>JAWMQP010000031.1:0-1081 GCA_033283335.1 Cellvibrionaceae bacterium WSDTSA12 | reverse complement strand
ACAGCCCGGCGCCCATGGATGGCCTGCCAATCCTGACGGTGAATGATATCCAGGTGATGGAACAACCGGGAGGCAACACGGCCATCTTCACACTGAACCTGTCGAGCCCGTCGGCGGTGGCGGTGAGTGGCAGCTTTGCGGTGCAGGCGGGTACGGCGACGGCGGGTTCGGATTTTACCGCATCCTCAGGCAACTTCAGCATTGATCCAGGCGCGACCAGCATCACCCTTGAAGTGCCGATATTGAATGATACCAGTACCGAGTTGAGCGAAACGATAGTGCTGCGTTTGAGCGAACTGGACAATGCCCAGTTTAAAAGTTTCGATGAGCAGTTATTGGCTATGGTGGAATTAGCCGATGATGATCCAGCTAATTCGATACCGTTAGCCTATGGAGATAGCGCCAAGACAGATGAAAATTCTTTAGTAACAATACTCACCGGTGGTGTTACAAGCGTTCTGGCCAATGACAGCGATGCTGATGGTGATGGTTTAACAGTTGTCGCGGTGGAAGGTGTCGCTGGATTTGTCGGTCAATCAATGGCACTGGCATCCGGTGCCCTGCTTACCCTCAATGCCGACGGCACGTTTATTTACGACCCAAATGGCCAGTTTGAAAACCTGTCCAACGGTGATATTGCTACGGACAACTTCGAGTACACCATTGCAGATGGAAAGGGGGGCTTGTCCACGGCCCGAGTCTCCGTAGACGTTGCTGGTCTAACTGATGCGGCCGCCATTCCGACTATCACCATCGCTGATGCGGAAGTGATAGAGGTGGATGGTAGCAGTGTGCGATACATGCAGTTTGTGGTGACGCTGTCGGAGGCGGCGGCGACGGACGTCTTTATTGATTACCAGACCCTCAGTGGCACTGCCAAGGAAGGCATTGACTTCAGGCAGTTCAGTGGCGTGCTGCAGATTGCGGCGGGTGATACCAGTGGAGTGATTGATGCCGTCTACGCCAGTGGTGATGGTGAGATTGAACCGGATGAAGCGTTTGTACTGGAGCTGACCAACCCACAGGGTGGTGTATTTGCTGACGGTACGACAAGCCTGCGGTCGGTGGGCACCATCCTCGA
>JAWMQP010000030.1:0-1125 GCA_033283335.1 Cellvibrionaceae bacterium WSDTSA12 | reverse complement strand
AGCATAAGAAGGTTGCATTGGTTGCCTGCATGCGAAAAATGATCACTATTTTAAACGCAATGGTGCGGGACAATTGCGAGTGGGCTTACTGATTTTTATTTCGAGTTGACACCACAGTCGCTTGTTAAATTTTTTACCCAATAATGGTTGGCGGCAAGTAAATAGTAAATTCATTAATGGGCTCTATTAAGACGCTATAAGGTGAATTTTGCTCAGTTTCCTTTACAATTTTGAGATCAGATAAAAGTTTGAACCTAGCCGATACAAGCTTGGCCGGCTTAACCTCTAGTTCTTTGTGCCAGACTCGATAAGTACCTAGTTTGTTGTCTCTTCGATAATAAAAGCCAGCCAAAGGATGAGTTAAGTAGACCAAGGCTGACTCAACGTCGGGGAAGCCAGGAAAATCAAATTCGTCGGATTTAGATTGAACCAATTCTACCGAAGCAGCCGCCCAGTCAGATTCCGTTTCCATATGGTACTTTTCGTAAAAACCACCAGTTTCATCTAACACACAGTCGAAACTGACTTTTCCAGA
This sequence comes from Cellvibrionaceae bacterium WSDTSA12, assembly GCA_033283335.1. Classification (GTDB taxonomy): domain Bacteria; phylum Pseudomonadota; class Gammaproteobacteria; order Pseudomonadales; family Cellvibrionaceae; genus Pseudomaricurvus. Next base: position 590 of record JAWMQP010000030.1, on the reverse strand, counting down.
ATGCCAAGGAAGATTCCATAGATATCTGGGCACTGCGAGCGTCCACGAGTCCAGCGTCGTCCCAAGAAACCATACGCAGCGCTCACCCGTTTCTTTGTCAATAATGTAAATACGATAGTTTGTTTGCCCCATTGTAAACTTTGGAAACGGGAATACTGCCGATGTGAAATCTACATCAATAAACGGAACTACTGAGATAAGCCCCATTTCCTGACCATTTACCTCGACTGTATCTAATTGAAACCGCTCGGGAAATATACCTTGGAATCTCTCCGCCGGAACAGCGTAAGTGATAATTGAAAAATGCTTCAAACCACATAGAACATCTATCCCGCGCGGCTTAGGCCTCTCTATCAAATAATCTTCAAGCTTCCGGGATTCTTGCACGATACTTCCTTGAAATTTAACGCCGCGCTCTGCGGCAAATTTGGAGCGCAGCGTAAAATTTGTCCGACAGAAGCGCCTTGTATGGTTGAATTCGTATCAAGACAGCAATTCCCTGCTCTTTTACAGAATGGTAAGTTGAAGCCCGTAACTTGTCCCACCAAGTTACCGGAGTCCTAGCCCGATGAGCGAGTGATCATAAAGAT
>JAWMQP010000028.1:0-1141 GCA_033283335.1 Cellvibrionaceae bacterium WSDTSA12 | reverse complement strand
TAACAAGCGACTGTGGTGTCAACTCTAAATAAAAATCAGTAAGCCCATTCGCAATTGTCCCGCACCATTGCGTTTAAAATAGTGATCATTTTTCGCATGCAGGCAACCAGTGCAACCTTCTTATGTTTCCCTTTGGCTACCAATGATTCATAGGTAGCCTTCAGTACGGGGTTGCACTGGATAGCGCTCAGCATAGCCATATACATCGTTGTTCGTATTGCTCCTCTACCGCCGAAGATGCGACGTTTACCTTTTAGTTTGCCGCTGTCACGGTTTATCGGGGCTAAACCCACTAATGCAGCCACCTGCTTGTTGGAGAGGGTGCCCAGCTCTGGTAGATCGGCGAGCAGAGTGTAGGCCAAGGTGTTACCTACACCTGGAACGGTCAGTAGGAGGCTTTTCCGATGAGACCAGGCCGATTCTTTTTCGATGGCCTTGTCCAGCCGTCCCTCAACCCAGGCAATTTCATTTTCAAAGACCTTGAGCATACGTCTATGGGAAGCTGCCATTTGATCTCCCATGATTTTCTGACGATTTTTCTCTTTCACCAGCATTTCTATGAGCTGTCGTCTTCTGGCAATTAAGTCTCTGATATATCGAATATTCTTGCCGACCGAATGACTTACCAAGGGCTGTACTTTGGCACCAAATTCAGAAATAACAGCGGCATCAATTTTATCGGTTTTAGCCAGTTGGTTAATGGCTCCGGCAAATCGTCTGACTTGCAAAGGTTGGGCAATGACAACCGGTAGATTTTTCTCAAATGCGGCATCTACCAGTGGAAGTTCATAGCGCCCGGTTGCTTCAACCACCAGGCGATTTACACGATAGCGCCCTATACGATTCAAGGCAGATCTAATGCCCTCAGGAGAGTTTTGCTCTTGCCAGTGTAGATCGCGCTCATGGATGTGAAAATCCAGGAAATGCTTGCCTACATCGACACCAATATTAACGCCCGTATCACTCATTTTCATCGTTGCCATAAGGACTCATCCTTGCTAAATTCGGGCTTGGAGCCCATTCGACTGTTCGAGTTAATAAATCGGGTCGGAGACCTGCCCCCGCTTGTTAACGATCTTTATGATCACTCGCTCATCGGGCTAGGACTCCGGTAACTTGGTGGGACAAGTTACGGGCTTCA
>JAWMQP010000027.1:0-1143 GCA_033283335.1 Cellvibrionaceae bacterium WSDTSA12 | reverse complement strand
TAAAGATAATATTGTGCTCGCACTGCCACTGAATTTCCCGACTGGAAGTAATGCCTTTGGAATACGCAAACAGGATAATTTTCAGGAGAATGGCTGGATCATAGGCAGATCGGCCACCGGCATCATTGTTGTACTTGTCGTAAAACGCTGACAGATCAATGTGCTTATCGATCAATTTATGCAGGGTAAATTCGAAGGTATTGGGCTGTAACTGCTCTTCGAAGTTAATCACAACCATCGCGGTCTGGCTATAGTTGTACTTTTTAAAATTTGGCATGGCGGCAGTCCTTTTCCGATGCCTGATTTTATCAAAAAATGCCTATTTTTAGGAGTTTTTCTACAATTTCAACGCCCGGCTAAACGGCGCGAACGCAGTGAGCGTCCGGCGGAGTGAAACGAAGCGCTTTTGAGCCGCTTGTATGGTTGAATTCGTATCAAGATAGCAATTCCCTGCTCTTTTACAGAATGGTAAGTTGAAGCCCGTAACTTGTCCCACCAAGTTACCGGAGTCCTAGCCCGATGAGCGAGTGATCATAAAGATCGTTAACAAGCGGGGGCAGGTCTCCGACCCGATTTATTAACTCGAACAGTCGAATGGGCTTTAAGCCCGAATTTAGCAAGGATGAGTCCTTATGGCAACGAAGAAAACGAGTGATACGGGCGTTAATATTGGTGTCGATGTTGGTAAGCATTTCCTGGAATTTCACATCCATGAACGCGATCTACACTGGCAAGAGCAAAACTCTCCTGAGGGCATTAGATCTGCCTTAAATCGTATAGGGCGCTATCGTGTAAATCGCCTGGTGGTTGAAGCAACCGGGCGCTATGAACTACCACTGGTAGATGCCGCATTTGAGAAAAATCTACCGGTTGTCATTGCCCAACCTTTGCAAGTCAGACGGTTTGCCGGAGCCATTAACCAACTGGCTAAAACCGATAAAATTGATGCCGCTGTAATCTCTGAATTTGGCGCCAAAGTACAGCCCGCCGTAAGTCGTTCGGTCGGCAAGAATATTCGATATATCAGAGACTTAATTGCCAGAAGGCGACAGCTCATTGAAATGCTGGTGAAAGAGAAAAATCGCCAGAAAATTATGGGAGATCGAATGGCAGCCTCCCATAGACGTATGCTCAAGGTCTTTG
>JAWMQP010000026.1:0-1235 GCA_033283335.1 Cellvibrionaceae bacterium WSDTSA12 | reverse complement strand
AGAAGGTTCCACTAAAACACAAGTTGCTTAAGGGCTGGTCCCCGTTCGCTCGCCGCTACTAAGGGAATCTCGGTTGATTTCTTTTCCTTCGGGTACTTAGATGTTTCAGTTCCCCGAGTTCGCCTCCTACACCTATGTATTCAGTGCAGGATACTCACCGAAGTGAGTGGGTTTCCCCATTCGGAAATGTACGGATCAAAGCATGTTTGCCGGCTCCCCGTACCTTATCGCAGGCTCCTACGTCCTTCATCGCCTCTAACTGCCTAGGCATCCACCGTATGCGCTTAGTCGCTTGACCATATAACTCAAGCAACTGAATGTTTGCGACTTACAATTGGATAACTTGGTCTAAGTTGATAAAGTAAACTTCATCGACTCAAACTCAGTTCTCATTGTAATAAATAACAATATTTTCGCCGGACAGGTGTGTTCACATAAAGAGTACACACTTGATTACTCAGCATTGTATTTAAACAACTTTACTTTCCACCTTGTTAAAGAACTTCTGACGGTAAACATCAGAAAACTGTTGTCTTGGACTGCATGGCCTGAGCCAACTCAAAACAACAAATTTCTGATTTCTACTAAACAGTGAATGCTTGCGTCACCACTCTCAAGTTCGACTTGAGAAAGTGGTGGAGCTATGCGGGATCGAACCGCAGACCTCCTGCGTGCAAAGCAGGCGCTCTCCCAGCTGAGCTATAGCCCCATTTAACTGGATCTTTTTGTGCTTGAACTGTGTTGCTGCTCTTCTCTCGCTCAGTCACATACTAAATGCATGTTCCTTCACTCGCTCATCGCGCGCCTTGTCAATCACAAAAAATCTCTGCGTTAAACTTTTTAAATAGATAAAAGCCAACACAACCAGATCAATAAGCCAATTTTGTGGTAATCGAGGCGAATTCAAACGGCGCATAGCCTGCTATGCAAGTTTGGATTCAACGAAGAGTAACGCAAAATTGGTAGGCCTGGGCAGACTTGAACTGCCGACCTCACCCTTATCAGGGGTGCGCTCTAACCAGCTGAGCTACAGGCCTATAACATCACCGTCACATTAACGGCAGTTACATGCCGCAACCACGACGGGTCGATTCACTGCTATCAGACTAATCAAGCAATGCGTGTGAGCACTTACGGGACGTGAGAAGTAAACTTCTCTAGCGATATCGTTTAAGGAGGTGATCCAGCCCCAGGTTCCCCTAGGGCTACCTTGTTACGACTTCACCCCAGTCATG
>JAWMQP010000025.1:0-1338 GCA_033283335.1 Cellvibrionaceae bacterium WSDTSA12 | reverse complement strand
TCGGAGACCTGCCCCCGCTTGTTAACGATCTTTATGATCACTCGCTCATCGGGCTAGGACTCCGGTAACTTGGTGGGACAAGTTACGGGCTTCAACTTACCATTCTGTAAAAGAGCAGGGAATTGCTGTCTTGATACGAATTCAACCATACAAGTTGCTCAAGTACACTCCGGCCACAAAAAGCGTGGCCTCCGCGGGACAACCTACACTGCGTTTCGGTTGCCCCTTAGCAAGGCGTTATGCATCAGGGTTAGTAAATGGATAAAGTCGAGCTAATGAAGGTAGAAGATACTTTTTTCATTGAAAGTATTGGTCTAGTGCTCGCTCCTTCATTCGATCTTCCCCCTGAGGGTAAATGGGTCAATATCAACGAAACGGTTACTATCCAAACTCCTGAAGGAAAGGATATATCTGCTGAGGCATTATTCAGTGTTGCTCACTTAAATATAAAAGATCCATCCGTTAGTGTAAGTAAGCGCTGGCCTATTCTCGTTTCTTTAAATGGGGTCAATAAAGAAAGTATTCCGGTAGGTAGCACTGTTTATGTCACAAAATCAACAAAACGAGCGGTCACAGGTCAAAATGCATAACAAGGCCAGGCACAAATGGCCGCAAAAATCGCGGCCTGGACTCGCTACACTACGTTTCGCTCGCCTGTGCGGGCGGCGTTGAAATTGTAGAAAAACTCCTAAAAATAGGCATTTTTTGATAAAATCAGGCATCGGAAAAGGACAGCCGCCATGCCAAACTTTAAAAAGTACAACTACAGCCAGACTGCGATGGTTGTGATTAACTTCGAAGAGCAACTTCAACCCAAAACCTTCGAATTTACCCTGCATCAATTGATCGATAACCACATTGATCTATCAGCGTTTCACGAAAAGTACAATAATGATGCCGGTGGCCGATCTGCCTATGATCCAGCCATTCTCCTGAAAATTATCCTGTTTGCGTATTCCAAAGGCATTACTTCCAGTCGGGAAATTCAGTGGCAGTGCGAGCACAATATTATCTTTAAAGCATTGTCCTGTGATTCCGTGCCACATTTCACGAGTATTGCCAGCTTCGTCAGTAGTTACCCGGATGCCATTGAATCGGTATTTGAACAAGTATTGCTGGTGTGCGAGCAACAGGGCTTGTTGGGTAATGAGCTGTTTGCCATTGATGGCTGCAAGATGTCATCCAATGCCGCCAAAGAACATTCTGGGACTTTGTCTGAACTGGGGCAGAAACGCGATAAGCTGCGTAAGAAGATCCGCTACTGTCTGAAGGAACATAAAAAGCTGGATGGTCGAAAAGCCAATGAACGCGAGCGGAAAAAGCAACTGGAAAAAGCCT
>JAWMQP010000024.1:0-1676 GCA_033283335.1 Cellvibrionaceae bacterium WSDTSA12 | reverse complement strand
GCTAACCCCATCAATTAACCTTCCGGCACCGGGCAGGCGTCACACCCTATACGTCCACTTACGTGTTTGCAGAGTGCTATGTTTTTAATAAACAGTTGCAGCCACCTGGTTACTTCGACCAGCATCAGCTTAGGGAGCAAGTCCCATCACCAACGCCGGCGCACCTTCTCCCGAAGTTACGGTGCCATTTTGCCTAGTTCCTTCACCCGAGTTCTCTCAAGCGCCTTGGTATTCTCTACCTGACCACCTGTGTCGGTTTGGAGTACGGTTCTGTATAACCTGAAGCTTAGAAGATTTTCTTGGAAGTATGGCATCAACCACTCCAGCCCAAAAAAGGGCCTCGTCATCACCTCTCGGCCTTAAGATCCCGGATTTGCCTAAGATCTCAGCCTACAAGCTTAAACGCGGACAACCAACGCCGCGCTGGCCTAGCCTGCTCCGTCCCTCCATCGCAGTTATACAAAGTGCAGGAATATTAACCTGCTTCCCATCGACTACGCGTTTCCGCCTCGCCTTAGGGGCCGACTAACCCTGTCCCGATTAGCGTTGGACAGGAAACCTTGGTCTTCCGGCGGGGAGGTTTTTCACCCCCCTTATCGTTACTCATGTCAGCATTCGCACTTCTGATACCTCCAGCAAACCTCACAGTTCACCTTCAACGGCTTACAGAACGCTCCCCTACCATGCACTAAGTGCATCCGCAGCTTCGGTTGCTAATTTAGCCCCGTTACATCTTCCGCGCAGGCCGACTCGACTAGTGAGCTATTACGCTTTCTTTAAAGGGTGGCTGCTTCTAAGCCAACCTCCTAGCTGTCTAAGCCTTCCCACATCGTTTCCCACTTAACTAGCATTTGGGACCTTAGCTGGCGGTCTGGGTTGTTGCCCTTTTCACGACGGACGTTAGCACCCGCCGTGTGTCTGCCATGATTGTACTCCACGGTATTCGGAGTTTGCATGGGGTTGGTAAGTCGGGATGACCCCCTAGCCCAAACAGTGCTCTACCCCCGTGGGTAAGACATGACGCACTACCTAAATAGTTTTCGGGGAGAACCAGCTATCTCCGAGCTTGATTAGCCTTTCACTCCGATCCACAGCTCATCCCCGCATTTTTCAACATACGTGGGTTCGGGCCTCCAGTCAGTGTTACCTAACCTTCACCCTGGCCATGGATAGATCGCTCGGTTTCGGGTCTATTGCCAGCAACTATGCGCCCTATTAAGACTCGGTTTCCCTACGGCTCCCCTAAACGGTTAACCTTGCTACTGACAATAAGTCGCTGACCCATTATACAAAAGGTACGCAGTCACAGAACAAGTCTGCTCCTACTGCTTGTACGCATACGGTTTCAGGTTCTATTTCACTCCCCTCGCCGGGGTTCTTTTCGCCTTTCCCTCACGGTACTGGTTCACTATCGGTCAGTTAGGAGTATTTAGCCTTGGAGGATGGTCCCCCCATATTCAGTCAGGATACCACGTGTCCCGACCTACTCGATTTCACAACAAGTGCCTTTTCGTGTACGGGGCTATCACCCTGTATCGCCCAACTTTCCAGAAGGTTCCACTAAAACACAAGTTGCTTAAGGGCTGGTCCCCGTTCGCTCGCCGCTACTAAGGGAATCTCGGTTGATTTCTTTTCCTTCGGGTACTTAGATGTTTCAGTTCCCCGAGTTCGCCTCC
>JAWMQP010000023.1:0-2068 GCA_033283335.1 Cellvibrionaceae bacterium WSDTSA12 | reverse complement strand
CCGTCTACGCCAGTGGTGATGGTGAGATTGAACCGGATGAAGCGTTTGTACTGGAGCTGACCAACCCACAGGGTGGTGTATTTGCTGACGGTACGACAAGCCTGCGGTCGGTGGGCACCATCCTCGACAATGATGGTACAGGTAGCAAGTTGGCGCTGTTTGTAGATGATGTGCAGGTGGTAGAGGGTGATAGCGGCACGCGTGAGGCCGTGTTCCTGGTGCGCCTGTCCCAGCAACCGGCCAGTTCCATTACCCTGGATTACACCACCACTGATGGATCGGCGTTAGCCGGGCTGGATTATGTCGCTCGATCCGGGTCACTGACGTTTACCCCAGGCGGTGACCTGGTGCAGGAGGTACGTGTTGATTTGTTGGGTGATACCGAAGTGGAGCTGTCGGAGACGTTTAATCTGACTTTTGCCCCTACAGAGGCTATTGCCAATGGTGCCGAGGGTGCCTCGGGTATGGCTACTATTCTCGACGATGACGCTGGCAGTGGTCTGCTGCCGGTGGCGTCAGTCACGGCCGCAGAGGTGGTAGAGACGGATGGCAGCAGTGCGCGATACATGCAATTTGTGGTGACGCTGTCGGAAGCGGCGGCGACGGACATCTTTATTGATTACCAGACCCTTAGTGGCACTGCCAAGGAAGGCATTGACTTCAGACAGTTCAGTGGCGTGCTGCAGATTGCGGCGGGTGATACCAGTGGAGTAATTGATACCGTCTACGTCAGTGGTGATGGTGAGATTGAACCGGATGAAGCGTTTGTACTGGAGTTGAGCAACCCGCAGGGTGTGGTGTTTGCCGGTGATGCACTGACGCTGCAGACGCAAGGCATCCTTCTGGACAACGACAGCACTGGCAACAAACTCGCTTTGCTGGTGAGTGATGCTCAGGTCGTGGAAGGCGACAGTGGCAGTCGTGAAGCGGTGTTTGAGGTGCGTCTGTCACGGCCGGCAGAAGAGACTATCACCCTGAGTTACACCACCCGTGATGCTTCGGCGCGTGCGGGTGAAGATTATATGGCGAAGGCCGGAACAGTTACTTTCCTGGCCGGTGAAACAGTCAAGGCGGTATCGGTTGATGTCCTGGGCGATATGACTGTGGAGGGCACGGAGGTCTTCTCTCTGGTGTTTACTCCGACCACGGCCATCGCCAATGGTGCCGAGGGTGCCTCGGGTATGGCTACCATTCTCGACGATGACGCTGGCAGTGGTCTGCTGCCGGTGGCGTCAGTCTCGGCCGCAGAGGTGGTAGAGACGGATGGCAGCAGTGCGCGATACATGCAATTTGTGGTGACGCTGTCGGAAGCGGCGGCGACGGACATCTTTATTGATTACCAGACCCTCAGTGGCACTGCCAAGGAAGGCATTGACTTCAGGCAGTTCAGTGGCGTGCTGCAGATTGCGGCGGGTGATACCAGTGGAGTGATTGATACCGTCTACGTCAGTGGTGATGGTGAGATTGAACCGGATGAAGCGTTTGTACTGGAGTTGAGCAACCCGCAGGGTGCGGTGTTTGCCGGTGATGCACTGACGCTGCAGACGCAAGGCATCCTTCTGGACAACGACAGCGCTGGCAACAAACTCGCTTTGCTGGTGAGTGATGCTCAGGTCGTGGAAGGCGACAGTGGCAGTCGTGAGGCGGTGTTTGAGGTGCGCCTGTCACGGCCGGCGGATGAAACTGTCAATGTCCATTACACCACCGCACCAGGTAGCGCCAGTTCCGGTTCGGATTTTGCGCCGGTAACGGGCACGCTGACGTTTCTGGCCGGTCAGACCATCTCGGCAGTGCATGTGCCGGTGTTTGGTGATACGACCACCGAGGCGAGTGAACAATTTTCTCTGGTGCTGTCGGCACCGCAAGGCGGGATTTTTGGCGCCGGTGGAGCAGGCGCAGAAGGCATTGGGACGATTCTGGATGACGATGCTGCAGGTGGCAGCGATCCAGTAGTCAGTATTGCCGATGGCGAAGTGGTGGAGTGGGATGGATCTGGTGCCCGAATCATGGAGTTTGTGGTAAGCCTGTCGGCGCCATCGACGGATCCGGTGCAAGTGGACTTTGCCAC
>JAWMQP010000022.1:0-2084 GCA_033283335.1 Cellvibrionaceae bacterium WSDTSA12 | reverse complement strand
GAATTGGCGACGGTGTAACGTCGAATGCGCAGAGGCGTTGACCTAGCATGAACAAGACATTACAGACGGATCTCACCATTGACGCTGCGCTTACAATGGTTCGACCGCTGAATTATTACGTTATGTGATTTTATGCGATTAATATTTCTATTTTTATGGTCATTGTTAGTTTCGTTCAAAGGGTGGGCACAAGATGGAAAGCTCAGATGTTACGAGATGCCAGATCCGTTATCAGCGGACACTTTAATTCTTGAAAGTGATAGATATGCGATCGTTAAAGGGAGGGACGGCATTCTTGATCAGTCATCTTTCTATATTTCAATCACTGGGGATTACAAAGGTGGTACCTTAAACTCACTCTCTGTAATTATCACTGATTCAGAAGGTAATCATTTTGCTATCTCACCGTCGATTTTAGAAGATGAAGGTGTTTATATTTCTGGAAGTATTACAGTGCCAATCAAAACCACCGCTAGAATAAGGGTCTTCGCTTACTACGAAACCCATGAAGATTGCAGCGGTACCTGGCGTGAAAATTTAAGGGTGTATGAACTTCCACTTACATAACAAACGGCTGTTGTCGCCCCTACGGGGCTGGGATGGTCTTTCCGCTGCTTTGCAGCTCCAAGTCCGCCCCAAAGCCGGGCGTTATATTTACCTATGAAATCAATACTATTTTTAGTTTTAAACATTTTTGCCTTAATCCATATTCAAAGCGTTTATGCATCGGAAGATTTACCCATTCATTCCCACTATATGCAGGTGGAAGGCGTATTGCCTTCGCCGTACAACTATTTCGAATTTCGGATTCGGCTTGATCACGAGACGGACAACGTGATCTATCTGGTGCTTAAGCGAGGTGAAGAGGAGATAATATTTCCGTACAAATACCGTAACATGTTAAAAAATGTAGAGTTATCAACTTTAAAACTAAGCCATGGAATGTACCGAGACGAAAAGGATAAACCCTATCCTGGGACATATGACTCAATACACATACATCTAGAAATGGGTGAGTATAGAAAGGTTACGAAGGAAGTATCTGGCGTCGTAAGCTTCAAGCGTGGGCGCGACAGAATTACACTATACGTTACAAAGGATAACAAGTTCGGCCATTTTCTAAAACCACTTTCAGAACAGCGTGACGGTTGGTATACACCGCCCAAAATATAACAAAAAGCTGCACGCTGATACATATTGCTACGCTCGTTTTTGTGTCAGTCGCTGCGCTCCATTTTATACAAAAACGCTCTCCGTAATATGTTCAGGTGAGCTTGGCGTTAGCACTACTAAAAGGAGGTTCCGTGACTTGGCATAATCAGAAGAAAATTTTACTAGCTGTTGCCGTAATCTTGATTGCGCTACTTAGTTTCGCTATAGGTGTTAGTTTCGGTGTTTCCTATGACAATGGGTCTCTTATTAATGTACTGTTTCCAGCCTTAGGCGTTGTGGGTAATTGGATTGCTGGTATTGGTGCTATCGCCGCTGTATTTACTTCGCTCTGGTTGGCGGATAATCAACGAAAACTAAACACCGAAGAAATAGAAGTGAAATTCAATTTAGTAGTATCGCCGCCTGATATGACAAGCAGGCTAATGGTTTCTGCGGTAAGTAAAGGAAATCGGCCTGCTAACGTAAAATCACTCTCTATATATTCAGCCAACTCAACCGTTGCTATGTGGGTGAAAGATCTTGACCCCCAATCAAGCCACTTACCTATCGTAATGCCGTATGGCCATGATGCTAGTTTCTTATTAGTAAGAGGAACAGAGTCATATATAAATGGTTATGTAAAAGAGCAATGTAATGGAGAATATTCCGGTCTGAGAATGCAGTTAAATACTACTCTAGGCTCTTTCTCTGTTCCCTTTAGCTCAGAAGTTTTAGAGCACTTGCGTAGTGTAGGTGCTAACAAGTCAAGCCAAGGGACGCAGCAAAGCTGCGCCCCTGCTTGAAGCGTTATGTGTAAGAACCTATGAATCATCCGACGGAAAATGAAGTGAGAAAACTGGGTATATTTTACCGAATTCTTGCGGGCTTTATTCTGCTCTGTAGCGCTGTGGCAGCGGCGGGATTAGCATTTG
>JAWMQP010000021.1:0-2267 GCA_033283335.1 Cellvibrionaceae bacterium WSDTSA12 | reverse complement strand
GCTGCACGCTTGTTAACGGGCTAGGTTAGACCTGCGCCTACAAAGCAACGAGCTATCACACCGGTAACTTGCTGCAACAAGTTACGGGCCTCAACTTAACAGAAAACAAGGGAATTGGACCATACAAAGCCAAGCACTAAAACCCCTGCTGCGCAGGGGTCGGACCTCCGCACTGCGTGCTCCGGCCCGTGTTGGCGGCGTTATGTTTAAAACGAGAATTAAACTATGATCGAAGTCATAGTGCAGAATTTCTGGAGTATTGTCGGGGCTATATTGCTGGCATGTTTTTCTGCATGGCTAGCCTGGAGACATAATCTAAAGAATCGAAGACTAGAGGCATCAGATAAATTTCGTAAATCTATTTTAACTGAGCTTTACGGCTTATATCCAATCCCGACAGATTGGCCAGAGCACAGCCATGATATTGTTTACCTACTGAAGCAAAAGTTTCCTTCTCTTGTGGTTGCAGTAGAAGAGTACCGAAACTCCGTAAGAGACGAAAAAGGGTTTACTGAAGCTTGGAATTATTTCAGACGGGGCAATATAGACTCTGCCATTGGAGAGCAAGACTATTTTCAGTACACAGGAACATGTTTTGACAATGACCCACCGCCAAATCCTAGAAAAATATTCAAGGAAAATGTTGACCGGTTGTTGTCATTTTGTGAAAAAACATAACAAGGTGCTGTAGTCGCTGCGCTGGGACCTCCGTTACGCTTCGCTCCACTACGGCCCCTAAGCACGGCGTTATATTTACGTATGAAATCGATATCGTTTTTAGTTTTGAGCATGTTTTATTTAGTCCATATTCAAAGTGTTTATGGTTCGGGAGATATACCCGTTCATTCACACTATATGGAGGTGCAAGGCGCATTGCCCTCGCCATACAATTATTTCGAATTTCAAATTCGGCTTGATCACGAGACCGATAACGTAATTTATCTTATGCTTAAGCGAGGTGAGGAGGAGATAATATTTCCGCATGAATACAGTAACTTGCTAAAAAATGTAGAGCTGTCAACTCTAAAGCTAAGCCACGGAATGTACCGAGACGAAAACGATAAACCATATCCTGGTACATATGACTCAATGCACATATTTCTAGAAATGGGCGAGTACAGAAAGGTTACGAAGGAAAAGTCTGGCGTAGTCAGTTTTAAGCGTGGGCGTGATCGAATTACACTGTATGTTACAAAGGATAACAAGTTTGGCTACTTTCTAGAGCCGCTATCAGAACAGAGTGACGGTTGGTATACGCCATCCAAAATATAACAAAAAGCTGCACGCTGACACATATTGCTACGCTCGTTTTTTGTGTCTGTCGCTGCGCTCCATTTTACACAAAAACGCTCTCCGCAATATGTGCAGGTGAGCTTGGCGTTAAGCATCAAAATGAACTACGGATTTACTAAACTGGCAACCAACTGGAATGAGAAGGAAATGAATGGTATTGGCGTTCGTTTAATCAAAGCCATTCTGTTCTTTATTCCACGAGCTAACCCCGATCAGGAGAAGCTATATCCGTCTGTGGCCAAGTGGCTCATCGAAATAGACGAAAGCGGAATTCCAATACGAGAAATAGGAATGGATAAGAACAACGCCCCTTTATTTGCCGCTCCAAATAGCCGCAATTTTGGGCTCTGGACAGACAGTGACAAGAGATTTGAGGTTGGAGAGCTGGAGCCATCTACCAAAGAAGAGTTCGAGTCTATCTGGCAAAGAGTGGTGCAAAATGCTTAACAAGGCGCTGTTGTCGCCGCTATCACGGCTGGGACAGCCTACGCGTTGCTCCGGCTGCCCCAAAGCTTGGCGTTATGAAAATATGGAATTCGCATGGGTGAATTGAAAGGATTACTTAAGAAAATAGCTTTTTTCTCGGCAGTAGTTTTAGGTTATGTAGTTTTTAGCGCAATGGATCTTGAATTCACCAGAAGGGGGAGAGTTATATCCTTCGAAGAGGACCCATTTAGTTTCTGCCTTATTTTCTTCTTGTTAGCTATTGTTCCCCTATTAGCATTGGTAGTGTCATCAATTTTATATGTAAACAGTAATTCAGATGGAAATAGCGGGCTTAATAAAAAATTAAGAGAAAGCGCTGCCAACTATCAAAAGGCTAAAAAAGAAGCGGAAGAGTATAATTCATAACAAGCGACTGTGGTGTCAACTCGAAATAAAAATCAGTAAGCCCACTCGCAATTGTCCCGCACCATTGCGTTTAAAATAGTGATCATTTTTCGCATGCAGGCAACCAATGCAACCTTCTTATG
>JAWMQP010000020.1:0-3808 GCA_033283335.1 Cellvibrionaceae bacterium WSDTSA12 | reverse complement strand
TGCTGGTGGTCATTTTGGCGGATTCGTTATCGGTGATATTACTCTTCACTTCCTTGGGTCTCTGGCCTTGCCCCATCCTTGGGGTCGCCGTCTTTAGGAAGTCATTTATTCTGTTGAATTCCTTTTCCAGGGTCTTGGAGGCTTTTTCCAGTTGCTTTTTCCGCTCGCGTTCATTGGCTTTTCGACCATCCAGCTTTTTATGTTCCTTCAGACAGTAGCGGATCTTCTTACGCAGCTTATCGCGTTTCTGCCCCAGTTCAGACAAGGTACCGGAGTATTCTTTAGCGGCATTGGATGACATCTTGCAGCCATCAATGGCAAACAGCTCATTACCCAACAAACCCTGTTGCTCGCACACCAGCAATACTTGTTCAAATACCGATTCAATGGCATCCGGGTAACTACTGACGAAGCTGGCAATACTCGTGAAATGTGGCACGGAATCACAGGACAGTGCTTTAAAGATAATATTGTGCTCGCACTGCCACTGAATTTCCCGACTGGAAGTAATGCCTTTGGAATACGCAAACAGGATGATTTTCAGGAGAATGGCGGGATCATAGGCAGATCGGCCACCGGCATCATTATTGTACTTTTCGTGAAACGCTGATAGATCAATGTGGTTATCGATCAATTGATGCAGGGTAAATTCGAAGGTTTTGGGTTGAAGTTGCTCTTCGAAGTTAATCACAACCATCGCAGTCTGGCTGTAGTTGTACTTTTTAAAGTTTGGCATGGCGGCTGTCCTTTTCCGATGCCTGATTTTATCAAAAAATGCCTATTTTTAGGAGTTTTTCTACAATTTCAACGCCCTGGTAAGGGGCAGCCGGAGCAACGCGTAGGCTGTCCCGCGCAGGCCGCGCTTTTTGCGGCCGGAGTGAACTTGACCACCTTGTTATGAGTTTTTATGCCCAAAACTGCCACCACTTTTTAGTTTTTGATTGAGGCTGCTTAATGTACCCAGCATTAGTAAAGTAGTGGACAGCTGCCTCATGAATGTTACTAAAAGACATGGAGTGTGACTTTGAACCACGATCTTGCTGGTAGCAAGCATAGCCACCACCGGACTTTATAAAGTATTCACCATCATAGGTTTTTGGTTCGAAGTGATACCAGTCACTATTTTTTCCATTAGCAATCAACTCATCGAAAATAGAATCGTTTTCGAATAGCTCGGCTACTCGTCCTTCCTCTCCATTTAATTTTTCTTCGATTAGTTTATCAATGTATGACATTGCTAATACTCATAACGCAATGTTAACGGGCAGACAGAAGCGTAGCTTTTGGCTGTCCCAGCGAACGGCAGAGAGCGTTGTTCAACATCTTGTTAGGCTAGCTCTGTACATCAATATCAAGGCTCATAAGGGTGAAGTTCTACCTCTGAGTCAAATTGTGCGGTTGACACTTCGTTCACTACAATTGGAATGAACTCTTCATACTGCCCTTCTGTAGGCTCACCAAACGTACCAGATACAGTAACAATAACTTTACCAAATAAAATTGTATGAAAAGGAGCTCTCCGCATATCTGATCGTATAGCTTCGACTACTTCGTTTGGTAGTTTAGACAACAGTTGCTCATACATATCATTATTAAGATCAAAAGTGACCATGTACTCAGTGCCTCCTACTTCTGTCGTAGAGTTCGCCACATAAAGATCATCTTCTGATTTCATTATCATATCGAGATGATGAAGAATAAAATGTTGGATAACACTCTTTGAGATTCCGAGCTTTCTCATGGTTAAGCCATAGTCCGGCATGAAGCCTTGAAGCTCTGGATTTAGCAGGAACTTTGGTAGCATCTTTTGCTCAAAAGTTGTCCAACTCTCTTCAATATTAGCAATACAGACTCTTAAGACAGGCTCCCAATGGGAGACTGAATAGAGTATCCATTCTCTTCCATTGCATAATCCATAGTAATCAACTCTGACGTCTGGATGGATCGCATAACTATAAGCTTGTTCCACATGCTCGGATTCAAATACTGGTTGTGTTGGGCCTTTTGCTTCAATTACTGCAACTGGTTCATCATCAACGAACAAGGTGTAATCGGGAACAATGTTAATTTTATGTTTTTTTGAACCGATCATTACATAAGGGTGAACTAAGTTCTTGCTCCTCTGAACCCTATTCGGACCAGAAGCTAAATAACCAAGCTTCTTTAGAATAGGAGCGATGATCTCCTCTCGAACAGCATCTTCTTTGAAGTCGTCAGAATCTAGAACGGAAAAGTCAAAATCTTCGAACATTAAATTTACTCATAGAATTTTTTGGTAGCCTAACGCCCTAAGTTGCGGAAACGGTGCGAAGCATCCGGTTTCCGCAACCTTAGCTTGTTAGGCGTATTGTAGTAAATACCTAATATATGTAGCACCTTGGCTAATAAATAAAACTGTAAATTCAATGGAGGGCTCCTCAACTTCTTCGATTTTCTGGCCATGACGGTACATGTGGCCAGCATCAATCCAATCACACAGCCCATCAAGCATATGATCGCTTGCAGCTAGTTCAACTGGCTTGCCAGCGAGCTTTTGCTGTGACAATGATTTTAAATTTTTCTGAACCCCGATGGAGTTAAGCCGTTCCTTTCTCTCAGCATCGATTATGTGTTTGTATAATATTTCGATAGCCTCGAACATTGAACGAATTGCACTAGCGTGATGGGGTGGATCTTGATCAAGATAGTCATAAGACTGTTCAAATGTTTCAAGTACAGCAGGATGGTGTGATAAAGAGGCAATGGTTGACAATTTGTTATTTTCGAACTCTTCATCAATGAAAAAATGTACCCCGCCTTGATTGTCGATGCGATAGCCAACGTTTTCTTCTTTAAATACCCTCGAAGCAAATTGAACCCAATTATCTGCTCGTTGTTGATTATTTCTTTGTTTATAGTATTTGTATATTAGAGTGACGCTATCTAGAAGATCTCTGACCTCACATTCTTCAAAGAACTCGGTAAGCATATAGCCGCCCATAGAGTAGGGGACTTTTGCTCCTGTTTCTTTGTGGATCAGTTGAACTAGGCTAGATGAGTCACGCTCAAGTGCATCCCAGTAATAGGCACTGATTCGATTTCTCATACGTCTACTATCTTTGAGAGGTATGCCTTTTTCTAAATATATTTGGCTAAATCTTTTTCCTTCGGTCATATCCTTCTCTCGATTAAGCGCCTAACGTTCTGGTAAGCGGCGCCAAAGCGGGAGTGGAGTTTTTACATTAAAATTGCGTAGCAATTGTAAAAACGGAACGGAGCTTTGAGCGTCCGATTTGACCAGCTTGTTATGTGCTTTCATTTGCATGTATCTGAGAGTTGATTTAACTCTATACTATTTAAATTTTTCTGTATTTTATTAAGTTGTTCTTCTAACACAAAAATAGTACCAGTTGGCTCATAAATTCTAGGCTTGCCTAAGTTGACAATTTCTTTGGAGATATTTTCAACCCGCACATTTTGGTTTTTAAGTAATTTACAATTAATAGTTCCACTTTCAATCTCTGAAAGTAATTTTAGATTGTGTTTGATATCGCCAAGATCATGTGAGATCTCCATTACCGCTCGATCTCTTTCTACTATCCAAATGGTCGCAGGGTAGCTTAATGCCAATCCAATAATAATTCCAAAAACTATAAATAAACCATCCTTGATCATACTAAACTCTTTCCCTTAAGCGGACACATAACGCCCGCATTTGGGGCCGTAGTGGAGCGCAGCGGAACGGAGGTCCCAGCCCACGCAGTGGGCGCCCAACATGCGCTTGTTATGTGTATTACTTTGCGCCATGCGAAAACAGTAAATACTTTGG
>JAWMQP010000019.1:0-4317 GCA_033283335.1 Cellvibrionaceae bacterium WSDTSA12 | reverse complement strand
TCCAAAGTATTTACTGTTTTCGCATGGCGCAAAGTAATACACATAACAAGCGCATGTTGGGCGCCCACTGCGTGGGCTGGGACCTCCGTTCCGCTGCGCTCCACTACGGCCCCAAATGCGGGCGTTATACGAAAACCAGAATATGATTGAGGCATTAATCGGAATTTTATCATTCGGCTTTATAGTCTTGGGAATCCTCGGTGTTCTTGTTTTGATTCCCGTTTGGGTCAAGTTATCTACCGAATCTGAAAGGGATGAGAATCACGTATACGGCATATTTTGGGAAGAGGCAGGTTTTAGAGGGCATAAAATACTTTCTGCTTCGGGCTGTCTATTTCCGTTTATTATGTTGGCCCGCACGGATTTCGATATTGAGGGTATTGTTTTGTGCTTGGTAATTGCTATAGGTTGCGGTTTTTATCATTCGTCCGTATACAGAGGCTATCCGGTCTTAACTAAGAGTATGCAAGTTTTGGGGTTAGCTTCTTTGGTTTTAATTACGGTCATTAGTTTGCTTGTAAGAAACGAAGTTTTATCAAGCTTTTTTATTGTGTATTCAATAATGTTTTTTGGCTTAGCATGGGGCGGTTATGCAGTTTATCGAAGAGCACAACTCATTCGTATAACAAGGCTATCAAATTGACGGATTTTCCGTCGCTTTTTTTGTGGCTTAACGCTACGCTATCACAAAAAAATTAACTCCAAAACCGCAATTTATAGCGGCGTTATAACTCAATATGAACGAATATCGCGAATTTAGAAATTGGGTATTAAATAAATATCCGATGTCAAAGCTAGAAACCTTGAATGGTAATGCATTCTCTGAGCTGTGCGAGTATGAGCCAGAGGTGCCTGAAGAATATACTGGTTTCTTGGCAAACTTTGGTTTTGGATCAATTGGTGATCGCGCTTTCCAAATTTATAATTATCCGCTAGATGCGGATGAGATTTTCGATGAAGATACAGCAGCGGAATTAATGGAGTACAAATTTGTTGCGGATAATTTTTCAGGTTATATGTTTGCATACCGTATATCAGGTGCTAATGGTTGGGAGTTAGTAGCATTTCAGCACCAAGAGGTTGAAGAGTTACCAGAAAATATATCAACAATAATGCAGGCACTGAAAAGTGAGTTATAACAAACAGCTCAAGCCGACCTCCACTGCGCTGCTCGTTTTGCGCTTATACGCTACGCTAGCGCAAAACAATCAACTCCGTTCCGGCGGCTTAGCCGGGCGTTAGCCGTCCGAGTTACCCACGAGTTGTAGACACCCTCTATAGTTATATTTAGCTATATGGAGGTGTCCAAATGGCACGTAAAAGAGCACAAGCCTATACCGAAGAGTTTCGTCGCGAGGCGGTGAAACGATCAGAAAAGCCTGGGCTTACCCAAGCCCAGGTGGCCAAGGAGCTAGGGATCAGCGCCCAACAAATTTCGAATTGGAAACGTCAGTTTAAGCGACTTTCCGATAAACAGTTTAATACTATGGACGGTGTCGATTACTCCAAAAAAGAAAGTGAAGAGGTCCGTAAGCTCAAGCGTCGTAATGCTGAGTTGGAGAAGGAGCTGGCTTTTCTAAAAAAGGCAGCTGCGTACTTCGCGAACCAGCAAGAGTGAAGTACGCCCTGATCTTAGAGCACCATTCACTGTTTGCCGTGGTGCTGATGTGTCGGGTACTGGGCGTCTCTCGTGGTGGTTACTATCGGTGGTTGAGGCGACCTGTAAGTGAGAGAGTCCAACATCAACGGTGGGTCTCTGAGCAAGTACTGGGGACCTATGCGAACTATAAGGCTCGCTACGGGGCGCCACGGATTGCCAAGGAGCTCAAAGCCTTAGGCGTACCTTGTTCGACCAATACGGTCGCCAAGATACTGAAACTACAGGGTCTTAAGGCTCATAATGGCAAGGCTTTCAATTACGGCAGCCATGCGCTCACGATGCACAACGTATCGGATAACCTGTTGTGGCGTCGATTCGGCGCCAGCAGGCCAAACGAAAAATGGACCACGGACATCACCTATATCTGGGTAGAGGATCAGTGGTTGTATCTGGCAACCGTGATGGACCTTTACTCACGAGCGATAGTGGGTTGGTCGCTGGATGACAGTATGACCGAGAAGCTGGTTACGGATGCACTGACCATGGCCTTTGAGCGCCGAGATATCGAACCTGGTCTGATAGTCCACTCAGATCGAGGTGTTCAGTATCGCTCGCAGAGGTACATCGACTTTATGCACCGGCATGGCGTAAAGCCAAGTATGAGCCGCAAGGGAAACTGTTGGGATAATGCACCGATGGAATCCTTCTTTAGTCGGTTAAAGGTAGAGCTGATATATCCGGAACAGTTTGACTCGATTGAGGAGGCGAAGTCAGGTATCTTTGAATACATCGAAGTGTTTTATAACCGCCTTCGCAGGCACTCGGCATTGGGGTATGTGAGCCCTGCGGAGTTTGAAAAGGACGCGGCAAGAGCCGCCTAGTTAAGGTGTCTACTTTTTGTGGGTAACACCACCGTACAAGAGTATGAAGATATTATTTAGCATCATAGGGTTAATTTTTGCAGGGGTGGTCGTCGCTGCCGTTGTCAATAATGCGAATGAATTCGTAGAGCTTAATTTTGATAGCACACAAATATGTGTACCAAAAGAGTATGTCCCTGGCTTAAGTCCGTTTGGTCAGTGGCTTCAGGATAATGTAAGCGGCTTGGATGTGTCGGGCCAAAGTGAAATTATCAGGTTGCCAGCAAAGCTAATAATGGCCGGTGTTCCAGGGTATCAATTTAGTCACATAAATAAATACAAAGTTAATCTTGAGCATGAAATTAGTGGTGTTGCTCATAATCTTTCTAATGTTGGTAACCCCTACGGGGAGTCCCCGTGTGATGATGAATACGACTTAGGGTATTGCTATCAGTCTGTGGTCTATAAAGATGTTTTTTATCAATATACGTTGCAAACGGTAGAGGTTAAAAACAAAGAAAGTGTGGCCAAGCATTTGGTTACTTTGTTTGAACAGTGGCATGAAAACTGTGCCAATCACGGCTAACAAGCGCATGTTGTTCGCCCCTGCGGGGCGGGACCTTCGTTCCGCTGCGCTTCACTACGGCCCCAAATGCGAGCGTTAGCCTTACAGGAGAAATATGAACTTCGACGCGCAACAAATAGTTCAGCGTGAACTAGATCCAGGAGAAAAACTAATTTGGGCTGGCGTCCCAAAGCAAGGAACCGTGTTGAGAGGGTCTGATGTATTCATGATTCCATTCAGTCTTCTATGGGGTGGTTTCGCGATTTTTTGGGAGGTTATGGCTCTTAGTATCCCCAAAGATGATGCTGGCGCTGTTGCCTACGTTTTTCCTCTATTTGGCCTCCCATTTGTCATTGTTGGGCTGTACATGATCTTTGGGCGATTTATCTACGAATCAAAAAAGCGAGCAAAAACGTTCTACGGTTTAACAGACCAAAGAGCCATTATTGTCTCTGGCCTTTTTAGTAAAGGTGTAAAAAGCCTTAATCTGGCAACGTTAACTGACGTCAACCTCACCGAAAAAACCGACTTGTCCGGCACAATTTCATTTGGTCATGAAAATCAAATGGTCAACTTCTTCGGAGGCAATAGTTTTCCGGGTATGGGAGGCAGCAATACGCCTAAATTTGAGCTAATTGAAAATGCCAAAGATGTATATAACAAACTTCGAGCGCAGCAAAAAGGCTAACAAGGCCAGGCACAATCGCCCACTTCGTGGGCTGGACCTCCGCACTGCGTGCTCCGGCCTGTGCTAGCGGCGTTAACACTACATGGATATGTGGAAATACTTACTCCAGTATAAAAAAATTGGTACCCCAAGAAGACCTCCCTTAATTAATTTTCTGGGGAGCTTCATATTTTTCATATTCCCTGTTCCCTGGTTGTTTTTTGGCTGGAGTATTGGGTCAGAAAGCATTAGGTCTGGATCGGGAGGTTTCGGTGGTAGCATAAAGAGGTCGGAAATATGGACTCTAGAAACAAACCCGGACTTTTTCTATCTTGCATCTACGGTATTTTTTGTAATAGGTGTGTATCTATTTTTGTCCGCCGTCAAAGGTTTGTTGAAAAATAGAAATGATGACCAGTGTTAACAAGGCGCAGCAATCGCTCCCGGTGGTCGCTAGGACGTCCAAAACGCTGCGCTTATTTGGCCGCCCTTGTGCGCGGCGTTCATGCTGGTCGATATCGGAGTGAGTTGTTTTTGGAATCGACACTTAATACCAATGTATGAAAGCCAGGGATTACTTTTTGTAAGTGAGTGAAGATTAGGAAAAATGCCGATAGTCGAGAAA
>JAWMQP010000018.1:0-6087 GCA_033283335.1 Cellvibrionaceae bacterium WSDTSA12 | reverse complement strand
CTGCACCGAAAGTCCTGGCCGAAAGAACCGGCTTGCATCTATCGGTTGTCCCCTTCGAGGTCGAACCTTTGTGTTGGAATTTGTACTGGCATAAGAACGCAGAATTGGATCCGGCGTCCATATGGATACGACAACAATTGATTGGGGTGGTGGAATCGGTCGTGAATCTGACTTGTCTGGAGAAGCAATAGCTTTTGAGTTCTCAGGATAAGGTTTACTGTAGGTGGGCAAGTAGGACAATGCAATCATCCGGGAGGGTAGCAGGTGCCGAGACATTCCCTTTGCGGTGTTGTACTTTAGCCCTTTGAAAACACATCGGAGACGACTGGGATGCCTTCACTGAACTGTTCGCAGATGACTTTGCAATGGACGTTTGGGACGGAACCGGGGTGGTGCCCTCAGCGACCATGAATACTATAAATCCGCAACATTACTTACCGGACCTCATTGAGGCTGCCCAAACCTTTCCGCAATTGATCAGGGCGGCGGCCATCACTTTCGGCGATAATATCGCTATCAGCTTGACACCCAGCGAGGGCGTAACCCAGTCCCTCAGTTTTACCCAGCTGGATCAACGCTCCGCCGACTTGGCTCGGGGTTTGATCGCTCGTGGCGTCGGAAAAGGCAGTCGGATTGGCTTTATATACGGCAATGGCCCTGAGTTTGCAGTGGCATTTGCGGCCATTGCCCGTGCTGGCGGCATTGCCGTGCCGATCAGTACTTTGGCCAAATCCTCTGAACTGGTGCGTATTCTCCGACAGTCGGACATCAGTGGCTTGTTGCTACAGCGGTCGCTGTTGGGCAAGGACTATGTGACGCGCCTGTGTGAGGCACTCCCGGATTTACTGACCGCCGACACGGCCGAGCTTCGACTACAGCAAGTTCCGTTCTTGCGTTGGGTGGTGTCTTCGGGGCCAGACTTACCATCGTCGATTCACGATCACCACTGGTTGTTGTCGGCGGCCGATTCGATCACTGGCGAATTACTCGGTGAAATTGAAACGGAAATTCATCCCTCGGACCAGGTTCTGGAAATTTATACCTCGGGTTCTATGGCCATGCCCAAGGGGCTCAAACACTGTCATGGCCCGATGTTGCAGCGTACTCGCTACCTGTGCAAGATGCGACCACTGCCGCCGGGTGCAGAAACCGTGGTGGCCCTGCCCATGTTCTGGGTGGGAGGCATGATGCTGTTTTTACTGGCCAATTGGGCCGCCGGTGCGAAAACCGCCTGTACGGAAGGTACGTCTACCAACAGCAAAATCGCCATGGGTAGCGTACTGGCCAAAGACGATATGTTTGAATATCCCAAGGGTATGACAATCTGGGCTTTGGGCATGACGGAAACCCTGGGACCATACTCTTACGCCGATGAGATACGCGCAGAAGGCTACCCACTGTGTCCACCTCTGGATCATATTGCCGAAGGTTTTGAGGTTCGCATCGCTGATGAAAACAATACTCCGGTGGCTGAAGGTGAAGTGGGTGAAATCCAGGTGCGTGGTTATGCCCTGACACCGGGCCTGCACAAGTTGGAACGCGATGGCTATTTTACCGCAGACGGTTTTTATCAAACCGGTGATCTCGGTCTGCGCGATGGTTCACGTATTCACTTTGTGGGCCGCGACGGGGATATGATCAAAACCGCCAGTAGCAATGTGTCGCCTGCGGAAGTGGAATTCGAACTGCAGCAGTTGGATGGTGTGTATTCAGCCTATGTTGTGGGTATTCCCGATAAAGAAAGAGGACAATTGCTGGTGGCGGCGGTGGTCCCAAGGGAGGGGGTGGAGCTGGATTTTTCCAGTATCCAGAAGCAACTGGCCAGCAGCTTGTCCAGTTACAAGGTGCCGCGTGCATTTGTAGCTATCGATCGGGATGATGTGCCCATGCTCCCCAGCAATAAAGTGGCCCGTCGTCTGATTGAGACCATGATGATTGAAAAACTTAATCGTTGAAGGCTGGTTTTTTCAGGTGGCTTGCTTAACCACAGGGGCAGTGTTAGTAGACTGCAGGGGGAAGAAATTGCATTGCAATATGACCTTGCCCTTGATTTCCGCTCGATCTATGCGCCGATGGACATCGGCTGCTTTGCTGAGTGGAGCCAGTTCGGCAATGGTTGGGTGCAATTTCTTATCTGCCAGCATCGAAAACAGGGTTTGAACGTCCTGCTTAAACTCTTCAGGGTGTTGATCCCGGCGGTGACTGATATTGTAAAAAATGGCCTTTTTACCGGCCGGAAACCATTTCCACAGCAGGTTCAATTTCAGGAAGCCCAGCAGTGTATCGGTTTTACTTTCCTCGCCGGTGGTGTATTGCAACACACCAAAGCACACCAATAACCCGCCTTTTTTAAGTGCCTTGCGAGACCGACTCCAGTTCCTGCCACCGATGGTGTCAAACGCCACATCCACACCCTGGCCATTCGTCGCTTGTTTTACCACGCCGACAAAATCCTGCTGCCGATAATCAATGGGAATGCCTCCCAGCTGCCGTACGGTATCGTGCTTTGCTGCGGACGCGGTGCCATACATAGTCAGCCCCATTAACCTACCCAGCTCCAGCAACGCGGTGCCTACCGCACCACCGGCCCCATGCACCAGACAGGTACTGCCTTTGGGTATAGTGCGGATGCGGGTCAGCATTTGGTAGGCCGTGGTGTAGGACAGTAACATGGCCACCGCTTCAGCTGGATGCAAACCGTTCGGCGCGGGAACGACTCGGTCGGCATTGACACAGAGATACTGGGTGTAGCCACCAATAATCGACATGTCGGCCACGTATTGTCCAACTTTCAGGCCAGCAACGTCCGGGCCCAGTTTGTCTATGATACCGAACCAGTCATAACCGAGTGTAAATGGGGGTTTTTCCTTGACGTCAATGTACTGACCCTGACGAATGATGGTGTCGGTGAAGCCGGTACCAGCGGTGAGAACTCGAACTCGTATCTGACCGGCTGCAGGTTCGGGGCGTTGCATCTCCTGAATCATTTTCAGGTTTTCGGGCCCCCCGAATTCAGTGACGTCCACATGATAATACTTCATGTTGTTAGCATCTCTCACAGGGCATCAGACCGCGCTTGGTTTCGATTATATGTGGGTGCTAGGGTGCTGATAGCGCTGATTTGTACAGATCCTTATCGAGAATAGTCGCTTTTCAAAATAAGCGTGTTTTTCAACATGACAGTTTTACCTGGAGATCAAGCTTATCGCAGAGCCCTTACCCGCAGCGTATCAATCAACATCAAGGCCGAACCCAGCATAAACAAGTACACTCCGATCGTGGCGTAGTCACTAAACTGCGGCAGAAACAAAGTACTGCCAAACAGAAAGGCCAGGCTGGCTATTAAGTTGATTATATTCACGGGTTCGCGGGCAACAGCCTTACTTGTTTCTGTGTTCATTGAGCTACCTCATCTTTTTACACGGCTACTTGTATATCGGGGGAAAACTGAAAGCCGACGGCTACGCGGTTCCAGCTGTTTATCTCCAGAATGATGGTGGTCAGCTCAATAAGGCCACTTTCACCAAACTGCGTGACCGCGTCCTGGTAGACAGTGTGCGCTACGGGTTCTGTACTGATCTGGGTTAAGGCTTCTGCCCACGCCAGTGCGGCCCGTTCCCTGTGGCTGAAACACGGTGCCTCACGCCAGGCGGTCAGGACGTCCAGTCGATCCTGCTGTTCCCCATCCTGCCGCGCTTCCTGGGTGTGCATATGCTGGCAGAAACAGCAGTGGTTGAGCTGTGACACCCGCAGTTTCACCAGATGTTTGAGGCTGGCAGAAATATCGGATTGGGGATTCACCTTGCCCAGGGCGATCAGGTGAGTGACCAGACGAGGGCAGTGGTCATATAAAGCTTCTTGCGAAATACGGTTTTGCATGATCAGGTCCTCCTTAATTTAGGTGCGGACCAGATTACCCGGCTGTCATCCGTCTGCCTTGGAAAACTGCGACACTTTTCGATGTCGGTACTGGGCGGGTGTTTCCAGTGTGCTGGCATGAAAAGCATTGGTGAAGTGTGCCTGATCGTAGTAGCCCGCTTGCAAGGCAATGTCGCTCAGTGCCAGAGGAAACCCCATCAGCAGACTACGGGCTTTGCGGATACGATTGAACTCGTGCAGCTGTTTGGGAGAGACACCGATTTCACGGCGTAATTTGCGTTCCAGGGTGCGTCGTGACATGCCGTGATCGGCTGCAAACGCATAGGGGTTAACTACCTGATCATGAAGAAGTGACACCAGTTTCTTCACCTGACTGTCTTCTTTTGGAAGAGTGGATATCCGTGTCAGCAACCAGGCTTGTAGCGTCAGCACCTGACCCGCTAAGGGTTCTCTGGACAGGCATTCCAGCAAACTACTGATACCGGGTAATAACCGATCGCTCAGTGGCACCAACACATTGGTCATCTCCAGCAGATTTGGGTGGAGGAGCTGGGCGATAGCGCCGGGTCGCAACCGGACACTGAGGCGGCTGCAGTGAGGGTTCCAGGAGTGCTGGATGGTTTCGGTGTTGTAAAAAAAGAAGCAATCCCCCTGCTGGCCGTTGAACTCAATAATCAGGCTGGCACCGGCATCAGGATACAGTTTGTCAGGCCTGAGCACCTGGCCAGTCGTCTGTGCTGGCGTTGTCCACAGGCACTGTACCCAGCGCTGGAGAAGCGGTTCGGGTTGCCACCAGTGGGTATTCAGCGTCGCAAAACTTGCGGCCGGAATGATGTCCAATACAGCCAATGACATGCAATGCACCTCGGGTCATTGATGCTCTAGTTGTCGTGATCTTACGCCGAGTTCTCTGCAGAAGCCAATTCGAACAAGTTATGGGCCAGTTTACAGTCGTCGGTGCTAGCAGCGGCAGTCCTCCCGCTACTGAGTAAGAAGAAGCTGTCCTCCTTGGGGAGACAAGGCCGAGTTCATAAAGCATGTTCAACAACTATGTGTCAGTCCGGTCCTGAATAATATCTATTCATTTTGTGGCGCTGAAATTGGAACGGGTGTCCACATTCTTTACATATCCCGTTTGCGGATTGATTGCATAGTTTCTAATTCCTTGATTGTTTGAGGGAAAAAAATTCTGGCTTTCTTTTTGCCTCTAATCAATCAATCTCAAATTGAATAACAATGCTGTTAGATGTAATGGAAATTTAGACGAGTTCATGGATGATGCCTGCGACACCTTTTCCTCGAAGCTTTGTCGGGATTAACTTAAAACGTTTTCCGGACTCCCCCCTTAAATCTTCCTGTTGCCCGATTTCGCCTAAAGGCCAATCAATACTCACACCTTCAAGGATGGATATATGTTAAATCTCGCCAAGTCTATCGCTGATGTGTCTACCAATGGTTTTCATCCGGCTGAACTCCATAAGCCACTGCCGAATTTGCCTCTCAATAATAAATCAGAACTGGTGTTGCTTGATGGCCAGCTGGAGGACTTGAGTTTTCTGGTCGGGATGTGTAGAGCACAGACCACACCCCGAGTTATCGCTGAAGTTGAAAGGCCGCTTGAGTCCGTGTTTCGAGCAATATCGGAACAACCTACTGTCCGTGTTCTGCATCTTGTCAGCCATGGCAAACCAGGTGCGGTATTTCTAGGCGGGCAATGGATTGATAGCAGATATCTGCGAGCTCACGCGGGAGAAATCGAGCAGCTAAAAGGGCTTCTCGCGAGTGATACCCGATTACTTCTCTACGGTTGTGAGGTTGGCAAAGGATTTGTTGGGCGTCAGTTTGTCAGTGAGCTTGAGAGAGCTTTGGGGATTTCCGTCATTGCGTCGGAAACACCGACGGGCTGCGCCGAGCGGGGTGGTGATTGGGTGTTTGCAGTTTCGGATTGTAAGGACTGTGTCGAGATTGCGTTTAGGGATGAGTTGGTAAATTCATACAGAGGATTGTTGGCAGATCCGATCATCACCATCGCTGATGCGGAAGTGATAGAGGTGGATGGTAGCAGTGTGCGATACATGCAGTTTGTGGTGACGCTGTCGGAAGCGGCGGCGACGGACATCTTTATTGATTACCAGACCCTCAGTGGCACTGCCAAGGAAGGCATTGACTTCAGGCAGTTCAGTGGCGTGCTGCAGATTGCGGCGGGTG
>JAWMQP010000017.1:0-18584 GCA_033283335.1 Cellvibrionaceae bacterium WSDTSA12 | reverse complement strand
GAGCGTTGTCGATACCGTCGAAGGCAACGGCTTCGCCGCCCCACACTTCCGCACATACGCGAGTCAGCGCTGCGGTCAGAGTAGTTTTACCGTGGTCAACGTGACCGATGGTACCAACGTTTACGTGCGGCTTGGACCGCTCAAATGCTGCTTTTGCCACTGTTTTAGTCCTCTAAAAAGATTCAGTAACGAAGTAAATAAGAACCGAGTTATTCGGTACCCATATTTTTAGCTATCACTTCATCAGCGATATTTTTCGGAGCTTCTGCATAATGCGCAAACTCCATGGTAAAGGTCGCACGACCCTGAGTTGCCGAACGCAGGTCAGTGGCGTAACCGAACATTTCGGCCAACGGCACCTCAGCGTTAACAACCTTACCGGATGAACTTTCATCCATGCCCTGAATCAGGCCACGGCGACGGTTGAGGTCTCCGACCACATCGCCCATGTTTTCTTCAGGGGTTACCACTTCAACCTTCATCATTGGCTCCAGCAGAACGGCTCCGCCCTCTTTTGCCAATTTCTTGGTTGCCATGGAGGCTGCAATCTTAAACGCCATCTCGTTAGAGTCAACGTCGTGGAAAGAGCCATCGTACAACGACGCCTTCAGACCCAGTAATGGGTATCCCGCCAGTACGCCGTTTTGCATCTGATCGGAAATGCCTTTTTCAACCGCCGGAATGTATTCACGAGGAACCACACCACCGACAATCTCATTGACGAATTCCAGACCTTCCGCATTGGTGTCTTCCGCCGGTTCAAAGCGGATCCACACGTGACCGTACTGACCGCGACCGCCGGACTGACGCACAAACTTGCCTTCAATCTCGGACACGCTGGTAATACGCTCACGGTAAGCCACCTGGGGTTTACCGATGTTGGCCTCTACACTGAACTCACGACGCATACGGTCGACAATGATGTCCAGATGCAGCTCGCCCATACCGGAGATAATGGTCTGTCCGGTTTCCTCATCGGTTTTCACACGGAACGATGGATCTTCCTGGGCCAGTTTACCCAACGCAATACCCATCTTCTCCTGGTCCGCCTTGGTTCGCGGCTCAACCGCTACCGAAATGACCGGCTCAGGGAATTCCATGCGTTCCAGAATGATTTTGGCGTCTTCGGCACAGAGGGTGTCACCCGTGGTGGTATCTTTGAGGCCGATGGCCGCTGCGATATCACCCGCCAACACTTCCTTGATGTCTTCCCGGGAATTGGAGTGCATCTGCACCATCCGGCCGACACGCTCTTTTTTGCCCTTCACGGAATTATAGACCGCCGTGCCGCTCTCAAGCTTGCCCGAGTACACACGGAAGAAGGTCAGGGTGCCGACAAACGGGTCGGTTGCGATCTTAAACGCCAACGCGGAAAACGGCGCAGTGTCGTCGGCCTCGCGGGTGGCGATCGTTTCCCCGTCATCCAGGGTGCCTTCAATGGCCTTCACTTCTGTCGGCGACGGCAGATACTCCACCACCGCATCCAGCATGGCCTGAACGCCCTTGTTCTTAAAGGCCGAACCGCCCACCACAGGAATGATTTCATTGGCCAGGGTACGCTGACGAATCGCCGCCTTGATCTCTTCCTCGGACAACTCACCCTCTTCAAGGTATTTGTCCATCAGCTCGTCGTTGGCTTCGGCTGCCGCCTCCACCAGGTGCTCGCGCATGCTTTCGCACTGTTCCAGCAGGTCGGCCGGGATGTCGCCATACTCGAACGTCATGCCCATGTCGGCTTCATTCCAGAGGATGGCCTTCATTTTGACCAGATCGACAACGCCTTTGAACTCGTCCTCTGCACCGATCGTCATTTGCAGCGGCACCGGGTTGGCGTTCAAGCGGGTTTTTAACTGCTCAACCACGCGATTGAAGTCTGCGCCGGTGCGGTCCATCTTGTTGACAAACACCAGGCGTGGCACTTCGTACTTGTTGGCCTGACGCCAGACGGTTTCGGTTTGCGGCTGCACACCGGAAGAGCCACACAACACCACCACGGCGCCATCGAGCACACGCAGGGAGCGTTCCACCTCAATGGTGAAGTCAACGTGCCCAGGGGTATCGATGATATTGATGCGATGCTTGTCGAACTGCTGCTGCATACCGGACCAGAAACAGGTAGTGGCCGCAGAGGTAATGGTAATACCCCGCTCCTGCTCCTGCTCCATCCAGTCCATGGTGGCAGCGCCGTCGTGAACTTCGCCTATCTTGTGGGACAGACCGGTGTAAAAGAGCACGCGTTCAGTGGTGGTCGTCTTGCCGGCGTCCACGTGAGCGCAAATACCGATGTTGCGGTAGCGTGCAATGGGAGTCACTCGTGCCACAGAAACAATCTCCAATAATCGTTTCGTTTAAACGCCAAAAGGCAGCGATGATAGCTGCCTTTCTTTGCGCCTACAGTGCGTTCGCACCGTCAGTAAGTTTGACGAACAACGGTCGAACTTAGAAACGGTAGTGAGAGAACGCTTTGTTGGCTTCGGCCATGCGGTGTACGTCTTCACGCTTCTTGACCGCGCCGCCCTTGCTCTGGGAAGCATCGATCAACTCACCAGCCAGACGCTGAGCCATGGATTTCTCACCGCGCTTGCGAGAGAACTCCACCAGCCAGCGCATTGCCAGCGCTTGACGACGTGCAGGACGAACTTCAACCGGCACTTGGTAGGTAGCACCACCCACACGGCGAGACTTAACCTCAACCAGCGGCGCAATTTTTTCCAGTGCGTCGTCGAATACTTCAACAGCGTCCTGGTTGGTTTTTTCGGCAACGATATCCAGCGCACCGTAAACGATACGCTCAGCGACAGATTTCTTACCGCTGATCATTACCATGTTCATGAATTTCGCTAAAGTGACGTTCCCGTACTTAGGATCGGGTAACACTTCACGTTTAGCGACAACGCGTCTTCTTGGCATTTTGCTTCGCCTTCTCTTCAGGGATTATCTAAGACAACGCTCTCACAACTTCTTCTGCTTTCGCCGATTTACACTATGAGCGCGCTTAGCCTTACTCGGTTCAACCGAAAACGTTAATACAGTTTCACAGCGCCTTATTTAGGACGCTTGGCACCGTACTTGGAACGACCTTGCTTACGGTCGCTCACGCCAGAGGTATCGAGGCTGCCGCGAACAGTGTGGTAACGAACACCTGGCAGGTCTTTTACACGACCGCCACGGATCAGGACCACGCTGTGCTCCTGCAAGTTGTGACCTTCACCACCAATATAAGAAGTTACTTCGAAACCACTGGTCAGGCGCACACGGCATACCTTACGCAGAGCTGAGTTAGGCTTCTTAGGAGTTGTGGTGTAAACGCGGGTGCAAACACCACGACGCTGAGGGCAAGCTTGCAGAGCGGGAACGTCGCTCTTCTGAACTTTACGTTTTCTAGGCTTACGAACCAATTGGTTGATCGTTGCCATGAAAAATAACTCCAAACAGTATTAGGGCCTCAATAACAAACACTAAGGCCAGTTAAAAATGACAGATTTCCCAGGCCAGCCAGAGGGCTTACCATAGAAAATCCACCCCAATTTCAAGGGGTCGCGCATTGTACGGGCCTGATTCCAGAAGGTCAAGTTTGTACAAACCCTAAAGCGTAGAATAAATTCTGGTCAAGAAACGGCCGCTTCGGTTGAAATCTGCTATGATCGCGCACCAATCCTATGCCGATCCTAGCCATACGGGTTTGACGTTCTTGATATCGTCGCACCAAGATTTTTATTTTCCAGTGAAATCAATGAGTTACAAGAAATTACCCATTCCTCTTACCGCCTTACTCTGTGCCGGTCTGTCCGCTTTGGCATCGTTTTCTGCTCTGGCAGAGACGACCTCGGACCCCGTCAGCCAATTGTGCCATGAGGTGGGCTCCACCCTCGGCAGCGTCAGTCGGGAAATGTGCCAGCAACAAAGTTTTCAGCTGACCGAGGGGCGCTCGCACCAGAACCGTCCTCTCGTACTCAAGGAGTACGCTCCCACAGCTGAACGCCAGCCGCTCGGGCGGGTGCTGCTGATGGGGGGTATTCACGGCGATGAGTATTCATCGGTATCCCTGATGTTTCGCTGGCTGGAAAAACTCAATCAGCACCACTCCGGCCTGTTTCACTGGCAAGTGGTGCCTCTGCTGAATCCTGACGGGCTGCTACAGGACCCCAAGGCCACTCGTCAAAATGGCAACGGTGTCGACTTGAACCGCAATTTCCCGACCCGAGACTGGCACGATCTGGCGCAGGATTACTGGGTCAATCGCACCTATCGCAACCCGCGCCGCTACCCTGGCCCAACCCCCGCCAGTGAACCGGAAACCCAATGGTTCCTGCAGCAGATTCGCGACTTTCAGCCGGATGCGATTGTCGCGGTGCACGCCCCTCATCACCTGGTGGATTTCGACGGCCCCCACTCTCCGCCCCGTCAGCTGGGACAGCTGCAATTGCATCGCCTGGGCACCTACCCTGGCAGTCTCGGCAACTACGCGGGCTTAAGTCTCGACATTCCCGTGGTGACGGTAGAGCTGTCTTCGGCCGGCATCATGCCGAACGAGCGGGAAATCAGTCGCATGTGGCTCGATTTAATTGGCTGGCTGCGCACGGAAGTGCCGAAACAGAGGGCGGCCATGAGGGAGAAGAAGCAACAGGAGCTGCAGGCAGCCAACCCCTGACAATCTGGTTTAGAGCTGTCTTTGCGAGGAACGAAGCAACAAGGTGAATTATTTGTTGAGCAAGAGAGGGTAACCTGGGCCATCCCGGGCCGGCGCCACCATGTGAGTTAGAACTCTGCACAGTGCCGCACATGGATTGCTTCGCTACACGTTGTTTCGCTCGCAATGACGGGTGAGCACCTCACTGAAGGGAGGGTCAGCCGCCCTTTTCGTAGATAATGCGCCACTGGCCATCGCTTTCCTTGCGCCACAGCTGCCGCTTCCAGCCATTGGAGCTGTAGCTGTTGCTGCGATAATCCTGGTAATACTCGGTCATCACCAGATCGCTCTGGCCCGGATAGGCGTAGATGCCCAGATCCGACAGGCGCACCTTGATAAAGCGTTTGCTGCCATTGACCCGGCGTTTATAAACCGCCCACTGCTCGAAGTTTTTCTCGCTGTCGTTAAATTCTCTGGAGTAGAAGGACAGGTACGGGTCGGCCTGGCGACTCTGCCAGGCATCCAGCCAGGCGTTGATGCGCTCGGTCAGTGCCTGCCTCGACTCGCTGATCTGCTGGTTCGATACCCATTGAATGCGCGGCACCCCTAAGACCTTGGTGTAACCCACCTGCAAAAAGCGCTGCAATTCCCCCAGATCCCGATTCGACAGCACAATGCAACCGTCGCTGTCGCGTAACGGGCGCCGCACCAGATCGTTTTCAACGCCGTGCAGCCAGATTCCGGAGCCAGTGAAATGATTGAGTTGATCCCAGGCATTGGGGTAATTCAGCGGATACGCCATATCGCCATAGAAGTCGTCCAGCTGCTTGTCCGTCAACTGGCTGGTGATGCGATAAACCCCCACCGGGGTGCGTTCATCCCCTTCCACCGTTTTGCCAAAGCCCTGCTTGCCGATGGTGATCGGGTAGCTGGCCACTTCCGCCAGGCGGGTGCCCGCCGCTCGTTCAAACACCCGCAGACGACCGCTTTCCAACTCCGCCACCAATACATAGCGGTCGGACGCCGGCAGATCCCAGATGCTGGCCGGTTGCAGGTCGGCAGGGGCTGGTTGTGTTTGCAGCAATGCCAGTTGCTGACCCTGGGCCAATGGCTGTCTCTGAGCTAATTGCTGCGTTTCGGTCAATGCCTGGGGCTCGATCAACAGCTGAGGCTCGATCAACAGCTGAGGCTCTGACTCAGCACAGACGGGTGCGGCGGCCACGGTCACCGCCATGACGGCAAGCGTCTTAAAAAGAACCCTGAATTTAGATACAGCGCTGAACATCATAGCGTCTTGCTTATGGCAATTACCTTGGAAATTTGGATGCATAAAAAAAGCCCCCTTGCGGGAGCTTCCTTAAGCGGTGAGGCATTCTAACAAAACTGTTGGAACACCTCACCCTTTGAGCAATCAATCACCTAACGGTGATTGATTGTTTAGCCATTAGCTGGCACTGGACTTCAGAGCTTCGGTCAGCGCTGCTTCAACTTCCGCTGCGGTTGGGCCATCAGACTCAATCGACAACTCAGCGCCACGCTTGCGACGACGCTCGGTGTGGTAAGCCAAGCCGGTACCGGCTGGGATCAAACGACCCACAACCACGTTCTCTTTCAAACCACGCAGGTTGTCCACCTTGCCAGTCACGGCCGCTTCGGTCAGTACGCGGGTGGTCTCCTGGAAGGAGGCCGCGGAGATGAACGACTCGGTCGCCAGAGACGCTTTGGTAATACCCAGCAGCTGACGCTCGTAAGTGGCAGGCTGACGGTCGTCGGCGCGCAACTTCTCGTTTTCTTCCAGCACACGGGTGTATTCCGCCTGCTCGCCTTTGACGAAAGAGGAGTCTCCCATGGTGGAGATTTCCACTTTACGCAGCATCTGGCGGATGATGACTTCGATGTGCTTATCGTTAATCTTCACGCCCTGCAGACGGTAAACGTCCTGGATTTCGTTGGTGATGTAACGAGCCAGCGCTTCCACACCCTGCAGACGCAGAATGTCGTGCGGGTTGCTCGGTCCATCGGACACAACTTCACCCTTCTCAACCTTCTCACCTTCGAACACAGTCATTACGCGGTGCTTGGGAATCAGCACTTCGTAGTGAGTCGAGCCATCGGCCAGTGGCTGACCATCGGCCGGGGTAATCACCAGACGACGCTTGCCTTTGGTTTCTTTACCGAAGGAAATAGTACCGGAGATTTCCGCCAGGATGGACGGCTCTTTCGGCTTACGGGCTTCGAACAAGTCAGCAACCCGTGGCAGACCACCGGTAATATCGCGGGTCTTGGAACCTTCCTGCGGAATACGGGCAATAATGTCACCCACCTGAATCTGATCACCGTTGCTGATGTTCAGAATCGCCTTGGAAGGCAGCATGTAGTGCGCCGGTACATTGGTGTTGGCCAGGCACAGCTCGTTGCCAGCCTCGTCCACCAGGGTAATCGCCGGCTTCAGGTCTTTACCCGCCGCTGGACGCTCACCGCCGTCCATCACCTCAATGGAAGTCAGACCGGTCAGTTCGTCCGTCTGACGACGGATGGACAGGCCATCTTCCATGCCGGCAAAGACCACTTTACCCGCAACTTCGGTAACGATGGGGTGGGTGTGTGGATCCCACTTGGCGATGAACTGACCGCCCTCAACCTGCTCACCGTCTTTCACGGTAATTTCCGCACCGTAAGGTACCTTGTAGCGCTCACGCTCACGGCCACTGGCATCGGCAATCGCCAGCTCACCGGAACGGGATACGGCCACCAGGTTGCCGGCAGAGTTTTCCACAACCTTGACGTTGATCAGGCGAACTGTACCGTCCTGCTTGACCTGTACGCTGTCAACCGCAGACGCCCGCGAAGCCGCACCACCGATGTGGAAGGTCCGCATGGTCAGCTGGGTACCCGGCTCACCAATGGACTGGGCAGCGATAACACCGACCGCCTCACCAGGGTTGGCGCGGTGACCGCGAGCCAGGTCGCGACCGTAACACTGGGCACAGATGCCGTGACGGGTTTCACAGGAGATCGGCGAGCGAACTTTCACTTCGTCGATACCCAGTTCTTCAATGCGTTCAACCCACTTCTCGTCGATCATGGTACCGGCAGGCACCAGGATTTCGTCGCTGTTGTCGCGGATCACATCGCGCGCCACAACACGACCGAGGATACGGTCACCCAGAGATTCGATGATGTCGCCACCCTCGATTACCGGTGCCATGGTCAGGCCATTGTCGGTACCACAGTCGGTTTCGGTCACAACCACGTCCTGGGCCACGTCCACCAGACGACGGGTCAGGTAACCGGAGTTCGCGGTTTTCAAGGCGGTATCCGCCAGACCCTTACGGGCACCGTGAGTCGAAATAAAGTACTGACCTACGTTCAGACCTTCACGGAAGTTGGCGGTAATCGGCTGCTCAATAATGGAGCCGTCCGGCTTGGCCATCAGACCACGCATACCCGCCAACTGACGAATCTGAGCGGGGGAGCCCCGAGCACCGGAGTCGGCGTACATGTACACCGAGTTAAACGACGCCTGCTCTTCCTCTTCGCCGTCACGGTTGGTCACGGTCTCTTTACTGATGCCTTCCATCATGGACTTGGCCACCAGGTCGTTGGCGCGGGACCAGATGTCGATCACCTTGTTGTACTTCTCACCGGCCGTTACCAGACCGGAAGCGTACTGGGCTTCAATTTCTTTCACTTCTTCGTCGGCCGCGGCAACCAACTCGTACTTGGCCGCTGGGATTTCGAAGTCGTTCACACCAATCGAGGAACCGGACTTGGTGGAGTACTCGTAACCCATGTACATCAACTGGTCAGCGAAGATAACCGTCGACTTCAGGCCCACCAGGCGGTAGCACAGGTTGATGACCTGGGAGATGGCCTTTTTCACCATCGCACGGTTCACCTGCTCGAACGGCAGGCCTTCGGGAACGATTTCCCACAGCAACACGCGACCTACCGTGGTGTCGATCAGTGAAGTCATTTTGACTTTTTCACCGTCTTCACGGATGTGCGTCTCGTTGATACGCACTTTGACGCGCGCCTGCAGACCCACTTGCTTGGCGTGGTAAGCACGAGACACTTCTTTGGTATCCGCAAACACCATGCCTTCACCCAGGGCGTTAACACGCTCACGGGTCATCCAGTACAGGCCCAATACCACGTCCTGGGAAGGCACAATGATAGGCTCACCGGAGGCGGGTGACAGAATGTTGTTGGTGGACATCATCAGCGCACGGGCTTCCAGCTGGGCTTCCAGCGTCAGCGGTACGTGCACAGCCATCTGGTCACCGTCGAAGTCAGCGTTATAGGCCGCACACACCAGCGGGTGCAACTGAATCGCTTTACCTTCAATCAGCACAGGCTCAAACGCCTGGATACCCAAACGGTGCAATGTCGGTGCACGGTTCAGCATCACCGGGTGCTCGCGAATCACTTCGTCCAGGATATCCCAAACGACGGCTTCTTCACGCTCGACCATTTTCTTGGCGGCTTTGATGGTGGTGGCCAGACCGCGCAACTCCAGCTTGGAGAAGATGAACGGCTTGAACAGTTCCAGCGCCATTTTCTTCGGCAGACCACACTGGTGCAGACGCAGGGTAGGACCCACCACGATCACGGAACGACCGGAGTAATCCACACGCTTACCCAGCAGGTTCTGACGGAAACGACCCTGCTTACCTTTGATCATGTCAGCCAGCGACTTCAGCGGACGCTTATTGGAACCGGTAATGGCGCGACCACGACGGCCGTTATCCAACAGCGCATCGACGGATTCCTGCAGCATGCGCTTTTCGTTGCGGACAATGATGTCCGGCGCATTCAGGTCCAGCAGACGCTTCAGACGGTTGTTACGGTTGATCACCCGACGATACAGATCGTTCAGGTCGGAGGTCGCAAAGCGGCCACCGTCCAGCGGTACCAGCGGACGCAGATCGGGCGGCAGTACCGGCAGCGCTTCCATCACCATCCACTCGGGCTTGTTGCCAGAGTTGTAGAAGGCTTCCAGCAGCTTTAGGCGCTTGGACAACTTCTTGATCTTGGTTTCGCTGTTGGTATTGGGGATCTCTTCACGCAACTGCTGGATTTCACCTTCCAGGTCGATGTCACGCATCAGCTCCTGAATGGCTTCGGCACCCATCTTAGCTTCGAATTCGTCACCGAACTCTTCCATCGCCTCAAAGTACTGCTCGTCGGTCAACAGCTGGCCTTTCTCCAGAGTGGTCATGCCGGGATCGGTCACCACATAGGATTCGAAATAGAGGACGCGCTCGATGTTACGCAGCGTCATATCCAGCAACAGACCCATGCGGCTCGGCAGGGACTTCAGGAACCAGATGTGCGCGGTTGGAGAAGCCAGCTCAATGTGGCCCATACGCTCACGACGAACCTTGGACAAGGTGACTTCTACGCCACACTTCTCACAGATGATGCCGCGATGCTTCATGCGCTTGTACTTACCGCACAAACACTCGTAATCTTTAACTGGACCAAAAATCTTGGCACAGAACAGACCTTCACGCTCAGGCTTGAAAGTCCGGTAGTTGATGGTTTCCGGCTTCTTCACTTCACCGTATGACCACGATCGGATCATTTCCGGCGACGCCAGTGCAATACGGATCGCATCAAACTCTTCAGTTTGACCCTGTGACTTCAACAGATTAAGTAAGTCTTTCAAGGGACTGTCTCCACTATTTTCAACAATGGGTGTAACTACCCAAGTTATCTACAGTTCCTGTGTCGGTGATAGCACGACACACAGGACTCCTGGCACAGGCGGGGTTTTCACCCCGCCCCACTGACGTCTTAGTTGTCAGTCTCCAGCTCGATATTGATACCGAGGGAGCGAATCTCTTTAACCAGAACGTTAAAGGACTCTGGCATGCCAGGCTCCATGCGATGGTCACCGTCGACGATGTTTTTGTACATCTTGGTACGACCGGCCACGTCATCGGATTTCACCGTCAGCATTTCCTGCAAGGTGTAAGCGGCGCCGTATGCTTCCAGGGCCCACACTTCCATCTCACCGAAACGCTGGCCACCGAACTGTGCCTTACCACCCAGCGGCTGCTGGGTAACCAGGCTGTAGGAACCGGTAGAACGCGCGTGCATCTTGTCGTCCACCAGGTGGTTCAGTTTCAGCATGTACATGTAACCCACAGTGACCGGACGCTCGAACAGATCACCGGTACGACCGTCGTAGAGACGGGTCTGGCCGGTGTCGGACAGGTCCGCCAAACGCAGCAGGTCTTTGATCTCGCGCTCTTTGGCACCGTCAAATACCGCCGTCGCCATGGGTACACCACCGCGCAGGTTGTTGGCCATTTCCAGAATTTCCGCGTCGGAGAAAGACGCCAGATCTTCTTTGTTGGCAGCCTCGCCGGTCTTGTTGTAGACCTCTTCGAGGAAATCGCGAATTTCCGCGACTTTCTTCTGCTCCTGGATCATGCGGTCAATCTTGACCCCCAGACCCTTGGCCGCCATACCCAGGTGAGTCTCCAGAATCTGACCCACGTTCATCCGCGACGGTACACCCAGCGGGTTCAGCACAATGTCCACAGGCTCGCCGTTGGCGTCGTGCGGCATGTCTTCAACCGGCATAATGACGGAGATCACACCCTTGTTACCGTGACGACCGGCCATCTTGTCACCCGGCTGGATACGACGTTTGATCGCCAGGTACACCTTGACGATTTTCAGTACACCAGGGGCCAGGTCATCGCCGGTTTCCAGCTTGCGCTTCTTGTCTTCAAAACGCTCGTCGAGGATCTTGCGACGCTCAATCAACTGCTCTTCGGCGCGATCCAGCTGCTCATTCAGGACGTCATCGCTCATGCGGATCTTGAACAGCTGCTCAGTCGGCAGTTCATTCAAGGCTTCCTCAGTCAGCTCTTCGCCTTTCTTGACGCCTTTGCCGCTGGCCACTTTCTGACCCAGCAGGGCTTTGTGCAGACGTTCCAGGGTGGCCTGCTCAACGATGCGGTACTCTTCGTTCAGGTCCTTGCGAATGGCGTCCAGCTGGGATTTTTCAATCTCCACGGAACGCTGGTCTTTTTCCAGACCGTCGCGGG
Source organism: Cellvibrionaceae bacterium WSDTSA12 (assembly GCA_033283335.1). Classification (GTDB taxonomy): domain Bacteria; phylum Pseudomonadota; class Gammaproteobacteria; order Pseudomonadales; family Cellvibrionaceae; genus Pseudomaricurvus. Next base: position 6,890 of record JAWMQP010000017.1, on the reverse strand, counting down.
TAAAGACCTGTACGTCGATAACAGTACCCTTGGTGCTGGTCGGCACACGCAGGGACGTGTCCTTCACGTCAGACGCTTTCTCACCAAAGATGGCGCGCAGCAGCTTCTCTTCCGGAGTCAGCTGGGTTTCACCTTTCGGCGTCACCTTGCCCACCAGAATGTCACCGGGGCCCACTTCGGCACCGATGTAAACAATACCGGACTCATCCAGCTTGGACAGGGCGCCTTCACCCACGTTGGGAATATCGGCACTGATCTCTTCACTGCCCAGCTTGGTGTCACGGGCAATACAGGTCAGTTCCTGAATGTGGATGGTGGTAAAGCGATCTTCCTGCACCACACGCTCGGACACCAGGATGGAGTCCTCAAAGTTGTAGCCGTTCCAGGGCATGAACGCGATGCGCATGTTCTGACCCAGTGCCAGCTCACCCAGATCCACAGAGGGACCGTCAGCCAGGATATCGCCTCGAGAAACCGTGTCGCCCGTCTTAACGATGGGACGCTGGTTAATACAGGTGTTCTGGTTGGAACGGGTGTATTTGGTCAGGTTGTAGATATCCACACCGGCATCACCAGTGTCGGTCTCGGAATCGTGGGCTTTCACCACAATACGAGCCGCATCCACACGCTCAATCACACCACCGCGCTTGGCCACCACACACACACCAGAGTCGGCTGCGACGTTGCGCTCCATACCGGTACCCACCAGCGGCTTCTGCGCTCTCAGGGTTGGTACGGCCTGACGTTGCATGTTCGAACCCATCAGGGCCCGGTTTGCATCATCGTGCTCCAGGAACGGGATCAAAGACGCGGCTACGGACACCACCTGACGGGGTGATACGTCCATATATTCAACTTCGTCGGCCGTCTTCAGGGTAAATTCACCCATGTGGCGCACAGACACCAGCTCCTCAACCAGCTGGTTGTTCTCGTCCAGAACAGAAGAGGCCTGGGCGATCACGTAACCGGCTTCGTTGATGGCCGACAGGTATTCGATTTCGTCGGTGGCCACACCGTCCACAACCTTGCGGTAAGGTGCTTCCAGGAAACCGTAGCTGTTGGTGCGAGAGTAAGTTGCCAGTGAGTTGATCAGACCAATGTTTGGACCTTCAGGGGTCTCAATCGGGCACACGCGACCGTAGTGAGTCGGGTGTACGTCCCGCACTTCAAAGCCGGCACGCTCACGGGTTAAACCGCCTGGGCCCAAGGCCGAGACACGACGTTTGTGAGTCACTTCCGACAGTGGGTTGTTCTGGTCCATAAACTGCGACAGCTGGGAAGAGCCAAAGAACTCTTTCACTGCAGCGGCAACCGGCTTGGCGTTGATCAGGTCCTGTGGCATCAGGCCTTCGGACTCGGCCATGGACAGACGCTCTTTAACAGCGCGCTCAACACGAACCAGACCTACGCGGAACTGGTTTTCGGCCATTTCACCGACGGAACGCACACGGCGGTTACCCAGGTGGTCAATATCATCCACCACACCTTTACCGTTGCGGATATCGACCAGGGTCTTCAGCACGTCGACGATGTCGTCGTTGGACAAGGTGCCTTCACCAGTGTCGATGTCGCGTGCCAGACGGCGGTTGAACTTCATCCGGCCAACGCTGGACAGGTCGTAACGCTCCTGACTGAAGAACAGGTTCTGGAACAGGGCTTCGGCCGACTCTTTGGTTGGCGGCTCACCAGGACGCATCATACGGTAGATTTCTACCAGCGCTTCCAGCTCGCTGCGGGTCGGATCGATACGCAGGGTATCGGAAATAAACGGACCACAGTCCAGCTCGTTGGTGTACAGGGTCTGCAGGCAGTCGAGACCCAGTTCGTCCACCTTGGCCAGCACTTCTTCGGTGATCTCGGTATTACATTCAAACAGCAGCTCACCGGTGGTGGTGTCGGCCAGATCACGCGCCAGGGCACGGCCCAGCAGGTACTCACGCGGCACTTGCATTTCGGTAATGCCGGCTTTTTCCATCTGCTTGATGTGGCGGGCAGTAATACGACGGCCCTCTTCCACAATCACCTTGCCCTTCTCGTCTTTGATGTCAAAGGTGGCGACATCACCACGCAGACGGGAAGGCACCAGCTCAAAGCTGTACTCACCGTCTTTGATGGCGAAGTTACTGGTGTCGTAGAACATTTCCAGCATCTGCTCGGAGGTAAAGCCCAGAGCGCGCAGCAGGATGGTCGCAGGCAGTTTACGACGACGGTCAATACGGACGTAAACCAGATCTTTCGGATCGAACTCAAAGTCCAGCCATGAGCCACGGTAGGGGATTACACGGGCTGAATACAGCAGTTTGCCGGATGAGTGGGTTTTGCCTTTATCGTGATCAAAGAAAACACCGGGCGAGCGGTGCAGCTGGGAAACGATCACTCGCTCGGTACCATTGATGATAAAGGTACCGTTATCAGTCATGAGTGGAATTTCACCCATGTACACTTCTTGTTCTTTAATGTCTTTAATAGACTTGTTCGCTGATTCTTTATCGTAAATGATCAGACGAACTTTAACGCGCAGAGGCACAGCAAACGTGACACCGCGTGAGATACATTCATTTACATCAAATGCAGGCTTGCCCAACACATAGCTTACATATTCCAGGGCAGCACTTCCCGAATAACTGACGATCGGGAACACAGATTTAAAAGCCGCGTGCAGACCAACGTCCAGACGCGCCTCAGGCGACAGATCTGCCTGAGTAAACTTCCGGTATGAATCCAGCTGTATCGCCAGGAGGAAAGGGACATCCATGACGTGCGGCAACTTGCCGAATTCCTTGCGGATACGTTTTTTCTCAGTATATGAGTAAGCCATCAGTATTCCCCAGCTTGTTCACGGATAAGGCTTCATCTCGCCACGGCTACAGCAGACTTCCGTCAGGCTCAATCCCGTGGTATTCGCTTCGCAGAGCAGTATTCCCGGATCGGGTCGCCACCAGGGCACACGTCAATCCCACTTCTCCACAGTGACTTCTACATCATTTTCTGCCAAAGGCAGATGCCGCAGTCACGAACGGCAAAAAGGCCGGCGGGCAAACGCCCGCCAGCCTCAAGTCGGACAGCTGTTACTTCGCTCAGCAATAGCAAGCGTCAGACTTGCGATAGTGAACCGAATTACTTCAGTTCAACAGAAGCGCCGGCTTCTTCCAGCTGCTTCTTAGCATCTTCAGCAGCGTCTTTAGCAGCACTTTCCAGAACAGTTGCTGGAGTGGCTTCTACCATCGCCTTGGCTTCTTTCAGGCCCAGACCGGTGATAGCACGAACGGCTTTAATAACGTTCACTTTCTTGTCGCCAGCGCCAGTCAGCACTACGTCGAAGTCAGTCTTCTCTTCAGCAGCGCCACCAGCGTCGCCACCGGCAACAGCAACAGCAGCAACAGCAGCAGTTACACCGAACTTCTCTTCCATCGCTTCGATCAGTTCAACAACGTCCTTAACAGACATCTCAGCAACGGCATTGATGATATCGTCTTTAGTCAGAGACATGAGTCTATTCCTACAAGTAGTTGAGCATGGTTGGCGTGATAAAACGCCCGCTCAGAAAAAAATTTACAAAAACCTTTAATCGTCCAGCGATTAAGCGGCTTCTTGCTCTTTTTGGTCGCGAATGGCCGCAATAGTGCGAACCAGTTTGCCAGCGGCTGCTTCTTTCATCACGCTCATCAGTTTCGCGATCGCTTCGTCGTAAGTTGGCAGAGTTGCCAACAAATTGATATCGACCACGGCACCTTCGAAAGCGGCTGACTTTAGCTCCAGCTTGTCGTTTCCTTTGGCGAACTCCTTGAAAATACGCGCACCAGCGCCAGGATGTTCGTTAGAGAAAGCGATCAGCGTAGGGCCAACAAAAGTGTCGGTCAGACACTCGTAGTCAGTACCTTCTACTGCGCGACGCGCCAGAGTGTTACGAACGACTTTTACCCAAACGCCGTTCTCACGAGCCTCTTTGCGCAGAGCTGTCATGTCGGTTACAGACACACCACGTGCGTCTGCTACAACAGCCGACAGTGCAGCTTTAGCAGCTTCCTGGACTTCAGCGACAATCGCTTTTTTGTCTTCGAGTCCTAATGCCACAAGATTTCTCCTGGATTTGATTAGCTCAACTCAGACCTACAATCCGAGGACTGCGACGAGGAGCGCCAATCGTTACTTCAATCTCCACCGTATTCACAGTGAAGACGTTTTTTCGGTGATCAAATCCAGCTACAAAACTGAATTGGGTGTCACCGTCTGCGCAGGACATTAAGAGTTCAGATTGCTTGCCATACAACAAGACAACCCTCCTTCACCTGCGGTCTTTGACGGCCTGGCACTGCCCGAAGACGGCACCAGACCCCAAAGTACGTTAGCCAATCTGACTGAGGATTAGATATCCAGAGTAGACTGGTCCAAAACCACGCCCGGGCCCATAGTGGTGCTCAGGGAGATTTTCTTCAGATATACACCTTTCGCAGAAGCTGGCTTGGCCTTTTTCAGGTCAGAGATCAGAGCTTCCAGGTTTTCCTTCAAGGAATTCGCATCAAAGGTCAGCTTGCCGATGGCGCCGTGAATGATGCCGCCTTTGTCAGCGCGGTAGCGAACCTGACCGGCCTTGGCGTTTTTAACCGCAGTTGCAACGTCGGGCGTAACAGTGCCGGTTTTGGGGTTAGGCATCAGGCCACGAGGACCCAGGATCTGACCCAACTGACCCACAACACGCATAGCGGCTGGATCTGCAATGACAACGTCAAAGTCCATATTGCCCGCTTTGACTTGCTCAGCCAGATCTTCCATACCTACGATGTCAGCACCGGCTTCTTTAGCAGCATCGGCAGCAGCACCCTGGGTAAATACCGCAACGCGCACGTCTTTACCTGAACCGTTAGGCAGAGTGGTGGCACCACGCACAGCCTGGTCGGATTTACGTGGGTCGATACCCAGGTTGATGGCCACATCAACGGTCTCGCCGAACTTAACGGAAGACAACTCTTTCAGCAGTGTTACGGCTTCTTCGATGCCGTACTGCTTGGTTGAATCCAACTTCTCACGAATTGCGCGCTGGCGCTTGGATAACTTAGCCATTACACCACACCCTCCGTTTCCAGACCCATAGCACGGGCAGAGCCTGCAATAGTACGAACTGCTGCATCCATGTCGGACGCTGTCAGGTCAGGCATTTTGGCGGTAGCGATTTCTTCCAACTGAGCGCGAGTCAACTTGCCCACTTTCTCAGTGTTAGGACGACCGGAACCACTCTTGATGCCAGCGGCTTTCTTCAGCAGGAAGGAAGCTGGTGGAGTCTTCATAGTAAAGGTGAAGCTGCGATCGCTGTATACACTGATCACAACTGGAACCGGAGATCCGGCTTCCATACCTTGGGTCTGGGCGTTAAACGCTTTACAGAACTCCATGATATTGACACCTTTCTGGCCCAGAGCTGGACCTACAGGTGGACTTGGGTTGGCCTGACCAGCAGGCACTTGCAGCTTAATATAAGCTTCAACTTTCTTGGCCATAGTTTACTTACTCCCAACATTGGGTGTTAACGCCTCGAGCCACCTGTGGCGCAGGTGACTGTCGCCGGCTCCCCTGCCCCCGCAGCCCTGCATACACAGAACCTACGAAGACGCGAAAGCCCTCCACCGCGCATGCGGAAGAGGGCCGAAATATCCGTTTCCCTAAAGCCTGGAGAACCATCACTCCAGGGAAAACTGTCAGGCCTTCTCTACCTGACTGAACTCCAGCTCTACCGGCGTGGAGCGTCCGAAAATCAGCACTGCCACATGCAGCCTGCTTTTCTCGTAATTTACTTCTTCAACAACACCGTTGAAGTCGTTGAATGGGCCATCAATAACACGAACCATCTCGCCCGGCTCAAAGATAGTCTTGGGCTTGGGCTTGTCTACAGAATCGTCTACGCGCTGCAGAATGGCATTGGCCTCTTTCTCAGTGATTGGCGCCGGCTTATCCGCCTTGCCACCAATGAAACCCATAACACGAGGGGTTTCTTTCACCAAGTGCCAGGTATCATCACTGAGCTCCATCTGCACCAGAACATAACCTGGGAAGAATTTACGCTCGGACTTGCGCTTTTGACCACCGCGCATTTCGACCACTTCTTCGGTCGGCACAAGAATATCGCCAAACTGGTCTTGCATCCCAGCCAGCTCAACGCGCTCTTTCAGGGCGGAAGCAACTTTCTTCTCAAAACCCGAATAAGCGTGAACCACATACCAGCGTTTAGCCATGGTCACCTCTAACCTATGATCAGGGATGCCAACCACCCCAGGAAGGTGTCCAGCAACCAAAGAACAATCGCCATAACCACAACTACTGCTACGACAATCAGCGTAGTCTGGTTCACTTCCTGACGACTAGGCCAGACAACCCGACGAAACTCAGCCTGAGCCTCGCGCAGCAGACTCCAGAAAGCATGCCCTTTCGCCGTATTGATAGCAACATAAGCTGCCAACAAGCCACCGGCAACCAGCGCCAGCACACGATAAAGAACAGCGACATCTGAGTAGTAGGAGTTGCCCACAACGCCAGCAGCAACCAGCACCACCACCAACAGCCACTTCAGACCATCGAGGCGAAATTGTTTGGCTTCTACATTAGCGCTCATAAAAATGCTGCAACCTTTACTACACTCTGCTTATTTAATTTGGCAGGCCAGGAGGGACTCGAACCCCCAACAGCCGGTTTTGGAGACCGGTGCTCTACCAATTGAACTACTGGCCTAAAAACTTTGGCATCAGGCGATCACTCGCCCGACGCCGGCCTCGATCACTCGAGGATCTTGGATACTACGCCAGCACCCACAGTACGGCCACCTTCGCGGATCGCGAAACGCAGACCTTCGTCCATGGCGATTGGGTGAATCAGGGTAACAGTCATCTGAATGTTGTCGC
>JAWMQP010000016.1:0-33080 GCA_033283335.1 Cellvibrionaceae bacterium WSDTSA12 | reverse complement strand
TTTCTCGACTATCGGCATTTTTCCTAATCTTCACTCACTTACAAAAAGTAATCCCTGGCTTTCATACATTGGTATTAAGTGTCGATTCCAAAAACAACTCACTCCGATATCGACCAGCATGAACGCCAACATAACCGGCGCGAGGTACGAGCGTCCGGCGCCGCAGGCGCGTAGTTGATGTTATTGTTATACGTACTATTCAATTGAATACCCAATCACTACGTCTTTGACTGCAGCTCTATAGCTTCCTTCGACAGGGTACAAGTAGTACACCTGATCCTTTTGCGGTAGCTTGCCTACTGAGATTTCTTTCACTTCTTGAGATTCGGCCCGCAGCGTTGGAGCAGGCCCTCTTTCAGACAAGAAAGCAGAGAAAGACACTCTGTAGTTTTCGCTCTCTTGAGGCAGGGGGAAGCGCTCCTTTGACATAGAGGGACCAATTTCAGCCCAAACAGCCTTTGATGGATACGAATAGTTAATACCATTGATCGTTATTACTAAGCGAACAAGAGTTGAGTTGTTAGATTCAATAGAGTTAATTTCAATCCAGTGTTGTTTAATGGGACTCGCTTCCCCACCGCCACGCGCAATATAGCCTGCAGCTACTCCTGCAACAGCAGTGATTAGTGCAACAACAATTCCTTGTATGGCACTTATTTTTGCGACTTTTACGTGCGACTCCGGATTACCTGAACTCAATTAGAACTCCTTGTACGTATAACAGTGTATTAGGCGGAATTTCGATTATACAACATGAAACTACCCCCAATTTTCCCCAGTAATTTGTATAAAATCATATCAATTTCAATAGGTTAGCGCACCTCTTTGTATAGCTTATCACTGTGGAAAAGAAGCCATGGTGTTTAATGAGACCCCCAGGTGGCCTTCTATGCACTCAATGCTCCAGCAAAAGCGCTTTAATTTCAGAGGGTTAGAAAGTAATCCCTGGGATAATTGAGTCGATTCATTTCGGTGCTCATAAGACCCTGACCTTGCTTTTCCCTGCCCCTCCATTATAACTGTATATTAATACAGCATTGGAGTCCCCCGTGAAATCTTCTCCCTTCATTGAGCGGGTTCGGTCCGAACTTCGCACTCGCCACTACAGCTTGCGAACTGAAAAGACCTACCTCTATTGGATACGGCATTTCATACTTTTCAATGATAAACGGCACCCTGAGGTAATGGGCAATGCCGAGATTGAACATTTTCTGAGCTACTTGGCGGTCAATCGAAAAGTCAGTGCCGCGACACAGAACCAGGCTTTGTGTGCCATTGTCTTTTTATACCGCTACATCATTCAGCGGGACATCGAAAACTTGAACTATGGCTTTGCCAAACGCCCCAAAAATGTACCTACGGTTCTGGCCCCCACTGAAGTCACAGCCATATTAAATCAACTGCATGGTAAATATTGGCTGATTACCGCTTTACTGTACGGTTGTGGTTTTCGTATACACGAAGCCTTGTGTCTGCGAATCAAAGACATAGACCTTCATAATCGCTCTATCTTTATCTTCCGGGGTAAGGGCGGTAAAGATCGTTACACATTGCTGCCTGAGGCACTGATTTCTACGATACAGCAACAAATGGAAGACACTCAGCGTATTCATGAAGTTGATCTTGCGGAAGGGTATGGGTCTACCTCGGTCCCACCATCGTTACACCGCAAATATGGTCAGGCTTTAACCGATTTTGCCTGGCAATACCTGTTCCCCTCGACAACCCGTTGCCAGCATCCCTATGACGGCTATATTTGCCGACATCATCTACACGGTACCGCCTATGCCAAACATTTACGAAAGGCGGTTAAAGCCAGCGGCATTCATAAACGCGTCACAGCGCATACCTTTCGTCATTCATTCGCCACAAATTTACTGCTTAATGGCAGTGATATACGCACAGTACAAGAGTTGCTAGGACATTCGGACTTGAGAACTACGGAGATATATACCCATGTGATTGGGCAACGCCGTGCCGGCACACGAAGCCCGGTTGATGCCTTGTTTTAGTGACTAAATTTAAAGGCTTAACAAAAACTCACAAGAACCTGTCATGTTATCTATTATTCTGTAATTTCTGCTGACGGTCCGTTATGGGTCATCAACCGCCAGTGATGAAACACAAATCAGCCCACGAGTCCGTGGAAAACATTAGAAATCTCAAGCTTTATAAACTAAAAAACCCGCGAGACGCGGGTTTTTTAGAGGTAGATCGCCAGGGCTTAATGGAAATTGACTCGGAAATCGATTCCATAAGTACGTGGATCCATGTAACTACTGGTGGATACCGGTCCCAAACCTAATGGAAATTCAATGTAATCCTCATCCAGTAGATTGCGTCCCCACAATGACACCTCACCGGTTAACCGGCTGCCCAAATTAATCTCTTTAACTGCAAGACGAGCATTAATTACCCAGGTTTCAGGTTTGAACTTTGCCCCTGGTGTGGCATCACTATCCTGCTGATAGCGAATCTTATCTTGCCAGATGGCATTCAAACCGGCGCTGACATAGGCCGACCCCCAAAACGGAGAGGACTCATAGCTAAGAGCCAGATTACCACTCCAATTTGCCGTCAAAGTTGGGTCATAGTCACTGGCTGAAGTGACTTTATCGATAGCCATTAACTCTGGTGACAGTTCACTGTATTCGGAATCCGTGTAAGCCAGTGATCCGCTCATTGTCAGACCATCCAATAACAGCGCTGTTACCTCAAATTCAACACCCTGTGCTTCCAATGTACCCTGTTCGAGAATAAAGGTGCCCGCATTAGCTACATTCACCGCAGAATATTTATCCGGGTCAATAGCTGCCAAACCCGCAGCCGCAACTGGATCACCCAGAATAGAAGGTCCATTTTGGGATGACTGAAGATGCTCATAGGTGGTGTCAAATAAAGCAACGTTCGCTCTTACGCGACCATCAATAAAGTCACCTTTCAATCCCAGCTCAAAAGATTCTACTTCTTCCGGTGCAAATTCATAGCCACCAGCAGATCCTCCGGAAACATAAGCCGTGGACCATTTGCCGTAAACCATAATGCTGTCGTTCACATAGTAGTTCATGCCCAACAGATAACTGGTGTTGTCATCTTTGTACTCGAATTCATCTTTTACGTCTAAATTGATGACGTAGCCAGACTTCTCATCCCAGGTTTTTCGAACACCGGCCTGCAGTGACAAATCAGATGTGAGGCTATATTCAGCATGGGCGAACACCGCTTTGGATTCGGCCTCGTTCAGTCCTCTCCTGCTTGGGTCTGGATTCACCAGCTGATATGGAGACCCGCCAATGAAAGGTGTAAAGGAGATCGCCTGCCCCCCCGTGTCTTTATCTTCTGACTCATACCACAACGCACCAAATGTAGCCGCCAAAGAATCCGAGTCATAGTTCAGCTGCAGCTCATTGCTGGTTTGCTCAGCTTCACCCAGTGAAAATGAACAGATTAAGCAGAAATGTCCAGGCAGCTGGATAACACCACCGGGAGTCGGATAAGGTACTGTGATAGCCATAGAGCCGCCGCCAATATCCGCCGGCTGGTTCACTTCACTTTCACGATGAGCCAGGGTGTTTTTTAAAGTCCAGGCGTCATTGATTTCCCATTCCGCAACCAAACTGTGGCCTTCAACAGTTTGATCCCGGTTAGTCGACCAGGAATTTTCCACGGCACTTGGGCGAGAAGCGCCAAACGATGGGGGAGTAACAACACTTACTCCTTGTAAAGATAGCCCATACAAAATTGGTGTAGGATCATTTACAAACCCGGAAGCGCGTGGGGTACCTTCGTCAGTACTGTAGTCAAATTTGTACGTTAGCTGAACATTATCCAAGTCCAGTTTAGCGGCAAAGAAATAAGTTTCCGTATCCACTTCACCCAGCGTGTCTGGGGATTCATCAACACCAATACCATAGGCGCTTCGATCCCACACAACACCTGCCCCTAAGTTCTTAACATCACCATCACGTTCTTCTTTCGCATAACTGAGGTAAGCACTAAAGGGGCCTACCGCGGGAAAATCAATGGTGGTGCGGGCGGAAAATGCATCCAGATTACCAAATCCTACCGTCTGGGTTATGCCAAATTCACCGCTCGGATCACGGGTACGAATATTGATAGCACCACCAGTGGCATTACGGCCGAACAGTGTGCCCTGAGGACCACGCAAGACTTCTAATTGTTGAATATCTGGCAAGCTGAAGATCGAACCACGAGGCGAACCAATGTATACCCCATCCAAATAGGTTGAGATCTGTTTGTCCGATCCGGCTACAACGCCATAGCTCGTTATACCGCGCATATTAAAAGCAGGGAGATTGGTACCTCCAGCCGCAGGGCGCACCGTCAATCCTGGGGCTAAGCCGCTCAAATCATTGACACTGATAATTTTGTTTACTTCCAGAGCTTCCTGGGTCAATGCAGTTACAGCGACTGGCACCTGTTGAAGGCTTTGTTCACGCTTTTGTGCGGTAACAATGACTTCTTCCAACACCATGTTTTCAGCAATACTGGTATTTGCCACCAACCCCATACTTGATAGGATTGCAGCACGCAACAGAATGTTTGAAGCACCTTCTCTTTTTTTCTCCACCTGGCTCATTAGACAGCCTCCACAAGTGTTTACTTATTGTTATATTTCTTGGAACACCATTCCCTTACAGAAAAAGGAAATGACAAAGCACATCTACATCAATAACTGACGATGATTCAACTATAGTTTTTTATAAAAATCAACCGGTCAAAAGCCGATATCCAGAATGGTTGCATCAAAACCGCTATTAACGATTTGCGAACCGCGTTTGAGTGTTTCTTGATCCAGCCCCGCCAGATAACCATCCAGCAAGCGCTGGTAATTACTGATCATCCCTTCACCAGGCAAACCATCACCACCCTTGCCCAAGCGCATAAAATCGATGTTGTGCAGACCAGTTTGCTGTATCGGCAAATTAGAATAGTCTTGGCGAGGAATTTCCGGAAAGTCCGGTGAATCATAGGGCAAGACTGTGGGTTCTGACGGGGGCTCTACCTCTTCCCCTTCCGGCGGAATCACCAGCGACCAGATTTCAAACAAACAGGTTTCCGGTGTTAATGGACGAATTCGGTAGGATGACATCGCGCCGAAAGTCGGCAACAGGAAAAAGTGGGGGAACATAAATTCCACCGCATGGAAGTTGCCATCCATCACGATTTTCAGCATGTCAAAGATGGGCACACCACGCTCTTGGGCATCCCTGGCAATTTCTGCGTAAGCGGTACCGTGAAACATTTGATAAGCCAAATCCGGATCGTCCGGCACGTCCATCTCCCGCAGCCGCTCCAGCACTTCGACTTCCGTCTTGTGCACCATACCATCCATGCCATCGCTCAAACGGGAAAAAAAATCGGCAGTCAGATTGACCACTTCTCTCGGGGCAAGGTTTTCATTCACCCTTACGCCATCGGCATCGGGGCCATAACTTTTGCTACCTTTGTAGATGGTTTCCATCAACTGGGGATGGGTTTGCATCACATGATAACCTTCCTGGAATGCTTCCATGGCCAGCTTCCAGTTCGTCGGCAGCTCGGTGGCAAACCACCACTCCATCCTCAATTTATCCGCGTTTCGTGCGTCCATACGCTCAGCCACAGGCCCAAGGCACTCGCGCAATGGGGGCGCTTCGTTATCGAAATTAATAAAGGCGCAACCGGCCCAGAACTCTACTCTGACCGCGTCCAGGGCAATTTTGTCACTGGCAATCAGTTCTTCCGAAAAAATATGGCGGCCATACACAAAGGTGCATTCGCCTTCAGCGCTGTAGCGCCAACCGTGGAAAGGGCAGATAAAACCCGCTTCAGATACACTGCCTGGGCCATGGACTAACTTCACCCCCCGATGACGACAGGCATTTTTAAAGGCTTTCACCCCAGTTTCGGTGTTTACGAGAATGACGGACTTATCGAGGATGTCATACACCACATAATCGCCAACCTCAGGAATCTCTTCCAAACGACATGCCATTTGCCAAACGTGAGGCCAGAATTTGTCCTGTTCGAGCTTAAAAAACGCTTCATCGTAATAGCGCTCGCTGGGAATCAGCTCTGGATTGTGTATCCGAAAGGGAACCTGCTGAAGCTTGGCGTTGTTTTCATTACTCATAATCTAAGACTCTTATTATTATCCAGGTAATCTTCAATGTTTTCCTGGTCGTCAACAGTCCTGCAGATCAGACTCGATGGCTGGGGCAAAACCATGAAATAACTGACGATAGATTAGTTAATAGTATAAACCTACCATCTGAAGAACTTCAAGACAAAAGCTCGTGTTTACTTATCCGTTGCAGAAATTTACTGATAGAAAATGCTGTTTTCTATCTAAACAATCTAGTGATGGCACACAAAGCTCCTTTTTAGCCAGAGGTTTGATGCATAGAAGGCTATAAACACCAAACACCTATAACTGGCTTATGGTCAGCTATAGGTGTTTGTGATAGTTTTCCCCAAACTCCCCTTTTAGGGCCGTAGAGAGATCATTAGCATGCAGGAGCTGAGGTGCATGGCATGGATCGAAACACACCTGACTATGACCTGCCACACTTTCACCAGGCGGATTTTCTGGACCGTTCCTCGTTGGACAGTGCGCTGACTCAACTCCCTCATCACATTGATGCCCTGTTTAACTGCGCCGGTCTTGGCCCAACTCACCCGGACGAACAGGTCTTTGGCGTGAACTTTCTGGCAACGCGTTATTTAACGGAACAGCTGGTCCCACGCATGCCAACAGGCAGTGCGATTGTGTCCGTAGCTTCTATTGGCGGCATGGTCTGGTCCCAACGAGCCTCCGACTGGCTGACATTGCTGAGTCTCGTTTCAGATGAAGAGGCCGGCGACATCAACGGCCTCAATCTGGCGGTTGACAGAGGTGCAGAGGCCTTGCTGACAGTTGGCTCGCTTAAACTGTAGAGGCGGCTTTTGTGGGTTGCAGAGTGGTCGCGTGGTCTGCCTGTTGGACTCTCTCTACCGCGTGCTTTGCCGCCAGGTAACCGAACACAAACGATGGCCCAATGCTGGATCCCGCTCCGGGGTAAATACGCCCCATCACGGAAGCCGTGGTTGTGCCGGTGGCATAGAGCCCGTCGATAGCGGAACCGTCTTCACGCAGCACCCGACCGTGCTCATCGGTTACTACCCCCCCATAAGTGCCAACATCCCCTGGTACAACGGGTGCAGCATAAAAGGGAGGTTGCTCAATAGTGCCCAGTGTTGCAGAAGGCGTGTGATAACGATCACCCAACCACTGATCGTACTCGCGAGCACCGCGCCGGAACTCATCGTCTCGTCCGGACGCCACAGCCTCGTTAAACCTCTGAACGCTGCGACTCAGTACTTGGGGATCCATATCGATTAAGGTGGCCAATTCTTCCAGCGAGTCAGCCCGTTTCAAGTAGCCGGATTCGTACCATTCCTGGGGTTTGGCTTTTCTTGGCATGGTGCCTGAAAACATGTAGTTCTGCATGTACTGCTCATCCACAATCCACCAACTGGGAATCGCAGGCACGGTTTCGTGCCGTTTGAGCATGTTTTGGCAAAACGCCATGTAGGAACCGCATTCATTCATGTAGCGAACCCCGGACTGATCCACCACGATGGAATGGGGTTTGGAGAAGTTCATCTGACCGCTGATCTTGCCCAGCGCAACACCCTCACCGCTGTGGTTCTCTTGTCCGGGGGGAATGCTCATTTGATTGCCCACCCGCTCATTCATCTGCCCGGATGCGGCTCCCAAACCCATCAATTGATTGATCATTTCCCCGGTATCACCAGGCGCGGCCGCCGTCCACTCGACCGAAGTGTTGGGAATGTATTGATCGCGCATGGCCTGATTTTGAGCGAAACCACCAGCATTGACGAGCACCCCCAGGCTGGCACCTATGCGTCTGGGACGCCCCCCCTTATCGATCACCACCCCTTTCACGGCACCACCGCTGACGATCAGCGAGACCACCTCAGCAGCGGTTCTGATATCAACCCCGGTTCGTAATGAGGCTTTGAGCATGCGGCCTTGCAAGGCGGCTCCCGCCGGCACCCATTCCTTGCCCGTCAATTTCGCCATGGCCATGCGTAGTGCCAGCTTCAGCATGGTCTTTTTGCCATTAAAAGACGATTTGAAGGTGGAGATTTCAAAACCTTCGCTGTGATAGGCCGGCACTGCCATAAAATTCGGCCGCAGTTTGTGTTTCCATTGCCCCAGTTCATTGATATCAAACAGATCGGCCAATACCGTACGCCCCGGAACCGAACCGCCGGGACGCTCATCGTAGTAGTCCGGCCAGTTCGGTGATCGACGCAGTTTGATGCCCTGCTCCACCAGAAAATCGACCATCCGGGCGCCTTCTCGCACATAGGCTTTGCGCTTTTCCCGGGTTGTTCCGGGTGCATCTTGCGACTCGCCGGCAGTGGCCTCAATATAAGCCAATGCCTGTTCAACGCTGTCTTCGATACCCGCTTCTTTCATAAAGCGATTGTTGGGGATCCACATCACCCCGCCCGAACGGGACGTTGTCCCGCCAATCAGATCAGTCTTCTCCAAAACCAGGGTCTGGTAACCTTTGGATTGCAAATAGAGCGCAGCACACATGGAGCCGCCGCCACTGCCTACCACCACAAAGTCAAATTGTTCGTCAAATTCCGTGTTATCCATACTTATTATCTTTTTGTTAGGTTCGGAAAAGGAATGGCTGTTATCTAAGTGTAACGACTATCTAATGTGTAACGACTATCTGAGCGTAACGGCCATCTTAGCCAAACGTCGCCTCAGGACCAATCGCTGCACCTTCGGCAAAAATGACGTCGGCCACCCGTTGCTTGTGGTAACCCACATCGCCCCAGGTATTCGTTAGTGCCCAGGCTTTTTTCATAAAAATGTGAAGGTCCACTTCCCAGGTATAGCCCATGGCACCGTGTACCTGAATGCTGTTTTTGGCGGCCAGAGCGGCAGCTTCAGTGGCCACCAGTTTGGCGTGGGACACAGCCAGATGCCGATTGTCGAGCCGCTGGGTCACGGCATAAGCGGCACGATGCACCGGCGCTTTGGCGTATTCAAGACGCACAGCCACATTGGCCATATGATGCTTAACGGCCTGAAAACTGCCAATAGCAACACCAAACTGTTGCCGATCTGAAGTATAGGCTACCGACAAATCGATCATGCGCTGGGTCAACCCCAACGCCTGGGCCGCACAGGCCAATGCCCCGCGGTTGAGAGAGTCAGCAAGTAATGGCGAAGCCTGTACGGCACTCAGCAATGGCTCCACGCCGTCTGCCAGTTCGATGGTGAACAGTCGACGTGAGGGATCCACCGATTCATTAGCGATGGCGGTAAACTGCTCACGAGTCAGGGCATAGAGTGCTCCGGCTCGCTCCAGTAGCAATAAGTCCGCGATATGGGCATCTTCCACCACCAGGTTCTGCTCCACCGCGGCAATCAATTTTGCCTTTCCATCAGCCACCTTAGGCAGCCAATGCTGTGCCAATTCTGCACCCGCATCATTCGCAGAGAGTTCACACAACGCCGAGATATCACACAACAGTGGCACAGCCACCAGAGCCGTATTCACCAACGGTTCGGGTAACGCGACATAGCCACACTCCTGCGCCAGCAGAATAAAGTCCAGCTCCGACATGCCCAGGCCACCGAAGGCTTCCGGTACGGTCAGGGCAGTCAATCCGAGTTCAGCCATTTGCTGCCACAAGCTATCACTGCGCCCGGTCTCGCTAGCCCAGGTTGCGCGAATGCGTTCCGGGGTCACTTCGTTCACCAGGAACTCCCTTACACTGTCACGAAATAACCACTGGTCCTGAGTAAAGGTAAAATCCATGGCTCCGCCCTCCGTTATTTGCGCGGCATGCCCAGCATGCGCTCGGCAATAATGTTGCGTTGAATTTCATTACTGCCCGCATAGATGGGACCGGATTGCGAAAACAGGAAATCATCCAGCCAGGTACCTACCCCGGCCGCCGCTGGTGCATGTGGCAACAATTCTGCTCGCGCACCAAGAATGCTCATGGCGGTGGTGCACATGGATTGATCCAGCTCGGACCAGAATATTTTATTGGTGGACGACTCCGGTCCTATCTTGCCACCTTGATTTAAACGACAGGCGGTCTGGTAGGTGGTCAGGCAATAACTCTCGGCATCGAGATAGGCCCGTATCACTGCATCCCGAATCGATGGATCGCAACTGACGGTATCCTGGTTTTCCCGGTACAGCTCAATCAATCGCCGTGCGGTTTCCTGAAAACGTGCCGGGGCACGCAGCATCAAGCCACGCTCAAAGCCGGCGGTGGCCATGGCCACCTGCCAACCCGCGCCCTCATCACCCAGACGGTTTTCCACCGGTACAGCCACATTGTCAAAAAAGATTTCCGCAAAACCTGGTAGCCCGTCTAATTGTGGAATGGGGCGTACGGTGATCCCCGGGGTATCGAGTGGAACCAGAATAAAGGTCAACCCGTGGTGCCGTTCAGACTCAGGATCTGTGCGGAACATACCAAAACACCAATCGGCCCAGACCGCTCGGGTGGACCAGATTTTCTGGCCATTGAGAATATAATGATCACCCTGGCGCTCAGCCTTGGTGCGAATGGCGGCCATATCCGAACCCGCACCGGGCTCAGACCAGGCCTGCGCCCAGATTTCCTCACCGCTGGCCATCTTGGGCAAAAACCGTTCTTTTTGGGCCTCAGTACCATATTCCATTAAGGTTGGGCCCAGCAGGCAAATACCGTTGATATTGACCCGTTTCGGTGCCCGGGCGCGGTTGTATTCCTCTTCAAAAATCAACCACTCAATAAGATCACTGCCGCGTCCCCCCAGCTCTTCCGGCCAGGTCACCATGGTCCAGCGCCCTTTATACAACACGGCTTCCCATTCCCGGTGTTGCTGGAAACCAGCCTCGGTATCGTAGGTTAACAGGGGAGAGTCAGGCACATTGGCTGCCAGCCAGTCACGAACCTCCTGTCTGAAGGCTTGTTGCTTGTCGGTATAAGCTAAATCCACGGTCGTCACTCTTTTATGCGTTATTAATAACTGGAAAAAGCAGGTCGAGTGTACCTGTCGCAACCTGCCCTTTTCAACCAATAATTGACGATTCGTTAATTATTGACAAGAGGGACCACGATAAGTAATCATGCATGCTATATAAATATAAAGAGACCTAACGCTGTACTTGGGCCTGTCAGACAACAAAGGCAGCCGGTACAGAATGCCGGAGGATGGTGCTGCATGGCAACGGAAGACAAACCACAAAAAAACTTACGCTATATCATTATTGGTGCCGGCATGGCCGGAATCCTGGCTGGCATCAAGCTCAGGCAACGGGGCGAAGACAACTTCGTTATCTATGAAAAGGGCCAATCAGTCGGCGGCACCTGGCGGGAAAACAGTTACCCCGGCGTCGCCTGCGATACACCCGCCCACTCCTACAGCTATTCGTTTGCCTTCAATCCCGATTGGAGTGCCTTCTACGCCCCCGGCCCGGAAATCAAAGCCTATTTTGAAAAAATGACGGACCAGTACGGATTGCAGGAATTTATTCAGTTTAATACCGAAGTTTCCAGTTGTCGGTATGAGCAAGGGCGTTGGCAGGTGCAAACCAAAGATGGCCTGCAGGACACTGCTGACGTATTGGTAGCGGCAACCGGTGTATTGCATCACCCCAATGTCCCGGATATTCCCGGTTTGCAGGACTTTGCCGGAAAAGCGTTTCACAGCGCCCGCTGGGATCACAGCATCGACTACAGCGACAAGAAGGTGGCGGTGATAGGCAACGGCTCCACCGGCATACAGATTGTCTCTGCCCTGTCCGGCAAGGTGGAGCGGCTGGTTCATTTACAGCGCTCGCCCCAGTGGATTATGCCCTGCCCGGATACCCGCTACAGCGAAGAGGACAAGCAAGCCTTTCGCGCCAATCCCGACAAGATTGAAGACGTTCGCAGCGGCCCGGAAGCCCAGGCGCGTCGGGGTCGTTTTCTCGCCGCGATCATTGATGCCGATTCGCCGGAGCTGGCAGAAATCCAGTCCATCGTTGAGCAAAACCTGGAAGACAGCATTCAGGGTCCCGCATTGCGGGAAAAACTGCGCCCCAATTACCGCGCCGCCTGTAAACGCCTGGTGTTTTCCCCCAATTATTACCAAAAGGTTCAACACCCGAGCGTGGAAGTGGATACGGCGGGCATTGAAAGAATCGAAAGCCATGGCATCCGCATGCAGGACGGTTCCTTCCATGAGCTTGACGTGATCGTGTTGGCCACCGGTTTTAAAGCCGATGCGTTTGTCCGCCCCATGACCATCACCGGTCGCGACGGAGTGGATTTAAACGCCCTGTGGCAAGAACACCCCAAAGCCTATTACGCGGTCACGGTACCCGAGTTTCCCAACTTCTTTATGCTCAACGGCCCTACCGGTCCAGTGGGTAATTTCTCACTGATCGATATCGCCGAACGCCAATGGAATTACATCGATCAGCTGGTGGAGCTGTTGCGTACTGGCGAATACCAGGCGGTATCGCCCAGCCTTCAGGCACTGGAAGAATATGAAGCCCTGCGCACACAAGCGGCCAAGAAAACCGTGTTTGCCTCAGGCTGTAAAAGTTGGTATCTGGACGCTAATGGCGTGCCTCAAGTGTGGCCATGGCCCTATGAATACTTTATGGAAGTCATGGCCAAGCCTCGCCTTGAGGACTATGAACTGTTGAGTTGCTAGAACTACCGCTATCCCTGTGTTGAGATACAACGTTAGGCCCTGCGGGAATCACCGGCCAGGGCCTACTGCTTATCCAGCCTGTGCGTCTCTAGTCGATAGCAATAGTCGATTGCAATCGTTGTTTCATCCACAACGCCGCCTGTGACACCGCCTCGGCAGCAGCCGGGACGCTGCCGGCAGCACTGAAATAGCCGTGCAACACACCAGGATCGCAGCGGGTCTGTACTGGCACACCGGCCGCCGCCAAATGTTGGGCGTAGGCCAGGCCTTCGTCGCGTAATGGATCCAGTCCAGCCACACAAATCAGCGCGGGTGGCAGTCCGCCGGCGTCTTCTACCCGCAAAGGCGACACCAGCGGGTTGTTGCGCTCCACCGATGCCGGACAATACTGATCCCAGAACCAGCGCATTTCCGCTTCCGACAACAACAGGTCACGGCTGCCCAACTGACGGTAAGACAAGGTGGTAAAGTCGTGATCCGTCACCGGATAGGCGAGCAACTGACCAACCACTTCTGGACCACTTTCTTCGCGGCTACGTATCGTGGCCGCTGCGGCCAAATTGCCACCGGCACTTTCACCGGCAACCAGCAGCGGTTCACCTTTCTCGGCCGCCCATTGCAAGACGTCATAGGCATCATCCAGCGGTGCCGGGAATGGATGCTCCGGAGCCAACCGATAATCCACACTGACCAATTCGCAGCCCGCCGCCGCAGCCAGACGCCGGCACAACGCATCGGCGGTGTCCAGATCCCCAATAACCCAGCCACCGGCGTGAAAGTAAACGCACACGCCATAGGGTTCGCCTTCAGGCACATAGCGTCGGATAGGAATGTCCCTGCCCTGACTGGACAGGGTTTCGTTGCGTACCGAGGCCAGTACCGGCAAATTGCTCTGGGGTGGAGCCGCCGCCAAACTGGTACGCAACATCTCACGCCCTTGTTGCGGTGAGAGCTGGTTATAGGATGGTCGGCCTTTTTCGGCGTAGATATCCAAAATGGCCTGGTAATAGGGATGTACCGGATGCTTGTTCATATCTTCCAAAACCACAGATTCCTGAATCACACGGTTTACAATATTTTTATTGTGTTTATAATTTCACTAAACTGACGATCAGTCAATTAATCATAAGATGATATTACTACCAATACGGGGCAATGATGATAACGATAACTTTTATTCAACCGGATGGCGTCGAGAAAGTCGTAGAAGCCGAAGAAGGCACCTCGCTGATGCAATTGGCCCTCGATAATGGCGTTGATGGCGTCCTGGGCGACTGTGGCGGTGCCTGCAGCTGTGCCACCTGCCACTGCTATATCGACGAAAACTACCTGTCCCGTATGCCGGCCGCAGAAGACGTTGAAATGTCTCTGCTGGAAATTGCCAACGATCCGCAGGAGAACAGCCGCCTCGGCTGTCAGGTTACCCTGACGCAAGAGCTGTCCGGCATGATCGTCAAAGTCCCGGAATCACAATACTGATTGATAGCCTTTGACGGTCACTATAAATCCTACAACATAAATCCTGCATCACTTCATGAGCGGCATCACGTCCGCTCATGATGTATCTTCACTTCCGTACTGTTAATTGCCCTGCCGCTTTTTCATGTTTGACACATCCCGAGTCAATACTGCGGTCTCACCTTTGGACAAGGCAATACATTGAGCGTGCTGGAATTCATGCAAATCAAACGCGGCTTGTAGAGCGGCCGGTTGCCCCATGGTGTCCATGGTTTGATTCACCGCACGCTTGGCCATCATCAGGGAGAACATATCCTGTTCGGCGATCTGCTTGGCCAGGTTCAGGGAAAATTCCGGCAGCTCTTCCAGAGCCACCACTTCATTGACCATGCCGTATTTCTCGGCCTCGGTCGCAGAGATTTTGCCACCGGTAAACAGCATTTGTTTGGCTTTGCGTGGACCCAGCTCCCAGGTATGTCCGTGGTACTCAACCCCGGCAATACCCATCATAATGGTCGGATCACTGAACCAGGCATTATCCGCTGCGATAATCAGGTCACAGGGCCAGCACAGCATCAAACCCGCGGCAATGCAGGCACCCTGCACCGAGGCAATGGACGGTTTAGGGTTATTGCGCCAGCGACGGCTGTATTCAAAGTAGTGGGATTGCTCCCACAGATATTGACCCATAATGCCTTTATCGGGGTAATCAAAACTGGAAAACACATCTTTTTTGTCTTCCGGTACCGACAGGTCATGACCCGCTGAGAAGTTTTTACCATTGGCCTGCAACAGAATCACTTTGACAGCGTCATCTTTGGCAGCCTGGGACCAATAACCGTCCAATAACTCAAGCAGCTCCGGGCTTTGGGCATTGTGAACTTCCGGTCGGTTCAGGGTTATCACGGCTACGCCGTCTTCAACCTTATAAAGTACCATTTCGCTCATAACATTTACTCCCTCAAATTTTGTAGCGTGTTTGCTTAACTGATTGCCATTACTTTTTTGGCATCATAGAAGCAAACATGTTTTGTATATCACCCGAGGTTACCACTCGATTATCGGATCCTGGATTCAAACCCGCGGCTGACTTCACACTGGTATCCACATGAGTGGCCTGGGCTCGCAAAGCGCCGACTGTGCAGTTTTCCCGACCTAGTTGAGAAATGGGATCAAAACTGTACTCGCGCATCACATTTTCATGGGTAATTTTATTGATGACCGGCTCGGGTAAATCTTTCAAGGATTCCCACAAGCGCTCAGGCACTTCGGGCCAGACACAGTCTGAGTGAGGGTAGTCGCATTCATAACAAATGATGTCTTCGCCCACGTCCTTATAATTCTTCAAGCCAAACTTATCTTCGATAAAGCAGCAGAGGAAGTGTTCACGGAATACCTGGGTAGGGGATTTACCCTGCCAGTTCACATTGGTCCAGATGTGTTGCTCGTTGGTGAACTCAGCCCGCTCCAGAAAATACGGAATCCAGCCAATACTCCCCTCAGACAGCGCCACTTTCATGTTCGGATAGCGCAACAAGGCTTCAAGATGCAACCAGTCCGCTGCGGCATTGGCAATGGAGATCGGCATGGCTGTAATCCAGGCATTCATCGGTGACAAGTCAGAGGGATGAGGAGGTTCTGAACCGGTGCCAATGTGGCAATTGATCACCACCTTGTTTTCATCACAGGCTCGCCACAGAGGCTCCCAATAAGGATCGTGGATGGATGGAAAACCTTTCTTCGAGGGATTATCGGAAAAAGTAATGGCATGGCATCCCTTATTCGCCACGCGTTTAACTTCTTTGGCCGCCAGTTCAGCATCCCAGTAAGGAATCACCGACAGTGGGATCATCCGCCCTGGATAAGTGCCGGCCCACTCATCGATTTGCCAATCATTGTAGGCCTGAATCATTCGCAAGCTCAGGCTGCGATCCGGGTTGTAACTGAAGATGCTGCCATCCATGCTGCACAGGGTCGGAAAACACATGCTACTTAAAATGCCATTGACATTCATGTCATCGATGCGGGCGTGAATGTCGTAGTTAGCCGGACGAATATCCGAATAACTCTGGGGCTCCATGCCATATTCTTCCTTCGGCCGGCCAACCACCGAGTTCAACCCGACATTGGGCAACACCACATCACCGAACACCCAGAAGTCTTTGCCGTCCATGGTTTTCAATTGTGGTGCTTTTGTCTTGAGTTCCTCTGGCAGGTGGTTGTCAAACATATTGCCAGGTTCACTGACATGATCATCCACACTGATGATAATTAGATCGTTTATATTCATGGTTCATTTCTCCAAAATAACAACCGGTACGTTTGAATAACCTCGTACGGTACTGGTGCGAGTGCGCTTCAACTTATCGTCGACAAGATCCCAGTCACCGATACGCTTGAGGACCTCTTCCAATGCGATTTTCGATTCCAGACGGGCCAGAGTTGACCCCAGGCAAGTGTGGGGGCCATAGCCAAAAGTCACATGTCGCTTGGGCTGGCGCTCGACATTAAAGGTTTCTGGATCTTCCCATTGGCGATCATCCCGGGTCGCCGCGGCCGTCAGTAAGGCCACATTATCGCCCTTCTTCATGGTCACCCCGTGCAGCTCCACATCTTTCATGATGCGTCGAAACTGGATCGGTGATGGCGGTTCGTAACGCAGTAACTCTTCGATGGCGCGAGGAATCAGCGCAGGATTATCACGCAGTTTTTGTCGTTGCTCCGGATGTCTGGCCAACAGCACCCCCGCATTGCTTAATAATCGGGCGACGGTTTCGTTGCCGGCTGAAGCCAGCAGCATCATAAAGTACATGCTTTCATCTTCGCGGAATGGGCGCGTGCTACCATCTGCTTCGGTCAATTCGGCGTGGGCCAATTCCGACAGAAAGTCTCCACAGGGATTGGCCTTGCGCTCAGCCAGAATGTTGGTCATGTACTCCATGGTCTTGCCCATCGCTTCCATGCAACGATCGGTGAAACCACCATTTTCATCACGACTGAGGGAGTCATCCGCCCACTGGTTGATCTGCCGACGGTCCTCGTGGGGAATGCCCAGCAGATGGCTGATCACATCCATGGGAATCCAGCGACCAAAGTCCTGTACAAAATCAAATTCAGTTTTACCCTCTAGAGGCTGCAGGTAGCCCACCACAATTTCCCGGATATCACTTTCCAGCTTGGCAATGGCCGCTGGTGTAAAACGGGGAGCCACCACCTTGCGCAACTGATCGTGATAAGGCGGATCGTTGTTGATCATCAAACTGGTTTCGCCCGGTTGCTCGGACATTAATTCCAGTACGGTGCCCCAGGAGGAACTGAAAGTTTCCCAATCCATAGAGGCTTTCAGAACATCGTCGTATCGACTCAAAACCCAGTAATTGTATTTGTCGTTATGCCAGACGGGCGCTTCGTCTCGCAGGCGCTTCCAGATGGCGTAGGGATTGTCATCGATCTCATAGCTGTATTGGTCGTAATAAAGCGCTTCTGTACTCATACCTCTCTCCCGAAATATGTTCCTGCAAAATAGGCGTTAAATGCTGACACCACAGTCGATCAAATTGTCTGTGCCGGTGGTCGCATCGGATTCATCAGACGCCAGGTAGACCATCAACGACGATACCTGCTGCCGAGTGACAAAACGGTTCAATGGAATGGACGCCTTGACCCTGGCGCGGAGTTCAGCATCCACCCGATCACTGAATAACCCGGTATCGTCCACCGCACCGGGCAAAATGGAATTGACACGGATGTTATGTTTGGCCAGTTCCATGGCCATATGATGGGTCAGACCGCGAATCGCCCACTTTGAACAACCATAGACACTGTAATTGTCCCAGCCGCGATAGCCGACCTGCGAAGAGACATTGATAATGGAGCCTTTGCCCTGATCGATCATGATGCGACTGACGGCGCGAATACCCATCCAGGTACCGACCACATTGACATCCAGTACGTGCCGCAAACTGTCCGGGGTTTCGCTGTGAATATCCCCCTTGGTGAGAATGCCGGCGTTGTTCACCAGTACATCTATACGACCGAAATGTTGCATCGCTGTGGCAGTGACAGCGTCCCAGTCTTCTTCCCGGGAAATATCGTGTTGCTGGAAGACCGCCCGCTCACCCAACTCTGCCGCCAGAGACGCCCCGGCATCCCCATTGATGTCGGTCATCATCAGGTAACCGCCTTCAGCGATCACTCGCCGGGCATGGGACTCGCCCATACCACTGGCTGCGCCTGTTAACAATACAACCTTGTTCTCAAGCCTCATTGTCATTTTTCCCCCAGTATTCAAAGGTCATAAGGCATATGCACCCGCATCAGGGCAATTTTCCAACGCTCGCCCTGCTTGATCACATCAAACCGGTATTCAACGAAAATCGACATCTCAGCCGGCTTATTGGCCCAGTCGGACACCACACCATAGGCGTTTGCAGTAGCCCGCTCGTTGTTGGAATCCGCCTCAAGATAAATGTTGCTGATGGCATGGCGGTATTCTTTGTCACCACGTTTTAATTCCTGGGCTTTATCGATAAACCCCTGAGGCGCTATCACTTCAATACCGGGGCCAACCAGGCGACCACCGTCGATGAACAATGACGCCCAGTTCTCACCCCGGTAGTTATCCACGTGGTGCGAATACTCGGCAATCAATTCGTGAATCGCCAGTCGATTTTCCAGAGAGATTACTGACATGAGGTCACCTTGGAACTTTTAGAATTATTGGCATTAAGAGTGGCTTCAAACAGTTCTTTCGCCTGCTGACGCAGAAGGTCCTTACGCACTTTACCGGAGGGTACCCGGGGAAAGTCTTTAACGATCTCCAGCCATTCCGGAAATTTCTGTTTGGCCAGGCCGCTTTGATCGAGAAACGCTTTCATATCCGCCATATCGAATGAGCAGGCGGGATTCAACAACACAAATGCGCAGCCCATTTCACCCGTCACGTCACTGGGCATGGCCACAATGGCTACTTCGGCTATGGCGGGATGCTCCATCAACACATCTTCGACTTCTTTGGGACTGATGTTTTCGCCGGAACGGATAATGATGTCTTTCTTGCGGCCAGTGATGATCAGGTAATGGTTGGCATGCCATTGACCCAGATCCCCCATCCTGAAAAAGTCCTGCTCGTCAAAAGCGTCCTGGTTGTCTTCGGGGTGTAAATAACCGGCAAACTGCTCCGGCCCAAACGCCAGGATTTCGCCCTCGACACCCTCTTGCGTTATTTCTCTACCCTCATCATCCACCAGCTTGACCTGCATGGGAGGCAACACGATGCCATCGGTCTCTGCACCCAGCTCGGCTTGTTCTTGACTGGCAATGCCCAGGGTCACTGTCATCATTTCGGTGGAGCCATAAGCGCGGAAAAACAGGCACTGGGGAAATTCGCGGGCCACTTGCTTGATCAGTTCGGGAGAGACGGAGGTGCCACCGCAGAAAAAAGTTCGCAGGGACGACAAGGCACTGCGGTCATCCTGAGTGGCCGCCAGTAACTGCTGCAGAAAAGGCGTCGCTCCACCGCTGATGGTACAACCGTGTTCACGGATGGCCTGAATGCCGTCGTCCACATTCCACACATCCAGCAGCACGGCTGGAGCGCCGGACAGCCATGGAATATCAAACGCCCAAATGGCACCGGTAATGTGAGTGACCGGTGACGGCATAAAAATGACATCGTCATGACTCACATGCCAGGCATTGACCATCTGCCGGGCTTTGTAACCAAACCCGTAATGGGTTTGAATCACCCCTTTCGCCCGTCCGGTTGTACCAGAGGTAAACATAATCAGGAAAGCGTTGGCAGGATCCACCTCCGGTAATTCGGTCGCCGGCTCTGAGTCCAGAGTATTTTCCCAGGCGATGTTATTGCCGGCCTCTCCGCGCAGCACCACCACCTGTTCCAGGCTGGGCAACGCCTCGCGAATATCCGCCACCATAGTGACGTAATCGTGTTTGCGAAAATTTTGCGGAATGAACAGGAAACGGGCACCGGTTTCCCGCAAAATGTAAGAGACTTCCGCTTGTCGATAAATGGGTGGAATCGGCGTAACCACCACACCCAACATACGTGCCGCCAACGCAATGATCGCACTCTCTGACCAATTTGGCAGTTGGAAGGCCAGCACATCGCCCGGTTTGGCGCCCTGTTGCAACAAATAGCCCGCTAACCGCAGTGCGGCTGTGTACACCTCGCGGCGTGTCAGCTGTTGATGAGGCTCAATCAACAGTACCTTGTCCGGATCCGCTTGCACTTGCTGGTTGGCAATATCGGCCAGGGTTTCTTTACGCCAATAGCCGGCTTCCAGCCACTGACGCGCAAACTGGTCGGACCAGCGGATGGGAAAACCACCAATGTCCCGGCGAGTTGTCCAGTTCATTATGACTCCGTTATCTCTCAAAACGTACCTGGCTTATTTTTATCGAGCTCTGGGCTATTTATTTACCTGGCTCTGGGCTTTTCATCTATCTGGCCCAAGGCTGTTTATTTACCTGGCTCTGGGCTTTTTATCTATCTGGCTCTGGGCTATTTGTTTACCTGGCTCTAGGCAGCTGCAACAATTGATCGGCGATGATTTCGCGCTGGATTTCCGAGGTGCCACCGGCAATGGTGTAGACCCAACTCCACAGGTACTCGTAGGTCCAGGGATGATCATGGCGATCTTCGTTGTATTCCATGAATTCCCAGCCCAGGATATCCGCCACCAGATGGCTCAGTGCTTTGGATGTGCCCGTGACCATCAGTTTCATCACCGAGCCTTTGGGGCCCGGCTTGCCGGTTTTTTGAATTTCGCTGATTTGCGCAAAGGTCATGGCACGAATGGCCAGGGTTTCCGCCATCAGCATCGCCAGGCGACCGGAGATACGGCTGTCTTCTATCGCCAGTGTGCCGTCTTCGAGCCGGGTTTTTCCCGCCAATGTAATGGCTTGATTGACACGTTCGTAAAGCGCCAGCTGATCACCGATAAAGCCAGTACCGCGTTCAAACGATAAGGTGGACATGGCAGTCGCCCAGCCACTGCCCAACTCACCCACCACATTCGACAAGGGGATCTTGACGTCATCATAAAAGGTCGTGTTGACGTGCTCATCGCCCAGCATGGTTTTAATGGGACTGACGGTAATCCCCGGGGTTTTCATATCGCAGATAACCCAGGTCAGGCCTTTGTGACGCTCTGAACCCGGCGTTGTGCGAATCAACAGTTCCTGAAAGTCGGCGTGCTGGCCGTCAGTGGTCCAGGTTTTACTGCCATTCACCACCAGGTAATCGCCTTCCACCACCGCACTGGTTTTCAGTGAGGCCAGATCAGAACCGGCATTGGGTTCCGAAAAACCCTGACACCAGAGACTTTCGCCCGACAGAATACGGGGCAGATGAAATTTTTTCTGCGCTTCGGTACCGCAGGCAATGATGGTCGGCCCGGCGTGCATCAAGGCAACATACGTGGTGTTGATGTAGTTGGGTGCACCGGCACGGGCACATTCCTCGTACCAGATTACCTGCTGAACTTCGGATAACCCCAGACCACCGTATTCCCTGGGCCAGTTGACCCCAGCCCAACCGTGTTCGTAGAGTTTCTTTTGCCATTGCCGATCAAATTGCGCAGCAGCCTCACCGTGGGCTGGGCGACGCTGTGTGGGAATGTGATCCTTTAACCAGGTTCGAGCGCGTTGGCGGAATTCCTGATCGGCTTCGCTAAAGTGTAGATCCATAACTGTGCCTACCGCTCCCTTAACTTGAACTTGCGCTATCGTCGACGGTGGACAGCATATTGGTTTGCATCTGTTTGCTGTGCCCCAGCACGCGGCTGAGAAGATTGGCGCGCTTTAACAACAAATGTGCATCGTGTTCATCGGTCACCCCGATCCCACCGTGTAACTGAATGTTGGCATCCACATTGAGCATGACGGCTTGTTGAGCCAGCAACCAGGCCGCATCAGCGTGCATGGCTTGATCAACGTGGTTTTCCTTGATGGCGGTGGCGGCATAGTAGAGTTGGCTGCGGGCCGCTTCGATCCGAACCGCCATGTCGGAACAGGGATGGCGCACTGCTTGGTAGGCGCCTATAGGACGGCCAAAGGTCTGGCGGTCTTTGGCGTACTCCACAATCATGTCCAGAGCCGCCTGCGCCATGCCCACCATCATGGCGGCCACATCGATCTGGGCCTGGCGCCAGATACTCTGGTCCGAGGTGGATTCGATAAGCGTCAATGCGGAGGAATCGCCTGTATTGCTGGAGACGTACATGGCCACCGATTGGTCCAAACACGGTACCGACTGGCACTGATCGCCATTTAACCGATACAGGCTGGATTGTTGTGGCCCCAGGCTAAGCGCGTATTTCACATTGGCCTCACCCAGGAAACGTACTGGCTTGTCGGGATGGTTGACCACCAGCAACGCCACAGCCTCTTCGCCGCGCAGCAGCTGCCCGCAAAGTTCCGGTTGAGTCTGGGCGACAGTCACCGCCAGCGTCTGGGTCAGAACTTCCAGAGGACCCGCGACCCGCCCCATTTCATGGAAAAACAGAGCTTCCTCAACGGGGCTAAGACCAATGCCGCCCAAAGCTTCTGGAGTCGTGATCCCAAACCAGCCCATGTCGGCAAAAGCCGTCAGCTGTTGCGGATCCCGGGCACGGGCATGCAGCCGCCGTAACGGGAACACGTTACTGAGAAAGGCTTCAGCCGCGTTGGCAATTTCCTGTTCGTGGGCATCGAGTGCCAAAAACATCAACCGCGCTCCAATTTATAATGATTATCTTATGGCGAATGTGGTTGTCTATCTCTCAGAGATAACTAAAACTATCGCCCATTTGTCTTTTAATTTCAATCGACTACACCTATCAACAACACCATTCAACAAGTGCAATGACTGGGTGATTCAACTCATTCTATTAACGCCTATTAACTACTTGGGAATTGCCGTGGGTTGGTAGGCTACCAAGCGCCATTCATCATCCTCGGCGGTCCATACAGATAAGGTCCAATTGTCGATCGACCGGGGCTGACCTGCCACCGTCACCTCTGCGGTCAGTCGGGACACCAGCAAAGCGGTTTGCCCCAAATCCACCACCCGGGATTCACTGATCTGCAACGCCTTGTAGACAATAGTGCCTGACGCCATTTTCTTCATGAGACTGGCTTTGTCTTCGTAGGTGGCGTTAGCGTGTGCAAAAATCAATTGTTCAGACAAGAGCCCATCGAGTGCTTCTGTATTCCCGGACAACAGCGCATCAACACGCTGTTGTTCTTTCGCAATAATCTGGCTCGACACATCACTGGCCATAGGCATTTTCCTTGGAAACACTGGCACTATTCATATCGCTATCCGTGCCGCTATCCATGTCGTTTAGCGAACGACAGCGATACTCCGTCAAATCAATATCGGCGGTGAAATTGCGGTACTCCGACAAAGGCCAGGGTGAATTCATGATGACCCGGCCACTCTTGTTCTTATACCAGCTGGTGACGCCTGGGTGTGACCACACCAGCTGCCGATGCTCGGCATCCACCTTATCGTTGTAGGCTTCGAACGCCTCTTCCTTGACTTCAATCTCGTCGATATGGTTTTCGAGCATCTCCCGCAAGGCTTCAGAGACATAGCGGATCTGGCATTCACTGTGGAAAAATGCGCTGCCGCCGTGAGCCAGATTGGTATTGGGACCATAGAGAACAAAGAAGTTGGGAAAGCCGGGTACAGTGATACCCAGATGCGCTCTCGGGTCATCGTCGCCCCACAACTCGCGAATGGTTACACCATTGCGACCTTTAATGTCCATCGGCCAGAGCATTCGTGAGGCTTTGAAGCCGGTTGCCATCACCAACACATCGGCTGGGTATTTTTTACCGCCGGCAATAACACCATCGGCTTCGATGCGCTCCACATCACCGGCGTACAAGTCCACATTTGGTCGGGTCAGCATTTTGAACCAGTTGTTATCCCGCAACATGCGTTTGCCAAAGGGCGGATAGTCGGGGATCACTTTGTCCAGCAGGTCGGTCCGCTCACCCAGTTCCGCGGTGATATAGGCGATGAGGTCCTCACGCATTTTGGCGTTTTCGGCATTCAAGGAATGCTCGCTGTCGGTCCATTCCGGATCCATTTTCAAAGTGGGATGGAAACCATCGGAGGCCGCCCAGAACAACTGGAAGCGGAACCATTCCATATAATAGGGAATGTTTTTCGTCGCCCAGGTAACCTCTTCTGGGACGTGCTCATGATACATGGGATGTTTGATCACCCAGTGCTTGGAGCGCTGGAAGATACTCAAGTGCTCCACCTGATCGACAATAGCCGGCCCCACTTGAATCCCGGTTGCCCCGGTTCCAATCATGGCCACTTTCTTGCCGGTTAAATCCACGCTGTGGTCCCAACGGGCGGTGTGGAATTTTGGACCTTTGAAATCTTCCAGACCGGGGAAAGGCGGAATGGAAGGGCGGTTCAAAATGCCGACGGCACTGATAAACGCCGTGGCTTGCAGGTTGGATATTTGACCGGTTTTTTTCCGGGTTTTTATCAGCCACTGACAATGTTCTTCATCATACTCGGCCGCTTCCACTTCTTCTTCAAAGCGGATGTGCTCACGGATGCCAAACTCGTCGGCGATGCGATTAATGTAGGCATCCAGCTCCGGGCCTTTACTGAAAAATTCCGGCCAGTCCGGGTTGGGCATCAGCGAGAATGAATAAAAGTGACACGGGGTATCCACACCAATACCAGGATAGGTATTCTCATACCAGGTTCCGCCCACCGCATCATTTTTTTCAATAATGACAAACGGAATGCCGGCCTGCTTTAACCGCACCCCCATCACCACGCCGGAGAATCCAGCCCCGGCTATCACAACTTGAAAGTCATCGAGTGCTTTTGGCGCAACCGGTTTGCGCCACTGTACGGCGCGATAGTCTTTACCACCGAAGCAGGTTTCTTCAAAAAATATTGGCAGATATTTTTCCGGAACATCCGAACCACAGGCAACATCCACCATGGTTTTCAGTTCCGCCAAGGATGGGGTGGCGTGAACCACGTTGCCACTTTTGGCTAAACGTTCAATAGTCTCCACCACATCGGTGCGTATACTGTCCTGCAGTGCTGTCGGTATCTCTTGCTGGTAGTCCCAACCGCCGTGAATATAGGGGCGCACCTGTTCCAGGTAGTGTTTATCGCCAGTTAAGTGCACATAACTCATCAGCAGGGGCACTATGTGCGCACCGGCCACAGCCCGACGCAATGCAGCCGGATCCTCCGCGGCCTGTTGAAGCTGTTTATTTAAATCCATAAAACTGCCCTTTTAGAGAGACATTTAAAAACACAAATTGCTACGTCAGACGGTAGCCGTGGCGGTTACCGGTGAACCCACCGCGCCTGGAAGCCTTAGCGGTGGTGCGGTTATCAAAAAGCGATTGCGGCCGTTTGCTCGCAGCCAATCCGCCAGGTCACTGAGCAAAAACAGTTCACCCAATGGCAAACCCAGCTTGAATAAACAGTGTTCGTGCAGAGGAAAGTGGGCTCCCCGTCCAATAGGCGGATTGACCGTTGGCAGGAATTCAACCGCTTCGTTGTCAGAAATCAGAGCCGCGACGCCTGAGTCGGTAATCCATTGCAGTAATCGTTGGTCGGATCCGTCAAGCCCACCACAGACCTGGTGCTGAATGCCGGCGGGTGGCGATTTCTGATAGCCCAGCAAAACCCGATCAAATCCGGTACGCAGACACAGGAAATCCCCCTCTTCCACCTCTACCTGATCGGCTTCCATCAATCGCATCAATTGGTCGTAACCCACAGCCTGGCGCTCATTACCAATATGAGCGTGCAAATCGACCATCACACCTCGCCCCTGCATGCCGGTAGCCGCCAGGGAATCAATCCCCAGGGGACCTGCACCATAAGGCGGTGGCAGCTCACAGTCGTCAGCTAAATAATCTTTTGGCCCACGCACCTCTTGACCTGCCCGATAGCCGTTGTAAAAGACCACTTCTTCCCGGCCATCACCATCGGCATCAAATAACGCTCCCATATGAGCCAAGCTGTCCCATTGGGTGGAATACTGAGTGGAGAGAGTCACTCGGTCGTCACACACCACATCGGTCTGACCCGGTTGCACCCGCTCCATCGGATAACACATGGCGGGATCCTCACCACGCATAGAGAAACTGATGTGTGGAGGAAAACGACGGGGGTTTAATGCGCTCTCACCGGGGTAATCCAGAGGCAGGGAGAGGCAAAACGTACGTCCCGACCTCACTTCCTGGACCGCTTTCAGAACTTTTTCAGGTGTGACCAGATTGAGACGACCAATTGTGTCGTCGTCACCAAAGTCGCCCCAGTTGGAACCTTCTGGTCTGTGTTTCCATCGTTTCATGTGACTAGCCCATTTCTATTTTTATTAGCTTGTCTATTGAATGGCTTGTCATGAAATATACGAAACCCAATAACTGACGTCAAGTCAATTATTGGGTTTCTCATCATATCCATGGTTTATTTGGACCAGGCTGCGGAAGAACACCAAAAGCCTTTAATAACAATACAAAGTAAAGACGAATAAGACGTCGCCCAAAGGGAATAAATAACCATTAAAAATTAATAGACATCAACTTTTGAAACCCATTTATGGAAGCCAGACCATTTGATTCGGCTTGGTTTCAAACTTCAGGTGCCATGGGTCGGAGAGCTGCTTTTTCAGATCAGCGAGTGACAATGACGGAGGAACCGTGCCCAAACAGCCCCTGATTGGCAGTAATACCCACCTGCGCCTTTTCCACCTGGCGCTTACCGGCTCGCCCTTGCAGTTGCAACGCTAATTCGCACACCTGTGCCAGAGCCTGTGCTGGCACTGCCTCGCCAAAGCACGCCAGCCCCCCCGACGGGTTAACCGGAATACGACCACCAATGGCGGTTTCGCCCTGTCGAACCAACTGTGCCGCTTCCCCTCTGGGACATAATTGCAGATCTTCGTACCAGTCCAGCTCCAGGGCCGTGGACAGATCGTAGACTTCCGCCACGGAAACATCGCCGGGACTGACGCCGGCCTCTTCGTAAGCTTTCAGGGGGATTGATGCGCGAAAACTCTGAGCCTGTACCGCTGCCGCAGCCGCTGAATCGGTGGCAATGTCTGGCATTTCTACCAACGCAGACGCAAAACTTGGGGTGACGGTGGAGATGGCGGAAATCTTCACGCAGTCCTGGCGTCCGAGCTTGCGGGCAATGTCCATGGAACAAACCACCAGTGCCGCGGCGCCGTCAGAGGTCGCACAAATGTCCATCAGTCGCAACGGATCGGCGACCATCGCTGAATTGGCTACATCGTCCATGCTGAAGGCTTTGCGGTAACGGGCATTGGAAT
Organism: Cellvibrionaceae bacterium WSDTSA12; assembly: GCA_033283335.1. Classification (GTDB taxonomy): domain Bacteria; phylum Pseudomonadota; class Gammaproteobacteria; order Pseudomonadales; family Cellvibrionaceae; genus Pseudomaricurvus. Next base: position 5,543 of record JAWMQP010000016.1, on the reverse strand, counting down.
TTTCCAAACCGTGCCTGGCGTTCTTCACTTTGACGGAGGCAAAGTCCTCAGTCGTGTCGCCGAACAACTCCATTCGACGGCGGGCATACAGGGCAAAGTAGGACGGGTTGGTAATGCCCAATCGAAAGCGGACCCAATCCGGATCATCCGGGCGCTCACCCGGTGCGGGTTTGAGAAAGCCCTTGGGCGTGGTATCGGCACCCACAACCAAAGCGACCTCGCACTGACCCGACAATATTTTTGCCCTGGCCGCTGCCAGGGCCTGTGATCCGGAAGCGCAGGCGGCATAGGAGGTATTGACTTCCGCCCCCTGCCAGCCAAGCGCCTGGGCGAAGGTGGCGCCGGCCACATAACCGGGGTAACCGCAGCGCATGGTGGCCGCCCCCGAGACAAACTGAACATCCTGCCAATCAATACCGGCATCCTGAATTGCCGCACGGGAAGCGTGCACCCCGTATTCAATAAAGCTCTTACCCCACTTACCCCAGGGGTGCATACCAATGCCCAGAATGGCAATATCCTTATTTGTAGTTGTATTTATAGCCGTATCCATATTCATGCCACCGGTGCCCATTTCCGGGTAATCACGTCTTCATCATCGGTTTCATAGAGACGATCCAGGACCAGCTCCATGGTCATGCCGACCTTGAGGTCTGAACACTCAACCCCTTCCACCCCCTGTCCGAGCACAATCATCTGCTCCTTTTCCAGCTCTACCGCCAGAATGGTGTGGGGTTCGTAAGGTGTTTTGGCGATAAAAGGCTCAGGTGGCTGATACATAGCGTTGGTAAAAGACCACAGCTTGCCAGTGCGTGACAAACTGACCTCGGCAAAGCGCTCACCACCACAGGCGGGATTACGACAAAAGACCGATTGCCGCGGAAAATAATAGGTTCCACAGCACTCACATTGCGTGCCAACTAAATGCGGTTGACCATCCACCTCCGTAAACCAGCCCTCCAATACGGGCCGTTTGACTTTCGACACCATCAGCTTTCTTCCCCGAATGACGATTGTTATCTAACCATCTCGTGTTGAGTCTTTTTAAAGACTTTTTAGCCTTTATTAATAACAGGAAGACTACCCCCATAATTGATTATGTGTCAATTTATGGCGTATCGAACTTCTGCCATTGCCATTTCAGTCAGTAATTATCTGACTTTCAGACATCAAGTTCTGGACGCCGTCAGTTTTAAATCTATATTATTGTCAAATCGTTAGTTTTATAAGAAGAGGAAAACCGTGTCTGCAGCGTACTTTGAGGATCAACTGGCACACCATCCCGACGAACTGGCCATTACCGATCTGGTCCGGCAAAGAAGCTGGCGTGAGCTTGACCATAATGTCACGGCTCTGGCGCGCTTCTTTCAAAATAACATCGGTCTCCAGCCCGGTGATCATATCGCCCTGATCATTGGTAACCGCCTGGAATATATCGAGGCCATGCTGGCCGGGTTACTGGCGGGCCTTTGGGTCACCCCCATCAACACCCATCTCACGGCTGGAGAAGCGGGCTATATCCTTGAAGATTGCGGTGCCCGGTTGGTCCTTTTTGATGAGGCTCATCAGACCCTGCTTCCATCCATCGCAGACCTGCAGACCCATAATCTCTCAGCTCTGAATATCGAAACGGTTGTCAATGAACTGCCGACAGCATCGGCTCAGCCATTTGCGGCTGACGATGCCGCCGGCGGTAATATGCTCTACACCAGTGGCACCACCGGACGGCCCAAGGGTGTCAAACGGGCCAAGCCAGACCGTGTAGATCAGATGATCGAACGCCTGCGCGGGCTTGGCACCACCTTTGGCCTGACCGGTCGAGGTCCACATCTGGTCACGGGCCCTCTCTACCATGCCGCACCCGGCATGTTTGCCATCTATGATTTGCTCAATGGCGCTCCGATGGTGATTATGCCCAAATGGAATTGCGATACCTTTTTCAGCGCTGTCCGTGAATACCGAGTGGCAACAACACACCTGGTACCCACCATGTTTGTACGGCTTCTGGAAGCTCACGAACAGGGTGCCACGAATGTTGATCTGAGCTCATTACACTACGTGCTGCATGGTGCCGCTCCCATCACCAAAGCCGTGAAACAAGCCATGATTGAGTGGTGGGGTCCGATCCTGGTGGAATACTGGGGCGCGACTGAATCCGGCGTGGTCACCCTGGTCACCAGCCAGGAATGGGTTGATCACCCAGGTACCGTGGGCAAAGCCATCGATAACTTCAATGTATTTGTCGGCGATGAGCACGGCAACCCCACCGGAGCCGCTGAAGGGTTGCTGTTTTGCCGCCATAAAGTTCTGGAACGGGTCTTCAGCTACCATCAGGACCCGCAAAAAACCCGCAAATCCCATCCGCAGCCTTTCGTGTTTTCACTGGGCGATATTGGCCGGGTGGAAAACGACGGCTTTATTTACTTGTCCGACCGGGAATCTCACATGATCATTTCCGGCGGCGTCAACATTTACCCCAGCGAGGTTGAACAAGCCCTGATGGAACATGAGGCGGTGGTGGATGCGGCCGTGTTTGGCATACCCAATCCCGAGTGGGGTGAAGAAGTCAAAGCGGTGGTGCAACTCCGCAGCGATATCGGTCCGGATAATGTCAGCACCAATGACCTGCGTGATTTTTTACGAGAGCGTATTGCCGGTTTCAAGGTACCGCGCTCCATCCAGTTTGTAGAGCTATTGCCTCGTACACCGACAGGCAAGGTACAGGTGCACAAGCTCAAAGAGCAATACGGAAAGCCGGCCCTACCCAACAATTGAGACAACCACTGAAACTACAACTGAGACAACTGCCGATAAAGCCGTTACCGATAAACGGCCATTAAAGCGTTGTCTTCCTTTTTCTGAAGTGCATAATGAAAACAGCGTCACCTGAAAGTTCGGATACTTATTTATCCAATCACGGGTGACCGTGTCGTACTCTCACTCGCTCTAAAAGAATAACGGGAGACAAGCGTTGGACAACTCAGGTGTACTCAGCAAGAACCTGGTGAGCACGGAAGACGAAAAAGCTTCACCGCAGGCCTATTATGCCCTCGCCATACTATTGGCGGCCTACATTCTGTCTTTTATCGACCGCAATATCATGGCTGTTCTGATTGGTCCAATCCGACAGGACTTGGCCATTTCAGATTTTCAGTACAGTCTGCTGCACGGTTTTGCCTTTTCCATGTTTTACATCGTGCTGGGGATTCCCATCGCCCGGCTGGCGGATCGCAGCAACCGCAAATGGATCATCACCATTGGCATCTTTTTCTGGAGCATCATGTGCTGCCTGTGTGGCCTGGCCCGCAGCATTGTCACTCTGTTTATTGCCCGCATTGGGGTCGGCGTGGGTGAGGCCGCCCTGTCCCCGCCCGCCTTCTCCATGCTGTCTGATTATTTCCCACCGGCCAAGCAAGCGCGAGCCTTTGCCATCTATAGCCTCGGTGTTACCCTCGGCGGCGGCTTGTCCGCCATCATTGGCGGCTTTGTGTATCAACACTTTGCGGCCCTGGGTGGGGTAGATCTGCCACTGGTCGGCCATATCAAGCCCTGGCAGATGACGTTTATTACGGTAGGAACACCAGGACTGCTGATCGTTCTGCTGCTCGGCATGATCAAGGAGCCGGCTCGCCGTACTGACCGTGATCTGGTGCGTACCGAATCCAGCGTCAGCCTTACTGAGCTGTGGGACTATCTGAAACAACACCGCCGCATCTATATTGGCATTATGGGGGCGAACGCGCTGCTGACCGTGATGACCTATGGCACCCTGGCCTGGTTTATCGAATTTCTCATCCGTACTTACGATGTGTCGAGGGAAAGCGCCGGCTTGCAGTTCGGCATTATCAATATACTGGCAGGTAGCCTGGGTGCCCTTGCTGTGGGTTGGCTGGTACAACCCATGGTGCAGCGAGGTGTTGTCGACGCACCGGTTCGAATGATGCTGATCATTGCCTGCCTGGTGCTGCCGCCCACGGCTCTGGGGCCACTGTCCGCCGATCCCCTGTGGGCCATCATTCTGGCCTGCCCCACGATGTTTTGTTTGAACGGTTTTTACGGTCCGGGTGTCACGGCTTTACAACGGGTTACGCCCAACCGTATGAAAGCCCAGGTAACCGCCCTCTCGCTGTTCTTCGCCAACCTGTTTGGCTTAGCCCTGGGGCCAACCATTGTCGCGACCTTAACCGATTTTGTGTTTCAGGACGATGCCCACCTTCGCTACTCGTTGGCGGTGCTGCCGCTGGTATTGTGTCCCGTTGCGGCCCTGTTGGCCTATCAAGCCATGAAGCCCTATCGGGAGTTGGTCAAGGGTATGGCCTCTTAACAAAGGCCATACCAGTCAGCCCTTGAGAAGCGTACAGATCATTTCCACAATACCCGCACTCAGTTGTTTGCGGGTTTGTCGAGTCGCGCTGGTAATGCCGATTTCATGTTGTGAGGCTAAAGATCCCATAGCGGAATGAATCACCACAGCAATCTGGGTGGGGTACTTGAGTTTGGGATTGAATTGGGCGATTTTTTTGGCCAGCAACTGCAGCATATAGCGGGTGGTTTCCACACGAACATTGAGGAAACGTAAGTTTCCCTGATCGGCTTCCAGATTACGTACCCGCAGTTCAACCCGATATTTATCCCAAAGTTTGTTATAAACCTCGATAAAGTCTTTCACATGTTGTTCGAGGGTTTCCGGCTTCCACTCACAAGTCAATGTGTCATAGAGCTCATCCAAGTCCTGGGCAGCACTCTGCACACAGGCGAACAAAACATCTTCAATATCTTCGAAATAGACATAGAAAGTCGAACTGGACACGCCGGCTTGCTGGGCCACTTCCGCGACAGTCAAGTCTTTATAAGACCGGTGTTCAAGCATCTCGAGAGCCACGTTCATGATTTTTTGACGGGTCTCACGCCCCTTGCGACCCATTTTTTGCCCGTGCTGATTCAGCTCACCTGATTTCATGCCTGTACGCTCCTACTTTCAACCCTACAATTCTAACCAATAAAAAACAAACGCTCCATCATTTTTTCAAAGCCAGTACACGATACTGCTTGGATCGATACTTCCTTAAAGAAATATTGTATCCGCTTACTGAAAGTTAAATTTGAGTGGGGCTACTAAGCCACCCTGATTTTTGAGCAATCAATAAGAACCAGACAGTTTCTTTTTTTCAAGACTGCACCACCAAAACCGATTCCACAACCTCAACCAATTGCTGACGAATCCATATGGACGCCGGATCCAATTCTGCGTTCTTATGCCAGTACAAATTCCAACACAAAGGTTCGACCTCGAAGGGGACAACCGATAGATGCAAGCCGGTTCTTTCGGCCAGGACTTTCGGTGCAGTCCATAATAAATCGGTCTGATCCGCTATCTGCGCAGCGACAAGATAGCTTTGCACACGCATGCTGACGTGCCGACGATTTCCCAATGTGTGCAGAGCAACGTCCATTTGTTCCCGGCCCTTGATGGATCAACTGAAAGACAAGGCTAAAGCCGCTGGGTTGTGGAACCTGTTTGTGCCGGAAGAGCATGCCGAATA
>JAWMQP010000015.1:0-46120 GCA_033283335.1 Cellvibrionaceae bacterium WSDTSA12 | reverse complement strand
CCTTCCTCGTATGGATAGTTGTCATAGTCACGGAACGACTTTGCAATGGAGTACTTTTCTCCAGCCCTGAGGTGCTCATATTCTTTGTTTAAGTAACTTCTATCCATGACTCTATTTGCCATTTAACATTGTTATTCAACGTCGGGGGGACTTGATTAAACACGTCTTTATGACATATATCCACAAAACTACATCCCCCAACTTTTTAAAAATCAATGGATTACCCAACATGACGGATTTAATCACGTCACAGTGACATATATCAGCAAAATAACGAAGTAGAAAATTCTGAGAGGTCCCTGTTTTACCCATCATCCTGATACGAACTGCCAAAACCTAGAGATACCCTATTCCCAATCGTCTCTGGGATCAAGACGACCTTAATCAGGATCTAATGACACGCCTGCCGCGTGCAAGGCCGCCACATACCCCCAGGTATACGCCGGCCCGATACTGGCTCCCGCACCTGGATAAACACGCCCCATCATCGACGCACTGGATACCCCCGCGGCATAAAGCCCTTCGATTACGGAGCCGTCTTCGCGCAAGACCCGAGCATAATCGTCTGTCAGTACACCGCCGAAGGTGCTCACATCACCGGGGTAAACCGCCACCGCGTAAAACGGGCCCTGTTCGATACGCCCCAGGGTTTCGTTCGGCTGCTGCAGGAAGTCGCCCAACCAGCGATCGTAGGCCCGCTCGCCGCGCTGGAAATCCGCGTCGTGGTTGTTGTCGACAAAACCGTTAAAGCGTTTCACCGTTGCTTCCAAAGCTTCGGCATCCACCGCCATCAGCTTGGCGAGTTCATGCAAGCTGTCGGCTTGTTTCAGGAAACCACTGTCGTACCAGGTCTGGGGCTTTTTCTTGCCGGGCATGGTGCCGGCCAGCATGTATTTGCGCATATACTGGCTGTCGAACACTGCCCAGCTGGGCACCGCTGGCACCGTGCGGTGGCGTGCGTACATGGCTTTGCAGTAGGCCATGTAGGAGCCGCCTTCGTTCATGTACCGCACCCCACTCTGGTCCACCAGGATAGCGTGGGGTTTGGCGGTAATGCTTTGTGCGGGTTGTTGAATTTCACCAGCCTGACTGTCCGGCGGTATTACACACTGATTGCCGACGGTTTCATCCATCTGGGCCACAGCAGCACCGAGGCGCATCATCTCCTGCAGCATTTCACCGGTGTCTTCCGGTGAGGCACTGCTCCAGCGGCATTGTGCGCCGGGTTGATACTGATCGCGCATGGCCTGGTTATGGGCAAAGCCGCCCGCGCCCACCATTACTCCCAAGCGGGTCGCGATACGCCAGGGTTGCCCGTGGTTCAACGTTTGCACCCCCATTAAGCGGCCGTTCTCAATAATCAGTTCCTGCACTGGCGATGACGGGCGAATGTCGACGCCCGCGGTTACCAGTGCCTGTAACACCCGCCCCTGCAGCGCCGCACCGGCAGAGACATACTGCTTGCCACTCAGCTTGGCCCACAACCAGCGGCCAGCGATGTTCAACAGCGCCTTGCGCGACTTCCAGCTGCGTTTGACGTTATAGAGAATCAGCGCCTCTTCCAATTTGGCCGGTAAAGGTAAAAAACCCGGCCGCAGACGCTCTTTCCAGATACCCAATTGTTTGATATCAAACGGCTTGGCCATCACCGAGCGTCCCGCTTGCACGGCGCCAGGCAATTCATCGTAGTAATCCGGCCAATAACTGGCGCGCTCCAGCTCAATGCCCTGCTGCATCAGAAAATCCAGCATGCGCGGCGCCTGCTGCAAAAACCGCTGCCGACGTTCCGCTGTCGATGCCGGTGCATCGGTGATGGGTTCACACAGTGCGTTGAGGTAGGTCGATGCCTGTTCAAAGCTGTCCGGAATGCCATCGCGTTTCAGAAAGCCATTGTCGGGAATCCACATCACCCCGCCCGATCTGGCGGTAGTGCCCCCTACCAGCTCGGACTTTTCCAGAATCACTACGCTTTTGCCCTGGGCCTGCATGGTCAAAGCCGAGCCGAAGGACGCCGCACCGCTACCCACCACCACAAAATCGACGGTTTCATCAAATATGGTCATTGGCTCCTCCTTTATTAGCCAAGGTTCAAGGTGCGAACACCCTGCCAGAAAGTGAGACCGACCAGAATGAAGCCGAAGATGAAGGTGCCCAGGGCACCGACAAACCGCAGGGGGTTGGGTTTGGCCATGGTGGCGGGAAACAGAATGCCGATGGCGTGCAGGTAACGACACAGGGTCACCAGGATCATGATCCAGACCACCCAGCCGGGTTGCGGACTTTGCCCGAGGATGTAAATCAGCAACGCCAGGGCAGGCGAGTATTCGACGGTATTGCCATGGGCTCTTTGGGCTTTATACAGCCGGCTGGTGGGATTGATTTCACCACCGTAAGTGACCCGTCCGTCAATTCGGGCCAGCACCACATTGAACCCCAGCCCGATACACAACAGTGCCAGCAGCGCGGCACACAGGATAGCGATAGCCATTATCTCCCCTCCTTGCGAAGCTTGTGGTTATGATCAACATCTAGTTGATATTCAGCTTTTAGTTATTGGTCAACACTGACGAACAGTATGTTACACTAGCGATGCTGATCGATCATAATCAATCCCGATAATAAACGACGATAAAGAGTAACCATTGTGACCCAACAAACTGTTGTTATCACCGGGGCCAACGCCGGCATCGGTTTTCAATCCGCACTCTACTTTGCCCAACAGGGCGCCAAGGTAGTGATGGCGTGTCGCAGTATGGATAAAGCGCAACAGGCCCAGGCCGATATTCGTCAACAGGTCGCCAATGCCGACACAGTCATTATTCCTTTGGACGTATCCAATCTTGAGTCCGTGCAACAGTTCAGTGAACAGTTTGCCGCGCAGGTGGGTGTGCTGGATATCCTGATCAATAACGCCGGTATTGTGGCCATTCCCCTGACCCGCAACGACAAGGGGCACGAGCTGCAACTGGCCACCAATTACCTGGGGGCATTTGCCCTGACCGGGCTGTTGCTGCCCTACTTTCGTAAGCACTCACCAACCCGTATCGTCAACGTGGGCAGCCTGGCCCACCGAATGGGCAAGCTGGACGTGGATGATTTGAACTGGCAAACCAGCGAGTACGACCAGTGGAAGGCTTACGCCAAAAGCAAAGTGGCGATGATGAGTTACACCCTGGAGCTGAACCGTCGTTTGCAGGAAGCCGGCAGTGAGACCATTGCCCTCGGCGCCCACCCCGGTTTTGCCAACACCAATATTCATCAGAACAGTCCGGCGCTGAACCGGGAAAATGCCAACGCTTTCAGCAAGTGGTTCCACAAGAAAATGGAAGCGTTTATTCCGTCCGCAGCCGATGCCGCCCGTCCCATCATCCTGGCGGCGAGTGACGAAAAGGTCAGCGGCGGCGATTATTACGGTCCCGGTGGCTTGCTGGAGATCGGCGGCAAGCCAGCCAAGGCCAAGATTAATCGTGTGGCTAAGGATGCCGAATTGGCGCGCAAACTGTGGGCCGTCTCAGAAACTATGACCGGCGTTCGCTATCTGTCTGCGGCTGAGGCTTCTCCGCTGCCGACTGACGCTGAGGTGAGTGTTCCATAGCCGCCACCATGTCCTTGGCGCCCACGCCCCAGCGGGATACAACCCTGAGGGCGTGGGTGAAGGCAATGTCCACCGGGTGCACCCGCTCGCGCTCATAGACCAGCACCGCACCGGCCAGAGGTGTGGGCACAGAGGGTACAAACACGGTGTAACGCCCGTCAGGTAATTCCTCAATAATAAAGACCGGCATTAAGGCTTGGTCGTCGGTTTCCACCAGCGCCGGCTGCCAATGGCTGTCGATATTGTCGCCGGCCAAGCGCCGGGTCAGGCTGCGAAACAGGCTGTAACCGGGTATCCGTTCCAACAACGACGCTTCAAGGGTGTCCCGCGCCCGGCGACCCACGCCGGTACGAACCGCCGAACCAATCAGCAATGACAGGATCACCAGGACCAGCAGGGCGATGGTGGGCTTGTGTTGCATCCATTCAGGCAGCAGCAGTATGACTGGCGTCAGCAGCTGCTGCAGGGTTTCCAGTGCTTTAAACAACAGCAACAGCGACAGATAGACGGGCACAATAATGAGCAGTCCCAGACCAATGCTGCCCAGCATACGGTTTGCGGCGGAATTCATGGCGACACCTTCCCTGTTGATCAGATCTAGATAAAGTCTAGCTAGATTAGACCACCAGAGGGAAAGGTCGGATTGAAGGAAAGCCCGATTGCAGACAGGTCTGAAGACTAGTTTTTGAGACTGTCCTGCATCGCCTTAACGGCTTTTTGATGGTCTTCAGAACGGAGACTGAGCGCCTCATAAGCCAAACCGGTATCGAGCAGATTGTGACTGACTCGCTTGAGCTCCTGATTGAGAAGAATCTTGGTCCAGCGTACCGCCTGTTTCGAGTTGGCCAACACTTTATCGCAATAGGCCTGTACCGCCGCATCCAGTTGGTCCGCTGGCACACAGTGGTTCACCAGCCCGATGTCAGCGGCTTTTTGGGCACTCAGCAGATCTCCCGACATCAGGTATTCCTTGGCCCGACACAGACCGATCAACTGCGGCCAGATAGCGGCACCACCATCGCCGGCCACCAGCCCTACGGCGACATGGGGATCGCCGATTTTGGCTTTTTCGGAGGCAAAGATCACATCACAGAACAACGCCAGGGTGGCTCCCAGGCCGACGGCATGACCGTTCAGGCGACAGACCAGTGGCTTGTCCAGATCCAGCATGGAAAACACAATGCGCTTGGCCAGCCGCACCTCTTCATGAAACAACTCCGGGTTGTTGGCGTTGTTCTGGATATGCTCCAGATCACCACCCGCAGAAAACGCCCGACCTGCGCCGGTAAACACCACCAGGTCCGAGCCGGTGTCTTTGGCGGCCATAATGAATACCTCGGCCAGCTCTTCATGCAGTTTCAGGTTCACTGCATTCATCAGCTCCGGGCGGTTCATGGTGATGGTCAACACGCGTCCCTGCCGCGACAGCAGCAGGGTTTCATAGCTGGGCAATTCCGTCATAGTGTCATGCTTCACGTTTACAACTGGATCAATTCGTTTTAAGCCACCGCGGCTTCCTTGCTGGCAGCATCCGTAGTCAGTTTGCCAGCCCGCTCGGCGATGTGATTGGCTGCTACATAACCGAAGGTCATGGCAGGCCCTATGGTACCACCGGCGCCGGGATAAAGATTACCAAACGGGCTACCAGAGTTGTTGCCCGCGGCATAAAGTTTGCCGATCGGCTGATCCTGACCGTCCAGGACCTGGGCATTAACGTCCGCTTTCAAGCCGCCTTTGGTGCCTAGATCCCCAAGGTTGATGGGCACGGCGTAGTATGGCGCTTTATTGATCGGTCCCAGACAGGGGTTCGGCGCCACGTTGGCATCGCCGAACATGCGATCGTAATCGTTGCCGCCACGACCAAACTCCGGGTCTTCACCCGTGCGGGCATACTGGTTCATATTGCTGACGACAGTCTTGAGCTTCGCCACCGGCAGGTGAATCTTGGCGGCCAGGGCTTCCAGGCTATCGGCTTTGAAGATGTAATGGTCCCAGTAATCTTTGGGAATCCGCCAGTCGGGCATCAGCAGCGTGGGCATAAAACCACCGGCGGTGAATTTCTCCCGGAACTGGGCATCGAACACCAGCCAGCAGGGACTGTTGGCACCGGTTTTGAGGTGGTCAGCCACCATAGCTTCACCAAACTCATCGTAGCTGCAGGCTTCGTCCACAAAGCGGTCACCGTTGCGGTTAACACAGACACTGTGGGGACGCCCAACATCAAACGCCGCCTGGTGAATTTCCTCAAAATTGGACGCTTTAGGCATTGGCATATGCATGGTGGGTATCCACCAGCCGGCCTCGGTGTGCTCGGTGGCCGCGCCGATTTTCATCCCTGCCAGCAGGGCATCGCCACTGTTGGCGCCTTCCGGCGAACTGCTCTGGCGAATGTCACCCGGAACATTGAAAAAGCGCTCCCGCAGCTCCTGGTTCCACTCGAAACCACCGGCACACAGCACCACGCCGTGTCGAGCATTGATGGTGTAACGGCGACCGAAATTACTGACCTCAACGCCGCTGACCTCATCGTTATCGAGCACCAGTTCATGCAAACGGGTTTCCAACCGCACTTCCACCCCGCGATCGAACAGCTGCTTGAACATATGCCCCATCAAGGCGCCACCCTGGGTAAAGCGTCGATCGCGCTTGCCCAGCAGGCGAGTGCTGACATCGCTCCAGTAACGCCAGGCCATGTTGAGGAAGGTTTTCACCCAGCCCGGTGCCCGGGTGGAGAGTGAGAAAAACTCCATCACATCCATGGCGTAGCGGTTAAACACTTTAAAGCGACTGTACTGCTCGCGCATGTGCAGGAAATGATCCCCCAGTTCGCGGCCGTCGAATGTCTCGCACACCACCGAGCGATCCCCGCGGGCACCAGGTGAACCAGCGAAATAGTCGGGCCAGGCCGAAGGCGACAGCGGAATCCCCAGCGACTTTAAAAAGCCTGCCATTTCCGGCGCCTTGTCCACATAAGCATCCAATCGATCGCGCTGTACCTCACTGCGCAACAGGTGGTTGAGGTATTCCATCACCTGCTCGCGGCTGTCGTCATTGGGCGTCAACTGATGATTGGGAATCCACATGACACCGCCGGACGTGGCCGAGGTGCCGCCGTATTTGTGGGCTTTCTCAATGATCAGTACCGACAGCCCCAATTCAGCGGCACGCAGTGCGGCTGACGCACCCGCGGCTCCGGAACCGACAACCACCACATCGTAGGTTTGTGTTTCGCTCATGCTTTGCTCCGACCAGTCTTTTTTATCGTGTTTTCATATCGAGCTGTGTTATGGGATCGAGCCGTGCTAAATAACAGCTTACTCGAAAGGTGCCACCTTCACTTTCAGGCCATCCAGTTCTTCGCTGACCGAAATCTGACAGCACAGACGGCTGCTGGGTTTGACCAGATCTTCACCGGCCATATCCAGGGTCATTTCTTCAATGTCATCGGGACCACCGACGGTGTCTTGCCATTCCGGCTCCACATAGACGTGGCAAGTGGCGCAGGCACAACCGCCACCGCAATCGCCCAGAATACCCTCAACCCCGTTATCGCGGGCGATGTTCATCAATGTTTCGCCGACCACCGCGTCGCTGATGACTTTTTCGGTACCGTCCGCTTCAATAAACGTGACTGTTACAACACTCATAAACTTACCTCATTCAAACTGCCCACAGGCTGGGCTCACAGTTAAACATCCATTCTTTTTCAATCAGTATTGGTAGGAGAACTCCACCCCATAGGTACGGGGTTCACCCACTGCTGCCGCATTATGACCCAATGCTGCGGCCAGGGTCATTCCACCAACGAAGTATTCCTCGTCAGTCAAGTTTTTACCGTACAAAACGGCAGAAAAGTGGCTGCCAAGAATGCCGTTCCAGCTCAGGCGCGCGTTCACCAGCTCATAGCTGGGCAGTTCGGTGTCCGGTGCAATGGTGTCAGCGGCGTTGGAGAAATACTGCTCCCCCTGGGCATACACTTCGGTGTAGAAACTCAGCTCGCCCATATCGTCAGCCACAGGAATGCTGATGTCGGCGTACAAACGACCAGAATGTTCTGGTGTATCCCCCACTGGCCCGTAACTATAAGAACGGCCAAATAAATTCACGGCACCATCGGTAAATTCCGCGTCGGTGTAGGCACCGGTAAAGCCCAGAGTCAGCCAATCCGTCGGCATAATTGAACCTTCCAGCTCAATTCCCTGCACCACCAGCTCACCCAAGTTAGCCGTAACGGCAATAGATGTTAACTCGCCTTCAGGTCCATCCGGATCGGGAAACTCCACCCGCTGCACATTTTCAATCCACTGTTTGTAGATCGCCATATTCAGCATGGCCGGGCGGTCGAACACCAGGCCGCGGAATTTCAGGCCCGCCTCCACGTCCTTAACCGTCTCGGAATCAAATTTGTTGCCACCACCCAACGCATCAGTATCAATGGGCGTAGCCGCACCATTAAAACCGCCACTACGGAAAGAGCCGCGTGTTTTCAGGTAAGTCATTAACTCATCGTTGGCCTGATATTCCATCCCGACTTCCCAGCTGGGCTCTTCAAAACTTTCGTCCTGGTCCGGCGCACCGTAGGTGTAGGTGGCTTCCGGCAGCTGTTCGATTTCCACCTTTTCCCAGGTATAGCGAGCACCTGCGGTCAAGCGCAGCCCCTCAATGCCAGCCAGTTCATAGGTACCCTGAGCATAGACCGCCCGGCTTTCGTTGTTGATGCGAAACGAGTTGGTCAGTGCCGACGCAGGTGATTCAAAATAGGTTTGCGGCCACAGGGTATCCACCGTGTAGTCCTGCAGATACAGTCCCACAATCCAGGTCAGCTGACTGTTTAAGGCCACACCCTGCAACTGGATCTCGTTGGAGACCGAGTCAGAATCGGTTTCGTTACCGGATTCACCGGTGACAATATTGGCCGTCAGAATGGTGGCAAACGGCACCCCCAACTGTGGCTGTTCAGAATCGGTTTCCGCGTGAGACACGCCGAGAATATTTTTCAACGTCAGTGTCTCTGAAATGTCATAGGTGGTGGTGTTGGTCACGATCCAGTCGGTGCCATTGTGGTCGGCCTCCCAGGGATGCTGGGTTTTGTAGAGGCCCAACTGTTCCTGCGCATCGACAAAGCCACTGAGAAAACCGGAATTACAATTCAGCACATCACAGTTGGAATCGTAAATGCTGTAAGGATAGGACGCACCGGTGTTGGTACCACGCAGGGTGGCATACTGCATGACGGTGATGTTTTCCAGGTTGTCGGTCGGTCTCCAGGTCAGCGATACCCGACCACTGGTGCGGTCGATATCACCCAGTGTGTCACCGTTGAGGATGTTGTCGATGTAGCCGTCTTTTTCGGTGTTGTTGATAGCCGCGCGCAGCAACAAGGTGTCTTCGATCAACGGTACATTGACCATGCCTTCGATTTCGCGGGTGCTGTAATTGCCCAGTCGCAGGGTCAGGTAGCCATCCAGTTCCTCTTTCGGTGTAGCGGAATTAAACAGCACCGCACCACCGGTGGCATTGCGGCCAAACAATGTGCCCTGCGGGCCTTTCAGTACCTGCACCGATTCCAGATCAAACAGAGTTGACGAGCTGGCAACGGTCAGGGGTACATCGTTGAAATAGGTCACTACCGCCGACGGTGATCCACTGAAGGTATCAGCGGTTTGTCCGCGGATGGAATAGGTCAGAGAGTTGTTGCCCTGGGTCTGGCGAATGGTCAGGCCCGGCACCGCGACCTGCAAGTCTGCGTCGGTGTGGATCTGCTGCTGCTGCAATTGATCGGCGTTCATAGCGCTGATGGCAATCGGTACATTGGCCAGGCTCTCGTCACGCCGACGGGCAGTAACGATCACCTCTTCCAGGGTATTCATCTCGGGCTTGTCAGCTGTCTGGGCACTGGCCAATGACGGTATTAATACCGAAGTCAGGGCCAGTGTCGAACACCACTGACCGACAGGTTTCCAGACACTGAAACGCTCAGCAATTTTTAACGTATTGGGCTTATTGTTGGTTTTCATGGTGCCACTCTCCCTTTTAACTCTTTTTATTGTTTTATTGGTGTTTGGAATCAGACACCCGCTAACGCCTGCTCGCGGGCTTCCATCAGTTCTTTCAAATGGTTGACCGGATCTCCGGCAGTAATGCCTCCATCCACCGGCATGGTAATACCGGTAACCTGTGCGGAGCGATCGCTGACCAGAAACAGCGCCACTTGAGCAACGTCCTTCGGTTGACCATGCCGTTTCAAAGGCTGGTTGGAATCCCACACCGGCGCCAGGGCTTCACGAATGCGCTGGTTTTGTTCCGGGGTCATGCCCGGCACGGTGTAGGCATTCAGTGGTGTGCGGATGTGTCCGGGCACCAGACAATTGACCCGGATGTTGTACTCGGCCAGATCGATGGCCATGGATTTGCTGGCCATGATCATGCCGGCTTTGCTGGTGCGGTAACTCAACAGGGCATGACCGGGCAACACCCCGGCAATTGAGGCGTTATTGAGAATCACACCACCGCCGCCGCGTTTAACCATATGACGGGCGGCAAATTGACTGCCTTTAATGACACCGTATAAATTCACGCCGATGACCTTGTCAAAGTCCTCGAACGGATCGTCCAGAAAACGATCGTGCTGAGCACCGGAAATGCCGGCGTTATTGAACATGATGTTGAGATCACCGAAATGATCAATGGCCAGTTTCACCAGCGACTCAACCTGCTGCGACTGTGACACATCGGTTTTTTGAAATACCGCTGCTTCACCCAGATTGTGGGCAAGCTCTTCGCCTTTCTCACTGTTGACATCGGCAATAACGACGCGAGCGCCTTCCTCAACAAACAACCGAGCGGTGGCTTCACCGATGCCGCTGGCACCGCCGGTTATCACCGCAACTTTTCCTGCAAGCTCCTGACTCACGGATATCTCCTGTTACTGTTATTCGGTTTATCGCTTGCTGAACGTCAGTGGCAAAGCGGCAATCTGATGAGTCGCGACGGTCGGCTGATAACTCAGTTCTTCCGGAGCCACGGTCAATTTCAAATCTTTCACACGCTTGATCAGTTCACGCGCGGCGACCTTGATTTCCATACGAGCCAGTGATGCCCCCACGCAGCGGTGAATGCCAACGCCAAAGGCCACGTGGGAACCCAGGTTTTTACGGTCCGTATCAAAATCACGCGGGCACTCGAACTTGGTTTCATCGTCGTTACCCGAGGCGTACATTACCAGCAGGTGCGCACCTTCCGGCAGCTTCTGGCCCCCCAGTTCGGTTTCCTTCACCGCCATTTTCGCCAGCCCCCGCACCGGTGGAGCGTAGCGCAGCAGCTCTTCCACAAACCGGTTGAGGAAACGATCGTCGTCGACATTGTCGTACAGCTTTTCGGCCAGCTCCGGCTGGGTCGCCAGGATAAACAGCAAGTTGGTGATGGCAGTGGCGGTGGTGTCGTTGCCGGCAATCACCAGGGCCCGAACCAGGGATACCGCTTCGGCAAAGGTCAGCTTACTGCCATCTTCCAGTTCCACATGCACCAGGTCGGAGATCATGTCTTCTTTGGGATTGGCTTGCCGATCTTTCATCTGCTCAATGATGAAGTTCTGCAGGTCACAGATTTGCTGGGCATTGGCCACCATCTGATCATGGTCCTGCATACGACCGATTTGCGCGGTGACCGCCTCGGACCAGCTGGAAATTTTTTCGCCGTTGTAATGTTCGATACCCAACTGCTCACAGATCACGGCAATGGTCAGGGGAATGGCGAACTCTTTCACGCCTTCCACCACTTCACCAGCAGCGCCTTTTTCAGCGACTTTTTCCACCAGATCCACAATCACTTTGGTGATGCCAGGTTCCAGGGTTTTAACCCGGTGCGCGGTAAAGGCACCATCCAGCAGTCTGCGTACACGGGTGTGTTCCGGCGGATCGCTTTTGATCACATCCGGGAAAAAGCCACCGCCCTGCTCTTCCAGGATTTTCTTGAACTCTTCAAAGTAGCCACTGGCGTATTGGGCTTCGTAGCCATGCTTGTCGGAAAAGGTTTCCGGATCCCGCAAAACGGTAACGATGTCCTCGTAGCGGGTCACCAACCACATGCCCAGCTTTTCATCGTAGTGCACCGGGTCCTCGGTACGCATGGTCCAGTAGAAATCGCGCGGGTTGGATTGAATCAGGGGATCGGTCAGCGATAACCCTTCTAAATTGACTTTTTGACGACCGGTAAACGGGCAGCCACTGGCTTGATCTGAAGAACTGATTGTCATGATAGTAACCTTTTAAACTGTTAATAAACGATAAACCTGTTAACTCAATATTTACTGCAGGGTCTGCACGCCGGCTTCGACAAAGAACTCCTGAGGCGTATCGTCGTTGTCAGACGATGCCAGGCCCGCTGGATGCTCGGCGCGGTATTCACGCGGTCCTTTTTCGTAAACTCGTTTGAACATTCGACTGAAATGTGCGGGACTTTTAAAACCGACCCGAAAAGCGATCTCGGCAATGGAGATTTCACTGGGTTTCGAAGTCGACAGCCAGCGCGCGGCAATTTTCAAGCGTTGATTCCATACATGCTCGGAAAACGAGGTGCCCTTCTGTTTTAAAAGAAACGACAGATAACGGGGTGAAATACCACAGGCGTCAGCCACCATGGAGGTACTAAGTTTGGGATCCGACAGATGAATTTCGATGTAGCGCAGCACCGTTTGCAGACGCTGCTCGGCAATGGTCTGACGCTCTTTCACCAGGTTGTCATAGCCCTTGATGGAATCCGACAATATGGTCAGGGCACTGTTGAGCAGCACTTGCTCGGTGTGCTCGGCAAACTCATCGGCGCTGTCGAGAAGATCCGTCAATATATGTTCAATGATATTGAATAACCGACCGCCTGCAGGAACGGTAAAGCCACTGCTGATGTCCTGCGGAATAAATTCGCGGAACACATGCGAAGGCACCAGCACATGCAACACTTCATGCTGCGAGGTTTCATCGGTTTTGCATTCAATGCTGAAGGGGGTCATGGATTTGGTGATGGCAAAATCACCGGCGTTGGCCACACTGCCACCACCGGAATGCTGAATACTCAGGCTGCCACGCTTGACAAACCACAGCACCAGGACATCGGTGGCGTCCTTGCGAATATGATTCCAGGTACGCTTGAAACTCAACCGGGTACGGGAACACAGTCGAATCACCGAACAGGGACCGACGGACTTTTTATCCGCCCGCACATCAATCACGGAACCTGCTTCAATGGAGTAATCACCCAGGTAATATTCCTGTTGATCGTTCCCACGGTAGGCATCCTGACAGTTTTGATAATTGTTTTTGTCAAAGGCGAACAGGGTCTCAGCCATTTCTCTTACCTCCCAGTTTTCTTATCTCTAAGGCTCACAGTGTGAATTGTTATTGTTTGTGTCGTTATCAAATTTTTCATGTTTTTGTATGGCCTAGCGGGTAATGCCCGCTGCTGCCAGTTGCTGTTGCTCGTCTTCCGACAAGCCCAGGATCTCACCAAACACATAGGCATTGTGCTGTCCCAGTGACGGCGCATCGTCCACCACCTCAGCCATTCTCGACATTTTCCAGGCCGGGCCCAGAATGGAACGTTGCTGACCCTGCTGATCAGTCACTTCCTGGTAAAAACCCCGTTGCCAGAGTGACGCATTGGCAATCAGGTCAAGGGAACTGAGGCTTTTGGCAGCCGCCACACCCACCTGCTGCAACTGCAGCGCCAGGGCTTCGGCGTTCTGGTTCCGGGTCCAGTCGGCGATGCGTTTATCCAGCGACGCTTCTTCGCATTTGCGCCCCGCCAGAGTTGCCAGCTCGCTCTGGTCGAGCCAGTCTTCCGCGTTCATGGTGGCAGCCAGTGCGCGCCAGGCGTCATCGGATGACACCGCGATGCTGATCCACTCGCCACCGGCGCAAGGATAGACGCCGTGTGGCGCCATATCCGCATGGCGATTGCCATCACAGCTGGCGACATGTCCGTTCAAGCTATAATCCATCACCGCATCGCCAATCATGCTGGTCATGGATTCCACCGCCGATACATCAATAAACTGCCCTTCACCGCTGCGACGACGGTGCAGCAGCGCGACGCACGCAGCAAAGGCAGCAGCAGCGCCAAAAGTGGAATCGGCATAGCGAATGTTCATCCCGGTTGGGGCTTCACCCTCGTAACCCACCAGGGCACTCAACCCACCCAGTGCCGCAAAACACGGCGCGTAGCCGGTCTGGTAACTGAGGGGGCCATCACTGCCGTACATGCCCATGGACACATAGACAATGTCCGGCTTCACCGCCGCCACCTGCTCATAACCCAATCCCAGTCGGGCAATGGCTCCAGGACGCAGGTTTTCCACGACCACATCCGCTTCTTTCAGCATGTCCATGATCAGGGCAATGCCCTTCTCAGTTTTCATGTCGATCTGCACACTCAGTTTCTGCGGGTTGACGGCTTTGAAACCGGGCGCGTTATTGATGTCATCGACACCGTAGACTCGGGTCACGTCCAGCGAGCCTTCGCTTTCCACGCGAATCACTTCCGCCCCGAGAAACGCCAACAACTTACCGGTGTAAGGGCCGGCCCAGACTTTCGTCAACTCCACCACACGGACCCCCTGCAAGGGGCCGCCACGTTTGCGCATACTCATTGTTCCAGCTCCCCTACGTCTTCACCGACTTCACCCACTTCGGCTTTCAGGATTTCCTCGGTATGCTGCCCCAATAAAGGCGCCGCTGCCTGCAACTGCGCCGGGGTTTTGCTGAGCTGGTAAGGCACCGTGGGATAGACACGCTCGCCCAGTACCGGGTGTTTCAATTCGGTAAAAAAGTGGCGGTATTGATACTGGGGCGAGGACATCAGATCGCCCGGGTTATTCACCGGCACCAGGATCAAACCCAATTTCTGCGCCGCTTCGGCAACGCTGGCCTTGTTCTGGCTGGCCAGCCATTCCCCGACATGGCGGCGGCATTCGGCCACCCGCTCGGGTGTGCACTCCCGTTCCAGCCAGTTTTCTGAAAAGTCGTTCATCCACTCGGGGGCTCCGAGCATTTTCGACAATGCCTGCCAGTGGGCGGGTGCCGACATCCAGATATAAACAAAGCCGTCTTTACAGGGATAAATATCCGCCGGTCCGTGCAGGTCATACGCAGTACGCTCGGTACTGACGTTCATGTCGCCGGCAATCATCTGCCCCAGTACATAGTCGGTGCGCGAGGCCAGCGTCGCCTGCTGGGAAATATCAATAAATTGCCCCAGTCCTGACGCTTCCCGTTCGAACAGCGCCGCGGCTGTACACAGGGCGGCATCCAGTCCGGCTTCGTAGCTGGCCAGGAAACGACCGGCGCCTTTCAACGGCGGGCGTTCGGGATCGGCGGCACTGGGTGTGTGAAAACCCCAGCCACTGCTGTGCATGGCGGTCAGGTCTTCAGCGGGAATGACCTCATCATCGTCCATCTGCCCAAACGGGGTGATGGCACACACCAACAACTCCGGATAACAGGATTCCAGCAATTCAGCACTCAACCCCAACCCCTCTAACCAGTCGTGTTGACGATCACAGATCAGCACGTCCACCCGCGTCAGCAATTGCGCCAGCGCGGCCTGCCCCTGATGGGTCTCAATATCCAGTGCCACTGAGCGTTTGTTGGTATTCAAATAGGCAAATAACCCACTGCGTTCAGGGTCCGACTCACCAGCCACCGTGGCGTCAGCCAGTGGCGCCAACTGGCGGGTGGGACTGCCACAGCCCGGCGGCTCCAGCTTGATGACTTCCGCCCCGAAATCCGCCAGCAACTTGGCGGCATACTCACCAGCCACTGTGCGTGTGATCTCGAGGACTTTAATTGCCGTTAGTGCCGACACCCTGATTCTCCCGTCTTGGCGTTTTATTCGGATCTGTGATTAGGGTTTCTTGCGGTTGGAGCCCTGCAGACGCCATTCCGGCGGGTATTCCATGTCGATGTCCTTGACTACGTTGTTCAGGCCTTTTTCAAAGGTTTCCGAACCGAACGCCACATCCGCCGGGCGATCATTTTTCACCACCGGCAACATGCCCTCGACAAACCCGGTCAACAGGCTGCCCATGTATTCACCGCGGTTCTGCTTATAGAGTTCAATAAAGGTTTTCTGAATCTGCACCACATCGGTCGGCCGGGTACGGGCACAGGCACTGGCGTACTTGTGGGTTTCGGCTTCCAGCTGGTCAAGGGGCACAATGCTGTTGACGAAGTTGCACTTGTCCATCTCTTCGGCGGTAAATGGCCGACCGGTAAACAGCATTTCGGAAAACTTGCGCAGCCCCATGGTCTCGATCCAGGTCCACAGGCGCGGCCCCCAGCCGACATAGCGAAACGACGGATGGCCAAACAGGGTACAATCGCTGCTCACCACCAGGTCGGCATCGGCGGCCTGATAGAAATGCCAGCCATAGCAATAGCCCTTGGTTTCGACGATGCTGATTTTTTTGAATTCCTGCAGCGGCCGGTTACCGGCAGCCGCTTTGGCGTAGTGGTCGGTCATGCTGTGGAGGAAGCGAAAGCTGTCGCGCGGCGGGTACTTCACATCGTCGTCATCGATACCGAATTCGTGCAGTAGAGAGATGTCTGCACCGTCTTCACCGTAAAAATCGGCCTGCTCCGGCAGGTCGCCACCGGTACCGAAGTGCTTACCTTCGCCGCGAATCACCAACACTTTGACCTCGTCGTCAACGTTGGCTTTCAAAATCAGCTCGGCGTAGTACTGACGCATACCGGCCGTGGCCGCATTGAGGCTATCGGGACGGGCAAAGGTGATGGTGGCAATGCGGGTTTCCGGATCCTTTTCATAGCGGATCCACTGTTTGCCCTCTTGCTTCATTTCGTCGAGATTTTTCACACTCTCTCCTTAACTGCCGCTGTCGCAGACAGTTTTACGGTTTGTTATCGTTATGGCCGCTGTTGTTATTTAACTGTAGTTATTTAACTACAGTTATTATGCTCAGCAGATCTAAGCATTGCATTGCTGAAGTGTTGACAGGTCTTCTACCCAACAGATTCAACAATGTTGTACAATAGCATTGATCATAGCCATATTGTGAAGCAGTCGTCCAGTGTTACAGAGACAAACTGCAAAACTCTCTGGTTACGGTCACAAACACTCGGTTCAAAGACCGTTCTTTCGTTTATCCAATCGCCGACAGCCGTACCCAGCGAGGAATCAACCATGGTCGACACCCCATTTTTCAGTCTCGACGGACCTCTGGATTCCATGCCCACCGAGCTACAAATGCGCTGTGCCAACCTCGCCGGCTTCGCTCATATTGCGCAACAGCATGGCCGCAATCCGCGCGATATACTGGAACAGCACGGCATCGACCCCTGGCTGGCCCGCGACCCCGACAGCTACATCAATTGCCAGTCACTGGTCGATTTGTTGCAATATTGCAGTACCAGCTTCAACGATTCCCTGTTTGGCCTGCACCTGGCGCAATTGCAGGAACCGGAAGTTTACGGTTGTATCGCCGCACTGTGCCGTTCCTCAGCGCGGATGCGTGAGGCTCTCGAACGCTTTGTCGAGTTCCTGCCACTGGTCCACTCCCCCACCATCCTGCTGGAACTGGTGGAGGGCGAGGAGATCGCCGAACTGCGCTGGGGCGTACGCAGCGACCTGGGCATCAATGACCAGGCCAATTACCAGGCCGCCCTGCTCAATATGAAACTATTACGGCAACTGGGCGGCCTACACTTTCGTCCCAGCTACATCCAGCTCGCGGTCAACGCGCAAGCGCGTGATATCCCCGAGCTGGAAAAAGTGCTGGGTTGCCGTTTCGAACCCACCCAACACCAGAATGCTATTGCCTTTCCCCGCATTTTCCTGGAGCGGCTGGTACCCAGTGCCAATGGTCTGGTGTCCAAGCTGCTCGGCGGCTACCTGGACAAAGTCAAACAGTCCACTCGTCAAACCCTGCCTGAACGGGTGGAAGACTATGTCCGCGGCGCCCTGCAATCACACAACTGTTCGGTTGAACGCTGCGCGAAAAAACTCGGCCTTTCCGTGCGCACCCTGCAAAGCCAGTTGCACGACTCGGGCTTGAAATTCTCCGACGTTGTGCAAGGCCAGCGGGTCGAACTGGCCAAGACCTATCTGCGTCAGGAGCATCTGTCGCTGGACGATGTGGCCGCCCAGCTCGGCTACTCAGAACAATGCAGTTTCGGTCGCGCCTTCAAACGGGTCACCGGCATGACCCCCAAACAGTATCGTGTCAGTTGTCAGCTGCCGGTTCGATTCAATTCATAGTCACCGGCGTCATCCACCAGCGCCTGCCAGCCGGGGTAGACGACTATGGTGGTAAAGGTTTCGGCGATGATGGCCGGCCCCGCAATTTCTTGCCCCGGTTGTAACTCGGCTCCCTGATAAATTGGGGTTTCCTGATAACCTTCACCCAGATTGGCTTGGCGATAGCCCATCGGTGCCGCCGCCAAACGCGCGGCCAGATAGCCGCCGCTGGCTTTCGGCGAGGGGGTATCGACGGAACTTTCCAGTCGCACGCCGATGATCTCCGGCAGTTCGCCCTCACGCACATGGCCAAACTCCAGCATGTGGCGTTCGTTAAAGGCCGCCAGCGCTTTGGTTCCCAGGTCATCGTCGACAAAGCTCAGGTCCTGCAGCGCACCGCTGTGCATATCAAACGACAGCGCCCAGTTCTGACCGCGATAGCGCATATTGATCTGGTATTTGGCCTGGATGCGGTCAGAGGCAAAATTGGCCTCGGCAAAATAATGCTGGGCTCGCTCGCCCAGCTCCTGCCACAAGGCTTTCAGCTTTTCCAAATCCGGCTGGTCCACCGCACAGGTCAAAGAGCGCTCTTCATCAATGGTGGGCTTGGCCACCAGCGTGCCCATGGCCGAAAAAGTCGGCGAGGCTTTCGGCACCAGCACCTTGTCGATGCCCAGTGCTTCGGCGTGCACGGCGGCGAAAGCCGGACCGTTGCCACCATAGGCCAGCATCACCGTATCCTTGGGATCAATGCCTTTACCGGCGGTGGTGCGACGCACCGCCTGGATCATGTTGGCGTTGACCAGTCGCCAGCAGTCAAACGCCGCCTCTTCAGCGCTGTAACCCATTTCATCACCGATGGTTTGGAACGCCTCGCGCACACCGTCGGTTTTCAGTGAGAAGTTACCGCCGGCAAACTCAGCCTCGGCAGACAATATGCCCAGCATCAACAGCGCGTCCGTTACGGTCGGCTGGGTGCCACCTCGTCCGTAACAGATAGGGCCCGGTTCGGAACCGGCCGACGCCGGCCCCACCTGCACTTCGCCGTTTTTCACATGACAGATGGAACCGCCACCAGCACCCAGGGTTTCCACCTGCACCATGGGCACGCCCACCAGGTAGCGGTGGTGCATGTTCCAGCCGGCCACGGCCGGAGCCTCGCCATCGATCACCATGGACATGTCGTAGGAAGTACCGCCCATATCGACGCACAGCAAATTGGGATAACCCTTGGCACCACCCACATGAGCCGAGCCAATAACACCGCCGGCCGGACCGGAGGCCAGTACGCGGATGGGCGAGCCTTCAATATACTCCTTAGTCATGACCCCACCGCTGGCCTGCATCACCATCAACTGGTGGCGGTAACCGCCCTCTTTCAGGCGCGACACCAGTTTTTCCAGGTAATCGGTGACTCGTGGGGCCACATAGGCATTCACCACGGTGGTGCTGGTGCGGTCATACTCGGGGGAGCGTGGCAACACCTGATGGGATACCGACAGGTGTACCCCTGGCATTTCCTCGGCCACAATCTCAGCCACCCGCTTTTCATGAGCCGGATTGACGAAGGAAAACAACAGCGAGATAGCGACGGACTCGACGCTCTGTTTTTTCAGGCGGCGGCAGCACTCGCGCACCGCGTCCTCGTCCAGGGATTTATGCACCGTGCCATCGAACAGCACCCGCTCCGGCACGGTCAGGCGACGACGGCGCGGGGTAATCTGCTGCGGCGGCGCCAGTCGCACATCCCAGATGTTTTCCTTGAAGCCGCGACGGTACTCCATCTCATCGCGAAACCCTTCGGTGGTGATCAGCCCGGTCACGGCGCCGTTCATTTCGATCAGGGTGTTATCCGCCACGGTGGTGCCGTGGACGATGGCATCGCACTGACCCAGAAAATCACTCAGGGTCAAACCTTCCTGTTGCGCCAGGGTTTGCAAGCCCTCCATCACACCCAACGACCGGTCGCCGGGTGTACTGAGGTTTTTGTGCAGAATAATGTCGTCGCCTTTCAACAGGGCGAAGTCGGTAAAGGTACCGCCGATATCAATCCCGACACGGTAATTCATTGGCTCCATCACGGGCTGACTCATGCTTGTACTCCTTCTACCTGAGCGGCTTGTGCGGCGGCTTTCATTTGTGCCCGCAGGGCTTGCGTTGCGGCCACATCCACACTCAGGTCGTAATCTTCGAGGCTGCCATTCAGCACCACACCGTACTTGTCTCTGGCAGCTTGCAGACTGACGTATTCATCCAACACATCTTCTTTCACCGCTTGCGGATCCCGTTGCCAGGCCGGGCCAAAGCCCGCACCGCCACCGTGTTGGTAAGCGATCACTGCGTCTGCAGGGAGCTGTGCACTGACGGCCAAGTCGATCTTGTACTCGTTGGGGGTACCCACTTCAAAGTGGTTGGTGTAAGGACTGGCATCGTCACCACCGCACATGCCCTGCATGGGATGCGACGCCGATACCATCCAGGCCATGGCCGAGGTGGGCACCAGTACCTGTTTGACGTTGAGGCTGCCGGGCTGGCCACGCCACTGTCCGGCACCGCCGGTGTCGGTGGTCATTTCGCGACTCATATTGATAATTGGGAAGCGGCTTTCGGCATCTTCCGCCTCCGACAACAACAGGTTGCCCAGCGCCGAAGGGCAGGAGCCCCAACCGTCAATACCTTCCACCGCCGACACGTCCATGGAACGGGCATCCACCCCCTGATCCATCCACATACCGTTTTCATCAAAGCCAATCACGGCATTGGGCATGCCAATCTTGTAGACCTGCGGTGCAGCACGGTCAGGAACGACCGTCGACAGGGCCACACACACCGCCTCGGTGATCTCACAGGCGGGGTGAAAGGAACCCAGTGCGGCCGGCTTGTTGGGCGGCGGGTGGGCAATACAGCCTTCCGGGATAATGATGTCGACGGCGTTGAACAACCCCTCGTTTTTGACAATCTCCGGATCTACCATAGCCGCCAGTTGCGTCATGACATAACCCCGGCTGTTGCCGAAGGTATTCCAGACCCCCACCAGCTCCTGGCGGTCATCGGTACCGGTCAGGTCCACGGTCAGTTGATCGCCCAGGATATCGCAGGCCACATGCACCTTGATGTCTTTGGTGCCCTGGGTATCGTGATCGATATACACATCGGCTTCATAGCGACCGTCGGGCCAGTTGGCCACTTCCTCGCGGAAGCGCTTCTCGGTGTGCTCGATGTTGTAGTTCACCGCCGCTTTGACCACGTCGGCACCCCATTTGCGAATCAGGTCCTGCAGCATGCGTACTGACATTTGCACGCCACTGATCATCGCCGCCAGGTCACCGGCAAAGGTGGCAAAACGGTTGTTGCGCTCGATCAGCTTGATGATGTCGCGACGCTTTTCACCCCGATGCACCAGCTTCACACACGGAATCGCCAGACCCTCGGTGAAAATATCGGTCGCTTCCAGGGTAAAGCCGCCGGGGTCTTTACCACCGGTATCCCCCTGGTGGGCTTGCAGGGCCTGAATCAGAACCAGCTCGCCGTTATCGTCATACACCGGCGCATAGACGTTGTAATCCGGCAGATGGCCACCGCCGTAATCGGGGTCATTGCCCAGAAACACATCCCCTGGTCCCCAGTCGTAATCCTGCAAATTCTCAAGGCCGTAGCGCACGGTCAATTGCGTAACGAAGGTCAGGTGCGGGGTGCCGATAGAACCCAACGCCAGACGCCCATTGGCATCAATGATGCTGGCGTTGCGTTCGTTGGACTGGTTGATGATGGGCGACGAGGCCGCTCGTCCCAGGTGGGTCGCAGCTTCGAAACACACGGTTTCCATTGCCCCGCGAATGATACTGGCGGTCACCGGGTCCACCGCAGCAGCGGTCGACAAGGGTGCACGCGGGGCGGCCAATCTCTGATTCAACTCAAAGGACATGAAAGCGTTCCTCGATCATTTTTATCGTTTTGCATTGCAAATCAGTCTACACACAAGCCCATCGTCAATTCCTGACTGGGCGCGAGTGTGTATATACAGTTTGCGCAGCAGCCTACAGACCGAATCCGCCAGACCGGATCCGCATTGAGGCGCCGGTATTTCACCAGTAGACCACGACAGATGAGCGTGATGCCTGTACCAGCAATTCACGCACAGCGGGGGCTTCCAGGCCCCCCGGAAAGAGAAATTTGCCTTTAAGATAAAAAGAGTACGACATCGATTGACCGCACCCTGCACAGTACCCAGCTGTCCACAAGACGATGTCTCAACTCAAAAACATAACTCAAAGAGAGGTTGAAATGGGTCAATCATCAGAAAAACCCGTAGCCATTATCACTGGCGCCAGTGCCGGTATCGGCGATACCACTGCTCGTCTATTTGCCAGTAACGGCTGGAATCTGGTGGTGGTTGCCCGCCGCCAGGAAAGGCTTGAACAACTCGCCGCCGACCTTGATGGGGTAAGCGAAGTCGTCGTGGTGGCCGGCGATGTGGCCGATGCTCAAACCCCAGTTCGTGCCGTCAAAGCGGCCCTCGACGGCTTTGGCCGTCTGGACTGCTTGGTGAACAACGCCGGTTCCGGTAAGTGGGCGCCGGTTCATGAGACCGATGACGACACGATGAATGAAGTCATCGAACTGAGCCTTAAGGCGCCGTTTCGTTTCTGCCGCGAGGTGGTCCCCGCGATGACCAACGGAGGTTCGGTCATCAATGTCGGTTCGGTGTTCGGCATCCTCGGCGGCCTGGATGGCGGCATCTACTGTGCCGTCAAGGCCGGTCTTACCGGTCTCACCCAGACCATGGCGGCCCAATACGGCGCCCAGGGCATCCGTACCAACCTGGTTGCCCCCGGTGTGATTCGCACCGACATGACCGACGCCGCCTGGGATTTCCCTGCCTTCCAGCGGGTCAACCAGGAAATGACGCCCATGAACCGCGAGGGCACCACCGACGATATCGCCAACGCGATTTTCTTTTTGGCGTCGCAAGCAGGCAGTTACATTAACGGCCAGACCATTGCCCTGGACGGCGGCTGGAGCACCACCAAGTACCTCAGCTACGAGGCCCTGACCTGTGAGCGGGTCTCCTCATGAGCCACCCTGCCCGCCAGCCTACCGCCCTGAATCAATACCGTTTGCTCGGGCGCTCGGGCCTGCGGGTATCCCCTCTCAGCCTGGGCACCATGACGTTTGGTGTGTCCGGCTGGGGCACCAGCCTGGCCGAAGCCGATAAGATGGTCGGGCATTACCGGGAATTGGGGGGGAATTTCTTTGATACCGCCAATTTCTACGCCAACGGCGAGTCAGAACAGATGCTTGGCCAGCTGTTACGCACGCAGCGAAGTTCAGCGGTGATTGCCACCAAGTACAGTTTGAGCATGAACTCGGGCGACCCCAATGCCAGCGGCAACCAGCGCAAAAACCTTGTACAGGCGGTGGAGGCCAGCCTCAAACGGTTGCAAACCGATTACCTCGACCTGCTCTATCTGCACCTGTGGGACAACCGTACCCCGGTAGAGGAAGTGTTGCGAGGGTTTGACGATCTGGTGCGAGCGGGAAAACTGCTCTACGTCGGCATTTCCGATACCCCCGCCTGGCAGGTATCCCGTATGCAGGCCATCGCCGATCTGCAGGGATGGTCACCGCTGGTCGCATTGCAAGTTCCCTACAACCTCACCGAACGCACGGTTGAGCGGGAATTTATGCCCATGGCCCGGGAAATGGGCCTGGGGGTTTTGCCCTGGTCGCCGCTCGCAGGCGGTGTTCTCACGGGAAAATACGAGCGTAAGGACTTACTTACACAAGCCGCCGATATGAGTTCTCGCAAGAACATCAATCTGGCCACCGGTCGCCTGACCGATAAAGCGCTGGATATTGCCGAGGTGGCTAAAGCCGTTGCCGAAGAACAAAATCGTTCAGCCGCGCAGATTGCGCTGGCCTGGACATTACTCAATCCTGCTGTCACTTCACCCATTATCGGGGCGCGGACCTTCGAGCAGTTTGAAGACAATGTGGCCGCGCTTGAGGTGGTGTTTACCGAGGATCAGATCAACAGGCTGAATGCGGTCAGCGAGATCGAAATGTGCTTTCCTCATACCATGATTGATACCCCGACGGGGGAGATGATGTTGGGGAATGTTCAGGTTGAGAAGCGTTGGGGTCAATAGCGTTCGGTTGCTCGACATCGAAAGTTCTTAACCGGGAGCCGTAGCGGCAGATGGCTTTTCGGGACACGCTGTGAACCCATCCATGGGAGCTCGACGGCAGCAGGGCCGGCCCCATGAGCGTAGCGAGTGTCTTGGGTCTCCCTGCTGCCGACGGTCCCGAAAAGCCATCTACCACTCCGGCCAGTGCAATTCTGCAAGGATCGAGCACAGAACTCTCAGAAGCTCCATGTAAGTGCCCGAAATCAATGTAGATAAAGTAAACGGCTGGTTAAAGTGAAGAGCAAGTGCAGGGGGTGGCGTCCCGGAACCGTCAGCGCCATGGATGGCGCTGCGGAGCTTATAGGGACATATTCACGCGTTTCCGGGACGCCACCCCCTGTGATTGACCGCCCGGATCTCAATTAAAAACTCAGTAAATCAAAACTAGGCAAAACAACGCTCACCAACCACCGCCGCCTGACCACCACGACCACCTAACTCGGACAACAGTGCCTTCATCCGGTAAGTCCACAGGTGCAACGGCATTTCCAGAGTCATGCCCATAGCCCCCATCATCTGGTGCATGTCGTAGCAAATGCGGGTGGCACTGTCCTGTGCGTGGAAGGCTGCCAAGGCAGCATCGCCAGCGTCACCAGTGGAAGCCGCGCGATACGCCAGCCAGCGCACACCGCCGGCCAACACCGCACACTCCGCCATACGATGACGCAGGGCCTGGAAAGTCCCCAACGGACGACCAAACTGCTTGCGTACGCTCAGGTGCTCCACCGTGCAATCAATGGCAGCCTGAATCAGGCCCGCCATTTCCGCGGCACAGGCCACCCGAATCCATTGGCGAACCTCTTCAGCCAGCTCAGGGCTCAGCGTTTTGATTTCGGGCGTTCCCACCAATCGACCCATGGGATAGGCGTAGATGGATTCCTTCTCGACCTCCACGTCACCCTCTTCAGGGTGAGCAATGCTGACTTTGTCACCGTCAATAAGAATCAACGTCCTGGCGCTATCGGCGAAACGACCTGGACGGCCATTCTCAATCACCGAGAAAGGTCTCGGCAGGCTTTCCACACCCAATCGCTCGGCAAGTACTGGCCCAACCAGCATGGACAGGGCCGATTCCACCGTAAACGGTAACTTGGCCAAGCGCTCCACCGCCAGAGCAGCGGAGACTGCACCCATTTCCGGGATAGCGGCGATCTCGAAGTATTGTCCGGCTTCCAATTCCCGGTCCAGATCCGCGCCGAACAGGACAAAGCCCTCTTCTTCTGTGGGTTTCATTGCAAATTGTTGGGCCAGTTTGTCGATGGCATCGGCGATCATGGCCTGATCATCGTTCAGTGAAAAATCCATTAGCGAGGCTCCCGAGGCAATTGCAGCAGTTGGGTGGCGATCAGGTTGAGCTGGATCTCAGCCGCACCAGAGGCAATTCCAGCCACAATGGCGCGCTGGTGATGGGCCATCATCAAAGGATCACCGCCAGCCAGGGCGTCGGGTATATGTTCAACCACAAACTCACCCACCGCACGTTCAGCGTTTACCGTCGCATAACGGGCAGCACTGGCCTCTGGTCCCGGAGGAATATCCCGGCAACGTTGGTCAATGATGCTGTAACTGTAAAGACGTGAGGCCTCACAGGCGGCATTGGCTTTTGCCGCTTGTTCAACGGCCGCACCGGTAAAACGTCCTTCCTGCTTCAGCACACCAACAGCTCGATGCAGCATTCTGGAAGCCAACGCAAAGCGGGGAATTCCAACCCGTTCAAGATTCAGGGAGATGGCGACAATTTCCCAGGCCTGACCTTCTTCGCCGAGTCGAGCACTCACAGGCACTTCCACATCGTCAAAAAATACTTCGTGGATATCGCCCTCTCCAATGATGCTGGGAATCTGGCGCACGGTAATACCAGGGGTATCCATAGGAATCAGGAAAATCGAAATACCGCCTTTGCCGGCGGAAGTGCGGGCCAGCAGGAAACAGGTGTCCGCCATCCCGGCGTAAGACGTCCAGATTTTTTGCCCGTTAATACGATAAATATCACCGTCACGTTCAGCCCGTGTACGCAGTGAGGCCAGGTCAGAGCCGGATTCTGGCTCTGAAAATCCCTGACACCAGAGCGTTTGGCCTTGCGCCATTGGAGGAATATAGCGCTCCTGTTGCTCCACACTACCGTAGAGCATCAGGGTGGGCCCAATCCAGTTGACGTTCATGTACTGACCACCGCGAGGTTCACCGGCCGCCCACATTTCTTCAGCCAGGATAAAGGACGTCCAGGGATCCGCATCGCGACCACCCCAGCGCTCAGGCCAATGAGGAACCAGCAAACCCGCCTCGGACAGGGCACCACAGAATTGCTTGGAGAAGTTGGTCTGTGTCTCCGAACCTGGTCCGTGAGCAATGGTCTCCCAGTTCGAAGGGAGATTGTCGTTGATGAACTTGCGTACGCTTTCCCGAAACGCCAGCTGTTCGTTATTCCATTCAAAATTCATGAGTATTGAACCGGTTATACAGGATGGTTCGATTATACGCGCGCCTTCGGCCATGGCGTTTGACGCTGACAGCACGTTGAATATACCAACTGGGAACCTGCCTTATGCAGACAGATCAACCGTTTGTTGAATTTATGTTCTGTAGCTGTTGAGTTAATAAATCCAGTTAATGATCAGGTTAGTTAAAGTTATAGTAAGTTAGAGTTAGTTAGTACGTTAAAGGCGCTGAAAGCCTTTACTGCCAAGGGATGACAGAGAGTTGTGTGGTTCAAACCCCGATGGGATGTGGTTAAAAACCCGAAAGAGTGTGTTCAAAACCCCGCATGACTGTGGTTAAACCCTCGATTTGGCGTGTTTCAAGCCTCGTTACTGCTGTGGTCAAAAACCCGATCACTATGTGATCAAAACCCCGGCTAAATTCACACAGATACACACATTCCAGCTCGGGTTTATCCACAAATCAGACGTGGTCAAAACCACGAAGACCCCGTATGGAAAAAGCATACGGGGTGTGTTTAAAAGCATACGGTAGCCCTTCCCTGTGCAGTGGAACATCTGCTGTTTTTTTGGCCAATACGGCAAGGTAATCGAAGGCTGTGTGTGGTTAAAACCCCGAAGGAGAACCCCAAGTGTGGTTAAAAGCACGAAGGATTGGGTGTAAAAAGGCCGGAAAGGTGCTTTTTTATAACCGTTTCTGACTCTATTTTACGCAGAGTTTATAAAGCGCTAGAAAAGGCTTAAAAAAGGTATAAAAAAAGGCGCCAGAACAGCGCCTTAGGGGATAGATGGAAGGTTTGGGGATTGATGGAACGATTTAAGCCGGTTCAGGTTCTCGGACAGCCTCCCGCAGACTGCCATCCATGTCTTTCATTACAATCAGTTTTTCAATGGTGCCGCTCTGTTTGGCGGTTTCATACTGCAAAAAGTAATCGGGAACGCTTTGCTTGACGATGATCTCCTTGATCTTGCGGCGGAATTCGCGCAGAGGCGATCTTACCCCGAACTTACTCCAGAGTTTTTCCAGGCCGATATCCCACAAGGGCTGATTGCCACAATGCTTGCGGCAGATTTCATACAGACGGCGGTCGTACGGGGATCGCAGACCAAAATAATCGCGGCTGTAGGTCAGAATCTGGTTATTGGCTACCGCGTTATAGAGCTGCTCGGAGATCACCACTTCAAAGTATTCCAGTCGACCATTCTTGTCGGTGACTGCGGCGCCGTAATCGATAAGACCAAACACTTCGCCCTTGGCTCGCTTGCTGCCCTTGGGATCGTTAATGTTGGTGCGAAACACCGTGCCTCGCAGACGAGCCAGGGTGTCACCGATGGCTTTGTAAGATTTTCCATCCGTGCCGCGCTTGGTGGTCATCAGGTAATCGTAGGCGGTGATCTTGACCCGACGTGTGGTGGGACGGCCGCGGTTGGCGGCCTCTGCTATTTGACCAAACGAATAGATCAACAAGTCCTTATCGTGGATGGTGGCGCGGCCATCGGCCGAAGGAATCACTTCCAGCCAATTGCCGGTTTGCTCATTTTCGTAACGAAACTTTTCCCGGTCCGGTTTGGAGCTGATGGCAAAAATAGGGTACTCCATTGAACTGATGTCGCTCTTGGGCGCTACGTCCACAATGTCGGCGACAAACATATCAATCTGATCGGTGGCAGGTAGGTTTTCGCTCACGCCAGGCCTCCTCCCGAACGATGCCGCTTATCTGTCTCCTGAGGAGACAGCTGCATGCCTTGCTGAGCCATGATGCGCTGGATAATGGCGGTGCGTATCAGCGCACTGCGGTCTTTGCGGGTGTCTTCTTCCTCTTCTATCCGCGTCAGGCTGTTGGCGATACCGGTGACAATCTCTTCACTCAGGGCTACGGGAATGGATTTGGTGGAACCCGGCACAATGAATTCTTCAGCCACCAGGCCAGGAAAGTCACCGCGCTGAATCAGGTTGGTGATGGCTTCGCTGATCCACAACGAGCGCTGCTTCTTGTTGTAGCCTTCACTCAGCATCACCTGGTCCATCTTGTTGAGCATGGCGGTGGGAATACGCAAGGTGGTGCGGATCGGTCCCTTGCTCTTTTGTCGAGGTGTGAACTTCGCCATTCTGCTTACCCTACCCTTTCACCCAGTGCTTCCAACGCTGCAGCCAGTTGCTGTTGTTTGGTCAAATCAAAATCATCCAGGACTTCCTGGGCATTGAGCTGAAGCGCCGCAGCCTGCAGAACCTTGGCCAGACCGCGGGTGTTGGCGTGGCGAGCCAGCTTGACCGAAGGTTTGGCTTCACGCAGTGGGCGCTTATCGTCATTCAATTCCAGGACCAGTTGATCTTCTGGTAACTGCGCCAGCTTGGCGGCTCGCTTCAAGTCGTTCACTTTTCCAGTTTCGACGGCTTCCAGCAGCAAGCCGCTGGGGTAACGCAGAATAGAGAGGTAGCGCTGTGCCTCGGCCCGACTACGACCGATGATTTTGCTGAGTTTGGTGACGGAGGTCTTTTGAATGCCCTCCCCGGCTTCCAGTAATTTGCGGACCCGGTCTACCTTCTCCCACAGGTTCATGTTTTCCCGGTGTACGTTTTCTTCCCACTGGAGCGTATCGATTTCGGTGCGATCGATATTGCTCTGTTGTATCCGGGCTGCAATGTGACTGGCACCCAACAGGATATGCGCCAGCAGACGCCGCTCACCGGCGATCAGATGAAACTGGCTTTCTTCCTGCCAGACAGTGATCGGGTTAATCATGCGATCGGGGCTTTTCAGGGCCGCGGCAAAATGAACGATGGACAAGGCATCGCCCAGGGCCTTTCCGGTCAGCCCACTTTCCCGTGATATCACATCTTCATACTCTTCCAGCCAATCGCTGGGGTCTTCTGAAGACAAGGCGTTCAGGTTCATGGGGAAATCGACCGCCAATAGTTTAATCTGGGCCTGGCTCACGGCCAGCTTGCGGGGGTTATCCGGGTCGGTGGAGATGTAGTCTATGGGAATGGTTTTGGTCAGTACCCCTTTTACATTCTGGGCTGTCTGGACCTGCGCTTTGGCGGCATCGGCCCACTTTTCCGAGTTGTCGGTGCTACCCTCGGGCTTGATACTGCCAGTTCCGGCGCGCTTCGCACCAAATTTCCTAGCCATAATCTGTTCCTGTGCTCAGCTGTCTCCTAAGGAGACAGCTACTTAATTGGTGTCGCGGTCAATAAACATTCGGCATTCAAAGAGGTGTCTCCTGAGGAGACACTCAGGTCTGGCGATGACGCAATGTGTTTTGTGTTGACCACTTTTATAGTGTGTTCCGAGTTATAGCTTCTGCTTCATGAGCTGTTTGCACGGGTGTCTCCTTAGGAGACACTTTCGAGAGCATTGCTCAACTGCCCTTCTGGGAATATTTTACTCAGCGTGTATTGGCCGACTTCGATGCTTTTCTGCTTGGCGGCATGGCCGGCACTGATTTGGAAAATGCTGCGTGGAGAAATACCTTTCAAATCCCGTTCGGGAAAAGCCGTGGATTGCGGCAGGAAAATGTCATCAGGGAACATGATGTTGCCCAGTTCCTCATGCAGCATGGTGAGCGTACCCCGGTGAATGTTGGTGTTACCACGAACCTTGTTTGGACACAGTCCGGTCAGGACCAGTTGATCTTCGTCGGCGCGGGAGAAATTTTCGGATTGAATCACCTGCAACATGGCGTTGATCCCCTGCAGACTCTTCTCTTCCGGTTCAAAAGGAATGATGGCGTGGGTGGCGGCTCTGACCGCGGCGCGGAAAATAGGGTTTCGGCTAGGGCCGGTATCCAGGATGATTAAGTCGTACGCTTCAACCACTTCCGGCATGTGCAGGAAGTCCCCCAGTCGATTGATGATCTCTGTGGCAATCTTGCCGCTGGCGTTATCAAATTCACTGTTGATGCGTTCCAGTAACGCGGGGTGCCCCACCATGATATCGACATCCGCATGGAAGGCGTTGTCTATATTGATGAAGGTGTTGTGTGGCAGAACCGCTTTCCCGAAAAAGATATCGGCGATACTGGAACGCTCTTCCAGATCCACATCCCCATCGTAATCCGGGTGCGGGGGCGGCAACTGGCCACCGGTGGCCTGGGGGGCGGTTTCCATGCCGACCCAGTAATCCGACGAGTTACACTGCATGTCGAGGTCCACCACGAGCACATTTTTCTTTTCGTATATGGCCGCATATTCTGCAATCACACTGGCGACGGTGGTCTTGCCGACACCGCCTTTCTGGTTGAGAACCGCCAGGACTTTCCCCGCATAATCAAACATACGCACATTTCCATCTGTCAAAAGGTATACAGTAGTAAATATACAGGTATTATTGGGTGGCGCAAGGCTTGCCCCGTGGGTTTTGGGGGATTTTCTATCGATTTGGGTAAGTTCATTTGTTCGGGGTTTTAACCACAAAGCTTGCTATTGAATTGTGGGCGGATGAATGCATGGTTACAGGGAACCAACCAGGATCTCAGCGCTGTGTTTATTGAATGAGGCGTCGAGGGATTTCCAGTGGCCATTCGTGCTGATGAAAGTGGGTGTTCCGCAGTGTTCCTTTTTGTTCCTTAGTGGCGTAGGATGCGTGTTGTGTGCGCTCGCCTGTGAGGTAGTATGGAATGCCAAAATCTAGCAAAATCAATAAGTTACCTAAGTTCAAGGTGGTGAGAATTGCCCTGTCGCAATGTGAGCCGGCGCTCTTCTACCCACAGCCGCAATTGTCGGTAGACACAACGGCCTTACTGGATGAACAGCTGCGTTCAGCCCCCGAAGGATTGTCGGCCTGTTGGGGCATCGCGGTGGAAGGGCTGGCTCAGGTGTTTTTGGGGGCTTATCAGCTCGATTGGCTGCAGCGTCACCATCCCAATGGATCGCTACCGGTGAGAGTGGCCGAAACGGGCCAGTTTTCTCCGGCGGAGATGGCCAACCTGATGTTGCATCCGGGCAATGTGTTTCCTGAAAACGATATGGTGTTTCACGCATCGGCCCTGGAAGGGCTGCGACAGAGCTTTGGTCTCAGCGACCAGGCTTTGGCGCAATACACTGGCATGAGTCGGTCAACCATTGCCAATACCCGGCGTCTGCTGGGCTTGCACCCCGACGCCTTGCAAGCCGCGCAACAGGGGCGCCTGTCCTATACCATAGCGCGGGAACTGTTGACTGTAACGCCGGAGCGGCAGCAGACTCTGGTGCAGGAATTTTCCCGCCAGTTGATGTCCAGTGGTGCCATGCTGGATCGCATTCGGGGGAAATCGTCGCTGGTCGCAGAAGTGGATGCAAAACCAGATTCGGTCGCCGCGAACAGCACCGGCTTGTCCAAGGGGCAGCGCCCGGCTGCCAAAAGTGCCGACACGATTCGCTATGAACAAATGATCGCTGACGCCATGGGGTATCCCACAGAAATCCGTGAAGGTACCGATGGGCGAGGGCAGTTGGTGTTTACACCTTATGGTGAAGCCGGTGCGGCGCACATCGCGCAACAGATTCCCGAGGCTGCTTTTCGCCAGCGGGCCCGGTTGGTTTTGGACTACAACAATTATGACGAGCTGGAGGCCATGCTGGCCAAGCTGTTTCCGCCGGAAGAAGATTTCTAGAACGGTCATTTCAAACTCAATCGCTGGCTGTGTGGGGACCAACCGAAACTGTAATTCAGTCCTTTATTTTGACTTTATGTTGGCAAAGGCTGTGACTGCGGTTGAATCCCTGGGCGAGAAGGGTTTAACCTCGTCCACCAAATTATGAGCATCAGCTTGAGGAGAAGCCTGCGTATGAACCCTGCTGCCAGTAACAAGAAAACCGCAGTCGTCACTGGTGGACGCACCGGTATTGGACGCGCCACTCTGGAGCGTTTTCGCGACGCCGGTTATCAAGTGATTAACTTGTCACGCAAGCCGGCCGAGGTTGACGGTTGCATCAGTTTGATTGCCGATTTCGCCCAGACGGACTGGCTGAGCCAGATTGAGCAGACACTGCTGGATCATGTGCAAGGCAGTGAACAGCTGGCACTGGTTCACAATGCCGGGGTACACGTAAACGATCACGCACTGGAAATCGACCCGGCAGGGTTGCGGCGCTCGCTGGAAGTGAATGTGGTGGCGCCTGCCATGCTGAACCGGCTGCTGGCGCCGCATCTGTTGCCGGGCTCCTCCATCATCTATATTGGCTCAACCCTGAGTGAAAAAGCGGTGCCGGGTTGTACCTCTTATGTCACCGCCAAACACGCGGTGGTGGGCATGATGCGCTCCACCTGTCAGGATCTGGCCGGTCGCCAGGTGCACACCGCCTGTGTCTGCCCCGGGTTTACCGATACCGATATGTTGCGTGAGCATGTGGGTGGCTCGGCAGAGGTGCTACGCGATATTGCCACGATCTGTACCTTCAATCGCCTGATTGAACCGGCGGAAATTGCCGAGACGATTTTTTTCTGCGCCACCAATGCGGTGATCAATGGCTCTGTGCTGCACGCTAACCTGGGCCAGGTGGAAAGCTGAATGGCTCAGCTCAGCTGCAGGTAACGTTTGAGTTTGTAGGTTAAATAATAGAAGGGACCTGTGTCCAACAGGGCGCAGGTCATTTTGAACAGGTAGTTACTGCCCATCAGCACCAGCATCTGCTGGGTGCTGATGCCGCCCGCCAACCAGACTGCTCCAAAGGTCACACTGATGACCATAAAGGAATCCACCCCCTGGCTGATCAGCGTGCTGAAGTTATTACGCAACCACAGATGTTTGCCTTGGGTCAGTTTTTTCCAAAAATGAAATAACTGCACATCGCAATACTGGGCCGCCATATAGGCCATCATGGAGGCGAATACCGCACCGGTGGTCAGTGAATAAATAAAGTCGAACAACTCCACCGAACCGGACACGCTGTCGCCACTGGGCAAGCCGACGGGATTGGCCAGCTGCAGCATCTGCCAGGGCGGCATGGCCTCCGTTGGCACCGACGGAACCGCCTTGGCCAGGTACAGACAGGCAATAATGAAAACGTTCAGACACAGGCCTAAAGTGACCAGAAAGTTTGCCCGCTTTTTGCCGTACAGCTCGCACACCAGATCGGTACACAAAAAGGTCAGCGGGTAGGGCAGCACACCAATGGCCAGGGTCATAGGCCCCAGTTGAATAAACCGGGTAATGCCAATGACGTTCAACAAGGTCATGGAGGATAGAAACACCCCCGCCAAAACCAGGAAAACGCGCTCGCGGCGCTCATGTAGGGCCGTATCCAGGCAGGGCTGTGCGGCAGAACTGGAAAGAGTGACGCTGGTGTCCATAGGCGCGTGTCTGTATCAAAAGGTGGCTTTAATCAAAGGAAAAAGAGTAGGAAGCCCTGATTATTCAGCATTCTGCCAGCGACTGGAACCCCATTGTCCCGGACCCGAGGCCACCCGGACGGTGATGTCCCGAATCGCGGAATTGTTCTTGAAGCGCGGGTTGTCCAGTAAACGCTGCAGCAAATAGTATGACAGTTCTTCAATGGTAATATTGGCCACGGGCAGCAGCAGGGTGTCACTTTTCAAAAACAGCATCTCTTCGTCGGCAAAACTCACCCGGTAATTGTTGCCGGCTTCACTGATGTCGAGATAGGGGGAATGCTGCGGTAACAGCATGTATTCATCCAGCTCGACGCACAAGTCCCGCAAAGCGTCTTTCAATTTGCTGTAGTTAAAGCACATGCCGTCATCCTGTACGACGGCGGTGACGGCGGCAGCCACAAAAAAATTGTGACCGTGCAACCGCTCCCGTTCAGTGGCGGAAAAGACGGTAAAGTGCGCCGCTGAAAAGTGCAGGTATTCCTTGGTGATATCGATGGTGGTGAGCTTTTCCACGGTCACTCCTGTTACTTCTTATATAGGGCTGATGAAATGTTGTGCCCAACTCTTAAGCGCAGTCTACCATTATCTGTGAGGAGATCATCTTGGCCAATTTTTAAAAAATCTGTTTTGTTGGCGAACCGGTCAGTGACCACCCAGACAGAACATACAAAATAGCCTTAATAGACAACGCTGTAGTGCAACATCGTTCTATCTCAGGCATAATTGGCCAAATTTTGAACCCTTCTACGTCTTGCCATTTGTATGGAGAAAGTTTTGAGCAGCATTTCTTCCCCCCGTAAAGCCGGTCGCCCCAAGCGCAATCCCGAACTCACTCGTGAGGCCATTTTGGAAGTGGCAGGTAAACTGTTGGCTCAAGACGGCCCGGAAGGTCTGAGTGTTTCCCAGGTGGCAAAGCTGGCCGGGGTTAACCGGGGTACGGCTTATCACCATTTTCAGACGCGTGAGCAATTGCTGGATGCCACGAAGGTGTGGGTGAGTGAACGTTTGTGTCTGGAAGTGTTTGGCTTTTTGCCGGACGAGGATGAGAAAGAAGAACTGCTGGGGAAAAAGCTGGACCCACGTTCGGTGGCTGACAACCTGACGAAGTTTGTCATGGAAAACCCTCAGTTTGGCAAAGTGTGGTTGTTTGAAGTGTTGAGTTCCGGTGGTCCCGCCAATGACCCCTTCTGGAAACTGTACCGGGCGCACATGGAAGCCTTTGCCAAGTCTGATCGGGCCCGCCCGGGTCTTGATCCTGAAGTGCATGCCATGATGATGCTGCCGAGTGTGTTTTTGTGGCCGGTTTGGGTTAATGCTGAAACCCTGTCGCCAGCGGCACGTCGTAAAATGAGCAAGCGTTATACCGAGGAAGCCCTGCGCATGAATTTGCACGGTTCACTCAACCCGGACATGTACCCTGAGTTGAATGCCGAAATTTCCGCTGCGGAAGAGAAGGCTAAGGCCAAAGGGACGAAATCCGGCAGTAAATAAGGCCCTCTCAGATGTCAGGACGCCATCACGGCGTCCTGTTCTCATGCTTGTGCCAGGACGCGCAGACTCAACGGCGTTGCAGCTGAGAAAAGTTGTTCGTCACTTCTTGTAAGCTATCGGAATTGACAAAGGCCAGCGCCTCGGGGCTGTTTTTGACATAGGCATCCAGGAATGCCGTGGTAGCACTGTTCAGCATTTTCAGGGCGTCATGCTGGGGTGGCTCTTCCCGCTCAGGCCGGCAGATCAGATTTCCCAAGTAGTGGTCAGCGCCCTGGGTGATCAAGGCATAATTCTGGCCGGGTTTGGCGGTATCAAACGACAGTTTGTGGGCGCGCCAGTCTGGCCAGAACTGGGCATTGGAATCCCAGGTGCCGGTGGTCAGCATCATCGGGCCCTGCAGGTTAACCCAGCTGTTTTCATTAATGACATCGAACATGGGGCCCGGTGGTGAAATGGCCACCATCGCCTTGATACGCTCGTCGGTGAAATAGACATACTCTTCGGTTTCGGGATTGAAGGTGCCGGCACCACCAAACTGTTGGGTGGTGAAAGCGCCAAATGAATGCCCGGTGGCGGCGATGCGAGTGGCATCCATTTTTCCCGCCAGGCCGGCGACGGCCTGTTCAACCTGAGGCAAATGATCCAATAACCGGGAAAAGTCCCGTATCCGCTCCTCGATCAGGCCAAACTGTCCAAAGCGCACGCTGTTCCAGATGCCGTTCACCATGCCACAGCAATCCAGGTGGTTAGGGGCCAGAACTACATAGCCATGACTCACCCAATGTTCAATCACAGGGTTGTATTTATCCTTGGTGGACCAGTTGCCATGTGAAAACAGCAAAATAGGGAAGGGACCTGCGGCATCCGGGTAAAAAACACTGAGTTCGAGCTCACTGTCATCGAGTGCTAAGTGCACGTCAGTTCGTGCCACCACATCCAGAGGTCCGGTTTCTGCCTTATACAGAGTGGCAAGCGCATCCGGGCTCGCACTCAAGGGCGTCACAGGTGGCAGGGTCACCTCGTCACCACCGCAACCACTGAGTCCCAGTACTGCCACACTCCCCAATATTACCAAACGTCGCACTGGCACCATACTACGGACCAGGGCGAGCAAAGATTGAGTCCACTTCATACTCTTTATTTCCTCGTGTGGAAACCATCGCGCCGGCTTGAAAACATCACTCAAACGGCGCGTGTTTCAACTGCTATATTGTACATCATTGTTGACTAGAAAAGGCCTGCCGTTGTAGTCTGGTGGGCATAACAACCTTAACCATGAGGCTCGGCGTACCTGGCCGAGACCCACTTCTCGGAGTCCAATTTATCATGAATTTTGAGTTATCTGACGATCAGCGAATGATGCAGGAGTCTTTCGCCCGTTTTCTGGACGAACAGAGCAGCAGTGAACGGCTGCGCGCCGCGGCCGACGCTGGCGGATTCGACGCTGATCTTTGGGGTGGCCTGGCGGAACTGGGAGCTTTTATGCTGCGGGTTCCGGAAGAGCAGGGTGGACTTGGACTCGGCGTAATGGACGCCGTAGTGCTGATGGAAGAAGTGGGTCGTACCCTGGCTTCGGGCCCGGTGGCAGAGGCTCTGCTGGCGGCTCGACTGTTGGCGTTACTGGCTGCAGATAGCCAGGCAGAACTTTACGAGAATGTGATAGGTGGTGCAAAAGTGGTGAGCCTGGCTTACCACAACCTGGCGGAACAACCCGTACAGTGGGTTGCCGGTGGTGCGGTGGCGGATGCGATCATTGCCCACGATGGTGAGCAGGTCGTGCTGTTGACTCTGCCCGAGGGTGAGTCGCGTCAGGAAGACAACCTTGCCAGTACCCCCATTGCCGAGCTGAATCTGGCGGAGGCCGAACGTACGGTGCTGGCCGAAAGTGCCAGCGTTTTTCACCAGGCCGTCGAAGAGTGGAAGCTGTTGATGGCGGCGGCCCTGGCAGGTCTGTCACGCCGTTCCGTAGAGATGGCCGCCGAGTATGCCTGTGAACGGCAGGCCTTTGGCCAGCCTATTGGCGCTTACCAAGCCATTTCTCACCCGTTGGCCGACCTGATCACCGAAGTGGATGGTGGTAAGTACCTAACCTGGAAAGCGATTCATGATATCGCCAAGGGCGTGGACGATGCAGCCGCGCAAGTTTCCATGGCCCTTTACTGGAATGCCGAAGTGGCCGCCCGGGCGGTGAATCAATCCCTGCACACCTTTGGTGGCTACGGACTGGCAACAGAATATGACATTCATCTGTACAACCTGCGGGCCAAGGCCTGGCCTCTGGTGTGGGGTGATATCAACCTGCTGCTGGAAGAGGCCGGCCGTCGTCTCTACGCCGGTGAAACGGCAGCACTGCCGGATGTGGGCGAAGTGGGTATCGACTTTGACCTGGGCGATGAAGCCTACGCTATGGCCCAGGAACTGGACGATTTATTCAACGATATCCTGACCCCGGAACTGCGGGCCAAAGCCCACTACTCCTTTGATGGTTTCGATCGCGGTGTGCACAAGAAACTGGCCGAAAACCGCTTCCTGTTTCCCGACTGGCGCAAAGAGCTGGGTGGTCGAGAAGTCGAGCCTTACACCAAATCGGCGCTGATGGGCGTGTGGGAAAAACACGGTTGGACCAGCCACCCGGTCGGCACCTCGATGCTGGTGGGTACCATGATTGATAAATGTGGTACCGAAGAATTAAAAGAAGAAGTGTTGAGCAAAATTGTCTCCGGCGATGCCATCTGCAGCCTCGGTTACTCCGAGCCGGGTTGTGGCTCCGATGTATTCGCGGCGAAAACCAAAGCCACTCAGTTGGATGATGGATCCTGGCAGATCGATGGGGCGAAGATGTGGACCAGTGGTGCCAACATTGCCCAGTATGTGCTGCTGCTGACCCGGACTGATCCCGATGCGCCCAAACACAAAGGCCTGACCATGTTTGTGGTACCGCTCGACACGCCCGG
Source organism: Cellvibrionaceae bacterium WSDTSA12 (assembly GCA_033283335.1). Classification (GTDB taxonomy): domain Bacteria; phylum Pseudomonadota; class Gammaproteobacteria; order Pseudomonadales; family Cellvibrionaceae; genus Pseudomaricurvus. The sequence goes on along the minus strand of JAWMQP010000015.1, from coordinate 7,891 downwards.
AATTGAAGTTCACCCAGTGTTTACCTTCCAGGATGAGCGCACGAACGCGACTTTCTACGACGGTGTGCGTATTCCTGATAAATACCGTCTTGGCGAGATCAATGGCGGGGTGCGGGTGATGGCCGCCGCGTTGGAGTTGGAACACGGTGGTGGGTTTATGAAAAGTCAGCGCACTTTGTTCCAGGATGCCGAAGCCCTCTGCCGTGAAGTGACCTTTGCCGGCAAACCGTTGATTGAACGCGCTGATGCCCAGAAGCGTTTGGCCCGTACCCGCATGCACACTTACGTGGCGGAAATGCTCGGTCATCGCTGCCTGTGGGTGGGGGTAACCGGTCGGGAAAGCAAAGCTTACGGTCCTATGACCAAGATGTTTTCCTCCGAAAAGTTCCAGTCCGACGCCCGCGATCTGCTGGACCTGACTGCGCCACACTCGCTGTCCAAACGCCACGGACCGGCCGGCGAGTTGAACCTGGCTTATCGTCACGCACACGGCACCACCATTTATGGCGGTACCAGTGAAGTGCATCGCAGTATGATTGCCGAGCGGGCGCTGGGTTTACCGCGCACTCGTGGTTAAGTCGCAGGGTATAGGATTAAGAAGGAATTGCTGTTATGAGTGAAGCTCCCCATTTATTGGTGGAAGAGCAGGGTGCAATTATTATTTGTACCCTCAATCGACCCGATAAGCTCAACGCCTTGAGCGGTCAGACCATGGCCCTGTTTGAAGAAGCCTTGCATCGCTTTCGCGACACCGCGGCGCTGAAAGTGATGCTGGTGCGTGCCACCGGACGCTACTTCTGTTCCGGTGCCGACCTGCGTGATAACAACGACGGGCCTCCGCAAATTGACAAAACCGGTGTCGCCATTCGAGAAAAACACCGCCTGAGATTGCATGGGATGCATCGCATTTACGATGAAATGGAGCATATTGAAAAGCCCATTGTCGTCGCTCACCAGGCCACTTGTGTGGGCGGCGGTCTGGAACTGTCGCTGTCGTGTGATTTTCGCCTGGCCGCCAAGAGTGCCAGCTATGCTTTCCCGGAGGGCAAGTTTGGCACCTTGCCGGCCTCCAATGGCGTCAGTCGCCTGACTCGACTGGTAGGACCGCACTGGGCGCGTTACCTGATCATGGCAAACTTGCCGGCTGATGCTGATCGCGCCTATACCATGGGGCTGGTGCATGAGGTGTTCCCCGATGAGACCTTTGAAGAGGATGTGATGAACTTCTGTCGTCATTTATCCGAACAGCACGGTGAGCAGATGGGCACCGCCAAACTGGCGATTGAACTCTGTCATGAGCTGGGCCGTGACCAGGCCCGTCATGTGGAACGCATGGCCAACAGTGCATTGATGCTGAATCCGGAGTATCTTGCCGGCATCGAACGCTATATCAGCATGCTGGGCTCGAAGGGCAAAAAGGATTGATCATGGATCGTCAAACTCTCGAAGCACAGGGCTGGCAATGCCTGGACGCCGGCGGGTTCACTGGCCTGGCAGGACCCTTCTGGGCCAAAGGTGACGGTGAAACGCGTACCATGGGATTGCTGCTGGAAGAACGTCACAGCAATAATCACCTGGGAACTGTTCACGGTGGGGTGGTAATGACCTTTGCCGACATCGGCTTGGGTTCCGGCGTGGCTGCAGTGATGGGTGAGAAGCGGTTCGGCTGTGTCACCGCCTCCCTCAATACCCAGTTTGTCTCGGTGGCCAGGGTAGGGGAGTTCATGACCTGTCAGCCGGAAATCGTCCGCGCCAGCAAACAACTGATTTTTATCCGGGGCCTGATCAAGGTGGGTGAGAAAACCATCGCCAGTGCCGAGGGCATCTGGAAACTGCTGGATTCAGCCCAGGGATAATTATTTTATTCAACAACACTGTTGTGTTATCTTTAGTGTGGATAACCTGACTAACGTATAAAAGAAGGTGTGTATGTTCTCTGCAATTCTGATCTCCAAGGACGATGCGGGTCAAACCGTTGAAGTCACTCAAGTCGACGAGTCCCAGCTGCCGGAAGGCAATGTCACCATCGACGTGGAATACTCCACGCTGAACTACAAAGACGGTCTGGCCATCACCGGTAGCTCCCCGGTTGTACGTAAATTCCCGATGGTGCCCGGTATCGATCTGGCTGGCGTGGTGAGCAGCAGTAGCCATCCAGACTGGAAAGAGGGCGATCGAGTCGTGCTGAATGGCTGGGGTGTGGGTGAAACCCACTGGGGTGGCCTGGCTCAGAAAGCCTGTTTGAACGGTGACTGGCTGGTGCCACTGCCGAAAGAATTCGACAGCCGTCAGGCCATGGCCATCGGTACCGCCGGTTACACCGCTGCCTTGTGTGTGGATGCGCTGGTGTCACACGGTGTGACCCCCGATCAGGGCGAAATTCTGGTCACTGGTGCCACCGGTGGTGTGGGCAGTGTTGCCGTCAGTCTGTTGGCCAAGGCCGGTTTTAACGTAGTGGCCGCGACCGGTAAAGCGTCCGAGGGCGAGTACCTGAAACAACTGGGTGCGACTGACATCATTGAACGCGCTGCGCTGTCCGAAAAAGGCAAGCCCTTACAGAAAGAGCGTTGGGCGGGTGTGGTCGATTCTGTTGGCAGCCATACTTTGGTGAACGCCTGTGCTCAAACTCAGTACGGCGGTGTGGTTGCTGCCTGCGGTCTGGCTCAGGGAGCGGATTTCCCCTCTACCGTGATGCCATTCATTTTGCGCGGTGTGTCACTGTTGGGTGTGGACAGCGTCATGGCGCCTAAAGAATTGCGCATGGCGGCCTGGAAACGTCTGGCCCGTGATCTGGACGTATCCAAACTGGATGTGATTGCCAGCAACGTGATGGGTTTGTCCGAAGCCATTCCGGCGGCGGCTGACTTGCTGGAAGGTAAAATCCGCGGTCGTGTGATTGTCGATGTGAACAAATAAGCAGCGATACCGGTTCAGGTCAGGGCGATTCGCTCTGACCTGAACGTCTTATCGGTTGTCTCTTTAATGACAGACTCTTCGACATCACCTCCCCTTTCTGATTCCCTGGGCCTGAAGGCCTATCTCGCCCTTATCGCCATTGCCATTGGCTACATTCTCAATCCGATCAATGGCACTCTGGTCATGACCGCCTACCCACACCTGGCGCAGGTGTTTGAAGTGCCTTATGCGCATATGTCGGCCATGGTGATGTTTTTTATGGCGGCAACCGCGGCGGCGCAACCGTTGGCGGGAGGCCTGGGGGACAGCCTGGGTCGCAAGAATTTATTTCTGCTGGGCATTGCCGGTTTTACCGCAGCCAGTACTATGGCAGCGTTGGCAGAAAATTTTACCAGTTTGCTGAGCTGGCGCATCGCCCAGGCGGTATTTTCCGGCGTCATACTCGCTAACGCGCTGGGATTGGTTGGGCAGGTGGTGCCTGCCAGCAAGCGCGGCCGCTATCTGGGAATGCTCAACGCCACTATGGTGGCCTCCAGTGCACTCAGCTTTCCCCTTGGCGGGCTGCTGGTTCAACATTTTGAGTGGCCCATTCTGTTTTGGTTAAACCTGCCACTGGGTTTGACAGGGTTTATCCTGGCCTGGTTGTGTCTTCCCAAAGACCTGTCCCAGACGGTGAGTTTGACGGCGGTCAGTTTAATGGGATTGCCTTTCCTGCCCTTAGCTTTTGGTTTACAGGCGTTTGTGAAAGGTGAAGCGTTGTGGCCGAGTGGTGTGGTATTTGTTTTGACCCTGGTCTTGGTGGTGATCAGCGTCTGGCGTTCCCACCAATCAAGGCGACAATTTTCCCGCATCAATAACTGGGGTTTTAACAGCGGTTGTGCGGTGGCCTATTTTTCCGCGGCCATTCAGTTTGGCATTATGTTTACCTTGCCCGCCTGGAGCCTGGTGGCGTTGAATATCAACAGCGCTACCTTGGGTTTGTATCTGGCCGGTTTTTCTCTGACCATGTTCCTGGTGAGTCCGGTCATCGGAAAGTTATTGGACCAGCATGGTTCTGGCAAAATCAAATGGCTGGTGGTAGCCAGTCTCTGTCCGGGATTATTACTTTTGATTCTGGGGCTGAACACCGTGAGCTTTGCTCTGGTCGCGGTGTTAATTGGCAGTGGTATTGCGGTTGCCTTATTGACCAGCCAGCGTGCCGCCATGCTCGCAACCCCGTCAGATTCCCAGGCGCTGGCCATGGGTATGTTCAGCAGTTGGCGCTCAGTGGGCGGTTTATCCGGCAATGCCCTGGCCGCCATCGTCCTGGCCCGGTACCCCCAGGTTGTACCTCAAGCCGGCGTTGACGTATTTGTCTGGTTGTTGATGGCATTTTTTATTCCGCTGGTAATAACCCTGTATTGTTTACAAGACGCTTCTTCGGAAAAACCCGTTGAAGAAGTGCTCGCCAGCCAGCCTCTCGGTGGCGGAAAGTCTGAATCGGGTTAATCCTGTATAAATACAATAATGGAGGAAATGCAGATGATGGGCATGGGTGATGGCAGCTGTCCGTATTCTTTTAATTTTGAACCCGACACGTTCAAAGTGGGCGACACCGTGAGTTACCGGGTGCCGTCTTTGGACGATTTCCCCTTTGCCGCGCAAATCAAAGCGGTCTATGACGATTACATCGAAATTGCCGACTATGGCGAGCCGGAAAAAATTCTACGCGCTACCCGCGAGAGTCGGCCAGTCGTTTCTGACCAGGACGCACTCTCGTAAAGTACGACGTAAATCGATTCCAGGTCACAGCTTAGACCCATTCGAAGAATAATGATGAGGGTATAAACATGGACGCTTCCACCACAGAAGAATCTCGTCCATTGCGTATCGTGCAATGGGCCACCGGTAATATCGGTACCTGTTCTTTGCGAGCGGTAATCCAACACCCGCAGTTGCAACTGGTTGGGTTATACGTGCACTCTGACAACAAGGCGTGTAAAGACGCCGGCCAGTTGTGTGGCTTGGACGAGGTGGGTGTAACATCCACCACCAATATCGACGACATCATCGCCCTGAAACCTGACTGTGTGTTGTACATGCAGCAGGGGTGTAATATCGATGACCTGTGCCGTTTATTGGAAAACGGCAGTAATGTGGTAACCACCCGGGTGGAATTTCATCACCCTCCATCATTAGACGCCGACGTGCGTGAACGCCTTGAAGTCGCCTGCCGACAGGGCAACAGTTCGCTGTACAGCACCGGTTCCAGCCCGGGCTTTATCACCGAAGTCATACCCTTGGCGCTGACGTCTTTACAGCGTCGGCTGGACTGTCTGATTATCGACGAATTTGCGGATTTGCACAGCCGTAACTCCCCTGAACTGCTGTTCCAAATCATGGGCTTTGGACAACCACCGGCGGAATTTGGTGAAGCCCGTCTGGCGCATGTCAAACTGGGTTTTGCCGCTTCCCTGAATCAATTGGCGGATGCACTGAATCTGTCTCTGGATGACGTCACTGTCACAGGCGAAGTGGCAGTGGTACCGTATGATGTCACTATTGCGGCCGGCGTAGTCGAAGCTGGCACTGTCGGTGGTCAGCGGATTACCATCACAGGAATGCGAAACGGCGAAGCCTTACTGCAAATGCGCTTGAACTGGTATTGTACAGAAGAGCTGGATAAAGACTGGGAATTGCGTGGCAATGGCTGGCGGGTGCAGGTACAGGGAGATACTCCATTGGATGTAGGCATTGCCTTTCCCATTGCTGAGGAGCAGTTGGCTGCTACGACACCAGGGTATACAGCCCATCGTGCCGTGAATGCTGTGGCGGTTGTATGTGCTGCGAAAGCGGGTATCCGCACTACGGTGGATCTGCCTCAGGTGATTGCCCAGCTGGACTGAACTTATCTCTTGTCTACTAGGTTATCAGTCCAACGGGCTGATAACCCCGTGGCCGCCCCGCTGCAGCACATGGGTGTAGATTTCGGTGGTTTGTACATTGCTGTGACCCAGCTGAACTTGCACGGTGCGGATATCTGAGCCCCGCTCTAACAAGTGCGTAGCAAATGAGTGGCGCAGGGCATGGCTGGTTACCGGTTTGATGATCCCCGCCTTTTTGGCCGCCTGTTTGATAAACCGATTAACGCTCGACTCATCGTAGTGATGACGCCGAATCGAGCCGCAGCGCGGGTCCACACTGAGCTTGCTGGCCGGGAACAGGTATTGCCATTGCAGGTGTTTACAGGCCAACGAGTGCTTTCGGCCCAGTGCATTAGGCATAAAGACACCGGCAAAGTGTGGGTTTTGCAAATCCTGTTGCAGGGTCAGTTCAACTTGTTGGATTTGATGCCGCAGCGCCGGCAACAGCGACTCGGCCAGCGTGACCAGGCGATGCTTGCCCCCTTTGCCGTCAAACACCCGAATTTGGCGGTAATCGAAATCGATATCCTTGACGCGCAAGCGTACCAGTTCAATTCGCCGTAAACCGGAGCCGTACATTAAGGCCGCCATCAGATAGGCGGTACCGTCTAATTGTACGAGTAACACTTTGACTTCATCCCGGGTTAAGACGACAGGCAGCTTCTGCTGCCGTGACGACTTCCGATAATTGAGTATCCCTTTAAGCTGCTGACCAAGGTATTTGGTTTTCAGGAAGACTATTGCATTAAGTGCAATGGATTGGGTACTGGGTGAAACACCTCGGTTTACCGCCAAATGGGTTAAAAAACGTTCAATGTCGGCCTCACCCAATTTACTGGGGTGTTGTTTGTCTGAAAAAAGTATGAAATATTTGACCCAGTACAAATAGCTATCAATGGTTCGCCTGCTGTAATTTCGAACCAGCATATATTCGCGAACTGATGCCAGGAACGGTGAATTGCCCATGGACAGGGTCACTCCTCTTATCCGAATAATCATTAGTCCGACATTATCGGGGCAAATTACTCTATTAGAGGGGCAGGGCCCTTTTAATAGGGTTGGCTATTTTTTGTGCCATTATTTTCCTTAAAATTTAGTAAGTTAAAACTAAAGTGTGGGGTTTTAGAAAATTATCAGGGCTCCTCGCTAATTATTATTATGAGGGCGAAGCCCTCATTAACAGACTGTTAGGCAGAAGAGGAAGGCTTGGTTGTGATCAAAAAGGCAGGGGTAGCGATTATCGCCATGTATATGTTCACCTGGATTGGTGCATGGGGAACTGAAGCGTATTACATGTCCCGAACTGCTGAATCGTATTATGCGCATGGTCAAGAGATTGGAAATTCTAACCTCCTTGAAGGAGGGCCGGATTGGTCTGTTCTGGTGGTGCCCATCGTGCCTTTTGTCACATATACAGAGTCAAAATATATTGTGGGGCCGAGTCATGCTGCTGGCTCTTCCAGGGTGTGTATCTGGTATGGCCTAGGCGAGTATCCGCTTTGGGTTATTGAGTCTTGGATTGCTTAGATGTGGCCTAACAAGCGGCAGCAAGCGGATCAAATTTCCGCTCGTTCCTCGCTTCAATTTTCCCGCTGTGCCGGGCGTTAAGCATCTAAAGGAAGTCTGATGTTCTTACGAAGTTTCAATAAAGCATGGGAAAAAGAAAGGTCTATCATTGAGGCTCAGCTCATTGAAAAACTTGACCAAAATATTAAGGACATTGATTTCTCAATGAGCCGCCAAGCGGGCCGTATGGTAAAAGAGGCTGAAGACCATCTTCGCCAAATGAGAAATGAGCTAGTTACGCGGAGATCTATGGCAATCTACGAGGCTGAAGATATTGCTAGAAACAGAATGCAGCTAAGGGCCTCTTATCTTGCTTTGGTAATGAGTTCAATCGCAGTAATAATCTCGGTAACTACGGTCTTAATCAAACTCTAATGCTTAACAAGCGACTGTGGTGTCAACTCTAAATAAAAATCAGTAAGCCCATTCGCAATTGTCCCGCACCATTGCGTTTAAAATAGTGATCATTTTTCGCATGCAGGCAACCAGTGCAACCTTCTTATGTT
>JAWMQP010000014.1:0-72327 GCA_033283335.1 Cellvibrionaceae bacterium WSDTSA12 | reverse complement strand
CCTTCTAATCTAAAACCCCTGTCGGGATACCGGCAGGGGTTTTTCTTTGCCTGAAGGTTTTTGGCGGCCGTTGAGTGGGCAATAAAAAAGCCCGCGAGTTAGCTGGCGGGCTTTGAAAAGACTGCTGGTGAATCACCAGAAGGAATCGGAATCGATGCCAAATTGATCGGCGACGTATTGATCGTAATGGCCATTTTTGAGAAAAATCTTGTAGACCTCATGAACCAGTGAGATGAAGCGTCCGAGCTGTGTGACCACCTGATCGCTGTCAGTCGTGCTAGCGAGTTTTAACGTCAGAGACAGGTTTCCCTTTCGATTGGAAACCGAAAGTTCGTCAGGGGTAAAGCGTCGGTGGGCTGGCAGGTTACTGTCGGAAAGTTCCTGGATATAAGTACGGAAGTCTTTGTCCATTGCTGATCGTAATAGCACATTGGGTAGCACCACCGGCATATGGATTTTGACTGGATTGAGGTTAACGTGCAGCTCAAAGACTTTATTGAAATGCCATGGCAGATTGTATTTCGCCTGCTTGCCAGTACTGCTGATCACGCCTAAACCCTGTAGAAAACCCCGTTGGGCGTAGCCCTCCAGGGTTTCTGTACAGGTATTGATAATCGGGTCGACTGCCATAACCTAGTGGGCCACCGCGCCACGGCCGGGTTCGATGGGCCATGCCAGACTTGGGTGAGGGAACTGGCTGGCACTGCTGAATTCCTTGATGCCCTGACAGTTTATCACGGTAGACAGTCCCTCTTTGCTGGCCAGTTGATAGCTGCGCGCCAGTGCATCTTGCAGCTCTTTGGGGGATTTCACGTATTCACCGCGCACACCGAGACCTTCTGCGACTTTGTCGTAACGCAGGTTCTCCTGAAATAAATGCAAGTGGGTCGCCTGGGGTTTGCGATAGGCCTGGCCAAAGGTGCCCCAGCAGTTGTTGTTGTAGATCACCACAATCATCGGCACTTTGTACTGGTTGGCGGTGTCCATTTCGAACAGGCCGAAAGCGGCCGCTGCATCGCTGGTGGCGCAGAGCACTGGGGCACCTTTATAGGGAGCCTGAGGTCCTATACCCCGTTGTACCGCCACACCGGCACCAAACGCCATGCCAATATCGGCACCAATGGCGCCATATTGGTAAGGAACCACCAGAGCCTGGCCGGGACGTGAGGTCACGGCGTTACGGGCCAGGCAACGGCCGGTGGTGTAGCCGCCCATGGTGTAGGTGGTTTGCTTGGGATCAATGTTGCCACGGAAGAAAAAGTTCTCAATCTCCATGGCCATGGCGGCAGGGTGCAGGAAGCCGGTTTTTTCACAGTACTTCAGCGATAGCTCATAGCCGCGTTGCACGCCCTTGGTAAATTTCTGGCGGGCCCCTTCAAGCTCACTCACCCACTGGCTGCGACGCTTGCGGGATATCTTATTGGCGAGATCCTGAAGAAACAGCGCCTCATCACTGACGATGCCGTAGTCGACTGGCCAGTTGCGGCCAATGTCTTCCTGTACCGGATGAACCCGGACAATTTTGGCATTGGGATTAAAGGCGTACTCATTGGGACTGGGCATGCAGTACTGACCGATAAAAATCACCAGATCGGCACTCAAGGTGGAGCCAATGGCGGTTTCCGCCGACAAGCGATGATCGTCAGGGAAGTGTCCTTTGACCGGTCCGGATTGCACCACAGCGATATCATTGCGCTCCGCCACCTCCATCAGTGCGTCCCAGCCCTTACGCTGATAAACGCCCTGGCCGGCAACAATCACGGGACGCTCGGCCTGGCTGATCATTTTGATCACGGTTTTGATTTCATCGCTGGAGGCGGAGGCGCGCGACTCGGTGCGATAGCGATCACGTTTGTAGTAATCCTTAAGCTGCGAGGGATCGGTAAACTTGGCTCGGGTAATCTCGGCAGGAAAATCCAGATGCACCGGACCTGGTACACCGGATTTCAGGTTGCGGAAGGCGTAACCTGCGTACTCATGCACTCGATTTGGGGTGATCAAGCGTTTGCCGTATTTCTTCATGCCCTCAGTAGTGGGTTGTTGATACACCGTTTGAATCATTTGCTCACGATCTTCGCCGGCAATTTGCATATTGCTGGCCAGCACCAGTAATGGCGTGCGAGCGGCATTGGCGGTACCAATAGCCATGATCATATTGGTAAAGCCCGGGCCTTCGGTACCTGAGCAGGCGGCCACTTCGCCGCTTGCACGGGCAAAGCCATCGGCGGCATGGGCCATTTGCCCTTCATTGCGACCGCCGTAGGCGGGAATACCTTCAGCCGCCATTGCGTGGATTATGTCGTAGTTTCCCGGGCAGCAGAACAGCGCGCCCAGCTCTTCATCTTTACAGGCCTGGGCAAATACTTCCGCCCCGGTCATACCGCCTTCGGTGCTGAAAGAGGATGTGATCGGGGCCATGTTGTAGGAACTGGTGAAGTCGGGGGCAATGCCGATAGACGGGATATCAATATTGTATTTGTCGGCCAAGCTGTTGGCCTGAGCCATACCGCCAACGGCCATGGCGCCGGTGCCCAGGGTGGCGGCAGAAATAAATTTACGGCGCGAGAGGCTGTCGTTTTTCTTATCTTCGCTCATGCGAATTACTCCAAATCAGTGCTGGGCAGAGAGTTAAGGTTGCGCGTTGAAATCGGTCAGAGCCTGTTCTCGGGCTTGATCGGGCCACAGGCTGAGGACAAAGTTAACCAGGTGCCAGATTTCTTCTTCGTCATTCAATATCCACTCAAAGGCGGGCATGTCGACGGCCTGACCACTCTTGATGGCATCAAAAATATGCTGCTTGCTGTTGCCGCCACGCCATTGATCCGGTGTCGTCAGGTTGGTGGCATCGGCAACGAAGTTGACCGTGGCCTTACCGTCATTGCCATGGCAGGACGTGCAATTGAGCATAAACAGCTGTTGACCAGTCTGAACGGATTCTGCCGAGTAGGGGATGTCAGCCTGGGCAAGAGGGCCAGTCATTAGCGCGGCATAAGCCGACACTGCAAGCATCAAGGACTTAGGAGTCATGTCGCGCACCTGTCTTATTATCGATTGAAGAAGCCATTCTCAGAGGAAGCGGGCTGCTTGTCGATGCTCCTTCAGGACAGGGCTATGGTATTTAAGGACAGGTATTTAAGGACAGGTATTTAAGGACACGGGTATAAAGACGGGGGAGGGGCAATCAGGGCCTCCTGCTGGGAAGCCCTGATCAAGTGGTCATGCTGGGTGGTTACTAATTCCAACCACGGAAAATTATAGAGCCTGAATCTTCTGAACCTGCTCTTCCAGTTTAGCCAGAGACTTTTGCATGTCGGTCAGCTTGTCCTTTTCTTTCTGTACAACGTCAGCGGGAGCCTTGTCGACAAATTTTGGATTGTTCAGCTTGCCTTCGACGCGCACCATTTCCTTCTTGATCTTGTCCACTTCCTTATGCAGGCGTGCGGTTTCCGCTTCCACATCAATCAGGCCGGCCATAGGTACCAGAATCTCCATATCGCCCACCAGACCTGTGGCAGACAGGGGAGCTTCGTCACCGGCTTCCAGCCAGGTCAGTGATTCCAGACTCGCCAGGCGCATCAGGAACTGACGATTGTTATTCAGGCAGCGCTGGTCGTTGTCGGAACCATTGGCGAAGTAGAGCGGTACACTCTTGGCTGGGGAAATATTCATTTCGCCGCGGATGTTACGCACGCCTTCGATCACGCCTTTGAGCCACTCCACTTCGGCGATGGCCTGCTCGTCAATCTTGCTTTCATCACAGATCGGCAGCGCTGCAGTCATGATGGTGTCACCTTCCGCGCCAGCCAGGTCCTTCACGCGTTGCCAGATTTCTTCGGTGATAAACGGCATCAAAGGGTGGGCCAGACGCAGCGTGGTTTCCAGTACGCGAACCATGGTACGACGGGTGCCTTTCTTCTGGGCATCGTTAAAGTCGTCGCTGTTCAGGATTGGCTTGGACAGTTCCAGGTACCAGGAGCAGTACTCGTTCCAGATAAAGTCGTACAGCGCCTGCGAGGCCAGATCGAAACGGTAGGATTCCACGCCTTCGGCGACGGCTTTTTCCGCCTGTTGCAGCTTGGCAATGATCCAGCGATCGGCAACAGACAGCTCATAGTTGTCGGAACCGTCCTGACCACAGTCACGGGCGGATACACGGCTACCTTCGTCATCCTGTACTTCACAATTCATCAGGACGTAGCGCGAAGCGTTCCACAGCTTGTTACAGAAGTTGCGGAAACCTTCGATACGGCCCACATCGAACTTGATGTCACGGCCGGTGGAGGCCAGGGAATAGTAGGTATAGCGCAGGGCGTCGGTACCGTAGGCGGCGAGGCCGTCCGGGAACTCCTTGCGGGTCTGCTTTTCAATTTTCTGCCGCAGGTGGGGCACCATCATGCCAGCGGTGCGTTTGGCCACCAGGGATTCCAGGTCGATACCGTCGATCAGGTCGATGGGGTCCAGCACGTTACCCTTGGACTTGGACATCTTCTGGCCCTGTCCGTCGCGTACCAGTCCGTGGACGTAAACGGTGTGGAACGGCACTTCCTTGCGGAAATACAGGGTCAGCATGATCATGCGGGCGACCCAGAAAAAGATAATGTCGAAGCCGGTGACCAGCACATCGGTGGGGTTGAAGGTCTTCAGCAGATCGGTCTCTTCGGGCCAGCCGAGGGTGCCGAAGGTCCACAGGCCGGATGAGAACCAGGTGTCCAGAACGTCTTCGTCCTGCTTCAGGCTGATGTCGGCGGCGAGGTTGTGCTTCTGGCGAACTTCCTCTTCGCTGCGACCGACATAAACCCTGCCTTCCTCGTCGTACCAGGCCGGGATACGGTGGCCCCACCACAGCTGACGGGAGATACACCAGTCCTGAATGTCGCGCATCCAGGAGAAGTACATGTTCTCATACTGTTTCGGCACGAACTGGATGTCACCCCCTTCAACCGCCTTGATGGCTTCATCCGCCAGCGGCTGGGTTTTCACATACCACTGATCGGTCAGGTAGGGTTCAATCACTACTCCGGTACGGTCACCGCGAGGCACTTTCAGTTTGTGATCGTCGATTTTTTCCAACAGGCCCAGAGCATCCAGGTCTTCAACGATTTGCTTACGGGCGTCGAAGCGATCCATGCCCTGGTATTTTTCCGGGGCGGTTTTGTTGATCTGGGCATCGTCGTTAAAAATATTGTGCATGGGCAGATTGTGACGCTGACCCATTTCATAGTCGTTGAAGTCGTGTGCCGGGGTAATTTTTACGCAACCGGTACCAAACTCCATATCCACATAGTCATCACCGATGATGGGGATTTCGCGACCGACCAAAGGCAGGGTAATGGTTTGGCCAATCAGATGTTTGTAACGTTCGTCGTCCGGGTGGACAGCCACTGCCGAGTCGCCCAGCATGGTTTCCGGACGGGTGGTGGCAACCACCAGATGCCCATTGCCATTTGTCAGCGGGTAGCGAAAGTGCCACAGGAAGCCGTCTTCCTCTTCCGACAGCACTTCCAGATCCGACACGGCCGTGTGCAGTTTCGGGTCCCAGTTCACCAGGCGCTTACCGCGGTAAATCAGGTCGTCTTCGTAGAGGCGAATAAAAACTTCCTGCACGGCTTTGTAGAACCCGTCATCCATGGTGAAGCGCTCGCGGGACCAGTCGGGGCTGGCGCCCAGGCGGCGCAATTGCTGGGTAATGGTGCCGCCGGATTCGGCCTTCCATTCCCAGACTTTCTCGATAAACTTGTCGCGGCCCAGATCGTGGCGTGAAATCCCTTGAGCATCCAGTTGGCGTTCGACCACCATCTGGGTGGCAATGCCCGCGTGGTCGGTACCCACTTGCCAGAGGGTGTTATGGCCTTTCATCCGGTGGTAACGGATCAGGGCGTCCATAATGGACTCCTGGAAACCGTGACCCATGTGCAGACTGCCGGTGACGTTGGGGGGCGGGATCATAATGCAGTAGGGCTTGCCTTCTCCGGAAGGCTTGAAATAGCCGTTCTGTTCCCAGGTTTCGTACCAGTTTTTCTCAATTGCCTGCGGCTGGTAGGTTTTGTCCATAACTCTCAACAATCTGTATGTGGGGCGACTTGGCCTGTGGCTGTGCCAGATTGGCATTCAGGGCCACAGAAGCGGATAAAAAGGGCGAAGATTATACAACGGCTGCGGGTTTGTTGGGAGGGTTGGGGGCAGGTAGTTGAGTAGCGTAGTTGGGGAGCGTAGTTTAACAACCCTTATCCAAAGCTATGTGGGCCACCAGAATCTGTTAAAATGCCGCCCTTTAACGCCATCAAATCACAGGAATCACCCCATGAGCGCCTCCGGTCAATCCCAGAAAGACTCTCTAACGACCGTTAAAGACTCCGTACTGGCCGTTAACGACGATCTTCCTATCCGCACCGACAAGCCCGTCCACAGTGGCAAGGTGCGGTCAGTCTATTGGCTGACAGAGGCTGATAGTCGCCGCCTGATCGAGGAGAAGGGCTACGATGTGGCTGCCGATGCCCCTCTGGCGATAATGGTCATTAGCGATCGCATCTCAGCCTTCGATTGCATCTGGACAGGCGAGGGTGGTGTGCGCGGTGTTCCCGGTAAGGGGGCGGCACTGAACGCTATCTCCAACCACTGGTTCAAGCGTTTCCGTGAAGAAGGCCTGGCCGACAGCCACATTCTGGATATCCCGCACCCGTTTGTCTGGATTGTGCAAAAAGCCAAACCGGTGATGATCGAGGCCATCTGCCGTCAGTACATCACCGGCTCCATGTGGCGCTCTTATAGCAAAGGTGAGCGAGAGTTCTGTGGTATCCAGATGCCTGATGGCTTGCAGAAAGACCAAAAACTGCCGGAGCTGCTGATTACGCCCTCGACCAAAGGTATCCTGAAAGGCATTCCCGGAGTACCGGAAGTCGACGATGTCAATATCACTCGCCAGGATATCGAGAGCAATTTCGCCGCCTTTAACTTCCGCAGTGCCGATGACATTGCCACCTACGAGAAGTTGTTGAAAGAAGGTTTTAATGTCATTAGCGAAGACCTGGCCCAGCTGGATCAGATCTTTGTGGATACAAAGTTCGAGTTTGGATTTGTTACGGACCGCGAGGGTAATGAAAAACTGATTTACATGGACGAAGTGGGAACACCGGATTCCTCCCGTATCTGGGATGGTGCCAGCTACCGCAGTGGCGAGATCGTGGAAAACTCCAAGGAGGGTTTCCGTCAATTCCTGCTCAACCATTTCGAGGACCCTGATATTCTGCTCAACAAGGATCGAATGGATGAGCGCAGTGCCCTGGCTCGCGACAACGAGTTGCCGATGGATGCACTGATGGACATTTCTCGCACCTACACCGGTATTGCAGAGAAAATCACCGGTGAAAAAATTGTCTTGTCTGATAATCCCAAAGCCGAAATTGTGGCTGTCCTGCGAGAGCAATACGGTTTAATCGACTAGAGGCCAGTGTTACAGTGTGAGGTATGACGACAGAAACGACCTCTACCCTGCAACAACTTGAAACATTCCTTGCCCAGGCCGTCGCCATCGCCTGGGGACCCCCGCTGGTGATTCTGCTGGTGGGGGGCGGTTTGTTTTTCCTGTTTTATTCCCGCTTCATACCTTACCGCCACCTGCCGGAAAGCATTCGTTTGCTGACGCGAAAGGTCGAGCGCAATGACCCGGGCCAGCTCTCCCATTTCCAGGCGTTGTCCACGGCCTTGTCTGGCACCCTGGGGATGGGCAATGTGGCCGGTGTGGCGGTGGCCATTGCCATTGGTGGCCCTGGCGCCATCTTCTGGATGTGGATCAGTGCGTTGGTAGGCATCGCCACCAAGTTTTATACCTGCACGCTGGCGGTGTTATATCGCGGCAAGGACAGCGAAGGCCAGTGGCAGGGCGGCCCCATGTACGTCATTCGGGAGGGACTGGGTAAACGCTGGCAACCGCTGGCGGTGTTTTTTGCCCTGGCCGGGATGATGGGCACTTTACCTATTTTTCAAATCAACCAGTTAACCCAAATCTTGCGCCAGACCTTTGCCGAGCCCATGGGCTGGGCCACGCCCGAGTCGCATCTGGGCTTTGACCTGGCTGCGGGTATTGTCTTTGCCCTGGTGGTGATTGCCGTGGGACTGGGGCGGCTGCAGCGCCTGGGGCGCGTTACCAGCTGGCTGGTGCCCACGATGGTGGCGGGCTATATGCTGTTGACGGTGGTGGTATTGTTTGGTCACGCGGCAGAAATTCCCGCTGCCTTTGCCCTGATCTTTACCGATGCGTTATCCGGTCAGGCCGCCGCCGGTGGAGCGGTAGGGGCTGTCATTATTACCGGTGTGCAGCGAGCGGCCTTTTCCAACGAGGCCGGTATTGGCACCGAAGCCATGGCTCACGGGGCCGCCAAGACCCACGAGCCTGTAAGGGAAGGGCTCGTGGCTATGCTGGGCCCGGTGGTGGATACCCTGATCGTTTGTACCTGTACCGCCCTGGTCATCCTGATCAGTGGTGTCTGGCAGTCCGGTGAACACAGTGGCATTGGCTTGACCTCACAGGCGTTTGAACTGTTGTTTCCCACTGGCGGTCAATTCCTGCTGACAGTGGTGGTCACCATGCTCAGCCTCAGTACGGTAATGACCTTTTGGTACTACGGTAGCAAGTGCCTGGGCTTTTTAATCGGCGCCAAACACCAGCATCACTATCTGTGGATTTACAGCGTGCTGGTAGTATTGGGGGCGATGGCTTCGATGAAGCTGGTGATCAACGTCATGGATATTATGTACGCGCTGATGGCCATCCCAACCATGACGTCAGCGCTGCTGCTGGCACCTAAGGTAAATCAGGCGACGAAAGCGTATTTTGCTAAACAGTCCGGTCTACAGGAAAAGGCGCTGAATCCTCGTTCTAGCGCGTCTTAGGGGCAAGCCGTTTATTCGTTAGAGTAGAGTGTGTAAGTATATGTACCCATGTCTTGTGGCCGATATTGGCGGCACCAATGCGCGATTTTGTCTGGTCACTGGCTGCGAAGCCGGGCGTTATCAGATGCTTCACCAGAAGGATCTGCGCTCTGGTGATTACTCCTCGTTTGAAGCTTGTTTGCAAGCTTATCTGGATTCAGTCGGGATAGCCTGCCCCGAGTTCGCCTGTGTTGCCCTGGCCGGACCGGTGGTGGGGGATGTCATTCACATGACCAATGTGCAATGGACCTTCTCGCAAACGCGTGTAAAAGATCAATTTGGTTTTCAGGTGTTTCAGGCCCTGAATGATTTCACGGCGCTGGCTTACTCGGTCACCCATCTGCAGGAGGGGGACCTGGAGACTGTATTGCCTGGCCAGCCAGAGTCCGATGCACCATCGGCAAAAGCCATTATAGGACCGGGCACTGGCTTGGGGGTTTCTGCATTGATACCTCATGGCAGTCACTGGCTGGCGATTCCCAGTGAAGGCGGCCATGTGGCTTATGCCGCGCAAACTGACCGGGAAATGGCCCTGGCTCGATTATGGCAACAGCGTGGCTACGTCAGTAGTGAAACCCTGCTGTCTGGTCGTGGGCTGGTGAATGTATTTAATGGGCTGGCCGAGTTGGATGGCAATAGTCGGCGAGTGGAAGAGGCCAGCGAGATCGCCCAGATGGCGTTTGAACAGCAGGAGCCCCTTGCCCTGGAGGCCATGAACATATTTTGCGAAGGGTTGGGGACCGCAGCCAGCGATGTAGTGGTGATGTTCAACGCCAAAGGTGGTGTTTATTTGGGGGGGGGTATCCTGCCGCGCATGGTCGATTTTTTCCGCGACAGTGGCTTTGAGCAGCGCTTCAAGCACAAAGGTGTACAGTCAGGCTTTCTTGCTTCAGTGCCGGTGCACTTGATTTTACATAAGCACCCGGCACTGATTGGGGCAGCCGCCTGGCTGGACGACCACCTCAACCCCTGATTCGACAGGTTTCAACTGCCCACTTTTTAACTGCCAACTAGGCCACCGTCTTTGCGTCGAATTGCCAGGACACTGGGGCGCGGTGGCAGGGATTCGTCATAATCCGGCCAGCGATGAACCGGGTTGTCAAAGGTGGATCCGTCGGTGTCGGCAGGGTGTTGGACGGCGACAAACAGAGTGGAGCCATCCGGGGTAAACTCAGGTCCACACACTTCAGCACCCAGCGGACAGCCGAAAAAGTGCCTGGGCAGTGCGCGGTAGGGGCCTGAGGTGGGCAACGCCCAGAGGCCGTCATGAAAGTTGAAACTTTCGCAGCCATCTGTGGCGACCCACATGTTGCCGAGCTTGTCGAAGGTGAGATTATCGGGACAGGCAAACCAGCCCGCATCACTGACACTTTCACCCTTGGGACCCGAGCCATAAAAACCCTGGTCGTTGGGGTTGTTGCTGTGGGGATGGCCGCCGAGCACAAAGGTCACCCATTGAAAACGATTGGATGTATGATCGCGTTCGCCATCCTTGCCTGGGTGCAGCAATTCCAGGATGTGGCCGGCAGTGTTTGCTGGTCGCTGATTGCCGGGATCCAGTTGCGTGCGTTTTTTGTTTTTGGTCAGCATCACATAGGTGCAGTCATTCACCGGGTTGGTTTCAATGTCTTCCGGCCGGTCCATGGGCGTAGCACCAATGATTTCGGCGGCGCGTCGACACTCGATCAGAACGTCAGCCTGTGAGTGAAAACCAAACTGTTCCGTCAGGGAGGACTCACCGTGACGCAGGGGTAACCACTCGCCTGTGCCGTCCTCATTCAGCTTGGCAGCATAGAGTGTACCGTCGACCAGCAAGTCACGATTGTTTTCAGGTGTGGCCGGATCGTAAATTCCCTTAGACACGTATTTGTAGAAAAACTGGAACTCATCATCGTCGCCGGTATAAGCCACCACGGGATGACCGGCCTTGGTAACGATGGTGGTGCCTTCGTGTTCGAAGCGACCGAGTCCGGTCAGTTTCCGCGGCGTGGACTGTGGGTTGTAAGGATCGAACTCCACCATCCAGCCAAAGCGGTTGGCTTCATTGGTTTCTCTTTCAATATGAAAGCGGCTGTCGGTCAGGCCCCAGGGACGGTTGTCATCACTGCCAATACCCAAACGCTGATAATTATCGCGTTCAGATTCCGGCAGGGCGTTCAGGTTGCCCATAAAGGCTCCGCCAAACCCTTCTTCGGCAATCAGCACGGTCCCCCACGGTGTTTTTCCTCCGGCGCAATTCCCCACTGTGCCCAGAACACGCTGACCACTGGGATCTTGTGACGTCTGCAGGCGCGGATGCCCGCCTGCGGGGCCAACAATATCCATCGGGGTGGTGACAGTGATACGGCGGTTGTAAGGGCTGTCGGTTTTGATCTGCCACTGGTTTTGCTGCAGTTCAACTTCCACGATGGAGTGACCGCAGGCCTGTTGTTCAATGGCAACGTGCTCGGGTTTGGTGTTCAGGTCCCCGTCGTCATAATCTTTATAGCCACTGAACATCAGGTGGGGTTGAGTGTACTCATGATTGACACAGAGGAGACCGTGTTGGCTGTTGCCCGAGGCAACATGCTCGTGGGCTGGTGCCTTCGGGTTTTTTGACAGAGGCATAAAACCAATAAAATCATTATTGAAGCCAAAGCATCGAGCTTGTTGCTCTGGGGTCAATAGCGCAGGCTCAAAAGGCGTGCCATCGTGCAGAGAATCGCCCCAACGCAACAAGGTTTGTGCCTGGTAGCCTTCGGGCAGGTGATGTTGATGATCCAGGCTGTGCGGTATTTCGGCAAAGCTTAGATTCTGCTCGTCCTGACAACCGCTGAGGCTGGCCGTCAAACTGGTCGCCGAAACCAGGCCAACGCCACTTAAGGCACTGTTTTTCAATAACTGGCGTCTGTTAAGTCTATTTTTCGAAGTCATAAAGTAACGTCTTGAGTTCAGGGAGTAATTGGGTTCAGGTTTTAAAAATTGAGTAACTCATCCTGTAAGCGGCTGGGTAACCTGCCTGTCCAGCGTTTAAAGGAACGTCGGAAGTTGGCATTGTCATTGATGCGCAAGATCCGCGCCGTATCTTCATAATTCATGTGCTTGACCACCAGCGACGACAAGGCCAACAACTTACGGGCATTGTCCAATTCCAGCTGGAAACTGCTGTGATGGTGTTTCAGGCGCCGTTTGAAGGTGGCTGGACTCATACCAAATGCACTCGCGCTGCTGTGCAGGGTCACTTCTTCACGGGTTGCCCTGCGCAGTAACCATTTGTGCAGCGACTCCAGAAACCCTTTCTGGCTGGCCAGGCTGTCCAACTGTTCCTGGCATTGCTGCAGTGCCTGTTGCTTGACCCAGTCACTCGGGTTGGTAAGCGGCTTTTGGCAGATGTCCTCGGGTATGACGACCGCCGTCACCGGCGCATTATACCGAATTCGGTGACCCAGGTAGGTCTGCAATGGAGCCGTGTCATCCGGTGGGCTTTGTTCCAGGTAAAAACCCAATTGACGGCTGTCAATATCACTGTTTTTCAGCAGTGTAATCAGTGACGAAATGAAGACCTGGTAAATGAAAGCTCGTCCCTGGGGAAACCCCACGGCATCGTTCACCACTAAATAGTGATGATGGGTATCTGATACCAGGTGAAGAAAACACAGAGGATAATACAAACGACAATTATCTCGCAGGATTTCCAGCAAATCACGGATGTTACTGGCGTTGATAATGGCCTGCAGTAATAGGCTATTACTGATGTAGGGAAGTTGACGCCCAAACCTGAGTGGAAATTCTTGTGACAATGTGCGCTTTTTCACATTGGTTATCAATTGCCTTACTTGCTCGCCACTGATTAGCCGATGGCGGTTTGACAGGTCTTCCAGAAAAATACCGGTTCCTCGCACCAGCTCCTCTGTATTCAGATGGCTGTTGTGGGCCAGTTCCAGCATTGCCGCAGGCATTTGGCTCAGGGGGAATATTTTATCATCAACGGTAAAGTAATCATCCATGGCGGTAGCTGTCGTGTCTCTAAAAAGCCGGTTGTTGAGCGTTTTCTGCCTGGCGGTTTATTGCTGGCAGTTGAGATAGCTTGTGTTGGCTTTTCTGTTGTTCCAAAGATTTATTCAGGTGGGCAATTAATCCCGAGGCATCAGAGCTGGCGCTATGATCTACCAGACTGTAGGTGCAGTTGATGTACACCGAACGTGCCGCTCGATTGGGTTTAAAAGCCATATTGCAAAGGGCATTGTGAATTTCACGTGCGTAGGTTTCCGCGTCGACCAATTGAGTTTGCGGAAACAGAACAATAAATCGATCGCCGGCGTATCGGCAGGCGAGATCCTCAGGGCGAAGATTGAGTACCGTGAGATTGGCCACCTGCGCCAGCAAACGATCGCCATCATGCTGGCCGTAACGACGATTGAAGTCGTCAAAATGGTCAAGATCGATCATCATCAAGCAGAAAGGTTGTTGGTGCTTCTGAAACAGCTGCAATTCCCGATCAATGTGTTTTTGCATATAGAGTGCGGTATAGAGGTCGGTAACACCGTCGAGGGCACTGTGTTCGCGATAAAAACGCTCTTTGCACTGTAAGCGCTGATTGATCGCTTGTTGTTCCTGATTCCAGAGGTAGAGCCCGTAGGCCAGGGCAACCACCGCAAACGGCGTAATCACGGATTCGATAAAGTCGTCGAATACCAAGCCCGCCTCAATGGCAAAGACCTCATCCAAAACGTCCTGAAACGTTGCCGCACAAAAGCCCATCAATCCGGCCACCAAACAATTGGTCACCCGGCCTCGGGGCCGACTGCTGAGGACAAAAATCAGGAACATCAGCATCAGTCCCAGGGTTGCCCCTTCCCCGAAAATATCGATCCAGTTAATACGGTCACTGGCCTTGAGTTCCCCGAGAAACACATTAAGGCAGAGTACCAAGGCACAGGTACAGGCCAGGAGGATAATTTTGGCGAAATGCAGTGGCAGGAGCGTTTTCATAAGAAATGGTCTATATCCGCTAAACACGACCAGAATGCGACAGTTCTATGACAAAAACATGACAGGGCCCATGGTGGCAGAGATGTCAATCTGACCGGGAGAGTCAAATCAGATCAGGCAATAAACAGGTTTTTCGCCAGTAGCCGTCCGGCGCCCGGCTCTGGGCCGTGTATCGGCGCGGAAACCGGGGATGTTCAAGGATTTACACCAGTCAAATCGGATCAGCCAACCCCGTATATGCCCAGTTTCCGGGATTAATCGTGGCCTCTGAGTGCGTTTGCAACCGGACTGTCATGTAACTGTCACCGGCGCTTCGTAGTGTCATTTTCAACCACACGGGATTCCCGTGCCAGGGAGAAATTCACGGGTGTGATCAACGCGATTGGAATTGTGCGTTAACGGCCCGGACTGTGATGCTACGACAAATATTGATTGGGGAATCTATGAAAACTTCCGTGAAAGCTGTGGCGGCTACCGGTGCCTTTATGTGTGCGCTGCAGGCCGCAGCAGATGGCCGTCTTGAAGGCCGGGTCAGTGATGCTGCCGGCAAAGTCTATTTCGATGGGGCAATCGTTCGTCTCAAGGAGCTGAAGCTCGAATCCAGCTCAAATAACGGCGGGCGTTTTAGCTTTGGTTCTGTGCCGGCGGGTACCTATACCCTGATGGTTGATTACCTGGGCGCTGAGTCGGTTCAGCAGCAGGTCAGTGTGGTGGATAACCGTATCAGCAGCCAAACCGTTCGCATTGGTCGCGATGCAGCGGCGCTGGAAAACATCATCGTGGTGGGGCAGGCAGCCGGTGCCTCCAGCGCCCTGAATAAACAGCGGGCTGCGGATAACCTGGTGTCTGTGGTGTCTGCGGACTCTATTGGCCAGTTCCCGGACGAAAACGTGAGTGAGGCATTGCAGCGGGTATCCGGTGTGTTTATCGAGCGCGATCAGGGGGAAGGTCGCTTTGTCGGTATTCGTGGTGCCAGTCCCAATTTGAATACTGCCTCTATCAATGGCATCAGCATCCCCGCGCCTGAGTCCGATCGTCGTTCCGTGGCTCTGGATGTAATCCCTTCGGGTTTGCTGGAAGGGTTGGAGGTGACGAAAACCGTTACGCCGGATATGGATGGTGGTAACATCGGCGGCAACATTGAAGTCAAAAGCCTGTCGGCGTTTGATCGCGATGGCATGAGTTATCAGTTATCCGCAGAGGGTAACTACAATGAACTCAAATCCGAAACCAGCCCGAAGGTGGCAGGCACCTTTACCAATCTCTTCGATGTGGGCGAAGGCCAGGTGGGCGTCGCGGCAGCTTTGAGTTGGCAGGATCGTGATTTTGGTTCGCAAAATATTGAAAGCGGTGGGGACTGGGAAACGGATATTGAAGATTCCGGCGTGCGCGGTCTGAAAAGCATCGAGCAGCGTGATTACACCATCAATCGCCAGCGTCTGGGTGCGGCACTGAATTTGGACTGGCGACCCAGTGCGACTTCTGAATACTACCTGCGCTCTCTCTACAGTCACTTTGAGGACCAGGAATACCGTCAGAGTGCCGAGTACAAATTCGATGATGGCGATCTTGAGACGATCGATGCATCTTCCGCTGAGTG
This sequence comes from Cellvibrionaceae bacterium WSDTSA12, assembly GCA_033283335.1. GTDB lineage: Bacteria > Pseudomonadota > Gammaproteobacteria > Pseudomonadales > Cellvibrionaceae > Pseudomaricurvus. The sequence continues at coordinate 56,828 of JAWMQP010000014.1, read as the reverse complement.
GTCCGATGCCGAAATGGAGCGGGCGTTAAAAGACCGCTACGAAGAGCAGAAAATTCTGTCCGTCAGTCTCGGTGGCCTGAACATGGTCGATGACTGGACCATCGAGTATCGACTCGGTTATTCCAAGTCTTCTGAAAACGAACCGGATGCGCGGGAAAGTGTGTTTGCGGGTGAAGGTTTTACCATGGGCTATCGCAGTGCCGGTGATGCGCCTAATGTGTATGCGGATGACGCCGCTTACGATCCGGCCAACTTCGAATTGGATGAAGTGTCGGTAGCCAACAATTACACCGAAGAAAAACTGCTCAGCTACCAATTTGATATCACTCGTGATATGGACTTCGGCGATTACCCGGGCTATATCAAGTTCGGTGGTAAGTTCACTGATCGCGAAAAATCCGCCGATGCCAACGAACACATTTACGATGATTTCGGGGCTGCCGGTGATCCGACCATGGGCGCATTCAGCCGTGGCCAGGTGTCTTACGATTTGGGTCGTTTTGGCCCTGGTATCAGCGCCAGCGCCATTAACAGCTTGATCAATAATGACATTCTGGCGAATGGTATCGATTTCCAGGACGATGGTGACGTGGGTGAGGCTTATCACGAAAGCATCGTTGCCTCGGCCCGCGATTTTCACCTGGAAGAAGACGTCACCGCCTTCTATCTGATGAGCCGGATGGATATCCATGCCATGCGTCTGGTCTATGGTGTTCGTTATGAATCCACAGATTTTACGGCCAGGGGTTATGACGCTCGCCTGATCGAAAGCGAAGACGGTTTCAGCAGCAGTGTCGATGCGGTGGAATACGAAAGCGACTACGATTACCTTCTGCCCAGCATCAATGCCCGTTACCGCCTGGGTGACAGCACCATTGTTCGGGCCGCTTATTCACAAACCATTGCCAGACCTTCCTTTGGCGCGTTGTCACCGACGCCTGAAGAAATCAGTATTGAAGACGATGAGCTGTCCGTGGAGGCAGGTAATCCTGAGTTGGAGCCTTACGAATCGGAAAACTTCGACCTGATGGTCGAGTACTATCCCGGTAATATCGGCGTACTGAGTGCTGGTCTGTTCTACAAAAAAATCGATAACTTCATCTTTACCGCTGATGTCAGTGATGTAGTGGATGCGTCCGTCTACGCCCCAGGCCTGACAATCAACGACAGCGAAATCATCATGCCCATGAACGGTAAAGGGGCTGATCTGTACGGATTGGAGTTGAGCTACACCAAGAGTTTTGACTCCGGTTTCCTAGTGCAGGCCAACGCGACTTTTACCGACAGTGATGCTGACCTGGGACTGGGGCCTGACGCGGACCGGGATTCGGATATTACCCTACCGGAGCAGGCGGAAGTGGCGGGTAACCTGGTTCTGGGTTATGAAACCGGTCCGCTCAGTATGCGCTTGTCGGCGGCTTACAAAGGTGAAACTTTGATGGAACTGGATCTGGAGGATAAAGACAATGACATCTATCTGGATGACCATTTACAGCTGGATTTCAGCGCCCGTTACGATTTAACCCGGAACCTGCAGCTGTACTTCAACGCCATTAATTTAACGGATGAACCTATGTACCTCTATCAGGGGAACTCTCGTTACAACGCGCAGTACGAAGAATATGGTGCGTCGTTTGTACTGGGGTTGACCTACCGGAATTTTTAATGCAATTGTTCAGGTCATTCTACCTGGTTTTGTCTTGTCTATAATTTAAGGCCCGCATTTCGGGCCTGTTATTCCGGTTGCAGCGCCTGGCTAAATTTTGTCGCAATGCTCAGCTTGTCTTCCGGAATCTCGGTTAAGTCAGTGATTAATATGAAGCAACGTTTTTTGTGTGGTGGTGTAATAAGTGGGCTGGCTCTGTGTTGGGCAGCCTTATCCGGTTGCAGTGATACAGTGGAGGATCAGAGCTCCTCCGTGATTTCCTTGACTCCGGCACAACATGCCATTGCCGGACTGGAAGGTTATGCCTTGCGAACGCAGCAACATGATTCAGGTGATCTGGTGTTTGCCTCAAGTGAGCAGCGGGGATTGGCCATCTTCTCGGATCAGGGTCTCCTGTTGGCCAGTGGTGTTGGTGACAGCAAATCGGTGGATGTTCGTGTTGATCGAGAGGGTGAGGGTGTCTGGACGCTGAATCTTGATGAATCTGCCAACCAGTTGGTATTTGGACGCTACGACCTGAGTGATAAAAAATACCGTATCTGGGAGTGGCCCCAGCAGTGGGACTATGCCTTGACGGTTGGCTGTCTGTCAATTTCACCGGCTATCGACAGTGTCAATGTTTGGGCCGTGAGCGAAGAAGGTCAGGCCTTTCAGCTAGCCCTGCTGTTGAATGATGGCGTTGTGCAGGCGCGGGAGGTGCGGCAGATAGCCCTGGGTGAAGGCGTGCTCAGCTGCAGTGTGGATGATCAGAATCAGCGCTTCTATTGGTCACAGGAGGGCGTCGGTGTCTTAAGTCTGAACAGTGACGAAGAGATGGATGAATCGCGACGTTTACTGGCGGGTGTGAGCCCGGTGGGGCATCTCACTGCAGCCCCGACGGATGTGCAATACCTGGACGGCAAAGGCCTGCTGTTGACGGAAATGGACAGCGGCCAGGTGCAGTTGTTGTCCAGCCAAGGGCAGGTGCTGCAGAAACTGTCATTCCATGGCGAGCTGCCCGCAGGGGTAACCAGCTTCAGTGGCTTACCGAATAAAAACTCGGACGGTTGGCGTTGGTGGGGCATGCCGGAAGAGGGAGAGGGGCTGTGGTCGGGAGAGTCGGCAATGGTTCTCGTCGACGCGCAGAGTCAGCGATCATCAGCAGCTGCCACTGAGACCTTCATCGTTCAACCGCTGTTGGAAACGGATAGTGTGGACAGTTTTGGGGATGCGGCTGATGACCCGGAAATTTGGGTAAACCGGCAACAGCCGCAGCTAAGTCTGGTGTTGGGAACGGATAAAAAACAGGGCCTGGCGGTGTATGATTTGCAGGGTAAGCTGGTGCAAATGTTAGCCCGTGGCAACCTTAATAATGTGGATATACGCTACGCCCCTGGGCCGCTGGGTGAAGGGCTGGATGTGGCGATGGCAACGAACCGTTCCACCCATAATATCGACCTGTTTGCCATTGATCCATCCAATCGACAGGTACGCTTTATTGCCGGAGAGCTGATGGATGGCAGCTTGGGTGAACCATATGGCGGCTGCCTTTATCAATCCAGTCAAAGCGAAGCTCTGTATGCTTTTGTGAATAACAAGGACGGTCTCTTTCAGCAGTGGGAAATTCTGCAGGGACCGGAATCTTCTCACAAACAACCCCAAATCGCGGCCAGGCTGGTGAGAGAGTTTTCCCTGCCTGGGCAACCGGAAGGTTGTGTGGCGGACGATGAAAACGCTCTGCTGTATATGGGAGAAGAGGATTTCGGTATCTGGTTTATCGGGGCCGAACCCGATAGCGGCAGTGAGCTGACGTTGCTAGACAGTGTCGAGCAGGGGTATCTGGTTGCGGATGTGGAAGGCTTGAGCCTTTATCACGACGCGTCAGGCCATGGCTATGTGGTGGTGTCGAGTCAGGGGGATAACAGTTATGTACTCTACGATCGACAAACGCACGCCTACGCCGGTCGCTTCAGGGTTATGGCCAATCTCAGTGCGGGGGTCGATGGCAGTTCGGAAACGGACGGTCTGGCGGTGACCAGTGCCAATCTGGGCGGCGACTTCGGGCGCGGACTGTTGGTGGTTCAGGATGGTCGTAACCGCATGCCCGCTACCCGGCAGAACTTCAAGCTGGTGCCCTGGAGCGAGGTGGAAGCAAAACTACATTTACAACCACACATCGCTGACAAGTGACATAAACCGAACCAGTTTAGTGACGCAGGGATTGCTTTTTGAACTCCGACGGTGACGTGCCGCCACTCCAGCGGATGAACGCGCGACGGAAATTGGACACATCGTGGAAGCCGAGCAGGTCCGCGGTGTGATTGACGGAGATGGCGGGATTGCGCAGATAAGTTTCTGCCAGCTCCCGCCGCACCTCGTCGAGAATTTTCTGAAATGACACCCCTTCATCGTTCAACCGACGCCGAAAGGTTCTTGGGCTCATGTGAAAGTGCTGGGCCGCCTGTTCCAGACCGGGAAATTGCTGCTGGGCAGCGACCAGATATTCCCGCACTTTGGCTCTGAGTCCCTCACTGGTCTGCATCCGTGACAATAACTCCTCACACTGCTGCTCGTAGAGCTTGAGCATGGCGGGATTGGCGTATTCCGGTTTTTCTTCCATCAACTGTTTTGGAAAGATGATTTTGCTGATGGGCTGACCAAAGCGCACCTGACACCCCAGGACTTCGCGGTAATCGGCCTGGTATTCCGGCGGGGGGTAGTCCAGTTCCAGTTCAGCTTCAACCTGCTCCTTATGCAGCAGGTGCTTGATGGAACTCAGGACACCGGCAAAAAATAATTCCGTATCCTGGCGGCGATCAAGCAGTTGGGCGCGGGTGGGGTGGTATTCAATACTGACAGTGCCGTTATTGCTTTTGACGTTGAGCGAAGCGTTATTGAGCAACAGGCGGTAGTATTTTGTCAGTATATCGATCACTTGAGCAATGTTACGGCAGCTCATGACCGCATAACCAAACACCCCGTGGGAGGTCAGGGTGAGTTGCTGACCGAAGTGAAGCGCCAGCGACTTTTTATCCGTGGCGGCTATAGCCGCGTCGATCAGGTTGCGTAATTGTGCTTCCGGGCAGCGTGCGTCGGGGTTTTCCAGCAGGTTTTCATCCAGCCCGGCTGTGGCCAGTAGCGCTTGTCGAGACGCCCCGAACTGGCTGGCAACGTCCGTAAGGATGGCGGCATAACTGATCGGCAGTTCCCGTTCTCTCATGATTGACTCCGCAGTCTATGCAGGTTTCCGATGACCTGGCGTTCGGGGGCGAACCCGGTCAAACTCGTTATTTGATTTTAACAGGTAAATTGCGTTCAACTCCGGAGGCCACCAAATCCGGACATTTGGCCATTTATGACTTTTAATGTGGCTCAAGTTAACCTTGTCGAATAATGGGATGCAAGCAAAACTTGAGGCAACGCTAAAAACACTCAGTTCTCAGGGAGAGACCTTAATGACAGCCACCTTTGTAAAGCATACGCCAAACGAAATTCGTTTCTTTGAAGAAGCGCAAAAAATCGACGTCGATCACATGGATGTTGATTTAACCGAAAGCGCTGTGAATGAAGTGGCAGAAATTTTCAATACGCCCCTGACCGGTAGTTTTAACTGGGACTACCACATCAACGAAGATCGTATTAAAAAGCTTTACAACCTCGGCAAGGAACTCAATTGGAACGCCGATCTGGACCTTGACTGGAGCAAACCGATTGGCAGTGCACCCTATGACGTGCGGCTGTTCATGAGTGGTTTTTCCGAGTACCCGCCATTTCTGGAAATGTCGCAGGAGAAGAAGGACGAGTTCTTGCGCCACTCAGAAGCCTGGACTGATTCGCAATTTTTGCATGGGGAACAGGGGGCCCTGTTGGTGGCTTCACAGCTGGTCTCCTGTGCGCCGACGTACAATGCCAAACTGTACGCGGCCTCTCAGACGTTTGACGAAGCTCGCCACGTAGAAACCTTCAATCGCTTCCTGCAGAAAAAAGCGGGCATTATGTACCCCATCGATGGGGCGCTGAAAAACATCATCGACAAGATCCTCAGCGACGAGCGTTGGGATCTGAAATTCATCGGCATGCAGGTAATTATTGAAGGCCTGGCCCTGGCGGCGTTCAATACCAGCAAAGAGCATTTAGACCCCAATGGACTCAAGCGGGATATGCTGGAACTGATTATCCGTGACGAAGCCCGACATGTGGCGTTTGGCATCCACTACCTGACGGAATATGTGAAGGCCTTGACCGGAGAGGAGCGCGAAGAGCGGGCCGAATTCGCTTATCAGGCGTGTCTTGTGAGCCGTGAACGGCTGGTGCCCACGGCTGTGTTTCGACATTTCGGCTGGGATGAAGAAGAGGCGCGCATGGTCTTTTTGGACGGTGGTGGCATGGCACATTTTCGCAAGTTGCTGTTCCAGCGAGTCATACCCAACCTGCGCCGCATCGGCCTCTTGACCGATAGGATTCGTCCAAAATTTGAAGCGCTGGGCATCCTTGAATTTGAACACCTGCCCGATGACGCAGATATTGACTGGGCGGAACTGAGTAAACCCCTCTACAGCTAGGGTTGACTTAGGTTGTGACTTCGGTCTCTCTGACTAATCCCTGAGACTTAATCGTGCGGATCACTGGTCGACTTGTCGGCCAGGTGTCGCTGGATGATGGGTGTCAGCTTGTCCCTTAGCTCGGTTTCAATCCTGGGCAGGTAGTCGGCAATGATGGCATCCACCAGTTTCCGGACCTCTGGCAACTCCAGTGGTGAGGTAACCTTGTCACTGGCGGAAGTGCTGGAGGGGGCAGATGAAACCGGCTCGGGACTTGTGCGCGTCTCTTTTATGATGTCAATCAGTGCTTTGTGGGTGTGCAGGCGATCACGAATATGCTGAGGTAAAAACGGGTTCTCACCACGGCTTTTTACGGCCGGCCGGCGTGTGTAAGCAGGAGCTGCGACCTTGTCAGTTTGAGACTCAGGCTTAAGGGGGTCGGATTGCGGCGGGCTGCTCAGGGAGGTTGCCGCCGACTCTGTTTGACCTGGGCCTGTAGCTTGGTCTGTGTCTTGATCTGGGGCTTGTTCTGGGGTTTGCAAAGTCCCCTCAATTGCTCCTTCAAACAGACTCCGCTGGCCTGGCAGTACTCCTGGAGGGAGCTCATCCAACGGTGCATCTTGCGCATCGATTTCCGCGTTCAGTTTCACCTTTTCGCTGTTTACAGTGACCTCTTTGCGGCTTTCTGCGGCTGCTTCGGCACTGGCTGTGGTCAGTTCATCAACCTCTGGTTGAGCTGGCACGGGACTTGTCTCGGCGGGATTCCGGGCTTCAGGGGGGGGTGTCCCTTCATCCTCGGCCTCATCTTCGCTGTCCAGATCCAGGTTGAAATGAAATCGATCAATCGCCGCATCAATATCAGAGCGGCTGCTGCGAATTGCGGCAGTGTCCAGTTTTGTCTCACGGGTGGTGGAAGGCAGTTCGAGCCCGGGCCCACTCTTGTCGGGATGCATTCCCTCGCTGTGTGCCGCTGTTTCGGCAGGTGCCTGCTCGGCGTCGAGTATGGCCTCATGAGTAACGCTAATGGCGTCGTTCAGAATAGGAATATCGTCCCATTCAGCTTCTGACAACAAGGCCTTAATGGATTCCAACTCGCCCAGCAGGGCTTCTTTGGTCTCTTTCTTTTCTTCACTCACCAGTGTGTGCTCATGCGAAAGTTTAAGACAATCGGTGCCACCATTATGCGCCGCTGGAGGACTGTTTCAAGTTGTGGGATTGAATTGGGTAACCCCGGTCTCGGTAAAAAGTGAAGTGTTCGCGGGTTTTGGCCAGGATTTGGTCATCCTGGCAGACAATTTCCGCCAGCCGTTCGAACCGGCTGAAATAGTCTGGAATCTGCTGCTTGAGGTTAATCAAGAGGTCGTGATGGTTGCCACAGTCATCGCCAAAGCCAATCGCTACCGGGGCTTGCAGGCGGGTTTGGCCTTCACAGTCGTGCGCCAGGAAGCTCTCCGGGCGAAAGTCCCACATCAACTGATCCAGTTCCCGCGCCTGCTCGGCGTTATCCACGGCCAGATACACCTGCGAGCCTGCCTGAAGGGCACGTTGAGCCAGGCGACAGGCGAAGACCAGCCGCTCTCGGGCGGCTGTTTCCGGCAGGATGTAAAAATCAATCCGTGTCATGACTGGGCAACCTTCCGGGTATCAGACCTGCTGTTGCAGGTATTCTACCAACAGGGAGACAGGACGGCCGCTGGCACCTTTGTTGGCACCACTGTTCCAAGCGGTACCGGCGACGTCCAGATGGGCCCAGTCGTAGGCTTTGGCAAAGCGAGACAAGAAGCAGGCGGCGGTGACGCTGCCCGCACCGGGAGTACCAATGTTGGCGATGTCGGCAAAATTGCTGTCCAGCTGTTGCTGATATTCATCCCACAGAGGCATATGCCAGGCTTTGTCTCCCGCCATTTGGCCGGCCTGCAACAGCTGTTGGGCCAGTTCGTCTTTGTTGCTGTAGAGTCCGGTAGCGTGGCTGCCCAGGGCCACAACGCAGGCGCCGGTCAGCGTGGCAATGTCGACCACCGCTTTGGGCTTGAAGCGCTCAGCGTAGGTCAGGGCATCGCAGAGCACCAGGCGGCCCTCGGCATCAGTATTCAGGATTTCGATGGTTTGACCGGACATGGACGTGACAATATCACCCGGTTTGGTGGCGCGTCCGCTGGGCATGTTCTCCGCCGCCGCAACAATGGCGACTACATTCAGAGGCAGTGCCATTTCCGTGATGGCTTTCATCACGCCCAGAACACTGGCGGCGCCGCACATATCGAACTTCATCTCGTCCATGCCGGCACCGGGCTTGAGGCTGATGCCGCCGGTGTCGAAGGTGATACCTTTGCCCACCAGGACGATGGGTTTGGCGGTTTTGGTCCCGCCCTTGTAGTCCATTACGATCAACTGAGCTTCCTGGTCACTGCCGGCTGATACAGACAGCAGGGACCCCATTTTGAGGGTCTGCATTTGCTTCTCACCCAGGGCCTTAACCGTCAGTTTGGTGTTGCCTCGGGCCAGTTTACGCGCTTCCTGGGTCAGGTAGGTCGGGGTGCAGATGTTGCCGGGAAGATTGCCCAGGTCTTTGGCCAAAGCCAGCCCCTGAGCGGTTGCCAATCCCATTTTCAGGGCCTTGTTCAGGCGGGTCAGCTGGGCCTTGTCGGCGGCATAGAGAGCCTTTTTCAGGCTGGGGGTGGGGCTCTTTTTGCTTTTCAGTTGATCAAACTGGTAGAGGCCATCCGCCAGCAGTTTGGCGCTTTGCTGGGCTTTCCAGTCCTCATCCCGCCCACTGACCTCAATATCTGCCAGGCACAGGCAGGCTTCTTTGGCGGATGTGGCTTTGATGGCGATGGCAGCCTTGGTAATCGCCTTGATAAATTGATCTGCGGTCATGGGCGCGGTGCCTGTGGATTTGGCATTGCGACCCTTGCCGGCTGCGGGGCGTTTACCAACACCCAGCAGCACGACCCGATCGGCTTTACAGCCTTCCAGGCCAAACAGGGTGTGGGTACTGCCCAAGCTGCCCTTGATGTCACCCTGGGTGAGCAATTTGGTGATGAGCTTGTTGCAGAGCTGGTCAACGCCGGCAGTCACGGCAGGCAGTTCGCCGTCTTCATACACGGGCAGTACCAGGCACGCGGTGCGCTGAATGAGGGGTGAAATGGCCTTAGCCTGAAATTCCATAGTCCTTTCCCAAGACAAAAAAGTGGGTTTACGGGATAATGCCCGGCGTTTGTTGGTGTGGCGCGTGTTTCAATAGTCAGAACCAGCATGATCTGTGAGTTTCATCGCCGTATTTCACGGAATAGGGATGATCATGCTTCACGAGGTCATGGTTTTCGTGATATTTCGTTCACGTGACAATAACGCGATAGTGTACGCCATCTCCGGAATCGAGCAAACACAGCTAGCCGCACGGACATGCACATGACGAATAAGTGATCAGTGTCCGCAGCCGAATGCAGAAGTTTATCAGCGGCGGGTTTGTTGCTTAACTGGGTGAAGCACCTGGCTGGCTAAATGTTATACAACTGAATATCAATACATAGGAAAGTTTTTGATTATTTTTCGCTATCTTGCCCGTGAAGTCATGCTCAGCATGATTGCTGTCAGTGGTGTGTTACTGCTGATCATCATGAGCGGGCGTTTTGTCAAATACCTGGCTGAAGCGGCGGCCGGGAAGCTGGACCCGGATGTGTTGTTTGCGGTGATGGCGTACCGCATACCGGGATTTTTGGAGCTGATCCTGCCGCTTGGCCTGTTTATCGGCTTCTTGCTGGCCTACGGTCGCCTGTATATGGACAGTGAGATCACGGTCCTGTCTGCCTGTGGCATGAGTCAACGACGACTGGTGGGCTACAGCATGTTACCCGCCGGTTTGGTGGCGGCTTTGGTGGCGGTGCTCAGTCTGGTGGTCAGTCCTTTGGGCATAGAGCGGGCCAATAAGGTGCTTGAGAGCCAGAAGCTCCGTAGCGAATTTGAACATCTGTCACCCGCCCGTTTTCAGTCGACTGGCGCGGGCAGCAATGTCACCTACGCCGAAAAAATCACCGATAATCGCAAAATCATGCGACAGGTGTTTATGGCGGAAATGAGCGAGAGCCAGGCAAGAGAGGGCTCGGAGGCGGACAATGAACCCGTCGAATTGGCGGTCATTACCGCCAAAACCGGTGAGCAGATTATCGATCCGAGCTCGGGCCAACGCTATCTCAAACTCTCCGATGGCTACCGTTACAGCGGCAATCCGGGCGAATCCAATTATGAAGTGATTGCCTTTGATAGCTATTTACAGCATCTGCCGGTGGATCCCAATGTGCAGCGCGATGCGGTCAAAGCCGATGCCCGTTCTACGGCAACCTTGGTCGGCTCCCGGCAAAAGGAGGATATTGCGGCTTTGCATTGGCGCCTGTCCCTGCCGGTGCTGGTGATTGTGGTGACGCTGCTGGCGGTGCCCTTGAGTAAAACCAATCCCCGTCAGGGCCGCTATGTGCAAATGATCCCGGCGATTCTTCTCTACATTATCTATCTGGTGTCTCTCAATGCCGCACGCGGTGCGGTCGAGGACGGTCGGGTATCGCCTTATCTGAGCATCTGGGCGGTTCATCTGGGCGCCCTGTCAGTGGCACTGGGTTTGTTGTTGTGGCCTTACTGGCGAGTGAAGGTCAAAGGTAAGCGAGCCCGTAAACTGGCTCAAGCGAAAATTAAGGCCAAGGCCGCTCAAATGAGTCAGGGTCAGGGAGGTCCCCATGCGTAAGCTGAGTCGTTATATTGGCCGCACGGTGGTGGCCTCTGTGTCCATGGTCTTGCTGGTGATTGTCTCGCTCGACGCCATTGCTGCGCTGGTGGACCAGTTGGGGGAGTTGAAGCGCGATTACGATTTTACCCAGGCGTTAATTTACGTGGGGTTCACTCTGCCGGGGCGGATATACGAAAATATTCCGTTTTCGTCACTGGTGGGCTGTTTGGTGGGGTTGGGCATTTTGGCCGGTTCCAGTGAACTGGTGGTGATGCGAGCGGCAGGAGTTTCCCTGCTGCAGATAACCTGGTCAGTGATGAAACCGGTGTTGCTGTTTATCGTGTTGAGCATTGGCCTGGGGGAGTATGTCACGCCCCTGACCGATCAGATTGCCGAGAGCCGCAGGGCCATTGCCCAGGGGGATCGCAATGCCCTGGAATCCCGCCACGGATTATGGAATCGCGATGGCAGTGAGTTTATGCATTTCAATGCGGTCCTGCCCAATGGACGTTTGTATGGCGTCACCCGATACCGGTTTGATGCTGAAGGGCAGCTGTTGACTTCCAGCTTTGCGGAAACAGCCATCTTTCAGGGCGATCACTGGGTTGAGGAGAATGGCAAGGAGACGTTACTGCAGGACGATGACATTCAAAATCATCATTTCAACTGGCGTCGTTGGGAAACCCAGTTGTCTCCGAAGCTGTTAAATGTACTGGTATTGGAGCCAGAGGCCCTGTCGATACAGAATCTTTATTCCTACTCCCACTACCTGGAACAGCAGGGGATTGAGAGCAGTGAATACCGACTGGCATTCTGGAAAAAACTGTTGCAACCCCTGGCGACTGCCAGCCTGGTGCTCATCGCGGTGTCGTTTATTTTTGGCCCGCTGCGTGAAGTGACGATGGGCTATCGAATTTTTACCGGGGTGATCGTCGGCATTGTCTTCCGCACGTCCCAGGATTTATTGGGGCCTTCCAGTCTGGTGTTTGGATTTGCCCCCCTGTTGGCGGTCCTGGTCCCCATCCTGGTGTGTCTGTTGGTGGGCACCTTGCTGCTGCGCAAGGCCAGTTAAACCTTACTCGATGAACGTTTCCTTGAATAATCCCTGCTCGATGCAGTGACTGATGGGAATTACTTTTGCTTCGGCAGAACCACCACCCGGGTGTGGCTCAGCTTGTCATGCCAGGTGGCACCGTCGCGATCCCACAAACACCACAAGAAGCCCAGGCCGGCACAAAAAAAACTGATTGGGGCGGTCATACCGCGGACCATGGCTTGCAGCAGGTTGGGTGAGTCGCCATTGGTTTGTATCACTTTCAGGCGCCAGGCGCGCATGCCCAGCGTCTGGCCGCCGCGGCACCAGAAGAACCAGTAAAACATCTCCAGCAGCAGCAACAGGCCTACGAATCCCGGTGCGCTCATGGTCGCCCGTTCGTCCGGACCCAGTTCTATACCCAGCAGTGCGTGTTTGATGGCCAGGTACACTCCGCCATAGGCCATGGCCAGCGCCATCATCAGCAGGGAATCGTATACCAGGGCGGCCAGTCTTTTAATCAGGCTGGCGGTAGGCAGGTCTTGAAGGAGCATTGATCGTCGTCCAGTGGTCAGGGAGAATCAGTTTTACAGGACGCGATTGTATCAAGCTTGTCGTTAAAATTCGTACTCAAATGTCAATTTGACCTTGTCATCTGACATGCGCAGCTTGTAATCCACTTCTTCGGTGATTTTGCCGGAGCCATTACTGTCGGGAAGGACCTTGGCATCGGAGTAATGTTTATTGCGTACACCGTCCCAATAGGTGCGAAAGCCCATTTTCACCAGTTTCTGCAACACCCTGCCGCCGGTAGAGATATTGTCCTGATCCTGGTCATAGGATTGCAGCCACTGATAGTTAAGGGCGCGCTGTTGCGAGCTCATGTCGCTGCTGCGAATGTCTTCTGCTGCAGCCTCCAGTTGTGCATTGGTAAGCCCGGTAGAATGGGTGTTGTAACGTCGCTGTTTTTTCTGCTGGTGGCCTTGGTTGTGCTTGAGTGGGTTGTAATAATCCAGGTTATCTGGCACAAACAGATCGTTGTGGCTATCGGCCTCGACTTTTTTGTCGGTCAGCTTGTCGGCCAAGCAGTGAGCGGACATAAGTGAAAGAGTTATTACCAAACCAGCGGCTGATCGGGAAGACAGAATCACATTCATAACCACCCCCTCCTTGTCATCCTAGTATGGCCTAACAGTTCCAAACTTGAAGTCCGTATCCCTGTGGTCCGAGATGGTGCAATCAAGCTGGACGTGAAGTCAGGCGAAATGGATTGGAGGCGGTGGGAAGGTGGGAAATCGCTGCAGCCCAGTGTTGACAAGGAGGGTTGTTTTCGGCGACAGAAATAGGATGTCAACGGGTTCCGGAAAAGTGCCCGGTATTACAAAAAAAAGTTATGAGAGTTTTTCAGCAAAGGAGAAAAAAATCTTATAACAACGCTAAAAAAGAGGAGGAATTGAGAAGTCAGGCAGTTTCCATGTTCAGATCGCTGGTAGAGCGAGAGGTGCAGAAATTCACTGTCATTTCTTCACCCTTATCAATCGGTTGGCCAAAAGAAATTTTGCCCTCGCCGATCAATGGCAGTTCTTCCCGTCGAAGGTAAATTTCCTCCTGATTGGGAATAGAAACATAGGTGCCATTGGTGCTGTGGTCGATAAGCACAAACTTGCCCCGGCGGAACACTACTTCGCAGTGCTCGCGTGACGCGAGATGATGATTTATGCGTAAATTTGCCCGATTGCTGTCTCGTCCCAGGACAAACGGCGTTTGCTGGGGCAGTATCTGGTGTCGATGGCAGCCGTATTCCAGGGTGATGCTGAGCACATCGTCGGTGGGTGAGACCTCTTCGATGGTCAGCACTGCGGTGGCATTGTGGGCCTGGGTGATGTTGTCCCAGTGCAGGCGGTGAATAACGCTTCTTTCTTCATCGCCTTTGAGGGTGACCAGATCAAACTCGTGACATTCTTCCCGGATGAGCTCTGAGGTGTAGTTGTACATTCGATCGGTGATCAGTATTTGCCCGGCCCGGGCGATGCCGGTCAAGTGAGCGGCGTTATTGACCACGTCGCCAAAAACATCATTGTGTTCCACCAGGGTCTCACCGTAGGCCATACCAATGCGTACGGGCAGCTTGCTGTTGATCAGGCAGGATTGCTGTTGCAGTCGCTGGGCGCATAAGCAGGCCTGGTCGGCGTCGGTAAACGTCAACATGATTTCGTCGCCAATGGTTTTAACCAGGTGTCCCTGATAGGCCTCGGCTTCGAGAATCATGGCGGTGAGGGTATTGTGGATCTTAACTTTGGCCTGTTCATTGCCCAGTAGCTTGTAGAGTGTCGAGCTGCCACACACGTCGGCAAACAGTACAGCTCTTAAGGAGGTCTGAGGCGTCATGAACAGGTATCCGGATACGTATTTTCCAAAAACAGAGAGATCTGAAAAAGACTGATTGATATAGCCCGAACATTCTAACAGAAGTCTAGCAGTGAAATGTGATCTATTTGCTTGTTATCCGGGCAGGTTAGGTTTGTGCCCGGTCATGAAATCACAGTCATAACAGGTCTGTGGACATAGTAGGCGCCAGCGCCTGTCCATCTTAGACCTTTCACCCTTATGTCTACTGCTCAGTGGGAATGTACATTGCTTTTTCAGAATTAAAACTGGCTCGTCAAAATTCAACAAGCTTTGGCATCAAAAAACAGAAGAAGTTTCAGTAAATCTTTTAAATTTTATCCATTGATCGCAGCGACTGGGCAATGAGGATTTCGTCACATGCTGTAGAGGGAGGGGGCTGAGGCGCAGAATGTCGCGTAATGCTTTCCGACAATGTCGAGTCGCACCCGGCTGGCATCTACTTAATCTCTGACATCTACCTAGTCTCCGACATCTACTTAGTCTTTAGCCTGCACCCTCTTTGGGCAGGGCTTTTCCGCACTTCCCCCCAAAAGGGTATGGCCCTGCAGTCGGGTTTACCCATACGCTTGAAGCACATCAGCATGGTAAGCTGCCTATTGCGATTTTTTTCCTGTTCAGGTCGGAGTCGTGTCCAGAGGTGGCAGCAACGGGGGAGGAAGGGATATGACATTAGCGGCACTTTCAATGAATCAACAAGGTTCTTCTCATCCTCCGACGGCTGCTGTCACGGACCTGGACAATCTTCCCTTTACCGATTACCAGCGGTTTCAGCTGGATACTGGCCACTACTATATTCAGCGCGACAATGAGCTGGAGCTGGGCGAAGAGGCTCTGTACCAGTTTTCATCGGGGATGTTGCTGCGCGTGCTGGATCTGGTCAGTCATACTGGCGAGCCGGTGGTGGCGGCCGATCCCGGCAAGCTATTGACCTTTGCGTTTAAACTGGTGGGCAACAATACGCTGGAAATGGAAGACGGTGCATTTTTCCGCATCGACGAGGGCCGTCAGTTATTGTCTTACTCTGATACTCCCCAGCTGCTGAAAGACACCTGTAATGAGGGGGATCAATACCTCGCAGTGCTGTTGATGCTGGAGCCAAAGGTGCTGTTGCAACCACCGTTTGATTTAAGTGTGGATCAGCTGCCGGAGATCGCTCGACTGGCCCTGCAGGGTTCAGGCAGTGCCGGGGAGGTCTATGGCATGAACCCGGAATTGATCCAGGCCCTGCGGGAGTTGCTCAAGGGCGATCGCCGCGATGCGCTCAATAAGGCTTATCTGGAGGCCAAGTCCACCGAAGTGTTGTGTCTGGCCTTGCGCTCAATCCTCGATCAGGAGCGCCAGCAGCGCTCTGCCTGGCTGTCCACACGAGAGCGGCAACTGATGCACGAAGCGCGTTTGATTCTGCAGCAGAACTGGCAACAGCCGCCCTCGCTGGAGGCCCTGGGACAGCAGTTGGGGCTGGGGAAAAGCCGGCTGAAGCAGTGCTTTAAATGGCTGCACGGCGAATCCATCAGTGGCTTTGTGGCGCAGATTCGCATGCAAAACGCTCAGCAACTGCTAACGGATTCCAGCCTCAATGTCAGTCAGGTGGCCTGGGAAGTGGGGTATGAGCATCCCTGCAACTTTGTCACCGCTTTCAAACGTCAATTTGGCCTGACTCCCAAAGCGTTTCAAAAAATGATGCAGGAACACGGTGCCCAGACTTCGACATGTGTTCAAAAGTCCTGAACGACGAAATGAAAAACTTTTGCGGCTGATGGCAAAAGAACCAAAACTCCCCACCTGATAGCCTGAAAACTTCCCGTACTACAGCGCCAGTTGCCTGGCAGGAGAAGTTTTCATGGCCTCACACTCTCGTAAGTGGATGTCCAGCCGTCGCTGGCTGACGCCTTACCGCACTGTACTGACGACATTGGTCGGTGGTCTGCTGCAGGCAGGCGCCGTGCAGGCAGCCCCCGATCGTATCCTCTTCAATGGCGATATCCACACCTCCGATCGGTCAGCGCCTGTTGCGCAGGCCTTTGCCATCGAAAACGG
Source organism: Cellvibrionaceae bacterium WSDTSA12 (assembly GCA_033283335.1). Lineage (GTDB taxonomy): Bacteria > Pseudomonadota > Gammaproteobacteria > Pseudomonadales > Cellvibrionaceae > Pseudomaricurvus. The sequence goes on along the minus strand of JAWMQP010000014.1, from coordinate 40,443 downwards.
TCGCTTTACCGCCGTCGGTTCCAATGCCGAGGTCCGCGCTCTCGCCGATACGGACACGGTTCTGGTCGACCTGCAGGGCAAGTCCGTGATGCCGGGCATTATTGATGGTCACTTTCACCTGTTCAGCTGGTATGAGATGAGCCGGGGCGTCAATCTGGTGGATATTGCCAGTGTCGACAGCTGGTTGGAAAAGGTGAAAGCCAAGGCGGGTGACACTCCTGCGGGGGGCTGGATAGTCGGTGGGGGCTGGGATCATAACGCCGTCGGCGGCGTGTTCCCCACCGCGGCGCAACTGGACCGGATCGCGCCGGATCACCTGGTCGCCCTGGGCGATATTGATCACCACACCATGTGGGTCAACAGCAAGGTGCTGCGCAAATTCAATATCACCGCTGAGACCCCCAATCCACCCGGTGGCGAAATTGTCAAAGACCCAGAAACCGGTGAGCCGACCGGCATTCTGAAAGAAACGGCGGCCATGCTGGTGTGGGGTTCTGAAGCCTTCAAACCGGCCCCGGCGGAGCGTCGCCAACTCTGGCTGGAAGCCATGCGTCACATGAACAGCCTGGGCATCACCGGCATGCACAACATGGGGGATAGCTGGGAGCTGGATGACCTGATTCAACTGGTGGAGGCGGGGGATTTTCCCATGCGCATGTGGTACGGCGCCATGGTCCACCGCAGTGAGCAAGTGACTGAGTTGCTGCCGAAGTACCAGTCGATTAACCGGCGCGCGGCGGCGGTTCAGGAAACCGGTCCACGGTTTGCCTTTGGCTATATCAAGGGGGTCGCCGATGGGGTGCTGTCGAGTCGGACTGCGGTACTGCAGGAGGCCTATTCCGACGCGCCGGGCGAGCATGGCAAGTTTTTCATTGAACCCTCGGAGCTGGAAAAGATTGTCCGCGTGAGCAATCAGGCCGACATTCCGGTCGCACTGCATGCCATTGGTGATGAAGCTGTGCATGAGGCTCTGGAAGCCTTTGCCGCGTCCCCACGTCAACCGAGCCTGCCCAATCGCATTGAGCATATTGAGGTGATGTTGCCGAAAGATCTGCCGCGCTTCGCCCAATTGAACGTGGTGGCTTCCATGCAACCCCAGCACGCTGTCGGGTCCATCGATCCCTATGTGGTGCAGCGCATTGGTCCGCAGCGGGAAGAAGAGGCTTACGCCTGGCGCAAACTTCTCAACAGCGGCGCTCAACTGGCGCTCAGCAGCGACTGGCCTACGGCGACCGCCAACCCGTTGGCGCAACTCCACGCCGCCACCACTCGCCAGAGTCTGGACGGCGCGCCCCAGGGCGGCTGGCATGCGGACCAGGCCCTGACCTTTGATGAGGCCCTCTACGCCATGACGCAACAGAGCGCTGAACTTAGCGGCTGGCAGGACGACGTGGGCAGTATCAGCACCGGTAAGTGGGCGGACTTTGTCATTCTCGATCAGCCGCTGCCCGCTACCCCGGGGCTCACACTGCTGGAGCTCAAGGTCGAGGCTACCGTCATCGCCGGTGAAACGGTGTTCTCAGCAAAGTCGCAGCCCCAAAAATAATCATCCCCCCGAATATCAAGCTCAGAGACAAAACAAAGCCGCCGGCGAATCCATTGTGGATGAACGCCGGTGGCCCTATTCCAACAATGAGGAGCTAACCATGAACCCTAAAAAGCGCCTGTTGCTGGCGGCATCCATTGCCGCCAGCCTGCCGTTTGCCCCCCTGTCACAGGCTGAACTTCGTATTGAAGAGGTCGTGGTCACCGCGCAAAAACGTGCCCAGTCGGTGGCCGACATTGGCGTCACGGTGACCGCCTTTGGCGGCAATGAGATTAAGCAGCTGGGCTTTCAGAAACCCCAGGATGTGGCCGCCCAGACGCCCGGTTTATCCACCACCAACGCCACCTCCAGTGGCACGCCCATTTTTGCCATTCGCGGTATCGGTCTGGACGATTTCAACAGCAACAATACCAGTGGTGTGGGCGTTTACATTGATGAAGTGCTGGCCGCATACCCGGTGTTTCTGAATGGCCAGCTGTTTGATGTGGAGCGGGTGGAAGTGTTGAAAGGGCCGCAAGGCACTCTCTATGGCAAGAACACCACCGGCGGCGCCATCAATTATGTGTCGGTCAAGCCGAGCGATGAGACCGAAGGGTACCTCACGGCCGGATTGTCGCGCTGGAATACCGTGAAAGTCGAAGGGGCTGTGTCCGGTGAAGTCAGTGACGGCATCAATTCTCGTCTGGCCATCGCAGTGAATCAGGGCGATGGCTGGCAACAGGATATCGACACCGGACGCGAGTTTGGTGATACCGATCAGCTGGCGTTGCGCTCTTTGACTACCTTTGAATTGTCGGACCGCGCCGATCTGTTGTTGAACCTGCATTATGTGCGCGATCAAAGCACGCCGGTGTCTCCGCAGAACACCGCCATTGATTATGCCTTTGGTTTACCGGCCGGCACACTGGGGGTGACTTCTTCGGACCCGCGCGATGTACGCGTTGGGGAATTGCCGCTGTCACGGGATGAAGAGGGTTACGGTGTCTCCGCGACCCTGAATGTGGATTTTGATCTGTTTAGCCTGACGTCCATCACTGCCTATGACGCTTACGAGAGGGATGTGGTGGATAACTACGACGGCGTGGCGGCCACCACCGGTGACTTCTTCTTCCAGGATGAGTTCGAGGTGTTTTCCCAGGAATTTCGCTTAACCTCGAACAGTGACGGGCGCTTTCACTGGATTGCCGGACTGGTGGCCTCCAGGGATGAAGTGACGGCCAACACCACCGCAGACATTGCCGACTTGATTGACGGGATTCTCGGCCCCGGTGTGGTGGAGGAGTCCCAGGCGGCGTCAAACTATGTGCAGACCACCACCTCGCTGGGGGCTTATCTGCACACGGAAACCGATTTCACTGATCAGTGGTTGCTGACCGTCGGGCTGCGCTACTCCCGCGACGATCGGGATTTCAAAGGCGGTTCCACCGACCTGAGTGGTTGGAATGCGGTGCTGGGCGGCGCGCCGGCGCCAGTACCGGGCACAGTCTCGGCCTATCTCGATGACAGCGAAGTGGAAGACAATGTATCCGGCAAAGTGGGACTGGATTACACCGTCAATGAGGACTGGTTGATTTACGGCAGTGTGGCCACCAGCTACAAAGCCGGGTTGTTCTATGGCTCCCCCGCCGGTTCCCAGGAGGCGTTGTCCTACGTGGATCCGGAAGAGGTGGTGTCCTACGAGCTTGGCTTCAAGGGGGCACTGCTGGACGGTGCCATGCAGGTTAACGGTGCCTGGTATCACTACGATTATGACAACCGCCAGTCGCTGGTGATTGCCAATGACCCCACCGTACCGGGCGCGGTGTTTGCCACCCTGGGGAATATTGACGAGTCACAGATTGAAGGCGGGGAACTGGAATTTCGCTGGTTGCCGACCGAAGCCCTGGATATCCGCGCCGGCGTCTCCTACATCGACAGTGAGGTGTTGAAGGCACCGGATAATATCCGTGGTCTGACACTGGCGCTGCCCATTTCTGACGGCGTCGATCTGGCCCAGGCACCCCAGTGGTCCTACAACACCGTGGTACGCTACGAGTGGTGGGTCGGCGACTATGCCCTGACGGGTCAGTTGTCCTACAGCTGGACCGACGAGCAATACGCAGCCCTGGCCGATGCCTACGCTCTCTATGGCGAGGTGGACAGTCTGGGCATGCGTCTGAATCTGGCTCCCCAGAGCGAACAGTGGCAGCTGGCGTTGTGGGTCGATAACCTGGAAGACAAAGGGGCATCGACTTACTCATTCACCAGTACGGAAGGCGGGCGAGCGGTTTATCGCCAGCAGCCGCGCAGTTACGGGGTTGAGATGACCTATAACTTTTGATCGGTCAGCACAGTCGGTAACAACGGTATAAAATAAGCCCCCTATTAGGGGGCTTATACTTCAGGCCAAAATTGGCCGTCATTGCGAACGCAGTGAAGCAATCCATGTTTGGCACTACAGCCAGCTACAAAGTGCTAGGGGTGGATTGCTTTGCCATTAGATCCCACCCAAACACATGTACTTAATTTCCAGGTAGTCGTCCATGCCGTACTTGGAGCCCTCGCGACCACTGCCGGATTCTTTCACGCCGCCGAAGGGAGCCATCTCGTTGGAGATAATGCCTTCGTTGACGCCGACAATGCCGTATTCCAGTGCTTCACCGACGCGGAAAATACGCCCCAGGTCTTTGGTGTAAAAGTAAGCAGCCAGGCCAAATTCGGTGTCGTTGGCCATGGCGATGGCTTCGGCTTCGCTGGAAAATTTGAACACCGGTGCCACGGGACCAAAAATCTCCTCGCGGAAGACGCGCATATCGGGGGTGGCGTTGGTCAGTATGGTGGGCTCAAAGAAACAGGCACCCAGATCCGACGGCTTGCCGCCCACGGTGGCCTTGGCGCCTTTCTCAATGGCATCGTTGACCAGCACTTCCACATCTTTCACCGCCTTGGCGTTCACCAGCGGGCCGTGAGTGACACCTTCCTCGGTGCCGTCACCCAGTTTGAAAGCGGATACAGCCGCCTGCAGTTTTTCCACAAAGGCGTCGTAGACGGTGTCCTGCACCAGCAACCGGTTGGAGCAGACACAGGTCTGGCCGGAGTTGCGGTACTTGGACGCCAGTGCCCCCTGTACTGCGGCATCCAGATCGGCGTCTTCAAACACCATAAACGGTGCGTTGCCACCCAGTTCCATGGAGGTTTTCTTGACGGTGGCAGCGCACTGCTCCATCAGGGTCTTGCCCACCGGGGTGGAGCCGGTAAAGGTCAATTTGCGCACCTTGGGGTTGCTGGTCATTTCACCGCCGATCTCCCGTGAGCTGCTGCCGGCCACCATGTTGAAGACACCGGCTGGAATGCCGGCTTCCTCGGCCAGTACGCACAGAGCCAGGGCTGACAGCGGGGTTTCCTTGGCGGGTTTGCCAACAAAGGTGCAGCCAGCGGCCAGGGCGGGGGCGGCCTTGCGGGTGATCATGGCGTTGGGGAAGTTCCAGGGAGTAATAGACGCTACTACGCCCACGGGCTGCTTGATTACCAGCAGCCGTTTGTCGGCGCTGGGCGCTGGAATGATGTCGCCATCGATGCGCTTGGCTTCCTCGGCGAACCACTCAATGTAGTTGGCGCCGTAGGCGATTTCACCGGCGGACTCGGCCAGGGTTTTGCCTTGTTCAGCGGTCAGGATCTTGGCCAGATCGTCCTGATTTTCCATCAGCAGATTGAACCACTTGCGCAGGATGTTGGCGCGCTCTTTCGCCGGTTTGGCGGCCCAGGCGGGCATGGCCGCTTCCGCCGCATCAATGGCCATTCGGGTTTCGGCGGCACCGTGATCCGTAATGGCAGCGACTTCTTCGCCGGTGGCGGGGTTGTAGACAGGGACTGTGCCGTCCGACTGGGTGACCCACTGACCATTAATGTAGGAAGAGGTTGCCAGTAATTCGGGGCGTTTTAGCGTCAGCATAGTGTGTGTCCTGTGTAGAGAATCCTGAGTTGCAAGAATGGATATTATATGAGGTTCTGTAACTAGGTAGAAACCCGTATTTAAGGTGATAAGACAGTGGGGGCTTATTATGTAGGAATCCGTCAGCCCCTAGCCAATGCCAACGCCTTCTAACCGGTGATTGCAATTGTCCAGAGCGGCAACGGCTTTTAGTGTGCTTGTACTCAAGAGCCTGCTTCTATCTATATAAGGCACGGATTCTAGTGAATACTAGTCCAATCAGCAGGGAGGCGTGGTTTCTGGGTAAAAAAGTCGTAACTATCCGATCTATAACGCTTTCTTGAGGATTTAGGTTGACGCCTTGCGTCTCGCTGATATAATCGCGTCCTGCTTTGGGGATGACCCCACAGCACTGTGCCAGAGTGGTGAAATTGGTAGACACAGGGGATTCAAAATCCGATAGCGGTTATGAGTTTCTTGAATAATTTCAATGACTTAAGGCATAATAGATACTGGTATTTTATCTAAATGTATCTAACAAAGATTTTGGCTGAGTGGCGGAATTGGTAGACGCGCTGGATTCAAAATCCTGTGCCTTCGGGCGTGCCGGTTCGATTCCGGCCTCAGCTACCACATATAGAAGACCCCCTTTGGAGAGATCCACTGGGGGTTTTTTTATGCTTAAAAATCGTGTCTGATTAGTAGTAATTAAAACCCTAATGGATTAAGCAATTGGATATGTTATTGATAGCCATTAAATTAATGTTTTTAAATGACTTAAATGTAGATCAGCTTTACGACATTTATCAGTCTGAGATATCAGACGATGAGATATTAAAAATGGGGTATTTACCCAGACCCCCTTGTTTTGAGCGTGAATATACACCTAGAGAATTAGTGATGATTGTATGAGTAATAAGCTTCAAGAAAAAATACAGCAGATCATTAAAAGAGAAAATGATGAGCTGCTGAGTAGATTTATTAATGTAGCTAAAGAAGCTATTAAAAAGGGTGAGATTAAAGAGTATATAACTACAACACCTTACCACTTTATTTACTCAGATAAATATGAGCTGGAAAATTTCGATTTGTTTGATGGATACACAATTACTTGTAAAAAAGAAAGAAGTCTATATATATCTGATAAAAATATGGCTCAAATTAAAGAAATCTTAAAAGAGACTAATGACTATCTGTGTAGATTGGAAGAGTAAAGGGGGTGGGGTAACAGTACCCCTGAAGCGAGGCTACCGAACATAACGAAACACCCTTATCGCGTTAGCGCTGACCATTTAGGCGGTGAGATATTATTAAAAATTAAGGTGTAAAAACTTAGATCTGTACTGGCAATTAGAAGTACTCAGGTTAGATCTACCCTGACACTTTTGACCCAAAGCCGTTTTCAATGTGTAGGCTGGATCACATAGCCCCGTGTTCAGCCAGCCTGTGGCTCTATAATTCTGAAATAACTATCAAGTGCTTGATTGCTAAAGAATCGAGTCTAATATCTCTGTAAAGGGATTTTGATATTGCGCATGGTATTGGCGTCCTATCTCAGAGCACTCCCGCTCGTTCGAGTACTATGCTGCTGATCTGTAAGCAGATTTCTCAAATCCAGAAGTTCCCTGCCAAGATAACAAGCCAAGGTTTTATAAAGCCTCAAGCTATTGAATTGACTGTTAAGCTTCAAAAACAATTCGGGAGGTATAAATGATTCATAAATTGATCCATCTTTTTTTCAGCTTATTGTTTGTTGCTACAAATGCGAGCGCTTTCACGGAAGAAGAAATTCGTCATGAAGAAAAGCTCACGGAGATAGCGAAATCGAGATGTGATACTGAATTTATAGAAGGAAAAGATTTCTCTATAAAAGTTAACGCAAATGGAAATTTTGAGGTTAGCCTCTTTGGAAAGAAAGGGGGAGGTCTAGATGGAACTTTCGTTTATACGAAAGAGGAATGGGAAGGGCGTCAGCGGGTCTTGAAAGAACATCAGTCCTCGGAGAATACAAGTCGACGGAAATGTATTAGAGAGGAGTTAGACTCATTAAGAGAAAGATATCAGCCAAAACAGAAAGTTGGTGAAGAACTATCAATTGAAGGAGATTATGGCTGGGGAAGATTTTCTTTTAACGGAAAAGAATCCTTCAAATCAACCTTTCTAATGAGTGTGTTTAATAGCGGCCCCGTTGCGATAGATCGCGTGGTTGGGAAAGTTAAAACGAAATACCATAAAGAAGGAAAATATATCAAAGGAGCTACATTGTTCATTTCTCAAGATAAAATGCGAAAAAATGTAATATCGCCAAAATTAATGAGTCAACATTTTCTATTACATGTAACGATTTTGACGCTGGAGAAGTGGTCACGGCTTTGATAAGTCGAGAGGGGCTAGGGAAATTTACAGAAGCCACTGTAACTATTACGACCAAACAAAACCAATACAAAGAAACGTATGTTAACAACTAACCATACAGACGACTCAAAAGCGACCGCTTACGCGGCGCTTTAGCCGAGTGTTAGGCATCTAAAGGAGAAAGGTGAGTTGAAGTGCATCAGTGCTATCATTTTAATACTTCTAGCTCTTACTGGTTGCACAGCAGTAGGGCATGGAGGCTCTTCTAAAGTTGGGCTTGAGGCAAGATGTTCTGGTGGCTGCGCTGAATTTAAATCAGATAGATCTGGCTGTGAAATTTTATATGAGTATGTTTCAGCTTCATGCCTCAAATATTTTTCACTAATTTGTGAAAACGCTCCTGACCAATGCATCAATTGACCGTCGTCTCAATAGTGTCCATATAATAAAACAGGTTAGAACTGTGAATGAATTAGAACATAAACTGGAGTTAGAAAAAATATCATTAGAAAAAACAAAGCACCGAATGGAGTTGGTTAAATGGTTTTTTATCTCACTTGGAGCAGTTGCGTCATTCTGGGTTATAGATATTGGGAAGCTAAAGCTTGAACAATATCGCGCTCAATCACAGAATGAGCGTGAGTTACTAATGTCATATTTGGGTGCAATGGAGTCTGAAAAACCTGAAGTATGGAGAAGGAAAATCCAGTTTCTTATGCAGTATTCGAACGATTCTAGAATAAAATCATTCTCCCATAATCAAATTGAATACATAAATAAATATGCCGAGTTGGATGCACTATACCGAGAAACTTTAAAGGTAGCTTCAAAACTATCTATAAATGAAAGCTTAACTTCTGAAGATAGGAAAAAAGCAAAACAACGGTTCGAACAGCTTTATTGGGCCGAGCTTCCTCTAGCGGGTGAAAGTGAGTCAGTTAGCAAAGCAATGATAGATTTCCGTAAAAAGTTATATGCACAGCCTCAGGATGATGAGGGTGATTCAAAATACTGGAATAAGTTAAATCTCTCACTTTTAGAGTTGGCTACAGCTGTCCGATCATCAATGCCTAACAAGTTAGTCCAGTTGACTGATAAATCGGATTCTGAATAAAGAGTTATGCATAAAAACGGAGAATACGGATGAATAAACTAAAATTAGTATTTGTTATTTCTTCATTATCTGTATTACAGGCGTGCGGCGGTGGATCAATGTCAATAGCAAACCATAGGGTTGGTGGCTTTCATCCAGATGGTTGCGATGGTTATGAACAAACTAATAAAAACATCGAAGGGCTCATATCCTATGCAGAAGAGTTAAAAGCAGAAGGAAAAATTTCAGAAGAAAAGCTAATAGAAGTAGATCAAGAGGCTGGCATATATTCTCAAAACCTCACTTCAGCTTGTCGTTTTTTACTGCAGGCGATATTAGTTTTGAACAGTATCAATACGCTGTGGAAAAGGCCGACGCCAATTACAGAAAGACTAGACAGTCTCTTTTGAAAGACGCGCAAAATTAAATGAATAACAAGGCCATTAACTTCGCGCCTTGAGCGCTGGGCGCAGAAAATCTGTGCCAGTTATAGCGACATTATACAAAAATCTATCTGGAGATATCGCTTGGATTCATCAATAGCAGGACTAATAGGTGCAGGGATTGGCGCTCTTGCTGGCATGGCCGGGACTGTCATCGGTCAGTATATGCAGTCCCGCAGAGACCAAAGGAGTTGGTTGCTCGACAAAAAGGAAGATACATACTCGAATACACTGCGTTATTTATCAAAGGTTGTTAATCGACGTTCTCAGATAACAGCCAATGGGAAAGCAATTCTATCTATTGACGATACATCTTTATGGTTTAATGATGTTAGCGAAGCTCAAGCTTGGATGACTTCCTTAACCATTTACTGTTCGGAGGGCGTGAGGACAAAAATTTGCGAAGCTCTAAAGGACTATAACGAAGCATTATCATGTTTTGTAGGCACTGATTCGAACGCAATTGACGCAGGTAAAAAAAGTATCTCTAGCGGTAATCTTATAGAAACTATGGTGAAAGTACGTGAATCCGTTTTGACCTGTGCGAGGCAAGATCTTGGCAAGGTCATTGTATAAAAATCCAATGCATGCGAAGCCAGCTACGTTGCACAATTATTTGTGGTGTCGCTATGTTTCTTTATACCACAAAAATTTCTCCATTCCGCAGCCCGGTGTTTGGAGTGTTAGGTCGCCGAGTTACCCTCCAATTGTAGACACCCTCTATGGTGATATTGGACTTCCCTCCATCCGTTAATGGCATGATTTTTCTGTCAGATTATATTTCAATACAACTTTTCATTTTGTCTGTTCAGATCTAATTTTTTACAATTAAGGCCGTCCGCATAAAATTTAATAAAAATAACGGACAAAACAATATCATCAAACCTTCAATTTAATTTTATTTTTCTCATTTTTGAATAATACTTCATGTTCCATTTTTAACTCTCTTAAATACTCAAGATCTTTCTGAGTCGGGTTATACCCTGTAAATATGACGTTATGATTAGTATTTGTGTATTTAAGAAGCTCATTTTGTATCCACATTTTTTTTCTAAAGTGATTACTACTGCTTTTCGTTTTAACTTCATAAACTTCTTTATTCTGCTTATTTCTATTCTCATTATATAACTGTAATGCGGCCTTAATAGATAAGTTAGAATTGTTATACATAGTAGTAATAGAGCTTTCTGAGTTATGCTTGAAAGCTAAATTTTGAGAACTCTTAAATACATAAACTTGAGCATCATCTTCAATATCTAAGCCTCTATACAGCTCATAAATTCTATTATCTGATAGAATCTCAAATTTAGTTTTTAAAGATGTTCTGGGTTGAAACTTAGCGGTATCTTTAAATAAATAAGTTGGTTTATTATCAGTTGAAACTATTATTGCCGAAGTATCTACTTTTAAAAATCTCTTCAAAAAATGGAGATCTTTCTTTTCTGAATATTTATATTTCGACTGTATTCTATTAAATGTCCATTTTTTGCTTATTTCAGCCCCTTTAAATCTTTCACCAGTATTATAGTCTTCAAAGCTAATCCCCTGAATTTCCGAATAAGATCCAGATTTTAATTTAACAATTGGAAATATATTGAGTTCTGTAATTAAGAATTCCACAAAATCTTTGAAGGTTTCGAAATTTTTCTTTTCGATTTCTTTGAATTTATTTTGCATCTTTTGCTTGGCTGATAATACACCTTTATCATTCATACGCTTCTCAGCTTTAGATGTTTTATAGCGGTCTTTATCATGTACCAACTCTCTATTTGGAGTTAACTTCAAACCATACTTTTTCTCTAGCTTTTCGCAGACTTCCATCCTGAATAAATACTCATTCGTGCGGCTATAGATCTTATTTGTTTCTCTGCATACGGTACTAATCGCATTGTGAAAATGAAGGTGGTTTGTATCACCGTGGAGAGCATATATATAAGCCCTATTTTCCCCATAGACTTCTTTTACGAACTCTTCGTTAATCTGAGTTAATAGATCGAATAAAGCGTCATCATTCTTATCCAACCGCTCTAGAAGCATATCTGTATCGTCAGGATTAAAATTAAGTTTCTCGTGCAATAGAAAGTGTTTAGGCTCATTCTTTGGTAACTGGGAATAGCTCTGGAATTGCTTTTTAGCGTAGTTTGCATAGTGCTTAATAGAATCGTCAGATAATTCGTATGGTATTGGCATCATTAAATAAGAGCCACATTTTAACACTCTTTCTTTAATGTCTGATGTGTATTCTTGTCCATCTTTGCAGCTCAACATGTATTTAACTAATCTAAAAGCGGAGCTGTAGTCTTTACTCTCTAATTTATTTAAATCTGCCAACATAATATTTACCACTTTTTTTTATCTCCTTATACAATTAAAGCATCTAATTTTTACCAGTTGTTAATGCTTAACTACGATTAATTATTTCTTGAATTTCCACTAACTTCATATACACATTTAAAAGCGTATTGTTAGTCTCTTTGTAAGCTTCGATAACTTTATTTTGATTGATATCTCTTTTATGATTAGCTACTTTAGCAATTTGATTAATATTAACGCCTAGCTTGTTTACTTCTTTCTCAAGAGATTTAAAGTATTTATCAGCTGACTTTTGTTTTTTATAAAGATTAAGCGTCATATCGATATTGATATTTTTTTTCTCTGCATGAGATATACAGGCGGTTATATACTTATTTATTGCTAAATTATGTCTTTCCGCATTTTTGACTATGAAGTGCTTTTGAACTTGTGATACTGAATAATTAATAGTTGTTTTCATTATCTCCTCTGTTGTTTAAATACTTACTTGTGTTGTTTGTTATTTAAAAACGACTAACAGGAATTATATCTTTTTGACGACCAACGGGAGCAACCAACGGTTGGAATCAAAAACAAGGTCTAAATAAAGTTAAGTGAAACGTGCGCATATTTAGAAATGCCTTGCCTGTATTTTCGTTTTTACTAATTAAAATATATAAGATTTTTTTAACTTGTGAAGATTGAAATAGAAAATAATTTGAATTTATTTGAAAACCTTTATATTTACTGGATTTTTTAGGTTGGGAATTTTAATGTGTAACGCTTTAATTGTTGGTGCGCACGATTTATTTATATTTTTTATGCGCATGGCACTAATTTTTAATGTGTAACGCTTTAAAAGGATTTAAAACCACTGGTAAAATCGTTCAAGTTTTTAATATAAATTTAACTTTATGCTATCTTTTTAGGTTCCAATTTTAGAATTAAATAAGCATACCTTTGTGTTTTTTAGGGATTAGCAATCTTGGCATTTAAACTATTTATTATCTAATTAAGGTCTTGAAAAATAATAAAACAGGATCAGATTCATGATGATAATGGCTTGACTGTTTGCGTTACTTTTTGAATGGATTTTTTGATATATAAATACTCTTTCCATCTTCAATAGGCGGCCTAATTTTGTTAAAAATACCATTTATCTCTAAAAATGTTTCGCGTCTTACACCCTATTTCCTATTTCTTATAACAATAAATATATCTGGTTTATATAACTTAACTTTCTTATAAATTTTGGCAGATGCAGAAAGTTCTCATAACGCTTTAGAAACATTCTAAGGTGGAAAAATTATGACGTTGGCGTTGCCCTTAATTCAATATAAAGGCCAGAATCAATTAGCATGAGCTATATTGTGTTGAATATTTTGAGTCAACTAGTCGACCATTTGAAGACCTCTTTTTTTACACTTCTCTTATATTTATAATTAATATTATTTGAGATATGTAATTTTTTATCGCCAACAAATACATAACCACTTATTTTAAATAAATTCCAGATATATATTGAATGATTGAATTTAATTTGATATATAAAATTCAAAATTTGATTAATTTAAAGGAGCCTATTTTAGTGTCTAAGTTAGATGATTTGCTTAAAAAACAGGCAGAACTGGAGGAGCTAATTGCTCTTGCAAAAGAAGAAGAAAAAGAAAAGGTTAAACAAGACTTTGAACAGCTGATTGAGAAATCTAATTTTAGCAGATCTGAAGTATTAGAGATTCTTGGTTTTGCTGAAAATAAAGGCACTAAAAAATCATCAGCTTCTAAACCAAGTACAAAAATTGACCTTGCGTCAGGCACCATTCTCACAAACGGTGAAGAAGAATATATGGTTGGCACTCGTGGAAAACGACCTCTCTGGGTCGCCGAAGCGGTGGAAAGTGGTAGTGTTGAGAAGTTAGTTAAGAAGTAATATAAACTGATGAGAACTAAACTGAGGGGCTTTAAAAGCCCCTTTTGGTTAATAAACTTCAGTTAAAGTGTTATTGCAAAACTCTTCTCTGGTACTCTGAAAATAGCAATTTGCATTGCATCTATATACTCAATTTAGTTGTCAATATCTTCGATAAATATGATTCCAAATTCTGGCATTATTTGATAATGAAGTAAAATTCATTATTTTTGCCAAACACATTTAAATAATCTATTTTTCAATTCAATGGTAATCTGATCGATAGAGCTTTCTGGAGCTTTTATTAATTTATCCTTTTTTATTATTCATATAAATATTACCTTATTTTATTTGAGATAATTCCTCAGCTCGTACTTAAAAATTAACTCTAAAAACAAGTTTCCAATACCAATGAATTTAAGGATGATCAAAAACTCACTTTAACAATAACTTTTGATACTAATCTTTAATGCTTGATTCTCTCCATCATTCAAAAGTAATTTCATTTATAGTTATGCTTATCAAACATTAAATTAATTACTTTTTTATAACATCAAATTTAATACATATATTTGATCGCTGCTTCCCGAAATTATATATCATTCTTAATGAAATTATTAATTTTCTGGAAAGGCTACGCTTCATGCTACGCCTTTAATTTTTAAAATCATCTCCAATAAATTCAGAAAATTTACTCGCGTAAGCGAGTTATTCATGTAATCTAATATTCAAATTTTACAGAAATCAAAATTCAGTAGTCTTTAACTGGTAATCAAGTTAAATATAATTGTGCAGCTATTTAGGTAAGTAACTTGTTACAACTATGTTTTTAACTACATGGTTAACTACTAAAGCTATGTGAAATATCTGAGAATTGTCTTTGAGAGTACGTAATAACTGTTTTTTCTTACTTTTTAAATAAAATAAATAGTAGTAGTTTGTTCAAATATTAGTAGCACTTTGTTTTTTATTGGTAATGTTTTGTTTTTTATTAGTAATATTTTTTTTATTGGTAGAACTTTGTTTTTTGGTAAAAAACATTAATTAGTTTACCAATGCCATTGACATTTAAAATTAAAAAAATATATTTAAACATATAATAAAATACGAGGCACATAAAATGCTATTAACAAATATAGAAAATAATAAAATGAGGATTTGCGATGTCCCAATTATGAATATATTTCTGAAATCAAAAGTTTTAGCTGGAACGAAAGTAAAAGAGACGTTTAAAGATAATAAAAGTAGAGAAATAACACTTACATCTACTTCTAAACTACATAAAAAGACATTTGAATTTTACGCTAAGGCCATAAAAGTGGTTAACACTCAAAATAAAAGAGCATTAGTTATAGATTCAGTTGAGCTTTGTGGAATGTTTAATATCAAAGCGAATCACTCAAGAGAATTATCAACTGTAGACGATGTTCTTAAACCACTTATGGAAGTTGTTGTTACATATGAAGATGATAAGTCTGTTAAGTGTTTTCATTTGATTGATAATTTTGAGTATTTCAAAAATTCAAAAAAAGTATCTATCGAGTTCAATCAACATTTTGTCGATGCTACAAAAGTGCTTTGGAATAGATTCTTTGATATTGATTTTTATTCGAGAATTAAAAACCCTAAGACCAGAGCTTTGCTGCAATACATAGAGTCTAAGTACTCAAGTAAAAACCCTATTCCTAGATTCAGAAGATCAGAACTATGCGATCTTGTTGGTTATGATCTTGAGAAAATCAATAATATCGAGTGTGATAAAAAGCGTGACAATGCTGTTTTTAATATGAATAAAGCACTTAAAAAACATTTAGATGAACTACTCTGTGGAATTGGAAGTAAAGGTTCTCGTTACGGTTACATAGAAAAATATAATTTGAACAGAATTGGTTCTTTCAAAAATGATCCGCTCTATACAATCACTGTAGTACCGAAAGACGAAAGAACAATTGAGAGAGATGCTGAAATGAGGATTAAGCAAGAAAACCATGAAAATATTAAAGATAAAAAAACAGATAAAATATCAGAGAAAGTCAATGAATTAAAATCACAAAAACTTAGAGACTTCACAAAAGAAGCAGAGCAAATGGATGATATAGATTTTAATTAATTTGCTGTCTTCATCGGAATTTTTGTGAAAATATATTACCAAGTAATCTCCTTGCTATTTGCAAACTAAAAAATCTTATAATTTTATTTTAGTACAGAGGAAAAGTGAAACATTAAACGAATTTAAGATTAGTTTATTTAGAGTTTTATACGACAGAATCCAAGATAAAATACATTCATTAATGCTCCAAAAAAAACCAAAAGAATATAGTTAGTTTCTTTGTTTTTTAAACTGATAATAAAAAATTGAAATATTGAAATTAAATCAAGAAGGGAAATGAAAACAATGTGTGCTAGTAGAAATAAGTATATCAGAGACATGGGAGGTCATATTATTGATTAGATAAAAAGAACTGAGGGTATATAATGAATGAGCTAAACAATTACTTGGAATATTTAAAAACGAGACGAAAAATAAAGCATTGAAGAAAATAGAAATATTTAAGGTAGATTGTTTCAATCCTTTATTGACAACTCCAATTTTATAGTTATGTTTATATTGGATTATTTAAATAATAAAAAGAGGTGGATAAAATTAATAATCAACATTTAGTTTTAGAATTAATTGATCAAATATTTGTGCTTGGCGGTAAAGAAGGTGCACTGGAATATATCAATGATATGTTTGAGAGAAATCCAGAATTAAGAGACAAAAGAATGAAAACGTTAAATTACAATATTGATTCTTTAAATAAAGCCATTAAATCAGGTAAATGGAATGATAAGTGGGGTTATTTAGTTGAAGCTGAGGTAATTAGACGATTCCCAAACTTTGAAATAGAAACGATTGATTTTTTAGCTAGGGCAAGAAATGCAATTTACTAAATATATAAAAATCGATTGTAAAATCTTAGATCCACTCTTTCAAAATGCAGTACTGAATCTAGATATGATCTGTCAGTTAGGCAAGAGACATTAGCGGTCATTCAGTAGCACTTTTCTCAATGACAAGTTAAACTGGTACTTGTTTTGCTGCTTTATACAAGACGAGTGACTGTTTGACAATTCCGATCAGCAACTGTTTATACACCTTTTTATTATTCCGGAACAAGAATTCCATTAGCATATTTGAAACCTTTCACTTCTAGCCCAACGCCCTCGTAAATAATTGCATCATGCCGAGCCTTTCCGTTATACCACATATGGATGTAATTGTAGTACTCATCAACTTTTCTCTGATCTTCACCTAACATCTCAGGACTTTTGATAGAATCTTCAAGTTTGTTTTTTTGGCTCAAATCAATTTCATTATTCCTATACATTTGAGAGATAATATTATGACAGACTTCAGCACTATGAATCCCACTATGATGTCTTAGAAAAGTTAGTACATGACTATATTTTCCGGAAAGTAATGGCTCAATTATTTCTGATTTTTCATTTCCTGTAATTGCTTTTATTTGAACACCAGCATCTCGACTTGTACCTAAAACAGTTGCAGACTCATACTCACCATCTCTTGGGTTTGGTCGAATAAACTGGATATCAAATCGATGTTGATAACTGTAGAGATTAGGGTGAATTTGCTGTGTTGTTAAGAACCCTGTTCCAATTGCTTTGAATTGCTCTAAATAATCATTTTTTGTGCGCTCTCTTTTTGTACACCATTCAAATGCTCTACGACCAATCGTACTTAAATTATCATTGAATATCCGAACAGCTAAAGCTTCAAAGATAAATCCTGAAAAGGAATGAGGAGGAAGATTAGTTTTAAAATTTACGGAACCATCTTGGTTCATTGTAAAATTTCCGGTTTCCAAGCCATCTTGTATTAACTGTTTATGATATCTGTCACGCAATATTTGCTTTTTAGCTTCTATTGAGATGTCAGGATGGTTAGGATCTAAAAAGCCAATTGGGACTTGAAATAAAATGCTGGAATCAGCATCTTTCAGTTTTTCATCTTCCGATAGAATTATCAAATTGCTCATTATATTTATCGATGTTTCTATCTAGTACTTGGCGTATACCACTGCGGTTTTGGGATGACATGGAGAGCAATTTGAAATGGCCGCCCCAGCCGAAGGTGACATCACTGCCTTGTTATGCATACTCTTCATCTTTCACACAACAAGTGGATATTTCCCTACCATTAACAATCTCCAGTCCGCATTCAAATGCGTAGTATTCTCTCTCACTTTCTATATTTGAGTTATCAAAAGGGAGGCAAATGCTATCGTACCTCCGTTCTGTGATCATTGCGCCGCAGTGGGGACAAAAGAAATCTGAAAGTAACTTTTGAGTTCTTTGAAGCCTTTTGTTTAACATATTAATTTTAAACTTAATCTTCCCTAGTTCTTTCTCTTTATCTTTTATTGCTTGTGGGCCATCAGGTTTTTCTAAAGTTAACCTTACTAGCTCCTCTTCGAGTTTTGTTGCACGATTTGAGTATCGTTCTAGTAGAATATCAGGATCTGTTTCTTTAGCTCTTTGAAGATCTTCTTTTAGAGCTTCAATCCTTTCTTTTAAAGTTTGTATCGTAGAATCTTTTTGGGAAATAAGGAGCTTATACAACCCAAATACCGTCAAAATGAATACTATAATAGAAATTATCTGGGTTCCAAAGATCACGTCATTACTCATTCAACCTCCTTGCATAATGCCGCAAGAAGTAAAGAACTTTCCGTAAAATGTTAACGCAGCAACAAACAATCCTTTAACTAAGTTCATCTTATCTGGGTTTTTCCAGCGATCCAGATCCTCAGGCTGCAGCTTTTCAATTTCATTTAGCCAAATTATCACGCTTCTGAGATCTTTCTCTATCAGAGTATAGGCTCCGTATTGCTCGCTTATTTTATCTGTCATATAGAGTGAAGGAGCTGGTTTATCCTCATACAGATATTCATTACTAAGCCCTTTCCCCGGAATGAAAGTCTCAGTAATTGTCCATCCGTCAGACATAACTTTTTTAATTTTAAAGCCTATGGTCATTACGACTCCGTAAAGCTGACACCGTACTTTGTGGTTTGCTGAAGTGTAGCGTTAGCAAGTCCCTAGCAGCGCCTTGTTAAATATTTTTTACTCTCGACTCTAAAAATGTGCCTAGAAACCAAATTGGCAATGTGGGAATAAGCCAAACAAGTATAACAATCAAGGCCTCAGATAAGCTGCTAGATACAAATAGCGCACAACCCAACATCAACTCGCAAAACAGGATTAGAAACGCATTGCCATGCTCTCTCAGATGCTTATATGACTCGATATATTGCTTGCGATCTTCGGAAACTTTGGCTCGATCCTTTGTCAAGGATTTATAGAAATTGAATACTTCTTTAAACTTATGAAAAATAGCGGGGACTATTAGTACGAACTGGAGAGTAATCACCAAAGTATATGCCGCGAGGAACATAAACTTGATGGCTTGATCGCAAAACACAATGTATAAAACAACTAGTGGAGCACATATAAATATAATGCGTAATAACCATGAGCTTATACTAGTGTTCATATCACTTTGAAAATCGAAATGTGCTCTGAATGCGTGCATTACAAGTATTGGTGCGCTTGCGATGTAGCAAAAAGCAACGCCGAAACTAAGGATCACCCAGAAGTGATCACTTTTTAATTTAAGTACATCTGCACTATCAAAATCAAATAGATTAGCAATAACTTCATCTAATGCAGATTCTGGATGGAAGGCCAGTGCCATTATTATCAATGCCCCTAGCACTGAGCCGACAAAATACCTTATGAAATAGAATTCCCACCAACGATTTGATTCCATGCACAATCCTTTACTAGATGCTTAACGTTCCAATATAGATCCTGCTCGCTTTGCCAACAGAGATCTCGAATCAGGGAACCACTTACTGCTTGATTTGTGGGGATAGTACGAAGTTGTAGCACAAAACCTATGACACAAAGAGAGCTGGCTCGATAATCTGTATATGAAACTTTCCCATATTTCCCTCCCTGAGCCTGTAAGCCTCTGATACTGCGTCATATTTAGTTAAAATGCCAGAGCAAAATGAGCCATGGGTTATATGGTATGAACATTGTATATTATTTAGTCAAATACTTTGACGAGCCAAATGTTGAATGACTGCTTTGGTCAGGTACATCATTTAAGATCTGACCTAAGATCTTATAAATGTTAGGTTTGATCAAGGATTGTACTGGCGGAAGTTTGAAATTTTGGTTATTGATTAGAAAATATACTTCTTTATACTCACAAAGCTTACCAAAGGAATTGTTAAGCTTTGTCGATAACAATTTCTGGAAGTGTTCGAGTAACGAATTTCCCTTCAGCAATATCTTTCAGATAGGATTGAATTTTTACACAATAAGACACTGGGTCTAAGCACCTGAAAAACTCTCTTTGACTGTGTATGCGATCTATAGTTAATCGGCTATGAAGTTCTTGCTCAATACTCAGGACACTACTTTCCATCTCAAATATAGCAATCGCCCTAAATGGAGTAGGAACAGAGGTATTGCTCAATTCCTTCATTCGTTGCGTAACTGAGGTGGTAGTCATACCAATTTTCACCATTTCTGGAAGGGACTCGTTGTAAGCAACATAAATAAATCCTTCTCCTTCATAGTTTATGGTTTTAACCTTTTTCTCATAGGTTCTAATTTCCAAATCAGGTTCGATACCCTCGTCACTAAGAAGTAAATCAACTGAGTTAGTAGCAGAGTCAACAGTTTTAAAAGAGCCTGTGTATTTCCCAGACTCCCACAGAATCTGAAAAGGGTTTTTATTGTTTCGGGGCGACTTGATAATAAGCTGATTACGGTAATTCCTGACTACTGCTGAAGTTGGCCGCTCTGTGAGCAGTTTCAATTCCAGTCCAGAAAGTCCTTTTCCTAGTCCATTATTAAAAGAATCGACAAGAGTTTTTACCCGCCTTGCTTTTCCCCTAGTTAAGCCCTCCTGTAATCTAGTAACAGTCAGTTCGGATACAGGCTGCAATTCTGAAAAGAGCCTTAAAAGCTCCTCTCTAACAGGGTTAAATTGTTCTTTACCTCGCTTTCCCATTACTTATAGATACCTCTTATCTGGTTGATATTTCGTCCCGACACCAATCGATTCGATATCTTTTTTGCTCAAAACAATACCAACGCTGTATCTCGCCCTCGTTAGGGCAACATAAAATTTTGAACGACCAACTCCGGTTAAGTCAAAATTATTATTTTTAAGCCATTTAACAATTGGGTTGGTTGGATATATCAAGGCGCGATCAAATGTAAGTCCTTTGGACTTCCCAAAGTTGATAACTGGATAATATTCATTAACTTTTTTTGATTTTGAATCCCTAAGTTGAACTGGATCAAATTCACTCAAATATCTGTCTACATATTTGTCTTCAACCAGAAAAATCCCATCATGACCAGTAACCACTTGATTTCCAGAAGTTGAAGCATTCATATCAGGAAATAAACTGTTCGAAAAATCACATATCTCGTTATTGCAACGGTAGTTAATCGATAAGTTATTGTCGTCTGTATCAATTTCTATCTTGTCATCAGTAAAAAAGTGAATGATTTCTGATTTTTTAAACTTCTTGTTCTTAGAGTTATTATTGGTTGAGTACGTGGCCTGTCTAGGATCGCCAACTAAGACAATATGTGATTCACAATCAAACAGAAGCCTTAAGATTTCTAAGTCATATCCAGCTAAATCCTGAACTTCATCGATATAAATATTATCGAAACAACGAGAAATACGATTAATTACTTTGCCGTCTGACTCCTCATTGCATTTAACAACGAATTTGGAAATTTTATCTGAATATATTTTACCGTCTCTTGTTATGTAAAATTCATTAGGGTTTGCAGATTCTGACCAATATATTTTTTTCTGATCCTTAGTGATATATCTTACACCAGACTTTCCACTGACAAGTAGCATGCCTTGAATTTCTCCATTAATGCACGACAACTGATAAGGCTTAGAACCATGCTTTATCAGAAAAGAAAACCAAGTTTGAATAGTAATTAAGCTAGGTATAGAACCCCCACACTCAACTATCATCTTCTCGCGAATTTCTTGTTCACAAGCTTCTGTAAAAGTGGTAACAAGAACGCTTTCACCTTTTCTAGCTTTATCAATAGCTCCACTGATGATGAGTTGTGTTTTTCCTGACCCAGCAGAGGCAATAACGAGCTTATTATTCATTATCGATTGCCCGCTCAATATAATCAGGGAAAATTATTTTTTCATTCGAGTCAAAAATCTTTAAGGCGCAAGGTGTTTTGTTTGCTTTCATATGTTTATGAAGATCATCTATATCATCGTATTCAACGCCTAATAATTCTTTTGTTTTATCGAACCCATTTGCCTTCAAAAACTTTGGTTCAAGTGTATTATAGTTAAATTTTTTTTCGCCAATTTTAAGATCTCCAGTATCAACTTCATTGTCATAGCAAATTAATATCCCCTCTTTTGAATTATTATCAATATAGTCTGAATATTTCTTAGATAGAGCATCGACACTGCCATCATTATCGGTAACAACAGAAACCCTTTTGCCTAACTTTTCGGCAACTTCCAAAAATCTGAGAAATGAAACGCCAACGGAAATAACGTCAACACCATCTTCAATCGGCAGTCTCCCACCGTTTTTATTCATATAGGCTTTTTGAACAACTAATTCGTCAGAATCACCCTCAACAAGAATCGCCTTATTGCACAATATCAGTCGAAGAGTATCATAACCCTGTATCTTCTCGAAAAATGATTTGGTATCTGCTGAAAGATCATCCAGTTTTACCACTTTTTTTTGGTTCAACAATATTAAGCTATTCAACCCCAATTTATTAGCCACAAAACTGCTATGCGTTGTAATAATAATCTGCTTTTTATCG
The DNA here is from genome assembly GCA_033283335.1 of Cellvibrionaceae bacterium WSDTSA12. Lineage (GTDB taxonomy): Bacteria > Pseudomonadota > Gammaproteobacteria > Pseudomonadales > Cellvibrionaceae > Pseudomaricurvus. The sequence continues at coordinate 17,976 of JAWMQP010000014.1, read as the reverse complement.
CAACTATCCTTTACAGATTTGATCAACTGATTTAGTTTCGTATGGGATAAATGATTTTCAGGTTCCTCAAAAAGTATAATATTAGCTTCTTTCGATTTATTGTGAGCTAACGCAAGATTGGTTTTTATGATGTTCTGTTCACCCTTCCCAATGAAATGAAAAGGTATATCATCTAGGTATGTAGTAAGGCTACTTTCCCAAGCATTTTTTGACGATAGTTCAGCTGAAATAGAAACATTTTTATCTGTTATTTTTGATGCCTCAGAAATTCTTTTGTTGATAGCCTTTATGGCTGGATCATCAATAAAGTGTTCCTTCATCTTCCTATGGGACTGCGATACATTAACAATTTCCTCTGCCGATAAAAGTTCTTTTACTATTTTGCTTATATAGACATCTGAGCCGTTACCATATTTAGTACTTGTTGAATCTATAAATGCTGATTTCAAGGGTATACTGTGAGCGGTTATTGAATCTCTTGAAAACCCTCTCCACATAATGTGGTAATACTCTATAGGGAGAGTTTTCACTTCCCCAGACCTTATAAGCTCTTCATAAACAGTTTTGTGAGATTCATCAAATTCAGCAGAGAATGAAATGCCACTACAATCAGCTCCATCGGTATTCTTATTACCCTCTAAGAAAGGCCGGGTTTCACCGCTAATATAAAGTTCGATAAGAAATTTAGGTGGAGCAAGAGGTGTTACAGTGCTCAAGCTGTCTATATATTGCCTCACGACATTACTATTAAATAAATACTGACTAAGTTCATTTCGTAGATATCTGCCAGAGTACATGCCAGTTAGTGCTAAATTAACAGCTTCCAAGATTGTAGATTTTCCGGCTTCATTGTCTCCAACAATAATATTTAAGCCGGAATTAAGATTGAGTGAGAACTTACCTTCAAATCCCTTAAAATTTTCAATAACAATTTTATCAATGACCACTTTAAATCCTTATCTTAATTCTCTCACTAAAATTATATTTACTTATCAAGTTGTTTATGACCGTATCAGCTTCATCCGAATTGGATAAAAGCGTTACGATCCCCAAATTTGTGAAACTTTTAAATTCTTGCTATGCAATTACATTAGCAAACCTAGTTTTACGTTCAGTTTCTTTCTGTAACCGAATCTGGTTTATTTTGTCTTTCTCTTTATGTATATATTCAACTATATCCCAGCTAAAAATATGACTTTTCGGGGTTTGTATCTTTCTCTGAGTCTTGTAGCTAACTCAGAGGCCATAATTCCTAATTTAGAGTACTGATATTGCCTTTTTTCGAACCCTTCACTGTAGATTCGTGGAAATGCTGCATATTCAAACGTGCTGTGAATAAAGCTATCGGCATTTTTTATAAGATTTAGAAAATATAGTATTTCATACATTAAATTTTGGGTTAATGATTTCCAGTTTACATCGTCTATCTTAATATCAAGTTCTGGGGCAATTACTTGAATCCTTGAGTGCCCCTTGGCATCTGTTTGGCCATGGCATAATCCATCACCACCAACGACCGATGTACATCCTTCCACGAATGAATCCAAGATGCAGATCATGCGAATTGCAAAGTACTCCGTCTATTTTTTCTTCGATCTATTTTCCGCATAGAGTTCCTTCATAACAGAAAATATTTCACTTAAAAAAGAACCGAGAAAGATACCAAGCAAAGCGAAAATATACTTTTCATCCATAACATTTACTGAAAGCAAGTTTTCTTTTCAAAAAGAGTTCAAATCGGGGAAGTGACTTTTTAAGTTGGAAAGGTATTTTAAGATGGGTGCAATATCCCTATGACAAGAAGCGAACTGGCTCACTTATCTCTATATGGGATATCCCCATACCAGTGTCCCTGAATCTGAAGTTAACTGATACTGCAACATAATTGATTTATTTTCTAGTACAGAGCGAACCGATATACGACGAAGATAGTGTTGATTAAAAATCAAACAATCCTCTTGGGTAAATAGGGTTGAACAGAAGCTTTGAATCATAAATAGGCCACTTTTTTAGTTCTAAATACTTTTAATTAAAATTTTAGGTTTAAGCTTTATACCTAACTACTACTAAATAAAGAGTTATTCATCTGAGGAGTATATTTTGCAGATTATCACTCATTCTCTTTAAGTGAATGAACTCCAGATCTCCCATTTTCACGTTCAATCTTGGTTTTATCTAGAATATTTAAATATTTATAATCGTATTTAATTTATATTGATTTAATTAGTTGGTTGGTTATTTGTATTTTGGTAATTACTAATTTGAAAATAAGTTAAGATTTTAATTAATTTAATTGACAGCCATAATTAAATAGTAATAGAATAAGCTATATTAAATAACAATAAAAAGAGGTAATTAAATGAACGAGGAAATTAAAAGCATAATAAATAGAGAAGCTGCTCAAATGAATAAATTTGTGCATACTCGTACTCTAAGTTTTTCAGATTTAAAGCATCACATCAAACATGCATTCTTTGCTGAATGTGAAATACAACTTGAAGTTTACGACTTTGATCCAAATTCGGCAGAAGTAAGGGCTTATTTAGAGAAGTGGGAAAAGTTCTTTATCAAAGAATGGCAGTATATAGAAGCTGAATTTGAGTAACATTCTTTCTTATTATCATTTTTAAGTAATTAGTTATTTCCAGATACTAAAGCCATAGTCATTTGTAAAATACGCTATGGCGTATAGAAAGCTTGAATTAACAAACCAATGGAATGCCATCAGCAAGAAAAAACCCAATAAAATCTTTTCGCCATCGATTTTGTGTTCAAACATATTATATCTCAGTAAATAAAGTGAATAGCGGGGAATATAATCAAATAAACTGATACTACATAAAGAAACAAGTAGAAAAATAACTTCTCTAATATTCTCAAATAGACTGCTATAAATAAAAATAAGGCTGCTACTGATATAGCTATCGCAAGATAATAAAGTGTATATAAATCAAAGAATGCAATTGTCTCTTTTGCTATTCGAATGTTATTGCTAGTAAAGCCGTAAATTGTGCAAAAAATAAATAATACTTTTATTAAGCTCATTGATCTTCATCTTGTTCGTAGATTTTAGCCAAACCCCAGAAAAACAGAAAAAATATAGTAAAGGTAATGATTAACATGTGATCTTGATAAAATGCTATACACTGGGGATATATGACTTCTTTAAAATAAAAGCCAGCTTGTATGTAATAACAAAGCACAATGACAGAAAAAATCGGTACAATGATTGGCACTATTTAGCTTCCTTACTTAATTTATTTAAGTAACCATTCAGACATTTAGTTATCGACATAACTTTGTCTTCATCTTCGATTATGCACCCAAAATATTGATAGCTAATGGCGTCAAAGCATTTAATGAAGTCATCATCTAAAGATTTTCTGAAGTTGTGATTGTTCTTGATATTGATTAAATATTCGAATGTGGTGTCATTAATATCAAAGACTGCATTGTATGAAATAGACTGCTTTAATTCCTCCTTGAAATCCTTAAGATCATCGATAACGAATTTCTGAAGGTTACTATTTTGATCAGCGATATTAGCTGTGAATATGTCGCTCTCAGTGCGTATAAATGCTGTCCTTTTCGATGAGGGGAACAACATACACTGGATATCTTTATCTACAACACTCTCACCTTTGTAGGTAAATAAAAACTCAGCAAGTCTAAAGGTTTCATCATCTTGGCAATTCAGGAAAATCTTATTCACGCAGTCTTGAAATAACATACGTGCCTGATGGTGGCTTTTAACAGCAACTAATGATGAAAATGATTGAAGGCAAAAGATATTCGACTGATTGTAACTACGTGTGATGCTGTTAAATAGAATCTCATCAGTATCATTACCAGAAGCTATAAATGGGTAGTCATCAAATATGGTAAATGTGAACTTACTTTTATCTTTCTTAGATAGCTGTTTATAATAAGTAAACTTAATTAACTTTGCATAAGCCTTTGTAACTTCAACATTCGTCATATCCCCAGTGAACACACAGGTATAATTACCCTTAAAAATTAATTCGGCTGGTGAAAGAATATTGATCTTACTCATGAAATTTTCTTTGAGCGTTTTAGTGCTCATACGCTGCAACAAAGATGTTATCTGAGACATACGCCAAGTATATTGATTCAGCTGGTCATCAGATCTGGATAAATAACATAAAACAGTACACATAGAGAAATTGTCACTATCTTGAATAGCGTAAATTTCTAAAATTCTTTCGAGAACATCTGGTGGATATTTGAGCGTTTTTGGTGGAATAGCTAGCTCATTTTCAGGATCAAATAGATCTTCATCAAAGTCAGTGTCATTGTTAGATTTAATGGCACGAACTTCATAATACAGTTTTTTGAGAAGCTTACGATCAGACAGTAACTTCAATAAAAATTCAGGGTTATTATAAAGAAAATGGAAATCATCTTTGATCTTTCTAACGTGAATAAACAGCTCTAGAGTCAGAAACAGATCATCAAGCCCAGATTTTAACCAGTATGTTTCCTTGTGGTTTACCTTCAGCGATTCAAATAAGAATTCTTTAAGCTCACTGAGAGTCAGGTCTTTGAAGAGATTTACTGGAAAACACCCTTGATTCATGCCGATTGAAACTAATTTATTAGTCGGCATAGAGAATTTACGTGAGATAGCTACCAAGTCTTCATAGATCTCATTTTTTGCGTCGAATACAAGCCCAGCGTGGCCTTTTGAGAGCGAATTAGAAATCATGGGTAGCAATACAGATTTAGTTTTTCCTGAGCCTGTAGAGCCGATTACAGCGAGATTCTTGGTTAATTCGCGGGTTGTGAGGCTGTAGGTTTTTTCTTTGGTTTTAAAAGAAAGAATACAATTAGTATTATCATGAGGTTTCATCTCTACAATAGATGCCATAGATATAGATATCCTGAATTTTTTATTACTGATACTGGTGGGTTTGACTGGTTATTAATCTACGTATTGCCAACCAAACGGGAGAGGAACCCCCATACTTTGCATCTGGGATTTACATGGGAATTTGGTAAATGAAGAGTCAATAATGTCTGATCTTATTGCTTCTAGATCGACATATTTTGCAGCAACGTCCAGACCATCAACAACAGCAAGAAAGTGATAATGCTCAGTATCTTCGTCGTCGTTCAGTTTGTCAGTTAGAAAGTAATTACAGAGTTTACTTGTGCGGAAAAAGAGAGTTATTTCTAAAGTTAAATCCAAATCTTTATTAAATAATTTCATTAAATTAAATTCCTTTTAAATAATCTCTGAAATAGATTTTATCAAATTGGAATTAATCAATGAAATCAATAAAACAAATCGCTAATTAGAGGTCTAATTAGAATTAATGAATTGACACAATATATAGATAACTTAAACACCACATATTGATGTCAACACTTAATTTAAAAAAGTTACTTATGATAATACTTATTTTCGAAACTAACTTTTATAAAAACAGATATTACAAAGCCATGACGCTCATAATTTGTAAAGACTTAGATTTGAGCTGGCAATTAGAAGAACTCAGGTTAGATCTAACCTAATACTTTTGACCCAAAGCTGTCATTCCGAGTATTGATTGGATCTCAAAACACCGAGTTCAGCAGTCAGTGGCTCTATAATTCTGAAATAACTATGCAAGTGCTTGATTTTTAGGGAGCCGATTCTAATATCTCTGTAAAGGGATTTTGATATTACGCATGGTTTTGACGTCCTATTTTAGAGAACTTCAGCGCCTTCTGAATGCTATATTGTTGGTCTATAAGCGATTTTTCTAAGATTAAACACATCCCTACCTAAGATAACAAGCCAAGATGGTATAACGCCTCTGACTTTTGAATTAACTGTTAAATTCGCATATGAAATTCGATAAAGCGCATACATCCTATAGGAATGCTGTTTTTGTGTTTTATCTGTGGCTAGGCTCTTTTGTTGTTCCTGTGGTTTTTCCCTTAAGCCTACCCATAACGGATAGCGTTAAAGGTATAACACTAATCTTGGCCCCTTCGGTGCTTCTGGGGTTGTATTATACGCCAAGAATATTTAGGTCAGGTGTTAAGTCAGATATAGCGGTATTCATCGAAATACCAATAATTTTGCTTGTGTTGGGGATTGGCCTTCGTGCCATTAGCAGCATTTAACAAGACGGTGTTGTCGCCTTCGGCTGGGACTGCCATTACTCTGGCGCTCCATGACAGCCCCAAACCGCAGCGTTAGAGAGTCAAGGAAATGGAAGAGCTATGAAGACAAAAGACCTTGAAACACAGAGAAAAGACACTTTTAAGCGGGCAGCCACCTCAAAGTTACGTTCTCCGTATTGGAAGCCTATACTTGAAAACTTTTTAGTTGTATCAGAACAAAAAATTAATATTGATGATCTCGAAAAAACTCTTCCTGCATTTAATAAGGCATTAGAGCATATTGCCTATATGGCGATTAATGACAAAACAATATTATTTGTAGGGACTAAGTTTCCTGTCGGAAAAATTGTTTCCCACCAAGCTCGGCGATGTAACCAGCCCTATGTAAGCCATCTCTGGATAGGTGGAATGTTGACCAATTACAAAACCATCCGGAGAGCAATTGAGATGCTACTAGATCTAGAGCTGGAGAGAGATAGCGGAGTTTTTGATCGCCTTAGTAAAAAAGAGGCACTGGTGCGTACTCGACATTTGGAAAGGTTACAGCACTCACTTGGTGGAATTAAAAATATGCGAGGCTTGCCTGATGCACTTTTTGTAATCGATATCAACTATGATCAATTAGCCGTCAAAGAGGCAAATAAGCTAGGCATTCCAGTCATTGGAATTGTTAATCCCAACGATAATCCCCACGGAGTTGATGAGGTAATTCCTGTAAGCAATGATTCACTTCTTGCTATCAAATTATACGTCAAAGCAGTGGCAGATGTTATTAATGCTAATTCTGTAAGAGAAAATAAGGCCGAGCTAGAGACTCATGAAATTGAGTTTCTCAAAATGCTTGGTGAAGATTTAAAAATTGCCAATGCTAGAGCCGAAAAGGCAATAGTAGGCGCTCAGAAAGAGCTTGAACTTACACTTGAGTTTCTAAAAAGCAGAAAGAAAGAGATGCAGAAGGGTTAAATACATATGTTTAGTGAAATAAAAGATGCTATAAAAGAATCAATACAATTAGCGGGTCGTGTAGAGACTTTGTGTGGTCAAGTGTCAGAACTATCAGTTCAAGTTCGTGAAGATCACAAGGATATTAAAGAAGATATAAATGGCTTGAATGAAAGAATAGTAAGAATTGAAGCCCTTATTGAATATACAACAATGTTTTCCAACCAAAAGAAGTTAGAAAATAACTAAGTCTCTAACAAATACATGCAGGGAAGTTAAAGGCGCCACTTCGCTCTGCATTTTTCTCCCATGATGAAGGCGTTATGTTTCCGAGTTGCCCACGAGTTATAGATACCCTCTATAATTATATTGGACATCCTTCCGCCCTCTAATGGCACCTATTTGCCTGTTAAAGTTTATCAAAACACAAATTAACTTTTTGTAATATTGCATCCAATTCTTTACGCCTGAGTAAATTTAAAGGTGTGCCAAAGCACACGTTCTATCTGCATTTGAAATAGATGGAATTCCGCTTCAATCATAGCAGAGATGACTTGTACAAGGCCCTTATGAAGCTGCTGAGACTGAACCCAATTTAGTGATTCTGCTTCCTAAGGCTCTTATATATTAGCTTCGTATCGTTGGAGTTTACGGCTAACTTTATGCTGGAGTAGTGTTAAAAAATACTGCAATATAAAAATTTTCCGTTACTTTATGTTTATTATTTGTCTGCTATTTCTCTACCTGTCCTAATATCTTCAATTTCGTTTGCATAGTGATTCTGAATAACACTTACTGACGTACCACAATAATTAGCAATTCCAAATACAGTGTGACCCGCTTTTAATTTTCTCTGAATAAAAGTAGTTCTTGCTGAGTATGATGTATATTCATGACTAAGCTTATTCTCCTCGACCAGTGGTAAGATAAGCCCATCTTTTAATATCCCTGTATATTTATTTGTATTACCAAAGAATATATGGTCGTTAGGGTCAGCTTTATATGTAATTAAAGAGTGTTTATATTTAATAGCTGCAACAATTTTAATTAGCTCTAAAGCCATCCAGCTTAACTCAATATCCCTCTTTTTATATGATGACGTTTTACCTTTTTCTATATGCAATGAAGCTCTGCGATATTCATCTTGCAGAAATACATTTCTTCTATTCCCTTTTTCATCCTTTATTGATTCTGGAATGAGAGGTAGGTTTAGGTGATTTTTAAGGGTTTTAATAAACTGGATATTGTCTTTGGTCTTTTCACTTAATCTATCTGACAGTGTTTCTAGATCCAGCTTATCTCTTTTCCGAGTTTTTTTGAGTTCTTTATATTTCTCATCTGAAAAGCGATAGTCAGAATTTTCATCAAAACTGAGGTGTTTCCACTTTAATCCAGCGATTTCCTCACCCACACCCCTTACCCCTGTTTCATTAACAAATAGTAGGGCAGGGATCATAAGCTCTCTCATTAGCAGGTGGTCTTGGTTGCGTTTCCTGCCATCTGCTTTCTTTTCTGATGCAAAAATGGGTATATAGCTGATGATCTGGTTTAGATCAGATTGTTTAAACGGGGGAAATCTAGAGACGCTGGAAGTATCAAATTTAGGTTCAGGGAGTACTATTTCCTTCATAAACCCTAGTTTTTCAGCTTTTCTTTGGAGGAGGTTCAGGGTTGATTTGAATTTAACTTTGTTACTCTTCTTCTGAAGAAAGTCCTGAAACCGGCGATATATTGTATGTATGTATATGTCGTCTTGAATAACCTTAATATCTTCATGTCCAAATTCAGGGAGAATTCTAATTTTCAGGTTGGCAAGGTAGTTTTTATTTGATTCAGTGAGGTTCTTCTCGATATCGGCAATCACAAGCCTCGCAATGCTATCTATAGTGCGTTTTGTGCTTGTTTTCTCTACTACCCCTTGGAGTAGCTCAGGTGTAAGCGTATTAGCTTTAGAATGGGCATATAAGTCATCAAATTTTGATGTTATGACAGCTTTAGCAAATTCGAGATCATTAGTGTCCAAATCTATCCTGTATGCTTTCCCATCAATTTTGATTTTACCGAACCATTTTGTAGAGCTTTGATTGGGTCTTTGAACAACTAATTTATGTGTTTTTAATTCTCCATTTTCGAGCTTTTTATGACTGATGTGGTGTGTTAATTTCATCAATTAAATATCCCTTTAAAAACAACAAGATACGGAATAATATCTAACAAATTTAAAGAGATATAATAAGTTACCATCTAACAACCGTCTAACACTATTTTTAATGTCAATAAAATCAATAGGTTGTAGGTGGCAAATCGGTTTCAAAATCCCCCGGCTTCGCGGCTGTGCCGGTTCGAGTCCGGCCTCTGGTACCACTATTCAAAAAGGCTGCGCTTTGCGCAGCCTTTTTTTTTGCCTGCCTGCAACCCGAGTATCACTAAGCCTAAGCCTAATAATGACACGCTGGTCGGTGCGGGAATCCTATTGGGTGGCTCCTCAGAACCGGGCACGACGTTCCTGGAGATGTTCAGTTGGTACAAAGCAACACCGTCATGATGGGTAATACTGCTGCCGGCCAGCGCAGAGAAACCGGGGAGGCTTGGTTCTCCGACCCCAATCATGTACGTGCCAGCGGTGGTAAACGTCCACTCCAGCAGAGGGTCTTTGGCACTGAAGCTGCCGAGATCGTTTAAACAGCCCAACAAAGAACAGACATTAGTGTTGTCATTTTCTTCGCCCAAAAAGTCGCCACCCACGGACCACAGGCCAATGGTCGTATCGATGTAGCCAGGGAAGAAGGCGCCAAAGTCGATATCGAAGATAAAACTCTGATTGGCTGCGGCCTCAAAGGAAAAGAAATCGAAAAAGTTGCCATTGGTATTGGTGGCCTGGTTGGGTAAGTTGTTATCAGCGGCAGCGATTATCGATACCCATTCCCAGTTTGGCTGATCGTGATTGGGGACAAAGGGATACCAGTTGCTGGAAAAAGCGTTTTCTACGTTTTGTGGGGTTAACAAACTGTTGGGTTCAATTTCAAAAATGATATTGGCTTGGGTGTTAAGGGCGCTCAGCAGGAGTATTACCGCTGCGGCGAGGGGCTTGATTTGAGGAATCATTCTGATAGCAGTCCTTTGATAATTTATGTTGATCCATACCTCAGATACCTCCAGTCAGAAAGCTCTGACCTGTAACCTGCAAAACCGTATCATGCTTAAGATCAAAAAAGGGCCGTCCAAACGCGCATAAGTGATACGTATGTGCTGATAGACAATTCCTGTGCCAAATTAATTATCTGTTTGAATTGTCGAGACTTTTTAATTTTTAAAAAAAGATTGAGGCGGCATTTGTAAAAAAATCTGACGTTTAAATTGCCCAGCTTGGCATTTCTAGTGGGTGGCTGCGATTCTACGGCCATGTCCTAACAGCGGTCCTGGTTTGCTGTTAAGCCTTCTATAGTCAAAGGTAAGGGAGTCAAAGGTTAAGGAGAGCCTGAGAGTTGGAGGTTTACCTGTGAGTGTGCTGCTGTTACTGGTATCGATCTTGGTGCTGCTTTATCTCGGCGTCGGTGGCTCTGTGGCCACGGCAGTGTTGGTGTGGGCGGCGATCATTGGTTTGATCCTGGATGACTTTCATCTGCTTAGCTGGCTATTTGGCGGCGCCTTATTGGCTTTCAGTTTACTGATCAACCAGGCGGGTGATTGGCGTCGGGAAAAGCTCAGTCGACCACTGCTGAAGTGGGTGCGCGGGCGTTTACCGAAACTGTCGGATACCGAAACGGAAGCGCTCAAATCCGGCACCGTGGATTGGGATGGAGAGTTGTTTTCCGGTCGTCCTGACTGGCACAAGTTGCTGGCCGCTCCTGCGGTCAAACTCAGCCCTGAGGAGCAGGCGTTTCTCGACGGTCCGGTGGAAACGCTGTGTGGCATGCTCGACGACTGGGCCATTACCCATGAGCACTTCGATCTGCCCCAGCCCGTGTGGGAGTTTATTCGCGGCCAGGGCTTTTTCGGTTTGATTATTCCTCCGGAACAGGGTGGTAAAGGCTTTTCCAACACCGCCCACTCCGAAATTGTCATGAAAATTTCCACCCGCAGTGTGTCGGCTGCGGTCACCGTAATGGTGCCCAACTCGCTAGGTCCAGGGGAATTGCTGATCCACTATGGCACCGATGAACAGCGTCAGTATTATCTGCCACGGTTGGCCAGCGGCGATGAGATTCCCTGTTTTGCTTTGACATCCCCCGTGGCTGGCTCCGATGCCGGTGCGATTCCGGATAAGGGTATAGTCTGCCGCGGCCAGTGGCAGGGAGAAGAGGTGCTGGGGTTAAAAGTGACCTGGAATAAGCGCTACATCACCCTGGCGCCAGTGGCCACCTTAATTGGGCTGGCCATCAAGGTCTACGATCCGGACCAGTTGCTGGGCGAACAGGCAGAAATTGGCGTCACTTGTGTGCTGGTGCCCAGGGAACTGGAAGGGGTCAACGTCGGTGCTCGCCATTTGCCCATGAACACGGTGTTTATGAACGGGCCGACCTGGGGCACCGATGTCTTCATTCCCATCCAACAGGTCATCGGTGGGCAGCCAATGTTGGGCACAGGTTGGACCATGTTGCTGGAATGCCTGTCGATCGGCCGCTCGATTTCCCTGCCGGCTTTGGCCACTGGGGCGGGAAAGATCGCCAGTCTCACCACCGGGTCCTATGCCCTGGTACGGGAACAGTTTGGCCGCAGCATCAGTCAGTTTGAAGGGGTGCAGGAGGCGCTCGAACCCATCGCCGGCTACACCTATATGATGGACGCGGCGCGCTTGTTAACGGCGGGAATGCTGGATCGAGAAGTCCGGCCATCGGTGCTGTCCGCGGTGCTGAAGTACCGCAATACGGACCTGATGCGCGATGTTGTCAATCATGCCATGGATGTGGTGGCTGGTCGCGGCGTGATCAGCGGACCGCGCAATTTCCTGGCTCGTGGTTATCAGGCGGTACCGATTGCGATCACGGTTGAGGGCGCCAACATCCTGACCCGCAGTCTGATGATCTTTGGTCAGGGAGCCATTCGTTGCCATCCTTTCATTGTCGAGGAAATTGAGGCAGCCGGCATGACCGACGAGAACGCTGCCGTGAGGTCGTTTGACGAAGTCTTCTACCGCCATCTGGCCCACACCAGCCGCAATGGCGTGCGAGCCTGGGTGATGGCTCTCACCCGTGGCTGGCTGCAGCCAGTGCCAGAAACGGGCAACTTGCAGCCCTATTACCGGCAATTGATGCGTTTCTCGGCGGCTTTTTCACTGTTGACCGATGTGTCTTTACTCAGTCTGGGTGGCGGTTTGAAAGCGCGTCAACGGCTGTCCGGCCGTATGGCGGACTGTCTGGTACAGCTCTACTACGCCAGCGCCGTAATTAAGCAGTGGCACGACGAGGACTATGCCGACGACCAGCGTCCTCTGGTGGAGTGGTGTCTGCAAGTGTGCCTGCGGGATCTGCAGCAGGCCATGCACCGACTTATCCTGAATTTTCCAATGAGCCTATTACGCTGGCCGCTGCGGTTGTTGGTGTTTCCTCTGGGGGCGATTGGCAATCACGGCCCCAATGATCGACTGGCGGCGACGGTCGCCGCCAGCATCGTCAAGAACACCTCCCTGCGCGAACGTATCTGCCGTGGCAGTTATGTTGACATGTCAGTCGACGACCCGGTCGGCCGGGTTCTCAATGCCTATCGTCTGGCCCATGACACACGTGAAATGCGTCAGCGACTGCATCACGCCATGCGCCAACGGGATGAGGATGAGTTGGGGAGGATTGATCTGTTGCTCGGCCATCAGCGGCAGGAACTGGTGGACTGGGCTTGTGCTGAGGGGGTGGTCAAGGCGGAAGAGCGTGATCTGTTGTTGGAGGCATTGACCGCTTTGTACGATGTCATTCGGGTGGATGCGTTTGAGGCGGACGGGCTCAAGGCGCTGGCAGAATGCGCTGCCGGTAAACACAAACGGGTGGAGCGGCCAGCAGCCAGTTCATCGCCATGATCGCACCACCTGATGCACAAACCGCAACTTGTCGATCACCGCGGGCGACAGTACAAACGGGTAGGCGTGTTTGTGGCCGAGGCTGCGGTTCAGGCTGTTCACTAAATTGGTGAGCGGCAACCAGCGCTCCAGCAAGCTCTCAAAGTTGTCGCTGGTCAGCGGATTCAGTGGCTCGGCTATGGTGAGTTGGCCGTCGCCACTGACCATGGGGTGGGTCGTAAGCCCAAAGGCCATGGCGGTTTCCAGCGTATCCACCATATGCAGATAGTGGGCCCAGGTTTCAGCCCAGTCTTCCCAAGGGTGCGAGCTGGCGTATTCACTGATGTAGCTTGATTGCCAGTCCGCCGGGGCTCCATTGTGGTAATGCTGTTCCAGTGCGACCCCGTAATCCAGTCGTTCATCCCCGAACAGCAGGCGGTATTGATCCAGCCAGTGACTGTCGCGCACCAGTCGCTCCCAGTAATAGTGTCCGGATTCGTGTCGGAAATGCCCCTGCAGTGTGCGATAGGGTTCGGCCATTTGGCTGCGCATCGATTCTCGTTGCACTGGGTCGGCCTCGTTCAGGTTGATGGTAATCACACCGCCGGAGTGGCCGGTTATCACCCGTCCCTTTTCGCTGAATGTAGCGGGTGTGTCGGCAAGAAAATCAAACGCCATGCCGGTGGGGGTTTGCAGCAGGGACTCAATGGGTAATGAAAGCGCCTGCAGGCTGTAAACCAGTCGCCGTTTTTCGATTTCCATTTTGCGCCAGAGATCAATGTTGGCGCTGCTGGTCAGTTCCGGGATGGTGCGATTCAGCTGGCAGGCAAGGCAGAAATCGGACGGCTCTTCGGCTTCCAATCCCCAGTTGCAGACTTGGTGTACGTCGTAGTTGCGGCAAGGCTTGAAATGACGACTGTCGGGCAGACTGGATTTGATCTGAAACTGGTTGTTCTCGTCAATCTCGAAGGCGTACATCTGTTGGTCGGACGGGACGAAGCCGAGCGGGTAGCCACAGCGGATGCAGAAGGTATTTTCAAAATACACCGCCTGTTGGCAGTTGCTGCAGGAAAACAATTTCATGATATTTGGATTCGATTCTTAGACGCGACATTATTGTCTTGGTATAGCATGGGGCAAACGGCACAGAAAGGCCCAAGAGGGAATTTTGGCAGTTAACAATCGCTTTGGTGGCGGGGTTGGCGGCTATCATTGATTGATAATTCAGGGGCTAAGGGGCAAACAGTTTGCAATATTCTCTCGGGGATAAGCCGGTCCAGAGGCGAAACGCCCGGGTAAAGGATCGCGCTTCGGAAAACCCGACCAGCTCCGCGACTTCATTCACGGAACGCTTTTCCCTGATGAGTTTTTGCAGGGCCATGTCGCGCCGGATATTGTCTTTGATGCGCTGATAGCTGGTGCCTTCCTGCTTTAACTTTCGATTCAACGTTTGCGGTGAGGTGTTGAAATGCCGGGCCAATTGGCGAAGGTCGGGGAACTTTAGGTTGTGGCCCGTGGCGTGACGGCTCATTAAGTGCAGGTTGATGCGGCGTTGCAAACTGGTGTCATCACCCGGAATGGTCAGCAGGTCCGCCGGTGCGTTTTGCAAAAAATCGGTCAATTCCACATCACTGCGGCGAATTGGGCGCTGCAGGTAATCCCGATGAAAGCTCAGTTGATTGATGGTGTTCCCCAGCTGCAAGGGGCCGGGAAACATAATATGCAATTCATTGGCGTGGGCGGGAGATTGATGCACGAGACAGGTGTGTTGCAGCGGGATTTTGGTGTCGATTAACCAGCTGGCAAAGCGGTGCCAGATAATCAACCAGAATTCGAGCAGGAAGTGGTCCGGGTCCAGCTCCGGTCGACGCAAACTGACGCGGATGTGGGCACTGTCATCCTGCTGCACCAGCTGGTTGCGAATATCGTCGGTCAGCAACTGGTAGAACTCGATACCGGTTTGCAGGGCCTCTCCCAGAGTGTCACAACGGTGGGCGGTGCGCGCCATGAATGCGAACGCCCCGCGTTTACAGGGCGAGGCGGTGAAGCCCATAAACTCGTCATTCATTTCTTCCCAGATGGCCTGTACCAAAGCTGTCATGGGTTGGGCATCGATACGTGAGTGCTGCAATTGCAGCACCTTGGGGGGCAGGCCAGTCGCGCGCAATATCGTTTGGCCATCCCGGCCTGATCGGATCAGGCCGCCAAGGGCGGCACGGGCATGATGAGCTGCGATGGTGGCCAAAGGGGTTGTCTCATTAATAAATTAGGTGAGTTATTAGGGGTATCATACAAAAATATGTCTTCATGGTGGTAATTTATGTGAGTTATTGTGAGGGCTGCCGTCCTGTCCCTGTTTGGCATGAGCTTCTATGATGACCGCAGAATGATAAATGGAGGTGAGCCGTATGGATTTATCCTTAACGGAAGAACAATTACTGATTCAACAAATGGCGCGCAAGTTCTCCGATACGGAACTTGCACCCCTGGCGGTCCAGCTGGATAAGGAGCAGGATCACGCCGCTGATCGGCAAGCGTTTCTGGGTAGCCTGAAGCAATTGGCCGAACTGGGTTTTATGGGGCTGAATATTTCCTCGGAGTACGGCGGCAGTGAGGCCGGTGTGGTGGCGTTCAGCCTGGCCATCACGGAAGTGGCCCGCGGTTGTGCATCGACTGCAGTGACCATGTCGGTGACCAACATGGTGGCTGAAGTGATTCAGACCATCGCCAATGACGAGCAAAAGCAGAAATACCTGCCCAAGTTGTGTTCCGGTGAGTACCCGGCCGGCAGCTTTTGTCTGTCAGAGGCCGGCGCTGGATCGGATCCGGCCGGGATGAAAACCCGGGCCGTCAAAGATGGCGACGAGTGGGTGCTGAATGGCACCAAAATGTGGATTTCCAGTGCCGAATACGCCGGCGTGTTTGTGGTGTGGGCAGTGACCGACGCCGACGCTAAAAAGGGCAAGGGCATTTCCTGCTTCCTGGTCGAGGCCGGTACGCCGGGTATGACCATTGGCAAGGCCGAAGAAAAAATGGGCCAGCACGCCTCCAGCACCAACTGTGTGATTTTTGAAGATTGCCGCATTCCCGACAGTGCATTGATGGGTAAACTCAACGACGGCTTCCGCATTGCGGTGGCGGAACTGGCCGGTGGTCGCATCGGTATTGGGTCGTTGGCACTGGGGGTGGGGCAGGCGGCGATGGACTACGCCCGTCAGTACACCACTGAACGGCAGCAATTTGGCACCAGCATCTCCAGCCTGCAGGGCCCTCAGTGGATGATGGCCGATACCTACACTGAACTGGAGGCCGCACGGCTGTTGTTGATGAGCGCCGCCGATCAGAAGGAAAAAGGCTTGCCGTTTTCCAAACAGGCCTCCATGGCAAAACTGTTTGCCACGGAAGCGGCCAACCGCGCCTGTTACACGGCCCTGCAATTGATGGGTGGCATTGGCTATACCCGCGAGTGCCCGCTGGAACGCTATGCCCGCGACGTGCGTATCACCTCCATTTATGAGGGCACCAGTGAAATCCAGCGGGTGATCATTGCCCGCGAGCTGTTGAATGAAATCGCCAGTTAATGAGATTGCCAGCCAGGTTGCTGGTACGAACGTAAAAGACAATTTAGCGAAACGTGAGAGGAATGGACGATGGAATTAAAAGATAAAGTAGCCGTGATTACCGGTGGCGCATCGGGTCTGGGTGAAGCAACGGTGCGTCGTTACGTAGCCCATGGCGCCAAGGTGGCGATCTTTGATATGAATGCCGAGCGTGGCAACGCCATCGCTGCCGAGCTGGGCGATGCGGTGATCTATCAGAACGTCAACGTCACCGACGAAGCCTCGGTACAGGCCGGCATTGATGCCACCTTGAGTGCCTTTGGGGCGATTCACTTGCTGTCCAATTACGCCGGGGTGGCCGATGCCGCCAAGACCCTGGGTAAGAAGGGTGCCTTCCCGCTGGATATTTTTAACAAGGTCATTTCCATCAACCTGGTGGGTACTTTTAATGTGCTGCGGCTGGTGGCGGAAGTGATGAGCAAGCAGGAGCCGGTGACTGAAGATGGCTGTCGTGGTGTGATCATCAATACGGCCTCGGTGGCGGCCTACGAAGGGCAAATGGGACAGGCCGCCTACAGTGCCTCCAAAGGCGGCATTGTCGGCATGACGTTGCCGATTGCCCGCGACCTGGCCAGTTACGGGATTCGTGTGAACACCATTGCCCCCGGCCTGATCCACACGCCCATGTGCGATTCGCTGCCACCCGAAACCGTGCAGGCGCTGGCCGCCAACGTACCTTTCCCGGCGCGCTTGGGTGCTCCGGATGAAATCGCTCGTCTGGCCCAGAACATTGTGGAAAACGATTATCTTAACGGTGAAGTGATTCGCTGTGACGGCGCCATCCGCATGCAGCCGCGATAGACTTTCGCTTTCGTCATTGCGAGGCGCAAAGCGTCGAAGCAATCCATTGTTAGCACTTTGTACATTCTACTGTGCCAACCATGGATTGCCGCGTCGTCCTTTGGACTCCTCGCAATGACGGTGCTGGGTATTGATGTGGTGTAGGTGCAGGTGAATTAAGCTTACAGAGGAAGGTGCGTAGAAATGTATTGTGACCGTGCCATCCGCATGTAACCGTGATGAACCCCGGGTTTCGTCATTGCGAGGCGCAAAGCGTCGAAGCAATCCATTGTTAGCACTTTGTACATTCTACTGTGCCAACCATGGATTGCCCTGTCGTCCTTTGGACTCCTCGCAATGACGGTGCTGGGTATTGATGTGGTGTAGGTGCAGGTGAATTAAGTTTACAGAGGAAGGTGCGTAGAAATGTATTGTGACCGTGCCATCCGCATGCAGCCGCGATAGACTTTCGCTTTCGTCATTGCGAGGAGCAAGGCGACGAAGCAATCCATT
>JAWMQP010000013.1:0-112235 GCA_033283335.1 Cellvibrionaceae bacterium WSDTSA12 | reverse complement strand
CTGGCACTGTGCGAATTTCGCGCAATGGGTGATTATGTTAAGTGGATGTGATTGAATAGTGATCATCAAAATTAAAAGGAATGGAACTGTGGATAAAGCGTTTTTTCTACAGTCTCGTTATGTGTCCGAGTTACCCACGAGTTGTAGACACCCTCATATAGTTATATGGACTTCCCACGGTCCGCTTTTGGCACAAAGTGAAGATCAATTACCATTGTGACAATGGTGATCTAAGAATGGCACAATTGATCAATGTCAGCCACTCGATAGTAACAGTGTCCGACTGATGATATTCACCGTATTCAAAATGCAAAAGTTTGGTGGACAATGCAGTCTATTTTTGGCGACTAGAAATTTCTATCCCCGCTAAACCTATGCCCACTAACTAAAGGGAGAGTAAGCGTTTGAGGGAAAGCCGAGGTTTCGGCCGAAATACGTAACCCCATATCAACATTATTGGTCGTTACATTCACCCAACCGAAGATTGGGAAAAATAATAAGCAATCCATAATAACAAAACGCTTCAGGCGAGGAGATTAGATGTTACGTACAATTTTAACTCTTTTACTTTGTGCACTGCACCCAGCTTGGGTGCTGGCACATCCTACAGTAGCTCCTTCGCTGGACGCTCACACCCAGGAATTTGAACGTAAAGTGTACAAGGTCACGGATGGTGTTTACCAGGCGGTGGGCTTCGCCCTGGCCAATTCCATCATGATTGAAGGTGACGACGGCATTGTGATTGTCGATGTCACCGAAAGCGTGGAAACCGCCGAGTCGGTGCTGGCCGAATTTCGAAAGATTACGAACAAGCCGATCAAGGCGCTGATCTACACCCATAACCACGCGGACCACGTGTTAGGTGGTAAGGGGTTTGTCCCGGATGGCAACGTGCCTGTCTATGCCCACGCCAGCACCAATTATTACATCAATCGTTTTGGTAATATCATTCGCCCTATTGTGGAAATGCGCAGTACGCGGATGTTTGGCACCATGTTGCCGGAAGGGCCTGAAGGAGTTGTCAACGACGGAATAGGCCCTTTTCTCGCCAATGGTGAAAGTGCCCATGGTGGTACGCTGGGCCTGATTCGTCCTAACCAGACATTTGACGATCATCTGAAACTGGAGATTGCCGGCATTACGATAGAGTTGGTGCACGCTCCAGGTGAAACTAATGACCAGTTGTTTGTGTGGTTGCCGCAGAAACGTGTGTTGTTGCCCGGTGACAACGTTTACAAAGCGTTTCCTAACCTCTATACCATCCGCGGTACCCTCTATCGCGATCCCATGAAATGGGTGGCCACGCTCGATATAATGCGAGCCTTTAAACCGGCTTTCATTGTCCCCAGCCATACCCGCCCAATTATGGGTGAACAAGCGGTATCTGACACTCTCACGGCTTATCGTGATGCCATCCAGTACGTACACGACCAAACCATCCGCTGGATGAATACCGGTCTGACACCGGATGAAATTGTGGAAAAGGTACAGTTGCCGCCCCACTTAAAAAATCACCCATTCCTCCTGGAACATTACGGCACGGTGGCCTGGTCCGTACGCAATATTTTCAACGGCTATATGGGATGGTTTGATGGTGACGCCGCGACTTTGAATCCGGTTGCGCCGCGAGAACGGGCGGAGGAAATCATCGCGCTGGCCGGTGGCCGTGATCAGGTGGTGGATAAGGTTCGCACGGCGTTAAAACAGGAGAAGTACGCCTGGGCGGCGGAGCTGGCCGGCCATCTGGTGCGTGTCAATCGTGCTGATGAGCAAGCCAGAGGCCTCCAAGCCGAGGCTTTTAAACATCTCGGACAGCTGTCGGTATCCCCCAATGGCCGCAATTTCTATTTGACACAGGCTCGCGAGTTACTGGGTGAGATCGTCGTGCGGGATAGCCGAGAAATGACCGATGATCGTCTGGCGTTTGCCAAGACTATGCCTATCTCACAGACTTTGGCTTCTCTGCCTGTAAATCTGAATGCGGAAAAAGCGGCAGAGGTCAATCAACGGGTTGAACTACAATTTGACGACATCAATGAAACCTATACCTTTCATATTCGTCATGGGGTGGCGGAACTCAGTAGCGGCAAAGTCGACGATGCGGATTTGCGGGTGACGGTCAATTCCGATGCCTGGACGGAGGTGTTGCTGGGTACCCGTTCTGTACCATCTGCGCTATTAAGCGGGGATATCAAATTGGAAAACCGGGTCACCGACGTACCGGCCTTCATTCGTTTTTTGCTGCTGTTTAAGCGCGAGCCGGCCTAGTCTGGGAACAGCATCACCCTGTAAACACCCGATCCCAGCCTCACCACAGGCTGGGTCCCTCTCTCACAGCATCATGACATTCGCGTGTCTGTGATTCTCAAAATTACCGCACTCTCTAAAGTGCTGCCATCAACAGTACTTCTTTAAAGGCACCCTCGCAGCCGTTTCCTGGCCTTTCCACTCGCTCCACTCGTTTTCTTGTTGTAGAGCAGCGTTCCATGTTTCAGATCTGCAAGCCTTTTGGGTCTGGCCTTTCTGGGTGGTTATGGAAGTGGCTTCACAGCGATTTCAATTAATTGAGTGAAAATTCAATATTGAAATATGTCTCAATATTAGAATAGAATGATTTTGTTCACATTCGGTTATGGGCCAAAACCATCACCATTAACCTAATCAGAATAAGTAAAGGTTTGATATGAAAGAGGATTTTCCGTTGAACACAACCGAAACCACGGACGTTTTGATTGTCGGCTACGGGCCGGTGGGTGCTGCTGTGGCTGGCCTGTTGGGTAAATACGGGGTGAAGGCCCTTGTTATCGATAAAAGTGATGATATTTTGATGATGCCCCGGGCGATTGCGCTGGACAACGAAGCGCTTCGTATACTGCAAATGGTGGGGCTTGAGGATGACAGCTTCGAGCGCATCGGCATTCAGGAAGTGAAGATGCACAACCCTTTCCTGGGCGAGTTCAGCCGTATGAACGTCAGTGGCAGCATTGATGGGCACCCGAAGCTGGTGACGTTTTATCAGCCAGAGTTGGAGAAAGCCCTGCGTCACAAGGCCGAAAGCTATGCCGATATTTCGGTTCAGTTAGGCTGTGAACTGTTGACGTTGGAGCAAACAGCGGAAGGTGTATCGGTCACGGTTTTGGACAAAGAGGGTGAAGAAAAACGCATACAGGCGCGCTATCTGGTTGCTGCCGATGGCGCCAGCTCCAAGGTTCGGGGTTTGATCGGTCAGGAATTCCAGGGTGAAAGTTACACTGAAGACTGGTTGATTGTGGATATGAACAAGCGTGACGGCCAGGCCATAGATCATGTGGAATTTATCTGTGATCCACGTCGTCCTACTCCGCATATGCTGGCTCCTGGTGGACGTGAGCGTTGGGAGTTTATGCTGCACCCCAATGAATCACCGGCAGAAATG
This sequence comes from Cellvibrionaceae bacterium WSDTSA12, assembly GCA_033283335.1. GTDB lineage: Bacteria > Pseudomonadota > Gammaproteobacteria > Pseudomonadales > Cellvibrionaceae > Pseudomaricurvus. The sequence goes on along the minus strand of JAWMQP010000013.1, from coordinate 108,820 downwards.
GAAGCCCCGGAAAAAGTCGCACAATTGCTGGCTCCCTGGATTGATGAAAAAGACCTGACGATTGAACGGCAGGCGGTGTATCGCTTCCACGCCAGATGTTGTGACAGCTTTCAGGGTGGCAAGGTATTTCTGGTGGGGGACGCAGCCCACATCACGCCTCCGTTTGTGGGCCAGGGGCTGGTCGCGGGCCTGCGGGATGCCGCCAACCTGAGCTGGAAGCTGAGCTGGGCCATCCAGCGTGGAGCCAAGGAAGCAATCTTGCAGTCTTATGATCAGGAGCGACGCCCCCACGCCAAGGAAATGATTAATCTGGCTAAGCTGATGGGCAAATTCGTCATGCCGCGAAATTCCTTGAAAGCGGTGGCGATACACGGGGTAATGAAATTCATCCGCTGGATACCGGGAATCGGCTCCTATGTCGAAAACCTGGGGATTAAACCGAAGAACCGCTTCGACCAAGGCTTGTTTATCTCGGGCAAACCTCACAAACAATTGGTTCGTGGGGGGCAGTTTCCTCAGGACACGGTCCGTTCCCAAGCCGGGATCTGTCTCAGTGACGAGGTATTGGGTGATCAACTGACGCTTGTGGGTATTGGTATTGATCCGGCCAGCGTGCTGGATGATGCGTCAAACAAGGCCTGGGTCCAGGCTGGTGGCCAGCTGTTACACCTGGGCAAACGTGGCCAGTTCCCCAACGGCAATCCGGCATACGCTGAAATCATCGGCAACGATCTTGCCCTGGATGTCCCGGGAGGCTGGCTAGCGGTGGTTCGCCCGGACCGAGTGGTGATGCATGATGGCGCACCACATCAGGCCCAAAACCTGGTGCGAGAGAGTCTGAATATGCTTTTCCATTGAAGATGTGTCAATATTGACACATTTTCAATTTAGAGCTGAGGTTGTGTGGCTGCAATGACTCAAAAGAACAAATTACCGAAGGCTGAAACATCGCCGATAACCGGCGAGGAAAAGGCCTTAACTCGCGGCCACAAGAAAAAAGCCCGCACCCGCCAGAGTCTGGTGGAGGCGGCTTTGCGGATATACGCCCAGAAGGGCATCGGTGAGCTGCATCTGAATGAACTCGCCGAAGAAGCCCAGGTTTCCAATGGTACGGTGTATAACTATTTTCGCAGCCGGGAAGAAGTGCTGGACGCGGTGGGTGTTGAGCTGGCCAGTCAGTTCTCGTTAAAGGTCAGCACCCTGAGCCAGGGGATCGACAACGGCGCCGAGCGTTTGAGTGTGGGTGTGCGCATGTTTATTGAGCAGACACTGCAGGACCCGTTATGGGCCAGTGCGGTTGTCTGTGTCTATCAATACGATCAGAATATTCGCTCGGCGGTCGTGAATTCCCTCAGGCATGACTTACAGCTCGGCCTGCAACAAGGCCATTTTCACGTTGCCAATGAAGACATTGCCATGCGTATGGTGACGGCTTCGACTATGGGGGTGATGACCGCTGTGTTGGATGGCTGCAAACCCGACAACGTCGACAGCATTGTGGCCGAATCCGTTTTGTTGTCACTGGGCATGGAGCGGGGTGCAGCCAAGCGTGTGGCTTACTTGCCCCTGCCGGATTCCTCCTGCGGCGAGTAAGCCTTTTGGAATGTCCATAACCGGTCTTTTATGATTGGGTCAAGGCGTGGATGTCTTTGTTCTGTCGCATACCTACCGGTAGAGCAATGCCTACTCGCTTGCCAATCAAGGGGCTATCAAGGCCCAGATGATTCAGGATAACTGTGGCTGCGTCTTCGTAGCTGATGGTGAGTGCCGGCATCATCCGTTTGAACTCCAGCGAACTGAAAATATCCGGTAAATAGCGGTTGACCTTCGAGCGAGGCACCGGCCAGGCATCCTGGGAGATTCGCAAGCCCTTGTGTGGTTTGCCATCGCTGGCAGGAATCATTGGCCCGGTGCACAGCATCGACCAGTTGACGGTGCTGGCTTTAGCCCGCTGATAATTGGTTTGATGGGCTACAAACAACTTGGGCACTTTGGGTAGGCTGACGGTCATTCGGTCGGTCCCTGGAATATCCAGGGCAGCAGCACCACCACAAAACCAGAACAGCCCCGAGGATGGCAGACCGGCTTCAACGGCCTGCAAAACGGCCTTAAACACATCCAGAAAGCGTTCGCCATCAATCACATTGCCTGCAGTATTAATCACGACATCTTGCTGTTTACAGGCTTCGGTCAGTGTTTCGCTATCAAACACATCACCCACAACAACCGTAACTTCAGCGTTCAAGTCGTCAGGGAGTTTGCTTTGATCCCGAACGTAGACGGTCACATGATGGCCTTGAGCTATTGCCATGGGTAACAGCGTGCGACCCAAATTGCCAGTGGCACCGATCAGTAAGATATTCATACAGCAGTTTTTTCCTAGCCTTTAATAATGTCGTGAGCAGAGTCGGTTACGATTCTCACCGCTTCTTCTTCAGAAAGCCCAAATCCATACAGTGTCAAAGAAAAGGCCTTGATGGCCAGTTCAATGGCTTCTTGAGGCGAGAGCTGCCGTTCGATGATTCTGATCATACAAAAGGAACCGGTCCCCACAATCTGCAAGATACCCACATCTTCACAGCGTTTTGCAAAGCGCCCTGAGTCAATGCCTTTGGAAATGTCTTCGCTGACATTTTTATAGAGCGGGTGAGAATCGGAGGTGGCCCAATCGTGACCCCTGATCATAATGGTTGCGCGTTGGGGTTCGGAAACCGCCATTTGCATATGCGTGCACATGCCTCGTACCACCCGATAGGCAGGATCGGTCACATTTTTGTTGCAGTCCTGTACGATGACTTCAACATCGGCGAGGATCGCATTAGACACCGTGGTTGCCAAAGCCAGTTTATCCGGGAAATGGTTGTAAAAACTGCCTTTACCGACCCCGGCGCGTTCCACAATTTCGTTGATGGTGATGGCGTCAATTGGCTGTAAGACCATCAGCTCACCACAAGCTTTCAATAGTGAATCTCTGACTTTAAAGCTTTGCTCTTCCCGTGCGCTGAGCGCTCTTTTCATGGTTATGTCCCCAGTTAACGGAAGGTTTACCGTATTTTACTCAGTCCCTGACTATCTGGTCTAGATTTATGTGCTTATTATACTTTTGCTGACCAAAAAGTCATTGACTAAAAAGTCAGCGTCTGCCTAAAATGTTGACCAAATGGCGCCTGATAACTTCAAAACTCACATGGCGACCTAATAAAAACTGAAAAAACCCATAAAAACTGAATAAAAAGCAATTTAGGGAGATTCGCTCATGAGATCTGTCGTACCTCCATCTCGTCTGAATAAACTGGCTCTGGCCACCTCAATGGCGTCTTTTATGATTGCCGGCTCGTACCAGGCTCAAGCTCAAATGCTGGAAGAAGTGGTCGTAACTGCTCAAAAAAGGGCGGAAAGCGCCCAGGATGTTCCTATTTCCATCAATGCCATTACCGATGAGCAGCTGTCCATGACCGGTGCCGGTAATCTTGAAGGGCTGTCTGACAATGTTCCCAATGTGGATATTGCGGATTCTCCAGGGGTTACCCGAGTGGTCATCCGCGGACTTGGCAGTGGTTCAGGCAATGCCGGATTTGAGCAGTCTGTTGGGATGTTCATCGATGGCATTTATGCTTCCAGGGCTGCACTGTTTCAGGTGCCATTTCTGGATTTGTCGCGTATTGAGGTCTTGAAAGGACCGCAAGGTGTCTTGTTTGGCAAGAACAGTATTGCCGGTGGGTTAAGCCTGGTTTCCAATCAGCCGACCGATTTTTTTGAAGGTGAATTGTCCGCCGCTTATGACTTCGAATATGAAAGCCATGAGGTGAAAGGGGTGGTTTCCGGTCCGCTGAGTGACCATCTCTTTGGTCGATTGGCAGTGTTGTCGTCGGAAGACGAAAGCTATCTTGACAATAAGTTACTGGGAGAAAGTGTTCCTTCGAGTGATGTCAGTGCGGTGCGAGGCATGATGTTGTGGGACGCTTCAGATTCGACCGAAATTTTATTGAAAGTCGAAACCAGTGAGATTGAAGAGAAGGGCAGTAATTGGCAGGTTGAAGCCGACTATACCCCGGGCAGTTTGCCTTATCGAATCGAGAATGATCCCACTTTTGCACCAGCAAACCCAATCGAAGCATTAAGTACTGCGTTTTATCAACAAGCGCGAGCAGCCGGTGAAGATTTTGTGTATAAATCGGCATCTTACATCAATGATCTTCAGAGCATGAATCAGGATGCCGACAATGTGACATTGCAGCTTACCCAGGACCTGAATGGCCATGAGCTGGTGTATTTGTTTGGTTATGGTGCCTACGACAGACGTCAAATCAGTGATCATGATTTTACCGCTACACCTGTTGCCCGCGTTGATATCGAGGAAGACTTTGTGCAGACCTCCCATGAGCTGAGAATCAGCTCTCCCGGTGGTCAAACTCTGGATTACATTGCAGGGTTGTACTATCTGGATCGGGAGTTTGAAGAGAATAAGACTCAGGATACGCTTGGTTTTCTGCCGTTTTTGGCCTCTACAACGATTAGTCGCTATGAAGAAAAGTCCACATCCTATTCGGCGTTCGGTCAAGTAACCTGGAATATTTCTGAAACCGTCAGGGCGAATCTGGGACTTCGTTATTCAAAAGAAGAGAAAGAAGGTTCCAATACAAAGTTAATCGCGCAATATCAAACAGTGGAGTCTTTGTCCGCCATCGATCCAGGCAAATATGCGTTATTGAATCAACTGTTCAGTCGTTACGACTTTGCCTATGACGATCAGGATGATGAAAGCAATCTGGATCCGGCATTCAATGTACAGTGGGATTACAGTCAATACGGCATGGCCTACTTCAGCTGGACCAAAGCCAGTAAAGCCGGTGGTTTTAATGCCAGTGAAACCAGTGGCGATATCGATAATTTCAGTTTTGATCCAGAGAATGCCGAAAGTATTGAGATCGGTTTAAAATCTGAGTTTCTGGACGGACGTGCTCGTCTGAACGCCGCTCTGTTCAGAACGGAATTTGATGACTTACAAGTCGGTGCCTTTGATCCCTCGGTCAATGGTTTTGTGGTCACAAACGCCGCCAAGGCAATATCACAAGGCGTTGAGCTGGAAGGTCTGTTTGCTGTGACGGATACCTTCACGGTGGGTGGTAACTTCGCATACCTAAACGCCGAGTACGAAAGCTTCACGGCTGGGTGCCCGAACAACAGTGTGGAAGCGGAAAAAAATGCCTGTTATCAGGATCCCAATGGTCCCGCTGGCCGACTGATTCAGGATCTGGACGGTCAAACCCTGGATAATGCCCCCGAGCTGACGGCTTCCTTATTTGCCGATTATTCCACGACGGTATTCGACAGTATGGTGTTCGGCTCTCGATTGGATGCTTCCTATAAAGATGAAACGTCATTGGACTTCTCTCAAGATTCACACCTGATGGAAGATGACTATTGGAAAGTGAATCTGCGTCTGAGTCTGGGTGCCGCTGATGATAAGTGGTTGGTGGCTTTGTCCGTTTTCAATCTAACCGATGAGCAACCCACGACGTTTGCGGGTCAGGAGTTTTTACTGCCTGGTGTTTACTGGAAAAACAAAGGGCGTGGACGAGAAGTACAACTTTCAGCCACTTACCGATTTGGTCAATAACGCAAGCGACATAGAGGTATAAATGGTTGTGACACGGTACCTTGCAGGCTTTGTGTTGGCATTCACGGTTGGCTCAGTGGAGTGTCTTCCTCTGGCACAGGACGGTGATAAACAAAGACCGAATGTCCTGTTGATTGTGGTTGATGATATGGGATGGTCGGATCTGGGTAGCTTCGGTAGTGAAATTCGTACCCCCAACTTGGATGCCATGGCATCCGAGGGGGTGACTATGACGAATTTTCATACCGCGCCTACATGTTCACCGACTCGTTCCATGTTGTTAACCGGTGTTGACAACCATTTGGCGGGGGTTGGAACAATGGAAAATCTCCAGGCCCCCAATCAAAAAGAATCCGAAAATTATGCGGCTGAGTTGAATGATAAGGTCGTGACGGTGGCTGAAGTTCTGGCGGACAATGGTTATACAACCATGATGTCTGGCAAATGGCATCTCGCCGAATCAGAGGCAAACTATCCCCACCGTCGTGGTTTTGACAAGTCATTTGCCTTGCTGCAAGGCGGTGCCAGTCACTTCGCCGACAGGTTGCCCCTCTACAAGGGCAATCATGTGGATTATCTGGAAAATGGCACGCCTGCAACCTTACCCGACGATTTTTATTCTTCGATATCCTACACCGACAAATTGATTCAGTTTCTGGAAGAAAGTGATTCAGAGCAGCCGTTTTTTGCATACTTGGCATTGACTGCACCGCACGACCCGCTGCAAGTTCCGGATGATTGGCTGGATAAGTACGAAGGTGTATACAGTCAGGGGCCTGATGAGATTCGACTGGCACGTATTCAACGGCAGAAAGCGTTGGGTTTATTTCCTGAAACTCTACAGGCCTGGACACCTTCAACATTTCCAGAGTGGTTACCCATAGGGCAAAAAGCCTGGGCAAACAGAAGTGAGCCTGAGCGTAAGCGTGTCGCCAAGTCGATGGAAATTTACGCCTCTATGGTGGAGATTGTAGATCAACAGGTGGGCCGTGTCAGTCAGTGGCTGGCAGAGCACGATGAACTCGACAATACCCTGATTATTTTCATGTCAGACAACGGTGCCAATTCCTCTACGCCCTTGCTCTATCAAAATACCAGTGGTGTTTCTCATCAAGTGTTTCGCCAGTGGTTTCTGTCTGAACGAGATCAATCACTGGAACACCTAGGCAAAGCCGGATCCCATGCCTACCAGGGCATGGAATGGGCTGTCGTGTCCAATACGCCTTATGCCTTCTATAAAGCCACTGTTGGTGAAGGGGGCATTCGAGTTCCTCTGATTGTGAAAGGCCCAGGTGTTGAGGCAGGTCAACGCTCCACAGTCAATACCCATGTGAAGGATATAGCACCGACCATTTTTGATCTGGCTGGTATAGAGGTTACTGATTCCCGGATTTACGAGGGTAAATACACACCTCAAGGGCAAAGTTTGTTGTCCTTGTGGCAGGGCAGTTCTGCCAATACAAGCTTGGAGACTAGAGTTATAGGAACGGAGCTTTTTGGCAGTAAGGCTGTGATTAAAGGGGCATGGAAGGCGAGAAATATAACACCGCCCATGGGCTCCGGTGAATGGGAGCTTTTTAACCTCCAACAAGATCCTGGTGAGCTAAACAATTTGGCCGCCAACCATCCACAGGTGTTACTGGGACTGATTGAGGAATACACGGCCTACTCAACAGCAAATGGGATCATTCCTCCCCAGCCGCCAATTCGTCCATCGGTACAAGCACTTTACGCCGGTCCTTGTAATTGGTGGTGTGAATTTCAGCTTGATGTTTTAGACAGCGCGATCGCAGTGCAGGCGTATTTCAGTGAGTAATGTAATTATGTTGAGACCCTTGGATCAAATCGTCTATCCCGGCTCTGATCAGTACACTGCCGAAGAACTCGCAGCGCCGGGCAGTATCCCGGTTGACTTGGGCGGAGAGCCTTTAATCAAAGCCGTCGATACGGCCTACATTATGTTTGAGGTTCCGGATTTAACGCAGCAAAAAGCGTTTCTGGAAGATTTTGGCATGATCGAGGCGGAAGCTACCGGTACCAGCGTCTATATGCGTGGCTATGGACCATCGCCATACATTTATGTTGCCCACAAGGGCGACGAGGCTCGCTTCCTGGGGGCCGGCTTTGAGGTCGCCAGTCAAGATGATCTGCAACACATGGCGCAACAGACCGGCCAGCCCATTGAAGAGCTGGATGGTCCCGGTGGTGGTCAGCGTGTCCGTTTGGCCGACCCGGACGGGTTTTTGGTGGACTTGGTGTGGGGAAGACAGGCCGTTGAACCTCTGCAGACTCGCCGAGAGCCACTGCCGGTTAACCTCCCTGATCGTAAGCAACGCCTCAACCGTGGCCAACGTGCACCGTTAGAACCGAGTGCCGTAGAGCGTTTTGGTCACTATGTCTTGATGGTGTCGGATTTCGATAAGTCGTGGCACTGGTACAGAAAACACCTGGGACTGATTCCCACCGATGTGCAATGCACCGGGACGGGCAGACCGGTGTTGGCGTTTTCCCGCCTGGACAAGGGCGATACGCCTGCCGACCATCACACCGTCGTGCTTGCCGGAGGACCCCGTGCAGCTTATATGCACAGCGCTTACGAAACCCTCGACCAGGATGCGATAGGACAAGGTCAGCAGTATTTAAAACTGAAAGGCTGGAACCATTTCTGGGGCATGGGACGGCATATCCTCGGCAGCCAGATCTTTGACTATTGGCTGGATCCTTTTGGTCACGAAGTTGAACATTATGCCGATGGTGATGTTTTTGATTGTCACTATCCCACGCAGTATCACCTGATGGATCGCGGTGGTTTGTGGGCCTGGGGAGACGATGTACCGGATGCGATGAAGCCAAAACCCAAACTCAAAGAGATCTTACAATTCCTTTTTGGTGGCAAGGAACAGAAACAATTTCTCCTTGAAATGAAAAAAGTCATGGATCGTAAACCAAGGCCTTGGCTGAAGTAGCTTCAAGTCGATTCAAGTCGATTCAAGTCCATTCAAGTGCTTGATCGGTGTGAAAGATTAAGCCAGTGTAAAAAATTAAGCAGTGTAAAAGATTAAGAGAGAAGAACATGGGAATATCAATCGTCAACTGTACCGAGACCAAGAGCGGCGAAACCTTTTGGGGCGTCTTGCAAGCCAACAAGATATACCCGTTAGCCGAGCAGTACCCCAGTCACAGAGAACTGATGGCCGCCTATTCAGCCAATCCTGCGGCGTTTAAAGACGTGAACAATGATCACTTTGTTGATGCAGAGAAGGTGCAATTTAATTCTCCGATATCAGCCGATGTGCAATTGTTTTGTCAGGGCCTGAATTACGCCGATCATCGGGAAGAATCGGGCATGTCGGTCGAGCATGATGAGGAAAACTTGATCTTTATGAAGGCGGCGTCCAGCATTTGTGGGCCCAATGACGACATCATTCGTCCCGCGGACTGTGAGCTTCTGGATTACGAAATTGAATTGGCGCTGGTGCTCAAACAAGGCATCAACGCTCAGGTTCAGATTGCCGAGTCCGATTTAAAAAACTATGTCGGTGGATTGGTCTTGTGTAACGACGTCTCCGCGCGAGATTTGATGTTTGGCGCCCCAATGCTGCAGTGGTTTCGTGGCAAAAGCCAGCGCACGTTCTGTCCGCTGGGGCCAGTGCTTTATCTGATGGACGATGCAGACTTTGACCAATTGTATTCCCTGGAATTAACCCTGAAATGGAATGGTGTGGTTAAACAATCCGCATCGACCAGTCAATTAATTCATCGTCCTGCGAAAACGCTGACGGATCTGTCCGGCTTTTGCGACGTCCAGGCGGGTGACTGTTTGTTGACCGGAACGCCGGGCGGTGTTTTGGCGGGCTCCAATCTCAAGGTCGGCCTCTCCATTATTACCAATATGAAAAACGATCAAAAACGGCGCAAAAAATTCACTCAGGCGCAGTTGGCAATGACCCGGTTTCTTCAACCTGGGGATACGTTGGAATTGTCGATTCAGTCTTCCGATGGCGCCATTGATCTGGGCACCCAGAAAAACGTCATTGTCGGCAATTCATGATTGCCATTGGTTAACCCGTTCTTAGGATTTTCAGATTTGAGGTGTGTAAATGGATATCCGTGCTAATGGAACCCCTGTCAGTGGACGCCGTGACATACGGACACTTAAAGATATTGAAGCGATTGAAACCACGCCTTTAGAGGATTGGAACCTACCGCGCTCAACCTATGAATTGATACAGCGGAGCGCTCAGGAAAACCCTGATGTGGTGGCTATCCGTTATATCGAAAACGGTGATCGCTGGAAAAGCTGCCTTGATGAGACTGGTCAAGGGGCGTCGGTTGAGATCACCTATGCGGCCTTGCTCGGAAAAGTGAACCAAACGGCGAATCTGTTTAAGTCCTACGGTCTGGAAGACACAGATGCCATATCGATGATTTTACCGAACGTGCCCGAAGCCCATTATGTGCTTTGGGGTGGGGAAGCCTGTGGCATCATCAATCCCATCAATTTCATGCTGGAAGACGCCGAAATTGGTGAAATCGTCCAGTCGGCGGGTAGCCGGGCGATTGTCCTGTATGGCGCCCATGACGAAATCGACACCTGGGGCAAATTAGCCGGGATCCTCAAGGTCGCCAACTGCGTTGAGCATGTCTTCGTGGTGGGCCACATTGAGGGCGAAACGCCGTGTCAGTGTATTGATTTCCAGCAGGAACTGGAGAAGCAGCCCTCGGATGGTTTGGCATTTGCGCGCGATATTGCGCCCGATGCCACCGCGTCTCTGTTCCATACGGGGGGCACCACCGGGCTGCCCAAATTAGCCCAACACACCCATGAAAATGAGGTCTATACCGCCTGGGCCCTCAATAGCCTGAGGGATGATGCGGAGAATACCTGTTATTTAACCGGCTTGCCGCTGTTCCATTGCAACGCCGCCATCGGTACGGGTTTGTCCGTGTTTATGGGGGGCGGCACCGTATTTTTGGCCGGCATCAATGGTTATCGATCAGCGGGCATTCTGTTAAATATCTATCAATTGATCGAATACTACAAGGTGTCACATTTCAGCGCGGTTCCTACCGTGATCGGCATTATGACGCAGCTGCCGGTCGGCGATTTTGACATCAGCTCGATGCAGTTTGCGGTGTGTGGTGCGGCACCGATGCCGAAGGAGTTGTTTTCCAAATTCCTGTCAACCACGGGTATTCGGTTATTAGAAGGCTACGGCCTGACAGAAGCCACGGTGTGCAGTTCCATGACGCCCCCCGCGTGTGAAGAACCCAGGGTTGGTTCTATCGGCTTGCGGCTGCCCTTTACGCAGATGAAAACCGCCATGTTGGGTGCGGATGGCAGCTTTGAGCGTGATTGTGAATGGGACGAAGTGGGCATGCTGCTTATTTCGGGGCCCTCGGTCACGCCGGGTTATACCGATCCGGAACGCAATAAAGGCCTGTTTACCGTTGATAACAACGGTCAAAAGTGGCTGGTGACCGGCGATCTGGCCCGCCAGGACGAAGACGGTTACTTCTGGCTGACGGGGCGTGAGAAGGAGTTGATTATCCGCGGTGGGCATAATATTGATCCCAAGACGATCGAAGAAGCGCTGGCTAAACACCCGGCGGTCAATCTCGTCGCGGCGGTGGGCAGGCCGGATAAGTATGCCGGCGAAATCCCGGTGGCGTACATCGATGTGGTTGCTCCCGTCGACGAGAGTGAACTGCTGGCGTTCTGCGAACAGCACATCGGCGAACGCGCGGCGATACCCAAAGCCATTATGACACTCGAGCAACTGCCGGTTACCGGTGTTGGCAAGATTCACAAGCCGACACTGAATCTTCTTGAACTGGAAAAAACGGTGGAACGGGAATTGGCGACAATATCGGATTCCCTGGACGCGTTACAGGTTAAGGCCGCTTCCGATCCCAAATACGGCAGTGTGGTTACAATTGAAGCCCGTGTGATAAAAACCCTGTCCAAAGAGAGTGTTGAACAGCAGATCAATGAACTATTGGGTGGTTATAGCATGAAGTACAAGATCGTTCTGGATTAATTGTTCATTCAATATTGCAAGATCAATAATGTAACCGTCTCTCTTTTTTGCCTGCGTTTACAGCAGGCTTTTTTTACATTGATGATGGTTAACAGTGAATGACTTCGGGTATTCAAAAATTAGCGTTTAGTAATTGTCATAACTCATTATAAATAGAGGCAACGAAATGAAGTTAAAGTCCTTTAAAACAGTTATTCTTGCAGTCGTCGTTATGGCCGCTGCCTTGGTGTATCAAGCTGGCACGACTCTGAAATTAATTTCTGAAGCCTACGTGTTCAGTTTCCCGTTGTTGATTATGGACAAAACCCAGAACGCAATGTTAAAGACGGGTTTAAACAACAACCAGTTAATGCATCTGCAAATTTTCCCTGATCACACATTTCGTAATGTAGTAAGACCAAACAATGACACACTGTATTCGATCGCCTGGTTGGATTTATCCGAACAAGCACAGGTTTTGAATGTGCCGGAAACCAATGGCAGATATTTTGTGATGCCCTTTATGGACGCCTGGACTAATGTCTTTGCCAGTGTGGGCAAGCGTGAAACCGGTACTAAGCCAGGCCAATACCTGATCACAGGGCCTGAATGGGAAGGTGAAATTCCACAAGGCCTGACGCAGATAAAGGCGCCGACCAGTATGGTTTGGTTGCTCGGACGGGTGCAAGCGAATGGTCCTGATGATCTGCCGTCCGTTATTGCTTTGCAAGAAGAGTTTGGTTTACGGTCACTGGAACAATGGAAAGCGGGAGAGGAAAATCCGGCGATGGCTATCAACCAGCCGATTGAACAGGGGCAACATAATCCTTATTTGGATATTCAATCACTGAGCTTAACCGATTATTTCACCCAGATATCAGAGTTGATGATTAAGAATCCACCTCTGCCAGCGGATTCAGAAATGATTGAGAAATTGGCGACATTGGGGATTCACCCTGGCCAGCCATTCAAAGAAGAGGAATTTGGTTTTTGGGATAAAACCTTGGGCAAACTCGCGGTTGACCTGACTTATAAGACTCTTGAAAAGGAATTGAATAACCCCAGTGCTCTGGAACATGGCTGGATGATCAAACGTGAGGGTATTGGCCGTTTTGATGACTACAATATTCGATTTGGCGTTTCGAACATCGGTCTGGGGGCATTGCCTCCAGAAGAGGCTATTTACCCGAATACCAGTCTGGATGCCTCTGGTCAACTTCTAACCGGAGATAACCGTTATCACTTACATTTTGCCAATGGCGAAACCCCACCAGCCGATGCCTTCTGGTCACTGACCATGTATGACAGCGAAGGGTTTTTGGTGAACAACCCAATTCGTCGTTATTCCATTGGGGATCGGGATGATCTTCAGTTCAACGATGATGGCTCATTAGACATCGTCATTCAGCATGAAGCGCCAACGACAGCTTCTGTAAACTGGCTGCCAGCACCTAAGGAAGCGTTTGCATTAACCCTGCGCGTTTATCTGCCTACGGAAAAGTTACTTAATGGGGAATGGACCTTGCCGGGTGTACAGCAGCTTGGTCAGCTTTAATCCGTTGAACTCTGGGAACTACTAGTGAACATGATCCTCAATATACTTAGGGTTATTGAATAGTGTTCCCTCTTATAGAGTAGTGTTTGTTAAACCTGGTAGCGGTTTAAGGGTAATTTAAATAACTGATCGGTGTAGAGTAATAGTTATTTATATTGCAAATATTAATAAGCCTCTTCGTACTTTTTCCTGGTGGTCCTCACCTCCTTTCCTCATATGTTCCGCCTGCCGAATTAGGTGCTATTTCACCATACAGAATCTGCCTGTTAGCACTTCCTATCCTTGGAAAAAGAATTTTTGGCGGGGTGCTTGACAGGGTGATATTTAGGCTAGACTATAGTTGAATCATCGTCAGTTATGGTGATGGATGTGCTTCGTCATTCGTTCAGCATTTTTCTACCGAATGGCACCCAATAAAAAATAACAATAACTAAACACTCGAAGAGGCTACCTATGAGCCAGATGGAGAAAAATAATAGACAAGCTACATCAATCATTCTTTTTCGAGCTGCAATTTTGTCGAGTATGGGATTGATAGCTAATACCGGTATCGCAGAAAACCTGGTCTTAGAAGAAGTGATCGTAACGGCTCAGAAACGCGAGCAAAGTCTACAGGATGTTCCAGTTGCGGTAACGGCGCTTACCCAGGATGCTTTAGAAGTAAATAAAATCATCAATGTGAATGACTTAAGTGGCATGGCGCCCGGTTTAACGGTACGCCCAGCTGCTGGCGGTACCAATCTCCCTGCTTTTAATATGCGTGGCATAACCAGTTATGGTGTGGTAGCCGGATCCGACAAACAAATTTCAACTTATTTGGATGGTGTGTACATCGGTTCACCTCGGGGTTCGATTTTTACTCTACCTGATATTCAACAATTAGAGGTACTGCGTGGGCCTCAGGGGACAATATTCGGTCGGAATGCCACGGGTGGTGCCATTAACATTCGTACTCGTAATCCAACTGGTGAGTTTGGAATAATTCAATCGGTGGGCTTTGGTAATCTGGCTGCATTCACTGCCCGGACCACCATAGACTTTCCTGCTGTTGGACCGTTCAGCGCATACCTGAGTTATGCGAAAGAAGAACGGGATGGTGCAGTTAAGAACTTAGGTGCAGGTGTTGTGTGGGATCGAAGTGCTTATGGTATTGGGGTAGAGACATCGCCTGATACACTGGGTGAGGTGGATACAGAAAGTTTTTTTGTTGCTGCCCAGTTGGATCTGGATAATATTCGATTGACGTATAAATTCGATTACAGTACTGACGAAGGTTCACCCCGTGCTTCGGCATTTGTTAATGATCCTGCACCTCTTTTGTACGCATTTTCTTTACAAGGACTAACTGTCAATTCACCACCGCCTTTTAGTACTACTCGACCTAGTGAGGCGGAAAATGCCTGGTCGACTACACGAGATCAGACTGTACAAGGCCATAGCCTAGTGGCAGAGTGGGAAATTAATGACGTTTGGTCAATAAAGAACACCTTCGCATATCGTGAAAGCGAAATAAATCAACCTGCAGATATCGGTGGTGGTACCTTACCTATCACAGTAGCGACTCCATTTGGTAACTTTCCAGGACACTTTTGTTTAGTTTGTTCATTTTCTCTGGGCGAAAGTGAGCAAACCAGTGATGAGTTTCAGGTGAACTATGATACGGACTCAATTACGGCTATCTTTGGGGCACTGTGGTATGAATCAGAAGATAAAGATCCGGGAGGCCAAGCGATTTCATTTACACCATTCTTTGGTGATTCTCGTTATGTACTCGTGAATCCGGATCCAAGCAGACGGGGGTATAACGAGGCTGAATCGAAAGCACTATACGGTCATGTTGAATACAGCATGACTAATAATCTATCACTGCAGGTTGGGCTTAGAAAAACCTGGGACGAGAAATCGGGCTATACCATTAATTCAGGGATACGAGATGACTTTGACTACAAAGACGATAACACCAGTTACTTGTTAGGACTGAATTACCATATTACCGACAGTATTATGGCGTATGGAAAATGGTCGACCGCCTACGTATCCGGTGGATCTGCCGGTGGTTATGCATTTGAGCCGGAAGAGGTAGAGTCTTTTGAATTGGGCCTGAAGGGTGATTTTATTGACGGCCGTGTAAGGATGAACATTGCTTTATATGATGTTACTTATGAACATCTGCAGTCCTCACAAAATGGTCCTTCAATTTTGGGAGATCCCCTTGCAGCTGCGGCATTGGCAGCTATTGATCCTGTGAAGTACTCGGCTCAAAATGTGGCCAATGCCGGGACCTTTATTCTTGAACAAGGAACGCTGGAGGCTCAGGGAGCTGAATTTGAAGTCACAGCACTATTGCTTGAAGGTTTAACCTTAAGCGGATCATTGGCTTTCACCGATTCCGAGTACAGTGAACTGACTCCAGAGTTGATGGCTATCGATAAAGTCATATCGGCCAGTGACTATGATCCAACCTTGACGGCTGAGTGGAGTGGTAATCTGGCGCTAAACTATGAGTCAACCCCGTTCTGGGGTACGGCATATCTCAGCGCTGGATTCAATGCCATTTGGCAAGACAAGATTCGCTATCAACAAGACAGCGATGCGACTCCTGGGGCTAAATTTAAGCCCGAAACCTGGATTCTTAATGCCCGTGTTGCTTTGAAAGAGATTACTTTGGGCAGTCGTTTAACTGGTGAGCTGTCTGTGTGGGGACGCAATCTTTTGGATGAAGATTATCTTGAATATCCTCTGGGATTTGGTCCTGTAAGTTCCAGTACCTATATGGATCCGCGTACTTATGGAATCGATTTCAGAGTAAATTTTCATTAAGCACGAATATTAACTATATGTATATTAAATGGATGTAGATCAATTAAAAGCCCGCCATTTGGTGGGCTTTTAATTAGTGAAAACACAATATTACTCAAGTTGTATGTCCAAACCATTGAAGCAAACGTCAACTGACGGTTGTCGGTTGTGAGTTAATTTGGAGGAAAGGTTCGTATGGCAATTTTTGTCTTGGTACATGGTGGTGGTCACGGTGGCTGGTGCTACCAATTCGTAGCTAAAGCCCTCAGGAATGAAGGACACGACGTCTACACGCCAACCTTAACGGGTCTGGGTGAGCGTGAACACCTTCTCAGCCCTGAAGTTGATCTGAACTTTCACATTACCGATGTCGTGAATGTTCTGGAGCGTGAAGATTTACATGATGTTATTCTTGTGGGACATAGCTATGGGGGAATGGTTATCACCGGGATAGCGGACCGTGTGCCAGAGAGGATCGCGAATGTGGTCTATTTGGATGCTGCCTACCCAATGACGGGTCAATCACTGGCCGACGTGGCACCTGATATGATGAACGCGGCCTATGAAAGCATGCAGGTGGTTGATGGTATAGAGCTGGTCCTCTTCCCCGGTCAGTTTCCAATGTTGCCAGGTGATTACTATGGCGTGACAGATCCCGAGCTAATTGCCTGGATGGAGCCTAAGTTGAGTCCACACCCTTGGAAATGTTTCACTCAGCCATTGGTGCTTAACAATGAAGAAGCGATGAGGCAGATACCGGTTTCATTTATTGTGACCGCCGTACAAAAGGAAACCCTGAGCGATGAGCATAAAGAAGGTATAAAACTACTGACTCAAGGCCGCTTTTGGGAAGTCGATACCGGTCATGACTTGATGGTTTCCGAGCCTGAAAAAACCGCTTCTATTCTGGCCGAAGTCGCCAGCCAACTGTAATTTTTTGAGTGTCTCAATCCTGCATTTTGATAACAGAACTTGGCTCTTAAGTGACCTGCTGGGGCCATTGTTCTGCCTCCTTCAATATGCATTTATATTTAAATTAACCATTAGCTGTTTCAACACTAAACTGTTTTGAACTATCTGACTGTCTAAAATCCTTACGAATATACCTGGCACCTATTAACAACGCCAAGGTTGCTGGCAATGCAACCCCAGCAACGATCGTCATCGCGTAACGAATCGAATCTGCCCCAAACTCTATGGACATGGTTTCGCTCAACCAACCAACGGCCAAAGGGCCAAGCCCCATGCCGATCAGGTTGGCGGCCATGCTCCACACGGCGTGGGTCATGGCTCGCATCGACGCATCGAACAGTGACTGAGCCGCAGCGATAATGGCAGGGCCCATCATGGCACCAATGACTGACCCCAGAATGGAAAATATAAAGCCTACAGGCAACGAGCCGTTGAAGAAGGTTTCATGTTGGGGCCAGAGGTAAAAGGCGATAGAGAAGGGCATGCTGATCAGCATCGCGATGGCGGGAAACCAGAGATACCAGCGTCGGTCTTTTTGCACCAGGTGGTCCAGTAATAAGCCGCCGAAAAATCCACCGATCATGGATGGTACCGGTGAAATCAGGAAGTAAATCATGCCGGCGGATGCCTGATTGAGCTCATAGACACGAATCAGGAACACCGGTTCCCAGGCCCCTCGACCGATACTGGTGACCATGGACAGGCTGGCGCCAATCAGTAACCAGATAAAAGTACGGTTGCTCAACAGAATGCGGAGTACATCCATGAGGCTGCGCTGTGAATCCGGTAGTGTGTCGGGAGACAAATCATCGGCCTGGTCGGAGGCGCCACGTCGAGGCTCTTTGATGGTTAACCAAACCAGCAGCGACAACAACAGTCCCGGAATGCCTGCGACAATTAGAGCCGTGCGCCAACCATAATGCTGGCCGACGATGCCTCCCAACAACATGCCGGCACCAATACCCGCAACACCCCCGACGGACAGCATTGACATGGCCCGGCCACGGCGTTTGGCCGTAAAGAAATCCGATAGTAAGGATGCAAGCGCCGGGGAACTGGCCGCTTCTGTGATGCCAACACCCATACGGGTGATCAATAGTACAGGAAACGTTTTGGCAAAACCGGCGGCCATGGTGAATATACTCCACAAACTCATTGCCAGTGAGATCATGGCGACTCTCCGGGTTTTATCCGCCAGGCGTGCCAGTGGCAGTTGACTGAGAATATGGACCACAACAAAAGCTGGGCCGACTAACCAGCCCAACTGGGTGTCGGTCAGTGATAACTCGGCCTTGATTTGTTCCATCAGGATCGAGACAACATAGCGATCCATTAAGCTCACCATGACCACCAGAAAGGCCATCAACATGACGTAACGAAGATACCAGGGTGAGTGGCTGGAGGTGGGCTCAAGCTTGAGTGAGTTCGATGTGTTAGGTTTGGTCATTGTTGGCCCTGGGTATTGTTCTTGTTGTCAGGATTTTTTAGCGATTTTGAACAAAAGCCACAAAACGATCCGCCAGGATGTCCACTATCCAGGGGTCATTGGCGATACCGGAATTCAGAGCGGCATGGTTGCTCTGATCCAGAACTTCATAGAGTAGCAGCCAGGCTTCGAGCCAGCGTCGCCGATCCTCGGCATGATCGGGATTCAGGTTAAAAGCGGGAATCTGTCTGCCCAGATGGGTGATCAAGTCAGCAATCAGGGTTTGCGCTGCCTGAGTAAATCTCGGTTCGACAGCCATCACCTGGCTGAACACTTTCAGGGTGCTGGTATTGTTTTTATCCACTTCAAACAGCGTGGTTATCCAGCGTTTTACGGCTTCCCGATCGTAAAAATTCTCTTTGCTGATTTCCCAGTAGAGGGGCTTTACCTTGGCGACTTCATGCTGGAAAAGCTCAATGGATAACGCCACTTTGTCGGTAAAGTACCGGTAGAACGTCATGCGACTGACGCCAGCCGCCGTGGAAATGTCTTCCACCGACACGTTCAGATAACCCTTGTACAGGAACTGTTGAGCCGCCGCTGACAGTAATTTTTCCCGAGTTGTTTGTTTTTTAGTACGAACAGGACTCTCCCCGCAGGGGAGAGAGTTTGTTGTCGGCATTACCGGCTTGCTCATATCAGCTTGCAGCGGCCAGGGTTTGTTCCAGCGCTTCGGGCGAAGCGGGACTGGGGCCGACAAATTCACCAGGGAAGCGTCCGGTCACGGCACCATTGTCAAACGTTGGTACACCTTTGACTAAGGTAATCAGCATAGGAGCCGCTGCCCGGGTGTAGCGGTAGGTACGGCCACCTTCACCATCCCAAACATCCCAGATTTTCTCTTCAGGCCGGCGCTCGATCTTATCCAGATCAAATACCGCAATGTCTGCAATATAACCTTCCTTGATCACACCTCGTTGGCCAAGACCAAAAAAGTCCGCCAGTTTGCCGGTCATGACATGCACCGCCTCTTCAATGGTGAGGAGCTTTTCGTCACGAACAAACCGAGTTAACAGGGAGATATTGTCGCCGTAGCCACAAAACATTTTACCGTGTGCGCCGCCATCGGAAATATTGCCGACGGAGCGGGGGTCTTTCAGCATCTTGACCAGCAGATCCATGTTGCGTTCCCAGCTGCGTTTATGCAGTACGGATTCAGGGCCGTTGTGGTAAACCCATTGCGCCAGGGCATCGGAAGGGTGTTCGATACCGGTGCTTTCCATGTAGTCTGCCAGAGTGACACCGACAGGGCCGTAACCGGATTCACTTTCCTTGAAGGTGAGAGCGCTGGGATCGTGGAAGTAGGAGTGGGAATATTGATTTTCCCAGGATTCCCGGGCCCGTGCCAGCCACTCTGGGTCCAACAACATAGCGTTCTTGGCTTCATAGCCTTCCGCATCAATCAGTTCCTGCCACACCTGGTTGCCATTCTGGGCGAACACCAGTGAGCGTACAAAGTTTATCACTGAAGTGGGGGACTCATGATGGAATCCAGTCCAGTTGTCCATGCCCTGGGCCTTGAAATTCTCGTGAATGGCGTGGGATTTTTCTGCAATTTCAGCCTGGAATTGCAGCGTGGGTACGCCGGCCCATTGCAGTCGTACCTTGGCTTCGTGGGCCAGGTTGCCAAGCCGCTCGGCCTGTTCAGGACCGGTCATGCGCATGTAGTGGTCGACAATGACTTGTACCGTAGCGCCCGGGTAGTTGGCGACAACCTTCATCAGGGCCAGATATTCCCTGTCATCGGCCAGTTGCGAGGGCAGGGGACGATCGTGTTTGTCATAATCCAGTTGGTTGGAAGACAGCCCCATGGCGCCGGCCTGCATGGCATCGTCCAGAAGAGCACACATCTGAGCGATTTCGTCATCCGTGGCCGCGCGCTCCCAGGCCTCATTTCCCATCACATACAGGCGAATGGGAATGTGCCCACAAAACGCCGCGAAGTTAACCGGCACTTTTACATTGCGCAGAAACGAGGCTTTGTACTCGCTCCATTTTTGCCAGTCCCAGGGGATCAGGTTGGTCATGGGTTCTTCGGGGATATCCTCAAAAAAGTTAAAGATATCAACCACGTCATGCAGAATTTCTGGCTTTGCCGGTGCCATGGAAAAGCCGCAGTTGCCATTAATAGAGGTGGTAATGCCATAAGCGGCGGCAGGCTCCATCATGGGTGACCACCAGACACCACCATCCCAGTGATTGTGGGTTTCGATAAAACCCGGTGTCACATGGCAACCGTTGGCATCGACAACCCGTTCGCCCTGACGGGCCTGAAGATTGGGGCCAATTTCCTGGATAACGCCTTGGTTGACACGCACATCGGCCTCGTATGCCGGGGCACCGGTACCATCGACCACGGTTCCACCCTTAAGCAGAATCTGAAATTCCATCTGAGCCTCCTTCGGTTTGTTATATGTTTTATTGACCGTCGTTGTTTTACCCGTAAGCGAAAATGTTACAGGGTGTAACATGGATTCAGGATAGCACTGGATTTCCAAAGCTGACAACCATTAATTGATGGGGGGTCAGTTAATGGTATATTTCTTCATGAGGGATTGGGCGTATGTAATGGTTAACCGGCATCTGGGTGAAGGCCGACTTGTCTGGCAAAGCAATGGCGTTTGAATCCATAGGATAAAGCCCTGTGCGGTGGGGTTATCAAACTATCCAGGGGCTCACGGAGGGTGCAGGTACCGAGACATTGCCTTTGTGGTGTTGTACTTTAGGGATTCCAAAAAACCATAATCAAAGTGTTGCATTGACAACACAATTGGAGGCGAACGGGATGAGGGAGAAACCGGGTGATGGAAACTACCATGAAAGGTGGGATAAGCAGAAAGGGCAGTGGAAAATTGCGGCACTGAGGCTGACGCGCTTTATCGTGGAGTTAAAGTTGCCCCAAGCTGTTGCCAGCGAAACCGCAGTGAAGAGCTGAGCATTACCATGAGAAAATCAGAGAGTCTGGCCTTAAAAAACAATATGATAACGTCCAAAGTCTCGCAAAAATCAGAGAAGTCCGCCGCTTATTCCCCGGCATACGCTAACTATGTTTTAGGCGTGTTGTTTATTGTCTACGTTTTTAATTTTGTTGATCGGCAAATCATGTCGGTGTTTATCGGCCCGATCAAGGCCGAGTTTGGCGCATCGGATACTGCCATGGGATTGCTGGTGGGGTTTGCCTTCGCGGTTCTTTATACCTTTGCCGGTATCCCCATTGCCCGTTGGGCGGATAAAAGCAATCGTCGTAATATCATTGCCATTGGCTTGACCATTTGGAGTGCCATGACCATTGCTTCGGGCATGGCAAAGACGTTTGTGCATTTGGTGATTGCCCGTATTGGTGTTGGTATTGGCGAGGCGGCAGGAACACCACCTGCCCACTCATTGATCGCGGATTATTTCCCCACTCATCGTCGAGGTACGGCCTTGGCGATCTATTCCTCAGGGGTGTTTGCCGGTTCGGCGGTGGCCTATCTGGGTGGCGGTTACCTGCTGGAGCATTTTGATTGGCGCACGGCCTTTATTGTCATCGGTGTGCCGGGAGTGTTGTTTGCCCTGGTCCTGCGCTTTACCGTCAAGGAGCCTCCGCGGGGGCAATCCGATCCTGCGATGGCCAGCGGCAAGACGCTCAGTTTTTGGGAGACATTAGGTTTTCTCAGCGCTTCTCGCTCCTGGGTATTATTGATCATAGGTTGTTCGTTTCTGTCGATTCCCGGTTATGGGGTATTGATGTGGGGCTATGAATTTTTCAGCCGCGTGCATGCATTATCACCGTCGGAGACCGGCCAGTGGATGGCACTGATTGTCGGTGGCGGTGGCGTGCTGGGTACCGTTTTGGGTGGACTTATCACCGATAAAATGGCGACGATCAAAACCTCGTGGCGGATAGTGGTACCGGGGATCTGCACTATGTCAGGGGTGCCTCTGGCGTTGGTGTTTTTGCTGTCGGATTCCCTGACCCTGGCATTGGTCTGTTTTTTCCCGTACTACGTGTTGATGAATATTTACATTCCGGCCATGTACAGCGTGAACCAGTCTTTGGCGCAATTAAACATGCGCGCGACGGCGTCTGCGGTATTGCTGTTTATCATCAACATTGTCGGGGCTGGTGCGGGCCCGTTTATCGTCGGTGCACTCAGTGACTGGCTCATGCCCGCTTACGGCTCGGAATCCATTCGTTACGCGCTGGCATCTGTTTCCTTGTTAACACTGGTCGGCTGTATTTTTCTTATTCTATGCGGCCGCACCTTGGCGCAGGATATCGAACAGGTTCAAGCTCAAGAACAACCTCAAAATCAAACAGTTACCCCTTAAACATGAATGTAATGAATCAGGAACATCAGCTACCGGTAACCATCGAGTTGGCTCAGACCTTTCCGCAGCTGATCAGGGCGGCGGCTAGCCTCTACGGCAATAATACCGCTATCTCGTTGTCTCTCAGTGAGGGTGAAACCCATGCTCTTAGCTTTGTCGAACTCGATCGTCGCTCCTGCGAAATGGCTCGGGGGTTGATCGCTCGCGGCGTAGGGAAAGGCAGTCGGGTTGGATTTATCTACGGTAACGGCCCGGAATTTGCTGTGGCGTTCGCGGCCATCGCCCGAACCGGCGGCATTGCGGTGCCGATCAGTACTCTGGCTAAATCCTCTGAACTGGTGCGTATTCTCCGGCAGTCGGACATCTGTGGTTTGTTACTGCAGCGTTCGTTGTTGGGTAAAGATTATGTGAAGCGCTTGTGTGAAGCACTGCCGGAATTACTGACTGTCGACTCGGCCGAGCTTCGAGTGCCCTCAGTACCTTACTTGCGCTGGGTGGTGTCTTCCGGACCGGACTTGCCGGTTTCGGTTCGCGATCAACACTGGTTGATGTCCACAGCGGATTCGATAACGGATGAATTGCTGAGTAAAATTGAAACCGAGATCCATCCCTCGGACCAGGTACTGGAAATTTATACGTCCGGTTCCATGGCGATGCCCAAGGGGGTGAAACACTGTCACGGTCCGATGCTGCAGCGAACCCGCTACCTCTGCAAGATGCGGCCACTGCCGCCGGGAGCCGAAATCATGGTGGGGCTGCCCATGTTCTGGGTGGGGGGCTTGATGTTGTTCTTGCTGGCCAATTGGGCGGCCGGAGCGAAAAGCGTTTGCACGGAAGGCACTTCCACCAACAGTAAAATTGCCATGGGCAGTGTGCTGGCCAAAGACGATATGTTCGAATATCCGAAAGGCATGACCATCTGGGCTCTCGGTATGACAGAAACCCTGGGTCCATACTCCTATGCCGATACCATGCGAGCTGATGGCTACCCACTGTGTCCGCCGTTGGATCATATTGCCGATGGCTTTGAGGTACGGGTTGCTGATGAAAACAATAACCCGGTTGCCGATGGCGAAGTGGGGGAGATTCAAGTGCGGGGTAATGCTTTGACACCCGGTTTGCACAAAATGGAGCGCGATGGCTATTTTACTGTCGATGGTTATTACCATACCGGTGATCTTGGTCAGCGCGATGGCTCACGGATTCACTTTGTGGGTCGCGATGGAGATATGATCAAAACCGCCAGCAGTAATGTATCCCCAGCGGAAGTGGAATATGAAATGCAGCAGTTGGATGGTGTGCATTCAGCCTATGTTGTTGGGATTCCCGATAAGGAAAGAGGCCAATTGCTGGTGGCGGCGGTGGTACCTCGTGAGGGGGTAGAGCTGGATTTTTCTATGATCCAGGCGCAGCTGGTGAAGAATTTATCCAGTTATAAAGTGCCCCGTGCTTATGTGGCTATCTGCCGGGAGGATGTACCTATGCTGCCCAGTAATAAGGTGGCCCGCCGTCAGATTGAAACCATGATGATCGAAAAACTTAACCGCTAAGATTTACTCGCTCAATCAGGTAGCTTGTTTAATGGCTGGTTCTGCATTAGCGGATTGCAGTGGAAAGAAATTGCACTGCAATACTACCTTGCCCTTGATCTCTGCTTGATCAATTCGCCGATGCACATCGGCGGCTTTACTGAGGGGGGCCAGTTCGGCAATGGCTGGGTGCAACTTTTTTTCTGCCAGCATGGAAAACAGGGTTTGGACGTCCTGCTTAAACTCTTCCGGGTGCTTATCCCGTCGGTGACTGATGTTGTAAAAGGTGGCGGTCTTACCGGCCGGAAACCATTTCCACACCAGGTTGAGTTTCAGAAAGCCCAGTAGCGTATCGGTTTTGCTTTCTTCGCCGGTGGTGTACTGGAGCACGCCAAAGCAAACCAGTAGTCCGCCTTTCTTCAGTGCCTTGCGGGACCGGCTCCAACTTTTGCCACCGATGGTGTCAAACACCACATCCACTCCTTGACCATCCGTTGCTTGCTTTACAACCTCGACAAAATCCTGTTGCCGATAATCAATGGGGATTCCCCCCAGCTGCCTGACGGTGTCGTGCTTTGCCGGAGACGCCGTACCATACATGGTGAGGCCCATTAGCCGACCCAGTTCCAGCAACGCGGTACCTACCGCACCGCCGGCCGCATGCACCAGGCAGGTACTGCCTTCGGGAATATTACGGATGCGGGTCAGCATCTGGTAGGCAGTGGTGTAGGACAAAATCATGGCCACTGCTTCAGCGGGATGCAACCCGTTCGGCGCGGGTACGACTCTGTCGGCATCGACACAGAGATACTGGGTATAGCCACCTATGATCGACAGGTCAGCCACGTATTGCCCAACCTTCAGCCCAGTCACATCTGCACCCAGCTTGTCGACGATGCCGAACCAGTCGTAACCGAGAGTAAACGGGGGCTTTTCCTTAACATCAATGTACTGACCCTGTCGAATGATGGTGTCGGTGAAGCCGGTGCCGGCAGTGAGGACTCGCACCCGGATCTGGCCGGTAGTAGGCTCGGGGCGTTCCGTTTCCTGAATCATCTTCAGAGTTTCGGGACCCCCGAATTCGGTGACATCCACATGGTAATACTTCATGTTGGTCGCATCTCTCACAGGGCGTCCTGCCTCGTTTAATTTTGACGATTATAACTGATGGTTAGTTAATTATGGTTGTTTCGATTATATGTAGGTGCTAGCCTAGATACAAACGGCCTTAATCTAAAACCGTCTGACCGTTCTCGTTGTTGCATAAAGTCTTATCGAGAATAGTAGTTTTTCAAAATAACCGTGTATCTCGACATGACAGTTTTATCTGGAAAAGGCCGCTCGAGGCAGGAACTTGATTAAGCCTGAAGAAGCCAGTAAGACAGAGCTTAAACTAGTCCGACCTTAGTAAGGCCATCCATAACAATAATCGTGATAAAACCCAGCGAGGTAGGGAGAGTGTCAACCACCTTAACTCCAACTACCGAGTCCGTGTTGGACCGGTTTTACGCCGCCCTGGCCGCCAAAGATCTGGATGCCATGCTCAACCTCTGCGCGCCAGAGGCTCGCTTCTGGCACAACTTCGATTGTGTGGCGCAAACCCTCGAGCAGGCGGCTTCTGCCTGGCAGCAGTTATTTGCCGGTGTTGAAGCCATGCAGCTGTTGGATATTCGGCGTTCAACGGTGGACGATGGCCTCGTACAACGACACATGTTTGTCATGAAGCTGGCGGACGGAACCTGCATTGGTAAGCCCTGTTGTCTGTTCGTCTCGGCTGAAAATGGCTTGCTGACCCGCATTGATGAGTATATCGACCTGTCTTCTCAGTTAGTGTTGGACGATGGGGTAGAAATAACCTCAGGACTGCCTGCGAACTGTCGTGTGATTTAACAGGAAGATTCCTATGACACCTGCAACTTCTGTGACCCGAACACCTGAATTTACTTCCAGCCTGGAACAGGGCCTGAGCAACCTGGCTGAGTATGGCTATACCGTGGTACCCGGGGTTATAACCGGCGACAGTCTGAAGCGAACTCGTGACGCTATTTACCGCGCCGCGGAAGACGACCGTCAGCGCCAGCGGGAATTGCCCGAGTTTGCTCTGGATTATGGCGATCCCACTACCAATCAGCGTATCTGGAATGTACTCAGCCGTGATCCGGTGTTTGAGGATCTGGTTGAGCATCCGATGGCCATGGAATATGTCCGCAACATCTTAAGGTGGCCGGCATTACTGGGGAACTTGTCAGCCAATATCTGTGGGCCTGGGTGTGCCGGAGGCTATCTGCATGCCGATCAGACGTTTCTGGCCGAACCCTGGCCAGAGG
Source organism: Cellvibrionaceae bacterium WSDTSA12 (assembly GCA_033283335.1). Lineage (GTDB taxonomy): Bacteria > Pseudomonadota > Gammaproteobacteria > Pseudomonadales > Cellvibrionaceae > Pseudomaricurvus. The sequence goes on along the minus strand of JAWMQP010000013.1, from coordinate 82,198 downwards.
CCGGACCTCAAGGCCTGAATTGTGCCTGGGCTATCGACGATTTTACTGACGATAATGGTGCAACCCGCATTGTACCCGGCAGTCATCTGCTTAACCGAGCGGTGAGACCTGAAGAGATGGCTACCGACACGGTAGCGCTGGAAGCGCCTGCCGGATCGATGATTGTGTTTGAGTCGAGGCTCTGGCACCAGACTGGAGCCAACACCACTACCGACAAAACCCGGGCTGGCATATTTGCCTGGTACACCAAAACCTATGTGCGCACTCAGGAGAATTGGTTTTTGTCACTCAAGCCGGAAATCCAACAATTCGGATCGGACACCATGCTCACGCTGCTGGGTTACAAGAGCCAAGGCTTTGGGCTCATCAATGGCCAATCACCCAGGTGACTCCAAGATGAACACTACTGATTTGAAGCAGCAATTAACGGAACAGGGTTTCTGTATTTTTCCGGAAGTATTAACCGGCGCTCAACTTGAGCGGGCTCGAGCCGGCTTGCAGAGGGGAATTGAAATTACCCGGCAAGTGATGGGCTCCACCCATATTCCTACCCTGGACCCCAACGCCTCCAGTGTTCGGGTGAACAACTTACCGGCCATGGACCCGGTATTTCTCGAACTTCTTTTACGTCCGGATGCTCTGCAAGCGGTAGAAGCCGTGTTGGGTTCGCATTATTTGATTTCCAACTTCACGGCCAATATTGCCTTGCCCGGTGCCGGCCCGATGAATTTGCACTCCGATCAGGCTCTGGTCATCCCTTCACCCTGGGTGCATCCCTGGGCGATCAATATCATCTGGTGTCTGGATGATATCACCGAGGCCAATGGCGCCACTCGTTATCTACCGGGCAGCCACCGCTATCAATCTGCGGATCAGGTGCCTGAGGATGCCTTTCAGCAAACCTTACCGTTTGAAGCCCCAGCTGGATCATTTATCGCGATGGAAGGTCGATTGTGGCATACCTCCGGCCAGAACAGCACCGAGGATCAGCAACGGCGCATGATGTTTGCCTATTACAGTGCGGACTTTATCCGCCCACAGATGAACTGGAGCATGACATTGCCGGCTGAAGTACAGGCGAGTCTGGACGATCAAGCTCGACAATTGTTTGGACTTTCGCCCGCGGGCAATACCCGTATCGGCGCGGAACTGACCCGACTGCCACAGACGCCATAAACCGTCACAAAAAACATGGCAAAAAACGAGGAAGAACTGATGTCGGAATCTGCTGAGAGACCCCAACTGAAAATCTATCGTGCCAGCGAGGCCCCCAGCTTGATGGAAGCCGGTTGCATGACAATGGAGAGCATGTCGGACGTGCAAAAAGCGGGCATTTCCCAGGCTGTAGAAGCGGGATATCTGGAAGGCGATGAGATTAAAGTGCTGACTGACATGCCGGGCTTTTGTGTCATACATGCGTGGTTGAAACGGGATTATCCGCTGATGCGCCACACTCACGATGCCGACTGTATGTACTATATAGTGGCCGGCAGCATCAAATTCGGAACCGAAGAACTCGGCCCCCGGGATTGTTTTTTTGTTCCTTCAGGCGTTCCCTACACCTACACACCGGGTCCCGACGGTGTCGAGATTCTGGAATTCCGCCACAAGCCTTCGTTCAATTTTGTCAATCTGTCCCATGGTGAGCGTTACTGGGAAAAGGCCGTCGAAACCTGTGCAGCCAATCGAGATGCCTGGAAGGAGGCGGTGCCGCCGACACAAAAGTAATCATGACGTTTGGCAAGTTGATAGGGCTGTCTGAAATACAGCCCTTTTTGCGAGTTGCGCTCAGTTAATCACGACCGGTAAATAATTCCAACCAATCTGAAAACTAGAAGGCGGACGCCTGGCGTTGTCCATATCAAAATGATAGTGGGGCACACGGCTGAGGAAGGCTTTGACCATGGTGCGGATTTCCATCTTCGCCAGGTGGGCGCCGATGCAGAAATGCATACCTTGACCAAAGGCCAGGGTGCGTTTGATTTTTCGATCCCACTGAAACGCGCAGGGATCGTCGAATTCCCGGTCATCACGCAGGGCCGAGGCCAACAGCAGAAAAACCCGCTGGCCGGGTTTGAAAGTGTGGCCGGCAATGGTGACTTGCTTGTGGACCGTGCGCATAAACCATTGTGCCGGGGCGCAATAACGCAGCATCTCTTCGGTGACGATGCGGGAATTGTTATCCAGGTCTTCGCGCACCGCGGCTAATTGATCCGGATGGTTGGCAAGCTCCATCAAGCCGTGGGCAGTAACCTTGGGTACCGACTCGATACCGCCGATAAAGGCACAGACCAGATTTTGAGCCACTTCGGTGACAGTCAATGCGCGGCCTTCGAATCGGTAATTGATCAGCCCGTCCACCATCGGTACGCTGCCGTCAGCTCCGGCATCCATGCGCGCTTTTACATAGGGCATGTAGTGCTGGATGCATTTCTGTGCGGTGGCGGCGGAATCAAAGCCTCCCAATTCCGGATCGGTGGTGGTGCCGGAATTCACCAGGTCGAGACAGAAACGCGCTTCTTCCTTGGGCATGCCCATCAGGTGCATGATCACGTTGGACGACACATAGCCGCCGTAATCGGCAGTCAGGTTGAAACGGCCCTGTGGCAGCAACTCGTCCAGCCGTTCGTTGGCCAACTGGGTGATCAGGTCCTGCAGGTGCTTTAATTGACCCGGCATCATCGGGGCAATGTGGGCCAGACGAACCTTGGAATGCACCGGGTTGCCGAGTCGCTGGGAAATGGGGAACGGATCGGTGCGGGAATTTGCCGGAGCGACACCGTGATTGTGGTTTCTCAGTGCCGCCGGGGTGGGCAAGGAGCCCTCAGTTTGCATAAAAGTGTTGTCGGTGTAGGACAGCACCTCGACAATGTCGTTGAAACGGGAGAGGAAAAAAGCGTCATACTTGTCCAGGTAATAAACCGGGTGATCGCGCCGCAGCACCTCGTACAGCGGTTGTGGATTTTCCATGGTCTCAGGCGAAAACGGATCATACCGAAAGTCGGCAGTCTTCGGTTGGGAACTCATCGCAATACCCTGTTTCTGAATAAGTTATTATGAAAGTTATCGCAAAAATAAGCTGACACATAGTCAGTTATTTGTTGTAATGTATATCAAACGTCAGAAGAATGCTACAGCTAATAATAAGATCCACACCCAATAAAAAGACAATGAGGTCTGTTCATGATGTTTCCCTCTCAGATGTTCGTTACAGATTCCAGGACTTTTGCCAGCAAGGTTTTTGCTACGTGGGTCGCTATTGGTAACCCCTACACCGCAGAGCTGGTCAGCAGTGCGGGGTACGATTGCGTGGTGGTGGATCTGCAGCACGGCGCTGTGACCTGGGAGACCCTCGGCACTGTGATTCAGGCCATTGACATCAATCGGGTGCCCTCCCTGGTCAGACTGGCTACAGCAGAACCGGCCGATATCATGCGTGCCCTGGACCTGGGAGCGGCCGGGGTGGTGCTGCCGATGATATCCACTCCAGAGCAGGCGTATCGGGCGGCGCAGGCGATGCGCTATCCGCCCGCAGGCAACCGTTCCTTTGGCAAGGTGCGCAGTTATTACTCGAAGCCAGAACAGGGAGAGTCGCCTGCTGCTAAACCTCAAGAACCGTTGTGTTTTGCCATGATTGAAACCGCCGAAGGACTCGATAACCTGGCTGCCATTGCCGCCGTTGAAGGGATCGATGGCCTGTTTGTGGGGCCAGTCGATCTGGGGTTGGCGCTGGGACTGGGAGTGGTGCTGGAGGTTCACGAGGGCTTGTTAGAGGCCATAGAGGACATCGTTAAGGTGTGTGATCAATACGGAAAGATTTCCGCCAGTGCCAGCCTGGGGGCTGACTATACCCGCGCTTTGATGGATAAGGGCGTGCAACTGTTAGTGGAAGGCAGCGATTTGGGGTTTATTCGACGCGGCGCCGCCCAGGCCGTTCAGCAGTTTCGGGCGAGCCAAGACTCACAATAACCGGGAGAGCAGCATTGGATAACACTCAAGACCCTTTGGCGCAGGCGCTGGCCAATATTGTGGGCGAGAAGGCGGTGTTTGCCGGAGCGGAGATTGACGATCGCTACCGTATTGATATTACTCGTAAATACCAATCCCAACCTGCCTTTATGGTACGCCCGGGTTCGACCGACGAATTGGCAGGGATCATCAAACTGGCGGCACAACACAAGTTGCCAGTGACAGTCATCGGTGGCCAGACAGGTACCTGCGGTGCAGCTGTGCCGGCCAATGGTGGTTTGGCCATTTCACTCGAACGCATGTCGAGTATTGTGGAAGTCGATCCGGACGCCATGACCATGACGGTAGAGGCGGGCTGTATCCTGCAACTGGCTCAGGAAGCGGCCGAAGAGCAACAGTTGTTATTACCACTGGATCTGGGAGCGCGAGGGTCTGCCACCATTGGCGGCGTCATTGGTACCAACGCCGGTGGCAACCGAGTGCTGCGTTGGGGCATGATGCGGGACATGGTGATTGGGCTGGAAGCGGTATTGGCCGATGGTTCGGTGGTCTCCTCCCTGACCAAAATGCTGAAAGACAACGCCGGTTACCACTGGAAGCACTTGTTGGTGGGCAGTGAAGGGACTCTGGGTATCGTCACTAAAGCGGTATTGCGGTTACGTCCGTTGCCGTCGACCACACAGACTGCCTTGTTGGCGATGGACCGTTTTGAAGACTGCCTGAACGTATTAAGGCAGCTGGGCGTGACACTTTCAGGCCGGCTGTCTTCCTACGAGCTGATGTGGGAAGAATTCTATGAACGTATGAGTGGGGCACAGCCGCAGGGCGTAAACCGTCCGATATCTCTGGGCCACCCCTATTACGCGCTGGTGGAAGCCATGGGCGGCGACCCCGAAGGTGATGCGCCCCAGTTTGAACGGGTGCTGATGCAGTTGCTGGAAGACGGCGTGGTCCAGGATGCCGTGATTGCTCAATCCGAGCGCGAACGGCAGGCGCTGTGGAACATCCGTGAAGAAATGCAGCTGGGCATTGCCCCCATGCGGCCGTTTCGCAGTTATGACGTGAGTATGGGGCAGGCGGATATGCCAGAGTTTGTGGAACAGGCTCGGGCCAATCTGCGTGAGGCCTATCCGCAAGTGGAGATGATTTTTTACGGCCATGCGGGCGATGGAAACCTGCATGCTCTGGTCAGCATTGGTGAATTGAACGATGAGATTGCCGATCGACTGGATACGTGTGTGTACGATGCAGTGCGGGCTGTCAACGGATCCATATCGGCGGAGCACGGTATTGGTACATCTCGTGCGGCTTACATCTCCCACACGCGCAGTCCGGAAGAGCTGCAGCTGATGCGCACACTCAAGCGTGCACTGGACCCGGACAATATCCTCAATCCTGGTAAGGTGTTGGTGTTCCTAGAAGGCTGAATCTCAGCCTTCAACTTTACTTTTTAATTAACCCAGGAAGGCCGGTTCAGGTAAGCCTTTCACGCCCACTTGTAACGCATAGATAGCGCCATTGGCCTCACTATCCGGGCCGATGGGCAGCTTGGTGGTGGTGACATAGAGGGTGTCCAGCTCCGCTCCACCAAAGGCGGGTTTGGTGGGGTTGGACACTGGTAGCTCAACGACCTGGTCCAGGGTCCCATCCGCTAAATAGCGACGCAGCGTGCCTGCACCTACGGCAGCCAGCCAGAAACCGCCTTCGGCATCCACAGTGGCACCATCCACATAACCTTCACCGTCGCCCAGGCTGACAAAGTGGCGACCATTGGACAATTCACCGGAGACGGGATCCAGGTCGTAAGCATCAACCCGCCGGGTAGGTGAATCTGAAACGTAGAGGGTGCGGCCGTCGGGACTGAAAGCCAGCGCGTTGGCGACACTGATATTGTCGATGACCGGGGTGAGTTGATCGCCATCCAGGCGAAAAATCGCGCCTTCTTTGGCGTTACGCTGCTGGGGGCTGAAGTGGTGGTCGTAGGCACCCACCCACAATCGACCCTGGCGGTCGCATTGGCATTCGTGCAGGGAAACGTAATCGGGCAGGGGAGAGGCCGCTCGCAACGTCAACTCGCCACTGTTTGAGTCGAAATCGTACAGGCCATGTGAGAGTACCACCAGTAGACCGCCTTCAGCTTTCAGGACGATGCCTCCTACTCTTTCGTTCATGGGCCATACTGTATGAGTGCCGGTGTGCGGTTGCCAGCGGTGAATTTGCGGTGGGTTTTCACAGTTCACCCAATAGAGCGCCTGCTCCTGTGTCGACCAGAGTGGGGTTTCGCCCAGGTAGTTGTCCGGGTTAAAGGCGCAGCTAACCATCAGAGTCTTCCTTTTTATTGATATTAATGACGGTGAGTCAATTATAAGATTATTCTAATACTACCCTGAAGGTTATTGGAAGTCCCAAAATCCAAAGGGTTAAACTTATGTGATTGCCAATATTGTGAGCTTCTATGTAAAGAAACTCTACAGCCGATTGCGAAAACGGCAGGATGTAGTACAATCCCCTATAACTGATAAATAGTCAGCTATTGGTGAGTGACACATAATAAACTGACCTTATTGACCACCAATGGTCAAAGTCAACAATCCTTACCCTAGAAGAATAAAGTAGAGGAATAAATATGGATCTGCTGGGTTATGAAGGTAAGCGGGTAATTGTAAGCGGTTGCTACTCCGGTATGGGGGAAGCTACCACTCGCATGTTGTTGGAAATGGGTGCGGAAGTTCACGGATTGGACTTCAAAGAAACCAAATTAAAGATGGCTTCATTCCATCAGGTCGACCTGCGGGACCCTGCCTCCATTGATGCGGCGGTTGATGCGATTGATCAGGCTGTTGAGGGCCATGTTGATGCCTTGTTCAATTGCGCCGGATTGCCTCAGACTGCGGCGCCCATGGATGTGATGAAAGTGAACTTCATCGGCACCCGCTACCTTACTGAAAAAATCATTCCGCTGATGGATTCCGGCTCTGCCATCGTCTCCATTTCCTCCAATGGTGGCATGGGCTGGAGCCAGCATATTCCTCAATTGATGGAATTTATCGGTCATCAAGGTTTTGAAGAAGCCGTCAACTGGTGTGAAGCACATCCCGAACTGGTGAAGGAAGGCTACGCGTTTTCCAAAGAAGCGGTGGTGGTGTGGACGTTGCAGCTGTCCTCCAATCTGATTAAGGATCGTATCCGAATCAATTGCACATTGCCTGGACCGACCCAGACGCCCATGATGAATCATTTTGAAGCCGCCACCGATGACAAGGTATTGCAGGCCTTTATCCAGCCGATTAACCGTCGTTCCGCGCCGGAAGAGCAGGCAAGCGTGCTGGTGTTTTTGAACAGCGAGGCGGCGACCTATATCAACGGTTTGGCACTGCCGGTGGATGGCGGATTTATGGCGGGTATGGCAACCGGACAAATCGATATGTCGGTGTTTGCAGAAATGGCAGCAGCGCAGTAAAGTCTACTGCGTCAACCTATTAGAACAGTGACATCTCAGACGTAAAGAATGTCCGGCAACACTGAATCCGAGGATAATAATGACAATTGAAACCTCTCAGGCAATCGTCTCTCAAGAAGCTGTTTCTCAAGACGTGATGGACAGACTCGCCATTCGCGAAGTCTTGGATGAGTACTGCTTGCGACTGGAACTGAATCCGTTTGAAGATTGGGTGGAGTTGTTTACCGAAGACACGGTGTATGAAGTGTTTCGCCAGACACTCAATGGTCGGGAAGAAATGGCAGCTATGCTAGCCCAAGCACCTGATGGCTTGCATGTGGGCGGTGCCGCTCGAATTACTATTGACGGTGACAGCGCCGAAACCGTGCAAAACTATCTGTTTATTGGGGATGACCCTCAATCTTCCAACCAGGGTTGGTATTACCGCACCCTGGTACGTACGGCTGCGGGATGGAAAATCAGCCACACCAGAGTCAAGCTCCAGAAACAGCTGCCTCAATAACTCCTTACTAAAGCACTCAAGACTAAAGCACTCAAGCCAACTCATCTCTGAGGATGGTTGGCCTGAGCCTTAGGTTCAGAAATTATCAATCTCACACTTTCTCAAAAGTGATCGGCATTTCGCGGATACCCTGAATAAAGTTTGACTGGATGTATTTTACGGGACCGGCAAACTTCGGGTTTTTGATGCGTTTAAGAATCTCGGTGAACTGCGCTTTCATTTCCAGTCTTGCTAAGTGCATACCCATGCAGCTGTGTTTGCCATAACCAAAAGAACGCATATTCATACGCATTCTTGAGCAGCGATCAGCGCGATGGATGTCAAACATCTCGGCGTCATCACCGAACAGTTCTGGGTCATAATTCGCCGCATGGTAGTACATAATGACCTTATCACCTTTTTTGATATCGGCGTTGCCCAGCGCTTCCACTTTGTGATCTTGAGTGGCCGTGCGGCGCATGGTGATAAATGACGTATTGTGGCGCAACATTTCATCGATCGCCTTATCCAGGGCGTCTGGGTTGTGCTGCAGGTACTCGTACTGATCGGGATGTTCCATCAGGTTGCGCATGCCGTGGGAAATGGCGGTGCGGGTACTTTCGTTGCCGGCCGTCATCAACATCAGGCAGGTCCAGGCGAACTCGGTATCGGTCAACGTTTTTCCGTTAACGGTGCCGTTCAGCAGTCGTGTGCAGAGATTATCTTCGTTACTGCCACGCCATTTGGTGGCCAGGCGTTTGAAATAGGTTAACACGTCAATGCTGGCTTTGATGGTGCGTGTGCGGTGAAAGCCGTTGAGGAATTTACTTTTGAAAAATTCGAAAAACCTTACTGGAAAGCTCGCTTCAGGGTTTACCTTGTATTGAAACTCCGGGTCATCAGCGAACATCAGTACATTGGTCCATTCGAAAAACTGCTTGCGCTCTTCGATGGGAATGTCAAACAACGCGAGGATAGTGATAAGTGGCATCTCGGCGGCAACATCTTCGACAAATTCGCACTCACCGCGATCAATGACGCTGTCCACCACCTCTTTGGCCACCTGTTCCAGCTTATCCTTGTATTGTGTTACTGCTGCAGGTGTGAAGCTGTCACTGATCAGCTTGCGGTAGTCCAGGCTTTTGGGCGGATCCATATTGAGGAACATTTTCGCGAGGGCGCTATCGACACTTTTCTGGGGCAGCTCCATCGGCGGGGCTCCCCGCAACGCGGAGGAAAAAATATCGGTGTTGAGGGAAACGTAGTCAATGGCCGATTTGTGGGTGATGGCCCAGAAGGGGACGCCGGTAAGGGGGTCGTCAATTTTGACCGCCAGGCCGGCATCCTGAACTTGCTTCAGTTTGTCGTTTGGCATCCCGTCTCGAATGAAGGCCGGGTCCATCAAATTGGCAAACGGGCAGCCACTAACGCTGGTATTCATGAGTCATCTTCCTTGCACATCGTTCTTTTCGGACCAACTATCAGGGGTTGTCCAGTTCAGGGGTTGTCTAGTTCAGGGTTCCAGTAATGGTGCTTTCATCATGCGCTGCATGGCCACCATCGGGTTCATGGGTTCGTCCATGTTTTCCAGCAGTGAGGGTATAGTTTGAGCCAACTGCTCTGTTGTCCACAATCCACCTTCAATGCGGATTGTCTCGCGCGGCATGGGCATATCGACGGTAGCCACTGCGCCGCCGCCCATTTCAAACACGCGGCCACTGATGTCACTGGCTTGGTCACTGAGCAGATAGACCACCAGAGGTGCGACAAACGCCGGTTGAAGTTTGGTTTTCAGTTCCTCGCTGGACATGACGCCTTCGGTCAGGCGGGTGACGGCTGCGGGTGCCAGCACGTTCACGCGTACACCGTAGCGAGCCAGCTCCCGTGCCGCCACAATACTCATGGCGGCAACACCCGCCTTGGCGGCGACATAGTTGGACTGACCGGTACCGGAGTAGAGACCGGATGCTGAGGTGGTATTAATAATGGCAGCATTGACGGGCGCACCCGTGGCTTTGCTCAGGTTACGCCAATAGGCAGAGGCGTGGTGCATGGTGGAGGCTGTACCCTTGAGGTTGACGGCGACGGAAAGATCCCAATCCTCTTCGGACATGTTGGCAATGGTGCGGTCACGCAGAATACCGGCGTTATTGACCAGGGCATCCAGACGTCCAAAGGTGTCTACGGCTTTCTGAATCAACGTGCCTGCCGCCTGCCAGTCGGAGACATCAGAGCCGTCCACAATCGCTTCCCGCCCCAGCGCTTTTACTTCGGCGACAACACTGGCTGCCGGTGATACATCAGCCCCACTGCCATCGTTAGAGGCACCGAGATCGTTGATGACAAGGTTATAGCCGGCTTTGGCCAATGCCAGAGCGTGTTCACGACCGAGGCCGCGACCGGCACCGGTGACAATAGCAACGGGGTTATCAGAGATATTATCGGTCATTTTCATAGTTCCTCTGTTCGGTACGTCTTTTATTTGGTTCTTTTGCTATTCAGTTTTTTAGCGGCTGATGTCACAGCGGCCATTGTTAATCAGGGTAACGTCACGTTCTTTCACCCGACAGCGGAATGAGACTATGTTGTCGTCAACCCAGATGTCGGTAAGGATGGTTTCGCCTGGAAACACCGGTGAGGTCATACGCACGTCGAACCGCTGCATGCGCTCCGGTTGGTAGTCACAGACACTCGCCAGCACGGCGCGACAGGCAATACCGTAGCTGCACAGGCCATGCAGAATCGGTTTTTCAAACCCGGCCTTGTGGGCAAAGGCCGGATCGGCGTGCAGCGGATTGCGGTCGCCATTCAAGCGATAGAGTAATGCCTGATCAGGTCGAGTGCTGGTCTCGTGTACCAGATCGGGGGCTCTGTCTGGAATGGTGTGCGGACTGACGTTGGAGCTGCTGGGGCCACCACAGCCGCCGTCGCCGCGGCAAAAAATCACGTTATCCATACTGTAGAGTGGTTCGCCGCTGGCCAGTTTGACGTCCATGGTCAGGGTCAGGATAGCGCCCTTGTCGGTGCCCTTATCGACGATTTCAGAGAAATACGTTGTGCCCATTAATTCAGCGCTGGGCGGCAATGGCCGGTGAATGCGCAGGCGTTGTTCACCGTGCAACAGCTTGGTCCAGTTGAGGTTAACGCCTTTCAACAAATTGGCGCCACCACCGCCAAGTACTGCGGCTGCGGAAGGCACCACTTTCAGCCCTGACCCTTCAAACACGAAGGGCAGTTCATTAGCGTCGGCCGGATCGCGTCCCATACCGATGCTCAGGTTGTAGAGCAGCATCTGGGTATCGGTGTAGCGAAACGGGATGTCGTCGGCGCGACGGTCGATGACTTCTTCGTAGTTAAACGGCATGGTTATTCTCTTATTTCTCAGGGCTGGTATCAGGGCGTGTGATTGAGCCAGTATTGGTCTCGCAGGCTTTTCTTGTTGAGTTTGCCGGTGGGCATGCGCGGCAACTGTTCGACAAAATCAATGGAGCGCGGCATCAGTTGCTTGCCAAGTCGAGCTCCCACAAAGCCTTTGAATTCCTCTTCCAGTTCTCTACTGGGGGTGACCCCGGGGGCCAACTGAATCACCGCTTTAGCCTCTTCTCCCAGGTCCTCGTTAGGAACCCCGATCACGGCTACGTCTTCTAGTTTGGGGTGCAGGGCCAGTGTGTCTTCAATCTGTTGCGGGTAAATATTGACGCCGCCGGAAATGATCATGAACGACTTGCGATCGGTGAGGTACAGATAGCCTTCGTCGTCAAGATAGCCCAGGTCGCCGACACACAACCAGTGACGGTGCACCGGGTGCAGGGCGGAATCGGTTTTTTCGTTGTCCTTGTGGTACCGGATCTCGCTGCCGGGCGTCATTTCCGCATAGATCAAGCCGGCCTCGCCAGGCGGTAATTCGTTTCCTTCGTCGTCGCAGATATGGAATGGCTTGCCGATGGAGCGTCCCACCGAACCGGGATGAGTCAGCCATTCCTCGCTGGAAATACGGGCATAGCCAACCGCTTCGGTCGAGGAATAGTATTCGTCGATAATGGGCCCCCACCAGTCAATCATCTTTTGTTTGACGTCGCGTGGGCAAGGGGCTGAGGCATGGATGGCGTGCCGCTGACTGGACACGTCGTAACGCTCCCTCACCGCCTGCGGTAACTTCAGCATACGAATAAACATGGTAGGTACCCACTGACTGTGGGTGACCCGGTAGCGCTCGATCAACTGCAAGGCCAATTCCGGCTCAAACTTGTCCATCATCACCACAGTTCCACCGCAAAGAATGGTGGCATTGCTGTAACCCAATGGCGCACTGTGGTACATGGGCGCCGGAGCCAGATAGACCGTGTCCGCATCCATATTGAACATCTTTGCGGCACCGATCATGGCCGGATTGCCATCAACCGGTTTACCAGCAGGGCGGGGCCGTAGGATGCCCTTGGGTCGGCCGGTGGTACCGGAGGAATACAGCATCACGGTGCCCAACTGTTCATCAGCGAGGTTGTGAGTGGGTTGCGTCTCCACAGCGTCGCTGTAACTGGTGAAGCCTCCAATGCTACTTCCAATCGCCAGTTTTAATGTGCAACCCGGTGACTGTTGACCCAATGCTGCAGACTGACTTAAAGAGGCGGAAGCCAACAGTACAGAGGCATCGCAGTCATTCACAATGTAAGCCGCTTCTGGGGCGGACAAGTGACGGTTAATGGGGGTGAAATATAAACCGGAGCGCAGGCAGGCCCAAGCCACTTCCAGAAATACAGGATGGTTTTCTAGAAACAGGGCCACATGATCGCCCGGTCGCAAACCGTGCTGATACAGTAAGTGGGCGAGCTGGTTGGAGCGCTCGTTGAGTTCACGATAGGTCACTTGCGTGCCCGATGCCGGATGAATAATGGCGAGCTTATCGGGCTGGGTTTCGGCATATAAACCTGGGTACATGTTGCGTTATCCTGCCATTCCCTCAGCTGGGATCGTTAGTGAAAATGATGGTGCCGGCGGCACTGAACATATTGCCCACGCCATGACAGACGGAAATCGTTGCACCTTCTACCTGTGCGGGTGCCACCCCACGCATCTGGCGAATACTTTCCTGCAGGGCGTACATGCCATACATACCCGAGTGCATATAAGAAAGCCCGCCACCATTGGTGTTCATAGGTAGCTCACCACCAGGGGCCGTGCGGCGTTCGCGGAAAAAGTCCTTGGCCTCACCTTTGTCGCAAAAGCCCAGATCTTCCAGACCGTACAGGGGGAGGTGGGCAAAGGCATCGTAGACCATCAAGTGATCGACATCGGCGTGGGTGATGCCCGCGCTGGCAAAAGCCTGCTGACCGGACAGGCGAAAAGCTTTGGAACTGGTGAAGTCCTGCATCATGCTGATACTGACACATTCGACGGCCTCGCCGGTGCCCATGACATACACGGGTTTGGTGGGGAAGTCCCGGGCCCGATCCGCCTTGGTTACAATCAGTGCGCCACCGCCGTCGGTGACCAGGCAGCACATCAACTTGCGATAGGGATAGGCCACCATCTTCGAGTTCATCACATCGTCGACGGTGATCGGTTCCTTGGCAAAGGCCCGTGGGTTTTTCGCTGCCCACTCCCGCTGTACCACGGCGACCCGGGCCAGATCTTCAACATCGGCACCGGTCTCTTTTAAATATCGCAGCACCGGTATGGTAAACATGGTGGCAGGAATGCTGACGCCGTAGGGCACTTCCCACTGACCAAACAAACTGGCAGGGGCAGGCGCATAGGTGGGAGGGGCGATCTGGGAGCGACCGGATTCACCGTGGGTAATCAATACCGTGGAGCAAAATCCCGCTTCGATAGCGGCGGCTGCGTGACGCAGGTGCAGCATAAAGGAGCAACCGCCGACGTTGGTGCCATCGACCCATTTCGGGGTGATGCCGAGCATGGTGGAGACATTCCAAGGGTGTTCCCCAGCACAGGCGATGCCGTCAATATCCTGTGGCTTCAGGCCGGCATCGGCGAGGGCGTTGAGTGCGGCATCCAGATGCAATCCAAGCGTGGAGACATTGGAAATTACACCCATCTCGGTGGTTTCCGCTGCTCCCACCACAGCGATGCTATTGGGTTTCAGGGACATGCGCTTACTCCACCGGGGTAAAGAAAGGAAGACTAATATCGTCGTTCTGCGGTTCGAACGTTACCTGCAGAGCCATGTCCAGTTGCAGGGCCTCCGGGGTCTGGGGGCAACCGACGATGTTGGTCATCATGCGCGGCCCTTCGGCCAGGGTGACCACGGCGATGGAATGAGGTTCACTGCCCATGTCCGGGCGGGGTCGGTGGTTGATGATGTAAGAGTAGAGCGTCGCCCGACCGCTGGCGGCATAAACCTCCACTTCTCGATGCCCACAATGGGGGCAAAACGGACGCGGTGGGAAATAGGATGCTTTACAGGAGCAGCAGCGTTGCAGTCGTAATTCGCCTGCCTTACAGCCATCCCAGAAATGCTGGGATTCGGGGGTTGGCTTGGGCAAAGCCCGGGGTCGGGTGCTCATGGTATGAGGCTCCTTGAACCTGTGGCATCGAGGTTTCGGCATTGCATATATAAAACTGACGCCTAGACAGTTATATTTATAATATGGATCATCTCAGGTCTTGTGCAAGAAAACAATAGGTTTCGAAATGATACATTTTCGAAATTGCACAGTTAGTGAAAAGTGGGCTCTGAAATAACAGACGGAGTGTCAATTATAGCTTGCGGAATGTGACATCCGATTTTAAGCTTGGCCTATAACAACGATAACGCCCGCAAAGGTAAGCTCTTCTATGTCGATCCCAAGCCCGAGTGCACAGACTATAAACGCTTCCGCGAGCCAGGAATGGCGCAGTTTCTGGCCGGTGGTGCTGGTTGGGATACTGGGCATGACGTTAAACACCGTCCATATCTATTCCGCTGGACTGTTTATTGCTCCGCTCGAATTGGAATTTGGCTGGACACGATCGCAGATCATGTTTGGCTTTACGCTGCTGACCCTGATAGGCGCCAGCCTGGCCCCGTTTGTCGGAGCTCTGATTGACCGCTTTGGTCCCCGACGACTGGGGTTGATTGGCATCGTTTGTTACTGCCTTTGTCTGGCTTCTTTGTCGCTGGCCACCGCCAATATTGTCACCTGGTGGGGGTTGTGGATGGGGCTGGCGGTGGGTGGCTTGTTGACCAAGCCCACCGTCTGGACGGCGTCAGTGTCCAGCCTGTTTAGCAAAGGCCGCGGCCTGGCGCTGGCGGTTACCCTGTGTGGTACCGGCCTCGGTTCTGCCACCTTGCCGCTGCTGACCAGCTACCTGATTGACACCTTTGGTTGGCGAGGGGGCTATGTGGCGCTGGCAGTATTGTGCGCTCTCTTGTTGTTACCAATTGCCTACTGCTGCCTCACCAGCGCAAAGGATAACCAACGTCTTCGTTTGCGCAAGCAACGGCAGGATTCACACAGCCAAACCCCCACATTTCCCCGCACTGACGTCGAAGCCTTGCCCGGTTTAACGGTTCGAGAGGCTTTATTGTCTTGGCGGTTTTTCAAACTTGCCCTTGCAGCCTTTACGGTAACCCTGGCGATTGTTTCGTTTGTCATGAATCTGGTTCCGATCATGAGCTCAAAGGGTTTCTCCCGGGAGATGGCGGCGACCATTGCCGGCCTGGTGGGTATTACGTCCATTATTGGTCGTTTGTTTACCGGTCATTTGCTGGACCGCCTGAATGGCAATGTGATTGGCGGCCTGGTGGTGCTGGCCCCGATTATTTCCTGCCTGTGTTTTATTTTTGCCGCCGATTCGGTGGTTATCTGTGTGCTGGCCGTGATTGTCCTGGGGCTTGCACTTGGGGCCGAATTGGATGTGGTGGCCTATCTGGCAACCCGTCATTTTGGCATGCGATGTTACGGGGTGATCTTTGGCACCATCGTCAGTTTGTGGAGCATTGCCAACGGTCTGGGGCCATTAGGGGTGAGTTATATCTACGATGTAACCGGTTCCTATGACGGTGCCCTGTGGGCGTATATCCCGCTGCTGTTGATTGCCTCGGTGGCGTTGTTCTCAATGGGTGCTTATCCCGATTTTTCCCGGTCCGAGGCTGTTTCCCATAAGCCGGCTGAAGCCAAACCCGTCGAGTCGGTTGCTCCGGACCCGCAATTCTTACCCGGTATAAAACCCGACTGAACCTAGGGCCTAGCATGGACGACCACAGCCTGATGGCAACCACTCAATTGGATCTGTTCTGCGCACAGCTGGCCCAGGACCCCTGGCCGCAGTTGCGAGCCTTACAGGAGCAAGGGTCGGTGGTATGGCATGAGCTGCATCGTCGCTGGTTAATCACCAGTGACCGAGCCGTACGCCAGGTAGCCTTGGATTTTACCCGCTTCACCGTGGAGGGCACGGTGGTTGAGGACCTGTTCGGTGCCGAGGCGTTTATCGCCATGGACGACCGATCTCGCCATCACCAGTTGCGCAATGTCTGGGCCGAGGTGTTCCGTCCCGGCAGTATTCAGTCGTGGAGTCCCCAGATCTCTGCCATCGTCGATAGATTACTCGCACCGGTGGCGGAAGCGTTGCAGGACGGTGCAGCGGTGAATGTGTCTGAAGCCCTGTGTCGTCCATTGCCAACCCTGGTGATTGCCCTGTTGATGGGGGTTCCGGAAAACGCCCTGGCCGATGTGGTGCGCTGGAGTGATGCTCTGGCCAGTGGCAGTACCACCTTTGTTAATGAAACGAGCCGTCAGGCGATTGTGGCCGAGCGGGAAATCGCCAAGTCGTCGCTGGCGGATTTTCTTCTGCAATTGTTGCAGCAGCGGCGCCGATCCTCCGGTGAAGATCTCATCAGTCGGCTGGTGAACGCGGAGGGGGCACGTGGACTGAGTGACGATGCCCTGGTGCAGAACCTGCGGCAGCTGTTGTTCGCGGGCAATGAAACCACCGCCAAGTGGCTGGACCATGCTTTCCTGTCTTACGCGCAATTCCCGCACATTCAGCGGCAACTGAAAACTGATCGGTCTCTGGTGGCAGCCGCCAATGAGGAAGTGTTGCGCTGGCAGGGGGTGGTGGGGACATTGCCGCGGCGCGTTCGAGGTGGACCTGTGGAAGTGCAAGGGGTGACTCTGGAGGACGGCGATGAGGTGACTTGTGTGCTGGCCTGCGCCAATCGGGATCCGGCTCGTTACCCCAATCCCGACAGGTTTGACCCCTTTCGCTCTGCACAACCCAACCTTGGTTTTGGCATAGGTTTGCACAACTGCCTTGGGGTCAATCTGGCCCGGCTGGAAGTGTCCATGGCAGTCAACGGCTTGCTGGATCGGGTGTCCGGTTATCGCTCCGACGACAGCGTACCGTTGCGCTACAGCATTCTGCCGTTGCGAGGGCCAACCCCAGTCACGATTGTTATGGACGATTCGCGCTAACTCATAAGGAGCGGACATGAAGTTTCAGTGGCGTGATCCCGCCTTGCCGGTGAGCGTGGAAGCCTGGCGGCAACTGGCTCGCAAACGGCTGCCCGATATGGCCTGGCAATATGTCGAGGGCGGAGCGGATGATGGCCGCACTCTGCAAGACAATGTGTCGGATTTTTCCCGCTGGGGCCTGCGGCAGCGCTGCCTTACCGGGATTTCCAATCCTTCTCTGGGCACCACCATGGCCGGCGAGGAGCTGGCATTGCCAGTCGCTTTGGCTCCTACCGGTGCCTCGGGTTTCAGCCACTGGCGTGGCGATATTGCCTCGACCCGGGCGGCGGAATTGAAAGGCTCGCGTGCGGTCATCAGCACCGCAGCCAGTTACACCCTCGAGGAAGTGGCAGAAGCCTGTCAGCAATCGCACTGGTTTCAGCTCTACCCCTTTGGAAACCGCGACAAGGTGGCCAGTCTTATGGCTCGTGCCCGGGCGGCCGGATATACCGCGTTGTTCGTCACGGTGGATGTGCCCACCCTGGGCAACCGTGAAGGCGAGCGGCTGTCAGGCATGACACAACGCATTGTGACACCTGCACGAGCGTTGAACTTCCTGTGTCATCCCCGCTGGTTGTATCACCTGCTGTTGCATCAACGCATTGCCGCCGTGCATTACCTGGAACGGGATAATGAGGGTAACACCAGTACCCTGGCGAACATGCGTCGGGCCATTACCGGTGCTGCCGAGGATGCGGCCCAGTCGGCGGATACCCAGCTGCGCTACATGCAAGCGGATTTGAACTGGCAGGATCTGGCCTGGATGCGCGATCAGTGGCAGGGGCCGCTGTATGTTAAAGGCATACTCGATTCTGAAGACGCCGCCCGGGCGGTGGATGACATCGGGGTAGAGGGGGTGGTGGTGTCCAATCACGGCGGCCGTCAGTTGGACCGCTGCTCCTCGACGATAGCCGCCTTGCCCGCGATTGTCGAACGGGTTGGAGATCGCGCCGAAGTTTACCTGGATGGCGGCGTGCGTCGGGGAACTGACGTCATCACAGCGCTGTGTCTTGGTGCCAGGGGCGTGTTTATCGGTCGTCCTTACCTGTACGGCCTGGCTGCAGGCGGTGAAGCCGGCGTGACGGCGGTGCTCGACATTTTTGAGACTGAAATCAGACGGGCCCTGATCCTGATGGGCTGCCCTGACGTGACAATGCTGGATCGAAGCTGGTTGCTTGATCACAGTTCTGCACAAGGAAAAGCTGGTGGTGAGACAGTTTCTGAGGTGATGAAGCGAGTGAGGGGCGTCTAATTCATTGAAGCAATTATTTCATGAAACCGTCAATCAACGATTTATTTGGTTATCGAAACATGGTTGTTTCGTAACTTATTAAATTCTATAATTGACGAAACGTTGGTTTTAATGAAGGGAAATTTGGATGAATAACTATAACAGTCCAACAGAGACCAGCACCGTTGAACCCATGCACGAGCTGGGGTTTTACATGCTGGCTGGACACTCCGATCACCCTGCTGACTTAATCCCAGAAGTGCTTCAGGCGGAAACACTGGGACTGGGCGCCGGATTTATTTCCGAACGTTTCAATAACAAGGATGCAGCCACCTTGTGTGGTGCCGCGGCAGCGGTTTCTGAAAGGTTGGGTATTGCCACGGCGGCGACTAACCACAACACCCGTCATCCGATGGTAACGGCTACCTTTGCCATGACCATGCACCGATTGACCGAGGGCCGTTTCTCGCTGGGTCTAGGTCGAGGTTTTGACGGCCTCTTCAAGGCTATGGGACTCAATCCCATCACCAGCAAACAACTACAAGAGGCGGCGGATGTCTTCCGTCGTTTGTGGAAGGGCGAAACCATCACCGGCTATGACGGTGCCCTGGGCAATTTCCCCATGCTGCAACTACTGGGCAAGTTTGATGAATCCATTCCCGTGTCACTGGTGGCGATGGGAGAGAAAACCCAGGAATTGGCTGGCCGCTGTATGGACGCGGTTTACCTGCACACCTTCTTCGATGATCCGGCGGTGGAAAAAGCCGTGGCTGCTGTGCGTCGTGGCGCGGAACAAGCGGGACGGGATCCCGCCGAGGTACGCATCTGGTCGATCCTGGCAACCGTGGGGGATCATCTGCCTTACGCATTGCGACTGAAGAAAACCGTGGCCCGGCTGGCGTCCTATCTGCAGGGCTATGGCGATCTGCTGGTGAAAGTGAACGATTGGGATCCTGCCGTCTTACAGCGTTACCGCGAAGCCCCGATCATCCGCGATTTCAAAGGCGCTATTGACGCCGTTGCCAGCATCGAGCAACTGGAACAGATTGCGGAACTGATTCCGGAAGAATGGTTGTCGGTAGCGGCTACTGGGTCAGCAGATCAGTGTGCAGCGGCGATTCAGCACCAGCTGGATCTGGGTTGTGACAGCGTCATTTTACACGGTGCCACTCCCGAACAGTTGGCACCGATTCTTCCGGCCTATCGTTCGATCAGGCAACCTCAGAGAGAGTCGACCCCCGCCAACCCCGGCTGGAATCAACGGTGATGATAATGACAAAAGCACTGGATATCGAAAACATTGACGCGGGTTTTTTATCCGAAGTACTCGGTTACCGAGTTGAAGCCGTGCGTGCAGAAAAAGTGGGCACGGGTCAGACAGGTGCCTCTTTTCGTTTACATTTACAAGCGGATCAAGGGCCTCAAACTTTATTGGCAAAAGTGGCTGCCGGCGAGTTGTCTGCCCGCGAACGGGTGAAGGGCGGTTACGCTGCCGAAGTGGGTTTCTACAGGGATCTCGTTGACAGTCTCGATGTACGGACGCCCAAGTGTTGGTACGCCGCCATCTCCGATGATCATTTGCATTTTACCCTGTTGCTGGAAGACCTGGCGCCCCGGGTAGCGGGTGTTCAGGTTCATCCGTGTGGGTTGGGTCAGGCCCGTGCCGCGCTGGCTAACCTGGCCGGTCTGCACGCCCCGCGCTGGAACGATGAGGTCATCAAAGACATGACCTTTTTGATGAATACCCGCAGTCAGGCGGCGGCAGACTTTCTGGGTGAATTAACCAAGCAGTCTGCGGCAGCCTTTGTTGAGCGTTATCGTGAGCAATTGGGACCCGATAATGCCGAGACTTTACAGCAGGCGGCTGCGCTCATCAGTCGCTGGGTGATGTTGCCGCAGCAGCACTTTTCGGTATTACACGGCGACTATCGTCTCGATAACCTGATGTTTGGTGAAGAGCCAGAGGATGTGTATGTGCTGGACTGGCAAACCGCATCCGTTGGATCACCGGCTCGGGACCTGGCCTACTTCCTCGGTACCTGCCTGGACGTGGAGCAGCGTCGTGCTGCCGAATGGGAACTGGTGACGTACTACCACGAGCAGCTGCTGTCCCGTGGTGTGGAAGGCTATGACCTCGAACAATGCTTTTACGACTACCGACTGGGTCATCTGCAGGCGACGATGATTACCACCATTGGTTGTATGAATGCCACCGGTGAACGAACCGCTGAGAGTGATGCCATGTTCCTGGCGATGGCCAATCGTTCCTGTGTCGCCATCCGTGATCTCGATACCCTGGCGCTAATGACATGAGCGATACTATCCATATCACCGACTTTGAAGCCCCGGTCTATTCCCCGCAGATGTCCCAGATTTTATCGGCATTGCAAGACCGGGATATTCCTCTGGACAGCGATACCCTGTTGCAACTGGCACAGCAGAATCTGGATGTGCCCTTGCACAAAGATCCCGACATGTTGCAACGTTTTCAGAATTTGTATCGGGAAGTGTTGGCCAATGGTCCGGTGCACCCTATGGGGCGAATGGGATTGCACAATCGAGCAGTGGATGGCATTGCCGATGTCAGTCGGATGGAATACCTGCACGCCACCTACCCGGACGTGAGCGGCACCGCCATTGAGCGGCCTGTAATTGTAGCGGGGATGCCGCGCTCCGGTACCACGCATTTGTTGAAACTGTTGGCATCGGACCCTGCACTACACACACTCTACAGATGGCAAACCTATCGCTCGTTTCCCTCACGGGCCATGTTGGAAGGACGTGAGGAGGACAATCGACGCCAGACCGGTGCGGAAAAGGACGCGATGCTGGATGTTACTCTGCCGCATTTCCGCAGCTTGTTTGACGTCGAAGCCTCAGATGCCACGGAAGAAATCGAAGTCATGGCCAAAGCCTGCTATGGCGTAACTCTGTCATTCCAGGGCGATGTCCCGGAATACGACCGGAATTTTTACGGCAACGACCAAACCCCCGCCTATCAATTTCTGTATCGCTATTTACAGGCGGTACAGTGGTGTGAACATTACCCGGCCGGCAGCCGTTGGTTGTTAAAGTCCCCCCAGCATCTGGGTGCTTTGACAGCAGTCAATAACGTGTTTCCCGATGCCTGTCTGGTGTTTACCCATCGCGATCCGGCGTCGGTGTTCACCTCTCTGGTGACCATGATTGGCTATGTGATTCGTTCAACCTATTCCTCGGCCACCCGCCAGCAAATTATCGATAAAACCCTGCGCATGCAGCACGGTTTTCTGCGTGGTCTGGTACGAGACATCGACAAAATCCAGGGCCCGGTTGAACACGTCTACTTTGATCAGTTTATGCAAAACAAGCATGCCACCGTGGAGCGTATCTATCGCGCTGCCGGGTTGGAGTTTACTCCCCAGCTGGAGCAGCGCATCAGCGATCAGATGCAGACCCATACCCGCGATCGCCGGGGCAAAGTGGTGTATGACCTGGAGGCGGATTTTGGTCTGACACGGGACCAGATTCGCAAAGAGTTTGACTATTACATCGAACGTTTTCCCGTCGCCATAGAGGAAACTCACCAATGACCGATATCGAACGGAATCGCGAGGTACTGCAACACTGGTACAACAACATGTGGGGGAAAACGGATTTTGATTTGATCCCTTCCATAGCAGCCGCCAAATACTTGCGTCATGACATTACGGGGGCCAATAACCTGATGCCTTCGGAAAGTTACCGGGACATGTTGAAACCGGTGCTGGGTCATCTGGAGGTTGAGGCGTTCACCTATTACCTGGTGTGCGAAGGCGATTATGTGGGCGCTCTGGGGCGTTACCTGTTGCCCGGCGACAAACAGTGGGATTGGGTGCAGCTGTTTCGTGTACAGGACCAGCGTTTAGTGGAAACCTGGCTTGCGGGTATGGGAGGTACCGACCCCATGGGGTATCCGCACCCACGCAACCTGTGGACCGGCACGGAAATACCAACCGCTGACATATCAGACAGTCCCAACAAGCAACTGGTGCGAGCCTGGCTGAATTGCCTTGCCGGTCAGGAGTCAGCTATCGCGGCCGACTTTCTCGCACCGCAACTGCGAGCACACGATCTGTTTGGCGCTGACCAACTTGTCACCCCCCAGGAATACTTTTCCAAACTGCGGGCATTGATGAACGATCAAAATGCCAGCGATCTTCAGTGTTTCCTGATCGAGGAAAGCTCTGTTCAGGAAAACAACGTTCATGCAAATACAGTGGTATTTGCCACCTGCAGCTGGAAGCTCGGTGAGCCAGGGGAGAATGCACGTCAATGGGACTGGGTACAAGCGTTTGAGATCAGCGACGGAAAAATTGCCCGCACCTGGTTGCCCGTCATAGGCGGCAATGACGAATCCATTCAAGTGGGTCCTGAAACCCGTTGGGCAGAAGACGCTTTGCCTGAAGATTCAACCGTATTGGAAATTACCTGCCCCCACGTAAATTGAGATAACCCTATGATCACCCGTTTTGACGATTACCCCATTCACCAGACGGTGGACCCCATTGCCTTTACCTCATCCAGTGATCGTTACACGTACGATCGCTACTGGTACAACGGCTACAGTGGCGATGGTGCCATTTTCTTTGCCGTCGCCATGGGACGCTATCCGAATCTGGGGATTATGGATTGTTCTTTCAGTGTGGTGATTGATAACCGCCAGTACGCCTTTTTCGGTTCACGACGGGCACCCAGTGATCCGGCCGAGACTCAGGTCGGTCCTTTCGAGTTGCAGATTCTTGAGCCTATGGGCCGACACCGACTGAACATTGCAGCCAATGACACCGGCATTGAGTGCGATTTGATTTTTACACCCAAGACGGCCGCCATTCAGGAAGGTCGGCAGACCCAACGTAATGAACGGCACCTGATTCAGGACGTCACCCGCTTTGATCAATTTGGCAGCTGGTCAGGTGTGATTCGCTGCGATGGCAAGGAGATCCTTGTGGACGGTCAACAAACCTATGGCTTGAAGGATCGCTCCTGGGGCATCCGGCAGGTGGGCGAGCGTTTTACCGGCGGTGCACCCTTGACCCAGCAGTTTGTGGGAACCCATTTTCTGTGGGCACCTATCCATTGGTCCGACCGCTGCACGCTGGCAGGCTGGTACGAAGACAGCCAGGGCTATCAATGGCACACCGATCAGGTCATCACCCCTGTCTATGATGCCGTCGACGCGATTCCGGCTGGCACTGATTCTGAGGTGGCGGTGTGGCAGGGTAACGTCAATCATCAATTGCAATTTGAGCCGGGCACCCGCCGGGCACAGTCGGCCAGTTTGCAGATGAATGATCGTTCGGGCGAGTCACTGGCAATTACTCTGGAGCCCATCAAGTTGTTTCGCATGAAAGGCATTGGTTACCAGCACCCGGAATGGGGCCACGGTAAGTGGAAAGGCGAGCTGGCTATTGGCAGTGAAAGCTGGGATTGCGATGAGCTGGATCCCCTGACCTGGGACAACCTGCATATTCAGCAACTGGTGATCGCCCGTTGTGGGGACCAGGTGGGTTACGGGGTGCTGGAACAAATGCACATTGGGCCCTATGCACCTTACGGGTTCAAAGAATGGTTTGACGGAGCCTGAGACTCATATTTCCTAAAACGAATAATTTAAGACCTTCGAAAAGGTAAGGAACTGGGATGAAAACAGTTGAATCTGCGGTGTTAAGACAGGATTCGGATACCCTCTCCATTGAGCAATTGCAGCTGGAAGATCCCCGCGCGGATGAAGTATTGGTGAAGATCGTCGCTACCGGGATTTGCCATACCGATATGGTGTTGCGCGATGCGGGCATTGCCACGCGTCCAGTCGTGCTAGGTCATGAAGGTGCCGGTATTGTTGAACAGGTTGGTCCTGGCGTGACGGACTTCCAGCCGGGGGACCGCGTCGCCCTCAGCTTTGCCTCCTGCGGTCAGTGTCCTTCTTGCGACCAGCACACGCCCAGTTATTGCGAGCAATTTTTCCCGCTGAACTTTATGGTGGATCGTGCCGACGGATCTTCCAGCCTCAGTAAAGACGGTGAAACGGTTCATTCCCATATTTTTGGTCAATCGTCGTTTTCCACCCATGCCGTCTGCAATGTCAGTAATCTGGTTAAGGTCAGTGATTCGGTACCGTTGGAACTGGTGGGGCCCTTTGGCTGCGGCTTTCAGACGGGGGCCGGGGCGGTACTCAACGCCCTCAAGGTGACCCCGGGCTCGACGGTGATGGTGCTGGGTGCTGGTGCCGTCGGTCTGGCCGCAGTCATGGCAGCCGCTTACATTGCCGAAGCCGCCACGGTTATTGCCGTGGATTTACACGATAGTCGATTGGAAACCGCTTTATCAGTGGGTGCGACACAGGTGCTCAATGGCGGCAGGGATGATTTTATTGAGGCTGTGATGGGTACCTGCCCCAAAGGCGTCGATTACATTATTGATACCACGGGTTACTTGCCATTGGTGGAATCTTGCGTGGCCCTGCTGGCCAGCCAGGGGACTCTGGGTTTGGTGGCTTCTTATGCACCGGGTGCGAGTTTGAATGTGGATGTGCTGGGGATCTTTTTGGGCGGTAAAAAAATCCAGGGGATTATGGAAGGCAACTCGGATGTTCAAACATTCATACCCGCGTTGCTGGAGCACTATCAACAAGGTCGCTTCCCCGTAGACAAGCTGGTGCGCTATTACGATTGGCAGGATATCAATACGGCCATCGCCGATTCGGAAACCGGTGAAACCATTAAGGCCATTGTCAAAATGCCCAGTTAATCCAGCACATTAGAATTTGTAATCTGTCAGCAGAATCGAATAAGAGGATAACACTGTGAAGGCCTTTAAATTATTAATTGGTGGCGATCTGGTCGATGGCGCCTCCACCAAAGACGTCATCAACCCGGCCACCGGCGAAGTATTTCAGCAAGCCCCCAAAGCTGATGAAGCCCAGTTGCATGATGCAGTGGCAGCGGCCAAGGCTGCGTTTCCGGCCTGGGCGGCATTAACCATCGAACAGCGTCGTGAAAAGCTGTTGCAGCTGGCTGACGCCATGGACGCGAAACTGGCGGAGTTTGCCGAACTCTTAACCCGCGAGCAGGGCAAGCCGCTGGATCAGGCCCAGGGTGAAGTATTCTTTTGCGGCTACACCTTGCGACTGATTGCCAACATGGAGTTGTCGCCACGGGTGGTAAAGGAAAATGAGCACGCCAAAGTGATGGAGCACCGCAAACCACTGGGTGTGGTCGCCACTATCACGCCCTGGAACTTCCCCATGTTGATGGTCATCAACAAGCTGGCTCCGGCGCTGCTGGCCGGTAATACCCTGGTACTGAAACCGGCGCCGACCACACCGCTGACCACCTTGATGATCGGTGAGTTGTGCGCCGATATCTTCCCGCCCGGAGTGGTTAATACCCTGGTGGATGATAATGACTTGGGTGCCTTGCTGAGTTCACACCCGGATGTGGCCAAGGTGTCGTTTACCGGATCCACCGCAACGGGTAAGAAAGTTTTGTCCAGTGCTACACCGACTCTTAAACGCGTGACACTGGAATTGGGCGGCAACGACGCCGCACTGGTGTTGGACGACGTCAATGTGGCCGAGGTGGCGGCGCAGGTTTATAACGCGGCTACCTACAACGCCGGCCAGATCTGTGTGGCGGTCAAGCGCGTCTATGTACCGGAACATCTCTATGATGAATTCTGCCAGTCGCTGGCGAACCTGGCCAAAGCCGCCGTGGTGGGTGATGGCACTCAAGCTGGTACCCAGGTAGGTCCCCTGCAAAATAAAATGCAGTACGACAAAGTTACCCGTTTACTGGAAGAAACCCGTGCCTGCGGCAATGTGATTGCCGGTGGCGAATTGCTGGAAGGCCCAGGTTATTTTGTGACACCGGCCATTGTTCGGGATGTCAGTGATGATGCTGCGATTGTTGCCGATGAGCAGTTTGCTCCCATTCTGCCAGTGTTGAGCTACAAGGACCTGGATGAGGCCATTAACCGTATCAATGCCACCGACTTTGGCTTGGCAGGATCGGTGTGGGCCAGTGATATTGGTCGTGCAGCCGAGGTGGCCCAGCGCATTGATGCCGGTACTGTTTGGGTCAACAGCCATATGGCATTGGATCCTGAAGTGCCGTTCCGCGGGGCCAAACAATCGGGTATGGGGGTGGAGCTGGGGCAGGAAGGTCTCCATGAATTTACCCAGGCGAGTGTGATTACCGTGCCGAACCCCACCTGAGTGGGGTTCAATTTAATAGATCCGGCTAATGAGGGATTAATCGACCAGCTCGAATTCGATGGGCAGCTTTTTCAGGCCGTTGACGAAAAAGCTCTCGACCATTTGAGGTTCAGCGGACAATTTGACCGACTTGAGCTTGGGAATGATTTCTTCCCACAGAATGCGCATCTCCATCTTGGCCAGCGCTTGCCCCAGACACAGGTGAGCGCCATAGCCAAAGGCGACGTGCTTGTTGGGCTTGCGATCGATATCAAACGTCGAGGGGTTTTCAAAAGCGTCCTCGTCGCGATTAGCCGAAGCGTAACACAGCATCAGCCAGTCGCCTTTTCTCAGGGTTTGACCGCGAAGTTCAGTGTCTTCGGCAACGGAGCGCATAAAGTTTTTCACCGGTGTGGCCCAGCGAATGCACTCTTCGATAAACGCCGGCAGTAAGGACATGTCCGCCTGCAAGCGCTGCAGCAATCCCGGCTGGGTGGCCAGTGCCCACATGCCAATAGAGGTGGACGACGACGTGGTGTCGTGGCCGGCGGTGGCAATGATCAGGTAGTAACCGTTGATAGCGCTGGCGGAGATAGGTTCGCCATCCACCTGGGCGTTAACGATGACGGTTGCCAGGTCGTCTTTGGGGTTCTGGCGCCGATCTTCGGTGATGGAATTGAAGTAGGTGATCAGCTCGCCCACCACGGCCTGCTGAATTTTGGAAATGTCCGCTTCCGACATTTGCTTCATGGCTTCTTTGACGTCGGGGTCCAGGGGACCAAAAATTTCCTGGGTGATTTTCAACAGCATGGGAAAATCTTCTTCAGGTACGCCAAGAATGTTCATGATGACTTCGAGGGGGTAATTCAGAGCCACGCTGGCGACAAAGTCACCCTTGCCATCCATATTCTGCAGTTTGGCCGCGGACTTTTTGGCAATCTCTTGAATTTCGGCTTCGCGCTTTTTGAGATTGCCGGGCATAAACCAGGATTGAGTCAGCAGCCGGTATTTCATGTGCATGGGCTCATCCATCTGAATCAGCGACAGGGCAATGGGGGATTCAGAAGTTTGCATGGAGCTTTTGGTGCTGGACTTGTCCATCAGTGTGGAAGGTCTGTTGCCGTAGGGGAAACGCTTGTTGTCCTTGCTGATTTCCATCAGGTCGGCGTGCTTGGTCACCACCCAAAAGGGTTCAAAGCCTTGAACGTGGGCCACGCCGAGTGGCTGATTGGCTCTTAGCCAGGCGTAGGTTTCGTACAGTTCGTCGCTGGCGTAGATTTTCGGGTTGACCAGCTTGGCGGCAATCTCGGTTGGGATGGTGCTGTCACTTGAAACACTGGTGTCACTTGAAGCACGGATGTTATTTGGAACACTTTCGTCGGCTTGAGTCGTCATGGGTAACTCCCCTGAGTGTGCATGTTGATTAATGTTATTCATGCTGATCTGGCGCCTGGGCCAGCTTTAATATGTTTACGAAAATATTATATTTCGAAATATAATTGTTTTACAATGTTGTAAGTGAGTTGTGAGCCAAGCCACTATCGAATTTGTCGTCAATAAGCGTGTTAATGACCATAATTAAGTAAAAGGCAGTTATGAGAGCAGTCAAGAAACCCATCAAGGAATCCGCCAGCGAAACGGCGTCAACCAAAGCCCCCACAGGCAAACGCCCAGGGCGTCAGCGCAGCACAGCTGCTGACGAGGCCATTTTATCGGCGGCTTTGGAGATCCTGATGGAAGGGGGCTACGGCAACTTCACCATGAACAGCGTCATCAGTCGCGCCGGTGTGTCTTCGGCGACCCTCTATCGTCGTTGGGCCTCAGCAGATGAGCTGGTGCTGGCAGCGTTGCGCTCCATTCAGACCGAAACCGTCGAGATTGATAGCGGCAGCTTAGCAGGGGATCTGGAAGCCTTTATTCACTACCTGGCGGATGCCTTAAAAAATATGGGCGATATTGCGGTGGCCGAGGCGAGCGGTCCTCGTGCGCCGGTTAGCTTGCGGGACGAGGTGGCGAAGATGTTCGCCGAACCACGTATGAAATTGCTGAGCAACATTATGAAGCGGGCGCAGCGGCGAGGGGAACTGACATCGGTGCCGTCGTCGGCACTGTGCTGGACCTATGTGGTCAGCCCAGTGCATCACTGGCTCTATCTGCAGGGCAAGTCCCTGACGCCTGACTTCGTTCGCAGTACCCGCACTCTGTTGGTGGCTGGCTTGAAAGCCTTGGCGGAGTCAAAAAAAACCTAAACTGATCTTCCTACCCCCTAATCTGACGGGGGAGAAAGCCAGTAGATGGAGAATAACAATGCCACGTTGGTTGAAATGCCCCCAGGGCGCTAACTGGGGAGCCTTTGGTGAAGACGATCAAGTTGGGCGTATGAACTTGATTACTCCTGCACGACGCCAGTTGGCTTTGAAAGAAGCGATAGACGGTATCACCTTTCTGCTCAGTCTGCCTCTGGATCATCCCAGGGGTGGCTTATTCCCTGGCCGGGAAGCTCCGGTATTGGAGCCCACCATCGCCCGTGATGGCCGTACCATGTACGACTGGACTGTGACTGGGGCTATCGATGTAGTGAACGATGATCGGGTAACCATGGATTTGCAGTATTCCACCCAGTGGGACGGTTTGAGTCACTATGGTATCCGGTTTGATGCCGATGACGATGGAGTCGCCGAGCATATTTTCTACAACGGTTTTCGTGCCGATCGGGATTTTGTGCAACCCGCACCGAGTGTTCAGCCTCGGGCCAAAGCGCTGGGCATCGACAACCTGGCCCAAACCGGTGTGCAGGGCAGGGGGGTGTTGGTGGACATTCGTGCAGCCGGATCCGGGCCCCATGCCCTGGTGGGTTATCAGGCACTGATGCAGGTCATGGAAGCGCAAAGTGTGACAGTCCAAACTGGTGATTTCCTTTGTCTCTACACGGGCTACGCGGATCTGTTGCTGCGCGATGGGGATACGATCGATCTAGACACTTTGGCGACTTGTCCCGGATTAGATGGTAGTGATACTGAATTGTTGCGTTGGATAGATGAATCTGGAATCGCGGCCATCTGCGCGGATAATCCCATGGTGGAAAAAATCGAAGGGGTTAAACGCTGCCAGGATGCGGCTTTGTTGCCTCTGCACGAACATTGTCTGGTTAAGCTGGGGATTCACCTGGGAGAGTTGTGGTGGTTTGCCGAACTGGCTGAATGGTTATCGGCTCATAGTCGTAGTGCGTTTTTATTGACGGCTCCGCCGTTAAAATTGCCGGGGGCAGTCGGCTCGCCGGTGTCACCTGTGGCCACTGTGTAAACATAGTAAACCGATTGAACACAGTACGCCGGGTCAATGAACAGCGGAATGTACTTCCCTCAGGCTGGAATCCATCGTTGTCTTTTGAGTTCTGAGATCCAGTTCTGCAGACTGACATAGCTGTCAATACAGGGTGAGAACCCTGCCTGACGCAGTTTGATTGTACTCATCAGGGGCGGGTGTTGCAGTAAATAGTCCGCTACTGACAGCGGTTCGTCCTCGCCCACAGATAAATTGAAGGCCTTTGCCAGAGTCGGTCAGCCATCGCGCCAGCAAAACACATCACCATTGGTGATGTTAAAGGTTTGATTGCGGGCATTGGCTGAGGTGGCCGCCCATTAAAACGCTTCAGCTAACAGGGTGGCATGCACCAGTTCATTAATCTGGGCGACACCACCGGGATAACTGAACGGTATGCCTTTGGCGCCAGGAAGGAGTAGCTTTTTTGCGATGCTTTCATGAATCAAAACTTCCGACATAAAAAAGGCGCTCGTATATCTGAGCGCCAAAGATCTAGAGAGAAGCAGAATGCTGATCAATTAGAAGCTGTAACCCAACGTGACACCGTAAGTGCTAGGTGAGGCATATTGATTGTAATCGCCCAGACTGCTGCCCGAACTGGTAAGGTAATAACGTTCATTGGTCAGGTTCTCTCCGTACACACCCAGGCTGAATCGGCCGCTGTTATCAGTCCAGTCGACCTTGGCATTTACCAGAGTGAAACTATCCTGTCGGTAACGCTGGTCATTGGGATTGAACTGTGGTGCTGCCAGAGGGCCGTATAACGATAGGTTTTGAACGACATAAGAGTCGGTGTAATTGACGTTTAACGACAGCACCACAGACCCTACACCGGTTTCCAGGGTGTAATCGATTCCGGCGTTTGCGGTCCACTCCGGTGCTCGGGCCATTTCCTGATCGGTCCAGTCCTGCACCTGCGGTGAGATGTTTGACTGGCTGGCGGCATTCAAGCCGACGCCAGTGATGTCGGGGAAGTCGGTGTAGCGACCGTGCACGTAGGCGATACCAGCACGCAAATTGAGGTTGTCACTGACGACGTAATCAATCTCGGCTTCAGCACCATAGACTTCCGCTTCAGGTGCGTTGAATATCTGCTGGATAATACCAACGTTGGGATCAGAGACCGTCAGGCCAATGTGCAGGTCCGTGTGGTCGTAGTAATAGGCGGCTGCGCTGAAACGGTATTTCCCCTGGGCGGTTTTAAAGCCGACTTCAAACGAATCGATTTCTTCCTGGTCAACCGATTGATAGAGGTCTGGATCAGGTTGGGTGCCAGAGTAGAAGGTACCACTTCGAAACCCAGCCGTGTACGAGGCATAGACGCTGGATTGATCACTGAGCTGATAGCGCAATACCAGGCGTGGCGTCGTCGCACTGTAGTTATCATCCTTGTCTGCGGGTTCATAAGGACTGGGTGTGGGGTAGATAAATTGATAAGCGCCGCTGCGATCTTCCGCACTGTAACGAGCCCCCACGGTCAAGAACCACTGATCAACGAACTCCCAGGTGGCATCCACATAAGCTGAGTATGCCTCGGCATCCATTTGGAAATCGTAGGTTTGTATGAGGCTAAAACCGCGGAAACTGTCCGCCCCATTAGTGCGGAAGCGATCGCGGTAGTACATGCCCCCAATGTGAATGTTCCAGCGATCAATGGCATCAATGTTGTAGTTTAACGATTGTTGCAGGGTGTACTGTTCAATGTCTTCGTTGACAGAGCGGACAATGTCCAACTTGCTACCGTCAAAATCAAAATTACTGTGGCTGTTGCGTTCGGAGTAGGCGGTAACCGATGTCAGAGTTCCAAGGCTGGTCGTCCAGTTCACATGAGCGGTAAATTCATCCAGCTCCATCAAGTTATCGGGTTTTAAATTCAGCGACACGTGATCCTTCGAGACGGCACGTGCGGGTGGAGTTGGCAGATAGGAAGCGGGATAGTCCGTGATACGATAAGCCATACCACGCGCATCCAGATAAGAGACGTGGTTATAGCCCAGTGCAATTCCCAGGTTATCTGTCGGCGAGAAAGTTAGCTTGCCACGCCAGGATTCACTCTCCAACGGTGCCGCATCGCTGTCATCGGCTGACGAGTTGGGATCATCTCCTATGTCCGTGATATAGCCATCGCTGTCCCGCCAACTGCCGGCCAGACTGTAACCAATGGTTTCCGTAATCGGACCCGAAATATAACCACGAAAGCGCGTGTCGGAATAGCGGCCGTATGAGACATTAATATTGCCCTCAAACTCTTCAGACGGCTTCAAGGTTTCAATCACAATCGCCCCGCCGGTAGCGTTGCGACCGTACAGGGTACCCTGTGGGCCCTTGAGAATCTGGACATTGGCAATGTTGGCCAGTTCGGTGTTGATGGCCACTGCATCCGGTTGATACACGCCATCAATGTAGACGGCGACGTTATTTTCCAGACCATTGCCGAGCGTGAGTGTACTGATTCCCCGGATCGCCGGTTGGCTGAATGCTCCGCCGCGATTGACCTGCACACCGGCGGCAATCTTACCCAGATCTTCCAGGGTTTTTACACCTGCCCGGTCCAGCTGTTCACCACTGGCTACAGTGATAGACAGGGGCACATTTTCCAGTTTTTCTGAACGGCGTTGGGCCGTGACGAGTACTTCTTCCAGTACCCGCTCATTGTTCGCATCCATCGAATCCTGAGCAAGAATTGGCAAGGGCAGTGCGGTGGCACCAATTGCCAGCGTCAATAATCCTTTTTGAAATAATGAGTTGCTTTTTATAAGCGTTGTTTCGTCAGTTTTCATGGTGGTCTCCTGGCTTGATTCCCGATGTTTTATTGGTCTTAGAATTCGGTAACACGGAGTAACGGATAGAAATAGCAGGTTGATTACTGGCAGGCTTTTATTATTGGTTGATCTTGCCATTACCCTCGCTAAGGCCTAGTATTGCATAAACTAACGATGAGTCAACTATTTGATCTGTAGATTAATAACAATCATAAACACACGACAAAGGTGACACACCATGCGCAAAGAATTTCAGCACCGTTCCCTGTATCTCCACGAAACCACCCAGCTCGGCATTGGCGATTTGAGCAAATACAACACTGTTTTTGCAGAGTGCTATCGGCCGGCTATGGAGCGGTTAGGTGCGCGTTTGTTTGGTCACTGGCAGAGTGGCTATTTCAATTCCAACTGGCCAGAGATCACCACCATTTGGGAAATTGATGGCTACGCACATTTTGGCGAATTAAGTGCCGCCCGTTCCGGTTTCGGTGAAAACCCGGAAGCTTTTTCTGAATGGAATCAGGCCCTGGCAGCATTGCATGCAACCGGCGAAGGCCGTCTGTGTTACGCCAACAAAGCCATCAAGCCGATTGGCGAATTGATTGAAAACCGTTTTGATGCGCGAGTGGTGATTCAGGAAATCATGACCACCAAACCCGGTCGCCAGGAAGATTACATCGAACAGCTGGAATACGCATACGTACCCTGGTCCGAACGTACCGGTAAAAAATGGCTAGGGTCTTTCGTAACCATCTTCCGCAATGAAGAGGTCATTCATTATTGGGGGCTTGAAGGTGGGTGGAATGGCTTTGGTCAGTGGTACCCCAGCTGGAAAGGGGATATTCCGGATGATATTAAAAGCTGGATGAAATTGGGCCCAGCGTTACGGGAAAGTTGGGATGATTCGATCTTGGCAGCACTGCCTGGATGTCCCTTGAGATCCTGATACTGTCTGTCTGTCTGTCTGTCTGTCTGTCTGATTGAGTCCGGTTCCACCTAGCTCATGGCAAACTCAGTCGTAACTCTGTAAACCTCGACGTTTTCATAACCGATCCGCCATTAGTGCTACATATTATTGTGACCTCCTCCCACAAAACCGAAGCAATCTAAACTAGAGTTTTCAAGCATTCGTCTTGATATGTTCCTTGAGAGGTGTGTTGGAAGTTTTCATTGACCGGTAGAATAGACCGATTGCCTGAGTCCATCACTCGACAAACCCCACGCTGGGAGGTCGGAGTTGTCTCCTACATCACAGTCAGTGCCCCCAGGCTTTTGCTGTGGGGTCAGCACTTTGCTTTCTAGGTAGCCTTTCAAAGCCTCTTGATCAAGTATCGACCCAGCCAACAGCTTTATGAGTTTGGCGATTTCGGCCTCTAGATCCTTGAGTCGCCTGAGATCCTGGGCTTTCACCCACCATTTTTTGCGCTAGGAATGGAATGTGGCGTCAGAAATTACGTACTTACGGCAAGTATCCTTCGCCGGCATGTCTGCCTCGCCATCCTTCAGAATGAGCTGATTTGATCGTCCGAGAATTGTTTTTCGTATCAGTCTTCTCCTGTTATGACGGACTTTACAAAGTTTCGAGTGGTTCGGTTGGCTGGATGGCTAGATCAGATATCTTATTTGATTGGCTATATTACTACTTCCTTGTTGATATAGGTCAACGATGTTGAGCAGTAGTATATGCCCATTGTCCTATCGGAGAGGAGGGTAAGTCAGCTGTTAAAAATAGTATTCCATTGTTATTTCAATAAATTCTAAGAAAGTTTTAGGGATTATTGGGTAAGTTTGATGATGGTATTTTTCATGGCATTCGGAATTGGTGGTTTCCTATTTTATTGATTTTAATAGTCTTTTTAGATTGATCAATAAGGTTGTATTATGCTGGGTTTGTTTTTTGCATTTCAAACAGACTGATATTGCATGTTAATTGCCAAAAAAGAACATTCCATGCAAATGTTGATGACTCTGTCCGCAGCATGAATTTTACGATTTCCGATCTACGCCTAAATAGCTGCTGTATTGTGATCAACAGCGTATATTGTTATTGATTATTTTCAGGAAATACCTTTCACTCTTCTAGGGTTAAAAGAATATAACAAGACAGAAAAGAACATGTCAGGAGGACAGTGTGAGACGTTATTTGTTTGCCTTGTTGGGCATGGTTTTCTTGATTTTAGTTTTCATTGCGTACAGCTTTTATGTGTCCCGCAACCTTGTTGATGCTGAATGGAATACAAGCAATCCTTATGTTATTGCTGATCCTGAAATGGCGCTAACATTTGCACGTTCAGAATCCTCTCTAATACGCGTCGTTCGACATCTGGGAGACGTTGTGATCGGTGTCGATATCAGTGATGCGATCGGCGAATCCCGTGACCTGATAGAGGCATACAATCGTATTGGCTATGAAGGTTTATCCAATTTGCAGGGGGATGAAATCAGGATCTCTGTTAATCAATTACAGTCTCCAATCGATTTTACATACCCTTCAATTGCGGCCGGTGCTAATTATCGTGATCATGCGGATGAGGTCAATCTGGATGATCCACCTTTTCTATTCCCAAAACTGGCTCAAGCAAGTGTCTGGAATGCACCAGTGGATGATTACACCCGCCTGGATTATGAAGCAGAGCTGGCCATGGTGCCTCTCAGCAACATTGAAAAACCGGGACAAAAAGTCAACTTTGGGCTTATCCTTTGTAATGACTTTACCGACCGTTGGACACTGATACGGCAAATTGACTTGAGCGAACCCATGGGGATTACCGGTTTTACCGCTGCTAAGGGTCAAGCAACTTTTCTGCCAACGGGTTACTTGTTTGTGATACCGAAATCACCTGAATTTTATAAATCCATCTCA
The DNA here is from genome assembly GCA_033283335.1 of Cellvibrionaceae bacterium WSDTSA12. Lineage (GTDB taxonomy): Bacteria > Pseudomonadota > Gammaproteobacteria > Pseudomonadales > Cellvibrionaceae > Pseudomaricurvus. The sequence goes on along the minus strand of JAWMQP010000013.1, from coordinate 46,447 downwards.
CTTGAGCTTACTGTAAATGGCGTTCCACGTCAGCACTTTCAAACGAGTGATATGATTTTGAATGTTGAAGAAATCGTATCGAAAACCTTTTCGATGGCACAGAGTGATTTTTTTGATGGAGATAGGGTGGTCAGTTTATTGCCTTCGGGAAGTATTCCTCGGGGAACTCTGATACTGACTGGCACCGGTGGAGGTGTAGCCTTCAAACCCGTAAATATATGGAATCAAGGTTTCTACCTGCAACCGGGCGACCAGGTCGTTACCCAAGCGACTTATCTTGGTCAATTAAACAATCGCATAAAATAGAAAATTGTGGGTAGAGTTACTATATAGGGGTTATTAGAATAAAATATTTTATGGTACTGATATTGCCTTCGACGTCTACACTCAGCAGTTTCCCATTGGATATAACACCGTTAGTGATGTAATCAAAACCCGGGTCGTTGGCTCAATACTCCGCCTCCAGTTCATCGCGTAAACTCTTTTGGAACTTATAGGGACCAAAAGAGATACCCGTAGATTCGGTTTCCTGGTGATCATAACGAAAGAGGATATTGGCATTGTCTGTGATATCGTACTCGAGACTTAAACGGATACCTTCTGATTTAGACTCGTTCTGATCATTTTTGTTAAGTCGAGGAAAATCCAAATAGCCGCCGGTGTATTGTTTTTGCCAGTTGCCACCTGTATTAAAGACTACGGTGGGCTGGATGGCTTGCACGCCAATTTTGCCTGCCTGGCCGACAATATTCGTGAGCAGGAAATTCTGGAACTGCCTCTCGACATCTATGACGAAACCCAGAGAGTGAATGTCCGTGGTTACTATTTGTGCACCCGGGCGGTACTGCCAGCCTTGGAACCTTGCTGTTATCGGACGAAGGCAGTTACATCAGCGGCCAGGTTATTTGTGTCGATGGCGGTACCACAATGCGCAGTTGAATAGCTGAGGGTGTGCCGGTGCTGCCCCGCCCAGATTGCACAGTTTCTATCCATAAAAGCAATAAAGGAGTAACTAATCATGAGCCAACAATCTAGCCGAAGCGATCGTCTAATTAAAATTGTACGTGACTGGGCTGACAGCTATGCAGAGATCTGCAGGCAGACGCAGGACCGCCCATGCACTGAAGCTGACTTTGACCCGATTAGGGCACTTATCGCAACCGATGTATTTACCCGTATCGGCGTATACAAGGATGAAGCCGATTGGACTTTGTGTCTGGAGAAGTATCTCCAGTTTGCCGGCACCTCCTTATGGTCTGGGAAGCTGCGTTATATTCACGCGCTGGACAATGTTGTGTTTCAGGAACTTGAGGAGACCATTACCCGGCCGCAGGGAGAAAACGTGATCTACACCATGTCGGTGTTCGAGTTTAATGATGACGACAAGGTAACCGCTCTGCGGGTTTACATGCAGCAGGTTCAGGAAGAGAAAAATGTTCTGATTATTGGGCTTGATGGAAAATAGCCGATGACCTACCCCCTACATGGGCTGTGGACTGACGGTGAGAGCCGAAGTGAAAACGCAGGCTCTTTCGCAATCTATTTGCATGGCAGGGGGAAAACCTAGTTCACTATTCGAGTGGCCAGAGCTTTGGTATCAAGGTATTCCTGAATGCCCTCCACGCCCCATTCACGTCCCATGCCGCTACCTTTAAACCCGCCAAAAGGCAGATCGCCGGTAATACTCATCCCGCCATTGATGCTGACGGCTCCGGCATGAATGCGGCGGGCGATACGATTGGCTCGTTCTAAGCTGCCTGTAACCGCACCGCCCAAGGCGTAATGACTGTTATTGGCGATGCGGATGGCGTCCTCATCATTTTCATAGGGAATCACCACCAGCACAGGACCAAAAATTTCTTCCTGGGCTATTCGCATGTTGTTGCTGACATCCACAAAGCAGGTCGGTTCGACAAAAAAGCCAGGGCCTTTGTCCGGGCGTAACCGCCCTCCAGCCAACAGAGTCGCGCCTTCTTGTTGACCCAGTTCAATGTAGCTCATCACGCGATCCAGCTGTGTTTGGGAAATGACGGGCCCCATGACCTGATCGGGTGCGTCAAAATCTCCCCACATGCTGTCGAACCCAGCGTAGGCCATCAATAAGGCCTGTTTGGCTTCCTCATACCGATGGCGGGGAACCAGCAGCCGAGTCGGTATGGCGCAACCCTGGCCCGCATGAAACACCACCATTGACGACATGACTGACATGGCAAAGTCCGGCGCATCATCCAGGATGATATTCACGGATTTTCCGCCCAATTCCAGAAATATACGTTTCAGGGTTAGAGAGCCCGCTTCCATTATCCGCTTTCCCACGCCGGTCGAGCCGGTAAAGGAAATCACGTCAACCCGTGGGTCGGCGACCAGCATCTCGCCCGCCATGGCGGGATCGGAAGAGGTAATCACATTCAACACACCGGCTGGCAGGCCGGCTTGTTGTGCCAGTTCACCCATAATCGCACCCATTAAGGGGGTGTCGGGAGCGGGTTTAAGAATGACGGTACAGCCAGCCAGTAAGGCCGCGATGACTTTGCCAACATTAACGTACAATGGCACATTCCAGGGGGTAATGGCGGCTACGACTCCCAGAGCTTGGTGAACGATGATCCGCTCAGACTCAAAACCCAGTTCGTTTTTCTTACCGCGGTCTTCCTCCCACACAATCCGTTTGAAACACGACAGCAAATCCTTGCCGCCATTTAGCGCACCATCCACTTGGGCAAAGTGAGCCGCTCCGATGGAGGAGCCAGCCTCCAGTCTGGCTATCTCCACCAGCTGATCTCGATTGGCAGCCAGGAGCTCCATAAACTGCGAGACCTTCTGAAATCGGTAGTCATGGTCGGTTGACCAGTCACTGTGGTCAAACGCTCGACGGGCAGCGTTGATGGCTTTCTCAATATCATCTTCGGAGGCATCTGCCGCTTTACCAATGACCTCGGCAGTCCACGGACATAGATTGTCGAACGTCTGTTGGTCGGCAGCAGGATGAATAACGCCGTCTATGTAGAGGTTGGCGTCGGGGAGAGTGGGCATAGTGGCGTCCTCTTGCACAGTAGGCGTTTAAGCGATTCAGTGCGATCCGGGATGGCTCTTGAAAGTTATTTTGGATAACGCTAACATTATGACGAACTAAAAGCAATCATTCTGAGCTTGTGCAGCACGGTATGCAATTGTAAAACTATAAATGGTAGAGGATGTATATGACGTCTCAGCGAAGAATGGGGTCTGTCGATTCGGAAAAAGGCGAAGCCATGCTGGAAGCGGCCGAAGAGATTCTCAAGGAAGAGGGCTACGCCGCATTGACCTCACGCCGCATTGCGGACTATCTCGGTGTCAAGCAAAGGTTGCTTTACTATTATTTCCGAACCATGGACGACCTGGTGTTAGAGTGCTTCCGTCGTTTGTCGGTCAGAGAGTTGGCGCGGCTAAAATCTGCTATCGCCTCGGACAGACCCTTGCATGAAATTTGGGAGGTGTTTATCAATACCAGTGATGCGCGATTAATTTCCGAATTTATGGCGCTATCACATCGCAATGAGGGCATTCGAGAGGAAGTCGCTGCTTTTATTGAGGAATCCCGAAAGATGCAGGTTCAGGCTCTGAAAAAAGCAATAGCACAACACCCGCATAAAGACACGTTTCTTCCGCCGGAGGTGATTGCTATTCTTGGATCGAGTCTGGCATTGGCGGTAAATCGTGAAGCAGCCATTGGCGTCAGAAAAGGTCACAGCCTGGTTAAGAAAACCATTGAGTCGTTTTTTGATCATTTGGAGCCTTGATCCGGGTCCACTTCTTTTCATTTAACGGAGTCGTCCGCTCCTGGACGACTCACTCACAATATTGTTCATCCCATCCCATCCCATCCCATCCCATCCCATCCCATCCCTATAAAATACAGACACTTTTTTATTCTTTAATAAAAAATTACTTTTTTATTCAGAAGCCTTCCGACGATCTTGCTCGGTGTGTACTTGACTTTGACGTCGTCTGCTGACATTCTGACGAACAGTGGTATTTCAACAATAAAAAAACACGTTTATGGTCAGGGGAAACCCATGAATGACTCAGTCATCTGTAGCTTCTCTGGTATTGCTTCAGGAATTTATCTGGAAGGCCTCGCGGTGGATTATGATCGTAACATCGTTTGGTTTAGCGATGTTATTGCGGGAGGCGTACATGGAATTTATCCTGATGGAAAAATTCAGACGTTGAATCCGGATCGTATGTGGACGGGTGGAATACTGCTCAATGATGATGGCAGCGTGCTGTCATCCGGCGCTGGCGGTATTAAGTGGAACAATCCTGAAACGGGTCAATCAGGCTGGTTGCTGAACAGCATTAACGCTGAACCGATCTCTGGTGTTAATGAAATGGTTGGCGACGGCCAGGGTGGCTTGTATTTTGGAACCTGTGATATAGAAAATATTGCTCGTGGGGCAACACCCAAAGCGTCCGACATTTATCGATTGACCTGTGACGGTGACGTTATCAAGGTAGCCAGTGATATTGGCTTTGCCAATGGCCTAATGCTCGATACCCAGCGTCAAAAACTGTACTGTAATGACACCTTCAATTGCAGTTGGTCCTTTCATGTCAACCCGGATTTGACACTGTCAAACCGTACCCTGCTGTTAGAAAAAAACGATGCCGATGGCATGGTGTTGGATGTCGATGGCAATGTCTGGATTACTGGATTTCGCTCCGGTCATTTAAGCAGGGTTTCTCCCTTGGGTCATCCTTTAGAATCCTTATCAACCCCCGCTGAAGCGGTAACCCAGGTTCGTTTTGGCGGTGAGGACATGCGGGATGTCTATTTGACCGCAGTGCCTGTGGATGGGGGCGATAATCTGAAAGACGGTGAAATTCCTACCGAAAAACATTCTGTTTTATACCGTGGCCGTTCTTCAATACCAGGTTTGAAACTGAGTCCAACTCGATTCTCGTTACGCTGATAACCAATAATCATTTGGAGCTAAGTATGAATGCAGAGTTAAAACGTCTTAGTGGCAAAGTGGCCGTCGTGACAGGCGCTGGACAAGGCATAGGCGCTGCCATTGCCACAGCCTATGCGTTGGAAGGTGCGCACGTTCTGATCACAGGACGAACGGAAAGTAAGCTAGAGGAAATAGCTGGCAGTATTCAACAAATGGGTGGAACGGTAATTGCGATGCGAGCGATCGCCGGCGATCGTAACGATGCTGAAGCAACCATTGAGCGGGCGGTATCCGAATGGGGACGGGTCGATATTCTAGTGAACAACGCTCATACCTTCACGGATTATTTGCCTTTGGAAGACGCCAAAATGGAAGAGCATGTTCGTATTGACATGGAATCGGGATTACTGGGTTCTCTGCAATTGATGCAAATTGCCTTCCCTTATATGCGTGATGCCGGTGGTGGCTCCGTGATTAATATGGGGTCTAGTTATGGTATCCGTTGTGAACCGGGCTTTCTGGCTTACGCAGCCAGCAAGGAAGCCATTCGTGCTCTGACGCGTACCGCCGCCAGAGAGTGGGGGCAACACAAAATTCGTGTGAATACCATTTTACCGGCAGCCATGTCACCCAAAGCTCTATGGTACCTGGAACAAAGCGGTAGTTATGACGCAGAGCTGGCTAAAGTCGCACTTGGCTATTTTGGTGAACCTAAGGACATTGCCCCGTTGGCCTTATTTCTGGCGAGTGATGAATCGAATTATATCTCGGGGCAAACCATCGGAGCTGATGGTGGCAGCACCATGTTTTAAGTCAAGTGCTGGACGCTCAAGGCCTAGAAGCTGCCTCGGGTGTCAGGTCTTATGTGAAAAAATTGGAGAATAGCAATGACCTTGGAAGGTTCACAGCGCGTTGCCCTGGTGACTGGTGCAGGTTCCGGTATGGGAGAGGCTATCAGTCACCGTTTTGCCTCAGATGGTATGGCCATAGGTGTTTTGGACATCAAGTATGAGGCGGCTAAACGGGTTGCCGCTGATATTCAGGAAGCTGGAGGCCAAGCCATTGCCTTACAGGCGGATGTGTCCAACAGGAGGCAGGTGAATGAAGCCGCGGATCGATTGCGATCAGAATTCGGGCCGGTGACAGTACTGGTTAATAATGCGGCGATTGAAGGCTTCTGCCCATTTATGGAAATCACAGAAAGCAGTTGGGATCGCATTCTGGATGTGAATTTGAAGAGTGTTTTGTTGACGTCTCAGGCTGTACTGGCGGACATGGAACAGCAACATTGGGGGCGAATCATCAATATTTCTGCCTTTGGTGCTCAATTGAGTTCACCCAATATGGGGCATTACTTTGCAAGTAAAGGCGGAATGATTTCATTGACTCGAGCAATGGCCGCTGAGTTCGGAGTTAAAGGTATCACCGTTAATTCAGTTTCACCCGGCTTTATTGATACTCCTATGGCTCGTCGGGCGATCGAAGAAGGCAAGTTTCCTGTCGCACCGGAAGTGATTTTTGGCGCTTATCCGATTCCTCGAATGGGACAGCCAGAGGAAATTGCAGCCGCCTGTGCGTATTTTGCTTCGGAACAAGCGGGTTATGTTACAGCCCAGTTGTTAGGCGTTAATGGTGGTGCTGTGGTTTAGCCATATCATGATTTCATCAAGAGTCCCAAACCATGCAAACGGTTGACGAGTTAACACTTTATTCATTGCCTATTGGCGAACAGGATTTTGCCAATGATCCTAACCCCTATATGCTGGCGGCGAGAGAGACGCATCCGTGGCTGGCAAATAGCCCCTATGGCATAGTGATCACAGATAGTGAAGCTGTCGATGACATTTTGCGAATGGATGATCTGTTAAAGACGCCCGCCAATCATATTGTTGAAATTATGGGGGGTGAGGGCACCAATTGGGCACGGTTTGAACATGAGTGTTTGATCGCACAAGATGGTGAAGTGCATGCTCGACTTCGTTCTGCCGTCAATATGGCGTTCACGCCCCGTGCGGTCAATGGGTATAAAGATTGTATTCGGGAGGTGGTGGTTTCATTGCTGGATGAATGGGCACCGAAAGGTCAGTTTGATTTTGAAGATTTTGCATCACGATTTCCTGTGGCGGTAATGTTTGGCCTCTTGGGTATTCCACGCCATCAAATCGAAGATGTTAAACACTGGCTTGAGATGCTTGGTCAAAGCTTCAGTCTTAAGCGAGAGTTATTCCCACAGATTAACGAAGCGTTTAACGCCCTCTGGGGTTTCGCGGAAGGATTGGTGGAAACGCGAAAACAATCGGGTAACCCTGCGGCTGAAGATATTTTGGATGTACTCGTCAACGCTGAAAATGCTGGTACCTTATCTCGTCATGAAGTGCTGGACCTTATACTCTTTATGTTCGCTGGTGGTTATGACACGTCTAAAAACCAACTTGGGCATATCATGAATTTTATGCTGGATCGACCCGAAATGTGGACTCGTTGTGCGCAAGATCGAGCATTTTGTGATGCGGTGGTGGATGAAGCCATGCGCCATTCTGGTGTGGCGACCAGTTATCGAGATGTTGCAGAACAGTTTGAGTACCGAGGTGTAACCTTTACGAAAGGAACCATGCTGATCTTTCCTTTAGGTATCGTTTGCCGATATTCAGACCTGTTTGATAAACCGATGGAGTTCAATCCAAGCCGTGAAAATGCAAAACGTCACACAGTATTTGGCAGAGGCATGCATATTTGTCTGGGTCAATTTCTGGCCAGATTGCAGATAGCCGAAGGCATACACCTGATGGCCCAGAGGATTAAGAAACCACAACGAAATGGCGATGTGGTATGGCGTCTTTTCCCGGGCGTCTGGGGGCCCTCACGCTTGCCCATTGTTTTCGATACCTAGTGTTCTGAAACCTCGAAGCGCTAAGTCACAACCTGAATCATCGATACCATAACCCCTTACTCGGAAGGTAGGAAATAACGATGAAGAAATTTGTCAATCATATCGACCATGTTGTTTGGATATCCTTTCCTGAAAATCTGGAAGAAAATGTGGCCATGCTGGAGTCTTTATCCGGTGCTGTCATGACCAGGTTCGAACGGGAAGATATGGGATTTATCATGTACTTGTCGTGGGAAGCCGGTCTTGAACTTGTGACACCCATGGATCACCCCACAGACTTTAATCAAGCTCTGCATCAACATCTTAAAACATGTGGCGAAGGCATACTGGGTGTCGTATTCGGTGTTCAAGGTTTGGAGCAACACAAGGCACGATTAGAGGCACTGGGTTTTCAAGTGGGACCAGAAATGGGTGATCATCCAGATTCTCCCTGGCATCACAAGCTAAAGCTGAATGAGCGGTTGGGAGGGGTTGTGATGAATAGCTGGTTTATACTCGGTGATATTGATTATCAAGAGGGTGTCGTCACCTTCATGGACGTCTAACCAGAATTACATCGAGTTGCATCATCGTAAACCCACAATATCGGAAGAGGCAGGGGTTTTTTATGAAATTTGGCGTCATGATTTCCCGCAAGATGATTGATCGATCCTCATCAAATCCTTACAGAACGCTCTTTAACTACATTCAGGAAATGGAGGATCTTGGTTATGATCTGGGCTGGTGTGGTCAGCACCGATTTTCCGATAAAACCGCATTTGGCGGTAATATCGCCAGTGAACCATCGGCACCATTGTCCATGTTAACGGCGTTAATGGCGAAAACCAGCCGGATGAAGTTCTGCACCAATATTATGTTACTGCCAGCCCACCATCCCATCGAAATTGCGGAAGAAATCAATACCATCAATGAATTGTCCAACAACAGATTCATACTGGGAGCTGGGATTGGCTATAAACCGGATGAGTATGAACATGTGGGATGGTCTTTTAAAAGTCGTGCGAAACGTTTTGAAGAGTGCTTGGATATCTTGCGATTAGCGTTCACTGGCAATGAATTTTCTTATCAAGGTAATCATTTCACTATTGATCGCTGCAGGGTTGTGCCACCACCGTTGCAGGGTAAGGCACCACCTATCTGGATCGGTGCTGTGAGCGAGCCCGCCATGTTGCGAGCCGGAAGGATGGGCGATGGCTGGCTGATCAGCTTCGCGGAACATTTGCTGGAATTGCAAGCTAAGGTTGGTACATACCAATCCGTAGCCAAACAACATGGACGACCATCGACGCTATGTTTGATGCGCGATGTTCACATTGTGGAATCAAAATCCCAGATTGATCCTAATTTTTTACCGAACATCATTCGAGTTTGGCAAAGCTATGAGGATTTGGGATCAAAGGCAGATCGAGATTCACTGTCGAAGGAAGTGATGTTTGGTGGCAAACACGTGACTCTGGAAGAATTTGCTCCCAATCGAGCAGTGGTGGGGACACCCGATGACTGCATTGCTGAATTAGAGCGTATCAGGAGCATTATAAATCCAGAATACCTGTTTATCACCCCAACTGGGGTTCCCGACCCGGATCAACAAATCCAGGAATTACGACTTTTTGCCAAAGAAGTGATGCCACACTTTCACAGTTGATGTTAATATTTAATCGTCATCAACCTTGAATGTCGTCAGAATGTTACCTTAGAAATTGAAGGCTATTGAAGCCCCATACGTTCTTGGTGCCCCCCAGGTAGCCAAGGCGCCGTAGAACTGCGGCAGCAGGGAGTTCACGTAGTCTTCGTCCGTCAGGTTATCGCCAAAAATCGCTACCGAATAAGTCTCGGACGGATCTGTCCATTCCACTCGCAAGCTCAATAGCTGGTAACTGTCCTGTTGATAGGCTTCGGAGGTATCAAAATAAAAATCGGATGTGTGATACAAAGTGCCGGAAAACTCCAGTATGCCTTCCGATACCTGTAAATTGTAGCTGGCTCCCAGTGTTGCGGTTAACTCTGGCGAGCGTTGCATTTGATTCCCGGAACCGTCCACATAGATGGGGAGATAAAGTCCAAAGCTGGATCCGCAAGCAGTCGAAAGACACTGGCTCCAGGCCTGAGAATCGTCGTAGTCGTCGTATTGTGCGTCAAGCCAAGCGACACCAAGATTCACTTCAAGGTGCTCTGACAGGGCGTAACGAGTCTGAAATTCAACACCAAGTACGCTGGAATTTGCGGCATTATTGACGATTGTATCAGCGCCCAGATAACTGATCTGTTGCAGGTCCTTGTAATCGTAATAAAAAGCCGCGAGGTCGAACGTCAAGTTGCCGCCTTGGTATTTGTAGCCAATTTCGTAGGCGTTGATTTCTTCCGGATCCACACTCAGCGAGGTCAAATAGGTCCCTAGCAGATCGCCGCCGGCTAAGTTGATCATGCTGGCTTTATATCCCTCGGCGTAAGAGGCATAGACACTTGAGTTATCACTCAATTCATAGCGCAGGGCAATCCGCGGTGTAATCTTGCTTTCGTCTACATCATCAACCGGAATCACGTTACGCAGCAGATCAATATAGAACGCGTCTTCCAAAGTTTCCGAGCTGTAACGTGCCCCTAATGTCAGAAACCAATTATTGGTCAGAGCATACGTCAGATCGACATAGGCAGCGATGGAAGTGGTTTCAATACCCGTGCCACCAAAAGGAAAGTATTCACTGCCGGCTACAGAGGCCTGATTATTGGGATAGTGAGTTTCATCTTCCATGTAGAACAAGCCAGTGGTCCATTGTATTGGGCCGCTGCCAGTGGATGAGACAATGACTTCTTGCGTGAAAATTTCATCCGCCGTTTCAAAGTAATAGTTATAAATATCCAGAGGTGATGCATCAAAGTCATAGCGATGGGTACCGATTTCATCGCGATATTGTGTGTAAGACGTCAGGGTTGCAAAACCAAGATCGGTGGTGAGTCGCAGCTGGTAGCTTTTCGATTCAGATTCGTACTCAAAGGGATGGGTATTAGCAATTTCATGGGCTTTACTGGACACCTTGGCTCCCAAAGTACCAGCGTAGGAATAGACTTGACCATTATCTTCAAAGAAATTCACGGAGGTAGTGCTCGGGTCATCGACTTCGGATTTTGTGAAACGAAACAGCAGCGTGGTTGAGTCAGAGACATTCCAAAGGGCCCCGAGACGCAGGGACCAGTTTCTGAATTCCCCGTCGTTATCCTTACCCGTTATGATGTTGTCCAGATAACCGTCTCCCTGGCGTACCAGCGCCGCAGCATCAAACGCCAGTTTCTCGGTACCTGCCGTGGTGTAAAGAGAGTAGCGCTGAGTGTTATAGTTGCCGTAGGAGGCTGCCAGTTTGACAGCTTCTTCGGGACTCGGGTCTTTCGTGGTAACCAGAATGGCTCCGCCAGTAGAGTTGCGACCAAAGAGAGTCCCTTGTGGTCCTTTAAGCACCTGGATGCTGTCAATATTGAGTAATTCACTGTCCCCCATCAGCGGGTTGGGCGAATAGAAACCGTCGGTGTAAAGTGCGATATTGGCGCCTGCGCCTGCCATCACCACCGATGAGCCTACGCCACGAATCGTAGGTTGAGCATTACCGCCCTGGTTGTCGAAACGCAGTCCCGGTGTCAATTTCATGATGTCACCAAGCTGTTGAATATCCCCTTTACCCAGCTGATCGGCGGAGAGGGCCGTGATGGCAATGGGTACATCCTGTAGACTCTCACTGCGACGTTGCGCTGTCACTGTGATTTCTTCCAGTACCGCATTGGATGGATTTTCCGCAGCGATTACCGTCTGCTGACACATGGCGATTGTCAGTGACAGCGCCGAGATAGGGCCCAATGGCATGCGATTAGCGCGATTCATAACACCACCTCCGATTATTATCGTTATGTTCTGAAATGTGTTACCTAAAGGATCGGCAGGGCAATTGAGGCCTTTGCGGTAGCCACTACAGTGTCATCCTGGGTGCTCATCACCACCTTTACCTTGACGATACTACGGCCTTCCTCATCAACGGTTTTATCCGTAATCTCACCTTTTTGGATGGAGATATCTCCGACAAACACCGGGCCCCGGTATTGGGAATTGCAATGAGTGACCATGCCCCATTCTCCCGCCCAGCCTGACAGGTAATCGAGTAGATAGGCCCCCATCGAAGCGCCATAGCCATAGCCTCTGGGCATGCCAATACGTTGCGCGTATCGGGAGAATAGGTGGCCCCGGGAGGGTCCATAGTAGCCGCCATCGGTAAGTTCCGGATTGATTTTTTCCATCACGCCGTCTTGTTCATGGCCACCCATTTCATCCACCCAGCCGAGATCCTGGGGACCATTTTCCAGGCGTTGCATCGCCCCCCAGAGGTTTTGTGGAAACGCTCGCCATTCCGTCGTCAGGCTGGGGATGGTGTGAGGCCCGAAAATGCGTGTTGGCAGGTAATCACCTATGTCAACACTGTCATAAAGGCGTTTACCGTGGCCAAGATCGTGCAGGCATTGAATCCATTCAAACTTTTTCTTTTCCAGTTCTGCAAGTTGTTCATCACTCCATAGCGGCTCCTCGGTTGAGGTCAATGCCTTCATTTCCCGTGCAATATCCGGGTTATAGCGGATACCGGTGGAGCGTTGGGTCGCGATCTTGTCACCCTCCTGATTGTAATAGACGTTATCCCCTCGCTGGAAACAGGTGGGTCCTGCAAAGCTGGTTTCTTTGACTACATAGTCAACAGAATAGCGTTCATTATGAATCCGGTCTCCCGGTTTGATAACAGGTCCATAAAACCACCATTCATCACCGCCAAAAATGAGATGAGAATTGGGTATTTTTCCAATACAGGCGGGCACAGCACCATGACCGTCATCCATTGCTACGGCAAATGATGCAGGTGCTACTAAGCTCTTAAATCGACTTTCGGCAGCGTAGTGGCGGTCGTAATGCAAACGATTGGGATAGTGCATGGCTTGCACCCAACGTCGGATATCATTAGCACCCACAGGTTCAAACGACTCGGAATTCCACAGTTTTTTGCCGACGTAATTGTCAAGATCCGAGGTGTCGAGTATCGCGTTTGTCATAGTTATATCTCCGATAACTTTTCGATTGCGGTCATTTTTAAGGTGGACATTTTTATTTTGTTGCTGCCAGTGAGTGGCAATTCTTGTTCCATAAAAAACAGGACTTTACGCGGTACTTTATAACCAGAGAGAAATTGCTTGGCGAAGGCTTTAACTTCTTCTTCAGACATACGATGACCATCCCGAACAACAACACAGGATACGACCAATTCTCCGAGCGTATCGTGGGGTATACCTACCGTATGTGATGACTGGATGGCACTATGTTGTGAGATAACACTGTCGATTTCTGCTGGAGACACATTGGCACCACCCGTTTTTATGATGTCACTCAGACGACCTTTCCAAAACAACAATCCATCTTGATTGATGTAACCGGCATCGGCGGTGTGAAAAAACCCCTCTGCATCAAACGTTTCCTCGGAGGGTATTCCGATATAGCCCGGGGTCAGTGTTGGCCCCTTGACGATAATTTCGCCGGTTTCACCGATGGGCAGCAGTTCACCGGTGTCCTGGTCAATGATGCGGATAGTATTACCGGGCAACACCATGCCTTGACTGGCCTGAAGATTATCCTCACCTGAGATCAGGGAAATAAAGGTAAAGGTTTCGGTCAAACCGTAACCGTCAAATCCCTGCCAATCAATGTCTGTCGTGGGCTGGTCTCGAAAAGCGGAAAAGTAGGTCACCCATTTGATGGCGGAAAAATCCCCGCTATCCCAATATGGGCTTTCTTTAAACCGTGCTTCTTGATGGGGCCAGGCGATAATGCAAGAAACTTTCTCTCGCTGGATTAACGACAGTGCTGCATCCGATTCAAAGTAGCGCAACATCACCAGGCAGCCACCACGGCACAAGGTCCCAAAAGACATGGCAAAATTGCCGGAGAAAAAAAAGCCATTGGCATTCCAGGTTCTGACACTGCTGTCAAAGTCATACATATTACCCATTCGCCAGCATTGCAGAGTCGCGGCACGATGGGTTTGACGAATGGCCTTGGGTAATGCAGTAGATCCGGAGGAAAAAAATATTAATGCATCTTCCGTTGGTTTGCTGGTTTGCGCGCTGGCTGTTATCAATTCGGGGTCAATGGATTTGCCCTGAGCGAGAAAGTTATGCCACTCCTGCAGGGCACCTCTGGCCATACCGGAGTCCACACATACGACCCGTCGCAGAAATGGGAATTGAGGGACGTACAGCTCCATCGCCGCACTGTGTTCAAGCATAGGGCACAGATTGAGGATATCTTCGATAAAATCCCGCGAAGCAACACGCGCTTCGATGAACAGAAAACTAACGTCGGCTGTGGTTAGCTGATAACGTAGCTCTTGTTGGCTGGAAAAGGTGTTGAGGGCCACCACAGTGGCGCCGCACATGGAGGCGCCGAACAGGCAGAAAAGCCACTCCGGTCGATTGCTGACCAGAATGCCGACCCTTGAGCCTTTGCTGATGCCACAAGCCATCAGAGCACGAGCAACTTGCAGGGCGTTCTCGTAGAGTTGCCTGTAAGTAAAACGCTGGGTGTTACCTTCTAGATCATCCCAGCACATGGCTTCGTGCGAGTCAAAGGCTTGACTGACCTCACGAACAAAGTCGGGCAGCGTTAAGGCACCAATACCCGGTTCATGTTCCAGAGGCGTACCGATCAGTTCAGATGGCCTGTGCTGAGATCTCATAATCGTTCTTCGGCCTTATAATTATTTTTGCTAATAATGTGACGAACTAAAATCAGCGTAATGGTTTTTTCGACAACTGGCAAGTGAGTTTGCCTCAAAATAAACTCACCGGAAAAGCTACGACTTGATACCAAGTACAACAAATTCGAATAGGATATATGACTTTTATATTTATAAATTTTGTGTTCCTGACAACATTCAAGCGCAGACAGACATATCGCAAGGTTTTTTGTGTTCGCTGACAATGAATTCGACCGCGCGGTAGCCAATCATCATGCTGGGGGCATTGGTGGCGGACACGGGAACTTCAGGCATCACGGACGCATCCGCCACCCGTACATTGCGCACTCCTCTCAACTTGAGTTCGGGAGTTACCGGTGCCGTCTCTTCTTCACCCATGGAGCAGGTGCCACAGTAGTGATAGGTGGTCATGGTGGCACGATCCAGCCAGCGTTTAACAACTGCAGGGCTGTCGGAGGCGGATGCCTTGGACAGGAGCTTGCTTCCCCAGGTTCTTAAGGAGCTTTGTTGGGCAATGCGGTTGGCCAGGGCAATACCGGATATCATGGTATGCAAATCCTGTGGATCGGCATAATAGGCCAGATCGATCACGGCCTGATCTTGTGGGTTGGCGGACTTCAAGCGCAGGCGACCGCGCGAAACGGGCTTGCCGAGTATGACAATAATGCCATACAGCCGGTCGACAAATTTTTGTAGGGGTGGCAATTTGAACGTAAGATCCACCAGTCGTCTCAAACCAAATCGCAGTGAGCGAATGCGATGCAAGCGTGAGGGTAGCAGTATTTGCGGCACCATTTTTTTCAGTGTTTCTTGAATCACAGAGGGCACAGAGAAAAACGTCAGACAGGTATCCGCTTGCCCGACTGGCAGCTTGAGCGAGGGGTTCAGGCGCTGAAAACCGTACAGCTGCGGAAAAAAGAAATCGATCGGCCTGTTGGCCTGGTAAAAAATGCAAACGTTGGGGTGGTCCTGCAGGTTCATGCCAAGATTGCTGACATCGGCCACCAACGGTATCTGGTGCTTTTCCAATTCACTTTGAGGACCGACTCCCGATAGCATCAGCAGTTTTGGCGTTTCCAGAGCACCAGCACAGAGAATCACCTCTTTGCGAATATTGACTGTGTGCGTTGATCCACCAAGGGAAAATTCGACCGCCTCCGCGGATTTATGCTCGTCAAAATGAATTTTCAGCACCTGGGCCTGGGTTCGCACGGTTAATAAATCGAGCTCCGCTTCACGGCCCTGTATAAACGCCATATAGGAACTGCGACGTTGGTCGCCTTCAAAATTCATGTCGTTGTAGCCCATGAAGCCACAGAGATTGCCGTCGTTAAGGCCGTTCTTTCGCTCAAACCCCAGTTGTTCACAGGCTTTAATACAGGCTTCGGTGAACCGGGTCGGTGATCGCTGGCGAATTCTCAACCGCTGTTCGAGTGCTTCGTAATAGGGTTTGACCTGTTGCCACTGCCAGGTGCTGGGCCAAGTGGTAAAATCCTGTTTGTCACCACGGGTATACACCATGCCATTGACCGATCCGGACCCGCCGAGACCGGTGCCTGAACCACAATAGACGGAACGGTTACCGGCACCTGGATGGGGCACGGATGTTCTGTCCCACATGGTGTTTTCATTGGAAAATGTGTATTTGAACCCATTGGCAGTCATGATTTCCGGGTTTTCCCGTTCAGACTGTCCGGCTTCCAACAGTAACACGCTACCGCAGCGCTCTTCGGCTAATCTGGCAGCGACGACACAGCCTGCCGAGCCCCCACCAATAACCACGTAATCAAAACAATCCTTAGCTTTCATTATAACTATCACACTCTGATTGCTTATTTTCTTTATATCAATACTTAGAGTCAGTAGTGATGCTGTCCACCGGGCATGGATGCTGGCGATCCCATTATGGATATTTTTCTGTTGATCTTATACAGGAGTTGCATCCTCCAGTGCATGAATGCACTATAATGTTCGTCATAATGGTAGCGGCTGTCAAGCGGGTTGTCTGTCGACGTCTAAGGTCGTTCATCATGGCAGGGTTTATGTTGCCATGCCCACCGCCGCACACAGGTTTTCCAATAATAATGCCAACAGGAGAGCAGTCAGATGAATTCTACATGTCATGAGGATGGACTGAATCAGCACGAGGTACCGTTCAGAATTACCGATCCTGAAAAAATACCCGCTGAACGATATTATGATGAAAGTTTTTATCAGTTGGAATGTGAGCGATTTTGGCCCCATGTCTGGCAAATGGCCTGCCGGTTGGAGCAAATTCCGAATGTGGGTGACTGGGTTGAATACAGTAACCTGGGACAATCGGTGATCATTGTCCGAACTGATACCGGTGTCAAAGCCTTTCACAATGCCTGTCGTCATCGTGGGGTACCGTTAGTGCATGCCACACACGGTCACTGTCAGCAGGGCGGGTTCAGTTGTCCTTTTCACGGCTGGCGCTGGAATATTGAAGGCGAAAATACCTTTGTATACGGTCGTCATTTATTCAATCCAGACGTGCTCGACAAGACCGAATTGGCGTTAAGGCCCTGCCGAAGTGACCTGTGGGGCGGCTGCGTCTTTATAAATTTTGATGATCAGGCGCCTGCATTGAGAGACCACCTGGGCCCGGTTGCGCAACGGCTTGAAGCCCATGGCGTGGACAATTTGCGAGTGGAGTGGTGGTACGCCACCGAGTTGCCAGCCAACTGGAAGGTCGCCATGGAAGCTTTCCACGAGGGTTATCATGTCATGCGGACACACCCTCAGTTGCAACACGCGGCCCCGATGCTTTACAACGCTCGTTACGGGGGTGTCGGCGATGCGGTAGACCCTCGTCTTAGCACTCGACAAAACATTGAAGCACAATTCCGCCATTTTGAACGTCTAAGCGAAGGTATGGCGGGTATGATTCACGCTAAGGAAGTGGACATCATGCGCCAGTGCCTTGAGGTGGAGTTACCTGAAGACCCCTATCAAGGGGTAATGATGTGGTTTGGCATTGTCCAGGATAGAATTACCAAAGCGTTGCAGGATCGCGGTGAACCCGTCCCTGACTTGAACGCGGTGTCGGTGTCGGATCCCATCGAAGCGTTGGAATTTTTGTTTCCGCATTATTTCCTCCTGCCAACCTTCACCAGCATGTCTTCCTACCGTGTTCGTCCTCTGGGTCCTGAAAAGTGTTTGTTCGAGGTGTGGTCGCTGACGCATTTTCCGGAAGGCGAGGAACCGGTGCCGCCCATGCAGCCCGTGGTGTTGCCCTTCGACAGCAAAGAGTTTCCTCCAATTCCACAACAGGATTTTTCCAACATCCCCCTTCAACAGCAGGGGATACGTTCGCCAGGATTTCAATTCATGCGCTTGGCGAAAGATATTGAAGGTCTGATCAGCAACTATCAACGCATTCTGGACGGTTATTTGACCGGGGCAGCTCCCACCAAGTTGGCCCAGGCGACTCAGCAGCTGGGCGGCAACTTTGATGGGCGCATTAAAGAGCTGGATTTATAGTGTGAAGATGTCGGCGATGATGAAAAAGAGGGTTTATGTTTTCTGGTGAGTCCATTCTTTATCGGGCTTTCAGACCATCGTTGCCCTCACTGAGGCGGAAACGCAAAGAGTTCTGGAAATAGGCAACCGTGGTGAACTGACCCACCAGAACGGTCAGTTCAAACAGCTGTTTCTCGCTCAGGGTTTTGGCCAGGGTGTTCCAGGTGGCGTCGGATATCATCTGTTGCGTGTGCAATTCTTCGGTGGCTTGCAACAACGCGCGATCCTGCTCATGCCAGCCGGCGGCACAGGAGCCTTCAACCACCCACTGGATTTCCTCTTCGCTGACCCCTTCACGTTTGGCCATGCGCACATGTTCACCCCATTCATAGGGTGCCTGGCACAGCCAGCCTGTGCGCAGTACCACCAGTTCCCGTTCGCGGGCGGGCAGGGCACCACTGCCCAGTAATTGGATCGAGACCCCGGCAACCCGCTGGTAGAGTTCCGGATGACACATGAGGGCGATGATCATTTCCGGGATCGCTTCCACCGGAACCAAGCTGGCATCGCCCTGGGTGGCGCCACGCAATTTGGCAACCTGTTCTTGAGCGGTGCGAATGTTGTCGTCACTGCGAACCGCTTCAATCCTGGGCGGATGACCCAGAATCAAGTGTTCCCGAGTTTCAAGGCAGTTGGGCTCTTGCATACTGTGTCCTTTTCAAGCTCTCGATCTACCAGCGTTCGGGGGTTTCGTCGAGTGTCAGTGGTCTTTGGTAAGAGATGTCCGTCTGGTCGCGCATGCCTTTGCTATAACCTTGATCCTTGAAGATCGGCGCTTTCAGAATGCTGGCGTCACCCGCGAGAATGACGTCCACGGTAGTACGTCTCAGGGTGATACGCCAAACCTCGTCGCGCTTCTCCAGGCGGTCAATGTATCGACCGCTGATCATACGCGCGGTTTCACCGTCGTTATTCAGCAATATCACCAGCACATAACTTTCACAATGGGCTTCATTGCCATTGATGTCACAGGTGTGGGTGGTGATGTTGTGGGTATGCAAAAGCGAGCCGGCCGCGTGAATGGCGTTGGCCCATTCACCGTAGGTGGGGCCAGGGTTAATGGCCAGTCCGTGCTCGTCCACACCGTCCTCATGATAGGCGGCAGTCAGCAAAGCGACATCGTGACGATCGTGTCCGCGGGCGTGCTGGTTAATGCAGTCGAGGATGGCCGTGCGATCTTTCAAATAGGCGACGTCCTTGGCCAGTTGCTCCAGAGTAGGGGATTGTTCCATGGCGTTGGCCTCGCTAGCGAATGATGTAGGGGTATTGTGTTCGGGGAGCGACCTGATGGCTGTCCCGGCAGGAAGCCGGCTGGCGGTCGCCGTCATCCTTGAAGCCATACTTCAAGGCCATTTCTGCTCCAATCACAGTCTGACCACTGATTTGCATCAACTCCGGATCCTGATAGAGTCCCCAGATCACATGACCGGTAAATTCCGGGGTTTCCGTGTGCTCCAGTAAATAACCGTATTTGTCTGGATCGGAATCAATTACCATCTGCAGGCGTTCAGCTTTAAGCGGGCCCATCCACACGGATACGGTGGCCACATTAAAGTCAGCAAAGTCCACGGCCATATCCGCAGCGAATTTGTCCATGCCGGCTTTATGAGCACCGTAAACCGGGCCATAGACATAGTGCACAGACCCGGAGGCCGAGGTGAAGACCACCAGCCCGTGTCGTTGTTTGGCCAGCAGCGGAGCCGCGTAGTAACTGGCCACGTAGCTGCTGCGCAACCCTACGTCGAGCATATCGACAATGCCCAGCGGTTTTTCCCAGAAGTGACCGGGAGCGGTCAGCTGATCATTGAGGGCGCAGGCATTGTTGACCAAAATATCCAGCCGTCCCTGCTCTTGTTCCACACGGTAGAATAGATCCTCTACCTCGGCATCAATGCTGTGATCGACCCGTACCGGAATGCCGTGGCCCCCGGCAGCGGTGACCGCTTCGGCGGTTTCATAGATTGTACCGGGCAGGCTGGCATCGCCGGCTTTCTGAGAGCGACCGGTAACGTAGACGGTGCAGCCGTGGCTGCCCAGTGCGATGGCAATGCCTCGACCGGCTCCACGACTGGCGCCAGTCACAACGGCTATGGGATTGTCTTTTGGCATATGTTCTCTCGATTATTGTTGTTATCGGATAGCAAAGATCGACCATTAAGCAAAAGGTTCATCGCCGGCAATCTGGGTGCGATACATCAACCGCCCACTGTCCATGGGGTATTCGAGAGCCCGGTGCATCGTTCCCGTGTTATCCCAGATGACCAAGTCGCCCAGTGTCCACTCGTGGCGGTAGACAAATTGGGGTTCGGTGGCCCAATCGCGCAGTTGTGTCAGCAGGGCATTACTTTCGCGCAGGTCCATGCCTTCAATATGAGAGGCGGTGGATCCCAGTACCAGTGATTTGCGGCCGGTACGATGTTTCCACACCAGCGGCAGGGTATTGGGCTGGTGCTGCTGCCAGTCCTGTAACTGCTTGTAGGAAGGCTCGGGGTTCACATAGCGTTGTGAAGTTTCGAACATGTGCACCACCTGCAGTTTTTCCAAGGCCTGCTGTTCCGAAGCCGGCAGGTCGTCGAAGGCGGCATAGGTATTGCTGAATTCCGTTTGTCCTCCCTCACTGGATAACCTTCGGGCACTCATCACCGAGGCAAAAATGGGGATGTCCAGCATGGTGCCATCGATGTGCCAGAAAAACGCGCCCTTGATGTAGGCGGCGTTGGGGTTTTCCAGAGGATCCATGGTGATTTTGGTGATTTTGTAATCCTGCGGACACGTGCCAAGGGTTTGGGTAAAGGCGAGCTGTTGCTCGTCAGTCAGGTTTAATGCGCGGAAGGCGACGACACCTCGCTCTTCCAGCAGCTCGCGGATCTCTGCGGACAGTTCGCCACTCAGTAAGGTGTCAATATCGGCGCGTAATTCGCTGGCGATCCGGGGAGTCAAGTCTATGCGTTCCAAAGTCAATGCCTCTGTTGAACAGGTGTTCAGCATTTATAGCAGCAGTCCACTTTGTTGGTCAACAGGGGTGTGCAAATAAAGTTGGCGGGGAGGCAGTTAGGAAGTCAGTGCTCCGGATCGGATTGAAGCCGGTTGATCAACGCCTTGATGTAGGCTTTTACGTCGTCATGTCCCGTGGAGATGCCCAGGCTTTCCTCCATCACCAGGGTGCGGGCGACGGATAACAGCAGAAGGTTCAGCCCCGCTGGCGTGAGTTGCTCAGACGACTGGGGGTCAACGTTATACATGTGGCCGAGTAATTCCGCCCGACGTTGGCGTGTTCTCTGGGTATAACTGGCGATTTCTTGCTTGATGACTTGGCGGTGGTTGGCGAGTGCCATGAATTCCAGAGCGAGGGCAGTGCGCTCGGGGTCGAGAAAATTATTCCATAGGTTGTTCAAGGGCGCGCTGGTGGTAAAGGCATCGTCCTGTTTGTCCACGGTGTCCTCTACAGCCCGGCGGAAAACGGCCAGCAGCAGGTCGTCGGTGGTGGGGAAGTAGTAATGAATCAGGGAGGGTTTGACGTCAATTTCCTTGGCAACCCGACGACTGCTGACCGCTGCATAGCCTTCATTGAGCATCAGCCGTTCCGTGGCGTCGAGAATCAGGGCGCGTGTGGCGGATTGCTCGGAACCGATGCGTTGCTTGGTGGTCCGATTGCGTTTTGAAGCTGTGTCTTTTGTCATCTTGCCCTTCGTATCGAGTGATTATTTGCTGGCAGGCCAATGGTGTTTTTGAGTGACTTAGGGCAGAAAGGAAATACCCTTTGATCCACGGTATACCGCAGCAAGATACCAGAATTGCTGCCTGTTGGTAGAGGATATGTATTTCGACATATTGAACACACTGTGCTCTAATCTAGACAAAATTGTTCTGATGCCAATGCGAATAGAGGTCATATTTCATGCCAGCAAGCCCTAAGGCACCCCGAAGAAAGCGCCATGTTGAGCGCCCTGATGTCCGTGCTTTGCTGCTGGAGGCGGCCGAGGCTCTGATTCAGGAAGAAGGCTATGCGGCCGCCACGGCAAGACGGATTGCTAATCGTGTGGGGCTGAAGCACCAGGTGGTTTTTTACTATTTTGGTACCCAGGATGAGTTGCTGCTGGAAGTGTACAAGAAGGTGGCCAGTGCGCAATGGGAACGACTGAAACTGGCATTAGCTTCTGATCAGCCCTTGAGCGCGATGTGGGCTGTCAATCGTAACCCGGAATCCACGCGGTTGTCTCTGGAGTTCATGGCGCTGGCCAATCACAATGAGCTGGTTCGCAACGAGATTGCCAAGCAGGCGACGCGGGTGCGCAGTATGGAGGCGGAAGCCATCACCCACTATCTGGAGGTGCGAGGCGTCGAACCCAGACTGTCGCCGCAGGTGGTCTCCATCCTCAGTAACGCCATGTCCCGATTGTTGGTGCAGGAATCGGCCTTGGGCATTCATACCGGGCATGAGGAAGTGGAGGCCCTGGTTGAGCGGTCGTTCCGCAATTTCGAGGCGGAAGGCCAATCCAATGCTGAAGTTGAGCCCATTGTCGGGGCTATGAGCGTTCCTAAGTGATTTCTTATACCAGGCGGCAATAATCTGGTGTTTTTTTAGTCTGAGCCGACCATGTGGTCGAATAAGTACACCGATTGGTCGAAAATTCGTTGACGGGCGAAGTTGAATGGTTGTAAGTTGACCACATCTGCTACGAATCTGCGCAGTAGCCTTATAAAAAAGAAAAGAGGTGAGTAATGCTCAATTATGATGAAATTGATTTCTTTAACGCTCTGGAGTTGGTGGAGGATCCCTACCCATATTTTGAGTATCTGCGAGAACAAGGCCCGGCGGTATACCTGCCCAAACACAATGTGGTGGCCGTGACGGGGTACAACGAAGGCATGGCGGTGTTACGTGATACCAAGACGTTTTCGTCGATCAACGCCGCCACCGGCCCTATCCCGCCGCTGCCATTCAAGCCAGAGGGCGATGACATCAGTGATCAGCTGCAGGCATACCGTAAGGACATGCCTTTTGGATCCATGCTGGTGACGCAGGATCCGCCTGATCATACGCGCTCCCGAGCGTTGCTGACCGGTTTATTCACACCCCAGCGACTCAAGAAAAACGAAGAGTTCATTCAAGCTATCGCCGATAAGTTAATCGATCAATTTATCGGCGAGGGTAAATTTGAGGCGGTATCCCAGTATGGGCATCCGCTCGCCACGTTAACCATCGCGGATCTTCTGGGGGTGCCTGAAGGGGACCACGAAAAATTCCTGCCACTTTTTGGTCCTCTGCCGGGACAAATAGGCGGCGACATTGAAATGGAAAACAACCCCATGCTTGAAGTGGGGATGCATTTTTACAATTATCTGGAAGAGCGGCGCAGAGAACCCAAGCAAGATGTGATGAGTGAGCTGGCGCAGGTCAAGTACCGTGACGGTGAGCTGCCAGAGTTGACTGACATTGTGGGTCATGCGGCGACTATTTTTGGTGCGGGCCAGGATACCACCGTTCGCTTGATCGTAGCCATGCTCAAAACCGTAGC
The DNA here is from genome assembly GCA_033283335.1 of Cellvibrionaceae bacterium WSDTSA12. Lineage (GTDB taxonomy): Bacteria > Pseudomonadota > Gammaproteobacteria > Pseudomonadales > Cellvibrionaceae > Pseudomaricurvus. The sequence goes on along the minus strand of JAWMQP010000013.1, from coordinate 22,785 downwards.
TGAACGGCCGGAATTGCAAAAGACGCTGCGCAATGACTACAGCCTCATCCCCAACTTGATCGAAGAGGTGCTGCGTCTGGATGGCCCCACCAAAGCGCATTTTCGCATGACAAAAACCCGCAGCAAAGTCGGTGATATTGAAGTGACTCCAGGCACAACCATTATGCTGGTACAAAGCGCGATGCGCCGAGATCCTAATGTGTTTGAAGCGCCAAATGAGCTTCGCCTGGATCGGAAAAATAACATGCAGGCACAAATGGCGTTCGGCAAAGGCATACACACGTGTCTTGGTGCCCCCTTGGCGCGTTCTGAGGCGAAGTTTGCACTGCAGAAAATATTCGATCGAACCAGTGATATTCGTATCGATGACAGTCATCACGGCGTGGAAGGGCAGCGTAGGTACGAGTATGAACAGAACTATACCCAGCGTGCACTGTGTGCGGTTCATCTGATGTTCGATGCGGCAGAATAAAAGGAGTAGCGGCTATGCAAAGACTGGAAGGTAAAGTCATATTGATCGCAGGCGCGGGTGGAATTGGTGCGGGCCTGGCTCGACGATATGCCTCTGAGGGAGCAAGAGTGGTCCTGGGTGATATCAATGTCGAGTCCGCCGAACAGACCGTCGCTGAAATTAAAGCGGCAGGAGATGAAGCCATTGCCATTCATCTGGATGGGTCAAGCGCTGAATCAGCCGAGGCGGCGGTAGAAACCTGTATCAATCAATATGGTGGTCTGGATGGTCTGCATGTGAATTTCGCCTTCATGGGGGATTGCAATCCAGAAGCCGGTATTCTGGAACTGCCCATGGAGATTTACGATGAAACTCAGCGTGTTAATGCCAGAGGCTTTTATCTCTGTACCAAAGCGGCACTGCCAGAAATGATCAAGAAGGGCGGCGGGTCGATTGTCTATACCAGCTCTGCGGCCGCCAATGCTTCAACCCCCGCTCAGGTGGCTTACGCCATGAGCAAGGCGGCTGGGCAAGCGTTGATGCGACATGTCGCAACCCGTTATGGTAGCGATGGCATACGCGCCAATACCATCGCCCCGGCACTGACTCTTCATCCTGCTATTGAAGCGTTTGTGCCTAAGGAAATGATTGAAATGGCGACTTCGGCAGCGGCCATTAAGTCCCGGGCGGGAACGCCAGAGGACATGGCGGCGATGGGAGCCTTACTTATGTCCGATGAAGGATCCTACATTACCGGTCAGGTTCTTGCCATTGACGGTGGTACCACCATGCGTCCTTAGGTATTAATTTGATGTTGTAAAACCCACACATAATAAAAGGTTTACAGACATGGTTTCCAAAGTTTTCAAAGATGTGTCAGACATAATCAATGACTATACGGGATTGTCACGCAAGGTCCTTGATTACAACGTTGTTACCAAAGACATGAATCACAAGTGCAAGCAGCCCGGTTTCAAGGACGAGATGTGGGATGAGCACTTTGCTCAATTTTTTGATAAGCCCAACTTTTTACGTGTAGGCCACCTGAAAGAAGAATTTGATTATCCTACCTACCTGGAATTCCAGACAAAATGGGCACCGATGTCCGATTGGGAGTGCTCATTCAAACGTATTTCTGAAGTGGGAAATGTGGTGTATTTGGAGCTTGAAGAGCGCGCCACATTTAATGGTGAGACCAATGTGGTCAATACCATATCGGTGTACGAATTTAATGAAACCGGTAAGGTCTATCGTTTAGATCTGTACCTGCAGCAAACGCCACAATCCGACGACCAAATACCTGACGCGTATAAATAATAAAAGTAAGAGGTGACGCAAATGAGCAGAATAAATAACCCCTTATTGCTTGAGGGTAAAGTACTCTTTATGGCGGGTGTCGGTCCCTTGATGGGCCAGGCAGCCGCACGCATTGCCGCCGAAGAAGGGGCGAAGGTGGCTTTGGCTGCCCGGAGTCTCGAGACCATTGAAAAGTTGGTTGAAGACATTCGAAGCAACGGTGGTCAGGCGATAGCTGTGCAGTGTGATGTCACCAACGAAGACCAGTTAAAGTCAGCAGTCGATAAAACCGTGACTGAGTTCGGGACGATTACGTCCGTTTTTTATAATGCCCCTTTTTACGATCACGCCCATACCGATTTGGACATTGATGAAGAATTGTGGAAAACCACAATGGACATCAATTTAATGGGGGCTATCAGCCTGGCTCGATTGACTGTGCCTGGCATGATTGAAAGCGGTGGTGGGTCATTGGTATTCAATTCTTCCGCAGCCGGCCAGTACGCGGATGGTATCCGACTGGGATACAGTGTCTCCAAGGCCGGCTTAGATGCCGTTGTTAGGCACATTGCCCGCAAGTATGGTCCCCAGGGCATCCGCGCTAATTCGGTTTATCCCTTTGTTATGCCGCCTGAGGTTCCAGCTGAAATGGTCACCGGCTTTACGGATCTCAATTGCCTGAGACGATCGGGAACGCCTGAGGAGATTGGCAATGCCGTCACCTTTTTACTGTCCGACCGATCTTCCATTATCACAGGTCAAAGTATTTATTTGGATGGTGGCTTGTTTTCGCGAGCTCACTGGCCAGAAATAGGCTGAGCAACCGAACCACAGATCCTTCATTCACCGTCTGCAAAAGTGAGTATTATGTCTTTAAAAGGTAAAGTAGCCGTGGTGACCGGCAGTGGTAGTGGTATTGGTCGGGCGATTGCCGTTCGATTGGCCCAGGATGGCGCGGCCGTCGCTGTCTGGGATATCAATCCTGAAAGTGCAAATGAGACGGTTTCTATCATTGCTGAGTTGGGAGGACAGGCTATTGCGTGTGTTGGCGATGCCGCTGATGAGAGTCAAATAGATTCGGCATTAGAGCGTACCCGCACAGAGTTGGGGAGTATTTCAATTTTGGTGAATAACGCGGCTTTGTCAGATTTCTGTCGATTTCTTGATGTCAGTGTGGAGAAGTTGGACCGGATGATACACGTGAACCTTCGCGGCCCCTATATTCTGACTCAGAAAATTTTGCCCGACATGCTCGATGCCCATTGGGGGCGCATTGTGAATATCTCCTCTTCATCGGCTCAGGCAGGCTCAGTTGGTATGACGCATTACGGTGCTACTAAAGGTGGCATTGTCGGTTTAACCAAGACTCTGGCCATGGAATTCGCGGACAAGGGTATTACGGCAAATCATATTCCACCAGGGTTTGTGGATACGCCGATGCTGCGTGCTTCGCCTGTGGACGTAGACGCTTTTGCGGCACAAGCCCCGATGAAGCGTGCCGGCAAGCCGGAAGAGGTTGCGGCAGCCTGCGCGTATCTTGTATCGGATGATGCGGCTTATGTGACGGGGCAAACCCTGAGTGTTAATGGCGGTCGATATCTTCAATAAAATCTTTCTCGCTGGATAGTGTGACATGGATACTAGAGAGCCTGAGCAACGCATCCCTAAAATTACTCGGGAAACGCGCACCGATGCAGTTTGGGAACTGATTGATATGTTTTCAGGTCCCGGCCGCCTGAATGTGAACGAAAATAATGTCCTCAATACGTTCGGGCAACACCCGGAACTGGCCAAGCCATTTTTGACCTTTAATCGTTATTTGTTGATGTCATCGACTTTACCGGTAAGGCTACGACAGATCGCCATCATGCGTGTCTGTTGGATTAAAAAGGCCCGCTATATGTGGGCGAGTCATTTACGCACGTCACTGCGCAACGGATTTAACGGTGAAGAATTTGAGCATGTGAAGGAAGGTGCCGATTCTGTTTACTGGAACCCGGAAGAGCGAACGGTACTTCTGGCAACGGATCAGCTGATAGAGACCACCGATTTGGATGACACATCGTGGGAGGCGTTGAATGCGGTTCTGGAACGACGTCAAGTTATGGACTTGTTGTTTACCATTGGTACCTATGTGCAGCTGTCCATGGTCCTTAATGCCATCCGCATTGAACGAGAGAGTGAGCTGATAGCCCTGGCAGATCAATATGGATCACCTGTTTGATTCAGTGTTGCTGGCTCAAAGTAAACGATAGATCACCGTGAAGACATTTATGGGGTGAATAATGCCAACGATTAAATATATTTCATCCGCCGGAGAAATTGTTGAAGTCGATGTTGCGGTAGGGGATAGCGTCATGCAGGGCGCTGTCGACAATATGATTGATGGGATACTGGCCGATTGTGGCGGTGCCTGTGCTTGTGCGACTTGTCATTGTTACGTTGATGAACAATGGTTGAACACAATACCGACAGCAGAAGCTGCCGAGTTGGACATGCTGGAAGCTGTGATCGACCCGAAAAAGACCAGTCGTTTGAGCTGTCAACTTAAGGTAACAGACAGTATGGATGGATTTACCGTTCATTTGCCCGAGTCGCAGTATTGAAGCAGGTGCTACACATACTCGACTGTCCCGGACGGTTATTCGTTTTAAAATAAGGGATTAAGTAAAACCGATAGATTGAGTTAGTCAAAGTAATAAATGCAGGATTAGATCCGTGCATTTATTGGAGATACATTACAGTCCATCTGGTCAACACCCGATGGTTGAAAAGATACAAATAATAGCTTCTAAGAGTTTCAGTAAGAGGTCTCACTTAATTAGACGTTTAGGTCAAGAGTGAGGTTTGGTGATTCTGAATCAATAACTACAGAGAAAAATCAGGGAGCAAAATAATAATGAAATCAGTAGCATGTGTCACACAAAACCAAAAAGAGAATTTACTCAAGAGTTGGCCTCTCGCAACTCTGGCAATTGCTGTTTCGAGTGTAAGCTTTACCCCACCTGTGAAGGCTGAGTCGTCACAGGATCAAATCGGCGTTTTGGAAGAAATTGTGGTGACAGCACGCCGTCGAGATGAAAGCCTGCAAGATGTTCCCATCGCCATCAGCGCGATGGATTCAAATTATTTGCGCGAACATAATGTTACGCAACTTAATGACCTTGGTACCAAGGTTCCTTCGTTCCGAGTATCTACTGGCGGCAGCTCAACCAACGAACCGGTATTGTCGATACGTGGTCAGCGACCCACAGACTCGGGTATCAATTTGGATGCCGCCATTCCGATCTATTTTTCTGATATTGTCATGACGCCTTCCTCGGGAACCAATCTGGCCATGTACGATTTGCAAAGTGTACAGGTTCTTAAAGGTCCTCAGGGAACCCTGTTCGGTCGTAACAGTACCGGTGGCGCTCTGCTGATTACCCCACAAAGACCCGGTGAAGAACTGTCCGGTTACTTACAGGCAGAAGCGGGTAACTACCGTAATCGAAGCATTGAAGGTGCTGTAGATTTACCCGCGTCGGATAATCTTCAATTTCGCATTGCCGGATTTCTTAAAGAACACGACGGCTACCAGGAGAACAAGGCCAACAATGGTCTCGAAGATGCCTGGGATGAAGACTCGCGAGGTATTCGTGTCAGCGCAAATTATGAACAAGGGCGGCTGAATAATTTGTTCGTTGCTGGTTTTGACAAAAATGACATGACCTCCAGGCTGGTCATTCCCGCTGCATTTAACTCCTCCACAGGCGCGGGTCAATTAGCGGGGGTTTTGTTTAATAGCCAGGGTCAAATTGACGATGCCATCGCCTGGCAGAAGAACCATAACGCCAATGAAATCCAATACGACACTGAGGGACGCGACGTCATTGAAAATACGGTGGTTTCCAACACGACGGAATTTGAATTCAATGATTCCCTGACGTTGAAGAACATTCTGGGCTATCGAAAGCTTGACTGGAGCCGAAATAATGACGCGGATGGCAGCGCCTTGCCTTTGTTTACACAAGGCGGGGCTACCCAGGGTGAGGGTTTTGTCACCAAAGGCCTGCCGACTGTTGATGTAGAATCTGAGCAGTTCAGTAACGAGATTCAACTGTTAGGCACTGCTGTTAACGAAAAACTGGATTGGTTAGTCGGGGCTTATTGGTACCAAATGCAAGCCTCCCAAAGAGGCGATAACCAAGTACTGGGCCCTAATCCGAATAGCCCGGTGCTGGGTGGCCTGGATCCGGCTACCGCTGAAAGCCTGGTCAGCAGTGGTGTGCTGGGGCCCGATGTAACGGCCTTCTTGGGTACCGCTATGTTCGGTATGGTGCAGTCGGCTCCAGCCGGTGATGTGGACAATACGGCTTATGCGGTTTTTGCAGAAGGTACCTATAATTTCGATGAGCAATGGTCTATAACCGCGGGTTTGCGCCAAAGTTGGGATACCCGGGGCATAACCGTACGCAACTATGACGGCTTTGCGGGAACCGGTTCTTCACTGTATCCGTGTCGAGTAACGGACATCGATGGGAATCCAATTTCTTCTTGCGCAAGAACCGAAGAGGAAGACTACAGCGGTGCAACCTGGCGCTTTTCTTTGAATTACAAACCCTCCGATAGTCATTTGCTGTACGGTAGTGTGTCGAACGGTTACCGTGCCGGCGGTTTTAACCTGCGTGGTTTTGACAATGACACCTTGATCCCGTTCGACGAGGAACGCGTTATCGCCTATGAAGTTGGTCACAAGGCGGATTGGGTCATTGGTGGTGTACCGATTCGGACAAACCTGGCCTTGTACTGGCAACAATATGAGGACATCCAAAAAACCAAGGCAATCAGCACCAACGGTGGTGGCTTTGGGGTGGTGACCGTCAATGCCGGTGAAGCGGACATTAAAGGCTTTGAGTTTGATGTCTTGGTGGCAGTAACCAACAATCTGAACCTGTCACTGGCTTATTCCCTGGTTGATGCAGGCTATGACGAATGGAATTCTACCGAAATCTGGGCCGATGTTAACGACAATAACATTCGAAAAAATGTAGAAGTTGATTTGTCTGACAGTCAGTTTGTTTATATGCCCGAGCAAACATTGACGGCTTCAGTAAGCTATACGCTACCGGTTGACTTTAACCTTGGTGAAATGTCATTGATGGCCAGTATCTATTGGCAAGACGAGATGTTCACCGATGAAACCTCGGTGCTCTATGAACAACAAGCAGCTTTTGAAGGTTGGACGAGTGAAAACCTGAATAGGGCAAAAGAGGTATCCAAAGTCGATGGTTATAGCGTGGTTAATCTGCGATTCGATTGGAGAGGGGTTATGGGCTCTAACTTTGATATTGCCGCCTTCGTCAATAATGCGGCCGATGAAGAGTATGTGGTCGGTGGTGTGAATGTCATTGATTCCCTGGGGTGGGCGGCATTCACATACGGTGCGCCCCGTACTTTCGGTGCTTCATTACGCTATCAGTTCTAATCTATCTCTTTCCCTTCCTCTATGACCTCAACCAGTTATAAACTGGTTGAGGTTGTGTTCTAGCAGCGTTACACCTTGAATTTGTACCATTATCTCAGTGGTAACTTCTTTTGTGGGCATGGGTTTATTCTTAATAAGTTAACAAAATTTCTTAGTCAATGGTATTGGTACGTTTGGTATTAAGAAGGAGTGACTCTCGCTCAGTGTTGAGAAAGTTTACGGCATCCATATTTCCATATTTCCATACGCCGAGGGGCTGATTGGCGGTAATCACGACCGGCTTTTTTTCAATAAAACCATGGTTAACAACTGGACGGATAGCTTTACCAATGATTTTGTCCTGCTCCGGATGAACCGCTTCAGCATCTGGCCAACTGCGTCTTTGCTGCCAGAATTTACTGTCTTCGAATCCCTGTTCCATTTGGTAAAAGTCCCGACCGGTTCGACAAAAACGATAGAAAAGATGTTCGATGCGTTTGTGGTAAAAGTCCAGCGCGCAGAGGGCGTTATCTGGTCGGTGTATGAGGGTGTTGAGAACCGCCGGCAGAATCAGCGCCGAGGATATGGATTGAAAAATGCCGTTACCGGACAACGGGTCGATGGCCATGGCGGCATCGCCCACCCGAATCAATCGGTTGTCATAGATTCTTTCTGCAAGGATTGAGGTACTGCTTCTGGCTTGGATCTGGCCAACAGGGCGTCCCTTATCTCGCAGTGTGCGAGTAATGTCGAGCTGGTCTAGCATTTCATCAAGCAGTGTTGCCAATTTCTGTTTATTGGGCAGTTTTCCCTCACCGGACACCGACAGGATGAGTTGCGTGTAGAGGGCTCCATCACCTTCACAGGCGAGCCAGAGCCATCCTGTCTTAAAACTGCAGGCATGGGTAAAAGGCTGTAGAAATTGAGGGTCATCACTTTGCCAGTGTTGGCCGATCGCCAGGGTTTCAGGCCCGCGGATTCTTGCCGGCGAGAGTAGGCTTCTAGTTTGGGACTGGGGTTTTAACGGTGCGGAGCGGCCGCGGGCTTCCACCACATAATCGTAAAACCTTGTGTCGCCGCTGTTGGTCGAGACTTCCCATTGATTGTTCTGTTTGCGAAGCGATTTAATCCATTTTGGGTGCAGAGCTATGTTGCTGTCCTGTAAATCTTTGAGCAAGGCCTGGTCAAACCGCTGGCGATTGATTAAGTATTCCTGGTTGGCCGCATTGGTTTGCCCATTCCAGGTCACACTGCGGGGTACCGGTTGATTTAATAGCTGAACGCTATTGGTCAGCCCAAAGTGATGCAATGCCTGAGCAACTCGAAACGAAATACCTTCGCAGACATGGCCTCGGCGAAGCTTGCCGATCACCTCAACCTGATGTCCCAGCCTGGCAAGGCCAATGGCCGAAATAACCGCTGCAGGCCCACAACCCAGAACCGCGATACTTGGCTGGTTAGCGACCATTATGCCGGTCTTTCTTTGGATTGAGTGTCATGGAATTTGATTTCCGGCTTTTGATACTGGCTGTGTTTTATCAGCTGCTGGTAAATCTCGCGGTCATGGCCTGTTTGTAGGAGAGCGGCAACGCGACCGCTGACACTGGCACAGCCAAGGCTGGCACCGGCAATGCCAGTTTGCGGATCGCCCACATAACCGCCGAAATCGGCCTGCGGAGAGTCCAGCCAGGAAATTTCACCTGGCAGGCATCGTGCATCACCGGTGGCGCGAATCACACCAGAATAACTGGCAGGATAAACCGGCCTGCCCTGAGCGGGAGAGGAAGCGATCAATACAACGCCAGCTGCTATGGCTTGGTGACAGGCACGCTGTAACTGGTCATGATAATGTGGCATACCAAAACTCATATTGATGATGTCCACAGCGGCCTTTACCAACCAGTCTAGCGCCTCTGTCACCTTGCCCACAGGGCACGCCAGTCGATCATGAAAAATTCGGGCTGAATAGATGTCAATACGACCTGCGGTATCGAGAATGGCTTGGGCGACGGCACTGCCATGGCCCAGCTGATCATCTGTGGAGTGGTTGCCTGTAAAGTCTGACTCGTAGCAAGTGTAAGTCGCTTTTTGAGTTGCGGATAAGCCGCTGTCAATGATACCGACTTTCAACATGTGACCTCCGCTTTTAATTGCGGCTGCAAGACGACTTGGTTGGCAGTTATCTCCAGCAGGTAATCGACTTCCTGCAGAGCCTCTAGTCGATGGGAAACGATGATCCTCGTAATGCCGTGAAATAAGCTGTCTACCGTCTCAATGAGCGCCCGTTCCGTTTGGTAATCGGTCGCCGAAGTGGGTTCGTCCATCACCAGTAACACAGGTTTTTGCAGTAAGGCTCTCGCCAGGGCAATCCGCTGTTTCTGGCCACCGGAGAACTGCATACCGCGCTCACTGACCAAGGTGTTCAGGCCGTCAGGCATGGCGTTGACCAGAGTATTCAATCCGGTTTTTTCAACCACCATTTGCAATTCGTCGTCCGTTGCCTGGGGGTTACAATAGAGCAGGTTGTTTTTGAGGGTATCGTGAAAAATGACCGGATCTTGCGGCACAATGGCGATTTTACTGCGCCACTCAGCTATTTCGAAGTCCTGAATATCGTGGTCATCTACCAGAATTCTGCCGTTGTCCGGCTGGTAGTGTCGCTGGATCAGGTCCAGCAGTGTGGTTTTACCAATGCCGCTTTCCCCAATGATACCCAGTTTACAGCCAGGGGGAATCGCAAAGCTCAACCTATCCAATATGGGGGCATGGACTCCATGGGAGAAACCGACATTCTCAAAACTCAGTCTGCCAGCCAGCAGCGGTGGTATTCTTTGACGGCTTGTACGGTTGTTGGGTAGGGGTTGTTGGCGAATAAAGCGCACTCGGTCGAGACTGACAATGAGCCTTTGCCAGGCCAGATAAAAGCCCAGCAGGGTTTGCACCGGCCCTAATGCCATCCCTAGATAGGCAAGAAACGCAATTAATGCTCCCAGCTCAAGTTGTTTGTTAATCACCAGATAGCCTCCCGCAATAAACACGACGGCTCGGGATATGGAAACCAGGATAGTGGGCACGGCACTGGTGATGAATTCGGTTTTTTGCAACCCCAGTAAATCCACCAAATACAATCGATTAAGGGCATTCAACTTACCCAATTCTCGTGTTTCAGTGGCAGAGGACTGAATAAATTTTATCACCGGTATTTTTTCTGCTAGAAACGCCGAGATGTCGGCGCCTTTTTTTCTGACTTCCCGGTTTTTTTCTTCCACTTTGGGGCGCATGTTCTTGAGATAGATAAACTCAACCGGAACCAGAATCAAAAGAATCAGAGAGAGTTGCCAGTTCAAATACAGCATCATCGCCAGGGTGAACACCAGTCCTAGAATAGAAGTCAAACTGGCGAATAACGTATCGACAGCAAATCGCTGGATTTCGGCAATATCCCTGTCCAGTCTGGATATCAAATCGCCGGCGCGCTGAGATTGGAAAAAACTTTGAGGTAACTTCTGCAAATGGTCGTAGACATCCTCACGCAGGGAGAACAGTATCATTCCAGAAAGTTCGGTGTGCCTAAGACGATTATAGCCAGAAAGCAAGGTGGCAACGGAGCCGGCCACCAATAAAATGATTGAGAATTGTAACAGGGTATTAAAATCCGACTTCATTAACCCTGAATCGATGATGACTTTGGTGAGGTAGGGTTGGATAACCACAAACCCCGTCACCATAAGGGAGAGCAGCATTAGGAACAGGATATTGCGTTTTTGGGGAATTAAAAAACGGTACAACCAGTAAATTGCTTCCCTGCGTTCCAGTTGTTGTTCTTTGCTAGCATCTGTTCCTAATTTATTCATACATCACACCTGGTAAAGGGAGGGTTGTTATACCTCCCTTTTAAAGACAACACTGTTCGCCATGGCACCATCTCCGGGTAACTGGATTTTAGCTATTGGTTTCAGAGTGTTGGCATCGTATATGGCTACCTCGTTATAACCACCGGACAGATAAATACGGCTGCCATCGACGGAAAAGTTAATGCAATAGTAGGTGTGATCAAGGTCAACGGAGCGCAGTTCGGTTTGAGTGCTGATATCGTACTCTTTCAACTGATTGAGAGTTGCATACACTTTATCCAAATGCCCCGGTCGACGGACACCGGTAAACAGCACCGCGGTAATGGGACCAAACTCTTTGGACTCCGCCTCACCAGTTTCGAGGTTGATGGCTTCATAGCCCCAGAGCCAGTCGGCATTGTCTAAATCGCCAGCTTCGCCCTTGAATTTTGCCGTGCTGTAGAGACGAATAAATTCGTTATTGATTCTGCTCAGAGGCCAAACGGTTAACACATCCCTGGGGGTATAGTTTGGATCTTCTAGGCTGCGGCTGGCCAGCAGCGTTTTAAGTTCCCCGGTATTTACGTCCATCGCATAAATATCCGGACCTCCCAGCAATAGCTCTCCGGACTCCAAAGTATCCATGGTGGTTACCTGTCGTGGGGCAGGCAAGGTGGTGACCGCTTGAGCGTTGAGACCGGCGTCGGAGTCGAAGGCAGCTACCACAGGTTCCAGTAACTCATAGCGGTCTGAGTGCAATTTGACCCGGTTCTGGTGTGTGTAAATACGCTTGCCGTCTTTGCTTAAGGCCAGTGCGCCAATGGATTTTACACGGATGTTGCCTGTCGATTGTTGTGCCGAGAATACCACCTCGCAATTATCGATATCCACACCGACAACGTCTGAAAACCGGTTTACCAGCACGTAGGCGGTCGAGTTATCAGGGGACATCACCAGCGTACCAGGTATGGAGCCACCCGGAAGATCACATTGCCGAATGGTTTTATGCTGTTGCATATCAATCACGTTCAGTGTACCTGGCCGCGTTACAGTTACCATAAATTCATTGGCATAAGCGGAATTATCGGTGCTGGTTTTTACTTCATTGCCTGCGGAGTCTTCCTGGTGGCAGCCTGCCACTGTGAGTGTTGACAGGATTATCAATGATAAATTTAAGGCTCTCATCATGTCGATTACTCCTTGTCGGACGGGTAAACAGAGTCGAGTTTACGCCAGTCACTTCCCGCTGAAGGTGCGTCTTTGGTCCAGTCCGGATAGGTATTCATGACATCGGGCACTTGTGCCGGCCACCAGCAAGGATCGGAGCAACCATACAGATCGGCTTCCATAGGCTGGCAAAGACCGGCCACACTGCCAAACATATCGACCTCCCAACCCGGATCGGTAGTCGGTGTACAGCCTACTGTTGTTTGCATGGCCACAACCTCATCCTGCTTGCCTTCTTTGGCGGCTTCTTGTAATAGTTGTGCTTTTTTGTTCAAAGGCTTGAGGTGCTTCATGACTTGGCTCTCCTCGGAGCTAAATGGCTCTCAAAAAAATCCGGATTGTTATTCATAATGTCGGTGTAGACACCGATGGCAAAATCGACCCAGTCGCGCATGAATTCACAGTAGTGATAGGTAGGTCGGGTTGCATCCTGATAGCGGGCATGGCTTTCATGATAACAGCCACCGGCACACAGGTTTCGAATGCGACAGCTGGCACAGCCGCCTTCACGGGTTTGTTCCAGACGCTGGTTAATAAAGCCGTTGAGTGAGGGTTTATCGATACCTGTATTTACGTCGCCAAAGACATGTTCTTCAGAACCGGTGAAGCGGTGGCAGAGATTGACGCTGCCGGCGTGATCCACGGCCACCATGCCAACACCGGCGCCGCACGGTAATACCTTTTTTGTACCTTCATACAGGTCGGTGAGCAACTGGTGCAAGTTGGAAAAACCGATATTCTGATTGTTTAATGCAGCCAAGCGATAGCGCTCGCCCAATACTTTCATGTTATTGAAAACTTCCTGTAGGTCCTCGGCAGAGAGATTGTGGCTTTCAATTTCGCCAGAAGTGACGGGGGCAAAGCCTACTTCACTGAAGCCTACGGTATTAAACAGGTGGTCCCAGATGCCCACAATATCCGTGATTCCGCGAGTCAAGGTCACACGGGCACCCACAGGACGGGCATTGTAGCTTTCAAATAACAGAGCGACTTTCTTGGCTACCGTTTCATAGGTACCCTTGCCGCCGACGGTGATGCGGTTACGGTCGTGATAGGCTTTGGGGCCGTCAATACTGACGGCAATACCGACGTTATGCTGTTGAAAGAAGGCGATGGTTTTTTCATCCAGCAAGGTACCGTTAGTGGTCAGAGAAAAATCTACAGCTTTATGGTCGGTGGCAAACCGTTGCTTGGCGTACATAACAACTTCTTTAATCAGCGGGAAGTTGGCCAGGGGTTCGCCACCAAAAAAGACAATGTTGTAACGCGGCTGATCGGGTGATTGCTGCAGCAACATCTCAATAGACTTTTTCGCTGTTTCCAGTGTCATTCTTTTGTTATTGGCCGGTGTATCCAGATCTTCCTTATAACAGTAGGTGCAACTTAAATTACAGCCGGTATTTACATTCAGAACAATGGTGGTTAATGGCAGCTTCTCCATGGCAATGGGTTTGCTGTCAGAGCCATCATAAAATGACACTTGAGAGTCAGAGGTCACTACCGCCAGAGATTTTAATTCCTCCAAAGCCGGGCGTATATCGTCGACCGGAAAGGTATTACTTAATTCAGTTAGAAGATGTTCTTCATCAATGCCCTTGCTTTGCTTGATTGCCTTGAGAATATGACGGCTTAAATCATCACATTCAAACAAGCTGCTGCTGGGAATATGAAAAAGATATTCCCTTCCGGATACCGTCAGCTCATGAAGATTGTGAGGAACGATGTTTAATCTTGAGCCCATAATTGTCTAACCTTTACCTTGTTAAGCAACCTGCCCGGCTGCTTTTATCCATTATTTCAGGGGAGGGTTGACCCAGCGCTGCACCGTTACCAACAGTCGTGCAGATCCGGTAACTTGTTGATCATCTTCACTAAGGCTGGCTTGAACGTTTAAATTACCCGCGTTATTGGTTGAACGGAAACGCTGCGGGTTGGGCCCGGCGTCGGCAGGTGTGAAGACGCCTGTTGCGGGATTCATGCTTCCTGCAAATTTAACATCCTCGTCTTTCTCGGCCACTTCATCTCTGGGGACAGTTTTCCATTCAACATCATCCAGGTAATCGAGCAGTAAATCATCCTCGGTTCCCGGCTTTCCATCCGCGCCAAAGTCCACCCCCCTTGCCCGAAACACGGCGTTGAGTTTAGGCTCACTGCCGCCGTTGCCGCCTATGCGTGCAACCGCATAGGCGGGTTCAACCTGCAGGGCATTGATAGCGCTGTAGACTGTAACTGCAACTTCGGCGCCTGCCACGGTCAGAGCCTGGTTACCCGCAGTCGCATCCCGCTGTGCCGACACTTGCAACACCATCTTGGTGTCCGTCTGTTCGATGATCTTGTCCAGGCTGATGCCTTCCGGCAGATCTGGCTCACCCCGCAGGCCTCGGCCAATCAGGGTCAGGGTTGCGGTTTCACCCTGGCGAATATGAGCGGGGAATACATGTTGTATAAACGCATCACCATGTTCGCGAATGGCGTTTAGGTGCAGTCCAATGGCATCCTGATCTTTTTCGTACATGCGGCCCGCCAGCCTGTCACCATCGGCGGTGGCCGCTAACACTTGCTTGTACTTGGTGTCGTCCAAAGTGATCAGGCCGCGCCACTCGTAGCCGGTGTAAACGATCGAATCGCCTCTGCCGGACAGGGGGGTGCCATCCAAATACTCGCCGTCAACAGTCACACTGTAATAATCTTTCTCGGTTGCCGTGACGGACATCACCGCACTGAAGTTGCCCTTCCCCGGAAGATGCCCGCTGATTAGCCAGTTGCCGGAGAGATCCGGCTTGGCAACCGACTGCCAGTTATTCCACTCCTCGGCGGCAAACGGAAATCTTTTGGCCAGCTCGGGAACCGACTGCTCACGGGCCGTTTTCAGCCAGTCTCTATCCCGGCCGAACAGGGAATATTCGGCGGTGGGGTATTGGCCCAGGTGAAAATCGACGGCCAGGTTCCATTCTTCTTGCGTACGTCGCTGTAAGGCAAAACGTGCACTGGAGTGGCAGCGGCCACACATTACCGCAAGCTCGGGATCGAATTCCTCAACCTGATTTAGGTCCTGTTCCAGTAAATAGCGGTAGTCCTGACTTTCTTGTGGGGCCAATCCCTGGGTATCCGCCAAGTATTTGACCAGTGTGTGCATGGAATCGGGATCGAATGTGTTACCCGATTCTTTGCTGTCAGATTCTTGGTTGCCCAGGCTCAGTCCGTGCATCAAGGACATCCGTAAAATCGACATTTTCCAGCCTTCCGGGGTTTTCCGCTGATTGGAAATTCGGCTCAAACCACCGTCTTCGGTGGGTAAATGACAGCCGAGACAATGCTTATTCAATAAACTCTTACCCGAGGCTTCTTCAGTAAGAGCCTGCGCCTGAAAAGAGGTTGTGGTCAGCAATGCAACCACAGTTGCCATCGATTTTCTGATCAAGGTGATCACCTCAGACGTTATTTTAATTAGTATTAAATCCCTTTGGCTGTGACGGATTTCAGTTGGACATTCGCTTCAATAGGCCCCAGCCAATGGTGCTATCGTTTAAAATAGTACAACAGACCTAAATTGAAAATAAACAGGGCTGGTCGTCAAGTCAAGCTATTAATCCAGGCCCAGGTATTGAAAACAACGAGAAGGGGGCGACCGGAGTGTAAAAAAGTTTTATTTGGGTATATCTCCATGCTCAATCAGCCATAGAAAGCTTTGAATGGAAATGCTCAAAATAGGCTTGGTTTCCTGTGTCCAAGGCTTCTTGTAGCCAATAAAAATGGTATGCCCTTCAATGGACGCTGCAATAAACAAGCTTAGACGTTCTGCCTGCTTGTCGGTTAATGCCGGGTTAATGTCCATGATGACGTCTTTCAACACCGCTTGGTATTTGGCATACATGGACTCCATATAGCGATTGACGCCTGCTTCGTGATTTGACATTGACCACAGTTCGGGGAAAAACAGGGTGGTTCGCTTGCTGTTGAGATCCAAAACCACCTCTTCAATGATGTGTACCAGTTGCTCTCTAGGGGTGTCGTGATCGCGGATTTGTTCAAATACAATGAGATATTCTCCGACCACATCCTGCATCATGGCATCAATCAATTCATCTCGGGAAGGAAAGTAGTACTGCAAATTGCCCACACTGATGCCCGCTTTTGTTGCAACTTTTCTCAAGGAAAAGTTGTGATAACCATGCTCGATCAGCACTTCTTCGGCGGAGCGTAAAATCACTTTTAGCCGTTCTTCACCTTTCTGGTACCCGCTTCTCAAACTATTAGTATTTGCGTCTTTCATCGTTATTCCTCTCTGAGCACGCAATCAATGCGGCCATCAACTTAATAATTATGTTGCGATTTTTTTGAAAAAGCATTATAACAAAATAAAAATAATACATATGACCTAAATTGGTCGCATCTACTCAGAGTTTGTGCAAATGACCTAGGACGCCGATGCTTGTTGCTGACTTTCAGTGAGCGCAGCCATCAGCAATAGATCTCAAAAAACTTATATAAATTGAGTGAATAGAGCATATGAACAAATTTAAACCGTTATCTGGAGCCATAAGTGCTGCCATTCTGGCAGGAAATATCCAGGTTGCTTCGGCTGCCGTACTGGAAGAAGTTACCGTGACCGCGCAAAAGCGTGAACAGAGCCTGCAGGACGTCGGCATCGCTGTGTCCGCGTTCAATGGCCAACAAATGGAGCAGCTGGGTTGGGATACCGCCGAAGACGTCGTCGCGCAAGCGCCGGGCGTCACTTTGGTGCAACCGAACGGGCCCTCATCTTTCTATATCAACATCCGCGGAGTGGCGCAGAATGACTTTTCCGGGGACAATCAGGAATCCCCCGTAGCCATTTATGTGGATGATGTCTATCAGGCCGCGCCAACCGCTGCCAGCTTTCAACTGTTTGATTTTGAACGGGTTGAGATACTCCGTGGTCCTCAAGGAACTCTGTTCGGACGCAATGCTACGGGTGGTCTGGTTCACTACGTAACTCGAAAGCCCACACAAGAGCTGGATGGTTATATCAAGGCTACCCTGGGTGATTTCAGCCAGCGAGATATCGAAGGGGCGATTGGCGGAGGCATTACCGATAATGTTTCCGGACGCATCTCCTTCTCGCTGAATAACAGTGACGGTTTTATTGACAACAATTTTTCTGGCGCCAAAGACAGCGAGCTGAATGACAACGACGTTTGGGCGGCCAGGGGCCAATTATTGTTTGAACTGGGCGACAGCTCAGAACTATTGCTCAACGTCCGGGCGGCAGAGCTAGATATGACCAATGCTCCCTTTGAGCACAGCAGTGCCAGACCTAACGCTCTGGGGCTGGGCGAAGACAGTAATCTAGGGGATCAAAGTGACTTTGGGGGTTATAATTCCAACTCGTCTTACCCATGGATTGGTAGTAACTACACCGATCCTGATGGCGGTGATGTTCACGAAGGGGAATATGACGCTAACGGTTATGTAAAAGTGGAAACCGAGGGTTATACCGCCACTTTCAAGACTCAGATTGGGGATATGGAGTTCGTCAGTATCACCGATTACAACGAGTTAACCCGTGATTACCTGGAAGATTCTGACGCTAGCCCCAACCCCTTCTTCCACTTTTCCGTGAAATCCGATATGGAGCAGTTTTCTCAGGAATTTCGCCTGAGCGGTGAAACGGATTCCATGCGTTGGGTCGCCGGCGCCTACTATATGAACTTTGAAGGTGATCTCTGGACCGGAGGTGTTGCCGGCGGTTTTGCCAGAGCGGCGTTTGGAGGCCTGCTGCCAGACCAAGATACGATTGATGCCTACTTCCCCTCTGAATTTGGTTTTGATAGCCCATTCAGTATGAAAACTGAGTCTACGGCTGTCTTTTTTCAGACCGAATTTGACCTGACCGAGGTATTAACCCTGACTGCGGGTTTGCGTTGGTCGAAGGAAGAAAAAGAAAGTCAGTTTGATCAGTACTACTCTTTATTTGCTGCAACCGATTCCAACGATGTGGCAGCCCAGGATCTGTTTGGATTGGGGGCACCTGTCTGGTCATACGGGAATGGCCAGTACTCAAACCTAGGCGGATATTATTTTGACGAAACAGCTGGATTGAGAGAAGGGGCAACCGATACTGACATTGATGATGACTTCTTAACCTGGAAGCTGGGCATGGACTGGAGAGTCACAGACGAAACCCTGTTGTACGCCAGCTACAATCGCGGTGTTAAAGCCGGCGGCTTTAATGCACCGCTGGATGCCACGTTATACATTTACGGTGCACTCGAACCAGATGAAATGAAATTCGACAAGGAAACGTTGGATGCATTTGAAATCGGTTTCAAAACAGAGCTTTGGGATGGTCTGGCTCGACTGAACGGCGCCATGTATTACTACGATTATTCCGACTACCAGGCATTTAACCTGGAAAGTCTTACTCTGTATGTATTTAACACCGATGCCACCAACAAGGGCTTTGAACTTGAATTGCAGTCATCGCCGGCGGAAGGCTGGGATGTACTCTTGGGTATGGGGTATGTGGACACTGAAGTTGAAGATGCGTACAGCCCTGACGGTATCACCAAGTATGATCGTGAAATGATCATGACGCCGAAGTTAACTTTCAACGGTATGTTGCGGTATGAGTGGAGTGTTGGGGCAGGTTCGCTGGCGGCCCAGTATGACTTCAGTTATATGGATGACCATTACTTTCAGCTCAAGAACTCTCCCGTTGGTAAAGAGGATGCCTACACACTTTCCAATGTTCGCCTAACTTATACCAGCGGTGAAGGCGACTGGAGTGTTTCTGCCTTTGTTAACAATGTAACCAATGAAGAATACCGTCAAATGGTGTTTGATTTGTCTGGTGATCCAACGGCCGGTGGTTTTGGTATGGCTGAATCCTATTATGGCAAACCACGCTGGTGGGGTGTTTCATTAACTTACAACTGGGGAGAATAACTTTTTTATTATTTGTTTTGACTCTCCTTAACTAGAAACAGTTTAACGAA
This sequence comes from Cellvibrionaceae bacterium WSDTSA12, assembly GCA_033283335.1. Taxonomy (GTDB): domain Bacteria; phylum Pseudomonadota; class Gammaproteobacteria; order Pseudomonadales; family Cellvibrionaceae; genus Pseudomaricurvus. The sequence continues at coordinate 3,555 of JAWMQP010000013.1, read as the reverse complement.
CAAGGATGTTCGGTCTTTTTATAATATTGATAATAACATTCCGTTCAGATATGGAAAGGTGGTTAGCCCACTCCGAAGTAACCCTGGACTGCAGAGAGATACAATAATGACTGTTAAACTCACATTCAGCCAACTGAGTGGTTCTGCCGGCACGCCTTTAATTGGAGACACAATTGGCAGTGTTTTCAATAAGACAGCTGCAAAATTTCCCGACCACTTGGCTCTGGTTTCCAAGCATCAAAACATTCGCTGGAGCTATTCTGAGTACAAGCGTGAAGTTGATAGGTTAGCTACCGGGCTGTTGGCACTGGGCGTAAAGCCTGGAGACCGCGTGGGCATTTGGGCACCTAACTGTGTCGAATGGTGTCTTGTGCAATTTGCCACCGCAAGTATTGGCGCCATCATGGTCTGTATAAACCCGGCCTATCGACTCTACGAGCTGGAATACGCCCTGAATAAAGTCCAGTGCAAGGTGTTGATCAGCGCCAGTAAATTCAAGACCAGTGACTACCTCGGCATGATCAATCAGCTGGTTCCTGAGCTGTCATCCACTTCCCCGCAACAAGAGTTGGTCAGCAGCAAACTGCCACACTTGAAAATGGTGATTTGCCTCGGTGCAGAAAAGACACCGGGCATGTGGAATTTTCCGGATGTCTGCAATCTTGGCCAGGAGGTGCATTATGCCCAGCATGCCGATATAGCACATAGCCTGTGTCCAACTGATGCCATTAATATTCAGTTCACCAGCGGCACCACCGGTAACCCGAAAGGGGCAACGCTGAGTCATAGAAACATCCTTAATAACGGTAACATTGTCGGCGATGGCATGTTATTGACCGAACATGATCGGCTCTGCCTACCGGTTCCCTTGTACCATTGTTTTGGCATGGTTTTGGGCAACCTGACCTGTATTACCCATGGTAGCGCCGTCATACTCCCTGCCGACGCATTCGATCCAGTCTCCACGTTGAAAGCCGTGGAAGAGGAAAAATGTACTGGTCTGCACGGTGTGCCCACCATGTTTATAGCCGAGTTGGAGTCACCCGAGTTCGACCGCTTTGACTTGAGTTCTCTGCGAACCGGCATTATGGCCGGGGCACCCTGTCCTGTGGAAATCATGAAGCAGGTACTGAATAAAATGCACATGCAAGACGTACTGATCGGCTACGGCCAAACTGAGCTCAGCCCGATCAACCATATGACCAGTGTGGATGATTCCATTGATCAACGGGTGGGATCAGTGGGCAAGCCAAGCCAGCATACAGAGGTGCGCCTTGTTGATGAAAACAACCAGGTGGTTCCCATCGGTGTTCAGGGTGAGATCTGTACCCGAGGTTATTCGGTGATGATTGGCTATTGGGATGATGAAGAGCGTACGGCGGATACCATAGACACCGACGGTTGGCTGCATTCCGGTGATCTGGGCATTATGGATGAGCAGGGTTATGTTCAAGTGGTCGGTCGTATCAAGGATATGATCATCCGTGGCGGAGAAAATGTTTACCCTCGTGAGGTGGAAGAATTTTTGTACACCCACCCGGACATTCAAGCGGTTCAGGTTTTTGGTATCCCGGATCAAAAATACGGTGAACAGGTGGCCGCCTGGATCAAGCTTCACGGCAATCACAACCTTACCATCGACGAGCTAAAAGAGTACTGCAGAGACAAAATCACCCATTTTAAAATCCCCAGCGTGATTGAATTTGTTGACGAATTTCCTATGACTGTCACCGGCAAAGTGCAGAAGTTCAAGATGCGTGATGCAATGATAAAAAAAATGGGGCTATAACTCATTGGTATTGAATGCTGGAGGTTCAGATGAGAGAGTTTAAATTATTGATTAACGGTGATCTGGTCGATGGAACATCACACATTGATGTCATCAACCCTGCCGATGAGACCGTTCTGGCTCAGTGCCCGGTTGCCGACGAAGCACAGCTCAACGAAGCAGTGTCAGCCGCCAAAATCGCATTCGAAAGCTGGAAGAGCACCAGTTTCGAAGAGCGTGCAGGCCTGTTGAACCAATTGATCGAGGCCATTAATGAAAATTCTGAAGAGCTGGCCACACTTCTGACAAACGAACAGGGCAAACCCCTGGCCGCCGCTCGCGATGAAGTCATGTTTTCCCAGCTGTTCGCGCAACATTTTGCTTCCATCAGGCTGGACCAGGAAGTGTTAATGGAAGATGACAATCAAAAGATAGAAATCTTCCGTCGGCCATTGGGTGTTGTGGGTGCGATCTGCCCCTGGAATTTTCCGTTGTTGATTACCGTTTACAAAATTGCCCCCGCCATCATGACGGGCAATACCATAGTGGTAAAGCCGGCCCCAACCACACCGTTGTCGTCACTGTTACTGGGTCAATTGATCAATGACATATTCCCGGCGGGTGTGATTAACATCATTGCCGACAATAACGATCTTGGCCCGGCCATGACCAGTCATCCGGATATTGCCAAAATTTCCTTTACGGGCTCTATGCCTACGGGCAAGCGCATTATGGCGAGTGCTGCCTCCACGATGAAGCGTCTGACACTGGAACTGGGCGGTAACGATGCTGCGATCGTCCTCGACGACGTAGATCCAAAAGCGGCCGCCCAAGGTATTTTTGGTGGTGCTTTTCTTAATAGTGGCCAGGTGTGTATTGCCCTTAAAAGACTCTACGTACACGATGCCATCTATGACGAAATGTGTGATGAAATTGCCAAGCTGGCTAACAACAGTGTCGTCGGCAACGGTCTGAATGAGGGTACGCAGTTTGGTCCCGTGCAAAACAAAATGCAATTCGAAAAAGTGTGTGGATACATTGAAGATGCACGCAGCAATGGTCAGATTATTGCCGGTGGTGATATCCCCGATATGCCCGGTTACTATATCCCATTAACGGTGGTACGCGATGTTACTGACGGTTGTGCCATCGTCGATGAGGAGCCGTTTGGTCCGGTATTACCCATCGTCCGTTTTTCGGATATTGATGATGCTGTGAGACGCGCGAATGCATCCAGCTACGGTCTTGGTGGCTCAGTCTGGTCGTCCAGCCCGGAGCGAGCCCATACCATAGCTCAGCGGATGGATACCGGTACGGTCTGGATTAACCAGCATTGTGCTTTTGGTCCTCACATACCCTTTCCACCGGCAAAAGAGTCTGGTCTGGGCGTGGAATGGGGTAAAGAAGGAACTCAGGAATTTACGGCCATGCAGGTGATCAATACCAATAAGGCTTATTCAAATCCGGTGCATTAACCAATGCCAAAGTGAGCCATTTAATGTTTCTATCTATGGTCCTTTCTCTACTTAGACAATTATTCAGCCGGCAACTAGCCGGCTTTTTTGTAAATTTAAAATGGGATGATTTGTCGAATTTCTGACGATTTAAACATTATTGGCTGCATTCGTAACTTTTTGAACTCTCGCTCTTCATTTACGTGTCGGCATAGCGATCAATGATTTTCTTGCCTAGCGCCATCTGGTGGACCTGGTCGGGACCGTCGGCCTGGCGGCACCAGCGGGCGTAGTTAAAGGCTTCGGCCATAAAGTAATCGTCAGTTAAGCCGC
>JAWMQP010000012.1:0-126050 GCA_033283335.1 Cellvibrionaceae bacterium WSDTSA12 | reverse complement strand
ATGAATTAATGAGTTACTTGCAAATGATAATTTTTTGTCGCATTACCATCTCGCAAGCACCCACACGCATTGCTTGATTAACTTTTTAAACAACCAGCGGGATGCTCGATCCGTCGCTGTTTTTGCTACCGGGCTGTTTCTGATCGTTTCGATCACTGCCCGAAGCAGGAGGCGCATAATACGCCGTTCTGAAAACTTTGCAAGCGTTAAATTCGAAAACTTTTAAAATCTTTAAAAACTTCGATTTAACCTTACAAACCCTCGCCAACCTGTTGATTTAGCGAAGCTTCAGCCCCCGTCTGTTCGAGAGGGTGCGCATTATGCCCATCCACTGCCGTGTGGTCAACAGGAATTCAGGTTTTTTGGAGAAACCCAGAAAATGATCCGAGGAACTTCCAAGAGGGGTTATTTAAATATAGACAAGGAGCCTTGGTATTCAAGCCCAAAGCCCTTGAAAACGCAGAATATTACTTCAGTTTTTTGCGCATTTCCCAACACCACATCACCAGCCCGGATGCAGCATAGACACCGAACAGCGCCAGCAAAATACGGGGTGGATCGATGGTAATAACGCCAAACGCCAGCACCACCACCAAAATCATGACGAAGGGCACCCGCCCACGGAAGTCCAGCTCTTTAAAGCTGTTGTATTTGACGTTTGACACCATCAGCAGCCCCATCAGGGCGGTAATGATTCCAGCAATGACCGACGGACGCCCCGCCATGGCCACATCAAAACCCGCCCACACCATGCCGGCAATCACGGCCGCTGCCGCCGGGCTGGCCAGGCCAATAAAGAAGCGCTTATCCACTTCGCCAACCTGTGTATTAAACCGCGCCAGGCGCAAAGCCGCCCCCGCCAAATACACAAAGGCCGCCGCAATACCGAATTTACCCAGGTCCACCAGCGCCCAGAAATACATAACCAACGCCGGTGCCACGCCGAAGGACACCATGTCCGACAGGCTATCGTACTGCACACCGAACTCACTGGTGGTATTGGTCAGGCGCGCCACTCGGCCGTCCAGCCCATCAAAGATCATGGCGGCGAAAATGGCCAACGCCGCGAATTCAAAGTGGCCGTTCATGGCTGACATGATGGCGTAGAAACCACTGAACAAGGCGGCGGTGGTGAACAGGTTGGGCAGCAGGTAGATGCCCTTACGACGCACTTTTTTGCCGTTTTCCTGCACCTCTTCAACGTGCTCATCAACGGGCAGAAAGCCCTCTTCGAGCAGATTCCCGGGCCCTGACTGGGGCTTGTCGGCTTTACAGCTTTCTTCCACGGCCTCTTGGGCGGACTTGTCGCTATTGGTATTTTCGCTCATTCAAAACCACATACAGTTCACTGATTGGATGGGGCGCATCATACTGCGATTTCATGGCCGATGCGAACCAGCCCCTAAACGAAAAAACGCGGCTAAGGCCGCGTTTTTTTTCAGACAAACATCTAAAGAACTTAGTTTTTGCTCTTATCGATGATCTTGTTGGCTTCGATCCAAGGCATCATGGAACGCAGCTGGGCACCCACCTGCTCAATCGGGTGAGCGGCGTTGTTGCGACGGTGCGCAGTCATGGATGGGTAGTTGGTCTGACCTTCAGTGATGAACATCTTGGCGTACTCACCGTCCTGAATGCGCTTCAGTGCGTTGCGCATGGCCCAGCGAGACTCCTCGTTGATCACCTCAGGGCCGGTCACGTACTCACCGTACTCCGCATTGTTGGAGATGGAGTAGTTCATGTTGGCGATACCGCCTTCGTACATCAGGTCAACGATCAGCTTCAGCTCATGCAGACACTCGAAGTACGCCATTTCAGGAGCGTAACCGGCTTCCACCAGAGTCTCAAAACCAGCTTTAACCAGCTCAACACAGCCACCACACAGAACCGCTTGCTCACCAAACAGGTCGGTTTCGGTCTCGTCTTTGAAGGTAGTCTCAATAATGCCGGAACGACCACCGCCCACACCCGAGGCGTAAGACAAAGCCACTTCTTTAGCGGAACCAGAAGCGTCCTGGAAAATCGCGATCAGGTCGGGGATACCGCCGCCATTAACGAACTCGTTACGAACAGTGTGACCAGGCGCTTTGGGGGCGATCATGATCACGTCCAGATCGGCACGGGGAACAACCTGGTTGTAGTGAATCGCAAAACCGTGGGCGAACGCCAGGGTTGCACCCTGCTTGATGTTTGGCTCGATTTCTTCGTTGTACAGCTTGCTCTGGAATTCATCTGGAGTCAGGATCATAACCACGTCAGCAGCCGCAACAGCAGTCGGCACGTCAGCAACTTTCAAGCCGTGGGCTTCGGCTTTGGCGACGGAAGAGGAACCAGGGCGCAGACCCACAGTCACATCAACGCCAGAGTCTTTCAGGTTGCAGGCGTGGGCGTGTCCCTGAGAACCATAACCAATAACAGCAACTTTCTTGCCCTGGATGATGGACAGGTCGCAGTCCTTATCGTAATAAACTTTCATATAACACCTCTAAAAAGAAAGCCGAATAGTTTGCTATCCGGTGGAATGTTCGGGGCCGATGACTGGCAAGCCTAGACGATAACCCTTAAGCCTGGACAACAATCTTCAGGCTTGAACAATAATCTTGGGCCGGCCGATATTCAGCGTGGGGCGCAGTGTAAGGGATCACTCTTGTTGCGTAAAATGATATATTTGCAACACAATATTCACAAAATCGCAACAATCGAAAAATCAAGACGGCCCAAACCTCATGGACACACGCACCCTGACCCAGTTTCTCAACCTGTCCGAAACCCTGCACTTTGGCCGTACCAGTGAAGAGCTGCACATCAGCCCATCAGCCCTCAGCCGCAGTATTAAACAGCTGGAAGAAGACCTGGGTGTGACACTGTTTGAACGGGACAACCGTCGAGTGGCGTTGACAGCCGAAGGCAAGCTGCTGCAAGCCTACGCCCGGGATGCTTTGCAACAATGGGATGATCTGCGGGAATCCCTGCTGCAGGAAAGCCGGGAGTTGAAGGGAGAAATCAGCATCTATTGCTCCGTCACCGCCAGCTACAGCTTCCTGTACGACATCCTCAGCGACTTTCGCCACCGTCACCCCGGCATTGAGCTCAAACTGCACACCGGCGACCCCACGCCAGCCATCAGTCGCGTGCTGCAAGGTCAGGAAGACATTGCCATTGCCGCCCGGCCCGACAAGTTGCCCAGCGGGCTGGCGTTTCGTCGCATTACCGTTTCTCCATTAGTCCTGATTGCCCCCAGGGAAGAAAACTCCAATTTGCCCCATGCCTCCCCCAAAACCATTGCCGAATGGGCCAACACCCCCATGATCCTGCCGGAAGAAGGCCTCAGCCGTGAGCGCGTCAACGCCTGGTTAAAGCAACTGAAAATCCAGCCACGTATCTACGCTCAGGTGTCTGGTCACGAGGCCATGGTGAGCATGGTCAGCCTGGGGTTTGGGGTGGGGGTAGTGCCACAAATCGTGGTGGAAAACAGCCCGCTGGCAAACCGGGTGCAAGCGCTTCCTTACGTCAGCGAGCTGGGTGGCTATGACGTGGGACTCTGCACACTAAAGAAACGCTTAAAAAGCCCTATTATTGAAGCCTTCTGGCAATCCGGTGGCTCCTAGATGCAACTAGGACTGACATTAGTGGTAACACGCCGCCGAGAATTAACCGCAATCCCTCCTACACTTCTGAGGCCCGGCACGATAAAATCGCGGCCCTCGCATTGGCACAGGAAATAGTGCCAGTCTCCGGAATTGAAGCTCCCTGACCAAGATCACAGGGAGTTATAAACATCAGAGTCCCTATGAATATTCGCGAACTGCTGAACGATAAAGTCCACCAGGCCATGCAGGCTGCCGGCATACCTGCCGAATTCAGTGCCCATGTGGCACCGTCCAAAAAAGCCGGCTTTGGCGACTATCAGGCCAATGGTGCCATGGGTGCCGCCAAGGCCATGAAAACCAACCCTCGCGAACTGGCGCAGACCATTTTGGAGCACCTGGACCTGGATGAGATCGCCAGCCAGGTCGAGATCGCCGGGCCAGGCTTTATCAATATCCACCTCTCGGACACCTGGCTGTCCCGCCAGACCGCCAGTGTACTCAATGCCCCGCACCTGGGGCAGGCCACCACCGATGCGCCACAGACCGTCGTGGTGGACTACTCGTCCCCCAACCTGGCCAAAGAAATGCACGTCGGCCATTTGCGCTCCACCATCATTGGTGATGCGCTGGTGCGCGCGCTGGAGTTTCAAGGCCATAAAGTCATCCGCCAGAACCATGTGGGCGACTGGGGCACCCAGTTTGGCATGTTGATCGCCGAGCTCGAAGATCAACTGGAAGACGGCGAAGGCGCTGAATTCGCCCTCAAGGACCTGGAAACCTTCTATCAAAAGTCCAAAAAACACTTCGACAAAGATGAAGAATTTGCCAACCGCGCCCGCGATTACGTGGTGAAACTGCAATCCGGCGACGAGCGAGTCCTGGCCCTGTGGGAGCAGTTTAAAAAGGTCTCACTGCAACACAGCAATGAAATCTACGAGCAGCTCAATGTCACCCTGACAGACGCCGATGTACGCGGTGAAAGTGCCTACAACGATGACCTGCCCAAAGTGGTGAATGAACTGCAAAAACAAGGCTTGGCGGTGGAAGATCAGGGCGCACAGGTGGTGTTCCTGGAAGAGCTGGCGGATAAAGAGGGCAACCCCAGCCCGGTCATCATCCAGAAACAGGGCGGCGGCTACCTGTACGCCACTTCGGATCTGGCAGCCCTGCGCTACCGCACCCAGGCCCTGCAGGCCGACCGTATCCTCTACTTTATCGACGCGCGTCAGTCCCTGCACATGCAACAGGTGTTCACCCTCGCCCGCAAAGCCCGGTTTGTCCCTGAGAGTGTCAGCCTGGAACACCACCCGTTTGGCACCATGATGGGCGCCGACGGCAAACCGTTCAAAACCCGCAGCGGCGGTACCGTCAAACTGGCGGAACTGCTGGATGAAGCGGTCGAGCGGGCCGCCGCCCTGATCGCCGAGAAAGACCCGGCCCTGAGCGAGGAAGAAAAAGTCGAAGTAGCGCAAAAAGTGGGTATTGGCGCGGTCAAATACGCCGACCTGTCCAAAACACGCACCAATGACTACATCTTCAACTGGGACAGCATGCTCAGCTTTGAAGGCAATACCGCCCCCTATCTGCAGTATGCCTACACCCGTATTCAAAGTATCTTCCGCCGCGCCGGCGTTGATCCTGTGGCCCTGCAGAGTGACATTGTGATCGCCGCCGAACAGGAAAAAGCCCTGGCCCTGAAACTGCTGCAGCTCCCCGAAGTACTGGAACAGGTAACCCGTGAAGCTTTGCCCCATGTGCTGTGCAGCTACCTGTATGACGTTGCCAGCCTGTTTATGCGCTTCTACGAAGTCTGCCCGATCCTGAAGGACGATGTGGATGAGGCGACACGCAACAGCCGCCTGGGCATCAGCCGTGTCACTGCGCAAACCCTGCAGACTGGCCTGGCACTGCTGGGCATTGAAACGATGGAAAAGATGTAACCCCTACAAACATGATCACCGACCCGCTGTTTTATCTCTGTGCCGTACCCGCTGTTCTGCTGTACGGCATGGCAAAAGGCGGGTTCGGCGGCGGCATTGCGGTTGTGGCAGTGCCCTTGATGACGCTGGCGGTATCTCCGGTTACTGCCGCTGCCATCCTACTGCCAATTCTGGTGGTGATGGACTTTGTCGCCATCTGGAGCTTTCGCGGCAACTGGAGCCGTATCAACCTCAAATACACCCTGCCTGGCGCCCTGGCCGGCATCGTGGTGGGCGCTTTCACCTTCCGCTATCTCTCTGAGGACGCCATTCGCATTATGATCGGCGTCATATCGGTAGCCTTCTGTCTCAATTACTACTGGAACAGTGGCCTCAAACAAAAACTGCTTGGCACAGAAGCAGGCGAGCCAGACCCCAAACAACCCAGCCCGATCCGCGGCAATTGGTGGGGCTCAATCGCCGGCTTCACCAGTTTCGGCATTCATGCGGGCGGCCCCCCCATCAGCATCTATATGCTGCCCCTGCGACTGGAAAAGACCCACTTGATGGGCACCTTTGCGGTGTTTTTTACAGTGGTCAACCTGGTCAAACTCATTCCCTACGCCTGGCTTGGGCAATTCGACGCCAGCAACCTGACCACATCACTGGTACTGGTACCCCTGGCACCGGTGGGTGTACGATTGGGTTATTACCTGTTACACAAAGTCAGCGAACAGCTGATTTATCAATTATGCTACTTCTTTCTAGCAGTCGTAGGCGCCAAACTGCTGTGGGACGGCTTAACAGGCACGCTGGCCTAAAGGGATTTTTACGCCACTTGTACCTGGTCTCAGTTCATAACAGCCCTTGGTTTTGCCTGTCTGGTGTGTGGCAAGCAGTTTTTTTCAGGGGCAAAATAGCCACTTGAAAATGAATCGCTATAGAAACTAATTTTCTTTAGAAAAATACTTTCTTAATAAATACTAGATAATAATAGAAGTTCAGAGCTGCGGAGCATTGTCGGATAATGATTTCCCTTGGCCAGATAACTGCTAACCCACAAACTCTTGGCAAGGCCGCAACGGCTGTTTTGAGCCTCGCCGCTGTGCTGTGGCTGGGTCATAATGCCTGGCGTGATGTTCAGCTTGGCCAAACCAAGACCCGCCTTGCACCGTCCGCTCCCTCCCACTCGAATCCTCCAGCAACTTCCGTAGAAACCCTGGTCGCCGGTAATCTCTTCGGCGTCAATGGTTCAACACTACAAGCGGCCGTAACGACCGAATCGGTCCCCGAAACCCGCTTGAAGCTCGAATTGCGAGGCACCTTTGCCAGCACGATGGAGGACGAAAGCCGAGCGCTGATCGCTGAAAAAGGCAAGTCGTCCAACTATTACAAGCTGTTCGATCAGTTACCAGGCGGCGCCTCGCTGGAACGCATCGAAGCCGGCCGGGTGATGCTAAAGCGCAATGGACGGCTGGAAACTCTCAGTTTTAGCCAAACACCTGATTCAAGATCCCGGCTTGCAGAAAATTCCCCCCCACCCCTCTCGCCGAAACAGAGCGAGATTGCCGAAGCAGCGGCACAGGAACAACAGCAAACCGCTTCCATCAAGGAGCGCTTGAACCAACTGCGTGAGGCCAGGGATCTCTAGACGCAGCACATTAAACGGAATTTGATAATGGATTACCCACGTTTATTGAACACATTGACTCTTTTCACCTTGGTGTTTTGCGGCGCCGGAGGCTACGTCAATGCGCAAACCTCCACGCCCTCCGCCCCCATGTCCAAAGGCGATATTACCCTGGCCCTGGACAATGCCGATATTCAGGATCTGATTCAATGGGCCCGGGAAGTCACCAACAAGAGCATCATCGTGCACCCCAACGTTAAAGGCAAAGTGACCGTGATGTCCGGCGCGCCCATGACACCCGGTGAAGCCTATGAGGTTTTCCTGTCTGCCCTGCAGGTCCACGGTTTTGCCATTGTCGAAAGTGGCAACGCCCTGAAAATTATTCCCGATGCCTTGGCCAAACAATCTTCTGTCCCGGTTACCGGTACGGATACAAAAGTGACTCCGGAAGATGTGGTGGTGCAGGTACTCAAGGTGAAAAATATTTCTGCCACCCAGCTGGTGAACCTGATTCGACCGCTGGTTCCCCAGGTCGGTCACCTGGCAGCCTACCCGGCCACCAATGCCCTGATCATTGCCGATCGCGCCAATAACATTGGCAAGGTGGTCGATATTGTTAAACGGCTGGACACCGGCAGTACGGTCGATATTGAACTCCTGCCCCTGGACTTTGCCAGCGCCAAGGATGTGGCGGATGTGATCAGCAAGCTGCTGCCCCAACCACAGGGAAAAAATGCCGAGGTGAGTGGCGTACAGCTGGCCGTGGATGAACGTTCCAACAGTCTGTTGCTGACTGGCGATATCGCCACCCGGACTCAGATTCGCAAGCTGGTTCAACGTCTGGACCAGCCCCTCAGCGGTGAAGGCAATACCCAGGTTTTTTACCTGAATTACAGCAACGCCGCCGACCTGGTGCCCATACTGGAAAGTACCGCCGGCAGTCTGAAAAAGAATCAGAAAGATCAGAGCGTAACGGAGACCGAAATCGGTATTCAGGCCAGTGAAGCTCTCAACGCCCTGGTTATCACTGCCCCTCCGGCCATGCTCAACACCATGAAAGGCGTGATCGCCAAACTCGATCGCCGACGGGCACAGGTGTTGGTGGAAGCGTTGATCGTGGAGGTGGGCGAGGAACTGGGCAAAGACCTGGGCGTGGAATGGATGGCCCACAACACCGACACCAGTCTGGGGTTCCGATCCTTTCCCCGTCCACCCCGCTTTAACATTGATCCTGAAGGCGCACTGGGCACCTTGGGCAGCGGCTTTACGTTGGGCTATTTTCGCGGCGGCGACATGCGCGCACTGATCAACGCCCTGTCCACCGAGAGTAATGCCAATATTCTCTCCACCCCCACCATCATGGCGCTGGATAATGAAGAAGCCCAAATTCTGGTGGGTGAAAACGTCCCCTTCATTACCGGCAGTGAAGCGCGCGAGAACGACGATCCCTTCCAGACCATCGAACGCCAGGATGTGGGCATCACTCTTAAGGTTAAACCCCGCGTCAACAACAACGACTCCGTCACCCTGGAAATTGAACAGAGCGTGGAAAGCATTCGAGAAAACGCCGATGTCAACGCCGCGGACATCATCACCAGTAAACGGGAAATCAAAACCCGCGTACTGGTGGACAACGAACAGACGCTGGTACTGGGCGGCTTGATCCGCGATGAGGTGCAGGAAACCGAAAACAAGGTCCCCGTACTCGGCAATATTCCCATCCTTGGCCAAGCGTTTAAAAGCACCAGCACCAGCACCATCAAGCGCAACCTGATGGTGTTTATCCAGCCCACCATTCTCAATGACAGCGCCGCCAGCTTTGAAGTTACCCGTGATCGTTATGATCGCATCCGCATGGATCAACGCAACTTCCGCGAAAGGGTTGACTCATTTTTTGTCCCACAAGCCACACCGGAACTGCCGGAACTCAGCCGTCCCACACCTGCGGCCCCCAAACCTTTACCTCAGCTGTTACCACCACAACCGCCCAAGCAGCCTCCGGTCACATCCGATATTTTAGGTGCCCCGGATGCTTGATAAGAGTGAGCAGCAAGAACAAACGCCGTCAGCTGAACTCATCGATCTGGCGACATCCCCAACCCGCTTGCCATTTGGTTTTGCCAAACGGCATCAAGTGTTGCTGAGCGATGATGAGTTACTCTGCATTCAGATACCGCCCTTGGACGTGCTGGCCGAAGCCCAACGCCACCTGGGCAGGCCATGTCGAATCAACTCCGTCAGTGTGGAGGCGTTTCAAGCCGCACTCACCAAAACCTATGAACGCGATTCCAGTGAAGCCATGCAAATGGTGGAAGACCTGGGGGACGATATGGATCTGGCCAGCCTGGCCAATGCCGTACCGGAAACCGAAGACTTGCTGGAACAGGAAGACGATGCGCCCATCATCCGCCTGATTAATGCCCTGTTGTCCGAAGCCATCAAACTCAATGCGTCGGATATTCATATTGAAACCTTTGAAAGCCGACTGCTGGTGCGCTTCCGCATCGATGGCGTGCTGCGGGAAGTGGTGCAACCCAAACGCGAACTGGCACCACTGCTGGTTTCAAGAATTAAAGTCATGTCCAAACTCGATATCGCCGAAAAACGCGTTCCCCAGGATGGGCGTATTTCATTGCGGGTAGGAGGTCGCGAGGTGGACATCCGCGTATCCACCATGCCCTCCAGCAATGGTGAACGGGTGGTGCTGAGGCTGCTGGACAAACAGGCTGGCCGCCTGAAACTCAGCAACATGGGCATGCAGCCGCAAGATGAGAAACGCCTGACAGACCTGTTACACATGCCCCACGGCATTATACTGGTCACTGGGCCCACCGGCTCCGGTAAAACCACCACCCTCTATGCCGGCCTGGCCAGCATCAACCAATCCAACAAAAATATCCTCACCGTCGAAGACCCGATTGAGTACAACCTGGAGGGTATCGGTCAGACACAAGTCAATCTCAAGGCCAATATGACATTCGCCCGTGGCCTGAGGGCCATGCTGCGACAGGACCCGGATGTGGTGATGGTTGGCGAAATTCGTGACCGGGAAACGGTGGAAATTGCGATTCAAGCCAGCTTAACCGGCCACCTGGTTTTATCCACACTGCACACCAATACCGCTGTAGGCGCTGTCACCCGTCTGGTAGACATGGGGATTGAACCGTTTTTGCTGTCATCCAGCTTGATCGGCGTCATTGCCCAGCGGCTGGTGCGGTTGTTATGCCCTCATTGCAAAGTGCCCTATACCGCCGACGATGCTGAATGTGAATTACTGCAAGTCAGTTCGGGGCCGGCTCCGACACTCTACCACGCCCAGGGCTGCTCTCAATGCAACCATTTGGGTTACAGCGGCCGCACTGGCATTTACGAAATCATTCAAGTGGATGAACACATGCGTGCCCTCATCCACAACCGCGCCTCGGAAGCCGAGCTGGTCAACTACGCCCGGCAGTCCAGTCCGGGCATCCGCGATGATGGCCGCTCGCGGATTCTTGCCGGACAGACCACTGTGGAAGAAGTACTACGCGTTACCCACGAGGATTAAGCGCTTATGGCAGCTTATGATTACAAAGCCCTGACCCTCGAAGGCAAATCCCGCAACGGCGTCATTGAAGCCGACAGCCTGCGTCAGGCCCGGCAATTACTGCGCGACAAACAACTGACCCCGCTGTCGCTGATCGAAGGCCAGCAAAAATCGCAGGACGGCGAACGCACCAAAGTACTCGGTGTGCCGCTGTTCAGCCCCGGCTTGCCGACGAAAACCCTGGCGTTGATCACGCGGCAAATGGCCACCTTGATTCAGGCCGGCCTGCCACTGGAAGAAGTCCTGCAAGCCATCGCCCAGCAAAGCGACAACCCGCGGGTGAAAAGCATTATGTTGGCGGTACGCGGTAAAGTTCTTGAAGGTCATACCCTGGCCAACAGTCTGGCGCAATTCCCCCGCGCGTTTCCGCATTTGTATCGTGCCACGGTATCGGCGGGCGAACATTCTGGTCATCTGGACAAAGTCATGAACCGGCTGGCGGATCACACCGAAGAAAGCCAGCAATTCAAACAGAAGATACAGATGGCCATGATTTACCCGTGCATGCTGATCGTTCTGTCCCTGACCATGGTGACCGGCCTAATGGTCTATATCGTGCCCGATGTGATCAAAGTGTTTGTCGGTTCAGGGCAGCAACTGCCGGCCCTTACCCGTGGCTTGGTAGCCCTGAGCGATGTGATCAGCCACTACGGAGGGCTGATCTTACTGCTACTGGCTGCGATCGTGATTGCCGTTATGCAGTTATTAAAGCGCGAAAGTATCCGCCTGCGCTTCCACCGCTGGTTACTGAACGCGGTTTTTATTCAGCGCTTCAGCCGCGGTTTTAACACCGCCCGCTATGCCAGCACCCTCAGCATTCTCACCAACAGTGGCCTGCCACTGGTGGAGTCCATGAAGATCAGCTGTGATGTACTCGCCAACGAACACCTGAAGCAACAACTGCAGAGCGCCACCCAACGGGTACAGGAAGGCAGCAGCCTGCACCATGCCCTGGCCGAAACCGGTTACTTCCCCCCCATGATGTTGCACATGATTGCCAGTGGCGAATCCAGTGGTGAACTGGACTCCATGCTGGAACGCACCGCCGACTACCAGGCCCGCGACCTGCAGAACCTGGTGACCGTGTTGGTGGGGCTGTTTGAGCCGGCCATGCTGCTGTTTATGGGCGTGACCGTATTGTTGATTGTGATGGCCATTCTTTTGCCAATTTTGAACATGAACCAGTTAGTGGGTTAACAGGAGAGACACCATGAACTATTTATTCCCGCAGTCGCAGCTCTTAAAAGCGCTCCCAGCAAAACAACACGGTTTTACACTGATCGAAATCATGGTCGTGGTGGTTATTCTTGGCATTCTGGCGGCCCTGGTAGCGCCCAACATTCTGGGGCGTACCGGTGAAGCGCGCATTACTGCAGCCAAGAGCGATATTAACAGCATCAGTAACGCCCTTGATCTCTACAAACTCGATAACCACAGTTATCCATCCACCGATCAGGGACTTGAAGCCCTGGTCGATAAACCCAGCGGCTTCCCGGAACCCGCCAACTGGAATCCGGAAGGCTATCTGAAAACCCTACCGAAAGATCCCTGGGGCAACGCTTACCAATACGTCAGTCCCGGTTCAGAAAACGCCTTTGACCTCTACTCCCTCGGCGCTGACAAGCGAGAAGGTGGCGAAGGCGACAACGCCGATATTTATAACTGAACCCAGCCCAGTCAGTATCCGATATGTGGCTATCCACTTCTTATTATCCTACCTATAGCGCTAAAGGCTCTTTTACCTATCGGGCTAAAGGCTTCACACTGGTGGAGATTTTACTGGTGGTGGTCATTATAGGTGTCATGGCGGGCCTCGCCTTACTCGCGCTCGGAGGCAATGAAAGCCGTCTGCTACAGCTGGAAGCGAGTCGATTACAGCAGCGCCTGCTGCTGGCTCAGGATGAGGCGGGCTTTCGTCAGCAAAACCTGGGGCTGCAAATCGACAGTGACGGCTATGAGTTTCTGCAATACGATGAAGACAACGATCAATGGCTGCCATTACAAGACCCCAAGCTGTCGCAACACCAATTTGAACTGCCGGTGAACCTACGACTGGAGTTGGAAGGCAGTCCACTGCTCATCGCCCCGAACAGAGAGGAGTCACCGGGAGGAGCCTCACAGGCAGGTATCGGCGACCAAGCCACTCAGCCCAATATCCTGTTGTTGGCCAGCGGCGAAAACTCGGCATTTAGCCTGGTGCTCAGCCTCAAAGACGATGGGAGCCGACAGAGCAACGGCCAACATCCAACACAAGTCCTCAGCAGTGATGGCTTTTCCCCCATCACCCGTGTCAGTCAAGTCGGACCTTAAGGCAGGTACTTGTATGAACAGCCAACGGTGCCGAGGATTTACCCTACTGGAAGTGATGATTGCCTTGATCATTTTTGCAATTTGCGCCACCAGCCTGATTCAACAGAGTGGTCGCAGCCTGCAGCAGGCGAGCCAACTGGAAACCCGCACCCTGGCAAACTGGATTGCGGAGAATGAACTGGAACGCCTGAGACTCGCCCCTCAGTTTCCCCCGGTGGGCACCCATTCACTGGAGCTCACCTTTGGCCAGAGGCAGTGGCTTGTGACCCGCACCATCAGCACCACCAGCCAGCCGGATCTGCGACGAGCACTGATTCAAGTACAACAGGCCAATGTGACTAAGGCGAATACCGCGGACTACCAGCTCACCGGCTTCCTGGGACGCTATTGATGGTCATCTCAATCGCCAACCCGCTTTATGGACCAAAACCAGAGCTATCACGCTGCCCGGTACTATGCAGAAGCCGTGGCTTTACCCTGCTGGAGGTCCTGATAGCTCTCAGCATCTTTGCCATATTGGGATTGGCTTCCTACAAGCTATTGAGTACCGAATTACAGACCCAGTCCGCTTTGGAACAACAGAGCCAGCAACAAAACCATTGGCAACGGGGTATGGCTCGCCTGACCCAAGACTTGCAACAGGCGACTAACCGCAGTATCCGTGAAGACTATGGCGAGCGCGAAGCGGCCTTAATCGGCGACGACGCGGGCATTGTCTTTAGCCACCTCGGCTGGATGAACCCACTGCAACGAACCCGCAGCGATATTCAGCGCGTCGCCTACCGGATACAACAAGACGATGAAGGCCAGTCATACCTGCAGCGCAGTTTCTGGTTTCAACTGGATCGCGCCCCGGCCAGCGAGCCGGTAAGACAACAACTGCTGCCTGGTGTACAGCAGCTGCAACTGCGTTATTACCATGCCGAACGCCAGCAATGGCTTCCCTTTTGGCCGCCAGTGGATGAACCAAATATCGGACTGCCGCAGGCCATTGAAGTGACGCTGGTCAGCCCAGAACTGGGTGAAATTCAGCGGCTGGTGAGCCTGCATGTACGGCGGGAGACGACGCCATGATCGGGCCGACACGACAGCAAGGGGTAGCGTTGATTTCAATGCTGCTGATTTTTTCCCTGGTCGTTATTCTCGTCAGTGGTTCGGTCAGCCGCTCGGCATACGATATCCGCAAAACCAGCTACCAGCTGCTCAACAGCCAGGCTTATCAATACGCCCTGGGGGGCGAGGCCCTGGCCCGCCAGATATTACACGATGACTGGCGCAACGACCGGGAATTGGGCCAAGGCGACCACCTGCAGGAAGCCTGGCATCAGGAACTGTGGTTTGAACCCGATGGCGGCGCGATGCACATCCGCATCCGCGACCTGAATGCCCTCTACAACCTCAACAACCTGGTCAATAGCGACGGCCAGCCCGAGCCGGCAGAAGTGAGAATTTTCCAGCGCCTGACCAGCCAACTGGGGTTGACACAACAACATATAGCGGCCTGCCTCGACTGGCTGGATAAGGATACACAACCACAAACCGCATACAGTGAAGATGTGCATTTTCTTTCCCAGGAGAATGGCTACCGCAGCGCCGATGGCCCCATCAACCATCTCAGTGAACTGAAGGCCTTGAACCAGTTTAGCGACAAAGAGCTGGAGCGCCTGGAAAATGTCAGCGCGGCCCTGCCACAAGGCACCAGCATTAACCCCAACACCGCCCCGGAATTGCTATTGAACAGTCTGGCTCCCCAAATAGATGGCGCCCGGATCATTGCCGCCAGGGAGCAGATGCCACAGGGCTTTACCAGCACCGAAGCCTTTTTACAGCACGAAGTTACCGCTGGTATCGACTTGAACAACGTCAACCTGGATGTCCACAGCGATCATTTCCTGGTGAGCGTGAGCGCTCGCTACCAGGACCACACCAGCTATTTAACCAGCGTTTTGTATCGTGATCCGTCAACAGGCAGCATTACGACCTTAAACCGACATCGGCTTAGGCCGTCCGGGAAAAATTCTACGACTGCAACAAGAGCTACACGCCATGAGTGAACCCTTGCTGATCCACATCACCGAGCTGCCACTGAATATAGCATCAGCCTCCGCTGAGCAGCTCCCCTGCTCAGTCCGCTCCAATCAGGCAGGCCACTGGTATAGCTGTAGCCTGGCGAGCCTTCGGGATGATCTGCAAGAGCAAGAAGCCAGTGAGCGACGGGCAACCGTGTTTATTCCTAATCTGCATGTGTTATCGATTGAAGTTACTGCCCCCCGCAAACAGCATAAGTACCTCGCACAAATCCTGCCTTTTTTGTGCGAAGAAAAGCTCGCATGCGATATAGACAGCGTCCACATATCACACGGTCCCGCAGTCGGCGAAACCATACCCGTACGAATCATTCAGCGTTCACTCCTGCAAGAACTTCGGCAGCTGATGCAGGATCAAGGGTTGATCCTGGAGGCCATTTACTCCGATGGCGACCCTGTCAACGCATTAATTCCTTACGGCGGCCAGCTGCTGTGGGTCGATGCTCAACACTGCCTGGCCGTGGCCAGACAGAATCATCAAGCAGTGTTATGCAGCGCGCCACCCGAACAAGCCCCTGCCCTGCTGCAATCCATGTCAGCGACGGACGAATTGAATGTGTATCGGCAGCCTTTGGTGAACGGCACCCTGGACTGCGAAATCACATTGGGACTGGAAGAACTAAGCCGTCAAGGCGCCATCATTCACAACCATACGCTGCCAAACCCAACGACTGAAACCGACACAATCCAAACCAGCTGGCTGGCTCGTCAGGAAGCTGTCAGGCCTTCCGGCACAGTCGAACAGGCCTCACCACTACCTCTCGGGCCGGAACAACTGACAGCCTCCTCCATTAACCTGTTAAGCGGCGAGTTCACTCCCAAAACCGTGAAAAAAGCAGGCTTTCGCTGGCAACCGGTGGCGATGGCGGCAACGATGTTATTGGGTCTCAACGTACTGTACCTGCTGGCAAGCGGGTTTTATTTTGAAGTCAAAGCTGAACAGCTGCGTGCAGACAGTGAAACCCTGTACCGTGAATATTTTCCTCAGGACAAACGGATCATCAACATTCAGACTCAGGTTCAAAATCACCTTAACCGCGGGGCCAACAGCCAGCAGAATGGTTTTATAGCTTTGCTGGGACAGTTTTATCCCAACTGGAAACAACACAGCAACCAGCTGAGTCTGCGATCAATACGCTTCAACCGGGATCGCCAGGAAATGTTATTGGACATTGACAGCAACAGCATTGAACAACTGGACCAGTTACGTCGCGCGCTTGGCGAACAGGCCGAATTATTATCCGCTAATGAAAATAAAACTCAGGGTGGACAAACTGGTGTGAAAGGCCGCATCAAACTCACCGGCCGTCAACACTCCAGCAGTCAATAAGGAGGATTATAAAATGTCTCACGCGACCCCAACCTGGCGATTGACATTGGCTCGCCAGTACCAGTACTGGCAGGGAAAATTCCATAAACTGTCCGAACGTGACCAGCAAGCCCTGATTTTCCTGGGCAGTTTTACACTCTGCCTGGTATTAATTTATAGCGTCATCATTCCCGCAGTTGACTATCGCAGCAATGCCCGCGAGTCGTTCATTCATGCGCAACAGCTGTTGAACTGGATGAAAGCTCAGCAACCTGCAGTTCTGGCATTAAAGAATGCACAAGGCACCAACAAGGGCACGCCTAAAGAGATCACAGACAACCCCATAACACTGATCAACACCTCCGCCAAAAACTTCAATCTCAGCATCAAGCGCTTACAGCCCGAAAGCAATGGCAACATCAGAATTTGGATGGAACAGGTAAGCTTTAACAACACCATCCGCTGGCTTGACTTTATCCAGCAGCAGGGATTAAAGGTGGATGACATCAGCCTGGACCAACAGAGTCCGGGCATTGTCAATATCCGAGCCACCTTCCGCTAAAGCAGCATTAACTGAACAAGCGGGCAGACCGATTGGTCGCAAGACCGGGGGAAGCCTCCCGCTGTTGGCCTCGGCCAGTCAACAATTCCTTGGCGTGCTTTTTGGCGTCCAGTATTTTCAGTAAAATGGGGGCGACGACTTTGTGCTGGGCAATTGCACCCTCCATCCAAAAATTATTGAAGGGGTAAGGTTTTTTTAAAAAAATATGTGCAAACAGGTCAACCAACGTGGTTTCTCCCACAATGGTACGACCGATAGTTTCGTTTTGATCCTCAAAGAACATGGCGGCGCCATAGGTTGTCGCTTCTTCATGGGTCGGGTAGTTGGTAAACCTGAACAGCAGCACCGTAGCAAGATCTTTAAGCTCATCCGAGCTGACATCCGTCAGTTTAACTTCCTTCGAGAGCTGCTTGGCAAACGCAAGGATACAATCCGCCTGCGCCTCCAGCCCCCAATCCAATGCAGACGAGTTAAGTTCACACCTCAGAACGGGCTCAATCTTGCCGTCGGCAGCTTTTGAATAGCCAATGGTACTGCCATGATCAGCCGCCAGAAAATGCTCCAGCAAGGTTTCATAGCCATTCAAACGCTTATTTTCATCAGAACGGGATAAGTCAAAGAGAAAGCCGGAATAGCGTTCGTTTTCCAAAGCACTGGGTACGGACGTCAGACCCACATAAAAGCCGTGCAAGCCAGACTCAGGTCTAAGACCCAAATATTCAAGCATGTGCGAAAGGGATTTTTGCAACCTTCCATGCCAACCCACATCAATAATCGCTGACGTTTTGTCTTTTGAAAAGCCCTGCTGCTTGAGATACTCGGCCACCAGCAAAAAATCCGCCTCGGATTTGTCAATGATGGCTTTCTTTAATTCCGGGGTGTTTGCAACGATTCTTTTTACCGCATCCCTTTGATTGTCATCCAGGTTTTCATCAATTTCATGCTCTTGGAGAATGTCGGAAAAGAAATGATAGTAATCCTTTGCCTCCATATTGACCCTGGAAAAGACATTGGCCAATGACAAATGTGTTGTCTTATCAAATATCCAGTTGATGCCGATATCACCAATGGCATATTGGGACGGTGCATGCCATGCCTGCCTGGAGCCGTAGAGATATTTGACTTCCAGATCAAGACCCTGCTCATCAACAATTTGCCGGGCAATTTTATGCAGTATCCAGCCATCTCTGGCAACGAAGTACAAACATTCAATGTTATTGATCTTTGCTGATTTCAGCACCCAATAGACAAAATTGGTGAGCAGTGGTGCGACCATATTGGAGCTAATTGCCCAGATGGACGCCTCTCTGGAACCCGGCTCAAATGGGTTGGCCAACCGGGTAGACCGCATAACACCGGACATAACTGACCTTATTAGCGGCGAGCCGATGTCGCTTAAGCCATACACCAACTTCTCTTCATTGGATGGCAATGAGCCTGAATAATGCTCAGCCACAACGGCATTCTTTTTGGCCGAGATATAATCGCTGTGTTTGTTGTCGCCCACATGAACGATATGCTCTAACTTAACCTTTTCTTGTTCCGCCACCTTATGATACAGGCTGCCACTGTCCTTGGTTAATCCAAACTCGCTGGAGACATAGACAGAATCCACCAGAATATTATTTTTCCGCAGCAGCTGTTCAATAAAGTCTCGGCTATGGTACATATCGGAAATGGCTATGACCTTATGCCCCTCAGACCTAAGCGATTCAATCAACGAACACTTACTCTCAATACGGCAGCAGTATTCAAGCTCTAGCTCCTGCTCAACCTCGAATGCATAATCGATGAGTTTTTTGTTGTGATACTTGGCAAGCATGGCTTCTTTAATATCAGCAAACGTTATCTCTTCACTGTCCTTAAGCTCTCTTGCCCGAGCCTCAGCTTCCATTCTGTCTTGGCACCACCTTTGCTCACTGATGCTGAGCATTTTTTCACCGCTCAAACGATTGGCCACTTTCAGAAACAAGTCTGTTGGCTTGAAAAGATGTCGTGTGATTAACGTATCAAACACATCAAAAGAGTAAATTGTCATCAGCATCATCCCAGATAAATGAGCAAGTCCATAAAAGGGTGATTTCAGGGTTAATAGGCGTTATTACCGACAAAACCCTTGAATACCGTCTGGAAGATAATCTGTAAATCCCACCATACAGACCAGTTATGTATATAGTGCAGATCAAACTCAATGCGTTTCTGCATTTTTTCCAGAGTATCGGTTTCCCCTCGCCAACCATTAATTTGCGCCCATCCAGTAATACCCGGCTTGATTTTATGGCGACGCATATAGCTTTTAATCTGCGTGCGGAACTCTTCATTGTGAGCAATAGCATGTGGCCTTGGCCCCACAATGGACATGGTCCCTTGAAGCACATTAAAGAATTGCGGTAGCTCATCCAAAGAGGTTTTACGCAAAAAAGCGCCGACTCTGGTAATACGGGCATCACCTCGGGTTGCCTGTTTAAAATCCTTACCGTTTTCCATCACTTTCATGGATCGGAATTTCCACACCTCAATAGGCTTGCCATCCATACCATAGCGTTTTTGCTTGAAAATGGCTGGGCCAGGCGATGTTAACACCACCAGGCTCGCGATAAACATTAACAGCGGTGAAATCATCAGCAGGATCAAGGACGACAAAATCACGTCTTCAACTCGCTTGAGCCAGCCATCCAGCCCTCGCATAGGCTCCCCAATCACACCAATGGCCGGAAGTCCATTCAGATTGACACTGCGAGCGTGTAACAATTCGAATACAAACATATCAGGCACGACATAAACCGCTGCAGTTGAGTTGGCCAGCCGATCAAGCAGCTCCCGGATTCTGGATTCCGCCCTCATGGGCAAGGCGATATAGACACTGTCGAGATGTCCGGATTCGGCCAAGTCGATCAACTGCTGAAAGCCACCCACCGCCTCACAGGCGATGCCACTTCGGGCAGAAGTGCGTCTATTTTCCGGAGTGTTTGTCTCAATTTGCAAACGGTCATCAAAGTACCCATAAATGTTATAATCACCCCATGACAGAGCCTTCAAATGTGAAGCCACTTGCTGGGCCAACTCACCAGTGCCTACAATCGCTACCGCACGGGAATCAACGCGGCTTTTTCGGAAAATCCTGGCTTTCATCCAGATCAGTAAACGCCAGAGCTGCATGAGCATAAGTCCGGTAATAAACCACTGGGCGAACATCGGCCATGAGAATAAAGTCGCATTTAAGGGGCTGTATTGCCCCAACACAAATACCAGAGCGAAGCTGAGGCCCCAACTCAGACAGACCGATTTCGCATCTACCCACAAACTCTCAGAGCGCCAGGGGCGGTAGATCTGAGTAAACTCAGCGAGGATCTGATGAACCAGGCTCGCCAGAACACCAGCAATCAGCCAATGGTTACTGCTGACACTATGCCCGTTCACTACAAACACAAACCATTCCGCCAGGATGATCAGACCAGAATCCAGGCACCGGGAAACAAATGTAAATTGAGACGTATAGGGTTTGATTAAAGATCTTGAATTGGACACAGAGAAATCCCTCTCTACTACCCGAACAGTAAATGCAATGGCAAAACACTAACGACACAGATAATGTCTTGTGCCAATACGTTCCCTTCTCTCCAAGAAAACTAACTCATTAAATTGCATCATTTTTAATTGAAATGGCTTTACCGCATGCCACCAAAGCTATGCCCATGGCGTTCGGATCTCACCAGAAACTGAGAGCCGACAATCTTTAAGGGGTTGTCATACACCATGGTTTTAGCCTGTTTTTCCCCCACAATAGCGGCCACAGCATCCCGACCTTCAGCCAGATTGACCGGCCTTCGAACAGGATGATGCGCATCGGAGGCTATAACGGTCACAACCCCCATCTGCAGGAGTTCTTCTGCACATCTCTGTGCCTTTGTACCAAACTGGCCTATCACTGAGCCTGCGGTAATTTGTATCAGACAGCCCAGATCAATTAGGGGCTGCAGCTTATCCAGGCGGTTCATAACCTCTTTGTTCCGCTCAGGGTGCGCAATCATTGGCAACACATTATGTTTCAATAACCAGCGAACAAACTTATCAGTGCCCACATAAAAGTGACTGTGGGGCATCTCCAGCAACATGACCGCATGTGAATTCCAAAACCCCATCATGGGAATTTGCTTTGCCGGCAACATGGTGAGCAACTCCGGCCCTATTCGCACCTCGGCAGCAAACCCCAAAGTCAAGGGTATACTCTCAGCCCTGACCACTTGGCGGAACTTTTCCAAAGCCCCTTTAATTCCATTTAGTGAATTGTCCCAGCGGCCGTGATGAATGTGGGGCGTTATCACGGCATGGCTGACACCGTTTGCCACTGCCTGCCGAGCCAATTCCAGAGACATCTCGACACTGGATGGCCCATCGTCAATGCCAGGCAGCAAATGACAATGTATATCAATCATATAATGAAGCTTTAGCCACCCTGTTTATGCCGCTGAACGTGCAGTGGCCAAATCCTTGATATTTGTCCCGGCATAACCATAGTTCTGGTAATAGCCCGCATAAAAGCTGTATCGGCCATGCTTACTGACATCCACCTTATTCAACACCACACCGGTAATGGGAGCACCGATCTCTTTTAATCGCTTAATACCCTTCGCGGCCAGGGGTGCCGCAGTATCATCCGCTTTGACAACGTAGACAATCGAGTCCGCGTAGGAAGCCAGTACGGTGGCATCGCTCACGGCGTGGGTTGGCGCCGAGTCAATAATGATACGGTTATAGCGTTTTTTGAGCTGGCTCAGAACCTCTCCAAACCGCTTGGAAGCCAGCAGCTCAAGTGGGTTTGAAGGAATAATGCCTGCGGTAATGACATCCACAGAGGTTGAACCTAGTGTGTGAACGCACTCGTTAAACTCGGCAGTGCCTGCAACAAGGTTAGATAGCCCTGGAGCGGATCGCGATAACCCCATGGTTTTCGCCAGTGTGGGCCGTCTCATATCCGCATCAATAAGCAGAACCCTTTCCATCTGGCCGAGAGCCTCTGCCAGATTAAGAGCTACGGTAGACTTACCTTCATCTGGCACCGAGGATGTAATGAGCGTCAGCTTGTGGGTATCGTCCAGCCCACTGAGCATCAACCCTGTACGAATGGTACGGATCGCTTCGGCAAAGTTACTGTGTGTATTGGATAAAAAGCCTTCAAAAGCTTGCTGGCTTTTATTGTTTTTGACGGCCGGTAGAAAGCCCAGCATGGACACCTGAAGTTTTTCCTCAACGTCATCAGGGGTACGGATGGTGTTATTCATCGCGTCGGTAAAGATTGCAATAATGGCTCCCAACATACCACTGGCCATCAATGCCAATAGCAAAATAAGCTTTTTCTTGGGTTTTATCGGCCAGCGAGGTGTGACTGCAGGATCAACCACCCGGGCATGTGCGGCCTGGAGATCACCCGCCTCTTCGGTTTCCTTGGCCCTGGTCAGAAACATATCGTAGAGTTCACGATTCGCTTCAACTTCCCGCTCCAAACCCAGCAAACGGAATTCTTTTCGATTCACGTCCTGCAAACGTTTTTTCGCCTCTGTTAACTGCGCTTTTATTGAAGCCTCCGTATTTTTGGCCATTTGGTATTCACTGGCAATACCGTGCCCGATTCTCAGGGCCTGACGACTCAACTCATCCATGGCCTGATCCACTTCCGAGCGGGCGGCAATCATTTTGGGGTGCTTGGGACCATACCGCTTACTCAGCTCGGCGACCTTTTGTGCAGCAGCGGCATGCGATGTTTTCAACCCCTGAATCAAGGGATGGCTAAGCACAGCAGACATACTCAACAACTGCTCGGCAGTGGTGCTCTCGTTAGGCCTGATAATTTGATGATAGATCGTTTCTGCCTCGGACCTGACACGTGTCGCATCCACGTAGCGCTGAGTCAATTGCTCAAACTCTTCAGCGTCCATGGTCATCACACCCTCAACGTCGATAAGTTGAGCCTCATCGCGATAGGCCTGCAACTTTTCTTCAGAATCCTGCAATGTCTTCTGCAAATTACCCAACCGATCACTCAACCAGGTAGAGGCTTTCCGAGTCACCTTTAACTTAGCCTCAAGGTGGCTTTCTATATAGGTCTCCGCCAGGGTGTTGGCGATCTTTGCTGCCAGCCTTGCATCCGTCGATTCGTATTGAATCGTCACTAACTGGGTTTCCCTTACCGGAGTGATTGTTAGCCCTTGAAAAAATTGAGTGACTACTTCATCAAGTATCTCATCCTCACTGTAGGTGGAATTTCCACTATCGACCGCCTCACCATCCTGTTCTGCCGAGGGGAGAAATTTCCAGATAAAAGATTGTTCCTGCTGCAAACGAGGATCAAACAACGGGTGTTTATCCAGCTTCAACTTTTTAACAACTTTCGTCGCCAGCTCTCGAGACTTAAGGATTTCAAACTGCGTCTTTAGATATTCATCGTTACCCGTATTAACTTTATACACATCATCGATAGACAACACCTTGGATTCCTGGTTTTCCACAAGAACCGTAGCAGACGCCTGATAAACAGGCTCCATGGTAAATACCCACAACGCTGTCAGTAATGTAACAATCAGTGAAAACAAAGCTATTTTCCACTTTTGCAACATCACACTGTGCCAAACGTGTCTCAGATTTATTAACTCTTCCCTAGATTCAATACTGCTTGTGGTTTCTTTCATAATTTAGCCATCCACCAAGTTCATCCTTAACGTACAAATCCCATTCACTGCAATATTAAAAAAAGCTTTGCTCTACAGTAATTGAGTCACCGGGTTTGACTGCCGCATTCAAACCCACTCTACGAGGCTGCTGTTGAGGATCACTGTCAGATACAACAAAAATATTCTTCTTTGCGGCTCTCTCAGTAAATCCCTCTGCCAAAGACACGGCTTTCATGATGGTTAGACCAGGCTGAAAAGCAAAACCGCCGGGCCTGACCACCTCACCATTGATATAAAACTGTCGATACTTAACGATGGTAATGGACACCCTAGGATCAACCAGGTAATCACCTTTCAGCCCATTGGTAATTTTGTCCTGTAACTCACCGACAGTAAGCCCACTTAGATTGATCTCTCCGAGAAATGGATAGGAAAGGGTACCCGCATCACTTAACAGGACCTCCGGAAAACTCAGATCCACCTCACCAAAAACATGTATACGGATAACATCCCCTGAACCCAGGTTGTATTCCGACAAGCCCGCCTGGGCGGAAGCCTGATACCCGCCTGAAAAGCTCACAACGATGATCATCCAAGATAAAAAGCGTAACAATCCCATGTTTCTAACTCTCCAAATAAATTGCTGGGTTTAGCTATTTCAATCGTTCCTCAATACCCTTCAATAACCTGCATTAGTCCACAATCAGACTCAAAGGCTTACCTGAAAATGAAAGGCGACTTGCTGCCGGTCAAACTCGTACTCACCTACGTTCGAATCTCTCTGTATGTCGGCCAGTGAAAGCCCCAACTCCAGCCAACGCAACATGGAATAGTCAATGCGCAGTCCATAGGTAGACACTTCATCACTGCGCTCATCAACATTTCCCTCATAGGTTTCATCTGCCATTTGGAAATAGACATTGGAGCTTACCCGATCCGTCCACCCCTGCTGCCAGCTGACATTGATAAATTTGTAATCGATATAACTTCCACTGCCCGTATTGATTTCCTGCTCATCGCGAGAACTGTTAAGAGAAAACACGGAATACTCTTTCGGTGACCACTTAATGCCAACGTCCCAGCTGAACCCCGAAAAATCTTCTCGATCGTCGTCATCAAAATTCTTTTCAGCCTGACCAACTTTAATGGAACCTTCGGTTTTACCGGAACCTTCCCAGGTAACACCCAACAAATATGTTGTCGCCGTGCTGTCCAATATGTCCTGAGTGCCGATAACATCATCCACATCTTCGTCGTACTCAATGTCAGACGTATTCACCTCGGCCAGCAACTCAGTACGCCCACCCACGCGCCAGAAGAAAGCAGCTCCGCCACCCACTTCATCGCGATCTCGAGTGAAACTGGCATCATCGGTATACTCACGACTGTAATCTTTCAGGTTGAGCCGTAAACGCCCCTGAGACTGCTCTCCCCCCAGGGTATAGCTCAATGCAAAGGTTTCATCTTCAAACGTATTGGGTTCATCAATTAAACCCGCAGCGTCTCCCTGACTGTAGCCAGTGCCTCGATCCTCATGGCCATCGTTAAACAGATATTCAAAGTCGAACTGGTTTCGATGATTTAACTCCCATTCTGCGTTCAGGCTTAGCCGATTATCCTCATAGTTATCATCATTGCTGTTTTCGTAAAGTCCCGTGGAGTGTAAATAGCCGAGCTCCAAAGCCAAACTACCCATATCCAAACCGACTTGAAACGATGGTGATAAAACGGTAACCCAGGATTCCTGCTCGTTATCAGCCTGTGAATAGATGTTGCTGTCATAGCGCTGCTCGATGGCAAATGATGGCACCAACTCAAACATTCCAACCTGCACAGACGCAGGCTCAATAGCCAACGAAGGCACACTCATGGCACACAGAGGCAAGGCAAGCAGAATTTCCCTATACACGTTCACCTGTGCTGATACTCGATTTCTAAACATTCTGCCTCCTGCAACCAGTTTTAAATTCGATAAAATACCTTGGGGTACGGACACATAGATCGTTCCAATCAACGATTTAAATCTGCCCGTAACTTTGAAACGCAACAAACATGCCGGATTACAATTGAAACACTTTTCTCAATCGCCGAGTAAATTCATGACTGAAAATAACAACACAGTCTTTTGCGCTGGCCACCAGCTCGTAGAAAAACAACCTACCCCTAAACACCCATGAACTGTCATCGGGCAAACCAGGCAACCTCACTGACGTGGTTTTAAAGCCCAACATCCAGGCTATCAATCGGGCACGCACACTGTGGTATCGCTCGGTACATATCACGATGGAACTCGATTTCACATCACACAGCGAAGCGGCCAAATCGAGTGAATAACGAATATTCTGTCGCGTATTGGTTGCTTTTGATTCCTGCACAATCCTTTCAGCGGGAACACCCGCCTTCAAAAGCAACCGCTCCATCGCGGCAGCTTCACTGGTTTCATCTGCTTCACTGGCAGCGCCAGATACCACCAACAGAGACTGCGGAAACAACCGAAATACATTTTCAGCCGCGCAAACTCGCCGATACAAATGGGGAGTTGGCTTTCCATTTTTAAGCTTTACTCCCAAGACCACTATTACTGAGTCAATCACCATTGGATCAACTGAATTGCAGCCTAGAGGCACGGCATCTGCACGCTCGATTTGATCTAAACCGATCAAGTAGCCCGGACCACTGCCTGCTATTGCCATTCCTGCGGAGCATCACGCTTCCAATCTTCAAAAGCTTCTTTCAAATCATAGGCATAGGGATAGTTATGATCGATAAGAAACTGGGGAATAATCAAGTTGTTGACTTTCAACTTCTTAATACGTTCCGGATGCACGGGCTGGTTAATTCCCAGTGTAGCGGTAATGGCGTGCATGACATGCGACATCATCAAGACCGCCGGGTAAGGTATGTTTGGCACCAGCCGTTTTACACTTAAGACTTTCTCAATGGTAGATACGTATTCCTCCAGCGACGGCGGCTGAGGGAATGAAAAGTTATAGAGCACAAAGTTAACGTCATGTTCTTTCATATAGTCAAGAACCCACAGCATGCTCCGGGCCAACTCTTTCACGTAGCCACCGGCTTTTTGCACCTTCCGGTTGCCCACGTAGCAAAACAAGTTTTTTCGTAAGGCCTGTTTCAACCTGGGCACATTACCATCTTCATGGGGACCATAAATCACACCAGGCCGGACGATAACCAGTGACCGCCCGTCACCCTTGAGCTGCCAGCCTTGATGAATCTTTTCAGCAGCCAGCTTTGAGGCACCATAGGGAGAGTAGGGAACCACCAAAGACGATTCCGTCCTGGCTTCATGGGCGTGCCCATAGGGGGCTATGCTGCTGGTAAACACAATGGACTTACAGCCAATCCTGTCAGCCAGTTCTACAATATTTTCCGCGCCGAGAATATTGGTTTCAAAATATTCAGGCGGCTCATGGCCGGGCTCACGATGGATAGCAGCGAAGTTAAAGATTACATCCACATCGGAAGATGACCAGGCGATGGGATGTCTCACATCACACTCAATAAATTCTACGCGCCTTTCTATAAAGGCTTTTTGAGTTTCCTGGCTCCACAGCTCTTGCCTGGGCAGCTTGATGTCGAGAAGAATTACTTTTTCACATAAATCGTTCTCGACCAGATGATTCAAGGTATACCCGCCGATATAACCTGAACCGCCCGATATCACTACCGTTGAATATTTCACAATATCCATAGCCTCGTCGCTCATTTACCGAAAAATTTCAATCTGTTAGCCCGGCACCCACATCATTTACAGGGATATATCTAGGAGCCTGACAGTCCTTGCCAGATAATTCGTTTTCTCTGCTTGCCGACTGGTAACAACAAAAACGAGTACAAACAGGTGTATAACGGTCTTAATTTCGTCTTTAACCAGAACACCAATCCCTGATGAAGACCTGAAGCCTTGCCATCGTATTCATACCTGTCGACAATATTGCTCGAAAAACCAACCTCACCCACCAGATCATCCTGAATACAAGGTGACGAACACCATTGATAAACTTTAATCTTTGGTATATTTCGCCTATCCATATCAAACATTTCCAGATCAACCGGCATGCGCATACGCTCTGAGTGTTTCAACAACCACTTTGCTGTTGCTGCACTGATAACGTATGACGCTGCACCGCCATGGTTTGAAAACATCTCATGCGCACTAAATTGATTCACTCTGTAGTTTGTTTTACGTGACAAAGTCACCGAAGCCAACATAGTATCAATCTTGTGAATCGCCACTTCACGGGGATCCAGTACTTTCTCAATACCTTTTAAAAAGTGAGAAAATTCAGCGCAAAGATGAACATCATCCTCCATCACCAGGGACAATCCTCGCCTGGAAGCGGCCTTTTTCCAGGCTTGCATATGACTCAACATGCAACCGACCTCCCCAGGACTTAATGCATGCCGCCCTCTTCTTGAGCGAAACCTGGCCTGTTTTTTTGTTAACGAATGTCCCCAAACCGCAGAAACTCTTTCGTAACGAACTCCCTGCTCGATCAACTTAGCATCAAGATGCTCTAATCTTTCCGCGTCCCTATCCAGATTAATGACAAATACTGAAATCATCCTAGAACCCTCATGCACTCATCCATGAGGCTCAAACGTCCATTTCCTACTACTGTCACTGGAACTTCATACAATCGACGAAACACCAGACCTGAAAAAAGGCTTATCATCAAATCGCTAACTCGCTGAAACTGTCGCAGGCATGCTGCTGATTATCTTCAATTGCCATAACGTCTTCATCGACATAAGGGCAATCGCTCCCCACAGAATAACTTCAATACCCAGCCTCATGCTGACGCAGGTTACAACCACCAGAATACTTGACACGGCAAAGGTAATATTAATTTTGAGCACCTCACTCACCATATAATTCGCCGCTAAATAAGCGCTCAAAATTGAATCCATGGCCATGGGAGGCAAACACAACATAGCCAGCGGCATTAAATCGAAAGCTGGCCACCAGGCTTCAGGCCATATGTCATAAGCGAACCATTTAATCGCAAAATCAAAAACTCCCACAGCCAACAACATCACCGCGGCCAAAGACAGTGCCCACTGTACGACACGTCGGGCACCATCGCCTTCTCGCACAAACCTGGGCAAAAAGTATTGATAGGCTATTTGCGCAAGCAGTTGTGCCGAAATCTCCATAGGTTTACGCGCATAATTGTAAATACCTAAAACCGCCGAGCCTAAAAAGCTCGCAATCAATATTTGTTCAGTTTGAGATACCAACAGCCAGCCCATATTATTGGAAACCGCCAACTTCCATCCCCTTGATAGCCAGTTTTTTATCACCGAAAAGTTAAAAACAGGGGTAAGGCAATATGGACTGAACAACAAAACCAGAAAAACGCCAATCAATCCTGCGGCAAAATAACGGCTGACTAAAGCCCAGGCTCCGCCCCCAACTATCGCCACCAATATGCCTGCCAAACCTCCCACAACGACCGGCACCAGCTTAAAAAACGCCAACAGTCGATACTCTTCATACAACATAAAGTACAAGTTACTCGGGGCCGTTAACATACGGCAGATAAACAACACTGATAGTGTAAAAATCATTAACGCTATTTCAGGAAAACCCGCCAAATAACATGCCGCCCCCACAAGCGCACATATTGCTGTCCAAAACAGCGCGCACAATATTGCTGCGCCGTTATAGATTCTCCTGGCTTGTTCAGGATTATCCTGATCCTGCATAAACCCCAAACCAATGGAGAAATCAAAAAAGCTTTCCGCTATGGCAATAACCACCCAAGCCAAAGCAAATATTCCGTAATCACTCGGGTGTAACCAAAAAGAGAACCCAAAATAGGTAATAAATTGAATTACTTTTTCCAGCAGGTTTGCCCCAGCAATCCAGACCAAACCACCATTTCGAACTTTGGATTTCGTAAACGCCTTTAGACCGCTAACCGCAACAGTCACACTCTCTCCTCAGCCACATCTAATTCTCAGAGGCATTCCATCGAAATTTTCCGTAAACTTCCCGGGAGGCTACACTCATTTCGCCGTATAATGCGTTGAGTCGTTCATACAATACGCCAACAGCGTATTTTTCCTGCAACACCCTGTAAGCACTCTGTCGAACATTGGTAAATTGATCCGGCGTGTCACATACATCAGTCAATGCACTCAAAAATTCATTTTCGTCACGACACAAATAACCCGTGACGCCATCATCGATTATGCTCGGCAAAGCTCCGGATGGATAAGCCATGCACACCACGCCTTGATCAAAACATTCCAGAGCAACCAAACCAAAAGGTTCAGCCTTTACTGACGGCATAAGTACCAGATCCAAACCGCTATACAATTGTGAGAAATCGTTAATCCTACCCTCAAACGTACACCGATCCTCCAGCCCTAGCTCCTGGATTAAGTTTCGGACCGAGCTCTCATATTCCTTATTGTCTGCATCGGCATCACCCCGAATACTAAACTGAAATTGATAGCCATCTCGTGCAGCCGCCGCAAGCCATTTGACCGCTATATCCACCCCCTTGTAAGGCAGTATCCTCCCCACATAGCCAATGGAAAGGGGAGCATGGAATGGTCTTGCCACAGGTTCATCGCCATTCACCGCAACGGCATTGGGTATAACCCTGACATTATCGGGTAGCGATTCACCAGGCCAACAATGTTCTGATACAAGCACAAGCTGAGAAGAGCGGGCAGCCAGAAACCGCCAAAACAAGGATTCCTTCCAGCTGTAAGGAATATCATGAATGTGACAAATTACCTGCACATTCGACAATGAGGGCGCAATGGCCAGCATTCCATGAGTCTTTAAACCATTGGAATGGATACAATCTATCTTGTGCTGAACCGCCAGTTTTTTCAGGCGCGCCCCAACCCGAATTGCATCCTTAATGGCCGCCATCAACGATGCCAATCTCAAAGGGCGGCGAATTTTAAGTACCGAACCAAAATCTACGACATCTACCGGAATCCCATTGGCCACCGCAAATTCAGAGAGCTCCCCCTCTTCCGGCACGACCAGTCTCGGGACAATGGCCGGGTTCAGCAGGAATTGCCTCAGGCAGGTTTCAGCCCCACCTTTAAAGTAGGCAACTGGTGATACAAACATCACGTTACAAGCGTTCAAAAGCTCCTCCGTCACACTCACCGCTTAGATAGACAGTTACGCTGGTATACATTTACAAAACAGAATCTATTGCCGACTTAACACGAGCTATAAATACGTCTTCCCGAAATTTCTGGGCATGCTCTTCACAGTCATGCCTTAACTCAAGCAACGCTGTGGCTTCCAGTGAGCTGATCAAGGCAGCAAGAGCTTCGGCATTCACCTGCTCAAGAAAAAAGCCGTTTTTCCCATCGATAACAGTCTCCAACATGCCACCTTCTGCAACCCCGACAACCGGCTTACCCGCCGACATGGACTCCAGTGGCGACATGCCAAAGTCCTCATCCATGGGGATGTATATTGTTGCCAGGCAATTGCCCACGGCATGCATCAATTCTTCATCGGACGTCCACCCCAAAAACGTGATGTTGGAGTGGCCTAGCGCCATTTCTCTCAACGCCTCTAACTGACTTCCGCCGGATGCCACCACAAGACGCTTTTCTGGCATTTTCATAAAAGCCTGGACAATAACGTCAACACGCTTTTCCGGTTCTAACCGTGCCATAGACAGGTAGTAATCATCCTGGCTGATCCACTGAAATCGATTGACATCAATCGGTGGATTGATCACGACGGCATCTAAGCCGAGATATTTCTTAATTCTTCTTTTGACATTTTCAGAATTCGCGATGACCAAATCCATTTTGCCGACAGCTCGACGATACGACAGCCTGATCAAGGCACAGTAAACCTTAAATAACAGAGCGTTGATTCCGCTCATCTTTGACAGGCGATAGTCGTACAGATCATAAGCTCCACGCGGCAGCGCGTGACAATACAGAATTTGTTTCTCAACTCTGTTGCTATCGAGCAGTGCCGCTAACGGTGCATAGCTTCCGCTGTAAATACACCACTGGTAATGCTTGGTAAAAACCCTGCCAAACAGAAAGGCAGCAATGGCTTTCAGACTGTAAGGCAGCCTGGTGCCCTGGGTGTCGTTCAACACATGCAAACTGCCGCCACCAGCGATCAGGTTATTAGCATCGAACATCGTTTTATCCGAGACCGCGACGCAGAAATCCGTATTTTCAATGCCATTGACAATGCTCAATGACAGCTTTTCCGCTCCACCCCGGGCCACCAAGTAGTCATAAAGCAATATTCCCTGCTGCATCTTCACGGCTCGCCTTACATATCAAGAATTTTGTCTGGGTAAGCCTTGCCCAACAGCGCATCGGCAATGCCTTTCATATTGCCGATAAACCGGCCTTTTCTATCGACCCATGGCTCGGGTTTTAATGAGCGCAGGCCATTGGCACAAACCCGGCGAACGATGTTAATAAAGGCATCCAAAAATGGCATAGTGCCCTTGCGGAACATATACAGTGGGTTCACCACCTGTGAATAACCCAGTCGTTGACCGCTGGTACGACCCAGCTTATGCCCCAAATGAACACCCACACATTGATTCACAATCACCACTCGACCGTGACGAGCCACCTGCGCACTGAAGTCCAAATCTTCAAACCAGCCATAGAGTGGTAGGTTTTCATCAAACACAATGCCCTGACTTTTTACCACTGACAGTCGAAATGCCATATTGCAACCGTAGGTGGTGCCATTGTCCTTCATCGTTTTGCCGGCTGGCAGTTGATACTCATCCAACAGGGATCGGGCGTGTTCAAAAAGAATGCCTTCAGACTTAGCCCCATCCCTGACCACCAAGCCAGCGCTACCGACTACATCGGTATGGGCTTGGTACATCTCAATTAACTTCTTGCAGTAATCGACATGCATAACAAAGTCGTCGTCCAAAAACAGCACAACGCCATCATCCGGCAACGCATTGATGATGGTATTCCTTTGCGCAGGCAATCCAGGCGGTCCTTCTATCACTTTCACCCGATCAACCAGTGCATCAGGTAACGGCAAGTCGCCAACATCTTTTTCCATGTTGATCGGCGCCACCAGAATCTGGTCTGGCAAAAGTGACTGTTGAGCAATATCTGCCAGCGTGCGGGCCAGTAATTCACGGCGTCCACAGGTTGCAATACCCAGGTATAACTTCATGCAAATTTCACCTCACCTTTTAAGACATTTACGCCTTTGGCAGAACACCCCAAGGCCATCATGATGTAAAAAAACAACCCCAAAAAGAATGATGTGGCGCCCATCATGGATGGCGCCAACATAACAATTACAGCAACCTTGGCGGCCTCGGAAATTACGCAGTCATCCCGCTCAAACACCGCTCTGCGCCCCATCAAAGCCATCAAAAGAAAACCGGCAAAAAGCACCGCACCTAAAATTCCAACATTGGACAAAACCACCATCAACAAACTCGATGCTCGGTTACCGCCCAGCCCCACACCAATAAAGTAAGTTTCGTAAAAATTCACCCATGCCTGCTGATTCCAACTCATTCTTTCAATTCCGGAACCGCTATCAAGCTTATACAAAATCGCCGTTTCAAAAACATTGATCACATCATCAGTAAAAGCCACAAACAGCAAAACCGCCACTGCCAGGGACACCAAACCCGTGAAAAAAACTGCTCGATTCAGCAAAGCCTTCGACAGATTGTTCGCCTGCAGGTACGCCAATACCAATATCAACATAGACAGTCCTAAATAACCTGAAGATGATGTCGATATCACTATCAATAACGCCGTCAACAGACTGAGAAATCCAGTAACTTTCGGCCGATACCTCGCCAGAAACAAACACACATTAAAGGCCAGCAGGCCAACAGAAAAAGAGCTGAACTGTGAGGTCTCAGTAAACGCCCCTGCCACCCGCCGAATACCATTCATTTCCTGATCCATCATGGCATAGCGGGCATTCTTAATAACCAGCAGAGGATCTGCTATACCCGCGTAAAATGCGGCCAGATCAACAATGGCAAACACAGCATTCATGACTGTCAAGGCTATGGTAGCGTTCGCGAACCAGTGCAATGCCCCCGGCGTTCGAGACAATCCCAGCACACCAAGGAAACACATGAACGATCCAATCAAATAGACAATCTGTGCGATGTGTGACGCGGAAAAATAAAATTGCTCCAGGAAAAAGCCACCATCATCGACATTAAATACCTCGGTGCTACCCGCCAACAACAAAGGTGAGAATATACTCACCATAATCGCAACAACCAGAAACAAGCTAAACAGAATCACCGATTTATCGCGAAAGAAAGCCTCGTTAATGGCCTGCAATGCACTTGGCATACGAAGTACATATAGCATGAAAAACGGCAACATAAAGGTAACAGGCTGTATTGGTCGTCCACCTAAAAAGCCCAGGGAAATCGCTGCCGATGCCCCGAACTGGCAAGACAAAACAAACAAATACACAATAAATTGCGGCCGCATAAACTGGGCCATACAACCCAGAAGCAGCAATAACAGCCCACCCAGCGAAATCGACATGAACAGGCCTCTATTTCGTTACCAGAGAAATATGGCTGTTCAATTTGTTCAAGGCCGGCCTTTCTCCTGTACTGGCTCCAGCCTTGTCGCCATCACCATTTCCCGTAACGGCAGCTGTCTTTAAGCCGAGATGGTTTGCGTGCGACTCCCTGCTTATCACTGTGTCAATTTCGTTATGCAAGCGCTGTCGAAATAATTCTTCCGAAAACTGAGCCGCGTGATCACGCAGGCTGTGTGGGTCAAAAGTAACGATGCCAGATTCAAAATCACTGACTGCCGCATTAAGTGATTTTTCGGTTTGTTCAGAAAATAAAATTCCGGTTTTATCCGGCACTACCGAGTCCAGAACACCACCCGCACCATAGGCAATCACTGGTCGGCCTGACGCCATTGCCTCCAGCGGCACAATGCCGAAGTCTTCAACTCCCGGAAAAATCAGCGCCTGGCACTTTGAGTAGAGTTCACATATCTTGTCGAAAGGAAGTCGTCCCAACAACTCAATGTTGTCTGCGCCCTTCGCTAACTGCTTCAACTCGGGTAAGCACTCACCTTCGCCAACCACAAGTAACCGTCTGCCGGATTCAAGAAACGCTTTTACCGCCAGATCGGGTCTTTTGTAGGTCACCAGCTGTCCCAGCATCAGATAATAGTCATCCTGCTGATCACTCAGATAAAACGCATCCAGGTTGACAGGCGGGTTACAGACAGTCGCCTCGCGCCGGTAGATCTTTCTAATACGCTGGGCAATGTAGCTGGAGTTGGCAATAAAATGATCAACCCTGGCCGCCGAGGCGAAGTCCCACACCTTGAGATAGTGGATCAAGGGCGCCATCAGCAAACGCTTGGCCACACCGGCATCTTCGATATAACGGTAGTACATGTCCCATACATAGCGCATGGGGGAATGGCAGTAGCAAATATGAAGGGCATCTGGTCGTGTCACGATACCCTTGGCCGGGCCTGATTCACTGGAAATAACCAGGTCGTAGGCCGTCAAATCCAACTGCTCCAGGGCCATCGGCATGAAAGGCAAATAGGCCTGATACTTTTTCCGGGCCAAGGGCAGCCTGGCAATAAAGCTGGTGAAGATCCGGTGAGAGTTTATTACCTCACTGATCTTTTCTGGTTCGTAAACGTGCGTATAGATATCAGCTTGGGGATACAGGCGGCAGAGTGATTCCAGTACATTCTCCCCGCCCCGCATTCCGTTGAGCCAATAGTGGACAATGGCCACTTTGCTTTCCTGTAGCTCTCCTTCCCTTACAACCGGCTTTTCCAGCATCTCTAGTCCCTGCCATCAAACGTTGCAAAATACCTACCGATAACGCCACTGAAGACCACCCAAACAGCTGCTACGGCTGGGTTACGACAGTCGGCTTGGCTTGCCCAATACCTGGTAATGTCTAAAGATATGGATCTGTCAAAAAAAAAGTGCTTTTTTTTCTTTCAGGGGTTGCCATGCAACTACAATCCATGTAGATTTATGTGACATTGAGTGGCCTAAATACGATACGGAATTCGATATGAATTCCATATAGACCAAAAGGTTTTGGCGATCTCCAAATAGCTATTTCCTTGCTCTGGTTTCCACTGCTATTAAGAACTGCTGCACCGGAATTACAGGCACAAAAACGCACTTACGCCGCAAAGGCATATGAGCGCGTATTGCCGGAATTCATACAGGTACCAGCATAATTCTTATCAGCAAGATTAAGCCCAGCAACATCCAGGCCAACTGTTACTTTTTGCCTTCTTAAATAGAATTATCCCTCTATATTCCCTTCCGCGCGCACCGAAGCTGTGCCGGCGAACTGCCCCTGCACTTTTTTAAAACATAAATCAGTTACGGTTTTGCGGAAGAAACCCTTAACTTAATTTGTCTGACGCTTGGGGGATAACCAGGTTTTTCAGCACCAATAACAGCTGCAAAGCCAACAGACCGGCCACCACCCCAATGGCATCGACCGCCAGGTCTTCCCAGTCAAACGTACGGCGCGGCAAAAAGAAATCCTGACCGACCTCAATCAGGAAACCGAGAACCAGCATCAGTGCACCCGTCCACAACCAATGCAGACGAGGCAGAGCCAGTAAGGTGAGAGCAGTGACCCCTGCAAACGCGAAGGCGTGCAACCACTTGTCGAAATGATGAACGTATTGAGGAATGGGATCGGGCCGAAAGCCGGCCCAGACAATAATCACCAGACTGAGAACCGCCAGAAAACGCCAAACCGCAAGGGGAAACAAGAAGCGCTCAGGAGCCATAGTCAATTCCATAAACAGGTGATGACTGGAATCTTAGCCAACAGCGCCGATGTTTAAAAGACGTTTTTTCCAACAAAGCCCTTCAGTACGGTTTTGGCAATAATCTTCAGATCCCAGAACAGCGACCAGTGCTGAATATAATGCAGGTCGTGCTCGACCCGTTTTTGCATTTTCTCCAGGGTATCGGTTTCTCCACGCCAGCCATTAACCTGGGCCCAGCCAGTGATACCCGGCTTGATTTTGTGGCGACGCATATAGTTCTTGATCTGACCCCGATATTCTTCATTGTGAGCGACCGCGTGAGGCCGCGGACCAACAATGGACATGCTGCCCTGCAACACATTGATAAACTGCGGCAGTTCATCAAGAGAAGTTTTACGTAAGAACGCCCCCACCGGCGTAATGCGGCTGTCGTTGCGGGTTGCCTGCTTGAAGTCGCTGCCGTTTTCCATGACCGTCATGGAGCGAAACTTCCAAACCTCAATCGGCTTACCGTCCAGGCCGTAGCGCTTCTGCCTGAAAATCGCCGGGCCCTTTGAAGTCAATTTCACCAAGGCCGCAATCCCGATCAACACAGGCGAGATACACAGCAATATCAGCGCAGACAACACGATATCTTCAATCCGCTTCAGCAGACCGTTGAGACCGCGCATTGGCTCACCGATCAGGCCAATGGCCGGCAGACCATTCAGATCAAAAGAGCGTGCATGCAAATGCTCAAAGCTAAAGAGGTCAGGAACCACATAGACGGAAGCGGTAGAGTCCGACAAGCGTGCCAGCAATTCATGGAT
Organism: Cellvibrionaceae bacterium WSDTSA12; assembly: GCA_033283335.1. Lineage (GTDB taxonomy): Bacteria > Pseudomonadota > Gammaproteobacteria > Pseudomonadales > Cellvibrionaceae > Pseudomaricurvus. The sequence continues at coordinate 88,791 of JAWMQP010000012.1, read as the reverse complement.
ACGCAGCTCTTCACGCATTGGCAGAGCGATATAAATACTGTCGACCTGACCGGAAGCAGCCGCCTGTATTAATTCCTCTAACGAGCCAACCGACTCACGGGACATTTCGGTATTGACATCGACATCAGTAACGAAGCGATCATCAAAAAAACCCAGGATGCGATAACCACTCCAACGTGCACGTGAAATGCTGTTAGCGACCTTCTGAGCCAGGGGGCCGGTGCCGACAATGGCCGCCGTGCGGGAGTTAAAGCCGCGCTTGCGCATGGCCCTCAAGCTCAACCGGACAACCAAGCGCCACATCAACAAACCGGTTAACGCCGCCACAAACCACTGGGCAATCATGGGCCAGGCAAACAATGACTCCGCCAGGGGACTGAATTGTCCGGCCAGGTACAACACCGTCAGGGAAAAGGCCCAACAGTAACCCACCTGCTTGGCTTCCGCCCACAGGCTGCCTGTCCGCCAGGAACGGTAAATGTCGGAAAACTCCGCCAACAGGATATGCAGCAGCGCTGCCAGCAAGGCGGCCAGCCAATAGTCACTGCCGAGTGAAATCTGGTGAAACCAGCCCACGAAGGCAATGGCCAACGGGATACAGATGGCATCCAGAGCGCGAGAGACACCCGCAAACAATGATGAGTATGGTTTGATCAACCCCTGATCAAGAGTCACTACTTTTACTTCCCCAAAGACTACAACTCACCTGGCACATCTCACTTGGCACAACTCACCTGACACTAGGCCCTGAGCCTTACCGACAAACCTGAAAATCTGTCACCCCAAACGTAAAGCCAAGCGCTGGTACGCACGCAAAAATTAATGCGAAGCGTGTCGCAAAATTCTACATTAGCGTGATGTTGGTCACAATAAATTTGAGGATGCTGCCCGAAAAAAACGGCAAAAAAGAAAGGGAAAACGAGCGGCTAGCAGACTGTCACTTGCCCCGGCATGCAGTGTTGACGTGAGCCGGCATTTTTGACTCACTCTTCGCCCAATCGTCAAACGACTGGCACACGCCCCTCTTCAAACCCTGCCGGTCGAGCATGCTCACAACCTGACGACTGAAATCTGTACGGTTAACACCAATCAGGCTGTCACCAATCCATGCCAACAACTGACGACGCTGCTCCACGGACAATTGATTCCAGGAACCAATGCCGGCGTTCAATCGATTCAACAAGGCCTGCCGCTCCCAGGGACCGGTTTCATTAGAGGCCTGCAAGGCTTGCCACATGCTGGCATCCATCTGACCACTCTGGGCTTTTAATAACGCCAACTCAGACCAGGCGTAAGACCAATAGGGTCGCGCCTGCAGCGACTGCTGCAAACTGTCGATACCTTGCTCACTGATGGACACCTGATCATCATGATCAACCGGATCAACAAGCCAGTACGACCAACTCGACAGGCGACCCAAGGCCTGCAAATAGTCTGGGTGCCCAGGCGAAAACCACAACGCTTTCTGCAAAGAATTGTGCGCTGCCTGCCACTCGCTCTCACTCAGGCTGACACCGGTCGATTGCTGACTTTGTCGCTGCCAGCGCTGCTCCGACTGTTTCGCCCAGGCCCATTGCACATCACCAAACAACGCCGACACAGAAGACAGCGCCAACGTCAGCAGCACCAGTAAAAAAAACGGTATCGACAAACGGGCAAGCGGCATCAGGCACACACCGCCTGCACCGGAAACTGACCACCGACAATTTTCAAGGGATTGTCATGCACAAGAATTTTGGCCGCTTCGGCACCAATCAATCTGGCCGCTGCATCACGACCGACGGACAGGTTCACCGGCCGGCGCCCCACATGGTGAGCATCCGAAGCCAACACGGTGACCACACCCTGCTCCAATAACTCTTCGGCCCGCTCCTGAGCCGCTTCGCCAAACTGGCCAGCCACTGAACCGGCTGTCACCTGAAAGAGGCAACCCATCTCGATCAAGGGCTTTAACTTTTCCGGCTTGCGCATCACGTCTTTGTTGCGCTCCGGGTGAGCGATCATGGGCAACACATTTTGTTTTAACAGCCAGGCCACGATCTTGTCGGTACCCGGCAAAATATGACTGTGGGGCATTTCCAACAGCATCACCTGCTTACCTTCCCAGCTTCCCAAAAACGGAATCTGCTTAGCGGGTAACATGCTGAGGATCTCCGGCCCAATACGCACTTCACCGGCGTAACCCAGGGCCAAAGGAATAGCGGCCTCACGCAAGGCCTGACGAAACTGAGCCACGCCCTGCTGAATGCCAGTAATCGAATTTTCCCAGCGGCCGTGATGGATGTGCGGCGTCACCACGGCGTGGGTCACCCCGTCGGCCAGCGCCTGGCGGGCAAGCTCCAGTGCCGCTTCCATATCCGGCGGGCCGTCATCAATCCCCGGCAACAAATGGCAGTGAATATCGATCATGGTTTAAATATATCGGGCATAGTAGTCAGGCCGCGTCCTTTTCAGGCTCGGCGGTGTAACCGTAATTCTGGTAGTAACCGGCGTAATAAGAGCCATAGCTGGACGCTTTATCCACATCCACCTGGTTCAGCACCACCCCGGTGATATTGGCCCCCACTTCTTTCAGGCGCTTGATGCCTTTGGCGGCCAGGGGTGCAGCCGTATCGTCCGACTTGACCACATACACCAGGGCATCGGCAAAGGTGGACAACACCAGCGCATCACTCACCGCATGGGTGGGCGCCGAGTCAATCAAGATACGATCATAGTGAGTACTGAGTTTTTGCAGCAGTTGACCAAAGCGTTTTGAAGACAATAACTCCAGCGGATTCACCGGCACGATGCCGGCGGTAATCACATCCACGGTGGAGTTGGGCAACTTGTGCACGCACTCTTTGAATTCGGCGGTGCCGGCCACCAGGTTGGACAACCCCGGTGTGGAGCGCGGCATGCCCAGGGTCTTGGCCAGGGTCGGGCGACGCATATCGGCATCGATCAACAGGACTTTTTCCATCTGCCCCACGGCTTCAGCCAGGTTCAGGGAGACGGTGGACTTGCCCTCGTTGGGTACTGATGAGGTGATCACGGTAATCTTGTGGGGCTCATCCAGGTTGGACAACACCAGACCGGTGCGGATGGTTCGAATGGCCTCGGCAAAGTTACTGGTGGAGTCCGACAGGAAGCCTTCAAAGGCCTGCTCACTGCTGTTGGATTTCACCAGCGGCAGGAAGCCCAGCATGGAAGCCCCCAGTTTTTCTTCCACATCATCCGGCGTGCGCACCGTGTTGTTCAAAGCATCCGCCAGGAAGGCCAGCATCACACCCAGCATGCCACTGGCGACCGCCGCCAACAGGGTGATCAATGCCTTTTTCGGTTTGACCGGTAACAACGGCGCCACCGCCGGATCGATCACCCGAGCATGAGCACTCTGCAAACCTTCGGTTTCGTCCGTCTCTTTGGCGCGGGTCATAAACATATCGTACAGCTGGCGGTTGGTTTGCACCTCGCGCTCCAGCTCCCGCAGTTTGAACTCCTTGCGGTTGACACCCTGTAAACGCTGCTTAGCCTCGGCCAATTGATTGTTGAAGCTGCGCTCAGTGGAAACCGCCGCGTGGTAATCCGCCGCGATACCTTCACCCACACGCTGCACCTGGCGGCGCAGATCCATCTCGGCCTGATCCGCTTCGGAAACCGCGGCAATCATCTTCGGGTGCTTGCGGCCGTAGCGCTTGCTCAGTTCAGCCACCTTACGTCCGGCCTGGGCCTGAGAGGTTTTCAGGGATTGAACCAACGGGTGACGCAACACCTGGGGAATCGCCATCAGCTGATCCACGCCGGGGTTACCGCCTAACGCCTGCACCTGGTTGTAGATGTTTTCGGCTTCGGCACGGACTCGCTTGGCCTCGACGTAACGCTGGGTCAGTTGTTCCAGCTCGCCGGCACCGACGGTCTGTACACCTTGTACATCCACCAGTTGGGCCTGTTCGCGGTAGGCCTGCAATCGCTCTTCCGAGCTTTTCAATTTGCTGCGCAGCTCACCCAGACGACCGCCCAGCCAGTCGGCAGCCTTGCGGGTCGCATCCAGCTTGGCTTCCATATGGCTTTCTATATACACATCGGCCAGGGTATTGGTGATGGTGGCTGCCAATTCCGCATCGGTGGATTCAAAATTGATTTTCACCAACTGGGTATTGCGCACTGGCTCGATACTGAGGCCAGCATTAAAAGTACCGACTACCGCTTCCGTAATTTGCTTTTCACTCAAAGGCTTGTCTTCGCCGCCAATGGGCAACAGTTTTTTCAGGCTCAAGCCACCAGCTTGCTGGCGGGGGTCAAACAACGGATGGGTCGACAGCTCCAAGCGACGGATCACCCGCTCGGCCAGCTCACGGGACTTGAGGATCTCGAACTGGGTCAGAAAGTATTCTTTGTTGTTGGTGTTGAGGCTGTACACATCCTCAATCGACACCACCTTGTTCTGCTCATTCTCGATCAGCACGGTGGCAGTGGCCTTGTAGACCGGATCCATGGAGAACACCACCAGCATGGTAAACAGACTCACCACCAGCGACAGACCGGCAATGCTCCACTTGTGCTGCATCAACACCCGCCAGTAGTGGCGCAGGTCGATGACTTCTTCCTGAAATTCGGGCCGCTCAGCGGCAATTACATCTTTGATCATGGCGGTCGGTATCAGTAAAAAGCGGGGGGTTAAAAGAAACTCTTAGTTAAAAGAAGCTCTGCTCGACGGTAATGCTGTCACCCGGAGTCACCGGGGCGTTCAGGTCTACCCGGCGCGGGGTCTGGGTGGGGTCATTATCAGAGATAATGAAGATATTCTTTTTCGCAGCCCGCTCGGTAAAGCCTTCGGCCAGAGAGACGGCCTTGCGCACTGTCAGGCCTGGCTGAAACGGAAAGCCACCGGGCTTTTCCACCTCGCCATTGATGTAAAACTGGCGATACTGCAGGATAGTGACGGATACTTTCGGATCAATCAGGTAATCCCCCAGCAAACCCTGGGTAATTTTGGTTTGCAGCTCACCCACCGTCAGACCCAGTAACTGCAACTCACCCAGAAACGGGTAGGACAAGGTGCCGGCATCACTCAGCTGTACCTCATCAATGGTCAGGTCTTCTTCGCCAAAGACGGAAATCCGGATCACATCGCCCGAACCCAGGGTGTATTCGGACAAGCCCGTGCCCTGCGCCGACGCATTGAGCGTGAAGAACAGAGTGGACAGCAACACCAGTGCTGCCAAGGCCAATTGCTGTCGATCGAATTGCTGACGACAAAGTCGCTGTAGATACATCATGGTCATACCAATAAAGCTGGGAAGCCGGCCCATGACAGAGCCGGCTTACTTGATAAACCGGTTTCCGGTTTAGAGACTTACTGTCAGGTGCAGAGCCGCCTGGTTGCGCTTGAACTCAAACGCCTCGCCGGTGGAATCCTTCTCGCTGTAACCAACGGAGAAGCCCAGGTCCAGCCAGCGGCGCATATTGTAATCAACACGCAGGCCATAGGAGGTGATTTCGTCTTCACGCTTCGCTGCAGCGCCTTTATATACTTCATCACTGAAGTTGTAATAAACGTTGCTGGACAGACGGTTGGTCCAGCTGTGCTGCCAGCTGACGCCGTAGGTCTCGGCATCGATAAAGCTGCCCACACCGTTGGTTTCACGGGGCTCGCGCGAGGTGTTCAGGCTCAGGGTGGAGTAAGTCAGGGGTGACCACTGCACTTCCGCTTCCCAGCTGGAACCGGAGAAGTCGTTGCGATCGTTATCGTCGAAGTCTTTCTTGGCCTGACCCACCTTGACGATACCGGTGGTCTTGGCGGTCGCTTCCCAGGTCACACCCACCAGGTATTTGGTGGTGGTGCTGTCCAGGGTATCAAAATCGCCGACAACCACAGCAGGATCCTTCACATAGTCGATATCGGTCTGTTTGGCTTCCAGCAGCACATCCGTCGCACCGCCCACACGCCAGTAAAAGGTAGCGCCAGCGGTCAGGTCATCGCGATCACGACCGCGAGTGGAGTCACGGTGGTTGGTGTACTCCTTGGAGTAATCGGTCAGGTTCAGTACCAGGCGACCTGTAGAGGTCTCGCTGCCGAAGGTGTACTTGGCATCGTAGGTCAGCTCCTCAAAGGTATCCGGCTCTTCAATGGACAGTGCACCGGCACCCTGGGTAAAACCGGAACCCCGATCTTCGTGGGCATCGTTGTAAGTCGCACTCACATCCAGCTGGTTGCGGTGGTTCAGTTCCCAACTGACCAGGCCATTGACCTTATCGTCATTGAAGTTATCGTCGCTGCTTGACTCGTAGAAACCCGCGGTGTGCTGGTAGCCCAGCTCAACAGCTACAGTACCCAGATCAGCCTGAGCGGTCACAGATGGGGTCAACACGGTAACCCAGGACTCTTTCTCGTCCTCGGGCTGGGAGAAAATATTGTCGTCGTAGCGCTGATCCAGGCTCAACACCGGTACTACGTCAAAGATTCCTGCTTTGATGGTGGCAGGCTCAACCGCCTGTACCTGGAAAGCTGCCACGGCAGCACTCAGTGCCACTACAGAAGACACTGGTAACTTCTTATACATGAGATTCTCCTAATGATATCCCTAATTAAAAGACTTCCTTCGTTGCCCCGGTTCAGGACAAGCCCCCAAAAAGTACCGTTGATTCTAATGAATTATGCGACAGGGGTCACGTCAAAAACCCGGCTTCTTGCACAATTTGCCATTGGATATATTGAGTTATCGGCGAACCGCAAGGCTTCTTGACTCCTTATCGCAATTCAACAAAAGGAATTAAAATTTAGTCAGTTCGCCGACACTTCTCATATCAAAACGGAGTTACCATAGAGATCCAGGATTCTACCGGGAATCGGTACCTCAGGCGGCTAGCGCTTTACGTTGACGGCTAGCGCTTAGCGTTGACGTCTAGCGACCTGCATTAAAGAGTCCCATCAGTGCTGCAGTCATGCCCTCGACGCCGGTTTTAATGGCTGGCTCAGCCTGGGGCGCGAACTTGGCCGAGTGCAGGCTGGGCAAACTGAGTTTACCCGCTCCGGCAGCATCGACATCAGCCTGACTGACCGTGCCAAGCCAGACGATATTACCCGGTACCCGCTCGTCGGTGCGACCAAAGAACGAGAAATCCTCGCCCCCCATCACCGGCTGCACTTCTACGGCGGCCGACGCCCCCAACTGCTGCTTGAGCAGGCCCGCTACCGTCGTGACCAGTTCGGGATCGTTGTACACGGCCGGGGTGTATTCGTCCGTCACGGTGACAACCGGCAGGCGGTCTTCCGGCATGCCAGCGGTGCGGGCAATGCCCTGGCTGACCTCTTCGATACGGCGCAACAGCATCGCACGGCTCTCGTCGGAGTAACTGCGCACGGTCAGCTGCATGTTAACTTCATCAGAGATGATATTGTGCTTGGTGCCGCCGTGAATGGAGCCGACGGTAATCACGGCAGAATCTAGCGGTGACACTTCCCGACTGATGATGGTTTGCAGGCCCAGTACGATCTGCGCGGCCATCACCACCGGGTCGCGGGTGGTGTGTGGGTAAGCGCCGTGGCCGCCACGACCGTAAACCGTGATATCCACTTCATCGACGTTGGCCAGGGCGTAACCACTGACATAGCCGATTTGCCCCACCGGCAAGGTGGCGTTCACGTGCAGCGCCAGATTGGCGTCGGGCACACCAAAGCGCTGATAAAGGCCATCCTCCAGCATAGCCTGGGCTCCGGCACCCAGCTCTTCAGCGGGTTGGCCCACCAGCAACAAGGTGCCCTGCCAGTCATCGCGGCGCGCCATCATCTCACTGGCCACGCCCAGCAATACCGTCATGTGCACATCGTGGCCGCAACCGTGCATAACAGGCACTTCATCGCCGGAGGGAATCACACCCGTAGCCTGACTCGCAAATGGCAGGCCGGTGTCTTCCGGGATAGGCAGGCCGTCCATGTCTGCGCGATACATCAGGGTTGGGCCGTCACCGTTTTCCAGCCGCGCCACCAGACCGTGACCACCAATACCGGTGCTGACCTCAAAGCCCATAGCCGTCAACTGCTTGGCCAGGTAGGCAGCAGTCTTCTCCTCCTGCAGGGACAGTTCCGGATGACTGTGCAGGTAGCGGTAATGGGCCATCAATTCCTGGGAATCCAATGGTGCTTTGGAATCCACCGGTGCGACAGCCTGGGCAGCACTAGTGGCAAGCGTCAGGCAGGCGATAACAAGTCGTAGCGGAAAGCCCATTCAATTTCTCCAGAATCAATGTCATTAAGAACTGAGACGATAGTGAAAAACAGGAACATTGGGTAGTGGTAAATCAGAAGTGACTGTCCCAGCAAATAGTCCCAGCAATCAGTTAGCTATTGCCGAAAGCGGTCCTGATTCTCCAGAAACCAGCGATAGGTCATTCCCAATCCATCTTCGAGACCAATGGTGTATGTCCAGCCCAGGGACGCCAATCGGTCCACATTCATGAGTTTACGGGGTGTGCCATCGGGCTTACTGGCATCGAACACCAGCTCACCCTTAAAACCCACCACCCGCTGCATGGTTTCAGCCATCTCGCGGATCGTACAGTCAACACCGGTCCCGACATTAATATGGGACAACATCGGTTGGGTATTGGCCTGATAGTGTTCTGCATCGAGATTCATGACGTGCACACAAGCCGCCGCCATATCATCCACATGCAGGAACTCGCGCATCGGATTGCCACTGCCCCACACCACCACTTCGCTGGCATTGGCCAGCTTGGCTTCGTGGAAACGGCGCATCAGGGCCGGGATCACATGGGAGTTATCCGGATGGAAATTGTCGTTTTCGCCATACAGGTTGGTCGGCATGACACTGCGGTAATCGCGGCCGTACTGACGGTTGTAGGATTCACACAACTTGATGCCGGCGATCTTGGCCAGGGCGTAAGGCTCGTTAGTGGGTTCAAGAATGCCGGTTAACAGGGCCGCCTCGGTCATGGGTTGCTCGGCGAGCTTGGGGTAAATACAACTGGAGCCCAAAAACAGCAGTCGCTGCACATCATTGGCATGGGCGGCATGAATGATGTTGGCCTCAATCATCAGGTTTTCGTAAATGAACTCGGCGGGGTAAGCGTTATTGGCATGAATGCCGCCTACTTTGGCCGCCGCCAAATACACCTGATCAATCTGTTCAGCGGCAAAGAAATCCTGCACCGCTGCCTGATTGGTTAAATTGAGTTGCGAGCGATCTCGCAATATCAACTCAATACCGTCCTGCATTTTCAGCTGACGAACAATCGCCGATCCCACCATGCCGTTATGACCGGCCACAAATACCTTTTTAGTAACAGACATAGTGATGCTCAGACCGTTTCTTCCATATCCAACTCGGCCACACGAGCCGTGGCTGGGCTGCTGGCTTCAGCCTGACGGGCAGCTGACTGAGGGACATTTTCCAGCGCCACACTGACATCAAACCCATACTGCTTAAGCAACACCTGTCGTCTGGCCTGATCCAGATCGTGAGCCACCATTTCCGAGCACATTTCCTCGACGGTGATCTCTGGCACCCAGCCAAGTTTTTCCTTGGCCTTGGTGGGATCACCCAGCAGGGTCTCTACTTCAGCCGGGCGGAAGTAACGGGGATCCACCCGCACGATTACATCCCCCACATTCACGGCCGGGGCTTTATCACCCTCGACACCAACCACCGTAGCCACCTCTTGCTCGCCTTTGCCAGCAAAAGCCAGATTGATCCCCAGCTCGGCGGCAGACATACGGATAAACTCCCGCACACTGATCTGTTTGCCGGTGGCGATCACAAAATCTTCCGCCTGTTCCTGCTGTAGCATCATCCACTGCATGCGCACATAGTCCTTGGCATGACCCCAGTCACGCAGTGCGTCCATATTGCCCATATACAGGCACTTCTCCAGCCCCTGGGCAATATTGGCCAGACCACGGGTGATCTTACGGGTCACAAAGGTTTCACCACGGCGCGGCGACTCGTGGTTAAACAGGATACCGTTGCAGGCGTACATGCCGTAGGACTCACGGTAATTGACCGCAATCCAGTAGGCATACATTTTGGCTACGGCGTAAGGGGAACGCGGGTGGAAGGGTGTGGTTTCTTTTTGGGGGATTTCCTGCACTTCACCGTACAGCTCAGACGTGGAAGCCTGGTAAAACCGGGTTTTCTTTTCCAGCCCGAGGAAACGAATGGCTTCCAAGAGACGCAGCGTACCCATGGCATCCACATCGGCGGTGTATTCAGGAGATTCAAACGAAACGGCCACATGAGATTGAGCACCCAGGTTATAGACTTCATCGGGCTGCACTTCACGCAGGATGCGGGTGAGGTTGGAGGAGTCCGTCAAGTCACCATAATGCAAATGCAACTTGGGGTTTTCGTTATGGGGATCTTCGTAAATATGGTCAATTCGTTCGGTATTAAATGAAGACGCACGGCGCTTAATGCCGTGCACCTCATAACCCTTTTCTAACAAGAACTCTGCCAAATAGGAGCCGTCTTGCCCAGTAATACCGGTAATTAATGCAACTTTAGACACACTTCTCTTCCTCTTTACAGCTGTTGCTTCCGGCTTCTGCCTCACACAACTCCACTAATTTTTGACTGAATGCAGATAAAACAGCATCTTTATTTAAATGATCCAAGGCGTACTGACGAGCCACTTTATTCGGGATTGATGTATCCATTGCCAAGACACGATCAAGCCCTTCGATAAAACTATCGATAGATTCCGGCTCGACACAGGTGGCAATACCAGGGTACTTCTCACACAACAACCCTAATTCCGTATGGGACTCAGCCGTTATCAAGGCATGGCCACCCGCTGACAATATACTGGTCAATTTCGAGGGCAGCACCACATCGGCCGCACCGCGTTTTTGAACCACCAGGTGCACATCGGCCATGGCCATTAAATCGGGTAAATCCTCGTAGGGCACCAGATCCTGAAAATGGAAATTGGATAATTTAAGGTCTCTCGCCATTTTCTCTAACGTGGACCGATAACCACCCTGGCCGACAACCACAAACTGAATGGAGGGATCTTGCTGGTAATGCCGCGCCACACTCAGCAGCAGCTGCAGGCCTTGCTTGGCGCCCACATTACCGGAGTATAAGATGATCTTGTCACTCTCAGAAAAGCCCCATTGCTGCCGAAAGCGTAAACGATTCGCTTCGGGTGTAATAAAGTCCGTATCCACCCAGTTGGGGAAAAAGATCAGCTTGTCTTCGGCCACGCCCTTTTCAATGGCTTTGCGCTGCATACTGTACGAAATGGTAGAAACACGATCAAAGCGCTTAAATAGAAAGCGCTCTACTGAACGCGCAATTCGCACAAGACTCCCTCCCTTAGACACCCCCGCCATATCCAACCCCAGCATCGCATCCAGCTCATAATCCTGAATATGAATCACAGATTTAGCGCCTACGAGCTTGGTATACAGGAGTACAAAGGGAGCACAAAACAGCGTGGGCACAACCACCACCACGACATCTGGACGCCATAACAATTGAGACAGGAGCGCCCCAAAACTACTGAAAGCAAAAGTGAGTAAATGAATTAACCGCTTCAGTGTAGTTAGCTTCTTTGGCACAAATAATGGGCATCTAATAACATCAACGCCATTCAGGTGCTCAGTTATATATCGCCAAGAGCTGTAGCCATCACCCACTTGCCATTCTGGGTAATAAGGAAGTGACGTGATGAATTTAATTTGAAAATCATTCGCCGATGAAAGCCAATTAGACATTTCACCAGAGTACTTGCCTATACCAGTCAATTCAGGACTGTAATTTAAACCTACAAAAAGATACTTCACGAACAAATATCCGAATTGGGCACACCTTCAGTCAATCGCTTACGAACAGGTTTTGCCGGGCTTCCAATACAAACCATTCCCTCCGGCATATCGTTATAGACAGAACTACGAGCCCCAACAACTGTACCTTTTCCTATTGTGACACCGGGTGCGACATACACATCAGCCGCAATCCATGCTTCATCTTCGACGACAATCGGTTTGGCATAAATATCAAAGGCTTCAGCTTGGAAGTTATGGCTTCCAGTACACAGATAGGACTTTTGAGAAACTACAGCATGTTTTCCAACAGTTATTTCACCCAATGTGTACAACTCAACATAATCTCCTATCCATGAATAGTCGCCTACAGTTAACTTCCACGGGTAAGTAGTACGAACTGTAGGGCGAACAATGACAGACTTCCCAATCTTCGCCCCAAATAAACGCAATAAGAAATTACGCCAACCATACATAAACTGCGGGGAGCAAGCAAAAAGCGTTGACTGAACCAACCACCACAACTGCGTAACAACAGCAGATCGGCCACGAAAATCAGATGGTTGATTGAATTTATTGAGATTTTGATACATCGAGCAATACTCGCTCTAAATCTTCTACAGCTGATACAATAGAAAAATTATTGTGATAACATTCTATCGCCTTATTGGACATTCTCATTTTTTCATCTTTAGACATGTTTAGCCAACTATTAAGGATGGTTTTTATTCCCACCACATCATCATCACCAACAAAGCCTGCGCCAGCAGCCTTAATCTCTCTCCAGATATTAACTTTATTAGTAATTAATACCGGCGTGGCCGTTGATAAGGCCTCGGCTACAACAATGCCAAAGTTCTCTTGGTGAGACGGCAATACAAATACATCGGCTGCATGATATGCACCCCATTTAACATCGCCACTGAGCATACCCAACCAAACAACACGATCAGTCAAACCCAACGACTCTATTTGCTTAACAAATTTAGCCTGTAAACCATTAGTGTCTGGTCCTGCAATGGCTAATAAAAAGTCCTCTGGTAAATTTTTGATTTTGCCAAGGGCATCTATTAATAAATCAAGACCTTTCTTTTCATGAATCCGACTTAAAAATAAAGCAAACCGCTTACTTTTCAATGAATCAAACTTGGACAATAGAGTTTCTTTAGCAACTTCTAAGTCAATCATAGGCTTGAGACTGCCATAAGCCACTACCTTTTCAACAGGAAAATAAGGCGTGAAAGACTTTCTAGCCAACATTCTTTCTTCTTCAGAAGTGAACAATACAGCATTAGCATGATTGATCACATGGCGCTCAAAAAGCTTCCAATAAATATTTTTCTTCAACGCTTTTAGCTTGCTGTTAGCATTGAACCAAGGATCGAGCATCCCATGAATGAATGTCACAAAAGGGACAGAATTCAGTTGACAAGCCTTAGCTGCCGAAAAAGAGTGAAATTGCCATATACCATGCACAACAACAACATCATACTGACTAACATTTTCTAAAAGCCATGCATAGAAGTTTTTACTAAAACCATAACTACCAATAGATTTAAAGCTTACCAAAGGAAGCTCGAATCCCTCTACCCATGGAGAATCAGGATCATCAAGAGAGACAACCACCACCTTGTGTCCTTTACGCACCAGCTCCTTTGAACTGTTTAACAAGCCATTAATTGGTCCGCCGGCTTCTGCACTTACAGAACTAATGACTCTAAGAATTTTCATAACTAAACAATGTGACTCTCATGCATGAGTTTTTCTATTGGCCGTAGCAGGGCATTAATTGAAAAATTTTCTCTAGCGACATCGCTGGAACTTAAAATAGAAGATTTCAATTCTTGGTAAAGTGCTCTTGATCGAATAAGTGAATCAACCAAACTTTCGGGAGTCCCATCATAGAATACAACACCATTTAATAGCCCTGGCACACTAGTTGGCGGTAATTGAGTAGAAATGAGTAATTTTCTACTTGCTATGGCTTCTACAACCTTAAATGGGAAAATACCTTCAGCCATATTATCAATTGGTGAATGAGGGTTAACTATTACATCCACCCCAGAAATCAACTCATATAACTTATGCTCAGAGACTCTACCATGAAACTCTACTTTTCCTGGCCGGCTTTTCGAAAGCTCAGATATTTCATTTTCTAAATCACCAGCACCAGAAATTACGACTTTATAATTTGGAGGCAATCTACCGACAGCATTACTTAAAACATCCACACCTTTCTCTTTAGTCAATCCCCCAAAATAACCTATCCGAACTTCAGCGCCAGAAAAAACATCAACACTTCTACTATCGCAAAGTCTTACCAATCTCTCAGACACGACCCCAGGCAAAATAGCACCTTGAACACCATGACAGGACATCAATTTAACTAAACGGTCATTCACTCCAAATGAAAAATCAATGTTTTTTAAATTTTTCCTCCACAAAAAATAGTCTAAAAAAGGTTTTGGATTAATGCCCCTTGAGCGAGAAAAGTGCCAATCCTCGAACTCCAAAACCACAGGTACATTTAGCCTTTTTTTAACTGCAGATGAAAATAAACTTTCAAAAGCGTAACCATTGTATATCCAGACAAGTCGAGGCACCCCAAAAGTAAGGCATTCCCCTAATATTTCATGAACTTTAAAAAGGCTCGTAAACTTACCAAATTTTGAAAAGATCGATTTTTTCAGAGAAAAGTGATTTACCTCAACTCCGCCTATGTTTTTTCTCTTAATACCCACTTCAACATTAAGATCATTATGTGCTGAATTTACAAAAAATATGTCAGAATCAACTCTAGCAAGAGCTTCAACAATCATTTCTATTTTACGTGCAGCCCCTAAATGCGGTTTACTTGAAAGCGACACAGGAGAATAAGGTGCTACTATTAAAATCAATATTTAGCCTCCACGTTCAAAAATGTTACATTGCAAATAAGGCCTAAAACAAACATATACGTTACAATTAAGTAATACTGCTCAAAGAGATTCCCGGAAAAGACTGAAATCACAAACAAAAAAGAGACCAGGAAAAAGTACCTATACAATGCTCTCTGGCATAGTTTATTAACCACTAAAAAAAACAAAAACACTCCAGACCAAAAAAGCATTGACCCCAACAATCCAACCTGAAAAAACATAGTTAGGATTGCATTATCAACAAGCCAATTAAATCGGAAAGCCTCTGGAGAAAAACCCATCCCATCGGCAATAGAGAACGCAGTATTGGTACCCACACCCAAGCCCCTACCAAAAACAAACTCTACAAAATCAGCCTGTAAAAGGAGTCCAGAGTAATGAATAAAGTTATAAATTCTACCGCCCTCAGACAGCTGAACCTCCAGAATCCCCCCCCTAGAAACAATATCAATCATCAACCCATAGAAATAGACTGTTGAAGACAAAAAAATCGGGGCAACTAACAATATTGTTAAAGTTAGAAATTTCTTACTTGCCTTTACCTTTAAATACTCATAAAAGTTAATACAAAAGCATACAAACACAGCAATCATGGCAAACCTAGTGCCAGAACTTAACGCAATAAACAAACAGAGTCCTAAAAGAAAAACCTTCTCACTTAAGGAACGACTCAAGTAGACCAAAGAAATTAACGCGGCAGCAACGGAAAAAAAGCCAGAAACTCCAGCGTTTGAAAATAAACCGCTTAACCTAGAACTACCTAATGAAACACTCATTGAATATCCAGCAATTCTTATCTGAAACGCAATAACAAGACAATCAACCACCAAAATAAACAACAGAAATGCATATACTATTGATTGATCTTTTTGCTTTTCTTTATAAGTTGCAGCAATCATAAAAAAACCAATCGCAGCATGCAAAAGCAACAACCACCGAACACCCGCCTTAAAAAACATAAGCGGGCTATAGTCAAGAAAATATCCTACACAACCTATGCAGAAAAATAGTGCCAACCAAACCAAATATATTTTAAAGATCATGTGGTAAACATGAGGCACAGTTAGTGCAATCTTTTTTACCCAATAAACACCAAAAACAAATAAAAATACATCTTTCAAATATTTAAGACTACCCGCCTCAGATATAACCTCTTTTTGCAATGTCCAAATAAAAACATCACCTTGAATCAAGCTCTGCAATATCGTCGGGAGATACTGGAGCAACCCCACAAACAAAAATGCAATCAAGCACACTGAAACAAAGGTAACTCGATGAGTTTCTCCAGACATTCTCATCAATTCCGGCACCTATAATATATTGTTGCAGCATACTTGAGATATGTCTTTCTCATACGAATCCCAGCTTAATAAATCAGCAGTTTTTTTGCACTCTTGAGACCACGCAGGCCATTCTGACCGACGCTTAAAAGCTTCTATCATAGCAACCGAAATAGAGCTTACCGTTGGCTCGACAATCAACCCCATCTCCCCAGACCGAAAACAATCTAAACCGCACTCTCTAGTCACGACCAAAGGCAACCCCATTTGCATTGCCTCAAGGCACATCAAGGACATTCCTTCAGAAAGCGAGGGCATAACAAATATGTCTGACTTCAAAAACTCATCAGCCATTTCAACATGAGGGACGATTTTACTGCTTATGATAATTTCACTCGGCAAATTGATTCTTTTTAATTTATCCTTGACGACAGCATCAAGAATTCCAATGATATTAATTTCAACTTTAAAGCCATCAACATGTCCTAAAAGCTCTTCCGCGATTTCCTCGATCGCAGCCATTAAAAGATGCCCGCCTTTTCGAACATTATTAGCTCTCGCCAGAATTCGAATCGTTTTATCTTGTTTATCTGGATTTACACTTGAGAATTTTTCAGCGTCTACACCGTACGGCACTCTAACTTTAATACATCCCTCTCTAGTCCGCCCCTCAATACCATCCTCTACATACTGGGAAGGTGAAGTTACAATTTTTGCAACACCGAGAATATTGTTGTTATTAAATTCAGAATATTGATCTATATACTCTAAACCGGCGAGCTTTAAATTTTTCTTAAGAAAATCTCTAGCCCGTGCAGATCTATTTAAAATCTGATCCGACCAAATTAAAACTCCTTGTTTTGCCGCTGCTTCCACGGTTTTAGGCATATAATCTTGGAGTGTGACTAGAACTTTTGGCCGAATCACTTTTTCTGACAGCAACTTAGCTACATACAAATCAAAAGAAACCTGAAATGCTATAATTTTCCTATTGGGGCAGAAAATGCGCTTTATTCCCCAGCACATTGGCGCGATAACATTATTATCATCTAATTTCGGGTGACTATAGCCTTGAATTTTTTTACCTAGCGGCCCAGGCACTTTAGATAAGTATTCGAAAATTCCTTTTTTGTAAAGAGGGGTGATTATTTGGGTTGGAACACCACTTGCTTCACAGCCATATGCTAAATTAAATGCGTGATGCTTTAATGGATGTGCAACCAGGATACTCATACATTTAACTCCATTAAACTTGGCGACCTGGTATAACTACGAACAGATTTTACACACCATATTCCAACTACTACTTCAAACCCAATGAGAATAAAAACAGGCCCTCCCCACCCCCATGTAGAACCGACAAAATAGGCAAGCAACAACATAATTATTGAAGCCATAAGGTACACAAAAGAAAGACCTGAATGTAAGTTTAAAGATGTAAGAAATACCATCTCCATTTGCCATACTGCATTCAAAAAAGCCACTACTAAGAAACTGTAAAATACAACTGGGTTGAATTCGATTTTATTTTTTAACCATATTCCCAAAAAAAATTCCCCTCCCAAAGCAAGAAAACCACAAGCCAAAAACACCAAAGCCATAGTGGCAAGCCGTCCCTTTGATTGAATTAAATTCAATGTATGGAAATCTCTTTCTCCGAATTTTTTTGAGATTTCAGGGCCAATAGACTTTGATACAACATTAGAAGCCTGAACAACGACACGACTCAGTGTTCTATAAGTATTAAATACAGTCAAAAATGCAGGGCTAAAAACAATCCCAACCAACAAAGTCATCCCTTGAAAAGAGAGCGCATTGGCAACCGGGAAAGACATAAAAGATATTGCAGGACGAACTAGCTGTCTGAACTCGCCACCCCATCCGCGCACCAACGTCCATTTCAATTTTGGATATTTATACCGCGCATAAATAACAGCTTTTGAAAAGCCTAAAACACGCCCTAATAGCTGACCGACAGCGGCCCAAAGAAACGTTTTCCCATAAAACAAAAAGCTAAACAATAAAAGCCACTCAAATAATCTTATTCCGTTAAGTAACTGCAGACCTTTTGCAAAATCTCCCTCCGAGCGAAAGACTGCATCAACAAGCCTGCTGGACATTGCAATAACTGCATATGCTATTAGAAAAAAAAGAGTTAGTTTGTTTTCATACTCACTTAAAATACCAACATCCACTATTGAAATTAAAACCATGGATATTATTAATGTCACGGTGCATATGATAATACAAAGCTTTATAGCGATACGAAACAGAAATTCAGCTCGTTTATATTCATTTGAAGCAACTAACATTGTCATTTTGTTTATGATAACTGACAAAAATCCAAAATCAGCCAACGCTATATAGGCAGGCAAAGCGGACAACATCAGCCAATACCCATATAATTCTGGTGTCCAAACACTCAAAAACAATGGTATTGATGTCAGCTGTATAAAAATTGTCAGTGCCTGGCTTGTTACATTTGCCCCTAAAGATGCTCTTATTCTCTTTATACTGGTATTCACATCTAAAAACTCAAGGCTTTTATTACTTTGCAAGGATTTCCAGCGGCAACAACGTTTGCAGGGATATCACTAACCACGACGCTTCCTGCTCCTATTACTGAGTTGTCGCCAATTGTCACCCCCTTTAGAACAATTGACTTTGTTCCGATGAATACATTTTTCCCTATTTGTACTGGAGCAATTGCTATAGCTACCTTGGAGTATCTCCTATTAAATGGGTTTAACGGATGAAAATCATTATCGACGATTGTCACATCAGCCCCTAACAAACATTGATCTCCTATTACTACCTTTTCCATAGCACAGATAGTAACACCGCTTAACCCTGAACCATTTCCGATACAAACCAATGACTTCGGATTAATCGCTCGAATGATAACTGGCTTACTTACGCCTAAAGCAGTTCTGGAAGACTGAGAACAAAGAACAACATCAGATCCAATATCTATTTTGGATTTTTTTGCTTTAGTTATTATTGGAAACCCATAAACAATGATGTTTTTTCCAAAACAAATACCTCTAACTTTTAACATCAAAGGAAAAATAAGCTTAGATATCACTCTCCATATAAAGCTCATTTAATGCCCCCCATATATATTCCGCTGAATTCACCGGCGTGCACCATCTGCTTCAATTCTTCCGGGGACTTTTCCCACCACTTTTCTGAAAGAAGATATTTCACACTTGAAGTACTAAATCTTTTCCGAATTAATTTTGCTGGGACTCCACCCACAATTGAATAGGGCTCCACATCCTTTGTTACGACAGAGCCTGCGGCGATAATTGCACCATCTCCAATATTCACACCATCTAAGACAGTACATCTGGCACCAATCCAAACATCATTACCAACATAAGTTCTTTTCACCTCTTCAAATGTAGAACTTGCATACCCTGACCAAGCTGGGTTATTTGAAGAGTAAAACATTCTGTGAGTTGACTTCCTATTTGTAGGATGCATACCAATACCACCGACCCAGGAGCCTGGGCCGACACAGGTAAATCGTCCTACATCAGTGTGTGAAACGACGCTGTCAAAATTGACATATGAAAATACCCCCAACGAGGAATTTAATAACTTAGCCCTTTGTGCCAAGTAATTATTCCCTTCCATTGAAGAAGCTTTATCTGAATATGAGAGCCAGTGTCTAAATATATTCTTCTTTTTTAATTTCATTGATCTCAGAAACCAGACAATCCTATGAAGCACTACTCTCTCCGTTTAATAATTTTGCGAATTATTGTATTTCATACTCTATTTGCCAGATAACTTCTGCTTTTCATAGTCTGTATGCAATATATGTTTACAAGCTAAATCAATAGGGTCAGAGTCATTGATTTTTCGCTCCCCTCAACAAATCCGAACTAATTTAAACAACTATCTCAACTCCAGATTTCTCCCGTATAAGGCTCTTCATACTCTCCCCTAACGCCTCCCCCACATCTTCATGAGCCAGGGCATATTCAATTTGAGCTATCATGTAACCCAATTTATTCCCACAATCATGACTCTTACCCACAATGCGATAAGCCTCCACTTCGGACCCCACAAGCAACTCATCAATCGCGTCAGTCAACTGAATCTCACCCCCAGCCCCCGGCTGGGTTTGCTCCAACAACGACCAAATAGAAGCCGGCAACACATACCGCCCCACCACCGCCATATTGGACGGCGCGGCATCGACACTGGGCTTTTCTACCATGCCATCAATCCTGGCGGTGCCGCCTTCGATCAGCTCTTCCCCCAGACAATCAACCACACCGTATTTGGTGACCTCTTCCCAGGCCACAGCCTCAACCATAATCTGGCTGGCGCCGGTGGTTTTGAAGTTGCGCACCATGGCGGCGAGGTTGTGGGTGGTTAAATCGGACTGGTACTGATCCACCAGTACGTCGGGCAGTAACACCGCAAACGGTGAGTCACCAACCACTGGCTTAGCGCAGAGGATGGCGTGGCCCAAGCCTTTGGCCTCAGCCTGGCGGACGGAAATGATGGTGACCCCATCGGGGACAATGGAGCGCACCTCTTCCAACAATTGCCGTTTCAATCGGGTTTCCAGCTGAGCTTCCAGCTCGAAGCTGGTGTCAAAGTGGTTTTCGATGGCGTTTTTGCTGGCGTGGGTGACCAGCACAATTTCCTTGATGCCGGCAGCGACTGCCTCATTAACCACATACTGAATAAGAGGCTTATCGACAATGGGCAGCATTTCCTTAGGAATAGCTTTAGTAGCCGGCAGCATGCGGGTCCCCAAACCCGCTACCGGAATTACAGCCTTGGTAACTGAACTGGAAGTACACGGCTCCATCTCAAACATCCTTGAAAAATCATTTCTTTAATATTGAGTGATCAAAACAAGACAAACAAAGGAGTACTAATGCCACAAGAACTGTGACGAGGAGGGATATTTAAGAAAGTACATACAAACTCAGTAAGGCAAGCCATTGGCCTACCTAAGGCGCTCCACTAATGACACACCGACAAGCTCAAAATTTGGTCAGCCACTATCCTTTCAAGAAAAACCACTCCGGATGCACTCACATCAGCAATGTGACCAACCTCACACTATGGCGCGTAAATTAACACTCACTTTAGCCCGTATCAAGCATGCTTTATGAGAAAACTATCCGTTATTCTTTAACGATATAAATGCAATAGATTTGACTGTTATCGGCTATTGCCTGCGCCACTTTAGGCCATTCCGAAATCAAGCCAACCTGCCAGATTAGTTAACACTCACATTGTCAACCAACAGACCTTCATAATGAGAAATCCCTCGCTAATCACTTTTCATTGCTGAGGAATTGCCATAGACTTGTGGCGTCCAAATTCTCTTTTTCCTTTAGCTAGAGGGACCTAAATCACATGAAGTTATCGCATTTACTGATCGCCGGCCTGATTGCCATGCCTGCGAGTTTCGCCATGGCAGAATCAACACAAGGCCCAGTTGCTCAACTGACTCAGCCAGCCGTTGCACTGACCACAGAACAGCAGGCTGCCCTGGCAGAACTGGAACAGACCCTGGCAACAGTTGCTGAGCAGACTGGGAACAACCCTGCAGCACTGTCCGCAGCACTGAATGCAGCCCTGGCCAAGAACTCGGTGCTGGCAGAGATGGCCAGCAACCCTCAGGTATCCCAGCATGTAATCCAGGCTGCTACCAACAATAGTGTGCCGCAAGCTGCTGTCACTACCGTTGTTGTCGCTCCGGCACCTGTCACACAGGTTGCTACTACCACTACCACTACCACTCAGGCGACCAACCAGGTGAACAATCAGCAGGATAATACTCCTGTGGCTAAGGTCATCGCGTCCAACACGGCGAACAACTTTGGTTTTGGTACCCCTATCAATGGTGCCGCAGGTGCAGGTGGCGGTGGCGGTGGTACTACCCCTCCGGTGGCTTCCCCCAACTAAGTGCCGGCACTTAGTTAGCACCACAAAAAAAGCCCGCACACATGCGGGCTTTTTTGATTCAGAATCATCTAACTACCGATTAAGGCTCATTCACCGATAGCTCTGCGTCGTCACCCTGAATTATTTGCATGTGCGGCAAAATAGCCTCTCGAAACTCATCGTTGATAGCGTACCAGTCGATTAAATCGACACGAAATGGCAGGTTTGATTCCGAGAAGGCGTCCTCCAGTAGCGCCAGCTGCGTGAAATCCAATGCCGCAGTGGATTTAATAAGCAGATCCAGATCGGAAAACTTACGTGCCCGGCCCTGGGTGCGGGAACCAAAGGCGTAGACTTGCGTCGCCTCCGGGGTAAGCCGGCGTAATATAGCCTGGACTTCGGCTAATTGATCAGGACTCAGGTCCAGCATGTTTCTTCTGCAGACTAAGCAACAAACTGCGGGCATCAACGGCAAAGCTCAAGGCTATATCGTAGGTTTGTTCCGCAGTCTTTTCATTATAGGTATGAGAGGTTTCATTCCGAGCTTTGTGGTAGGTAAACCAGCTCAGCGGGTCGGCAATTAAGCCTTTATCGGCAGCGGTACGAAACAGGTCTTTGCGACTGAGTATTGCCACTGCCTCTGACCCCATATCTTCGCTCATATCCCGTTTGATGAACTTCCAGCAGAGTTCATAGGTGTATTCAAACCGCTGAATAACCGCATCGCGGATAAACTCATCTTTTGGTTGTGCAATTGCGAGCTCCAGTGACTCAATCACTTTCACCAGAGGAGAAAGTATTAACGACATAACAGATTCGCCACTGCTGTTGAGAAGTTACCGGCAGTATACACGAAACAGCCGCATCAACTCACTGAGCTGACCGATTCGCCGCGACCAATGCCGTAGTAGGTAATACCCCGCGCACGCAGACGCTCCGGCTCAAACAGGTTGCGGCCATCGAAGATCACCGGCTGCTTTAAGCTGGTCTTGATCAAATCAAAATCGGGCGCTTTGAAGTTCTGCCACTCGGTGCAGATCACCAACGCATCGGCGTTTTGCAGGGCGGCTTCCTTGGTGCCCATCAGGCTCAGGTCTTCACGACTTCCATAGATACGCTGACACTCTTCCATGGCCTCCGGGTCGTAGGCCTGTACCCGCACACCTTTTTCCCACAGGGCTTCCATCAGCACGCGGCTGGGGGCTTCACGCATATCGTCGGTTTTGGGCTTGAAGGATAAACCCCAGAGGGCAATGGTTTTGCCGCTCAGGTCGCCTTTGAAATAGTCTTCAATGTAGCTGGCCAGTTTGAGTTTCTGGCGGTTGTTGATGGCTTCTACTGCCCGCAGCAGATCCGGCTGGTAACCAATCACTTCGGCGGTGCGCCCCAGGGCCTGGACATCTTTGGGGAAACAGGAGCCGCCGTAGCCACAGCCTGGGTAGATAAAATGAAAGCCGATGCGCTCATCGCTGCCGATGCCATGGCGCACATGCTCGATGTCCGCTCCCACCTTTTCAGCGATATTGGCCATCTCGTTCATGAAGCTCACTTTGGTCGCCAGCATGCAGTTGGCAGCGTACTTGGTGAGCTCGGCGCTGCGGGCGTCCATAAAGATCATGCGGTCGTGATTGCGATTGAAGGGGCCGTAGAGTTCGCGGAATGTGTCTTCCAGCACATCCACATCATCGCCGGGACGAATACCCACCACAATGCGATCCGGTCGCATGCAGTCGTTCACGGCCGCGCCTTCCTTAAGGAACTCGGGGTTGGAGACCACAGCAAAGGTCAGCTCGGAACCCCGTTCCTGCAGGGTCGCGGCCACTTCACCAGCCACTTTATCGGCGGTGCCGACCGGCACCGTGGACTTATCCACAATGATCTTCGGGGTTTGCATATGAGTGGCGATGGTTTTGGCCACAGCCAGTACGTACTTCAGGTCGGCGGAGCCGTCCTCATCCGGCGGGGTGCCCACAGCAACAAATTGGATCTGGCCAAAATTGACGCCCTCTTCGGCACTGGTGGTAAACGTTATGCGACCGGCCTCGTAGTTGGATTGCACCAAGGGTGTCAGGCCCGGCTCGTAAATGGGAATATGCCCCTGCTTCAGACGCTCGATCTTGTCGGCATCCACGTCCACACAGCAGACATCGTGGCCCACTTCGGCCAGAACCGCCGCCTGCACCAGGCCAACGTAGCCAATCCCAAATACCGTTACCTTCATTCAACTACCTTTAAAACTGTGATCGGTTAAGACGTTAATTGCTAAAAAGCATTCAATTCGGCTGTTTTACGTCAGCCGCATGACAGATTCTTTACAATGCATAGATCAGACGACAGGTCTCAGGCAAACACCCAATTGATCATAGTCAACGATACCGCACTGTACACCAGCAACACCGGCAGACCCAGCTTGCAGTAGTCCCGCAGGCGATAGTTACCGGCGGTGTAGACCATCAGGTTGGTCTGGTAACCGTAGGGGGAGACAAAGCTGGCGCTGGCACCAAAGGCTACTGCCATTACAAACGGCAGGTAGTTGTCGCCCCACTGGCTGGAAATGGCCAGCGCCAGTGGGAAGACAATGGCGGCGGCGGCGTTGTTGGTGACCAGCTCGGTAAACAGCCAGGTGAGGAAAAACACACCGATCAAGGCGCCCAGCGGCGACAGGCCACTGAGCGTAGCACCGGCCCAGGTGCCAATCTGATCGGCCAGGCCGGTGTCGAACATGGCCTGGGACAGGGCCAGGGCGCCGCCAATCACCACCAGCAATTGATAGGGGAAGCGGGACTTAATGTCTTCAAGACTGAGGATGCCGGTCGCCAGCAGTACCGCCACCAGAATCATCAAGCCCTTGATCAGCGGCACCAGGCCCGTGGCCCCCAGTGCGACGATGGCGGCAAAACCGGCAAACACCCCCAGCTCGCGACTGCCGGTGAGGGTTTTGTTGGCATCGATACCACCCACCACAATAAAGTCGGCGGCGATATCGCGACGGCGGTTAAAGTCATCACCCACGGCCAGCACCAGGGCATCCCCCGCCTGCAGGGTTAATTGACCCAGTCCGCCTTTCAGACGCTGATCACCCCGTCGCACCGCCACCACGGCCGCATCGAAGCGGGAGCGAAAATCCACTTCCTTGATGCTGCGGCCCACCAGGCTCGCCGAAGGGGAGACAATCACTTCCACCAGATTGTCGCGAACCGTCTGATCAAACTCGGCCGGCGGCACCAGACCGGGGAAATCGTCCAGCAGGTCCAGCGCCGACAGGTCGCCGGTAAACACCAACACATCGCCTTCGCAGAGAATTTCCTGTGGGCTCACTGGCGCCATGATCTGGTGTTCGCGAATCACTTCCACCAGGAAGATGCGTTCCAGTTTACGCAGACCATTGTCCTGCACCGAGTGGCCAATCAGCGGCGACCCGGGTCGTAATTGCCGCTCCAGAAAATAATCCTGGCTGGCGCTTTCCTGCTCCAGTGCCTGTTTCGGCAGCACCCGGGGGGCCAGTATCACCAGTACTCCCAAACAGGCGAGGAAGGTGGGCAGCCCCACCCAGGTAAAATCGAAAAAGCCCAGCGACTCGTAACCGGCCTGGTGCACAAAACCGTTGACGATCAGGTTGGTGGAGGTACCGATAAGGGTAAGCGTACCCCCCAAAATCGAGGCGTAGGACAACGGCAGCAACAGTTTCGAGGCAGGAATGGCCGTCTGGCGTTTGAGCGGCCCCAACATGGCCGAGACCACGGCGGTGTTGTTGATAAAGGCCGAAAAAAAGCCACTGAACAAAGACAACTTGAGGATCGCGCCCCGGCCGGGGCTGTTGAGCATACTGCTGGTGACTCGCCGCATCAGGGTGGTGCGCTCGAGCGGCATGGACACCAGCAATAACAACAGCAGTACCACCAGCGAGGGGTTGGTGTAGCCGCTCATAAGGTCGGCCAGGGGCAGGATATCCAGCATGTACAGGGCCAGGCTGGAGGCCAGGAATATCAACCAGGGTTTGAGGTTCGAGAACACCAGCAGAGCAATAATGGCCAACAGATCCAAAGCCACCAGCAAACCGGCGTGATCTTGAATCCAGCTGGCGAGAGAGTTCCAGATGTCCATTAACGGCATTCGTCCTGTGGGTAAATCTCTAACAAGCCGGGCAATATGCTATAGCCCTTCACACAAGGCAAGGTCAAATCCTGTTTCGATACATTATCCCGCATGCTCATTCCCGTCATTGCGAGCGTAGCGTGGCGACAAGGTGAATTGCCCCACGGGCAAGGGAGGGTAGTCTGGGCTATCCATTTCGGCCACGGGGTAAGGTTTTGGCTGGTCTCTCTGGTCTGGCATTGTGCCAAACATGGATTGCCGCGTCGCTACACTCCTCGCAATGACGGTGGAGTCGATCCAAGGCACCTCGTCATCGTGAGCGTAGCGTGGCGACAAGGTGAATTGCCCCACGGGCAAGAGAGGGTAGTCTGGGCTATCCATTTCGGCCACGGGGTAAGGTTTTGGCTGGTCTCTCTGGTCTGGCATTGTGCCAAACATGGATTGCCGCGTCGTTACACTCCTCGCAATGACGCTGTAGATGGCTTGTCTTAGTGTTCTCGCAATGACGCTGTGGCTTAGTTAGCAGGTGTCTTTGCAGATATCCATCCAGTTTTCGGCCGCCCGGCTGGGGGCCGCGTGCTTGTGGCGGACAAAGTAAAACTGCCGGTTCATGGGCCGGCCTTTGATTTCCAACAGTACCAGGCTGCCCTGCTGCACTTCTTCGGCGATGGCGATTTCCGACAGGCAGCCGACGCCCAGGCCCGCCTTCACCGCATTTTTGATGGCTTCGTTGTGGGTCAGCTCCAGCACAATATTCAAATCGGGCAACAGGCCCTGCATGGAGCGGTCAAAGGTCTGGCGGTGGCCGGAATCGGATTCGCGCAGGATCCAGGCGGCCGAGAGGACATCTTTACCGGTCAGATAGGGCTTTTCGGCCAGGGGGTGATCGGGCCGGCAAAAGGCCACCATGCGGTCTTCACGCCAGGGTTGCAGCCACAGTTCGTCGTGGTGCAGCTCCGCTTCAACCAGGCCTATGTCCAGCTCAAAATTGAGCACCTTGGCCAGCACTTCCGGCGTGCTGCCCACCTCCATCTCCACCTTGGCTTGGGGAAAGCGCTGCATGTAGGTGGCCAGATGCTTGACCGCCAGGTAGTTGCCAATGGTGAGGCTGGCACCAATGCGCAGGTGACCTGGCTCTTGCTGGCCCTTCAGCTCCAGATCGAAAGCCTGCAGCTGGGCCATCAAGGCCTCGGCCTTGATGCGAATGGTCTCGCCCTGGGGATTGAGGCGCAGGCGTTTAGCGGTGCGGTCAAACAGCTGCTGGTTGTAGCGGCCTTCAAACTCCTGCAGGGCGGCGCTGGTGGCCGACTGGGACAGCGACAGGCGCTTGGCCGCCCGGGAAATACTCTCGTCGCGGGCGACGGCTAAAAACACCTCCAGGTGCCGCAGGGTATAACGCATGGGTAGGCCGCCTCATGATCCTGTTTTATCGATATTTGAATTCATAATATCCTGATTTTCTGAAGAACTACAAGGAACTATACTTCGGCAAAATGGCATAAGGCCTGACTAAGTGATTATCCAACGCAGGATTTGAGATGGATACCAGCAACGCGCACGGCGGCAAACTCATAAACCTCTACGCTGAGGGTGAGGCACTGCTGCTGGAAAAAGAAAAAGCCAAGTCCAATGCCTCCTGGGACCTGACGCCCAAGCAAATGTTCGATATCGAGCTGCTGCTTAACGGTGCTTTTTCTCCCCTGACCGGATTCCTGGGCCAGGCCGATTACAATTCGGTGGTGGACACCATGCGCCTGGCCGATGGCACCCTGTGGCCGATGCCCGTCACCCTGGATGTGACCGAGGCCTTTGCTGAGTCAGTCAACATCGGCGATGAAATCACCCTGCGCGATCCCGAAGGGGTGGTGATCGCCAATATGGTGATCAGTGATCTGTGGACGCCAGATCGTGAGCGCGAGGCGGAACTGGTGTTCGGCACCCTCGACGACATGCACCCCGGTGTGCGCGCTTTGCTGAACGACAATCCGGTGTATCTGGGCGGCAAGCTCACCGGTGTCACCCCGCCCCTGCATTACGATTTCGCCCAGTACCGCTTAACGCCTCTGGAAATGCGTGAGCGCTTTATCGAGCAGGGCTGGGATAAGGTGATCGCCTTCCAGACCCGCAACCCGATTCACAAAGCCCACGTCATTATGATGAAACGGCTGATGGCCCGTACCCAGGCCAAGCTGGTGATTCACACGGCAGTGGGACGCACCAAGCCCGGCGATATCGATCACTTCTGCCGGGTGCGTTGTTACGAGAAAATACTGCCCTACTTCCCCGAAGACAGTGTCGCCATTCGATTGTTGCCGCTGGCGATGCGCATGGCCGGTCCCCGTGAAGCCCTGTGGCATGCCATCATCCGCCAGAACTACGGTTTCTCGCACTTTATTGTCGGTCGCGATCACGCAGGTCCCGGCCGCAACAACCGCGGCGGCTTGTTCTATGGCGCTACCGAGGCGCAGGAGCTGGTCAGCTCACTGCAGAGCGAACTCAACATCCAGGTGCTTAAAGCGCCCTTCCTGCGCTATGTGGAAGGTCGCGGTGAATTCTGTGAAGAACACGAGCTGTTGTCCGGCGAGGCCGGGTTGTACATTTCCGGGGCGGAGCTGAAACAGATGCTGTGCCATGGCCAGCCCATTCCCGACTGGTTCGCCTTTCCGGAAGTGGTGGAAGAGCTGAATCGCACCCTGCCACCACGCTTAAAACAAGGCATAACCTTATTCTTTACTGGTCTATCAGGCTCGGGAAAATCCACCCTCGCCAATGGCGTTATGGTAAAATTGCGCGAATTGGGTGGCCGTCATGTATCCCTGCTGGATGGTGATGTGGTGCGCAAAAACCTGTCCAGTGAGCTGACCTTTTCCAAAGAACACCGCGATTTGAACATTCAACGCATTGGCTTTGTCGCCAGCGAAATCACCAAAAACGGTGGTATCGCCATTTGCGCGCCGATTGCCCCCTACACCAAAACCCGCCGACTGGTCCGCAGCATGATTGAGGAAGTCGGCGTGTTTGTTGAAGTCCATGTGGCCACACCCATTGAGGTGTGCGAAGCCCGTGACCGCAAAGGTCTCTACGCCATGGCGCGGGCTGGCAAGATCAAAGGCTTCACGGGCATTGACGATCCTTACGAAGAACCGCAGCACCCGGAATTGCGCATTGATACCTCGCAGCACTCCATGACCGACGCCGTCAACACGGTGATTGAGCGCCTGCGGGAAATGGGTCTGGTTGAATAGTTTTTTAAGCACGAAATCAGTTAGAAACAAACACGTTAACAAATACAGGTTGTAACGATGGATTCAAACACTCTGACACACTTGAAATTGCTGGAAGCCGAGAGCATCCAGATTTTCCGCGAAGTGGCGGCGGAATTTGATAACCCGGTGATGCTCTACTCGGTGGGTAAAGACTCCTCCGTGTTGCTGCACCTGGCCCGCAAGGCCTTCCACCCCGGCAAGATTCCTTTCCCACTGTTGCACGTGGACACCACCTGGAAATTCCAGGAGATGATCGAGTTTCGCGATCGCATGGCCAAGGAATACGGCTTTGACCTGCTGGTGCACATCAACCCGGACGGCGTGGCCATGGGCATCAACCCGTTTACCCACGGCAGCGCCAAGCACACCGACATCATGAAGACCGAAGGTCTGAAGCAGGCGCTGAACCAGCACAAGTTTGATGCCGCCTTTGGTGGTGCCCGTCGCGATGAAGAGAAGTCCCGCGCAAAAGAGCGTGTCTATTCCTTCCGCGATAAAAACCACCGCTGGGATCCCAAAAACCAGCGTCCAGAACTGTGGAATATCTACAACAGTAACGTCGATCCCGGCGAGAGCATTCGTGTATTCCCGCTGTCCAACTGGACCGAACTGGACATTTGGCAGTACATCTACAAAGAGAACATCCAGATCCCAGGCCTGTATTTCTCACAGGAGCGTCCTGTGGTCGAGCGCGACGGCACCCTAATCATGGTGGACGACGAGCGCATGCCGCTGGAAGACGGCGAGCAGCCACAAATGAAGAAAGTGCGCTTCCGCACCCTGGGTTGTTACCCGCTGACCGGCGCGGTCGAATCAGAAGCGGCTACCCTGCCCGAGATCATTCAGGAAATGCTGCTGACCAAGACCTCCGAGCGCCAGGGCCGCGTGATCGATTCCGACTCCGCCGGATCGATGGAGAAGAAAAAGATGGAAGGGTATTTCTAAGGCAGCTCCCTGCAGTCCGATTTTCTTGTCTCGTCATTGCGAGGAGCATAGCGCCAAGTAGGTACCTAAAGGCAACGCGGCAACAAGGTGAATTGCCCCACGGGCAAGAGAGGGTAGCCTGGGCTATCCATGTTTGGCACCCAGTATTTAACAGCCGTGCCGCAATGGATTGCTTCGCAAAGCTCGCAATGACGCTGTAGAGAAATCCGATTGAGCGCAAAGAATGCGCAACGAAGCACAAACTCAACGAATACGACTGAAGAATTTAGACGCGAGAGATACATATGATTGAATCCAGCGCATTGGTAGAACAGGACATCCTTGGCTACCTGGAACAACACGAAAACAAAGAGCTGCTGCGCTTTTTAACCTGCGGCAGTGTGGATGACGGCAAGAGCACCCTGATTGGTCGCCTGCTGCACGACTCCAAGATGATCTTTGAAGATCACCTGTCGGCCATCAAAAACGACTCCAAGCGTTACAACACCACCGACGAAGAGTTTGACCTGGCCCTGCTGGTGGACGGCCTGCAAAGTGAGCGCGAACAGGGTATCACCATCGATGTGGCCTACCGCTACTTCACCACTGACAAGCGCAAGTTCATCATCGCTGACACCCCCGGGCACGAGCAGTACACCCGCAACATGGCCACCGGCGCATCCAACTGCGACCTGGCCATTGTCATGATCGATGCCCGCCACGGCGTGCAGGTGCAAACCAAGCGTCACAGCTTTATTGTGTCGCTGCTGGGCATCAAACACGTGGTGGTTGCCATCAACAAGATGGATCTGGTGGACTACAGCGAAGAGCGCTACAACGAAATCGTAGCGGAATACCAGGCGTTCGCTAAAGAGCTGAACATCCCGGACATTCGCTTTGCGCCCATCTCGGCCCTGCGCGGTGACAACGTGGTCAATGCCTCTGAGCACATGCCCTGGTTCACTGGCCAGCCATTGATGCAGGTGCTGGAAACCATCGAGATTGCCAAAGACCGCAACCTCGATAACTTCCGCCTGCCGGTGCAGTATGTTATTCGCCCGAACCTGGACTTCCGCGGTTTTGCCGGCACCATCGCCTCGGGCATCATTCGCCCCGGTGACGAAGTGGTGTCCCTGCCCTCCGGCAAGAAAAGCACCGTCAAGACCATCAGCACTTTTGACGGCGACCTGGACGAAGCCATGGCCGACCAGGCGGTGACCCTGACCCTGAACGACGAGATCGATGTCAGCCGCGGCGACATGCTGGTGAAAGCCAATGACCTGCCCCACATCAGTCGTGGTGTTAAAGCCCACGTTATCTGGATGGCGGAAGATCCCCTGCGCCTGCACAAGCAGTACGCGGTCAAGTTTGTCAGCAAGAAGGCGCTGGGCAATGTGGTGGCCATCGAGCACAAGATCGATGTCAACACCATGGCCAAGAGCCAGGCTGAACAGCTGGAGCTGAACGAGATCGCCCTGTGCGATATCAGCTTTGACCTGCCGGTAATCTTTGACAAGTACGAAGACAACCGCACCACCGGTGCGTTTATCCTGATCGACCGCATCACCAACGGTACGGTCGGTGCCGGCATGATTGTCAGCGACCTGGATCTGGCGGGGCTGGATACCCAGGTGTCTAACGAGGACCTGAAAGCCGATGTCAAAGCCAAGCTGGAAGAGCTGGCCGGCCAGCTGGACGGTTTGAGTGAGCCGCAGTTGATTGCCTTGTTCAAGGCGCTCAACGACGTGGTTTGATCCACTTCAGATGCGCAAAAAAAAAGGGCGACTTCGGTCGCCCTTTTTTGTGCCTGATCATATTGGATCATCTATCACACTTGATGCATTCAACACGGCTTTAAAAACTGCTACGTCATTGCGAGCGTAGCGAAGCAATCCATGGTTAGCACGTTGCTAAATCAAAGATCATCGGTGTGACTTTACTCTGTGCCTAAAATGGATAGCCCAGGCCACCCTCTCTTGCCCATGGGGCAATTCACCTTGTTGCCGCGTTGCCTTTAGGTACCTACTTGGCGCCATGCTCCTCGCAATGACGGAATCTTCTATCTAGCTCTCACTACAACGTCATTGCGAGGAGTATAACGACGAAGCAATCCATGGTTGGCACTGCGCCAACTCAGAGAGCGGAGTCTTAATCTTACCCTGTGCCTGAAATGGATTGCTTCGCTATGCTCGCAATGACGTCAGGTCAAGAGATTGCGGAAGATTTAACTACGACCATAGGTATCATCAAAGCGCACGATATCGTCTTCGCCCAGGTAGGAACCGGACTGCACTTCGATCATTTCCAGTGGAATGGTGCCGGGGTTTTCCAGCCGGTGGTTCACCCCTAACGGGATATAGGTCGACTCGTTTTCCGATACCAGGAACACATCGTCACCGCGGGTAACCTTGGCGGTGCCACTGACCACGATCCAGTGCTCGGCACGGTGGTGATGCATTTGCAAGCTGAGTTTGCCGCCGGGCTTGACCACAATGTGCTTCACCTGGAAGCGCTCGCCATTGTCGATGGAATCGTAAAAACCCCAGGGCCGGTAGACTTTACGGTGCAACTGGGCTTCACTGCGATTTTCGGTTTTTAAGCGCTGCACGATATTTTTCACGTCCTGCACCCGGTCTTTGCCTGCCACCATGATGGCATCGTCACTCTCGACGATGACCACATCTTTCAGCCCAACCGTGGCAATCAGTTTGCCATCACTGCGCACATAGCAGTTTTCCGTTTCCTGAACCATGACATCGCCGTGCAACGCATTGCCATTGTCGTCCTTGTCGGACACATCCCACAGCGCGGACCAGGAACCGACATCGCTCCAGCCGCAGTCAATTGGGACAACCACGGCATCGTTGGTCTTTTCCATCACCGCGTAGTCAATGGATTCGTCGGCGCAGGCCAGAAACGCGGCGCTGTCGGGCCGAATAAAATCCGCGTCTTCGACCGCGTTGCTCATCGCCTGTTCACAGGCTGCCAGAATATCCGGCCGATGACCGTTCAGCTCCTCAAGGTAGCGACTGGCTCGGAACATAAACATGCCGCTGTTCCAGACAAAATCGCCACTGCTGAGGTAGCGCTCGGCGGTGTCCAGATCGGGCTTTTCAACAAACTCCGCCACCTTGTACGCACCCTCTAACGCGTCGCCCTGACGGATGTAGCCATAGCCGGTCTCGGGTGCGGTGGGAACAATACCAAAGGTGACCAGCTTGCCCTGCTCGGCAAACTCGCAGGCCTTGTCAACCGCCTGCTCAAACGCCGTCACATCACGGATAACATGATCCGCCGCCAGCACCAGCATAACCGGATCCTGGCCACTGGCCACCTGTTGCAGGGCCGCCAATGCCACCGCCGGTGCCGTATTGCGACCGGCCGGTTCCAGCACAATCTTGTGACCGCTGTAACCGGCAGAGCGCATTTGTTCCGCCACGGTAAAACGGTGATCCTCCCCGCACACCACCAGTGGTGCCCCTGCACTGATGCCCTCTAAACGGGCGCAGGTGTCCTGCAGCATGGTGGCCTCGCCGATCAGTGGCAAAAACTGCTTGGGGTAAAGAGAGCGGGACATAGGCCACAGACGCGTACCTGATCCACCAGCCATAACGATAGGTACTATCATGATTCATCCTTTTTGAAATTCGAATTTCTCGACGCTGCTCACGTCCTTACACAGAAAAGGATAGCAAAAATTCGGCCAACCCCACATCGAAAATACGTCGCCGGAAAATACGTCACCAGAAAATATAGCGCTAAATGACATAGGCACCTGGGGCCGGTATGTCGACGCGGGTCTCCGGCAAACGCTGCTGCAGCTTAGCAGCCAGCGCCTGCTTGGCCCCGAACTCACCGTGAACAATCAGTACCCGTTGAGGGGGGCTGGGAATGCCAGCGACAAAATCCACCAGATTGCGCTGATCCGCATGGGCCGAGTAACCACTCAGGGTGTGCACATGGGCGCGAATGTCGTAGCGCTGATGATCCAGCTCAACGTAGCCGCCACGCGGGCCATACTCCTGAATGGCTCGACCGGGGGTTCCCTGAGCCTGATAGCCCACAAACACAATGTCGGTGCGCTCGTCATCCAGCAGGGCCTTGAGATAATTGACGATCCGGCCACCGGCACACATGCCACTGGCGGCAATCACAATGCAGGGGTGGCCGGTGCTCTGGATATAATTGACGGCGGTCTCGTGTTGGGCGTGGGTCTCCACCGTATACAGCTGCTCAAAGCTGAGCGGGTGGCGACCACTGGCAACCCTCTGTAGCGCTTCGGCATCCCAGTAAGCCTTCAACTGGCGGTAGCTGTCGGTAAAGTCGGCGGCGAGGGGCGAATCGACGATAACCTCGATCCCTTCCCACACTTCTTTGTTGTTTACTGCCCCCACTGACTGTGGGGAGCGATAGAGGGTGGTCTGGCCCAGATCGTGAATGATGGTTTCCAGTTCATACAGCAATTCCTGGGTGCGACCTATGCTGAAAGCGGGAATCAGCACCGCGCCCCGATCTCGAAAAGCACGCTCCACTACGTTCTTTAACGCCCTCTCCCGATGCTCGCGACCTTCGTGGCAGCGGTCGCCGTAGGTGCTTTCAATGACCAGCACATCGGCCTGCTCCGGGGAAGCCGGGGCGGGCAGCAGTGGCGTATCCGGCGCGCCAAGGTCTCCGGAAAATACCACCCGCCGAGAAGGCTGACCCCGGGCCGTCGCCTCGCACTCCACATAGGCCGACCCCAGGATATGACCCGCCGGCTGAAAGCGTATCCGAAAGCTGCCAACTGTGCCTTCATAGACCGTTTGCCACTCGTCATAGGCAAGCGGCTGTATTCTATCGCGCACCAGGTCGAGCAGTTTTTCGACCAGCGCCCTGTCCCGGGTAAGGCCCAGCTTGACCGCATCCTCAAGAATCAACGGCAACAACAAGGCCGAAGGCCGGGAGCAGTATATCGGCCCGCTGAAACCGGCAGCCAGCAGGTGCGGAATACGACCGACGTGGTCAATATGGACGTGAGTTACCACCAACGCCTGGATGTGGCTGATGTCAAAATCGATCAGCGGCTGCTGACTGGCCGCCCCTGCACCGGACTCTTCGGCGCCCTGAAACAGGCCGCAATCCACCAGCAACCCGGCAGGCTGGGCGCCTGTGATGGTGATTTCGTGACAGGAACCGGTGACTCCCGTCACCGCCCCGTGATGTTGAAGCGTAATCTGTGTCATATCCACTCCCTGGATAAGGCTAGCAGCTTCTCAGGCTAGCGGCTCCTGTACTTCTTCGTTTTCGCCGGCGTGTGCCGCACCACCCAGGCCAGCGTCATGATCACCACCATGGTGGCGGCATTGGCAGGCAGCTGCAAACTGAAATCCACGGTGCTGTGCATCAGCATGGCCACCATCGCCATAAACGGTGCAAACGCCAT
The DNA here is from genome assembly GCA_033283335.1 of Cellvibrionaceae bacterium WSDTSA12. Lineage (GTDB taxonomy): Bacteria > Pseudomonadota > Gammaproteobacteria > Pseudomonadales > Cellvibrionaceae > Pseudomaricurvus. Next base: position 53,200 of record JAWMQP010000012.1, on the reverse strand, counting down.
CGCCTGGAACAACAGTGTACGCCGGTGACGCATGGTATCGATGGCCTGTTTCATACACATCAGGATAAACGACACCAGCGGCAGGCACCCCAACACCCCATGCTCCACCACAAACTGGAAATAATCGTTGTGGGCGTGATCGTAATAAGCATTGATGTCCGCCTGACGATAGGCCGGGAATGCGGTATAGAAGCTCCCGGCGCCGGAACCCAACAATGGCTGGGTTTTGATCAGGGTCCAGCTGTCGCGGTTAACCTCGTCGCGGGTCTCTTTGGTAAAGGCGGTGGTTTCCAGGCGCTCCTTGACCTTATCAAAACCGAACCAGGCGCCAACAATCAGCGAGTCGATCACCACCAGGCTGAGCAATAGAATGATACTGCCGCGGGTAATGCGTTTGGTCAGCCACAGCCAGACAAAACCGGTCAGCAACAGGCTGGTAAAAAAAGCGGTGTTGCCCATGCGGGACTTGGTCAGCACCAGTGCAATCACCATCAGCGCCAGGCCGATGCGAATCCGCACCTTACTGCCCAGCAGGGTCTGCAGCAGACGGCGGCCGTGTTCACGCCAGCTGCCCGCCCTCTGCTGGTACAGATCCGCCAGCAGCAGCCCGGTACCCGTGGCAATGCACAGGATCAGGTAGTTGGCGAAGTGATTGCGATTGACAAAGGTGCCGGTGGCCACCCCAAAGTAACTGCTTTTCTTGACGATAAAACCATACTCAATGCCTGACAGGGTCATCAGGCTGCCGTACACCGCCTGAAACACGCCGGCACACAGCAGCACAATGGCCAGCATCCGCAAACGGTCGCGATTGTGAATCAGGGCCAGGGTTAAAAAAGCGCACCCCAGCAAGGCCAGCGTCGTTCGAAAATGAATCCAGGTGATGTGCGGATCGATCGACAGGGTCAACCAGCTACCCGGTTCCAGTGCGGTATTTACCTGGCGCAAACTGGCCACCAAAGCCGCCGGCAAAGGCAGGATTTGCAACAACATCACCCCGGCAAACGCCGCCAGACACCAGAGTGCGGCCCGGCCCTTGGCCAGAGCCTCCGGTATTTCCATCCGCCCATTGCGCCATTGCCACAGCCAAATGGCCAGCAACACAAAGACGATGGCCTCCATCAAATGCCAGGCCCAGGGACGATTGCTGCCGAGGGGTAAAGGCAACCAGGCCAGCAGCGTCAAAAAGGCCACATACAGACCGCGAGGCTCTGCACTTGTTGCACGGGCTGAACGGAATGCACGGGCTGAGCGGGTTTTGCTGCCTTGGGCCAAGGCGGGAGAATGACTGAACATAACCTGGAGTGGACTGCCGGTAGAATGAAACGACTGATGATTTTAACGACTGTAACTGATATCGACCAGCCCGCTAAAGACTGAAGTCGGTAAAGATTAAAGCCGATAAAACGCACTGCCGGATAAAGACGGCCAATAACCCAACTTGCAGACAAAAAAAAGGCGCCATTAAGGCGCCTTTTTCAAGCAGCCAGAGCCAGGGCTCTGAACAAAGAGGCATTAATCCTCTTCGACTGCTTCCGCTTCAACCGGACGGTCAACCAGCTCAACAAACGCCATAGGCGCTTTGTCACCGGCGCGATAGCCGCATTTCAGAATGCGGATATAACCACCAGGACGACCCTCGTAGCGAGGACCCAGGTCATTGAACAGTTTACCAACGGCTTCTTTGCTACCCAGACGGCTAAACGCCAGACGACGGTTAGCTACGCTGTCATTTTTAGACAGAGTAATCAGGGGCTCAGCAACGCTGCGCAGTTCTTTGGCCTTGGCCAAAGTTGTTTTGATCAACTCATGCTCAACCAGGGAGATGGTCATGTTCTTGAACATGGCCTTGCGGTGTGAGCTGTTACGATTCAGTTGACGGCCACTATGACGATGACGCATAACTCTAAATCCTTACAAACGGGTTACCGGGCACTTTTCACAAAGTTCTCAGCAACTCTAGTTAACAACCGCCGCCTAGCTCTGTGGTGGACTTAATTCGGGAAACCCCAGAGTCCAGAGCGGCGGCCTACTATTAAGCCAGTTTATCGTCGTTTGCGAGGCTGGCTGGAGGCCAGTTCTCCAAACGCATACCGAGAGACAGACCGCGAGACGCGAGGATGTCTTTGATCTCAGTAAGAGATTTCTTACCCAGGTTTGGAGTCTTCAGCAGCTCTACTTCGGTGCGTTGAATCAAATCACCAATGTAGTAAATGTTCTCTGCTTTCAGACAGTTGGCTGAACGAACAGTCAACTCCAAGTCATCCACTGGACGCAGCAGTACTGGATCGATCTCTTCTTCTTTCTCTTCAGGCTCAACTTCTTTTTCGCCTTCCAGATCAACGAAGACTGCCAACTGCTGTTGCAGGATGGTGGCAGCGCGACGAATCGCTTCTTCAGGATCGATGGTACCGTTGGTCTCCAGATCGAGGATCAACTTGTCCAAATCGGTACGTTGCTCAACACGAGCGCTTTCGACTTGATAAGCCAAACGCTTGACCGGGCTAAAGGACGCATCCAGTTGCAGACGGCCAATTGCGCGAGTCTCTTCGTCGTCGTTGTAACGGGCATCGGCGGGTTGGTAACCGCGGCCACGGGCCACAGTCAACTTCATGTTCAGGCTAACATCACCAGTGATGTTGGCAATCACATGCTCAGGGTTTTTGATCTCTACTTCGTGATCAACCTGAATATCGCCAGCTGTTACAACGCCAGGACCTTTCTTGCTGAGGGTCAACACGGCTTGATCTTTGCCGTGCATCACAACGGCAACACCTTTCAGGTTCAGCAGGATTTCAATAACGTCTTCCTGCACACCCTCAATGGCACTGTACTCGTGCAATACACCGTCGATCTCAACTTCCGTGACGGCACAGCCGGGCATGGAAGACAACAGGATACGACGCAACGCATTACCAAGGGTATGACCAAAGCCACGCTCAAGAGGCTCTAACACCACTTTTGCGCGAGTTGGGCCGTTTTCAGTAACGTCGATATGACGCGGGGTCAAAAACTCGTTTACAGCACTCTGCATAGTCACACCTTTAGTGGAAATTCTCTTACTTAGAGTAAAGCTCGACGATCAGGTTCTCGTTGATCTCGGCTGGCAGATCGGCGCGGTCAGGTACACGCTTGAAGGTACCTTCTTTCTTGTCCGCATTAACGTCAACCCACTCTACATCAGCGCGCTGAGCAGCCAGACCCAGAGCCTGCGCAATACGCAGTTGGTTCTTGGCTTTTTCACGAACAGCAACCACATCACCGGCTTTAACCTGGTAAGACGCGATGTTAACGGTCTGACCATTTACAGTAATCGCCTTGTGAGATACCAGCTGACGGGATTCCGCGCGAGTAGCGCCAAAGCCCATACGGTAAACCACGTTGTCCAGACGGCTTTCCAGCAGCTGCAACAGCACCTCACCGGTAGCGCCTTTACGACGAGCAGCTTCTTTGTAGTAACCGCGGAATTGTTTTTCCAGTACGCCGTAGGTACGACGAACTTTTTGCTTCTCACGCAGCTGTACACCGTAGTCGGACAGACGACCACGACGCAGACCGTGCATGCCAGGAGCATTGTCTACTTTACATTTTGAATCAAGCGGACGTGCGCCACTTTTCAGGAACAGGTCAGTTCCTTCGCGACGAGACAGCTTACAAGTTGGTCCAATATAACGTGCCATTAGTTAAGCCCCCCTTATACGCGACGTTTCTTCGGCGGACGACAGCCGTTGTGTGGAATCGGCGTCACGTCGGTAATGTTGGTGATTTTGTAGCCAACATTGTTCAGTGCGCGAACTGCGGACTCACGACCAGGACCAGGACCTTTAACTTCAACGTCCAGGTTCTTCAGACCGTAATCTTTTGCAGCTTCACCAGCGCGCTCGGCAGCAACCTGTGCCGCAAACGGGGTGGACTTACGTGAGCCACGGAAACCGGAACCACCAGCGGTAGCCCAGCTCAGGGTGTTACCCTGACGATCGGTGATAGTCACGATCGTGTTGTTAAAAGAGGCGTGTACATGGGCGATGCCATCGACAACCGTCTTTTTAACCTTTTTCTTAGTAGTTTTACTTGGCTTAGCCATAGCAACCTTCCTAACCTAATTTCATTCAACCGAGGTTCCAGGAACCAGAGTTCATTGAGAAAGCTTTAGTTTGTCTTGTTGTCCCTCAGGACTGAGACACTTTCAGCTTACTTTTTGATCGGCTTGCGCGGGCCCTTACGGGTACGAGCGTTTGTCTTAGAGCGCTGACCACGAGCTGGCAGACTACGACGATGACGCAGACCACGGTAGCAGCCCAGGTCCATCAAGCGCTTGATGCTCATAGACACTTCACGACGCAGGTCACCTTCTACAGTGAACTTAGCGACTTCGTTACGCACGGCGTCCATCTGCTCATCACTCAGCTCACCAATTTTGGTGGTTTCAGCGATGCCAGTGGCGGCGCAAATTTGTTTCGCACTAGTGCGACCGATCCCAAAGACATAGGTCAGGGAGATAACGGCATGTTTGTTATCTGGTATGTTTACACCAGCAATACGGGCCATTCGGATTACTCCACGTATAACATAGATTGCAGCGTTGACGGCAACAGAACGCCACCCTCGACACGGTTTAAAAAAAGCGCGCAAGAATAGCGGTAATGCACCAAAAAAGCAATAGCCAGAGAGTTTCCCCCCTGGCGACAGTCAACGCCCCCATTCCAATAAGCCCGATAGAATATCAAGCTTAGAGGATAGCTATCAACCCAGACGGGTTGATAGCTAATTTATTAGCCTTGACGCTGCTTGTGACGTGGCTCGGCGTTGCAGATTACCCGCAGAACACCGTTGCGACGTACAATTTTGCAGTTACGGCAAATTTTCTTAACTGAAGCACGAACTTTCATGTTTCAAACACCTTCTAAATCAGCGGCGGGCATCTTACCCGATTATCGGGCTGAACCATAGCCTTTCAGGTTAGCTTTCTTCATCAGCGAGTCATACTGATGAGACATCAAGTGCGATTGCACCTGGGACATAAAGTCCATAACCACGACCACAACGATCAGCAGCGAAGTACCGCCCAGATAAAATGGGATGTTCGTCGCCACCACCAGGAACTGTGGTAACAAACAAACTGCAGCGATATAAACAGCACCCACCACGGTCAACCGGGTCAGAACATTGTCGATATACTTAGCGGTCTGCTCGCCAGGACGGATACCAGGGATATACGCACCGGACTTTTTCAGGTTATCGGCGACTTCTTTCGGGTTAAACATCAACGCCGTGTAGAAGAAGCAGAAAAACACAATCAGAGCAGCAAACAGGATAAAGTTCAGCGGCTGACCGGGGCCAATCGCCAGAGCCAGTTCCTGCAGAATTTCACTGCCCAAACCTTCACCACCCTGACCGAACCACTGCGCCACAGACGCCGGGAACAACAGGATACTGGAGGCAAAAATCGCCGGAATTACACCGGCCATGTTCACTTTCAGCGGCAGATGACTGCTTTGCGCGGCAAACACCTTACGGCCCTGCTGACGCTTGGCATAGTTCACCGTAATGCGACGCTGGCCGCGCTCCATGCGCACCACCAGCCAAATCACGGCCACCGCCAGGAAAGTCACACCCAATAACAGCAGGATGTGCAAATCGCCCTGACGTGCACTTTCGAACGCCTGGCCTACCGCACTTGGCAGTCCAGCGACGATACCGGCAAAAATCAGCATCGAAATGCCGTTACCAATACCACGTTCAGTCACCTGCTCACCCAGCCACATCATGAAGACGGCGCCGGTTACCAGGGAGGTCACAGCCACAAAGTAGAAGCTGAAACCGGTCATATAGGCCTGACCGGAGAAACCCACGGCCATACCTGAGCCCTGAACCAGGGCCAGCAACACCGTCAGATAGCGGGTGTACTGGTTGATTTTACGTCGGCCGGCATCTCCCTCTTTCTTCAGCTGCTCAAGTGACGGGGTTACCGCCGACATCAGCTGCATGATGATCGAGGCCGAAATGTACGGCATGATGCCCAGCGCCAGGATACTCATTCGCTCCAGAGCGCCACCCGAGAACATGTTAAACAGACCCAGAATGGTGCCCTGGTTCTGGTTAAACAGGCTCGCCAGTCGCTCGGGATCAATCCCGGGCACTGGAATGTGGGTACCGATACGGTAAACAACAATCGCGATAAAGAGAAAACGAAGGCGAGCCCAAAGCTCGCCCAATCCTTTTTGATTCCCTAATGGCAGATTTCCAGGGGAAGCCATAATCTGTCTCTAGTCGTTAATTCGAGATTTGAGTGCGAGATGCGAGTAATCAAGCATCTCGCCGCTCAATTACTCCTCGACTTTACCGCCAGCTGCTTCGATGGCAGCCTTGGCGCCCTTGGTTACGGCCAGACCTTTGATGGTCACAGCTTTGGTCAGCTCGCCGGAAAGGAAGATCTTAGCACGCTTGATGTTGATATTCACGACATCTGCTTGCTTCAGAGCATCCAGATCGATGACTTCCGCTTCAACTTTGTTCAGCTCAGCCAGGCGCACTTCAGCAGTCACGCGGCCAATACGGGAAGTAAAACCGTATTTTGGCAGACGTTTCTGCAAGGGCATTTGACCACCCTCGAAACCAGGTTTAACAGAACCACCGGAGCGGGCCTTCAAACCTTTGTGACCGCGACCAGCAGTTTTACCCAAACCGCTACCGATACCGCGACCAACGCGTTTCTTGCTGTGAGTGCGGCCAGGTGCAGGACTCAGAGTATTCAGACGCATCTTACTCTCCCTCTACCTTAACCAGGTAATTGACTTTGTTAATCATGCCACGTACGGAAGGAGTGTCTTCCACTTCTACCGAGTGGCCAATGCGACGCAGGCCCAGACCGGCGACGCAGGCTTGATGGTTCTTCAGGCGGCCAGCAACGCTTTTCACCTGAGTCACTTTAATCATTTTCTTAGCCATGGTCCTATCCAACTATGTTTAGAGTCGGGCTATCCCAAACTGATTCGGCAGAGCCGATCAGTTCAGAATGTCCTCAACACTTTTGCCACGCTTGGCAGCTACGGATTCTGGAGATGCCATGTTCTTCAGCGCTTGGAAAGTTGCACGAACCACGTTAACGGGGTTTGTGGAACCGTAGCACTTAGCCAGAACGTTCTGGACACCAGCCATTTCAAATACGGAGCGCATCGCACCACCGGCAATTACACCGGTACCCTGAGAGGCAGGCTGCATGTACACCTTGGAACCACTGTGACGACCAGTACAGGCGTACTGCAGGGTGTCACCGTTCAGGTCCACTTCAACCATGTTGCGACGAGCCGCTTCCATAGCCTTCTGGATAGCAGCAGGTACTTCGCGAGCCTTACCGCGGCCAAAGCCAACTTTACCATTGCCATCACCAACTACGGTCAGGGCAGTAAAGGTAAAGATACGACCACCTTTAACGGTTTTAGCAACGCGGTTAACTTGAACCAGCTTCTCTTGGAAGCCTTCGTCGTTACGCTCTTCTTTCTTGTTAAAAGCCATATCTCAACCTTTAGAATTCCAAACCAGCTTCACGGGCAGCATCGGCCAGCGCCTGTACACGACCGTGGTATTTGAAACCACTACGGTCGAAAGCTACCTGGGTTACACCCGCAGCTTTGGCACGCTCGGCAACCAATTTACCCACCGCTTCGGCGGCTTCTTTGTTGCCAGTCTTTCCTGCACGCAGTTCTTTGTCCAAAGTAGAGGCTTGAGCCAGTACTTTGGCACCATCGGCGGCGATGACTTGTGCATAAATGTGACGAGGAGTGCGGTTAACGCACAGGCGCACTGCACCCAGCTCACTCATCTTTGCACGAGCACGACGCGCACGACGCAAACGAGATTGTTTCTTAACGTTCATGACCTAGGCCCTACTTCTTCTTAGCTTCTTTACGACGTACATATTCGTCAGCGTAGCGAACACCTTTGCCTTTGTAAGGCTCTGGCGGACGGAAAGCGCGAATTTCCGCAGCTACCTGACCGAGCAGCTGCTTATCAGCGCTCTTCAGTACGATCTCAGTCTGACTTGGGGTCTCAGCTTTTACGCCTTCTGGAAGGTCATAAACAACCGGGTGGGAGAAACCCAGAGTCAGGTCTACAGAATTGCCCGCGGCTTTGACACGATAACCAACACCTTGCAGTTGAAGCTTCTTCTCAAAACCTTGAGAAGCGCCAACTACCATGTTGTTTACCAAGGCACGGGTGGTGCCTGCCAATGCGCGAGACTGCTTGGCGCCATCACGAGCAGATACGTTCAGAACGTTGTCGTTCTGAGCAACTTCAACACTGCTGTGGATGGTATGGGCCAATGTACCATTGCTGCCTTTAACTGTAATTTCCTGACCATTCAGGGTTACGGTTACACCAGCAGGCACTTCAACCGGACTATTTGCAACTCGTGACATAACGAATTCCCGTTAAAACTACTTAATAAACCGCCCCGAAGGGCGGCCATTGTTAAAATACGGTGCAGAGAACCTCACCGCCAACGCCCTGGGCGCGAGCAGCACGGTCAGTCATAACACCTTTACTGGTAGACACAATTGCGATACCCAGACCACCGCGAACGGTAGGCAGGCCGTCTTTACCAGCATAGTTACGCAAGCCAGGACGGCTTACACGGTCAAGCTCTGCAATAACAGGCTTGCCATCAAAGTATTTCAGCTCAATGGTCAATTGAGGCTGAGCATCTTCGCTCACTGAGAAGCCACCTACATAACCTTCGTCCTGAAGAACGCGGGCCACATTAACTTTCAGCTTTGAAGAAGGCATGGTTACATCAACCTTGCCGACTTGTTGAGCGTTGCGGATACGAGTCAGCATATCTGCCAACGGATCTTGCATACTCATAGTTTCTGCTCCTAAATCAGCTTACCAGCTGGCCTTGACCAGACCAGGGACATCACCACGCATTGCCGCTTCACGCAGTTTGTTACGACACAAGCCGAACTTGCGGTAAACCGCGTGCGGACGACCAGTAATGCGGCAGCGACGTTGCTGACGAACTGGGCTCGCATCGCGAGGCAGTTTTTGCAGCTTCACCTGTGCTTCCCAAACCTGCTCTTCAGAAGATTCGGGGCTGACGATGATAGCCTTCAGCTCTTCACGCTTGGCAGCATATTTAGCAGCCGCTTTGGCACGCTTAACTTCACGTGCAATCATAGATTTTTTAGCCATGATCGGTTCCTTAGCCTTTAAACGGGAAGTTGAATGCCTTCAGCAGAGCCAGGCCTTCCTCGTTGGTGCGAGCTGTAGTCGTGATACAGATGTCCAGACCACGCAACTTATCGACTTTGTCGTACTCAATTTCCGGGAAGATGATCTGCTCAGATACACCCATGGAGAAATTGCCACGACCGTCGAATTGCTTGGGGCTGATCCCACGGAAGTCACGAACACGTGGAATTGCGATGCTGATCAGACGCTCCAGAAACTCGTACATGCGGTCCGCACGCAGAGTGACTTTGGCACCGATCGGCCAACCTTCACGCACTTTAAATCCAGCGATAGATCTGCGGGCCTTGGTGATAACCACTTTTTGACCAGTGATCTTTTCCAGATCACTGACCGCATTTTCCAAGACTTTCTTATCGCCAATTGCTTCACCAACACCCATGTTCAGGGTGATTTTGGTGATCTTGGGCACTTCCATCACGTTTTCCAGCTTCAGCTCTTCTTTCAGCTTCGCTGCGATTTCGTTCTGGTAAAGTTCTTTCAACTTAGCCATGTTCAATTACCGTCTGCTTTTGCCGTTCACACTGCGTAATCGATCTTTTGCACCAAATATAGAGTGCAACAGAGATTACGCGTCAACGGCCTCGCCGTTGGATTTGAAAACTCGCACTTTGGTGCCGTCTTCCAGGATCTTGAAGCCTACACGATCAGCCTTGCCAGTAGCGCTGTTGAAAATTGCTACGTTGGAAGTCTGAATCGGAGCTTCTTTCTCCACGATTCCGCCGGCCACACCCAATTGCGGGTTTGGTTTTTGGTGTTTTTTGATCATGTGCACACCAGACACGATCAAGCGATCGTCAGTAAGCACTTTAACTACTTTACCGCGCTTACCTTTATCGCGACCTGCGATCACAATCACTTCGTCATCACGTTTGATCTTACGCATAACCCTGTTTCCTCAAATCTCTATTGGTTACTAAAGCTCTGGCTTACAGAACTTCTGGAGCCAAAGAGATGATCTTCATGAATTTTTCGCCACGCAGCTCACGAGTCACAGGGCCAAAGATACGAGTACCCACAGGTGCATCCTGAGCATTCAGAAGTACAGCTGCGTTGTCATCGAATTTGATGAGAGACCCGTCCTGGCGACGCACACCTTTCTTAGTGCGTACAACCACGGCCTTCATCACTTGCCCTTTCTTCACTTTACCGCGGGGGATGGCTTCCTTAACGGTCACCTTAATAATGTCACCCACGGCAGCGTAACGACGATGGGAACCGCCGAGCACTTTAATGCACATGACGCGGCGGGCACCACTGTTGTCTGCCACATCCAAGTATGATTGCGCTTGAATCATCGTCCGTCTCCGAAACTCTTAAAAGGACGCCAAAGAGATTTAAATCTCAGTGGCGCGCTCTTCAATTTTAACCAAAGCCCAAGACTTAGACTTAGACAGAGGACGGGACTCTTCAATAGTGACCACGTCGCCTGCCTTACACTCATTCTTTTCATCATGAGCTTTCAGCTTGGATGATTTACTGACGTACTTACCATAAATCGGGTGCTTAACACGGCGCTCGATCAGGACAGTGATGGTTTTATCCATCTTGTCACTTACAACCTTACCGGTTACCTGACGTACTAACTTGTCTGTCATGGTTACTCACCTGCCTTTTGATTCAGCACTGTTTTAATACGAGCGATATCGCGACGAACCTGCTTGAGCAGGTGGGTCTGATTCAGCTGGCCAGTAGAAGCTTGCATACGCATCTTAAACTGCTCTTCCAACTGCTTCAGCAACTCAGCATTCAGCTCTTCAACAGATTTTTCGCGGAGTTCTTGAGCTTTCATCACATCACCGAACGTTTCACGAAAGTTGTACTTACAGGTAACTTGGCAGCGGCCAAAGCAAATGCTTCACGAGCCAGTTCTTCTGAAACGCCTTCCATCTCATACAGAACTTTGCCTGGTTGAATCTGGGCTACCCAGTATTCAACGTTACCCTTACCTTTACCCTGACGAACTTCCAGAGGCTTACTGGTGATTGGCTTGTCTGGGAACACACGGATCCAGATTTTACCACCACGCTTAATGTGACGAGTCATCGCACGACGAGCCGCTTCAATCTGACGAGCAGTGATGCGGCCGCGGGCATTCGCCTTCAAACCATATTCGCCAAAGCTAACTTTGGAGCCCCGTTGGGCCAGACCGCGGTTACGGCCTTTTTGTTGCTTACGAAACTTTGTACGCTTCGGTTGCAGCATCTTGCGTACCCCTTACTTTGAGCCTTTTTTCTTCTTAGGCTTTTCTTCAACGGCTTCGAGACCGCCAATTACTTCGCCCTTGAAAATCCAAACTTTCACACCAATGATGCCGTAGGTCGTTGAACCTTCAGCCGTGGCGTAATCGATATCGGCACGCAAAGTGTGCAGAGGTACACGGCCTTCACGGTACCATTCGGTGCGTGCGATTTCTGCACCACCAAGGCGACCACTCACCTGGATCTTGATTCCTTCTGCGCCCTGACGCATTGCGTTCTGTACCGCACGCTTCATAGCGCGACGGAACATAACACGACGCTCAAGCTGCTGAGCAACGCTTTGCGCTACCAGAGCCGCATCCAGATCAGGCTTGCGGATTTCTTCGATGTTGATGTGAACGGGAACACCCATCTGCCTGCTGATTTCAGCACGCAGTTTTTCCACATCTTCACCTTTTTTACCAATCACGATGCCTGGACGGGCAGTGTGAATGGTAACGCGTGCGGTGTTGGCCGGACGCTCAATTTCTACACGACTTACTGACGCGTGCGCCAGTTGCTTTTCAATGTACTCGCGTACTTTCAGGTCGGTGTAGAGCTTGTCTGCGTATTCATCGCTGCCGGCATACCAAGTAGAGGTATGCTTTTTGACGATGCCCAGACGAATACCTGTCGGATGTACTTTCTGACCCATAACGTCTGTCTCTTACTGATCGGCTACTTTTACGGTGATGTGACAAGTGCGCTTCAGGATGCGGTCCGCGCGTCCTTTGGCACGAGGTCTGATACGCTTCATAGTCAGACCTTCATCGACAAAAATCGTCGATACTTTTAACTCGTCTACATCAGCGCCTTCATTGTGCTCGGCGTTTGCAATCGCAGACTCCAGCACCTTCTTAACAATCGCTGCACCTTTCTTCGGGCTGAAAGCCAGGATGTCCAGAGCCTCTTCTACGTGTTTACCACGTACTTGATCGGCTACCAGACGCGCTTTTTGCGCCGACAGTTGAGCACCGCGTAATTTTGCTGATACTTCCATCGTGGAACCTCTTAGCGCTTCTTGGCTTTCTTGTCTGCAACGTGACCGCGGTAGGTGCGGGTCGCAGCAAATTCGCCCAATTTATGTCCAACCATTTCTTCATTAACAAGAACGGGGACATGTTGACGACCGTTGTGTACAGCGATAGTCAAGCCGACCATTTCAGGCATGATCATGGAGCGGCGTGACCAAGTCTTGATAGGACGACGGTCATTTTTTTCGATCGCTTCTTCAACCTTCTTAATCAAATGAAGATCGATGAATGGACCTTTTTTGAGTGAACGTGGCACTGCACTTTCCTCTTCAGCTAGTGTTTAACTGTCGCTTATTTCTTACCGCGACGGCGAACAATCATCTTATCGGTGCGCTTGTTCTTACGAGTCTTCGCGCCCTTAGTAGGAGTACCCCATGGGGATACAGGGTGACGGCCACCAGAAGTACGGCCTTCACCACCACCGTGTGGGTGGTCTACCGGGTTCATCGCAACACCGCGAACAGTTGGGCGCACACCGCGCCAACGAGAAGCACCAGCTTTACCCAGAGAACGCAGGCTGTGCTCACTGTTGGATACTTCACCCAACGTTGCACGACACTCACTGAGTACTTTGCGCATTTCACCGCTACGCAGACGCAAGGTCGCGTATTGGCCATCACGCGCCACCAGTTGTACGGAAGTACCGGCGGAACGGGCAACTTGTGCACCTTTACCAGGCTTCAGCTCAACACAGTGAATCACACTACCTACAGGGATGTTGCGGATCGGCAAGGTGTTGCCCACTTTGATAGCGGCAGCTTCACCAGACTCGATCTTGTCGCCAGCTTTTACGCCTTTAGGCGCAATGATGTAGCGACGCTCACCGTCGAGGTAGCAAACCAGAGCGATGTTAGCGCTACGGTTTGGATCGTATTCCAGACGCTCAACAGTCGCTGGGATACCATCTTTATTACGTTTAAAGTCGATGACACGGTAGTGCTGCTTGTGACCACCACCCACGTGACGGGTAGTGATACGGCCGTTGTTGTTACGACCGCCGCTCTTGCTCTTCTTCTCGAGCAGGGGCGCGTAGGGAGCACCTTTGTGCAGGTCCGGATTGACAACACTTACGACGAAGCGGCGACCCGGAGATGTTGGTTTACGTTTTACAATAGGCATCGCAACTATCCCCTTATTCCGCTACCGTGAAGTCAATTTCTTGACCTTCGGCCAGACGCACATACGCTTTTTTCCAGTCGCTGCGCTTGCCCAAACCGTGACGGGTGCGCTTGGTTTTACCCTTCATGACCAGAGTACGTACATCTTCAACTTTGACATCAAACAGCTTTTCTACGGCTGCTTTGATTTCCTGTTTGGCAGCGTTACGCACTACCTTGAAAACAACTTGGTTACTGGCGTCGCCAGCAATCGCAGCTTTTTCAGAAATCACAGGGCCCAGAAGTACTTTGTAGAGGCGTTCTTGACTCATCCCAGGATCTCCTCAAATTTTTTCAGAGCTGCAACAGTCACAACAACTTTATCAAAGCGAATCAGGCTTACTGGATCTACACCTTGCACATCGCGTACATCAACCTTGTGCAGGTTGCGGGATGCCAGGTACAGGTTCTCGCTCACTTCATCAGACACGATCAGCGCGTCTTTCAGATCATATTGAGCCAGCTGCTGAACCAGAGCTTTGGTCTTGGGAGCTTCGATATCGAAGTTCTCAACAACAACCAGACGCTCCTGGCGATTCAGCTCAGAAAGAATGCAGCGCAGAGCAGCGCGGTACATTTTCTTGTTCAGCTTCTGATCGTGGTTACGTGGCTTAGCAGCGAAAGTTACGCCACCAGTACGCCAGATTGGGCTGCGAATGGTACCAGCACGGGCACGACCAGTACCCTTCTGACGCCATGGCTTCTTACCACCACCAGATACTTCTGAACGGGTCTTTTGAGCCTTGGTACCCTGACGTGCACCTGCCAAGTAGGCAGTTACCGCCTGGTGAACCAGGTCTTGGTTAAACTCTTTACCGAACGCAACATCAGATACAGTTACCGTACCTTTGGCGCCTTCGGGAGTTGCAATATTCAAATCCATCGTCGGAACCCTCGGAACTTAGGCTTTGCGCTGCTTAACTGCTGGGCGCACGATCACATCACCACCGGGAGCTCCGGGGATCGCACCTTTAACCAGCAACAGATTGCGTTCAGCGTCTACACGCACAATTTCCAGATTCTGAACAGTCACGCGCTCAGCACCCATGTGGCCCGCCATCTTCTTACCTTTGAAGACGCGACCTGGGGTCTGACATTGACCAATAGAACCGGGAGCACGGTGGGAAAGAGAGTTACCATGTGTTGCGTCTTGCATGTGGAAGTTCCAACGCTTAACGCCACCTTGGAAGCCTTTACCTTTAGACTTACCAGTAACATCTACGAGTTGACCAGCTTCAAAAGCAGCAACAGTAATTTCACCACCAACTTCGAAAGCTTCGCCTTCGTCGTTGCGCAATTCCCACACGCCGCGACCGGCTTCAGTGGATGCTTTGGCAAAATGACCTGCTTCTGACTTGGTCACACGGGAGGCGCGACGAGAACCTACGGTTACCTGCACAGCATTGTAACCATCAGTGTCTACGTTCTTCACCTGAGTGATGCGATTAGGATCAACCTCAATCACAGATACAGGAAGGGATACACCTTCTTCGGTGAAAATGCGGGTCATACCGCTTTTACGACCGATTATACCAATCGTCATTTCTTTAACCTCTCAGTGTACGGGGCTTTTACCCGCTATGGCCGCCCATTTCAGAGCGTTACACAACCCGGTTACCCGGGCATCGGCACAAATTGTATTTAAACTTGAGTTTCTACCAGCACAAATCAGCCAAGGCTGATTTGAACCTCAACGCCTGCAGCCAGATCCAGCTTCATCAGGGCGTCTACGGTCTTTTCAGTCGGCTCAACAATATCAAGCAAACGCTTATGTGTGCGGATTTCGTACTGGTCACGCGCGTCTTTGTTGACGTGCGGAGAAACCAGAACGGTGAAACGCTCTTTGCGAGTCGGCAGCGGGATTGGGCCGCGCACCTGGGCGCCTGTACGCTTAGCGGTCTCAACGATCTCCTGGGTAGAAGTATCGATAAGTTTGTGATCGAAAGCCTTAAGGCGAATCCGAATGCGTTGATTCTGCATGTGAACCAAACTCCAAAAATCTAAAAGAACCAGAACCGCGTTTAATTGCGATCCTACACACTTCCTTTATGGTGCTTTGAGACACCAAAAAAGGAAGCGGAATTCTATAGACCAGAGAATGGGGAGTCAACAGCTAATTTGCATATATTTTGAACATCCGCGACCAGCGGGTCTTTCTTCTTTATTATTAAGTACTTCTTGGGCACATATAGGTGGATAGCGGCCACGGAGCGCTCCGGGTGGGCTCCTGCCACTTCACCTGGCCGTCAAATACAACAATGGCGGCACAGTCCAAGCCTCAGCCACCTCAACGTTAGCCCTAGAGTCCGAGGTTTGAGCTTTAAGGCCCTTCTCTCTTACCCTTAGAGGCTTACACTGACCGTTGATTGGTCTGCACATTCAGCACATCCATCAGCTTAGTGCCCCGCCAGACGGTGCCTCGGGCTTGGCGCTGGACATTCATAAAGGCTAATCAAACTTCTGTCAGACCTCCGTCAACAGCCCTTCCAGAGCCGCACGATCGACAATGGTGACGTACCCGTAACTGACTTTGACCCAGCCTTTACTTTCCCAGGCCTTTAATTCCCGATTAACCCTTTGCCGGGTTGAGCCTGACAGTAGAGCCAACTCTTCCTGCGAGACCCGCAACTTGAGCTCACCATTGTCCAACCTGAAATCGCCATAGCCAGCTGACAAATCCAGTAGCCGCAGCGCCAATCGCTCTGGCACTGAACGGATCAAGCTGGCCTCCACTAAGGTGGCGGCCTGGCGATAACGTTTGCACACCAGGCTAATAAAAATTTTGTAGTAGTGAGGGTGCTCGTCCAATAACGCCTGAAACTTGTCTTTTGGGATAAACATCACTTCGGCGTTACCCTTGGCAATGGCGTCGCTCAATCTGGGGCAGTTGTCGAACATAGAAATCTCGCCCAACCATGCCCCTTTTTCCAAAATGGCCAGTACCGCGCGCCGGCCCTCCAGACTGCTGACTTCAATGACAATGGTGCCGTCCAGAATGGCATAAAAACCATCTGCTTCATCGCCTTTCACATAGAGACACTGACCATCGGCCAAGTGTTTGGTTCGGGCCAAGGCGATCATTTTTTCCTGCATATTCTCGGGCAAAGACTGGAACCAATGGCTGTCCATCAGGACCTGCCTAATGCGTTGGTGACTCAAGTCCACCTCCAATTTCAAGCTGCTCAGGAAAGGGGCTACACGAACGGGGTCTTACCGTCGTACTCGTTGAAAATTGTCTCAGATACTGCCAACCAAAACCTGCTGTTTTAAGGGCTGATCGCCACGGCGTCTGCGGCTGCAATGGCAATTCGGCACTTGAGACCAGCCGGCAGAGTCAGGTCGGGGTTGGCCAATTGCACCCGGAAACCGAAGGTGCTGGACGCTGCATCGATCACCCGGTCGACCACGGTAACCTGCCCCGCATAGCGGTTCGTTAAGGTGTCGGGCAGAGCGGAGTCGGCTATTTCGATCGCCACCTGCATGCCTTCACTGATCTGGCCATAGCTGTCGGCGCGCATCACCACCTCAGCATAGAGCGGATTGAGGGCAACCAATTCCAGCACCGGATCTGAGCCGACGTATTCGCCCACCGACACGTGGCGTTTGACCACCACCCCATCAATGGGGCTGCGAATGTCCCGCTGCCGCAGTTTGGCCTCGGCCTCTTTCACTGCCAATTGGGCCAGTTGATGTTCCGTGACCAGTTCATCACGTTCGAAATCCGATAACAGCTCCTGTTCCAGCAGCTTGCGGTTGCGCGCCAATTTGCGCTCGGCGAATTCCGCACGGGCTCGGGCACTCTTGAGTGAGGCCTTGTCCAGCTCACTCTCCAGCGACACCAACACCTGGCCCTTGCGAACCCGACTACCGCGTTCAGTATTGACCTGGCTGACCACGCCCGCTACCTGGCTGCTGAGCTGGGTTTCACTGGAGGGCTCCACCAGGCAGCTGAGTTGAGAGCCTTCAGCCGCCTGCAGGGCCTGGCCCCAGATGGCCACCAGCACCCCGG
Source organism: Cellvibrionaceae bacterium WSDTSA12 (assembly GCA_033283335.1). Classification (GTDB taxonomy): domain Bacteria; phylum Pseudomonadota; class Gammaproteobacteria; order Pseudomonadales; family Cellvibrionaceae; genus Pseudomaricurvus. Next base: position 35,511 of record JAWMQP010000012.1, on the reverse strand, counting down.
TAAAAGCAATAAAACGTGTCATAGCTATTTTCATCCGCCCCAATATCGAACCCGCTCGCCGGGGATTCAGGTTTCATATCCGATAGAGCGCCGGTCACAGGCTACCGCGGGTGAAGGCCAGGGTTTCGCCCTGTTGCTCATCGGTCTTTAACAGCTGGTATCGCACCCGTTGATGACGTCGTTCCAGCCGACGTTGAGCCCGACGCATCAGCCACACCCCCAATCGCTGCCCCCAGCCTGAGCCACACACCTGGGCCAGCCAGGGCCGATACCAGGCGTCTTGCAGCCACTGGTCGTCCAGACTGACCATCAGCTCCACACTGCCGGGATCGCCAAAGCGGGCACATCGGCCCTCCAATTGGCGGTCAATCCGTCCCGCATCCTGCAGGGCGCAAAGGATAACATGGAGGCCACCACACTGCTCGACTTGCGGCTGCAACTTGATGTCGGTACCGCGTCCGGCCATGCTGGTGGCAATGGTAATCCGCCCGGATTGGCCCGCCTGGGCAATGATCTCCGCCTCCTGATCGTCCTGTTTGGCATTCAGCAGTTGCACAGGCAAGCCCTCTGCCTGCAACGCTGCGGCCACTTGCTCAGAAGCGCCAACGGTGGTGGTTCCAATCAGAACCGCTCGGCCCTGCTGCCACTGCTGTCGGGCCGAATCGGCAATGGCTTTGAGCTGCTGCGTCCGGGTGGCGAATAAGCGGTTGGGAAAGCGCCGGCGTTTCAGGGGGTGGTGGGTTTTGACCTTAACCACCGGCTTGTCGTAGATATCCCAGAATTCATGCCGCACTTCGTGTGCGGTACCGGTCATGCCGGCAAAAAAACGGTAGCGACGAAAAAATCGCTGGTAGCTGACTTTGGCCAGGGTTTCCCGCCCCGAGGTCAAGGCGCAGCCTTCCTTGACTTCCAGCATCTGGTGCAAGCCGCGCTCCCAACTGCGATCGGGCATGACCCGGCCGGTGTGTTCGTCGATAATCTGGATCTTGTTATCCCGCACCAGGTAGTGACGATCGCGCTCAAAATAGAGGCAGGCCGTGAGCGCCTGACGCACCAGTTCATAGCGCCTGACCCGCCCCACCCAGTAGGGCCCAAGGTTAGCGCTCAGCCGATCCACTCGCCGCTCGCCGCTGTCAGTTAACTCCACGGCTTTCATCCGGTCGTAGCGAGTGTAATCGGCTTGCACTTGCAGCTGATTGGCTATCTCCAACGCCTCCAGGTACAGCTGTTGCTCTGCACCATTGCCTGCGGATGCAGCCGAGATGATCAGCGGAGTCCTGGCCTCGTCCATACACACGCTGTCGGCCTCATCAATGATGGCGAAGTGCAAGCCTCGCAACATCAGCTCCTGATCCAGCCGGTCATTGCCTTTCAGGCGTTCACTGTAACGATGGGTGGGCTCGGGCGTTTCCCGGATCAGCAGGTAATCCTTTAAATAATCGAATACCAGCTCATGGTTGGTGCAATAAACAATATCGCAGGCGTACACCTGACGGCGCTCGGCCGGTGTCATGCCGCTGTGAATACAGCCGACGGTCAATCCCAACGCCTGGTAGAGCGGGCTCATCTCGTCGCAATCGCGGGATGACAGATACTCGTTAACGGTCACCACATGCACCGGGATACCCGCGAGCGCGGCCGCAGCCGCCGGCAGGGTGGCGGTGAGTGTCTTGCCTTCGCCGGTGGCCATCTCCGCGATACAGCCCCGCATCAGATGCCAGCCACCACTGAGCTGACTGTCAAAGTGCCGCATGCCCAGCACCCGGCCGGAGAATTCACGAATCAAGGCAAAGGCATCGGCTTGCCGTTGCGGGTTATAGCCTTTGACCAGCAGGCAGGCGCGCAACTGCGCCAGTCGCTCGTTCAACTGAGGCTGGGAAAGGCTGGCCAATTCCGCATCCTGCGCCCGGATGGCCTGCAGCCCCCTGGCGAGCTGGCGGTCACCCAGACAGTGAGAGAACCAGCGACGCCCACGCCCGTAGAGACGATGCAGCCACTGTTCGTACCAGCCCGGCAGCTTCGGCAATGATTTTTCCGGCCGGGCCAGTACCGATGACGGCGCGCGGGTCGGTGCCTCAAACATCCAGCTGCCTCAAGAATACCCGCCGCACATTGCGCCACCAGCGCCACATCAGGGGTTCGCTGTCATGGTGAAACAGCACGTGCACCCGTTCGTTGATCCGCTGTTTGGGAGCGGCATCAGACAGCAGCTCCAACCGGAACTGCCGTTTGAAGGCCCGCAACTGATCCGTATCCGTGCCCGGTTCCGTACTGACCAGTCCACCCGCCTCTACCGACAGGATGGAACTGGGCAACTCATGGCTGCCAGCGGGGATGATGCGGGCAATCTCGGCCGGGTAGGCACGCTGCTGAAGAGACACCAGCCGCACTTCCACCGAGCGGGTGCCCTGACGCACCGCATTGATATCGTCCTCATCAACCAGCACCTGGATTGGCAGCGCGTTAAAGTCGACGATATCGCCGACAAAGTCCCCACGGGCAAGGTAGCTGCCCGTCAACTGCTGGGCCCAGGGCAGAATCAACGTGCCGGAACGGTGGGCGGTGAGTGTCAGTCCCTCTCGCAGACTCAGTGCGCGCTCGTATTCCTGCTGCTGGAATTGCAACAGCTCCCGCTGAATACCCGCTTCCACCCGGTCGCGCACACTGGCCTGCAAGCGCGCCTGGGCTTCTTTAAGCTGCGCCGCCAGCACCGCCACCCGGGCCTCCAGCGACGGATCGCTGAGACGTAATATCACATCACCAGGCTCTACCCACTGTCCCGGATTAGCCAACACTTCAGTGACCACGCCGGCGGCCGACACACGCAGCTGAGAGTTCTCGGGCGCGCTCAATACCCCCTGACTGTAGGTGGCATAAGGAAATGGAATGACCGCCATCAACAAGACCACTCCAGTGACACTGCCCACTACCACACTCCAGGTACGACGAGGCTTAAGCTGCAACTGTGGATTGGTGAATGGCTGGGCCAACAGCTTGGCCAGGGGCTTGAGAATGGTGCCGTATAACGTCCAACCCGCCAGCAGCACGCCGACAAATAAATAAGTCGCGGCAATAAAAATCGAGATGGTGAGCATGATGGCGATGCGGTACACATAGGAGGCCACAGCGTAGAATGCCAGCCATCCCGCCTCACGCCGCGATGCAGCCGGGGAAATCAGGCCCCTGACCCCCATGATGTAGCGCTTGCTCCAGTAACCCACATACTGGTTGGCACGGTTGGCGAGATTGGGGATTTCGAGAAAATCCGCCAGCACATAATAAGCATCAAAGCGCAGCAGCGGGTTGCCGTTGAAAAACAGCGTCGACACTCCGGCAATCATCATGGTGTTGAGCGCCAGCGCCCGCACCAGGCCCGGTTCCACCAGGGTCCACACCACCATGGCCAGCGCGGCGATGAACGCCTCTACCATGATGCCAATGGCCCCCACCAGCATCCGCTGGTACTTGTCGCGAAACGCCGAGGCCGAGGAGGCATCGACATAGGGTACCGGGAAAAACACCAGGAACATGACCCCGATTTCATGCACCTCCCCACCCCATTTTTTTACCGCGTAGGCGTGGCCCAGCTCGTGAAAGGTTTTGACGATGGGGTAAATCAACGCCAGCAACAGCAGGTTTTCCATCCCCAATACCCGGTCACTGAGATTGCCGGTTAACGCCTGCCAGTGAATCCCGGCCAACAGCAAGCCCACACCGATGACCAGCAGCCAGACCACCCCCATCCAGCGACTGAAAAGCGGCGCCACCATTGGCCAGGTGGCATTGAGCAAGCGTTCCGGGTCGAGCAGCGGCAGCCGCAGGGCCAGCGGAGATTTGATTTTCTGCATCAGCTTTTGACGTTCAACCAGCTCACGGCGGCGATTCAACGCCTCCATGTCCGGCAGGGTATCGGAGTGCAGCACGTTGGCGCGGAACAGTTTGGACACCAGGCCGATCACGTCATCCTGGGTGGGCATCTGGTCGCCCAGCGTGACACAGGCCTCATCCCAGATGTGCTGCAAGCTGCGCTCGCCATCCATCTTGCCAATGATCAGATAGGCTTCCGGGGTAAAGCGGTGAAACTGGCCAGTGGCATGATCCTGCAATACGTACCAGATATCCCCGCGATAATGATGGCGGTGAATGGCAGTGTGCCGACGCAGACGCGGTCGCAGGTTTTCAACCAGGTACCACGACGGGCTGAACAAAACGGCGGACATCACCATAACTCAACCCCACCAGCGCCAGAATCTCAGGCGCAGCCATTCCACCAGCTCGCGGGTCCAGATGCCAAACTGGTTGCGGCGATCGATATAGACCTTACCAACCCCTTCCATGCCGGGTCGCAGTTTTTCCTGGTTGAGCGCATCGGCCGAGGTTTGCAGAGACGCTTCCACGACAAAGTAGGTCGCCCCATCGCTGAACTCAGTGACGGGGGTGATGTTATCCACCGTAAACGGGAAGGCGTGCTCCGGCAATGCCGACAGGTAGACGGTGCCCGACTGTCCGGGTTGCAGATCCGCAATGCGGCTTTCCTTCACCAGCATTTTGAGGCGATAGGCGTCAGCTGGGGAGACTTCAAATAAGGTTTCCCCGTGTGACACCGCGCCGCCCAGACGCTGACTCAGGTCACCACTGACAATCAGGCCGTTGAAAGGGGCAAGTTGGGTCGAGCGCTGCAACTGACTGTCCACCAGGTCCAGCTGCGCCTGCGCCTGTTCCAACTGGGCATTGAGAATGGTGATATTGGAGCGATCGTGGCTGGCAATGGCTTCCTGGTATTGTCGTGACAATTTATTTTGTTGACTGCGCCACTTGAGTTTTTCCAGCTGCAGATCCCGGTCATCCAGCTCAAACATGGTATCGCCTTGGGCGACCACATCGCCCGCCCTCACCTGGGCCGCTTTGATGTAACCGTCGAACGGCGCCACAATCACCCGCTGGCTCACCGGCTGCAGGGTGGCGTCAGTCGACAGGCGATAATCGCCCTGCAAAAACGTCAGCACCAAAACCGCCAACGCGGTTAAACCCAGAGTCAGTTTGCGGCCAACGTAACCCGGTCCGGTTAAGCGCACGATCTGGGTAATCAGTTCGTCGCCAATCTTCTGCCGCAGAGGACGGTCGTTGTGGCGTTTCTCATCCAGTGCGCTGACCGCCAGTGCGAGGATACTTTCACAGTAATCCAGGTCCGCCTGGGTATAGGGCTGTTCCAGATCACGCTGCAGGGTAATGGCTCCCAACCATTGCTCCCCCACCACCAGTGGCACCGTCATGATGGCCTGATGTTGCTGCAGTTCTGCCAGACAATGGTGCGCCACCGTCACCAGGTTGGCGGTCGGGCCGACGGCAGGCAGGACAATGGCAGAGCGTTGGTCGAGCGCCTCGTCCATGGCGTTTTCCAGACTGCGTACCAGATTCATATGGCTGCCGAACTCGGCACTGTGCGACAGGTGTGCCAGCTTGACTCCCTGTTGTTGTACTCTTTGTTGTTGCACAAATCCGATACTGACCAGATCGCTGTTGAGGGTGATGGCCAGTTCCGTCACCAACCGCATAGCCGCCTGATCAAAACCTTGTTCGGGCAATACCCGGGCCAACAGGTCAACACTGGTACTCAAACGATTAACGGTTTGTTCACGACTGCGATACAACTCCCGTGTCTGACGCAGCTCAATCCAGGCGGCGCCCCAGCGCAGCTCGTGCATCACGTCAGGCAACTCGGCATCACTGCCAACACTGACCGCAATCGCCACTACCGCCACGATGGCGGCGTCAACTTTGACCGGGTAAGCCACCCCGAAACTTCGACCACGACCAGCCAGTTCAGTGACCAGTGCATCCCCATCATCCAGTACCTGTTCCACCAGGTCTGTGAGTGAGTGGACATCGTCATTGGCTTCGGGCCACACGGCCACTGGCTGCAAGGATTTGTCCGTCGAGGCGGACACCAACAGGCCGGCGTATACCCCATTGATTAAGCCACACTGTAGCGCCAACCACGATGGGTAATCGAAGGCGTCCGCTAAATTGGCAATCTGTTGCCAGGGAGCGACGGTAGTGGCGGGTTTTTCAAGGGTGACTGTCATAATTACTCTATTAACTGCTAACTGCTTAATAACTACTTATAAAACCACGTATAAAACTACTTATAACTTGTACAGGGTAATTAAGGAACACACCGGCAATAAGCGAACAGGCCCCCGTTAGGGAGCCTGTCCAGTTTTGCCTTATGACCAGCGCCTGATGTTACTGCCAAAAGCGCAGGCTGTCCCAGCGCTTGTAGCGGCGACGAGTCGCCTCTTCACCCAATTGTGACAGGCCTGTGCGGTCCAGCTTAGTCCGATCCAGTTTGCTGGCCTGGGCCGTGGGCTTGGAGGTGAACTTCCAGCCCATCGCAGCCACCATGGCCCCAACGCCCGCCTCAGTTGCACCTTGCAACGGGGATGCCGGAGAGGTCTCAGGCGCAACCGAGGTGTCACAATTTTCGATTGCGCTATCGTCACCGGACACACGGCTTTCACACTCAGCGGCAGTAGAACCCGGTTCTGCTTCAATGTCGGCGTCCACGGGCAACTCCTGCTTCGAGTGTCGGCTGTGCGTGGCTTCAGCCTCAGGAGTTTGCACCGGCACCGGTTCACTCTCACGGGCGCGGCCGTATTCAGCGTCCGTGCGTGGCAGGGGTTCGTCGCCATTGGTAGAGGACAACCAGATACGATGATCGACTCTGCCAGACGCTTGACCCGCAACCGGGCCCGCCTCGATGTACGCCATCCCCGGATGGCTGAATTGGCCAGTCAATCCCCGCGCTTCATACAGACCGTCGTTGATACCCCGTAAGGTATCCAGATCCTGGGTCAGGGTCACCAGCATCAACAACCGATCTTCGTCCGTCAGGGTGGAGATGGTGGCGCGGGCGTATTCACCAATCAAGACGTCCGTGCCCAACTCACCGACAAAGGTATCACTGCCATAGCCTCCGAACAGGTAATCCTCATCCTCTCCGGCATCGAGGAAATCATCACCACCGACGAAGAAATCCACAGTCTCAAACAGTATCTCCTGCTTGTCGCTGTCGCGGGTGACCATGGAGCCATCGCCACCCAACAGGTCATCACCGGCATTACCATACAGTGAGTCATTGCCAGCGCCACCAAACAGGATATCCCGATCGACGCCGCCGTTGAGGGTATCATCGCCTTCAAGACCGGTATCCCCGGTACGGGCGTTGAGGTAATAGCCATCGGCGTCGCTGGAAATGATACCGTCGTCACCAATAATTACCGTCTCGCCGCCGTCATTTGAGACCGTGTCGTTACCCACACCAGCGATGGCCTGATCTTCACCCAGTCCCAGGCTGATGTTGTCATCGCCGCCGGTCGCAGCTGCTGTATCGGTACTCTCCACCGTATCTCGAACGCCGCTGGTAAAGGTCACGGTGCCGTTATCACCCACAACCGTGTCGTCCCCTGCGCCCGTCTCTACGGTGTCGGAACCAAAGCCGGCCAGCACAATATTATTGCCATCGCCAGCCAGCAGGGTATCGTCACCGCCCAGGTCAAAGTCGGTGGTCACCGCTTCAATGACCACGCCGGTTTCGGTATAGCTCAGGTAGCCATTATCACCGACGATATGGTCGTCGCCAGCGGTGGTTTCCACCCGGTCATCCCCCATGCCGGCAATCACACGATTGTGTCCATCGTCCAGCAGAATGACATCATCCCCACCCTGGTCCGGCAATTTGCTCTCTGCCAAGGTGAGAATGCCGGCCTCGGTGTAATACAGGTTGCCGTGGTCGCCGATTACATGATCATGACCACCCTGGGCTTCCACCTGATCACTGCCACTGCCGGCAATGATGCGGTTGTAGCCGGCACCTGCGACGATGATGTCATTACCCCCGGTGAGTTCACTGCTGTCGGTACTCAACAGTTTCACCAACCAACCATTGCTGAAGCTGGCTTCACCGCTGTCGCCCAACAGGATGTCCTGACCAATACCGGTGGTGATGTGATCAGCACCCTGGCCCCCAATCACCAGGTTGTCGCCATCCGCCAGCGTGAGGGTATCATCGCCGCCCTTGTCGAGATCCGAGCTCTGCGCCGACTGAATCACGCCAGCGCTGTTCCAGATCAGCGCGCCAAAGTCACCCAGGACGGTGTCGTTGGCAGCGCCGCTGGTGGTGACAGAGTCATTGCCAGCACCGGCAATCACCACGGTTTCACCGTCGCCCAGTGACAGGGTGTCGCCGGCGCCGAAGTCCGGCAGTTTGCTGCTGGCTTCGATCAACACATCGCCGGTGGTGTAAGTCAGTTCACCGTGATCGCCGATCACGTGGTCGATACCGGTGCCGGCGTTGACGGTATCACTACCTGCACCGGCAATGGCCCGGTTCCAACCGTCGCCCAAATTGAGAACGTCATCATCGCCGGTGGAATCGTCCAGGTCATCGCTCACCATGGAGGTCAGGTGACCATCGGTAAACAACAGCGTGCCGTTATCACCCATCACGATGTCGTTGTCGGCCCCGGCATTCACCGTATCACGACCCTGACCGGCGATGATCCAGTCGTCACCGGCATCACCGGCAATGGTGTCATCGCCACCATTGCCAAGTTCCACACTGCTCACCTGGGTCACATTGCCCGTACTGAACAGACGCAGGTCACCTGGGAAACTGTTGCGCTGCTGGGTAATCACGCCGTGATCACCCAAAATCACATCACTGCCATCGCCTCCGCTGAGGGTGTCATTACCCGCCAGCAAGCCATCGGCCAATGGGTCGCTGGCAGCGTTGAACGTGGCAATGGACAAGACCGCCTGACTGGCATCGGTGCGTAGACTGATGCGCTCGCCGAGATCCAGGTTAAGGCCCGAGTCACCGTAAATGTGATCAGTGCCCGCCCCGCCATCGATGCTGTCGTTGCCGGAACCGCCCAGTAAGTGGTCGTTGCCCTGGCTACCGATGATGGTGTCATCTCCGGCACCACCATAAATTACCAATCCGGAGCTGGCGGCAGACGCATCAAACACATCGTTGCCGTGGTTGCTGTACAGACGTGCCTGCTCCGTGTTCGGATTGAGTGGGTCATCGGTGTAACGTCCGCCATTCTGGGTGGTATCGCCCAGTAAGATCAGCGGTACATTGCTGCCATCAGCATAGCCACTGCCTGTCACCGTAAAGCTGTCACCCCCCATGGTGACGCCATCGGCCAGCAGCTGGTTACCGCCGCCGTGAATAGCCAGCAGCGGCAACAGCCTCATAACCGTTGCACTCATCGTGACGTCGGCTCCAAAACTGACACCTTGCAACGTCATACTGGTACCGTCGGAGGACAGGCTGCTGATGATGTATTCACCGTCGCGATCAGCAGTACCGGTTAAGGTAATGCTGTCACCGACCCGATATCCTTCACTGAACCAGTCGACACCGTCATTGCGTTTTATGCTGTCGCCATTGAAGAACTGGAAATCGTGGCTGCTGGAAACGGCAGTGGTATCTACGGTAACCAGGTCGTTGTATTCGCCCAGCAACAATTCCACCACGTCGACACCGGCAAACTGGATATCGGCCAGCGGATTGTCCGTCTCGTCAAACGCCAGCAGCTGATCGGAGCTGACGTGCCATTTCTCAGCCTTGTCCGTGTGATCCCGGAAAACGGTTACACGATCTGTCTGCAGGCTTTCATCGGTGACGTCCGGTATATTTAGAGGCGCCTCTACGATCTCATTGGGCAACATCACCGCGGTTCTCAGGGTACGCTGGGTATCACTGGTACCGCCTTCCAGAATCAGCTTGCCCTGCAGCTCACCAATGGACTGATCCGCAGCGCTGCCGCCGGTAATATTACTGAGCACATCGCCAGTGACAATAAACTCATCACTGCCTAAACCGCCGATGACTTTTACCGTCACCCCAGCTGGGGTGGCCTGGATGTAGAAAGTATCGTCGCCTTCGAGACCATCGATTTCGATCAGTTCTGAACCACTGACGGAAATAGAGTAACCGCCACCAAAAATACCGTCCTCATTGATGAGGAAGCTGTCATTGCCTTCACTGCCGATCAGGCTGACGGTATCGGAGCCATCACCGCCATCAATGTTGACGGTGGCATTGAGGTTATACTCCACCGTGTCGGCGCCGCCGCCCCCATCGACGTTGAGCGGGTTCTCCGCAATAAAGGCACGCAACTCAAAGCTGTCGTTACCTTCACCGCCTTCCATAAACAACTCGGCCTTGTTGCTGTAGACCGAGAACACATCATTGCCATCGTCCCCTTTCAGGGTGGTGTCGTGGCTTACGCCGTAACTTAAATAACCACGAGTGGTTTCGTTGGTGCCGATGTGATCGCCCGCCAGAGCGGTTTCCGGTTCGCTGCCATAGACCTGCCCCACATAAAAGCCGTCGTTGCCGATGCCTCCATCCACGGTCATGGTGGTGGCGGTATCGTCAAAGTAGAACTCGTCGTAACCGTCCAGGCCATTGAGCAGCACACCGCTGTTGTCGGCGTCGCCGTTCAGGCTGCTATCGATATTAATGCGTTCAATGGCCTCATTGTCGGTGTAGTTGAGGCTGCTGCCGTGCAGGCGGGCAATAAAGTTCTCACGCATCAGGAACAGGTCGGCGTCATTGGTACCGTCGATCACCAGCTGATCGGCGTCGTTGGTGTCCGTGCCGCTGTCATGGACATTGATCACATAGTCGGCGTCATCGCCGTTATCATCAACGTTGGTGGTTTCGATGTAGTAATCGTCCGCCCCTTCGCCGCCGTCCAGGTTGAGGTCTTCGCTGCGACTGTGCAGACGAATCACCGACAGGCTGTCATCACCGGCGCCACCCAGAACTTGGGTGTAGCCGGTCAGTTCCATCACATCCAGCAGCAGGTCATCGGCACCGTCACCCAAGTCTATGGTAATAGTGTCCGCATCACTGTCGCTGGCGGCATTGGTATCGCGCAAGGAGCCTGTAAAGAACAGGTCGTCATCACCCGCCCCGGCACTGATGGCGATCACATCCGCGCGCAGTCCACCGGTCAAGGTGAAGGTGTCGGCGTCATCGCCCAGATCGATGGCGATATCAGGCGCCGTGAACGTGCTCTGGATATCCAGTTCGTCGTTGCCGGCACCCAGCAGGATATCAATTTCCGTACCCGCGGTTACCGTGCCGGTGGCCGTGACCAGATCACGGCCACTGCCACTCAGCAGACGAATGGAGCTGGTCGCTGCCAGGCCGACAAAACCCAGAACATTCAAGCCATCGCCCAACAGCATTTCAATCGTGTTGCCACTGACGGTATCCTGCAGATCGAGGGTGTCATCACCGTCACCACTGTCAATGGCGACCGAGCCGCTCTGGCCATCCAGGGTGCCGGTGACCGTAATATCGTCCGCATCAACACCCGCCAACAGGCTGAACGAGGTGCTGCTGGTGACATTGGCCAGGGTCAGGGTATTGGCACCATCGCCCAACAGCAGTTCGATGCTATCGGCAACAATGTCACCCTGCAGGTCGATCACGTCGGCACCGGCGCCGGTGTCAACGGTCAGGCTACCCGTGCCCGCATCGATCGAGCCAGTCGCGATTATGTTATCGACCAGACTGCCACCTTCAATATTGATGGAAACCGTCGCTGCGATATCGGCCAGGTCCAGACTGTTGTTGCCTTCGCCCAGCAGGATATCGACGCTGGCCGCCATAATGGTGTCCTGAATATCGACCGTATCGTTACCGGCGCCGGTATCGATCCAGACACTGCCACCGATCGCTTGCAATTGACCAGTGACGGTCAGCACGTCATTGCCTTCGCCAGTTTCAATGCGAATGGCACTGCCGGCTGTCGCCCCCGCCAGAGTCAACTGATCCAGTTCCGTCCCTGTGAGGATGGTGATGGTGTTACCCAGCAACACGGTTTGCAGATCAACGATGTCCGCTCCGGCGCCGGTGTCGATGGTCAGGCTACCGTTGTTGGCATTCAGGTTGCCCGTCAGGGTCAACGTATCGCCACTGGCGCCGGTGTCGATATTGATCGCCGTCGTGGCAGAGAAGTCACCCTGCAGATCCAGTGTGTCCACGGCAGCACTGCCGGTAATATTCAGACTGCCACCGGCAATGTAAGTGCCCTGCAACACAAAGTCGCTGCCGCCATCATCGCCATCGACACCACCGTCCTGATCGAGACTGGTGATCTCAATATCACCGGTGGCCTCAATCAAGGCACCGGCATTGACGGTAATATCGTCACCGGCACTGATGGTGATGGAGCCGTTGGTGGTCTTGATGGTGATGTCGGCGTTGACGGTGATGTGATCGTAATCGCCATCGGTTTTTTCGCTGGCGGTAATGTTGATATCACTGTCTGACAGGATGTCTTTTTCCACCGTAATCGGGCTGTTGGCGTACAGGTTAACTTCACCACCGGCCGTCATGCCGTTGTCGTTGGCCAAACCACCGACCACCAGACCACCGGTGTTGGTGATCCAGACACTGCCGGAGGTGGAACGGCCTTCCATAAAGCCCACCACGGTTTCAAGATTGTTGCTGCTGGTACCGATGGATTCATCGGCAAACAGTTGCACTCGACCTGAGGAAACGTTGGTGGTACCTGCAGCGGCGCCGTTGTAAATGCCACCGAACGACAGAATGTAAGCAGTCTGGTCGGCGTCCACATCCGCACCCGCACCGACCGTGTTGAGGTACAGGTCTCCCTCAGTTTCGATCAGGTAGGTGTTGAGATTACTGCTCGAGGTCAGGGTGCCGGCCGAGGTATATCCACTGTCAATATCCAGGTCGTTGCCGGAGGCACCAATGGCGCCCAGGGTCGCGGTCAGGGTGATGTTGTTGCCGATCACATCCGCTTCCGGCAGGCCGGATACCGTCGCGCCGGAATAATCCTGACTGTCCAGGATGGAGTTCTGGGCCAGTAGGTCCACACTGCCGTTATTGGTCTGGATACGGTTGACGTTCATATCGCCCACCGTTTCTTCCAGGTAGATATCACCACTGTTGGTGATGGCGGTAATAAAGGCGGAAGCAGCGAGATCCATTTCGATGCGATCACCGCTTTCACCAATACCGGTCTCGGCGGTCAGGATAACCCCGATCTGGGCACTGAGTTTGGCAAAGTCGTGGTTGAGACCGTCAACAATGGCACCGTCACTGGCCAGCAGATCAATGTAATCCCCCTCGGAATAGAAGGAGCCAATTTCCAGGTCGCCGCTGGTTTCTTCCAGGTAGATGCTGCCGCTGGAGCGCGCGGTCAAGGTGGTGCCGGCTTCGGTATCCACCAGTATGCGGTTGCCATCGACACCGATGCTGCCGCCACTGGCTTCCAGCACAATGTCTTCGCCGGTGACGTTGACCACATCGGTGGCCGCTGCATTAAACAGGCCACCGCCGGTCTTGATGCGCACCACGCCGCTGCTGTCCACCTGATTCAGGTTGAGGTCGTACTCGGAGCCGATGTAGATCGAGGCATCGGCTTGCGAGCCATCGCTGTTGGCCTGGGCCGACAGCGAACCACTCTTGGCCCAGATGTCGACGTCGTCGCGCTGGTCAATGACTATCTTGACGATTTCCACCGCTCGCGACACGGTGACATCCGCATCGGTGCCCGCGCTCAAGTCCGCGGCCGTGGTCAGGGTGATGACCGAGTCAGTCACGGAGGCGATGGTGTAGAACTTGCCGGAATCCACATCGTTATTGCTGCTGCCGCTCAACTGGATACGCATGCCCGCTTCAAAACCATCGTCCAGCCAGCTGCCGCTGGCGCGGCTGAGGGTATCGCCGGCATCGTCGAAGTGCTCGAAAGTGAGCGAGTCCACCAGGTAATCCAGGGTCGCCTGGGGATCCGGCGTCATGGTGGCCAGTTCGATCGACTTCAGGTTCTCCGTCACCAGCACATCGCTCGCCACCAGGGTAATGGTGGATGCGTTCACCGATTCAATCTGGAAGTAGGTACCCAGCTCATCCGCGTTGTCGGTGTTGCCGAAAATGCGGATGTAATCGCCGGCAGCAAAGTCTGTGGTGAAGTCACCGCCGTCGCTGCGCACAATGGTGTCATTGGTCGAATCAGAGTGAATAAAGTTCACCGTCGCGGCAATGAAATCACTGGTCAGGTAAGTCACGTCAGCCCGCTCGGCCGAGGCCAGCGCGACTTTTTCATCGTCGGTCAGCGACAGCGGCTTCGAGGATACATCAATGATCACCTGGCCATCGGCGGAACCGACACTGCCCTGGGTGATGATGGTGATGTTGCCTTCGGCGGTGATGTTCTCATCTTCGATGGTACTCTGGGTATCGGTCACTTCCTGCATCAGGCCGGCACCGATCAGGTTGAGCAGCTCCTCTTCGGTCCAGACCTTAATGCCTTCTTCAATGCTGGCTTCTTCGGTCGCGGTCAGTGTGTAGGTCCAGCTCTCATCGTAACTGCCGGTGACACTGCCATAGGTGTTGTGCAGATCATGGTACTCGGTGGTGCGTTTGTTCTGCAGGGTGGTGATGTCGTTGTCATCGTAGCCCTGCACCGTGCGATAGTAACTTTCTTCATCCGCCGACAGGGTCACGACCTGTGAGGCATCGTAGACGCCGCCAAATTGATTGCGGTAATTCCAATAACTGCGGTAGTCCGCTTCCTTGGCGTTGGCGTAAGCGTCTTTGGCTTCATCAATCTTGTCCAGAGCGCCATCTTCTTCACGCAGCTCCAGCGAACTCCAGATGCCCAGCAGGGTGTCGTAGGTATCGGTATCCACCACGGCGCTGGTATCGCCGTCCACCAGGTCACCGGCCTGCACTTCCAGCCACACATCGCCGGTGGCGGAACTGATGGATTCGACCCGCAGATCGCCGCTGACTTCCGACAGGAACACATCGCCGATGGCCGAGGCGTTCAGCAGATGCGACGCCGACGTGCCCAGGTCCACCTGGATCTCGGCCCCACTGGCACCGATGGCGCCACCATCGGCCGTCAGGGTGATCGAGCCGCCGTAAACCTGGCCGGTCTTGCCACTGGCAACGGACAGGCTGCTGGCGGTCAGGGTTACATCGGAACGATTGGCCGAGGTCACCTGGTCGATGTAGAGGCCATCGGTGAGTTCATTGATGTTGATCTCGCCGCTGCTGCTGGTGACCTTGAGGCTGGCGGTGGCGTCATCCGTCTGTTCCGTATTCACCGCCTGGGCCGCGCCGATATCGCCGCTCGCGGTGAGGATGATTTCACGCCCGCCCACGCCGGTGGAGCTGTTGGACTGAATGATGTCGCCCTGGGAGGTGATGGTGGTCGTACCCAGGGTATTGGCGATGGAATCAGCCAGGTAAATGTCGGCACCCGCCACTGTGGAGTTGATAATGATATTGCCCTGGCTGCTGCTGCCGATAAAGCTGATACCGATATCGTAATCCGCCTTCACCGTATGGGTGTGCGTGGTGGTCGTCACCACCTCTCGGGTCAGGTGGGTGTAGTAGGTTTTCTTGCCGTACCAGGTACTGGTTTTCCAGCGGTCTTTAACATAGCTCTTATCAGAACCGATATCCGTGCTGGAGGTGTAGGTATACGCCTCGGTCGCAGAATTGGCATCCAGGTAGAAGTAGGGACCCTCGTCCGCCAGCGATTGGCTGAGAAGTTCCGGCGGCTCGGACCAGTCCACATCAGAAGGATCCGCCGCCAGCCAGTCGATGCCCAGCCAGCCGGATTGCGCTTCAATGGTGTTGTACACCCAGCCGGTCTCCACATCCACGGCGTAGGCATAGCGCATGCCGGTTTTCGGGGTGTAGGTGAAACTGGTGCTGCTGGTGTAGGCGCCGTTGTTGACCTTGACGCCATTTTCATCCATCACATAGGTGGTGGATGAGCCTTTGGCGGTGTCGTTGATGATCAGCTTGCCTTCGCCCCGCTCGGCGTTATCAACCCGGTTGACCACCATGTCCAGCTCGGTGTTGTTGGTGATACTGATATCCCCGTAACCACCCAGCACTTTGATTTCACCACTGCCGATATTGACAATGTTGCCGGTCAGCGAGATATAGCCACCACTGATGGCCACGTCTTCCACTTCCAGCTGCTTGGTGGCGGTGTTGTAGTAGACATTGAAACCGTCGTACATGCTCTGCACGGAACCGTCCACCACCTCGCTCAACCAGACCCGGCCGGTGGCCGAGCTGGACAGCGAATTGATGAAATCGGTGGCTTCACTGCCAATGGTGAGCGACAACTGCTCATCACCACTTTGCAGGATTCCGTTGAGGTTGATCCAGGACGCATCAATGGTGATGCGGTCGGCCTTGATCAGGTTGTTAACGGAGTCGCCTTGCAAGGTAGACACCACATCGGCGCTGTTGGCCGCACTGGTACCGCCACTGGTGAGGGAATCCAGCAGGGAATAACCTTCACCACCGGTCTGGTACTTGGTCGCACCGGAAACCACCAGTGAGCCCCCGGCGGTGACGGTCATGTTCTTGGCGGCCACTTCACCGTAAAAATAGATGTTGCCCTCGGCTCCATCCTTGTTGGTGATATCCAGGCTACCGCGGTAATTGTAGATATCACCGTTGATGGTGATGTCGGGCAGGTTCCAGCTGCCGGGCACGTTTTCAATCACAATGGCTGGATCGCTGGCGCTGTTGTCTGTGATCTTATTAAAGCTTGCATCGGCCGTAGAACTGATGGCATTGATCTCGGCGTTACTGCTGACCTCTTCGCCATTGAGACGCACCCCACCGGTAGTGTCCGGAATATCAATGCCGCTGATTTCCAGGTAAGCACTGGTGTTGTTGCTGATCAGCACCTTGGCATCGCCCGGCGCATCCAGTTCACCGCTGCCGGTCAGCACATCGGCACGGATATCGATGTAACCGGCCTGGGCCAATACCGGGTCAACCACAATGGTCTGCACTTCACTTTCGACATAGCCTTCGTATTCGCCGTTGACCTCCCACAGCCCCAGTGCCTGCAGCTCAGCTTCAATGCGATCCACTTCATCCTGGTAGAAGGTCTGCAAGTTCACATCGGTATCACCGTACTGGGCCAACTGGGTCTTGGCGAACTGCAGCTCCACAATCAACTCGGACTCGAGCGCCTTACTGCCCATTGTGTAGCCGATCTCACCGTCGCTGGTTTCGGTGATGTTGCCACTGCCATCTTCTTCCAGTGTCAATGTCACATTGCGGTTGATACCGGTGCGCACGGTACCATTGATGGTGACGATACCATCGGCCTCAGTCTCGATATCGCCAGCAAACCATTCCGTGCCACTGATCAGGTCGTTCAACCCGGTGGCCCAGTTGATGGCCTTGGCTTTGGCGGTCATGTCGGCAAAACCGCGACGGTCGGCGTGCAGGTAGGCAATGCCGCCGGTTTCCAGTACGGCGCCGGCATTGACGGTAATGTAGTTGTACTGCAACAGCGTGGCTTCGGCATCCAGGTCGCTGATGGGCACCACACTGACCGAGAAGTTGTTACCGCGAGCACTGATGGTGTACTGATCGCGGTTAAAGTCGGTGTCGGTACCGGCGGAAATTTTCAGGTCCAGATCCGAACTGACGCTGGCGTTATCACCAAACAGCACAAAGTTATCGGGGCGCAGATCCACTTCGGTCATACCGGCAGCAATGGTACCAATACCGTGGGATTCCGAATTGTTTTCCACTTCAATGACGCCGTTGCCGCGAGCGGAGATAACCACTTCGCCAATGGAATCGATGCTGGCGCCGTCGCCCACCGACACTTGCGACAGGGCGTTGGTGTCGGTCAGGTGGAAGTAGGCACCGACGCCGGAAATGGCCAGGCCACCAGCGGCGACAAACAGGCTGTCTTCGTCGATGTCGTAAATGTTCAGCGCGTGCAGGTTGACCGCGCCCGGATTGGACGCATCGCCACTGACAATCAGTTCGGCGTTATCGAGCAGCTGCACCTGGGTTTCAAGATCCAGCACAATGTCCGTGTGGATGGCCGACGCGGCCACGCCGACAGTCACCACCGCATAGCCATCGACGTTGCGGCCACTGACGCTATCCTTGATCACCGAAGTGGTCGCTTCGACGTTGATGTCATTGGCCGTCAGCACCACGCTGTCGCCAATGGTGGCCGTGGTATCGACGGTAATCGCGTGATCGATGTCGGCCCCGGTGCCGGCGAGAAGACCCGCCGAGAACACCGCCAGCTGGTGATCAAAATTGATGGTGTGACGAGCCACCATATCAAACTCGCCGGTCTGACCGTTGCTGTTATCCAGATCACCGCTAAGGGTAATCTCACTGCCATCGGTAACAGCGCCAATCCAGGTCGAGGCATCACTGTCGTCGGTGGTTTTCACCCGCGCACCGGCACCGGACAACAACAGGCCCACGGAGCCGGTGACAATATCCACGTAATTATCGTTTTCGCTCAACGCCTTGATCGACAATGACCCGGCATCGAGCTCAACGTTTTCATCCAGATAGGCGTAGGTGGTGGTCTTGGTGGTAACTTCACCATGCCCCACCCCCACAGCGGCGAGCAGACTGCCGGCACCACCACCGGCCTTGGCCTTGTGCTTGGTGTCATTGTCCGCCAGCACTTGCACAGCCTGAGTGACATCGATGTCACTGTTGGCGGAAATGCCGGCCTGTACCAGGGTATTGTTTTCAATCTTGTTGACGGACGCATCAACCCCCAGCAGCAAGCCGGTGGAGGCCGATGTACTTTCCGTATCCGCGGTATAACCGTGGCTGCCAATTTTGTTTTCCGCTTTCACCGTTACGTTGTTGGCACTGACATTGACGCCCGTACTGGCCACGCTGAAATCCGGATTGCCCAAGGTGGCCACAATGTTCGGCTCGATCAGCACGTCAATCAGGGACACCCCAACCGTTGCCGCACCAGCCGCCACACCGGTGATCTTCACGTTCACATAGGGGGTGGCGTGGGCATAGACACTGAGGTCACTGGTCAGGGTGATGTCGCTGCCATCATCCACGTAGGCGTAGATATCCGAGTCGTAGGTAAAGTTGGCATCGTTACCGGTACCAGCACCAATTCCCGCCGCCACAGTCCAGACATCAATATCGGCATCAACAACGGAGCCGGCTTCAATACTGAGGCGGTCAACCGTTCCGGTTTGCCCCACTTGAGTGTATTCACCCAGGTAGGCGTAAGTACCGCCCCCTACATTGGCTTCGCCCACCGCGGCGCCAGCCGCCACCGCACCGGCTGTTACACCGGAGGACTGCAGGGTCAGGTCGTAGTCGGCGGACGCCTTGAGGGTTACCGCATCGGCATTTTTGAACACGGCGCCATTGCTGTCGCTGCTGCCGTCTTTGCTGTAGGCACTTTGCGTGCTGTTGTCGGTGATGATCGACACCTGGGCACCCAGTCCGACCAAGCCGGCGGCACCGCCGTAGGCGTTGATGTCGCTGGTGTTGTCGTAGGTGGCCAGTAACTGAATGTCATCGGCGGCGGCGAGCACCGCACCCTGGCCGACAAACGCCTCAGTGGTCACTTCCACCTCGGCCACACTGACCGAACCACCCACTCCGGCGCCGGTCAGGCCCACGCCCACACCACCGGTAACCATACCCAGGTCGACGGTGTTGTTGGCGTCGACAATGATATCGCCATTGCTGTTGGTTACCCCAGCATTGACGCTGGCACCGTCGCCAATAAACGCGCGAATACCACCGGCGGCGGTGTTGTCTTCGTCGAGGCTGGCACCGCCCAGGGTCTGGGTATCGTCTTCCGGATCGACAAAGGCACCGTCGATCATCTCCTGCGCGGCCGAGGTCTGGCCCGCCCCGGAGGAGCCGCTGCCGCGACCGATGTTCACCACCGACACAGCGCCGGCGATACCGGTGGAAACACCACCGGAAAACGCAATAACAATCGAATCCACCAGCTGCTTGCCATCGGCTTCGATATCCACGTGACGACCGGCGTCCACATCCGAGTAGGCGCCGACGTAAGAATTGACATCGTTCTTGATGGTGATCACATCCACCGAGGCACCGGCACCCCCTGAAGCGCTCAAGCCAACACTGCCAGTGAGTTCAACCCGGTCATCGTCCTGATTGACGCGGGTCAGGTTATCGGCGTGGACAATCACGTCGTTGACTGCGTCGATGTCCGAGTGAGTGGCGCCATTGCTGGCGGTAAAGGCGTTGGTGTCGGACTCGATGTAGATCACCGTCACGGCACCGGCCAGGGTGGTACCCCCCACCGCGGCGGTGGCCACCGCCACACTCACATCCTCAATGGAGTTGGCGGTAATGGAGACATCATTACCGGCATTCAGGGTCGCGCCTTCGGCGTAGGTCTGAGTGGTGGTTTGAATATCACCCACCACCACCGAGCCACCGGCGCCGACCGCACCGGCGGCACCGGCACCGGTGTGGAATTCGTAGCGGGTGCGGCTGTCGGCGTTGAGAATAATGTCGCTGTCGGCATTAATCGTTGCCAGGCGCACGTAGGCGTGGGTGCCCGAGGTGGAGTATACCGCCGTACCGGCTCCGGCCAGACCGGCGTAGAGGCCACCGGCGATACCCACCGCAAAGGAGGTGACGTCTTCGCGGGTCAGCGCAGTCACTTCCACGTCGCCGCCACTGTAGATCACATCCAGGTCCGAGCCTGAATCATCATCGGCAATATAGGCCTCGGTGGTGTTGTCGAGGTAGTTCACATCCACCGCCGCTCCGGCTCCACCACCGCTCAAACCGATACCGGCGGAGCCGCCGCCGGAGACCACATCGGAATTGTGATGCGCACGCACCACCACATCGCCACCGTGTACGGTCGAACTGTTCACTTCCGAATCGGAGATGTAAGCACTGGTGCTGTTGGTGAGGGTGTTTTCATTGACGTTCACCCCCAAACCAATATTACCGGACGCCGCCACCGAGAAAGACACCGCGTCAATTTCGGCATCGCTGCTGGCAATCACCGCCAGTCCCGACAGGCTCTCGCTGGATTCGCTGCCGCTGTTATCGCTGCTCCATTTTTTCACACTGAGGCTGTTGTTGCCCTCGGCGGTGATAGTGGAATCGGCGGCGATATAGGCGCTGACGTCATTGGTAATGCGATTGACGGTCACCGCACCACCGGCTGCGGTTGAACCGGAACCGGCGATGGCGCCGGCGTAGGATTTCAGGTGATCGTTGGACTCCGCCTGCACCAGCAGGCTGTCATCGGTCACGACGGTGGAACCACTGATGTAGGCTTCCACGGTATTGTCCAGATAGGCGCCCACACCGGAACCACCCAGCGCCGTGTTACCGGACACAAACAGACCGGCGGCCACATTCACTGCCAACACATCGGAAGTCGCAACCACTTGAATCGAAGAGTCCGATGCGGTCTCGGCATTCACAGTGCTGCCGCCTTTGATGTAGGCGCGAGTTTTGTTGGTCGTATCGGTGTTGCTGACGGCGGCACCGGCTGCGGTGCTGCTGGAACCGGCCAGCGCTACGGCGACGCTGGTGATTTCCAGATCATCGGCCGAGGAAATCACCACACCCTGCTGCGCATCCACATCGGCACCGCCACTGACGTAGGCCTCTGTGGTGTTCTGGGTGGTGGTGGAGTTGATGGCACCACCGGCAGCGAAAGAGCTGGCCAGAGCACCGGCCAGGGTGACGTTGATGAGGCTGGAGCCCAGGTCCACATCAGCGAAATCACCGCTGGTGTCCAGCTGCAAACCCAAGCTGCCCAGGTCCAGATCGGAGCTGCTGCTCAGCACGCCGGCCACCACGGTCACCTGGCCTTCGTCAGTGCCAGTGCCTGAGGCGTAAACCTTGGCGTTATCAATATAAGCCTTGGTGTTGTTCTCGGTGTAGATGGTCGAAATCGCCGCGCCTACCCCAGCGCTGCTGGAGAACGCACCGGCACCGGCAAAGGCCACCAGTACATTGGCGTCGGAGGCGGCCACATTGACGCCGTCCACAGCCGAAACATAGGCGATGTCTTGTGAGATATTTTCGCTGTTGGTGATAGAAGCAGTGACATCGTTGCGCATTTCGGTGACGGAGATTGAGCCGCCCACCGCCAGGTTACTGGCGCCGCTGCCGCCGATTCCGACACTGACCATCACCACATCGGACAACGCGTACACGTCCACACTGCCGGCGCTGGAGTCCACTCTTGAACTGTCGATGTTGGCAGTGACGTCGTTTTCAATCAGGTTGGCACCAATGGACGCACCCAGGGCGCCCTTGCTGGAAAACGCCAGGCCGCCCGCGACATTGACACTGGTGGTGGTATCCATGGCAGAAACTGTGACATCGCTAGTCACGGCCACATCGCTCTGGCCCTTGATAAAGGCCTCCACCACATTGCCGGTTTCGGTAACCGCGATACCGCCGGCAATGGCGGCGTTTTCGGAGCCGGAACCACCGATCGCAGCGGTAGCCGACCAGCCGTTTTCTTCCGCCCGCACTTTCAAACTGCCGCTGGTGCGCAGCTTGGAATTGTCCACCTTGGCGGTAATGTTGTTGGTAAAGAAATTCAGGGCAAAGGCCACACCCAGGCCCACGGTCTTACCGTAGGCGACACCGCCACCCAGTCCAAACAGGGCGGAATCGTCCACCGCGTAGACGTCCACATCGCCGGAGGAACCGGATACGGTTTCCGTATCCACCACCTGGGCGGTAATGGTGTTATCGACAAAGTTGAGGGTAAAGGTACCGGAAATGCCATAGCCATCCGTACCGCCTCCCGACGCCACACCAGCGGCACCGGTGACCGCCACCAGCACATCGTCGGCCAGTGCTTTCACGGTCAGGTCGCCGGTGTGCTTCAGGGCTTCGACGGAATCCACCGTCGACTCGATGGTGTTCTCAATCTGGCCAAAGGCAATGGACGCCCCCACGCCGGTTTTGCCACCAAAGCCGGCGGCTCCGGCAACCAGCACCAGATCGGTTGCGTCTTTCGCCAGCAGATCCACAGCGCCGGCAATGTCCGCATCGGCGCCGTTATCGGTGCCGTCGCCAATGTTGTTCAGGCCGGTTTTGACGGTGTAACTGATGTTGTTGACCGACACTGAGCCAGCCAGGGCAATACCATCGCGACCGGTGGCCGCCCCAATGCCGGCGGTCACTGCCACCACCGAGCCCTCACGCAGGGCGTCCAGGTCGAGGCTGTCGGCGTAGAGCAGTTCCACGTTATCAATAATGGCTTCGGTGTTGCCCCACAGTACGTTGACACTCACCGCGCCGGCAATGCCCCGACTACTGGTTACACCATCACCCTTGGCAGCGGCCACGGCACCCGCCACCGACACCACGTTGGTGGTGTTGCTGGCATCCAGCGTCAGCTCTGCCACATCGAAGGTGGACAGATCGTGCACATAGGCGCGGGCATCGTCCTCAAGGATGTTCAAGGTCACCGCACCGGACACACCCCAGCCGGTCTGCGAAGTTGAAGCACCGGTGGCATCTGCAGCCTCTTGAAACTTCGAGCTGCTCTTCATCTCGGTTAGCACCGATGACCAGCGGCTCTGCCAGCCCACCAGATCCTGGGTGCTCTTGGTGGAGCCGTCACTGCCCTGGGTACCGCCGGTGCCGTTGGAGGGTGTGGCACCCGGCTTCGGTGAAGCGACGGCTCCCGACAGCGCAAAGGTGCCGACAAATCCGCTGTTGTCGGCACTCACCAGCACATTGCCGGCGACGGTCATGTCCGCCGGGGTGCCCAGGGTTTCTTCGTCATACTGGTTACCGATCACCGCCTGGGTATCGCGCAACACGATGTTGCTGGCCACGGACGCGCCAAAGCCCACCTGTTCGGATTTGGTCACCGCACCGGCCAAGCCAATCAGATAGCTCTCATCGGAGGCATTCACCACCAGGGAGGCGCCGTCAGTAACAATGTTGGACCCCACATCCAGATCCACTTCGTTATCGATCTGGGCCAGGGTACTGTTGTCCACCACATTAAACAGGATGGAGCCATTGTAAGCCCCATTGGCGGCACTGCTGCCAGCCACGGCCAGGCTGATGTTCAGCACTTCGTTCTGGGCATCGACCTTCAGGCTGTCGGCGTAGACACTGGCGCCGTCGTGAATGCGTGCGGTGACATCGCCGTCGTTGACCAACACCCCAATCGACGCACCAGCTGCACTGTTGTCGGAGGTACTGCCTGAGGTCTGCAATTGGCCTGCGATCAAAATGCCGTGGTTAACGCCGTTGGCCTGCAACACCAGATCGCGATTGCCGGAATCAAAATCGTCACTGTCGGTGACACCGTCATCGTCTCGGTTGACCTGGGCACCCTCGTAAATGTGAGTATCGGCGCTCTGGTTCATATAGAGCACCACCACACTGCCGGCGTAGGCGCTCTTCTGTCCCTTGGTCTGGGTAAAAGCTGAACCGTCGAACAGGTTGTTCTGCAGGCCGCCATTGTCGTTGATGTAGGTGGACAGGGTGCGAACAAATTCCAGCCCGGTGTTCAGCGCCGGAGAACCCAGGTCTTCCCAGTATTCATCGTCGGTGAAATCGGTGGTGGCGAGATCGTATTCATCCGCAACGTAGCCAATATAGCGGTAACGGCTGCCGGCATCGCCATTGGCCGCATCCACGTTGTCCTTCACATCCACGGTCATACCGTTGGAGATGGTCTGGCTGCCGTCGCGGGAGGTGTAGTCGGCGTCCAGGTTGGCATCCAGGAATGGACTCACCAGGTTGGCACCCCACAAACCCAACGGGTCGATTTCGTTCAGGGCTTCGGCGCTGATGGTGATCAGGTCTTTGGCGTCCACCTGGGCGTTGACACCGATACTGGCATCGGCGTTATTGATCAAGGTCTGGTGGGCGATGGCCACCGAAACCCCGGTAGTCGTTGGCCCCTTGGACGTATCCTTGGTGGCCACACCTTCGTCGGTGGCCGAAGAAGAGGTCGCAATATCTGGACGGGCTTCGATTTTTGAACCCAGGTAAATCTGGCCATCGGCTTCCACATCGGCGTAGTAGCCATCGCCATCGTCGGTGGTCTCGCCAATGCGAACGTCGGCGTTATTGATGTCTACCGAAATCGCCATCGCCGCTGACACATCAAAATCCCACACCGAATCGGAGGTGGGAAATTTGCTCTTGATGTAATTGGCAATGGGTGTGGTGGCCCAGGACGTCAACTTGGTGGTCGCCGCCGAGCGGGCATCGTCCAGGTAATCGCCGGTCTTGTCAGTACCGACACCACTGGAGGCTTCGGTGCCGGAAGCGTAGCTCGGAATCACAAACATCTGGTTGACTTCCAGGGTGCCCCGCTCGTGATAGGCGGACACTTCGATGTTGCCACTGACGTCCGCGATGCCATCCAAGTAGGCTTTGTTGTCAGTAGTTTGTGATTCAATCGCCAGGGCGATACCAATGGTGCCATCGTTGCCGGCGGTGGCTCGCGCCATGGTGCGAGCCTGGTCTTCGGAGTCGGCCCGCACCAGCAGGTTGCCGTTCTCAACGGTGACGTCAGAGGTATCGGACAGCTGTGCTTTCGACAGTGAATCAATGACCGACACGGCCACCGCGCCAGATACCGTCGCACCGGCGGACGCATCGGCGATCACATCGGCAACGCTCAGGGTATTGGAGGTCAGCGACAGGTCGCCATCGGTGGTCTTGATGGTGCCATCAACGATAATTTCCGCGCGGGTATCGGTGTAACCAATGGCGATACCCAGTAATGGGGAGATGGGCGCGGCGTTGGTGTAGGCCACCGCCGTTGCGTCCATATCGACGCTGAGACCTTCGATATAAGCACCGCTGTCCACATCGATATCCGCGTAGGATTTCGACACCGCAATGCCAACAAACAGCGACAGGTTTTCCGTCGCCCCGACGATGCCATTGAAGCCTTTATCCAGCAGGCTGCCCACATCACCACCGACACCAATGTCATCGGCGTCGAAGTAGCGCTGGCTGTTGGCTTCCGCCTTGATGGTGATATCGCCGCCTAAGATGGTAGCCGCACCGATATCAATGTCCACTTCAATGTAGTCGTAATCGAAAAAGCCACTGGTCCAGATGGCCTTATCGTTGACGGCCTTCAGGGTTACGCTGCCGTGACCACTGCCATCGCTCAGACCACCGCGGGTATCAATCACTGTGCCGTCATTGATTTCAATGTGATCGGCTTTGATGGTCAGGTCGCCACCACTGTCACCGTTGGTGGTGGTGATATCGTAACCGTTGGTTTTGAAGCGGTAACCGTCGGTGTAGCCGTCCTTGTTCTGGGCGTGGAAGGTGATGCTGCGGCCGGTGTAGGTCAGGTCTTGCGACAGGGTGATATCGCCGTTCTGGCGCAGGGTGTAATCGCTCTCTCCGTTGGCAAACGTCACCCATTCCAGGTCCGCCTGGGTGACGGTACCCGAGTCGCTGAAGCCTTCAATAATGACGCTGTCGGTAATGTCACCGCCGGCATCGACTGTGACCTTGGTACCAGAGGTCATGCCATCGACATCAATCAGGAAGGTATCCGAGTGACCCGTGCCCGCTTTCAGGGTATCGGTGCCTCCGCCCGTGGCAAGGATCACCGAGCCCAGGGTAAAGCTGCTGGCGTCCAGGGTATTGGCCGAGGCGCCACCGGTGAGTTCGGCGTGCTCCACCGAAGACAGGTCATCGATCTCACTGCCGATGGTCAGGGTGGTGTCGGTCAGGGCCATGTCCGCATCGCGGGTTTCCAGCACGGTGTCGGAACCACTGCCGCCACTGAGGCTGTCCGCCCCGGCGCCGCCGGTGAGTAAGTCATCCCCCACGGAACCGATCAGGGTGTCGTTGCCGTCGCCCCCATCCAGGGTCACGCCACCCAAACTGATGGCGCTGCCGCGAAGCTCGGCGCTGTCACCGGTGGCCGGCAAGCCCAGATCGCTGTAGGCGGCGGAGTTGTTGAGCGAGACGATGGTCAGGCTACTGCTGCCACCGGTACTGTCGCTGATCACCAGCTGGTTGGTGCTGCTGTCCAGACTGGCGGTCAGGTTGGCGTGAGCATCCGTAATGATGCTCAGCACATCGGCGATGGTCAGCGCCTCGGTCAGATCAATGTCCACCTCGGTGGTGCCGTCAGACAGGGTGATTCTGAAATCCGCATCCCCCACGCGCTCAACCCCTTGGGCGCTGTTGAGGTCCTGCAGGTAGGTGGTTTCCGTCAAGCCAGAGAAGCCCGACGCATCGATGTAGTTGGCGCTGGCGCCGCCCGTCAATTCGGCTGACTCAATGCCGGACAGGGTATCGGTTTCGGTGCTGCCCAAGGTATCAACAGCGATCGAAGTATCGCCATTACCGGTATTTTTTATCGTCAACTGGGCGATGGCTCGACTGGCCAGTTGACCTACAAAATTGATTTGCCAGCCACCAGCAACGCTGGTGACAACGATATCGTCGTCCCCAATGCCATCAAGCGCAACCAAAGCGTTATAGATTGTCTCTGCGGTGATGGTAGTATCATCAACACCAAAACTGGATGTAGATTCACCTCCAAACTCCAAAGCAAAGAACCCTGTAGTCCCCTTGGTAATCGTTTGTTGGGTACTTACACCGCTTTCCAATGAGGTGTTGGTCAACACAAAACGGGAATCGCCACTTTCCACCAGGGTATCGATGCCGTCACCGCCACTGATCACATCGGCACCGGCGCCGCCGCTGAGGATATCCTGACCGCTGCCACCGAGCAGGGTGTCATCGCCCGCACCGCCCACCAGAGTGTTGTTGCCACCGACCCCATCGAGGACCACGCTGCCGCTGAAGGCCGAGGCATCGAGTGTGTTGTCGGAGCTGGAACCGGTCAGTTCGGCCCGCTCAATGGCGTTGTCCACCAGGGTATCCACATGACTAAAGCCCTGCTGCGCCTCGGTCACAGTCATGGTGCCGTTGGTGCTGTTGGCAACGGTGAGGGTCGCCACATCCTGTCCCGCCAGAGCACCGGTAAAGGTAATCACCCAGCCGTTGGCACCGGCGCTGACCACCACATCGTCATCGCCAATATTGCTCAGCGCCCGCAGTGCCACCCCCAGTTCCTGCACCGAGGCGTCAAAGGCAATATCGGTGGTGGTCTGACCGTCAAAGGTAATGGTGAAGGTGCCACTGCTGGCCCCAGTCAGCTCCAGCGTCTGGATTTCATTGAGCGCGTGGGTGAGGCTGGCATCGTCCAGGGTGAAGCTGCCTGCGCCTTGCTCCACCAGGGTGTCGGTACCGGCACCGCCATCAATTCTGTCGGCACCGAGGCCGCCGGTAAGGGTATCGTCCTTGCCGGTGGCGACGATGGTGTCATCGCCCGCGCCACCGTCAATGGTGACGCCGTTGACGGTGAAACCGGAGGCGTCGAAACCGTTGGCACTGTCGCCACCGATCAGCACCGCACTGTCGATATCGGTGAGGCTATCGGTGCCCTCACTGCCGATCACCAGGCTGCTGTCGGTGAGGGTAAAGTCAGCATCGCGACTTTCATACACCACATCGTAGCCGCCACTGCCGCCGTCGATATCGTCGGCGCCATCGCCACCGGTGAGGGTATCGTCATAGGCCGAGCCCGTCAGGGTATCGTCACCGGCGCCGCCATCCAGGGTCACGGAACCGGAAAACGCCGAGGCATCGAGCGTATTGGCGCTGTCACCCCCGGTCAGGGAGCCCTGTTCAAAATTGCTGAGGGTATCTTCTTTGCTGCCATTCACCTGCAGCTCGTCATCCAGCAGCGTCAGGTCAGCATCGCGCAGCGCGGCAATGGTGTCCGTATCGGCACCACCGTCCAGGGTATCGGCGCCCTCACCTCCCTGCAGGGTGTCGTCGCCGGCACCGCCGCTGATGGTATTGGCCTGTCCATCACCGATCAGGGTATCGTCCTGGCCGGAACCGACAATGTGCTGGAAGCCGGACACCGATTCAAAACCGGTGGCCTGGCCTGCCGATAAATCCACGCTGACGCCGCCATCGGTGTAGGAGGCGTAATCCAGGGTATCGCCACCGGCCGCGTCCAGGTTTTCAATGCCGCTGAAGCTGATACCGCCGACCAGCAGGCTGTTGGAGCCAAGCACCTCCCAGGTGCTGCCGGCCACGGCACTGAGGCTATCGCTGCCATCACCAGCATCTATTGCTTCGATGCCGTCAAAACCGACCGACACATTACTGCCCAAGCCATCCAGGTCGGCACTGCCGTCACCACTGCCCACCAGGTTCCAGTCCACCAGGGCATCGGGGTTGTCGGTGGTGGTAAGCGCGCTGGGGCCGGTGAGGGTGTCGGTGCCACCATTGCCGTGAAAGACAATCATCAGCGGCGAATCCAGCTCCGTCAGGCTGGCATCCAGAGTCAGTGACTCATCGCCACTGCTGCCCTGAATGACAATGCCGCCATAAGTGCTGGCAAAGTCGGCCAGTGCCTGCTCCAGCACCACCGGTGAGCTTTCCTGGGAGTTGTCGATCAGTTGCACCATCGACACGGAATTCTCGTCGGTGGTCACCTTTAAGGTCAGGTCATCGCCAGCCGTCATGGAGTAGGTCAAGGGATTGGCTGGATCGGCCGAAAACAGCAGGCGGGGTTCCATGTTTTCAAACGCGAAGCGATCACGCTGCTGATCGTTGGCGGCCCGCTTGATGGCTGCGGCCATGGGGTGTGCCTTCACGGCTGGCAGCTGGCCTGGCGCCCAGCGAGCGGGGAGCTCACGCAGACGACCACCCAGGCGACGGGCGCGCGAAGTGACTTTAGACCAAACCCCATGTTTGACGGAAACTGGAAATGCCATAAGTTTTTTGCTCTGATTTTTGTTCTGATCGCACTTCCATACCCCTGAAGTACGCCTGCCCGGTCACTCGGTCTTTACCTCATGATCCGGTCCTCACCTCCACTGTCTGTGCAGTCCACCCCCAACCATCCTGAAGACTGCTCACTCACAGCATCCCGCCGCAAGTCCGGTTATGGGAGCACCAAAATTGGTCCCCATAACCGCAAAAACCTTCCCGTTATCCGGGAAGGTTGGTTACCTCTATATTGAGCTATTGAGCCATCGAACTTGCCCAGAGCCTTATCAATGGCCCCGGACATGCGACCTAAGGCTTTAAGCCTCAGTCTCTTCGGCGACCTCTGGCTCGACTTCGTCGGCACTCTCGGTCGCTGCCGTGGCGCCCATACGGCCCAGCATTTTGTTGAAATTCTGCAGCGAATGCAGGTGCAGGAAAATCAGCTCCATACCGTCGTTTTGCACCAGCTGCTGTAGGGCTTCTGCCGGTAGCTCTTTGAGTTTTTTACGATTCACGGCATAAAATCCGGTCAGCGTCAGCGGCTCACCCTCAACCGGAGAAAACTTGGCGCCCATGGGCTCCAGCAGCTCCAGCTCCTGCAGCTTTTTGGCAAACGCCTGGGTGCGGGCAAAGTGCTTCTGATATTCCTGCAGGAAGTTCAGGACATTTTCCAGGTATTGGGTTTTTTCCCCCTCGGCGGTAAACAGTCGCTCGCCTGAGTTGTCCTGATTGCAGCCCTCGAAGGTCTCGTCAATGCACAGGGTAAAGTTCTTGCCCTCATCCTGACTGGAGAACACAAATGGATAGCGGCGCAGGAAGGCCGGTGTATAGCGGGCGTCTACCTGCCCCTGCTCATCGATAAACAGGTTTTCCCGATCGCGCACCCCCATCACAGCCAGTGGCATCAGCTGGTCTTCTTTACCGGCGAAGACGATCGGGTATTCGGACGCGGCGGCGACGAATTCGACTGCCGTCAAAGGTACGGAATTGACGTCCCGGGCAAAGCCATAGCCACTGCCGGCCTTGACGGACCAATCGCGATGGCGCTGGCTGTTGACGGCCTGGGCTCTGGTATAAATCAGTAATTGCTTGGACACACATTTCCCCTATGAAAAAAATGACTCGTTATTTTTGCAGTCGCCTGCGTGGCAGCACCAAGACAGGGCGAACATCCATAATGCATTACTATAAACAGTAAACTGGTTATCACTATTAAGTATTTTGGCGTTTTTTTCTTCAGAGACAAGACCCCAAAGTGGCCAAAATCGCTTTACATACTCTCTAACTTACAACATCTGGCATGTAAATCATCAAGAGTCAGACCGAGCAATCAGAGCGCCGCCCTTTACCGGCATCAACAGCGCCTGCTCCCACCCATAACGAGCGGTGTAGGCATCATTTAATCCCAGGCACTGAGCCGATGTGCACTGCTGTCGATACACACATTGATGAAAGCCATTGCGGTTGAACTGATCCCAAAAGGCCGGATCAATCAGCAGTTCGGGCTGATCGTTATCGAGCAGCTCCCCCATATCCCCCAACAGGCACTCCGGAAAGTTCTTAATCTCCACCGCTCGCCCCAACTGCAGTGCATTCCCGGCCGCCTGGCGCAAGTAAGGCAGCACATCCATAGCCCGGGGGATCAGGTTTTTCTCATCCGTCTCCGTCATGGGCCAGTAATTCCAAAACTCCATTTGCCGCAACTGCTTCAGGTGGGACAAATTCGCCACCAGCTCTGGCAATAGCCGATAACTCAATTGCGTCACCACGGTATTGGTGATCAGGCTGACATGGTCAAACTGGTCCAGGTAAGCCATACCGGCCATCATCTTGTCAAAGGCCCCCGCCACCTCGGTGATGCGGTCGTGACTCTCGGCGTTATGCCCGGCCACACTGACAAAGTATTCATCGACGCCTGCGTCCAGCAGCTTGTCGGTGTAACTGGTCTGCCCCAGATGCATACCATGGGTCTGGATGCGGACATGCTCAAAGCCGACCCGCTTAGCCTCCCGCACCATGGGAATCAGTTCCTTATGCAGGGTAATCTCGGAGCCCGTCAGGATGATGCCCCGCCAGCGTCGATGACGTCGTTGTTCTTCCAGTACGGCGGCAAACACTTCGCCCGTCTGTGGCTGCAAATAGTCCATGGTGCCTTCAATCATGCAGTGCACGCACTTGAGGTTGCAGCGAAACTCCAGGGTCAGCGAAATATAATCGTCGTGTTTAAAAACGCCCACATTGACCCCGGTTAAAACACGCCATCGTACTTAAAACACGCCATAGTAGGCGGTTTTGTGGAACACCACTTCACCATCGCAACAGTGATAGTCGAGTCCCACATCAAAACACAGATGATCCAGCTGCTGGCGATGCTGGCGGGCGTAGCCGAGCAACGCCTCGGGATAACCAAAGCGCTGTAAAAACCACAACAACTGGTCAACGCCAATTCGGGAAAAGTAAATCCCTTCGCACTCGCGTTTGTTCGCCACCACCCACACATCACAGTCCTGCAATTCAGGCAATAGAATGCTGTCGAGCGGATAACCGGGCAAATCCACGTGGGCGGAGCACACCAGCTTGTCGATGGCTTCCTCGCGTTGCCGCTTCGCATCAAAAAAGTGGTAGAGGTTATCAAATCGCAAGCCGTCTCGGGTCAAGCTGTAACTGAGCCCCGACGACACCTGACTACCAACATTACCCATGTAGATATTGATTTCCTCAAGCTCCGCCCCGGGCTGTCCCCAGCTCGCATCCACATCCAGTGAAAACATGAAATAGAGTCGATCTTCCGAGATGCGCAGATCACACTGCACAAACGGTGACAGCACCTCCACCAGGCGACTTACGGAAACCTGTCGATCCAGGCGCTCGTAATCGTAAAAGTAAAACTCCCAGCTAATCTGCTGGTTATCCCATTTAATGCCCCAGACAGTTTGATGGCAGCCAATCGCAGACCGTATCGCCTCACACACCGGCATCAATACCTGCTGCAAACCGGTGGCGGCAAACGACTGGAACAACAGGTTGCTCGAGTGCAGCTTGCCCTCGGCATCAGTTCTGGGAGGGTACTCCCACAGGCAGTAATCGCGCAGCATGTCACCGTTGGCAACGCGTTCCATAGGCAGTGGCGATTGGGGCCAGGGCGTACTCACTGAAAACCTCCGCGCTCACAGGCACCGTAATACAGCGTTACGAATAAGTCGCCACTGCGCTCTTTACCACAAGCAAGATGACCGACAATTTCCTCACCAGTCCAATCGCTGTCCTGCGCCAAGGAAGCCACTTGGGCTTCAAATGCCTGTAACCGGGGCCAAATCTGAGCCATGGTCAACTGCGCATCATACAGATTCAGATCCAGAGACAGTCGCTGCCCTTGCCGCTCCGATACCCGCAACAATTGCAGGTCGGCCACGGCACAATGGCGGACCGCCAACGCCAACAGGGCGGCAAAGCCCTCGGTAAATTCTGGGGTATAACGCTGAACCTGAGTCAACACATCATCCACGCTGTAGCACGGCAGCCAGTGGTATTCGGTTTCCACGGCAGTACCCCGACCCGGGATCCACTTGATGGCGCGGTGCAATGGCACGGCTTCTGTCACCGGCATGTCACCGGCCTGCCACAGCTGCCGCACGCGTGCAGCATCCTCCACATACAATTTGCAAATGTCGGAGCTGAGCTCGTTACCATCGACACCCAGGTGCAAGATATCGCCCTGGTTCAACAAGTCGGGCGGGCAGTGGCTGGCCGGAAATGCCAAGCGTTCCAGCAAGCCGTTCAAGTCAGCACCCAGTTCCAGCGCCAGCTTCGGGAATGTCACCAGAAAGCGCTGCCGATTGACACCGGCAGGGGTAAATTTGCACGATCGCTCAAAGCCATAGGGACCGGGCAAAGCGTCCGCAAAGTCCAATATGTGGTTGGCCGCTGCAGCACGCATAGTCATTCACACCCACTTGAGGCTACAGCGAAACCGGAGTCAGGGAGACGGTTTTGAATTCGCTGCCGGTGAGGTACGTGTTCACCTGGCGCAAATCCTCAACCGACAACACTCCCACCGCTCGCTTGAGTCGCAGGCCGTTGAGGATGTAGCCATAACGTGCCCGAGCGTATTCACTGCGGGCAAAGAACAGGTCCCGCTCCGCATCCAGCAGGGTGAGGCTGTTATTCAGACCGGATTCGAACCCTACCCGCTTGGCTTCAACACCCAATTCATAGGCCTCCACCGATTTTTGCATGGCTTCGACTTTACTGATATCAGTCAGCACACCGTCGAAGGCCGAGAAGGTCTGCCGCTGCACCGCCCGGAACTCCAATTCCAATTCGTCCTTGGCGTGGTTGTGCAATTGAATGGCTTCACGCACACGGGATGATACAAACCCGCCCGCATAAATGGGCACATTGAGGTTGATCTGAATGATCTCTTCATCGATCTCGCTGCCGCCACCAAACAGGCTGCCTTCCTTCACCTCATTGCCAAAAGACATTTCCAAATCCAGGGTTGGATAGTGGCCACCCTTGCGCAACTTCACTTCCTGTTCGGCCGCATTGAGGGAAAATTGCCGCACCTTGATTTCCGGATTGTGCTCACGCGCGCGATCGAACCACTGCTGCGGATCCGCCGGCTGCGGCTTGAGGAGAGGAAAATCCCCGACGCGAGTCAAGCTGGTGCTCATTGAGCCTGTCAGCTCGCGCAGACGCTCCTGGCTGTCTTTCAAACGACTGCGCAGCTCCACTTCACGGGACAGGGTCTGCATGTAGCGGGCCTGGGCATCCAACAAGTCCGTGCGGCGCACCTGGCCACTTTCACGCTTGGCTTTGATCAACTCCAGATGCTGGCCAACCGAGGCTTTTTCTGTGGCAATGGCGGCATAGTCTTCCTGGGCGGCCAATACCGAAAAGTAGCTTTCAGCGACCCGTAGCAGCAGGTCCTGCTCCACCGCTTCCAGTTCCGCATCGGCGCGCTTGACCTGCTCCTTGGCCTTGCCAAAACGCTTCCAGTTGCTGTAGCTGTAGATTGATTGCGTCAGCGAGAGATAGTAGTTGTCGGTTGGAAACTTATCCGAGCCTTCAGCAAAAACCGTATTGTCGGAACTGACAATGTCCTGCTGCGTCTGCAGGTGACTGGCGGTG
This sequence comes from Cellvibrionaceae bacterium WSDTSA12, assembly GCA_033283335.1. Classification (GTDB taxonomy): domain Bacteria; phylum Pseudomonadota; class Gammaproteobacteria; order Pseudomonadales; family Cellvibrionaceae; genus Pseudomaricurvus. The sequence goes on along the minus strand of JAWMQP010000012.1, from coordinate 713 downwards.
ACTTCGACGGTAGGCAGCAGCGAGGCCCGGGCCTGCCCATAGGCTTCGGAGGCCGCACCGTGCGAGTGAATCCCCATCTGGTAGGCGGGATCGTTTTGCCTGGCTTGTTGATAGATCGCCAGCAGATCTTCTGACCATGCCTGCCCCCCAAAACAAGACACAGCAACCCCAATGAGGCAGTTCAGCGCCCCAAGTCGTACAGACAACATATTTCCCCCAAGTTCCAGCCAACACACCGTAGGTTACGGCAATCTGTTATTTGTTATTTACAAGCTGCGCCACCTCAAGATTCAGCCCATTCAGACCCGGAACTTGAGATAAACAAAAGGCAAAAAGCGACAACATCATAACACCTGGCCATATAACTAACAGCAATAAAGAGTTATGCGTCACACATTTGGCACATAAATTTATGTTTTTGCCCATATTGGCGTTGATTTCATTCGCCTTGCTCTCACTTAAGAAACCAGCATCCCACCATCGGCCCCTAAAACTGGAACCCTATGCCTTTCAACAGGCATAAAAAAAGGCCGCATAGCGGCCTTTTTTCGTCAGGCAAGAGATTGCCCGATCAGCGTAAGTCCCGGATCACTCGAGGATCTTGGATACTACGCCAGCACCCACAGTACGGCCACCTTCGCGGATCGCGAAACGCAGACCTTCGTCCATGGCGATTGGGTGAATCAGGGTAACAGTCATCTGAATGTTGTCGC
>JAWMQP010000011.1:0-138921 GCA_033283335.1 Cellvibrionaceae bacterium WSDTSA12 | reverse complement strand
AATTGTACTGTTTGGTACACAACATTGAGAAAATCGCCAATTACGGGAAGATGAGTTGATGCACAGAGATATCCACACTGGCACTGTGCGAATTTCGCGCAATGGGTGATTATGTTAAGTGGATGTGATTGAATAGTGATCATCAAAATTAAAAGGAATGGAACTGTGGATAAAGCGTTTTTTCTACAGTCTCGTTATGTGTCCAAGGAGTTCAGGTGCTAGGAAAATTGTTTGGCAGGAATAAAAAGGTCATCTCTGATGAGCAGCAGGCAATGTTTCAAAGGCAGCAGTCTGAAATTTACTCCAATATAGGCAAAGAGCTTATTGCTGCTACGCCAGAGCATTGGAATTCTGCAATTCTGGAATTGCTTGATAGAGGTGAGACTGTCGCACATACAATAGTTTCAGATGAGGGCCATCCTGATATCGTGTCACCAACCATGGATCTATTCGAACATACCCGTAAGCTTGAGCTTTTATTCAAGCAGTATAAGACAATGTTTAAAAGTGCAAGTTTTCGCGTTTGGCTAAACGAAAATAATGAGTGGCAATTTAATGTGCAGTACGAGTATCACACATAATAACAATGTTAAGTGTCCATGAAGACTGACATATACCAAAAGATCGAGAATGATTTCGGGCCAGAAGCAAAGCTGGCAGTAGAACAAATTGAAATCCTCGACGCTCGTAGCAAAGGATTAGTTAGTGATCGCATGCTCAGAGCAATGGTTTTTTTGGCAAAAGGCGATATTGAAAGGTTTAAGCAAGTTATCGAGCTTGGGCGTACTAACTACCGTGATGTGTTGTGGCAGGCAGAATACGATTGCGGTGAAGAGCAATTATATGATTTCAACAAAACGTTCCATGAACTCAAACTCATGGGCAAGTAAACACTTAACAAGCGCATGTTGTTCGCCCCTGTGGGGCTGGGACCTCCGTTCGAAGGCTTCCCCAATAAAGTAGACACCTATCTTAAACACAAGGTAGGTAATATATGCCCAGAATTCTCAGCGCCGAACGGGTCATTGAGTACTCTGTAGAATTTAAAGTTAAAGTTGTCAGGCTAACAAATGAGCTTGATGTAAAGGCTATTGATATCGCAAACGTGCTCAACCTGCACCCAATGATGATATATCGATGGAGGCAAGAATATAGGGAGGGTAAATTTGTTGAAGTACCCTCAAGAAGAATCAGTATGACGAAAGAACCAGAACCCTCTAAGTCTAAAACCGATAAAGACGATGAAATCAAACGTCTCAAAAAAGAGCTTGCGAAGGCTAAGAAGGAGAATGAATTTCTAAAAAAGTGGGATCGGTATCTAAAGGATCAAAAGAAAAACGATTCAGATTCATAGCGGAGTATCGTAACTTTTTTGGTGTCAGATACCGTTGTCGCCATTTAGGAGTACGGAGCGCATGATTTTCAGAAAAAGCTTCGCTGGGTGGGAATTAGGTCAAGCATGAACCGCCCGAAAACTATGACAGACAATATTCATGTAGAATCTTTTTTTGCACTTTTAAAACTGAGTAGTTTCACAGGGTAGTGTTTGAAGATGAAGTTTACCTATGTGATATGACTCAGTGATATTTGGAGGAGTATTACAATCAGCATCGAATGCATACGTCTCTAGGATTCAGGTCGCCAGCTGGATATGAAAGAATGGCTGCTTAATATTGAAGTGGATGGTGTCCACTTTTCGGGTGGGAGCCTTCCTGTGGGTGAACGATTATCGAAAAGCGTATTTCTATACTCTCATTATGTATTTTTGTCGGTATTGGGTACCCTCATGTTCATTTGATAGACTTTTTTTACTGTCTCCTGAACAGGATTTGCCTGGTATGAATCGCCATACCTTACTTCTATAGCAAAGTAGGGTGAATATAAGTCGAATATTTCTTGATCAATCAAAGCTTGAGAATCTGTGGTTCTCAAAGGATCTGCATCTTCTGTTGTTAATAACAACATGGGTTTCAGTAATGGCATAAACGAAAGTAGTTTAGAGACATATAACTTTCTGATTGTCTCAGGTAATGCTGAAAGAGCTGCTCTATCATAAATGGCGTCAATTAGGCCCAGGTCTGAGCTTTTTAATATAAAAATATCGCCGCAGAAAATACGAATACGCCCATGTCGCCATACAGTGAAATTCCCGCAGCGAGTTTTTTTGGGTTTTAGGTTGTTTTCTTTGAAAAATGCTTTAACTGCGATCGAACTCAGCTCAATGCCAATAACCTGGTAGCCGCGTGTAGCGAGCCAAATCAAATCTTTACTTTTTCCACACAATGGAACTAAGACTCTTCCCATGGCAGGAATTTCGAGTTGATGCCAATAATCTTGTAATTGTTGATTAACTAATACCTGATGAAAGTCAGTTTGTCCGTTTTTCCACATGGAAAGCCATAAACTGTTGTCTTCTGATGTCAAGGCACTCGGTTCCTCTTGTTGTAAGCAGTACAATGTCGGCTAGTAGACATCGCTATTGATGCTAGGTTAATTGTCAAATTGACTCGAGAGACCACCTAGTGGCTGCTTTTAGGATTGATCGGTACCGTTGAGCTTCGGGTAATGAATAAATGCATGTCTTTAAAGCATCAAGAATCATACCAGCTGTAGTATATTCTGTTCCTTTTCCAGTGTAGGTTTCCCAAAAAAGTAGACACCTATCTTAAACAGATGGACTTCCCATGGCCTGATGGAAAATTCCGAACTGCACTTTAAACTCCGCGCCGGACTTCTCCGGCACTTAGGCCAAACTGTTTTCGGAAGGCTCTTGAAAACGCGGCTTCTGATTGATAACCCACTTTCTCTGCCACAATTGCCACGGACAATCCGGATGTCAGGTAACTCCAAGCCAATTGCATGCGCCACCAAGTGACATATTGCATGGGGGTCCAACCGCTCAGGGATTTGAAGGTTTGCGCAAACTGGGTGCGCGACATGGCCGCTGACTGAGCCAAGGTGACTAGGCGCCATGGTGATTGTGGTGATTGGTGAATTTCCTGAATTGCTCGGCTAATCTGGCGATGGGCGAACAACGATAGAACACCTATTTCCTGTTTGCTATTTTCAACAAAGTGCCTTAATGCATAGGAAAACAGCAGCTCGCAGAGTCTGTCGATAATCACGCTGTTGTTGTGTTCAGTGCGTAAACTCTCCTCAAGAATTAGCTTAAGCAGGTTACTAAGCCAGGGTGTGCAGTGATCGTGTTTGATCACAAATACTTTTGGTAAAGCGTCCAGGAGTAATTCACTGCCCGAATGTTTAAACCGTACTTTGCCACAAATAAGACTGGTCCCCGGTAGGTGTTGTGATTGTGACACTGGCAAGTGCTGCTGAGGCCCTCTCATGTCTACAGCAGGTTGCAGGGAGTGGTCGATTTCACGGGGAAATATCACCAGGTCGCCTTCATTAAGATGCCATTTACCAATACCGGGCACCAGCAATAAGGCCTGGTTTTGGGTGGCCATATGGAAGCTGGTCTCCCCGTTTGGCTGTGCCTGTAGATTCCATTCACCACACACACGAGCGTTAAGGGAAATATCGACCTTCAAACGGATGAGTTCGATGACATCGTTAAAGCTGGACATTCCGTACTCCAGAGCATCTAATTCGGACTTAATGGCATTCATCGTACAGATGTTTGATATTAGAGTACAGACTCTTAAATCAACCCAGAAAGGAATGTCACATGAGCTTTACTCTCCATACTATCGAAACTGCTCCGCAGGGTTCCAAAGACCAACTCCGGGATTCCGAAAAAGCCTTTGGTTGGATCCCGAATTTACATGGGGTGTTAGCGGAAGCCCCCGCCGCGTTGCAGGCCTATCGAGATCTTCATACGGTGTTTCAAAACACCAGTTTTAACAACACTGAGCTAACGGTTGTTTGGCAAACGATTAATTTTGAAAATCAATGTAGTTACTGTTTACCTGCCCATTTTATGATCGCCAAGATGATGAAGGTGGACGACGGTGTCATTGACGCATTAAAAAACAACACCGTTTTGCCGGATGAAAAGCTGGAAATTCTGAAAAGGATCACCCGCGCACTCTTATTGGATCGGGGTCACTTGGGGGAGGAACTGGTCAATCAGTTTAAAGCCGTGGGATACGGTAACCAGCAACTGTTGGAAATTTTGGTGGGCCTTGCGCAAAAAACTATCAGCAACTATGCCAACCATCTTGCCGACACACCTCTGGACAATCAGTTTAAGAACTTTGTCTGATCTATTCATTGGAGGGCTGGGGACCACTGGCCCTGAGTTATTTCATTCAAATTATAGATGGAGTAAATTCATGAAAATTCAGGTCGCAATCGTAGATGCTTTTGTCGATGGCAAAGAAGGCGGTAACCCAGCTGGAGTAGTGCTTGACGCAGACTTTTTAACCGATAATCAGAAGCTAAATATTGCAACAGAAGTGGGATTGTCTGAAACCGCATTTGTTTCGAAATCAAGAACAGCTGACTTCAAACTGGATTTTTACACACCGCAAAAGCAGATAGCCCATTGTGGGCATGCAACAATTGCAACATTCAGTCTTCTGTCTCAGCTTGGCTTGGTGCCAAATAGAAACACTTCTAAAGAAACAGTTGATGGCAATCGGGATATAGAAGTATTGGGTGAATTTGCCTATATGGGGCAAAAGAAACCTGTGTTTAGAGATATTACGGATGGAATTGATACCATATACCAATCTGTTGGTGTCAGCGAGGATTGCGTAATATCACCACCAACCATAGTAAATACGGGTAACTCATTTTTAATTATTGGCTTAAAAACGCTTAATGATTTAAAAAATGTATCACCTGATTACAAGAAGATTAATGAAATTTCAGAAAAGTATGACCTGATAGGTTTTTATATTTACTCCCTCGAAACCAATGTCGATGCAAGAGATGCGAGCACACGAATGTTTGCTCCTCGCTATGGAATCAACGAGGAGTCTGCTACAGGAATGGCTGCTGGTCCCCTTGCTTGTTTTCTACACGATCGCATGCACTTAAATAAAGAGGTTTTTCTCATCGAGCAGGGGTACTCAATGCAACCCGTATCCCCTAGCTGTATCGAAGTTGTGTTAGCGAAAGTTAAAAATAACATAGTTAACTTAAAAGCAGGGGGAATTGGTAAGCTATCAAGATATGTGGACATTACTATTTAATATCGGTGTGCTTAATTGAAGTGAATCGCCAGATACGTCAGCAGTTAATTGGATAGAAAATGGATGGATTTGAGTAAGTATTTTCACTGCTTGAACTTGAAATATATTGTTCAAAAATCTTGTCTTAAAGGGTTCAACAATCCCCAAAAGACCCGTAAACTAGGAATAAAATAGTACAAAATTACCAATTATCACGAGAGTTTTGGAACCTGGACCAGTAGGTGTCGAGGTGTATTTTATTTCTGAATTTTTGGATGTGTAAGCATGAGAATAGCCCTCGCAGTAGCCCTGTTCATTACCTCTGGTTTAGCAACCGCTGATTTAACTCAGCGTGCTACCGATATCGCCAAAAAGTACCCAATAGTAGATGGCCATGTCGATGTCCCGGACAGAATTTATGAACGCTGGGCAGATGTGACAGTTGCAACCGCTGATGGCGATTTCGATTACCCAAGAGCGAGGGCTGGGGGGCTGGATGCACCCTTTATTTCGATTTACATTCCGGCTTCTAAAGAAGGTAATGGGGCCAAGCAAATGGCCGATATCCTGATTGACCAGGTCGAGGCGTTGGTTGCCCGGGCGCCAGAGAAATTTTCCATGGCAACATCGGTGTCCGAGATTGTCAGCAATCACCAAAAAGGCATGATGTCACTGCCTATGGGGATAGAAAATGGCGCGCCGTTGGAAGGTAACCTGAAGAACTTGCAGCACTTCTACGATCGCGGTGTGCGTTACATTACGCTGGCGCATTTCAAATCGAATCACATTGCCGACTCGTCCGGGGATCCGGTTGCTCTTTGGAATGGTTTGTCGCCGTTTGGGGTTGATGTTGTGAAGGAAATGAACCGACTGGGTATTATGGTCGATATTTCTCACGTGTCTGATGAGACCTTTTACCAGGTGCTGGAACTGTCGAAAGTCCCTGTGATTGCCTCTCACTCATCACTGCGTCACTTTACACCGGGTTGGAAACGCAATATGAGTGATGACATGGTCAAGGCACTGGCGAAAAACGATGGTGTCATCATGATTGCCTTTGGCAGTATTTTTCTTACGGAAGATGCTGTGAAATGGAATGACGCCCATACCGAAGCGGTACTCGCCTTCAAATCATCAAAGGGTGAAGAAGTCAGTGCTGACGAATTGGCCATGTTTGAAGAAAACTATCGCAAACAGAATCCATATCCGTACGCCAGTATTGACGATGTGGCGGATCATATAGACCGTGCGGTACAGCTGGCGGGTATCGACCATGTGGGTTTTGGTTCGGATTTTGATGGCGTTGGCGATATGTTACCAGAAGGTCTGAAATCGGTTGCCGGTTACCCCAACCTGATCGCGGAACTGTTGCAGCGCAATTATTCCGAACAAGACATTGCCAAGCTCATGGGTGGCAATGTCTTGCGGGTTATGTCGGAAGTGGAAGCTTTCGCCGACAAGGCGAAAGCCGGTTCATAGATTATTGATGATGGCACCAGTGCCATCAATCAGGGGATCAACACAGGGCAGGCCCAGTTGTGTCGACAGCGCGGATACATAGTCCGCGCGTTTGTCGGCAGCTAAAGAGGACGTGTTAACACTGATACCCACACAGCGAATCGCTGGATTCGTCAGACGCCCCAACAAGGTGGTGCGTTCAATCACTTCAGCAATGCTGGCCAGTGGATAATCCGGCCAGCCCTCAATGTGATTGCGGTTTGCATCGTGACAGACCACAAATGCATCGGCCTGGGAGCCGATCAGCAAACCCAGCGAAACCTGCGCGTAGCCTGGGTGGAACAGACTGCCCTGACCTTCGATTACATCCCAATGATGGTCCTCATTATCCGGTGACAGACTTTCTGCTGCGCCGGACAAAAAATCAGCGACCACGGCGTCCAGCGGAATGCCGTTGCCGGCGATCAAAATGCCGGTCTGTCCCGTGGCCCTGAACGTGGCTGCCAGGCCGGCATCGCGCATGTCTCTTTCCAATGCCAGTGCGGTGTACTTTTTCCCCACCGCACAATCGGTGCCCACCGTCAGGAGACGTTTGCCCGAACGCTTTTTGCCGGTGCCCACCGGCAGGTTGGCAGGCGGCTCGCGCACATCTATCAGTTGCACCGATGCCATGCTGGCCGCCTCCACCAAGCGCGGAATCTGTGTCAGGCGAGTGTGTGCACCAGATACAATGTCCATGCCAAGGGCTGTGGCCAGCTCCAGCGTTGTCAGCCAATCTTCGGGAATCACGCCACCCACGGTGGCGGTACCAATGATGAGTGATCTAGCTCCGGCGACGGCAGCTTCTTCAAGGGACATCCGAGGCAGGCCCAAGTCGATACCATCATCAATGAGGCTGTGCTGCGCGACGCACAGCTCAGGTCGCCACTGCACCAGACCGGCACCGGTTTTGGTATAGGTGCTCGATTTTTCGGAGCCGAGAAAGATCACATAAGGGGTTTTCAACTCAAGGGTCTTCATTTATCCGATCTCGTGGGTTAATGAGACGAGAGGGTTTGATGGATGAACCATCAACCCCAAAGCTCGACCACAGGTGGATTTACCACGCCCAAGTTGTAGTCCAGGGCATACTCGCGATCGTTTTTCAGGTACAGAGGTCCATCCAGGTCCACAAAACGACACAGCTGGCCAATCACAAACCCCGGTGCCATGGCCAGCGAGGTACCCAGCATATTCCCTACCATCAGCTCCATATTATGTTGCCGGGCGAGATCGGCCAGTTTGAGAGCTTCGGTCAGGCCACCGGTTTTATCAAGCTTGATGTTGATCATCTGGTAGCGGCCAAGGGTGTGAGCGAATTCGCTGCTGTCGAGGCAGGATTCATCGGCACACAATGTGATCGGTGATTGATAGCCGCTGAGTTCGTCATCCTCGCCCCGGGGTAGTGGCTGTTCAATCATGGCAATATCCAGCTCGTGGAAAAGAGGTGCATATTGGACCAGTTCTGCCATGGACCAACCCTGATTGACGTCGACAATAATCAACGCTTCGGGCCGGGCATTACGAATGGCGCGCACTCTTTCCAGTGGCGCCTCATTGTTAAGCTTGACCTTGATGTTGCTACTTTTTAATTTTTTAGCCTGCTCAGCCATAGCCTCGACGGTGTCGATGCCGATCGTCTCAAACGTGGTCAGCGGTTTTGCCGGCATGTCGATAAGATCCCACACACGCTGGCTTCTCTGTTTCGCTTCAAGATCCCACAACGCACAGTCGATGGCGTTGCGGGCTCCGCCGGCTGGTAGCAGCTGTTGCAGTTGATTGCGGTCAGCCCCTTGTTCAAGGGCCTGTTGAACCGACTGCGCCTGTTCCAGCATGGAGGCCGCATCTTCGTTGATATAATAAACACCAGCCGCTTCACCATGGCCAACATGGCTATCTTCACGGATGGATACGCGTAACACATTGGCCGCGGTAAAGATATGTCCTGTAATACGGAAAGGAACAGTCATTTCCCAGGGTTCTATCTTCATCGTTACTTCACGCACAGAAGTACTCCTTTTTAAATTTCATAAACCGGGATTACAGGACGTTTATTCCAGATACTGGAAGCCAAGGATGTTCCAGAAATAATAAAACCAGCACATGGAGAGAGCACAGACTGTGACCAGTGTGTAGCGTACCCGGAACCAGAAACTGCCCATTCCCTGTTGCCAGACGGACAGGTTTTTGTACAACAGATAGAAGCCGGCAACCGTGGCCAGGATCGGTAAAACCAGCCAGAGTTTTAACAGCAGGGGAACGCCATCGAACAGACTGTCCAGGGCTACCGACATAACAACAGCCCCCACTACCATGACCAGCACATTGGCGGTACTGGCCCATACGGCTGCCTGAGTCGCAGAGCGTTCTGTCGCTGGCAGAGCCTTGATCGCCGCGCGTTGGAAAAACCGTCGCAACAGCACCCACAGGAACACCGCCATGGACAGGCCAATCAAGCTGAAATTGAAACTGCTTGTTTCGTAGAACGCCAGCTTTCTCAGGGACATGAACGGCAGGCCATCCATAACAAAACCCGAGACTTCACCAGCTTCATTGCGCTGGAAGGCCACCAGACGTGGACTGATACCCGGGATCATGGAAACACCGCTGTTCATTTCTTTGAACAGGTCATCCGCCACCTCAACATACTGTTTGGCATGACCACCAAGTGACAATACCAGCGTATTGTCTGCTGTCGGTATCACGCTGATACCGCTGGATAAACCAAAGGCTTTCTCTATTTTGGAGAAGTTGGTGCGCCAGAAACCGTAATCTCCCGCGTAGTCAACCGCTCGTTCGGCAAAGTCTTTTGGCGGCGTGGGTGCTGTTTCTTCACGCGGGAAAAAGTGCGTGTAGAAGTCAGTCATAATGGACGAGCGAATGGCTGATCCGCCTTCACTGGCGAAGGAAACAAAAAATGACAGCTCGTGTTCCTGGTCTACGCCCAGAAAGGAATGGAAGTACTGGGTATCGCCACCGTGGCCCCAGACGCTGGTGCCGCTGTAGTCAGCTTCATAGAAACCCAAGCCCATGCCCATCAAGCGGTCATCATGGGTAAACTGACGGGTCAACATCTGTTTCAGGGTTTGTTCTTGCAGAATGCGTTGACCTTTATAGCTGCCGCCCTCAAGGATGGCCTCGGCGAACTTCAACATATCTGTACCCGAGGCTGAAATGCCGCCAGCGGGGCCGAAGTTGGCTATGATCTCGAAAGGCTTTTCCACATACTCACCGGCTACCAGTTGATAGCTCTTGGCCATGCTGTCGGCTAGATGCGCAGGCAGAGGTTCATCAAAAGTCGCTTGGTTCATGCCCAGAGGCTGGAAAATGTGCTTCTCAATGTACTCGTTGAAGGGCATACCCGATACATTGGAGACGATCAATCCGGCCAGTGAGGTGGCATAGTTGGAGTAGGCGGTTTGTGCACCGGGCGGATTAACCCGCTTGGGCTGATAGTACTTCATCGCTTCCTGCAGTGGCATGATCCGGCTGGGGTCATCAAAGATCAGGTAGCCGATACCGCCATCCTCAAATCCGGCAGTGTGGGTGAGAATGTGTTGCAGCGTGATGGGCTGGTCGAAGGCCTCTTCGATCTGAAAGGTTTTCAGGTACTGGTTGACATCGGCATGCAGGTCGAGCTTACCCTGTTCGACCAACTGCATTACCGCCACCCAGGTCGCCAGCTTGGATACCGAACCCGGTCTGAACAGAGTCTGATTTGGATCTACCTTGATCTGCTGATCAATGTCCTGATAACCATAGCCCTTGGCGAACAGCAGCTTGCCCTGGTGGGCGATGGCGATAACACCCGAGGGGCTGTTTTCGGTTTTCATCAGTGTCTCGATGGCACTGTCGAAAAATACTTCGACGGTGCCAGCATCCGGCACTTGGCTAACCGCCGGATTGCTGAGGCTGGGATCCGGCTCAATGGATTCCTGTGCGGTTGCTGTGAGGGCAAAAAATAGACTGAAAGCAGTCGCCATACTGGCGAACATACGTCCAGTTCTGAATTGTAGCGTGGACATCCCAAGCTCCCTGAATGGTAGGTTGATTGTGGTTTTGCTAGTTTTTGATGCTACAGCCGGTTATAGTCTGCCGAATAGGCTGACCCGACATGAAAATGTGCAGATTAGGTTCTTCACGGTGTGTAAAAAATAGTCAGCTACGACTCGATCTTCTCTAATCTGGAAGAAAAACTTTCTATGCTTTTTGGTGACGAATTCTATATCAAATTGCCACCTTCTTTTGATCTGGAAATGCAGTCAAAGGAAGATCTGCACAATATGTTTCACAATGCCAAGTGTGTGACAGGGTTTCATGAAGCGGCAGATGGCAGTTTTTCTCATAAGTCCTCATTCCAATTGGGGCGCTTTGAAAGCTTTCGAGTTGATTCGGATTCGCTGATAGAAATCAATGACTCCTTTTTGAGGGAGGCAGTGATTATTCGTAACGAAATGGCGGATTTAATCAGCTTCCAGTTTGTTTCCACCGTGAAACGTTCGGAGTTTCTGGGGGATTATCGCAATGTGCACAATCTGGGACCCGCCATCATCGTATCGGTTATCCCCAAGCGAGAGACCACCTATCGAGTTCCCCAGGTGAACGAGACCATCCGCCATGTGGTGATCAACACCACGTTATCCAACGTGATGGAGCGCATGGGAGAAGACCCGCAAGACTACCCGCGCTGGTTACAAAAGATCCTCTCGGGCGAGCACGATGAGCCACGACAGCGGGTGTTATTTTTGGAAGATGTTCACCAGGGACTGACCTGGTCACTGTTTCATCGCCCGGTCTCTGGTCAGTTGGAGCGGCGCTGGCTCGAGGCCAAATTTTACGAGCTGTTGAGTGTGGGTATGCAGTGCCTGAAAAACAATTCGGCCGTTCAGGAGAATCCAGCGCAGCAGCCAGTGCCTCACAGTGAAAAAATTCGCCATGCCTGCGCCATCCTTAACCGCGAATACGCCCATCCACCGTCATTGCCGGAGCTGTCAAAAAGGCTGGGGGTATCAGAAACCCAGTTAAAGGCCGGTTTTAAGTCCTTTACCGGCACCACGGTAATGCAATATTGCATTACTCGCCGGATTGAAGCGGCACACTTGTTGTTGACAGAAAACCGCCATTCGATCTCCGAGATTGCCGACATCGTTGGCTATGAAGACCATTCCGCGTTTTCCCGCGCATTCCGGCGCATCAGTGGCTGTACCCCCAAACAATGGCGTACTGCCAAATACAAAGAGCAATTACAGGCCGCCGAATCGGCATAGAAATTAACCGAATGGGTCTAGTGGCCATCGGTTGAAGTTCCTATTATGGCTGTCGATGCTTAACACACTTTGCGCCCATCAATCCGGCCGTTACACCTAACTGGTGCGTGTGCTGGCGGTGGCGTGGTTGTTTCAAAATATCTGGGGTGAATCAAGATGAACTGGTTCCGTTCTGCAAAACCTTTTTTGGCTTTGTTGTGGTGTGTTTCTACGAGCGGTTATGCCGTAGATAATCAACAATTGGATGACCTCGCCGAACGTACGCTCACCGAATTTCAAGTTCCAGGCCTGTCGCTGGCGGTCGTCAAGGACGGGGAGTTAGCCTATACCCAGGGGTATGGCGTTGCCAAACACGGTGGTGGCCGTCCTGTGACGGAAAACACCTTGTTTCAGATTGGCTCAGTAAGCAAAGCGTTTACCGCGGCCAGCCTGGCTATTCTGGTTGACCAGGGCAAAGTGAACTGGGATAGCCCGGTGATTGATTATCTGCCTGAGTTTAGAATGCACGACGCCTGGGTAACGAGGGAGTTTACGGTCCGGGATTTGTTGACTCATCGCAGTGGTTTACCCCTTGGTGCCGGCGACCTGTTGTTGCACCCGGAGGGTAAAACCACCGTTGATGAAGTGATTCGGGCCATGCGCTTTCTTAAGCCCACCAGCAGTTTTCGTTCCCGGTACGACTACGACAACCTGATGTACATTATTGCCGGTGCCGTGATCGCGCGCGTCAGCGGCCAGGACTATGAGGCTTTTCTGGAACAGCAACTCCTCAAACCCCTGGGCATGGAAGATTGTGTGGCGAGTTACTCGCGGGTAAAGAAACAGTCCAAGCTTGCCACACCTCACATCCTGCTTGACGGTGAATTACAATACGCGCGTACTGCGCTCTCAGAAGCGGTGGCGGCGGCCGGCGGGGTGACTTGCAGTGCGAAAAGCATGGGGCGTTGGCTGAACTTCGTATTGCATCAGGGGCTGACAGAAGATGCCGTGCAACTGATCAGTCAGGAACAGTTCCAGCAATTGTTGAAACCGGTCACGCTGATGCCCACCTCTGCCTATTTAAAGGAATACGCCGGCGCGACGATGAGCGCTTATGCCCTGGGTTGGAATGTATCCACCTTTAATGGCACGCAGGCATGGTCCCATGGCGGGGCGATTTGGGGGATGACCACTTTTGTGATGATCCTGCCAGATCAGCAGCTGGCGGTGTTTGTCACCAACAACCAAATGTCTCCCGCGCCCCGGGCACTGGGGAATGCCATTGCCGAGCTGTACCTGAGTGAAAAACGTGCAACGGAGCCGCAGGATTGGATCGCTATTATCCAGAAGGTCTACTCATCGCAACAATCAGACGGTGATGATGCGGTCGCTAAAGCCGAAGCGGAGCGGGCCAAAGATTCCAAGCCAAGCTTGCCGTTGGCACAGTACACCGGACGTTATCGCGATCCCTGGTATGGTGATGTGGAGATATCAACTGATAGCGAGGGTAAACTGTTCTTTCGCTCTGAGAGAAATGCCCCGTTAAATGGTCAGCTTGAACATTTTCAGTACGATACCTTTATTGTCCGCTGGAGTGACCGACAATTGATGGCTGATGCTTATGTGAGCTTTTCCTTATCGCCTTCCGGAGAGGTGGCAGGAATCAAAATGAAAGCGGTGTCCCCGAATACGGACTTCTCCTACGATTTTCACGATCTCGATCTCAAACCAGTGGAGTAAATAATGCAGCCTTTGATCCAACCTGAATGGGACTTTGCAATCTGGGCTGTGCTTTGCCTGCTGGCGGCGCTGGGCTTTTGGGGGGATACGACCAGGGTTGGTAAAAATGTTTCCGGCTTGGCCATCTTGCTGGCCGTGGGGATGGCACTGTCCAATTTTGGTGTAATCCCGAAAAATGCGCCGGCCTACGGTGTGGTCTGGAGCTATCTGGTGCCCATCGCTATTCCATTGTTGTTGCTGAAAGCCGATTTGCGACGGGTGTTGACGGAAACCGGCAGTTTGCTTCCGCCATTTATCCTGGGGGCTGTCGGAACTGTCATCGGTGCTCTGCTTGGGGTGTGGTTATTGCCACTGGGTGAGCACAGCGCTGAATTGGCGGGTATCTTCAGTGCCACCTACATTGGTGGATCCATGAACATGGCAGCGGTGGCCAAATCTTTGCAAATGGACCCGTCGGTAGTCAGCGCCAGCGTCGCTGCGGACAATGTGATTGGTGTACTTTACCTCGCGTTGCTGGCCTTAATTCCATCCATCAAACTCTTTCAAGCCTGGTTTAAACATGGCCAGGTTGAGCCCGCTGTTGTGGCCGAGGCCAAGCAACAGGGTGCTTCTTCCATTGCGATTCTGGACATCGCTATCGTCCTGGGTATCGCTTGCGTGATCTGTACGCTGGGAAATGCCCTGGCGGAGTTCATGGGAATCGCCAGTTACAACATTCTGGTGATTACGGCGCTGTCGGTGGTGGTAGCCAATCTTTTTCCAAAACAGCTTAAGGCCCTAAAAGGCGATTTTGAAATAGGGCTGTTATTTATGTACCTCTTTTTCGCCGCCATCGGTGCCAGTGCCGACGTCATGAAAATGGCCAGCCAGGCTCCGTTAATTGCGGTGTTCTGTGCAATTGTGGTTGTCTGCCATGCCTTCATGGCCTTTGTCTTCGGCCGCTTTTTCAAGTGCAACCTTATGGATGTTGTGATTGCTTCCAATGCCTGTGCCTCAGGACCGGCCAGTGCCGCTGCCTTAGCGGCAGGTAAAGGGCGGCAGGATCTGGTCGCTCCGGCGGTTCTTGTTGGGGTGTTGGGCTATGCGGTGGCGAATTTTATTGGAGTTGCCATTGTTGGATTGCTCTCGTCCTAGCAATGGCAAGATTTTGTCGTATCGGCATAGTGATTCGACGACTCGGTCTAATGCAGCTCAAAACTATGACGCTACTATCGGGTAATACTCAGTATTACAGTGATGTAGCGCACGGGATATCTACTTAAATTACATTGGGGAGCCGCGACATGAAGAGAAAAAGCCGGATTTTACCATCGTCACTAGCCTTAGCCGTTTCGCTTGCTGCAACAGGCGGCGTGTATGCAGAAGAACTTCTTGAAGAAATTCTGGTAACGGTGCAGAAACGTACGCAGTCCATTACCGATATTCCGATGTCGGTTACCGTCCTGGGTGGTGAAGATCTCGAGCGGCAGCAGGCCCATAACTTTCAGGATATGATGGCGTTGATTCCCGGCTTGAGCACGACGAGCAGTCAGCCTGGCGCTTCCCGAATTACTTTGCGTGGCATCAACAGTGGCGGTATTGCTGCTACTGTGGGTGTGTATATGGGCGATGTGCCGTTTGGTTCCAGTACCGGCCTGGCCAATGGCGGTGTTGTCTCCGGCGATTTTGATACCTTCGATATGGCGCGGGTTGAGGTACTGCGCGGGCCGCAGGGCACGCTTTATGGGGCGAGTTCCCTGGGCGGTGTTTTAAAGTATGTGCCTAACGCACCTTCCACCGAAGCACTGGAGGTGAAAGTCCAGACCAGTATCGAATCGGTCAAAGATGGAGATCTTGGTCACGCCATTACCGGTGTGGTGAACATCCCCATCAATGACAAACTGGCGGTGCGCGCTTCAGCCTTCAGTCGCTATGATGACGGCTTTATTGACTCTATTGGCAACAACCCAGTTACTGATTATCTCGATCCCAGTGTGAACGTGATAGACGGCACCCAGAAAGCCAAAGGACTGAACGATTTGGAGTCCAATGGTGGCCGCTTATCCGCGTTGTTCCTGCCCACTGACAACCTGTCTCTTACTTTCACGGCGATGCAACAAAATATCGACAGCGGCGCCCCCGATCTCGTCGATGCCGATGCGACAACGCTGAAGCAGCTGCACAACAGCCCAGTACAGTCCCGCTATCAGGATGCGTTTTCTGACTTCGAGTACGACATCTACAGTCTCGATATGAAGTGGGATTTGGGAGCTTTTACCTTGGAATCCATTACCAGCGATTCCAGCTTTGAACAGACTTACCAGCAGGATGCGGCCATTGCCAGTAACTTTGCCGGCATTCCATTGTCAGCATTTTTGAGCTTGCCGGCAGATTTTGGCGGACTGGGGATGCCCGTCAGTGCTGTATTGCCCCAGGTCACCCTGACGGACAAATTCACTCAGGAATTTCGCCTGATCTCGCCTAATAATGAACGTTTCGAGTGGTTGTTAGGTGCCTTTTACACCAAAGAGGAGTCTCAGGTTGATCAGCAAATCCTGGCCGTCAACCCAGGCACAGAAACACCGGTCGCAGGCCTGCCAAAGCTGGCTGAACTGAGCTTGTTTTCAGAGTACGAAGAGCTGGCTTTCTTTGCCAACGCCACCTGGTATATCTCACCATCGTTTGAGCTGTCCTTAGGGGCACGCTACAGTGACAATGAGCAAACCGGCCGTCAGGTCAGCAGTGGTCCACTGGCCGGCGATTCTGATTTCGCTGTAGATTCCGATGAAACACCGGTGACCTGGTCGCTGACGCCGCGTTTTATTTTGTCTGAACAATCCTCGGCCTATATTCGCGTGGCAACCGGCTTCCGTCCCGGTGGTCCGAATGTGGTGCCGGGCTTTGCTCCCGACTCTGTGCCAAGAAGTTACGATGCGGATGAGCTCACCAGCTATGAAATCGGGTTTAAAACCACCAGTGAGGACGGCTCGTTTGGCCTGGATATCGCCGCCTATTATCTGGATTGGCAAGACTTACAGCTGTTGGTTAACGTGGATGGTTTCGGTGCGAATGTTAACGGTGGTACCGCTGAAAGCAAAGGTCTGGAATTGACCGCGAGTTATTACCCCATGGCAGGTTTGAGCTTTGCATTCAGCGGCGCATACACGGATGCCTCGTTGACGGAAGATCTGGACCCTTCAGTGGGTGGCTTCGATGGCGACCCGTTACCTTTTGTGCCTGAGTGGACCGGTACCTTCTCGACCGATTACCAGTGGGTCATGGGCGGTGGCATGGAAGCCTATGTGGGTGCCAGCCTGGTCTATACCGACAGTCGTCCGGCCGGTTTTGACAATCGCGATGCTGCCGGCAAGATTCGAGAGGCCGATGACTACACCTTGCTGAATGTAAGAGCGGGAGTTGAGTGGGATAACTGGTCTTTGGAATTCTACGGTAAAAACCTCACTGATGAAGAAGGCATTACTTCCATCGAATCCACGGACGCCGCCGTCACCGGTCGGGTAGAGCTGGGGATCATTAGGCCTCGGACTTTAGGCCTGTCCATAGGCTATAAAATGTGACCTATTGATCGCAGTGAATCCCGGCGTCTGCCAGACCAAAATACCCGCATCGTCTGATGCGGGTATTTTTTTGTCTAAATCATTCAACTAAGCGGAAAAGTAACTATGACTGCAGGGGTGTTTCAGCGTATTTGGTTGCCCGGCTTTCTCTTTATGGGCGTATTAATTGGTGGTGGCTATGCGACCGGTCGTGAACTGGTGGAATTTTTCCTGACCGCAGGAACCGTCGGTGGCCTATTTGGAATGGTACTGGCAACGGTACTGTTCAGCGTGATTGCCACCCTGTCGTTTGAGCTTTCTCGTATAACTCAAAGTGACAATTATCGAAGCTTTTTTCAGACTTTATTGGGCCGTTGGTGGTTTTTATTCGAAATTGCCTATTTCATTTTGGGGTTACTGGTCCTGGCTGTCATTGCGTCTGCGGCTGGAGAAATTGTTGCTAAACACATAGGCTTTTCAAAAGTAACTGGCACGGTTGGTTTGATGATAGCAATTGGCATTCTGGTGTTTTTTGGAACAAGTCTTGTCGAAAAGGTCTTAAGTGGCTGGTCGATTCTTTTGTATGTGACTTACGTGGTGTTTGTCGGCTGGTATCTGTGGGAATTTAATGAAGACTTCTTCACCAATCTTCCCCAGGTAACACTGGGTAGCGATTGGCTGATGGGCGGCATTAAGTACGTTGGTTACAGCATAGCAGTCATACCGATCATTCTCTTTTCTACCCGTCATATGCAATCGCGCAGCGATGCCATTCTGGCGGGTATGCTTGCGGGTCCGATTGCGATGGCACCAGCCATGATGTTTTTTCTTACCATGATTGCCACCTACCCGGAAGTATTACATGCAGCGGTACCACTGGATTATATGATTTCAAGGCTGAATGAAAATGGGTTGCAGCTGGCGATCTACATTGTGATGTTTGGGACTTTTGTACAGACTGGCACGGGGTTTATTCACGCGTTGAATGAGCGCATTAATGAGCTCTACCGTGAAAAACATCAACTCATGCCCCGGTGGTTGAGGCCGGTGATTGCCTTTGTTGCGCTCATCAGCTCCATCGTTCTGGCGAATGAATTTGGTTTGATTACTCTGATTGCCAAAGGGTATGGCAGCTTGACCTGGGCTTTTATTGTGATATTTCTGCTGCCATTGTTGACCGTGGGGTTTAAGAAAATTTATCTCCACAAGCCATGCCACAGGCCATAGTGCAGGCGAAAGAAGCCGGATCTATTATCGGTGCTGTTGTCGGTATTCCAGCGGCTTCATGGAGGTCCAGCGTTTAAACGCTCGGTCAAATGCGCTGCTTTCTGAATAGGCCAGCAGGAATGCAATTTCGGTGGTCGACATGGTGGAGTTTTTTAAATAATTCATAGCCAATTGTCGGCGGGTCATATCCAGCAATTTAGAAAAGTTGTAACCTTTCTCCGACAGCCGACGTTGCAGGGTTCGAGCCCCCATCTTTAATGTGTCAGAGACTTGCTCAATGCTGGGCAGAGCTTCTGGCAGGGCGGCAATAATTTCCCTTTGCACACTCTCCAGCAGCGCGTCATCATCATGCTCCTGAGTCTGAACAATTCGTCTGAGAGCTTCTTCCATTGTGTGGAACAGGTGTTGATTGGCGTTACGGATGGGGTGACTGAGGATATCTTTTTCGAACACCAGTTTATTGGTCGGTTGGTCGAAATAGAGTTTTTGGCACAACAACTGTTTATGCTCAGCAATATTGTCGGGAGCCGAGTGTTGAAAATGGGCTTCATCGGGGCGCCAATCACTTTTGGCTAGCAGGCGAATGACAAAAACCCCGAACATCAGGCTGATCTCTGAGTCCTGGCGGCTATAACCCAACCCTGGGGACAATACCCGGTAGGTCATATGGACGCGGTTGCCGTGTTCTTCCATGGCCAGGCCCATACCGGTTTGGTACAGATGGTGGTAACGGATATTGAGAGTCATGGCGCTATTTATATCCACAGCGCTGGCCATGGCGTAGCCCAGAATGCCCAAGTCTTTTAATTCCAGGGTTTCATACACCCTCAAGCCCAGGTTGGTATCACCAATTTCTTCGGCGGCAGACTCCAATAGCGTCTGATAACAGTCCATGCCGATGGTTTGTTCGCTCTCAAATTGCTCTTCATCCAGTTGATACCGCTTCAAGTAGCTTTCTGCCAAATCACGGTTATGAATCCGGAGATAGCGGAATAAAGGAAGCAAATAACGAACACTGATTTGGGGCGCGGAGAAGGTACCTTCAGTGTTGTTGTCGGATAAGGTTGTGTTTTGCATTGTGTCTCAACAAAGGACAGCGGCTGACATGTCTGTCTACTAACCATGCCTAGCGACTGCTTGCTACTACTGGATGTGGGCGCACCTCGGTAAGTTACGGCTTTTGGGGGAAAATCTCAAGATTGTTGTGGCCAGACGGTGGGTTTTCCATACCGTCGCTCGCTAACACTTCGCGACAGTAGCTGTCGTGAGATGTCAATCAATCGTAGACTGGCTGAATTAATAATAGGTGCACTCGGTATTGCCGGTGACAAGTTTGACGAAAATAGCCGCAGATAACGTATTTTGGCACCACGATGATGCACATATACGGGAGCGGCACCAAAATAGAGCGCACTTGAGGAAGAGCCAACATGACCAAAGAGATACTTTATCGCCCCCGAAATATTGTTCGACCTACCGCCTTGGCCTTGGCCTTGGCTTCCGCCAGCCTGACGGCTCAAGCTGGCGTACAGATCGAAGAGATCGTGGTGACCGCACAGAAGCGAGCTCAGAGTGCTCAGGATGTCGGGGTGGCTATCTCGGCCATGTCCGGTGACCAGCTCAAAGAAATGAAAATGGCCACGGCGACTGATGTCGCGGCACAGGTGCCCAGTCTGGACATTAAAAATACCCTGGGTTCCACCAACCCCGTTGTCACCATTCGCGGTGTTGGCTTGAATGACTTCCATGCCAATAACAGCCAGTCGGCCGGGGTCTACATTGATGAGGTGTTTCTGAGCGCGCCGTCCATGCTTGGGTTCCAGTTGTTTGACCTGGATCGCGTGGAAGTCTTGAAAGGTCCTCAAGGGACGCTGTACGGCCGTAATACTACCGCAGGTGCAGTTAACTTCATTTCCAACAAGCCCACCGAAGATTTTGAAGCGGGTATGACCGTAGGCTATGGCAGCTACAAAACCTTTGAAACCGAAGGCTTTATCAACGGCGCGTTGACCGATAACCTGAATGGTCGTCTATCGGTGAAGTACAGTGACCGTCAGGGTGGTTACATTGAAAACACCTACACCGGTAATGACGAATACGGTGCATCGACCACCCAGGCCTGGCGCGCGCAACTGGGCTGGGACATCAGTGAAAACGCCGACATGCTGCTGAATGTGCACGCCGGGGAAACCAAAGGCGATGCTGGCACCACCTGGAAATCCTTCGGTGTTGCCGCATTGGATTTCTCTGACTGTCCTGCTTATGCCGAGACTGGTTTCAGTGGCCCGGGTTGTTACGATTGGGCAGGGTACGCTGACCCCAATCCGGACAATCCTTACAAAGGTGCCTGGAACATGGACCCGCAGATGGACATCGATTCCAAAGGTGCTTCTGTGCACTTTAACGTTGATCTGGGGGCCGCTGTACTGACCTCGATCTCGGGCTATGAAAGTGTGATCCGGGATATGGACGAAGATGCCGGCGGTAGCCCCGATGAAGAAAGTGATATTTTCTATCACAATGAAAACTCCCTGTTTTCCCAGGAAATCCGCCTGACCTCCAATGACGCCAGTGATTTCAGCTGGATTGTGGGCGGCTTCTATTCCACCGAAAAAGCCATCGGTGACCCCAACCAGTACATTAAATCCCGCGCGACCTTGAATACTGATTTCACCGTCAGTTGGGACCAGAAGACCACCACCTACGCCAGCTTTGTCCACACCGAGTGGCAGTTTGCCGATACTTTGAAGCTGATCACCGGGGTGCGTTACACCAAGGAAGAAAAAGAGTTTGAGGGCCAGACCACCGACGATAACCCCTTTAACGACAGTTGGTATCTGGGCTTGATCGGGGTTGACCCAGCCAATGGCCCCGTGGTTTTGGGGCAAACCGATGACACCTTTAAAGATGAGAATGTGTCCGGCAAAGTGGGCCTGGATTGGACCCCAACCGATAACTTGTTGGTTTACGCCAGTGTGTCGAAGGGCTTCAAAAGCGGCGGTTTCTCCGGTGCCTGGGTCGGCAGTGATGAAGAGCTGGCCCCTTACGATTCGGAGGAAATCACAGCCTACGAAGTGGGCATGAAGGCCAACTTGCTGGAGAACACCCTGCAGTTGAATGCCTCGGCCTTCCAGTATGACTATGACAATATGCAGTTGTTCACCACACCGGAGAACTCACTGGCGTTGATTGCTCTGACCAATGCCGAAGAAGCCACCATTCGCGGTGCCGAAGTAGAAGCCTGGTGGGTGCCAGTAGAAGGTTTGGATGTTCGTGCCGGTGTCAGTTTCCTCGATACGGAAAACAACGATCCGGCCTTCAAGGGGTTGGAGTTGCCGAACGCGCCGGAGTACAGCTTTAACATGAGCGTCCGTTACGAGTGGAATCTGAATAATGACCTGCGCGCAGCAGTATTGCTGGCCGGCACTTATCAGGATGACATTTATAAGCAGGTCGAAAACCGCCCATTCCATAAAGTGGAAGCCTATGGTTTGCTGAATGCCCGTGCCTCCATCTACTTCCGCGATCAGTGGGAGCTGGCCTTGTGGGGTGATAACATCACCGATAAGGAGTATGTGGCCGAGGTATTTGACCAGACTGGCATTCAGGGTAATTACATCGTTAACTATGGTACCCCGGCCAATTATGGTGTCAGCCTGACTTACAACTGGTTTTAACTCTCAGTGACAGGAGCGGGTTCAGGTTAAGACCTGTTCCTGTCATGTGAATCTTTACACTTTTTTTTCTAACACGGTCCGTGATGTCTGGACCGTGCATCCTCAAGGTGGTTTGAATGAGTCTTTCCCTGGATGCCCCATCAGAAGCGCCTCTGGATATTCCACGGGCCGATCTTGATAGCGGCAAAAGTTTGTTTGCAGGGGTGTTATTGTCGGTGGTCTCCGCCGCCGCCTTTTTGATTTTACCGCTCTTGATGAGTGCCGCACATATGTCGCTGGGACTGAATGACCAGGAGCTGGGTTTTCTGTCGGCGCTGGTGGGATCGGCGTCGGCTATCGGTTCTATCAGTGCGCTGTTCTGGGTGCGTAAAGTGAACTGGCGTACCGCCACGACTGTGACCATGGTCATGATGCTGATTGGCCATGTGGTGGCGATTCTGTCTGAAAGTACCACGGCGGTGTCCATGGCACTGGCCTGCGCCAGTTTGGGTGGTGGTGGTGCCTACTCGTTGGCACTGACCATGTTGTCCGATGGGCGCCATCCTGATCGAAACTTTGGTTTGTCGTTGGCGGCCCAGGTAGCTTTTCAAGTCATCGGTCTGGTGATCCTGCCATCGGTAATTGCTGATCATGGCCTCACGGGCGTGGTGGTGTTACTGATCACCATGGACATTCTGGCTTTGGCGATGGTCAAGTGGTTACCTGCTGCTGGCCGATCCAACGAGCTGAAGATGAACTGGTCGGCGGCGTTTAAACCGGCTTCGCTGTTGGCACTGTCGGGTTGTTTCATGTTCTTTTTCAATGTCGGTTGCTACTGGACTTACATTGAACGTATGGGCAGTGAAGGAGGATTGACGGCCGACTTTATTGGTCTGGGACTGTCCATCGGGGTGGCCTTTGGCATTGCCGGTGCGCTGTTGGCGGCCTGGAAAGGTGAACGCTTTGGCCGTGCCTGGCCCCTGACTCTCAGTGCTCTCGGTACCGTGGTGGCGGCCCTGGTTCTGGCCGGTGAAATTAATGAATGGTTGTTTGTGGCCAGTACCGCCCTCTACAACTTTGTCTGGAATTACTCCCTGGCTTATCAGTATGCCGCGGTTAACGCCGTGGATGATTCCGGTTGCAGTGTGGCCATGGCGCCGGCTTTTCACAGTGCCGGTGTTGCGGTGGGGCCTGCAGGCGTAGCCCTGTTGTTATCCAGTTCCGGCCTGTCGGTGGTTATTACCCTGATTTCCATATCGGTCATCGTCAGTCTGGTGTTGTTTCTGGCGGCCTTTAAAGCCCGGCAAGCGGCTACCGCATAAGTTGATACTGTCGAGACCGTAAGCGGTTTTATTTAACAGTGTTTAAAAAAGAGTTTTCATAAAGAGTTTCGTATGTCTGATTCGAACCATATACCTCAGCAGAGAAAGCCCCGCGCGCGGGATTTGGGTTTGCCTTTCAAGGGGGTGACCGGTCAGTGGAATGCCATTACCGATGTCCCCGGCATCAAAGTGGGATTCACTACCTTGCAAAAGCAACACCCTCAGCTAGAGGTGGGTGTGGGCCCCGTGAATACCGGGGTCACCGCCATCCTGCCTCGCGGATTCGAGACCGATCCCAAACCGGTTTGGGCGGCAACCTTTGATCTCAATGGCAATGGTGAATTGACGGGTAGTCACTGGATCAACGACGCCGGTTACTTTCTGGGGCCTGTTTGTATTACCAACACCCATGCGGTGGGCATGACCCACCATGCGACGACCGAATGGATGGTCAGCCGGTATCGCAACACCTTTATTGAAGAGCACGGCTGGGCGATGCCGGTTGTGGCGGAAACCTACGACGGCCCGACCAATGATATTTGTGGCTTTCATGTGAAAGCGGAACATGTCCACGCGGCGCTGAATGGTGCGACTGACGGTCCGGTGGCTGAGGGCAATGTGGGTGGCGGTACCGGGATGCAAACCTACGAATTTAAAGGCGGTACAGGCACCAGCTCGCGGGTCATTGATATTAATGGTGAGACATTTACCGTCGGTGTGTTGGTGCAATCCAATTTTGGCATGCGCAGCGAGCTGAATATTCTGGGGGTGCCAGTGGGTGAGCACCTGACGGAGAACGCCTGGCTGTCAGAAGTGATGGGGCATGATCAGGGCTCCATCGTGGTAAATATCGCCACCGATTTGCCGCTGAACCCGACCCAACTGTCTCGCCTGGCCAAGCGCGGCGCCATGGGCATTGCCCGCACGGGATCACCGGGTGGACACTATTCTGGCGATCTGGTACTGGCGTTCTCAGTGGCCAACCCGATCGAGGTGCCGCCGCTGGGAGCGCATCAACCCACCAGTTTCAGCATGGAAACCCTCAACGATACCCACTGTGACTTGATGCACACAGCGGCTGTACAAGCGGTGGAAGAAGCCATCGTCAATGCCATGGTGGCGGCGGAAACTCTGCCGGTGGTGAAGCCTGCTGGGTATACCTTACCGGCAATTGACCACGATGCATTGACGTCCCTTATGCAGCGTTATGGGCGTCTCAATTGCGAATCGAATCTTAGCTAGTCCCTGTGATGGGCCGTTGGAGCGGCTATTCCGCTGTTTCAACAGCCCTTCTATTACACCCGGCTTCCCCTCCTAGTGCACTCTCTCATAGAAGGAATGTGATGTATTTTCGCGCTTTCCGATTAGAAATATGATCGGGCCAAGGCGACTTTCATAAACTTCGAGCCCCAAAATGGGGCGTTATTCTCCATCCAACCCTGTCGCTATCCCATAGTGACGCTCTGTTATACGGCCGTCTGCTCACATTTTGCTGCTGTAAGACCAGATAGCTGCGTTTTTAGGCCACCACAAAGACCAATGGTTGCCCAGTCTCTGAAAAAACGCTCCAGAATGCACCGCCGCGAGTCATAGGTTTTGTTTATGCTCATTTAAAAAGCATTAATAAAAGTTATTTAGAGCGCTCGAAAATTGTATTTTACAGGCTTTTTATGCATCTCCAGAATGATTTTCACATTATCGATTACAACAACTCAACAGCAACGACACGATTAAAAATACGCTTGTGAATTGCAGCAACATATTCAACTCCAAAAAAATTGAGCAGGAGAAAGAGGACCTCATGAACACGAAACGGTTTCATAGTGAAAAAGCTAGAACGCGTAAGCGCTCTTCGAAATTGGCTTTGGTCATCGGTGCGTTGATTGGGAGCGAGGCACTTTTGTTACCGACTGCTCAGGCCCTGGAGATTGAAGAAGTGATTGTTCAGGCGCGTAAGCGCGATGAATCCATGCAAGATGTGCCCATTGCTGTGAGCGCTTTCTCCGGTGATATGCTCAACAGTCTGGGTGTGAAAAACGCGGGCGATATCGCCGCCTTTACCCCCAATTTTACCTGGCATACCGAGTTCGGTATGGCATCCCCCCAGCCTTATCTGCGGGGTATCGGTACCAATAACTTTGCGCCAATTAACAACGGCCCCATTGCGGTCTACCAGGATAACGTCTTTATTGGCCCGAACGTCGCCCAGGGTTTTGCCACCTTCGATTCGGAGCGTGCTGAAGTGTTGAAAGGCCCACAGGGAACCCTGTACGGTCGTAACTCCACCGGTGGCCTGGTGAACTTTATCTCCCGCAAGCCCGAAGTCGGTGGTGGTAACAGCGGTTATGTGAAAAGCGAAATCGGCAGTTTTGAAACCACCAACATCGAAGGCGCTTATGGCTTTGAAATGGGTGAAAAAGCCGCTGGTCGTTTTGCGTTTGTACGCAACCTGAATCAGGGCTCCTGGGACAACGTCAACCCGGATGCTGATGAAGATCGTACCGGTGCGGTGGACGACCTGGCCGCTCGTTTCCAGGTTGCCATTGAGCCAACCGATAAACTGTCTGTGCTGTTGAATACCCATTACGGCAAATCAGAACCTGACACGGCTCCTTTTAAAAATATTGGTCTGCAAGAGGTAAACCCTGACTTCGAATCAGATTGGGAAAACCCAGAGCCTTGTGCAAATCCCGGACTGGGTTCCGGTTGTACCGACCTCTATACCGGGGTTATCGACGACGATGATATCTACACCACCAGCCGCGGGGATGACTTCGAAAATGTAAAAGCCTACGGCGCTTTTGTACAGGTGGATTACGATCTGTCTGAAGGTCTGTCCCTGCACTCACTGACATCTTACGACTACGCGGAGATCCGCCGTTGGGATGACACTGACGATACCTACATCGCCCTGGAAGACGATTTCTACGCAGATGATTTCCATTTCTGGAGCCAGGAATTGCGCCTGTCCGGCATGGGTGACACCAGTAATTGGCATCTGGGTGCCTACTACTACAACGAGACCGCCGAAGGTGTTCAAATCTGGACCAACCCCATCTGGGGCACCGGTGAAGGTAATGAACATGAGGTTGAAACCACCAGTTACGCACTGTTCGGCCAGTACGACTTCAATGTGACCGACAAGCTGCGCCTGGGTATGGGTCTGCGCTGGACCTATGAAGAGAAAGACGTGCAGAAGTACAATGGCTTCCTGCCGCTGGTGGAAGTTGGCGATGGTTTCCTCGGCGAGCTTAGCGATGTCAATGTCTCCTCCGACTATGGTGTCACCGTCGGCACCCCGAACAAAAAAGATTGGGATGAGCTGACCGGTCGTATCTCCCTGGATTACCGCACTGATAACGACAACCTGGTTTACGCCGCCTTGTCTCGTGGTTTCAAAGGCGGTGATGTCAACGGCGCGGCTTTCCTGGATGACTATGTGACCGCGGCCGATCGTGGTGATTGTGCTCCGGGTGATGAAGGTCCAAACGGCCCTCAGGATCGCTGTCAATCCACCATCGATGCGTTCCAGGCCAAGATTACCCCGGTAGACCCGGAAATTCTGGACGCGTTTGAAGTGGGCTTTAAAGGCAGCTTCCTGGATGGCAAGATGCGCTTGAACACCGCAGCCTTCTACTACATCTACAAGAACCAGCAAAACACCATTTTGCAGCCTTTCAGCGAGAAAGTCAGTGTCACGACTCTGAGCAATGCCGGCCGGTCTGAGATTTCAGGCGTCGAAATGGAGATGATCTACACGCCGACGGACTCCTGGTACCTGCAGTTGAACCTGGGCTTGCTCGACCCGTACTACGAAGAGTTTAAGAGCCCTCTCGAAGGAGGTGATGACTTCAGCGGTAACCAGATTTCCCTGACGCCCAAGCGTTCCGCTTCCGGCCTGGTACGTTACGATCAATACCTGGATTCCGGCGCTCTGATTGCTTACCAGGCGGACGTGTCGTATCAAAGTGAAACTTACTTCCAGCCCAGCAATACGCCGGTGTTGAGTCAGGGTGCATACTCGGTGTGGGGTGGCCGTATCAGCTACACCAATCCGTCGGAAAAATGGACCGTTGCCCTGCACGCCAAGAACCTGGGCGGTAAGGAATACTTCGGTTCCGGCTTTGATGTCTCGGCACTGGGTTGGATGGCTATGAAGCCTGGACCACAGCGTTACTTTGGTCTGTCGCTGGATTACCAGTTAGGCCAATAACAGCGTTCTCCTTTGGCCCCGCTATTTAGCGGGGCTTTTTTGTTATGGCACTTACCTCATTTGGTCTCGATTTCGGGGTATAGTGTGCGTGAAATTGAAATTACAGAGTATTTTGAAAAGGTGTATCTATGACAAATACTTATGAGGGGCAGTCACAGCCGGTCTCGGCTCAGGTTGACCAGCCAGAGGCTGATTCGAAGTCGGTAAAACTCAAGCGAATTCTGGGCTTTCGATCCCTGCTGGCTATTGCCATTGGTTTGGTGGTATCGCAGGGGGTGATGGTGATGATGCTGCAGGGGGCGGGCATCGGTGGCATCGGCTTTATGATTCCGCTGACCATTGCCTTTGTCCTGGCACTTTGTTATGTCTGCACATTTTCTGAACTATCGTTGATGATGCCTAAAGCGGGCAGCCTCAGTACCTATACGGAAGTGGCCATCGGCCATTTGCCGGCCATGGTCGCCACCTTTTCTGGTTATGTGGTTGTGGCCATGTTTGCCCTGTCAGCTGAACTGTTGCTGGTGGACTTAATTCTCTCGGAGTTGTTCCCCGGCGTGTTTCAGCCGCTAGTGGCGGCATTTACCATTCTGTTGGTGTTTACCGCATTAAACATCATTGGAGTGGATATATTCGCTCGCTTGCAGTCCCTGCTGGCCTTTTCCATGATCACGGTTCTAGCTTTGCTGGGTGGGCTCGCCATCACCGGCAATGGTGCCAGCGCACCGCTGGAACTGCAGTTGTTTGAAGACTTCAAGGCGGTGGACGTGAGCGTGTTTTCGCTGATTGCGATCGCCATTTGGGGTTTTGTGGGGGCCGAGTATGTGTGTCCGATGGTGGAAGAAACCCGCTCGCCCAACCGTAATATCCCGGCTTCCATGTTTGCCGGTGTGAGCATCATTATGCTGGTGTTCGTCATCTATTGTGTGGGCGCGTTGTATTATGTGCCCGCAGAAGAACTTGCTAATGGCGCATTACCCCATAAGTCGTTTGCCTTCGCGGTATTTGGCGATAAGGGCGTTGTTTTCCTGGCGGCGGCGGCTATTACCGCCACCTGCAGTACGGTCAACACCTCTTTGGCGGCGGTACCGCGTATGATTTACGGCATGGCCCATAACGGTCAGGCTCTGCCAGTGTTCGGTAAAGTCAATCAACGCTTTCAAACCCCCGTGGCCGCGATACTGTTTATCGCCGCAGTGACAGGATTACCGTTGATTGTGATGGGGGATGACGGCGAGACAGTTACCCTGCTGCTGATCTCCGCATCGCTGGCCTTATTGCTGGGATACATTATTGCCCATATTGATGTATTGGTATTGCGCCGTAAGTTGCCTGACTTCGCGCGACCGTTTAAAACGCCTTTTTACCCTTTGCCACAAATTATCGGTATAGCGGGTATGGGGTATGCCTGCTTTCACAACTCACCCTCGCCAGAACTGACCGGCAAGGTTTATATGCTGTCGGGGATTGTGATCGGGTTGATATGTATTGCTTCAGCACTGTGGGTCAAGCTGGTGATGAAAAAGCGCCTGTTTGAACCTGAGCCCATCGAAAACGCGCTTAAGGATTAGCACCCTTAACCTTTGTATGAAATTTTCTACCAACATGGCCAGGGGCGATGTTTATCGCCCCTCTTTGACTGTCCTTCAGGGTTCTAAGCAGTTCCTCTAAACACCAATTAACTGGCTGAATTCAGGACACAGAATAATTTCAAACTGGCGGTAAGATCGTTTTAAACAAGTAAAGTAACCCCAATTCTCGATACTTCAATTCAAGAGTCCCAGCTCTAGAAACCCGTTCTAGATACCTATGCAATAACGTAATCGGTCTACTTACTTTGGCTGTCAATATTATGACTTTTTCTGGCGCTTTATTATTTTTGGCTGAAAGTGACTGCAAGTTGACAGAATGAGTCGGAAATATAAAAGCAAGAAATATTTGGCATAGCTGATCGTTTTAGTTTGTTGAAATGTGAGCAGGTTCACGATATCTTTGGCGTCTGTTTCATTTTTGATTGGATGATGTTTTTAAAGGGATCCATTATGAACGCCGCAATTGTCTTTCTTGTTTGGCCCTCCTAGGTTTGGCTTGGTCTTATACCCTTTTTCGTAATGAATTCAGCATGGGGTGTATTTCTATGCCTAGCTCTTTTGTTGACACTTTTTATTATCTTGTCGGTGTGCATGAGTATTGCCGAGGTTTGTTATCGCAATGTTCAACACCCTGTCAATGATGCTTCTTATACAAACATCCAATTCATATCAAAGCAAAGCTTCAGAAATCCCCTCTGAAGCATCGTGTAAGTAACCTAGCAGGGGATCAAAGGGAATTATTATGTTATCAAAAGTAGTCGTTAACCTTTATACAGTTTTGCTCGAAGTAGGTCTGTGGCTTTTACTCCTGAGTGGGTTTATTGGTGGGTGGCAAGCGTATGGGTTTTTTGGTGCAATTGGTGGCTTAATCTCGGCGGCAATTTTTGGTGCAGTCTTCTTTGGAGCGTTTCTTGTTTTAAATGACATTCGTTCTAGGGTTAAAGCCATTGAAGAAAAAAATCAATCGTAAAATTTAAAAAAGACCAGGCGTGATTATTTAAGTCACGTCTGTTTACAGTATTGTTAAATACCATAAACCAAATAGAAGTTTGTGGTTTATGTTGAAAACGACTTCAGGTGATAGTTTTTTCATTGGTCGAAAGGGATATTGACAATGCCGACCCGTCTGCCTTTCTCGATAAAACGAAAGATCTGAACCCGATAGATAACCTAGATTGGAAGAGCTTTTGTCTCCAGTGTTTGTCTTGAGTTAGCATGTATTTACATGTGATTGAGATTGTACACCAAAGCTTTATTCAAATACGGTTATCAATCTACAAGCAGCTGCTGTTTATATATTGCGTTATCTGAATAATCAGAAAGGTGTAATTCTGGATGAAGAAAAATATTTTGACCCTGTCCCTTTTAGGTTGTGTTACTTCTCTCACGGCTTGTAATTCCACATTACAGACTACTTGGGATAAAACCAAAACATTTGCTGATGACCATCGGGGGCTACTTGTAGGTTGTGTATCTGGCGCAGCATTAGGCTATGTGACTAAAGGGGAAAAAGGCGCATTGGTTGGTATGGTCGCAGGATGTGGCATAGGCCAATATTATGATCATCAGCGCAAGAAAATGAAAACCTTTGCCCAAGAATCCAATATGGATGTTGTGCTTGATGAAGTGGAAGTATCTGTACTTGATACAGATGATAAAACGCAGACTAACACAAAGCTACTTTCTTCCAGCTTTGTCAACAATACTTCCATGTTTGCTACAGGTAGTACGCAGCTTAGTGAAGATGCTGAAGCTTTGGTTAAAAAGCTAGCCGCTGATTATAAGTCATCTGGTACAGCAGTTATGGTTGTAGGGCATAGTGACTCTTCAGGCTCATCAGCAGCTAACAAAACATTGTCCGAGAAACGGGCCAGAGTTGTTGCAAAAATGTTGGTCTCTAATGGCGTCAGTAAAGAAAAAATCTACTACCAAGGCGCCGGTGAATCTCAGCCTATTGCTCCAAATACCAGCGATGAAGGTAGAAGCTTAAATCGAAGGGTTGAATTTGTTGAGATGGGAGTTGCAGCTGTTTTGCAAGCCTCTGAATCAGAGGTAAAAAGCTTGCCTAAAGAGGTTACTGATCGGTCATTTGTAGAATATGCCGCAGTTCAGCAAACACAGTTACGTAATGCTGCATATCGTGAAGGAAAAGCAGCTATTTCAGCTAAGCAGGCATTAATCGACTTTGGTGGCGAAAAAGTTGATGCTGATCAATCTCCCTTATATAAGTACTTAGGTGAGCCAGAACCACCTGTTTTATCCTTTGGTTTGTTTCAGAAGGCCTATGCAGATACGAATAGCATTTCAAAGACTTATAGCTGTTTGGAGAGTGAGCCGGTTTCAGTGGGAGAGGTTAAAAGCCTGTCAGGTAAGATAGAACATGTTGCTCAACATGAGTATGTGCCCGGCATGAATAACTCTGTATGGCTTTCAAATGTAAATGGACATTTGGTATCTGTTGCTAATGTGAAAGTCACAAAAGACAATTTCCGTGTGCTTGGAACACCGGAAGGAAGTGTCTATGAGAATTATAAGGGAGGAGAGGATCAGCCAGCCTATAAAGGTAAAGCTGTAGCTGAAACTTTTGAAGGCAATAATACTTTTCTCTACCGAGTCCACTTTACAGACTCAAATCGCCCGCTGGAGTGTATGGATATAGTGATGCCTAAAAACTCTAAAGGAAGCCATCAGGCTGTTGCTGGATTAATTTATTATCAAGATAAGGATGGAGTTAAAACTGCTAACTTCAAACCTAAAAAAATATAAGTGGAGATGACAATGGATTCACTTCTGTCAGTTATAAATGAATATCGAATTTTGGTTGGTGCGATTGTTATGACGTTAAGTCTATTGGTTGCGCTAAAGGTCTGGTGGGATAAAGTCAGTTTGTTTGTCTTAAACATCTATTACAAGCTGCCAGTTTTTGGGAAGCTGGCTAAGCTTTCAAGGGATTATGTCAGTACAAACAGCAATGTTGAAAACAGTAATCAAACATGGTTTTCCAGCGAGGAAGCCTTGTGCATGGATTATTTTAATCACTATCAGCTGGCTGATAAGGATGGTGAGCATTTTGATAAATGCTCAAAATACCTGCAGAAAGTAGACGAAACTGGCCGTAATAACCTGCACATACTCGGCTGGGTTCTTGTTGCTGCGATGGTGTTTGTGGAAGCCATGGGTTTCAGTTATGTACTGTCCGGTTTCACTATTCCTGGAGCTTCCGAAGATCTACAGCAGACTGGTGCAGTGGGGATTGCATTTCTGATATCAGTGCTTCTTGTTGCATTCACTCACTATTCTGGACATGAACTGCACTATAATGGATTGATCAAAAAAGTTCGTTCCATCTGGTCCAAGCAAGCAGCAACAGAGCAACCATTGATCAATGATAACCGTATTTGCTTTGATGAGAACCTAGACGATGATCAGCCGCAGTGGCGGCAAATGCTCAATCGTCTCCCGCATAATGCTGATGTTACTCCTAAGTATACTGTCACTATTGGCGCAGTATTGCTGATTATAATCGTTGCGGTAGGAGCTACTTATGTTCGGGGTAAGGTGCTCGAACAAGAGAGTGCGGAAGCACATATGCAAACGGATACGGTGGGTTTTTCCTATTCAGACCCCTACGAAAATAATCTCCCGCCGGATCTTGTTAACCAAGCTCAAAAGTCGAATGAAGATGCGGAACTGGCAGCTGAAGAAGCTTACAAATCAGCTGGTTGGGGAACATTCATTGTTTTGGCTGTGATATTTGTCTTTATTCAGTTGCTAGGAATCTTGATCGGATATAAAACTGGATTTGCAGGGAAAGAGTCATCAAAAGCGCGTCAGGATATGGGAAATTTTAAAACTAAGCGTGAGTTTGAAAATTTTCATCAGCGTAAAAAACAGGCAATTGCTAGGACAGCACAAAAGAATTTAACTGCCTTGCAGCAAAGGTTGTCGAAAAAAGTCTCTGAAACCGCTACGGATAAACAGGCTATAAGTCTTATAAAGTCTGTCAGTAATCGAAATTTCTTAGCATACGCTGATCTTCAACATACACGTGAAGATGAAAGTAATAAGCGTGACAGAGCTCGTCAAGCTGCTTCTGTATCGCCAGAGACCGTTGAAACACCTCAAGTTTCGAATCCTCAGGCAATGTCGGAATCGCCAGAGGATATGGAGGCAAGGATTCGTAAAGAAGTACAAGAAAAGCTGATGGCGGAGAAAAAGAAAAAAGTTGAAACCCCTGAAGAAATGATGGCGAGAATTGAAGCCGAAGAACGACAAAGGCTGGAAAAAGAACAGGGAGAACCAGCTTGACTATGATTAGAGCAATATACAGGTCACTGATTTTTCTGGTGATGATAGCTAATGTCACGAGTGTTCATGCGGACATTAGGAATGACGTTCCAAGTTGTTATAAAAGTGTAAATATACCTCTACCAAGTGATGAAAGCGGTCGAGAGTTAATAGTGGTTGTTGATGGGACGTTTGATCCAGATGTGAATCTCAAAAAAACGGTGCACGCCAAGGTACAGCGTTTTTTAGCACCTAATGATCAAATTAGTATTGTGTCGTTCTCTTCATATATTGGAGATTCCTATACTCAATTACGGTTTGCTGGAAAATTGGAGCCGGAAATTCCAAAAGAACAGAGAAGCTCAATTTCCAAGAAGTTGTTACGTCAGTTAGACAGCTGTATGGCAAAGCAGGTGAGTTATGCGAGAAACAAAATTGATGAGGCGATTAAAAATGGATTCAAGCCCGCTGATGTAGAAGTCCCAAAATCGGAAATTATTGGCAATTTATCTCGTATTTTAGATCCGTTACTACTCCCAAAGGCAGAGGGAGGATCTGTGAAAACTGTATTGCTGGTGTCAGATATGCTTGAAAATTCTGATATTACAACCTTTTACAGATCAGGAGGCGTCAAAGCCATTAATGTTACTGCGGAGATAGAAAAGGTTAAGGCGGGGCAGTACATAACCGATTGGCATGGGGCAAATGTCTATGTCATAGGGGCTGGATGGGTCCACCAAAAATATCGTAATGGCTTTAGGGGCAGTGATGTTATGTCATCACTACAGTCATTTTGGCAGCAATATTTTGCTCTTTCTGGAGCAAATCTGGTTGCTTTTGGACAGCCAGTCTTGATGTCTGAACTTAATTAGTCATGCTTCGAGCTTAGCGGATTCGTCAGTCTTTAGCGGTTTATTCGCCGCTAAATTAACCCATCGACCAGCGCCCGTCGGGACTCTTAGCGACGGGACTGGCTGATTGGCGCAACTTTCATTGAAAAGCTGATGAAAAAGTTACGCCTAGAGGTTGATTAGTCGGCGAGCTTGATCCAGGTGGTTTTCAGTTGAGTGAATTTATCCAGGGCATGCAGGGACAGATCACGACCAAAACCGGACTGCTTGAAACCACCGAATGGCGTGGAGAAATCCAGCGCGTCCATGGTGTTGACCGACACGGTGCCGGCGCGCAGTTTTTTTGCAACGCGATGGGCGCGATTCAGGCTTTCGGTCCACACTGAAGCGGCCAGACCATAGATGGAATCGTTGGCGATGGCCACGGCTTCTTCGTCGCTGTCAAAGGTCAACAGCGCCACCACGGGGCCGAACACCTCATCGCGGGCAATGGTCATTTCCGCTGTCACGCCGTCGACGATGGTGGGGGCAACAAAGTTGGTTTGCTCATCGCCAATACCACCACTCAGCACTTTGGCACCTTGTTCCTCGGCTTGGCTGATGAAGGCGCGCACCCGGCGGGCGTGATTGCTGTCGATCAGTGCACCCACCTGAGTATCTGCTTCCAGTGGATCGCCCACTTTCATGGATTTGGCCTTGGCCACCAGCTTCTCGACGAATTGATCCTTGATACTGCTTTCGACCAGAATTCGGGAGTTGGCGGAACACACTTCGCCCTGGTTAAAGAAGATGCCCATGGCCGCGTGCTCGACCGCCGCATCCAGGTTGCAGTCGGCGAAAACCAGGTTTGGGCTCTTGCCGCCGGTCTCTGGCCACACCGGTTTCATGTTGGATTCGGCTGAATAACCCATCAGCAGTTTGGCCACTGCGGTGGAACCGGTGAACGTCAGGCAGTCCACATCGTTGTGCAAACCCAGTGCTTTACCGACCACTTCGCCATAACCGGTGACCACGTTCAGGACGCCGTCGGGCAGACCGGCCTCTTTAGCCAGCTCAGCCAGACGCAGTGCGGTCAGTGGCGATTGCTCGGCGGGTTTCAGGATGACGGAGTTACCGCTGATCAAGGCCGGGCCCAGCTTCCAGGCGGCAATGTCGAGCGGGAAGTTCCATGGGATGATGGCGGCAACAACCCCAATGGCCTCACGGGTGATGGTGGCAATGTTGTTGCCATCGGTGGGCGCCACTTCGCCGTAGAGTTTGTCCACGGCTTCGGCGTACCACTCAAAACAGCCAGCCGATCCCGGGATGTCGATATTCAGAGAGTCCTGTATGGGTTTGCCCACGTTCAGGGTTTCCAGCAAGGCCAGCTCTTCATGGTTTTCGCGAATCAGGGCAGCCAGTTTTTTGATCACTGCCTTTCGCTCAGCTGGAGCGGCCTCTGACCAGACACCGGCATTGAAACTGCGACGGGCGGCAGCGACTGCTTTATCCACATCTGCCACGCCGCAGGCAGCGGTTTTTGCCAGCAGCTCACCGGTGGCCGGGTTGATGGTGTCATAGGTGTCACCGCTCATGGCGTCAACAAAAGCACCGTCAATGAAAGCCTGGGTTTTCAATTCAATCTGCTGCTGTTTTGCCTGCCAGTAAGCTTTGCTCTGTACTGTCATAAAATAACTCCATGGGTTGCCGAGCTGGGCCAATGGGATGGATTGGGCCCTGTGGACCTGAGTCTGTGCTCGGTGATGTTTGATCAGCGGACGTTCTAAAATCGTGCTGTCCAGCCTAAGAAGGCCATTAGGTGATGTAAAATACTATTAATCTGCCATCTGCATCAGTTTTTCAAATGCCTGGCCTTAAATTACGTTCTTTGGCTTAATTTGAGGGTCGGGCGCATTCGGGTTAACGGCCGCCCGCAAACACAGACTCTGACAATTCCCGGGTCTGTTCCTCAACGGTGGCAATGAAGGCTTCAGCCACGCGGGTTAGGCGCAAGTCGGCCAGTCGAGCGACACCCATGCGCATGGGGCGCAGGTTTTCCTTTAAGGGCACTTGTCGTAGTGGGCTGCCATCCTGTGCCTGCATCTTGGCGATCGGTGTATTGCCCAGTGAATAACCAAACCCGTTGCCCACCAGACCGCGCATCATTTCTATAGACTGGACTTTATAAGCGTAATTGGGCTCTAACCCCTGGCTCAGAAACAGGGAGAAAAAATACTCCCGACTCATCGGCCAGTCCAACAATATCATGGGGTGCTCAGCCAGGTCCTTGAGGGATACTTCAGAGCGATCGGCCAGAGGATGGTCGGCGCCCAGGATGGCAAACGGTGGGAGTTCAATCAGCGGGTGAAACTCGAAATCGGAGGGCAATTCCAGGTCATAAGTCAGTGCCAGCTCAAACTTGCCGTTGGTCAATCCCTGAATAATATCCTTTTGATGCATTTCCTCGCAGTTCACTTTGACGGCAGGGTATTCCGATAAAAAGCGTTTCAGCAGACCAGGGATCAAAATGGGTGAAAACGTGAGAAATCCGGCCACGTTGATGGAGCCCACCACATCATCACTCAGGGATTTGGCATAGTGGGCCAATCCGTCGGCTTCCGTTAGCAGCTGTTTGGCCTTGCGGATAAACTGCTGACCGGAGGGCGTCAAAGACAAGCCTTGGGCATGATGGCGCACGAATAACTGTAAGCCCGTGACTTCCTCCAGATGCAAAATGGCTGACGAGATCGACGGTTGCGACACATGTAAGGCTTCTGCGGCTTTAGTGACACTGTTGAGGTCGCCTGCGGCCACAAAGTAGTGCAGCTGTTTCAGGGTAAATCGCATAGGGTGAAGTTCTCTTAAAGGCTTGCTGGCCGTTAT
Organism: Cellvibrionaceae bacterium WSDTSA12; assembly: GCA_033283335.1. GTDB lineage: Bacteria > Pseudomonadota > Gammaproteobacteria > Pseudomonadales > Cellvibrionaceae > Pseudomaricurvus. The sequence goes on along the minus strand of JAWMQP010000011.1, from coordinate 101,757 downwards.
AGCATAATAAAAACAAATATAAAAATGATCTTGATTCATTAAAACGTATTCAGCGGCTACCCTATTCAAGCCGCACTTTATTCAGCGCAGCGGGATGATCTTTGTGAGATAAGAGTGAAAGCCATTGGATTTGATATATTTATGCTTTTGTTAAATTAATAATATTTTAACAATCCATGCCCTTGCCATAGTCTGGAGTCAACTGCCATAAGGGATGCAACCATGACAACGACCAAAACCGAAATTGACACGCTGGTGGTAGGCGCGGGCCAAGCCGGCGTGGCCATGAGTGAACATTTGAGCAAACTTGACGTACCGCATCTGGTGCTTGAGAGAAACCGCATTGCCGAACGCTGGCGTTCCGAGCGCTGGGATTCTCTTGTGGCCAACGGCCCCGCATGGCATGACCGTTTCCCAGGCCTTGAGTTCAGTGAGTTTGGCGCTGACGAATTTGTTCCCAAAGAGAAAGTGGCGGACTACTTTGTTGAATACGCCAAGCAATTCAACGCCCCCATTAAAACCGGTGTGGAAGTCAAGAAAGTCACCCGTAATGAAGGTCGCCCTGGTTTTACCGTTGAGACCTCCGATGGCGTGATCGAAGCCAATCGCATCGTGGCGGCTACGGGTCCGTTCCAGAAAGCGGCCATTCCTCCCATCGCGCCGAAAGATGCAGGCATGCTGCAATTGCACTCGTCCGAATACCGCAACCCTGAGCAGTTGCCTGAAGGTGGCGTGCTGGTGGTGGGTGCCGGTTCCTCTGGAGTGCAGATTGCCGATGAGCTGAATCGCGCCGGCAAAGCGGTGTACTTGTCCGTTGGTGCCCACGATCGCCCGCCGCGTTCCTATCGTGGCCGCGACTTCTGCTGGTGGTTGGGGGTGCTGGGCAAATGGGATGCCGAAGCCGTTGAGCCCGGTACCGAGCACGTCACCATTGCCGTTACCGGCGCTCACGGTGGCAAGGGTACCGTGGACTTCCGTGAGCTGGCCACACAGGGTATCAATCTGGTCGGTTTGACCCAGGCATTCGACAATGGGGTGGTGACCTTTGCCCCCAACCTGGTGGAAAACATTGCCGGTGGTGATGCCAATTACTTGTCTTTGCTGGATGAGGCGGATGCCTACATTGAGCGCAACGGTCTGGATCTGCCGCAAGAGCCGGAAGCGCGTCGCAGGCTGCCGGACCCTGAGTGCATGACCAACCCGATTCTGGATCTCGATCTGGCGGCTGCGGGTATTACGTCCATCATCTGGGCCACCGGCTTCAGTGTTGATTACAGCTGGCTGCAGGTCGACGCCTTTAACGAGCAGGGCAAGCCCCAACATCAGCGTGGTGTGTCATCCGAGCCAGGCGTTTACTTTGTCGGTCTGCCCTGGTTGTCGCGCCGTGGTTCCACCTTTATCTGGGGCGTGTGGCACGATGCCAAACACATTGCTGATCATATCGCCACCCAGCGAAAATATTTTGCTTACCAGGGTGACAGTCAGGATTAATTGAGCCTGGCTCCCAAGAGCACCGTACCGGGGCTCGCCGTTGGGCGAACCCCGGTTTTTGATTCACATTCTTTATATATGAGAGTAAGTCCATGCCCACGCACACGCGCATTCGCATGTTCAACACCAAGGAAACCTACCCCAATCAGACCCTCGACAACGATCTCTGTCAGGCCGTGAGGGCTGGCAATACAGTCTATGTCCGCGGCCAGGTGGGCACCGATTTCGAGGGCAATCTGGTGGGTCTTGGCGATCCTCAGGCCCAGGCCGAACAGGCTATGAAGAACGTCAAGCAGTTGCTTGAGGAAGCGGGTTCCGATCTGTCCCATATTGTTAAAACCACTACCTACATCACTGACCCTCGCTTCCGCGAGCCGGTATACCGGGAAGTGGGCAAATGGTTGAAAGGGGTTTACCCAATCTCCACCGGTTTGGTGGTTGCGGGTCTGGCGCAGGCCGAATGGTTGATGGAGATCGATGTGATCGCCGTCATTCCTGACGACGAATAAACTGACGCCCAATAAGCTAACGATGTAGCAGGAGTATCTATGACTTTCTCCGTAGCCGGATACTGTCCGGAAACCGGCATGCTGGGATGTGCCATAACCTCTTCCAGCATTTGTGTGGCCAGCCGCTGTGCGTTTGTTGGCAGTGGTACAGGTGTCGCACTGACCCAGAATATTACCAACCCGGATCTGGGGCCGCTGGCTCTCGATCTGCTGGCGCAAGGGCAAACTCCCGATCAGGTGCTGGCAGCACTTGGCGAAGCGGATACCGATGTGCGCTGGCGCCAGCTGGGGGTGCTTAACAACCGTGGTGAAGGTGTGACGTTCAGTGGCGAAGAAGCCCTGGGTATCTATGCCACCGCGGTTGGCAAGAATTGCATCGCCATGGGCAATCTGCTGGCAAATGAGCAGGTGCCGCAAGCGATGATTGATGCCTTTGAACGTAGTGAAGGTCACCTGGCCGAGCGCCTGTTACTGGCACTTGAGGCCGGATTGGCGGCCGGTGGTGAAATGGGCCCCGTACATTCTGCCGGACTCAAGGTGTGTGCCGAGCCCAAATGGCCGGTGGTCGATCTGAGGGTTGATTGGCACCAGCACCCCATCGGTGAACTGCGGGATGTGTGGCAGAACTACGAGCCACAAATGCAGGCTTATATTACCCGCGCTGTTGACCCCGCTAACTCCGAAAGCTACGGTGTGCCCGGCGACGAGTGAGCGCTTACTAAATATAATTCACCTTGTTTCTTAGCAATTCTGGATGTTCCATGGCGAACCCGTTAACCCTTGAAATCCTTCGTAATCTGATCGGCTTCGACACCACCAGCGCCCACTCCAACCTGGCATTGATGGACTATGTACAAACCTTTCTCAAACAACACGGCGTCGACAGTCAGTTGGTGTACAACGAGGAGGAGAGCAAAGCCAACCTCTATGCCACCATCGGCCCTAAGGATCGGGCTGGCATTATGCTGTCAGGCCACACTGATACGGTACCGGTCACCGGCCAGCAGTGGACCAAAACCCCGTACGAATTGAGTGAAGAAGACGGTCGCTACTATGGCCGTGGCACCAGCGACATGAAATGCTTTCTGGCGGTGGCGCTGGCGGCGGTGCCGGAGATGGTGCAGCGGGATCTGCACACACCGATTCACCTGGCTTTTTCTTATGATGAGGAGATCGGGTGTGTGGGGGTGCGTCGACTGATCGATACCCTCAGCCAGCATCCGTTGAAGCCGGCGATCTGCATTATCGGCGAACCCACTACCATGCAGGTGGTTACCGCCCATAAAGGCAAACTGGCCGCCCGGGTCACAGTAAAGGGCAAAGAGTGCCACTCCGGTATGGCGCCCCTGGGGGTGAATGCCGTCAACTACGCCGCTCGGCTGATCAACTGGCTGGAGCAGCTGGCCCAGCACAAGCGTGATCACGGGCCGTTTGAAGACGGTTACGACATCCCATACAGCACCGTGCACACCGGTACCGTGGCTGGCGGGACGGCGCTTAACATTGTGCCCAACCACTGCAGTTTCCTGTTCGAGATTCGCAATATCGCCGCCGAGAGCCCGCACCAGTTACTGGCGGACTTCAATGACTATGCGGCGACGTTGGTCAAAGAGATGCGACAGGTCAGTCCGGAGTGCGACATCAAGGTGGACATCACCACCGAATACCCCGGCCTGAGTACCGCCAGCGACGCGGCGGTGGTGGCATTTGTGCGCGGTCTGACGGAGATGAGCGAGCCGGGCAACATCAATTTTGGCACCGAGGGTGGCTTGTTCAGTCAGGTACTGGGCATTCCCACTGTCGTCTGCGGCCCCGGCAGTATGGACCAGGGGCACAAACCGGATGAATACATTCACATCAGTGAGATCCAGAAGTGTGAAGCTTTCATGCAGCGTCTTATCAACCAGCTGAGCGTTGGTTAGGGACATTGCGGTAAGTCGATTTCTTATAGGTCCGCAGGTTTCACGAGCAGTAAGCTTCTGCATAAACATTATTAATGCAGAATAGAAATAAATTATATTTTACCTATGATCTGGCCCTAGGTAAGGTTGTGAGGTAATTGGTTATGAACAGAATTCAGGAGTACTCTCGACAATGTCCGATAAGCAACCCATCGATATGCAGCAGGTATGGCAGCAGGACCGAGACCACTACATCCACCCTTGGACCGATTTCTCCACCTTTAAAGAAACCGGTTCCCTGGTACTGACGGACAGTGACAATGTCCACATCCAGGACGGCGAAGGCAACCGATATTTGGACGGTATTGGCGGACTCTGGTGTGTCAACATCGGTTACGCCCGCGAGGAAATGGCTCAGGCTATTGCCGATCAGATTCGGCAGATTCCCTATTACTCCTGCTTTGGTCACCACACCACCGTCCCCGCAGCACAGCTGGCGGCGAAACTGGCGGAATTGGCGCCTGGCAATCTGAACCACGTGTTTTATGGCTGTGGCGGTTCGGTGGCCAATGACACTGCGGTGCGAATTATCCATTTTTACTTCAACCAGCTGGGCAAGAAGAGCAAGAAGAAGATCATCTCCCGTATTGATGGCTACCACGGCAGTACCTACATGGCCATGTCGATCACCGGGGTGAAGTTCGACCACATCGGCTTCGACATCGAAGAAGAGCTGGTTTCCCACATCTCCTGCCCCAACCCGTATCGCCGTCCAGAAGGTCAAAGTCTGGAGGAGTTCTGCAATGAAAAAGTGCAGGAACTGGAAGACAAGATTCTGGAACTGGGACCCGATAACGTGGCGGCATTCTTTGCCGAGCCTATTATGGGTGCCGGTGGGGTAATTGTGCCGCCAGAGGGATACCACAAGAAGACCCTGGACGTCTGTCGCAAGTACGGTGTGCTCTATGTGTCCGACGAGGTGGTGACTGCCTTTGGTCGTCTGGGCCATATGTTCGCCTCAGAAGACGAATTCGGTATCGTGCCGGACATCATCACCTGTGCTAAGGGCCTGACTTCAGGCTATCTGCCGCTGGGCGCCACCATTCTGTCGGATGAGATTTACGAAGTCATCAGCAAGCCCCAGGCAGATGGCGCCCTGTTCACTCACGGTTTTACCTACTCCGGTCATCCTGTGAGCTGCGCTGCTGGGGTCAAAAATATTGAGATCATGGAACGTGAGAATATCTGCGGTCAGGTTGAGGAACTGGGGGCCTACTTCGAAGAGCAGGTGAAAACCCTGATCGATCTGCCCATTGTCGGTGATGTGCGCGGCCGCAAGTACATGATGTGTATCGAAAACGTGGCCAATAAAGACACCAAGGAATTGATCGACCCGACGGCCAAGGTGGGCAACCGCATTGCCGATCACTGCCAGGCACGTGGTTTGATTGTGCGGCCCCTGGCGCATATGAACGTGTTGTCGCCACCACTGACGTTGTCGAAGGACAATATTGATTTCCTGGTGGCGACCTTGCGGGAGAGTATCGAGGCCACAATGGTTGATTTGAAGGCCGAGGGTTATCTCTAAGTTCTGCCTTGCTAGAAGTTCTGGCCTTCCTAGCCCCCCGCGCCGCAGTGGGGGGCTATCTTAAAATGGCACGTCATCATCGTATGCATCCAGTGGTGGTCCCTGATCAAAACCTGGAGGCATTGAGGTGTTCTGGCTGGCTGCGGTCATGGGTTCAATGCGCCAGGCCTGCAGACTGTTAAAGCATTTCTCGGGCTTGCCGGGTGGAGACCACAGGCGGCCATTGAGATTAAAATGGACCTTAATCTCGTCGCCGATATTGTAGGCATCCATGATGCCACAGTTATCTTTGACCAATTCCATGGCGAGGTAATTGGGATAAGCTTCATTGACGCCCTCCCCGGTGACTTTGATGACAAATTCGCGTTTGATAAAGCCGTTATTGCCGTATTCCGTGGTGTCGCCAATGGAATGGATTACACCCTGAGTTTCGAAGCTGTTTGACATGGTAGGATCCTGTTGAATTCGCGTCTATTCTACCATCATCCGATTAAGCTCGCTGAGTCAGTTGCGACCAACCCAGAGCATCACATTGCTCTGAGAACAACATTGCTCTGAGAACAACATTGCTCTGAGAACAACATTGCCCAGAGCACCACATTGTCGTTGCAGCAGACGCTCAATAACGTGACCTTCTTGTCTGCCTTTCACTCAACATGATGGCGTAATCAGAATACGGATATGAAAACGTTGTTGTTAACCAGCGCTGCTCTGATTGCCTTTGCGGGCAACTCTATCCTGTGCCGCCTGGCCCTTGGCGAGGGAGGGATAGATGCGGCCAGTTTTACCTCTGTCCGGTTGATAACGGGTGTTCTCGTACTTGTACTCATCTTGAAGTGGGGACAGCCCCATCAAGCGGCTCCATCGAAGGGCAGCTGGTTTGCCAGTCTGATGTTATTTATTTACGCCATTGGGTTTTCCTTTGCGTATGTCTCCCTGGAAACCGGTACTGGAGCGCTGATTTTATTTGCGGCGGTCCAAATAACCATCCTGACAATGGGGTTTGTTGCAGGGCATAGGCTTTACCCTATGGAGTGGTTGGGGGCCATTATTGCCTTTACCGGATTTACCTACCTTGTTCTACCCGGTGTAACGGCTCCACCTTTATCAGGGTTTCTGTTGATGTCGGCTGCCGGTATTGCCTGGGGACTCTATACCCTTGCGGGAAAAGGATCTGCAGATCCGCTGGGTGATACCGCCCATAACTTTTTTCGGACTATGCCTCTGGTTGCCCTGTTGGTGGTGTTCACGTTGAAGGACGCTCACTTGACGTTCGAAGGCATGCTGCTGGCCATGTTGTCGGGTGGTCTGGCATCGGCGATTGGGTACACCATCTGGTATATGGCGTTGGCCGGTATTACCACAACTCAGGCGGCAACATTGCAACTGCTGGTACCAGTGATAGCGGCAGTTGGCGGAATTGTCTTTGCGGGCGAGGTCCTCTCGATCAGGCTGCTGTTGTCTGCGGCCATGATACTCGGTGGGATATTGCTGGTCATATTAGGCCGAAAGTGGGGTGAAAATCTGAAAGCTTAATCATCATCCAAAACGATGGAGTACACCCGCTTACAAATAAGCTATCACATATAAGTATAAGGAATACGATGTTTATATTTGTATATTCCCCGCATCCGAAAAACATTTATAAAAGACTTCCTGAATCGGATTGTCTAGACTAGTTTATTAACTGTGACAGGAAGTTCGTAATAACTATAAGATTAAAGCTTACGCGTTAAAAGATGGAAAGGATGCCATGCAAAAGAATACTTCTCTCTATTTGGATCTGTTGCGCTTTGCGGCTGCGATGGTGGTGTTTTTAGGTCATGCTGCCAATCATCATATTTCGGGCGGACTACTTTGGCAGATATATCCTTATCTGCAGACCGCAGTTATTATTTTCTTTGTCATGTCCGGTTATGTCATCGCCTATGTGGTGGACAGCCGAGAACATTCCTGGGACAGCTATTTGGCCAGCCGAATAGCACGTATTTACTCCGTCGTCTTACCGGCATTACTGGTAACGCTGGTATGTGATTCGATCGGTATGTTGATTGATTATGAGTCCTACGCCACCATCAAACCGACGGTAGACCCCAACCAAATAGTCAATTATTCTGCGTCGGTATTCCTATTGCAAAACGTTTGGAGCTTAGGGTTAAATCCTGGCAGCAACGGGCCTTTTTGGTCTTTGTCTTATGAAGTAATTTACTATGTATTGTTTGCAGTATTTTACTTTTTAACGGGCTTTAAGCGTTATGTATCCGTATTTCTTCTATTTGCCTTAGCGGGTCCTTCCATAATATCTTTATTTCCAATATGGGTTCTGGGATATTGCATTTATTTTTTGCATAAAAATAATTTCAGATCGATAAATCTTCTTCTGTCTTCAATAATATCCATTGCGGCTATTGTCATTTTAATATTTTGGGCTCCTTGGTGCAGAAAGAATCTCGAGGTAGATATCCCTTATATTAGGAAAGAGATTGTTGCTGACTACTTTGATGCGATGATGTTTTCACTCCATCTTCTTTTTATTCAGTCGACCTTAAAAGTTATCAATAAAATACAAGCGCCTGTTGAAAAAGGCATTCGGTGGTTGGCATCACTGACCTTTGTTATTTACCTTGTTCATTATCCTATTTTACGTGTCTTAAGTGTGTTAAGTCCGAATGAAACAGCTTCTTTCAGCCGGTGGTTATTAATCTATCCGGTGACTTTTGGCGTTATTGTGCTCTTAACCCCAAGAACTGAAGAACTAAAAAAATATATACAACTTAAGTTATTCCATGTTTTTAATGGGAAAGGTTTAGGGAGTGAAATTCCACAGTTTAAGTAAGAGCACTTTCAGATTTCCGGCTAAGCAATATATTGGTGGTTACTAAGCGGGTGAATGAATAGCCGTTCGTTATTGCCTGAGTCCTGATCAGACCAGACGCAGTGTGCATATATAAAAGTGGTACAGAATTTGCGTCAAGATCTACGTCATACCACTCGCTACCCTGTCTATTGGCAAAATCGATAGGTCGGGGGGGATGAAAGATAGAGTGGATGAATACTGTGGAGCAGTCAGTGACCCCACGGCTTTCAGTCTATTGACAATTATCAGTCTATTGACGAGACAAAGGATATTCATGAGCACTAGAACCGACTGGGTGGATTCTGCAAAGGCGATTGGTATCGTATTGGTGGTGTATGGGCATGTCGCTAGAGGACTGTATGGCTCAGGGCTTTATCAGCCGGAAGAAGTCTTTCATCTGATTGACAGCCTTGTTTACAGCTTCCATATGCCGCTGTTTTTCTTTTTGTCTGGGCTTTTTTTCTCCAGTTCGCTCTCAAAGAGAGGCGGTAAAAAACTGCTGTTCAATAAAATTGATACCATCGTATACCCCTATATTATCTGGTCTATTCTGCAGGGTAGTGTGGAAGCCTTGTTGTCCAACTACACCAATGGCAACGTCACTTTTGGGGAAGTGCTCGCGCTGTGGAATCCCAGAGCGCAATTTTGGTTTCTGTACGCGTTATTTGTTATTTTTGTTGTGTCTACGACCATTTATACGCTGGTTTCCGAACGGTTTAGCGTTTATCTGTTTGTTCTATCTGGTTTGCTCTATGTGTTTAGCCCTTACCTGCCTGATATGCAGATCTTGTTGTACCTTTCAGAAAACCTGGTCTTTTTTGCGTTTGGGATTGTCTTTACCCAATACAATGTTAACGAACGCTTCAACTCATTGTTTGGTTTGCCTATCATATTGATGGCCTTCGTTGTGGCTCAGTACATCTTTCACATTCATTTGGGTTACACGTATATCGACAAAGGCTTAACCTCATTAGCCGTAGCGATGCTCTCAATCCTGTTGGTCGTCTCGGTTTCAGTGCTGATTTCCCAAACAGGCAATCGATATATTGCTTATCTGGGAGCTTCCTCAATGGTTATTTACCTGATGCATATTCTCGCAGGAAGCGGAACCCGAATTATTTTAGTGAAGTTGTTTGGCGTTGAATCTACGATTATTCATGTGCTGGTAGGAGTGCTTCTAGGAATTTTGCTGCCATTAGTGGCATTACGAGTGATTAACGCCATACACATCCCGTACGTCTTTTCTGCTCCCATCAGCAAGTGGATCACCGGCACGGGTAAGCTTTCTTTCCAGAGGACTACCGGCGAGTGAATTTGCGGAAAACAGATCAGATCAATAACTTGTCTGAGGAAGTTTGAAGACTCCCAGCTGCTCAAGCATGGACTGCCAGCCAGTTAAGTTGAACAATCTGCCTCGGTCGGCAAAGTAATCGGTGGCATTGTCAAACGCATCTTCCAGCACCAGATGGACGAACTCGCCAGCTTTTTGCGAATCCAGCAGATGCTCTGGGACAACGCGTTCGAAATAGAGCGTGTTTTCCTCTTCGGTATAACCACCCATGCGCATACCCGTGAAGCCGGGGTTGTCGATCCCGTTGGTCAGCATAAACGTAATATCCAGTGACGGCCCCTGTGGTAGCTTGCCCTGTCGCTCCTGCTGAGAGAGTGCAGCGGCCATGGTCGTAATAGCCTTACTCATTTCACTGTCTAAACCCTCGCGAGTGGGTGACTTGATACTGATCGATAGGCCCATAATGTGTCCTCCGCAATTTGAAAAAAGCCAGCTGCAAGTTTCAAACCAAAAGACCCGTTATGTCCCAGAGCCAAGGAAACCACAGCTGCCCTGATGGTAATCAACAACTTACCCGAGGCTGGGACTTGGAATGTGGCGAGAATGACGGTCATGTTGTCGACTATACGACAAATACACAGCTACATTGTTCTGAAAATTGCCTGAACACTTTACTTGTATCTCGCTGTTACAAGTGTTAACTCATTGATTTTATAATTGAAAGATGGCAGTTTGGAAATTTGCAGGAAAATTGCAATACCATTGCAAAGAGAACTTTCGATACTAACCCGTTCATGCTCTTTGTTAGCCATGCTCACCATGAAATATATTGATGTATTAAAGTATTGCCTTTCACTACCGGACACCCGTAAAGAGAGTGAAGTGGGGCAGGGACAACGCTTCACTCTGTTGCGACAGGATCAGCCATTTGCCTTCTTTGAAACTGGTGCTCCGATCCAGTGGCAATTTGTAATACGTGTCTCCGCTGATCAATATGAAAGCTTTTATAACCCTCCCCAGGTGCGCAAAACGGACAGGAAACCCGGGTTCTGGATTGTGATCACACGGGTAGAAAATTTTGACGGAGAACTTCTAAAAGACCTGATTCAGTGGTCTTATCAACAAGCAGCGCTGGTAAAGACTGTATAGGTTTGAGAAAACCACACCCGACCTACGCTACGATCTTGTACGTCTACAAGCTTTATCTTATTGGGCAAAAATGGCGCCAAATACTTCATCTATATACCTGTTCCTGCATGACTGAATGCGTAAGCACATTGAGGTTTTGTCAAACTGGGTCCGGTCTTGTTGAAATAAACGACTCGATCTTGGCAGGAAAAATTGCGACTTTCCGTCTACCATTTTGGATGTAAAGCAGAGAACTGAGATCTTATACACGTTCATCGACCCTGGGAATCAGGACTAATCGCCCTATGTCATAGTCCCGTTTTGCCCACCCGTTGAGATGTCCATGTATTTCGTTCGGAGACTTGTTGCATAAGGGTGACTCGACTCGTCACTTTACTGAATCTGGGGATAAGGTTTTTCAGGGGCAATTACAGGGACAATCACAGGGACAATGGACAGGCAGGCATTCTGGAAAAGAATTTCCGAGACCACGGCAGTGATTGCTCTACTTTGGTATGTGATTTACCTTGCGGTAGCGATTTATGTAGAAAGGGCTCTTTTTGCCGATGGAGCCAATTTTTTTGTTGATCTTCTCAGTAAAAACCAGATTTGGCTTGTCGCGGATGACCCCAAGCACATAAGGTTACTGGTCAATACACTCAATCAATTTCCCGCCTCTTTGGCTTTGGAATTTGGTGTTGAAAGTATACGAACACTTAGAATTCTCTTTGGAACGGGATTATTCCTGACACCTCTTCTGATTTATGCCCTGTGTTTTTTATTAAGCAAAAGAGCCAGTGACTTTAGGGTATTTTTTATTGCCGTTGCCAGTTTGGTGACCTGTGCTATGCCATCAGATATTTTTATTCTAAATCAGGCATTTACTGCTTTGGCCCTGGTTTGGGTGTTGTTTCATTATTTGTTGCTTGAGATAAAGCTTCGATGGTTTGATTGGTGCCTGATTGCTCTGGTTTCCTTGGTCCTGTTTCGATCACATGAGAGTTTGATTGTTTGGGGAGGCATTCTCTTGGCCGGCGCTGTTGCTGTTCTTTGGTTTGGTAAAGACACGATGTTTTCCAAACAGAAGCGGCATGTCATGGTCATTGGGGTGATCGGTTTGGCCCAGGTATTGTTTGTTGCCTATTGGCAATTGACACATCCAGTGGATCAGCAAACCAGTGCTTTTCTTCAGCTTATCAAGTTGGCAATGCCAGCAGAACTCTGGTCTGGTAATACCAGGATAAGTGTGCTGACGGTTTGTCTGTTGTTGCTGACGGGTATCTTTGGCCTGCTGGATAGTTTGTTTACAAAGACAAGCAGAGCCAGGGAAATATCCTGCTTCATTATTTTTGTTTTATCTATTGGCTACTTATTTACCACCGGCTTATTTTCTCTACTCAGTCATGACCTTACCAATCCATTTAGGGAATATAGCTATCGTTTTTTGATTACTTTTGGATCAGCTGGTTGGATGGTTCTGGCAATACTGATGGTATTGGTAAACGTATCCCCTTCATGGCAAGTGAGTTATCGACTGGTAATCGTTTTGTCTTTTGGCTTGATCTCTGCGTCAACATGGCAGATGTCCAATAATTGGCAGTGGAACATTTTTAGATCTGCTGCCATTCAATCTCTTCATATGACACATCTCTCTGTTGTCAATCCGGTGAGTGTTAGAAAAAACCTTGCCGATGCCGGTAATGAGCAGGTTTTTAAATACCGCTGGAATTGGGCCTGGCCAGTTTTCGGTATGAGTTTGCAAGAGGATGGTCGAGTTATTAAATTATTTCAACCAGAAGGTTATGAAGAATATTTTCACCCCCCTCAAAAAATCCCTTTTATTCCTATGTCAGGCGGTAATTTTGGCAGTCAGGGAAAAGGGATTTTCACTATGGATCAGTTTAAAACCATAGAAGGCGTCAGCCTATGAAGTTGTTTGTGGGTTTTGTGGTAATTTCAGGACTTGGCTGGTTATTGGATTTTCTGGTGTACTCAGTTTTGACTCAAGTTTTACAAAGTGGACCGGCAACAGCGAATGTTGTTTCTTCTTTCGTGGGTGTGACATACGTTTGGATTGAAGCTCTTAATCGACTGTTTGAGCGAGGCCATTACAGTCGGTCAGTGTATCTACCGGTTTATTGGGGATATCAGTCGGTATCCATTTTAGCGTATTCGATGTTGATATCGATAATGTCTACGACATCACTCAATGATTGGTTGGCACATGTGCTCAGGGTGCCATCGGAATTGACGGTCAAGGTGTTGATTACACCGTTTAATTTACTGACGAACTTTATTTTTATGAAGCTTATCACCAAATTCATGCGGCCCATGTTTCAAGGATGAAAACAATAATGACAGCCAAAATCCTGGTGTTTATTCCGGCCTACTGTTGTGAATCCCAAATTATACGAGTGATCAATCAATTTGACGATTCCGTTCAGGACTGGGTACATACCGTATTGGTGATAGATAATCAATCTCACGATAAAACTCTGGACAATGCCATCGAGACTGGAAAGCGGGTTCTGAAGAAAAGTAACTTCATTGCATGGCGTAACGATAATAACTATGGTTTGGGGGGATCACACAAGGCTGCCTTTCGTTATGCGGTAGAGCATGATTTCGAATATTTGGTGGTTTTACACGGGGATGACCAAGCGGATATTCGTGATCTGATTCCTCATTTGGAAAGTGGATCCTACCGGGAGGTCGATAGTCTGCTAGGCGCACGTTTTATGAAAGGCAGTCAGCTGCAAGGATATTCCTGGTTTAGAACGTTTGGAAACTATGTGTATAACGTTTTGTTTTCAATAGTTGTATCCCAGACCATTCGTGACTTAGGTTCAGGTCTGAATATATATCGTATAGAAGCCTTTCGTAGCTTTTATTACAAACCCTTTCCGGATGACCTGACGTTCAACTATGTCATGTTGTTGGCCAGTTATCATCGGCAGCATTCTGTGCGCTACTTCCCGATAAGTTGGCGGGAGGAGGACCAGCTGTCCAATGTTAAATTGTTCCGTCAGGCCAGAAAAGTTATGGGGCTGTTAGCGGACTTTGGGTTAAATCGAGGAGCCTTTCTGAACTCTGAAATGCGTGAACAGGCTTTTGAAGCTTACACGGGTAAGATTCAATATTACCAGCCCTCGAGGTATCAAGGAGCCTGATATGAGTAATGCGCTTAGAATTTATCTGGTGTTACTCTTAGCGGTTGTGTCTGCTTGGTTTTGGACAAGGTTTGATGATATCAATGATTTTGCCCAGGATACACATTGGATGGGAATGGTTGTTATCAGCACAATATATTTAGGCTCCCATATTTTACGAATGATTAGATTGGCTTTATTAACGCTAAATGACCGCAGTAAAACTTTTCCTCTAATCGTAGCTCATACCCTTACCGCATTTCCGAGCAGCTTTTTACCGTTCAAACTGGGTGAAATATTTCGTCTGGGTGCTTTTTTTTACGTATACGACGGGCGACAGAGGGCATTTTCTGTTTGGTTGGCTGAACGCTTCGCTGATGTGCTGGTTATCACTATCTTCATCTTCGGACTCTATCTTTTTAACATCAGTGTGCCTTCGACAATGCGCACCGTTTTTCTCATATTTGTACTGGTGAGTGTGTTTGGTCTGGTGACAATGTTCTCTGCGGCAAAGCTGTCGGTTTATTTGAACAGGCACCTGGTACTGACCAGTGTTACATCTCGGGGATTGGCCATTTTGCGGATATGCCACGAACTTCGTCGACTTGAAACAGCCGTTTACCATACGGTTGAAGGGCGAATATCTGCCTTTCTTTTACTCTCAGCTCTGATATGGACCTTTGAAATATTGGCCTTATCGCTTTTCATGAATCATTTATTCAGTAATGAAAAGGACTTCGCATCACTTTTTGCATCCGGGCTGGTTGCAAGTTTACCGGGTGGAGGAACGAATTCGTATGCTTTTGGTATCTATCAATCACTGGCTCTGGTGGCCCTGACGATTGTTTTCCTGATATCAGCGTGGCTGTCCGTCTTCTTTAAGCGTCTGAGAGTCGACAATGTTTGATCTTCACAGAAAGCTATTGTTGATATTGGACGATCGTGAGTATACCAGTGGTGATGTCCGCAGTCTGGTTGGCTTGCGCAGATATGGTGAGATCATCTACCAGCGCCGTGCCCTGGCGGAGCATTTTATCCGTGCTCTACCTGACTGGGCTAGCAGTCGTTTGTTGCGCTTGCAAAGTGACGATGATCTCGCAAACCTGCGCTCTGTCATAGAGAGCTGCAGCGAAGATACAGGCCTGTGTGTGATCGCGGGGCGAGCTGGTTTTACAAACACCAGGTTACTCAACCAGCTGATAGAGCGCTTACCTTATGCAGAAGAAGATTTCACCGACAGCTTATACAAACCATTACTGGTTTTTTTACGCAGCGCCCATAGTTTGGTCGATCATTGGAGCGATTTCAGAAAGCAACCCTTACACAGCTGGGAGGTGTCGTGGCTAGGCAGTCAACGTCTGCAATCAATGAAACCGCTGGATCTGGGCCAGATTCGTGACTTTCTGTCATTCACCTGTCAATCAACATCGACACGCCATTTTAATGAAGTCCACATTGACACTTATTACTATACAAAAAAGTCTCGCGATAAAGCCAAAATGTTGGCCGAGTACTCCTTCTATGGCCTGATACCGGAACAAATGCGGACCTGGTTGATACAGCCTTTTGATTATCATCAAGACGATGAGTTTGCTTCTTACAAAACACTTCGCTACTACCTGGCAGATTCAGCCCTACAATGGGTGCACGGTGCTTTTGAAGTTGAAACTTTCACGCCTTTTGTGGAAAGGCTGCTTTTCTTTCTCAGCGAAAGGCCGCAGAAACCCTGTGCTAAAGATCAGTCTATCGCGAAAGCGCGCGAATTGTTCGTGGGCAAGTTGGAAATGCGCGTCGCTGATTTCTTAGCCAGGGAGGAGGGGCGCCGTATCAATCAGCTGGCGGTCAGCTCCGATCCAGCGCTTGATATATCCCATCAATTAGAGCGCTATCTTAAAATTTTCAAAAAATCCGAAAATCAATTTGCGTTCAATTTTCAGACGATTGGTCATGGGGATCCCTGCTTTTCCAATGTGCTCTATGATCAACAACGCTATCTGCTCAAATTCATTGATCCTAAAGGCGCAGTGAAAGAAGAAGACCTTTGGACACATCCTTTGTATGACCTCTGTAAGATTTCTCACAGCGTTCTGGGTAATTACGACTTTATCAATAACGGTTTATATCATGTGGAATTTACGGACCACAATGACATGGTATTGAATTTTACGTATACGAACCAAGCATCGCTAAAAGATGTTTTCTTAAAGAAAGTCAAAGACGCAGGCTACGATATTCAAACACTTCGCTTAGGAGAGGCTTCGTTGTTCCTGTCAATGCTGCCTCTACATATGGATTATCCAAACAAAGTTCTTGCATTCCTACTAAACGCGCGTCAAATACTTGATGAGGTTGAGTGTGAAAAGTGAATTTGAAAATATCGATGGCACATTGGTTGTCGATATCGATGGTACGCTGTGTGAGATAAAGTCAGCCGACCAAAGCTATGATGATCTTATTCCAAACCCGGAAATGATTGTTAGGTTGCGTGAATATCAACAAAAAGGTTATCAAGTTTTATTGTTTACCTCTCGCAATATGAATACTCATAAAAATAACCTGGGGTTAATCAATAAGCACACGGCACCAGCCATATTGGATTGGTTGAATAAATGGGATGTGCCTTTTGATGAAATACTGTTTGGCAAACCTTGGCCCAGGGAAAAGGGATTTTACATTGATGACCGCAGTATTCGTCCCAATGAATTTCTGCGTATGAGTGAAGAGGAAATACACGAACTATTGGGGCAAAATAGAGGTCAAGGATGAAAGTCAATATCGTAATAACGATGGCGGGGAAAGGATCACGCTTTTATGAAGCCGGCTACACTCGGCCTAAATACGAAATTATGGCGCACGGGAGAAGCCTTTTCGACTGGTCCATGTTGTCTTTGAAAAATTTTCTTTCATCAGAGGCAAGAGTGATTTTCGTTTGCTTGAAGGACAATCATTCTTCGGAATATATTTTACAAAGATGCCAGGCCTTAAGCCTAAAAGACATATACATTCACGAACTGAATGAGGTGTCGGATGGCCAGGCCAGCAGCGCTTACTTGTCTAGAAGGTACTGGAATCCGTCAGCCCCTTTACTGATCTATAACATTGATACCTATGTAAACCCCAACATACTCAGCTTCAATTGCATTCGCGCCGGGTCGGACGGGTGGGTGCCCTGTATTCAGGCTCCTGGTGAGCATTGGAGTTTTGTGAAAATCGATGGGGATGGCTGGGCGATTGATCTGGCGGAGAAGCAACGCATCTCAGATTTTGCATCAATTGGGCTTTACTGGTTTTTACGCGCAGACCGCTATGTAGAAGCCTATGAACTATTTTTTGAAAATCAGGCCAATCTTACTCGAGGTGAGAGGTATATTGCACCTCTGTATCGGCAATTTATTCAAAACGGCGATAGGATATCGATATCGGAATTACCTTCGAAGGAGGTGCATGTACTGGGTACACCTGGCGAGCTGAATCACTTTCTTCAATTGTCGCCGGATAATTTACAGGCTGTGATTTCTTGAACCTAAACTTAGAATACTTCACCTAAAAACGAATAGTAAGATCAATCACCTGAATAAAAGGCCCCCAATGAGAGTATTGCTACACGCGTTACTTTGTTTACATGTTGTCCTGGAAGGCGGTCTGGGCTTGACCTTAATTCTGGCTCCACAACGTGTGGCTCCAGAGGCGGACATGAACACTCTGACTGCGTTAATTACTTACGGCGGAGCGGCAGTCACTATGGCGCTGGTGGTGGTGTGGTTTTGGCCCTGGCGTCAGTCGATGGTGGCCCTATCGGTAGTTCTGGGTATCCTGGCCAGCTTTCATTCCATGTTGGTGGTGGCAGCCGTGGCCATTCACTTGAGAGGAGGAAACAGCACTGTTCTGATGATCCATGGGCTGTTGGCAGTAGGGTTTTGGCTGTTATGGTTTAAACGCCAGGGCCTGGTGATTAACAGCTCTGGACATCTTGTTCGAGATGGCGCGTGAATTCGTTGACTGCCTCTGGCGACCGAACTAGCATCGTCTAAATGGACGACTATGGTTTCGAATACAGCTTCGAAGAGTTTCAGCTCAACACCCAGCAGCTGATACTGACGCATGCAGGCAAGGAAGTGCCTCTGGAACCCCGCGCCTTTGATTTGTTGGTGTTGCTGATTGATCAACGAGACCGGGTCGTCAGTAAAGATGAGATTATCGAGCACGTCTGGCAGGGGCGTTTCACGTCCGATGCCGCTATCACCACCTGCCTGAAAACGGTGCGCAAGGCACTGCAGGACGATGGCGAACAGCAGCGATTGATTCGGACCTTGCGAGGCCGCGGCTTCAGGTTTGTGGGTGACATCCGGGAGACGTCAAGGCAAGCCAAATCCATCCCTGATCTGGAAGTCCCTGCGATTACCTCGGTATCCACCCCTTCGGACAGTTCCCTGGAAGTAGGCCAGAGCCATGGTAAACCGTCCGTTATTGTGCTCCCGTTTCAGCACAATGAAGCCGATAACCATGCTCAATTAATATCCGAGGCCATCGCTCACGAACTGATCCAGGCACTGTCTCGCTTGCGATGGTTGCGAGTTATTGCCCGAGGCACTGCATTTCGATTTCGTCAACCAGACCTGGACCTGGCGGCTGTAGGTCAACAGTTGCAGGTGCGCTATGCACTGTGCGGCAGTATTTCGCAATGGGGATCAGGCAAGGAGCTGTATGCGGAACTGGCGGATTGCCAGACTGGGGATGTGGTTTGGGCGGAGCGCTTTCAATTACCTGACGATCATGTTTTTCAGGTGCGGGAAGATATTCTGGCGCAAATCATCTCGGCGTTCGAGCTGTATATCCCGCTGCATGAATCCAGCCGGGCTGCCCTCAATTCCACCGAAAACCTGGATGCCTGGGGTAATTACCATCTGGGCCTGCGCAGCATGTACCGTTTTACGGCGCCATCAAACCAGCAGGCACATCGCTATTTTCAGGAGGCTATCCGTCAGGACCCGCGTTTTGCCAGAGCTTATGCCGGATTATCTTTTACCCGGTTTCAGGATGCCTTTTTGCAATACGATGCCAATGTACCGGCTGCGATTGCCGATGCCCGTCGCTTTGCAGAACAAGCGGTTGAACTGGATGCGCTGGATCCGTTTTCCAGCTTTAATCTGGGTCGCTCGCTGTTGCTGGAAGGCACGTTGGACATCAGTCAAAGCTGGTTGGAGCGCTCGGTAAGCCTAAGCCCCAACTTTGCCCAGGGATACTATTCCCAGGCGTTATTGGACACCTTACAGGGGAAGGTGGATCTTTGTATCACTAATTCGGACACGGCCATGCATTTGAGTCCCTTGGACCCACTGCTCTATGCCACCCATGCCGTACGGGCATTGAGTTTCTTCCGGATTAACGATATCCCCAATGCAATAGACTGCATCGACAAGGCTGTGCGCACTCCGGGGGCTCACTATATCATCCAGATGGTTGCAGCGGTCATCTACGCCCATGCCGGGCAAATGGACAAATCACTTTACTGGCGGCAGCAGGCGTTGCAGCGGTTCCCCAAGGCCAATGCGCAACACTTCTTTGTGGCCTTGCCTTTCGTTGACGACAGCTTTCGTCACACCCTGGTGGAGGGCCTGCGCCTGGCTGATTTCTAAACCCGGCGCAGACCTCAGTCAAGAGTGGTTAAGCTTGCTTGGTGACCACAATCTCCAGATAGGTTGAGGGCACATTCAATGTTCCGTCTGTTGCGACGTTAAACCGGTTTAGCAGTTCGATAATATCGGCCGCCAACGCCACTTGCTCTTCACTGGTGAGGCTGTTGAACGCCTTGTAGGTAGGGCCATAATAAGTGCGAAAAACCTCAAGCCAATGTTCTGCCGACAAATAGCGGAAAGCAAAATCACGGCTGACGATATCGATTGATTGAGCCTGAGCGCTGAAATTCTGGTCGACAAACTCTTTGGTTCCCCAAAGTGCCGGTGATTGTACTCCGGCCGGTGGTGGAGCATAGCGACCAATGGTTTTGAACAGCTGACCGATAAAACTGTCGGGTGTCCAGTTGGCCAGGCCAATCTTGCCTGCCGGTTTGCAGACCCGCAGCAACTCAGCTGCGGACTGGACTTGATTCGGTGCGAACATGACGCCAAAGGTTGATACCACATTGTCGAACAGGTTGTCATGAAATGGCAGGTTTTCAGCGTCAGCGATTTGGTAATTTATCTCTACCCCTTCGGCCTGGGCGCGAGCCTGGCTCTGATCCAGCAGCTCTTGTACATAATCGGTGGAAGTGACTCGACAAAAGCGACGAGCGGCAGCCAGGCTGGCGTTGCCATTACCAGCCGCCACATCCAGCACACTTTGACCGGCACTCAGTCCGAGGGATTCGCACAAAAGCTCTCCGGAAAGCTGCAGGGTACTGCCTACTTTTGCGTAGTTACCGGCGGCCCACATTAACTGCTGTTTGGTTTTGATGGCGCCATAATCCGGGCGGGTAGTCGTTTCTTCTTTAACGGCGATGTTCATGGAGTATTCCTCTCGTTTTTCAGTTGGCTTTATTGGTATCACCCCAGTGGGGACTGCAGAAGATAGTAGTGATTTCAGCGCTGTCTAACTTGAGGGGCAGCTGAGCTTTGGCTGAGTTTTGCCTAGAAGGAAGCTGTCGGAAACGGCATGTATTCTACTGATATCAGCTTTTAGATCTTCTAACCCGCTGATATTTATAGGTATTATGTTGTGAAAACTGCTACTCTCAGTATGGGCTAAAAGTCTCTAGGCGGGCTGATACTGGTCTGAAATTGCCAGAATCCTAGCCATGTTCACACTGCGGGCTGCAGTGTTTATGCTAGTCTCAGCATCGGAACTCACCGAGACCATTCAGCAAGGATTCACACAACAACAAACATACTCACCATCAGAGACAGACCAACAGGAGTGAACATGAACAATACATTTAATGCGGCCCTCATCAGTCTGGTTATCGCTACTCCGGTGTTAGCTACTCCGGCTTTGGCGGCCAAACCGGAAACGGCGGGTAAAGGCACTTCCAAACATGAGCAAATGGATACTCGTCACGACATGAAAAATGCTCACCCCAAAAACAAGGTTGAGGCCAAGGCTGAACCCTACCGTTTGACTGAAGAAGAGCAGCGCCAGAGAGCGGAAAGGCAGCGTGAGGCTCAAGAGAATAAACAGCGCGAGCAAAAGACCGAGCAGGTTCGTAAAGAGTTGGATAAAGGTTCTGAGCAAGGCCAGAAAGCGCGCGCTGAAAACAGTAAAAAATGGTGGAAATTCTGGTGAGTTTTTGACGAAAACGCATCAGCGTCTATTCTGCCCCTGGTCCTAACGGATCTCAGCCAGACCTCGAATGGCCAGGGCAGTTCGCAGTCGGCCACTGCCAAAGGCTGACATCTTGTTAAAATCATCGCGGGCGATGGGTAGGTACTGGCAGTCAATTGGAGGGTGCTCCAGATCCGGGTCGTGCACATAGAGACAGTGTTCATCAATGCCCGTTACTGTCACCCAGTGCGGAGCTTTTTTGCCATCGAGCTGGTAGGTGCTGATGAGTATGACCACGGCATAACCCGATTGCAGCCATTGCTGAATCTGCACCTGATCGATTTCTCCGTAATGCAGCTCAATATCTGGATGCTCTTCGGCTCGCTGGCGGAATTGTTGATGAACTATCTCCAGTACGGCTTTCTTGTGGGCGGTGCGGACACCCTCCACAAATAATGTATCGTGACTGCTGAGCCAGACATCAACGACAAAGCCGCGATCGGCGGCCGCCAGTGCCAGACCCAACGGATGGCAGCCACCGTGTCCGGAGGTCATATAAATACTGGTGGCTTCTCGCCAGATATCCAGTTCCAGCAACTGATTCGGCCTGTCGCCTATGCCAAGACTGGCCATGGCCATCATCAACGCCGCCGGCCCACAAGTAAATGTGGTGGTTTGCTGGTACCAGGGCGTCTGCCTTTGCAGGGTTTGTGCATGCAGTCGTTTAATGGTTTTCTGCATATGCAGGACACTGTCACCGCTGCCATAGGGCGTAGACTGCGAAAATACCCGGTATCCCTGTCGCTGAAAAAAAGCCATGGCGGCCTGGTTGTTGCCAGTCAATTCCAATCGCATAAACAGGCGTCCGCGATCCACCATCGACATCTCTAGCGCCGTCAGTAATTGCCCGGCGAGCCCTTGCCTGCGCATTTGTGGCAAAATGGCGAGAGAATACATTCTCGACAAGCGGGTGCCCCGTTTACTCCAGACCAGTCCATAGCCCAGCAGTTCACGGTCATGTTCAGCCACCAGCAAAGTACTGTGCTCTGCTCGAATCCAATGCCGGAAGCTGCGCCGGGTGAGGCGGTCGGTGGCAAAACAACACGCTTCGATCCGCAGTAGTTCATCCACATCGTCGAGTTGCGCTGGACGCAGTGTGATGTCGGTGAGCGTAGCTATGGTTAAGGCTACGGCTTGGGGATTGGCTCTGTCGATCATAGGAAATACATCAAAAGCTCGCCATTAAAGTCCTGATAGGTTCTTATCTGTCTGGCAAATTTCCGGTCTTCAGATTACGGAAGATTGTCCGGCGGAACAGTTCATGATTAGATAACGGCCTATTCGTCGGGTCAATATCCCCTTTGAGAAAAAAGACCATGAAACGGTAACCATGACTTCCGATAACTTTACCCTGCTGGATGGTCTGCTCGTCATTATTTCTGTTATCGTCGCCGCCATCATGCTGAGACCAGCCGTTCGGGATGCGGCCTTCTGGCGGGCCACGGTGACGCCGTTGGCATCCATTATAGGCAGCGGATTTCTGGTCGTTGCCCCCATGCTTTCCAGTATTGCCGGGACATGGTCGGTGGTGTGCATTCTGGGCATTGTGTTGTTGTCCTTCTGGATTGGCGATGCCCTGCGCTTCAACATCCATCATGACGGGCAGCGCCAATCGGGTAAAGTGCGCAATACGGAGCAGCTGCTGGAACACTTTTCGGATATGGCACTGGCTCTAGCCTATGTGATTTCGGTGACGTTTTATGTCCGGCTGATGAGTGGTTTTGTTCTCGACGGTCTGGACGCCTATACCTCGTTCAATGCCGATGTACTGGCTACCGCCGTCTTGTTGTTCATCGGTGGCTACGGTTGGCGACGCGGACTCATCGGACTGGAACGGCTTGAGGAATTTTCGGTCACCATTAAATTGTCCGTCATTGTCTCCTTGCTGCTGGGGTTGATCTATTTCGATATCCGCAACGGTTACGATCTGACTGACTTTCCCCCAATTCAGACAGATCTGTGGGAGGGTGCCCGCAAACTGGCCGGCATGCTGTTGATTGTGCAGGGCTTTGAAACATCGAAATACCTGGGATCGACTTATGCTCCGGAGCTGCGCAGCCGTTCCATGATGCTGGCACAGATCCTGGCCGGAGCCATCTATATGGCGTTTGTGGCCCTGGCGTTGCCGTTGATGGCTGTTTTTACGGAACAGGTACCTAGCGAAACCGCCATCATTGGTTTATCTGGTCAAATTACGGTGATATTGCCCATCATGCTGATATTGGCGGCTACCATGAGTCAATTCAGTGCTGCCATTGCGGACATTATTGGCTCGGGTGGAGTCGTTGAAAATGTCGGGAAGCGTCGAATCAAGGTTCGTACCTGTTACCCGGTTATTGCACTACTGGCCATTGCCTTGATGTGGAGCAGTCACATTTTTGAAATTGTCGCCTTTGCCTCCCGGGCATTTGCATTCTACTACTTTTTGCAAACGCTACTGGCGGCCTCTTTAGCCTATAAAGTCGCCCATGGACGACGGCGCTGGCGCCTGATAGGTTCGTATAGTTGTCTCTCAGCCCTGTTATTGTGGGTCGTTATATTCGCTATCCCCGTAGAAGGCTAACGTTAGAAGGCTAAGGTCAAAACCGTATGCCTAACGCAGTGGGTATTTTGAATTGGCCAGGTCCCTCTTGAATTTAGAGACCACTGCAAAAGCTTCCAGCATCACCAGGACACTGACGATCAGTACGATGGCATCCAGGAACACCAATAAGTAATTGCCCGCCAGATAGTATTCTTTCAATTTGATCAGACCGGCAAAGAATGCCATCACCAACACAAAAGTCATGGGGATCATGGTGTAAATCGCGGGGCGGTGCATTTTGATCAACATGACGGAAATGACCAGTAAAGTCAGACTCGCCAGGATCTGGTTGGTCGAGCCAAATAAAGGCCAGATAATCATGCCGCCGCTGCCGGAAGAGCCGCCGGCGCCAAACGCCAACAACAAGCAGGCGCCAACGGCCAACAGCGTCGCTGCGGTGCCGTTTTTCAAAATATTGAGGTCATAGATGTCGCCCCATTCCTGAATAATGTAGCGCTGCAAGCGGACGCCGGAATCCATGGTGGTGCCGGCAAACAACACCACCATGACGGCGAGAATGGTGGATGAGAAATCCACGGGTAATCCCCAGCCTTTCTGGATCAGGCTGGCCCCCCCGGCAATAAACGCCGACACGCTGCCATCACCTAGATGGCTGTAGATTTCATGCCACTCTTCCGGTGTGGCAGCCAGGGCAACACCACTGACCGCCACAATGGTGATCAAGGCAAGTGAGCCTTCGCCAATAGCACCGAGATAGCCGACAAAGCGGGCATCGGGTTCTTTCGCCAGTTGTTTGGAACTGGTGCCTGAGGCGACGATCCCGTGAAACCCGGAAACGGCGCCACAGGCGATGGTAACAAACAGCAGCGGAATGATAGATGGCGTATCGATGGCCTGCTGGGTATTGAATGCTGGCGCGGTAATATCCGGCATGGACAGGAAAACTGCGCCATAGAGCAGCAGTAAACCAACCAGTAACTGCATGCCATTGATGAAGTCGCGGGGTTGTAACAGCATCCACACTGGCAACAGCGAAGCAATGGCGGCGTAGATGAATAAAATAATGATCCAGTTGGCATTGGCGCTCAGGCCAAACAGGTTTTCTGGCAAACTGATGGGAATGTAACTACCCGCATACACCGAGGCGTAAAGCACAATAATGCCGACGATGCATAACGGGACCAGGCTGAAATTGCGTCGTAGCAACTGGCCGATGATCAAGGCCACCAAGATGGCCATCCAGGCGGGAAATACCGAATTGGGTTGGTTCACAAAGGCATTGGAAATAACAACGCCAAACACCGCATTCACCATTAGCAATACCAGAAAAATCACCACCATAAACAGGCTACGAGTGCGGGTGCCGATGACACTCTGGGAGAGCGCCCCTATGGATTTGCCTTTATGGCGGGTACTGGCCCAGAGTGCGCCGGTATCGTGGACGCCGGCGAAAAAGATGGTTCCCAATACAACCCACAGCACCGCCGGGACCCAGCCCCAATAGACGGCAATAGCAGGCCCGACAATCGGTGCAGCGCCAGCCACAGAGGTGAAGTGATGGCCCCACAGCACAATTTTGTTGGTAGGAACAAAGTCTTTGCCGTCGTTAAATTCTTCTGCGGGCGTAGTAAATGACGGATCCAATTTATAAATTTTTTCTGCTATAAACTTTGAGTATATAAACCAGCCCAACAACATGCCGAGGATGCCAAAGAGTACAATGGTTATAGATTGCATATCATCACCTGCCGAGGCTGGTTCATATTATTTTTGCCTTACTGTGTCCGTCGAGACCGTACAAGTATTACTAGTCTAGCGCCTGTCTTTGGATTGTGACATTTTCGGCTATCGCTATTGAAGACAGTGAAGTGACAAGTTGAATCGACAGTTTGCAAGGATTGCTTATCAGATGAAGAATGCGAAATTCGCTCTACGGACCACACGCCCTCCATTTTTGGTTTTGGCGCCCATTTGTGTGTGGTTAGGGCTGAGTACGTCCCTGGCAAGTTCAGGCGCAATTGATTATGGCTTGTTATTGCTAGTGATTCTGGGTGCTGTGTCGGCGCACATCAGCGTGAATACCTTTAATGAATACGTGGATTTCAAAAGCGGACTGGATCTGAATACTGTCAAGACCCCGTTCAGTGGTGGCAGTGGTGCTTTGCCTGACAGCCCGGGTTTGGTGAATTCCGTCTTGATGATTGCCGTAGCGTCCCTGGTGCTGACCATCGTCATCGGTATCTACTTTATGCGGTTACGGGGGATAGTGATTTTACCGATTGGGTTGTTGGGGGTGTTACTGGTGGTCGCCTATACACCCTGGATCAATCGGTTACCGCTGCTATGCCTGATTGCCCCCGGGTTGGGATTTGGCCCCCTGATGGTGGTCGGCACCCAGATAATACTCACGTCCGAAATCTCGCTGTTGGTCTGCTTGGCCGCCCTGGTTCCCTTTTTCCTGACCAATAACCTGTTGTTGCTAAACCAGTACCCAGATTTGAAAGCCGATGCCGATGCCGGTCGAAAAACCTTTCCTATCGTGTTTGGACTCGAGGTGAGTAACCGGGTTTACACGATGTTCATGGTATTGGCGTATCTGATGGTGCTGCTACTGGTTATCTTGCAGTGGATACCCTGGTTGGGATTACTGGCGGTGCTCCCTTTGGGGTGTTCAATATATGCGCTAATTGGTGCAAAAAGGTACGGATCGAAGATTGGTAATTATCCTCAATTTTTGGCCGCCAATGTCGCAGCAACCCTTTTGACCCCTTTGCTGATGGGTTTTGCAATAATATTTGGTTAATTAGGAGGATTTTCACGATTTTTGCATGATAACTCCCAGACTTGGCCATGATTCTGCCTTTTGGGGTAGATAAGCCTTTCAGCAATCACACTCGTGTTTGGCGCTTAAGGCATGTATAGAGGCCTGTGAAGCAGACTGTTTATTGAGTGAGTTGTATGGGAGGCGCTGGTCAATTCCTGTGCCTGTGATAAATGGAGTATCAACATGAAGATCGCCTGCTTGCTTACCTTGCTTATTTTTTTCCTGGTTTCTCGCGTCAGTTATGCCTATACCTCACCGGATGATATTTCCGACTCGGATATCGCCTTTATGAAAAATTCGATCAGCCGGGGATGTTATAGTCGGGGCATACAACAAGGTAAGAAGCCTGCTCAAATGGAGAAGGTATGTTCCTGCATTGACATGGAGATTGAGCAAAGCGTATCAAAACAGGAGTGGGCAGAGATGATTTTCAGTATTGTGCAAGCGAAAAAGGCCACTGAAGGGTCCAAAAGCGCATCGCTGAAAATAGATCAGGCGGCTCTTGCCTGCTCCCAGTAGAGAATGCATTTAAGCACTGTGATAAGGCGAAATTGCGCCATCAGCCCAATAATCGAGCGCTAGTAAGCGCTCACGGATGACCCCTTTAGTAGGAATACAAAAGAGATAGTGGGAAGCCGTCTGGGATTAATCGGTTTTCCCACACACTCAATTGCCAACAGGAGAATCGTTTTATAATGGCTGCATGGGGCACCCAGCAACAACACTAAATTCACTGTGTCCATTCGGCCGTTAAGTCGGGAGCAGCATGACTGAAGCCAAACTCTGGACACGCGATTTCATCATCGTTTCACTGCTCAATTTCCTGCTGGTGTTGGTGTTTTATTTACTGGTGGTGGTGATTGGTCTGTATGCCACCCGTGACCTGTACGCCACACCCAGTCAGGCCGGCTTGGTGGTGGGCGCATTTATTATCGGTGCCCTGATGGGGCGGCTGCTGGCGGGGCAGTTTCTGGACCGGCTGGGTCGTAAGCGCTGTATGATCATCGGCCTGGGTCTGGCCATCGTTACCTGTCTGCTGTATTTCGTCAAAGCCGGCATCGGTTATCTGATCGTGAACCGATTACTTCATGGCATTGCTGTGGGGGTGGCGGCAACCGCGACAGCCACGGTGGTGGCTCATTTGATTCCTGTTTCCCGTCGGGGTGAAGGCTTGGGCTATTTTGGTGTGAGTACATCGCTGGCTACCGCCATTGGCCCTTTTATTGGGATGCTGATGATTCAGCGCACCGACTTCGATGTCATTCTCTCTTTTTGTACTGTTATCAGTTGTGCCTGTTTGTGGGTAGGCTTGATACTGCATGTACCGGAATTACCTCAAGAAGAAATCAGACCTGCGGCAGGCTTTTCCTGGGGGCGCTTGTTGGAACGCCGGGTGGTGCCTGTCTGCACGGTCATGTTACTGACCGGCGTGTTTTACTCCAGCATATTATCGTATCTGAATACATTTGCGGTTGAACGAAACCTCAGCGATGCAGCCAGTTTTTTCTTTATGGTTTATGCCGTTACTGTATTGGTTTCCCGACCATTTGCTGGACGCTTAATGGACAATCGTGGAGCAAATATCATTATGTACCCCTGCCTGGTGTTAATGGGGGTGGGGTTAATGAGCGTAGGCCTGGCTCAATCGGGCGTGTTGTTGCTGATCGGTGCGGTATTGTTGGGATTGGGCTTTGGCAGCATTCAAATAGGCATTCAGGCGATCGCCATCAAACTGGTAGAGCCAGCCCGCATCGGTTTGGCAACGTCAACTTTTTTCATTTTTGTCGATGCGGGCCTGGGCTTTGGTCCCTACTTCCTGGGATTGGTGGTACCTTATCTCGGCTACGGTGACCTTTACGTGTTGCTGGGGGTGTTGTCGGTGCTGTCGTTGGTGCTTTATCACTTGCTACACGGCGTGCAGGAGCGCAAAAGCCTGCAACTGAAACGTGCCAATTAATCACCCACCATCTGACTATCTCAGATTCATGCAATTGGCGTAATAGCTGGTGGTTGCTGGCCAATCTGAGAAAACACCTATCACCCCGACATCTTTGGCCAGGACATCCAGGGCTTGCAGGGTGTCACCATCATTGTTGATAGCGTTGCTGACAGTCTGATGATACCAGCCACCTCCATGGGTTAGCGGTCCATCACGTTCCAGTGTCCAGGTGATGATATCCAGTCCGGCTGCTTTAGCCGCTTTGGCATAGGTGGAGGCGACGATGTGTCCTTGCAAATCCAGTTGCAACAACATCCACATCGGCGGCGCAATAATGCCCACCCCTTGGGCAACCAGCTCACCCATGGTGGGTGACCAAGTGGCTGGATTGGTGTGGTCAAAATCGGGATCGTCATAGCGGCCATCCAGATAGACGGCCTGCTTGCCAAATCCCGGCTCTTGCTGGAGCCAGTAGATAACGTCTTCCAGGTTAAACGACTGAGGCAGCACCGATTTGGGCGATACCCCCATCTGCTTGTATTCATCAATCATCTGCTGCGCATAATCCTGCTGGCTGTAGTGGCCCTGCCAGGGCATTTCTACGCTGGGAGACTTCAGCTCCGGAGTCATTTTTACACCCAGGGACTTAAACAGGGCAATACTTTCTTTATGGGTTAAGAGTGTGCCGGGTTCAAGGTATACATCGGTTCTCCAGCTTGGCGTGGCGTCCATATAGTCTTCCACTGTGGTGGCCTCAGGGTTGGAAGCGTCCATCTTGCCTTTAAGTGTCTTAAATTCCGCCAGGGTGATATCACTGGTGCAACATTTTGCCTGGGCCGGATACACCAGCTGACCCTCGCTGTCGTACTCGGCGGGGATAAAGTTGGTGGTGCACTTGGCGGCCAGCGGCGTACTCAGAATGTTGGTGGTGGTATGCAGATCACATTGTGAATGGCGACACACCAACTCTTTATCCGAGGTGAAAGTTACATCGCATTCAATAATCCCAGCGCCCATTTTTGCAGCCGCCTGGTAGGACTCCAGGGTGTGCTCCGGAAATTGCATGGGAGCTCCCCGATGACCGATGGAAAATTCGGTCTTGTGGAATGGGCCTTTTTCACAGCGGGACAATTTTTCTTTTAACGGACCCTCATCCATATCCTGGACGAGAAAAAAGGGACGTGGACCCAGCTGAGTATGAACGGACTTGCTTTTTGACAGACCATGGTCATATTGATGTCTGTCTTGTTGTTTTTGTTCAGCCTGAGAATTCAGAGCGATGAATGATAAAATCACCAAGGAAAGCAGTACTAGACGCTTAACAAACATTTCTTGCAACCTCCTGTCATGTGGGACTCACTGATTCAACATAACTCCTAGCAAGTAAAGACTCTAATGAATCGCTGTGACAATCTGGAGAACCCTTTGTAACAATTCGATAAACGATTTTTGAATTAATGATTTAAGTGTAAGAAGCCGTGAAATGGCTATCCCGAAACCTGGGGATAGCTTGCTGGTAGGTGGTTAGCACGGCCTGTTCCGTCGAAACAGCCTATGAAAGCCTAGGTCAGCTGTAAGTGACGTCGCAAGAAATTAAGATAGGAGTCAATGGTATTCTTTGAGACTGAACTTTCAGGAACAATCAGATCGTAAGCGTGAGGCGCTTTCGGGGCGATATGAAATTCACAGCTGACCCCTGCGTTTTTCAGCCGTGACGCATACTCCTGATCCTCCTCAAAAAACAGGTCTAATTCTCCTACACCAATCCAGGTGATTGGTAGCGTCGACAGATTTGTAGCGCGAGCAGCTACCGCGTATTGCGGGTTTGTTTCACCTCCCGCCGGCTGATTCAAATAACAGTGCCAGGCGGCGCGATTATTTTTGTTATTCCACAATGGGTGTTGTAGCTGGTCGAGTGATGTATTGGCACCGGTGCGGTCATCCAGCATCGGATACATCAATACTTGCGCCGCAGGCTGTAAGCTGTCGCTATCGGCAATACGCTGCGCCAGAGTGGCGGCGAGCCCTCCGCCTGCACTTTGGCCCATGATGGCAATTCGGCCAGGATTCAGCTGCCACTGTGCCGCGGATTTTTGCATCCACTGCCAGGCGTCAAAGCAATCGTCCAGCGCAGCCGGGAAGGGGTGTCCAGGAGCGAGGCGATAATCCACTGAAACCACCAACAGGTTCAGATCCCGGGCCAGCCTCAGGCATTCACGATCGTTGATGGCGGCGTTGCCGATGATGTAGCCGCCGCCATGAATCCACAGCAGACCCGCGCCGCTCGTGTAAACGTGCGGCTGGTAGATGCGCACCTTGCCAGAGTTCAGGGTTTGTTCTTTGACATCCACAGATGCAAAGGCCTTGGCCTTAGTGGGCATCAACTTTTGCAGGTTCTGCAGCAGACTAAGAATGAACCGATTGTGCAATGGTAGGGCGGGGATGCGTCGAAAAGCCTTGTGCAATTCCGGATGCAGTTGATGGATATCCATGTGTTCGGTCCCTGAAGATTTTAACTGTGGGCCCAGCATAAACTTAATTTGGCTTATTCACCAAAGATGGCATTTGTGGCCCGGTCTATGGCGACAATCCGTTCACGCCGGTCGGCTACTGACATGGGCAGGAAGACGGCTTCCTCATCCTCCAGCCCCCAGTTCCGCACCGGTCCAGGGACCATAGCGTTCGACAAAATCCATAGTAACTTCTCGTGGTTAAAATCTATGTACAGGTCATGGTTAAAATCAGTGATCAGGCTATGTCCAGACAGAAAAAAGGCGGTTGTGTTAACCGCCTTTTTGATGAATGAACTCAGCTACTTGTCAGGATGCGCGGATACCAATGGCTTTGGTTTCCAGGAATTCTTCAATCCCTTCCACACCCCACTCGCGGCCCATACCACTCTGCTTGTAGCCACCAAACGGCAGGTCTCCGGTGATGCTCATACCGCCGTTGACGCTTAGGGCACCGGCACGGATCTGGCTGGCGACGTTAAGCGCACGTTGGGTGTCACCAAAGATGGCGCCGCCCAGACCGTAGTCACTGTCGTTGGCAATGCGAATCGCATCGGCCTCGTCTTCATAAGGAATCACTACCAGTACCGGGCCAAAAATTTCTTCACGGGCGATGCGCATGTCGTTGGTTACATCGACAAAGCAAGTGGGTTCAATAAAGAAACCATTACCCATATCGGGACGCAGGTTACCACCGGCGATCAAACGAGCCCCTTCCGCTTTGCCGATCTCGATGTATTCCTTCACGCGGTTGAGCTGCTTCTTGGAAATCACCGGCCCCATGATGCAGGATGGTTCGTCAAAGTGGCCCCACTTATCGGCAAAGCCGGCGTATGTCATTTGCAGAATCTTTTCGACTTCGGCGTAACGGCTTTTCGGCACCAGCAAGCGGGTGGGGTAGGCACAGCCCTGTCCTGCGTGGAATATCACCATCGAACCCATTAGAACCGGAGCCAGGTCTTGTACGTCATCCAGAACGATGTAGGCGGACTTGCCACCCAATTCCAGGAACACGCGCTTCAGGGT
Source organism: Cellvibrionaceae bacterium WSDTSA12 (assembly GCA_033283335.1). Taxonomy (GTDB): domain Bacteria; phylum Pseudomonadota; class Gammaproteobacteria; order Pseudomonadales; family Cellvibrionaceae; genus Pseudomaricurvus. Next base: position 69,682 of record JAWMQP010000011.1, on the reverse strand, counting down.
ATCAGCGCCATTCTTCATGATCAGTTTGCCGACGGCGGTGGAACCGGTGAAAGAGATCAGGTCGACACGCGGGTCCTTGGTCAGCATCTCACCGGCCATGGCTGGCTCAGAGGAGGTGATGACATTGAACACGCCAGCCGGCAGTCCGGCTTCAACCGCCAGCTCACCCATAATGGACCCCATCAATGGGGTGTCAGGAGCGGGTTTCAGAATCACGGTACAGCCTGCCAGCAGGGCGGCAATCACTTTGCCCACGTTGACGTACAGCGGTACGTTCCAGGGAGTGATGGCACCCACCACACCCATGGCTTCATGAGCCACAATGCGCTTGGTGTCGAAGCCCATTTCATTTTTGAGGCCGCGATCCTCCTGCCAGGTCACCTGCTTGTAGCATTTCAGAAGATCTTTGGCTCCGTTCAGGGCACCATCAATTTGGGCGCGGGCAGCCGCGCCGATGGCGGAACCGGCTTCCAGGCGGGCGATCTGCACCAGACGCTCACGGTTGTCGAACATCAGCTCCACCAGTTTGCTCACCAACGCATAACGCTGGTCGTGGCTGCGGGCCCAGTCAGTATTGTCAAACGCATGGCGGGCCGCGGCGATGGCGTCGTCGACATCGGCTTCAGTGGCATCCGCCGCTTGACCGCAGGGCTCACCGGTCCAGGGATTGATGTTGTCGTAAAAGGCCTGGTTGCTCGCCGGGCGCATTTCGCCATTGATGTACAGCAGGGCATCGGATAGTTGGCTCATAGTAACTCCTGTCTCTTCACTCAAAAGGTTTTAAACTTAAAGGGTTGCTTGTTGGGTTGATTCGGATAAGTTGTTGTCAAACTCGGAACTGGCGTTGTTAGCCGCGCTCGGGTTGAGCATATGCTGGGCGGCCACGTAGCCCCAGGTAATGGCTGGACCGATACTGGCACCGGCGCCGGTGGCTTTCTTGCCCATAACCGAAGCGGTGGTGACACCGGTGGCATAGAGCCCCGGGATTACCGAGCCGTCTTCGCGCAATACGCGGGCTTGTTCATCGGTGACCAGACCGCCAAACGTGCTGACATCGCCTGGGTAAATGGGTACGGCATAAAAAGGACCCTGTTCAATTTTACCCAGGGTTTGGGAACCTTCCGCCAGGGGATCTCCCAGCCAGTTGTCGTAGACGTGATCGCCACGGCCAAAGTCTTCGTCTTTGCCGGCGTCCACCATGGCATTAAAGCGGCCAACGGTGGTTTCAAGGGAGGTAGCGTCGGTACCACAGGCTTGCGCCAGTTCGGCGATCGAGGCACCCTGTTTGACAATCCCTTGCGTTTGCCACTGGGCCAGCTTTTTGGCATTGACCATGGTGCCAGCTAGCATAAACAGCTTGGTGTACTGGCTGTCGAGGATCATCCAGCTGGGAATGGCCGGGACGCTTTTCTGGCGTTCCAGAATGCCGGCGGACAAACTCATGTAAGAAGCCGCTTCTTTCATGTAACGTTTGCCACTCTGATCCACCAGAATGGCATGGGGCTTGGCCAGGTCGCTTTGCATATACACCGGAGCATCTTTGCCGGGCAGCATGGTGACTGGATAGCCAACCCGTTGATCCATCTGCGCGATGGCGGCACCAACTCGGATACCTTCTTCGATCATATCACCACGATCAGTGTCGACGGCGCCCGACCACTCAGTTTTAGCGCCAGGTAAATATTTATCCAGCAGCAGCTGGTTTTTGGCGAAGCCACCGGCATTGAGTAACACACCATCGCTGGCGCCGATACACCAATCCCTGCCGTCTTTTTCAATGGTGACACCAACCACTCGGTCGTTTTCGATCAGCAGTTGTTTGACGCCGGCGTTGGTACGTATGTCGGTACCCAGGGCTGTTGCTTTGTGCAGCAGCTGTGCCTGCAGAGCCTGGCCAGCGGTGGCATAGTGTTTACCGGTCAGTCGGGTACCCAGTGTGCGTCCCAAAATTTTAAACAGGGTGCCTAGGCTCTTCAGTGAGCGTTTCATGGTCGGCAGCTGCATGGCTTCTTCGATGTAGGCAGCCAGTGGCAAAAACCCGGGCCGCAGTTTGGTTTTCCATTCACCCAGTTGATTCAGGTCGAACAGTTCAGAGATGACCGTGCGACCCGGTTCCGACTCACCGGCAGCGGGGTGATAGTCGGGCCAGTTGGGGATACGACGGAACTTCAATCCCTGACTGATGAGAAACTCCAGCATCTGCTGTGACTGATCTACATAAGCAGTACGGCGCGAGGGGCTGGTGCCAGGGGTATCGTCACTGTCGCCAATCACAGCATCCATATAGGCTATGGCCTGTTCGCGACTGTCGCTGATGCCTTGCTCTTGCATATAGCGGTTGTTGGGTATCCACATCACGCCACCGGAGGTGGCGGTGGTGCCACCAAGCAGGTCGTCTTTTTCCAGCACTATCACTCGTTTACCGGCTAGCTGCAGTTTGATGGCCGCGCAGAGAGAGCCACTGCCACTGCCCACTGCGATCACATCGAATTGTTCATCCATAACGAAGTCTCCAGATCAGTTAGGGGTCAGTCGACTTTGCGGCCGTGCAGACTGATGGTCTCGGCGTGCACATCGGCGGGTAAATCGATGAGTGAACTGAACACGTCCACGACCGAGGTAAACTGTGACAGGGGCCGGTCACGCAGGTTAATACCCCGTTCAAAGGCGGCCTTGCCGAAGGCCATCTGGGCTTGAGGGTCTGCCTCCCAGGTTTTGCCTTCCTCATACATGGCGCCAGCGCGTACGTTGGTCACGCGGATACCCTGGGGCTCCAACTCGCGATAGAGGCTTTTGCTCAAGCGCTCGACCCCGGCTTTGCTGGATTGATACACCGACAAGTGGGGAAAGTCGATGTCCACTGATTCACTGGTGATATTGAAAATATGGCTGCCGCTGGTCATCAGGGGAATGGCAGCGCGGCAACACAGCATCGGTCCACCGAGATTGGTGAGCAGGGTGTTGATGATCTGTTCATCTTTGCCATCGGCCAGTAAAAAAGGTTCGAAAATGGCGGCGTTATTGATCAGTATATCCACTTTACTGTGCCGCTCGGCAATGGCGGCAAAGGCCGAGCGTACTGAGTCCGGATTGCCAACGTCGCACTGCAGTGCCATGGCCCGCTCGCCGATCTCGCTAGCGGCGGCTTCCACTTTCGACAGGGTCCGACCCAGCAAGACCACTTGATGGCCATCGCTGGCAAAGCGTCGACCCAGGGCGCGACCCAGGCCTACACCAGCTCCGGTAATCACAATGACTTTAGACATGTTGAATGGCTCCTTATTTATTATGTGTAGCCTGTTTGTCTCTGGATTTTTGACCGGCTAGTTTTCTTCGGAATTGTCGTACACCGAAAGATCCCCGGCGTAGGCAATGCCACCGGGCCAGAACTGCTCGCCGCTGATCTTATTAAAATAGTGCACCGTGCGTGCGAAAGAACCGGACTGGGAACGGGGCTCCATGGCGATGCCGCTGGGACTGACACCGCGGGCTCGGGCACTGAAATCCTTGATGGTAAACAGCAGGTCGTCGCTTTGCTGTGCGCACAGGACCAGTTGGTCGCCGGGACAATAGTGACGGGGCTCAACCTGAACGTCAGACAGTTCACCGCGTTTCATTGCCACATGGCCGGGGACGTTGATCACTTCCACACTGTGAACGTTTTCATACCACTCCTGATATTCATCGTAGCGGCCGGCCACGTAGTTACCCAAAATGATACTGACGCCAGACAGGGGCTGGTCCTGTTGCCAGTTGGGGCTGGCCTTCCAGTCACCGAACAGCTGGTAAGTGTAGATGCGCTCGGCGGTATCTGCGGCAATCAGACCTTGGTCACGCACATTGGCGAGCAGTGGGCCCAGGGCCGGCAGGTCGATGGCCGGGGTGTCGCTGTCAAAATCGTAGATGCTGGCATAGCGCCAGGGCTGGGGGATGTCCGGCATGATCTGAATGTCGGCTACTTCGTAGCGTTCAGCCCCCTTAAACCCCCGCAGGCGAGACAGCTCGGTCTGGTGTTCCCCGTCGAACCAGCTGGCGTATTCCGCTTCCCGGCCTGCGGGCACATTGTGAAGATGTATGGTGGTATAGAGAGCCATAAAGTCGTCCTGTTTATCGTTATCTTTGAGGATTTCCGGGCATCTCAGCCCCCTCATCTGAGCGGTTTTTCGGGCCATTCCGTGTTATTGCTATTGAACAGCATTGATGTATAATAAATCAAAACCAGCGGCCTTGGCCAGTGGCCTTTACACTCGTGTAATTGTGGCGCCAAAGCTGCACTATAAAGCCTTTATATAAAGCGTGAGCTAATAAAAAGCAGAGGCACCCAAGGCGCCTGAAGCTTGGAGGAAGAGATGAAAATCCGCATTGATAAGGCCAATTGTGTCGGCAACGCCCGTTGCGCAGACATTGCGGAAGCCCTCTACCCATTAGACGACGAAGGCTACAATCGGTGGACGAGTTTGTCGTTCCGACAGGCATGGAGGAGCTGGCCCGTCGTGGCGCCCGTGCATGTCCTGAGCGGGTCATTCAGGTTATCGAAGACCCGGTTACCAAAAACAATGGTGGCTAGTGGCTGCCGACCAGGGACCAGGACGCGTTTGCACAACGATAAAAACTGAGACAAATAAAATCTAAACCACGTTCAGTCAATTAAAAACTCGATGAATTAAGAGGGATAAGAATGGATATTCTGGGTTATAAAAATAAACGCGTGATTGTCAGTGGCTGCTTTTCCGGCATGGGCGAGGCGACCGCTCGCTTCCTGGTAGAGATGGGTGCTGAAGTGCATGGCCTTGATTTCAAAGAGACGTCATTAAACCTGGCTTCTTTTACTCAGGTTGACCTGCGTAATCCAGAAACCATCGATACGGCGATTGCCGGTATCAAAGAAAAACTGGGTGGAGCAAAAATTGATGCTCTGTTTAACTGTGCCGGCTTGCCCCAGACCGCACCAGCTTTGGATGTGATGCGCGTTAACTACGCCGGCACCCGCCGGGTGACCGAACAAGTACTGCCGCTGATGGGTGAGGGCAGCGCCATTGCCAGCATTTCCTCGAATGGTGGCATGGGCTGGAGTCGTCGAATCCCGGTTATCATGGAGCTGATTCAGCAGCAGGGCTACGAAGCTGCCGTAAAGTGGTGTGAAGACCACCTCGATGAAGTCAAGGAAGGTTACGCATTCTCCAAAGAAGTGATCATTGTCTGGACCATGCTGACCGCCGCCCATGTCATCAAGCAGGGCATCCGCATGAACTGCACCATGCCGGGTCCAACCGAAACGCCAATGATGAGCCACTTCAAGCAAGCCTCAGGCGAGTCAGTGATTGACGCCGCGATGCAACCTATCAACCGTCCCTCCACACCAGAAGAGCAGGCCAAAGCCCTGTTGTTCCTTAACAGTGACGCGGCCAGCTACGTCAACGGTGTGGCCATGCCCGTCGATGGTGGCTTTATGGGTGGTGTTGCAACCGGGCAGGTGGACCTGTCAGCGATGATGGCCAACGCTTCCTGAGTCACGGGAATACGACTTTAGCCCGAGATTCGGCATACCCTGACAGGCTGCGAAAGTTCAAGGCAGCCCTGTTTGTGGTCCTGAAGAAGTGCAATTGAAGTGGGATTGATCTTATGAGTTCAGTGCGTCCTTTACCCCGTTTAGACAGCGTCAACCGCGCTTTTTGGACCGGTGGCGCGGAAGGTGAGCTGCGGCTGCATCGCTGCGACGATTGCCAGCAGTTTACCCATCCACCGCAACCGGTGTGCCGTCACTGCCTGTCGGAAAATATTTCGCCGCGGGCCGTGGCAGGTACCGGTCTGGTGGAAACCATGACCGTGAACTACCAGAAGTGGCATCCCAAGGCCGAAGTCCCCTATGTCATTGCCCGGGTCTCTCTGGACGATGTACCGGGCGTGTATCTCACCACCAATATTATCGGGTGTGACCCTGAATCGGTGGATGTGGGTGATCGGGTGGAAGTGGTGTTCGAACAGCACGACGACGTTTACCTGCCCCTGTTTCAAAAGAAGAGCTAGTAAATATGGCCGTAAAAGAAGCGTATATCACCGGCATTGGCCAATCGGAAATTGGTGTGCGTCTGCAGCGCCACCCCTTATTGCTGACGGTGGATGCGGTCAAGGAAGCGCTGGATGAGGCGGGCCTGACCATTGATCAGATCGACGGCGTATCCACCTATCCGGGGCGCGCCTCGGCCATGCTGGGTTTTTCCCCCGTCGGTGCCGACGAGCTGATTGAGGCCCTGGGCATCAAGGCGACCTGGTATGCCGGTGGGTTTGAGATTTCCTCCCAGCTGGGTGCCATAGCCGCGGCTGCCGATGCGGTGCGCAGCGGTCACGCCCGGCATGTGATCTGCTATCGCACAGTATACGAAGCCGCCGCCCTGTCCCGGCCGGATGAATACCCCATGCCGCGCCGTGAACGGGTCGATGGTTACACGCAATGGTTTGCTCCGTTTGGCGCCATGTCGGCCGCCAACTGGACCGCCCAGTACGCCATGCAGCACGTGAAAAAGTATGGCTTGACGCGCGAGCAGCTGGCGCAAATTGCCCTTAATGATCGCGCCAATGCGGCCCTGAACCCACGCGCTCTGGTGCGCGAACCGCTGACGATGGACGAGTATATGTCGGCGCGGATGATTTCTTCGCCGCTGTGTCTGTTCGATTGCGACCGTTACACCGATGCGTCAACGGTATTGATCGTCTCCGCTGGTGATGCGGTGGATGAAGTGACGTGCACGCCGGTGCGCATTGCTGCTTCGGCCGGCACGGTGGAGCGCCACAGCTGGGATCAGGCCGAGTGGATGGCCTGTTACCCCACGGGCCGTGACCTGTGGAAGCAGACCGATTACACACCCGCCGATGTCGATACGGCGCAGTTGTACGACGGTTTCAGCTTCCAGGCCATTACCTGGCTGGAGGCCCTGGGCTTCTGTGAGGTAGGTGAAGGCGGGCAGTTTATTGAAGGTGGCCAGCGCATCGCCCTTGACGGCGAACTGCCCCTGAACACCTTCGGTGGCCAGATTGGGGCCGGGCGTCTGCACGGTTTCGGTTTTGCCCATGAGGCGGTGGTGCAGTTACGTGGCCTGGGTGGTGATCGCCAGATCAAGGGCAACCCCCGAGTGGCGGTGGCTACATCCGGTGGCGGCCCACTGGCCACAGCTTTGCTGCTGGCCAACGATTGACGACATGGCTGCAGCGATGAAGTCGTTGGATGCACAACCGGGTTTTCGTCGACGCTTTCGCATCACCCCGTCTGCGGGGCAGGTATGCACGGCGGTCGAGGACGATTACCACTGCATGCGGGTCACCCTGTATCACGATGGTGTCAGGACGACCGACATCGAAGCCGTTATGGAGCGTGCCCCTTGGACCACCTGTCCGGGGGCGCAGCAAAAGCTGGTTGAAACGTTTGCGGGTAAACCGTTGAGCAGTTTTGCCAGTAATGATGATAAAACCGCCAATTGCACCCATCTCTACGATTTGGCGCAATTGGCGGCGGTACACGCTTTGGACAGCGAAGCGTCGGAGTACGATATCCTGGTGACCGACCCGGTTGATGGACAGCGCCGGGCCGAAATCCGGTTACAGGGAACCCCCTTGTTGCAATGGACCGAGGCGGGTTTCCATATTGTCGAGCCGGAGGCAATTGCCGGCACGCGACTGGACAAACTGGGCCACTGGATTAACACTCTGACGCCCGAGCTGCAGGAGGCGGCCAGAATGCTGCGCTGGGGTAATATGATTGCCAATGGCCGCAGCATACCGCTGCAACAGCAGTCTGACGCGACTCGAATGCCGCCAAATTGCTTTACCTTCCAACCCGAGCGAGCCATAGAGGCGAAGCGGGTGGGTGAAATCATCGATTTTAGCGATGGAAACAGAGAGCCGCTGGCGCACAGGATGTAACCAGCATTACACAATAAGTTAGGAATTGAATGGTCAAACATTTTGACCGCAGCATACCGCCGTATGAGGAGGAAACAATGGAAAAGAACGATATGGTACTCATCAGTGTGGATGACCACATCACTGAGCCACCGGACATGTTCGAGAAACACCTGTCAAAAGACGATTTGAAAACCGCGCCTCAGTTCGGTGTCGATGAGCAGGGCAAATGCTTCTGGACCTATCAGGGCATGTACATGCCATCTGTTGGCCTGAATGCCGTGGTGGGTCGTCCTCTGGAAGAGTACGGCATGGAGCCCAACTCGCTGGAAGAAATGCGTGAAGGCATCTACAACGTGCACAAGCGCGTTGATGATATGAATGCCAATGGTGTGGCGGCATCCCTGAACTTTGGTACCGTGGTGGGGTTTGACGGTGGACGCTTCCACAAGGCCCCTAACAAAGACCTGTCGCTGATCCACTTGCGTGCCTACAATGACTGGCACATCGATGAGTGGTGTGGCGCTTACCCTGATCGCTTTATCCCCTGTGCCATCCTGCCTACCTGGGACATGAAAGCGACCGTGGCAGAGATCAAGCGTATTGCGGCCAAGGGTTGTACTGCCGTATCTCTGAACGAAAACCCCACTTCACAGGGACTGCCCAGCATCCACAACCCTTACTGGGAGCCTATGTGGAAGGCCATGAGCGAGCACAACATCACCATGTGTCTGCACATCGGAGCGGGTAACCCGGTACCTCACGCGTCACCGGAAACCCCGATTGAGGCCTGGATTACCACCATGCCCATGTCCAGTGCGGTGGGTGCGGCTGACTGGTTGAACCTATCGGCGCTGGAGCGTTACCCCAACCTGAAGATTGCCCTGTCTGAGTGTGGCCTGGGTTGGATTCCTTACTTCATGGAGCGTGCTGACTTCAGTCACTCGCGCCACAAGGCCTGGACCCACTCCAGCTTCCAGGGTAAAAAGCCCAGCGATATCTTCAAGAAGCACTTCATGGTCTGTTTCATTGACGACGCTTTTGGCCTCGACAACCTGAAGTATGTGAATGAAGACCTGGTGGCCTATGAGTGTGACTATCCACACTCCGATACCCTGTGGCCTGAGTGTCCAGAGCATCTGTGGAAAACCATCAACCACTTGACCGATAGCCAGATTGACAAGATCACTCACCTGAATGCGATTAACTGGTTCAACTACGATATCTTCAAGTTTGGCAAGAAAGAGGACCTGACCGTGGGTGCCCTGCGAGCCAAAGCCAAGGCTGATGGTGTGGATACCACGCCCAAGTCCTATGGGGGTGAAAAGCCTCTGGCCGAAGGCGAGGAAATCCGTCGTATCACGTCCGGCGACTTGATGAAGATGTTCGCGCATCACGCCAAGGAAGGTGAAAAGAAAACCGCTTAAGGCTGGTGCTTAGGCACAGAAATTAAGCGGTTGTTGAAAAAAGGGGCACTTAGAGCCCCTTTTTTTATATGTGCAATGTATTGGCGGCCTGATTTTGCATCAGCGGAACTCGCGCTTGACCCGAAGCGCAAAACAGGTGACTCCTCAATCGATTAGGAGTAATGTTAAATACAACACCGCTGTATAAATAATGAACAGCCTGCCCGTCTCGGGGAGTAAAGACACAGGGTGTAACTCAGTATCTGGTGAAGTCACCAGCCAGGTACCCAGGTAAGAACTACCTAGCTAATAAATATAAATACAGACAATTTGGGATCGTAACGGAGAGATAATCATAATGAAATCTTTAGCTGTATCTCAGTCAACCAGTGTACAAGCTGACAGCACCAGTCGCTTGTTCAATAACACCATCAAGCTCAGTATGCCCCTCGCCAGTCTGGCGGTTGCTATTGCTGCAGCCAATTATGCTCCTGTCGCCAGTGCTCAGGTAGAGTACACCGATAACATGCGTTTCCTTGAAGAAGTCGTTGTGACTGCGCGCCGGAAAGAGGAAAGCCTGCAGGATATTCCAGTAGCCGTTACGGCACTGGATTCAGAATTTTTGCGTGAGCAGAATATTGTCGACCTCAATGACCTGGGCACCCGGGTGCCATCTTTCCGGGTTTCCACCGGTGGTACATCTACCAACGAACCAGTCCTGTCAATTCGTGGCCAGCGTCCCACCGACTCCTCTATCAGTCTAGATGCCGCCATCCCTGTGTACTTTGCTGATGTGGTGATGACTCCTTCCACTGCCACTAATCTGGCGATGTACGATCTCCAAAGTGTGCAGGTGCTTAAAGGACCCCAGGGCACCTTGTTTGGCCGAAACAGTACCGGTGGTGCACTGTTGTTAACGCCGAAAAAACCCGGTACTGAACTGGGCGGTTATGTGGAAGTTGAAGCGGGTGAATTCGACCTAATCAAAACTGAAGGTGCGGTGGATATTCCTATCAGTGACTCCCTTCAGGTTCGCCTCGCCGGTCGCATGTTGCAGCGCGATGGCTATCAGCAAAACAAAGCCGATAATGGCTTGGACGATCCCTGGGACGAAGATTCCAAAGGAGCACGTGTAAGCATCAACTATGAGCAGGGCAAATTCAGTAACCTGTTGATGGTGGCTTACGATGAGAATGAAATGATCGGTCGTGTGCCTGTACCAACAGCGTTTAACGGCTCAGTAAGCTTGGGTAAATTGACCAATGCCTTGTTTAATTATGCCGGTCAAATAGACGACGCCCTAGAGTGGCAGCAAGCTCATGACGCCGATGAAATTCAGTACGATGCCGAGGCACCTGACGAAGTTGAAAACACCATTGTCTCCAATATCAGCGAATATGAAATCAATGACTCCCTGACTGTCAAAAACATTTTCGGTTACCGGAAAATGGAGTGGAACCGCTCGAATGATGCCGATGGTACTGCGCTGCCTATTTTTGGTGCCCAAACTCAGGGAGAAGGCTTTGTCACTACAGACATGCCATTGATTGATACTGAATCGGAACAATTTAGCAACGAGATTCAGTTGCTGGGTAGCGCCTTTGATGATCGCTTGGATTGGTTGGTGGGCGCCTACTGGTATGAAATGAAAGGTTCTCAACGAGGCGATACCCAGGTGCTTGGACCAAACCCAGGCTCTATTCCACTGTTGGATCCTTCATTAATTGGGGTAATTCCCCAGCTGCCGAATATGGCTGCCTATCAAGCCTATTACCAAACTTATTTGATCTCACAGCAAGGCATGTTCCAGTCGGCGCCTGCGGGTGAAGTGAACAACGAAGCTTACGGCTTATTTGCTGAAGGTACCTACACGTTCAATGACTCCTGGTCTATGACTCTTGGGTTGCGTCAAAGCTGGGATACGCGGGAAGTCACCGTTCGAAATTACGGTGGTTTGGGCGGCCCCGGTTCACCTTATTACCAATGCAGTGTCACAGATGAAGATGGTATTTCCCTGGTGTCTCAAGGCTTACCTTGTGAGCGTACCGAAGATGAGGATTACAGCAGTCCCAGCTGGCGAGCTTCGGTGAACTATACGCCGGTGGACGGACATTTGCTCTACGGCAGTGTTTCAACCGGTTATCGTGCCGGTGGTTTTAACATGCGCGGTAACAATAACGAAACCTTGCAACCATTTGATGAAGAAACTGTAGTTACCTATGAATTTGGTCACAAGGCCGATTGGCATCTGGGTTCTGTCCCAATGCGCACTAACCTGGCACTTTACTGGCAGGACTACAAAGATATTCAAAAAACTCAGTCTGTAATCACTGACAGCGGGTTTGGTACTGCCACGGTCAATGCAGGTAAAGCGACTATCAAAGGTGCTGAATTTGATATCACCGCGTCTGTCACTGAAAACCTGATTCTGTCATTAGCCTATTCTTATGTGGACGCAGGTTACGACGAATGGGATTCAGCCCAGACCTGGACTAGCCCACTGGGTCAAAGGCAGCAGGTTATCGTGAATCTAGAAGACAGTAACTTTGTCTATATGCCAGAGCAAACCTTGACTGCCTCGATCAACTACTCCTTGCCTCTTGACGATTCACTGGGTGAGATGTCGCTGATGGCCAGTGTCTACTGGCAGGATGAGATGAACACAGATGAAACATCGGTGGTGTATGCTCAGCAAGCAGCCTTTGAAGGCTGGTCGTCTGACGATTTAGCTACCGCACAAAAGACCGCCGAGGCCGATTCCTATAGCGTGGTAAACCTGCGATTTGATTGGCGCAATGTGATGGGTTCCAACTTTGACTTTGCCACTTATGTCAATAACGCCACCGACGAAGAATACGTTGTGGGTGGTTTGAACGTATTGGATTCCCTGGGTTGGGCAGCGTTCACCTACGGTGCTCCCAGAACCATCGGAGCCTCACTCCGCTATCAATTCTAACTCCACTGGAATTACGCGGTTAAGAGCCCGGCTATCAGCCGGGCTTTTTTGTGTCTGACCCGGTTGCTCAACTCGGGTTTCCCCCTATGTTTTCTGGCGCCAGTCGTGGCGCGATTGTTATTGCCTAAAGAAAAATTTGGCGCCTTTATTTTATATGTGCAAACAATTGCAGGGCATTTTGCCTGACTAAGAAACGTGTCTTGACCGAATACTCAATTAACAGTACTGTTGATTAAATTTCGATTGTGAATAAAAACACACCATAATAATGTAAGTTAAGTTCTAAAGCGTTAACACGGCTGAGATAACAACAACGCAGCGGTGTTAAACGGCTTCAAACGTTCTGTGATGAAGCCGACTCTTTGCCTGTACAGAGACACCATAAGAGAGAAGCAATAATGAAAAAACTTTCGATGTATCAGAGTGAACGTCCCTCCCACAAACCCATGCAGCTGGCAAGCCTGGCGCTGGCAGTAGCCTCCGTCAATTACCTGCCCAATGCCGTCGCCCAGGACAATGACTTGGGATTTGGCTTGCTGGAAGAGATCGTAGTAACGGCCCGCCGTCGTGAAGAAAGCCTGCAGGATATCCCGGTTGCGGTTACCGCGATGGACTCTGAAGCCCTGCGCTCGCAGAATATTGGCGAGTTGTCAGATCTTGGCAACCATGTGCCTTCACTGCGCATATCCAACGCCGGTGCGTCCACCAACGACCCAATTATTTCATTGCGCGGTCAGCGCCCTAACACCGCTGAACTGAACCAGGATCCGGCGGTGCCGATGTACTTTGCCGATGTGGTCATGTCCCCCTCGCAGGGTACTAACCTGGCCATGTACGATTTGCAAAGTGTTCAGGTTCTGAAAGGTCCACAGGGTACCTTGTTTGGTCGCAACAGTACCGGCGGCGCGGTGTTGGTTCAACCCAAGGCTCCGGGTGTGGTGATGGGTGGATACATCGAAGCGGAATTGGGCGATTACGATCTGCAGCACATTGAAGGTGCTGTGGATCTGCCAGTCAATGATGTGCTGCAATTCCGCTTGGCGGGCCGCAAACTGGAGCGCGATGGCTACCAGAAAAACGTGGCAGACAATGCCCTGCACGGCGAAGATTACTGGAATGAAGACTCCGAAGGTTTGCGGTTAAGCACCAACCTTGAATTGAGCGATAGGCTGAGCAACCTGCTGGTGCTTGCCTACGACAAGAATGAGATGTTGAGTCGTGTACCCGTACCGTCAGCATTTAACGCGGAGGCGGGCCTGGGTGCGGCTGTAAATACCTTTTTCAATTACGCGGGTCAGCTTGACCAGGCCATTGATAGAGCGAATGCACGTGACAAGTTCAAAGTGGAAACCGATGTACTCTCACACGAGAGTGTGGAAAACCATTTTGCCGCGAATACCACCACCTTTGATCTCAATGAAAACCTGACACTGAAAAATATTTTTGGCTATCGCAAATTGAAATTTGAAAGTGCGATTGATGCCGACGGTACTGCCATGCCCATTTTTGGCGCAGCCACCTCGCACACCGAGAGTGTGACCTATAACCCCGGTACCCTGACCAAGGAATCCGAGCAGTACAGCAATGAATTGCAGTTGCTGGGCAGCTATGATCGCATTGACTGGATTGTGGGTGCCTACTGGTATGAGATGGAAGCCACCTCACGGGATGAGCTGAGCCAGATTTTGGGGCTGAATCCTGAGGCGCCTGCAGCTTTGCCAGCGGTTTGGATTCCACAGCAATCGCCAAACGGTGACGTGAACAACAAGGCACTTGGTTTGTTTGCCGAAGGGACTTATACCTTTAATGGAACCTGGTCGGCCACTCTGGGTCTCCGTCAGAGCTGGGATGAGCGCTCTGTGACTGCCCGGAACTTTACGACAGGTTCGGCCGACATGTTTCCGTCCTTTTTGTTGCCGGTTTGTGGTGTGACAGATGCAGATGGTAACCCACTGCCCGCAGATGCGTGTAAGCGTACCGTTACCGAAGACTATGCCAGCCCGACCTGGCGCGCGTCTGTTAACTACACCCCACGGGATGGCATGTTGATGTACGGTAGTGTGGCGACCGGTTATCGCTCCGGTGGTATCGACCTGCGCGGTACGGACAACGCTTCCTTGACCCCTTATGACGAGGAAACCGTAATCACTTACGAGTTTGGTCACAAGGCGGATTGGGAACTGCCGTTTGGTTCACTGCGAACCAACCTGGCCGTGTACCTGCAGCAATACAGCGACATTCAGAAAACCGAACAGGCCATTGTCGATGGCAGCTTTGGCACCCAGACCGCCAACGCGGCGGAAGCGGAAATCAAGGGCTTTGAATTCGATGTCACCTTTGCCCCCAGTGCCGACCTGTTGATCAATCTGGCTTACTCCTACGTAGATGCCGGCTATGAAAAGTGGGACAAAACGGTCACTGCTCAGGATGCGTTCGGCGACGACTACCTGCTGACCTATGACAACACCGATGCGGAATTCACCTACATTCCCAAGCAGTCCCTGACCGGTTCGATGGTCTACACCCTGCCAGTGGATGCCAGCCTGGGTGAGATCTCCGTGATGACCAGTGTCTACTGGCAGGATGATATGGTGTCTCATGCTGAGTCCCACCTCTTTGATCAGCTGGGTTGGAGCGAAGAGGCCCTGAAGTCCGCCATGTCGACGGTCGATGTTGATTCCTACGCGCTTTGGAACCTGCGTCTCGACTGGCGCAATGTGATGGGCTCCAATTTTGATCTGGCGGCTTACGTCAACAATGCCACCGATGAGGAGTACATCGTGGGCGGGTTGAACGTAATTGATAAGCTGGGCTTTGCGGCAGACGCCTACGGTGCCCCGCGTACCTACGGTGCCTCACTGCGCTATCAATTCTAAGTAACTCCAACACCGCTCCGGATACTGAAATCCGGAGCGGCATCTCTCTCCTTTCTTTGCGCTTCGGCGAGGTATGTTGCATATCTCGCCTTTTTTATGCCAGTTTTGTCGGTGCATCGAGCGGAGCTTCGCCTATACATTTAAACAACACTGTCGTACAATTGTTGGCAGTAAGCCATGTTAATCACCGCTGGAAAACCTGCATGTCAGGGCGGCAGGGTGTAAAAAGGAGAATAATATGCCAGAGGCCTTCATCATTGATTCTGTTCGTACCCCGCGTGGTATCGGCAAGCCCGGCAAGGGCGCCTTGAGCCAGATGCATCCACAGCATCTGGCGGCCACTGTGCTCAAAGCACTGCGTGAGCGAAACGATTTTAATACCGCTGATGTCGACGATGTCATCTGGGGTACCAGTGCCCAGAAGGGGTTGCAGGGTGGTGATATGGGTCGCATGGCGGCGCTGGATGCCGGCTATGATCCCTCTGTCAGTGGCGTGACGCTGGATCGTTTTTGTGGCAGTGGCCTGACTGCCGTCAACCTGGCGTCGGCTCAGATTATGTCCGGCATGGAAAGCCTGTTGGTGGCCGGTGGCACGGAAATGATGTCCCACATTACCGCCCAGGGTATGAAGGAACACGAAGCGGGTCTGAAATCGCCAGGTATTGGCACCGGTAATGCCCGTCTGCAGAAAAAATACCCACAATCACACCAGGGCTTATGTGCCGATGCCATCGCCTCCATGGAAGGCATCAGTCGCGAAGCGTTGGACGCCTTTTCGCTCGAAAGCCAGCGTCGCGCTGCGCATGCCATCAACAACGGTTACTTTGATCACTCCATCATCCCAGTTGTGGACGATGAGGGTAATGTGATTCTTGCCAAAGACGAACACCCCCGTCCCAGCACCACCGCCGAGGACCTCGCCGGTCTGGAGCCCAGCTTTGCCAAATTGGCGGACATGCCGCTGGACAAGGACGGCACCACTTTTCGCAAACTGATCAATCAGGTGTACCCGGATGTGGATATTGAAAACTTCCACCATGCGGGCAGCTCATCCGGTGTGGTTGACGGGGCAGCAGCGCTGCTGCTGGCCTCAGGTGAATACGCCGAAAAACATGGGTTAAAGCCTCGGGCACGCATTGTCGCCACCGCCAATATGGGAGGGGACCCCACGCTTATGTTGAATGCTCCGGTACCGGCCGCGCAAAAGGTGCTGGCGAAAGCGGGGCTGACCAAAGACGACATCGACTTGTGGGAAGTCAACGAGGCCTTCGCTGTGGTGGTGGAGAAATTTATCCGCGACCTGGGCATCGACCGTGACAAGATTAACGTCAATGGTGGTGCTATCGCCTTGGGGCATCCCATCGGTGCCACCGGTGCGGTGCTGATTGGAACAGTTCTGGATGAGCTGGAAAGACGGGGTCTGAAACGTGGTTTGATTACCATGTGTGCGGCTGGAGGTATGGCACCTGCCATCATTATTGAGCGCGTGTAAGCATGACGTGAGGAGTATGCATGACTGAGGCTGAGACAGAGGTAATCAAAACACAAAAGCGACGCCGCGACCCGGAAAAAACCCGTGAAGCCATTCTCGAAGTCTCGGCCAAGATGCTGGCTACAGATGGTCCCGAGGGGCTGAGTGTTTCCAAAGTGGCTCAAATCGTCGGGGTTAATCGGGGTACTGCCTATCACCATTTTCAAACCCGAGAGCAGCTTCTGAATGCCACCATGGACTGGGTTAGTGAAAAGCTGTATCGGGAAACCTTTGGCGATATCAATCTCCACGAAGAGGAGAGTGTACTCGGTAGCAGGGCTCGGCAGGTGGCTGAAAATCTTGCCAAGTTTGCCATGGAGTACCCGGAGTATGGCCGCGTATGGCTGGTTTCCATGCTAAATTCGGACAGCCCTGAAAAGGATCCTTATTGGAGTCGTTACAAAGCTTTGATGGACTACTTTGTTCAGTCGGATATGGCTGAACCGGGAGTGGATGGTGAAGTACACGCAATGTTGATGGTGGTCGGTGCCATTTTATGGCCCATCTGGATGCGTGCCAGCAAGTGCAGTGATGCTCAGCGGCGCAGTCTGGAAAAGCGCTTTACCAACGAAGTGTTGCGTTTCAACTTAAACGGCACCTTACGCAAAGACAAATTTATCGACATCGATCTTTTAACCTCAAAGGCCAAGTAAATCGATGTGGTTTCAGGAGTACACAGGAGTAAATAATAATGAGTAATCCGTTTACCAACATGCTGCCGTGGCCGGAGCAGGACTTTTCGGTATTTGGTTCGGTCGAGGAAAAACAGCTGGGTAAAACCCAGGCCTATGTCGGTCGAGCGATGCACCGTAACTGGGCTTCCATTCCCCATGTCACTCATAACGACGATGCTGATATCACCCTCTTTGAGCAGCGGCGCAAGGCCTGGAACAGCGCCAACCCGGATAAGAAACGCACTCTATTGCCGGCCCTGGTAAAGGCCACGGTAGCGGCGTTAAAAGAGTATCCACAGTTCAATGTGTCCCTGAGCGCAGACGGCAGCAAGCTGTATCAAAAACACTATTACCACATTGGCATCGCAGTAGACGTTCCCAGTGGTCTGTTGGTACCCGTCATCCGTGATTGTGATCAAAAGAGTGAGGATGACCTTTCCCAGGAGATTGCCGCGATTTCCGAGAAAGCCAGAACCAAGGGCTTGTCCATGGCTGAGATGTCTGGTGGTTGTTTTACCCTGTCTTCACTGGGGCATATCGGTGGTACCAGTTTTTCACCGATCATCAATGCTCCAGAAGTGGGTATTTTAGGGATTACCCGTGCACGTGGGTGTTTTCTGCCCGATGCTGACGGCAACCCGGAGCTGCGCCAGTTGTTGCCATTGTCACTGAGCTACGATCACCGTGTGATCAATGGTGCCGATGCGGCCCGCTTTGTCCGGACTGTGTCCGACTGGCTGGCCAATTACGAATTTAACTAACGTCTGCATTAGGCCTTTTACGTGGTCCCCCTAGCTGTAGGGGACTGCGATTTTTTCCAACGCTGAAAGTCCTTTAACAATAAGAACGGATGGCTTCCTGTTTATGTCTGCTGTGGGAGACAACTCTACCCATCCTGAAGAGTGACGGGGTGACTGTGCATGGTTGAAAAAAAGGCTGAAAAAGTGAAAACTTTTTGCCGTAACTGCAGTGCGCTTTGTTCCATGGACATCACCATGGAAGACGGCAGGGCAGTGCAAGTTTCCGGCGATGGTTCGGCTTCTCCTTACGGGGCCTACCTGTGCATCAAAGGTCGGTCAGCCCTCGATTTCCATCAGGGCGCAGAACACCGTTTGTGGCAGAGTCAGAAGCGCCAAGCCGACGGATCCTACTCTGCCATGGATGCCCAGCAGGCGATGAATGAAATTGCGGCTCAATTACAGGCCTTGATTGAGCAATATGGTCCCCGTTCGGTGGCGCTCTATCACGGCACCGGAGCTTACCGCAGTGTGCTGGGTGCACAGCTGGAAAAATCCTTTTTGTCAGCTGTGGGCAGCCCCAACCTGTTCTCCACCATGACCATTGACCAGTCGGCCAAATGGGTGACAGCAGGACGCATGGGGATTATGGCCTGCGGCAAGCCCGCCTTTAAAGATGTGGATCTGGCTGTTATGGTGGGCAACAACCCACTGGTGACGCACCAGACTTACCCCTTCGGTCCGGGAGAATGCGGCGCGCCAGGCAAGGCTTTTGCGGCCGCCAAACAACGCGGTACCCGTATTATAGTGATCGATCCGCGGGCGACAGAAACGGCGCGCTATGCGGATTTATTGATACAACCTTTGCCGGGACAGGACGCGGTTATTTTTGCCGCCATTGCCCATATCCTGTTGCGCGATGGCACTTTCAATCAGGATTTCTGTGAGCGGTTTGTTTCCCAGCTGGACGCGCTGCAAGAGGCGGTGATGCCGTTTACGCCAGAGCTGGCGGCGCAACGAGCCGATGTCCCAATCGAGCAGATTGAACTGGCCGCGCGTTGGATCGGTGAATCACGCCGACCCTTTATTGGCAGTGGTACCGGCCCATCCATGTCGGCCCATTCCAACCTTAATGATCACATGATCGAAGCGGTCAATGCCCTTGTCGGAGGCTACAAGCGGGCGGGGGATCGAGTGGACAATCCGGGTACGCTCAATCCCCGCACTCGTATTGTTGAGATGGCCGTTTCACCTACCCGCAGCTGGGAGCGCGGGGTTAAGTGCCGCACTGAGAATGTCGGTCGACTATTTGGTGAATTTCCAACGGCCTTATTACCTCAAGAAATTCTGACGCCCGGTGAAGACAAAATCCGCGCTTTAATTGTCTTTGGCGGTAATCCGGTGATGGGGCTTGGTGATCCTGAACGTGCCATTCCGGCGTTTGAAGATTTGGATTTGCTGGTTTCACTGGATGCCCGATTGAATGAAACGGCGGCACTGTCGCACTATGTGATTGCCACCAGTCAGCCGTTCGAGCGCCACGATATCAGTATTCCAGGAGATGCATTATATCCCCGGGCTTTTGCTCAATACACTGCACCAGTGTTCCCCAAACCCGAGGGCGTCATAGACGATTGGGAGTTCTTCTGGGGGCTTGCCTCACGCATGAAGTTTCCGCTGACGCTCAAGTACTGGACCTACGGTCTCGAATTTGACGACATCGAAGAGGGTATGTCGCTGGATATGCAGTCGCCACCGGAGCCGGACACACTGCTGCGCTTTCTGTGCAAAAACAGCCGCGTCAGCTTCGATGATCTGCAAGCACATCCTGGCGGTATCCAACCTCATATTGAACCGGTTGTGGTGGAGTCTGTCCCTGATCGGGGTGGACGTTTAGAGTTGTGCCCGCCGGATGTGGCCGACGAGTTGTCTAGTCTGCTGCAAGAGACGAGTGATACAAACTACGCTTATCAATTGACATCGCGGCGTATTTTGGAGGCCATGAACAGTGCCTATCGCGATGCGGAGCGTACCCGCAGGCGCTACCCGGTCAACTGGGCGTATATGAATCCAGAGGATATGACGGCGACAGGGCTCAGCGATGGACAACCGGTGCTGATACGTTCAGAGACCGGCGAAATTCGAGCGCAGGCGAAAGCGGAACCGCAGTTGCGACGGGGTGTGGTATCGATGACCCATATGTTTGGTAACTTGAACCGTTCAACGGACCCGGTTATTCAGGGTGGCAGCTTTACCGGCCATTTGACTTCTCTGGAGCGTTGTCTGGAGCCTATCAACTTCATGCCACGCTTTTCCGGCATCCCGGTGAATGTGTTGCCGTCCGAAAATAAATGTACATGAGTTCGCAGGAGAACATGAGAGCATGAGCGTTGCACACGAGATACAACAGGACAAACCCGTGTTGGTGGCGGGGGCCAGTGGTTTTATGGGCAGTCATATCGCCCGCCAGCTGGTGCAGCAGGGTCGCAAGGTGAGAGTGCTGCTGCGTAAATCCAGTAACATCAAGGCCATCGAGGATCTGCCGGTCGAGATCCATTACGGCGATGTGCTGGAACCTGCTTCTTTGCGTGCAGCGATGGAAGGTTGCAGTAGCGTATTTTACAGCGTGCTTGACCCGCGCTTTTGGTTAACGGACACGACGCCCATATATCGTAACAACGTAGAAGGGCTGATCAATGCTATGGACGCCGCGCTGGAGTGCAAGATTGAGCGCTTTATTTTTACCAGCTCCATGGGAACCTTGGGGCAAAATCCCAATGGTCCGGTCACAGAAGACATAGAATTTAATTGGCGGGATAAGGCTTCGCCCTACATCCTGGCCCGCTTAGAAGCGGAAATTCGTCTGCTGTCCTACTGCCGCGAAAAGGGACTTCCGGGTGTAGCTCTGTGTGTGGCTAACACCTATGGACCGGAAGACTTCCAGCCCACACCGCACGGTAACATGCTGTGGCAAGTGGCCTCGGGGCAAGCGAATGCGGTGCTGGACTCCAGCCAGCCAACGGTGGACATACGCGATGCCGCCCACGCCGCCCTGTTGGCCGAAGAGTACGGTCAGATTGGTGAGCGGTACATTATCGCTAATGAATACATCAGTAATCGCGACTTTTACGCCATTGCGACCGCTGAAATGGGCACGAAACCGCCGAAGCTAATTCCCATGTGGGTGGCTCAAGCGATCGCCTTTGTGGGGGAAAGGGTGTTAAAGCTGCTTGGAAAAAAAGACTTTATGCTTAGCACCACAGCGGTTTATTTGTCCGATGCGTTCAAGGAGATGGACAACAGCAAAGCGCGTCGCGAACTTCACTGGACGCCAAGACCGATAGCCGAAACCATCAAAGATGCATTGGCCTGGCATACGCAGAAAGAAAACTCACAAACCCCAACAGCGGGCGAAAACAGCTTGGCGTAGTCGAGAGGCATAGTCGAGAGGCATAGTCGAGAGGCGTGTTCAAGATGGTGTTACTACGCTGGTGATAACCAAGCTGGATTGTCGCGTTACGGTTTGAGATTACCTGTCAGAGTCCAGTCGCCTTCATCATCGCGTACCCAGCCACTGGATGCCCAGGTGCCGCCATCAATGGGCAGGGTGATGCCGGTAATATAATCACTCATCCGCGAGGCGAGAAAGACCGCCGCGCGTCCGCACTCGGTGTCCACGCCGGGACGTCTCAACGGAATGCGGCGGGCAGTGGCGTCTTCATGAGCCGCTGACGGGGTAAACCAGCTGTCGGGATCGACAGGACCCTTGATATTGCCACGCAAGCCTGGGGTGATGGTGTAATCCGGGGCCAGAGCGTTGACCCGGATGTTGTGATCCGCCAGTTCCAGCGCCAGGGTGCGGGTAAAGTTAAGGATGCCCGCTTTGCACGCGGCATAGACCGCGTAATTTGGGGCGGCTCTTGATCCCTCAATACTGGCGATATTGATGATTGAGCCCCCGCGTCCGCCCTCAATCATATAGGGCGTAGCTGCCGAGGTGGCCGCCAGGGTGCTGATCAGATTCAAATCGATATGACGTCGCCAGGAGCGTTCAGATTGTTGCAAAAACGGCTTGGGTGAAACGCCACCCACGTTATTGACTAAAATGTCCAGTCGTCCAAAGGTTTTATGAACCGTTTGCATCAACTGTAGCAGGCCTTCAGTGTCTGTCGCGTCGATGGGTATCGGTAAAGCGGTGCGACCGAATTCACGTACGCGTTCGGCAGTTTCCTCACAGCGTTCAGGTACGATATCCGCAATCACAATGTCGGCACCGACAGCCGCAAATGCCAGTGCCATTGCCCGGCCAAGACCTGCACCGCCACCGGTAATGACCGCAACCTGGTCGGTTAATAAGATATCACTTGTGTCCATGTTGGCAATTTCCTTTTGTAAGCTGCTGGAAAACTGTTTATTGATTTATCGCCTAGCCTGGGCGAACCACTTGATGAGTTCAGATTAGTATTTGAAATAGGTGTTGTAATTATCTGTGTAATCTACTGCAAACATTGATGCCTTTGGGCAATATAGCAAACTGAAGATGCAAACGCAGAAAGTTAGCCAGCCAGATAAGACTTTCCACCGTTATAAACTTGATTAAATGAGATTAAGGTATTGATTTTAAAGGCAGTAGCATGATCTCAAACAAAGAGGTTTGGTTGACAGAGTATGGCGATGAGCCGACAATCGTTGAACCATCTAACAAATAAATACAATGAAATCCTTGGGAGGCGTTTTGCGCAAAAGCAGCAAAGAAAGAACCCGCGAAGCCATTCTGGAGGCAGCGCGAACGGTTTTGGCCTCTGACGGCCCGGAGGCCCTGAAAGTTTCCAAAGTGGCTATCCTTGCCGGTATTAATCGCGGTACCGCTTACCAGCATTTTCCCACCCGGGAAGACCTGATTAAAGCTACGGTTGAGTGGGTGAGTGAGCATCTGTCCTCGACTGTGTTTGGGCATTTTGATCTGGATGAACAGGGGCGAATGAAGGAATTGAAGCAAGGTGATATTTACGATGTGATTTCCAATATGGTGAATTTTGCGGTGCACAATCCGGCGCTTGGGCGTGTCTGGTTATTCGAATTACTGGCCGCTGAGAACCCGGCTGAGGATCCCTTCTTTCGACAGTTTAAGCAAACCACGCAGTTCTTGGCGCAAAGTAAATACAGCCAGGAAGGTATTGATGTAGAAGCTTTGTCAGTGATTGTCCTGGCAGGTTATTTCTTGTGGCCGGAATGGGTTCGGGCTCATGCCGGCGATGATAAAGAACGCCAGGCAATGGCCGATCGTATGCGTCGGGAAATGCTGCGCTTGTTCTTGCACGGTGTTTTAAAAACGGAAGAGTTTCCACAATTGGAAGCGGTTCTGAAAGACACTCCTTCGGAACTATAGCTTTACTCTGTGGCGTTCATAGCTTGTCCGTGAGGATGATCTCGACGGGAAATGTTTGATAGGGCTCAGCATCTAAAGACAACCAGAAAATACCAAAATAAAAAGGCGCCGACAGGCGCCTTTATTAGGTGAGCTTATCCGGCGTTATTGCTTTGGCAATTCCACCGATGCTTTGGCCGTCGCCATGACAGTACCTATCTGATCGGTCATCTTACAGTCCAGCTTGACTACATGACGGCCTTCCTCATCCACCAGTTTTTCGGTGATGGTGGCGGTCATAATTGTGATGTCACCGGTAAAAGCCGGTCCGCGATAGGAACACTTGGAGTGTACGACCTGACCCCACTCGCCAGCCCAGCCGCCGAGATAATCCAGAATCCAGGCGCCCATGGACGCGCCGTAGCCATAGCCGCGAGGCATGCCGATATGACGCGCCCAGCGCGGGAACAAGTGACCGCGGGAAGGGCCGTAATAGGCGCCGTCGGTTAACTCAGGGTTTTGACGTTCCATTACCGGGTCGTTTTCATGACCGGCCATATCCGGCTCGAAACCCAGTGCTTCCAGGTCCAGGTCGGTTCGACGGTGAGTGCCACCCCAGATAGTGAACAGGTAGGCGCGCCATTCCGAGGTGAAGCTGGCAATACTGTGAGGACCGAACACTCGCTCCGGCAGTTGGTCACCGACATTGATGTCATCCCAGTAGCGCTTGCCGTGCCCCAGTTCGTGCATGGCGTTGATGTAAATCAGTTTGCGCTCTTCCAGTTCTTTGATCTGTTGATCGGTCCACTCGGGGTCTTCGGTAGACGCCTGTGATCCCATTTCACGAGCCAGGTCGGCGCGGTAGCGGATAGCGGTGGAGCGCTGGGTGGCGATCAAATCACCATCCTGGTTGTAGTATTTGTTATCCCCCCACTGGAAGCAGGTAGGACCGGCAAAGCTGGTTTCTTTAACCACATAGTCCACCGGCGTACGCTCGTTGGTGATCATATCCCCCGCCACAATTTTTGGACCGTGAAACCACCATTCATCGCCACCAAAAATCAAATGGGAGTTGGGAATGGTACCCACGCAGGCCGGACCAGCTCCATGGCCATCGTCGGTTGCCACAGCAAAAGATTGCGGAGCGATAAGCTTGCCGTAACGACTTTCTGCGGCGAAATCGGTGTCGTAATGCAGCAGGTTGGGATAATGCATGGCCTGTGCCCAACGGCGAAAATCGTTGTTGTGCAGCGGTTCTTTCATACGGGCTGGCTGCATGGGCACGCCCATGTAGCGATCCAGATCTGAGCAGTCCAAGGTTTTATCAGTCATAAGCAATCATTGTCATTATTGGTTGGGAATGTCGTGGCTCTTAGTATATATTAGTCAACAGTGATGTCTATATAAGAAAGAAGTTTAGAGGTTCATTTAAGGAGTCAGAACATGACACAAGCCAGCAGAGTCGCTGTGGTAACGGGGGGCGCATCCGGTATTGGTGCTGAAATTTGCCGCTATCTGGCCAGAGACGGCGTTGATATTGCCATTTGGGATTTAAACGAAAGTGCCATGGCCGATGTGGCCGAAGAAATTCGCGCACTGGGTCGTAACGTCACTACCAGTGTGGTGGATATCTCCAGCCGCGAATCAGTCGCTGCCGCCGCTGAGCAAGCGCGTGCCGAACTGGGTCCGCTCACCATTCTGGTGAACAGTGCCGGCTTGCATGGCACTGGCGGGATTATGGATCTGGATGACGAAAAACTGGATCGCATGATTGCCGTCAACCTGAAAGGCTCGTTCATTGTGACCCAGGCTGTGGTGCCGGATATGGAAGCCGCTGGCTGGGGCCGCATTGTGTATATTTCATCATCCAGTGCCCAGACGGGTTCGCCCAATATGTCCCACTATGTCGCTTCCAAGGGCGGTGTTATGGGACTGACCAAAGCCTTGGCCGTTGAACTGGGCCCCAAGGGTATTACGGTGAACAATGTGCCACCGGGCATGGTCGTGACGCCGATGTTGCGCGGTCTGGAAGCCAAAGGCGGGTTGGGATCCGGCGGCGTGGAGGCGATGGCCCAGCATCTGCCGGTGCGCAAGCACGGTGAGCCGCAAAACATTGCCAAAGCCGTGTCCTATCTCTGTTCCGAAGAGGCTGGCTATGTAACGGGCCACACTCTGAGCGTGAATGGCGGTCGCTACCTGAATTGATAACTGAGAGCTGTCATTGCCCAGGTGTTCGAGGGTATTGCTAAAAAGCCGTGACCGAAAAGGTTGCGGCTTTTTTGTTTCATCAGTTGGTTTGTTGTCATCAGCTGGAAAGTGTGGCCTGAATTTGATGCTTGAGCACCTTGCCGGCGTCGTTCTTCGGCAGCGATTCCCACAGTTCTACCTGCTCCGGCACTTTGAATTTTGCCACGCCCTTTTCCACCAAAAACTGCAACAGGGTGGTGACGTCCGGCCTGGCGT
The DNA here is from genome assembly GCA_033283335.1 of Cellvibrionaceae bacterium WSDTSA12. Classification (GTDB taxonomy): domain Bacteria; phylum Pseudomonadota; class Gammaproteobacteria; order Pseudomonadales; family Cellvibrionaceae; genus Pseudomaricurvus. Next base: position 43,775 of record JAWMQP010000011.1, on the reverse strand, counting down.
CCCCGGACGGGACGATCACTGCGCAGGCTCGTTCACCGGTCTTGTCATCCGCCAAACCAACAATGGCCACTTCGGCAATGTCTGGATGACTCACCAGCAGGTCTTCAATCTCTTTGGGAGCAATATTTTCGCCGTTGCGAATAATCACATCCTTGATGCGACCGGCGATGACCAGGTAGTTGTCGTCCACCCAGCGTCCCAAATCACCGGTGCGATAATAGCCGGCGTCGGTAAACACCTTGGCTTCATCGTCGGCGTGGACATAGCCGACCAGCATTTGCGGGCCTTTGGCAATCACTTCACCGGTTTCGGTAGTGGCACTGCTGGCTGCCGACAATTGAATGTCGGCAATGCCTGGCTGGCCATCGGTATCGGCGGCGTGGTCCACATTGTCGAAGGCGCCGACGGTCATCACCGGAACTTCGGTTGAACCGTATACCCGCGTTACCACCGCGCGGGCAAAATAGTCGCTGGCTTCGCGGATCAGCGATGGCGGTACCGAGGCGCCACCACAGATAAACACCTTGAGGTCGGGCAGCCGCGTATGGGCTTGTCGTGCCGCTGCCAGTGTTTGAATCAGGAAGGGTGTAGCACCGGCAAAATGGGTACAGCCTTCGTCAACCAGTTGATCGACAGCCTCATGCGGATTCCAGTGTTCCATCAGCACCGCCGTGGTACCCAGCAGCAAGGGGCATTCAAAGGCGTAAATGGAACCGCCAATATGGCTGATGGGAGAAGGCACTAAAAATTTATCGCCTGGCTCTATCCGCCAATGCTGCCCCAGCTGCTGAATCAGGGCGTGGATGGAATTGTGACTGTGCATCACCCCTTTGGGGCTGCCGGTGGTACCCGAGGTGTACATAATCATGCGCACCGCATCCGGGTCGACTGTGGGCAGCTCGGTCTCGTCGGCCAGATCCGGGTTGAAGAGTGTGGTATAGGGCGTGTGCAGGGGCGAGTCATCTTCGCCGCGAATCACAACCACTTCCGGGGGCTTTTGCAGTTTGCGGTGTACGTTGGCCAGCATATTGGCGTAATTAAATCCGCGGAAAGTTTCCGGAATAAAAACCATCCGGCTGTCCACATCCTCAAGCATAAAGCAGAGGTCGTGTTCCCGCAGTGACGGTAACACCGGGTGGGCGATCATGCCCGCGAGGGTGGCGGCCATGTAAATCACGGCGGTTTCATGCCAGTTTGGCAGCATAAAAGAAATCACGCTGCCCTGTGGATAGCGTGAGACCATGACGCTGGCCAGGGTGCTGGCTTGCTGGTAGAGGGCGGATGCGGTCAGGCGCATTTCCCCATCGACAATCAAAATCCGCTCCGGAGTGTCGTGTGCACTTTGTCGCAGGCTGTCGGCAAGTGTCTCTCGCACCCACAAACCCTGTGCATAGGCGTGTTCGGCTCGCTGCGCATCCCAGCGAATGGAACGGCCGGCAAGGGTTTTACGACCTGGGGCTTGAGGGCTCGACATGATGGGTTTTCCTGCAACTAAAAAGACGTTGCGATATTCTGCGGGATAATGAAAAACCGGTCGACCGTTTAACCTGGGGAGACTTGTCGCGAAACGCACTGAGAGTTGTTGTATGGTGAAAATCGTCAGCCGCAAATTTCCGGGCGCGTTTCATTTGTGCTGGAGTTTGGCACTATACCATTTGTGGCTCTATATCATTTGAATAACATCCAACACATTGGTTCGTGGGAGGGAGAAGATGCAGGTCGCGATTATCACCGGTGCCGGCAGTGGTATTGGTTTGGCTACGGCCAAGAAAATGCATGAAATGGGCATGGCCATCGTTGGCATTGGCCGTACACAAAGTAAACTGGCCGATTTGGAAAAAGAGATCGGTGGCGATCGGCTGGCGACGCTGGCAGTGGACATTACCGAAGACGACGCGCCGCAGAAAATCATCGATTTTACTCTGGCTAACTTCGGCCGCATCGACTTTTTGATCAATAACGCTGGCATTGGCAGTCCCAAGCCACTGCACGAAACTGACGATGAAACCCTGGATCAATTCCTGGGCATCATGTTGCGAGCGCCTTTCCGTCTGGCGCGGGATGTGATTGGCCATATGCAACCGGGTTCTGCCATTATCAACGTTACCTCCACCTACGCCGTGGTGGGTGGTCGTCGCGGCGGTGCCTACTCCGCTGCTAAAGGCGGCCTGACCGCACTGACCTTGCACATAGCCTGTGATTACGGAGCCCAGGGCATTCGCGCCAACTGCGTCGCGCCCGGTGTGACCATGACCGATATGGTCAAAGAGCGTTTGAACGATAAGGCTTTCCGCCGGGCCAATGTGGACACCACCCCGTACCCCCGTCTGGGCACGGCCGAAGAGGTGGCCAGCACCATTGCGTTCCTGTGTTCGCCCGGTGGGGCATACATCAACGGGCAGACCATCGTGGTCGATGGCGGCTGGTCATCCACCCGCTATATGTCGCCGGAAGCCCTGGCTGATTAAACGGTACCTGGCCGATTCAACAGTAGACGACGCAATAACAGACCGATTTGTCACATTACTAAAATAATAACCCTGGAGTTGACCATGGTCCTGCAATCCGGACGCTACACATACGCGCAAACCCCCAGCCTGGCTGAAGGCTGGGCGCTTGAACGGCTGACACCTCCCAGCCGGCTGTTCGGTGCCAACGGCATCCGCACCGCCCCGGATGGGCGCATCTACGTGGCCCAGGTGTCCGGTAGCCAGATCAGTGCGGTGGACATCAACAGCGGGGCGGTGGAAGCCATCAGTCCCATGGGTGGTGACATCATCGGCCCTGACGATCTGGCCTTTGATGATCACGGCAATCTGTTTGCCACCGAGTTCACCGAGGGGCGGGTCAGTGTTCGCGCTGCCAACGGCCAGACCCGGGTGGTGTATGGAGAGATGCCCAGTGCCAACCCGATTACGGTGTATCAGGGTCGTCTGTTCGCCGGTGAATGTCGTCCGGAAGGTCGCATTTTGGAGCTGGACCTGAATGGTGGTGCGCCGCGTGTGCTGCTGGAAAGCGTGCCCATGCCCAACGCCATGGAAGTGGGCCCTGATGGCATGCTCTATTTCCCGGTGATGGGTACCAACGAAATCTGGCGGGTCAATCCCGAGGGTGGCGAACCGGAAGTGGTGGCTCGCGATCTGGGGGTGCCGGATTCGGTCAAGTTCGATGGCCAGGGTTATATCGTCTCGACCCAGGTGGCCAGCGGCCAGGTGTTGCGCATCGACCCGCGCACCGGTGAAAAGACGCAACTGGCCATGATCGCCCCGGGCCTGGATAACTGCACCTTTGTGGGCGATCGCCTGTTTGTTTCCAGTATCTCCGGTCAAATCAACGAAGTGCTGGCCGACGGCAGCCTGCGCTCACTGGTACCCGATGGCCTGCAGTGGCCGCTGGGATTGGCCATGGGGGCCGATGGTGTGCTGTTTATTGCCGACGGCGGTTATACCTACACGTTACAGCCCGGTGGTAAACCCCAGTGTGTGGGCATGCTGTTTTCTCCGGGGTTTCCCGGTTATACCCGCGGCGTGATTGCCACCGAACCGGGGGAATACATCGTCACTACGGCCAATGGCCAGGTGTCACGTTGGCGGCCGGCGCAAATGGAGAGTGAGGTGCTGGCTGATGGGCTGGACCGCCTGTACGGCATTGCCAGGGCCGATAATGGCTCCCTGGTGGTGGCCGAGGGTGGTGGCGGACGCGTGTTGGCCATTCATCAGGGCCAGGTTGATACCCTGGCCCGCGGACTGGACGAGCCCATGGGTGTGGCCATCACCGCGGACGGGGATGTCCTGGTGGCGGAGTCAGGAGCGGGTCGCATTGTCAAAGTCAGCGCCGGCAAAAGCGAAACCCTGTTCGACGACCTGAACCAACCGCAGGGGATCTTGGTGCTTGAGGATCGTCTCTATGTGGTCGATACCGGTGCCAAGGCGTTGCTGGAATACAACCTCAGCAACTACCATCGCCGCACCCTGGCCAGCGATCTGCCGGTGGGCGCACCGGCGGGTATTGTACCCAAGTTCCTGCGCGGTGTGCCGCCCCTGTCCGGACCCATGGGGCCATTTGCCGGCATCACCGCCGGGGCCGATGGCACCTTGTACGTATCCGCCGACGCTGATGGCAGCGTGTTGGCGCTTAGACCTGAAGCCTGAGTGTCGTCACTCCAAGCTTGACAGTCAGCCTGAAACATCCTGCCAGCCAAAGTTTTTGGCCTGCAGTGACAGGTGGTAATTCTGTCCTGTCAGGCGCGCGGTTAACCAGGGGATAATGGCCTTTAATAACCGGGGTTGTTCGTACAACAAAGGCATCTGCAGCAGTATCACGTCACCGGCGGCGTTGAGCTGCAGGGTCTGCTGCTCGGCTTGGGAGGAGGGCAGCAGAGCGAGCTGCCGCCATTCAATCATGACTCCATATTGTTGCTGTCGATTCAACAGGGTCAATAGCTCCGAGGCTTGCTGAAACAAGGCCATACAGACCTTGCGCAGGACGCCGGAATGATCCCCGGCTTGAAACAGCAGTTGAATCCCCTCGTAGCTGCAGCTGGAACCGTCCACACTGAAAGACCACTGGGGGCGAATGTCCGTGATGGCAGCAGCGGGGCGTGGGGGGGCTTCAGCTACACTGAGCGACGGATCTCCGGTGAGCGAGCCGCAATCGAGCTGCTGGCAGAAACTTTCCAGGACCTGCTGTTCGTAGACCGCTTGTTGGTCAGGTCGCGGGTGGGTCAACATCAGCGTCTGGCCGGCAACGCTGACGGTGGCTTCAGCCAGGGGAGACAGGGCAATGCTGGGCTCCAGTCCCTGTTCGAGGCTCATCCTGGCAAATTCCAACTGGTTGGCATAGCGCTGCACCGCCTGCGACCATCGCAGGGACAACTGGCCATCAGCGGAAGGTTCCACCTGGGCCCTTTCGGCTTCTTCGGCGTAGGCGGCGGCCAGGTGAGCCAGGGCAATATCCACAAAAGTAGCACGCGATTCCTGAGTGCCAGCCTGGAGTGCCACCAGGGTGCGGTCGAAGCGGGAGCCTTGTTCAGCGCTGACGCTAGCGACCAGTGGCAGCAGGGCCAGCCACAACCACCGCAGGCGTTTACTCAGACCAGACTGCATACTCATTGCCACTAGGATCCAAAAAATGAAACCGGCGGCCGCCGGGAAATGCAAAGATCGGTTTCACTACCGTGCCGCCGGCCGCTTTTACCCGCGCCAGAGCATCCTCCAGCGCGGTGCTGTAGAGTACCACCAATGCACTCCCGGTGTGAGTGGTCGCTTGCAAAGTTGAGGCATAGAAACCACCGTCCAGGCCGGCGTCCTGAATGGCGGCATAGTCTGGCCCATAGTCGATAAACTTCCAGTCAAAGGCTAGGCTGAAGAACCGCTTGGTGCCTTCCAGGTCGGTAGCCGGCAGTTCAATGTAATTGATGTTTTCTCTGGCCATGGTGAGGGCCCTCCCGGTCAGGGTTCGGATAGGGTTTTCGTTGCCTTTTCAAACTGTGCCAGATTTAACGGCTTGGGCTCGCCCAGCCAGTAGGCATAGTTGGTGTGGTCCCGCAAATCATCACCTGTCAGTCCGTGCACCAGCACGGTCAGGCCTTGTCGGTGTTCGTCAAGCCAGGCAATCAGGGCGTCAAAATCCTTATGGCCAAAGGTTATCTGGCAGCTCCACATGGGGTGGGGACCTACAAGCCGCTGGTGAAATCGTCCTACCACGAGGCCAAAGCGGTTCCCCACCTGTCTGCACAGGTGTCGTGCCATGTCGGCTGATGGCTCATCAAAATAGACGTGGGCGTGATAGGCTTTGTGAATATTAACGGGTCTTGAATAGAGTGTCATACCAGTCACTAGTTGCTTACTGTCATCAATGGAGAAGGGATTACCATAAGAGGGAGCACCATAACATGTGTTCGATCCCTGCTGCATGTAACAAGGATAGCTTCAGGTACCCTATGCACTACCATGATGTTGAAAGGATAAGGTGAGCTACTGATGAATCGACTGTTGCTACTGACCGAAGACGCCGAGCACTACCGCTCGGAGTTGTTGGCCCGGGACCTGCCGGAGCTTGAAATCTGCTGCCCCGGGGATGCGGCCGCGATTGATGCGCTATTACCGCAGGTGAACATTCTGTTGGGCGAGCCGGCGCGGGTGGCTAATGTCCTGCCGAAGGCGCAGCGCTTGCAGTGGGTGCAATCCACCTTTGCCGGGGTTGAGCCTTTGTGCAGGCAAGGTTCGCGCCGGGATTATACCTTAACAGGTGTTAAGGACGTATTTGGTCCGCTGATGAGTGAATATGTGTTTGGCTATATGCTCTCTCTGGAGCGCCATCTGTTGGCCACCCATGAGTACCAACGGCAAAAACAGTGGCATAAATTGCCTTATCGAAGTCTGGCGGGTATGACGATGGGTATCTGTGGCCTGGGCTCCATCGGTCGACATATTGCAACCACGGCGGCGCATTTTGGCATGCGGGTGGTCGGGCTCAGCCGCAGTGGCAAGCCAGTGCCACCGGTGGATGCCGTCTACCGACCTGAGCAGAAACTGGAGTTTGCCCAACAGCTGGATTATCTGGTGGTGGTTTTACCCTCTACCCCGGCAACCCGACACTTCATCAATGCGGAGTTCATCGCACATCTGCCGTCGCAGGCCGTGCTTATCAATGTGGGGCGGGGGGCAACGGTGGATCAAGAGACTTTAACCACCGCCCTTCAGCAGCAGCGCTTGCGGGGGGCGGTGCTGGATGTATTTGAGGAGGAACCGCTGCCGTCGACTTCTGCTTTGTGGGAGCTGGACAATGTGGTGATTACGCCCCACAGCGCAGCGTTGACTTTTGCGGCGGACGTCATCGACATCTTTTGCGATAACTACTCTCGTTTTTGTTCCAAAAAGCCACTGAGGTTTACGATTGATCTGGAGCTGGGTTACTAACCCAGACTTCAACCGGTGGCTCCGAAGATTGTTTGCTACAGTCATTCTATTAATGGCAACGTCAATAACCGGAAATTCCCATGAAAGCCCTGCGATCAGCTCCCACGTTTCTGATGTTCCTGGCCTGCAGTCTTTTATTGATTCCTACTCAAGGCCATACCGAGATCATTTATGCCGGTTCGATGATCGATGGTGTTTCCAAACGCCTTCGCCAGAATGTTTCTGTTCGAATTGAGGGAAATATAATCAGTGCAATTGAAGAGGGGTTTATCGACGCAGGTGATGAAACCGTCATTGATCTGCGGAGTAAAACGATTCTGCCGGGCCTGATGGATATGCATGTGCATCTCGACTCGGTCTACGATAAAAATTCCTACCTCAATAACTTTATCCTCAATGAATCCGACTACGCCATTCGCGCCACGCACTACGCCTACATCACCTTGATGGCCGGATTTACCACCGTGCGAAATCCTGGCGATAGTTTCAATTCGACCATTGCGCTTCGCAAAGCCATCGAGGCCGGTTATGCAGTGGGGCCAAGAGTGTACTCGGCGGGCAAAGCCATTGCCACTACCGGTGGTCATGCGGATCCGACCAATGGTTACCGGCAGGATTTGATGGGGGCACCCGGTCCGCAACAGGGAGTGATTAATGGACCGGATGACGCCTGGGAGGCGATCCGTCAGCACTACAAGGAGGGCGCCGATTTTATCAAGCTTACGGTAACCGGCGGTGTGTTGAGTGTTGCCAAGAGCGGTGAGAATCCGCAATTCAACGATGCCGAGCTGGAAGCCATTGTGGCGGCGGCAGCGGATTACAATTTGCATGTAGCCGTGCATGCCCACGGTGCCGAGGGCATGAAGCGTGCGATTCGAGCCGGTGTCACCACGGTGGAACACGGCACCTACATGGATGGTGAGGCGATTGAATTAATGAAGCGCAAGGGAACCTGGTATGTGCCAACAATCACGGCGGGGAAATGGGTAGCTGAAAAAGCCCAGGAAGAGGGGTACTACCCGGCGCTGGTACAACCCAAAGCTGCAAGAATAGGACCGCTGATTCAGGAAACCTTTGCTAAAGCCTACAAAGAGGGTGTGAAGATTGCGTTTGGCACCGATGCCGGTGTTTTTCCCCACGGCCTCAACGCCCGCGAGTTTTACTATATGGTCGAAGCGGGCATGCCGCCTTTGGAAGCGATTCAATCGGCGACTATCAACACGGCGTCGCTTCTGAACGTTGAAGATCAATTGGGCTCCATCGAGACTGGCAAGCTGGCTGATATCATCGCGGTCGATGGCAATCCCCTGGATGATATTAAGTTGCTGGAAAATGTCATTTTTGTCATGAAAGATGGAAAAGTCTACAAGCAACCCGAATAGTTCTGGTCAGGTACCTTATTAACACAGGGACACCGAATTAAGACAGGGACACCGAATCCTCAATTGGTGAGCGTCATATGAAAAAAATATGGTTGTTGGTGATTTGTCTGATTGTTTATGGCTCACTTTTTCCGTTTAATTTCACCTTTCTTCCTCCTGATCCTGCTGAACTCCGTCATCTGTTTACTTTCTCAATAGCACACATGGGTCGGGGCGATTTGGTGGCCAATATTATCCTGTTTATTCCCTACGGGATTTTGGCCTCGGAGGTGATAAAAATGCCCCGGCCCTGGCAATCCCTGTGTTGGGTTATGGGCAGTGCATTGCTGCTGGCGCAGGGTGTGCAGGTGGGTCAATTGTTTTTGCCGGGGCGTCTAGCCAGTGGTACGGACACCTGCCTGAATATGATCGGTACCTTGTGTGGCGTACTGATCGCGCGTTATCTGGGGGCGAAATCCTGGCAAGATCAACTCAATAGCTTGGAGCGAATCACGCTGCCAGACATCCTGGCGCTGTCGTTGATCGCCGTGAATTTTGCACCCTTCATCCCTGCCATCGATCTGCAGTTGGTGAAAGATCATGTGAAAAGCATTCTCGATCCATCGGGATTCAGTATCTTCTGGACTTTTCAGGTGACAGTTCTGTGGTTGGTAACCTTTTATTGGCTGGTACGGGGGCGTCAAACTGTTTTTAGACCGCGCTATTTCCTACTGTTGGTGCTGGCTTGTTTGGCAATCCGTCTGTTTATTCTGGGAAATTTTATCTCCATTAATGATTGCCTTGGGTCGCTGCTTGCTATCCTTGTGTGGCACACCGCAGCGGACAAGTTACGAGCCCCACTGCTCGGCCTGCTGCTGTTGCTGGTGGCCCTGGGGATCGGGCTCTATCCCTTTGAATGGCGAGATCAGCCAGGTAGCTTTAGCTGGGTTCCCTTCTCTGGTGCGCTCAGCAGCAATATGGTGATCAATGTCCAGTCCATGCTGAAAAAATGCTTGTTGTACGGCTGTGTGGTCTATTTGTTGAGCGAGAGCGGCATAAGACTGCGAATCAGCGCACTCTATGTGGCAGTGGTGTTGTTCCTGAGCGAGCAGCTGCAAGTGTATTTAATCAGCTCGACACCGGAAATTACCGATCCTTTGATGGCTTTGCTGTCGGCCTGGATGCTGTATGAGTACAGCAGGATTTCAAAGCCCAACACGACACATCAGTTAAAGTCATACCATTCACCTGACGACAGTCATTTAACCGACAGCCGGCTCCGTAAACGTCGCTCGTCCCGTCGCAAGCATTGGGTGTTGAGTGTGGCCGTATTGATTCTGACGATACCGACTGAGGTCTGGATTAGCACTATGGAAGCGCGTCAGCCGGCCGCGGACAATGGCGTTGCAGGAATGGTGGCCAATTCTGTGACCTGCGATAAGCCTAACAGGCAGATAATTTTTGGCTGAAAGGTTAAAAAAAGCCGCAGAAAGCGGCTACAGAGTTAGCAGTCAGAAAATCAAACGGCAGTACCGGGCTGATGATTGACTCAGCTGTAATATTGCTGCCTCACGGCAGACATTTTATTGCCTCGAACTTCCTGTTCATCGCTTTTTCGCGTGACCAGGTATTCCCTGCCGTCGAAGGTGACTTCCTCTCCCTGTTCGGTATAGGCAACAACATTGTGATCTTTATTGAGAGTGCGCAAGTAGGCACCACCAATGTATTTATTGAAGTCAGCGACAATACCGCCATGCGGGGGATGGCCAACGACACTCCACCAGGGACTGGCTACGTTATCATGAGCCCAGGTATCACCTTTGGTTTCTGGAGGTAAATATCGCTCAACCAGGACTTCACCAATGACGCCGTACTGAGAACGGCAGGCGTCATCAACTGCCACACTGTTTTTGGGGTCGCGAATTTCCAGTATTTCGGGTTTCAGGAGTTCATCGCTGATACTGATAATACGGCATTTCTCGCCGTCCAATTGTTTGTGCTCAAACACTGCAATATCTCCTACAAGTATCAAAAAAATGACAAAGGTTGTGTCTAAACCCCGACAAAAAACCTTCACTTCGGGCTCGTTTGTCGAGCCATTGATGTGCTCTAAGACGGTTTGCAAAAACGTCCTTTGCACATGACTTATTGCAAACCGCGTACCATTTTCTAATGGCCCTACTTAACTGCATCTCTGGAGCTCAACGGAAGCCTGAAGCTCACTGGAGTGCGTCTGGGCACTGATGTTTGTCTGCGTCTTGTCAATTGCCTCAAGTGAGCTGGCGATGATGTGCAGGAATGCCGGTATATTTCCCAGACAAGACTGATAGAGATGGTAGGCAGATTCTTCATCGGATTTTTTGATATCGCCCACCTCAGTCAAAAAACGGTTCAGCATTTTCAGTAAGGTATCGATGGTCATCGCCAGCCAGATATCGTTGTCTATCCATTTGTCGATGTAGTCGTGCAGGCGTGAAAAGGTGCGCTTTAGTGGTGGGTAGCTGGTTTTGGTTTCCCGGCGTTTGCGAAACTGAAGGTATTTTTCAAAGGTGAATTCGGCATTGATCCGGGGTTCGCTGAGGGCGGATTGGTAATTTTCGCTGTAACACTGCTGGAGATTGTCGAACTTAACGTGAAAACTGTCGAGACTATTTACGCAGGTCAATGGTTTAAGGATGTTCAACACGACCCGGTAGGTGTTGAGTACATCAAACAATAAACTATCGTATTGCCGACGAAAGTCCTCTGAGCCAATTTCTTCACAAATCAGTGCGTTAATGGCCTTCAGTTCTGAGATCGTTGAACTGACCGTTGCCATATCTTTGGTGATGGTGAATTCAATGCCCATTCAGGTCCCCTCCTGATTGGTTGAGGTTTACCGGCAGCGACTGTGTCGGTACTTACAAAAAAATTGTCATTGCAAATTCTGAACCGAATTCGCCAATGTACTCATCTATGGGCAAGTTATCAGGGAGTCGATCAGGGCGAGTCTAACTCTTCTTCATGAGTTATCTTGCCGTCAGTATCGAAATACAGTCTGCAGGCTTCTTCGTCAATGCTGTGGATTTCAGCCCAGGCCAGCCGATCAGAATCGTCATAGCCGTAGCGGTGGGTCAACTCCACTTTACCGTATACCTGCTTTTGAACCAGCATAATTCGCCCCTGTGCATCCAGATTTACCCCGAAAAAAGTATTCCTGTTTTCAATGTCTTCTGGCTTCAGGGGGCTGACCATTTTGAGTGGCAATTGTGCCCCGCTGTAACTCAGGTAGTACTGATCATAGTGAGTGATGTCACCCATAAAGTTGCTCCTGACTGGATTGGGAAAGATGTATTTAGCACAAGTTATTGATTAAATACAGATGGGATGGTTTCCGACATTGAGCGGGATTTTTGTCGGTTTTCTGACAAAAAACGGCTACGTACCTGGGGAAAGCCTTATATTTTCTTTGCCATTTTATGGCCTGCATTTTGCAATTCGCTAAATCTGAGAAGGTAAGTTTTCTAAAAAAGGCAGATGTTCCAGCTCCTGTAAACACATTGCAGGTTCGCCTTTAACCCATTCTATTTATCAGTCTATCCAGGGAGATTAACAATGTCCGCTCTGTTTAAAGTGACTCCAGTTGAGGAAGGCTATTACCAGTTTCACTTGTTGAACGGTAAAGGTGAAATGTTGTTGATCAGTCCGGAATTTGAAAACCGGGATTTTATTGAAAAAGCGATCCAGGAAGTGCGTGTTGGCTCATTGATGAGTCAGCAAATTGCCAAGGCCAAAACCGCGAAAGGTGAGATGTTTTTTCTTATAAAGGATTCTTCAGGAACGGTCATTGCGAAAAGTGACTTGTTTGATGATGAAATGCGTTTTGATAATGCCCTTCACAGTGTCAAGGAGAACGCCTGTATTGCTGAAATTGCATTTATCAATGCGTAAAGTGTGTGCGAGTAATCAGTCATAAATCGATTGCAAAGACTATGGTTTCTAACAATCTTGAGAGTTCGATATGTCAATAGAACAAATTTCCGCCTTTTCCGCTAAAGCTAAAACGGACACTGATTTGGGGGAGAAGCTGAAAGCCTGCCAAAAACTGAAAGAGATGTTCTCTCTGGCGAGAGAGCATGGATTCAATTTTGATGAAGACAGCCTGTACCCGCCCAATGAACCACAATTTACCGAGGAACAACTGTCCGAGCGCTTGGCAAAAGCTTTATTGCGGGCATAACCCGATCTATGTATGCGGGAAATGATCTTTCTGAGATCCTGGAGCCCAGCAGTAATTCGGCGCGTGACGATACGATTACGGTGACACGCTGTCCGTTCTTGCAGGTCAATCGGCACTTTCTCTCTCCTGCGGAAAGTTCGGGGTTATACAAGCGGTTGCTTGAGGAACAGCACTGGTCAGACAGCGTCTATGAAGTGTTTGACCGGCGTTTTACCTTACCGCGTCTGCAAACCTGGCATGCGGACAAGGGTATCGTCTACAGCTACAGCAACAACTTGCTAAAAACTCAACCGTGGACGCCCTTGTTGCAGCAGCTTAAACAGAAAATTGAAGCGAGTTTTAGCTGTACATTTAATTCGGTACTGGTTAATTACTATCGGAATGGACAGGACTATGTCGGTTGGCACAGCGATGATGAAGCAGAATTAGGACCCAGTCCGCTGATTGTGTCGGTCTCGTTAGGAGCTACCCGGTCATTCTGCTTTCGGAGAAAAAAACGGCCGGAGGTTATGGGGGATATTCTGTTGCATAGTGGCAACTTGCTGATCATGAGGCCAGAATTTCAACATTACTGGCAGCACAGTGTACCACGGGATGATCAGCTACACGGCAGAATCAACCTGACTTTCCGCTATGTGAATCCACCCGAATATAACGCGTAGACAACTTAATACCCACCATAGTTTAACGGTAGCTAAAAGGCAGGTGCAGTGTGCAGAAGATAGGAATGTTTTTTGGGACTGAAACGGGTACCACACGACTGATTGCGAAAAAGCTCTACAAGCTCTTAGGACCAGATATTGCCGATAAGCCCATCAATGTGAATCGAATAACACCGCAGGATTTCCTCGTCTACGATGCCTTGATTTTAGGGACACCGAGTTACGGAGAAGGGGATATCCCCGGGCTTGGGGTCGGATGCCTGGAAAGAAACTGGCAGGAATTCCTGGATCAGTTGGGCTCGCCGGACTTGTCCGGCAAGCGCATAGCCATGTTTGGGTTAGGGGCGCAGGAACGCTATTCAGAGCGCTTTGCCAGTTCACTGATGGCTCTCTACCAGGTGTTTGTGCAATTGGGAGCCGAGATGATCGGCGACTGGTCCATCGACGGCTATCAGTTTGAACATTCTGCCTCAGTGGTGGAGGGGCGTTTTGTCGGGTTGGTGATTGATCAGCGTACCCAGGGTATGTTGACCGAGGACCGCCTGCAAGCCTGGGTTGAGCAAATCAAACCACAGCTTCTGCAGATGATTGAAGCTGCGGCTTAGCTTATCGGGCCTTATAATCTCTTGGCCTTGAAACATCAAGGCCTCTGAATCTCTAGACCTCGAAATATACTGCAGCGCTCAAACACGTCTCGTGTTGGTTGCAGGCCCTTGTGGTGACAGTACTTGGCCACCAACTTGGTCAATCCCTTGATATCGCGGCCACTGGCTTCAGGAAAGATGTCCGCCAGTTCTTCAAGAATATCGTCATTGACTGCCAGGTTGAATTGCTCGGTCATTACTTGCCATATTTTTCGCCGATCCATGCGATCAGGAGCTGAGTATTTGATGACGGCAATACAGCGGGACACAATCGCTTCATCGATGTCATCTGTGCGGTTTGTGGTGAGGAACAACAAGCCATTGAAATATTCCAGTACCCTCAGGAAAACACCCACAACGGCATTGGCCGCCAGATTGTCATCCCGACGCTTGATATACACATCCGCTTCATCAATCAACATCACGGCCCCCCAGCGTTGAGCGCGGGTAAGGGTATCCTTTAAGGCCTTTTCCATTTCCGCCACGTTCAAGCCCAGCTGGCCGGAGTGTACACGATACAGGGGGCGATGGATGATTTCGGCGTAGACTTCCGCCGTCAGGGTTTTACCAACACCCGCTGGACCGCAGCAGAGTACGGTAGTGCCACCGGATTTTCCTTCGACAATATCATCCATCAACATATCCATTTCTGCTGTCAGGATGTCGATCAAATCGGTTTGTTCGGGAGGAAGAATCAGTTTTTGTTTTAGTGCTGGCGAGTATTCATAGGGTTCCATATCATCCACATGCACCCATAGGTGGTGATGCAACTCGAGATGAAACATGAGGATATAACCGTGCACCGGTAAACGGGTAAATAAACCATCGGGGATGTCCGAGGACAAAGCCTCAGCAGCTTGTTCAACATGTTCGTCATAATTACTGCTGCGGCCGGCCTTGCGTAAATACTTGCTGAGGATATTGCCGGTAGCGTCCAGGGTTAATGCCCGTTCACTGAGTATTTCCTCATCGTTGACCAGTCGCGCTGCACTGCCACTGGAAGATAATACCACCCGACTTTTACGGGACCAGTCTGTATTGCGGTGGGAGGCCGTGGGGTCCTCGGCAAATACGCCGGTACCCTGGCCTGAAAACTGCCGTCCATAGTCACCGCGCCATTGGAAAAACCGCTCTGCTGAGCGCTCATAGGCATCCATCAGCTCGTCGGTTTCCTTGAAGTAACCACGATCGGCAAAAATCTGGGCAATGGTCTTGCCGGCAATATCCCGTTCGCGAATCACGATCGATTGATTGACGATTTTTGCCATGGCATTGGCCTGGAGTTCAAGCATAATGCGCCCGGTTTCTTCTTCCCCGGCCGGAGTGTAGTCAATGCGTGATACCAGGTAGGCGATGGGTTTGCCTGTGGTGTTGGCCTGAAACAGCCAGCCGCAGATGGCTTCCTGTAACAGGTATTCCGTAATGCCGGATACCAGTTGTTCCAGTTCACCTTCCTGATAAATCCGCTGAGTTTCAGCCAGCGCGCGATGTAGGGTGGAAATTTGCGCTGCACGACCCCGCAAGGCCGGACCGGCCTGCTGATAGAGATCGCGCAGGTAGCCTAGCTGTTGACTCGACAGCTGGTGACTGAGCATTTCCGCTCGATTGCCGAATTTGAGTTGTTCGGTATAGGACACCATAGTGGGAAATTTTTCCACCATGGCTTCGACAAAATTCTTTTCCACCAGCAGCTTCATCTCTCCTCCCGCTTGTCCAGTTATTGCGAACGCATGGGATAGGGCAGCAATAATCAGGCCGTGCTTGGCGGACTAATGAGCAAATGAAAGTCCTATAAATTTCAGTGAGTTAACATGTCGTCGTTGCCTATCGCCGGGATTTGGTTTGTCGTGAATCTTACAAACTGTAAGAACCAACCAAATACGATCAGACTTTGCGAGCGAGGATCATATGAAAATCAGTTTCCAGTGGAAGCCGCTTGATGCTGAGTACTTTAAACCCGGTTTGTTCCAATAGGGGCACATAATCTGTAGGCGCTCGATAGAACCGATAAAACAAGGCGGTGGGCAAAGTGCCGTAGGTTGTCGGGGTTTTGGAAAAATCTATGGTCGAGCGCTCAAAGATCAGCAATTCTCCACCCGGTTTGAGGGTGAGATGGCTCTGTCTCAGAAACTGCTCACAGGCTTCGTCGGGCCAGTCGTGCAACACGGATTTGAAACTCACCAGACACTGGTGTTGGGGGAGTGGATCAACCAGGGCATTGGCGGGGTAAAAATCGACCCGGTTGGCGCAGGCCGTCGATCGAAGATAATCGGCTCCTACCTGGCAGACTACCGGTAAATCGACAACGGTGGCCTGCAGCTGCGCATGTTGGGTGCAAATTTGCTTGACGAACTCACCACTGTTACCACCAATGTCCAGAATTTTTTCATAGGATGAAAAATCGTGGTGAGCCAGGCACACCCCCGCTTCGTGCCGGGTGAGGGCCGTGGTTAACTGCATCCAGCGTTGAGTGAAAGCGTAGTTTTCTGCCGATGGTTCAAGAGCCCGGTGATAATCAAACAGTTCGAATAACCGCGAAGATTGCATGAACTCTGATTCACTGCGAATGAAAGTATCGAAATGCTGGACCAGGTCAGGTGCCAGAAAATTTGAAAATTCAATTTTGGCCATCAAGTACTCTCGAAATTGCAGTGCTTGACGGAATGTTTGAGTGAGCTGAAAGTGGTCCCCGGTGGCTTCGATCACCCCCTGTTGCTGCAAGTTGGCCAGCATAAACGCCAGACCCCGACTATCCATGGTGCCCAGCGCCAACAATCCTTGTCGATCAGTTGGCGACTGCTCCAAAGTGTCCAGCAACTGCCCATCGAAGGCTCCCTTGAGAAGTTGTACCTGAATAAAATCCCGTATAAAAGATTCAGCCATTAAATACTCAGCTTCCTGGCCAAGGTTCAGCGTTTCAAGAGTCAACTTTGTGCTCGTCATAATAGAGTTTCTGGGGAAAGAGCGGTAAGTGCTTGGGCCACAAGCGCATCCAGGGACTGATGTGCATCCAGGCGTAGATCGGCATCCTGAGCGACGCGCTCAACTTGAATGTCGAGCAAAGTTTTTACACCCTGTTGGTAGTTGTTTAAATAGCCCTGTAACCAGTCGAGCTTGGAGGCTAAATAGCGGTGATCGTCTTCAAGAAATTCATTGAGGAAAAAACTCAGTTTACGAGTAATTGCCAAATCCAGTGGGCAGTCCAACCAAAACATAACATCTATGTACTGACCGGTTTTTTGGTGAGCGCGGCCAAAATGCGTTTCAAATATAATGGGGCCTGTCGCTGCCAGGGCTTCAGGCTTTCCTGGTAATTGGATTGTCTGTCCACTCTTGAGCTTAGCAAGGTGCTCATCCAGTTCAGGCACTTCGAAGAGGTTGTAGAATTCAGCGTGTTGCGCCTGGGCTGTAACAGCGTGAATGTCCTGATCCGTGAACGTTTGGTAATCGTCCATATCCAGAAGAACACCAGCGGTCTTTCGGGCCAGTGCTTTGGCCAGGGTACTTTTGCCCGATCCGGGTACTCCGCAGATGGCAATCACAGGAAAGGCAGTCATCCAACAGAGTCCTCATAGCATGTCGGTGAATAACGGCATCATCATACCGGCTAACCGAGTGCGAATAAACGCTGATACTGGCCCTGGTATTAACAGGCTGCGTGATTGAATTCGGTTTAGCGTTGTCGCCACGCCTGCAAGGCGTCTTGAATGGCGGCTTCCATAAAGCGGCAGAACTCTCCGTAATTGTGCATCCGGTCCCGCGCTTTCTGGCCTTTGACGATGGCCGGTTGCTGCTGCATCAATTCCGCAAATTGACCCAGCATCAGAGCGTGCTCCTGCATCTTGGCGGCGGTGTCTTCTACGGCGCTGTAGAGCACCCGACGTGTCCCGGGAACACCATGACGACGGATCATACGCGACTGTTCCAAGGAGCGTGCAGCGACACTGATGGTGCTCTTGCTGTTCTGCAGGTCTTCGCAAATCTGATCCAGGCTGACTGGTTTATCCTGAAACAACAGATAGGCATAGAGTCGCGCAACACCGCTGGTCATACCCCACGGCATCAGCAGGGAAGCCAGCTGATCGATAAATCGAGTCTGGGCAGGTGTGAGTGTCGTTTTTGACATATTCGGCATAAACCGAATATAGTGAAAATGGCTTCACAGGTCAATGTCGTCAAATTCTTCTAGCGCACCAGAGTTTGAGATAGGACAGCCCCAAGCCTTACAAACAAAATAACAATCAGAGGAATCACGATGATCGGAGCAGATCCTCTCGACCTGCAAGGTCAGGTGGCTTTTGTCACTGGCGCGGGTCAGGGTGCCGGGCGTGCTATTGCCTTGGCGCTGGCCCATCACAATGCCGGCGGTATTGCCATCAACGATTATGTAGCCGAACGAGCGCAAGCGGTGGCGGAGGAAATCCAACAGCTGGGCGTACCCGCCGTGGGCGTGCAGGCGGATGTCGGCGATCTGGCCTCGGTGCAGCGAACAGTACAACAGGCAGAGCAGTCGCTGGGTGCCATATCGATACTGGTTAACAACGCCGGCAACGCCGGGCCCCATGCCACCATGCAACATTCACCGCTGTTTTGGGAAACGGATCCGGCGGATTGGGATCGGTATTTCCACACTAACTTAAAAGGGGTCATGAACTGTTGCCATGCGTTGTTGCCGGGTATGGTCAAACAGAATCGCGGTCGAATCGTGACCATTGTGTCGGATTCCGGTCGGGTGGGCGAGTCCCGGCTGGCGGTTTACTCCGCTGCCAAGGCCGGCGCCGCCGGCTTTATGCGCTCCCTGGCCAAAGAGGCCGGACGTCATAACATCACCTGCAACAGCATTTCCCTGTCGACGCTGGAACCGCCCATTCCGGAGCCCCAAAAGTCAGAGTACCTGGCCAGTGAACGCGCCAAAGCCCATGTGGGACGCTATGTAATTCGGCGCTTTGGCCAGCCCGAAGATGTGGCTGGCATGGCCTTGTTTCTCTGTTCGGAAGCGGCTTCCTGGATCACAGGCCAGACTTATCCCGTTAACGGCGGTTACGATTTTGCTCAGTAAATAGTGAATATTTCTTTAAGGACGATTCTATGACGGTTCAATCTAACGATGCGATAACAGATTTGATTGCCAAGGACGCCATTCGCGAGCTGGTGCTGCTGTACTCCCGTGGTGTGGATCGCAAAGACCCGCAATTGCTGCGTGATCTCTACACTGACGATGCGACGGACAGTCACGGTGACACCTTTGAGGGTTCCGCCAGCGATTACGTCGACTTTTTGGAAAAAGCGTTTCCCTATATGCCCTACAGTGGTCATCACGTTTGCAACCATTTGATCGCGGTCGATGGCGATCACGCGGAAGGGGAGGTGTATGCGTTGGCCTTTCATGTGTTGCCGGATGGTCAGGGTGGTTTTGTGGAGGATTTTATGTGCGTCCGTTATCTGGACCAGTACCGTCAATGCGATGATGGACGCTGGCGCTTTGCCAAACGGGTGGTGACCTACGATATGCGCACGCAACAGCCGACAGATGCCAAGTTATGGCAAGCGGGAGAGCCAGACCTGTTCCAGCAGGTCTTGTTTCAACGTGGAGCCAGGCGCTAGTTGAGATTAAGCCTCTGGCCAGTTAGGAACTGTTCGAATATTGCAAACGCAACATTTTTTTATCCGGTTTGCCCAGCGGTGTTTGGAGAATTGCGTCAATAAACTCTATGGTTTTCGGTGCCTGAAACGAACCTTTACGATCAGCCACCATGCTCATTAACTCATCGTCCCGAACTGAATGGTTGTCCCGCAGCACCACCAGGGCTTTCACCGCTTCGCCCCACTTTTCATGGGGCACGCCGATCACAGCCACCTGTGATACAGCCGGGTGTTGTGACAGGATATCCTCAATTTCCCGCGGGTAGACATTAAAACCGCCGGTAACAATCATGTCCTTGGTGCGATCGACAATGCGCAAGAATCCATCGGCATCTCGTACCGCCACATCACCGGTGTGCAGCCAACCGTTGCGTAGGGTCTCGGCGGTGAGTTCCGGCATTTCGCGATAACCGTTCATCACCAGCGGTCCGCGCACGCAGATCTCGCCGGGTTCGCCATCGGCAACGGGCTGATCGTTGTTATCCCTTAATTCGACATCAATCCAGGGAGATGGGCGGCCACAACTGGCCAGTCGCAGCGGGTTATTGACGTCGTGCTCGTGTTTGCGCAGGGTGGTGATGGCCATGGGCGCTTCTGCCTGGCCATAAAACTGCATAAACACCGGGCCAATGCGCTCAATCGCTTCTTTCAAGCGCGCCGGTGATATGGAAGAGGCGCCATAGAAAACCGTTTCCAGGCTCGACAGGTCAAACTCGTCAAAGCGCGGATGATCGAGCAGGGCGTAGATCATGGTGGGCACCAGCATGATGCAGTTGATCTGGTAGTCCTGGATGGTCTGCATCACGGAGACCGGATCAAACGCCGGCAGGACCAGCATGGTGCCGCCTTTTAACAGCAACGGTAAAAACATGGCCGCACCGGCGTGGCTAAGGGGAGTGCAGGACAGAAAGCGGGGACTGGCCGGCCACTCCCATTCCGACATCATGATCTGCACGGTGTGCAAGCCGGTGCGCTGTACGCTGGCCAGGGCTTTGGGGCGGCCGGTGGTGCCACCGGAGTAGCCCAACCGCATGACGTCATCTCCCTCTACCTGGGGTGCCACCAGCGCTTGTGGCGTAAAAGCCTCGACCAATTGGCAAACATCTTCTCCTGTGTCGCTGTTGCCGAAGGCCAGCAATCGCAACTTCGGCATCGCTTCGGCGAAGGCTGCGGCTCGATCCCCATAGCGTTCAGCATCGAAGATCAAAACATCCGCTTGCGAATCCCGAAGGACATGCAACTGATCCTCGAGACTGGACAGTGGGTGTATGGGCACGGACGTCGCGGCCAGCAATTGGAGGGCGTTGCTGACAAACAGCACTTCCGGGCGATTGGGCGACAACAGAGATACCCTGACACCTTTCTTTACCCCTAGAGAGGCCAGTGCCTGGGTATAGCGACTGGACTGATCGCGCACATCCCCGACGCTCATCATGGGGCCACCAAACAACTGAATCAGCGGTCGACTGGGGTCCTGATTGAGGGCATTAACCAACAGATTGGGGACATAGAGGGGGCGATGCAAGGCGTCCATATGCGTGTCTCCGACAATGTGTTTTGCTTGATAATGTGTTTATGGTTGTTATGTCAGCCAAGAATAGCAAAGTATGGGGTGTCTTTAACTTGGTTCATCGCCACTCATTTGAAAAGACAGCGCGCGTGCGGCCGATACCAGGCCCAACTGCAGATCAGCCAAGCCATGACGCTGCATGGCGCTGCCAATGCCCACCGCAACCAGGGCGTGACTGAGCGTGTCCCGGCTTTTCCACACCGGTGCAGCAATCACCGTAACACCAGCAATGTAATTGCCTTCATCAATGGCAAACCCCTGTTTGCGGGTTAGTTGTACCTGAGCTAACCAGCTGTCAAAGCTGGGCGGGTCTTCCCAGCGCAACGCATTAAAGCGTGCTTCCAGTTCCTCGTCGGAGCTGTTACCAAATGCGGCAATGCAGCGTCCGGTAGCGCTGATTAATGCCGGAAAGCGACTGCCAATCTGGGCACTGATCTGGAAGTTGCTGCCACCCTGGGCACTGGCCACCACGACAATATGCTCCAGCCCGACTATATGTACACCCAGGGTGGTGATTTCGAACTGCTGGCTGAGTCGATCCAAATGCGGTTGGGCCAGGTCGGTGAACTGATTGCGGCGTAACCACTGGCGAGCCAGGGTCAGTACTCCGGCCTCCAGTGCATAGCGTTTGGTGTTGGGGTCGAAGGATACGAATTCTTCAGCCACCAGTGCCCGCAGTACATGCAGGCAGGTACTGGGAACCAGGTTTAGGGTTTTGGCAATGGTTTGTAGCCCCAGCGGGCTATCGCTTTTGCCCAGTAGGCGCATGATGGCGGCCGCCCGGGCAATGGCGGGGGCTTTACTGGAGCGAACGGACTCGGCCAGCTTGAGATTATGGGGCGGCGCAGACTGCGTAATATCGGACATGGACAACACCTTGCCTGGGTAATCAGTGATTTTACTTTTTGCAGTCATTCTAGCTCTGCCCAGTGTTGTTGTATATATAAAATATATTTCGATATTTACAATAAGAGATCTTTGTGAGATTGTATCCATAAATAAACATCACTGTTGAATGGTGTAAGAATGGCTAAGCTCACCGAGTACACCTCCTTTGCGGACGCGCAGGCACATGCCAGTTCGGCGGCACTGTGGGAGTTGTTTGATGGCGATCGTGACTACCTCAACATCGCCCATGAATGTATGACACGACATGCGAATGGTTCTGGCCGCACTGCGGTGCGTATCGCCCACGCCGATGGCACGGATGAAATTCTCAGTTTTGACGAGATTGCCGCCAAGTCGGCGCAGTTTGCCCACTGGCTCGTCGACCAGGGTATTCAGCCCGGTGACCGCATTGCCTTTATGTTGGAGCCGTCACTGCCGTTCTATACCAGCTTGTTTGGCGCCATCATGAGCGGTGCCATCAGTGTGCCGCTGTTTACTTTGTTTGGCCTGGATGGCTTGCGCTTGCGGGTGGATGACTGCAAACCCAGTTTGCTGGTCACCAACGATGAAAAAAAGGACATCGCCCATCAGGTGGAAGGCTTGAAGGTGGTGGTAGCCAACGACGATCTGCTGGACGTCATCAGCCAGTACCCGACCACCTTTGAAACCAAAACCAAAGCCAATGACCTGGCGGTGTTCCAGTACACCTCCGGTACTACCCGCGAGTTACCGGCGGCGGTCAAGCACACCCACAAAGCGCTGGTGACGTTGATGTTTGCCGCATTGTACGGCACCGGTATCCGCCCCGGTGATGAGTACTTTTGTCCGTCCTCTCCCGCCTGGGGCCACGGCTTGTGGCACGGTACATTGGCACCGCTGGCGATGGGGGTGACCACCGGCACCTTTGCCGGCAAGTTTGATGCGGTGCGCCTGATGCAAGCGCTGCAGGACTACAAGATCACCAACATGTCCGCCGCTGCCACCCACTACCGCATGATGCGCAACTCGGGCATGGGACGGGAATTCAGCTTCGCCATTAAAAAACTGTCCTTTACCGGTGAACCCTGTGATCCAGCCACGCTGGATTTCATTGCCGAAACCTTCAAGGTACCCGCCTGCAGTATGTACGGCACCACCGAAATTGGGGTGGTGCTGGTCAACTTCCCCGGTGCTGAAGATTATGAAGTGCGCCCCGGATCGTTGGGCAAACCAATCCCCGGCCTGAAACTGGAAGTGCATCGCGCCGACGGCACCCCGACGGCCGCCGATGAAGTGGGTGAGTTGATGCTGTGGAAAAAAGATCATTGGGAAACCACCAAGGATCTCGCCCGTGTTGATCAGGATGGCTATCTCTACCACTGCGGTCGTGCCGATGACGTCATCATCTCGGCGGGCTGGACCATGAGTGCGGTGGAAATTGAAAACACCATGCTCAAGCACCCGGATGTAGAGGAAGTGGCGGTCATTGGTGTGCCGGACGAAACCCGCGGCCAGGTGGTGAAATCGTTTGTGGTCAGCAAGCGTGATGGCAGCGATGAGTACGTCAAAGAGTTACAGAATTTTACCCGGGAGCGCCTGGCGCAACACGAGTTCCCGCGTATCGTCGAATTTGTGAGTGAGCTTCCGAAAACGCCGGCTGGCAAGGTTCACCGCAAGGTCCTGCGTGACCGCGAAGCTGCGAAAGCGGCAGCGGCCGGCATTTAAGCTTAATTTATTCAGAATAGGTTCAGGAGAAAATAACTATGTCCACCAATAAGTTTCCGAAAATCACCGAAGAGGGTCTGGCCTCGTTGCGCGAGCGCATCGGCGTTAAGATCACCAACACCATCGAGCCTTGGAACTACGAAGCCACCCGTGATGCCATCCGCCACTACGCCCACGGAATTGGCGACAACAACCCGCTGTGGTGTGATCCCGAGTACGCCAAGAACACCAAATACGGTGACGTGGTAGCCCTGCCAAGCTTTATGTTCACCACCAGCCGTATCATCTCCGGTTACTGTGGTGGCCTGTCCGGCGTGCACGCCATGTGGGCCGGTGCCGACTGGAACTGGCACAAGCCGGTTCTGCGTAACGATGTCATTCACACCGAAGCTTACCTGAAGGATCTGGTCGAACATCAAACCCGTTTCGCAGGTCGTGCCTTCCAGCAGATTTATCATGTGGATTTCTACAATCAGGACGGCGATCTGGTGGCCGATGCCGACAGCTGGGTTTTCCGTACCGACCGTGACGAAGCCCGTGAGCGCGGTACCAAGTACACCGAAGTGAAAGGCAAGGTCGAGCCATTCACCGATGAGCAACTGGCAGAGTGGTCCAAACTGTACGCCGACGAAGAAATTCGCGGTGCTGAGAAACGCTACTGGGAAGACGTTAACGAAGGTGAAGCTCTGCCGAAAATGATGAAAGGCCCCATGACCGTCACCGGCTTTATTTGTTATGCCCAGGGCTGGGGTGGTCTCTATATCCGGGCCAACAAGCTGGCCTGGGAAATGCAACAGAAGCACCCTGGCACCGGTATTAAAAACCGCTTCAATGTGCCTGACTGTCCTGAGCGTGTTCACTGGGATGAAGCCTTTGCCCTGGAAGTGGGTGCACCGGGTGCCTACGACTACGGTCCCGAGCGCTGCTCCTGGTTGACGCATCACGCCACCAATTGGATGGGTGATGACGGTTTCCTGCGCAAGTCCAAGTGTGAAATCCGTCGCCACAACCCGGACGGTGATGTGATCTTCATCGACGGTGAGATCACTCGCAAGTGGGTTGAAGACGGCAAGCACCTGGTGGAAATCAAGCAGGTGGCCAAGACTCACCGCGACGAGCTGTCCGCTCAGGGCTACTCCATCGTTGAGCTGCCGACTCGCGGTTAAGTCAGGTCTTTCTGTCGCTTAAAAGGGGTGGTTTCTGCCGGGAGCCACCCCTTTTTTATCCATCTTTGCCAAATAGACAGTAGTGTTGATTTGCTGCTATGGTTAGGCCAATAATAACAACCCGTCGGCTGCCGTCTGGTCAGCGTCAAGGGAAATAAAGGTAGAGGTATGACGAACACTGATTCCCCGAATTGGCAAGGGCCCTTGCAGGGCATTCGAGTCCTCGATTTTACTCGCGTGCTGGCCGGGCCATCAGCGGCGCTGGCACTGGCGGACCTGGGAGCCGAGGTGATTAAAATTGAACCACCGGGCAGTGGTGATGAAACCCGCACCTTTCCGCCGTTTCGCGACGGACAAAGCCACTATTACCTGAGCATCAACCGCGGCAAAAAAAGCATCGTCATCGACCTGAAAAGTGACGCCGGGTTGGCCCTGGCCCAGGATCTGGCCAGCAAATCCGACATTCTGATTGAGAATTATCGTCCCGGCGTAATGGATCGCCTGGGGCTGGGTTATGAGGCCCTGGCGGCCATCAACCCTGGCTTGATTTACTGTTCCATTTCCGGGTTTGGCTTGACCGGCCCGCTGCGCGACCGGCCCTCATTCGATATCGTGTTGCAGGCCTTATCGGGCGCACTCAGTGTCAATGGTGAGCCCGATCATCTGCCCACCAAACTGGGTATCCCCATGGGCGATCTGGTAGGCGGGGTCAATGGCCCCATTGGTATCCTGGCGGCTTTGCATGAACGCAACCAGACCGGCAAAGGACGCCTGATTGATGTCAGCCTGATGGACGGCATGATCGGGCTCTTGGGCTATCTGGCGCAATTGGCTTTCTTTAATGGTGAAGACCCGCAGCCGCAGGGTTCACAGCATCCGAATCTGGTACCTTATGGTGCGTTCCCAGCCAAGGACGGCTCCATCATTGTGGCCTGTTTGACCAACAGTTTTTGGGATCGAATCTGCGAGGCCATCGGTCAGCCGCAATTGATTACCGATACGCGCTTTGATGCGATTGAGAAACGACGCAATGCCCGCAATACCGTCAATGAGATTATCTCGACCTTCACCCGAGAGAAATCGGTGGAGGAATTGACCGAGATTTTTACTGAACATCAGGTTCCCAACGCGCCGATACTGGGCATCCTCGATGCCTTGTCGCAACCTCAGGCGGTGGCCCGGCAACTGGTGGTGGAAACCGAGCATAAAACGCTCGGTAAGATTCCCATTGTCAATCGCCCCATTAAATTTCCCGGGAGTGAACAGCCTATCCCCCAGGCGCCGCCGGTGTTGGGGCAGCACACCGATGAAATTTTAACGGAGGTGCTGGGTTTAACTGAGGAACAAATTTCCAAACTGCGACAGTCACGTGTCGTGGATTAACTGAAGAATTAACTTTGTTCGAAACGATATGATTTTGAGGATGAATTAGAAATGTCTGAATTGAGATTCGATGGCCGCGTAGCGGTGATTACCGGTGCCGGTCGCGGCCTGGGAAGAGCCTATGCGCTGCTGTTGGCCGCACGCGGTGCCAAGGTTGTTGTCAATGACCCGGGAGTGAGTATGCAGGGCGACAACACCAATGAAGGGCCAGCTGATGCCGTGGTGCAGGAAATTTTAACGGCTGGGGGTGAGGCCATTGCCAACATGGATAGTGTTGCCACCCCGGCAGGTGGCCAGGCGATGGTGGATGCGGCCGTGAACCAGTATGGTCGCATCGACATCCTGATTCACAACGCCGGCATTGTTCGACGCGCGCCACTGGATGAAATGAGTTACGAGGATTTTGAATCGGTACTCGATGTGCATTTGCGCGGTGGCTTTCATGTGGCTCGGGCTGCATTTCCTTACATGAAGCAGGCGGGCTATGGCCGCGTGATCATGACCGGCTCAATCAACGGTCTGTATGGCAACGGCGGAGTGGCCAACTACAGCGTCGCCAAGGCCGGTTTGATTGGCCTGTCGAATTCCATTGCCCTGGAAGGGGCGGAGCACAATATTAAAAGCAATATGATTTTGCCGGCAGCCGTGACCCGTATGTCTGAGGGCGTCGATACCAGTGCCTTTCCTCCTATGGACCCGGATCAGGTCGCCCCGGCGGTTGGTTGGCTGGCTCATGAATCCTGTTCCATATCCGGCGAAATGCTAATTTCAGCGGCCGGACGCGTCGCGCGCGCCTATACCGCGGAAAGTGCGGGGGTGTATCAGCCAGAATGGACCATCGAACAGATTGCCAAGCAAATAGATACGATCTGCAGTACTTCCAATCCGCAAGTGTTTGATCCGGTACCCCATGGCCATATTGATCACCTGAAATTCAGCTTCGGGATGGCCAGTCAATGAGTCAGGGAGAACTCGCACCAGACAACTGGACCCGGCGGGAAATGAAAGGCATTCCGGCGTCCATGGGGGCCGTTTGGACCCAGAAGGGCGAGGACGGTTGGCGCTATGGCCTCCAGCTTGATGACAGCCATACCAACGCCCAGGGTGTTGTCCACGGTGGTGTGCTGATGACGTTTATGGATCACGCCCTGTCGTTACTGGTGTGGGAAAAATCCGACCGCGCCCATTGTGCTACCGTGCATCTGGACAGTCATTTTTTGAGTGCGGTGAAGCCTCCAGCCTTTGTCGAACTACAGGCGGATTTTCTCAAACAGGGGCGTAAACTGGCGTTTGTGCGTGGTGTGCTGACTGTTGCTGACAAACCCGTGATGGAAGCTAAAGGTGTGTGGAGCATTACTCGACGCTAATCTCACTTACAAAGGTATCCATGAAATAATAAAGAGGAAGCACTATGCCGGCATATCTCATCGTAATGCGTGAAGAAGCGATTCAGGATCCGGATGCCTTCACTATTTACCAGCAGAAAACCCGGCATATGAGCGGGGAATATTCATTAACTCCTCGTGTCGTTTACGGTCAAATCGAAGCCATGGAAGGAGAAGCTCCAGATGGTGTCGTGGTGTTGGAGTTTCCGTCCCTGGAAGATGCTAAAGCTTGGTATAACAGTTCGGAATATCAGCAGGCCTTACCTTTCCGATTACAGTCCGCTCGTTTTAAAAGCTTTATCGTCGAAGGGCTTTAGTCGGGTTCCTGAAAGCTAGCCTAATCCTGAGCTTCTTCCCGAATTCTCTCAAGCCGGGCCTGTTCTTCAGCCAAGGCATCGCGAATGGCCAGCATCACACTGTCAACATCAGCACTCTCGTCCGGACCGATAAATTCGCCGCTCAGTTCCAGCTCCGGTTCCAGTTCCCCGGCTTTGTACAGGCTCCACATCTCGTCGGCATAGCGACTTTGAAGAAGTTCGGGCGCGAACTGGCCGTAATAGCGGTTCATATTGCTGATGTCTCGGTACAGCATGGCCTGGGCATTGTTATTGGCCGCCGCATCCACGGCCTGGGGCAAGTCGATAATGACCGGACCATAGTCGTCCACCAGCACATTGAATTCCGACAGGTCGCCGTGGATCAAGCCAGCACACAACATGAGTTTGATGTAGTGCATCATCAGGGCGTGATCTTCGCGTGCCTGTTCCGCACTCATGGTCACATCGTTCAGGCGGGATGCGACATCGCCATCGTCGTCCGTAATCAGCTCCATCAACAGCACCCCGTCATAGCAACCGTAGGGTTTGGGGACCCGTACACCGGCCCGGTCAAGCCGGTAGAGAGCATCCACCTCGGCACTCTGCCAGGCTTCTTCCTGCTGGTCCCGACCAAACTTGGAGCGCTTATTCATGGCGCGGCCTCGGCGGCTGTTGCGTACCTTGCGGCCTTCCTGGTACTGGGCTGCTTTTTTAAAACTGCGTTTATAGGCCTCTTTATAGACCTTGGCACAGCGGATCTCAGAGCCGCATCGCACCACATACACACTGGCCTCTTTGCCGCTCATGAGAGCATAAAGAACTTCATCAATCAGACCGTCGTCGACCAACGGTTGTATAGCTACAGGTATTTTCATGGTGCCCGTTATACCCTAATTACGACCCAGACGGTATATATGGACTGTAAAAACCCTGCGAGCTGGCCATGTTGAACCGGACAGTATGGGTTTTTATCCAAGTAAAGAGGAGGCAGCTTCCCGTTTTTGGCTTATCCCCCCAACCCCTGGTGCCTGTGGTAAATCGGTTCATTGTCGATTTTCTAGCGCAACATTCCTATGTTGAAATGGATGGCGGTTGGGTCTCTAAATATGATCCGGGTTTGGGCTCGACAATCAATCTGGCACTGGTTGCTGCTATCAAAGGCATTGCTCTTACATGGATTGCTAACAACAACACTATTTAGGAGGCCTGAGTCGCAAAAACAGCTTCATCATCTCTTCGTCGCCATCCACTATCATTTGAGCTGAGTTTTCCAGCCATTTGGCCACGCCACTCGATTTTGAAAGTGAGTCATCAATGATGATGTGTCGGTTGTAAATAATAAAAGCGGTACTCAACATAAGGATGGCACTCGCCCGAGCCGTAGCTCTGGGTGGGCCCAGCCATTGGGCGATCGGTTGAATGATGTTATGTTTGGCAAATCGACTGGAGATGGCTGCTGATTCTTCATCGCCTATGGATAAGGCGATCATTGCCGGAACGGTAATGGGCCTGCCTTTATCCAGAACGGTCTCAACCAGCCGTTTACCAAAATCTTTTTTTTCATTGCTTAACAGAAAACCGAGTTCCAGGGCATGGGCGAGAGCGGCCTCAAAAATTCCTGCCTTGGTGTTAAAATACCTCACCGGCAAAGCGGAGGTAACGCCAGCAAGCTTGGCGATATCTCGCAAACCGGTTTTGGCATAACCTTTTTCTGCGAACAGTTGTTGAGCTGCGACCAGAATTTTTAATTTCGTTTCTGGTGCATTTCTGCGCTTTATAACACTAACTTCATTCATACGACAGAATTCTAAAGCAGATATTGACTTCCGGCAAGTTGGTTGTTAGGTTTTACTGTATTAAGTAAGCAGTTGCTTATTTAATGATTTTATCCTAAAAAAACATAATAAGCTTTTCTTTATATTCGTCTTTTCTCGCAGATACGCCTGAATTTTTCTGTTATCCAAGAACATAAAAAAGATTTAACACGACAAATGATGGTTCGTAAAACATGGCTATGGATTAAAGAATGAAAAGGATCATGCAGGCTTGGCGATTCAATCAGGTAAATAGTCCCTTAGAGTTGATAAAGCATCAGGTCCCAACGCCGAAAGCGGATGAAGTAGTGATTGATGTCTATGGGTCGGGGCTTTGTCATAGCGATGTGGGTCGAATGGATGGCACATTAACACCATATATGCCACAGAAACCTCCCATCATTCTTGGTCATGAAATAGCGGGTGTCATTTCGGCGATAGGTCCTAACGTAAAAAAGTTTGAACTCGGTGATCGTGTTGTGGCTTCCGGTACCCAGCGCTGTTGCCCTGGACGCGATTTCGACGGAGGGTATGCTACTCATTGTGTCTTACCTGTTAGCTGCTTGCTACCGTTGCCTGATAACGTCAGTTTTGTCCAAGGTGCAGCCGCAACCGATGCAGGGCAAACATCCCATCACGCAGTTGTGGCAGTTGGACAAGTCAGGGCAGGAGATAAAGTTGGCATTATTGGTTTGGGTGGATTGGGCATGGCCGGTGCCCGAATTGCGGCTCTGAAAGGTGCAACCGTTTATGCGGCTGAACCAAGAAAAGAAACCTGGAGTATTGCAAAATACCAGGGTGTTCAAACAGTGGTTAAACACACTGAAGAGTTGGCCAATTTCGAACTTGACCTTATTGTGGATTTTGCCGGTTTTGGTGGAACTACGGCGGATGCTATTCAAGCCATAAAACCCAATGGAACGGTTGTATTGGTTGGTTTAGGAAAGACAGCCTCGTTAATTCCAACCATGTCACTTGTGGCAAAACAGGTTACTTTGCGTGGTTCTGGTGGTGGACAGCCATCCGATACAGCCGCCATTCTTGATTACATGGCTACAGGGGATTTGGAGATACAAGCCTCAACAATTGGGTTTGGTGACATTCCAATGGGGCTTGAACGACTGAAAAACGGCGCTGTTGTGGGAAGGTTGGTAGCAGAGATTGAGCATATATAGAGAGAGCATATATTCAGAATAAAACTTTGAGGTGATGTTATGTCATCAGTATCAAAAATGATGAAAGAGTTAGCTGATCGAGAGGCAATTCGAGATGTTTTACTGCGATATTGCCGTGGATCTGATCGCTGCGATACGGCAATGGTTCTTGACGCGTACTGGCCTGACGCACACGATGACCACATGGAGTTTTCGGGCACACCAGAGGAGTTTGTTGATTACTCCACACCTATATTGCAAACCATGCGTTTCAGTCAGCATCAATTGATCAACGTGCTGATCTGTATTGATGGAAATACAGCGGAAGTTGAATCTTATTTTCAAGGTTATCACTCAATACCAAGTGATAATGGTGATAGACATGATGTTATCGCCGCAGGGCGATACCTGGATATATTTGAGAAACGAATTGATGAGTGGCGCATTCTCAAACGGTTTGTCATTGTGGATTGGTTCAGAGAGTTTCCTGATACTGGCAATTGGAACGCAGGTCCTTTTGGTATGGGAGACAAGGTAAAACGAGGCGATCTAAAGCCACATGACTTGAGTTATAAGTTTTTTAAAAATCTTTGACAAGGTTCTAAAAAGACGTTTAAGGGAGAGAAATGACTGACATCGAATCCATGATCCGGGATACCTTTCATCGGCAGAAAATATGGGAAGTATTACTTAGATATACCCGTGGTGTTGATCGGCTTGATCGCGAATTAATACTCTCTGCATTTCACCCTGACGCGCTCATTGACCAGGGTACTTTTAAGGGGGATCGGGAACATCTTGCGGATTGGGTCCTGACATATCATAGGGAAAATCAAAAGCTTACCCAGCATTTAATGACCAATCATTACTGTGAGCTAGCTGATAAATCAGCCCATACAGAAACTCATGTTTTTTATTACGGTACTAATCCAAAGACAGCAGATGTGTGTGCGGTCGGTCGTTATATTGATCTGTTGGAGTACCGCGATGGTATGTGGGCAATATCTGATCGTATATGTACTACGGAAGGTTCGTCAGAATTAGTGGAAAATGAAGTATTTTCCAAGTTCACACCACCTACTGGGTCACTGGCAATACCAACACGCGATCGCACAGACCCATCGTATTTACGGCCGTTGGTTATTTCAAGAGGTTGAATGTCCAGAGGGCTTCTTTAAGGAGATATCTTCATGTCGAAACATCTAAAAGGGCAAACCGCTCTAGTGACCGGTGGCGGGAGAGGAATTGGTCGAGCTATCGTGGAACGACTTGCCAAAGACGGCGCTCTGGTTGCGATCAATTTTGCTGAAAATATCAAAGCTGCGGAATCTACTCTTGATGCAGTGCGTGCCAGTGGCGGACAGGGTTTCCTTGTTCAGGCAAAAATAGGTGAACCCGGATCCATTGAACATATCGTTGAGACTATCAACAAGGAATTTGCCGTTGTAAGCGGAAATAACAAGCTTAATATTTTGGTAAATAATATTGGTGGCGGGGGGCATGCAAGTATAGAAACAGAAACGGAAGAACACTTTGATTGGGTAATGAAGAATAATGTACGCAACCCTTTTTTTCTCACCCAAGCATTGCTCCCTTATTTAGACGATGGCGCACGCATTGTGAATATTTCCTCTGCTGCGTCACGTTTGGCGGGTACTACTTTTATCAGCTACAGCATGGCAAAGTCGGCGGTAGAGATGTTTACTCGGGTATTGGCAAAAGATCTTGGGAAACGTGGCATTACCGTTAATTCAATCGCACCGGGTTATACAACAGGTGAAACCAATTCTGATGTTATGGACGATCCTGAACTGGCAAAAAAAATTGAAGCAACAACCTTACTGGGTCGATTCGGAGACCCTTCCGACATTGCCGATGCGGTTCATGCCTTGATTTCACCAGCAGGCCGCTGGATTACCGGACAAAATATCGAAGCCAGTGGTGGTTTCAGTTTCTAGGTCCATATTTATAAATTGGAGTGTTCTTCCTATGGCTAGAGTCGTGAGATTCCATAAGTTGGGTGGCCCACAAGTGCTGCAGATTGATGACCTTGGGGTTGGCGAGCCGGGTCCGGGAGAAGTGCGTATTATGGTAAAGGCTTTTGGGCTCAATCGCGTTGAGGCGATGTTCCGTTGTGGTGAATTTGGTCTTCCCAACCTTCCGAGCAAAATAGGTTATGAAGCGGCAGGTATCATTGAGGCAGTGGGTTATGGTGTGGACAACGTTAAGCCAGGTGATCGAGTTGCTACCTTACCGGGACTCTCCATGGAGGAATATGGTACCAATGGTGAGTTAATACTGTACCCCGCTGCTCAGCTAGTGCCAATTCCTGATCACCAGTCCATGACTGATGCGGCTGCTACCTGGATGCAATATTTGACAGCGTATGGGTTAATTGCCCATGGGAAAATTCAATCTGGTGATACGGTTGTTATTACTGCGGCTTCTTCCTCCGTGGGTTTGGCAGCGATACAAATTTGTAACATGGTTGGTGCCGTTCCAATAGCGGTGACGCGGAGCCGAAAAAAAGCTAACGGTCTCCTAAATAAAGGGGCTAGCCAGGTTATTGTCAGTGATGAAGATGAGGTCGCACAAGCAATACTTCAACTTACTGATGGGAAAGGGGCTAAGGTACTCTTCGATGCCGTAGCCGGGCAACCACTTGCACAATTGTTGAGTTCTCTTGCCCCGCAGGGCGTTGCAATTCTCTACGGTACATTGGCGGGTGCAGAATTAACGTTGGCTTTACAAAGTGTCCTGTTACATGGATTAACCATTCGCGGTTTTGCCGCGAATGAATTGCTAGAAAATTCGTTACAGCGAGCAGAGGCAATCAATTTTATACAGTCGGGGATAGAGCAGGGCCATTTAATACCGGTTATTGATCGACTTTTTCCTTTTAGTGAAATCGTGAAAGCTCATGAATATCTTGAAGGTAACACGCAATTGGGAAAAATTGTCATTGGGGAATTGCCGTGACTTCCTCCCTTTCCAGCGTGGCGTTTAGGCCCAGCCACTCCTATTGGCGCGAATTTAGAACTGGCTGGCAAGCCCTGGCAACAGCTACCCTAGGCTAAGTATGCTTTCATACTTTTCCGCGATACTGAGTGGTTGGGCCTTTGGTTTGTGTCAGGGTGTAAGCAGAACTTTAACCGACTTATCGACGTCCGCAGAGTCTATATAGCCGATAGACCCCGGTGTTGAAGCCACCGCTGCCTTCATGGCTGCGACACTGGACTGTGTAAGCGGTGGGTTACCCCGGCCGGTAAATACTTGCTGAGACCAAAAAGCTTTTAGCTGAGCGTCATTTCGACTGGTTACCTTGTTGTGGAATTCAGTCCTAATTGCATTTCCTTCTGCCAACTCAAAGGGAGTCATTGCCTTATTACGGTTTAGATACACGTCCCTGACCGTATTGGCGGATACTTCATCCGTTATGGACGGATGGCCAATAACTACAACTTCTGCCAGAGCAACGGGACTGAGCAGCAAGCTTGCAACTAACATCATTACTGTCTTTTTCATCTTGGGTTCCTCAATCAAAATGCAGCGTCGATCTTGAAGGTGTAGACGTTGGTGTCTTCAATGCCTTCTACCAGAACTGCTTGTTGATCAAGCCCGTTTGGTCCATCCTCAAAGCCGGTGGCGTATGTCCAATCTGCTTTTAATGCAACACCGGAAGTAATATCCCACCTTACACCGACGCTGTATTCAGTTCGTTCTGTATTGAGAAACGAGCCAAGCATCGCCGGGCGTTCTTCATTATCCTGGCTCTCTGTCCAGCCAATGACAGCGTAAGGTGTAAAGGCGCCGAATCGGTGTCCAACTGACAGATACGCGGAATCCACGTCCGGATAGAAACCATCGATCTCAGTGCGAGTGGCTTCAGAAATGATTTGCCAGTTGCCATCGTCATAGCTGACGCCAACCCCCAGGTAACTGGATCTTTCCTCTTCGACCGGTGGTAATCCAGCGTTGGTGGCTACCAAGTTTAATTCGCCGCTGGAAATCACACCGCGAAGTGTCCACACATAGTTTGTCCACGAGGTGGAAAGTCCGAAAGAGTTTCGCACGTCCACGCTGGCACTGCCCTTTTTGTCCTCCATATTTCCGCCAAACAGCTGGGTGGTGATGGAAGAGTTCTCCAGGTTGATGGTATAGGCGGCATCTGCGCCCACATAACTGCTGGGCGAATTACCATAGACTGTCTGTGGTGCTCGTGCCCAAGGTTGTGCGTATCCCACTTCCAGGAAATCAGAGTACATGAATAATGGTTGACGCATTTTCCCGGCCCTAAGTTGTAGCTCGGAAGTCGGTCTATAGCTCAGGTAAGCCCATTCCATCTCAGGTTCCCAGCTTTCGCTGCCCCTACCGATGATCTGCATGGTAGCCTGGACTTGATCGGACAGGGAAAATGTACTCTGCAACGCCATCACGCTTAGATCATACACTTCACTGGATGTCGTGCTTCCCGCATAGCCGGCATCGTTATTTGATCTGATGTATCCCGTACTGAAAAAACCGTTTAAATTGATACGATCCTGCGAGAGCTTGTTCACCTGTTGCTGCAGAACAACAATTTGTTGTTGCATCTGAGCAGTTTCATCGGCTTGTGCCAAAGTAGGCCCCGTGACGATGGCAAGTGCCAAAGGGCATATGCGATATAGTACTTTCATACTAGTTGATTCCTCAATTGTTTAGGAGACGGTGTTTACACGCGGAATTGGCCAGATACAGATTGAAGGCTATTACTCACGGTTTGAATATTTCCACTGACCATGTCGAGGTCACTGGTACTTTCCATGACGGCTTCGGCATTTTGGTGAATGCTGGTCATATGCTTGGTGACTTCGTTAAAAGTGGTACTTTGCTGGTAGGTGGCGGCGGCAATTTGTTCGTTCAACCCACTGATTTGTTGAACGTTGATGAGTATCTGATGCAGAACGTCTCCGGATTCTGTCGTAGCGGAGACACCTTCCTGGGCTTTGGAGACACTGGTTTCCATAGAGCCAATTGCCGAAGACGACAATTTGGACAACTCTGATATCACACCCTGAATCTCCTCTGTCGCCTTATGGGTACGAACGGCTAATCCACGAACTTCGTCAGCCACTACTGCAAAACCACGGCCGTATTCACCTGCTCGTGCGGCTTCGATGGCGGCGTTCAAAGCCAATAGATTGGTTTGTTCCGCCACGTTCTGAATCGTATCCAATAGACCTCCCACACGGGCTGACATTTGCTCAAATTGATTGACCAGGCCTGCCGTTTTTTCGATTTCTACAGCAAGCTGACGGATGGTATTAACGTTAAGCTCAACTTTCTCCTGGCCAGTCTTTGCGAAGCGTGCTGCATCCTGGGTCTGATCGGAGGCGCTGGATGCAAAACCGGCAACCTCTTCTACGCTCCGAACCAGTTCGTCTACGGAGCTTCGCGTGAAAGCAATGGCTTCAGACTGGTTATTGATGCGTTCCAGGTTTGTCTGACTGCTTGACGATAACTGCATTGACGCTGTATTCAGCCCACCGATGTCTGTCTTGATTCTTGCAAAAGCTTCATGCAGCTTTTCCACGAACAGGTTGAAATGGTCTACCAGCTCTTTGAGTTCATCGTGGGCGTGATAGCTGATACGAGACGTCAAGTCTCCCTCGCCCGAAGCCATGTTTTTTAGGGAATTGATAACCTGGTCAAGACTTTTTGTTATTGAACGTCCTATGATCAAGCTGAGCCCTGTCAGAACGATAATGGTCATCAAAAGCACAATGAGGGACACAGAGCTGGAGTGTCGAGACGCAGAAACCGTTGAGTTGATGGCATCCTGAAATCTGGAAAGAGTCAGTTCGCGCATTGAGTCAAGTTCAGAGTGAAGTGATTTCAAACGTTGAGCATTGTCAGTGGCTTGACTGCCAATTTTGCTGAAATCGGCTGTGCCCTCAATCATGGATGTGGCGATGGATACCGATGTGTTGTAATAGAGGTACAAATTATTGTTGAGTTGGGCGGTTCGAGTCGCCAATTCAGGATCCAGCTCTGCAATCCTTGTCAGGTTGTCAGAGATCACTACCAGTTGTTCTTTTGTTGACGCCAGTAACTGTTCATCACCAGTGGTCACCGAGCTGTTAATCTGCTGTTCCATCAGCTTCAGCTGACCCTGATTCACCGTGGTCAGGTCTAAAGTCGGGTAGAGATGATCCCTGACGGTAGCGAGACGATTAAAATTGGTTTGCTCCGTCATGATGGTGAAACTCTGCGTGGCGATAAACGCGACCATGGCGATAATCACAAGAAGGGCGAGTTTGTGAGATATTTTCAAGGCGGAGAGCATAGGACTATCCCTGTCATGAAATGAGATGAGACTCTGGAAGATGGTTTTGATTGACTATGTTGCAATACCCATTGATATAAATTGCTGCTTTGTTCAAAGACGCTATCGCCTTTAGGCGCCGTATCTTTATCCTGATTAACAATTCTTTACATATGTTGTAAGAAATTGCCATGGCCAAAATCCGTGGCCTATGGCAGTAACTTATTTGTTCAGCCCTGTCTGGAAACGAAAATGTCATCCGGAAGCAAGATGGGTAGTGTTCGTCTAGCCAATGAGTGTCGATCTATCTCACGGACCAGTACCTTTATCCCATATAAGGTCCAGTTAATCGTCATGAGTGAATTGTCACCTGGGAAGATGTTTCAGGCCTGGGTTAACGGGATTCAGGTCTCTGCTGGGCTTGAAACTCTTGCTCTATCGCTTGTGCCAGTGCGGCGGCTTCTTGTGACCGGGCATAGATACTCCCCTCGATTTTAGGTTCCATACCAAAAATCCACAGTCCGGGGGCGTTTTTATAGTGGTCATTTTCCGGAGTGCATTCAGTGGGTAAAAGCCTATCTAAACCGGTTCGATAGCCGGTTGCGCAAATGATGTGATCTATTGGCAGCTGACGACCGTCTTTGAAAATGACCTGATCTCGGGAAAGGGTATCGATGTCAGTTGCAATACTGACACGGCCCTGCTTGAGGGCCTGTACAAACCCATCATCAAACCCCGGCACAGTTCCAGTCATTTGCAGCCAGCTTGCGACACCCAGTTTGGGGGCGTGCAGACCATATTGACGGATATTGCCAAAGCACAGCACCGAGAATAGCCTGGTTATCCAGTCCTGCTGTTTTACTGGTAGGTTTGCCAGCAAAGGGCCGAATAATTGAGTAGGAATACCGGCAATATAAGTGGGCAGTATATGGGTTCCGTTTCGGATGGATATTGTGAGTGATTTAACGCGCTCACGTTTGCTCAGGTGGTTGGCAATATCAATGCCTGAATTGGCGCCGCCGACAATGAGAACATGTTGTCCATCGTATTGGCTGACACAGCCGAAATCTGCCGCATGCACAATGGTTCCTGAAAAGCTGTCTTCGCCGTTCCAATGAGGCATGAACGGCAGGCGATCAGTACCAGTTGCTATCACCACATAACGGCTTTTATACAAAGTGTCAGGAGTGTGGAGCTGCCAATACCCCTTGCCCGATTCTATACTGTTGACAGTGGTACCAAAGTGAATCGCCAGGTCATAATCCAGCCTGAGATCGTCAGCATATGCTTCCAGGTAGGCGATATAGTCATCACGTTTGATAAAAGTGCCAGCTTTTTTAGGGATGGGTTTTCCGGGCAGGGCAGAGAGTCTTCTGTGTGTGTTCAGGCGCAATTGAGGATGTCGCTTGCGCCAAGCCGAGGCTACCCACGAAGCTTCTTCCAGGACTCTGACCGGTACTCTCCGCTTCAACAAGTACTGGGTAACCGACAGTCCAGAAGTGCCTGCCCCAACAACAGTTACACCTGGAAAAACAGTGGGACAAAACTCAGAATTAACATGCTCCATGAGTGACACCCTGTTGGTTACCGACGCATCAGTTTACAAGGTAGTTGTCTTTTTATCCTTTTATAAACGCATATACATGAATGATCACGTCAAGACTGGATACGCTGTAATGTGCCCCTTAAACTCAACTCCCAGTCATAGGAGCATAGTTGAGTCCAGAGAAACTTTTAGGGGCACTCCGGTGAACTACCAGCGGCTGTGGAAGTTATAGACATGTGGTTTTAGCGCTGTCACAGTCCTTGTTTTTGTCCGAGCAGGTGTTCAGATCCAGGAAGTACCAGAAGTAGCATCGGGAAAACACACCGTTCAGAAACAACATCAGGGCGATGACCAGAGTAAACCACTCAATGCCATTTAATTCTGGCTGGAGTAGCGCCCAGGTAGTCAGTACCAATGCAAAAGACAGTCGGAATACTCTTTCGATGTTGCCAATATTTTTTTCAATCATGGGTAATCTCCTGCGTTTTTATTGATTACGGTCATTTAGATCTTTTGGATCTCAATCAGGCTAAATACTTTCAGAGCTGATAACCGTTTGGGGGGAGTCGTAAACGCCGAAGAAAAAAGGCCCCTCACTCAGGGAGTGAGGGGCCTTGGGTGTACACCGGTTGTCGGTAATAGGATTAGCTGGTTCTTTTGTTCTTACCCCAGCCATCACCGGTATCCAGAGTGCCGAACAACCAGTCATAGAACAGGGAGATGGTGGCAAAGTTACCGCTTGTGAAGCGGGAGTGGTGTACATGGTGCATGTACGAGGCATGCTTCAGGTACTTGAATGGGAAGCGGTCGCTCTCCTGACGATCGTGGTTGTGCAGGTTGATTTCGGAGAAGGCAATCCAGGTCAGAATCAGAGTGATGATGTGGAAGTCACCCATAATGAAACTCAGGCCGAACACGGTGCCGACATAGAGGCCCAGTCCCATAGCCACTTCCAGCGGATGAATGTAACTGGAGTCCATCCGGCAGGGATCTTTTTGCTGATGGTGAACAGCGTGAACCCAGACCAAAGGACCGCCGTCGTGAAACAGGAAGCGATGGGTCAGGTAGTAGAAGAAATCGTATACCATCAGGATCACGAAAATATCCACGAAGTACTGCCACCAGGCCTGGGGCTCGCTCGTAATGGCGAAGGGAATGATGCAGAGGTAAATAATAGCGGTAAAAAACGCGCCCCATTTACGATTCCACTTCTGATTTTTTACCCAGTGTGGTTTAGTGGACTTCTGGTCAACCACAGCCTGGTTGAGATCACTGATCTCCTTGAACACCCCAAACTTGGTCAGAACTTTGCTCAGCAGCATGGGGATGCCCATGACGCAAACGGCCATGATGAGCGATAACCACCCCTCATAGTTAGCGGCCAGTGTCGAAAAAATCGATGTATCCATTATGCATCACCTCTTGTTATAGTCATTAAGTGTTGGGCCAGTGTTCTTACACCTGCAACGCCCAGTTCTTCGATTAAAAAATCGGACAATCTCTGAATTTTTTCGGGCATTATGCTTGCCCCACCCAACCGATAGGCCACTGTGTTGTACAGTTTGGCCAGTATGGCTTCCAGCTGCTGATAAGAGCTATCGCCCAACAGTGATTGCACCTTACGTTCCAGTGCTTTGACGCTGACGATGGATTCCCTTACCAGTCGTTCTCCCATGGGGGATAAGCGCAGAGTGATCTGACGTTTGTCATTCGGATCGACTTCACGAATCACATACCCCAGGGCTTCATACTCTATGGACATGTGTGCTGCCGCCTGCTTGCTGATACCAATGACGGAAGCAATGTATTGAATCCGTCGAGGCTCGCGGCTGATCATGCCCAGAATCTGACCAAAGCTGGTCCGCAATCCCTCAAAACCTTTGTCACTCATCTCATGCAGCAGGGTGTGACGGAAGTGATTCGTCAGTGCCTGCAATAACACGTTCAATCGTGTGGGGCTGTCGCCATCAGTTTGCCCCAGTTTTTTCTGCAATACAGGGTAAGTACGCAACTCAACACCCAGTCCTACACACGTTGTTTCAAGCAGGTCGATCAAATGCAGCATGCTTTCTTGGCCGATTTGCTCGGTCAGACACTGCTCTACTTCAGTAGTGATACGACTGCCGTCTCTCAGTAGTTGCCAGCCTTTCTCCGACAATGACAACAGCTGGGAGCGACCGTCTTCAGGGTTCGGTCGACGTTCAATCAGCTCCAGTTTCTCTAATTCTTTGATGACCTTGCTGCAAGCCTGCTTGCTGCTGCCAATTTGCTCTGCCAGCTCTCCCGGCGAGAGATCTTTCTCAGCCAGGACGGGAATATAACGCTCATAAGTCATGCTGAGCTTTTGGTAGCAATCACTGGCGGTCAACTTGTCCAGTGTGTCCTTCATCACGAAGTGAGTGACCACCATCAGGTGGGCAACCAACCCGTGACTGATACCGGGCGAACCACTCATGTCTGGAGCTGTATTTATTTTCATGAATTTATAGTAAACCATAATTGTCGAAATTGTACAGTGGTGTTTACTATAAGATTGCAATTCTTTGCAGTCAGCTGGTCTGGAAACTAAAAAATATTAAAAATCAATAAGATAGGGATTGTCGAAAAGGCGGGAAGTTCAGCTTTGATCCAAAGCATGTTCAAAATAATGCCACAATGGCCTCTCCGGGCACCCTTTATATGGATGCTGGGAGAGGCCTGATATAGGCTCTAAGGTGCTTGCAAGTAGCCATCCAGTGCCCGGTGCATGTTCAGAATCAGCTTCTCCTGGTTTTCAGCCAGCCACACCTGTTTCATGCCTTTCGAGTGCAAACCTTGTTGAATGCGGGGGAGGTTGCTCAGGTCTTGGCGCGGAATTAGTCCCAACTGAGAATCCGGGTCGGTAACCTCTTCCACCGCAGAACGTTGAGGGGGCTCGCCTTCAGGCAAAGTGGTGACTGAGCGAATCTCAAAGATGCACTGATCGGGATCGGTCGGGTGAGGCCGCGCTCGGTAGATGGCGGCGTTACCCGCTTGCGGCAAAATCAGCAGATTGGGAAAAATAAAATTCACACCGCCCCATTTACCGACATGCTCCGGCGTCAGTTTGGGCATCGGGCGCCCCAGTCTGGTGGCGGTTTCGTATTGCAGCTTGACGTATTCGGCTCCCAGATTGGCATCTGCGGGTAAGTCCTTGTCTTTCAAACTCAGCACCAGATCAATGTCGGCTTTCAGGATCATCGCGCCCAGGCCTTCAGCGGTCAGATTCATACGCGTGGCCATGGCTTCGATCAGGTCGGTGGTGTCGGTGGCGTCCTGTACGTGCCCGGCAATGGGGGTTTTCTCACCTCCAAAGAAATGACCATGACCATGATCCTGAGCCACATAACTGAGATTCTGAAAGAACATATCACCCTCGTTGCGATCACCATAGACCACTTCGCTGCCGACCTTTTCTAATTGAGGATGAGTAGCGGATACGTGGTAGGCTTCGAAAAACGCTTCTTGGGCGACTTTCCAGTTGCAGGGAATGCTGGCGCGTTTCCACCAGACGTGGTGCATGTCGGCCAGCACAAAATCTTCCAGGAAGGCTTTGACCGGGGCGATGAACTCGTCAAACGGCTGGGGATCCCTATCAAGATTGATAAAGACGAACCCCCCCAGTACCCGGCAGTGAACCTCGCGAAGGGTGACATCTTCATCAGTCAGTTGGCCTCCGGCGAATTCCTCCCGGCCCAGTACCATTTGAATATTGCCGGATAAGTCCCAGCGCCAGCCATGAAACGGACAAATGATTTTACCGTCTTTAAAATGGCCGCAGTTTTCACCCAGGGCTGTGCCCCGGTGCGGACAAAAATTGTAATAGGCTTTGATGCTGTCGTCCTCAGCCCGCAGCAACAATACGGACTGGTCACCAATCTGATAGGTGGTGAAATCACCCACGGCTGGAATGTCGTCTGTGCGGGCAGCGACCTGCCAGACCCGGTTCCAGAGTTTTTCGAATTCCAGCGCGGCGAAGTCCGGGTCGGTATAGCGGCCGACCCCCAGCCCCTGCTCCAGGGTTTGCCAGCGTCGTGGCCAGGGTGCGTCAGTGGCATCGGTTACAGTCTGGCTGGTGGCGATCAGGGATTGAGGCTGAGCGGTCATGATCTTTCCTCTCAATGGCGGGTAATACCGCCTCTTTCGGTTATGGTTGTGAGGAGTATGCTAGAGGGAGAGGGCGATGCTTTTCCTTGATTTGGGTCAACAGTGTTGTATAGGTTGGATCGTTTTAATTCAGGCATCGGCATAGCGATCAATGATTTTCTTGCCTAGCGCCATCTGGTGGACCTGGTCGGGACCGTCGGCCTGGCGGCACCAGCGGGCGTAGTTAAAGGCTTCGGCCATAAAGTAATCGTCAGTTAAGCCGCCAGCGCCGTGTATTTGCATGCAGCGGTCGATGACCGTTTGTACCAGCAATGGCACCGTCGTTTTGGTAGCGGCGATCATATCGACGGACGCGGGTACGCCTTCTTCGTCGATTTTCTTACTGGTGCGAAGAACCAGCAGGCGGGCCATTTCAATTTCCGAGAAACTTTTGGAAATATCTTCCCGTACCGACTGGTGTTTGCTGATCACACGTCCAAAGGTGGTGCGGCTGGCCGCACGTTTACAGGTCAGCTCCAGCGATCGCCGAGCAGCACATTCTCCAGTGGCACCCTGACATTGTCGAATATAATTTCCGCGTGGCCAATGGGAGCGTCGTCATAGCCCAGGGTGGTGAGCGGCCGCACCAGGGTAATCCCTGGCGTGTCTTTGGGTACCAGCACCTGGGTTTGTTGCAGGTGGCGGTTCGGGTTGTCGGGATCGGATTTGCCCATGACGATAAAGATCCTGGTGCGCTCGTACATGGCGCCGGTGATAAACCACTTGCGACCATTGAGTACCCATTCGTTACCGTCTTTCGTGATGGCCAGCTGGATGTTGGTAGCATCGCTGGATGCCACTTGTGGTTCGGTCATGGCGTAGGACGAGCGTATGGTACCGGCCAGCAGCGGCTTCAGCCATTGTTCCTGCTGGGCTGGAGTGGCGTAGTTCATAAACACTTCCATGTTGCCGGTATCCGGTGCATTGCAGT
>JAWMQP010000010.1:0-143528 GCA_033283335.1 Cellvibrionaceae bacterium WSDTSA12 | reverse complement strand
CGCATTACCATCTCGCAAGCACCCACACGCATTGCTTGATTAACTTTTTAAACAACCAGCGGGATGCTCGATCCGTCGCTGTTTTTGCTGTCGGGCTGTTTCTGATCGTTTCGATCACTGCCCGAAGTAGGAGGCGCATTATACGCAATTCGTTAAGCTTGGCAACCCCTTTTTGTCATTAAGTTTTAACAACTTAGGTCGATTTGACCGGGGACTGCTGAAGCGCCTGAAAACTTCTCAAACCGCTTCGCTGAACGCTTCCGGAGAGCTTGCTGCTCGTCCTGAAGAGCGGCGCATTATACAGACGCCTTAAGGCCGCGCAAGAGGCTTTTGTTAAAAACACTCAGAAAAATGTAAAAAAATTACAGAAAGGCAAAACCCCCTGATTTGACGACAAATTTGCACAGAATTCAGCCGCACCTGACGGCCATTTCAGGCTTCACAAGCCACCAACAAAAACGGCCCGCAAAGCGGGCCGTTAAGGGCATCAATAGCTGCTAGATAACAGCTACGATTACATCATGCCTGGCATGCCGCCCATGCCACCCATGCCGCCCATATCAGGCATGCCGGAACCGCCTTCATCAGGGGCATCAGCAACCATGGCTTCAGTGGTGATCATCAGGCCAGCCACAGAACCCGCAGCCTGCAAAGCAGTACGAGTGACTTTGGCTGGATCCAGGATACCCATTTCCAGCATGTCGCCATAAACACCAGTACCGGCGTTGTAACCGAAGTTACCTTCACCTTGCTTGACCTTGTCGGCCACAACAGAGCTCTCTTCGCCAGCGTTGGCAACGATCTGACGCAGAGGCGCTTCCATAGCGCGACGCAAAATGCCAATACCCGCATCCTGATCTTCGTTGTCACCCTTCAGCTCAGCAATAGCCGCTACAGCGCGCAACAGAGCGGTACCACCGCCAGGTACAACACCCTCTTCAACCGCAGCGCGAGTGGCGTGCAGAGCATCTTCAACGCGAGCTTTCTTCTCTTTCATTTCCACTTCAGTGGCAGCACCCACCTTGATCACGGCAACACCGCCGGCCAGC
This sequence comes from Cellvibrionaceae bacterium WSDTSA12, assembly GCA_033283335.1. GTDB lineage: Bacteria > Pseudomonadota > Gammaproteobacteria > Pseudomonadales > Cellvibrionaceae > Pseudomaricurvus. The sequence continues at coordinate 142,479 of JAWMQP010000010.1, read as the reverse complement.
TTGGCCACGCGCTCTTGCAGTTTCTCACGGTCGTAATCGGAAGAAGACTCTTCGATCTGGGCACGGATCTGACCGACGCGAGCTTCGATATCAGCGGCAGCACCGGCACCGTCAACAATCACAGTGTTCTCTTTGCTCATGGTGACGCGCTTGGCAGTACCCAGGTGCTCCAGGGTAGCGCCTTCCAGGTCCAGACCCACTTCCTCAGAAATCACAGTGGCGCCAGTCAGGATAGCGATATCTTGCAGCATGGCCTTGCGACGGTCGCCGAAGCCAGGCGCTTTACAGGCAGAGACTTTGACGATGCCACGCATGTTGTTCACTACCAGGGTGGCCAGGGCCTCACCCTCGATGTCTTCAGCAATGATCACCAGAGGCTTGCCGGCTTTGGCAACGGCTTCCAGCGTTGGCAGCAGCTCGCGAATGTTGGAAATTTTCTTGTCGACCAGCAGGATGAACGGCGATTCTTGCTCAACGCTCATGTTTTCCTGATTGGTGATAAAGTAAGGAGACAGGTAGCCGCGGTCAAACTGCATACCTTCAACTACGTCCAGCTCGTTATCCAGAGCCTGACCTTCTTCAACGGTGATAACACCTTCTTTACCTACTTTCTCCATCGCTTCGGCAATGATGTTACCAATGGCGGAATCGGAGTTGGCAGAGATGGTACCTACCTGGGCGATGGCCTTGGAGTCGGTGCAGGGAGTCGCCAGGGACTTGATGTGCTCAACCGCAGCCGCAGTCGCTTTGTCGATACCGCGCTTCAGGTCCATTGGGTTCATGCCCGCAGCAACGCTCTTCAGACCTTCGTTAACAATCGCCTGAGCCAGAACAGTCGCGGTAGTGGTACCGTCACCCGCATCGTCAGAGGCTTTAGAGGCAACCTCTTTCACCATCTGGGCGCCCATGTTTTCGAACTTGTCTTTCAGCTCGATCTCTTTTGCGACTGAAACACCATCTTTGGTCACGGTCGGCGCACCAAAAGACTTGTCCAGAACCACGTTGCGGCCCTTGGGACCCAAAGTGGTTTTTACCGCATCAGCCAGGATATTCACGCCAGCCAGCATGCCCTGACGGGCCTCATCACCAAACTTTACAATCTTAGCAGCCATTATGATTAGCTCCTTTCCTATTCTTTATTCACTTCAATTCGGGTTTGCCAAAACCACCCAGCGGTGGTTTAACGCAACGGTCTTTCAGAGCGACTTAGCCTTCAATAACGGCCTTGATGTCGGTCTCGCTCAGGATGACCAGCTCTTCTCCGTCAACTTCAATGGTGTCGCTGCCGGCGTACTTACCGAACACAACGATGTCACCCACTTTCACATCAACGGCACGCACTTCACCGTTATCCAGGACGCGGCCGTTGCCTATAGCTACCACCTCACCCTGGTTTGGCTTTTCTTTGGCAGAACCTGGCAGAACGATACCGCCAGCGGAGGTTGCTTCTTCTTCCTTGCGGCGAACCACAACACGGTCGTGTAAAGGACGAATTTTCATGTATTTTCTCCAAAACGTCTGTTTCTGGACTAAAAATCGAGCCTTTTGGCTCCTCTTTGCAGTTAAAAACCCCGGTTTCCAAGCTAGCCTGTCAGCCGGAGCCCCGCCGCCAGGCCAGTAACAACGTTGCTGGCCTGGCGGCGATAAAACCAAGTGGTAAGGGATATGAGGCTGGAATAAGGGATTTCAACACCCCTTGCAAAAAAAAATTCTCAGCCGGCCATCAGGGCAGTTTGTCGCGGTCCCGGGCCGGATCATGGCGCTTGAATTCACCCTCGATGATGTCATCAGAATGCGGTCCAGACGATGGGCGATGGCCCGCCTGAAACCCAGATCGAAAAATCACCCGTTTGAGCAAAAGGCCAATCACCCACTGGCGCAAACCAGGGATCAGGCAGGTAAACCCCAGAATATCGGTAACAAACCCGGGCGTAAGCAGCAGCGCACCACCAACCGCCAAAAAGATGCCCTCAACCATTTCCTGGGCGGGCAGCTGACCGGATTCCATACGCTTGTTCGCTCTCGCCAGGGTCGAAAACCCCTGCCGCCGTAACAAAGCCAGGCCGATCATGGCCGTCAGGAACACCAGTGCAATAGTAGGAAGAGTGCCAATGCGCGACCCCACCTCAATCAATACCCACATTTCCAGGATGGGCATGATCACAAACAGCAATAACAGGGGCATAGACTCCTCGTCCGATCCGCTCAATGAACAAAGAGTATAAACTGAAGGCAAATGTACAAAAAACAAGGGCCGTTAACTGAACTTAACGGCCCAAATGGACTAATTCAGTACTCTCACCAGCAGGGGCTCTACCACTCATACCCCAGGCCAAAGGTAAACTTGGTATCTTCCTTTTCAGCATCCGGGGATGACGGCAGGTGATCGTAGTCGTACTCAAACTTATACTCAGAAAACAAGCCCAACCCAAGCGGCACACTCAGCCCGAAATCCGCGCTGAACTCCCAATCCTGGGAGTCCCTCAGAGAATACAACACCTCATTGGTGTGAAAGAAAACAGCGGAAAACGGTAGGCGATAGCGAAAATTGGTCGCAAAGCGGTTGTACCACACCTCGGTTCTGGAGTCCCAATGGGGATCGGTCAAATCCAATGGGGTTGGATCCAGCAGTTCTTTCTTATACAAAAGACCGTTCTCAAACGATAACGCCGAGTTGGGGTCTTCCCACAGCTGAACACCCGCACCCGTACTGTAGGTGTAGCGCTCATCAACATTCACCGCTTCCTCTTGGCCAACGCCGACCTCGTTATAGTAGAACCACTGCTCTGAGACAAACCAGTCCAACCGGTAGTTAACATCGTAATCTTCTATGGCAGGATCGTCATTGGTGGATTCACTGTCGTAATCCAGGGTGCCGACATGACGCCAGTCACCATCGCGATAGCTGGTTCTACCATCAACATCGACATCATCCTGGATGGTGTTGCCCCGCTCAAAAGCGCCTTTCAGAGAAAGCTTTCCGGCAATTTGAGGCCCGTTATCCTGAAACTCCACATAGGGCACAATGGAATCCAGGGCCATCAGTTGCTTGCTGTGCGCTTCTATCCGATCATCCTCGCCGCAACGGTAATTAAGATGGTAGCCATCCATGCCGTCAATCAGGCACGGCTGCCTGACCCCCTGGATTTTCACCTTCTTAACGGTGCTGAAGCTTGCAACCTTTTCCTTTTTTATTGTCAACTCACCAAAACTGTCCGACTTCCACACCAGGGAAGTACCATCCACACTCACCAGGGTACCTTGCAACTTATCTCCATTAGTTAGTACCAATTGAGCTGCACTCAGTGCACCGCTCAGGGTGAATGTGACACCCGCAAGCAACATGGCGGCGCAGGATTTTACGGAAAACCTTTTCATAAACACCAAACAGATAAAAAGACGGGAAAAAAATTTGCCATAGTCTAGTCAAACGCGACACGTTTGAAAAACACTCAGGCAAGAAATTCAAACCAGAGAGGAAAGCACAAGGGATCACAGCCGCTCAGGCGTTTTGATCACGCCGCCACAAGTACACTGCTAACAGAATAGCGGGCACCCCCATCAAGGCCGAATAGGTAAAAAAGAATGTGTAGCCACTGCCATCCACGACCATACCAGAAAACCCACTCACCACCTTGCCAGGTAAAGTCATTAACGAACTGAACAGAGCATACTGGGTTGCGGTATAAGCGCGATTGGTCAGTCCGGACAAATACGCCACAAACACCGCATTAGAAAATCCACCACTGAGGTTATCGGCACTGATGACAATGGCCAACCAGGTAATATCCGGACCAATCAAGGACATCTCGGCAAACAATAAATTGGTCACAGCCACCATGACCGCCCCGGCCACCAGCGGTCGGTAGACACCGTAACGAACTACCAGCAGCCCCCCCAGAAAGGAACCCACCATGGTCATAAAAAACCCAAAGATTTTTCCGACAGAGGCGATCTCGGACATGGAAAAACCCAGGTCCAGATAAAACGGATTCGCCATGATGCCCATGACAATGTCACTGAGGCGAAACAGGCCAATAAACAGCAGGATCAATAGCGCAAAGCGACCATTGCGGGTAAAGAAATCGACAAAGGGTGCGACAACAGCATCAACAAACCAGCGAACCCCCCTGATCCAGCGACCGGGGGAATCCACATGCAATTGATGATGCAGGCGATCTTCCAGCTGTTCACTGTCCGCACGCTCATTGGCCTCTGGCTCGGCGATCAGTAATACGGTAATCACGCCAACCAACATCAAGGCCGCCATGGTGATGTAGGCCAAAGACCAGGAAAAGAAATCCGCAATATAGAGAGAACCGGCTCCTGCCACCAACATCGCCACCCGGTAACCCAATATATAGGTGGATGACATGGCTCCCTGATAGGCCTGCACGACGGCTTCGATACGATAGGCATCAATGGCCACGTCCTGTGTCGCCGAGGAGAAGGCTACCAACAACGCAAAAACGGCCACCATCGTCAAGTGGGTTTGCGGGTTGGTAACCGCCAACCCCAGCACGCCAGCAATAATGCCCAACTGGCCAACCAGCATCCAACTGCGACGCTGCCCCAGGCGCTCACCCAACAGGGGAATCTTTAAACGATCGACTACCGGAGCCCACAACACCTTGATGGAATAGGTAATGCCCACCCAGCCAAAAAATCCGATGGCAGTACGGGTGACGTCCATATCCCGCAACCAGGCCGACAAGGTGGAAAACACCAGCAATAAGGGTAGCCCCGCCGAAAAGCCGAGCAACATCATGACCAGGACACGGGGCTTTAAATACACCTGCAGGGATTCTGACCAACTAGGGGTGGCTGGAGCTGAAGGCGTTACAGACGCAGAAGCCGTGTTCACAGTGCGAGGCATATCGGGGAAGTATCGGGTTACAGAAAGCTCTACACTCTATCAGAACCCCACACGACTCAGAACCCCTCTGCATGGAAAGGCAGTGCTATACTCATCGCTCATTCTTTCCAGACAATACGCCATGACATCCAGCCCTGCCATGACGCCAATTATTGAAGTCCGCAACCTCACCAAGCATTACCCCCGGGTAAAAGCGGTCAACGGCCTGTCTTTCAAGATTGAGCCGGGTATTTGCTTTGGACTCCTGGGCCCCAATGGTGCGGGAAAAACGACAACTATCGAGATGATGGAAGGCATTACCACTCCGTCCAGTGGTGATATTTTGTACAAAGGACAGAGCCGTAACCCAAATTTCAAACAAGAAGCTGGTATCCAGTTTCAAGCCACATCGCTGATGGACTACCTGACCGTGGAGGAGGTGCTGGCCCTGTTTGCCAGCTTTTATAAACATACCCTGCCCTTGCCCCAACTGATCAGCCAGTGCCATCTGGGGGAGTTTACCCGGCAGGAAGCTAACAAGCTGTCCGGCGGCCAGAAACAACGGTTGCTTCTCGCCCTGGCTCTGGTCAATGATCCCGACATCCTGTTCCTGGACGAACCCACGACCGGACTGGACCCACAGTCGCGACGTAACTTCTGGTCCCTGATCCGCGACATCAAAGCGCAGGGCAAAACCGTGGTGCTGACCACCCACTATATGGATGAAGCCGAACAACTGTGTGATCAACTGGTGATTGTTGACCACGGTAAAATCATTGCCGAGGGCACACCGGCCTCATTGTTGCATCAACATTTTGAACATGTGTTTGTCTGCCTGGATCAGCAGGAACTGCCCGAGAGCTACTCCCTGCCTCCAGACAGTGTGCACAACGGCCAGGCGGTTATCGAAAGCCGATCAGTTGAAGCCACCTTGCAAGAGCTGATCAGTCTGGGGGTACCCCTGAATTCCCTGCAGGTCCGCAACCCGACACTGGATGATTTGTTCCTGAAACTGACTGGCCACAGCCTTCGGGAGTAATATCAACCCGCTTGGAACGCATAACCTCGCACGCCAATCCATAGCCAGCAAGGGCTTTCTACCCAGCAAAGGCTTTCTACAGAAGTAGCAAGAATGGATTGCCACGCTTCGCTCGCAATGACGGCTAATAAGGAGTTACATTGAAACAAATGATGGCCCTGTTCTGGGCCCGCAATAAAGAGTATTACCGCGATAAGGGCTCCCTGGTGTGGTCCTTTGTGATGCCGCCGCTGATCATTGCTGTTGTCGCCCTGGCTTTCTCCCGCGAAGAGGTCGCCCTGTTTAAGGTGGGAGTCTACCCTGCCGATGGCCCACAAGTGACAGAAGTAGCCGATCGAGGCTATATCCAGACCATCGGTTTTAACGACTTGTCACAAGCGGAAATTAAAGTCCGCCATCACCAGATCGACCTACTCCTCTTCACCGACGGCAGTCAGCGCTACCTCTACAACCCCGAATCCCAAAACGCCCGGGTCTTGAGGGACCTGCTTGCCGACGACAAGCACGCACAGACCACCTCTGCGATGGTCTGGCAGGGTGAAGCCATCACTGGCCGTAAAGTGCGCTATGTCGATTGGGTGATCCCAGGCATTCTGGGCATGAACCTGATGTTCAGCAGCCTCTTTGGTGTTGGCTATGTGATCGTGCGCTATCGCAAAAACGGGGTCCTGAAACGCCTGCAAGCCGCTCCCGTGTCACCACTCAACTTTCTGGCCGCCCAGGTCCTGTCGAGACTGGTGATCATGCTGGCCGTCAGCGTGATTGTTTATGTGGTTGGGGATTTTTTCCTCGACTTCCTGATGCTGGGCAACTACGGAACCCTGCTGTTGATCGCCCTGGTTGGCAATCTGTGCCTGCTATCCCTGGGCTTGCTGGTAGCCAGCAGACTGGCCAACGAGGAGCTGGCCAACGGCCTGCTCAACTTCCTGACCTTTCCCATGCTGCTTCTTTCGGAAGTCTGGTTTTCCCTGGATGGCGCCCCCGAATGGATGGGCCAGGCCGCACAATGGCTGCCCCTGACCCATATGGTCCAGGCTGCCCGCGAGGTCATGGTAGAAGGAGCCAGTCTGGGCGACATTGCTCACCACCTGATGATCCTGGCTTTGATGACCGCTGTCTTTCTGGCCATATCCGCCAAGTTGTTCAAATGGCGTGCAGCTTGATGCTCGCCTAACCCCTCTGCGGGCCTCGCTTATCTCCTCCCTCGCCTCCCTGCCCGCCCCCGCCTTACATCCAAGCTTTTCCTGCTAAAAGAATTACGCCCTTATTCCATTTTTCTAAAAACCAAATCGAAAAATCCGCAAACTGTTTCTAACGCACACAAACAGACTCAAAAAGAAACAAGTTTGGGTAGATTTAATACAACACACATGTATAATAGCGACAAATTGGATTTTTAACCGTTTGTTTAACTTTTATCTGTTTGAGGTATGTTATGAAGTATATGGTTTCCGCTCTGATGTTGATCCTGGCCACCTCGGCGTTTGCCGGTAGCCCGAAAAGCCTGAAAAAAGCAGGAGAAGGCGAAACTAGTGATGGCCGTGCGTTTGAGAAAATGGAAGTGACCTGTCACGGCTCTTCCGACACTGTGGAAATCATCAAGTTTGAAGACAGCCGCAAGTGGTGCCTGAACGACGAATCTTACTGTGGCAAGCGCATGAAAGCTGCCAAGAAAGCCTGTCAGTAATCAACTTACTGATCGACGGTATAGCCCTTTTCGGCATTGGCCCCTCCCAACGAGAGGGGACCTGCAACTGCGGAAAGGGCTTACGTGGTCTGATCCCTACACTAGTCGCGAAAGTTGGTAAACTGTAGCGGCAAATCAATGTCCGACTGACGCAAAAGCGCCATCACCTGTTGCAACTCATCACGCTTCTTGCCAGTAACACGCACCTGATCTCCCTGAATCTGCGCCTGCACCTTAAGCTTCTCATTCTTGATCAACTTCACAATCTTGCGGCACAAATCACTATCGAGCCCAGTTCGCACCACGACCTCCTGGCGAACCTGTTTGCCCAGTGGTTTGATGTCCCGCTCCTCAAGACAACGTATATCGATGTTATTTTTGTGCAATGCACTTTTCAGCACATCCATCATCTGCTGAAGCTGAAAATCCACTTCCGCCCTTAAGGTCACCAGATAATCTTTCAATTCAAACTTGGCATCGACCCCCTTGAAATCAAATCGGGTAGAAATCAAGCGATTAGCCTGATCAACCGAATTGGTTAACTGGTGTTTATCCACTTCAGAAACGGTATCAAAGGATGGCATTTTTATCCTCCTCACAGCACAAACAAAGAGCGGATAATACCACGCCACCCACCAAGTTGACGGCCAGAAAACGAAAAGAGGGAAAGGAAGGAAGGGGGCTTACCAGCAGAGCCAGAAGATGCAGCTCAAGTGCTATGTTAGTGGCGCGTCCGTGCAATCGAGGAGAACTGTATACATATACAGCCCTGCCAGTAAGCTTTTTCATAATAGGCGCTGGCTCCAACCGGGTCAACTGTTTTTCCGGCCTTAGAGCGAAATCATAGAAACCTTCACGCCCATGAAGGCTAGGGTCATCCGGGTACGCAAGCACTTACATGCAAGCAAGGGCAAGCCGGCCCGTCACCTTTATTTTCAATTTTGAGGCCCACAACAGGCTAAATTCTATTCTGTTTTTTCAAAAAGGAATAAGAAGAGAGATTATACGCGCCAAAGACGGGTAACCAAGTGCAATATCCGACGACGGATTTTTACTTCCGTCATTTGCTCCGGTACCGAGAGCGCTTCATATCGCAAGTGCTGAAGTGCACCAATAAGGATTTCCGCGTCAGACAAGGGATCTTCCGAACCCAATCGCTCAGCCAAGTCCCGCGCATCGTCAATAAAGTACTGACGCAGCTCGTAGGTGGCCTGGCGAAGGTGTGCAGGCAAGTGCATATCAAAGTAAAACGCCATCTCAACGATCAATCCTTCCGCATGAGAGCGTACTTCTTCAATAATAAAGTCACTCAATTGCCGAGCAATGGCCTCGATTTGGGCTCGTGCTCCAGCGAGATCGCCCTGTTCAACACACTGACGGTAGGCCAGTGCCTCATCGTGGTAGGACAGCAAGCCCGGGGTGGCCTCATCGTAGAGCAACTGTTTGTGAAGCCGGAACGACTCCAGCAGTAACTCTTGCAGATCTTTAAAGTAGTAGGTGGTCAACGATAAGCTGACGCTGGCTTCCCTGGCCACTGCACGGTGAGTGACCCCCTGCAATCCTTGCTGGGCAATGACCTTCAGCGTGGCCTGCAAGATGCTGAGGCGAGTTCTCTCCCCTTTGGTTAGCACTGGAGTTTTGGCGGTAGTCACGCGACCCATATTTCTGTCAGGAATCAATGCAGTTCATTATAACCATTTCACCAGGAAAACATGTCACCAGGAGAACAGGGTCGCCAGGGCCAACACACAAAACCACAGGATCAGGCTGCGGCTCAATAAGGGCACCAGCGCCTCGACTTCCTGTTCGGTGATGTTTTCCGGAGTAATTTCGCTGCTGTTTACATTCAGGGCGCCGTGGATGTAATGCTCCAAAATATCCTCGGTGGGCGCCTCACTGTCCAGCAAGCCAGTTTTCCAATGGTTGATACAGCCGACGAAATTGCCCGTCAGCGCAAAGCTCAACCCCAGCAGGCGCACCGCCGGCCACTCCAGCAGCCAGCACAACCGGGCCTGTAATCGCTTCACCTGGCTCATATCCGCACTGTATGACTCAACGCTATATGACTCAGCCTTCGCCAGGGCGGCCAGCCGATAGAAGACAGCGCCAATGGGGCCTAGTAATACAAACCAGAAGATCACCACAAACCAGCGCTCAAAGCCCAGATAACCGGCACGCCGTAAGACCTGACGATGCAACGTCTGCCAGTCATCACAAACCTCAACATCGGCACCGAGGCGCGCAGCATAGTCGGTAGCCACTTCATTGTCATTGCGATGATACGCCTCGCAATAGCCTGCCAGCCACTCGCTGTAATTTCCGCGCCCCAAGCTGTACAGCAGCAAGGCAATCGAGGCCAGGAAATAGAGGAAGCCTGATAGCTTGTACAAAACACCCAATGCCACCCAGAGCACCAGCACCGGCAACACGACTCTGGCCAGCACCTGCAGCCCGGCTCCCTCGATTTGACCTACCGCTGTCGACCAATCGCGGAACCAGCCATCCCGATGAAAGCTCTCTGCCGAGCCCCAGTACTGCACCAAAATAAACACCACCACAATGGCAACCAAGCTCATGGCGTATCTCCTTGTCTTTAAGACCGGCCTTCAGACCGTTTTTATGGATTCCAAATAGCGCTCCCAGTCAAACGCCGGGCCCGGATCGGTTTTGCGACCTGGAGCAATGTGTTCATGTCCGGTAATTCGGGCCGCAGTAATCCGTGGGTGTCGCTCCATAATTGCCCGAGTCAGTTGTTGCAAGCGGGCGTATTGGACATCGGTATAGGGTTGGTCGTCAGTCCCTTCCAGCTCGATACCAATGGAAAAATCGTTACAGACCTCACGCCCCTCATAGCAAGAAACCCCTGCATGCCAGGCGCGTCCCAGTGTGGGCACAAACTGGGTGAGATGACCCAGGCGGTCAATCAAAAAATGGGAGGACACTTTGAGCCCGACGATTTCCTCAAAGAAGGGATGGGCTCCGTGATCCAGCTGATTGCAAAACAAGTCGTGCACACAGCCCGTGCCGAACTCACCCGGCGGCAGGCTGATGTTGTGGATGATCAACAGAGATACATCATCCGCGTCGGGACGCTCATCATAATTGGGGGAATGGATTTGTTCGGCAGCAGCCAGCCAACCGGCAGCATCTATATGCCAGCTGGTATCAGCACAGGGTGGCTGGGCTGTTGAAATTGGGTTGCGTGAGTCGGCCATGGCATCGAATAGTAGACTTTAACCGCAAGAGTACACAAGTGTGCCCCAGTACGCCACGCCCTGAGTGTTAGACCGAGCGCCCGCGCTCTTTGCGTAAGTTGCCGATAACCGACTCTAACGCCCGGTCAAACAGCATGCCATCATCCAGCACATTGAATGCCCCGGCCTCCAGCGCACTGGCCAGTTCAGTCCGCGTCTTTTCGGCCACTTTCATGCCCGTGCGGTTAACAAAGATATATTTGTCCACCTGCTTGATCACCGCCGCCAATCGACAGCGATAGGTCGGCTGACCGGACTCCAGTACTTCAAACCAGGAACCCACACTGAAACGGGCAACCTGCTCCATCCAGGCTGAATGGGGCTGATGCGCGCCTGTATCCGCCTGGGACTTGAACTCGTCTGACAGATCACCATCCAGGCTTTGAGTCTGCTCCATCTGTTGAGCAGACTCATGAAGAACCGGAGTCGAGGCAGCCCGAGGCTCATGGGTTAGCGCGTCTTTTGTGTCAGTGATGGTTTCTGTGTCAGTGATGGTGTCGACTGACTGGCGTTGAGGTGCCTGCGCTTTACCCTGTGGTGGCTCTTGACCCTGCGGCGACTGCCGCTGTGGCGCACGCATCTGGCGCAGATGTTCCGCTTCCAGCTGCTTGAGCAGCTTGTTCATTTCAAAGGGGCTGAAGGAAATTTCTTCAAACCCTTGGCGCAACTGTTTTAACAGCGTCGGCAACAGTTTCATCAACTGCTGGCGAGCCTCTGCGTCCATTGACACAGTTACCGACCAGACCAGATCTTCAACTACCTTGCCAACCTGCAGCCACTCATCGCTTTCGGGGCCGTGCTTCAACAAGGTCAGAAACATCACGTTGTGCCAGGGGCCTTCCAGGATGTCGGTAACACACTCGGCCACGACCCTGCCTCCCAGAATCGCCTGCAGCTTGTCATTGACCTGTGCCCGAGCAAATTCGGATTTGGCCTTGCCATCTTCAGCATCGAGGGTACGCTTTTCCAAAACCGTAGCCCGACGGCGCTCTTTTTCGATAAAGGAAAGAAAGTCTGTTAACTGCGCTTCGAACAGAGACACATCGTCTTCAAAGTCAGAAATAATGGTCTCGACCACCGCTGTCACTTTGCGGAACAACGGATCTTTTTCCATATGTTGTTCCGGTTGCTGCCAGCCCAGAGCGGCTGTCGCCAGCTCATTCAACAGACGCCGGGCTGGATGCCCAGCACGGTTAAAGAAGGACTTATCGATCACGGCAACCTTGAGCAGGGGTATTTGCAAGCGGGACAACAGCGCCTGCATGGGCGCCGGCAGATTTCGGTCATCGAGGATAAACTGAAACAGCATGTTGACCAGATTCATGACATCCTGGTCAACAGCGGAAAGGGATTTGGGCTGCCCCCCCATCATAGGCAAGGACTGATTCAGCTGCTGGGTCAACTGCTGCGTGTTCATTAATTCGGGCTGTACAGCACCGACCGAATAGGCCGCAGCGGACGATGCCTGAACCTGTTGCAACGAGGTTAACACACGGGCCAGTTCCCCGGCACTGACAGCTGCTCCTGCGGCCACGTCATTGCCGTTTGATTGAGCTCCCGCGACAGGCGAGACGGCCCCTTGCTCACTGCCAGCTCTAACACCTGCAGCGGGGGTCAGCAAGGCCCGCAACTGCTGCAACACCGGGTCTTGCTCTTGAGGGGGTGCTGACTGGGCAGTCCGGGTGGGCGCGGCCGCCTGTGAAGCTGGAGTGGAGCCGACGCGATGACGGTGCACATCGCGTGAGGTCAAAGACGGTAAAACGTTCTGTTGAATCAGGACATTGTTCAACACCGTATAAATTTTACCCAGCTGGGCCATGACCGCCTTGTCAAACAACTTTAACAGCACCAGCTTGGCCTTGATATCCACATCCAGTGGCTCTATCACTTTCCAGAAGGTGTTGCACAACACATCCGGACCGACCGGGTTGTTCTGCTGGTAAACTTTTGCTGGCACCAGGCTGTCCAGTCGTAGCGCAATGTGTTGAGCCGATTCGGCGCAGCGGTCCAACACCTTAGCGATCATGCTCTCCACCGCCACCTGAAATTCAAGCTGCTCATTGTCAACCAAAGCCAGATCATCCAGCGACATGTGACTGGCAAAGCCTGAGCTGTCCTCCGGAACGGCCAGCAGCAATACCGCAAAGGCTTTATCCATTCGGGTAAAGAAATTCTGCTCAATCGTACGTCGCTGCAAGCGTACGACCCGCATGGCTTCAAAATAGGTGTTTTGATCCTGGTTACTGACGGCTTTATCCGCCAGATCAAACAGGGCATCGTCGGCACTGTCAAACAGGGCGGTGAGGGTTTTTTGCAGTAACACAGTGACCTTCTCCCGGACACGGTGAACCGGGGCCGGTAAACGAGCCAGCGATGGGGTCGAGCCCTGTCGCTTACCAGCGGCACTGGCCGCCAGAGACACGACATTCGATGCGCTTTTTGCTTTTTTGGCTTCGTCAAACACTGTGTTTACTCCACTGTGCCAATAGGTTACCCAAAGTCAGTGCCGGGGATACCCTCTATTGACGCGTTCCTGCTGTGATTGGTTTTATCTTGATCTACGGCTGTACTGCATGTGTACTGCTCGCCTGCTGTATGAACTTCTGTTTCAACTTCTGTTTCAACTTCCGCCATACGTTTTTTCGCACTGCCCTTCGCTTTCCCAACCAGAGAAAGTGACTTTACAAAAAAGAGCCATGCTGATTTGATGGCAATGTAACCGAGTATAATCAAGCCCTATATGGCCACCAGCGGCAAAAATCGGATTCGAGAGGGCCATCACATTCTGATATAAGAGGGTATTTTCTTTATAACTTTTGACACAAATTTGCCGACAACCTAGATTCAATCCAAAGGTCCCGACACCCCATGCATCCACCCTTTGACAGCAATGAAACAGGCGACAAGCGCCCCAGCCAAGACTCCAGCAAAGGCATGGGCCGCGGCATGCTGGCCATCTTCTGGCTGCTGATGGTCGGCCTCCTGACCTGGGTGTTTGGCAACTGGGAATCCGACCAAATTAACCCCAACACTACACCTGGCGGCAGTGTGAACGCCCAGTACCGGGAGGTGATTCTGGACAGCAACCGCCAGCATCACTATGTCGCCACCGGCAAAATCAATGGCAAAACCGTCACCTTTCTGCTGGACACTGGCGCCACGGATGTGGTGATCCCGCAACAGCTGGCGAACACCCTGGGACTGCAACGAGGTAGCTCACAACTGGCTGCCACCGCCAACGGGAATGTGCGGGTCTACACGACACGTCTCAATCACCTGCAATTAGGCAACATACAACTGCACGATGTGAAGGCCAGCATCAACCCAGGCATGCGTGGAGACGGTGTCCTGCTGGGCATGAGCGCCCTAAAATCCATTGACTTCAGCCAGCGCAATGGGCAGCTGATTCTGCGACAACCGTTACAGTAAGCCGGCTGTCTGCCCCGTCAAATACTGGTAAAATCCGTCCTCACACAGAGGAAGACGGCAAAAACGTGAAGCTGACTCGGTATTAGCATCCGTCATTGCGAGGAACGCCGTGACGAAGCAATCCATTAGTGGCACAATCTTCCTCATTAACCCATGATCTGATTCACCAGCAAACAGGCACCCCATGATCAACACCATCCCCGGCCTTCTCGAAGACATGCAACAGAGTGTCAAAATCGCACTGGCAGAAGACATCAAGGATGGTGACATCACCGCCCGCCTGATCCCCGAATCCGAACCCGGCCAGGCCACCATCATCACCCGTGACGACTGTGTCATCGCCGGCAGAGCCTGGGTGGATGAAGTTTTTCGCCAGTTCGATCCCACGGTCAACATCAGCTGGTACGTGGCCGACGGTGATCACGTCAAGGCCAACTCGCCCCTGTTTGACCTGCAAGGCAGCGCCCGCTCCCTGCTCACCGGTGAACGCAGTGCCCTGAACTTTCTGCAGCTGTTGTCCGCAACCGCCACAGTCAGCGCCCGCTACGCCAAACTGGTGGAAGGCACCAGTGTTCGCCTGCTGGACACCCGCAAAACCATTCCCGGCCTGCGCACCGCCCAGAAGTATGCTGTCACCTGCGGAGGCTGCTACAACCACCGCATCGGACTATATGATGCTTTTTTGATCAAGGAAAACCACATCGCCGCCTGCGGTGGCATCACCCAGGCCATCACCACCGCCAAAGCCCAAGAACCCGGCAAGCCGGTGGAAGTCGAGGTGGAAAACCTGACAGAATTCAAAGAAGCCCTGGCTGCCGGTGCGGATATTGTGATGCTGGATAACTTCTCACTCGACGATATGCGCGAGGCAGTACGGTTTAATCGTGATGAGAATGGCAGTAAGACCAAGCTGGAAGCCTCTGGCGGAATTACCGATGAGACTTTGCGGCCGATTGCGGAGACTGGGGTGGATTATATTTCGATTGGGGCGCTGACGAAGGATTGTAAGGCGGTGGATTTGTCGATGCGGTTTAAGATGTAGAATTAACATTTTGTAACTTGAAATAAGAATATGCCGACCAGACGATAAACTGCTGACACATAGTAGCTATATGGATACGCAGGTTTTTTATATAACGTCCTATTCACACCTCTACTTGATACAACAGGGAACCACAGGCTGCCGAAGAAATAATTATGCTCCTATCATCTATAAGCCAGCACTCCGCATCTACTAAAGTAGCAGACCGGAAATTCCTTCAATCCACAACGGGCATTTGTCTGTTGATTGTACTGATCGCTCTTACTGTAAGACTATCTTATAGCTTGACTGTTGATGTTGACACTCCATTTCGCGCCGATGCAGGTAAATACACAGTACTGGCTTACAACATCGCATTTAATGGTGAATACTCACTAAACCAGCATCCGCCCTTTGAAACCAGCACACTGATAACTCCTGGCTACCCACTTTTTTTAAGCGCTATCTTTAAAGCCTTCCCAACAGTCAATTCGTTCTATGTAGCAGTTTTAGTCATTCAAGCCATTTTAGGCAGCATCAGCACTTGCTTAATATACCTTATTGCTAAAGAAAGCGGACTGGGTGCTTTGGCTAGCTTGGGTGGCTCCCTGTTATATGCAGTAGCTCCACATCAGATTATTACCGGCGGTTTTATTTTAACCGAAACGGTATTCACTTGCTGTTTGCTAGGGGGGATGTACAGCATAGCTCTTGCCCGTCAAAGCAAACGCTACACGCTGTGGCTGCTTAGTGGTTTACTGTTAGGCTATGCCTGCCTGATCCGTCCGATAGCCATACCTATACCCATTCTTCTCATGGGCGTCTTATTTTGTTTGGATAAAAACAAATACACTGTCAGTCAATACGCTATGATGCTTGGTGGTGTGGTAATAATGCTTTCCCCCTGGTTTGTTTTCTCTTCTATAAACAGCAGCCCGACACAAACCAGCAATGCAAAATCCGTATTCGCGCTGGGAACGTACCCTGACTTCATCTATAAGAATGAAGCCTACAAAGGATTCCCTCACAGGGAAGATCCAAATTACCCCGCGATGCAAAAAAGTATTGCTGTTACATTAGAGAATCTTCAGCAAAGAGCTTCCGAAGAACCAGAGAAGTACATCAAATGGTACTTATGGGGTAAACCCACAACCCTTTGGCAGTGGGATATTATACAAGGTGCAGGCGGTGCTTATATCTACCCAATTAAGAACAGCCAATACAATAAGTCCAAGATATTTAATACATCTTATCTGGCATTCGAAAAGATCTATCCATATCTGCTCACAATAGGTCTAATCTCTGTTTTTCTGCTAATCATTCGCGCTTTTTATAAACCACTATCGGGCAAGGCCTTTAACCTTTATTTGATAGCAATGGTTATATTATATGTTACCGGTGCTCATATGGTATTTGCCTCTTTACCCCGGTTTTCAATTCCATTCCATGCCCTGATATTTATCCTGGCATTATCGATCCCTATTTTATGGAAATGGCAAGATGGATCTAAGACTTAAGGGCTACCTGATTGCCTTAATGGTTGGATTTTTGATGTCTGCTGGCCAATTATTATTCAAGGCTGGAAGTAACGACATCCACTATGACAATATTTACTCATTGGCCAAGTCGATACTTTCCAGTCCAGCAGTACTGGCTGCAATCATGCTCTACGCATTGACCATACTCCTCTGGATTTTTGCGTTAAAACTGCTGCCATTATCTATTGCATATTCAATTACAGCAATTGCATTTATTGTCACCCCAATTTTCGCTCATACAATATTCCAAGAATCCTATTCGGCCAACACCCTGATAGGTAGCTTATTAATTGCCACTGGCATCATAACAATAAATGCCAAGGTAATTAGTTAATGATTCTGTTAGAGCTGAATGAATTCAACCCTGATTTGCTAAGGCAGTACGCGGACAGGCTGGATTTAAAACATATTAAAAGGATGCTGGGGCTCAAGCACACAAGCATACGCACCGACGACAAAGAAGAACGCTACGGGCTAGACCCATGGGTCCAGTGGGTATCAATTCATACAGGGCAATGCAGTGAACAGCACGGCATAAAACACTTAGGAGACATCGATCAATTACCAAAGAAAACTTTGCAATTGTGGGATGCTCTTTATACAAAATTTGGCGCCCGATTCAGCGTTTGGGGGGCAATGAACGCGTCTTATTTAACGCTTGATGGCTGTGACAACTTTTTTCCAGACCCTTGGACGTTTACAGTAAATCCACATCCATCCAGCCTGAATAGCCTTATGGCTTTTCCCCGATTTTATGCTAAAAACTACCTCAATCTGAAACAGACTGCATCTCTTACCAATCTATTCAAAACTGCAATATTCTTTTTACGCCACAAAAACTTACCATTGATACCGAAAATATTTGGAGAATCTGCAAATGCGATCTTCCAAATTGGCTTGAACACAAATACTCTTTTTTGCTTGTTTGACTCATTATCCACTGAGTTATTTATACGCAAAGCTAAAAATTCAGATTTCAAAGTCCTTTTCCTTAACTCAATAGCGCATCTTCAACATCACTATTGGAACAACGAAAAGCACAACCAAAACATAATGTTTTGCTTAAAAAATCTAAACTCTATATTGGGCAATATATTCAGAAACTTCCCCAATGAACCACTTATAATCACCAACGCTTTTCGCCAAGTCCAAAGCTACGACAATCACGAATTTCTATATCGACAAAAAAATCCAGAAGATTTTTTAAAAAAACTGGGCATCAAGTTCTCAAACACAGAACAGCTGATGACCAACGACAGTCATATTTTCTTTGACAGCATCAAAGATATGAATGCCGCACAAAAAACTCTTAATTCTATCTCGATTTCACAAGAGAAGGTTTTTCATATAGAAAGTGACGAGCAAAATTTAAAGCTGTTTATGCAATTCAAACTATGGAACGACTTTCCTTCTGGCGCATTGCTCCACACTAAAAACTCATGCTACAGTTTTTATGAACACTTTGAGAAAGTTGTTCAGCGCACGGGAACACATATTCCTTGTGGTGATGTATTCAGCCAAGGGGTTGAGCTTCCCCAGGCAATGCTCAATCACGAATTATCAAACTATATAGTTAACCATTATCAAAAAAGAAATGATCACAGCTATCCTCCCAGCGTATAAATCGAAGAGTCAAATTGCCAGCGTGTTAAAAGCTATCCCTAACTCGGTTAGCCGCATAATAGTCGTTGACGATGCATGCCCACAACAAACTGGGGACTATGTATTCAAACACTGTGCTGACAAACGCATAACAGTCATATATCACAAAGAAAATCAGGGCGTTGGGGGAGCCATGATAAGCGGCTACACAGAAGCCCTTAAAACCTCAGAAAATATTTTCGTCAAAATAGATTCTGACGGACAAATGAATCCGAATGAAATCCCCCGCCTCACAAAGCCGATAGCTTTAGGAAAATCGGATTACTGCAAAGGCAACCGTTTTTATACTATAGAAGACCTTGGATCAATGCCTCCACTCAGAGTTTTTGGCAACTCCATACTATCTTTTTTTAGTAAAGCCTCGAGTGGCTACTGGGAAATTATGGACCCAACCAATGGGTATACTGCTATACATCGCTCACTCCTCGAAAGAGTGCCATTAAATAAGCTCAATAAACGATTCTTTTTTGAATCTGACATGTTGTTTAGGCTAAATATTTGTAGAGCAAAAGTAACTGACATCCCGATGAAATCGTACTATGGCGACGAAATCAGCAACCTATCCATCCGCAGAGCCATCCCTACTTTTTTAAAAAACCACGCTTCGAGGTTTTTCAAAAGAATATTTTACACCTATTTCCTTCGGGACTTTAATGCAGGCAGTTTTTTATTGATCTCGTCCTTACTCACCACATTAAGCGGACTGATATACGGCTTTATAAATTGGTATAATCATGCCTCACAAATGCAAAGCACACCAACGGGAACAATTGTAATTACTGCCATCATCATTCTTACCGGTGTCAATTTATTTATCAGCTTTATTAATTACGACATTACACAAAAACCAAGCGAAGCCATACACCCATTACTATGATTCACATTTTTATTGGAACAAAAGCCCAGCTCATTAAAATGGCTCCTATCATGAAGGAGCTTCAAGAAAGAAAAATAGAATACAACTTCGTTTTTAGCGGGCAGCATCAAGCAACCATCCAGGACATACAGGAAGAATTTGGGATAAAACCACCTGATGTCATCTTATATAGTGGGCCCGATATTACTGGCATTTTTCAAATGCTGCGCTGGTTTGTACAGATCATATTTATCACCATCAAAAACCAAGAAGAAGTATGGCGAGGCGACAAGAAAGGAGTAGTCCTAAATCATGGCGACACCTTCTCTACGCTTCTAGGCACCGTTTGCGCCAAAATTTATGGACTTAAAACCGCCCATATTGAATCAGGTCTTAGGTCATTTAATCTTTTCCACCCATTCCCAGAAGAGTTAACACGAAGACTTACTTTTAAGCTTACCGATATTTTTTTTGCTCCAGGAACATGGGCAATTCAAAACCTTGAAAAATTCCATGGCTTAAAAATCAACACCAATCACAACACCCTATATGACTCCCTTAGAGAATCTGAACGGAGCATTGATGAAGCGTGCGTCGATGTTCCAAATAAGCCATACGCTATTGCCTCTATACACCGTTTCGAAAATATTTTTTCGAAAAATAAGCTTAATGAGATAATAACAATAATCACTAAAGCTTCAGAACAAAAGAAAATTTTGTTCATTCTCCACAAACCTACACTAAAGCAATTGAAAAAGTTTAAACTGTTTGACAAACTAGACAGCAACCCATGCATCGACCTTCGCCCTCGATATAGCTACTTCCAATTCATCAAACTCGTCAAAAGTTCAGATTACGTCATTACAGACGGGGGCAGCAATCAAGAAGAATGCTTTTACATGGGCAAGCCGTGCCTCATCATGAGGGCAGCGACTGAACGGCAAGAGGGTATCAACAAGAATGCATTATTAAGTTACTACCAAGAAGAGGTCACAATGGACTTTATTAATAATATAGACAATTTCAAGGCGCCGCCCATAAAAGAAATAGATTCCCCTTCGAAAATCATAGTAGACAAATTAACATGTCGAGGCCTCGGTTATTAAGCGAAACTTAATAAGAGAAAGTGGGAAAAAAGTAGACTTCGCACCACCAATCTAGAGGTAGTGAATCTTATGTGAGTTAGCTCGGATGATTTACTGATAAAATCGTCCCCTACTAACCCACCTTCAGATTCAACATTAAACCCACAATCATAGCGTTCACTGCAAGCGCCAAACCAAACACCCGTTCACTCGCGCATAAGGTTCTTGTCGGCACTTCAAGGCTAAAGCTGTTCGACACGATCCAAACCCCGGCATTGAGCATCTCTGTAAAGATCAGCCTCAAGTAGCAGTAAGGATTCAACCCATCAGCATTATTCGTCTTCACTAGAACACTACAGTTATGCCATTTTAGGATGTACCAATTAAACGGGATAACCTCCTAGCGCTGCCCTTACAACCGACTAATTAGTTTACTTTTTTTCCCTTAAAGTTATAGGTTGCAGACCAAGAATCATTATTGCTGCAACAATAATAAAAACCGCACGAACCAATAGAGCCAGCCCAACACCCAATAAGAATGGCTCTCCTAAAAACTTGGCAGCCCCTCCCAACAATATCTCTTGCCCTCCTGGAAAAGCCGAAGAAAAGGATAAATAGGTGATGGCTAGAAAGAACAAAGAAATTGAATACGCTTGAAAAACTTCCATATCTGGAAAGTTATTTATGATGGGCATGACAAAGAGAGAAGCCATCCCAAATGCTGATAAAGCTGGGAACATACAATCCATGCCAACTGCTTTCACACTCCAGACCCAGCCTTCGATCCGATAAAATAAAAGCGAAATACAGATAAGCCCTACAACAAATAGAAACAGGAGGACATTAGCTAGTTTCAGCTCATAACCTCCTGCAATACTCGTGAACAGCCCTCCCACAAACGAAATCCAAAAGCAAATAAAGCTAAAGTAAAGCATCCCTTTAAAAATCTTTGCTGCAGATAGGCCAACCACTTTATGCCAAAATAAGTATTTAACTCCCGACCCTATAGGTAACCCTGTTGAATTCCCTATAACACCAATTAATGTCATCCAACAAGCATCATTTATACGAACATGTTTACCCATAATTATTGTTAGTCGGTAAATGATTGCTGAGTTTGAAAGCAAGGCCAAAAAAGCACATGCAAACATAACCGGCCACACCCAATACGGCATATCCAGCAGACCAACTAAATAGCTTCTGGACCAATAAATCAAAGCGAGCAGCAAAAAGGGGGTTAACACTAACTTTAGTCTTAACCAACTTTGCTTGACACTACTCTGACTCCTTGTAATGCAAGGCAGATACCTGCTCACTCACCAACCCCATCAAAAAAATAATTATTGAGTTTGTAAACAACAGAGCACTCATATTAGTAAATCTATGAAACTCAATAAATGTATATATATAGTAAGCCAATCCTACTGAAAACAACCCGACGGAAACAGGTAAAAAAAGCTTCATGGGCGAGAATAGAGTGCCAATTTTGAATATTATTAACAAAAATCGAACACCATCTCTAAATACATTGATATGGCTTTTCCCAATTCTTTTTGCCACGGGAATTTCCACATAATTTACTGTTAATCCGCTACGAAAAAAAGCCATCGTTGATGTGGTAGGATATGAAAATCCATTAGGCAGCAGATATAAATACTTTAGAAAGCACACTCTTTTCACAGCTCGAAAGCCAGACGTCAAGTCCTTTACTTGGAATCCAGTCATCCAACTAGCAAATTTATTATAAAAATTATTCGCCACAAACCGACCGACATTTGCCTGGGAAGCTTTGTTTCTTGCTCCAACCGCCATATCCGCCCCTGATTCAATCTCAGAAATCAAAAGCGGGATATATGCCGGGTCATGCTGGCCATCGCCATCCATAAAAACGATAACATCTCCAGCGGCAAGCCTAGCCCCAGACTTTATAGAGGCACCATTTCCTTTAGAGTATGGATGGCTAATCACTTTAACCGGATATTGGCTCAAAACTGATAACGTCTCATCAGTTGAACCATCATTAACAATTATCACCTCGCTATCACCGACAACTTCTAAGAGTTTTGGCAATAGCCGGGCAAGCCCTTCAGCTTCATTTTTAGCCGGAATTACGATGGATAGTTTCATTCTTCAGCCTTTTTCATAATTCTGATTTCGTGCTCTGCCTTCTCAATAAGCTTTATTTGCATAGGACTCTTCAAGGGGTTTTCTGAAACAGAACTAACAGCAATATCAATGAAAGAAGATGCGTCCTGATATAAACCTGCATCAGCCAACCAGTAAGCCTGCGTCAACGGAAACATCACATTAGTTGGACTGACTTGACGTGCCATGTCCAGCATTTCCATAGCACTATCCAAACTGCCTCTTATTGCTTGATTGACCCCCAGAAATTGGAATAAAAAGGATTGCATTCTCTCATCTTGATACCCTGGGTGAAGCATGAATGCAGCAACCCAAGCATCTAAATCGGACAGTTCTAATGAAGAGCAGCGTTTAGAGGAAATCATATCCCGCAATATTAACAGACCATTGTAAACACCGTTACTTCTCTCACCCGCCGAAAAAACATCAGTAAAGCGAGCTACATCGACATTTTCTTCAAGCATGCATTGCATAATGATTTTTTGCAGATTTAAGTGATGATTATTAGGGTCATACTTATATGCTTTATCCAACAATATAGCTGCAGCATCTAATTCATTATTATTCACCAAGTCGCCAATTATAAACTGCTGTGCTCGTATTGAAGTCGGACTCTCTTTGGCCCAAATATTACGTATTAATTTTTCGTCACTCCATACGATGACATTAGTATAAGTTACTGCCATATAAACAACACCCAATGCAGAAAATACTAATATCTTACCTGTAGCATTTTTCCAAGGCAGCCTCTCAATTATAAGTCCCAGCCCAAGCAAAACTCCCAGCATTGGAAGATAGTTCCGATGCTCAAAATACAACTCTAGTGGCAAAATTGTTGACTCCAATATATGCCCACCTAAAAACCAAAATATTGGAAGTCTTAAGAACGACAGCCGCCGAACCCTACAAACAACAACCGCGATAATTAGCCAGCAACAAAAAACTGTTAAAGCCCAAGCCAACTCTGAGAAAGATTCAATCGCCCTCCAATCATCATGAAACAGCCCTGTGCCAGCCGCTCTCGGCAGCACTATTGCTTTTAAATACTCCAGAAGTATTACTTGCTCAGAGAGTAAGCGCTGCCACCACAAAAAGCCTTTTTGCCCCCAAGCAACATCTGAATTAGCAGCAACAGCTATCATTCCCCCAATAAATATAAAAGCTCCGCTCCACAGACCTACTCGAAATAAATCCCATTTTGGCCACAGATATCGCTGTTCGCTACAACGCCTAAAAAGTACTTCCTCTGTAACCAAGACATAAATCACAAGCAATGCCGCTGTTTCTTTAAACAGCAACCCAATGATGCCTGCCCCGCCCAAAATGACCAACAACCCCAAACTCCGAGCTGCACTGTACTTCGCACACCGTACCTTAAGGTAGGCAATCATCCCCACAAGTATCATTAGGGATGATAATAACGTCATGCGCTGCACTACATATAAGACCGAAGATACATGCATGGGGTGCAAAACCCACAAAGTAGCTCCCAGGAAAGCAAACGCGTTGACAGGCAACCCTCTCTCCGCCTTGATTCTTAAGAGCGGCGCCAACAATAACAGTAACCAATACACCAAAAGTCCATTGATTATGTGAATCAAAAGGTTCGTATATTTAAAAGAGAAAGGATCTGAAGGCCAAGAGTGATCATTGATCAAAAAGCTAAGCATGCTTAGAGGGCGCCCCAACGGGCCCGACTCATTTGTACTGACAAAATACAGCACTGACGGCAAGTCAACCACACCGCCAAAGTATGCCATGGGTTCTAAATTGGGAAGATCATCTAAAATAAATGGCCCTCTTAGCCCCGCCCAATAAACCAACAACACGAGACCAATCAGCGCCACAATTTTTAAAAGAATAATATGTATATTCATTACTTCTATAGCACAAAAAAAGGCTCCTTTCGGAGCCTCTTACACCCAAACAAACCTATAGTTATCGGCAGTTTGCAGGCAAATATTTCGCTTCCACGGTGCCCGTGCAAGTCCAAGTCAAAGAACCGCCACCAGCAAAAGTAGGAGTCAAGCCAACGGTATCGCCCGCAATAGCAGGGTCATTTGAGTAAGTAATAACAATTGATCCGGTATTTCCAGCACTTACACCAGAAACATTGTTGCCCACTATCGAAGCAGCATTCGCCAATCCATAGCTGGCGTTATTAGCAAGGTAACGACCAACGGATAAACGTGATTCAGCCACTGCAGTCTTGGCTCCAGAAGCCAAAGTCAGACCCTCAGAAACTTTAGTCCGTACAGTGTAATCCTGGTAAGCAGGCAGAGCCACAGCAGCCAAAATACCGATAATCGCAACTACGATCATCAATTCAATCAAGGTAAAACCTTTTTGTTGTTGAGTCATATTCCACTCCTTGTTGTGTTGGAAACTCAGAAATTTGCATTTGCCCCGATGTTAAAGCACCATTCGAGCCAAAAGTATTATTTCTTTTAAAATCAATAAGTTAATCAAAACAATGGCATTTATAACAACAAATTTACGACATTGCGCGCAAGTTAGTGACGTTTTTTGTCACCCGCTTGTGAATCGAAATTACTTTAGTTAGCTCAAACCTTACATTTCAAGCACAAATAGTGGTAGATTTAGGAAAACAACCATAGTTACAACTAGTTAGGATCTTTATCTCATTCAGATTACAAAGATCGGCTGTGGATGACCGCTAACCCAGGCAAATAAGCTGGGGCGTGGACCATTAACCTAAGCAAAAACCGAGATTCTATGAGCTCTACAGGCACTGTTTTAAGTGGTCTTGCCAGACGACTGGTCAATGACGGTATCGTCGATTCTGAAACGGCGTTAACGGCCCAGAAGAATGCCCGCAGCCAGAAGACATCCTTTGTGTTAGAGCTGATAAAGGGTCACGATGCATCCGCGACGGCTATTGCCAACGCGGCATCTGACGAGTTCGGAACACCCATTTTTGATCTTCTTAGTCTCAACACATCTTCTCTGCCAACCGGCCTGGTTGACTTAAAGCTGCTGCAAAAACATCAGGCACTTCCGCTGTATAAAAGAGGAAACCGGCTGTTTTTGGCACTTGCCGACCCCACCAATTTGCACGCTCTGGATGAGGTCAAATTTAACACCGGTCTGAACACTGATGCGGTATTAGTGGAAGCTGACAAGCTCGAATCGGTGCTGGAAAGTTACCTCAACTCCCAGGAAGAATCCCTTGGCGACTCCCTTGGTGGGCTGGATGACGATGCGCTGGATGCTTTGGATGTCGAGGCGGTAGATGAAGATGGTGCATCGGATGACGGGGCTGCATCTGAAGCCGATGAAGCCCCAATTGTTAAGTTTATCAACAAGGTCTTACTGGATGCCATCAAGGGCGGCGCCTCTGATATCCACTTTGAACCCTATGAGAAGTCTTATCGGGTCCGCTTTCGTACCGACGGGATCTTGCACGAGGTAGCCAAACCACCGACCGCGCTGGCGACTCGCTTGGCCGCCCGATTAAAGGTGATGTCGCAAATGGACATCTCTGAACGGCGAGTCCCACAGGATGGTCGTATCAAGCTAAAAATCACTAAAACCCGTGCCATTGATTTTCGGGTTAACACCCTGCCAACCCTGTTCGGGGAAAAGATCGTACTCCGGATTTTGGATCCCAGCAGCGCCAAGCTGGGTATTGATGCGCTTGGCTATGAAGATGACCAGAAAAAGCTGTATATGGATGCCTTGGAGCAGCCACAGGGTATGATTCTGGTAACCGGCCCAACGGGTTCCGGTAAAACCGTATCGCTTTATACCGGCCTGAACATCCTCAACACCAAAGAACGCAATATTTCTACTGCCGAAGACCCGGTGGAAATTAACCTGGAAGGGATTAACCAGGTTAACGTAAACAATAAGGTCGGCCTTGGCTTTGCTGAAGCCTTGCGCTCTTTCTTGCGACAAGACCCGGATATCGTGATGGTGGGGGAAATCCGGGACCTGGAAACCGGCGAAATTGCGATTAAAGCAGCCCAGACAGGCCACCTGGTGTTATCAACCCTTCACACCAATAGCGCCCCAGAAACCTTGACTCGCTTATTAAACATGGGCGTACCGGCTTTTAACGTCGCCACCACGGTCAGCCTGATCATTGCCCAGCGGCTGGCAAGACGCCTGTGTAACAATTGCAAAAAGCCCGCGACAGATATTCCCGATGAAATTTTGACCGAAGAAGGCTTTGATGACATAGGCATGCCCCGCTCAGAGATTCAGCTGTTTCAGCCAGTAGGCTGCTCTCAATGTTCTAGTGGCTATAAGGGGCGAGTGGGTGTGTATGAAGTGGTTCGCATCACTGACGCGATATCCCGCATTATAATGGAGGGCGGCAACGCCATTCAGATTGCCGATGCCGCCCGCGAGGCCGGTTTTAATAACTTAAGAATTTCCGCCTTACGTAAGGCTGCGATCGGCTTAACCAGCCTTGAAGAAGCCAACCGAGTGACCAAGGATTAACCACTATGGCAACCGCAACCAGCATTGTTTACACCTATAAGGGAATAGACAAAAAGGGCTCAAAGGTCGAGGGAGAAATCACTGGCACCAGCTCTTCCATAGTCAAAGCCCAGCTGATAAAACAAGGAATTAACGCCAAGAGCGTGCGAAAAAAGCCCAAACCACTTTTTGGTGGTGGCGGTAAAGCTATTAAAGCTCAAGACATTGCGATCTTCACACGCCAGATGGCTACCATGATGAAGGCAGGTGTACCATTGGTGCAGAGCTTTGAGATCGTAGCGGAAGGGGTGGACAACCCCAATATGGTGAACTTGATTTTAAAAATCCGTGACGATGTGGCGTCTGGATCAAGTTTTGCTAGTTCTCTGGAAAAACACCCCAGGCATTTTGACGATTTATTCTGCAATCTAGTGGAGTCAGGCGAACAGTCAGGGGCCCTCGAAACCATGCTAGATCGTATTGCTACATATAAGGAAAAAACTGAAGCCATCAAGGCAAAGATCAAAAAAGCCATGACCTACCCTGCGGCTGTAGTTGCAGTAGCTGTTATTGTTACCGGTATTTTGTTAGTAAAAGTAGTCCCACAATTTGCAGAAACTTTCGGTAATTTTGGTGCCGAACTGCCTGCATTCACACTCTTCGTTCTCGGCTTGTCAGAATCCGTCCAAAAATGGTGGTTTATTATTCTTATTGCGGTGACTGCGGGAATTTTCCTGTTTAAAGAAGCTAAACACAGAAGTAAATCATTCTCCGAGTCCGTGGATAAGCTTATGCTGAAGCTGCCAATTATTGGCGATATTGTCTACAACTCCATTATTGCCCGATTTGCCCGCACACTTTCCACAACATTTGCCGCGGGTGTCCCACTGATTGATGCCCTGGAATCCGTAGCTGGTGCAACTGGAAACTCAGTCTACGAAAAGGCCGTTTTGAAAGTGAAAGAAGAAGTAGCTACAGGGATTCAACTAAATTCTTCTCTACGTAAAACCGGTATATTTCCTTCTATGCTGTTACAAATGACGTCGATCGGTGAAGAGTCTGGTGCCCTAGACGAGATGCTGGAAAAGGTAGCTAACTATTACGAAGATATTGTAGACAATATGGTCGACAATTTGACCTCACTACTAGAACCCATGATTATGGCTGTTTTGGGGGTCTTAGTTGGCGGATTGATGATCGCAATGTATATGCCGATTTTCCAAATTGGCCAGGTCGTTTAATCAGCTCAAACAAACAGGGCTTTCAATGCAAATCCAACAAATGGCCGGCGACTACGCCGGCCTTTTTCTTACTCTCTCAGTCATCCTCGGACTGGTCATCGGCAGCTTCCTTAACGTTGTCATCCACCGTACTCCCATCATGATGCAGAACGGCTGGCGGCGGGAGTGTTGCGATTTACTGGAGATCGACAACCCGATTGCCAGCGGACCTTACAACCTGCTTAAGCCGGATTCCCACTGCCCCAAGTGCAAAACCCCCATAAAACCCTGGCAGAACATTCCCGTTGTCAGCTATCTGTTGTTGCAGGGAAAGTGTGGCCAGTGTGCCGAGCCCATCAGCCCGCGCTACCCTATTGTCGAGCTGGTCACCGGTATTTTGAGCGGGTTTGTTGTCTATCACCTGGGCTTCAATGAACAGGCCGTCGCTGCCCTGCTGCTGACCTGGACTCTGATCGCCCTGACTATGATCGATGTGGATCATCAGCTGCTGCCGGACAACCTGACCCTGCCACTGTTGTGGCTGGGCCTGTTGGTGAACCTTCAAGGTGTGTTTACCGATCTGCAGTCGGCCGTCATTGGAGCTATCGCGGGCTATATGGCGCTGTGGTCGGTGTTTTGGCTGTTTAAAATCCTGACGGGCAAGGAAGGCATGGGCTATGGTGATTTCAAATTGCTGGCGGCCCTGGGTGCCTGGATGGGCTGGCAGGCATTGCCTTTGATCATTATTCTGTCGTCGCTGGTGGGTGCGGTGATTGGCGTGGCCGGTATTTTGATTATGGGCCGGGATAAAAATGTGCCGATTCCGTTTGGCCCTTATCTGGCGATTGCCGGCTGGATTGCCCTGATGTGGGATGATGACATTACAGCGGGCTATTTGCGGGTAGCGGGGATTCAATAACAAGCAGTCTCGGAGTCATTGCCAATAGTTGGTGGTGTGCCAGACATGGATTGCTTCGCTGCGCTCGCAATGACGAGAATTAAGGCAAGGTAGGATTACATGACGTTTGTAGTGGGTGTTACGGGCGGTATTGGCAGCGGCAAGACGGCGGTGTCCGACCGTTTTGCTGAGCTGGGCATCGCCGTAGTGGATGCTGATGTGGCTTCTCGGGTGATTGTGGAGCCTGGTCGACCGGCGCTGGCGCAAATTGCCGACCACTTTGGTGCTGACATACTGCAAACCGATGGTACCCTGGATCGAGCCAAGTTGCGCGCTGCCATTTTCAAAGATCCGGCGGAACGGCAATGGCTGGAGGCCCTGACCCATCCGCTGATTCGCGAGGAAATCGTGAGCGGGCTGCGCAATGCGACGTCCTCTTACGCTCTGCTGGTCTCACCATTGCTGGTTGAAAGCGGACAAAACCGACTGGTCAATCGGGTACTGGTGGTGGACGTGCCGGAAGAACTGCAGCTGCAGCGCACCGTCAGTCGCGACAACAACCCTCCCGAGCAGGTCAAGGCCATTATGGCGGCCCAGGCCAGTCGCCAGCAGCGCCTGGAAAGCGCCGATGATGTGGTCGTCAACGACAGCACCCTTGAAGCCTTGTATCAACAGGTGGATACTCTGCACCAGAAGTACCTTCAATTGGCTCAAGCCAATACGGCTTAATCACACAACTCTGCAGTAAAGACACCCCATGGTTACCAAGATTAAATGCCCCACCTGCCAGAAAGAAATTGAGTACTCGGAAAAGTACCCCCACCGCCCCTTTTGCAGTGAGCGCTGCAAGCTGATTGATTTGGGAGAATGGGCTGCTGAAGGGCACAAGATTGAAGGCAGCTCGCTTTACGACGATATCCTGTCGGATGACCTGGACGACGATCTGTCCCAACACTGACAAGTGATACCTAGCGCCAGGCTCTGATCCCGGCAATACCCTGCCCGCCCCGGCGGATGCTGTCCGGAATATCTTGTTCGTTCATGCCACCCAGGGCATAGACGGGGAGTTTCGCGTCTTTTACCCATTGCTCGAAGCTGTCCCAGCCCAAAGGGCTTTGGCCTGGGTGGGTTTGGGTGCTGTTGACCGGCGAGAGGGTAATGAAGTCCACCCCGGCGGCATCCGCCAAGGCAATGTCTGCTGCTGAATGGCAGGCGGCGCTGAGCCACTGCCCTGGCGTTCGCTCAGATTGGTGATACGTTTTCAGCTGAGCGCTGGTGAGGTGCAGGCCGTCAGCTGCCGTGGCCAGCTCCGCTGGTGGTGAATTTAGGATCAATTGAGCACCGGCCTGTTGGCAGAGGCTTTTGATCTCTGGCAGATAGGTGTGCCACTGCTCTTGTGTCCACTGCTTCTGTCGCAGCTGCACCAGAGTAATCCCCTGCTCCAGCGCCGACGAGAGATTTTGCAAACAGCCGACCAGGTCTTGCGCCTCACCAGTGATCAGCATGCGCGCAGGCAATTGGGCGGCGGTAACAATGGGTACATTGGCAGCGGGAAAAGCATAATTGCTCAGTTCCGACGCGTTGACCCAGCGAATGGGTTGCCCCTCCTTGCCGTGCGCCTCACCATCAAAGGCTGACACATTCCAGACATCCAGCAATACCGATTTGTCCGGGTAGTCGTGACGAATCTGAATCAGGGGTGACAGCTCCTGGGAGTGAATGCCGAGTTCTTCCTGCAGTTCACGGACCAGGGCTGTCTCGACGGATTCACCCGCTTCCAACTTGCCACCGGGAAATTCCCACAGGCCGCCCTGATGGGCGTGATCGGGGCGCTTGGCGATAAGGATTTTGCCTTCGGGGTTGCGAATAACCCCGGCGGCGACGTGGACGATTTTGGGCATGTGGAATTACTTGTTTAAGGTCATTCCGGGCTGAGGGGCAATTGATTGGCAATGCCTCTAGCTGAGGCCACTGCCAAACATGGATTGCTTCACTGCGTTCGCAATGACGTGGTATGAAGCCGGGTTAATAATCGAAAATTTAGCTGCGGTAATCGGCGTTGATGGAGACGTAGTCATGGGACAGGTCAGTGGTCCAGACTCGCTCTTTGGAGCTGCCACGACCAAGATCAATCCGGATCATGATCTCTTCCTGATTCATCACCGCCTGCCCCTGCTCTTCGGTATAGCTGGCGGCGCGTCCACCATTTTCAACGATCAGTACATCACCCAGCCAGACCTTGACCTTCTCAGCCACCAGACTGTCCACATTGGCATAGCCAATGGCAGCGACTATGCGCCCCCAGTTGGGATCCGAAGCGAACAACGCCGTTTTGATTAATGGTGACTGGGCCACGGAATAGGCAACGGTCAACGCCTCTGGCTTGGTTGTCGCCCCCTCAACCTGCACGGTGACAAACTTGGTGGCGCCCTCACCGTCACAGACAATGTTCTGGGCCAGCTGAATATGCACCGATACCACCGCATTATAGAGCTTGGCGAACAATTCACCCTGGGTGCTGGTGATTTCAGCCAGGCTGGTTTGGCCGGTAGCAATCAGCATGCAGGCGTCGTTGGTGGAAGTATCGCCATCGACGGTGATGCGGTTAAAGGATTGATTGGCGGCCTTCTTCGCCAGTTCATTCAGCAGAGGCTGACTGACTTTGGCGTTGGTGGCTATGTAGCCCAGCATGGTGGCCATATTCGGCTTGATCATGCCCGAGCCCTTGGCAATGCCACTGACGACGATGGTTTCGCCTTCAAATTCGAACTGCACGCTGGCGCCTTTCGGGCGTGTATCCGTGGTCATAATACCTCGGGCGGCGTCTTCCCAGCCTTGTTCAGAAAAGGAGTTGAAGGCTTGTGGCAGAGCAGCCAATAACCGCGCCATGGGCAGGCGCTCGCCGATAACCCCGGTGGAAAACGGCAATACCTGCTGGGATTTCACACTGCAGGCTTCGGCCAGCTTACTGCAAGTCAGCCGTGCATCGGCCAAACCTTCGTCACCGGTGCAGGCATTGGCGTTGCCCGAGTTAATCACCAGGTAGCGAATAGCGCCCTGCTCCAAATGCTGCTTGGCGACCGTCACCGGGGCGGCGCAAAACGCGTTTTGGGTAAACACGCCCGCCACACGGCTGTCGGCCGCCAATTCCATCACCACCAGATCCTTGCGGGCTCCAGGCTGGGAGCCGGCCTTGATACCGGCACTGGCCGTACCCCAGCGAATGCCGGGCACGTCTGGCTGTTGGGGAAAGGGAAAGTGGCCTACTGCCATAGCGGGTACCTACTTGATAGATAGAATATTCAGTCAATAAAAATTGAAATGCTTAAGACTTGCAAATGCATTTCTTACAAAGCGTTTCTTACCGATAGAACGAAGCAATCCATATTTAGCACCTTGTAGCTGAATGGTGCCAAATATGGATCGCTTCGCTACGCTCGCAATGACGGTATCAGGATTTGCCCGGACTCCGACATTGCCTTGAGCGCTTGAGCTTTGCTCAATTATGCCTCAGTCAAGACGACCGTGACACTGCTTGTATTTTTTACCAGAGCCACAGGGACAGGGGTCATTGCGACCGACCTTGGAGCCCTCGCGCACAAAAGGTTTGGCCTCAGGGTGCTCGGCTTCCATGTCTGCGTCAGCCGTCAGTGCTGAACTTTCGGCGTGCTGCAATTGCATACGCTGCTTTTCCAGCTCTGCCGCCTGACGGCGCTGGGCTTCCATCAGCTCCATTTCTTCCTGGGTCACAGGCTCCACACGGGCCAGCATGCGCACCACTTCAGTCTTGAGGTTATCGAGCATCTGCTGGAACAACTCAAACGACTCACGCTTGTACTCCTGCTTGGGGTTTTTCTGGGCAAAGGCGCGCAAACCAATCCCCTGACGCAGGTGATCCATATTGGCCAGATGTTCTTTCCACAGCATGTCCAGAACATTCAGCATTATCTGCCGTTCCACTTCGCGCATGACCGGACCAAAGCGTTCGCATTTAGCTTCATAAGCGGTATGCACTTCTTCGAGAATCTTCTCTCGCAAGCTTTCTTCGTGGAGCTTCTTGTCCTCTTCCAGCCACTGGGCGACCGGTAGCTGCAGCCCAAACTCGGCCGCGAGGTGCTGCTCCAGACCGGCCACATCCCATTGTTCTTCCACACTTTGGGGCGGAATAAAGGTGGCGACCGTATCAAACACCACATCACGACGAATGGCGGAAATCGTCTCGCCAATATCGTCTGATTCCAGCAATTCGTTGCGCTGCTGATACACCACCTGACGCTGATCGTTGGCCACGTCGTCAAATTCCAGCAACTGCTTACGAATATCGAAGTTGCGCCCTTCCACCTTGCGCTGGGCTTTTTCAATGGCATTGGTCACCATACGATGCTCAATGGCTTCACCCTTTTCCATACCCAGGGCTTGCATAAAGCCGCGCACCCTGTCTGAAGCGAAGATTCGCATCAGATTGTCTTCCATCGACAAATAGAAACGGGTCACACCCGGATCACCCTGGCGCCCCGCACGACCACGCAACTGGTTGTCGATGCGGCGGGATTCATGGCGTTCGGTACCGATAATATGCAGGCCGCCGTTTTCGAGAACCTGGGCGTGGCGCTGCTGCCAATCCTGACGGGCCGCTTCAATCTGTGCTTCCGTGGGATTGTCCATTGCCGCCACTTCCGCTTCAAAATTGCCACCCAGCACAATATCTGTACCCCGGCCGGCCATGTTGGTGGCAATAGTAACCGCACCGGGTCGGCCGGCTTCCGCGATAATGGCCGCTTCGCGGTCGTGGTGCTTGGCGTTCAATACATTGTGCTTGATACCGATCTTTTTGAGCCGACGGGACATTTCTTCCGACGCCTCCACCGAAGCGGTACCTACCAACACTGGAATTTGCTTGTCCTGAAGCTCTTTGACGGTGTTGCCAATGGCTTCAAACTTTTCCTCAATAGAGAGGTACACCAGGTCATTGAGGTCATCACGGGCAATCGGCTTGTTGGTGGGAATTACCACCACATCCAGACCGTAAATCTGGTGAAATTCAAACGCTTCGGTATCCGCGGTACCGGTCATGCCGGAAAGCTTGGCGTACAACCGGAAGTAATTCTGGAAAGTGGTGGAGGCCAGGGTCTGGCTCTCGTTTTGAATGGCCACTCCCTCTTTGGCTTCCAGCGCCTGATGCAGACCTTCCGACAAGCGCCGCCCCATCATGGTTCGACCGGTGTGCTCATCAATCAGCACCACCTGGTTATCCTGGATGATGTAGTCCACATCCCGGTGGAACAGGGTGTGAGCCTTGAGTGCGGCGTGCACATGGTGCAGCAGGTTCAGGTTCAAGGCTGAATAGAGGCTGTCATCTTCCTGCAGCAGGCCGGCCTCTACCAGCATATGCTCCACTTTCTGATGGCCATCTTCGGTCAACTCCACCGTGCGGCTCTTCTCATCCAACAGGTAATCACCGGGCTGGGTGATCTCCTCACCATCCACCAACTGCTGCACAAGGCGGGGAATAAACAGGTTCATCTGTTTGTACAGACGCGAGCTGTCTTCGGCAGCGCCGGAGATGATCAACGGGGTGCGAGCCTCGTCAATCAGAATAGAGTCCACTTCATCGACAATGGCAAAGCTGAGCGGACGCTGCATTTTGTCGTCCTTACGCAGCGCCATATTGTCACGCAGAAAATCAAAGCCAAACTCGTTATTGGTGCCGTAGGTGATGTCTGCCTGATAGGCCTCATATTTGGATTGCGGGTCCTGCATGGATCGAATGACCCCAACCGTCATACCCAATGCTTCGTAAAGGGGGCGCATCCATTCCGCATCGCGGTGAGCCAGGTAATCGTTGACAGTCACGATATGGACGCCATTCCCAGAGAGGGCGTTCAGGTAAGCCGCCAGGGTGGACATCAGGGTTTTACCCTCACCGGTACGCATCTCGGCTATGCGTCCCTCGTGCAGGGTAATACCACCAATCAGCTGGACATCGAAATGACGCATGCCCAATGACCGGCGACTGGCTTCGCGACAGGCGGCAAACGCTTCCGGCAGTAAATCGTCCAGGGTCTCTCCATTTTGAAAGCGCTCTTTAAACTCTGTTGACTTCAGCCTCAGCTGAGTATCCGAGAGAGCTTCCAGCTCAGGTTCAAGCTCATTTACGCGCTTGACCAATTTCCTCATACGCTTGAGTTCGCGATCATTTTTTGACCCGAACACGGATTTGACCAATTTACCAATCATGAGTAATACCGAGTTTTTCTATATAGAGGGTGCGTGCACACAAAAGGCACAAGTAAACAGAAAGGAGCCTGCGGAAGCAAGCAAAAGATAGGGATTAGCGCACCGTGCGGTGAATATAGGCGGCGGGATCGACTGCCCTACCGTGCTTGTAAACTTCAAAGTGGACATGAGGGCCAGTGGATCGTCCACTGGAGCCCATCAGGGCAACTACCTGCCCTTTTTTGATAACATCGCCCACTTTCACCAGGTTTTCAGAGTTGTGGGCGTAGCGAGTGCTGTATCCATTTCCGTGGTTGATCTCAACCATCTGGCCGTAGCCATGTCGCTCAGCCGACCAGGTGACGACCCCAGCGGCGACCGAGACCACGTCTGAACCCAGCTTACCGGCGAAATCCACCCCTTTATGCCAGGCGACACGCCCATTAAACGGGTCGGTGCGGCGACCATAACGGGATGACATCCAGCCTTTGGTGATGGGTCGACCGGCAAGAAAGACATCGCGCTGGATTTTTCGCTTGGCCAACAGGGCTTCTAAAATTTCAAGCTGTTGCTCGCGATTTTCAATCTGGTCGGACAGCTGATCGATCACCTGGACAAAATCCGGTGCCTGGTAAGCTTCACCCAGAGCCATACTTTCTGGCCCACCGACAGCCGGCGGCTGGCTAAAGTCAAACTCACCTTTATCAAGCTTGGCAATGGTCGTAATTCGTTCGCCCAGGGCATCAAGGCGCATCAAGCGGGCCTGCAGCTCCGCCATACGTAACGTCAAAGCAGCCAATTGCTCTTCAGCACGTTGCTTGGCCGCTTGCAGGGCTTGCTGCTGCGTGCTCA
The DNA here is from genome assembly GCA_033283335.1 of Cellvibrionaceae bacterium WSDTSA12. Classification (GTDB taxonomy): domain Bacteria; phylum Pseudomonadota; class Gammaproteobacteria; order Pseudomonadales; family Cellvibrionaceae; genus Pseudomaricurvus. The sequence continues at coordinate 106,276 of JAWMQP010000010.1, read as the reverse complement.
GGGACTCACTCCAGGCTTTGGCCGAATCCTCGGTAAACAGGTCGCTGCCCTCTTTCTGGCTGAACTCATGGTTCATCCAGGCTCCCAATCCCACAGGAATACCCAGCAGACAAACAGACAGCAACGCCCGGGTCCAACTACCCAGATTGATAGAGCGCGTACGTCCGTGATGTTTGCTGACAACAATGACTTTCATTGTTTTCCCGTTTTGATGGCTTTGTTTTTCTAGTGGCTAGCTTTTCCAGCGGTTTGGTTTTCCGGCTCCTGCACTCTGGCCCCCATTAATGTGACGAACCCATTACTGTGACGAAGAAGAATATCGGCCCCGTATGTGGATTATTGAGCCAATTTCAGTCGTGCAAAAACACAAAAACGCCGGATTGCCGAGCAATCTGGCGCTAAATATCGCATATAAAACAATGAATTACCAATACTTATTAATACAGTACCCGAGGCTTTCTAGAAGCCCCGGGCATCAATAAGCAATGATGCGGGTGTCCCTAGCAGAATAGGACGAATGTCATTAAACCGCCAATACCGGCTTGACGTAGGAGATGGGGGCTGTGCTTTCGTCTTCGAAAGTCACCACTTCCCAGGCATCTTCCTGGGCAATCAACTGACGCAGTGACTTGTTATTCAGGGCATGGCCAGACTTGTGAGCCTTGAACTCACCAATCAGGCTGTTGCCTAGCAGGTACAGATCACCAATCGCATCCAAAATCTTGTGCTTCACAAACTCGTCTTCGTAGCGCAGGCCATCCTCGTTCAGGATTCGGTATTCGTCTACGACAATGGCGTTATCGACACTGCCACCCTTGGCCAGACCCTTCGAGCGAAGGTATTCGATTTCGTGCATAAAACCAAAGGTACGAGCACGGCTGACTTCTTTAACGAAGGACGTGCTGGAAAAATCCACAGCGGCTTCCAACGTGCGGCCCTTGAACACAGGGTGATCAAAGTCAATGGAAAAGGACACTTTGAAGCCGTCAAAAGGCAGGAAGCTGGCTACTTTATCGCCATCCTCCACCACCAGAGGGCGCTTGATACGGATAAATTTCTTCGCGGCAGCCTGCTCTTCAATACCGGCAGACTGAATCAGGAAGACAAAAGGACCGGCACTGCCATCCATGATCGGCACTTCGGCGGCGCTGACTTCGACGATGGCGTTATCGATACCCATGCCTGCCATGGCTGACAACAGGTGCTCAACGGTGGAGACCCGCACATCGCCTTTCACCAGAGTGGTGGACAAGGTGGTATCGCCGACATTTTCAGCTTTGGCCTGAATTTCAACCACAGGATCCAGATCAACACGTCGGAAAACGATCCCTGTGTCGACAGGGGCCGGCAACAGTGTCAGATAGATTTTTTCACCTGTGTGCAAACCCACACCAGTGGCACGGATAGCATTTTTGAGCGTACGCTGTCTAATCATCGAAGTGTCTTTCACCTGATCAATGGCTCTTGGTGTCGGTCGTATGGGCACCGGCACTTGAATAGGCTCGTATCATTACTGAGCGAACCTGAACGAAACCGGAACCGCGCCTCTTAATTCATAAAACGCACAGAACACCAAGCACCCACCGGACAAAAAGCCCGTCCGGCACTAAGTTGGGGCATTTAATCGAACGATTTTAACAAAGTAAGTACCCATAAACCAATAAATATATCGCTATTGGGCTAATAATCGCCTGTAACATCCTGTTTTATAAGCTGATTGGCCTCGGCATCCCTGCCCGTGAGGGGGTCACGTGTTCCCAAGCGGCGTGCTGCTCGGGAGGGCGCAATCAGCTTGTGTCCTGGCAGCTAGCTGGGATAACCAGCTGGCACCAGGGCGACTGCAGGCGTTTTAATCCGCCTGACGTCGCAAAAAGGCAGGGATATCCAGATATTCCATATCCTTGTCTTCCATAGGCTTCTGTACGGCAGAACCACTGGTGCGAACAGGCTGCTGTCGCAACACAGTAGGCTTATCCAACTGAGAGTAGTCCGGCTGACCGTTGGCACGGCGAGTGTTGTCCACCACGACCTTGGTGGTTTCCGGCTTGTGCGCCATAGCAGGCTCGCCGAGGCCGGTGGCCACAACAGTTACCCGCAACTCATCACTCATTTCAGGATCAATAACCGTGCCAACCACCACAGTCGCGCCATCGGAGGCGAACTCTTCCACGGTATCCCCCACCTCGGAGAACTCACCCAGGGACAAATCCAGGCCGGCAGTGATATTAACCAGAATGCCGCGCGCGCCCTGCAGATTGATATCCTCCAACAACGGGCTGCGAATGGCCGCTTCTGCCGCTTCACGAGCACGATTCTCACCTTTGGCAATACCCGTACCCATCATCGCCATGCCCATTTCAGACATGACAGTACGCACATCGGCGAAGTCAACGTTGATCATACCGGGACGCATAATCAAATCAGCAATACCCTGCACGGCACCCAACAAGACGTCATTAGCTGCCTTGAAGGCATCCAGCAGGCTGGTGGTTTTACCCAACACCGCCAACAACTTTTCATTGGGAATGGTAATCAGAGAGTCGACGCGCTCCTGCAACTCCTTGATACCATGCTCGGCAATCGCCAGCCGCTTTTTACCTTCAAACGGGAATGGCTTGGTCACCACCGCCACCGTCAGGATACCCAACTCTTTCGCCACTTCGGCTACCACAGGAGCACCACCAGTGCCGGTGCCGCCACCCATACCTGCGGTAATGAATACCATGTCTGCGCCTTCAAGTACCTCGGCGATACGCTCACGGTCTTCCATAGCCGCCTGACGACCCACATCCGGATTGGCACCCGCACCCAGCCCCTTGGTAATGGCATTACCCAGTTGCAAAACAGTGCGTGCATCAATGTCCTTGAGAGCCTGAGCATCGGTATTGGCGCAGACAAACTCTACACCTTCTACCGAGCAGTCGATCATGTGCTTGACGGCATTGCCGCCACCACCACCGACCCCAACGACTTTAATAACTGCATTAGATGGTATGCTATCAACTAGTTCAAACATGGTTTTTCCCCTTTTCCCTGACCAAAACGTGGATTGAGTTTTGATGCACTAACATAGTAAAAATTGGTGTTTCGTTTTAAAAATTTCCCTGGAACCAGGTCCGCACCTTGTCCCACCAGTTATTCCCTTCGGCCTTCATGGCACTGGGAGAATGCCGGACATCAGCTTGCTGATGCTTGGCGTATTGCAACAGGCCTACCCCTGTCGAATAAATCGGGTTATTCACGATGTCGCTTAGGCCGCGTACGTTTTGCGGTGTCCCCAGTCGCACCGGCATATGAAAAATTTCTTCCGCCAGTTCGATAACCCCTTCCATTTTCGAGGTGCCGCCGGTCAATACGATGCCTGCTGCAACCAGATCCTCAAAACCGCTGCGCCGTAACTCCGCCTGCACCAGAGTAAAAAGCTCGTCGTAGCGCGGCTCGACCACCTCGGCCAGTGCTTGGCGGGATAGATCACGCGGTTCACGATCACCAACACTGGGCACCTTGATGGTTTCATCCGGTCCAGCAAGCTTTGCCAGCGCGCAGGCATATTTAATCTTGATCTCTTCGGCGTACATGGTCGGTGTACGCAAAGCCATGGCGATGTCGTTGGTCACCTGATCACCGGCAATTGGAATCACTCCCGTATGGCGAATCGAGCCCTCGGTAAAGATGGCGATATCCGTGGTCCCACCACCGATATCCACCATGCACACGCCCAGCTCTTTTTCATCATCGGTCAGCACAGCATAACTGGACGCCAGTTGTTCCAGAATAATGTCTTCCACTTCCAGGCCGCAGCGACGAATACACTTCTCAATATTCTGCGCAGCATTTACAGCACAGGTCACTAAATGCACCTTGGCTTCCAGTCTTACACCGGACATTCCCAGGGGTTCCTTGACGCCTTCCTGCTCATCAATCAGGTATTCCTGCGGCAGGATGTGCAGAATTTTCTGATCTGCCGGAATCGCAACAGCCTGGGCAGCGTCTATAACCCGATCCAGATCCTGACTGAATACTTCACGATCTTTAATGGCCACGATACCGTGGGAATTCAAACTGCGAATATGGCTGCCGGCGATGCCCGCATAGACGGAGTGAATCTGGCAACCCGCCATCAATTCGGCTTCTTCAACAGCGCGCTGTATGGATTGCACAGTGGATTCAATATTAACCACCACGCCTTTTTTCAAGCCAGCAGATCTGTGCGAACCAATGCCCACAATTTCCAGTTCACCATCGGCAGACAGCTCCCCGACAATGGCTACCACTTTGGAGGTGCCAATATCCAGACCAACAACCATGCGATTTTCATTTGTCGGGGCCATTAACTCACCTCACCTGTTGGCGTTAGTGCCATATCAATTTCCTGAATTACTATTTTGTTATTTACCATGTCTTATTTACGAACGTCCGTTTCGATCGCTAGCCCTGTCGCCATTCTACCGCCAGACCATTGTAATAGCGCAGATCAATGCGGCTGAGTTCAGCCCAGCGTGAGCGCAGCTGTTTTTCATACACGGTCTTGAAACGACCGACTTTTTCCATAATCTGATCTCTGCCCAAGTTCAGCTCCACCCCGTCACTCAAGGTGACTGCCCAGCTGCGGCTCTCATCACAGGTCAGGCGCAATACCGATAGATTCTGTTCCATCAACAGCTTATTGAGTGCCTGATACTGCAACATCATTTCTTGCTCCATACCCGCTACACCACGCAACTGCGGCAGCCCCTTCAATAAGGTGCGAGATGCAGCTCCCTCTTCCAGCTCAATCACCTCTCCGCGATGATTGAGGGCGTCACGCTCACCCCATTGAGCGATTGGACGGTGTTCGACCAGACTGACCACTAACTGATCCGGCCAGCGGCGCGCCACCTGTACCCGATCGACCCAGGGCATGGCCGTTAACTGCGCCTGAATCTCCACCAGATTCAGCTTCATAAAACTGTTGCCCATGGCCGCGTACACTTTATCGGCAGCCTCTTCCCGGCTCACCCGAGTAAATTCACCATTGATACTGACATTGGTCACCGGACGATCCATTTGTTGCATCAACCACTGACTGATGACATACCCGGCAATCAATACCACAGCCAATAAACACGCATGGCTCAACCATCCCAATACACGCCCATTATTCGAATCATCTGACTCTCGCAAAGACCGGCTGGCTCCGCGCAGGGCCTTATTGACCGCTGTCGATGCTGTACGGCTTGGGGTGTGAACCCGGGTGCGATGAGATTCCTTCATAATTACCGCTGTGCCTGCTCCAGTATTCGTAACACCAGCTCATCAAACGACAGCCCAGCAACTTTGGCGGCCATCGGCACCAAGCTGTGGTCCGTCATTCCGGGTACCGTATTCACCTCCAGGGTGAAAAAGTTGCCGGACTCATCCGCCATAAAATCCACTCTCCCCCAACCGCTGCAGCCGAGTGCCTCAAAGGCGTTTTCAGCCAGCTGCCCCAGTTGCAATTCTGTGTCTGCGTCCAGCCCGCAGGGACACAGATAGCGGGTGTCGTCGGCGATGTACTTGGCATCGTAATCGTAAAACACATGATCGGTCTCCAAACGAATGGCTGGCAACGCCTTGCCGTCCAGTACCGCCACAGTATATTCGGCACCGACAATCACTTGCTCGGCAAACACGCTGCGATCGTATTTGACCGCCTCGGCATAGGCCTCATCCAGCTCTTCCCGGCTTGCCACTTTCGACATGCCAATACTGGAACCTTCATGGGCTGGCTTCACCATCAAGGCCGATCCAATCTCGGCCACCACCAGATCAAGATTGTCCGCCGACAGTCCCCGATACGCCGGTGTCGGGATGCTGGCCGCGGTAAAAATTTGCTTGCTGCGCCACTTATCCATGGCGATGGATGAGGCTTGCACTCCACTGCCGGTATAGGGCAAGCCCAGAAACTCCAGCAGTGCCTGGATACGGCCGTCTTCCCCACCCGGGCCATGCAAAGCAATGAATACCCGATCAATCTGCTCATTGAGCAGCCGCGACACAATGTCTTCACCCACATCAATTAAAAAGGCGTCCACTCCCTGGCGGCACAGCGCATCAAACACCGCTTGACCACTTTTGAGGGATACTTCCCTCTCAGCCGACTGCCCACCGTACAAAACGGCTACTCGACCAAAGTCCTGTGAGTGGTTGTTGTTAGTCATACATCTGCCTCTAGCAACTTCAAAATACTTTGTAATACGTCATCGAAAAATAAAGAGTGTGCCGCAATGACGATTCATTAGTATTCAGTCCCTTTCTACTTCAGTTTGCGCTTGGCCAACTCCACAGCCAGCATGCCGACATTGCCGGCGCCCTGGGTCAACACAATGTCACCGGGCTGCACCAGGTCAGCTACTATTTCCGGTACACCATCGATGCCTTCCACAAAAATCGGCTCCACCAGACCGCGTCCACGAATACTGCGGCACAGGTGACGGCCATCAGCACCCGGTATCGGATCCTCACCGGCGCTGTAGACTTCCAGCAAAATCAATGAATCCACTTGCGACAATACGTCAACAAAGTCTTCGTATAAATCCCGTGTACGGGTATAGCGATGCGGCTGATACACCATCAGCAGCCTACGCTCAGGCCACCCCTGACGAATGGCGGCAATGGTCGCAGCCACCTCCCGGGGATGGTGGCCGTAATCATCCACCAGCATCGCCTCGCCCCCGGCAACCGGGAATTCGCCATACACCTGAAAACGACGCCCAACTCCAGCAAAGTTTTGCAACCCTTGCTGGATAGCCGTATCGTCCAGACCTTCGTCCGTGGCCACGGCAACCGTGGCGAGGGCATTGAGCACGTTGTGATCACCCGGCATATTGACCGTGATATCCAAATCCGGCTTGCCATCTGGGCGCACGGCAGTGAAACGCGTTCTCATTGCCTCCGCTTTCACATTCACTGCACGGAAATCGTTACCCTCTTCAAAGCCGTAGGTGATGATCGGACGTGATACATCCGGAATAATTTCCTGCACCACAGGATCATCGCCACAGAGCACCGCCAAACCGTAAAACGGCAGATTGTGAAGAAACTCCACAAAGGTTTTCTTAACCTGGGAGAAATCGCCACCGTAGGTGTCCATGTGATCGGCATCGATGTTCGTCACCACCGCTACCATCGGTTGCAGATGCAAAAACGATGCATCACTTTCATCCGCCTCGGCCACCAGGTAACGGCTGCCCCCCAGCTGGGCATTGGCGCCGGCACTGTTTAACAGGCCGCCGATCACAAACGTCGGATCGCGGTCTCCCGCTGCCAGCACCGAGGCCATTAAACTGGTGGTGGTGGTTTTACCATGAGTACCGGCAATGGCAATACCGTGACGGTAACGCATTAACTCGCCCAGCATTTCCGCCCGTCGGACAATCGGTATGCGATTTTCCCGGGCGCCGATCATTTCCGGGTTGTGGATGTCCACCGCCGAGGAGTTGACGACCACATCGGCCCCGACGATATTGCCTTCACTGTGTCCGATAAATACTTTGGCACCGATCTTTTGCAGCCGTTGAGTGGTGGCAGATTCCCGCAAATCCGATCCAGAAACTTCATAGCCCTGGTTTAACAGTACTTCGGCAATCCCGCTCATTCCGGCACCACCGATACCAATAAAATGAATGCGGCGAATACGACGCATCTCTGGGATTTCCAGGACTTTTTTGTCGATGATGCCTGTGGTCTGGTTCGCTTCAGTCATGATAAGTCTCGATAATTCATTGTCAGCCATTGGCGGCCTGTACACAGTAATCCGCCACTTCATTGGCCGCATTTGGCATGGCCAACTGCCTGGCCGACTCGGACATGCGCAACAACTGGCCGCGGTTTTCAGCCACGTCCCGAATAAAGTCCGCAACCTGATCAGCCGTTAAATCTTTTTGCTGCTTAACAATGCCTGCGCCATTGTTTTCCAACCACTGGGCATTGCGAGTCTGATGATCGTCTATGGCGTAGGGAAAAGGCACCAGCATGGCCCCCCGCCCCGCCAGAGTTAATTCCGAAACGGTCAAAGCGCCGGCCCGGCAAATGACCACATCCGCCCACTGGTACACTGCCGCCATGTCGTTGATAAAAGACACTACCTCGGCCTCGACACCGGCACGGCGATACATATCCTGAGTCGCCTCCAGATGGCGCTTGCCAGTCTGGTGTTTTATGGTGGGTCGCAGCTCTGCCGGCAGCTGGGCGATGGCCGCTGGTAGCATTTCATTCAGTGCCAGTGCTCCCAGGCTACCGCCCAATACCAATAATTTCAGGGGTTCTTCTTTATCTATCGTCAACGGAGCCACCTGAGCGATGGATTCCCGCACCGGATTCCCCACATGTACAGCCCCAGGCAAACTGCCCGGAAACGCTTCCATCACTCTGGTTGCCATTTTCGCCAACCACCGATTGGTGGTTCCGGCAACGGCATTTTGCTCGTGCACCAACAACGGCTTGCCCAACAACCTGGCCGCGACTCCTCCTGGGCCGGATGCAAATCCACCCAACCCGAGCACCACGTCGGCCTGTTCCTGCTGTAAAATACCACGTGCCTGCCAGACAGCGTTCAACAGCAGAAACGGCGCTTTTAATTTGGTCATCAGACCTTTGCCCCGCACGCCTTCAATGGACAGGCAGTGCAAAGGAATGTTCGCCGCCGGTACCAATTCGGCTTCAATACCCCGGGCAGTGCCCAACCAGCTCAGCACCGCGCCACGCTCCCGGAGTTTCTCAGCCACCGCCAGCGCCGGAAACACATGCCCACCGGTGCCACCGGCCATAATGACAACTCGCAAGGCTGGCTTATTCATCATGCGGCCTCCACCAGTTGACGCTCGGGCATTGCTCGACGAGCTGAACGCTTGCTGGAGACTGGAACCACCACACGCTTTAATTCCCAGTCGAGACGCAATACCAGGGCCATCAGGGCACTGGAGACCAACAAACTACTGCCGCCATAACTGATAAAGGGCATGGTCAACCCCTTGGTCGGCAGTAAACCGGAAGCTACGCCCACATTAATGAACGCCTGGGCAGCAAACATCACCGCCACCCCGAAGGCCGCAAAGCTGGCAAAAATTTTGTTTTCAGCCATCGCCCGCTGTGAAACATTCAAAATGGCGATCACCAAACCGATAAACAACCCAATCACTGTTGCCACCCCTAGCAGACCAAACTCCTCAGCGATGATGGCGAAAATAAAATCGGTGTGAGCCTCGGGCAGATAAAACAGTTTCTGTACGCTGTTGCCCAAACCCAGTCCGGTCCATTCGCCGCGGCCGAAGGCAATCAGCGACTGGGTCAGCTGATAACCACTGTTAAACTGGTCCGCCCATGGATCGAGAAAGGTCACCAGACGCTGCATGCGATAAGGTGACAAGGTGGCGATCAGCATCAACCCACCCAGAGCCGTTACAAACAGCAACACGAACTGCCACAAGCGTACCCCGGCCACAAACAGCATGGCCATGACGGTTCCCGCCAGTACCACCGAGGCCCCAAAGTCCGGCTCCAGCAGCAACAGGAAAATCATCATGCCGAGAATCAACAGTGGCTTGAAGACACCGCGCCAGTCTTGCAGGGTTTCTTCACCTCTCCGGGCCAGAAAACTGGCATAAAACACAATGACACAAAACTTCACTATCTCGGAGGCCTGGACTCCAAGAGGGCCAAGCTGTAACCAACGCTGACTGCCATTGACCTTTCGGCCAATGCCGGGAATCAGTACCAGGGTCAGCAGCACCAACGCCAAAATCAAAAACAGGCTGCCATATTTTTCCCATATTGTGGCCGGTACCGCCGCCACCAGCACCGCGCCAATCATGCCCACTGTCCAGTAGATGACGTAATGCTTGGCGAAGTACCAGGCATCGTTGTAGGTCTCTTCGGCAAACGTGATGGACGCAGACGTCACCATCACCAGCCCCACCGACGATAGTGCCATCACCAGCGTCAACAACGGCCAGTTGATGCCATCACTCCAGTGCTGCTGAGTCAGCGTGGGTGTCCGGACACTCATGCCAGCACCTCCCGCACAGCTTGCACAAAGTGTTCGCCACGATCTTCAAAACCTTTGAACATGTCGAAGCTGGCACAGGCTGGCGACAGCAACACATCATCACCATCAAGTGCCTGTTGGCGGGACTGTTTCACTGCATCCAGCATGGAATCGGCTGTCAGGACCGGGACTATGCCGTGGAACTGGGCTGCGATGCGATCACCGTCTTCACCGATCACCACCACTGCCCGCAAACCTTCACTGGCGGCTTTGAGTGGCGCAAAGTCTGCGCCTTTGCCAACACCGCCAGCAATCAGCACGATCTTGCCGCTGGCTTTCCTGAGCCCCTGCAGAGCTGCCAATGTGGCGCCAACATTTGTGCCCTTGGAGTCGTTGAAGTAATTCACACCGCCGGCTTCGGCGATCCACTGGCAGCGATGGGGCAAGCCCGCAAACGTGCGCAGCGTTTGCAACATGGCTTCCATCGGCAACTGCACCGCATGCCCCAGGGCGAGAGCGGCGAGGGCATTGGCCAGGTTGTGGCGACCAGGCATTTTCAATTCCCTGGTCGGCATCAGTGACGTAAACTCAAAGGCCAGGTATTCCTCACCGTCCTTCATGCGCACCCCAAAGCCGTGGCGATCAGGCGCATCCAGGCCAAAACTCCACACCGTCACGCCCGCCGCCAGCGGTGGGGAGGTCAAAGGATCCTGACGATTAATGACGATGTTACGCGCACCAAAATACACACGCTGTTTGGCCATATGGTACTGGGCCAAGCTGTCGTAGCGATCCATATGGTCTTCGCTGACGTTCAAAATAGTGGCGACATCCGCGCCCAGTTTGCGTACGGTTTCCAACTGGAAGCTCGACAATTCCAGCACATACAACTCAGCAGTGGCTTGCTGCAACAGATCCAGTACCGGCACGCCAATATTGCCACCCACCAGCACCTGGCGACCAGCGGCCTGCGCCATTTCGCCAACCAGGGTAGTGACTGTACTCTTGGCATTGGAGCCGGTAATCGCAATCACCGGGGCCGACACTTCCCGCAAGAACAATTCGATATCACCCAGCACCGGCACGCCCTGTTCAGCAGCCGCAGCGATGGCGGGTGTGGCAATGGCCACACCCGGACTGACAATGATTTCAGCCGCCGCCAGCAAGGTATCCAACTTCAGCTCACCCAACTCAAGCGACACCGTCGGAAACTCGGCCTTTACCTCATCCAGCATGGGTGGTTCAGCACGGGTATCGAGCCAGATAAACGGACGACCTGATGCCTGCAAATAACGCGCAGCCGAACGCCCGGTCACTCCCATACCGACCAGTGCGACGATATTACTTTGCGCGATTAATTCAGCCACAGTTTTCTTCTCTAACCTGCCTTTGTAGAAAGTCCGTCATTGCGAGCCGCTCAGCGGCGTGGCAATCCATGTATTGCACGGTGTTGATACTCACTGCCACACATGGATTGCTTCGTCGTTTCACTCCTCGCAATGACGTTCATTTTTAATCATGCGACCATGATTACTATCGTAATTTCAGGGTCGCCAGTCCAAACAGCACCAGCATCACCGTAATAATCCAGAAGCGCACAATGACTCGCGGTTCTGGCCAGCCTTTCAATTCAAAGTGGTGGTGCAGCGGCGCCATGCGAAAAATACGACGCCCGGTTAACTTGAACGACGCCACCTGCAGGATCACCGATACCGTCTCCATCACAAACACACCGCCCATGATGAAGAACACAATTTCGTGGCGGACAATCACCGCCATGACCCCCAGCGCCGCTCCCAGTGCCAGGGCACCCACATCGCCCATAAACACTTGCGCGGGATAGGTGTTAAACCAGAGGAATCCCAGGCCGGCGCCGCCCAGCGCCGCACAAAAGACAATCAACTCGCCCGCACCGGCGATGTAAGGAATGTGCAGGTAACCGGAAAACTCGGAGTGACCCACCAGGTAAGCAATCAGCCCCAAAGCGCCCCCCACCAGCACGGTCGGCATAATGGCAAGACCGTCGAGACCGTCGGTCAGGTTAACCGCGTTACTGGAGCCAACGATGACGAAGTAGGTCAGCACGATATAAAACCAGCCCATATTGATCGATACTTCTTTCGCGAAAGGCACAATCAATGAAATTTCAGCCGGCGTGGCGGCAGTGGTATACAAAAAGATCGCTGCCCCCAAGCCCGCAACCGATTGCCAGAAGTATTTCCAGCGGGCGGGCAAGCCCTTGGAATTTGCCTCCACCACCTTGCGGTAATCATCAACCCAACCCACGGCACCAAAAATACCCGTGACAATCAATACCACCCAGACGTAGCGATTGGAGAGATCGGACCACAACAGCGCACTGACAAAGATGGCCGCCAGAATCAAAGTACCGCCCATGGTGGGGGTTCCGGATTTGCTCAAATGGGATTCGGGACCATCGTCACGCACTGACTGACCAATCTGCAGGTAATTCAGTTTACGAATCATCCACGGTCCCAGAATCAGGGAAATGGCCAATGCCGTTAATACCCCAAGAATGCCGCGCAGGGTCAAGTACTGAAATACCGCAAAAGCAGAAACATATTGCTGTAAATATTCTGCAAGCAACAAAAGCATTATGATGGTTCTCCACTCACTGTGATTGCTTGCACTACGCCTTCCATCCGTGCGCTACGGGATCCTTTCACCAGTACAACCGTGTTTTGAGTTAATTGTTTAAGTAATACCCGGATGACGTCATCCTGGGTTTGAAAATGTTGCGCTTCGGACTGCCCTGCATGCGGCTGTAGCGCAACCTGATGCAAGGCTTTATTGAAGCCGTTGCAGGCATGAAGGCTGTTTTGCCCCTGAGTCAGCAGCCGGGGAATCCCCATACCCTGCAAGTCCCGCCCTAACTGATTGAGGGCCACGATTTCATCCTGCCCCAACTCGCCCAGGTCACCCAGGACCATGACCACATCACGCCCCTGCAGAGAAAAATCCATCAGCACCCGGGCAGCCGCTTTCACAGACCCCGGATTGGCGTTGTAAGTATCATCCACTACCAACGCGTCATGAATACCGGACAGAGGCGCCAGACGCCCGGCCACAGCCCGCACTTGAGCCAGGCCGTTGGCAATGATCGGCATCGGCACACCAATTGCGAGACAGCAGGCTGACACAGCGAGAGCGTTATTTACATTCTGGCGTCCCAACACAGGCAAGACGATGCTCACGACTTCCGCCCCATAGTGGAGCTGAAATTGATAACCCCCCAGCTCGTCCAGATGAATCTGATCGGCAAAAACGTCCGCCTCTGGAATGCAATCGGAAAAGGTCAGGCAACGCAGATCAGGGCGCTGTTCGCTCAACTCCTGCAACCAAGCGCTGGCATAACGCTCATCCAAGTTAATCACGGCGGTTCCCTGCTGACGCAAACGCCGGTAGATGTTGGATTTCTCCGCCGCTACGCCGGCCTCACTGCCAAATCCCTGCAGGTGTGCCGCCATCACATTGTTGACCAGCGCCACCTCAGGCTCGGCCATCGACGCCAGATAATCGATTTCGCCAGGGCCACTGGCCCCCATTTCAATCACCGCATACTCTGTACCGGCCTGCATGGCCAACAGGGTTTGCGGTACACCGATATGATTATTCAAGTTGCCGCGAGTCACATGCACCCGCCCAGCACCTGCTCGCTGGGCCGAAGCCTGCTCCAGCACGGCTGCCAGCATTTCTTTAACGGTGGTTTTACCGCAACTGCCAGTGAGCGCTACCAACGGCCCGTTGAATTGCAGTCGCGCCAGGTGAGCGAGGTCACCCAGTGCACGGGTGGTATCGTCCACCAGCAACTGCGGCACCGGCAGGTCATCAATGTAGTGCTCTACCACCACAGCCACAGCACCGGATTCACACGCCTGAATGAGAAAATCGTGGGCATCAAAACGCACCCCGCGCAGAGCGACAAATAAGTCACCGTCTTTGATGGTACGCGTATCGGTATTGACCCGGGTGAAGGTGACATCGTCGCCGAACAGTTGACCGTTGAGCGGTGTTGAGACGTCACTTAACCGCATTGGCTGAATCATTGCTGCAGCCCTCCCTTTTCAACCCGACGCTGAGTGACCGCCAGTTGCGCTTCGTTCATATCGCTAAAGGGTCGTTTTTCGGTGCCGACTTGCTGATAATCTTCATGTCCCTTACCGGCGATGACAATGCAATCGCCACTCTCGGCCTGCTGAATCGCGTATTGGATTGCGTCATGGCGATCCGCCAAGGCCGTTACCTGTTGCGGTCGTTCAAAGCCCGTCATCACTTCATCAATGATGGTTTGTGGATCTTCCGTTCTGGGGTTATCGCTGGTCACTACAATACGATCGGCAACCGCTTCTGCCGCGGCGGCCATTATTGGACGCTTGCCTTTATCCCGATCGCCACCACAGCCAAACACACACCACAAGCGCTGGCTACTATGCTGCCGTACGGCGGACAAGACCGACGTCAGGGCATCGGCAGTATGGGCAAAATCGATCAGCACCGTAATGTCGGATGGAATGGTTACCGGCTCCAAACGACCGGACACCGGTGTTAAATCAGCCAGTTTCACAACCAAATCAGCCATTGGGTAGCCCAGGGCGTAGGCGCTGGCAATTACCGCCAGAATATTGCGAAGATTGAACTCACCCCAGATCGCCAGTGACAAATCAAATTCACCTTCCGGCGAAATCAGTGTCGCTGTCACGCCGTCGGGCAAGTAGTGAACATCTCGCAGGGTAAAATCCAGGTTTTCTTGCGAGCTATCCTGCTGCAAACCGTTCCCTTGCAAACCATAGGTCAGCAGGGATACCGCCGGAGAGAGCTTGGCGATAAATTCCCCGCTGCAGGGGTCGTCCCGGTTAACCACAGCCGCCTTCAAGCTTTGAAACGACATTAATGCGGTTTTGCTGGCCACATAGCTGGCCATATCGCCGTGGTAATCGAGATGATCGCGACCAATATTGGTAAACACAGCCACATCAATGTCGACGGCTGACACACGTCCCTGATCGAGACTGTGGGAAGAGACTTCCATGGCAACTGACTCAACTCCCTGGCCGAGCAGGATCGACAATATTTGCTGGGTCGCCACCGCATCCGGGGTGGTCATGCCGGTCTCAATCAGTGGTTGTCCGACACGGCCATAACCCAAAGTGCCGACAGTACCGGCTGGCTGGGCATCGCTACTCAGCAATTGAGCCAACCATTGACTGCAGGTGGTTTTGCCATTGGTTCCCGTAATCCCCACGACCTTTATGGAGGAGGAGGGATTGCCAAACCAGCGCGCAGCCATCTCGCTGACACGTTGACGTAATGCGGGGATTGCCACTTGCTGGATGCCATTAGCGAGTGCCTGGCAAGTCACCTCAGATGAGGTTTCTTGTTCGGTCAAAATCAAACTCGCACCCTGCTGCAGGGCATTGTCAATAAAACGCCGACCATCATGCTGGGAGCCAGGCAAAGCGATAAACGTATCACCGGAAGACACCTGACGGCTGTCGAGTACCAGCGGCCCAACCGGGAAAAGCGCCGCCTCCAACAACGACACTTCGGGCAGTAATTGCCCGAGGGTTGGAAGGGTTTGGAGGTTTGCCTGGGTCATCATGTCAGGGGCTCCCGCTGCACTCGGCGCGGTTTGACGTCACCTGCCACCTGAGTACCTGACCCTTTCGTATCGGGCACCAACGGAGGCACATGCATCATATGCAAAGCCCCTTCAGCTACTCTCGAAAACACTGGCGCAGCCACCTCGCCACCATGGTATTTACCGGAGCTGGGCTCTTCGATCACCACCACCATCACAATGCGCGGATCATTGGCTGGCGCCATGCCGGCAAACACGGAGCGATAGCGGTCATCGGCGTAGCCATCCTTGCCGATTTTGTGCACCGTTCCGGTTTTGCCCGCCGCCGGATAACTGGATATCTGGGCGCGACGCGCCGTGCCCTCGGATTGCATCACCGTTTTCAGCATATCGACCACTTGGCGGGAATAGCGGGCATCCACCACCTGGTCACCCTCTGGTCGTGTATCCTGACGCAGCAGACTGACCGGCTTGCGAATACCGTCGCTGGCCAACACGCCATAAGCCTGGGCCAGCTGCAAAGCCGTGACGCTGACACCGTAACCAAAGGCAAAGTTGGCCCGTTCAATCGGTGTCCAGCGGGTGCGGCTGGGCAGGACCCCAACGCTCTCGCCGGGAAAGCCCACACCGGTGCCCTGCCCCAGACCCAGGCGGTAAAACATATTGCGGATGGTGTCGGGCTCCAGATCCAGGGCCACCTTGCTGACGCCCACCTGGCTGGATTTTGTAATCACACGGGTCAGATCAATAACGCCATAGTTGATCGGGTCCAGCAGAGTTTTGCGACCCACCCGGATATAACCCGGATTGGTATCAATTTTGGTATGCGGGTGATAGCGACCGGTCTCCAGTGCCGCCATCACGGTAATGGGCTTCATGGTCGAGCCGGGTTCAAACTGGTCGGTAATGGCCCGATTGCGCAGAGCGGCAATTCGGATGCCGGTGCGGTCATTGGGGTTGTAGGACGGTTGGTTGACCATCGCCAGGACTTCACCCGTGTGGCTGTCGAGCATCACCAGACTGCCAGATGCCGCCTGATTTTCCGCCACCGCCTGCTTCAGCTCGCGATAAGCCAGATACTGCATGCGCAGGTCGATACTCAGGTGAACATCGTTGCCGGCTCGCGGCGCCTTGAGTTCACCATCGTCTTTAATAATGCGGCCCTTGCGATCCTTCAGCACCCGCTTGGAGCCCGACACCCCCTGCAACCACTCATCAAATGCCAGCTCAACCCCTTCCTGGCCCACCTCATCAATGTTGGTGAAACCCACAATATGGGCCGCCACTTCACCGGCGGGGTAAAAGCGCTGGTACTCCGTGCGGCCATAGACTCCCGGCCAGTCATTGGCCAGAATCTTCTCCGCTTCCTGGGGCGGCATATTGCGTTTCAGGAAGATAAACTCCTTGCCCTGATAGCGCTTCAATTTATCGCGCAGCTGGCTCTCGCGCAGGTTCAGCGCTTTCGCCAGAGCCGCCACTTCAACCGTATCCGCAGGCAGCTCCGAGGGGTTGGCCCAGAGGGACACCACAGGGGTACTCACCGCCAGAGGTTCGCCGTGACGATCGGTAATCACGCCGCGATGCGCCGGTATGTCCTCGGTTCGCACCGTGCGGGCATCGCCCTGCCCCTGCAGGAACTCATAGCCCTGGGCCTCGCCCGGCACCACCTGCAATCGAGCCACATGCCAAATCAGCGCAACCATCAGACACGCCAATAGCAAAACCGCCAGCGCAAAGCGCCAGCGGGCTATGGGCATGGGGGTCGCCGTTTTGCGAACGGCGGCCTGTGCCTGCTTGCGGGTGGCACGAGTCATTTCGTCACCATCACCAGTTGCTCCCCTTTGGGAATGACCATATGTAACTTCTCGGTTGCCTCTTTCTCGATTCGGCTGTAAGCCGACCAGGCACTGTGCTCAAGCAGGTATTGTCCCCACTGCACATGCAACTGTGTCGCCTCACGCCGCAAAACTTCCAATTGGTTCAGCTGAACTCTTGCCTCATGGGTAGAGCGCACTACGCCCAGAGCACTGGCCAGTACCGCCAGCCACAAGACCACCAGCAGCACCAAACCGGACTTGCCGGCGGCTGGCTGGAGCCAACTGCTCTGGGACTTGATCAAAGTGCTCACCTTATACCGCCTGTTATTGTAATTTTTCCGCAACCCGCATGATAGCGCTTCTGGAGCGTACGTTAGCGCTGACTTCATGACCCTTGGCGCGCGATGCCTTGCCAATCGACTTGAGCCGCTTGTTCAGTTGCGACTCCATCAAGGGCAGACCCGCTGGCACATCCAAGCCACGTTCGTGATGGCGGATAAAGCGCTTAACCAACCGGTCTTCCAGCGAGTGAAAACTGATCACCACCAAGCGGCCACCAGGCTTCAACACCTCCAGGGCCTGATCCAGTAACGCCTCCAAATCCGACAACTCGTTATTGATCTCAATGCGAATGGCCTGAAACACCCTCGTGGCCGGGTTTTTGCCCTTTTCCCAGGCCGGATTGGCCTCGGCCACCACTTTGGACAAGTCCAGCGTGCGTTCAAACGGCTTGACCGCGCGGCGCTCGACGATGGCACGCGCAATCCGCTTGGCAAACCGCTCTTCGCCGTAGGCCTTGAAGACGCGGACCATTTCATCTTCAGCAACGCTATTGACCCACTCAGCAGCACTGATGCCACCGCTGGTGTCCATACGCATATCCAATGGCCCATCGTTGAGGAAACTGAAGCCTCGCTCGGCCACATCCAACTGCGGAGAGGAGACCCCCAGGTCTACCAGGATCCCATCCGGCTGCCACTGGCGCGACACCATAAACTCTTGCAACTGGGCAAAAGAACCGTGCTCAATGGCAAAACGACTGTCTTCTGAGGCCAGCTTTTGCCCCTCGGCAATGGCTTGCGGATCCTTATCTATCCCCACCAGACACCCCTTTGCAGATAATCCCTGCAATATCAGGCGGCTGTGACCTCCACGACCAAAGGTGCCATCCACATAGAAACCATCCGGATTGGTCACCAGGGCGTCTACCGCCTCTTGCAACAAGACCGTTATGTGTTCTTCGCTCATGCCGATACCCTTTCTTCTCAATAGCTATCTTTTATTCAGGAGTAATAGCCGAGATTACAGAGACAAGCTCAGCAGCTCTTCGGGCAGCGGGGCATCATCGGTTTCGTCCAATAGAGCATTCCAGCTCTCTTCACTCCAAAGCTCGGCCTTTTCATTCAGACCGACCAACACCAGTTTTTTATCCAAATCCGCGTATTTACGCAGAGTGGCGGGTAACAACACCCGGCCATTGGCATCCAATTCCAATTCCATGGCATTACCCAGCACGCGCCGCTGCAGGGTACGCACCTGCTTGTGACTGTTGGGCAAGGCACTGATTTTGGCGCTGACATCGCGCCACTGGGGCTCGGGGTAGATATTGAGACACCGCTCATAGGGATTGGCAGTGATGACGATACGTCCATTACAGGCGGCCGCCAGCAGATCGCGATACTTGCTCGGTATCGCGATTCGCCCTTTGGCATCCATGTTGATGGACTGACTGCCCTGAAACACGCCGTATCCCCAAGATTGATTGTTTTTGGGCACTGACATCCACCAGCAGACCCCAAAAACCACAAAAAAACACTTTTACCCACTATTTACCACAATGCCACTATAAGTGTGCGGTGTACAAAGTCAAGGGAATAGGCAGTTAAAAGCCGGCATCTTGAAGGGATCGTCGGGAATCAAGTGCGGAAACGCACAATTCAGAACGCTTCATGACCATGAAAGGCCATAAAAAACAGAATCATGAGAGCAAAACTTAAAGTAATACTTTAAGTTTGAGACTTTTTCTTTACTAAGAAGCGAGCCCTATAGAACCTCAAGGCATAAAAACTGACCAAGCACGGTGCCCAGTCTTGTTGAGTAACGAGCTCGCAGCTGGCGAGCCCGGTGGGGAAATGTGGAGAAGTTGATCGATAAGCCGGGTTCTGTCGTGGACAGTCATTCATCTAGGATGTCCGTCACCAGACACCTCAAGCAACCTACCCGTTCCCAGTGCGGGTCACACCTCGTACCTCCAGGTAAAAATACCTCGGGGTTAACAGGGAACCTATTTGGTCTTGCTCCGAACGGGGTTTACCGTGCCACGAACTGTTACCAGTCGCGCGGTGCGCTCTTACCGCACCCTTTCACCCTTACCTGTGCCTTCCGAAAAAGGCCATCGGCGGTCTGCTCTCTGCTGCACTTTCCGTAGGCTTTCGCCCCCCAGGCGTTACCTGGCGTTCTACCCTATGGAGCCCGGACTTTCCTCCCCCTGCAAAGCAAGCGGCGACTGTCTGACCAACTTCAACCGCGAAGAGTAGCGGCGGTTCCAAAAAACTTCAAGGGCTAGCATCAATCCGATGCCAGCAGCAGCCAGCTAAATTGGTTTGGCCATGTCATTCCTGTTAGTATCGGCCTGTTTTTAAAAGAACGCAGAACTATGCCTAGCCTAGCTTTATTGAGCGAACACATCAGTCACCTGCTTCAGCACGAAGACAGCGATCAGTTTCCCACCCTGCTGGTCGACCTGTTCAAGTCGCTCGTGCCTCTCGACGACGCCTCAATCATTATCTTCCCCGACCACGCCATGCCCTACTGCGACTATCTGGAATCACCCTCCGAAGGTGGCAGCCTGCACATGGATCAATTCATTAAGGGCAGCTTTGTGCTGGACCCCTTCTACCTGGCTTCAGCCAAAGGTCGATTTGGGTTTTTTCAGCTGGATGAGCTGGCGCCGCCAGGCTTTCAAACCAGCGAGTATTACCAATCCTGGTTTCGACTGTCAGGGCTGCACGACGAATGTGGATATACCATTGATACCGGTGATGGCGGCTTCGTCAATATCTCTCTCGGCCGCACACTCAACCCACTGAAGTTCAGTGAAGCCGACCTGATGCTGCTGAACGATCTCACCCCGCTGATAAATACGTTGGTGCAGCGCCGCTGGCACCAGCAGTCGCCGCCGGAGCGCACCACCCTGCAAATGCGACAACGCCTGCAATCCGCCCTTGATGATTTCGGCAAGTGCCTGTTGACGGAACGGGAATGCCAGGTGATCTACCTGATCTTGCACGGCCACAGCACCCGGGCGGTGGCGGAAAAGCTGAACATTGCCGTGGAGACAGTAAAGCTGCACCGTCGACACGCCTACGCCAAACTGGAGGTCAAAACCCAGGCAGAACTGTTTTACCTGTTCCTGGATTCGATCATGACCGTTGAGGACTATCAGGAAGGTGACATTCTCGCCACCTACCTGACACTGCGTACGGGGGTGTAGGTGAGCAATAGAAGCGCTTACAAATAGGCCTGATATTCGAGTGTGGAAATGTGCCGATTGAACTCTTCCAGCTCCTGCAGTTTCACACCGCTGAAGACATTCTGAAACTCAGCCCCCAGGTACTGCCCGATAAATGCGGAGCCACTGAAACGCTCAATAGCATCCGGCCAGTAATGAGGCAGGGCAATAAACGCAGACTCATCCTGTGCATAGGCATTACCTTCGACAGGTTCAGGCGCCTCCAACTGCCCTTCAATACCGGCCAGCATAGCCGCCAGAATGCCCGCAATCACCAGATAAGGGTTCGCATCGGCACCGGCCAAGCGGTGTTCAATTCGCGTCGCCACCGGTGCTCCGGCGGGTACACGCAACGCAACCGTCCGGTTTTCATAGCCCCAGTTGGCAAACAGGGGGGCATGGGAGGATTTTTGAAAACGCCGGTAAGAGTTCAAGTGCGGGGCAAACAGCAGCATACTGTCACTCATATGTTGCAGACAGCCGGCAATGGCGTGACCTAACAGCGGCGTTCCTTCGGCAGCACCATTATCAAAGGCATTGGTGCCGTCGGCATTCAATAAGCTACAGTGCACATGCATGCCGTTGCCGGCACAATCCCCAAAGGGCTTGGCCATGAACGACGCCCTATAACCGTGCTGCGCGGCGACGCCTTTGATCAGTCGTTTCAGCATCAGTGCCTGATCAGCGGCCTGTAAAGCGTCCGCCTGGTGGTACAGGTTGATTTCGTACTGGGAAGGGCCCGATTCCTTGATCAGGGTATCGATGGGCAATTGCTGCTTCGCGCAGGCATCGCGGATCGCATGCATCAACTCCCCGGCCCATTGCATCGCCTCCAGACCGTAGGTATTACCTCCGGGCACCAGGGCATCGGCCTGCTCACCCGTATGTTGCGGTACACCATCAACCAGCTCCTGGGCAAACAGACTGAACTCCATCTCGCAGGCCAGTACTGGAGTGAAACCCAGCGCCTTGAAACGTGCCATGAGCGACTGCACCAGGATACGCGCATCATAGGCACAATCCTCACCGCTCACCTGATGCAATGAGAGCAACGCCTGACCGGTGGGGTGCTCCAACCACGGCACCGACTTCAGTGTACTGACATCTACCCGGGCCACACCGTCTTCATCACCACTGTCAAACACACAGGCTTCCGTGTCCCGCCCCCACACATCAAACGCCAAACTGCTGAGGGGCAACTTGAGATTGCCTTTCACCGCCTTCGCCAGCTTATCGCGGGCGATCCACTTCCCCCGCAAGTTGCCATTCAAATCCGGCAAAATCACCTCAAACATATCGAGCTCAGGGTGCTCTTTCAAAAACGCTTCGACACTCGCCTGCTCGCTTAAAGACATTCAAAAAACCTCATCAAAAAAGGGAGAACTCCCCCAGACTGCCAACAAAACCCAACACCGTCATCGCGAGCGCAGCGTAGCGATCCATTTCAAGCACTTTGGCCAGCTAGAATGCCGACCCAAATAGAATATTGTGCCCCAAATGGATTGCTTCGGCGCGCAAAGCGCACCTCGCAATGACGATAAGAGTTTGCCATCAAGTCAGGAGAGCTGGTGCTCTCCCTGCTAACTCAATGCATTAGAAATGCATATCAAATGTCACACCGATGGTGCGAGGCTTGGATGGCCATACCATGGTGTTCACCAGACCAAAGCCACCAGTATCATCACCGTCAGCATTTTCCCACCCGCGCTCGAAGTATTCTTCGTTGGTCAGGTTAGTAGCCCACAATGTGACGGACCAGTCGCTGTCACTTTCGTAACCGATGCGAGCATCCAATTGATACCAGGAGTCGACTTTCGCCAGCTCGTAATTACCCGTACCGCCAAACATTTCGTCCTGATACACATACTGCAGCGTATAGAACATATTGCCACCAGTAATCGGCTGGTTGTAGGTGGCAATCAATGAACCAGTGAAGTCAGGCGCCATCGGTAACTTGTTACCCTTGCTGCCATCGCCCTCTTCAATTTCTTCGGTAATTTCGCTGTCCTGCCAGGACAGGGCACCGCGGAATTCCCAGTGCTCACCTGGCGTCCAGTGAGCGTCCACTTCAACACCCTGGTTCTCCGCTTCCCCCAGGTTCTTCACCAGCTGTGAACCGTTCTCAAACACAATCAACTGCAGATCGGTGTAATCGTAAGTGAAGTAGGCCGCATTCAGGTGCAAACTGCCATCCAGCAGAACAGTCTTCGCGCCGACTTCAAAGCTGTTGGTTTCTTCAGGATCAAACGCCAGCGGGCGTCCCTCTTCCAGCAATCCGCCAAACTCGTAGGTGCCGTCGTTTTCGATACCAAAGGTGGAATAACCACCGGACTTATAGCCCTTGGCCACGTTGAAATACAGACTGACTGCCTCGTTCAAATCGTAGTTCAACGCGAAGCGCGGGGTAAATTCACTCCAGGAATCGTCATCCTGAACAAAGCCGTCGGTGTAAAACTCCCAGTTAAAGGTATTGCCCAGCGCACCGCCACCATCGAGCACCTCGATTTTCATGTCTTTTTTGTCGTAGGTATAACGGCCACCCAGAGTCATGGTCAGGGCATCGGTAATCCGCCAGGTCACATCACCGTACAGTGACCAGCCTTCGTTCTCCAGCTCATTGATGTTGGTCTCGACCTTGTTGCTGAGAATATCCGCAGGGTCGATGTCGTCTTCCCAATACTCCTCAAAAGCCAGGGTATCGCAGCCGGCTGCATCAATGCCTTCATCGGTATCGAGGATGGCAACACACAGCGCGTCTTCGTCATAGGTATTGGTGAAAGTCGCATCGACATCTTCACGATAGGCACTGGCACCCACAAACCAGGACACCGCCGAACCGGAGTCATAATTCAGGCGAAACTCCTGACTGTAATAGTCCACCTCTTGTTGCTGACCATAGTTGTTAATTTTGGTACCACGGCCGTCGTAATCTTCCAGATAATCAAAATCGTAGGTTTTGTAAGCGGTGACAGACTCCAATGTCAGGCTGTCGCTGATGGTCCAGTTGATGTTCGCCTGAATACTGAAAATTTCGCCGCGGTCGTAGCCATCGGTACTGAGGTCGGTATTGACCTTATCTTCCGGCAGCCCATTACGTGGGGTCCAATAGACTGATGGCGCTTGCTCCCGATCTTCATAGGTGGCCTGGAAAGTGGCATCCACACTGTCACCCATGTAACGTAACGCCATACGGGTGGAAGAAATTTCTTTCTCACCCAGCTCTTTGCCATCAGCGACGTTATCCAGCCAACCATCCGCCTCAGTCCAGTAGGCGGTACCACGGAAGGCCCACTTATCGGAAATCGGCAGGTTGACCGTACCCACCAACTCCACTTCACCAAACTCTGCTATGGTGGCACTGACATGCCCTTCAAATTCTTCTGAGGGTTTGTTGGTAAGAATGTTGATACCACCGGCAATGGCGTTGCGTCCAAACAGGGTGCTCTGCGGCCCTTTGACCACTTCAGCACGCTGCAGATCGTAAAATGCCATCTGCACGCCTCCGTTGCGGCCGGCCCAGACACCGTCCTGGAAAATCGCGACGGAAGGATCGCCACCGATGCCAAAATCGTTGGTACCAATACCGCGGATCGCCATGGCATCAATAAAGCTGTCTTCGGTTTTGCCACTGAACCCTGGAGTCAGATCCACCAGACCACGTACGTCGCCAACACCCATTTTGGCCAGTGCATCGCCTTCAAACGCGGATACTGCCACAGGTACATCCTGCAGGGTTTGTTCGCGTTTTTGCACGGTAACGATAACTTCTTCAATCGTGGCCGCTAGCAGCGAAGGGGTAAATGACAACAGGCCGGAAGCAATGGCCAAATGGGTGAAGCTCCTGAACGGCTTGGAGCTGGACTTCAGGTGTTTCATAAGAATCTCCTCGGGAGGTTATAGTTATCTCTCTCTTTTGAGCTTTATTGCTATATTTCTTTCTTTTCTTATGAGTACAGGCCAGTGGCTACAAGCTGTTCACTGTAAAGTTCCCTTCACCTCAACAACATACCCCTATGGTGTTGGTTCATGTGGCGAAAAACCAACACTATAGGGGTAAATCAATTTCACGACTGCTGTGCGACACTGCAACGAATCCATAAGTATGGCTGTTTTTTAGACTCTGGAGACGTGATATGAGCTCAACCAAGCCCACGCTTTACTGGCAAGAACTGGACAAAGCCCACCACCTGCACCCGTTTACTGACTTTCACCAATACAGCAACACCGGTGGTCGCATTGTCGATCGGGCTGAGCACATTTATATCTACGACACCGATGGCCATCAAATGCTGGACGGCATGTCCGGCCTGTGGTGCTGCAACCTGGGTTACAGCCAGGACAGCATCCGCAACGCCGTCAGTCGCCAAATGGAACAATTGCCCTATTACAACAACTTCTTCAATTGCTCCAACCAGCCGGCTGCCGAGCTGGCCAACGCCCTGGTAGATGTCACCCCCAAGGGATTTAACCGTGTCTTTTTTACCAACAGCGGCTCGGAAGCCAATGACACCAACATCAAACTGGTGCATCGCTACTACGATCTGTTGGACCAGCCCCAGAAAAAGCTGATTATCAGCCGTAAAAATGCCTATCACGGTAGCACCGTCGCGGCCGGATCCCTGGGCGGCATGAGTGGCATGCACAAGCAGTACACTGGCGTGAACTATGTGTATCACATTGACCAACCCCACTGGTTTGCCGAAGGCGCTGGCGAAGATAAAGACGCTTTTGGTCTGCGAGTTGCCCGCCAACTGGAAGAGAAAATTGATGAGCTGGGCGAGGAAAATGTCGCCGCCTTTATTGCAGAACCCGTTCAGGGCGCCGGTGGTGTCATCATCCCACCATCGACCTATTGGCCTGAAATTCAACGCATCTGCAAAGAACGGGATATTTTGCTGATCAGCGACGAAGTCATCTGTGGTTTTGGCCGCACCGGCAACTGGTTTGGCTGTGAAACCTATGGCTATGAGCCTGACCTGATCACCTTTGCGAAAGCCGTCACAAACGGCTTCCAGCCACTGGGCGGGGTTATGGTAGGCGACAAAGTCGGCGATGTATTGACCGCCGGTGGCGGCGAATTTGCCCATGGCCTGACCTATTCCGGCCATCCCGCAGCGTGTGCCGCCGGCCTTGCCACCCTGGAGATCCTTCGCAACGAGCAGGTGATTGAAAAAGCCGCCGCCGAAGTTATGCCCTATTTCCAGTCTCAACTGCAAACCCTAACCGACCACCCCATTGTTGGCGAAGTGCGTGGCCAGGGCATGTTCGCCGCGCTGGAACTGGTCAGCGACAAGGGCTCTCGCGAGCGTCTGGCGCCGGAAAGCGCCGGGGCTCTGTTCTGTCGCGACCAGGCCATCAAAAGCGGCCTGATGGTGCGTGCCGTGGGCGACGCCATCATCACAGCCCCCCCCATCATCTGCAACAAGGCGGAAGTTGACACCCTCATCAATCGCCTGGCCCAAGCACTGGATACAACGGCCAAGCACTTTGCCATCTAAGACCTGACGGATCAGGTATGCTCCCATACGCCATTTGCGATCATCGCCGCAATGGCGTCCGTGGGGGTAATAAGCTCAGTCGAGAGAGTCCTGAAGAAGATAGATAATCACCTTCACGACAATAACCACACCAAAATAACGACATAATTACGACCAACTCGATAGCACAGTCATTCGACAGTAAGGCTGTGATGGGTACCCGACTATGACTGATACCGTTGTGCACCGTAAGACCCTTGGCCAGAAAGATATGGTGCTGTTTTCCGTCTCGGCCATTCTGTTATTAGACACTCTGGCGGCTGCGGCTTCCGTAGGGGCTTCGGCCATCACCTGGTGGCTGCTGTTAGGCATGATTTTTCTACTGCCGTTTGCCTTGATCTGCGCAGAAATGGGCTGTGCTTACCCGGAACAGGGTGGTATTTACGCCTGGGTGCGCGATGCCTACGGTCGCCGCTGGGCTTCGCGGGCGACCTGGTGCTACTGGGTCAACACGGCGGTGTGGGTGCCGGCGATTTACATCTTATTTGCCGGTATTTACAAGCAGTTGTTCGCCCCGGACCTGTCCCTCAACGGCCAGATTGGCATTGGTATCGGCCTGACCTGGGTGGCTGTTGTGGTCAACATCATCACCCTGAATGTGGGCAAATGGATTCCCAACCTGGGCGCCATCCTCAAGGTGGTTATTTTTCTCACAATTATTGGCGGGGCAGTTCACTACACCCAAGATCACGGTATGGCCAACCCGCTGACCTGGGACACCCTGACCCCGGACTGGGGCAGCAGCTTGCAGTTCATCCCCGCCATTATCTACGGCATGCTGGGGTTTGAACTGGTCAGCGCCGGCAGCGATGAAATGAAAAACCCCGCTCGCGATGTACCCCGCGCCATTCTGATCTCCGGCCTCATCATCATTACCCTCTATGTGTGCGGCACTGTTGCCGTATTGGCCGCCCTGCCCTCGGCCGACATCAATCTGGTGGAAGGCTTGATGGACACCCTGAACCTGTTTTTTGGCGCCACCTATGCCGGACAAGTTCTGGCCTTGTGCCTGGGCGTGGCAGCGCTCTTCACGTTTTTCTCCAATGGTGTCACCTGGGCCATGGGCTGCAACCGCGCCGCCGCCGAAGCCGCCAATGAAGGCGAACTGCCCGCCCTGTTCGGGCTGGAAAGCGAAAAACGCGGCACCCCCATCGGCGCTGCGGTATTGATGGGCATCGTCAGCACCCTGACCCTATCACTTTATGGCTTTATGGCCGGCTCCAACGAGGACTTGTTCTGGTCGCTGTTCGCCTTCAGTGCGGTTATCTTCCTGCTGCCCTACCAGGGCATGCTGCTGGCGTTCCTGAAAATGCGCATCATTGATCCCGACCATCCGCGCCCTTACCGCATACCGGGTGGGTTGCGAGTGGCGCGCCTGCTCTGCATCCTGTGCATGACCATTCTGGGACTGACCATGGTGCTGTTTGTCTACACCCCGGGTGAAGGCGTGCAGTGGCCGGTACTGTTCGGCGTGATAGTCACTCTGATCACCGGTGAGCTGGTGATCCGCTCGGCCGAAAACCACTCCCCCGCAGCGGCAAGCTTGAGCTAAACAGGCATATCGTTGGGCATGCGGGTATACTGGCGCCTTTCGCTTTCCAGTAAACCTTATCTTGAGTAACCCCATGTCCGACACGCCGCAGGAAATCCTCTTTGCCCGCCAGGCGGGCATTGCCACCCTCACCCTCAACATTCCAGAGCGTCACAACGCCCTCAACAGTGACAATGTTCAAGTCATCTGCCGGCACCTCGACCGTATTTCGGCGGATTCTTCACTACGTGTCCTGCTGTTCAGCGGCCATGGTGAAAAGACATTTTGTGCCGGTGCCGCCCTGGATCAAATGGGGTCTGGCGATCTAAACGGCGACATCTTTGCCAGCATGACCGACAAACTGGCGGCCCTGTCGATCCCCACCATCTGTGCGTTTAATGGCAGTGCCTATGGTGGCGGTTCTGAACTGGGGCTGGCCTGCGATTTTCGCATCGGTGTCGAGGGCATGCGGGTGTTTGTCCCCCCGGCACGCATCGGCCTGTGTTACCCCGTTAATGGTATTGAGCGGTTTGTCTCGGTACTGGGCGTCAACATGGCCAAGCGCATGCTGTTGGCCAGTGAAGAGTTTGAAGCTCCTGCATTGCTAGAGCTGGGGTATCTGACTCACTTGGTAGCCAAAGACCAGCTTGTGATAACCGCTCAGGAATTGGCTGAGCGCCTGGCCGGCTATGCCCCACTGGCCTTGAAAGCCATGAAAGACATTGCCAACCAGGCGGCTTGTGGACAACTTGATCGCGAGCAGGCGCAAGCCATTCACGATGCCTGTAATGCGTCGGCGGATTTGCAGGAGGGGTTTGCTGCAGTTCGGGAGAAGCGAAAGCCTCTCTTCAAGGGTCGATAATTGTGTTTAGCGAGATCGCCGATGAGAGGGGGCGCTTTGCGGGACACGCGTGAATCCATCCCTGGAGCTCGACAGCCGCATCCTTGCGGCTGACGGCCCCGCAAAGCGCCCCCTCTCATCGGCTTTGTGCCATACGAACAAACCGAAGCCCTTTCTGAAAAGAAAAAATCATACTTTATATAGCACTGAGTCAATGAACTTGAAGCCCTTCCGGGACCGTCGGAGGCATGGATGCCGACGCCGAGCGTCCAGGGATGGACTTGCAGCGTGTCCCGGAAGGGCTTCATGTTCAGTGACGGTCCAAATTAAGAACTCGATCAGGCTTCACGCTCAAGGGCCCACTGATAAAGGGTCTTTTTCTTCAATCCGGTAATCTCCGCCCCCAACTGACTCGCCTGCTTCACCGACAGATCCTTCAGCAAAATCGTCATGATCCGTTCAGCTTCCGCATCCAGACTCTGATCAGCAACCTTCGGCTGGCCACGCACCATGACCACCATTTCGCCTTTTCGCTGGTTGGGATCACTGGCCACAAACTCAATCAACTCGGCCAGGCTGCCGCCCTGAATGGTCTCAAACGTCTTGGTGATCTCGCGAGCCAATACCGCTTCCCGCTCGGAACCAAAAACCTGGGCCATATCCTGCAGGCAATCTTCAATGCGGTGGGGGGCTTCGTAAAAAATCAGGGTCCGTTCTTCCGCCGCCAGGGGCTGCAAGCGGTTCAAACGCTGACCGCTCTTGGGCGGTAAAAAGCCCTCAAAAGAAAAGCGGTCTGAAGGCAATCCCGATGCACTCAAGGCCGCTATCAAGGCACAGGCACCGGGTACCGGCACCACCCTTACCCCGGCCTGACGCGCCAAACGCACCAGTCGATAGCCAGGGTCTGACACCAGTGGGGTACCCGCATCGGAAATCAGGGCAATGGACGCCCCCTGGCGCAAACGTTCAACCAGTGCCTCGACCTGTTTTTCATCGGTATGGTCATGATAGGCCGTCAGTGGCGTGGAAATGTGAAAATGGTCCAGCAAACGCGCACTGTGGCGGGTATCCTCCGCGGCAATTACATCAACAGATTGTAGTATTTCGACCGCACGGGGTACCATATCGCCCAGGTTGCCAATGGGTGTTGCCACCACGTAGAGCGCGTGATTGCTCAAACTGGTCGGTGGGGTCAGGCGGGAAGCGTCCGGCATAGGAAATTCTCTTTTAATTAACAGCAATAAGGCATCTAAGCATGGGGTTTATGAGTCACATCCGTCACCGGTCGTTGACCAGCTGCAAAACACTGACAAGTTGTCTGGTGCTGGGGCTGGCCCTGTCCGGCTGCGGCGGCACGACGCCCACCAAGGACGTTGTCACAACACCTCACAATGCCTACGCGGACATTGACGCCAAAGCGGTGCTGGCACAGGCCCAGCTTAGCCAATCCCCCCAGCGCGACCTGCTGTTCCTGCAAGCCGCCCAGAAACTCAATTACGACCAGCAATACACCTGGGCCCTGGATGTGTTGGAATCCATAGACCCCGAGAGCCTGGACAACGACAGATTCATTGAATACAGCCTGCTCTACAGCGATGTGGCTCTGGCCGATGATGCTTACTTTCTGGCCCAGCGCATTTTAACGGACCCACAGCTGAACCAACAGTGGCAAAACCTGACCACAGAACAGTTGATCGCCCTGCACCAGCGCCGGGCCGATGTCTTTATGATTCTCGGTGAGCCCAACGCCAGTGTGAAAGAGCGTTTGCAGCTGGATGCCCTACTGACCGAGAGTGACGCCAGAGATAACAATCAGGACCTGCTCTGGCAGACGCTGATGAGCATGCCCGTGGCTGAATTGCAGTATCGTCAGCAACAACTTTCTGAGCCAGCCAGTATTGCCAACGCAATTAACGCCAACGCTCCTGTGACAGCCCCATATGCTGTTCAAGAGAATGACGCAGAAGAAAATTCTGCCCAAAGCGCTACCGAGCCCCCAGAGATTACGCAACAAGCCCTGTCTCGCACTCAGCAACAGCAATTGGCCGGCTGGTACAGCCTGGCACTGCTGAGCAAAAACAATCAAGCCGACCTGGAAAAACAACAACTCAAAATTTACGACTGGGTTGCCCAGTGGCCCAATCACCCGGCCAGCCTGCGTCTGCCAAAAGACCTTCAACTGCTGCAACAGCTGATTGCCAACCAACCCAGGCAAGTGGCTCTGCTGATGCCGCAACAGGGCCGCCTGGGCAGTGCCGGTCGGGCCGTACGGGACGGATTTATGGCGGCCTACTACCAGGCGCTGGATCAAGGCAGCCAGGTGCCCCGCATCAAGGTGTACGATACTTCCAGTGGCGACATTATCGATGTGTACAACCAGGCCGTAACGGAAGGCGCCGACTTGATTATTGGGCCGCTGGATAAAGAAAAAGTCACCCAGCTGAGCCAGTACGATGAAATGCCGGTGCCCACTCTGGCCACCAATTACGCCACCGACCTGGACGCCGAGCTGGTGATGGAGCCTGCCCGCGCCCTCTATCAATTTGGCCTGTCCGCCGAAGACGAAGCCCGCCAGATTGCCCAGCGAGCCTGGGTTGAGGGGCATCGCCACGCCATGGTGCTGGTCCCCAATGATCACTGGGGGCAACGCAATGCGGAAGCCTTTAAAACGGCCTGGAGTCAATTGGGTGGAGACATCCTGGAACACGATGAGTTTACGGGCGAGGGCGATTACTCCAACGTGATCAAATCTGCCCTGCAAATTGATCAGAGCGAGGAACGCGCCCGCCAGCTGCGGGGCATTCTCAACCGCGCCATCGAGTTTGAACCCCGTCGCCGACACGATATCGATATGCTGTTCCTGGCCGCTCGCCCTACTGAAGCCCGCCAGATCAAGCCGACACTGGCGTTCCATTACGCCAGCGATCTGCCGGTGTACGCCACCAGCCAGGTATACAGCGGTGTTAACGACCCCAAAAGTGACCGCGACCTGAATGGCATCAAGTTCAGTACCCTGCCCTGGTTCTTTGACGAGGCCAGTCCGGTTAGGCAGAGCATCATCGGTTCCGCCAAGCCGAACGCCTCGTTTCAACGCCTCTATGCCCTGGGTGTCGACACTTACCGGCTGTACCCACGACTGCAACAACTGGAACAATCCAATTACGCCCGTTTGTACGGCGTTACCGGGTCACTCAGTATGGACTCCCAACGGCGCATTACCCGTGAACAGACCTGGGCTCAAATCACCAACGGTCGGGCCAAGCCATTGCCTAAGCTGGTAACCCATATGTAACGCTGGGGATGCTGCAACGGCAATAAAACACATGCTATAAAAGAAACAAGCAGGTCAAGGATGACAAAACGCAAACAGCCCCTCTTACCCAAGCCCGCTCACTTGCTGACCGGGGAAAAAAGTGAACTGCGTGCGGAACAATTTTTACGCCAACAGGGACTAACTCTGGTAACACGGAATTATCGCTGCAAGCTCGGGGAAATTGATCTGATCATGCGGGATGGGGAACACCTGGTGTTTGTGGAGGTGCGTTTTCGCAAACATCGCCACTATGGATCGGCCAGCGAGACGGTTGGCTACCATAAACAACGGAAATTGATTCGCACCGCGCAGTATTATTTGCTGATGCATCCCAACCTGGATGTCCCCTGTCGTTTTGATGTGGTGGCCCTGCACGGCATAAATACTAGCGAAAACACCGAACTGGCGGTTGATGCAGGCAACGAGCGACAAAAACCGATAGAATGGATCACCAATGCTTTTACGGCCTGATAACTTCGAAGTTTTATGGAACAACGCATAATTACACTCTTTCACGAGAGCATAGAAGCCAAAATGCAGGCCGGGGAATACCTGGCCCCCTTGCTGGCGGAAGCCAGTGAGATCATTGCCCATTGCCTTCTCAATGACGGTAAAGTGCTGACCGCCGGCAATGGCATTTCTGCAGCCAATGCCCAGGTGCTCAGCGCCTGCCTGTCCAACCACTTTGAACGGGAAAGACCCGGCTTGCCAGCTCTGACCCTGGGGGCTGATCTGACAACCCAAACGTCGGTTGCTCACGATTACAGCTATAACGATATTTTTTCCAAACAGATACGCGCCCTGGGCCAACCCGGCGACTGCCTGGTTTTGATCACCTCCAGCGGCAACCCGAACAATCTGGTGCAGGCGGTGGCGGCGGCCCATGAGCGGGAAATGAATGTGATTGCCTTTTCCGGCCGCGACGGTGGCAACCTCGCATCCGTGCTGGATCATCATGACCTGGAATTGCGGGTACCGGTGCCATCCCATACCCGCCTACACGAAATTCACTTGCTGAGTATTTTCTGCCTGTGTGATCTGATCGATCAACAGCTCTTTGGAATGGAAGAATAAACAGGAGGCAACTCATGCTAAAACTCGCCAAGCTGCTAGCACCTCGCCATATCACCTACCGACACGCCACCTGCCTGGTTCTGGCAGGCCTGATACTGACCGGCGCGGGCTGCACCACCATTGTCGATGTCGCTCACGAAGACCCCATACAGATCCACCCGGGCAAAAGGACCTTGGGGACTATGATTGACGACGAACAGCTGGAAACCGTTGCCAAGGTCAATATCAACAAAGCCAGCCAGGTCCTCAAAGATGCCAACATCGATGTGGTGGCTTTTAATGGCATTCTGTTGCTGACCGGTCAGGTGCCGACCAACGAATTGCGCACCCGTGCCGGCAATACGGTTAAAAGCATTCACGGCGTACGCCAGGTGTTTAATGAAATCCAGGTTCAAGGCCAGACCTCGGTACTCGCACGCACCAATGACACCTGGCTGACCACCAAGGTGAAAAGTGTATTACTGGCCAACAAGGACATCGACAGTGGCCGCATCAAAGTGGTGACGGAAGACGGTGTGGTGTTCCTGCTGGGCCTGCTGACCCAGGTTGAGGCTGAGCGGGCGGCCGCTGCCGTCAGCACTGTCGGCGGTGTCCAGAAAGTGGTCAAGGCGGTGGAGTACATCAACTGAGCAATAGGAGATAGTCGCATGAAAGCTTCAGACCTTTTGGTCCAGTGCCTACAGGAAGAAGGTATTGAATACATCTTCGGCGTCCCCGGAGAAGAGAACGCCGACTTTATGATGTCCCTGGAAGCTTCCGACAGCATACGATTTATACTCACCCGCCACGAACAGGGTGCAGCGTTTATGGCCGAGGTCTATGGCCGGCTGACAGGGAATCCTGCCGGCTGTCTCGGCACCCTCGGTCCCGGTGCCACCAATCTCATCACCGGTGTCGCCGACTCCAATATGGACCGGGCTCCCATGCTGGTTCTGACCGGCCAGGGAGCCTCGACCCGCCTGCACAAGGAATCCCACCAGGTGATGGACGTGGTCGAGATGTTCTCCCCAGTCACCAAGTGGGCTACCACCATCTGGCACCCGGAAAACATACCGGAAATTGTCCGCAAGGCCGTGCGGGTTGCCCGAACCGAAAAACCCGGCGCGGTGCACATCGAGCTGCCCGAAGACATCGCCAAGCTGCCGACCCGCAAAGCCCCCTTGCCAGTACGCAAATTCCGCCGGGCCGTACCCGCCGACAAGATTATGGACATGGCCTTCGACCGGCTAAAGTCCGCCAAGCGGCCGCTCATTATTGCCGGTAACGGCTGTATTCGCCGGCGCGCCAGCAAGCAGTTGCGGCTGCTGTGCGAGAAAACCGGCATTGGTGTCTTGTCCACGTTCATGGCGAAAGGCTGCGTCGATATGGATGCGCCCTATTGCCTCTACACGATTGGCCTGGGCGCACGAGATATCCCCGCCTGCGCGGTGGATGCGGCCGACCTGGTCATCACCCTCGGCTACGACATGGTCGAATACCACCCCAAACTGTGGAACAGCGGTGACGATAAGGACATTATCCACATTGACTTCCTGCCTGCCGAAATCGATGAACACTACATGCCTGAAGTGGAAGTGGTCGGCGACCTGGCTCACGCCCTGTGGATGCTGAATGAACGCATTGATGCCCACGGCGGGTTGGAATTTGATCTGAGCCAGCAGGCGGCGGTGCGACGGGACATGACCAATGAACTGACCCGCTACGCCGACGATGATACCGAGGGCTGTATCCGCCCGCAGAAAGTGCTCTATGATGTGCGCCAGCTGATGGGCCCCAACGATATTCTGCTATCGGATGTTGGCGCCCACAAAATGTGGATCGCCCGGCACTACCACTGTCACGAACCCAACACCTGCCTGATCCCCAATGGTTTTTGCTCCATGGGCTTTGCCCTGCCGGGCGCCATTGCCGCCAGTCTGGTGCACCCGGATAAGCAGATCCTGGCCATCTGTGGTGACGGCGGCTTTTTGATGAACGTACAGGAAATGGAAACTGCCCGCCGGCTCAATTGTCAGATCACCGTCATGGTCTGGGAGGATGGCGGCTACGGCCTGATTGGCTGGAAACAGGACAACGAATTCGGTCGTCATACCGACCTGGCGTTTAACAACCCCGACTGGGTTCAGTTGGCGCAGTCGTTTGGCTGGCAGGGACATCGGGTCGACAGTGCCCGGGAGCTGAAGCCAGTGCTGCAAACGGCTCTGGCCGAAGCCGGCCCCAGCCTGCTGGTACTGCCCATCGACTACCGGGAAAACCCGGAACTGACCCGTCGACTGGGCGAACTGACCTGCCCTATCTGAACAGAGTGACCTGCAACAAAGTCATCTACAACAGAGACATCAGTAAATGACGATGTCATCAGCCCCGCCGTGCTTGCTGCGATACATGGCCTGGTCGGCGCGGCTGAGCAGCGCTTTCAAATCCAGTCCCGGATGCCACTCTGCCACACCAACACTGACCTTAATCAGCTCACAGGGTTGCGTCAGCTCTTC
Source organism: Cellvibrionaceae bacterium WSDTSA12 (assembly GCA_033283335.1). GTDB lineage: Bacteria > Pseudomonadota > Gammaproteobacteria > Pseudomonadales > Cellvibrionaceae > Pseudomaricurvus. The sequence continues at coordinate 70,558 of JAWMQP010000010.1, read as the reverse complement.
CAGTTGCACCGGCTGAATCAACTGCAAACGCTTTTTTTCAATAACGTCCACCAGGGAGTGTGGCGAGTCGTAGTTGGTAAGCACCCAGACAAACTCATCCCCACCAATGCGGGCCACCATATCCGAACAGCGCAGGTGCGCCTTAAGACGCGAGGCAAACGCCATGATCACCTGATCGCCCGCGTGATGCCCGTATCGATCATTGATTTCCTTAAACTCATCCAGGTCCAACAGGGCTACAGCCAGTGTCGAACCGCTGCGCTCAAGGCTATTGATAAGCCCGCTGGTCTGGTTCAACAGCGCATGGCGGTTGGACAATCCCGTCAGAGGGTCTTCATTAGCTCGGCGCTCCAGCTGCTCCACCAGGGCATAGCGTTCAATGGCGTAACTGATGGCACGGGTCAACAGGGTCAGGCTGGCTTCGTTTTTCGGGATATAATCTTCGGCGCCCAGCTTAATCGCCTGTTCACCGATACGTTCATCATTGACCCCGGTAAACACCACCACCGGTACGGCCGAACCTAGCGCCAGAAAGTTTTCCAGGGTTGCCAACCCCTGAGTGAGCCCCAGCCCCAGATCCAGCAAGACCACATCCGTATTACCGTCCTGTAAGCGCTGGGCCGCCTCATTGAGGTTATGACAATGGGAGACTTGAAACTGTTTGCGCTTGGATTGACGCAACATTTCCGTCAACAGGTAGATATCGTCCGGGTCGTCATCAATCACCAGTACCTGTATATGTGATTGATCCTGTGTCATTTTCTATAACCATGTGGCATAAAGAACTGGTACCCATTAGCAGTTTCAGGTTAAGTATAGCCAGCCTGCTGCAACTGTCGCTGCGATAACGCCTGCCCCACCCGCAGTCATTAACCATCATCTCCGCGCAAGCTCACCACGTTGATCCAGTAGTCACACAGCACGCCCATCATGCTGACGGCCTCACTGTAGGTACCCGGCTTCACCAGAAACGACTTGGCGCCGGCTCGGTAAGCGGCGCGAATATCCGAGTCGGCACTGGAGGTTGAATAAACCACCACCGGAGTTTCCGGCTGCAACCTCGTCAGCTGCCTTAAAACCGACATTCCTCCCTGTGGGGGTAAATTCAGATCCAGCAACACCAGCAGCGGACCCGCCTGGGCCAGTACGTTATCCAGCTGCTGCAAAAACCCGTCGCTGCTGTCGAAGAAGGACAATCGAATATCATGCTCAACCGCCTTGATGGCCTGCATCAGCAAATACTGATCATCCAGATCATCATCCACAAAGACAATATGCAGTTTAGTTTCCTGCATTGCCTGCCCCCCCGACCGGCAACTGAATGGTAAACGTTGTGCCCTGATTGACTTCACTACTGGCAAACATGCGCCCCTGGTGTGCGGTGACGATTTGCTGGCAAATGGCCAGCCCCATACCATGACCGGGTACGGCTTTGCTCACCAAGCGCTGAAAAGGCTCAAAAATATGACTCGCGTATCGATTATCAAAACCACAGCCATTATCTGTCACGGTCAGGGTTTGTGTGCCTGGCGATTGCTCGCTGTCGATGACAATATGCGGCGGTATTGTTGGACGAGCATAGCGGATACTGTTGCTGACCAGGTTGTACAACACCTGTAAAAAAGCGGCCTTATCAACATTCAAGCTGATGTCTTGCCGCAACTCCACTTGAGCCTGTGCTTCTTGCAACAGATCCGACAGGTCCTCTCTCGTCGCCGCCACCAACACCGACAGCAGTACAGGCTGGCGATCCGGCACCCCGCGGGAATAGCGGGACAACTGCAATAAACTGTCAATCATCTCGCGCATACGACGGGCCGCATCGCCAATCCGCTGCAGCTCATAACTGGCTTCAGGAGACAGGGAGCCGTCCTGAAAGCGCAGTTTAAGCAGGTCCGCAAACGACGTAATCTTGCGCAGCGGCTCCTGCAGATCATGGGATGCCGAATAGGCGAATCGCTCCAGCGAGGCATTGGAGTCGGCCAGCGCCTGGACCACATTTTTGCGTTCGGTAATATCCTCCAGCAACGAGATAAAATGTTGGTTTTCACCATTTTCGCTACGCACAATGGATACGGTTAAATTCACCCAGATCAAATTGCCATCACTACGGATGTAGCGCTTTTCCGTGGAGTAGCTGTCGCGCTCACCTTCGATCAAGCGGTCGACAAAATTCAAGTCTTCATCCAGGTCATCGGGATAGGTCAGCTCCTGGAAGGTCATGTCCAGCAACTGCCGTTCAGAGTAACCCAGGATTTCACACACCTTGTCGTTGACCTTGAGCCAGCGTCCCAGCAGTGACACATGGGCAATACCCACCGCTGCCAGTTCAAAGGTGGTGGAATACTCCTGAGCTAATTCGCGAATTTTTTCCTCGCGTTTTTTCAGTGGGCTGACATCAACCAGACTGCCGAGCAGCTGTGTCTTGGTCGATTCCTGCCCCAACCGATAAGGGGTATCTCTGGAGACACACCAGATCCAATGACCACTTTTATGACGAAAGCGAAACTCAACCACATGGGACTGGTCATTTTGACTGGTAATCACCCGCTGAATATGGTCCAGCATGCGACTGATATCATCCGGGTGTAACAGAGTTGTTATCCCCTCGCGTTTCTGAATCTCACGAATCTCCTCCAATCGATAGCCGGTGATGTGGCTGTACTGCTCGTTGATGTACACATCCTGCAAGTGCTCAGCATCGAAGATATGAATACCCGACAGGGATTTCTGTAACACGGCGTCCAAAAACTGGGTTTTGCGGGCGTATTCCAGTTCCAGTTTTTTCACGGTATCAATATTCGTCAAGGTACCGGACATCAATATGGCCCGCCCCTCGGCATCAAAGATGGAATCGCCTCGCAGCTGCAGCCAGACATATTCACGCCGCTCGGGGGCCAGTTGACACAGTCCGCGGTAGGTCACATCCAGCGGCGACCGGCTGCGCAGATGCTGGCGCAAGGCCATGCGTAACACTCGACGATCCTCGGGGTGCACGTGGGCTCGCCAGGCCGCCAACAACGACTCGTCACGGTCGAGCTCCAGCCCCAGCATCTGTTTCATACGCTGACTCAGCCAGGTATCCCGGTTTTGCAGGTTCCACTCCCAGATACCATCGTGGGTGGCATCAATCACCCGTTTAAGTCGATTCGAATTGGCAAAAAAACGCGAACCTTCAGATCGCACCTCTCCCACATTGACTACCGAGGCAAATGAGTGGGTATCCCCTTCCCAGTCATGGGCCGACAATGCCACCTCAACGGCAATATCCTTACCCTGTTTGGTCTTGCCGCTGACCAGACGACCACTGGACATCACGTGGCGTTGCTCTGGATTGTGCAGGTACTCATCCACCATCAGGGCGTGATGAGTGACCTGCTCGGGGGCCAACAGAATCGACAGCGGCTGGCCAATCAGTTCGTCCGGATCGTAGCCAAACATGGTTTCCAACGCGTCATTGACAATGCGAATGCGCTGACGCCCGTCCACCACCAGCAGACCGGTGGGAAACAACTCCAGAGAAAAACGGAAGATATGCTCGGAACGCTGTTCGATTTCCAGCAGTTTGCGCCGAAACTCTTCCTCTGAGGCTTTGACTTCCAGCCGCCGGTACTCGTCCAGGGAAGGAATACTGAGAATCACTCGAACACGTCGTAACAGCGCCACCACCGCCACAAACGACACGGTCGCGGTGACAACCTTGGCGAAACTGTGAACAGCGTACAGCCCGAACCAGATATTGATAACGGACACCAAATGCGTGAGTCCACAGCAAAAGATGAAAGCCGAAAACAACAGCATGATGCGGGGAAACTTGAGATCAGTACGGCGTTTCAGGATATACACCAGCACCATAGAGATCATAAAGAACGACAGCGCAATCACCCCGTCGGCCACCACCTGGGCCCACAGGAACCCGGGCGGAAATGGGTACAGCTGCCCTAGCGGGGGATAGTCACTGATCCCCAGCAAAGCCATGAAGACGTTCATCAGACCGCCCCCCATCGGGCAAACTTCTTCGCCAGCAACACCGAGCTGTGTGAGCGCCTTACCCCGTCAATCTGGGTGATATTATCCATCGCCTGATCCAGCTCCATGGTCGAAGGCGCGCGCAGCTCGGCCACCAGATCGTACTCTCCACTGATGGAAAACAGGGAATGGATCTCTTCCACCTTTTCCAGCGCTCGTACCACCGGCCCCAACAATTTCTGATCCGTGGCAATCAACATATAAGCGCCAATCTGCCAGGGAGGATAGGGTTCATTGAGGATAACGGTATAGCCGCAAATCACCTGCCGTCGCTCCAGCTGTTGCATATGACTCTGTACGGTCAAGCGGCTGACGCCCAGCTTTTTGGCCAATTCCGAAACACTGATGCGGGCATTGCCTTGCAACAGCCTGATCAATTGCTGATCCAGAGGAGAGATGCCCTCCATCGACAGGGTCTTATTCATTGTGCAACCTCCGGTTAGCAGATTGTTCAAAACTGTTTCATTTTTTATATAGCATAACTGTTCGTTTTGGCATTGTGCTTCACTATGCTGAAAGACAGGGAATCATCGACAAGTGCACAGATGGGAATCTCCAGAGGAGCGGGCTATGGATAAAAACCTTGCAGGGGATAAAAACGTGACAGGGAATAAGGCGGATACGGCAGAGCTGCCCCACTACGATCCCCCAGAACTGCACCTGGATCTGGGCGTGGTCAGCACTCAGTACCGGCAGCTGCAACTGGCCTTTCAAGCCTCACCCACCCCCCTGCCGCCCTTGCACGTTCACTACGCCGTCAAAGCCAACCCCCACGCGGAGGTCATTACTCACCTCCACAGGCTCGGCTGCGGCTTTGAAATTGCGTCGGCGGGCGAACTGGCGCTGCTGCAATCCCTGGGCATAGAAGGCAACAAAATCATCTTCAGCAACCCAGTCAAGCCCCCCCAGAGTATTGTCCAGGCGGTGCGCTATGGCGTGCAGTGGTTTAGCTTTGACAGCCGCGAAGAACTGGAAAAGCTGGTGCGCCACGCGCCCGACAGTCGTTATTGCCTGCGCATTGCCACCCCCAAAATCAACGCCGTTTGTCATCTGAGCAGTAAGTTCGGTGCCGATGAAGCCACCACCGAGAAACTGCTCAATCTGGCGGCTGCTCAGCGGTTGAACCTGGCCGGCATCACTTTTCACGTCGGCTCGCAAGCGCTCACCAGCGAAGGTCACCGACAAGCGATAGAGTACAGTCACACGCTGCTGCGTCGCATGCAGCGCCTGGGGTTAAAGCCTCAGTTACTCAACTTGGGGGGTGGGTTTCCCTGCCAGATCGGAGAGCAGCTTCCCTCCATTGCTGATTTTGTGGCCAGCTTGCACCCGGCACTGGCCGACTTGCAGCGGGATCCCCTGTTGCCGGGCCTGCAGCTGGCGACGGAGCCCGGTCGCCTGCTGATCGCCTCAGCCGGGACTCTCCACTGCCAAATCATCGGCACCAGCCTGCGCCGTGAGAGCCCTGCTGATCCCCCAAGGCACTGGGCCTATCTCGACTGTGGCTTTTACCAGGGCTTGATAGAGTTTAATGACCCCTTTGGCTTCACCATCCAGAGCGAGCGCAAGGGCCCGCTGCAGGACTGGGTCATTGCGGGTCCCACCTGTGACTCCATCGACCGCTTTACACCGCTGTTCCCGCTGCCCGAGAGCAGTCGGGCTGGCGATCGCCTGCAAATCCCCCACCTTGGAGCTTACAGCACAGCCTGCTCCAGCGACTTCAATGGCTTTCCACCTCCCCGGATTCGAATTATTCCCGACAACACAAATTCCGCCAGCGGCGCATTTAATGCTTATACTTACAGTGGTAGTGACAGGAAAAGGTGCAAGGAGAAGTGACCTGACCAGATGAGTAAGACACATTGCGTGCCTGGAGGAGGTAGTCAATGGGAGTAGCGATCACGCTGAAAAACTTTCTCAATTCCCACAAAATCCACTACGACATTCTTGAACACCGCTATGTAGAGGGCTCTTATAACACAGCCCAATGCGCTGAAGTCCCCTTCAACAAACTGATCAAAGGCGTCGTTTTCCGCGACGAAGACCTGCATTACATCATGGCCATTGTCCCCGCCAGCCACCGGGTACTGCGCCATACCCTCAATGAAATTCTGGACAGGCGGCTGGAATTGGCCGATGAGGAAGAGCTGGACGAGATTTTTTTTGACTGTGAACATGGCGCGATCCCCTCCCTGGGTCAAGCCTATGGCATCAACGTGATCTGGGACGATGAACTGCAACAGGTGGAGGACCTATGGTTTGAGGCCGGCGATCACCAACACCTGTTGCACATTCAGCGCAAAGACTTTGATCGCCTGATGAACAACTGCATGCACGAGACCATCAGCAGCGCCCGCAAACGGCATCGCAAGACCCCCAACCGGACGTTTAGCCCACCGTTAACGGTCTGACCGGTATAAAATCACGGGCAAAAAAAAAGCCACCCTGAGGGTGGCTTTTTCACAACACGCATATGCTTTATGCCTTAAGAGACTTACTTCTTCTCTTCGGGAGGCAGCAGTGACACGTTGTAGACATTCGCCTCACGGGCTGCATCGGCTACGGCGACAAACACTTTGGCGGTGGAGTTGGCATCAGCCTTAACCACTACCGGCGCCTTGGGACGCTCAGCGTGAATTCGCTCAATGTTAGCCCGTACAGCGCGGATATCAATACGACGCTCATCCATCCAGACTTCGTCAGAAGCCGTCACCTTGACCACAATGGCGGAATTGTCGTCATTAGTGGGGGGCGGGGGATTATCCTGCTTTTCAGGCATATTGACGTCAATAGTGGATTCCTTCACGAACGATGCGGTCACAATGAAGAAAATCAACATGATGAACACCACGTCGAGCATGGGGGTCAAGTCGATATCGCTGCTTTCTTCTTCGCCACCGCGGCCTTTTCTGCGTCTCACGTTACAACTACCTCATTTTCTGCCCGGCCGTCTCGCGGCCCTTCGGTTCGATATATTGTTCGGAAAAACAAACAAGGTCAGCATCTTACCAGCTAAATTGCCGAGACACTAACACTCGAAACCTATGGCGACAGTTTGTTAAGCTAGCCCCCCGATTTTGGGGAGAGAGTGACACCTCAACCCCGCAATTTGTCACCAAAGGTAACAAAATATGACGCTTGAAGCATTTTTAGTCAAATTGAGAAGCACGCCGGCAGCCGTAGAATTCAACGACACCATGGCGATTATTGAAGCAAATTACACCTACACCCCTACCAGTTTTCGCAATGGCGACCTCCATAACGCCGCCGATCAAAACCAGGGCTCATGTAAACTGCTGGCGTTCGCCCAGATGAACCAGCTGAGCGAATCCGAAACCCTGGCCTGCTTCGGCGCCTTCTACCGTGACGATGTATTGCAACAGCCGCAGGGCACAGATCATCAGAACATTCGCAACTTCATGCAGACGGGCTGGCAGGGTGTTGCGTTTGACGGCCCGGCACTCACCCCCCAACCCTAACAACGAACCGTGATGCCAGGCGGGCCTGCCGGCATCTGCTTAACCCTGGCGTCGGGACCTGTCACGTCAGCGCCGACGCTTGAACTTCTCTGCGGCTTTGGCCCTTTCATCCAGGCGGGCGAGAATCGCTGCCATCTCATCCGCCTCTCTTGCCCGCTGAGCCTGCTGTTTCGCCATCCGCTCGGCCTTTTCCTGTTCAATGGCCTCTTTGATGCGCTTTTCCTTGCTGCTCGAGCCGGTGCGCCCGGCGGCCAGCTTCAGCGCCGCCTGGACGCTGTCGATTGGCATCTCGCTGTCACAGGCCAGTGTGGGCCTTGTGGGGTTTGTTGGCTCTGTGGGCTGAGAGGGTGCCGAAGCCACAGGGGGACTGACGCTGGCCGATGAAGGTCTGGCTGATGCTGGTTTAGCCGCTGGTGCAGGCGCAGTTTTTGCGCGCTCTTCCGCGCGACGAGCACTGCGAACCTGAGCCGCCTGTTTCTTGGCCTTTTCGGCGTTGGCTCTTTTGGTCGCCAGGCGGCGCATTTCAACCCTGGCCATGACGGCGGTCATCTCTGCGTGCTCATCACGGGCCTGGGACTGACGCAGGGATTCCCGTCGCTCTCGCTCCGCTTCGATGGCGTCACGAATGCGTCGCTCTTTAGCCGACGAGCTGGTTCGACCGCTGGCAATCTTGGCCGCAGGAGCCGGTGTCGCGGGCCTGGCAAACGTCGGAGTCTGCGGCGGCTGGGCTTCCCGCTCACGCAGCAATTTCGCTTGCGCGGCCTTCATGGCCTCCAGTCGAGCCTGCCGTCTGGCCTCGTCGGCGGCTGTCGATTGCACACCTGCCTCATCCTGTGAACGCGGGGCTTGTTGTTCTGATTGGGCTTCGGCCTGGGGCTGAGCCTGATGTTCGGCCTGGGGTTCAGATTGCGGTTGCTGCGCAGCGGACACGTCGGCGGCTACGGGCGCATTGTCCCGCCCGGCCAACAACCTTGCCTGCTCGGCCTTCATGGCTTCCAGACGGGCCAACATGCGAGCCTCTTCGGCTTTCATGGCCTCGAGTCGAGCCTGCAGGCGGGCTTCTTCGGCCGAGGGCGTGTCCTCGGCCAACGCACCAGATTCCGCAACCGGTTTCACCGGTTCTGGCCGGGCAGAAACACTTTCAACCCGTGACGAGTGCTCAACCTTAACTGAGCGCTCAACCACAGCGGCCGTTGCGGCAGGGGTTTCCGCTTCCGAGGAACGGGATTGGCGATTGCTCGAACCAATGCCTTCCAAAGCCTCATCGTCATCCAGGGACTCGCCCTCTTCACTCATGGCCTCTTCAAAGACAGCCATCAGGGCTTTCATACTGGCTGAAGGCGCTGTCTTCGGCTGGCGCAGCGTGGGCTTGCTGCCGCGACTGGACTTGATCGGTTGTGCACCCAGCTCATCACGCGCTTCACGCATGGACTCACGCGCCTCGGCGGGAGTCTCACCGTAGGCCCAGGTATCGACCTCAAATCCGGCCGCGCCCTGCTCGCGCAACTGCTCAAAAAACTGGCCGCTGGTGCCATTCTCTGCCTGGGCCAATAACTCGGCCCACTCCTCTTCTACACTCTCTCTGGCCGTTCCGACATACACGTCGTGAGTGCGTAAATTGGTGGCGGTAAAAACAATCACCCAGGGCTACCTCTGCTGTGTTCTCGCGATAATTTACTTGGGCGCGGGATTATAGTGGCCAGAAAAAAAATGACTAGAATTGACAGTGGCAAACTCTTGTGAAATGTCGCTTAAACTCCCTCAATGGCCACTTTGCGCCGCCAAAAAGCAGAATAAAGTATTTCTCAATTTTCAAAAAAATCCAGCTGAACGAAACCCTCATCCTCTTTTAAGTCCACAAACCGTACACCCAGCCCTATTAAACGTACGGGCCGCCGGCCTCGTTCAAAAGCCTCTTGCAGCAATTGCTGATAGTCGCTTAAGCAAGCGCCCGTGCCGACGCGCTCCAGAGTGGTACTGGTGAAATCATCGAACTTGATTTTGACAAAGCCCTTGACGATTCGATAATCACTGACGTCCCTGTCACTGGTCCCTTGAGCACCTGGTGGTGTTGGGCCATCCCGTCCCTGCTTGGCACTGCCGTCCAGGCGCCTCAAACGCTCGCGCAACTGCAAAAACAGCGACGGCAATTGCTGTAAGCAGGCATCCACTGAACCCAGGTCCCGCTCATAGGTGTGTTCGACACTGAGAGACTTACGGCGACGACTGGGGCGCACTGGTCGGCTGTCCTCACCTCGACACAGCTCATGCAAACGCGGACCAAAACTGCCGAACGCCTCGCTCAACTCAATCACCGAGTAACTGCGCAAGTCCCCACAGGTTTTTATGCCCAGGCGATGCATCTTATCCGCGGTAACCTTGCCAACACCGTAGATGCGCTCGACCGGTAGCTGCCGCACAAAGGCCTCGACCCCGGCGGGCGTCACCACAGTCAACCCATCGGGCTTTTGCCAATCGCTGGCCACTTTGGCAATAAATTTATTCGGCGCTACTCCAGCCGAGACGGTGATATCCAATGATTGTGCAACACGACGGCGAATGTCTTCAGCGATCCGTGTGGCACTGCCCTGCAGCTGCTGACAGTCACTCACATCCAAAAAGGCCTCATCCAGTGAGAGGGGTTCGACCAACTCCGTATAATCGAAAAAAATGGCCCGCATGACCTGTGAGGCCTCACGGTATTTGGTCATGTTATGGGGCACAATCATGAGTTCCGGGCACAGGCGCATGGCATGAGCTGATGCCATTGCCGAGCGCACACCAAAGCGCCGCGCTTCGTAATTGCTGGTCGATATCACCCCGCGCTTGTCGGGGCGTCCGCCCACCGCCATGGGACGGCCACGCAGAGATGGATCATCACGCATTTCAATGGCAGCAAAGAAGCAGTCCGCATCAATGTGAATAATTTTGCGGTGGGAACTCTCGCCCATAATGAATCGCAACACCTAAAACTGTTTATTTATACAGTTTAACCCAGGCCGATATTGAGAGGCCAATCTTTATGGGCCGATTTCCCCTTGAGAACGCGGTATAATTCTCCCCCGCCCACACAGCCCCGAGAGCTGGCCCTCGCTTAGCAGGGAAGACATAGAGAGAATATTATGACCATAGGTGCCTGGGACCCCAATGCCCACAGCCCAAGCTTTGCCATCGACCCACAGTGTCTGCGACGCTTTATCGCCCTCAGTGAAACGGATCAACTGGACAACCTCGACCAACAACTGAGCAGCGAAGAAAAGGTTCAGCAAGCCCCCCTGATGCGGCAGCCGCGACAGGCCTGGAATGAGGTGAGCGAGCAGTTCAGTGACGAAGAGTTACGGCATTTGGTACGCTTTTTTACCCTGGCAGAAATGCAACTCAGCGGTTGGGAAGCGGGCGCTGAGTCACCCGTGGTGTGGTTGGTGAAAGCCCTCAGGCTGCGCCAGGCACCGCCCGATAAAGACCTGTTGCTGTGGATCAAGCAGCACTCGGACAACCGTTTTTTACCCAACGGTGCCTTGTAGACAATGGTGCCTTGTAAACAATAGAGAACCGCTAGACACTGGCGGCTTAGGCTCCTTCGAGCTTGAGCATTAACGCAGGGCTCGCAGCTTGTGACTCAAGTCCGTCAGGCAGGGGGGCATACGGTAATTAGCCGCCACCTGCCAGTGCTCGACCTTATTCTGTGGCCCCACGATTGCGACCGCCGGGCGTAATGCGTTGCCTGCAAACAGGCCGCTGGCTCCGCCGCGCAACCATAGCCCCAACTGCCCGCAGCTGTGCCCTTCTCGGTCCACCCAGCAGTTTACACCTCTAGAACACAGCGCCTGACTCCAGCCGGGCAGACGGTCGGGAAATACACACACCAGCGCGGCCGGCGGCAGCAATTCCCGCTCAACCAACGACTGCAACTCGCGGGCATTCATGCGACTGTAGGGGTTTGCTGAGCTGTGAAAGAAAACGAGCAAACGCGGCTCGCCATCTGTCGGCAGGCTGGCGGATTTTCCCTGCGCATCCTGGAAGCCCAGGTTCGGCAGCTGCTGCGGGTCACCCAGACTTTCACGCACACCGCGGGTCAACGCGGAGGCCAGAAGCACGTAGAACAACAGGCAAAACAACCCCAACAGGGTCGTCCACAACAACAGGTCGCGCTCGCCAGTCAGCAGCGCTAAAGCCATCCCGATCAGGGCCAGGGCCATCACCGGCGCCTCCCGCTCATCCCGATAGGCCACATTGCACCAGAGGTAGCGACACGCATTCAGCAGCCACAGCGGCCCCCAAACCAGCAAGGGAGCCAACCACAACCACTCACTGTGGCCGAGCAGACGCCACAGACTCCAGCCACAAACCATCAGGGCCAATAACCCGTAGAGGCGTATAAACGAAGCTTTCAGAAAAAACATGACTGGATCTACCGGGTAGTGGGTGCGGCAGTTAAGCGCGGCTTGATGGACATCTCAACACGGGTTCGCTCCTGCAAAGGCAGGTCCTCTTCACTGCTCTCAACCGGCATTTCGCGCACCTGGCATAGTGCCCGGTACTGCAATGGCCGGCGCTGAAGGTCAACTGCGTCAAAATCCACCTGGAACTGCCAGCCGTCGGCCGGCGACCCAACAGGATCGAACTCAACGTCATTCAAGGCAGGAGTCAAACGGGTCAGTTCGCGCATGTAACGGGTTTTGTCGGCAAACAACGACTCACATTGCTGGCGTCCAAACTGCAACAGAGCACGTCGCTCTGCGGCCAGATCGCGTTCCGGCGGCATGATCTGTAACGGGTACTCAAAGGAATCTCTGTGCGGATCAGCCAACACCGAGTAGCTGCGAAACTCGTCATCCCGACAGACAAAGAAAAAACGCATCGCCCCAGAGGCCTGGCTGGCCTCGTGCAATTTGCCACTGATCACCTTCTCACACCGCGGGGTGTTTTCCAGCTGCAGGGCCAGCTGATAAAGACGCGGGTAAAGTTTCTGCTGACTCAGCGGCAACCACAACACCGCCTCATCAACAGCCCAGGCACCGCCCGACAACAGACTCACGACCAGCGCTCGCAACACACTTCGGCGCCAGAAACGGCAACAGAGGGATGGCGGTCTAGCCGACAATACACGCATCATGCTCATCGCTCGTGTTACTGCTCTGCCATGGTGCGATAGACATAGGCGTGGAGCAACAGCAGATTCGAGTCATCAATATCGCAAAACTCTACGCCGTAGACCGCTGGAAACGCCTCTTCCTGCTCCTTGGTGCTGCGGTCAGTCCGCGCCCGGATGATGGCCGGCAAGCGCAGTTCACGCAAATGATTGGCCACGTCCACTGTCGCGGTCAGTATCAACTTGTCGCCAACCTCGCCAACCACAGCTTCCAGCTCGATTTTGGCACCGGAGGTACTGATATCAACAAAGCGCCCGCTCAGGCTGATTTCATCCATGCTGCTGGTGTTGGTGGTGGCTAACGGCAGCGAGACATTGACCCGGGTAGCGCCGCGAATGGCTTTGACAGTAACGGTGGCCGGGTAGGAAACAAACAGCATGGGCACCGGAGCCGCCATGACGGACTCCACCGTGATGGGAAAGATTGCAATGCCATTGGCCACCATGGCCTGAACCACCAGCTTTTGCCCGGCGCGCAAGCGCACATTGCGAGGATGGGACAGCAACAGGTATTTGCCCGGTATTGAGCCTAAGTATCGACTGGTGAGCTTTTGAGCCTGGCCTTCCAGCCCGCCGGCCTGCAACTGCACCGGATAACCCGGCTGTAGCCGGATATCTTCAAACTTCAGTGACATGGGTGTGCCGATCCGCTGAACAAAAACGCCTAATGTACAACGAATCGACCCACTTTGGCAGCTTTCTCCCCCAGGCCGGGTATTTATTCAGTCCGGGATTGGGCCTTCAATTTATGCCAGCTTTTACTCACGCGTTCCCACACAGGCTGGTACAACGGCTGGACATACAGCCTGAACAAGAACAGCAAGCGCCGGGGTAACAGCAGCATGACCGGGGTCACCAACAGCGTCAGCACTGTGGAAAAGATCAGCCCAAAGACAATGGCGCTGGCCAGCGGTTGAAACATGGAGGTGATCATGCCATCGACCACTATGTCGCGACCGACCAGGTCAATACTGACCGCCATGCTGATGGGCAACAACCCCAGCACGGTGGTGGCTGTGGTAAGGAACACCGGCCGCAAACGCTGGGCACAGGCGGAAATGACCGCCTGTTTATCAGACAAATCCTTGTTTTCCTTGCGGACAAAATTGTAAGTGTCAATCAGCACAATATTGTTGTTGACCACAATACCCGCCAGCGCCACCACGCCCACCCCGGTGAGGATCGTACTGAATACCTGCCCGGTCAGCAGCAAACCCAACAGCACCCCAGCGGTGGACATAATCACCGCACTGAGGATCAACAGCCCCTGATAAAAACTGTTGAACTGAGTCACCAGCAGCACAAACATCAAGAACAGAGCCAGTGAAAAGGCCACCGCCAGGAATTGCATGGATTTTTCCTGCTCTTCATTGGCGCCGCGGAAAACCACTTTGACAGCGCTGTCCAGCGGATTTTCGTCCAGCCACTGCTGCACTTCCTTCACCTTATCATCAGCCAGCACGCCCTGGGCCACATCCGCCTTGACCGTCATCACCTGAATGGCGTCGATGCGCTCAACTTTATCCACTTTCGGTTGGGCGACCCGCTGCACAAAGCTGCCGATGGGAACCGGGCCGCTGGAAGTGTTCACCCGTAAATCATCCAGTACGTTGATACCGCGCAGATCCACGGGATAGCGCACACGAATTTCCACCTCTTCGTCGGAGTCATCCGGCCGGTATTCTCCCAGCCTTACCCCATTGGTCACCAGCTGTACCGCTCGTCCCACTTCCACCACATTGACGCCGGCCTGGGCCGCCCGCGAGCGATCCACTTTCATCTCCCACTCAATGCCAGGCAGGGGCGTGGTATCTGTGATGTCTCGCAGCCCGGTCATACCGGTTTCCAGGTGCCGACGAACTTGCAGGGCTGCCGCTAATAACTTGTCACTGTCATTCGACTCCAGCTGCACTTGAATCGGTCGCCCCACCGGTGGCCCCCCCTCCATGAGACGGGCCGACACCAGTATGCCGGGAATATTGGACGTCACCGCCCTGATTTTCTCCATCGCTTCGCGGGTCGAGATGGCCAGGGTTTTTGGGTCTTTCAACTCAACCGTGATGGTACCAATTTCATCCTTTGTAGACTCCCTGGGGCCCAATCCCCCACCGCTGGAAGCGTAAGTGGACTGAACCTCCTCGACCGCGAGTACGCGCCGTTCAACGTCCATAACAATGGTACGGGCCTCTTCCACCGACAGATTGCCCATGGCCTGCACCGTCACCGTGCCGTATTTTTCTTCCGTGTCGGCAAAAAACATCATGCCGTTATTGAAGCGACCATAGGCCATGAAAATCATCACTAATACCAGCAGGGTAAACAGGAAAAACACCACTGGTCGGCGCAGGCACCAGGCCAATGCGCGGGCGTAACGGCCGGTATGGCCAGGCAACTGGGTTGGCGATTCACTCTCCAAGCTGCGCAGATAATTCTGCACCTCGAGATCCATCGCGCTCTTGCCCATCAGCGAACCAATGACCGGCGCAAAAAAGAGCGCATACAACAGTGAAGAAATCAGCACGCTGAACACCGTGACCGGCAAATAGCGCATAAAGTCTCCGGCAACCCCCGGCCAAAACATCATCGGCAAAAACGCCGCCAGGGTGGTCGCCGTGGAAGCCACCACCGGCCACAACATGCGTTTTACGGAAATGCTATAGGCCGCGCGACTGCTGAGGCCCTCCGCCATTTTGCGGTCGGCAAATTCGGTGATGACAATGGAGCCGTCAATCAACATACCCAGCGCCAGCATCATGCCGAACATCACCATGAAGTTGAAAGAAAAGCTGAGATGATCCAACCAGATCAGGGACATCAGCAGCGAAAACGGAATACCCAGCCCTACCAACAGACCAGAGCGAAACCCCAGGGCCGCCACCACAATCACCATCACCAGGGCCATCGCCGTGACAATATTGCCCGACATTTCCGAGACCATTTCGAGGGAATAGTCGGACTGATCCAGGGCATAGGACACCTTGACCCCGGGCGGAATGCGATCGCGCAACCGCTCAACCAGCTCGCGCACATCGCTGGATACCTTGATTTGATTACTGCCGGTGCGTTTTTCGACCTCCAGCAGCATCGCCGGGCGAGTGTTGACGGTAGTGAAACTGTCAGCGTCCTTGAAAGTGCGTCGTATCTCGGTGACATCGCCCAGCGTCACCACCCCTTGCGGGGTGGATTTGACCGGAATGGCGAAGACGTCCTGATAGGTTTCAATCAGGCCGGGGACTTTGACGGAGAACTTACCCTTGCCGGTGTCCAGCTGGCCGGCCGGCACCAGCAGGTTATTGCCGAGGATGGCATTGATCAATTGATCGCTGGTGATGTTGTAATTCTCCAACCGCGACGGATTGATCAGGGCTTCCACCACTTCTTCCCGGTGACCTACCAGCTTGGCTTCCAACACATCACTGAGCGATTCGATCTCCCGCTGGAGCATTTTGGCGGTCTGGTAAAGTACCCGTTCGTGGGTTCCCAGCTCAGGGGTCAGGGCGACGGTAATGGAGGGCATATCAGCCGCAGAAATTTCCTCCACCACGGGCTCATCGGTATCACTCGGCATTTCGGCCTTGGCCCGGTCAATGGCATTGCGAACTTCCTGGACCGCTTTATCGGCCTCCACCGCACCCACTTCGAATTTCACCAGAATGGTGACGCGAGACTCCTGACTGGTGGCGATGATTTCATCGAGCCCTTCCAGTGATCGCAGTTCCTGCTCAATGGGACGGGCCAGCAATCGGGCGCCATCTTCCGGCGACACACCATCGAGCGTCACCCCCACATACACATAAGGCACCTGAACTTCCGGGTTGGCCTCAACCGGCATGTGGTTATAACTGAACAGCCCGGCAATGATAATGAGGGCCAGAATGCAAAACGTACTGCGGTAGTGACTGACCGCATGGGCAAGCAGATTCATAAGCCAGAGGTTCCCGCCGTCTGTTCCTCATGGGAGTCTGCGCCAGCATTGACCGGCACAGCCTTTGAGGCGTGAGTAGCCAGGCCAGAGGCCTCGCGGGTATTCTCTTCGATGACCACATCGACCAGCTCACCCGGACTGACATATTCCTGTCCTACGGTAATCAACAGAGTGCGCTCCGGCAAACCGGTAACCCAGACACCGCGATCACCATCACCGATCAAGTTCACATTGATAAACTTGACCCGGTGTTGATCCGACAACACCCGGACACCGACCCGGCCGTCATCATCCAGTGACAGCAGCGACGAGGCAATCTGATGGGCTTGCACTGGCTCGGAAGGAATGACCAATTCTGCGGTGATGCCGCTGCGCAGCTTCAGCTCGGCATTGGGGATTTTCACTTCCAGCGGGAAAGTGCGGGTGACAGCGTCAGCTTCAAGTCCGACCAGCGACACCTTACCGGTGACCTGCTGACCAGTGAGCAACTGGGCATAGGCCTGAATGCCTCGGTGCAAACGCCCCACTTCCAGCTCCGATACCTGCCCGCGGATGATCAACGGATCGAGGTCCACCAGCACCGCACACTCATCGCCGCGGTCCATAAAATCGCCGATCTCCACCGAATGACGATCGATTATGCCGTCAAATGGTGCCCGTATTTTGGTGTTTTCCAAGTCGATCTTGCTCCGCAGCAGAGCCGCTTTGGCGCTGTCCAGCCGCGCCTTGGCAGCGGCAATGGCCGTATCCGACTGGTAACCGCCACTTTTGAGTCGCAGGGATCCATCGTACTCCAGTTGCGCCTGCGCAACGGCAGAGTTGGCCTCCTGATAACGCAACTGACGATCTTCCAGCGCCAACTCACAGACCACATCCCCTTTGCCCACCTGACTGCCCTCCTCAGCACTCAGGGCCACGATGCGGCCGCTCAATTCGGAGCGCAGGGACACCAGCCTATTGGCTTCCGTTCGAGCCCTGACATGAACTTTGGGCTGATAGGATTCAGAGTCCACAAACCGCGCCTGTACCAGCACTTTGCTTTCTTCGATGGGCTTTGGCGCGGTCGTCTCCTCTTTTTTTGCATCGGACGACACCACCAGCCCGCTCAGCAGCCAGGCGAGTACCAAGCCCCCAAGGTAAAAGGACAAACGGTAATTTTTGTTGGACCAGATATAGCGCAGATATTCCCTGAAACGTTGCAACATCGTCATCTCTTAAAGCATCCTAGGATAGCGCTGTGACGATTGAACCCCACTGCGCCTTGTGACCACTTTCAACCCAGCGGTCACCTTTCATCAAGCCAAGAATTGTAAACCCTGATTGGCTTCAATTTTGTTGTCAGGGCCGGGCACAGCCTGACCGAACACAAAGCCACACAAAAGATCGCTGGAAGGCGCCAATCATAATGGAAAGCGCAATACAGCGCACACCATTGGGGCGTCTGAGACAGTTAAATCACGGATGTTGCGGTTTTTTTGTCAGCCGTTTCCTTGACCGGTGCCTCCTGCAACCGGTACCTCCTGCGAAATTCCAGCCAGCAGTGCTTCCGTGGGGGCATGGGCATCTGCCAAAGACAGGCGGCCGAATTCGCGATTCCACTGCACCAGCAATTCTGCCAGCTGACAAGCCTGCTGATAGAGTGCGTGCAACTCCTCTCGCGAATCCTTAACCCCACGAAAAAGGCTGATGCGGCGATGCTGGTCAGCCAGCGGGTGAGAGCTATAGCGACTGCGATAGACTTCCAGCTTCCAGCGCAAGCTGTGCAATAAATTGCGGTAGTAAATCAGTTTGGTCGACAAATTGATCCGATGGCAATCCTCCAGGCAACCAAAAATCGAAAAGTCCGTGGCAAACACCAGAATTTCCCGACAGTTGCTGTCGGCCCTGACAGTGGCACTGCGGACCTGCCCGAGTAACATGGCCAAGTCACCAAAGACTTCACCGGGCGTGATGTAATTCACCGTTTGCGGGTCATTACCGGCCAGAACCAGCAGCTGTCCCTTGAGCAAAAAGTACAGCCAGGTCCCCTGATCGCCCTCGGTCACAATGGCCTCTCCCGGCTCGTAGGACAACAGTCGCGAATGCTGCAACAAAAGCTCAAACTGCCAGGCATCCTGCTGGCGCACCTGTTTGTAAAAAGGAATCACTGCGATCATGGGCTCGATGAGAGACCGCGGATATTCATTGACAGCTTTACTCTGCATGGATAACGGAACTCGGCGTCTAAACGACGTTCACTTTTACTACGACCACTGACCGCCATGGCCAGCCCCCCAAACACGCACTCTACCTCAACTTTATGATCAAATGTCAGTCCCTGGTACGATTCGCGATACCTCTCAACATTTCCGAATCCGGATGCCAGGGTTGTTTCGATCCAAACGCCGACCTAACACATTCGGGCAATCCGGGAATGTGCCCTTCACGCCTAGCATTACTTGCCGCTTCAGGCAATGAACCCCCCTCTCAGGCTTGAAGTCGGTGAGAAATTATGTAGAGTAGAATTGTTCGATAATTTACACGCCAACAGCACAGGGACTTTCATTGTGTGCCAAGGCGAATACAAACGATAAAAAAGAGCCTTCTGCTATGTTAAGCACTTCACGGATACACCTTGCCAGCTGGGTAGTGGCCTTATCTTTCATGGCGGCCATGCCCCATGCACAGGCCGACAGTCTGCTCAATGGCCTGGCCTCTCATAAGGAACTGAACGCCGATCTGTTTATTGGGGGTCTGTATACAGACACCTTGTCCAACGACGCTGCCACACAGTTTTCGGCCCCGGGCAGCAAGCGGCTGGAAGTGCGTGTGGTCGCCAAACGGCTGTCTGCACGTCGCCTGAACTCCCTGTGGATTGAAGGCATGGCGATTAACAATCCCCCCGACTTGCTGACCCGCCAGGCCAACAACATGGTGGACTTCACTCGCCTGGTAAAACGCTCGCTGCGGGCTGGCGATATTCTGGCCATCAAAGGTGACAGTGACAGCACCACCGTCTCCCTCAACGGTGTCGAACTGGGCAGCATCCCTTCCGGTGAGTTTTTCGACATGATGCTGCGCACCTGGATTGGCAATGTGCCACTTTCCTCGGATTTTCGCGACGGCCTGCTGACCAATGGCGAAGTGGATGGCGAGCTGCTGGCTCAATACGAAAGCATTCAGCCATCCGCCGCACGTCAACAAGCGGTGGCCAAGTGGGTAAACCCGGACGCGGATTCAGCACCTGACAGTGTCGCCGAAGCGGCTCCTGCCAAGCCCGAACCTGCCCCCGCCCAGTTAGCGGTTGCCGAGCCTGTCAAAATCAACACGCAAATTGCCAAACCGCAACTGGCGACCCCGGCAGCCACCAAGCCGGAGGCCGCCGACAAGCCTGCCGCCAGCTCACCCGCCAAGCCAAAACCGGCCCCAGCGGTAGCCGCCAAGACTACCAGCAAGCCAGAGCCGGTCAAACCTGAACCGGCGAAAGTGGAGCCCGCCAAACCGGCAGCGGCCAAACCCAAGACTCAGCAAATCGCTAAAGCCGCGGCCGTCGACGAAGAAGAGTTTTTTGACGATGAAGAGGAGTTCGAGGAAGACAGTGCGCCCTTGCTGACCGCGGAAAGCCTGTTGAGTCAGCAGCTCTATCACTCCGAACTGTTGCGCTGGACCTACAAATACATTGAATACCCGGCCCGCGCCGTTGATCGCCGCCATGAAGGCAGCGTCCGTATTGCGGTGGTGATCGACCGCAAGGGTGAGGTCATGAGCGTGTCAGAAGTGGAAGCTTCTAAGTACTCGTCGCTGAACCGCGAAGCGTTGCGCGCGGTCAAACGAGCGGCCCCGTTCCCGCCAATCCCCGACGCGATTCTTGGCCAGGAGTTCGCTTTCTCCCTGCCGATTGTGTTCAAACTGCCGGATTAAGCGGTTTCCCAACCACTACCCACAAAAAAGGCCGATCCATTGGATCGGCCTTTTTTATCGCCATGCTGAACAGGCTATGGGCCGCAAGCTTAAGCGTCACCAGACGGCTTAGGGGGATTTGAGCTGGCAGGAAACGGAAAGTGAGCCACTTTGTCGCCACTTTTGATCTCCGTAATTTTCACCGCCCCCTCCTTCTCGACTTCATCAATGCGGATAATGGCCTGCATGGGGATGTAGGAACGAGTGACATTGGCAAACTCACCCTTTAACTTTTCCTCACCCGGATCGACGATCACTTGGGTGCGCTCACCAAACAGAAATTCTTCCACCTCGATAAAACCGTACATCTCGCTCTGGTAGATGGCCCTGGCATAGACCTCGTACACCTGGCTCTGGTTGTAGAAAATAACTTTGTAAATCTGTTTGTCCGCCATAAATGCGCTCTGAACTCTTGGGGGTAATGCAGTTGCTGAATTGGGGTGTGGGCCAACCTTGTTGAGGTTGCAACAGTCTATGTTTGGGGGCAACAAGGCCAGAAATCAAGGCCGCTGATGGGTTTGTAACCAGCCCTCTGCCAACAAGGCGCGCAAGTCTAGCACAGATCGCCTGAATTATTCGCACTGCTGTATGGGCAAGGGAGTCTGTCACCGTTATAATGCCCGCCCTGTCATTTTTTGGCTATTTTTTGTTCAGGATTTTGCATGACCGACACGGCGCCCAAAACATCACCTCAGATCACCGACTCCAAGCCGTCGAAAAAACTGTTTATTCAGACGCACGGCTGCCAGATGAACGAATACGACTCCAATCGTATGCGTGATCTGCTTGGCGATTCCCACCAGATGATCCCGACGGATGATCCCAGCGAGGCCGATGTGCTGCTGGTGAACACCTGCTCCATCCGTGAAAAAGCGCAGGAGAAACTGTTCCACCAACTGGGCCGCTGGAAGCACCTGAAAGAGAAGAACCCCGATCTGATCATCGGTGTCGGCGGCTGCGTGGCCAGCCAGGAAGGTGACGCCATTGCCAAGCGCGCGCCTTATGTAGACCTGATCTTCGGTCCACAGACCCTGCACCGCCTGCCGGAAATGATGGAGACACCGCGCGACAACGGCGCCGTGGTGGTGGACATCAGCTTCCCGGAAATCGAGAAGTTCGACAACTTGCCGGAGCCTGAAGCCGATGGGGTCAGCGCCTTTGTCTCCATCATGGAAGGCTGCTCCAAATACTGTACTTTCTGTGTGGTGCCCTATACCCGTGGTGAGGAAGTCAGTCGCCCGGTGGCTGATGTGTTGCGGGAAGTGGCCCACCTGGCAACGCAAGGGGTGCGGGAGATCAATCTGTTAGGCCAGAACGTGAATGCCTACCGTGCCGAAGGCGCCGACGGCAGCCTGGTGGACCTGGCGGAACTGATTACCTATGTTGCCGCGATTGAGGGCATCGACAGGATTCGCTTTACCACCTCACACCCCGTCGAATTTTCCGACAGCCTGATTGAGGTCTATGGGGAAGTCCCGGAACTGGTCAGTCACCTGCACCTGCCGGTGCAAAGTGGCTCGGACCGTATATTGATGGCCATGAAACGCGGCCATACCGTGCTGGAATACAAGTCCAAACTGCGCCGCCTGCGCAAGATCCGGCCGGACATCTGCTTTTCCTCCGACTTTATCATTGGCTTCCCCGGTGAGAGTGACGCCGACTTTGAAGCAACCATGAATCTGATTCAGGATATTGGCTTTGATATGTCCTTCAGTTTCATTTACAGCCCCCGCCCGGGCACCCCGGCTGCGGACTTGCCCGATACCACCCCGGAAGCGGTGAAGAAAGAGCGCCTGGCGCTGTTGCAACAGCGCATCAATCAACAAGCCCAGGACATTGCCCGCAAAATGGTGGGCAATGTGGAGCGGGTGCTGGTGTCCGGCTACTCGAAAAAAGACCCAGGCCAGCTTTCCGGTCGCACAGAAAACAACCGTGTCGTCAATTTCCGCAGCGATCAGGCCGAATTGATCGGCAAGTTTGCCGACATTTTGATTGAGGAAGCCCTCCCTAACTCCCTGCGCGGCACCCTGATTGGCTCCGAGCTTGATGAACTGTAGTAGTTTTGGTTGGAGTTCTGGTTGGAGTTCTGGTTGGAGTTCTGGTTGGAGTTCTGGTTGGAGTTCTGGACTGAGTTCTGGCCGGAATACTGGCTTTAGTACCGGTGACAGTGCGGTTTAGTCTGCAGGGTCATAAAACGCCAACCGGATAGAATCTATTATCAGAAGCGCAGACTTCCCCGCCGGCAGGCATTTGGGGTAGTCTACGCTTAAGCCCGTAAATGAAGGACGCTTCACAAACATTTTGAACAGCACAACCGCCTCCCAAAAGACCAGCAACGCCCATCGGGTGGTTCTGGAACCCAACGACACTCGCCGTCTGGCCACCCTTTGTGGGCAATTCGACGAGCATCTGCGTCAAATCGAAAAGCGTCTCAATATTGAAATTCGCAATCGTGGCAATCAGTTTGCGCTGCTGGGCGAGCCGTCCACCACCCGCGCTGCCGGTAAATTGCTGCAGGCCCTCTACCGGGACACGGACAGGGGCGCGGAATTAACACCTGATGAAATCCATCTCGCCCTGCAACAGTCCCAGGTAGACAGCTACCGTCAGGCGGATGACAAAAAATCACACCTTCAGGGAAAGCCGGCCCAGCGCAAACGCACAGCCACTTCCTCTTCCAGAGAGTCTTCTATGCACGAAGCCCCGACCCACGCCAACAGTGACCAAGGTTCTAGCAGTGATCACAGTTCTAGCAGTGATCACAACGTTGAACCCCTGACCCTGATTCGCACCAAGAAGTGCACAGTCAAACCCCGCGGCAAGCATCAGCAGAACTATGTACGGGCGGTCCAGACCAACGACATTAATTTCGGTATTGGCCCGGCGGGTACCGGCAAGACCTATCTGGCGGTAGCCTGTGCGGTAGAAGCCCTGCTCAACGATGAAGTGGAACGCATTCTGCTGGTCCGCCCCGCTGTCGAAGCCGGTGAAAAGCTCGGTTTTCTACCCGGCGATCTGTCACAGAAAGTCGATCCCTATTTACGGCCGCTGTACGACGCCCTGTATGAGATGCTGGGCTTTGAAACCGTGGGCAAACTGATCGAGCGCAACGTCATCGAAGTCGCGCCCCTGGCCTACATGCGCGGTCGCACACTGAACAACTCTTTCATTATTCTTGATGAGAGCCAAAACACCACGCGGGAACAAATGAAGATGTTCCTGACCCGTATCGGGTTTGGCTCAACCGCGGTCATCACCGGCGATCCGTCCCAGATTGACCTGCCCCGCGGCCACGCTTCCGGCCTGAGACACGCCGTCGGTGTACTCGACAATGTCAGCGGCATCAGTTTCACTCATTTTGACGCTCGCGATGTTGTCCGCCATCCCTTGGTACAGCGTATCGTGGAAGCCTATGACGCCGCCGAACCTGAGCGCAACGACGATGATCGCTGACCTGCAACTGGCACTCCCCACTACTTTCAGCGTTTGACCGCAAGAGCCCGAATGAACCTCTACCTGGACCTGCAGGTTGCCAGCCAGGCAACCGACCTCCCCCCTG
The DNA here is from genome assembly GCA_033283335.1 of Cellvibrionaceae bacterium WSDTSA12. Lineage (GTDB taxonomy): Bacteria > Pseudomonadota > Gammaproteobacteria > Pseudomonadales > Cellvibrionaceae > Pseudomaricurvus. The sequence goes on along the minus strand of JAWMQP010000010.1, from coordinate 46,478 downwards.
TCGAACACTTGGAAAACTGGGCCAAAGCGGCTTTGACCGCTGTACCAGAAAGCCAGCAGCGAGAGGAGGCTGAGCTGAGTGTGCGCATTGTGGACCATGCCGAAAGTCAACAGCTCAACCACCAGTACCGTCAGAAAGACAAGCCCACCAACGTCCTGTCTTTTCCGGCCGATCTGCCGGCCGAGCTGCAGCTGCCCCTGCTGGGTGATCTGGTGATCTGTGCTCCGGTGGTGACCCGGGAAGCCGCCGAGCAACACAAGGCCCTGGAGGCTCACTGGGCGCACATGCTGGTACACGGCATCTTGCATTTACTCGGATATGATCATATAAACGACTCTGACGCCGAGATCATGGAACAACTGGAAACCGAGATCCTGCAGGAACTGGGGTTTCCACCCCCCTACGAAATTTCCGAAACCGTTTAGAATCCGGTTAACAGTACCCGGAAAAAACCGCTATTATCCCCTTTAGATTGAATTAAGGAGACCACCACCGCCATGAGCGAAGACCCGTCGAGTTCGAGGAGCCAGGAAAAAACTTGGCTCGACAAGGTACTCAATGCCTTCTCGGGTGAACCCCGATCCCGTGAGGATCTGCTGGAGATCATTAAAGAAGCTGCCGAAAACAAAGTTGTCGACGCAGAAGAGTTGGAAATCATTCAGGGAGCCCTGGATGTCGCCGACCAGCAGGTCCGCGAAATTCTCGTGCCACGCTCGCAAATGGTTGTCGTTAACATCAACGCACAGCCCGCCGAACTCCTGCCCATGGTGATTGAATCTGGCCACTCGCGGTTTCCGGTGGTGGGCGAATCCACCGACGACATTCGCGGCATCCTGCTGGCCAAGGACCTGTTGCCCCTGATCCTCAATGGCACCGAGAACTTCAACCTCGAAAACATCATTCGTACCGCGACCATCATCCCCGAGAGTAAACGCCTGAACGTTCTGCTGCGTGAATTTCGTGAAAACCGCTACCATATGGCCCTGGTAATTGATGAATATGGTGGCATCTCCGGCCTGGTGACCATCGAAGATATTCTCGAAGAAATTGTCGGCGAAATCGAAGATGAAACTGACGAAGACAACGATGATGCCTTCATCCGCAAAGTGGGCGACCACGACTTTATCGTTAAAGCCCTCACCCCCATTGAAGACTTTAACGAGTATTTCGGTTCCGGCTTTAATGAAGACGAATTTGACACCATCGGCGGTATTCTGATGCGCGCTTTTGGTCACCTGCCGGAGCGCAACGAGGTGGCGGAAATTGACGGCTACCAGTTTCGGGTCCTTTATGCCGACAGCCGGCAGATTCATTTGGTGCGCCTCACCACACCTGCTCCCTGATACCCCCCACACCTGACCTGATATGCTCAGCCAAACTTACGACGTCAAAGCCAGTCGGCTCACCAGCCTGCCGATAGGCGGCCGCTGGCTGCTGGCGCTCGGCGCCGGCGGCCTGACGCCCTTATCATTGGCACCCGTGGGCTGGTGGCCGCTGGCGCTGCTGGCACCGACCATTCTGGCACTGCTGCTGTGGCGGCAACCACTGCGGCAAAACTTTGTCCTGAGCTTTGGCTTTGGCCTGGGTTTGTTTGGCGTTGGCGCCTCGTGGGTCTATGTCAGCATCCACGAGTTCGGCTACGCGCCTGTGTGGTTGGCAGCGCTGCTGACCGGTCTGTTCGTAATCCTGCTGGCGGTGCTGTTTAGCCTGCCTTTATTGTTGCTGAGCTGGATGCCCGGCCACTTGCAAAGACGCCTGTGGACCGCCTCTCTGGGCGGACACCTGCTGGCGTTTTGCGCCCTCTGGGTGATTGGGGAATGGATACGCAGCTGGTTATTTACCGGTTTCCCCTGGCTGTATCTGGGATACAGCCAATGGCAGACCCCGCTGGCGGGCTGGGCTCCGGTAACCGGCATATATGGTCTATCGCTGATGTTACTGGCCAGCGGAGCGGTCATTGCCTATCTGCTGCTGGGCCAGCGTCCCGTGATCAAGGTTGTGTGTGCGGGTGCGCTGGCGGCGATCTGGTTTGGCGGCGCCGGGCTTCAAACCAAGCCATGGACCCAGCCATACCAGCAATCGCAAACCGTGGCGCTGGTGCAGGCGAACATTCCTCAGGATAGAAAGTGGCAACCGGATTTTTTACAGCCTACGCTTGAACGCTACCAACGGCTGTCGGAGCCCGCCTGGGATGCCGACTGGCTGATCTGGCCTGAAGCCGCCATCCCCCTGCTCTACCATCAGGCCACTCCCTTTCTCGAAGCCGCTGAAAAACGGGCTCGCCATGAACAAGCCGCCCTGATTACCGGCATCCTCTACGACGACCCGCGCCAACGGGTGTACTACAACAGCGCCGTCGGGTTGGGCATGGCAAGCGGCATTTACCACAAAACCCATTTGGTGCCTTTTGGGGAATATGTGCCACTGGAAAACTGGCTGCGGGGACTGATTCAGTTTTTCAACCTGCCGACGTCCATTATCACAGCCGGCCCCCGACAACAGGCAGGCCTGCAAATAGGCAGCTACCAGCTGGCCACGGCGATCTGTTACGAAATCGTTTATGCCGATCTGGTGGCAGACAGTGCACGCGGCAGCCACGCCATTCTGACACTCAGCAATGACGCTTGGTTTGGCAGTTCCTGGGGGCCTCTGCAACACTTGGAAATGGCCAGAATGAGGGCACTGGAAACCGGGCGCTACGTTATCCGGGCCACCAACAACGGCGTCAGTGCACTCATTGACCCCCAGGGCCAGCTACAGCAACGCAGCGAACAGTTTGTGCAAACGGTGGTGAGAGGTGAAGTAACTCCCCGCCAGGGAAGCACGCCTTTTATGCACTGGGGCAGTGCACCGGTTATCGGCTTGTGCCTGCTGGCGTGGGTCCTGAGCTGCTGGTATGGGCTGCGCCGAGGGCGCTAACCCCAGACCTTAAAGCCCTGCACTTATGCGACTTATCCCTAAGCAACTTAGCCCCCTAAGCGACTTGCCCCTAAGCGACTTTGACCTAAGCGACTTAGGCCTAAGCAACTTGGGCGCACGATCCGTCGGCGACAGAGTCTTTGCCTGACGCCAGAGAAAAACTCTGCCCCTTGGCCAGTATTGGCTGCAGGAAGCCCTCCCGGGAAGCCTGAGTCAACGGCACACTGTCCAGATGAATCGGCGAAGAGCCTGCCCACTGCAAACGCCAGCGCAACCACTCCGGCTCATCAGCGGGGTGAAACTGAATAAACTCCACATCTTCAGCGTTTAACCGGCAGCTGGCGTCCTGTTGCTGGCAATATTCAGAGAGACGCTGAAACAACTGGTAGGCCAGGTGTTCGGCACTGTTGGTTAATTGTCGCGCCGGAAAGTCCGGAGTCGCCACCAGGACCACACAGACACCCCGATGGTGATGAAAACAACGGAGGGCTACAGGGACCAGTCGCCCCAGACGATTTTGCAAGAGCAAGGTTTCGGTTTCAAAAGGCATTAACATTGTCATAGAGGTACTACATTTCAGATTATTGTTATTATGGCGTTCTTATATTTCGATATTATTATCAACAACTTATCGAATTTTTCTTGAGAGCAACTTGCTCGATAGCCACCCCAAACCCAATTTTCAAACAACCGTTGGAATCGCCAGCGGCGCATATTACCACACTTACCTACAAGCACCAATCGGCACCCCTTACTTCAAGACGTTATACTGTTGGAAACGTCCACCCACAGGAGGCTGACGTTTCAATGAACATACCCGGTCAAAACAGGAAACCGTCACGCCAGCGCCTGTACGGATTGTTGATGGGCGCGGGCCTGCTGTTATTACTGGCAGGCTGCTCACTGCGGGTAACCTATCCAGTTATGGACTGGTGGATAAAGTGGCAAATTCAGGACTATGTCAGCTTCAACCCCGAGCAGAAGCAGCACCTCAAAAACAGCCTGCAGCGCTTTCACCAGTGGCACCAGGACACCCAGCTATCCGCCTATGCCCGCCAACTGGAAGACCTGAAGTCCCTGCTTGCACAGGACCAGGTGACCGAGCAGCAAATGACCGCCATGCAGGAGCAGGCTCAGCAGCACTGGCAGGTAAGCCTCGACTACCTGCTGCCGGACATCCAAACCCTGTTTCTGTCCTTGAGCGACCAGCAATGGGGCGAATTTCAGGACAACCTGATCAAGAAAGAAGCGGAAAAAACAGCCAAGATGCGTAAGGCATCAGGCGAAAAACGCTATCGACTTCGCCGCGAAAGCATGGAGGACCGCCTGGAAGACTGGTTTGGAAGGCTGACTTCAGAGCAGGAAAACCTGCTCAGACACTGGAGTGAGCAGCTAAACCCTTTGGCGGAAATCAGCTTACAGGAACAGCGTCACTGGCTGCAGCTGGCCGATGAGTTATTCCAGCAACGCTTTGACCTTCCACCCGAGCAGCAGCAACAGGCCATCCGCAAGCTGATCACTGATGAAACCCGTTTCTGGAGCGAGCCACACCTGCAATTGCTCAAAGAAAACCGCCAACTCAATCGCCGCCTGCTCAGTCAACTGCACGACTCGCTCACAGAGCGCCAGCGGGAACGACTGACCAACAAACTCAGCAGCTTCCAAAAAGACCTGGAATATCTTGCCCGCCGCAACGAAGAGGACAACCTGGCTCAACGCGAATAGCCCCGCGGGTTTACAAACCGGTCAACCAAGCCTCCAGTTCTCGCTCCAGTGCGGTTTGCAGCAAACTGATACCGCCATCGACCGCTTCTACGTAAGCCTCGATAATTTCCGAGCCCAGAGTAAACAATTGCCGGGCGTCGGCCTGAATGCCAGCCTCCACGGCTGCGGACTTGTCGGCACTGACGCGACCGCCATGAATTACATCGCGGGTAATGGTATTGAGAAAGAACGCCAGCTTGAGCTCGTAGTTCTTCAATTCCGACAAGGACTTCCAGCGACTCTTGAGACCCGCTTCCAATGCATCAATTTCGTGCAGTAACTCACGGTTCTGGCGCTCGGCGCACTGCACCCAATACTGCAGCTTTTTGTAATGCTCATCATCGCACTCACCCACCACCGCCGCATGGGTTGCCAGACCCCGCACACGCGCCAGCTGCTCAATCAGTTCCGGTAGCTGACGACACGCCAGTGGTAAAATCATATCCGCTCTGAGCAGCCCCTTGGCCGAACCCGCTGAAGGCAAACCGCTGGCCGTGGTCAAAGGCTCATCCAGTCGTCGAGCCAGACCGGCGTTGAGCTGCAGCAGTTGCTCAATCAGGAAGGAATGGTACTCAAAGTTTTCCAGTATCGCGTCACCTTCCCAATCGTGGCAGACCGTATGCCAACCGTGCTGGATGTTTTCCTGTTCACGGGACGGAACCAATTGATCAAAGTGGTCGCAGGTGTTCTTCAGCATCAATAGCCGTTTATTGACCTGGGCTTGAACCCGATTGACATCTTCCACAAACAACCCATCGCCCGCCAATTGGGCCAGACTGACCCCGCGATGTCGTTGCACGGCGTTTACCAAACGATTGAGCTGACGCATCAAGGTCAGGACAGACCGTCGCTCTCGATACACGCGCGTGACAGCTTCCATTTGGAGCTTTTCGTGATTCTCAATCACAGCTTCAACTTCAACCACCGGATTGACCTCTCGTATATTCAGGTACTCAGGATTCGCTAAGCAAAGGCCAAGCCAGTTTATACAAGAATTTGTTTGCACCATTATTATCAGGGTTCACTGGGAGCTGCGAATCCGATTACAAGCATTCAGGAGCCGGAATTGGGCATTTCCGGTGCAATTGGCACCATTTTAGCGCACGCCCTGCAGGCTCAGCCCCCAAGCCAGCGGTAAACCCAGCCCCCCAGCAGCTCGTGCAGGGCAAAGTAGCTGCTGCTTAGAGCCGCGGCGCTGGGAACCCAATAGCGCCAGGACCAGTCCCCGCCCCCGACAAAATCCATGGGCGCTGGCACCACCGTCAAACCCGCCCGCTGAAAGACCCGCTCTGCCCGCGGCATATGCCAGGCATGGGTCACCAACAACACCCTGTGCACCTGATTCTGGCGCAGCAGCTCAGCACTGAAGTAGGCATTTTCCGCCGTGGTGCGACTCCTGTCTTCCTGCCATTGCACCGGCACACCGAACTCGTCACGCATCACTCCAGCCATCAACTCAGATTCCGGCACCAGCTCGTCATCGTACACACGACCACCGGTCAGCAGAATCGGCAACCCTGTCAATCGATACAGGTGTGCGCCGTAGCGCAATCTCTCCAGAGTGCGGCCGTTCACCGTATCGCCCTGATACTCAGCCGCGTCCTGATCCCGGCCGCCGCCCAAGATGACAATAGCCTGGGCGGATTGCCACTGGGCTTGAGTCACGGGGGAATATCCGCGCTCCAACCAACCCAGCAAACCACTGCCCACGACGGGCAGGGACAGCAACCACAGCAAAACAAACCCTGTCGTCACCAGGCTGCGCCCCAGGCGCGGGCGAAAACGCCAGCCCACAAAACCTGCCGCCATCAATAACAGTGGCAACACCGGCGGTAACACCAACATTTTGAAAAAAAAACGCCATTCCATGCTTGATCCCCAGGTTCATCCCTCCCGACCATAGCACACCTCGGGCCCAGGCAAATCCCTTAAAGGGATCGAGCAAATGGTTCGTATTAATGGGTCGTGCTGACCGAGAAGAAATCCCCACCACAAACATGACAGGGCTGTACCGTGATAGCACCTCGAGCGTAGTACTCATAACCACACTGCAAGCAGGTGAGATACTCGTGATCGGCGGTTTCCCGAGTCTGGCGGATGGTACCCGTGAGCCGCAGGCAGCTCTCCAGACGCAACAGATCCCGCTGAGCGGGATCCGCCGCCTGCAGCATCCAGTGTGCCGTGCGCTCTTCCAGGAAGACCAGCTCATTGACCAGCTCCCGCCAGAACCCGGGGGGCTGCACCTCAGGGGAAGGACTTTTTTGCGATTCTGTCATGGCCGCTCTCCCGACCTAGACCTTAAAGGTCTGCATGGATGTCTGACCTGCATACTTAAGGATAGCCCAAGTTGACCTGGGTGAAACTTGCCACAACTTTACAAACCCTCTACCCTTTGCGGGTTAATCCGTTACCGATACCCGCCCGTATGACACCAGCACGCAACGAGAAGCCCACCATTAAAGACGTTGCCAAATTGGCAGGTGTCTCCTTCAAAACCGTATCGCGTGTCATCAACAACGAACCCTCCGTGGGGGACGCGCTCAAGGAAAAGGTCTGGCAGGCCGTCAAGGAGCTGAACTACCAGCCGAACCTGTCGGCTCGCCAGTTGCGCGGAGCCTCGTCCTTTATTGGCTTTATCTACGACAACCCCAACAGTCACTATGTGATTGGTATGCAGCATGGCATTCTGGAAGAGTGCCATCGCCAGGGGTATGAGCTGGTTATTCATCCCTGCAATGCCAATGACGATCACATTATCGATGAGCTGGCTGCTATGGTGGAACGCGGACGGCTGGCCGGCCTGGTGTTAACCCCACCAGTATCCGAACGCACCGACATCATCACCGAACTGCACAAACGCGGGGTGAAGTTTGTGCGCATTATTTCCGGCTCCCAGGCTCCGGATGATCTGTCCCCCTGCGTGGTAGTGGACGACCACAACGCCGCCCGGGAAATTACCCAATACCTGATCGAACTGGGCCACCGCCGGATCGGCTTTCTCTCCGGTGACACAGTGCACTCTTCCTCCGGCGAGCGGGAATCCGGTTACCGGCAAGCCCTGCGTGATCATGGCATCGCCGAAGACGAAGCACTGATTCTGCAAGGTCAGTACGCGTTTGAGTCCGGCGTCAAACGCACTCAGCAACTGCTGGCCCTGGACGCCCCCCCCACAGCCATCTTTGCCTGTAACGACGAAATTGCAGCCGGCACCCTGTTTGCAGCGCGCCTGCAGGGCGTGGAAGTGCCCTCGCAACTGTCCATTGTCGGCTTTGAAGACAGCCCCTTTTCTCGCCAGACCTGGCCCAAGCTGACCACTGCCCGTCAGCCCAACAGCCAGATTGCCGCCAGCGCTACGGCCCTGCTGATCGAATCCACTCGCACCACCCGCAATGGCCTCAAAACTGAAACCGCACCCACCACGCAGAGCGCTTTCCACCCACAGCTGGTGGTCCGCGATTCCACCACGGCCCGGTAAATACCAGCGACTCGGCTTAACGACCCAGTGTTTGAATGCCGATGCCAGGCATCCCATAAGGCTGTTTTACCACGCTCATGACAACGTTGTCCCACTGCTGCATATCTGCTACAGTAGTTTTCGTTCATTATTCATAACTACATTCATAACGACGTTACTCAACTGAGTACCTCAACGACGTTTCTCTTACGAGTACAGACAGCATGATCACTATTCTGGCCGGAGCCCGGATTTTTGATGGCTACCAGTTTCTGGACAACTACGCCGTCCTTTTGAAAGACGGTTGGATCGAAGCCCTGCTACCGGAAGATCAGCTTACTGACGACCAACAAGCTGGCGCACTTCGACAGCAACTCAAGGGTGGCATATTGGCGCCTGGGTTTATTGACCTGCAAGTCAATGGCGGCGGCGGTGTCATGTTCAATAATGAGCCCACCGCTGACGGCATACAGCGGATACTGGATGGCCATCGCCGTGCCGGCACCACCAGTATGACCCCCACCTTAATCAGTGACACCAATGAGCAGCTACAGGCCGGTGTCGCCGCGATCCAGGCGGCAATCGGTAGCCAGCCCGGGGTGTTAGGAGTGCACATCGAAGGACCTTTTTTCAATCTGCAGCGTCGCGGCACTCATAAAGCGGACTACATCCGCACCCCGCGTGAAGAAGACCTCAATTGGATCATCGCCGCTCAACAAGCCACTCCCGCAATGACCACTCTGGTCACCCTGGCGCCAGAACAAGCCCAGGCAGGACAAGTTGCCCGATTGGCCAAGGCCGGCATTCTGGTTTGCGCCGGACACACCGACGCCGATCATGTCACAGTACAACAAGCCATCGACGAAGGCCTTACCGGCTTCACCCATCTCTACAACGCCATGCGCCCGCTTACCGGCCGCGACCCCGGCGTGGTAGGCACTGCCCTGGCCGATACCGAGACCTGGTGTGGCATCATTGCCGATGGCCACCATGTGCACCCACTCTCAATCGCCGTCGCCCTGGCCGCCAAACCCCAGGGCAAGTTGTACCTGGTGAGCGACGCCATGGCCACCGTCGGAAGCGAGAAAAAGAGTTTCGACATTTATGGTGAAACCATCCGCGAAGACTACCCAGACCCACAGCGTCCCGGTCGGCTGATCAATGCCGAAGGCAATCTCGCCGGCAGCGCCATTGGCCTGATCGATGCCATCCACTATTGCGTCGACGCCATTGGCACCTCGCTTGAAGAAGCCCTGCGCATGGCTTCGCTCTACCCCGCCCAGATGATACAGAAATCCGATACGCTGGGACGCATTCGCCAGGGCTATCGAGCCGATCTCGTGCACTTCACCGACGATTTTCAGGTTACCCAGACCTGGGTGTCGGGCGACGCTCAAACTCACTCTTAACCAAACTACCTGTAGCAACCTATGGCAGCAACAGCAACCTATGGCAGCAACCTCTGGACCCGCTTATGCAAATTGTAATTCTCGACAACCCTGAAGCCGTCGCTGCCTATGGGGCGGACATTTTTATCCGTCGCCTGCAACAGACTCCCAAGTCAGTATTGGGGCTGGCCACCGGCTCAACCCCGGTTGCGCTCTATCAGAAACTGATCGAAGCCAACCGCACTGGCAGGATTTCCTTTCAACAAACCACGACCTTCAACCTGGATGAGTACCTGGGTCTCGACGGCGACCACCCTCAAAGCTATCGCTACTTTATGAATCAGCAGCTGTTTGATCATATTGATATCGATAAGCACAAAACCTATGTGCCACCGGGCAGTGCCGAAAACCCCATCAGCGCCTGTGAGGAATACGAGCAACTGATCAGCCAGAGCGGCGGCATCGACATTCAGCTGCTGGGCATCGGCCGCAACGGCCATATCGGATTTAACGAGCCCTCTTCCGGCCTGAAGTCTCGCACTCGGGTCAAAACCCTGACCCAGGCGACCATCAACGACAATGCGCGTTTTTTCAGCGCCGATGAATTCCAGCCGCACCTATCCATCACCATGGGCATCGGTACCATTCTTGACAGCCACCAGGTGGTGCTGCTGGCCACTGGCATCAGTAAAGCTGAGGCGATTTATCGAACCGTTGAAGGCCCACTGTCAGCCTCTTGCCCGGCGTCGGCGCTGCAACTTCACCAGAACGCGGTGATCGTGATTGATGAAGAGGCCGCTGCCAAATTGGAGCACAAAGAATTTTACAAACACATTGAGCGTGAGAATCAGGCGCTGATAAATCAACTCCAGATTGCCTGACCTAAACAAAAACACTGAAGACCAAATTTAGCACTGAGCCGGGAACTGGGGTCCCTTGCGAGACCGTCAGCCGCAGGGAAGCGGCTGTCGAGCTACAGGGATGTATTCACCGCGTGTCTCGCGAGGGATTCCAGTTCCCGGCGGTCCAGATAAAACAAAAAATATCAAAGGCCAAAGGATAACCGCATGCCCGCCAGTCAGCATCCTTCCCGTTTACGCAAAACCGTTTTGGCACTCGCCATCTCTGCTGCATTCAGCGGCTGCCAACCGCAAGCCCAGTTAACAGCCATTGATTCCCAGCAACAACTGCACAATCTCGCCAGCCAGTTACAGGTGCACTATCAGGTACTCGACAATCGCACGGACGAGCACTGCGACAAACAACTGACCGACGGTCTCTGTTTTCGCGGGCAATTTACGTTGAGCGCTGCCGATGGCATTCAATCGCGCAACTGGGCCATGTACTTCTCGGACATGACGCCGATCCAGTCGGTAGAAGAGAAGCAGTTCATCATCACCCATTTGAATGGTGACCTGCACAAGCTGGAACCCGGACCGGAATTTACCGGTCTGGCCCCCGGTGAAACCGCCAACATCAACTTTCGCGGCGGCTACTGGCACCTGTCAAAAACCGACATCATGCCTAACTATTACCTGGTCAGTGGCGATCTGGAACCGGAAACAGTAACCAGTACCCAACCCCGCACCGATGCCGATAGCGGCCTCGAAAATCTGCCCCACGCTGGTGAATTTACCGATCCCATCAAACACCTGAAACGCTCCGAGCAGGACAGTACCATTTTTGCCACCAGTGAAAATCTGTTTGAGCAGATCGACACCAGGTATCTGCAGCGTGACGCCCTGGCCAGCGCAATCATCCCCACACCGCAACAACTGCGCAGGCTCGATGGCGAACTCTCACTAGCAAAAGGCATAAACCTGCAAGGTGAACTGCCGGTTATGGACGATCTGACCAGCGCTCTTGAGGCGTTACAACAATTAGGCATCAACCAATCCCCCGACGGCGCTGGCATTCACTTTCGACTCGTCAATAGCAACAGCCTGGGGGAGGAAGGTTACACCCTAGCCATTGGCGATCAGGGCATTAAGGTGGGTTATCAAACCGCTACCGGCGCCGCCTACGCCCTGCGCTCACTGGCCAGCCTGTTGTTTATCGACAGCTCCAGCGTCCCGCACCTCGAAATCCAGGACAGTCCTCGCTTTGCCTTTCGCGGCATGCATCTCGATGTCGCTCGCAACTTCCGCGATAAAGATTATGTCCTCAAACTGCTGGAACAAATGGCCCGCTACAAGCTCAATCGCCTGCATCTGCATCTGGGCGATGACGAAGGCTGGCGAGTGGAAATCAATGACCTGCCAGAGCTGACCGACATTGGCAGTCAGCGCTGTCACAACCCAGAAGAAAATCGCTGCCTGATGCCACAACTGGGCAGCGGTCCGCACGCCAGCAGCCCGGCCAACGGCTATTACACCCGCGCCGATTACATAGACATTCTGCAAGCCGCTCGCGCCCGACAGATTGAAGTGATTCCGTCTTTTGATATGCCGGGGCATTCCCGCGCCGCAGTGGTGGCCATGGAAGCGCGCTATCGGCGCCTGGCGGCCGAAGAGCGTTATGACGAAGCCAGCCAATACCGCCTAATTGATCCACAGGATACCACCCGCTACTCGTCCATCCAGTTCTATCAGGACAACACCCTCAATGTGTGCCTGGATTCCAGCTACCACTTTGTCGGCAAAGTCATTGATGAAGTGATGGCCCTGCATCGCGAGGCCGGCGTTGCGCTGACCCGTTATCATATTGGTGCCGATGAAACCGCCGGTGCCTGGCTTGAATCCCCCGCCTGCCAGGCGCTGCTCAATGATGAGCTACTTAATCTCAATACCGCCCACGATTTGACCGGCTACTTTGTCGAACGCGTGGCCAATCTGGTGGCTGAACGCGGCATAGTGCCGGCCGGTTGGAACGACGGCATGTCGGCCACCACCACGGCTCGAATGCCTGCTACCGTGCAGTCGAACGCCTGGACGCCGCTGTTTTGGGATGGTCACAAGGCTGCTCACGAGCAGGCCAATCGGCAATGGCAGGTCGTTATTTCCACCCCGGATGTCACCTACTTCGATTTCCCGCACGCCGCCGATCCCCTGGAACGTGGCTACTACTGGGCCAGTCGCGGCACCAGCACCCAGCAGGTGTTTGAGTTTATGCCCGCCAACTTGCCGGCGCAGGCAGAATTCTGGGGAGACCGGCAGAACAACCCCATGTCACTGGACGACCGTCACAGCCAGCTGCAAAAGGGTATGGAGTTCTATGGCCTGCAGGGTCATCTATGGACCGAAGTCACCCGCACCGATGCGCAGGCCGATTACATGATCTTCCCGCGGCTGATAGCTCTGGCCGAGCGTGCCTGGCACCAGGCCGACTGGGAACTGCCCTACAACTATCAAGGTGAATTGTTTTCAGCGGACACCCACCATGTGACGGAGCAGGCTCGCCAGCAACGTCAACAAGAGTGGAACCATTTTGCTAATGTCTTAGGACAAAAAGAACTGCCCAAACTCGACCAACAGCAGATTGCTTATCGCATCCCAACCGTCGGCGCGAAAATTCAAGACGGCAGCCTGCATATTCGATCTCCCCTGCCTGGTTTAACACTGCAATACCGCTTTGATGACCAGGCCTGGACGCAATACACGTCGCCGATTGAAGGTGTAGATGAACTTGACTCGACAGTACAAGTGCGTGCTCTAGCCTCTGACGGACGTCCAGGCCGCGCCCTAACCTTGAAGTAAAAACTTGAGTTAAAAAAAAGGGTAAACGTAACGTTTACCCTAAGACCTCAAACAGACAAGGAGTAGAGGAACTGATTACATCACCGCGCCTTAACAATCAGCCTTGGGCCTGCAACCAGCTGGCACGGTGATCGTGAAATTTTCGCGCTGTGCGCCGGCATAACCGGCGGGCGCGCTCTGCCGATAACTGCTGAAGTGGCACACTGGCCGGATACTCCGGGTAATGCCCCATTCCGGCAAAGATGCAATACCAGGACGGGCGCATGTACGCTTGAGAGGATTTTTCTTCCGCCAGCGCCTGATCAAAATCCTCGCCTTGCTGCCAGGCATGAATCAAATGACTAAGGCTGTCAGACGCCACGCCCTGCTCACGGTTGTCTCGCCAATAAGACGTGTCATGGCGGGAGTTCAAGCGATAATGAAGGGACACGTAGTCCCGGGTCCCATCAAATGCCTTGTTCACTTCCGCGTTAAAGCTGTCGCGATGCGCATCCGTAAAGCCGCCGCGCTCAAACGCAAGGATAAACCGCTCAATGGTGTACTGAATCAAGCCAATGGCTGTGGCTTCCAGGGGCTCGATGAAGCCCTGGGACAGACCGGCAGCCAAACAGTTGGCTTTCCAGTGCTGAGCAACGCGTCCCACCCGCATTTTCAAATGACGGGCCTCGACGCCTGCGGCATCTTTACCCAACGCATTACGCAATTCCTGCTCGGCTTCCTCTTCAGACAGATAATCAGAAGAGTAGACATAACCATTGCCGTAGCGACTGGTCAGAGGGATACGCCATATCCAACCGGCACTGGCCGCCCTCGATACGGTGTCTGACGGCACCAGCTCACTTGTGTCTATCGCCGATGGCATCGCCACCGCCCGATCATTAAACAGCGTATCGCGATAAGAGTGGAACGGCTCCGCAAGGGTTTTGCCCATCAGCAGCGAGGCGAACCCCGTGCAATCGACAAACAAATCCGCCTGCAACGCCCCCTGACTGCCAGTCAATAAGCTCTCGATATCGCCTGTCGCCGTCCGAGTTATTTCGACAACCGTATCAATAACATGATTTACACCACATTGTTTGGCATAGCGCTTTAGAAAAGCCGCCAATAAACCCGCATCAAAATGGTAGGCGTAATCGTGCTCAAAATTGAAAGCCTGCTGAGGAATCGGAGATTTTCTTTGCCGAGCCAGTTCTGCCGCGACAAAGTAATCATCTGGATGTGCCGCCACATTCTCCCCTTTGCGACGACGGTTACAATTGCGGAAGAAGTTATCCGCCGGCTCCAGATCCAAACGGGAAAAGAAAGGATGAAAATAACTCTCAAAGCCCTTGCGGGTCGACCAGCCCGGGAAAGTAATGCCACATTTGTAGGTGGCATTGCAGGCTGGCATCCACTCGGTTTCGGCAATGCCCAAGCGCTTAAAGAACTCGCGCATGTAGGGCGTAGAGCCTTCACCAACACCAATGGTATCGATATCCGCTGACTCAATCAGCGTAACCCTGGAGGGTTTCTCACCATTGTTCCAGGCATGACTGAGCAGACAGGCGGCCATCCAGCCTGCGGTGCCACCCCCAACGACGACAATATGTGCTGGCTTTTGCAATTGGCTAGTCATCACGTATTCACCCGCGGCAGGTTGTCTCAGCGAGGCTTGATTTTATGGCCCTTGAGGGCATAAAACAGAATGAACAGATAGCCGGGAACCATGACGACATACGCACTTTGCGAATCACCTGTGGTATCGGCCAGCAGACCGTAGGCAAACGGCATAATAGCCCCACCGGAAATGGCCATGATCAGTAATGCTGAGCCGGTGCTGGTCAACTTACCCAATCCCGCCAGTGCCATCGGCCAGATAGCGGGCCACACCATGGCATTGGCAAAACCCAGCAACGCAATAAACAACACCACATTCGGTACTGCTGGCACTCCGCTCCAGGCAAACAGCGCGTTCCACACCGCTTGGCTTTCGCCACTGCCAAACATCACCAACACGGACAGTACCAAACCCAAAATGGCGGAGATCACTAATGCGGTTTCCTGCTTGATCCAGCGGGGAATCACCAACATGCCGGTAATATAGGCCGCGACCATAAATACCATGGTGTAAGACGTCAGCTGACCAAAGTTTTCAACGCCCATTTCCTTACCGAACAAGCCGATGGTATCGCCGGCAATCACTTCCACACCGACGTAAAAGAACAGGGCAATCACACCTAGCACCAGGTTGGGGTGGCGCATCACTGAATCTGAAGTATCACTATCGCCATCATCATCAAGCTCAATTTCTGGCAGAGGCGAAAAATGAATCAGAGCCGCCAGGGCCGCCAGCATCACCGCCATAATGAGATAAGGCTGTACCAGGCGCGATGACAGTTCTTCCAGTTCCGCCACACGCTGTGCCGCATCCAGGGAGGCCAGACGGGCCTCAGTGAACTGGGACATGTCACTCAGCACGAAAGCGGTAAACACCAGTGGTGCGACAATCCCGGCGCCCTTATTCATCAAGCCCATGATGCTGATACGCACCGCCGCCGTCTCGTGGGGACCGATGTGAACAATGTAGGGATTCGATGCTGTTTGCAAAATGGTCAGGCCGGTGCCTAGCATAAACAAGGCCAGCAGGAAGACACTGAACATCCTCGCTTCCGCCGCCGGAATAAATACCAGCGATCCTGCCGCCATAATCAACAGGCCCAGCATCATGCCCTTACGATAACCCGTGCGTCGCAGAATCATCGACATAGGCAAAGCCATTACGGTATAGGAAATATAAAAGGCCATGGTCACCAAATAGGCTTCCATATGGCTGAGCTCGCAGGCGATTTGCAAAAACGGAATCAGCGAACCATTCAGCCAGGTTACAAAGCCGAAAATAAAAAACAGGGCACCGACAATCATCATGGGCATATAGCTGGAACCCTGATGTTCTGTTTGGTTGATGGCGGAATCCATGACAATTACCTTTTAGTTAGTGTTATTTGCATCGGCCAATTGCCGGGCGTTATGACTCTTGCGGGCAAAATAGGCAGCTCCCATCTCCGGCTGCTCCAGGGGTGGCAATACACGCTTGGCAACCTCTTCAGACAACCACTGTTGCAGCAGCGTCGAGATTCCACCCAACATCGACAGACGCGGAGGATTGTGAGCCAGCAACTGTTTCGCCAACGCATCGATATAGGCTGCGCCCTGTTGCACAATCCTCAATGCCACTTCGTCACCAGATTTGGCTTCTGCCAACACTGATGGAGCCAGGCGGGCAAATTCGGAGGAAGAGGCTTTACTCATACGCTCAACAATATCCAGACCTTCGACTCCGTAGACATCGGTAACGCTCGCCTTCAGGCGGGTTGCTGGTGACAGGCCGTCTTCCGCGGTTAATACCGCCTTGATCGCTTCCAGTCCCATCCAGGCACCACTGCCCACGTCCCCCAGTAGAAAGCCATGCCCACCCAGGGTCACGCTCTTGCCATTGACTGAAGCAAAACCACAGGATCCGGTTCCCGTCACGATCACGGCACCATCACCTCCACAGTGCGCGCCCAGGCAAGCGGCGTGCAGATCGGTGGTGAGGTACATGGACGCAAACGGGTGCTGCCACTCACTCATGGTGACAAACATACCGGGCAAGTTAATGCCAGCAAGTGCGACCCCGGCCACCACATGTGACAAGGTATCAATGGGTAAGCCGGCCGACCGAACTGCCTGCTCTGCCGCATCAGTGATCGAGGCCAAAGTGCGTGTAAGACCATGCAGCGGATTGGCCGGCCCAGCCAGCCCTACCCCAAGAATTTCTCCGGATGAAGACACCAGGCAAGCACGGCACTTGGTGCCACCGCCATCTATTCCCAGATATAGGGTGTCGTCATTGGTAAACGTGGAAGACATTTCAAACCTCTTGATGGTCAAGCCTACAGGTTATGATCGTTATAGCTGGCCATCAACTGCGAATTTTCTAGTGTTACGCCATCCAATATTTTACATAGGCACCAGATAGCGGAATAAAATTTGTTCATCCCTGCTGCACTGTCATTGCCATCCCTGGCGGACACGCGCTCGAATCAGCTTGCCGTATATACAGCCAAACCGGCAAGCTGAATTCAATAGCGGTTAGAACTTGAAGTTGGCACCGATAAAGAAGCGACGACCATTATAGTACTGAGTGCCTTTGACTTCGGTACCATTTGCAGCGCGGTACAAGTTGTCAATGGTCTCATCGGTCAGATTAAGGGCTTCGGCACGAATGGTAATGCTATCAGTCAGAGCATAAGACAATTGGGCATCCACTTGCTCCTGCTCATCACCCAACAACTCGCCATTCTCTTGCAGCGTTCTAAAGAACTCGGAACGGTAGCTGTAGTTCAGGCGTGCGGTAAAGCGGTTGCCTTCATAATAAGCGGTCGCGTTAAACACATCCTCAGACAGCATCGGGAATGCTACATCGCCTTTGGCCTGGTTGGTATAGGTGTAGTTCGCACCTACGCCAAAACCGTTATCAAAGCTGTACTGGGCACTCAGCTCAAAGCCTTCCAGATCGGCCTTGTCACCATTTTCAAAAGTGGTCAAGGCATTGATGAAAGTGCCGTTGATGGTGGCCGACTTGGTAGTCGTGTAGATATACCCATCAATGGACTTCTGGAATATCGTCGCACTCAGCAAAGACGCATCGGACAAATACCATTCCGCTCCCAGTTCAAACTGAGTCGCTTCTTCCGGGGTCAGACCAGGGTTACCGGCGGTACCGGAACTGGTTTCGGGTGTCAGGTTGACTGCGTAGGACAGAGCGAACGGAGCCGGACGAGAAATGGATTTACCGGCAGCAAAACGCACCAACACATCTTCGTTCAGATCGTAGACCAGATTCAGGCTTGGCAGTACGTTGTCGTAGGAGCCATCCTCAGAGATCGGACGGTCGTTGGCAATATCCCAGCCACTGGAGGTGGTATCGGTTTCAACGTAGCGAACACCCACATTACCGCGAAGGCCTTCGTACTCGAACTTCGCCATGGCGTAGACAGAGTTAATTTCCTCTTCGATTTCATAGGAAGAGGTACGCTCAATGCCAGAATTGCGGCACAGTGCAGCGCTCGTGGCCGAACATTCTTCCAGAGCGTTAAACTTATCTCGCATCAACGCTTCGTCAGGTCGGAAGACAGTGGTGGAGCCTTGACTGGTTTCATCGTGATCCACAGTGAAAGTACCGTTGGCAAATTCACCCGCCCAGCCCAGGGATTCTGTACCTGCAGCACCGCCAGCCATCTCGCTCTTATAACGCGTCTGATCAAAGGAGCGGTCTCGCATTTTCAAACCAAACTTCAGCTCATTCACCGCACCGAAATCCACATCAAAACTAACGTCTACCTGGGCATAGTCTTCGGTATCTTCGGTTTTGTTGGTTTGATCAAACACGCCCATCAACGCCATTTCATCGGTGGGATTTGCTAACCATGGGCTGCGATCATAGCTGATGGCAGGCGCATTACCGCCGGGATTGGTGAAGTCAAAGTTGACTCGGGGATCCTGGGAATAGGCAAAGAATTCAGTAAAGAAGTCATTACTCACACCTTCACCGGTGGTGGTACCCAGCTGAGCGTGAATGGTGAAACTGTCACCGGAAAATTCGAAATCCAGATCCAGGATTTCGGTATCCATGCGCGAGCCATCGCGATAGATGTTATCGAAGGCCACGTGGTTGGCCCATCCCGCAGGATCACCGCCATCGACCGCCAACTCGGTGATAATGCCATTTTCTACCGTACCTTCGGACACGTTGTTAGGTCCAAAGACGCCGCGGAATGGAATCGCAATCAGGTTGGAGTTGACGTTATCCGCTTCCATTTCGGAATTGAAATAATGCAGATTGGTGGTGATGGCTTCGGTGGGAGCCCACTCCAGGTTAACGTCGACACCGGTACGGACACGCTCTTGCTCAAACAGCGCGGAACCGACACCCCAGGGCACCATACCTTGCTCACTGGCACCGGCTGGCGCATTGAAAGGCGTGTCCGGGTTTTCGGCAATGTTCCAATCGCGATCGTATTGGGTGAAATAAGCCGGCGTGAACAGCTCAGTGGTTTCACGGCGTACGGTGCGCTCCTGCCTGGACACAGCAATCATGGCACCAAAGGTTTCTGCCTGGTTTTTCCAGCTGTAAAGACCTGAAAAGGACGGGTCGGTTTCTTCCGCCAGGTCGTTGTATTGAGCATCCACGGATAAATGGATGGTATTGGCATCCAGGCTCAAGGGTTTGCGGGTTTTCAGAATAACCGTACCACCCAGACCGCCTTCATCAATGTCGGCCTGGGCGGATTTGTAGACTTCCACACCGCTGATCATTTCCGGCGAGAGCAGTTCATAGTTGAAGTTACGAGTGGCATCCTCCAGAACAAACCACTGAGAAGTACCGACCGCCTGACCGTTCACCAACGTCAGGTTACGGGCTGGCTCCATACCACGGATGGTAACACCCTGGCCCTCACCAAAATCACGGGAAATGGCTACACCCGGAATACGCGCCAGAGACTCCGCCACGTTCTTATCGGGGAACTTGCCGATATCCTCCGCGGAGATAGCGTCTACGACCGAGTCGGAGAAACGCTTGATGTCCATACTCTTCTGCAGACTCTGACGAATCCCCAGCACCTCAACTTCTTCAATGGCCTTGGCCGTCGGCTCTTGTGCAAACGCGGCACCGGACAAAGCCATGGCACTCAACGAGCCACCCACCAGGATGGAACGGTTAATCGCGCGGATGGCACCCCTTAGATTTTTACCCATGATGACTCTCCTCAGACATGGAGTTTGTTAGTTATCGAAAAAACAACAACCCGCGCTTCGACACCCCGGCGGGAGGACAACGTTGTCTTGACCCAAACCTAAGCCCCCGAGACAACGTTGTCAACCACTTTTCACATTCTCCAGGTAAAGTTGCCGTCGAGACCATTTCAGCGAGGTTTGCGCACGCCGCCAGCAACAATCACGAATATTGGCTTAATCACATGATTTATTTGATTTTTCCATTTTTCGCCAAACCGCAATCCACCCCCCAAAACCGGACTTTGGCGAACCGTGACCGTCTCCACACAGACAGCGAAGTAATTGCTGCCTTGCCGCCCAAATACCGATCTGGGCAAGCGACATTGATCACCTTCAGGCCCGCATCGCATTCTGGGCCGACTGCGCCTATAATGTGGCGCTTTGTCGCGCCCACTTGGGACGCCGACGTACCGATTTTCCCGATGGCCCAACTGCCCTCTGGCAGCAAGGACCATCCAGCAACAGGTCCACGGAGACAATGGAAGAGCAATACCATCCTTCGGCAATCGAAACCCAAGCCCAGCAGGACTGGGAGTCGCAGCAGTGCTTTAACGTGACGGAAGACCCGGCCAAAGAGAAGTTTTACTGTCTGGCCATGTTCCCCTACCCCAGCGGCAAGCTGCACATGGGGCATGTGCGTAACTACACCATTACCGATGTGATCTCCCGCTACCAGCGTATGCTCGGCAAAAATGTGCTGCACCCTATGGGGTGGGATGCGTTTGGCTTACCCGCGGAAAATGCCGCCATTGCCAATAAGACTGCGCCAGCCAAGTGGACCTACAGCAACGTCGACTATATGAAAGGCCAGTTGAAAAGCCTGGGCTTCGGCTTTGACTGGAGCCGGGAACTGGCTACCTGCCAGCCCAGCTACTACAAGTGGGAACAGTGGTTCTTTACCCGCCTGTACGAGAAAGGCCTGGTGTATAAGAAGATGGCCACCGTCAACTGGGACCCGGTAGACCAGACCGTGCTCGCCAACGAACAGGTGATCGATGGTCGCGGCTGGCGCTCCGGCGCGCTGGTGGAACGCAAAGAGATTCCCCAGTGGTTTATCAAAATCACCGATTACGCCAATGAACTGCTGGTCAGCCTGGACAACCTGCCCAACTGGCCCGAGCAGGTCAAAACCATGCAAAAGAACTGGATTGGCAAATCCAGAGGCGTGGAAATGACCTTTGACCTGGCTACCGCCGTGAATGGACACACCAGCTTTGACGTGTACACCACCCGCCCCGACACCCTGATGGGTGTGACTTACGTCAGCCTGGCGGCAGAACACCCTATTAGCCTGCAGCTGGCGCAAGACAATGCCGAACTGGCCAGCTTTATCCAGGAATGCAAAACCAATTCCGTGGCCGAGGCCGACATGGCCACCATGGAGAAAAAAGGTCTCGATACCGGACTGAAAGCCATTCACCCACTGACCGGCGAAGAAGTACCGGTGTGGGTCGCCAACTATGTGCTGATGGATTACGGTTCCGGTGCGGTGATGGCCGTGCCCGCTCACGACGAGCGCGACTTCGCCTTTGCCCACAAATACGATCTGCCCATCAAGCAGGTGATTGCCGGCACCGCCAAAGGCGACAGCGACTACGACAGCGCTGAGTGGCAGGAGTGGTACGCCCGCAAGACCGATATCCAGCTGGTGAATTCCGCCGAGTTTGATGGCCTGAACTTCAAGAAAGCCTTCGATACCATCGCTAAGGCCCTGGCCGACAAGGGCAAGGGTTCGGTGAAAACCAACTTCCGTCTGCGCGACTGGGGCGTGTCCCGCCAGCGATACTGGGGTGCACCGATCCCCATGCTGAACCTGCCCGACGGCGGTGAAATTCCGGTACCGGCTGACAAACTGCCGGTGCTGCTGCCGGAAGACGTCGTCATGGACGGTGTCAACAGCCCCATCAAGTCCGATGCCGACTGGCGCAAGGCCGACTGGTACGCCGCCGGCGCCGAGCACGAAACCGACACCTTCGACACCTTCATGGAGTCGTCCTGGTACTACGCCCGCTACACCTGCCCGGATTTTGAACAGGGCATGCTGGATCCCGAGCGCGCCAACTACTGGCTGCCGGTGGATCAATATGTCGGTGGGATTGAACACGCCATCCTGCACCTGCTGTACGCCCGCTTCTTCCACAAACTGATGCGCGATGAAGGTCTGGTCAATTCCGACGAGCCGTTCAAACAATTGCTGTGTCAGGGCATGGTGCTGGCCGACTCGTTCTATAAGCAGAACGATGACGGCAGCAAGACCTGGTACAACCCGGCCGATGTGAATCTGGAACGGGATGATAAAGGTAAGGTCATCAAAGCCTCCCACCCGGACGCTGGCGAGCTGGAAATGGGCGGCATGACCAAGATGTCCAAATCCAAGAACAACGGTATTGACCCGCAAACCGCCGTCGATCAGTACGGTGCCGACACCGTGCGCTTGTTTACCATGTTCGCCGCGCCACCCGAGCAGACGCTGGAGTGGAGCGATTCCGGCGTTGAAGGCGGCAGCCGCTTCCTGCGCCGTCTGTGGAAGACCGTGCACGGCCACCTGCAAGCTGGTGAGGCCGGGACACTGAACCCCGAAGCCCTCAACGACAGCCAGAAGGACCTGCGCCGCAAGGTGCACGAGACCATCGCCAAGGTCAGTGACGACTATGGCCGTCGCCAGACGTTCAACACCGCCGTGGCAGCGATCATGGAGCTGCTGAACGAGATCACCCGCAACGCTGATCGCGCCTCCCCGGAGACTCTGGCGGTTGAGCGCGAAGCATTGGAAGCCTGTATCCTGTTGCTCTCGCCCATCGTGCCGCACATCGCCCACCGGTTGTGGCAGGCGCTGGGCAATGGCGACCAGGTCATTGATGCGCCCTGGCCACAAGTGGATGAAGCGGCGCTGGTGAAAACCTCTATTGAGCTGGTAGTGCAGGTTAATGGTAAAGTACGTGCCAAACTGGAAGTGGCGGCCGACGCCGACAACGACAGCATCATTGCCGAGGCCAAAGCCAACCCCAATGTGCAGAAGTTCCTGGAAGGCAAGGAAATCAAAATGTGCAAAGTGATTCCCGGGAAACTGGTCACCTTTGCCGTAAAATAATATGCCTCCAAAAGACTTAGATGTCAGAAAATAGAAAAACCGCGTCATCGCGAGGAGCTCAGCGCCAACAGTAGGGGCTTTAAGCCACGCGGCGAGCCATGTCTAGCACCATTGATCAACAACGTGCTAAAAATGGATTGCTTCGCTTTGCTCGCAATGACGCACTTAGGGCATGACTAAAACATAAATGGATATTTCATGAAGAAACTGATCACCACACTGCTTTGCACCACCCTGTTGACGGCCTGCGGCTGGCATTTGCGCGGCTCCACCAGCGTCCCGCTGGTCATTGACAGCGTATTTGTCAGTGCCGAGGACAGCCATGGCGCACTGGTGACAGACCTGAAGCGCACACTGGAAGCCAGCGATGTAGCCCTGGCCAGCTCCACCAGCGAAGGTCAGTATCGAATTTACCTGAGCCGCGAATCCACCCAGCGCCGTACGGCCTCGGTGGGTGGCGATGCGCTGGCCGCAGAATACGAGCTGACCATGAGCGTTGACTACCGCATTGAAAACGCAGCGGGCGAAGCCATCTCGCCGGTCTCGACCGCCAAGTCGTTCCGTTCCTACGATTTTGATCGCAATGCCGTGGTTGCCAAGGCCGAAGAAGAGCGCCTGATCCAGCAGGAAATGCGCAGCGACCTGGTACAGCAGATTCTGCGCCGACTGCGCTTTATCAGCCAGCAACCTGCCAGCGAACCGGCAGCACCCGCTGCGGAAAACGATGGCCAAGCTGCGTCCTGATCAACTGGCCGGCGCTCTGCGCAAAGGCCTGTCTCCGGTCTACCTGGTCAGCGGGGATGAGCCCCTGCTGGCCCAGGAAGCCTGTGACCAGATTCGACAGGCGGCGCGCAAGGCCGGATTCAGTGAGCGCGAAATCCATCACGTCGAAGCGGGTTTCGACTGGGATCACCTGCTCACATCCGCCAACAGCCTGTCACTGTTCGCCGAACGCAAAGTGATTGAACTGCGCATTGACAATGGCAAGCCCGGCGATAAAGGTGGCAAAGCGCTGCTGAGTTATTGCGACAATCCATCAGAAGATAACCTGCTGTTGATTGTCACCCCCAAACTGGATGGCAGCAGCCAGCGCAGCAAGTGGTATAAAACCCTGGAAAAAACCGGCACTGTGATTCAGATCTGGCCAGTTGCCCCCACTCAGCTACCCCGCTGGATCGACCAGCGCCTGCAACAGGCCGGCCTGCAAGCCAGTCGCGACGCCATCGACATGCTGGCCGCCAGGGTTGAAGGCAACCTGCTGGCCGCCACGCAAGAAATTGAGAAGCTGAAGCTGCTGGCGGTTGATGGCCAGGTCAGCGCTGAGATGATCAGCGGCGCGGTTGCCGACAGCGCCCGCTACGATGTCTTCACCCTCATCGACAAGGCCCTGCATGGCGACGCCCGCGGCGCTGTTCGAACTCTGCAGGGGCTTAAAGGCGAAGGCACCGACGCCACCGTGATCCTCTGGGCCCTGGCCCGGGAAATCCGCACCCTGAACCAAGTCCAGCATGCCGTCCAACAGGGGCAACCACTGGATCGCGCCGCACAAAATGCCGGTGTCTGGGACAAGCGTAAACCCCTGGTCAGTAATGCGTTACGTCGCCTCAAACAAGCTCAGCTGCAAATGTTGCTGCGCAAGGCCAATGGCATCGACAAAGCAATTAAAGGGCTGCGAAATGCGGATGCCTGGGACGAACTGATGGACTTAACGCTTAATTTAAGCGGTACCTTCAGCCTCTCTCCGCAACTGCAAAAACTCAGCCTGGCGCTCAACTGATATCAACCCCGGTTAACCAACCAACCGAAAACCCGAATTGATGAGCGTTCCTTAAAGAGAAGATTGGGCGGGTATCCCCAAAGGCACTACGTTGCTGGACGAGGAAAACTCACCCTCTTTGAGATGGGCATTGAGCATTTCGGCGGACATGGGTTCGGCGTAGTAAAAACCCTGCACCATATCGCAGCCGCGCTGACGCAACCACTCGGCCTGGGCCTCGTTCTCAACACCCTCAGCCACCACATTCAAGGCCATATTGTGAGCCAGGTTAATGATGGATTTGGCAATGGCAGAATCGTTTTGATCGGTGGCGATATCGTGAATAAAGCTGCGATCAATTTTCAACTTTTGGATCGGGAATCGCTTCAGGTAAGCCAGTGATGAGTAGCCGGTACCAAAGTCATCAATCGCCAGTGACACCCCCATGGCATTCAGCTCGTTCATCATATTGATGGTTTGACCGGCATGTTCCATCGCGGAGCTCTCGGTGATTTCCAGTTCCAGATAACGTGCCGGCAATTCGACCGCACGCAGAATCTCCATCACCCGCTTGGTAAAACTGCGCTCACGAAACTGCCGCGGCGACAAATTTACCGACACCTTTTGACAGTACTTGCCCTGCTCCAGCCACACTTTTTGTTGACGACAGGCCTCTCTCAACACCCAGTCGCCCAGGGCGACAATCAAGCCGGTCTCTTCGGCCAGGGGAATAAAGTGAGCCGGCGAGACAATCCCGCGATCGGGATGATTCCAGCGCACCAGCGCTTCCATTCCCATCAGGCTGCCGGTTTGCAGATCGAATTGCGGCTGGTAGTAGAGCATCAGCTGATCCGTTTCGATCGCCCGCCGCAAATCGTTTTCCAGCAACAGGAAGTTCACCGCCGTGGCGTTCATGCCCTCGGTGTAAAACTGGTAATTGTCCTTGCCCCCTTCCTTGGCCTTATACATGGCGATGTCAGCGTGCTTTAACAGGCTGTCGGCTTCCAGTCCATCGTCCGGAAAGACGCTGATGCCGATGCTGGCCGAAATGGCAATTTCATGGCCCACCACATTCACCGGTTCACTGACCGTGCTGAGTAATTTACTGGCCACGCGGCCAATATCATCCCGGGTCTTAACGCCCTCCAGCACCACCACAAATTCGTCGCCCCCCAGACGGGCAACCGTGTCCATATCACGGATACTCAATTGCAAACGCTTGGCCAGGCTCTTGAGGAAAACATCACCGGCATCATGCCCCAGGCTGTCGTTGATGTACTTGAACCGATCCAGGTCCAGCAACATCAGCGCCAGGAAGTTGCCACTGCGGCGGGCACGGGCAATACCGTGATTGATACGGTCGTAAAATAAGGCGCGGTTGGGCAGGGCTGTGAGGGTATCGTGAAAGGCCATGTAATTAAGGCGCGACTGCTGTTCCCGCAAGGCGTCCTCGGCGTCTTTACGCTCGGTTATGTCGGTGCCTATGGTACAAACACCGAATACCTGCCCCTGCCGGTCACGCAGGGGAAATTTCACCACCCAGTAGGTGTGTAGAGTACCGTCTTTATGGCGGGCCTGGGCCTCCATATCCCAACTGTCCAAGGATGCCGCCACCTGCTCATCGGCATCACTGAGCCTGCGAGCGGTCTCCTCGTCAAAGGGCTCATAACCAGATTGCCCCACATAGCCATCGTCGCCCACGTCCTCAAGGCGATTGAAGTAATCACTCGCCAGCACCACATTGCCATCGAGATCTTTCACAGAGATCAGGGTTGGGGAGTAATAGAGAATGGCGTTGAGGTAGGTTTCGCTGGCCCACAGGGCCTGCTCGGCTATGCGAAACTTTTCTACCTGGTCGGCGTGATGGCGCATCTGCACCACCTGATGGAGCAGCAGTTCACTGAACAGCCACAGGTTTTCCATATCTAGCATGGCAGCCTGCAAGTCCGCCAGAGGATGGGAGGATTCGCAATAGTAGACGGCAATGGTACCGTCGCCCCCGCCCACCGGTTGCAAGGCATAACTCCGTACCCGGCCAGCCACCGAATCTGGTGCATCTGAAGATGGTTGATCCAGCAACCTCAACTCACCCTGCTGGAAAGTCAGGGCGATCAAGTCGTGTGGCAGGTTATTCAGGTTTTCAAGCGGTGCCGAGATGCTGACAGCGGATCCCGGCTGGCCAATGGCTTCAACATACAGCTGTTGGTCCTGACAGGTCAGATCCCGGTTCACAATCAGTACACAGCGATCAATACTGACCTGTGAGGCCGCCAGCTTAACCAGGCGCTCAACAATCTGCTTGTGATCGAGGTTTTTAAACAATCGCTGAAATTTGCGAATCAGCTCGACTGCACCGTGCTTAGAATGCATACCTTTCCATTTACGCCTGTAAATTATGCGTATCCGCTCTCCTGCGGTCTACGCTACAACCATCTATTGGCTACCACTTACCTCTGGAAAGTCTTTGCAGAGTCCAGCCTGGTATTTTTATTTCCCCCATCCTATCAGATGAACGTGAACTGGAACACACTTTACCGCTTGCCTGCGCCGCACACCGGACAGCCCGGATCCCGGGGTAAAGCCAGGGTACGCCAATCGGCCATCAAGCCATCGTACATCATCAGCTTGCCGGTCAGCGCCACTCCAACCCCGGCCAGTACTTTCAGGGTTTCCAGAGCCTGAATCGAGCCGATTACCCCCACCAGGGGCGCAATCACACCACTTTCCGAACAGGTCAGGTCTTCATCCGCCTCTTCGGCGTAAAGACAGCGGTAACAAGGCGCATCGGGCTGACGGGGATCAAACACTGCGACCTGACCTTCAAAACGAATGGCAGCCCCGGAGATCAATGGGGTTCCGGTTGCCACACAGGCCCGGTTGATGGCGTGACGGACGCTGAAGTTATCGGTGCAATCCACCACTGCATCGACCTTGTCCACTTCTGTCCGCAGCCGCGCTTCCTGCAAACGCTCCTCAATGGTTTCCACCACCACCATCGGGTTCAACTGCTGTAACGTCTGGCGGGCAGAATCCACCTTGCTGCGACCAATATCCGCCTCACCATGGGCAATCTGCCGCTGCAGATTACTCAGGTCCACATGATCGAAATCCGCCAGCACCAAGTGGCCAACGCCGGCAGCCGCCAGGTACATAGCCACCGGACAACCCAGACCACCGAGGCCGACAATCAGCACCCGACTGGACAAGATCGCTTCCTGCCCGGCCACCTCCCACTGCGGCAGCATAATTTGCCGACTGTAACGCAACAATTGCTCGTCATTCATACTCATGGCCACTGCCCTAAACTGACCCTGTCATTGCCGCCATAGTCCTGGCGGGTTTCCACATGTCGGTAGCCCGCAGCCGCCAGGCACTGACGCACTGCTTCGCCCTGTTGATAGCCGTGCTCCAGCAGCAGCCACCCTTCTGACATCAGGTAATCCCGAGCGGTGTGGATAATGTGTTCCAAATCCGCCATACCTTCACTGTCGGCCACCAGTGCCGACAGCGGTTCAAAGCGCACATCCCCTAGCTGCAAGTGGGGATCCAGTTCATCAATGTAGGGCGGATTACTGACGATCAGATGGCAGGGTGTTTTCTCCACTTGTTCAAACCAGTGGCTGACCCGCAAGGCAACATTGCTCAAACCCAAACGATCGCGGTTGCGCTCGGCCAGCGACACCGCCTCCGCGGAGACATCTACGCCGGTCACCTGCCAGCCGGGCTGCTCACTGGCAAGCGCCAGGGCAATCGCGCCGGTGCCTGTGCCCAAGTCCACTACCCGTGCACGCGCGGGCAACGACAGCCCCAAGGCGACTTCCACCAGGGTTTCGGTATCCGGCCGTGGAATCAAGGTGGAATCGTCCACCGTCAACGCCAGCCCCCAGAACTCTCGCTCACCGATCAGATGCGCAATGGGCCGCCCCTGTTGGCGCGCAGCCAACAGCTGCTCAAAGTGGGTCAGCTGTTCCCCGGTCAGCTCCCGCTCAGGCCAGGTGTACAGGTAAGTACGGGTTTTTCCGAGAACAAAGGCCAGCAGCAGCTCCACATCCAATCTGGGGGAATCGCTGTGGGCCAGCTCTGCCGCCCGGGTCAGGCAGCCGCTGATGCTTGTTGTTGACAGGTTGTCCGCCACGGGAACATCAATCAGCCAAAGCCGCCAGCTGATCGGCCTGGTATTCGTTGATCAACGGCTGCACCACCTCATCCATCTCACCTTCCATGACCTCACCCAGTTTGTACAGGGTCAGGTTGATGCGATGATCCGTGACCCGCCCCTGGGGGAAATTGTAGGTGCGGATACGCTCCGAGCGATCACCACTGCCCACCAGATTGCGACGTTCATCGGCAATGCTTTGGGCGGCCTTCTCTTCCTGGGCGTTTTTCAGCTTGGACGCCAGCAGCGACATGGCCCGGGCGCGGTTTTTGTGCTGAGAACGCTCATCCTGGCACTCCACCACCACCCCCGTGGGCAAGTGGGTAATGCGAATGGCAGAATCGGTCTTGTTGACGTGCTGTCCGCCGGCGCCACTGGCGCGGAAGGTATCGATACGTAAGTCGGCCTTGTTGATGGCCACCTCTTCCATTTCATCGGCTTCCGGCATCACCGCCACGGTACAGGCGGACGTGTGGATACGTCCCTGGGATTCGGTTTCCGGTACCCGTTGCACCCGATGCGCACCCGATTCAAACTTCAATTTGGAATACACGCCCTGGCCGACAATACGGGTGATGATTTCCTTGTAACCACCGTGCTCGCCCTCACTCTCACTGAGTATTTCGATTTTCCACTTCTGTCGTTCCGCGTACCTGGAATACATGCGAAACAGATCGCCGGAGAAAATGGCCGCCTCATCGCCACCGGTACCGGCGCGAATTTCCAGAAACACGTTTTTGTCATCGTTGGGATCTTTCGGCAACAACAGTCTTTGCAGCTCCACCTCCAGCGGGTCGCGCTGGGCCTCACCCTCCTGCAGCTCTTCCTGGGCCATCTCCCGCATGTCTTCATCGCCATCCTTGAGCAGCGATTTGGCCTCTTCGATGTTGTCCATCACCTGCCGGTAGTCGGCAAAACACTTCACCACCGGCTCCAGCTCCGCGTACTCCTTTGACAGATCACGAAATTTATTCTGGTTGGCAATGGTTTCGGCATCACTGAGCAACGCCGCCACTTCATCGTAACGGTCGCGCAGCTTTTCCAGTTTTTCCAATATTGACGCTTTCATAAAAGGCTCTGTTTCTCAATCGACAGGTGCGATACCTGAAGGACAAATATAAGGCGATGAAGGACGCTAACGATCGGTTTGATTGCCGTCCGCACCGGGCAGGTCAAACAATTCCTGGGTGAGGTCTATCAGACGATTGTCACCGGCCGCACTGGCCTGTTTTAAGCGGGTGGTGGGTGCGTGCAACAACTTATTGGTCAGGCCGCGTGCCAGCTGGGTGAGCACCTGTTCCGGTGCCGCCCCCGATTCCAGCAGTCGCAGCGCCTTGCTCAGCTCCAGATCGCGCAACGCTTCCGCTTTCTGCCGATAGGCTTTAATGGTTGCCACCGAATTCTGCGCCCGCTGTTCGCTCAGGTATTGGCCCACCCCTTCGTCAATGATGGCGGCGGCCGTCTCAGCCGCCTGCTGGCGAGAGCGAAGCCCTTCGTCGATGACCTCGCGCAAGTCATCGACACTGTAGAGATACACATCATCCAGCTCACCCACCTCGGGCTCAATATCCCGCGGCACGGCGATGTCCACCATAAACATGGGCTTGTGACGGCGCTTTTTCAACGCCGACTCTACCGCCCCCTTACCCAGTAAAGGCAACTGACTGGCGGTGGAGGTAATGACAATGTCCGCACGCTGTAAATGTTCCGGAATATCCGCCAGCAACACCGCCTCGGCGGAGAACTTTTCCGCCAACTGACTGGCTCGCTCCAGGGTACGGTTAGCCACAATGATGTGGCCGACCCCCTGCTGGGACAAATGCTGGGCCACCAACTCAATGGTTTCCCCCGCGCCGATCAACAAGGCAGTGTCCTGCTTCAGGTTAGAAAAAATTTGCTGCGCCAGGGTCACTGCAGCATAGGCCACTGAAACCGGGTTTTCACCAATGGCGGTTTCCGTCCTGACCCGCTTGGCGATGGTAAACACCTGATGAAAGGCATTGTGCAAATGACGACCGACAGTACCGGCGTTGCAGGCCACAGTGTAGGCCGACTTCATCTGCCCCAGAATCTGGGGCTCACCCAGCACCAGGGAGTCGAGACCACTGGCCACCTTCATCATGTGCCCGACCGCGTCACCATCACGATACCAGTAGTGGCAATTGGCAAGCTCGTCCGGGGGTAGCTGGTGATAGTGCGACAGCCACTGGATCACCGGTTCTGCGGAAATATCCATATGATCCGCCAGCTGCACATACAGCTCAGTGCGGTTGCAGGTGGACAGGATCGCCATCTCTTCCAGTCCCACCTCGCCACAGGCCAGCACCAGGGCTTCCTGCATCTGCTCAGGTGCAAACGCTACCCGCTCGCGAATATCCAGCGATGCCGTATTGTGATTGATGCCAAAAGCCAGAAGGGTCATATAAGTGAACGTAATCTCAAAGGCCGTGATTGTCCGGTTACCGCCCACTTCTGACAAGGGGATGTAACAATAGCCCGCCATTATGTCAAAGATAACGCCAAATTTCCTGTCCCGGACGCGTCTGATTACCTATGAAACCGATTGCCGCAGACGATGAGACCGGCAGCCCCACCGGCATTTCAGAACCCAGCCAGGCCTCTTCAGGCTTACTGGCAGAGAAAATACTCCTATACTGAACGAACAAGTCTCAGGACTCTTGAGTCCGGCAACCTTTCGCGGGTATGGTTGTCTGAGTGAGTTCCAGCCAATTCCGCACAAATAGCAGCTATTTCATGACCAAACGCTTTCTGTCCGCCATTTTTTCCGCAGCACTCCTGCTACAGGGCTGTGCCACGCAACTCGACACCAGCGAGGATAGCGCCACGCTCAGCGACGGCGAGATCAACGACGAGGCCGCGCCAGAGCAGGCCCAGGAACAGCCTGAGCGCCCCTTTCCAGCAGAGACGCTCTACGCGCTGCTGGTGGCGGAAATGGCGGGTAGCCGGGAGCGCTACGATATCGCCCTCGGCAACTACATCCAGCAGGCCCACAAGACTCGCGACCCGGGAGTGGCGGCACGCGCAACGCGCATTGCCCGCTACCTTAACGCCCGTCAGGCGGCCCTCAATACGGCACTGCTGTGGGTGGAAATTGACCCCGAAGACCGCGAAGCCCGCTACATCGCTGCTGGCGAATTGACCCAGAGCGGTCGTCTGCTGGAAGCCGTAGAGCATTCCAACTACCTGCTCGAACATGACAGCACCACCCTCTACCAGCCCATTGCCGCCAGAGCAAGCCAATCCACTGACACCCAGCGTGAACAATTGCTGGCCAACTACCAGGAACTGCTGGACGCCCATCCCGACAACACCGACCTGCTGGTGGGTCTGGGCCTGATCTACCAGCAGCAGGACAACCTGGATGAAGCCCTGACAATGTCCCGTCGCGCGCTGGACATTGACAACTCACTGGTGCCGGCCGCGGTTCTGGAAACTAAAGTGCTGGTACAGCAAAAAAGACCGGAGGAAGCCCTCAAACGGCTGGCCAAGCTGCTCGAACAAAACCCTGACAATACTCGCCTGCGACTGCAATACGCCCGCCTGCTGGCCAGCACCGACCTGCCAAAAGCCCGGGAGGAGTTTGAAACCCTGGTATCCAGTGCTCCCAACGATGCGGAAATGCTGTTCTCCCTGGCACTGATCTGCAACGAACTGGGTGAACTGGATGACGCCGAGCGCTATTTCAACGAACTGACCACCTTTGAAAATCGGCGTTCATCGGCTCACTACTATCTGGGCCGCATTGCCGAAAAACGCGAACAGTGGGACCAGGCCCTACAGCATTACATGCAGGTGGAACCCGGTCCCGACTTTATGCCGGCCCTGCTGCAAACCACCGACCTGCTGGTCAGGGGAGGCCAGCAAGCCGCGGCCCATAAACGCCTGCAGGCCGCTCGGGAGCGCTTCCCCAGCCAGGCCGAGCGCTTTTACCTGCTCGAAGCGGAAGTGCTGGGCAAACACCTGCAGCTGGTCGACGCCCAGCAAGTGCTGAGCCAGGGCCTGGAACAGTTTCCGGCCAGCATTCCGCTGCTATACAGCCGCGCTATGATCAACGAACAGCTGGACCAACTTTCGGCACTGGAAGTGGACCTGCGCACCATCCTCAAATACGACCCCAATAATGCCACCGCCCTTAACGCCCTTGGCTACACCCTGGCGGACCGCACCGACCGCCACCAGGAAGCTTACGAGCTGATTGCCCTGGCGCTGCAACTAAAACCAGACGATCCCGCCATTATCGACAGCATGGGCTGGGTTCAATACCGACTGGGCAACTACCAGGAAGCCATCCTGCGCCTGCAAGAGGCCATGAAAGCCTTTCCAGACCACGAAATTGCCGCCCACCTGGGTGAAGTTCTGTGGGTCAGCGGCGACCGGGTGGAAGCGGAAAAAGTCTGGCAGGAAGGCATCAAATTACAGCCTGAAGGCCGGGCCATTCCAGAAGTCATGCAGCGCCTCAAAAGCGACAACCCCAAAGTCACGGACACCAGCCAATAACGCCGGGCCCTATTCATGGGCCCGGCTAAATCTGAACCCCCAAACCTCAAACAACAAAACCCGGCCAACTTGCTATGCCCATACTTATGGATGCCCTGCGCCCTGTCCTTTCACTTTTCCAGGCTTTTCGCCTTGTCCTGATACTTGGCAGCCTGTGGCTGGCGGGCTGTGCCAGCCAGCCGGGCCAACAGCCCGCCGACACCACTGCCAGCCAACCGCAAGCCCCTTCCATCGCGCAGGAGTGGCAACGCTACCAGCAAGTGCTGGGCAACATCGACCACTGGCAGGCGCAGGGCAAGCTGGGCATTCGTATGCCCGACCACTCCGGCAGCGCCTACTTTAACTGGCAGCAACAAGCCGAGCAGTTTGCGATTCTCCTGAACGGCCCTCTCGGCCAGGGCGCCACCTGGATTCGCGGCGATGATCGCCGTGTCAGTATGGAGCAGTCCGGCCAACCGGCGATTGAGGCCGAAACACCAGAAGCCCTGATGCTCGACACCCTGGGCTGGTGGCTGCCGGTGAGCGAACTCTATTACTGGGTCAAAGGCATTCCCGCCCCCAACAGCCCCATCCTTGACGAACAGCACAACGACGACGGTACCCTCAAGCTGCTGTCACAAAACGGCTGGCAACTCAGCTACACCCGCTACCAGCAGCTGGAAGGCTGGCACCTGCCTGCCAAAGTTGTGGCACAATACCGTCCCGGCACCACTGCGGGACACGACGACAGCGAAAACATCCAGCTGACCTTCATCATCAAGGACTGGCAGCTGCACTGACTTTCTCCCCAAATTCTGTACTGAGGCCATGACCAAAACCGCAACTTCCATCCGACTGCCTGCACCCGCCAAGCTGAATCTGTTCCTGCACATCACCGGCCGCCGCGCGGATGGATACCACACCCTGCAGACCCTGTTCCAACTGCTTGACGCCGGCGACGAGCTGACGTTTACGCCCCGCGACGACGACAATATCCACCTGACGCCGGAACTGCCCGGAGTGGCCCACGAAGACAACCTGATCGTCCGCGCAGCGCGCCTGCTGCAGGCCTATGCGCGCCAACAGGCACCAAGCCAGCAACTCCCTCCCCTCGGCGCCGATATCCAGCTGGACAAAAAGCTGCCCATGGGGGGCGGCATTGGCGGCGGCAGCAGCAATGCCGCCTCCACCTTGCTGGGCCTCAACCAGCTCTGGCATTTGAATCTGGATATCGACGCCCTGGCCGAACTCGGGCGCCAACTGGGGGCCGATGTGCCGGTGTTTGTGCGGGGTCGCACAGCCTGGGCCGAAGGTGTCGGTGAAGTCCTGCAAGCCGTTGATATGCCTGAAAAATGGTTCCTGGTGCTGACCCCGGACTGCCACGTCTCCACCGCTGAAATTTTTTCACACAAAGATTTGACAAGAGACACACCGATCATTAAAGTAGCGGCCGTTCTTGAGGAGGGCAGACACAACGACTGCCAACCACTGGTGCAGAGACTCTACCCACAAGTAGATCAAGCACTGAGATGGTTAAGCCAATACGGCTCTGCCAAGATGACCGGAACTGGTGCCTGTGTATTTGCTCCGTTCGACGACAAAGCCTCAGCCGAGGCAGTGCTGGCCAAAGCGCCCACTGACCTGAAAGGGTTTGTCGCTCGCGGAACCAATCAATCAACAGCGCACACAGTGTTAAACCGGTAAACACCACTGGGGTGTAGCCAAGCGGTAAGGCAGCGGGTTTTGATCCCGTCATGCGAAGGTTCGAATCCTTCCACCCCAGCCATATTCTAAAGAACAGCTGACCTGAAAAGGTCGGCTGTTTTTGTATTAGCAGTCCTGACCCGGCTCGGCACAAGCCACACGACGCCGGAACTGCTAACCTCTTTGATTACAGTTTGATGAACATTCATCTTATAAACAAAGGCCGGCACTGGCCCGATCAGGACCGATACGCAATAATCGTTCGATCCCAATCCAATTAACCAAAGACGCATCAATCAAAAAAAGGTAACGCACGTGGCTGACTTAATGGTCTTTACCGGCAACGCCAACCCCGAACTGGCCAACCAGATTGTCGATCGACTGGGCATCCCCATGGGCGATGCAACCGTGAGCAAGTTCTCCGATGGCGAGATCTACATTGAGCTGAACGAAAACGTTCGCGGTCGCGATGTGTTTGTGGTCCAGTCCACCTGCGCCCCCACCAACGACAACCTGATGGAGCTGATCGTGATGGTGGACGCCCTGCGTCGCGCCTCCGCCGGCCGTATAACCGCCGTAGTCCCCTACTTCGGTTACGCCCGCCAGGATCGCCGGGTGCGCTCCTCCCGGGTACCGATTACCGCCAAAGTCGTGGCCGACATGATGGTCAGCGTGGGCATTGACCGGGTTCTGACCGTTGACCTGCACGCCGAGCAGATTCAGGGCTTCTTTGATGTCCCGGTAGACAACGTCTACGGCTCCCCCGTCCTGCTGGATGATATCCACAAGCAAAGCTACGAAGACCTGATCATTGTCTCACCAGACATCGGCGGCGTAGTACGCGCCCGCGCCCTGGCCAAGTTGCTGGATATCGACCTGGCCATCATCGACAAACGTCGCCCCAAAGCCAACGTGGCTGAAGTGATGAACCTGATCGGTGACGTTGAAGGCCGCACCTGCCTGCTGGTAGACGATATGGTCGACACCGCCGGCACCCTGTGTGGCGCCGCCAAGGCCCTGAAAGAGTTCGGCGCGAAAAAAGTCATCGCCTACTGTACCCACCCTGTGCTGTCCGGCAAGGCCTTGGACAACATCTCCGGCTCCGTACTGGATGAATTAGTTGTCACCGATTCCATCCCTTTGAGTGACGACGCCAAAAACTGTGGTAGAATCCGCCAGCTCACGCTGTCGGCCATGCTGGCCGAGGCGGTACGCCGCCTGAGCAACGAAGAATCGCTAAGCGCAATGTTCCGTTAATCTATTGATTTAACAGAACATTCCTTAGGTAAAGCCGCTGAAGCCTGCCCTGCAGGCTTCAGTTTTTAAAACCTGCCGGGTTTCTGGTCGCGGAACCTGTGCAGTATGTTAGAGGAAAGACACCATGTCTGAAGATTTTGTATTGAATGCCGAGATCCGTGAGGATGCGGGGAAAGGTGCGAGCCGCCGCCTGCGTCGTCTGGAAGGTCAAGTACCAGCCATCATTTACGGTGGCTCGAAAAAGCCTGTTAACATCCAGGTTCCGCACAAGGACCTGATCAAGCAGCTGGAAAACGAAGCGTTTTACTCCCACGTTGTCACCATCAACATCGGCGACAAGAGCGAGAGCGTTCTGCTGAAAGACCTGCAGCGTCACCCTGCCAAGGCCCAGATCCTGCACGCTGACTTCCTGCGCGTTTCCAAAACCAAGAAAGTTAACGTTAAGGTACCTCTGCACTTCCTGAACGAAGAAAGCAGCACTGGCGTTAAGCAGCAGGGCGGTAAAGTGGCTCACACCATGACCGAGCTGGAAATCACCTGTCTGCCAGCCGATCTGCCTGAGTTCATCGAAGTTGACCTGGCCGGCATCGAAGTGGGTCAAACCCTGCACATCTCCGACCTGAAACTGCCTAAAGGCGTTGCCTCTGTGGAACTGGCCCTGGGTGCCGACCACGACGGTGCTGTCGCCAGCTGCAACAAGCCGAAAGGCGCTGCTGCTGACGAAGCCGCTGAAGGCGAAGAAGGCGAAGGCGCTGCTGAGTAAATCTCATGCGCCCCTCAAGGCCTTCCGGGCCTTGACCGACGGCCGGCGAGTGGAGACACTGCCGGCCGTTTTTGTTTGACCCCTGATTAAATTGACGCGAAACGGAATCCCATGGACACCCCCATTCAGTTGATTGTCGGTCTCGGCAACCCCGGCATAGAGTACGATCACACCCGTCACAACGCCGGTGCTGATTTTGTCACCGAAGTCGCCCGTCAGTGTGGTGCCAACCTGGCGCCGGAGAAAAAGTTCTTCGGTCACTACGCCCAGGTCACCATCGACAACCGCCCAGTCAAACTGCTGAACCCCACCACCTATATGAATCGCAGCGGCCAGTCGGTAGGCGCACTCGCCAATTTTTATAAAATTCCCGCTGAGGCCATTCTGGTGGCCCACGACGAACTGGATATGGAGCCAGGCGTTGCCAAACTGAAAATCGGTGGCGGCCACGGCGGCCACAACGGCCTGCGCGACATCATCAGTGCACTGGGCAACAACAAGAATTTTGCCCGCCTGCGCATTGGCATTGGCCATCCCGGCAACGCCAAACAGGTGGCCAGCTATGTGCTGAAAAAAGCCCCGGCCGACGAATTCAACAAAACCGAGGACAGCATCTACGCCGCCACCAAAGTCTTGCCCCTGCTGGCTAAAGGCGAGTGGAACGCGGCCATGAAAGCTCTCCACACCAGCCCCGCCTGAGACGGCAAAAGCTTCAGCCGAAGATCTAAGGTTGTAGAGCTATGACTGATGAGGAGCGCCCGTGGCTGGTGTAGAACGCCCGCGGCTAGTGTAGAATGTGCGCCTTTCATTCACCTGCGTTTACGAGACACCAGCATGGGTTTTAATTGCGGCATCGTCGGCCTGCCAAACGTCGGCAAATCCACCCTGTTTAACGCCTTGACCAAGAACGGCATTGCTGCGGAAAACTTCCCCTTTTGTACCATCGAACCCAACGAGGGCACGGTAACGGTACCCGATCCACGCCAGGACAAACTGGCCGAGATCGTTAAGCCCGAGCGGGTTATCCCCACCACCATGGAGTTTGTGGACATTGCCGGCCTGGTGGCGGGCGCCTCCAAGGGCGAAGGCCTGGGCAACAAGTTCCTGGCCAATATCCGCGAGACCGACGCCATTGCTCACGTGGTGCGCTGTTTCGAAGACGAAAACGTGGTGCACGTCGAAGGCAAGATCAATCCGGCCGAAGACATTGAGGTGATCAACACCGAGCTGGCGCTGGCGGACCTGGAAACCTGTGAAAAGGCCCTTACCCGCAACGCCAAGCTGGCCAAGGGTCAGGACAAGAACGCTAAAAAGATGGTGGAGCTGCTAGAAAAAATCCTGCCACACCTGAACGAAGCCCAGCCTCTGCGCAGCTTCGGTCTCAATGACGATGAACAAAAACAGCTGCGTGACCTGAACCTGCTGACCTTAAAGCCCACCATGTACATCGCCAACGTCGATGAAGACGGCTTTGAAGACAACCCCTTCCTCGACACCGTGCGCGAGATTGCGGAAAAAGAAAATGCGGTGGTGGTACCCATTTGCAACAAACTGGAAGCGGAAATCGCCGAGCTGGATGACGATGAGAAAGCCGAGTTCCTGGAAGACCTGGGCATGGACGAGCCGGGCCTGAACCGCGTCATCCGCGGTGGCTACAACCTGCTCCACCTGCACACCTACTTCACCGCCGGTGTCAAGGAAGTGCGCGCCTGGACCATCCCTGTGGGCGCAACCGCCCCACAAGCGGCCGGCAAGATCCACACCGACTTCGAGAAGGGCTTCATCCGCGCCGAAGTGGTCGGCTACGACGACTTTGTCGCCAATAACGGCGAGCAAGGTGCAAAAGACGCCGGCAAATGGCGCCTGGAAGGCAAGGACTACATCGTCAAAGACGGCGACGTGGTCCACTTTCGCTTTAACGTCTAAAGTCCGACCGTTAACGAGTGGCGGGAGAAACCTGGACCGGTATCTCCCGCCAGCCCGCCCAGCAGGCGTAAGCCACGCCATTCAACACCAAGTACCCGCCAAAGACCCACACACTGCTGGGCGCCATGATCGGCCAGGCCAACACACACCCCGCCACCGATACCACCAGCCTGATCAACTCCCACTTCCGCCGACGCCCTTCCAACAGCCAGGCGGTCGTCACCAGCGGTAAAGTGATCATCACAAACCCCAGCAACACCAGTGTGTAGCTTAAGCCTTGAAAGTGCAGCAGGAAATACACCAGCAGCGGCACGGCCAGTGCCAACTGAAACATGGCGTAGGCGCGAGTGACGCCATCCACCTGAGGATCGTATTTGTGAAAACCCTGAAGATCGCACTTATCCACAGGTAACTGACTATCCACATCCGCCGGACGCCAGCCGGTGGGCATAAACCAGATGCGACACTTGTCCCACCAGCGGCGCGTGTGCCAGGCATCCCGCGCCATGCCCGCCCACACCTGCAGATTCGCCCACAGCGGATTGAGCGAGCGTACCGGGATGGTGGAACCATAGATGATGTCGACATCGTCCAGCTCCCTCTGGAAGGTGCCGAATAAACGATCCCAGAGAATAAACACCCCGCCGTGGTTCTTGTCGATGTACTCCGGGTTCTGCCCGTGGTGCACCCGGTGATTGGAGGGTGTCACCATCACGTATTCCATCCAGCCCAACTTATCGATGTGCTGGGTGTGCACCCAGAATTGATAGATCAGGTTCAGCGCGCCACAGGTCAGGTAGACTTCCAGCGGTATACCCAACATCAACAGCGGAAATCCGAACAGCCAGGTCATAAAACCGGTACTGGTTTGGCGCAGGGCGGTGGTGAGGTTGTAATCCTCGCTCTGGTGATGAATGGCGTGCCCGGCCCAGAAAAAATTCAACGTGTGACCCATCCGGTGGGACCAGTAGTAACAGAAGTCGTAACCGACAAACGCCACCACCCAGGTCAGCCAGCTGTCACTGCTCCATGGCAACAGGCGCACCTCCGGCAGCAGCCGGTCAATCACCAGCCCCCCCAGGCTGAACGCCACCAACTGACTGGATCGGCTGACGATACCCAGTGACAAGCTGCCGAAAGCATCGTTAAAGCGGTAGTGGCCGGTGCCACGACGGCGATCCAGCCAGAACTCCAGGGCAATCAACCCCAGGAACAACGGAATCGCCAACATCAGAATCGTATCTTGCATTGTTATTCTCAGCGTCTGTCGCCGGCCCAGAACCAAGCCCGGCAAGCCATTATTGTTGTGCTGGTGACTCTACCCGCCACCGTTACAGCAGACAATGGCCAAACCTGACTGCCAGGTCGCAAATGGCGCCAAACGGTCGCTGAAGGGAATTTTTCCGCCGCCAAAAGGATTGCGTAAATTCTTCGAAAATCAGGCATTTAGACGCTTGACATCAACCCGTCAAATAAGCAGAATAGCGCCCCTCGAAACGATGGCTAGGTAGCTCAGCTGGTTAGAGCACAGCACTCATAATGCTGGGGTCGGCGGTTCAAGTCCGCCCCTAGCTACCATCTTCAGAAAGGGTTAGCAGGTTAACAGCCGCTAACCCTTTTTTTATTGGGCTACCTCTGGGCTACCCGGTAAAAAGCACCCCCTCCTTTCGCACACATGCCCGCAGCACACCCCCGCTACTCAATCACCACATCAAAGTCAGAAGTTAAGTGTAGTTAAGGTGACCGAGCCATTGGTTCCACCGCCTATGCATACTTTTAGCTGATAAAGCTCGATCTCTAAGAACATCGATCTTGATGGCAGGCATACAATTAAGCACGATCATTTTTAGAGCGCGCAGCTAAGAAATGCTAAGCTGCAATCGCCCTTAAGCGCTGCGCAGCTCCTCTAAAAGAACTCCTCCAACCCTGCAAAGCCCATAGCGACTTCGGCCTTTTGATGTCAAACCGATCAGAGCTATCCAATTTTTTATCAGTCATTCTTTTAACACCTCAAAAACCCAAATCATAAATAAAATTTAGGCACGCAGCTCAATCTTGATTCGCTGTACCGTAGAAGCAGCTATACCCAACCGCTTTGCGATCTTTCTGATAGACTCCCCCTCTGTCAAAAGCTTTTTGACCTCTGTCCTGTCTACACTCGGCCTCCTCCCTTGGTATTTTCCGGCTTCCTTGGCCTTCAAGATCCCCTCTCGCTGACGCTCCTTGAGCATCTCCCGCTCAAATTGATAAACAGCCCCTAAGAGGTTCAACATAAGCTGCTGCATGGGATTTTTACTATCTCCGGTAAAGGTCATGCACTCCTTGTGAAACTGTAGCGTTGCCCCTTTCTCCGTAATCACATTTACCAGCTCCAATAGGTGTTCAACGTTTCTAGCCATCCGGTCAATGGAATGGACATGCACCACATCCCCTTTCCTACAGCTTCTCAGGAGCTCCTGGAGCTTCGGGCGCTCCATTGTCGAACCAGAACATTTATCTTCATAAACAAAATCCAGCTTCACACCAGCTAGCTGCCGATCAGTAACCTGATCGACCGTTGATACCCTGAGATAACCTAAATTGCTCATATCATCTGCCCTGTTGTACCGATTAGACTCTAGACCCACAGACCATAGTGTACCTCTATTGCAAAATCAATATATAAGGGTACGGAAATTGTACCGATTGTTTGTACCCACTAGGGTATAGCCTAAGAAGTACAAAGGATTGGCCTAAAAGTCACATGAACACTGAATATCAATATTCTGCTAAAGGACTTACAGTTATCATTTGCTTAACTTTTTATGCACTATAGGAACAAAGGAAGTTTTATGATCAGGGCCGAATATGATCGATTTTTACAAACCATAAACTCGCCCTTCCTGCCTGAGCCAGTTCGTAAAATTGCTAACTTGGTGGCCACTCATCTAGATAATTTAATACCTTTAACGACGCACCAAGGTCAGCGTATTAGATCAATTGTGGACCTCGCACAGGCGCACTGGGATTGGATAAGTCCGGAAATAGGTCAAACAACAGAAACAAATGAACAAGATACGATAGCTATCTCTAAGATAACATCAATGGAAGTCGGCCCTTTCCGCGGGTTTGCTGTTCCTGAGAATTTTGATCTATCGAGTAATATTGTCTTGATTTATGGGCCAAATGGGACTGGAAAAACCAGCTTCTGTGAAGCCTTGGAATATGGACTTCTTGGTAACGTTCTTGAAGCTGATAGCAGCCGGTTTCGATCACAGGAAGAGTATCTAAAAAACGCTTATACCAACCAATTTGCTCCTCCTCGCATCCTAGCGAGGGACTTATCAGATAATGAATTTGTTATCACACCTAACGAATTGAATTTCCGTTTCTGTTTTATTGAAAAAAATAGAATCGACAACTTCTCCCGAATAGCAGCCCAACTACCGTCAAGACAAACCGCACTGATATCTACCCTTTTTGGACTAGATACGTTTTCCGAATTCGTTCGTAACTTCACAGCAGAAATTGATGCCAGATATATCGATCTAAGTGGCATCAAAAATATGCTTCTAATCCAAAAGCAACAAGCTCTAGCATCAGCACAACAACAAGTACGCAATGCAACCGCTGAGCTTGAATCTATCGCCTCAGAGGAAGCAGGGCTAGCGAATCAGTATAGATCGGGCTACAACTACAACCAAATGTTAAATGAAATCCAAG
This sequence comes from Cellvibrionaceae bacterium WSDTSA12, assembly GCA_033283335.1. Classification (GTDB taxonomy): domain Bacteria; phylum Pseudomonadota; class Gammaproteobacteria; order Pseudomonadales; family Cellvibrionaceae; genus Pseudomaricurvus. The sequence goes on along the minus strand of JAWMQP010000010.1, from coordinate 3,590 downwards.
GGGGCACGAATGCCACTGGACGCATCAAGACTCTTGAGAATGAACTTATAAAACCAACCCCCACAAAATCTAATATTAGTTTTACCGGTGTTCTGAAACTAGGAGAAAATATCGGTGAAATCACCCAGGAATTGTTCGGACTGCAGCAGTTTCTAGCATCAGCGGGTCAGAAGGTTTCCTTTCAGAAGCTATATAAAGCAGTTTCTCAACTTCAGACAGTTAGCCCGAACAATTGCCCCGCATGTAAAACCCCGCTGCTCCACACATTGGAAAATCCATACACCAATGCAGAAAAAGAACTTACACACCTTAAAGACCTTTCTGATGCTCAAAAAAATATACAACTCTTAGAGCAGTCATTACACCTAAACTTGCTTTCTCTTGCGCAAATCGTAAATAACTGCCTTTCCATAATCCCTACAAATAATCCATTAGCGCACTTAGGAATTCCAAATAACGTTCACCCGAACCTAAACTGGTGGAAATCCATTCACCACACATCAGCTAATGGACAACCTTACTGGAATCAGCTACTGGAACAGGCTAGAAACCTAGAGGAACGTGACAAAGCCATATCCGAAGCTGAGAAAAATAGAGCAGAACAAGCTAAAGAACTTGACACCCTACGATGGTATTTACAACAAGCTACCATTTTTAACACACGAAGACAGACTGCAACACAATCCCTAGCTTCTGCAAATCAGACAATTTACCGATTTAACGAAGAGAACGCAGCTCTCATTGAAGAGGCCAACTCTGAGAAACTTTTGGTTTCTAGAAATAGAGAAATTTCTGATGGTTACGCCGCTTTTGTAAGAATGCTGAACAATTACAATAGAAATCTTCCAATAAACCTAGTAAAAGATCTCGGAGAACAGGTTACAAATCTTTATAACTCCTTCAACCGAAATGACCCCCCCGCCGACCTGTTAGAGAACGTTATCCTCCCCCTCTCGCAGAATGATCGACTACAGGTAGCCTTTGCAGGGGACACCAGAACCTATGATGCGCTTCAGGTTTTGAGCGAAGGCCATATACGCTGTTTAGGTCTAGCAATTCTATTGGCAAAAAATTTAAAGGAAGGGGCTCCAGTATTAATATTTGATGATCCCGTAAATGCCATTGATGACGACCATAGGGACTCCATACGAAGAACACTATTTGAAGATGGAATTTTTTCAAATAAGCAAATAATTCTAACTTGCCATGGAGAGGAGTTCTTTAAGGACATCCAAAATCTACTACCAGTCACAACTGTAAGAGAATCCAAGCTCATAAGCTTTCTACCCAGACTAGAAGACAAGGGCATACGTATTGACTTTAACTGCTCACCACGAAATTACATAATTTCAGCGAGGCAGCACCTAGATAGAAACGAAATCAGAGATTCGCTCTCTAAAAGTAGACAAGCACTAGAAACCCTTACGAAAGGTAAAATTTGGACTTATGTCCATCGGTACGGTGATGGAAATCTAAGCTTAAAGCTTCGGTCTTCAAAGGCTCCACTTGAGCTAAGAAATCTAACAGAGCAATTAAAAAGCAAGATAGGGAAGAATGAATTTTCAGACCCCCAAAAGGGTACAATACTCCAAGCACTCGATCATCTCTTGGGCCACAACGGGGACTCCCGTGAGTGGCGCTATCTCAACAAAGGAACTCACGAAGAAAATGACAGAGCAGAATTCGACCGTAACGCCGTGAGGGAAATCGTGGAAAATCTGGAGAATATAGAAACATTCTTTTCATTGCGAAGCCAATTAGTTAAATACTGAAAGATTGTCCAATCTCATCGACGATTTAATCTCTATAGCTTTCATGAAAGCTCGAGCTCAGGGTTTACCTGGGAATTTTATATAACAAGGCGGCCAACAATGAAAATATATAAAGACAGGAAGTTCCTGCTTAACGGGCAAACAATCTACCCCACCAAAGGCAGGGCCAGTGACGGTTACGTTGTAAAAGGAAGGGAATGGGACCTCATAGAATGGGTAGACCTTGGGGCGGTCACAGCCTACATACGAGACAAAGACAAGGGGCTTACAAAAGCTCTAGACTTCGAGGGGTGATAGGGGCACCCCGGGGGGACGACCTCCTCTGATATATATGCATAGCGCCTCAAAAATTTCTGCTAGAAAATATCAGAATTTCTTAACTGCTAAGCACCACTAGTAGCCGACCCATTTTCACACTGCACTACCGTGGACGCTGGGATCACGATCAGCTCCATATTACATGCAGGGAGCTTCAGCCTGCTGGCGTTAGAAGGTTTTTGCTTTAGCATTCACCGACAAGAGCCAGCTTCACGCCGCCACTACCCTAGACCCAAATTATTACGAATTTAAATTTATAGCCAGAAATAATTGGCGTTAACTCTCTTCTTAGCTGCCATAGACTTCTTCGACGAGACAGTTATAGACGGCCTCTTTATTTGTCACCTTGGTGTTTAACATGCCGATAAGTATCGGCTTCATTCTTATACCCGATTTTTGAAAGCCTTCATCTATCGCGCTATAGAATTCTCTAGCTGCTTTGTAATCAAGATACACAATATTAGATAAAGTACATTTGCTGTAACTCTGAGTAGTTACATGACCGCTTTGGATCAGAGTTTTAATGTTTTCTTCATGGTGCTTCTGTTGATTCAAGCACCTGAGAAGTTGCTGGTCAGATATATTCTCCAATTTACTAGATAAAGGAGCACTGTTTAAACAATAGGCAGCCGGCCAGTATGCACTTAAAACTGAGACCGACCTGCAATCCTCAAATTTCTCTCTCTTTTCCTTCAGGCAGGCGCCTTCGGCCCATTCAACAACATTAATAAAAAATGGATCTCCTGTACCTGGAGTTGAAAACCGATCCACTACTGGGCCCACTATCTCAACCAGCTGGTCTGCAGCAATTTGGGGATTGTTACTAAAAGATGTGAAATCAGAAGCAACTGTCCACATTGAAAAACTGGTGACATAGAAGGCCACTGCGTAGTTTATATACTTCCTCATCCCAAAATCTGACCTGTTTCCTAAAATCCCATGTACTTTAATGCACTCCTCCAGCCCCCACTAGGCTTTGTCCAAATCTTGGGTACAATACAGGTAACAGTTGCTCTTAATCGCCAATTTCACTGGCAATAGATGGGAACCTGTAACCTATTGATGTACAAGGAAATAGGGGTTGAGCTCAGTTGGTTAGAGCATCGAAATTGGTGGCTTTTTAGCCAATTTCTCAACTCATAATCGGCAGGTCGCTGGTTCAGGTCCAGCTGTGGCCCACCATCTATCGAAAATACCCTCCAACTCCGGGGGCTTTTGTGTGCTCACCTACCGAGCCAAGACCCCCGAAAAAAAGCCCAGTAAACCCATCATTTTCTCAGCACAAGAAAGACGCAACTAATGCTTCCCTTCAACACACAACTTGATGCAAACACTGCATGAAAAGCCACAGCACAACGATAAAAAAGGGGCCAAAGCCCCTTTTTGTAACCGCTGAAAGCAGTAGACTTAGCGAACCACTCGCCCCGGAATGCCGTTCAGATAACACGGCGACCCAATCGGATTAACCGGCCCCGGAAAGGAAACCTCGTAGCGCGTCGC
>JAWMQP010000009.1:0-192753 GCA_033283335.1 Cellvibrionaceae bacterium WSDTSA12 | reverse complement strand
AGCATAAGAAGGTTGCATTGGTTGCCTGCATGCGAAAAATGATCACTATTTTAAACGCAATGGTGCGGGACAATTGCGAGTGGGCTTACTGATTTTTATTTCGAGTTGACACCACAGTCGCTTGTTACGAGTTTTCATTTGTAGCATTGCGACCAACCTTCTGCCGCAAGCTGTTTTCTAGACTGTATAGTTTGCTTTTCAATTTCCTTTGGATGATACCTAGAGACCACAAAATTTGTAATGCACTCACAAGGGATCAAAAAATGATTAATTAGTGACAACTTAATAGCATTATATTCTTCGCTACCATTTTCAATCACTACATTGTTTTGCTTTTCAAAATAATCCACGTTAGCAGGCATATTCTTAATAGCAGAAGATTCTGCACATTCATTGGTCATTATCGACTTCGACTCTTCTGTCCAAGAAGAACCAAATGCCGGGAATGAGACCACCACTGATATCACTAAATAAGTTAATTTTTTCATAGTATCCTCGTAACATTGTTCTTCAACGTCTTGGGGACATGTTTAAATACGTCTTGGTGATGTATATCCCCAGACTTAATTTCTCTATATCCACTCAAATCAATGCATTACACCAATCTGACGCAATCAAACACGTCAGCCTGACATATATCCACAGGTAAACTTTCAGACAGGACCTCTCCGCCCCTTGTCACCCCACTGAACAGCGGGTGATTCATCCCTGTTGATAAGCCTGACGGCTGGCGTCTATTAAAACTGCATTTGCAGTAAATGCCAACCGCCAGAATTTACACGGTTCAGCTGCGCTGCCGCACCGCTTCGAACAAACACACGCCGGTGGCCACCGACACGTTCAAACTGCTGACTTCGCCGGCCATGGGGATATTGATCAGGCCGTCGCAGCACTCGCGGGTGAGGCGGCGCATGCCCGGGCCTTCGGCGCCCATGACAAGAGCGATCGGGCCTTTCAGATCCTGCTGGTACACCGACTGTTCGGCTTCGCCGGCGGTGCCGATGATCCACACCCCCAGTTCCTGCAGTTGTCGCAGGCAGCGGGCCAGGTTGGTGACCGGGATATAGGGCAACACTTCGGCCGCGCCGCAGGATACTTTGCGAGCGGTGGGTGTGAGGCTGGCGGAGTTATCTTTGGGAGCAATGACGGCGTGCACACCGGCGGCTTCGGCGGTGCGCAGGCAGGCGCCCAGGTTGTGCGGGTCGGTGACGCCGTCGAGCACCAGCAGGAAGGGATTGTCCTGCAGCTTTTCGATCAACTGGTAGAGAAATTTCTCATCGTGCAATTCACCCGGAAAGCTCATGGCCACCACGCCCTGGTGATTGCCGTCCACTAGCTTGTCCAGCTCTTTGCGCGACACCTGGCGCACACGAATTTCGGCCTTCTCGGCCGCCGCCAGCACTTTTTGCAGGCGCTGGTCGTGGCGTCCCTGCAGCACCAGGATTTCATTGACGCGCTGGGGCGCACTCTTTAACAGCGCCTGCACCGCGTGCAGGCCATAAACGGGTTCCAACTTAGCCACGATGACTCTCTGCTATTATATCTCTGTTTAATGTGAACTCAGGGGTTAACGCTTTTTCGGGCGACTTGAGGATTTCGCCGCTTTGGCCTTGCGCACCCGGTTACCCTTGCTGGGCGTCTTCTTGGTTTTTTTCGCGCTGTTGTTACTGGTCGATTGACGCTCGGACTTGCTGCTGGCCGACTGGCCCCGGGACGAATTGCGATTCGAGGATTTGCCGGACTTAGCGTTGCTTTTGCCCTTGCGGTCATCCCCATCGCCACTCAGCTCAGCCAACCGGCGTCGATTGCTGCGGGTATCAATGCCACCACCGGCGGAGCGCTTGCGCGCTGTTTTTTTGATGTCCACCAGCTCCAGATCCACCTTGCGGTCATCCAGCTCAACCCGGGCCACCCGCACCACCAGCTCATCGCCGAGGCGAAATACCTGGCGAGTGCGTTCACCGATCAGGCGGTGCTGCGCCGCCTCGTAGTGATAGTAGTCGTGGGGCAAATTGGTGATGTGCACCAGACCTTCAACGTACAGGTCCTTAAGTTCCACAAACAGGCCAAAACTGGTGGCCGCGGCCACCACGCCGTCGAACACATCGCCAACGTGATCCTGCAGGTATTCGCATTTCAGCCAACTCACCACATCGCGGGTGGCGTCGTCGGCGCGGCGCTCGGTCAGCGAGCAGCGCTCACCGAAGGCCAGCATATCGGCAAAGCTGTAAGGGTAAATTTTGCTTTTTGGAATGGGCTTGGCACCCTCGACCCTTTGCACCTGACGCGTTGGCATGTCGGAGCGCACCACATGGCGAATGGCCCGATGCACCAACAGATCCGGGTAGCGCCGGATAGGCGAGGTAAAGTGGGCGTAGGCGGTGTAGGCGAGACCAAAGTGGCCCTTGTTGTCGGGCTGGTAGACCGCCTGGTTCATGCTGCGCAGCAGCACGGTCTGGATCAGGTGGGCATCGCTGCGTCCCTCAATGGATTGCAACAACGCCTGGTAATCGGCCGGCGACGGTTGGCCCTTGCCCTTGGACACGCCCAGCCCCAGCTCGCCCAGGAACTCGCGCAGGTTTTCCAGTTTTTCTTCTTTCGGGCTCTCATGCACCCGATAGAGTCCCGGCAACTCGTGTTTTTCCAGGAAGCGGGCGGCGCAGACGTTGGCTGCCAGCATGCACTCCTCGATCAGCTTGTGGGCGTCGTTGCGCACCACCGGCACGATCTGATCGATCTTGCGGTTGTCATCAAACAGAATGCGGGTTTCGGTGGTTTCAAAATCAATGGCACCGCGCTCGGTGCGCTCGGCGCGCAGGGTTTTGTAGAGATCGTGCAGTGTCAGAATCTGTGGCAGTACCGGGGCCACCGGGTGCTCGGCGGGCAGTGGCGTCTTCTTGCCTTTCAGGCCCAGCTTGGACAGGATCTTACTGCCCAGGCTCAGTTTCTCGGGACCGACCAGTTGCAACGCTTCCCCCACCTGGGTGTAGGTCAAGCGGGCGTGAGAATGAATCACCGCCTCGTAGAACTGATAGCCGCTGACACGGCCACTGGCGGCGATGGTCATCTCGCACACCATGGCCAGGCGATCCACCTTGGGGTTGAGCGAACAGAGGCCGTTGGACAGGGCTTCAGGCAGCATCGGCAGCACATAGTCGGGGAAATACACCGAGGTGCCCCGCTCCTGAGCCTCTCGATCCAGGGCGCTGCCAAGCTTCACATAGTGGGAGACATCGGCAATCGCCACATACAGGCGCCAACCGCCGGATTTTTTCGTCTCACAGAAGACGGCGTCATCGAAGTCACGGGCGTCTTCACCATCGATGGTGACAAACGGCAGCTTGCGCAGATCCACGCGCTGCTGCTTGTCGGCTTCCGCCACTTCCGTGGACAGGGCGCGGGCCTCAGCCTGCACGTCACTGGGCCACAAATGCGGCAGGCCGTGGGAGCGAATGGCCACATCAATTTCCATACCCGGTGCCATATGATCACCCAGTACTTCCAGAATACGTCCAGCCGGCGGGTTATTGCGACCCGGCTGCTGCAACACTTCCGCCACCACAAACTGGCCGCGGCGGGCCTTGCCGATGGCCTCCGGGGCGATCAACAGATCGTGAGACAGGCGCGCATTATCGGGACGCACGAAGTAGATGCCGCTCTCACTGAAAAACCGCCCCACCACCTGATGGGTGTTGTGGGACAGCACTTCGACAATGCTGCCCTCGCGCCGGCCTTTGAAGTCGCGGCCGGTTTCACGCACCAGCACCTCGTCGCCATCGAACACTCGCCGCATCTGCTTGAAGCTCAGATACAGGTCATCGCCGCCTTCGGCAGGCACCACAAAGCCGAACCCATCCTTATGCCCCTGTACCCGGCCGCGAATCAGATCCATTTTGTTCAATACACCAAAACCGTTCTTGCGGTTGCTGAGTAACTGGCCATCGCGGGACATGGCGATCAGGCGGCGTCGCAACGCCTCAATGGAGTCTTCGTCGTGCAGGTTCAAGACCTCGCACAAGGCCTCGTGGGTCATGGGCCCCTTGGCTTGTTCGAGCACCTGCAGGATGTATTCCCGGCTGGGGATGGGGTTTTCGTACTTTTCGGCCTCGCGGGCCTGGTGGGGGTCTTTGACGACGCTTTTGCGTTTACTCAAGTAAATTATCCTGTGATTTTTGTTTCTGGCAGTCGAGTGACTGATTCAATACAACAAAATTGGGAAAGAGATGGTGCCGACTATACCGGAAAACCCGCCCCTACGCCGAATAAACCGCGATTGAGGCAGATTACAGCAGTATAGACAGCTGCGGAGACGCCGGATGTGGACTGGAAAAGCACCGCGATCGTAACCAGCCGGCGCCTCATTAGTGATTACTTACACCCATTGGACCACGGAATTCTTCAGAGGTTCTAAACAGCCCCGTCGATATACAGCAATCTTGACTATACTGGCGACAACACCCCAGAAAAAACCCCACATTAGGCTCGCTTATGCCTTCCATTGCTCCTGGGTTCACTCGGCATGCTCGCCTGAGCCTGATCATGGTGCCCGTTCTGCTGGTGCTGGCTGTGACTTCCTGCCAGACCACTCCCGAGTATCACCCAGAAGAACGCACCGCCTCCTATACCCTGGTGGGCAATCCAGGTACGCGGGTGCGCGATAGCGCCGATCGACAGTTACAGGACAAAGCGGATGACCTGAACGGCCTGTATTTGTTGCAGGAAGGTCTGGCCGCCTTCAAGGCCCGCACGGCCCTGATTGACTTCGCTGACGTCTCCCTCGACCTGCAATATTACATTTTTGCCAACGACACCTCGGGTCGCATTATTCTGGCCAAGCTGTTGGCGGCGGCCGATCGCGGCGTGCGGGTGAGGCTGTTGGTGGACGATATGGGCACACCGGTACAAGCCCCCTGGGTCGCCACCCTGGCCCTGCACCCCAACATCAGTATCCGGATTTTTAACCCGGTCGCCTCCCGTTCAGGCCTCTCGCGCCAGTTTCAGCAGGCCTGGTATTTCAATCGGGTCAATCACCGCATGCACAACAAGTTGCTGTCAGCCGATGGTCTGGCCATCATCACCGGCGGTCGCAACATTGGCGACGCCTACTTTTCCAATGACGCCACCTTTTTCCAGGATGTGGATATCTTCGCCTTTGGGCCAGTGGTGAAATCGGCAACCGCCTCCTTCGACGACTACTGGAATCACCCGGCGGCGGTCCCCATCCACCTGCTGTTTCCCGACAGCCGTGGCAGTGTCGCTCTGGATGAGCTGCGACAGAACGCCAATGAATTGCTGGCCGACGTCGAGAGCTCCCAGTTTAACCGTGCCCTGGCCAACACCGATCTGGCCCGGCGACTGCAATCGAAAACCCTTGAGCTGGAGTGGGGGCGCGCCCGGCTTTACGCCGACCCGCCCGACAAGACCACCCGCCGGGATGCCGTCAACCGTGAAGACTACCTGGTGAACAAACTGATGAAAGTGCTTCGCACCACACGCGAACGACTGCACATCAGCTCGGCTTATTTTATCCCCGGCGAAGAGGGCGTCGCGTTTCTCGACAGCCTGGTGCAGCGCGGGGTCGAGGTCTCTGTCCTCACCAATGCCCTGAGTACCACCGATGTGGCGGTGGTGCACAGTGGCTACAGCCAGTACCGCAAGCCGCTCATTGAAGCGGGGGTCAAACTGTGGGAACTGCGTTTGCAGGCTGGCCGGAAACAACACCTGCAATGGTTTGCTGGTGAATCCAATGCCAGCCTGCACGCCAAGTCCTTTGTGATCGATGATGACCGAGCGATTATCGGCTCGGTGAATCTGGATGGCCGCTCCCTGCTGCAAAATACCGAGATCGGCATGTACGTGGAAAGCCGGGCCATCAACGATCAACTGGAATCGACGTTTCAGGCGTGGACTCACCCCAATTACGCCTGGCAGCTTAGCCTGGATAAGGATGAAGACCTTCTCTGGAATGCCGAAAACGACCAGGGGCAAGCCGTGGTTGAGCATCACGATCCTGAATCCACCGGCTGGCAGCGCTTTAAAATCTGGTTGCTGTCGCTGCTGCCCATCGAACAACAAATTTAGTCAGAACAGCCTTCATGGAGGGGAGGCCGGCACTAGCCGGCTCTCGACTGCTGCAACAGGGTACGCGCCTGCATCTGCAAACGAGCCCGCTCCAGCGGAATCAATCCACTCTGCTCGATGGTCTGCTGCATTTCTGACAACAGGTCCTCCACAGTCCGGTGCCTGCCTGCGCTACCCGGAGTTTGTTGCAGCGTCTCCAGCAGGGTTTTCATGGCCGTCAGCAACGCCTGCAGGATCGTGACATTGCCGCCGGCGTTTTGCCGGATTTCGGCAAAGCACTCCTTTAACACATCCGGGTAGAAGGGCCCGCAGGTGAGCAGACGCCAGTCTTGCGACAAGACCTGCGGTTGCCGGGCGGAAGTGCTGGAATTGCCGGCATAATACTCACACTGGATAACCCGTCCACTCAGTTTACTGGCGATGGCCGTCAGATAGTGCACACACATCACTGCGGTGGTGGTGTCGTTGATGCCGGGCGACAGAGCCTTGACCGCCACATCCACGATCTGGCGAATGCCATAACTCATATCCTGTTCCACGGTGCGCTGGCGACCAATCACAAAACAGGACGACAACTGCTGCAACTGCTCGTCGGAAATCTGTGCCGCCTCAGCCTGCGCCAGCACCGAATCCTTCAGCACAAAGTCACCGACCCGTTTGAGGGTATAAATTTGCAACCGTTGCTGCTCGGCCAAAGCCACCAACGCCTCAATATCCATGCTCTGCAGATAACCGGTGCAGCCGGCCATGGCCACCGGCGCCGCCTGACGTGAATCTTTGATCACAGGTACCGGTAGAAATTGGTGCTCGCGGTCCTCCGGCATTAACAGACGCGGGTATTGCCGATCAATCACATCCAGGGTTTCATCCGTGATTTCAGCGACCATATCCACCGCCTGGATGGAAACCGAAATATGATGAATAAAGAAAATGAATACCGCCACACCGACAAAGGCCAGCAGCAGACCGACAAACACCGCCAGCAGAGGCACAAATACTTCACCTCCGGCGGCAAGAGCTTCGTCACCGCGCACCGTCCGCAACACCACCAGGCAATAGGCGAAAATACCAACAAACAATCCCAACACCGTTTGATTGACCCGGTCGCGCATAAAATTTCGCAACACCCGCGAGGTGTACTGATTGGATGCCAGTGACAGCGCTACGATGGTGATGGAAAAGGCCACACCGGCAACGCTGATCATGGAGCCGGCCACTGTGCTCAACAGCACCCGCGCCCCTTCGGCACCGGTGCCCAACAGCCAACCCCAGCGCTGGTAAAAAGGCAGTGGCGTCAGCGCCAGATCCAGTTGCACCAGTAACAGCGCAAGCAGTACCGCCAGCAGCAGTATCAGCCCGGGAACAAACCACAGGCTGGAATGCAGTCGCTCCCACAACAGCCGCCATTTCAGCATTTGCGAATCCCGTCGGTCACTGATTGCCTCGATTGACTGTCACAAGTCTAGCAGCGAACTTGAGACAACCCGGTGTAAACACTACCATCACCGCAACAACCCTCTTCTTCGGCAGGAGCATCCCATGACAGATTCCCCCTACACCCCGCCCAAAGTCTGGCGCTGGGATCAGGAAAGTGGCGGCCAATTCGCCAACATCAATCGCCCCATCGCCGGAGCCACCCATGAGCGGGTTTTACCCGTAGGCAAACACCCATTACAACTCTATTCCCTGGCCACCCCCAATGGGGTTAAGGTCACCATCCTGCTGGAAGAGTTGTTGGCCAGCGGCCATCCTGACGCCGAGTACGATGCGCACCTGATTCGCATCCAGGAAGGCGATCAGTTCAGCAGCGGGTTTGTCGCCATCAATCCCAATTCCAAAATTCCGGCGCTGGTGGACCACAGTGTCGACCCGCCGCAGCGGGTGTTCGAATCCGGCGCCATCCTGCTGTACCTGGCGGAAAAATTTCAGGCATTCATTCCTACCGACCCCATCGGTCGCACAGAGTGCCTGTCGTGGCTGTTCTGGCAAATGGGCAGCGGCCCATTTCTGGGTGGCGGCTTTGGCCACTTCTACGCCTACGCGCCGGAGAAGTATGAATACCCGATCAACCGCTACGCCATGGAAGTGAAACGGCAAATGGATGTACTCGACCAGCATCTGGCCAAACACCGCTACATGGCCGGTGACGTTTACTCCATTGCCGACATGGCCATCTGGCCCTGGTACGGCGCCCTGGCCGCCGGTCGCCTATACGATGCCGGGGAGTTTCTGGATGTGACGAGCTACCAGCATCTGCAGCGCTGGACAAATGAAGTGGGGGAACGCCCGGCAGTACAGCGCGGGCGTATGGTGAACCGAACGTTTGGCGATCCCGCCGAACAACTGCACGAGCGCCACGACGCCAGCGACTTCGAGCTGCGCACTCAGGACAAGCTCGAAGCCGACGCGTCCGATTCTACCAGCTGATCAGGCCTCCTTCACCTGATCACGGACCGGCTTGCGGGCCGGTTTGGCGGAGTAGTCCCGTGCCATAAACAGATACACCGCCGGCAGGATGTAGAGGGTAAAGGCGGTACCGATGGTCATACCGGCGGCGATCACCACCCCCATGGAAAAGCGCGACACCGCCCCCGGTCCACTGGCCATCAGCAGCGGCACCATCGCCAGCACGAGGGCGGCGGTTGTCATCAGTACCGGCCGCAGGCGGATGGAAGTGGCCTGTTCAATCGCCTCGCGCTTGCTGTGCCCTTCCTGTTGCAGCTTATTGGCAAACTCCACGATCAGGATGCCGTGCTTGGAGATCACGCCGATCAGGGTTAACAAGCCGATCTGGGTGTAAATATTGAGCGTGGTGCCGGGCACCTGGAAAATCCCCAGAATGTTCAGCACCAACAGCGCGCCACTGATGGACATGGGCACCGTCATCAACATGATGAACGGGTCGCGGAAAGATTCAAACTGGGCGGCCAGTACCAGGTAAATCACCAGCAACGCAAAAAAGAAGGTGCCGACCAAGGCCGAACCTTCCGTTTTAAACTGCCGCGCCTCCCCGGCGTAATCGACGGTATAACCCCGCGGCAGAATCTCATCGGCGGCGTCCTCAAGGACTTGCAGCGCTTCACCCAGGGCAATGCCCGGCCGCTGCACGCCGCCAATGGAGACGCTGTTAAGCTGCTGGAAACGACTCAGCACCTGGGGCTGCACCGAGTCCTTCAGAGACACAATGGTCGACAGGGGCACCAGCTCACCGGATTGGGTGCGGGTGTAATAACTCTGCAACTGCTCCGGCGTCAGGCGATCGCCGCGTTGCACTTGCGGAATCACTTTGTAGGAACGGTTTTCCAGTGAGAACCGATTCACGTATCCACCCGACAACATGGAGGACAGGTCGGACGACAACTGCGACATATCCACGCCCAACTGAGACGCTTTATCCCGATCAATGAGGATTTCACTGCGCGGCTTGTCAATTTTCACATCCGTGTTGAGGAAAATGAACTTTTTACTGGCCTGGGCCCTGGCCAGGATTTTGTCGGCCATTTCCTTCACCGCGGCAGGCGGTGCGGTACTGACCACCACAAATTCCACCGGCATGCCGCTGCCACCCGAGGGCAGGGCCGAGGGCGCCATGGCCGCCACCTTCAAGCCTGCCACCTGGCTGAAGCGTGGTGTAATGATATCGTTCAGCAACTCATCAAGGGATTCCTGGCGCTGACTCCAGGGCGCGAGAATGAAACCTCCAAAGGCGCCATTGCTGGATCCGGGCGAAAGGAAGTTGACGCCGTTGAACTGAAAGTTGTTGGCGATGGCATCTGTGGATTGATCAATGTGCCAGGCTTCATCGGAATAACGCTCGATGTACTCCAGGGTTACGCCCGGATCGGCTTCCGCCAGGTAAAACGCCATCCCCACGTCTTCTTTGGGAGCCAACTCGCTGGGCGACATGACAAACAGAAAATAACAGGAGGCCAGAATGATCCCGGCAAAAATGCCAATGCCAACTTTCTCATCCAGCACGGTGTGCAAATCTTTCTGGTAGCGTCGCTGCAATTTTTCAAACTGCTCGTCCAGCCAGCTCTCCAGACCGCCGCCCGAATCTTTGTGGGGCCGGAGCATCTTGGCACACATCATCGGTGACAGGGTCAGGGCAACAATCCCGGAAATCAGCACTGCACCGGCGAGGGTAAAGGCGAATTCCACGAACAGCACCCCGGTAATGCCACTGAGGAAACCGATCGGCAGATACACGGCGATCAACGTGGTGGTCATCGCCACCACCGGCCAGGCCAGCTCGCGGGCGCCCTGAATGGCCGCGGCGTGGGGTTTCATACCTTCTTCCACATGGCGGTGAATGTTTTCCAGCACAATAATGGCATCATCCACCACGATACCGATGGCCAGCACCATCGCCAGCAGCGTCAGCAGGTTGAGGGAATAACCCAGCAACAGCATCAAAAACAGTGCGCCAACCAGCGACAAAGGCACCGCTACCGCCGGAATCAGCACCGAGCGCATCGACCCCAGAAACAGAAAAATCACCACAATCACAATCAGGATCGCCTCGGCGATGGTCTGCTTGACCTCGCCGATGGCATCGTTGATGTAGATCGAGCTGTCGTAGGCAAACTCCGCCTGCAATCCTTCCGGCAACTGGCTGACAACGTCGTTATTCCAGACTTCGCGCAGGTTTTTGAGCACCTCAATGGCGTTGGCGTCCGGCGTCAGGTAGACGGCAAAAAACGTCGCCTGCTTGCCGTTAAAACGTGCGGATTCCGAGTAGCTCTCGGCCCCCAGCTCCACATCCGCCACATCTTCCAGGCGGATGATCGAGCCCCGCTCGGCACTCACAATCATTTGCTTGAATTGCGTTAAGTCCCGCAGATCGGTATTGGCCTTGAGGTCAATGGCCATCATGGAGCCTTTGGTAGCCCCCACCGCCGACAGCACATTGTTGTTGCGCAATGCCTGGTTAATGTCAGAGGCGGTCAGGTCAAAGGCCCGCATGCGTTCCGGCTTTAACCAAACTCTGACCGCAAACGTCTGGCCACCGCCGATGTCCGCCCGCTGGATGCCCGATACCGTGGCCAGGCGCGGTTCCACTTCGCGAATCAGGTAATCGGTAATCTGGTTGGTTTTGAGGCTATCACTGTAAAACGCCAGGTAGGCGTGGGCCGAGGGATCCCCCACCCGCAAATCCACCACCGCGTTCTCTGCCGACGGTGGCAGCTCACCGCGCAATTTATTGACCTTGGCGATGACTTTGGTCAACACCTTGTCCGGATCGGCATTGAGACTGACGTGAGCACTGACCGTGGAAATGCCGGCGGCACTGGACGAGGTCATATAATCAATGCCGTCGACGGTGGCGATTTGCCGCTCAATGGGCGTGGTAATAAAACCCTGCACCAGGTCGGCATCGGCACCGACATAGGCCGTGCTGACATTCACCACGGCGTTTTGCAGCTCCGGGTACTGGCGCACGTTCAGCTCCGTTCCGGCCCGTAACCCCAACAGCAGAATGACCAGACTGACCACGGTTGCCAGTACCGGTTTGTTGATAAAGATATCGGTAAACTTCACAGCAGCATCCCTCAGCCGTTATCCGGAGTCGGTGCAATTTCCGCTTCGGGTTGTACGTCATTATTGACGATCACATCCGCACCGGTGTTCAGCTTCAACAGACCGCTGGTGGCGACCTGTTCACCCAGCTCAATGCCTTCGTCAATGGCAATCAGGTCACCGCGCACATCACCCGTGCGAACGAAACGCTGTTTGGAATGCATGAGTCGCTGTCCGTCAGCATTGGTCTCTTCGCTGGGCGTCAGCACATACACTGAGTTGCCATAGGGTTTAAAGCTGATGGCGGTACGCGGCAGCACAATCACATCACGCTCTTCCCCCACATTGAGGGCAATACGGGCAAACATACCCGGCCGCAAACGCTGTTCGGGGTTGTCAAAGGTGGCCTGTAGCTGGAAGTTGCGCGTGTCGGCATCAATCACTGGCTCAATGGCGGTGATCGTTCCCTCGAAGGTTTCCGTCCCCAAGGCATCCATCTGTGCTCGCACCGACATACCCACGCGCACATCCCGGAAGCGCTGCTCAGGCAAGGTGAAATCCACAAAGATGGGATCCAGTGACTGCAGACCAATCATGGGATCACCGGCGTTGACAAACGAGCCCACACTCACCCGACGAATCCCCAGCCGCCCGGCATAGGGTGCCCGCAAGACTTTCTGATCAATGCGCGCCTGTTGTACATCAACCCGGGCCTGGGCCTGTTCCAGCTGGCTCTGACGCTGGTCGTACTCGGACTGGGAAATGTTTTTGCGCTGCCACAGCTCCTTGACTCGATCGCGTTCCAGCTCCGCCAGGTTAGCAGCCGCCTGCAGCGTTTTCAGCTCGGCGCGGTCAGTGGCGCGATCAAGTGTCATAATGACATCGCCGGCTTTCACTTCACTGCCGCTGTCAAAATGGATTTTCTCCACAATGCCACTGACCTCGGTGGTCAGTTCGGCGCCCTGTACCGCCGTCACGGTTCCCACGGCCGTCACTTCCTGAATCCAGCGATCGGCAACGGCCTCGGCCGAGGACACCACCACTGGTGGCGATGGCATATTGTCGAAAAACTCGTTCATTTTCTGGTTGATCAGCAGCTTGACCGCAATCACTCCACCGAACACCACAATCGCTGCCGCCAGCAGCGCCATCATCCTTTTACTCATAATCGACTTCCAATACCACTTCTCTGAGATTGTTAAACATACTAAACCGGTGAAGATCCCGCCGGGCAGGCAGACAGGGGAAACTCATCAAACAATTCGGCCATAATTCGTTCCAGCAGGCGATCCTGTTGCCCGGCATCCTGCAGATCCATCAGCGGCTGCCAATTGAGGCCATTGAGTAATGCATGGGCCTGTATTATCAACAACTGGTACGGACGCGGTACCGAGTGGGCCTCCAGCAAGCCGGCGGCACTCACCAGGGAATGCATGCCTTCACACATGGCCCACAGGCCACTGCAGAGCTCTCGATCATTGAGCTGTGAATCCTGCATATCACCACTGTGGCGTGCGTCCTGAACAATGCTTGCCACCAGATCACCGAGCGGCTGGGAGGCCTCAAGGGCGAGCTCGCGTCGCTCATGTGACGCCGCCATCCAAATGGTGTGGGTAGAGACGTATTGAGCCAGCTGGAAATATTCGGGGGACTGCTGGGCAAACAGGATATCGGCCAGTACCACAGCCAGGATTCTGAAGCGTGTAGGAGCCTGCCAGGCCGCCGCACGCTGGTATAGGGATAAACGCTGGCCCACACTGCGGGTCGCCAGTGCCACCAACAGGTCTTCTTTGGAAGTAAAGTGTTGGTAGAGGGTACCGACCGAGTATTCACACCGATGGGCGAGCTTGGCCATCTGCAGGTTCAACACCCCCTCATTCTGGATCATGGCCCAGGCGTGATCGAGAAAAAACGCTTCCCGCTCGGCCATCTGGCGCCTTTTTCGTTCCTTGGTGCTCACAGTGCCCACTTTATAATTTGATTAATAGGTGAGCAATTATGAACCTCATTCAAAAATCATCAAGCGTTCAAAAGTAGAAACTGAGTAAAATCTTGTTAAGGCTTTAGGCGCCAAGCAGGCGATTTTGGCTTAACCCAGGGGAAGCTCCGTTTTTTTGATGACTTCCCTGAGCACAAAACTGGAGTGCACGCCGGTGACCCCCTCCAGCCGCGTTAGCTGCCCCAGCAGTACCTGCTCGAAGTGCTCCATATCCCGCACCACCACCCGCAACAGAAAATCGGCCGACTGACCGGTAACAATCAGACACTCAAGCACTTCCGGCATGGCCACGACCGCTTTTTCAAAAGCCTCAAAGCGATCCGGCGTGTGACGATCCATGGAGATGCCCACCATGGCAGTAAGGTTCAGCCCCAACGCCTTGGGTTTTAGCAGGGTGACGTGGCGGTCGATCAAGCCACTGTCTTCCAGCCGCTTGACCCGGCGGGAACAAGGTGTGGGCGACAACCCCACCTTGTCGGCCAGTTCCAGGTTGCTGATTCGGGCATTCGCCTGCATCTCCTGCAGGATTCTTCGATCAATACGGTCGAGCTTGACGACTTCTGTCATAAAAAATAACCTGGACAGTGAAATTCTCCACCAATAAGGCCATTAATAGAGATATATTGCAACACCTAAGCCGTTGAAAGGTGAATTTGCAACCATTCACTACGATCACTTCCCTACACTAAGCCACATTGAAGAACGCCCGATGCGGGGCGGGTCGCCCACAAGGCGGACTCGCAGCCAGGGGCCCGATCACGGCCTGACCGCTCCTTTACCGAAGGAACAGCCGCGACACCACAAGTGACGCACTCCCGCC
Organism: Cellvibrionaceae bacterium WSDTSA12; assembly: GCA_033283335.1. Lineage (GTDB taxonomy): Bacteria > Pseudomonadota > Gammaproteobacteria > Pseudomonadales > Cellvibrionaceae > Pseudomaricurvus. The sequence goes on along the minus strand of JAWMQP010000009.1, from coordinate 178,333 downwards.
AGTTCTTCCCCCTTTCTCCACGCTAATCGACATTGGATGCCAACAGCAGAGCCCAGCCCATGACACCGTTCAATCCCAACTTCAACCACCGCAAATACCGCCCTTTCGCGCCGATCCAGAAAACGGATCGCCGCTGGCCCAACCGGGTCATCGAGGCCGCGCCCATCTGGTGCAGTGTCGACCTGCGCGATGGCAACCAGTCGTTGATTGAACCCATGACCCCCAGCCAAAAACTGGAGATGTTCCACATGCTGGTGGATGTGGGCTTTAAAGAAATTGAAGTGGGCTTCCCCGCCGCCTCACAGCCGGACTTTGACTTTGTCCGCCAGCTGATCGAACAGAATTTGATCCCCGAGGACGTCACCATCCAGGTGCTGACCCAGGCCCGCGAGCCGTTGATTGCCCGCAGCTTCGAGGCGTTAAAAGGCGCGCGGCGCGCCATTGTGCACCTGTACAACTCCACCTCCACGGTGCAGCGCGAGCAGGTCTTCAAGTTAGACCGCGATGAGATCAAAGCCATTGCCGTACAAGGGGCTGAATGGGTACGCGACTACGCGGCCCAGCAGCCCGACACCGAGTGGCAATTCCAGTACTCGCCCGAGAGCTTCACCGGCACTGAAATCGATTACGCGGTAGAAGTCTGCAACGCGGTCACCGACGTGTGGCAACCTACACCCGACAATAAGGTCATCATCAACTTACCGGCTACTGTGGAGGTCTCGACCCCCAACGTCTACGCCGACCAGATTGAAACAGTGTGCGACACCATCGCCCGTCGCGATTCCCTGGTGATCAGCCTGCACACCCACAATGACCGCGGCTGCGGTGTAGCGGCAGCCGAGCTGGGCATCCTGGCCGGCGCCGACCGCCTGGAAGGCACCATGCTCGGCAATGGCGAGCGCACCGGCAATATGGACGTGGTGACCGCCGCGATGAACCTCTACAGCCAGGGCATTGATCCGGAGCTGGATCTGTCCAACATGGACCGCATCATCAGCACCGTTGAACGCTGCACCCAGCTGCCGGTGCATCCACGCCACGCTTACGCCGGTGAACTGGTATTTGCCGCCTTTTCCGGCAGCCACCAGGACGCCATCAACAAGTGCATGGCCATCGACGCGCAGAAACGCCAGGACGACCCGGAAGCCCACTGGAACGTAGCTTACCTGCCCATCGACCCACGCGACCTGGGCCGCAGCTACCAGCAGGTGATCCGCATTAACAGCCAATCCGGCAAAGGCGGCGTGGCCTATGTGATGGAGCAGGATTACGGTGTACAGATGCCGCGCTGGCTGCAGGTGGACTTCAGCCCGCACATCCAGAAACGCGCCGAAGACAGCGAGAGCGAAGTCTCACCCGCGGACATTTTCGACACCTTCAAGAGAACCTATATGGTGGATGAGTACTGCCTCGACAGCTACGACCTGAGTCGCAGCCACGACGCCGACCAGCTCAGCGCCACTATTACCAGCACGGGCAACGATAAAATCAGTGTTCAGGGGCGGGGCAAGGGCGTACTGGATGCGTTTGTCTGTGGCCTGGCCAGCCACACCGGCAGCGATATGGTGCTAATCGATTACAGTGAGCACACGCTGGGAACCGATGCCCAGGCGGAAGCCATCTGCTATGTGCAAATGAGTATTAACGGTAGCCGCTACTGCGCCGCCGGCAGGAGCGCGGACATTGTCGGCGCCTCAGTGCAGGCGCTGCTGAATGCGGTGGCGCGCAGCGGCCAGCGGTTGAGCAATGCCGCAGTCCAGGCGCAGACTGAAACCGCATAAGCACGCCACAGTCTGCACTCAACAGTGACCGCGCTGCGGTCACTGTTGTCAGGTTTTCTGCGGAAAATCATCCCACCAATCACCCCCGGTTGAACCCCATTCTTCAGCGGTGCCGGACTGACCCAGCTCCAATTCACCGGGCTGAATGTGATGGGTAAAACGAGCTTGCTGATGGACCTGGCCGTGCAATGACTCGGGAATCATGGCGAAGATGTCATTGAGCTGCATCCCCAGCAACTCCCGACCTTCCAGCGCCGCGCAGCACAACTCCAGGGTTTTCAATACATCGGGCACCAGTGCCAGCGCGTGATAGTCCGTTGCCACAGCCGCCAAACAGATGTCATAACTGCGCAAGGCCTCCGGCAACAGCGCCAGCGTCTTGCAAGACACCCTCGGCAACCAACCGACCTCGCCTCCACGGTGGCGCCAGCGCTGCATCTCCGCCGTCAGGGTTGCCAGTGCCGCGCGAATCATGTCCTGACCCAGGCAGGCCGAAGGGACCGCATCCAGGCAATAACCGGTTTGCATGGCCACCAGGCACAGAGCCGTGTCCTTGATCGACTCTGGCACCAGCAGCAGTTGATTACCGTGGGCTTTGACATAGGCCAGGGAGCGCGAATAGGTTTTGTCACTCTCTGGCAGCTCGCAGTAGTATGCCGGGTCGGCCGCCAGGGCCTTGTCAATAAACTCGTCGAGCCAGGGACGCGGCCAATGCTGCAGGGCAATGCGGGAGAGAAAATCACCCTGCAACAGCGGCTGGTAAAAGGTCGACTGCTGCCGTATTTCTGCCGGCAAGCGGGCAATCAATGCTGGATTTAATCGACAGCGCTCGATCAACGTCTCCAACTGTCGATACTCAGCCGGCAACGCCTCAAAGACCTCGGGCTCACTCAGCAGCGCCGTGTCACACAGGCTACTGCTCAATCTCTCGACGGGGATGTCCGCAAAGCGGTAATCCCCCTGGCGCAGGGCACTGCACCAGATATCGTCCGAGGCCCGGTTGAGCGCCACACTTCCCTCCAGCATCACCATGGCCGGCAAATTATGGGCAAATTCTGCCAGCTGTAACGCGTTGCGACCATTGGCCGTCAGCGCCTGGATATCCGCGCCGGCATCCAGCAGTTGCCGCACCTGCTGGTGATCGCGCTTAACGATGGCCTGGTGGAGGGGCAGAAGTTTTTTCATAGAACACGCTCCACTTGTTGCTGATAGAGAGATTGCTCGAACCAAAAACTGCCCAGAGCTTTATAGTCCCACTCGTGCCATCCGCCGAAGCGCCACAGGATCCAGCCGTTCTGGGTCAGGGTATCGGCGTACAGGTAGGAACAATCGACATCACCGCAGGTACAACCCAGCAATATCAGCCGTGCCGGTTCGCCGCTGGCGCTGCGCAGCCAGCTGTTGCGGGAATACCAGTCGACATCCTCGGGCAAAAGGAAGTCATCCTTGAAGGGATAGTATCCCTGAGAGAGCTCGAATTGCCGCACCCGATCCGTCAACAACCGACCATCAATCAACACTTGCAGCCGAGAATCCTCACTCCAGCGCAATTCAAGCGTATTCAATGACACCCCCCTTCCGGCATCAAAATCGACAGGAACAGCCAGTATAACCGGTCGTTGAGTTTTTGCCTCCGTATTCTAAGCTGAAGATAAACACCACGGGAGATCTACCCCATGAACTACCACAATCAAGTGTTTGACAACCAGAGAGTCGAGCTGCACGGCAACTCCTACCGGGATTGCACCTTCAAAAACTGTGAGCTGGTGTACGATGGCGATCCCTCCCCCACTTTCCACAACAACCGGTTTATCGACTCTTCATTCGTATTCACCGGTCCCGCATTGAGAACCCTGTATTTTCTGGGCAATATGTATCGCGCCGGTGAAGGCGGCAAAGAAGTCGTGGAACAGACACTTGAGGATATGAAAGAGGGTCGCATCCACGGCCACGAAGTGAAAACATCGCCACCCCATGAGCTGAGTGCGGCCTCCCCTCACACCCACTGACCCAAACGGTAAATTACTGACAAAAAAACCGAGTTTATCGCTCGGTTCTTTACGATTCTTGCCGCAATGCTTGCGGTGTTTTATGTACGCGGCGAGTTTTCTGATCGACTGTGGATCACTATCTGTTCATTTGGGAAACAGAAAGGTCATGATCAAACGCACACCGAAGCCTTCGGCACCATTATCTGGTGCATCCACCCAATAGCGCAGCCCGGCTCCCAGACTCACTGTTTGCCCGCCAAACTTCATTACTTTCGAGGCAACAAAATTAATCGGTATTGAGGCCTCGTCCGCTTCCCAGTCGTAAGTGGTTTCGGTATTGAGCGCGAAGGTCACGGCCTGTTTGGTGGTGTAAGTAATGAAAGGTTGAATAAACGTACTGTTAACGTCGGATCGGTCGTCATCTCCGGCAAAAGACCAAATGTGATTCATCAGAACGCCATTGGTCCACCCGCCCCTCTGTGTCAGCATGACGGCGGTGGGGCCTGCGCCCCATTGCTCGGTACCGAGCAGATCATCACTGGCCGTCGGCAACAGAAACACCGGACCCACGCCCCAGATCCATCCCCCGGACGTCGGTTGCTTAGGGGAAAAAAACAGGCTTTGCACGACATCACCAATGCCGGATTGACTGCCTTCATTCGGTACCACATCATCCTGGTACATCACCGGTAAAATGGTACGGGATATCAGGTTCCAGTCCTCCCCCATGGAAAAGGGAATCACCGGCTGAATGTTCAATGTGTAGCGTTCGCCATCGTCATCTGGGCCAAGGTTGTGATCATAGTTAAGCTGGAACGGCACACTGATCAGGGATGCTACCGGGTTGGCCAGCTGCTTGGCCAGTGCTTCGCTGTCGGCGGCCAGCACATTCGTAGCTGTTGCGCCACATAAAAAAAACAACGCCAATAGTCTTGTAGAAATCCGCATGCTTAATACCCCGAACCGGTTAGCTGACATCAAACTTGTCCACTCGGAGACAAGGCCACACCCGAATAGCCTCTCACCTGCCGAGAGAACGTTTCACTAAAGATAGCCTATGAGCTCGGCTGACAGGGTATTTCCCCACATGTTAAGGAAACGCGCGTCGTTTTTATTTTCCTCGCATAAAAAAACCGGACATATGGCCCGGTTTTTTATACTTTTAAAGTCAGCTTAACGTTTGAAAATGGTCTTGCCGTGGGAAATGGTTTCCAACACTGGTATGTCCTTTATGGAAGATGAATCCACAATTAAAGGGTTTTGTCCCAGAATCACCATGTCCGCTTGTTTTCCTTCCGTCAACGAACCTTTGTTACCCTCTTCAAAGTACTGGTAGGCGGCACCTAAGGTCACTGCGTGCAAGGCGTCTTTGATTGAGATGCGTTCATCGGCGCCCAGGACAACCCCCTTACGGGTTTCGCGATTTACCGTGGACCACAGCAGACGCATCATATCGGGTGGGACAACCGGGGTGTCGTTGTGAATCGTAAAGGGCACACCTTTTTTCAACGCTGTACCGGTCGGGCTGATACCAAAGGCACGCTCATCGCCAAACGTCTCTCTATGCCAGTCGCCCCAGAAAAAGGGATGAGCCGAATAAAAGGAAGGCACTACTTTCAACTTTTTAGCGCGATCCAACTGATCTTCGCGCATTAACTGCGCGTGAATTATGACGGCGCGGTGATCGGGAATAGCCTGTCCTGCGAAGGCCTCTTCCACCGCATCCAACGACAGATCAATGGCCGCATCACCATTGGAATGCATCATGATGGGAATGCCGGCCAACAGCTTTTCTTTGACAGCCGCCTTGAAATTCTCAGGCTCAACCGTAGGGTAGGCGGTATAGTCCCCCTCGATACCTTCCGGGTTGGCATGGTAAGGCTTAGTCGTCCAGGCGGTACGCCCCTGTGGCGAGCCATCGACAACAAACTTCACACCGCCAACACGAATTCCGCCATGATAGCCTTCCTGGAACATCTCCGCAGTTTTGGGAGAATCCCCATAGGCCGGGCCACCATGATCGTCGTACAAAGCCACCGGGAAAGCCACGATGTCGGCTGTTAATTTACCGTCTTCTGCCATCGAGCGCATCGCCATAATGTCCGGCATTTGAGATGCGCCATCCTGAATGGTGGTGACACCGAAGCTGGCAAAGTAGTCGACAGTCTTGGCAACTTTGTCTTTAAAAATATTCGGGTTTTTTGCCATGGCCATGAATTGTGGCATCAACAACGCATAGGCGGCTTTCTCTTCCACGACTCCATTGGGCGTCTTGCCATCTGCCATACGCCGAAATACACCACCTTCTGGATTTGGCGTGTTGGCATCGATACCAACGGCAGCCAAAGCCGCTGAGTTAGAGGTACCCAGATGTCCGGACACATGCATCATGTAAATCGGATGATCGGTTGAGACCTTGTCCAGATCTTCACGAGTCGGGTGGCGGTTTTCGGCCAACAGGGAGTCATCATAACCATAGGCCATGACCCAAGTCCCTTTGGCCAGCTTGTTTTTGGCAATATGCTCTTTCAGCAAGTTGAGAATATCGTCAATGGTTTCCGCCGGCCCCACCGGGGGAGATGATACGTTGATAAAATCAATAAAACGCGCAGCCATGGCGACGTGACCGTGGGCATCAATCATGCCAGGAATCAACGCCTTATCACCCAGCTCGATCACTTGGGTATCATCACCAATCAGAGATTTCGCTTTTTTCTCGTTGCCAACATAGACAATTTTTTCACCGCGGATAGCCACCGCTTCCGCGTCCGGCTGGTTCGGGTCCATGGTGATAATGTGATCCCCGATAAATATCTTATCGGCGGCGTTCATCACGGCGGCTAATGCTGAAGCACTGGGTATCAGTAGTGATGTCGCCAACGCCCAAGGCACAAACTTATTTTTCATAATCCGTTCCTTATCCACTCTTTCAGATGGGGTAAACTTTCTGTAAATTTTTGTATATGCCATCAAAATACGACACGGCATTTGGGTAAAGAACCAGTTCACCTCGACACACCCAACCAGCCAAAAATCAGGCAAAAAAAACCGGGCGTAGGGCCCGGTTTAAAGTCCGATCGATTTATTGCTCAAGGCTTATAAATGGTCTTGCCGTGAGCAATGGTTTCCAGAATCGGAATATCTTTCAGGGTATGAGGATCCACTTGCAATGGATCGGCTCCCAGAATCACCATATCCGCTTGCTTGCCTTCAGTCAGAGAGCCTTTGGTATCTTCCTCGAAATACTGATAGGCCGCGCCCAGAGTGACCGCGTGCAAAGCTTCCTTGGCGGAAATACGCTCATCCGGTCCCAGCACTACGCCTGAACGAGTTTCACGATTTACGGTGGACCACAACAGGCGCATCATATCCGGCGGCACGACGGGTGTGTCGTTGTGCAGGGTAAACGGAACATCTTTTTTCAACGCCGTACCCGTTGGACTGATGCCAAACGCTCGCTCGTCACCAAAGCTCAGACGGTGCCAGTCGCCCCAGAAGAACGGGTGCGCCGAATAAAACGAAGGAATCATTTTCAGTTTTTTGGCTCGGTCCAACTGGTCTTCACGCATTAACTGGGCGTGAATGATCACTGAGCGGTGATCGGGAATCTCCTGACCCGCAAAGGCCTCTTCCACACTGTCCAGCGCCAGATCAATGGCGGCATCGCCATTGGCGTGAACCAGAATGGGGATACCGGCCTGCAGTACGGCTTTGGCTTCCGCCTTGTACGCCTCCGGATCAACGGTGGGATAGGCGGTGTAACCTTCATCCGCGCCATCGGGTAAACCGTGATAATGCGAGGTCATCCAGGCGGTACGCCCCTGAGGTGAGCCGTCGAGTGAAAACTTGATACCGGATACCCGCAAGCCATCGTAGTATTCGGTTTCAAACAAGATTTTCGGATCCGCACCGTTGAGCATGGTGGCATGAGGGAAAGCGGCAACGTCTGCTTTCAGAATGCCCTGTTGACCCATCGCCTTGAGCATTTTCACATCATGAATGGCGGTTGCCCCGTCCTGAATGGTGGTAACGCCAAAGCTGGCAAAGTAGCGCACAGCCTTGCCGATTTTCTTGGCAAATCCAGCCGGGTCTTTAGCCGAAGCGGTAAAGTACGGCATCATAAACGCATAGATCGCCTTCTCTTCCAGTACACCGTTAGGTTCGTTGGTACCGGGAAAACGACGAATCACACCACCTTTGGGATTGGGAGTATCCGCATTCATGCCCACAGCCGCCAGAGCCGCCGAGTTGACCGCTCCCAGATGGCCGGACACGTGCATCATGTAGATCGGATGCTCGGTGGATATTTTATCCAGATCTTCACGGGTTGGGTGGCGGTTCTCGGCCAGCAAGGAATCATCGTAACCATATGCCATGACCCACTCGCCCTTGGCAGGCTTGGTGTCGGCAATATGCTTTTTCAGTAACTCGATAATGTCATCAATATTTTCCACCGGCCCTACCGGCGGTGAGGAGGCATTGGCGAAGTCAATCATGCGGGCGGCCATGGTGAAGTGACCATGGGCATCAATCATGCCGGGTATCAGGGCTTTTTCACCCAGCTCCACTACCTGGGTGCTATCACCGATGTAGGCCTTGGCCTTGCTCTCATCGCCGACAAAGACAATCTTATCACCGCGAACCGCTACGGCTTCGGCATCTTCTTTAGCAGGGTCCATGGTGATGATGTGATCACCGAAAAATACTCGATCCGCCGGCTGGATAGCCGCTGCCAGAACCTGTCCTGCTGACAACCCCAGTGACATGGCCATGGCCCAATGGGCAAAAGTTCGCTTCATGTTTCATTTCCTGATTAGCGTGGGAAATCACCGCGTTACCCGAGATAGCCCCAGGAATCGTAACGCAGTCCCTCAATACGGATATTGAGTGCCTATCAAAATAGTTATGGCTTTTGGAGTAAAGGACCAGCTGCCTGCTGGCAAGCTGACCAGAAGGGGAAAGATGGAAAAACGGGGGTTTTAAAGCCCCCGTTTTTCAGATCAGGCAGGTTTGAAGGCAGAGCAGGTGTTTGACATTGGCTTGTCAAACTTCACTGACAAGCTGTCAACTGCAGCCTTCAAAGCCGCACCACGATCGGCGTAGACACCATCGCCGGGCAAACCGCCCCCCAGCTGCTCCAGTGTCTCACGTACCTCAGGGCTCATGCCGGCCAGGAACAGTAGTTTGCTGCGCGACTTGGCATCGGTAGCAATGGTCTCCACCGCCAGCACCGCCGACACATCCAGACTGGGGACTGCATTGAAGTCCAGAATCAGCACTTGCGAACCGACTTCCGTACGCATGCGTACATGGTGACCCAGATCCGCCGCTGCACCGAAACTCAGCGGGCCACTGAATTCGAACAGTGCAATCTGGTCGCGGTGCTGCTCAAGAATCGCCCGCTCTTCCGGGGAGTCCAGATGCTCAGGCAGGTTTTGCAACGACGCCAGCTGTAACTGCGCTACCTGACGAACATAGGCCAGAGCAGCCAGGACAACGCCCGCAGCCACTGCCGTAATCAGGTCGACAAAAATCGTCAGCACCAGTACCAACGCCATCAGCAACAGGTCCCAGCGAGGCCCACGGTGAGCGCGCTTGAGGTAACTCCAGTCAATGATATCCAGGCCGACTTTCACCAGAATACCCGCCAGCACTGCGTGGGGAATGTAACTGGCCAGCGAGCCCAGCCCCAGCACCACCGCCAGCAACACCAGCGCGTGTGTCATACCGGAGATACGGCCGCGACCACCGGAGCGAATGTTGACTACAGTACGCATGGTGGCGCCGGCACCGGCAATACCGCCGATCAGACCGGCAACCGTGTTACCGATGCCCTGGCCGATCAACTCACGATTACTGTCGTGACGATCGCGGGTCATGTTATCGGCCACCAGCGAGGTCAACAGACTGTCGAGAGAGCCCAGCACCGCCAAAATGATCGCCGCTTCAACCACCAGGTAGGTGCTGTCACCACTGAAAGTGGGCCAGTGCAACTCCGGCAGTCCGGTGGGAATGGCGCCCAACACAGGCACATCGAGGGCAAAGTAGGCCAGCAAAGTACCGGCAATCAACGCCGCCAGCGGTGCCGGCAAGTATTTGGCAAAACGCGCCGGCCAGCTGTACACCATGGCCAGGGTACCGATACCCAGCAACAAGTTGGCCCAGTGCACATCCGTCAAGGCTGTGGGTAAAAACTTCAAGGCACCAATGGTCCCGCTGGGGGAATCATGGCCCAGCAAAGGACTCATCTGCAGGATAATGATGATGGCGCCGATACCGGTCATAAAACCGGAGATGACCGGGTAGGGCACCAGTCGAATGTACTGACCCACGCCGAGAAAACCAAACAGCACCTGAAACACACCGGCCAGCATCACGGCCGTGAAAATCAGGCTGGCATCGCCAGACAGGCTGGCGAACAGTCCCGCCAGCACCACCACCATAGGCCCCGTGGGGCCTGAAATTTGCGGCGCGGTACCGCCGAACAGCGCGGCAAAAAAGCCCACCGCAATAGCGCCATAAATACCCGCAATAGGTCCCAGCCCTGAGGCCACGCCCAAAGCCAGCGCCAGCGGCAGCGCCACCACACCGGCGGTAATACCGCCGGTGATATCACCCCGTAAGGTTGAAAAATCCAGTTTCATCGTGTGTACCTCAATGTCTCACGGGAATCAGGCTTGGGCCGCGCCTTCAGCGATGGCGCGCAGGCTCAGACGGTAGCTTTCGTCCATCGGCTCAAACTCACCACTCTGCTCGTTGTGATACAGGACTTCGCCACTGGCAATATTGTAGAGCCAGCCATGGATGGTGATTTCACCGCTGGCCAGGCGCGCCGCTACAGCCGGGTGCGTACGCAGGTGCTGGATTTGCTGCAGTACGTTTTCACAGGTGACTTCTTCCAGATGATCCTTGCACAGCTCGCCATGGCGATGACGAACCACCTCCGTCGCCGAGCGCGCATGGCCCAGCCACTCCTTGACGTGGGGCAGGTTGTCGAGCTGATCAGGAGCGATGGCACCTTTCATAGCGCCGCAGTCGGTATGGCCACAGACCACAATGTGGGAAATACCCAGTGCCGCCACGGCAAATTCAATGGAGGCGGTCATGCCACCAGTCTCGTTGCTGTGCGGCGGGACAATATTGCCGGCGTTGCGGCAGATGAACAGTTCACCGGGTTCTGTCTGGGTGACCAGATTGGGATCGATACGGGAATCGGCGCAGGTAATAAACAACACCTCCGGATTCTGACCGTTCGCCAACTTGGCAAACGTCTCGCGTTTGGCCGGGTAAACTTCATTCTGAAAACGGGCTACACCTGAAATGACATGATCCATAACAATACCTCCTGGACAGCGTAAAACTGGAAAGTGTGTAAGCGAACTGCATTATTTATTGATAGCTTAATAAGATGATATACAATCTGGTGATAATCTAAGATTATCAAGGATCGTCCGGATCATGCTTAATTTCGCCACCTTTAGCGCCACCAAACTGCCCACCTTGCGACAGCTGCAATACTTTGTCGCAGTTGCTGATATCAGACATTTTCGCAAAGCAGCAGAAGAATTAGGCGTCAGCCAACCAGCCTTAACTACCCAGATTGCCGCCCTGGAAGAGACCCTGCAAATTCCCCTGTTTGAACGTTCACGCAGTGGTACGCGCTTATCCCCAGAGGGGAGAGAGCTGCTGACCAGCGCCCGGGATGTGCTGCTGAGCATGCAAGGCTTTCTGGATCAAACGGCGGTCATTGCAGGTGGCCAGCAGATTACCTACAAGCTGGGGGTACCGCCGACCCTGGGGCCCTACCTGCTGCCAAACGTACTGCCCGATCTGCACAAGCGCTTTCAGCAGCTCAAGTTCTACGTACGTGAAGCGCCGCCACGCAACCTGCAACGGGGTCTGCAGGAAGGTGAATATGACCTGGCGATCCTGCCCCTGCCCCAGACGTCCATGGAACTGGCGGTGGAACCGCTGTTTATGGAGCCACTCAAGTTTGTGATCTCATCCGACCACCCGCTGGCAGGGCAGAATCAGTTATCTCCCCAGCAATTGCGGGGGGAGCGGGTCCTGACCCTGGAAGAACACCACCATTTTCACCATGAAGTGCTGGAAATCTGTCTGCGCCTCGGCGCCGAAATCCATCGGGACTACGAAGGTACCAGTCTGGATACCCTGCGGCAGATGGTGGTGATGGGACTGGGAGCGGCCTTTCTGCCGGGGCTATACGTGCACTCGGAAATGCACGATCCAGAAGCCATACAGGTGGCCGAAATTCGCGGCCAACGCATCACCCGTGGTCACGGCCTGGTATGGCGCGCAACCGCTCCCGGTCGTCAGCACTACCGGGAGTTGGCGGGACAGTTAAAGCAAATAGTTCGCGACCGATTGGGCTCGGTGGTTGAGGTGCTTGACTGAATCACTGGCGTTAATTTGGTCGACCATAGATCCCCACATGCGCCTCGGGTCGCACGTGAAAGCTGCCATTGTAGTAATCCACATCCAGCCCCATGTTGGCATGAGGCGAGACACTGCAGGCTGAGGACAGAAGTACTGCTCCTGCCAGCAGTGCCCACCCCAACCAACGACCGGGCTTGCTCTGAATAGGTGGTTTCATGGCATGACCTCTTCTGCAGGCAAGTTTTGAGACAGACTGGTTGCAAAGAATTCCTGCAAGATCAGTGCAGCACCAGCGGGATCTTTGATCAAAGCCAACTTGCCCTGCCCGGCCGGGGAATCCAGCACCACGGCAACACGCCCACCCCATTGGGGCACACTGGCAAGCGTCGCTGCAAAATCATTCACCGCCACCACCGGGATCCACTGATTGCGAGCCTCCTCAAAGGGATTACGGGAAACCGTGGCAAGTTTCAGCGAATCGTTGTGCAGCAATTGCCGACCGCCCTCCAGCGGGGTCACCTGCAACTGAAACACACTGGCGTACCAGGCCGCTGATGCCTGGGGATCGGCCGTGATCAATTCATGCCAAATCCACACTTTGTCTCCGTGGGTATCGTTATCACCCGTCGGGGCCAATTCAAGGAGCACAAACACAGCGCCTTGCGGATCCTCCACCAACGCCGTCAACCCCCTGTCTGGCAGATCCCGGGGTGCCATCAGAACCTTACCGCCCTGCTGAATCACCCGCTCCAACGTCCCTTCCATATTGGGCGTCTGCACTGATAACAACCAGCCCCCGGCTTTCAACCCCCAGTCAAGGGATTGCGTATCAACCATCCCCCCCACCACGTCGCCGGCGCGATCATAGATCAGGGCATAGTCTTCCGTTAAGGAGGCACTCCAGCCGAGTACATTGGCCATAAAACGACGGCTTTCGTCCGTGTTCGGACTGAGCAAATCATGCCACACCACTGCCTCATTGGCCGTTGCGACTACAGCAGGAACCTTGACCGTGGCACTCTGACAACCCGACAACAGCATGCACAGAATTATCGAGAAAAATAGACAATTAGAACGGTAGGATGATGCCAGCGACGCAGGCCAGCGGTTGGCGGAATTATTCACGAAATCGTCTCCATCGATTGGCTGACACCCCGACTCTGCGGGCCAGTTCAATGAAACAGTACTAAACATGAAACTGTACTAAACAATAGTAGCCGGTTTAGCAGGAGACGATAGCGGATTGGTTCGTTTTGGGGCAATGGACGCCAACGAACTTTCCCACCCCGAATGAGTTATCCGCTGTTTGCACGTTGCAAACGAGCAGATTGAGTGGATTTGGTAAACCCATAGATGACAAAGCACAGGGACAGCAGCTGCTGGGCCATAAGGATCGACTTACCCTGCAACAACATCAACGCCGCCATACTCAGGTTCATCAGCATAAAAAACAGCCAGCCGTTGTTGTTGCCTTTGGCCATTAAATAACTGCCCAGCAGGAAACCCAGCATCACCCCCATCTCCAACAACTGTGACAAGGAATTAATGCCGCCATGAGCCCAGACACTCAAACTCAATCCAAACACCAGGGAACCATAAGTACAGAATGAAACCACACGATTGAAGCGCGGCAGCAATCGTTGATTATTATGAATGGTGTTGTAGAGCCCCAACAACATCGCCGGTATGCCACCCGCTTCAATGGATGCCGCAATCCAGTTTTGTTTGCCAATCAAAATAATGACCCACGCCGGCACACCAAGAATGTAAATTGCCCAGCCAATGATTTTCAGCTGTCTTTTAATTTGCTCGTCTTTACCCTCCGACAAGGCAAATAAAATTTTATTGGTGAGATAAGACACCCCACCCCAGACCTGCAACATCAAATCCATGGACAAACAATTTTCTCCTTCCGAGCCGACCTGAAATATTGGAGGACCCGACTGCAATCAGCTTGAATACATATCAAGAAGTGGCAACGAAACAAACGGGCCACCTATCAAGATATTATTCCGTGTACAAAAGCTCAACCGGGCGTTGATTAAAGCGTACCTTAGGTTCTTTATGAGTTAACAGCCACTTCCTGAAATTGGAGATGGCGTACTCGTCCCTTCGATCCTCGTTATACACCAGGTAGTAAGCCCCGTCGATCTGGTGTTCTAATTCACAGGCCAACAACAAGTTACCTGCGGCAACTTCTTTTTCCACCAGATACTTGGGCAACACCGAGACCCCTAGGCCATGTTTGACCGCTTCAAGCAGCAGGGAAAAGTGCTCGAACTGCCCCCCTTGGATTTGTGAAATTTCTTTATCGGTTTTACCCGCGGCTTTCAACCAGGACGCCGTCGAGGAAATTGGGTGATTGTGGTGCAGGAACGGCAGCCCCAGAATTCCGTCCAGTGTTTTCGCGACAGAACGGTGGCTCATAATTTTTGGTGACGCCACCGCCACCAGGTTGTCATAGCGCAGAAATTCCGCCTCACAACCACGCCAGTTGCCATGACCAAACAGAATGGCAACATCACACTTGCGCACATTGCGCTCGACCGATAAAAAATCCGTATGCAGTTGTACCTTCACATCCCCATAGCTTGCACCAAACTCCGTCAGCCGCGGCACCAGCCAGTGCATAGCCATGGTGGGCTCAGTTACCACTTTTAAATCAAAGCTGCCACTCACATGGCCATCAATGGAAACCTTATCGGTAATGTCGGCCAGGCGGCTTAACACCGCTTTCACCTCGAATGCATACTGCTCTCCCACTGGAGTCAGACTCAACTGACCGTCCTGCCGATAAAACAGATTGCGTCCCAACTGCTGTTCAAGACTCTTGATTTGTTTGCTGACCGCACTCTGCGTCATATGCAACGCCTTGGCCGCATAGGTCATGCTCAGGTGTTGAGCCACAGCATCAAAACACTGCAGCGTGGTAATTTTGGGAAGATTTCTACGCATAGCTTTCTAATCGCCTAATTGCCACTTCAATATCGGAAACATCGCGAACCATTTCGACACACAAATTCATACCGGTTGGCAATTCACACCGGCAATATCGTTATTCGAGCAATTTTTTGCACCGATATCGAGCAACACCCTCATTGCCGTGCACCAACATGGAAGGTATTCCGTCATGGAATACCCTCGTGCATTTTATGAAGTGTTTAAGGATTTGGGTAGGGGATAGTATTCAGATCAGCAAAGTATTCAAAAATATAAAACCAAGCATTCAAGTCAGCGCTCAGGGGCATCACGCAGTCTTTAAGGCAACTAATCAGAAGGCAGGGCTACCATGTTTAAACCCAAACAACTCCACACGGCAATTTGTTCGGCCATACTCGCGATCCCACCCATGGCCGTCGCACAGTCGCAAATCGAGGAAATTACGGTTACCGCAACTCGCCGGGCAACCAATGTCCAGGACGTGCCTTACAATATTTCCGCCTTTGACGGTTCCAAGCTGTCTGCCCAGGGCATTAACGACTTTTCCAAAATCGCCCGCAGCATTCCCGGCCTGACTCTGTCGGACAGTGGCCGTAGCAAAAACGGCATCAACAATGGCATTGTCATGCGCGGTCTGAACCTTTCCGGTACCGGTAACGAAGACTTTCCCAGCCTGACCGATCCGGTGGTATCGATCTACATGAATGAAACCCCGGTCTTCGCCAACCTGGAACTGCGTGATATGGAGCGCATCGAGGTATTGCGCGGTCCCCAGGCGACCCTGTACGGCTCCGGCTCGCTGGCCGGCACAATGAAGTACATCCCGGCCACGCCCGACTTTGAAAAGGTGTCCGGCTCGATCAAGGCCAAGGCGTCGATGACCGATGAATCGGATGATCTGAATACCGATCTGGAAGCCACCATCAATCTGCCGTTGACCGACAAGCTGGCGTTTCGCGGTACCGTCGCCAACCTGAAAAACGCAGGTTACATCGACTCCGACTATATTGAACAACTCGACAGCAATCTTCAGCCTACCGGCAACACCATCAGTAAAAAAGACATCAACGATGAAAAGGTGATGATGGCTCGCGGCACCTTGCTGTTCGCCCCGTCCGACGCCACCGACATCTCCCTGATGTATAACTACCAAGAAGATGAGATTGGTGGTTCGTCCGCGACAGCGGCCGGTCTCGATAGCTATGAGTCGGGCACCAAGGTATTGGAAGAATTTGAACGGGAAGTCTCTTTGGCATCACTGGTGATCAAGCACGATTTCGGCTTTGCCGAGCTGACGTCGGCCACCTCATACACAGAAAACGAAGCCATTAGTGTTCACGACCAGAGCTACAACTACGGTTATTCGGGCTTCTGGGTTTACTACGCTGGGGTACCACGGGAAGTAGTTGCCGGTGTGAAGCACTATGAGAGCACTACCAAAACCCAGGAACTCCGCTTGGCCTCCACTACGGAAGGCAAGCTCGACTGGCTGGTGGGCGCCTACTACAATGAGGTCGACTACGACGCCCAGAGTTTCGACTTTATTGCTGGTGTTGATGACTTTTACGGCATGACCAACCCGCAGGCACCCGATCTCGGTTACAGCAATTTTATGGATAGTGTATTCAGGGATAGAGCCGTGTTTGGTGAGGTGACCTATCACATTACCGATGCCTGGCAAGTCACCGCTGGAGCCCGCTATTTTGACCAGAAATTCTTCGCGGCCCAGAGCATCACCCTGCCTCCTTGCGGAACTTTCTGCGGAGAAGGCGCATTGGGCCTTAGCCAGGCCTCCGGCAAGGAAAAGTTCACCGACACCCTGTTTAAGTTCAATACGTCCTATGATTTCAGCGATAATGGCAAAATCTACTTCACGGTCGCCGAAGGCTTCCGTCACGGCGGCGCCAACGGTGTACCGGTGGATAATCTGTCCACCGCCACCGTGGAAGGCGGTGTCTTCGCTGAGCACCCCGACTACCTGTTCTTCGATCCGGATAAATCCGTCAACTACGAAGTCGGCGTGAAAGGATACCTGGGCGATGCAGCCCGTTACTCCGCCGCCCTGTTCTATGTGGATTGGCAGGACCCCATCCTGATCGTGCAAACCCCCAACGGTGGTTTCCCGGTGATGTACAACGGCGATGAAGCCGAGAGCCAGGGCGTGGAACTGGAGCTGAGCCTGCGCCTGGCGGAAGGTTTGGACCTGAACCTGGGCTACACCTACACCGACGCCCAGCTGACCAAGGACTTCTACATTCCCAACGTCAGCGGCGGCACCGAGTCCTTTGCCATCGGTGGTTACAAAGGCGACGAGCTGCCGGGTATTCCCAAACACACCGCCAACGCGTCCTTGTCTTACACCCAGTCACTCAGCATGGGGGCGGACCTGACCGCTCATCTGGGCGTGTCCTACAAGGATGAATTCGTCACCGGATTTGCCGAACCCTCGGATTTGGCGGCGGGCAGCTACGATGAAATTGACAGCTCCACCCTGGTGGATGCCTACGTCGCGCTCAATTTCCCCAGCTGGACGGTATCCCTCTATGCCGACAACCTGACCAACGCCGACGACATCACCACCAGTGATGGCAACGCCAAGTACACCGGCAGCAAACCAGGCTTGCAGTACACCACCAACCTGGGGGATCAGGAGTACCGCGTAAGACCTCGCACCATCGGCATCAGTGCCAGTTATAACTTCTAGTGACCCCTGCGGCGGTTACCCCCGGTATCCGGGGTAACCGCCACGACACGCACGAGCCCAATGGAAGCTGTATCTCCTATGCTTAGCTCAACGACGTCTAGCTCAATCCACCCCCAGTCATCAGACTCGATCCTGCCTCATATGAATGATCAAACAGGTTCCGGGAAAGAGACGGCTTTTTCCCTGCAGTTACACACAGCCCAGCAATTGTTGGCCGGCGGTCAGTTGGATCAGGCCGCAGGCATTTGCGTTCAGCTGGTGAAATCCTGGCCCGATCAAAGCCCGGGCTGGAATCTTTTGTCGCAGGTCAGCCTGGGACTGAACAAACTGTCACTGGCTCTGGATGCCGCTCTGCGTGCGGTTCAGCTGGAGCCTGACAACCCGCAGTTTTTTCTGCAAGTGGCGCGCTGTTACCTGACCAATCAGGACTGGTCGCAGGCGCGCAAGGCATTGAACTATGCGCAACAGAGTCAGGCAGAAAAAACACCGGACCTGTTAAGCCAGCTGGGCACCCTGTTGTTTGAAGCCAATCAGCTGGCCGAAGCCCTGAACTGTTACAACCAGGCGTTGCAGCAGGACCCGAATCATACCGCCAGTCTCTATAATCGCGCCGCCGTGCGTCGTTTTAGCGGAGATAACGCCGGCGCGGAAGCGGACTATCGCCAGTTGCTGCAACTGTGCCCTGAGGATTTCGAAGCCTGCCACAACCTGTTGCAATTACGGCATTTTACCGCCAGCGACAAAGCCCTTGAACTTATACAGCATTGTCGCCAGCAACAGCCCAAAACAAACCAACAACGGAACTGGCGCGCGCAAGTGCAACTGGGTTATGCCGAAGGCAAATACTTTGAAGACAATGGCGATTACGACCGTGCCTTTGACGCCTTCCTGCAGGCAGCCACCCTCAAAAGACATAACAGTCATTACCAGCTTGAGCGTGACTTAGCGTTGATGGCCGGTCTGCCCGGGCTATTTAACTCAGCCGCTGACCCTGAATACTCTTTCGAAGACACTGCCGAATCGCCATCACCGCAACCCATTTTTGTGGTCGGCCTGCCTCGCACCGGCACCACGCTGGTAGAACGCATTCTAGGCAGTCACTCACAAGTCATCAGTGGTGGCGAACTGAATAGCATGCCGCTGGCTTTGTTGGAAGCCATGGGCCTTAACGGCTTTGCCGATCCTTTCAGTATTTCAATTGAGCATTGCAAAAAGATCAAGCCCGAGCAGATGGTGCACATTCGCCAACGTTATTTGCAGCTGAGTCTCGATCGCCTGCAAACCACAAACACACCGCGCTATTTTGTCGACAAACTGCCTTTCAATGCGCTCTACACTGGCTACCTTTTGAGCGCCTTTCCCGAGGCCAAAGTGGTTCATCTGTGTCGGCACCCTTTGGACGCAGCCATGAGTAACTTCAAGATGTTATTCAGCCACGGCTACGGTTATTCCTACGATTTGCATGAGCTGGGCCATTACATGGTGAGTCACCAGCGGATGATGCAAGCCTGGCACCAGTGCTTTCCGGGCAAGATTTACGATATCCACTACAAGGACCTGGTCACCGATAACGACCAGCAAATTCGCCAGTTATTGGACTACTGCGACTTGACCAGCGAAAGTCAGTGTTTTGAGTTTTACAACAACCCGCAAGCCAGCCAGACCGCCAGTGCCAGTCAGGTGCGCCACCCCATACACCAGCGTGGGGTCGGCCACTGGCGTCACTACGAGCAACAGCTTGCCCCTCTAGTACAGATTTTTACCGAGGCTGGACTCAGTCTCTGACATTGAATGATTTTCTTAGGAACACTATGACACAGCTCAGTATTTACCAATCCATGTGGGGCATGGAGTTCGATCGTCCCGACGGTTTTCAATGGAGCCTGGAACAAAAGCTTCAGATGATCGCCGACGCCGGCTTTGCCGGGGTCAGCTTTGATGTGCCGCATCACAATCAAGCGTTCGTGCAACAGGCGCAACCGCTGCTGAAAGAGTACGGTTTGCGGTGCGCATTTAACGCCTTTGTCGACAGCTCAGACAGCTACCGCAGCATTACCCAGTGGGCCAGCGAACTGGATTGCCCGCCGGACTTTATCGGCCTAATTGGCCAGGTACCCGCCTGGCATGTCGAGGAAGTGGCACAGCAAACCCGCGAGTGGCTGGCGATTGGCGCAGAAGCCGGTATTGCCACCCATGTGGAAGTGCATCGCAACTGCATGACCAACGACTTGCTGTTTACGCTGCAGCTGATGGACGCGGTGCCGGAGTTGCAAATGGTGGCCGACCTGTCCCACGCGCTGGTAAACCAGGAGTGGTACCTGCCCATTGCGCCGCAGGCCAGTGAACTGGTGACACGATTTTTAGAGCGTACCCAGGCCTTTCACGGTCGTGTCGGCACCCGCGAGCAGGCGCAGATCGCGTTTGATTTTCCCCAGCACCAAAAATGGTTTGAACTGTTCCAAAGCTGGTGGCTGGAAGGGTTTGCCTCGTGGCAGCAACGCCATGCCGCAACCCCCGACGCCAACTGTGTGTTTGTGTGCGAACTGGGCCCCCCGCCCTACGCCATCACCGACGCCGAGGGTCACGAACTCAGTGATCGCTGGCAGGAAGCCCTGAGCCTGAAAACTACCGCCGAGCGTTTATGGGATAAAGCCATCGAAGCGGCTGCAACTACTGATTCTGCAACTACTGGTTCTGCAACTACAGTGACAGATACCCCCTTTGCGACGTTGCAGGAGTCTTGAGTTATGGTCAGCTGCGGAACCTTGATCCCCCAGATTTTGAAAAACTACGGCGCCGAAGTGATCTTCGGTATTCCCGGTGTGCACACGGTCGAGCTGTATCGTGGTATCGAAGACAGCGGACTGCGCCATATCACCCCGCGCCACGAGCAAGGCGCCGGTTTTATGGCCGATGGCTATGCCCGGGCCACCGGCAAACCGGGTGTGTGCTTTATTATTACCGGCCCCGGCATGACCAACATCGTCACCGCCATGGGCCAGGCCATGCAGGATTCCATTCCCATGCTGGTGATCTCGTCGGTCAACAGCCGCGCCGATCTGGCCATGGGCGAAGGCCGCCTGCACGAGCTGCCCAATCAGCTCGCCCTGACCTCGGAGGTGTGCCGTTACAGCCACACTTTGATGGATGTAAAAAACCTGCCCAAGGTATTGGCACACGCCTACTCAATCTTTAATAGCCAGCGTCCAGGCCCTGTACACATCGAGATTCCCCTGGATGTGATGACCCAGGATGGCAGCGAGCTGGACCTCAGTGCCTGGCCCCTTCCACACGCGGCAACCGCCGCCCCGCAAGCCATCGCTGAGGCTGCACAAATACTGAATCAGGCCCAGCGGCCATTGATGATCCTCGGTGGTGGCGCAGCCAAGGCCTCGGCCCCGGTCGCCGTACTGGCCGAACAGCTGGGCATGCCGGTGGTCAACACCAACAACGCCAAGGGCGTACTGCCCGCCTCGCACCCGCTGGCGGTGGTGGGCTCGCCATCGCTCAAATGCGTGCGCGATGAAATCGAACGCGAAGCCGATGTGGTTCTGGCTGTGGGCACCGAGTTTGCGGAAACCGATTACGACTTTTTCTTCCTCGGCGACCTCAATATCCAGGGCCAGGTAATCCGCATTGATATCGACGCCGGCCAACTGTGCCGCAACGTCCGCGCCGACGTGCCGCTGCTGGGGGATGCCCAGCAGACCTGTCGCGGCCTGCTGGAGCAGATCACACCCGCCAGCGATGCCCAGCGGGCCGCGGGCGCAGCCCGGGCCGAGCAATTGCGTCAGCAGGTTATCGACCAGCGTCACCCGGATTATCAAGCGTTTTTCAGCGCCATTAATGAGATTGTGCCAGACGCCATCATCGTCGGCGACTCCACCCAGCCGGCCTACTTTGCCCAGGTGCATTATGGCTGTGAACTACCCGGTCGCTATTTTCACTCGGCCACCGGCTTTGGCACACTGGGTTATGCCTTTGCCGCCGCCCAGGGCGCCAAACTGGGCCAGCCGGATCTGCCGGTGCTGTGCCTGACCGGTGATGGCGGTGGCCAGTTTACCGTCAACGAGTTGAGCAGTGCCGTCGAAGCCGGACTCAAGCTGGTCTTCCTGGTGTGGAATAATCAGGGACACGGCGAAATTCGCCGCTTTATGGACGACAAAAAGGTGCCGCAAATCGGTGTCAACATTCACACCCCCGATTATGTCGCCCTGGCTAAGGCCTGTGGTTTAGAGGCCTGGCACGCCGGCAGTCTGGACGAGTTCAAACAGCGCTTGCAGGACGCGCTGGCCTGCGGGGGACCCAGCCTGATCAACATCAGCGAAGCGGGCCTGGTGTCCGGCTATCCCTGGTAAATCTCCCATCAGGCAACCCCCTTAACAGGTTTGATGTAGAAATAGGATTGAAGCAACAGTATGAAAGCCTTTTTAACCCGCGATACCTACAACACCCCGCTGCTGGCCGAACGGTTGGCAGAGGCCGGCATTGAGCTGGAAGTACGCTCTGAACCCTCAGTGTGCCCAGCCGACCTGCTGGCGCAGAAAGCGATGGAAGTGGACGCGCTGCTGACCCACACCGAAGATGACATTCACGCAGACTTGTTGAAGCTGGCCTCGCCGCGACTCAAAGTGGTTGCAAATATGGGCATTGGCTTTTCCAATATCGATGTGGAGGCTGCCCGCACGCTGGGCATTACGGTCACCAATACCCCCACCGATGAAGCCTTTGAAGCCACCGCCGAAGCGTCCGTGGCCCTGCTGTTGTCCGTCGCCCGGCGCATTCCCGCCCTGCATATGGAGCGCAGCGGACTGGACTGCGACCCAGATCCGTCGTTTCTGCGACCCACCGCCACCTCGGTGCGCGGTAAAACCACCGGTATTGTCGGCCTGGGTCGCATCGGCTCGCGGGTGGCCCGGATCATGCGCCACGGCTTCAATAATCGGATCCAGTATTTCGACCTGATCGGCAAACCCGATCTTGAGGCCGAGCTCGGCGCCCGCCAGGTGGATTTAGCGACACTGATGCAAACCAGCGACTTTATTGTGGTCAATATGCCTCTCAGCGATCAGACCCATGGTTTAATCAGCGCCGAGATGATCGAACTGATGGGCGACCACGTCACCTTCATCAACACCGCCCGCAGTGAACTAGTGGACGAACCCAGCCTGGTTGCCCGCCTCAACGCCGGACGCCTGCACGGTGCAGGCCTGGACGTTTACGGTTCTGCCGTCAACGACATCAAGGCGGAAAACATTGCCCTCACCTCTCACTTTGCCAACTTTGAAGATCAGGCCTACACCGCCATGACCCAATTGGTCGCCGACAACGTGATTGCCACTCTCACCACCGGCTCAGCGGCAACCCCCGTATAAGGAGTGATCCCAGAACGATGACCACCACGACGATCGATACCGGCACCCCCAACACTCAGCGCATGACGTTGACCAAGCTGTTCCTCTGCTCGCTGCTGGGCATTGGGTTTTTCTTAATGCCCATTCACTACGATGGCAAATGGACCATTGTGATGGGCATTATTGCCGATGTGATCTCGCAGGCCATTGGCGACAACATGCCGTTTTTCACCTTGCCGCTGTTTATCGTCAGTGCGCTCATCTCCCTGGTCTATTACCTGCTCCCCAACCGGGTGGCCAAGCGCCTGCCCTTCGCCCGCTTTCTGATCGCCTCCCACTGGGCCTGGGTAGTACTGTCCAGTATTGGCGGACTGGTGTCGTTGATGCTGTTGCTGGGTGTGGGCCCCGACTGGATTATCGGCAAGGACACCGGCGTCACCGCCTACATCGATGTGGCCGGCGCCATCTATTTGATCATTGGCCTGGGTTGCCTGTTTTTACCGTTTCTCACCGACTACGGTCTGCTGGATTTTGTCGGCACGCTCATGCGCCCCTACTTCCGCCGGCTGTTCAACCTCCCCGGCCGCTCCACCGTCGATACCCTCGCCTCCTGGGTGGGTTCATCCAGTATCGCGGTGCTGATGACCAGCTACCAGTACGAGCGCGGTTACTATACCGCGCGCGAATCGGCCGTACTGGCCACCAGTTTCTCTGTGGTCTCGCTGCCGTTTGTGCTGCTGACCTCGCGGGTGGCGGGCCTGCCGGAATACTTTTTCCAGCTGTACGGCTCGATGGCGTTTATCTGTATTATCTGCGCCATCATCGTGCCCAAATTGCCACCCTTGAAACGTATTCCCGACGACTATTACCCGCCGGTGGGCAAGCAGCTGTTTGAAGAAGCCGAGGGCAGCCACTCGTCCTTGTCCTGGGCCTGCAAGCGCTCGTTTGAGGTCGCCAGTCGCTCACCCAGTCCGGCCACGTCACTGAAGAAAGGCTTTGGTTCAATGCTGGACATCTTTGTGATGATGATGCCCGCGGCCATGACCATCGAGTTTTTGGCCCTGGTGGTGTATTACCACACACCCGTGTTCCAGCTGTTGAGCTACCCGTTTATCACGCTGCTGGAATGGATGCAGGTGCCCGAAGCCCAGGCCGCCGCCCCGGGTCTGATCATCGGCCTGCTGGACCAGTTTGTACCGGCGATTATCGCCGGCGAGCGCGACAGTCAGTTGACGCGCTTTGTGTTAGCCGGCCTGTCGGTAACGCAACTGATTTTCTTCGCCGAGACAGCGCTGCTGATCATGCGCTCGAAAATTCCGCTCAGCGTGATGAACCTGATTGCCATCTTTTTTATCAGAACGGCCATCGCCCTGCCGATTCTGGTTGTTATTGCCCACTGGCTGTTTTAACTGCCAGAGTTTTGTGAAGGAAACCCCATGAAAATTGATGTACTCAATATTGATGCCGACGCCACCCAGCAACACGGTTTGCCACCGGAAGTGTTCAAATCGGCGGACATTTTTGAACAGGAATGTGACGCGGTGTTTCGCCAGGGCTGGGTCGGTCTGGCCAGCGCTCAGCAGATACCGGAAGTGGGCGATATGCTGCCGATCAAAGTGGGCAATGCCAGCCTGCTGATCATCCGCGGAACCGATGGCGAGATCGGTGTGTTCCACAACGTCTGCCGCCACAAATCCGCGCCGCTGGTGGACAGCGCCTGTCGCAAACGGGTGATGGTATGCCCCTACCACCGCTGGGCGTTTAATCTCGATGGCAGCCTGCGAGCCGCACCCCGCTACTACGGCGACAGCGATCAACCGATGTCTGCCGAGGATAAAGAAGGCAAGGGCTTGATAGCCGTCAGATCGGCGGTGTGGTGGGATACGATCTTTGTCAACATCTCCGGTGATGCCGAGCCGTTTGAGGATTTTATTCGACCACTGGATCAGGTACTGGAGGGCTATGACCCCAGCCCCATGCAAATGATCAGCACCACCGAATACCAGTCCTCAGCCAACTGGAAACTGGCGGTGGATAACTTCCTGGATGGTTACCACGTACCCTTCGTGCATTCCCAGGCGGTCACCCTGGATTCAGTGCTCAATCAGGAAGACCTGTTCCTGTCCGACAACATCACCGGCCTGCGACTGCCCACTGGCGCCAGTGACAAACCGGCCAAAACCGACAAACCGCTGCCCCACTTCGCCAACTTGAATGAGGACAACGTCGGTACGCAACAGTGGTTCGGCATTTTCCCCAACACCCTGCTGTTTGTGGACCCGGTGTGGGTACAGTTGATCATTGTGCGCCCCGAAGCCGCCAATTATTCCACCGAGACCCTGACCATCTACGCCGCCAATCCCGACGCCATGGCGGAGGAATTTACCGAGCAGCGACAAGCGCTCAGCAATGCCCTCAATGAGGTCAACCGGCAGGACATTGAGCTGCTGGACAAACTGCAGTTTACCCGCACCTCACCCGAGGCGGCTCAAGCCCACCTGGTGCAGGCCTGGGATCAGGTCAATGTGCGTTTTCACCAGATGTGGCGGGAGAAAATGCAGCAGGCCACATCGTGATCTGACCGCCTCACTGACACGAAAGACCGCGGGGTCAACGCGGTCTTTATCTCCCCCTCTTCCTGCTACACTCATTTTTGCTGCCTTAAAGCACCTAAAAGTTCGAATCGACAAACTCGCGCCATCATAAAGTGAAACGAGTCTGTTGATCAGCTAAAGGGCTCTCCACGAGGTTTTAAAAATGAGTGCACGTATGAAAAGCTGCCTAAGCCTTCTATTCGTCTCAAGCTTGTTGCCCCTGAGTGGTCAAGTCATGGCCAACACCTACGATGACCTCTGGGAGCACGCCAAGCTCTATGAAAACAGTGCCGGTGACTACTTGAATCTGTCAGGCCGTCTGCAGGCGGATCTGGTTTATTTTGATGCGTCCGAAGGCGATTTTGATGATGCCTTGTGGCGTCGATTTCGGTTCGGGTTTAAAGGTAAATACGGTCACACGACCTATCATTTAGAAGGTGATTTCGATTTAAACACCTCCTTAGGGGACAGCTACAGTCGCCTCACCGATGCTTACTTAAGCTGGGAGCTGCCCAACTTGGGTAAACTTAAAGTCCTTAAGCAGTCGGCAGGTTTTACCCTGGACGGAAAGACCTCGTCCAAAGAACTGTTAACCCCACAACGCAACAACCTCAGCAACAATCTGTGGTTTACCGCAGAATATTTCACCGGCGCCAGCCTTAGTGGCCCCATCAACGAACAGTGGTATTTCAACACGGGCCTGTTTTCAAGCGATGACTCTGACGAAATTGGCGTATCGGATGCCAGTTATTTCGGACTCATTTCTATTGGTAAAAAACTCACTTCCGGTCGCTATTGGGATAAAGCCGATATCCGCGCCGACTTTGTCTACAACGATACTCACGAAGACCAGAACACCCGAGACTTCTCTCAAGTCATATCCTTAAACAGCCGCTTGACCTGGCAGCAATGGGGTTTATCGACGGATATCGCCTTCGGCAATGGCGACGCAGGACAAAGAGACCTGTATGGGCTGGTATTGATGCCTTTCTATCAACTGACCCCGGTGGTTCAATGGGTTGCCAGGTACACCTTTATAGATAGCCAGGGCTCAAACGGCATACGTCTGGGGCGCTACGACAACGAGATTGTCAGCGGTCGAGGGGACCGCTACAACGAGATTTATGGCGGGGTAAATTTTTTCTTCTATGGCCACAAAGCCAAAATCCAATTGGGCGCTCAATACTCCACCACGGCGAACCTGCAGGATTCCCCCGGAGAGCACGACCACGATGGCTGGGGCGTCTCGCTGGCACTCAGAGGTTTTTGGTAACTGGGTGCAGCCCCCATTAGACCGCGGTCTTAAACGTCCCTTCCACCAGCTGTCCCTCTTTCTTCAAAGCCAGAAAACAGCGCTCAATGCGCCGACAAGCTTCCCGCAAAACGTCCAGGCCCTGAATCAGTCCAATGCGAATGTGCCCCACCGCACTGGCACCAAAGGCATCACCGGACAACACTGACACCCCGTAATCGTCCAGCAGACGCGTAGCGAACTGCTCGGCACTGACCCCAGACTGGCGAATGTCCAGCATGATGAACATTCCGCCGGCCGGTAAGTGACAGTGCAGACCCGCCACCTGACTCAGATGGGCATGCACCAGATCCCGTCGCGCCTGGTATTGGCGTTTCATGTCGTCCAGCTCGGCCAGTTCCTGAGTCAGAGCCGTGACCACCGCATGCTGGGAAAAAGTCGGGCAGCCATACAGCATGCAAGTACTCATATTGGCCAAATGCCCGCTCAGCTCCTGTGGACCGATGACCCAGCCCACGCGCCAGCCGGTCATGGCGTGGGATTTGGAAACGCTGTTGATGACGATGGTGCGCTCCTGCATCCCATCAATCGCGGCAATACTGAAGTGTGGCTGGTCGTAGGTGAGGGAGGCGTAGACCTCATCGGACACCACCCACAGATCATGCTCCATGGCAATCTCGGCAATGGCCTGCAGGTCTTCCGGGCTGATCACCGCGCCGGTGGGATTGTGGGGAGAGTTCAGCAGAAGGGCGCGAGTTTTATCGGTCACCGCGCGGCGAATCGCCTCCGGGCGGACCCGAAAGTTGTCCTCTGGCAGCATCGGCACGCCCACCATGGTCGCACCGGTCGCCGCTACCACGGCCTCGTAAGTGACGTAGGCCGGCTCCGGTACAATCACTTCCTCGCCCACCTCCACGATACAGTGCATGGCGCAGTAGAGGGCGCACTGGGCACCGGACAAAATGACCACGTTGTCAGCGGTAACCGTGTTGCCAGTCAGACGTGCGTGCTGTTCGGCAATCACGTCCAGCAACGCCTGCTCCCCGGTAAAGCCGGTGTAATGGGTGTGGCCCGCCCGCAAAGATTGCACCGCCGACTCCACAATCGCCGGCGGGGTGTCAAAATCAGGATCACCCATGGACAGCAGAATCACATCGGCACCATTTTCTGCCATGGTCACGGCTCGGGTGTGAATGTCCCAGGCCTCGGCCCCCTCGCCGCCGATTTTGCGGGTAAAACTCGAATACTTCATCTCAATCGGGTCCCTTATCCATCTGCTGTGTACGCTTGTCACAGATTGTGTGATCTTGAAAACCCAGTGTAAGCTCTGGCCGTGCTACTGCGAATGACCTAATTGGGGTGTTAGCACTCCCCCAAATGGGGGAGAATGCCGACTGACACAAGGTTTATACGGAAAGACTGACCCATGGCGGCCCTCATCACCAAGCAGCAAACGCCCCCCGATCCCATTGTCTTCAATGCCCTGATTTCGGCCGCCCAATCCCTGTTGATGTACCTGCACACAGACAGTTTTTACGACCAGTTATCCAACAGCCTCAACCGTATCGTGCCCCATGACAGCCTGGTGGTGCTGGGCTTTAAGGAAGGGAAAAAACCGGCGGTGATTTACGACGCGCTCCACCCTCGGGAAAAGAGCTCCTTTTACGATATCTATATGGCGGGGGCTTACCTGCTTAGCCCTCTGTATCAAAACTGGCAGGAGCTGCCCAGCGGCGTGTTTCGTATCGACGGACTGGGACAAGATGAACTGGAAGACAGTGAATTCTCCCGCGCCTACTACAAGGACTGCGGACTCTGCGACGAAGCCAATTTTGTGGTGCAGATTTCCAGCCTGGAAGCTATTGCGGTGTGTTTTGGCCGTCAGCAGCTGCCGCTGCCTTTTAACTCAGTGGAACTGCATTATTTACACCTGATTGAGCCCATGTTTCGCACCGCGCTGCTGCGTCACTACCAAAGTCAAAGCGCCCCTACGGCCAACCAGATCAGCGGGGAAAGCAGCGGATTGCCCGGCCACGCCGCCTTGAGCGCGCGCCTTCAAAACCTGGGTGCATCACTGTTAACAGAACGGGAACAGCAAGTCTTTGCCCAGATACTGAAGGGCAAAACCTCGAAGCTGGCGGCCAGGGAACTGCGCATTTCACCGGAAACCGAACGCAGCCACCGCAAGAAGATTTACACCAAGTTTGGTGTCAACTCGCAAACGGAGTTGTTTTCCCTGGTATTGAGCCACGTTGTCAGTTTGCAACAGAGTTAAAGCCCGGACAGACATAGAACACAAGATCAGCCTGGCATTTTACCGGGCCCAAAACGAAAAAAGCCCCGATCCGAAGATCGGGGCTTTTTGAATATGGTGCCCAGGAGAGGACTTGAACCTCCACGGCCGTGAGGCCACTAGCACCTGAAGCTAGCGTGTCTACCAATTTCACCACCTGGGCTTTTCAACTTAGGCTGCGATGTCGCTGTCGCCTGTTGAGGACGCGCATATTAGTGATCGGCCGCGCCCTTGTCAATCGTTTGTCTGCACTTTTTTTATGTTTTTATTCAAACCCTTAGCAGAGCCGGCCGACGGGCTCCAGGGCTGCTGCGACTAGAGTCCATATTCCTGAAACAGTTGCTGCACTTCGGGCTTGTTGCGGATGATTTCGTCCCGCTCCAGACCATCGAGCTCGTGCGGAAACACCAGCCACTGATCACTGATGTGCAGGTAATAGTCCGGGGTAATGTCCGTCTGGTTGTTGGCCGGCTTGAACCAGGGGGTGGCAATGCGGATGTCTTCCGGGGTATTACGGCGCGACTTCTGCTGCAGCCTGTCCAACACGGCTTTAATGCTGAGGCCACTGTCAAACACATCATCGACAATCAACAGCGAGTTGTCGGCGTTGATGTTGTTGATGATGTAATCCAAGCCGTGCACCCGCACCTCTTTGCCGCGCATGCCAATGCCCATATAGGAGGACGTGCGGATGGAGATGTGGTCGGTGTGGATGCCACAGACGTGCAGCATTTCCTGCACCGCAATACCTACAGGTGTACCTCCGCGCCAGACACCAACAATAAAGTCCGGCCGAAAACCACTTTTGTGGATTTCCAGTGCCAATCGAAAGGAGTCTGTCAGCAACTCGTTGGCATTGATGTAATACTTCTCAGACATGCAGAAATCCCCTGGTGCGCAGAAAAGCGCGCATTATAAGCACTCTGCTGGAATTATGCACAACAATCGATGTCTTGTGCGCCCCTTTTCACTGACTGGACCCAGGCCTGCTGATGAATGCTATTGCGCAGTATTTTCGCCTCGCGGAGCACCACACCACCATCGCCATCGAAATACGTGCCGGTATCACTACTTTTCTGACCATGGCGTACATCCTGCTGGTGACACCACAGCTGCTGAGCCTGTCTGGCATGCCGGCTCAGGATGTGGCTGCCGCGACGGCCATCTCCGCCGCCATTGCCTGTTTCCTGATGGGACTGTACGCCAACTATCCCTTCGCCCTGGCGCCGGGCATTGGCCTGACGGCGTTTTTTACCTTTGGTGTGGTTAAAGGCATGGGCATTCCCTGGGAACAGGCACTGGCAGCTGTACTGGTGGAGGGGGTGATTTTTATGGCCCTAGCTCTGACCGGCATCCGCACGCTGATGATCAATGCCATTCCCCAGTCCCTCAAAATCGCCACCATGTCCGGCATCGGCCTGTTTCTCGCCATCATTGGCTTTAAAAACGCCGGCCTGACGGTGGATCACACCGATACGCTGGTGACTATGGGCTCGCTGGAAAATCCCGCCGTGCTGCTGTCGTTCCTGGGCGTAGCCCTCACCGGCGCCCTGATGGTGCTACAGGTACGCGGCGCCATTCTGTTTGGCATCCTGCTGCTGACACTCATCAGCTGGGGCTTTGGCCTGAGCCCTTGGCCGGATCGGGTCGCCAGCCTGCCGCACCTGCCACGGGAGACGTTCCTGGCGCTGGATTTCAGCAATGTACTGAGTGGTGCCTTTCTCACCGTGGTATTGGCCTTTCTATTTGTGGATGTGTTTGATACCGCCGGCACCCTGCTGGGGACTGGCCGTGCCGCCGGCCTGCTGGACGAGAACGGCGAGCTGCCCCGTTCCGAACGGGCCTTTATGTCGGATGCCGTGGGCACCAGTGTCGGCGCCCTGATGGGCACCAGCACCGTCACCACCTATGTCGAGTCCGCTGCCGGAGTCGAGGCGGGCGGCCGCACTGGCCTCACCGCCGTGGTGGTGGGCATCCTGTTTTTATTGTCACTGTTTCTGACGCCGCTGTTTATTGCCATTCCGGCCATGGCCACCGCCCCGGCCTTGATCGTGGTCGGCACCCTGATGATGAATGGCGCTCGCGACATTGACTGGCTGGATATGGAAAACTCGATTCCCGCCTTTCTCACCATGGCCGCCATGCCATTCACGTTCTCTATTGCCAACGGCATTTCCCTGGGCATCATCGCTTACTCGCTGATTCGCCTGCTGTCCGGCAAATGGCGGCAAATACACCCGGTGATGGCGGTGCTGACCGCCCTGCTTCTGGGCTATTACTGCTTTAAGTAGTCTGCAAGTAGTCTGCGCGGCCCCTCCCCAGATCTGGGACACATTGCAATACACGCCAAGCCCGTGCTTTCGAAAGCGTGGACTTGGCAGGCTGCTGACGCTAGAATCCCGAACTATTATTCAACTTTAACCCATAATTCTGTCGTCGTTCAGGTGCCCTATGACCTCCCAGCGCTGCAATTCCTACTACTCCGCCACCATCAACCAGGAAACTGACTACCCCGAGCTGGAGGGCGACGTCCGCGTCGATGTGGCCATTATTGGCGGCGGTTTCACCGGTGTAGCCACAGCGGTGGAACTGGCGGAGAAAGGCCTGAAAGTAGCGATCATTGAAGCCAGCAAAATTGGCTGGGGCGCGACCGGTCGCAACGGCGGCCAGGTGACTGGCAGCCTGTCCGGCGATCAGGCGATGGTCAAACAACTGCGCAAAACCATGGGCAGCGAAGCAGAAACCTTTGTCTGGAACCTGCGCTGGCGCGGTCACGACATCATCAAGCAACGGGTCGAGAAATACGGCATCCAGTGTGATCTCAAGCACGGCCACTTGCAGACCGCCTACAAACCCTCGCACATGAATGAGCTGCAGGCCACCTACGACGAAGCTTGCCAACGCGGCATGGGTGAGTACATGACCATGGTCAGCAAGGACGACATCCCCGACTATCTGGAGAGCACCATCTATCACGGTGGCCTGCTGAACATGCGCAATATGCACCTGCATTCACTCAACCTGTGTGTGGGTGAGGCGCGGGCGGCTGAATCCATGGGCGCGCTGATTTTTGAGAACTCGCCGGTGCTGGACATCCAGCACGGCGACACTCCGGCGGTAATCACCGCCAAGGGCAAGGTCAGCGCCAACGCGGTATTGCTGGCCGGTAACGCCTACCACAAGCTGGCGCGGCGACAATTAATGGGCAAACTGTTTCCCGCTTCACTGGGCAACCTGGTCACGGTGCCACTGGGCGATGAGGTGGCCAACGCCATCAACCCGAAAGACGTGGCGGTCTACGACTGCCGCTTCGTGCTCGACTATTACCGCCTCACCGCCGACAAGCGGCTGATGTTTGGTGGCGGCACCAACTACTCCGGCCGCGACTCCAAAAGTGTGGCCAATGAACTGCGTCCGGCGATTGAAAAAACCTTCCCGCGCCTGAAGGGGGTGGAGATCGAGTATGAGTGGACCGGCATGGCCGGCATTGTCATTAACCGCATTCCCCAACTGGGCAAGGTGTCTGACAACGTCTTTTATTGTCAGGGTTACTCCGGCCACGGCGTGGCCACCTCCCACATCATGGGTGAGATCATGGCCAACGCCATCACCGGCAAGCTGACGGAATTCGACGCCTTTGCCGGCATGTCGCACATCCGCATCCCGCTGAATGAATGGTTTGGCAACCAGGCGTTGGCGGTGGGCATGTGGTATTACAAAGTGATGGAAAACTTTCGTTAACAGCCGGTTAACGCGCACAAAAAAGCCAGCATCAGTGCTGGCTTTTTTGTGCCTTACAAGTTGTCCGCTTCGGTTGAATTACACCCCGAGCACGCTCAATAACTCATCGCGCTTGGCTTCCATCAGAGCATAGTCACCGCGACTTTCCACGTTCAAACGCACCACCGGCTCGGTGTTCGACATACGCAAGTTGAAACGCCAGTTGCCGAAACTCATGCTCAAGCCATCGGTGTAATCCACCGCTTCAGCGCTGTCTTTGTAATGCGCCTCGACGGTCGCCAAAGCCGCTTTGGGGTCATCAATCTTGTTGTTGATTTCGCCGCTGCACGGGAACTCTTCAATGCAGGCGTCCACCAGTTCGGCCAGCGTCTTGCCGGTACGGCACATCAGCTCGGTAACCAACAGCCAGGGAATCATGCCGCTGTCGCAGTAGGCAAAATCCCGGAAGTAATGGTGTGCGCTCATTTCGCCACCGTAGATGGCGTCTTCAGCGCGCATGCGCTCCTTGATAAACGCATGACCGGTTTTGCTCTGCACAGCCTCGCCACCATGTTTTTCACAGATGGCCTGGGTGTTCCAGGTCAAGCGCGGGTCGTGGACAATTTTCGAACCCGGTGCTTTCAACAGGAACGTCTCGGCCAGCAGACCCACCAGGTAATAGCCCTCGATAAAGCGACCGGTTGCATCAAAAAAGAAGCAGCGGTCGAAATCCCCGTCCCAGGCCAATCCAAGATCCGCACCGCTGGCCCGAATGGCCTCCATGGTGGAACCGCGGTTTTCCTCCAGCAGCGGGTTGGGCACGCCGTGGGGG
Source organism: Cellvibrionaceae bacterium WSDTSA12 (assembly GCA_033283335.1). Classification (GTDB taxonomy): domain Bacteria; phylum Pseudomonadota; class Gammaproteobacteria; order Pseudomonadales; family Cellvibrionaceae; genus Pseudomaricurvus. The sequence goes on along the minus strand of JAWMQP010000009.1, from coordinate 144,475 downwards.
AAGTTGCCATCGGGCTCATGGTGCACTTTGACAAAGTCGAACGGCAGGAAGGGCTCAATGGCATCCACCGCCAGACCGGCGCCACCATTGCCGGCATTGACCACCACTTTCAGGGGCTTCAACTGCTCGCGATCGACATAGCCCAGCAGGTGTTCGACATAGGCCGCTCGGGTATCCAGCTGCTGCAGGGAGCCACGTTCAGTGGTAGGCCCGAATTCATTGGCTTCCGCCAGCGCCTTGATGTCATTGAGGCCGGTGTCACCACTGATCGGGCGCGAGTCCTTGCGCACCAGTTTCATGCCGTTGTAATCCTTGGGGTTGTGGCTGGCAGTCACACAGATACCGCCATCAACTCCCAGGTGAAAGGTGGCAAAGTAGATTTCTTCGGTACCGCATTGACCAATGTGTACCACGTCCACACCGGCATCCATCAGGCCGTTGGCCAGCGCATCCGTGAGTTCGGCACTGGTGAGACGGATATCGTGGCCAACCACCACTTTTGCCGGCTTCAGAAACTCCGCATACGCCCGACCGATACGGTAGGCCACATCCTCGTTCAGCTCATCAGGCAGGCGGCCGCGAATATCATAGGCCTTAAAACAGGTGAGTTCGGTCATATTAAATCCTTACATTGGGTAACTGCATTCAGGATGCTTAGCCCATAAAAACACTGGTAATACTGGAGCCCGAAATATTACTGTGGGGTGTAAATGTTTTCGAAGACGTGGTTGGTGGCCTCAACAAACCCTTCGACACTGCCGCAGTCAAAGCGGCGACCGCGGAATTTGTAAGCCAGTACGCAGCCATTTTTCGCCTGGGTCAAAAGGGCGTCGGTCAGCTGTACTTCGCCGTTTTTGCCGGGGGGGGTATCTTCAATAATATCGAAGATGTCGGGAGTCAGAATATAGCGGCCAATAATGGCCAGATTACTGGGGGCATCTTCCGCCTTGGGCTTCTCCACCATATCCGTAACCTGAAACAGGCCGTCTTTGATCTGTTCACCCTTGATGACACCAAACTTGTGAATCAGATTTTCCGGCACTTCCTGAATGGCGACGATGCTGCAGCGGAATTGTTTGTACAACTTTGCCATCTGCGCCATCACGCCTTCACCATCCTCGGCCGGCAGGCACAGGTCGTCAGACAGCACCACACCAAAGGGCTCATCGCCAATCAGGCGCTTGCCGTTGAGGATCGCATCCCCCAGACCACGCATTTCCACCTGGCGGGTAAACGAGAATACCGCTTTTTTCATCACGTCACGGATCGACTCAAGATACACTTCTTTATCCGAACCGGAAATTTGATGCTCCAACTCATAATTCATATCGAAATGATCGGCAATGGCGCGCTTGCCCCGTCCTGTCACCATACCAATATCCACCATCCCCGCTTCAATAGCTTCTTCAACACCGTATTGCACCAGGGGCTTATTCACGATGGGGAGCATTTCTTTGGGCATGGCCTTGGTGGCGGGGAGGAAGCGAGTGCCGTAACCGGCAACGGGGAACAGGCATTTTTTGATCATAAAACTCAATCCTTGCGTCAGTTTGGAACATTACTCGAGCTATTCAAGCATCCTTACTAGAATACTACACTCTCACACCAATATTGCCTGCAAGTTACCTGCCAGAAAATGAGAAGTGTGAAAGTTGTCGGCAACCGGCACGGTCCTTCTATACTATCTGAAGACACACCACCACCTTGAAACACTCATTCTGTTGCTGCCGCGGCTGCATTTCCCCAGCCAGTGGCGATTACCCGAGAATTGGTGGCCGAAATGCCCTAGCATTGATGACCAATCAGTCTAGACATGCCCCCAGCAACCGGTAGAATGGGCTCCCTTTGTGTGGTGAAGTTCCCGCCATCGATTTACAGTTTTCTCAGAGCCAGTACCCCTATGGATGCAACCAACCAAAAAAGTGCCTACGACCGCGATGACCTGCTGGAATGTGGCTACGGTCGCCTGTTCGGCGCCGGTAATGCCCAATTGCCTGTGCCCAATATGCTGATGCTCGACCGCATCTCCCACATCAGTGTTGAAGGTGGAGCACACGGCAAAGGCGAAATTGTCGCTGAGCTGGATATTCATCCTGACCTCTGGTTTTTCGAGTGCCACTTCCCCGGCGATCCTGTGATGCCCGGCTGCCTGGGCCTGGATGCCATGTGGCAACTGGTGGGCTTCTTCCTTGCCTGGAAAGGCAATAAAGGCAAGGGGCGCGCGCTGGGCTCCGGCGAAGTCAAATTCACCGGCCAGGTTCTGCCTACCGCCAAAAAGGTGACTTACCGCATTAGCCTCAAGCGAGTCATTGAGCGCAAGCTGGTGATGGGCATCGCCGATGGCAGCGTCAGTGTCGACGGCCGTGAAATTTACACCGCCAAGGACCTGCGTGTTGGCCTGTTCCAGAGCACGGATAACTTTTGAGCCTCACCAGTCTCAATAAACAACGTCTCAACATACAACGCCCAGGCTTTCGCTGACGATACATCAGCTTCGAAAGTAGTGACGAAATAGAGGACACTTATGAAACGCGTAGTGGTTACAGGCATGGGGATCGTTTCCTGCCTCGGAAACGATACCGAAACCGTGCTGGATGCCCTGAAACAGGGGCGTTCTGGCATCCGCTTCCAGGAAGAGTACAAGGAAATGGGCTTCCGTAGCCATGTGGCCGGCAGCATTGATATCAACTTGAGTGAGCTGATTGACCGCAAAACCCTGCGTTTTATGGGCGAGGCGGCCGCTTACGCCTATGTGGCCATGCAGCAGGCCATCACTGACTCCAACCTGGAAGAAGATCAGGTTTCCAACGAACGCACCGGTATTATCATGGGTTCCGGCGGCGCCTCCTCCAAGAACCTGGTGGAATCGGCCGATATTTTGCGGGAAAAGGGCATCAAGCGCGTTGGTCCCTACCGGGTTACCCAGACCATGAGCAGCACTACCTCAGCCTGCCTGGCCACGCCCTTTAAAATCAAGGGCGTGAACTACACCATCTCGTCTGCCTGCGCCACCAGCGCCCACTGTATTGGCAACGCCATGGAATTGATTCAGCTGGGCAAGCAGGATGTGGTGTTTGCCGGCGGCGGCGAGGAAGAGCACTGGACCCTGACCGCCCTGTTTGACGCCATGGGGGCCCTGTCCACCAAGTACAATGATACGCCGGAAAAAGCCTCCCGCGCTTACGACGCCGACCGCGATGGCTTTGTGATCGCCGGCGGTGGTGGCTGCCTGGTCCTGGAAGAGTTGGAACACGCCAAAGCCCGCGGCGCGAAGATCTACGCCGAAGTGGTCGGCTATGGCGCCACCTCGGACGGTTACGACATGGTCGCCCCTTCCGGTGAAGGTGCCGCCCGCTGCATGCGTCAAGCCCTGCAGACCGTCGAGGGTGAACTGGACTACATCAACTCACACGGAACCAGCACGCCGGTAGGCGATGTCGCCGAGTTGAAAGCCATCGACGAAGTGTTTGGCAACAACACCCCGGCCATCAGTTCCACCAAGTCCCTGACCGGTCACTCACTGGGCGCCACAGGTGTGCAGGAAGCCATCTACAGCCTGCTGATGATGGAAAACAACTTCATCTGCGCGTCTGCCAATGTGGAGAACCTGGACGAAAAAGCGGCCAACATGAACATCGTCACTGAACGCCAGGACAATGTCACTCTCAACCGCGTCATGTCCAACAGCTTTGGTTTTGGCGGCACCAATGCCAGCCTGGTGTTCCAGCGCTACCAAGACTAACCACCCACGGACTGGTGTCTGCCGGCACATTTCCCCTGTGTCGGCTCAGTCCGAAGTATGAAAGTCTGCACTCAAACGTACCAATATCGATTTTCTTCAGGTAATTGGTACGTTTGTTAGTTGAATAATCCCAGCCAGTTCTTACTCTTGGTCACTACGCTGAGTGGCGTTGGCATGGATGTCCGTCACTCTCGTCAGGACTATTCCATGATTCGACAAAAGGACTTGCATCGATGGCCTCTCTCCATCCTCTCGCCTATGCACCGGCATACCGTGACAGCTCCTCCCGTGAAGCCCCATCCGCCACTATCGACACACTGTTACTGTGTTCGCCCGTGCGCAGCATTGACAACATCCTGCTGAACCAGGAGTTTCAGAGACAGCTACACCAATCCTGCCAGCTCATCAGCCATCTCTCTCAGGCCAGCCAGCCAAATCGCAGCCTGTTGTTGATTGACTGCAGTGAAGTGGCCGCCGTGGATATCCAGACCTGGCTGTCCAACCACCGCCACACCCAGGCACAATGCGCATTGCTCAATTTGCAAACGGCGCAGGGCGGCCATCATCACCCTTACGAACACCTTATGGAATGGCCTCAAGTGAAAGGCATGTTTTATCGACAGCACAGTCGTCAACTGCTGCTGAGAGGCATCAGCGCGATTGCCCGGGGGGATTTGTGGTTGCCACGCCATTTAAGCAACGATTTTTTACAGCGTCGTCGTCGCGCCCCCAGGGGGCAACCGCTGCAGCGCTTGATCAGCCCATTAACACCGCGAGAACAACAAGTCCTGCAGGGCATTTATGCGGGGGATACGAATGCACAGATGGCGGAGCAGATGCGACTGAGTGAGCACACCATCAAGAGCCATCTGTACACCGCCTACAAAAAGTTGAATGTAAAATCGCGTCTGGAGGCCAGTAATTGGCTGCGTGATCACATTAACCTGCTGGATTGACACTGGTGTACGGGCAACTCCGATCTGGAGACAACAGATCGGGGCTAGAGGTTCAGATGGGGCTAGAGGTTCAGGCAACCCCGCCTGCAGAGCGGGAAGCCTTGTCGGCTGTGGCCTTTTCCGGCAGCAGTTTTTGCTGCACCAACCAGGCCCGGATCAGCCCGGTCAACCCCTGCCGCCAACTTCGTACCTGGTAACCAAAATTATCACGGCAGCGGCGTACCGTCAGGGCCGCACTGTCAGGCTCACCTTGATCCGCCAATTCCTCATCGGTCAGGGTCTCAACTCGCCATTCGCGCTTCAACACCCCCTCACGATCCAGAATGTCAGCTACCACTTCAGCAAACTCTGCCGAAGAACAGGGGTCCCCGGACGCCAGGTGAAATACACCCCAGTTCTCAGCCCCACACAGTATTTGATGGACCATAGCCAGAATCACCCGGCCGATTTCGCTGCTGCTTAGAGGGGCCCCACGACGCTGGTGCGTGACCTCCAGCACCTCGCCTGCGGAGGTCAAATCCCGTAACAGGCGGAAAAAGACGGATTCACCAATAATGTCCAGTACCCAGCTGACACGCAGGCAGATATGCCGCTGAACCCCTTGCTGGATTGCCCGCTCCGCCTCCAGGAACGCCCGACCGGCCGCCCCCAGCGGTTGAGGCTTATCGTCTTCGTCATAGGTGGTTTTATTTTCACCGCCAAATACCCGGTAACTGGACAGGTGAATAACCGCACAATCACAAGCTTTTGCGGCTTTTGCCAGCGACCGCGCCGTATCCACTAACAACAGCTGCTGACCGGCATCCGGGTTTTCAAACCAGCCGGCCGTATTGACGATGATGTCAACACGCTGTTTGTCCAAATACTTGCGCAAAGCCTCTGTATCGCTCCAGTCAATAGAGGCCGGTGCGGGTGTCAAGAGCGCATAGGGGCTGTTCTGAAACACATGGCTGATGGCCCGTCCCACCGGGGAATAGGCATCAGTGATTAAGATCTTGCTGGCCACAAAAAGCGGAATACCCTGATTGCAAGTTACTTGGGATCCCCTTTAAAAGGGGATATCGTCATCGAAGTTATCAAAGCCCGGGGCCGGCTGAGGCGCCTGCTGAGGCTGACCCATGGGCCGCTGTGGTGCTTGTTGTGGAGCGTGTTGAGGAGCCTGTTGCGGCGCTTGAGGCGCGTACGGCTGAGCGGGCTGCTGCATACCTGGCTGCTGCATACCCGGCTGTTGCATGCCTGGCTGCTGCCCACCCATAGGTTGCGGCTGCTGGCCGTAACCACCCTGGCCCATGCCTTCAGTACGGCCATCCAGCATTTGCATTTCACTGGCAACAATCTCGGTGGTATATCGATCCTGGCCGCTCTGGTCCTGCCATTTGCGGGTGCGCAAAGATCCTTCCACATAAACCTTGGAGCCTTTACGCAGGTACTCGCCGGCAATTTCCGCCAAACGGTTGAAGAACACCACCCGGTGCCATTCCGTACGCTCTTGGGGTTGGCCTGTCTGCTTGTCTTTCCACTGCTCGGACGTGGCGACACTGACATTGGTCACGGCATTGCCACTGGGCATGTACTTCATTTCCGGATCCTGGCCAATATTACCCACCAGGATGACTTTGTTTACGCCACGCGCCATAACCTTGTTCTCCTAAGATCTTGCTCAAGTCTGTCTTTAACTGTCTGTACTTTAACGTTCACGCTCGCAGCCAGCGAACGAAATGCCCCGAACGGGTAAAAACCCGGCGCCTGAATTGCACTGGAACCTTATTGGAACCTCGCATTGACCCCCTTTACGGAGGCCAGCATAAACTGGGCCAGGCTCATGCCGTTGGGCGGGGAGGGAAACAGCGAGCTTACACCAGCACCGACCGAACGACCACCCCGCCAAAGGTATGAAATGCGGTTTGCCTAATGGCTGAACTCAGCCAGGCTATCAGTGTGAAATAGTTCCGGATCTACCTTCAGGTAGGCCGACGCCTCTTCTTCAATAAACACCACTTCCACCACGCCGGGCAGAGCACCCAATCGTTCAATGATGGCGGTGCTGCCCTGTGTTCCCACAGCCACTTGCACACTGGACAGAAAGCGAGGCGTACGCATGGTCAGCGCCAGTAACAACCACACCAGGATCATCACTCCGCAGAGTTCGTATACTGCGGTAGCACCGTGCTGTTGAAGCACCCAACCGCCTGCCACGCCACCGAGAAAGGCACCGAGAAACTGGCAAGTGGCATAAATTCCCGAGGCCGTTCCCTTGGCTCCGGCTGGCGCCAATTTACTCATCAACGATGGCAACGTGGCTTCCAGCAGATTAAACGCCATAAAGAAAAAGAACAACCCAGCAAAAAAGCCCCAGCGCTGATGTTGCTCCAGCGCCAGAACGGGCATCATGGCCCCCAGCAACAATACCGCAGCCACAAACACCAATTTCATTTGCCGGCGTTTTTCCGCCACAATGATGAAGGGCACCATGGCCACAAACGCCCCCACCAGTAAGGGCAAATAGACCATCCAGTGCCGCTCACGCTCAATCGCCAACTGGTTCTCAAGAATCTCCGGCATCACCAGAAACGCCGCCATCAAGACAAAATGCAGGGTAAAGATGCCCCAGTTAAGGCGCAAAAGATCGGCATTGAGCAAGGTACTTTTCACCATCTCCGGCACGGCCGTCATTTCACGATGCCGACCGCCGTGCACCGGCGTCGGTACCCAGCGAAACAGAATCCACAGACCACACAGTGCCAGCCCTACGGTGGCCCAAAAGATCAACGACAAGCCGCCCCATCCTGCCAACACAGGCCCGGCCACCAGCGCCACAGAAAAAGAGACTCCGATCGAGACCCCTATACTGGCCATGGCCTTGGTGCGATTTTCATCACTGGTGAGATCCGCCACCATAGCCATGACGGCACTGGCAATGGCGCCACCACCTTGCAAGCAACGCCCGAGAATCAACCCATAAACCGTGTCCGCTGTCGCCGCGACCACGGAACCCAGGGCAAAAATCAGCAGACCTGCGGCAATCACAGGCTTACGCCCCCAGCGATCGGACAGCATGCCAAAGGGAATTTGCAACAACGCCTGGCTAAAGCCGTAAGCGCCCAGGGCCAGCCCCAACAACATCGGGGTACTCCCGGCGTAGTCCTGGCCATACAGAACCAGCACCGGCAACACCATAAACAACCCCATCATGCGAAAGGCATACAGGCTGGCCAGCGAAATGACAGTGCGAGTTTCGAGGGCGGCTGGGCGAGAGGGGGATGTCACAATTTACGTCCTGAGTACGAGCAAAGGCGGTGATTTTACCGGATTTTCACCAGATGTTGGATGGTCTCACTGGCCATGGCAATCGCCAATCCTGAAACAACACTGGAATTCCACCCCAAGCAGATAGTAATATACATTACTTTAATGCTCATATACTTTAATTAACATGACTAAATCGCCTGACAAACCGCCTTTTGCCACCCTGATGGCCGATATACACCGCATGTTCAGTACGGCCCTTTATCGCCAATTGAAAAGTGATGGTATTGAGCTGACCCGCTCCCAGTGGCGAGTGATTGTGCACTTGCGCGCGCAAAATGGCCTGACTCAATCCGAGCTGGCCGAGCGTCTGCTGATCGAAAAGGCCCCCGCCGGCACCCTGATTGACAAGCTGGAGGCTCGCGGCCTGGTGGAACGCCGCCCTGACCCCAACGACCGGCGCGCCAAGCGAGTCTATGCCACCCCCGCTTGCGACCCGCTGGTGCCGGTGATGGAACAGGTGGTGCAGGATTTAAAAAACCAGTGCATGGACGGCCTCACTCAGGCCGAACAGGAAATGCTGCACCAACTTTTAAGCAAGGTGCATGGCAACCTGCAGGAAGTCCGGCAACAAAATTCGGCCCAATCCACACCCCCCGTTTCTCTTGAGGTAGATGTCTGATGTCACGCTCTGTTGCCCCGTTAATGAGTAGCCTGCTGCCTTTCCTGTTTCGCCAGGACGAATCAGGCCCAGTGTTGCGCAAAGACCGTTTCAAATGGACCCTGATACTGCTGGCCAGCTGTGGCCTTGGCTACTGGGCTTACGAACGCAGCCATACGGTAGCCATCAGCGACGCCCGTATTGCCAGCAACGTAATTGTGGTCAGCAGCAACCGCTCCGGCTGGATCACTCGCTTCCCCATCGGCAGCGGCGACGAGATTCAGGCTGGCGACCTGCTGGTACAAGTCGATGATCGCGCCGCACAATTGCAAATGCAGGAAATTGACCTGCAAATCGCCACCCGCGAAGCGGAAATCGAGCGGTCCAACAGCGAACGCACCATGGTCAGCGAAGAGCGCGCCAGCAGCCTGGCCATGCAGGAAGCGCGTCTGGATATCGTCAAGTCCAATGCCAATAAAGCCGATTCCGCCCTGCAGCTGGCAAAAAGCAACTTTGACCGCTCCTCCAAGCTGCTGGATAAACAACTGGTCTCCAAGCGTCAGTGGGAAGAAGACCAGTTGAAATACACCCAGGCGCTGGAATCTCAGCAGCAAGCCCGCTCTGAGCTGCAGCAACAGACCGCAGAGGTGCGCCAGGCCAAAGCCCAGCTGATGTCGGTGGAATTGCTTGAACGTAAAATTGCCATCATGCAGCAGGACATTGAGCGGTTGAAGGTCCAGCGCCAGCAGCTGGCGCTGGATGTGGAAGATCGCCAGATCCGCAGCCCCATCAATGCCGTCATCGACAAGACCTTCGGCCACAGTGGCGAATACATTTCTCCGGGGCGTCGGCTGGTGATGCTGCACGATCCCAATGACATCTGGATCGATGCCAACGTCAAGGAGACGGAGCTGCGGCACTTGCGTCCTGGCATGAGTGCCGACATCAAGGTCGATGCCTACCCTGACCAGAAGTTCAAGGCCTATGTGACCCGCATCGACAATGCCACTACCAGTGAATTTGCCCTGCTGCCCAACCCCAACCCGAGCGGCAACTTTACCAAGGTGACCCAGCGCCTGCGGGTCAAGCTGGCGATTGAACAGCAACAACAGCTTCTGAAACCGGGCATGATGGTGGAAGTGACCATCGACACCCGAGGCCCTCTGGTCTCAAACACCCAACAAACAAGCCAGTCTGAGCAACCTGCAGCGGCCGACCTTGCCGCTGAGCGCAGCTAAACGCAGGCATTGATCACCCATGCAAACACTGTTGGGCAGCAAAGCCCCGGAATCCATCGACGCCCTGTTTGAACGCTACGGGGAAAAATACCGCTGGCTGGCAGTCGCCACCATCGGCGCCGGCACCTTCGCGGTGCTGCTGATGTCCACCATCATCAACGTCGCCATTCCCAAAATCATGGGCGCTTATGGCATCAGCCAGAATGACGCCCAGTGGCTGTCGACCGGCTTTCTCGCCTCCGCCACCATCAGCATGCTGATGTCGTCCTGGTCACTGGCGCGTTTCGGTATCCAGAATACGCTGGTGATGCCCACCCTGCTATTCATCGCCAGCTCGCTGCTGGCCGCATTCAGTCCCAACAGCGAACTCCTCATTCTGGCGCGCACTCTGCAAGGCTTTGCCTACGGTTTTTTCCTGCCGCTGGCTACCTACCTGATGGCGCGGGTTTTTCCACCGGAAAAACAGGGATTGGGGATGGGATTATTCGGCATCATGGCAGTGATGGGACCGGCCATTGGTCCTTACATCGGCGGCATTACCGTGGACGCCCTTGGCTGGCGTTCGGTGTTCCTGGTGCCGTTACCCATGACCCTGCTGTCCCTGCCGCTGGCGTTTTTGTACCTGCCGGGACGGGATAGTTCCATCAACCCCGGTCGCCTGGATTGGCAGGGCTTGATCTGGTTGTCGCTGTCTATCGTCCACCTGCTGGTAGGCCTGAGCAACGGTCAGAAATACGGTTGGAATTCCGACTTTGTCATCTACAGTCTGGTCGCCAGTGTGATCACTGGCTTGGGCTTTATCATTCGACAGCAGCGCAGCCGCCATCCGCTGATGGACCTGAGTCTGTACAAAGATCGCAACTTTGCCCTCTCGGCCATCATCTCTGCGGTATTCGGCGCAGCGCTGTTTGCCAGTATGTACACCGCTCCCCTGTTTATGCAGGCCATTCAGGAACTCACACCGACCAAAGCTGGTCTGGCGCTGTTGCCGGCCGGCCTGGTGCTGACCATCGCCTTTCCAGTCAGTGGCGTCTTCAGTGACAGGCTGCCGTCGCACTGGATGGTGATCAGCGGCATGCTGCTATTGGGTTACTCCTCCGCCGTCATGATGGGGGCAGATCGCTTTACCGCCTTTGCCACCATTTGCTGGTGGTTATTGTTAGGACGCCTGGGCATGGCATTGGTGATGCCGGCACTCAACCGCGCGGCCTTCTCCACCCTGCCGCCCCAGCAACTTTCCCAGGCCTCAGGTTCCATCAATTTTGCCCGCCAGCTGGGTGGTGCCTTTGGCGTCAACCTGACCTCGGTGTACCTGGATCGCACCACCAGTTTTCACCTGGATTACATCGTTGCCACCCAGACATCCGACAATCCCCAGACCCAGGACATGATGCTGAAACTCATGCAGGGGCTGCATGAAATTGGCGCGGACCAGTCGCTGCAGGAACCGCTGGCCGGCTACCTGCTGTCCAGTGAACTCTACAAACAAGCCATGTCACTGGGCTTTCAGGATACCTTCCTGGCTACCGGTCTGGTCATGTTCGCCGCCATTATCCCCAGCTATATGTTGCGCAATGCCCGCCATAAGCATCAGTCGCCAGCATCAGTAAAGTCACCAGCATCAACACCAGCAGAGGCAGAAGAACGCGCGGCGTGAATCAGGATATTGCGCGGGGTAATTGAGCGCGGGCAAAACTCGCCCAGCTGAACCCGCGCGCCCTGTTCCTGAAGAAACAGTGCCCGATCCAGCACCAGCCACAACTCCAAAGGTCGACGAAACAACTGCACCACCAGTTCCATGCGCTGCACCTGAGCCAAACGCTGCTCCCCCTTCGTCAACCAGAGTGATTCATCTTCCACGGCGGGACTGTTCAAACCATGGTGTGCAAACACCCGCCGGGCAAACTCTTCAAGCGGCCCCTCAATGACGGCTCTTGGTAAAGCGGGGACCGGCAGATAGTTATCCACCGCCCGAGCCTCTCGCTGCCATTCATCAAACACCAGCCGTCGCAACAATTCCCGCTGGCGCCGCAAACGATCACCGCGACCAGCGGTCACCGTCTCCTGCAGCGGCACACTCAAATCAGCCCGATCCAATCGCAGCCGTGAAGCCTGAGCGGCAGCCGACAACGGCCGGTAAACCTCAGCCTGAATCAAGTGGTAGCAGCACGGTGACAAGGTCAACGCCCGAGCGTGACTGTGGACCCAGTGCCGCATGAGGGTGGTGTGCAGATCGCCACAGGCGTGCAGCGCTACGGCTTGCCCACCAACAGGCAGATGCTCGCCAGCCTCGACAGCAAAGGCATCGGCGCGCACAAACGATTGATTCAACTGAGCCTTGTGGGCCAACTCGTTACCGGATTCACACAGGGCCTGCTGCCACTCCAGGCTGGTAACCGGGCAGCCATCGATGGCGGCCAGAAGGCGGCCCAGATGGCCCTTGCCGGCACACCATTCCAGCAGTGGCAGGTTTGATGCCGGCCGTGCCGCAACAAAGCGTTGTATCTGTTGCCACTTGCGACCGGGCACCCCTACCTCCAACCGGAGCGGCGGAATGAGGGTTCTAGTGGGCAACTGAGGTAACTGACTCAGGGAAACAAGGCGCTGTGCCTCTGGAATCCAGGGACTCAACCAATTGGCAAGGTCTGCGGGACTGGTTGCAAGGGTATCAATTTCCTCCCCAGAAAGTGATTCCAACGCGCGAGTTAATTCAGGGCAAGCCTCGCTCCAGGGCATTTCCCGGTGATGAAACGGGCGGAATTGCCACCAGGGGCGGTAATCTTCCAGCAAGTGGTTCAGTTCAGCAAACCAGGTAGTAAGGTCAGAGGTTTGATTCATCAGGGGATTTTACTAAACCCTTGAAATAGGGTCCTCATTTGAAAATCGAAAAAGTATCTAATTTCCTACTGTCATTGCGAGGAGCCAACGGCGACGCGGCAATCCATGTTTGGCACCGTGCGAGAACGCCCTACCAAACACAATCTGGCTCCCTGCCAAACACGGATGGCCCAGGCCACCCTCTCTTGCCCAAAGGGCAAATCACCTTGTTGCTTCGTCACTGCGTTCCTCGCAATGACGGTAGTAGTAATAACAGAGTTCAAGCATACACTTGAGCCGCCCGAGGTAACTATCGACACCGTTAAGACAAAAAAACCCGGCTAATGCCGGGTTTTTCCAAGTCTCAAATCATAATAACAATCAGAGACTCAACACCTTCTCACCACGGCCAATGCCGGACACACCGGTACGCACCACTTCGAGAATCGAGGCGTCACCCACCGACTGCACAAACGCGTCCAGCTTATCGCTGGTGCCTGTCACCTGAATGGTATAGACCGTCGCCGTTACGTCGATGATCTGGGCACGGAAGATATCCACACAACGCTTGATCTCGGCGCGCTGGGCACCGGTGGCCTTAACCTTGATCAGCATCAGCTCGCGCTCAATGTGCTGGCCTTCGGTCAAATCCACCAGTTTCACCACATCAATCAACTTGTTGAGGTTCTTGGTGATCTGCTCGATCTTGTGATCGTCGCCGATGGTGGTCACCGTCAGACGCGACAGGGTCTCGTCTTCCGTCGGCGCCACCGTCAGTGTCTCGATGTTGTAACCGCGCTGCGAGAATAACCCAACCACTCTCGACAAGGCGCCTGGCTCATTCTCCATGAGTACAGAAATTATACGTCTCATCTCAGGTTCTCTCCGTCTTGCTCAACCACATATCGCGCATGGACCCCTCGGGGGCCACCAGCATCGGATAGACGTGCTCGGATGGATCCACATAGATGTCCATAAACACCGTGCGGTCCTTCATCGCAAAACACTCTTCCAGCTTTGCGCGCAGCTCTTCCTTCTTGGTTACACGCATACCCACGTGACCATAGGCGTCCATCAGCTTGACGAAATCGGGCAGAGAATCCTCGTAGTGGATCTCGGAGTAGCGGCTGTCATAGACCATGTCCTGCCACTGCTTCACCATACCCAGAGCCTGATTGTTGAGACAGATGATCTTCACCGGAATGCCGTACTGGGTCAGTGTCGACAACTCCTGGATACACATCTGGATCGAACCCTCACCGGTGACACAGACCACGTCCCTGTCCCGTACCGCAAAGGCCGCGCCCATGGCCGCCGGCAAACCGAAGCCCATGGTGCCGAGGCCACCGGAGTTGAGCCACTGGCGCGGGCTCTTGAACTTGTAGTACTGCGCCGTAAACATCTGGTGCTGGCCCACATCGGAGGCAACGATCGCCTCACCGTTAGTAACCTCGTACAGCGTCTTGATCACATCCTGGGGCATGATCATGTCGCCCTCGGTGTTGTACCGGGGCTGGGTGTAGATGCCGTGACGCTCGCGCCACTCATTGATTTGCTGCCACCAGTCCGCCAGTGCGGCCTCATCGGGCTTGTTATCGCCGGCCTTCAGCAGCTCCAGCATTTCTTTCAGTACGCTGTCCACCGACCCCACAATCGGCACATCGGCAGTGATGGTCTTGGAAATCGATGCCGGGTCAATATCGATGTGGATGATCTTGGCGTTGGGGCAGAACTTGCTCGTGGTATTGGTCACCCGGTCATCAAAGCGCGCGCCGACGGCCAGAATCAGGTCGCAGTGGTGCATCGCCGTGTTGGCCTCAAAGGTACCGTGCATACCCAGCATGCCGAGGAACTGCTTGTCGTCACCGGGGTACGCACCCAGGCCCATCAGGGTATTGGTGATCGGGAAATTCAGCGCCTGCGCCAACTCGGTCAGCAAATGGCTGGCCTCACCCTGCACCACCCCGCCGCCGGAATAAATCACCGGCCGCTTGGCTTTCAGCAACATGCCCACGGCTTTCTTGATCTGACCGCTGTGGCCCTTGGCCGCCGGTGTGTAGGAGCGCATCTTCAGTTTCTTCGGATACTCGAAGGGAAAGGTCTCGCTCGGGTTGACCGTATTTTTCGGCACATCCACCACCACCGGGCCGGGACGACCGGTCGATGCGATGTAGTACGCCTTCTTGATGATCTCGGGGATCTCGGAGGCGTGCTTCACCATAAAACTGTGTTTCACGATCGGGCGGGAAACCCCCACCATATCGGTTTCCTGGAAGGCGTCTTCACCGATCTTGTCGGCCGGGACCTGACCGGAGATCACCACCATGGGTATTGAGTCCATAAACGCCGTGGCAATACCGGTAATGGCATTGGTGGCACCGGGACCGGAAGTCACCAGTACGGTACCTACCTTGCCGGTGGCACGGGTATAACCGTCCGCCGCATGGGTGGCCGATTGTTCGTGACGAACCAGGATGTGTTTAACTTTGTCTTGCCTGAAAATAGCATCGTAAATATGCAGGGCTGCGCCGCCTGGGTAACCGAAGATGAGATCCACACCTTCTTCCTGCAGGGAACGCACCAGCATATCGCCGCCGGAGAGCATTTCCACCTGTTTACTCCTTTTCAATAATCGTATTAACCGCTACAGAATAGGCCGCTGGAGACCTTTTGAGTCCCAATGCCCCTGAGGCTGTCGGCTTCACACCGGAGTTTGCTGCCCCTTGGAGGAGAATCAGGCAAACCCTACAGCACCCTGCAACAATCCAAATAAAACAGTGAGCTTCCCCGTATCCGCTGCTCAGGTTAATCATACAGCGAACCGGATAGGCGACGTCGGTGGACGTACCTACGCAACTGGGATGGTTCGGCAAGCGGTTGACCCGCCGAAAGTAGATGCCAGAACCCGGACTGGGTCCCGAGCGAATGACCGAGGTTACGGTTGTGATCTACACGCCATCTAGCGAACCGGCAATTCTGGCAACTTGCCCGCTAAAGTCAAGGGTAAGCCCCTGGATCTAAGGGAAAAAATACACTCAAAGCCACAAATCCCGAGCCCCAGTCAGCAAAGCTGTGATGTGAGTGTTGGCAGATGTCGCGAAATACAGCAATAATGGGGGCGTGATACAGAACTCCGTTCATTGAAAGGATTGCTTAACCATGGTTCATCGCTACCGCACACTGACCCTGCTGGCCCTGACAACCACACTGATGTGCCTCAGCGGTCCGGCGTCATCCGCCAAGGAATTCTACAAATGGCAGGACGAGAAAGGCGTGACTCACTACTCCTCCGCCCCGCCCAAGGATGTCAAAGCGGTTAAGGTGCGTGCCACCAACCTTCACGGTGAGGGCGCAGCCAGCGACAGCGAGGAGGAAGCGTCATCAGACAACAGCGCTGCAAATGACTCCCAGTCCGCGGCAGCCGAGCCAGCCAGGGATCCAGAGCGCTGTGCCCAGGCGCAGAAGAACCTCAAGACTATGGAAGAGAATGCCCGCATCCGCATTAAAGAAGGCGATGAGTACCGCTATCTGTCGGTGGAAGAAATCGAACAGCAGAAATCGACCATGCGGGAAATTATCGATACCGAGTGCTGACATCAGCACGGCAACCGACTCCGTACCCCTGCCTGAGGCTCAAAGCAGATCCTGGAGCCTCACCCCCTCGCCTTTATGACTGATCTGCGCCAGCAGTAATTCGGCGGTCGCCAGCGCATCCGTCAATGCATTGTGAGCGCGAAAGGCGGGCAAGTTGTAGCGACTGCAACAACTGGCCAGCCGTAGCATATTGGGTCCAATGGGCTGCTCGCGCCGCTCCAGACTGCGTTTCTCCAGTTGCAGGGTATCCACCACCGGCAACAGTAACGGCGCGCCGTAAAATTTGCGACACAGACCATTGAGAAACGCCAGATCCAGGGGGGCGTGATGAAACACCAGCACCCGCCCGGCCGCCGCCGTCAGAAAGCGCTGCAGTAACTCCGCTTCCGTCAAGCCTTGATCCAATTCACAGTCGCGCAAGGTGTGGATGGTGGCACTGTCACCCACACTATTACGGGGTTTCAGTAACAGGTGTTCGGCACTTCTGAGCTGGATTCGACCGCGGGCAATTACCAGCCAGCCGACGCTCAATAATTCACTGTCATTGACATTGAGACCCGAGGTTTCGGTATCCACCACCAAAAACTCCACCTCGCGCCAGTCACGCCCCGCCTGCACCGGCGTCAATTGCCAGCAGTGCGACAGGCTCAGGGGCGCCTCACTCGTCTCGCTCTGCTGACGTCCCCATAACTGTTGCAGCCGATAACCGTAGCGCTGCATTCCGAGCCAGGTGCCGACAAAACTGAAGCCGAGCATGGCAACCTACAAACCAGGCCGGTAGCGCTGTCGCACCGCCTGCAGGGCATCCATAACAATGCTGAACGCATCGCGCAACTGCTTGCGAACCAGCTTGGGCAGCTCATCGGGGTTGAGGTAATTTCCCGGTTCCTGAGCCGCCAATAATTGACTGACCTGCCCTTCCATCCGGGTCTGCATGATCACCTGCAAGGCATCCTGCAAATTGCGACTGTCGTTTATGGACATGGCCCGGCACTTGGCCAGCGCATTGAGGCGTTCGACCGTATTGACTGCGGTAATACTGTTAGCCAGGGCATGAATGCGAACCGTGTCGACGATGGGGATCACCGCTCGTTTCTTGAGATTCAGCTGATCGCGATGTTCGCCATTATGCTCCACCACAAAGCGCCGGAAGATTCCCAGAGGTGGTGGTGTGCTGAGCACATTCTCAGCCAGAGCCGCCAGAAAAATGCTGTTGCTGCTGGTGCGTCGCAGCATGTGCTGCTGGAGTTGTCGGCAGAGGGATTCATCACCATACACCGTGCGCAAATCAAAAAAGATACTGACCCGCATCACAGCATCCAACGTGGGGCTGCGGGTCCAGCGATCAACGGTACTCTTCCAGCCACTGAGACGCTGACGCCATTCATCCGTCGTCGCCATCACTTTGCCCGGGCAGTAGACATAACCACATTCATTCAGGCCATCACTGACCCGCTGGGCCAACTGTTCAAACCAGGGAGCGTCGCTGTCCTTCATCGTATCCGAGATCAGCAGACCGTTATCCTGGTCGGCATTGAGCAATTGCTCACCGCGCCCCTGGGATCCAAAACCCAACCAGCAAAAAGGTACTGGGGCTGAGCCCAACTCCTGCTCTGCCAGGTGTATAAGCCGTGTCGTCACTGCGTCACTCACCGCCGTAAGAATATGACCCACCTGCTGCGCTTTCATCCCGGCATGGACCCATTGCACCATCAAATCCGGCAACTGGCCAACCACCTCTTTCATGCCCTGCACCGACATCTGCCGACCAATGTGCTGCACCAGATAGACTGGATCATCGCGTCGCGCCAGCATCAAATCGGAGGCGGTAATAATGCCGACCACCTTATCGTCTTCCAGCACCGGAATATGGTGAAT
Organism: Cellvibrionaceae bacterium WSDTSA12; assembly: GCA_033283335.1. Taxonomy (GTDB): domain Bacteria; phylum Pseudomonadota; class Gammaproteobacteria; order Pseudomonadales; family Cellvibrionaceae; genus Pseudomaricurvus. Next base: position 126,343 of record JAWMQP010000009.1, on the reverse strand, counting down.
ACCTTTCTGGGTCATAAACAAAGTGGCATCAAACAGGGTTGCCTCAACGCCAATGGTGTCCGGATTCACCGTCATCACACGCTCGATGGGCAGTGTTAAATCCAGTCCCGCGGCCACCGCCCGCGATCGCATATCGCGATCGGTAACAATGCCCAACAACCGATCTTCCTCCATCACCAGCACCGAAGATAATCGCCGTTCCGACATCAGTTGCGCGGCAGTCTGAATGCTGTGCTGTGGCGATACCCGTAGCGGGTCCTTGGACATTTTATCGCCGACACGCTGCATCATGTCGTTGGGATTGGGTTCGTGACGAGCGGCACGCCTTACCCGACGGCTGCGCTGTGTCGAAAAGAAACGATCAAAATCGCGATGCTTTTTGCGAATTTGCTGATACTCACTTTCCGGCAAGAAATAAATCAGCGAATCTTCGATCAGGGTTGCGCGAATGCCCGGCTGTTCCTGGCTCAACCCCAGCAGGTTGAAGCTGACACCCTCACCAAAGCGATCGATCAGCTTATCGCCTTCAACCCGCAACTCGGCAGCACCACTGCGCATGATCCGCAACCCACCGCCATCGTCATAGCTTTTGAAGACCTGCCCCTGACGGTGGTAACTGATTTCAATCTGGGCGGCAAGCTGATCCAGTTCCTCTTCATCCAGCTGGTCGAACGGGATGCATTCCGCCAGAAAATTTCGAATGTTACTTAATTCAGGGTTTAAGGTCGGTGTATTCACGGCACGCATTCCATACCTGACCAGAACGTTGGCAGCAGGGCCTGCAACTCAGGCTAGCGCAAATCCTTACCAAAGCTGGTTTCATAAAGAGTAAATTTCATTCCGGTTTCGGCGTAGTAGAGGGTCTTGTCGGACGCGACTACCAAGCGCAACTGGGACTGCTCCAAATCCGGGCGCGGCAGTTCCAGAGACCAACGCTGGCCGTCGTCACCTTCCGACTGCATTTCCACCGGAGCAACCTGCTGTTGGGGGTTATCCACCATAGCCACCAGCACACCATCCAGGGGATAGGCAGACTTCAGCATCAACACCATTTTGTCATGATCGCGCCACTCACTGGTCAGGCGCAATTCAAAGTCGCCGTTTTTCAAATCACAGACGCCACTGCTGTAACGGCAATTGGACTTGGCGAGCAGTTCATACTTGCCACCGGCCTCGGCAGCGTGGGGCGTTTCCCGCACCAGCAGGTCTACCGCAAAGTACCCCAGAATGGCCAGGACCGGGGTAACCAGCAACGCCGTAACCACATGTTTATTTTTTAGAATATCCACCCAATTATCACCTCGAAGAGCATCAATACCCGCACACGTCCTTATGTGTGAGACGAGCTTTGAAGCCTTGCCATACAAACATCATTATTAAAATATTGTGTTAACAACACCGGTAAAAAAAGGCCCCGTTACCGGGGCCAGGGATTATGAAGATGTTAACGAGTGTGCGCCATCGCTGCAATCAGTGATCGTGGGCGTCGACCACACCGGTAGGGACACGAATATGCTCCACCAACTCCTGGATCTGTACGGGTGGTTCCTGAGTCACGCGTGACACCGCAAATGCCACCACAAAGTTGACCAGAGCACCTACGGCTCCAAAAGCATTGGGTTCAATACCCAGGAACCAGTTGGGTTTCATATCCCCCAGGTAAGCGGTTTCGGCGACAAACATGATGCCGGTGTGCTGGAACACGTACAGCAAGGTGACGGTAATACCGGCTATCATGCCTGCCACAGCACCTTCTTTATTAATCCGCTTACTGAATATACCCATCATCAGCGCCGGAAAGATCGACGAGGCCGCCAGACCGAAGGCCAGCGCCACCGTACCGGCGGCAAAGTCTGGTGGGTTATAACCCAGGTAACCGGCCCCGGCAATGGCTAACGCCATGGCAATCCGGCTGGCCGTCAACTCCGCCTTTTCACTGATGTCGGGCATAAACACCCCCTTCAGCAAATCGTGGGATATCGCTGAGGAAATGGCCAGCAACAAACCTGCTGCTGTCGACAAGGCCGCCGCCAGGCCACCGGCAGCCACCAGTGCAATTACCCAGTTAGGCAGGCGAGCGATTTCAGGGTTGGCCAACACCATAATGTCATTATCGATTTTCACCATTTCGTTGTTATCCGCACTGGCACTGTACTGGATGCGACCATCACCGTTTTTATCCTGAAATTCCAGCAGGCCGGTTTTTTCCCAGTTCTTAAACCAGTTCGGACGCTCCTCGTACACCAGGTTCTCACCTTTCACCGGCTCAATGGTGTTCATCAGATTCAAACGTGCCATACCCGCTACCGCAGGTGCGGTGGTGTAAAGAATGGCGATAAACACCAGCGCCCAACCGGCCGAGTAACGGGCATCTTTCACTTTCGGCACGGTAAAGAAGCGGATAATTACATGGGGCAAACCGGCTGTACCAATCATCAACGACAGGGTGTAGGCAAACATATTGATGGTGCTGAGCCGTTCATGGGTTGTGTATTGCGCAAACCCCAGTTCCGTCACCGTTTGATCAAGCTTATCCAGCAAAAAGGTGTCCGTGCCCGATAGCGTACTGCCCAGGCCAAGTTGTGGCAGCGGGTTACCGGTTAGATTCAGCGAGATAAAAATAGCGGGGATGGTGTACGCCAGAATCAGCACACAGTACTGAGCAATCTGGGTGTAGGTAATCCCCTTCATGCCACCCAGCACCGCATAGAAAAATACGATCAACATGCCCACCAGCAAGCCCACTTCATAGCTGACTTCCAGGAACCGCGAGAAGGCCACGCCCACGCCTTTCATCTGCCCGATGACGTAAGTCACGGAACAGATAATCAAGCAAATGACCGCCACAATGCGCGCTCCACGGGAGTAAAACCGGTCTCCGATAAATTCTGGCACAGTGAACTTGCCGTACTTGCGCAGGTAGGGAGCCAGCAGCATCGCCAGAATCACAAAGCCGCCGGTCCACCCCATCAAAAACACCGAGCCGCCATAACCCATAAAGGCGATCATACCGGCCATGGAAATGAACGAGGCTGCCGACATCCAGTCCGCCGCCGTCGCCATGCCATTGGCCACCGGGTGTACACCGCCACCAGCTACATAGAACTCTTTGGTGGAACCGGCCCGTGCCCAAATAGCAATACCGATGTAGAGGGCAAAGGTGGCCCCCACCACGATATAGGTAAGTGTCTTTAAGTCCATGGGAATCGCTCCTATTCGTCGTGCACGCCGTACTTACGGTCGAGCTGGCCCATCTTGCGGGCGTAGTAAAAAATCAAAATCACAAAGGTGTAGATGGAGCCCTGCTGGGCGAACCAGAAGCCCAACTTGTAACCACCGATTTGAATTTGATTGAGTACGTCCACCAGCAAAATACCGCAGCCGAAAGACACCACGAACCAGATCACCAGCAGCCTGATCATCAAACTGAGGTTCTCTTTCCAATACGCTTGCGCGTCTTCTTCTGACTTGAACGCCATGATTACCTCTCCTGTTATTCGTTATTTTGGTCTTGATTATTGAACGCTGTGCCGTTGTTTTACTCTGACCCGCCTGTGGAAGCCATTGGACCTTGGTCTAGCCCAATGCTTCGCACAGCCAATATGGGCCTCTCAAAGTCAGCGTCAGATCTACAGAGCAAACTTCCAGGACATCTGCACGTAATCGGAATCAGCATCTGAACCTGAAACAATACGACTGACACCATCTGTACCAGTTACAACACGATAGTTGTCATCAGTCGCAAAATTACCCACTTCGAAGCCAACCGACAGATCCGCCGTCAATTGATGGATCAGGTTGATACCCCAATGACTGCGTTCAATCTCAATGACGTCACTTTCTGAAGCACCATAGAAAAAGTTGCTGCGCCAAGTGTCGCTCCAGAGATGGCGATAGGACATCATATAGGCCAGCGTGTCTTCGACCTCGAAGTCACATGAAGCGACAGCGCCATCCGGATCGCAAGAATCGGGATCTATCACTATATCATTGATCATACCGCCGCCTATGTAGCGACCGGATTCACCCGCATTAACCTGCCAACGCAAGTCGTTGCGGCCAAACATGAACTTGCCACCGACATTGGCAGCCAGGGCAGTTTCATCCAGACCGCCTTCGTCCAACCGTCGCACCAGGGCACCGAACTGAATTTCGCCCCAGTCGCCGGAAAACTTATAGGTGGCTACCAGATCAGGGTAGGTTTCATCGGGATCCAAGCCTGTACCACCGCCACCGGCAGCATTCCCACCCACATCACCATCCCCCCAGGTTTCCGGGTTTTCCAGGGCGATACTGAAACCGCCGGCGGTATACCGTATCTGCGGTTGGCGGATAAACACTTCGCCCATCATGGGCCCGGCGAAGTCGAGGCTGTCGGGGAAGGCCGCCAGCGGGGTGAAGGTACTCCAGTACTGTCCCACCATCCAGTTTTTGTAATTGATGATGGCGTGCCGCAAACGCGGATTGGTGGAGTTGGTGGCAATCTCGTTACCGTCACCACCGTAGAAATCCATTTCGATCAAACCGCTCAGGTCACCGCGGGTGTACTTCATATTGAAGCGGGTTTCCTTGACGTTGAAACCGGTGTGCTCGGTGTCCTCCTCACCCGGATTATTTCCGCGCCAGTAGTCCTGGTACTTCAGATCACCGTTCACATGTCGAAAATCTGCCTTGATGTAACCGCCAAACGTCAGGCCGCCGCCGGCATTGACTTTCACCAGCGGCTCAACAACCTGGTCAACGGGTTCGCGCTGTACAGCGATGGTGGTAATGGTGTCCTGTTGACGCGCCATCTGCGCTTTGAGTGACTGCAGTTCCCGCTCCAGCATTTCCACCCGCTGTTGCAGCACGGCATCTTGAGCCATACCCGGGACTGCGGTCGCCAGCAGCCAAGCACCCACCGCACAGGCTATAGGGTGCTTTTGTAGATTATTCTTCATCCTACCCTCTCCTTTTATTGTTGCTGTCATAAATTTGATTTTTACAGCTTCCGGGAGTATTGGGCGGAATGTCACCTGGGGGTATTCTGCTTTGGTCGAATGCTCGACTAAGGTCTAATACTGAAACAGTGACAGTTGATCCCATCCTGTTGAGTTAGAACTTAAGGCACATAGAATCCCCCCTTCAACCAAAGTCTAATAGCCTTCTCGGTCAGTGCAGACCACAATAAAAACGTGGCAATCAGATTTTCCGACGGGCAAAACGTTCGAGCAGGATCTTCGAATGGGAACACCGCAGGATGTCCTGGTGGCTGCAAATGTTTCACCCTTTATGGTTTCCTTTGGCTTAACAGCCAGTTCTCTGCACAGCCCTGCTTACTTGTAGGGTTGTGATTTTTTGTGCCATATCGGTCAATAAAAGATGCCGATGCCGAATTAAGGATGACGGCGACCACAAGATTGCTTACGATAGATAAGACAGTCGATACGCTGTCACCATAATAATGACGATCTCGTAAGGTAAACACCATGGTATCTCAGCCCTGCATCATCATTGCGGACGATCACCCTTTGTTTCGTTCAGCGCTGGTCACCACCTTGCAGCGAGAGCTCCATCAACCCCAATTCATCGAAGCGTCAGACTTCAACAGTCTGCAACAGTGCGTGGAAAAGCATCCAGCGGCGCACTTGGTGTTACTGGATTTGCACATGCCCGGCGCCGAGGGCTTCAGCGCCTTGGTTTTCTTAACCGCGAACTTCCCGCAAATCCCGGTCATGATCGTCTCTGCCCACGAAGAACCGGACATCATTCGCCGCGCCATAGACCATGGTGCCAGTGGCTTTCTGCCCAAAAGCGCATCCGTGGATTGCATGCGCGAGGCCTTACTGACGGTGCTGGAAGGTAATATCTGGTTACCCGAGGGGGTGGACAACGTCTCTGCGGCCAACGAAGAAGAACTGGACATTGCCGAAGCCCTGGCGAGCCTGACACCACAGCAATTTCGTGTTGCCACCATGGTGACCCAGGGTTTACTCAATAAACAGATTGCCTATGAATTGAATGTCACCGAAGCCACCATCAAGGCGCATATGACAGAAATTTTTCGCAAACTGGGTGTTCATTCCCGAACCCAGGCCGCTTTGGCGATTGGCCAACTGGCCATCAAACCCCTGCAAACCCTGGACGAATTCCGCAAGCCGACGTCTGAGGTTTAACGCGTTTTGATCGCCTATCCCTGCGCACTGATTCTCTGACGTCGCAAGGCTCGCCGCATCAGCGTTCGCAATGCTGCCGGCTGTACCGGCTTGGCCAGAAAGAGACACCCGGCCGCTTGCACCTGGTCGCGCACCTCATCGCTGTTATCCGCACTGATAATGACCGCCGGCAACGCTTGCTGCCAGTGATAACGAAGAGCCTCCAGTACATCCAGCCCCGTTTCTTCATCCAGGTGAAAATCCGCCAGCACCAGATGCGGCGGAGTGTCATTAGGCCACAGCGTCAGGGCCTCGCGCAGATCACTGGCCACCACCACTTCGCACCCCCATTGCTCCAGCAGGGATTGCATGCCCGCCAGGATTGACACTTCATTATCAATGCACAACACCGACAAGCCCGCCAGTCGCGGATCGGCCACCGGTTTAACACGCACCTCCTGTTGCTCCTCTCCCCGCTGTACGCCGATGCGAAACACCGAGCCTCGACCGGGTATCGAGTCGAGGCTGATGGCATGCCCCAACAGATGAGAGATGCGCTGGGCAATGGATAGACCCAGCCCCAGCCCCTGATTGCCGGCGGCCGACTGCAGACGCTCAAATTCGCCGAATATCCGCTGGCGGTCCTGCTGGGCAATACCGGGACCGGTGTCCCACACCTCAATCAATAATGCCGAGCCCCTACGCCGGCAACCGAGCAGCACCTTACCTTGGCGGGTATAGCGTAAGGCATTGGAAATAAAGTTCTGCAACACCCGCCGCAGTAAGTGTTTGTCACTGTAGACCCACACCGATGAGGGCACCCATTCAAATTCCAGCCCCTGTTTTTGCGCCAGGACGGCGGCCTCCCCGGCGAGGGGTCGCAACAGGCTGTCGATGGCAAAGTGCTCCCGTTTGGGCCGTTCCTTGCCCGATTCCAGTCGCGAGATTTCCCGCAATGAACTGATTAATTGCTCCGCCTGCGCCAGGGCGTCATCCAGCTGGTCCACGTCCGAACTCAGTGACGCCGGCAGTTTGTCATCACTGTCCAACTTGTCACCACTGCCCAATTTGGCGCTCAGGGCGGCAACAAACAGACGCGCGGCATTGATGGGTTGTAACAGATCGTGACTGGCTGCCGCCAAAAACCGGCTTTTGCTGCCATGGACCTCTTTCAACTCCTGCTCCACCCGTGCCCGCAAATCGTTTTCCCGCTGCAGCGACGTGTTAACTTCCTGCAGCTCGGCGGTTCGCGATTCCACCCGGTCCTCCAGGGTTTCCTTGGCAATGGCCAGTTGATCGAGCATGCGGTGATAATCACTGACGTCAGTATAAGTAGTAACATAGCCGCCATTAGCCAGTGGGGTACCGCGAATTTCGATCACCCGATCACCCGGCAGCTGGCGCTCCATACGGTGCGGGTTGCCGGATCGCAATTGACTGAGGCGCCGCTCGACCGCCTCTTCAACCCCACCTTCACCGGTGTCGAGATAACCGCGCATGGCGTTGTAGAGATAAATTTTTTCGATCTGGCAGCCGATGTACAACAGCCGTTTGGGATAATCGAACATCTGTTGGTACTGCTGGTTCCAGGCCACCAGCCGCAGATCCTTATCCACCACACTGATGCCCTGGGGGATGGTTTCCAGGGTCGTCTGCAACAGCGTCTGGCTGAACTGCAACTGACGGGAGCTGCCACCGACCAGCGTGACAAAGTCCTGCAATTGCAACGGCTGTTGCCGGGTCAGTAATTGCATCGCACGATGGGCCGACACCGCGCCAATAATGGCCGCCAGATCGCTTTCTATTTTCGATACGGCAAAACGAGGCACCTGATCGTGGGGCAATAACCGATGCCCGAGTCGCTGTTCAAACTCCCGCCACACTTCGAGGGTACGCTCGAGGCCAAACAAGGGTTCGGTCAATGCCTGCAGCTGCTGCACTTCGATGCCCGACGGTTCCATATCCAGCTGTTGGCGCCGCAGGCTGCCCCGTAAACGGGTAAAGGCATCCGCCTGGCGGATATCCAGCAGGCGAAACGTCGAGGCCTTGGAAACACCGACAAACACCAGTGAATTGACCAGCAAACTCCAGAAGACACCGTGACTGAGGGGATCCAGCCAGCCCATGCCGAACAGGTTATTGGGCGCCAACCACGACACCCCAAACAAGCTGCCGGCCAGCAAAGGGTGATCCGCCGGCAACACCGCTGGCAACAGCAAGCAGTACAGCCAAAGCAACATACCCATGAGCACGCCACCAATCACACCATGGGCGTGACCGCGAGACCAGTAGAGTGCCCCCAGCACCGCCGGCATCAATTGCGCGGTAGCGGCAAAGGACATCAACCCCATCGACGCCAGGCCCTCGGCGTTGCTCATGATCCGCTCCAACGCCCACCCCAGCATCAGCACGGCAAGAATGGAACCTCGCCGAATAAAGCGCAGGGATTTGCCCAGGTCGCTGGCCGTCTGACCGCGGTGGGAACGCAACCACATCGGCACAATCAATTCATTGGAAATCATGATCGACAGAGCAATGGTGGCGACCACCACCATGCCGGTTGCCGCCGACAGGGAGCCGATAAAGGTCAGTACCAGCGTCGCTTCCGCCCCGGCCCAGCGCGGCAGGGTCAGCACATAACTGTCAGGGTCCATATCGAGACTGGTAAACAGCTGAGCCCCCACATGAGCCAGGGGCAATACCAGCACCGCAAAAACCAGCAAGTACAAGGGCAGCAGCCAGCGGGTATAACGCAGATCAGAGCGGTGGTGATATTCCACCACCATCACATGAAACTGACGCGGCAGGCAGACAATGGCGATGGCAGCCAACACCATTTCCGTCACAAACAGTGGACTGGTAAGCTGGCTGATACTGAAGTTCGGCGCTCTGCCCCCCTGCAGCAGCCCCAAATCCGGGGTGGACAGCAGCTTCAGCGCCAGCAGGCCCACCACCACAAACGCCACCAGTTTTACCACCGACTCCACCGCCACCGCGGTAATCAAGCCCCGGTGTCGATCCGGCCCATCGATTACCCGGGTGCCAAACAGGATGGCAAACCAGGCCATCACCATCGCCGCAATCAGGCTCGACCAGGAATCAAACCCATCGTCAGGTCCCCCCCAGTATCCGGTATCCCAGGACATTGACGACCAGGCGATGCCGACTGCCCGCAATTGCAAGGCAATGTAGGGTAAGGTGCCCACCACCAGCACCAGGGTAACAATGGCCGCTAAACGCTGGTTTTTGCCGTAACGGGAACCGATAAAATCGGCAATGGAGGTGACCTTGTTACGCGAACTGACGACCAGCAGACGCCGCAGAAACGGCCAGCCGAACAGCACCAGCAGTATGGGTCCGAGGTAGATCGGCAGAAAGTCCCAGCCGTCCTCCACCGCTTGTCCAACGGCCCCCAGAAACGTCCAGGAACTGCAATAGACACCGATCGACAGGGTATAGATCAGCGGTCGCCACCAGGGCTGCTGCAGCCGATGACTGTAGCGTTCGGATAGCCAGGCAACCGCAAACAGCAATCCACCGTAGAGAACCACCAATACAAGGATTAACTGACTGTCCATGCCAAAACCTGTGAAGAGAGGAAAACGAGGCGCTGCTGGCAGTGTACTCATTTTTACTCACCAGTGAAATTCGACCTAGGTCGGACGGCCTATTCGAAATAACAAAAACTCTGTTACTAACTAAAAAAAATACTGCCCACAAGGGCTTCTGTTAGACTTTTTTCAATGGACTGCCCCGTTGCTCTTCCGGCAACTGATGGATTCACCCGGGAGTTGGAGGTCGCAGTCCCCGCATGCCAAAGAATAACCACCGAGACGTTGCCAGCCATATCAGCAAGCTGTCCAAATCGACGCAGTTGGTCGCTTGCTTCTGTCTGCTGACCTGCCTGTCGACGCGTACGGAGGCGTCCATGGAATGGCAGGATTTCAGCCTGACCTACCTGCGCGGACACCACTATGAGGTCGGTGACTCCGACCGCCATATACTCACCTTTGAACACGCCGCCGGTTTCAGCTGGGGTGACAGTTTCCTGTTCTGGGATCACGCCTGGTTTGACGATGGCGACAGCGATGACTACGGTGAATGGTCGCCACGATTGAGCCTGTGCAAAACCAAACTCTATTGCCTCAACAATGGCACCGGCGGCTTTATTGAGGACCTGCTGTTATCCGCTACGGTAGAAGTCGGAGACGGGTTTGTGAATTGGCTGTACGGTGGCGCCCTACAGCTGAAGGTTCCGGGCTTCAGTTATTTCAATGTGAATGTCTATCGCCGTGCCAATGAAGACATGGCCGATAACTGGCAGACGACCTTGACCTGGGCGCTACCTTTTCAATTGGGTGAGCAACACTTTTTGTTCGACGGCTTCCTCGACTGGGCCTCCACCAGCGATGACCAGCGCAGCAACCTGAACTGGACCTCGCAGGTGAAATGGAATGTGGGACAGCTTTGGAATCTCGAACACCCGCTATTCCTGGGTGTGGAATACGTCTACTGGACCAACAAGTTCGGCATTCAGGACTCACCCGCCTTGCGAACGGATGAGTCCAACCTGAATTTTTTATTCAAAGTACACTTTTAACTGCTTTGCAGATCCTCCAGAGAACTAAAAAATCGCCAGATACAGTTCAAGTTACCTGAAAGATAAACCTACGCTGTTAGAACCGAGACCATAACGTAACCAGGCGCCAAACATGGATAGTCCAGACTACTCTCTCTTGCCTGCGGGGCAATTCACCTTGTCGCCACGCTTTGCTCGCGATGACGAAGTGAGAAACAATAGTATTGTGGCCGTCATTGCGAGGAGCCATAGGCGACGCGGCAATCCATGCCTGGCACATTACAGGCGCATACCCCTTACTTTAATCATTCACTAAGGACACAAGTACCCGTCACAACTACGCATTCAACGGAGGCTTATTGTTCATCACAATCTTATCACCCTCCACCTGCGCGTAGATCACATCCCCAGGCATGAACTTGCCGGACAGGATATCCTGCGACAGCGGGTTCTCAATGTACTGCTGAATCGCTCGTTTGAGCGGACGGGCGCCGTACACTGGATCGAAACCCACCGCCGCCAGTTTGTCCATCGCCTCATCACTGATCTCCATAGACAGCTCGCGCTCGGCCAGACGCTGGCGCAACAGATCCAGTTGAATACTGGCAATGCCGCGAATCTGCTCCTTGCCCAGCGGATGGAACACCACCACCTCGTCGATACGGTTGATGAACTCGGGGCGGAAATGACCACCGACCACTTCCATCACCGCCGCCTTCATGGCCTCGTAGCGGTTTTCATTTCCAATACCTTCGCCACTGCTGTCGCTGTCGGTTTTGTTGAAATCGATGGTATCAAACGCGCGGTTGCGAGCGATTTCCTGAATCGCGTCGGAGCCCAGGTTTGACGTCATCACCACCACCGTATTGCGGAAATCGACGGTACGACCCTGGCCATCGGTCAGGCGACCATCTTCCAGCACTTGCAACAAAATGTTGAATACATCCGGGTGCGCCTTTTCCACTTCGTCGAGCAACAACACCGAGTATGGCTTGCGCCGCACCGCTTCGGTCAGGTAACCGCCCTCTTCATAACCGACGTAACCCGGAGGGGCACCGATCAAACGAGCGACGGAGTGTTTCTCCATAAACTCGGACATGTCGATGCGCACCATGGCGTCCTGGCTGTCGAACAAAAACTCGGCCAGCGATTTGCACAGTTCGGTTTTACCCACCCCGGTAGGACCCAGGAACAGAAACGAACCATTGGGCCGGTTGGGGTCGGACAAACCCGCGCGGGAACGACGCACCGCATTGGCCACCGCCACCACCGCTTCGTCCTGACCAATGACACGATGGTGCAAGGCCTCTTCCATGCGCAGCAGCTTTTCCCGCTCGCCCTCCAGCATTTTGCTCACCGGAATGCCAGTCCACTTTGAAACCACCTCGGCGATCTCTTCCTCGGTGACGTTATTGCGTAACAATTTCATGTCGATCATTTCCGCGTGGCTGGCCATATCCAATTGCTTTTCCAGCTCAGGGATGATGCCGTACTGCAGCTCCGACATGCGCCCCAGGTCACCGGCGCGGTGGGCGGCATCCAGATCCAGGCGCGCCTGCTCCAGATTGGCCTTGATCTCGGTGGAGCCGTGCAGCGCGGCTTTTTCTGCGCGCCAGACTTCTTCCAGGTCGGCGAATTCGCGCTCGTTTTTCTCGATCTCGTTGTCGAGCAGCTCAAGTTGTTTTTTAGCCGCTTCGGTATCGTCTTTCTTCACTGCCTCGCGTTCAATTTTCAATTGAATCAGGCGCCGTTCCAGTCGATCCAGCTCTTCCGGTTTGGAATCGATTTCCATGCGGATGCGACTGGCCGCCTCATCGATCAGGTCGATGGCCTTGTCCGGCAACTGGCGATCGGTGATGTAACGCTGTGACAACTTAGCCGCGGCAATGATGGCCGAGTCAGTGATATCGACACCGTGGTGCACCTCATAGCGCTCTTTCAGACCGCGCAGAATGGCGATGGTGTCTTCCTCGGATGGTTCATCCACCAGCACTTTTTGGAAGCGTCTTTCCAGCGCCGCGTCTTTCTCAATGTACTGGCGGTACTCGTCAAGAGTAGTGGCGCCAACGCAATGCAGTTCACCGCGGGCCAGCGCCGGTTTCAACATATTACCCGCGTCCATGGCGCCTTCGGCTTTACCGGCGCCCACCATGGTGTGCAGTTCATCAACAAACAGAATGATGCGACCTTCCTGCTTGGCCAATTCATTGAGCACGGACTTGAGCCGCTCCTCGAATTCACCGCGGAATTTGGCGCCGGCCAACAGGGAACCCAGATCCAGCGACAGCAGGCGTTTGTTTTTCAGACCTTCAGGTACTTCGCCATTTACAATGCGCTGGGCCAGGCCTTCCACAATCGCGGTTTTACCGACACCGGGTTCACCGATCAACACGGGGTTGTTTTTGGTGCGGCGCTGCAACACCTGGATGGTGCGGCGAATTTCATCGTCGCGACCGATCACCGGATCCAGCTTGCCGGCCTCGGCACGTGCGGTCAGATCGATGGTGAACTTGTCCAGCGCCTGGCGATTGCCTTCGGCGTCAGGGTTGTTCACCGATTCGCCACCGCGTACCTTGGTGATGGCCTCGTCGAGTTTTTTGCCATCGCCATATTGGGCCAGCAGCTTGCCCAGGCCACTGCCGCTGTCTTTCATCGCTGCCTGCAATACACACTCGCTGGAAATGTAAGCGTCACCGTTCTCCTGGGCCTTTTTGTCTGCCAGGTTCAACAGCCGACTGAGCTCCTGGGACATATGCACATCGCCAGTGGGGCTTTGCACCCGCGGCAGACTGTCCAGTGCCTTGGCCAGGCCATTGCGCAGACCGGTGATGTCAAAGCCGGCCTGTTTCAACAGTGGCAATACCGCTCCGCCCTGGTGATCGAGCATCGCCAGCAGCACATGCACCGGCTCCAGCTGGGAATGGTCACGGCCCACAGCCAGCGATTGGGCGTCCGACAAGGCCACCTGTAATTGGTTGGTTAAACGATCAATACGCATGTTGTTCCCCAGTGATCAGCTGAAATTCGTTGTCGAGTTAACTAAGTCCTAAGAATAACTACTCTAGCCAATGGGCACGGCTTTGAATGCAACGTGCCATTTCGGCCACTTGAAAGGGGAAATTGGGGCGGGCTTCAGTGAAATCAAGGCATCAACAACAAAAAAATATGACATTTTTGCCACTATAGCCGTTTAGCTGCACTGCAATAGATGCACTACAGAAGAGGCTCACGCCAACCAAATGGCGGACACCATGCGCCCGGTCTGGCCATCACGGCGGTAGGAGTAGAAGCGTTCGGCGTCACTGTAAGTGCAGTAGTGACCGCCGTAGATTCGCTCTACCCCCAGCTCGCTCAACTCGGCTCGCGCCAGTTGGTAGAGATCGGCGTGAAACTTCATCGGCCGCTGCAAACTTGGCCGACAGGCGGCACTGATCGCCTCACAATGACGGGCACTGAGGGCGCCCTCATAAAAACCTTCCAGCACATCGATACCCACTTCGAAATTCGCCTGACTGATGGCCGGCCCCAGGTACACCAACAGCTCTTCCGGCGCGCCAGAAAATACAGCCAGTGTGTCACGCACAATGCCCCCGGCCAGACTGCGCCAGCCGGCATGGACCGCCGCCACACGGGTGCCTGCCCGATTACAGATTAACAGCGGCAAACAATCAGCTGTCATGACCGTGCAAACTACACCAGGCTCAGCGGTATAACAGGCATCGGCGGTGCGCACCCGATCATCGGCCCGGGCCTCAACCACTTTGGTGCCGTGTACCTGCTCCAGCCACTGGGGCTGTGATACCCAGCCCGCCTGCCCAGCCAACTGCTCACGATTGGCCAGCACGGTCTCAGGGTCGTCGCCAACGTGCAAAGCCATATTGTGGTTGGCACGGGTCGTAATCAATGACCTGACGCGGGTAGGCGCCGGCCAGTTCGGAGTCAGCCAGGACGTGAGTATTTGGGAATTTTCCTTTACTGGCATGTGCTTTTCCTTATTGCCCTGAAATTCTGGCGACTGCCACTGTCTTGGCTAACCTTAATCTGACAATTCACGATCGACCCTGTGCCTATAATCATAAATTCACTGTTTTTGACGTCTAAGGACAGAATTATGCGCATCTTCTCAAGTTTCTGCACCCTTACCCTGATATTGCTGGCCGCTGCGGTGCATGCTGCTGACAAGCCCAACATTCTCGCCATTATGGTGGATGATGTGGCTGCCATCTCCCTCAGCGCCTATTCCCACGGCATGACCTACCCCACCCCCAATATCGATCGCATTGCCAAAGAGGGGGTCTTGTTTACCGATCACTATGCCCAACCCAGTTGTACCGCTGGACGCGCGGCTTTCATCATGGGACAACTGCCTGTTCGCACAGGGCTGACCACCGTCGGCCAACCGGGCAACCCACTGGGGATCAAACCCCAAGACCCGACCATCGCCGAGTTTTTGAAAGACCACGGCTATATGACCGGGCAGTTCGGCAAAAATCACCTGGGCGACCTGGATGAACACCTGCCCACCAAACACGGCTTCGATGAATTTTTCGGCAACCTCTATCACCTCAATGTCTCGGAGGAACCGGAGCAGGCCGATTACCCAAAAAACCCGGAGTTCATCAAAAAATTCGGTCCCCGCGGCGTGATTGAATCCTACGCCGACGGCCGCATCAAAGACACCGGCCCCCTGACCCGCAAGCGCATGGAAACGTTTGATGAGGAGGTGCTGGATCGCAGCCTGAACTTTATGACCCGCGCCAAACAAGCCAACAAACCGTTTTTCATCTGGCACGCCTCCAGCCGCATGCACGTCTACACCCACCTGAAACCGGAAAACCGCAACCTGGCCTCTGGCATCAGCTCCGAGGAAGACATTTTTGGCAGCGGCTTGATGGAACACGACGGCCATGTGGGCAAACTACTGGATAAGCTGGAAGAGCTGGGTATTGCGGATAACACCATCGTGATCTACACCACCGACAATGGCCCCGAACAAAGTTCCTGGCCCGACGCTGGTACTACCCAGTTCCGCGGCGAAAAGATGACCACCTGGGAAGGCGGAGTGCGGGTGCCGTTTCTGGTGCGTTGGCCCGGGCACATTCCCGCCGGCCTGGTGCGCAACGGCATTTCATCCCACGAAGACGTATTCCCGACGCTGGCCGCAGCGGTGGGGGAGAATAACCTGCGCGAGGCGATGAAAAAATCCCACAAAGTCTACATCGACGGGGAAAACAACCTGAATTACTGGACGGGCAAAACCGACAAGTCAGCTCGTAACCACTTTTTCTACTATTACGAAGATAAGCTGACCGCGCTGCGGGTCGGCCCCTGGAAAATGCACTTTGCCACCAAACCCGGCGGCCGCTATTACGAAGATATGGTGTTCCACACCATGCCGCAGCTGTTCAACCTGCGCAAGGACCCGCTGGAGGTGTATGACGGTGTCACCGGCTTTCATCAGATCATGCGCAAAAGCTGGGTGATGCAGCCCGCCATTGCTATTCTCACCGAGCATGTGAAAACGTTTGAGAAATTCCCGCCGCGACAAGAAGCCGCCTCCCTCAACGTCAATGAAATGATCGACAAGGTCAAGAAGGTTCCCTCCTCGCAATAACCCGGATGGAGTCAGCTTACCTTGGCGAGGGCCCCTTCGGGCCCTCTTGCCTATGCGCCGGGCAGCCGCCTTTTCTAGCCTGCCTGCAGTTGCAGTAACAACTGCTGCAGGTCTTCCGGCAAATCCACCTGCCACTCCATATACTCATCGGTGGTCGGATGAATCAAGCCTAACTGAGCGGCGTGCAGCGCCTGGCGACCAAAACCGCGCAACATCGACAGCAGTTCCGGCGAGGCTTGTTTCGGGATCTTCATGCGCCCGGCGTAAGTGGCATCGCCGACCAGGGGGTAGCCGATATGGGCCATATGCACGCGGATCTGGTGGGTACGACCGGTTTCCAGCTTCAGGCGAATGTGAGTGTGGTTGGGGTAGCGGTGCAAGACCCGATAGTGAGTAGTTGCTTCCTTGCCACCAAATGACAACACCGCCATTTTCTGGCGCTGGCGCGGATGGCGTCCAATCGCCCCTTCGACGGTACCGCCACCGGTCATCACTCCCATGACCACCGCCTCATACTCACGACTGACACTGCGCTCCTGCAACTGGGCCACCAGGTCGGCGTGGGCCTCCAGGGTTTTCGCCACCACCATCAGGCCGGTGGTGTCCTTGTCGAGCCGATGGACAATGCCGGCCCGCGGCACATGAATCAGGTCGGGGCAGTGGTGCAACAGGCCATTGAGCAAGGTGCCAGTGCGGTTGCCCGCCGCCGGGTGCACCACCAGGTCCGCCGGCTTGTTGATGACCAGGATCTGGTCGTCCTCATAGACGATGTCCAGCGGGATGTCCTCGGCCTCCCAGTCGCCCTGTTCTTCCTGCTCAGCGCGCAACACCAGGGTTTCACCGCCCAGCAACTTGTCCTTGGGTTTAGCCGACTCGCCGTTGACCGTCAGCGCCCCTGACTTGATCCAGTTCTGGATACGGGAGCGGGAATAGCCGGAAAACATTTCGGTGGCAACATAGTCCAGCCGCTGGCCGATCATGGCTTCGGGGACAGTGGCGGTGAGTTCGAGGGTGTCACTCATAAAATACGGTCTGATATCGGTTGGTTCTGGGTCGGGATTCGCACTGGCCAGGAATCCGTTAAGTTGCGGGTGGCGTTGAACTACACCAGCACTACAGGGTCCAAAAAAATCCGCGCCAAGGCAAAAAAGGCCGACTTTGGCCTTCTGGCCGCTTTGGTCTGGGTGCGCGCTGTGGTTAAATACGTCTTTTCCCGGATTTGAGCCCGGTAGTTTAAACAAGCTTCGGTGAATAATCATTCAATAATCACCTGAAGCTGCGACTGAGTAGAGTGAGATATGCGAGCCCGTCTCCTAGTTATACTTGCCAGCCTGATGCTGCTGGCCGCCTGTTCCTCCCAGGAAGAGCAGGGTCCCCAGTACAGCACGGAAAAAGAGTTTTACGAAGCTGCCCAACGGCAGTTGAAAAGCCGCCAGTGGGAGATCGCCATCGATAACCTGCAGGCACTGGAAGCCAACTTCCCGTTTGGCACCTACGCTGAGCAGGCACAGCTGGAGCTGATCTACGCTTATTACCGCAACTTTGAACCCGAGGCCTCATCGGCCGCCGCGGATCGTTTTATTCGTCTGCACCCGCAACACCGCAATGTGGATTACGCCTATTATATGAAGGGTCTGGCCTCCTTCACCGAAGGCAGTGGTTTGTTTGAGCGTTTTCTGCCCACCGACCTGACCATGCGTGATCCTGGCGCCGCCCGCCAATCCTTCGCCCACTTTTCCCAGTTGCTGGCCCGCTTCCCCAACAGCCAGTACGCACCCGACGCCCGCAAGCGTATGATTTACCTGCGCAACCTGCTGGCCCGCTATGAAATTCATGTGGCCAACTATTACCTCAAGCGCGGTGCCTTTATCGCCGCCGCCAACCGCGGTCGCTACGTGGTGGAAAACTTCCAGCAAACGCCTGCGGTACCGGATGCCCTGGCAGTGATGGTGCAGAGTTACCACTCATTGCAGATGGAAGAGCTGGGCCAGAACACCCTGCAAACCCTACAGGCCAACTACCCCAACCACCCAGCTCTGGATGATAACGGCAACTTCAACTACCAGCACAGCAGCCGCCTGGGCGATCGCTCCTGGGTCAGCTACGCCACCTTTGGCCTGTTCGACAAGAAGGACCCGCCCGGCTTTGACAGCCGCGAGCTCTACAACCCAGAGTACGCCAAAGACCCGATCAGCAGCGATCCTTACTCTGATGAACCAAACCCGGAAAAAGAGCGTTCATGGCTGAACCGATTGAGCTTTGGCCTGCTGGGGTAACCCGTATCGCACCGACCTGCCATCGCAGGCTAAGCCAACACCTTGCAAAAGCGCCCTGTGGGCGCTTTTTTTATGGATTCGCCCCTCAATCGATAGGTAAAGATTTAATAATCGGGTTGTAATTCTGCCCGGGCGCTCTTATACCTGAGAATATGTTGACACGTTATTTCACCAAGTTCCCCGCCCGGCTTCTGTGGCTCTGTCTGCCGGCGCTGCTGTGCCTGGGGGCCGGCAGCCTGCAATCCAGCGCCAGCCAGGGGTTTGGTGACGGTCGCGATACTGCCCTGAGTGAACCGCTGTCGACAGAAGCGCTGCCCACAGCGGCCGAAGAAAGCGCCGATGACGAGCCACTCATCGTCAGCCTGACATTGATCCGGGTGACTCACACGTCACCTCAGCTTGTCCTTTCTCGATACAGCCACGACAGCTCTACCCCCCACGCCCCTTTCTCCGCCCGTGCGCCGCCCCATCAAGCCGCGCCAACAACAGCGAAATACAACACCTATGTATTTTGATAACCGCGAATGTTGGCCGCCGTTAACGGCGGCACGGAGATATAACGATGAAAGTTGGACCGACCTTTGCCCTCAGTGCGCTGAGCGCCCCATTACTGGTAAAAACCACTGACAGCCTGGCCCTGTCCCTGAAAAGCCCGGCCACGGCAACCGTGCTGGATTTCTCCCGGCAGCCCCCCAACCCACTGCCATCCGGGATGAGCGTGGATGAGGCCAGCACCGTGATGAGCATCAGCCAAACCAAAATCAAACTGGTGATCAATAAAGATCAACAGGTGCTGGGCGTCATTACCCTGCTTGACCTCAACAGCGTCAAAGTACTGGCCACCGCCCAGGCCATGGGTATTCCACGCCGGGATTTAAGCGTGCGGGACTTGATGACCCCGGTTTCAAAGTTGCAGGCCATTCACCACGCCAGTCTGGAAAACGCCAGGGTGGCGGATGTGGTGGATACCCTTGAACACAACCACCAGCGGTTTTTGGTGGTGCTGGATGACCATCAGCAGCTGAGCGGCCTGATATGCGCTGACGAGCTGGTACGACGTCTGGGCAAGCCGCTGGACACCCAACCACTGGCCAATGACTTCGGCGCGGTGTTTACCGCCCTCAGAAAGTAGCGACTGACCCAACTCCTTTTAACTTGATCTCCCTTCAACCTGGCCGGGCTTCGCCCGGCTTCTCCAGACCCATTTTGCCTGAATAAGCCATTTTGCCGGACTGTGCCACGCCAGATCTTGACTTGCCTCAATAAATCTTTAATATTTTCAGAAATTTCTGAAAATTCAAAAAATACCCAATTTTAATCACGACCGTTTTATAAGGTGGTACACGCTGTGAAGTTATCCAACAACAGCCAGGCACTGGTTCTGCACTTTGGCGAAATGGGCAGCCGCTGGGGCTTTAACCGCACCGTCGGACAGATGCTGGCCCTGCTCACCATCCATCCGGCGCCCCTTAACGCCGATCAGCTGAGCGAAGCCCTGCACGTCAGTCGAGGCAATGTCAGCATGGGCCTGAAAGAGCTGCAGGCCTGGCGCCTGATTGAACGTCATCACCTGCCTGGTGACCGCAAGGAGTATTTCACCCCGGCCGGTTCCATCTGGGACATGGCCCGAATCGTCTTTGAAGAACGGCGCAAACGGGAGCTGGACCCAACCCTGTCACTGCTGCGCCAGCAGCTGCTGGAAGAGCCTCAAGGCGAACACGAGGTGTATACTCAGGGCAAAATGCAGGAAATCTACGAGTTGCTGGAACAGCTCAACAGCTTTGCCAACGCCTTGCACGATATGGAAGCCGAGCGCCTCAAGAGCCTGATGAGCATGGGCGCCAGTGTCAGCAAAGTGCTGAACTTTGGCAGCAAGAAGAAGCGGCCATCCGGCAAGGTTTCAACGTCTGATTCGACGACTAATTCAACGACTAATTCAACGACTAATTCAACTACGGGTTCACCCACTTAGGCATTCCACTACCCGCCAATACAGCAGCTGCCACGAGGTACCTCATGCTGGACACTCTCATGCTGGACACTCTCATGCTCTCACGCATGCAATTTGCGGCCAACATCAGTTTTCATATCCTGTTTCCCTCCATCACCATCGCGCTGTGTTGGATTGTGTTTTTCTTCAAGCTGCGCTTTGACCAGACCGGCAACCCGGTGTGGATGCGCGCCTACCGCTTCTGGGTCAAGGTGCTGGCACTGTCCTTTGCCCTGGGAGTTGTCAGCGGCATCACCATGTCGTTTCAGTTCGGCACTAACTGGCCCGGTTTTATGGAAACCGTGGGCAATATCGCCGGTCCCCTGCTGGGCTACGAAGTGCTGACGGCTTTCTTTCTTGAGGCCACCTTTCTCGGCATTATGCTGTTTGGCATGCACCGTGTGCCCAGTAAGGTGCACACCTTTTCCGCCCTGATGGTGGCACTCGGCACCACCCTCTCCGCCTTCTGGATTCTGGCCCTGAACTCCTGGATGCAAACCCCGACCGGCTACCACCTGGTCGATGGTGTGGTGCACGTCAGCGACTGGTGGGCGGTTATTTTCAACCCGTCTTTTCCCTACCGTCTGGCCCATATGCTGGTGGCCTCCGGTTTAACCGCGGCCTTCTTTGTCGCGGGGCTGTCCGCCTACCGCATTCGCAAGGGCGACACCAAGCAAGCTCCTCGGCTGGCCCTGAAAACCGGGCTGGTCATGGCTGCGATCCTGGCCCCTACCCAGGCCTTGCTGGGGGACTTTCACGGACTCAATACCCTCGAGCACCAGCCGCAGAAAATCGCCGCCATGGAAGGTGTCTGGCACACCGAAAGGGGCGCCCCCCTGCTGCTGTTTGCGATTCCGGATGAAGAGCGACAGACCAATCACCTGGAGGTCGCCATACCCAACCTGGCGAGCCTTATCCTGACCCACGAGCTCGATGGCGAGATCAGGGGCTTAAGCGAGTTTGAAGGCAACCACCCACCAGTGAAACCGGTCTTCTACGGTTTTCGCTTGATGGTCGGCATGGGTCTGTTGATGTGGGCCGTGGCCTGGTGGGGCTGTTACCAGCTGCGCGGTCAGAGGCAGGCCTCTCCATGGACCCTTAGGCTGGTCACCTGGATGACCTTTTCCGGTTGGGTTGCGACCCTGGCCGGCTGGTATGTGACCGAAATCGGTCGTCAACCCTGGCTGGTTACAGGCATCCTGCGCATCGAAGATGCAGTGACCCCGGTGCCAGCCAGCCATGTGGGACTGTCCCTGGGCCTGTATCTGTTGGTGTATGTGTTTTTGCTGTGGGCCTATGTGCACACGCTGCGACTGATGGCGCGCAAGTCGGTGACGGTCGAAGAATTTGAAACCACCAGCTCCCGCGGGGACAGCACCCTGACCCCCAAACGGGCTTAAACCCAAGACGTTATTGAAGGAGAGGCACCATGATGGATGCCCACTGGTTACCCATTATCTTTGTGGCCCTGACAGGCCTGGCGGTGGTGGTCTACGCCGTCCTGGATGGCTATGATCTCGGCGTCGGCATCCTGTTGCCCATGGACGATCGTGACGAAGATCAGCGCGATACCATGATCGCCTCGATCGGTCCCTTCTGGGACGCCAATGAAACCTGGCTGGTGCTGGCCATCGGCCTGCTGCTGATCGCCTTCCCGGCGGCCCACAGTCTGGTCATGACCCATCTCTATCTGCCCGTGGCCATCATGCTGATCGGCCTGATCATGCGCGGCGTGGCGTTTGACTTCCGGGCCAAGGCCGCGGTCGATCACAAGCTGGCCTGGGATCGCTGTTTCAAGGTCGGTTCGCTGCTCACTACCCTGTCCCAGGGTTATATGCTGGGCATGTACGTGATGGGTTTCCACACGCATTGGAGCAGCTATGTGTTTGCTGCCCTGTCGGCGTTCGGGGTGACGGCGGCCTACAGCTACATTGGCAGTGCCTGGCTGATCATGAAAACCGAGGGCTGGCTGCAGCAGCGCGCCATTCGCTGGACCCGTCTCAGCGGCCGCGCCACCCTGCTTGGGGTAATGCTGGTGTCGCTGGTCAATCCGCTGGTTAACCCCGGTGTCTTCGACCGCTGGTTCACCTACCCGCTGGTGATGTTTGTGCTGCTGATTCCGGCTCTGTGCCTGTTCGCGTTTGGCTTTAACGACATTTTGCTGGCCCGCCTGCCGAAGGCCAAGGACCGCCACTGCTGGCTGCCGTTTGTGATGGTCGCATTCATCTTTGTGCTCTGTTTCAGCGCTCTCGGGTTCAGCTTCTTTCCAGAAATTGTGCCCGGCCAGATGACCATCTGGGAGGCCGCCAGCGCACCGGAGTCGCTGCGCTTTATTTTGTGGGGCGCACTGATTGTGATTCCGGTGATCCTGATCTACACCGTGTTTTCCTACAAGGTCTTTCACGGCAAGGCCACGGAACTGCATTACCACTGACACTGGCCCCTACACCATGCGCGAATAACCGCCGGCGATACCGTCTTTCGACAGCACCCACTGCCACAGCTGAATGTTGCGAGAGCGGAAAGCTCCGGCGCAGGACAACAGGTAGTAGCGCCACATGCGGTAAAATTTGTCGTCCAGCTGATGCTTGAAGCGGGGCCAGGCCTGTTCAAAGTTGCGATGCCAGGCCATCAAGGTTTTGTCATAGTCGGCGCCGAAATTGTGCAAATCCTCGATCACAAAAATATCGTCCATCGCATCGCTGATTTCGCCGGCGGCCGGCAACTGGCCGTTGGGGAAGATGTACTTGTCGATCCAGGGATCGGTACCGCCGCGGCGGTGGTTTTTACCGATGGTGTGCAACAGAAACAGGCCGTCGTTTTTCAGGCAATGACTGGCCACCTGCATAAAGGTGCGATAGTTCTTGCCGCCCACATGTTCAAACATACCGATGCTGGCAATGCGATCAAACTGACGATCACCCTTCAACAGTTCGCGATAGTCCTGCAATAAAAATTCCAGCGGCAAATGCCGGTAGCGCTCACGGGCCCACTGCGCTTGTTCCCTGGACACGGTCACCCCGGTGCAACTGACGCCGTAGTGTTCAGTGGCAAAGCTCATCAAACTGCCCCAACCACAGCCAATGTCCAACAGCGTCATGCCCGGCTGCAGTTGCAGCTTGCGGCAAATCAGGTCCAGCTTGGCTTCCTGGGCCTCTTCCAGCGTGCGGGCATGACGCCAGTAACCGCAGGTGTAGGTCATACGCGAGTCGAGCATAGCCGCGTAAAAGTCATTGCCCAGGTCATAGTGCTGTTCGCCCACCTGCCAGGCGCGCTGGATGGTCTGCAAATTGAAATAGCGGTTGCGCAAGCCCTGCAGTATCAGCCAGGCGGGTTTTACCTGCCGGTCGAGATGGGCCTGCAGCAGTCGACAGAAAAACTGATCGAGGCGCGGCACTTCCCAGGCCCCTTCCATGTAGGCTTCACCCAGCCCCAGATTGGCGTAGGCACTGATGCGCTCCAGTACCCCCTGGGTTTTGAGCCGCATATCCCAGGGCCGATCACCACCAATGCGAATATCCGCACGCAGGAGCAATTCCTGTAGCTGGCGTTGCAGGGAGGTTTGCGGTTTGAAGTAAACCGTGTCCGAAATACAGTGAGAGTCTTGCATCAGTGCCAACTCCTGCGTGTTTTCCGTGTGCTCTTGGAAAATTATAGTCAGCACTGACAAGGCGCGACGCGCCAGTTGACACTTAAACAATCATTTTGGATTGATTTTACACATAAGCCTCATTGAATCTGCCTATTACTTCTGGTTACAGGTAAGCGGTCATTGGTGCGGGTGAGGCTGGCGCATTTGCTTGGGATGCATCTGTTTGGGGTGTATCTGTCGCATCTGTTGCCGCTGCAGGCCCTGCTGCCGTGCCTTTTGCGCGGCATTGAGTTGCTGCATATGGTTGGACGGCCGGTTTTGCAGCCGCTGTTGCAGCTGCTCCCTACTACCTGGGTGCGCCTGCTGGTACTGCTGCACGCGCTGTTGAGCCGCCTGCCGGTCCACCTGCTGTAGTCTTTCCTTGAGCTTATTCTGGTCCACCTGCTGCACGCGTTGTTTTAACTGCTCGCGATCCACCTGACTGGCGCGGGCTTTAAGTTGCTGCTGCTGTTCGGTCGAGAGTCCCTGCCAGGCATTGTTGGCACGCTGCTTCCATTCGCCGTTCTGGTTTTTGAACACCTGGCCATTTCGATCTGCATAGACGTTATTGGCTTTCCCAAGCTGGGCCTTGGCCTTTTGAAAATCCCGCTGCACCTGTTGTTTTGATGCCAGGCGGTTCTTGTTATTCGCATTTTTATAAAGATTGTTGATGCGCTGATGATCCAGGCTGGCGCGATTACCCAAGTTGATTTTGTTGCCAATCTTGTTACCGATATTGACCTTGTTACCGATATTGATATCACCGGTGTTGATCACCACCGGTCGCCGGTAGCCTCCGCCGTACCAGCCACTGCAACAGTGGGATGGCGGGTGGTGATGACCGTGCCAGCCGGCATTCCAGTTCATGCCGTAGTTGAAGAAGCCGTTGCTCCAGCTCACACCAAAGGTCCAGCCCGACCAGTTATTGTAATTGACATTAAACCCCCAGGTAGGCGTGCGGGGATAGTAGTAACCTCCATGCCAGTAGGGCCGATAGTGCCAACCGGTGCCGTAGACCGGCACCCCATAGTAGGGATAGGACCAGAGGTAGCCGGGGGTATAGCCCACATATACCACCTCCGGTGTCGATTGGTAGACATTCACGTAGGTGACATTGTACATCGGTGAACTGGGCGGGATCTTGGCAATCGCCTGTTTGGGAATGTCGTCCGCTACCTGCCAGGGACCGGTGGCAGCACTGGCGGTAAACCAGACACCATTATCCACAGCATAATAGACGCCGCCGATGCGTAACACCTGAGCACCGGTATTGATCGCATAATCCACCCCGGTACCGGGGATCGACTGGAACTTGGGCGTATCGGCGTACTCCACGGTCAAACTGGTCGTCTTGCGATTGATCGCCGCCGTCTGAGGTACCTGGGCATCGAGTACCGCCTCCTGCGCCTCTTCGGTGCCGGCTACCGACACCCGCAGACCACCGATGTCCGAATCGGGGGGTATCAGGCTGAAGCTCTGTGGCAGCTCATCGGCCCGCACAAATGTCCAGGGGCCGCGCTCACTCTTGGCCCGGTACCAGCGCCCCGACAGGAGCACATACATATTGTTGGTGGCCAGCTCGCGCAACCATGGGGTTTCTGTATTATTGACGTACATTAACGCCCCCTGGGCCAGGCTCTGCCACTGGGGCGGGCCATCGCTGGCGATCAGCTCAGTGGGCTCGGTGGCCACCACAACCTGCGGCGGGGAACCGCTGCCTGACGTCTCGTCATCATCAACGGCTGGCACCAGCGCCTGCAATTGCGCCGGTGGCTGCTGGATCAGCTGGTAGGGACCGGCCGCCTGCTTGGCCTGGTACCAGAAATTGCCACTGGTGAGGTACACCGCCTGAGTGGTGGTATCGCGCACGACCGTCATTGGCGTGTTGAGGGCACGTTCGTAGTGACTGTTATCGATGGCCGAGAAGCGGGGATCGCCATCAAAACTCAGCAACACCGCAAGCTGTTGGCGAAAAACAATGACTGGCGGATCATTGTTGAGGTTGTCGAGGCTCTTTTCTGCCTGCTCGGCACTCTCCAGACTGGCGGTTAATTGCGACAGGGAGGTATCGAACTGGGCGCCTTCCAACGCCTTGCCGACCTCGGCAATAAACAGCTGTTCGCTGGCATCCTTGGAATCGGCCCACTTGACGTTGGTCACTTCAAGATGATGCACCGTCACTCGATCGGCACTGCGGTCGGTATCGATGCGGGCGCGAAACCAGAACACCCCAAAGATGGCCTGGTCACCATCACCGCTGAAGGACATGGCCGCCCGCGCCTGTAACTGGTTGCCGTCGAGCGATTCCGGTTGCGGCTGGTAAACCACCACCGGCCCCTTGCTGGTCCTGACTTCCTGGGGCCACTCAATGGCCCACACTGGCAGCGCCAACAGGCCGCCCAGCAGCAATATGGCAAACCACGTTGGCGTTCTCGATAGGATCATAAGTCTGTCCTGGCAGCGGAGTAAATCGCCCTATCTGCCAGCATAGACGATGCAGAAGACTAGAGCCTGGTTAAAGGCGCAAACCGGCCCTGCAATAGTGCGCACAAATCCTGCGGCTGCAGTTCGATTTCCAACCCCCGACGCCCGGCGCTGACAAACATTGTCGATTGCTGTTGTGCCAATTGTTGTGCCGAGCTATCAATGATGGTGGTCAACACTTTTTTCTGTCCCAGCGGGCTGACACCGCCCAACACGTAACCGGTCGTTCTTTCCACTTCAGCAGGCTCGGCCATCGCCGCTTTCTTAACGCCGCAGGCCTTCGCCATCGCCTTCATATTCAACTGCTGTTCGACGGGAATCACCGCCACCGCCAAGTGCCGGCCATCCAGCTTGACCACCAGCGTCTTGAACACCCGCTGGGGTGACAGCGCCAGTTTTTCGGCCGCTTCCAGACCATAGGACTCGGCGGCTGGGTCATGCTGATACTCATGAACTTGAAACTTTATCTTTCGTGATTTGACCAGGTTGATCGCTGGTGTCATAGCATATGACCAAAATATAGGAGATCCACACACGCAAATATGGGCGCCATGAACTATAGTTAAAGGGTTGTAAATACAATAGTTATTGGGTGGTAGACAAAAGAATTCGCTTGCGGCAAAAGTGCGTCTGCCGAAATCGCAATAAACAATCGGTGATGAAATAAAGCCGACATATAACGGTTGGTATGGTAACTGCTTTACCGATTCTCGTCTCTATGATTTATATTGACCAATCAGGTAACCAGTCATATTGGATTGCACGCCACTAGACTCTAAAAACACGACGACTCTAACAAGGAAGCTCTATGTCCATAGCGTGGAATGAATACGACTCCGGTGATTTCTATGATGAACTCATCAGCAGTCCGGGGCACGCACGCAAACCCGCCCAGAAGCTCTATTCCTATCTCAAGTCCCTGAAAGAAGACGAAGTCTCGTCCCGCATCAACGCCGCGGAACTGGCCATCAAAGAGATGGGCATCAGTTTTACCGTCTACACCGACGAGGGCAACATCGACCGCGCCTGGCCGTTTGACATCATTCCGCGGGTGATTTCCAAACACCAATGGGAAAAAACCGACGCCGGTTTGCGCCAGCGGTTGCAGGCTTTGAATCTGTTTATCAACGACTTATATAACGAGCAGCGCATTCTCAAGGACGGGGTCATCCCCGAGTTTGTGCTGAAGCAATCCACCAATTACCGTCCCGAGTGTGAGGGCATGTCGCCCGCTTTTGGGGTGTGGGCTCACGTTTGCGGCACCGATTTGGTGCGCGACAAGGATGGCGAATTTTACGTACTGGAGGATAACCTGCGGGTGCCTTCCGGCGTCTCTTACATGCTCGAAAACCGCTCCATCATGAAACGGGTCCTGCCAGAGGTGTTTGAGAAAATCGACATTGCCCCGGTCGGAGACTACCCGTCACGCCTGTTCGAAATGCTGGCCAGCCTGTCACCGCGAAAAGTCAAAAAGCCGGTGGTGGTGGTGCTCACCCCAGGTATCTTTAACTCCGCCTATTTCGAACACGCCTTCCTGGCCCAGAAGATGGGCGCCGAGTTGGTGGAAGGCAGCGACCTGGTGGTGCAGGATGACGATTGCCTGTATATGAAAACCATTGCCGGACTGGAGCGGGTGGACGTGGTCTACCGCCGTATCGATGACCTGTTCCTGGACCCGGAAGTGTTTCACAAGGATTCGGTGTTGGGCGTTCCCGGCATTATGCGCGCCTGGAAGGCCGGCAACCTGGCCCTGGCCAATGCCCCCGGTGCCGGCGTCGCCGACGACAAGGTAGTGTACGCCTACGTGCCGGAAATCATTAAGTATTACCTGGATGAGGACCCGCTGATCGACAATGTAGAGACCTTTCTCTGTTACGACGACAAACAGCGCCAGCATGTACTCGCCAATCTCGACAAGCTGGTGGTAAAACCGGCCAACGAGTCCGGCGGCTACGGCATGCTAATCGGCCCCCACGCCAGTCAGAAAGAGCGCGATAAGTTCGCCGAACTGATCAAGGCCAATCCCCGCAACTACATCGCCCAACCGACACTGGCACTGTCAGTGGCACCCACATTTATTGGCAAGCAGCACATTCCGCAACCACGTCATCTCGATTTGCGGCCGTTTATTTTGCAGGGACGAGACAGCTATGTGACCACCGGCGGACTGACCCGGGTGGCTATGGTAAAGGGTTCACTGGTGGTCAATTCCTCCCAGGGAGGTGGCAGTAAAGATACCTGGGTGGTGGATACCAGCACCACACCAACAGCCGATGTCACGGAGGACGACGAATAATGATGCTTTCCCGTGTCGCCGAACGAGTTTACTGGAGTGGCCGTTATCTGGAACGTGTCGCCAATACCGCTCGACTGGTCAGTATTTACGAAACCCTGTTGTTCGATCTGCCGCGCAGCGTCAAGCTGAGCTGGTACAACTTGATCATTATCAACGATATGGAAGAGGCCTACGCCGAGCGCTACAGCGCCCGAAATGAGCGCAACGTGGTGAAATTCCTGCTCGGCGATGAGGACAATCCATCGTCGCTGTTCAGCTCCCTCAACGCCGTGCGGGAAAATGTTCGCACCACCCGCGATGTGGTACCGGAAGAAGCCTGGGAGATGATTTGCGAACTGTGCCTGTTCGTCAAAGACAACCTGGAACAGGGGATCAACCGCCGCAGCCGGCACGAATTCCTCGAGGAAGTGATCAAGGGCTGCCTGCAAATTAACGGACTCTTGTTTGGCACCATGCCCCACGTGGCCTCGTGGGAATTTTTCAACATTGGCTACAACATTGAGCGGGCGGACATGACCATCCGTTATCTGGAGGCCGGCCTGACTGCAGTGATGGACCTGGAAGATGACGAACAGGTGGTGAACAGCTCACAGGTCATCTGGGGCAGTGTGCTGCGATCACTGAACGCCACCCAGTACTATTTGCGCACCACCCGCTCGCCGGTCAAAGGCCACGAGGTCATGCCATACCTGCTCAACGACCCCCATTTCCCGCGCGCAGTGGCTTACTGCCTGAAATCGATCATGGGCTCCTGCCACTCCCTGCCCCGCTCCGACAAGGTCATCAACCACCTCGCCAAAGTGGAAAAAAAGCTCAATGGGGCTATAAATTTTGCCGAGCCCGACGAGGAGCTGCTGAACCTCTTCAATCAACTGCAGATCATGTTAACCGGCTGCCATTTCGTGATTGCGGAGACCTGGTTTCCCGAGGGCACCTGAGCCAGCCCTCGCCGGGGTTTAAGGTGAACAAGCACATGCTTTAAGACGGATTTTTCAACGGACTATTTTGACAGGAATCATTTACAGGACCCGGCCCCCATGACCATTCGCGTTGCCCTCAATCACAACACCTACTACCAGTTTGATCGGCCGGTGGCCCTGTCACCCCACACCATTCGGCTGCGGCCTGCGCCGCACAGCCGCACCCCCATACACAGTTACAGCCTCAAGGTGAAACCGGAAAACCACTTTATCAACTGGCAGCAGGATGCCTACGGCAACTACCTCGCGCGTCTGGTGTTCCCGGAAAAAACCACCGAACTGTCAGTGGAAGTTGAAGTTCAGGCCGACATGACAGTGATCAACCCGTTTGATTTTTTTCTCGAAGACTACGCCGAAGAATTTCCATTCGATTACAGCAAACAGCTGCAACGGGAACTGAAAACCTACCTCGAGTGCGAGCCCGAAGGCCCGCTCTTTGAGGCCCTGCGGGATTCCATCAGCCTGGAAAAACGTCGCACTATCGATTTTCTGGTGGATGTCAATCAACAGGTCCAGCAACTGGTGCGCTACGCCATCCGCATGGAACCGGGAGTACAGAGTCCGGAAGAAACCCTGGAGCTGGCGGTGGGCTCCTGCCGGGATTCGGCCTGGCTGCTGGTGCAACTGTTTCGGCATCTGGGACTGGCGGCCCGCTTTGCCTCGGGCTACTTGGTGCAATTGAAGCCCGATGAAAAATCCCTCGATGGCCCCAGCGGAGCGGAACAGGATTTCACCGATCTGCACGCCTGGTGTGAAGTATTCCTGCCCGGCGCGGGTTGGGTTGGTCTCGATCCCACCTCCGGTCTGTTCGCCAGTGAGGGGCACATTCCCCTGGCCTGCACGCCCGACCCGGTCTCGGCCGCACCCATCGACGGCTTCACCGACAAGTGTGAAGTGGAGTTCAAACACAGCAACGAAGTCAGCCGCATACTGGAAGACCCGCGGGTGACCAAGCCCTACAGCGACGACCAATGGGCCGATGTCATCAGCCTGGGCGATCAAATCGATACCCTGCTGGAGGAGATGGATGTACGCCTGACCATGGGCGGGGAACCCACCTTTGTGTCCGTTGACGATATGGAGTCCGCCCAGTGGAACACCGCCGCACTGGGCGAAGAAAAGCTGAGTCGGGCACACGACCTGCTGCTGCGCCTGCGCAATCACTTTGCCCCCAACGGTTTGCTGCACTACGGGCAGGGCAAGTGGTATCCGGGAGAGGAAGTGCCGCGCTGGGCACTGGGCGTGTTCTGGCGCAAGGATGGCGACCCCCTGTGGCAAAACCCCAAGCTACTGGCGAACGTGGACAAAAATTACGGCCACACCGTCAAAGACGCCAAAAAACTGATCAAAACCATTGCCAAACAGATTGGCGTCAAGCAGGCCTATGTGCAGCCTGTCTATGAGGATGCGGTCTACTACCTGCTGCAGGAACGCAAACTGCCCACCAATATCGACAACGCCATCGGCAAGGCGAAAAATTACAGTGAGCGGGATCGACTGGCTCGAATCCTGGAGCGCTCCCTGAAAAAACCCAGCGGGTTCATTGTGCCGTTGGAATGGGACCCCATCCACCAGCGCTGGCAAACCTGCCTGTGGGAAACCCGTCGCGACCGCCTCACCCTGATCCCCGGCGATTCCCCCCTGGGATTGCGCCTGCCATTAAGCGAGCTTCCCTATTCCAGTGAAAGCGAGATTCCGGCGAGCCAGGATCCCTTCGAACAGCGCTCCCCCCTGCAAAAACGGGCGGAAATCCATTTCCCGACGGCCCAGGCCCATGTGCCGGAATTTTATCAGGATCAGCGAGTGCTGACGCAGCCGGACTGTAGCTGTACTGACACGTCTGGCGACAAACACAAAGAAACCAAAGAAAAAAAGGCAACAAAAGGTCCGGACACCGCCATCAGTCGCAAACTTTGGCGCCCCATCATTCGCACCTGCCTGTGTGTCGAGGAGCGCGAAGGTCGCCTCTATGTGTTTATGCCGCCGGTGTACAACCTCGACAATTACGTCGAATTGATTGCCGCCATCGAAGACACCTGTGCGAGCCTGAATTTGCCGGTGGTGATTGAGGGTTATGAGCCACCCCGCGACCCTCGCCTGTCAAAGCTGCTGGTCACCCCGGACCCAGGCGTTATTGAAGTCAATATCCACCCGGCCAACAATTGGCGCGAGTTAGTGCGTAACACCACCGAGCTCTACGCCGCGGCACGGGAGTCGCGCCTGGCGACGGAAAAATTCATGCTCGACGGTCGTCACACAGGCACCGGTGGCGGTAACCACATCACTCTGGGTGGCAAGACCCCGGCCGACAGTCCGCTGTTGCGGCGACCGGACCTGCTGCGCAGTCTGGTTACCTTCTGGCAGCATCACCCCAGCCTGTCGTACATTTTTTCCAGTGCCTTTGTCGGTCCCACCAGTCAGGCACCTCGCCCCGACGAGGGCCGTGATGAAATGCTCTACGAAATGGAGACCGCCTTCCAGCAGATGCCGGAAGGGTTGACCGACCAGCCCTGGCTGATCGACCGGTTGATGCGCAACCTGCTGATCGACATCACCGGCAACACCCACCGGGCAGAGTTCTGCATCGATAAGCTCTACTCCCCGGACAGTTCCACCGGCCGCCTGGGGATTCTCGAATTCCGCGGCTTTGAAATGCCACCCCACGCCCGCATGGCGCTGGTTCAGGCGCTGTTGATTCGCACCCTGGTGGCGCGTTTCTGGCGCAAGCCCTATCACAAACCGCTGGTGCGATGGGGCACTCAACTGCACGACAAATTCATGCTGCCGCACTATCTCTGGCAGGACATGCAACAGGTGGTGGACGATTTGAAAGAGCACGGATTTCCATTCCAGCTGGAGTGGCTGCTGCCGTTCGAGGAGTTCCGTTTCCCGCATTATGGCCGCACCACACTCGATGGCATGGAGCTGGAATTGCGCTGGGCGGTGGAACCCTGGCACGTATTGGGTGAAGAAAGTGGCAGTTTCGGCACGGCCCGCTATGTCGACTCCTCTGTCGAACGCCTGCAGGTGAAGGTGTCCGGCATGACCGAAGGGCGCCATGTGCTGGCCTGCAACGGCCGACGGGTGCCTCTCACCCACACCGGCCGCAAAGGCGAAAGCGTCGCCGGTGTGCGCTACAAGGCCTGGGCTCCACCATCATCCCTGCACCCAACCATCGGTGTGCATACCCCACTGGTGTTTGACCTGATCGATACCTGGAATGGTCGCTCTATCGGCGGCTGTACCTACCATGTATCTCACCCCGGCGGCCGCAGCTATGACACCTTCCCGGTGAACGCTTTCGAAGCCGAATCGCGGCGTGGCAACCGCTTCGATCAACTCAGCCACACACCGGGTCCCTACACGCCCAAGCCGGACGTAGATGCCCTGCGGGAGTTTTTCCCCAACCAGCAACCACCTCGCCCCATGGCACCGCCGGCCGAAGAATCGCCGGGGGAATACCCTCACACCCTCGATTTGCGCCGTAAACCTCACTGGCTTTCAGACTAAAATTGGATGATAACGGAGATGAAAGCCGCGAGGATCCCGGACAAATAATGAAACAGATGCTATTGGCAGCACCAGTTCAATAAAAAACCTCACAGTTGAAGCGTCTCAGGAAGCTGACATAATGACCGGCCGCGATCCGTGACGCACAACAGGACAACCCGTGACTCAAACCTCTAGACAAATCAGCAACTTACGGCCCGACGAGCTGGTGTATCACGCCAGCGGCTCGGCCAAAGATGAGGTTTTTGACGCCAAAGGCAACATTCATTCGCACTGGGAGCGACTACTCAACAGTTTTCACGCCCTGGGCCCGGCCACCTTTGCCGACCGGCTGGACAAGGCGCGTCGTATCCTGCGCGACGATGGCGCCACCTACAACATCTACAGCCACCCCAAATCCCCCAGCAACACCTGGGAGCTGGACCTGGTCCCTTCGCTGATCAGCAGTTCGGAATGGGGCAAGGTGGAATCGGGCCTGCAGGAGCGGGCAGAGGTTTTTAACCTGCTGCTGAAAGACCTCTACGGCCCCAGAGAATTGATCCGCCAGGGCGTCATCCCCGCCGAGGCGCTGTTTGGCCACCGGGGCTTTCTGCGTCCCTGTCACGGCATTAAATTACCCGGCGAACATCAACTGATTCTCCACGGTGTGGACCTGATCCGCGGAGACGACGGCAAAATGTGCGTGCTGACCGACCGCACCCAATCCCCCAGCGGCGCCGGCTATGCACTGGAAAATCGCACCGTCATGTCGCGGGTATTTCCCAGTCTCTACCGCAACAACCAGGTGCACCGGCTGGCCAGTTTCTTTCAGCAGCTGCGCAGCAAACTCACCGCATTGTCCCCCAACCAGGACCAGCCCCGAGTGGTGGTGCTGACCCCCGGTGCCCATAACGAAACCTATTTTGAACACGCTTATCTGGCCAATTACCTGGGCTTTCATCTGGTCCAAAGTGGTGACCTGGTGGTGCGCAATGGCTATGTGTGGATGAAAACCCTCGACGGACTGAGCCGGGTGGATGTGATTTTACGGCGGGTGGATGACCTCTTTTGTGACCCGGTGGAATTGCGCAGCGATTCGCAGCTGGGCGTCGCCAATTTATTGAGTGTGGTGCGCGCCGGCCGCGTCGCGATCGCCAATCCGCTGGGTTCCGGCGTACTGGAAAACCCGGTGTTTCTCAAATACCTGCCGCAGATTGCAAAAACCCTGCTGGGGCGTGAATTGCGACTGGCGTCGGTGAACAACTACTGGTGTGGGGACGAGCAGGATCTGGCCTATGTGCTCGACAATATGGCCTCCCTGGTCATCAAGCCCACGTTCCGCGGCGCCGATTACAAAAGCGTCAATGGTAGCCTGTTGACTCAGGAGCAACAGGCTGAATGGCGCACCCTGCTGCGTCAACAGCCACAGCAGTTTGTCGCCCAGCCCATACTGCAAGCGGGTCAACTGCCCACCTACGCCGACCACCAGTTGCAACCGCGGCCGTCGTTGCTGCGCAGTTTTGCGGTGGCACACGGCAGCTCCTACAGTATTATGCCCGGCGGCCTGACCCGGGTCGGGGTACAGGAAACCTCCTTCGAGATCTCCAATCAGGTGGGGTCGAAGAGTAAGGATACCTGGATCATCAGCTCCGAGCCCTTGGATCAAAGCGACTACAGCGACAGTCCCAGTGCCACTGTGCGCGACGCCGACCTGATCAGCCTGCCCAGCCGGGTGGTGGAAAACCTGTTCTGGATGGGACGCTACGCCGAGCGGGCCGAGTCCTCCCTGCGCTTGTTGCGCACCGTGTTTATGATGTTCAACGGCGAGGAGCCCATGTCGGAGAACTGTCAGCGCATCCTGCTGCAGGCGGTCACCGCCGTCACCGCCACCCAGCCCGGCTTTAACGATATGGCGCTGTTGAGGTCACCGGAGCAGGAACTGCTGCGGGTGGTGGGGGATAATGAGTGCAGTGGCAGTGTCTGCTCCAACCTCAACGCCATGCTTTACTGCGCGGACGAATCGAAAGAGCTGCTGTCCTCCGACACCTTGCGGGTTATCAACGATATTCGCGACGCCCTGACAGAACTCGATGCGGGCCTGTCCGGCGGGCTCACATCCGCTCCGGAAGAAGCCCTTGATCCGCTGGTCACGGCCCTTATGGCCCTGTCGGGGCTGGCCCACGAAAGCATGACCCGGGATTTCGGCTGGCGCTTTATGAACATCGGTCGGCGGCTGGAACGGGCCTTGCAGACCACCACCATCATCAACTCGCTGCTGGTGGAGGAAACCGCCGAGGCCGATCAGAATGTGCTGCTGCAGTCGCTGTTGCTGTCGTTGGAAGCCCTGATCAGTTACCGCCGCCGCTACCACGCTGCCATGGGCGTGCAGTCGTGTCTGGACTTGGTAATGATGGATACCTCCAACCCGCGTTCGCTGCTGCACCAACTGGAACAGTTGAGTGAGCACGTGAAAATGCTGCCACGGGCGAGCGCCAGTCATCACGAGCTGTCCCCCAAACAGAGGGCCGTATTACAGGCCGAAACCCTGATCAAACTGTCACTGTTGAACGAGTTGAGCGCCCATAAGGACGGAGAACGCCAACAGCTGAAATCCACCCTTGAGAGCCTCAAGCTGACACTGGGTACCATCAGCAACCTGATCAGTGATAAGTACTTCAACCACCGGGAAACCTCACAGCAACTGGTCAGCAATATCTGGGGCGGGGAATAAGGAATTGCACATGAGGGAGACCATCTGACGTGCGCTACCGGATCAAACACATTACCGAATACCTCTACAGTGATCGCGTGTCCCACTGTTACAATCTGGCGCACATGATTCCGCGCAACACCCTGCGACAGAAATGCCTGCGCAATGACATGCAGGTGAATCCGGTTTCATCCCACACCATGGCCAGGGAAGATTACTTTGGCAATATGGCGTACCACTTCGAGATTCAGCGCAGCCACAAAAAGCTGGTGATCACCGCCACCAGCGATGTGGAAACTGGTCCCCAGCGCTCGAGTTTGAACCTGGATTTCGGCATCACCTGCGCCCAGGCTCGCGAGCAACTGGCCCACTCCCGGCAACCGGAACTGTTGTTTGCGCGGGAATTTTTAATTGACTCCCCTATGGTCAAAGCCAGTGACGAACTGCGTGAGTACGCAGAGCCGTCGTTTGAAGACGATCGGCCACTGCTCTCCGCAGTCATGGACCTGACCCATCGCATCTATAAGGAATTCACCTATTCACCGCAATCCACCACCATCGCCACACCGTTGGAGGAAGTACTGAGACAGCGCAAAGGGGTGTGTCAGGATTTTGCCCATTTGCAAATCGGTTGCCTGCGGGCCATGGGCTACCCGGCCAAATACGTCTCCGGTTATCTGGAAACCCTGCCGCCACCGGGCCAGGAAAAGCTGGTGGGCGCCGATGCCAGTCACGCCTGGCTATCGGTCTACTCCCCCACCGAAGGCTGGTTTGAATTTGATCCCACCAACGATTGCTTCGTGTCCGAGCAGCACATCATCACCGCTTGGGGTCGGGATTTCTTCGATGTCACGCCATTAAAAGGCGTCATTTTTGGCGGCGGCAAAGAGCCCGCCCTGCATGTGTCGGTGGATGTCTCTCGACTGGGGTGAGTAACCTCACCCCCAGAAACTCGCCACCCGCTCAAACACCCAGAAGGCGGCCATGGAACCCACCACGTAGGCTGGCAGTCGATAACTCCAGGCCGGCAACGACAGTGGCAGACGCTGGATCAGCCACCACAGTGCCAGTACCGCAAACACAAACAGCAACTGTCCCACTTCCACCCCCAGGTTGAACACCAGCAGCGCACTCACCAGCGCATTTTGCGGCAAACCGATCTCTCCCAGGGCCGCGGCAAACCCAAGGCCATGCAACAACCCAAAGGTAAACGCCACCAGCCAGGGGCGCCGTGCCGTCAAACCCGGATGCCCCTGCTGGCCGCGGATAATTTCCGTCGCCACAAACACAATACTGAGCGCAATGCAGGCTTCCACCGGTGGTACCGGCACACGCACCAGTTCCAGTGCCGCCAGGATCAGGGTAATGCTGTGCGCCACGGTAAATGCGGTGATAGTAGCAATCAATTTGCTCGTACTGCGTACCAGCAACAACAGCACAAATACGAACAACAAGTGGTCGAGGCCAAACAGGATATGCTCAACCCCCAGCACAAAGTAAGTCACAATAGTCTGGCCCCAGGTGGGTTTGGCCGCGATGGTGTAGCTGGGCACATCCGGGGTCAGGCGCTGAGTGACTGACGAACCGTCCAGGTATTCCAACCGCAACAACACCTCGCTGCTGGTGCGCACCAGCCCGTCGATCGTCAAACTCAACCCCGTCATGCCATTGGGACGCTGCACGCTCCAGTTTTGCTGATGAGAGGTGCCGGTAAACGTCTCCCGAATTGGCGTTAGTGGATACGTACTCTCATCAAAGTGTACGTTCAGGGACAAGCGTTGGTTACCGCCGCGAGCCGGTACCTTCCAGTGCACATTGATGGTCTCGGCATCCTGTTCGGTTAATTGCAAATATGCTGGGCGCAACTCGTCGGCCTGGGCAACACCGCTCAATAAAAAACTCAATAAAAGCAAACCGGGGAGTAACCAAGCGGGCAACCGTCGGTGAGATCGTCTATTCAACTGTCAGCCCCCTGTGGCCATTCCACCACAATCTGATAATCCGCTAACAGTTTTTCATTGAGCTGGGCTTTGATCTGCTGCTGTTGATCGTAGGTCCAGTCGCGCACCACTTCATCGCGCACTTGATCCAGGGGCGGCAGCTGCCCCATATGGCGCTCACTTAATTGGATAAAGTGATAACCCAATCCAGACTCTACCGGCCCACTCCACTCATTGAGGGGCAATTGATCAAGGTGCGCGGCAAACCCACGGCCAAACTGGTTGTTGAGTTGAAAATCGGAAGCCTGTTCAAAGCGTTGCGGAAACAAGCTGCCATCACTGTCAACTGGCTGGTCTTGCAACAGCTGTTGGCGAACGCTCTCAATGCGTTGCGACAGTGATGCCCGGTCTCGGTCCGGACTGATATACACCTGCTGCAGGCTGTATTGATTGCTGGTGCGGTATTTTTGCGCATGCTCTTGCAGATAAGCCTGCAACTGGGCATCACTGGGCTGCAGCTCGGAGATCATGGAGGCGGACAGGAATTCCATTTTTTGACGCAGTCGACGGCGGATCATGGCATCGTTCTGTTCGATGCCCAGTGCCAACGCCTGCCGGTAGTAAATTTCCTCCAGCACATAATCATCAATCAACCCCTGTAATTCATCATCACTGGGGAGACGATTCCAGGTGCGGCGAAAGCCTTCCTGGAGCGCATTAATGCGCCCTTCATTGACCACAATCTGATTGTCGACTTGTAAGGATTGGGGATTGAGGTAGCTGTAGAGTGCAAAAAATGCAGCGCCTATCAGTAAGAAATGCAGCAGGGGCTCTTTAAGTAGTTTCATCATAATTATGTCAATTCAAAGATTGGGTTGATCAATGGCTAATGAGTAAAAGGCGATTGTGTAAACAATCCAGGAAAGACCGATCATTGCACCTGACATTGACGGTACAGGGGTTGCTCATCGCGATCGACAATCGCCTCCTTGCCCTTGTTCCACAACTCAAGTCCATCCCCCTGATAGCGGCTGCCGGAAGCACTGGGCACACGCGTTAGTAAATGAGCGGAGTGGGTCTGCCGGTCGCTCAACATCACCTGGTCGTCCTGCAACTTCATACGCATATCACCGGCTTGGTAGACTTTGTAGAATAGCTGGAATTGATGACCATTCTGACACTGGAACAAGACCCCCTGGCCGGCCGCCGCACCGCCGCCATAGAGGGCGGCCGCCGCTTCCGGCGTGCCTGTTGAAGTGTTATCCCGTCCATCCAGGCATTGCGGTTTGCCATAGGTAAAACAGGCTTTGCGGGTACAGGCGGCGTTGCCCGTTTCAGCATTGCGAACGCATTGGTTACAGCCATCAGAGAAGCGCTGACAGCTGGCGGGAATCAGGGTTTTCCAGCTATTAGCATCGTAGACGGAGTCTTCCGAGACAGCCGCAGGGGATGTTGACCGCGTCGGGGGCTGTTCTTCGTGGCTGGCACAGCCACTGACAGTGAGCCACACCAGCAGGAGAGCGCCCACCAACACACCGGGGAAATGGTTATATAGTCGACCAAGGACAGATTTCAACATGGCAGATTCCACTCAGCAACGCGGGCTCACAGCGAGTATAGGCCAATTCCAGGCCTGACTCTTATGACGTATCCCCACCTGCACGGGTATAATGCGCGCTGTTCACTATCCAGCCAGCAGGAGTTCCCAGTGACCCAGTTTCGCCCCTGTATTGATCTGCACC
Source organism: Cellvibrionaceae bacterium WSDTSA12 (assembly GCA_033283335.1). Taxonomy (GTDB): domain Bacteria; phylum Pseudomonadota; class Gammaproteobacteria; order Pseudomonadales; family Cellvibrionaceae; genus Pseudomaricurvus. The sequence continues at coordinate 86,478 of JAWMQP010000009.1, read as the reverse complement.
AGGGTCAGGTTAAACAAATTGTCGGCGGCAGTCTTAATGACCAAGGCGCCACAACCAATTTCGTCAGCTCACACGACGCCGCCTACTACGCCAACCTGTATCGCCAGCACGATCTGCACGGTGGTCATGTGATAGCTCTCGGGCCCGGCAATCAGGAGCAGGCGTTACTGGCTCTGAAAACCTGGCCCGGAGGCCTGCAGTTTGGCGGAGGTGTCACCGCCGAAAACGCCGCCAACTATCTGGAGGCCGGCGCCTCCCACGTGATTGTCACTTCCTACCTGTTTGCAGGGGACGAATTGTCGTGGCAACGTCTCGAGGCCATCAAGGCGGAAACCGGTAAAGAGCGACTGGTGCTGGACCTCAGTTGCCGTCGCACCGAACGGGGCTGGAACATTGCCACCAATCGCTGGCAAACGGTCACCGCGACCACCGTCGATGCCCAGACACTGGCCGAATTGAGTCAGCACTGCAGCGAGTTTTTGATTCACGCTGCTGATGTAGAGGGCTTGCAGGCCGGCATTGATGAGCAACTGGTGGAGCTTCTTGGCAACGTCTGCCCCATTCCGGTTACTTACGCCGGCGGGGCCCGCTCGCTGGACGATCTGGAACTGGTCGAACGCCTGTCCAACGGCAAGGTCGACCTGACCATTGGCAGTGCGCTGGACATATTTGGGGGGCAGGGCGTGACGCTGGAGGCCTGTATAGACTGGAATAAGCAGCGCTGAGCTGACTTAACAACCAGTCTAATAGGGTAGTTGGTATTTCTGCCGCATATCCTGCAAGTTTGGCATATGACGCAGACTACGGTGGTATTCCACCGTTTCCAGTAATGCCTGCCGTAAAAACTGATGGGGCAGCGAATCCGCCACTCGCTCGTGGATCGCCAGTACGTATTTCAACATCACCTTCTCACCGCCCGGCAATGGCAGACTGATGATGTCGCGACTCAGTTCGCTGTCTTCAATAAACATCGGGGGGCCGGGCATCAGGTAGTCGGTGTGCTTAACCACCTGCAGGGCGGTAAACAGATGGCTGGTCTCAAAGTGCGTAGTCACCTGCGACTCGTACTGAATGAACGGGCTGTCGAGCTGGGACACCAAATGGGATTCCATCAGGTCTGGAATATACACTTGCGCCTGGGGGTACTGGGCAATCATGTCCCAGGTCAGCTCCTTGCCCTCCAGCGGATGCCCCTTGCGCGCCAGCAGCATCGGTGGGGCAAACCCCAGCGAGACTAGCTGGATCTCCGGGGGATACCAGTGCTGCTCCAATTGAATCGCCAGATCCAGCTCCCCACTGATCAACTTGTCGGTCTGCCGCTCGGTACGACTGATGGCTTTCACCCGCAGGCCCGGTGCTTGTCGCTGCAGACGCGACATCAGTTCCGGCAGCACCCAGGAACCGACAAACTCCGGCATGACGATATGAAACTCGCCTTCATACGTGAGAGGATCAAACGTCATTGGCTCGACCAGTCGCTGCAAACACCGCAGCAGTTCCGGCAATTCCGCCGCGATGGCCTCGGCCCTGGGGGTTGGCACCATACCTCCGGCACCGCGGGTAAAGAGACGATCATTGAACATGTCCCGCAACCGGCCCAGAGCCTTGCTCATGGCCGATTGGGTCAGGTACAGGCGCTCAGCCGCCTTGGAGACACTGCGCTCTTCCAGCAAAACCTGCAACGCCACCAGCAGATTCAGATCCATGCGATCCAACTGTCGAATATCCACCGGCTACCTCCCGGATTATTTGCCAAGACAATGAATAGATTTCATAGTAATGCTGAAAAAAAGCCATTGGAAGAATAAAAGGCGAATTCTTATACTCTTTTCAAGCTGATGGGATCAGCGAGTACTTACTTTAAGCTACTCTGCGAGGATTCAGTCATGTATGTCATTCTTGGTATTTACTTAGCACTGCTGGCCTACGTCGCTTACGACGACCTGAAAGACGCCCACCACGAGGCAACCTTTCACAAAGCCTGAAGCCAAGTTTCAGGCGCATGTAGAGCCACTCGTTAGATTTAGTTTTACAGTCAGTTTTTTATTGTTTTTTTCGCGGTTTTCGCGAACATCGAATCTCTCTTTAATGCCCGCCTTTGGCGGGCTTTTTTATGCCTGAATAAAAGTTACGGACGAAAAAAAACCGCCCGCAGGCGGTTTTTTCAAGCCTGCGGTCTACCTCAGGCAAACGGGTGACGCAACACAATGGTCTCCACCCGGTCCGGGCCCGTGGAGATGATGTCCGCCGGAGCACCGACCAGCGCTTCCAGGCGCTTGATATAGGCCTGGGCATTGGCAGGAAGGTCGTCCCACTGCTTGGCGCCAAAGGTGCTCTCTTTCCAGCCCGGCATTTCCTCGTAGACAGGCTGAACCTCTTCCCAGCCTTCCGCATCAAACGGCACGCTGATGTCATTGCCCGCGGCGTCCTGATAACCGACACAGATTTTGACGCTATCCAGGCCATCGAGCACATCCAGCTTGGTCAGACACAGGCCGGAAATACTGTTGATGCGAATGGCGTGACGGACCGCCACCGCATCAAACCAGCCGGTGCGACGCTGACGACCGGTGGTGGCGCCAAATTCATTACCTTTTTCACCCAGATGCTGGCCCACTTCGCAGGACAGTTCGGTGGGGAACGGACCACCGCCCACACGGGTGGTATACGCCTTGGTAATACCCAGTACATAGTCCAGGTAGAGGGGGCCAAAACCGGAACCGGTGGCGGTTCCGCCAGCGGTGGTGTTGGAAGAGGTCACAAACGGGTAGGTGCCGTGGTCAATGTCCAGCAGCGAACCCTGGGCGCCTTCGAACAGAATGCTTTCACCGGATTCGCGCGCGGTGTGCAGCAGGTCGGTGACATCCGCCACCAGCGGTTTGAGCTGCTCGCCCCACGCCAGTGCGTCCTTGAGCACAGCATCGTAATCGACCGCCTCAACCTTGTAGTATTGGGTCAGGGCAAAGTTGTGGTACTCAAGCACCTCTTTCAGCTTGGCGGCAAAGCGCTCGGGATTCATCAGGTCACCCAAACGCAGACCACGACGGGCCACCTTGTCCTCGTAGGCGGGACCAATACCGCGACCGGTGGTGCCGATCTTGGCGTTACCGCGGGCCAATTCACGGGCCTGGTCCAGGGCAACGTGGTAGGGCAGGATCAGAGGACAAGCAGGCGACAGACGCAGGCGCTCACGCACGGGGACTCCCTGCTCTTCCAGGCCGGCCATCTCCTTGATGAGGGCATCGGGTGCCAGAACCACACCATTGCCAATCATGCAGGTGACACCTTCACGCAGGATACCGGAAGGAATCAGATGCAGAACGGTTTTCTTGCCATCGATCACCAGGGTGTGGCCTGCGTTATGACCCCCTTGAAAGCGTGTTACCAGGGACACCTGGTCGGTCAGCAGGTCAACGATTTTACCTTTGCCTTCGTCACCCCACTGGGTGCCCAACACAACGACATTTTTGCCCATTACCAAATAACTCTTTTGAGATTAAAAAAACTTGCCAGGGATTAACAAAACCGGGAACTGGGCTCGCACCTTGCCACGATGACAAACAGTACAAACCCAAACATTATAGAGACTGAACGCGATACTCGCCTGCTTCCAGCACCAGTTGCCGGTCACAGTCGATATTGACGTCAGATACGCGCTGCCCCTCAAAACCACACACTACAACTTCGCCCGATTCGCGCAACCGGGTAACGGCCGCCCACTGTCCCCGGTCATCGGAGGCGGGGGCAAAAATGGCCCCTTTGGCGGCCCGCGGCGACTTCACCAGACCATCAATGGCGGTAATATCCACCGCAAAACCGGTTGCCGCCCGCGCATTGCCAAACACTTCGCCAACGTGGTCATAACGACCGCCGTTAGCGACTGAGGCACCATAACCCGGTGCAAAGGCGGCAAATACCACGCCGGTGTGGTAGTTGTAACCGCGTAATTCGCTCAAATCAAAATAGAGATTGGCCTGCGGGTAGCGCTCGGCAATCACATCGGCAATCGCTTCCAGGGTATCCAGTGCCGTGGTGACAGCGGCGGGCGCGGCGGCCAGCTGCTGGCGTGCCTGACTCAGCACCTGACGGTTACCGGCCAGTGTTGGCAACGCCCTCAACATCGCTGCCAGGGTGGCATCGTGGACATGGCGCTCGACCCAGCGGTCGATCTCGGCAATCGCCTTGGCTTGCAACAAATCGAAGAAGGCCTGTTCCTGGTCCTCATCCAGCCCCGCTTCTGCCGCCAGGCTGCGGTAGATGTCCACATGCCCCAGATCAATGTTCAACTGCTCCAGGCCACACGCCTGCAGCGACGCCAGCAACAGCGACACCACTTCGATATCGGCCTGCAGACTGGCTTCCCCAAACAGCTCAACCCCGGCCAGAATCGGCGAGCGGGTAGCCAGGGGTATTTTCGGTCGGGCGTGCAGCACATGGCCGGCATAACAGAGCCGGGCCGGGCCGGAACGTTTGAAACTGTGCGCATCAATACGGGCCGCCTGGGGTGTCATATCGGCGCGAATGCCCATGGTGCGTCCGGATAACTGGTCGGTCACCTTGAAGGTCATCAGGTCAATATCACTGCCGAGACCAATCAGCAGGGAATCGGTGTATTCAATCAGGGGCGGGATTACCAGCTCATAGCCCCAGCGGTTATAGAGATCCACCAATCGACGACGCAGGGATTCGATCCGCACCGCCTTCTCAGGAAGTATATCTTCGACGCCATCAGGCAATAACCAGCGGTCAGCGTAGGTCATGATCGGTTGTCAGCCTCTTCGCTCAGTCTTTAAGGATGAATCAGGTATAACAGACCGGCGCCCAACACCATGCTGAGCAGGCCCATGATGCGCAACTGTCGGTCATTGACCAGGGCCAGTGACGCCACCAGTTTGCGCCAGCGGCGGGGATAGAGAAAGGGAATCATGCCTTCCAGCACCAGCATCAGACACAGAGCCTTGCCCAGTTCTTCCCACATTACCCGTTCCGCATTGTCTATATGAATTGATGCCTGTCAGGGATCGATCCAATTGGCACAAAAAAACCGGGCCCATTGGGCCCGGTTGCGGCATTCTACCACCGTTGAGGGGTGGGGAACAACGACGGCCGGGCTCAGTCCCCGGCCGTCAGGTCATTCATCATCCTTGCCCTTGCCTTGGCTGTTGTTCAGATAGCGGAAGAAGTCGCTTTTCGGATCAATCAGCATGACGTCGTCTTTGCCCTTAAAGGTTTCTTTGTAGGCGGTCAGACTGCGCACAAAGGAGTAGAACTCCGGGTTCTGGGTATACGCCTGGGCGTAGATAGACGCCGCTTTGGCATCCCCTTCACCACGCAGCAACTCAGCATCACGGTAGGCTTCAGCCTCGATGATGGTGCGCTGACGATCGGCATCGGCGCGGATCACCTCGGCCTGCTCCTTACCTTTGGAACGGTGTTCACGGGCTTCACGCTCACGTTCACTGTTCATCCGGCTGAAGACCGAGTCGCTAACCTGCTCCGGCAGATCAATACGCTTGACCCGCACATCAATCAATTCGATGCCATAGCGTTTCTCGGTCAGCTCGTTGAGGTGATCGGTCAGCTCGTGCATGAGCTGATCGCGCTCACCACTGATCACCTCTTGCAGGGAGCGGCCACCAAAACCGTTACGCAGACCTTCGTTGATGCGTTGATCCAGCACCCGCACCGCCGCAGCTTCCTCACCGTTGGTGGCGGTGTAGTAAGTACCCACATCCTTGATACGCCATTTGGCGTAAGAGTCGACAATCATGCCCTTCTTTTCCACCGTCAGGAAGCGCTGAGGACGCACATCCAGAGTCAGAATCCGGCTGTCGAACTTACGCACTTCATGCATCATCGGCACCTTGATGTGCAAGCCCGGTTTGAGATCGTCGTCCACCAATTTACCGAATTTCAGCAGTACACCACGCTCGGTTTCCTTGATGATGTAAAACGTGTTGGAAGCGACAAAGATGACCAGCAACAGGCCAATCAGCAGACCAAAAATTTTACTGTTCATGATTAACGGACCTCCCGACGGCGTGTGCTAGTGGTTGTCTCACGACGCAATTGATCGGTGACCCGATCGGTGATCTCGCGAATCACCTGGGGGGAAATCTCCCGGGGAGAAACCGTTGTTGTGGACGAATTGACGATTTTATCCAGCGGCAAATACATCATGTTGTTGCCACCTTCCACGTCCACCAGCACTTTGGTACTGCTGGCCATAACATCCTGAACCGTTTCCAAATAAAGGCGCTCGCGGGTTACCGCCGGTGCTTTACTGTACTCGGTCAGCAGCTGTTCAAAACGCTTTGCCTCACCTTCGGCCTGGGCAATTTTCTGCTCGCGGTAGGCAGTAGCTTCTTCAATGACACGCTGAGCGGCACCGCGGGCTTCGGGAATAATGCCGTTGGAGTAGGCTTCCGCCTCGTTTTTCAGACGCTCTTCATCCTCACGGGCCTTGTTCACATCGTCAAACGCCGCCTGCACTTCACGCGGTGGCTGGGTTTCCTCGACGTTGACCTTATCCACTTCGATACCGGTCTGATAAGCATTGAGGTAATCCTGCAGGCGCGCCTGGATGTCCACAGCCATCTGCTCACGACCTTCCGTCAGCACTTCGTGCATTTCCGTGGAGCCCACCACATGCCGCAGGGCACTGTCGGTGGCCTGGGCCAGACTGCGCTCGGGATCCCTGACTCGCAGCACAAAGCTCTTCACATCGCCAATGCGATACTGTACGGACAGGTTTACATCCACAATATTCAGATCCTGGGTCAGCATTTCACCACGGGTGCTATGTGAGCGAACTTTCGTGACATTCTCAATGGTCACCGCATCAATTAAGGGTGGGTTCCAGTGCAGGCCGGCACCTTTGGTTTCCTTGTACAACCCGAGACGCAATACCACCGCCTGCTCCTGCTCATTCACCTGGTATATGCCAAACAGGCCATAGACCACCAGCGCAATCACGGCAATGGCCATCAGAGCCGAGCCGCTCAGGCCGCTGCCGCGGGAGCTGCCACCACCACCGGAGCCACCAAATATACCGTTCAGTTTCTCCTGAAATTTTTTCAGGGCCTCATCCAGGTCCGGGGGGCCGTCGTTACCACGGCGGCCACCGCCACCACCCCAGGGGTCATTGTTATTTCCACCCGGTTCATTCCAGGCCATAGTTGTTCTCCGTTTATGTCATCCGTTGGATGGTGTCGTTAGAATCCAGAGTAGGCCGCAGCTGACACAGAGCCACAGTCAAAGTGGGACGATTCTAACAAAGTCGCAACGATTGTTAACCGATTTGACACTTATCCCGCAATTTGAGATTGCCAGTTTAAAGATTCAAAGGATAGCTGTTCCTGACTGAGAATACGTAACAGGTCCGCTTTTTGGATGTTGACGGCCAGCTCAATACTGCCGTCGTGGCCGTAATGTTCTTCGGTCACCGCATTATATTCGTAGAGTTTCGCCCGCAAGCGCGCTTGGGATGGCTGTAACAACAGCGTCTCCAATACGCGCTCCTGCCCCAACAACTCAGCCACAGCGTCGAACAACAATTCCACGCCGGCACCGGTTTGCGCCGAAAGCCACACCGCCACAGGTCGACCCTGGTCGTCGCGGTCAATGCGCGGGGCAAACTCCTCTAACAGATCAATTTTGTTAAACACCCGAAGCTGCGGCAGTTCAGCGGCGCCAATCTCTTCCAGCACCTCTTCCACCTGCTCAATGTTGCGTGTGCGTTCTTCGGCAGCGGCATCAATCACGTGCAGCAACAGGTCCGAACTGGCGGCCTCCTCCAGCGTGGCCCGAAAAGCCTCCACCAAGCGGTGCGGCAGATGACTGATAAAGCCCACCGTATCAGCCAATACCGCCACCCCCAGAGACGGCAGTTCAATACGCCGCATGGTGGGATCGAGTGTGGCGAACAGTTGATCCTGGGCGTACACCCCGGCTTCGGTAATGTGATTGAACAGCGTCGATTTGCCGGCGTTGGTGTAGCCCACCAGGGAAACCGTGGGCACCTCGGCGCGACGGCGGGAGCGGCGACCCTGGTCCCGTTGACGGCGGACCTTTTCCAGCCGCTTCTCAATCGACTTGATGCGCCCGCGCAACAAACGGCGGTCGGTTTCCAGCTGGGTTTCACCGGGACCACGCAGACCAATGCCGCCTTTTTGGCGCTCAAGGTGGGTCCAGCCGCGAATCAGTCGCGTTGACATGTGCCGCAATTGGGCCAGCTCGACCTGCAATTTGCCCTCATGGGTACGGGCGCGCTGGGCAAAGATATCCAGAATCAGGCCAGTGCGATCCAGCACCCGACACTTGAGTTCTTTTTCCAGGTTGCGTTCCTGGCTGGGCGATAGATTGTGGTTAAAGATCACCAGCTCGGCCTGATGCAGCTGCACACATTGTTTCAGCTCTTCAAGCTTGCCCGTACCAACAAAGTAACGGGCATGCGGGGTGGAGCGCTGACCTGTGATGAAATCGACAGGGTCGCCACCGGCTGACAGCACCAGTTCTTCAAATTCGCGGGGATCGTCTGGGTCGGAATTTAGCGGAAATTCCAGGTGAACCAGTACCGCCAGTTCACCGGAATCAGGACGTTCAAAAAACAACGACGTACCTCAAAAGATTAACCTTCGGCCTCTTCACCTTCGCCAGCCTGCGGGTTCAGCATGGGAACACGCACAGCGCGAGAGGGCACGACGGTAGAAATAGCATGTTTGTACACCATCTGGCTGACGGTGTTTTTCAACAGCACCACGAACTGGTCAAACGATTCGATTTGACCCTGCAATTTGATGCCATTGACCAGGTAAATGGACACAGGAATGCGCTCTTTGCGCAAAACGTTCAAATAAGGGTCTTGTAAGCTATGCCCCTTTGACATAGTTATTCTCCTTTGCTGACTAGCACTTCTAAGCTGCTGCAAAATCCGGTCAAACACCGGCACAGCACAAAGCGTTAATAAATAATGACTATAAAAACTGACTGTGTACCAAACTAGAGTTGGCACGCCTCCTATTATAGGGGCCTTTGGGGTAAAAAGTTCAAAATTTCGTGCAGCAAATCTGACTTTTTGCGAATTTCACCCGTCGATGTGTCCGTATAGACCCAGTGCAACCCCGGCCAGCCCCGCAGCCAGGTCAACTGGCGCTTGGCCAGCTGGCGAGTGGCGACAATGCCGCGCTCTACCATGGTCTCGCGGTCCAGCTCACCGGTCAGGTAATCCCACACCTGGCGGTAGCCGACGGCCCGAATGGCCGGCAGGTCCGGGTGCAGGTCACCGCGGCGGTATAGGGCTTGGACTTCCTCGATCAGGCCCTGTTCCAGCATCAGGCCAAAACGCCGGGCAATGCGCTCATGCAAGACCGAACGGTCGCGGGGAGCAATGGCAATCTGGACAATGTCAAAGCGTTGGTGCAGATCCTGTGACTGGCGGTCCTGCTGCCGGCGCAGGGCAGTCATGGTCCGGCCGGAAACCCGATACACCTCCAGCGCCCGACTCAGGCGCTGGGAGTGATTGGGATGAATCTCAGCGGCGCTCTCGGGATCCACCTGGGCCAGCTCGCGATGCACCGCCGGCCAGCCCTCTCGCTCAGCCAGGGCTTCGATATCAGCCCTGACCTGCTGGTCTGCGGGGGGCATATCGGCAAAGCCTTCCAGCAGCGCCTTGAAATACAGCATGGTACCGCCCACCAGCAGCGGAATTCGCCCCTGGTCCACAATAGCGTCAATTTCTCGCAGGGCATCGGCGCGAAAGTCCGCCGCCGAATAGGGCTCTGAGGGATCGCGAATATCCAGCAACCGGTGCGGTGCCAGGGCTTGCTCCTCAGCACTGGGCTTGGCGCTGCCAATGTCCATCTGCCGATACACCAGGGCGGAATCGACGCTGATCAGCTCCACCGGCAACTGCTGGCGTAGGGCAATGGCCAGATCGGTTTTACCGGACGCCGTCGGCCCCATCAGAAAAATGAGCAGTGGCTTGTTGCTAGGGCTCTCGTTCATTACTGCCCCCGCAGGAACAGCTTGTCCAGCTCGTCGAGAGTCTGCAGGGTCCAGGTGGGACGCCCGTGATTACACTGGCCACTGCGTTCGGTGGCCTCCATATCCCGCAGCAGCGCATTCATCTCGGGAATCGTCAGCTTGCGGTTGGCCCGCACCGCGCCGTGGCAGGCCATGGTGGCCAGGATTTCGTTCATGTAATGCTCGATACGCTGGCTGGAGCCATACTCCAGCAGGTCCGCCAACACATCCCGCACCAGCTGCTCAACATTGGCGCGGTTGAGAATCACCGGGATTTGACGAATCAACAAGCTCTCGGGACCGGCCCGCTGCAGCTCAAAGCCCAGGGCTTGAAACAGCTCGCCGTGCTCATCGGCGTAATCCGCCTCTTTCTGGCTGACAGCGATGGTCTCGGGGACTAACAGGGGCTGGGTGTGCAGCCCCTGCTCGGCCACGGCCAGCTTCATACGCTCGTAGGTAATGCGCTCATGGGCTGCGTGCATATCCACCACAATCAGGCCCTGGGCGTTTTCCGCCAGGATGTAGATGCCTTTCAGCTGGGCAATGGCGTAACCCAGCGGCGGGATATCCTGGCTGGACTCTTCCAGCTGCGACAAACTGGGTGCCGCTTGAGCGGTAAAGCTACCCTCGGCAGCACTGCTGGCCTGGCCGTACAGCTGTTGGTAGGCAGGCAAGCTCTCGCTTACGCCAGCGGTGGCACCTGCCGGCCCTCCAAACAGGGAGGGCGGTGATGGGTGCTGAGCTGCTGGCGATGGTCGAAACGACATGGTTTCCTGTTGCTTGAACTCTCCGGCGGCCACACCGCTGACCTGAGAGAGAGACTGCAACGCCAGTCCCGCAGGGGGGGCTTCGTCTTTCTGCAGTTGATCACCAGGACGCACTTCAGCCAGCGCATGATGCAGACTGCGAAACAGGAAATCGTGCACCATGCGACTATCGCGGAAACGCACTTCGTGTTTGGTGGGGTGCACATTGACATCCACGGTGGCCGGATCCAGCTCCAGATACAGCACAAACGCCGGATGACGGCCATGAAACAGCACATCCTGATAAGCCTGCCGCACGGCATGAGTCACCAGTTTGTCGCGAATGGCACGACCGTTGACGTAAAAGTGCTGCAAGTCGGCCTGACTGCGGGAAAAGGTCGGCAATGCCACCCAGCCCCACAGGCGCAAGCCCGTGCGCTCGATGTCGAGATGCACCGCATTTTCCATAAACGCCGGACCGCACACCTGGGCCACCCGGCGCTCCTGCTCCACCTGGGAGTGGGCCGCACGCCAGCTGTGGATCACACGACCGTTGTGACGCAGGTTAAAACTCACGTCGAAACGCGATAACGCCAGTTTCTTGAGGTTGTCCTCGATGCGATTGAACTCGGTTTTCTCGGTGCGCAGAAACTTGCGTCGCGCCGGGGTGTTGAAAAACAAATCCCGCACTTCCACCGTGGTACCGCGAGGGTGGGCCGCCGGCGAGACTTCGGTCTCCATATCGCGGCCTTCCGCCCGCGCGCACCAACCGCGGTTTTCATCGCCGCTGTTACTGGTCACCGTCAGCCGCGAGACCGAACTGATACTGGCCAGGGCCTCGCCGCGAAAGCCGAGGGTCGACACCGCTTCCAGATCGTCGAGCTGATAAATTTTGCTGGTGGCATGGCGGCTTAACGCCAGCGGCAGGTCGTCTTTATCAATGCCGCTGCCGTCATCGCGCACGCGGATCAATTTGATGCCGCCGTTTTCGACGTCCACTTCCAGGCGAGTGGCTCCGGCATCAAGGCTGTTTTCCAACACTTCCTTGATCACGGAAGCGGGACGCTCAACCACCTCACCGGCGGCAATCTGGTTGGCCAGGCGAGGGCTGAGCAATTGGATTTTAGACATACAACATCTGTCCTGTCAGGAAGCGGGGATTTTTAGCTTGTCACCCACTCGTATGACACTGTTATTCATTTGATTGGCTTGCTGGATTTCCCGCACCGTCACTTCATAGCGACGGGCGATACCACTGAGCGTATCACCATTGGCAATGGTGTGTTCGCGCCCACGGCTATTTCCGGCAATCGGCTGGCCACCATTTTTCAGGTAAGCCACATAACTGCCCGCCGGCGGCACAGTGTAAAAGTGCTGCTTGATGCCGTTAAAGATGGCACTGGCCATTTTTTTTCGATAGGCATAGGTGTTCAGTTTGCGGGCTTCATCGGGGTTGGAAATAAACCCGGTCTCCACCAGGATACTCGGTACATCCGGCGATTTCAGCACGGCAAACCCGGCCTGCTCCACCTGCGACTTGTGCAGCCGCGCCACCGAATCCATCTGCTTCAAAACTCGATCACCCACCTGCAAACTGGAACCGAGTGTGGCCGTCATCGACAAATCCACCAACACCCCGCGCAGGACTTCGTCCTTGTCGTCCAGACTGACGCTGCCCACACCACCGATAAGGTCGGCATCGTTTTCCTGTTGCGCCAGGAACCGGGCCGTCTCCGACGTCGCCCCTCGACGGGAGAGCGCAAACACGGATGCGCCGTTGGCCGAGGGATGCTTAAACGCATCGGCGTGCACGGACACAAACAAATCGGCGCGTTTGTCGCGAGCAATATCGCGGCGTTTGCGCAGGGGGATATAGTAATCGCCACTGCGCACCAGTTCTGCGCGATAACCGGGCTCAGCGTTCACCATGGCTGCCAGCTGCTTACTGATCGCCAGCACCACGTCTTTTTCCCGCAGCGGTTTACCACTGAACTTTGGCCCCAGTGCGCCGGGGTCTTCACCGCCGTGGCCCGCATCAATGGCAATGATGATGTCGCGCCTGCCCTGGTGGTTATCCACCACCTGTTGAACGGTTTTTTCCACACGCGCCTGGCGATCAAACAGGTCCACCACCAGCCGGTCATCCATATCACCGTGTTTTTTCAGGAAAAAGCTCTTGGGTTGAACGGCCGTCGACAGATCCAACACCACGCGCAGGTCACGACCGTTGCGGGCCGCACTGCGAATTCGCTGGATGGGCGTATCCGCTAACGGCAATCCCGTCAGGGAAGCCTGCAGGCGGGTATCGCTGATATCGATCACCAGCCGATCCGGGTTATTAAGGGTAAATAACTTGTGTTGCACACCACCACTCAGGTCCAGCACCAGTCGGGTGTGGTCAGGTGCACGCCACAGGCGCACCCCCTTAATATCGGCAGCGGCCCTCACCATGTCCGACAGCAGCAGTAACATCACCAGCAGCAACAGCGACACAGGCGTCGCCGGGCTGGCCCGGTTCTGCAACTGACCCTGTGCGGCTGTTGTTTCCCCAATCATCGTCCTGTTTCCTGTAAGTTATCTGGCGATTAACGCATTTTGGGTTTACGTTACCGCCTTATCTGGCGCGAGAAAAGCCTCAGACCGCGAATTGTGATCAAAAGTTCGCCAGCAGCGCCTGACCCCGCTCAGTCTGCGCCTGTAACCGCAAGCGTCGTCCAGGTGGCTCCACAATCAGGGTCAACACCAGATCCGCCGTGGGTAAGACACCGTCGCCACGGCTGGGCCACTCCACCAGACACAGGTGATCACCACTGAAGTAATCCCGTATCCCCATATACTCCAACTCTTCCGGATCGCCGAGTCGATAGAGATCGAAATGGTAGACCTGCGCCTCGGCAAACTCGTAAGGCTCTACCAAAGTATAGGTAGGGGACTTAACCGCTCCTGAATGCCCAAAGGCTCGCAACACACCGCGACTGAATGTGGTTTTTCCTGCTCCCAGGGTTCCCTCGAGGAACACCACCGCACCGCCACGAGTGGCGCGCCCGAGACGCTCTCCGGCAGCCACCGTGGCGGCTTCATCCGCAAGATAGAGGGATTGTTCCGCCAGCACCGTCATTCAGCCAACTCACTGTTGAGCAATTGCCGCAGGTAGGGCAATAAGTCAGTAGCCAGCAAGCCCCGCATGCCGTTATCCGCAACCGCCATATCCGCCGCCGCGCCGTGCAGGCAGACCGCCAACTTGGTTGCCGCGCAGGGTTCCAGGCCCTGCGCCAGCAGACCGCCAATGACGCCGCTGAGGACATCGCCCATGCCGCCGGAAGCCATGCCGGGGTTGCCCACATCGGCCACACTCAAACTGCCATCCTGGGCGGCGATGACCGTGCCGGCACCCTTCAACAGCACGGTACCACCGAAGCGCTGCTGCAATTGTCGAGCGGCACTGAAACGGTCTTTTTGAATCTCGGCGGTTGTCACCCCCAGCAGACGCGCGGCCTCACCCGGGTGCGGAGTCAGAATCCAGTTGTCCCGCCGGCACTGATTCCCCAGCACGCGCCCTTCAGACAACAGGTTGAGGCCGTCGGCATCCAGGACGATCGGCAAATCGCTGGCCGCCGCCTGCTGTAACATCTGTTCCGACCAGGGAGAGCGGCCGAGACCCGGCCCCAAGACCAGCACCGTGACCCGCGCCAACAGTGGCTCCAGGGCCTGGCCGGAGGTAACACCGGCCACCATTAATTCGGGGCGACGGGCAATAATAGCCGCCACATGTTCCGGCCTGGTGGCCACACTGGTCAGTCCGGCCCCCATCCGCGCCGCCGACTCACCGGCCATGGCCGCCGCACCGGCAAAACCGCTGTCGCCACCCACCACCATCACGTGACCAAAATCCCCCTTGTGAGCATCGCCGTCACGCTCAGGCAGTTGCCGCAGTAAATCACTCAAGCACAGGCGTTCCACACTGGCCACATTGGAGTGATAAACCGCTTGCGGTACGCCCAGATCGGCAAACAACAACTCACCCGTCAGCGCCGGGCCACGACCGGTCAACAAGCCCTGCTTGAGGCCGATAAAACTCACCGTCAGTTCGGCTTTCACTGCCACCCCCAACTCCCGGCCGGTATCGGCACACAAGCCCGAGGGAATATCCACCGCCAGCACCGGCAGGTTGCTGCTGTTGAGCCACTCGATCGCCTGCCGGTAGGGGTCGCGCACCTCACCACTGAGCCCGGTGCCCAACATGGCATCAACCACGATCCCGCTAAACCCCTGACTCTCCTGCAACGGCTGCATGATCACCCCTTCGCGGCGGGCAAATTCATAGGCCAAGCGTGCATCCCCCTGCAGCTTCTCTGGCTCTGCCACACAGATGACTGTCACCGGAATACGGCGTTGCGCTGCCAAGCCTGCAATGACAAAGCCATCGCCGGCGTTATTGCCCGCTCCGCACAAGACCGTGACCTGCTCGGGTTCTGGCCAGCGCTCCAGCAGCGCGGCAAAAGCGGCACGGCCGGCGCGTTTCATCAGGTGAATACCGGCAATGCCGTGCTCCTCAATGGCGCAGCGATCCAGCGCGCGTACCTGGTCGGCACGATAGAGATCAGTCGGCAAGCGACGGGTGAACGTCCCCGCCGGCGGGGAGGAAACTGCATCGGTCATGAAGCGCTCTCGAAATTCTGGTAAATATGGGAGAATTATACACGTTTCATTCAACCAATCGTCTCACTCCCCGGTGAATCCCCATGAGCAACCGCAACGATCCAGCGTCGGCAAACCTGTTGAACTTGTCCGCTGAGTTTTTGTTGGCGCTGGCCAGCGACATTGAACACTGGGGGCGGGAACTGGGGTTTCAGCAAATCGGTATCAGCGATACCAACCTGGAGACCGAAGAACAGCGCTTACAGGCGTGGCTCGACAAAGGTTATCAAGGCGATATGGCCTGGCTGGGAGAACACGGGCACAAGCGCTCGCGTCCCCAGGAATTACTGCCAGGCACTCAACGGGTGATCTGCGCACGCATGGACTATCTGCCGGCCGATACCGACCCGATCCGCATCCTCAAAGACGGTGAGAAAGCCTATGTCTCCCGCTACGCGCTGGGTCGCGATTACCACAAACTGATTCGCAAACGCCTGAGCAAACTCGCCCAGCAGATAGAGACGGCGGTAACCCGGGAACTCGGTGAGCCCACGGGCAGCGAAATCATTCAGCGGGCCTTTGTCGACAGTGCGCCGGTCATGGAAAGGCCACTGGCGGCCAAAGCCGGACTGGGCTGGGTCGGTAAACACACCTTACTGCTGCATGAGCAGGCCGGCAGCTGGTTTTTTCTGGGCGAAATTCTGACCAGTTTACCGCTGCCCATCAATGACAGTTCGCCGCCGGATCGTTGTGGAGACTGCCAGGCGTGCCTCAAAGTGTGCCCTACCGATGCCTTTCCTCGCCCCTACGAATTGGACGCACGCCGCTGCATTTCCTACCTGACCATTGAAAACAAGGGCACAATTCCACTGGAATTCCGCGAGCCCATGGGCAACCGGGTGTTCGGTTGCGATGACTGCCAGGCCATCTGCCCCTGGAATAAGTACGCCAGTTTTTCCCGGGAAGACAGCTTCACACCCCGTCACTCACTCGACCGCCGCGATCTGGTGGAATTATTCAACTGGAGTGAAACCGAATTTTTAACCAATACCGAAGGTTCCGCCATTCGTCGCATCGGCTACGAGCGCTGGTTGCGCAACCTGGCCATCGGCCTGGGCAATGCCCCCACCAGCGAGCGCATTGTCAATGCACTGCAGCAAAAAATGGATTACCCTTCAGAGCTTGTACGTGAACATGTGCAGTGGTCTCTCGATCAACACGCCAATCCTAACCGGCGTCGCAAGCGCAAGCTGCGACGAGCAAACACATCACCCTGACCGTTTGATAACCTAGGAAAACGACTGCGAATGACTGACAAACATACTCGCGAAGCTTTTGGTTTACAGATCCTGAAAAACAGCCATCCGGACATGCGCCACCTCAAACGCAAAGTCGGTGAAGCGAGCCTGCACGGCACCAAATTCTGGAAATCCACCTACGTGCTGATGGACTACCTGCGCGAATGCCCACCGGAACCCGGCAGTCGTATTCTGGAAATCGGTTGTGGCTGGGGCCTGGGTGGAATTTTTTGCGCAAAAGAGTTCGGCGCAGAAGTGGTATCGCTGGATGCCGATGAACGGGTATTTCCGTTTCTCGAATACCACGCCGCCCTCAACGGCGTCAGCACCGACACCATTCAAATGCGCTTTGAAGACATCAGTGTCGACGACCTAAGCCAGTTCGATATGATCATCGGCGCCGACATCTGCTTCTGGGACAGTCTGGTCAAGCCCATTCGCCAGCTGATCGGCCGCGCCATGGACGCCGGTGTCGAACGCGCCCTGATCACCGATCCGGGTCGCCCCACCTACCGCAAGGTGGCCCAGTACTACCAGAAAAAAATGGACGCCGTGTTCAGCGACTGGGATGTGCCCGAGCCCCACAATGCCTGGGGGCTGGTACTGGATGTGTACAACACCTGAGTTTCACCCGGTTTACCTTACAGGCGAATAAACTCTGCCCGATAGTGCTTCAACTCTTCGATGGAATCGCGGATATCGTCCAGCGCCAGATGCGCACCGGTTTTCTTCACACCGGTTAACACCTCAGGCTTCCAGCGCCGGGCCAGCTCCTTGAGAGTGCTGACGTCCAGATTGCGATAGTGGAAATACGCCTCCAGATCGGGCATGTAACGCGCCAGAAAGCGACGGTCCTGACAGATGGAATTGCCGCAAATGGGGGACTTGCCGGCCGGCACCCACCGCTTGAGAAACTCAATGGTCGCCTGCTCCGCCTGCTGGGCGGAAATATCGCTGGCCAACACCCGCGCCGTCAGCCCCGACTTGCCGTGCTGACGGGTATTCCACTCATCCATGGCGTTCATCACCGCTTCCGGCTGATGAATGGCCATGACCGGCCCCTCGGCCAGCACATTGAGCTGGGCATCGGTCACAATGGTAGCGATTTCGATGATGACATCGTTCTCGGGGCTGAGACCGGTCATCTCCAGATCGATCCAGATCAAGTTATCGTCTTTGTTCATTTCGCTACTCATAATCTTCAAATCCACTACAATGCCAATAATTTGGGGCGAGAGCTTGTTGTTTGAGGGATGGCACTCAGCCTGACGGTGAGGTTCCCTTGCGGGACCGTCGGAGGCATGGATGCCGACGCCGAGCGTGCATGGATGCATTCACAGCGTGTCCCGTAAGGGAACCTCTCTGGCAGGCGATCCCAAAAGAATCTCCAAAATCGAGCACAACTATAGCAGCTCCACCGATGACACGAAAAACCCATGAGTAAACGCAAATTAACCCGCCGCCAGGCCTGGCGCATCCAGAAAGTCCAGGAAGAACGTGCCGCCCGCGCCACCAAGCGTGAGGCCCGCGCTCAGGAACAGCTGCAGGAAGGCGACCTGGGGCCGGAACAACACGGTCTGGTGATCGCCCATTACGGCACTCAGGTGGCCGTCGAAGCGCTGGAAGGCGAACAGCAAGGCCGGGTGCAACGGTGCCATATGCGCGCCAACCTGGGGTCATTGGTAACCGGCGATAAAGTCGTGTGGCGCAGCGGTGACCCGCTGGGTGTGATCGTCGCCGTCCTGCCGCGCCATTCCGAACTCAGCCGACCGGACCCCTACGGCGATATGAAAACCGTGGCCGCCAACATTGACCGCATCGTCATCGTCATCGCGCCTTACCCCGAGCCCTACGCCAACCTGATTGATCGCTACCTGGTGGCCGCCGAATCACTCGATATCCAGCCCATTATCCTGCTCAACAAAGTCGATCGTATCGACGACAACAACCGGGACAAGCTGCACGAACTGCAGACCCGTTACACCCAGTTGGGCTACGAGTGGCTCAATGCCTCCACCAAAACCGAGCAGGGCCTGGAACAGCTTATTGAGTATTTAACCCACTATACCAGTGTGTTTGTCGGCCAGTCCGGCGTCGGCAAATCCTCACTGATCAATATGCTGCTGCCCCATGAGGAATTGAAAGTCGGCGCCCTGTCTGAAATCAACCAGCAGGGCACACACACCACTACCACCGCCCAGCTCTACCACTTCCCCGCCGGTGGTCATCTGATTGACTCCCCCGGAATACGGGAATTTGGCCTTTGGCATATGGACGAACAAAGCTTACTGGAAGGCTTTGTGGAATTTCGACCGTTCCTCGGCCACTGCAAATTTCGCGACTGCGCCCACGAAACGGAACCCGGCTGCGCCCTGCGACAAGCGCTGGAAGACGGCGACATCAGCCAGACCCGCTGGGCCAGCTTCCGCTACATCCTTTCCACCCTGCAAAGCGATAGCCACTCCTGAAACAGCACCGCCATGGCCGCACATTGAGCGGGCTTTGCAGTACAATGCCGGGCCATGGCGTTTAAATATTAAGACCTTTAAGGCAACCCTGATAAATCAACACTGAGCGATTTTGCGTGGAGAACCAAACCATGACCGCCCCCTTACTGCCCCTCTTGATTGAGCCTGAAGAACTGCAGGCGCAACTGGACCAGCCGAAACTGCTCATTATCGACCTGTGTTCAGAAGCGAGCTTCCAGCAGGGCCATATCCCCGGAGCCCAGTACGTCTCCCCCAAAGCCCTGGTCTGTGGCCAGCCGCCAGCCCCCGGTCGAATTGCCGGCCTGCCGCAACTGGAAACCCTGTTCGAGCGCCTGGGACTGAGCGATGACACCCACGTGGTGGCCTACGACGATGAAGGGGGCGGCTGGGCCGGACGCCTGATCTGGACGCTGGATGCCATTGGCCATAAACACTACTCGTACTTGAACGGCGGCATTCACGCCTGGCGCAGTGCCGGACTGCCACTGACTACTGACACGTCCGCACGCACGCCGGTGCCCCAGCACCTGACCATCGACCCGGCCGTCGTCATTGAGATTGCCGACATTCTGCCGCGCCTGGGACAACCGGACTTTGCCGTTTGGGATGCCCGCAGCGCCGAGGAATATCGCGGTGAAAAAGTGCTGGCGCAAAAGGGTGGCCATATGCCCGGCGCGATTCACTGTGAGTGGACCAGCATGATGGACCCGAGTCGTGACCTTCGCATTCGCGAAGACGCGCTGGAACGTCTCAACGAGCTGGGCTTCAATGCCAATCAGACCATCGTGTCACACTGCCAGAGCCACCATCGCTCCGGCTTCACCTACCTGCTGGGGAAAATTCTCGGCCTCAACGTTAAGGGCTATCACGGCTCCTGGTCCGAGTGGGGCAATCACCCCGATACGCCTGTCGAAGTGTAATTGAAGGAAGTATTGTGAAAGAAAAGCTGTTTATTGGATTCCAGTACCTGGTACCACAACACCTGATTTCCCGCGCTGCCGGCTGGCTGGCCAACACCTCCATTGGCTGGATCAAGGATCCGTTTACGCGCTGGTTCGTCAAACGCTACGACATCGATATGAGCGAAGCGGTGGAAACCGACCCCTGCGCCTACCCGTCCTTCAACGCCTTTTTCACTCGCGCCTTACGCGAAGATGCCCGCCCTATCTGTGATGACGACAACGCCATTGTCTGTCCCGCCGACGGTGCCATCAGCCAGATCGGCGACATCCGCCACGGCCGGATTTTTCAAGCCAAAGGCCAGGATTACAGCCTGCAGGAACTGGTCGGTGGCGATGCCACACTGGCCACACCGTTTGAAGACGGTAAGTTTGCTGTGGTGTATTTGTCGCCGAGGGATTATCACCGGGTGCACATGCCCTTCGGTGGCAAACTGACGTCCATGGTACATGTTCCCGGTGATCTGTTTTCCGTAAACGACACCACCGCCGAAAATGTCCCACGGCTGTTTGCCCGTAACGAACGCGCCGTGTGCCTGTTCGACACTGATGCCGGCCCCATGGCCGTGATTCTGGTTGGTGCCATGATTGTGGCCAGCATTGAAACCGTCTGGGCTGGACAGGTCACACCGGAACCCCGCACAGTGCGCACCACTCACTACGACGGCCGTGAAACCTTTGAATACAGCACCGGCGATGAAATGGGCCGCTTCAAACTCGGCTCTACCGCCATTGTGCTGTTTGGCAAAGACGCCATTGACTGGTGTGAAAGCTACAGCGCTGGCAGCCCCACGCGTATGGGCGAGAAACTGGGAACCAAACGTACTGCCTGAAACCTTGAGGGTCACCGTGCCAGAACCGACAGCCGAGCCAGTGCCTACAGCCCATCAACAAGCGCCACAGGACGCAGGCAGGGCACAAACCCTGCCGGTGATTCTGTCCGGTCCGGTTCTGCGGCACTGCAGTGACACCCAGTTGACCCTGTGGCTGGCAACCAGCCACCGCTGTGACTTCCACTTCCAGCTGTTTGAGAACGGTGAGAAACGCCTGGATCTGCAGTCCGGCAGCGATGACCTTCAGGTTCAGACGGTTCAACTGGGCCAGCATTGCTTTATCCAGCTGCTGACCGCTTGCAGCGACACCGCCCTGCCCCACGACCGCTATCTGGAATACGACCTGCTCACCGATGGTGTAGCGCTGCAGCAACACCTGCCCCATCTCTGCTACGACAACCAGCAACGACCGGGTTTCACCCTCAAATCCAGGCTCGATAACCTCCTCCACGGCTCCTGCCGCAAACCCCACCACCCGAGTCAGGATGGCCTGCTGCAGGTGGATAAACTGCTGGCAGAAAGTCGCACCCAGGCAGAAAGCTGCCCTGCCCTGCTGCTGTTTTCCGGCGATCAGATCTATGCCGACGAAGTCGCTGGTCCCACGCTCTGGGCCATACACCAGTTGATAGAGCGGTTGGGGCTGTTTCACGAACAGTTTGAAGGCGCCACGGTCGATAACACCGCCTCGCTGCTGCAAAGCCCCGCCTGTTACTACCAGCGGGAAAAACTGCTGCCTGACACCCAGGCCAACCAGGGGTTGCTGGAGCAGTTTTTTACCGGTGCTAAAAAGCCCATTTTCACAGCATCCGGAGCCCACAATCACCTGATCTGTGTCAGCGAGGTGATTGCCATGTACCTGCTGGTGTGGTCACCAAGCCTGTGGGAAACCCTGGATCTCAGCGCCGGAGAAAAGAGCATGCCGGAGCCCTGCCGGGATCGCTACCGGGCTGAACAGGCCATCATTGAAGATTTTGTCGAAGGATTGCCCCGGGTACAAAGGGCCCTGGCCCATATCCCCACCTACATGATCTTCGACGACCATGACGTTACCGATGACTGGAACCTGACACGCGGCTGGGAGGATGCCGCCTACAACCATCCGTTTTCCCGCCGCATTATCGGCAATGCCCTGATCGGTTATTGGTTGTGCCAGGGCTGGGGCAATCAACCCCGTCACTTCACCGACCTGAACCAGGAAGGCTTGTCGCATTTTACAGACCAGGGTATTTCCCAACACGATCAACTGGTGGACAGACTGCTGCAATGGGGCCAGTGGCACTATCATCTGGACACTCAACCGAAACTGATCGTGCTGGATACCCGCACCCATCGCTGGCGCTCGGAACGCAATCCGAATAAACCGTCCGGGCTGATGGACTGGGAGTCTCTATCGGCTCTGCAGCAGCAGATGATCGGGGAAGACGCGGTCATTCTGGTGTCAGCCGCGCCGGTGTTTGGAGTGAAATTGATCGAGGCGGTGCAAAGGGTTTTCACCACTTTTGGCAAACCGCTGATGGTGGACGCGGAAAACTGGATGGCCCATCCAGGCGCGGCTAACGTTATCCTCAATATCTTTCGCCATGCCCAGACTCCGCCGCACTTTATTATCATTTCCGGCGATGTTCACTACAGTTTCGTGTATGACATTACCCTGCGTCATCGCCACCACAGCCCGGAGATATTGCAAGTGACCGCCAGCGGTATCAAAAACTGTTTCCCGCCAACCTTGCTGCGCTGGTTTGACCGCCTCAACCGCTGGTTATACGCCAGCCGCTCGCCACTGAACTTGTTCACCAAGCGCCGCGCCATGCGCATCAAACGCCGCCAGCCAAGCGGCGGCAATGGCTTGCTCTTCAACCAAAGCGGAATAGGTCAGGTACTGCTGTCAAAAGAGTTCGAACACATTGAAGCGCGGGAAATCAGCCACAACAAAACCGTCGAATTTATCAAACAGGGCGGGCATTAATCCCGTTTGAAGAATGAAAACAGGCTTTTTTTCTCACTCTTGAACAGGTATTCATCTCGAATTTTTTTGATGTCGATATCAAAGCGTCCTGGCTCAAGATCCTGGGAAATTTCGATTTTTTCCACTTCTTCGAAACGCTTCTTGCCGCTGTCCACCAGCGCCTGCTTGCGGCGGTCATCTTCCGCCAGATCGAGAAAGATCGGTTTACTCAGGGGTTCCTTGCACGCATCCAGCACAATAATCACTTTCGGCTTCAGCCGGCGCTCAAAGTTCTGCTCCACCACCACGGCCACTTCGCCGGTGTTGAGTTCCACAATAGTACCGGTGGGATAGAGCCCAATCGCACGAATAAACTCCACCACCAACTCTTCCTGAAACTCCTTATCGCGGCGCTCATAGAGTTTGGCAACGGCCTTGGATGGCGACAGCGGATGCAGTTCACCACGCGGATTGGTGACCTCATCATAATAGGTCACAATGCCTGCGACCTTACCCAGCAAGGGGATCTTATCGCCGCGCAACTGCAGGGGAAAACCACTGCCGTTCACCCGTTCACAGTGGTATTTCACCACCGAGATCACCCGCGGCTCGACATTCGGCGTGCGGCGTAAAATTTCCACACCAATTTCAACAAAGCGCTCGTACTCATGCTCTTCAGCGGCAGAACGGGGATTCTTGTCCAACAGTTGACGATCAATTTTGGTTTTGCCCACATCTTTCAACAGCACGCCCAAAGCCAGCACATCGAGATCTTTTTTCGACATGCCAATATGACGGCCAAAAATAATGGCCCACACCGCCGAACGCACAGAGTGGCTATAAGTGTGTTCATCCACCTCTTTCACCCGCGACAGCCAGGTAAAAGCGTCGGGATTGCGCAAAACGCTGTCCACCATCTGACTGGCGACGCGACGGGTTTCCTGCACCGGCACATCGCCACCGCTGCCGAGCTGCTTGATCACCTCGCTGACCGAATTAAACACCGCCTGGTGTAATTGACGCGCCTGCTTGACCTCTTTTTGCAGCGGAACCTGGTCGCTATAGACATCGCGACGGATCTTGAGGGGGGATACATCGAGTTTGACTTTGCTGTTGCGCGCCGCTCGAGCTCCCTTTTCCTTAATGAGGCCGCGGGCCTCTGACTGTTCCTTGGCTTGTAGCGTCTTTAACTTTTGCGCAACGGGACCCGATCCCTTGGCAACATCGATGTAAACATGACGACAGTGGTTTTTCAGCTGACGGATTTCCTCAGCTTCGCGAATATAAAATCCCTGCAACGGGAACGGAGTCTGCGTCCAAGGGCGATCCAACCCGGACACAAACATGCCCACCGTCAGGTCATTGACATCCACTTTGATTTGTTTCACACCCACTGCAACTACCTCGTCGCCCATGTGGCCGACTCCCTTTGCCTGTTAATACCGAAATTCCCGAGTATACAAGCCGTTCAGTCAGCCACCGCTGTATCCGTTCACACTTTTGGTCCCATCCCTGAACTCTGCCAGCACTGAAGAGACATTGAGTTATTGTGTTTATCGTTGCCTTTAAAATCAATCAGAGACGTAAAGTTGGATGAGGAGCCCACCTGCCATCAGGTAAGCCGAGCTAGATTATAGTCACAAGTGGGCCAAAAACACTATACCGGTCTCGACCGGATAGCATTCGTTCACTGCCGTTTATCGGCAGATCGACCCACTTACCGACAGGTTAGTGAAATTGGGCAGACAGCTCATGCACCGCTTCAAAGAAGGCGCCGGCGTGGGCCGGGTCCACTTCCGGCGTCACGCCGTGGCCCAGGTTGAACACATGGCCTGTGCCCTGGCCGTAACTCTGCAGAATACGCCCCACTTCCTCACGAATCCGGTCTGGCTTGGCGTACAGTACCGCCGGGTCCATATTGCCCTGCAGGGCAACCTTGTCACCGACTCGCGCACGCGCTGCACCAATGTCAGTGGTCCAGTCGAGCCCCAATGCCGTGGCACCGGTATTGGCCATGGTTTCCAGCCACTGACCGCCGCCTTTGGTAAACAGGATAACCGGTACCTGGCGCCCCTCATGTTCTTTGATGAGACCGTCGATAATGCGCTGCATGGGCTGCAGGGAAAACTCCTGATAGGCACTGTGGCTTAACGCACCACCCCAGGAATCGAAAATCTGTACCGCCTGGGCGCCAGCGCGAATTTGTTCATTCAGGTAATCAATGATCGACAACACCAGCTTATCCAGCAACAGGTGCAGCAGCTCCGGCTGATCGTAGAGCATAGCCTTGGTACGGCGATAATCCTTGGAGGAGCCGCCCTCCACCATATAAGTCGCCAAGGTCCAGGGGCTGCCGGTAAAGCCGATCAGCGGCACCCGACCATTGAGCTCCTTGCGGATGGTGCTGACGGCGTCAGTGACGTAACTCAGGTCCTTGCGGGTCTCCAGCACTGGCAGCGCCTC
Organism: Cellvibrionaceae bacterium WSDTSA12; assembly: GCA_033283335.1. Classification (GTDB taxonomy): domain Bacteria; phylum Pseudomonadota; class Gammaproteobacteria; order Pseudomonadales; family Cellvibrionaceae; genus Pseudomaricurvus. The sequence continues at coordinate 61,084 of JAWMQP010000009.1, read as the reverse complement.
AATATCCGCCGCCGTGTGGACTGACTTCTTAAAACGCGGACCTTCGCCGGTTTCAAAATAAAGCCCCAGGCCCATGGCATCGGGGATGGTGAGGATATCGGAAAACAGAATGGCGGCATCCAGCTGCGGATAGCGATCCAGCGGCTGCAGGGTCACCTCACAGGCCATCTGTGGGTTCTGACAAAGGCTCATAAAATCGCCGGCGCGAGCGCGGGTGGCGCGATATTCCGGCAGATAGCGGCCAGCCTGACGCATCATCCACACCGGGGTCACATCCACCGGCTGTTTCAGCAGGGCACGCAGGAAACGATCATTTTTGAGCTCAGTCATGGCTTGGTTCCAGTCAACTTTTCAAACGCGGGCATTGTACGCGAGTTGAGGGGCTAAGTCGTGGGGTTCGGCCTATGTGCCAGACATGGATCGCCGCGGCGCTGAGCGCCTCGCGATGACGAGGCCCTGGGAATGAAACAGGTATTGAGAAGTTCGGCGGCGGGTTCGGGTTGCCGACCATTCGGGCCGCGCTGATGGGCTCGGGGGGGGGGGGGGGGGGGATTCGGACCAGAGCGACGGCTGCCTGAACACGCAGCGCGAGTTCCGGAGCGGCCGAATCATCCCGGGGCCATGCGGCCGGTCGGCGGCCCGACCCGGCCGCCGGGCTTCGGCTTAAGAACCCTAATGCGGATCTACCCTTAAGGTTCCAGCAAGGTGCCGGAAATGGATCGCCGCGTCGCTGCGCTCATCGCAATGACGCGGCAGCTAGGCAAGGTTTATACGTCCAGGAAATCCAGGATGCCTTCGGCCGCCTGACGTCCTTCCCAGATGGCGGTCACCACCAGATCGGAACCGCGCACCATATCGCCGCCGGCAAACACCTTCGGATTGGAGGTCTGGAATTTGAATTCCTGGGCTTCCGGCGCTTCCACACCGCCCCAATCGTTGACGTTGATCTGGTGATCGGCAAACCAGGGCTCAGGACTCGGGCGGAAACCGAAGGCAATCAGCACCACATCCGCCGGCAGAATTTCCTCACTGCCCGGAATCGGTTCGGGGCGACGACGACCGTTTTCATCGGCCTCACCCAGTTGCGTGGTGACCACTTTCACACCCTCGACCTTGTCCTCACCGACAATGGCGATGGGCTGGCGGTTAAACAGGAATTCCACACCCTCTTCGCGGGCGTTGGCCACTTCGCGCTTGGAGCCCGGCATATTTTCTTCATCGCGGCGGTAGGCACAGGTCACTGTATCCGCCTGCTGACGGATGGAAGTGCGGTTACAATCCATGGCGGTATCACCACCACCCAGTACGACCACCTTCTTGCCTTCCACACTGATGAACTCACTGGGGTCTTTCTCAAAACCCAGGTTGCGATTCACATTGGAGATCAGGAACGGCAGCGCATCGAAAACACCGGGCAAGTCCTCACCGGGGAAACCGCCCTTCATGTAGTTGTAGGTACCCATGCCCATAAAGACCGCGTCGTAATCCTTGAGCAGCTCTTCCATGGTGATGTCTTTGCCCACCTCGGTGTTGAGACGAAACTCAATGCCCATCTCGGTGAAGATCTCGCGGCGACGGCTCAGAACCGATTTTTCCAGCTTGAATTCCGGAATACCGAACGTCAGCAGACCGCCGATCTCGGGATAGCGGTCAAACACCACAGGTTTCACACCATTGCGCACCAGCACATCGGCACAGCCCAGACCCGCCGGGCCGGCGCCGATAACAGCCACTTTCTTGTCGGTCCATACCACCTGCGACATGTCCGGCTTCCAGCCCATGGCCAGCGCCGTATCGGTGATGTACTTCTCGGCGTTGCCAATGGTCACCGCGCCAAAACCATCGTTGAGGGTACAGGCGCCTTCACACAGGCGATCCTGTGGACACACCCGGCCGCAGACTTCAGGCAGGGTATTGGTCTGGTGACTGAGGTTGGCCGCCTCAAAAATGTTGCCTTCGGAAATCAGTTTCAACCAGTTGGGAATGAAGTTGTGAACCGGGCACTTCCACTCACAATAGGGGTTGCCGCACTCCAGACAGCGGTGCGATTGATGTTGCACCTGCTCTTCTGTGAACGGCTGGTAAATTTCCACGAACTCGGCTTTGCGGGTTTCGATCGCTTTCTTATCCGGGTCCTGTCGACCCACATCCAAAAACTGAAAGTTGTTTTTTAAACGGTCAGCCATAGTGTTTTCTCTAAATCCTGTTGCTTGGCTTCTGCCTGCCGTCAGCAAGACGTTTGCCGAAATACAGCAAAACGTCTGCCAACATGTCTCAACGAGCGGGGTTTATTCGCCGCGCCGCTTTACATCGTCGAGCAACTTGCCCAGGCTGGCCGCTTTTGGTTTTACCAACCAGAATTTGCCAATGAAGTCCTCAAAGTTGGCCAGTAATGTCTGGCCCCAGGCACTGCCGGTCTCGGCAACGAACTCTTCGATAATGCCCCGCAGGTGGTTGCGGTGAGCTTCAAGCGCCTCACGGTTGATGCGGTGAATCTCGATCAACTCGTGGTTGTACTTGTCCACGAAAGTGTTGTCCTGATCCAGTACGTAGGCGAAGCCGCCGGTCATGCCTGCACCAAAGTTGACACCGGTCTTGCCCAGCACCGTAACGATACCGCCGGTCATGTACTCACAGCAGTGATCGCCAGCGCCCTCAACCACCACATGGGCACCGGAGTTACGCACACCGCAACGCTCACCTGCGGTACCGGCCGCAAACAGCTTGCCGCCGGTTGCACCGTAGAGGCAGGTGTTGCCCATGATGCTGGTGTTATGGGACTCGAACTCGGACCCCTGGGGTGGACGCAGCACAATTTTGCCGCCGGCCATGCCTTTACCGACATAGTCGTTGGCATCGCCTTCGAGATACAGCTCCAGACCACCGGCGTTCCAGACACCAAAACTCTGTCCGGCAATACCGGTCAGGTTGAGTTTGATAGGCGCATCTGCCATGCCCTGGTTGCCATGACGCTTGGCGATCTCACCACTGAGGCGCGCACCGATGGAGCGATCACAGTTGGTGATGTGGAACGAGAATTCTCCGCCAGTCTTGGCTTCAATCGCAGGCAGCACTTCCGCCACCATGCGTTCGGCACACTCGCCCTTGTCGAAGGGCTCGTTGCGCTCGACCTGGCAGATCTGCGGCTTGCTGTTGAGCAGATCGTCGGTGTAGACAATCGGGCTCAGATCCAGTTTGGCCTGCTTCTCACTGGTACCCTCGATACGCTCCAGCAGATCGACGCGACCCACCAGCTCATCGAGGGTGCGCACTCCCAGGCGAGCCATCCACTCACGGGCTTCTTCGGCCACAAACTTAAAGAAGTTGATGGCCATATCGACGGTACCGATATAGTGCTCGTCGCGCAGCTTGTCGTTTTGTGTCGCAACACCGGTAGCGCAGTTATTCAGGTGACAGATGCGCAGGTATTTACAGCCCAGCGCCACCATGGGCGCGGTGCCAAAACCAAAACTCTCAGCACCCAGAATCGCCGCCTTGACCACATCCAGGCCGGACTTCAAGCCGCCGTCAGTCTGCACCCGCACCTTACCGCGCAGGTCATTGGCCCGCAGGGTCTGGTGAGTTTCACTCAGGCCCAGCTCCCAGGGCGAGCCAGCGTAGCGGATAGACGTCAGCGGACTGGCCGCCGTGCCGCCGTCGTAACCGGAAATGGTGATCAGGTCGGCGTAGGCCTTGGCCACACCGGCAGCGATGGTCCCCACACCGGGGCGCGATACCAGCTTAACGGATACCAGCGCATCCGGGTTGACCTGCTTGAGGTCATAGATCAGCTGCGCCAGATCCTCGATCGAATAGATATCGTGGTGTGGCGGTGGTGAAATCAGGGTCACGCCAGGCACGGAGTAGCGCAGGCGGGCAATCAGGCTATTGACCTTGCCGCCAGGCAGCTGGCCACCCTCACCGGGTTTGGCACCCTGGGCAACTTTGATCTGCAGCACTTCGGCGTTGACCAGATAGTGCGGCGTCACACCAAAGCGGCCGGAGGCAATCTGCTTGATCTTGGACACCTTGTTGGTGCCGAAACGCACCGGGTCCTCACCACCCTCACCGCTGTTGGAGCGGCCACCCAGGGTGTTCATGGCCTGGGCCAGTGCCTCGTGGGCCTCGGGCGACAGCGCCCCCAGAGACATGGCAGCCGAGTCAAAACGGCGCACAATCGACTCCATGGACTCCACTTCGCTCAGGTCCACGGCGTCAGTGTCGGTTTTCAGCTGCAACAGGTCGCGCAGGGTGGCGGTCGGGCGGTTGTTCACCAGCTCGGCGTAATCACGCCAGGCGGAGTAGTCGCCACTTTTCACGGCTTTCTGCAGCGCCTGCACCACATCCGGGTTAAAGGCGTGGTACTCCTCACCGTGAACGTACTTCAGCAGACCACCCTGATTAATAGGCTTGCGTTGCTGCCAGGCGGCCTTGGCCACAATCTTCTGGTCATTCTCCAGATCGACAAATCCTGCGCCTTGAATCCGGCTGGCGGTACCCGCGAAACACAGATCAATGACCTGTTTATCCAGGCCGATGGCTTCAAACAACTGCGCCCCGCGGTAAGAGGTCACCGTGGAGATGCCCATCTTCGACAGGATCTTCAACAGTCCCTTGTTCAGGCCCTTGCGGTAGTTGGTGTAAGCCGAACTGGCGTCCAGCAGCAGCTCGCCGGTCTCGATCAACTCGTTGATCACCTGGTAGCTCAGGTAAGGGTAGACCGCCGTGGCGCCGTAGCCAATCAGGGCTGCCAGGTGATGGGAATCCCGCGCCGTGGCCGTTTCCACAATAATGTTGGCGTCACAGCGCAGGCCCGACTGAGTCAGGCTGTGGTGCACGGCTCCGGTCGCCAGCAGACTGTGAATAGGCAGCTTGCCCTGCTCAATGTGTTTATCCGACAGTACCACCAGCACCTTACCGCTGCGAACCGCCGCTGCCACCTCATCGGTCAGGGCCCGAATGGCACCTTCCAGATCCTGGCTGTTCGGATCGTAGCTGAGGTCAAACACCTGGGCATCGTAGCCGGGACGGTCACAGGTCATCAGCGCCTGGTATTTGGCCGGTGACAGCACCGGCGAGGTGAGGATAATCCGGTCGGCGTGGGCGGCCGTCTCTTCGTAAACAGACAGTTCGCGACCCAGGCAGGTTTCCAGTGACATAACGATCGCTTCACGCAATGGATCGATCGGCGGGTTGGTCACCTGGGCAAACTGCTGGCGGAAATAATCGAACAGGCTGCGCTGCTTGACCGACAACACCGCCATCGGGGTATCGTCACCCATTGAGCCCACCGCTTCCTGACCACCTTCGGCCAACGGACGCAGTACCTGATCCCGCTCTTCGAACGACACCTGGTAGAGCTTCATATAAGTTTTCAGCTCACTGCGCGACAGGGCTTGTTCCGCTTCGGAAGATTCCAGCGTGGCCTCAATGCGCATGGCTTTTTCGTTCAGCCACTGCTTGTAGGGCTTGCTGGCTTTCAGCAGCTTGTCCACATCCTCGGTGTGGAACAACTGACCGGTCTCGGTATCCACCGACAAAATCTGACCCGGCCCCAAACGACCTTTCGCCACCACATCTTCGGGCTTGTAATCGTAAGTGCCCACTTCCGAGGCAACCGTGATGAAATCGTCTTTGGTAATGACCCAGCGGGACGGACGCAGTCCGTTGCGGTCGAGGGTACACACCGCATAGCGACCGTCGGTAATCACCAGACCGGCCGGGCCATCCCAGGGCTCGATGTGCATGGAGTTGTATTCGTAGAAAGCCCGCAGGTCGGCGTCCATATGCTCAACGTTTTGCCAGGCTGGAGGCACCAGCATACGCACCGCGCGGTGCAGCTCCATACCACCGGTCAGCAAAATCTCCAGCATATTGTCGAGGCTGGAAGAGTCGGAACCGGTGCGGTTCACCAGCGGCGTCACTTCACTCAGGTTGGGCAGCAATTCCGACTGGAATTTGGGCGTACGCGCCACGGACCAGTTGCGGTTACCCATCACGGTGTTGATTTCACCGTTGTGAGCCAGCATCCGGAACGGCTGTGCCAGCGGCCACTGGGGCATGGTGTTGGTAGAGAAGCGCTGGTGGAAAACGCAAATGGCGGTTTCCAGAGCCGGGTTGGCCAGATCCAGAAAGAACTTGGGCAAATCCACCGGCATCATCAGGCCTTTATAGGACAGCACTGAGGCACTCAGGCTGGCGATATAAAAGCTTTTATCATCCGCCAGGCGCTTTTCCGCCAGCCGGCGGGCGATAAACAGACGCGCCGTCAGGGCCTTTTCCGCCTCGGCGTCTTCAGCCACGACAAACAAGTGGGAGAATTGTGGCAGGCTGTCCAGGGCAATAGGCCCCAGGCAGGAATTGTCGGTCGGCACGGTGCGCCAACCCACGGCTTTCAGACCCTGACCCTGCAGCTCTTCTTCCACAATGGCGCGAGAAGCGGCCGCAACACTGTCGTCACGGGACAGCATGATCGAGCCCACCCCGTAGGTGGTTGGCAGATCAATTCCCAGCTCCTGCGAAGCTACGCCACGCAAAAACGTATCCGGTTTCTGCATCAGCAGGCCGCAGCCGTCGCCGGTCTTGCCATCAGCGGCAATCCCGCCACGGTGAGTCATGCAGGTCAGGGACTCGATAGCCGTGGTCAACAGGCGATGACTGGCATCACCCTTTAAGTGGGCAATCAGGCCAAAGCCGCAGTTGTCTTTAAACTCGTCTATCTGGTAGAGGCCAGTGCTCATAGGCGGTCTCTCATCAATGCAACAAAAATCTTTGATCAATGCCCCAAGCCACTGTGATCAGACCTGAGACAAAAAAGCCCCTGTCAAAATCGAGGGGCTCCTTGGCAAATGGGCGCAGAATATTACCCGCTTGAGAAGGGGTTGGCAAGCTACCACCAGGGGACGCAGCGGAACCTAACTGATATTTGCTGCGAAAATGCCGCTAAATGCTATGAAAATCCCTAATCTTCGACTGCACCTCCGCCACCTGACGCGGCCAGGGGCCGGCTTTACGCTGCTCGGCAGGCAGTGAAGCCACGCCATTTCGCGCCGCTTCTAGGGTCGGATAGCTACCAGCGACCACCACAAACCAGGATTTCCCCCCTCGCAGGGAGGCAAATAACCTTAACTCATCCCGGTTGGATTGACGCCGAACAAAAGCCTCCACAGCACCTTTCGAACTGGCTGCCATGACCTGCAAGACATAGCGAGAACCATTCAATCCCAGCAGGGCCCTCTCATCAGCACTATAGGGAGATGCGGCACTGCGGGCCACACCGGTACTGTCAGCCTTTTCGGTACTGTCAGCCTTTTCGGTACTCTCAACCTTATCGGTACTGTCAGCCTTGCCAGCCACGGGCTGCTCCATCGCTGGCGCTGATTTTTTCACGGCCGCAGCATCGCCCGAACCCAGTTCGTCACTCTTTACTATAGTTGGCTCATCCCGCCCTTGCACTATTCCCGGCTCAGCCTGGAGCTGTACCGGCTCAGTCCGGGCTTGCACGCTGCCGGGTTGCGGCTTCTGCGGCGCCACAGCCGAGCTGACCGATTCAGGGGCCGAATGCCCAGATTCAGCAGCCGATTCAAGCGAGGCCTCAAGCGGTACCGGCAGTGTGCGCCGGACATCCTGTGACTGGACTGGTGCTGGCAGCGCTGGCTCAGGGGTATCCCCGCCAAACCAACTGTCCTTATAAAAGAAGGCCATCAACAGGATTCCCAGCAACACCACCACGCTGAACATATGGGCAACCGGCAACCCGAGACTGCGCAATTCACCCTGGTCCTGCTGGCCCGCTTTATCCATCAGCATCGCCCGTGCCGCATCGTGCACACCACCCGGCACGCCCTTGGAGACCGCCAGCAAGCGATTCAGCTCCTCATCATCAAACGGTAACGATTGCTGCCAGCCCGCAGCCGACAATTTGACAAACAGGTACTCAGCCAGATCATCGGTAGTCAAGAGGGGCAGCACCAGGTCCTGCAGCATCACATCCACCATGCCAAACCCGTCCAGCCGCTCAGTCAGTCCCAGCTCGCCCAGCAGGACCATATGCAGGGGCAGCGGCTCATCGCCAATGGAAGACTGGCCCAGGCTTAACAGAGCACTCAGCACCGCGTCGTCGAGTATATGGGCATCGTCCAGCAACAGCAGCACCGGCGCTCCCTCTGCTGTCTGCAACTGTTGTCGCAGTGCCGACAGAAACTCACCCGCACTGGCCGAATCCGACAGCTCGCAGCCCAGTGCATCCGCCAGACAGGCAAACACCTGCTCGGGAGCAGTCACAGCCCCGGCGTCGATGTCGCACACACACCAGGGCAAACTGTCGTCAACCGAGACAGCCGAGTTGAAATACGCCGCCAGCTCCTGCTTCAGGGTGGTCCGACCACTGCCGAAATCCCCTTCAACCACACACACGCTGTCACTGAATTGAATCAGGTGAACCAGCTGCTCCAGCAGCTCTTCGCGCTGGGCGCCCATAAAAAATTCACCCTGCCCGGCGGCCGTATCAAAGGGGTCAAACGCCAGATCGAACGCTGCCAAATAGTCGGGAATCATAAACTCCACATCTCCATTTTTTAACCGCTTTGCCGTTGTGCGTTGCCGCTTACTCATTCCGGCCAACCGGCCGAGACTACCAATGGGCCTTCAGCGACTCAGATGGTGGCCAGGGTTTGCTGTAAATGCGGCAGAGAAAAATCCGAGGTAACCATCGCCTTGCCCACACGCTCCAGCAACACCAGACGCAGCTGACCATCGAGGACTTTCTTGTCCACAGCCATCAATTCAAGATAGCGCTCTTCCGTCATTCCCTCCGGAGAGTTTACCGGCAACTTGGCGCGCTGCAGCAGGGTTTTGAGCCGCTCGACTTCGGCCGTGGCTATGTGGCCTTCGCGGGCCGACAAGTCCAGCGCCATCAGCATACCGGTGGCCACAGCTTCGCCGTGCAACCAGTTGCCGTAGCCCTGGGCCGTCTCTATTGCGTGACCAAACGTGTGGCCCAGATTCAAAATAGCCCGCAGTCCCCCTTCGCGCTCATCCTGAGCCACCACATCCGCCTTGTTCTGGCAGGAGCGCTCGATAGCATAGGCCAGGGCGTCACTGTCACAGGCCAGCAAAGCCTCCATATTGTCTTCCAGCCACTGGTAAAACGGGGCATCGGCAATGAGGCCATACTTGATCACTTCGGCAATACCCGCTGACAGCTCCCGCTCCGGTAAGGTGCGCAACGCCTCGGTGTCGATCAGCACCGCGTTGGGCTGATGAAAAGCGCCGATCATATTTTTGCCCAGCGGATGGTTGACGCCGGTCTTACCCCCCACAGAGGAATCCACTTGCGACAACAAGGTGGTGGGAATCTGGATAAAGTCGACACCACGCTGATAGCTGGCGGCGGCAAAGCCGGTCATATCACCGACCACGCCACCACCCAGAGCGATTAAGGTGGTGGTGCGGTTATGCCGCTCCTGCAACAGCTGATCGAAAATACGGGAGAGAACATCGAGTGTTTTGTGGGCTTCCCCATCCGGCAGGATAACTTCGGTCAGCTGATAACCGGACAAGGCCTGCTTCAATCGCTGCAGGTACAGGGGGGCAACGGTATCGTTAGTGACAATACACACCTGCTGGCCACGAATGTGCGGCTTCAGCAGATCGCCCTGATCGAAAAGGTTTTCACCAATGTAAATCGGGTAGCTGCGATCACCCAGATCCACCTCTACCCTGCGCATTACCGCCATGCCTGACTCCACTCCAGCCGCCATAAAAAGAAGGCTAGTGTAGCACAAGCCGGCACCGCTCCCAGTTACTGCTGACGCACTTGCTGGGCAATATCCTGGGCTACCGCTTTGGGCCCGCGACGATCGGTTTGCACAATAATGTCGGCCACCTGCCGGTAAAGGGGATCGCGCAGCGCAATCAACTCGCGAATACGGGTTTCGGGATCCGCCACCTGCAGCAGCGGCCGCTTCTTGTCCTTGTAGGTCCGCTCCACCAACTGGTCCACCGAAGCCGTCAGGTACACCACCTGGGTGTTACTGCTCGACAGCAGCTGGCGATTGACCTCCGCCATGACGATACCGCCACCGGTGGCCAGCACCATGGCTTCGCGCTCCAACAGATCCTGTAACACCGCGGTTTCGCGCTGGCGAAAACCGTCTTCACCTTCAACATCGAAAATCCAGGGAATATCCGCCCCGGTGCGATCTTCGATCACCCGGTCGGTATCGGCAAAGGGCAGGCCCAGCATACCGGCAAGCAGCTTGCCGATGGTGGATTTGCCGGCCCCCATGGGGCCGACAAGAACCAGAGTTTGTGACATCGATTACACCAGTTAACAACTATGAGCTGGCGTTATTTAACCAGATTGTCAGACAAAATTTTAGGAGTAATGAATATCAGCAGCTCGCGCTTGGATTCACTCTTAACATCCTGACGGAACAGGCGCCCGACGTAAGGCACATCGCCGAGGAACGGCACTTTGGTTTCACCGGTCAGCTGTTCAGTCTGGAAGATACCGCCCAGTACCACGGTCTGGCCATTGCTTACCAGTACCTGAGTCTCCAGTTCAGTGGTATCAATGGTGGGCACCTGACCACCGCCGGCACCGATAAACACCAGCTCGCCGATGGAGTCCTGGGTCACCACCAGATCCATAATGATGTTATCGTCCGGCGTAATCTGCGGGGTCACATCCAGCTTCAGTACCGCCTCTTTAAAGGACACGGCGGTGGCACCACTGGAAGAGGCCTGCTGGTAGGGAATCTCACTACCGGATTCAATACGGGCTTTTTGCTTATCACCGGTGATCACCTTCGGCTGCGACACGATCTCGGCGTAACCGGAATCCTCCAGCGCGGAGATTTCCATGCTCAGCAGGATATTGTCATTCAGGAAGGCCATCGCCAGGCTGCCAGCCGCATTGGCAATGCCCAAATCGACTGCCAGGTTTTCATCGATATTCGTCGTACCGAATTCGCCTAGATCAACAGGTTTTGACACCGGGTCGGTACCGTTTGTCTGCGGAAAGAACTCAAAAGGACTATTACCATCTGTCAAACCGTCATGACTACCCGAGACACCAAACTGCGAATTCCCAGGTGTATCCACCCCGGTTAAGCCCCACTTAATACCCAACTCCTCACGAAAATCGGTATTGGCAATCACAATCCGCGCTTCAATCATCACCTGGCGGATGGGAATATCAATCTCATTGATCAGCTTTTTGAACTCGGCAATTTTTTCCGCCGTGTCGGTCAGGATAATCGAGTTGGTACGCTCATCGACAATGGCCGAGCCCCGCTCGGACAGGATGCTGGCGGTAGCACTGCCGTCGCCGCCACGCGAGCCACCACCGCTACTGCCATTGCGACCACCACGGTTGTTGAACAGTTTAAACAGCTCCTCGGCACTGGCGTAGCGCACACGCACATACTCGGTATAGAGCGGCGCCAATTCTTCCAGCTGTTTCTTGGTTTCCAGCTCCTGACGCTCACGCTCGGCAATTTCCGCCGCCGGCGCCACCATCATCACATTGCCCACCTGACGCTTGTCCAGACCTTTGGTTTTCAGCACCAGATCCAGCGCCTGATCCCAGGGCACATTGTCCAGTCGCAGGGTGATGTTGCCGGTTACGGTATCACTGGCCACCAGGTTCAACTCGGTAAAGTCGGCGATCAACTGCAGCACCGAACGCACTTCAATATCCTGGAAGTTCAGCGACAGTTTTTCCCCGTCGTAGGCAAAGCGGGACTGTTTTTCTGCCAGCTCTTTCTGGGTCAGGGGTTTGACACTAATCACATAGGTGTTGTCGGCCTGGTAGGCCAGGTAGTCGTACTCACCCTTGGCCTTGATGGTGAGGGTGGTTGCGCGACCGTTGTAGTCGGCATCGATGTGGGTCACTGGCGTAGCAAAGTCGACCACATCCAGGCTGCGACGCAGTTCATCCGGCAGCTGAGCGCCCATAAAGGTCACTTCGATATTGCCAGACGACTGGTGCACATCAATATTTACCGCCGGATCGGACAGGTCGACCATGATACGGCCGGCACCATTCTCGTCACGGCGAAAATCGATACTGTCGATACCCAGGCCGCTGCCGCTGTAAGCCTTGCGCGATACCTTGTCGGACATACTCTGGGCCCGCACCAGATAATCGCCATTGTTGACGGTCGGCCGGTCACCCACTTCCACCACCAGGGCATTGCCCTCCCGGCGTGTCACATAGGTACTTAATTGCGACAGATTGAGGATCAGACGGGTGCGGTCATCGGTGCTCAACACCACAGCCGATTTGGCGTTTTCAAACGACAGCGGGAACTTGCGCTCAGCCAGTGTGTTGTCCACATCTTCGAAGTCCAGCACAATGCGTGCCGGCTGTTCAATGGTGTAGCCGGTTGGATCCGCTGGCAGAGAGTCAAAACCCAGACGAATTTCAAAACGCTCGCCGGGTAACTCGGCAAAGTCCAGAGACTGCAGGGTACTGGCCGAGACCGCGGAGAAGGCGGTGAGCATCCAGACCCCAATCGTCGATGCGGACTGAACCGCCTTTCGCTTAAGATGCATAGTGAACATGATTGTTATTCCTTCTCCACAATTTTTATGATTTGTGGGCGCTCTACCCAGCCGTCCGCACCGTCCGGCACAATTTCAACAATATCGATCTGACGCCCGGATGTGGCGACAATGCGACCGAAGTTTTTCCCCAAATGATTGCCACGCTTGACCCGATGGATGCCACCCTGACCGTCATTGATGAGAGCCCACAGGGTCCCACCCTGCTCCAGTGATCCCACCATGGACAAGGAGGCCAGGTTGAAGGACTCGAGGAACTCTTTCTCCCGCGACAAATCGGGTTTGATGTCGGTCTTCTTCCCCAGCACCATATGGTCGATGTCTTCCACAGGCGGCACAAACGGGCTGCGCTCGGTCATGGCGCTGTAGCTAAAGCTCTGATAAGGCACAAACGGTGGCAGCGGCTCGATTTGTCCGGCCGGACGACGTTTGGTCTCTTCAATAAAGTCTATCAAGTCCTGATGCTTGCTGGCACCGCCACAGGCACTCAGCGTCAGGGCCAGGCCAGCCATTCCCAGCAGGCGCCACCCCTTAACCGGTATGGCGGCGAAAGAGGAGTTCATACGCATCATCATTTACCCCCCTCACTTTTATAGCGGTAGGTTTTCGCCAGAATGGTCATATCGAGCATGCCGCTGCTGCCGGATTTTTTAATCTCGTAATCATGCAGGGTCACAATCCGCGGCATGCCCGCGACCCCGCTGACAAAGGTGCCGAAATCGTGATAGGGACCGGTCACCTTGATGGAGATCGGCAGCTCGACGTAAAACTCGGCTTTTTTCTCGTTCTGTAAAGTGATGCTCTCAATGGCCAGTCCCGCTTCCGAACCGCGTTCATCGATATCTTCCAGCAGGCCGGGCACTTCGGTATCACTGGGCAACTGTGCCACCAACGCGCCGAAAGACTTCTCCATTTCGACCATCTGGGCGCGATAGGCCTCCAGGTTGGCGGCTTGATAGGCCTTCTGCTTAAAGGAATTGCGCAAGTCCTGCTCCTTGGCCGTCACTCGCTCCAGTTGCAGATTTAAATCCTTGACGAAGAAGTAATATCCCCCGGCGACCAGTGCAGCGATCAACAGCACACACAGAGTAATCTTGCCGGCGAGAGGCCACACCCCCATACGCGACCAGTCGATGTCGTTAACATCGAAGTCATTTAACTGGTCAATAACGTCTTGCAAAGCCATCACGACCCCCACTGCTTGTTCTTGTATCGACGTTCATCATTATTGCTAGCCTTTCGCCTTTTCTTTTTCGTCCTTGGGCTTGGTCGTTGAGAAGCTCATGGTGAATTCACTGGCCTGCTCGCCGTACTTGGGTGCCGCCTTGACCGCTTTCAGGTTGGGGTTGGCAAACCACTCAGACGCGTCCAGGTTACGCATGAAGGCCGACACCCTCACATTCGATTCGGTAACGCCGGTGAGGCTGATTTGCTCGCCGCGACGGGTCAGGGTTTGCAGGTAGACACCTTCCGGTACGGCATGCACCAGTTCATCGAAGTAACGAACAATCAGCGGGCGCTCACCCTGCAGCCCCTGAATGACCTTCATGCGCGACAACAGCTCGGCGCGACGTTTTTTCAGTTCCTGGATCTCTTTAACCTTGGCACTCAGTGCTTTGATTTCCGTGTCGAGCATACGGTTGCGGTCGTTTTGCGCCTCGATCGCGCCGTTGATGCTGCTGATCCAGAGGTACACACCCAGTGCGGCGACCGCCGCCACGCCCGCCAGGACACCGAGAAATTCCTGCTGTTTTTCACGGCGGTATTCATCGCGCCAGGGGAGGAGGTTAATATTCGCCATCAGTCAAAACTCCTCATTGCCAGACCCGCTGCAATCATCAGCGAGGGCGCATCGTTGGCCAGTGCCGCCGAGTTGACCCGCGACGCAACCGACATATTGGCAAACGGGTTGGCCACACTCACTTCGGTCCCCAGCTTCTCACTGATCAGATCACTCAAGCCATTGAGTGAGGCCACCCCACCCGCCAGCACAATGTGATCGACATCGTTGTATTGGCTGGAAGAAAAGAAAAATTGCAGCGAGCGAGTCACCTGCTGTACCACCGAATCCTTGAACGGCTCCAGCACTTCTTCTTCGTAGTCGTCGGGTAAGCCACCCTGTTTCTTGGCCAGGCCGGCCTCTTCCACCGACAGGCCATAGCGGCGCTGAATTTCTTCAGTCAATTGCTTGCCGCCGAACAGCTGCTCGCGGGTGTAGACGGTTTTGCCCCCCACCAGCACACTGAGCGTGGTCATGGTGGCACCAATGTCCAGAATCGCCACCACCTGATCGTCCTGGTCTTCCAGCTGTTCGGCAATCAGCTGAAACGCGCGCTCAATAGTGTAGGCCTCTACATCCACCACTTTCGGCTTCAGTCCGGCCAACTCCAGCGCCGCCACCCGCAAGTCAACATTCTCCCGGCGGCAGGCCGCCAGCAGCACGTCGATTTGATCGGGGTTGGCTTCGGAAGGCCCCTGGATCTCGAAGTCAATGGCGACCTCTTCCAGCGGGTAAGGAATGTATTGATCCGCCTCCAGCGAAATCTGGGTTTCCAGTACATCTTCGCTCATGCCCGCCGGCATTTCGATCAGCTTGGTGATCACCGCCGAGCCGGCCACCGCCACAGCTGCGTCCTTAAGCTTGGTCTTGGACTGCTGCACCAGCGTCTTCAGCACCTCACCCACGGCCTCAACCTCGTTGATGTTTTTCTCAACGACGGCGTTGGGCGGCAGTGACTTGACCGCGTAACTTTCCACTCGGAAACGGTCACCCTGGCGACTCAGTTCGAGCAACTTAATTGAAGTTGAGCTAATATCCAGCCCTAAAACAGGCTTGGCCTTACGCTCTAAGAAACCCAGAATTCCCATTTTTCCATCTATTTCCGTGACTTAGGTGCATTTGATGTTATGGCACTTTAACTCAAGCCTGCAACAAGGCAGACCATATGTAAACCCTCAAAAACCGCTTATAATGCACAGCTCACACATTCCCTCTCGCTAACCCTTTAATTCTCTTAGAAAAAATGATGAACAAAACAAAAATTTTGTCCTGGGCTTTTTGGCTCATTCTGGCCGCGAGCAGTGGAACCTTAGCGCTTTTTGCCGGTATAACCCTCTATCTGGGCCCTAAATTACCGGAAGTGGAGAGCCTCCGGCAGATCAAGTTACAGACTCCCTTGCGCATCTATTCCCACGACGGTTTGCTGATTGGTGAATTCGGTGAAAAACGCCGCTCCCCCATTACCATCGAGCAGGTCCCAAAAGAGTTTATTGACGCCATTCTCGCCGCCGAAGATGACAGATTCTACTCCCATCCAGGCGTGGACATTAAAGGTCTTTTGCGAGCAGCATCACAATTATTAAAATCCGGCGAAATTCAAACTGGTGGCAGCACAATCACCATGCAGGTCGCCAGGAATTTCTTTTTGACACGGAAACAAACTTTTAGTCGTAAATTCAATGAAATCCTGCTGGCGCTTCAAATTGAAAAAGAACTGAGCAAAGCGGAAATTCTTGAGCTCTACACCAACAAGATTTACCTGGGCAACCGCGCCTATGGCATCGAGGCGGCCGCCCAGGTCTACTACGGCAAATCCATCTCTGAATTGAGCCTGGCTCAACTGGCCATGATTGCCGGCCTGCCCAAAGCCCCATCGGCCTACAATCCCATCGTCAATCCGGAGCGAGCGCTGGTGCGCCGCAACTGGATCCTCGGCCGTATGCAGGCCCTGGGTTATATCGACCAGCAGCGCTACCAAACCGCCCTGAACGAGCCAGTCACCGCCAGCTACCACGGCTCGAAACTGGAGTTACAGGCCCCCTATGTCGCCGAAATGGCGCGCAAGGAGGCCGTCGACCGGCTCGGTCTGGCCGCCTATACCGACGGCTTCAAGATCTACACCAGCGTTGACTCCCGCTTGCAGGCCCGCGCCCAGCAAGCGGTCCGCGACGGACTGATCACATACGATAAACGCCACGGCTATCGCGGGCCGGAAGCCTCGCTGATCACCGCAGACGCGACCGATGGGGTCAACACTGAGACCGACGCGGACGAGTCAAGCGCGCCCCTTGAAAGCACTGCCCCAGACGCCCCATTACCACTTGCTGAATGGCAGGAGGCCCTCAAGAGCTATAAGGAAATAGGCAACCTGCAGGCGGCTGCCGTTACTCAGGTGAACCCCAACAGCATCGACTTCCTGATGGCCGATGGCACCATGGCGACCATAAAGTGGGAAAATGGACTGTCCAGTGCACGTCCCTATATCACCGAAAATCGCATGGGCGCGGCCCCCAAAAACGCCGCCGAAGTAGTTAAGGTAGGGGATGTGATCCGCGTCACTCGGGCCAAGGACAACGCCCCTGAAACCGATGCAGCTGAAACCGATGCTGCTGAAACCGACACCCCAGAAGCCGACAGCACGGATACCGAGGCAGATGCTGAATCGCCTGCGGCCATTGCCGCGCAATCTCAGCCTGCAGATGATGGCCTGGTCTGGCACCTGGGCCAGGTACCCGCGGCCCAGGCCGCCCTGGTGTCACTCAATCCAGACGATGGTGGTATTCGTGCGCTGGTCGGCGGCTTTGACTTCCAGCAAAGTCATTTCAACCGCGCCACTCAGGCTGAGCGCCAGCCCGGCTCCAACTTCAAGCCGTTCATTTACACCACCGCGCTGGAGCACGGCATGACGCCGGCCACCATCATCAACGACGCGCCCATCGTGTTTGACGACTCCTCCCTGGAAAACACCTGGCGACCCGAAAACGCCAGCGGTAAATTCTTCGGCCCTACCCGCTTGCGGCAAGCGCTGTACAAGTCCCGCAATCTGGTTTCCATCCGGGTGCTGCGCAGCATTGGCATCGAAACTGCTCTGCAGAGCATGAGCCGTTATGGCCTGGACCGCAGCAAAATGCCACGCGACCTGTCGCTGGCCCTGGGCAGCCATATTTTGACGCCGCTGCAGGTCGCCACCGGCTATACCGTGTTTGCCAATGGGGGCTTTCGAGTTCACCCCTACCTGGTGGAACGCATTGATAACGTCGATAACGAAACCGTATACCTCGCCCGCCCAGCTACAGTCTGTCGTGAATGCGAACAGGCCGACAAGAATCGTCAGGCAGCTGCCGCCTCGGGTGAAGATTCAGGTCCAGATTCAACCACCGATGACCGACTGGCCGAACTGGAATCGGCCATGGCAGCTGAACTGTCCGCCAACTTCCGCTCCGAAAGCGGGCAACCGGCCGCCAACCTCGACGAAACCGATGACGCTAGCGAGCCTGCAGATGAGGGCGCTGAGACACCCTTACCTCAAGCGGAGCGAGTGCTGTCAGAACAAGTCGCCTACCTGATCGACGATATGTTGCGCGATGTCATTCGCCTCGGCACAGGGCGTCGAGCCAAGGTATTGAATCGCCAGGACCTGGCCGGCAAAACCGGCACCACCAACGGTCCTACGGACGCCTGGTTTTCCGGCTACAACCGCCACCTTGTCACCACTGCATGGCTCGGGTTTGACAAGAACACCAACCTCGGCCGTCGCGAGTTTGGCGGCACCTCAGCGCTACCTATCTGGATTGATTTTATGGAAACCGCGCTGGAAGGCGTGCCAGAGGAGCCTCGCAGCCTGCCTGACGGCCTGGTATCGGTTCGCATCGACCCAGTCAGCGGCAAACGGGCGCCAGCCGACCAGCCGAATGCCATCTTTGAGCTGTTTCCCGCAGACAATCTTCCGCCTTACGAGCAGTCGGATGCCCCGCTGTTAAATGGCGGTAGCAGCAGTGACGAGCCCTTACCTGAAGAGCTGTTCTGAGCCGGGAGAGGAGGTTTGAAAGTAACCCGCGCCAGGAAGCGGGCGGGTTACTGTGGAGAGCTTTCGCTAAGGCCAGCCAGGTTTCGGTAAGCCTCGGGTATGGATCAGATATCTGCCACGTTCACCAGAGGATAGTGTAACGGGTAAGGCAGACGCGCAACGCCACTGTCCACCGCGGCCCGAGCCACGGCCGAAGCGACGGCGCCCAGCAGGCGACTGTCGGTGGGCTTGGGCAAAATGTACTCACGCCCAAACGCCAACTCCGCACCACCGTAGGCTTTCAACACTTCCTCCGGCACCGCTTCCCGAGCCAGCTCCTTGAGCGCCTTGACGGCCGCCAGCTTCATCTCGGTATTGATTTCCCGGGCCCGTACATCCAGGGTGCCGCGGAACAGGAACGGGAAACACAGCACATTGTTCACCTGGTTAGGGTAATCGGAACGACCGGTGGCCATAATCAAGTCATCGCGCACCTGGTGGGCCAGCTGTGGATCGATCTCGGGATCCGGGTTGGAACAGGCAAACACCACTGGGTTTTCCGCCATTTTAGCCAGCTGCTCAGGCGCCAGCAGATTGGGACCCGAAACCCCCAAAAACACATCCGCCCCTTCAATGGCATCGTCCAGAGTACGCGCCAGGGTATCGACGGCAAATGCCTCCTTGTAAGCGTTCAAACCGTCGCGACCGGCGTAAATTACCCCTTTGCTGTCAAGCATCAGCATATTTTCACGCACAGCACCGGCGGCAATCATGAGGGTGCAGCAGGCGTTGGCCGCGGCGCCGGCGCCCAGGCACACAATTTTTGCCGACTCGATGGACTTGCCCTGAATTTCCAGCGCATTCAGCAAGCCGGCCACCGTCACAATGGCAGTGCCGTGCTGATCGTCGTGAAAGACAGGGACTTCGCAGCGCTCAATCAGCGCCTTTTCTACCTGAAAACACTCAGGCGCCTTGATGTCTTCCAGGTTAATGCCACCCCAGGTGTTGGCAATACTGGCCACGGTTTCAATAAAGGCTTCCGGACTCTCGGATTCCACCTCAATATCCACCGAATCGATGCCGGCAAAACGCTTGAACAACAAGCTCTTGCCTTCCATCACCGGTTTACTGGCCAGTGGTCCCAGGTTGCCGAGCCCCAAAATGGCACTGCCATCACTGATCACCGCCACCATATTGCCCTTGGCGGTGTACTTGTAGGCGTTCTCAGGGTCCTTGGCGATTTCGCGCACCGGCTCGGCCACACCTGGGCTGTAGGCCAGTGACAAATCTTCCTGGGTCTCGGCTGAAGTGGTGATTTCAACCGACAGTTTGCCCGGCTTGGGAAAAGCGTGGTAATCCAAAGCCGCTTTCTTAAATTTATCTGACATGATCTCGTCCGTTTTTCACTTTGCGGGCGCTAATTGCCAAAATGGCAAGTGGGCGGCAGGCAGCATACCCAAGGCGCCCAACGCCGCTCAAGTGGGATCAGGACAGGGATAAGCCCCAATTTGGCCACAGTGACCGCGATTGCGGAATAAGCGACGTTTTAGTTCAGTGATAGATAAAAAAAAGCGCTGCAGATCGGAGACCTGAGCGCTTTTGTGAAGCTGGCTGAGAAATATTGGGAAGGTTTGTGTCCCTCCCGGGTCGTATCTCAGACCCATCGCCGGCGGCGACAAAGGATCGCTTTGTCTTATTTGCTGGCGATGCGGCTGCCAAAACGCTTCTTGAATTTGTCGACACGACCACCTGTGCTGGCCTGCTTCTGCTTACCGGTGTAGAACGGGTGGCAGTTGGAGCACACGTCGAGGTGCATCTCTTTGGCCGCAGTGGAACGGGTGTTAATGACGTTACCGCAGCTGCAGGTTGCAGTCATTACGCCGTAGTTAGGATGAATATCTGCTTTCATGGTGATCGCCTTCAGGTATATTTAGTGCCGCCACCCGATCTTGTGCCGGGCACCGCACAACGGTTAATCTAGGGCTTAAAAATTAAGACGGCGCATACTACCAGAAACCCTCAACAACGCAAGCGTATTGGTGATTTTTTCAGCAATCGGGCTGCCCTGCGGCGGCAATTTCCACCCGCCTTAATTGAATACCGTTAAGTCATCGCTTGAATAAAGCCATCGTTTGAATAGACATCGATTGAAGAGACCCTCCCTGCCCTATGCCAGTGCCTGAGATTTACGCCGTCGCCCTGCCCACTCCGCTGCGCAAAACCTTTGACTACCTGGCCGGAGAAGACTGCCACCCCGAAATCCCGCCTGCTGAGCCGGGCATCCGGGTCGAGGTGCGCTTTGGCAATCAGACCCTGATCGGCATTGTGGTGGAGGTAAAGCACAGCAGTGACTGGGACCTGGACAAACTCAAACCGGTGCAGCGCCGTCTCGATGAGACTCCCGTACTGCCCGCGGAGGTGCTGCAGTTGTGTCGCTGGGCAGCGACCTACTACCACCATCCCCTCGGGGAAGTGATGGCCGCCGCCATCCCCACCGCCCTGCGCCAGGGGGAAGCGGCTCAACTGGAACAGGAAAAAGCCTGGCAGTTGAGCGCCAGCGGGGTGGACTGCCCGGCCACGGAGCTCAAGCGCGCGCCGAAACAACAAGCCCTGTTGCAACGGCTGCAGCAGCTGCACCCGGAACCTCTGTGGCACCGTGACCTGGCCCTGCAGGACATCAGCCCGGCCGCCCTCAAAGCCCTGGCCGAAAAGGGGCTGCTCGACACCATCGCCATCACCCCCAGCCCCGAGCGACCGCCACAGCTGTTGCGTGAAGCCAGTCTGGTGTTGAACGATCAGCAAGCCGAAGCCCTGGCGACCATAGCCCCCAACGAATTCAATTGCCATCTGTTGTACGGCACCACCGGCAGTGGCAAAACCGAGGTCTACCTGCAGGCCATTGAGCGGGTGCTGGAACGCGGCCGTCAGGCGCTGGTGCTGATCCCGGAAATTGGTCTCACCCCGCAGACCGTGGGTCGATTCCGCCAGCGCTTCCAGCGGCCGATTGCGGTATTGCACTCCAACCTCAACGACCGCGAGCGCAAACAGGCCTGGTTGCAGGCCTCCCAGGGGGAAGTGGATATCATCATTGGCACACGTTCGGCCATATTCACCCCCCTGAAAGCGCCGGGCATCGTCATTCTCGATGAAGAGCATGACCTTTCCTTCAAGCAACAGGAGGGATTTCGCTACTCCGCCCGAGATCTGGCGGCCATCCGCTGCCAAAAGCTGGAGATTCCGCTGTTGCTGGGCAGCGCCACCCCCGCCCTGGAGACCTATTTTAACGCTCGCTCTGGCCGCTATCGACTGCTGACCCTGACTCGCCGAGCCGGCAATGCCCGCCCACCCACGGTGGAATTGATCGATTTGCGCCGCCAGGCATTACAGGAAGGCCTCAGCCAGCCACTGCTAGACAGCATGGAGCAACACCTGCACGCCGGTGGCCAGGTACTGGTGTTCCTCAACCGGCGCGGTTTTGCCCCGACCCTGATGTGCCACGACTGCGGCTGGTTGTGTCAGTGTCGCCACTGCGACGCGCGCCTGACCGTGCATCAATACCCGGCCCACTTGCACTGTCACCACTGCGACTACCAGCGACCACTGATCAGCCAGTGCCCGACCTGCAACAGCCGCGAACTGCACTGCGTCGGCCAGGGCACCGAGCGCACCGAGTCGGTTCTGCAAGAGCGCTTCCCCGATTTCCCGGTTATTCGTGTGGACCGCGACTCGACCCGGCAGAAACATGCCATGCGGGACATTGTCGAGCGGGTCAACGAAGGCAACCCCTGCCTATTGGTCGGCACCCAGATGCTGGCCAAAGGCCACCACTTCCCCAATGTCACGCTGGTGGCGATCATTGACGCCGATGGCGGTCTGTTCAGTACGGATTTTCGCGGCCCTGAACGCATGGGGCAGCTGATGCTGCAGGTGGCCGGGCGGGCGGGGCGGGCCGAGCGTCCGGGCAAGGTGTTGATTCAAAGCCACCTGTGCGACCACCCCCTGTTGCAGACACTGATACGCCAGGGCTACAGCGCCTTTGCCGACCAATTACTGCGCGAACGCCATCTGGCCCAGCTGCCGCCGTTTCGCCATATGGTGCTGTTGCGGGCCGAATCGAAGCGATCTGAGAACGCCCACGAACTGCTGCAGCTGGCCCGCCAAATCGCCGAACACCTGTGCCCCTCCAGCCCCGAACTGCAGTACCTGGGCCCACTGCCGGCGCCCATGGAAAAACGCAATCAGCGCTTCCGTCACCAGCTGCAGATCAGCGCCAGCAACCGCGCGCAACTGCACCGCCTGCTGCAACCGCTGATTGCGCAACTGGATCAACATCCGCTGAGTCGGCGTACCCGCTGGTCTGTCGATGTGGATCCGCAGGATATGGCCTAGTCCGCAGCAAATGCGGACTGAGGATTGGTGGCCGGCACGGTTATCCTTTACAATTTCCACTGACTGATAATTTAAACGCCAAGCTGGCGCTTCCTGATTCACCTTACTGTTACTGACTCCCCATGACTCGAGATTTTGCCAAAACCCGCGGCTCCAGCAGCGCCAAAAGCCCCTCGAAAGGTCGAGCCAGTAACCACCAACGTCGCGCGCCAGCCTCCAAGCGCAATAATAACAATAGTCGTAACAACAGTCGTAACAACAATCGCCAATCCCAGGTCCCCGGTTGGGTGTGGCTGTTTACCGGCACAGTACTGGGCGCCTTTATCATGTTTCTGGCTTACCTGTCCGGCATCGCCCCGCAGCAGCCAGCTAAAGCCAGTACCGCAGCCCCTGAGTCAGTGGTTGCCAAACCCCAGGTTCCCAAACCCCGCTTCGACTTTTACCAGCTGCTCAAAGAAACCGAGGTGGTGGTCAACGAGCCAGCACCCACAACCAAAACCACCACCCAACCGGTCGAAGACCAGGAATACATTCTGCAAGTGGGCTCGTTCAAGAAAAGCGCCGACGCCGACCGCATGCGCGCCCAGCTGATCCTGATGAACCTTGAGGCTTCGGTGGAAACCGTCACCGTGCGCAACGGCGAGACCTGGCACCGGGTATTAGTCGGTCCTTTTGACAACCGCTCCAAACTCGCCAAGGCGCGCAGCACCCTGGTATCCAACGACATTAACCCGCTGCTGCTGAAGCGCAAACGCTCTTGAATTTCTGAATCCTCGCCCCCACCTTGGTGTCATAACCCCACCCACCCGACACTAAGGATTCCCTGTGGAACAATATCGAGGTACCACCATTCTGTCCGTGCGCCGCAATGGCAAGGTTGTTATCGGCGGCGACGGTCAGGTCTCCATGGGCAACACGGTCATGAAAGGCAATGCCCGCAAGGTGCGCCGTCTGCATAAAGACCAGGTGCTGGCCGGGTTTGCCGGCGGCACGGCCGACGCTTTTACCCTGTTTGAACGCTTTGAAGCCAAGCTGGAAGCCCACGGCGGCCAACTGGTGCGCGCCGCCGTGGAACTGGCCAAAGACTGGCGCACCGACCGCGCCCTGCGCCGGCTGGAAGCCCTGCTGGCGGTGGCCGACAAGGATGCCTCCCTGATCATCACCGGCAACGGTGATGTGATTCAGCCGGAACAGGACATCATTGCCATTGGCTCCGGCGGCCCCTTTGCTCAATCCGCCGCTCGCGCCCTGTTTGAAAACACCGACATGGAAGCCCGTGACATTGTGGAAAAAGGCCTGGGTATCGCTGGCGATATCTGCGTCTACACTAACCACAACCACGTCATTGAAGAGCTGGATTACGGCGCCTGATTGCTGGCAACCGAAGAAAATCCCCGGCCGCTAGCCATGCCGGCCTGTCACCCAATATTGTCGAATACTGTAAAGAAGACTCGTTATGTCAGATATGACTCCCCGCGAAATCGTCCACGAACTGGATCGCCACATTGTTGGCCAGAGCGAAGCCAAACGCGCTGTCGCCATTGCCCTGCGCAACCGCTGGCGCCGCATGCAGCTGGACGAGGACCTGCGCAACGAAATCACCCCAAAAAACATCCTGATGATCGGCCCCACCGGGGTTGGCAAAACCGAAATCGCCCGTCGCCTGGCGAAGCTCGCCAACGCACCGTTTATCAAGGTCGAGGCGACCAAGTTCACCGAAGTGGGCTATGTTGGTCGTGATGTGGAATCGATTATCCGCGATCTGGTGGACCGCTCCATCAAGATGCACCGCGAAATCGAAATGAAAAAGGTGGAGCACCGGGCCGCCGACGCCGCCGAGGAACGTATCCTTGATGCCCTGCTGCCGCCCGCCCGCGGTGGTGAGCCCACCGACAACTCCGGCGAGTCCTCCACCCGCCAGCTGTTCCGCAAAAAGCTGCGAGAAGGTGAACTGGACGACAAAGAAATTGAAATCGAAGTGGCCAGCACCCCCATGGGCGTGGAGATCATGGCGCCCCCCGGCATGGAGGACATGACCAACCAGCTGCAGAACATGTTCTCGTCGCTGTCGTCCAACAAAACCAAAGCCACCAAACTGACGGTCAAGCAGGCATTCAAGCAGTTGCGCGACGAAGAGGCCGCCAAACTGGTGAACGAGGAGGAAATGAAGAGCAAGGCCATTGCCGCCGCCGAGCAGAATGGCATTGTCTTCATTGACGAAATCGACAAGGTCGCCAAGCGCAACGACAGTGGCGGTGGCGCCGACGTGTCCCGCGAAGGTGTGCAGCGCGACCTGCTGCCACTGATCGAAGGCTGTACCATCAGCACCAAGCACGGCATGATCAAA
The DNA here is from genome assembly GCA_033283335.1 of Cellvibrionaceae bacterium WSDTSA12. Taxonomy (GTDB): domain Bacteria; phylum Pseudomonadota; class Gammaproteobacteria; order Pseudomonadales; family Cellvibrionaceae; genus Pseudomaricurvus. The sequence continues at coordinate 35,992 of JAWMQP010000009.1, read as the reverse complement.
ACCGACCATATCCTGTTCATTGCCTCCGGCGCCTTTCATCTGGCCAAGCCGGCCGACCTGATTCCCGAACTGCAGGGCCGCCTGCCCATTCGTGTGAGCCTCAAGGCCCTGACACCGGACGACTTTGAGCGCATCCTGACCGAGCCCAACGCCTCCCTGACCGAGCAGCAGATCGCCCTGCTGAATACCGAGGGCACCAGCCTGACGTTCACCAAAGACGGTATTCGCCGCATTGCCGAAACCGCCTTTGAGGTCAACGAACGCACCGAAAACATCGGCGCCCGGCGCCTGCACACCATCATGGAGCGACTGCTGGAAGACATCTCCTTTGACGCCGGCGACGGCAACAAGCAGATTACCATCGACGCCAAGTATGTGGACGATCACCTCGGTGAACTGGCCCAGAACGAGGACTTGAGCCGGTTTATTCTGTAAGCCGTTATGACACCGACCAAGATTACCCTGCACAAAAAGACCCGGCTGCTGGAACTGCAGTTCGGCCGTGAGACCTTCTCGCTGCCGGCAGAGTTCCTGCGGGTGCATTCGCCCTCGGCCGAAGTGCAGGGCCACGGCCCCGGTCAGGCGGTGCTGCAACACGGCAAGAAATACGTGGCCATCGAGCGGCTGGAGCCAGTGGGCAACTACGGCCTGCGGCTCTACTTCAACGACGGCCACAACTCGGGCATTTACACCTGGTCATACCTGCATGAACTGGGCGTCGAGCAACCGCAGATGATGGCCCGCTACGAGCAGGCGCTGCACGACGCCCACCTCAGCCGGGAACCCGAGACCCAGGTGGTCAGGTTGATGCCGGCATCACCTGTGCCTCCGTCCGGGGACGACCAATAACCCTGGTCTCTCCCCGGGCCCGGATCTCGCCCCTAGCCATGCCGACAGGGCGACGGGTACAATAAGCCCAATCACTGTCCAATTTAGCCCCACAAGCGATCCCAGCATGAGCGAGAAAAAAACCACCCACTTTGGCTTTCAGGAAGTTCCGGTCGATGAAAAAGCCGGTCGCGTGGCCGATGTCTTCCACTCCGTGGCGGGCAAATACGACCTGATGAACGACCTTATGTCCGGTGGCATTCACCGTCTGTGGAAACGCTTCACCATTGAGCTGTCCGGCGTGCGTCGTGGTCACAAGGTGCTGGACATCGCCGGCGGTACCGGCGACCTGAGTTATAAATTCTCCAAACTGGTGGGTCCGGAGGGCCTGGTGGTGCTGGCGGACATCAACGAATCCATGCTGCGCGTGGGCCGCGACCGCCTCACCGATCGCGGTGTGGCCGGCAACCTGGTGGTAAGCCAGGCCGATGCCCAGTATCTGCCGTTCCCCGACAACACCTTCGACTGCATCACCATCGCCTTTGGCCTGCGCAATGTCACAGACAAAGACCTGGCACTGCGCTCCATGCTGCGGGTTCTAAAACCCGGCGGCCGACTGCTGGTATTGGAGTTTTCCAAGCCTCAGAGCGATCTGCTGAGCAAGGCCTACGACACTTACTCGTTCCGGGTATTGCCGTTTATGGGCAAGCTGGTCACCAACGACGCCGACAGCTATGCCTACCTGGCCGAATCCATCCGCATGCACCCGGACCAGGCCACACTGAAGCAGATGATGGAAGACGCCGGCTTCGCCAACTGCGATTACCACAATATGACGGGTGGCATCGTCGCTCTGCACAAGGGCATAAAACCCTGAGCCCAAGCAAGAATAAGCCCTGAGCCGATTCGAGAAGGAAGCCCCAATGCTCGATCCCACCATCAGCGCCGCCGCCACCGCCTCGCTGGAAGCCGTGATCAATAAGGCCCTGCAGTACGATCCCGCCACGCGCCGGCGGCTGCAGGCTCTGGCGGGTAAAAGCCTGGCGCTTGAGGCCAGCGAACCCAGGCTGGTGCTGTGCGTCCACTTCGACAGTGACCGGGTTCGAATTGGCTCTCATATCGACAATCCCACCACCTGCCTGCGCGGCTCACTGAGCGGTCTGCTGCAGTTGGCCACCAGCGAGCGGGTCAACCTGGCAGACAGCCAGGTAGAGGCCTGGGGCAACACCGCCCTGCTGGCCGATATTAAAACGATTGCCCGCGATCTCGATCTGGACTGGGAAGAGGCGATAAACGATTGGCTGGGCGATGTACTCGGCCATCAACTGGCCGAACAATTGCGCTGCCGGATGGACTGGCTCAAAGCTCGGGGCCAGAGCGGTAAGCGCCTGCTGGGCGAGTTCCTAACGGAAGAATTACGCGCCGTACCGGCCGCGGCCGAGCTGCGCACCTTCAGTGACCAGGTGGACCAGTTGCGACTGGCCGCTGACCGACTGGAGGCGCGCCTGCAGCGCCTTCGCCAACACTGGCCTTCAAATAACCCTCCCGTATAAGGATTTTGCCCTCCGTGGTTGCCCTGTTTCGCTCCCTGCGCATTCTTCGCACTGCCCTGCGCTACCGTCTGGATGAGCTGCTGCCCCGTGACCGCCTGCCCTGGTGGCTGTCTGTGCTGCTGTGGTTCAGCCCCTTACTGCCGTCCTGCAAGCTGACCCGGGGACAGCGGCTGCGCTACTTTCTCGAAGACCTGGGTCCCATCTTTATCAAGTTTGGTCAGTTGCTCTCCACCCGTCCCGACCTGATCGCGCCGGACATTGTCGAAGAACTCGACCACCTGCAGGACAATGTGGCGCCCTTCGACAAAGATCAAAGTCGCGCCATTATTGAGCAGGCACTGGGCAAACCGGTGGCCGAGTTGTTTGACGATTTCGACCCGGAACCGCTGGCGTCGGCGTCCGTCGCCCAGGTGCATACCGCTCGCCTCAAGGACAGCGGCCAGGAAGTGGTGATCAAAGTGATTCGTCCGGGCATTGAGGCCACCATTGAGAAGGACATTCACCTGATGCAGCTGGTGGCGCGGCTGGTACAGCGTTACGCCACCGACGGTCGCCGCTTGCGGCCGGTGGAAGTGGTGGACGAGTACGAAATCACCATCTTCGACGAGCTCAATCTGCAGCGTGAAGCCGCCAATGCCTCCCAGTTGCGACGCAACTTTGCCAACTCGCCGCTGCTGTATGTTCCGGAAGTCTACTGGGATTACACCCGCCCCAACGTGATGGTGATGGAGCGCATCTACGGCGTGCCGGTGACCGACATGGCACAGCTGGCAGCCCAGAACACCAACATGAAGCTGTTGGCCGAGCGCGGTGTGGAAATCTTTTTCACCCAGGTGTTCGAACACAACTTCTTTCATGCCGATATGCACCCGGGTAACATCTTTGTCTCCCGTCAACACCCCCAGGCGCCGCAGTACATTGCCGTGGATATGGCCATTGTCGGCTCACTGACCCAGGCCGACCAGTACTATATGGCGCGCAACCTGCTGGCCATTTTCCGCCGTGACTACCGGCTGGTGGCGGAACTGCACGTGCAAAGCGGCTGGGTGCCGGAAGATACCCCCGTCAACGAATTCGAGGCCGCCATTCGCACCGTCTGCGAACCGATCTTCGAAAAACCGCTGCGGGAAATCTCCTTCGGCCAGATTGTCATCACCCTGTTCCAGACCGCGCGCCGCTTCAATATGGAAGTGCAACCGCAGCTGGTGCTGCTGCAAAAAACGCTGCTCAATATCGAGGGCTTGGGGCGCCAGCTGTACCCGGATCTGGACCTGTGGCAGACCGCCCACCCGTTCCTGGAGCGCTGGATCAAGGAGCGTTTCCATCCCCGCAGCCTGTGGCAACAACTGAAACGCTACGGGCCGGAATTAATGGAACAGGCGCCACAAATGCCCCACAAACTGTCGGCCGCGCTGGATCAGATCCAACAGATTGGCGAGCTGACACCACAACTGCAGCAGGCCGCCGACCGCATCAACCAGCAGAACGCTCGCGCTGGACGCACTCGCCGACGCCTGCTGATCACCGCCCTGGCCAGCGGTGGCGCACTTCTGACTGCGCTGCCGGCCGCGGGCTTCCAGCTCAGTGAAGTGCCCAGTTACAGCTGGCTGTTACTGGCCATCGCCGGCTGGGCCTGGTTGAGTCAATGAAGGCCCGCTCAGCAATATTCAAAGACGGCCAGATAGAGTAGAATCGGCCCATTATCGCGACAGTATGTGAGGTGGTTTCCGGTGTCGGTGCAGCAGTCTTCCAGCCAGTTTCTCGACCATATCAAGTGGACAGATGACGGTCTTGTGCCCGCTATCGCCCAGGACGCGCGCAGCGGCCGGATCCTGATGATGGCGTGGATGAATCGCGAAGCCCTGCAGTTGACCGCCGAGGAGGGCCGCGCCGTTTACTGGTCGCGCTCGCGCCAGCAGTTATGGCGCAAGGGTGAAAGCTCCGGCCATGTGCAACAGGTCAGTGAGATTCGGCTAGACTGCGACGAGGATGTGATTGTCTTGCAAGTGGAACAGCTGGGCGGCATGGCCTGTCATACCGGTCGCGAATCCTGTTTTTACCGCATTCTGCAAGATGGTGAGTGGGTTACGGTAGACCCAGTCCTGAAAGACCCCAAAGAGATTTACGCATGAGCGACGTATTGACGGAATTAACCCGCATTCTGGAAGAGCGCAAACAGGCCGCCGCTGGGGACAGTTCCTACGTTGCCAGCCTGCACCAGAAAGGGCTCAACAAAATTTTGGAAAAGGTCGGTGAAGAGGCGGTGGAAACCGTGCTGGCCGCCAAGGATGCGCAACTCAGTGGCGACAATCGCGATGTGATTTATGAAACCGCAGACCTGTGGTTTCACTCGCTGGTGATGCTGTCACACCTGGGCGAAGACGCCACAGCCGTACTGGATGAATTGGCCCGACGTTTCGGCATGTCCGGTCTGGAAGAAAAGGCTTCACGCAGCAAGCAGTAAATTGGCGTACAGCGTCAACCCCTTCATATAGATAACTTGGAGAAACCCTATGGGTATCGGTGGAATCAGTGTCTGGCAATTGTTAATCATCCTGGCCATTGTGTTTATGTTGTTCGGCACCAAACGCCTGCGCAACCTGGGCAGTGACCTGGGCAGCTCCATCAAGGGCTTCAAGAAAGCCATGGGCGAGGAAGACAAGTCAGCGGACAAAGAGCCCGGACAGGTAGAAGATCAGAACAAAAATGCCCACGCCGAAAAAGTCATCAACGGCGATGCGGAAAAAGTCGACGAAAAAAAGTCTTAACCGGAAGATCCCCTCACTGTGTTTGATATCGGATTCTTCGAGCTGCTGGTGATTGGCGTTGTCAGTCTGCTGGTGATTGGTCCCGAGCGGCTGCCGGAAACCCTGCGCACCATGGCGCTGTGGTGGGGCCGACTGAAACGTGGCCTGCAGAGCACCCGCGCCGAATTTGAACAGCAGATCGGCGCCGATGACATCCGCCGGCAGCTGCACAATGAGGATGTGATGCGCCGTCTCAACGCCAACCGCGAAGAGATTGAGCGCACCGTCAAAGAAAATGTCGAACAGCTGCACGACAGCTTTCAGGATGTGCCCAACCCCCATGCCGCATTGGAAGAGCTGAAGAAGGCAACCGAAAACCAGTTGCCGCCACTCGACTCTGCCGAGGGTTCAAACACCACGAAACACAAGGATGGCCGCGATAATTCCACCACGGATTCGAATTCGCCCAACCCTTCCCAGCAACCCTAGACGAAACTTGCCCCGACTATGAACGCTCCCGAAGACCAGGAAATGACCCTTGTCCAGCACTTGGTGGAGCTGCGTGATCGGTTACTGCGCATTGTCGTGGTGGTGATGATCGTCTTTTGTGGCCTGTTTTATTTCGCCAACGACATCTACAGCTTTGTGTCCGCACCGCTGCAAAAGTTTTTGCCGGAAAACAGCAGCATGATCGCCACCGAAGTGGCCTCACCGTTCCTGACACCGTTCAAACTGACGTTCTTTGTCGCCCTGTTTCTGTCCATGCCTTATGTGCTCTACCAGATCTGGTCGTTTATCTCGCCGGCGCTTTACCAGCGGGAGCGTCGGCTGGCGATTCCCATTTTGGTGTCGAGCATTTTATTGTTTTACGCGGGCATGGCGTTCGCCTACTTCGTGGTCTTCCCACTGATCTTCGGCTTTTTCACCAGCGTCGGCCCCAGTGAAGTGACGGTGATGACCGACATCAGCAGCTACCTGGATTTTGTCCTGAAGTTGTTTTTTGCCTTCGGCATGGCCTTCGAAATTCCCATTGCGGCGATCGTGTTGATTCTGGCGGGGGTGATCAGTGCTGAGGGGCTGGCCCAAAAACGGCCTTATATCATTGTTGGTTGTTTTGTCTTCGGCATGTTGCTGACACCACCGGACATCCTGTCGCAAACACTGTTGGCCGTGCCCATGTGGATGCTGTTTGAATTGGGGGTATTCTTCGGCCGCATACTCAGCCGCAACCCTGGCCACACCACCGATGAAGCCTAGGCCTAGGCCGCAGTCATGCAGCGCCTGGTTTCATTAACCGAGCGCTAACAACACCAGAACCCATCCGACCAGGGAAACCAGAATCGCTTCCCCCGCCCGATTCCAGCGAAACAGGCCATACAAATACGCCAGCGGCGGCAGAAACAACGTTGCCAGTCCCCAGCTGTAATCACTGTCGAACGACACCTGCAACAGCAGTAACCAACTGATAACCAGCAATACCACGCCAATAACCAGACATACCGCAGATAAGGGCTCCATCATTTATCTCACTGCATCGCTTTGTTATCCGGATAACGCTGCCGCAGTAACACCACTTGATCAAGCACCTCGCTGAAGCAGTCAACGACCCGGGGATCAAACATGGTACCGCTGTGCTCTCGCAGGTAATCCATGGCGCCCTTGATCGACCAGGCTTTTTTGTATGGCCGCTGTGACGTCAATGCGTCAAACACATCACAGACACTGACAATACGGGTAAACAGTGGAATGGCCTCACCTTTCAAACCAGCCGGGTAGCCATTGCCATCCCAGCGCTCATGGTGGGTGCGGGCAATTTCGGCAGCCACCTGCATCAGCTCCGAATCGTAGCCCCCGAGGATTTCCGCCCCCACTTCAGCGTGGGTTTTCATCGTCTCCCACTCACTGTTATCGAGCATGCCGGGTTTTAACAGGACGTCATCGGGAATGGCGATCTTGCCTATGTCATGCATGGGGCTGGCTCGCAAAATCAACTCGCATTCCGATTCACTCAAGCCCATCTGCCGGGCCAGAATGGCACAACTTTGACTCATGCGAATGACGTGCATACCGGTCTCGTTATCGCGGTACTCGGCGGCTTTGCCCAAACACTGGATGACTTTGGTCTGGGCTTCATACAACTGCTGGGTTCGCTCCTGAACCTTCTCCTCCAGCTCCGCATTCTGTTGTTGCAGGGCCTTGTGCAGCAGACGCGTCTCAAGAATATTGCGTACCCGCAGCGTTACTTCAGATCGATCAAACGGTTTATCGATAAAGTCCTTGGCTCCACTGGCCAGGCACTGGGTACGCAATTCCTCAGAACCGTCAGCGGTAAGGATAACAATGGGCAGATAATCATTGGGGTGATCTTCGCGCAATTTGGCAATCACTTCGAGACCGCTCATTACTGGCATATGCACATCCAGCAGCAGTAAGTCGTAACTTCGCTCGAGGTACAAACCACTCACCTTGACCGGCTTGCAGGTGGACTCAATATGACGATACCCCTCTTGGCGAAGGATCTTCTCGACGATCGCGATATTCACCGGGTTGTCATCCACAATCAGAATACGCCCCTCATGCACATCGGAAGGTTGCGACATGATATACCTGTTCCCTATTCAAACGTTCATTCAGTATAGACCTTTCGCCATCGGCCTTGGTCCAGAGGTTTGGGTTTCCGGTGGCTTGGGTTACCAGTGGCTTGGGTTTCCAGAAGCTCAGGTTTCCAACAGAAAGGTCACCGGGCCATCATTGAGCAGCGACACCTGCATATCGGCGGCAAAGATACCGGTGGCCACCTGGCGGTGTGCAAGCTTGAGCTTGTCCACAAAGCGGTTATACAGAGCCTCGGCTTGCGCCGGTGCTGCCGCTGTGGAAAAGCCGGGCCGCAAACCTTTGCGGGTATCGGCGGCCAGCGTGAACTGTGATACCACCAACACCCCGCCATCAATATCGGACACGCTTAAATTCATCTTGCCGTCAGCGTCGGAAAAAATGCGGTAGTTGAGCAACTTGTGCAACAACTTGTCGAGGGAGGCTTCGCTGTCGTCTTTTTCCACACCCAGCAACAACAATATTCCCTGATCAATGGCACCGACGGTGTCACCGTCGACGCTCACGCTGGCGTGACGGACACGCTGAATCAAGCCCCTCATGGCCTTCCCCCAAGCTTCAAAAGAGCGGGATTATAACAGCGTTCGAGGATTGACGTAGTGACTAGTAACTGAAGTAGTAACTGGCTTAATGACTGGGGGTGGATTTGCGCAAGCGGTTACGCCCGGGTGGGGTAATCGTCGGCAAAGCGTCTCGCCATGGCGCGGGTGGCACGAATCAACGCATCGATAATGCTGGGCTCACGGGCGGCATGACCGGCATCGCGGATGATGTGCAATTCGGAGTCGTGCCATTGATGGTGCAGGGCTACCGCATTGTCCAGCGGACAGAGCATATCGTAGCGGCCGTGAACAATGATGCCGGGAATGCCCTCAAGTGCCGCACTGTTAAGCAACAACTGATTGTCGTCCAAAAACACTTTTTGGCGGAAGTAGTGCGCTTCTATACGCGCCAATGGCAGAGCCATGTGCGGATCGGAAAAAGCCTCCAGCACATCCACATTGGGACGCAGCGTGGCGCAGTGAGCCTCCCACAGTGACCAGGCCTTGGCGCAGGCCATCTTGGCCAGCTCATTGCTTCCGGTCAGGCGCCGGAAATAGGCTTCCACCAGGTCGCTGCGCTCAGCTTCAGGAATGGGATCGACAAAATCTTCCCAGTAATCGGGAAACACCCGGCTGGCACCCTGCTGATAGAACCAGTCGATGTCCTGCTGGCGACCGAGGAACACGCCCCGCAGCACCATCCCCATCACTCGTTCGGGATAAGTCTCGGCGTACACCAGACTCAGGGTAGCTCCCCAGGAGCCACCGAACAGCAGCCAGCGAGTGATGCCCAGGTGTGCGCGTATGGCCTCCATGTCCGCCAGCAGGGCCTGCGTGGTGTTGTGTTCCAGCGCCGCGTGCGGTGTCGAACGGCCACAGCCACGCTGATCAAACAAAATGATGTGATAGCGGTTGGGGTCGAAAAAACTTCGATCCTGCCAGGAACACCCGGCACCGGGCCCGCCGTGGACAAACAGTACGGGAATGCCCTCAATATTGCCGGACTGCTCCAGGTAGACGGAGTGCCCATCACTGACCGCGAGCATTTGGGAGTGGAACGGTTTGATATCCGGGTAGAGAATATGCATGCGATTCCTTGCCACTGGGGCAGCGGCGAATTCACCGACAGGGGTGAAAAATCGAGTAGGGGGGTCCCTGTCAGTGTAGACTATAAACACCGCCACGCCCTCACAGACAAGGACTACTGATCATGGAGCTGCAGCGCTGCGACTGGTGTCAGGGAGACCCTCTCTACGAGCAATATCATGACGAGGAGTGGGGTGTTCCCTGCTACGACGACGCCAAACTGTTTGAATTCATCATTCTGGAAGGCGCCCAGGCGGGACTGTCGTGGATCACGGTGCTGAAGAAACGCGAGGGTTACCGCAAAGCCTTTGACCAGTTTAATGCGGAAAAAATGGCCCGCTATAGCGCCAGCAAAATCGAGCGATTGCTGACCAACCCTGACATCATCCGCAACCGCCTGAAAGTCGAGAGTGCGGTCAAAAATGCCCGCGCCTACCTGAACATCCTCGATCGCTGCGACTCGTTCAGTGATTACCTGTGGCAATTTGTCGATGGTGTACCGATCCAGAACCACCATCGCAATCTCAAGCAGGTGCCGGCCTCCACGCCCATTTCCGACCACATGAGTAAAACCCTGAAGAAAGACGGTTTCAACTTTGTCGGATCCACCATCTGCTACGCCCACATGCAGGCGACAGGTATGGTCAACGACCACCTGATCTGCTGTCCACGCCATGCCCAGGTGCAGACCGGCCAGCACCTGTAATCACCCTGTTGTTGCAGTGCGGCCTGCCAATTCCCCTGATCACCGGCTTGCGCCTGTATGACCAGGACAGAACCGGTTATAGTGCGGCCATTCATTTAAGGAACGAATCGCATGGGGAAACTGATAGGTTGTCTGCTGGGGTATTACTTCGGTGGATTTTGGGGGGCACTGCTGGGTCTTTTTATCGGCTCACTGGTGGATGCGCGTCGTCGCCTGGCTCAACTCGCCCCCGGCAGTGCTTCCCTGCACGAGATTCAAAACACCTTTTTCACCACGGTCTTTACCCTGCTGGGATACCTGGCCAAGGCCGACGGACGCGTGTCCGAGGCCGAAATCCAACAGACCGAGCAACTGATGAGCAAGCTCGGCCTCACCGCCGAACACCGCCGCGAGGCCATTGAGCTGTTTAAACGAGGTACGCGCCAGGACTTTGCCCTGACAGAGCTGCTGTCGCGCTTTAATCAAACCTGTGGTCGTCACCCCAACCTCAAGCATATGCTGCTGGTGTACCTGATCAGCATCGCCCTGGCCGATAACGACATCAATCCCCAGGAAGAGGCCATCATTCGCGATGTCGCCAGCCAGATTGGTATTCGCGGGATGGTGTTTGAGCAGTTGCTGCGCATGATCCGGGCCCAGCACCACTTTGCCAACCAGGGCGGTTTTGAGCAGGGTCAGTCCTATTCACAGCGGCCTTATCAGCCGCGAGCCAACGAACTGGACCTGGCCTATGAGGCTTTGGGTGTGGACAAGAGCATCAGCGACAAAGACCTGAAAAAGGCTTACCGCAAACTGATGAGTCAGTACCACCCCGACAAGCTGATGGGGCAGGGACTGCCAGAAGACATGGTGCAGGAAGCCACCGAGCGAGCCAAGGAAATCCAGGTCGCCTACGACCTTATTTGCAAAAGCCGCCAATAACTGTCCTCTCGCACCTGCGACTCAATCCTGTTTGGGACCGACCCACACCTGCTGTGCATTGACGAACGCCAGGATACCGTGCGGCCCCAGTTCACGGCCCAGGCCCGAGGCCTTAATCCCACCGCTGGGCAGGCGCGGGTCGGTTTTCACCAGGCCGTTGATGGCCACCTGGCCACTCTCCAGCTCTGCTGCCAGGGACTCGGCACTGGCCTGGCCGCTCCAAACCGACGCTGCCAAACCGTATTCCGTGTCATTCGCCAGTGTCAGCGCCTGCTCCAGGCTATCCGCCTTCAGCACCACCGCCACCGGCCCAAAGGTCTCTTCCCGACAGGCGCGCATATCGTTGGTCACATCCACCAGCAGGGTCGGCGGGTAAAAGTAACCCGCCCCCTCATCTGGTCGACCGCCCACCAGACAGCGGGCTCCCGCTTCAACAGTGGCGTCAACCTGGCGCGTCAGGTTATCGCGCAGGTCCGCCCGGGCAATGGGGCCGATCTGAGTGCTTTCGTCGCGCGGGTCACCCATGCTCAAGGCCTCGATGCGGACCCGCAGGCGTTCAACAAACGCGTCGTAGACGGGAGCTTCAACAATCAGGCGCTTGGCAGCAATACAGGACTGACCGGCATTGATCATGCGCGACAACACCAGGGCATCGGCGGCCGCATCGAGATCCGCATCGGCCATTACAATGCTCGGATCCGAGCCGCCCAGCTCCAGCACACTGGGCTTGAGTGCGCTAGCGGCTAACGCCGCCACTCGCCGCCCGCTTGCGCTGGAACCGGTAAATGAGACCCCTCGAACCCGACTATCCTCAATCACCCCGGCCACCTGCTCATTGGCCAAGGGCAGGTTCTGCAACAAGGCCTCGGGCGCATTGGCCTTCACGAACGCGTCGGCAATGGCCACCGCACAGGCTGGCACGTGGGGGTCGTGCTTCATCAGGCAGACATTGCCAGCCATCAGCGCCGGTGCGCAAAAGCGAAACGCCAGCCAGAAAGGCGCGTTCCACGGCAAAATGCCCAACAGCGGTCCCAACGGCAGGTGCTGGACATAACTGTGGTGGGCATCGGACGCTAAAGTCTGCGGTGCCAGGTAGCGTTCAGCGTGATCGGCGTAGTGTTCCGCACACCAGGCAGCTTTGACCACCTCGGCACGCGCTTCGGTTATGGGCTTACCCATTTCATCGGTCATCAACAGAGCGTACTCTTCCTGATTGTTGCGCAAAACTTCCGCCACCTGGCGCAACACCTGCGCCCGCTCGGCAAAACCGGTTAAGCGCCAACGGCGATAACTGTCCTGCGCGCTTTGCAAGCTCGCCTGCAGCTCAGAGCCGCTAATGGTCGGGTATTGATGCAGGGCCTCACCGCTGGCCGGGTTGATCACCTTAAGCATAATCTTCTCCCCTAACTGGCTTTTACATCCGTGGCTTTGGTCTTATCGGTGACCGCACCTGTGGCATGGGGTTTGTGGTTAACCGCTTGCTCGGCGACCGGCTCCTGCCGCTGGGATTTATCCGGCTGGGCTTTATCCGGCTGGGTTTTTCCTTTGAGCGCCACAAAGTCGGTCCCTCTGTCTTCACCCTGCTCGTTCTTGACCACGAAGTCCTGGGGGAAGCCATCAAAAAAGGAGGCGCAGCCATTGTCAGTGAGATAGATGGTGTCGGAGATGCCGCAGGTTTTGTCGCCCTCGACGCCCCACATCCAGGGAATGATGTGAAAGGTCATGCCTTTTTCCAACACCGTGGCATCCCCTTGCTTGAGACTGACAATGTAGCCTTCATCCCAACTGGGGGGAAACGCAATGCCGATGGAGTAACCGGAGCGGGTGATCAACTGGCCGCCAACATCGTTATCGGTAATGGCCGTGCGAATCAAAATGTCGGTATCCGACACGGTCATGCCGGGACGGAGATGGTCATACACCTGGCGCAGGGCGTACTTCATGGTTTCCTGGGCTTTGTACATGGCATCGGTCATGGGACCGCACAGAACCGTTCGCATCATGGCGGTGTGATAGCGGCGGAAACAGCCACCCACTTCGAGAAACACATGCTCACCCGGCTGCACCGTGCGGCCCTCCCAGGTGGCGTGACCGATCATGGTTCGCGGCCCGGAGGTGACGTAGGGCATCACGGCGGGCGGTTCGCCGCCAGCCTTGAACATGGCCTCGCTGATGGCCGCCCCGATTTCATTTTCCGTCACCCCCGGCCGGGTGGCCGCTATGCCCGCTTCCATCCCCGCAGTGGTGGCACGGGCCGCGCGTCGCATAATCTCCAGCTCCACTTCCGATTTGGTTTTGCGGCCCTCCTCGACAATGCCGAAGCAGTCCATCAGGCGACCATCAGTGAAAGAGGTGTTGAGCACATCCTGATGATAGGCGGGGAAAAAATAGCTGTTGCGTTCATACCCCAACACCCGCTTCGATAAACCAAATTCACGCAGTGACTCCACCAGCGCCTGAATGGAATCACCGGTATCAGAATAAGGTCTTGTATGCTCAACCCAGGTGCGGGCAATCACATTGGATTCTTCCAACTGGCGGGTGATCATAAACGGCGGATCGTCAATCGGCACCACCAATGCCTGGAAAAACGAATACCCAGTGGTCTGGTAATCCGTCAGGTACATGAGATTTTCGGGATCGGTAATGATCACGGCATCCAGCAGCCGCTGCTCCATACGACGGCGCAACTCACTCAATCTGCGCTCGTACTCGGCAAACGGGAAGGTCATATCATCGCGCTGTTTCATCGCCTTGCTCCTTGGATTGCAAACACAGTTCAACTATTTCCTACACAGCTATTCCATACACAGCTCGACCGCTGCGGCCAGCAACGACAATCCCTCATCAAGATGCTCGTCGGCAATGGTCAGGGGCGGCAACAGCTTGATCACTCGTCCACCCTCTCCACAGGGGGCAATCAGCAAGCCGGTGTCAAAACAGCGCCGGGCAATGCGCTTGGCCAACTCACCATCGACCACATCCAGCGCCTGCATCATGCCCTTACCACGTACCGCAAAACCCGCTCGCGGATAGCTGTCGCGAATTTCCAGCAGCCGTTGCTGCACCAACTCACCGCGTTGACGGGTTTGTGCCATCAGTTGATCATCCTCAAAATAACGCAGAGCCTCACGCCCGGCGACAAACGACAGGTCCTGTCCACGAAAAGTGCCGGTGTGCTCGCCTGGTTGCCAGTGGGCATCGTGCTCCGGTTTGTTGAGGTTCATCGCCATGGGTGTGCCAAAGCCACCCACACCTTTGGCTAAACAGATAATGTCCGGGTCCAGTCCCATATGATCAAAACTGAAATAGTGCCCGGTGCGACCACAGCCCGCCTGGATATCATCGATGATAAATAACGCCCCCACATCGCGGGCCAGTTGTTGCAACTCCTGCAGCCACACCTCACTGGCCACATTGACACCGCCTTCAGCCTGAATCGCCTCTACCAAAAACGCCGCCGGTTTCTCCAGACCACTGGAATTGTTGTGCAGTAACTTGCGCAAGGCTTGCAATTGCTCAACGCCACCACCGACATTGGTTTCAAAGGGCAGGTGACTGGCGTAATGCAAAGGCACGCCGGAGGCACCGCGAAAATAGGCATTCGCAGTACAGGCCAGCGAGCCCAGCGTCATGCCGTGAAACCCCTGGGAAAATGCTACAACTTGATGCCGGCCAGTGACGCGTCGGGCCAGTTTCAGTGCCGCCTCCACGGCATTGGTTCCGGTTGGTCCCATAAACTGCAGACGGTGTTTCATATTGCGTGGTTTGAGAATCGTCTCAGCGAAGGCGCCAATAAATTCCCGTTTGGCACTGGTATACATATCCAGGCTGTGGACAACACCGTCCTTGTTCAGATAGTCAATAATCGCCTGCTTCATACGGGGGTTGTTATGGCCGAAGTTCAATACCCCGGCGCCGGCAAAAAAATCCAGGTAGGTTTTACCCCGCTCGTCGGTTTGATGAGCGTTGCTGGCGGAGGCAAACACCGTGGGGTAACTGCGACAATAGCCGCGAATTTCCGACTCCCATTGCTCAAAAATTTCCATAGACACCCTCATTACTGGTCTGTGTGCATAAACACCGGATTGTGATTGATGGCTCTAAGGGTCGCGGCCTGAACACTGCGGACCCTATGATGGTATTGAGTGCGTGTCGACAGACGACACACATGGACGCGCGAACGCTGGCACGCGATTTTGAAGCGATGCAGACGGCTTTTTTCACCGATATTTTCAAGGTAGGTGACCACCGGCCAATCTGCAAGGCGAATCAGTGATAACTCACTGATCAATAAAACAATTCGTTATTCATACTCACTGAATAGTGGGTCATTTCCTCGACCTGATCAGGCACTCGGAACAGGCACAGGTGCACCCACCAGGCGGGCAAACAGTCGTACCACCGGCGCCAACAGGTCGTCGTTAAATTGATAGTGCGGGCTGTGACACGGGTGCTGGAACTGGTCATCCCCCCCCATACCAATCAATGCAAAAGCCCCTGGAATCTGCTGTAAGTAATAACTGAAATCTTCTGATGCCATGATGGGTGTCGGCAGATCATGCGGACACCAGCCCTCGCCAAACTCCTGCTCCAGTGCCTGGCGAAACGTCTCCGCTTCAGCACTGTGATTGAGGGTGGCCTCATAGCGGGGCTCCGAGGTGACAGAGGCTCGCACACCGTAGGCCCGGGCAGTATGCTCAGCAATATCAGCAATGGCGCTATTGATGGTCGTTCGCAGTGCCGGATCACTGAGACGGATACTGCCGGTGAGGGTTGCGGTCTCCGGTGTGACTGTCGGTGCTGCATCGGCATTGATGGCGCTGACACTGACAACAGCGGCGGCCTGCGGTGGCAATCGTCGACTGACAATCTGCTGCAAATTTAACGCGATGGCTGCGGCGGCCAATACCGGATCGCGACACAGTTCCGGCTGACTGGCATGTCCACCGCGCCCGGTCACTTCAATCACAAACACCCCGTTGCCCGACATCACCGCGCCGTCAGGGCACACCGCCTGGCCAAAGGGGATGGCCGGCCAGTTGTGCCAGCCATAAATACAGTCGACCGATTCCAGCGCGCCTTCGTCAATCATGCGGCGCGCCCCGTGGCCCCCTTCTTCAGCTGGCTGAAACAGCAACGACACAGGTCCTGGCAATGTGTCCTCGTGGACTTTTAACCAGGCTGCGGTGGCCCACAGGGCGGCCGTGTGGCCATCGTGTCCACAGGCGTGCATGCAACCCGGCACCTCAGAACGATAGGCAACCTGCGCCAGCTCTTCAATCGGTAGGGCATCCATATCGCCGCGCAGGGCAATGTGTTTGCCACTGGCTGATGCCGCCAAGGTCGCTACGGTGCCGTGTTCAGCGCAGGCCCGCCAGGCAATGCCGAGAGCATCCAGCGATTCGCGCACACACGTTGCGGTGGCCGACTCCTGCCAGGTCAATTCAGGCTGTCGGTGTAACTGATGACGCAGCTTAATGGCCTGCTGCAGAATGTCTGGCCAACCCGCCTCGCTATTCGATGGCATGCCTGCGAACACATTTCCTCCTGTTGAGGTTTACATGATGTCGCGAATGGTACGGACTTCGCGTAGCTTATCCTGTTCGTATTTTTGGTCTTGCTCGATATGTTGGTAATGTTGGGGGCGATTGCTTTGCGCTTTAACCGGCTCGTTGGTCGGCTCCACCTCCGTGATTGGCACAGCCGTAGAGGTGCCCCCTGCCGCACGCTTCTCAACTCGGTCAGTAGTCTGCTGTTGAGGGTGCTGTTGTTGATGTTTCTGTTGTTGATATTGTTGATGTTGCTGCTGTCGGCATTGATGATACTCACTCTGTGAGGTAAACCAGCAGCCCGGTTTGTCAGCGGTATCGGAGTTGCTCAAACACAACTGCAAACGATGGACCGCCCGGCTTTCACATACCTCTAACTTGTCAGCTGAGACCACCGCTGTCAACACCATCCCGAAAATTATCTGCAAACCACCAACTGTCAACCGGATCCAATCCGGCCTCCCACCGTACCTGCCTGCTGCTGAGTCGTGACACTGTATTGCACGCATTGTGACGCCCTCCCCGGCTCCCAGGCCTGAGTATAGTCACAGGGCCTTAGTCCCTGCCATCCGGTCAGACTGGTTGCATCGGCAAAATAACGAGGGTTAGCCAATCCGCAGACAATTAACGAAAGATCTGCCAATCCAGCCATTGAACATCACGATGTGGGTAAGGTGTGAAAGAGAAGTGCGGAGTGAAAAATGATTGTTGTACGAATGTAAGACGGGCGCAAAAAAAGGATGTTGTGCGAAGCTGGCCAACTGCCTGCAGCAGCTGGCCAAGAAAAGACAAGCTGCTATTCGCTTGCCTCGTAGGACATCAATACTGGTTGACGCAACGACGTTTATTTACGCGTAGCGCGCAACATCCAGGACGTCTTTTCATGAATTCGCATGCGGTCTGAGACCAACGCCGCGGTGGATTCATCATCGGCATCTTGCGCCAGCTTCAACACCTCACGAGCGGTTCTGACCACCTGTTCGTGCCCCTGTGTCAAAATATCTACCATCTCGCCGGATTCGGGAATGCCTTCAACCTCTGTGACCGAACTGAGTCGGGCAAACTCCGCGTAGGTTCCGGGAGCCGGAAAATCCAGTGTGCGAATGCGCTCGGCAATATCATCCACCGCCACGGCCAGTTCGGTGTAATGTTCTTCAAACATCAAGTGCAATTCACGAAATTGCGGACCGGTGACGTTCCAGTGGAAGTTGTGTGTTTGCAGATACAAAGTGTAAGAATCGGCCAGTAAGCGGCTCAACCCTTGGGCAATGTTACTGCGGTCTTCCTTATTGATACCAATGTTAATCTCAGTCATGGAACCTCCTTTACCTTGTGTAACGGTGTGATATATACCCTAACAAAAACGTACGATTCGCTAAAGTTATACTGACTTGGAATAATCAATGGAGGCAATAGAAAGTTTTTAAAGGGTTACATTAATCCGGTAGTTTGGCCTATTCGTCAACTTCATCCACCGTCAACTGACCGGTAAGACGTCGCCAGATATGTGACCAGGACATGCCCAGCGCAAACAGCAACGATAAACACACCAGCACAATCCAGCCAATGGCCTGGCGTGAATCGGTGCGCAACCAGCCAATATCCACCAACAGCCAGACCAGCACCGCCAGCGTTACCGACGCCAGCACCACCCCCAGAGTATCGAGCGCTCGCCAGGTGGCTATCCAGACAATCACCCAACCAATAAGCAACACGATAATCGCCAGGGCGTGCGTGGGGCCAAACTGACCCTCACTGATGGCCGCTTTAATCCAGTGAAACGCGGAGTTGCCCGTGGGATTGAACGTCGCCAGAATCAGAGCCAACACACCCAGCCAACGCCAGATAAAACTAAAAAGTGAAAATCCGGAACGGGAGGAATGCCTGGCCATAGGGTTACTCAAAAGTGTTTTTATTCCGCTCAAGCATAGCCAAGAACAATCACTTTGCCAGTGGCGAGCGGTCGATTGATTGCGGATTTAACGCAGGGTGTGCAGGAACTGTAAATGCCTTTCGTATTGCGACAAAATATCCGACAGCAACTGGTCTCGGGTCCAACCCATCACATCATAATCCTGGCCACCTTCCTGCAAATGCACTTCCGCGCCGAAGTACTTATCTTCACTATCATCATCCACAGTATCATCCAGAGGCTGCAAAGCCCGCTCAACCTGCTCAGACATTTTGGCGCTGGGTTTGAGGTGGGCCTTGGCGTACAGGCCGTACAAAAAGTCCACTTCATCGCCTTGATACACCTGCAAAAAAACCGACTGGTTTTCGCCGTGTTTCACCGCCACCGAGTAGCCGTTGCGCTCCATTTCGGTGGCGAACTCCTGCAGGGCCGGCTCACCCACCTCACCAATAAACTCCCGCACTTCTTCCAGCGTGGGCAAATGCACCAGATTGCGCAGACGTCGTTGCCAGCTCACCGGGTTGCGTGCGGTGATTGGAGCCGTGGGTGCTTGCTGAGTGATTTTTTTCACGGTATCGCGACGCAGGGCGGTCACCAGGCCGTAAATGGACGCCAGTAAAATCACTGAAAATGGCAGGGCGCTGGCAATCACCGCGGTTTGCAGGGACGCCAGCCCTCCGGCCAACAGCAGTGCGATGGCCACCACACCAATCAGCGCGCACCAAAATATCCGCTGCCACAGCGGCGTATCGTCTTGCCCAAACGACGCCAGCATATTCACCACCATTGCACCGGAATCGGCGGAAGTGACAAAGAACACAATCACCATCAGCACCGCCACACCCGACAGTAAGCCGCTCATGGGCAGATGCTCCAGAAACTGAAACAACGCCAGGGACTGATC
This sequence comes from Cellvibrionaceae bacterium WSDTSA12, assembly GCA_033283335.1. Lineage (GTDB taxonomy): Bacteria > Pseudomonadota > Gammaproteobacteria > Pseudomonadales > Cellvibrionaceae > Pseudomaricurvus. Next base: position 16,628 of record JAWMQP010000009.1, on the reverse strand, counting down.
CCGACTGACCGTTTCCCCAAGAGAGGTAAAGCCCTCATTCAGAATCATATGAATGGCCGAGTTGCCAAAGAACGTCATCCATAACAAGGTAATCAAGGCCGGCACCAACATGGCGCCGATGACAAACTCGCGGATGGTTCGACCGCGAGAAATGCGGGCAATAAACAGGCCCACAAACGGCGACCAGGACATCCACCAGCCCCAGTAGAAAATGGTCCAGCCACCGAGCCAGTCGGTGGGCTCGTAGGCGTACAGATTGAACGTCTTGTTAACCAGCACCGACAGGTAACCGCCCAGGTTCTGCAAAAAGGTTTGCAGCAAATACACACTGCTGCCAAGAAACAGCACCAGCAACAGCAACAGCGCTGCCAGCGACATATTCAACTGCGATAAGCGCTTAATCCCCGCATCCAACCCCATCACCACCGACACCGTGGCCAACACGGTCGTCAGCACAATCAGGATTACCTGGGTGGTCTGCCCCACAGGCAGGCCAAACAGATGGTTCAAACCGGAATTGATCTGCAGCACGCCATAACCCAGCGTGGTGGCAACACCACACACGGTACCGACTATGGCGAACACATCCACTGCGTGACCAATGGGCCCGTAGATGCGCTCGCCAATCATTGGGTAGAGGGCCGAGCGCATGGTCAGCGGCAGCTTGTGACGGTAACTGAAATAGGCCAGGATCAAAGCGACAATGGCGTAGATCGACCAGGCGTGCAGCCCCCAGTGAAAAAACGTCAGTATCATCGCCTCACGAGCGGCCTGCACTGTGCCAGTCTCCCCCACGGGCGGTGACAGGTAATGCATCACAGGTTCGGCCACGCCAAAAAACAGCAGGCCAATGCCCATGCCGGCCGAAAACAACATGGCAAACCAGGACGGGTAATCGTAGTCGGGCTCAGAGTGCTCCGGACCCAGCTTGACCGAGCCGAAATCGGAAACTGCGATGATGATCGTACTGATCAGGATGATCGCCACCACCAGCACATAGTACCAACTCATATTGGCGACGATGGCGGCCTGCAACGCTTCAAAACGGGCCGTCGCATCTTCGGGAAAGAGGACCGCATATGCCACCAGCAGCAGCAGAACGGCCGTCGCGGTGTAGAACACCGGTGGATTCAGGTGCCCCTTGGGCGCCGCTGAAAAAGGCATCGGATTTTTACTTCTGGTTGTGAGTTATAGGGCTCGCAGCCACAAGTAAAGCACATCTGACCGCTCTTGCCTGACTGACTGGCCCGACAGTTCTGGTCAAAACAGTTTAACGACAGGGCAGGCGCTAGCGGGATGATTGCACAATCAGCAACACCAATAATACAAACGACACACACTGCCAGAACCGCAGTGGATCGCGAGCGATTAATGGCGGTCGCGTTTGGTGCACAAATTCTCGGTTGGGGTGCTGCAAATCGTGGGCGAATTCCGACACTTCCTGATAGCGCTTGAGCGGATCCATACGGATCGCTTTTTTGATGGCCTCGTCTACCCACACCGGCAGGTCCGGCCGGTGCAGCAACAGTGACTGATACTGCAGCTTACTCTGTTCGGCACGGGACTGGGTAGCGGCGAGACGGTCGCTGTAAGGCAATTTACCGGTCAGCATCTGGTAGGTGATCACCCCCAGAGAAAAAATATCCGCCCGCTCTGTCGCCAACTCGCCGGTAAAATATTCCGGGGCGGTGTAGCGTGCCGTGCCGACGATGGTCTGGCTGCTGCGCGGCGGCCGGATCTCTTCCAGGCCGGCCACCCGAGCGGCCCCCAGATCAATAATTTTGACCGTGCCCGCCCGATCAATCATCAGGTTTTTGGGACGCAGATCCTGATGCAAAATCTCCTGGCGGTGCATTGCCCGCAAGCCCTCTGCAACCTGGCAGACAATATCGCGCACCTGATCAAGTCCTGGACTGGGGTTGTCCACCATCCAGCGATCAAGTGTCTGGCCATCCACATACTCCAGCAGCACATAGAGAAACTGCCGGGCACGGGAGGGCTTGGGGGCTTTGAGGATATGCGCGTTATCCAGGCGACGGGCGATCCACTCTTCGGTCAGCAAACCTTCAAGGTAGCTCCGATTGTCTCGCAACTCCCGCGAAGGTGCTTTGATCACCCGGTATTCACCGGTGTCTTGATCCTGTGCCAGATACACATGGCTGCGGCTGCTGATGGATAATTCCCGCAGCAAAGCAAAACCATCAAACGCCATCCGCGGCCGCAGTGCCGGTGGCAGCGGCAATTGACTGGCCTGCACAGCGACCTCTTCCAGGTATGGGTCCGGCAACTGCTCCAGCCGGGCGATCATTATCGTCAGGTTGTCATCACTGCCGGCTTTGAGGGCCGCATCGTGTATTCTTCGAGCGGCCCAGTCCAGGTCCTCGGCGTGCATGCGAACCAGCGTCGCCATCTTTTTTTCAGTGACCCATTCGTGCACCCCATCGGTGGTCAGTACAAATACATCCTCGGGTTCCAGCGGCAGCTGTAAATAATCCAGCTCAATGGTCGGGTGAATACCCAGTGCCCGATTCAGGTAACTGGTTTCTGCCGACACCACATGGCGGTGATCCTGGGTTAAGGGTTCGAGGGTTTTGCCCACCAGCCGGTACACCCGGGCATCACCGGCGTGAAACACATGGGCGGTGTTGGATTTGAACACCATGCCACTGAAGGTACAGATATAACCTTTGTCTTTGTCGAAGCGGTATGGGCTACTGCGGGTCTGGGCAAAGAGCCAGGAGTTGATGGCGCTCAACACCTTCACGGCCGACTGTTTCACGGACCAGGCTTCGGAGGTACAGTAATAATCGTGCAGGAAGCCGGACACCGCCGCCTGGCTGGCAACCTGGCTCACCTGGCTGCTGCTGATGCCATCGGCAATGGCCATCGCCACACCCTTGGTGCTGAGTGAGGGCTCCTCAGGCAGCCGACAACCGTGGCAGTCCTGATTGAGAGGTTTGCGACCGGCGCTGCTGTACTGACCTACCGCCAGCCGCAACGTCGACCTGCCCGATCCCTCGGATGCAGGCAGGCCCTCACCACTGCTGCCAATGGTAAGGGCCTGTTCAGTGTTGGAGGTGTTAATGTTTTACCTCATCCCTTACGCCGCTTGACTGGAAGGGTTTTTCAGCAGCTCACGATCCGGGCTGGTGCGCACATGGGTGTAGTAAAGCGGCAGTCCCACAAACACGAAGCCACCCACCAAATTACCCAGCGCGGTTGGCAATTCATTCCACAAAATGTAATCGGCTACCGTAAAGTCACCGCCCATAATCATCGAGAATGGAAACAGGAACATATTGACGATGGAGTGCTCAAAGCCCATAAAGAAGAACAGCATGATGGGCATCCACATGGCGAACATTTTACTGGTGGCGGAGGTGGAGATCATCGCGCCAACCACGCCCATGGAGACCATCCAGTTACACAACATGCCACGAATGAAAATGGTCATCCAGCCACCCAGGCCATGCTCTTTATAGCCCACGGTACGGGATTCACCAATGCTACCGACTTTATCCGCCAAGGCACCACCATCGACGTTGTAACCGTAGGTGAGCACAAAGGACATCATAACAGCAACGGTTAAGGCTCCGGCCAGATTGCCGGTAAAAACCAGTCCCCAATTACGTAACACCTGACTGAAGGTTACCCCCGGACGCTTGTCAATCAGCGCCAGTGGCACCAGGGTAAATACACCGGTCAGCAGGTCAAACTTCATCAGGTACAACATGATGAAGCCCACCGGGAACAGCAAAGCGCCCACCAGCGGCGAGCCGGTTTTGACGGTCACGGTAATGGCGAACATAGCCGCCAATGCAAGGATGGCACCGGCCATAAAGGCGCGGATTAACACATCCTTGTTGGACATATAAATTTTGGATTCACCTGAATCCACCATTTTCGTCGCAAATTCCGAGGGTTCGATATAAGCCATAAAAGTGATCTCTTTCAGTGTTTCGTATACACGGTATGTGGTTATTCCACGGGCTAATGCACTGGTTAAGGCACTAACACGGAGACAGCACAATCCGTTCCAACTCACCAAAAAAGTTCAACCAGTACGCCTCAAACCAATAAAACCCCCTGTCGCGAACGGACCCTGGCACAAATCACATTAATTTTGGTCTCAACCTGGTGCGCTAGCGCACCAATAGTTACCAATATTTTTCTCGCCCCCTCAAATTTCTATCCCACGAAATCCAGGCAACCTCCTTTTAGTGCACCACATGGTGGCGCACCATTAGAAGGCTGCACTATTGATCACCATTGAATGCACTCGCTAGACCCGCATCAGAATTTGTAGCGCACCCGGGCACCGTACATGCGCGGCTGTCCTACCTGGCCAAACTCAAAGCCCGCATTCCAGTTACCGGTCAAATAGGTACGGTACTCTTCATCGGTGATGTTGGTGCCGAACACCGACACATCCACCGGACTGCCCAGCACATTGCTCCAGTTGAAATTCAGGTTGACCAGTTCGTAATCCGACAGGGTGGCAAGCGGAGAAGTTTCCTTAGATACAGCCTGCATTTCATCGGTGTAGACATAGGTCAGCGACAGGCGCATATCGCCCCAGTTTGCATCAATCGGTACTATCCAAGTGCCGGTTAATACAAGTTTATTTTCCGGGGCGAAGGATAGAGGCTCCCCTTCTGCTGTGGTGATTGTAGGCGTCGAGGCCACCACGTTGGGCGGAACAGGGGGAAAATCGAGGGAATCCACTTCCGTATCCAGATAGGTGTAGCTGCCACTCAGGATGAAGTAATTGGTCAACTGCAGATTGGCTTCCAGTTCCAGCCCCCAGATGGTGGAGGCGCCAGCGTTGACGATGGCCGTAGTTCCGACACCGGTGGTTTTGAAGTAGCCAAATTGAACCTGCTGATCCTGAAAATCGTTGTAGAACAGCGCCACATTGAGGGTGCCTGCCACACCGCCCTGAAAGCTGGTTTTGGAACCCAGCTCATAGGTATCCACCTGTTCTGGTCCGTGGATATCCAGTCCGGTGGAGCCGCCAATATTAACGCTACCCTGACGGTAACCGCGGGTGTACTTGGCGTAAAACAACTGATTTTCCGTGGGTTTGTAATCCAGCCCCAACAGCCAGGTGGGTTCGTCACTGTCGGTTGAAGGGGTCCGGCGGTCCAGCAAAGAGGCCATCGGCGGCGAAAGGGAACCGGGAAAAAGCCCTTGCGCAGGGCCAGGAAAATAATAAACAGTGTCGTTGGCGTAACCCTCGGTTTCATCCTCGGTATAGCGTAGCCCAGCGGTCACACTCCAGCGCTCACTTAACTCGTAAGTACCCTGTGCATATATGGCTTTGTTGGTGTAGGTAACGCCACCCGGGACACTCTGTAAGGCACCGACTCCCAACAGGTTATTACAGCGAAAATCGTTGGGGTCTGTGGAGGTGATGGTCGCTTGGTCACAGGCAATGATGGCCGGAGACTGCGCACCATAATCATCCACCGGCTCACTTTTTTCGTAGTAAATGCCGGCTTGCCAAAATAAGCGCTCATCAAAGCTGTCACCCTGAATACGCAGTTCCTCGACCCAGGTCTCCTGGTCTGTGGTATTTTGGCCATCCGCCAAGCCCACTTGCTGGAAAATCAGATCGGCACCAAACACCTGCCAGTTGCTGCCATAAATTGAACTGCGCTGGCGGGTTTCCAGGGTGCCGTAGGCCAAGATGTTGGTAATGGCCAGGTTGTCATTGATCTGCCAGGAAGTGCGGTTGCTGATGTGAAAAAATTCCTGCTCATTCACCGGCTTCGGCACAAAGCTGTAGACGTCGTAAAAGTCATCGTCACCCGACGCCTGTCGACTCATCTGGTCAGCCATACACAACTGACCCAAGAATCCAGCCGCAGGATTACAGTCAATCAGGGACGAGGGATAGCCATTGTTTTCCGACTCTGAATAGCGCAGCACCGTATAGCTTTCCAAATTGTCGGTGATGTTCCACAGGGCACTGACCCGATAGGCGGTGTAATCCAAATCGGCAAACTCATCGGGCCCGATACCGGAGATGTTATTCAGGTAACCATCGCGGGTTTGATTGTCGATACCGAGACGTATTTTAAAGTTGTCCGTAATGGGAATATTCAACACCCCCTGCTGGCGCCACATGTCGTAATTGCCGCCCGACACTTCGAGGTAGCCTTCCAGCTCATCGGTGGGTCGCTGCGGCGTAATCAGCACCGCACCACCGGTGGTATTACGCCCAAACAGTGTGCCGGTGGGCCCTTTCAGTACCTGAACATTGGCCAGATCAAAAAAATCGCCCGGGCCGGCGCCATCCCCGGACTGCTGTGAGTTGGCTCCGCGCGGTGCAATCACCTCGGCAAAGTAAACACCCACTGACGCGGTAGTGCGTAATTCCTGGGCAAAGCCGCGGATGGCGAAGGTGGTATTGTCACTGCCGAAGCGGGGATTGGCCTGCACCGATGGTGTATAGAGGGCCAAATCAGCGGCATTCACCACATTGGCATTATCCAGTTGCGCCTGGTTAAACACCGTAATGGAGTCGGACACGTCCTGCGCCAACTGTTCCCGTCGTCGGGCAGTGACCACGATTTCCTCCAACACCATTTCCCGCTCCGAAGAGGAGCTGGACTGGGCGAGACCTAGCAGGGGGAAAACCGACAGGGGTAAACCGGTAGTGACGGCGAATAGGACACGGATTGTGGAGCGGTGCTGCATAGCCATTTCCTCTTGTTATTATTCAAATATTGGGAAACTCAATGTTACGAATAGTGTTTTGTTATCGTTTTCTCTCTGAACCGACTAGCAAACGGCTTTAGTAAAGATAGTTGTCTTTAGTGAGAAAAAAGCCGCTGTCGCCGGAATACTTGTCTACAGGTGCACTTGAAGTTGACCAATAATGCACGCCAAATAGCCGCTACTCCCATAAGGACACACTCAAGACCCAGCTGGCCAGCACACACCAGCCCACCACCCACAAGGATGAACAGCGGCCAACACGCAGCAGACCAAACCCGCACAGCGCAATGCCCGCATCGGCCAGGGAGCGAATGCCCGTGGTCATGACCGGGTCATATAAGACCGCCGCCAACAGCCCGACAACCACCGCGTTAACCCCGGCGACCGCACGCGCCACTCGCGGCTGCGCCAGCAGCGACTGCCACCAGGGCAGCAGCGCCGACACCAGCAGAAACCCCGGTAAAAACATACACACCAGGGCCACGCAGCCATTCACCCACCAGCTTGCCTGTGCCTCTGGCATGAGCGCGCCAAGATACGCGGCAAAGGCAAACATGGGGCCGGGAATCGCCTGGGCCGCGCCGTAGCCGGCCAGAAAGTGTTCTTCACTCACCCAGCCTGGTTCGACCAGGGATTGCTCCAGCAACGGTAAGACCACGTGGCCGCCGCCAAACACCAGGGCTCCAGCCCGATAAAATACCTCCGCAGTGGCCAGCAGGCTGCCTTCCGCAAGGGGCAGTACCGACAAGCCCAGCAACAACACCCCAAACACCAGTAGTATCCACAACCCCAGCATGCGGCTGTAGCCCACCCCGACGGCCCCCTGCCCAAGCCGCACGGGATCCCGGCACCACCACAATCCCAACAGCGCCCCCCCGAGCACCACCACTAATTGCAGACCGCTCGAGTCGAGCAGCAACAGAGCGGTGGCCGCCAAAGCCGCCATCAGGCGCCTGGGCCAGTCCGGGCAGAGCTTTTGTCCCATCGACAGCACCGCGTCTGCCACCACCACACAGGCCACCAACTTGAAACCGTGTATAACCGCCAAGCCGGACGCGCCGGACAAATACGGTAGCAGTACAGCAAAACCAAACAGCAACACCACCGACGGCAGGGTAAAAGCCACAAACGCGGCGAGTGCGCCCAACCAGCCGCCCCGCAACAGGCCAAGCGCAAACCCGAGCTGGCTGCTGGCCGGCCCCGGCAGAAACTGGCAAATGGCCAGCAACTGGGCATATTGCGCCTCCGACACCCAGCCCTGTCGCTCCACCAGCTCTTTACGGAAGTACCCCAGATGCGCCACCGGACCGCCAAACGACGTCAGCCCCAATTTCAGAAAAGTAAAAAACACCGCCAAACTGCGCGATAGGGCGGGGGCCTGAGCCTCACTCTTATTGACCTGTGCCTTGCTCTCAGGAGAGTCAGTCATAGGTAATTCCCCGGTGCCGGAGCCAACCACTGCGGTGATTGCCGTCATTGGCTTTGTGAGTCCAGTGCACGACGCCACCCCGTTCGTTCCACTCGTACTCGCCGCGAAAAGCCACCACATCCCCTTCTTGCAGTTGGGGGATACGGGGAGCTATATCGATATTATGGGCAACCAGTAAGGTCTGGCCGGACGCCAGTTTGAGCAGAAATTTTTGATGCCGGCTACCGCGAGTATCGTCGGGCAAGATGCGAAGTACCACCCCTTCCCCCTGTACCTGCAGATCGCTCTGTTGATTCTCGTAAGCCGAGGCCACCAGGGCATCATCCGACACCCCACCACCCGGCGCAGGCGATTGCCGTGAGTCCAGTACACTGTAGCCCGCAGCGGCAATAAACACGGCAAAGATCAGCGGCCGGATCCAACTCTTAGACCTTCTGGCAGCCCTGGGCCTTCCAATCTTTCTGGGCCTGCCCGTTTTTCTAGGACCTCTGAACCCCATATAACCCCCTTGCAGCCAACTCAGTTTTCTCCAGCAGTGACAGAAGACAAGCTTCCGCCCCAGACTATACTAGAACCGATGTGAACGCTTGGGAGAGGAAGCATGTCGTGGCGCAAACTTCTACTGGGAATCCTGGCGTCTATCGCTACGCTGGTCGTCGTTATCCTGCTGTTTCTCTGGTTCTCGGAGCTGCGTTTTCTCAAGCCCAAAATTGAAACTGCGGTCGCCGACGCCACCGGCCGGGAACTCCACATCCAGGGGGACTTCTCCCTCAAGGTACTGCCCACACCGACCCTATTGATTGAGGATGTCAGCCTCGCCAGTCCCGCCTGGGGCTCTGAGCCCAACATGCTGGAGGCCGGCAAGGCCTACGTAGAGGTCGAGTTGAAGTCGCTCATTTCACCACCGATCGTGGTGCATGACGTCGAACTGCATGATGTGAGCGTGCTCTATGAAACCAATGAGCAGGAGGAGTCCAACTGGGATCTCGCCAGCGCCACCGAAGAAACCCCGCCACCGGAGGAGGACAGCCCGCCGCAGGACTTATCACTACCGGTGGAAATCCACGCGGCCACAGCCAGCAACGTCCGTCTGTTGATGCGAAAGCCCGGCAGCGACGATATTGAACTGTTATTGGACAAGTTGACCATCAGCGGCAGCAAAACCACCGCCTGGCAGGCGCAGGCTGAGGGAAAACTGGTGGAAACCCCCATCGAAATTGATGCCCGAGTGACCGATAACCATGTTGATCTCAAGGCTAAGGCCGATGACATCCTGCTCGACTCCCGCTATGACTACCAGCAGCAATCTGTGGATGTGGACCTCAAACTCAGTACCCTGGACAAACTGGGGCGCTGGCTGGAGGTGGAAGACCTGCCCGCCGAGGACCTGGATCTTAAAGGCAATGTGACTTTGGATGGCAACAAGATTGTTCTGAAGGATCTGATCGCCAGCCTCAGTGGTCTGTCGTTGCAGCTGGATGGCACCATTGACCCCAATGAGACCCGGGCCGACCTGTCCGTAAAGGCTTCTGGCGACAAACTCAGCTATCTGCAAAAGGAATTGCCGCCACTGCCGTTCAACGTAAAGGCTGATCTCTCAGCCACAGAGACAACCATCGACCTGAAGCCTTTTGACCTGACAGTCGCCAAGAACCAGCTCAATGGCACTGCACATATTGAAAATAGTGAACAAATGGTTATCCAACTGGATGTGAAATCCAAACGGCTGGATCTGAGTCCGTTTATGGGAGAAGAGGACAACAACAAAGCTGCCACCGAGAAAAAAAATGCCTCCAAGGAAAAAACCTCGCGCTATGTCTTTGATGAAACCCCTCTGCCACTGGAACAGTTGGAAAAACTGCAGTTGGAAGTCAACGCCGATATTAAACACCTGATTGTCACCAACACCGAAGTCAACAATGTCCTGCTGCACGCCAACAACCGAAAAGACGGACTCACCGTCGAAAACAGTTTTGACGGCCTGGCGGGCGGTAAATTTGACTATCAATTCCAACTTAAACCCGCGGCTGAGCAAACTCGAATGGACGTCAAACTCAAGGTCAGCGATTACAAAGTGAGGTTACTCTCCGGGCAAGAGGTCCCCGCGAAAGAGATTCCCGTCACCGCCCTGGATGCCAATTTGCACGCGGTTGGATCAACGCCTCGAGCCCTGGCCGCCAGTCTTGATGGACGGGTGGTTGCCACCCAGGGTCCGGGGCGAGTCAGTAATGACCTGATCGAAAAGTTTTCCGGCGATATCCTGGCGCAGCTCTTCAGCGCCCTCAACCCTTTTGCCAAAGATGAGAAGTTTACCAACTGGGAGTGCAGTGTCTTTGCCATTGACTTCGATTCCGGTGAGGGTGATGTCAGCGGCTTTTTGTTGCAGAGTGAAAAACTCATGGTGGTCGGTGGTGGTGAAATCGATCTCAACACGGAAAAACTGCAATTCGAATTCAATACCAAACCGCGCAAAGGGGTGGGCGTGAGCGCCGACATGTTCGTCACCCCATTCGTCAAGCTCACCGGCACCCTGAAAGAACCCGCCGTGGGCCTGAATGAAAAGGGATTACTGCTCAGCGGTGGGGCGGCCATCCTCACCGGCGGCATGTCATTTCTCTATACGGGCCTGGTAGACCGGGCCACGGCGGAAAGTGATCACTGCCAGAAAGCCCTGCAATCGGTGCGTGAAGATTCCGCATCCCAAACGAAAAAGTAATCGCGCTCGCAGGGGTTCGACTCAAGGGGCATCGCCAACCCGGTAAGCCGAAAACTTGTCCCGGGCGCGAAGCACGTCCACATTGCGCTGCTCACCGTCGATTTTCAGAACCGCATCCTGTTTTTTGTAGCGCAGATACATCATGCCACGGCGCTGACCTGCGCCAAATGACCCGCGGGCGGCGGCCTCAATGTGATCACTGCTTACCTGAGCCAGCGGAATCTGCAACTGATCGTCTGCCAGGTTCAGCACTATCTGACCGACAATGTCTTCCACCGTCAACATCCGACTGAGAAATTTGGGGCGCCAGCCCCGGTTATTGAACATCGCCACAAACGGCCGTGAGTCACTGACTCTGAGGGTGGCCTCGGCCTCCAGGCTTAAAGGCAGCCGCCAGCGAGTCAGGGCCCGCTCCAGCTGGAGTTCGGCAGACCAGGCCTGATTGCTAAATTGCTGTTTTTTCCCCAGTACCTGTACGTTGTCGAGCAACAGCCGAGAGCTGCTGATATCAAACTGCATCTGCGTCGGCGTGCCCCCTACCAACTTCACATCGGCCAACACATCCCCCTGCAGCTGCTGTTGATCGAGACTTGCCTGAATCGCATCCGCATCCAGACGCAACCAGCCATGGGCACTGTCTTGCCGCAGCTGCACATCCGCCTCGATATCCGCCCCGCCACCGGTAAAGCGCAACTGTGTCTCTTTGGGAATATAGCGATTGAAAACACTCATATCCTGCAATCGCGCCCGCTCGATATACAGCTGCAAACTCATGTTTCGATTCTGTTTGACCGATTCAGGCGGCCTTTGCAGCCCGACATGGTCAACCTGGGCACGGGCCCCCAGCTTCACATCGTGCAAGGTATCCCCCTGATCCCCAAGGCGACGCAGACGCCCGTCCTGCAACTCGATATCGATGTCCCAATGTGGGGCCCCGTCGCCAGCGCGAGCCTGCAACTCAACCCGACCCTCCCCACGCGCCTGGTAATCGAGAAAATCGAACCCCAGGTCCGACGAGCTCACCACCACGTCAGTCCCCGCGGCCGGCAGGCCACCGGCGAGCCTGAGCTGTCCCTGTACATTGCCCTGCCCCACGACCCTGGTGTTCAAATCACCTTGCAGGAATAACCCCAACCAGCCTAAATCGGAGACGCCGGCTTCCAGCTGGAAATCGCCAACGGAGTCTGCCAACAGCTGGCTCGCTTCGCTGTTGGCAATCACCTTGAGCAGATCTATCGCGACTTGATCGTCCTGTTTGCGCCGGGAGGGCAGCAACCCCAAACGGCCCTCCACAATATTGATGTGCGCCTGCCAGGGTGACGATTGGCGGCTGCCCTCTCGCTGCAGATGCGCACCCTGTAAGCGCAGGTGAGTACCACTGACACGGGTGGCCTGCTGGTTCAACTGTGGATTGAGCAGTGTCAGCTGCGCTTCGATATCCGTTTCAAAGTCATAGTCTCCAAGGCTCACTTGGGCTTGCCGAGAAGTAAGCAACACATCCAGGTCCAGCGCGGTCGGCGCCAGGCTGACTCGACCACTGACGCGGCTGTCTCCACCGCGCAAATTCAACGGCCAGTGTTCAGGCAGATACTCTTGCAACAGTGCCAGGTCGGTCACCAGCAGATCATCGACCTCCAGGGCCAGGCTGCGTGTCGGGTTGAACTCGCCGGCTTGCGGCAGGACACGACCATCACCACCAATTCGCAATGCCAGGCCCTGGCCTTCAAGCAAGATCGCCGGACTTTGCTGGTGCCGAACCTGGAGGTTGCCAAACTGGAACAGAAGATTCAGATCCTTATCCCTGGTCGGCGTCTGACTGAGATCGACAGTGCCCTCACCCTCGATAAGATGGCCCGCCACTTTCACTCGCAGATCCGGCGCCTTGATATGCAATTTGGTGCCCGCCAATAGCTGACCCTGGTCAAAACTCAGGCGACCGCTCACCGCTCCCTGGCCATTGACGCTGACCCCATCCAGATTAAGAGTGAAGAAATTGATAAACGCCAGACTCAGCGGATCGATATCCAGTGTCAGGTCGGTTTTCAGGTACGACAGCCTTTCCAGGCCACGGTGTTCAGCTCGCACAAAGGGGGCAAACCCGATAGATCCACGGATGCTGCCGCGCTCAAACACCGGGTACTGGTCACTGAAACTGACACCTTGCAGATCCAGTTCCAGCTGCTGAAGAGCCATCGACATCAGGCCACGGCGAGTTTCCACAAACAACTCACCCCGAACCCGGCCGGAGACTTCACCGCGGGCCTGATAGATCCACACACGGTGGTCTCCCGCAAGCTCCAGATCCCGAATGGAAATGCGCCAGGGGCGATGACCTCGATAAGGCGTCTCATCCACAGGGGCAAGTTGACGACCTTCGATCTCCGGAAACAAAGGCAACAGATGACTGTAATCGACCCCCGGCTTAAGGCGGGGTCGCTGACGGTAGTGGATATCGGTACCACTGACATGATGCAGCCACACCCGCTTAAGCAACAGTGGGCTGATGGCGATTGATGCTGTGGCACTGGCCGCATGGAACTGCCATTGCTGCCGGCGGGTCTGACCATGACCGCGGACGTCCTGGGCCTGCACCCGAAAAGGATACCAGCTCCATGCCCGCTGCCACTGGATGTGAAATTTGTCCGGGCGAACCGTGTTAACCCATTGCTGGGTGATCGGCAGCTGCAAGGCCACATTGACCAACACCAGGTACACCAGCTCCAACAGAATCAGCACTTTCAGAAACTTGAGCAGCCGTTGCATCCGTTATCGTGCTCTCGTATCCAAAACAACTACCCCGAAACGTGTGCGAAAACACTCATCCATTTCAGTCTAGGAGAAAACACTCAGAAGTGTATGGCTTTGCAGGGATAGAGACCTTAGCTGCGCCCGGCCAGCCCCTTGAGGGTATAATAAATCCGATCCCCTGTCAGGCTGCGCAGGTACAGTTTGACTTTCGCCAGGGTAGTAAAGGATTTCCCACCTGCTGCCATTTTACGATACGAGGGTATCGACGTAGGATCGCTGATCATCATTTGCGTCTCAATACACAGCACTGGTTTTTTACTCTGTGCGAAAATCTCGACCGCATCCGGTGCTTCGCTTTCGATAAACAGGTCCGCCCCCGTCTCCCGATAGATACGGGCCTTGTAGGCTGATGGGTCCGAATGCTCTTTTTCGGACTTGGCCATAACCAATTCACGATACTTGATACCGTGCTGCTCAAGCCAGGCTTCGGTTTCTTCACGATAATCTTCAAGCCGACCGGTGACCAGCCAACCAATTTCCCCGGTCGTAGCGTGCAGTAATTCTACATCTCGCAGGAAGCGACGATAGGCCTTGCCATTATCGTCCTCCTTGGGCTCAGGGTTGCGGCACAAGACACCATCAATATCGACACAGGAATTTTTCAATATTTGTTGATGCATCATGTTCCACTGGCACATGGACAGCGCTACCTGTTCCAGCACGATATCAACATCCGGGTGCTTGCTGACAACGGAAAAGACCGCACAGTAAACAATGTTGCCTTCGATACCCTGCAATGACTCGCGAACTTTTTTGAACGCCTTGCCCGAATTAACCGTATCGTCAATCACAAGAACTGTTCGATCCGAGGACAAAGCCTTGTCGATATCTGGCGCATTCTTGGTAGATCCGTGGCCAAAGATGCGCCCTTCTTTAAAGCCATCGATATCCGTCATGGGCACATTGAGTTGTGTCGCCAGCATGGTAGCTGGCAACATCCCCGAACGTGGAATACCCACAATCAAATCAATGCGTTTGGGTAGCTTTTTTCGATTCGACAGAAGTGCATGGGACAAGCCCTGGAAATTTACGAACTGCATGAACAGCCTCACAAATATCACTAGTAATGAAAAAACATCTACACACGTCTAGATTCGAGAAAGGACCAATACCATTTAGCCAAGCTACTGAGATATAAAACTGAGGTATTGTTTAACTGGGTTATCATCAACCCGCGTTACATTGAAATGATCTCAAGACAGCAACTCCCTGCTCTGTTCAAGAATGGTAGATTTGAAACCGTATCGGATTCCAACGCCTAAAGTCTATGGCTGAGTAAGAACGTCATTTGCAACTCGCATCCTACATCAGACAAATCTACTTCCAGGCCGCCACCAAATGTGACTGAACTCACACCTTAAAAAATAACAACGTTGTAACAGATTGGCAACCAAGTAAAGATGAACCACCTGCCAATAAGATCCACCCATGTGTCAATTGTCGCCTGAATTTCCATCCAGTCAGATAGATACGCAGTATTATGCGCCGTGATAAAATTTGAAAAATTCCCAAGGCAGCAAGTCTTGAAAAATTTGACTAATGCCGTTTTTAGACTACGCCTGGAAAAGAATTATAACCGCCTCCTATCTACTTGTTATATTAACGTGGATTGGTTATGCAATATGAGCCTGACATTTATAATTAAGAGCGACACAAAAATGAAATGAATGGCGATATTCTTCAACTTCCCAAAATTGAGGTTAGGCGCTTTCACCGCACAGATCCCCAACCCTAATGCTGGCATCAATATCAACCAGGGTGACAAAACAATGGTTAGCAGACCAAACGTCCAGGTAATCCAAAGTGACGTCTATCTTAGAAAAGCTATAACACCAGAGTCACATATATGGCGGCAAACATAAGGCGACAGGGGCTCGATAAGAGTCATCTTGCACATGGCAACAATTAGTGCCACTAGATGCAATCCAATTATCAAATATCAACATCATCAATTAGTCGCTAAGGGTAAAAACAAGAAGGTAGCCATCGCGGCCTGCATGAGAAAACTGCTTACGATTCTCAATGCTATGGTACGTGATGAAACAGAGTGGGCTCACTAATTTTATAGCAGGGTGACACCACAGTCGCTTGTTATAAGCTTTGATTATTAATTTCACTGAGAATTCTATTCCAAGCGTCTTTTAGGAAATACCTTTTTGCTGGATTTAACCACCACGGCAGGTAGAATCTAAATTTTCCTATTGGAGATATATTGCTTTTAAGAAATTCATCAGTCCAGCCTGACCAATTTCCAGCCATTGAGAATAGATTGATACGTAAAGCTGGCCAGACTTCATTAAATAGTATGCTCTCTAGCTCCTTAGCCGTGTAGGGTGATTCAGTGCATACCTTGGCGATAAGGAAATAATCTTTTTTCCCTAATTCCGTATCTACGAAAAGCTCGCTAAAAGCACGCCATACTGGCAATCGAGCTTTTACAGTGTCCATAGGCTGATCCGTGTCATGGCTTATAACGCGAAGGTAACCGGACGATTTGAAGCGCCAGCGGAAAAGCGGTCCGGTTGACCGCTTGGTTAAATTCTGGCGTTTCAGACGAACACCAGAACCGAATTTTCTGGCACATCGGTCTTGTGAAGTCCCGAAAGAAAATAGGCTTCCTTTTCCAACTTCCTAGGCTCTCTGCGCAACAAGCGCTCTTTAAAAGCCTCCGCCACAACCCGGTCACCATGCAGCCCTCTCAGCTCGACTTTATACGCTGTTCCCGGCACCCTATCGGTGATTTCGTCTATCACAACAACGGCGCCTCTGCCTGTGATTTCGAACTTCTCAACTATTGAATATTGCTCAGTCATAGGCTTTGGAATTTAACGAGACTGTAGAAAAACGTTTAGTAAAGATTGCTTATCCACAGTCAATTTTCCTTTAATTTCAATGACCACTATTCAACCACATCCACTTAACATAATCACCCATTGCGCGAAATTCGCACAG
>JAWMQP010000008.1:0-229501 GCA_033283335.1 Cellvibrionaceae bacterium WSDTSA12 | reverse complement strand
CCCCTTTTTGTAACCGCTGAAAGCAGTAGACTTAGCGAACCACTCGCCCCGGAATGCCGTTCAGATAACACGGCGACCCAATCGGATTAACCGGCCCCGGAAAGGAAACCTCGTAGCGCGTCGCACAGCGGTTACCCATAGGGGGACGAAACCCGCGATTAACCGGATGGGCCTCATCGGGACGGCCCGCACCTGCATTGCGCATCCAGAGTTTATGCATCGCCGCACCCGAGCCTGGGGGGCCATAGGCTTCGATGATACCAGCGCCAAGCTTCTCTGCCGGGTGGCCCAGGTCTTTGTTCAAACGGTCGAGCGCTTTGCCCGCACCACAACCACCGCATAAACCTTCGATAAGATCACCACCAACACCACCAGCATGAGCCTGGCCACCAAACATCAACACAGCTGCCATTACTGAAGTAGAAAGTACCTTAACCATTGCGCATCCCTCCTCTTAGTAGTGCATCAAATGGTGATGTTAGGTTCCCGCAATGCCGCTAAGGAAAACAGGCTATTGCCGCAAGCAGATACTTAGCTGATTAATTTTTCCTGATGCCCTTTTAAAACCCAGAGCAACGACACCCTGTAGATTATCGGTGCAACGTAAAAAGGGGCCGAAGCCCCTTTTTGTAACCGCTGAAAGCAGTAGACTTAGCGAACCACTCGCCCCGGAATGCCGTTCAGATAACACGGCGACCCAATCGGATTAACCGGCCCCGGAAAGGAAACCTCGTAGCGCGTCGCACAGCGGTTACCCATAGGGGGACGAAACCCGCGATTAACCGGATGGGCCTCATCGGGACGGCCCGCACCTGCATTGCGCATCCAGAGTTTATGCATCGCCGCACCGGAGCCTGGGGGGCCATAAGCTTCGATGACACCAGCGCCAAGTTTCTCTGCCAAGTGCCCC
Organism: Cellvibrionaceae bacterium WSDTSA12; assembly: GCA_033283335.1. Lineage (GTDB taxonomy): Bacteria > Pseudomonadota > Gammaproteobacteria > Pseudomonadales > Cellvibrionaceae > Pseudomaricurvus. Next base: position 228,591 of record JAWMQP010000008.1, on the reverse strand, counting down.
GACGCCTCATTCACGCCATCAAGCACATCCCCCAAACCGGGAACGAAATCATTAACAATGCCACCCAAAAACCCTTCGGCATGAGCCTGGCCGCCAAACATCAATACAGCTGCGATCACTGAAGTAGAAAGTACCTTAACCATTGCGCATCCCTCCTCTTAGTAGTGCATCAAATGGTGATGTTAGGTTCCCGCAATGCCGCTAAGGAAAACAGGCTATTGCCGCAAGCAGATACTTAGGCGATTGGCTTTTCCTGATACACTGCCATACTTTCTTAACTCATGACTGGACCATCTATAAATCTACGCGCCAAAAAGAAGAAGGGAATATCCTTCTGGCACAATATTTGAATAGCAGAAACGGTCTCATCTTTCGCCCACACAATTGGCCCAACGAGACATTAGAAACCCAAGGGACACAAGGATTGTGAAACTTAGAAGATACCCTCTCCTAATTTCGACTGCTATTACCCTAATCGTAGTTGCACTGTCATCTCCGATTGCTGCCTTCTTTATGGCGAAGAACACTGCGGAAAGCCTAGTTCAGGAATCAGCCGATCAAAAAATGAAAACTGCGATTGGTGCATTACAATCATCAGATATTTTTCGCGAAAATCCTCATTTGTTTTTCCTTACAGACCAAATTCGACCAATTCAGGTTTCTAAAAGCAAACTCCTTTGGAACACAAACTCCAGAGGAGCAAGAGCACAACCCCCAGATGACTGTTACGTTGAATACAGCAATAAAATCTCATCGATGGCAGTTTGCTCCGCCTTCAACAAACTTGAACCATACTTGTACTTCTTTATTGATTATTGCACCAGCGACAATGAGGTTTCTAGGAAGGTAGAATCTTATAATCCAACTCTTGGTGATCACATACGAATACAATTAGAAACAACCAACGAGACTTTCGAATGGATTTTAGTTGACAAGAAAACTCCTGAAGGAATGGATGATACCCCATCGGTTTTTAGGAAGGACTTTTATAATTCTCCAGATAAGTCATGGAGAGGTATGCGCTGGCCAGCAGTACCAGAAAGCATGAGATGCCCATACAGCAAACCCTACAAACAACGAGTAAGACTCAGATTCTGCACAGAGAATTTACAACAGGATTCATACTCCTCACCACTATGTAAGATAATCTCTGACGGTCAAGCAAAGGATCTTAAAGCTTATATATCAATCTTCAAAGATAATAGTGCTTTTATTTCTTCAGAAGACGAAACAGGAAAAAGAAGAAGTGATATTTTTTCAATATTACAGGGCCTAACAAAAATCGGTGAAACCATTAAAATTGGAACCAAGAATTCCAAAAATTGCAAAAGCAATGATCCCCAATGCGAATGCAATTTAAAAACCGAGCTATGGAACTCCAACAACAATAAAGACAATTCCCACCAAACCAAAGAAATAGGATTTAGATTATTTATTTCTGAGATACTACCAAATAACATAGCCAAAAAAATTGAAAGCGAAATCAAGAAAAGAGCAGATCGGTCATATTGCCATTCACTATCTAATGATAGCGAAATTTTAGTCTACTACTCCCAGAATTACTCACAAACATTAAATCTTCTTTCAAAACTATGGAAGCGAGCTCAAACGCCTTCCATAATTTTTAGTTTTGTAGTGCTAGCAGCTTCCCTATGGATCCTATCTACACTTGGATACCCCTTGGCTAGACTATCAACCAGCCTAACAAAGAGTAGAAACAAGATGGGATCGAAGAAAAGCCACCCAAAAATTCCATATACCCAGTGGAAAACAGAGATAGGCTTTCTTGCAAAAGCATTTGAAACGGTCTTAGACAGGGTCAGAAAGAACGCGGACGTCGCAATCGCCAAAACCGAAAAGGAGCGCCAAATAAACTCAATTGTTGCGCATGAAATAAAGACTCCCATTCACAATCTAAAAAACAGAAAGGAATTTTCTGATAACATTGAGCTTCAAAGAATTGAGGCAGCTCTTGAGGTAATATCTCGAATTGATCTAGCTCAAGAAAATCAGGATGAAGATATAATTTCTTCACGTGAATACATAGTCAACTACATATCCAGCAATGAATGCCCTAGTTTAGAAATGGTGTGCGAATCAGATAGCAAGGTTGCACTACGAGGGCAACTATTAGAACTCACATTAGAGAATCTTATCAATAATGCCACTCGATTTCGCCCATCTGAAATGTCTAAAATTATTCTAAGAGTAAAGGCACAAGACGAGTTCTGCATGATTCAAGTAGAGAACGATGGCCCACCAATACCTAAGGACAAGCTTGAGACAATTTTTAATCTACGATTCACGGATAATAGCCGAGCAACCAAAAGGAGGCAAAACAAAGGAATTGGGCTGTTTATATCACGATATTACATCCAACTTCTTGATGGGAAGCTCGAAGCATTAGCCGTAGATAAAGGCGCAGTATTCGTGATTACATTAAAACGTCATATATCTGACCAGTTATAACCTCCTCCAGGCACACTCTTTATAGGCATGTTTTCTCTTCTATCATCAATCGCTCTTAACTTTGATCTAATCTCAGAAATCTGAACTGTTACAGCTTCAGATTGTGGATTTAGCGATGGAAGGGCTTTTTTAAGCTTATAGATTGGCACTGGGCTGGGCGCGGCCTCAACGAGCATCCATAGAATACGAATCTGGGTTAAGGTGAGAGGTAAATTTCTTCCATTCCAGGTGGACTCGATCGGAGAAAGGACTAAATTTCCGTGTTTCACTGACAAAGGATCACAGTCTTGTTGGGTAGGGCACTTATTTTGCGCCTGTAATCCTAGACGCACAGCCCTCAAATAGTCTGCGGGAGAGTGTGGTTTACTTAATATATCAACTATCTGAAGAGCATTCAGCAGAGAAGCGGTTGGCCCCGTCAAGTCCTGGCTAGTCACCACCAACACAGTGGATCTAATTCTAGGATCCAGTTCCTTTAATATTCTAAACCCTCCAAAGGTATCAATCTCTGGATTATTATCAGATAAGTCAATATCAAGACTAATAAGATCGTAGGGAGATCTCGACTCCTCCGCACGGCTCAGCGCAATTTTAGCCTGCTCTTCATTGAACAGTTGGTCGATCTCGACATCATCCCACGCCGCCCGAATTAACTCAGCGTAGCTATCACTATCGTCCTCATGATCTTCGACTATCGCAATTTTCATTTCCACCCACTTCCATTATTGTTTCTTGGTACCAATTATCCTAAAAGAGAATCAAGCTAACCCTTAGATGTTCTAAGGATTTCCTTAGGTTCCTCTCCTCGTATGTCAGGTCTATAGAAGAACTTAAGATTGCCTGTCGGGAAGTATCCATAGCCTTCGTTACAATCAAGGAGTTACAAACCCGTCATAATTGCTCAATCTTTTCCTAGTATCAGGGAAGCCCCTGTATCCCTAGATCCGAAAAACCTACTAGTCACTCAACAATGGGGAGCCAAAATGTTCGGATTTGTCCGGTTTCTTTGGAATTTTCCCTAGATTTCACCCTCTCGACAGAATACTAGGGGTTCGCCCTTATCATTCCTTTGAGCAGGGCGGAAAAGGGGAGATTTAAGCAGCGGCAGGCAGATCTACAGATCTCCTTTTCAACCTACTCACCGAGTAATTATTAGCTGTCACGTCCTTGTATCCCTTCCCCCTATCCTTGGCCAAATAGGACAATCGATAAAACGCTTTGTTATAGGATTCTTCATCTCTACGAGTGACCATCGTGTAGCAGGACCTGGGAGTATAGGGCTTTGGGTCATTTCGGAATTCCCAATACTGCTCCACCCATTTAATGACTTTTGAGGGATGCCGAACCAGACGCCCATCAAGCATCAACGCCAGATGGTAATGCTGCTTTTTGGCTCGCTCCTGCTCCCTTACCCAAACATGTCCCACCTTGCTCATTTGGTACTGCTCCAACAGCCATCGTTTCAACTTGCTCAGCATTCGCGACACCTTACGATTATCGCCCGTATATTCGCTGACATGAAGATCAAGGCGTACCACAAGGACTCGGGAGCGAAATGACAACATCGCATCCAGCTGTCCTTTCATTGCCTTCAACATATCCTCATAGCATCCGTACCTTTGGGTAATATTGATAGGTAGCGTCACGCCCTGATATGACCAGTCAGACTTCCTGATTACGGTCTTTCCCATGTATACGGGCTGCATAGCCACTTAATGAGCCCATAGCCTTCCCTGCTGTGTTGCTTGCGGACGCATGTGATTATTGAGCGAACATAAAAGCGGTATAAGCCATATAAGATATTATGAAAAACCCGCCCGATACTACCCCCGAAAAAGCTGCTCAAGCCCCGTAAACTGTGGGCTTCGAGCGTTTCACCATGCATCAAATAAGGGGTAAATATCGACCATACCTGAGCAGGTCTAAACAATCCTGCATGCGGTAAAATTCTGTCCTTCCTCACGTGACATCTCCGGACAGTAGTAGACAGCCCAGCTTCGCCGTATAAGGTCGGTTTGGCGCCCCTAAATACCTCCATTACTCCGGCGTCCAGAAGTCCCAAAAGCACCAATGAATATCCCCGGGCCGCTTGCCTCAGACTTTCCAGCTTAAGCGGGATCAGGATTCTAGGAATTGTCATAACCATCTCCTGTTACACCGTCGCCAAATGGGTCTGCTGATCTAGCCAGGCCTCTAGATCACTAAGCCGATAACGCACCAGATTTCCGACCTTGATAAAGCGCGGCCCACGGCCAATCAAGCGCCAGTTACCCAGGGTCCGAGGGTTTAGACCCAAAAAACTGGCGGTCGCCTCAGAATCAAGCAACTCGGAGCGGGGTGTAACAGGTTGTGGGGTATCCATAACTATGTTCCGTGTAACAGAGTGAATGACTAGTTATGGGAGTAGTTTGTAGTGAACTTCGGCACTTAAAAATTTATTTACGTACGTATCGATAATAAAAATCAAGAGAGCTTAGAGCGCCCCGCTTTAATCGCCCCCTGTGATTTGCATCAGGACAGAGCTCTTGCAACAGAGCCCTTACCGTCGGCTCAAGGCCATCTTTATCATCCGCCCTCAAATCAGGTGCGCCGGGGAGATAGTGAGCATTAAGCTTCCAGTAACCGGTCGGCTCTATTTCACAGCTTTCCTCTATGTAAAGACGTAGTACTTGGGTGACCTGAAGCGGCTTGAGCTCACCAAATTCCGGTATATTTTTCAACCAGACTGTAAATAGCTCTCTTACCTTCTCCTTATACTCATCGCTTTTATACTTCTGAGTTACGAACCCTTTTAGCCGGCGCTCCTTTTCACCTGCCAAGCCCTCCTTCGTATGCTGCTCCCGCAATCGCCGTATTCTTTCATTACTCTCCCCTGCCAAGGAAAAGGCCGAAAGCGCTCCCATTAGGTATTCAATGCTGAACGTATAATCTACCGCCCCCAGAGGTGCTGAGGCCCCAGCGACAGAAGACGCGAATAAGCCCAATTGGTACAACGTCAGCAAGTAATAGGACCTATTCAGCTCTAATTTTAGGCTGCCCTCTGCTTTGGGCCCATTATGTAGATCAACTTCAAATAGCAAATATTCGACAGGACAGCTATCAGCACTTACTGAATTATTGGCCTCCCAAAGCCTTTTGCCTTCTAGAATCAATTCTATGGCTCTCGCTACTTGCTGACTAAGGAGTCCGGAGGCGATCCATCGTTGACGATATTCCTCATCCGAAAGCCCCAAAATCCCGCCGGAAAAGGTTTTGAGATGATAGAATCGGTGCTCAAACCCTCTTGGCAATTGCTCTACCGCCGATTCTGTAGGTGTTAGGATTTCCAATTTCAGGACATCTGCAATGGTGTTGCCGATATGTTCAATGGCGGCATCTGATTCCGAAGTCTGGGCAGCAGTCAAATAGTAAGCGATCACCAAGCGCCCTCTTCTACAGACTTTCTAGGCAACTGTTGGACTTTAGCTGACTTGAGCAACCCGGCCTGGCTCAACACCATATCCTCCACCTTCTGACTTGGCCTCCTTAGTCTTTCGGCATCAAAGACCATATAACCACCAGTCACATCGTTGCTAATAGTGTGAGTACAGAGGCGTTTCACCACATACTCGGAAAGATCCAGGCTTCCCGCGACGGTAATGAATGTCCGTCGCAGATCATGCGAGCTGAATTTAATACCACTCCATTCACTCACTTTGGCAATTTGCTTTTTGGGGTCATCCATCCTTCCTTTGCCATACCTGCCCGGGAATACATACTCATTCACCCTGCCCCTCTTACGGCAGGCCAGTAGGGCCGTTACGTATTTTGACAGTGGTAAGGTAATCTCCTCCTTCTTTTTCTTATGGATCACAGGCCTCATCGTGCCACTCTCCAGCTCCACCTGATCCCAGCGTAAGGAAAGGGCGTCATCTCTCCTTAAACCAGTCAACAATACAAACTCCAGGTAATCCGCTGTCACATAAGGGGCTTCATTGATTAGGCGGCAGTCCTCCCCCCGTAATCGCGCCACCGCCTCAAACCAGATCGGTAATTCCGGCGCCTTAATAATTGTTTGCCGTCTCTTTTCAGGGGTCCACTGGCGATTATGGCTAATCCGTTTAGTAGGGTTATCCGTGAAGACGGCCTCGCCATTTATCCCTTCATAATGACCCGCTGCAAAATTAAACAACGCCCTCAGTGTTCTCATTACGTTATTTGCCGCAACAGGCCATTCTTTGGCGATCCGACGATGACGCTGAGCAACCATGTCCCGGCTGATATCCTTGAGCGGTTTGGAAATCCAGTCCTTCAGATGCGTCTTCACCTGCGAGCGGTAGCCCTGGGCCGTGCTTTCAGCCAAGCCACTGCGGAAGGATAGATAGTCCTCCAGACACTCAGAAAGAGTCACTCCACGTGCTCTAGCAGCCTTTTTGGCATCGTTAGGGTTAATGCCATCCATCATTTCGGCACATTTTTGAGCTGCTTGCCGACGGGCCTGATCAATGGTCATGGCCGGGAATTTCCCCAACGTGGCCCGTACCGGCTTCCCGACTACTTTTCTGACACATACGAAGGTTTTTGAGCCGGCACTGGTGACTCTCAGCTGCAACCCCGGCTGCCTGGAATCAAGATATGTATCTCTACTGGCTTCAGGAGGCTTTATGGCTTCCAGCGAGGTCTTGGTGAAAGGGAAACGATTGTTGGCTGTCATCTTCTCAGGTCCCAAGGGATTATTTATATCTGGGCTACCTCGGGGCTACCCCGGGGCTACCGCCTGCAGTTAAGAGCAGTGTATCCCAGTGCAGAAGAGAGTGTACAACCTACTGTTTTATATGATTATTTGTTACCCTCAGTGATTCCGAGTGATTTCCAGTGATATGGAAAATCGAAACTCATAATGCTGGGGTCGGCGGTTCAAGTCCGCCCCTAGCTACCATCTTCGAAAAGGCTTGCCCATTGGGCAGGCCTTTTTTTATTTCCGCCTTTATAGGCAAAAGCCCCGCACGCCGTCTTCGCCCTTGGCTCTTCAGCGGATTGTGGCCAGCCTACTCTTCCATCGACGGCATGTATTCCCCCTGCATAGCCAATTGATTTAAGTGAGCCCTTTGCGCAAACACCGTCTGCGCTGCCTCCTTATTGTCAGCAACCCCCGCCCACGCGGCCAGGGCCGGTTCCTGCAGGGCGCGGGCAAAGGAAAAACTCAGCTGCCAGGGGGCATTGTCCTTTAACTGATTGATGGTATTGAGGTTGGCGGTGGCTTCCGAGGGGCTTTGACCACCGGAGAGAAAATTGATGGACGGTACCGCCGCCGGCACAGTGCGCCGCAGGGCCTGCAAGGTCAACTCAGCAACGATTAACGGTGCGACCGTAGCCGCATTTTTGCCCGCAGTGACCATGCTGGGTTTGAGGATAATGTGCTCCAATACCACGCCGTGCTGATGCAAGGCGTGAAACACGGCGTGCCACACCTGTTCATTGACCTCGGCACTGCGCTCTACGCGGTGATCGCCATCGATGAGCACTTCCGGCTCCACGATGGGCACCACACCCACGGACTGGCAGACTGCAGCGTAGCGCGCCAGCATTTCGGCATTGGCTCGCAGTCCCAGTGGCGTAGGATTGTGATCGGTGATGGGATAGACCTCGCGCCACTTGGCAAAGCGGGCGCCCAGGGTCTTATAACCGTCCAGGCGCTCGGCCAGGCCATCCAGACCATAGGTGATCATGTCGCCCACAGCACCAGGCAATGGCCCCTTCCCTTTGTCCACCTTGATGCCCGGGACGATGCCTTGGCTCGCAGCTACTTCCGGTAGCGGCGTGCCTGCGTCATCCGACTGCTTCAACGTCTCCTCAAATAAAATCACACCGGCAATGGAGTGGCCCAGATCTGGCGTCGACAATAACATCTGGCGATATTGCCGGTGAGTTTCCTCGCTGGATTCCGCACCCACCGCAGCAAAACGTTTGCCAATGGTAGGTGTGCTTTCATCGGCCGCCAGAATTCCGCGGCGTCCATCCACGAGATCGTTGATCGTATCCTGCAACTCCTGAGTGACTGACATGCTACCCCCTTATGCTAGGCATCCGCTTCACCATTAGGCTGATGTATCTTCTTACATCATAGAAAAGCCCCTGCCCGTGTCTACTTTCACTCTCATCACAGCTGCTGATAAATCGCGAGAAATCGCTGGCGCTGCGGCTCCTGCCACAGGGGACAATGGCGAAACAACTGCGACAGGTCTTTTTGCGAGGCTTTGGCAATGGAAAAACGCCGGCGTGCTTTCTCCAAATCCAACAACGCCACTTGCGGCCGGGACTCGCCTGGGATTTGACCAATAAAGATATGCTTGGGGTAACAACAACCGTGCTGCCAACGCAATCGATGCATTTTTTTCAACACTTTCGCCAGCTCCCACTGAACTGTGGAGTGTTCCTGCTCACTGTGGCGACCATCAAGATAGTCTGCCAACCACTGATCCAGACTTTGATAACCCGCCAGTGCCCGAGTCACCAGCAGTGCCTGCCAATGGTGCTGGCACTTACGGGCAGCGCAGTATTCAATTCGCGGAACATGGATACCGTGACTGGCCAGTTGCTGCAACGCCAACTGTTCACGCAGTACCGTAGGACGCCCAAAGGGATAGCGCAAAGAGCGATAGATATGGCCTGTTTGTCGCTTCAGGTACACCTGGCGAGTGGGGGACTGGGGATGGGCCAAGCACTGCACACCGCTGACACCACCACGCCGCTCATTGGGCGGCTCAACCCAAGCCCCCGACTGTCGCCACCAATGCTCAAACAGCTGATCATGCTGCTCCTGCATCAACATGAGCGCCTCCAGACAGTTTTCTCAATGTGTAAACGCGCCACATGGAATAACCCGGCAGAAAATCCCGAGCCGAAATCACTTCAAACCCGGCCTCGGCAAACTCGCGCTCGATCACAGCCGCCGCCACCACAAAGCGATTGCGATTCTTACCCAACCGTCCTTGCTCGGAACGCTTGCGCTCGAGCGCGGCCCGCCGCCGGGCCTTGTAATTACCGTCCACCCACAAGGACAACACCACGCTGTCACGACTCACCCTGAAAAATTCCTTCAGTATTGCCTGTCGATGCTCGGAAGCCTGCACATGGTGCAACAAACGCATACAGAAAATGCCGTCCACACTGCAGTCCGCCATATCAATGCGAAATGCCGAGGTTTGAAAGGCCCTCACCTGCCGCACTATGGCCTCAGGCTGGTAGTGTTGAGCCGTTGCCAACATGTCAGCGGAGTTGTCAGCAGCAAAGATCGCCCGTCGGCCGTGGTCAGTTAACAGGGGCCAGAAGCGCCCTGCCCCACACGGCAAATCCAGAACAACGTCAGGGTTGCCGGCATCACGCAGGGCCGCGCGTGCCAGCTGCAGATCGCGCCAGTGTGACAGCCTGCGACTGAAGGAAGCGCGGTGCTTATGAAAATAATTACGCGAGTGTTCACGATCGTATTTTTGTGAAAACTCCAACTCAATGGATGACTTTTCCAACACCATACCGTCCCTCTAAGACTGAAGAGTACACATATTGCGCTGCAGCTTAGGGGAAAAAACTTAAGGAAAACTTAAGTAAAAACCTCGAAACAAGGTATGATCTGCGCCCATGATTTTACAGCTCTTGAATATCCTCGCCCCGATTCTGGTTTGTTCCGTCATTGGCATTGCCTGGAAACGACTGGGTTACGATTACCCGTCCGACTTTATTGGCCGGCTGGTGATGAACGTGGGCGCGCCCTGCCTGATCCTCAACAGTCTGACCACCAACGAGATACAACTGGCGGCACTGGCGGATGTGGTGATCGTGGCAGTGCTGGTGCTGATCGCTACCCTGGTGGTGTTTATCCCGATTTTGAAAGCGTTCGGTTTCAATCATCGCACCTACCTGCCGCCGCTGATGTTCAGCAACAGCGGCAACATGGCCTTGCCCCTGTGCCTGTTTGCGTTTGGCGAACAGGGGCTGGCGCTGGCAATCGGCTACTTCATCACTATGATGCTGGCGCATGTGACGCTGGGCCTGTTGATTCTTGAGGGCGCCGAGCGCGGCTTAGGCGATGCGCTGGTCAATCTGGGCAAGCAGCCCATGCTCTACAGCATGCTGCTGGGATTGGTGATTGTGCTGAATGACTGGAGTCTGCCACTGTGGGCGGCCCACTCCATTGATTTGCTGGCCGGCGTCACCATTCCGCTGATGCTGATCACCCTGGGGGTTTCCCTCACCAGTTTGAAAGTGGGCTTTTGGCAGCGGGCGCTGGGCCTGAGCCTGATCAAAGCCGTGCTCGGCGTGGGCGTGGCGCTGGTCGCTTGCCAGCTGCTCGACATTCAAGGCATCACCCGCGATGTGATTATTGTGCAGGCGGCGATGCCGGCGGCCGTTTTTAACTACCTCTTTGCGGTACGCTATCGGCAACAGCCCGAGGAAGTGGCCGGCATTGTGGTGGCCTCAACCCTGCTGGTGGCTGCCATACTGCCGGCGCTGTTCGCCTGGATATTGCAGACCTGAGTTTACTTCAAACCTGAGGCCTACTTGAGGATGTGCATGGTTTTCGCCAGTGAGGGGCTCGCCTCAAGGTCGAAGCGGAACAGGTTGTAAGCAATGCGAATGATATCCCCATGGTGCAGCTGCACGGCGGCCTGCACCTTGGCGTCATTGACGAACGAGCCGTTGGTGGAACCCAGGTCTTCCAGGAAATATTCGGTGTAGTCGGGAAAATCCGGGTTGGGGCACACACGGATGCGGGCGTGATGGCCGCTCACCGACCCGTCTTCAATTTGCACATTGTTGTCCGGATGACGCCCGATCGACAACACGCCCGACTCCACCTCGAAACGGTTGGCCACCACATCGTCGACCAGCTGCAGTAATTTCGCCATGATTCCTATCCTTTTTGTTGCATTGATTCTGTAGTGAGCCTGTCCACCTGAACGCTTCGCTACACCTTCACTTTAAAATCCCGTCGCAGGCTGGAGCGCAGCGCCTCGGCCATTTCACCCGCATGACTGTAACGATCACGGGGATCTTTTTGCAGCGCGCGATTGATGATGCGGGTGGCGCTGGCGCTCAGCTCGGGCCGTAACTTACGCACCGGCTGATGCTTGCCGTGCATAATTTGATAACTGAGATTGGCCAGGTTATCGCCCTCAAACGGCGGCTGGCCGGTCAGCAATTGATAGAAGGTCACGCCCAGGCTGAAGATATCCGCGGCCGGGCCTACGCTGCTGCCCTTGAGCTGTTCCGGTGCCATGTACATCGGGCTGCCCATGATTTCACCGGTGCGGGTGCGGGACTGGTCCGCAATACGGGCAATACCAAAGTCGCTGACGGACGCCTGCTGGGTGTGTTCATCCCAGAGAATGTTGCCCGGTTTGACATCCCGGTGAATGATGTTGGCACCGTGGGCGTAATGCAGGGCATCGGCCACCTGCGCGACAATGTGGTACACCGTCGCCACCGGCAGCAGTGTGGATGGCTGGACATGTTCACTTAACGCCCGCCCATCAATGTATTCCATAGCAATGAAGGCGCAATCCGGGGTTTCACCCACATCAAATACCGTCACAATACTGGGATGTCGCAAGCGCCCTGCGGCCTCGGCCTCGCGGGCAAAACGCTCGCGCAAGGCCGGCAGTGAGGCCGCGTCAATGTTGTGAAAGCTCATGGTTTTGATCGCCACCTGACGGGCAATGCGGGGATCGTGCCCCAGATAGACAATGCCACTGGCGCCGCGACCCAATTCCCGCTCAATCTGATAGCGTCCCAACTCCGGCGGCATGCCCACTGGCAGCTCCGCCGACGCCACCCTGGCGGCGTCTGTCAGCGCCACGGTTTGATTAAGAGCTATGGTTTGATTAAGAGCTATGGTTTGATTAAGAGCTATGGTTTGATCAAGAGCCACGGTTTTAGCCAGCGGCTGGCTCTTGTCCAGCAGCGGCGCGTCCTGGATGTCACTGGCGTCAGCTGGCGTCAAACGAGGTTGCAGTGCCGCTATCCGCGCTTTCGCATCTGGATAACGCCGGTCAATCCGATAGACACACTGCCAAACCTGCAGCGCCAGTTCCGCTCGTGAGCGAGCCAGAAGATCCTCGGCCCACGGGGACAGGGTTTGGCAAAAGGCCTCCCGCTCGGCTTTCGAGAACCGCCCCCGCAGCGGTTCACGCAAGAGTTCCCGCGCAATCGCAAACGCACTGCTGTCATCGCGCGCGGCGATATGCAATTGCAGCAGCTCGAGCTGTTGACGGCGCACGGTGGCGGCCAACGCCCGCGCGGAGAGGCTTCGGCCGCGACGGTGGCGCAGCATCCACAGCACCAGCAGAAAACCAAACACTTGCGCACTGACCGGCAGGTACCATCCCACCCGATAGGCCTGGACCTGCAACTGCAACAGCAGCACGACCATCAAGGTTGCCATTAACCAGCTGGCGCGCGCGGGGAAAAAAACCAGCAGGACAGCGAGCAGCAACAGGCCGCCCCATAGAGCAACCTGCATCAGAAAAGCACACGATGGTGGGATAAGTACGACTGAATGGGCATCCGCAGTCGACAGCACACACGCCCAGACCGGCAGCCAGTCACTCGCCTGCAGGGCCGTCAGCACTCCCCCGAACACCCCATAAGCCTCAACCGAGGGCGGCCCCAGCCAGACGACATAGAGTTCGACCAGCTGGCGATCCAACTGAGTTAACCAGAGATCAAACGGCAATGGCTCCATAACCGGAAGTAGCGCCAGCAACAACATCACACTGATCAGGCACAGCCCACCAAACGCCGAAAACAGAGCGGCAGCCAACTGCGAGAGCAGAGCCCCCACCACCTTCTGCAGCCTGTTCAGGAGTCGGTACACTAGCGCCATAGCCCGTAAAATCCTGTACCCGTAGATCGAGGTTAGGAGGACTTGCCGCGGGTGTAATAAACCCCCGGAATCCAGCTTTTTTTGAGCGTCAGGGTTGCCGCCAGTGCTTCGCTTACGGTTTCCAACAATTGAAACTCACTGGAGCCGATCAACACCCGGTCATTCCATTGCAGGGCCGCAGCATCGACCCGCTGACCGTTGACCAGCACCCCGTTGGTGCTGGCCTGATCACGAATCCACAGCTGACCGTGATCCATCTCAATAACGGCGTGAAGGGCACTGACCAGCGGGTCTTCCAGGACAATATCGCAATCAGCCCCACGGCCAATACGGCAGCGCGCTTCCAACGCCAGGCATTGCACGACACTTCCGCGCAGGGTTTGTTGCAGAAAAGCCATGGTGACCCCCGGGCAGCCATTTCAGTGGGCGAAATGTGCCATTGGACACGAAAACCGCGACCAAATGAACTCGATTTGGCACATAAAGTCTTATTATTTGAACTTGATCTCAGCGAACCGTCAAGTAGCCTGGCCGACCGGCAGGTGCCGGCTGGCCTTCGCTGCCCGGCTGCCCAGCCGCCGCGCTGTCACCCAGGGAATACAGCCAGCAGCGCGCCTGCTCGCCCCCACGACCGGCGTCACCGGCCTGCCCGGCACGGCCACCTGCACCGCCGTATTGCAGCACATCAATCACTTCCAGCCACTCGGATTTACCCAGCTTCAGGGTCAGATGGCCGCCATTACCACCTGGCCGACCATCACCGCCGTCGCCGCCATCCAAGCCCTTGGATGAACCTCGTCCCCAACAGGCGGCATCTCGACCGGCAGACCCCGTTTTGCCCCGGCGGCCATCACCTCCACGCCCGCCACTGACATCCACCGTGAGGTTGTCGACCCGACCAGCAGCGATCTCCAACAACAAGTCCGTTCCATGGCCGCCCAGCTGGCCCGGGTTACCCGCTTGTCCGGTCGCTGCAATCACCGAGCCGTCACCAATGTTGGCCTGCTCGATCAGCACCTCAAAGCGCTCAGGTCGGGGGGCAATACTGATACGGGCTTTGGAAGACAGCGTCAGGCGCTCGACCTTTAAGCCGCTGATGGAGGCGGGCACCAACAGGGTGGCATCCTCACCCACTGCCAGAGTGTGCAGCTGCAGCAGCCCCTCGGTCGCCGGCAGCCGTAAAAATTTTCCATCCGGCACCTGATAAGTGCCGGAGAGCGGAACGGATTCCGCCAGCGCCCCGGGCGATACGCTCAACACCCCCACCCAGACACACAACCACCGTGCGATCCCGTACATACAATCCCCCAATTGTTTATGGTTAACAGATTTTAATCGTTGTTATTGCGCCACTTGTAGTTAATGCGCCACTTGATAGCCTGCAGTTGTCAGTTTGCTGTTGTTTTTTCTGTTGTCACTGCTGTGGCTTCAGTTCTTTTATTCTGCTGTTATGCACCTTATGTTGCGTTGTTGCCGACGGCAATCGCTTCTGTAGTTATGGCAGTAGCTGTAGTTATGGCAGTAGCTGTAGTTATGGCAGTAGCTATGGCTGTGACAATTTTCTGGCCTGCAGATGACTGACCACCGGATTGGCATAGATCCCCAAGAAAATATCTCGCTGCGCGGCCGGCACCGCCTCCAGGCGCTGTTGCAGCTGTGCTTGCTGTGGTGCGTAGGCCGATGGCTCAAACACCTTGTTGGACGCACTCACCGGCAGATCCGACACCTTGCCATACAACTGTTGGTAGGCCAGGTGATTGCTGGGGTGCAACACATAGTTATCCCACACCTGGCGATCAATTTCACGGGCTACGGCCTCCGCACTGTCAAACTCGCCGGACAACACATCGCCAAACGCCACATGCACACACCCCTTCTGGCCCACAATGCCAGCGGCAATGCTGGCGACGTCTTCATGCTCATCTTTTTCGTAGCGGCCGTGCTCGGCATGGGTGTAGAGCTCATTGGCTTTGGCAGCGTCACAGGGGTCCCACTCATAGGAAATGGACACCGGCACGATATTTAACTCGCGGATATAGGTGGCAAACTCCACACTTTTCGGCTTGCTCAGGGCCAGCATGCTGATGATGGCGGTATTGGTGGCATCGAGCCCGTTTTTGGCACGCCCTTCGCGCTGAGCGATCCAGATATTGCTGCCCTCTTCGGCCACAGAGTGGTGAATGTATGCAGACAAATGCTTGGACGCCTTGAATTTTTCCCGGGCACTGGTGGCTGAACGCTTAACAATAAAACTCTTGTTCAGGCGCATTAAGTCAGACACATAGGGTTTGGTCAGCAAGTTATCCCCAATGGCAATGCGCACCGTATCAAAACCGCTGTTGTACAGTGCCCAGTTTACAAACGCCGGGTCCATGGCAATATCGCGGTGATTGCTGATAAACAAATACGGTTTGGCGGGGTCCAGTGTATCCAGCCCCGACACGGTCAACTGGTCCACACAGCGCTCGATCATCCCATGCAGGTACTCGGAGACGATTTCCTGCAGTTGTCGGACCGAATTGACACCGTCCAACTGTCGATGCAGCACCCGCCGCACCAGCGGCGTGAGCAGCCAGGGCACCCAGCCGCTCAGGCGCGGGAAACGCAAGCGCGTCACCGCGTTGATCAATTCTGAGTCAGCCAGCACACGGGCGATGGCCGGTGCCACCTCCGCATCGTTATAGGGGCGAATATCGTCAAATTCAGTCATTGGGAAATACAGTCATACAGAGGGCCGCTACGCCCGTGGTAAAATGGCTTGCCAAAATACCGAATTTACCCGTGGAATGCCACTGCCATGACCGCTACTTCACTCACCACCACCTGCCCCTGCCCCTGCGGCTCCGCGGCAGAATTTGGCGCCTGTTGCCACCCAGTGATCCAAGGCGATCAGCCGGCCAAAACGGCCGAACAACTGATGCGCTCACGCTACAGTGCCCATGTGTGCCAGGCCGTCGACTATCTGCTCGACAGCTGGAAAGCCCCCAGCGCCGACATTCAGGATCGGGACGCCGTCGCTGGCTGGGCATCGCAATCCCACTGGTGCCAGCTCAACATCCACAACTGCCGCAAGGGTCAGCCCGGGGACACCGAGGGCTGGGTGGAGTTTTCCGCCTACTATTTTGCCGCCAGCGATCCCCGCCAACTGCAACAGCACTGGGAGCTGTCCTATTTTGTACAGCAAGACGGACACTGGTTTTACGTTTCCGGCGAGGTACGCGATAATCCGCCTGCGCCTGGACGAAACGACGCCTGCCCCTGTGGCAGCGGCAAGAAGTACAAGCGCTGTTGTTACATGCAATAGTTGTTACTTGCAATAGTTGTTACTTGCAGTAGTTGTTTCCTGAAATAACTGCACCTAATGATCACTGCCCCCACAGTTTCAGACTTCCCACAGCAACTTAAGATGACGGTTTTTACATTAGATTTATGATTAGCACTATTGGCCAACTGTTCAACCACCTGGGTATGAGCAGCCGTATTTTCGACCTGGGACGCCATATCCGGGAGCTCGACAGCGACACCTTTGCCCAGTGTGAAGCCCACACTATCGCCTATCCGACCCCCTATCTGCACCACGCCTGGCTGGGGCTGCTGTTCTGGGATCCCGCCACCCCCGAAGTGCCCCTGCTGTGGTTTATCAAACTGCCCCTCGACGAGCAGGGCAAACTGGTCCCCGCCGAGAGAGACCGCTTTATCAAACAGCTGCTGATCGCTCTGGGCAACAACCTGGAAGCCAGCAAACAGGGCCAGCAGCTGGCAGCGGTATTGGACGGCAACCCGTTTGTGTTTACCCCCACACCGGAACGCCAGGCGGCCATCCACGCCCGCGTAAACCTGTTACTGCAGCGGCCGGTGAGCAATTTTTATCAACCTGCCTGTGACTACCTGCAAGGCGATCTGCAGCACTGGCAGCACCTCGGTCTGCAGGGCCTGGCGGATCTGGCCGTACGCTGGCAGGAACATCAGGCTGCGCTGGTAAATGCGATTGCCACGATGCCGGACACGCCTCTGGCCAGTCTCTGCCAGTGCCTGGAAAACGAAGCCCTCAATGGCAGCCTGGGCAAGGCGCTGCAATCCCGCCTGCAACAGGCGCTTGACGCGCCTGAACCCAACGCTCTGGTGGTTGCCGCCCTGGTTCGTGGTCTGTCCCAATGCCGAGCCCAGGCCTTACGGCAGAAGGCATTGACCCAGGTGCTAAACAGCCGCGCAGCCGAACAGATAGAAGTGCTGGCGGCGCTGGCAACCCGCTGCGGCGATGACCTGTGCCAACCAGAGCTGGCGCTGGCCTTTCTGGAAGCGCTCAGCCGACAGGGTCAGCACCACTTTAACCGAGTGCTGGCCGACCTGTTGTTCAACCCGGACTGGCGCCCTCACATCCTCGCCAGCTTCCGCGCTCCGCAGCGCTCCGCCGGCTTGAGCCAGGCCATCGGCGGGCTGCTGAATCCACCGACGCCAGGGACTGATCACAGCCAGACCCGCCACTGACAGCTGCTGGCTTTAAGGCATTGGGGATTGTCCGTTGCATAACGCGTGGTTTCAGGTAGAGTTAGCCACCTCTGTCATATAAATCATTATTATCCACGCCTTACATTGAGTGCAGCGCGGCCTATGGACCCATCGACAGTCAGCCCGAGCCCGTTACAGATCCTGCTGGTTGAGGACAGTCCGACGCTTCGCCACGCCATGTGCGGTTTTATCCGCAGTGCCGGCCATCAGCCATTGGTGGCCCACAGTGGCGAAGAAGCCTTGCAGGTGATCGAGCACACGAAAGTGGATATGGTGATCATGGACGTGGAAATGCCGGGGCTGAACGGTTTTGAAACCACCCGGCTGATGCGCGAATGGCTGCAGGATCACTGGATTCCCATCATCTTTGTCACCAGCAAAACCGAAGACAGCAGTGTGGAAGAAGCCATTGAGGCTGGAGGCGATGATTACCTGCTCAAACCTGTCAGCGCCATCGTCCTGAGAGCAAAAATACGCGCCATGGAAAGGATTGCCTCCATGCGCAACCAGCTGCGCCAGGCCAATGCCAAATTGCAAAGACTGAGCCAGCGCGACAGCCTGACAGGTCTCTACAATCGCCGCACATTCAATGAGTTGGCCTCCAACCAATGGGCGCTGAGCCAGCGACAGCGCTCGTCATTATCACTGATCATGCTGGATATCGATCACTTCAAGCAGTACAACGATCACTATGGCCACCCCCGCGGCGACGCGTGTCTGCAGCAGGTTGCAGAGGCCATGCAAGGGGTGTTGCAGCGTCCGACGGACCTGCTGGCCCGTTATGGCGGGGAGGAATTTATTGCACTGCTGCCGGATACCGATATAAGCGGTGCCAGAAAAGTGGGGGAAAACCTGCGCAACGCCATCAACAGCCTGAATCTGCCCCACGCTCTGTCCCCAACCGCATCGCACCTGACAGTCAGTATGGGTATCGCTTGTGGTGATTATGCTGCCAATATCAGCCTGGAAAGTTTGATCAGCCTGGCTGACCAGCTGCTCTATCACGCCAAAAGCAGCGGCCGCAATCGCATCTGCGCGGAAAGTGCCTGCATCACCAAAACCCTGTTGCTGGCCGACAGCGACCCACAGGCACTGGATCAACTCAGCCTGATGCTGCGCCATCAGGGCAACATTGTCACCGCCGACAGTGGCGAAGAATGCCAGCAGCTGGTCAGCCAGTTACAGCCGAACCTGCTGTTGCTGGATATTGATCTGGACAATCCCCACGGCCTGGAATTGTGCTATCAGTTGCGGCAGACCAGCGCCAATGCCAATCTCGCGATTGTCCTGATGGCTGACGAGACCAACCAGGACGCCGCCACCTTCGCCAAACAGGCCGGCGCCAATGCCGTGCTGTACAAACCGTTTGACATCCGCACCTTGCTGACGGCCCTGCAGCCCTATTTACAATAGCAACGTTAACAATAGCAACGCGTTTGGCAATAATGCGCCGGGCAACATCAGCTGGAAATGCACAGGGGGGTGGTCGGGATTAACGCCGCCCGCCAGAGTACCAGTTGCAGTCTCGGGCACTGGCTTCCACCTGATCCACCACATCCAGAATCAGGGCAAACAGTGCCATGCGCACCAGCACACCGTTATCCGCCTGCCGGAAAATGGCCAGGTTGGGGTTGAGGTTAAGGTCGTTATCCAGCTCATTGGCATCTTCCCGGGAATCCCGCGGTAACGGATGCATGATCACCGTGTTGGGCTGGCAGTACTGGGTGTAGATGGCCTGGTTGAGACGGAAGCGCCCACGGTACTGGTTGGCCTCCTCTTTGGAACCAAAGCGCTCTTCCTGAATGCGGGTGGCATAGGCGATATCCACATGCCCAATGCCATGAAACAGATCATCGGAAACCACCACCTCAATACCGGCTTCACGCATCGTTTCCACCACCGCTTCCGGCATTGCCAATTCCGGTGGGGACACCAATGTCACCTGAATATTTTTGAACAGGCACAACAGCTTGCACAGCGAGTGGACCGTGCGACCGAATTTCAGATCACCGATCATGGCGATGCGCAGGCCGTCCACCTCACGACCGCGATCGGCCAGTTCCTTGCGAATGGTGTAGAGGTCTAACAGGGCCTGGCTCGGGTGTTCGTTGGCGCCATCGCCGCCGTTGATGACCGGCACCCGGCTGGCAGCCGCAAACTCGGCCACGGAACCGGATTGCGGATGGCGCATACAGATCACATCGCTGTAGCCCGATAACACCCGCGCCGTATCGTAAAGGGATTCACCCTTGGAAATGGCCGAGCTTTCAAAGCCGGTGGTCTCCCTCACCTCGCCGCCCAACAGATTGAAGGCGGCACCAAAGCTAACGCGAGTACGGGTGCTGGGCTCAAAAAACATGTTTCCCAGGATAGCCCCCTCCAACACCCGGGTAACCCGGCGGCGCAGGGCGTAGGGTTCCATGGAGTCCGCCACCTGAAAAATCCGCTCAATATCCATGCGTTCAAACTGGGAGATGGACAAGATGTGTGAGCCGGTAAATTTCATGTGCTGCCTCAATCAAGGGAAAGTCTCAAAACGACGCTATTGTAGCGATGCCCCCGCGTTCACACCATGGTAATTTACCGCCAATTGCGGCTGTTCACACACCTCATAACCGCGAAAGCCATCAAAGGTTTTGCGCCACTGGCCGATAGGTATGACAGCGACAGGCAGGAGCAGCTCTTGACGCTCAAGTTTGCAAAATGGATGATGTCTTTCCTGCCAAAGTGGACACCCCGGCAGGGCCTGTGACTGCGATATTCGTAACATCTTCGACACATCTCTGACAACGATAGGACAGCGAGTGGTACCTCATTCTTCCGAAACATTGACGAAATTTTGCTCGGCAAGTGCTGGCCAACAGATTCTGGAGTCCCGCCGTCTGCGCTGGAGCGCGCCCCACCTGTTTCAGGACCCGTTTGAACTGACCCACGACAGCCAGCTGAACTTCGAACCACAGAGCTTACTGGATGCCGCCATACAAGCCGCCACCGCCATGATCTTTGCCAAAGAGGATCCCCGCGGCAATGCACCTCTGGCCAATGCCATTCGACGCTGGCGCTCGGAAGAACGCTTTGCCTCACCGGACGAGGCCTATGATGTCCTGAAAGAACTGTTGTCACGGGTGGTGGACCGGCGCCTGGGGGTCATTGAAAAGGTCATGACCGATTGGCGTAAATTCGCCCGTTCCTTGCGTATTTGCAGTTTTAGCGGTCGACCGGACAACCTCTGTGGCTGGCAACGATTTGCCGATCAGCACCGGGGACTGGCCTTGCGCTTCCAGATGGGCACTGAATCCAGCTTTCCCGAGCCAGTCAAAATCCAGTACCGGGACACTCGCCCGGAAATTTCGGCGCTGAAGGACGAGATGTCGGTCATCATGATGGATAAACGCCATGTGGCCCAGGACAGCTTCCACAATAAATTCAGCCACAAGGGTCTGTTCTGTGCCGACGAAGATGAATGGCGCTGCTTTTACCAGGCCGAGGATGAGATGAGCAGCATTGGCACGCCTGCAACCCAGTGGTTTGATGAGCGCAGCTTTGAACGGTCAGACCTGAAAGCCATCTATCTGGGGGCATTGATGCCGGCAGAAGAAAAACGCGCCATCTACGGGCTCGCCAAAGATTATTTTCGCGACAGCAAAATTTACCAGTGCAAATTGGTGCCGGGACAATACAACTTGGAGTTTGAACGCCTGAGCCGCGCCTGAGATTACGGCTGCCGCTGGAACGCTTCGACTGCTGGGGTAGGCAGCTCAGGAGAATTACGCTGCAGGGCCCGCAGTCCCGCATCCAACGGGGTCAGTTCGGCTTCCCCCGCCCCAGATACACGCTCTTCCAGCATCCGAATACGGCTGTTCAGGCCAGGGTGTGTTTCCAGCCACACCTGCCAACCGTCGTCCCCCTGCTGTGCCAACATGTCACGAAAGAACTCATCGGCCCCGGCCAGATGGCCATAATGGCTTTGCAGCAGGGCAATGGCCGCCTCGTCCGATTCCCGCTCCATCTCCCGATTAAAACTCAGCAAGGTCAACCAGCCAGCCTGTCCCAAAACCGTGTGCACCGCACTGCTGCCAGACCCTCCCGTGAGCGCCACCAGCACCAGCTGCATCACCGCCCCACGGCTGAGGGCCTGGATGGGATGACGGTAAAACACATGGGCCATTTCATGGGCCACCACCATCGCCAGAGCATTTTCGCTGCTGACCTCTTCCACCAGGGCGCTGGTGACAAAGATATTCCCCCCCAGGGTGGCAAACGCGTTGGGGATGTCACTCTGCAACAAATGAAAGTGATAGCCGATGCTGTCGTCCTCCGTCAGCCGCAACTGGCGCTGGCTTTCCGCCAGGGAGGTACCAAGTGCCGTCAAGGCCGCTTCCGCCACCTGCCAGCGTTGTTGTTCAGCCTCACTGCGAGGCTGTGAGGGTGACAACTCCAACTGCTGAGCCGACTTGCTGGAGGCCAGCGATTCCTCCCAGCGAAAGGGTATCAGTGGCGACAGCCAGGCGACCAACACACTGATACAAACCGCCAGCACCACCAATGATAAAACCGCGCCCGCCAGCAGCCAGGCAAACTCCTTCAGCGGATGCTCGCGGGATCGATTAATGTGTTCCGGAAAGGTGGGGTTGCGCTTTAGACGACTCATGGCGTCACCTGATTCAAGTGACCGGCGGTGGGGGAACCAGTGCTGTACCGTAGGCCAGCACTTCCATAGAACCAATGCCCTTGCCGGCATCGCCAGACACCCGGCTGGTTTCCAGCTTGGTATTGATAATAGTTTCGGCGCCCAGCGCCTCGGCCTCCTGCTGCATACGCAGCAGGGCTTCACGGCGGGCCCGATCCAACAGCGATTCGTAGGCGGCAATGCGGCCTCCAAACAAATTGCGCAGAGCCGCAGCCACCACCTTAAAATAATCCACCGAGATCACCACATTACCCATCACCAGCGAGCCCTTGTAATGCAACAATTCTGGCGGTGGTAAACGCTCACTGCTGAGCAGAATATGACCCAACTGGGCCTCGCGTTCAACAATCGTCTGGTAGTGCCTGGCTTCTGCCCGACGGCCGAAAAAGTAGCCCGTTAACAGCAGCAGAAGAAAAACGGCCAGCTGTATCAGTGCCGCCATCAGCGATCCTCCAAAATCACTGCCGTGCCGTAAGCGAGGATTTCGGAAGCGCCGGCGGCGATAGTTGAGGTGGCAAAGCGCACATTCACCACCGCATTGGCGCCGATCGCACTGGCCTGCTGGGTCATTCGGTCAACCGCTTCCTGACGGGATTCCTGCAACAGTTCGGTGTAGCTTTTGAGTTCGCCACCAAAGACATTTTTAAAGCCGGCCATGATGTCTTTGCCGGCGTGTTTGGCGCGTACCGTACTGCCCTGCACCAACCCCAGATGTTGCTTGACCCGCTTGCCTGGCACCACTTCAATATTGGTAATCAGCATCGTCCCTCCTGCTCCTGATTATGCGCTGAATGAGTTAAAACAAGTCCATCTGTTCCAGTCTGGCTTTGATTGGCCCGTAGGAGGTGCGATGGATGGGCGTGATGCCCAGCCGATCAATCGCCTCCAGGTGCAGCTTGGTCGGGTAGCCCTTGTGGCCGGCAAAGCCATAGCCGGGATAGGTCGTATCAAAAGCCACCATTTCCTGATCGCGGGTCACTTTGGCCAGGATTGAGGCCGCACTGATCGCGGCTACACGACTGTCACCCTTAATGACCGCCTCCGCCGGGTAATCCCAGCGGGGAATTTTATTGCCATCCACCCACACGTGCTCAGGTTGAACCTGTAAACCTTGTACTGCCCGGTGCATCGCCAGCAGACTGGCCTGCAGGATATTGAGCCGATCAATTTCCGCCACCGAGGCGCGGGCAATACAAAAGCTTTGTGCTTTCGACCGAATTTCATCGAACAGGCGTTCGCGTTTTTTCTCGGTGAGTTTTTTCGAGTCGTTGAGGCCGTCGATCGGCTGCTGCGGATCGAGAATGACCGCTGCGGCCACCACATCACCGGCCAGGGGACCGCGACCTACCTCATCCACACCCGCACCCAACAGGCCGGAATAACTACTGATAAACGGTTCCATACTCACTCCGCCAAGGGCATCAATTCGCTGTTGCCATCAGCGCCTGAATGGCCGCTGCAGCCCGCTCACTGGCATCGCGACGTATCTGCTGATGAATCTGATAAAACTCCTGCCGCAACCCTGCGCTGTAGGACTCATCTTCCAGGCAGCGCAGTAAATGTTTGCCCAGTTTTTCGGCCGTCACCTGATCCTGCAGGATCTCCGGCACCAGCGGCTTGTCAGCCAGCAAGTTGGGCAGGGATACATAACGGCTTTTCACCATGCGCGAAATGATGGCGTAGGACAGCCAGGCCATTTTGTAGGCCACCACCATCGGCCGTTTTAATAACATGGCCTCCAGCGTGGTGGTGCCCGAAGCCATCAGCACGGCATCGGCAGCGGCCATCACGGTGTGTGACTGCCCATCTATCACCTTTATGGGCAGGGGTGGGTGCGACTGCAGTTGGACTTCAATCTGTCGGCGACGATCAGCATTCGCGGCCGGGACGACAAACTGCAGGCCGGGGTTGCGCTGCAGGCACCAGTGCGCGGCTTGCCAGAACACCGGCCCCAGCAATTTTACCTCGCCACCCCGACTGCCCGGCATTAACGCCACCACTTTGGCCTGCTCGGACAGTTGCAATTGCTCGCGAGCCGAGCCCTGATCCGGTTGCAGGGGAATATCATCGGCCAGCGGATGACCGACAAAACACACCGGCACCTGATGCCGCTCATAAAAGCTGGCTTCAAACGGCAACAGCGTCAGCATCAAATCCACAGCCCGGGCAATTTTCACAATGCGCTTTTGCCGCCATGCCCACACCGAGGGACTGACGTAATGTACGGTTTTGATACCGCGGGTGCGCAGTCGCTCTTCAATGGTGAGATTGAAATCGGGTGAATCAATGCCGATAAACACATCCGGCGGATGATCAGTGAAGTGCTGGATCAGAGACTTGCGTATGCGCAGCAGTTCCGGCAATCGCTTGAGCGGCTCAACCAGCCCCATCACGGCCAGCCGTTCCTGGGGGAAAAAACTGTCGAAACCGGCGGCTAACATACGTTCTCCGCCGATGCCTTCAAACACCGCATCGGGATAGCGGCGCCGCAGGGCCTGCATCAAACCGGCACCGAGGATATCGCCGGAGGCTTCCCCGACCACCATACCTATTCGCATGGGCGTACTCATTGAAGGGGGATAATCAGCGAACGATGCCGCGGGTGGACTGTTGCAGTGATTCAATCAACATATTTACGGCCTCACAGTTCACCGCCAGCTGCTGCAATTCCTGCAGTGCTTCATCGACAGTGAGACCGCGACGATAAACCAGCTTGAAGCATTTATTGATTACGGCGATGTCGTCCTTGCTGAAACCGCGACGACGCAAGCCCTCGGAGTTAATGCTTTTGGCGGCGGCAGGATTGCCGTTCACCATCACATAAGCCGGGACATCCTTGCCGACCGCACTGCCCATTCCGGTAAAACAGTGTGCGCCAATTTTGCAAAACTGGTGCACCAGGGTATAACCGCCCAGAATCGCCCAGTCGCCGACGTGCACATGCCCGGCCAGCGCCGCGTTATTGACCAGAATACAATGATTGCCAATCACACTGTCGTGACCTATATGAACGTAGGCCATCAACAGATTGTCGTTGCCAATGGTGGTTTCACTGCGGTCTTGAACCGTGCCGCGATGGATGGTCACACCTTCCCGAATGACGTTGTTGTCACCAATCACCAGGCGGGTATCTTCGCCGCGGTATTTCAAATCCGGTGTTGCATCGCCGACTGTGGAAAACTGGTAGATGTGATTGTTTTTGCCAATGGTGGTTGGCCCCTTAACAATCACATGGGACTCAATCTGTGTCCCCTCGCCAACCTCAACTCCCGGTCCGATTATCGACCAGGGCCCCACACTGACACCTTCCGCCAGTTTGGCCGTCGGGTCGATAATGGCTCTTGGATCAATCAATGCCCAATTCCTTACCTAAATCAGACTTTACGATCAGCGCACATAATGGTCGCTGATGCCGCCAAAGTGCCGTCAACCGTTGCGCGACACACAAATTTCCAGATACCGCGTCGCTCCGACACCACTTTCGCTTCTAATTCCAGCCGGTCGCCGGGTACCACTTGACGCCTAAAGCGCACATCGTCGGCACCTGCAAACAGATAAATGGAACCGTCAGCCGGCTTTTTCCCCAGGGTTTTAAAACCCAGGATACCGGCTGCCTGGGCCATAGCCTCAACAATCATAACGCCTGGAAAAATCGGAGCCTGGGGAAAATGTCCATTGAACACCTCTTCATTAACGGAAATGTTCTTATAGGCCCGGATCACATCGCCTTCTACCAGCTCAACCACGCGATCCACCAGCAGAAATGGGTAGCGATGCGGTAAGTACTCACGAATTTCTTTGACATCCATCATGGGTTTCATCCTAAACAATTACTGCTTCTTACCAGAATCCGTTTTACCAGAGTCGTCAGCCAGTGCTTTTTCCAACGCGGCAAGGCGACCAGCCATTTTGTCCAATTGAGCAAATCGAACCGCGTTACGACGCCAGCTCTTGGTCGCATCCGCAACGGTACCGGAGGAATAGGAACCGGGCTCAGTAATGGATTTGTTCACCAGGGTTGTTGCACTGATATGAACGCCATCCGAAATCGAAAGATGCCCAGAAATACTGGCGGCTCCAGCAATGGTGCAGTTTCGACCAATAGTGGTGCTGCCTGCAATACCGGTACAGCCAGCGATAGCGGTATTTTCGCCAATTTTAACGTTATGGGCGACCTGGACCTGATTGTCGATGATCACTCCATCGGCGATCACCGTATCGTCCAATGCACCTCGGTCAACGGTAGAACAGGCGCCAATTTCAACGCGGTCACCAATTACAACCCCTCCCAGCTGATGTACTTTGACCCAACCCTCACGGCTGGGCGCAAAGCCGAAGCCATCGGCACCAATCACACAACCACTGTGGAGAATACAGTCAGATCCAATCACCACCCCATGATAGATTGTGACATTGGCTTGCAGGCGTGAGCCACTGCCGATGCGACTGCCGGAGCCCACCACGCAACCAGCGCCGATGATCACTTGATCCGCCAGTTCAGCTCCCGCTTCAATCACCGCATTGGCCCCCACACTGACACCCGCCCCCAGATGCGCAGTCGGATCCACGCTGGCGGTTGGGTGAATGCCTGCACTGGCGGGCGGCACAGGATTAAAGCAAGCCGTCAGGCGAGCATAGCCCAGATAGGGATTCTCGAGCAGTAATTTGTTGCCGTTAAAGGCCTCCGCCAACTCTGGCTTCAGCAGTACAGCACTGGCCGAGGTACGGGATAAATGCTTTTGATAGGCGGGATTAGCCAGAAACGCCAGCTCTCCGGAGCTGGCGTTTTGCAGAGTATTTAATCTGACGATCTCACAATTTTCATCACCGACCAGTGTGGCACCAATCAGATCGGCCAGTGCTCGTAAGGTCCATACACGTGTTACTGTCATGACTATCCCAAAAAAAGGGGCGGCGTGCTCCCGTCTCAATCGGACTATATCAGAGCTACGCCCTATCAGTACTTATTTCAGCCAGTACTTACTTCATCTTGTTGAGCTTTTTGGTCAGCTTTTCAGTCAGATCGTAGCTTTGATCAGCCCACATCACGCTGTTGCGATCCAGCACTATGCCCACCTTCTCGTCTTTGATCAGCTGCTCCAGAGCCTTTTGCGCATTGGCAGCGTGAGCCTGCATGATTTGTTGCATGGCTGAATTCTGCTCAGCCTTCAACTTTTGTTCAATCAATTTAAAGTCAGCCGCCTTGTACTCGAGCTTTTTACGGTGCTTGGCCTGCTGCTCCTGCGACCAGGTCAAGCCGTTGGTTTCGGCATCCTTATTCAAGCTGACGATGTCTGAACGCAGGCTCTCATACTCGGCTTTCATGGCTGCGAAATCCGGATTGGCGCCCAGGCTCTTCAAGGATTTTTGAGCGGCATCGGTCTTCAGGATTGCGCCCTGGATACTGACGATTGCAATTTTATCTGCCGCGGCAGAAGCCATCGCCGAAAACAGCATGACAGCCAATACTACGGATACGCTCTTCATTAACTTAGCCACAATACATCTCCTGTATTTTATTTCGCTTGTGAGGCGGCAATGATCAGTACGGACATCACCACCCTAAACTTACAGCGACGCTCAACATACGCCCCTGCGATTAGAACGCAGTTCCCAGTGAGAACTGGAAAAACTCGGTATCGTCGAACTCGTTTTCTTTCAACGCCTTGGCGATACTGAACGTCAGCGGTCCAAAACCGGTAATCCAGGTAACGCCCACGCCGGCCGAGACACTCAGCTTGCTCAGGTCGACGTCGTAGCAGTTATTCTGCCCTTCACCGCAATCGGTATCAAACACGTTACCGGCATCGATAAAAAAGGCAGACTGCAGCGAGCGCTGGTCCTTGATAAACGGCATCGGGAACAGCAGTTCGGCACTGCCTTCGATCAGGACATTACCACCAAAGGGATCATCGTCGTCATCCAGCACCCGAGCCTGCAACTGCCCATCATCCCCCAGCACATAGACCAGGGCATCGTTGCTGCCATTACCATCGGTATCGTAGGCCACGGTGGTGTAGATTTCGGCGGGTGTCGCCAGCGGGCCCAGGGTATTGCGTTTGAAGCCGCGCACGGAACCAAAGCCACCGGCATAGAAGTTCTCAAAGAACGGCAATTCCGTGGTATCGCCGTAGGAATCCGCATAACCCAGCTTGGTGCGCAGGCGCAGGGTCAGGCTCTTGGTCAGCGGCTGGAAGTACTGGCCGGTATAGATCAGTTTGTAGTATTCCAGGTCGCCGCCGGGCAGGCTCAATTCTACCGACAGGGACTGGGACGAACCCCGGGTAGCCAGGCGACCGCGGTTAAGAGACGACTGACGCCAGCTGCCATTGATGGTGAAGATATCAAACTGGTCGCCGTTCAGGTCAATCCAACCATCTGGAGAATCCTGCAGTACCGCCGGGGTAATCGCGGTGGTCCCTACTCCCGGCAAGGTCAGATCGTAATCGTCACCGGTACAGGACAAACAGGGATTGGCGGTGCCGTTCAGGATCGCCTCATAGTCGGCATCGCTGACATACACATTGTCATAGACACTGCCGTCAAACAGACGCGGCGAACCGATAATTTCTTTTACCGCGTAAGAGCCGGTTTCGATGGAGATGTTGGTATAGCCAAAGCCAAAGTTGAGGCGCTCGGTTTCCGAAATCGGGTAACCAAAGTTCACCGAGCCGCCGAACGAATCGGTGGTGTAACTGGATACGTTCACCTCTTCAAAGTCACGCTCGCGGAAGAACACGTTAAAACCGCGGCTGACACCATCGGGGGTAAAGTACGGGTCGGTGTAGTTGAAGCTGTAGACGGTCTGGTAAGTCGAGGTACTGACGTTGAAGCCCACCTGTTTACCGGTACCAAACCAGTTGTTTTGCTGAATGTTTGCCCCCAGGACCAGACCGGAACCCTGGGCAAAACCCAGACTGGCGCCGATGGACCCTGACGGCTGTTCTTCCACCGTGTACTCCACATCGACCTGATCTGACGTACCGGGAACCTCTTTGGTGTCTACCGTGACTTCCTTAAAGAAACCCAGACGCTCGAGACGAACCTTGGAGGATTCGATACGGGCGGTAGAGGCTGAGCCACCTTCCATCTGCCGCATTTCACGACGCAGAACTTCATCGGACGTTTTGGTGTTACCGCGGAAATCGATCCGGCGCACATAGGCGCGCTTGCCCGGATCCATAAAGAAGGTCACTTTTACGGTGTGATCGTCTTCGTTCAATTCTGGAATACCGCGGACTTCGGCAAAGGTATAGCCCTCATTACCGAGGCGGCGGGTGATGTAATCGGAGGTGGTGGTCATCAACACCTGGGAGAAGGTCTGGCCTTCGCGCAACAGGAACAGGCGTTTGACCTGATCTTCCGGTACCACTGGCTCGCCGGCCAGCTCCACCGAGCTGACCGTATAAATATCACCTTCGGTAATGTTGATGGTGATATAGACTTCTTCTTTATTGGGGCTCAGGGAGACCTGAGTCGAGTCAATACTGAATTCCAGATAACCACGGTCCAGGTAGTAGGACTCAAGTCGCTCCAGATCGCCCGTGAGTTTTTCCCGCGAGTAACGGTCGTTACTGTTTAACCAGGACAACCAGCCCGTGGTTTTCAGCTCAAACAAGTCGTTGAGCTCTTCATCGCCAACTTTGCTGTTGCCGACGATATTGATGTGTTTGATGGAGGCAACCTCACCTTCATCTACGGTGATTTTCAGTTTCACCTGATTGCGAGGCAGCTCAATGACATCCGCCTGTACCGAGGCGCTGTAACGGCCCTGGGCAACATATTGACGCTCAAGCTCCTGGGTCAGGCCTTCCAGCGTCGCCTGCTTGAAAATCTGGCCCTCGGCCAGACCATTGTCGTTCATGCCTTTCATCAGATCTTCGGTCTTGATGGCCTTGTTGCCTTCAATTTCGATTTCACTGATGGCCGGACGCTCCACCACCTTAATGACCAGCACGCCACCGTCGCGACCTATCTGGATATCCTCAAAGTAGCCGGTGCGGAACAGGGAGCGGGTCGCATTTCGAATCGCCACATCGTCCATGGTGTCGCCAATCTGTACTGGCAGCGCGGCGAATACCGAGCCCGCAGAGACCCTCTGCAGCCCTTCCAGACGGATATCGTTGACCCGGAAACTCTGTGCATAAACGGCCATGGGAAAGACGATGGTGCTGATAACGAAAAGGCGAAAACGCTTCATATACTGGATTCTGATGTTATTGTTTGACACTCAAGTAATGGTCAATAAATTCAACAAAAAGGAGCCCCCCACCGAGACTTCCGGTGTGGAGACACGACGAACGGTAAATCAATAACGACACATCTGCCCAACCCGGGTTCAGTAACCCCCGGCCCGGCTACAGGCGCATAACGTCGTTATACAGGGCCAACACCATCAGCCCCATAACCAGCACCAGGCCCACCTGGTAACCAGCCATTTGCACTTTCTCGGATACTGGACTGCCCTTAACCACCTCAATCAGGTAGTAGAACAAATGTCCCCCATCCAGCACCGGAATTGGCAACAGATTGAATACGCCCAAGCTGATACTCAGCAATGCCAGAAAACCCACATAATATCCCATGCCGGCTTTAGCGGAGGCGCCCGCCACTTTAGCAATGGTAATGGGTCCGCTCAAGTTTTTCGTGGAAATTTCCCCAAGAATCAACTTCTTAAGAGACAACAACACAAACGCAGAAGTTTCCCAGGTTTTGTCAACAGCTTTCACAAAGCCGCCCGCCAGAGAGTACTCCTGGGTTCTCAGCATGGACTCCGGCCACACTGGCCGCACGGGCATCACACCAATTTGCCCCACTTGCTGCCCCTCATCGGTGGTCACGGGTCGGGGGGTCAGGGACACCGTTTCAAGCTGCCCGGCGCGTTCAAACTCAACCATCAGACTCTGCCCAGGGCGCGCCTGCACATACTCCACCAGCCCCATCCAGCCCTCCAGGGGCTCGCCATCGGCGGCCACCAACAGGTCGCCAGCCCGCAGACCTGCCTGCTCGGCAGGGCTGTCGGCCATCACTTCAGCGACTTTGGCCTCAAATTTGGGCTGCCACATGGTCAACCCGAGACCGGCCACCGGATCCGGCTCTTCGACCCCTTTGAGCCAGTCCTGCAACTGCGCTTCGGACTTGTACTCGAGACTTGAATCCGGGTATTTCACGGTAAAGGTAATCGCGCCGCTCTCCCCCAACCGGCGCATCAGCTGGCGATTCAGATCCTGCCAGGTGTTTACCGCTTCACCGTCGACCGCCAGAATTTCCTGGCCGGCTTCCAGGCCAGCATCCGCCGCCACCGAACCGGATTCCACTTCACCGATAACCGGAGCCACATCGGTGGTCCCAGGCATCAGCATGATCCAGAACAGCACCACAGCGAGAATAAAATTGGCCAGCGGGCCAGCGGCGACGATGGCGATACGCTGCCAGACATTCTTGCGGTTAAAGGTTTGATCGAGCTGATCTTCGGGCACCTGACCCTCACGCTCATCCAGCATTTTGACATAGCCGCCCAGCGGGATACCGGCCAGGGTGTACTGGGTGCCGGATTTGTCATACCAGCTGTAGAGCGGCTTGCCAAAGCCGACCGAGAAACGCAACACCTTGACGCCACAGCGGCGGGCGACATAAAAGTGGCCAAATTCGTGAAAGGTTACCAGAACCCCCAGCGCCACCAGAAACCAGACAATCGTCAGTACACTATCCAATCTGCTTCACCTCATATTTGTACTGCTGCTTAACGGAGCAGCCTGCCTGCCAATTGGCGCGCCAAGGCATCAGCCTCTTTGACCACATCCAGGTCCGTCGGTTCTCTCTGGCCAGTGCGCTCGAGCACCCGCTCAATGATCACCGGAATGTCCGTGAACGATGCACGCCCATCAAGAAAAGCGTCTACCGCCACTTCATTAGCCGCGTTCAGCACCGCGGGCATGATGCCACCCGCCTTCGCCGCCTCAATCGCCAGCCGCAACCCTGGGAAACGCTCGAAGCTGGGGGCTTCAAAGTCCAGCCTGGCCGTCAACATAAAGTCCAGACTGGCCACGCCCGACTCAATCCGCTCTGGCCAGGCTAACGCATGCGCAATCGGAGTTCGCATATCCGGATTGCCCATTTGAGCCAGCACCGAGCCGTCGGCATATTCTACCATTGAATGGATCACACTTTGCGGATGCACCACCACCTCAATTTGCTCCGGACGGGCATCAAATAACCAACAGGCCTCAATGAACTCCAGGCCTTTATTCATCATGGTAGCGGAATCCACAGAGATCTTGCGCCCCATCGACCAGTTGGGATGGGCGCAGGCCTGATCCGGGGTCACGCCAGCCAGCTCAGTCACCGGCGTGCAGCGAAATGGACCGCCGGAACCGGTCAACAGAATGCGGCGAATGCCGGCCTGCTCAATACCCTGGTAATTCTGCGGCAGACACTGAAAGATGGCGTTGTGCTCACTGTCGATGGGCAACAGAGTGGCGCCGTGATCTCGCACAGCCTGCATAAACAGGTCGCCAGCCATAACCAGCGACTCCTTGTTGGCCAACAATACTTTTTTGCCCGCTTTAACCGCGGCCAGCGTTGGCGCCAACCCCGCCGCGCCAACAATGGCCGCCATCACCACTGGCGCCTCCTTGGCAGCAGACACCTCAACCAGGCCGGCTTCACCCGCCAGGACCTCGGTGTCACAACCCGCCTGGCGCAAACCTGCAGCCAACTCCGTCGCTGCTTGCTCATCGCGCATAACCGCAAAGCGGGGTTGATGGTTCAGGCACTGCTGCAACATGGCATCCACCTGGCGATTGGCGGTCAGCGCATACACACCATAGCGGTCGGGGTGACGCGCCACCACGTCCAGGGTACTGACGCCAATGGAGCCGGTTGAACCCAAAATTGTGAGAAATTCTTTCATTCAAATACGCAGTTGTAGGAAGTCGTAGAGATCCCGGTTGTCTGAGGCAAGTGGCTCTGGCTAAACCCAGGGCTAAACCTATGCCTAAACCTGCCAACCAGTGAGTATCACCGCCAGGGCAAAGACAGGTGCCGCCGCCGTGATGCTGTCAACCCGGTCCAATATGCCTCCATGGCCCGGCAGAATATGACCGCTGTCCTTGATGCCCCGCTGACGCTTGACCATGCTTTCCAGCAAATCCCCCAGCACCGAGGCCAAGGCTGCGGGGGCAATAATGGCCACCACCAGCCAGCCCCCCCCCAGGGTCAGGGCGACCACCAGCGCCAACAGCAAACTGCAGACAAACCCACCCCACATCCCTTCCCAGGACTTGCCGGGGCTGACACTAGGCGCCAGCTTGCGCCGGCCAAATGCCCTGCCGGTAAAATAGGCACCGATATCGGCGCAGACCACAACCAGCACCACCAACAGGATAAGCCCCTGGCCCAAGTGCTCGCCGCGCAAAAACACCAGCGCCAACCAAGTAGGCAACAGCACCAGCCAGCCCATTACCACCTTGATGGGCTTGTGTGCCCAGAGTACCGCACTGGAAGGGTATCCTTGCACCCACAGCAAGGCGATTGCCCACCAGCCACAGGCCAGTAACAGCAGTGATCGTACGGCCGCTTCATCCAGGCCGGGCTCGGACCCAAACAGGCCCACATAACCGGCCACGGTGGCAAGGCCTACAGCCGTTAAAAGAGCGTAGAGAGCCCGCTGCCAGAGGGCTTCAAGCCCCGCCAGATTGGCCCACTCCCAACTGGCCAGCACCACAACGGCTGCGATCGCGACAGCAAACAGTTGCACGGACAGACCAAACAGCACTCCCAGAAACAGCAGCGCCAACACCACTGCGGTAATCACGCGTTGCTTAAGCACTGAAGTCCCCCCGCGGCAGCTGCAGGCATTCCTCGACTTGCTCCGAGGTTCTGCCAAAACGTCGCTGACGAGAATGAAAGTCCTCAATGGCGGCTGCCAGCGCCTCAGCACCAAAATCCGGCCAGAAGCTGTCGGTAAAATACAGTTCGCTGTAGGCAGCCTGCCACAACAGAAAATTGCTGATGCGATGGTCGCCGCCGGTGCGTATCAGGAGATCAGGAGGCGGCAAATCGGCCATGCAGATGTGCTCTTGAATCAACTCTTCAGTCACAGCCTCAGGCAGCAGCTCGCCGGCGGCCACTTTTTCCGCCACCAGACGGGCGGCATTGGCCATATCCCACTGACCACCATAGTCAGCGGCGATCACCAGGGTGGTACTGCCCTCGGCAGCCATTGCCTCGGCCTCGGCAATGGCCTGTTGTATCTTGTCACTGAAGCGGTCACGTCGGCCAATAACCCGGAGCTTCACCCCTTCCTTATTAAGCTTTTTCGCCTCGCGCTTGAGGTAGGTCAGAAACAACCCCATTAACGCCTCCACCTCGCGCGGGGGGCGGCGCCAGTTCTCCGAACTGAAAGCAAACAGGGTTAACACCTCAACGCCATAGTACTGGCAAGCTTCCATCACATCGCGGATTTTTTCCACACCGGCCTTGTGCCCCTGGGGTCCAGGCTTGCCCTGCTGCTTCGCCCAGCGGTTGTTGCCGTCCATGATAATGGCAATGTGCCGCAATGTGTTACCACTCACTCGCTATACTCCTGCCCCGGTTAAGACCCGGTGTGTCACTTTATGTCGGTTATCAAGGGAGCTAATCCTACCCTGCACCGGGTTTAATGCAAGCGACCCATAAACAAAAGCCCATGCCGGCACGCGCCGACATGGGCTGAATCACAAAGACCCAGGAAAATCAGATCTCCATCAGGTCCTTTTCTTTGCTGGCCAGAGTGCTGTCCACCTGCGCCACAAATTTATCGGTGATCTTCTGGATGTCGTCCTGGGCACGACGCTCTTCGTCTTCACTGATCTCCTTCTCTTTCAGAAGGTCCTTAATGTCGCCCAGCGCATCACGACGAATATTGCGGATGGAGACCCGTGCGCCTTCGGCTTCAGCACGCGCCTGCTTGATGTAGCCCTTGCGGGTTTCTTCTGTCAACGGCGGCATCGGAATTCGCATCAGATCACCGGTGGTGACTGGATTCAGGCCCAGATCGGATTTCATGATCGCCTTTTCAATTTCCGGCGTCATGGACTTTTCCCAAGGACTGACGGACAGGGTGCGGGCATCCAGCACGGACACATTGGCCACTTGGTTCAGCGGCGTATCCGAGCCGTAATAATTGACACTGATGCCATCCAGAATACTGGGGTGCGCCCGGCCAGTGCGGATTTTGTTGAAGTTATTGCCCAGCGCATCAATGGCCTTGCTCATGCGCTCCTGGGCATCTTGTTTAATGTCTTCGATCATCGTTACCAATTCCTCTAGAACTCGTTGTAAATCTCACTCAGCCCGCCGGCTCATCCGGAATCTATTCCACTCTCCCGACTGCCCGGCTTAATCCTCAAAAGCTTCTTTAATCAGAGTGCCTTCATTTTCACCCTTGACGATGTGCAGCAAGGCACCGGCCTTATCCATACGGAAGACACGCAGCGGCATATCCTGTTCGCGGCACAGACAAATTGCGGTCAAATCCATTACGCCCAACTTTTTATCCAGCACCTCATCGTAGGTCAGGCGCTCATAGCGGGTGGCTGAGGGATCTTTCATAGGGTCGGCGGTATAAACACCATCCACTTTGGTTGCCTTGAGGACAATGTCCGCCTCCACCTCAATGCCTCGCAAGCAGGCGGCCGAATCGGTGGTAAAGAACGGGTTACCCGTACCCGCGGAGAAGATCACAACCTCGCCCTGCTCCAAAAAACGGATCGCTTTGCGACGGTCGTAATGATCGACAATACCGCTCATCGGGATAGAGGACATGACGCGGGTGGAAATATTGCTGCGCTCGAGGGCATCGCGCATGGCCAGCGCATTCATTACCGTCGCCAGCATGCCCATATGATCGCCGGTCACCCGGTCCAGGCCCGCAGCACTCAGGGCCGCCCCCCGAAACAGGTTGCCACCACCGATAACCAGCCCCACCTGGACACCAATGCCCACCAGCTGGCCGACTTCCAGCGCCATCTTATCCAGCACTTTGGGGTCAATACCGAACCCCTCTGCCCCCATCAATTCCTCGCCACTCAGCTTCAACAATATCCGTTTGTACTTCTTGTCACGCGGTGTCGCAGGCATGAATACTCTCTCCGGCAGATATAGGGAACAAATTTCTGAAAGTTTAACAGCAAAAAGGCGGGGGTATCACCCCCGCCTTTTGTCGCCCCCCAGACTGTGTCACCCGGGGGACCTCGCAGCGCACCCGGAACCTGGGTTCCGGACAGCCACAGACGGCCAAAACCGTCTTATTTGTTGGCAGCTTGAACCTGAGCCGCCACTTCAGCCGCGAAATCGGCCTCTTCTTTCTCGATGCCTTCACCCACCTCGAAACGCACGAAACAGGTTACCGCAGCGCCAGCGTCTTTCGCCAGTTGACCCACAGTAACCTCTGGGTTCTTAACAAAAGGCTGCTCGGTCAGGCTGTTTTCCTTCAGGAACTTGTTGATACGACCAACCATCATCTTCTCGACGATGTTCTCGGGCTTGCCTTCCATATCCGGCTGCGCCTTGATGATCTCTTTTTCCTTGTTCACTTCTTCTTCTGGCATGTCTTCTGGCTTAACCACACGGGGGTTAACCGCAGCAACGTGCATGGCTACATCTTTAGCCACTTCGTCATTGCCACCTTCCAGCTGGGCCAGAACCGCAATGCGGCTGTTGGAGTGAACGTAGGCACCCAGAACACCGCCTTCCAGAACTTCAATACGACGCACACCGATGTTCTCACCGATTTTTTGCACTAGCGCCTGACGGGCGTCTTCCAGACCAGCCGCCATCAGCGCAGCCACATCAGTGCTCTTGGCAGCGAAAGCAGCCTCAACCACAGAGTCAACAAACGCCAGGAAACCAGCGTCGCGGGCAGCGAAGTCAGTTTCGGAGTTCACTTCAACCACAACTGCGTAGGAGTTGTCGTCAGCAACTTTAACGGCTACTACACCTTCGGCAGCGGTACGACCGGCTTTCTTCTCAGCCTTCAGGCCAGAGGCCTTGCGCAGGTTCTCAATCGCCACATCGATATCACCGCCAGCTTCAGCCAGAGCCTTTTTGCACTCCATCATGCCCAGGCCAGTGCGCTCACGCAGTTCTTTAACCATAGAAGCAGAAATAGCTGCCATGACAATACCCTCTTAAATGCTTAAAAATTCGTGTATTTGAATTCAAAAAGGGGGCCTTGCCCCCTTTTTGGTCACCTCGCCCACTGACCAGCAACAGGTGTCAGTATGGGGAGGCTATATGACAAAACCGCTTACTCGGCAGCTGCTTCGTCGTCGCTGACTTCTACAAACTCATCAGCCTTGGGCGCTGCGGACTGAGCGTTGGCGGCACCTTCCAGACAGGCGTCGGCCACAGCAGTCACATACAGCTTCACGGCGCGAATGGCGTCGTCGTTACCAGGAATAATGTAGTCAACACCGGCAGGATCACTGTTGGTATCGACGATACCGATAACAGGGATGCCCAGCTTGTTGGCTTCCTGGATAGCAATGCGCTCGTGCTCAACGTCAATTACGAACAGCGCATCAGGCAGACCGCCCATGTCTTTGATACCACCGATGGACAGGTCCAGCTTGTCCTTGGTGCGGGTGCGCATCAGTGCTTCTTTCTTGGTCAGCTTGTCGAAAGTACCGTCGGTCTGCTGGGCTTCCAGCTCACGGAAACGACGGATAGACGCGCGGATGGTCTTGTAGTTGGTCAGCATGCCACCCAACCAGCGGTGACTTACAAATGGCTGACCAGCGCGCTCGGCCTGCTCTTTGATGATCTTGGAAGCGGCACGCTTGGTACCCACAAACAGGATCTTCTTCTTCTGGGAAGCCATCTGCTGAACAACTTGCAGAGCCTCATTGAACGCAGGAACAGTATGCTCCAGGTTAATGATATGAATCTTGTTACGAGCACCGAAGATGTACTGAGACATTTTCGGGTTCCAGTAACGGGTTTGGTGACCAAAGTGGACACCGGCTTGCAGCATATCGCGCATGCTTACGTTTGGCATAGGAATTTCCTTGGGTTGGGCCTCCACACACCCCACCTATCAACCCCTGAACTGCTTAATCCGGGGCACCCAGACAGATGTGACGGTGCATGTGTGACAGTATTAAATCGATGTTTTCCCCATTTGCGCAACGGGTGACCGGCGGGCTAAACCCCACCTTTCATCAGCTTCGCAAATCAGGGCGCGCTTTATACCACAACCACCCCCTTATTGAAAGCCGAATGTCGCTACTGGCACTGAATACACCCGAATTCGCAGCTCGGTCGCTGCCATTTCTGACAGTCCGCAACCCAGGGGGTTTGCCACGGACTATGGCAACCACGACAGTTGGTTTACAATAGGGCCGTTTATCTTAGGCCGCCCAGGCACAAGCTGCTGAGCGGAAGCCCCCCAACTGTTGGATGTTTATGAAAGTCAGTATCAAAACCCCGGAACAGATCGAAAAAATGCGCGTAGCCGGCCGAATGGCGGCCGAAGTCCTGGACCTGATTGGTGAATACGTGGTCCCTGGCGTCACCACCGCTGAGCTGGACCGGATCTGTCACGAGCACATCGTAAACGTCCAAAAGGCGATTCCCGCCTGCCTCAACTACCGGGGATTCCCTAAATCCGTCTGCACATCGGTCAACCAGGTGGTCTGTCACGGCATTCCGTCGGAAAAGAAGGTGCTGAAAAACGGTGACATCATCAACATTGACGTCACTGTGATCTACGATGGCTGGTATGGCGACACTAGCAAAATGTACACCGTCGGCAAGGTGGCTCCTCACGCCGAACGCCTGATTCAGGTTACCCAGGAATGCCTGTATAAAGGGATTGAGCTGGTCAAGCCCGGCTGCCGCCTGGGGGATATCGGCCATGTGATTCAGCAGCATGCCGAGAAAAATTACTACTCCGTGGTGCGCGAATACTGCGGCCACGGCATTGGCGACGTATTCCACGAAGAGCCACAGGTGGTGCACTACGGCAAGCCCAACACCGGCTTCGAGCTGCAGGAAGGCATGACCTTCACCATTGAGCCGATGATCAATGCCGGCAAGGCCGGCACCAAGCTGCTGAAAGACGGCTGGACCGTGGAAACCCGGGACAAGCGCTTATCCGCCCAGTGGGAACACACCCTGGCGGTAACCGCCGATGGCGTTGAAGTACTGACCAAACGCCCCGACGAACCCTTTTAAAGAGTCCTGATTTCTGAATGCCCGGGGCTCTGCAGACAGATCAGAGCCCCTTTGATCTGTCCAATAACCAACCCAACCATCCACCAACTCGATGAGCCCTATGGATACGCCCTACTTTGAGCGCCCGCTGTTTTCCTTTGACCAGACGCGTTTTCGCCACAGCCTGGAAAACGCCAATGGCAAGGTGATCCCCATCTTCAAGGACGCGCTCAACGCGGCCAATGTGCAACTGGACAATCGCTTCCAGGAAGGCGAGGACGTGCGCAGCCTGGTGTATGAACGGGCCCAAATCATCGACTGCCTGTTGCATTACGCCTGGCACCAGTTCCAGTGGAGCGACCAGGTCAGCCTGATCGCTGTCGGCGGCTACGGTCGCGGCGAACTGCACCCCAAGTCGGATATCGACCTGTTGCTGCTGATGGAAGAAGAGCAACCCAACGATCTGGAAAATGCTCAAAACCTGCTGATGCTGCTGTGGGACATCGGCCTGGATATTGGACACAGCGTGCGCACCTTGGAGCAGTGCCTGGAGATTGCCCGCGACGATATCACGGTGGTCACCAACCTGCTGGAATGCCGTACGGTGGCGGGCAGTAACGCCCTCTGTCTGAAGTTGCAGCAGCTGACCCAGCCCGACAACATGTGGCCGGCCGATGAATTCTTTCGGGCCAAGGTGGACGAGCAGACAGCCCGTCATCGCAAGTACGACAACACCGAGTACAACCTTGAGCCCAACATTAAAAATGCCCCTGGCGGCCTGCGCGACATACAGACCATTGCCTGGGTGGCAAAACGCTACTTTGGGGTCCGCACCCTCAATCAGCTGGCCGGCAAGGATTTCTTTACCGAAGAAGAATTCGCCCTGCTGCTGTCGGGCGAAGAGTTTTTATGGAAAGTGCGCTATGGCTTGCACAAGATCGCCGGCCGCGCAGAAGAGCGTCTGCTGTTCGACTACCAGCGCCAGCTGGCGGAGGCGTTTGGCTATCGCGACAACGACACCAACCTGGCTGTCGAGCAATTCATGCATCGCTACTACCGTGCCGTGCTGTCACTGCGAGAACTGAACGACGTACTGCTGCACTTCCTTGACGAAGCCGTACTGAACCACGATCACGACGCCGTGATCACCCCCATCAACAAGCGCTTCCAACTGCGCGACAACTACATTGAAGTGACCGACGAAACGGTGTTCATCAGGGAACCCTCTGCACTGCTGGAAATATTTGTGTTGATGGGCAACAACGCCAATATCATTGGTGTCCGACCAGAAACCATTCGCCTGATTCGCGAACACCGCGACTTGATTGATGACGAGTTTCGCAACAATCCCCGCAACACCCGTCTGTTCCTGGAATTGTTAAAGTGCGAACACGCACTGGTGACACAGTTACGCCGGATGAAACGCTACAACATCCTCGGCCGCTACCTGCCCGAATTCGGCCAGATTATCGGCCAGATGCAACACGACCTGTTTCATATTTATACCGTTGACGACCACACGTTAATGGTGATCCGCAATATGCGCCTGCTGAACTACCCGGAAAGCAAAGAAAAATTCCCGGTAGCTTACGAGTGTTTCCGTCAACTGCCGAAACCCGAACTGCTGTATATTGCCGGCATGTACCACGATATCGGCAAGGGTCGCGGTGGCGATCACTCCACCCTCGGTGCCTGCGATGCCCTCAAGTTCTGTCAGCGTCACGGCCTGAAAAAACACGAGGCACGGTTGGTAGCCTGGCTGGTGGAAAAACACCTGCTGATGTCCTCGGTATCGCAAAAGCAGGACATTTCCGACCCGGATGTAATCCATCAGTTCGCTGTCGAAGTGGGCGATCGCTTACACCTGGATTATCTGTACGCCTTAACCGTGGCCGACATCAACGCCACCAACCCGACTCTGTGGAACAGCTGGCGCGCCAGCCTGATGCGCCAACTCTATGTCGAGACCCGCCGCGCCCTGCGCCGCGGCCTGGAAAACCCGATTGACCGTCAGGACCTGATCGACGAAACCCAGGAAACCGCCATGGAGCTGCTGCTAGACCAGGGTTACGCCCGCGAATCCGTCGAGGCCCTGTGGAGCTACCTGCAGGACGACTATTTCCTGCGCGAATCGGCCACGGAAATCGCCTGGCAGAGCGCTGCCATTATTGACCACAACAGTACCGACGACCTGATCCTGGTGCGCGAAACCACCAGCCGCAAACACGAGGGCGCGACGGAAATCTTTATCCGCACCCGTGACCGCAGCAATGTCTTTGCCGCCGTGACCACGGCACTGGACTACCTCAACCTGTCGATTCACGATGCCCGCATCTACAACACCGAACGCGGCGGCTACACCATCGACACCTTTTACGTGCTGGACGAAAACAACCAGCCCATCGGTGCCGACCAACTGCGCAGCAACCGCATTAAAGAAGCCCTGCAACAGGAACTGGCGCAGGTGGACGAGAACTACAGCGACCTGATCAGCCGCCGCACACCCCGCCAACTGAAAAGTTTTGTGATTCCTACCCGCACCAGCATCAGTAACGACATTGCCACCAACACCACCATGCTGGAAGTGATTTCACCCGACCGTCCCGGTCTGCTGGCCCTGATCGCGCGAATTTTCCTGCAGTTCAATGTACAACTGAGCAACGCCAAAATTATCACCCTGGGTGAACGGGTGGAGGATATTTTCTACATCACGGACACCGATGGCGAACCCCTCAGCGACCCGGAATTCTGCAAAGCCCTGCAGAGCGAGATCTGCAGACAGCTCGACCAACAGGTCGAAGTCTGCCACTGAAACACGACACACAGACGACCACAACTATGATGAATCGCGACCTGGAACGCCTGCAGCCCTACCCGTTTGAAAAACTCAACGCCCTCAAGGCGGCAGTTCAACCCCCACAGGGGCTGGTCCACATTGCCCTGTCCATCGGTGAGCCCAAGCATGAACCGCCGGCGTTTGTCCTGGATACCATTCGCGACAATCTCGCGCGCCTGGCCAACTACCCCAGCACCAAGGGCCTGCCAGAACTGCGACAGGTCATTGCCGATTGGCTGAGCCAGCGCTTCCAATTGAACGAAGGCAGTCTGGATGGCGAGCGTCACGTGTTGCCCGTCAACGGCACCCGCGAAGCTCTGTTTGCCTTTACCCAGGCGGTCATAGATCGCAACACCGCCCAAGCCCCCCTGGTTGTCAGTCCGAACCCGTTTTATCAAATTTACGAAGGCGCCGCCTTCCTGGCCGGAGCCGAGCCCTACTTCCTCAACTGCACGCGTGAGAATGGCTACATCCCCGACTTCGACCAGGTACCGGAACACGTCTGGCAACGCTGCCAGCTGCTGTTCCTGTGTTCGCCAGGCAACCCCACCGGCGCCGTGATCGACACCGCCACCCTGAAAAAACTGATTGCCCTGGCCGACGAACACGACTTTGTGATTGCCAGTGACGAGTGCTACTCCGAACTCTACTTTGACGAAGCACAACCGCCGGTCGGCCTGCTGCAGGCCTGTGCCGAACTGGGCCGCGACGACTTCGCCCGCTGCGTGGTGTTTCACTCATTATCGAAACGCTCCAACCTGCCCGGCCTGCGCTCAGGATTTGTCGCCGGCGACGCCGCTGTACTCGACAAATTCCTGCTGTATCGCACCTACCACGGCTGCGCCATGCCGGTCACCAACCAGCTGGCCTCCATCGCCGCCTGGCAGGACGAACACCATGTAAAAGCCAATCGCGATGCCTACCGCGCCAAGTTCGATGCCGTG
The DNA here is from genome assembly GCA_033283335.1 of Cellvibrionaceae bacterium WSDTSA12. GTDB lineage: Bacteria > Pseudomonadota > Gammaproteobacteria > Pseudomonadales > Cellvibrionaceae > Pseudomaricurvus. The sequence goes on along the minus strand of JAWMQP010000008.1, from coordinate 185,086 downwards.
CTTGAGATTCTGGCAGGCCACCTGGACGTGCAACGCCCTGACGCCAGCTTTTACCTGTGGCCCAAAACCGACATCAGCGACCTCGACTTTGCCCAGCGCCTGTTTGCCGAACAGCACATTACCGTGCTGCCAGGACGCTTTATCGCTCGTGAAGCCGACGGCATCAACCCGGGTGAAAACCACGTGCGCATGGCCTTGGTCGCCACCCTGGAAGAGTGTGTGGAAGCCGCCGAACGCATCCGCCGCTTTGTCTCTGGCAGCAAGTAAATTCTCCGGCCGCCGATCAACAGCCATCGAAACCACAACGTCATGCCCTCTACCCCTGCAGCGAATAGCAACGACCCAATTGGCTCTGCCCTGGAGACAAAAAACCTGCTCAAAGCCGAGCGGGTTGATTACATCTTCCAGCGTCTCAACGAGCTCTACCCGGAGCCGCCAGTACCGCTGGACCACAAGGACCCCTACACCCTGCTGGTAGCGGTATTGCTGTCGGCCCAGTGCACCGATGAGCGAGTCAATCAGGTAACGCCCGCCCTGTGGGCGCTGGCTGACAACCCCTTCGACATGGCCAAACAGTCGGTCGAGGACATCAAAGCCATCATCCGCCCCTGTGGCCTGTCACCGCAGAAGTCCAAGGCCATTTCGGTACTATCCAAGATGCTGGTGGAGCAACATAACGGCGAAGTCCCAGCAGACATGGACGAGCTGGAGAAGCTGCCCGGTGTCGGCCACAAGACCGCTGGCGTGGTCATGGCTCAAGCCTTTGGCGTTCCCGCCTTTCCCGTCGATACCCACATCCACCGCCTGGCCCAACGCTGGGGGCTGACGAATGGCAAAAACGTCCAGCAGACGGAAAAAGACCTGAAACGCCTGTTCCCCGCCGAAAGCTGGAACAAACTGCACCTGCAGATCATCTTCTACGGACGCGACTACTGCACCGCCCGCGGCTGTGACGGCACCGTGTGTGAAATCTGCACCACCTGCTACCCGGCCCGCAAACACCCGAAAAAAGTCAAAAAGCCCTGATCCACACCGAAAACCCCATCCCTGGTCAGGGCAGATGAACCCCGGCCGGGTTTTTGGTATCCTTGCCGCCTTTTCAGTATCCGGATTGCAGCGAGTACAGCATGACTACCCTCTTCGGCATCAGTAACTGCGACACCGTCAAAAAGGCCCGCAAGTGGCTGGATGACGCCCAGGTGTCCTATCAATTTCACGATTTCCGCAAAGACGGCCTGAGCCGCGACCAGGTCACCGTCTGGGTGAAAGCGCTGGGCTGGGAAAACCTGGTCAACAAGCGCAGCACCACCTGGAAAGGGCTGGACGACGCCACCAAAACCGCACTCAGCGATGAGTCCGTGGTGGACATTATTCTGGATCAACCCACGCTGATTAAGCGCCCCCTGTTAGAGCAGGGTGATGAGGTGCAGGTGGGCTTTAAGGCGGCGGATTACGAGCAGCGGTTTGGCTGATAGGGCTTCGTATTTTCCGGGGTAGGTGCCAGTAATGGATCGCCGCGTCGCGCAAAGCGCTCCTCGCGATGACGGCAGCACATTCAAAATTTGGCAGTACATGCAAAACTTAAAGCGCCTATTCCGAAGCGCACTGTAAATCGGATAGCACTCAGCCGGGTGAGCGGTTCCCCGCCAGGACCGTCGGAGGCAGGACGCCGACGTCGAGCGTGCATGGATGCACTCGCAGCGTGTCCTGGAGGGGATCCGCTTGCCCGGCGCCCCATTAAGAACTGAACATTCAACGATATCGAAAGACTCACAGGAACGACGAACATGACTCAACTGTACGCACTCGGCCTCGGTGTAGGCACTCAAAACAGCAAAAACGAATGGCTGGAAGTGTTTTATCCACAGCCACAACTGAACCCTGAGCCCGCCGTCGCCCAAGCGATTGCCGAAGTCGTCGGTTATGAAGGTGGCAACCAGGCCATCGTCCTTGCCAGCGACAAACTGACTGCCCTGGCGGATGCCCTGCTGGCCGCCGGCAGCAGCGAACAAGCCGCCATCGTCAAAGCGTTTGAAACCAGCCAGCGCCCCCTGGTCGCCACCCTGCTGGCCGACGACGCTGCCCCAGCTTCCGTACCCGAGGGCTACCTGAAACTGCACCTGATCTCCCACCGCCTGGTCAAGCCACACGGCACCGTCCTGGACGGCCTGTTCGGCACCTTGCCCAACGTCGCCTGGACCAATCAGGGCGCCGTGGACCTGGAAGAGCTGCCTGAGCGTCAACTGCAAGCTCGCCTCAACGGCGAACTGCTGGACGTCGACTGCGTCGACAAATTCCCCAAAATGACCAACTACGTGGTACCTAAAGGCGTCCGTATCGCCCACACCGCCCGTGTTCGCCTCGGCGCCTACATCGGCGAAGGCACCACCATCATGCATGAGGGCTTCGTCAACTTTAACGCCGGCACCGAAGGTCCTGGCATGATCGAAGGCCGTATCTCCGCGGGCGTCTTCGTCGGCAAAGGTTCCGACCTGGGCGGCGGCTGCTCCACCATGGGCACCCTCTCCGGTGGCGGCAACATCGTCATCTCCGTCGGCGACGAGTGCCTGCTGGGCGCCAACGCCGGTATCGGCATCCCCCTGGGCGATCGCTGCACCGTGGAAGCCGGTCTGTACATCACCGCCGGCACCAAGGTGGCCGTACTGGACGACAAAGGTGAGCTGGTCGAGCACGTCAAGGCCCGCGACCTGGCCGGTAAGGCCGATCTGCTGTTCCGCCGCAACTCCGTGAACGGCGCGGTGGAATGCAAGACCAACAAGTCCGCCATTGCCCTCAACGAAGAGCTGCACGCCAATAACTGATCGCCCGCAACAGCGATGACCTGGCGGTGCTACACTCCACCGCCACCCCTTTCACTCCCATAAGCGACATACCATGACTGCCCTGACACCAACCCTGGAACTGGCCTGCGACCTGATGCGCCGCCCCTCCGTCACCCCTGTCGACGAGGGCTGCCAGCAACTGATGGCTGAGCGCCTCAAAGCCATTGGCTTTCACATCGAAAACCTGCGCTTTGACGACGTCGATAACCTCTGGGCCATCCGTGGGGACGAAGGCCCGATCCTGGCGTTTGCCGGTCACACCGACGTGGTGCCCACCGGCCCAGAAGCCCAGTGGCACAATCCGCCGTTTGAACCTCGCATCGACGACGAGGGCATGCTGCACGGTCGCGGCGCCGCCGACATGAAAGGCAGTCTGGCGGCCATGGTGGTGGCCTGTGAGAATTTTGTCGCCCAACACCCGGATCACAAGGGTCGCATTGCCTTTTTGATCACCAGCGACGAAGAAGGCCCGGCCATCAATGGTACCGTCAAGGTGGTGGAGTGGCTGGAAGCCCGCAACGAGAAGATCACCTGGTGCGTGGTGGGTGAACCCTCCTCCACCGACAAAACCGGCGACACCATCAAGAATGGCCGCCGCGGTTCACTGGGCTGCTGGCTGACCGTCAAAGGGGTGCAGGGCCACGTCGCCTACCCGCATCTGGCCGACAACCCCTTGCACCGCTTTGCCCCGGCGCTGGCCGAACTGGCGGTGGAACAGTGGGACAATGGCAATGATTTCTTCCCCGCCACCAGCTTTCAGGTCTCCAACCTGAATGCCGGCACCGGTGCCACCAACGTCATTCCCGGTGAAGCCGAGGTAATTTTTAACTTCCGCTTCTCGACCGAAGTAACTGAAGAGCAATTGCGCACTCGCACCGAAGCCATCCTGGACAAGCATGGAGTCAATTACGACATCGACTGGCGCCTCAGCGGCCAGCCGTTTCTGACAGCGGAAGGTCCACTGGTGGAAGCCGCTGTTAAAGCCATTCGCGATGTCGCTGGTTTTGACTCTGAGTTGTCCACCGCCGGCGGCACCTCCGACGGTCGCTTTATTGCCCCCACCGGGGCCCAGGTGGTGGAGCTGGGTCCCGTCAACGCCACCATTCACAAAGTCGATGAATGCGTCCGTGCCGAGGACCTGAACCTGCTAACCGACATGTACGAAGGCATCCTCACCAACCTGCTGGCGAACTGATTCTTTCTCAAAGATCACTCCGCCCTACTCGCCAAACAAATCCAGCTGTGACCGCGTCGGCCTGGCCGCCACGCGGCGCGGCTTTTGAAAGCGCGAACTATCCAGCGTTCGCGAGCGCCCACCAGTCAATCCCAGCTTGCGCACCACCCGCTCAAAGCGCTGGCGAATCAGGTCCGCCCACAGCCCTTCTCCGCGTAAGCGCGCACCAAAACGAGCATCGTAATCCTTGCCACCCCGCATATCCCGCACCCGATTCATCACCCGCTCGGCGCGATCGGGAAAATGCACCTGCAGCCACTGCTGGAACAATGGGTTCACCTCCCACGGCAGGCGCAGCACAATGTAGTTGGCCGACACCGCACCGGCCTCCGCCGCCGCAGTCACTACCCGCTCCAGCTCCTGCTCGGTTATGAACGGAATCAGGGGCGCCACACTCACCGTCACCGGTATACCGGCATCCGTCAGCCGGCGGATGGTTTTGAGGCGTCGCTGGGGTGAGGCGGCACGCGGCTCCAGAATACGGGACAAGGTTGGATCGAGCGTGGTGATGGTAATGGCTGCACTCACCAGGTTGTCGCGCGCCATATCCGCAAGCAAATCCAGATCCCGCTCAATCAGGGCGGACTTGGTGATTAACCCCAGGGGATGGCGACATTCGTGCAGGACCTCCAAGCACTGACGAGCGATCTGCCAGTGCCTCTCACAGGGCTGGTAGGCATCGGTATTGATGCCGAATGCAATTGGTTCGGGTTGATAGCTGGGGCGGGACAGCTCCTGGCTGAGCAATTGTGCGGCGTTGACCTTGGCAAACAGGCGGCTCTCGAAATCCAGCCCCGGCGACAAGCCGAGATACGCGTGCGTGGGACGGGCAAAACAGTAGATACAACCGTGCTCACAACCGCGGTAGGGATTGAGAGACACGGAAAACGGCAGATCCGGTGATTGATTGCGACTGAGTATCGATTTGGCGGTTTCCGGGGTTACCTGAGTGTCCAGAGCGCGTTCTTCCGCCTGCTGCCACCAGCCATCGTCCACCGCCTCAATAAGCTGGGTTTCAAAACGACCGGCCAGATTCGACGCAGCTCCGCGGCCTTTATGACCGGTCAGTGGTTTGAACAACAGGTCGAGATCAGGGCTGCCGGAACCCTGCCAATCAGTTTCACTGGACATATCACCGCTCACCAACTGTATATACATACAGCATTATAGTCGGAGTCAGAGGACTTGCACAGCCACAAAACCGATGATCCGGTCACGTCGATATTACGTAAGACAGGATAGACTTCCGCCCCCTCAATACTCTGGAGCCCATGTGCTAATGCCAAACCACAAAGTCGCCCTTCTGCTACTCACCCTACTGCTTACAGGTCTCGCCGGTTGTACCAGCCTGGAAGATTACCAGGACAGTGAACCGAACTTCCAGGTAGAGTCGTTTTTTAACGGCCCACTGGTGGCTCGCGGCTACTTCAAGGACTACAGCGGCAAGGTGGTAAGACGTTTTCACGTAGCCATGCAGGGTAGCTGGCAGGGCCACGAAGGCATTCTCGATGAGCAGTTCCTGTACGACGACGGCAGCAGCGAACAGCGAATCTGGAAGCTGACCAAATTGGCGGATGGTCGCTACCGCGGCACCGCGGCAGACATCAAAGGCGAGGCCATTGGACGCAGCGAGGGCTTTGCCCTCAACTGGCAGTATGTTATGAAATTACCGGTCGATGACTCGGTCTATGAAGTGCGATTCGACGACTGGATGTATCAGCTTGACGATCAAACCGTTATCAATCAGGCCACAGTTCGCAAGTTTGGCCTGCCGGTGGGGGAAGTGGTTTTAATCATCCAACAGGTCCCCACTGAAGCTGTTCAGACAACCAGCACCAACCCCGTGCGGGTGTCCTTTTAAGTCAATACTGATCGCTGCTTAACAGCGATTGCTGATCCACAGGGTTTGATAAGGTTCGAGGGTGAGAACAGCATCCCCCTCCGGCAACTGCTCTCCGCTGATCAGATCACACCAGGCGTCGGTAGCAATCAGGTTGATGTCCGACATCTGTAACGGTTGCGGCTCACAACTGATGTTGCTGATGCAAAAAATGCTTTGGGAACGATCCCGCGACTGCCGCCAAAAACCAAAGATCGTTTCTCCCAGATGCAACGTGAACTGGGTGGCGTTGGGATGAAAAGCCGGCTGTTTTTTGCGAATGATCAACAGCCGTTTAAGAGCAGAAAACACTTGTGCATGGGAGCTGTCGGGTGTTTGTAGCTGTACCTCCAACGTGTCGTAACACCACTGATGTCGATTAATCGCGCGATTATGACCGCTGTGTTCCATGCGTGCATAATCATTGCGAGTACCCAGCAAACTGTGTACATACAGACCGGGAATGCCTTCCAGCGCAAACATAATGGCGTGAGCACATATAAATCGTTCGAAGCCAAAATCATCGGCCCCCGCCAAAGTTCCCTGCAGTGCATCATAGAGCGCAATATTGATCTCGTAGGGCCGCACTTCGCCATTGTCGAGTGCACGCCAGGATATACGCCCGCCAAACGACTGCATGGTTTGAATCAATTCCTCGGTCTCCTCATCGCTCAGTAGACCTTCCACCGGGCGCAGACCAATGCCATCGTGCGAGGCAATAAAGTTAAAATAGGTGGTACCGTTCTGGGCCGGCGGCATGCTCATCATCCACATTTTCAGATGATGGCACTTGCCGGTAATCAAGGTATTGACCAATAGTGGCGGCAGAGAAAAGTTATAGACGCAGTGAGCTTCGTTGGCATTGCCGAAATAGGACAGGTTTTCCCGGTTGGGAATATTGGTTTCGGTAATGATCACGGCTTCCCGTTCAGCGTGTTCAATCAACAACCGCAGCAGGCGAATCACCTGGTGTGTCTCTTCCAGATTAATGCAGCTGGTGCCAATTTTTTTCCACAAGAAGGCCACTGCATCCAGCCGGAAAATCCGTACCCCCATATCCAGGTATTGACGGATAATGGACACAAACTGTTTCAACACCTGGGGGTTGGTGAAGTCGAAATCCACTTGATCGTGACTGAAAGTACACCAGACATGCTGGGTCCCCCGTTCCGTTTCCACCGGCATCAACAGATCGCTGGTACGTGGCCGCACCACCTCGGACAAGTCGTCCTCCGGCGAGGCGGTAAAGAAGTAATCGTGGCCCGGCCCCTCACCCTTGATGAAATTTTGAAACCAGAGACTGCGACTGGAACAGTGATTAATCACCAAGTCGCCCATCAACCGATACTGTTGGGCAATATCGTAAACATGACTCCAGTCTCCCAGCGCCTCATTGACACTGGAAAAATCAATCACGGCAAAACCGTCGTCCGAACTGTAGGGAAAGAACGGAAGTATGTGCACACTGTTGAGAATCCCTTCACAGTGCTCGTCGAGAAAATGCTTTAAAACCTTCAGGGGTTTGTCGTGATGCCCCTCTTCCGTCAAAAACGTATCGCCGTAGGTGATAAGAATCGCATCCTGCTGATCCCAGGGATTGTAATGTGGTGGTGGCGCCGAATCACCATCCTGCGTCAGCCGCATGAGGCCAATCAACTCATCGGCCAGCTGGCTGTAGGAGACATCGAGCCTGACCTCGTGATAAATCAGTTCGAGGAAATGTTCTATCCGGGCTTTGAGGGAGTTATCAGTGCTCACCGTTTCCATCATAGGGTTCCAAATTCCTTGTGATCTTCTTCAACCGCTTCAGCCAATCGTTCCAGCACATCCGGCATGGCGCTGATCACCCGGTTCCAACTGGGAATAAAGGGTGTTTCCATTGGACGGGCCAAAAACGCCTCACCGGCCTTCATAATATTTTGCGCAAACAGTTCTACCGCTTTTTCTTCCTGATGAATGTCCAGCGACAAGCCATTCATCACCGCATCGTTGTGATAGGTTTCGATAAAATCCAGGGCAATCCGGAAGTAGGTCGCCTTCAGCGAGCGGAATGTTTCGGTGTTGAAGGTTTTGCCCTGGGTCGCCAATTTGCGGAACAGTGCCTTGGAAATGTCAATCGACATTTTTGACAATCCACCTGCTTCGTTATCGTAAGACAAATCCTGGTGCTTGTGATCGTAGGCGTCGGCAATATCCACTTGGCAAAGACGATTGTTGGCGTAGTTGCGATGCATCTCAGACAACACACCAATTTCCAATCCCCAGTCGCTGGGAATACGAATATCGTTTAAAACATCTTTGCGAAATGAAAACTCCCCGGCCAAAGAGTAGCGGAAGCTGTCCATATATTGAAGATAGTCCAGCTCCCCGAAAACCTTTTTCAAGGCCCGCAACAGTGGGGTCACCAACAACCGGCAAACCCGGCCATTGATTTTGCCATCCGCCACCCGAGCGTAGAAGCCCTTGCAGAACTCATAGTTAAAGCGCGGATTGGCCACCGGGTAAATCAATCGTGCCAACAGCTCGCGATTGTAAGTCACGATATCACAATCGTGCAGGGCCACCGACTCCGACCGTCCTGATGCCAGCGTGTAGCCCATGCAATACCAGACATTGCGCCCCTTGCCCAATTCTTTGGGCGCCAGGTTGAGCTCCTTGAGCTCGGCATCCAACGCCTGCAATCGGGGGCCATCATTCCAGAGCACGCGATGACGTTGTGGCAACTTGCCAAAGAAATCGAGCGCATAACGGTACTGGCTTTCATCGGCGCGATCGAGACCAATCACAATTTCCGACAGGTAATCAGCGCCTTTGAGCTCGCTGATGATATGGGGTAATGCCCGCCCCTCCAATTCGGAAAACAATGACGGCAGGATTAATGACATGGGCCGCAAGCGACTGAAGGCACGCAACTCGTTTTCCATATCGTCCAATGGGCGCCGGGATAGATTGTGAAGCGTGGTGACAATACCGTTTTGATAAAAGTCAGCCATAAAGTATTTCCTCTCTGATTTTTTTAAGATATAAAGTCCGGCAAACCTAACTTTGACAGCCAGTACTGAACGCCTTCCGCCCAGCCGCCAGGCCCGGTTAAACTTGAAACCACAAAGCCATCTTCACGCTGCAAGAGCGGCGGCTCATGAACCGGCGAACGAATCACCACGGCTCGATCGGCCGCCTCCAGCATCGCCACATCGTTGTGGCTGTCGCCCAGGGCGAGGGTAATTATTCGCTGCTGCGGATACAGTCGCTGGTACTGCTGCTGCAACCATCGCATCGCCTGACCTTTATCCGCATCGCCGGCAATATGCACGAAGCGCCCACCACTCAACACATGGGCACCCCGTTGGCGAAACCAGTCTGTCGCTTCCGCCAACTGTTGCTTCGAACCCAGCCACTGCAATGGTTCACCAAATTCCCGCGCTTTGGCGCGCTCAGCCTCTTTCAGGGTTAACCCCGTGAGCGCCGCGACCTGCGCCACACTCATATTGGCAAAGTGATCGAAACTCGCCCCGAAGCTCGCTTTGGCGGCTTCCACCAGCTCCAGCCAGTGCGATCTGGACTGGCAAAAGGCCTTGCACCAGTAATCCCCCGCACTGGTAACATCTTCCAACTGCTCGACAAATTGCATCTTGGGCAGGTAAACCGCCGCTCCATTTTCCACGATAAACGGCGACTGATTGTTGAGAGTATGACGCAGCGCGAACACTTCAGCGCAGGTTTTACTGGTGCACAACACCACGGGGATGGACGCATGAGCCAACCTCTGCAGCAGGGGACGGGCCGGTTCAAAACTGTAACTGTGATGGTCCAGAAGTGAACCATCCAAATCAGAAACAATGATGATTTTTGCGGGGGACTCAGTCACTGCGACTTATCGCTCCTTCATTTCACGGGATCAGGAAACACCCGACATACCAGAGGAACAGCAATTAGCGTGCCTCTTGTGCACCATAGCAGTGAACCTCCCCGCATGTTGTTTTTTTAGCCAGTAAAATGCACCACTACAGGGCATTCTAGCGCCCTGAAACAGCATCATGGCGCACCAAAGTAAGGCCTAAAGCATAAATTTCATCGCCTTTTTTCCGGCCGCTACAGTACACTTTAAGCACTGGCCTGCCCGGGCCTGTTATTCGGGCCTGTATTATTGTGTCGAGGATCATTGCGATTCGACCATCACCGCTGGCGCAATACCACCACTCTATCGAGGGCTTATGTATGACGTTCCCTGCTCGCGTTCTCACCACCGTATCGCTGTTGTTGTTGCTGCCCTTAACCACGGTGTATCAATCCACCGACGCCTCCGAGCTCCCCAGCTCGCCCGCCTCGATCAACACGGATGCCACAGTGTTAATGCAGAACGCCATTGGGGTTCTGCTGCAGGAAGTGATGCTCAGCCCGCAGCTGAGTGCCGAGCGCCTGCAACGCCTGTTTCAAGATCCGACGCTGCACTCGTTGTTTACCAACCACCACAACCAGCAGGTGTTGACTGAGGGTAACCTGACACGCATTGCCGGCCTGCAAGATGTGCAACAGCTGAAACAAAATCAGGATTTGCAGGCCCTGCTGGATATTCGCAGCCTGCACGATCAACAGATAGCCGCCATGTTAGCTAGTGGCTGGCAACACAATCTGCAGCTGCAAAACGATCCGCAACTGATGGCCGTCTGGCGGGACCCCGCCATCCAACGGATGTGGCAGCAGGGCGATCTGCTGGCGATCCTGATGCACCCGGCCGGTCGCCAACTTATCAACCGTTTGCTCTATCCGCCCAGTCCGGCCAACAGCAATGATCTGTTTGATACGGTTCCTGAAGACGGACTGTCAAACCGTCAGCCCTGACTCCAACCTTGCTGCGATCATGGCACAACTGATTCAGGTAACGGCAGTAACCAGCCAGGCGGAGCTGGAGACGTTATTGCAACAGGTTCGCCAATGTCATCACTGTGAGGACCAGCTACCGCTGGGGCCCAATCCGGTGGTGCAGATACACCCCAGTGCCCGCCTGCTGATTATCGGCCAGGCGCCCGGTACTCGCGTGCACGCGTCCGGTATCCCCTGGAACGATCCCTCCGGCGACCGACTGCGCCAATGGCTGGCCATGGATCGCGAGACCTTCTACAACCCGCAGCAAGTGGCAATTATGCCCATGGGGTTCTGCTACCCAGGCAAAGGCCCTTCCGGCGATTTACCCCCGCGCCCGGAATGCGCACCGCTCTGGCATCAACAGTTGCTGCAGCACCTGCCCAACCTGCAGCTGACTTTATTGATTGGCCAGTACGCTCAACGTCATTATCTGCCGGGTCACAGTGGCCGGGCAAATAAGGCCACCCTCACCGAACGGGTGCGTGATTGGCAAGCCTTCATACCCGATCAGTTGCCCCTGCCTCACCCTTCGCCCCGCAACCGTCGCTGGCTGCAACAAAACCCCTGGTTTGAACAAAAGGTTGTACCCTGGCTGCAAAGCCGTGTAAAACAGCTGTTTGAATAACTCAGGCACGTTTTTAAGGGGGAATTATGATGGCCATTGGGCGGCGCAGGCGCATCGGACTGAGCCTGGTATGCGCACTGCTTTTGAGCGCTTGCGAGCAGCGAGCGGATATCCAGATCTACACCGCCAAAACCATTATCACCATGGATAGTCGTCAACCCCGTGCCGAAGCCATTGCGGTGGCCGACGACCGGATCGTCGCGGTCGGCAAGCTTGAAGACGTGCAGCAGTCACTCGCCGGCCTGGACTGGCAAGTGAACCCGCGCTTTGAGAACAAAGTGATCATGCCGGGATTTATCGAACCGCACCTGCATCCGTACCTGGCCGGTATTCTGCTGCCGATGGAATTCATTACCCCACACGACTGGGACATGCCTGGCAAGCAAGTGAAAGGGGTACGCGGTAACGAGGCGTATCTGCAAAGGCTGGACGAACTGCACCACACCCAGGACGACGATGACTGGCTCTGGACCTGGGGCTACCACCCATTGTTTCACGGCGATATGGGGCGCGCAGAGCTGGACCAAATTGCACCCGACCGCCCAGTGGTGGTCTGGCACCGCTCCTTTCACGAAATCATCCTCAACACGGCCGCCCTCAATGCCCTGGGCCTGCAACCGATAGATCATCCCCAGGTTGACTGGCAGCGCGGCCACTTTTATGAAAACGGCCTGATGGTGGTCATGCCGCACCTGAAAAAGCAGCTGAGCGATCCCTGGCGCTATTTGAAAGCCCTAAAGCATGCCCGCACCATCATCCATGCCGGCGGTGTGACCACCGTTTCCGACGGCGCTTTCGGCACGATCGACTTTGACCAGGAATGGCAGGCCATCCGCTACTCCAGCTGGAACCGTTCATCCAGCCCGTTCCGGTTTATGGTGTTACCCGATGGCAAAAGCCTGGGGCACAGCATGGGCAATGAAGCGGCCAAACAGTTTATGGAAACCCTGGGCCAACACGACAGCGAACAAATCCACTTTTTGCCGAAACAGGTCAAGTTGTTTGCCGACGGTGCGGCTTACTCCCAGCTGATGCAAATGCGCGATGGCTACCTGGATGGCCATCATGGCGAGTGGCTGATGACTCCTGAGCAGCTATTGCAGGCGGCCCGTGTTTACTGGCGCGACGGATACCAGATTCATTTTCACGTCAACGGTGACCTGGGGCTGGATCGAACTCTGGATGTGGTAGGGACGCTGCAACAGGAATTTCCCCGCCAGGATCACCGCACCACCGTCCACCACTTTGCCTATGCCCGTGAAGACCAGGCGCAACGCATGGCCCGTCTGGGTGTGCGGGTCTCCGCCAACCCCTACTACGTCTGGGCGCTGGCAGATCAATACGCCGAACACGGCCTCGGGCCAGACCGCGCCCGGGCCATGGTACCGCTCAAATCGGTGGTGGATGCCGGTATTCCTCTGTCCTTTCACTCGGACTTCACCATGGCACCGGTGGACCCCTTGCGACTGGCGTGGGTGGCCGTCAATCGACTCAGTGCCGACGGTAAACTGGTGGGGCCGGAACACCGCATCAGTGTCGATGCGGCCATGAGGGCAATTACCATTGACGCCGCCAGCCAGCTGCAAATGGAAGGACAGATTGGCAGTCTCGAAGTGGGCAAACAAGCCGACATGACCATCCTGGAGGCCGATCCCTATGAGGTGCCGGCCTCGACCCTGAAAGACATTCCCATCTGGGGTACGATGCTGGGTGGCTCCCCCTTACCGCTGCAAGCGGATGGGGGAGACAAGTTGTTTGAACTGCCCATCTGATTTAGCGCGGCCGCTGGGTTACAATCTGGCAAGAATCACCAACAGCTACAGGCATCGGAGTATGAAGCAACTGATTTTGGGGGGTGCCCGTTCGGGCAAAAGCCGTCTGGCCGAACACCTGACGGGACTCTATGGCGACCGCATTGCCTACATCGCCACTGCAGACCAGCGCCATCACGATGCCGAAATGCGCGCTCGCGTCGCCCACCATCAACAGCAACGCCCCGAGCATTGGCACACCCTGGAAATCCCCCTGCTGCTGGGGGAAGCTCTGCAAACCCAGGCGGCCGACTTCGATGCCGTGATGGTCGATTGCCTGACCCTGTGGGTCAGCAATTGCCTGCTGGCCGAAGATACCGACGTTTGGCCCCAGCAAAAACAGGCACTGCTTGACGCACTGACCAAGTTGCCTACGCCCATCATACTGGTCAGCAATGAAGTGGGGCTGGGCGTGGTTCCCATGGGAGAACTGAGCCGTCGCTTTGTCGACCAAGCGGGCTTTCTCAACCAGGCCGTGGCCGGCCTCTGCGACCGAGTGGTGTTTACGGCCGCCGGTTGCCCGCTGGTTCTGAAAGGTGCGCCACTGAGCCATTCCGAGCTGCCTGCAGCGCGAACCGCTTGAGCCTTACCATCGCCCAATTAACCCAATTCAGCTGAACTCCCCGGTGTTTGGCTTTGCAACAAGGACGCAACACAATGAGCTGGTACCACGAACCCGCCGCCCAACCCAGCCTCAGCCATCAGCAACAGGCTGAACAACAGCAAAACCGCTTGACCAAACCCGCCGGTTCCCTCGGCCAACTGGAAACCCTGGCCATCACCCTGGCGGGCCTGCAAGCCACCGACACCCCCAGCTGTGACGCCGTCAGCATCAGCATCTTCGCTGCCGACCACGGAGTGGCGGCGGAAGGTGTTTCGGCTTTTCCGCAATCGGTCACCGCGCAAATGGTGCGCAACTTCTCCGTCGGTGGTGCGGCCATTGCGGTGTTGGCACAATCTCTCAATGCGCAGCTGGAAGTGATCAATGTGGGCACTGTTGAAGAGCTGCCTTCCCTGCCTAAGGTCTCCGATCAACGCATTGCAGCCGGCACCGCCAATTTCACGCAAAAATCCGCCATGACCGCCCCCCAGCTGCAACAGGCCCTGAGCATTGGCCAGGCGACTGTGCAAGCGGCCAAAGAACAGGGCGCGCAGCTGTGGATTGGCGGCGAAATGGGCATCGCCAACACCACCTCTGCCACGGCTCTGGCCTGTGCCCAGCTGCACAAGCACGCCGCTGAAATTGTCGGCCCCGGCACCGGATTGGACAATGCCGGCCAGATTCACAAGTCCGCCGTGATTCACCGGGCGCTGGATCTGTTCAATGCCCCGGCCCAGTCCCCCCTGAAGGATCTGCAATACCTCGGAGGCTTTGAAATCGCCGCCCTTACCGGGGCTTACATTGCTGCCGCCCAATTGGGCTTACCGGTGTTGGTGGACGGTTTTATCTGCAGTGTCGCGGCGCTCTATGCCCAGCTGATCAACCCTTCCATAAAACCCTGGCTGATCCTCACCCACGAGTCAGCGGAGCCCGGTCACCAGGCGGTACTGGCAGCACTGCAACAGCAGCCTCTGTTGAACCTGCAGCTGCGCCTGGGCGAAGGCAGTGGCGCTGCCACGGTAGTTCCCCTGCTGCGCCTGGCGTGTGACCTGCACAACCGCATGGCGACCTTCGACAGCGCCGGTGTGGATAATAAGTCCGACTGAGCTTATCGCCATGACAGACACCAACCCCAGCAGCACGGTAACCACCCTCGACCTGATCCGTCACGGCAGCTGTCAGGATCGCATAGAAGGTGGCACCAATACCGACAGTGAGGGAGTTTTTCGCGGGCGCACCGACTCTCCTCTGAATGAATGCGGCTGGCATCAAATGAACCAGGCCATTCAGCAGTGGCAATTACCGTCCACGGAAATCAACCATGAGTGGCAACGGGTGTTTACCTCACCCCTCAAGCGCTGTCGGATTTTTGCCGAACAATTGGGTGAACATTTGCAGCTACCGGTGGAAGTGGAAACGGATTTGCAAGAAATCGATTTTGGCGAGTGGGACGGGCGCCGCGCCTGCGATCTGATGGAGCAACAGCCTGCATTGGTCGAGGCCTTTTGGCACAATCCGCTGGAAACCACCCCCCCCAATGGTGAGCCGGTAAAGGACTTTCATCGGCGTGTGGTGTCAGCCTTTGAGCGCCTGACGCAACTGGGTCGCGGCCAGCACTGTCTGGTGGTGTGCCATGGCGGGACCATTCGCAGCCTTATGGCCCACTGCCTCGGCATTCCCCTGCAGAACCTGTCACGCATTGCCGTGCCCCACGCCACCATGACACAAATTAATATCTACCATCAGCCAGGCTTGCCCGACTGGTGGCAACTGGCCCGACACCAACCCTATAGGGATTAACCCGCTGATATGGCCTCCTCTCCCCTGACGCAATTCAGCCGCGCCTTAATCGTTGCGTTCCAGTTTTTGACTCGACTGCCGACACCGGCACTGGACCACTATCAGCCCAGCGACAGTGGTCACGCGTTTGCCCTCTTCCCCCTAGTCGGCTTGTGCCTTGGTGCCCTGTTGACGGCGTTCGCCTGGACAGTGTCAATGTTATTGCCGTCCATGGTGGTGGCCGCCCTGGTGTTAATCCTGTGGGTGTTGCTGACCGGAGGACTGCACCTGGACGGTCTCGGCGACAGCGCCGATGGCTGGCTGGCCGGTGGCGATAAAGAACGCACCCTCAGGATCATGAAGGATCCACGCAGTGGCAGCGCCGCAGTGGTGATGATTGGCTGCTTATTGGTGTTGAAATTTGCCGCCTTGAGTGAGCTGATTGCCCAGCAGCGCTGGTGGTGGCTGTGCCTGACGCCGATGCTGGCCCGCGCCATGGGCATCTTACTGTACCTGCTAACCCCCTATGCCAACCCCACCGGACTCGCCGGGGATTTTTTGCAGCACAGCTCAGGTCCCTTACTGGGTCTGAGTATCGCGGTAACGGGGATGTTGCTGCTGATCACTCTGCCGCTGCCCGCCACTCTGTGGCTGGCGCTGGTGACTGGTTGTATTTGGCTGGGACTGCGTCAGCTGATGCTGCGGCGACTGGGCGGCACGACCGGCGATACCAGTGGTGCCCTGATTGAGATTGTCGAGGCCGGCACGCTCGTCGTGGGACTGGCCTTGTCTTAGGACTGGCCTTGTAGCGAGAACGAATCAGGGGCGGTTGCGGCTGACCGCGCGTCCGACCCGCTTGGCCAGTCGCTGATCCCAATGGCCTTCCTGTTGAGCACAGGCCTCTTCACTGTCAAACAGCACCTGTTGCTTGATGGCTTTAAATTTCACCCCGAAGGCCAGTAGTTTGGCCTGCAGCAAACGCATGATGCCAGCCTGGTCGGCATTGGCCGCATCAGCTTCAGTGGTAAACACACAGGTGATCAACAAGCTGGCCGGGAAGTTGGTGTAATCGGCCTGATGGGTCAACCACTCAAACCCGATGTTCTGCTCCAGCAGCAACTCACAGACGTCGGTTAACGCCTTGCGCAGTTTCTGATCCAGTCGCTTTTGGGTTTTGGTCATACAATCAGTCTCTTGAACAGCTACCAATAAAAAAAGCCACCCCCCTGAGGGAGTGGCTTCATTTTACCGGAGATTGTGGCGGAATGGGTTTAACCGCGAGATACCGCAATCGCAGTGGCTTCACCGCCACCGATACAGAGGCTGGCAACACCGGTCTGCTTATCGTAGGTCTCCATGGCTCCCAGCAGAGTCACCAGGATCCGCGCACCGGAAGCGCCGAGAGGATGGCCCAGGGCACAGGCACCACCGTGGACATTCACTTTGCTGTGATCGATACCCAGCTCTTTCATGGCCGCCATGGTCACCACAGCAAAAGCCTCGTTGACTTCAAACAGGTCGACCGATTCAGAGGTCCAGTCCAAGCGCTGCATCAGTTTGGACATGGCGCCCACCGGGGCCGTGGTAAACCACTCCGGTTCCTGGGCGTTCTGGGAATGGCCATTGATGGTGGCAATGACGTTCAAGCCGCGCTTGTCCGCTTCGGATTTGCGCATCAACACCAGCGCCGCAGCACCGTCAGAAATAGAACTGGCGTTTGCAGCCGTGATGGTGCCGTCTTTTTTAAAGGCCGGCTTCAGCGAGGGAATCTTTTCAGGCTTGGCATTGCCTGGCTGCTCGTCGGTGTCGATAACCTGCTCGCCTTTGCGACCCGCAACGGTGACCGGTACGATCTCACGTTTGAACTTGCCTTCGGTAATGGCTTTGTTGGCTCGCGCCAGGGATTCAATGGCGTAGGCATCCTGGTCTTCACGGGTGAAGCCAAACTTTTCCACACAGATTTCACCAAAGCTGCCCATGGGGCCACCCTGGTAGGCATCCTGCAGGCCGTCATACAACATATGGTCAAAGATCTCGCTGTGACCAAAACGGTAGCCGCCACGGGCCTTGGGCAGCAGATAAGGGGCATTGGTCATGCTTTCCATACCGCCGGCCACAATCACATCGGCACTGCCGGCCAGAATAGCATCGTGCGCCATCATTACGGTTTTCATGCCCGAGCCACACACTTTATTGAGTGTGGTGCAAGGCACATGTTTGGGCAGGCCGGCCGCCAAAGCCGCCTGGCGTGCAGGTGCCTGACCGGTACCCGCCGGCAGTACGCACCCCATCAGCACTTCATCGACAGCCTCGCCATCGATACCGGCATCAGCCAGTGCACCGCGAATGGCTTCGGCACCCAGTTGCGGCGCGCTCAGGCCGCTGAACATGCCCTGCATACCGCCCATGGCCGTACGAGCCATACCTACAATTACGACGGGATCTGACATAACCCTAACCCTCTCTAATATCCAATTGACGTTCTATTCCCGGATAACGCCCTTCAAGTGGGCGTTGATTAACTGTTTTCAACAAACGGTGAATTTAAGCACACCGCCACCGCCAGCACCAGCGACCCCATCCTGAATCCGATGATTCCCTAGACCCGATACGTCTCTATTATTGTGCAATCAGGCGTCATTTTCTTTTGCTAGGCGCGTGTTACTATGACGCTTTTGCAGTTGATCGCCCCATCCTAACCAAGGACTCCGGCGGGCAACACCAGGAACCGGCAGCAGATCTGCCGAACCATCCATTCCAGCTAAGTGTGGGATCATCTATGGACATTTCTTCGATTATTCTCGGAGCCGTGGTTATTGGCGCCATTTTCTACGTTATTGGTATCTATAACAAACTGGTCAGTTTGAAAAACCGCTATGAAAATGGGTTTTCGCAGATCGAAGTGCAACTCAAACGCCGCTACGATTTGATCCCCAACCTGGTGGAAACCGCCAAGGGTTACCTCAAGCACGAACGCGAAACCCTCGAAGCGGTTATCAGTGCCCGCAACAGTGCACTGCAGGGGCTAAAGGCGGCCTCGGGCTCACCGGGCGACACTTCAGCCATGTCAGCACTGGGGGGTGCCGAAGGCGCTCTCAGCAGTGCGCTGGGACGCCTGAACGTGGTCATGGAAGCCTACCCGGATTTAAAAGCCAATCAGAATATGATGCAGGTATCCGAAGAGCTGACCAGCACCGAAAATAAGGTCGCCTTCGCCCGCCAGGCGTTCAACGATGCGGTCACCGCCTACAACTCCTACAAGCAGTCTTTCCCTCCGGTGTTTTTTGCCGGTTTTTTTGGCCACCGCCAGGACGCCAGTCTACTGGAGTTTGAAGACTCCGCCCAAATCCAGGCCGCCCCCAAGGTGTCCTTCTGACTGGCGAACCAACACCCATGAATTTTTTTGAACACCAGGATCAGGCCAAGAAAAACACGGTTCGCCTGATCGCCTTTTTCAGTCTCGCCGTAATCAGTTTGATCGCCCTTACCACCATGCTGGTGGCGGGCTTTCTGTACTATTTTGACCTGCAAAATCAAAAACGGCACGCCCCCTTGCAAGCCATTGACGGTCTCAACGCCGTCAACATTGCCCAGATTGTTAACTGGGAACTGGTCAGTGGTATTGCCCTGGTGGTAATTACTGTGGTGCTGATTGGCAGCCTTTACAAGCTGCTGCAACTGTCCGGCGGCGGCGAGAAAGTGGCCGAATCCCTGGGCGGCAGGCGCCTGCAACCGAATACAGACAACCCGCTTGAGCGCAAGCTCCTCAATGTGGTGGAGGAAATGGCCATCGCCGCGGGGACGCCGGTACCGCCGGTGTTTGTGTTGGAGGAGTCGGGCATTAATGCCTTTGCCGCCGGCTACGACGTCAATGATGCGGTCATTGGCGTGACCCGCGGTTGCCTGGAGCTGCTGGATCGGGACGAGTTGCAGGGTGTCATCGCCCATGAGTTCAGCCATATCCTGCACGGCGATATGCGCATCAACATCCGCCTGATCGGTATTCTGCACGGCATCCTGGTCATCGGCCTGCTGGGTTCACTGTTGATGCGCAGCAGCGCTACCCGCAGCGCCTACCACGCCAATCGCTCGAGGGAGAAAAACGGCGCCGGACTGGCCCTGCTGGGACTGGGCCTGGTTATCATAGGCTATGCCGGCACGTTTTTTGGCAAACTGATCAAGGCCGCCGTCAGCCGGCAACGGGAGTTTCTGGCCGACGCTTCGGCCGTGCAGTTCACCCGCAACCCGGATGGCATCAGCCAGGCCCTGCAAAAAATTGGCGGATTCAGTCAGGGATCGCGTCTGCGGCACCCCAATGCCGAAGAGTTCAGTCACCTGTATTTTGGCGAAGGCCTGTCATTCAGCAGCCTGATGGCCACACATCCGCCTCTGCCCACCCGCATCAAACGCATCACCCCCAGCTGGAATGGTGACTATCCGAACCTCAAGTCATCGGCCGCCAGGTCTGTGATCGATGACTCACAAACCGACACGTCCGCAGTCCACCGGCCCGAAGGTGCGGTAAGTGGGCTGGCCCCGGAACAACACCTGGAACATCGCAACGCAACCCTGGATCATATAGGCGCGCCTACCGCAGCGCATATCCAGCGAGCCCGACAGCTGTTGCGGGATATGCCTCAAGCCTTACAGGATGCCGCGCACGAGCCATTTTCCGCCAGGGCCTTAATCTACTGCCTCTTGCTGCAATCCCACAGTCAGGAAACCCAAACTGAGGAAACCCAGTGGCAACAATTGAAACAGCGGGCTCACCCGGTGGTGTACAAGCTGACCCGTGAGCTGCACAGCTCAGTCGCACAACTTCACCCCTCACAACGCTTGCCGCTGTTTGAATTAAGCATTCCCGCCTTAAAAACCCTGTCCGAGCCGCAATACCAGGTGTTTAAGGCCAATGTGGTGGCCCTGATCCGGGCCGATCGCAAGGTGGACGTGTTTGAGTGGGCCATTTATCGCATGCTGCTCAACAGCCTCGAATCCGAACCGGAGCAGGCGCGGTACACTACCAACCTGACTCAACTCGCCGTGCCCTGCCAGCAATTGATCAGCACCCTGGCTACCGCAGGTCACCAGCGCGAGTCTGAAGCCGAACAGGCCTACAAGCAGGCCATGGCGCAGCTGGGATTTGCCAATCTGGTGCTGTTGGGAGACGGTCAAATCTCCCTGCCGCTGCTCGACAGCGCCCTGGCGCAGCTGAAAAGCCTGAAACCGCTTCAAAAGCCGGCTCTGCTGAAGGCACTGCTGACCTGTATCCAACACGATGGCAGTATATCGACGTCGGAATATGAAATGTTCCGGGCGATTGCCGACTGCCTCAACTGCCCCGTGCCGCCTTTGCTGGAAGATTGACAAAACGCACAGCAAAACAGCACAAAAAAAGGGGCCAGAGCCCCTTTTTTATAACCTGCCTATTTTGTTTTCCGATCAAATTAACTTTGACGAACGGTGAGCCTCGTCAATCCACATAAACCGGGTCAATCTACATAAACCGGACCGATGCCCATACCCCACACCAGTACAGAACCGATGCGGACCACCACCATCAGCACCAAGCCCACGGTCACTACCGAGGTGGCGTACATAAATGCCTGTTCTTTGGAAATATTCATCAGAATCGGAATGCCTTCGTACACCAGATACACCGCATAGGCACCGGCAATGACTGTCACAATGGCATTCAACCAAAGGTCCGGGTACACCTGAAAGATGCCTGCCAGAAACACCGGCGTGGTGACGTAAACCGCCAGTGCCGTACCCTCATAGTGGCGAACTTCTTCATTCTCGTGCACGCCGTAGGTTTTCGCCATCCAGTTGATGAATTCGCCCAGGATATAAACACCCGCCAATAACGCCACATAAGTGGCGCCGCACAAGCTCATGGCACTGGCGGCCGTCAGGCGGATAGGTTCGCCGTCGCCGATTGTCCAGCCAATTTGGGTTACGCCAAAGTAAGCGGCCAAAGTCGGTATCAACGCTAGAAAAGGTACATGACTGAGAAAAACTTGCAGGAAGGAATGCCGCTCATTACGGATCGCCTTCCACTCGCTGTCCGGGTGAAGCAGAATCCCCAGAGTATGTTCCAAAATGGCCATACAACGCTCCTTTTTCATTATAATTTCAAAGCACCACAAACTCAGTATTAAGGACTTGAGATAAAGACACCAATACGAAATCGGAATTACTAAAATGCAGTTAATCTACAATTGCTATAAAGGTCTTCCCCCTTGTCAGCCTGTAATGACTGGGGTTCAATGGCAGCCTTTTGTTATGCCCTGCATACACTATTCTTAATGCCAAACAAAACAGCGATCACGGCGCCAGTCAACGGAGGAAGCAGCTATGAGCGGTATCTATAAGGACAACTCAGAGACCATCGGTAATACCCCGCTGGTGAAACTCAATCACATCACCGACAAGAACGTGTTTGTAAAAGTGGAAGCGCGCAACCCCGCCACCTCGGTCAAATGTCGTATCGGTGCCAACATGATTTGGGACGCGGAAAAACGCGGCCTGTTAAAACCCGGCATGACCATTGTCGAGCCCACCAGTGGCAACACAGGGATTGCGCTGGCGTTTGTCTGCGCAGCACGTGGTTACAAACTGATTCTGACCATGCCCAACACCATGAGCCTGGAACGCCGGCAATTGATCAAGGCCCTGGGTGCCGAACTGGAACTGACGCCCGGAGAAAAAGGTATTCCCGCTGCCATCGCCAAAGCGGAAGAGATCGTTGCCCGCGACCCTGAAAACAGCTTTATGCCCAAGCAGTTTGAAAACCCCGCCAACCCGGAAATTCACGAGCAAACCACTGGCCCTGAAATATACGACGCCCTCGATGGCAAGGTGGATATTTTCGTGGCAGGTGTCGGCACCGGCGGCACCCTCACCGGGGTCTCCCGCTACCTGAAAAACAACAAAGGCGTGGCGGTGCAATCCATTGCTGTCGAACCGGAGTCTTCGCCCATTATCCGCCAGTCACTGGCGGGCGAAGAGTTGACCCACGCCCCTCATAAAATTCAGGGCATCGGCGCCGGTTTTATTCCTAAAAACCTGGACTTATCGCTGGTGGATGGCACAGAACAAATCAGTAACGACGACGCGATAGCCATGGCTCATCGGCTGATGAAAGAAGAGGGAATACTTGCGGGGATTTCATCTGGCGCGGCCCTGTGCGCGGCCCTGCGACGAGCGGAGATGGCTGAAAATGCCGGTAAAAATATCGTCGCGATTTTGCCGGACTCCGGCGAACGCTACCTGTCCAGCATCCTGTTTGCGGGACAGTTCACGGACAAAGAACTGCAGCAGTAATTCTTCCCAGTCGCCACCAACCCCCGCCCCAGTCGCCCCCAAGTGGGCAGTAGCGGAGTTGGTGGCTGAAGCCCTGACGAACGTCTAAGGTCTCAAACCGGGCGCACGAACATTTTACCGACCGTGGTACGGGTGACCACCACCGCCGTGCCCGCCGGCAACTCGTGATCCACACTTTCATCCAACTCCACCGACCACTCAATGCCTGAGTATTGATGAACGGTATGGGTAGTCGGTCCCAGGTCACCCTGCAGACGAAACTGCAAACCATTGATGGTATTGGGCTGGTCGTGCTCCGATTGCTGGCGGTTCTGCAGCCGACGCATCGGTTTCCACAACAATACTCCAAACACAACGGTAAACCCGGCTATGGAGGCCGTCGACCAGAGCAGGGTCTCCGGCAGCAAGCCCAGCACCTGCAACAGGGCCGTAGCAAAACAGGCCATGCTGATAAACACCAGAAACAAGGTACTGAAACCAAGCACCGCGAACTCAACAATCAACAACACGATGCCCAGCACCGCCAGCAGGACCGGCATCTGCTCGAATATGGCCATTACGGAGCTACCCCACCCTGTGGCTTGTTGTTCATGGCATTGACAATCGACATAGCCTGGGCAACCACCGAGGCGGCTTCCGTACCACCATCCGGCAACAGCACCACCGAAGACTCGCGGGCAATGGCCTGTTTCGCCTCAATGGCCTTGGTAGCCAGGTCCAGCTGCACCGCCGATTGGCCATCCGCCGTATTCGCCGCCTCACCCACTTTGCGCAGGGCGTCGGCCTGGGCTTCTGCCACCCGCAAAATCGCTTCTGCCTCACCTTCCGCCTGCAGGATTTGCTCGGCTTTATCCGCCTCTGCGGCCAGCACCTTGGCCTGCTTTTCCCCTTCCGCGCGGTTGATTTCAGCCTGGCGGTCACCTTCGGACTCAAGAATCTTGGCCCTTTTTTCCCGCTCGGCCCGCATCTGTGCCTCCATGGCCGACATCACCGTATGCGGCGGCACGATATCCTTGATTTCGTAGCGCAAGACCTGCACTCCCCAGGGTTCAGCGGCCTGGTTAATGGACGCGACAATATTGGCGTTGAGCTGATCCCGCTCCTCAAAGGTTTTGTCCAGCTCGATCTTACCGATCTCCGAGCGCATGGTGGTCTGTGCCAATTGGGTGACGGCAAAACTGTAATCCTCCACTCCGTAAGAGGCCTTGTAGGGATCGAGCACCCGGAAATACAGCACCCCATCCACAGTCAGTGAGATATTGTCCTTGGTGATGGCCCCCTGGCTGGGCACGTCCACCGCCTGTTCTTTCAGGGAGCGGTCATGGGCAACCTGGTCCATAAACGGCACGATAAAGTTAAGACCCGCTTCAATGGTTTTGTTGTACTTGCCAAAGCGTTCAATCACGTAAGCCCGGTTCTGGGGTACAAACTTGATACTGAGCTTGAGAAAGATAATGACAGCCGCCAGGATGGCGAACTCGATGGAGAAAATGTAATTTAACAGCGTATCCGGCATGGTTGAGTCCTTTTCATGTCAATTCAGACTGTCCTGGCGCCTGCCCGCGGCAGTCTGCGTCCTTTACAGCCCGAAAAGTGTGCCAGATATGCCCCTTGAGGCAAAGACTGGGGCCGCTTTTTCTTTACCTGCTGGAGCCGTTACAATAGCGCCATCGGATGACCACCACAGAGATTCACATTATGGCTTCCCTACAGGACCAACTCCTCAAGGCTGGCTTGGCCGACGCCAAGAAGGCCAAGCAAATCAACAAAGAAAAGCGCAAGCAGGCCAAACAGGCCCCCAAAGGTCAACAACAGGTGGATGAAGCCGCCGTGGCCGCCCGCCAGGCTCAGGAAGCCAAGGCCCAGCGAGACCGCGAGCTCAACCGCCAGCGTCAGGCCGAAGCCGAGCGTCGTGCCATTCTCGCCCAGATCAAACAATTGATCACCAGCAACCGGGTGGATAGGGGCAACGGGGATATCGCCTATCAGTTCACCCACGATAAAAAGATCAAAAAAATCTACCTCAGTGAAACCTTACAAACTCAACTGATGCGGGGCTTTTTGGCGATTGTCGAACTGGACGGAAATTACGAGTTGGTACCAAGTGTGATCGCGGAAAAAATCAGCCAGCGAGACGAGTCGCGGGTATTGACTCGCAAGGACCCCGCTGCCAATCAAGTTGAAGAAGACGATCCCTATGCCGACTACCAAATCCCCGACGATTTGATGTGGTAATGGTCTGGGCCTCAGTCTCGCCTATCCGGAACGGTTTTGTCGGTATTGGGTTGGCGACACGCCGAACCAGCGCTTAAAAGCCCGGGAAAAGTTGGCCTGCTCGGAAAAGCCGAGCAGATAGGCCACCTCGCTCATTGCCAGGGCATCATTGGCGATGTAGGCCTCAGCCAGCTGCCGGCGTTTCAACTCCAGCAGTTTCGCAAACGAGGTGCCCTCATCCGCCAGGTGACGCTGTAGCGTGCGGCTACTGATGTTTAAACTGCTGGCAACTTCGTCTTCGTGAATCTGGCCCGACGGCAGTCGATTGGTGATCTCCAGTTCGACCTTAGCCGCCAGGCTGCCCTGCCCCAGATTGGCCAGATGCTGAGAGAGAATCTGCTCGTGAGCCAGACTCAGCTCCGCATTACCCGTCGACAAACTCTTTTCCACATCCAACCGGTCAAACAAGAATTCAACTTCTTGTCCGCCGTAAATGATGGGACAACAGGCCTTGCGTTCCAACAGAATACCCGCCGAGTTGGGCGGGTGTGGACAGTGAATTTCCAGCGGCTGGCAGGCTTCACCCAGCAACAAGCGCAGCATTTTCAACATAGCCACAATGCCGGCATCCACCGACGGGGGCGACGGGGTGGCACCGTCTCCCGCCAGGGCACTGTAGGTGAAGCGGTACTTCAACTGTTCCGATACCAGCGAGTATTCCACGCCGTCGTTAACAAACTTGCCATAGCGCGCCAGGCGATACAGTGCCTCCCCCAACGACGAACTGGCCAGCCAGGCAAAGCCCAGCGCATGAAATGTGGTTGGGTTCCAACGATCACCGGCGGCAATCCCGAAATCATCACCGGCGCGCTCGTGGGCAAGACGCCACAACTGCTGCATCTGGTTCACGCTGTAACGGGCGAGGGTATTCCTCAGCCTGGAGGGATCTAACCCCACATCGCTAAAAGTGCCATCGGCATCCAACTGTCGGGCATGTAATTCCTCCCAGACCAACAAGGCCCAGGACGTAAGGGTTGACGCGGTCATCGACACACCTCCCTGCGGTATTACTCAAGGATAAAACCTTGGCGTAAAAAGACAAATCTCCGACTTCTACTTGGTGCGCAGGGATCAGCGATAGGAGTGACCAAACCCTAAGCTGGAACTCAATCCAATGAGGAGGTTGCTCCCATGAATAACACACAAGACCACGAATACCAGCAACACACTCTCAAACGTCCAATCCATTTTATCGGCCGCGGTCTGCACTCGGGGAAAGCGGTCAGCATGACGCTGCAACCAGCGCCGACAGACTCCGGCTACGAGTTCTATCGCCAGGACCTGAAACCACCCTACAATGTGGTTCCGGCTCGCTGGATGACCGTCACCAATACCCGCATGTCCACCACGGTTAGTAATCGAATGGGGGTCAGTGTTGATACCGTTGAGCATCTAATGGCGGCACTGTTTGCTTGCGGGGTGGATAACTGCCGCATCGATTTGGACGGCGCTGAAGTGCCGATTATGGACGGCAGCGCCAAGCCTTTTGTTGACCAGATCCAGGCGGTCGGTCTGATGGCGCAGGCCAAGCCTCGCATGGCGGTCGTCATTAAAGAACCTATTTGGGTAAAAGAAGGCAATGCCAAAGCGGGTCTGGTGCCGTTTCCCGAACCCTGGCTGGATATGACCATTGACTTCAAATCCTCCATGATCGGCAAGCAGAGCTTTACCTTGCCCCTCAATCAAAAAACCTTCAGCCAACAAGTCAGCGCAGCAAGAACCTTCGGTTTTGCGGAACATTTGCAAGCCATGAAGACGTTGGGCTTAGCCCAGGGCGGTTCACTGCGCAACGCGATTCTGGTGGACAAGGATAACGTGGTGAATCCCGAAGGCCTGCGCTTTAACGACGAATTTGTGCGGCACAAATTGGTCGATGCCGTGGGCGACCTGTCATTGCTGGGTGTTCATATTGTCGGCTGTTTTGTCGGCCAGCGCAGTGGTCATCGGCTTAACAACCATTTGCTGCGCCAGCTGATGCATCGTGAAGACGGCTGGCAAATGACCACCCTTGAAAATGCCATCGTCAACTGGGAACACATTATTGAGGATGAGGGTCGTCGGGGTTGGCAGTAAGTCGACCCGTCTGATCGATAGGCAATGCATCTTGCGCTGAGTCCCCAGCCGATGTGGACGTGTTTGCCAACGGGGCATCGTCTTTAGGGACAATGTCTTGAGGAATACGGTCTTGAGGAGCATTGTCTGGAAAGGTATTAAATTCCAGAATGAAAATCTGCCAAAAGGCGATAAACAACACCGCAATCAACGGGCCAATGACAAAGCCGTTCATACCGAACAAGGCAAAGCCCCCCAGGGTCGATAACAGTACCAGATAATCCGGTAGTTTTGTGTCCCGTCCAACCAGGACGGGGCGCAACAGATTGTCCACCAGGCCAATAATCCCGGCACCAAAGACGGTCAGGATCATGCCTTTCTCCCAACTGCCCACCGCAAACAAATACACCGCCACCGGTCCCCAGATCAGACTGGCGCCAACCACCGGAATGAGCGACAACAACACCATCACCGCGCCCCAAAAAACAGCGCCATTAATGCCCAGTACGGCAAAGATAATGCCTCCCAGGCTGCCTTGAATAATGGCCACCACCAAATTGCCCTTGACCGTGGCACGAGTGACTTCGGCAAATTTATTAAACAAATGCCGCTCCCGCTCATCCCCCAGCGGCAACGCGCGAATCATTAAGTTGATCAGCATGGGCCCATCGCGCAACAGAAAAAACACCAGATACAGCATCAGGGCCAGGCTGACAATGAACTGCAGCATGTTCTGACCAATCGACAAGGTGTTTTGCGCCGCCCAGCGACTCACACTGCCGGCGCTGTTGGTCAGGGTTTCTTTGATCAACGACAGATCCACATTAAAGCGATCCAGCAGCCCCTGCACAAACGGAAAGCCTTCGCGAACTTTTTCGAGATACTCGGCCGGATCCAGTTCACCGCTCTCCAGCAAGTGATAAAGTTCCGTTGCTTCATCCACCATGGAGTTGACCAAAAACAACATCGGCGCCACCCCTACCAGTACGCACACCACCAGTGTCGTCAGTGCCGACAGATTGGGACGCTGCCAGCGTGACTGGAGCAATTGATAGAGGGGGTAAAACAGGATGGTGATCACACAGGCCCAGAACACCGGGCTGAAAAACGGCTTCAGCAGGTAGAGAAACAGCAGGCTCACCAGTACCAATACCAGCAGGAAGCTGTGATTCTCCAGACGGCTGTGATCACCCTGGGGGTTATTCGGCGGGTCTCGGTCTGACATGATGAGTTCCTTCTGCACGGGCGGACATCACATAGTAGCATTTTGGCTCATTGTGACACAGCCACCCCCAAGAACCGTTTTTGATGACAAGCGGTGAAGAAAGTGATTCTACCGTCAGACCCTGAACTGGCCAACCGTATCGCGCAAACACCCCGCCAGGCTCGACAGCTCTTCACCGCTGCCACTGAGAAGATTGGCAATATCGACGGTGTTTTGAGTGATGTTATGAATGTCATCGACGGAATGATAAACCTGATCGGCTGAGGCCACCTGTCGTTCCATACTGTGGGATATTTTGGCACTGTGATGACGGATCTGCTCAACCGCGCTGTTGATGGACTGTAAGGCCTCGCTGGCACGCCCAGTCAATGTGTGACTGGCACTGGCCCGCTCGACACTGTCGTTCATCAAAATCACCGACTCGTGGGTGGTGCGTTGCAGCGCTTCTACAATGGTCCGAATTTCGTCGGTTGACTCACTGGCGCGCACAGCCAGGGAGCGGACCTCGTCGGCCACCACGGCAAAACCACGACCGCTCTCCCCCGCTCGAGCCGCTTCAATCGCGGCGTTGAGAGCCAGCAGATTGGTCTGCTCGGCAATTTCACGTATGACATTCAGCACCCGCTCAATACGATCACTGTCGGCGGACAATTGACGCATCAACCCCTCAGACTGCTGGACATCGGATGCCAGCGTTTGAAAGGCTTCAGCCAGGGACACGACCACGTCACGACCATCATGGGTCAACTCACAAGCGTCACTGGAATACTGCTGCGCTTCATTCGCATCCCTCAACACATCCCTTGAGCTATCCAGCATCGTCTTCATCTGCAATTCAATATGCGCCACACTGCTGTTTTGAGTTTTCAACCCCTCATAGGTGCGAGTCACCGCATCGTTGAGAGTACCCACAGACTCCGCCACATCAGTGCTGGCCGTATCCACCTGAACCACCACCGACTGCAACACATCCTGCATGGCATTGAACGCACACCCCATATCGCCCACTTCATCGGCACTGGATGTGTTAACCCGAATACGCAGATCCCGCTGGTGTTGAACGGCCTGCATGGCATCACGCAAGGTGGTGATATTACGCTGCACAAACCAAATCAGGGCCTGGGACCCACCCATGACACATAGCATCAATACAAACACCACACTGGCATAGCCCGCTGCCTCGGACCAAAACAGCGCCGAGAAATCCTGCGGTTGTCCTGCCAGAGCAAGCGCAGACTGAGTCCGTTTCATGGCGTAGAGGGTGAGTACCAACATCCCCATAAAGGTAATGATATTGACCAGCCAAAACTTGTACTTTAAAGGGATATCACGCATCGAAGAGCCCCGACAACCATCGTTGATTTTAGGTATTAACCGGTTATCGGAAGCCCGCACGGAAAGTTGAGCCTGACGGAAAAAATCATGGCAAAATGCTTCGGAAATCGGATAGGATTTGATGCAGATCAATAGCCGCTTATGCCCTTGCCGACATCTCCTCCATGATGTCCTGCCAGGGTTTGGGGCGGCAAAACAAATACCCCTGGGCCAGGTCACAGCCCAAGAGACGTAAAATATCGACCTGTTTAGAGGTCTCTACACCTTCCGCCACAACTTCCAACCTGAGGCTCTGAGCCATACGAATAATGGCCTTGACGATCAAATAACTTTCTGACGACTTATCCTCAGTCAGCTCGCGGATAAAGGATTTATCAATCTTGATGAAATTCAGGGGAAATCGTTTTAAATGATTTAACGAAGAAAATCCGGTCCCAAAGTCATCAAGTGCAATTTCCACACCCAGTTGTTTCAGACGCAGCAAATTCTCAGACACTTGCTCAAGATCAGGAATTAAGGTGGACTCAGTCAACTCGATTTTGAATTGTGTTAACAATACTTGTCGCTGCTTCACCAGACTCTCCAGCCACTCTACCAATGACTTTGACTTCAATTGTTGCGCTGAGAGATTCAGGGCGATTTTGGCATTAGCGGGAAATTTCGGATGCGACAATAGATCACAGCTGCAATGAAAGACCTGCTCCGTAACAGCATCAATCATGCCGGACTCTTCGGCAACAGGAATGAACAAGTCTGGCCTGACATCCCCCCGTTTAGCGTCGGACCATCGAGCCAGCGCTTCAAATGAATCTACCGTCAGGTCCCTGAGCCTCACTATCGGCTGGAAGTGGGCGAATAATTCAGACCATCGTAACGCGTTCTTCAAACCATTGGCCAAATCCAATTGGAGACGGTGGTGATCGCCAATGGATTTGTCATAAAAGCAGTATTGATTGCCGTTTGTACGTTTGGCCTGGTACATGGCCATATCAGCATGGGATATCAACTCACTGGCTGAAGAGGCGTTATCCGGGTAAAAAGCAATCCCAATACTTAAGCTGGCAAACAGCTGTTTACCATCCACATCAGCCAGCTTGTCCATCGCCACAACCAGCTTGCTGGCCAGAATAGCCATATCCTCTTCCGCCCGGCTCACATCCGCGAGAATGATAAATTCATCGCCACTAATACGCCCCAAGGTATCAGAGGCTCGAATGACCGCGCTTAAGCTACGGGCAATTTCTATCAACAAAGCATCGCCAGTGGGATGACCATAGGTGTCATTGACTGACTTAAACTTATCCACATCAATACTTAGCAATGCAGTTTTGCTGCCATTTCGATCGTTCGCGATCAGCCGTTGCTCAAGTCGCTCCATCAGTAAGCGGCGGTTAGGTAGTTTCGTCAGTGGATCATAATAGGCCAGCTCTTGCAGCTGCTTGTCATGGTTCCTCTGCTCACTGCTGTCCCGGAACATACCTACATAACAACTGACGTCACCCTGAAGTGACTTAACCACTTCAATCTTCAAGCTTTTGGGATAGATATGGCCGTTCTTATGGCGATCCCAGACCTCCCCCTCCCAAGCGCCCTCCGACTCCAAAGCCTTCCACATTTGTCGATAAAAAGTCGTTGAATGTCTGCCGGATTTCATAAACCCCGAGGGTTTTCCCAAGGCCTGCTCTTTGTCATAGCCGGTCAAGCGGGTAAAGGCTTCATTCACGTCCATGATGCAATTTTTCGGATCCGCAATCACAATCGCATCAGAACTGTTTTCAAACAGAATACGTCGTAGCTGTCGCTGCCGATAATCATTTTCGATTTTCGATAAATCCTCGAATACCGCCCGATCCTGGGTGTCCCTCTCATTTTTTTCTACGATTGTCATCTGTCATTGTATCCATACGGCCAACTGCATTTGTGACTGAGTGAGCCTGCAGCTAATGGAATCCCTCCTGCACCGATATCCCCAGACGCAACCATCTTTGTCACAGGCTTTGTAACAGGCAGAGAAAGCTAGAGGATATTTCTATCAAAAACAGACATATGAAATTTGATCTAAAACAAAAAATACCTAGAAAACTGAACTTCTGATTGGACACTTGACAGAATAAATTATCATATCGAACCACTGCCAGCCCCAACAGCCTTTAAACACACAGGATACACTCAGCAAGTCAACTGCAGCAGTACCGAGGACCCTTTGCTGGACTTAGACCAAGACAACAATTCACAAATGGATGGTGACGGTGTTTGACCCAAGAAT
This sequence comes from Cellvibrionaceae bacterium WSDTSA12, assembly GCA_033283335.1. Lineage (GTDB taxonomy): Bacteria > Pseudomonadota > Gammaproteobacteria > Pseudomonadales > Cellvibrionaceae > Pseudomaricurvus. The sequence goes on along the minus strand of JAWMQP010000008.1, from coordinate 152,973 downwards.
TACAACCATAATCTTCGCACTCCCTATTGGACATGAACCGCACATATTGGATGAACTTCTGCACCAGGCATACGATATCAACTGTGTCCATTCTGAGGCAGAGTTATTAAGCCATCTCAAGTCACAATCCAACTGGCTGATTATCGTCAGTGGCGACTTCCCTACATCATCTATACAAGATTTAATCCGCACCATTGATGCTATGCCAGACCTGCTGGCAAAACATCTGATTGTCTGGGGTTCAGCCGCGGATAACGTAACATGCCGTGAGTTACTTGGATGCGGTGCCGACACTTTTTTTCCATACGACACCCCTTCCAAAACATTCCTGCAATATATTCACGACCTGTTTGACACAAGTGATGCTATTTAACCTGACGGTCGACGGGTCATGTCTTTGACCCGTCAGTACACGCTATCTCTGATAACAGACACTTACCAAAGGCCGTGGCTCAATACAAAGCAGGGGAAAGGCAGAACCAGTGAACAGGATTCTGCCTTATCAGGAGGAGCTGGCTGATCCGAAACCCCGGACCAACCAGACACAGTAGGAAAATCAGCTGTCCAAGTAAGCCTCAATGGGCGCACAGCTGCATGAAAGGTTGCGGTCACCATAAACGTTATCGATACGACCGACCGGCGGCCAGTATTTGTTTTTACGCAGACTCTCCAGCGGGAAACCACCCTGCGAACGCGGGTACGCGTAGTTCCACTCGTCGGCTGAAACCATCTCAACGGTGTGCGGAGCGTTTACCAGCGGGCTGTTGACCAGCTCCACTTCGCCTTTACGAACGGCATCGATCTCTTCGGCGATTTTCAGCATGGCATCGCAGAAACGATCCAGCTCATACTGGCTTTCACTTTCGGTCGGTTCGATCATTAAGGTACCAGCCACCGGGAAAGACATGGTGGGCGCATGGAAACCGTAGTCAATCAGACGCTTGGCCACATCTTCCACATCCACACCGGTCTCGTCCTTGATCGGGCGCAGATCGACAATGCACTCGTGCGCCACCAGATCATTTTTGCCGGTGTAGAGAATCGGATAAGACGCTGACAGACGTTTAGCCACATAGTTGGCATTCAGGATGGCACCCTCGGTGGCCGCTTGCAGACCCTCAGCCCCCATCATGGTGATGTACATCCAGGTGATCGGCAGAATGCTGGCACTGCCCAGATGGGCGGCAGAAACCGCCAGCTCCTGGCTGGCCATATTGCGGTGACCGGGCAGGAATGGCGCCAGGTGAGACTTCACCGCCACCGGACCGACACCAGGACCACCGCCACCGTGCGGAATACAGAAAGTTTTGTGCAGGTTCAGGTGTGACACGTCGCCGCCAAATTCACCCGGCTTGCACAAGCCCACCATGGCATTGAAGTTGGCACCGTCCACATACACCTGACCGCCGTGACCGTGGATCAACTCGCAAATATCGCGGATATTCTCCTCGAACACCCCGTGCGTCGACGGGTAGGTGATCATAATCGCCGCCAGGTTGTCGCTGTGCTGCTCGGCCTTCGCCCGCAGATCGTCCATGTCCACTTCGCCCTTGGCGTCACAAGCGGTCACAACCACCTTCATGCCGCACATCTGGGCAGAAGCTGGGTTGGTGCCGTGAGCTGAACTGGGAATCAGGCAGATATTGCGATGACCCTCACCGCGGGATTCGTGGTAGCCGCGGATCGCCAGCAGACCGGCGTACTCGCCCTGGGAGCCGGCGTTGGGCTGGAAGGAGATGTCATCGTAACCAGTGGCTTCGCACAACATGCGATTCAGTTGCTCATCCAGCTGCTTATAGCCCTGGCACTGGTCCAGCGGCGCAAACGGGTGCAGGTTACTGAATTCTGGCCAGGTGACGGGAATCATTTCCGAAGTGGCGTTCAGCTTCATGGTGCAGGAACCGAGCGGAATCATAGCCCGATCCAGCGCCAGGTCCTTGTCTGCCAGACCGCGCAGGTAGCGCAGCATTTCGGTTTCCGAGTGGTAGCTGTTGAACACCGGATGGGTGAGGAAATCGCTCTGCCGGCGCAGGCTTTCCGGGATCACCAGATCGGATTCTTCACCATTAATCGAGTCAATGCCAAAGCTGGCGAGGATCGCCTGCAGATCTTCGGTTTCAACGGTTTCGTCCAGGGAGATTCCCACTTGGCTGTCACTGACAACACGCAGGTTCAGGCCGTTAGCCAGTGCACGCTGGTGAATGCTGGCGGTTTTGTCTCCGGTGTTGACCGTGAGGGTATCGAACCAGCTAGTGTTCACCAGCTCAAAACCGGCCGCTTTTAATTCCGCCGCCAGGTTGCTGGTCTTGGCGTGCACGCTCTCGGCAATGGCTTTCAGGCCCTGCGGACCGTGGTAGACAGCGTACATACTGGCCATCACGGCCAACAACACCTGAGCGGTACATATATTGGAGGTCGCCTTTTCACGACGGATGTGCTGCTCGCGAGTCTGCAGCGCCAGACGCAGGGCCTCGTTACCCTGGCTGTCGACGGAGCGGCCCACCAAACGCCCCGGGAGGGAGCGCTTGTACTTTTCTTTGGTGGCCATATAGGCGGCGTGAGGACCACCGTAGCCCAGCGGTACGCCAAAACGCTGACTGGAACCAATGGCCACATCGGCACCCAGTTCAGACGGCGAGGTCAACAGCGTTAACGCCAGGATATCGGCCGCCATCGCCACCAGACCCTTGCCGGCGTGTACCGCCTCGATCACTTCACGGTAATCATTGATCTGGCCACTGGCACCCGGGTACTGCAGCAACACCCCGAACACATCGTCGGCCTGCAGATCGGTGTTCGGATTGCCGATAATGACATTGATGTCCAAGGGCTTGGCCCGAGTCTGTATGACGTCAATGGTTTGCGGCAGACAGTCTGCGTCGACAAAAAAGTTCATCGACTTGGATTTGGCCATACGCTGACACAGCGCCATGGCTTCGGCAGCGGCGGTGGCTTCATCCAGCATGGAGGCATTCGCCAATTCCATGCCGGTCAAATCACAGACCATTGTCTGGTAGTTCAGCAGGGCCTCCAGGCGGCCCTGGGAAATTTCCGGCTGGTATGGGGTGTAGGCCGTGTACCAGGCGGGGTTTTCCATCACATTGCGCAGAATTACTTTCGGCGTGTGGGTGTTGTAATAGCCCTGACCGATCAGGGAACGCATCACCTGATTCTGATCCGCCACCGCCTGCATCAGCTTCAAGGCTTCGGTCTCACTGACCGCGGCAGGCAGCGCCAGCGCTTCCGGCAGACGGATATTGGCGGGGATCACCGCCCCGATAAAGTCCGCCATGCTGTTGTAGCCCAGGGCCTGCAACATGGCCTGTTGCTCGTCGGTATTGGGGCCGATATGACGGGATTGGAAATTGGCTGGGTTGGTCATATTTTATCTCTCATCCTCATTGCGTCATTGCGAGGAACAGCGTGACGAAGCAATCCACGCGCAGCACATCGCCGTGCCGACATGGATCGCCGCGCCTAACGGCTCGCGATGACGATACTTTCATATATCGTGCAAATTAACCGCGATAGTAACGTTGCGGCACAAACGGCATTTTCGCCACCGTCATGGGGCGGGGTTTGCCGCGCACCAGAGCCGAAACCTGGGTGCCAATAATGGCGTAAGGCGCAGTGACGTAACCCATGGCAACAGGAGCGTTCAGACTGGGAGCAAAGCCGCCGCTGGTCACCCGACCAATCACCGTGCCGTCTTCATCGACAATTTCAGCCCCTTCACGCACCGGCGCCTTGCCATCGACTAGGAACCCGGCGCGCATTTCCGCCACACCATCGCGCTGCTTGGCAAACAGTAAGTCTGCACCGATGAAACCGCCCTCTTTACTGCCACCGACACGGCGGTTTTTGGCCACCGCCCAGCCCAAGGCGGCTTCGGCGGGAGAACGCTGATCGTCCATATCGTGGCCGTAGAGACACAGGCCCGCTTCAAGTCGCAGGGAATCGCGGGCGCCAAGACCGATCCATTTCACCAGCGGTGACGCCAGCAGGCTTTTGGCCAGGTGTTCAGCCTCGGCGGCAGGCACGGATATTTCAAACCCATCTTCGCCGGTGTAGCCCGAACGGGTCACAAAGCAATCAATACCGCCGACCGACAGGTGGGCGCCAGTCATAAACACCAGCGACGTACATTCCGGCGCCAGGGTCTGCAGCACATCGACCGCCTGCGGCCCTTGCAGGGCCAGCAAAGCACGGTCATCCAGCAACTCCAGCGCAGTGGTGTCGGATAAGTGTGCTTTAAAATGCGCCACGTCTTTGTCTTTACAGGCGGCGTTAAACACCACGAAATAGGTGTTGTCGTCCCAACAGGTGACGATCAGGTCATCGACAATACCACCCTGGGCATTGGGCAGAAAGGTATACACCTGCTGCCCCGGCTTGAGGGTGTCCAAATCCAGCGGCATCAGCTTTTCCAGATCCTGACGCGCACTGCCTCCCTTGATCAGGGCCTGCCCCATATGAGACACATCGAACAGACCGGCGCTTTCGCGGGTGTGAAGGTGCTCGGTCTTGATGCCATCGGGGTATTGCACCGGCATATCGTATCCGGCGAATGGCACCATTTTGGCACCAGCTTGCAGATGTAATGCATGCAGCGGGGTTTTCAGCAGCTCACTCATATTCGGCCCTGTTGAGAAAATAATTGACGATTGGACAGGCAAACAGTGGCGCATGATACGACTTGGTTGAAAATCAGTGAAATTAATAGTGATTATTCAAGTATTAGATTTTCTTATGGATTACACTACCGCTTTTTGCCGGGCCATTAACCCCAAAGTCTAGACCCAATTTCCCATCAGGATGGCTGCCATGAAGAACCTGTCAACCGATGCCCTGCGGGCGTTTATCACGGTGCTGGAGCTGGGGGGGTTCACCCCCGCAGGCGAGTACCTCGGCCGCACCCAGCCGGCCATCAGCATGCAGATCCAGAAGCTGGAAAAGCAACTGGGCCAGACCCTGTTGCTCCGCCGCGGGCAAACGGTGGAGCTGACCAAAGCCGGACAGTTGTTTAGACCCTATGCCAAACAAATCCTGACGCTCAACGACGAGGCGGTGCAACAGTTCAGCCATGAATTGCTGGCCGGCAAGGTCAGACTGGGAATTCCCAGTGAATTTGCCTCGACGCTGCTGCCCAAGATTGTCGGCCTGTTTTCCCAATCCCACCCCAGTGTTACCCTGGAAGTGACCAGCGACCTGAGCAAGAACCTCTTGTGTGACAAGCGACGACTGGAATTTGATTTGATTCTCGGCTTGCACCCGAATCCCGAAGCACTTGACCAACAGGACCTGGTGCGCTTTGACGAACTGGTGTGGGTCACCAGCCCGGATCACGACACCCATAACCAGACACCCTGCCCGCTGATTGTGGCCCCGGAAGGCTGTATTTATCGGGCCCGGGCAATACTGCGATTGAACGAAACCAAAAACCCCTGGCGCCTGGTCTATACCAATCCGGATTTGTCCGGTATCCGCTCAGCCATAGAAGAAGGATTGGGCGTAACGGTGCTGGCCAAAAGCACAGTACCCAACAATCTGAAGATCCTGCGTGTCAACGAGCGCTACCCGAAGCTGGGCAGGATGGCCATCAGCCTGGTGAAACCCCAGCCCACCAGCAGCCAGGCCGTGCATCGGCTGGCGGAATACCTGGCCGCCTCACTGAATTAGTAACATCTTGAATTAACCGCCGCTGGCCCTAACTGTCCCCCAGTCGAGCCACCCGCTCGGCCAGGTGTTCAAGGCGCAACTCGGGGTCTGCCAGGGACAGCAGTGCCACCTTGTCCGGCGCACTGAGCGGCAACAACTGACACAATTGCCAGCCCAGATCGCGACTGCTGTTAATATCCGGCAAATTCAGCGCGGCGATGGCGGGATGCTGGCGCAGCTGGCGTGCCAAGTCCAACAGGCCATCAAACTCGTCCGGTACCGGCTCGAAGGGCTCTTCCGGCAACCAGGTCACCTCGGCCAGCATCAATTGATCGGCCTCAACCTGGGTAGAATTGAGGGTAAACTTGCGCCCACCCTGGACGGTAATCCCCAGCAGGCCATTGTCGCGCTGCTCCCAATCAATAATCTTTGCTTCCACCCCGAACTGAAAGACCTGCGGCGGTTGACCGACTTCCCGCCCCTCACGAATTTGCACGATGCCAAAACTGTCATTGTTTTTCAGGCAGCGACTCACCAGTGACAGGTAGCGCTGCTCAAAAATCTGCAGTGCCAGTTTCTGCTCGGGAAACAGGGGATTGGACAACGGAAAAAGGGGCAACATCGGCATAGCATTCACTTTTCCACAGCGGGTAAGCAGGCTTCAGACACGGTTCAGTTTACGCCAGATACTATGCACTTAACATACGCACTTAACACTCAAGCCAGGCCCCGTTTAGTAACACCAAGGAGAACAACATGAAACGATTTCAGCGCACACCAGGGTGGATCGCCACTGTTTGCAGCCTCTCATTACTGGCCCTTCCGGCACTGGCCGACCACGGCAGGCACAAGGGTCACTACAAGAACCCTTCTCCAGCCCAGGCCTATCAGAGCAATTACCAGAACGACTACGCCCGGGTGACTCAAGTGGATCCCATCTACCAGACCATCAAACACGAGGTCCCCGAGCGTTCATGCTGGCTGGAAACCCGCTACGAGCCGGTGGACGACCACAAATCCTACACCCCCGTGGTGCTCGGCACACTGATCGGCGGCGCCCTTGGCAATGAGCTTGGCCACAACAAATCCAACAAAAAGGTCGGCGCGGTCGTCGGCGGCGCTCTGGGGGCAACCCTGGCACGCGACTGGAGCCACGCCTCCCGAGACAGTCGTTCCGCATCGCGGCCAGTCTCTGAAGAAGTTTGTGAAACCCGCTATCGCAGCGAATACGAAGAGCGTGTTGTCGGTTACAATGTCACCTATCGCTACCAGGGGCAGGTGTACCACACACGTACAGACCAACACCCTGGCAAACGAATTCCGGTTGCGGTACAAGTGACGCCCATTTACTAGAGACAGTTCGTTACCAGAGCTTTTGGGTATGACCTGTTGTTTGGGCTCACCATGTGATCACGGATGCTCAATCTGTTAACGTGTCACCGCAACAGGATCAATTAATGTCATTGGCCATCAAAGCCATGGAGTGAGCCATGAAGTTTAGGGCACTTGCCTCGCTAATGTTTGTCGCAGTGCTGACGTCAGCTGGACCTTTACCCGCTGCCGCCCAGCCTTTTGACCAGCCCAGGGCCCATCTGCGGGAGGGCATGGATTCACAACCGATGAATCGAGCCGAGCCTGGCCACCCCAAGCAACAACCCCCGCATCCAGGCCAGCAAGCGAAAGGCATCAGCCCCAAACAGGCCGTGTCCATTGCCAAGCAACGCCATCCCGGCAAGGTGCTGAGTGTGCAGCGCACCAATGGTTCCTACCGAATCAAAATGCTGCACGAAGGCCGGGTCAGTTACGTCACTGTGTCAGCCTATTAACCCCCTTCCGGCAATTGAGACCAAGGATCCGCCATGCACTTGTTGATTGTTGAAGATGAAACCCGCTTGCAACTGCAAATACGTCAGCAGATGGAAAGCCTGGGCTTTACCGTCGATAGCGCTTCCGATGGCCGTGAAGGTCTCTATTTTGGCGAGGAATTCCGCTACGACCTGGCCATTATTGATCTGGGGTTGCCCCAAATTGATGGCATTGAGCTGATCAAACGCATCCGCGCCGCCGGCAAAGACTTTCCCATTCTGATCCTGACCGCCCGCGGAGACTGGCAGGACAAAGTAGAAGGTCTGGAAGCCGGAGCGGATGACTACCTCACCAAACCATTTCATCACGAAGAGCTGCGGGCTCGGGTGCAGGCACTGGTACGCCGCTCCGCCGGGCAGTCCAGCAATACCTGGAGCTTTGGTCCGCTGACCATTGACTATGAAAAGAAACTGGTGCAACTGCACAGCCAAACCATTGAGCTCACCAGTTACGAATTCAATACCCTGGAATACCTCGCCCGCCACCAGGGCAAGGTCATATCCAAGTCGGAACTGACGGAATACCTCTACGCCCAGGACTTTGAACGGGACAGCAACACCATTGAAGTGTTTGTTGGTCGGCTGCGAAAAAAGCTGGAAACCGAACACAAGTTCATTCACACCGTACGTGGCCAGGGTTATCGATTTGAACACCAACAACCCGTCGAGAATTGAGGTTGCCGCCCAAACCGCTGGCAGCAAAACGTCCTGGCTGAACTCACTGCAAGGGCGCTTTATTGCCGCCAGCCTGTTATGTTTACCTCTATTTATAGGTGTCTGTGGCCTGCTGCTGGAACGCGCCTATAAAGACAGTCTGCTGAGCGCCGAACAGGAACAACTTACCAGCCAGCTGTATATCCTGCTGGGTGCTGCAGATGTCCAGGACGGTGAGCTGTGGCTGCCGGAACAGCTGCACGAACCCCGCTACAACACACCCGATTCAGGCCTCTACGCCAACGTTACCTCCCCAGCCGCCCATCAGGCGGACAGCTTTACCACCTGGCAACGGCACTGGCAGTCCACCTCTGCGGATATGCTGACGGACCCTCTGCCCTACAACGCCATTGCATTTCGTACCAATCAGCGTTTGATGGAACCCATCGGCAATTATTTTCGACTCACCTACGATTCGTCCTGGCAAACTGACGACAATATTCTGCTGCCCTTTCGCTTTCAGATCTATCACAGTCGTGATACCTACAGACAACAGGTGAAAAAGTTTCGCCAGCAGCTGTGGTACGGATTGAGCTTGCTGGCGATGGGCCTGTTGACCATTCAGGTACTGATCATGCGCTGGGGATTGAGCCCGTTACAGCGCCTGGTGAAAGAATTGAAACGCCTGACAGGTCAGCCCAACCCTCAACTGCGAGGTCAATATCCCGATGAAATTACTCCGGTTACCAACAGCCTGAATGAGGTATTGCTGAATGAGCAGCAACAGCGTGAACGCTACCGCAACACCCTCAGCGATCTGGCCCACAGCCTGAAAACCCCATTGGCCATCGTCCAGGGAGAGTTACAGCAGACACCCGCAAACACCAATCTGATCGAAGAACAATTGGACCGCATGGCCACCATTATCCGTCACCAACTGCAGCGGGCCGTACTGCAGACCAACCAACCCCGCCATAGTCGGCAAGCGATCAAACCGGTGGCGCAACGTCTCTGTAACGCCATGGAAAAAGTCTACCGGGACAAGTCGCTAGAGTTTCAGATTGATATAGCCGAAGACCTGAACTACCCCATAGAAAGCCAGGATCTGTTCGAATTGCTGGGCAACCTGGTGGAAAACGCCTGCAAGTACGGCAAAGATCAAGTCCGCATCCAGGCAAGCGAGCATGATCAGGAACTGATTATTGTGGTGGCCGACAACGGCCCGGGCGTTTCCGCCAGCGAACAACAAACCATCCTGCAGCGCGGCGCCCGCCTGGATACCGCCAAACCGGGGCAAGGCATTGGCCTGGCTGTATCGACGGATATTGTCAGCGCTTACGGTGGCAGCATTCGCGTCGGCAACAGCGACTCACTCGGCGGGGCAGAATTTGAAATCCGCTTGCCGCACACCTCTCACACTTACTCCGGCATCAAGCGCAGCTGATAGCGACTCGCAGCTGGCAGGAAGGCGCTGGGATTCCCCTCCACCCAGTCCCGATGACCATCGTCAAACCAACGCGACCAGGGATGGCCACTCTGGCCCGTAGCCATGTGAAAAATTCCCCGCTGCTCATGACCCGGTGCAACCACCATGCGCTCGGAAGCGCCGTTATCTGGCTTTTGTACCCGCGGCATATGCGCATCACCACTGAGCGGTTCAGCCGGCATACTCAGCCACGGCTTCAGCGCCGGCACCGCTTTCACCAGCGGATGGACAATATCAGCGCGATTTTCTGCACCCCAGGTTTGCTCGGCCAGAGGCTGACCATCGGCGGCCATCTTCTCCAGGACGTCATTTAACGCCGCCAGCTGCAGCGCCTGCCAGCTGTCAAAGTCAGGGCTCAACAAATGCTGCGGCTGCCGTTTGATCATGGTCCATACCGGGTATTCAATAGAACGCTTGATAAAGTGACTGTCAAACGTCGGATCCTTCTGCAGCAGGGCAGTCACAAACGGGGCGATGCTGTATTCAATAACCTTGTGTCGGAAGTTTCGCACCAAACGGTAGCCCACCGAATCCGCCGATGCCCGGCCGCCCCAATTATCCAACTCCCGCAGTAGAACCTCACGCGGTTGTCGCAGGGGTACTTCTGCAGCATTTTTACTGGATAACAGAGCTCGCAAGTGTTGCTGCCAACGCTGTAGGAACAGCGCTCGATCATCAAGCTGGATAGCCAGTAAATCCTGCTCCGTAAATTGTTCCCGTGCGAACAGGGCGTCACGGATTTGTTGCTGCCGCGCTCCCAGGGCATAGCCACCATCGCCCATCAGCTGCAAATACTCGCCACTCAAGGTGCGGGCATTGGCGGTCCAGATGCGGTGTGACGGAGGGTTGTACACTTTGGGGGCCTCATCATAGTCCAGATAGCCTTGCCAGCCGGCAACGTCATCCGCCCAACTGCGGGGGCGGTTGCCTGCCAGCCCCACGCGCCTGGGAATGGGTCCGGCCACAGTCCAACCAATATTGCCCTGCACATCCCCACCGACAAAGTTCTGCGCCGGCTGACCAAAAGATGAGGCCACCCGCATCGCCTCGGCGACCGAGAAGACATTTTCCATCCCAATGATATTCATATTGGCCCCCTCTGGATCATGCGCCACCCAGCGCAGCGCCAGCAAACGGCCTTGATGGTCCCGGCCAATAATCGGTCCCCAACGAGTGTCTTTCACCATCAGCACTTCGGGCTGCCGGCCTTTTACTTGCAGGGTTTCCTCAACTTCGTTAAATGCCACCCAACCTTCGGGCACACGATAGCGCTGCTCTTGGGCGTCCACCTCCAGCACCACCACGTCACTCCAATCGCCGCCAGTATTGGTAAAGCCCCAGGCCACCTTGCTGTTGCTGCCGACAATCATGGCGGGAGTACCTGGCAGTGAAGCACCGGTCATTACCAGGCCATTGGCCAACGGCCAGCGCGCCCGATACCAGATATTCGGTACCTGAATATTCAGGTGCATATCGTCCGCCACCATGGCTGCACCATGCTCGGTCAAGGCACCACCCACTGCCCAGTTATTACTGCCGATGGTACGATCATCACTATCACGCAGGGGCTGATAGACCAATGACTTCGCACCGAGAATATCGGTCACACCACTGGAAGGTATCCCCGCCGGTTCGAAAGCGTCACCCAACAAAGGCGCGTCCCAAGATCCACCACCCGGATGCAGGAAGGCATACAGATCAGCCGGCAACACCTCGGCCATCAGGCTGTCATGCAGTTCGGTTTCTGCAAACTGATCCTGCAGGGTCATATACATACTGAACAGCACCAACAGACTGTCTTCCGGTTGCCAGGCTTGCGGCTCACTGCCGAGCAAAAAATACTCAAACGGTTTACGGTCCAGCTGGGACAGCCCCGCATTGACGCCGTGGGCGTAGGCTTCGAGCACAGCCAGGTGCGCGGCTGGGGCTGAGGCAATATTGCGTTGCGCCCGCGAACGAAAACGATGAACTCGAATCCTGCGGTCATGATCCAGTGTCGATTTGCCGATCAGCTGCGACAGTTCACCGGCGGAGTTGCGCCGCAATAAATCCATCTGGAAGAAACGTTCCTGGGCATGAACAAACCCCAGACCGTAGGCCGTAGCCCGTCGATCGGCACTGCTTATGGTGGGAATACCCTGACGGTCACGCTCAATGGTGACGGTTTCCGTCAAGTTCGGCACCGTCAACTCACCCTCGATCACCGCCAGGCTGCCGCGCCCCAACCACGTGACCAGCAACAGCGCAGATAACAGGAGCAGCAACATGAGCAATAACACTCGCTTGCCAGGCCCCAAGGTAGATTCAGACAGTCTGATTTGATTCAAGAGTCGCTCTCCACTGCGTTATTCATAATATTTTTGTCGACCACTTTGATTGGCAATTACCCAAATTGGTGAACATGCGGGCTGAAAACTTACTGACCGTCATCCGAGCGTAATCGAATATTGCGGCGGCTTTCCACAACAATAAAATGTGACTGACCGTTCACTAATACCCCTTCACTTAGGTTGATTCAGGCGCTACGATCCCTCATATTGCCGTCGCTCAATTTGAGCTTCTGGCATGCTCAAGAAACATACAAAATGCAGCATCAACAACGATAAGAGAGCCATACTATGAGCCATGTCCCGTATCGAACTGTCAAAGCTTTGCCTTTGGCACTCGCCGTTGCGGCTACCTCACCTTTTAGCGCAATTCAAGCCAACGCTTCCGCCTTGCTGGAAGAAATCGTGGTAACTGCCCAAAAGCGTGAACAAAACCTGCAAGACGTACCTATCTCCATTTCCGCCTTTAGCGGAGCTGCCCTGAAAGAAATGGGCGCTGAAAAAATCAGCGACCTGGGTAAAGCCACCGCCGGTGTGGAAATGAACAACGAAAGCGTGACTCAACCTGAGTACAACGTTCGTGGCATTGGGACTTCCGACTTCACTGTTGGCTCTGATCCTGCAGTTGCTCTTTATATCGATGGTGTTTATGCCGCTCGCGGGGCCGGTGCTGAAGTTCCCTTCGACGATGTCGAACGGGTAGAAATCCTCAAGGGGCCACAGGGCACCCTGTTCGGTCGCAATGCCACCGGCGGTGCGATACACATTATTACCAAGAAGCCATCGGACTTTACCGAAGGCACCATTGGCGGCACCGTCGGCAACTACGGCAAGAAAAATGTTAACTTTTCCTTCAACACCCCCCTGAGCGAAACCCTGGCTTTCCGCATCAGCGGCACCAGCAGCAAGCGTGATGGCTGGCTGGAAAACGTAAACGGTGTTGATCTGGAAAATGTCGACAGCGAATCGCTGCGCACTTCCCTGTTGTGGACACCGACCGACAAACTCGAAGTAATCTGGCGCGCTGAATACAACGACCTGGACCAAAACTCCGGTACCGTCTACACCACGACAGAAAGTGTCTATGACGCCGGCAATCCGGGTGAAGCCTTCGACGCCTTTGGCGCCGTCTCAACGGATGCCCCCTCCGTGGAAGAACGGGATCTGTTTGGTACATCGGTAGAAGTGAACTACGACTTCGACAACTTCACCCTGACCTCCATCACCGCCTACCGCTCGATGAATGTGGATTTCCTCAACGACGAGGATGGCTCTGCCGATCCCAATCACCACTTCCACTCTGCCAACTACGACGAACAGGATCAGTTTTCCCAGGAGTTTCGCCTGACCGGTGAAACCGACAAACTGAAGTGGACCCTGGGTGCCGGTTACAGCAAAGAGCATGTGGACCACACCACCATCGCCGAATTTAACTACAGCACCCTGGAAACCTTTGCTCTCTATTCCGGCGCTCAGGACGATCCCTCACTGGTGGGCCTGCCGGCGGACGCCAGCGATCAGCAGATTGCCGAAATGATCAACGGAGTGCGTACGCTGAATAGTTTCGGCATGAACCCGGTACTGAACGGCAGCAACCCGGGTCAGTTCCCAGTAGGCACCAATGTTGACGGTATTGCGCTGAGCACCTTCCTCTACCAAACCTATGCCGGCGCAGGCGCCCTGGGGGCGATTGCGGCGATTGACGGCTGCGGCATGAGCGTTACCAGCCTGGCTGACTATGGCACCAATTCAGACGCAGCCCTCGTGTGTGACGTTCTGCCCCAGCTGCAGGCGCGCATGGCCAGTGGTGGCAACTGGGTAGAGAGCGTCCGCAATACCGGTACCTATGAAAGCATGGCTGTGTACGGTGACTTTACCTACGCCCTGACCGAGAAAATGAACCTGACGGCCGGTCTGCGCTACACCTACGATGAAAAAGAATTCACGGTTGAAACCGGCTACAACCCCAACAACTACTTTTTCAGCACCATTCCTGCATATGGCAGCAACCCCCTGCTGTTAGGCCTGGCCTTCTTCAACAATGGCGTTGATGCCATGTATGTGCCTGAAGAGTTCAGCGATGACTGGGATGCACTGTCTGGCCGACTGGTACTGGATTACTTCCTTAGCGACACCAGCATGATGTACGCCAGCGTGGCCACCGGCTTTAAGTCCGGCGGTTTCAACAGCCTCAGCTTTGGTCCAGGTATTGAGCCGTCTTTCGATCAGGAAGAAGTCACCAACTACGAGCTTGGCTACAAGGGCGAGTATCTGGACGGCAAGGTACGCCTGAATGTGGCAGCCTACTTCTACGAGTATGAAAACAAACAGGATCTGTCACTGGTTGGCTCCCCCATCCCCACCTACAACATTCTGCTGAAAGACGCCGAAGGTCAGGGCCTGGATATGGAACTCTACTGGTCCGTTGCCAACGACCTGTTCACCGCGGGTGATAACCTGTTTATCAGCACCAACTACAGCTATCTGGATACCGAAGTCACCAAGGACTACAGTGCTGACATCAAGGGTTTCAACGAAGAGGGTGAGCCACTGGCCATGACCCCGGAGAACAAGTTTAACCTGATGATGGAGTACTCTCTGCCCGTTAAGGATATGGGTGAGTTGGTGCTGCGCACAGACTACAACTGGACGGATGAGCGTGTCGGCACCAACCGCGGTGAAGACATTGATTCCTACGAACAGTGGAACGCCCGCGCCACCTTCAACAGTGCCAGCGATGTCTGGGCAATCTCCGCCTGGGTCAACAACCTGACCGATGAAGAGATTATTGGCGACTACGCGGGTCCGGCAACCGCTATTGGATCCCACACCATCTGGCGCTTCCCTCCGCGCACCTACGGCCTGGACGTGACCTACCGCTTCCAGTAAGCGCTGTCACTCGCCAACCTCAAAGGCCGGTCACCTGACCGGCCTTTTTCATTCCAGGCAGTACCTATTCGCCGCCTACATGGACGCAAAGTCCATCAGCGCATGGCTCATGCCACCACAGCCACCCTGACACCAGCCGCCGTCTACCGGCAACACGACCCCACTGATATAAGCGGCCAGGCTCGATGCCAGGAACAGGCAGGCATTGGCAATATCGTCGGTTTTTCCCATCCGTTTGAGCGGCACCGACTCTACCGTCAGCTGCCGCAATTCATCGGTGGGCGCCAGGCGCTCCATGCCCTCGGTATTATCGATAGGACCGGGGACGACGGAATTGATACGCACACCTTCCGGCCCCCACTCCATGGCCAGCGTCCGGGTCACCATATCCACACCGGCTTTGGCCGCACAGACATGAGCTTGGGCCATCATTGGCAGGAAAGCCTGCGGCGCTGAAATATTGATGACGCTGGCGCCAGGCTTTTTCAGATAGGGATAAGCGCCCTTCATAACATGAAAGGTGCCCAATAAGTCAATGTCCACCACAGACTTAAACGCATTGGTCGACATACCCTTGGCCGTGGCCGGGAAGTTACCGGCCGCACCGGATACCAGCACATCAAAGTCGCCAAAGCGGTTGTGCACCGCCTTCAAGCCTGTTTCAATCGCCTCAGGATCGCGCACATCGGCGACAAAACCCATCGCCTCGGCTCCCAGCGCCTGCAGGCTGCTGACCGTGTCATCCACCTTAGCCTGTTTGCGACTGGCTACCGCCACCCTGGCCCCCTGGCGAGCGAATTCCTCTGCTATACCCCGGTTAATCCCGCTGGTACCACCCACCACCACCACCGTTTTACCGTCAAAAGCCAATGTAATTGCCATCACTCACTCTCCTCATCAAGCATCTGTCGCCCTCGATTATGGAAGTGTAGCTGAGGATTTTGGCGTATATTGCGACCCACAAAGGAAGTGGTTACACTGGCTTGACGACCAGACGATAAGAACAACAACCTGCGAGACCTAGCGATGAAAACACCGACACTGCTGGCCCTGGCTATCGGCCTGACCCTCCCCCTGTTTGCTTCAGCGTCCACACTCAAACACGATGCACAACCGGCGTTAAACGCCCTAAACGACAGCCTGGCCTCCGCCGAGTTGACCATAGCACTGGCAGATGCCAATCAGGCCCTAGGTCATATTCAGGCACAAGAAATAATGGGAGATCTGTCAGCAGGGGTAGCGGCGGCGGAAATCAGCATCGCTTTGGCAACCGTCAATGAATTCATCCAGGGGGTGGATGACCAGCAACTGATCCATGACTTGCAATCGACTCTTCAAGCTGGTTCGGACAGCAGCCACCTGGACCTGATCGCATCAGTAGTGGCCGAGCGCCCCACCCTGGCAGCCGCCGTACAGGAACTGGCTATCGATATGGGTTACGATGAAGCTCTGGTTGCAGCGGCAGTCGTCAGTGGTTTAAGTGAAGCCCCGGTAACAGCGGCGGGCCAATAAGGTCCGCCACTAACGGATCAGTCGCCAATCTTCCAGCCGTTGGTGATGGGGTAACGGCGATCTCGACCAAACCCACGTTCGGTAATACGTGGCCCCACCGGCGCCTGTCTGCGCTTGTACTCATTGACGTCTACCAGTCGCAAAACCCGGTGCACCACATCGGGCTTAAAGCCCTCGGCGATAATGGCCGTGGCACTGTAGTCTCGCTCCACATACAGTTCCAGAATACGATCCAGGTCCTCATAGGGTGGCAGACTGTCTTCATCTTTCTGGTCCGGTGCCAGTTCGGCCGAAGGGGGCCGCTCGATAACGCTCACAGGAATCACTTCGCCCAGGGTGTTGCGATAGCGGGACAGCTCGAACACCAGCATCTTGGGCACATCTTTCAAGACATCAAAGCCGCCTGCCATGTCCCCATACAAGGTGGAGTAACCGACGGCCATCTCACTCTTGTTGCCGGTGGTCAGCACCAGATAGCCTTTTTTGTTGGAGATAGCCATCAGCAGGACACCGCGGCAGCGGGCCTGCAGATTCTCTTCCGTCGTATCCCGCTCCATTCCCACAAACTCACTTTCCAGCGCCTGCATAAACGCATCGAACATGGGCTCGATGGAAATGGACTGGTAGCGAACTCCCAGCCGCGTGGCTTCGTCAGCCGCATCGTTTTTACTTAAGTCCGAGGTGTAGCGAAACGGCATCATGACCGCCTCAACCCGGTCCTTGCCGAGGGCGTCCACGGCAATGGCCAGGGTCAGGGCCGAATCAATGCCCCCTGACAGCCCCAGCACCACACCCTTAAAGCCATTCTTGTTGACATAATCCCTTACGCACACCACCAGCGCCTGGTAGATGCTGGCCAGCCGCGGCGGTTCCGGAGTGATGTCCGTATTCTTAACCGTGCATACCCCACCATTAAAACTTAACGTTACCGGCTGCAGCATTTCTTCATAGCTGGGCGCGAGAACCTTCACATCGCCTTCGGCATCCACCACCATGGACGCGCCATCAAAAATCAGTTCATCCTGGGCGCCAACCTGATTGACATAGACAATCGGCATATGCCCTTCGCGCGCCCGGTCGTGCAGTAATTCTCGGCGTTGTTGCACCTTGCCAACGTGATACGGCGAGGCATTGAGATTCAACATCAACTGGGCACCGGCCTGCCTGGCCTGCAGCATCGGCTCCAGCTGCCAGATGTCTTCACAGATGGTGATGGCCGCCTTAATGCCCTTGAGTCGCACCAGGCAGGGGCTGTCGCCAGGAACAAAGTAACGCAACTCATCAAAGACCTTGTAATTGGGCAGGTGCTGTTTGGCGTACTCCGCGGTGATTTCACCATTTTCAATCACGCCGGCCATATTGAAAACCCGCCCGGCCACAACCCGGGGATACCCCAACACCACCGCCGCCTGCAGAGACGCGCTACAGACCGCCCGCAAGCCACGACTGATGCGAAGCTCCAGGCTCTCGCGCAACAACAGATCTTCCGGGGGGTAACCCGTCAGGGTCAGCTCGGGGAAAATGACAATATCCGCACCGTGCTCCGACTCGGCCTGTCGGACTGAGTCAATAATCAGCTCGGTATTGCCTTCAATATCTCCCACCAGCGGGTTTACCTGAGCCATAACAATCTTTAGGGTTGGCATAACATCTAACTCCGGAATCTCTTTTTCTTCGCTCGTGGTACTCTATAGCTCTAATTCTATATAGCTTTAATTGTATATAGCTCTGATATAGAGCCCTAACCCCGAGTCGGGGCGGAGTGCTATTTTCGGATAATCCCGCCCATTAAGCAAAACCAGGCAATACCGCAGATCAATTCATGAGCCAAACCAGCGTCGATATTAACAACCCCCTACTGAAAATTTACGCCTACTACCGGGTGGGCCTGAGCTGCCTGCTGCTGATGATGTTCAGCTCTCGCCTGACACCCAATATTCTCGGCAACCACTGGCCAGAGCTGTTTTTTTACTGCTCACTGGCCTACGCCACTACCAACATACTGACGCTGGTAGTGCTTTGGCGTCGGAACTTCAGCCCGACGGCGGAGCAGATATTTGTCATTCTATTTATCGACATTGTTGCCCTGGTGCTGCTAATGCACGCCAGTGGCGGGCTCGGCAGCGGCCTGGGCTTCCTGTTACTGGTCGCCACAGCGACGGGAGGCATCTTCCTCAACACTCAGGCCAGCAGCGCGCTGGCGGCCCTGGCGACACTGCTGGTATTGACCCAGGCGCTGTACATGATGCAACAGGCCGATGTCGACAGCCGGGCCCTGTTTGCCGCCGGCACCCTGGGCATCATCCTGTTTGCCTGCTCGTTGATCTTTAACTACCTCAGCACCAAACTGCGCCAGAGTGCTGCCGAAGCGGCCTCCAAGGCTGAACAGGCCGCCCACCTGCAACAACTGGCGCAGATGATCGTGGAAAGAATGCAAACCGGTATTGTGGTTGCCACCCCCAATGGCCAGGTTCAACTGATCAATCGCTCAGCGACCGAATTGCTGGACTGGCAACCCCATGGCGATAGGCTGCATCTCAGCGACATTCCGGAACTGGAACAACAGGTCAAACTCTGGCAGAGCCGGCCGCACACCCGCGCCCCCAACCTGAAGGTGACAGACAATAGCCAGGAGGTGCGCCTTCGCTTTGCCGATCTGGCGGACTCTCACCCAAACTCCACTGCAAGCGAAACTCAGCCCACGCCCGACACCCTGGTGTTTGTCGAGGATACCCGCAGTCTCAACCGTGAAGCCCAAAGTCTCAAGCTGGCATCACTGGGGCGCCTGACCGCCAGCATCGCCCATGAGATCCGCAACCCGCTGGGCGCCATCAGCCATGCCGGTCAGTTGCTGGCCGAGTCCACCTCGCTGGATGCGGCTGATCGCCGCCTGACCGAGATCATCGACACCAACGTCTCACGGGTCAACCAGATCATCGAAAACGTGCTGCAATTGTCCCGTCGTCGCCCGACCAAACCGGAGCAAGTCCACCTGTCCGGTTGGTTGCAGCAGTTTGAGCAGGATTACCAGGACAACCTTTCCCAGCCGGTGACCATTGAGCTGGACATTCGCACGCCCGAGGCGTACACCCGCATCGACACCAGCCATTTGTCCCAGGTCCTGACCAACCTGGTAGACAATGGCTTGCGTCACAGCGAACTCACCCGGGGTGTAGCTCGTGTCAGCCTCAGACTGGACATCAATCCCATCACCGAGCTCCCCTACCTATTGGTAATTGACGACGGCGATGGCATCCCGGAAGATAGCCTGCCCCATGTGTTTGAACCGTTTTTCACCACCCAGGCGAGCGGTTCCGGGCTGGGCCTGTATCTATCCAAAGAGTTGTGTGAAGCCAATCACGCCACCCTGACTTACTGCCGGACCGATGGCAACAAGAGCTGTTTCCGGATTGAATTCCCCCATCCTGACCGTATTTTTTAGCCCATGAGCAAAACAACCACAAAAGCCCTGATCATTGATGACGAACCGGATATTCGCGAGCTGCTGGTGATCACCCTGTCGCGTATGGGCATTGACGCCGATTGCGCCTCCAGTGTCGGGCAAGCGATCACCTTGCTTTCCGACAACCACTATAATGTCTGCCTCACCGATCTGCGCCTGCCCGATGGCGATGGTATAGAGCTGGTCAAATGGATCCAGAAACACCGCAGCGATTTGCCGGTGGCGGTATTTACCGCCCACGGCAATATGGACACCGCCATCGCCGCCATGAAGGCGGGGGCCTTTGACTTTATTTCCAAGCCGGTCGAACTGGAGCTGCTGCGCAACCTGATCCAGACCGCCCTGCGCCTGGGAAGCCAGGAGACCAACCAGTCGGAACCCAGTTCGCCGCTGCTGGGTGAAACCCAGGCCATGCAAAAGCTGCGACAACAGATTCGCAAAGTGTCGCGCAGCCAGGCCCCCATCTACATCAGCGGTGAATCCGGTACCGGCAAGGAATTGGTGGCCCGAGGTATCCACTACCAGGGCGGTCGGGCCGAAGGCCCCTTTATTCCGGTCAACTGTGGTGCCATTCCCAAGGAGCTGATGGAAAGCGAGTTCTTCGGTCACAAGAAAGGCAGTTTCACCGGCGCCACCAGCGACAAGCAGGGGTTGTTCCAGGCGGCCCATGGCGGCACGCTGTTTCTCGACGAGGTGGCCGACCTGCCGCTGGACATGCAGGTCAAGCTGCTGCGTGCCCTGCAGGAAAAAGCCGTGCGACCTATTGGCTCGGAACAGGAGATATCGGTGGATGTGCGGGTGCTTAGCGCCACCCATAAGGATCTGGCTCGTGAAGTCCAGCGCGAACACTTTCGCAGCGACCTTTACTATCGTATTAACGTCATTCAGATTGATATCCCGCCGCTGCGGGAACGTCAACAGGACATCGGCCTGCTGGCCAGTCACTTCCTGCAGAGGTTTGCCGATGACAGTGATCTGCCTGCCCCTCAATTGTCCGGCAGGGCGCTGTCGGCCCTGCAGCAATACGCCTTTCCCGGCAATGTGCGCGAACTGGAAAACATCCTGGAACGGGCTTTCACCCTCTGCGATGAAGACAGCATCGAACTGGATGACCTGCAACTGCCCCGTGCCGACAGCCAGCCCGGCCAGATAAATCAAGCCTCTTCCAGCCAGAGTGTCAACCCGGATGAAATTGATTCGCTGGACGACTACCTGGAAGAAATCGAAAAGGAAGTGATCAGCGCAACCCTGGAAAAAACCAAGTGGAACCGCACCGCGGCGGCCAAAAAACTGGGCATTACCTTCCGTTCGTTTCGCTATCGGTTAAAGAAATTGGGACTGGACCTGGATGAGGATTGAGGTTTTCAACCACAAATCCCCCGGTTGTGACCGTTTATCGCCTGCCTAAAGACAATTAATGCGCCAGAGATCACTATAGGCTGGTCGAACTCTGTTTGAACAGGGTTCTATCAGACACTCGATAGTAAGGATCACAAGGTGCAAAAAACAACAGGCAGGCTCCTGCCCCCAGGTTACCACCCCCAGGCGGGGCTGACGCTGGTCGAACTGATGATCACCATCGTGGTGCTGGCGGTCGTCGCCGGCATGGCCATCCCCAGTTTCAGCTACCTGGTTACCTCCAACGCCATCGCCTCGCAAACCAATCACTTTGCCGCTGCCATCAACCTGGCCCGCAGTGAAGCCATTAAGCGCAATACCGATGTCATCATGTGCAAACGATCCGGCACCGGCTGCGATAACAACGGCCAGTGGGAAGACGGCTGGGTCATCTTTGCCGACAACGACGCCGACAATAGCCTCGACAGCGGTGAAGAGATCCAGTACGTCGATGCGTTGAAACCGAATTACACCTTGCGTGCCAGCGTCACCAACACCAACTGGCTGTCGTTCCAGTCTGATGGTCGCATTATCACCAGTACCGGCGCAGCCGGCAGTGTCGTTTTCCGCCTGTGTGCGCCCGATGCCGATAACAGCGAATCCCGGGCCATTAGCCTGAATGCCATCGGCCAGGCTCGTCTCTCCAAAGGAACCACCACATGCCCCTGACACTGAAATCCCAGCAAGGCATCAGCCTGATTGAAATTCTGGTCTCGGTATTGATTCTGTCCATTGGGCTGTTAGGACTGGCGGCGATGCAATCCAACGGTCTGAAACAGAACCGTAACGCCTATTACCGCACCCAGGCGACGGTGCTGGCCTACGACATTATTGACCGCATGCGCGCCAACGACAGCGAGGCCAGCAGCGGCAACTACGCCATGGACTACGGCAGCCTGACCGGCACCCAGTGCAGCAGCAACTGCACCCCAGCCCAGATTACCACCACCGACAAGCTGCAATGGAAGGCCAATCTCGCCAGTCAGCTGCCGTCCGGAGACGGCTCCGTCACCGACCAGGGCAACAGCCAATACACCGTGAATATCCGCTGGACCGATGGGGACGGCACCACTGACCCGATCTCCATCGGTGTGCAGTTATAAGAGGAGTGCAGTTATGAAGAGCACAAAATCCGGCAAGGCAATGCAGTTACGTCAAGGTCAGCAGGGCCTGACCCTGGTAGAGCTGATGATTGCCATGACCCTGGGCATCATCCTGACTTACGGCATTACCGAAATTTACATCAACAGCAAACAGACCTACCGCACCCAGGACGGCCTCTCTCGCATGCAGGAAAGCGCCCGTTTTGCCCTCGACTTTATCAGCCGTGATATCCGCAGCACCGGCTTTGTCGGGTGCGGCAACCTGTCCGACGTCACCGCCAATGTGGTGACCACCACCCCGGCACTGGGGATTTATGACCTGTCCAACGTATTACTCGGTTACCAGAATACCGGTACCCAGAACTGGTCCCCGACCTTACCGGCCGCCGTCACCAACGCCGTCGATGATACCGATGTGATCACCACCACCGGCGCCGGTCGTTGCACCACGGTACTGACCGGCGATATGGCCGACAGCAGCGCCAATGTCACCATTGCCACCACCAACGCCTGTGGTTTTCAACAAAATGATGTCGTATTGATCTCCAATTGCAGCACCGCCGACGTGTTCCGCATCACCAACGATCCGGGTTCATCCGGCACGCTGGTGCACGGTGGCCTGGCCACGGCCTACACCACCACTACGGCCACCGAGGTGATGAGTTATACCTCCAACTCCTACTACATCCGTAATGATGCCACCAGCGGCCTGCCCTCACTCTACGTGCTGGACAACAGCCAGGCCACCGGTGGCAACAACCCCATCGCCCTGATTGAAGGGGTTGAGAATATGCAACTTCAATACGGCGTCGATACCAATAACGACGGCGTCCCCGAACAGTACAGTGACGCCAACTCGGTGGCCGACTGGACCCAGGTTGTTGCTGTGCGCATTACCCTGTTGATGCGCACCATCGAAAATGTGGACGGCCCCGCCTACACCTTTAATGTCGGCGGCACCAACAAACAATACGCCGCCGGGCCACTGCGTAAAGAGTTCGTCACCACCGTCCAGATTCGTAACCGGGGGTTATAGTCATGATGCCAAGTTCCAATGTCCCTAACTGCCGTCAACAACAGGGTGCCGCCCTGATCATCAGCCTGATCGTTCTGCTGGTACTGACCATTCTCGGCGTTCAGTCCATGCAAACGTCCGTACTGGAAGAGCGTATGGCCGGTAATTTCAAAGACAAACGCCAGGCGTTTGAAGCTGCCGAAGCCGGTTTGAAAGCCGCCGAAGCGTTTATCAACCTGCAGACCGCTCCTCCGGTGGCCGATGCCAATGGCAGCAACGGGGTTTACAGCTTTGGTGCAGCCAATGTGCGCAGCAGCAGCTTCTGGAGCAACGTCAGTACACAAAACAGCTTCGGGGGCCTGGCCGAAGGGCCGCGTTACGTCATTGAGGAGCGCGGTCAGCAAGCCGGTTCCGGCCAAAGTCGTAACGCCGAGATTGGTGCGATCACCAAGACCTCCTTTAATGGCTCGTCTTACGGCTACCGCATTACCGCCCGCGGCGTCGGCGGCACCACCAATGCGGTGGTGATTTTGCAAAGCGATTTTGAAAAAGTCTTTTAATTTTCTTTTTACCTGACACTACCGATCGATGAGGTCGCCATGAACAAGCGTCAACCGATTTCACAAATCTGCTCGTTTGCCCTGACACTCTGTGTGCTGACGGGCACGAGCACAGCCCACGGGGCGGAGTTAAACATCAGCAACGTGCCGCTGTTTTTGGACAGCGGAGTCGACCCGAATATTCTGATGGTGATCGATGACTCGGGCAGTATGGACTCAATGGTATTGCTGCCGGCCGAAGCCCGCGCCGCCCATAACGACGACGAACAGGTTGTCGATTATCAACAAAACGGCTGGGATCGATTTGACTGGACCCCAGACAGCGACCAGGATGTGCGCCGGTTGTGTACCGAGTACAACAAGCTGGCCTTCGATCCAAGCAAGACCTACACACCGTGGGCCGGGGTTGACAGCGGCGGCAATACTTACGGCGACCAGTCGCTCACCAGTGCACGCTACGATCCCTACAGCAGCAATACCACAACCGACCTGTCGGGCAATGTGTTTTTTACCTGGCAGGATAGCAACAGCAACGGTACCTATGATTCTGGTGAATGTCCCAGCCTGCCAGAAGAGCTGGTTGAGGTAGAACAGCCCGTCTATGTGTACAGCTGCCCGTCTGGTGGAGATCTCAGATCTCAAGGTGATTATTATTATTGCCGAATTTCCAGATGGGATTCTTATCCAGCCACAGAAACTCAAAATGGAACGGAAACTGTTATCCAAAATAACGGCTTCACTGAAACAGCTTGCCGCGAAGACCCCCAGTGCTTCCTGGTCAGCGACCTCGATGCCACCGGCAAACAAAATTACGCCAACTGGTACAGCTATTACCGAATGAGGGATTATGTTGCTAAAAAGGCTACCCTCGCCTTGATCGACAGCTCTTCGGCGCGTATGGGGCTGGGCACCCTGCATAACAACAACTCCGTGGGCACCGAAATCAAAGATATGGATGATGGCGATGACTCAACCACCACGGATGTGACGGACAAAGCAGCCCTGATGCGCAACGTCAGTCGTATTAATCCTGGCAGTGGTACCCCTCTGCGACAGGCGCTCTACGAAGCGGGTGAATACTACAAAAGTGGCGACGGCACCCTGATGGACCTAAGCAACATCAGCAGCCCCATCCTATCCGCCGCCAATGGGGGTCAATGCCAGCAGAACTTTACCATTATGATGACCGATGGTTATGCCAATGGCAGCTTAAATAATTCCGTTGACAACCGCGATATGGACGGTGGCACAGGCACCAACGATACGGAATACGACGGCGGCATTTACGCCGATGAGGTGTCGAACACCATCGCCGATGTGGCCATGAAGTACTATGAAGAAGATCTGTCCAACCTGACCGATGGCGTGCCCAATTCCAATGGCGGTACCGCCAAAATGCACCAACACATGGTCACCTACACCGTTGCTTTTGGTATCCAGGGCAACCTGACCTGCCAGCCCGGCATCACCGGCTGCAATGAGTCCTGGCCAACCAGCATTTCTTACAATGGCAGCAGCGCCAGTTCTATTGACGATGTCTGGCACGCCGCCGTCAACGGTCGCGGCCAATACCTGAACGCCGCCGACCCCCAGGGTTTGATTGACGACCTGCAGGAAGCCATGGACAGCATTGACGCCCGCACCAGTTCCTCCGCCGCCGTTGCCGCCAACTCCACCACCCTGAACCAGGGCACCGTGGTGTACCAGGCTTTGTTCAATACCGGTGACTGGCACGGCAACCTGCGTTCGCTGCCGGTGTCGGTAGGCGCTACCGACACTCGCTCTGCCTGTGCGGACATACCGGCCGGTGCCGTGTGTACGGTGGCCGACTGGAACGCCTCCACCGTACTGTCGAACCAGAATTACGACAGCGGCCGGACCATCCTGACCTACAACCCGGCCAGTGCGGAAACGAAAAAAGGCATCCCGTTCCGCTGGCCGAGCGATTACACCAGCCCCGGCACTTACGAGCTGAGCAGCAGCCAGGCCGCCAGCTTGTTGGGCAATGCCACTTCAGGCGATGAACAGAACTACGGCCAGGCACTGGTGAATTTCCTCCGGGGTGACAGCAGCAACGAAGGCAGCGGCTACGATTTTCGTGAACGCAGCACCCCATTGGGCGACATCATCAACTCGGCCCCGGCCTTTGTTGGCCCGCCCCGCTTCAACTACCCGGATACCCTGGAAACCGCTGCCTACAGCACCTATCGATCCGGTTCTGCCGCCTCGCGCACCAAGATGGTATACGTGGGCGCCAACGATGGCATGCTGCATGGGTTTGATATCAGCAATGGCCAGGAAAAACTGGCCTATGTGCCGGCGGCGGTCTACAACAACCTGGAAAATCTGTCGGAGAATGATTACAACAGTAACCACCGCTTCTATGTCGATGGGTCTCCGACGGTGGGCGATGCCTACTTCGGCAGTGCCTGGCGCTCGGTATTGGTGGGCGGCATGAACGCCGGCGGCCAGGGCGTTTACGCCCTGGACGTCACCAACCCCAACAAATTCACCGAAACCCAAAACGACATTGATGACGTAGTGCTGTGGGAATACACCGATGCCGACCTGGGGTATACCTACAGCCAACCGGATATCGTGAAAATGAACGACGGCACCTGGGCGGCCATTTTCGGCAACGGTTACAACAACACCGAAGCCGATGGCAGTGCCAGCACCACCGGTTACGCGTACCTGTACGTCGTCAATCTACAAACCGGCGCCCTGATTAAAAAGATTTCCACTGATACTGGCAGCGTCACCACGCCAAATGGACTTGCCTCTGCCACACCGGTCGATACCAACGGCGACTATAAAGTCGATTATATTTACGCCGGTGACCTGCAGGGCAACCTGTGGAAATTCGATGTCAGCTCAACCTCCAGCAGCAACTGGGATGTGATCAAAGCCAGCGGCACCCCGGCGCCACTGTTCACCGCCAAGGCGCCCGAGGCGGGCTACCCGGCTCAGCCTATCACCACCCGCCCCAGTGTCGCCTTCCATCCCGATGCCCAGCGTGACGGTGTGATGGTGTACTTCGGCACCGGTCGCTACATTGATGAAGGTGACAGCGTCGCCAGTGGGAACACGCAGACCTTTTACGGCATCTGGGATGACTTTGCTAATTTGCCGCCAACCTTTTCCGGCAACCGCAATGAAGCCACACCGGATTACCTGAAACAGGTGATTCAGTCGGAGCCGACCGTGACAGGTACGGGCTATTCCTTTACCCTGCGCATCACCAGCGACAACGCCATCGACTGGACCCAGCACCATGGCTGGTACATTGACCTGGTCAATACCGGGGTGACGCCGCAGGATAACCGCGGCGAACGCCAGGTCACCAATTCCATTGTCCGTGGCGACCGTATTATCTTTTCCACCCTGATGCCCAATGACATTGCCTGTGACTTCGGTGGTAACAGCTTCCTGATGGAACTGAGCGCTGTGGATGGAGGCCGCCTGGGAGAACCGCCACTGGATATTAATAACGATGGCAATATAGATACCTCCGATCTCTATAACGGCACGATTGTTCCCAGTGGTATTTCACAGTCGGGTATCATTACCGAGCCCTCCATCATTGGCTCACCGGATGGTGACAAGGAATTCAAATTGATGAACAGCTCAACCGGCAGCACCGTCAGCGTGGTGGAATCACCACCCGGTGGACTGACCGGCAAACGTAAGTCCTGGACCGAAATTTTCCAGTAAGCGCTTGATAACCTGTGCCCTGCCAGACTTCCTGGCAGGGCACGCTACATGAACTTAGTGATCTTCAGGAACAAACAGTATGAAAGAAAAAATGAACGGCTTTACGCTGGTGGAAGTCATGATTGTGGTGGTGATTCTCGGCATCCTGGCAGCCTTTGCCCTGCCGTCGTATCAAAACAGCGTCACCAAGACCAAGCGTACCGAGGGCAAGGCCCTGTTGCTGGAGGCCGCCCAGGAGCAGGAGAAAATCTTTACCCAGTCCAACGCCTATTCCACCGACATTACGGACTTCACGGCCGACAGCGACAACGGTTACTACAAGCTGTCCTTTTCCGCCTCCAGCGCCACCAGCTTCACCTTTGCCGCCACCCCACAATCCCCATTCAGCGATACGGACTGCGGCAACCTGACACTGACCAACACTGGCATCAAGGGCGTTTCAGGAACCGCCTCAGTGGCCGAGTGCTGGTAAGCTCTAGCCATCACTGCTGACCTGAGTGAATGTCATACTTAGGTGGCAAAACAGGAGGAAAGGGACTCCTTTCCTCGTTCAAACCAGCTTCAGCCCCTCTCAGCGCATCTTAAAAACCGCTATATTCCCTAGACAGTGAATGCATGGCCACAAGGATGTGGCTTGTCAGCAAGGGGATACCATGGAAGGTGAAGTACAGCGCGGCCTGACGCTGCCGGAATTATTAGCCACCCTGACCGTCAGCGCCATTCTGGCGGGCTATGCTGTGCCCAGCGGCGTCGAACTGCTCGCCCAGGCGCGACTGGCTACCCAGGTCAATAGTTTTCTCAACAGCTACCACCTCGCCAGGGCTGAAGCCATCCGCCATGGCAGACCGATCCACCTGTGCTCCAGAGAACGTAATCAATGTTCAAATACGGCACAGTGGGACAAAGGCTGGCTGGTGTTTGAGGATCGCAATCACAACTCAACGGCGGATGCCGATGAAATTCTTGAAGCCCAGGAGGCCATCCCACCAGGCTACCGACTGACACCCAATATCAACGCCGGCCATCTGGTGTTTCAGGGCAATGGCTATGTCCGCAAGTTGAATGGCAGTCTGCCACTGATGACGCTGCGACTGTGTTCTCCACAGGCCAGCTCAGACAATGTCGAGCAGGAAAGTCGGGAATTGGTGATCAACGGCAGTGGCCGAGTCCGGCTGCAACGCGGACGAGCGGGCATTACGGATTGCAGTAACACATAACTTCTACAACCTCAGCTACTGCAACCAGAAGTACCGCAATCTGATAAGCAAGAATGCTTAACGCAATTCCTTGGGCAGGGAAAAGCGGACATTCTCTTCAATACCCTGCTGCTCCTGGGCTGAGGTAGCACCGCAGTCGTGCAATTTTTGAATGACTGCCTGTACCAGCACTTCTGGCGCCGACGCACCGGCGGTAATACCGACCGATTTTTTATCAGCCAACCAGTCGGGCTGAATGTCATCCGCGCCATCAATCAGGTAGGCGGAAGCCCCGCAACGCTCGGCCAGCTCCCGCAGGCGATTGGAATTGGAGCTGTTGGGCGAACCCACCACCAGCACCAGGTCATTTTCCAGTGCCAGCTGTTTCACCGCATCCTGGCGGTTCTGGGTGGCGTAACAGATGTCGTCCTTGCGCGGCCCCTGGATGTTCGGAAATTTTGCCCGCAACGCATCAATCACCCGGGCGGTGTCATCCATTGACAGGGTTGTCTGGGTGACATAACTGACCTTATCGGGGTTGCGAACCTCCAAGCGGGTGACATCACTCTCGTTTTCGACCAGGTAAATGCTGCCGCCGTTTGAGTCATCGTACTGGCCCATGGTGCCCTCCACTTCGGGATGGCCTTCGTGTCCAATGAGCACACACTCGGTGCCATCGCGGGAGTAGCGAGTGACTTCCATATGCACTTTTGTCACCAGCGGGCAGGTTGCATCAAACACTTTCAGGCTGCGACGCTCAGCTTCTTTACGCACCGCCTGGGACACTCCGTGCGCACTGAAAATCACGATCACATCGTCAGGCACTTCATCCAGCTCTTCGACAAAAATCGCCCCGCGTTCACGCAAGCTGTCCACGACGAATTTATTGTGCACCACTTCATGACGCACATAAATGGGCGCCCCGAACACGTCCAATGCTCGATTGACAATATCGATGGCTCGATCCACGCCGGCGCAAAAGCCGCGGGGGTTGGCGAGATTAATAGCGACAGCGGAAGTCATAGTCTAAACCTTGATTACGTCATTGCGAGCCGCCAAGCGGCGTGGCAACAAGGTGAATTGTCCCATGGGCAAGAGAGGGTAGCCTGGGCTATCCATTATTGGCACGATGCAGGACATTCACTGCCACACATGGATTGCTTCGTTGCCTTTGGGTACCTACCTGGCGTTTCACTCCTCGCAATGACACTCCTCTAGCAGGAAAATATTTACGCTCAGTGAGTCACCGCAGGGGCCACCTGCAGAATTTCCACTTCGAACAGGATATTACGGCCCGCCAGGGGATGATTAAAATCAATCGTCACGGTTTCTTCATCGAACGCGTGGACAACACCTGGCAATTCAGCTTTCTGGGCATCGGCAAACGACAACATCAGCCCTTCAACCAGTTCGATGTCCTCACCGAACTGATCGCGAGCCATGGTTTGCATATTGTTGGGATTCGATTGTCCAAAGGCGTCTTCAGGCTTAATCACAAAGGTGTTCTTGTCGCCCGCGGCCATACCATCCAACACGCGCTCGAAGCCCGGCAACAGGTTTCCATCACCAACCACAAACGTTGCCGGCGAGGCGTCGAAGTTGCTGTCGACCACCTGGCCATTTTCCAATTTAAGAGCAAAGTGCAGGGTCACCTGGGTACCCTCACCAATCATTAATTCTGTCATATCGTTACATCTAAATTACTTAGGCTGTTACACCATTACTTATGTTGCGCAGCGGGCTGATGATTCGAACGGAAGGCGTCAATTATCAGCATGCCCGCACCCACACAGATGGCACTGTCGGCAATATTAAAGGCGGGCCAGTAGTATTGCTGGTAGTGCACCACAATAAAGTCCACCACGTAGCCCAGCATCACCCGGTCGTATAAGTTGCCCAAGGCTCCACCCAACACCAGCGCCAACGCCGTCAGCTCCCAGCGCTTGGAGGCTTCCAGCCTCGCCATCCAGACCACCAGTGCGGCACTCACAGCTGCCGCCACCAGTCCGAAAAACCAACGCTGCCAGCCGCCGGCATCACTGAGAAAACTGAAGGCGGCACCCCTATTGTGCAGCAGGGTGAAATTAAAAAAATCGGTAATGACCCAGGGCTGCCCATACTGCAGATGAGTACTGAACCAAAGTTTGCTCCACTGATCCAGCACAATCACCAGCAGCGCCAGGCCATACCACTTCCAGACACTGGATTTCACATTCATCGTAACTTCACATTCATCGTAACAATAGTCGCCATGAACTCAGGCAAATTGCCGCTGTTCGCCGGCGCCAGCGACGTTTTCCACACAGCGACCGCAGATCTCGGCGTGGGCCGTATCCGCGCCTACATCCGGGCGGTAATGCCAGCAACGCGCGCACTTGTCGCCCTCGGCCTTGGCGACCAACACAGAGAGGCCCTCCACGTCGGTGGCCTCAGCGCCTTCCAGTAGCTGCTCTGACACCCTGGCGGCGGAGGCAATCAACACAAACCGCAGCTCATCCTGCAATGCACTCAATTGTTCGGCCAGCTCACCATCGCAACACAGGGTGACCGCCGCTTCCAGCGAACCGCCGATAACACCGGCACCACGTTTGGCTTCAATCACCTTGTTAACCGCGGTTTTCACCTCGGCAATCAAGGCCCAGTAGTCACTGCCCATGGCAAAACCACTGGGCAAGCGTGGCAACTCGTACCATTCCGCCACAAACACATTGCCGCTGCGGTCGCCGGGGATCTGCTCCCACAACTCATCGGCGGTGAAACTCAGGATAGGTGCAATCCAGCGAGTGAAGGCTTCGATGATATGGTACAGGGCCGTCTGCGCCGAGCGCCGGGCCACACTGTCAGCCTTGGTGGTGTACTGGCGGTCCTTAATGATATCCAGGTAGAAACCGCCCAAATCCACCACACAGTAGTTGTGCAGCTTCTGGTAAATGCTGTGGAAGTTGTAACTGGTGTAAGCCGCGACAATTTCCTGCTGCAATTGCGCCGCCCGCTCCATGGCGAAACGATCCAGCGACAACATCTGCTCCGGCTGCAGGGCATCCACCGCCGGATCAAACCCGCTCAGGTTCGACAACAGGAACCGCGCCGTGTTGCGGATACGGCGATAGGAATCCGCCGTGCGCTTGAGAATCTCATCGGAGACCCGCATCTCGCCACTGAAATCCGTTGCCGCCACCCACAGGCGCAATACGTCCGCACCCAGTTCATTCACCACCTTCTGCGGTGACATGACGTTGCCCAGTGACTTGGACATCTTGTGACCCTTCTCGTCCACGGTAAAACCGTGGGTCAGGACCTGCTTGTAGGGTGGGACACCGTTCATGGCCATGGAGGTTTTCAGGGAAGACTGGAACCAGCCGCGGTGCTGGTCAGAGCCTTCCAGATACAGATCCGCCGGGAAACGCAGATCCTCACGCTGCTGCAGGACCGCGTAATGCGTGACGCCAGAATCAAACCAGACGTCCAGGGTATCAGTCACCTTGGAATATTGATCCGCTTCTGCGCCCAGCAACTCCGCCGGATCCAGATCAAACCAGGCATCCATCCCCTCCTGCTCAACCTTTTTCGCCACCGCCTCAATCAACGCAGGCGTATCCGGGTGCAGCTCCTGGGTTTCCTTGTCCACAAACAGGGCGATGGGCACACCCCAAGTGCGCTGGCGGGAGATACACCAGTCGGGACTGGAGTCCAGCATGCTGTCGATGCGAGCGCGGCCCCAGTCGGGAATCCACTGCACACCCTCGACGGCGGTTTTGACATCGTCGAGCAGATTGTTTTTGGTCATACTGACAAACCACTGCGGCGTCGCCCGATAGATCAGGGGCGTTTTGGTGCGCCAGCAGTGGGGGTAACTGTGCGTCAGCTTGGTCTGATACAGAAGTGCGCCGCGCTCTTCCAGCACCGCCAGAATCTTCTCGTCCACCTTGTAGACGTGATCACCGGCAAACAGCTCGACCGCATCGCGATAAACACCGTGGTCATCGACGTAATTCAAGGTGCCGATACCGTATTTGGCCCCCACGTTAAAGTCTTCCACACCGTGATCCGGTGCCGTGTGCACACAGCCAGTACCCGCATCGGTGGTGACGTGATCGCCCAGAATCACCGGCAGTTGCAAATCGTAAAACGGATGGCGCAGGGCCAGCTGCTCCAATGCCTGACCTTTGACACGGCCAACCACGCTATAGTCTTCCACAGACGCCAGAGCCAGCACCGATTCGTACAGGGCTTCAGCCATTAACAGGCGCTCGGCGCCTGCCTGCACCACCACATAATCCAGTTCGGCACTCATGCTGACTGCCTGACTCGAAGGTAAGGTCCAGGGGGTGGTGGTCCAGATCACGACCGACACCGGCCCCTCACCGCCTAAATCGGTAATGGACTGAGACAGGGCTGCGGCATCGACGACCGGGTAACGCACGTAGATGGAGTTGGACACCTTGTCCTGATACTCCACCTCGGCTTCCGCCAGGGCCGAGCCACCCACCACACTCCAGTAGACCGGTTTAAAGCCCTTGTGCAGATGACCGTTGTCGGCGATCTTACCCAGGGCCCGGATGATGTTGGCTTCAAATTTGAAATCCATGGTCAGGTAAGGATTGTCCCAGTCACCCAGAACACCCAGGCGAACAAAGTCTTTCTTCTGCCCTTCCACCTGACGAGCGGCGTAATCACGACACTTCTGGCGGAAGGTTTTGAAATCCACCTTGGCACCGGCTTTACCGACTTTCTTTTCCACATTGTGCTCAATCGGCAGGCCATGACAGTCCCAGCCAGGCACATAAGGCGCATCGAAGCCGTCGAGGGTCTTCGCCTTAACAATGATGTCTTTCAGAATTTTGTTGACCGAGTGACCGATGTGAATATCGCCATTGGCATAGGGCGGGCCATCGTGCAGGATAAATTGTTCCCGACCGGCGCGGGCCTTGCGAATGGCCTCGTAAAGTTTGCCGTCCTGCCATTTTTTCAACATGGCCGGTTCGCGTTGGGCCAGATTGGCTTTCATGGCAAACCCGGTCTGTGGAAGGTTTAAGGTCGGTTTGTAATCGGTCATAGTAAAAACTACTTAAATAGTGAAACTGTCTGAATGTAAAAACTGTCTGTTTTGCAGCTATCTGTTTGTACCTGTTTGTACCTAACGGTACGACAAGCCTGCCGACTTGTGGTTATTCCTGCTTACCGAAATACTCGCGCGCATCGACAATATCCAAGTGGATTTGTTGCTTCAGCGCCTCCAGGGAATCGAACTTCTGTTCTTCCCGGAGTTTGTGGACAAATTCCACGGTCATCAACTTGCCGTAGAGACTGCCACTGAAGTCCAGCAAATGAACTTCCAGAATGGGCTTGATCTTTTTACCAATGGTAGGCCGTACCCCCACATTGGCAACGCCATTACACACCCGACCGTCGGCTAACGTAGTCTTAACCGCGAACACGCCCTGCAAGGGAGAGCGGTAACGGTGCAGGTGCACATTCGCAGTTGGCACACCCCACTGGCGGCCCAACTGCTGACCGTAACCCACATGGCCACTGATGGTATAAGGCTTGCCCAGCAACCTGGCCGCTTCATCAAAGTTGGCCTGTTCCAACTCATGACGGATGCGGGTGCTGCTCACCCGCTCACCATCGACCTCGTAGGTGTGAGTATCGGTCACGTCAAAACCGAGCCGCTCACCCGCTGCCGACAAAAACTGGTAGCCGCCACTGCGATCCATGCCAAAGCGAAAATCGTCGCCGATCACCAGGTACTTAACGCCCAGGCCCTCAACCAGCACTCTCTGCATAAAGCCTTCGGCTGACAATGACCGCATCTCCTCATTGAACCTCAGGCAGCAGACGATATCGATGCCCGCCCGGAACAACGCCAGTGCTTTTTCGCGCAAGCGCATCAACCGTGCCGGGGCTTCCTCACCGGAGAAATATTCATGGGGCTGCGGCTCAAAAATAATCACCACCGAGGGCAACCCCAGCTCATCGGCTTTGGCTCGCAGCTGCCGGATAATCGCCTGATGCCCCAGGTGAACCCCATCAAACGAACCTATGGTGACCACACTGCCCTGGGGCAGGGGCCGCAAGTTGTGCATCCCGCGGATGAAATGTTGCTGAATGTTTGACACAGGTTGGCTCAGTCAGGAATCACTTTTGAGGCATAAACGCCCGGCATACAGAGGCCGGAGTATAACCCAGATGCACTCCCCGGGTTAAGAGCGGTCAATGGGCAGCCCTCAAATCGTGAATTCTCATTCCCGCCAGCCACAGCGTCGTCGCGTAGGCCAGCAAGCCGGCACCACACAACCCGGCCAGGGCGACGACCCGCTGCAGCCAATCCCAGGCCTGCCAACCGTTAAGCTGACCCAGCAAAACCAGCAGCACAGCGGCCATCACCAGATTGGCCAGCAACAACTGAGCGCACACCCGCCGCCAGGGGGATACCCAACGATACACCCCCGCTTTCAGCAGCCCGCGCCACAGCAGCCCCATATTGATAAACGCCGCCACCGAGGTGGCCAGTGCCAGGCCGACGTGACCTATGTTCCAGACAAAGTACAAGGGCAGCACAAAGGCCAGATTCAACAACATATTGGCCACCATGGCGATAATGCCGATTTTGACCGGGGTTTTTGTGTCCTGGCGGGCAAAGTAACCCGGTGCCAACACCTTGATCAGCATAAACGCCACCAACCCCAGCGCGTAGGCGCGCAGACTGAGGGTCGACATGCCGATATCCTGGATAGAGGTCTTACCGTACTGAAACAGGGTCATCAGGATCGGTTGCGCCAGGATAATCAACGCCAGCGCCGCCGGCAGGGCAATCACCAACACCAGTTTGACGGCCCAATCCAGTGTCTGGGCGAACTTTTGCGGGTCCTCACCGGCATGTTGGCGTGACAGCCCCGGTAAAATCACCGTTGCAATGGCAATCGCAAAAACCCCCAGTGGCAACTCGGCCAGGCGGTCCGAATAATACAACCAGGACACACTGCCAGTGGGCAGGAACGACGCCAGCACGGTATCCAGCAATAAATTGATCTGACTGACCGACACCCCAAAAATTGCCGGCCCCATGAGAGCCAGGATGCGCCCCACCCCCTCATCCTTCCAATCCACCTTGGGTCGCGGTAACAACCCCAGGCGCAGCAAAAATGGCAGCTGAAACAACATTTGCACTATGCCGGCCACCAGCACCCCCCAGGCCAGGGCCATCACGGGTGGATCAAAATAGGGAGCGGCCAACGTCGCCGCACTGATCAGCACCAGATTCAATAACACCGGGGTAATGGCGGGCACCGCAAAGCGGTCATAACTGTTCAAGACCGCCCCGGCAAAACCGGTCATGGAAATCAGCAACAGATAGGGAAAGGTCAGCCGGATCATGTCAGTGGCCAAGGGGTAGCGCAGCGGATCATCCAAAAAACCGGGCGCAAACACCGCCGTCAACACCGGCGCCCCCAGCACCGCCACCGCCGTCACCAACGTCAGCGTCAACCCCAGACAACCGGCCACCCGGTCCAGCAGCCCCCTGACCGCTTCCAGGCTGCCCTTCTCCCGATATTCGGACAACACCGGCACAAATGCCTGGGCAAAGGCCCCCTCGGCAAACAGCCGGCGCAGGAAATTGGGGATTTTGAACGCAACGAAAAAGGCATCGGCACCGGCCTCGGCACCAATAAACCGGGCAAACACAATATCCCGCAACAGACCCAGCACCCGCGAGAGCATGGTAAATGCGCCCACCATGGCGCTGGAGCGCAGCAGACCCGCCGGCTTGACCTCTTCTTCCACCTTCTCAACCGCCTGCGTTGCCTGTGAATTCCCGTCCTGCACCTGCTGCTCCATGTTTCACTCAAAGTACCTTAAAGCGCCGAGTTTACTGAATCCCACCTATAGGAGCCATCACCTATGCATTCTTTCTTGACTCTCAAACCCAAACCCAATACTGTACAAAAAAACAGTTAGCACAGGAGCCCACCCATGGCTGTAATTGCCGTTTGGAAATGCGACAGAGACGGAAGTATGTTCGACAACAAAAAAGACGCCGAAGAACACGACAAGATGCTGGAACTGGCAGCGAACATCACCACCCTGATCGAACAGGAAGTGGACATTGATGAAAGCGTCAGCGAGGCCATCGGCCTGTTACTGGCCAAACGTCGCGACACCCTGGCCAAAGCCTGCAAGGGCAAGCCCGAACTGCTGCTGGAAGAAGACAGCGAAACCAGCAACATCACCCCAATTTCTGCCAATGGCTGACGTGCAATTGTGTTGACATCCTAACTTAAATCGGCATAATGTCGCGTCCTTGATTTGTACCCGAATTAATCAATCCTGAATTTATAGGAGCAACACGGTGGCCAATTCACCTCAAGCCAGAAAACGTGCGCGCCAAAACGAAAAGGCACGCAAGCACAACGCCAGCCTGCGCTCCATGGTGCGCACCTACATCAAAAAAGTAGTTGCAGCCATCGAAGCAGGTGACGCAGAAGCAGCTAAAGCCGCTTACACCGCTGCGGTACCCGTAATCGACCGCATCGCCGACAAGGGCATTATTCACAAGAATAAAGCCGCTCGTCACAAGAGCCGTCTGAACACTCAAATTAAGGCTCTGGCTGCTTAAGCCAGGCCAATTCGGGTCAGACGCAAAAAAGCCGGCACCTTTCAGGTAGCCGGCTTTTTTTATGCCTCAAATTTTATACCCAGAAAACAAGGACTGGATCAGGTCAGCACCCGATCCAGCACAGCAATCAGCTGATCGATTTGCGCCTCCGTACCCACGGTCATACGCAATCCCAGCCGGCCTTCGGCATCCGCCTTGGGGCGCACCAGAATACGCTCAGCAATCAGCGCCTCATTCACAAGCAGGGGGCTTTCCGGGAAGGACCAGAGATAATTCGCCCCAGTCGGCCAGAAATCCACCCCCTTGGCCCGCAAGAACGCCTCCAACTTGGGCTTGGCAACCGTCATCACCTCATCCACATACGCCAGGCTGGCTTCCGGCACCTCCAGGGCGGCATTGACCGCAGCCACCGCAAACTGGTTGATATCGTAGGGCCCCCTGACATTCAGCAGGGCATTGATGTTGTCCGCCACACTGAGCACATACCCAAAGCGAACCGAGGGCATCCCCCAGGTTTTGGAGAAGGTGCGGGTAATGAGGATATTGGGGCACTCCTGCAAACGATCCGCCACCGTCACCTTGCTGTATTCAAAGTAGCACTCGTCCACCAAAATCGCGGCAGCGGGTGCCGCCCTGGCTATGCGCACAATCTCTTCCGGCTCCACCAGGGTGCCGCAGGGGTTGTTCGGGTTCGAAATAACCACCACACGGGTCTTATCGCTGACCGCAGCAATCACCTCCTCCACCGGATAGCCGCCATCACGAGTGTAGCCCGGCTCAATTATTCGGAGGTTCTCAATCCGGGCACACTGGCCATACATGGCAAAACTCGGCCCTGGAATGATAATTTCATCCCCCGCCTGGGACGCCGAACGAATAATCAGATCAATGCCGTGGTCAGAGCCATTGGTGATCATCACCTGCTCGGGCTCAACCCCGGCGTAATCGGCAATTTTGCGGGTCAGGTCGCCATAGGAGGGGTACATGTGCAAGCGACCACTATCGATAAACGCGTGCAGCGCCTGCCGGATAGGCTCAGCCACCTCAATGGTACGCTCATTGAAATCAAGCAGGGTATAGGCGGCTGGGTCGCGCCCTTCCAGGGGCGGCGTATAGGCCGACATGGCGTCGATGTGCTTTTTAAAAATGCTCATGAAGAGGGATCTCGAACAATGAAGAACAGGCGGTTAGGTCTGCCACAAATGCTTAAACGTTATTGCGAACACAACACAGCGCAGTTAAGCAATCCGTGTTTAGCGGTCCGGCCAGCATCGCGGCAGACATGGATCGCCGCGTCGCAGAAAACGCTCCTCGCGATGACAGATTTAAACTGCCGACAAATTTTAGGATTACAGAACCACCAGATTGTCCCGGTGAATTAACTCGAGATCATCCACGTAGCCCAACAGTTTTTCAATGTCCTCACTGGGCCGGCCGATAATACGACGCGCCTCGTGCACGCTGTAATTGACCAGGCCGCGAGCCACTTCCTGTCCGTCAGCGTCCACACAGGCCACCATATCACCGCGATGAAATTCGCCGTCGGCCCGCCTGACACCCACCGGCAACAAGCTCTTACCCTGCCGCCTCAAGACCCGCACCGCACCATCATCCAACAACAGACGCCCGCGCACCTGCAACTGACCTGCCAGCCAGCGCTTGCGAGCCGCCTGAGGCTGTTGGTCCGCCGTCAGCAGAGTGCCCAGAACCTCGCCCTGGCGCAGACGAGCAATCACCTGATCAAGTCGGCCACCTACAATCACAGTATGGGCACCAGAGCGCGCCGCCAACCGAGCAGCCCGCACCTTGGTGATCATACCGCCGCGACCCAACTTACCGCCATCGCCCGCTTTCGCATCCAAACTGGCGTCACTGGCCGACGTCTCACTGATCAGTTTGGCGTCAGGATTGGAGCGGGGATCGGCATCAAACATACCGTCCTGATCGGTGAGAATCACCAACACGTCCGCCCCCACCAGATTGGCCACCAAAGCCCCCAGCGTGTCGTTGTCACCAAAGCGAATCTCATCGGTCACAACCGTGTCGTTTTCATTGACGACCGGAACAACGCCCAAGCCGGTCAGGGCCTTAAGGGTGGAGCGGGCATTGAGATAGCGCTGGCGGTTGGAGAGGTCGTCGTGATCCAGCAACACCTGCGCGGTGTGAATGCCGTATTTTTGGAACTCCTGCTCGTAGGCCTGCACCAGCCCGGTCTGGCCGACCGCAGCCGCCGCCTGCAACTCATGGATGGCATCCGGTCGCTGAGTCCAACCCAGGCGATTCATACCTGCAGCCACAGCGCCGGAGGACACCAGCACCAGCTCCACCCCCTGTTGCTGCAAATCCGCCAACTGCTTGACCCAGCCAGCGATAGCTTCAACATCCAACCCCTGGCCGTTATTAGTTAACAGGGCACTGCCAATCTTCACTACCCAGCGCGGGGCTACCGCTAAATTTTGTCGAACGCTCATCCTGAAACCATCTACTCGCCCAAATTCAGTTGAACTCAGGGCACATACTCGAAATCGACATCGTAATCGTCATCATCAAAGTCGTCATCATCGCCTCCCCTGGCCGCTTTACGCTTGGCTCGGTGACGCTCCCGCAACTCTTCGATGCGCTCACGCGCCTCCTGCTGCATCGCGTCCTGCATGGCACGCTCAACACCGGCCAGCTCGGGATCTTCCGCCTCGGCTTGCCAGCGCTCCTCCAGATAATCCAAGACCTGACCACACAGCGCCTGAGTCCCCTGCTTGTTGATCGCCGAGATCATGAACACCGGCCCCTGCCAATTCAGCCGCTCAACCACTTCCTGGCAACGCGACTCCACCTCATCTTCCGGCAGCAGGTCCACTTTATTCAGCAGCAACCAACGATCCCGCCCTGCCAGGGTCGGCGAAAATCTATCCAGCTCATCAATAATGGCCTGGGCATTCTCCGCTGGCGTGGAACCGTCGTAGGGGCACATATCCACCAGATGCAGCAAAAGACGACAGCGGGTCAAATGCTTAAGAAAGCGAATCCCCAGACCGGCGCCTTCGGAAGCCCCCTCAATCACACCTGGGATATCCGCCACCACAAAACTGCGGTGCGACTGCACCTTAACCACACCCAGGTTAGGCACCAGGGTGGTAAATGGGTAGCCCGCCACTTTCGGCTTGGCCGAGGAGACCGCACGGATAAAGCTGCTCTTGCCGGCGTTGGGCAACCCCAGCAACCCCACATCCGCCAACACCTTCAGCTCCAGCTTGAGGTTGCGCTGCTCACCCGGCTGACCCGGCTTGGTCTGGCGCGGCGCCCGGTTGACGGACGATTTAAAGCGGGCATTACCAATGCCATGAAAGCCACCGCGAGCCACCATCAACCGTTGGCCGGCCTCGGTCAAATCGCCCAGCCTTTCCTCGGTATCCGTATCCAGTACCGTGGTGCCAACCGGCACCTTTAAAATCAGGTCGTCGCCCTTGGCGCCAGTACAGTTGGCACCGCGTCCCGGCTGACCATGTTCAGCGCGGTATTTGGGCTGATAGCGGTAATCCACCAGCGTATTCAGCTCGCTGTCTGCCTCAAGATACACGCTGCCGCCGTCACCGCCGTCACCGCCATCAGGGCCACCTTTGGCGACGAACTTCTCCCGCCAAAAGCTCATGCAGCCGTTGCCGCCATTGCCGGCCGCCACAAAAATCGGGGCTTCATCTACAAACTTCATGAGCTTCTCCGGAATCTAAACAACACACCCACCTACTGCAAACCCGAACCTCGTCATCGCGAGGAGCATAGCGACGCGGCGATCCATCTCTGGCTTGCTGCCACCACCATATTCTTACAAGTAATCAGCAACAGTGCCAAAAATGGATTGCTTCGCGGCGCTCGCAATGACGCGTGCCACGATTGTCAGCAGTCGGTAGATAAAATTCACACATTAGTAAAACACAAAAGCCCCATCAGGGATGACGGGGCTTTTGCTCAGGTTAGGCGCTCGCTCAGGCAAGCACCAGCAACCGATAAATTCGTTATGAGGGTCGCTTACGCGCCAACCACACTGACGAATTTACGGTTTTTGTCACCTTTCACTTCAAACTTCACAACGCCATCGGCCTTTGCGAACAGAGTGTGGTCTTTACCGATACCAACGTTGTCGCCAGCGTGGAACTTGGTGCCACGTTGACGAACCAGAATGTTACCAGCCAGAACCGCCTGACCACCAAAACGTTTTACGCCCAGTCGCTTACTCTCTGAGTCGCGACCGTTACGAGTACTACCACCAGCTTTTTTGTGAGCCATGAGTCAAACTCCTAAATTCGTTTCGTTAATTAAGGGGATTAGCCCTTAATACCCGTAATTTTCACCTCGGTGTACCATTGACGGTGACCTTGGCGCTTCATGGAGTGCTTACGACGACGGAATTTGATGATTTTCACCTTGTCACCGCGACCGTGGCTAACCACTTCGGCAGTCACTTTGGCACCGTCAACAACCGGCGCACCGATTTTCACGTCTTCGCCATTGGCTACCAGCAGCACTTCGTCGAACTCGACGGACTCACCGGTGGCAACTTCGATTTTTTCCAGCTTCAGGGTTTCGCCTTCCACTACACGGTGCTGTTTACCACCGCTTTTAAAAATAGCGTACATTTGCATGCTCCAATTAGACATTGGACGACACGAAGCAGCGCCGGAATCACCCGGACACGTTTCAGGGTAGGCTTGCGTCGTATACCTAACTTCAGTTCAATTGCGACACCTGACCGGGAGCCTCAGAGCTCAGCCAAATACAGGTAGCGGCAGGGGCGCAGATTCTACGGCAAAGCCGCCAAGCCCGCAAGCCCTGCCAACACACAACCCCCAGCCATTTTAAGCGCCAACTCCTGCCCCCAAGGGCCGCCGGTGCCGCGGCCTGACGCCAGCTCATGTCGCATTATTCAACACAACTCATTCTTGACACCCCCCCTCCACACACCTAGCATGCCGAACTATGTCTGGCTTTTGGCCGGCCCCCTAATTTGGAAATTTCCTGGACACCTCCCCCCATGCTGCCTTTTCACAAAGCGGTTGCTGGCGACTTCAAGGCCGTCAACCAACTGATCATTGACCAACTGCACTCCAACGTCGATCTGGTGGAAAACATTGGCCACTATCTGGTCGAAGCGGGCGGCAAACGCCTGCGGCCACTGCTGGTACTGCTGACGGCCAACGCCCTGAATTACCCCCAGGCCGATCGCAACCGCCACCTGGATCTGGCCGCTATTATCGAGTTTATCCACACCGCCACCCTGCTGCACGATGACGTGGTGGACATCTCCAGCATGCGCCGCGGTCGCCTGACGGCCAACGCCAAGTGGGGCAATGCCCCCAGCGTGCTGGTAGGGGACTTTCTCTATTCCCGCGCTTTCCAGATGATGGTGGCCATCGGCAATATGAGTATCATGCAGATTCTGTCCGACACCACCAACACCATCTCCGAAGGGGAAGTGCAACAGCTGGTCAATGCCAAGGACCCGAGTGTCAGCGAAGACAATTACCTGAATGTAATCTATAAAAAGACCGGCGCCCTGTTTGAGGCCGCCTGCGAAGCGGCCGCCGTGCTGGCCGAAGCCGATGAGGTTCAGCGTGAGGCACTTAAACGCTA
The DNA here is from genome assembly GCA_033283335.1 of Cellvibrionaceae bacterium WSDTSA12. Classification (GTDB taxonomy): domain Bacteria; phylum Pseudomonadota; class Gammaproteobacteria; order Pseudomonadales; family Cellvibrionaceae; genus Pseudomaricurvus. The sequence goes on along the minus strand of JAWMQP010000008.1, from coordinate 109,891 downwards.
TGGCTACCACCTGGGCCTGGCGTTTCAGCTGGTGGACGACGCCCTGGACTACGAAGGCGACAGCGAAGCCCTCGGCAAGAACGTGGGTGACGACCTGGCCGAAGGCAAACCCACCCTGCCACTGATTTACGCCATGAGAGAGGGCAGCCAGGCACAGGCTGACCTGATCGCCAACGCCATCCGCACCGGTGCCGCCGATCAACTGGACGCCATCGTCGAGATCGTGAAGGACACTGGCGCCCTCCAATACACGGCCGACAGTGCCCGCCAGCAGGCCAACCTGGCCATCCAGCAGCTGAGCCACCTGCCCGACAGCCCATATAAAGAAGCAATGATTGAACTGGCTGAGTTTTCTATTGGGCGCAATTATTAAAAAGTCATTCTATATTTAGAAATGGCAGGCCCACTCAAACCACAGGTCACAACATGGATTCACCGGATTCAATAACTCCGACTACTTTAGCAAGCGCATCGCCAAAAGATTCCTCCGCCACGCTCAGCCAGCACTTGCCCCACTGGGAGCAGCTGCTGGCTCACCACAGGGCATGGAATAATCGTCTGGACGAATTGTTCCAGCAGGATCCGCACCGGGCACAACACTACACACTGGAAGTCGGCCCGCTGATGCTCGACTTCTCCAAAAACCACCTCAACGAAACCACTCTCAAGCACCTGCTGGCCCTGGCGGAAGACTGCCAGTTACGTCAGGCGATTGAGAATTTAATCTCTGGCCAACCGGTCAACAACACCGAAGTCCGACCCGCCTGGCACACCGCCCTGCGCAGCGCCCGCACCGATCTTTCAGTTTCAGGCGAAATTCTGGCCGCACAGGCGCATATGGCGAGTTTTGTCGAAAAGCTGCACAGCGGGCAGTGGCTGGGACATACCGGCAAAGTGATCACCGATGTGGTCAATATCGGTATTGGCGGCTCGGACCTGGGTCCACGCATGGTGTGCAAGGCCCTGTCAGATTTTCATTTGCCACAGATCAACGTGCACTTTGTGGCCAATATCGATGGCGCCGAGATATTTCACACCCTCAAACCGTTAAATCCGGAAACCACGCTCTTTATCGTCGCCTCCAAATCATTCACTACCCTGGAAACCCTGGAAAACGCCAAATCCGCCCGTCAGTGGATGATTCAGCATGGCTGCTGCATGGACGACCTGCAGAAGCACTTTGTTGCCATCAGCACCAACGCCGAGAAGGCCACCGCATTTGGTATCCATGCCGATAATATCTTCCCCATGTGGGACTGGGTCGGTGGGCGCTACTCGCTCTGGTCGGCAATTGGCCTGCCGATTGCGGTGGCTGTCGGGTGGCGGGCGTTTACCGAACTATTACACGGTGCCGCCGAAATGGACGATCACTTTGCCGAAGCGGATTTCCGCCACAATATGCCGGTGATCCTGGCGTTCATCACCTTCTGGTACAGCCAGTGCTGGGGCGCCCGCAGCCAGGCCATCCTGCCTTACTGCCATCAACTGCAGCGCTTCCCCGACTTTCTGCAGCAACTGGACATGGAAAGCCTGGGCAAGTCGGTCAATCGCCAGGGGATAGACGTCAGCTACCCCACCGGCATTGCCCTGTGGGGTACCGAAGAAAGCAACGGCCAACACTCGTTTCACCAGCTGTTTCATCAGGGCACGCCGCTGATCCCTATGGACTTTATTGCCACCCTGCAACCCAACCACCCCTACACTGGCCAACATCGGCAGCTGCTGGCCTGCTGCCTGAGCCAAAGCCAGGCCCTGCTGGCAGGCAAGAGCCGGGAACAGGCCCTGCAGGAATTGCTCGGTGAGGGAAAAGACAAAGCCCAGGCGGACGCCCTGGCTTCGCACAAAGTGATTGCCGGCAACCGCCCCAGCAACACCCTGTTACTGCAGCAGCTGACCCCCCGAGCCCTGGGCAGCCTTATCGCCCTCTATGAACACAAGGTCTACACCCTCAGCGTGCTGCTGAACATCAACGCCTTCGACCAGTGGGGCGTCGAACTGGGTAAACAGTTGGGCACCCGTATTGCCAATGCCCTGCAGCAAGGCGACATTCCCGCCGACTGGGACAGCTCCACCCGCCAGCTGGCTCAAACCATCCTCGCCAATTGACACCATTGGTAGCGGGGGCTTGCTCCCCCCGCAGCAGTCGGTTCCCACCTTTTTCTGATGCTTACATCGCCTCAACCGGGTAAACTTGCCTCCTTGTCCGCCAACCCATTTCAGCCATACAGCCAGCCCCAGCCTTCATGCTCACCGACGATCTCAAGAAAACCATTCAAGGCGCCTACAGCCAGTTCCTCAGCAACAAGGGCCTGAAAGCCCGCTATGGGCAAAAACTGATGATTGCCGAGATCGCCAAGACCCTGGGCAGCATTCACCTCAACGACGAGAATGAGCGCGACAGTGAAGGCCATGTCTGTGTGGTGGAAGCCGGCACGGGTACCGGCAAAACCGTGGCCTATTTGCTGGCCACCCTGCCCATTGCCCGGGCCCTGGGCAAGAAAGTGGTGATTTCCACCGCCACCGTCGCCCTGCAGGAACAAATCGTCAACAAGGACATTCCCGAAGTGCTGCGCCACAGTGGCCTGCACTTCAAGGTATCGCTGGCCAAGGGCCGCGGCCGCTACCTGTGCCTGTCGAAACTGGACCGCCTGCTGACCGAAGTGGACATGGCGGCTGACCCCAATCGGGCACTCTACGAAGACGAGATGCCCCAGGCCAGTGAACAGAGCGTGAGAATCTACCAGTCGATGATGGACGCCATGGCCGCCAATCAATGGGACGGTGATCGCGACAACTGGAAAGACGGCGTCGAGGATCAGGACTGGCAGCGGGTCACCACCGACCACCGCCAGTGTACCGGCCGCCGCTGCGCCAATGTCTCGGCCTGCAGCTTTATCAAAGCCCGCGACAACCTCGGCAGTGTCGACTGCATCGTCACCAACCACGATCTGGTGCTGGCAGACCTGGCCCTGGGGGGCGGCGCCATTCTGCCTGCGCCGGAAGATGCCATTTACATTTTTGACGAGGGCCATCACCTGCCCGATAAGGCCCTCAACCACTTTGCCCAGCACAGCCGCCTGATTGCCACCAGCAAATGGCTCGACAGCAGCCAGAAAGCGGTAGCCAATCTGCTGGCACAAATCAGCGGGGCCGGCAATGTGGACCGTTTTGGTGAGCAGCTGCCAGCGGCCATGCTGGACGCCAAGCAGGAACTGGACAAGGTCATGCCCATGTTCCAGGCCCTGGCCGACACCATTGATGCCACGGAACATACGCCACGCTACCGCTTTGCCAACGGTGTGATACCAGCCGAAATGCAAAGAGCCTGTGTGGATGTGAAGCGGTCGTTTGACCGTTTGACCGACCTGCTGAACAAAATGGCCAATGAGGTCAATGAGTCCATGGAAGACAGCCACTGCCCGGTGCCCAAGGTAGATCTGGAAAGCGCCTTCCCGGTGATCGGCATTTGGCACTCCCGCGCCGAGGCCAATCAGGAATTATGGGCCAGCTACGCCAGCCCCGATGCAGAAGGCTCGGTGCCCAAAGCGCGCTGGTTCACCCTGGTAGAATTCAATGGCAATCTCGACTTTGAAGTCTGTTCGAGCCCGATCCTGGCTTCCCGCACCCTCGAATATGGCCTCTGGCGGCAGTGCTGCGGCGCCGTGGTTACGTCGGCAACCCTGACCGCACTGGGGCGCTTTGATCGCTACCAGATGCGCGCCGGGACACCGCCCGACAGCCAGTACCAGCAGGTGCCCAGTCCTTTCGACTTCGCCAACGCCGGCACCCTGAGCGTGCCACCACAGGCCACCGACGCCAGCAACGCCAGTGCCCACACCCTGTCGCTGGTGGATGCCCTGCCGGAACTGCTGGACATCAATGAAGGCAGCCTGGTGCTGTTCTCCTCCCGCCGGCAAATGCTGGACGTCTACGACGCCCTGCCCAACGACTGGCAAGACATCGTACTGGTGCAGGGCGACCGCTCCAAACAGGCGCTGCTGGATGAGCACAAGCAACGCATTGATGACGGCGAGGGCAGTGTGATTTTCGGCCTCGCCAGTTTTGCCGAAGGGGTGGACCTGCCCGGCGATTACTGTCGCCACGTGGTCATCGCCAAGATTCCCTTCGCCGTGCCGGACGACCCGGTGGAAGCCGCTCTGGCCGAGTGGATTGAATCCCGCGGTGGCAATGCGTTTATGGAAATCAGTGTGCCCGATGCCGCCATCAAACTGGTGCAGGCCTGTGGCCGACTGCTGCGCACCGAATCCGATACCGGCACCATCAGCCTGTTGGACCGGCGCATCGTCAGCCGCCGTTACGGTAAGGCGATCCTCAACTCCTTACCGCCGTTTAACCGGCAAATCAGTTAGCGGGACACACCGATGCAAGCGCTGATCGATACCCTCAACCAGATTGAGCAGGAACTCAAGACCCTCGACCTGTGGAGCGACTCGTCCCCGACTGCCGCAGCCCTGGCAAGCACCCAGCCGTTTTGCATCGACACCCTGAGCCTGCCAGAGTGGTTGCAATTTGTGTTCCTGCCGCGCATGCACGCCCTGATCGAAGCCCAGCACCCTCTGCCACAACGCTGTGGCATTGCTCCCATAGCCGAAGAGCATTTCAAACAACAGCCGTTAAATTTCAACCAACAAGCCCAAATCGAACGACTGCTGTCACAATTGCAGACCATCGACACCCTGTTAACGGAACTCTGAACTCGCTGGCCAATCAACAGAGAGAACTCTGCGGCACAGGCTATACTGCGTGTATAACGCCGCCTCGGGTTAAACAGCATCGTCAACGAGTCCGATACGAGTCCGATTTTGTCGAACCCCTACCATCAGTCCGATTTCAGCGAACAGCACATCGCCTGTCCCTCCTGTGACAGCCTGGTGACCGTACCGGTGTTGCAACACGGGGAGGCGGCCTATTGTCATTTCTGCAACTTCCCTCTCAGCCAGCGAAATTTTCACGAAGCCGATCACGTCATTGCCTATGCGCTGTCCGCACTGGTGCTATTGACCGTTGCCTGCGACTTCCCGTTTCTAACGCTGCGTGAAGCCGGGGCTGAAAGTATCATGACGCTGTTCAACACCCCTATTGCCCTGCACCGCTTTGGTATGCACCTGCTCGCTGTCATGGTGAGCCTGTTTATACTGCTGTTGCCATTGGCGGTGATGGTGATGACCCTGCTGCTGTACATCCCGCTGTATTGGGGACGGCCAGTTCCCTGGCTGAGGTTCACCGCTCGCTGGGTATTCGCGTTGCAAGTCTGGTGCATGGTGGATGTGTTCCTGATCGCGGTGCTGGTCAGCCTGGTCAAGCTGGTGGAGATGGCCCACATCGATCTGGGTATTGGCTTCTGGGCCTATGTGGCCTTTACCTTCGCCTTTACCCTGATGCTGTCATCCATGGACCGCCTGGCCTGCTGGTCCGCCATCGACCACACTCTCCTGCAAACCACTCAAGCTGCCAATGGGATAGTAATCGCTGAAGGAGGCCAGCATGAGTGAAAGACTCACCCCGGCCGATCGCCAGCAGGTCGCCTGTCACACCTGCTATCAGGTGAGTGACTTACACAGCACCGTTTGCCCACGCTGTCACAGCCCCTTGCATGCCCGCAAACATCACAGTGTGCAGCGCACCCTGGCGTTTCTGTTTACCGCCACCATGCTCTACTTCCCGGCCAACCTCTACCCGATCATGACCACCAGCTCCCTCGGTGTCTCCGAGCCCAGCACCATCCTGGGCGGTGTAATGACCATGATTGATATGCAGGCCTACCCCATCGCCGCAGTGATTTTTATCGCCAGCGTGATCGTGCCACTGGCCAAATTAATTGCCCTGTATTTTCTCTGTTGGGTCGTCAAGCGCGGCCAGCCGCTGAACCTCAAACAAAAATCCCAGCTGTTCCGGATTGCCGAGTTCATGGGCAAGTGGTCCATGGTGGATGTATTCGTGGTGTCGCTGCTGGTGGCGCTGGTGCAGATTCAGGGGCTGATGACCGTCACCCCGGACATCGCCGCCCTGTCGTTTTCCGGGGTAGTGATTATCACCATGCTGGCGGCCGAGAGTTTTGATCCGCGTTTAATCTGGGATATCGAACCCAGGCAGATTGAGGACCATGGATGAGCGACACACCTCAAGACAAGACGTCGGTCGACGTCCGCCAAAAGCACACTCTGACCAAAATCTGGATCATTCCCATTGTTGCCATTGTGCTGGGGGTCTGGATGCTGCTGTATGACTACACCAACCGCGGCCCCAGTTTTCAGATTTATTTCGACAACGCCGACAATCTCGAAGCCGGTAAAACCAAAATCAAATTCTTGAGTGTCGATGTGGGCCTGGTGGAAGCGGTGGACCTGAAAAAGGACATCTCCGGCGTAATCGTCAATGCCAGCCTGGAAAAGAAATACGCTCATTTGCTGAAGGCCGACACCCAATTCTGGGTGGAGCGTGCGCGGGTAGACACCGGTGGCGTCACCGGTCTGGACACCATCTTAAAAGGTGCACACATTAAGCTGTTGCCCGGCAAGGACGAACACAGAAAACGCACCTTCACTGGACTGGAATCCCCTCCGCTCACTGACCCCAATGCGCCCGGGGTACGATTAGTATTGGAAAGTGATAACGCCTCGGCAGCCAGCACCGGCGACAACATCCTCTTCAACGGTTTTGTAGTGGGCCGGGTGGAAAGCCAAAAGCTGGACGAAGCCAGCCAGATGATCAAATACGATGTGTTTATTCGAGCTCCCTATCACCAGCTGGTGACCCGCAACGTGCGCTTCTGGGATGTGAGCGGGATTTCCATGCAAGCCTCGGCCCGCGGCTTCAGCGTCAATATGGGCTCGCTCGACACCTTGTTGACCGGTGGCCTGGCATTCACTCTCCCTCCCGGCATCAAGCCAGGCCCGCCGGTAGAAGATGGGACTGAATTTAAACTCTACGAGTCGCTGGAAAAAACCCTGGAACGCACCTACAAGCAAAAACTCCGTTATGTGATTGCTTTCCGCGAGGCCGTTGGCGGCCTTCGCAGTGGCGCCCCGGTGGTTTACCGGGGTATCCCGGTGGGCGAAGTTGAGCGCATCCTGTTTGAGGAAATGGTGGCCAACCGCAAGGACCAACCGGTAGGCTCGCCCATTCCGGTATTGATTGCTCTGGAACCGGGACGCTTGCAACTGGGGGATACCCCGGAAGCCGCCCAACAATTTCGTGACATCGTCCAGCGGGGAGTGCCGAAAGGGCTGAGGGCCACCCTGAAAACCGGTAATTTAATCAGCGGCAGCCAGATGGTCAGTCTCGATTACTACCCGGAAGAACCCCAAACCCAGCTGGGGCAATTCCTCGAGTACCCGTTGATTCCCACCGCTCCGGGCAGCCTGGCGCAGTTGCAGCAACAGGCATCGGACCTGTTGAACAAGTTCAATGAATTGCCATTGGAAGCCACCGTCGGCAATGCCAATAACGCCATTGACCGTCTGGACCAATCGTTGCAATCGCTCAATCAAATCTTACAGTCACGGGAATTGCAGCAGCTGCCCAACCAGCTCAACCAGTCACTGCAGGAACTGGATACCACCTTGCAAAGCTTTAAGAGCTTGAGTGAGCGTCTGAACACCAGCGCCGAGCTGTTACCCGTTCGAAAAGGTTCCGATATTCAGCCCTTGGCCAGGCCATCAACAGAACCGAGCTCTTCACCATGAGGAACTCGATAACGACGAGCAACAAAAGGGAAACTGTTGAAATGGAATGGATAAACGTGTGTCTGCTGTGCGTGCTATTGACCGCCTGTGTCGGCACTGACGCACCGGAGATGCAGTATTACCTACTGAGAGCGGATATCAGTGTACCGGCAAATCCATTGCAACGTCGCTCGCTGTCCAATATTGAACTGGCGCCGGTTCGGATTGCGCCCTATTTACAGCAACCCGGCCTGGTACTGGAAACCGGCCGCGATCAAATCACTAACGCTCGCTACCATCAATGGTCAGAACCGCTGCAGTTTAGCCTGCAAAATTTTCTCAAACACACCATCACGCAAGCCTACGGCCAGGAAATTCTGACCAGCGAAGAAGTTGGCCAACTTCAATCGACTAAGCCAGTCCGCCTGGAAGTCACCATTGACCAATTGCATGGCGATATGAACGGGGATGTGAAACTGATCGCCAGCTGGACACTCAGTGGCGATCAAGCTGGCGCCGGAAAGGGGCCGCAAAGTCAGTACCATCAGTTCCAAAAAAACCTGGCACTGACTCAGGATGGCTATCCGGCGATGGTGGAGGCGGAAAAGCAATTGCTGTCGGCACTGGCCAGAAGCATCGCCGACACCTTACCCTAAACCCGGAAATTAACTAAACCGCTGACTGTTCCTTTACTCAGTTCGGCTGAGCATATATTTGGCCACTTCCAGGCGCGTCTGTGGATCAAGATAAGACTGGGATGGCATTTCCGGAAAATTAGGACGTCTTTTCGTGGGGGCAGCAATATACTGCGCCAAGCCTTCAGGATTATCCTGATAGATCGCCTGAATTTCTTGCACCGGTGGCCCGATCATGCGCCCGGTATAGGTATGACAGCCGGTGCAAATACCGAGATAGGCGACCTTGCCGCGCTCAGCCAGATCGATCTCCCGCGGCGGTACCGGCTCTGCCAGCAAGTAGGTATCGACATTATCAGTATTGGTAAATTCGCAATCGCTAAAACCTTTCAAGCCCACCGTGTTATAGCGATGCCGGTTAAGGATACAGCTGCCCTTGCCGTTACTGACGTGCACCACATCCACAGGACCGGTTTTCAATTCCGTCAGCATCAAAGCCTTTACTTCATCAATGGTATCGTAACCGTTATTCATCATCAGGTTGTCGAGCACCGCCACATTGTCGGGATTGGGCTCGGAGTCCGGATCAATGGTGACGTTGGAGGCTGTGTGGTGGTCCACAATTAAAATGCCACCCACCTTGTGATCATTGATGATGTTCCCTTCAACGATCACGTCATCAGCCGCCATAATCAAGATGCCGGTACCGGAAGGAATACCGGCGACAATGGAACCGGGGGCGCCAAAGTTTTCATGATTATTACCCACCACAAAGTTGTTGCGAATGATCACGTCAAAGGTGGTTTTGATCGGCAGACCGGGCGTAATGAACGCCAGGATGCCACCGGTATTATTGTGAACATAGTTGTTTTCCACAATCGCGTGACGGCTGTTTTCAATTTCAATGCCGGCCACACTGTCGAACACTTCGTTATGGGCGACGTGAATGTTATCGCTCATGCCCACATAAATCGCGGCGTCTTCAATACCGGAAATGATGTTGTGTTCAACAATCCCGTTTTTGCCTAACTGGGGAAAAATACCGTACACCCCGGTATCGACAATGATGTTGTTGCGGATTTCGAAGTTGTTACCCGCCTGCCCCATGATGGCGTTGCCCTTGTACTGGGTAATCAGGAAATTCTCTACCACAATGTTGTTACCGGAATAGAGCACGGCGTCATTGAGGCGCTTTTCCCCATCCAGCGTGGCGCGCTCGCCCTCTTTAATCACACCAATTAAACGAATGCTGTCTTTATCGATGTACACGGTTTCATGGTAAGTGCCGGGCATTACCTGAATGGTGTCTCCGGGTTGGGCGGCGGTGACAGCTTCCTGAATGGATTCGCCAGGATTCACCACCCAGGTTTTACCGTTGTAGCTGGCGTGGTCCAGTGCAGTTTTACCGGAGGCCTGTAACGCCTGGTCCTGAGACGCGTCGTAACCGCCCTCAAAACTGGCTCCGCTAGAGGTTTCCGTGATCACAGGACTGCTGTTGTGCTGCCCATAGTACAAGCCGCCCCCAAACGCCGCAGCGACCAGAAAGGCACTGATAAAAGTTCCGGTTTTCATTATTGCTCTCCTACTTTTAACGCTTTAAATCCACATAACAACAAACACTTAAGAATCCACTCCGACGTTGACAGGCCGGGCGACAGGAGGGGGTGTCAGGACCGTCGGAGGCATGGATGCCGACGCCGAGCGCACACGGACGTGTTCACAGCGTGTCCTGACACCCCCTCCTGTTGCCTGGCCATACTCCGATATCGGCTCACGGCCAACTCAGTGCTATCGCCCGGGAAGTAAAGCCCTTCAGGACACGCTGCGAGTGCATCCATGCACGCTCGACGTCGGCATCCATGCCTCCGACGGTCCTGAAGGGCTTTACTCCCCGAGCTCCCCGAGCTTCTGTGCCAACTTCTCTTGGATACTGTCTACTTCTGATGGCACTCTGCCAGGGGTTTCTGGCTTGAAGGTCTCATCGGTTAGGGTGTTCATAAAAGTCACGATCAAATCCAGCTCTTCCTCGGTGAGGTTCGGCTCCCAGATATGCCAGTGCAACAGCAACTCTTCCCCTTCGGGCACCGCATGCCCCCGCCCCTTGTTGTAGAACTCGGTGGCCTCTCGCAGGTTTTTGAATACCCCGGAATGCATATAGGGCGCGGTCAGGTCGATATTGCGCAGTGTCGGGACCTTGAAGCCACCCCGTAACTGAGGCGCATTGAAGGTCGTCTCCGCCCCCACATCCAATGGTTTGCCCTCCGGCTCAGGCGTACCGATGACCGCGATTTGATTGTTGGTGAATAACGGCGGTGTATGACACTCCGAGCAACGCGCCACAAACGAGCGAAACACATTCATACCAACAATTTCCTCGCTGGATAAGGCTTCATGATTGCCGTGCGCGTACTGATCGTAGCGACTGTTGAGGGAAATCAACGATGCCTGGAACGCCGCCAAGGCCGTATAGATTTCATCCAGGGTAATCGCCTCATCACCGGGAAACGCCTGGGTAAACAAATGCCGATAAGCCTCAATACCATTTAGAGTTTGCAACAATTGCTGCGGGGTATTGTCCATTTCCTCGTGGGTGTAGAGCGGACCTTGTACCTGCGCCTCCAGCGACTCGGCACGGGCATCCCAGAACAACCGATCCGTAAAGGCCACATTCCACAAACTGGGTGCAGAGCGTTTCGACATCCGGCCAGCGACCCCCACGGACAACGCCTGTCCATCGGTAAAACCCTTGTCCGGCTGGTGACAACTGGCGCAGGATACCGAGCCGTCACCGGACAATACGGGGTCAAAAAACAGGTAGCGTCCCAGATCGATCTGCTGCGGACTGAAGCCGTCGCGGTAAGGCGGCAATCCGGTCTGGGTTCCCCCGACCCCACGGTTCTGGGTAGAGTCGTAAAACTGGTAGAGACTGCGCAGCTTGCAGGCCTTTTGATCAATCAGCTCAAAGCCTGGCGGACAGGTAGTACGTAGTTTGAGATCTTCGGTCTCACTGGCATTAACAATCTGCACCACTGCCGTGACCAGCAGCAATGACACTAACAGCGTCAGCATCCTTGGTTTCAGGGTGAAACATCTCACCAGGGCATACCTCTCGGGAACATCACTTATTGGAATTGTGACCGCAGTATGCCGCGCACCGGTGAGGATATCTCCCGGATTTCAGAAATACGTCAGTAAAAAAGCAAATTTCGACTGCTGATTTTACAATTTCGTCAGACGGACGCCTGGCAAACGCTCAGACAGTGCAGGTTTTGACCACACCCATTCCCGACTGGCTGGCCTGGCGGTATTCGGTGGGGGTTTGCCCCTGGGATTCTTTAAACGCCTTATTGAACGAACTGAGAGAGCGAAAGCCGGTATCCAGCGCGATGGTCAGAATCGGAATGTCTTTCTGTTGCGGGTCTTCTAAACGCTGACAAGCTTCCCGGATACGATAGGTATTGAGAAAATCGTTGAAGTTGCGATAACCCAGGCCGGTGTTGATGGTTTTGCGCAGGCGGTATTCCGGCATCTGCAACTGGCTGGCAACCTGACCGATGGTCAGGCCCATCTGGCGGTAGATAGCCTGCTCTTCCATCAGCTCAGTCAGTTGTTGCAGCAACTCGACCGGCACCTCCGTTTCAACCGCCGGTGAGGATTGTACCAATCTGCCGGTTAGCGATTGAGAGTCGGGATCAGAGTTAGCTGCTATAGCCGTTGCGACTGGTGCAATGATTTCCGAATCGCGCCTGAGCTCCAATGGATTTCTGAAATGAAACACACCGGCTTTGGCCTCCAGTAAAACCCCGTTGGTCATCAGCAACATCAACCCCACCGACAGATACTGCCCCGAGTCCAGCCAGGCCTCACCGGCAAAGAAGAGCTCACGCATCAGCAACAAGACCAGGATATAAAGCCCTATTACGCCACAAAACCAGCCGCGCAGATCTCGCCGAGCCTGCACCAGATCATCGCGCCAGAAGCGCACCACCGCCCACAGCGCCAGTCCCATCAGCACAAACTCCAATCCTTGGGGCAAGCCAATCAACACCGCCTCCGCCAGTGAGTCTTTGCCAACCCCAAAAACCTTGCCAGTGGTAGGCAGAACCGTGGTTATGGCCACCAACAGCAACTGCCAGGCTCGCAGGCGAAAACGATCGTCGAATAGACTGGCGGTAAACAACCAAAAGGTTCCGGGCACCAGGGTTTGTACTGCGTTCAACAGCAACGACATCCCGGAAGAGGTGAACAGTGGTGCCAGCAAGTAGCCGGTCACAGCGATCAGAAAGACCCCGTAAAGACGTTCCGGTAAAGACCACTGCTCGCGGTTGCGAAAGAATAACAGTGCCGTCAACAGCACTTGTGACAGCGCAAAGGCCAGGGCGGCAGCGAGTAAGGGGTTCATGATAAGGAGTAATCCAGCCCAATCGGACAAAACTCGGGGAGAGCGTCCAAAAGGGCCAGACTAGCAGACTCTGACCAAAGGTCGTAGCGACTTAACCCGCTTTTTGACTGGCCAGCAGGTAGAGCATATCCAGCACCAGGGTGGCGCCAGCCAGGCAGGTCACTTCCGCGTGATCGTACACCGGAGCGACTTCCATCAGGTCGAGCCCTACCAGGTTCAGGTCGCCGAGGGAGCGAATAATCTGCAGGGCACGGTCGGTGGTCAAACCGCCTGCTACCGGCGTGCCGGTACCCGGGGCAAAGGCCGGATCAATACAATCAATATCGAAACTCAGGTACACCGGACGATCACCAATCACGGCTTTGATCCGATCCGTCACATCACTGACGCTGTGGTTATTGATCCAGCTGGCGTCCAGTACGGTCAGTTCATGATCGTCGTAGTCGTATTCCGTGCGGATGCCGACCTGCACGCTGGCAGATGGGTCATACAACCCCTCTTTGGCGGCACGATAAAACATGGAACCGTGGTTGTACTTCGCCTCGGTGGGCTCGGTGTCGGTGTGGGCATCGAAATGCAGCAGCGCCACCGGACCGTGCTGGGCGTGCACCGCGCGCAACAATGGCAGGCTGATAAAGTGATCGCCGCCCAGGGTAATGAGCTTTTTACCCGCCGCCAGAATCTCGCTGGCGGTGGCGGTCACCCGCTCCATCATTTCATCGGCGCTGCCTTCCTGAAAGTCGATATCGCCGTAGTCCACCACGTTATAGGCGTCGGACAGGGCAAAGCGCCAGGGAAAACGCTTTTCTTCCCAGCGCAACTGCGCTGATGCCTGGCGAATACCGGTGGGACCAAAACGGGTGCCGGAACGGCCGGTGGTGGCCAGGTCGAACGGCACTCCCATGACCACTGCGTCGATATCGTCGGTCATGTCACGACTGAACGGCAGGGCCAGGTAAGAGTAGATATTGCTGTAGGTGGCGCTGTAATCGGGGCTACCGGCACCGGGAAAACGGGTTGCAGACACGAGTCACTCCTTTTGATGGATTAATGCAACAACTGGGTTACGCACAAGGCAGTGTTCTCGATACAGGGGGACCTGCTCGGACGTCAGGGTTTAACGTCGTGATGTTTGCGACGGCTATTGAAGGCTAGCAGGCCTGAAAAAACGGCAACATACACCCAAAGGGGTAGGGACACCAGAGAAATTCATGCGCCATTTCAGTGCTGATACCAGACGCCATTGGTAACCTGGCAATCGATACTGTCGAGGGCCATATGTATGACCAGCCCCAGGCCGACCCAGCGGGTTTGCCGAAAGCAGCAAGCGGTCACATACACCAAAATCGGCCACAGCCGGTGCAACGGGTGGAAGCCGATACTGCATCGAGACGGATCGTAAATGGGGGTCGCCAGCAAGTGATCGAGATCCACCAGCATGGTGGCCATCATCACCAGCCAGGCCCATTGCCAGCGGCGCCGAAAAAACACCAGCGCCACACACAAGGGCACCAGCGCGTGTAAAAGCAGGTGCAACATGGATCAGCGTCCGCGCAGCTGCCTGACCCGAAAATTGCGTCCTTTCAGCTTGCCCTGCCCCAGCTTGGTCAAAGCCACTTTGGCGACGTCACGCTTGACCGCCACATAGGCGCAAAAATCAAAAACATGGATTTTTCCCACATCGTCACCACTGACACCGTTGGCTCCGGTCAGGGCACCGAGAATATCCCCAGGCCGGACTTTGTTCTTTTTGCCACCGTCGATCTGCAGGGTAACCATGGGCGGTTTCACCGGCGCCTGTTGCAGAACGGATTCAGGGGGTAATTCGGCCAGTTGGATTTCAACCGCCGGCTCGGCCTCCAGCCGCTCCAGTTTAAAACCTTCCGGCGGTGTGTAGAGGGTATGGGCGCGGCCGTGGAGACCGGCCCGACCGGTGCGGCCGATACGGTGCACATGCACCTCGGCATCGCGGGCAATGTGGTAATTGATCACCACATCCAGAGCATCGATATCCAGCCCGCGAGCGGCCACGTCGGTCGCCACCAGCACCGAGGCGCTGCGATTGGCAAACCGCACCAGCACCTGATCGCGGTCGCGCTGGATCATGTCGCCGTGCAGCGCCAGGGCGGCGAAGCCCTGTTGGCGCAGGCTTTCGGTCACCTCGTCACATTCACGCTTGGTGTTACAGAACACCAGCGCGGATGTGGGTCGGTCCTGCTGCAGTAAACGGCACACCGCCTCACGTCGATGCGCCTCATCGGCCACCAGGTAAAAAAACTGTTCGATGGTTGAGGTCTTGGCCTCTGACTGCACCACCACCCGCTCGGCATTGCGGGTGACCCGCTGGGCAATCCGCTCAATCTCATCGGGAAAGGTGGCGCTGAACAGCAGGGTTTGTCGCTGATCAGGCAGCTCGGCCACGATATTGTCGAGGCTGGCCTGAAACCCCATATCCAGCATGCGGTCAGCTTCGTCCAAGACCAGGGTTTGCACACCGCTTAAATCCAGGCGCTGCTTGCGAATGTGCTCTTCGATTCGCCCCGGTGTGCCGACGATAATATGGGCGCCGTGTTCGAGCGAACCGATCTGGGGGCCGAACGGCATGCCCCCGCACAAGGTCAGAACCTTAACGTTGTGAATGGCCCGTGCGAGACGGCGGATTTCCCTTGCCACCTGATCGGCCAGCTCGCGGGTTGGACACAGCACCAGGGTCTGCACCCGAAATCGCTCCACCTCCAGCTTGGCCAATAATCCGAGGCCAAAGGCCACCGTTTTACCCGAGCCGGTTCGAGCCTGAACAATGACGTCGCGGCCAGCCAGCATCAGCGGCAGGCTTTGCGCCTGCACGGGGGTCATCTGGTGGTAACCCAACGCCTTCAGATTGGGTTGAAAAACGGCGGGAAGCGCAGTTTGGTCAAAAGCGGTAGTTTGCAAGGGAAGTTCCTGGATACAACGATTTAGGAGGCGCAGTGTAACACGCCCACCCCCTGTTCTGGGCGACTGATCAAACCCGAAACGCCTTGAGCTTGACCCCGAGCTCAGAGGCCAACTGTTTGACGGAACGACTGGAATCGAGAGTCTCTGATGCCAATGAAGCCCCCTGCTGAGCCAGCTCATCGACCCGTTCCGCGCCGGATGCCGCCACATCAATCAATTGTCGCTGTTGAGTGCAGGCGGTTTTGATGGCTTTTGAACGCTCGCCAATGGTGACGAACCCCTCGGTCAGCGAGACCAGGGCGACACCGGCTCGCTGGGCTTGTTGAACCGCCAGGTCAGTGGCCGAGGCCCCCTCCAGCATTTGCCGGGAAGCTGCCTGGGTGCCCTGCTGCAGATTACTGATGATTTCCTGAATTTCCAACGTCGACGCGGAGGTACGGCTGGCCAGCTGCCGGACTTCGTCGGCGACCACCGCAAAGCCCCGTCCCTGCTCGCCAGCACGAGCCGCCTCTATAGCCGCATTCAGGGCCAGCAAATTGGTCTGCTCGGCAATGGACTTGATCACTTCCAGTACCGAGCCAATATTGTCACTGTCGCGCCGCAACTGCTCCATACCACTGGCCGAGCTTTTGACAATCTGGGCCACACTGTTGATAGCCGCGACGGTGTCCTGCACCGTCTGGTCACCGGTTAACGCTTTCTCCCTGGCATCACGGCTGACCTCGTCAGCGGCTTCCACATTCCCCAACACCACATCGGTAGCCGCGTGCACTTGCGCCATACCATCCACCACCGTGGCTATATCCTGGCTCTGCTCTACCGCCTGTTGCTTACTCTGCTCATTGACCTTCAACAGGTTAGTGGCTGCGTCGGTCATGCCCACTCCCATCTGCTGCAACTGGGCGATCAGCTGACCTATTTCCGCCATCATGCGATCAAAGCGACGCCCCATATCCCCAAATTCATCCCCCTGGGGCAAGTTGGCACGGATGGACAAGTCTTTGTGGAGTTCAATCTCGGTAATCACCGATAACATGCGATCCATACGGCGGGTAATACCGGCATTCAGCCACCAGCCCAGCAACACTACAAACAATATGGTGCCAATAACGGCAGCAACCAGACGCTGCACCCCGGCATCCGCCACTTGCTGGGCCCGATCGCCAGCCTCTTTGGCCAACTGCTCCTGAGCCTGAACCAACTCGTCAATCAATCCCAGTACCGGATCGATTTCCAGATACAATTCCAGATCCACATAGTTACCAATGCTGTAGCTGGACTGCTCATCAATGTACCCCTGTAACTTCTGAATACTCTGATGGGCCTGCTCAATGGCGTTGGGATAGCGGTTCAGTATCGTCCGCTCAGTCTCGGTTAAGGGGCCTTCCAGGTAGACCTTCCATTCACGGTCAATCAGTGCCGAGGCGTTATTCAACACACCTTCCGCCTCGTGCCAGAACAGCATCTGAGCACGAGTCTTATGCGCCAGATCGACCACATTTTGGGTATAGTGCCTGGCGATACGACTCAAACGCCAAACCGGAATCACACGGTCTTCGGTCAGCTGTGTCGCTGTCTGGGTAACCGTCAACAGGGAGTTGACTCCCAAGGCAGCAATTCCCAAGGCTGCCAAAACGGGTATCACTACTAGCAGCAGGAGCTTGCTGCGCACTCTGAGTTTCATAGATTCATAGATCTCTGATAATTTTGACTGTCTCTTAAGTCGGCAGAGTTTCCTTTTCTAAAATGAAACTTTTGTGACAGTGGTTAAAACAATTGCATCTGGATCTTGTTGTTTTAAGTGCCATCGGTGCAATGCCGGTCACCTCTTTGGCAATAGTCATCGCGCCTCTATCAAACCACCACAGACGTAGTCCAATGACACCCAATGCGCGTATACTAGCCCGTTTATTGATTTTGACGGACTCTCTGGACTTTCTGTGGATACGATATACGTACGCGGTGCCCGCACCCACAACCTGAAAAACCTCGACCTGGACCTGCCCCGGGACAAACTCATTGTCATCACCGGTCTGTCCGGTTCCGGCAAGTCATCCCTGGCGTTTGACACCCTTTACGCCGAGGGCCAGCGTCGCTATGTGGAATCCCTGTCCACCTACGCCCGTCAATTCCTGTCGATGATGGAAAAACCGGATGTGGATCATGTGGAAGGTCTGAGTCCGGCCATTTCCATTGAACAGAAATCCACCTCCCACAACCCCCGCTCAACTGTGGGCACCATCACTGAGATTTACGACTACCTGCGCCTGCTGTTTGCCCGGGTGGGCGAACCCCGCTGTCCGATTCACGGCGAGCCGCTGTCGGCGCAGACCGTGAGTGAAATGGTGGATCAGGTGTTAAGCCTGCCAGAAGGCACCAAAATCATGCTGCTGGCGCCGGTGGTGCGCGATCGCAAGGGTGAGCATTTGCACACCTTCGAGCAGCTGCGCCGCGACGGCTTTATCCGCGCCCGCATCGACGGTGTGGTCACCGATCTCGACGATGTGCCCAAGCTCGACAAGAAAAAGAAACACTCCATCGACGTGGTGGTGGACCGTTTTAAAGTGCGCGATGACCTGCAGATCCGCCTGGCCGAATCCTTTGAGACCGCCCTGCAGCTGACCGACGGCCTGGCCAGCATCAGCTTTATGGACGGCGAAGAGGAAGACCGCACCTTTTCCGCCAAACACGCCTGCCCGGTGTGCGACTACTCGCTGACGGAACTGGAGCCGCGGCTGTTTTCCTTCAACAACCCGGCCGGCGCCTGCCCCAGCTGTGACGGCCTCGGCGTGAGTCAGTTTTTCGATGTAAAAAAAGTGATCCAGTTTCCGGAGGCGTCGCTCGCCGAGGGCGCCATTCGCGGCTGGGACCGACGCAACTTCTACTATTTTCACCTGCTCAATTCACTGGCGGACCACTACGGCTTCTCCATCGACAAGCCCTGGGAAAAGCTGAGCAAGAAGCTCCAGAACGCGATTCTGTTTGGCTCTGGAGAAGAAGTGATCAACTTCAGCTACACCAACGACAAGGGCGATGTGTACCACCGCAACCACACCTTCGAAGGCGTGATCAACAACATGAGTCGGCGCTACAAGGAGACCGAATCCCAAAGTGTGCGCGACGAGCTGGCCAAGTTTGTCTCCAGCCAGGCCTGCCCGGAATGTGAAGGCACCCGCCTGCGCCGCGATGCCCGCAATGTGTTTGTGGACGAGCGCACTCTGCCGGAAATTACCAACCTGCCGGTAGGGGAAGCCCACGACTACTTCAGCCAGCTGACTTTCACCGGCGCCCGCGGTGAAATCGCCGACAAGATCCTCAAGGAACTGCGCGATCGCTTTCGCTTCCTGGTGGATGTGGGCCTCAATTACCTGACCTTGAATCGCAGTGCCGAAACCCTCTCCGGCGGCGAGGCCCAGCGCATCCGCCTGGCCAGCCAGATTGGCGCCGGACTGGTGGGTGTGATGTACATCCTCGATGAGCCCTCCATTGGCCTGCACCAGCGCGATAACGACCGTCTGCTCAATACCCTCATCCATCTGCGCGACCTGGGCAATACAGTAATCGTGGTGGAACACGATGAGGATGCCATCCGCCAGGCCGATCACATTCTCGATATCGGCCCGGGTGCCGGCGTCCACGGCGGTGAAGTGGTGGCCCAGGGCACCCTCAAGCAGGTGATGAAAAACCCCAACTCCCTGACCGGTAAGTACCTGTCGGGCAAGGTTAAAATCGAGGTACCCAGTGAGCGCACGCCCTACCCGGAAGACCAGGAGCTGATTCTGGAAGGCGCCAGCGGCAACAACCTGCAGAACGTTACCCTGAAAATCCCGGCCGGACTGATGACCTGTGTCACCGGCGTGTCCGGCTCCGGTAAATCAACCCTGATCAACGCCACCCTCTACCCGCTGGCGGCCACGGCCCTGAACGGCGCCACCACCCTGACCCCGGCACCGCACACGGCGGTGCACAATATGGACCTGTTCGACAAATGCGTCGACATCGACCAGAGCCCCATCGGTCGCACCCCGCGCTCCAACCCGGCCACCTACACCGGCATTTTCACCCCCATGCGGGAACTGTTTGCCGGCACCCAGGAAGCTCGCTCGCGGGGCTACAAACCCGGTCGTTTCAGCTTTAACGTCAAGGGCGGTCGCTGCGAAGCCTGTCAGGGCGATGGCGTGGTGAAAGTGGAAATGCATTTCCTGCCTGATATCTACGTGCCCTGCGATGTGTGTAAGGGCAAGCGCTACAACCGGGAAACCCTGGAAATCAAATATAAGGGCAAGAACATCCACGAAGCGCTGGACCTGACCGTGGAGGACGCGCGTGAGTTTTTCGATGCCATTCCGTCCATCGCCAAGAAATTGCAGACCCTGATCGATGTGGGCCTGTCCTACATTCGCCTGGGCCAGGCGGCGACCACCCTCTCCGGTGGAGAGGCCCAGCGGGTGAAACTGGCTAAAGAGCTGTCGAAGCGCGATACCGGCAAAACCCTGTACATCCTGGATGAGCCCACTACCGGTTTGCATTTCCACGACATTCAGCAATTACTGAATGTGCTGCACCGGCTGCGCGATCACGGCAACACCGTGGTGGTGATTGAACACAACCTGGATGTGATTAAAACCGCCGACTGGATCGTCGATCTGGGGCCGGAAGGCGGCAGTGGCGGCGGTCAGATCATTGCCACCGGCACGCCGGAAGCCGTCGCCGACCACCCCGAGTCCCACACCGGGCGCTTTCTGAAGCCCATGCTGTAAACCGCTGCGGTCACTTAAGGCTGGGGCGACCAGGGATTCATCGGGACGCTCCCCAGCACCTCAAAACCCTGTCCCGACCAACTCCATATCGGCAGGGGTTGCGACAGGGACGCGGACAGACTGACCGCGCCCCACAGGGGTACAGAAGCAGGCCTGGCAGACGGCAGCCTAAAAGGATAGGCAAACCAGGGTGCGGAGAAGCTGGCCGTATCCGCCGCGACAAAAGCGGTGGCCAGACCAGCGCTCGACAACCCACTTTTTTGGGCCTTGAGAAAACTTTCTTTCAGTGTCCACAGCCGATAAAAGTGGTCGCGCTGACCCTGTTCGGGCATCGCCTGAAGCTGCGCCACCTCCTGCGGGGAAAAAAACGCCTCCGCCAGGGCCAGACAGTCACGCTGTCGACGGGGCATTTCGATATCCACCCCCACCCGGCAGTGTCGGCTAACCACGGCGGCAATCCAATCGCCGCTGTGAGACAGGTTAAAGTCCAGCTGATGTGCTGATGGCCCCTGCAGCTGCAACTGTTCTCCGTCAGGAGCAAGCGTTAACACGTGCTCCTGCTCCCACTCCGGCAGCATCAATGACAACAGTCGACGCAGCAGCACATGCCCCGCCAGATATTGGCGCTGGCGAGAGGGCGCGCGGATCAGTTGCAGACGGGCGGTCTCCGCAACGGATAAACTGCGGCGCAGAGTGTCGGTGGCCGCCGATGACAGGGTTGGCAGATACCAGAGACACAAACCGACCGAAGACTCGGCGCTCCCCGGCAAGATAACCACCTGAAGTAAGGGTTATTTCAGCTTAACCACAGTACCTTTCAGGGCCACACCGGCCATGATGGCACCGGCGTGACACTCGTAGTCAGTGGCACTGAAATACTCGTCTTTTTTGTAATAGCTGTGAATATTCACAACCGCGTCCCCGCCCTCAGCCAGCGCCCGATCCCGCAGGGCCAGCAGAGATGAGAGAAACACCCAGCGGCAGGCCTCTTCGTCGGATTTGCCCACACCGTTGGTTTTCCGGTTGGCCACAAAACTGCCCATGGTCTTGGCAACAGCCGGGCCTGAATCTTTACCAAAATAGAATTTCACCGCACCGTTAAGCTGTTCCTCGGCCGCACTGGAATTCATGGCTTCTTCAATGGGCAGAAACAATTGGGTATCGCGCGCAGCGGCCAGGGGTGACAGCATCAGGCCAGAGAGGGTCAGAGCTAAGAGACGTGTTTTCATAGTTGCTTCCTTTGCAGTTGAGCTCGTGTTCACAGCGGAATGTGAAACCGGACTTTCGCATGCCCGGATTTCCCCATGCAAAGTAGGGAGTATAATCGCTAGGGACAGGTAACACTATTTCGATTCCTACCGGTTCGATGACCACCAGATCGACGACTTCCCTCCACAAACCGCTGGCCAGGCCGCTGCAGAATCCCAGATGACGCTTGCCTCACTATCATTAGACAGTAAAATACTAGCCCTTTTGCGCTGAGGCCAAAACAGCGTAACTGACTGATTTATCGCCTCAAACTAAGTTAAAACTCCGCTCAGGCGGCCCGGACAACCGATTGCATGACCTCTATCACCGTTACAATTTCTGCCTGGTCAGCCTGGGCCCCCGGCCTGCATAGCCCCCAGGACTGGCAGCATTGGGCACGAGGTGATACCGCTATCAACGTAGAGGATCAACCGGACGTCACGGCCGTGCCCGCCATGTTGCGCCGCCGGCTCGGCAGCCTTGGCAAACTGGCCTTATCCTGCGCCCTGCCCATGGTCGAGAAGCAGCAGCAAACTCCCTGCGTCCTGGTCAGCCGCCATGGCGATTTGAAGCGCACCCTGACCCTGCTTGAGGACCTGGCCCAGCAGCAGCCCCTCTCGCCAACCCAGTTCAGCCTCTCTGTCCACAATGCCATTGGCGGGCTGCTGTCCATTCATCGGCACGATCCCAGCAGTGTATCGGCGCTCGCCTGTGGCACAGAAGACATCGCCACCGCCTTGCTCGAAGCTCAGGCCATCCTCACCGAACAGCGAGCTGCCCAGGTCCTGTGCCTGATTTACGATGAGCCTGTTCCCGAGCTGTATCGGCAATCGGCGCCGCAGTTACCCGACTGCCCTTACGCAGCCGCATTTCTGCTGTCTGACAATCAGGCTGGCAACAACACTGACAACGACAACGCCATTAATGTGCAACTGAGTTTGGAGTCCGCCACCGCAGTCCCACAGGCAGCAACCGAGCCACAGACCCTGAGCTTCCTGCGCTGGCTGCTCTCCGATGAACCGGCGCCGTTAACATTGCCAGGTCAGCGCAACGCCTGGGTATGCCAGCGAATGCAGGCACTCTGACGCGATGATGGGGACAATGACTCGACTCAACTCTCGCCTGAATAAAGGCTGGCGTGTCCTGGCCACCGGCTTTTGCTTTTTATCATTTGGCCTGGGCGGTTTGATTCTTCCTCTGTTCGCTGTTCCCACCCTGTACCTGCTGCCGGGCGGTCCATTGAAACGGGAACGGCGAGCCAAGGCCCTGATTCACTATGCCTTTCGGCTGTTTGTAGAACAGATGCGGTTGCTGGGGATACTGACCTACAGCGTCGAAGACCGGCAGGCCCTCAACCGACCTGGCCAGCTGATCATCGCCAATCACCCGACCCTGATCGATATCGTATTCCTGATCGCCTTTATCAAACGCGCCGACTGTGTGGTGAAAAGCAGTCTGTTGCGCAATCCCTTTACCCGCGGCCCCATCCAGGTCGCCAATTACATTGCCAACGACAATTCCGAAGCGGTACTGCAACTGGCTGATGCCTCGTTCAAGCGCGGCAACAACCTGATTATCTTTCCCGAGGGTACCCGCACCACCCAGGGACAGGAACTGCGCATGCAACGTGGCGCCGCCAATGTAGCCCTGCGCTGCCATTGTCAGGTTACCCCGGTGATTATCCATTGCGAACCCAGTACACTGACCAAGGAATTGAAATGGTATCAGGTGCCAGACCGGCCGTTTCACATGGTGTTACGGCACGGCTCGTCCCTGGACCTGACACCCTATCAGCAGGACACTGCCGCATCGCGAGCGGCCCGAGCCTTAACCCGCTTTTTTGAAGATTACTTTACCCGGGAACTCGTCAGCTATGACCGAACTTGAACAAGACATTAAGCAGCTCATCATCGACACTCTGGATCTGGAAGATATCAGCGTTGACGACATTGACAGTCAAGAGCCGTTGTTTGTCGAAGGCCTGGGGCTCGACTCCATTGACGCCCTGGAACTGGGGCTGGCCCTGCAAAAACGCTACGGGGTAAAAGTGGATGCCGATTCCGCCGAGACCAAAAAGCATTTTGCCAGCGTCCACAACCTGGCCCTGCTGGTCAGCAGTCACACCCAAGAATAAGCTTTAGGAAGAGCTCATATGATTACGCGCGAAGCCATTGAAACGAAAGTCCGGGAAATCCTGGTACTCCTGTTCGAACTCAACCCCGACGACATTCAGCTGGACTCCCAGCTGTACGACGACCTGGATATCGACAGCATAGACGCCGTCGACCTGGTGGTGGAACTGAAAAAGATGACCGGTCAAAAAATCAAACCGGAAGACTTTAAGAATGTACGCAGTGTGCGCGACATCATTGATGCGGTCGAAGAATTGATGGCTTGATGTTGTTACGCATAACTCTCGGCCTGCTGACACTGCTGTATCCGCTGGCGGTCTACTTTGGTTTACAGGCCTTTGACGCTCGCGGACTGGTGTTGCTGTTGCTGGTGGTGGCGGGCGTCCGACTGCTGACACTGGGACAATCGCCGCTCAATCACTGGCTGTGGCTGCCCTTGTTGTTGCTACTCGGTCTCTGGACCTGGCTCACCAACAGCGCAGTGGGGCTGAAGTTTTATCCGGTTCTGATCAGCGCCAGTCTGCTGGTGATGTTTGCCTGGACCTTGAAACACCCGCCATCCATGATTGAACGACTGGCTCGCCTGCAGGATCCCGAACTGCCCCCGCAAGGCGTGACCTACACCCGCCGAGTAACTCAGGTTTGGTGCCTGTTTTTTCTGCTCAATGGCAGCGTGTCACTGCTCACCACCCTGTGGGGTTCCGATGCCGTGTGGGCGCTCTATAACGGCTTGATTGCCTATCTGGCTATGGGCTTGTTGTTCGCCATTGAATGGCTGGTTCGGCAACGGGTGATGCGCCAAACTGGCGGAGGCTTGTCATGATCGCCCCGGCCATTAAATCCGGTCATTCCTATGTGCCGCTGGAGCAGTTATTGATTGCGGCACGTGACCCCTCAGCGCCCGCGTGCCTGCAGCGCGACGGTCAGACTCTCAGCTGGCAGGAGTGGCTGCAACAGGTGGCCAACTGGCGCCAATTCCTGGCTCAGCGCCCCGAGCAGCGGTGGGCACTCTACGACCGCGACACGGGTCGCTTTGCGGCCCTGATGTTCGCCCTGCTGTCACTGGACAAGACCGTGTGCCTGCCCGCCAGCGCCCAGCCTGAGTCCCTCAAACAAGTGGTCGCCCAGGCCGATGGGCTGCTGGCCGATATTCCGGCAGCGGATTGCCCTGCCGGCCTGACCTTCGTCTCAAGTCTGATGCCAGCGCCCGCTGCCGACTCATGCGTGCTGGGATCACAACCCCTGCCGCTGGATCGCGACTGCATCGAAGTGTTTACCTCCGGCTCCACTGGGGCTCCCCAGGTCATTCGCAAAACCCTGAAACAACTGAGCCGGGAAATAGACCACCAGCACCAACTGTGGAGCGGTGTTACGAGCCC
The DNA here is from genome assembly GCA_033283335.1 of Cellvibrionaceae bacterium WSDTSA12. Lineage (GTDB taxonomy): Bacteria > Pseudomonadota > Gammaproteobacteria > Pseudomonadales > Cellvibrionaceae > Pseudomaricurvus. The sequence goes on along the minus strand of JAWMQP010000008.1, from coordinate 84,713 downwards.
GCTCGCATCGGCGACCTCAGTGCTGGTCAGCGGCACCGTCAGCCATCAGCATATCTACGGCCTGCTGTTCCGGGTTTGCTGGCCCCTGGCTGCCGGTTGGTGCCTGGACGCCCATACCTGCGAGTACCTGGAGGAACTGCAGCAGCGGCAGCTGAACGGCTGCCCACAACTGTTGATCAGCAGCCCCACTCACCTGTCGAGACTGCCCGAACAACTGGACGCCACCATCACCGCATCGCTGGCAGCGGCCTACAGTTCCGGAGCCCCCCTGGCGCGCAGCGACAGCTTGCTGGCCCGCCAGCGGTTGGGTTGCGAGATTCGGGAAATCTTTGGCAGCTCGGAAACCGGCGGCATCGCCTGGCGCACCCAGGACATCAAAGCCGAAGCCCGCTGGCAACCGCTGCCCGGAGTGGCGCTCAAGCAGGCGCCGGACAACCAGTGCCTGCAGGTGCGCTCAGCCCATATTGGCAATGACGTTGAGGGCATCGACTGGTACAGCACCAGCGATCGGGTGCAGCTGGATAGTGAGGGCATGTTTTCCCTGCTGGGCAGGGTGGATCGGATTGTGAAAGTGGAAGGCAAGCGCATCGCACTGGATGACATGGAGCGGCAGCTGCTGTTATCCCCCTGGATTCAACAGGCTCATCTACTCCTTCTGGCGGGCCGGCGCACGGAACTCGGCGCCGTCCTCTGCCTGACTCCCAACGGCCAACAGCAGCTGCGGGAAAACGGCCGTTACCGTTTTAACCAACAGCTCAAACAACATTTGCTTTGTCGCTTTGAACGGCCTACCCTGCCGCGTCGCTGGCGCTATGTGCAACAGCTGCCCGTCAATGCCCAGGGCAAATTGCAACGTCAGACCCTGTTGGAGCTGTTTATGAATTCCGAACGCCCTCGCTGGCCTCAACTGCTCACCGAACTGCCGGACGCCGCGGTGATCGATACCGAAGCAACCTACCAGTTAAATCTGCGAGTGCCAGAGGATTTACTGTACTTTGATGGTCACTTTGCCCAAGCCCCCATTTTACCCGGCGTGGTACAGGTACACTGGGCCGAACATTTTGCGCGAAAACTGTTTGCCCTTGAGGGCGAGTGCCAGCAACTGGAAGCGATCAAATTCCAACAGGTGATCCGACCCGGCCAACGCCTGACCCTGGAGCTGGGTTACCAGCCCTCTCGCGGCAAGGTCACTTTTGCCTATCGCTCTGCCTCAGATCAGCATGCCAGCGGTCGACTGCTGTTTGTTCCTGCTGCCCTATGAATCATCCCTGCATTCTGATTCCGGTCTACAACCACGGCGAAGCGGTCAGTGTTATCGTCGAGCGCTTACACGCCTATGACCTGACGATTCTACTGGTGGACGATGGCAGCGACAGCACCTGCCAGCACATCCTGGAACAACTTGCCACTGACCATGACAACATCATACTCAAGCGGCTGCCCAACAATCAGGGTAAAGGTGGAGCCGTCAAGGCCGGATTGCGGCACGCCCTCGAACAGGGCTTCAGTCACGCCCTGCAAATTGATGCCGATGGCCAACACGACACCCGCGACCTACCGCGTTTTCTCCAGGCCAGCCAACAACATCCCGACGCCATTGTCTGCGGTTATCCACAATACGATGACAGCGTCCCCCGTCTGCGCTTTTACGGTCGCTACCTGACCCATATCTGGATCTGGATCAACAGTCTGTCGCTGGCGGTTAAAGACACCATGTGCGGCTATCGCGTCTATCCACTGGCGCCAGTGGTTAAATTGATCAACAGTGAGTCCACCGGCAATCGGATGGAATTCGATTCCGAAGTGATGGTGCGCTGGCTGTGGCGTGCGGGTCAGGTGGTCAATCTGCCCACCCGGGTGCATTACCCGATTGACGGTATCTCCCACTTCGCCCTCTGGCGCGACAACGCCCTGATCAGCAAAATGCACGCAAGTCTGTTCTTTGGCATGCTCTGGCGAGCGCCACGACTGCTGCGTCAACGTTTGCGCTCCCGGCAACCGCGCCGGCCAGTGAAAGGCGCCGGCTGAACATGGCAAGCCACTGGTCACAGGTGCAGGAATCCGGCGCACTGCTGGGTCTGCGGTTTATGTTTTGGGTCTATCGCTGGCTGGGTCGCTGGGCCTTCAGCCTGTGCCTCTACCCGGTCATTGCCTACTTCTACCTGGCCAAACCCAGCGCCCGACAGGCATCCAAGGAGTATCTGCGACGGGTACGGCAACACGGTGCTCTGCCTATTGATGAACCGCTCAACCGCCAGAGCTTCCGTCACTTTCTCAGTTTTGGGCGCAGCCTGTTGGACAAGCTCGCGGCCTGGACGGGTGCCTTCAACTATCACAATGTCCAGTTCCACCAGCGCGACGACTTTTTGCGTATGGTGGATGAAGGTCGCGGCGCGCTGGTGATCGTCTCACATCTGGGCAACCTGGAAGTGTGTCGAGCCCTGGCCGACGAGAGTAAGCGACTGCGGCTTAACATTCTTGTGCACACCAAACACGCCGAGAACTTCAATCGCCTGATGAACGAAGTGGATAAAGACAATCACTTGAACCTGATCCAGGTCACTGACGTCACCCCGGCAACCGCCATCCTGCTGCAGGAAAAGTTACAGCAGGGCGAAGTGGTGGCCATTGCCGGCGATCGAACCCCGGTCAATGGCGGTCGCGAGACGTCGGTTGAGTTCCTCGGAGCCCCGGCACGATTCCCAGAGGGGCCCTACATTCTGGCATCGGTGTTACGCTGTCCGGTATACCTGATGTTTTGCGCTCGCGGCCAGCAAGGTTACGAGATTTTCTTTGAACAGTTTGCCGACCAGATTCGCCTGTCGCGCAAGCAACGGCAACAGGAACTGACCAGTTGGGCACAGCGCTTCGCCGATCGGTTGGCTGAGTACACGTTACGCTTTCCGCTGCAGTGGAATAACTTTTACCCGTTCTGGCAGACACCTAACGCCAATGACGAACAACCAACAACAACTGAGACCTGACCCAGGATTTATCGTCATCCATGATCATTTTTGACAGTACCCGCCTCCGCATTGAAGATGTGGTGGCCATCGCCCACCGGCAACAACCGGTGCAACTGGCGACCAGCGAAACCTTTCAGCAACGCATTGAGCGTGGCACACAGTTTCTCGATGCGTTACTGGCCGAGGATGGCGAGATCTATGGCGTAACCACCGGTTATGGCGACTCCTGTACGGTCACGATTCCACCTGCCCTGGTGCAGGATCTGCCACAGCACCTCTACACCTTCCATGGCTGCGGTCTCGGTCAGATGTTGTCGCCCGTGCAGGTACGGGCGGTCCTGGCTGCGCGCCTGGCCTCCCTGTGTCAGGGCTATTCCGGGGTCAGCATGGAGTTGCTGCAGCAGATGGAACGCCTGCTGCAACTGGATATTCTGCCGGTGATTCCGGAAGAGGGTTCCGTCGGTGCCAGTGGTGACCTGACACCACTGTCTTACGTCGCTGCGGTACTCTGTGGCGAGCGCGATGTCTATTACATGGGCAAGGTTCATCCCACCGCCAGCGTGTTTGCCGAACAGGGCATTGAACCTATTCGGCTGCGCCCCAAGGAGGGCCTGGCGATCATGAACGGTACCGCAGTGATGACCGGACTGGCGTGTCTGGCCTACAGCCGGGCTCAATACCTGGCCCAGTTATCCACCCGCATTACGGCCCTGTGCACGATAGCCGCCCAGGGGAATGCCCACCATTTTGATGAGCGCTTGTTCGCGGTCAAACCCCATGCGGGACAGCAGCAGGTGGCCGCCTGGCTGCGCGAGGATTTGCACGTGGGCGAGCCGCCGCGCAACCCCAAACGGCTGCAGGATCGTTACTCCCTGCGTTGCGCCCCGCACGTCATCGGCGTGCTGGAAGACACCCTGCCATGGCTGCGACAAATGATCGAAAACGAACTCAACAGCAGCAACGACAATCCCATCATCGATGGTGAAGGCGAACATGTGCTGCACGGCGGTCACTTCTACGGCGGTCACATCGCCCTGGCGATGGACACCCTGAAAAACACCGTCGCCAATCTGGCCGATCTGCTCGATCGACAAATGGCCATGCTGGTGGACACAAAGTTCAATCACGGACTGCCAGCCAACCTGTCTGGCGCCGAGAGCCAGCGAGCGGCCATTAACCACGGTTTCAAAGCGGTGCAAATCGGCGCCTCCGCCTGGACCGCCGAAGCCCTCAAGCACACCATGCCCGCCAGTGTGTTCTCCCGTTCCACCGAGTGTCACAATCAGGATAAAGTAAGCATGGGCACCATTGCCGCCCGCGATTGCCTGCGGGTGCTGCAATTGACCGAACAAGTGGCCGCCGCTGCCCTGCTGTCGGTGTGTCAGGGAGTGGAATTGCGTCTGCAACGCGCGCAGGCCGGTGCGGAGTCACTGGCACCGGCTATTGCCGGTATGATCGAACAGGTTCGCCAACTGAGTCCATTTCTGGATGAAGACCGCGCGCTGGATAAAGAGCTGCGAGCTGTGATCGGCGCCATTCAGGATCAACACTGGACACTCTACCGCTAACCTCGGCACACCAAGCCTGGTCATCGGGCAATAGGGAGACTGCTATGCATAAACCCAATAGGCATGAAGCCAATATGTATGAAGCCGAAGTGGAGATCACCATTCCCTTCCACGATGTCGATATGATGGAAGTGGCCTGGCACGGTCACTACGTCAAGTATTTTGAAATTGCCCGCTGCGCACTGCTGGATAAAATTGATTACAACTATCTGCAGATGAAGGCGTCAGGCTATGCCTGGCCCGTCATCGATTTGCGCATCCGCTATCCGCAACCCACCACCTTTGGCCAGCAGGTACGGGTCAAAGCCCGCATTGTAGAGTGGGAAAACCGCCTCAAGATTGATTACGAACTGCGTGATAAACACAGTGACCGCCGCCTGACCCGCGGCCATACCATTCAGGTGGCGGTGGATATGAGTAACCGCGAAATGCTGATGGAGTCGCCACCGATTCTGCTGCAAAAACTGGGGCTGGATTCATGAAACCATTGCGATGCCTGCCATTCATCACCCTTGCGCTATGCATGGCTGTGGTATCCGTGAGCACGAGAACCACGGCCGAACAGGTCGCCACAGCGCCTACACCGACACTCGAGCAGATTGCCTCCCAGCTGCAATCAAAACCGGTGCAACAGGGGCGCTTCGAACAGCGCAAATACCTGAGTATTTTGCCCAAGCCGCTGCTGTCTAACGGTTACTTCCTGTTTCAAAGTCACGACCAATCCCTCAATGACAACCACCGACAACTGGTCTGGCAGATCGAGTCACCGCTGTCGAGTCGCCTGACGTTCAGCAAACAGGGTATCCTGCAGGAGCAAAACGGTCAGCAGCAGTGGCTGGCACGGGGCGATCAGCCAGGGGTTGCCACCCTTGGCGATGTGATGACGGCGCTGTTGACCAACGACTGGATTCACCTGCAGCGCTACTTTGGAATTCAGGTATTGCCCGACAGCAATCCTCACACCTGGCAATTGCAACTACGACCCAGAGAGGCTCCCTTGGCCAAGATGATTGAACGTATTGAGATGTCCGGCGACGATCAATTGCGACACATCATTCTGTGGGAAGCCGGCGATAACCGCACCGAAATTGATTTCCTGCCACTGACCAGCGTCAGCCCCTGAACGCATGCCAATGTCCAAGTCCACATCAACCCAGGTCGGGATTTCTGACAACCGGGTTCCGGATCACCGAGTCATGGCCTGGCGCTTTGCCCTCTGGCTGCTGGGCATCACGCTCTGCAGCCTGTTATTGTTGTGGCAGCTAACCCAGGCCCGCAGCTTTGACAGCAGTATCCTGGCGCTGCTGCCCGATACCCATCGCAGTCCGGCGGAGGAACTGGCGCAACAGCGGTTGATCGACAGTGCCGATAATCAACTGCTGGTACTGGTCGGATCCGGCGATTCCGATCAAGCGACGACGCAAAGTCTTCACTATGCGCAACAGCTGCTGCAATTGTTGACCGACAGCGGTCTGTTTGAGCAGGTCCAAGGCGCCCCCAGTGAAGCCGATACCCAGCAGTGGCAAAACTTCTATCAACCTTACCGCTATCATTTGCTGACGCCCGCCAGCGCCGAGCGCCTGGAACAAAGGGATTCACAATTGGTGAGCGACAGCCTGACGCGGTTGTTCAGTCCACTGGCCGCAGCGATTGCTCCCACGCTGGTGGATGACCCCTTGCAACTGTTTCAGCAGTGGCAACTTGCAAGCCTGCCAGCGACCTCGGTGAGTTTGCAGGATGGCTGGCCCAGTGCGCGCGATCAGGGCCGGCTCTATCGGCTGATTGTTGTCACTCTCAGTGACAGCGCTTACGATTTCGATTACCAACAGGCGGTGATGCAACAGTTGCACACACTGCGCCAGCAACTGCCGGCTGACATAGAATTGAAGACCTCCGGCCTGATTCTGCATGCGGCCCACGGCACCCAGCAGGCTCGGCAGGAAATTTCCACCATTGGCGTCGGCTCAGTGATCGGCATTGTGCTGTTGCTGTGGAGCTGTTTTGGCCGCCCCAGCGCGGTCATGCTGGCGTTCTTGCCGCTGTTAAGTGGCTTCCTGCTGGCCATGGCCGTGAGCCTGCTGCTGTTTGAGCGCCTGCACCTGATCACCCTGGCGTTTGGAGCCAGTCTGATTGGGGTGGCTATTGATTATTCCCTGCACTACTTGTGCGCCCAGCGCGAACACCCGCAGCAATCGATTTTACCGCGCATCCTGCCGGGTTTGAGCCTGGCCCTGTTATCGAGTGGTCTGGCCTATGCTGCCCAGGCCATTGCACCTTTTCCCGGCCTGCGCCAGATGGCGGTGTTCTCGGTGCTGGGATTGATCGGCGCCTGGCTCACCGTGGTGTGCGGCCTGCCGTTTCTGAGTCGAGTCCAGCATCTTCGCTCTAACGACAGGGGATTGGCCGCAAGCTGGACCAGCCGACTGGAACGCTGGCAGGGTTATTGGCCCAACCTGCAATCCTGGCCGCTGAAGGCCTGGTCCATCCGGCTCACCCTCATCAGCCTGCTGTTCGGGTTAGTGTATCTGGTCAGCCAGCAACCTGGCAGTGACGACCTGCGTCTGCTACAGACCTCACCGCAAGCCCTGCTTGACCAGGATGCGCAGGTGCAGGCACTGTTAGGCAGCCCCAATCCCAGCCAGTACTTCCTGATTCAGGGCTCTGACCCAGAGCAATTGCGCCAGCGCGAAGAGCGTTTGCAGCCCGCCCTGCAACAGGCCATGGCAGCCGGTTGGATCAGCGACTATCAGGCGCTTTCGCGCTCAATTCCCTCGCGGCAACAGCAGCAGCGCAATTACCAGCTGTACGCCCAGCAGGTGTTTTCTGCCACGGGGTTGCTGGTGGATTGGGCCGATCAGGCGCAATTGCAACCGCTGGCCAGCGAGGCCCGTCAGCGTTTTCGGCAGACGCCAGATCAACCTCTCGAGTTTGCGGACTGGTTGCAGCAACCGGTCAGTCAGCTCAGTCGGCGACTGTGGCTGGGCTCGCCGTCTTCGGGGCAGGAAAATGGGCCGGTATTCTCCGTCATCACCCTCAGTGGCGTGGACGGTGCAGCCGCCATCAGCCGCTTGTCGACCCTGGCTGCAACCGATCCGAATGTGGTTTTTGTCGATCGTATCAGCGATTTATCCGCGGTTTTGCACCACTATCGACAACAATTGAGTCAGTGGCTGTTGCTGGCCTACGGACTGGTGACGGTATTACTGCTCTGTCGTTATGGCCGCCACACCTGGCGCTTGCTGGCAGCACCCGCGATAGCCAGCCTGATCACTCTCGCCAGCTTGACGACCCTGGGCATACCGGTGACCTTGTTTCATGTGCTGGCGCTATTGCTGGTGCTGGGCATCGGCTTGGATACCAGTATTTTTCTCTACGACAGCGGTAACAGCCCGCACACCTGGTTGGCTGTCAGCCTGTCCGCTTTGACCACATTATTGGCCTTTGGCTTACTCACGCTCAGCGCGACACCGGTTCTGCACTTTTTTGGCCAGACGGTTTTGATTGGCCTGATCGGTGTCTGGCTGTTAGCGCCAGTGTTTACCCGACAAGCACCCGCCGGAGCTCAGTCTGATTCCGGATTTCTGTCTCATTAAGGAAGATTAACACCCATGACCGCCCACCAGACTCATACGGACATCACCGTGATTGGCGCCGGCCCCGCAGGCACTGTGGCGGCCGCATTGCTGCAAGCCAAAGGCTACCGGGTTGCCATTCTCGAACGCCAACATTTCCCGCGCTTTTCCATCGGTGAGAGCCTGCTGCCCCAGTGCATGGAGTTTTTGCAGGAAGCCAACCTGCTGGAGGCGGTGCATCAAGCGGCCGCTGAGCATCACTTTCAATTCAAAAACGGCGCCGCCTTTGTCCACGGCGAGCGCTATTCCGACTTTGATTTCCGGCAAAAATTTTCTGCCGGTCACGGCACCACTTACCAGGTGCAACGCGCGCCCTTTGACCATGTGCTGGCGCAGGCGGTGGAGCAGCAGGGCGTGCCCATTTACTGGGGTCACTCCCTGACCCATATCGATTTGAACAGTGGTGAATTGAACACTGGCGGCCCGCGCCTGACGGTCACCACCGACACAGGCCAGACCTACACCCAGCAAACCCAGTTCGTGTTGGATGCCAGCGGTTTTGGCCGGGTGTTGCCGCGCCTGCTGGGTCTGGATCGGCCCAGCCGCTTCCCGGTCAGGACCTCACTGTTTACCCACATTGAGGACAACATTGAAGACAATGGCCTCAATGGCCAGCCGTTTGATCGCGATAAAATTCGCATTACCGTTCACCACCAGCACCGCGACGTGTGGTTCTGGCTGATTCCCTTTGCCCACGGTCGCAGCTCTCTGGGCGTGGTGGCGCGCAGTGATTTCTTTGACGGCTTCAGTGCCGATGCCGATGAACGCCTGCAGCAAATCATCCAGTCGGAACCCACCCTGACACGCCTGCTGGCCAGCGCCCAGTTTGATACTCCGGCGCGGGAACTGAGCGGCTACGCCAGCGATGTGTCGCAACTGTGCGGTGAGGGCTTTGCCCTGCTGGGCAACGCCGGTGAGTTTCTTGACCCGGTATTTTCCTCGGGGGTGACCATTGCCATGAAATCCGCCAGCCTGGCCGCAGCGGCGCTGAATCGCCAACTGCAGGGTGAAAAAGTGGACTGGCAAGCCGAGTATGCCATGCCCCTGCGGGCGGGGGTCGATACCTTCCGCACCTTTGTCGAAGCCTGGTACGACGGTCGCTTTCAGGACATTATCTTCAGTCCCCAGCAGTCCGTCGAAGTTCGAGCCATGATCAGTTCAATCCTCGCCGGTTACGCCTGGGATACCGCCAATCCCTATGTCAAAGACAGCGAGCGTCGCATCAATACCCTGGTGGAGCTGTGCCGCCTGCAGCTGGCCGACGCAGCCGCTTCAAAATGATACTGCGCGCCGTGCAGGACCGATTTTTTCACTGCAGACGCTGGCTGCTGCGGCTCACGCCAGGGTTAAGCGGGCTGCTGGTCGGCTGTGGCCTGCTGTCATCGACGCCGCCAAGCCTGCCGGAATTACCGCTGCTGGCGCCGTCGGAGCTGCAGCAGCACTGGCAGGTGACGCAAACCGTAACTCTGCAGCCACTGCCAACCTCATCTGATCCACAAACCAGCCCTGGCAGGCCGCCGCTGCTGGCAGTCTGGTCAGTGACCGATGAGCGGCTGGACCTGGCCGGTCTGACCCTCTCTGGCCAGACGCTGCTGACCCTTACCTACCAGGCTCGTCAGGGGCAGGCGGGACAACTGAGCGAACAGTCGACGGACCTGCTGCCAGCCGGTGTCTCTGGCCGGGATATATTGAGCCAGATTCAACTGGCCTACTGGCCCCTGAGCGCACTGCAGAATGCCCTGCGCACCAGCCCCTGGCAGCTGCGTGAAATCCCCGGCGCCGACAACCGCCAGCAAAGGCAGCTGTATCTGCCATCTTTGGGGCAACCGTGGGACAATAGCCAACCGGTGCTCAGCATCGCCCACTGGCCCAATGCCGGCCAGCAGCCGGGCAAGGTGACGATCATTCACCACCTGCAGCACTGGCAGCTGGACATTGACACCTTGTCCATCGAGAATCTTGCCCCAGCCAGCGAAAAACTTTCACCGCCATCCACCTTTGAGACCACCCGTCCCAATAGCGATTTATGACTGCGACAACACACACCTCCCAGACGGTTTACCTGCACCAGCTCGGCCTGATCTGCGCCCTGGGCGACAGTACAGAGCGGGTTCGTGAGGCTCTGCTGCATGACCAACCCACTGCCACACCATTGACGACAACGGACAGGTTTACTCCCGGGCGCCACTTACATCTGGGGCTGGTGAACTCACCACTGCCGGCGCTGGACGAGCCTGATAACACCCGCACCAATCGCTTGCTGCTGGGTGCCTGGCAACAGATCCAAACTGCCGTGGACGCCCTCAGCCAGTCACTCGACACGCTGCGCATTGGTGTGGTCATCGGTACCAGCACCAGTGGTATCGGTGAGGGCGAGGCGGCCGTGGTTCACTGGCACCAGCAGGGCTCCATGCCGGATAACTTCCACTACGCCTCCCAGGAAATGGCCAATCCCGCCGAGACCCTGGCGCGCTGGTGCGGTGCCGCCGGCCCAGCCTATGTCATCTCCACCGCTTGCACCTCCAGCGCCAAAGCGCTGGCCAGTGCCCGCCGACTGTTGCGTATGGGTGTCTGTGACCTGGTCATTGCCGGTGGCGTAGACTCCCTCTGTCAGCTGACCGTCAATGGCTTCTCCGCCCTTGAATCCGTCAGTGCAGCGCCCTGCAATCCCTTCAGCGCCAATCGCAACGGCATCAACATCGGCGAGGGAGCGGCGCTGTTTGTGCTCAGTCGCGACCCCGGTCCTGTCCGCCTCAGCGGGGTCGGAGAAAGCTCAGACGCCCATCATATTTCTGCCCCGGATCCCTCCGGTGCGGGTGCGGCCCGGGCCATGCAATTGGCGCTGCGGGATGCCGACCTGGACGGTGCCGCCATCGACTACCTGAACCTGCATGGCACTGCCACCCCGCAAAACGATAAAATGGAAAGTCTGGCAGTGGCCCAGGTGCTCGGCACTGACGTCCCGTGCAGCTCCACCAAGCCCCTGACCGGACACACCCTGGGAGCCGCCGGTGCCATTGAAGCGGCCTTCTGCTGGCTGGCGCTGACGGATACCAGCGGCCAACGGCCACGACATGCCTGGGATGGCCAGCGGGATGACGAGTTGGCGCCGATTCGACTGGTGGATGACACAGACGCTGGCCAGCAGCAGCCCATTCAACGCGCCATGAGCAACTCCTTTGCCTTTGGCGGCAATAACATTGCCCTGATTCTGGAGCGTGAGCAGTGAAACCCACCGCACTGAAACCAACCTATGCCATCGCCGATCTGGTCCCCCACTCCGGTACCATGTCCCTGCTGGATACTGTCATCGACTGGGACGAAGAGCGCTTAACGGCGCAGGTTTGCATTCGCCCGGACAGTTTGTTTGTCGCCCCACTGGCCAATGGATCACAGGCGGTACCAGCCTGGATCGGCATTGAGTATATGGCCCAGGCCATTGCCGCCTATGCCGGAGTACAGGCGCGCCAGCGAGGAGAGCCCGTGCGGGTAGGTTTCCTGGTGGGCTCGCGAAAATACACCTGTAACCAGCCCGGCTTTGCCGTTGGCAGCCAACTGACCATCACGGTCGAGCGGGAAATGCAGGCCGACAACGGCCTCAGCGTGTTCAGCTGCCGGCTGCTCGACGCCAGCAACGGCCTTGAGGCCCAGGCTAACCTCAACGTGTTCCAGCCGGACGACGTCGAGGCCTTTTTGAACGAATCCACACAAGGTTAGTTTTCCCCATGACACTACAGGACAAAAGACTGGATAAAACCGTTTTTGTGACTGGCTCCAGCCGGGGTATTGGCCGCGCGGCCGCCCTGCGGCTGGCCCGCGATGGCTACGATATCGTACTGCACTGCCGCACCGGGTTGGCGGAGGCCGAACAGGTGCGAACCGAGATTGAAAGCCTCGGGAGCAGCGCCCGCATTCTGCAATTTGATATTGCCGATCGTGCCGCCGCCGCGGCGACCTTATCACAGGACGTCGAAGCCCATGGGGCCTATTACGGTGTAGTCTGCAATGCCGGTCTGGCCCGCGACAATGCCTTCCCGGCCATGAGCGGAGAAGACTGGGATCTGGTGGTGCACACCAATCTGGACGGTTTCTATAATGTACTGAATCCGCTCACCATGCCGCTGGTACGACGTCGCAAGCCGGGACGGATTGTGGTCTTGTCATCGGTGTCCGGTATTATGGGCAATCGCGGCCAGGTCAACTACAGCGCCTCCAAGGCCGGCCTGATTGGCGCCTGCAAGGCGCTGGCCCTGGAACTGGCCAAGCGCTCCATTACCGTCAACTGTGTCGCCCCCGGCCTGATCGAAACCGAGATGGTCGATGACATACCGCTGGACGAAGCCATGAAGCTGATCCCCGCCCGCCGCCTGGGCCGTCCCGAAGAGGTGGCAGCAACCATCAGCTTCCTGATGTCGGAGGACGCCGGTTACATTACCCGGCAAGTGATTTCCGTCAACGGTGGCATGTGTTAAACGGTGGTATGAAATAACCAGTAGAATGGGTTAAACGTCGGCATCAGTGAATTGGGCCGCAACGGGTAACAAAGTCTTTAGATACAAACAAGCAACAAACAAAAAGTGAGTGGTAAACATTAATGAAACGTGTGGTCATTACCGGTATGGCAGGCCTGTCTCCCATTGGCCTCGAATGGGCTGCGGTTGCCGACAATTTAAAACATATGCGCACCGGTATTCGCCGCATGCACGAGTGGGACATCTACGATGGCCTCAATACCCGCCTGGCCGCCCCCATTACGGACTTTGAACGCCCTGCTCACTACAGCCGCAAGGCCATTCGCAGCATGGGACGGGTGGCCCTGCTGGCCACCCGCGTCAGTGAACTGGCCCTCGAAGATGCCGGTCTGCTGGACAATGAAGACATCAAAGACGGTCGCATGGGCGTGGCCTACGGTTCATCTGCCGGCTCCACCCAGTCGTTTACCGATTTTGGCCGCATGCTGATGACGCACAGCACCGACGGCCTCAATGCCAACTCTTACATTAAAATGATGGCTCACACCGCGCCGGTGAACATCAGCGTGTTTTTTAATCTGAAAGGCCGGGTGCACACCACCTCCAGCGCCTGCACCTCCGGCAGCCAGGGTATTGGCTACGCCTACGAGGCGATTCGTTACGGCCATCAACAATATATGATCGCCGGTGGCTCCGAAGAACTGTGCCCCACCGAAGCGGCGGTGTTCGATACCCTCTATGCCACCAGCACCCGCAACGACGAGCCGCAGGCCTCACCGCGTCCTTTCGACAGTGATCGCGACGGTCTGGTGATTGGCGAAGGAGCCTGCAGCCTGATTCTGGAAGAGCTGGAATCCGCCCTGGCTCGCGGGGCCACCATCTATGCGGAAGTGGTTGGTTACGGCACCAACTGCGACGGCACCCACGTGACCCAACCCCAGGCGAGCACCATGCAGGCCGCCATGCAGCTGGCGCTGCAAGATGCCGGTCTGCCGCCAGCGGAGATTGGCTACATCAGCGCCCACGGCACCGCTACTGACCGTGGGGATGTGGCGGAATCCATCGCTACCGCCAACCTGTTTGGGCAGCAGACACCGATCAGCAGCCTGAAAAGTTTTACCGGCCATACCCTGGGAGCCTGTGGTGCACTGGAGGCCTGGACCAGCATTCGCATGATGAATGAAGGCTGGGCCCATGCCACGGCCAATCTCGATCAGCCAGACCCCGAATGCGCTGAACTGGATTACATCATGGGTGAGTCCCGGCCGATCGACTGCGAATATGTGATGAGTAACAACTTTGCCTTCGGCGGCATCAATACCTCATTGATTTTCAAGCGCTGGCAATGACCTGAAGGGACATTCTGGCCATTCACACCGGGATATCGACCTCAGTAGTCGATTGGCAGGCGGCCAAATTCCCCTACTGATGTCACAATGACAAAGTAGGGGGAGTAGCCAAACAAGCAAAATCCTTGCTCAAAAGGCCCGCTTTTGCCATTGACGATTCGCCACATACAGTACATTTCCTATGATATGGCAAAACTGTCACTTTTCGATGGAAGACAACCCTACCAATTTGCATTACATTTAGCGTCCGCCCAGATAGTCAGCCTGCTAGCGGGCCAGGTTATACCTGCTAAGGCATAACCCTGAACTGGGTGATACAAAAACACAATTAAAACGATAATTACAATCTATTAACTGAAGCAACTTCCCACCCCCTAGACTCCGACTGCCAGTCATTGCGTTCTGGCAGGTGGAACGGTGCGGACATTTTGACCTGAACAGGTTTTAACAGAGAACGAACGGAGGGAAACCAGTGATCATTGGAATACCCAAAGAGACATGCCCCGGTGAAAACCGAGTGGGTCTTGTCCCACAGAACGTCAGCGCCCTGATCAAGCTGGGCCGCAACATTATCATTGAGCGCGGTGCCGGTGAAGCCGCCGGTCACAGCGACCAGGCCTATGAGGCCGCCGGTGCCACGCTGGCCGACCGCAGCGAGGTATTTGCCAAAGCCGATATCATCGTGCAGGTGCAGACCCCCGGCTTGAACCAGAGCACCGGTGCCGCCGACCTGGCAGAAATCGGTGAAAACAAGGTTCTGGTGGGCATGATGGACCCACTGGCCAACCCGGAATTTGCCCAGCAGCTGGCCGCCCAGAAAATCACGGGGGTGGCGATGGAACTGATTCCCCGTATCACCCGCGCCCAGGCCATGGATGTGTTGTCCTCCAACGCCATGATCGCCGGTTACAAGGCGGTCCTGATTGGAGCCAGTGAACTGGCCGCCATGTTCCCCATGAACATGACCGCTGCGGGCACCCTAAATCCTGCCCGCGTGTTTGTAATGGGTGCCGGGGTTGCCGGCTTGCAGGCCTGTGCGACCGCCAAACGCCTGGGTGCCGTGGTAGAAGCCTACGACGTCCGCCCGGCCGCGCGAGAGCAGATCCTGTCCGTCGGTGCCAAACCCATTGAGCTGGATATCAAAGCCGATGACACCGAAGGTTCCGGCGGTTACGCCAAGGAACAATCCGCCGAGTTCATCAAGGCCCAGCAAGCCGCTATGGCCAATGTGCTGGCGCAACAGGATGTGGTGATCACCACCGCCGCCGTGCCCGGCAAAAAATCCCCCATCCTGGTCACTGCCGAGATGGTCAAAGGTATGAAGCCCGGCGCCGTGATTGTCGACCTGGCTGCGGAAAAAGGCGGTAACTGCGAGCTCACCAAACTGGGCGAAGTGGTCATTGAAAACGGCGTCAAGATACTTGGCCCCAACAATGTCCCTTCCACCGTTGCCACCCACGCCAGTCAAATGTACGGCAAGAACATTGAAAACTTGCTGGCCCATTTGATTGATAAGGAAGGCAATCTCAACCTGGATTTCGAAGACGAAATCATCCGTGAAACCGTGGTCTCTCTGAACGGCGATGTCCCGCAGGCACGCATGCGTGAACTGCTGGGTCTAGCAGCCCTGCCAGAAAGCAACCCCGCAACGGCCAACGCGTAAGGAGACCCTCATGGATATTTCCATCATTCACGTCACTCTGTTTGTGCTCGCCATCTTCCTGGGTTTTGAGCTGATCACCAAGGTGCCACCTACCCTGCACACCCCGCTGATGTCCGGCTCTAACGCCATCTCCGGTGTGACCCTGGTAGGTGCCATTCTGGCAGCCGGTCACGGCGGTAACGAAACCCTGGTGAACATCCTTGGCTTCCTGGCTGTGGCTTTGGCCACCATCAACGTGGTGGGTGGCTTTATGGTCACCAACCGCATGCTCGCCATGTTCAAGCGCAAGGACTAAGGAGATCGCACAGTGAATTCGAACATTATTGAAATCGCCTACATTGTTGCCGCAGCGCTCTTTATTCTCGGCATCAAAGGCTTGAGCAAACCCAAAACTGCGGTACGCGGTAACCAGCTGGCCGCCATCGGTATGCTGGTGGCCATTGTCGCCACGCTATTGAACAGCTCGGTGGTAAGCTTTGAATGGATCGTCGCCGGCGCAATTGTCGGTGCCATTATCGGTGCCGTGCTGGCGGTTAAGATCCAGATGACGGCCATGCCGCAGCTGATCGCGGCATTGAACGGCTTTGGTGGTGGCGCCTCCCTGGCGGTAGCAGCCGCTGAATATATGAAAGCGCAACCGCACGACGGCGCCCTCGGTCAACTGGCCGAGCAGGCGCTGGGTGGTGGCATGGGCACGTTTGCCATGATCGCCACCGGTGCGGCGGTGTTTATTGGCGCCGTCACCCTGACCGGTTCATTCGTCGCCTTTGCCAAACTGCAGGAACTGATTGACGGCCAGCCGAAAGGCTTCCCCGGCATGAAAGTGGTCAATGCCATTTTGCTGATCGGCTCCATCATCGCCATTGGCTACCTCACCGTTGATCCCACCAACACCAACCTGTTCTGGGGCATGGTGATTGCAGCCGCGCTGCTCGGCATCCTGCTGGTCATGCCCATCGGCGGTGCCGACATGCCGGTTGTCATCGCACTGCTGAACTCCTACTCCGGTGTGGCAGCGGCGGCCGCGGGTTTTGTGATGGGCAACAGTCTGCTGATCGTCGCCGGATCGCTGGTCGGTGCCTCGGGTCTGATCCTCACGCAAATCATGTGTAAAGCCATGAACCGCTCCCTCACCAACGTCCTGTTTGGTGTGATGGCTGAAGGTGGTGAAGTCATGGACGCCGACGAAGTTTACGCCGGCAAGGTGAAAGCCAGCTCTCCCGAGGAAGTGGGCATGCTGCTGGAAACCGCCCGTCGCGTTGTCATCGTGCCCGGCTTTGGTCTGGCCATGGCCCAGGCTCAACACGCGGTACGCGACCTGGCCGATACCCTCGAGGCCCGCGGTGTGGAAGTGGAGTACGCCATCCATCCGGTGGCCGGTCGCATGCCCGGACACATGAACGTACTATTGGCGGAAGCCGAAGTCTCTTACGACAAATTGAAAGAGATGGACGTGATCAACCCGACCTTCGACCAGACCGATGTGGCCATTGTGATTGGTGCCAACGACGTGACCAACCCGATGGCTCGCGAAGACAAGGGCAGCCCCATTTACGGCATGCCGATTCTGAACGTGGACAAGGCCAAAACTGTGGTGGTGGTCAAGCGCTCCCTGTCCGCCGGTTTTGCCGGTCTGCCCAACCCGCTGTTTGCCAAGGACAACACCCTGATGTTGTTTGGCGATGGTAAGGCGGCGATTCTGGATTTGGTGGTTGCACTGAAAGAGAGTTAATCTCGTCATTACCCCACTCTGAGTTCGAAAACGTTAGTTCAAAAAAGGAGGCCCGCGGCCTCCTTTTTTTATGTTTCTAACTATAACCGGATCAACTCACACGCCTGCCGATCAGGGAAAAGGCCGCGCCCTGCGGATCGAGACCGTTCAGCAAAATTCGCCATCGGGAATTTATCCAACAGTGACTGAAAACCCATAACGAGTCTCACCAGCATCCGAATTCACAGCTTCTATACTTGGTGTATCCCTCAGCATTGGAGTCTCGACCATGGCGCTACCAAAGGCGTTATTGATGGCCAGCCTTTGCGCCACCCTGGGCTTAAGCATGGCAAGTCTGGCGGAATCCCGCCGCGAGGGCCATTGGGAAACCAGCGTTCAGGTTATCTTTACGGATTCGGAAAAGGTTTCCGGCGACAATCAATCGGCCATCGATATCGACAATGACGTGGGCGTGGGCTTTGGCGTGGCTTACCACCTCACCAACAACTTTGCCCTGGGCTTTGACTTCAGCTACCTCGAACCCGACTACAAAGCGGTGTTTAACACCGATCAACGGGGACTGGTATCGGTTGATCACGAAATGGAAGTGAACACTGGCCAGTTCAGCGGCATCTGGCATGTGTTGGACGGCGCTTTCACACCCTTCCTGCGCGCCGGGTTGGGCTGGACTTACATTGACTCCAACGTGTCCGATGGCCCTCCGGTAACGGGTTGCTGGTGGGACCCCTGGTACGGCTACATCTGTCAGAACTTCTATGACACTTACGACGACACCAGTTTCTCTTACAGCTTTGGCGCCGGTATTAGATTTGATCTCGGCGGTGGGCTGCTGTTGAAAGGCAGCATAAATCACATAGAAATTGATGCCGACAACAGCTTTAACCCCGGCATCAGTAACGCCCGCTTTGAAATGGGCTGGACCTTCTGAATTGCCACTTGAATCACCCGCCGCACTGCGGAGGCAGTCTGTCCCCGCAGTGTGGCTGTCACTTTAGTGAACTTAGGGTGTGCGCGCCAGCCGGCCGCGAACGCCCTCGCCCTTGTGCGCCCGCTTCTGCAAATCACCCGCACGGTTCATCACATGAAAAATGGCGTGCTGTTCGAGCACCCCATTCACCAGACTTGAACCCGGACCTGTAGCGTAAATGGCTACATCTTCGGTGGAGTGGGTTTCAGAACCGAGCGGTACCAAAGTTTCAGGATGAAAACCCTCATCCGTGGTATCAACACCGTTGAGATTGGCACGCCCTGCCACAGCCCCGGCGTCGTAAATCGTATCACCACCGGTTTCCAACATGGCAAAACCGTTACCATTGGCATAGCCAACCGAGGTATAGGGCAAGCTGTCATCCGCCAGGGACTCATGGCTTTGCGGCTGACCCTGAGAGTCGTTGGTCACCACCTTGCCCAGTATCGGGTTGCCACGCGTCGGATAGCCGGCCAGGGTAAAGACGTGACTGTGATCAGCAGTGACAATGATCAGGGTTTCGCGCGGGTCGGTGTTTTCGTAGACGGTGCGCACGGCATTGGCAAACTCCACCGCATCGGTCAGAGCCCGCTTCGGATTGGTGGCGTGGTGACCATGATCAATACGCCCACTTTCCACATGCAGGAAAAACCCGTTTCGGTTTTTCTTTAACACGTCGAGGGCGGTCTTCGTCATTTCACTCAACGACGGTTCAGCCTCTGGGTCCCGATCCAGCTCGTAGGCCATGTGCGAGGGTTCAAACAAGCCCAGCAGGTGATCCACTTTATCGGTGTTGATCGCATTGAGTTGCTGCCTGTTCCAAACATAGGCGGCATTGTGGTAATTGCTGACCCATTCCTGCGTCAGGTCACGACCATCCAAGCGTTCACCTTGTGCGCCGGTTTCCGGGTCGGCGCCGGCTTCGCGTTTCAGGAACGAACGTCGGCCACCGCCCATTGCCACCTCTAATCCATCGACCGGGTATTTGCCGTCAAAGCGATGGGGGAAAGTCACCAGCTGACTGGCAATGTCTTCGCAACCACCGGCGTTGGTGAAACCGGCCGCGTCGCGATCATCTTCAAAATTGCGGTCCATGGTATGCGCGTAAGTCGCGGCTGGGGTGGCGTGGGTAATTCGAGCCGTGGACACAACTCCCGTCGACATACCGGCCATTTCCGCCAGCTCCAACGCGGTTACCACTTCGTTGCTACTGACACTGCCGCAATCGCCGCGAATCACATCCTGATCCACACCGATAACGCCGGCTTTGGTCTTGATACCCGACATCATCGCCGTCATGGTTCCGGCAGAATCCGGCGTCTGCTGATTGGTGTTGTAGGTTTTGGCTAAAGCCAGATTGGGAAAAGTTTCAAAAAACAGCCGATTTTCCTCACCGGTTTTTCCCCTCATTTGCCCCTCAAAAATACGCGCTGCCGTCACGGTTGAGACGCCCATGCCGTCACCCACCATCAAGACAATATTCTTGGCTCGAACTTTTGCGTTCAACATCGCCCGCTTGGCAATTTGCTCGTTGGAGAGAATCAAATCTTCACCCTGTTGGTACCATTCATCGGCACTTTGGGGGTCTTCAATAGCGCTGTCAGCAGCGAATGTCACTGGCGCCATTCCCAGGGCGCTCATCAAACTGCCAAGAACAAAGGTTTTATAGTGCATTGTCGAGTTTCCTTTCTGCTCTATGAAAAATGAATGTGCGGAATTGCCGCTTCAATGTAGAGCGCGAATATGACAGCGAAATAGGAACTCTGTGATGAATTGAGGTCAATCTGATGAAATGATATTTGAAGCGACAAAAATGCCGCTGATTTTTAACGCTGCCAAAAACTGGGCATTACCAGCGTCAGCACCGTAAAATATTCCAGCCGCCCAAGAATCATGGCCGCGCTTAACAACCAGGTTCCCACATCAGAGACCGGCTGAAAATTATTCCCCAGGCTGCCAAAGGCTGGGCCCAGTACATTCAGGCAGGCCGCCACCGCCGTAAACGCCGACCAGAAATCCAGTCCAGTCAACATCAACAGAAACGTAAACACCAGACTACTGGCGGCGGCCAGTGCCATGAATGCCAAGGTTGCACTGACAATACCCACATCCAGTGAACGCCCCTGATATTTAACGCGAAAGACCCCACTGGGATGGATCAACCGATGGATCTCAATCAACATCAATTTTACCGTCAGCAGATTGCGAATGATTTTATTACCGCCGGCGGTGGAGCCGGCACAGCCCCCGAGATAGCCAGCGATCACCAATACCAGGCCAATGGCCTGAGGCCACTCAGTAAAGGATGCCGCACCGAACCCGGTACTGGTGATAAAAGAAATCAAGTGAAAAGTGCCGTCACTGAGTGCGTCCAGATAGCTGCGGTATCCCACCAGCCATAGCAACAACAGGGCCATCAGCAGGGACATGACCCACACAATCACCAGAAAGCTGCGGGTTTCTTCATCCTTCCAATAAAGTGACGGATCACGATTGCGAAACACGCGGAAATGCATGGCAAAACTGATGGCTCCCAGCAGCATAAACACATCCGCAACCGCCAGTATCTGGGGACTGTTGAAATGCCCCAGACTGGCATCGTGGGTGGAAAATCCGCCGGTGGACACCGTACTGAAGGCGTGGGCGATGGCATCAAAGCCCGTCATGCCAACGGCGAAGTAACTGATCATGCACAGCAAGGTGATGCCAACATAAATCAACCATAAGTAGTGGGCGGTATTGGCGACCCGGGGGGAGAGCTTGTCATCCTTGATCGGTCCTGGTGTTTCCGCTTTCAACAGCTTTAACCCACCCACATTCAGCATGGGTAACACCGCCACCACAAAAATCACTACCCCCAAGCCACCCATCCACTGCAAAAACTGGCGGTAAAGCAAAAAGCTGCGCGGCATTTGATCCAGATCGGTGAGGATCGTCGCACCGGTGGTGGTCAGTGCGCTGACGGATTCAAACACGCCGTCAGTAAAAGACACGCCAGTGGTTAAGATGATGGGGATGCCTCCCATCACACCGCAGACCACCCAGGTGGAAGTGGCATACACCAACGCATCGCGAAACCCCACCTTGGGCTTCTCACCCCGGCGGATGTTGAGCAACAACAGGGCGGAGGCCACCAACATGGCAATGGCCGGTTCGAAGAAGGCCACTTCCTGATGATCGTGAAAAACCAGCAGTGAGGTGAGAGCAAAAATCGACTGGACGATGCCCATCAGGCCAATCGGGAAAGCCAGTAAGTAGAGCGTTGCCCGACGGTTGATCATAACCTTACTCTCTGAGCCTGCAGCGGTCTTGGGGACTAAACTAAAGGGCGGAAGGGCCCCGGTAACCTTCAGTGTAAAAGCTGAGCGTCCATTTGGCACCCAAGACCTATTCACATATCTCGACTCAGGGAGTTTTACCATCGGCAATGCAGTCTTTCTGGAACAACTTACCCAGCTGGAACAACAGGCCCACGAACACCTGCGCGTCAGCCGGCTGACTCAGGTACCTTACCAAGATGACCTCTTGCCCGTACACGCCATCACTCTCGGTAGCCGGGATACGACGGCCCCCTGCCTCATTTATGTTGGCGGTGTGCACGGCCTCGAACGCATTGGAACTGAAGTGGTGTTGGCGTTTCTCAATACCCTGGTGCAGCGTTTGCGATGGGATGAGTCCCTGATCAACGGATTGAAACAATTGACGCTGATCTTTGTGCCCGCCCTCAACCCGGTGGGCTTGCTACGCAATACCCGCGGCAATGGCAATGGCGTCGACTTAATGCGCAACGCTCCGATTGATGCTGAACATCGACCGCCATTGCTGGCCGGCGGGCATCGCCTGCACGCCGCCTTGCCGTGGTATCGAGGCAAAAAAAATGCCCCGCTGGAAGCAGAATCCCAAGCCCTGGTGCAATTGATTCGCGAGCAGTGCTTCAAGCGTCCCTTCAGTCTGGTGCTCGACTGTCATTCCGGCTTTGGTTTTCGTGATCGCCTGTGGTTCCCTTTCGCTTACAGCCGCCGACCGATGGTGCACCTCGGCGAAGCCTACGCCCTCAAATGCCTGCTCAATAACACCTATCCGCATTTGAATTATGTGATCGAACCCCAATCCAAGAGCTACACAGCCCACGGTGATCTGTGGGATTATCTGTATCTGGAATCCCTCAACAGCGCGAGCCTGTTCCTGCCGATGACAATGGAAATGGGTTCCTGGCGCTGGGTGAAAAAAAATCCCCGCCAACTGACCTCCATGAGTGGTCTGTTTAATCCAGTGATCCCGCATCGATTGCAACGGGTACTGCGGCGCCATATTGTGTTGATGGAGTTTTTGATTCGAGCCACCCGCGCCTGGGAGCAGTGGTTACCGGGCGACGCCGAGCGCCGTCACTGGCACCAACAGGCACTGCAACACTGGTATGGCCGCGACAGCGCTCAGACTGAAGAGATCGCACTGTGACTGAAACTGTGACTGAAACATTGACCGAACCGTCTCCACTCGCGCCCACCACCGCCATCGCCACCACTCGACACTGGGTGCTGTTGCGTGGCCTGAGTCGTGACAGCCGGCACTGGGAAGCCTTTCCCGAACAGCTCAAGGCTGCCTTTCCACAGGACCGGGTCAGCTGTTTGAATTTGCCCGGCACCGGCTCGCAGCATCAACACCGCTGTCCCGCCAACATCAGCGCCATGGTGGATTGGTTACGTCAACATTATCGCGAGCGCTTGACGCCGACACCGGTTTACCTGTTGAGCATTTCGATGGGCAGCATGGTGGCTGCCGACTGGATGCATCGTTTCCCGGAAGAAATCGCTGCCGGCGTGATGATCAATAGCAGCAGTCGTCTCAACCCCGTGCACGAACGCTTGCGGTTGTTATCCTTACTTCAGCTGCTGGGAAGCCTGGGCTGCACTCGCGGCCAGCGAGAAAAAATCATCGTCAACCGCACCAGTAACCACTACGCCCACAGCCCCGATCTGATCAAGCGCTGGCGCATATACCAGCAACAACAGCCGGTCTCACTGACCACCCTGTCAAAGCAATTGTGGGCCGCCTCGCGCTTCCAGCCGCCGCCGATCTCCCAGCCGCTGCTGCTGCTCGCCTCACGCCAGGATCGGTTGGTCAATCCCCAGTGCTCGGAGCAGCTGGCACGTTTCTGGTCAGCCGATTTACGCTTTCACAAGAGTGCCGGCCATGATATTCCCCTCGACGACAGTCGCTGGGTTCTGGACCAGCTACAGAACTGGCTGAACAGCCTGGAATGTGACCGCGTCAGCTGACGACCACCTGCCCGCGATAAATTCTCTGGGGTTTGGCCGTCTCCCTGGTGGGCCGCTCCACCTCGATCAACTGTGTCTGCCCGCGGTAGACTTTTGTGACGTAAACTTTTTCGGGGGACGTGGCTTGGGGTTGCCGCTCAGCCTCGCTGTCCCGGATCAACAACCGCTGGGGCCAATCATCACCAGCAAGATGGAACAACTCTTTGATCAAGGTATTGGTCACCGTATCGGTTGAACGGTGATAGATTGGGACCAGTTCTGTCAGCAGTTCGGGATTGGCCAGTTTGATACCTGGTTTGTCCTGACTGGCAACGCGCCGACGGATTTCACGGACCAGGTCGATCATCTGTTTGCTGAAATTCACAATGGTTTTCCTTACCGGTGTTTCATAGGGGTGCAATTTGCTTGTTAGTCCGTGATTGCATTAAACGTGCCCAGAAAGGATAAAACCGTGAATGAACTGCAAAAAATGAGATTATTATTACAAAAACACTGATATTTTAATGTTCTTTCCTCATGCGAAATTAAGTGCCAATGTATGACTCAGGGGCGCCGCACCAAAACAGCGACCCCAACCTCCGATAAATGTTCTTTTGCACCAAAATAAATCTTTTTGATCAGGCACTGGCAGCGTCGGCGGACTCCAGCTCCTGCGCCTGTAAGACCGCATCAATCTGAGCCCGAGCCTCGGCCAGGATGCGCTCCGGGTCACCCTTGGAGCCACTGGCTTCAATATGGTGGACCTCAGCCACACCTATGAACTTCAGGATTTGCTCCACATAACCACTGGCGTGATCCATGGGACTGCCAACCGGAGTGCCGCCGGTTGCCGTAACGATAAAGGCGCGCTGAATCCCCGTCAGCCCCTGCGGTCCCTGCTCGGTATAGTGGAAAGTCACGCGAGCGCGGCAGACGTAATCCACCCACTGCTTGAGGACGGCCGGCACACTAAAGTTGTACATGGGCACCCCCACCACCAGGGTATCGGCGGCAAATAATTCCCGGATCAATTCATCCGACAGCGCCAGCTGCTGCTTCAAGCTGTCGCGCCCGGTATCGGAGGAACCGTGCACCCCCACCAGATCCTCGGCGCTAATCGGGGGTAAAGGCTGGCGCACCAGGTCGCGCTCAATCACGTCCACATCGCCCAGCTGTTCAATCAGGTAGTTAGTTAGGGCACGACTGTTGGAGCCATCAAGGCGGGCACTGCTGTCGATTTTCAATACGGTGGGGCGTGTCATTGGTTGTTCTCCTGTAAACGATGATTCAATCGATGTCTGTGATCACTCTGTAGGGTCATTGTACGCATCTGCACAGTGGCTATAAGGGCTGTGTTTTGACTAGAATAGTCAAAATTTCTGAACAATATGGCAGGGACTGTCATGAGCAGACACCCTATTACCCTGGAAGCCCTCGAAGTACTGGACGCCATCGACCGTCGGGGAAGTTTTGCCAAGGCCGCCGAAGAACTGAACAAGGCCACCTCGGCTCTGTCCTACACGGTGCAGCGACTGGAAGAACAATTGGGTATCACGCTGTTTCAGCGCCAGGGACGACGTTCGGTACTGACGCAAGCCGGTGAACTGCTGCTGCGTGAAGGACGTGAACTGCTGAACGCCAGTGCTTTACTGGCCGACCGGGCGCGCGAGGTAGCCACGGGTTGGGAGCCGCGTCTCAGCATCGCCATCGAATCCATGATGGACTACCCGGCTTTTTTTCAGCAGCTTCAGCAGTTTTTGCAACGCCACCCCAGCCTGGAGCTGGATATCCGGGAATGTGTACTGGGAGGAGGTTGGGACGCTCTGGAACACGATCAGGTCGATCTGTTGGTCGGTGCACCCGGCCCAGTCCCCCAGCAAAAAGGCTTTCGCGCCCTGCCCATTAGCCACAATGACATGACACCGGTAATTGCCAGCTGCCACCCGCTCGCCCACAGGCTTGCTGAAGACTCCACTGAGTGGATGGCACAGCTGCGACGTGTCATCACGCACGATACCACCACCCATAACGTCGCCCGAACGGCCGGGCTGGTGGACGGCCAACAGCGCCTCTATGTGCAAAACATGGATCAGAAGCAAGCTGCCATCTGCAGCGGGCTGGGCATTGGTCACCTGCCCCGTTCACGCATTGCCCAGCTGCTCGCCGATGGCACCTTGCTGGAATTACCCAGAGTGAACGACAACCCGGCGCACTGCTACCTGGCCTGGAAAGTCAGCCACAAAGGCCGGGCTTTGAAAGCATTGACCGAACAACTGCAAGCCGCCAGCTCCCTCCCCAAATCACTGCGCTGAACAGCAATAGATTACTCATCCACAGTTATGCTGAGCAAGCCCCCGCACAAGCTGTGGATAAGGGCTCCAGCCGCCCGTCACGCCTGGCCTGAAAAGAATTGTTCAATCTGCAACCACAGAATCTCTGTGGGTAGACCATAACGCTCAGTTCGTCCACAGTTACACTGGGCAAGCCCCCGGACAAACTGTGGATAAGAGCTTACAAGGCCCGCCAGCCGTGACCTGCAAGCGGCTGTTCATTCTGCGACCAGGTTTTTTCATGCCGCTCCCGATTATTTGCAATCCGTTTACGTTTGCCGTTTTTGCAGCGTTCCCCCCACCTTGAGTATGACGGCGACTGTTTTCCATAGACCATAACCTGCAGTTCGTCCACAGTTACGCTGGGCAAGACCTCGCACAAACTGTGGATAAAGCCCTGCAAGACCCGCCAGCCGGGGCCCGCAAGCAATTGCTCATTCTGCAACCAGTTTTTTCAGCTGGCCAGCCCAACTCCACGCCTCGATTGCAATTACCACAACGCTGCCATCAAAACGCTTGCAGACGTCCCCCAGAAGCCTGCTGCTCAACCCTAAAAGTCAGTTCGTCCACAGTAAGATTGGGCAAGCCTCCGCACAAGCTGTGGATAAGCTCGCAGTAAGCCCATGGCCCGTGGCCTGGCAAGAACTGTTCATTCTCTAACCAGAGCTGCCCTGTGGGCTTCAGTCACGACTCCGCCTATAATGTGGTCCGCTTTTTTCCTTCCTGCCGGCCTTGTGTATGTCTCACCCCTTGCCCGTTCTCGACAGCCCCCAGGGGCGCTTTTCCCTGCAGCGATACCCTCGCCCCAAACTCGCCCCGGGCAAGCAAGAACCCTTGCGGGCATGGGATGCCGCCGACGAATACCTGCTGCAATGGTTGTTTGAAACGCAACCCGCTGTGGCCTCACCCGCCACTCTGGTGCTCAACGACAGCTTTGGCGCACTGACGGTTGCCCTGGCCGGCGAACGACTCTGGTCGCAAACGGATTCGTGGCTGGCGCGCCAGGGCTGTATTGAAAATCTGCGCGCCAACCAATGCCCAATGGACACCGACCACCTGTTAAACAGCCTGCACTGGCCCACCGAAATCCTCTCGCTGGTGGTGATCAAAATCCCAAAAACCCTGGCCCTGCTGGAGCATCAACTGTATCAACTGCGACCTTTGATCACCGACCGGACGGTGATTGTCGCCGGGGCCATGGTGAAACAGCTTCCCGCGACAGCCCAAGGCCTGTTTGAGCGAATCCTGGGCCCGACCCATAGCACCCTCGCCAGGAAAAAAGCCCGCCTGCTGATCTGCCAGCCACAGATCGGGCAATGGCAGCAGCGCCAACAGACAACACCCTACCCGACGCAATACCGGGTCGCGGAATTTCCGTTTGTCATTCACAACCACGCCAATGTCTTTTCCCGGGCCAGTCTGGACATTGGATGCCGATTCTTTTTGCAGCACCTGCCGGATGCAGCGGCGCTGCCTGCAAAAGATATTGTGGACCTGGGGTGTGGCAACGGCCTGCTGGGAATTCACGTCAAGTCCCTGCAGCCGCAGGCGCGGATACATTTTGTGGATGAATCCTTTATGGCGGTCGACAGCGCGCGCAAGAATGTCGAATCAGCGGGGGAGAGTTTTATTCCGAGCCCATTGCAGCAGCCGGAGGACTACCACTTCAGTGTCGGCAACAGCCTGCAGCAATTTGACAAGAACAGTGCCGACCTGGTGCTGAACAACCCGCCCTTTCATCAACAGACGGTGGTGGGTGATCATATTGCCTGGCAAATGTTCACGGATGCCCGTCGGGTATTGCGGCCCGCCGGTGAACTGTGGGTGGTCGGTAACCGCCACCTCAATTATCACAATAAACTTAAGCGCCTGTTTGGCAACTGCGACACAGTGGCCGCTAACCGCAAGTTTGTCATCCTGCGCAGTCGAAAACAGGCGTGAGACTTCACCAGCCCACCGGGGTGGAGCGATTGGCCGCGAAATTACCCACAGATAGACTGAATCAGTGTGGGCATAGGGTGTGGATAACCCCCTGCAGGCAGCGACACGCGTTAGTTTCAGCCAACTGGTGAATGTTTAGCCGCCGCCGCAGGAACTGACTCGCTTCACCAGCTCTTATAGGGCAGGAACTTGCCATTCAGGGTTAACAGTACCCGATCGCCTTTCGGGTCCTCAATTTTGTCCACCTCCATAGAAAAGTCGATGGCACTCATAATTCCATCGCCAAACTTTTCCTGTATCACTTCTTTCAGGGTTTCTCCGTAGACGCCAACCACTTCATAGAGGCGATAGATCAATGGGTCGGTGGGAACCGCCTGATCCCAGACTTTGATCGGAAACGCCTCCAGCGCCTTGGCCACATCCCCATCCAGTCCCAGGTAATCGGATATGGCCGCCGCTTTTTCCGGCGGGGCGCTGTTCATTCCCAAACAAGCGGAAGCAAGCCAAACCGGCGACATGCCCAGGTCCTGGCCCATGCTTTCCCAAGTCAAACCCTTAGCCACTTTAGTGGCCACGATGGTATCGGTCATGGTTTGTTTATCCATAGAGAACGGTGACTCCGTATGTCAGATGAGAAATGCAATGCGCACCCTAAAGTACGCATCAACTGAGATTTTCGGTTTCTGTAGGACGGGCTAGCTCCAAACTCCGGCTTCAGCAGATTACTCGTCCCACGTTAAAAACTAGCAAGGCCAATGCCAAATACGCAGACTGATTTTCCATCGAGGCCTGCCGCAACAGCTGGTGAAAAAATGTACATATCTGGCGCGAAAAATCACAAACAATTCGATATACTGACTGGTCACAACTCCCCAATAACCAGCGGCTCTCATGGTCTGAGACCCCTTTTGCTAGAAGCTACACACGGAAGTGCATTATGGTCCCGTTGAAACATACCCTTTCCCCCTCTGCCAGCATCAATTCAGAACTCTTACGCCTGCTGGCGCGACAGGGCTGGATGGGGCCGGTGCCAACGCTGATGTCCCTTGGCGTGATTGCCGCCTTTGCCGCCAGCCACGAGCTTGCCACCTGGAAGTGGGGCGGCTGGCTGCTGCTGTGCGCCCTGGTGCTGTTCTGCCGCTCTGCAGTCCTGATCAAGCTGCCGCAATTGACGCAGCTGTCCGAACAGCGACGCATGAACATCGCCGTTATACTGAGTGTCATCAACGGGGTTACCCACGCGCTGTCACTGTTTATGTTTCCCGACTTTACTGACTATGAACGCGCCGTACAGACCATGATCTTCACCGGCATAGGTTCCATCAGCGTGGTGACCACCGCCGGCTTCCTGCCCATCTCACTGGCCTATCTGATACCGACCCTGGTGCCGGCGGTGTGCCTGTGGGGCCTGTATACCCTGGCCGAGGGAGGCAGCTGGATCGGTTACACAGTGGGCATTATGGTGACCTGGTCGAGTGCCATTCTGGTGTTGCTCTCGCGGGATACCTTCTGCCTGTTTGAGGAGTCCTTTGCCCTGCGTCAGCGCCAGACAGCCATGAACGAGCAGCTTAAAGGCGCGCTGCAGGAAGCGGAGAGTGCCAGTCGTGCCAAAACCCGGTTCCTGGCATCCGCCAGTCACGATCTGCGCCAGCCCATACACGCTCTATCCCTGTTTGGAGGTGCCCTGGCCAAACGCCCACTCGACGAACGCAGCCGTGAGATCGCCGATCACATGGACATTGCCCTGCAATCGCTGGCCTCGCGACTGGATTCCCTGCTCGATATTTCCAAACTGGACGCCGGTATTGTGCAGGCCAACAAAACCGCCTTTAACCTGCGTCTGATGGTGGAACGCCTGCAGGATGAATTCATGCCCGCCGCCCAGGATAAAGGCCTTAAGGTCTGGCTCGATTGTGACTGCGACGCCTATGTCGATAGCGATGAAGTGCTGCTGGAACGCATTCTCCGCAACCTGCTGGCCAACGCCATTAAATACACCGATCAGGGCCGGGTTGAGCTGAGCGTCAGCAGCTGCGGCGACAACATTCATTTGAAAGTCAGTGATTCCGGTCGCGGTATTCCGCAGGAAGAACAGGAGCATGTGTTCGAAGAGTTTTACCAGCTCAACAACCCTGAGCGCGACCACAACAAAGGCCTGGGCCTGGGCCTGGCTATCGTCAAACGGCTGGCCGATCTACTCGACATCCAGCTGCAGATGGATTCCATTATCGGCTCCGGCAGCGCCTTCAACCTCACCCTCAAGGCAGCCGAACAGCCGCCGATCAATCTGCCGCAAACGAGCAAAACCCATCTCTCCTGGGACAACCTGTGCGCCCTGGTGATTGATGACGAGCAGGAAGTGGGTTTGGGCATGAAAGCCCTGCTGGAAAGCATGGGCTGCGAGGTTCTGCTCGCCGATGGTACCCTCGATGCCCTGCGCCAGGCCAAAACGGAAAAACCCGATATCGTACTGGCGGACTTTCGTTTGCGCGGTGAGGATAATGGCATCCTGACCATCCGCTCCATCCGCGAACTCTACCCCGACATTCCGGCCATATTGATCAGCGGAGACACCGCCCCCGAACGTCTGCGGGAAGCCGAAGACGCCAACATTCCGCTGCTGCACAAGCCGGTGCTGGTGGACGATCTGGAAGCCGCGATTGCCAGGGCCTGTGACTTGAAAGACATGACCAAAGCGTCGGCGATATCGCTATAAACCTAAGCATAAAACCCTAATCACGGGGCCTGCTCACCAACGTAAGCCCCCTACAATTACTGTTAAGGACGATGGTATGAGTCGCAGAGCCTGCAGCTGGATTTCCCAAGGCTTTGAAACCCTGTTGCACAAGCAGGGCGCCGCAAACCCGGATCCATCCTACGATGTGGTCATCATCGGCAGCGGTTACGGGGGAGCCATGGCCGCCTCCCAACTGGCCGGCCTGCACCACAACGGTCAACCCCTAAAGATCTGTGTGTTGGAACGAGGCAACGAATACTTGCCGGGTATGTTCCCCTCGCGGCTGGCCGACCTGCCTCGCCATGTTCGCTTCAGCACGCCCAACAGCAGCCAACCGGGCGGCAATCGTGATGCCCTGTTTGATCTGCGCCTCAGTCCCACTCTGACCACCGTGGTTGCCAACGGTCTCGGTGGTGGCTCCCTGATCAACGCCGGAGTGATGATTGAGCCCAAGGCCGATCGATTTCAGCAAGGCTGGCCCAAGGTCTTTGAAAATGCCCCCGTGCGGGCGCTGGCGGACTATTATCCACAGGCGAAGACGATGCTCGGTGCCGCCGACGCCCTCGGTGACAACACCATTGCCCGTCACGCTAGCCATGCCCAACAGCCGCTGAGCAAACACCGTCAGCTGCAATTGCTGGCCACAGACGCTGGCAACGATAATGACTCCCCGCCCCCTCACTTCCACAATGCCGCCATTACCATGGCCATGGAAGACAAAACCAACGCGGCCGGAGTGAAACTGGACGCCTGCAACCTGTGCGGAGACTGCGCCACAGGCTGTAACCACAATGCCAAGGATTCCCTCGATACCAACCTGCTGGTCAAGGCCCAACAACGCGGTGTCGAACTCTATACCGGCGCCACGGTGTTGAAGATCAGCACCAGCCCTTGCGCCGCGGATGATGATGGCTGGCTGGTGAGTGTGGTGCACACCAAAAACAAATTGCGCCGGCAGCAGCTCGAACCACTGCAACTGAAAGCCCGCAAAGTCATTCTCGCCGCCGGCAGCCTTGGCTCCACCGAAATTTTGCTGCGCTCCCAATCGCCGCAATTGCCATTTTCCAGCCAGCTGGGGCAGCGCTTCTCCTCCAATGGCGATATGCTGGCCAGCGTCTATAACCAGCGACAAACCGTCAACGCCATTGCCGACGAAAACCAGCAGCCGGATCAGCGCCTGATCGGGCCCACCATCACCGGCGTGATTGACCTGCGTGATGACGAAGGGCTGTTGATTGAAGAAATGGCGGTGCCCGGAGCCTTACGACGTCTCTACGAAGAGCTGGTCACCACCAGTGGCTGCCTGGCCAATCTGGTCAATATCGACCGCACGGAACACCTCGACGGCCAACCAGAAGCGGATCCTTACGCCGTCAACGCCGAGCACATCGACCGCACTGCCATCTATGCCATTATGGGCGATGACGGCAGCCAGGGTTCGGTGGAGCTGGTCAATGGCGTCGACGATGAGCCAGCCCATCTGGAGGGCGATGGCAGTGTCTGGGTACGCTGGTCGGGTTTGCCCGATCATCCCTTGTTCGATCGCCAGATTGAGGTTTTGGAAGCGCTGGTGTCTCGATCCGGCGTGGGCGGACAGGCCCAGGGCAACCCGGCCTGGCGCGCCCTGCCAGCCGCCATGGACAAGCTATTGGGAGGTGGCCGCGGGCCGCTGCTGACAGTCCACCCGCTGGGAGGCTGTGGCATGGGTGACGATCACCACAGCGGCGTCGTGGACCAGTACGGGCGAGTCTTCAACCCCGCCGACCAGCGTTCAGACTGCGGCGTTCATAACAGCCTGGTGGTACTCGATGGCGCCATGATTCCCCGCGCCCTGGGCGCCAATCCGGCCCTGACGATTGCCGCCGTGTCCTTGCGGGCCATCCACTATTTGCGGCAACACTGGGGCTTTGTCGATCCCAATGACTCCAGCCGCGACACACTGGAGGCCCCCGCTCGACAGCGGCCGCGCTTTGCCGACAAATCCAGGGTCACAGCCAGCAAGCCCACCCAAGTGGAAATCACCGAACGCATCTGCGGCCGGGTCATGTTGACCGATGAACGTCAGCAGCCACTGGACTGCGTGGTCGACATCACCCTGCGCTTTCAGCCCAAGCCGGTACTGGACTTTGTCCATACCACGGACCGCATTATGCAGGTCAATAGCACCCGCCCGGACAGCGAATTAAGCGCCAATGAGCCGCTGAGCCAAGTGAGAATTTTCCGACGGGATCAATGGCAGAACCTGATACAACAGGGTGCCAGCGATGAGTGCTTCAGTGAGCAGGCTCTGCTGGTGGCACCCGTGGACGGCACTCTGGAAATCATGGCGCGGGAAAACTCCACCTATTATGAACGCCTGTGGCGCGCCACCGCCAGCGCCTGGCTGCCGAATCGAGGCCTGCGCGACAGCTGGCAGGCTCTGGAGGAGAAACTGCAGCACGTCCGGTTACGCCAGCGGGTCCGTGCAGTCCCATCCAGCACTCCCTGGTTGAAGCGAACATGGCGGAGTGCCGCTGGCAAACTGCACGAAATCCAAGCCCTGGCGTCCCATGCCGGCGAGATGCGGCTGTTCGATTACCAGCTGCGGGTCCATCGACCCGCCAGTGGCTGGTCCCCCCATCTGGGAGGCTTCAATGCCGACTGCTCCAGCCTGGACATCAAGGGAGTCAAGCGCATCAGTTACACCCGGGCCGCCAACCCCATGCGGCAATTTGAAGACATGCACCTGTCCAGCTTTCCCGGCTTGCAACCCGACTCGGCACAAGCTGCGGGCAAAGCCGCTTACCTGCGTTTCGATTCCCGCTTTTTAACCCAGTACCATAAACCGTTGATCCGCATTGTTGAGCAACAGGATCAAGCCACGGCACTGGCGGATATGGCCGCATTTTTTATGTACTTTGCCAGGCTGTTGATCGGCGTTCACCTGTGGAGTTTTCGCAAACCCGACGCCTCCCTACCCGCCCCTGCTGAGCGGCTGCCGGGCGTCATACGCGGTGTGGCGCCGCCGGAAATTGTCGAGCTGCCCGTGGCGACCTATGATGCCGGTCTCGCCGTCGATGTACCGGTCAATGTGCGGCTGACCCGCTACCCGCAGCGCCACAGCCAGGAACCACCGGTGGTGATGATTCACGGTTACAGCGCCAGCGGCAATACCTACACCCATGCGGCGATCAAGACCAGTCTGGCGCAAGACTTCTGGCGCCGTGGACGCGATGTGTGGGTGCTGGACTTGCGCACCAGCAGTGGTATGCCCACCGCCGTGCTGCCCTGGTCGTTCGAGGATGTGGCCTTTGCCGATATCCCGCTGGCCATTGATCATATCTGCAGCCACACCGGCCAGCCGCAGGTGGATATCATCGCTCACTGTATGGGAGCTGCCATGTTCAGTATGGCGGTGCTGGCACCGCCGTCGAGCGGTGCCGCGTTTTACCGCGAGCGGCAGCTGTTGCCGTCGCGCATCCACAAGGCCGTGCTGTCCCAGGTGGGTCCACGGGTGGTATTCAGTCCGGAAAATATATTCCGCGCCTTTACCCTCAGCTACGCCCAGCAATTGATGCCCTATGTGTTTTACGCCTTTCAACGCTCTGATGCGCCGGGCGTACTGGAGCAGCTGCTGGATCGCCTGTTGTCGGCGTTGCCATACCCCGATGGCGAGTTTGAGCAGGAGAACCCCATCTGGCCCTGGCGCAAAACCCGTTATGTAGGGACCCGCCATCGCATGGATGGGCTTTACGGTCGAACCTTTACCCTGGCCAATCTGTCGCAACAAACGCTGGATCATATCGACGATTTGTTTGGCCCTTTGAATATGGTGACCTTATCCCAGGTCATTCAGTTTGCCCTGCATGAGCGAGTCACCAACCGTCACGGTGTTAACGAATTTGTCACCCGGGAACGACTACAGCAGTTCTGGCGTTTCCCCACTCTCAGCGTACACGGTGATCAAAACGGCCTGGCAGACATTAGCACCCTGACGCGGATGCAGCAGACCATGAGTGCCGCCGGTTGCGATTACCAGACCCAGGTTCTGCATGGATTCGGTCATCAGGATGCCTTGATCGGCAAACACGCCAAGGTCAATTTTGACAAGATGTACCGCTTTCTGAGCCGCCCCAGACTGTCACATCCACAGCGGCCAAAGCTGCCAGCGTTTACCTTCCAACTGCCGGCTGCCGGCCCTGTCATCGGCTCCCTGCACAAAGGCCTGCATGAACTGCAGCCGGATACCTTGCCAGTCAGCCTGGGACTTGACGCCCAGATGAGCAAGCCGGAATTTGTGGTGTATGTCGCCGTTAACCGGCAACCACTCCCAGGCCGGGAATCAGAGAGCCGCTGGCAACTGGCCACACCCCGGCCGGATGATGGCGATACAACAGATAACGATACAACAGATAACGATACAACAGCTGCCGACAACCTCAGCCAGCTGCTGTGTGTGCAACTCGCCCGACCGCAGCAGGATCGCTGGCTGCAACAACGCCTGCCAATGCCGCCAACCTTTCAACAGGCCGATGGCATACTGGTGTTACTGGTGGACGACCAGAGTCTGCAACTCGATCAGTTGAGCTATGAGGCTCAGCTACCTGACAACCTGCTGAGCCTGATCGACAGCGGACCCTCCGAACAGACCAATGTCGGTGTCCTGCGACTGGCAGACTATCTCCGCCAACACCTTCTCAGTCCCGCCTTCCACAACTCGTTAGCGGCTTTCCTGAACCAATCGGCCAGCGTACTGACGCCGGCGGTAATCGAGTTGCCGCGACTGGTGTCGTCCGCCAGCAATCAACTGCATTTTGCCCTTGGCGCCTGCCAGTACACCCCCGGCATGCTCGATCGTCGCCCCGCCTATCGCTCCTATCGACGCCTGGCCGAACGTCTCAATCGAGACCGGCATGCTCGACATCAGGGTGCGACCTCGCGACCAGAGTTGTTGATCCTGACCGGGGACCAGGTCTACACCGATGCCAGTGCCGGCCTGCTCGACCCCACTGATCGCCACAGTCGGTTTACCAACAGCTATCACAACTGGCTCAAACAACCGGAAGTGCGTTCAGTACTGCGCCGCCTGCCGCTGTTTACCATGCTCGATGATCACGAAATTCTGAACGATTGGGATTTGAGTGAACAACACCTGGGCGACCCCAGCCACTTGCACAATGGCCGGCGCGCCTACCTGAATTTCCAGCGCAA
The DNA here is from genome assembly GCA_033283335.1 of Cellvibrionaceae bacterium WSDTSA12. GTDB lineage: Bacteria > Pseudomonadota > Gammaproteobacteria > Pseudomonadales > Cellvibrionaceae > Pseudomaricurvus. Next base: position 48,908 of record JAWMQP010000008.1, on the reverse strand, counting down.
TCCGCACCAGCAAATGACCCGCAAACCCGAGGCCCCTGACGCCTTGTGGTACGCCTTCCGCCAACAGGGGTTCGACTTCTTTATGCTCGACAGTCGCACCGAACGGCAGGGACGCAGGGCGGGAAATCCAGCAACCAGTCAGGACATCGCCTCACAGGATGAAGCCGAACTGATCTCGCCCCAGCAAATGGCCAGCCTGCAACAATGGCTGTTGGCGCGGCCGCTGGATAATCGCCCGCGCTTTATCGTCTCGCCCTCCATGCTGTTGCCGCGACGCCGTCGCAGTCAGGAGACGTTTGGCGGTCTGCACTCGGACGCCTGGGATGGCTATCCGCACAGCCTGCATCAGCTGCTGGCGTTCATTGCCCAACACCAGTTGCACAACCTGGTGTTTCTGTCCGGTGATGAACACCTCTCCAGTGTGGTGGACATCACGCTGACCCATCGCGGTCTGGACACCCGGGTGCTGTCGATCCACAGTTCTGGCCTCTACGCGCCGTTCAGTTTTGTGAATTCCACCCCGGACCTGTTCGCAGCGGAGGAGCGCTTTGCGGTCACCGGGGACATTGAGTGTGGCGTACAGAGCCACTTCTTCCCGGGCGATGGTTTCGCCCTGATAAGCGTTTGCCACCAGCCAGGCCAACCCTGGGTGCTGGAATGTGAGTTTGATCGCGAGCCGATGGCCGGTCGCGACGGGCCCACCAAACAGCGACAGGTCCGGCGTGTACTGACGCCGGCAGCGGAATTGCAACCCAGTTAATGGGTGGGCGGGCAGGCGGTTAAAGTGTCTATACTGTTAGGGGAAATCAATAATAAGAGCGACTTAAATAAGAGAACTTAAATAAGAACAACTTAGGAGCCGTTATGGATCTCTATCATATGCGCACCCTGTACGAAATTGGACGCCTCAGTGATGTCATGGCCGTTGCCGACAATCGCGATGGCAGCTGGCACCTAGATTGTCACGATCTCTGGGGACACACCCTCCATCTCACCACAGCCCGGGGCGAACCCTGCCAGTTTCCCAACCTGGATGCGGCCACCGAAGCCGCTCACGATATCGGCTTTCAACAAGTTCAGGTGGTGGAACACTGAACCCATCCCGGCGGACCTGGACTCAAAACGCAAGGTAAAAAAAGAGCGGCACTGGCCGCTCTTTTTTATGTAACGCCATCAACCTGAGAGGCGTCGGCAATATCACCATTAGGCCGCTGGGGCGTACTGCAGCACTCTCATCTCATAAATGGCATCAAAGAAGGCTTGTTTGCGAGCCCGCATGGCTCGACGAGCCACTTCCATTTCGGCCTTGAGAGCATCCAGCTTCTGTTGCAACTCCAACTGCGGCAGGTGCATATCCTTGAGTTTCATGCGCTTGGTTTTAAACGCTTCCCATTGATGGGTGGCCTCCAGCCACTCGGCTTTGAGGGCCTCGAGTTTGTGTTCCCAGTTTTTCCAATAGCTTGGCTGCGTTTTGACGCGGGCATTGAGCAGTTCACGACGCGCGATGATCTCCGCTTCCTGGCGCTTACTGGCACGCTGTAAACCTTTGACCAGACCAAAGGCATTGAGCAGTAAAATCACATACCGGGTCGGATCCAGCAGCCAGCCACTCCAGCCAAATCCGTTGCGGTAATCGCGGGCGTAATCGTGGTGATCGGCATGGTGATTACCTTCACCCAGAGGCCCCATCCACACGTAGTTGTTTTTTGCGGAGCTGAACGCACCTTTGGTCATGCCCCACATGTGAGTCACGCTGTTGACGGTCCAGGTATTGTGCTGAGCCAGGATAAAGCCACCAATAGACGCCACCATCAAGCACAGGCCACCCACCACCGAGCCGGTCAGTACCACGCCCAGCACCAGTGGCAACAGGAAGTTGAGGCTGATCAGCAAAGGCAGGTAGAGCTTGTCCTGCCAGACAAGGGCGGTGTCGTTTTTGCTCTGGAAAGCACGCTCCTTGGCGTCACTGTCCGGATGATGAAAAAAGTAGGTCAGCATGTGTGACCAGAGGAAATTGCGCCAGGCACTTTTGAACCAGGTGGCGCTGTAGGGATCCAGTTGATGGCGACCGGTGCGGTCCACACTGTGATGGATAACATGCATCGCCGCCCAGCGCCGCACACTGCCCTGAATTGCCATTACCTGTCCGACAAAACCGAACACAATGTGCACCGGCCAGCTGATGTATTTGGCAGCGCCGTGGGACACCAGGCGGTGGGAATAAACCGTGGTGGACAGGGAGCCCACCAGGGCGTGGATCAGGGTCCAGCCCAGCATGATCTTCCAGAACCCTTCAGGCGCGTAAAAGTAAGCGAAAGGCGTCGCCACCAGACAGACCAAATGGGTAATGGAGATAAATGACGCAGTCACCCAATCAATGGTAAAACCATGCTTGAACACATCGCGAATTCGCTGATACAGGGGGGCCGGGGAGTTGGGCAGATTTTTCATTCGACGCTTCGATCTCTCTATTACCACAAATAATGGGCTTCTTTCAGGGTTTAGGGAAACATCACTGAAATACACCGAGTCTGTGCCGCCATTTGGCACCTGTCACAGACTTCGCTAATAGTATCGACCCAAACTGCAAAAACAAGAGAAAGCACCGATTAAGAGGTTCTAAAACGAGGATTTTTATGCCCGACGCTCATTCACGAATAAGCCGCATACTGGGGCTGACGGCAGAGCTCTGGTAGAATTCGCGCCGATTTGTACGCACCTCAGGACCCCTCCGCTATGCTTCCAGCTCCCTACCTCCAGCGTTTCGGCGGTATCGCCCGTCTCTATGGCGAACCTGCCCTGGAGCAATTCTACGGCGCCCATGTGGCAGTGGTCGGTATTGGCGGCGTCGGCACCTGGGTGGCCGAAGCCCTGGCCCGCAGCGGCATAGGCGAGATCACCCTGATTGACATGGACGACATCTGCATCACCAACAGCAATCGCCAGCTGCACGCCCTGCAAAGCACCATCGGGCAGCAGAAAATCGACGTCATGGCCGCGCGCCTGCGGGATATCAATCCGGACATTCGGGTGCACTGTATCGACGAGTTTCTGGAAACCGACAATCTCGATTCGCTGATCCTTGCCAACATGGACCTGGTGATCGACGCCATCGATGCCGCTTACGTCAAGGCGGCCCTGATTGCCAACTGCAAACGCCGCAAGCTGCCGGTCATCACAGTTGGCTCTGCCGGCGGCAAACTGGACCCCCGCCAGATCATCAGCGGCGACCTGGCGAAAACCGTCAACGACCCGCTGCTGGCCAAAACCCGCAATAACCTGCGCCGCCTGCACCACTTTTCCCGCAATCCCAAACGCGTATTCTCGGTGGAAGCCATCTACTCCACCGAGCAGATGACCTACCCCGATCGCAGCGGCGGCACCTGCCAGGCCAAAAGCGGCCTGGAGGACGGGGTTAAACTCGATTGCAGCGGCGGCTTTGGCGCCGCCACCATGGTCACCGCCACCTTTGGCTTTGTGGCGGTATCTCGTGGATTGGAGCGGTTACTGCGCACTCAGCCGCAGCCATCGACCCGCTCGGAGTGACTCCAGACGGGTGAGTTGTGGCGGTCTTGTTTCAGGTTGGCGGTATGTTTTGTCTTACAGACCGGCCAGATGCCGCATCTGCTCCAGCAGAGCCCGGAAGCCGTTGCTGCGGGATTCACTGAGGTATTTTTCCAGCCCCAGGTCGGCGAACTGTTGCATCACATCCACAGCGGCAATGGCGTCGCGGGTTTGATTATCCAGCAGCAGCAGTAACACCACCGACAGCCCCTGAATCACCCGGGAATCGGTGTCGATGGCAAACTGGTGGCGGTCGCCCTGTTGCCGGTGCACCAACCAGACTTCGGACTCACAACCACGGACCCGATTGGCCTCACTGCGAATCTGGGGCTTGGGCTGAATCAGGGTCGCCCAGCGGGTCAACTGGCGATAGCGCTTCTGCCAACTGGGCTGGCTGGCGAGATCCTGCAGGTCAATGTGGTGCAAGGTATCGCCGGGCCAGCGAGCTTTATCGGTGAGCGGACCGGGTTCACGCCGGGATTCGAACGGCAGCGTGGCCAGCGCCTCAATCAGGCGATCTACATCCTCGCGGGTATTGTAGGCGGCCAGGGAAATTCTCAGGCTGCCACCCTGCTGCAACTCTGCCATCAGCGGTTGGGCACAGTGATGCCCCACCCGCACGGCAATGTCCTGTTCGTCGAGCCAGTGGCCAATGTCCATTACCGACAGGCTGGTCTCGGCCTGACACACCAGGGCGGCGATACCTACATTGTCTTCATAACGGCTCAACAGCTGCAGCGGCAAGCGGTCGGTCAGGCGAGTCAACTCACTGTGCAGATAGCGATTGAGCAGGGATTCGTAGCGGCCCATGGCGGCGCGATCCTGACCCTGCAGAAAGTCCAGGCAAGCGCCGAGGCCGGCAATCGCCGCCAGCGATGAAGTGCCCGCTTCAAACCGGTGCGGTGCGGCGGCGAAGTCGCTGTCGTGCAAGCGGACCTGGGTAATCATTTCACCCCCGCCTTGCCAGGGGGGCAATTGAGCCAGTTGGGAAGCGCGACCATAGAGCAAGCCGATGCCAGTGGGACCGTAAAACTTATGCGCCGATCCCACCAGAAAATCACATTGCCAGGCCTGTACATCCACCGCTTCGTGGGCAAGGCGTTGAGACGCGTCCACCACCAGCACACAGTCCCCCGGCAGCCGGGGTTTGACCGTCTCCACCGGCAGGCGGAAACCCAGTGCATTGGACGCCGCCGACAGGGCCACAACCCGGGTTCGATCCGTCAGCACTTCCGATAAGCGCTGCAGTTGCGGCATCCCCTGCACGGAAGGCAGGAAGGTGAGCTGTAAACCACGTTCAGCCGCCACCATTTGCCAGGGCACCAGATTGGCGTGATGCTCTGCCGCCGACAACACAATTTCATCCCCAGGTTGCAGGGTCCTGGCCAGGCTCTGGGCCAACAGGTTGAGCGCTTCGGTGGCGCCGCGAGTAAAGATGACCTCATCGCTCGAAGCGGCGTTCAGAAACCCAGCCGCCTGCTGTCGAACCCGCTCCACCATGGCAGTGGCGGCTCGCGCCAGGCGGTGACTGGAGCGATGCGTGTTGGCGTTGTAGCGACCGTAAAAGTCACTCATGGCATCAATCACACACTGGGGACGCTGGGTGGTGGCGGCATTGTCCAGATACACCAGGCGGGCGTTTTCCGGATGCGCAAAAAGCGGGAACTGCTGTTTAAAGGCGGCGCTGTCGAATGCCATGGATCACGAATCTGTTGTCGTAGTTAATAGGAATAAGCTAATACGGTAGTGGCTGCCAGAGGCTGCAAGCCCTGACGGCTACACCAGCCCAAACAACTGGCGGGTATTGGCAGTAGTCTGCTGCTGTACCCTGGCCAAAGGCAGCCCCTGCAATTCGGCCAGACACTGGGCCACCAGGGGCAGCTGCACGGGTGAATTCGGTTGCCCCTGGCAACCGCTCAACGGCATATCCGGCGCATCGGTTTCCAACAACAGCGCGTCCAGTGACATGGTGGCCAGGGCGCGGCGAGTCTTATGGGCACGGCCATAGGTTATAGTACCACCAACCCCCAGATAAAATCCCAGTCGCCAGTATTGCTGTGCAATTTCAGGGCTGCCACTGAAGGCGTGAATCACTCCACCCGCTGGTGGACGATAGCGGCTCAGCAACTGCAATAATGGGTTGTGGGCCTGGTGGGCGTGCAGGATCAAGGGCTTATTCAGGTCTGTGGCCAGTGTCAACTGCACCGACAGGTAGGCTTGCTGCCGCTCCATGGGACAGTCGATACTCCCGTCCAGGCCGGTCTCGCCCAGCGCCACCCATTCACCCGCTGTCAGTTGCTGCGCCAGCGACGCCTGCACCTGCGCCGGCGTCAGCGGACAATCTTTGACCCACCAGGGGTGCAAACCAGCCGCAGCGTAGAGACGACACGGGGACGCTTGGTGTGAACCCAGCAATTGTTGCAGCCGCAACCATTGCTGGGGCTCCAGACCGGGCACGATCAATGCCTCCAGCCCCTGCTGGTGACACTCATCCAACAGCGCTTCGCGGCGTCCGTCAAACGCCGCCAGATCAAAATGGCAGTGGCTGTCTATTAGACTCATTGCTGTCTATTGGCTCAAGGCTGTCAATCATGCTCATAACGGTCATGATGTCTCACAGTTAGTTCATGCCCCGCCGGTTAGGACTCAGCGCACCACGCTGCCCCACAAATCGTATTCATCGGCGTGCTCGATCTCGACCAGCACTTTTTCCCCCACCTGTACGTCAAACTCTTCATTGAGGTATACCACACCATCAATCTCTGGCGCGTCGGCGTAGGTACGACCAATGGCGCCTTCATCGTCCACCTCATCGATCAACACCTCCAGAGTGCGACCGATCTTGCGTTGCAGGCGGTTAGCACTGATGCGCTGCTGGGTTTGCATAAAGCGCTCCCAGCGCTCCTGCTGCACCTCTTCGGGGACGTGATCGGGCAGTTCGTTGGCCGTCGCTCCGTCCACCGGCGAGTATTTAAAACAGCCGACGCGATCCAGCTGGGCCTCTTCGAGGAAATCCAGCAGCATCTGAAACTCCTCCTCTGTCTCGCCGGGGAAACCCACAATAAAGGTAGAGCGAATGGCCAGGTCGGGACAGATGTCGCGCCAGGCTTTGATGCGGTGCAACACCTTTTCACTGTGGGCCGGGCGTTTCATTAATTTCAAAATGCGTGGGCTGGCGTGTTGGAAGGGGATGTCCAGATAGGGCAGGATTTTGCCCTCGGCCATCAGCGGTATCAACTTATCCACATGCGGGTAAGGGTAAACGTAGTGCAGACGCACCCACACCCCCAGCTCACCCAGTGCCACCGCCAAATCCTGCATGCGGGTTTCCAGACCTTCGGCCAGGTCCAGCTTGAACTTCACGTCCACCCCATAAGCGCTGGTATCCTGGGAGATCACCAGCAGCTCCTGAGTGCCATTGGCCACCAGCTGCTTGGCTTCCTGAATGACATCGGTCAGTGGCCGACTCACCAGATCGCCACGCATGGCCGGAATAATGCAGAAGCTGCAGCTGTGGTTGCAGCCCTCGGAAATTTTTACATAGGCGTAGTGAGTTGGCGTCAGTTTGACCCCCTGCGGCGGCACCAGATCGACCAATGGGTTGTGCTGTTCCGGGGATGGCGGAATCACCTTGTGAATGGCATCCATCACCTGGTCGTAATCCGCGGGACCACTGACGCTCAATACGTCAGGATTGGCTGCCTTGATGGCTTCGGCGTCGCTGCCCTTACCCATACAACCGGTGACAATCACCTTGCCATTTTCACGCATGGCCTCGCCAATGGCGTCCATGGATTCCTGCTTGGCGCTGTCAATAAAGCCGCAGGTATTGACCACCACCACATCGGCGTCTTCGTAGCTGGGCACCACCTCGTAACCATCGAGTCGCAGCTTGGTGAGGATACGCTCGGAGTCCACCAGCGCCTTGGGACAGCCCAGACTCACAAATCCCACCCGTGACCCCTTGCCCGCACCGCTCAGGGACAAGCCGTCCACAACCTGCCCCTCCCTGGCCGAAACGCCCTCTTGCAGGGCTTTGGCGGGAGCGTCCAGCGTGGTGGTCTGTTGGGGATCAAAGCTTTTGACGGTCATGGCAATCTCAATCGTAACGCGGATTTTAAAGGACGCGGATTATACCGGAACAACAGCCAAACCCCAGCACTCATTGAACAAATTTCGATCACCTGGCATTCAGCCATATTAGTCAGTTAGTTAGCTTGCTAATTAATTGCTTAACCCATACAATAGTTAGCACGCTAACCTTATTGCTTTATCTGGAGTACCCCTTGAGTCTAGATTTTTCACCTTCGACAACTGAGCCCGATTCTCTAGCCCCCATCGCCACGGCACCGGAAACCAATCTGCAACTGTTACTGGCCCCCTCACTGGGTGCCGCCATGGGGCGAGCACACCGCGTCTGGCGCGACGCCATAAATGATATTGCACAACAGCTGAACATCAGTGAAAGCCGCTGGCAGGTGATGGTTACCCTGGTCAAAGTTGGCGAAGGCACTTCGCAACAGCAGGTGGCAACGGCCCTGCGTATCGAAATGCCGTCCCTGACCCGCACCCTCAATAAACTGGAAAAGCAGGGGCTGGTCGAGCGACGCCAATCGAGCACCGACAAGCGCAGCCATGAACTGTGGCTGACCGAGGAAGGCCGCCAAATTACCCAGCACCTGCAGAACCGGATTGATGCCATTTTCGACACGGTTATGGCCGGCGTTTCAGAAGCCGAGCTAAAAGTCTTTGCCCGGGTTGTGGACAACATCGAGCAGAATGCCCGCTTGCTGCGCCACCCCGATAATCGTCATAACCAGGATCTGGAGCTGGAATGACACCCGACCAGAGTTTTGCCCGCTGGGTCAAGCTGTCCCTGACCAGCTTCGCGATCCTGTTCGTCTACTTCCTTTTTGCCGACCTGATGCTGCCGGTCACACCTCACGCCCGTCTGGTCCTGCCGGTGGTGGAAATCGCTCCTCGTGTCAGCGGTCCGGTTACGGCCGTACACGTGCGCAATAACCAACCGGTGCAAGCCGGGGATGTGCTGTTTGAACTGGATGCGGAACCCTATCAATTGGCGGTAGAGGCCGCCGAGCTGGCCTTGCAGAACGTCGAACAGAGCAACCGCCAGCTGGATGCCGCCCTTCAGGCCGCCAGCGCCGAGACCGAGGCCAGCGAAATACAGGCCCAACAACTCGAGCGCGATCGGCAACGGCTGGCCGCCCTGCTGCAAACCTCAGCCGTTTCCCGCCAGGCATTTGAGGATACCGACGCTCGCCTGCAGGCGGCGCGCGCGCAGGCCTCAGCGGCCCGGGCCCAACAGCAGCAACTGGCCGAACAACGAGGCCAGCTGGGCGATGACAACCTGGCCCTGCGCCAGGCCCGCAATCACTTGCAGCAAGCCCGCCTGAATCTAAGCTATACCCGGGTTCTGGCCGAGCACGACGGCGTGATTACCAACCTGCAAGTGCAAAACGGCGTATACGCCAAGGCGTCAATACCTCTGGCGGCACTGGTAGGACGACAAAATGATGTAATCGCCGATTTTCGGGAAAAGTCCCTGTCGCGTCTCGGTTCCGACAGCCGTGCCCTGATCAGCTTTGATGCCCTGCCCGGGCGCACATACAGCGCCCGCATTGCCGGCCTTGACGCCGGCACCGCCGAAGGCCAGTTCAGCCCTGATGGCCGGCTGGCATCACCGGAAACTGGTGATCGCTGGGTGCGGGATGCCCAGCGGCAGCGCCTGCATCTCGCCCTGGACACCACAGATCCGCAGTCGGCCGAGCAGCTGGCACGCCTGCCCTCCGGCGCCCGTGCAACGGTGCAACTTATCCACAGCCAGGGACCCGGCAGTTGGTTAGGCCGGCTGCAGATCTGGCTGTTGAGCCTGATTCACTTTATCTACTGATGTGTGCGGGCGTTTATGAGTCGTTTTCGCACCCTGCTGGCCATCAAAAAGCGTCAACTCAACCGCAATGACTTGCGCCAGTGCCTGCGCATAGCGTTTGGCAGCGGCCTGGGGTTTTTCATCAGCAAGTGGATGGGTTGGGACAACGGGGTATTCTTCACCATGACCCCAGTACTGCTGCTGGCATTGGTACCCAACCTCAACCGCAATATTGTGCTGCAATTCTGTGGCAACATCCTGCTGGTAACGTTCGCGGTGGGGGTAATCTACGGTCTGTTTGGCAACAACCCGGTGGCCATCACATTGCTGGTGTTCGTCCTGTTCACGCTGCTGTTTCGACTCATGTCCCGCGGCCCCCTGTTTCTGTTTGGGGCCATGTCGGCGGTCAACTTATCAATTACGCTGCACTTCGCCAGCTACAGCTCAAGCGCCAGCGACGCAATCCACATCGGCGATATGCTGGTGACCAACATCATTGCCGGCGGCCTGTCGGTGCTGATCGCCGTCAGCATGCACCTGTTGTTTCCAGATCTCGAGCCCCGCCCTGCCCGCCCTACAGTACGCAAGCCCCTCAGCAATCAGCGTCACGAGTCCCTGTTGGCTGCCACAGTGGCCACCTTGTCCTTCGTTGCCTTCCAGGTTCTGGACCTGCGCGATTCACTGTCAGCCCAGCTGGCCACCATTTTGATTCTGTTTCCCCTGAACTGGAAAGGGGCGGGGCCGGCTGGATGGAATCGCTCACTGGGTACCCTGGTGGGTTGCAGTTTTGCGTTGCTGGTGCAATTACTGCTGTTAAATCACGCCAGTCACCTGCCGCTGGTCACCTTTGCCCTGTGGCTGGGCATGCTGCTATTTGCCCGCTATCACATGCTTGAGGGCGGCCAGTCCGCCGGAGGGTTCAGTGCCATGTCCAGCCTCGCCGTGCTGTTTTCCCAATACCTCACGCCCACCCAGGATATTGTCATGAGTGCACTCTATCGCTTCACTTCCCTGGCCATCGCGGTGCTGGCAACCCTGTGCGTGGTGTTTCTGATGGACCGACTGCTGAATCGGTTTGAGAGCACTAGCTTACAGCCCATCGCTTAGTCTACCGAACCGTTTTCCCATCTACGAACCCCAGCGGGCGGGGACTCTGGCACGATATTCGGGTATTGAGCAGACGCGTGTACCGACATCAGGCCGGCAACAAGCGCCTGCAGACCATCACTGATGGTTGCTGAACTAGTCACTGTAGCCGTTGGGGTTGGTGGACTGCCAACGCCAGGTATCCTGCATCATACGCTCTACCCCGTATTGCGCTGTCCAGCCAAGTTGGCTTTGGGCCTTGTCAGGATTGGCATAACATTCAGCCACATCTCCGGCCCGGCGCGGTTGGATGCAGTAAGGCACAGGCTTGTCAGAAGCCTGCTCAAAGGCCTTGATGATCTCCAGTACACTGTAGCCGCGACCGGTTCCGAGGTTGTGGGTATAGCAGCCAGCCGCTGCCGCCAATAGAAAGTCCAACGCTTTGACATGCCCCTTAGCCAAGTCGACCACATGGATATAGTCGCGTACACCGGTACCATCACTGGTGGGATAATCATCACCGAAAACGCTTAATTGAGACAGTTTCCCCACGGCCACCTGAGCCACATACGGCAGCAGGTTGTTCGGGATACCTTGCGGATCTTCACCAATCAAACCGCTTTCATGGGCGCCTACCGGGTTGAAATAGCGCAACAGACTGACCCGCCACGGACTGTTCGGTGCACGACAGACATCGCGCATGATCTCCTCCACCATCAGTTTGCTGCGGCCATAGGGGTTGGTGGCCGAGGTGGGGAAACCCTCATCGATTGGAACGCTGTCCGGGTCGCCATAGACGGTGGCCGAAGAACTGAAGATCAGATTGAACACCCCCGCCTCGGCCATGACTTCACACAGAGCCAGGGTGCCGGAGACATTGTTGTGGTAGTAGCGCAAGGGGATTTCACAGGACTCGCCCACCGCCTTTAAGCCGGCAAAATGCAACACTGCCGCCACCTGATGTTCGGCAAACACCTGCCTCAGGGCGACCCGATCATTGATATCGGCCTCCACCAGGGTCAGCCGCTGGCCAAGAATCTGTTGCAGTCGTTGCATGACCTGCGGCTTGCTATTGCAAAAGTTATCCACAATCACCGGTTCATACCCGGCAGCCACCAGTTCCACACAGGTATGACTGCCAATATAACCGGCCCCACCGGTTACTAATACTTTCGTCGCTTGCTCTGTCACAGGGACCTCAAAAGTTAATATGATTCAACATTGTGCACGATTATCACACAGCCCTGCCCATTAGGACACACAGCCCTGCCTCATAAGAATAGGCGAGCTCATTAACGGGCTGCTAGCCCTAAAAAAACGCGTGCAAATAGGTAGAAAAAAATTTAACTTCTATTCAGTACTTTGAATTTTTCCAGCTATGCTACATGATAGGAATAACAGTTTTTACACATTGAGGTATAACGTTATATACGCTTGGTCTATATCGGGGGATTCTTCTTACACTCCCAAGGTCTAAACCTTGAGGCACTGATAGCTCGATGCCATGACGAGCACCCTACCGGTCACATCGAGTTCAATGTCGGGGTATAAGTTTGCCCGTTACAGGCCTCCGCTGAAGGAGATAAGCCATGAGCATTTTTAACCATTACCGTGAACGCTATGAAGCAACTCAACAAGAGGAGCTGAGCATTCAGGAGTATTTGGAGCTGTGTAAATCCGACCCTGGCGTCTACGCGTCTGCGGCGGAAAGGATGCTTATGGCCATTGGTGAGCCGGAGGTCATTGACACCTCCTCTGACCCGCGCATGAGCCGCATCTTTTCCAACAAAGTGATCAAACGCTATAAAGCCTTTGGTGACTTTTACGGCATGGAAGAGTGCATCGAACAGATCGTCTCTTTCTTCAAACACGCCGCCCAGGGACTGGAAGAGAAAAAACAAATCCTCTACCTGCTGGGGCCGGTTGGCGGCGGCAAATCCTCACTGGCGGAAAAACTTAAATCCCTGATGGAGAAGCAGCCGATTTACTGCATCAAGGGCTCACCGGTATTCGAATCTCCCCTGTCCCTGTTCGACGAAGCCGAAGACGGACAAATTCTGGAAGAAGATTACGGCATACCACGCCGCTACATTAAATCCATCATGTCTCCCTGGGCGGTAAAACGCCTGCATGAATTCAATGGCGACATCAGCCAGTTCAGAGTCGTGAAGATCTATCCCTCAATACTGGATCAGGTAGCCATCTCGAAAACGGAACCCGGCGATGAAAACAACCAGGACATCTCCTCCCTGGTCGGCAAAGTGGACATTCGCAAACTGGAAGACTTTCCGCAGAACGACCCGGACGCTTACAGCTTTTCCGGCGGCCTGTGTCGATCCAACCAGGGCCTGATGGAATTTGTGGAGATGTTCAAGGCCCCCATCAAGGTGCTGCATCCCCTGTTAACTGCGACCCAGGAAGGCAACTACAACAGTACCGAGGGACTTGGCGCCATCCCCTTCGACGGCATTATCCTTGCCCACTCCAATGAGTCCGAGTGGCAGACGTTTAAAAACAACAAGAACAACGAAGCGTTTATTGATCGGGTCTATATCGTCAAGGTACCCTACTGCCTGCGCGTCTCTGAAGAGATTCGCATCTACAACAAACTGCTGGAAAACAGTTCGCTGAACGAGGCCCCCTGCGCTCCCGACACACTGAAAATGATGGCGCAGTTTTCCATTCTTTCCCGCATTAAGGAACCGGAGAACTCCAACCTCTATTCCAAAATGCGCATTTACGATGGCGACAATTTAAAAGACACCGACCCCAAAGCCAAGTCGATGCAGGAGTACAAGGACTCCGCCGGTGTGGATGAAGGCATGTCTGGGCTATCAACCCGTTTTGCCTTTAAAATTCTCTCCAAGGTGTTCAACTTTGATCCCACCGAAATTGCTGCCAACCCGGTACACCTGCTTTATGTACTCGAACAACAAATCGAGCAGGAGCAATATCAACCGGAAATTCGCGAGCGCTACCTGACCTTTATCAAAGAATACCTGGCACCGCGCTACGTGGAGTTTATCGGCAAGGAAATTCAAACGGCTTACCTGGAGTCCTACGCCGAATACGGCCAGAATATTTTCGATCGCTATGTCACCTACGCCGATTTCTGGATACAGGATCAGGAGTTCCGCGATCCGGAAACCGGCGAGATTCTCAATCGCGCCGCCCTCAACGAAGAGCTGGAGAAAATCGAGAAACCGGCGGGCATCAGCAATCCGAAGGATTTCCGCAACGAAATCGTCAATTTTGTCTTGCGGGCCCGCGCCAACAACAACGGCAAAAACCCGGTCTGGAGCAGCTATGAAAAGCTGCGCACGGTGATTGAGAAAAAAATGTTTTCCAACACCGAGGACCTGTTGCCGGTTATCTCTTTCAACGCCAAGGCGTCGGCCGACGACAAGAAGAAACACCAGGACTTCGTGGCTCGCATGGTAGAGCGCGGTTATACCGAGAAACAGGTGCGGTTGCTCTCCGAGTGGTATTTGCGTGTGCGCAAGTCGCAGTAATGGGATACAGGCAGTGGGACCATTATGAGCTACATTATCGATCGACGCCTTAACAGCAAAAACAAGAGCACGGTCAACCGCCAACGCTTTTTACGACGTTACCGCAAGCACATTCAAAAAGCGGTATCGGATGCGGTGGGCCAGCGCTCCATTACCGATATCGACAAGGGCGAACAGATCAGCATCCCCAGCAAGGACATCACCGAGCCGGTCTTTCACCACGGTTCGGGTGGCCTCAACACCAATGTATTACCCGGCAACAAGGAATTTGTTCGCGGCGACCGAATCCCCCGCCCACCGGGTGGCGAAGGGGGGAGCGGCTCCGGCTCTGGAGCCAGCGACCAGGGCGAAGGCATGGACGATTTCGTGTTTCAAATTACCCAGGAAGAGTTCCTCGACTTTATGTTCGAAGATCTGGAGCTGCCCAACCTGGTCAAACGCCAACTGGCCGGCAATGAAGAATTCAAAATGCGTCGCGCAGGCATCGCCAACGAAGGCAGCCCGGGGCGGCTCAACATTGTCCGCTCACTGCGCTCAGCCAACGCCCGCCGCATTGCCCTGACCGGCGGCAAGCGCAAGAAATTGCGCGAACTTGAACAGGACCTGGAGCTGGAAGAAAGCAAAGACGAAGTCCTCCGGGATCATCAGAAAATTGAAATGCTGTTGGGCGAGATTGCCAGCTTGCGCAACCGCATTAATCGAGTCCCCTGGCTCGACGATTTTGATTTAAAATACAACCTGCACGTCAAGGACCCGGTGCCTCGCTCGAAAGCCGTGATGTTCTGCCTGATGGATGTCTCCGGCTCTATGAACCAGGCCACCAAGGATATTGCCAAACGCTTCTTTATCCTGTTGTACCTGTTTTTACAGCGCAATTACGAACACACCGAGGTGGTGTTTATCCGTCATCACACCAGTGCCAAGGAAGTCGATGAGCAGGAATTTTTTTACTCCCGGGAAACTGGCGGCACCATTGTCTCCAGCGCCCTTAAACTGATGCGCGACATTCTCAATGACCGCTACCCCACCTCGGAATGGAATATCTATGGCGCTCAGGCTTCGGACGGCGACAACTGGAACGATGACTCGTCCACCTGCTCAAAAATCTTGATTGACGATCTGTTACCCAAACTGCAGTACTATTCTTATATTGAAATTACACCACGGGACCATCAGGCTCTGTGGCGGGAGTATCAGGATGTACAAGCAGCGTTCAGCGATGTGTTTGCCATGCAGCAAATTGTAGATGTGGGCGACATTTACCCGGTTTTCCGCGAGCTATTCCACAAAAAAGCAGCCTGAGCACACTGGTATGACTGATCTGATTCGCACCCCGATCTCCGAGACTTCCGAGTGGTCGTTTGAGCTGATTGAAGACTATGACCGCGCCCTGGCGGAGATTGCCAAGGAATACCAGCTCGACACCTACCCCAATCAAATTGAAGTCATCAGTTCAGAACAGATGATGGATGCCTACGCTTCCGTGGGGATGCCCCTGGGCTACCATCACTGGTCTTACGGCAAACAGTTCCTCAATATTGAAAACTCCTACAAGCGCGGACAAATGGGACTGGCCTATGAGATTGTGATCAATTCCAATCCCTGTATCGCCTACCTGATGGAAGAAAACACCATGACCATGCAGGCCCTGGTGATCGCCCACGCCTGTTACGGCCACAATTCCTTCTTTAAAGGCAACTACCTGTTCCGCACCTGGACTGATGCCGACTCCATCATTGACTACCTGGTGTTTGCCAAGAATTACATCGCCAAGTGCGAATCCCGCTATGGCATTGAAGAAGTGGAGTCACTGCTGGATTCCTGTCATGCACTGATGAACTACGGTGTGGACCGCTACAAACGCCCCTATCCCATTTCGGCTGAGCAGGAGCGTCAACGCCAGGAAGAACGGGAAGAGCATCTGCAAAAACAAGTCAATGATTTGTGGCGCACGATTCCAGGCCAGAATGACCCGGAAAAAAACCGCACAGATCACCGCTTTCCCGAAGAACCTCAGGAAAACCTGCTCTACTTTATCGAAAAGAATGCCCCGTTACTGGAGCCCTGGCAGCGGGAGGTGGTACGCATTGTGCGCAAAATTGCCCAGTATTTTTACCCACAACGCCAGACCCAAGTGATGAACGAGGGCTGGGCAACTTTTTGGCACTATACGCTGCTAAATACCATGTACGATCGTGGCCTGGTGACCGAGGGATTCATTATGGAATTCCTGCAATCGCACACCAGTGTGGTCTACCAGCCCCCCTACGACAGCCCCTACTACAGCGGCATTAACCCCTATGCACTGGGCTTCAGCATGATGTGTGACATTCGTCGTATCTGCGAGAACCCCACTGACGAAGACCGCCACTGGTTCCCGGACATCGCCGGCAGCGACTGGCTGCAGACGCTCCAGTTCGCCATGCGCAATTTCAAGGACGAGAGTTTTATCCTTCAATACCTGTCCCCCAAGGTAATGCGAGACCTGAAACTGTTCTGCATAGTGGACGACGACAAACAACGGGAAATTGAAGTCAATGCGATCCACGACGAAGACGGCTATCAAAAGGTGCGCGAAGCCCTGGCCGGCCAATACAACCTCGGCAATCGGGAGCCCAACATTCAGGTCTTTAATGTCGATATCCGTGGCGATCGCTCACTGACGCTGCATCATATACAGCACAACCGCAAACCGTTGGGTAAGTCCACCGACGAAGTCCTCAAACACCTGCACCAGCTGTGGGGCTTTGACGTGCACCTGCACTCGATTCAGGACGACGAGGTCACCGCCAGCTACCACTGCCCGCCGAAATTGGATCCGCATATTGAAGAGCTGGAAATCTCCCTGCCCGTGATCAACTGACAGCCACTGGCAACCAGTACCTGCCCCCCCTAACCAATCAGGGCCTCTACCCGCAGCAGCAATTCCTGGTTTTCAAACGGCTTGGGCAGAATATCTGACGCGCCCAGGCTCTTGGCCCGTTCCAGGCCGGCAACCGTTTCTGCGGAGATCACCAACACCTTGGTGTGAGCATGTTCCTCGTGGCCACGAATAAAGCTCAACACTTCATAGCCATCCATACCCGGCATTTTCAAATCCAGGGTCACCAGACCCGGCTTCATGCGACTCAAGAGCGCACCGGCACTGAAACCATCCCGAGCGACCTCCACTTCGTAGCCGTTTCGCATCAGCACACGACGAATCGCATTGGCCATTTCCGGCTGGTCTTCAATGACCAGCACACTGCGCTGTTGCCCCTGCAGCTCGGCCGGAACAGGCATCTGGTTAGCCCGCATAAAAGCCACGAAATCTTCCACCTGAATGCGATGATCCCCCCTTCCGGGCAACTTATACGCTTTCAGTTTGCCGCGCTCAATCCAACGGATCACCGTACGAAAGTTGACGCCACAATACTTGGCAGCCTCGCCGGTGGTTAACACCTTTACTTCGGACATATTGGGCTCTTATTCAGAACTCTTGGATTCAATTTAAACGCACAGGACGCCACTCAGACATATTGAACGCCGTTAAGCGGGCTCTAGCATAGCGAACTTTTTACCTGTCTTACATGACATTTACCCCCTTTGCTGGGCGAGATATTTCAAATTGCTCTATTTGTCATTATTGACAGTTATGACAGGTTAGACATAAACTGCGCACAGTTGTTGATCAACTCGCCTTGCTCCAGTCAGTAGCAAGGCAGATGAGCATCAATCTGTGCAGAACCGCTTGTCAGACACAGACTGATGACCAGACACCCTAAGACCCTTCGCCCCTAGCTGTAATGGGGGCTTTTTTTCCTTCCCTTCCCCAACCTTATTGCACAGCTTTACCCGGCAACGGTTTTACACCACGACGTCCTGCGGCATACTTGCGCCAATACTGCTTGGAGTTTGCCATCCGCCCATGGATCCTGCCGCCCACCGGAATGCCGCTGAACCGCAGCCACAACTGCTGATCGTCGATGACAATCCCGTCAATCGCCAGATCCTGACCCGCATCCTCAAAGACAGCTACCGCCTGCAGCTGGCCGAAGATGGCCAGCAATGCCTGCAGCATTTGCACGCCGGTAACATCGATCTGGTGTTACTTGACCTGAACATGCCGCACAAATCGGGGTTCGACGTCCTCGCCCAGATCGAAAGCTCGCCGCCGCCAGATCCACCCACTTTTATCGTGGTGTCAGCGGACAATGACCCCGCCACTATCAGCCGCGCCTTGCAACAGGGGGCCTCGGACTACGTGGCAACCCCGTTCAACCGCGAGGAACTGCTGGCCCGGGTGGGAACGCACCTGGCCTTGCGCAGCCGGGAACAGGAACTGGAACGACGGGTTCAACAGCGCACGGCAGAACTGGAGGCCGCCAATCGGGAATTGAAAAATGCCCAGGACCAACTGATCCTGGCAGAAAAGATGGCGTCCCTGGGACAGCTGTCAGCCAGCATCGCCCACGAAATCAATAACCCCATTGGCTATATACACTCCAATCTGGACTCGCTGAAAGACTATCTGGACGATCTGTTACAACTTCTGGACCTGTATCAGCGAACAGAGATTTATCTTGCGGATACGGCCAGCCGTCAGGCGCTGCAACAGCTACAAACCGATATCAATCTGCCGTTTTTAAAAAGTGACGTGCGACAATTGATCGAAGATGCCCTAACCGGGGCTCGCCAGGTCAAGCAGATCATCGCCGACCTGAAGGTGTTTTCGCACCACTCGCAGCCGCGCGAATGGGAACAGGCCTCCCTCGCCGAAATCATTCACAGCGTCCTGAATATCGTACACAGCGAGATCAAGTCCACAGCACAGGTCAACCTGTCACTTGAGCCCGACCTGCCTGATATTGAATGCCTGACCACCCAGCTGTATCAAGTGCTGACCAATCTGGTACTGAATGCGGCCCAGGCCATTGAAGCCAGAACCGCCTGTTCACAAGTGCAAGGCTGCATTGCCATTGAAGCCTGTCGTTCACCCGACAAACCCAACAGCCTGGATATCTGTATCCGCGACAATGGTATTGGCATGGAAGAATCAACCCTGAAACGGATCTTCGAGCCCTTTTTTACCACCAAGCGGGCGGGCAAGGGTACCGGCCTGGGACTGTCGGTGTCCTACGGCATCATCGAAGCCCATAACGGCACCATTCACGCCGACAGCCAACCCGGCAGCGGCAGCTGCTTTACCTTGCAACTGCCCATCCAGCAGACCCGCTCTCCGGCCACGCCGGCTTCTGGGCCGGAGCCATAACCCGCACCACGCTCTCGCTTGCCATGTATAATGGCGCCCATGCAGCAAATATTTCTGGTCGGCGGCGCAGTCCGCGATAAATACCTCGGCTACCCCTATCACGAACGGGACTGGGTGGTTGTGGGCTCCACGCCGGAGGCCATGGTGGCTGACGGCTTTAAACCTGTTGGCAAGGACTTTCCCGTCTTTCTGCACCCGGATACCGGCGAAGAATACGCCCTGGCTCGCACCGAGCGCAAAACCGCCCCTGGCTACAGCGGCTTTACCTTCCATACCTCACCCGATATTAGCCTGGAAGAGGACCTGGCCCGCCGCGACCTGACCATCAACGCCATGGCCGAAGCCCCTGACGGCGTCCTCTACGATCCTTTTAACGGCTTGCGAGATTTGCACAATCGCCAGCTGCGTCATGTCAGTCCGGCGTTCTGCGAAGATCCGGTGCGCATCTTGCGGGTGGCCCGCTTTGCTGCCCGCTACCACCACCTTGGCTTTCAGGTGGCCACCGAGACACGTCAATTGATGGCTGCCATGGTTGAGGCCGGAGAAGTCGCCCACCTGGTGCCCGAGCGGGTCTGGAAAGAGCTGGAACGCTCTCTGACCGAGCCATCCCCACAAGTGTTTATTCAGGTTCTGCGCGACTGCGGTGCACTGGCGGTCATTATGCCCGAAGTGGATGCGCTGTTTGGCATCCCACAACCTCCCGAGCACCACCCGGAAATCGATTGCGGCAGCCACTGCTTACTGGCTCTGGCGGAGGCCCGCAAACTCAGCGACGACAGTGCGGTGCTGCTGGCCACCCTGGTGCATGACTTGGGCAAGGCACTGACACCCGTTGCCGAATGGCCTCGCCACATCGCCCATGAGCCACGCAGCCTGCCCTTGATTGAGCGGTTTTGCGAACGACTGGCCGTCCCCAAACGCCATCGGGATCTGGCCCTGGCGGTGGCTCGCGACCACACCAACTGTCATCGCGCCCTCGAGCTGAAACCCGCAACACTGCTGAAGCTTTTCCAGCGGCTGGATGCATTCCGCCGACCGGAAAAACTGGAGCAGTTTTTACTGTGCTGTGAAGCGGACGCCCGCGGTCGACATGGCAGACAACAGCAGGACTATCCTCAGGCCGACTACCTGCGCCAGGCCTTTGCTCTTTGCAACGCCATACAGGCACGCCAGCTACTGGCCGAAAACCCGCCCGACGCGCCCCTGAAAGGCAAAGCCATTGGCGAGGCCATCGACAACCGGCGTCTGCAAGCCCTGACAACCTTCAAGCACACGACTGACAAACACTAGAGCCCGAATCCCCATGCCCACTGACCACGCCGCAACAGAAACGCCCCTGGCTGCTGAGGAGGCTCCTGTGGCACTGATAACCGGAGCCGGGCGTCGCATTGGGGCAGCCATTGCCCGCCATTTGCACGCCCATGGCTATCGGCTGTTGCTGCATTACCGCCAGTCTGCCGAGGAGTGCCTGGCACTGGCCGAGGAACTCAATGGCCAGCGGCCGGATACGGCGCTGTGCCTGCAGGCGGACCTGGCAAACGATGAAGCCCTGGCAACCTTCGCCGACGCGACCCTGACGGCCTTTGGCCGGTTGGACGTGCTGATCAATAACGCCTCCAGCTTTTACCCCACCCCCATCGGCCAGGCCACTCTGGCGCAGTGGGATGATCTGATGAGCAGCAATGCCAAGGCCCCGTTTTTTCTCAGCCAGGCGCTGAAGGACGTCCTCAAACAACAGCGCGGCGCTATCATCAACATCGCCGACATCCACGCTCGCCAACCTCTGCGTGAATACACAATTTATTGCATGGCGAAAGCCGCCAATGTCATGCTGACCCAGTCACTGGCCAAGGAACTGGCGCCCGAGGTACGAGTCAATGGCGTCGCTCCGGGGGCGATACTATGGCCAGAAAAGCAGGGGCCAGATAAGCAGGGGCCTGGCCATGGGAGCGACGATCATGGCGCATCACAGGAAGCCGGCCTGGATGAGGCCGGCAAAGCGTCGATTCTGGGTAAAATTCCACTGTCCCGAGCTGGCCAACCAAAACACATTGCGGAGACAGTGCTGTTTTTGATTCGCAACGATTACATTACCGGTCAGATAGTACCGGTGGATGGCGGCCGCTCCATCAATTAGTCGGGTGGGCAATACGCGCGCATATTGCCTTCAGGATGTGGCGTCGGGAAATGACCCCCAATACCTTGTTGCTTTCATCCACCACCGGATACACTTTGCGCTTGTGGTTTTTCATATCCTCAGCCAGGTCCATCACATTGCGATCCGGCCCAACCGCTGTGACCTCGCGACTCATCACATCCTCTACCGTGGCCACCCGATCTGAATAATACGCTACCTGACAGACCACACCGATACAGTCCTGCTCCGAAATCCAACCAACCAGCTGCTTTCGCTCATCAATCACCGGCCCACCCAACAACTCGTTTTTAACCAGCTCTATGGAAGCTTCAACGACCTGCGTTTTAGGTGAGAAAGAAATAAATTGATGGCTCATACAATCTGAAACTTTAATTGAATCCATACACATTCCCCGCTTGTGGAGGTCAATACGACGACTTCATCCCATGGCCAACAACCAGTTGCGCACAACGGCCGCCTCTAGTCTACGCTTAAAGCAATTAACCTACCAACTATGACAGTCATCGCGAGGCACTGCACTACACCATGCTGGATTTTGAACTGCTTAATGATGAAGGCATTCTCTGGATACACCCGGAAGCTCCTCTCCTGGCCAGGGATTTTGCCCAATTGAGTGAAACCGTGGACCGCTACCTGGTGAACCACGATGCCCTGCAGGGATTGATCATTCGCACCGAGGACTTCCCGGGCTGGGAGGACTTTTCCGCACTGGTCGCCCACTTGAAATTTATCCGTGACCACCACCGCCAAGTTCGCAAAGTTGCCACAGTCTCGGACGCCTCCCTGGTTCAGCAACTGCCAGCCATCGCCGACCATTTTATCGCCGCGGATGTTAAACATTTTCCGGCCAATCAATTGGACCAGGCCCTTGAATGGGTGCGCCAGCCAACCCCCTGAAAAGAGCCGTCGCAGTCCGAGCGATGACGAGCATGGCCTGGCGATGGCGGTCACGACCCTCGAAAGTGTGTTAACAGGCCCTGGCGACTATGGGATAACTGACAACTACTGGGTTAACTGACAACTATGGGTTAACTGGCCACGATGAGTTAAGCTGACAATCTTTATTGAAACTTATGTAACCCCAAAGATTGTTCAGGAAAACACCGTGATTGCCGATTTAAAAGACCGTAAGGTTCAGCTCGACCCCGATACGTTTGTGGCCCCCAATGCGACTGTGGTGGGGTCTGTAACCCTCCATAAAGGCGCCAGCGTCTGGTTCAGCGCCGTGGTGCGCGGAGATTGTGAAACCATCGTCATCGGTGAGGGCAGCAATGTACAGGATGGCGCAGTTCTTCACGCCGACCCCGGTCAACCTCTAACCCTGGAACGGGACGTGACCATCGGTCACAATGCCACCGTTCACGGTTGTTACGTTGGTGAAGGCTCACTGATCGGGATTAATGCGGTAATCCTGAACGGTGCTCGTATTGGCAAACACTGCCTGATTGGCAGCAATGCGCTGGTCCCAGAAGGGGTGGAGATACCCGATGGCTCACTGGTAATTGGCTCCCCCGCCAAAGTGAAACGCCCGCTGACCTCGGAAGAACAGCAAATGCTAAAACTCGGTGCGGAACACTATGTCCAGAATGGCCAACTCTTTCGCGAGCACATGACTGTGCGCGAAGAATAAGCCTCCGCCCGAGGAGGACTGCGACTGCGTCATGCAACCGTCATCTTCATGAGCCAGGCTTGTTCCTGGCAGATAAATCCGGGCCTGTGGGTTGGCCAACTGTAGCTTTCTGAGGCTTACCTGTGGTTTGTCAGTGATTCGAGATAGATGGTGGATTGTGACCCACATCACGCAGTGCCAGTACTCAGTTATGCTCTAATGTGTGGCGCGCAAAGACACAAAAACGACAATAGCTAGAGGTTTCTATGGCGTCGATATCCATTTCTCCTTCCTGCATTTTGGCCAGCCGCGAGATTCGGTTTCTCAACCGCCAGGAAACCCGCTTCCCACACCTGATGCGCCTGTCAATGGACTTCAACTTCCGTGTTCTGGAGGTTCTGAATCAAACCCGCCACCCTCTGAAACAGTATGTGCTGGTGACCGAGGACTACCGTAGTGACGGCGACAGCATCACCCCGGCGTTTACCAGCATGCAGACTCTCAACCAGTACGTTGGTGACAATATGGTTGATATTCTGCACGATTATTTGTTTGGCTTTACCGATGAGGATCCTCAGCAAACCCCTCGGTTTGCCTGAGATCCCGCTACGCACCTCGGTTATTTTTTCTCCAGCAGCAGGGAAAAATAGGTCCCCTGAACCAGGGAATTCAGATTGCCCTGCTCATCCCGAATTTCGACCTCTCGCTCCAGCTTGAGTTTGCCCTTTTCACGGGTTTGCTGCTGAATGCTGTCCCACTCTTCATCGGTAACCTTGACGTCCACAAACAACGGGCCGGTGGCTGGGGCCTGGTAACGAATGGACATCTGGCCAATGACCGGAACCATCTCATCCAGCCCGAACTTGGCGGCAAACATCAAACCGAACGGGAACTCGGCCAGGGTAAAGATGGCACCAGCGTACATGCCCCCCAGATGATTGCGGTTGCCTTCCAGCGGCATTTTCACCCGCAAACGATTGGGTGTGTGCTCCAGCACTTCCAGCCCCATGTGCTGCAGGGTTTCAATTCCCAGGGTGTTGATATCAATAGACATAGTATTATCCTTGTTCTTCGCCAAAATGGCTGTACACGAAAGGTGACGGCTGACAGCGAGCGTAGCCCAGCCTGTGCAGACGCCACAAGTCGAAACCGGTATTGCCGCAAAGCGATTGCAAGTTCAGTCAAGCACGGCTTCCTCAGGGACAATCATCGCCATCGCGCAAAGACCTTCTGCGATACGACTTGCTAAAGACCCCGCTGCCACTCCTGACGCAGGGCAATACGCCCCTGCAAGGCCATCTCCACCTGCTCCAGCAAGGCAGCCTTATCCCGCCCCAGAACTCCTTTGAGCACCAGATAGTTGGAGGCGTGATCGCTGCGGAAGATGGTTTGCTGTAACTCCAGGGTTTGCAACAAGGTTTGCATTTCATGAAACAGCCCCGTTTGCGACAGGGGTTCATAGCGGCCCGCGAAATTGGCTTTAAAGCGCTCGTCGCCCATGGGAAAAGACACCACCAACGTTGACAGATAATCCGGCTGAGCTTCATTCATCAAGCGGGCCGAATTGACTGCGTGTTGCTGCGACAGCTGCTCACCCCCAAGACCGCTGAGGATCATGACCGAGCTTTTCATCCCCGCCGCCTTGATCTTTTGCAATGCCTGCAGCGATGAGTCGTAACTCTCACCCTTGTTGACCAGCTGCAACACCTCATCATCACCACTTTCGCAACCCACATACAATAGACTCAGGCCCAGCTCTCGCAACTCGCTCAGCTCAGCCACAGACTTGTGGTTCAAATTGCGCGGCAGACAGTAAGAAGCAATACGTTGCAGATTGGGAAAATACTGTCGGATCAACTGCAAAATCTGTTTCAACCGCCGCACCGACAGGGTCATGGCATCTCCATCGGCAAGAAACACTCGCCGCACCGGATAGCCCGCCATTGCCAGATCCTGCAACTGCTTCTCCAATGACTCTATGGACTGGGGTTTGAAGCGCTTTTGCGGCTGGGTGTACATGTCACAGAAGGTGCAGTGATTCCAGGAACAACCATTGGTAACCTGCAAAATCAGTGAGCGAGCCTCACTGGGCGGACGAAACACCGGATCAATATAATCTAAAGGGTACATAAGCAATCGTGTTGTCTGGAAAGGTTATCGGATATCATCACAGGTGAGAGTTTACCAGAATGCCTGACAAGGAGCGGCATGCATGATAACCACTTACCTGACTCAAAGTTCTGGACAGATTACCTGTGGCAAGGAAGATCAAATCAGCCAGTGGCAGCACAACCAGACGGGACACCTCTGGATTGACATTGAACACGGCCGTCAAAATTCGTCCGAAACGGAAGCGCTGCTGCGGGAACTGGGCTGCCACCCGCTGGCCATCCAGGATGTGCTTAGACAGCGACATCCACCCAAGATTGAAGCCTTCGAAGAACAGTTGTTCATCCTCTACCGCGGCATCAGTCGCATCATCGACGATCTGGTGTTTGAACATCAACAGATCGGGTTTTTCATCAGCAAACGCTGCCTGATTACCGTACACGCTCAACCGTCGTTAGGCATCGAAAAAGTGGTGAGCAGCCCGGCACTGAAAGAGATATTGTCTTCCCCCATGGCACTGGCCCTGCGCATCATGCACACCTCCGCAGGACTCTACCTGGACAGTGTGTTGTCGTTTGAAGCCGACCTGATCACTAAAGAAGACCAGATTCACGAGGGCCTGGGTGAAGGCGCGCTGACGGAGCTGGCGTCTTATAAGGCCCAACTCACCCGCATTAAACGGGTTTTTAATTATCACCTGTCACTCTCCCAAGCCCTGAAAGGCGACCGTTTCAAACAACTGCCGTTTGACCTGAATGAGTGTGAGCACCTGATCAACGATGTCGATGACCGGTTCGAACGTCTGCACAGTTTATCGCAGTTGTTCTACGACATCTGCAGTGACATGATCGACAGTTACATCACCATCACCTCTCACCAGATGAACAACACCATGCGGGTTCTGACCGTCATTACTGCGGTGTTCGTACCGCTCAGTTTTCTCGCTGGCATCTACGGCATGAACTTCGAGCATATGCCCGAATTACACTTCCGGTATGCTTACTATGTGCTCATCGCCGCCATGGTATTGATTGCCTTCAGCCTGATTGGGTTGTTCAAACGTAAGAAATGGTTTTAGCCTGTTGCTGATTATTCATAGTCATCGTAATCAGAGCGTAACTCACTGTTATCGTCGGGCAACAAATCATCCTGCATGCTTTCAATGGACTCGACGATTTTTTCTTCATCTTCAGAAAAGTAGGCGATGTGGAACATGGCATCGCCCTCTTGTACCAGCGGAATATTTTGCTGACCGATGACAATGCCGGAACGCCAGGCTGTCACCGTCCCCATCACCTCGCCAAACGGGCTGCCAATTTCAGCCAATACATCGTCTTTCTGCACGTAATTCCCCAGCTGGGTGCGGTTGCAGACAATACCGCTGCAGTTGGCCCTGGACCAGGCACTGTGGTTGGCAACAAAGGGTTTGACGGTGGTTTTTTTACGACTGGAACGCTTGCGAATCATCCCCAGGTGAGCCAGCACATTCACCACGCCAGTGACACCGGCACGAATTGACAGCTCATCAAAGCGCAGGGCTTCGCCCGCCTCATACACCAGCATTCGCACACCACATTCCCGTGCACTTTGCCGCAGCGAGCCATCGCGCAAATCGGCATTCAGCAATACCGGCACGCCAAACGCTTCAGCCAGCTCCAGGGTCGCGGCGTCATTCAGGTTGGCTCGAATCTGCGGCAAATTCGAACGGTGCTTGGCGCCGGTGTGCAAATCAATACCGTAATCACAGTGAGAGACAATTTCTGTGAGGAATTTATCGGCCACCCGCCCCGCCAGTGAACCTCTGGCCGAACCGGGAAAACTGCGATTAAGATCGCGTCGATCGGGCATATAGCGACTCTGACTCAGCACGCCGTATACATTGACAATCGGCACCATGATCAGTGTGCCCTTCGACAACTTCAAAGACTTGAGGTTGCTCAGTCGACGTATAATTTCAATGCCATTGAGCTCATCGCCATGCACTGCGGCCGATACAAACACCATCGGCCCGGCTTTTTTGGCCCGCATTACATGTATGGGAATTCCCACACCGGTATCGGAATAAAGCTTGGCAACCGGCAGTTCCAGTTGAACCCGAGTACCGGGTTTTATCTCCACCCCATCAATAATGAGCGGACTGGGTTCGTTGGTCTCCTTTTTAGCCCGGGATTTTAATCCCGACTCAACTTGCGGTTGCTCCATGTACCTTTAACCTTTTCCTCGTGTCTTTGTGCTGTGGGGCCTGGCTTCTTTTTCAATAAATTCGTAAATCATACCCGCCACATCTTTTTTGGTCGCGGTTTCAATGCCTTCGAGGCCTGGTGAAGAGTTCACCTCCATCACCACCGGGCCGTTGTTAGACTGCAGAATATCCACACCACACACATTCAAGCCCATGACTTTCGCCGCACTCATGGCGGTCGCCCGCTCGTCTTTGCTCAAGCGTACCAGCCTGGCGGTACCGCCACGATGAAGATTGGAACGAAACTCACCTTCAGCTCCCTGGCGCTTCATCGCGGCCACCACTCGACCACCCACGACAAAACACCGAATATCGGCGCCGCCGGCCTCTTTAATAAACTCTTGTACCAGAATATTGGCCTTAAGTCCCATAAACGCTTCAATAATGCTCTCGGCATTTTTGTTGGTGTCCGCCAATACCACCCCAATGCCCTGGGTCCCTTCCAGCAATTTGACCACTAATGGTGCCCCACCGACGTTTTTGATCAGGTCTTTGATGTTGTCGGGGCGGTTGGCAAATCCGGTCCGGGGCAAACCCACCCCGCGGCGTGATAACAGCTGCAGGGATCGCAGCTTGTCGCGCGAGCGGTTGATGGCGACCGATTCATTGACGCAAAAGGTACCCATCATTTCAAACTGCCTTACCACAGCGGTGCCATAAAAGGTTACCGACGCCCCGATGCGAGGGATGACCGCATCATAATAAGGCAGCTCTTCACCGAAGTAGCGTACTGCCGGGCGACTTTTGGTGATGTCCATATAGCAGTGCAGGGTATCGATGATGTCCACCTGATGACCGCGCTCCTCTCCGGCCTCCTTCAGGCGACGGGTGGAATACAAATTAGAATTACGGGACAGTACAGCGATTCTCATACTCTGCTCCAGTCGTTGTTATTGATCAGTTATTCAGAAGAAAGATTTACCGACCACGCCTGAGGCGCAGTCTGCAGGGCTCATATTGATGGCAAGTGCTTACCTACCAACTCTCTGCTGAGCTTTCTGGCGACCTCGCATAGCCCGGGTAACACTTGGCTGTCCCCTGACTATAGTCGTCTGACCCCGCCCTGCCAGCACCGGAATTCCCCGGCTGGTCGTGATTGAGAAAAATATTTTGCAATGAACAGCAAAATTTCTTGATTTACCTCCGCGGGTATTGACCGCACGCTAGGGCTTTATGCCCTAAGGAACTAATATGAATAAAAATCCTCACTCTTTGCACCGATATTTCTGCAAGCGCTCAATTCTCCAGTCATTGTCGGTTTATCCACTGCTGACCAGCCTGATGCTGGCCACGACCCTATTCAGTTTCTCAAACGCGGCTAACGCTCAATTTGCCAGCAAAGACGAAGTCCGCCAGCAAGCTGAAAAAATGTGCCTGGCATGGGCCGAAGAGGATGAAATAGCCGCCGATGAACAACAGCAGTTTGTCGACGAATGCATTGCCGACTTTATGTTGGATAATGAGGAAAATCAGGGGGACAGTTAACGGCTTGATTCGGGAGAACCCACCCTGCACACAGGGTGGGTTCTCCCCGGCAAGTCACTCAACCGGATTAACGAGAGGAAAACCCACGATCCAATTCATCGAAGTCCAGCTCGTCAAGATACATACCCAGTTGTTCAGTCAGGCGCCGCCGCTCCAGCTTGTCTTCCATTTTGCGACGGATTTCAGTTTGACGACGTTGCTTCTCACGCTTTTCAGATTGAGTCTCACGAAAGAGATACTCATCATCACCATCATCAATGTAATCGTCTTCCAGGTGAGTGTGAGTTTTGGACAAGATTGCTGCTCCACATCAGGGGTTTGTGGAGCGAAATATGCAGAAGCTGTGATCGCTTGTACATCAAAATCCTTTTATGCACACGATCAACAGCGGTTATGGATCATAGGAACAGTTGGGCTTAGCGCATCTCGTGATCAAACTCTTCCGCCAAATCCAGCGGCTCCATTTCCAACCCCTCCAGGTTTTCACTCCAGTTGATGCCAACCAGAATGACATCGGCGTGCAAACCATCCACCCACTCTTCCAGAAACTCTTCCAGCGCCACGGGCACCGGCTTGTAGATGGACCATTCTTCCACGCACACGGCCTGGGCAAATTCAGGTTGAGACCAGAACGGCATCACATCAATGTCGTCATTGTCTTCCGACGGGCACAGGGCAAACCCATCCGGGCCCTCCAGCCCCCAGACGCAACCGGTGGCCAGTGCTTCGACAATAAATCGATCCAGGTTTTCTTCTACGCTGCTGGACAGGGGTTCCATAGGTCAGGCTCGCCATCTGAAAACCGCATTATAATGCAAACCTGCCCTAATCGCCCTGTTTGATTGAGAGCCTTGACTGAAGACCACAAACCCCGTACACCTGGCCCTCAGGAGGGCTCAGGAGTTACGGTGCATCGCTCATCACCAACCCGTCCGCGCCTTTGACCCGCTGCACATCAATGACTACACGGCGCTCGGCGGCATAGGCCTGCAGATTCCCCTTTTCGGCCTTGGAATGGCTGGAACCGTGACTGAACGCCTCAATCCGTGACGCCTCGACACCTGCCTCCAGCAGCGCCTGACGGACAGACTCTGCGCGATAATGGGAAAGCACATTGTTGTATTCATCCGTGCCACGGGGGTCAGCGTAGCCATCCAGCCGCACCACCAGCTGTGGGTATCTCTGCAGCACCCTTGCCAATTTGGACACCTTGTTGCGGCCTTCATCGGTCAAGGTGTCAGACGCGGTGGCGAAGAGTACACGAAAATCCAGCGCCTCCATTGCCAGTTGCTGCAGCCCCTGGGTTTGCTCTCGCTGATAACTCAGCTGTTGATTAAGTCTCAACACTTCGGCTTCGGCGACTGCCAGGGACTGACTCATTGTATCCACCTCATCTGCTTGCTCAATTTGTTCACCCAAATAAGCCCCACCCAGGGCCCCCACCATCATCCCCAAAGGACCGCCCAATACAGCTCCCGCTACCGCAGCTGAGGTAAACACGGTGCCCTGTTTTACGTCAGTGTAGGAGGATTGCGCAAATGCGGATGTACCCAGTCCACAAGACAGGGCGATAACTGAAATAACTGCCATAGGTTTCATAAGAATCCGACTCCTTGATGTCATGTTTGCTTCAGGGTTATTACACGCCCCAAAAGCGACAATCTACTGGCCGGATACGGGCAGTTTGGCGAAACATTGTGATGAAAGATGGCAAACCATTGGCTTGGTTGCCGCAGCTACTGCAACGATACAGCAACCGCAGGAGAGACCTGTGCGGGTGTGGATAGCCGTCAGAGGGATTTTGGTCGACCTGCTCGTCGACTGTGCGTCACTCAGGAATCGTGTGCGGACGGCGACAACTGCAACAGGGATTCGGTCATCTCCGGAACATAATGCTGCAACCACTGGTGCTGCTGCCGTTCGCTGTCCTGTCGATCCCGTTCGGCTCTTTCACGACTGTGATTGATGCGTTCTGCCAGGCTGTTGCAGGCTTCAAAGTTGACGTCCTGCATGCGCACCACATAGGCCCCCAAGCGTGACAATAACGGGTAATCCTGCAGGTGCAAGCGGGCACTGGCCGCGCTTTCATAGACGCCGTAATAGACCGTAAATAATCCGTTATCGCGCAGGCGACACAACAGCGGAATATCACTGTGTTGACGGCTAAACCGCTGCCCGAGGGCCGGCTGCTGGTAGGCCGCGACCTGGATTGCATACACCTGCTCATACAAACCTTGAGAGGCAGGCGCAGACGATGAATCCAGTTGCGCTAATGAGGCTTGAGTCGCTGAAGGATTTGCCACGGTTGGCTGCGGCTCGGCCACCAAGCGAATGATTGGCATTGGCTGTCGCAGGGTCACGGCCACCAGCAGCGGACGATGACGCATGCCCCAGGTTGCCACGGACCTTTGCAAGGCCTGTTCCCCCCGGTCACGGGATGGATAACGGCCGAGATAGACCAGTCGCTGGCCGT
Source organism: Cellvibrionaceae bacterium WSDTSA12 (assembly GCA_033283335.1). Classification (GTDB taxonomy): domain Bacteria; phylum Pseudomonadota; class Gammaproteobacteria; order Pseudomonadales; family Cellvibrionaceae; genus Pseudomaricurvus. Next base: position 17,529 of record JAWMQP010000008.1, on the reverse strand, counting down.
CAGCAACCGGCACTACATGCAGCACATCCTCTCGCTCGCTCAGAAAGCGTTCGTCCGCAGACTCCAGTAACTGAATTGAATAGACCTGAGGCGGCGTCGCGGTGGCCGCTGGGGCGTCCGCATCACACGGATAACCACCGCGCCAGCCGCCACTGAGGCAGTAGCCTTGCTTGGTCTGCTCCCCTGCCACACCGCCGAGCGGTATAGCCGCCATGACCACAACCCACAGGCACACCAAGCCGCGACGTCGCATACGCCAATATCTCAGGTGTGCCATGCTGGTTGTCAGAGCTCGCCACAAAGTCCTTCTCACCTGAATCAGGTTTTCGTCCATCCTTACAGCAACCCATCGTGTTTTAAGAATCTGTGTCCTGAATCAGCAAATGGTACCACAACCCCTGGCAAACTCTCGGGATTACCAAACGCCCATAAAAAAACCCGCCGGAGCGGGTTTTTTTCGAGCACCTCGCGGTGCCTGCGGTAGATGCCTGCTTACTGCTCAGGCGTATCACCCGCTTGCGGCGCTGCATCGGCCGGAGCCTCTTCCGCCGGAGCTTCATCGCGCAGGGCTTCCTTGATGGACAGCTTGATACGACCACGCTGATCCACGTCCAGACACTTAACACGCACGACCTGACCCTCTTTCAGGTAGTCAGACACGCTGTTCACGCGCTCCTCGGCAATCTGGGAAATGTGCACCAGACCGTCTTTACCCGGCAGGAAGTTCACAAACGCACCGAAATCGACGATACGTACGACGGTGCCTTCGTAGATTTCCCCAATTTCCGCTTCTGCGGTAATTTCGCCGATGCGAGCCAGGGCTGCCTTCAGAGACTCGGTGCTCTCACCGTAAATCTTGACAGTACCGTCGTCATCAATATCCACAGAGGCACCTGTTTCTTCGGTGATGGAACGAATGGTCGCACCGCCTTTACCGATGATGTCGCGAATCTTGTCCGGATGCACCTTAATGGTTTCAAACTGGGGTGCGGTCTCCGCCACGTCTTCACGGGACTTATCGAGCACCTTGTTCATCTCGGCCAGGATATGCAGACGAGCCTGCAAGGCCTGCTGCAAAGCGATTTCCATGATCTCTTCGGTGATGCCTTCGATCTTGATATCCATCTGCAAGGCAGTAATACCGTCGGAGGTACCGGCAACTTTAAAGTCCATATCGCCCAGGTGGTCTTCATCACCCAGGATATCGGTCAGAACCGCAAACTGCTCACCCTCTTTAACCAGACCCATAGCGATACCCGCTACTGGCGCCTTCAGAGGTACACCCGCGTCCATCAACGCCAGTGAAGAGCCGCACACAGACGCCATGGAGGAAGAACCGTTGGATTCGGTAATCTCACTCACCACACGGATGGAGTAAGGAAACTCTTCTTCTTTCGGCAATACCGCTGCCACACCGCGGCGGGCCAGGCGGCCGTGGCCAATTTCGCGACGGCCAGTGCCACCCATACGGCCGGCTTCACCGACGGAGTAGGGCGGGAAGTTGTAGTGCAGCATGAACGGGTCACGGCGGCTGCCTTCCAGGGCATCAATCATCTGCGCATCGCGGGCAGAACCCAGAGTCGCGACAACGATGGCCTGGGTTTCACCGCGGGTAAACAAGGCCGAACCGTGAGTCTTGGGCAATGTGCCCACTTCCACCTGAATGGGACGAACGGTCTTGGTATCACGGCCGTCGATACGAGGCTCACCAGCCACCACGCTTTGACGTACCGTTTGTTTTTCCAGCTTGCTGAATACACCGCTGATCTCATCAGCGCTGACAGTGTCGTTGGACAACTGCGCCACAGCCGCGTCACGCAACTCACCCAGGCGGGTGTAGCGCTGCATCTTATCGGTAATGCGGTAGGCCTCTTTGACCTCCGCACCAAAGGCCTCGGCAACGGCGTCTTTCAGAGCGGTGTTTACCGCTTCCGGCGCCCACTCCCAAGTGGGTTTAGCAGCGTCTTTGGCCAGCTCATTCACCGCCTGGATAACCGCCTGCAACTCCTGGTGAGCGAAGAGAACGGCACCCAGCATAATGTCTTCTGGCAGTTCATTGGCTTCAGATTCAACCATCAGTACCGCGTCCTGGGTACCGGCCACCACCATGTCCAGCTCGGAGCTTTCCAGGGCCTGGTAACCTGGGTTCAACAGGTAGCCATCGGCTTCGGTGTAACCGACACGAGCCGCACCGATTGGACCGTTAAACGGAATACCGGAAATGGCCAGAGCTGCCGAGGTACCGATCATGGAGGCGATATCGGGGTCGACGTCTTTATTGGCAGACATCACCGTACACACCACCTGCACTTCGTTCATGAAACCATTGGGGAACAGGGGGCGAATAGGACGGTCGATAAGACGGGAAGTCAGGGTTTCTTTTTCACTGGGACGGCCTTCACGCTTGAAGAAACCACCGGGGATCTTACCGGCGGCATAGGCCTTTTCGATGTAATGAACAGACAGCGGGAAGAAGTCCTGGCCTTCTTTCACGCCTTTGGCGCCAACCACAGTACACAGTACCTGGGTGTCACCGATTGTGACCATCACCGCACCGGTGGCCTGACGGGCAATGCGTCCGGTTTCCAGGGTGACGGTATCGTTTCCGTATTGAAAGGTTTTAATGACGGGATTCACGACATTTTCCTTGTTAGTTTCTTACTTACGTTTACTTGCTTCAATTTATGTTTTCTATCTTCGTTTTCGTAGTTGGTTCTGACTCAAGATCGAAGAATCAGCACCAGGAGGACAGGGAGTATCGACACACCCCGGTCTCTCAATCTGACCATGGCGACACGCGCCATAGCAGGCGAAACAACACAAAAGCGTTAGGGGAAAATAAAAGTGCCCGCACAATGCGGGCACTTCAGTCACTTAGCGACGCAGACCCAGTTTCTGAATCAGAGAAGCATAGCGAGCAACGTCCTTACCTTTCAGGTAGTCCAGCAGCTTACGACGCTGGTTTACCATGCGGATCAGGCCGCGGCGAGAGTGGTGATCCTGCTTGTGGTCCGCGAAGTGGCCTTGCAGCTTGTTGATGTTGTAAGTCAACAGAGCAACCTGTACTTCAGGGGAACCGGTGTCACCTTCCGCTTGTTGAAAGTCTTTGACGATTTCAGCTTTTTCAGCAGCACTCAGTGCCATAGTATTTTCCTCAATAATAATATGCTTAACACTTAATCCAGCCGCGCCCGTGCATATTTACAGGCTGGCTAGCTATCAACTTCAGTTCGTCGAACAGCCATAGTTAGTGGCTATGAACGAACCAAGCCAATTCAGTTGCAACCGGTCACAAGCTCCTCAAGAGCCCTGGGCCGTTCTTACTACCAGGCGTTTGGGAGCCACGCGACCTTCGTCGTCCAGCACTCCTACGCCTAAAAAATCACCATTTTCGGCGAAGACGCGCACCATATCACCTTCATCACCAATGCGATAGACCTGAGGGTCCATAACCGGGTTCCCCTGCCCAAAATAGTAGGCAGATGTGTCTTCAAGCGTCATGGACGCCAGACTCTGCACCGGCGCGTCCATCGGCAGCAGGTGGTGATCCAGCACTTCAGCCAACTGCTCTCCACGCTCTTCACGCAGAGCCTCCAGGCTAATGGTGTCCGCCTCGACAAAGGGACCTGACTCTGAGCGGTGCAGTTTGGCCACATGGGCACCGCAGCCCAGCGCTTCTCCCAGGTCTTCGGCAATCGAACGAATATAAGTGCCTTTGCTGCAGCGAATATCCAGGTCCACTTCGGCCTGCGGACCTGCGCGAAAGTGCAGCAGCTCGATGCTGTAAATGGTCACCGGGCGAGCTTCTCGCTCAACCTCAATGCCGGCCCGGGCCAGCTTATAGAGCGGCTCGCCATTGTGCTTCAGGGCCGAATACATGGGTGGCACCTGCTCGATATCACCCTTGAAGGCTTCCAGCTCGGCCAGCACCTGATCGCGGGTAATGGCAGACGTGTCGGTTTGCTCCAAAAGCTCGCCATCCGCATCACCGGTGGTGGTAAATGCCCCCAGCCGGTAGGTGGTACGGTAGCGCTTGTCCGCGTCCAGCAGGAACTGGGAAAATTTGGTGGCCTCACCGAAACACAGGGGTAACACCCCGGTAGCCAGGGGGTCCAGACTGCCGGTGTGACCGGCTTTGGCGACATAAAACAGACGCTTGGCCTGTTGCAAGGCGTCGTTTGACGTCATGCCCGCCGACTTGTTCAACAGCAGTACCCCGTTGAGGGCACGGCCTCTTGCTCTGCGACGACCCAAGCGTTAGCCCTCGCTGTCTTGCTCTTCGTCCGCCGGACGATTGGCCTGCCCGGCCCGGTCTTCACGCACAGCCTTGTCGATCAACTGCGACAGCTGCTGGCCACGGACGGAGGTTTTGTCATAGAAGAACTGCAGTCGCGGCGTGGTGCGAATATCCAACTCGCGCGCCAGCTGACTGCGCAGGAAGCCGGCCGCTTTATTCAGCGCTTCGGCGGCCTGCTCGGAGTCCTGCTCCGAATCCTTGCCGACAAAGGTAACGTACACTTTTGCCAGCGACAGGTCGCGGGTGACCACCACATCGTTGATATTGACCATACCAATGCGGGGGTCACGGACCTCAAATTGGATCAGCTGGGCGAGGATGCGCTGAATCGCATCCCCGAGCCGATCGGTGCGTTTAAACTCTCTGGCCATTACAGCTCGCGCGCAACCTCTTTCACGTCAAAGACTTCGATCTGGTCACCGACCTTCACGTCGTAGTCCTTCACGCCGATACCACACTCCACGCCATTGCGCACTTCGTTAACGTCATCTTTAAAGCGCCGCAGGGATTCCAGCTCACCTTCAAAGATCACCACATTGTCACGCAGTACACGGATCGGCTTGTTACGATACACGGTCCCTTCGGTCACCATACAGCCAGCCACCTGGCCAAACTTCGGTGAACGGAAGACTTCACGCACATCGGCAATACCGACAATCTCTTCCACCCGCTCGGGATCCAACATCCCCGCCAGGGCACCTTTCACCTCGTCCAACAGCTGATAAATAATGCTGTAGTAGCGAATTTCCACCGATTCAGCTTCAGCCACCTTGCGAGCGCTGGCGTCGGCACGGACGTTAAAGCCGATCACAATGGCGCCAGAGGTCAAGGCCAGGTTGATGTCGTTCTCGGTAATACCACCGACGCCGGACACCACCACATTGACCTGCACTTCCTCGTTGCCGATATCCGCCAGGGCGGACTGGATGGCTTCCAGCGAACCGCGCACGTCGGTTTTCAGCACAACCGGCAGGATCTTCTGCTCGTTCGCACCCATGTTGGCGAACATATTTTCCAGTTTCGCCGCCTGCTGGCGCTGTTGACGATCCTGACGAGCCTTGTCGGCGCGGTGTTCGGCCACTTCACGGGCTTTACGCTCGTTGGGGACGACCACAAACTCCTCACCAGCTTCCGGTGGAGCATCAAGCCCCAGGATTTCTACCGGCGTAGACGGACCCGCATCCTTTACCGCTTTACCGAGCTCGTTGGTCATGGCACGAACACGGCCGTAACTTTGACCGGCCAACATAATGTCGCCTTTCTTCAGTTCACCGCCTTGTACCAACACCGTTGCCACCACACCGCGACCTTTGTCCATTCGAGACTCAATCACGACACCGCGACCCGGCACACTGACAGGTGCTTGCAGCTCCAGCAATTCGGCTTGCAAAGACACAGCTTCCAGCAAATCTTCAATGCCTTGACCGGTATGAGCGGAGACATTCACAAACTGGACATCGCCACCCCACTCTTCGGGGATCACATCCAGGGCGGACAATTCATTCTTCACCCGATCAGGATCAGCGGCTTCTTTGTCAATTTTGTTGACCGCAACCACCAGAGGCACACCGGCAGCACGGGCGTGCTGGACTGCTTCTTCGGTCTGGGGCATCACGCCGTCGTCGGCTGCCACCACCAGAATCACCACGTCGGTACACTGAGCACCACGTGCACGCATGGAAGTAAACGCTGCGTGCCCCGGGGTATCCAGAAAGGCGATTTCGCCCTTGTCGGTTTTCACCCGGTAGGCACCGATATGCTGGGTAATGCCACCGGCTTCTCCGCTGACCACTTTAGTATTACGGATATAGTCCAACAGTGAGGTTTTGCCGTGGTCAACGTGACCCATCACAGTCACCACCGGAGCCCGAGGCGCCATTTCGCCATCGGAAGCAATGGACTCTTCCAGTGCCTCTTCCATTTCATTGCCCGTCACAATCACGGGATTATGACCCAGCTCTTCAACCACCAGGGTTGCCGTTTCCTGATCCAGAGCCTGGTTCATCGTGGCCATGGTCCCCATTTTCATGAGGGTTTTAACCACTTCACCGGCCTTGATGCTCATACGCTGAGCCAGATCGGATACGGTTATGGTTTCGGGAATTTGTACATCGTGCACGATTTTGCCTGTCGGCCGCTTGAAGCCGTGTTGGTTAGTCAGCTTGATGGACGGACGTGCCAGTCGGCGCTTTCTCGCCGCCGGTGACTGATCCAGTGCATCATCGTCTTCCAGTTCACTCAGCAATGCAGCCTTGCTGGCTTTCTTGGGGCCAGCCTTGGCAGGTTTGGGACCTTTCTTGCGCGGCTCGTCGGTGTCCTCTTCCTCGACATGCTTCTCTTTCTTCTTGCCGTGCTTGCCTTTCTCTTCTTCCTGCTTGGCTTTCAGGGCCTTCGCTTCGGCATCCGCCCGCAGCTCTTCGTCCGTCATATCGGACTTACCTGCGGCCTTCTGCTCCTCAGCCTCACGTTTGGCACGCACTTCATCCAAACGAGCACGCTCTTCAGCCTCAGCCTTACGGCGCGCGGCCATAGCAGCGATACGCTTTTCTTCCGCATCGTCCACTAGGCTACTGGCGACAGTGGCTGCAGCTGGCTGCTCTGCTTCCGCAGCGGTTTCTGGTGATGCTTCAGCCGACGCCGCCTCTTTGACTGCCTCAACTTCGGCTTCTTCAACCTTAGTCGATTCCACCGCAGTCTCTTCGACAACAGTTTCTTGCACAGGTGCCGGAGCCGCTTCAACTGTCAGCTCAACGAGGGACTCATCAACGGCTGCAGTTTCTTCAGCAACCGTATCGGCTTTGGCCGCTTCAGCCTTCAGCTCGTCCACATCGCGTTTTACGTAAGTGCGCTTCTTGCGCACTTCGACATTCACTGTCTTGCGACCGCTGCCACTGCCGGTTTTCAGGGTGGTGGTGGTCTTGCGCTTCAAGGTAATTTTCTTGGGCGCTTCGCCAGATTCCCCATGGCTGGTCTTCAGAAACGCCAACAGGGTTTGTTTTTCGTCATCTGACACGACGGCATCGGCACTCACATGCGGCAAGCCAGCCTCAGCCATTTGCTTGAGCAAACGATCCTCTGAGGTGCCTACCGATTTAGCGAGTTCGCTAACTGTTACTTCTGCCATGATCTCTCCTCAAATACTGTCGTTACTCGCCGGCCCCATTCAGGTCGTCCGCAAACCACGGCTCGCGAGCTTTCATGATCAATGCAGCGGCACGCTCCTGGTCCATACCTTCCACATCCAACAAATCATCAACGGCCTGTTCTGCCAAATCATCCATGGTGATCACGCCCCGGCTGGCGAGCAGGTAAGCCAAATGCTTGTCCATGCCCTCCATAGTCAGCAGATCTTCGGCTGGTTCGGCATTTTCTAACTGTTCTTCGGACGCCAGGGCTTGGGTCAGCAGGGCATCTTTTGCCCGTGAGCGCAGCTCTTCGGCGATGTCTTCATCAAAACCGTCAATCGATAGCATTTCTTCCAGTGGTACATAGGCAATCTCTTCCAACGAAGTAAAGCCTTCATCCACCAGCACGCCAGCAACGTCCTCGTCCACATCCAGAGCTTCCATAAAGGTTTCCATGTAGCTGCCGGACTCTTCTTCCTGTTTGGCTTGCCAGTCCTCAACGCTCATGACGTTGATTTCCCAATGGGTCAGCTCACTGGCCAAACGCACGTTCTGGCCACTGCGACCAATCGCCTGCGCCAGGTTATCCTCATTCACCGCAACATCCATGCAACCCGAGTCTTCATCGACAACGATCGACTCAATGTCAGCCGGGGCCATGGCGTTGATAACAAACTGGGCCGGGTTGTCATCCCACAGGATGATGTCGATACGTTCACCGCCCAATTCGTTGGAAACGGCCTGCACGCGGGAACCGCGCATACCAACACAGGCACCAACTGGGTCAATACGACCATCATTGGTATAAACGGCGATTTTAGCGCGAGAACCGGGGTCGCGCGCGGCGGCCTTCAGTTCGATCACCTGTTCGGCAATTTCCGGCACCTCAATCTTAAACAGCTCGATCAGCATTTGCGGGCAAGAGCGACTGAGGTACAGCTGCGGCCCACGCATTTCAGTTCGAACGTCCAGCAGCAAGGCGCGGACACGGTCGCCCATGCGGAAGACTTCCCGTCCCACCAGCTGGTCCCGGGGCAGCAGACCTTCGGCATTGTTGCCCAGGTCCACAATGATACTGTCACGGGTCACTTTCTTGACGGAGCCACTGATCAACTCACCGAGACGATCACGGTATTGCTCAACAATCTGTTGGCGTTCCGCTTCGCGCACTTTCTGCACGATAACCTGCTTGGCAGTCTGCGCCGCAATGCGACCAAACTCGACGTTTTCAACCACTTCTTCGTAGACATCACCCACTTTCAGGGCTGGATCTTTTTCGTGCGCTTCTTCGGTGGTGAACTGAGTACCCAACAGCGCCAAGGTGTCATCACCCACCACTTCCCAGCGGCGAGTCGTGACATAGTCACCGGTTTTACGGTCAATCACCACGTCGATATCGGCGTCTTCGTCGTAACGCTTTTTGGTGGCAGCGGCCAAAGCCAGCTCAATGGCTTCAAAAATAATGCCCTTATCGACACCTTTTTCATTGGATACCGCGTCAGCGACCAGCAAGATCTCTTTATTCATTGGTATGCCTCGTTTACCTACACCAGGTGCATCCCTAAAAACGGGGAATAATATTAGCTTTTTCTATCAACTCGATGGGCAGCAGGTATTCATGCTCGTCCACCACCAACAGCACGTCGTCGCCTTCAACGCCGCGCAATAAACCATTAAATTTTCTTCGCCCTTCGAAGGCCGACCTAAGCTTGACTGCAACCTGTTGCCCGGCGTAACGGGCGAAGTGCTCCAGCGTGTACAGTGGCCGATCCATGCCCGGCGACGACACTTCCAGGGTGTATTCCCCGGCGATCGGATCTTCCACATCCAGCACACTGCTGACCTGTCGGCTGACCTGCTCACACAGTTCAAGCCCCACCCCGTCCGGGTGGTCGATAAAGAGCCGCAAGGTGCTGTGCCGGCCTTGCGAGAAGTACTCCAGACCCCACAGCTCACAACCCATGGACGACACCACCGGCGCAAGCATCTCGGTCAGCTGGTCATGCTTAGATGCCATAACGTTTAACCACTCGCGATAATAAGAAAAGACAGGTTTAAAACCGCCACAAACAAAAAATGGGCACAAGGCCCATCTTTACCACAACCGCTAGCGTTGCGGCTTCATTTAAGGCTTCGCTCCGCCCGATCGACAGATACGAAAAAGCCCCTTAGAAGGGGCTTTCCTGATGCGCTATTGTAGCGCAAGAGTCTGACAAACACACCAAACTCTTAGAATTTGGTAGCGGGGGCTGGATTTGAACCAACGACCTTCGGGTTATGAGCCCGACGAGCTACCAGACTGCTCCACCCCGCATCAACAACTCGGTGAGTGCGTTTCCCCAACCGAGGACGCGCATTATAGGGACGCCCCCGGCATCGGTCAACAACCTTTTGCATTTATTTTTCAATAAGTTAACCGAGGCAATCAGCAAGCAGGCCGCAACCCCCTCAAGCCCCGGCGACAAATGAATCCGGGCCAATTTGCAAACAAAAAAAAGGCCCCCGCAAGCGGGAGCCTTTTTCTAAGATGGTGCCCAAGGCCGGACTTGAACCGGCACGGCTTACGCCACTACCCCCTCAAGATAGCGTGTCTACCAATTCCACCACTTGGGCAAAAACTTCTAATAAGCTGACTCAGGAGCCTACTTGGAACCCTCTTCGACGGGACTCTCAGGAACTTCCGGCGCATCTGCCTGGGGAACATCCACCTGCGGAACATCACCCTGCTCAGAACCAATCTCTTCAACAGCCGGAATTTCGGCCGGCTGCTCAACAATAGGCACGCCGTCAGACAGCTGAACCTGGGCCTGCTGCTTGGCCACAACGGCCAAACCAAAACTCGTGACAAAGAAAACTGCCGCCAACAAGGCGGTAGCCCGGGTAAAGAAATTGCCACCACCCTGACTGCCAAACACAGTCTGAGAAGCACCGGAACCAAAAGAGGCTCCCATCTCGGCACCTTTACCCTGCTGCAGTAAAATCAGACCGACAATTGCTAGGGCCGTTAATACATGCACCACTAAAATGACTTTTTCCATTAGACTGCCTTTATTCTGCCGCTTGGCAGATGCTGTAAAAATCGTCGCCGTTTAAAGATGCCCCACCAACGAGAGCGCCATCAATATCGGCCTCAGCAAACAACTCCGCGGCATTGGCGGGCTTTACGCTGCCACCATACAGAATCCTGACACCGGCCCCGAGCTCACCCAGTTGTTCGCGTATAAATTCGTGCACTTCTTGCGCCTGTCCCGGGGTCGCCGTCAAACCGGTACCAATGGCCCAAACGGGCTCATAGGCAATCACCGCAGAAGCTACTGCGCGACGACCGGCCAGATCGATCACCGCCTTAAGCTGCTCACCGATCACTGCCAGGGCCTCGCCAGCCTCGCGCTGGGGCAAGGTTTCCCCCACACAGAGGATGGGAGTCAGCTTCTGGGCCTGCGCGGCGACAAACTTTTTAGCCACCAGCCGATCACTCTCGGCGTGATACTCTCGGCGCTCGGAGTGACCCACAATGACGTAATGCACACCCACATCGGCCAGCATGCCGGCTGAAACTTCACCGGTATAGGCCCCAGCTTCAAACGCGCTGACATCCTGGGCACCCAACAGAACATTACTCTGGTCTAGCAGTCCAGCTACCTGATTGAGGTACACCGTCGGCGGGCAGACAGCCACTTCCGCTTGATGCACTCCTTGCCAGGATGCCAAGAAGCCTCCAAGCAAAGAATCATTCGCTGCCATGCTGCCATTCATTTTCCAATTGGCTACTACCAGTGGACGTCGCATGTTCTTCTTCCGTTCAACTCACTTTCCGGTTTAGCCTTACGCCGTGCAGCAAAGCTAGTCTCTCGGCGAAACGGGCGCAAATCTTAGCGGATAAGTCCATAATATACAACGCTTTATCTGCAATTGTTGGAAAGGATTTTCATCCCCAAAACCGCTGCTAGGAATAATTCAAGATAATGCCTGTTCCACCACTTCCGCCAGCTCCTCCGCCAGACGGGTGACCAGAGGAGGCTCTTCCCCCTCCACCATGACGCGCACCAGCGGTTCCGTGCCGGAGGGCCGCAACAGCACCCGGCCGCGACCGGCCAGTTCCGATTCGGCCGCGGCAACCGCCGATTCAATCACTTCATTGCCACTGAGATCTATGCGGCCCTTCACGCGCACATTGACCATGTGCTGTGGCAGCTTGCGCATACCCTGTTTCATTTCGTTGAGGTTGGCGCCATCCTCCGACAGTGCCAACAATACCTGCAAGGCCGCCACAATACCATCACCGGTAGTCGTGACATCACCGCAGACAATATGGCCCGAGTTTTCCCCGCCCAAGGCCCAGCCGCGCTGCTGCATTTGCTCCAGCACGTAACGGTCTCCCACTTGTGCTCGGACGAAGGGAATATCCAGCTTTTTCAATGCCATCTCAAAGCCAAAGTTGCTCATCAGGGTTCCCACAACCCCCGGACAACCCCCGGCTTTGCGCTGACGATAGGAGGCGATCAAATACAGAATCTCATCACCGTCCACCAGCTCTCCCTTGTGGTCTACGAACACCAGGCGATCGCCATCACCATCAAAGGCGATGCCAAGGTCCGCGCCACTGTCCAGCACCCTTGCCTGCAGGTGCCCGGGCTTGGTTGAACCACAATCTTTATTGATGTTGAGGCCGTCAGGCGCGGCGGCGATCACTTCAACATTGGCCCCCAGCTCCTGGAAGACATTGGGGGCAATGTGGTAGGTGGCCCCATTGGCACAGTCCAGAACAATTTTCAATCCCGCCAGACTGAAACCCCAGGGCATGGTGCCTTTGCAGAATTCAATGTAGCGCCCAGCCGCATCATCAATGCGCTTGGCTTTACCCAACTGCTCGGCGGTGTGCATTGGCCGGTCCAGCTGAGCCTCAATCTCGAGCTCAATGTCATCCGGCAATTTGGCACCGGCCCCACTAAAGAACTTGATGCCGTTGTCATAGTAGGGATTGTGAGAGGCGCTGATCACGATCCCGGCCTGAGCCTGGAAGGTGCGGGTCAGATAGGCAATGGCCGGTGTTGGCATCGGTCCCAGCAATCCGACATCGATACCCGCGTTGATCAATCCCGCCTGCAGCGCCGACTCAAACATATAGCCTGAAATGCGGGTGTCCTTGCCCATCAGTATGCGTTTTTTACCCTTGTAGCGACTGGCCAGCACCTGCCCGGCAGCCCATCCCAATCGCAACACAAAGTCCGGCGTAATGACACCTTCTCCCACACGACCACGGATTCCATCGGTGCCAAAGTATTTACGCGACATGCCTATTGCTCCTTTACTGCGGACTGCGCCTTGATTTTCTCTGATGTAAGACTATTGCCATAAGGCACTAGAATGTTTTTGAGTGTAATGGTTATAACCTGATATTTGGCCGTAACAGCTTAGTTAGACTAGCCGTTATTTTACAGACTGCACGGCCTGCCAAAATTTCAACACGTCCACAGTTTCGCTAACATCGTGCACACGGATGATATGAGCTCCTGCTTGAGCCGCCAATAACGCAGCAGACAAACTGCCCGCCAAACGCTGCCCCACATCCCGCCCCAGCACATGACCAATTACAGATTTGCGTGACAGGCCCGCCAACACAGGAAACCCCATGCCCACAAATTCAGGCAGCCGCTTTAACAGTTCAAGGTTATGATCAAGTGTTTTGCCGAAACCATAGCCCGGATCGATAACGATCTTATGCTGGGCAACACCAGCCTTAAGCAATAAGGCCGCACGCTCTCGCAAGTATTGTTGCACTTCAGCAACCACAGAGTCATAGGCCGGGCGCTGCTGCATGGTTTGCGGGTCACCTTGCATATGCATAATGCACACCGGCAACCCCGTTTCGACCGCCACCTCCATGGCTCCAGTGCGTTCCAGTGAACGGACATCATTGATCAACCCTGCACCAGCTGCAGCCGCCTCACGCATAACCTGGGGCGTGCTGGTATCCACCGAGATCACCACATCCAGTTCCGCTGCGATAGCCTCCACCAACGGCATCACCCGGTCCAGCTCTTCCGCCTCAGATACTACGTCCGCTCCGGGTCGCGTTGACTCGCCACCCACATCCAGAATGCCGGCACCCGCTTCGACCATTTCCCGCGCCCTCTTCAGCGCCACATCCAGATTGATTTTGCGGTCCTGCAGTAACTGACCGCCATCAGAGAATGAATCCGGGGTCGCATTCAGGATTCCCATTACGACTGGCTTCGACAAGTCCAGTATTCGATTACCACACTCTAACTGGGGCATAAGTACAAATCTCCAGCACCTGCTCTAGCTGCTTGCATTGATTGTCTATAACTGCATCCGGAAAACTCAACACACTCGCAAAAAAAAAGGGCCCAACCTGTGGGCCCTCTCCGATTAGCTTGCGATCAGTGGTGTTTGGCCGGGCCTCCAATGGGAGAAGAAGAGGAATCATCGGCCCTCACATCTTCGCCCGCCTTGTCACTGCCCGACTCGTCGGCTTCGGCCTTGCCATCAAAGCCGCCATCGTGCCAATCTCTTGGTGGGCGAACTTTGCGTCGCGCCATCAGATCATCTACCTGTTCGGCATCAATGGTCTCATACTCCATCAAGGCGTCTTTCATGGACTCCAGGATGTCGCGGTTTTCTTCCAAGAGCTTTTCCGCGGTCTGGTAACAGCGATCAATGATGCTCCTGACCTCTTCATCAATGGCTCTTGAGGTCTCGCCGGAATAGTTGAGCGGTCCACCCGTACCCGGCATGCCGCCATCATCTTCGCCATAATGGAGCGGCCCCAGCTTCTCTGACAAGCCCCATTTGGTCACCATACTGCGCGCCAGACTTGTGGCCCGCTCAATATCATTTTGGGCCCCGGTAGTGACACCCTCAAAGCCCAGGGTAATCTCTTCAGCAATCCGGCCACCAAACAGGGAGCACAGTTGTGACTCAATGGCGCGTTTACTGAGGCTGTACTTGTCTTCTTCGGGCAAGAACTGGGTAACCCCCAACGCCCGACCACGTGGAATAATGGTCACCTTGTGCACGGGATCATGCTCCGGAACCAGGCGCCCAACAATGGCGTGACCCGCTTCATGATAGGCGGTGTTTTCCTTCTCTTTTTCGCTCATCACCATGGATTTGCGCTCGGCACCCATCATGATTTTATCGCGTGCCTTTTCAAACTCTTCCATGGTCACCAGGCGCTTGTTGGAACGAGCTGCAAACAGCGCTGCCTCGTTCACCAGGTTGGCCAGGTCTGCACCGGAAAAGCCAGGTGTACCACGGGCAATAATCGAGGCTTTGACTTTATCGTCCAGGGGAACCTTGCGCATATGTACTTTGAGGATCTGCTCACGCCCACGAATGTCCGGCAAACCAACGAACACCTGACGGTCAAAGCGACCGGGACGCAGCAGGGCCTTGTCCAGCACATCCGGACGGTTGGTAGCGGCAATGACAATGATACCCTCGTTGCCCTCAAAGCCATCCATTTCCACCAACAGCTGGTTGAGTGTCTGCTCGCGCTCGTCGTGACCGCCACCATGACCACCGCCGCGGTGGCGACCAACTGCATCAATCTCATCGATAAAGATGATACAAGGCGCCTGCTTCTTGGCCTGGTCGAACATGTCACGAACCCGCGAAGCACCGACACCGACGAACATCTCGACAAAATCCGAACCGGAAATGGAGAAGAAAGGCACCTTGGCCTCTCCGGCAATAGCCTTTGCCAGCAGGGTTTTACCGGTTCCGGGCGGACCCGCCATCAACACACCGCGGGGAATTTGACCGCCGAGGCGCTGGAATTTGGAAGGATCACGCAGAAACTCAACCAGCTCCTGAACATCCTCTTTGGCTTCATCCACACCCGCCACATCGGCAAAAGTGGTTTTAATCTGATCTTCGCCCAGCAGACGTGCTTTGCTTTTGCCAAAGCTCATCGGTCCGCCTTTGCCGCCAGCCCCACCCTGCATCTGGCGCATAAAGAACATAAACACCACAATAATCAACAGGATGGGAAAGCTGGCCACCAGCAGTTGCTGCCACAGGCTGGGCTGCTCAGGCTTGCTGCCCTTGACTTCAACATTGTGGTTGAGCAGGTCGTCCATTAAACGATCATCGGCGATCTGGGGGCGAACCGCTTCAAAACGGGAATTATCGTGACGCACACCACTGATCACCAGACCGTCGACAGTGACTTCTCGCACCTGATCAGCCTGAACATCTTTCACGAATTCACTGTACGTCAGACTGTCCTGGGATGACTGGGGATTGAAGTTCTGGAAAACCGCCAGCAACACTGCCGCGATGACCAGCCACAACACCAGGTTTTTCGCCATATCGTTCAAAAGAAACCCTCACTAAAGCAGAAAAAACAAGATAACCTAAATATATCAATGGGTTAGCTTATTTTTGTACCACATACCCAAGCCTCAGCTCAGATTGGGTACAGACATAAAAGACAGTATAGCGTTATCCGCCCTGTCACGGCGATGGGCACAGGCCCATCTCGTTAGTAAATAACCGTTAATCTACCCCTTAAAGCCTTTGGCTACCAGATAGACTTCCCGTGAACGGGCGCGGGAGGCGCCCGGCTTGCGTATCACAACGGTTTTAAAACTTGTCTTAGCGTCTTTGACATAGTCATCAAAGCCCTCCCCCTGAAACACTTTCGCCACGAATACACCGTTGGCTTTCAGGGTTTCACGCGCCATATCCAGCGCCAGCTCAACCAGGTACATAGCGCGTGGCTGGTCGACGTCAGCCATTCCACTCATATTGGGGGCCATATCGGAAATTACAAGGTCTGCCTTTTCTGGTCCCATCGCAGCCAGCAGCTGCTCAAACACGTCATTTTCCGTGAAATCGCCCTGAATAAACTCCACCCCCGCCAGGGAATCCATCGGCAGGATATCCGAGGCGATGACCCGCCCATGATCACCGATAGAACGGGCGGCGACCTGGCTCCAACCACCGGGAGCGGCACCCAGATCAACCACCGTCATCCCCTTGCGGAACAACTTGTCCTTGTTATCCAGCTCCACCAGTTTATAGCTGGCTCGAGAACGATAACCGTCCACCTGGGACTGTTTGACATACTGGTCCTTAAAGTGCTCATCCAGCCAACCTTTACTGCTTTTTGACCTCGCCATACCTACCAAGCACCTTAACTTGCGTTACAATAGCGGCCCCAGTCGCACCCCTGTGTGACTGCCGCATTACCTCTGGAAAGAATGAGACATTGTATGCCTTTAAGCACCGACCGTAAAAAGCAATATCGTACACTGGGCCACAATTTAAAGCCCGTGGTGACTGTCGCAGGCAATGGCCTCAGCGAAGGCGTTCTGGAAGAACTGAATCGGGCTCTCGATGACCATGAGCTGATCAAGGTAAAGCTGGTGATCGCCGACCGCGAACTGCGCAAGCAGGTTATCGATTTGATGTGCCAACAGACCCGAGCTGAAGTGGTACAAGAAATCGGCAAGGTTGCGCTTATCTATCGGGAAGCCAAAAAGCCCAACTTAAAACTGTCGAACGTCCGCTAAGCCTCCCGCTGCTAAGCCACTATCCTGATTCAACAGCAGTCTTTTCAAAGCCCGCCAGCTAACTCGCGGGCTTTTTTATTGCCCACTCAACGGCCGCCAAAAACCTTCAGGCAAAGAAAAACCCCTGCCGGTATCCCGACAGGGGTTTTAGATTAGAAGGCTGACGATGACCTACTCTCACATGGGGAAGCCCCACACTACCATCGGCGATGCTTCGTTTCACTACTGAGTTCGGGATGGGATCAGGTGGTTCCAAAGCTCTATGGTCGTCAGCCAAACTGGCTTGGATTGTGGTGGGTTTTACGCGTTGTCAAAACGCTACCGCACAAGTCCAAATAGGGTGGTGGATTGTAAAGTTTAACAATGCTGCTTAATCGGTGTTCTCTTCATGTCGACTGTTTTGTTCAGTCTCAACCTGTCCAGCTGGATATTGTACATCCAGTTGTCTCAGTTATATGGTCAAGCCTCACGGGCAATTAGTACTGGTTAGCTCAACGCCTCACAACGCTTCCACACCCAGCCTATCAACGTCGTAGTCTTCAACGACCCTTCAGGGGACTCAAGG
>JAWMQP010000007.1:0-259118 GCA_033283335.1 Cellvibrionaceae bacterium WSDTSA12 | reverse complement strand
CAGTGGTACGAGGAGGGGGCGCCGAAGGGCGTCGCATAGCGATTGGAAGCGGAGCTTTCAACCCAGTGTGGGTCATCGTCAGCCTTCTAATCTAAAACCCCTGTCGGGATACCGGCAGGGGTTTTTCTTTATCTGTCTCCTCTAAAACCTCTTGACGTTACAAGCCTGCAGCGAGCGCCAGGCAGGTTTGGCGCAATGCCGAATTAGCCATTAAGCTTCCCCTATGCGCACCGAAAAGATTCCCGACAGCAAACGGGAGCACGCGCCGCTGGAAAAGGGCTTTGAGAAGCTGCTCAGTCCGTTTGGCGTGTTTTTCCGCAGCCAGGCGAGTACAGGCGTCCTTTTACTCCTGGGGGCGCTGTTGGCCATGGGACTGGCCAATTCCAGTTACCGCGAGTTCTATGAAGAGATCGGTCACTTACCCTTAAGTGTGGGGCTGGGGGACTGGCGGATAGAACACACCCTGCACCATTGGGTGAATGATGGTTTGATGGTGATGTTCTTTTTTATCCTCGGGCTGGAAATCAAGCGGGAGCTGTTGGCCGGGGCACTGAAGGAAATTCGCCAATCGATGCTGGTGTTGATCATGGCCGTAGGTGGTATGTTGGTACCGGCGGGGATTTATCTGGGGTTTCTACAGGGAAACTCCGTGGCGGTGCATGGTTGGGGTATTCCCATGGCCACGGATACGGCCTTTGCCTTGGGAGCCCTGGCATTACTGGGGCGTCGCGCTCCGCGTTCAGCGGCGGTGCTGCTGTCGGCACTGGCAATCGTGGACGATATTGGCGCGGTGCTGGTGATCACGGTGTTCTACACCTCGGACATCAATTGGCAGTCCCTGATCACGGCTGCTGGAGTGGTGGGATTGATGTTCTTGTTCAATTTACTGGGGATGCGCAAGCCCGTGTGCTATGCCATAGGTGGCTTGGCGTTATGGTGGTTCGTGCATCAGTCCGGGGTGCACGCCACCACCGCCGGTATTCTGGCTGCGATGACGGTACCGGCTCGACCCTACGCGGATACCGGTTGGTTTTCCAAGCGACTTACTCGTCTGCTGCGACGGTTTGAGCGATTGAACCGGCCGGAGAAGTCGATTCTGGAGCAGAGCCGGCAGCACGACCTGGTCGAAGAAGTGCACCAGGTGGCGGTTATGGCCACAACCCCGCTGCAGCACTGGGGCAGTATATTGGACCGGCCTGTGAGCCTTACCATCGTACCGTTGTTTGCCTTTCTTAATGCCGGGGTGGCGATTCCTGATGGGCTACTCAGCGAATGGTCGCCGGTGATGTTGGTGACGATGGCCAGTCTAGTGGTGGGCAAGAGTGTGGGGATTGCTGGCTTTGCGGGCGTGGCCCTGGCGCTGGGTTGGGTGTCTATGCCAAAAGATCTGCGATTTGCCCATATTGTCGGGCTGGGCATGCTGGCGGGTATGGGCTTTACCATGTCGCTGTTTATCGGTGCCCTGGCATTTGCCGACTATCCCGACGTACTGGCGGAGGCAAAGCTGGGCATTCTGGCCGGTTCATTGGTCGCCGGTGTACTGGGTTGCGGGGCATTTCTGTTGACCCCGCCCAAGCGAAAATCGACGAGCAAGCACTGATTGTGCGAGTGATCCGCTGTGTATTGGGTGAGATTACTTGTAGAGCTTGGCGCGGCCATCAGGCTGAGTTTTAAAACGCCGGTGGGTCCACATGTACTGGGTCGGCGCCCGCCCGATGCTGTGTTCCAGAGCCTGATTGATGAGGGTCGCGTCCTGGACGTCATCGCCGCTGGGAAAACCGTGCGGGGCGGGGTAAAACTCCACCGTATAACATTGGCGTTCATCATCGCGCACACACGACATGACGACCACCGGTGATTGATTGAACTTTACCAGGCGACTGGTGGCCGTGATGGTGGCAGCATTGACACCAAACAAGGGAGCAAATACGGAGTGACTGCGGCCATAGTCCTGGTCGGGAGGGTACCAGACGATCTGTTTTTGCTTCAGGGTGCGAACGATGGCACGCATGTCGTTACGCTCAATGACACCGGGCATGAATCCCGAGCGCCCGTTATAGATATAGCGATCAAACAGTGGGTTGTTGTTGGGCCGATAGATGGCGTAGGGGCGATAGCGGCTGGCGACAATAGCCCCACCCAGATCCAAGTGACTGAAGTGAGCGCCAAGTAACAGTACACCACGATCCTGCTCCAGCGCCGAGTCCAGAATCTCGGTGCCTTTGAGCTCAAAGTGATAGGGTATGCCTGCGGCGCCGCCTTTCCGATAGACCCGGGCGGTCTCCACCAACCCCAGCATGTTGTTATAGAGGACGTCCTTAACCCGACGGCTACGCTCCGTTGCGCTCCACAGGGGGAAGCAGAGTTTAAGATTGACCTCGACAATGTGTCGGCGCCGCCGGGCGCAGTAGTAGGCCAGATTACCGAGAACCCGGGCAATTGTGCACTGCCAGCGCCAGGGCAGCATGGCCCACAGATTTAACAGGCCAATAGCCAGCCACGTTGGCCAGTATTTGGGGGCCCAATAGCGGGGTGGGTGGCTTTGGGATTGTTGGGTTGGTGACTTGGGCATGCAGCGCTTCGGGTGTGATGGTGCAAAGAACCGCTGATTATAGCAGGCTTTTGATGTCAGCCGACGG
This sequence comes from Cellvibrionaceae bacterium WSDTSA12, assembly GCA_033283335.1. Taxonomy (GTDB): domain Bacteria; phylum Pseudomonadota; class Gammaproteobacteria; order Pseudomonadales; family Cellvibrionaceae; genus Pseudomaricurvus. Next base: position 256,479 of record JAWMQP010000007.1, on the reverse strand, counting down.
CCGCGATGAAATCGCTTGAACCCTATGAGTTGAATGCTGGTGTTTTAATGTTGTTGTAACCAGCTTTCGAGAATCAGCCGTGCAGCGATGGAGTCAATTGGGGCCTTGGCGAAGTTGCCACGATGGCCTCGCTCTGCGGCTTCCTGTTTGGCGGCAAAGGTACTGAGGCGTTCATCCACCATTTCCACTGTAACACCGAAGCGACCGTGCAGGCGCTTGCCAAATTTGCGAGCTCGTGTACTGAGCTCGCTCTCGCTGTCGTCCATATTCAGTGGTAAACCGACCAGTACCCGGTCAGGCCGCCATTCCTTGAGCAGAGCTTCGACCTGCTTCCAGTCGGGAATGCCATCGCGGGCTTTCAGGGGGGGGAGTTCGGTTGCTGTTCCGGTCAGGGTTTGTCCGCTGGCAACACCAATATTTTGAGTGCCATAGTCAAAGGTGAGCAGGGTCAGGGCCATGGGTGAGTTTCTAAAGCGATTGCTGCAGTGGTATCAAGCGTGGCCGGCGGTGCCGGAAATCAGGTTGAGATCAATGCCAATGCTCTTGGAGGCAGCGTTCCAACGTTGTTCGATGGGGGTATCGAAGATAATGCAGCTGTCGGCCGGTACTGTCAGCCAGGCATTGTCCGCGATTTCGTCTTCGAGTTGACCGGCTCCCCAACCGGCGTACCCCAGCGCTACCAGGGTCTTTGCCGGGCCATTACCGTGGGCAATGGCTTCCACGATATCCCGCGAGGCGGTGAGGACAACATCGTCAGAGATCACCAGGCTGGAGTCCCAGCGCTTGTCGCTGCTGTGCAGTATAAATCCCCGTTCCGGTTGAACCGGGCCGCCACACAGTACCGGGGCATCGGGGTTTTGGCCTTCACCGCAATCCAGCTGTTTGTAGATTTCGGCCATGGTAATACCGAGTGGCTGATTGATGACCAGGCCCATGGCGCCATCCTCGCTGTGATCACAGATATAAGTGATGGTGTGCGAGAAGATGGATTCGTTCAGGCTGGGCATGGCAATCAGGAAGTGATTGCGCAGACTGCCCAGTTGCTGACGCTTGTCGTGTTCTGTGCGATGTCTCATAGGTCTAGTATTGGGGGCTGCCGAAGCGAAAACAAGCTTTTTTTGCTGTTAAATTGAGCCTGCAATACAGCTTGTCAACGTTTGTCCGTCACGGACCTTTTTCTGGTCACACCGGGCAAAGTGCGGTTGCGCCGTTGTCGAGTTCAGCGGGCTCGCTCAGTTGTGTTGGACTGAGCTGGTGGAGAGTCCCTGCAACTCAAAGTTCCAGGTGCGAATAATCTCTAACTGGTCCACATCTTTGCGGATTTCAGGGGGAAACGGTGGAAAGGGGGCTGCCATATGCACAATTTGCAGAGCGGCATTGTCGAGCACCGGGTAGCCTGAAGACTGTAAAATTTCCACTGAATGAATCGTGCCATTGGGACGCAACACCGTCAGAAGGCGTAATTTCCCATAGATTTGCTGGCTGATGGCCTCCTGTGGGAAATTGCGGTTACCGACAAACTCGACCTTGCGCGTCCACTGGTTCAGGTAGGCCGCGTCGGCCGATGCCCGCGTCGCAACGGAGGTGAGGGTGCGTACACGGGGGCGTTTGGCAATGGCCTGGCGCTGACGGTCAAGCTTGGCTTGAAGACTGGCTATTTCGGCACTGAAAGGCGTATCGGCCATATCCTTACCGGGACTTTTTTCTTCAGCGATTTGGTCCGGTGTGGTTTTTTCCTGCACCTGCAAGCGGCTGGCAGCGGTGGTGGTCACCGGTTGCAGGCTCTGTTGTTGCTGTGGGTTGGCGGCCCGCACCTGGGGAGTCGGGTTGACGGACTGGATGCGCGTGTCATTGATCGGCGCCAGCTGATCCGTGGTCATCTCCCGGTCCCGCTCACCGGTGCCACTGGCTTGCTGGTTGGCCTGAGCCAGGTATTCAGCTTTGTCCGGTGCCTGTGTGCTGCTGTGGGTAGCCAGGGTGATTTCCAGCGTCGGCGGGGGCTTGCCGCCAAAGTCGGCGTTAAAGGTGATGCCGAGAATAATCAGAGCATGCAGCGCCAGAGCCAGAAAAACGGTAAAGGTCAGGCGGTCGCTTGAGTCTACCGGGCGGCTGGCAGGTTGCGTAGCGGCTGCCTGGGGTATTGCGGAAATCGGGCCTGCGGCAATGGGGGACGCGGAAATCGGGGCATTCATCGAGCCGGGTATCTCTGTTTCGTGGTTGGTTAAGCTAAACGGGACTCAATGGCATCCATCAGCTTGCCGCCGATATTGGTGTTGTGGGCGCGATCCAATTCACGGGCGCAGGTGGGGCTGGTGACGTTGATTTCTGTCAGGTAATCGCCAATCACATCCAGGCCTACGAAGATCAACCCTTTTTCTTTTAGGGTCGGGGCAACCTGCTCAACGATCCAGCGGTCCCGGTCGGACAGAGGGCGGGGCACGCCGGAGCCGCCAGCGGCCAGATTGCCACGGGTTTCACCGACAGCGGGGATACGGGCCAGCGCGTAGGGAACGGCCTCACCATCAATTACCAGGATACGCTTGTCGCCCTGTTTGATTTCCGGAATAAACTTTTGTGCCATGATCAAGCGCTGGCCGTGACCGGTCAGGGTTTCCAGAATAACGCCGAGATTGGGGTCATCGGCCTTGCAGCGGAAGATGCCCTCCCCACCCATGCCATCCAGCGGTTTGAAGATCACATCCTGGTGCTGGCGATGAAATTCACGCAGCTGTTCGTTATCTCCACTCACCAGTACCGGCGGGCAACACTGGGGAAACTGGGTGGCAAACACCTTTTCATTGCAGTCGCGCAGGCTTTGTGGGCGGTTCACAATCAGGGTGCCCAGGCGCTCGGCGGCTTCCAGTATATAAGTGCTGTAGATGTACTCATTGTCAAACGGGGGATCCTTGCGCATCAGCACAACGTCCAGTTCCGCCAGATCGATGACCTCTGGCTGACCCAGCTCGAACCAGCGATTGGGGTCGGCATGCACGGTCAGTGGGTGGATTCTCGCCCGCGGGCAGCCATTTTCGAGAAACAGATCACGCTGTTCCATATAGAACAGTGAATAATCGCGCTCCTGTGCCGACAGCAACAAACCCAAGGTGGTGTCTTTGACGTAGGTGATGTCTTCAATCGGGTCCATCACGACCCCGAGTTTGATCGTCATAAGGATCTCTCACAGGAGGGGAAAATAAGGCCAGTAAGGTAAAACCTTAGTCGCCGTAAAGCAACTGTAACCTCCTGGATTGAGACTCCTGTTAAAGATTAATGCGCCAAGAGGTGTTGGTAGCGTAGAAACTTGTTCTCAATGAATGGCATATAGATTATAGCCTGAGAGTGTGTTAAAAAGTTGGTTCGTACGGGTATTGCTCAAGCACAAACTGGGGTAATTCCAGACGAGCCGGGGGAAACGAAGACTTATCGATCGCCATTATCAGCCAGTCAATCGAGCAGAGCTGATGGCCGATGAGCAACAACATAAAGACGAAGGTCAGTGTATGGATGTGAATTTGGAAAGCTTAAAAGTGATGGTCATTGATGACAGTAAGACCATTCGCCGGACGGCTGAAACCCTCCTAAAAAAGGCAGGCTGTACGGTTGTCACTGCGACAGATGGCTTTGATGCGCTGGCCAAGATTGCCGACACTCGCCCCGACATCATTTTTGTCGACATTATGATGCCGCGGCTGGATGGTTATCAGACCTGCGCTCTGATTAAAAATAACAGTGAATTCAAGTCCACGCCGGTCATCATGCTGTCCAGTAAAGACGGTTTGTTTGACAAGGCCAAGGGACGTATTGTTGGCTCTGACGAATACTTGACCAAGCCTTTCAGCAAAAGTGAATTGCTGGGAGCGATTGAAGAACACGTAAAGACCAGACAAGCGTCCTGACGGGCAGGGGCCCGGGACTGGGCCTGCTGACCGGATTCGGTGGTTAACAAAGTTAAGGGTTGGCCCACCTGCCGGTTAGAAAAGACGAACAAGCAAAAGGCAGTTGCAAGATCAGCCGCCGGAATAATAAACGGGCCAAGGCCCGAGACAGCAATAGCGTACTTTTTAGGGGGCAGTATATGGCTAAAGTTCTGATCGTGGATGATTCTCCCACCGAAACCTACAAACTCACCAGTATCCTGGAGAAAAATGGCCACTCTGTGATCACGGCGGAAGCCGGTGAAGCGGGTGTGGAAATTGCCAAACGTGAAATCCCGGATGTGGTGTTGATGGATATTGTGATGCCGGGACTGAACGGCTTTCAGGCCACCCGTCAGCTGAGTAAGGCTTCGGAAACCTCTCACATTCCCGTCATCATTGTCACCACCAAAGACCAGGAGACAGATCGGGTGTGGGGGTTGCGTCAGGGTGCCAAAGCTTACCTGACCAAGCCGATTGAAGAAAAAGTGCTGATGGACGTGATTAGCGACGTCCTGGTCTGAAGCGCTTATGTCTGATCAGCAATCTGAACCGGGAAATGTCAGTCGCCAAAGCCAGGAGGCTTTTCAAGCGCTGGTGAACCTTGCCTTGCAAAGCCGCCGTTCAGCCAAAGGCTTGCCGTCCCAGGTGGATATCAAACCGCACTGGAGCGGTATTGGCTTTGAACTGTTGGGGCGCCGCTTTGTGGCTCCCATGGGGGAAGTGGGTGAGATGTTGGAAGTGCCCTTCTTCACCCGTTTACCAGGTGTGCAACCGTGGGTTAAAGGCGTAGCCAATGTTCGTGGTCGCTTGTTGCCCATCTGTGATTTGGCCGCATTTCTGGGCGATCGGATTCATTCGTCGCGCAAGCAGCAGCGTATTTTGGTGCTCGAAAATAACGACCTCTACACCGGCTTACTGGTGGATCAGGTATTCGGTATGCAGCACTTTCCCGTTGATACCTACAGTGATCAATTGAGCTACCAGCACCGTGCGGCGGCGCCGTTCAGTGATGGCTGTTATATCAACAACGGCGTGGAGTGGACGGTTTTCAGTCCCTTCAAACTCAGTGTCGATCCGCATTTCAGCAATGCGGCAAAGAACTGAAAACACTAACAATTATCTATTTGACGAACACTCCGGACTTCTGCCTGGCAGGGCTCCGGACAATCTGTCCACGGCACGGACGAGGCTCGGCGAACAGGATGGCATGAGGATGGCCACACTGTTTGCCAGGGATTTAACCGTTGTCAGAGGATTACATGCAACGTCGGTCAGGAGCGCGTAGCAATGAAAATTGAGTCCACAAACCTTTTCGCTGCCATCAGGGCGAACCGAACCATGACGGTTCTGGTTACCGTCCTGTTTTTGGCGCTGGCAGCTACAGTTGTCAGCATCTTTATGGTTCAGCGTGATGCCAGTCGAGACCAGGAATACCTGCAGATGACCGCAGAATTGCGGGCCCTGTCGTATCGGGTAACGGCGCTTTCTCGGGAATCCACCTCCGGTAACGAAGAGGCTTTCACCGAGTTGCAGAATGTGCTCAATAGTATGGAAAGCACCTGGAACAAGCTGCGGGCAGGTGATGCCACCATGCGCTCTGCTCTGGCTGAAGAGTACGCCGGCTACGAAGGTGTCTGGCAGCGAGTTAAGGCTGCCGGTGAAACCATTATTACCAACAAAGACACGATCATCTTCCTGAATGACGTAGCGACGACCCTGAACGAGTCGCTGCCTGAACTGCAGGCGGAGCATAACTATATCGTGGAGATTCTGCTGGAGAAGGAAGCCCCGGCGGATCAGGTGGCGGTAGCCCAGATGCAGTCCTGGCGGGCTGAGCGTATTGGTCGAAACATCGACAAGATGCTGCGTGGTGGTGGCGATGCCGACAAGGCGGCCGACCAGTTTAACCTCGATGCCAACCTGTTCGGAAAAGTACTGCTGGGTATGAAAGAGGGCGATGCGGTGATGAGCATCTCTCGCGTAACCGACCCGGAAGCGGTGGAATCCTTGAATGAAATTGGCGATCTGTTCGAGTTTGTAAGCTCCTCCATCCGAGAAATCTTCGAAGCGTCTCCGGCACTGTTTAAAGCCCGCCAATCTGCGGAAACTTTGCTGACTGACGGTCCGGTATTGCTGGAATCCCTGAGTTCTCTGTCTGACAGTATTTCCACCTTGTCCGAAACCCGCCAGCCCAATAACCTGACCTCATTGATCCTGGGTGGTGTCGTGGTGGTGTGTCTGCTGCTGCTGTCTTATCAGATCTATAGCGGCACCAACCGTCGACTGGTCGAAACCGCACAGACTAATGAGCGTAACCAGAATGCGATTTTACGACTGCTGGATGAACTGGCTGACCTGGCGGATGGTGACCTGACCACCTCCGCAACGGTAACCGAGGACTTCACCGGGGCAATTGCGGACTCGATCAACTTCACCATTGACCAGCTGCGGGTACTGGTATCGCGCATTAACGAAACTGCAGTAAGCGTATCGGGTGCGGCCCAGGATACTCAGCAAACGGCACTGCACCTGGCGGAAGCCTCTGAGCACCAGGCGCAGGAAATTGCCGGCGCCTCGGCGGCGGTAAATGAAATGGCGGTGACCATTGACCAGGTATCGGCTAACGCCGCTGAATCGGCTGCGGTTGCGGAGCGGTCGGTATCGATCGCCAACAACGGTTCCAAAGTGGTACAGAACACCATTCACGGTATGGATACCATTCGTGAACAGATTCAGGACACTTCCAAGCGGATTAAACGACTGGGTGAATCGTCCCAGGAGATTGGTGATATCGTATCGCTGATTAACGACATTGCGGATCAGACCAACATTCTGGCTTTGAACGCGGCCATTCAGGCATCGATGGCGGGTGACGCTGGTCGAGGCTTCGCGGTGGTTGCGGATGAGGTACAGCGTCTTGCGGAACGTTCTGCAGCCGCTACCAAACAGATTGAAGCGCTGGTGAAAACCATTCAGAACGATACCAACGAAGCGGTTATCTCCATGGAACAAACCACCTCCGAGGTGGTGCGGGGAGCACGCCTGGCACAGGATGCGGGTGTGGCCCTGGAAGAAATTGAATCGGTATCGGCCAACCTGGCAGACCTGATTCAGAACATTTCCAACGCCGCTCGCCAGCAGGCCTCTTCTGCGGGCCACATTTCCAACACGATGAACGTGATTCAGGAAATTACTTCCCAGACCTCTTCCGGTACGGCAGCGACGGCAGAATCGATTGGTAACCTGGCCAACATGGCATTGGATCTGCGTGAGTCCGTTGCCGGTTTCACCTTACCGGATGAGGCCAGTAATGATGAGACAGACCAATACGATGTCGAGGCCTTTAATGCCGAAGAGTTCGCTGGCGAGTACAGCGAAGGTGCCGACCAGGAGGCTTTGGCGTCAGGCTTCAACCTTAACCTGAATGACAGCGACCTGGTTGCCGAAGACAGCAGTGAGACATTTGAGTTGCCGGATGATCTGCTCGACAGTGAAAGCCGGGAAACCAACAAAAGCGCTGTATAAGGTGAGTGGGAACGGTTGAGGTATGGCATGGACTCTGCAACAAGCCCCCGAACTGTCAGATCTGCAGTTTGAGCAATGGAATAAACTCCTGGAGGCCAGAACCGGCATTCAGGTGTCGGCTCACCAGCGCAGTTTTTTACAGTTGCAGCTAGCTCGACGGATGCGTGAACTGGGTATCAAGCACTACACCCAGTATTACACCCAGGTGTCTTCGGGTTTGCAGGGCTTGGTTGAGTGGTCGATTCTGGTGGATCGGCTGGTGGTGAAAGAAACCAGCTTTTTTCGTCATCGCGACTCGTTTGAATATGTCCGCCGCTATTTACAGAACCGTATCAACAATCAAAAGCTCACCGACAGTTTTGATGTCTGGAGTCTGGGTTGTGCCACCGGGGAAGAGCCTTATTCGTTGGCCATGGTGATCAACGATTGTTTTGCTCTGGCAAATCTCGATCCCTACTACGGCATTACCGCCACTGATATCAGTCAGCCGGCTTTGCAGCATGCACGTCAGGCGGTTTATTCCGGACGCAAGCTGGAAACTGTGACGGTCGAAGAGCGCGCTCGTTATTTCGTCAAGGTGGACGATGTCGAGAAGCCAGTCGGGGCCGATACTGCTGACGAGACACGAATGGCCCTGCAGCTGTGCAATAAGCTGCGGGATCGGGTGTGCTTCTCTCATGGCAATCTACTGAAACTGGCGGATATGCCATTGGTCAAAATGGATGTCATTTTCTGTCAGAACGTGTTGATTTACTTTCGCCGCTGGCGTCGACGTGAAATTCTCAATGAATTGGTCAGCCGCCTCAAGCCTGGTGGGTTGTTAATCATTGGTCTCGGAGAGGCTGTGGATTGGAACCATCCCGGTATGCAGCGAGTGACCGATGAGCGGGTGCAGGCCTACGTGCGCATAAATAACAAGGGGATGCCTTCAGATGGCAGATAACCGTAATTTTGCCGCCCTGGAATGGGTGATCGGAGAGATTGAGGAGACCCTCAAGCAGGCGCGTCAGTCTCTGGAAGCCTATGTACAGGACCCGCAGGATTCCGCACGCATTCGTTTCTGTCTGACTCATATCCATCAGGTGTATGGCAGCCTGCAGATGATTGAGCTGTATGGTGCAGCTCTGCTTGCCGAAGAGATGGAAGCCATTGCGCAGGCACTGATGAACGGTGAAGTGCGCAATGAGGCGGAAGCCCATGAAGTTCTGATGCGTGCCATCTTGCAATTGCCTATGTACCTGGAGCAGGTCAAGGTCAAGCGCAATGATGATCCGGCCCATCTGTTAGCCATTCTCAACGACCTGCGGGCCGCGCGTGGTACCAGCTTGTTGTCTGAAAGCCAATTCTTTCATCCGGACATCAGTGCTGCCCGCCGCCTAAGCGGCGAAAAAAATCCGGCCCTCGCTAATCCCAAACAGTTAAAAGTGGTGCTGGAAAAGCTGCGTAAAATGTACCAGTACGCGGCCGCGGGCGTCATTCGCGAGGTGAAAGTAGACGAGAATCTGCAGTACATGCAGAAGGTCTTCAGCCGCCTCTACGTGTTGACTTCCGGTACGGGGCGTCAGCCGCTGTGGCATATTGCCCTGGCGGTGGTCGAAGGGATTCAGCAAGAAAAGATTGAGCTGAGTGTGGCGCTGAAAAATTTATTGCGCCAGTTGGACAAGGAAATCCACCTGCTGGTTGAGCACGGTAACAAAGCACTGAACAGCTTTACCCGTGAAGAACTGATCAAAAACTTACTGTACTTTGTTGCCCGCAGCGAAGGTAATACACCTCGTATCGAGCGCTTACGGCAGGAATTTTCTCTCGGCGAGGCGCTGCCGGAACAGTTTTCTGGCGAATCTGAAACGTCGGTCATGTCTGGTCCGGATCCAGAGACCATGCGCTCGGTGGTGGCGGCACTCAAAGATGAGCTGGGCGCAATTAAGCAGACCCTGGATGAGTGCCTGACTGAGGCGAATCCTAGCGCGGTGAGTGAAGCGTTGCCGGTGATGCGGCGAGTAGGGGATACGCTCGCGGTCCTGGGTATTTCGGACCAGCGCAAACGTATTTTGGAGCAGTCTGACAGGCTCGAAGCGGCCAACTCCCGTGATGCTGTTGATGTTGCCTTGATGACCAGTGTCGCCGATGAAATCCTGGCGATTGAAGAGCACCTCGACCTGCTGGCCGGTGCCAGCAGCAGTGGTGCACAGATGCAGGGACAGACTTCCCAGCAACTGCACCTGAACCAGGCCCAGGAATCCGTATTGCGTGAAGCGCGCAATGGGCTGGAGTTGGCGAAGGACGCCATCATCGAGTATATCGCCTCGCAGTGGGATCGTTCTCACCTGAAAGGCGTGCCCCAACAGCTGGAAGAAATTCGCGGTGGTTTGTCGATGATCCCGCTGAATCGACCTGCCGCCATCATACGGGGCTGCAGTCAGTTTATTCAAAACGAATTGCTTGATCGAGAAACGGCCCCTGAGTGGAGCTCGCTGGATACCTTGGCCGATGCCATTGCCAGTGTTGAATATTTTCTTGAGCGCCTGGGCGGGGACAGTGAGGACGATGATGATGTCCTGCTGGTATTGGCAGAAGAGAGTATCGGCTCACTGGGGTATGGCGTGGGTGGAGCCGCGCTCCGTGCCGAGAGTGCCGTCAGACACGACAGCAGTGCCGATGTGGCCAGCGTGTTGGGTAAATTCACCCAGGTCGAAGACGTTGCCATTGACGCCCTGCCGGCGGATGAACCTGATCAGGAACCTGAGACCGATGCGCCCATTGAACCGGTCGCGATAGCCCTTGAAATAGCTCCTGAAGATGAGTCAGCGCAGGTACCAACGTCAGAGGCAGAAGAGAGCGATTCTGCGTTCCCTGCTGGTACTGAATCTGAGGACTCTGCTGCTGTGGGAGACGCTGCTATCCCAGAGGTAGATGAAGCCGCTCCGGTGCTTGAGGACCACTCGTCAATTGTTGAAGATTCTTTTGCTCAGGCTGAGGGCTCTATTTCTCAGGCTGAGGGCTCTTCTTATGGGGTTGAGGGCTCTTTCTCTGAGGTTGAGGACTCTTCTTCAGGGGTTGAGGGTTCTTTCTCTGAGGTTGAGGACTCTTTCTCTGAGGTTGAGGACTCTTTCTCTGAGGTTGAGGACTCTACCCCCGTCGTCGATGCGTCTGTGGATGCATCGGTAGCGCCTGCTGATGGGGCCGAACCTGCAGGCGTGGTTGAGGACGACCTGCCTGAAGTGACGGCAGCGCCTGAAGAGGCTTCTGCTGATAACCTGGTATCTGACGCGAACACCGAGGAAGACCAGCTGGAAGAAACCGTTCTGGAAACTGTCCCTGACCAAGCTTCGGCCGCTGACACCGTGGTCGCCGCTGACGAGGACGATGAAGACGAAATCGATGAGGAAATTCTCGAGATCTTTATCGAGGAAGCCGGCGAAGTGCTGGAAGCCATCGATGAGTTTTTCCCGCAGTGGGCTGCCGATTTTGATGATAAGGCCTCGTTGGGCGAGTTCCGCCGGGCGTTCCATACCCTCAAGGGCAGTGGTCGCATGGTGGGGGCCAACGACATTGGTGAACTGGCTTGGGCGATTGAGAACATGCTCAACCGGGTGATCGATGGCACTGTTCAACCGCACCCGGCACAGGTGGCGCTGATTTCTCGGGTACGGGAAGCGATACCGGAATTCTTGCAGGCGTTTGAACACAAACAACCCAACCCTAACCCCCAGCTGTCCGAACAGCTGTCGGCTTGGGGAGAAGCCATCAGCCGTGGAGAAATACCCGCAGATTTGCTGGAGGAACCGGCTGCTGTTGCCGCAGACTCGCCCGCCCTGGATACCGCCGCCGTTGAACCGTCAGACGTGCAGCAAGCGATTGATGAACCGCCGTTTGAGGCGCAAGGGGTAGTTGAGCCGTCGGCTATTGAGCCTTCGCTTGACGAGGCTGCCAATCTTGAGACGCCATTCGACGGCCTATCGACACAGACGGACCAGTACGCACTGGCACAGACGCAGTGGAGCGAGCCCGAAACCTTGGCCGCCGACGACGATGAGGATGGCAGCAATGCCATTCTTTGGGACATTTTCGGTACCGAGGCCCTCAGTCATCTGCAGGTTGTGGATAGTTTTATCGCCGAGATGGACGAAGCCGCGCCGATCTACACGCCGCCCAGCGAAGACATGCAGCGAGCCCTGCATACGCTGAAAGGCAGTGCCCATATGGCCGACGTGCACGATGTGGCGGAGCTGGCGACCCCTCTGGAACGCTTTGCCAAAGAGCTGCGCACTTATCAGGTGAATATCGATGACGATATTCTGCAATTGTTCCGCGACGGTGTTGCCTACACCCACGAAGCGCTGGGGCATATTCGAGCGGGCAATACCCCCACGATCAGTCGTTTGAGCCAGTTCCTGGCAAGGGTTGCCGAACTGCGGGAAATCTTTGTGGTGCCGCTGATTCGTCAGCAGGAAAACCAACAGCAGGAAAAAGCCGTTGATCCGGGCCTGTTGTCCATCTTCATGGCCGAAGAGATGAATCTGCTGCTGGACGCGGACAAGATCATTGCCGGCTGGCGAGCCCAGCCGCTGCGGTTGGAAAAACGCGACCCGCTGATTGCCGAATTGAATACCCTGGCGAAGGGGGCTGAGCACGCGCATCTGCCGCCCATGGCCACCATCAGCCATCAATTAGCGACCATTTATCAGGTGAGTGGCGAGGCGTTATCGGAGGCTGGAGATGAGCATTTTCAGCTGCTGTTGATTGCCCATGAAAAGCTGCTGGATATGGTGGATGCCGTGGCGGCCGGCCAGAACATTGTGCCGATCAGCGATGAGCTGGAACAGCAATTATTGGATTTACAGCAGTCGTTCACACCTGTCGCTGCGGATACCTTGAGTGCGCCAGCCCAGTTTGAAGAGGAAACCTTTGCCGATTGGGACAGTGACACACTGCAAGCCGAACCAGAGCCTGCGTTCAGTGAGTCTGCAGAAGATGCTGCGCTCAGTGAACCCGTTGAGATAGCCAGTGCTGACGATGCCGCCATGGAAGCACCACTCCTGTCGGATGCCGTTGACGCTGATCTGGGCATTGCTGATGAGGGCATCGTCGATGTTGAGGACATGGTCGGCATTGAGGACTCTGCCGTTGTTGAAGACGCTAGCGTGGTTGAGGACTCTGCCGTGGTTGAGGACTCTGCCGTCGATGCGGACGCTGAAGCCCAGCTGACGGATGCTACTGCGGAAACCTCGGTTGCCTGTGACGACGATGAGCTGGATACCGACGTCGCCGAGGGCTTTATTGCGGCAGTCGCGGAAGATCTTGTTGTCGATAGCGATGTCGATAGCGATGACGACAGCAGTCACTTTGTCAGCGCCGAGGCGACCGATGAGCCGGTAACTGACACTGCATTCGAAGCGCCTGAGGATCCAGACCTTGACGAACACTTCTCGGCAGAGGTGCAGCTTGATGAGGATATCGATCCGGAAATTATCGAAATCTTCCTGGAAGAAGCCGATGAGCTGATGGAGGAAATCGAGCAGACGGTACACGACTGGTCCGAAGACTGGGGTCGCAGTGATTGTGCCGAAGAATTGAAACGCGCATTGCATACCCTCAAAGGCGGCGCTCGTCTGGCGGGTATGAAAGCTGTGGGGGATGTGGCCCACGACTTTGAAACCGACCTGATTAACCTGTCGGACAATGCCGGTATTGACGACAGCTTTTTCCAAAAGGTCAACGGTTACCAGGACCGCCTGCTGAAGGGCATTGATGCGGTCAAGGTCGGTATGGCTGGTGGCGGTAATTTGACCGAGGCCCTGTTGTCGGCTCCTGAAATGCCTTCTGCTGGCAGCAGCCCTGAGCGGGTAAACAGCCCTGAGCCAGACCTAAATCCAGACGCCAGCGCCGGCACTGACATCGACTCTGCCGGTGCCAGCACTCTGATTGAGGCCGGCCAGCCACTGGATACTGGACTGTCGATCACGGATGCGCCCACCAGCAGCGGTGCCGACCAAAAGCCGGTCTCCGGCTCTTCGGATGACGCTATCACGTCCAATGTGGTGCCGTTTACACCCAAGGACAATGTGCCAGTGGTCAGCAGTGGCGACGACTTCCAGTTGCCTCAGTCGAAGCCAACGCAAAACGGCGGTGCGGTTACCCAGCCACTCCAGGCACGTCGCAGTGCGCCGCAGGAAGTGATCAAGGTTTCCGCCGAATTACTCGAAGAGTTGGTGAACCTGGCGGGTGAAACCTCCATCAGCCGGGGGCGGATGGAAGAGCAGGTCAGTGAGCTGGGATTTGCCATTGATGAGATGGATATGACCATTTCACGACTGCAGGAACAGTTGCGACGGCTCGACATTGAAACCGAAGCCCAGATTTTGTTCCGTCAGGAGCAGATGGCCGAACAGGATGACTTTGACCCCCTGGAAATGGACCGCTACTCCCAGTTACAGCAGCTGTCCCGATCCCTGATTGAGTCTGCCTCGGACTTGATGGACCTGAAGAACACCCTGGCGGATAAGACTCGCGATACCGAAACCCTGCTGTTGCAACAGTCGCGTATTAATACCGATCTGCAAGAGGGGCTGATGCGTTCGCGCATGGTGCCTTTCTCACGCATGGTGCCGCGCTTGCGCCGCATCGTCCGACAGGTAGCCAGTGAACTCAACAAGCGGGTTAACTTTGAACTGGATAATGTCGAAGGGGAACTGGACCGTACCGTTCTGGAACGAATGGTGGCGCCACTGGAGCATATGCTGCGTAACGCAGTTGACCATGGTATTGAAACGCCCCAGCAACGGGTCGCTGCCGGCAAACCGGAATCCGGTCGTATTGTGCTGACGTTGGGACGGGAAGGTAGTGATGTCCTGTTGCGCCTGATCGATGATGGTCGCGGTATCAATCTGGAGAAAGTTCGCGCCAAGGCAATTGAACGAGGCCTGATGAGCGAAGAAGCTGACCTGAGTGATCGTGACATTATGCAGTTTATTCTTCACGCCGGCTTCAGTACCGCCGAATCGGTGACCCAGATTTCCGGTCGGGGCGTGGGTATGGACGTGGTGCATTCAGAGATCAAGCAGCTGGGTGGTGCCATGTCCATCAACTCCCGTGAAGGAGAAGGTACCGAGTTTGTGGTGCGGCTGCCATTCACCGTGTCGGTGAACCGTGCCCTGATGGTGCGTATCGGCGATGACCGTTACGCCATTCCGCTGAATACCATTGAAGGTATTGTGCGGGTCAGTCCCTTCGAGTTGGAACACTACTACCAGAATGAAGAGGCGCGGTTTGAATACGCCGGAGAACAGTTCAAGGTCAATTACCTGGGCACGTTGTTGAACAGCGATGCCCGCCCGAAACTCGAGGGTCAGGCGATGCCTTTGCCAGTGGTGCTGGTACGCAGCGCCCAACACGCCGTGGCCATGCAGGTGGATATGCTGATGGGTAGCCGCGAGGTAGTGGTGAAGAGTCTCGGGCCCCAGTTTGCCGGCGTGCTGGGCGTGTCTGGAGCGACGGTCATGGGGGACGGCAGCGTGGTGGTCATTCTCGATCCGCACGCCATGATTCGCCAGGAGGCGGCGCTGATGAACAGTGCCACTCCTCTGCTGCAAGACTCGCAACCGCTTGAAGAGGAAGATACCGTCAAGACCATTATGGTGGTGGATGACTCGGTCACGGTGCGCAAGGTCACCAGTCGCTTCCTGGAACGGGAAGGGTATGAAGTCCTGACCGCTAAAGACGGTGCCGATGCGTTACTGCAGTTGCAGGACCGAATTCCAGACGCCATGTTGTTGGATATTGAAATGCCACGAATGGATGGCTTCGAAGTGGCCAAGAACGTACGTTCCAGCAGCCGTTTGAAGCACATACCAATTATTATGATCACCTCGCGAACGGGCGATAAACACCGTCAGCGGGCTTTTTCCCTGGGCGTAGATCGCTATATGGGTAAGCCCTATCAGGAAGAAAAACTGATGGAAAACATCCTCGCCGTCACCGTGGAGGGCTATAAACGCAGCGATAAGAACGAGGTTGCTCCCGAAACTCTGGAGCCGACAGACTCCTGAGGATCGAATAGGTGGTGAATCCGCTGCGGCAGGAGCCGGTAAGGTTGAGCCCGGGCCGATTGAACATCGGCCTGTTGGTGATGGATATCAATCAGCAGAATCTTCTTACCCACCTGGTCATGGAAAGTGGTCATCGGGTGGCTGTGTCGCTGCGGGTTGAGGAATTCGGCTCCTCGCCCTTCGAGGCCGATCTGGTGGATGCCTGGCTGGTGCTATTGCCCACGGATGACGACGGCATCAGTGACACCAGTGCTGACCTTGAGCGCTGGCTGGAACAACTGACGGTGCCAGTGATCATCGATGACTGTTGTCATACGTCTCCTGCTGACGTTGAATATCCGGCCTGGTGCCGGCGGGTGCGGCAAAAGTTGCAAGGCTTGCAAGGGGCCATCAACCTGGCTCATTGTGACGGTGTGGCGGCAGAGCGTTTGTGGGTCCTGGCGGGCTCCACCGGTGGGCCCGAGGCCGTGCGAGCGTTTTTTCAGGCATTGCCGGGGCAATTGGATGTGGGGTTTATCTATGTTCAGCACATCAACACCGGCTATGAACAGTCGTTGCTGGATATGGTCAACCGCCACAGTGACTACCCGGCGTATCCGTTGAGTAATGGTGACGTGTTGCGGGTTCAATCCACGGCTGTATTGGCGGTGGATCAACAGGTGGAGCTGCAGAGCAATGGCACGGTCGTCATCAAAGACGAGCCCTGGCCGGGGGATTACAGCCCCTCCGTGGACCAGGTGTTTGCCAATCTGGCCCGCAGTTTTGGTCCCCGCTGTGGTGTGATTGTGTTCAGTGGTATGGGGGATGACGGCGCTGTGGGAGTTCGCCTGGTGCATCAACAGGGTGGTCAGGTATGGGCACAGTCGCCGCAAACCTGTACTGTGGCATCCATGCCTGAGGCCGCTATCGCTACCGGAGCCGTATCGCTGGTGGCATCCCCGGAGCAGCTGGCGCGGCAATTGGGTGAATACTTGGCGGCGATGGAATAATCGGCACGGAAACAAAGGCCGTGCGCAAGGGCGACAGTCTGTTGGTAATGAACGACAGTTTTGATCTCAGTAACAATCGATGATAGGTGAAGGTCATGGACAGCGCAGTGAAAACCATCGAGCAGATGGCACCCGAAGTGGTACCAAGCCTGATGATTCCCCTCGCAGGTAGAACTCTGCTGGCGCCCACCGTAACGGTGGCTGAAATGGTGCCCTACGCCGAGGCAGCGCCCATCGCCGACGCCCCGGACTGGCTGCTGGGCCATTTTATGTGGCGCGATCAGAAAGTACCGCTGCTGTCGTTTGAGGTCTTGAGTGGTGAAGCCAAACCTGACATCCAGCCGAAAAGTCGAGTGGCGGTGTTCAACAATACCGGTGTCAGTGATGAGTTGCCATTTATTGCCGTGCCCACCCAGGGAATTCCCAAACTGGTGCGTGTGGGCTGTGAAGATATCTTTGCCCTGGAAGAAAAAGCCTGCCGGGCCTTTGAGCGCCTGCATGTGGCGCTTGATGGCGACGAGCTGGTGATTCCAGATATCAGCGCACTCGAGCAGGTATTTCTGGATTGGTCCAAGAATCAATAAGCGTCTTTGCTCGCCTAAATTAGTGCCGTCGCCATAATGAATCGACAAAGTTGTCATCCCGGTCGGTAAACTGTTCAATCACCGTAAAGCCATTGCGCCTGGCCATGGCTTCTATGTCCCCGAACGAATACTTGTGTGAGCTTTCCACCCATAGCGCCTCGTGGGCTTCGAAACGAATGGAATGGCCGAGCCTGGCAAAGTAGATGACCTGAGTTTCTTTCGCCACCAAAAAGCTTTGCATGGCATGGGCCAGTGGGTTGTAGATTTCGTAGTGTTCGAATTTGTTGAGATCAAAGTTAGCTGCCAGCTCATCGTTCATGCGTTGCAATAAGTTCAGGTTGAAATCGCGGGTGATCCCCTGTTCATCGTTATAGGCGGCCAACAGCGTGTGATAGTCCTTTTTCAGATCCAACCCCAGCAACAACAGATCCCCTGGGTTCAAGCCACGGTGGATGTCTTGCAACAAGTCGTCAGCTTCGCCGGTGTTATAGTTGCCTATATTGGACCCCAAAAACAGCACCACATTACGCGTGTGCTGCCCCAGGTGTTTCAGGCGTGGCAACAGCTGTTGATAATTGCCTAACTGACCGCTGACTCGCTGCAGGGGAAAACGTTGCTGAATCCGCGGTAACAAGCCGTCGATGGCGTATTGGGAAATGTCGATGGGATAGAAGTGAAAGTGCTGACCGATCTGTAGTAGTTGCTGCAACAAAGCCAGGGTTTTATCGCCGTTGCCACAACCCAGTTCGAACAGATTGAAGGCCTCGTCCGCTACACTGGCAAAAAACTTTTTACCTTTTTGCTCGATGATGTTCATTTCGGCGCGAGTTAAATAATATTCTGGCAATTCGGTAATGCGATCAAATAAACGACTGCCGGCGCTGTTGTAGAGGTACATGCTCGACAGCCGTTTTTGCGGTCGGCTCAACCCCTCAAGGACATCGCGGGCGAACTGGTTATAGTCTTCGGACCGGCTGGCAGACAAGGAAGAGGCCGGCAGAGAAGTGACGTTCATGGAGTTGATTTTCATGGGGTGTCCCTGTTGGTTTGGCCGCTAACCGGGCAGGTCTTCAGCCAGGCGCAGGCCGGTAAACGGCCAGCGCTGATGAGGTTGATAAAAGTTACGGTAGGTAAGGCGGTAGTGATCGCTGGGTGTGGCCAGGCAGCCTCCCCGCAACACCATCTGATTGATCATGAATTTGCCGTTGTATTCACCAAAGGCATCAGCGGCCGCTCGATAGCCGGGATAGGGACTGTACGGTGAGGCGGTCCACTGCCAGAGGCTGCCATGAACGTCACTGCAGGCAGAACCTGGCGTGGCAGGATCCGCCTCAGCGGCTGGACTACTGAACTGAGCTTCGAGAAAGGCTCGGTTGGTCGTAATTTCACTGTGCCGGGCAAACACTTCCCACTCGTACTCGCTGGGCAATCGTTTGCCCGTCCAGCGGGCGAAAGCGTAAGCCTCATAAAAACTGAGGTGTGAGACTGGTGCGTTATCCTCCAGCGGTTGTAAACCGTCCAGTCGGTATTGCAGCCAATCGTCACCTTCTTGCAGCCAGTAAAGGGGTTGTTGGAGGTGATTTTGTTGCAGCCAATCCCAACCTTCACTGAGCCACAATTCCGGTCGTTGATAACCGCCATCGGCTATAAACGCCAGGTACTCGCGGTTGCTGGTCAAGCGTCGGGCTATGGAAAACGCCGGCAGCCACTGCTGGTGCTGGGGCGTTTCATTATCAAAGCAAAACTCGCCATGACGGTTCTTGGCCGCTGGGGTTGCGCCAAAAGTAAATAGCCCTGCAGGGCAACGCCAGTGGTCGGAAGTTGGCAGTGGCTGGGGATTGGGCTCTGTGGGGGCTGGCCGAGAGACTGGCTGGCGATAGGCGGGCAGCTCGGGGTTGCTCCAGAGAATGTATTTAATGTCCATCAGCAACAGCTCCTGATGCTGTTGCTCGTGGGCCAGGCCCAGACGCAGAATCTGCTCAAGAGCATTGGGAAGGTCCTCTGGACAAGATTGCAGCCAGTTAATGAGGGCCTCATCCACCTGCTTGCGAAACGCCAGAATCTGAGCCACGGTGGGACGTGACAGGTCACCGCGTTGGCCCTGTTGCCAATGAGCCCCCTGGGATTTGTAGTAGGAATTAAACAGCCGTGGGTAGTGCTCATTGGGCCAGGGACACGATACGCCCTGGGGGTGCAGTAAAAAGTTTACAAAGAACCAGCTGGTATGAGCCAGGTGCCACTTGGGCGGACTGACGAATGCCGCCGGCTGGACAACCAGATCCTCGGTTTCCAGGGGCTCGCACAGGCGGATACTCAGCTGCCGCACGCGCCGGTAGTCATCAATCAGCCGGTCTTTCAGTCGTTGGCCGGCTATGGGGGTGTCCGTCAACAACGGACTGGCCAGTGGTTCTCTGTCAGGCAGTGATGACGACAGCGCCGGACGGTTTCTGCTGGCCACCTGAGATTTTGGCATTCAGTGCCTCTCTTTCCCGTTTTCCTGCTGTCACAGTGTGCTGATGCCGTGTCTCAGCGGGATGACAGTGTGCTAAAAACCATAGCAGTTCCGGCTTGAGGCGTGAGAGAAATGCCGGCAGGGTAGTCAGGTGTGAGCGGATAAATCCACTGCCAAACTCGATTCAACGAGATTGCGTTTGCAAAAATTATTTTTTGTCAGGACAGCCATCATATCTTTTCGGCCCAACAGGCGAGCGGTAATTTCTTCCAGCGACAGCCCCTGTTGTTGCAGCGTTTGTGACTTTGCAGACAGATTCAGCAGGTTGTCGTATTTTTCCCGAAGTTTTTTGTGGCCACTCTCCACCACACCGCGATGGGGGCACAGCAGGGTGTCAAAGTCGTGGGACAGTGTGAAACGAATGCTGTCCAGCAGCGTGGGCAGGTGTTCGTCACGGCGCAGCAGTTTCAGCTTACTGGCGATGTAGAGATCGGCGCTGAACAGCCAGCCGCGATCACGCATCAAGTAGCAGGTCATGTCCTTGGCGTGCCCGGGGGTAAACAGGGCCAGGGTGTGCTCGCCGGCGATGCAGAGGGACTCCGGCAGGGGTTTGGGGATGGCCTTGTGTGGATTGCCCCAAATCAGTTTCTGCATCGGCGGAATGCGAAAGCCGCGCTGCAGAATGTCGATGGTCAGTTGCGGGGCCGTAGGTTGTATGCCGGTGAGCTGGTGAATGCGATTGGCATTGCCACTGTGGTCTTCGTGGTGGTGGGTCAACAGCAGCTGGTTGAAGGGCCGGGTGGTAATGAACGGTTTGACGTAGCGCCATTGATTGGTGGGCCCGGTATCGATGACGGTGTCGCCCAGTCGATACACAATAAACGAGGTATTGATACCGAGATTAAACCGGCCTACGCGAATGGCGTCGAGATCCTGATGTTGGAAGGATTGTAAAATGGCCATGCTTACCTCTGTTTCTTATATGCGACCATCGCCCGTTGGGCGAGATCGTTTACTGTAACAAAAGCACTGGCCAGGGCCATTGATCAAATCAGGCAGATTATTAGCCGAATCAGCCCAAATCGCCCCACAGGTATTGCATCACGCTGATGGCTGTCAGGGGGGCGGTCTCGGTACGGAACACCCGTGGACCCAGCGTCAGGGGTTGAAAGCCAAACTGTTGTTGGCTGCGCTGGATTTCCTCCGCCGACAGGCCGCCCTCGGGGCCGATCACCAGCGCCACGGATGCGGGCTGGGCCAGGGCGGACAGGCTCGTATCACTGCGATGGTGCAAGACAAAGCGGGCACTGTCCTGAACGGTCGGCAACCAATCATCAATACGACAGGCCGGGTTGAGTTGTGGCAGCCGATTGCGCTGGCACTGCTCACAGGCGGACACCAGAATCTGCTGCCAGTGTTGCTGTTTTTTCTCCAGCCGCGGTCCGGTCAATTTGACTTCGGTGCGCTCGGTGAACAGCGGCGTAATCTGGCTGACGCCCAGCTCGGTGGCCTTTTGCAGTACCCAGTCCATACGCTCACCGCGGGAGACACCAATGCCGAGGTGAATGGCCAGTGGCGATTCGCGTTCTTCACTGGCGTGCGACTGGACTTCCACCGTGACGACTTTTTTACCCACCTCGGTGACGCAGGCGGTGTATTCACCGCCCTCTCCGTTGAACAGTACCAGTTCACGACCGGCCTGCATGCGCAGAACCTTGCCCACATGGCGGGAGGCGTTATCATCCAGCTCAAGCTGGCTGTTCACTTGCAACGATTGCGGTGTGTAGATGCGGGGTATACGCATAATTCCGTTCAGCCGTTAAGGAGCCAGTCCCAGATTGCGAACGATAGTGGCGGTGGGTTCTACCTGGTTCATGGTGTAAAAATGCAAACCCGGGGCGCCATTGTCCAGCAGGGTTTCACACAGCTCGGTCACCAGATCGATACCAAACGCTTTCACACTGTCACTGTCATCGCCAAAATCTTCCAGTCGCTTGCGCAACCAGCGGGGAATGTCGGCGCCGCAGTTGTCACTGAAGCGGATCAGGTTTTTGTAATTGAGAATCGGCATGATGCCGGGATAGATGGGATTCTCAATGCCGGCCTTGTCGCACTGATCCATAAAATAGAAAAACGCGTCGGGGCTGTAAAAATACTGGGTCAGGGCGCTGTCGGCACCGGCATCGAACTTACCTTTCAGGTAGCGGATGTCATCGCGGTAGCTGGTAGCTTCGGGATGAATTTCCGGATAAGCCGCCACTTCCAGTTGGAACTGGTCACCAAAGTGTTCGCGGATAAACGCCACCAACTGGTTGGCGTACACCATCTGGTAGGCACCGCCCATGCCGGATGGCATATCGCCGCGCAGGGCGACAATGCGATCGACACCCAGATCTTTGTATTCCTGCAACAGGGCTTTCATGGTGGACTCGTCATCACCGCCAAAGGACAAATGCGGGGCGGCCGCGATACCATCTTCTTTGAAAGCTTTGATGATGCCCTTGGTGTTGTCGCGGGTGGATCCGCCAGCGCCATAGGTGACGGAAAAAAATTCCGGTTGCAGGCTGCTCAGTTCATCGCGCACGGTCAACAGCTTGGTGCGTCCCTCGTCCGACTTGGGCGGGAAAAACTCAAAGCTGAGGCGTAAATTTTGTTCGCTCATAACTTTCTCGAATTCAGCTAGGTACTGGGAATCTATGTCTCATATACCACGAGATTTAAAACCCGTCATTGCGAGGCCCCCAAAGGGCATACATGTGAAACGCCGTGGCGCGCCATGTTGGCTGCTCTGACCCTGACATGGTGCCAGACATGGATCGCTTCGCTGCGCTCGCGATGACGTACCATTCTATTAAGGTTCTGGAAATCCATGACTCATATACAGCGAGATTTTAATCCCATCATTGCCTGCTACCCAAAGGGCATAAACGTGATATGCCGCGGTAATCCATGTCTGGCACTCCATTTCTACTTGCTGCCAGACATGGTTACTTTACCTTCGGATACCCACTTGGGTACTGCGCTCGTGGTAACGAGCTAATAGGTAATGAGTCAATGTTTCCCGGTACGAGAACAACTCAGTACTTGTAGGACTCAGGCTTGTATGGGCCATCCACATTGACGTGGATGTAGTCGGCCTGGGCCTGGGTCATGCGGGTGATCACGCCGCCAAAGCCCTCGACCATATCCTTGGCCACTTCTTCGTCCAGTTTCTTCGGCAGCACGCGCACGTACAGGTTGTCGGCTTTCTCAGCTTCCGGCAGGTCGGCGAACTTGCGCTCGTACAGGTACATTTGCGCCAGTACCTGGTTGGCAAAAGAGCCGTCCATAATGCGCGAGGGGTGACCGGTGGCGTTGCCCAGATTCACCAGGCGGCCTTCGGACAACAGGATCAGGTGGTCGTTGTCGGCCTTGTTGCGATACACCTTGTGCACCTGGGGTTTCACTTCTTCCCACTCGTAGTTGGCGCGCATAAAGGCGGTGTCGATCTCGTTGTCGAAGTGACCGATGTTGCACACCACGGCGCCGTTTTTCAGGGTTTGCAGCATGGCCGCGTCGCACACATTGATGTTGCCGGTGGTGGTCACCAGCAGATCGGTGGTGCCCAGCACGGCGGTGTTGATGTCAGCCACTTCACCGGTGTTGATGCCGTTGTTGTAAGGCGAAACCACTTCAAAGCCGTCCATGCACGCCTGCATGGCGCAGATGGGATCGATCTCGGTGACCTTGACGATCATGCCTTCCTGACGGAGGGAGGCGGCGGAACCTTTGCCCACATCGCCGTAGCCAATGACCAGTGCTTTCTTACCGGCCAGCAGGTGGTCAGTACCGCGCTTGATGGCGTCGTTGAGGGAGTGACGGCAGCCGTACTTGTTGTCGTTTTTGGACTTGGTGACGGCATCGTTGACGTTGATGGCTGGTACCTTGAGGGTGCCTTTTTCCAGCATTTCCAGCAGCCGATGCACGCCGGTGGTGGTCTCTTCACTGATGCCGTGAATGCGATCCAGGATCTGCGGGTATTTTTCGTGCGCCAGCTGGGTCAGGTCGCCGCCGTCGTCGAGAATGATATTGGCATCCCACACTTCGCTGCCGTCTTTCTCGGCCAGGATGGTCTGCTCGATACACCACCAGAACTCTTCCTCGGTTTCGCCTTTCCAGGCAAACACGGGAATGCCGGCAGCGGCAATGGCGGCCGCAGCGTGATCCTGGGTGGAGAAAATGTTGCACGACGACCAGCGCACTTCGGCACCCAGTTCAACCAGGGTTTCGATCAGCACGGCGGTCTGGATGGTCATGTGGATACAGCCCATGATCTTCGCGCCAGCCAGGGGCTGCTCGTCTTTGTACTTGCGGCGCAGGGCCATCAGCGCCGGCATTTCGCCTTCGGCGATGTCAATTTCTTTGCGTCCCCAATCCGCCAGGGCGATGTCGGCAACTTTGTAGTCGGTAAATGCAGTCATGATAAATCCTCTGAGTGCCTGTGATGCGTTGGCGCTAGTTAGCGATTGGTAATCAGGCGACGGCCGCTTTGAGGGCGTCGACTTTGTCGGTTTTTTCCCAGGTAAAGGCGGTGAAGGTTTCAGACTTCTGCTCGCCGTTTTCTACCCAGGTGTAGGTGTGTTCGAACGGCTCGCGGCCAAAGTGACCGTATGCGGCGGTCAGCTGGTACATCGGGTGCAACAGGTCGAGCATGTTGGTGATGGCGTAGGGACGCAGGTCGAACACTTCGCGAATGGCGGTGATCAGTTTGTCGTCACTGACCTTGCCGGTACCAAAGGTGTTGATTGAGATCGACGTCGGGTTGGCCACACCAATGGCGTAGGACACCTGCACTTCGCAGCGGTCTGCCAGGCCGGCCGCCACCACGTTCTTGGCCACATAGCGGCCGGCGTAGGCGGCGGAGCGATCTACTTTGGAGGGGTCCTTGCCGGAGAAGGCGCCGCCACCGTGGCGAGCCATACCGCCGTAGGTATCGACAATGATCTTGCGGCCGGTCAGGCCAGCGTCGCCCACCGGGCCGCCGATGACGAAGTTGCCGGTCGGGTTGATGTGATACTGGGTCTCGGCATGCAGCAGCTCAGCCGGCAGCACGTGCTTGATGATGTTTTCCATCACCGCTTCCCGAATGTCGTCCTGGGAAATGTTCGGGTTGTGCTGGGTGGACAGTACCACCGCGTCGATGGCAACGGGCTTGCCGTTGTCGTAACGCATGGTCACCTGGCTCTTGGCGTCGGGACGCAGCCACGGCAGGATACCGTCCTTGCGCAGTTCGGCCTGGCGCTCCACCAGACGGTGTGAGTAGTAGACCGGAGCAGGCATCAGGGTTTCGGTTTCGTTGGTGGCATAGCCGAACATCAAGCCCTGGTCACCGGCACCCTGGTCTTCCGGCCTGGCGCGGTCAACACCCTGGTTGATATCCACGGACTGCTTGCCGATGGCATTCAACACAGCACAGGTGGCGCCGTCGTAACCCACTTCGGAGCTGTTGTAGCCGATGCCGGTAATGACATCACGGATAATGTCTTCCAGATCCACGTAACAGGAGGTGGTCAGTTCGCCGGCGACAATCGCCATACCGGTTTTCACCAGGGTCTCCACCGCTACACGGGCGTATTTATCGCGGGCGATAATGGCATCCAGGACGGCGTCGGAAATCTGGTCCGCCATTTTGTCGGGATGACCTTCCGAGACCGACTCGGAAGTAAATACAGAATATTCAGACATAGGGATCTGCTCCTGTGGGGTTATGCACTGCGGTCAGTGCGTCTGAAAAAATTGTCGTACCTGAATCTGAAAGCCGTTGCGCAGGGCAATGTACTGGCTCTGTCCTTCCTTCAGTCCGGCCAGCTTGGCCCAGCCGGAAAAATCATCGGGTTCAAAACCCAGCCACACGTCGCCGCAGGCCTCGCGGGCCCACTGTTGATCGTGGTGGCAAAGGTCCGCGACCAGCAGGCAGCCATTGCTCGTCAACAGCTGGCTGATGTCATCAAAGATATGCGCCGGTGACGGTACATGGTGCAGCACCATATTGATCACCACGCACTCAACCTGCAGTTGCTGTGCCACTGCATCGCCGGTTTCGCCGTGCATAAACTGCACGTTCTTAAGCTGCGCCTGAGCGACCGTGGCGCGAGCCTTGTCCAGCATGGAGGCGGAATTATCGAGGGCAATGACCCGCGCAAAACGCCTGGACAGCACCGGCAGAAATTCGCCTTCCCCTGGGCCGACCTCCAGCACCGTGGCGTCGGCGGAGAGGGCGCTGTTGCCGAGCATCTCGTTAACGGCTTCGGCGTAGACCGAATGACTGGCGATCAGGTCCTGCTGGGCGCGGAACTTGGTGGCGTTGTCGGTAAAGAACGCCTGCGACGCTGCCGCACGTTCCTGCTGGATTTCGGCCAGGCGCTGGTGAAACTCTGTCGCCAGTGGCTGTTGATCCAGGGTCAGAAATAACTGCTGAAACAGGTTGCTGAAAGGCGCGTCGGTTCCGGGTAAGGCACGGCGGTAAAAAATCGAGTTGCCTTCGCGGCGGGTGGCCACCAGGCCGGCATTGGCCAGCACCTTTAAATGGTGGCTCATGCCCGATTGTTTGGTGGCAAAGATCCGGCTCAATTCCATTACACCAAATGAATCTCGCGCCAGCAGACGCAGAATTTCCAGACGCAGGGGATCGCCTGCGGCCTTGAGGGTCGCAGCCAGGTCACTGGTGATGGGGCTTTCAGCGGAATTAAGAGCAGATAACATTTGAGACATGGGGAGCAGTCTAGCAGGGGATTTAGTCTATATCAAAATATTTTGATATAGATGGCGTGGCCGATTGAACTGCTCAGCAGTGCACTGCTACGTGGCAGTGCACGATTTGGCACTACCCCGTTAGGGGTAGTTGGGCCCCAGGTACCCCAAAGAGGTTATTAATCCGTTTGGGGCAGCAGCATACCCTGACCTTTAACATATTTTGACCCACAGATGGCCAGATACCACCACAACAACAAAATTGACAGCCACACTCCCTGGAGAAGACCCATGAATACAGCCCGAATGATACGTCAGCCCCTGAGCAAGGCGGTTGCCGCTCTAACTCTGAGTGCGTCCCTGGCTGCTCAGGCAGCCGTCCAAATTGAAGAAGTGGTCGTGACTGCCCAGAAACGTGCCCAGAGCGTTAACGACATTGGCGTATCGGCCAACGCGTTTGGTGGCGACGACCTGAAGAAACTGAATATGGAAAGCGCAGTGGACCTGGGCGCCCATACTCCAGGCCTGGTCACCACCAACGCCACCTCTGGCGGTACGCCGATTTTTGCCATCCGCGGCATTGGCCTGGATGACTTCAGCCCCAACAACAACAGCGGTGTGGGTGTGTACACCGATGAAGTCTTTGCCAGTGCGCCGGCGCTGTTGAACGGTCAGCTGTTTGATATCGAGCGAGTTGAAGTCTTGAAGGGCCCGCAGGGTACCCTGTACGGTAAAAATACCACCGGTGGAGCCATCAATTTCATCAGCAACAAGCCCACCGATGAATTCGAAGCCTATGTGGAAGCCGATTACAGCCGTTGGGATCGGCTGGAAATGACCGGTGTGGTCAGCGGTGGCCTGAGTGATCGCGTGCGCGGCCGTGTGGCCATGAACTTTGTCGATCAAGGCGAAGGTTGGCAGCGGGACATTCACACCGGTGAGGAATACGGCAAGGCCGATACCCAGGCCATCCGCGGCCTGCTGGATATGGACCTGACCGACAGTACCAGCGCCGTGTTGAAAGCCTATTACACCCGCGACAACTCCATTCCCCTGTCGCCAGATGCCGAGCAGCACGAGTTGTGGGGCTACCCGGAGCTGAACAGCCCCAAAGACCCGGCCAAGGTCACCGTCGGCAACCTGGACGTCAGTCGTGACGAGCAGGGCCACGGCCTGTCGCTGACGATCTCCAGCGATTTCGAACCCTTTACCCTGACCTCAATCACCGCCTGGGACAGTTATGACCAGGAAGTGGTGGACAATTACGGCGGCACCAGCGAACGCATCACCGATTTTATGCAGGATAACCAGATCGAGCAGATGTCGCAGGAATTCCGCTTTACCGGCAACACCAGCGGAGCGTTTAGCTGGATTGCGGGCGTGAACTACTCCCACGAAGTGGTGGAAGCGCTGGGTATCTTCGACGACTCGTTTGTTGCTTACGAAACCTTCGGCGATGTGGGCACTGACTTGCTGGTCGCCAATTACGAGCAGACCACCGATTCCTTCGGCGCCTATCTGCACACGGAAACTGACCTGAGCGACAGTCTGACGCTGACCGTGGGCCTGCGCTACTCAGAAGATGAGCGCAGCTTCGATGGTACCGACGTGAATACCGACGCCGACAACAGCTTTTACGACGTCCTGATCGACATGGACGAAACCCACAAAGAAGACGATCTCACCGGCAAGATTGGTCTCGACTGGGCCCCCAACGACAACTGGTTGTTCTACGGTAACGCGGCCACCAGTTACAAAAGCGGTCTCTACTACGGTGCGCCCGTGCTGGACCCGGATCCAGGTGTGGCCTGGGCCTATGTGGACCCGGAAGAGGTCACCAGTTTTGAGTTGGGCTTTAAAGCCACCTTGCTGGACGGCAGTCTGCAGCTCAACGGTGCGGCCTTTTTCCTCGATTATAAAAATCGCCAGTCGCTGATTACCTACCTGGAAGATGACTTCAGTACCTTCCTGGATCTGGATGTGTACGACACCACCATGATCAGTATTCCGGAGTCACAGACCGAGGGGGCGGAGTTGGACCTGCACTGGCTGCCGGCCGAAGGCCTGGAGCTGCGACTGGGTGTCGCTTACTTGAACAGTAAGGTGACCAAGGCGCCCACCACGGCGGATATGCGTGGCATTTCTGACGATCCCACGTCGCCCAACAGTGTCGATCACATTGCCAACACCATCGGTGAAGGCCAGGTACTGGCCCAGTCGCCCGAGTGGAGCTACAACGGCATGATCGCTTACGAATGGTTCCTGGGTGACAACCTGATTGCCCGCGCGCAAACCAGCGCCAGTTGGGTGGATGAGCAGTATGCCGCCCTGGGTGATCCCAACACCGGTTACGGCCCCATCAGCAGTGTGGACGCCCAGTTCTCCCTGGCCGATGCCAGTGATCGCTGGGCCGTGACCCTGTGGGGCAAAAACCTGGAAGGTAACGAAGCCGAAACTTACGCGTTTAGTGGTTTTGCCGGCCGCGTCGTGTATCGCCAGCAACCCACCAGCTACGGTGTGACCTTCCGCTATAATTTCATGTGATCATGGAATGATTTGAATCCGGAAATTTTCTCCGGGTTTAAAAACATGATCAGTTGTTCTTCTAAGCTTGGCCGGTTGTCTTTGGATAACCGGCTTTTTTTACGCCCATCTTATTAAGCATCCATCACCTGAAAGTTCACCAGGCAATCTACTTCTTCGGTGGTAATTTCGTGTCGATTGCCAAACGGGTCCAGAAAGTACATGGACCACATCAGATCGTGATCCACCACCTGCACAGCAACGCCTTGGCTTTGCAACCACTCTTTCCACTGCAGAAACGCCTCACCGCCAACCCCAAAGGCGATGGTGGAGGTGGGGCCGTGCATAGCCTGTGAACCCGCAGCAGGATGGCGTTCAAACAGGGCGACATGCACCGAACCGGAGGCGTTGGACAGCGTCAGAGGACCTTCGGCTGTGGCCCAGACATCAAACTTTTTCAACCGCCGCAGGTGTAACACATCGGCGTACCATTGTTCGGCCAGTTGGCGGTCAGTGACGTACACATGCACATGATCTATGCGTTCGAGTTGCATGGTTAATACCTGGAGCTGGTGAGAGTGACATCCGCCTGTTGCCAGGCATCCTGAAAACGCTTTGCAATTTCCGAGGCTATATTGGTCTTGTTTTGCGCCTTGAGTGCTTGTTGTAAGCCAAACAGTGAAAAGCCGTTTTGTGGATTGCGGCGTAAATCCTCCCAGTACACCACTTCCGCTTCGGCCGGCAATTGGGCATCCATTAACACCGCACCTAAGATATGACGGACCGGGAAATACCAGTCCGGGGGTTCGTTGTAGAGCAGACTGTCCTCCAGTCGCACGGCCCGCGACAGATGCTCAAGGGCATCGTCGAAATCCTTATCTTTAGCTTCCAGTTCGCCGGCGAGGACTTCGGTTGCGATATCCAGCAGGGTGGTGGCAGCGCCAAAGCCAATGTAGTAAGTGTCGTCACCGGCCACCTGTTGGCGAATGCTCTGCAGTGCCTTTAATTCTTTTTCGCCACGCTGGAGCTGACCATGATGCGCTTGAGCCATGCCGCGACTGTAGTGCCAAATGCCATTTAAAAAACGCGCCGCTTCGGGGGGCTGAGGTTCCGCCATCACCTGATCCCATAGCCCGAAGCGCACCATCACAAACATCGGTTGGCTGAGAAAGGTTTCATTCAGTCCCCAGGTGTTTTCCTGCATGTAATCGGGAATCCTGGCGGCCACTTTGCGCGCGGCGCTGAGTGCTTCCTGGCTGCGGCCCTGGAACATCGCGGACCAGGCGAGAAAATGAATGTTGTGGGGATAGTATCCGAGCGGGTAGAGCCCCTGGGCACGACACTGGGTGATGTAGCCCTCATCGGCGGCAATGGCTTTGACGTTGGCATCATAGGAGTCACCGTAGCGTCCTACCCGCATATAGATGTGGGCGGGCATATGCACAAGATGCCCAGCGCCGGGCATCAAACTGCCAAGTCGATCAGCACTTTCTATACCCAGCTCGGGGCGAAAAGCTTCCACCAGATGAATCAGGTAGTGATGAGCGCCGGCGTGGTTGGGATCCTTGGCCAGCACAGCTTGCAGTGTATTGAGAATGTCCTGGGTGCCGGGTTTGGGGGTGCCATCACGATACCAGTAATCCCAGGGATTGGTGTTCATAACGGCGGCTGCATAGAGGGTGGCGGCGTTGGTGTCGTCGGGATACTGTTGCATGACCTTCGCCATCGCGCGGGCATAGTCAGCGTCCAGCGGGGCACGATCGGCCTTCGGATCGGCAGTGTAGCGAATCGCCAGGGCTTCAATATACGCCCGTTCCCTAGCGGTCACTTTCTCTTTCAGGCTCTGGGCTTTTTGGCTGGCGGCGAAAGCTTGAGGCACCACATCGGCCTGCATGGGCAGATTCAAGTTTGGCCCCAACACCAGTGCAATTCCCCAATAGGCCATGGCGTTGCCGGGGTCCAGGCGTGCAGCTTCTTTAAAGGAGCGCAGTGCCTCCGAGTGGTTGAAGCCCAGGGTCAAGCGGAAACCCTGATCAAAGAATGCCTGGGAGTCCGGACTGTTGGTGGTGACGGGAAAGTGATGATCGCCGAGCCCTGCCAGTTTCGGGGCGATCGGCCCTGTCGCGGTGTGAGGATCTGCAGTCAATGCCTTTGGGTCATGGATTTGGGCGTGGCCTGGCAGCACGATCGCCCCGATCAGCCACAAGCCAACAAGGATCGACTGAAGTCGGTTTCGCCAGCCGCTCGAAAAAACAGCATCAAACAACATGTTCATATTGGCTTCTCCACAAGTGGAATGACACCAGTATAGACATAGAGGGCTGTGGGGAAGTGCGAAGCTAGAGTCGCAGCACTCTACAGACGGGTGTTAGAAGGTGTCCAATAGAGTGCTGCGGCGGGATCAGGCGCTAGGGTTTTTTAAACCCATCCGAAGGCTGAAGGCTTCAGAAGTGGTAGCCGATTCCCAGGACGTAGGCAAAGGCACCGTCGTCAAAGGCGTCATCGGCATCGCCGCCATCGTCGAAGAAAAATTGGTACTCCGCTCTGGCAAGAATGAAGGTATTTTCCAGCGCGTAGTATTTCAAACCAAATTCGAGCCCGGCAAAAAAGCTGTCGTTGACTCCGTCGCCATAAATTCCTCCGAGGCTACCGCCGATAAAGGGCCTGGCTTTACCGCTGAGGAAGTGATAATCGTAATAACCTCGAGTACTGCCGTTCCAAAAATCATCCGTGGCATTTTCGCCTTCAATATCGGCGTAGTTAAGACTCTGGCGAATACCCCAAACCGAATGCGTGGAAATATACCATCCCAGATCCGCGGACACGCCCATGCTGCTGTTGTCGAAATCCTTGTCACTGGTACCAGTACCCGACAGGGTAAACTCCCGATCACCGTCGCTGGGGCCGATGGCGGCATCGCTTGAGGCAATAATAACGGCGTCTTGTTGTGCTAGTGCGGCAACCGGCAGGATGGCACTCACAACACCAATGGCTAACATTTTTTTTGTGAAATTTTTCATAGTGACTCCTCATTGATCCTTCTCCAACACGTATTGCCACACGTTTAAAAAAACGGGGTGACACAAACGCCAGTCCCAAGAAAACGTGACAAATCGGCGTTGGCTTTATGAAAAGATTCGGATCTTTTTAAACACGCTTCTTTTCATACCAAGCGTAGCATTGAAGGACGAGTTTGCTACTTTTTCACACATGGAAAACTCTTAGCCTTTGGAGGGAAAGTTGTTAGCACTAAATCAATAAATGTTGACGACTGTTGTGACAAAATTTGATTTTTGGGTGTCGTCGACGGTACAAACCGAGAAAATTGTATTTGTGAAATTCGCGCGTCAAGCTAGCGAGCATTGGTGCGATGGGAGTAAATTATTTTATTTGTATATAAGGATGTTTTTAAAGATAAAAGTGAACTAAAAAATTTGTGAAGGCCGTAGTGTTAAGGTGCATTTCTGATCGTTGCTAGAGCGTGTAAGCGAGTTAAATTTATTGTCAAAAGCACATTTTTCGAAAACTTTGTTTCGAACAGCCTTGTTTCGAACAACATGGCTTTGGAGGTGATATGCACAAGAGTAAACTGGCGGGGTTTATCATTGATTGCCAGACACACAATCTGTCCCTGGCGGCTGACTTTTGGAGCCAGGCACTGGGTATGCAGAAACATGAATTTGACGGCGAAGAAGGGCAGAGATACGTCAAACTGGTGGACGCTCGACAAGATCTGCAAATCGAAGTGCAGGCGGTGGAGCACGACAGCCGCGTGCATCTTGATATTGAGGCGGACGACATTCAGGCTGAGGTCGCTCGACTGGAAACTCTCGGTGCCACCAAGGTGGGTGAGGTGAAGTCCTGGTGTGTGATGCAGGCCCCCACCGGACAGCGCTTTTGTGTGATTCAAAAAGCCAGTGCGGATTTTGATCGGTACGCCAATACCTGGTCAGAGTGAGGACGCCGGCGTTAGCTGGCGTCGGCAATTTCGGGAGCCAGGGCACGCAGGCGGCGATAGACAAATGAATAGATCATAAAGGCGCCGATGGATCCGGCGGCGCCCAGCATCATCACAGCGCCGTAACCCATATTGTTGGCCAGCAAGAACCCGGCGATGGTTGGGGCGGCAGTTTGAGCCAGCCCCTGGGCACCAGGGATTAACGCGGCATAGCGACCGCTGTGATCCACGTTACTGATGGTTCCCAGCTGATAGATGTCAGTGAACAGCCACATGACGTTAAACATAAAGTTACCAATGATGAACACCAGCGGGTTAATGCCCAATGCCAGCAGAGTTAACGCGCCAGCCATGGTCAGCAGGGCCGCCAGTAACGGCTTGGATTGACCGGCGCGATTGCTCAGCCAGGTGGCGACGAAACAACCCAGCAGTGTAAACAGGGTACCGATGGTTAGGGTGTTGGCAATAAAGTCGTCCGACAGGCCGGCGTCGACGCCCGCCCGTTCAATGTAGGCCCAGAAGGAACCGATGGTGATGTAAAAGCTGGAAACGGCCAGCAGGCACAGTTTGGGCAGGTAGCCGGGCAGGGCAATGGTTTTTCCGGATTCGGTTTCCGCCACCGCCGGTTTTTGTTCGGCGTACGCCGGCAGTTGCGGCACGGCCAGGAAACACAGCATAAAAGCTGCGGCAAAGGCGTAATAAATACCGTTGACGCCCCAGGTATCGGTCAACATCGGGAAACAGTAGAGTTCGAGGGCATTAATGGCCACCAGGGCGAACATCAAAATGCTGAAGTTGCGCGCTGTGTGGTGGGTGCCGGCGAGACAGCCAACGCCGAGGGAATAACAGATACCACCGCCGATGCCGGCTATCACTCGAGCCGTAAACAGGGTGTCGAAATCGTGGAATTGTGACGACAGCAGATTGGCCAGCAGCGCAATGATCAGCCCTGCAGCCGCCAGCAGTCGGCGGTTGACGCGGGTGATGACCATTGAGGTGAACAGGGACGCCAGGAACATGCCGCCCAGGTCGGCGGAGGCCAGCCAGCCCACTTGCTGCTCGTTAAAACCCAGGTCGTCGGCCAGGGCACCGACCAGCATGGGCATGCCCAGCACCACTGCGTTGCCCACAAAACTGATAACAATGGCGGCGGCAATAGCACTGGCCCGGTCGAACTGACTCAGCAAGGCGCTTGGGCTGTTATCGCTCATGTTGGGGGACACCAGCGTGGCTTGATTGAGGCTTTGAGTCATGGAAGTACCTTGCCATTGTTGTCGGTATTTATCGCATTCTCTAAGGTAAAGATCTGTAGACTGAGCGGCCATAACCCTAAAGCGTTAGGGGCTGCCCTGTTATTGGGCGGGAAACTGTGTCAAATTTCCCCCGAGCTTGTATCATAAATAACGAAAGCCTTACCAATTCAAAAAGCCCTACCAACACAAGAGGTAAACAGCGTGGTTGCCCAGCCGCCCGGTGAGTCCCCCCCCAGCCAGCCGCTGATGGCAGCCTTGGCACAAGCCACTCGCAGTCTGCAGACGGACGCTTTACCGCAGGCCTTGCTGGATGTGATCAATCTGTTTACCGCTGTCGACAGCTTTGCCGTGGTGGGTTTTCCAACCGATTCCCGGCCCCGGCTGTTGGCCGATATCACCCGGGATTCGGTCGAGCCGGAGAAGCGTGGTGATCTGGCCAATTACATCAATGGCGCTTACCTGCTGGACCCGTTTTACGAGGCGGCGCAGGAATTTATTCCCTCTGGCCTCTACCGTCTGAATGAAGTGGCGCCGGACGATTTCCAGGAAAGTGAGTACTTTCGCCAGTATTACCGCTATTCCAACCTGCTTGATGAAGTGGGGTTTCTGCTGGCGGTCAAGGACGAGGACGATTCCATTGTGGGCGGGCGTCAGGCGGGCTATCTGCATCTGTCACTGGCGCGTATAGAGTCTTATGCCGAGTCGGAAGTGGAGGCTCTGCGTACCATCGCCCCCTGGTTGCTGGCGATACTTGAACAGCATTGGGGGGCGACACTGGCTCAACAGCCTCAATTGGAGGTGTCCCTGCACAAACAGTTGTCCGATGCGCTGCGTAATTTTGGCAGTTCGCTGCTGACGGAGCGTGAACGGGAAGTGGCGAACCTGTTGTTGCATGGCCACTCCTCCAAATCCATGGCGCTTAAACTGGATATTTCCATGGAAACGGTGAAAGTGCATCGTCGCAACCTCTATAGCAAACTGGACATCTCGTCGCAATCGGAATTGTTTTCTCTGTTTCTCTCCTCCATCTCTCTGGCTGACGCCGAGCCGGGCATGGACCCGCTCAGCGCCTATCACTTGCCGCCGAGTCGCTGACTCAAAGCCGCGACCAGCCGGCAAACACCAGCACACCGAGTGCCACTGTGATCAGCGGCTTGCGCACGAAAGCACTGATGGCCACGGTAATCAGGCCGGCGCAGAAGTAGGGGTTGTCCAGCTGCCAGTTGAGTTGCTTGGCTTCCATGTCGGGGTGTTCGCTGACAAACACAATGGGCACCCACAGGGCGGTCAACACCGCCGGTGCGGTGTAACTGAGCAGCGATTGCAAGCGTGGACCGATGGAAAACTTCAGCTGCGGGGAAAAGAACGCATAACGGTTGTAGAAGGTTACCAGGGCCATCAGGCCGATCATCAGCCACATCATCATGAGTGGCTGCCTCGCTGTAGCCAACGGCGTCCCTGTTCAGTGGCAAAGCCCGCCAGCATGCCACTGATGCCGGCCAGCAGGATGGCGTTGTTCAGGTGATTCAGTTCGGCCAGGATCATCACGCCACCACTGACCAATACCGTGACCAGGGTCGGCAATGAGCGTATACCGGGCACCACCATGGCAATGAAGATGGCCGCTACGGCAAATTCAAAACCCCAGGCCTGCATGTCTCTCAAGATCTTTCCCAAGACAATCCCGGCCAGAGACGCCAGGTTCCAGATCAGCCAGAAAGTAAACCCTGCCACCACTGCGTATTGATAGTGAAAGCGTCCGTGTCGTTGTCGGTACTGCTCGACCACCGCAAACATTTCATCGGTCAAGACAAACGCCAGCAGATAGCGCTGGTGCCAGGGTAGTTGGAGGGCGAATTTGCGATATACCGCCGAATACAGCAGGTGGCGCGAGCTGATCACAAAGGTGGTGCTGAGAATGGCGGCCAGGGGGCTGCCCAATTGCACCAAATTGAGGCTTGCCAGCTGGGCCGCCCCGGCAAACACCAGCATGGACATACAGAGCGCCTGCCAGAAGCTCAATCCGGTTTCGATGGCGAGGGAGCCGGCCAGCAGGCCCCAGGGAATGACGGCCAGGGACAGCGGTGCGATATCCACAATCGCCTGACGCCAGGCATGTCGGTCAATGGAGGCTTGAGTCATGGTATCAAAAGGTCTTTTTACATCGGCGACGTACTTATATAAGGGCGATAAACAATTTTTCTATGCCGCTACGAAATTCTGACTACCCCCCAAAGGGTATGGTGACCGCCGGTTCAGACACTTAGTCTAGTACGCATACCCAATACAACCCACCAGAGGTTTACAGGACGGTTCGTATGAGCGAGTTTGACCAGTACAACACCCAGGCCATTACTGAAAAAGACAAAGCCCACCACTTGCACCCGTGGCAGGTGTTTGATGTGTTCCGCGAAGACGGTGCCCTGCCGATCGTGAAGGGCGAAGGCTGTTACATCTACGACAGTGATGGGCGCAAATACTTTGACGCGGTCGGCGGTCTCTGGTGCAACAACATCGGATTGGGCCGCAAGGAAATGGCCGAAGCCATTGCCGAGCAGGCGTATAAAATGTCTTACGCCAGTCCGTTTGTGGATCTGACCAATGTGCCGGCGGCCGAGCTGGCCGCCAAACTGGCCGAGCTGGCGCCAGGTCCGCTCAATCATGTGTTCTTTACCTGTGGTGGTTCGACCGCGGTGGATACCGCCTTCCGCATGATTCATTACTACCAGAATTGTCGCGGCAAGCACGAGAAAAAGCACATCATCTCGCGCATTAACTCCTATCACGGCACCACCTTCGCTTCCATGTCCATTGGCGGCAAGCCCGGTGACCATCCGCCGGAATTCGACTTTATCAGTGATACCATCCATCACTTGTCGTACCCGAACTACTACCGTTGCGCCAAACCGGGCATGAGCGAAGAAGCGTTTGTCGATTCGCTGGTGAAGGAGTTTGAAGACAAGATTGCCGAGCTGGGTGGCGCCGATAAAGTAGCGGCGTTTTTTGCCGAGCCCATCATGGGCGCCGGTGGTGTGATTGTGGCGCCGGAAGGTTACCTCAAACGTATGCACGCCATCTGTAAGGCCAACGACATTCTTTACGTGTCCGATGAGGTGGTCACCGCCTTCGGTCGCCTGGGGCATTGGTTTGCCTCCGAAGACGAATTCGACATTGTGCCGGATATGATTACCTCGGCCAAAGGTTTGACCTCTGGCTACCAGCCACTGGGTGCCTTGCTGTTCAGCGACGAGATCTGGGACGTGCTCAATGCGGAAGATTCCGGTCGGTGTTTTGCCCACGGTTTCACCTATTCCGGTCACCCGGTGGCTTGCGCCGCAGCGTTGAAAAACATTGAAATTCTTGAGCGTGATAAGTTGCTTGAAAATGTCAAAGACGTTGGTCCGTATTTTGAGCAGCAACTGAAAACCCTGGAAGATCTTCCTATTGTGGGCCAGGTACGCGGACGCAAGTTTATGGTGTGTGTCGAGTATGTCTCCAATAAGAAAACCAAGGAACTGTTCCCGGAAGAATTGGATATCGGCAAGCGAGTGTCTAACAACGCCGACGACCTGGGCCTGATCACCCGCGCCATTGTGCATCTCAATGTGATGTCGCCACCACTGACCATGACCAGGGCCGATGTGGATTTTATTGTCTCGACCTTACGGCAAGCCATTGAAACCACCATCGACGAACTGCGTCAGGAAGGCCTGCTGAAAATGGCCGCTTGAAACGGTTGACTCGCGTTGCCACGGCGCCTCTTGTGAGATGTCGTGGTGGCGCTATACTCTGCGCTTTTGATCCATCTAAGTCTGTCGGTCGTCCCGGCAGACAGGAGTACCTTCATGACCAGTTATCAACAACTCTACATTAACGGCCAATGGGTAGACGCTGCCGCCGACCAAACCCTGAGCGTCATTAACCCGGCCACGGAAACCGTTACCGCAGAAGTACCTCGCGGCGGAGTCGAGGATGTGGAGCGCGCCGTGACTGCGGCAAGGCAAGCGTTTACTGGCTGGTCCCAGGTCAGTTCTGCCGAACGTAAACGCCTGCTGTTGGCCATTGCCGATGGCATGCAGGCGCGGCGGGATGATTTGGTTCAGGCGATTTCCACCACCATGGGCTGTCCGGAGCATATTGCCGGCTGGTTGCAGGTGGATGGTCCGATTGAAGCCATGCAGCTGTTTGCCGAGCACGCGAGCCTGACCGAAGAAGTGGAGCAACTGCCAGGTGCGCTGATGGTTCGCGAAGCTGCCGGTGTGTGTGCATTTATCAATCCCTGGAACTACCCCTTGCATCAATTTGTCGGCAAGGTCGGGGCGGCGCTGGCGGCCGGTTGTACCATGGTGGTGAAGCCCGCTGAGCAGACCCCGCTGCAGGATTTTATCATGGCTGAAATCCTGCACGAGGCCGGTGTGCCGGCGGGTGTGTTCAATCTGGTGCCTGGCTATGGCAGCGATGTGGGTGAAGCTTTGTGCAGTCATCCCGAGGTGGATGTGGTGTCGTTCACCGGCTCCACCCGCGCTGGTATTGAAGTGGCCAAGGCTGCTGCCCCCACCGTCAAACGTGTGACCCAGGAGCTGGGTGGCAAGTCGCCGCTGATCATTACCGAAGACGCAGATCTGGCAGCCGCTGTCCAGTACGGGGTGGAAGATGTGATGCTCAACAGCGGTCAGACCTGTGTGGCGATGACGCGCATGCTGGTGCCGGCATCCCGTTACGAAGAAGCAATCAACCTGGCCAAAGCCGCCGCCGAAGCCATGCCCGTGGGCATGAATGACGAGGCTTTCCTGGGACCGATTTCCTCCAGGGCGCAGCAGCAAAAAGTGCTGGAGTATATCCAGATCGGTTTGGACGAAGGTGCACGTCTGGTGTGCGGTGGACTTGAGTCACCGGTCAAAGAGGGGCCGGGTTTTTATGTGGCACCGACCATCTTTGCCGACGTCACTAACGACATGCGCATTGCCCAGGAAGAAATTTTCGGTCCCGTACTGTGCATGATTCCCTACCGGGATATCGACGAAGCCGTTAGCATTGCCAACGATTCCCCTTACGGATTGTCATCCGGGGTCTACGCCGACAGCGACGAGGCGGCGATTGCCATTGCCCGTCGCATTCGCGCCGGTCAGTGCTTGATGAATGGCGCGGTCTTTAACTACAACGCGCCGTTTGGCGGTTACAAACAGTCGGGCAACGGTCGGGAGTTTTCGGCCGAAGGCGTGCACGAGTTCCTCGAAATCAAGGCCATGCTGCAACCCTCGGCATAAGCGGTTTCGTCATACCTGTTGAACATGCCGTCGCCTAACGCCTGGCGGCGGCGATCAGTTGTGCCAAGCGCGGTTCAATCGGCATGGGTTGAAAAGCGCTGACATGGGCGCCACCGGTATTGCCCTGTGGCAGCCGGCCAATGGCGGTTTTGGTGGCTGCGCCAATCAAGCGCAGCACCTGCCCCCGCAGTTCGCGGACGTCCTGTTGACGCCAGCCCCACCGGAACATCCTCCAGTGAACCCGGACATGCCAGTAAGTGGATGCCTGTCCCAGCACATGGGCATTTTCCAGATGAGAAAAGGCTTTTAGGGCATCGCCGCTGGCTTCTGCACGGCCCGCCTGTTGCAACTCAGCCCACACATGAGGTGCAATGCGTTGGCGGAAGCCGCCGCTCAGCGAATCTCTGGGCGATCGGATTTCCAGCATATTGAGCCTCCTCCTTAAGTTTGAATCTACGCGAAGGTTATACAGCTTACCCCAAGGGGAATGTCCAGCCTCGTGTTCAACCACGGGTCAGGAACTCTTCTACGGCATCGACAAAGACCCGCGAGGCAGGTTCACGTCCCAGTAACAGATGACCATCACTTTCCAACCCGAGAAATTCGGCATCGGCAATGCTGGCGGCAATATCGCGGCCAGTGGCCGCGGGGATACGTTGATCGCCCAGCGAATGCAACACCAGCGTTGGCACAGAGACCCGGGCCAATTGCTGGCGTACGTCAATGTCACCAAACGCCGACAAAAAGCGCACAGCATTTTCCGGCGATGTGGTTAAGCGTTGAAATTCATTGAACCACTGCAGCTCTTCAGCGGTGGCGCTGGGCATAAAGGTAGAGGAAAAAATTTGTCGGTAGGCGGGATTGTCCTGGCCCCAGCCGGTGGCGGTCAGGGTCATGATGGCCTCACGCTCTCGCAGGACCTCGTCGCTGGCGTTGATACGCCAGCCAGCGGCGTAGCCACCAAACAACACCAGACGTGACACCCGTTCAGGATGACGAACCGCGTATTCGATACTCACAGCGGCGCCTTGGGAAATGCCCAACAGGGCGAAGCTGTCGAGGCCAACATCATCCACCACGGTTTCCAGATCCGTAACAAAGGCGTCAAAACTCAAGTTGGCCACTTGCCAGTCCGACAAGCCGTTGCCACGTTCGTCATAGCGAACAATCTGATGACCGTGCGCCAGCTTATGCAACAGCGGACTCCAGATGGGCGCATCCCAGTCGTGTTCCAAGTGACTGAGCCAGTTGGCGGCTTTGACAATGGGTGGACCCTGGCCAACGGTGGCGTAAGCAATACGCACAGAATCCGGCGCGGTACAAAATTGGATGCGCTGTCGGGCTAATTGTTGCCGTACCAATTGGTGCCGGGGCGTGTGCTCCTCAAGCGGCTGGGATGCTTTTTCTCGGTCGACGAGTCGCTCATCGGCGGACCAGTTGATGCCCGCATTGCGAAAGCGGGTGACAAATTCTTCACGCATTTGCGCGGCTTCAGCGGCGTGATTGAAGCGCTCCAGCGTTTGTATCAAGGCCGTAGCGGCGGCAGTATTGAAGGGATCCAGTTCACTCCAGCTGCGTACCACCGACAGCCCACGAGCGGGGGGCAGCTGTGGGTGGCTGGCCAAGAGTTGCAGGGCACGATGGTGCAGGCGCTGGGCGTGTTCCCGTTCGGCGGTCAACCAGTGCTGGAACAGGGGTTGGTCCGGCAGGTCGAGGCCATCGAGAAGGGGCTCGCTCAGTTGCTCCAATAATTCGTCCAGACGTTCAACGGACAACTCCAGGGCGTCCAACTCTTCGGCAATCAGGCGAAGATCGACGTCAAGGCCAGGGCCTTTGAGTTGAACGCGCTCGCGATCGGCGAGCAGGCGTTCTGAGTCCTGGTCGTTCACCAGGGGCCGAATCTTGCTCAACGACCAGCGCAGGGCGCCGCGCGGGTCATCGGGAATTTCCCAAAACACTTCACACAAACGGTCTCGGCGCTGTGGCCTATCTGTTAGTGCCAGATAGGCCAGCAGTGCGCGCGTGCGCCGTGAAGTCGGCAACTTGATAGCGGCACCGTCGTGCAGAACCGAGAGTTCTCCCAAGGTGCGGATGTGCAATTTTGGCATGTGAATACACGAATTGACGGTGAAGCCTGGTAAATACCACGCTCTTTACCACGGTAGGACCACGCTCGCTTCCATGGACACAGGGGATACTGTCTTCATTGTGGTTGATACCGCAATGTCCCGCAAAGTTCACTCGATGCCCTAATCAGGAGGCTGTGATGAAAATCCAACGCGAGCAACAACCTGGCAGTACCATTTCCGCACCGGCGGACAAGCCCCACTTACCCCAGCCTTACAAAGGACTGCAGTGGGTGCGTAAATGTCTTTATGCCGCCGAATCCCTGTCCGTCTTATTAATCGTGACAGCCTACGGCAGCTGTCTGATGCAGTTGGCAGGCCCCATGTGAGCCGACTCCATTTGTACAGGTTTTATGGTCACTGCGCGCCTGCAGAGCGTTGTGCACCCGCAGCGCTTAAGGGGAAGAAAAATCAGCCGAGGCGTAAATACGCCAACCTTTTGGTCGCTCAATCAGGTTGTAAGATTCGCGCCAGCGCGTCACAACCTGATCGTCGCGATCCAGCAGTTCCCAGGTTAACATCGCCAGCTGACAGTGATCGCCAATGGCGCTGTGGTTGAGGTCGTGATAGCGACACGTCATTACACCTCGGCGTTTATAGTCGTTTAACACCGCCTGGAAATAGCCCGCAATCGCCTGATGAGTGGTGTGACATTGAATTTGTCCATCTGCCGACACGGACACGTAAGGGTCGGCATAACGACTGGCGATCAGTTCGCCGTCGAAGGATGGAAAATCCTGGGCGAACTGGTCAAAGAAGGCAGTCATTGACGCGGTCATATTGGGCATACTGAAAGTATAGCGGTTAATTACCTGGGGTTGTTATCGGGTACAGCGCATGTTCCTTCAGCGAGTGCTGGCCTGGCAGGTCCGGGTGGATAAGATTTTACTCTGTGTAGAAGTGTGACTGAACTTTGGTCGATGGTTTGTTGGCGCGCACCTTGACGGGGTGGCTACGGCTGACGATCCAGTTTCGACCGCAGGTTTTGCCGCACGCCCGGCCACTCGTAATGGGTGATGCTAAACAGCACCGAATCTCTGACGCGACCATCGGCCATGACCATATGGCTGCGCAGGATGGCTTCCTGGTTTGCGCCCAGGCGCAGTATGGCAGTGCGAGACGTGTGGTTGAGAAAGTCCGTCAACAGTTCCACCCGATTCAGTTGCAGGGTTTCAAAGGCATGGGTCAGCATCAGCAATTTGGCTTCTGTGTTGATGCGACTTTTTTGAAAAGACTTGGCAATGAATGTGAAGCCGATTTCCACCCGCTTGTGCGGCAGGTTGGCGTGCATGAAACGGGTGGAACCCACCACTTTATTGGAGGCTTTGTCGATGGTGGCGAAGGTTACACCGTCCCCTTCGCGCTGCAGTGATTGAGCGGTATCCAAAAATGCATCGATGCCTTCGGGGCTTGGTACCATGGTAACAAAAAGCTTCCACAGTTCACCGTCCGACACCGCTTCAATCAACCCTGCACGGTGGTGATCGGCCAGAGGTTCCAGGCGCACGTAAGTTCCTTCCAGCGTTACTCTGCTAAATGTCATGCGTTTACTTGTCCTTTCATTACTCGGCGATGAAAACCTGTTCCCAACTCCCTGTATAGAACATCATCAATTCGACTTGGCCACTCAAGCCAGTTCGTTGCGAAAAATCATACCAGCGCGTGACCGAGACTGCTGCAACTTCCTGTTATGATTTTTGGTTTCAAACTTCGTACAGTTCCAGCGGCAAGTCATCCGGATCATTGAAAAACGTAAATCGCTTGCCGGTGTATTCATCGACGCGAATAGGTTCAACGTCGATGCCGGCGGCTTGTAGATGCGCGCTGGCCTTGTCTACCGAGGCAACTCTAAAGGCGAGATGACGCAGGCCCCGGGCTTCCGGGTAACTGGGTCGCGGTGGTCGATCGGGAAAGGAAAACAGCTCGATCTGGCTGCCGTCGGGCAGTTGCAGATCGAGCTTGTAGGAATGCCGCGCCGCGCGGTAATGCTCGGCCACAATCGGCAGGCCGAGAATGTCCGTGTAAAAATGCTTTGAACGCTCGTAATTGGAACAGATGATCGCAACGTGGTGGATTCCAAGCAGCATGGCTGGCTCAGACCCAGGCTGGGCTGCACATCAGTGCCAGGGAACCGAGGTAACCGACACCCCAGACAATGGAGCGCAGGGTTGAAATGCCTTTAACGTAACAGTACAGGTAGACGATACGGGCCAGAATATAGGCCATGGCCAGGTAGCCGGTTACTGGCGACTCGACGCCGGAGGCTGTGACCACCAGAACCCCCGCGGCAAACAGGGGGAAGCTTTCAATCTGATTTTCATGGGCGGCGAGGGCGCGTTTGGCCCAGCCTTCGAGAGTGGACTGTTGCTCCCGCGGGGCGCGGTTGTTGTAACCGCCGGGAGCCTGGGCTTGGGCCTTCATCAACGGGGCCTTGGAGAGCGTGTGTAACAGACCGGCGAAAAAAAGACACCAGAGTTCGATGGACATAATGCATTTCCTCTTAAGGATTATGGGGATACGGTTATTCGTGGCTGGCCGGCAATTGGATCAGTTTTTACGGCGCCGATCCGACACCAGATAGGTTCGATCGGAGCCGCGCTTGATCTCGAACAGATCAATGGCCTTGAACAAACTGCTGAGGTTTCGAAAGCCGTAGTTGCGACTGTCGAAAGAGGTCCGATTGGAAATGTATGAGCCCACCGGCCCGAGAGCCGCCCAGCCATCATCGTCTTCTGTGGCTTCAATGGCCTGCCGGAGCAGATTGATCAGCTTGGTATCGGATTTGATGTTTTTCGGCTTGGCACTGGCCTCTTCCTGATCCCGGGC
The DNA here is from genome assembly GCA_033283335.1 of Cellvibrionaceae bacterium WSDTSA12. Lineage (GTDB taxonomy): Bacteria > Pseudomonadota > Gammaproteobacteria > Pseudomonadales > Cellvibrionaceae > Pseudomaricurvus. The sequence continues at coordinate 212,282 of JAWMQP010000007.1, read as the reverse complement.
TTTCTTATCCAGGTAGAGAAACTTGGAACAGGCGTTGACGAATGGGGCCGGCGTTTTGCGCTCCCCAAAACCGATCACCACCTTGCCGTCGGCCAGGGCGCGGGTCACCATGGGAGTGAAATCACAGTCCGACGAGACAAAGCACATGACGTCGATGTCCTTGGTGTACATCGCGTCCATGGCATCAATCACCAGGGCGATGTCTGACGCGTTTTTACCCTTGGTGAGATCAAATTGCTGGATTGGTTGAATGGCGTATTCGTGCAGCATTTCCTGCCAGGACTTCAAGTGTGGCGAAGTCCAGTTGCCATAGGCCTTGCGGATGGTGACCACGCCGTAGGTGGCCAGCTCGCTGAGGATCGCCTCCAGCTTACTGGCCGGCGCATTATCGGCGTCGATGAACAGAGCAATCTTCTGCTTGTCGTCCTGCACGTGGATCTCCCTGATTGGGGGCGAATACAAATGGGGGTTGCCCCCTGATGATAGCAGGCGTCAGCGATATTCCCGAATGGAACTGATCACCACCCCTTCAATCCGCAGATCGGCACTGTCGTCCAGCGACAGCGGCGGGGTATCGTCATCGGCAGCCAGCAGCTGGCTGTTGCGCAGGTCCAGTTCTCGACACAGCAGTTCTCCGTCCTGGGCGGCGATCACGAAATCGCCCTGACTGGGGTGCAGGCTGCGGTCGACAATCAGCAGGTCGCCATCGTACAAACCCTTGTCGCGCATGCTGTCGCCGCGCACACGAGCGTAAAACGTGGTGGCCGGGCGGCGAACCAGGTGGTCGTTAAGATCGATGCCCGCCTCGTCTTCCTCCACCGGGCTGGCAAAGCCCGCGCTGCAACTGTGCAGGTACAGGGGCAGGGTAATCTGGGAGTGAATCTCGGCGGGAAAGGTTTCGGCGATATTCATGGCAGACCTGTGCTCTATGCTGTATGTAAATACAGTATATTGCTGTGGGATTGAAGGCGTCAATGGCCACTTTCATTCCCGGCAAAAGCGCGAGATCAGTGCTTCGTGCTGGGGAAAGCGTTGTTGCAGCTCGGCCCGCTGGCCCAGTGTCATGTCCGCAAACTCAAACCCGGGACACACGGCTTCGCTAATCAAACCGTATTCACCCAGGGGCAAATGGGATGCCTTCCAGGTGCCGCCTGGCACGGCCAGCTGCAGCTGGTGACCGGCAGTCGGGTCTGGTCCGAGAATGTGGCGACTGAGCTCGCCGGAGGTGTCATCAATCAGGTAATAGGTAATCGCTTCACCCCGATGGAAAAAGTGCAGGATGTCCGAGCGGTTCAGGTGCCAGTGGCCGACACGAGCGTCGTCGGTGAGCAAATACAAAATCGACGTCAGCCGCAGTCGCTCGCCAGACTCGGTCGGCAGCGCTGGCCGATGATCGGACTGGTAGGTGCGACGGAAGTAGCCGCCCTCCACGTGGGGTTGCAGCTGCAGGCTGTGGATAAGCTGGTGCTTGTTAATACCAGTCATTGAGAATAAAACCGACGCCAATGCGCTGATTGCGGTGGTTGTAATCGATCAAGGTTTCGCCATAGCCATCCACATACTCAATATAGCCATTCAGGCGGCCGGGTAGAGGAAAGCTCAACCCCAGCGTCGTCGAGGTGTGGTTGTCGTCGTGTTTGAAGTTATTGCGAACCTTGGCCGATAGCACATAATCGCCCCATTCATTGCCCTTGAGCTTGTAGGTGGCGAGGAAGTCGGCGTAACCCAGGTAGTCATCAATATCGGGATTATCATCGTCATCCTCCTCTTCGGGCAGACGATACCAGGGTTTCAGGGCGAAGGCCCAGTTGTTGCGGGCAAAGATAAAGTTGGCGTAGACCCGGTTCCAGCTGCGTGACAGAGGTTCGCCGCGGCCGTTGGATTGATGCACCAGCCCGACGGACACTTCTTCCAGGGTCGTGCCCAACAGATTCCATTGGGTCGGCTTTGTCCAAAAAACTTCCGGTTCGTAATTGGTTTCACGAAACGGGGCCGAGGCGTCCGAGTTGTAGGCCTGCCACAGGGAGAGCTGGGTGTAGCCCAGCCAGAGGGTGGCGTTGTCGAGCAGGAAGTCGTTGTAGACGGGGATCTTCAGGCTGATCTGGTATTTGACCTCGGTGTGATCCAGCCGTTGTTCCTGGGGTGCACTCAGGGCATTGACCGAGGGCGAGCCGTTCGGGTCATCCACATAGGTAGCCGGCAACAGGTAATTTTGTTTGTGCGGGATAATCACAAAGCGGTTATCAGATAACTGCGCTTCACTTTTCAACCGAACTTCCAGATCGGACACCGGCTCGCCATTCTGTTCCAGTACGCGGGTTTGCAGCACATTGTCTTCGCTCAACAATTCCACTGGCAGGCCAAACTGGTTGTCGTAGCAGGCCAGTCGGCGACGGTCATCCTGGATCGACCGGCAATCCTGAGGCGAGACGGTATCCGCCTGGGACGGGGCGCTAAGCGTCGCACTCAAGAACAGGATGGCGAATCCGATTGCCTGTTGCCTGCCGAATGCTGGTTGCCTGCCGATTGTCTGTTGCATGAAGGTACCTTGGTTGACCTGCGATAGGCTGATCATTATAGGCAATCGCGTTTGTCGTCGCAGGCATTATGGTTGCCCGGCCGAGGAATTCCTTCCAGTTTGCGATCGGTTTCCGCTTAGTTGTGCTGGCGTCCTGTGGTAATGTGATGTGCGCTGTACAACACGCCCTAACAATCAACGAGGACAATAACGATGACCATTCAGGTAGGCGATCAGATTCCATCCGTCAGTTTGCAGGTGATGGGTGAGAAGGGCCCACAGGCGGTGACCACCGATGAACTGTTTGCGGGCAAGAAGGTGGTGATGATGGCGGTGCCGGGTGCTTTTACCCCCGGATGTTCCATGACTCACCTGCCCGGCTATGTGGTTCACGTGGACGAGATCAAGGCCAAGGGTGTGGACGAGGTGATCTGCACTTCCGTCAACGATGCGTTTGTTATGGCGGCCTGGGGCCGGGACCAAAACGCCGAACACATTACTATGTTGGCCGACGGTAACGGCGCTTTGGCCAAGGCCCTGGGCCTGGATATGGATGCCAGTGGCTTTGGCCTGGGACCTGTGCGCAGCAAGCGCTACGCCATGATCGTCAACGACGGGGTGGTGGAACTGCTCAATGTGGATGACAAGGCCATCGACAAGAGCAGTGCGGAAACCATTTTGGCGGCTCTCTGACCCGGAGTTGTATCAGTCTTCTGCGTGAATAAAGCGATAAAGTTCGCGCTGGCCGTCCTGGCGGTCAGCGCACTGGTGGCACTGCTGGTGATTGGCTGGGCCTGGCAGAGCGTGCCCTGGTATCCGCCTGTGAGCGAGGCCGAGGTTAGCTGTCAGCAACCGGTACCGCCCTGGGATGGGCAGCGACCGCTCAAAGTGTTGAGCTACAACGTGCAGTATATGGCCAGCAAGAACTACGTCTTCTTCTACGACGTGGAAGGCGGGCCCGACACTCAACCCAGTCTCGAGCATACCCGTTGGACCCTCGACCGTGTGGCCGACATCATCCGCGATGAACAGCCGGACGTGTTGATGTTGCAGGAAATCAACGACCAGTACGACAGCCGCACTCACCATGTGGATCAGTTGGCGCAGCTGCAGCGGCGATTGGCCGAACAGGCGTTTCCCTGTCAGGCCAGCGCCTATTACTGGAAGGCCGGCTTGGTATTGCACCCCAGCGTGCTGGGCAGTGTCAGCATGAAGTTGATCACCCTGTCCCGCTATCCCCTGACGTCTGCCCGGCGTCATCAGCTGCCGCTGATGGACAAGGATCCGCTGACACAGCGCTTCTATTTTCAGCGGGCCATTCTCGAGGCACACATGGCAACGGCTGACGGTGCCGAGGTGGCGCTGTTGAACACGCACTACGATGCCTGGGGGGAGGGCTCAGACCTGATGAACCGCCAGGTGGGGGTGAGCCTCAAGTTGCTTGAGTCTCTGGATCAGCGTCAAATCCCGTGGCTGTTCGGTGGTGATTTGAACTTGTTACCCGACGACAACGGTCGCCAGTGGCGTCGGTTGAGCCAATACTTTGATGAGCAAACCGCATTAAAACCACTCTACGATCGCTATGGGGCAATCCCGGCTAAACCGGATCTGCTGGGAGCAGACGCAGCCCACTGGTTGACTCACTACCCCAATGATCCGGCGGTAACCGGTCCCGACCGCACCATTGATTACCTGTTTTACAGCGACCAATGGCAGTTGCTAAGAGCCTATGTTCGACAGCATGACACCCTGGACGTGTCCGATCACCTGCCGGTGGTGGGGCTGTTCGGGCTGTCGCCTGCGCCGGCCTTGCTCGACCAGCAGAAAATAGGCCAGTAGAAAAAATTGGGGTAGACTTGCGAGTTCATTTGAGTGGTCAGGAGAAAAGGATAGCGAATGATGACCCGATTGTTGCGCCAGCCGTGTCTGGTGGCTTTGACCCCGTGGGTGCTGGGGTTAGCCAGTGTGTTGATGTTGTCGAGTGCCGAACCCGTAAGTGCCGCCAAGTTGTACAAGGTGGTCGATGCGGATGGCAAAGTGACCTTCAGTCAGTATCCCCCGGTGGAAAAAGACGAGTCGCACAATATTGAAAGCGTCAAGGTGGATTCAGCGGGCGATGTCAAAGTACCGATTACCACCATTGGCAACACCCAGTACTGCGGTGACATCAGTTTGCCGATCGCCCGTTTGGGGAGCGGCGGTGAGGCGCGGTATTTACAAAATGTGGCGGGCAAACGTAAGTATTGGCAACAGCGGCTGGATCGACTGGAAGCGCAGCTGGAGCAAGAGGACAGGCGACAGTTTAAACAAAACAGCCATCGTTATTACGGCGATAGCAGCCACCGCAACCAGCGCAATCTTGAATATCAGAAGCGCAAGCAAGCCAGCCTGCAATCCCTGAAAGAGCTGCGTTGTGCCGTGTCCTGGGCCGCTGCCCAACAGCACAGTCTGCAGGACCTGGCAGCCAACAACTCGGCGGAGATACAGCGCTTGCAGCAGGTTTACAGCAATCTGGAAGCCGCGCTGCAGCGCAACTGCGGCGAAGAACCCATCTACGACCCCAGTAACCCGGCCATCAAGTACCAGCGCCAGGAATGGCGTAAATGCGCGCAGGAATACCAGTCGGACATGCGGGGGGTGCAGCGCCAGTTGAGCAAGGCCTCCAGCAGTATCCAGAGCACCCGCTAACTCTTATTGACGGCACCGCAGGGGCAGGTATTTGACGGGGATGTCGGTACGGTTCTCACCGGCGGCATCCATCCCCTGCGGCACTGTGTTATAGCCACAGATCCAGGAGGCAGGCACCTGCGGCGCGCTTTTGACAAACACCGGTTGCAAGCTCAGGGTTTTGCCTTGCAGCATCTCCGGGCTCTTCTGCCCCAGGGTTAAATGAATGGCGCCTTGCTCCAGGTTGAGGCCGCTTAGGTAGTTGCCCACGTAGAGGTTGGCGGCGGGCACGCCGAGGCTGTCGTTGGTCTCAGGAAACTTTCCCTGCATGGCGTAGTAGCCGGCGATTTTATCCTTGATCGGTTGCGCCAGCTCCAGCGTTTCAACAATTTGCAATTGAATGTGTCGATGGCCTGAGGAGGGGATGGCCAGCGCGGCCAGAATGGCAATGATCGCCACCACCACCAACATTTCGATGAGGGTAAAGCCGGCATGATACTGGGCGGGACGGTATTTTATTGGGCAGGCAGTTGAACTCATTGGCGAACCATTTGCAGAGACCATTGTTTTGATATCAATGTTTTGAAATCACTGTTTTGAAATTGTTATTCAGAAACCGTTGCTTAGAAACCTGTGTTTCACCCCGTGGCTTACGACTTGGAAACCAGGTGTGGGGCCGAGTATAACAAGTCCGGGCCGTAGGCCAACTCCAATGCGGTTCGCTGGGTTTTGGTCAGACCTTTGACCACCAGTCCATAGGAGTGGTCAATCATGCGCTGTAATTCGTGCTCGGGCACATCGCTGTCGAGGATGACGGTATTCCAGTGTTTTTTATTCATATGGTAGCCGGCCTGGACACCATCAAAGATAAAGCGCAAGAGCAGAGCCTGATCTGGATCACATTTCAGGTTGATGCTGCCGGGTTCCCGGGTCGCTGACAGGATGGCAAATATTTTGTTCTTGATCTTGAACACCGGCACATCCGGATAGAAGGGAAACTCTTCCGTCGCCTCTGGCTTGTTCAATAAATACGCTCGCGTTTGGACAAAGTCCATGGCCTGCTTCCCCATTTGAGTGGTAACACAGTATGGAATGGTCACAGATTTAGGATAGGCCGGAGGCTGAGCCGTGTTGCCGCTGAATCAGAAGCTGAATCAGAAAAAGTCACGGCTGTGACGTTGCGGGTTCGCCACAATCAAGGCCTGGTCCGTGGCGATGGCGGCCAGCGGAATGTCCCAGTGAGCCAGTTGCAATTGTTCCACTTGTTGGCACTGATGCGCCAACCCCACCAGCATAGGTTTGCGAGTGGGGCAGGTCAGTTTAAAGGCAAAGCTGCGATCGTAGAAGCCGCCCCCCATGCCCATGCGACCGCCGTGACGGTCAAAGCCCACCAACGGCAGGAATACCGCGTCCAACAGCTGTGGCAGGCGTCGGTACTGAAAAGGCGCGCGCGGTTCGGGAATGCCAAAACGGTTGCGAATCATGGGGGTGTGGGGCGTGTAGCGAACAAACCACAGGCGATTGTCGGGGCCCGGTGCCAGAATCGGCAGATAGCAATGTTTGCCCCGTCGCCAGGCTTCTCGAATCAGCGGGCGCGGATCAATTTCGCCGTCGTTGGGCAGATAAAAAGCGATGTGCTGGCTGCGTAAAAACAGCGGTTGTTTTTTCACCAGTTGCAGTAGCTGCTGGGCAGCGAGTTGCTGTTGGCGGGGGCTCAGTGCCCGGCGGCGAGCGCGCAGCTGTGTGCGCAGGGTTTGACGGTTTTCCATAACAGTAGCTAGCAGTAAAAAGCCCCGAATGTGCGGCTGTCAACTTGGCCTTGAACCGTAAGGTTCAAGGTGGAGGTCCCTGCAATACCTCAGGCTTTCCGTCAAGCGGACATGCACACCGGCACTGGCGAGTTACCCCCTGGGTACAGATTATCGGCTCGAGGACTCGTTCACTGGCCAACACTTCAGGGTTGAGGCAAGTATAGCGCAGATAGACCCTCGCCAAAATATTGAAGTTTACTGAAAATCGGCGTATAGGGTGCGTGCTTGATGTGCATCAACTGAAGGTCACGGGGATAAATTGGCAGGCGGTTTTCCGAGGTAGACTGGCGAGAGATTGAGGGGTTATTGCAGGTTGTCCAGCGCCTGATCCAGTTTGTCTGCCAGCCGTTGCAGGGTGGCGGGATCACTGGTTTGCGCGCCCAGATGGCCGCGGGCTTCGAGCAGTTCGTGGCTTAGGTTCAGAGCGGCCATGACCGCAATGCGCTCAAGGCCAATCACCGAGCCACTTGAGCGAATGTCGCGCATACGCTCATCAAGATTGTGAGCCGCTTGCAGCAGTGCGTCTCTTTCACCCTGAGGGCAAGCGACCTGATATTCCTTGTCGAGAATTTTCACGAAAACGTTTTCGCTTTTCATGGCTCAGTCCTTTTGCGAGTCGCCGTAGAGCAAGGTCTAATGTTGTTCTTCCAGACTTTTCAGTCGTGAAATCATCGCTTCAACGCGGTTTTTCGCCAGCTCGTTTTTCTCGATCAAACGACTGCGTTCCACTTGCCAGTCAGTTTCACGGGTTTTGAAGGTCGCCATCTCCTGCCGCATTCGGCGATTTTCGTCGCCCAATCGACTGCATTCCTGAATCAGTTGATCCAGTTTGGTCTCCAGTGTCTGCAGCAGCGGATCGCTCATGGGATGGGTGGCCTGTGTTCGATTATCGGGCGACAGTTACAGGTCGCGCGGTTTACTGATCAAGTTACTATATTGCGCCTCTGGTAACGGGTCAACCAGGCTGCCCCTGATTCTCGAAACATTCTAGCCTGTGCGCCCTAGGTTACTGTTATTGATAGGGATTTTAATGCCAGATACGACTTGGAAGGTGTCCTGCTTCCCGCCTTTGCATCATTATTCCGACAACTCGTGATAGGATTCGCATTTGAACATCGTCGTACCCTGGCTAGTAAACTGGATTCACCATGACCAAACCCACGTCCCCCACCGAGCCCTTGATCCGGTTCGAAGAACTCAACCACCTGTTGGTGCCTTTAGGGGCGTTGAACAGTCCCTCAGAACTTCATGGCATGCTCTGTGGCAAGCTCTGTGGTGGCTTGCGTTTAACCCCGCAGGCCTGGATGGAAGAAGCGCTCACGTTTCTCGATGTCATTACCAGCGAGGCGGATGGGGTTGTCGGTGACCCTGAAGGCCATGGCCAGACCGCCGTGGCACGCCTGTACCCGGTTACCCTGAGCCAGTTGGAGGACAGCAATTACGGTTTTGAATTGCTGTTGCCGAGCGATGACGCCGATCTGGCGATTCGTTCCACATCTCTGGGGGAGTGGTGCCACGGCTTTTTGTCCGGTTTTGGCAGTGCCGGTCTGGATCCCCAGACTCAGTTTTCCCCGGACGCGGCCGAGGCCCTGCGGGATCTGGCGGCGATTGTCAGCATTGGCGACGGCGTTGGTGAAGAAGATGCTGAGGCAGATTTCACCGAGATCGTCGAATACGTACGCATGGCGGCCATGACGCTGTTTGCTGACTTTGGTCAAAAGGGCAGCGGGCAGCCGACGTTACACTGAGACTGTACTGAGGGCTGTCGGGCCTGCAAACCCATTTATCCCACTTGAACACACCGAATTTATGAGTATCAACAAGCAAGAATTTGCCCGTCGCCGCAAACAGCTGATGGCGATGATGGAACCCAACAGTATTGCCATTCTGCCGTCTGCGCCCGAGCGTACCCGCTCGCGCGATACCGAGTACAGTTTTCGCCAGGACAGCGATTTTTATTACATGAGCGGCTTTGTCGAACCGGAATCCGTGATGGTGCTGATCCCGGGTCGTGAGCATGGTGAGTATGTCATGTTCTGTCGCGAGCGCGATCGCGAGAAGGAGACCTGGCACGGCTATCGCGCTGGCCCCGAGGGGGTGTGTGAGCGCTTTGGGGCGGACGATGCTTTCCCTATCGACGACATCGATGACATTTTGCCGGGCCTGATCGAAGGGCGTGAGCGCGTCTATTACGCCATGGGTAAGGACGCGGAGTTTGATCATCAGGTGATGGTGTGGATCAACGCTATCCGCGCCAAGGTCCGTACCGGTGCGATTCCGCCGGGGGAGTTCCTCGACCTGGATCACTTGCTGCACGATATGCGCCTGTACAAGAGTGCGGCGGAAGCGCGAGTGCTCAAGCGCGCCGGTGAAATCACCGCAGCGGCCCATACCCGGGCGATGAAGGCCTGTAAGCCGGGTATGTACGAATACCAGCTGGAAGCCGAAATCCATCACGAGTTTGCCATCAACGGTGCCCGTTTTCCCGCCTATAACACCATCGTGGGTGGCGGTAAAAACGGTTGTGTACTGCACTATGTTGACAACAACGATGTCCTGCAGGATGGCGATCTGGTGTTGATCGATGCGGGTTGTGAGCTGGATTACTACGCCGCCGACATCACCCGCACCTTCCCGGTCAACGGCAAGTTCAGTCCCGAACAGCGAGCCCTCTACGAGCTGACCCTGAAGGCCCAGTATGCGGCCATTGACACCATCCGACCGGGCAATCACTGGAACGAGCCGCACGAGGCCTCGGTGCGGGTGATTACCGAGGGCCTGGTGGAACTGGGATTGTTGATCGGCGAGGTGGAGCAGCTGATTGAAGAGGAAGCTTACAAGGAGTTCTACATGCACCGCATTGGCCACTGGCTGGGCATCGACGTGCATGACGTGGGTGACTACCGTGTCGGCGGCGAGTGGCGTGTGCTTGAGCCTGGCATGTGCATGACCGTGGAGCCCGGCATCTATGTTTCACCGGATAATGCCGGGGTGGACGCCAAGTGGCGGGGCATCGGCATTCGCATTGAAGACGATGTGCTGGTGACCAAGGACGGCTGTGAAATTTTAACCGCCGACGTGCCCAAGACCATTGATGACATTGAGGCCTTGATGGCGGTATGAGTCCGACGATCGACAGCGATATCGCCATCATCGGTGGCGGCATGGTGGGGGCAGCGCTGGCGGCGCTGCTGGCGAAAGCCGACCCCCGTTGGCGCATTGCCGTGATTGAGGCCTTTCCGCTGTTGCCCGATCAGTCGCCAACGTCCTATCGCCCCAGCTTTGATGATCGCTCCACGGCCATTGCCCACGGCAGTGTGCTGTTGTTGCAGCAACTGGGGCTGTGGGATTCACTGCGGCAATACGCCACGCCCATCGAGCAGGTACACGTCTCCGATCGCGGCCACCTCAATGGCGCCTTGATCGATCGACATCAGGTCGGGGTGGATGCCCTCGGATATGTCATCCCCAATGCCTGGATCGGACAGGTATTGCTGGCTCACCTGCAAGGTCTCGATAACCTCGACTGGTTGGCGCCGGCGCGAGTCAGTCGGCTTAAGCCGGTGGCGGGCGGTGCCGAGTTGACGGTTGTCTCTGGCAACAGCAGTGCGAGTGATGGCGCTGGCAGCGTCGTGCACCGGACCAGCCTGGCGGTGATTGCCGACGGCGCCCAGTCGTCGTTGCGCGACAGCCTGGGCATTGATGTGGCGGTACAGGCCTATGGTCAATCCGCTGTGATCACCAACGTCAATCTGGATGAACCCCATCAGGGGATCGCCTATGAGCGTTTCACCGACCTGGGGCCTATGGCGATGTTACCGCTGGGGGGGTCCCAGGCGGGTCGTCAGGCGGCGCTGGTGTGGACGCTGCCCGAGTCGGAAGTGGATGCGGTGATGGCGCTGTCGGATGAGGCATTTTTGCAACGTTTGCAGTTGCGGTTTGGGTTTCGTCTGGGGCGTTTGACAGGCATTGGCAAACGTGACAGCTACCCGCTGAGTCTGGCGGTGGCAAAAGAGCAGGTGCGCTCGTCCCTGGTGGTGATGGGCAATGCTGCCCACTTCCTGCATCCGGTGGCTGGGCAGGGCTTCAATCTGGCGCTGCGAGACTGTGCGGCGCTGGCGGCGACACTGCAACAGGCGGCCCGGGAGCAGCAACCGCTCGGCAAGTTGTCGGTTTTGCAGCAATACTTACAGGTGCAGGCTCAGGATCAGCAGTTGACCATTGGTATCAGTGATCAGCTGACCAAGTGGTTTTCTCACCCGGGTCTGCCCCAGGCAGCCCTGCGGGCGCTGGGTTTTATTGGTCTGGAATGTGTACCCCCAGCCAAACAGTGGCTCAGTCAGCAAACCATGGGCAACATCAGCCGGCAGGTGGTGTTGTAGTTAATTCCTGTAGTTAATCTACGTAGTTAATCTACGTAGTTAATCTCTAAAGTTATAACACCAAAAGTTAAAATCAGGCGTTGAAGTCAAGAGTTAGCAGGCCACCCCCGCGAAAGAGGACGTGTGACAGCATGAGCGAGCCAATGCATTACGATGTGATTATTGTGGGTGCTGGCCTGGTGGGCAGTGCCATGGCCTGCGCCCTGGCGGCGGATGAGCACGGGCAGGCCCTGCGCATAGCCGTTATCGAGGCCGGTGCGCAACCACGCCAATACTCCGGCACTGAATTTGATCCGCGTGTCGTGGCTCTGACCCATGCTTCCCAGACGCTGCTGGATGATGTTGGCGCCTGGCGATTGATTGAGCAGGAACGTGTCTGTCCCTACACCGATATGGATGTGTGGGATGCGGATGGTACCGGCAATATCCACTTTGATTGCCGTGATGTGCAACAGCCCTGCCTCGGACACATTGTCGAAAACTCGGTGGTAACGCGGGCGTTAATGACCCGTCTCCTCAGCTTTCCCAACATCGATCTGGTGCAGCCGGCAACGGTAAAGCATCTGCTGACGCCCACACCGGGTTCCGCTGATGCGGTTGAAGTGATTTTCGAAGATGGTCGTCGATTGCAGGCTGCGCTATTGCTGGCTGCCGATGGGGCAAATTCCCAGGTGCGATCGCTGGCCAATATGGCAACGCGGGAGTGGCACTACGGCCAGGACGCGATTGTGACTACCGTTCGTACCAGCGCCGCGCATCAGTTTACCGCCTGGCAGCGTTTTCTGCCGAGCGGGCCGCTGGCCTTTTTACCGTTGCAGGCGGTTACCCAAGAGGGGGTGGATTGTCATTACAGTTCTATCGTCTGGTCGGTTGACAGCGAACAGGCGCCTGCCCTGATGACCTTGCCTGATGACGATTTCAAGGTCCGCCTGGCCGAGGCCTTTGAACATCGGTTGGGGCGGGTGGAAGCGCTGGCTCAGCGCTTTTCCTTCCCCCTGCGGCAGCGCCATGCGGTGGAGTACGTCAAGCCCGGTATCGCGTTACTGGGGGATGCTGCTCACACGGTACACCCCCTCGCTGGTCAGGGCGTGAATCTGGGCTTCCTCGATGTGATGGCCATGCGGACGGAAATCCTGCGAGCCTGTCAGCGGCAGTTGCCCCTGTCTGACTTTTCGATCCTCAAGCGCTACCAGCGTGCCCGCAAGTCCCACAACCTCGGGATGATGGGGATGATGGAAGGCTTTAAGCGCTTGTTCGGTGCCGATCAGTTGCCGGTACGGTGGATGCGCAATGAAGGCATGCGGCGCTTGAACAGTCTGCCCTTATTGAAAAACGCCGTGGTGAAACAAGCCATGGGCCTGTAACACGACGGTGTTGATCTCACTTCCCAGCTAACACATTTTCCAAGCCGTTCGGATCCCGAGTCGTTCAGGCTATTAGCGCTGTTTGGCACTCTTGATACCGCCGTGGTGATTGCGATGTAAGAGGTAGTGCATGAACGAGTGCCGGATGCGACGCATTTGTGCGTAAACCTCACCGTCGCCCGTGTTGATGGTATAGCCGTGACGGCGGAACGCCTTGCGTCGATCGCGACCGGCCCAGTGACGTGAGAGGATGGTGCGGGTCAGTAGGCGGTAGCAGGAGTACAGGTGAAAGCGCATCTGTTGCTGTTCTTCATGGGTCAAACTGACGTTGGTCAATAAGCCCTTGTGGCGCAGTTGCTTGAACTCGCGTTTCACCAGCCGCTGTTCATTGCGCAGTCCCACCAGGTTGATCACGTGCAAGGGCGTGCGAAATTCTCCATGAATTTGCTGGTGCAGGTATTTGATTTCCTTGGCAACGTTATTGTCCCTTGGGGCCTGGGCCATCAGGGTGCCAATGATGGAGTCTTCCTGGTGGCTGGGAAGGGAGGGAAAAAACAGGTGGCGCTGGAAGAAATAGCGCACGTAGGCGCTCAGCCCTGACAGGATGGGGATGAAGTGCGCGGTTATCAGCACGGCAACTGCTATCCAGGCCGAATAGTTAGTGGGCCAGAGCGAATGAATCACCAGGGTCATGAGCATCAGCAGCACATAGGCAAAAACAGAGTACAGAGCCGTAACGATCATCATGCGCAGGGGGGTGGCGGTATGGTGAATGCTCAGTGGCCAGTGCTCTGTGCTGGCTTCGTTAGCCAACAGCTCCGGCAGCGCTTGCCAGTGGTACAGAGTCCACAGGGTGAAAGCGAGAAAGACGATGGTTGGCAGTAACAACATGGTCAGTGATCCTCTGGCCTCAGTGAACGACTTCCAGCTTCACAGCTGGATCGGAGTAGGTGAGAAAGTCGACGATCATCGGTGCAACTTCCTTCATCTTGGTCATTAACAACAGGTGGCCGCAATCGATTTCGATCAGCTGGCTGTAGGGAATCCGGCTGTGCAAGATACGGGCATTGATGATGGGCACCAGGGGGTCGTCGGTGCCCGCCAGAATCAGGGTTGGCTGCCGCAGCTTATGCAGCCAGTGAATACTGGTCCAGTAGGCTGCGGCGTAAAGCTGGAACAGATAACCCTGGCTGGATTTTGGGGGGCGTACCCGGTCGGTGTATTCGTCCATCAACTTGGGGTCCTTACGCAGTTCGCCGCCGTAGATATGCTGGGCGATGTCCTTGAGGTAGTTCTTGTCAAAGTACCGTTTCGGGTTGGACAGTTTCATAAATACCGAGGGCTTGCCTGGTACCATTATGGCACCGGCGCTGGTGGCTGCCAGTATCAAGTTCTGGCAGCGCTTGGGGAAACGGTAAGCGAACTCCTGGGCCATCGCCCCTCCCCAGGAAACACCCAGGGCATCCACTTGCCCATACCCAAAGTGATCGAGAATCTGAGCTGACATTTTTGCCAGCCCTTTAAAGCGTAGGGGCATCTTGGGCACTTCCGACAAACCGATTCCCGGCATGTCAAAAGTGATGCATTCAATTCCCTTCAGGGCCTGCATAAGCGGAATCAATAATTCCACGTTCGCGCCGATTCCATTGAACAACAGCAGCGGTTTATCACTGGTGTCCGGCTTGCGTGCCACATGAATTTGCAGTCCCATGACATCAACGAAACACTCTTCAATTTCCAAATGTCGGATTCCTGTGCACAAAGAAGCGTAGGCGTTCAGTATGTCAGCGACTAATCATTTAGCAAGAGCCTGTGACAAGTTTTTTAAAAGCAAGAATATCTGTCGCATTATTCATTATGTTGTGCGCTATGTTGCAGCATTGTTGCAATGAGACTGCACACCGGTAATGCATATTTTTGGCGTAAAAAAAATTCATGTTTTTTTCATTGGATGTGCATTGACAGTGGTTGCATGCAGGCATACTTTTTACGTGTACCGAGTGAATTTGGCTGTCTCATTGGCCTTTAACTTCCTCGATAGTTCTGAGGCAATGGATCGCCATTCCACTTCTTAAACAACCTGTCCATTCCTGCAATCCTGTGGGGTGACCGAAAACTGTAAAGAGGCTGAACATGTCTGAATTAAAAAACGCTGATTCCGAGTTGCCTGTACCGCCGGCCGGTTTATTTTCCTCTGGTAAGGCCAAAGCAGGAAAAGTGATTTCAGGCGTAGGGATGTTTTATAAATACGCTTGGTACACATGTCTCGGAACTGCCATGACGGTAGAAGAGAATGTGGTCGAATTTGGCAAGAAGATGGCCGACAAAGGTGAGAGTGTTGAGGCTTCGGCCATCAAGAAAATCACCAGTAAGTTCGACACTCGTAAAACCAAACTTATTTCTGTTACGGATGACTTCAAGTCCAAGGCGCAGGAAAAAGTCGATGATGTCGAAGAAATTCTCGACAAAGGTGTCAATAAGTCCCTGCACTTTATCGGCGTGCCCAGCCGCAAAGATATGGATCAAATGACCAGTCTGATGAAGGACATGGCCGAGTCCATAACCGAGCTGTCTAGCCAGTTGCAGGAGAAAAAAACCTCCGCTGCGAGCCGCGCCAAGAAAACCACCACTAAGTCCGACAGTCAGACTTCTGCTGCCTAGTGCTAGTGCGCAGGCTCTGTGTTTGATTGATCGATTTGAAACATTTGCTTCGGTTGTCGCGGTTACCGGTGTTAGGTTTGGCTGAAGCAAACCGTTATTTCTTCCCGAGTGAATTGAAAAATGACGCCGCCCCTGCCGGGGCGGTCGACTTGATACTTCACTTGTTTGACCAAAGGTGATCTCTGATTATGAACCATGCGAGTGTCGTTCCGGGGACTAGTACCAGCTACGCGAAAAAAGGATCTTCCACCCTGGCGCCGGAGATTTTCTCAGAAGTTGATGTTGTGGAGCATGCTCCGCAAGACGGTGTAAGCGCTAAGCAATCAGGGTCGACAAAAAGATCAAAAAAACAGACCAAGGATACTACTCCTGCCAAGACAGACCGCTCCGAGAGTCTTGCCCGTGATACCTCAATGAATGCCCAATCTGGTGGTCATGGAATGCGCAATGAAACTCAACAGCTGCTGGACAATATAGATACGATGATGAAGGAAGCTTCGGCCCTTGTTGAAGAGACCCTGCAGATTGAAGAGTTCCTGCAGGCTGAAGACTCATCATCGGATAGCCAGGTGCAACACCTGGCGCAAGAGACGCAAGATGAGTACCGAGCGGAAGATCAAGCTTTCACGTCGAGTCTGGAAAAGCTGCGTCAAGCCTCACTGGCGTTGAACCAGTTTGCCGATGGATTGCGTCAGCAGTATTCATTGGATGAGCCGCCACCGGAGGCGGTAAATACGGCTCTGGAGGACTCGCTTCAGGAGCCACCGGGACGGGCTGAAATTGGAACTTCAAATTCTTTGGGGCTGCACGAAGCCGTGCCCGAGAAGTATCTTGCGTATGGGGAAAAATATCTTCAGGTTGGCGAAGAAGGACCTCTGCAGGGCCGGGGCATCCTTGAGTCAGTGTCTCGCTTTTTCTTTCAGACTGCCAGGCAGCCTGACGTGTTTGCCCATCATTACGCCAACTTTGCCAAAGAGATTTTTAAAATTCTGCAAGCCAAGTCAACCTTGGAGCCAGCTCGTTGCGACAAGCGCTTTCGAGATGCGGTGTGGCGAGACAATATATTCTATCGCACGGTGTTGCAGACCTACCTCGCTTGGGATAAAGAAGTGTCTGGTTGGGTGGACGATCTGGAGATGTCGGATGCCGATCACCGTCGCAGTCGGTTCCTGTATGAACAGGTGAGTGCATTGTTAGCGCCAACCAATTCACCATTAAACCCGGTGGCGGTCAAGAGAGCCTATCAAACGGGCGGGAAAAGTGTCGTCAATGGCTTGCAGCACCTGTTGGAAGATCTTCGCACGAATCATGGTATGCCCAGTCAGGTTCGACCTGACAGTTATGAGGTCGGTAAGGACTTGGCCTGCACTCCTGGCGCCGTGGTCTATCGCAGTGAGGTGCTGGAACTGATCCAGTATCAAATGGATGAAGATCAGCTGGTGTGTGAGCGTCCGGTACTGGTTGTGCCTCCACAGCTGAACAAATTCTATGTGTTTGACCTGACGCCGAAAAACAGCCTGGTTAATTACTTGAAGTCACAGGGGATTCAGCCGTTTGTGATCAGTTGGCGCAACCCCACCAAGCATCAGGGCAGCTGGGATCTCGATTGCTATGTGTCCGAATTGGAAAACGCCATTGAGGTCATGCGTGAAGTGACTGGCAGCGAGCAGATTAACCTCGCCAGTGCCTGTGCCGGCGGACTGACGTCGATGGCTTTGCTCGGTTATTTGCAGGCCGCTAACAAACCGCTGGTGCATTCCCATTCGCTGTTTGTGACGGCGCTGCAGGCGGATGATAGTTTCCAGCTGGGCTTGTTCGCTTCACGCAAAACCATGGAGTTGAGTCGTCGCCATTCAAAAATGATGGGCTACATGGACGGCAAGGCGTTGTCGCACATCTTCGCTTGGTTGCGACCAACGGATCTGGTCTGGAACTACTGGATCAACAACTATCTACTGGGCAAGGAGCCGCCGTCCATGGATGTGCTCTATTGGGATAACGACTCCACCCGTTTGCCGGCCGGTTTGCACAGCGATTTTCTGGATATTTTTCTGGAGGATGCGTTTGCCAAGCCGGGGCAGCTGGTGGTCAAGGGTTACCCCATCGACATCAAGCAGCTGAGCATGGATTTTTACTGTGTCGGTGGCGATGAAGATTATCTGATGCCCTGGAAAAAATGCTTTGATGTTCCCAATCTGCTGGACACCGACTGCACCTTTGTACTCAGTACCAGTGGTCATATCCAAAGTGTGCTGCGGCCGCCAGGTATTGCCAATACCTTTTATTACACCAACGAGGAGGCGCCACTGGACGACGCTGAGAGTTGGTTAAAGTCTGCCAGCAAGCAAAGTGGCAGCTGGTGGGAGCACTGGCGCGGTTGGCTGTCCCAGCGTGCTGGTGAGCAGCGGCTGTCGCCACAGCGACTGGGCAGTGACAAGCACCCGCCGCTGTCACCGGCACCGGGTTTGTATGTGAATGAAAAACCACAGTGATTCAATCCGCCCGCAGGGCGTTGATTGCAGGACTGGAAATTGCTTTTCAGAGCCGGCTTAGTTTCAGGGATATGTGCCAACCAGGGATTGGGTTTTAGATGGACCGCCATTGCTGAAAGGATTCAGCATTCTCCTCAAGCATAAGGAGCCGATCGGCGCTCAGCCCTGAGTGCCGCCAAGTTCCCACTCAGATCGCCTTAAGATACCGGGATGACGCAATGGTCGTCCCGGTTGTTTTCTTGTCCAGCTTGTGAAACAGTCTGCGCCTCAATCCGCGTCGGACGCTGTCATGTCGCCACGATTCATTCCCCCTTTCCGTTTTCACTATCCGCAGGTGTGGCGGTCGTTTCTCGCGTCCGGCCACACCATACCCACACAACGGCGCGATTTCCCCGACTGGCATCGGGGGCGGCCGCGCTACTGGTGTTGGGTGCTGGAGATCGATTGTCCGACGGTGGTGGCCCGTTGGCGGCGGGCAAGGCAGCGTCTATCAGCCTGTTTGCGGGAGGATCGACGCTTGCCTCACATTACCTTGGCAGCTTGCGGATTTTTACAGGCGGAAGTTCTTCCCCAGGACGATGGCCGTTGTCAGGGAGACTCCGGGGCCGAGCGCTTCATTAAACGCGAGTCTTTGACCGAGTTTTCCTGCGATGATGACTTTAGTTTTCCGCAGCTGCAAAGGCAGATGAGGGCGCTGTCGGGCGCCGCAGATACCGCCTTTGACGTGCACATTGGCGGGGTCAATAGTTTTGCCTCAGCAGCGTTTCTGGAGGTCAGTGATCCGAGCGGAGGGCTGGAACGATTGCGCCAGCGCTTGCTGCCTGCCACCAACGACTTTCGCAATGAGCCTTATTGTCCCCATCTTACCCTGGGCCTCTACCGCCGGCGTATTGATTGTCGAGCCTTGGCTCCGGTATTGTACAACGCGGTAGAGGCGACCCCGCTGGCGCTGCAAGTGAGCTCGCTGGCGTTGGTCTCTTACGCCAGTGATGATGTGGGCTCACCGCTGCGGCTGGAGCAGCGGGTGTTGTTGAAACCCGCAGACTAAGCGTATTAAAGAAGCCTCAGCTGTATCATAGGAGCCTCAGCTGTATCATAGGAGCTTCAGCCGTATCATATGAGCCTCAGCCGTATCATAGGAGCCTCAGCCGTATCATAGGAGCCTCAGGCGATGGCGGAATTGTTGTTTAAACTCAATGGCGTGCCGGATGACGAAGCCGAGCAGGTGCGTGACTTGTTGAACGAGGCTGGCATCGACTTTTACGAAACCAGTGCCGGTAACTGGGGGGTATCGCTGGCCGCCATCTGGTTGCCGGATCGGCAGCAGCTGGAGCAGGCCCGCACGTTGCTGGATGACTACCAGCATCGGCGTCAGCTAACCATGCGACAGGAGGCCCTGGAGCAGCCGCCGGAGGCGTTCTGGCAGCGGCTATTGCGGCAGCCGCTGCAGGTCATTGCCATCCTGCTGCTGGTCGGCGCCATCCTCTACATCTCGATTGTGCCTTTTATGTGGAACTAGTCAGTAAGGTTAGGCCTTACAGTTGGGTGTCGAGCGGTAAGGCGGTGGTGTTCTTGATCGCGGTTACCGCCACATTGGAATGAATTTCGCGGATGCCGGGCATCTGCGATAAAAACGTCCGCACAAACTTCTCATAGTGACGAATGTCTTTGGTGATGATCTTTAGCATATAGTCCATGGTGCCGGTCATGGTGTAACACTCAGTGACCTCTGGTAGCTGGGCGACCGCTTTTTCAAACTCGTCCAAAGACTGGCGACCGTGCACACTCAGGCTGACGCTGCAAAACACCACCACGTCCATGCCGAGTTTTTCGGCATCCAGCAGGGCGACCCGTTTCTGAATATACCCTTCACTTTCCAGTCGATTGATGCGGCGCCAGCATGGGCTTTGCGACAGGCCGATACGTTCCGCCAGTTCGGCGGCGGTGAGGTTGGCATCTTCCTGCAGCAGCTTGAGGATTTTGAGGTCAGGGCCGCTGATTTTGTCTTGCATAAATACACCCGAATTTTATATTTAATGAGTTTATTTATGCACTATAGCGTTATTCAATGCAAATAAAACAAAAAAATACCCCGGAAATTTCATTAATATTTTGGCTGGAAATGTCACAAGAATGACAGACTGATAAGAACAACATTGCTTCCGGAGGACCTGGCATGAACAGGCAGCCAATACAATTGGACGACAAATACCGCTTGAGTTCTGGTCGAGCTTACATGAGCGGTATTGAGGCCCTGGTACGCCTACCTATGCTGCAACATCAACGCGATATTAGCCGCGGGCTGAATACGGCCTGTTACATTTCCGGCTACCGTGGCTCGCCCATTGGCGGTCTGGACCAGGCGCTGTGGAAGGCCAAAAACTACCTCGAATCCCACAATATTGTGTTCAACCCAGGGGTGAATGAAGACCTGGCCATGACTTCGGTGTGGGGCTCGCAGCAGGTGAACCTGTTTGAGGGGGCGAAGTACGACGGTGTGTTTGGCATGTGGTATGGCAAGGGACCGGGTCTTGATCGCTCCATGGATGTTCTCAAGCACGCCAATGCCTTCGGCACCTCCCAGTATGGCGGTGTGCTGGCGGTGGTGGGCGATGACCACGCCTGTAAATCCTCAACCCTGCCGCATCAGTGTGAGCACTCGTTTATGGCTGCCTCGGCGCCGGTACTGGCGCCCGCTAATGTTCAGGAAATTCTCGATCTGGGCATCTTTGGCTGGGAGCTGTCCCGCTACAGCGGTTGCTGGGTGGGCATGAAAGCGATCACCGAAAACATGGATTCGGCTATTTCTGCCGACATCGATCCCGATCGCGTCAAGATTGTCATTCCCGACCAGTTTGAAATGCCCACCGGGGGCCTTCACGCCCGCTGGCCAGACAAGCCGCTGGAACAGGAAGCACGACTGAATCAGTTCAAAATTTACGCCGCCCGTGAATTTGCCCGGGTCAATAAGCTCAACACCATTACCCACGACAGCCCCAACCCTCGCCTCGGCATCATTACTTCCGGCAAAGCGTATCTGGATGTGTTGCAGGCACTGGAGGATCTGGGCATTGATGAACGCCTGGCGGCGGAGATTGGTTTGCGGGTGTTTAAAGTGGGTATGCCCTGGCCACTGGAGCCTGTATCGACCCACGAGTTTGCCACCGGCCTGACGGAAATTCTGGTGGTCGAGGAAAAACGCTCGGTAATTGAAGATCAGTTGACCGGTCAGCTGTACAACTGGCCGGTGCACGAGCGCCCCCGTGTGGTCGGCGAATACGACGAGCGGGGCAAATCCCTGCTGACCAACCTGAGCGAGCTGACCCCGGCCATGGTGGCGCGGGCGATTGCGGCGCGTCTACAGCCGTTTTACCGCAGTGAAGAAATTGAACGCCGGCTGCAGTTTTTGGAGCGCAAGGAACAGTCGTTGGCGCGGCCGCGGGAGTTGATTGAGCGCACGCCTCATTACTGTTCCGGTTGTCCCCACAATACCTCCACCAAGGTGCCGGAAGGTTCGCGCGCGCTGGCGGGCATCGGCTGTCACTATATGGTCACCTGGATGGACCGTGAGACTCACACCTTCACGCAGATGGGGGGGGAAGGCGCTACCTGGTTGGGGCAGGCACCGTTTACCGACACGCCACATGTGTTCCAGAACCTGGGCGATGGTACTTACTACCATTCCGGGTTGCTGGCGATTCGCGCGGCGGTGGCCTCAGGTGTAAACATTACTTACAAACTGCTCTACAACGATGCCGTGGCCATGACCGGTGGCCAACCCGTCGACGGACCCTTATCGGTGGCGCAGATCATTCAGCAGTTGCGCGGAGAGGGAATTAAGCGCATTGCTGTCGTGACGGATGATCCGGATAAATACCCGAGTGACTTTCCAGCGTTCGAAGGCTTGACTGTCGATCATCGCCAGCGCCTGGACGCGGTGCAAAAAGAGCTGCGTCAAGTGAAAGGCACCAGTGTCATTATTTACGATCAGACGTGCGCGGCGGAAAAGCGCCGGCGTCGCAAAAAAGGTGAGCTGCCTGACCCGACCAAACGGGTGATGATCAACAGTGACGTGTGCGAAGGCTGTGGCGATTGCAGTCAAGTCTCCAACTGTTTGTCGGTATTGCCGAAGGAAACCGAGTTGGGGCGTAAGCGCACCATCGATCAAAGCGCCTGCAACAAAGACTTCTCTTGTGTCGAAGGTTTTTGTCCCAGTTTTGTTACGGTACACGGTGGCCAGTTGCGCAAAAAACGCAGCTCCGTCACTCAATCCGTCGACATGGACCTGCCGGAGCCGGCATTGCCGTCGCTGCAGAAACCCTGGAATGTGGTCATGACCGGAATCGGCGGCACCGGGGTGTTAACCATCAGTTCAATTCTGGGAATGGCCGCGCACCTTGAAGGCAAGGGCTGTTCGGTATTGAACCTGACCGGTCTGGCGCAAAAGTTTGGTGCGGTTGTGTCCCATGTGCGCATCGGCGAAAAACAGGAAGACATTCACGCCGTGCGGGTGCCGGCCGGGGATGCCCATTTGTTGCTGGGTTGCGATCTTGTGGTGGCGGCTGGCGAAGAAGCGCTGGCCAAAGTGAATCGCGATTTGTCGCACGCTATCATCAACGATTATGAATCGCCCACGGCCGCGTTTACTCGAGATCCAGACGTACGTTTTCCCAAAGTGGCGATGAAAAATGCCATCGCCGCGGAGGTTGGCGAAGACAAAACTCACTTCGTCAACGCTAGTCAATTGGCGGTGGAACTGATGGGGGATGCGATTGGCGGTAACCTGTTTTTATTGGGCTATGCTTACCAAAAGGGTTTGATACCGGTGACGTCCGAAGCCATTGCCAGGGCCATTGATTTGAACGGCGTGGCGATAGAATTTAATCAGCAAGCGTTTGTGTGGGGGCGACGTGCCGCTGCCGACGAAGACGCTTTGCTGAAATTATTGCCCGAACACAAACCACCTTTTCAACCGCTGAAAAGCCTGCAGGAGATTGTTGATTATCGAGCCGATTACCTGACGCGTTATCAGGATGCCAAGTACGCAGAACGCTACCGCAGTTTTGTGCAGAACTGCCAACAGCCGGTCGTGGGTTTGGCCGGCGCCGAAGCGTTTGTGACTGCGGTGGCGAAAAGCTATTTCAAACTGTTGGCCATTAAAGACGAGTACGAAGTGGCACGACTGTTTACTGATACTGATTTTATGGAACGTATCAAGCAACAGTTTGAAGGCAATTACGAATTGCATTTTCATATGGCGCCACCGCTGTTTGCCAAGCTCGATCCCGATAGCGGCAAGCCGATGAAAAAGGAATACGGCCCCTGGATGATGAAAGCCTTCCGCCTGTTGGCGAAAGGCAAGGTGTTGCGCGGTACACCGCTGGATGTGTTTTCCTATCTGGAGGAACGCAAAATGGAACGCGCGTTGATTCTTGAGTTCGAAGAATTACTGCACCAGGACATTTTGCCAGGCATCAATGAAGACAATATTGCCGTGGCCACGGAACTGGTGGCCGCAGTAGAGAAAATTCGCGGATTTGGTCACATCAAGGATGCCAGTGTTGACCGATGGCGCCACAAGCGCAGCGAACTGTTGGATCGCTTTCACGGTAGTGAAACCTCGGCGGTTCATTTCGTCGACCTTGACCAGGTCGTTTAACACTCTGTCACTGACCCACAAGGTCAACTGGCCTATAAGGTCAACTACAGGAGAATAACAAATGAGTGTGTTCGAGCATCGCTCGTACGATGGGCATGAACATGTGGCATTCTGTCACGACAAGACCAGTGGGCTGAAAGCGATTATTGCGATCCACAACAGCCAGCTGGGGCAGGCCATGGGAGGCTGTCGCATGTTCAATTATCACAGTGGCGATGAAGCCCTGAACGATGTGCTGCGCTTATCGCGCGGTATGACTTACAAATCGGCAGCCGCCAATCTGCCGCTCGGTGGCGCCAAATCGGTGATCATTGGCGATCCCCGAAAGCATAAAAACGATGACCTGTTGCGGGCCATGGGGCGCTTTATCGACTCCCTCGGCGGGCGTTACGTGGCCGCGGAAGACTCCGGCATTCAGGAGCGTGATATGCAGGTCATGGCGCAGGAGACCCGGCATGTGGCAGGCTTTGCCCAGCATCAGGGAGAGCGCGGTGATCCCTCGCCAGCGACCGCTTACGGTGTGTTTGTTGGGCTGCAGGTGGCGGTGCAAGAGCGCCTGCACAGCAGCGACTTACACGGCGTGCGGGTGGCGATTCAGGGGCTGGGCAATGTCGGTTATCGACTGGCGCAATTGCTGCACGAAGCCGGTGCGGAGCTGGTGGTCAGCGATGTCTTCACCGCCAATGCCGAGCGCGCGGTGCAGGAACTGGGTGCGACCCTGGTGGCTCCAGACGAAATTTTCAGCCAGCCGGTGGATGTGTTTGCCCCGTGTGCGCTGGGCGCCGCCATTGATGATGTGGCGCTGAACCAGCTCAAGGCCAGTGTGATCGCCGGTGCGGCCAACAATCAGCTGGCCTACGATGATCTGGGCTACGCCCTCAAGGCGCGGAATATTCTCTATGCTCCCGACTATGTGATCAATGCCGGCGGTATTATCGATGTGTATTATCAGCGTCAGGGCCAATCGTTGGCCTGCGCCCGCCAGCACATTACCCGCAGTGTGACAGAGACTCTGAAAGAGGTGTTCAAGCGCTCTAAAGCGACCGACCAGGCGACCAATGTGATTGCCGATCAGGTGGCCCGCAACCGCTTTGCACCGGATCAACAGCCGGTCGAACACGTGGCTTGAGACCGATAACCCACTTCCTCTCGATTGTTCTTGCCGTTTTCAGAGCCTTGACACCTTTGAGTTAATCACGGGAACAATCAACGCTTGTGGCGCCTGATAAAGACAGCAGGCGCCATTTTTTCTGCCACCCGAAATGGCTGCTCTGACCATCTCCTGCACTGATTTCTACTGGGCCTCTGCCTCGACCCTTTGCGGTACTTTTGCTTTCGTGGCGCGTAGGATTTATCTTAAGTCGTTCTTTCCATCCAATATCCCTGGGGGAGTCATGCATGAACAATGATGGTAAGACCCACAGTCTGCTGGTGGGCTACATCCTTTGGATTTTCGGCTTTATGGGCGCGCACCGGTTTTACTATGGACGGCCGGTATCGGCTACCCTGTATTTTTTTACGCTGGGCTTGTTCTTTGTAGGCTGGATCATCGATTTGCTGTTGATTCCGGGCATGGACCGCACGGCGGACATCCGCTATGACCTGGGCCGAAAAAACTACACCGTGGCCTGGATTCTGCTGACCTTTTTGGGCTTGTTTGGTGTGCACCGGTTGTATCTGGGTAAGTGGATCACGGCCATCATCTGGTTTTGCACCGGTGGTCTGTTTCTGCTGGGTTGGCTCTACGACTACTGGACCCTCAACGAACAGATACACGAGGTTAATCGCTATTGAGCTCGGCGCTTAACGCGCAAGGCTAATCCAGCCGTTTGCGGAATCGGAGGGCGGCGACGGCAAGACCGGCAACACTGAAGCCGAGCAGCCACAGGGCATCGCCGGTCAGCACCTGCAACTCGGCACCGCGCAACACAATCGCCCGGATCATGCGCATAAAGTGG
The DNA here is from genome assembly GCA_033283335.1 of Cellvibrionaceae bacterium WSDTSA12. Classification (GTDB taxonomy): domain Bacteria; phylum Pseudomonadota; class Gammaproteobacteria; order Pseudomonadales; family Cellvibrionaceae; genus Pseudomaricurvus. Next base: position 186,770 of record JAWMQP010000007.1, on the reverse strand, counting down.
GTGGCCGGCAGGGCTTCGGCAATCCATTGGGCCGCCACTGGCATGGCCTCGTAGGGAAACATAAAGCCGCTCAACAATATCGAAGGCAGCAGGATGAACACGGTCGCCTGCATCGCCTGCATCTGGGTTTTCACCAGGGTGGAAATGATCAGCCCCAGCGTCAGGCTGGCGCAGATAAACAGCAGAGTGGCACCGTACATGGGCCCCAGTGAGCCACTCACTGGCACATCAAAAATCCACTGTCCCAGACCGAGAATGATGGTCACCTGAGTCAGGCCGATAAAAATGTAGGGTACGATCTTGCCGATCATCAATTCCAGCGGCCGAATCGGGGTGGTGATCAGCAGTTCCAGATTGCCGCGCTCCCGCTCGCGCACAATGGCGGTGGAGGTGAACAAGATCATGGTCATAGTGAGAATGATGGCGCTCAGTCCGGGAATGATATTGACCGCCGAGCGGCGGGTGGGGTTAAAAAACAGCGCCATATCGAAGGTCGGGGTTGCCCGTGGCGGTGCCACTTTTGGGTCCAGGATCACCTGGTCGAGGGGCATTGAGGCCAGTTGCAACAGGGCCGCACTGATCATGGTGTCGGAGCCATCTATCAGCCACTGACCCAGACTGCGATCCTGCACCAGTCGCTGGCTCAGGTCGCGTGGCAGCACCAGCACCGCCTTCACTTCACCGCGCACAATGGCGGCCTCGGCCTGTGCCGGAGTGCGATAACTCTGGCGGACATCCACCACCTGGGTGGCCTGCACCGCCTGGGTGATCACCCGTGCCGCTCCACTGCCGCTCTGATCTACCAGGCCCACGGGTATGTGGCGCACCTCGGTATTGATGGCATAACCAAACAGCAGCAGTTGAATCAGCGGAATCATCACCACCATGCCGAAGGTCATACGGTCGCGGGCCAATTGCTTGAGTTCCTTCAGGGTCACCGCGCCGATGCGAAAGAGACTGTGGGGCAGGCGAGTTAATGGCGGCGACATTACTGACGACCCGTGCCAGTGACGGTGACAAACACATCTTCCAGGCTCGGCCGCACCGGCTCTGTGTGAAAACACAGTTCGCTCAGCTGTTGCCGCAGGTAGTCCTGTGGTTGCTCTATGCGATTGTCGACCAGGACCCGCAAGCGCATCCCCTGTTGCGCCACCGACTTGACCCCGGTCAGTTCCGTCAGACGATCCTTGATGGGGCGCAACTGCTCGCCTGACACTTCCACCACTTGCGCCCCCATGTTGTCCATCAGCGATTGTGGCGCGCCTTCTGCTCGCAGTTGACCGGCCTCCAGAATGGCCAGTTGGTGACAGCGCTCGGCCTCGTCCATGTAGTGGGTGGACACCAGGATGGTGGTGCCCTGATCGCACAGATCGAACAGTTTTTCCCAGAAGTCGCGGCGGTTTTCCGGGTCCACCGAGGAGGTGGGCTCGTCGAGCAGCAACAGGTCCGGCTGGTGCAGCGTGGCGCAGGCCAATCCCAGCCGCTGGCGCTGGCCACCGCTCATGTCACCAGCGCGGCGCTGGCGCAGGTCACTAAGCCCATAGGTGTGCAGCTGCTGATCGATGCGACGCTGCAGGCTGCGGCCATGAAAGGCGTAGATATGACCAATAAAGGACAGGTTTTCCAGCACCGACATGTCTTCGTAGAGAGAAAATTTCTGCGTCATATAGCCGGTGCGCCGGCGCAGCTGTTCGGCTTGCTGAGGTACCTGCAGACCCAGCACCCGGGCGCTGCCGGCAGTGGGAGTGAGCAGGCCGCAGAGCATGCGGATGGTGGTGGTTTTGCCACAGCCGTTGGGTCCAAGAAATCCGTAAATAGACGCCCGTGGTACGGACAGGGAGACCTGATCGACCGCCGTAAAATCGCCAAAGCGACAGGTCAGGCCCTCGGCGATGATGGCCGGTTTGTCATCAGTCTGTGGATCACTTCCTGTGAAGGCCGGGGTCATTAGCGGGGATCATCCTCTGGCCGAGTGTTCTTCAGTCGCACTTCCACCGGCACGCCTATGGGGAGATCGATGCCTTTATCCAACACATCCACCTCGGCCAGATACACCAGTCGTGCCCGGTCGCGTTCGTTGAGGGCGTAATAGGGGGTGAAGGCGGGTTCGCGGGCAATCCAGCGCAGGCGACCGGCCAGCTTCGTGTCGATACCGTCCACTTTGATGTCGAGCTGATCGCCCAGCTGTAAGCGCGCTCGCCAGGGTTCCGGCACGTACACGCGCGCGAACGCCTGCTGGTCGGCGAGGAGGATAGCCACCACGCTGTTAGCTTCCACTCGCTCGCCCAGGTTCCAGGGCAGGCTGTCGAGGTAGCCGTCGCGGGTGGCCACTACGCTCAGTTCGGTGAGGGCATACTGTTCCAGTTCCAGGGTTGCCTGCGCGGCATGGAAGGCCGCCTGGGCCTGATCCAACTCTTCCTGGCGGGTGCCGTTGGTCATGACCAGCAACTGCTTCTGGGCCGTTTGCAGATTGGCTTTGGCTGTGTCCAGCTGAGCCCGGGCCTGATCCAGCTCCGCTTCCGTGTTGAGTCGCTGGCGGCGCAGTTTGAGCGCCCGCTGGTAGGTTTTGTCGGCGATATTGTGTGCGGCCTCGGCGGCCGCCACGCGAGCTTTGCCGGCGTCGATGTCTTCAATACGGGCGCCGCTGCGCAATTCGGCCCAGCGGGCTTCAGCCTCCAGCAGCTGGGCCTGGGCATGGGCGACCCGGGCCTGCTGACGGCGGGGATCCAGTTGCACCAGCAAATCCCCCGCATGCACCTGTTGGCCCTCGGCCTGCGGCAATTGGGTGATGAGTTCAGTCGCGGTGGCTTTGAGGACGACACGATCCCGTTCAATGGTGCCCAGTGCGGTATTGCTGGTGCGGCTGTCGCAGGCCAGGAGCAGCATACTGAAACAGGCCAGCAGCAAAGGTTTGGCGGCAGCCATAGAAGCGTCCCTGTTGTGTGAGAGTGTCAATATGGAGGAAAACAGTGACGAGTCTAGCCCATTCGCGACAGCACCGCTTCCACTTCGTCGGCCCAGGCAAGCCAGGCCTGTTCGCCCAGAATACCACGTCGCAAGGTCAGGTAGGGCAATTGCAGTTGTACCTGCTCCGCGCTTGGGCTGGCCAGATACTCTTTCTCTATTCCCAGAAACGTCGCCAGGGTGCACTCGTGGCGTTCCCGATGCTGGCGGATTTCGGCCAGCAGCTGCGACGCTTGCGTGAGTTTGCCGGCGTAGAGTTTGACCAGCAGGGCGTCGTTGATTTTATTGGGCTTGATCGGCTGCTGCAGCCAGCGCAGCAGTTCGTCGTGGCCTTCGGGCGTGATGGAATACACTTTGCGGTCAGGCTTGTCGGGTTGGCTGTCCACGACGCAGTCTATCAGGCGCTCTTGATGCATCTTTTTCAACTGTTGATAGATCTGTTGGTGACTGGCATTCCAGAAATAACCCAGGCGGGCCTGAAACCGCTTCAGCAGATCGTAGCCACTGCCTTCTTCGGCCTCCAGCAGAGCCAATACCGCATGCTTAAGGGACACTGCGCCTCCTTCATTTCTAGGTTTGCGATTCACCGACCCGGCTAATGCAGACTTAGTATAACTCACATTATGCAATTAGTTGCATATTGACAGGGGTGTGTCTATGCTCAGGAGGTTGTCTTATGCAATTAGTTGCATATTCTTATGTCAATGTCCTTCCGGAGGCCGCTATGGTGACCCCATTGATGATCCTCAGCCTGTTGGTCATACCCTTGCTGGTCGCTTACGCTGTCAACCGACGCCGGCGGCGATTGCCTGGTCAAACACCACCGCCTCTCAATGTTCAGCGTTACGCCTGCTGGGGGCTGGGTGTGGCGTTTATGTACTTTTTTCTGGGTCATCTGGTGAAAACCCAGGACATGGTGGCGATGTTGCCGCCCTGGCTGCCGGCTCGGACCCTGCTGGTGTATGCCAGTGGTCTGCTGGAGTTGGCCATTGCAATCGCACTTTTTATACCTCGTTGGCAAACACTGGCGGCTCGCTGTGCCATAGTGGTGTTTATACTGTTCTTCCCCGTCAACATTTACGCTGCCTGGCACGGGGTCGGTCTGGGTGGGCATCAGTGGGGGCCGGTGTATTTATGGATTCGAGCACCGTTGCAGCTGCTGTTAATTGCCTGGGCTTACGGCCTGTGTGTGAGAGGCATGTGTGTGAGAGATGTGGCGCAGCCGCAGGTAATTGACAGGGACCGGTGTCCCGTACAGCTGGACAAGGAGAAGCAATTATGACGGCATCGAAAAATGTGCGCACCGGTCGCCGCTATCGTCCGGGACGGGCTGACAGCCACTACGATGTGGTGGTGGTGGGATCTGGTATTGGTGGTTTGACCACGGCGGCGCTGCTATCGCTGTTGGGGCAGAAGGTGTGTGTGCTGGAACAGCATTACACGGCCGGCGGCTTTACTCACGCCTACGAGCGGGAAGGCTATGAATGGGACGTGGGGGTGCACTACATTGGCGAAGTGCATCGTGAATACACCACCTTGCGGCGACTGTTTGACACCATCAGTCAGGGGCGTTTGCAGTGGGCGGAAATGGACCCGGTCTACGACCGCATTGTTCTCGGCGATGAATCCTATGATTTGGTGGCGGGCCGGCATCACTTTACGGCGGAACTGATTCGGCGCTTTCCTGAAGACGCCGAGGCGATTCACGCCTACGTGGATTTGCTGCGGGCGATCAATGACAAGGTTCCCCTGTTTTTTGCCGCTCAAGCCATGCCACCCTGGATGGGGCGCCTATACAACCGTCTGCGGCCCCTGTGGTTGAGGCGGGAATTTTTTCAGACCACTCGGGAAGTGCTGGAAGGTCTTACCGACAATCAACAGTTGATAGCGGTACTCACCGGTCAGTGGGGGGATTATGGTCAGGTACCGAGGGACTCTGCGTTTCTGATACACGCACTGATAGCCAAACACTACCTGGCGGGTGGCGCATACCCGGTGGGCGGCGCAGCGGCCATCGCCCGCAGTATCATTCCCACCATTCAGGCGACGGGAGGTGAAGTTTTTACCTACGCCAAAGTGGACCAGGTGTTGGTCAAGAACAATTGTGCCTACGGTGTTCGCCTGCAAGATGGCAGTGAAATCCTGGCTGACAAGGTGGTCAGCAATGTGGGCTTTATGAACAGCGTGAATCACCTGTTGCCGGAAGCCAGTCGAGTGCAGCACGGCATGGATCGGTGGATGACATCCGTTGAACGCTCCAATGCCTCGCTGTGTTTGTACGCTGGCTTTCACGGTGATGCCGCCACCCTGGGGCTCGATACCACCAATCTGTGGATTTACCCGAATGGTGATCATGAAGGTAATCTGGATCGTTACGCGGCTGACCCGGATAGCGGATTTCCCCTGGTGTATATTTCCTTTCCCTCCGCCAAAGACCCGGATTGGGAGCGGCGTTACCCCGGCAAGTCGACCGTGGAAATTGTCACGTTTAGCAGCATGGATTCGTTTGAAGCCTGGAAAGGTACAGTCTGGCAGCAGCGGGGACAGGATTATGAAGACTACAAACAACAGCTGACGACAAAGCTGTTGGAGATTCTGTTCCAGCATCGACCTCAGCTGCGTCAGGCGCTGGACTATTGTGAGTTGTCGACCCCTTTGTCCACCGAATTTTATCAGCTGCACGAACGCGGGGAAATTTACGGTTTGAGTCATCCGGTGTCGCGTTTCCAGCAACCATTCCTGCATCCGCAAACCCCGGTCAAGAATTTTTATCTTACCGGCGTTGATGTAATGACTGCCGGTGTCGGTGGCGGTTTGATGGGCGGTATGATGACGACGATGCGGATGCTCGGTTTGCGTCGCATGGGGCGCCTCAAACGTTTATTACAGTCTCCACAAATCGCCAGTGGAATCAGTACGACTTCGCCTTTGGAGGAACGCCAGTGCGCAAACCCATAAACCACACGCCATCAAATCCGACTCGTTGTTTGGGCGCTGTTGGGAAATTTTTGTCAGCTGCGATGGTGTTGCTGGCACTCTGGTCGTGCGGTGGTGATCCGGCGGCTGTTACTCAAACGGAGGGATCCATGATTACCGGGACCATTAATTTTGCCGACGACATTGATGTGAGCCAATTGACTCGTGTGGAAGTGTTGCTGCTGGATGTGTCGCGGCAGGATGTGGCCGCTACGGTTCTTGGCGAAAGTCATCTGGAAAACATTGAGCGTGTACCAATTGTTTTCAGTGTCGCCTATGACGATACCGACATCGATGAACGAATGCAGTATTCCATCAGTGTGTCGGTGTTTGAGCGCGAGGGCGGTGGCGAGGTAAAAGCCTATCGCACTGCCAGTGTATATCCGGTACTGACACGCGGACATGGCACGGTGGCTCATGTGGTTGTGTCGGCCATTCGCTGACAGCCAACATGTGTGAAAAACATGTGAAAAAAAAGAGGGCGCCCAAGAGCGCCCTAAGCAACTTACAGAGAACAAATTTGGCAGAGAACTAATTTAGTTGAGAACAAATTTTAGTAGAGAACAAATTTCAGCGAACAAACTGCCGAGCAACATCTGTCAGTGCGCGTCTCCGTGATCGGTGTGATTGTCGGCCCAGATAAGTAGCAAACTGGCCAGTACTCCGGCAACCAGAATGGCTGTCATGCTGATGGTGGCGCCCAGGGCAGGTACATAAACGGCTTCGGTCATGATGGCCTCCTTTCGACCAAACGATCTGTGGGGTGTCTTGTTAAGTGTAGATTACCCCACTGGATCCGAACCGTTTTGATCCAGGTCAAGGGATGCAGTTGTCAGTCACATCCCTTGTTAAGGACACCTTTAAAAAGAAAAGCGAACGCCAACGGTAAGGCTGCGTCCGGCTTCAGGTGCCACGCCTCGCAGCAGCGACGTTGAGTGGCGGATATCTTCGTCGAGCAAGTTGTCGGCGCGAACAAACAACAGGCTTTCGCTGTTGGCGAAGGCCAGCGGCACACTCACTTGCGCATTGACGCGGGTATAGCCATCGGTGGCTTCTTCACCGTCACCGGCACGATTCTGGTCAAACGCTTCGATCACCTGCAGTGAGCCGTACCAGTTAGGCTGGTTAAAGCTCAGTTCAGCACCAACCCGATCTGGCGATATGCGTGGCACATCCCCACCGCGATCGAATTCGGCCCGCACCGCGTCAGCAAACAGGCGCAGGCTAAAGTTGTCACTCAAATTGAGATTGGTTTCTACTTCAAGGCCGTGGAAGTTGGCGTCCTGTTGTTGGTATTGATAGACGATCATTTCCGACTCATGATCTTCCTCACCGGTATTGTGCTGGTAGATGTAGTCGGCAATCTGGTTATAGAACAGGTTCACTTTCACATCGTTGACCAGGCCGGGGGCCTGAGGCTTCCACTCATAACCCAGATCCAGGTTTTGGCTGGTTTCGTTGTCCAGCTTGCGATCGCCCAGGTCGTAAGTCTGGGTGGCGATATGGGCGCCATCGGACAACAACTCTTCCATGCTGGGGGCGCGCTCGGCATGACTCAGGACCAGACTGAATTGGTGGATATCCGCCAGGCTCCAGTGATACCCGAGCGACAGGCTGTTGGCGTCGTGCTCCAGGCTGCGGCCGCTGTCGGGGTTGACGCTTTGGCGCTCGTGGCGCAATCCGAATTCCAGCCACTGATGGTCCCAGTGTTTTTCCTCGATCCAGAATACACCGGTGTTCTGGATCCGGGTCATGGCGGGAATAAAGGCTTCCTCGCCCTCGGCGCCGTAGTCGCGATCCATCTGCTGTAGGCCAAACGCGCCTTGCCAGCCATTAACCGGTTTGTGAATCAACTCGATGCGACCTTCCCAGGCGTCATTGTAGTAACGGGTGCCGGCCTCGTCGCCTTCCAGTTCAATGTGTTCATAGTCGTTGTGGGCCAGGCGCAGGGTTGCCTTTTCAAAGCCGGGCAGAGGGTCGCGCAGCTCGCCTTTCAGATCGTAGCGGGTCTGCTCCATGTCGATGCGAACGCTTTCATCCCCATGTTCTTCATCGTGATCTTCTTCATATGCATCTTCCTCGTGCTCATCCTCCTCGTGATGATGCGCATGGGCACCGGTGGGAATGCCATAGGTATTCTCCTGCTGGTTGATGCTGAGGCCGAGAAAGCCCCGCTCACCGATCCAGGCGCCGCCGAGGCTGTAGGCGTGGGCGCGGCGGTTGCTGTTGTCGATAAAACCATCTTCACCTTCTGCCGGTTCTTCGAGGTTACTGTAGCCTGGGATCTCCACATCGTTGCTATCGCGGTACAAACCGTCGGCGTGCCAGGCGAACTGTCCCAGACCGCCATCCAGGCGGAAAACGCTGGCGCTTTCGTCACTGGCACTGGAATAGCGGGTTTCAACGGCGCCGCTGATAGGGGCGTCGGCCTGCCGGGTGGGAATACGGCTGTCGATCACATTCACCACGCCGCCAATCGCACCGCTGCCAAAGCGCAGAGTGGAAGGGCCGCGCAGGATCTCTATCTGGTCGGCCAGCAGGGGCTCGGTGGTGTTAGCGTGATCCGCGCTGGTGTTGGAGGCATCCAGGGTGTCGAGGTTGTCCTGCAGCACTTTCACCCGGTTGGCACTCTGGCCGCGAATCACCGGATTGCCGACTCCGGGGCCAAACGAGGCGCTGCTAACCCCCACTTCCCCGGTCAGGGTGTCGGCCAGGGTGGCGGCGGCACTGCGGCGCAGTTCGTCGCCATTCAGCACAGACACCGGGCGAGCGTTATCGCTGTGCTGGTTGTGAATCGGTGAAGCGCTGACCACCACTTCTTCCAGTGTGTGTCTGGGGTTCAGGTCGTCGGCAGCGTTGGCCGTGTGAATGCTCGTGTTAATGCTAATGATGGCCGCAGCCAAGGGGGCAACCCCGCAAATGCGGATGCTCATGTGTGTCTCCAAATGCAATGTCAGCGAAAAGGGCCGGTCTTACAGGACCGCCGAATGGGCTTCTCTGAGCTTGTCAGTCATGTGTTGTTGTGTGTTGGTCGCGCAGGTGTGTGCGTATGACGACTCAGGCGCGTGACTGTGGAGAGACAGGGGGTGCGCGGATGGGGGCGCTATAAGGGTAGGCACTGATGGGCCGAGCGGGCTCTTCCTCTATCAGTGGCAGTGGCGATTCGGGCGACGCGAAAGAAAGCTGATGGCTACTGAGCGCAGCCGTGTTGCCACCCTGTTGCAGGCACAGCCCGCAATCCACGACGCTGTGGTTGTCCGGGTGCCAGTGGGCTGCCATCGACAGTTGCGCCAGCACCACCAGCAGCACCATAAGGGGCAGCCAGCGCTTGAACGTCTGGGTATGACGTAATGGGTGCATGGGCAAGGAAGTGTACATCAGTGGTGGATTCGCAACAGCCAAATCATGTTCGGAAGTGTTATATAGTTACATTTGCCGTTCGAGCTGACAAGTTAAATTAAGGTACTAATGCGCGCGCTCTGATAACCAAAGCGGACAAAAGTAGGAACTCGGTCCCACTGCGGGGTATAATCCGCGCCTCAGTTTAAGCGCCTGCGACCGTCACGCGGTTATCCGCAGGTGCCCCGTTGGCAATTTCGGAGATCCTTATGGCGGAACGTACCGCATCTGTGAGCCGCGATACGCTCGAAACCCAAATCAGCGTCAGTCTCAACCTGGATGGCACCGGTAAAGGCAGCTTTGCCACTGGCGTGCCTTTCCTGGAGCATATGATGGACCAGATCGCTCGCCATGGTCTGATCGATCTCGATATTCGTTGTCACGGTGACAACCACATTGATGACCACCACAGCGTCGAAGACATTGGCATTACCCTGGGGCAGGCCGTCTCCCAGGCGCTGGGCGACAAGAAGGGCATCCGTCGTTACGGCCATGCCTATGTGCCTCTGGACGAAGCCCTGTCGCGGGTGGTGATTGATTTCTCGGGTCGTCCGGAGTTGATTATGGACGTGCCGTTCACCCAGAAACGGGTGGGACAGTTCGATACCGAGTTGTTCTGGGAGTTTTTTCAGGGCTTCGTCAATCACGCTCAGGTAACCTTGCACATCGATTGCCTGCGTGGCCACAACGCCCACCACCAGATTGAGACGGTCTTTAAGGCTTTTGGTCGTGCCCTGCGTATGGCGTTGGAGCTGGATCCACGCATGGCCGGTATGATGCCGTCCACCAAAGGCACCCTGTAACCCCCAAAGGCACCCTATAACCCATTGCCCATAGAGAACCCAGAGAAAGTTATGTCTGTTAACCGCATCGCCGTGATTGATTACGGCATGGGAAATCTGCACTCTGTCGCCAGCGCGCTGGAGCATGTGGCACCAGCCGCGAAGGTCAGCATTACGGCGGATCGGGCCGTGATTGAGGACGCCGACCGGGTGATTTTCCCCGGGGTTGGAGCGATTCGTGACTGCATGGCGGAAATCCGTCGCTCCGGTTTTGATACCCTGGTACCCGCCGTAATTGCCACTGGCAAACCGGTGTTGGGCATCTGCGTCGGTATGCAGGCGCTGATGGAGCACAGTGAGGAAAACGGCGGGGTTGATTGTCTGGCGCAATTACCCGGTGAGGTGAAATTCTTCGGCAACCAGTTGCGTGATGAACAGGGTGAACCCCTGAAAGTGCCTCACATGGGCTGGAACCAGGTCAACCAGGTCCGGGATCATCCCCTCTGGCACGGCATTGCGGATGGCAGTCGCTTTTATTTTGTCCACAGTTTTTACGTCCAGGCTCAGCAGCCGGAACAGGTGGTCGGCCGCTGTCATTACGGACTCGACTTTGATGTGGCCCTCAGTCGGGACAATCTGTTTGCGGTGCAATTTCACCCGGAAAAAAGCCACACGGCAGGCCTGCAGCTGTTGCGGAACTTTGTCGGTTGGGACGGTCAGGCCTGATTGGTCTGGGGTGACCTGGCACCATCAGCGCTGACGTAAGAAGCCTTAGGGCTGGCGTAACCTCAGGGCTGGCGTAAATAGCCACGCAGATGGCTGAGCTGGTCTTCCGGTTCCGGCATCTCTTCTTTGCAGATTCGCGCGCCGAGCAAATAGCGGTCCTTGGACAGACGCCGGGCATAAAGCAGCTGGCAGGGCAGGTCCAGGTCAAGGTTGCGGGCACCGTCGAGGATCTGGAAGATGACGTTGACGTGTAGTGGAGAGCGGGGATCCGGGTGGAGTATGCTGGGCCGCAGTCTATTGAAAACGTCCCCGGAGCATTCCAGCTGCAGGCCGGAAAGCGAAACGTTGGTCACGAGGGCGGTTTCCTCCAGGCTGGTGTTTTTCAGGCGCGCCTGAAAGCTGGTCCGGTGCCGGAGTTCGCAGCGTTGTTGCCGGGAAGAGCTGGTGGCCACAGTGGTTAGATATCTCCGAAAAGTAAGCAGTCCCAGAGTGTAGACTGTTTTGGGCATAAGTGGCCAGCCCTCTACAGGCAATTCTTTGCAGGGTAATCAGAACAGGCGAACCGATGAGTGGCAGCCACAACTGGCAGTCCATCATCGACAGCAATCAATGAGGCAATTAAGCGATGGCTTTGGCAAAACGAATTATTCCCTGTCTCGACGTGGACAACGGTCGGGTAGTGAAAGGCGTCAACTTCGTGGGCATTCGCGACGCGGGGGACCCGGTTGAGGTGGCCAAGCGTTACAACGAACAGGGGGCCGACGAAATCACCTTTCTCGACATTACCGCCACCCATGAAGACCGCGACACGACGGTGCATACGGTTGAGCAGATTGCTTCGGAAGTGTTTATCCCATTAACCGTCGGCGGTGGTATTCGCACCATCAGCGATATTCGCACCATGCTCAACGCCGGGGCAGACAAGGTCAGCATCAACTCGGCCGCCGTAAACAACCCGGACTTTGTGCGTGAGGCATCCGAACGCTTTGGCGCCCAGTGTATTGTGGTGGCGATTGACGCCAAACGGGTCAGTGCCGAGGGCGAACCGGGCCGCTGGGAAATCTTCACTCATGGTGGCCGTAAACCGACCGGTATCGATGCCGTGGCCTGGGCCGTGAAAATGGCGCAATACGGTGCAGGAGAAATTCTGCTGACCAGTATGGACCGTGACGGCACCAAAAATGGTTTTGATCTTGGCGTCACCCGCGCCATCAGTGATGCCGTATCGGTACCGGTAATTGCCTCAGGTGGTGTGGGTAACTTGCAGCATCTGGTCGATGGGGTAAAAGAAGGCCGGGCTGATGCCGTGTTGGCAGCCAGTATTTTTCACTTCGGTGAATATTCCGTCCCTGAAGCCAAGGCCTTTATGCAGGCTCAAGGTGTGGAAATGCGCCTATAACACGAGACAAGGTAATGACCTTGTCTGCACCTGCAGGCCTGCCTGCAGGGCGGCGATTGTCCCGTTCAGGAACGGGTACATATAAAGAGTGAGTGCCTAATGGCTGCCTCAGGCGACGCGCTGGCTGTACTGCTCAAGGGTGTTGGAGAAGTCAGAGTCGTCGCTAACGATAAAGTCGACAAAATCGGAGCAACCGACTTTGGCATCGTTACGATTGTCGAAAGGGCCGATATCCACACCCTCACGGGTGCTGTAATACCAGTAATCATCTTTCTGGAAAAAGCGATCTGACCGCGTCGGTGCCTGTCCTTGTTCACCTTGTCGTAACATCATTGTTTACATCCTCTGTGGTAATAACGTTAAACCTGCGACATCCATGCAGGTGCTACTCTAATGTTTCGAGCCAATATTTCAAGTGGGATACGGCAAGAAGTGTTCCCAAAGCCAGAATACGGAATACGGATGACATTAAAATCATCTTTTCCATGGGCCTGCACCGATGATACACCAGATCAGCTGATCTTTATTAAATAGCTTTTTTATAAGCTGTTTATCTTTATATTTCTTTTTGTAATTTATGTGGGGGCTTTTCCAGACTGGCTGTGTAGGTGGGCAGCAGTTGGGAAACCGGCACTAATTCAATGCCCAATTGTGTCGCCTGGGGCATGACCTGAAGCAAAAACGCCAGGGTTTCCGGGTAGGGATGGCCAATGCCAATGGCACTGCCTTCGGTCATGGCGATGTGAATGAGTTGCTCAAACTGCCTGGCGATGGCGGCGGGGGTGCGCTCGTTGTCGAGGAATATATCCCGCTTGCGACTGGGGATTTGTGCCTGCCGGGCGATTGCCAGGGCCACACTTTGGGCGCTGGTGCGGCTGTCGATAAAAAACAGATTTTCACGCGCCAGCGTCTGCATCAGCCATTGCATCGGTTGCGTCTGCTGAGTCAGGCGACTGCCCATATGGTTGTTGAGTCCACTGATGTGGGGAATGGAAGCCAGGTTGTCTTTTAGCACGGCTTCAAATTCCTGCTGAACCATGGCCTCGGTCAGACCGCCCGGGTCCAGTTGCCGCGGGGCAATGGTACTCATGGGGTTGTGGAGGATGATCTCTTTACCCTGTTCGTGGCCCAGTTCAGCCAGGGCTACGCCATTTGGGCTGTGAGGCAGTACCGCCAGGGTCAACGGACCGGGCAGGCGGGCGGCTTCGAGCCCAAACTGCAGGTGGTAACCGATATCGTCGATGATAATGGCAACCTGTGGCAGGCGTGCCTCATCGCGGTTCGGCGATGGCTCGAACACCGGGATCTGACGCCGTTTTGGCACCTGGCTTGTCGCCGTTTCAGGCGTCGTTGTCGGCGGCAGTTGGCTGTGTTGTCGGGGCTGTCCGTTCGGGTCCGTGGCTGCGGATGAATGGGTGTCGTCTTCAGCAGCACAGGCGATCAACAATCCTGTCAGCAGGCCAATAAGGCCAATGTTGGCGAACGTCGTCAATCTGGGCATTCCCTGGAGCGGTAAGGCGTGAACTACACGTGTGGCGTGAAATATAACACACAAATGGCTGCAGGGCAGGACTGGGGACTGGTGGGCAGGCCCCAGCGGAGTGACGGGTTCTGGTCAGTGAATCCGAATTGCTCGGCCGATCTTCAGGGGCTAGCGGGTTCGTTCAACGCCGCCATGGGTTTGGGGGGCTGCCGTTGGTTGCCAAACAGGTTCAGGCCTTTGAGCAGGTTTAGGGCTTCAAACACCTGGTTGTCTCGGGCAAACAGATCGTCGCGCTCGCGCTCGTGATCCTGGCGCGCCTTGCTATCAATGGCCTCGCCGCCGTTGCCGTTATCAAGCCGCCCCTGCAGGTCTGCTTCCGTGGTGCGACCACGGCTTTTGAGCGAAGTCACTTTGGCGCGTTCGACTTCGATATCAGGGGTGATGCCCTGGGCCTGGATGGAGCGGCCATTGGGGGTAAAGTAGAGAGCTGTGGTGAGCTTGATCGCCCGCTCTTCACTCAGTGGAATGACCGTCTGTACCGAGCCTTTGCCGAAGCTCTGGGTGCCCAGAATGACCGCCCGCCGGTGGTCCTGCAGGGCGCCAGCGACAATCTCCGAGGCTGATGCGGAGCCATCGTTGACCAGGACCACCAGCGGCAGGCCTTGGCTCAGGTCGCCGGGCTGGGCTTCGTAGCGCAATTCCGTCTCATGGATGCGGCCCTCGGTGTAGACGATCAGGCCGGCGTCCAGAAAGGTATCAGCCACGTCCACCGAGGCCTGCAAGACGCCACCGGGGTTGTTGCGCAGGTCGAGGATCAAGCCCTTGAGCTCAGGCTCTTCCTTCTGCAGTTTGGTCAGGGCATCGCGGGTATCATCTCCGGTATTGACCTGAAACTGGGCAATGCGAATATAGCCGTAACCGGCTTCCAACAGTTTCGAGCGCACACTCTGGACCTTGACGATGTCGCGGGTGAGCTCCAGTTCAAACGGTTGATCCACGCCTTCACGCACAATGGTGAGGGTAATTTTGCTGCCTTTGGGGCCGCGCATCATCTCTACCGCTTCTCCCAGTTGCATGCCTTTCACCGGTTTACCGTCCAATTCAATAATCAGGTCGCCAGCTTCGACGCCGGCATGGGCAGCAGGGGTGTCATCAATGGGGGAAATAACCTTAACAAAGCCGTTTTCCATCCCCACTTCAATGCCCAGTCCCCCAAACTCGCCGGTGGTGTTGACCTGCAGATCATCAAAGGAGTCGGAATTCAGGTAGGAAGAGTGGGGATCCAGCTCCGACAGCATGCCCTTGATGGCGTATTCCAGCAGGGTGCTGTCGTCGATTTCTTCAACATAGCCAGTGCGAATGTGCTCGTAGACCTTGGTAAAGGCCCGCAAGTCGTCCAGTGGTAAGCGGCCGCTCTCGGTCGGAGTGGTGATTTCGGAGTGGTCGGCAGGAGTGTCCAGGCTGCCCGGATCCGGTTCAGCCAGCGCCAGTGAACTCGCCAGACAGGCGGAAGCGGCGAGCCACGCCAGGGGGCGACAGGGCTTGGCCAGGGAACGGATAGTTAAAGGCATGGGCATCGTGTACTCCGGTAGCTGGGCGGTGTCTGCGAAGCAGAGCTGATCGGGGGACCCGGTCAGGCAGACATATAGTCATTGTAGACCCTGCCGCTTGGCTGGTGGAAGGGGCAGTAAAGGTAAGCCATTAGACGCCGGCCGGCAGCAGACGTTCAATCACGGTTTGGAATTTGCCGGTAAGGGCTGCCAGCATCAGCTGCGACACCATTTGGTGGGGTCGGTGGGCTTGCCATTGTGACGGATTTCAAAGTACAGCCCGGCCTGGTTTTGACCGCCACTGTTGCCAACCCTGGCGATGGTTTCGCCGCTGGAGACCCAGTCGCCGGGTTCTTTCAGCAGTGACTGATTGTGGCCGTAAAGGCTCAAATAGCCGTCGCCATGATCAATGATTAACAGCAGGCCCTGTCCCCGCAGGTAGTCGGCAAACACCACCCGGCCGTGATGGATGGCAGAGACATTGGTGCCGGATTGCGCGCCGATCAACACCCCTTCCCAGTTGAGGCCGGCCACTTTAGTGCTGCCAAAGCGCTTCAGTAGCTTGCCCTTGGCAGGCATGGGCATTTTGCCGCGCAGGCGAGCAAACGGCTGGCCGTCGCCGGGCAGGGCCAGATTGGCAATGGCGGCGGCGACTTCGGCCAACAGCTTCTCCAGTTGTTGGCGGTCCTGGGCCATCTTTTGCAGCTGCTGGTCCTTGCGCTGGATGCTGTCGCTCAGGCGGGCGAGGTTGCGCTTGCGCTCGGCCTGCTTGTCGCTCAGCTGACGGTAGCGTTGCTGCAGCTGGTCCTGACTCTGTTGCAGGGATTGTGTGCGGGCTTCAATCTGGGGTTTGATGGTATCCAGTTCGGCCAGGGTATCGAGGTAGGTATCGATCTTGGCCGCCCGGGCATCGAGAAAGTAGGCGTAATACTTGGCCATGCGCGCCACCGAGTCGGGGTTTTCCTGATTCAGCAGCAATTTCAGCTGACTCTGGTTGCCGAGTCGGTAGGCGGCGTTGATGTGTTGGGCAATCTGTTGTTGCTGGCCCTGGCGGGCCAGCTGCAGCTCATCCTGCTTCTGGTTGAGCTGCGTCAGTTGCTTTTTTTGGCTGGCAAGCTCCCCCTTGAGCTGCTCAATTTTTTTCACCAGATCGCCAATATCCACTTCCGAACTTTGCAGATCGCTCTGCAATTGGTCGCGGCTGTTTTTGACCTTGTTGAGTTCCGTTTTCAGCAGGGCGATGTTCTTTTGTAGCTCCTGCAACTTAGCCTGATACTCCTCTTCGCTGGTCTGGGCCAGGCCGCTGCCGGCAACCAGCAGCGAGGCACAAACCAGTAGGGATCGGCCGAGGGGGAATTTACGCATAATAGATGCCGTCCTCAGAATTAAGCCAGCTCAACCAGGCTGTGACCGGTCATTTCCGCCGGCTGTTCCACGTTCAGCAGGGCCAGCATGGTCGGCGCCACATCGGCCAGGCTGCCATCGTTCAGCAGTGTCAGCTGGCGCGGGCCCACATACACAAACGGCACCGGCAGGGTGGTGTGCTGGGTGTGTTTCTGGCCGGACACCTCATCGAACATCTCTTCCACATTGCCGTGGTCGGCGGTCACCAGGGCTTCGCCACCCACCTTGTGCAGGGCAGTGAATACCCGCTCCAAACAGGTGTCGACCGCTTCCACCGCCTTGACAGAGGCGTCGAAGTCACCGGTATGGCCGACCTGATCGCAATTGGCGTAGTTGCAAATGATGGCGTCGTACTGGCCGGACTCGATGGCTTCCACCAGCTTGTCGGTCACTTCCGGCGCGCTCATCTCCGGCTTCTGGTCATAGGTTTCCACCTGTGGAGACGGAATCAGAATGCGATCCTCGCCAGCATAAGTTTCTTCCTGGCCACCGCTGAAGAAGAAGGTGACGTGGGCGTATTTCTCGGTTTCGGCGATGCGCAGCTGGCGCTTGCCCGCCTTGGCCATGATATCACCGAACGAATTCACCAGGTCTTCCGGTGGGAAGGCGGTCGGAGCGTCGATGTCGGCAGCGTACTCGGTGGTTTGCACAAACATGGCCAGCGCCGGGCGCTTGTGGCGCTCGAAGCCGTCGAAGCCGTCATCGACAAACGCGCGGCTCAGCTGGCGGGCGCGGTCGGGGCGGAAGTTCATAAACAGCACACTGTCGCCGTCGTTGATGGTGGCCGGTGGCTGGCCGTCGGCGGCAATTACCGTGGCCTTCACAAATTCGTCGTTCTCGTCGCGGTCGTAGGCCGCCTGCAAACCATCAACCGCTGTGGCAGCCTGGTAGTCTGCCTTGCCTTCAGTCATCAGGTCGTAGGCCTGTTGTACCCGGTCCCAGCGATTGTCGCGGTCCATGGCAAAGAAGCGGCCACAAATGGTGGCGACCCGGCCGATACCCAGGTCGTTAAGTTGGGCCTCGATCTGCTGCAACGGCTGCTCGGCACTGCGTGGCGGCACATCGCGGCCGTCGAGGAAGGCGTGCACATAGACTTCTTTGGCGCCGCGTTTGGCGGCCAGTTCTACCGCTGCCCGGATATGGGCATCGTGGCTGTGCACCCCGCCGGGTGACAGCAGTCCCAGAATGTGGACCGCCTTGCCGTTGCTGACCGCCTTGTCGATGGCTTCCAGGTAGACCGGGTTGGTGAAAAAGTCTCCGTCACTGATGGCCTTGTTGATGCGGGTGAAGTTCTGGTAGACCACACGGCCGGCGCCGAGGGTCATATGGCCGACCTCGGAATTGCCCATCTGGCCCTCAGGCAGACCCACCGCCATGCCAGAGGTGTGAATCAATGTGTGCGGACATTGGCTCCAGGTGCGATCCCAAACGGGGGAGTTGGCCGTCTGGATGGCGTTGTATTTAGGGCTTTCGGAATAGCCGAAGCCGTCCAGAACCAGCAATACCAGAGGTTTTTTTACATCAGTCATGGCGTTGTTCAGTGTCCCGTTTTTGTGTGTCGGAGGTGATGACTCAGCGGTGGTGAATCAGAACTGCCAATTCTACCGACTTTGCCCGGGTTTCTCTATTGGCCCAGTCCTATCAGTTTGATTGATTGATTGATGGGCTATCAGTTTGATTGACTATTGGTTTGATCGGCGTGCTCTGGGTCTGGCGGCGGTCATTCGTGTATACTGCCCGGCTTTGACAAGCTCTCTCAACCCAACCCCAAATTAGGATGTGAAATTCAGTGGAAATCCTGACATTCATCAGTGAACAGTGGATCCTGGTCACGGTATTGCTGGTTCTTGTGAACCTTTATTTCTGGACCGAAAAGCGCAAGGGTGGAGATTCCCTGTCCATTCATGGCGCCACTCGCATCATCAACAGCGGCAGTGCTGTGGTGGTGGATCTGCGTGAAGCCAAAGAGTTTAAAGAGGGCCATATTGTCGATTCCCTCAATATTCCCCACAACAAACTCAATGACCAGCTGTCCCAGCTCGAAAAGCACAAGGACAAAACCCTGGTACTGGTGGACAAACTGGGCCAACACGCCGGTCATGCCGGTCGTATCCTGAAAGCCAAGGGCTTTAATGTCAGTCGTCTGCAGGGTGGAATCAGTGAGTGGCAGAGCCAGAATCTGCCACTGGTTAAATAGTCTCCAGTGAAGGTGTGATAGCGCAATGGCAAAAGTAACTCTCTATACCACCCGTTTCTGTCCTTACTGTGTGCGTGCGAAAGCCCTGCTGGAGCACAAATCGGTGGCCTACACCGACATCAGCGTCGACAACAACCCGCAGTTGCGGCAGGAGATGATGGTCAAAAGTGGGCGTCACACCGTACCGCAAATCTGGGTGGGTGATGTGCACGTGGGTGGCTGTGACGAATTGATGGCGCTGGAACGGGCCGGTGAGCTGGATGGCATGCTGGCCGCAATCGAGGGGTAATCTGGTCGCGTTGGCGGCGTCTTTCTAAGCAATTGACGGTCAATTGGACGAAGTGGGAAAAAAGCCGTACATTCGCGCTTGAATTTATGAGGCCTGTCCCCATAACTTACTCAACCTTGAAGTTTGATCAACCTCAATAAGATTAACCTCATAAAATAGAGCAAAGGCAGTATTATGGCTGAAGAACAAACCACTGGCGCAACTGAAGGCACCTCCGAGCAACCAACTCAACAGTTTGCCATGCAGCGCATTTACCTGAAGGACCTCTCGTTTGAGGCTCCCATGGGTGCTGAAGCCTTCCGCAAGCAGTGGAAGCCACAGGTTAACCAGGAACTGAATACCAAAACCAACAAGATCGAAGACGGTCTGTTTGAAGTGGTACTGACCCTGACCATCACTGTGAAGCTGGAAGAAGAAACTGCCTTCCTGGTAGAGGTCCACCAGGCTGGTCTGTTCGCCATTCAGGGCATTGAAGGCCAGCAACTGGCACAGGTGCTGAACACCGTATGCCCGAACATCCTGTTCCCATACGCGCGTGAAGCGATTGACAACGTCATTACCAAGGGCAGCTTCCCCGCCCTGATGTTGCCGCCGATCAACTTTGACGCCCTGTTTGCCCAGGCCATTGCCCAGGCGAAGCAGAAAGCGGAAGAGGGTGAAGCGACCGTTAACTGATTGCCAGTCTCGCTGTCATTATGTCAAAGAAGCCCCGCCTTGCGGGGCTTCTTTGTTTTTGGCTTTTCAATCGTGGCCTGTGCGTTTGATGAATGACGATCTTGAAACATTAAGCCCTTTCAGTCAGGCGGTGGTCCACCTAATCCGCAGTATTCCGGTTGGTTGTGTTGCTACCTATGGCGATATAGCTGCGGCGGCCGGCAGTCCTCGAGCGGCCCGCCAGGTGGTGCGTCTGCTGCACTCGGCGTCTGACAAGTACCAGCTGCCCTGGCACCGGCTGATCAACAGGGCCGGACAGATTGCTCTGACCGAGCCGGCGGCGTTTGAACGGCAGCGACATTGTTTGGAGGCTGAGGGGGTGGAAGTCAACGACAGCGGCCGTATTGATCTGGGGCGCTATCGCTGGATACCGGGGCCACCGCCCGAATTTTAGGTTTTGCCTATCGAAAATTCAGGAATAATCGATTTCATCGATTTTCGTTCGGCATGTATTCTTTCAGGAAATCAAACACAGCCCGTTGGAGATTGCCCATGACTACTAACACCGTCGCTCGTTTTACCGTCTTTGGTCACCAGCAATGCGGCTTTTGCCGTCGTGCCAAGCAGTTACTGGAAGACAACAGCCTACCGTTCCGCTATGTGGATATTCACGAAGAAAACATTTCCAAGGCCGATTTGTCGAAGACGGTGGGTCATGAAGTAACCACTGTGCCACAGATTTTTCATGGTCAGCAGTATGTGGGAGGATTTGATGCCCTGGAGCAATATTTAGCCAAATCCGCTTGATGTCAGTGGCTAAGTTTCCAGCTTTTCCACAAAGGGTGGAAAAAACCATTATCCTTTGAGGGATCTCAACCTCAGTTCGTCCCTGTAGGGACCTGGATGATGTAAGTATGCCATGACTCACAATAATCACCGGATGCGTTCCCAGCAGAGCGCATCCCGCCGTTTTTTTACCGCTGTTGCATGTAGCCTGTGTGTGCTGTTGAGCCCACTCAGCCTGGCAGAAGCCCTCAATTACGAGACCCGCAGTGTCTCATTTGCCATGCGCCAGGAGCCACCTGACCTGAACGCCATGACTTCGACGGATACCACCAGTGGCTTTATCCTCGACCACATCATGGAAGGCCTGCTGACCTACGATCCCAAGGGCAATCTGGTCGGTGGCGTAGCGGAACGCTGGGAACTGCACGATGACCGGGCGATTTTCTGGTTGCGAGAGGACGCTCGCTGGAGTGATGGCAGCGCCATCACGGCCCACGATTTTGTGTTCGCCTGGCGCAAGGTGGTGGAACCGGCCACGGCGTCGGAATATGCCTTTATCCTGTTTCCCATCACCAATGCTCAGGCCATTAATGAAGGTGAACTGGATTCCAGTGAACTCGGGGTGCGGGCGCTGGACGATCGCACGTTGGAAGTGAGCCTGCATCAGCCCACTCCCTATTTTCTCAGTCTGACAGCCTTTCGCACCACCTACCCGGCCAAGCAATCCTTTGTCGAAAGCAAGGGACAGCGTTACGCCGCTGATGCCACCGACATGCTCTACAACGGGCCCTTCACCTTGACGGAGTGGGTGCATGGCGCCTCTGTGGCGATGGAAAAGAACCCCTATTACTGGAATCGCGACAATATCTGGCTCAACCGTATTGATGTGCCTTATATCACCGAGGACGCCAATGCGCGTATGAACCTCTATCGTGATCACAAGATTGCCGTCGCCGATGAACTGGTGTCCGAGAGCCTCGATGGCGCGCTGCAGGAACGCATGCAGATCAAAACCTTTCTCGATGGCGCTATTTTCTTTATCGAGTTTAACTACCGTCCCGATTACCCTACTCGAAGTTTGTATCTGCGCAAGGCGATCCAGTCGGTGTTCAACACCGACGACCTGGTCTACAAGGTGTTGGGCAACCCGGGCAGTTACCCCGCTTACACCATCTACCCCCGCTGGATGAAAGGCGCTGAGGATTTGTTTGTGCGCGAACATCCGCCGCACAAACCGGACCTGAATGTGGAGAAAGCCAAGGGCTATCTGGAACAGGCCCGCCAGGAGCTGGGGGTGGATGAGTTGCCACCGCTGACCCTGCTGGCCGACGACAGCCCCAACGGTCAGAAAACGGCCGAATACCTGCAGACGCTGCTGACCCAGTCCCTGGGGCTGGATATCCGTGTCGATGTGCAGATCTTCAAACAGCGCCTCGCCAAAATGACCGCCGGTGACTTTGATATGGTGGTGTCCGGCTGGGGGCCCGATTACAACGACCTGCTTACCTATGGTGATCTGTTTGCCAGTTACAACCTCAACAACCGCGGTCGCTACAACAGCGAGGAATTCGATCACTGGGTGTCCGTGGCTCAGAGCTCCCTCGATACGGATGCCCGCATGCAGGCTTTCGCCAAGTTACAGGAGCTGATGTTTGACAACGTGATCATGGTGCCGCTCTATGAGCGCGGCAAGATCTATGTGCAGCACCCGCGTCTCCATGGTGTGTTGCGTCGCGCCGTGGGTGGCGATCCGAACTTTAATTTTTCCACCATCGAACCCCCCGCGGACCAGTAAGTGAGGTCGAGCCGTGACTGAATTCATCATCAAACGTTTACTGTCGGGGTTGGTAACCATCTGGTTTATCGCCACCGCGACCTTTATCGGTATGCACGCCGTACCCGGTGACCCGCTGGCCAATGCCAAGGCCATGAAGCCGGAAATCCGTAAAAACCTTGAGGCCCGTTACGGACTGGATAAACCGGTACTGCAGCAGTACGGGATTTTCCTCACCAATATGCTGAAGGGGGATTTCGGTATCTCCTTCACCCAGAAAAACCGCCGTGTGAATGACATCATTCGCGAGCACTTCCCGGTGTCGGCGGTGCTGGGGGTGCTGGCGCTGATTATCGCCACCGTCGGTGGCGTGGTGTGGGGGGCGTTGACCGCGATCTACCGCGATCGCTGGCCCGACAGTGTGATCATGTTCCTGGTGGTGATTGCCGTGTCAGTGCCGAGTTTTGTGTTCGCCATGCTCGGACAACTGGGTATTCTCGGCGTCAATAAGTGGCTTGGGTTCTCCCTGCTGCCGGTTGCAGGCTGGGGCAGCTTCGGCCACATGCTGGTGCCGGCGCTGGTGCTGGGGCTCAGTACCATGGCCTTCCTGACCCGGCTGATGCGTTCTTCCATGCTGGAAGTCACCAACGCCGATTATATTCGCACCGCCAAGGCCAAGGGCGTGTCGCCACTGCGGATTTTCTACAAGCATCAATTGCGCAATGCCATCCTGCCGGTGGTGACCGTACTCGGGCCCGCCATTGCCGCCATCACCACCGGCGGGTTTGTGGTGGAACTGGTGTTTGCCATTCCCGGGCTGGGTCGTTATTTCGTACAGGCGGTGCAGCAGCTGGATTACACCGTGATTATGGGCACGACGGTCTTCTATGGCGCGTTTTTGGTGTTGATGGTGCTGTTGGTGGACATTCTCTATGGCTTTATTGATCCACGCATTCGGGTAGGGAAGCATTGATATGAGTAACACGACAATGAACCTGTCCGATGTGAAATTTGCGCCCGACGATTTTGCTCCGCTTAATCAGGCCCAGTCGGCTGATCTGATCGTCCGCCCGTCCCTGTCCTACTGGCAGGACGCCTGGCGCCGGTTGCAGAAAAATCGCCGCGCGCTCTGGTCGCTGTATTTGATCGTCGGTCTGCTGGCGTTTTCCTACCTGCTGCCGTTGCTGGTGAAATTTGATCCGGTGGGTCAGGACCTGACCCAGATTTCCCAGGCCCCCAGTCTCGGTCGCCAGTCCCTGCTGGTGGATACCACCCCCTGGGAAGGGCGTTTTGCCGAGCCATTGGCTGGCCCGCTAGGGGCGACGGTGAGCGGCTTGCAGCTGGTGGGTGAGGCCCATACCGAGTCGGTCAAATTGAGCTGGCAACCAGTGCCCGGGGCGGTGGCCTATGATGTGTTTCGGCATCTGCTGGAACCCAGTGGCCCCACCGATCTGGGGCTGCCGCTGGGGCAGACTGAGCGCGTCGATCAGGTGTACTTTGAAGATCGCCTGAAGCTGCAGGGCGTGAATTACTACTATTCCGTGCGGGCGGTCGACGTCGACGGCAATCACTCGGGTTATGACACCATTGAGGTGAAACCACGTCATGCCATCAGTATTACCGAAGCGGTCAAGCGTGGCCTGGTCAGTGGCGATGATGCTGCTACGGCCATTGGTCAGGAAGTGGAACTCAAGCGCCACTTGATGGGCACCGATTACCTCGGCCGGGATATGCTGGCGCGACTGGCCTACGGTGGCCAGACCTCACTGTTCATCGGCATCGTGGCACCGCTGTTGTTTGTCGCCTTCGGTGTGCTCTACGGCGGCATCTCCGGCTACCTGGGCGGGCGCATTGATGAACTGATGATGCGCTTTGCCGACTTTGTGATTGCCTTGCCGTTCCTGCTGTTTATGATCCTGTTCCGTGTCGCCATGGGTATTGGGCCCGGTGAGAGCGGCATCATGCCGATGTTGATTGCGCTGGTGGTACTGAGCTGGCCGGCGGCTGCCAAGCTGGTGCGCGGTCAGGTGCTGCAGTTGCGCGAGCAGCCGTTTGTCGAGGCGGCGCAATTGATGGGCGCCAACACCAACTATTTGATCTGGCGCCACATGCTGCCCAATGTGATGGGCGTGGTGCTGGTGTCGCTGACCTTCTCCATCCCCACCGCCATCTTTACCGAGGCGTTCCTGTCGTTCATCGGTATGGGCGTGGCGCCACCCACACCCAGCTGGGGTGCGATGTGTAATGATGGGGTGAAGTCATTCCTGAGCCATCCCCACGAACTTTTGTTCCCGGCCCTGTTTATCAGTTTGACGGTGCTGGCGTTCAACCTGCTGGGCGATGGTCTGCGCGATGCCCTCGATGCGAAGATGAAGGGCTGAGAACATGACTGAGTCACACATGAACAGAGACAACATCATCACCGACAAACCAATGGCGCTGGATGTGCAGGATTTGCGCGTCGAATTCGCTGCCCAGGGCGGCAAGGTTCAGGCTGTGCGCGGCGTGTCGTTTTCCGTGCGTGCCGGCGAGACCCTGGGGATTGTGGGGGAATCCGGCTGCGGTAAATCCGTTACCATGATGAGCATTATGGGGCTGATTCCCATGCCGCCCGGTCGCATTGTCAGTGGCACCGCCAAACTCAATGGCAAGGAGCTGCTGGGGTTGCCCGTGGAAACCCTGAATAAAATCCGCGGCGTGGATATTGGCATGGTGTTCCAGGATCCGATGAGCGCGCTCAATCCGACCATGCGTGTCGGCGAGCAGATTGCAGAAACCTTGATGGTGCACAAGGGCATGAGCAAACGTGATGCCCTTGAGCGGGCGGTGCAATTGCTGGATCGTACCCGCATCCCGGAAGCCCGCAAACGCGCCCGTCAGTACCCGTTCGAATTTTCCGGTGGCATGTTGCAGCGCGCGGTGATTGCCATGAGTCTGGCCTGCAGCCCGTCGGTATTGATTGCCGACGAGCCCACCACAGCGCTCGACGTCACCATTCAAAGCCAGGTGCTGGAATTGATGCGTGAAATTCAGCGCGAAGAGGGCATGGCGATTGTGCTGATCACCCACGATCTGGGCGTGGTCGCCCGCATGGCCGATGAAGTGGCGGTAATGTACGCCGGCCAGGTGGTCGAGCGCGGCAGCGTGGACGATATTTTTTACCGCAGTGCTCACCCCTACACCCTCGGCCTGAAGGAAGCCATGCCGGCGCCGGAAATGCATGTGGATGAGCAGCTGGTGGCGATTCCTGGCAGCCCGCCGGATCTGTTTTCCCCTCCGCCCGGCTGTGGTTACTGCAGCCGCTGCGACTACGCCATGAACATCTGCGACAAACAGTTGCCGGAGTTGTTCCAGTTGGAAGATCATCACACGTCGCGCTGCTGGTTACAGCATCCCCAGGTGGAGCGGGATGTGGAAGCACTTTATCAAATGCCGCTGGCCGTGAAGTAGGGGGCACTGTGACAGATCAAACGACCAAGGGGCAAAACCAGCCTCTGATGCAAATCAAGAATCTACAGAAACGCTTCGATATCGGCAAAGGTCAGAAGCTCTATGCTGTTGACAATGTGAATCTCGACATTGCGGAAAACACCATTGTGGGTTTGGTGGGTGAAAGTGGTTCCGGTAAATCCACCATCGGTAAAACCCTGGTGGGTCTGCACGATAAATCCGGTGGTGATGTCTATTATCGCGGTGAGCGTTTACCGGACAGTTACACGGCGAAAGATTTTCGCCGCTACAGCAAAGAGATCCAGATGATTTTCCAGGATCCCTACGCCTCACTGAATCCGCGCATGACCATTGAGGAGATCCTGACCGAACCACTGCGACTGCAGAACCAGGGAAATGCCCAGTCACGACGCGAGCTGGCGGCCAGCTGGCTGGAAAAGGTCAATCTCAATCCCTCACATCTGGGGCGCTACCCGCACGAGTTCTCCGGCGGTCAGCGCCAGCGCATCGGCATTGCCCGCGCCCTGATTACCGAACCCGGCTTTGTTGTCTGTGATGAACCCATCTCGGCGCTGGACGTGTCGGTGCAGGCGCAGGTGATTAACCTGCTGGGTGAACTGCAGGAAACCATGGGCCTGACGTTACTGTTTATTGCCCATGACCTGTCCATGGTGCGCTATATTTCCGACGTGATGGTGGTGATGTACCTGGGTTCGGTGGTGGAGCAGGGCTCATCGGACGATGTGTTTTTTAATCCGCAACACCCTTACACCCAGGCGCTGTGCAAATCCAATCCGCTGGCTGACCCGAAGCTGGAAAAACAGCGTGCTCACGAATTGATTGTGGGCGAGGTACCGTCGCCGGTGAACCTGCCGCCGGGCTGTCGCTTTGCCGGCCGTTGTGAACACACCACTGAACGCTGTCGCAGTGAAAGACCGGTGCTCAAACCGGTGGCGAAAGCATCTGACAAGGACCACTGGGTCGCCTGTCATTTATACGATTAAGGAACGACTGTTTAAAGGACTCTGATATGGACAAGCTCACACTGATCATTGGCAACAAAAACTATTCCAGCTGGTCGTTGCGAGCTTGGCTCTATCTCGCGGTGAACAAATTACCCTTTCAGGAAATTCGCCTGCCGCTGGATACACCGGAGTTCTATGAGCGCATTCACCAGTACTCACCCAGCGGTTGTGTGCCGGCATTGCATCACGGTGATGTGCGGGTGTGGGATTCACTGGCCATTATCGAATATGTGGAGCGTCACTTTTCTCCGCTGATCGGCTGGCCAGATGATCCGGTACTGAAGGGCATGGCGCTGTCGGCGGTGATGGAAATGCACAGCGGCTTCAGCGCCCTGCGTTCCCATTACCCGATGAACTGTCGCAAGCCACCATTTAAAGCGCCGTTGCGTGGTGATGTACAGAAAGACCTCACTCGTCTGGACCACCTCTGGTCCGGGTGCCTGACTGCCTCTGGTGGGCCGGCCCTGTTTGGCGAGTTGAGTATCGCCGATGTGTATTTCGCACCGGTGGTGTTTCGCTTGCACACCTACCAGCTGCCCGTGTCGCCAGCCTGTCAGGAGTATGTGAACTGGATGCTGTCTCTGCCGGAAATGCGGGCCTGGGCCGAAGCCGGTACGCAGGAAACCGAAATTGTTGATGCCGATGAGTGGCATGACTGAATCACAATCGCCTCGGTAATCATGCTTGGTGATTGCTGAAAAATTCTTGAACAAACAACCAGAGAAAAGGCTACATCGATGAAATGGTCCTCTGTTTCCGGTCTGCTGGCTGCCGGTATTCTGACCGCAGCGTGCAGCACGCAACAAACCGAGTCGCAATTGTCTGCGGCAGAATTTATTGAGCAGGCCGAGCGGGAACTGTCCGAAATGTCGGAGTATGTCGGTCATGCCGCCTGGCTATCGTCGACCTACATCAATACCGACAGCCAGATTGTTTCGGCCAGAGCGATGCAGGAATACACCCTGTTGTCGGTCAAGTACGCCAAGCAGGCGGCCGAATACGATGGCCAGGATCTTGATCCGGCATTGCGTCGCAAGTTGGAACGTTTAAAGCAGGACCTGGTGATTCCGGCACCTTCGGATGAGACTCTGGCCGGTGAGTTGGCCGATCTGGGGCTGCAAATGGAAGCCATGTACGGTGAAGGTCAGTACTGTAACGACGAGCGTTGCTACAACCTCGGCGAAATGGAAGAGATTCTGGCCACCAGTCGCGATGCCGAATTGCTGAAAGAATTGTGGGTCGGTTGGCGCACCATTTCGTCACCGATGCGTCCTCTGTACCAGCGTCAGGTGGAAATCGGTAACGCCGGTGCCAGCGAACTGGGGTATCAGGATCTGAGCGATCTGTGGCGCTCCAAATACGACATGAGTCCCGCCGCCTTCGCCGCCGATGTCGATAAGCAGTGGGACAAAGTGAAACCCCTGTACGAGTCGCTGCAGTGTCATGTGCGGGCCGAGCTGCAGGATCACTACGGTAAGAACGTAGTGTCCGACAACGGCAAGATTCCCGCCCACCTACTGGGCAATATGTGGTCCCAGACCTGGGGTAACGTTTACGATCTGGTCAAACCCGAAGGCGTTGAGCAGAGCTACGACCTGACCGAACGGATTGTCGCTTCCGGTATGTCGGAAGTGGATATGGTGAAAACCGGCGAAGCGTTTTTTACCTCGCTGGGGTTTGACCCGTTGCCGCAAACCTTCTGGCAGCGCTCGCAGTTTGTCAAACCGCGCGACCGTGAAGTGGTATGCCACGCCAGTGCCTGGAACGTCGACAACGTCGATGACCTGCGCATCAAAATGTGTACCAAGAAAAACGCGGAAGATTTCCAGACCGTGCACCACGAACTGGGCCACAACTTCTACCAGCGTGCTTACAATCAACAGCCCTATCTGTTCAAGGCCAGCGCCAACGACGGTTTCCACGAAGCGATCGGTGATACGGTGGGGTTGTCCATCACACCCAGCTATTTGAAACAGTTGGGCCTGATTGACCAGGAGCCTTCTGCGGAAGAAGACCTCAACTACCTGATGCAAATGGCGCTGGATAAGATTGCCTTCCTGCCCTTCGGCTTGCTGATCGACAAGTGGCGCTGGCAGGTGTTCAATGGTGACATCGCACCGGCGGATTACAACAAGGGCTGGTGGCAGCTGCGGGAAGATTACCAGGGTATTGAAGCGCCGGTCGCGCGCAGCGAAGCGGATTTCGACCCGGGTGCCAAGTACCACATTCCGGGCAACACTCCCTACACCCGTTACTTCCTGGCGTTTATCCAGCAGTTCCAGTTCCATCGTGCCCTGTGTGAACAGATTGGCTTTGAAGGACCGCTGCATCGCTGTTCTATCTACAACAACCGCGAGGCCGGCGACAAACTCCAGGCGATGATGGCCATGGGCGCGAGTCAGCCCTGGCCGGATGCCCTGCAAGCCCTCACCGGCCAACGGGAGTTGGATGCCTCGGCTATTATTGATTACTTTGCCCCGCTGATGGCGTGGCTGGAGGAGCAGAACAAAGACCGCGCTTGCGGTTGGTAAGTCCCGCGTTTCTCTAGCTCTGGTGCCGGGCACAATGCCCGGCACTTGTCTTCTCTTTCCTTTCTCCTTCCTCGAACGTCGATCTTGATTCAATATCCTGGTCTTCAATCGACTCGCAAAAGCAATCGCTGTCTATACTGCCTGAGGAAAACTTGGCCAACCTCAAACCTGCAGGTCGGTTTACACACCTTTATCTCCAGAGGATCAGGATATGAAAATCTACGCATTCCCCACCTTTAACGTGACCAAAATTCTCTACACGGCGGCGGAATTGGGACAGGAGTGTGATATCCACTGGCTGGATCCGTCCAAAGGCGAACACAAAACCCCAGAGCACCTGTGCCGTCATCCGCTGGGTAAGGTGCCGGTGGTGGAGCTGGACGGCCAGTGTTATTTCGAAAGCAACGCCATCTGTCGCTTGCTGGCCGAGTTAAATGACAATCGGCTCTATGGCGACACCCCGCAACAGCGGGCCATGGTCAATCAGTGGCTGGATATGGTGTCCTTCCATATGGGACGCTGGTTGCAGGTGTATTTCTTTGAAGAGAAGATCAAGCCGAAAATGATGGGCGCCCCCACAGACGAGGCGGCTCTTGAGGAAGCCAAAGGTTTTCTGGAGCAACAATTACCGGTGCTGGACAAGCGCTTATCGGAACAGGACTATCTGGCAGGGCCTGATTTGTCCCTCGCCGATACCATCGCCTTCAGCTATTTTGAGACCACCGACCTGACCAGTGTCAGTCTCGATCCCTACCCCGATCTGAGACGCTGGTTTGAGAGCTACAAACAACGTGACAGCTACACCCAGGTTACCCGCAGCCTGCCTGGTGGCTCTATGTTCTCTGTACTGAATGACTAGTACTGAACGACTGACCCCGTTACGCCTCTGGCCGGGGTTATGAACCCCGGCCTTCCTGAAAAAATCACTTCCTGAGTGCCAGCCCTCAGTGCACAATTGCCGCGCTTTCGGCGGCGCTGCACTGCCTTAGCGCATGCCGCTTTTACATATCGCCGCAGGCAAGTCTTTTGTATTGCTTTAGGCCAGTTTTTGTATCGCTGTAGGCAATATTTTGATTGAGTGATGCCATTGAATTTGGCATGCTTATTTGCTTGAAAACCGAACTTTTATTTAATTTTGGGGGCGTATTCGACCGCAGATTGTCGCCGGGTCGACCACATTTTATCAACCGTTTGTTTTCCCTTGAGGGCTTGTTAGCGTATGGATCCGTATGGCAATGCGTGGGCGCTGTTACCAACAGCGTTGGTGTTTATTTTGGCTGTGTGGACCCGACGTCCCATTGAGTCCCTGATCAGCGGTGCCCTATTGGGGCTGGTGATGCTGCATGGCAGCGGTTTTGTTACCGGTTTTGCCGAAACCTCGTTGCGGGTGTTAACCGACGAAGACGTGGCCTGGGTGATCCTGGTGTGTGGTTTTATGGGCAGTTTGATTGGTCTGCTGATTCGCACCGGCTCGGCCACTGCCTTTACCCACAAACTGGCCGATAAAATTCATAATAAATCCAGCGCTCTCTATACCACCTGGGGGCTTGGCATTTTTATGTTTGTCGACGACTACCTGAACTCACTGGCGGTAGGCGCGGCCATGCGCAACCTGACGGACAAGTTCCGGATTTCTCGCGAGAAGCTGGCCTATGTGGTTGACTCCACTGCGGCGCCGGCGAGTGTGATTATCCCGTTTTCTACCTGGGGTGCCTTCTTTGGCGGCCTGCTGGTGGATAACGGCTTGGCCGAAGAGGGGCAGGGGCTGTCGGTGTATATCTCGGCGATTCCCTACATGCTCTATGCCTGGGTGGCGCTGTTTCTGGTGCCGATTGTGGTGAAGGGCTGGATTCCCGATTTTGGCCCCATGAAAAAGGCCGAGTTGCGGGCCCTGACCACCGGTGCCACGGTCCCTCCCGGTGCGGAACACATTGAAAAGGCCAATCAGGCGATCCAACCCAAGCCCGGCGTTAAGCCGCGCCTGTGGTTGTTTGTCATGCCAATGCTGGCGCTGGTGTTTCTCACCATGTGGTTTGATAACGACTTTTTGATCGGCATCTACATCACTTTGGGTCTCACCATCATCACGATTCTGGTGACACGGATTCTGGATCACAATGAAACCTTTGATACGGCGATCGACGGTTTCAAAACCATGATTGAACCACTGGCGGTGTTAACGGCGGCGTTTATTCTCAAGGACGTGAATGACGCGTTGGGCTTGTCCAATTATGTGGTGGAGGTAATGCAGCCATTACTGACGCCTGAATCCCTGCCGGCCATTATCTTCGTCAGCATGGGCCTGGTGTCCTTTATGACCGGTTCTAACTGGGGGGTGTTTGTCATTGTGTTGCCGATTGTGACCACGCTGGGACACACTCTGGGAGCGGATATGACCCTGGTGATTGGCGCCACCCTGTCTGCCAGTACCTTTGGCAGCCACGCTTGCTTTTACTCCGATGCCACGGTGCTGACCGCCCAGGCCACCGGTTGTACTCCGCTGCAGCACGCGGTGACCCAGCTGCCTTACGCGTTGATTGCCGCGGCGGTTACCCTTTTGGGCTACCTCGCCATCGCTTATCTCTAAGCGACTCCATACACCGACCCGGCTGCTCGCTATCACGCGAGCGGTCGGCCCCAAAATTGTCACTGAACATTGCCCTGCAAATTGCCCCTGAAAAGAGTCTTAGCAGGTCGGCAAAACGGCCATTGAAAGATTGTCACCTATAGGCCATTTCTTCGAACTCCTCTGTGATAGCATCCGGCCGCAATCCCACGTTTGGTGCAAAAGGAGTACCCCATGGAATACAAAAAAGTCTTAATCACCGGCGCTGGTGGCGATTTGGGCGCCGCTCTCTGTCGTCGTTTTGCTCAGGCTGGCAGTGCCATTGTGGCCGTTAACCGCTCGCAGGCACCGGTGCAGGCCTTGCAGGCCGAATTGGGTGACAGCGTGGATTTCAGCTCCTATTTTGTCGACCTGTCCGATCTGGAGGCACTGGACAAACTGGTACCCACCATCCTCGCCGAGCATCCGGACATTGATCTGGTGTTGCTCAATGCCGGTATTGATGTGCCGCAAAAACTGACCGATCCGGACTGGCGCCTGGCCAAGCAGCACTACGATGTGAATGTGATTTCCAGTTACGTTATTCTCTCCCATGTCGCTCCTTTGTTTCTGCAACGCGATACTGGTCGCATTGCCATTGTCTCCAGTCTGGCCAGTTACGCCGGTTTCCCGTACGAGCACGCCTATAACGGTTCCAAGGCCGGTGCCCGTATGTTGATCGATGGTATCCGCGCCGAACTGGGCCAGACCAATGTCAAGGTCAGCGGTATCTATCCGGGCTTCCTTGAAGGCCGGATGGCCGCCAGTAACGCCTGGGCGGTGGACAGTGTGGTGAGCCTGGTGGATGCGGCGGAAACCGTGTTCCAGGGATTGGCTGAGGGGAAAGCGGAAATCCGCTTCCCGGAAGAGCTGGTACAACTGATCAATCAGGTCAACGGTATGACTGCCGAAGAGCGTGACGCCCTGTCTTCCAGCATGATGAAGCACGACTGACGGTTCGATCCTCCAATTATATGTCCCCAAAGCCCCGGCCTTCTTATGTCGGGGTCCGTTTCTGCGTGTTGCTGAGATTGTCTATGCTTAAGGCGTTCGGCTGCTCGCGGAAATGGTCCCATGCTAAAAACCCTCAACCCTGAACAACTCTATCTCGTCTGTGATCCCGGGACGTTTTCTTTTGCCACGACGGACGATCTGGAGCCGCTGGAAGTCCCATTGGGGCAGACGCGAGCCCTGGAGGCCATGGAGTTTGGTGTTGAAATCAACCGCGACGGTTTTAACCTGTTTGTGCTGGGCGCGCCCGGGCTGGGCAAGCACCAGCTGGTGGAGCAAATCCTCGGCCGCCGCGATTCACCCCGTACCGAACTCTTCGATTGGTGCTACATCTACAACTTCGATGATCCCCAGCGGCCACAACTGTTAAAACTGCCTACTGGCATGGCAAAGACGCTGTGTGGCGATATGAAACAGTTGGTGGAAGACCTGTTGACCGCCATTCCGGCCGCTTTCCAGAATGAGGATTACCAGCGACGGCGGGAGGAGATCAGTACTCAGTTCCAGCAGCGCCTGGAAAGCGCCCTGCAAGCACTGGGTGATGAAGCCCGGCAAAACAATATCGCCATGATGCGAACCGCCACCGGCTACACCATGGCACCGATGGCGGATGACAAGGTCATCAGTCCGGAGGACTTTGAACAGCTGCCCGAGGATGAGCAAAAACGCATCGAAGCCAGTGTTGAGGCGATCCAGAAAAAGCTGCAGGCCCACGTTCGCGAAGGTCCATTGGTGCGGCGGGAGATGAGCCGGGCACTGAAAACCCTCAATCAGGAAGTGACCCAGCTCACCGTCGAGCAGTTCCTTGCAAGCCTGGAGCAGCGCTATCAGCAACAGGCCAATGTGATGGACTACCTGGCGGCGGTCAAAAAAGATGCGATTGAAAACGCCGAAGACTTCCTGTCAGACAATGAGTCGGAGGAAGTGGACCAGGTGGAGCGTCGCGCCGAAGGGTTTCATCGCTACCGGGTCAATGTGCTGGTGGACAACACCGGCCAGCAGCGGGCACCGATTGTGATTGAGGACAATCCCACCTACCAGAATCTGGTGGGCCGCATTGAGCATGTCTCTCATATGGGCACACTGGTGACCGATTTTACCCTGATCAAACCCGGTGCCCTGCATCGCGCCAACGGTGGTTACCTGATTTTGGATGCCGGCAAAACCCTGACGCATATGTACGCCTGGGAGGGGCTGAAACGCTCGTTGAAAGCCGGACAGGTGAGCATCTCGTCGCTGGAAGAAGTGTTCAGCTTGATCAGCACTCTGTCGCTGGAGCCGGAGGTCATGCCCATTGACGTGAAGGTGATACTGACCGGTGAGCCATTGCTCTATTACCTGCTCAAACGTTACGACAACGAATTCGACAAACTCTTCAAGGTTGCTGCCGACTTTGCCCATCGCACGGATCGCACCGATGACAATACCCAGTTGTACGCTCGCATGATTGCCGCGTTACAACAACGATCTCAACTGCGACCACTGAATCCCGCGGCCGTGGCGCGATTGATTGAAGCCGCTGCCCGCCACGCCGACGACAGCAGCAAGCTGAGCCTGAACGTGGATTTCGTCGGTGATGTGCTGAGTGAAGCGGATTACCGGGCTGGTAAGGCGGGCAGTCAGGTGATCGGCCGCGAACAGATTCAGCAGACCCTGGACATGCGTCATTTTCGTCTCAGCCGCATGCGCGAGTCCTACCACGAACAAATCATTCGCGGCATCAGCATGATCGCCACCAGCGGCACGGCCGTGGCCCAGGTCAATGGTCTGACCGTAATGGCGGTGGCGGACCAGGCGTTTGGCAGTCCCTCGCGCATCACCGCCACGGCGAGGTTGGGACCGGGCCGGGTGATGGACATTGAGCGGGAAGTGAAACTCGGCGGCGAGATCCACTCCAAGGGGGTGATGATCCTCAGTGCCTATATGGCCAATCGCTATGCCCAGGAACGACCGCTGCCGCTGTCGGCCACGCTGGTGTTTGAACAATCCTATGGTGGAGTGGATGGTGACAGCGCTACGGCTGCGGAGTTGTGTACCTTGTTATCGGCCATTGCCCATATTCCCATGAAGCAATCCCTCGCAGTCACTGGCTCCATGAATCAACATGGCCAGATCCAGGCTATTGGTGGCGTCAATGAAAAAATCGAAGGTTTTTACGATATCTGCGCTGCTCGTGGTCTGACCGGTGAGCAAGGGGTTATCATTCCGGCCAGCAATCAGGTGCACCTGATGTTGCGTCGTGATATCCGCGAGGCGGTCAGTAATGGACGTTTTCACATTCACACCGCCGAGCATGTCGATGATGTGATGCAGGCACTGGCGGATTTGTCGATGGGGGAAGTGGATAGTGACGGTCGATACCCCGCCGATAGTGTCAATGGCCGTATCACGGCACGCATTGAAGAACTGCAGGCATTGCAGAAACACTATCGCAGCAGTGGCAATGGAAAAAACACATCCGACGCGGAGCTTCCGGAAAAAGGAGGGAGTGACGATGGTTGATTTGCCGGCACCAGTTCGATTAAAACGGGTCATCATAACAGTCGACAGTGATAATCTGCCCGAATCGACGATTGAATACGCGGTGACTATCGCTGCGCGTTTAAAGCGGCCACTGGAAGGTGTCTTTATTGAAGATATCGATTTGCTCAACAGCGCCGCCTTGCCCTTCACTCGCGAGATTTGCCTGACCACCGGGCTGACGAGGGAGATTGATATTCACTCGGTGCTGTCCACCTATCAAGCTCGAATGCTGCGCTTTCGGCAGCGTTTGGCTCAGCGGGCTGAGCAGCGATCGGTACCTTGGACTGTCAGTTCCATTCGTGGACGGTGTCGGGATTATCAATTCGACAGTTTGGAAGGGGCGGATTTTTGTATTTACTTCCACGCTTCTGAAACCGGCCAACGCCTGCACCGACAGCACCAACAGATGGCTCGCACGGTCAAACAGCTGTTAGTGCTGGACGGTGGTGACGACAACTTTTACCAAGCTCTCAACACGTTACTGCTGCCGTTGGAAGGTAACCAAGTTCATCTGGTCCTGGTGCACGCGGACGTGTCGGTGGCAGCGCCGGAATCCCACTCAATATCGCGGCAGCTGTCGGCTGTGACTCGGCTTGAGCACCGACCCTATAGCGAGCTCAAGGATCTGCTGCAGCGTATGGGGGAGCAGCTGGACTTTGTTGTGGTATCACGTCGACAATGGCGTTCGGAGCTGGCACCACTACTGGCCCGACTTAATTGCCCATTAATTGTGATAGGCTGAACCTTTTAAACTGAAAGCGAAAATTGCAGGACTATGGAAGCAGACTTTTGGCACCAGCGTTGGCAGGCGAATGAAATTGGTTTTCACGAGGCCGAAGGCAACGCTTTGCTCATGCAACATTTTGGTACTCTCAAGCTGGCCATGGACAGCCGGGTGTTTGTTCCATTGTGTGGTAAAACCCGGGATATCGGCTGGTTATTAAGCTTAGGCTATCGGGTGGTGGGGAGTGAGCTGAGTGAACTGGCTGTACAGCAACTGTTCGCCGATCTACAGCGAGTGCCACAGGTGTCAGAATCAGAGCAGTGCAAACACTATAGTGCTGAGGGGCTGGATATTTTTGTCGGTGATTTCTTTCAGCTGACAGCTGAACAGATGGGCTCAGTAGATCTGATCTATGACCGGGCGGCGCTAATCGCATTACCTGAGTCAATGCGTGATCGCTATACACGACATTTACGACAAATCACCAGTGATGCAGCCCAACTATTGATTGTGCTGCAATACGATCAAAGCCAAATGAATGGCCCACCGTTTTCCATTAATGATGCTGAAGTTGAACGTCATTACAGCCAGTTCTATCATCTCATTGAACTGGATTGCGTCAAGATCATCGGCGGGTTAAAAGGCAAGTGTGCGGCGCAGGAGAAAATCTGGTGGTTAAAATCAGATGTCTGAGACAACAGCGAAGACTGTGTTTTTTAAACGTGCAAATACCTAAACGAATGCGTTACTTAACTTCAAATGAGCTGAACTATGTGTGATGAGTTTACCGAGCAGGATATTGCAGTCGATGGTGCACAGAAACGATTAACCCGACGCGACTTTGGCAAAGCTGGCCTCGGCCTGACGCTGACCATGATGCTGCCGGCGGTGGCCCAGGCTTTACCTGTTGCTGAAAGTTTTGTCGCGGTCAGTACGCCGGACGGCGAGGCTGATTGTTATTTTGTGCATCCCAATGAGGGGAGTTATCCGGGGGTGATTTTATGGCCGGATATCTTCGGTATCCGTGAATCCTATCGGCAAATGGGCAAACGGCTGGCCCAGTCCGGTTACGCAGTACTGGTGGTCAATCCCTACTACCGGACGATGCAGGGGCAGATCGCTCCAGGGGGGACTACCCACATCGATCCGGAACTGCGTGCCCAACTGTTTCCCGAAGCGCGCAAACAGGCAGGCACACTCTCTCCCGAGACCTGTGTTCGGGATGGTCGAGCACTGGTGGGGTTTCTTGACCAACAAGCCGCCGTCGATACCCAGCGCAAACTGGGGGTGATGGGGTATTGCATGACCGGTTCCTACTGTTTTCGTTTAGCGGCTGACATGCCTGAGCGCTTTGGTGCCGGAGCCTCGTTTCACGGCGGCGGTTTGGTGACCGATGCTGCAGACAGCCCACATCGCTTGATTCCCAGCATCAATGCCGGGTTTTTGGTGGCGATAGCCGATAACGACGACGAGAAAGAGCCGCATGCGAAAACTGAACTGCGGCAGGCGTTTGAGCAAGCCGGTGTTGAGGCTGAAATCGAAGTCTATCAAGGGGCCATGCACGGCTGGTGTCCACCGGACTCGGCGGTGTACAACGAAGCCCAGGCTGAGCGGGCCTGGGCTCGGTTGTTGGCGTTGTTTGAGCAGCGGCTTTAAGGTCTTGATCAAGAAGCGGTTAGTTTCAGGCCGAGAATGCCGACAACCACCAGTGCAATACTCACCAATCGGGCAATGGTGGCCGGTTCGTCGAACAACATCATACCCAGAATCACGGTACCGACAGCACCAATGCCCACCCAGATACTGTAGGCAGTGCCGATGGGCAGTGATTTCATGGCAATAGCGAGTAGCCAAAAGCTGGCGATCATGGCGGTGAGTGTCGCCAGCGTTGGCCAGAGGCGGGTAAAGCCCACGGTGTATTTCAGGCCAATGGCCCAGGTGATTTCAAATAATCCGGCGAAGAAAAGGATGACCCAAGCCATAATCGTAATCCTGTGGCTGTTGGGGTCGTCCCCGGAGAAAGGCAGGCGGAGTGGCGAGGTCGTCCCCGCGTCCGAGGGCAAAACTCTATACCCCCAGGTTGTTTAAGGCAAGTTCCGAGAAGCTTAGGACGCCAGCATTTCAAGCCGTTCGTTATGACATGGAATCCCTGTCTGCCTGTGGTTGCCTGTAGCGATAGATAGCTAAGCATGTGATCGCAATGACCAGCCCCAAAAATTCTCTGGCATACTCCACATAGGCTTTTTCGGCCATCATTTTTCCCGTGATGGATCCGAAGTCGCGGGAATGGACATAGTCGATAAAACCGGGAGCCGACATCAGCAACCCAGCCAGCACCATGCCCAGAGTGAGGTTGAGCAGCCAGTTGTAAGAACGGTGGAAAATCCTGAGGGCAGGCGTCAGAGCTACCAGGGAATAGACTGTGACCCAGTAGAGGGGATCCGGGTCGTTGAGTTGAATCACTGCCATCACAAGCAACAGCATTGTGATGGCAATGTGGATTCCACGAGAAACCCATTTACTCATTTCGTATCAAATTCCATCTTCTGGAGTTAATGTCCGCTTGGCAATATCCGCTTCTGATTTGGTTTGCCAGACTGGCCAATACTTGGCCTGCTTGGCCATGACGCTGGGCTTGTTGCTGCGATACCAGCCGAGGGCCTTGTCGGTGATGTCGGCGACTTTGGTGTTGCGTTGCCACTTGGCAAACTCGTCACTGTCCAGCTGATATTCAGCGTTCACTTCAGACTTGATAGGCCACAATGAGAAGCGGGCCTTCCAGGCGCCCATTCGAGGCGTAACCAGGCTGTAATAGGTTTTTCCCGGAGCCAATTCAGCCTCCATAAAGTCGGCCGCTTCAGATACGACCATAAACGTGTGTGGGCCGGGCGACGTGGTGTAACTCACCTTGGTGCCATTGGCGATGATGCCGATAAACTCCGGCTGGTCACCGCTGACATCGTACAGCGAGGCATTGATCGCGCTACCGACAAACGTATCGCGCATAAAAATCACCTGCGCCTGGTCAGTTTCTGGCGGCTCGATCTGGTGAATCGCTGAGACCATCATGGGGTTGGAAGCACAGCCCGTGCAAAGTGCAATGATGGAAAGCAGAATAAAACTGAATTTTTTCATGGGTCGTCCTTGGTTTGATTTATTGTGGTGCTGACATGTTCCCTTCAGCCGTCACCATTGTGCCAAAGATTCAGCGGCGATGACAACTTTGGTCGGTCCTGCCTGTTAAAGAGCATGCTGTTAAAGGGCATGCTCTGAAATGTGTTTGGCTATCAGGCTGATGGAAGTGCTGCCGGTGAATTCAAACTTCACCTGGCCAAGGGCGGAGAAGTAAATTTCCAGTTCGGAATCGATATCAAAGGTGCCGGAACTCTCCACCGAGTAGGCAACGATGTTTTTGTAGGGCAGGGAGGTGAAATCCTTTTTGCTGCCAGTCAAACCCTGGACATTGACTGCAATTATACGTTTGTTGGTAAACACCACCCCATCGCGCATAGACTTGTAAGAGTCGACAATAACCTCGTCCTCCAAAAGTAACTCTGCGACTTTTTCCGCGTAATCGGTGTTTTGCTTGAGCTTGAAGAATCCTTTGTTGTTGAAGTCAATCATGTGGAGTCCCTGGTGTTTTGGCGGAAACATAGAATAGAAGTTTGAATTTGTAATTATTGTGCCAGTTATTCAGAGTAGTTTGTTGATTTTTTTCAGGTTGACTCAGAAATGTTGAAAACACTTGGTCAGTCAATAAAGAAATTCTTTGGCGCGTGTCAGAAAACAGGGTTGCGGTAATGGGTTAACCTCAGGACGGTATTGATAACCTGAGGTGTGTGCAGATGATTCAGCGCGCTGTTTTCAATCTGAGAAACGCCGATGCGAACTAAATTGTTGCCGTTAGGGGTGTGGAGCCAGCTGAATACGGCAATATTCGCTATCACGGTTAGCCAGAAAACAATCCGGAAGTTGTTTTTTTTGGTTTTATGCCGCAGTTTATGACGGGCAATCAATCCGCCAGGCCAGCCGCCACAAAGAGACAGTAAATGCAGTGTGTTTTCGGGAACTCGCCATTTGCCAGCGATAGCAGCAGCTTTATCTCTGGCGTAATACCAATAGGTAATAGTGCTCAGCAGGGTTATCCAGGCTGTCACCAGTAGTGGCGTATAGCCCAGAAAGTAAGAGCATATCGCAATCACCAAATAGAACGTGGCTAAAGGGTAAGAGTGCTTCATCGATTAGGGCTTTGAATTGTTAAGGTTATGAATTGCTATGGCTTTCGGTACAGCGCTCTGAACTTCTGTGCTTTCTTGGTTAGAGAGTTTTTCAGGCGGTTATTGAATTTGGCGGCTTCGGCAGCTTCCCGTTCCCGTTGGGCTTCAGCTTCGGCCTGGGCTAACTCGTCTGCTTCACGCTGTTTTTCGGTGGCCAGTTGTTTGCGTATGCGTTCGCGTACTTCGTCGGGCATCTGTTGGGGCACAGTAAGGCTGTCCACATCGTGCAAGAGCAAACGCCCCAGTCTATCCAGCAGGGCGTCATCAATTTTTTCGGGCCGAAACTGATGGCGTTTGATTCCAGCTTGACCAAAGTTTTTTAACGTAATGTGAATGCACTGGTTCTCGGCATCGGTCTGCAGGCGTACAGCTAATTGCAAAGGGCCTTCCAGCGTAAAGCTACAACGTTCAACCTGATGCTGATTGTTGAGCATGTCCTGGCGATGATAGCGCAGACCGTATTTGTCCAGATGTTCGGCATAGTGAACGATGGACTTGGGGCTGGAGAGCTCAAATACAGGTTGTGGATCGAAGTTGGCGGTCACCCGTATATCAACTTGCCGTGGGGTATCCGAGCTGTCGATAACGAGCCGGTAGAGACTTTGGCGCAGGCTGATAAGCTGTTGCCGGTTGGGTGCAAGGGGGTATTCAACGGTGCGCTCGGGTTGGACCAAATTGATGTGCTTGATCAGCTCATCCAGATAGGTCAGCGCGCGTCCCATGGCAGGACGAAGTTGGGAGTGATAATACGCTTCTTGCTGTTTCAGGCGAGCAGCTTGTTCGGCTTCGGCAGAGCGCAGTTCATCAGCCTGTTGTTTAAGCTCGTTCAATATTCCCATGATAAATCCGTTGTGTTTCCATACCTGGCGTATTGTAAAGGAGATTGCGGTTTGGAGCCTAGTCAAAGGGACTTTCAGGCGGAAGGGATGTTTTGGGGAAAGGGGGAAAGGGGGAAAGGGGGAAAGGGCTGGTCGGAGTGGCGGGATTTGAACCCACGACCTTCTGCTCCCGAAGCAGATGCGCTACCAGGCTGCGCTACACTCCGATGACGATTATTATAGAAATAACCGTCATCGGGCTTCAAGCGGGGCTTAATGAACTCCGTGCATGCCTTTGCGCAGCAGCGGCGAGATCAGCAGCATAAACACGCCCACCCCGATACCGGTCCACATCAGGAAGCTGTAGAGTTCGGTGTAGGTGGCCAGAGCCATGGCCACGTCCTGGGCTTCGCCGGCGGAGGTGTCGATGGCGGCAAGTTTGCCGATGCGAGTGGCCACGGTTTCCGACAGGGCGGTGGCCAGGAACCAGGTGCCCATACTGACACCCACCACTCGCTTGATCGACAGTTTGGTCACCGCCGACAGACCGACCGGCGATAGGCAGAGTTCGCCGGTGGTGTGCAGCAGGTAGGCCAGTGCCAGCCAAATCACAGCCACCTTGCCGTCCTCACCCAGGAACTGAGCACCGATCACCATGGCACCAAAGCCAAGTCCGGCCTGGATGATGCCCAGACCGAACTTCACCGGTGTGGACGGCTCCCAGCCGCGCTTGGCCAGCCACACCCACAGGCCGGCAAACAGCGGCGCACAGACAATAATGAAGAACGGGTTGAGCGAGCCGAACATGGAGGCTCGCAGCTCATTCCCCATTACCTTGCGGTCCACCACCCGGTCGGCGTAGAGGGTCATGCTGCCGGCTGACTGTTCAAACAGGGCCCAGAACACCACCGACGAGGCGATCAGTACCATCAGTACCAGGGTGCGTTGGAACTCATCGCGGGTACCCTTCAAAAAGGCAAACAACAGCAGCCCGGATAGGGCCAGTACCAACAGGATATTCTGCAGGGTGTGTACCACAGGCTCGTATTGCAGCAGGTACCAGACCACACCCAGGGACAGGAAACCGCCCAGGTAGATGGTCCACTCGCGGTTAATCGGGCCGATCAGCGCTTGCTTGAGAGCCGCCGGGTCACTGGGCTCGGCCAGGCCGCGCAGGTATTTCTGGCCCCACAGAAAGGTGGCCAGGCCCAGCAGCATACCGACAC
The DNA here is from genome assembly GCA_033283335.1 of Cellvibrionaceae bacterium WSDTSA12. Classification (GTDB taxonomy): domain Bacteria; phylum Pseudomonadota; class Gammaproteobacteria; order Pseudomonadales; family Cellvibrionaceae; genus Pseudomaricurvus. Next base: position 144,197 of record JAWMQP010000007.1, on the reverse strand, counting down.
CGGCGGCGCCGAAGCCGTAGCCCCAGCCAAAGGTTTCACCCAACCAGCCACACAGCAGAATGGCGGTGAAGGAGCCGATATTGATGCCCATATAGAAAATGGTAAAACCGGAGTCGCGGCGTGGATCGTCATCGCCATAGAGCTGGCCGACAATGGTGGAGATGTTGGGTTTCAGAAAGCCCACACCGACACTGATCAGGGCCAGGGCGAGAAAGAAGACCTTCAGGGCCACCACATCCTGGATGATCACGTCTTCGGCCAGCACCGTACCGGCCGTGATCATGGAGCCGTCGTTGAGCGTCAACGTTTGCGCCAAGGTGCTGCCAGCGGCATAAAGCTGGGCTTCGTGCCCTTCAAACGCCATCAGCAGGTGTCCCCCCGAGAGCAGCAGGGCGCCGAATACCACCGCTTTGCGCATCCCCAGGTAGCGGTCGGCCAGCAGGCCGCCAATCACCGGCAGCGCGTATACCAGGCCGGCATAGGCACCGAGCACATCGTAGCCGGCGTGATCGGTAAACAGGTGGTACTTGGTCAAATAGAGCAACAGCAGAAACTTCATGCCGTAGAAGGAAAAGCGTTCCCACAACTCGGTGGCGAAGCAGACGTAAAGCCCCTTCGGGTGACCGAAGAGGTCATCCCCGTGCAAGGTGGTGGTTGGAATGGATGTTGTCGGCATAGGCTATCCAGAAACGGTTTCTTGGGGAATGTCCAGAGTATGACCGCACTCTTACTACTTTTGTAGATGAGAACCGCGATTTATAGATTTCAGCTCTATATGACGAATGATGGGGGTGATGCCTCAACGGCTTTGTGGTCTAACCGACTACACTATAGCCAAGGGCTACAATGACTGGTAATCGCACACAGCGAGGTGACCATTCATGACCTCGTACCTCATGTCCTTTTTCACGTTTGGCTGGGAGCGCCTGACTTCTCTCAAACCATGTTGTCTGCGCGGGTTGCTGTGGGCGCTGATGGTCTTTTTGGGGTTGACGGCTTGCAGCCAGCAACCCGCGCTGGAGTTTGTCGATAAATCCATCAGCCGCGCCGAGGCCGAACGCCTGTTGAGCAGCCTTGAGCGAGATACAAACAGCCTTGAGCGAGATACAAACAGCCTTGAGCCTATCCCTCTCAAAGATCATCCCCTCTCTCCCGACGATGGCATGCGCACCTTTGTCAGCACCTTTGTCAATCCCGACTCCAGCAGCGACAGCCGCCTGCAGCAACTGATGGAGGCCATTTTTCACGGTGGGTTATTGGGGCTGCGCTATGAGCCACTGAAAACCTACAGTGCCGTGGATACCTTTTATCGGCAGGAGGGCAACTGCCTGTCATTTACTTTTATGTTTGTGGCCCTGGCCCGCGAGGCCGACCTCAAAGTGTGGTTTAACGAAGTGAAAGTGCCGCCGGTGTGGGATATGCAGGGCAGTGGCAGTGAAGAGCAGATGACTCACGTCTACTACCGTCACATGAACGCCGTGGTGCAGACCCGTGGCAAACGGCAGGTGGTCGACCTGAATATGGAAAATTACGATGTCGATTACCCCCAGCAGCGGGTTTCGCAAGACTACGCCATGGCCCAGTACTACAACAACCGGGCTATGGAGTCACTGTTCGAGCAACGACTGGATCTGGCCTATGCTTACTTGCGCGAGGGTATCGGCCTGCAACCACAGCTGTCGTTTCTGTGGGGCAACCTGGGCACCCTGCTGCGCCGCAGCCAGCGCTTCGAGGAGGCCGAAGTCGCCTATCTGTATGGTCTGCAGCTGGACCCGCGTGACCTGATGATTGTCAGTAACCTGGGACGTTTGTATGGCCAGCTGGGGGACCAGCAACAGGCTGTGCGCTTTAATCGCCTGGCAGACAGCTACCGCCAGCGCAATCCCTATTACCAGTTTTATCTGGCGCAACAGGCTCTGGATCAACGCGAATTGTCCCAGGCGCTGGCTCATATCGATGTCGCCCTGAAAGAACAGGCGCAGGATCACCGCTTTTATTTCCTGGCGGCGCGCATTCACTCGGCTTTGGGGCACGCTAAACAGGCGCGGGACTATCTGCGGCAAGCGGCGAGCATGACCCGCGATACAGACCAGCGCAATCGCTATCACGCCAAGCTGGAGCGGCTGGCCAGGTTACCTTGAAGAAGTGTTCGTAATAAGTATCTGTAAAAAGTAACCACGAAGAAAATACTGCGACAGTTAATGAGGAAAAACCGACGTATTTCGTCCACTAACGATAACAAGCTACAGGGAATTCAATATGCTATTCACGCTTCGTAAAGCTGGTGTTGCGGCACTGGCACTGTCCTCGCTCTGGCTCAGCGGTTGTCAGACTGATCAGGCCAACAGCGCCGTTGACAGTGTTCAGAGCCAGCAATTGCATCAGGTCTTTGCCGATTATCGCCAGGCCAATTTCGCTCTCAATCCGATGGACGCCATGTTTGAAGGGGTGATGACCTACAACGACCGCCTGGGCGATGGTCTCACCGACGACTACCTCAATCGCTCAATGGTGCTGGAAGACAGTACTCTCAAGCAACTGCACCAGCTGGATCGTGACGGCCTCAGTCCGGCCGATCAGTTGAGCTACGATGTGTTTCTGTATCAGCGCGCCATGGATGAAGAATATTTTGCCAGTGGCATTGCCCAGCTGGATACCCTGGTTCCCGTCAGCCAGTTTTTCAGCCTGCCCAACTTTCTGGCCATTCTCGGCTCCGGCGATTCCACCCAGCCGTTTGCTACGGTCGAGGATTACGACAACTGGCTCAAGCGCATGGGTGAGTTTGATACCTGGGTGGACAACGCCATTGCCCGCATGCGCCAGGGCATGGACAACCATGTGGTGCAGCCGCGTGTGCTGATTGAACGCACTTTGCCGCAATTGCAGGCGCAGGTGGTTGACAACGTACAGGACAGTCTGTTTTACAAGCCGCTGAACAACTTCCCCGATAGTTTCAGTGCCGCCGATAAGCAGCGCTTGACCCGCGCTTACACCAGCGCCATTGAGACCGAGTTTGTTCCCGCTTACGCCAGGCTGCACGACTTCTTGGAAAACACCTACCTGCCGGCGACACGGGACAGCGTGGGTCTGGGGCAGCAGCCCAATGGCAAGGCCTGGTACGATTTCAAGGTGCGCAGCTACACCACCACCGATCTGAGCGCCGACCAGATTCACCAGATCGGCTTGCAGCAGGTGGCGCTGATTCGCCAGGACATGATCGCAATTAAGGAGCAGGTGGGGTTTGAAGGCGACCTGCAGGCGTTCTTTGACCACCTGCGCACCGATCCTCAATTCCAGTACGCCTCCGAGGCCGAGCTGTTACAGGCCTATGAGGATGTACGGGCAAAGGTCGATGCCGGTTTGCCGAAGCTGTTCGACATTGCACCCAAAGCCCCCTATGTGATCAAGCCCACGGAGGCTTTCCGGGCAGCCTCGGCGGCGGCGGCGGAATACAACTCACCGGCCCCCGATGGCAGCAAACCCGGTGTGTTCTACGTCAATACTTACGATCTGCCATCGCGGCCGACCTATCTGCGCGAGGCCCTGTCGATTCACGAAGCGGCTCCCGGCCATCACTTTCAGATCGCCATTGCGCAGGAGCTGGAAGGCTTGCCGGCATTCCGTAAATTTGATTACCAAACCGCGTATGTCGAGGGCTGGGGGCTCTATACCGAAAGCCTGGGCGAGGCTCTGGGCCTGTACACCGATCCGTATCAGAAATTTGGCGCCCTCACCATGGCCATGTGGCGTGCCTGCCGCCTGGTGGTGGATACCGGGATGCACGCCAAGGGCTGGAGCCGCGAGCAGGCCATCGACTACATGAAGCAGAACACGGCGCTGTCGGAAACGGACATTATTGCCGAGGTGGAGCGCTACATCGCCCTGCCGGGCCAGGCTCTGTCTTACATGATTGGACGGCTCAAGCTGCTGGAGTTGCGCGATCGGGCGGAGGAAAAACTGGGCGACAAGTTCGACATTCGTGACTACCACCGCGTAGTACTCAGTAATGGCAGTTTGCCGCTGGCCATTCTTGAGCAGCAAGTTGACGCCTGGATTGCTGCCAATGAGTGAGTTGGATATCCAGACCGCCGGGGAGCGCCCCCGGCAGGTGGTCTACGAAGAGTTGCTGCCGCAAATCGATGCGCTCACGGCGGGTGAATCTTCGACCGTTGCCAACCTCGCCAATGTGGCCGCGGCCTTAAAAACCGCATTCGACTTCTGGTGGGTGGGGTTTTATCTGGTCGAGGGGGACGAGCTGGTGCTGGGGCCGTTTCAAGGGCCGGTGGCCTGCACCCGCATTGCCAAAGGCAAGGGTGTGTGCGGCAGTGCCTGGTTGCAGCAGCGGACGATCCGGGTGGAGGATGTGGACCAGTTCCCCGGCCACATCGCCTGCAGTTCGGCCAGCCGTTCGGAAATTGTGGTGCCTTTAGTGAAGGCGGGCCAGGTGATCGGGGTGTTGGACATTGATTCCGATCAGCTGGCCGATTTCAGCCAGGTGGATGAAGATTTCCTACAGCAGCTGGCGACTCTGCTGGCTACGCGGCTGGACTGACTCCTGGGCTAACTAAGGCTCAAGCGCGGTTTATTTCACCTTGACCGCCGTCAGGCCCTGGGTGTCTTCCATGCAGGCTGGACCTATGGCGGCGGTTTTTTCCAAATCTGTTTGGCCACTGGTGTCCGGGCCGGCGGCGGTGGCGGCCAATTGCGCCTGCCATTCATCCATACGGGTAGCGACCTGCAGCGGCTGTTCCTGTACCCGAATCTCCTGGCCTTCTGCCACTCCACCAAGCATACCCAGGCCGCGACGACGCACCTGAATACTCGACATCAGGGGATCGTCGGGCGCGTACACCTTGAGGTAGCCGCTGGCATTGGTCATGTAATAGGGCAATTGCCACTGGCGTGCCAGATGGGTCTGTTCGCGGGAAAAATACTGTTGTCCCCAGTGTTGATCACCGCGGGTCTGCCAGAAGGCTGCCAGACGATAGCCCTCGGGAATTGTCAGCGCGCTGCTGACTTTATCCTGTCCCGGCTTACCGGCAACGGCGGTGAAGATGTAGTGATTATCCGTAGTGTGCTGCAAAACGGTGCCAATATATTGCCGATCCTCCGAAATCGACAGCGGATTGTAATAGTTGCCGGCCGCCACAATGGCCGCTTGTACACTGTCAAATTGATCACAGTAGCGGTTGTCGGTGGTTTGTGCCTGGGTCGCTGCCAGGGGCAGAGTGGTTAACAGGCTGCCAAGCAACAGGCCGGACAGGTGTGGGTAACGGGTGGTGCAGTGTGTGGGAAACATGGCAATAATTCCTTCTGACCGAATGGTTGTGCATGCCGTGGGGCTGAGGTGTCGCACGGATGTGGGGCCAGTGTGGAAAATTTCCCGGTAGCGCGCCTGAGGAAACTCGGTGGTATAGTGATGCTATTGTTAAATTTGCTTAAAAAAGCTTCGGAAAAGCTTCGGGATATACAAATATCCTAGTTTTTTCAGAGAGTTACTGTTTTTTTGATCCACGGGTGAACGGTTGCGTATGTGACGCGTAATGCTACGGCGGAGATCATCATGCAGGCGGCAGAGCAGGAACAATCGGTAATGAAAAAAGGATTTTTGCTGGGCGAATGGACGGTAGAACCGCTGGCGGGGTGTGTGTCCAAGCCCGGTCAGCGCCTGCACGTCGAGCCCAAACTCATGGATGTGCTGCTGTGTCTGGTCGCCGCCGACGGGGAGACGGTCAGCCGTGACCAATTGCTCAGTCAGGTATGGCAAGGGGTGGTGGTCAGTGAAGAGGCGCTGACCCGGGCGATCTCCGAGTTGCGCAGTCTGCTGGGCGATACCGCCAAGGAAAAACGCTACATCCGCACGTTGCCCAAGCGCGGCTATTGTCTGATTATGCCCGCCGTGCCCCTCTCGGCGGCCACGTCATCTCCCATTGACCCTGCCGCTGATACCCAAGCCGCAGCTGGCCAGACCGCTACCGCAGACAACCAGCAACGGCCATCAACGGGCTTGAACCACCAACCCTGTGCGGATTCAGTTGACAACCCACTGCCCTGGCCAGCACAACTGCTGCGTCAATTTCTGCAACTGTTGCAGACGTTGGTGCAAACTCTGGGGCGTGTGTTGATCTATGGCATTCTGGTGTTTTGTGGTCTGCTGGCAGTGGGGGTGATTACCGCCATTGTGGTCGAGAACAATGCCGAAATTCGGGTTAGCGACGGAGAGGGTGAGCCGGAATTATTAAGCGACGTGTTGGATCGTCTCGATATTCGGCTTAAACCCCAATTCGATCCTGCTTCTGTGAATACCATCGCGGTGTTGCCGTTTGCCAATCTCAGTGGCGATAACCAGCAGGATTACTTTGTCGACGGCCTGGCGGAAGACATTCGCAACGCACTGATTACCGTCCCCAGCCTCAAAGTTGTGGCGCGCACTTCGTCTCAGGTATTCAAAAACCAGGCGCTGGATGTCCGTGAAATTGGTAAGCAACTGGATGCTGATGTCCTGGTGGAGGGAACTGTGCGGGTGCAGGGCTCACGCTTGCGGGCTACGGTGCAGTTGACCGACGCTCGAGCGGGACACCCACTGTGGGCTGGTAGCTTTGATCGCAGCATGGCCGATGTGTTTGAAATCCAGGAGGAGATTGCCGAGGAAGTCGCCAGTCGCCTGGAGTTGCAGTTATCGCCCGAGCCCCGCAATCAGGTGAGCCCCAAGGCGTACGAAAAATACCTGCTCGGTCGGCATTACTGGCATCAGCGTACCCCCCGTTCACTCAAAGCGGCACGGCGGGAATTTCGTGAGGCCATTGAGTTGCAGCCGGATTACGCCCCGGCCTATTCCGGTCTGGCGGATGCCTATACCTTTGCCACGGTCTACGATGAACTGCCATTGGAGGAGGCCCTGGCCGCCGCTGTGCCAGCGGTGGCCAGGGCCCTGGAACTGGATGCCCGCCTGGCGGAAGCCCACGCTTCCGAAGGCATTATCCTGGAGATGCAAAATGACCTGGTGGCGTCACGGCGGGCGTATGAGCGTGCCGTACAGTTAAAACCGGCCTATTCCATGGCGCGTATGTGGCTGGGTAATGTGCTGCTGTACCAGGGGGAGTTGAGTCAGGCTTATGATCAATACCGTCAAGCCCTGAGCAACGATCCGCTGCACCCATCCATTCAGTTCAATTATCTCGCTGCCCTGCAGCAACAGGGGCGTTACGATGAAGCCCTGAGGTTGGGGGACCAGTTTTTTGAGCAGTCGAAGAGCGAGGGCCTGCTGAAGCAACATTTACACGCCCTGGTGGGATCTGGTCGATATGATGAGGCACTGGATTTTATCCAGCGCCACAATTTCAGCGACGAACACAAAAAGCTCACGTATTTTGAGGTCATCAATGCCTTGATACGCCTGGGGGAGGCGGATCGTGCCCGGGCCCTGTTACAGCAACAAAGGTCCGCTCTCGATGCCTGGCAGGCGGCGCTTTTGGATATGGCCCTGGCCCTGGTCGAACGACAGTATGATCGCATCGCCGATATTGCTGCCGTCGTGGAAACCATTGATCCTGAGACCATGCTGGCCAAGCAGGCGCTGTGTGAGAGTTTCGAAGTGGCAAACGTCGCCCGGGCGGATTATTGGCGAGGACTCGGGGCATACGCGCAACAGGATTATCACGCGGCCGAAGCCTTGTTCCTCCGCTCCCAGGAGAACGGTGGCGGCTGTTGGTTGGAGCCGGATATTGAACTGTCTCTGTTGCTCTATCGCGCGGATGTAGCCGGCCTGCTGGGTAAGACCCAGGAGCGACAGCAGTTGCTGCATGAAATCGAACAGGATATTCAAGACATGCGTGCCAAAGGCTGGGGCCACTTACCCCTGCAGGTGTCGGAACTGGCGTTTTATGTCTTGTCCGCAGACCGCTCGTCGCTACGGCAGGCGCTGCAACGCATGCAGCGCAATCACGTTCAACCTATGGGGGTGGCGCTGGTTGACCCACTCCTGCAGCGCCACCTGGAGGACCCTGAGGTGCACGCAGTCTTTCAAGAGACTCTCAAAGCCTATGCCAAGGCTCAGGAGCGCAGTCGCCAAAAACAGCTGGCCAAATTCGGCATCTGAACTTCAATGCAAGGCCTGGTAGAGGCCGTTGAGTGACATTTGCACAGCAATCATCACCAGCACCATGCCCATCAAACGCTCGGTAGCCACCAACCCTCTTACGCCCAAGAGGCGTGACAGGGGGGTTGAGGCCAGCAGGATGACACTGGAGCAAGCCCAGGCCGAGAACAGCGCCAGCACCCAGTCGAGCAGGCGCTCGCCGGAACTGTTGGCCAGCAGCATCAGAATGGCCATGGTGGAAGGACCGGCCACACAGGGAATGGCCAGCGGTACGATAAACGGCTCGCCGTGAGGTTGCTCTCCCAATATGCCGCCTGGCGAGGGGAAGATCATTTTGATGGCAATCAGGAACAGGACAATGGCGCCGGCAATCTGAATGGCCTCTTCACTCAACCCCAGGGCCTTCAGTATGTAGCTGCCGGAAAATAAAAACACCACCAGCACGGCCAGGGCAATCAATAGTTCACGGACAATCACTTTCTGTTTGCGCTCATCCGGAACATCTTTAAGCGCCGAAATAAACACCGGGATATTGCCCAGTGGGTCCATGACAAATAACAGGGTTAAAAATGCGGTCAGAGTGTCCATAAAATCGTATGAATGGCTTCAAAAAAAGAGGCCCACGTCAGTGGACCTCTTGCTTGGCGGTGGCTTATGTTACTGCGCCTTAGCTGCAACTCAAAATGTGTAAGACACTTTGGCGTAGTAGAAGCGTCCCATCCAGTCGTACACGGTCGAGGTGTTGGTGGAAATGGCCGGGATGTACTCCGGTTCCTTATCGGTAAGATTATCCACACCCCCGACGATGGTAAAGCTGCCAATATTGACTGAGCCCACGACATCGAAATAGTTTACAGCGTCCACACTGTCGACCACATCATCCGCCGGTGAGAACGGGTCGGCATCGGCATCATGAATGTAGCGATGGGTGAGTGTAACGTCCCAGATATCTTGTGAGAAAGTAAACGACAAATTGGAACGAATACGCGGGTAGCCCGCCCAGTCGCTGGTTTCAAACGCAATCCGGTCAGTATAGTTTTCTGAAGATCCATCCGGATTGGTTTCCCGGTATTCGATCAGGTAGTTGGCGAGCCAATTGATACGGAATTGACCGAAGTCGGTGCCAAAACTGTAGTTTGCGGTCAAATCAACGCCACTGCTTTCCAGTTTGGCCAGGTTTTCCTGCAGGACATCCAGGCGAATGACCTGGCCCTGGGCATTGCGACCTATCCGTAAGCAATCGGCAGAGGACAAGCCCGCTGAAAAATAACAGCCATCCATGACATCCTGCGGGTCGCGGGAATCAATGGCATCCTCGACTTCAATTTCGTAGTAATCCAAAGTCAGGGAAAAGTCTTCAAGAAAGCCAGGGGTCCAGACTACGCCCGCGGTAAAGTTGTCGGCGGTTTCCGCCTCCAAATCCGGATTGCCGCCCTCTGAAACTTTGATTTGGCCTGCGGTTTGTACATAGCCGATGGGCACTCCGGCCGCTTGGCAATTGGCACCAATCAACGTAGACGTGTTGCCGTCAAACCCCTCGCAGGGGTCGTCCACACCAATAAAGCTGTCAGCGACGCCGCCATAGAGCTCCATGATATTGGGGGCGCGGAAAGCGGTGGATTTCACAACTCGAAAACGCAAGTCTTCAATCGGTGCCCAGCTGACACCCAGCTTATAGGTGGAATCATCACCAATGGTGCTGTAATCGGAATAACGAAACGCCGCATCCACTGACAGTGAGCTGGCCAGGAAAACATTTTCCAGCAGCGGAAAATTGAATTCAGCATAGACTTCCGTGACATCGTAATCGCCGGAGGTGGATTGGGCAAAGTTACCTCCGCTTTCACCGGATTGAGTGATTGCGGATTTGCGGCTGCCGCCTTCTTCCTCGCGATATTCTGCACCCACGGCAAAGCCCACCGTGCCGGCAGGCAGTTCGAACAGATCACCGGTAAGGTTGGTGGCAATCTGCATCATCTCGTATTCATTCAACTCGGTATCGTCAAATAAAATAAAATTGGCAAAGGCATCGGTGACATCGTGACGGCCAAAGATATCGATGGCGTCACCGGGATTGCGTTGCGCCGCTGAGCATCCAGCGTCAGCCGCGCAGGCGTCCGGGTCAACGGCAATGCGTAAATTACCGACTTGAACTTGGTTAAAGGTTTCTTCGAAGGTTTCGGAACGGCCCCAGTTAAAATAGGCGTCCCAGGCGAAACCGTTGTCAAAGTCAACTTCAACACCGATTAAGGTACTGAGGGTTTCGCCCTGGTATTCAAACTGTCGGGTGCCGGCATCCTGAGCGCGCCAGAACATATTGAAGCCTGTGGCGCTGGGGTCGTCGGCCAGGACTTCACTTTGAATCAACGCCAGGGCATCGGTTGGAATATGGGGGTTGCTGAAGGGCACCGGAATCATATCCGTATACTGGCCGTGGGCGCCGGAAACTGGCAACCCCGGGAACGACAGTGAGCCCTCGCGGTCGGTGAAACCTATTTCTGAAAACACATTGACCGAGTCGCTGAGCTCAAAATTTCCCCGGAGGAAAATGGAGGTTTTTTGATTTGGGCTCAGCAGGGATACATCGTTGCCGGTATTGTAGTTGAAGCGGCAGGGCTCGTAGCCATCGATTACGTTGGCGTTGGGGCCGGTGCAATCTGTGTAATCCAGGCCTGTGCTTGGATCGGGACGGAACGCAATGTAACTGCTGTTACTGGAATAGGCTCCCCAGGGGGGGATCCCACTGCCTCGCACCTGACCGCTGCCAAAGTCCACCAGCACCGGATCGACAGCCCAGTCGCGATCCTCAAACAGAACTTCATCCTCTTCCACGTAGGAAACGCCAAAGGTGATGTTGCCGCGATCGTGATTGGTTCCCATGACCATCGACAGGTCATAGCGATTGCCGTCACCTTCACTGGAAATACCACCGCCCGCACTGAGCTCGATACCTTCAAAATCATTTTTCAAAATGATGTTTACAACACCGCCGACCGCATCCGAACCGTAGACGGCAGACGATCCATCACCCAGTACTTCAACCCGTTCAATCATATTGATCGGGATGTTGTTCATGTCGCCGACCAGGCCAGAGCCCAACACGGTGGAGACATAGCGGCGGCCATTGACCAACATTAAAGTCCGTTCTTCGCCCAGGTTGCGCAATTCGACGGAGCGAACACCCTGGCCACCGTTGGAATCATTTTCATTGGTGGCATTCATAGTGACAGCAGGGATTTCCTGCAGTACTTCCTGAATGGTGATGGCGTTGGACTTTGAAATGACTTCACTGTCCACGATGTTCATGGGGCCAACGTAATCCAGCGGGTTGCGAGAAATACGGGAGCCTGTAACCACGACTTCTTCGATCGCCGCGGGTTCACTGTTTTGTGCCAAGGCAGTGAAAGGAATGATGGCGGCAGTTCCGACACTCACAACAGCCAGCTTAACCGCCTTGGAAAGGGCGTGTACTTGAAACATGGCAACTTCCTCACATCGTTGGGTGTAGCTACAGATTTGTTTTCTTTTTATTTGATAAAACACCCATAGGTTTGTCTGATTCTAGTCTAGGCTAGGATGCCGAAAGTTTCGGAGGTTAAAATTTATAAGACTTTTTATGAATAATAAGATGTGCTCGATAACGCTGTTAGGATTCAAAATCGAACTGTTGAGGTGATATCCCGGCGTTTTATTTTTTGCCGGATGATCAGGGGGAAAAACTGTTATTAACGCCGGGAGTGAAAGAAGTGGCGTAAGATTTTAGTTCGGATGCTTCGATTTTCGCATTGAATCAATGCAACGCATTGTTCAAGCCATTGAGGGACATCTGTACCGCAATCATCACCAGAATCATGCCCATCAAACGCTCCGTGGCGATCAGGCCTCGAGAGCCGAGAATGCGCGACAATGGTGTGGATGCCAGCAGCATGATACTGGAGAACAGCCAGGCCGAAAGCAGGGCCAATAGCCAGTCATAAATACGTTCCCCGGAACTGTTGGCCAACAGCATCAAAATAGCCATGGTGGACGGACCTGCCACGCAGGGGATCGCCAGTGGCACAATAAATGGCTCGCCGGAGTGATGTTCACCGAGGATGCCACCTTTGGTGGGGAAAATCATTTTAATGGCGATTAAAAACAACACGATCGCACCGGCGATCTGAATGGCTTCTTCACTCAGGCCCAGCGCATGGAGTATGTAACTGCCGGAAAACAAAAATACCAATAGCACGCCCAGGGCAATCATTAACTCCCGAAGGATGACTTTTTGACGCCGCTCTTCGGGAACGTCTTTGAGGGCGGAGATAAAGACCGGGATGTTGCCCAGTGGGTCCATCACAAACAGGAGAGTGAGAAAAGCTGTAAGCGTATCCATAATGAATCGTTGTGCAACCCGGATTTATTTGAGTCGTTTGACTTTGATTTTTAATTTGGTGTCGATCTTCTGGATAAAGTATGACGACAGTGAGCCGGAAGAGATGATGACTTTATCGCCTTTGTCGATGCGAAACAGTCGGTTGGCTTCGGCTTGTTTCCAGACTTGACCGTCATTCATCGTCATTACGAATCGATTGTGGATGTTGCGATAATCAACGACGGTAAAGGTTTTGTCTTCCGGGATCTCTTCGTATTTTACTTTACCAAAATAATTGTCAGACTTTTTTGACTTGGCGTCGGCCAATTGATCGTAGCAAGCGAGACGATCATTACGGTCGCTTATTTGACGGCACTCTTGCAGAGAATTTGCAAAAACCGTTGAGGTAACTCCAGCGAGAAATAAGGCGAGCAGGAAACGTGGCATAGTCAGTCACCGTTGCTGATTTAAAACAGGTTAGTTATTTAAATGAAAAAACGGGGCGCGAGGCCCCGTTTCCTTAACGTCCGTACTGAATCAGATCAGAACTTCACGTTAATGCTGGTGAACAGGCGACGACCGATGACGTCGTAAGTACCTGGTTCAGTGTTGGCGTTGAACGCCGTGTGGAAGTAAGGTGGCTCTTCGTCAGTCAGGTTGTTGATACCTGCAGTCAGAGTCACATTGTTCCAGGTGTAGCTGCCGACGATGTCGTGGTAAGTGATGGCTTCCGCAACGTTGTCAGCCGACAGCAGAGAGCTGCGCAGGCGGTCTTCGGTTTCGTCAATGTAACGAGCCTTGTAGTTCACAGACCAGTTGGCACCGTACAGGCTGGCACCAAACTGCATGCGCCACTCAGGGAAGATTTCCGCAGCGCCGGCAGTGCCGACCAGTTCAATAGATCCCGTAGTTGGGTACTCGCGCTCGTAGCTTTCATGCTTGGTAGCGGTCCAACTCAGGGTGTAACCGGAAGCGCCCAGGAAGTCCACTTCACCATTGTAAACAACGTCGAAGTCCCAGCCTTCAGAGGTCAGTTTACCTAGGTTACCCAGGACAACTTCAGCATTACCAGGGAAGATAGAGAACTCATCCAGGTTGTGTGGACCGTAGGTGAATGCACCGCAGGCAGCAGAAGACAGGTTCACAGAGTTCATACAGCTACGGTAGAGGTCGTTCACGTCAGGAACTGCGATAACGTCTTCAACCTCGATTTTCCAGTAGTCCACGCTGACTTGCAGGCCTTCCATGAAGCTCGGTGCATAGACAAAGCCCATGTTGATGGATTTAGAGGTTTCAGGCTCCAGCTCTGGGTCGACGCCAACAACAGGTGCAGTTGCGGTAGTGGTGGATTGCCATGGGAAACCATATTCACCATCGTCACCGGTTGGAATGCCCATGGCGGTACAGTTGTCGTGTACAGTCTGGGAAATCTCGCCAGCGGCCAATGCGCGATCGGCAAATTCACACAGTGAAATGGTAACCGGGAAGTTGGACTGTGCAGGCAGAGTCAACTCGGCGATGTTAGGTGCACGGAACCCCGTCGCGTAGGTAGCTCGCATGCGCAGGTCATCAGTGACTGCCCAGTCGCCGCCCACTTTGAAGGTGGTGCTGCTGCCAGCGGAGTTGTCGTAATCAGAGTAACGCATAGAGGCGTTAGTACTGAAATTTTCCATCACTGGGAAGTAGAGTTCACCGTAGAATTCATCGACTTTAAAGCCGCCTGCCATCGCGTCACTGGCACCGGAAGTGGTCAGACCGCTGGACTTGAATTCGTCGCCACGGAAGTAACCGTTTTCACGGCGGTGCTCGTAACCCACGGCCCAGCCAGCAGTACCGCCAGGCAGTTCAAACAAATCGCCGGACAGGTTCAGGGCAAACATTTCCAGCGTGCTGCCGTAGAGGTCTTTCAGGCCACCCGTGGTCAGGAACGCCATCTGCTCAGAAGTGATATCACCGTATTCGGAGAAGGGGTTCAAGACACCAGCGGCAGCACATTGAGCGTTGGCAGCACAGGCGATTGGGTCAACGGCAATTGCCCAGTTGTCGAAGCGACCGTAGTTCAGGGTTTCTTCGACCATTTCATTTTCGGCGTAGGTATAGGATGCATCCCACATCAACTGATCGTTGAACAGTGAACCGTTAAAGCCACCCACCAAACGGTAGGTGTCTGAAGTGGCTGCAAACAGACGACCGCCGGACTCTACAAATCGGCGGTTTACGCGAACGTCAGCACCGAAGGGGTTGTAGGGGTTGTTTTCAGGAACAAAGTCGTTCCACTGCTCGCCGTTGTTCGGGGTTTGAACCAGCGCAGTTTGGAACGAGGCGTCTGGAGCCAGTAAGTAGCTGGATTTGCGGCGAGTATAGAGGCCTTCGAAGTAACCTTCGACGTTATCGGAAATCTCGATTTTACCCAAACCGCCAAACTGCCAGCGCTCATTCGGAGTGACCAGAGCGTTTACAGAGCCGTAGTCATACAGGTCTGCGCCTGAGAAAGGACGAACAACACCGTTATCAACGACGTAGCTGCCTTCCTCAAAACCAGCAACACCTTCGGGAACACGTACAGTACGACCGTTGGACGAGCCACCAGCTTCCAGAGCAAAGGTTCCGTCACCCTGGTGGATAGACCACAGCGCACCTTTCGCGAAGTCGCGTTCGTCTTGAATCATGGTGTCCTGGTTGGAATAACCAAAGGACAGCACCATGTTACCTCGGTCGCCGGCAACACCCGCCAAAATGGAGATGCCGTCGTTCTTGGCCTGACCGTCTTCCATGCCAGCGCCGTAGTCGGCATTGATCTCGACGCCTTCAAAGTCGTCTTTCAGAATGAAGTTCACAACACCGGCCAGGGCGTCGGAACCGTAGATGGTGGAGGCGCCGTCTTTCAGGACCTCAACGCGCTCTACCATTGCGTCAGGGATGTTGTTCAGGTCGACAGCTCCGTCGCGGTAGCTATCGCCAATCATACGGCGGCCGTTGACCAGTACCAGGGTACGGTTGAAACCCAAGCCGCGCATATCGATCTTTTTCTGGCCGGTTTCGGAACCATTGTTGGTCGAGGTACCCAACTGGTAGCCGGTAAAGGCGGGTACGTCTTTCAGGAATTCATCGATGCTGGCAACGCCGGACATCTTCAGCTCTTCAGAGTCGAAGGAGGAGATGGGGCTGGAGGAGCTGAACTCGTCTCGGGCGATGCGAGAACCAGTTACAACTACTTCTTCGATGGCTTCAGACTTTTGGGCAATGGCAGATACTGGCAATAACGCGGCAGCACCAACCCCCAAGATGGCTAATTTAACCGCCTTTGACAGGGCGTTTTTTTGAGTCATGGTGACTTCCTCTCATTGTTGGGTTGTTATCACTCACAATTTTTGTGTTTTTGGACACAACACCCTTAAAGACGAGAGTCGCCAGATTCCCCTCAAAATTATTTTATTCTTTTTACCCCTATGGTCTTGTTTTTTCCTTCAACTTCCAGTTTGTAAAAGCCAAAAAAGTTTTGCGTAATGGTCACTTTGGGGTTTTCCATTTTGGTGACCCATTGGTCGCTGTAGCGCTGTTGCCAAATCTGACCATTTTCCAGTTGGAATGTGGTTTTGCCGGACCATCCGTGGAAGGTGCCTATAATTGCGCTTTCAATGGGCTGAAAGGCCTCTTGTTTGACTTCTGTGGTCTGTTTAATCAGCTCGGATTCGTTGGCGGTATAGTGGATTAACCATTGATTGAGAGCTTGAATTTGAGGTTCTGTCAGTTGGTCAACCCCCGATGCCCGTAATTCCTCATCGGTCATCAGCTCGCGAATGCCTGGAAAGCTGTCTTCAGCGAGCAGGGGCCAGCTGATTAAGAGTATAAAGAAGAAGGTGATATTGGTTTGCATTGGGAAGCTCCGAGTAAGGCGTTTGGATTTATCTTAGCCAAGTCGGAGTTGTTCAGCTTCAAAAGCGCTGACTGAGTTTCAAATACCAAAAGCGGCGGCGGATATCGTAGGTGTGGCCGTCGAAGTTGTCGTTAAAGGCTGAGGCGGCGAACGGGGGGGCTTTATCGAACAGGTTATCTGCCCCAATAGTGACTTGCAGTCCGCTTTGCAGGGGCAAGTAATAGCTCAGCTGTAGGTCGTGGGTCAGCCAGGCGTCGATGTTGCGCTGCTCGACCCCCATGGGAATGTGCTCTTTCAGGGAGCTGATGTAGTTCAGGCTGTAGCTGACTTCCAGGTCTTGATACTGCCACACCAGGCCGGTGTTGGCCTTCCATTGCGGCAGTGAGCCGTAGCCCTCGGTTGCGGCATCCGAGAAGCGACCGGCCATATCGATTGCCGCGGAGTTGTCCGTCACCTTGTTGATGAAACTTGATAGATGGGAGGCATTCAGACTGCTGGTGAAACTGCCATAGCGGGGGCTATTCCATTGATAGCGCAGAGCCAGGTCCACACCGGTGATCTGCCGTTCGCCGATATTGATAAAAGGTGCATAGAGTCTGGTGATGTTACCCTGGGCATCGCGTTGAACCAGCTCGTCGAAATTGCCAAAGTAGGCGTTCTCGTTAAGGATGGTTTGCGGGCTGGCGTCCACCACGTTTTCCTGTTCGATATGGAAATAATCTGCACTCACCAGCAGACCGGGGATTGCCAGTGGCGTCCACACCAGTCCAAGAGTGTAGCTGCGGGATTCTTCCGGTTTGAGGTCACTGTCACCACGGAACTCGGTCAGGAACTGGTTGCGAGTGGCATCGCTGGGTTGCTGGCAGCCGGGCAGGACCCCGATATTGGCAGGTTGAGAGCAGGGGTCTTCAAGAAACGCGTGGGTCTGGTAGCCCCCCTTATGCAGCTCGTCCAGGCTGGGTGCGCGAAAGCCCCGGGAAAAGGTGGAGCGCAACAGCAAGTCCATGCTCGGGCGGTAGCGCAGGCCCAGCTTGGGGGTAGTGTTATGGCCGAAGTCGCTGTAGTAAGAGTGCCGCAGGGCAGCTTCCAGATCGAGACTATAGATGCCAGGCCGCTGATACAGCAGGGGGATTTGCAGTTCCAGATAGGCCTCCCGAACGGAGCGCTGGCCACGGGTTTCGCCGGTGGAAACACCACCGATTATGAATTGGTCCGGCGAGAAGTTTTGCGGTACCAGCGAGGACCGCTCCCGTCGCAGATCGATACCGCCAGCCATCATCAATGGACCGCTGTCCAGTTCCAGCAGGGTAGTATCGAAGCTCAGATTGGTACCGAACAGCTGGCTATAGCCTTCGGTGATGGCCGAGGTTTCTATGTAGGCCAACTGGTCGGCATCAATGCTCCCGGCAGGACCGAACAGGTTGAGCGGTTCACAGCCATCGATACTGATGCCTCTACACTGGTCTGCCCCTCCCAGTGCCCTCTGCACTCGCTGGCCATCCAGCAGGTGGTTCAGGCTTTCACGGGCATTGCTGCGGCTCCAATAAAGGTTGCCTTGCCAATTGAGGGAGAGTTCGCGGGTGTTCGTCTGGCCACTGAGGCCCAGATTGAGGCGCAGGTTGTCGGAGCGGTTTTCCTGTTCGCGACTGGGCAGCTCGATCAAGCGCCGGCGAATATCCAGAATGTCCTCGCCAAAAGGGTTGTATATATTGTCGCTGGAGACAATAAGCGGCACGTCTTCAAAGGCCGTGTAGATCGGAACCGAAGCCAGGGAAATAGTGGCCTCGGTGCTGCTGTAGGTTACATCGGCGTGGGCTCTCAGTTTATCGTTCAGCTGGTAGTGGCCAGCCAGGTAAACGGCCAGTCGCTCTGATGGCGAAATGGCGGATGTCTGGCTGCGGTAGTTGTAGAGGTCTTCGTCGGTCGCTGGCCGATAGCTGCCGTCGGCTAGGGGAGTGACCACTGGTCCGTCCGGCAGGGTGATGCGCGAGTCGGGAGTGGCACTGGTGCGATTGTCGATACCGCCAAGGGCGCGGCCGTCGGCGTTGTCGGACAGTGCGCGCTGGCGGCTGTAGAGCCCATCCTGGGAGTAGTAGCTGGCGGAGGCTATCAGTGAACCGCGCTCACCAGTGAGACCCCAAAGCAAATTGGTGGTCGCGGTTTGCAGATCGCCGCGGCTGCTTTCGCCAACGTACTGTTCCACCTGCAGGCCATCAAACTCCTGCTTCATGATAATGTTGATAACCCCGGCGATGGCATCGGAGCCGTAGATGGCCGAGGCGCCATCCTTGAGAATTTCAATGCGGTCAATGGCCGAGGTGGGGATGCTGTTCAGATCGACAGAGTCGCCGGCCATGCCATCAAAGGCCACTCGCTGGCCGTTGATCAGTACCAGGGTATTGTTCGCTGGCAGGCCGCGCAGGGTAACGGTTGCCGTTCCATCACCGCCATTGCTGACGGCTGTGCTGGTGGAGTTGCCGCTGACCGAGGGCACGAACTTCAGGAATTCCCCCAGGCTTTGGTGGCCACTGCGTGACAGGTCCGGGGCCGAAATAATATCGACCGGCGATGTGCCTTGCAGGTCCGTGCGGCTCAGGCGTGAACCGGTTACCGACACGCCCAGTACCGTCAGCTCTTCAATCGACGGTGGGGCGGGTTGGTCGTCATCGGCAGGCTCTGCCGGTCTGGGAATAATCGCGATGACTCTGGGGCTGATTTCGCGATAGCTTAACTCGGTCTCGGCCAGCCAGATCTCCAGGGTTTCTCTGGCCGTCAGTTCGCCCTCAATAGCTTGTGCCTGGTTGTGCAGATTGTATGGACTCAGCAGTTGAGAGGGGAAAATGATACTGATGCCGCTGGCTTTACCCAGTTCGATCAGCGCGTTCGACAGGCTTTGACTCGGCAGTGCCAGGGACTGGGGGTGATCCAGGAACAGTTGCCGTTCCCTGGGGGCTGCTTCCAGTGCGCTGGCCGCAGATAAGCTGCTGAGACAGAGCGCCAGGCCGCGGGTAACGCTATGTAGGAAATGGCGAAATTTCATGGCTCGCAGTCGGTTTCCGCTGCTCAGCTGACATCCGGTCTTTGAGGCAGATGTTGCGAAAAAAGTCACCTGGTTAGGTAATCGTTTCGCAGTTTATCGGTATGAGAGCAAACCATCCTACTAGGCTTTGCCCCGCTTGGCTATCAGGCGTAAATAGCTATTTGCCAAGCGGGCTTTTATAACTTATTCGGCAGGACGGTACAAGCGGTTGGGGTCATCCGGCAGGCTGGCGAGGTCAAAGCTGAGTTTAAGGGCCCGGAGAGTGTCTTCTGGGGCGGTCAGGCTGAAAGTGCCTGATACCTTCAGTTGCTGCAGGGAGGGGTGCGTACTGTCGACAGGGGTTGCCAGGTAGCGATTCAGTTCAGCCAGAGCCTGGGGCAGGGGTAGTTGCTCAAACACCAGGGTTTGTTCGCGCCAGGCCAGGGACTGCTCGGGATGAGCGGTGCTGATACCGGACAGGCCGCGCTGGTCAAAACTGGCCTGTTGATTGGCAATCAGGCGCTCGCTCTGGGGCATGGGGTTGCTGGGGCTGTGGTGTTCGCGCATCTGCACAATACCCTCGGTCACCACCACGTCCGTCTGGCGCTGCTGGCGATAGATATTAAAGGCCGTGCCCACTGCGGTCACAGTGCCGCGACCCACTTCCACCACAAAGGGCCGCTGTTTGTTGGGGGCAACCTGGAAGTAGGCTTCCCCGCTTTCCAGTGCCAGATTGCGCTGTTCATCGGTAAAGCTGACGGTGAGAGTGGATTGCGTGTTGAGACTGACTACTGAGCCGTCAGCCAGGGTGATGTCTTTTTGTTCACCGGCTGCCGTAGTGTAGATCTGGGTGTCAATTGGTGTTGGAATCGGTGCCAGGCGCAAGGCTATCGCAAACAGGGCCGCACAACAGGCCAGGGCTGCGCCACTCTGCCAAGACAGCAGGTTCCAGCTCCAGCCACGCGTGCTGACTGTGGCTTGGGGGTTGGCAGTGGCTTGTGGGCTGGTGTCGGTCCTGTGATCGAGCTGCTGCGCCAGTTCTGGAACATGAGTTACCGCCCCCAGGGTATCCCAGGTTGCCGCCATATCATCGAAAGCGCGCACATGCTGTTCGCTGCGGTTGAGCCAGTGGGAAAAATCCTGCTTTTCGGCCATCGACAGTTCGGGCGAGCGCAGGCGAATGACCCAGTTGGCGGCCTCGTCGAGAAGTTGATTGTCTTGCTCCGTGTGGGTAGTCACTTCTTTATTCCTGAAAACGGTTCTCTCTGAAGAATCAGCAGAATTTTGTTGCTTTGGGGCTCGCAAACAGCTTTTCTGGTGACGCTCGGTCAAGGGCGGTCAGATTAATCACAAGCTTGGCGCATACTACCACATATGTGGGCCAGCCTGTTGTCGCCTCGAGTCATTGTTATACCTTATAGACGTCTCAGAGCAGAGAATACTCAGCAATTTTGACGCCTTTTTTTCAATTGAAATAATGATCCCATAACGGGTCAGTCATCGTGCTCTTGGTTCAGGGTTTTGAGCACATGGCGGCTGTGTTTTAAGGCCTGCAGAATATACTTTTCGACACTGGATACCGAGACGCCCATTTCCAGGGCAATGTCGTTGTAGGAGAGGCCTTTGATTCTGTGCAGTAAAAAAGCCTGGCGCGGTTTGACCGGAAGTTCGTCCATCGCCTGTTTGATGGCATCCAATTCGTTGCGGGCTGACAGCAGGCGCTCAGGTGTGCAGTAATCAATCAGGCTAGAGGCATCGGCCTCGCTTAGGTGTTCACGGTCAATGGTCTGCTGGACATAGCTCTGGTGAAGCTTTTCACGGCGCTGCATATCAATGGCCAGATTGGCTGCGGTTTGGTAGAGGTAGGCTTTCGGATTGTCTAGCTCACCTTGTTCCGCCATGCGCTGGATTCGGATAAACGCATTCTGGGCGATATCCTCGGCATCTTCGGGGGATTTGACTTTGAGTCGAAGAAAGCGCACCAAGCCCTGTGCATGGTTGGCAAACAGCTGTTCTAGACGACTGGGGGATTTCTTGGGCATCGATGAATCAGGCTGCTTGCGTTAACGGTTTTGACACGGACGAGGCTATTGTTATTGACTTGGGCCGCCCGCTTTATAACACAGGCGGCGTGTGGAAAACAAAGGTCCTGGCCGGGATAGGTGCCTTGTGAGTGGTGACCGATCAGTCTCAGTCGCCGCTGTCAGCCGCTTCCGCCATGCCCAGCTCTTTCAGCTTGCGGGTCAGGGTGTTGCGTCCCCAGCCTAACAGGTTTGCCGCGTCGCGTTTACGACCGGCGGTATGCTTGAGCGCTGTTTCAATCAGGGCCTTTTCAAAGGTCGGCACGGCTTCGGAAAGGATATCGTTTTGACCGCGAGCCAGGGCCTGGTCAGCCCAGTGGCGCAGGGCCTTCTCCCAGTCGCCGGATGGGCTCTCGGTACCGCGGCTTTCCATCAGTTCCGGAGGCAGGTCTTCCAGGTGCACTTCGCGACCAGAGGCCATCACCGTAATCCAGCGACAGGTGTTTTCCAGCTGTCGCACGTTGCCGGGCCAGTCCAGGTTGCACAGGTAACTCTCGGTTTCCGGCAGCAGGATCTTGGGTTCGACTTCCAGCTCGCGGGCCGCCTTGTGGAAAAAGTGCTGGGCTAGCTTGGGCACGTCTTCGCGGCGGTCACCCAGTTTCGGGATGTGGATGCGGATGACGTTCAGGCGGTGGAACAAATCCTCGCGAAAGCGGTTGTCTTCCACCAGTGACTCCAGGTTTTGGTGGGTGGCGGCAATGATGCGCACATCCACCTTGACCGGGGTATGGCCGCCGACGCGGTAGAACTCACCATCGGCCAGCACCCGCAACAAACGGGTCTGGGTTTCCGCCGGCATATCACCAATTTCATCCAGGAACAGGGTGCCGCCATTGGCCTGTTCAAAGCGACCCTGGCGCTGACCGCCGGCTCCGGTAAAGGCGCCTTTTTCATGTCCGAACAGCTCAGATTCAATCAGGTCGCGGGGAATGGCAGCCATATTGAGGGCGATAAAGGTGTTATTGCGGCGCGGGCTGTGGCGATGCAGGGCGCGCGCAACCAGTTCCTTACCGGTACCGGATTCACCATTGATCAGGACCGTGATGTTCGACTGGGACAGGCGACCAATTGCGCGAAACACCTCTTGCATGGCCGGCGCTTCGCCGATGATCTCGGTGCCCATTTCCGGCTCTTCGGGTTCGCTGTCATGCAGTTGCTCGTTGGCGTGGGCGAGGGCGCGTTTGATCACGGCCACGGCTTCATCGACGTCAAAGGGCTTCGGCAGATATTCGAAGGCGCCGCCCTGATAGGCCGACACCGCGCTGTCCAGGTCGGAGTGAGCCGTCATGATAATGACGGGCAGGCTAGGCACGTCCTCGGCCAGGATTTTCAACAGTGACAAACCGTCAGTGCCGGGCATACGCACATCGGTAATGACCGCGTCGGGGCGCTCACTTTTCAGCGCGTTGAGGGCGCGATCACCACTTTCAAACGCGGTACAGGAGATGCCCTCTTGCTGCAGGGCCCGCTCAAGTACCCAGCGAATGGAGCGGTCATCGTCAATAATCCAGACTTTATTGAGTGAAGGACGGCTAGCGGGCGAACCGCTCATAGGTATACGGCTAGGCTGCATGGCTTTGTTCCAGTGGTATATAGATGGAAAAAATGGTTTGTCCCGATTGGCTTTCGCACTCGATCAGGCCCTGATGCTGCTGAATGAGATGTTGTGATATCGCCAGCCCCAGACCGGTACCTTCAGCGCGTCCGGTGATCATGGGGTAGAAAATATCATTGAGAATGTCCTGGGGGATACCCGGGCCGTTGTCCTCAATATCGATGCGGCATACCAGGGCGTGGTGCTGTCGGCCAATGGTGAACTGGCGCTGGATGCGGGTGCGCAAGGTAATGACATTGTCCGCGTGCAAATCCGCTTCCTGCAGTGCCTGCATGGCGTTGCGAACAATGTTGAGCAGGGCCTGTATCAGCAGTTCTTTATCGGCGGTGAACTCGGGGATACTGGGGTCGTAATCGCGACGGATGCGGATGTCACTGCCGCACTCTGCCTTGATCACTGTGGCAATGCGCTCCAGCACTTCGTGAGCATTGGTGGGAGCGAACTTAGGCAGTTGTCGGGGGCCCAGCATGCGATCAACCAGATTGCGCAGGCGGTCCACTTCTTCAATGATAATCTGGGTGAATTCTTCCAGGTTGCGATCGGGCAGCTCACGCTCCAGCAATTGGGCAGCACCTCGAATACCCCCCAGGGGGTTCTTGATCTCATGGGCCATGCTGCGAACCAGGTTACGCGCAGTCTCTTGCGATGACACCAGGGCTTCCTCGCGGCTGATACGGAGCAGGCGGTCGAGGGCGACGATTTCCACAATGGTGCCTTCGTTATTGGCCAGTGGTGAAACCGTATAGTCCACAGTCAGTTGCTGGCCGTTGTGCAGGTGCCATTGGGCCCGTCGCTTGGTGAACTGATTGCCCTCGTTGATGGCTTTCTGGAACGCCTCTCTGGAGGAGTCACTGTCGCGCAGGTAGTGAAAAAAGCTGCTGTTAAGGACCTGGGTCTGGCTGACAGCCAGGAGCATCTCGGCCGCAGGGTTGACATACTGCAGGCGAAAGTTGTCATCGAGCATGACCACGGCAATGTTCAGGTGGTCCAGTATGCTTCTATATGTCTGATCCGCCACACCGGATGGACTGGTGCTTGTGGATAAAGCTTTAGGAGGCGACATTTACTAACCTGTATCTGGAACCTGCTGGCGGTGTCGTATCAGGGAAAACAGCAATTTTCATAAAACCCGTTGTAGATATAACGACGGTTGTCACTTGTTATAGCAAAAAACGAACCAAGAAGGCGCACCCGCCCTGTTTCGGTGAAATTCGGCATAGGCGCCGGGTTTGGGAAAATTTTGCCAACTGCTTGTGCTCTATAATGGTGCGTGTCGATTTTTCAGGGGGAATCCTGAGCTAGAATGGAGCGCATTTAATTGCCGCCCTTGGCGGCTGGGCGAGGAATGGAGCTGCGTTGCACATAAATGGTTACGCTGTCGGAGCGAGCGATTTCCTGGCCCGAGGCATCGAGGATAATCGCCTCTAATTGGTGTTCTCCGCGATAAACGTCCCGCAGAATAAGGAAGTTGCTGAAGTGTTCCTCTCCAAAAGGCTGGCCATTTAGCAAAATCTGAATCGAAAACCCTTCTTTTAACCCTGGTTGTATGCTCAGGCTGACCGGTATTTCAGATTGCCCCATGGGCACCTGGGTGCCCTCTGCCGGCGCATTGATGTGCACCCGGTAGCTGACATCAGGCGTGTCATCCTGCTGTTGTTTGGGTTCAACCCGCTCGGGGGTGGGCAGGGCGGGCTGGGTGTTGAGGGTGGGCAGGTCCAGTTTTTCGGTTTCTTGGCGATCACTGGGGGTGTCGGTGTAGGTGACATTACCCCGTTCATCCACCTGCTTGTAAATTTCTGCCAGTGCAGGCAACGACAGGAAAATCAAAGGGAAAAGCAGCAAACGTGACAAAAGCATAGGGGTTATCCGCGTCAGTGAACTTTCCGTTAGGGTAGCCCGTTTTGCTTGGGGCGACTAGAACCGGCGCGCAAAACCGGGAGGGGGATATAAACTGAGCGGCCAAAAAAAGGGCCGCGATGGCGGCCCTTTCTTGGATCGTTCGATCTGGTACGGGTCTTATACAGAGTAGTACAGGTCGAATTCTACCGGGTGAGTGGTGTGCTCAACGCGGTAGACGTCTTCCATCTTCAGTTCGATGTAGGCGTCGATCATGTCGTCGGTGAATACACCGCCCTTGGTCAGGAACTCGCGGTCCGCGTCCAGGCTGGCCAGAGCTTCACGCAGAGAGCCACACACTTGTGGGATTTCAGCGGCTTCTTCGGCAGGCAGGTCGTACAGATCCTTATCGGCAGCATCGCCAGGGTGGATCTTGTTCTGAACGCCGTCCAGGCCAGCCATCAGCAGTGCAGCAAAGCACAGGTATGGGTTGGCGATGGGGTCAGGGAAGCGAGCTTCAACACGTACGGCCTTAGGAGAAGATACATAAGGAATACGCAGGGAAGCGGAGCGGTTGCGAGCGGAGTAAGCCAGCATTACCGGTGCTTCGAAACCAGGGATCAGACGCTTGTAAGAGTTAGTGCCTGGGTTGGTGAACGCGTTCAGGGCTTTGGCGTGCTTGATGATACCGCCGATGTAGTACAGGGCGGTCTCAGACAGGCCAGCGTAGCCGTCACCGGCAAACTGGTTAACGCCTTCTTTCCAGAAAGACTGGTGAACGTGCATACCGGAACCGTTGTCGCCGACCATTGGCTTGGGCATGAAGGTAGCGGTTTTGCCGTAGGCGTGAGCAACGTTGTGTACACAGTACTTGAGGATCTGTACTTCGTCAGCTTTCTTCACCAGAGTGTTGAAGGATACACCGATTTCACACTGACCGGCGTTGGCCACTTCGTGGTGGTGTACTTCAACGTCCAGACCCATTTGCTCCATGGCGTTACACATGGCAGAACGGATGTCGTGCAGGCTGTCTACGGGAGGAACTGGGAAGTAACCGCCTTTAACGCGAGGACGGTGACCCATGTTGCCGTCAGGGTACTCGGTACCGGTAGCCCAGGCCGCTTCTTCAGAATTGATTTTCACGAAAGAGCCGGACATGTCCGCGCCCCAGTGAATGCTGTCGAAGATGAAAAACTCTGGCTCAGGGCCGAAGAAAGCCGTGTCACCCAGACCGGTGGCTTTCAGGTGCTCTTCTGCGCGCTTGGCAACGGAGCGAGGATCGCGCTCGTAACCCTGCATGGTGGATGGCTCGACGATGTCACAGCGAACAATGACGGTAGGCTCATCGGTGAAAGGGTCCAGTACTGATGCTTCGTCATCAGGCATCAGGATCATGTCAGACTCGTTAATGCCTTTCCAGCCGGAGATGGAAGAGCCGTCGAACATTTGTCCGGTTTCGAAGAAGTCTTCGTCAACGTAGCGGGCAGGAATGGTAACGTGTTGTTCTTTACCTTTGGTATCCGTGAAACGCAGGTCAACCCAACGCGCTTCGCTTTCTTTGATCAGGTTCAGAGTCTTCTCTGACATGTGGTTGCCTCCAAAATGGCCTAGCCAAGACAAAATTTAACAAATATCAAATAAAGCCTTCCTCGTGCCCCGGTTTTACAGTGAGTCTGCGGGGAAGTGCCAGCATTCTTCACGTTTTGTTCTCGGGACGCAAGAGAGAGTGATCGATAACAGGGCAAATTGTATGCCAGCCTCGATAAAAGGCGTCAGCCCGCACAAAATATGGGACGAGAGCAAGATTGGCGCGGAATACAGTTATCGCTCTGCACTATTGTAGTGCGTATAATTTCAGTTTGATCGTTTGTGGTGCAAGCTTGTGGTGCGGTGGCTGGAATGGTTAAAGTTTGTTCAAAAGGGTGTGGTAAGTTTTGGCTTGCTTTATAATCTCGCGCCCCGCTTTTTTGGCTGCCACAGGTTCTATCCATGCATTTTATTGTCAAGCTGTTCCCTGAAATTACTATCAAGAGCCCCCCCGTGCGCAAGCGTTTTATTCGCCAGTTGCGCGAGAATCTCAAAGAGTTGTGCCGCGGGTTGCCTTTCCCCGTCACGGTAACGCGGGATTGGGACAAGATCGATGTCTATGCGGATACGGATGAGCCCCAGTCGATAGCTCAGGTGGCAGAAGTGCTCGAGCACACGCCGGGGATTGCCCACTTTTCTCTGGTGCGCAGCTTTGAGCTGGGTGATTTTGAGGATATTTTTCAGAAAACCAAAGCCGTCTGGGCTGAGGGGTTGGCAGGTAAAACCTTCTGTGTCCGGGTGAAGCGCCATGGTGATCACCCGTTTACATCTATTGATGTCGAGCGCTATGTGGGCGGTGGCTTAAATCAATACACGGAGGCGGCCGGGGTCAAGCTCAAGGACCCTGATATTACGGTGAAGCTGGAGATCAAGCGCGACCAGTTGCATGTGATTGAAAATCAAACGCCGGGGTTGGGTGGTTTCCCCCTGGGCAGCCAGGAGCCGGTGTTGTCCTTGATCTCGGGTGGTTTTGATTCCACGGTGTCCAGCTATTTGACCATCAAGCGGGGCATTCGCACTCACTACTGCTTTTTCAACCTGGGGGGGCGTGCCCATGAAGTGGGGGTTAAGGAAGTCGCCTACTACCTGTGGAAAAAATACGGCGCATCCCACCGGGTGATGTTTGTCTCGGTGCCTTTCGAGGGGGTGGTATCGGAAATTCTTCAGCAGGTGGATAACTCACAGATGGGGGTGGTGCTCAAGCGCATGATGTTGCGTGCTGCCAGCCAGGTCGCCGAGGAAATGGAGATTCAGGCCCTGGTTACCGGCGAGGCCATTGCTCAGGTGTCCAGTCAGACGCTGACTAATCTGGCGGTCATCGACAGTGTCACCAATACCCTGGTGCTGCGACCGCTGGTCACTATGGACAAGGGCGATATCATTGAAACGGCCCGAAAAATTGGCACTGAGGATTTTGCCGCAGCGATGCCTGAGTACTGTGGGGTCATCTCGCGCAAGCCGACGACACGGGCCCAGGAGGAGCGGGTGGCGGCCGAGGAAGCCAAGTTCGATATGGCGGTACTGGAAGCGGCTGTGCGGGATCGGCGTACACAAGCCATTGATGAGGTCATGCAGGATCTGGGTGTTGATGTGCAGGTGGATGTCCAGACGGAGGCCTCAGCTGAGCAAGTGATTATTGATGTGCGTCATCCGGATGAGGAGGAGTTGCGGCCGCTGCAGGTGAACGGAATTGAAGTGCTGAAAATCCCGTTTTACAAATTGAGCGCCGAATTCGCCGGACTGGATCAGGGTCACACCTACTTGCTGTATTGTGAAAAGGGCGTTATGAGTCAGCTGCATGCCGCTAACCTCAAAGAGGCAGGTTATAACAATCTGGGCGTATATCGTCCCTGATTGGCGCTTGAGGTCGCTTGTTTTGGGGTAAACCTGTAATCTAGGTAAAACGGAGCTCATCACACAAGAAACATACTGCAATGGGGTTAAGGGCCAAATTATTAGTGACACTGCTGGGATTGCTGATGCTGTCGCTGGTGGTGATGAGTGCGGGCGCTTACTTCTATTTCAAAAATAGGCTCCAGGCAGAGGCGCTGAGTTACCAGCGCAATATTGCCAGTCAAATGTTGATTGGAGCACGTGCGGAAATAGCTCGGGTGACGTCGGTATTGCGGCAGCTGTCCGAAGACTCTTCTCTGGTGGCAGAGGTCGAGCGAGCCTTGGATGCGACCAGTCCCCAAATTTCTGCTGATTTGCAGCGGGATTTCGAAAATTTTCAACGCTATACCGCGGATTTGCAACAGGTGGTGCTGTTCGATTCTCGTGGTCGTACGTTATTGGGAGCTCCGGTCGGCCAGCCGCGGTTGGAACGCCTTGATTTGGCGCTGCTCAGGCGTGAAGAATACGTGACGGAGGATGGTGTCATCCGGCGTTTCCACGCTGGCAAAGATGGCCGCTATCGTCTGCAGGCCCTGGCTCGGGTGTATTCCCGTCAACATCCCGAGCAGCTGTTGGGCTATGTGGCCGTGTCGTCGCAGCTGGATGCCTTTCAGCAAATGGTGGATGAAAACGACAGCGCCGTGACTCGCCTGTTCTTCGGCAATAATTCCGGTGACCTGCTGGTTCGATCTGCCGAGCTGGGATTAGACGCTTTGCCATCGGGTGCGATGACCCCGTTCGTTGAAGGCGACGGCTTTGATAACGGCCATTCCTTTCTTGACCTGGCGATCGCCGGAAAAGATTATCGACTCTACCTGCAGCGAGTAACACCGGATCTGTGGTTGGGGGCTATCATCGATGAAGATGCCATTGCCGATGGCAGCCTGGCGTTGCTGCCCGTGTTGCTGCCGGTAGCGGCCCTGGCATTTTTGTTGGCAGGCTGGGTCTTTTACCTGCGGGTGTCAGGTGCCGTGCTCAAGCCCATAGAGCTGCTGATACAGGCCACACGTCAAATATCGGCGGGCGAATACCGTCCTCATATACCTATCCATAGTGATGATGAGCTTGGTGAATTGGCGGATGCCTTTCGCGTCATGGGTCGACAGCTACAGGATTCGAGTCAACAGATCTCCCAGTTGGCCTATTTCGATCCCCTTACCAAACTGCCCAATCGCACGACCTTACGATTTACGCTGCAGCAGATGATTGAGGAGGCTCGTCGTAGCAAAAAGCGCCTGGCGGTACTGTTTATTGATCTTGATGACTTTAAAAAGGTCAACGACCGGCTTGGGCACGAGGCTGGGGATGAGTTGCTGGTGCAGGTGGGGCGGCGTCTGCAAAATCGACTTCGCACGGGTGATATGCTGGCCGACACCAGCAATACGCCACGGGCGACTGAATCTGAGACGCTGGTGGCTAAAGCCGAGCAGTTGATCAGTCGGCGCGGCGGGGATGAGTTCAACGCGATTCTTAATAATGTTCACAGTGCTCGCGAGGCAGCGCTGGTAGCCGAACGCCTGATTGTCGATATCAATGAGCCGGTGCAGATTGGCGGCAGCAGTGTCAGCGTCGGTGCCAGTATTGGTGTGGCCGTTTTCCCTGAGGACGGCGACAGTGCGGATATGCTGCTGCGTCACGCCGACATGGCCATGTATGCCGCCAAGGGGTTGGGAAAAAACAAATACTATTTGTTTACCGAGACCATCAATACCCAGGTGCACCAGCGGCTGGAGCTGGAGCAGAGTATCAGTCGCGGTCTCCAAAATCAGGAATTTGAAGTCTTCTACCAGCCCAAGATTAATTTGCAAACCCGACAGTTGGCCGGCTTTGAGGCCTTGATGCGCTGGCGCTGCCCGAGTCGTGGCATGGTATCGCCGGCAGAATTTATCCCGCTGGCGGAAGAGTCTCAGCTTATCCACGACCTGGGGCACTGGATGATGGCGGAAACCTTGCACCAGCTGCACGATTGGCTGCCCAGGTTGCCGGCCGGTGTGCGTGTTGCGATCAACATCTCCGCCCGGCAAATGGCGCAGGAAAACTTTTCTGAGCACCTGTTTTCTGTCGCCGAACAGTTTGGGGTACCGTTTGATCGCTTGGAAGTGGAGTTGACGGAAACCAGCATCCTGCATGACGAAGTATTGGTGCGTCAGCACCTGTATGCTCTGCGAGCTGCCGGCGTCAGGGTCAGCCTGGATGATTTCGGTACCGGTTACTCCTCGCTCACCTTCCTGCGCAGCCTGCCCATCGACAGCGTCAAGATTGATCGCAGCTTCGTTATGCGTCTGCTGGATGACGATGAGTCGCGGGCGATTGTCCTGTCGGTGCTGGATCTGTGTGCCAAATTGTCCCTCGATACCGTGGCCGAAGGGGTGGAGACGGATGAGCAGTACCAGCTGCTGCGCCGCCATGGCTGCAGTGAAGCCCAGGGATATCTGATTGCCCGCCCCATGCCCGCCGCCGAAGTGATGGCGTTTGTTGAAAATTGATTATTTTATCGGCGCCTGTTCACAGGTATAATGCCGCACCTTTTTTCCCTGTGGCCGTTCCCCCCTGTGTAAATCACCTCCGGGTGGCCCGCTTAAGAGACTCCCGTTGTGATCGATAAACTCCGTAATATCGCCATTATTGCCCACGTTGACCATGGAAAGACCACCCTGGTTGATAAACTCCTGAGCCAGTCTGGCACCCTGGACCGCAAAGACGAAGGTGCCGAGCGCATCATGGACTCCAACGACCAGGAGAAAGAGCGCGGTATTACCATCCTGGCGAAAAACACCGCCATCCGCTGGAACGACTATCGCATCAACATTGTGGACACCCCGGGGCACGCCGACTTTGGCGGCGAGGTGGAGCGGGTACTGTCCATGGTGGATTCCGTGCTGCTGCTGGTGGATGCGGTTGATGGCCCCATGCCCCAGACCCGCTTTGTGACCTCCAAGGCGTTTGAGCAAGGCCTGAAGCCGATCGTGGTGATCAACAAAATCGACCGCCCCGGTGCCCGTCCTGACTGGGTGATGGACCAGGTGTTTGATCTGTTTGACAGTCTGGGCGCGACCGAAGAGCAGCTGGACTTCCCGGTCATCTACGCCTCGGCCATTAACGGTATTGCCGGCGAAGACCCGGATGAGATGGCCGAAGACATGACGCCGCTGTACCAGATGATTGTCGATCGCGTGCCAGCACCGGACGTCGACCCGGAAGGTCCTTTCCAAATGCAGATCTCGGCGCTGGATTACGACAGCTATGTGGGTGTTATCGGAGTGGGTCGCATCACTCGCGGCAGCCTTAAGCCCAACCAGCAGGTGGTGGTGAAGTCCGCCGATGGCAGCGTGCGTAAAGGCAAGGTTCTGAACGTGAAAGGCTATCTGGGGCTGGATCGTATCGACACCGACCTGGCCACCGCCGGTGATATTGTCTGTATCAATGGTATCGACAAGCTGAGCATTTCCGACACCCTGTGTGATCCCGATAACGTCGAAGCCCTGCCTGCCCTGAGTGTGGATGAGCCAACTGTGAGCATGACCTTTATGGTCAATGATTCACCGTTTGCAGGTAAAGAGGGTAAGTTCGTGACCTCGCGCAACATCAAGGAGCGCCTGGAGCAGGAACTGATCCACAACGTCGCTCTGCGTGTAAAACAGGGTGAAACTGCCGATAAATTTGTTGTGTCGGGGCGCGGTGAGCTGCATTTGTCAGTGCTGATCGAAACCATGCGACGTGAAGGCTTCGAGCTGGGTATTTCCCGTCCGGAAGTGGTTCAGCGCGAGATCGACGGTGAGATTCAGGAGCCGTTCGAGCAGGTGGTGATCGATGTGGAAGATCAGCATCAGGGCGCGATCATGGAAGAGCTGGGTCTGCGCAAAGCGGAAATGACCAATATGGAGCCCGACGGCAAAGGCCGTGTGCGTCTGGAATTCATGGCGCCTTCTCGCGGTTTGATCGGTTTCCGCGGTCTGTTCCTGACCCTGACGTCTGGTTCCGGCATCATGACCAGCATTTTTGATCACTACGGTCCGGTTAAAGAAGGTGAAGTGGTCAGCCGTCAAAATGGTGTGCTGGTGAGTATGGTGAAAGGTAAAACCCTGGCCTACGCTCTTTACAACCTGCAGGACCGCGGTCGTCTGTTCCTGGGGCATGCGGTCGATGTGTATGAAGGTCAGGTGATCGGGATTCACTCCCGCTCCAATGACCTGGTGGTTAACCCCACCAAGGCCAAACAGCTGACCAACGTGCGTGCCGCCGGTACCGATGAGGCGCTGACGCTGGTACCACCAATTCGTCATACGCTGGAGCAGGCACTGGAATTCATCGAGGACGATGAACTGGTTGAAGTGACTCCGGAAAGCATTCGTATCCGTAAAAAATTGCTGACGGAAAACGAGCGCAAGCGCGCGAAGAAATAAACTCATTTCTCTGGATGAATCATCGAACGTCATCGCGAGTCGCACTTTGTGCGACGCGGCGATCCACGTTGGGCACTCTGTAGCTGACGCAGTGCCCAATGGATTGCTTCACAGCACTTCGTGCTGTTCGCAATGACAGTGACCAGGCTGTCAATTAATCTCTACCTATTGTTTTCTTCATGCTGGTCTCCAGTATCGTGTTGTTGTAACAAATAACACCAAAGCTTCACCCGCCAGACATCTTCCTGTCACAAAAGCTTCTTAATATTGTCACGATTTCTCTGGGATGTGAGTTCGTACAGTGTTACAAGCAATTCAAGTGTTTTTCTCTCGGGCGTCATGCCTGTGTGTTCTTTTGACTTTATCTGTCACTACTACCGCCGCAGTTAATCCCACCCCCTTTGCCGATGATGTCAATGGGCGTCTGTTTCGGGTGCAGGGATCGAATACCGTCGGTGCCAATCTGATGAAAAACCTGTTGGTCAACTACTTTACCCATCGCGGGCTCACAGATATCCGAGTGGAACCTGCTGCTGTGGAAAATGAGTACCGGGTCAGTGGCCGCAGCGGTGGGCGATCTATCTACGTGGATGTAGCGGCCCATGGCTCCAGTACCGGTTTTAAAGCGCTCTTGGCCAATGACGCGGACTTGTCCATGTCGTCACGGCCCATCAAGGACAAAGAAGTAAACCAGATGAAGCACTTCGGTGACATGCTCGGCTTTGATGCAGAGCATGTGATTGCCATCGATGGCCTGGCTGTCATTGTGCATCCGAACAACCCTGTACAGCAGTTGAGCCTGGATCAGCTGGCGGCTGTGTTTTCTGGGCAGGTTCAGAACTGGCGTCAAGTAGGGGGGGAAGATCGCCCCATTGCACTCTACGCGCGGGATGACAAGTCCGGTACTTGGGATACGTTCAAAAGTTTGGTGTTGCGCAATCAAGTCAGCTTGCCTGAGCGGGCCAGCCGCTTTGAATCCAACGATCAGCTGTCCGATCGGGTGTCCCAGGATCGGGGCGGCATTGGCTTTGTGGGGCTGGCATCGGTAAGAAATTCACGCGCTTTGTTGGTGGCAGATGAGGGCACTCAGCCATTAAGTCCCGGCAAGGTGACGGTGGCGACGGAGGATTATGTGTTGTCGCGACGTCTGTTCCTCTACACCCCGCCAAGCTTGAAAACCGAACAGATCAATGAGTTTGTCGCCTTTGTGCAGACCGATGCCGGTCAGCAGCAGGTCGAAGAGACGGGCTTTATTTCCCAGGCGTTGACGGCAATTCGTCCTCAAGACAATCGTCAGGGGCCGCCTGACTATCTCAACGTCACCCAGGCAGCCAGTCGCCTGTCCGTGAATTTCCGCTTTGCCGAAGGCAGTTCGTCGTTGGATAACAAGGCCCGCCAGGATATCCGTCGGGTGGTGGATTACATGCAGCGTCAGGAGCACCAGGCCAAGTCACTCACTCTGGTGGGGTTTGGCGATGAAAAGCAATCCGACAGCCGCTCGCTGGTGTTGTCCAAGTTGCGGGCGGTGGCGGTGAAAACCGAGCTGCACAAGCTGGGGGTGGCCTCTGAACCAGTGCAGGGGTTCGGTGCCTATTTACCGGTCGCCTCCAATGACGGCGACAGCAAAATCAAAAACCGTCGCGTGGAAGTGTGGGTGCAGTAGCCGGGGCTACTGCAGCTGTTGTTTGACCCGGGCGAACGCTTGCAGGGCAAAATCCAGATCATCCTGGGTAAGGGCTGCGGACATCTGGGTGCGAATGCGTGCTTTACCGTTGGGAACCACCGGGTAGGAGAACGCCACCACATACACCCCCTCTTGCAGCATGTGATCGGCGAAGCGCGCCGCCAGACTGGCGTCGTGCAGCATTACCGGTACGATGGGGTGTTCGCCGGGCAGCAAGTCGAAGCCGAGGCGCTCCAGTCCCTCGCGAAAATAGCGGGTGTTATGCTGCAGTTGCTGGCGCAACTCATCGGATTCACTCACCAGCTCCAGTGCTTTCAGGGCGCCGGCGACCACGGGCGGGGCGACGGTATTGGAAAACAGGTAAGGGCGTGAGCGCTGGCGCAGTAGTTCCACCACTTCCCGCCGCGCACTGGTGTAACCGCCGCTGGCACCACCCAGGGCCTTGCCGAGGGTGCCGGTGATGATATCGACCCGGTCCATGCAGTTGTGGTATTCGTGAGTGCCCTTGCCATGGGCGCCGACAAAGCCGGTCGCGTGGCAATCATCAAAGTGCACCAGCGCGTTGTAGCGTTCGGCCAGATCACAGATTTCATCCAGGCGGGCGATGTAGCCGTCCATGGAGAACACGCCGTCGGTGGTGATCAGTTTGAAGCGGGCACCGGCCTTGTCCGCGGCTTGCAATTGGCTTTCCAGATCGGCCATGTCGTTGTTGCGGTAGCGGTAGCGCTGGGCTTTGCACAGGCGCACTCCGTCAATGATACTGGCGTGATTGAGTTCATCGGAAATGACCGCATCCTGGCTATCCAGCAGGGTTTCAAACAGGCCGCCATTGGCGTCGAAGCAGGAGGGATAAAGGATGGTGTCCTCCATGCCGAGAAACTCACTGAGCTTGTCTTCCAGTTGCTTGTGCAGGGTTTGGGTGCCACAGATAAAGCGCACCGACGCCATGCCGTAGCCCCATTGCTCCAGACCTGCTTTGGCCGCCTGGTTGACGGCCGGGTGCTGGGCCAGTCCCAGGTAATTATTGGCGCACAGATTGAGCAGTTCGCGCTTGCCCACACCCACATGGGCACTTTGCGGTGTCGTGATCAAACGCTCCGACTTATACAGCCCGGCGTCTTTGATGGCCTGCAGTTCATTGGTCAAATGCTGTTGAAATCGTCCGTACATAGAGTACCTCCGAGCGGTCGGTTACGGCTGGCTCCAGTCGAGGATGACTTTGCTGGCGTCGCCAGCATTCATGGCGGCAAAGCCCTGTTCATAGTCGCGATAGTCGAGTCGGTGGGTGATGACCGGGCTGATATCCAGTCCCGATTCAATAAACACAGACATCTTGTACCAGGTTTCGTACATCTCTCGACCATAGATGCCTTTCAGGGTCAGCATATTGAAGATCACCGTACTCCAGTCGATGGCGAGTTCTTCACTGGGAATGCCGAGGATGGACACTTTACCGCCGTGGCACATGTTGCTGAGCAAGTCCTTGAAGGCCGATGGGTTGCCGGACATTTCCAGCCCGACATCGAAACCTTCGTGCATGTCCAGTTCTCGCTGCACATCTGTCAGTGACTCGCGGGTGACGTCCACGCCGCGGCTGGCACCCAGCTGTTCCGCCAGAGCCAGGCGCTGGGGATTGACGTCGGTAATCACGACATGACGGGCGCCGGCATGACGACACACTGCGGCCGCCATAGCGCCAATGGGGCCGGCGCCGGTGATCAGGATATCTTCACCCAGCAGGTCAAACTGCAGCGCGGTGTGCACGGCATTGCCCAGGGGGTCGAACAGGGCGGCCACATCCAGGTCGATGCCCGGGCGATGCACCCAGACATTGGACATTGGCAGGGCCAGGTATTCGGCAAAGGCGCCGGGGCGGTCCACGCCGATACCGCTGGTGTGGGCGCACAGGTGGCGGCGTCCGGCCATGCAGTTGCGACAGCGGCCGCACACCACATGACCTTCACCGGAGACAATCTGACCGGGTTGGAAATCGTTGACGTTGGAGCCGATGGCGACGATTTCCCCGACAAATTCGTGGCCGACCGTCATCGGTACCGGGATGGTTTTCTGTGCCCACTGGTCCCAGTTATATATGTGCATATCGGTGCCGCAAATGGCGGTACGCAGCACTTTGATCAGCACATCGTTGATGCCGATGTCCGGTTCGGGAATATCTTCCAGCCATAGTCCTGGCCGGGCTTCTTTTTTTACCAGCGCTTTCATGAGTGGCCTCTAAGCGTCAAGTGGAGGATTAGTGTGCGCTAAAAATATGGCTTGATACGGATTTTGTGTGGATAAATATTGCCATGATTTCAATTAAGTTGGAATAATGTGACGAATAGTTGTCTGTATTCCGCAATAGCCTTGTGTAATAAATTATCGGGATAAATTCATCGCACACTGAACCTGGTAAGGAGTATAGGTGGCTCAGAATGATAGGGAGATCTAATGGAAAGTTCGAAATCGATAGGAAGTTATCCACAAATAATATTGAAAATGAGAAGCTGTCTCATTAAAATTCACGTATTGTCGCGCCGATGGAGGGCGCAGCCATAATTGGTTCTGAGACCACGACAGGGAGGTCTGACCTCAGCCAAGTCTTCAGGAGTTACCTTGTGAAATTTCCCGCCTTGCCTCACACCGCCCTGGGCGTGTTGATGGGTTTATCCGTCGTGCCAGCGCTGGCGCAGAACACCACCACGGGCACTGGCGACAGGGTGCAGGAAGAAGTGGTGGTCTACGGTAAAGGCTCTCAGGTGACTCTGTCGGATCCCTTCGCCGGAGGGCAGGTGGCCCGGGGTGGTCGCGCCGGTATGCTGGGCAACCTGGATATGATGGACGCGCCATTTTCCAGCCTCAATTTCACCGAAACCGTCATTCGCCAACAGCAGTCGCGCAGCGTCGCTGATGTGCTGCAAAACGACCCAGTCGTGCGTGTGGGCAAAGGCTTCGGCAATTTTCAGGAAGTCTATGAAATCCGCGGCTTTCCGATTTTTTCCGACGATATGACCTACAACGGACTGTATGGCATTCTGCCGCGCCAGTTTGTAGCGGCCGAGCTGTTGGAGCGAGTGGAAGTCTTTCGCGGCGCCAACTCCTTTATCAACGGCGCCAGCCCCGGCGGCAGCAGTGTCGGCGGGGCCGTCAATCTGGTGCCCAAGCGGGCGGCTGAGGAGCCCCTGACCCGCCTCAGCAGTGGGGTAGAAACCGGTGGCCAGTTGTTTGTCGGTGTTGATATTGGCCGTCGATTTGGAACCGACGACCAGACCGGTGTTCGATTCAATGCCTTGCGGCGCGATGGGGAAATGGCGGTTGACGATCAGCAGCGTGAACTGGATGTATTTTCCGTGGGACTGGACCATCAGGGGGAGCGACTGCGGCTGTCGGCGGATCTGGGTTACCAGGATCACCGCATCAATGCCCCGCGCCCGAGTGTGACGCCGTTCGGGGCCATACCAGATGTACCGGAGGCGGACAGTAACTTTGCCCAGCCCTGGACCTACACCCAGGAGCGTCAGTGGTTTGGGGTGGTGCGGGCTGAGTATGACCTGACCGACACCACCAGTGTCTGGGTTGCCGCCGGTATGCGCGACGGTGAAGAAGACAATGTACTGGCCAACCCCAACAGCGATACGGCCGGCATTACCAGCAGCTATCGCTTTGATAATGTGCGTGAAGATGAAGTCTTTTCCGGCGATGTGGGCCTGACAACCAGTTTCAACACCGGCCCGGTCGGCCACCAGCTGACGCTGTCGGCCTCGCGCTACTCGCTGGAATCCAGCAACGCCTATGCCTTTTCCAATTTTGCCGGTTTTGCCGGCGATCTCTATCAGCCTTATGAGGTGTCGGCCCCGGTGGCAGATTTCTTCGTGGGTGGCGATTTGGCTGACCCCGGGGTGACGGAAGAGACGGAAACCATCAGTTACGCCATTGCCGACATGTTGTCGCTGTTCGACGAGCGAGTGATCCTGACATTGGGAGTGCGCCACCAAACCATCGAGCAGCGCAGCTTCGACTACAGCAGCGGGGTGAAACTTTCTGAGTATGATGAATCGGAAGTGACCCCCATCGCAGCGTTGGTTTATAAGCCGCTTGAGGCGATTTCGCTCTACGCCAATTACAGTGAGGCTCTGCTTCCCGGTGAGACGGCGCCGCAAACCAGCGGTGGCCAGCCGGTGCAGAATGCCGGCGAAATCTTTGAGCCCTACCGCTCTCGCCAGTACGAGCTGGGCGCGAAATTCGACTACCAATCGCTCGCGGGTAATGTCAGTGTGTTTCAGTTGGCCAAGCCCCAGGGGCGGGTTGAAAACCAGGTGTTTGACGACAGTGGCGAGCAGCGCCACCGCGGTCTGGAAGTCAGCCTGTTCGGGCAGCCATTTGAGACCCTGCGTCTGGTCGGTGGCGCTACCTGGCTGAAGGCGGAGACCAGCAAGACCCAGGGGGGAGAGTTTGATGGCAATGAAGCCATTGGCGTGCCGGAACTGCAGATGAACATGAACGCGGAGTGGGATCTGACCTCATCGCTGACCCTGGACGCGCGGGCATTGTACACCGGTTCTCAATATGCCGATGCGGCCAACGATATCAAGGTGGATGCCTGGTACCGAGTGGATCTGGGGGTGCGATATAGACTGGCGGTGGCCGGTAAGCCGCTGACCCTGAGTGCCCGAATCAACAACCTCACCGATGAGAATGACTGGGTTTCGGTAGGCGGGTACCCCGGCTCCAATTACCTGGTGCTGGGGGCGCCGCGAACGGTGTTGGTCAGTGCTGCCATTGATTTATAAGCGGCTGTATTTGCCAGAGGAAACGTTATGAGTTCACCGTTACTGGCCCTGGTGTGCCTGCTGCTGAGCAGCAGCGGGGTGGGTTGTCTCTATTTTTCCTGGCGGCGCAAGTTGTCTTCGGGGCTGTGGGTCAGTCTCGGCTGGTTGTTGCTGGCGACTTCGCTGCTGAGCTGGAGTCAGTTGCTGGGGGTAGAGTTCGGCGTCAGCTATGCCCTGCTTGTCCTGTCTCTGGTGGCGTGGCTGCTGGCGCTGGCGAGCCTGGATCGCTCCCGCGTCAACAGGCAGCAGCTGACATCGCATCCCTTGTCCCGGCCGACCTGGCGCACCCTGGGCAAGCACAGCGGGTTGATGTTGTTGACTGTGGGTGTGGCTGGTTCCAGTGCGGCTTTGGTGAGTGTGGGTCTGCTGCGGTTATTGCCGATGCAGCCGGTCAACACCATCGTTGTCGCGGTCCTGTTGTTGCCCCTGCTGTGGGGGCTGTTGGCCTACTGGTTCTGCGCCACAGAGCACCTGCTCAAGCCCACGCTGGTGACAGTTGCCGCTGGTGCGCTGGGTGCCCTGTTGGTGTTTGCTTGATTCTGACTGTTTGACTGAAACACGCTAATTAAACCGAGTCTCGAAATGAAACAATTGCTATCCGCCGCCGTGGTCAAACAATCTCTGGCGAGTCATTCCTGGCTGGGGTTGTGCACCGGTGCCCTGATGTATCTGATCTGCCTGTCCGGCGCGCTGGCGGTATTCCATCATGAGTGGGAGCGTTGGGAGCAGCCGCGGATTGAAGAGTTTGTGGCGCTGTCGCCGGCGCAGTTACAGCAGGCCTACGCCGAGGCCGCCGCACGCATTGGTGAGACCCACGATATTATCATTGCGTTGGCGGCCGGGGACAGTCCGCGCACGACGATCTCCGCTGACGAGCAGGCCTGGTTTGTCAACGCTGACGGCCGTCTGGGTGAGGCGGTCAATCACAGCTGGGCGGAAATGCTGGCCGACCTGCACATCTATCTGCACCTGCCACACAGCTGGGGCATGATTGTGGTGAGTATTGTCGGCGCCCTGTTGTGCGGTTTGATCATCTCCGGTTTGCTTGCACATCCCAGTATTTTTCGCGATGCGTTCAGTCTGCGGGTAAATGGCTCACCGCGGCTCGAGCAGGCGGATATCCACAATCGACTCAGTGTCTGGGGTGCGCCTTTTCATTTGATGATTGCCATCACCGGGGCGTTTTACGGCCTGGCCCAGTTTATGGGGCTGTTGGTGGCGCTGACCTTGTACGACGGCGATACCGAGGTGATGATGGCGGAACTGTACGGTGGCCACCCCGAAGTGGAGTCGTCGCTGGCGGTGGCGCGGGTGGATCGGGCACTGGCGCAGATGCCTGAGATCGCGCCGGAGGCGACGCCTTTCTACATTACCGTTGAGCATCCTGGCGAGACGGATCAGTTTATCCTGGTCGGCGCCGAACATCCCGGTCGTTTGATCTACGCCGAGCAGTATCGCTTCACTGCCGAGGGCGATTATATCGATCATGTTGGTTTCAGCGACGGAGCGGCCGGTCAGCAGTTTATCTTTTCCGTCTACCGCATTCACTTTGGTCACTTTGGCGGCCTGGTCACGAAAGTGCTGTTCCTGATTGCCGGTCTGGCGCTGACCATTATCTCGGTGACCGGTATCAATATCTGGCTGCACAAACGCAAGCATCGCGATGCCATCAATAACCTCTGGGCCGGCTTGGTGTGGGGGGCGCCGCTGGCGCTGGTGACCACCGCGCTGGTGGACCTGTTCGTCGGTGCTGCCAGTGTGGCGCTGTTCTGGCTGCTGACCCTGGCATCCATGGTTGTGGCCCAGTGGCTTGATCATGAGTCGAGAGTGCGGGGGGGACTTCAGTTGCTGACCAGTGCGCTGTTGTTGGCGTTGGTGCTGTGTCATAACCTCAAGTATGGCTGGTTGACCAACGCGGCGGCCAGCGGCATCAACCTCAGCTGTGTATTGGCCGCCCTGCTGCTGCTGTGGTGGGCGCGGTTCAGTTGGCGCCGCGGTCAGGGCGTCAATCAGGCGCTGGGTGCCAATGCCGGCGAGGTCGCCTGAACTTATCCGATCAGGCTGGCAGTGCCTGGTAGTAGCCGTTCTCGGTCACCAGTCGCACCGCCACGCCATACAGGTCGCTGATGCGCTCGGTGGTCAGCAATTTTTCCTTGGGGCCATCAGCAATAACGGCGCCGTCGCGGATAAACACCACCCGCTCAATCTCCGGAATGATCTCGTGCAGGTGGTGGGTCGCCAGAATGACCGCAGTCTGCTGCCTGGCCAGATGCCGCATATCCTGCAGCAGTTGAAAACTGCCCTGTAAATCCAGGCTGCTGGTGGGCTCGTCAAAGATTACGGTGGCGGGTTGGTGGATCAGGGCTCGGGCCAGCAGCAGGCGGCGTTGTTGACCGCTGGACAGGTGC
The DNA here is from genome assembly GCA_033283335.1 of Cellvibrionaceae bacterium WSDTSA12. GTDB lineage: Bacteria > Pseudomonadota > Gammaproteobacteria > Pseudomonadales > Cellvibrionaceae > Pseudomaricurvus. The sequence continues at coordinate 102,516 of JAWMQP010000007.1, read as the reverse complement.
AAAAACATCCGGTCTTTCAACGGCATCAATTCCAGCCGCTGCAGGGTGTCGAGGGTTTGTTGTCGTTGCGCTTCGCTCACATCGTGGTGGTAGAGATGGCCGATGGTGCCCAGCAGTCCTGACAGAACCACATCAAAACCGCTGGTGATGGGCAAATAGTTGGTCTGAAAATCGTGAGAGACCCAGCCGATGTGTTCGCGCAGCTGTTTAACGTTGACCGTTTCACTGCCAAAAATTTTCACGAAGCTGTTGTCACGCACCACTGGATACAGTTCGCGGGTCAGCAATTTCAACAGCGTGGATTTGCCGGCGCCATTGGGGCCGAGAATGGCCACGCTTTCCCCTTGCTGGATGCGCAGGTTGAGTTGGTTAAAGACCACGGACTCACCGCGACAGACTTTGGCATTTTGAATATCGAGCAGTGGGGCTGACATGATAAGCAGGCTTCGTCATTGCGAGCGAAGCGAAGCAATCCATTGTGGCACTAAAGCCAGGTTGGACTGTGCAAGTAATGGATCACTTCGTCGCGTATACGCTCCTCGTGAAGGCGACCTGGAGGAGCGGTGAACTTTTCTGAGATTAAAACAATACCCGGCAGCGCACGGTGCCTTCGATTTCACGCAGTTGTTTCAGAGCCACATCGCTGTACTCGGAATCGATATCGACCACCACGTAGCCCACTTTCTCGTTGGTTTGCAGGTACTGGGCGACGATGTTGATACCGGTTTCGGAAAACACCTGGTTGATCTTGCTGAGAATGCCCGGCACATTCTGATGCACGTGCAGCAGGCGATGGGCGTTCGCATGTTCGGGCAGAGCCACTTCCGGCAGGTTGACGGAGGAGGTGGTGGTGCCGTTGTCGGAATACTTCACCAGTTTTTCCGCCACTTCGAAGCCGATATTCTCCTGCGCTTCCATGGTGGAGCCACCGATATGCGGTGTCAGAATGGCGTTGTCGAACTGGCGCAGCGGAGAGATAAACTCCTCGTCGTTGCCGCGTGGCTCGACCGGGAAGACGTCAATGGCGGTACCGCCCACATGACCAGATTCCAGCGCCGCTGCCAGTGCATCGATATCGACCACAGTGCCACGGGCGGCATTGAGGAAGATTGCGCCTTTTTTCATCTGTGCAAATTCTTTCTCGCCAATCATGTCCTGAGTGGCAGCCGTTTCCGGCACGTGCAGTGAAATCACATCGGCCTGGCTCAGCAGCTCTTCCATGCTGCGCACCTGCATGGCGTTGCCCAGCGGCAACTTGGTGACCACATCGAAGAACACCACTTTCATGCCCAGCGACTCGGCCAGTACACTCACCTGGGTACCGATAGAGCCGTAACCGACAATGCCGAGGGTCTTGCCGCGAATTTCAAACGAACCGGTGGCGGATTTCAGCCAGCCGCCGCGGTGACAAACGGCGTTTTTCTCAGGAATGCCGCGCAACAACAGAATGGCCTCTGCAATCACCAGCTCTGCCACCGAGCGGGTATTGGAGTAAGGGGCGTTGAAAACGGCTACACCATGCTCCTGGGCGGCGCTCAGGTCCACCTGATTGGTGCCAATACAGAAACAGCCTACAGCGATCAGCTTGGGCGCATTTTCAAACACGCGGCGGGTCAACTGGGTGCGCGAGCGAATGCCGACGAAGTGAGCGTCCTTGATCTTGTCGATCAATTCGTCTTCCGGCAGCGAAGTCTTCAGATACTCCACATTGGTATAGCCGGAGGATTCCAGGGTGTCGACGGCAGATTGGTGAACACCTTCCAGCAGTAAAAAGCGAATCTTGCTTTTATCCAGTGACGTCTTGGCCATAGGGATTATTACACCTCAAGTAACGTGTTGTCGCTGTGGGCGCATTGCGCCACAGGTCGGCAGTGATGCACAGGATCCTGTCTGTGAAATACCCCGACGGTGAGAGCGGCCCGGCTAAAGCACGGGGGCCGAAAAATAGGCGCGCTATGATAGCATAGGCCCCCTGTAGGGCGATGGCTAAATCGTCCTTTTTATAGGCTGTTCAGGAATATTTATGGTGCAAAACGGCGCCGGGCAGGGGATTGGACTGCCAGTCGTGACGTTTCAGTGCCTGTGGAGAGGCTTTTTTATGTTTGACCGCCCCCTTTATCGACACCTCAGTGCCGACCACCAGGGCGCCAAGCTTGCGGCTGAGTTGCCCGCCGGCAAGGTGGTCTGTGTCGGCCGCAACTACGCCGATCACGCCAGAGAACTCAACAATCCCGTGCCTGACGAGCCGATTCTGTTCATCAAGCCCAGTACGGCACTGGTTGCCATGGATCGACCGTTGGAAATTCCGTCTGGGCAGGGCGAGTGTCATGTTGAAACAGAAATGGCACTGTTGATCGGCCAGACCTTGACTCGCAGCGACCAGGCCGATGATGAAGATGTACTGGCAGCCATCGCGGGGGTGGGGTTGGGGTTTGATCTGACCTTGCGGGACCTTCAGTCGACTCTCAAGACCAAGGGGCTGCCATGGGAGAAAGCCAAAGCGTTTGATGGCAGCTGTCCCCTGTCAGCATTTGTATCGCCGGAAGGGGTGCAGTGGGATCAGGTGACGCTGCAATTGATCCGCAATGGACAGCTGCAACAGGACGGCCACTCGTCGCATATGATCACACCCGTGGCCCGGCTGCTGGCTTACATCAGCGGTTTTTTCACGTTGTTGCCCGGGGATGTGGTGTTGACCGGAACGCCCGCTGGGGTCGGCCCCCTGAGTGCGGGGGACCAGCTGGAGGCGCGGCTGGGCGAGCGCTTGAGTGTCAGTACGACGGTCATTCAACGGCTCTAATCCACAGTCGTTTTCGGCTATTGTTTTCTACGACGGCGTTAGGATCGCCGCTCAGCGGCGGATGGTCTCGACGCCGTTGTCGCGGCCCAGCAGCAGGACGTCAGCAGGGCGGCAGGCAAACAGGCCGTTGGTGACCACGCCGACGATCTGGTTGATGGCGGATTCGGTCGCGGATGGGTCGACAATCGACATATTGTGGACGTCCAGGATTTCATTGCCATTATCGGTGATGACGCCCTGGCGATAGACCGGGTCGCCGCCCAGTTTAACCAGTTCCCGCGCGACATGGGAGCGGGCCATGGGAATGACCTCGACCGGCAGCGGGAATTTGCCCAGCACATCCACCCACTTGCTGTCATCGGCGATGCAGACAAACTCATCGGCCACGGCGGCAACAATCTTTTCCCGGGTGAGGGCCGCGCCACCGCCCTTGATCAGTTTCAGGTGGGGGTTGGTTTCATCCGCACCGTCCACATACACCACCAGATTGTCGACGCTGTTAAGGTCATACACGGGAATGCCGTGAGCTTTCAGGCGCTCGGCAGAGGCTTCGGAGCTGGCGACCGCGCCATCAAACTGGCCCTTGATGTCGGCCAGGTAATCAATAAAGAAGTTGGCGGTTGAGCCGGTTCCCACACCGACAATACTGTCGTTGTCGAGTTTGGGCTGGATGTAATCCACGGCAGCTTTGGCCACGGCTTTTTTCAATTCGTCCTGGGTCATGGGGAGGCCTTCGTACGAGGGGGTGGCTGAAAGAAGCGGCCATTATACGGACTCAAAGGCTGACGCCATAGCCGTTTGTGATTTACCATGTCGCCTTTTCCCAAACGTTAGTCACCCAATTACGAGAAGTCTCCATGCCCCAGTCTTATATCAAGCGAATCCTCGATGCGCGCATCTACGATGTGGCGGTGGAAACCCCGCTGGATCATGCCCGCCTCATGTCCTCGCGGCTGAACAACAACGTCCTGTTCAAGCGCGAAGATTTGCAGCCGGTGTTCTCGTTCAAAATTCGGGGCTCCTACAACAAACTGCGGCAGTTGACGGCCGAGCAGTTGGCCGGTGGGGTGGTGGCGGCGTCGGCGGGTAATCACGCTCAGGGGTTGGCGCTGTCGGCGGCCACTATGGGAGTGAAGGCGACCATTGTGATGCCGCGCACCACTCCGGCCATCAAAGTGGACGCGGTCAAGGCGCGCGGTGCCAAGGTGGTACTGCATGGCGATACCTATGATGAAGCTTCCGGCTACGCGAAAAAACTGGTGGAGGAGAAGGGCATGACCTACATCCACCCCTTCGATGACCCGGATGTGATCGCCGGGCAGGGCACCGTGGCGTTGGAAATGTTGCGTCAGCACCCGGCGCACATCGATGCCGTGTTTGTGCCGGTGGGCGGTGGCGGCCTCTGCGCCGGGGTGGCGGCGTACATTAAGTATGTGCGTCCGGGCGTCAAGGTGTACGCGGTAGAACCGGAAGATGCGGCCTGCCTGAAAGCGGCACTGGAGAAAAAGCGCCGGGTTGTATTGCCTGAGGTGGGCATCTTTGCTGACGGGGTGGCGGTGGCCCAGATTGGCAAGGAGACCTATCGGGTGCTTAAGCAAACTGTTGACGGCGTCATCACAGCCTCCACCGATGAAATCTGCGCAGCGATCAAGGATGTGTTCGAGGATACCCGCTCCATCACTGAGCCGGCCGGGGCCCTGGCGTTGGCGGGCTTGAAAAAATACGTCGAGCAAACCGGCCAGAAAGATCAGACCCTGATTGCCATCACCAGTGGTGCCAACACCAACTTTGACCGGCTGCGTTACATTTCCGAGCGCACGGAAATTGGTGAGAAGCGCGAGGCGATCCTGGCGGTGACCATTCCGGAAAAGCCTGGCGCCTATAAAAATTTCTGCCGCGATCTGGGCAAGAGCCGCAACATCTCTGAGTTTAACTACCGCTATGCCGACAACCGCGAGGCGCACATCTTTGTCGGTGTGCAGGTATCGCCGGACGGTGACGACCGCGAGCAGCTGGTCGAGGGACTGCGCAGCAAAGGCTATAGCGTGGTGGATATGACCGACAATGAAGTGGCCAAGATGCATATCCGTCACATGGTCGGTGGTCATGCGCCCCAGGTGGACAATGAAGTGGTCTACCGGTTTGAGTTTCCCGAGCGTCCCGGCGCTCTGTTTAACTTCCTCAGTCAATTGGCCGGTCGCTGGAATATTTCCATGTTCCACTACCGCAATCATGGCTCGGCCTATGGGCGGGTGCTGGTGGGTATGCAGGTCCCCAAATCCGAGCGCAAGCAGCTCGACGAATTTCTGGAAGAGCTGGGTTATCGCTACTGGGATGAGACCCACAACGAAGCCTACCAGTTCTTTCTCGGTTGAAGCGTCAAATCAGCGCCCCATTCTGGGGCAATCAAGGCAGGGCTGTGTCAGGGAGTGGCATTTAAACTCCTGAGAATCTCCACAATTTCCCGCTTCTTGGCGCCTGTTCAGGCCATTTTCATACAAGTTTCATGGCGACGGTTCACATTCCCTGTGCGTTGAGTCTCAATAGGGCGTCACGGGGGTTGTTGAATTTGGCGAAAAATCTACAATCCTCCCCCTCAGAACGTTAAATAGTCAATTAGTTGGCTTTTTAATAGTTTTTAGGTATAAAACTTGCTCACTCTACTCTGATAAATGTGCTACGGACTGTCGTTAATTCAAACCACAGTAATGCAAACAACTAAAAAGAAGGGTGTTAGAGGTGTTTCAATGAAAATCGATGTACTTACAATAGCCGTTGCGGTACTGGTGATTGGCGCACTGGGCAGCACCCTGGATTTGGGTGATGCCTTTGCCGGTGAGCCACAGGTTCCCTCCGCGCTGCAGCAGGGTATTACCCAGCGCTAGCATTATCGTGGCTTGGCAAGGACGCCGGGCCGGGTAATACCTCCTCCAGTCCATTATTTGGACATTCAGATATGCCTTCCTGCCGCAGCTGGCTGGCAAACAAACCTATTCTGACTCGTCTTACGGGTGGCTTGTGCTGATTTTGCAGGTCATCAGGAATGGCTTTGGTGGGTCGGAAATAATGAGAATTTCAGGGGGTCAGAAGCTTTGACCGGCATGCCCTGGGCTCCAGTCTGCTAAGGGATTCCTGGATTCAGTGCCTCGCTGGATCAGGAGGCTCTGAATCGGAAAGGAGAGGAGGGGTCAGACCCGGAACTCAATCCTTTCGCCACCGCTGCCCAGGCGGGAATAGATGCCGACGCAATCGACTTTTTCCGTCTGGCTGGCAGACTGGGACTCGATCTGGTCGATATTTTCGATGCAGATACCGCCGGCATCCAGCTCCTGCATCTTCTTGGCCGCCAGTTTGCGCAACACCTTGCCGCCCGTCTCAAACACGTCGGCCTGGAATTCCGCGCAGTAGCGGACCCAGAATTGCTGGCCGGTATTGGACCAGTGTGCCAGAGAAAAATAGCCTCGATAAAACATATGTGGACTCCAGTTGTGGGCTTGTGGCCCTTTAACAGCAACACCTTAGGGGTTACCTGAAGGTGTTTGAACAGTGACGTACTAAGGTTGGTTAATACGCGTTTACATACAACCGCGGGGTGCGCAATGGCATCCGCGTGAGCAATTCGTAACTGATGGTGCCGACCGCATCGGCGACTTCATTCACAGAGACGTTTTTGCCCCACAATTCCACAATGTCACCTACCATAACATTGTTGATATCGGTGACGTCAACTGTAAGCATGTCCATGGACACACGGCCAGCCAGTGGCGCACGTTGCCCATTGATGAATACTGGGGTGCCGTTGGGCATCTGACGGGGGTAGCCGTCACCGTATCCCATGGCCACAGTGGCGATCACAGAGCGGCGCTGGGCAATCCAGCTGCGGCCATAACCGACGGTTTCACCAGCTTCAATGGTGCGCAGCCCAATCACTGCCGAGGTCAGGCTCATCACCGCCTTTAGCTGATCGGCATGAGCTTGCGGTGCCGGGAACGGCGAAGAGCCATAGAGCATGATGCCGGGACGGGTAAAGTTGCCGTGTGCCTCGGGCCAGGCCAGGATGCCAGCGGAGTTGGCCAGGCTGGTGGGCGCATTCAGGCCTTCGGTCATATCAGCAAAGCAGGCAATCTGCTGCTGGGTAAAATCACTGTCCAGCTCGTCGGCGGCGGCAAAGTGGGTGCTCACCACAATCTCATCGGCGACATGGGGCAAGGCTTTGAGGGTGTGGTAGCTGTTGCGCAGCTCATCGCCCATCAACCCCAGTCGGTGCATGCCGGAGTCAGCTTTCAGCCAGCAGGTCACCGGCTTTGGCAGTGAAGTGGTTTTGGCGATCATCTCCACCTGTTCTTTGCCACCGGCCATCAGCCAGAAATCCTGTTCACTGGCGGTGATGACTTCACTGCTTTCAAACGGCCCTTCGAGCAACACAATTGGTTTGCGAATGCCGGCTTCGCGCAGTTCCAGCGCTTCTTCAATACAGGCCACCGCCAGCGCGGGAGCCAGGGGTTCGAGGACTTTGGCGGCGGCGACGCTGCCGTGGCCATAGGCGTTGGCTTTTACTACCCCCAGCGCTTTGGCGTTGGGGGTCAGGCTCTGGGCCAATTGATAGTTGTGGCGCAGGGCATCCAGGTCAACAGTGGCTTTGGCGGGGCGGCTCATACAAACTCAAAATAAATTAAATGAAATATCGGAGTCCAAAATTTCAAAGTGGCACTCTAGTCAGTCGGGAACCGGCTGACTGGCCTCTCGAAAAGGACGCCGAATTCTTACAGATGGATCAGTAGTTAAATTTGCTGGCACTGTAGAGTTTTTGCGCGGCTTGCCACACATCACCCACTTCGCCATTGCCAATTTTCTTGCCGTCCACTTCAACCACGGGGGCAATCTCTTTGGAAGAGGAGGTGACCCACACTTCGTCGGCAGCGAACACTTCTTCCATGGTCACAATGCGCTCTTCCACTTTGATGGAGCCGTCTTTGCGCAGGATGTCGAGCAGCATGTAACGGGTGATGCCGGGAAGGATCTGGTTGTCCAGCGGAGGCGTTGCCACTACACCATCTTTGACGATGTAGGCGTTACAGGCCGAAGCTTCGGTCAGTTCGTTGTTGGCATTGAACAGCAGGGTTTCATTGGCGCCACGCTCAAAGCCGTGTTGGAAGTGCATGACGTTGCCCAGCAGTGCCGTGGATTTGATGTGGCAGCGCTCCCAGCGCAGATCGCGGGTAGTGCTGACTTTGTAGCCTTTGGCCAGGGCCTTGTCGGCAACCGGAGCGGTTGCAATTTCAAAGGCAAAGGCAAACACGGTGGGCTTCACGCCTTCGGGGTAAGCGTGAAAACGCTTGCTGTCGGTGCCGCGACTGACGTGCAGGTAAATGCCCAGGTTGCCGCTGCCATTTTTTTCGATCAACTGATCGCAAACGTCGCGCCACTGCTCCACGGACCAGTCAAAATCGATGCCGATTTCTTTCATGCCGTTGTTCATTCGCTCAATGTGCGGGGCGAAACCCACCAGTTTGCCGTCGTAAGAAGGAATGACTTCATAGATGCCATCGCCAAACAAAAATCCGCGATCCATCGGAGAGATTTTGGCTTCTTCCATTGGCAAGAAAGCGTCATTCAGGAAAACAATACTCATGGTGTGCCCTATCAATACATCAAAACAGTGGGGGTGATCAGAACAATCTGGGATTGGGTCTGCATCATAATAAAAATTAGCTGACGCACGAGAGGAAGTGTGCGCCAGCTAAGAAAAACAACTGTGATCAATACGCGAACTTTATCACAGCCGATCTATAGAAAATCATATTTTGCGGGGGTGTTTTGGTCGAATTCGCTGCAAAAATAAAGAATTTGGTGGAATCGGCTGGTGGAGCGCAATTGCCCATGGTTTTGTCCGGCCAGCCGGCGCTTTATTCTTCAGCAATGATTTCGCGGCTGCTGTCGGCGAGTAACCGGGGCAGAATGCGATCGTCGTCCATGCGCCAGTTACAGCAGAAATTCAGCGCTGGTGCCGCCTGGGTTACGTCCAGTTCCATCAGCTGTTCTCTCACCAGATAATCCGCCACCAGTGGACGGGGCAAAAAAGTAATTCCGAGTCCCTGGCGAGCCAGCGTCAACAGGCTTTCCCCCGAGTTACAGGTGTGCAGCATAGGGCGCTTTTCATTCAGGGGGGAAAAGAGTTCGTGCAAATAGTGCCAGGGATGAGTGTCGCGCGGGAACGTCAAAATCGGGAAGCGGGCCAGTTGATCCACCTCCAGGGTGCTGCTGAGGCTGGGATGCTCATCCAGTAATGATGGGGAGGCTACCCAGCACTGTGGATAACTGCACAGGGGTTGGCTGGCGGTGGTGTTGGAGTGTTCACCCGAGACCATCAGTGCCAGATCCAGTTCGTGGTTTTCCAGTTGCTTTTGCAGGCGGCTGGAGAGATCGACGGCGATTTCAAATTCAATCAGCGGAAATTGTTCTCGCCAGTGGCTGAGCAGCGGCCCCACCCACAAGTGAGCCAGGGTATCGGCAATACCGATTTTGATGCTGCCGGTTTCGGGCACATCTTCACCGATCTGGCTTTTCATCTCACGGCTGATGGCCACCAGCTTTTCTGCGTAAGGCAGCAGCTGCTGACCGCGGGCGGTCAGGCGGGTGCCGCCGGTATCGCGAATAAACAGTTTTACCCCCAGCTCTGATTCCAGCGCCGCGATGCGAGCGGATACTGCCGGTTGGGTGGCGTGCAGCTGACGGGCAGCGGCGTGGAAACTTTCCAGCTGGGCCACCTTCACGAAGGTTATTAAGTTTCTTAGCCGCATAGATTGGTTCTCGCGATAAATATTGAATTACGTCATCGCGAGGAGCTCAGCGACACGGCGATCCATGTTTGGCACGCAGGTGTATACAAAGTGCTAAACATGGATTGCTTCGCTGCGCTCGCAATGACGAGCTTGGTAAGCCTCAGTGCCAATTTAAACGCCGGTCAGTTAAAAACCAGTCAGTTGCCGCAGTTCCTGAATCACCTGAATCCCTTCCGAAGCCGGCATGCCGTCCTCGGTCAGTTCATTCAATCGGGTGACGCCGTCGACACTGCCGCGCTCGGACAAATACTGCAGGATGGCCATCGGGTCGATATCGCCGAGCAGGTCCCGCTGTTGCCAGTAGCCCAGCAAGGCGATCAAGCCGTGGCCGGCCCAGTTGGATACATCGGCAATCACCAGTTCGGAGCAGGTAGTGGCCGCAGGCACAATGTCGAGGTCCTTGAGCGCGTCCTGGATATTACCCATGCCAATTTCATTGCCGCCGTCACCAATGGCAATGGTGGGGCAGTCCGCCTGGCGCATAAACGTATCGAAACAGGCAGCCCGTGGGCTGATGTCTTCGCCGCGCATGTTGTAGTAGTTGCCGTCGGCCGCCTGGCCCGGGCGTTCAATGGAAATGATCAGCGCCGGTTGCAACTGCTGCAGGGCTTGTTGGGCTTCCTGTTCGCGTTCGCTGTGTGGCCCTACGGCAATTTTATGCACCTGATAGCGATCGGCCATGGCGGTGGCGAGGGGATCGCCGCAGACGATGACCGGCTTGGCACCCAGGGTTTCCAGAGCCTGATAGAGCGCGATGGCGCCTACCGGACCGTCGGTTTCAAAGGTGTCGACCACCGGAAAGCCGGTGCCGATCAGCACGGTGCTGCCGGGCTGTTCATTGATGACGGTCTGCATCAGGCGCGCGGCACGCAGATAATAGCCGGGTGTGAGGGCTGCCTGAACGGTTTTCATGCCGCGCGGGTTGCGGGCTACCAACAGGTTTTCGATTTGTTCGCTCAGGGTTTGTTCGTTGATCGCATTCATGGGATTACATCTGTGAGGTTTCGGGTTGTTCCGCCGGCACCAGCTTGGCGTTGTGAAAGCGGGCGTGGGCCAGGTGCAGGGCGTTGTGGGCGCAGTTCATGGTGATGGCGGCAAAGTTGACTTTGTCACCCGGCATCAGTTGCGCCAGTTTGGCCAGGTCGAGAGACAAGACTGAGCCAATTTTCGGATAGCCGCCGATGGTCTGGCGATCGTTCATCAGCACGATGGGTTGACCGTCGGCTGGCACTTGAATAGCGCCCAGGCAAATCCCTTCGGAGAGAATGCCTTCGATGCTGGATTTCACTTGCGGGCCGGTTAGGCGGTAGCCCATGCGGTCGCAGCGATCGCTGACTTCGTAAGTGTTGTGGAAAAACAGGCGCTGCTGAATGCGGTCAAAGGTGTGTTCCTGATAACCGGGGATCACCCGCAGGGTCACTTGCTTGCTGTAGTGCGGTCGATCACTCTCTGCCACGCTCCAGCACTGCTGACTGGTGTCTTGCTGGCAGGCGATGACATCACCACTTTTCAGCGGCTGGCCATCAAGGCCGCCGAGTTTTTCCCGCACCACAGTGGCAGTGCTGCCGAACATGGGGTCCACTTCAAAGCCGCCGTTGACGGCGATATAGGCGCGGCAGCCTTTCTGGGTGAAGCCTAATTCCAGGGTGTCACCGGCCTGCAGGCAGTGGGTGCGCCAGCGCGCGACTTCTTCGCCGTTGATGCTCACCGGCATTTCGCCGCCGGTTACCGCGATGCGGGTGGCGCACTCGGCTTGCAGTTTGAAACCGCCGACACTGACTTCAATGGCGGTGGCGCCAGCCGGGTTGTCACACAGGCGGTTGGCCCAGTGAAAGGCTTCCGGGTCCATAGGGCCGCCGTTGGTTAGGCCGATCTGGTGCTGGCCAAAGCGACCGGCGTCCTGCAGCTGAGACAGGATGCCGGGGTTGACAATGTTCACGCTCATAAGTGGGCTCCTGTCGGTCAGTTGGCGGCAAAGTCGGGCAGTTCACCGCCCAGGGCCAGGAATTCGTCTCGTCCAATCGACTTGAAACGCACTCGGTCACCGACCGCTACCGGCATGGTGGGGTCGGCTTTGGGGTCGAACATGGGCGTTGGGCAGAGACCGATCAGGTTCCAGCCGCCGGGTGAGACAGCCGGGTAGACAGCGGTCTGGCGGTCGGCGATGGCCACCGCGCCCTTGGGGACTTTTTGCCGGGGGGTGGACAGCCGCGGCGCGGCAATACGCTCATCCACCTGTCCCAGGTAGGCAAAGCCGGGGGCAAAACCGATGGCGTAGACCCGATATTCTTCCCGCGAGTGCAGATCGATAACGTCTTCGATGCTCAGTTGGGCGCGATCGGCCAGCGCCGCCAGGTCAGGACCGGATTCCTCGGCGTAGTAGACCGGCAGTTCTACCAGGCGACCTTCGCTGGCGTCGCCCTCAATCAATTGGCTGATGGCCTTGTCGATCTGGCTGCGCACGGCAATCTGATCGGTCAGCAGTGGGTTGAACAGCACCAGCAGTGAGGCGTAGGAGGGCACCAGATCGATCAGGTGATCGCCCATCAGTTCCGGCAGGCTTTGCGCGACTTGTTGTACCTGGGTGGAAATACGGGGGCTGGTTTCATCGCCAAAATAAACCATCAGCGCGTTTTCACCGGCAATGTGTACTTGGATCGGGGAGCTCATGCGTGAATCAACTCCCGGATCGCTGCAATCGCCTGAATGCCTTCCAGATTGTCGCCGTGAACGCACAGGGTGTCGGCCTGCAGGGTTAGTGTGTGGCCGCTAACGGTGGTGATGGTGCCTTCTTCGTTCAGCTGCTTAACCTGGGCCAGCATCTTCTCTTTGCTGTGCACCGCGCCAGGCTTGCTGCGCGCCAGCAGTTTGCCATCGTCGTCGTAACAGCGGTCGGCGAAGGCTTCGAGCCACAATTCCAGGCCGCGCTCCAGGGCTTCGCCACGATGCAGGTCGGCATCCGGTGTGGCTTGCAGCATCAGGCGGATAGGGCGGTGGTAAGCGGCCAGGGCATCCATAATGGCCAGCCGCACGTCAGCCTTGGCCATCATGTCGTTGTAGAGGGCGCCGTGGGGTTTGACGTACTCCAGTTGCAGTCCCTGGGACTGGGCCAGGCCGTCCAGGGCGGCGGTCTGGTAGGTGACGAAAGCCATAATCTCGTCGATGGAGCAATTCATGGAGCGGCGGCCAAAGCCCACCAGATCGGGGTAGGCTGGATGGGCGCCCACGCGCACACCGTGTTGTTTGGCTAGGCTCAGGGTTTTGCTCATGATCAGCGGGTCGCCGGCGTGAAAGCCACAGGCGATGTTGGCCTGATCAATGTGAGGCATGACCGCCTCGTCCATGCCCATGGTCCAGGAACCAAAGCTCTCGCCAAGATCGCAGTTGAGTAGCAGGGTCATAATCGGCTCCTAAAAATTACAGAATGGCCAGGCGGCTGTTGGGGATGTCGGTAACGACCATGCAGCCGGGGCTGTGGGTAATGCAGAACGGTGGCTTGGCGGCCATGATGGCGGCTTGGGGGGTGACGCCACAGGCCGTAAATACCGGGTACTCGCCGTCGTTGATGGTGACGGCATCGCCATAGTCCACCCGATTGATGTCTTCAATGCCAATGGCGGCGGGATCGCCGAAGTGCACTGGTGCGCCGTGTACGGACGGGAAGCGCGAGCAGATCTGGATCATACGGATGGCATCTGCCGGTTTGAACGGACGCATGCTGACCACCATATTGCCGTGCATACGGCCGGCGGGGCGGCAGGCGATGTTGGTGTCGTACATAGGCACATTGCGGCCTTCGCTGATGTTGCGAATTTCCAGGCCGTCGGACAACAGGGCCTCTTCAAACGAGAAGGAGCAGCCGATCAGGAAGGTCACCAGGTCGTCGCTCCAGATGTCGCGAATGTCGTTAACTTCACCGCTCAGCTGACCGTTTTCCCACAGCCGGTAGCTGGGAACGTCGGTGCGAATATCGAAGTCCGGGCCAATGTCTTCAATGTTGGTGTCACCCGGGTTGGCTGCCATGCCCACCAGCGGACAGGGCTTGGGGTTCAGCTGGCAGAACTGCAGGAACTCGTTGGCCCAGTCTTTCGGTAGAATGGCCACGTTGGCCTGCACAAAGCCTTCGCAGTAGCCGGATGTATTGCCGGTGTGCTCACCGGAACGAATTTTGGCGCGCATTTCACTGGGGGTGAGTACCTCTGACATACACTTTCCTTTAATTCTCTAGACTGTTTCATGCTTTGTCCCATTTTCGGGGGCCGAAAATGGCTTGTCCAATTCAGAATATCCTGGAATTTGATAAAAGAGTTTTATCAATGATAGTGTGTGCACCAGTCATATTCTTCCATTTTTTCTGTTTTTAGGATGTGAGTGGCGTTGTTTCTGGAAAAATTTTATCAGTGAGGCGGTTGTGCGGAGGGAATTGACGCTGTGTTCGTCTCAATAAGCAGATGATCGTGCCGTGAGAGCCGGTTTTTCATTATTTCGTCCTTTTATAACCCGTAGGAGTCATCGTGGTCCCTCAACAGTTTATTTCCCTCTATCGCCAGCACATCGAGGCTCAAGACGCTGCGACTCGAGCCGTGCTGGAGAGCCACAATCTCGACGGCTTACTGATTGCTGCGGGGGATGTTCTGCATCCGTTCCGTGATGACACCGACTATCCCTTTAAGGTGAACCCCTATTTCAAGGCCTGGGTGCCTCTGCTGGATCACCCCGGTTGCTTTGTGTGGCTGGCGGTCGATGCCGACAAGCCGGTGCTGTATTTTCATCAGCCGCAGGATATTTGGCATCAGGTTCATTGTCTCGACGATGAAGCCATTACCTCGGCCTTTGAGGTGCGGATCGTAGCCGATCGCTCGGAGCTGGAAAGGATGCTGCGGCAGCGTCTGGATGATGGTCAGCGGCTGGCTTTTATCGGCACTGAAACCCCGCTGGAGGGATTGGGCATCAATCCCCAACCGCTCTTGCACTCTCTCGATTTTCGTCGCGCCTACAAGAGTGACTACGAAATCGCCTGCCTGCGGCTGGCCAGCGAAAAGGCCCTGTTGGGTCATCAGGCGGCCGAGCGCTGTTTTCGCGACGGTGGCTCTGAATTTGCCATCCATCTGGAATACCTGCGCGCCAGCGGTCAGGAAGAAGCCGGTTTGCCCTATGGCAATATCATCGCCCTCAACCAGCATGCCGCCATCCTGCATTACACCCAGAAGTGTCGTCGGCCGCCGCAACCGAGCCGCTCCTTTCTGATTGATGCCGGTGCCGACGTGGCCGGCTACGCGGCCGATATCAGTCGCACCTACGCCGCAGAACAGGACGATTTTGCCGAACTGGTGGCGGCTATGGACCAGTTGCAGCAACAGGTGGTGGGGCGCATCGAGCCGGGCATGGCCTATCTGGATCTGCACTGCTGGAGCCACAAACAGTTGGCGCAGTTATTGAGCCAGTTCGATCTGATCAGCTGTCCGCCGGAGCAGGCGTTGGAGCAGCAGTTGACGCAAAAGTTTTTTCCGCACGGTCTAGGCCATTTATTGGGCCTGCAGGTGCATGACCAGGGCGGCTGGATGCAGGATGACAGCGGCAGCCAACGGATGCCGCCGGAGGAGCACCCCTACCTGCGTCTGACCCGACCGGTTGAGAAAGGCATGGTCTTTACCATTGAGCCGGGGCTGTATTTCATCCCATCTTTGCTGATGCCGTTGCGCAATCAAGCCCTGGGGAAAAACATTAACTGGTTGCGAGTCGAGCAATTGATGCCCTACGGCGGCATTCGGATCGAGGACAATATCTATGTGGGGGGCAATGGTGTGCAAAATTTGACCCGGGAGGTGGTGCTCGGAAACTGATATTCCTGCCAACCATAATGGCAAGGGCACTTGTAGCCCTTCACCATGACGATGGGTGCGGCAGGCGCCTACACTTTGGGTGAAACCTTTTCATCGATGTACGAGAGGTGAGTGATGAATACCATGGAAATTGATGGCTGGTGCAAGGTCCCGGGCCACAGTGACCCGGAACATATTGACCTGATGCATTTTCGCGTCAGCGAAGACTGTCACCTGAAGTTGGAAGCAGCCGAAGAGGAATTGCTGCAATCGAGCGATAAGGAGCGCTTTGTGGAAGCCGATTTGGCGTCGATGGAGCTGGAGTTGCCACCCGATTTTGGCCCCCTGTCTGACTGTCAGTTTCGGGTCTACATCAACCCCCGCGATCAGCGTGGCCAGTTTCATTTGGTGGGCCATCGCGCCAGCGACCACAGTCTGGTGTATTCCAACGCGGTGATGGTGGATCAGCTGGGCTGATCAGTCCAGCCGCACGCTGGCGCTGCTGGTCAGTTCTGCCGAGGTCCAGCCGAACTGATTGAGCGCCAGCGGGGCGAGAACGGCAATCACCAGCGCGGTGACAAATGCACACAGCATTACCTTCACGTTGATTCTCCCCTGCCATGTTTGGCTTCAACACCCTCATTGGCTTCAACCTCAGCCGCCCACAGGTCGTGGTGTTGGCGCGCCCACTCCCGATCTACCCGTCCATTGCCCATGGCATCGTAGGCCCCTTCCATGCCGACCGTACCGATATAAATATGGGCAATGATGGTCACCATCAATACGAAGGCCACTATCGAGTGCCAGATATTGGCGTACTGCATCTCTTCGTGCGGGGTCAGGAGTGTCGGCAGGTGCGTGCCAAACATGGCGTTAAAGATGGAAAAGGTTTTGGCAAACATAGGCATTTCGAAGGGGAACAGCAGCGACAGGCCTGACAAAGAAACCGAAAACCCCAGCAACATCACCAGCCAGAATACGATTTTCTGCCCGGCGTTGAATTTCTTTGCGGAAGGGTGGGATTTGGAAACGATGCCGCCACCGGCCTTAAGCCACTGCCAGTCCAGTTTGCCGGGAATATTGTGCGCCACCCACAGGCAGAAGATCATCACCAGGCCGAGCATAAAAGCCCAGGCAATGTTGTTGTGAACCCACTTGGCCGCCGCCGCCGTAGAAGCAAAGGCCTCTGCTCCCAGCATCGGAATCAGGAATTTGCGCCCCATCAGGGTAATCAGTCCGGTTATAGCCAGCGCGATAAAAGAACCTGCCAACAACCAGTGACTGAAGCGTTCAATGGCTTTAAAGCGTTCAATGGTCCTGCCTGCCGGGCCACCCTCTATCCTGATCTTGCCGCGCACCAGGTAAAACACCAGCAACAGCAGCACAATCGCCAGCAGGGCGCCGCCGCCATAATTGATCACCGGCCCCTGGCGTAACTCGTACCAGGGCATGCCCCCATCCTGAATCAGGACATTGGCTGCGGGACCCCGGGCCTGGGTAGTGATGGGGGTTTCGTTGTAACGAATGGCGCGATAGATATCGGCATTGGACAGCCCCCCCAGAGTGCCCAAAGGTTCACTGATGGTGGAGGCATTGGCGCGATTGCCAAGGTTTTCAGAGCGAAAGCGCTCGTCAATTTTCAACCGTTGTTGGCGAGCCATGATGTCTTCCAGGGTTTGAGCGCCCCCAGTAGACGTCCGATCAATCGGCGGGGCGTCGTCGGCCCATGCCGGGTAAATGACGAGGATAGCCAATACAAAGGCGATGGCACTACAGAGTTTACCGTTCATGAACGCACCCCGACGCAGTCAACAGGCGGAATTCATCGCTGCTTCAACGACCTTTCTTCTCGTAGGCCGTGCCCCAGCCCCAGGCGCCAGAACCGAAACCACGGCTGACCACTCGCTGGCGATAAATGTCTGCGACGTCGTTGCCGTCGCCAGCCAACAGTGCTTTGGTGGAGCACATTTCGGCGCAAAGGGGCAACTTGCCTTCGGCAATTCGATTGCGGCCATACTTGGTGAACTCGGCCTCTGAATTGTCTTCTTCCGGGCCTCCGGCACAAAAGGTGCACTTGTCCATCTTGCCGCGGCTGCCAAAGTTGCCCGCCTGGGGAAACTGAGGCGCGCCGAAAGGGCAGGCGTAAAAACAATAGCCGCAACCGATACACAGGTCCTTGGAGTGCAACACGACCCCATTTTCTGTCTGGTAGAAACAGTCCACCGGGCAAACGGCCATGCACGGCGCGTCTGAACAGTGCATGCAGGCGACCGAAATCGAACGCTCGCCAGGTTTGCCATCTTCGATGGTTACCACACGTCGACGGTTGATGCCCCAGGGAATTTCATGCTCATTCTTGCAAGCCGTGACACAGGCATTGCATTCGATGCAGCGCTCGGCATCGCACAGAAATTTAGCCCGAGCATGTCCCATTCCTTCAATAGCCATGGTCTACACCTCTCATTATGCCGGTGCAATGGAGCACAGGGTGGCTTTGGTCTCTTGCATCTGTGTGACCGAGTCATAGCCGTAGGTTTGAATCGTATTGGTCGATTCGCCCAAGACAATCGGGTCGGAGCCTTTGGGGTATTTACTGCGCAAATCCTTACCCTGCAGGAATCCCCCGAAATGGAACGGCATAAAGGCCACGCCTTCACCAACCCGTTCGGTGATCATCGCTTTTACTTTGATGCGTCCGCCTTCGGGACCAGATACCCACACGTCTTTACCATCGCGAATATTGAGGTTATTGGCATCGCGGGGATTCACTTCTATGAACATGTCCTGCTGCAGTTCCGCCAGCCACGGATTGGAGCGGGTCTCGTCGCCACCACCTTCGTACTCAACCAGGCGACCTGACGTGAGAATAATGGGAAACTTCTCGCTGAAGTCGTTCTTTTGAATGGACTCATACATGGTGGGAACACGCCAGAAAGTTTTGTCGGCGTAAGTCGGGTAATCGCTGACCAGATCTCGACGCGAGGTGTACAGAGGTTCACGATGAAGCGGCACGGGATCCGGGAAGTTCCACACCACGGCACGGGCTTTGGCGTTGCCAAACGGGGCGCACTCGTGCTTGATCGCCACGCGCTGTAAGCCGCCGGACAGATCGGTCTTCCAGTTGGTGGCGGCACCAGCTACCGCGTCAATAGCGGTACGTTCTTCGGCACTGAGGTCCTTATCCCAGCCCAGGTCCATCAACATCTGCATGGTGAATTCCGGGTAACCATCTTTGATGTCGGAGTTTTTCGAATAGACGCCGTCTGCCAGCAGGCTGACGCCATCGCGCTCAACACCAAAACGGGCGCGGAAGGTGAGGCCGCCCTCGGATACCGGCAGCGACATATCGTACAGGTTGGGTGTCCCCGGGTGGTTCATTTCGGGTGTTCCCCAGCACGGCCACGGCATACCGTAGACATCTCCGTCACAGGGTCCTCCCACCGCACGCAGGGTGGTTTTGTCAAACTGATGCTGGTACTGCATGTGTTTCTTCAGCCGTTCGGGCGATTGACCGGTGTAGCCGATGGTCCACATGCCGCGGTTAAATTCACGGGTAATGTCCTCGATCACCGGCTCGTCACCGTCAAGGGCAATATTGCGGAACATGCGCTCGGTGAAGCCGAACTTGTCCGCAAACAGCTTCATGATCTCGTGGTCAACCTTAGAGTCAAATAGGGGTTCGATAACCTTTTCCCGCCATTGCAACGAGCGGTTTGAGGCCGTGACTGAACCACTGGTTTCGAACTGGGTGGTGGCGGGCAGCAGGTAGACCCCGTCTGTACGATCGTGCAATACCGCAGAAACGGTGGGGAAGGGATCCACAATCACCATCAGGTCCAACTTTTCCATCGCCTCCTTCATTTCCAGCATGCGGGTTTGGGAATTGGGGGCGTGCCCCCACAGCACCATCGCTCGGGTATTGTCAGGCTGCTCCAGGTTTTCTTTGGCTTCCAGCACACCGTCGATCCAGCGAGACACAGGAATGCCATTTTCATTCATCATGGCTTTGGATGTGCCGTTTCGCTCGAGTGTGGCAAAGCGTCCTTTCAACCAGTCCAGGTCTTCCTCCCAGACCCTTGCCCAGTGCGCCCAGGAACCATCGGCCAGGCCGTAGTAACCGGGCAGGGTATCGGCCAGAACCCCCAGATCGGTCGCACCCTGCACATTATCGTGGCCGCGGAAGATATTGGTGCCACCACCGGCAACGCCCATATTGCCCAGCGCCAGTTGCAGCACACAGTAGGCGCGGGTGTTGTTGTTGCCGTTGGTGTGTTGAGTGCCGCCCATGCACCAAATAACCGTGCCGGGCTTGTTGTTGACCAGGGTGCGAGCAACCCGTTCGAGTTGGGCCCCCGGGGCTCCGGTGACTCGTTCAACTTCCGCTGGATTCCAGCGTTGCACTTCTTTGCGAATGTCATCCATACCGTAGACACGGGTGCGGATGAATTCCTTGTCTTCCCAGCCGTTTTCAAAAATGTGCCAGAGGATGCCCCAGGTCAGTGCCACGTCGGTACCCGGACGCAGACGCACATATTCATCAGCATGGGCGGCTGTACGGGTAAAACGCGGATCACAAACGATAAAGGCGGCGTTGTTTTCTTCTTTGGCTTTTAACAGGTGCAGCAGCGATACCGGATGCGCTTCCGCCGGGTTGCCACCGATCAGGAAGATCGCTTTGGACTTGTGGATATCGTTGTAGGAGTTGGTCATGGCCCCGTAGCCCCAGGTATTGGCAACACCCGCGACGGTGGTGGAGTGGCAAATCCGGGCCTGGTGATCGACGTTGTTGGTGCCCCAGTAGGCGGCAAACTTGCGGTAGAGGTAGGCCTGTTCATTGCTGAACTTGGCGCTTCCCAGCCAGTAGACGGAATCGGGGCCACTCTCTTTGCGAATTTGCAGCATCTTATCGCCGATTTCGTTGATCGCCTGGTCCCAGGGGATTTTCTGCCACTCGCCGTTGACCATTTTCATCGGGTGTTTGAGGCGTCGATCGCCGTGGGCGTGTTCTCGCACCGAGGCGCCTTTGGCGCAATGGGAACCCAGATTGAAGGGACTGTCCCAGCCCGGTTCCTGACCGATCCAGACACCGTCCTGAACTTCAGCCATCACCGTGCAGCCAACCGAACAGTGGGTGCAGACGGATTTTTTCACAACCACGTCGCCGCCGGCTGAGACCGGCGAATCCGCCTTAACGCGCGTAGATTTAATTGACAGGGCCGCCAGGCTGCCCACGGTCACGCCGGAGGCCGCTAAAAAGCCACGGCGGTCTAGGGTCGTTGCAGCGAGGGATGACAGTAAAGATCCTGCACGGGAGTTTTTCGCTATCCCGTTGGTTTTCTTTCTTAACATATCAAATGCCTCTCTAGAGCCACTTTTATTGTTATTGGTTTTATTCGCTATCTGGGGCCTGCTTTTTTACTGACTGAGTAAGTACTCCAGCACATCAGGTAACCTTGAATAACCCCTACTTGTTTAAAATCGCGCTGACGCCAGGTATTTGCGCGTGTGTTCTGTGTCGCGCAAACCGCGGCTCGGGGTTGAGCTCTTAACGGCCTTGGCCACCGAGTTGGGAGCCACCGACACGGCAATGGCAGCGGGCACAGCAGCGGCAGTCAACCGCAAAAAGCGACGACGACTGTGTTCAGCCTGTTCCTTTTCCATCGGACACCTCCTGTTAACCAAAGTTGAAATACCAAAGGGATCAGCGAAATCCCGGTTTACAGAATGGTAAACGCATCCGCCTCGACGGCGATGAACGCCTGACCCAGCAAGCCCACCGGCGCATAAAAGATCGCCGCTTGTGCGTGCTCTAGATCGCTAAAAAACAGTGCCGCCCACTTGGCCAGGTGCATCTCAAAAAAGGCTTTTTGTGACGGCAGGTCGCTGTCGCAAGCGAAATTGCCCAGAATGAGGCCCGCCATGATTTCACACAGCGTGCCCAGGTGATCTTCAGGTTCTTTCACGTGGTCACACGCTTTGATGCCCCTGGCCCTCAGGTCACGGCGCAAGTCAGCCAGGGGTTTCTCGTTCAAAAAGCCGGTCAGGTAATAGCTGGCGTAAGGCAGCAGTTCACCGCGGCCGAGACCGACGAACAGGCGATTGTATTCCCGCTCGGCCTCATCCGGGGCGGTGCGTTCGGCCACAGCAGCCAGATGCCTGCAGGCGGATCCCAGAGCGGTGTTATCGCCCTGTACGCAGGCTATCCCTCGGAGAAGTTCAGTCGAGGGTGGGCCTCCCAGCAAGCTACCCAGCAATTGATACACTTGGGCTCGCGCGCGATCTTCGTCGCTGATCGTGCGAGGGCGCTGAAGTTCAGCGGTAGTGGTCAAGTCTTTACCCTTTGACGCGCTGTTCAAAGTTTAACCATCAGTACTGGTATAGACCCCGCTGGACTCAGGTGCAACTCTGGAAGGAAAAGTCGTTAAACCTCGTGGAAAATGTCTATTCGAAACCCATCCGGGGACGATAGCGAGGTGCGGGGGATATCTCTGAAACCGCCGGCTCGTCAGGGCGGGGATTGGCGGGTGATTCAACTATAGGCTCGGTCTGCGGGGGGGCGGTTTCTTTGAGGACGGCTTCTTTATGAAGGTTGTCCGGGCGGGCTTCAATGGTGGCTGTCTTACTGAGCTCCTCATCGTGCTCGGCAAGCCGGGTGGTTTTGTCGAAATAACCCTGACCCACCTTGTAGAGTGTCCGCAAACCACTCGCGCTTGCCGGGACCGTCGAGAAGTCCTCATCGTAGTCATTCAGTCCGTCCAGTACGGCCAGCACGGGGTTGGAGGTCCATAGCGCGCGCAGGGCTTTGCGGCGCAGGTATTCGGGAATTTCCTTGCGCATAAAGCCGGTAACGTCGGTACCTAAGGTGATGGCGTCCGGAGCGGGTAACTGGTATTTCTCCAGCAGTTCCTGCTCGGGCAGGGCCTCGTTGAGGACAAGCTCCTGTTCTTCGGCAGTTGGATTGGGCGCAATGGCTGACGGTCGACTGGACTGAGCCTGTTGACGTGCTTCAGCCTTGTGGCGCGACCAACGCTGAAAGCGGGATTCAGCCATCAGTGCACTCCGGGTTTTTGCTGGCTGGAGGGGGCTCGAAAGACATCGCTGGGTTGACGAATGCGGGCATCGCCTTTGCCATCCTCGATCGCATCGACACGGGGTTGATCGCGGCGGCGCTTCTTAAAAGGCTCTTCGATATAGTGCATATCGATAAACTCTTGGATCCACGCAGCCAAAGCGTCGGGAATCGGTACCGCTTCAACGATGCTCTCACCACTGTCCAGCGCATTCAGTGCCTCATGGGCACTGGCGGTAATGCTGCTCACACGCCAGCCCGACGGGGAATGCTGGCTGTCATCGCGATCCAAGATGACCCACACCGACGGCACGGCCATGCTCAAGGAGACCAGATAGCCTTCGACGTCGGCGCGATAGAGTTCCATGGTCGCGGTACCGGCGTGGTAGTCGATGACCTCTCCGTCTCGCACCAGCTCTTTCCAGAAAGCGTTTGGTGCCCCGGGGATAACCGCCACGGGCTGCCAGTGATCTTGTGCCCAGGGGGTGACGCCGGGCGATCGACGCACAACGGCACCCACAGGTAACTCACGTTTCCAGCTGTCGATGGGGCGGGGCATGGCTGTATATGGGCTCCAGGCTGTTGATCAGTATGACAGCGGTCTTCTCCTATGAAGCTAGCAGAGGCCCGACGAATCGCCAGCGGTTCAACCGCTAACAGGTGAGGCCATCGGTTGCTGCTGACCTTCTCGACAAGAGCCAACAACCTCGACAAGTGCCAACAACTGCTCTTAACTGATAAGAACAGCGACACGTAGTTGTAGTCCGAAAGCAGTTGTAGTCCGAAAGCAGTCGCAATCCAAAAACACTCAACATTACAATTACAGTCAGAACTCCAATGACGGCACCCAAAACCTTACTGTTGTGCACCTGTGATAAAACCCAGTCGTTTAATCCCGAAGCCCTGCAGGCGGCCGCGACAGCTCAGCAGGTGGTCGCGGTGGATCAACTGTGCGGCAAGGATCTGCAGACTGCGGTTAACCACCTGGCGGGTCGTGACGAGGTGCTGATTGCCTGTGGCCAGCAGGCCATGTTATTCGAACGTCTCAGCGAAGAAATACAGACACAAAGACAGCACGCCGCGTCTTTGCACTGCATCGATATTCGCGATCGCGCCGGCTGGAGCACAGCCAGTGCCAGGCCTGAGCGGGTGCACGCCAAACAAGCGGCCTTGATTGCAGCGTCGCAACTGCCGGCACCGCTGGCGCCCGTCAAAACCATTCAATCCAGTGGCGTGTGTTGCATTGTCGGCCCCACTGAGCCGGCCGTCCGGATGGCCGAACTGGTTCAGGATGAGTTGGGTGTCACGTGTGTCGTCAATGATACGGGGCCGATACTGCTGCCCTCCGCCGGTTATGATATGGCCAGAGGGCAATTGACCGCCGCCCAAGGTGCCCTGGGTTGCTTTACCCTGGCGTTTTCCCAACTGCAAACCCTCAACCCCAGCGGTCGCGGAGAGCTGGCTTATGGTGAGGTGAAAGCCACTGCCCGCAGCGAGTGCGACGTGTTCATCGACCTGCGTGGCGGCGAGCCGGCGTTTCCCAGCCATCAAAAACGCAACGGCTACTTTTGGGCCGACCCGAGCAAAGCCGGAGAGCTGGAGCGTATCGCTTTGACCGCCAGAGAGCGGGTCGGAGAGTTTGAGAAAACCGTCTATTTCAAGTTGGAAACCGCGCTTTGTGCCCACTCCCGGGCCGGTAAAATCGGTTGTTCCCGCTGTCTGGATGTGTGTCCCACGGACGCGATCACTGCCGCTGGTGATCATGTACACATCGATTCCGATATTTGCGCCGGTTGTGGCTCCTGCGCGGCGGTCTGTCCAACGTCTGCTGTGACCATGAATGAAACGCCTTTCACGGCCCTGACGCAAGCGATGGCGGTCATGGCCCGGGTCTATCGCGAGCACACACAGGAAACCCCGCGGCTGCTGTTTCATACATTGAGTACGGGTGTCGAGACTATCGAGCGTCAAGCGCGTTATGGCGACGGCCTGGCGGACGATTTGATTCCACTGGGGCTGGCGCACCTGGATCGACTCGGTCATGCCGAGTTGTTGGCGGCCCTCGGAGCGGGTTACGCCGAAGTGTTGATCCTGGCGGACAATGAGGCGGACCGCCAAGCCGTCGCCGCGGAACTGGCGCTGGCTCAGGCCATCGTTGCAGGCAGCCACAACTCACCCAGTCGGGTGCGGGTGATTGCCGCCGAGTCATTGGGCGCTGCGACCGACAACAGCGGGCGAGTGTGCGAACCGGTGTTATTGGTCGGTGGCCGGCGTGACCTCACCCGGGTCACGGCGGCTGCCATGGCCGACACAATTGAAGCCCCCATCCCCCTGCCGGCAGGTGCCCCCTACGGTGCCATTAAGATCAATACCGACCAGTGCACACTGTGTTTGGCCTGCGTGTCACTGTGTCCCACCGGCGCCCTGGGCGACCACCCGGATCGACCCGAAGTTCAATTCACGGAGAACGCCTGTGTGCAATGCGGTATCTGTCAGAACACCTGCCCTGAGACCGCCATCAACTTGAAGCCCCAGCTGGATGTGTCCAAGGATGTACTCAATGCGCGCGTGTTGCATGGTGAAGAGCCGTTTGAATGTATCCAGTGTGGCAGGCCCTTTGGCGTCGCCAGCACCATCAACCGCATTGTGACCAAACTGGAAAACCAACACTGGATGTACACCAACCCAGAGCAGGTCCAGCTCATTAAAATGTGTGACGACTGCCGGGTCAAAACCCAATTTCACAACGAGAATGCCCCCATGGCCGGGGCTGAACGACCACGGGTTCGCACCAGTGACGACTACCGGGACGGCTAGACAAGCTCCAGGTCGACAAACTACAGAATACAGGACAGCCCATGGTTGAATACGTCAACGCCGGCAACAGCAGCCTTATCGGCACTGACGCTCCCCGGCCGCAAGACAAAAACCCCGCGGGGATAGATCGCATCATCGCCATCGCCTCGGGCAAGGGTGGGGTGGGCAAGTCGACCGTGGCCTCCAATCTGGGGGTGGCGCTGGCCTCCAAGGGACTCAAGGTGGGACTGCTTGATGCCGACGTTTACGGCCCCAGCCAGCCGCGCATGCTGGGGGTGTCGGGTCGCCCGTCCAGTCCCGACGGCCATACCATTTTGCCGCTGCGCAATCACGGCGTGACGCTGATGTCGCTGGGATTGCTGGCCGCGGAGGAGGAAGCCATTGTCTGGCGTGGGCCGATGCTGATGGGGGCCCTGCAACAAATGATGCAGCAGGTGGATTGGGGGCGGTTGGATGTGCTGCTGGTGGATCTGCCGCCGGGTACTGGCGACGTGCAGATGACCCTCTGCCAGAAGTTCTTTGTGGCGGGGGCGGTTGTGGTTTCCACCCCGCAGGACATCGCCCTCATGGATGCGCGCAAAGGCATTGATATGTTCCGGCGGATGGAGGTGCCGCTGCTGGGGCTGATTGAAAACATGGCGTCTTTTGTCTGCGATGGCTGCGGTAAAACCCATCACCCGTTTGGCAGCGGCGGCGCCCGCGCCGAGGCCCACAAACTTGGCGTGCCTTTCCTGGGTGAGATCCCGCTGGATCTGGGTATTCGAGTCGGGGCGGACGGTGGGGTGCCGATTGTGGTGTCTAACCCGGATAGTCCCCAGGCGCAGGTCTTTCAAACTATCGCCGATGACCTTATCCGCTCTGACAGCTACGCCCGGGCGTTACTGTGATGGACCCACCGCAGTTGCCACCACTGTTTTCGGGAGAGCAGGTTCCGCGTCACACTGACCCTTTCCGGGAGGCGGTCCGCCGAGCCATCACCGGCATCGACTCAGGTTCCATTTTTTATTCCGAGGCCGTCGACAGGTTAACCGCGGCCCTGGTGTTGGCGCCGGAAACCCGTTTGCAAGAGGCGATTCAAGCGGTTTACGTTGTTCAGGTGGGCCTGGCCGAGAGCCTGACTGCACTGGCCCCGGCCGAAGTGCAGGTGTCGTTCCAGTGGCCCGATCGCTTCAAAATCAATGGCGCCGATTGCGGGGGAGTTCGTTTTGTTGCCGATGTGTCCGATCCCAGGGCTCACCCCAAGTGGCTGGTGATCGGCATCGAAGTGCACTTTCTTCCAATCTACGACGAGCTGTCAATGAATGACGAGCTGCCAATGAACGCCGAGCCCGGCGCAAATCCCAATAGCACCTGCCTGTACGAGGAAGGTTGTGGTGAAATCGCGCCCATGACACTGCTGGAAAGCTGGTCCAGGCATACCCTGTTGTGGCTGACCTACTATATGGACAGCGGTTTTGAGCGTGTCCTCAACCAGTGGCGACCGCGCTGTGACTCTGTCGGCAGCCTGGTTGAGCAGCCCCGGCCGGGTCTGTTTGTGGGGCTGGATGAGCAGGGCCGGATGCTGTTGCGGCAGGGGGGGATGACCGAGACCTTGAGTTTGATTGAGTTTGCCCAGCCCCGGTTGAGCGAGGAAACTCCATGAAACTGGCCCGAACCCTGCGCCTGGATCTGTCCGATGAGCATGTGTTTGATCTGCCGGCCGCCAGTGGCGAATGGGCCATCTCGGGCGGATTTGAATTTTCCAACTGGGGCGAGGCGGACCTAACCGCCAAAGCACGTCAGGCCTTCAGCCATGGCTGGTATAGCATCGAGTCTGGTGGCCGTGCCAGTGTTGTCGGGGTGGCCAACATCACCGAAGCCGAATTGGAGCAGCTGCGTCAAACCCTGGCCCTCACCTTTGTCGAGATTTATGGTGCGCCGGACATTGATGCGGCCTACCCCGTCGCCTGCGAAGAGATCGAGCAGATGCGCAGCATGTGTGAGGACTTTGAGGACAATACGTTGTTGCTGGTCAGTCGCCGCTTGACGCAGATGGGTATTGAAGAAACCTACCGCTCGCAAGTGCCGCAAGCGGCCTCGTTAGAAGCCTTTGCCGTGCACGGCAGCTGAGCGTGACTACAGACCAAATGAGCCGTAGGGAATGAAGCGCACCGGCGTTCCCGGCTCAATCTGCTGAGCCCGCGCATCCAGCTCCACCAGCCCCTCGGACCAGGCCAGACCGGTGACCCGACCCGAGCCTTCCGAACCGAAAACCTCAACCTGTCCGTGACGGATCCGAGCGCGCAACATCTCGCTGCGCCCCGGTTTCTTGTGCTTGGAAAAATTGGCGGGCACGTCATAGCCCTGGGGCTCGAACCACTCCGCTCCGGCCAGCAGCGCCATCGCCGGCGTGCCAAAGCGCAGCGCGCACACCCAGGCGGCGACCGGATTGCCGGGTAAGCCCACCACCGGCGTTCCCTGGAACATGGCCAGTGCCAGGGGGCGGCCCGGCTTGATGGCAATGCGCCAGTTGCTGATGTCACCGTGGGCTTTGAGTGTTTTTGATACATGATCTTCATCGCCGGCGGACACGCCGCCGCTGGTCAGGATCAGGTCACACTGTTCAACGCCGCGTTCCAGCGCACTGTTCACTTCCTCGGAGCGGTCCCGTGCGTGCCCCAGATCCACCAGTTGATAGCCAAGCTGTGTCACCAGAGCACTCAGCATCGGTCGATTGGCGTCGTAGATTTGCCAATCGCTAACGGCAGCGCCGACCGGCTTCACTTCATCCCCGGTGGATAACACGCCAACCCGCAGGCGCTGGTAGACATCCACCGTTTCGACGCCAACGCTGGCCAGGACCGAGATCTGAGTCGGGGTGAGGCGGGTTGCCGCGGTGAGGATTTTATCCTGTGGCTTGATGTCTTCGCCGGCGTTGCGGGCATTGGCGCCCGCTTTTAAGGTGCCGTGCAAATGCAGCTGTTGGTCTATGATCTCGCTGTCTTCTTCCAGAACCACCGTATCCGTACCGGCCGGCATCACCGCGCCGGTCAGAATGCGGATGGCGTGGCCCGCGGGCACGTGACCTGTGAAGGGAGCCCCTGCAGCACTGCGCGCATCCATGAGGGGCATAACGCAGGGAACCTGGCTAACCGGCCCGGCAAACGCGTAGCCATCGACCGCCGAATTACTGCTGGGCGGGTGGGCGCGAGGCGCATACACATCGCTCGCCAGGATCCGGCCATTGACCTGTGACAGTGGCACCGCCCGATCTATGCCCACCACGGGGTGTAAGCGGGAACGCAACCGTTGCAGGGCTTCCTCTACCGGTGTCCAATTCACACCGGGCGGCAGGGCAAAACAATCGTTGCGAAGTGCGTTCAGGGGTTTGCCGTTCATAGCCTTTCCATTAATGCCATTGCATTGACGATCTATCAGGCTGGAAACAATCATTCTGCGTGATGCCCATAGCCATCACCGCAAGTGCTGTTCTGCCCAAGCCAGGTCTGCCGGCGTATTGATATTGAAAAAGTCGTCCGCTCCAAACAGCACCAGAGACTCACCCTGCGTCTGAGTCCATTGACGCACCTTGCGCACCCCGTCGTTGAGTGCGGCCCGCAAGTCGTGCCGCAAGGCCACCTGCCAGCGGCCAAAGGTGGGTTGGGGCAGGCGACCACGCAGTGGATCCGGCGTTGCTGCCAGCACCACCGGGGTATTCTCTGCTGCCAGCCGTTGGGCCAGATCGCAGGGGAAACAGGGGGTATCGGAAGCGACACTGATCAGCCAGTCATGGCCGTGTTGCGCGGCCCAATCCATGCCCGCCAGCACACCCGCCAGGGGACCGGGGAAATCGGCGATGGAATCGGCCACCACGGCCAGGCCCAAATCCTCGAAACGACTCAGGTCGCCATTCGCGTTTAACACCACTTGATCCACTTGCGGCGTGATCCGATCAATGACCCGCTGGATCAAGGATTGATCGCCCAGCATCAACCTGCCTTTATCGCCACCACCCATGCGGCTTGCCTGACCACCCGCCAGGATTACAGCACATTCAGTCATGTTGCATTGCTCTTAATCTCGCTGCGCACTTTTGCGCCGCATACTTTTGTCTTCATCGGGCACTTGCGTCAGGTCCTGGTCGAACACTAGGCGGTGTTCGCCACTGAGGCAGGTAAACTTCTTGCCGCGCATGCGTCCGATCAGGGTCAACCCAACCTGACGGGCGATATCGACGCCCCAGGCGGTAAACCCGGAGCGGCTGATCAGGGTTGGGATGCCCATCAAGGCGGTCTTGATCACCATTTCGGAGGTCAATCGGCCCGTAGTGTAGAGGAGCTTGTCGGCGGCGGGAATGTGGTTCAAGTGCATCCAGCCGGCGATCTTGTCGACCGCATTGTGACGCCCGACATCCTCCATATAGGCCAATATATCACGACCCTGACACAGGGCGGTGCCGTGGATGGCACCGGTTTCCATATACAGGCTGGGGGTGTGGTTAATCTGGTAGGACAGGTTGTAAAAGGTGCTGGTGTGCACCGGGGTATCCGGCAGGGAGAGGTCGTCGAGCCCGGCCATCATGTCGCCAAACACGGTCCCCATCGCGCAGCCGGAGGTGCGGGTTTTCTTTTCCAGTTTGTCCTCGACATCCGTCATCTCGGCGGTGCGGACCACCGCCACTTCCAGTTCCGGGTCGAAATCAATCTGGGTGACCCGGTCGGTGTCACGCAGCATTCTTTGATTTAGCAGAAAACCCAGTGCCAGGTACTCCGGGTAATCGCCGATGGTCATGGCGGTGACGATCTCCTGGCGGTTCAGGTAGATGGTCAGGG
The DNA here is from genome assembly GCA_033283335.1 of Cellvibrionaceae bacterium WSDTSA12. Classification (GTDB taxonomy): domain Bacteria; phylum Pseudomonadota; class Gammaproteobacteria; order Pseudomonadales; family Cellvibrionaceae; genus Pseudomaricurvus. The sequence goes on along the minus strand of JAWMQP010000007.1, from coordinate 72,355 downwards.
GGCGTTCTTCGATCACGCTGATCGACTTGGGCTGGCCGGTTTCATCCACCCCCTCGACGCTGCGCGACAGGTGAGGATCGAAAGGATTGGGTAGCAGCGGAGTTGTCATCATTATTGTCATTGCCCGTTGGGGAAATTCTCTCAATTTGAGTCTAGATGATCGCACTAACGGATCGAGCGAATGTTATGGGGGGCTATAGGCATTCGGGGAAAACCTAGTGGGCGTTCGGGAAAAACAGCTGCTTGCCGTCCACCTGATAGGCGCCAATGGCGGTTTGTCCGGGTTCGGACAGCAACCATTCAGTCACAGCCCGCGCCGCCACCTGGTTCACATTTGGGCACTTTTCGGAATTTACAGGAATGACACCGTACTGGTTAAACAGGATCGAGTCGCCTTCATAGAGAATGACGGCATCCTGCTTGTTGGCAAAGGTGATCCAGGTGGCTCGATCGGTCAGCACATAGGCCCCCAGCCCCACACCGGTGTTCAGCGTTGCGCCCATGCCACTGCCGGTTTCCAGGTACCACTGACCGGAGCCTGAATCCGGGTCGATGGCCGCCTTGTGCCACAGGGAGCGCTCTTTTTTGTGGGTCCCCGAGTCATCCCCGCGTGACGCAAACTTCGCGCCGGTCTGCTGAATACGGCGCAGGGCATTAATGACGTCAGTCGCGTCTGCTACTTGCGCCGGATCGGCTCGGGGGCCAATGAGGACAAAGTCGTTGTACATAAGATCCCGGCGGTACTCGCCGAAGCCCGCGGCGACGAACGCCTCTTCGGCCGACTTGGCATGCACCAACAACACATCGCCGTCACAGCGCATGGCATTCTTGATCGCCTGCCCCGTGCCTACCGCTACGACATGTACCTGCACCCCGGTAGCCTGTTTCAGCCTCGGCAATAAATAGTCGTACAGGCCGCTGTTTTGGGTCGAGGTGGTGGACTGCACAATGATGCTGTCGGCCAGGACGTAATCGTTTAAGGCCAAGGCAAGAGTGAGGATGAGGTGTTTCATCGTGGGCCTCTTTCAGGACTTCAGCTATATCAAAATTTCACCGGCTAAATACGCTTTAGCCGCCGGCGTTTGGGATGCAGTAAAGAATTGATCCGCTGGGCTTTGTTCGGCCACCTGCCCGTTGCAGACAAAGACAATTTCATCGGCCAGGCGTCGTGCCTGGCCCTGGTCGTGACTGACTAAAATAACCTTGGTTCCCTGGGCGCTTTGAGCTTTGACCAGCGATTCCATCAACAGCACCGAGGCGGGATCCATGCTGGCCGTCGCCTCGTCGAGCAGCAATAAGGCCGGTTGATTCAACAGCGCTCGCGCCAGGGACAGGCGCTGTTGCTCGCCGCCGGACAGCATGCGGGCAGGTTGATCGGCCCGATCGGCCAAATTCACCGAAGCCAGGGCGTGCAGCAACCGCTGGGGATGGGATTTGGCGAGTTCGGGGGCGGCGAAGGCCAAATTCTGCAGGACCGTTCGACGCAGCAGAACCGGTTGCTGGAACACCATGGCCTGCTGGTCGCGACAGTCAGCCAGCGCCCGGTGGCCCAGGGTGATCTGCCCCTGATCCGGTTCAATCAGCCCGTGCAGGCAGCGCAGCAACATGCTCTTGCCAGCGCCGTTAGGGCCCATAATCACGGTGATGCCCGGTTCCTCAATCACCAGGTTGATGCCTCCCAGCACCGTTCGTCCGCCCTTAATCAGGTGCAGGTCGCAAATGTGTATCGGCAGGATCGCTCTAGGCATACTGGCGCTTCCCCGCGTATTCGCGGACGCTGATCACCAGCGCATTTACCAGTAACGACAGTGCCAGCAAGACGGTACCCAGACTCAGGGCCAGGGTCAGATTGCCCTTGGAGGTTTCCAGGGCGATGGCGGTAGTCATCACCCGGGTCAGGTGATCGATGTTGCCTCCCACGATGATGACCGCACCCACTTCGGCAATGGCTCGTCCAAAGCCGGCGAGAATGCAGGTTGTCAGCGCGTAGCGGGCATCCACCAGATAGGCCACCACCGCCCGGCGCCCGGTGACGCCCATCGAATAAAACGTATCGCGGTATTCCAGATGAAGATTCTCAATCACCTGATTGGCCAGCGCGGAGATGATCGGGGTGATGAGTACCACTTGCGCGATGATCATGGCTGAAGGGGTATACAGCAGGCCCAGCCAGCCAAGTGGGCCGGAGCGTGACAGCAGCAAATACACCATCAACCCCACTACCACTGGCGGCATGCCCATCAGGGCATTGAGCAGCAGGATGCAGAATTTGCGCCCGGGAAACTTCGTGATCGCCAGATAGGTCCCCAGTGGCAAACTGATCACGACAGAAATCACCAGAGCAACCAGGCTGACACGAATAGACAGCCAGAGAATTTCGAATAAATCCGCGTCCAGTGTGATGATCAGTCGAAAGGCTTCAGCCAAAACGTCCATTTATAGGGGGAGTCCCACAGTCGCGCATCGAAGATTGAACTCTCTTTGCTTAAGATTGGCACGGATATTGGGCATGCTCAACCCGAGGGAGAACGAAACTGGGGCGTTCGACGAATGTTTGCCTGAGTGGAACGCCGCCAATCCTGAGGTGTGGGGCATTCGAAGAATGGCCCGCCCGAGAGGGTGGAGCGAAGGCTGTTCGCAAAGCACCGCTTTGCCTGAGTGGAACGCCGCCAATCTGTGATTGGGGGCCGGCAATCCTGAGGTGTGGGGCATTCGAAGAATGGCCCGCCCGAGAGGATTCGAACCTCTGACCTTTGCCTCCGGAGGGCAACGCTCTATCCAGCTGAGCTACGGGCGGATCGGGTAGCAGTGGTAACTGCTGAAGTGCTAGCTTAACGTTCTGGGAAGCCTTCGGCTTCCGCAACGCTCCCCTTCGGGGCCGGTCTTGAATCACAGATTCAAGCCGTTTCGCCGGTCGAAAGCGGTGCTTTCGAGGTTTCCGGCTCCACCCAGCTGAGCTACGGGCGGATCGGGTAGCAGTGGTAACTGCTGAAGTGCCAGCTTAACGTTCTGGGAAGCCTTCGGCTTCCGCAACGCTCCCCTTCGGGGCCGGTCTTGAATCACAGATTCAAGCCGTTTCGCCGGTCGAAAGCGGTGCTTTCGAGGTTTCCGGCTTCACCCAGCTGAGCTACGGGCGGATCGGGTAGCAGTGTTAACTGCTGAAATGCCAGCTTGACGTTTTGGGAAGCCTTCGGCTGGCGAGGTGCGAATAATACGCATATGAATCGACGGCGTCTAGCGCTTGCCGCGATATTGAGTCCCTCTTAACTATAAGGTTTTTCTCTTGGCCGTATTTTTGGCTATAATGCCGCGCTAATAAGGGCCAACCGGGCCTGTGCCAAAAATGGAGAGGACTTAACCGTGAGTCATGTGAACAAGACAATGAGCCTGCTGGCAGCCGCTGGCCTGGGGATGATGGTATCGGTAGGCGTTTTCAGTGCCGATATGAACGAAGAGATCAGTGAGCGTCTTAAGCCTGTGGGCGAAGTGTGCATGTCCGGTGAAGACTGCGCCGCTGCCCCGGTAGCCGCTGCTTCTTCAGGTCCGCGTACCGGTGCTGAAGTGTACGAAACCAAGTGCGTGACCTGCCACGCTACCGGTGCTGCGGGTGCCCCCAAGTTTGGTGATGTCGGTGCCTGGGCGCCACGCATCGACAAGGGAATCGACACCTTGTACACCCACGCCATCAACGGTTTCAATGGCATGCCTGCCAAAGGTCTGTGCATGGATTGTTCAGACGATGAAATCCACGCTGCTGTGGACCATATGGTGGAAGGCTCTAAATAAGAGCTCTTTAATGCCATAAAAAAAGGCCGCTATGCGGCCTTTTTTTATGGCAGTCGGTTTCACTCACGACCCATGAGATCAGTACACTTCCAGGTCGTAGTCGATAATCACCGGCAAGTGACTGGAGAAGTACTTGGTCTTGTAGGTGGTGGCGTATTCAACCCGGCTGGCCAGGCTTTCCGAAATGACCTGGTAGTCAGTGCGCCAGCCATCACCTTTGCCAATGACACCGCTCGGCCACCAGGTGTATTCATCCTTGTCCGTATTGCCCTTGCGGAAGGCATCAGCGTAGCCAACCTGGGTGAACAACTGGTTCATCCACTGTTGTTCATGGGGCAAAAAGCCGGACTGGCTGTCATTGTTGTGCCAGTTTTGCACGTCCTCGCGTTTGTGGGCCATGGCCCAGTTGCCGCAAAAAATGAATTCCCGTCGCTTGCGACTGATCTTGTGCAGGTGGGCCTGCATATCGTCGAAAAACTGGATTTTGACTTCCTGGGATTCGTGATCGCCCAGCGCGGTAGGCGCCAGTAATGTACCCACACTGATTTGTTCGAAATCGGCTTGCAAGTATCGACCTTCCATATCCACTCCGCTGCTGAAACCCAGGCCAAAGATCAGGGCTTTGGGCTGGTGGCGGGTGTAAATGGCAACGCCATTGTAGTGCTCGATGCCGGAACCGAAAAAATAGGCAAAATAGCCATCGAGCTGGAAGTGCTCGTTATATTCCAGTTCGTGCTCCAAGGCACGAAGATCTTGTAAGCAAATGATGTCGGCATCTTGTTCGGCCAGCCACTGGTATAAACCCCGTTGAGCTGCCTGGTGGATGCCGTCCACACATAGACTGATAATGCGCATGATAGCCCCTTGATTACAGGCCGCGTATGATACCCGAGCTTTTGTTATTTTTGTTAATTCAATTTGCCTATCTGGCTAATTGTGTGGTTGAAAAATTAAAAGTCCCATTAAAATTAGAACATTCTCGCCGGATTGCCATGACCACCGGCCAAGGATGCTTAACACAGTAAAGCAACTTCCACCGAAAGCTGTTTATGACATCATCTAATAAAAAGCCAGGTGCTTATCAACGCGTACCGGCAATGCCAAGCAAGAACCCTGCCTGAAGTGTGACAGGGTAGGGGTTGGCTGTGTATCATTGCCGCCTATATTGAGTAGCCTATCGAGATTTTACCATGCAGCAGTATCAGCGAGACTTTATCCAGTTAGCCATTGACCACCAGGCATTGTGCTTTGGAGAGTTTACTTTGAAGTCAGGACGCACCAGTCCGTATTTCTTCAATGCTGGCCGGTTTCAGACGGGCGCGGCCCTGGCGGCCCTGGGCCGTTTCTACGCCGATGCGCTGGAAGCCTCCGGAGTCGAATACGATGTGGTGTTCGGTCCGGCTTATAAAGGCATACCGCTGGCGGCGACCACCGCGGTGGCTCTGTCGGATCAGCACGGCAAAGACATGCCTTACTGTTTCAACCGCAAGGAAGCCAAAGACCACGGTGAGGGCGGCAGTTTGGTGGGTGCACCTTTGCAGGGCAAAATCCTCATTGTCGATGATGTGATCACGGCCGGTACGGCAGTGCGGGAAGTCATGCAAATTATTAAAGCGGAAAGCGCGAGCCCAGCTGCGGTTCTGATTGGTCTTAATCGTCAGGAACGCGGACGTGGCGAGTTGTCGGCAATTCAGGAAGTGGAGCGTGACTATAACATTCCGGTTGTCAGTATTGTCTGCCTCGACGATATCATCAGCTTTCTGCAGGAACAGGGTGACCCGCAGGGGATGGTGGAAAAAATCCGCGATTATCGCGCCCAGTATGGTGTCTAGCCGTAAACGCAACTGCTAGTAGGCAAGCTGGTAGAGGCTAGTAGGCAAACTGGTAGTAGGCAATGCGAGGGTGCTTTTGGTAGGATTTTAATCGTGGCCGTCTTTATCCGCGCCTTCAGTCTGTATTCAGGCTGATGGCGATAGTTTGATTTTTCCGGTCAGGCCACAGCAGTTTGACCGTATTGATTTAAAAACCGTATTCATTTGATAAGAGTGGTTCAGCAAAAGTAGTTGATTAACAGCGGCTTGAGAACTTGTATGACAGTGACCCCAGCAAAACGCTATATATCCGCAAAGCGCATCTTGACCCGTTGCTCCAGAGCTGCGGTGAGTTCCGTCGTGGTCAGCGTATTACTCGGTATGGCCAGCGGCTCGATAGCCGAAGACAAGCTGTTTTATCGATACCTGGATGAACAGGGCGTGCCGGTGATCAATCACCAGATTCCGCCCGAGTTCGCTCAAAAAGGCTACGAAGTTGTGACTGCGCGAGGTGATGTGATCAAGGTCGTAGCACCGGCGCCGAGTGAAAAAGACGCTGCCCTGATGGCCCAACAGCGACAGCGAGAAGCCGAGTTGGCGCGCTGGGATGAAGAGTTGCGTCGTCGCTACAGCAGCGTTGCCGATATTGATGCGGCCAAGAAACGCAAGTTGGCGCAGGTGGATGGCAGTATTGCGATCCTGAAGAGCAACGTTCGCAATTTAAAATCGCAGATCGCGGATCAACATGCCCAGGCGGCCAAAAGTGAGCGTCTGGGATCGGCAGTGCCCGACTCCGTCTTGCGGACACTGGCTGGGTTGGAAGAAGAGCTGCAGCTCACCGAAGGGCAGATTGAACAGCGTGAGCAGCAGTATCGCAATATCGACCACAAATACGAGCGTGACAAAGAGCGCTTCAGCATTATCCATCCGGATTAAGCTTCGCCTGTGTCAGACTTATGGTTATGATGTGCGCACCTAACCATAAGGAGTAAAACATGAGCCAAGCCATTATTTTCCAGCCGGTGATCGCTCTACTGATTCTCACGGCGGCGGTCTGGCTGTGGATGTTTGTGCGTCGTATGGCCTTCCTGACCGCCAACAAAATCGATGCCGAACGCCTCAAAACCCCCCAGCAAATTGCCGAGATCATCCCCGCCAACGTCGCGGCTGCGGCCCATAATTTCAAAAACCTGTTCGAAGTACCGGTGCTGTATTACATGGTATGCACCGCCGCTTACGCCCTCAACCTGGTGGATGGATTATTGCTCAATTGCGCCTGGGCATTTGTCATCCTGCGGCTGATTCACTCCCTGGTACACTGCACTTACAACCGCGTAATGCACCGTTTTATCGCTTACCTCGGTGGTTGTGTGGTGGTGTGGTTTATGTTGGGCAAGCTGGCATTGCAGGTGTTTTAAGTATCGGCTTTCAAGGCTTCGTTGGGATGGGGCTGGTGTTTGAGTCGCCGGCCCGCCAGTCTGGCCTTGAGCCGCTCGCCGAGAAGGTAGAGGCTGGGCACCAGGATCAGTGTGACGGTGGTGGCTACCAGGACCCCAAACGACAGGGAAATGACCATGGGAATCAGGAAGCGTGCCTGCACACTGGTTTCCGCCATAATGGGTACCAGCCCGATAAAGGTGGTGACAGACGTTAAAATAATCGGCCGAAAACGGTCTCGTCCCGCTTGCACAACCGCATCAAACACGTCCATTCCCTGATGACGCAGCTGGTTGATGCGATCCAGCAGCACCAGATTATCATTGACCACCACGCCGGCGCAGGCAAAGAACCCCAGCATTGACATCAAGCTCACTTCCCGACCCATCACCAGATGGCCGAGTACCGCCCCCATAAAACCAAAGGGTACGGCCGTGAGAATCAGAAAGGGTTGCCAATAGGAGCGGAAGGCGACGGCCATCAAGCCGTAGATCAGCACCAGGGCGAGCATGAAATTGCGGGTCGCCGATTGCATAAACTCCATTTCACTTTCCATATCCCCAGTGACGCCGAGATGAAACCCCGGGTAGCGCTGGCGCCACTGTGGACCATAGGTCTCAAGCATGCTGGAGATCACTGCCGCCGGTTCACTTTTGCCTTCATGGATTTCGGCGCTGATGGTAATGGCGCGTTTGCGATCAATGCGTTCAATTTCGGTAAAGCCTGGAACAAAGCGAATGTCAGCGACGGCGTCGAGGGGAATCTCCCGGCCGTCGGCGGTGCGGATGCGCATGGCCGAGAGCTGATCAACGTTGTACCGCTCTTCCTGTGGATAGCGCACCATGACTTTGACATCTTCTTTACCGCGGGGAATGCGCTGGGCTTCAGCCCCATAAAAGCCCTGTCTAAGTTGATGGGCGATATCGCCGAGACTCAGTCCGAGGGTTTCGGCGTGGGGTTTCAAGTCCAGTTCAATTTCGGTGCGCGCCTCCATCAGGGAGTCGCGCAGGTCGTATACCCCAGGGTATTGTGCCAGCACTTGTTTAATGTCGTTGACGGCCTTTTGCATTAACTCCCGGTCATCGATTCCCAGCGTCAGGCGCAGGCTGATGGCCGCCCCCACTTCATTAATGGTGGCGTCCTCCTGAATCTGGTCGGCGTCGGGTAATGGGCCAGCCAGTTCCCGCCAGCGTTTTACAATGGCCGTTGGTGAGACGTTGTGGCGTTCGGAGTGCTGCAGGGAGATCGACACCAAGGCGTTGTTCTCCCAGGCCCAGGACTGCACATCCCCGATCAGGCCGCCATCATCACCACCGAAAAGTTGCTCATCGGTCTTCAACAGTTCGATACCGTGTTCCAATTGCTCGATGATATGCTGCTGAACCTTAAATGGACTGCCTTCGGGGACGCTGACCTGAATGCGGATAAAGTCCGATGGCACGACGGGCATAAACGTGCGGTTCATCCAGCCGCCGGTAAACAGCGCAATGGAGAGTCCAAAGGCGACAATGAACACGGCGATGGTGCTGCCGTTGTGGCCGAGTAAGCGTTGTAATCTGGGCCGGTACACTCGATCGGCAAACCGATCAAGGCCGCCTGCCATCATTTCCCGAGCACGTTTCAAACCGCGCTGCCAGGAACGAGTGGGCGGCGCTTCGGGCTTCAGATGGGATAAGTGAGACGGCAGGATCAACATCGATTCCACCAGAGAAAAAAACAGGGCCAGAATCACCACCACCGGAATGCCGTAACTCATATCGCCCATGGCACCGGGAATTGCCAGTAGCGGCACAAAGAAAATCATGGTGCTGATAACCGCGAACAGCACGGGCTTGCTCACGCTTTTGACCCCGTTAGCGGCGGCAGCATGCCCCTGCAAGCCACTTTGTTGTTTGGTGTAGATGCTCTCACCCACAATGATGGCATCGTCCACCACGATGCCGAGCACCAGTAAAAAGGCGAACATTGAGATCATGTTAAGGCTGACACCCGCCAGCGGCAGCAGCCACAGAGCCCCCATAAAGGCGATGCCTATACCTGCGCACACCCAGCCGGCCAGAGCTGGTCGCAGGAACAGCATCAGAATGATAAACACTAACAGCAGGCCGCTGAGGGAGTTTTTCAGCAACAGATTCATGCGCCCTTTAAACAGTTCAGACCAGTCGCGCCAGACCGTCAGCTCAAGGTTGGCGGGCAGGTGTTGGCGGGCTTGTTCAAGGTATTGATTGACCGTGCCGGCAATGGCCAGTACATCCGGGTCGTTGGTGCTTTTCACCTCCAGAAAAACCGCTGGTTTGCCATTCAGGCGGGCAACAAGGTCCTGTTCGGCAAAACCATCGGTGACAGTGGCAATATCGCCCAGGGTCAGTTGGGCACCGTCTTCACGGCTGTCTACCACAATTCGCTGAAAATCATCGGCATTGTAAGCCTGGCCGCGAGTTTGCAGTTGGATATCACCGGTGTCGGCTTTTATCAATCCGGCCGGCAGATTGAGAGACGATTGCTGGATGGCATTGACCACCTGCTCAAAACTCAGGTTGTAGTGGCGCAGCTGGTATTCGGCCAGCTCCACTGACATTTCATCAGGGCGAGTTGCGTTTAGTTCGACTATCGATACCCCCGGTAACAGGGCAATTTCATCGCGCAATTTCTCGCCTGCCTGTTTCAGGGTGGCTTCATCCACATCGCCGTACAGGCCGATGCTCATCACTTCCCGCTGCCATTGAACTTCCGTGATGATGGGTTTTTCCGCGTCGACAGGGAAGGTGGAAATGGCATCCACCCGAGCTTTGATGTCGTTGAGTAGCCGTTGCGAATCGTAGCCGTTGATGGCCTCCACGTTGACCAGGCCTGACCCGAGTTTGGAGGTGGAGCTAATTTCCTCAATACCCTCCAGGTCGGCCACGGCTTCCTCGATGCGTTTAACGATCTGCTCTTCCACCTCGCGGGGGCCAGCACCGGGATAGGGAACCTGCACTTGAATCAAGTCAGTATCGACACCGGGAAAGACTTCCTTGTTGAGGCTGGCGAGATTGCTGAGGCCGCCGAGGACAATCAGTACCATCAGCAGGTTGGCCGCAATCGGGTTATCCACAAACCATTGAATGAGTCGATTCATGAGTCGGCAACCATTTCCCGTTCGGTTTCCGGTGTCACCACCAGGCCTTCGCTGAGGTAGCTTTGCTGGCCGACAACAATGGCTTCACCGGCGCTTAAATCGCCGCGGATCCAGGCTTGATTGCCATTGGTGTGCAGCAGGGTCACGGTTTTTTCCCGCACTTTATTGTCGCCGTCGACGGTGTAGATGTGATTGCGTTTGAACAGTGCCTGGCGTGGCACCGTCACCACATTATCCAGCTCCCGTCCGCGGATTTGCGCCTCGACAAACAAGCCGACAATCAGCGGCGCTTCATGTTCTGTCTGTGCCGCCAGATAGGGGTCTTTGACTTCAGCAATGGCGTAATAGAAGCGGGTGCGGGTATCGAGGCTGGCTTCTGTGCGGGTAATCTGTCCCTGCCAGTGATAGCGGCGGCCGGCGATCGTGCCGCTGAGGGTCACTGCCGGACCTTCATAGGTCTGTGTGGCGCCGTCCGCGGTTTGAGAGCCGAGACCCAGTGGCAGGTTGACCAGTGCCACCTGGCGGTCGGTCAGCGGCAGCCGAACCTGTGCCACGCTGGTGTCGTAGACCTCGGCGATGGGGGTGCCCGGAGTAACATACTGGCCCAGGTCCACCTGGGTTTGACGAATTCGGCCGTCAAACGGCACCGCCACTTGCGTGCGCTGTAGATTCAGTTGCGCTTGATCGCGGTCGGCTTGGGCCGATTGCAACATGGCCTCGGCGGCGGCCAGTTGGGGTTTGCGCAGAAACAGGTCATTGGCTTGTGGGTTGCCCAGATCACGCCACTCACGCTGGGCCTGGCGGGCTCGTCCCTGCTCGGTGGCCAGCAGCTGCCGGGCATCGGCCACCTGCGCTTCGGCCCGCAGCAGCGCCAGCTGGTAATCGCGCGGGTCAATGGTGACCAGAGTTTGGTCAGCGCGGACAAAGGCGCCCTCCACAAAGGTGGGGGCCACGTCAGTGATGCGACCGCTGATTTCAGCTACCAGGCTGATTTCGCGTCTCGGGGCTACCGTGCCCTGGGAGGTCACGGTCAATGCCTGTACGGACGGATTGGCCAGTACCACGGCGACTTTTGGCGGCTCGATGGCAGAGGGAGGTTCGGGGCTGGGCGAGGGTTTCAGGGTGGCGACTGCGGCCACTACCATCCCCCCCAAGAGGAGAATGACCACCGGTATGGGTATGGGAAAACGCCTGCTCACTGAGCCTCCTTTCTGCTGACTGTGATGCGGTTATCGAATCGTAATGTTTTTTCCAACAGTTGATGAGCCGCCCAGTACGCCTGAGGGGACCTGGGCTTGGCTTCACTGCCTCGACAGCCTTCTTTATATATGGGTGAATCGCCGGGCAATAGTAGTTGTTCCAGTCTAGTGGGGTGGAAGTGGTGCTGTCCTGGCACTTTACCCAACTTATCATCTGTCAAAGCCATAAAAATTGGGCAAAAACAAGGCTGTATTCGACCGCCTGATTTTCGCATAATGAGCCACCGAATAAGATGGCCACCGAAAAGCCTGGCCACGATTGTCGAGCAGTTACTGTAGAGCAATTACGACTCAGCCTCCTGCCTGGATCAATCCTACACAACCTTTGAATACCCAGAGTTCTGTCTATGAAAAGTATTTCCGCCCGTATTGCCGAGGAACTTGGCGCTCAGGAACGCCAGGTTGACGCCGCCGTTGCCTTGCTGGATGAGGGGGCCACCGTGCCCTTTATCGCCCGTTACCGGAAAGAGGTCACCGGCGGCCTGGATGACACACAGATGCGGAATCTGGAAGAACGGCTGCGTTACCTGCGCGAGCTGGAAGACCGTCGCGCCACTATCCTGAAAAGCATCGAAGAGCAGGGCAAGTTGACCCCGGAACTGGCAGCCGACATCAACAGCGCCGACACCAAAAATCGCCTTGAAGATCTGTATTTACCGTACAAACCCAAACGCCGCACCAAAGGCCAGATTGCCCGAGAGGCGGGCCTGGAACCCCTGGCCAACGACCTGCTGGCCGACCCGAGCCTGGCGCCGGAAACCGAAGCTGTCAAATATGTGGTGGGCGGTGAGCTCAACGACGGCGGTGAGGAAGCGCAGAAAATTACCGACATCAAGGCCGCTCTCGACGGCGCCAAGTACATTTTGATGGAGCAGTTCAGTGAAAACGCTGAACTGCTGGGCAAGTTGCGCAGCTTCCTCAAGAGCGAGGGTGTGATTTCAGCCCGGGTGATGGACGGCAAGCAGAACGAGGCGGCCAAGTTCCAGGACTATTTCGAACACGATGAGCCCCTGAGCGCGGTTCCCTCGCACCGGGCGCTGGCGATGTTCCGCGGTCGCAACGAAGGCTTCCTGTCCATCGCTATCACACTGGGGGAAGAGGACGACCGCACCACGGCCCACCCCTGTGAGGCGATGATTGCCGACTTCTGGCAAGTCAGAGATCAGGGCCGGGCCGCCGATAAATGGCTGGCGGAAGTGGTGCGTTGGACCTGGCGGGTGAAACTGTTGACCCACCTGGAAACCGACTTGCTGGGTGAGATTCGTGAACGCGCCGAGGATGAGGCGATTCAGGTGTTTGCTAGCAACCTGAAAGACCTGCTGCTGGCGGCCCCGGCTGGCCAGAAAGCCACCATTGGCCTCGACCCGGGCCTGCGCACCGGCTGTAAAGTGGCGGTGGTGGACGCTACCGGCAAGGTGCTGGATCACTGTGCCATCTTCCCGACGCCACCACAGAACAAGGTGCGTGAAGCGGAAGCTGTGCTGGTCAACCTGTGCAAAAAATACGACGTCGGTCTGATTGCCATCGGCAATGGCACCGCCTCGCGGGAAACCGACAAGTTTGTTGGCGATGTGCTGAAAGCACACAAGGACATTCAGGCCCAGAAAGTTATGGTCAATGAGGCCGGTGCGTCGGTGTATTCCGCCTCCGAGTTTGCCGCCAAGGAATTCCCGGATCTGGACGTCACCATTCGCGGCGCCATTTCCATTGCCCGCCGATTGCAGGATCCACTGGCGGAACTGGTGAAGATCGAACCCAAGTCCATTGGTGTGGGCCAGTACCAGCACGATGTATCCCAGACGCAACTGGCACGTTCGCTGGACGCGGTGGTGGAAGACTGTGTAAACGCCGTGGGGGTGGAAGTGAATACCGCTTCGGCACCGCTGCTGGCGCGGGTATCGGGCCTGAACCAATCCATCGCCAATAATATTGTCGAGTTTCGCGATCAGAACGGCGCCTTTAAGAGTCGCGAGGAACTGAAAAACGTCTCCCGCTTCGGTGCTAAAACGTTTGAACAGGCGGCGGGCTTCCTGCGCGTTGCAGGCGGAGAAAACCCGCTGGACGCCTCCGCCGTGCACCCGGAATCCTATTCGGTGGTGGAAAAAATCGCCGCCAAAAACAGCCGTCCCATTCACAACTTGATGGGGGATTCCTCGTTCTTACGCAGCCTCAAAGCCGTGGATTACACCGATGACAAGTTCGGTGTGCCAACGGTCACCGACATCATCAGTGAGTTGGACAAGCCGGGTCGCGACCCGCGTCCGGAATTCAAAACCGCGCAGTTTCAGGACGGTGTTGAAAAAATTTCTGACCTGGAGCCGGGCATGATTCTGGAAGGTACCGTCACCAACGTCACCAACTTCGGCGCGTTTGTGGATGTGGGGGTGCATCAGGATGGCCTGGTCCACATCTCCGCCTTGTCGAACACTTTTGTGAAAGATCCCCGTGAGGTGGTGAAGGCCGGTGATATCGTCAAAGTGAAAGTGATGGAAGTGGATGTACCGCGGCAGCGGATTGGTATGTCCATGCGCCTCGACGACACCCCGGGGGAGAAAACCTCCGGTGCCGCCGGTGAGCGTCGTCCTTCCCGTCGTCAGAATAACAATGGCGGCCAGCGCAGCTTTGGCGGCAATGGCAAGCAGGGTGGCGGTCAGGCCAAGACCGCAGAGGGCACTATGGCGGCTCTGTTCGCCCAGGCTTCGGCGAAGAAAAACGGCCGCCTGTAGCGCAAGTCGCTTATCTTAAAGGTACATATTCGATAAGGTACGGACATTAGCCGAACGGAAACTCCAGCATGGCAAACAGCATCCCAAGCTACTGGCTGTTCAAGACGGAACCCGATGAGTTCAGCATAGATGACCTGCAACAGCGTCAGTCCGAGCGTTGGGATGGCATTCGCAATTACCAGGCGCGCAACCTGTTGCGCGACCAGGTGCGGGTGGGGGATCAGGTACTGATCTACCACAGCAGCTGCAAGTTGGTGGGGGTGGCCGGGATTGCCAAAGTGGTGACGGAACCCTATCCTGATCCGCTGCAGTTCGATCCCGACAGCGCCTACTTCGATGATAAGTCGTCACCGGACAAACCCCGCTGGGTGTCCGTGGATATTGCCTTTGTGAAAAAGTTTGCCGCGGTGTTGCCGTTGCAAACGATCAAAGCCATGCCCCAGCTGAGCGAGATGGTGCTGGTCAAACAGGGGCGCTTATCAGTGCAGCCGGTCACAGCAGCTGAGTGGCAAACCATTCTGCAGGCTGTAGCCGGTTCAGCTTGAGCAAAGTGCCGATGGCTGAGGAATCCGGCTTCTGCAAAACCCTGAAATGCCTCATCGCACAAACCCACAGCGGGTTTGTGGCGACCTTTGTCACGGTCTTCGCTGTCTGGGGGAGCCTGATAGGGCCCAGTGCAGCCCTGGCCGAGACCACCTGGCAATCACCGCTGTTACAGGCGCATCCGCTAGTGGGGCGGTTCGTCAGTGCCGAGGGTGAGTCTCTGAGCTATGGCGACTTGCTGCCACGCCTGGCCCAGTCGTCATTGCTGCTCATCGGCGAGAAGCACGATAACCCCGATCATCACCGGTTGGAAGCGCGCTTGTTGCGCGATCTGGTGGATGGCAACACCGCGGTGGTGTTTGAAATGCTCGATGACCGACACGTATCGACGCTGTCGGATTTATCCGCCGGGGCTTCGAGGCTGTCCCTGGATCGCTTGCAGCAGCTGTTGCAATGGCCCGAAAAAGGCTGGCCTTGGAGCGACTATGGCCCGCTGTTTCTGCAGGTATTGCAGCAACAGGGCCAGCTGCTTGCCGGCAATATCGACCGCTCGCGGATGATGGGCATCTACGCCCAGGGGCTGGCGTCGTTGGGCCAGGAAGCTCTGCGCTCCAACGGGCGATTTGCCTCCGCAGCCTCGCTGCAAACGGCACTGGAGGCACCGATTGTCGAGCTGGTGTATGACTCCCATTGCGGCAAAATGCCGCGCGACAAGTTGCAGCCGATGATGCAGATTCAGCTGGCCAAGGATGCCAGTATGGCGTTTGCGCTGACCTCGGCGGCGACACCCCGGCGTATTCTGATCGCCGGGGGTGTGCATGCGCGCAAGGATGTTGGCGTGCCTCAGCACTTAGCGGTGACTGGCGGGCGCCGTGTCCAGGAAGACAGTTTGACGTTGTTGATGCTGGAAGTGCAGCCTGACAAGTTCGAACCCGAAGATTACCCGGCACTGACCCATGGCCAGGCGGATATTGTCTGGTTTTCCCCCCAATTATCTGATCAGGACTACTGTTCCCGCCTGTGAGGCCCCGTCGGATGGGGCAGTAGCAGCTGCTATACTCAAAGTCAGAGTGATGTTTCCGTGCATTGATCTTGCAAACACAAGCCCTGCAAAACACAAGGACGCCTGCCCGGCTGGAGACCCCCATGAAAACCGCCCTGACTGCCGAAGACGTGATGACACCCAATGTGCTGATGGTGTACGAGGGCTGGTCCATCCGTCGCCTGTCGGATTTTTTTCTCAAGCATGAGATCAGCGGTGCCCCGGTAATAGCCAGTGATCACAGCCTGGTTGGGGTGGTCACCGTCACGGACATTCTCGCCTTTGAAAATAAACCGGTGGAAGAGAAGGGTGTGCTGATTCAGGACGTCTACGCCGAATACATTGGTCAGAAATACGACCGCAATACGCTGCAAACGATGTTGGTGAAAGCGGATGAGAACTGTACCGTCAATCAAATCATGACGGAAGGGGTGATTCAGGTCGACAGCCAGGCGAACTTGCAGGAAGTGGCCTATGTCATGTTGCAGCACGGCATTCGGCGAATCTTTGTCACCAAGATGGGGCTCATTGCCGGCGTAATCAGCACCCGCAATATCCTCGCGGCACTGGCCTCCTGACTTCATGGCTTGATTCAGCCGTTTAACACCACGTCTTTCAATTGTCCCATGGCTTGTTCAATCTGGTTTGAGTGGATATAGGGGGCAACGCCAAAACGCAAAATGTCACCACGACTGTCTGTTAGCACCCCCGCTTTCTTCAATGCCTCACACAGTTGGTTGGCCCTGGGGCTGCGCAAGGCCAGAAATCCACCGTTGTGCGCCAGGGAATAGGGGTGCGCTAACTGAATCGCGTTTGCCGGTAACTGCAGCGCCAAAAAGCACTGCTGCAATGTGTGGATCTGCGCCTGGTATTGCTGTTGCAGGCGCTCGGGGCTGAGCTGCTGCTGGCGGAAAAACTCCACCACCCGGGCGGCACGAAACTGGGAGGTGGGATCGTAGGTGGCGGAGGCGAACTTCTGTTCGCGGTCGAATGCCACCGGTTGCGTGCCCTGTTGTGTCGTTCGGGGTTGATCCAGGGTGGAGAAGGACCCATACCAGCCGGTCATCACCGGTTTCAGTTGGCAGTCCTGCGGGTAGCGCAGGAAGCAATTGCCTTCGCCCCACTGCAAATACTTGTAGCCGCCTGTGACGAGGTAAACCTGGGACATGGGCTCCTCCGCCAGGGACAGGCGCGAGACATTGGTGCCGTGGTAATCGTCCAGCAGCAGGGGAATCTCCCGCTGCAGGCAGTGCTCGGCGATCACGTTGAGTGACGGCACAATCAGTGAGCTGCCAAACAGCACGCGCGAGATCAGTACCGCTGTGGTGGGCCGATGCAGCTGCTGGCAGAGTCTGTCGGCAAAGGTTTCCAGCGGCTGAGTGGCTACAAACTCCACCTCGATACCGGTTTCCTGCAGCCGCTGTAATTGTCGGAAGAGGGAGTGAAACTCGCCGTCGGACGTGACCAGGCGCGGTTTCTGTGTCCAGTCCAGGCTCGACAGCCAGCTGCACAGCAGCATATGGGTATTCTGACCGAGACAATAGAGACCGCTGTCATCTTCGTACCAGTGACGCAAATAGTCCCGCAACTGGTCGACTTTAGCCAGGGCCCGCTGCCATTTGTCATCCACACGGGTGGCGGCCCAGTCAAAGGCTTCCAGCTGGCCCTCGCGTGCCACATCCGGCCAGGCTTGGTGGGAGTGGCCCGTGAACAGCAACCGATTGGCGACATCAAAGCAGCGGTAATGAGGACTCAGTTGATTGGCGAGTAGATCCGGGTCATGGGGCGAGGTGGATGGCATTGTCGCTCTCCCCTAAAACAGGGCTCGGATGGCCCACAGGTCGGGGAACACGCTGCGATGTAACGTGCTGTGCAGATACGCTGCTCCGGGTGAGCCGCCGGTACCGGGTTTGGAGCCAATGGTGCGCTCCACCATTTTGACGTGGCGGTAGCGCCACTCCTGCAGACCTTCGTCAAAATCGATCATCAGTTCCGAGATTACGTTGGCTTCAGGGTCTGTTTTGATAATCTGCACCAGCCGCTGTTGTTGTTCGCTGTCCGCTTCATAAATCAATCCCTGAGTATGGCAGGCCTGGGGCAATTGCAGTGGGTGGCGGCGATAAATCAGGTAGGCGATAAAACAGTGCCAGAG
Source organism: Cellvibrionaceae bacterium WSDTSA12 (assembly GCA_033283335.1). Taxonomy (GTDB): domain Bacteria; phylum Pseudomonadota; class Gammaproteobacteria; order Pseudomonadales; family Cellvibrionaceae; genus Pseudomaricurvus. The sequence continues at coordinate 54,481 of JAWMQP010000007.1, read as the reverse complement.
CGTCTCTTCCGTCATGCGTTGTTGCAATTGACGATAGTGTTCCGGTACCACTTTTTGCACTTCCAGTGCTTGCGGGGAGTGCAGTCCGCAGACAATTTCCAGTTCCCGAAATTGCCACGACTGAAACCCGCTGGAACTGTCGAGAAAACGCCGGAAGCTGACAAATTCCAGCGGGGTCATGGTTTCCAGTATGTCTATTTGGCCAACCAGGGTCTTCAGGATGGTGAGTATGCGGCGAAAGGTCTTGGCGGATGACCAGGTCTCTCCCCGACTCAGTGTGGCGCGCAACTTATCCATTTCATGGAGGATTTGTTTAAACCAGAGCTCGTAGGTCTGGTGGATAATGATGAACAGTAACTCGTCGTGTTCGGCGGGCCGCGACTGCAGCTGTTGCAGTGTCAGCAGCTCCTCAATCTTAAGGTAACTGCCATAGGTCTGGGAGGCTTTGTTCATGGCGCTGTCTTATCGCTACAAGAGTATCGACTCAAGAATGTCGACTCAAAAAAAAGGACCCGGTGAGGGTCCTTTCAGTGTAGCCGTTCAGCCGAGCTGTTGTTCAGCGCTTGCCGAGGAGTTGGGTTCAGGCCGCTTCGCGGGCCTCTGGTACGGTGCCGGTCGTCGCGTCTGGCGAGGGGGTGATCTGTCCGGATTTTACCTTGGCCAGGTACTGGTTGATTTCCCGTTTCACTTCAGGGGCAAACAGGTACAGGCCGATGATGTTCGGCACCGCAATCAGGAACACAATCGCATCGGAGAAGGCCAATACCGAGGTCAGGTTGGTCATACAGCCGAGCATGATAAAGGCACAGAAGATCAGTTTGAACACATTCTGACTGTGGTTGGCTTCACCAAACAGGTAGGTCCAGCCCTTCAGACCATAGTAAGACCAGGAAATGGCGGTGGAAAAGGCAAATAACAGGCCGGCGATAGCCAGAGGGTAGGGCGACCAGCTGATGTGATGTTCAAACGCCGCTGAGGTCAGGGCAATGCCTTCCAGCCCGGAATCCATCAAACCGTTGGGGTAGGCGGTGGTGATAATGACCAGCGAGGTGAGGGTGCAGATCACCACGGTATCAATAAACGGCTCCAGCAGGGAGACAATGCCCTCGGAAGCGGGCTGGTCGGTTTGCACCGCTGAGTGGGCAATTGAGGCCGAGCCGATACCGGCTTCGTTGGAAAACAGGGCTCGCTGGAAGCCGACAATCATGGCGCCAATCATGCCACCGGTAGCCCCTTCACTGGTAAAGGCACCCTCAAACATCATGGCGAATGCAGTGGGGATATGTTCCGCACTCAGGCCGATGATCACCAGCGCCGATACCACATACAGCACCGCCATAAAGGGCACCACTTTACCCGCCACCTTGGCAATGGAGCGGATGCCGCCGAGAATGACCACGCCGATCAGGATGGCCAGCAACAGGCCAAATAACCAGCCCTTGTCGGCGAAGAAACTGGCGTCGCGACCGGTAATGTTGACGAACTGGGCATAGGCCTGGTTGGACTGGAACATGTTGCCAATACCAAAACAGCCTATGACCAGCGCCAGGGCGTAAAAGCCGCCCAGCAATTTGCCCAGTTTGGGGAAGTTGCGCTGGCTTAAAAACGCCTCCAGATAGTACATCGGGCCACCGGATACCGAGCCGTCGGCGTTCTGGCGCCGATATTTAACCCCCAGGGTGCATTCCACCAGCTTGGTGGACATGGACAGAAAGCCGGCAATGATCAGCCAGAACGCCGCCCCTGGCCCGCCTATGGCAATGGCCACCGCCACACCACCGATATTGCCGATACCCACCGTGCCGGAAACCGCCGTGGCCACCGCCTGGAAGTGGGAGATCTCTCCCGAGTGATTGGGGTCGTGATAATCACCGCGAACCAGGCGAATGGCGTGACCAAAGGCGCGCAGATTGATGAATCCCATGTAGAGCGTGAAGAAGGTGGCGGCCAAGGCCAGCCAGAGTACGATCAAAGGAATATCCGTGCCAAACAGGTTTGCCTTGTAAAACACGACATCGGACAGCGCCGTGCTTAACGGCGTAATCCAGGCGTCCACGGCCTGGTCCAGGGATTCCGCGTGGCTGATCGGTGAGAGTCCGACCGTTCCGGATGCAAGAAGGCCAGCGAGCAGACCAGTTCGTTTGCGAGTCAACAACATGGTTGGGGATCCTGATTCATGGGTTGCATTAGGGAGTTGTCACAACCCTAATGCCTAGGGTACCCCGGCAATAAGGCCAGTTGCTGGCTTTTTTGTGGACCAGGCGCAGCTTTTTCTTGAGTTGCACCGTTATGGATGCCTTATGAGTGGCGTGCTCTGTTTTGGTGCTCTTGTGGCTGGCTTTTGCGTTGAGCAACTGGTCTGATTGATCGTCAGCTGGACTGATAAAAACTCACGGGGTGGTTCTGTGGGGACGCCGGGTCATTTCCTAAAGTGGGCGGCATGCACAGTACGCAACAGATAATCCACGCTCAGTGACAGGCCGGCCATGCGTTCTGGTCTATTCGCAAGTCAGGGCGCATCGAGAAATGCCAAGGAGATACGATGACTACTTATCAGGTGACCAACCCCTACACCCAGGAACTGCTGGCGGAATACCCGTTCGATTCCCGCCGTCAGATTGAAGATAAAGTGCAGTTGCTGAAAGAAGGGCGCCGTACACTGCGAGCCATTCCGGCCTTTCAGCGATCCGACATCTTGCGTCGCCTGGCGGAGTTGATGGAAGAGCACGCCGAGCAAATGGCTGAACTGATTACTCGTGAAACCGGTAAAACCATCTCCGACAGTCGCGTTGAAATGAGCCGTGCGATCAATGCGGCGATTGCCAGTGCAGAAGAGGCCAGGCAGATCAGTGGTGAAAGCCTGGACTCCGACGCCTATTCACCTGCGCGTGGCAAAATAGGTGTGGTGTGCTGGCGTCCCCTGGGAACGGTCTTATGCATTACCCCGTTTAACTTTCCGATCAACATTGCCCTGCACAAGATTGGTCCCGCGTTTGCCGCGGGCAACAGCATTCTGTTTAAGCCAGGTCCACAGAATACCGCCTCCTCCCGCTTGCTGGTTCGTCTGTGTTACGAGGCGGGTATTCCCAAGGATGTGTTGCAGTTGAGTGTGCCTGCGCTGGAAGACATGGCGGCCCTGGTGGCGCACCCGGACATCAGTGCCATTAACTTCACCGGCGGTACGGCCGCTGCCAACGCCATTGCCGACGCCGCCGGTTACAAAAAACTGTTGCTGGAACTGGGCGGCAATGACCCCTTGATTGTGATGCCCGATGGCGATTTACAGGCGGCGGTAGCGGCGGCCATCAACCAGCGGTTTGCCACTGCCGGCCAGCGTTGTACCGCCGCTAAGCGACTGTTTATCCACCGCGATGTGTACCAGGAGTTTCGCGATCTGCTGGTCAGCAAAAGTGCTGAGCTGAAGGTGGGTGACCCGATGGATGACAGTACCTTCGTTGGACCTGTGATTCATCAGCACGCTGCCGATGAAATTCGTCAGCGCGTTGAAGACGCCCTTAACAAGGGGGCCACCGTGGCGCTCGGGCATCAATATGAAGGCGCGCTGGTGTACCCCACCATTCTCGAAAAGGTGGCGCCCGATTGCGAGCTGATGATTGAGGAAACCTTTGGTCCGGTCATGCCCCTGTGTGAATTTACCGAGGTGGAAGACATTGTGCCGCTGATCAACAACACCGCTTACGGCCTGCAGGCCGGCGTGTTCACAAACGATCTGTCCGTTATTCGCTACCTGTTTGAAGAACTGGACGTGGGCACCCTGGCCACCAACGATGGCCCCGGTTTCCGCACGGAACATTTCCCGTTTGGCGGTGTTAAGGAAAGCGGTGTGGGTCGTGAAGGCATCAAATACGCGGTGCGGGAAATGAGCTACGTCAAGACGCTGGTCATTTGACACTTGCTATAGCGCCGGCCATTGGTTAACGTCCGCACCCAGCCTAAAGTGGTACCGGGCGGAGAGGAAGCACGTGCTTGAACAACTGATACATCTGGATAAATCCAGCGACGACAATCTGAAACAACAAATCCGCAAGGCCTTGGCGGTGGCAATCCTTGATGGCCACCTGCCGCTGGAGCACCCTGTGCCCTCCAGCCGCAAACTGTCGCAGGCCCTGTCGGTGTCTCGCCAGACGGTGATGTTTGCCTATGAAGACCTGGTGGAAGACGGTTATCTGATTGCCCGTGAGCGTCGTGGCTATTTCGTTAACCCCTCCATCCTCGATGGCCGGGCTAAAAAGGCGGGCTCATCGTCCAAGTCATCCGAGCAAGATAGCGAGGACGAGGTGCGTGTCGAGGGGCCAGATTGGGAAGCGCGTTTTGCCTTTCAACCCAGTCAGCAGCGCAACATCGATAAGCCGTCTGACTGGCAGCGTTACCCCTACCCGTTTCTGTCGGGCCAGATTGATCCCAAGACCTTTCCCCTGGCCGAGTGGCGCGAGTGTTCCAAGCAGGCGTTAAGCGTGCTGGCAGTGCGTGACTGGACCGGCGACTGTATGGACGCCGATGATCCCCTGCTGGTGGAGCAGATTCGCAGTCGGGTGTTGCCGCGGCGGGGCATCTGGGCCAAGCCCGAGGAAATTCTCATCACCGTCGGGACTCAGCACTCCCTCTATCTGCTGGCCAGCCTGTTGGCCAAGCCCGGCAAGCGCATGGCGATGGAGGACCCGGGCTATCCGGATGCTCGCAACATCTTCTCCATGCACTTTGACGAGATGGTACCGCAGCCGGTGGATAACTATGGCCTGGTGTTGAACGAGGCGCTGGGTGCCTGCGATTATGTCTATACCACGCCCAGTCACCAGTGGCCGACGTCGGTAACCATGCCCATTGAGCGCCGCCAGCGGTTGTTGAAGCAGGCGGAACAGGATGATCTGGTGATCATCGAAGACGATTACGAGATTGAAACCAATTACATCGGTGATCCTCTGCCGGCGTTGAAAAGTCTCGACCAGACTGGCCGCGTTATCTATATGAGCAGCCTGTCAAAAGTGCTCGCACCAGGCCTGCGGCTGGGGTTCATGGTGGCGCCGGCGCCGCTTATTCACGAGGCGAGAATCCTGCGCCGCCTGATGATGCGTCATCCGCCCATGAACAACCAGCGCATGACGGCGATGTTTTTATCCCGCGGTCACTACGATGCCTTGCTCAAGCGCCTGTGGCGCAAATACAAGCGCAACTGGGGCTTGATCACGCGGGCTATTGAGCGACACATTCCCTCCAACCAGCAGCGGCCGGTGTTCGGCGGTACCACCTGCTGGGTGCGGGGACCTGACAATCTCGACTGTCATGCACTGCGGGCTCGGGCGGCCGAGCGAGGGGTGTTGCTGGAGCTGGGCGACATCGCTTTTGCCGGTGACTCGCCACCCCTCAATTACTTCCGCCTGGGCTTTACGGTGATTGACGAGGATCGCATTGAGCCGGGCATTCGCCTGATCGCCGAGCTGATCGATGAACTCACCTGAGCAAGCTCGGAATGAGACCTGGCGTGGTTGGCATACCACGCCTATCTGGGTACACTCCCCCCAACGCTCAGGGCCCACAGTCGAAGGCCCTGACGGATAGCCAAGCGGGAGTTAACAGCATCACCATGAGCCAAGTTTTTCTACTTCAAAACCAGCGCAAGCACCTGCTGAGCAAGCAGGGTGAGTGGGTCAATGGTCGCGAGGCCGGCAGCCTCTACCGCACTGTTCATCGAGACGAGGCGCTCAATCAAATGATTGAAGTGAATGCCCGTGACTATACTTTGCGTATCAAAATTCTCGAATGTACGCTCAATGACCGTGGTCTGCCCCTCTTGAAGGATGAGGATTTGCCCCCATTAGTGGAGTCAGACGTCAGCGGTGCGGAGGACGCCCCCTTGGTTGAACAGCAGCCCGAGGTTGAAGAGCAGACTGCAGACGCGAATATCAACCACGGTGACGATCCTGAGCCAGCCGCTTGCACTGCGGCCGAACCGGAACAGGAAACAGCGTCGCTGTTTTAGCTTACCTGGCCCACGGATTGACAATAAGGTATCCGTTGAGGCTTACGAGGGATACGGTTTGTCTCTACTGAATCAACGCCTGGCGGTGCTGGCTGAGCCCGCCAACCATCAATTGACGCGGGTTTTTAAAGGGCTGGAAAAAGAAAGCCTGCGCGTGACCCCCGAGGGTTCGCTGGCCCAGACTGCCCACCCGCGCGGACTGGGTTCGGCCATGACCCACCCGGAAATCACCACCGATTTCAGCGAGGCGCTGCTGGAGTTCATCACTGAACCCACTGAAAGCAGTCAGCAAGTGCTGGATGATCTGGACCGGATTCAACGCTTTACCTATCAACAGTTGGACAACGAACTGCTGTGGGTGGCCAGTATGCCCTGCGTGCTGGCCGGCGACAGCCAGATTCCGGTGGGGCAATACGGCAGTTCCAATCCCGGTAAAATGAAAACCATCTACCGGCTGGGATTGGGCGAGCGTTACGGCCGCTCTATGCAGACCATTGCCGGTATTCATTACAACTTTTCCCTCAGCGATGAGTTCTGGGATTTCTGGCATGCCCGCGAGGCGGAGTCGGAAAGCCTGCAGCTGTACAAAAACCGTCGCTATTTCGACCTGATTCGAAATTTCCGTCGCAATTTCTGGCTGTTGTTGTACCTGTTTGGCGCGTCACCGGCGGTGTGTCGCAGCTTCGTCAAGGATCGACAGCACCAGCTGCAGCCCTTTGGTGATGATGAACACTCCCTGCACGAGCCGTTCGGCACCTCCCTGCGCATGGGCAATCTGGGATACCAGAGCAGTGCCCAGGATTCCCTGGTGGTGTGCTACAACAACCTCGACTCCTATCTGCAAACCCTGTGCGGTGCCATTACCCAGCCTCACCCCGATTACGTGGCCAAGGGCCTGAAGGATGAACAGGGTCAATACAAGCAGCTCAACACCAGTCTGTTGCAGATTGAAAATGAGTTTTACAGCACCATACGCCCCAAGCGTGCCGCCCGCAGCGGTGAAACCGCATTGGGAGCACTCAATGATCGCGGTGTGGAGTACATTGAGGTTCGCTGTATCGATCTCAATCCCTACGAGCCGCTGGGCATAGACCGACAACAGATTGAGTTTCTGGATGTGTTCCTGCTCTACTGCCTGCTGGCCGAAAGTCCCCAGACCGACAACGTCAAATACCGCCGCGCCCAGGAAAACCAGCGCCGCATGGTGACGCAGGGGCGGGATCCGTCCATGCGTCTGCAGAGTGCGGCTGGCGAACTGTCACCGCTGCAGTGGGGCACGGTGTTGCTGGACGATATGCAGCGAGTGGCTCGCACCCTCGATCTCAGCTACAACACCCAGGCTTACACCCAGGCGGTGAAAGCCCAGTATGCCAAATTGACTCAGCCAGAGCTGACTCCTTCGGCGCGGATCCTGGCGGATATGAAGGCCACCAATCAGACCTTTTTCCGCTTTGCCATGAATCAATCCATGCAGCACGCAGAGGCCTATCGCCAGCGGCCCCTGGCGGATGAGGATATGGTGCGCATGCAGCGTGAGGCGGAAGAATCCCTGCAGCGTCAGGCCGACCTGGATGGGCAGCCGCAAATGGATTTTGAGGAGTATCTGAGCGGTTACTACGCCCAGTACACCTGTTGTCAGTAGGCGGAGAGTGGGCGAGTGAATTATCTGGCCCATATTCTTCTGTCCGGGCCTGATGAAGACTGGCAGCTGGGCGGCTTTCTCGGTGACTTTATCAAGGGACCGCTGCCATCCCGGCTCGTCGATGCGACAGGGCAGCAGTGGCCGCCCGGGGTCTTGCAGGGGGTTCGTCTGCATCGCCAGCTGGATGCCTGGATAGACCGGCATCCCGACTACCTGGCGTGCCTGGCGGCGCTGGGCCCTGACTGCCGGCGGCTTGGCGGAGTGGCGCTGGATGTCTTTTTTGATCATCTGCTGGTGCAATACTGGCCGCAGTTTCACCCCGATCCCCTGCCCGAGTTCAGCCGACAGTTCTATCGCCTGTGCGAGCAGCAACAGCAACGCCTGCCGGCGAATGCCGCGCGCTTTATGGCGTATGCCGCCGGCCATGACCTGTTTCAGAGCTACGGCGATGCGCAGGTGTACCGACAGGTGCTGGCGGGGATCGATCGACGGATTCGCTTTGACACCAACCTGTTAGCGGCGGGGGAGCAGGCCCTGCAGCAGCAGGATACCCTGTTGGATTACTTCTTTCGGCTGATGCCGGAATTGATGCAGCAGGCCGAGCGCTGGCGAGCGCAGACCTCAGCCGGACTGTGATGCAGCGGCCCGGCGTCTCAAATCCGCTCTGGGCCGTGTTAATCCGCTCTGGGCCGTGTTAATCCGCTCTGGGCAGTGTTATCCGCTCTGGGCAGTTCCTTGCCCAGGCGCTGGGCAAAATGCTCGGCCAGGCTGTAAAACGACGCCATATTCTCGTTGTCGTCAATTTTTCCGGACACGCCAGCCTGCCAGACGATGCTGTTGTCACTGTTGCGGGTGAGGGTCAGGATCAGCAGGCCCTGCTGAATCAGCTGATTGATGGGGGCCGCTTGGTTGCCTGTGGTGTAGACCGGTTCACCGGTTTCATCCAGTTCCCATTGCTGCGAGGTGCCGGGCAGGGCATCCTGGTTCAGGGTCTGCGGCACCACGCTGATGCGGTAATCGACGCGAAAGTCGGCCGTCTCACCCTCGTTCGCCGTGCGGTAACCCTTGTTGTGCAGTTGCGCGGCGAAGCTGTCTTCAAACGCCCGGTAAAAAGCCCGCTCCGTGTCGTCGGTGCTGGTGCTGGTGTTCTCCCAGCGGAAGCTGTCGAGGGCCGACAACTCGGCCGCCGACGTCTGCATTTGCTGGTAGGTGACATTGGTGCAGGCGGACAGCAGACCCAACAGCAGAGCACTCATTAGCACGACTGACAGACGCATGATCGAATCCCTTTTACGGCGAAAGAAAACACCTAGCTGTCTGTCGAGCTTAGCAACAAATGTGCGGACTAGCAGTAGTAATCGCCCCCGCCGAGTCCCATTTCCTGAATCTGCTGTTCGAGACTGGTGAAGTCGTACTGGCTCATGCCCACATAGATGAGAATCGTCTCCTCAATGCGCTGCCATTCAAAGTCATACTCTTCATTGCCCAGTATTCGGTGGGTAGCGCATACATGCTCGGCCATTTTTAGAACCGCCAGCAGGGTTTTCTTGCGGGGATCGGAGCCCTCATCGGCAAACACGGATTCTATGCTGTGGTGTTCGTGAATCGCGCGACAGAGATAGTCGGGCAGGTTCCAGGATTTACCCACGTAGTAGCCCACCACGGCGTGATTGGTGTGCAGCTGTTCGTTCTCCACATCAATGATACGCCGCTCGTCCTGGCCATAGGCGCGGGCGATGACGTCCGGGTAGCTGGAAAAGCGCATCATCAACAGCGGGATACCGCAGTTGTGGAACAGGCCCAGGGTGTAGGCTTCATCCGGCGCACCATAGCCGATTTGTTTGGCGATGGCGGAGGCCGCCATCGCCACTTCCATGGAGCTGTCCCAGAATTTGCCCAGGGCGATAATCTGTTCATCCTGCAGCTCGCCCTTGATGCTGAGGCCGTTGACCAGGTTGATGACTGAGTTGACACCCAGCAGGCTGACCGCCTGGGTGATGGAGGTGATCTTGTTGCTGAGGCCGTAAAAGGGGGAGTTGACGGTTTTGAGGATACTGCCTGACAGACCGATGTCCTGACCGATAAGGTCGGCGATGTTTTTGATGGAGCAGTCGGGCGAGAGCTGTTCCATTTGCAAATCCACCATGATTTGCGGCTGGGGTGGGATGGCAATGCCCTGGAGAATTGACTGCACCTGTTCCTGGGTTAAATCGGTACCCTGCAAGCGGTCGGCCCTCTGTAGGTGGATGGGGAAGTGCTTCCCAGTTAACGGCTAGCCGGTGGGAATCTTTAGGGCCTGAGTGGTTTTTCCCCTATAATGCGCCGCCTCTTTCCCGTGCCCCTGGAGGCTGTCATGACTTCTGAAACCCTGCCGCGACTGGTGTTGAATGCCCAGGCGGATCGCCGCCTCAAGCGCGGTCACCTGTGGATTTATTCCAATGAGGTGGACGTCAAGCAGACCCCCCTCAAAGCCTTTACCGCAGGCCAGCAGGCGCTGGTTTGCAATCAGCAAGGTAAGCCACTGGCCATTGCCACCCTGAATCCTGCCGGCCTGATATGTGGTCGTGTTGTGAACCGCGATGTATCCCGGCCGTTGGACAAGTCGGTGCTGGTGCATCGTTTCAAGCAGGCGCTGGCCCTGCGCGAGAGCTGTTTTCACGAGCCCTACTATCGATTGATCTACGGTGACAGTGATTTGTTGCCGGGGCTGGTGGTGGATCGCTTTGGTGATTATCTGGTGGTGCAGATGGCCACAGCGGGCATGGAGTTGCTGAAAGACGAAATCGTCGAGGCACTGCAGAAGTGTCTCAAACCGACGGCCATTTTGTTGCGCAACGATCATACTGCGCGGCAGTTGGAAGGCCTGGAATCCTATGTCGAGGCCATTGGCGATGTGCCCGAAGCGGTGGAGCTGGTGGAGAACGGCGTGCGTTTTCTGGCGCCCATTGCCGCTGGCCAGAAAACCGGCTGGTTTTATGATCACCGGGAAAGTCGCGCCATGTTGCAGCGCTGGGCGTCCGGCAAGCGGGTACTGGATGTGTTTTCCTACGTAGGTGGCTGGGGCGTACAGGCGGCGGCGGCCGGTGCCAGTGAGGTGGTGTGTGTGGACGCCTCAGAGCAGGCGTTGGCCTGGGTGGGGGAAAACGCCCAGCTCAATGGCGTAGATGAGCGCATGCAGGGCTTGCACGGCAAGGCGGTCAATGTGCTCAAAAGCCTGATTGATCAGGGGCAGCAGTTTGATGTCGTGGTGCTGGACCCGCCGGCGTTTATCAAGCGCAAAAAGGACCAAAAGTCCGGCGAAGCGGCCTATCGCCATCTCAACGAACTGGCCATTCGGCTGCTGAGCCGCGATGGCTTGCTGGTGTCGGCGTCCTGTTCCATGCACTTGGAGGAGGAGTCGCTGGTGGATATCGTGCGCGGCGCGGCGCGCCATCTGGATCGCCACGCGCAAATCATTCATCTGGGCAGTCAGGGCGCCGACCACCCGGTACATCCGGCCATTGCCGAAACCCGCTATCTGAAGGCGGTGTTTGCCCGCGTGTACCTGCCTTAGAGGCCGCTCAAATCGGTGGCCTGAGCGTCGCTGGCCTGAAGGCCGCTGGAGAGTGCCGCCAGCAGCAGCTGCAAGCTGGTTTGCAGCGCTTGCTGTTCGGTCTCTCCGGCCTGCAGTCGGGCACTGGCCTGTGTCAGTGACTGTTGCAGCTCGGTCAGCTGCTCCGCGGTGCGCTGCTCGTCATCCACCAGCCAGTAAGCCAGGGGTTGCTGGCCGTCGTCGTAACTGAACAGCAGCCGCTCAATTCCCTTCAGCAGGGCGGCTTCGGCCTGTTCTTGATGGCCGGCAAAGTGGTTGTGGCGCTGCATTTCTTCACTGGCCTGGACCGGCTGGCTCAGGGCTGTGGTGGCCTGGACCGGCTGGCTCAGGGCTGTCAGCAGGTCAGTCACACTTTCCCGCCAGAGGGCCAGGCTGCTCATGGCCGGCAGTTTCTGGTAGAGACTGTCCAGATCCCCTTGCTCGACACGGTTCAGCAGCTGTTGCAGGTCATCGACCAGCAAGGTGGCCTGCAATTGCAGCACGGTCGCCCGCCGGCGATTGGGCAGGTCAACCGGCTGCAACCCATTAAGGCGCTGTTCTTCGGTCAGGGGCTGGGTGGCAAAGTCAGTGGCAGGACGCTGGCCCTGCTCACCCCACAGCATATAGGCCATGGCGTGCATGCCCAGGCTGACATCCGTATCGCTGGTCAGGCCGTGTTGCTGTCGCAGGGACTGGGCGTTGACCGGAATGGCAATGTCATTGACGATGCCGCTGTGGCTGTAGACATCGAAATAGTCCAGATAGCCCGGTTCAATCGGCCAGGCTTCCAGCTGGTTGCTGGCCAGCCGCAAGGGCCGCCATAATTCGGGAGATACCGCGCCCAGTGTCAGCAGCGGCATGGCACCCATTAACAGGTTGTGACACTGATGCCACTGCCCGCGGGCGTGCTCGAGGCTTTTTTCATCCGCCGCGGCCACCAGAGATTGAATGCTGGCCTGCAGCAGGCGGGCGCACTCATGCGTCTGTTGCAACTGCTGGCGAGAAAGTTGCCAGGCGTTCTGGCTCGCCGATGAGACGGCGGCGGTACTGAAGCCGGCGGGTGCCGGCGCACTGGCTTCGGGCTGCGGCGCTTGGCGCTGGTCGCAGCCGGTGATGCCAGTGATTAGGATACACAGGCTCAGGGCTGTCAGGGGGGAACGTAACATGCTAGTGACTCCGTCAGGACCGGGTTAGCGCAGGCTGATCACAGGCCAGCCCTGCTGTTCCGCGTGCTGACGCAGGCGCTCATCCGGGTCGACCGCAACTGGATGGTCGACTTCCTGCATCAACGGCAGGTCGTTAATGGAGTCGCTGTAGAAATAACAGTCGGTCAGGTCGCCGTTGAAGCCATAGTCGGCGGCTTGCTGCAGCCACTGCTGCAAGCGGGTGATTTTGCCGGCCTGAAAGCAGGGGGTGCCGGTCATGCGGCCGGTGTAGCGCTCATCGATAATTTCCGCGTCGGTGGCCAGAATGTGATCCACACCCAGGCTGTCGGCAATCGGTTTGGTGATAAACCCGTTGGTGGAGGTGATGATCAGTAGGTAGTCACCCTCGGCCCGGTGTTTGGCCAACAGCGCCTCCGCTTTCGGCAGCCGCATGGGGGCGATCACGTCGCGCATGAATTGTTGGTGCAGGCTGGCCAGCTGGTCGAGGCTGTAATGGGTCAGGGGCTCCAGGGAAAAGTTGAGGTAGGCCTCGAGATCCATCTCGCCGCGCTCGTAATCGGCGTAAAATTGGTCGTTGGTGCGCTTGTACACCTCGGCATCGACCATGCCCTGATTGACCATAAATTCGCCCCAGCCGTGGTCGCTGTCGCCGGCAATAAGGGTGTTGTCCAGATCAAAAATAGCCAGTCTCACAGGGGCCTCACATAGTTCATAAAATGTTCGTTGATACGCCATTGGCAATCGCAGGGGGGAAAGGGGCGTAAGGATACCGCAGACCGGCGGAAAGTGTTACAGGTGAGATGTGTTACCTTTAGTGATGTCTTTATCAGATTGCCGGCTAACCTATTGGCCGCATTGATGAAAGTTATTCGTTTGTGGAACAATAGCCGTCTGATAGAACCAATTGACAAAAAGCTGTAACAATCGCTGTAGGAGCAGTTATATCCCTACAGTTGCACAGCAGTTTCAACAAGCTGTTTCAACAACAAGATGCCAGGGAGAGTTTTGAGTGATAGACGCTGACGGTTTCAGACCCAATGTAGGCATCATATTGGCCAATCGTCAGGGGCAGGTACTCTGGGCTCGTCGGGTCGGTGGTCAGGACGCCTGGCAATTTCCCCAGGGGGGCATTCAAAAAGGCGAAGACCCCGAGCAGGCGCTCTACCGTGAACTCTATGAAGAAGTGGGGTTGCGCCGCCAAGACGTGAAAATACTGGCACGGACCCGAGGCTGGCTGCGCTATCGACTGCCGCGGCGGCTGCTGCGCCATGGGTCCAACCCGCTGTGTATCGGTCAGAAACAGAAATGGTTCCTGTTGCAGTTGGTATCCGAAGACAGTGCCATCTCACTGGACAATGGTGGTCCCGCCGAATTTGATCAATGGCGCTGGGTCAGCTACTGGTTTCCCCTGGATCAGGTGGTCTCCTTCAAACGGGATGTCTATCGGCGGGCCCTGAAAGAGCTCACGATGGCACACGCGGCCCTGGAAACGCGCGTGGATTCGGCCGGGCAATCCCCAGCCGGGACTGTCCATCGAGCTGCGGGAGGCTGATGCCGACTATGCTGAATTCTCTGCGCAGTATTGTTCAGGAAGTCAACTCCGCCCGTGATCTGGCGTCGGCCTTGAATATTATTGTGCAGCGCGTCAAAGCGGTGATGGCCACCGAGGTGTGCTCTGCTTATTTGCGCAATGGCAAGGGCCAGTATGTGCTGATGGCCACTGAAGGCCTGAATCAGACCGCTGTCGGGCAGGTGAGCCTGGCGCCGGGTGAGGGCCTGGTGGGCTATGTGGTTCAGCGGGAAGAGCCCATCAACCTGGAGTTGGCCACCGCCCACCCCAATTATCAATATTTTAAATCCACCGGTGAGGAGCGCTACAGCTCGTTTCTCGGTGTGCCCATTATTCACCAGCGCCAGGTGCTGGGCGTGTTGGTGGTGCAACAAGTAGAGCGCCGCCGTTTTGATGAGGGTGAGGAGGCCTTTCTGGTCACCATGTCGGCCCAGCTGGCGGGAGTTATCGCCCACGCTGAGGCCACCGGGGTGCTCAAGCTCATGGGCCAGAATGCCCAGGAGGCCCGCTTCAAAGGGGTCGCGGGATCGCCTGGCGTGGCCATTGGCAAGGTGGTGGTGATGACGCCACCGGCAGATTTGCGGGCAGTGCCCTATCGCACCTGTGACGATGTGAAGGCCGAGCTGGCTTTCTTCAGCCGCTGCCTGGCGGCGGCGCGCAAAGATATTAAAGCCCTTGGCAAACAGCTGGAGCAGCGTCTCAATGCCCAGGAGCGGGCTCTGTTTGATGCCTACTTGTCCATGCTGGACGATGCCTCCCTGGGAGGGGAGGTAACCGAGCGGATTCGCAAAGGCATGGGTGCGGCCTACGCCTGGAGTGAAGTAATTCTTGAGCACGAGCGCAATTTCAGCAGCATGAATGATGCGTATCTGCGCGAGCGGGCGGCGGATGTGCGGGATCTGGGACGACGGGTACTGGCGTATTTGCAGGACTCCTCCCAGCAAAGCCTGGTGTTTCCCGAGAACACCATTCTGGTGGGCGAAGAGCTGAGTGCCTCCATGCTGGGCGAAGTGCCCAAGGAGCGGCTTGCCGGGCTGGTTTCGGTGCAGGGGTCGGGCAATTCCCATGTGGCCATTCTTGCCCGCGCCATGGGCGTGCCCACGGTAATGGGGGCGGTCGATCTGCCTTACACCCGCATTGCCGACCGGGAGATGATTGTCGATGGTTATCGCGGCACCATCTACACCGATCCCGGCCCTAACCTGCGTAAACATTATGAAGATATTTGCGCCGAGGAGCAGGAGCTGGTCAAAGGCCTTGAGGCCTTGCGCGATCTGCCCTGTGAGACGCTGGACAAACACCGGGTGCCGCTGTGGGTCAATACCGGGCTGATGGCCGATGTGGTGCGTTCCCTGGAGCGCGGGGCTGAAGGCGCCGGGCTCTATCGTACCGAGATACCCTTCCTGCTGCGCGATCGCTTTCCCAGTGAAGAGGAGCAGCGGTTGATCTATCGCGAGCAGCTGGAAGCGTTTGCGCCGCACACGGTCACCATGCGTACCCTTGATGTGGGCGGCGACAAGTCGCTCAGTTATTTTCCCATTCAAGAGCAGAACCCCTTCCTCGGCTGGCGCGGTATTCGCGTGACGCTGGATCACCCGGAAATTTTCCTGGCTCAGGTGCGGGCCATGTTGAAGGCCAGCGAAGGCCTTAACAATATGCGCATCATGCTGCCAATGGTGTCCAGCATCACCGAACTGGAGTCGGCCAAGACCCTCATATACCGGGCTTTCCACGAGTTGCTGGAAGAGGGGTTCCACCTCGAATTACCGCCCATTGGTGTCATGATCGAAGTACCGGCGGCGGTGTATCAGGCCCGTGAACTGGCGGCCCGCTCGGATTTTCTGTCAGTCGGCAGCAACGATTTGACCCAGTATCTGCTGGCTGTGGATCGCAATAACCCGCAGGTGGCGGATTTGTATCAGGCCTACCACCCGGCGGTATTGCGGGCCTTGCACCAGGTGGTGCGCGACGGCCACAGCCAGGGGGCGAGCGTCGGTATCTGTGGTGAGCTGGCCGGCGATCCTGCGGCGGCGGTGCTGCTGATGGCGATGGGCTACGATGTATTGTCGATGAATGCCACCAACTTGCCGAAGGTCAAGAAAGTGATTCGCAGCATTACCCTGCAACAGGCCGAAGACCTGCTGGATGAAGTGATGGCCCAGGAAGATGCTGAATCGGTCAGCCGCTGTCTGGAGCGAGGGCTGGGTAATGGTTTGTCGCGGCTGGCGGGGATGCCGCAGTTGTCGGAAGTTCCCCAGTGAGTTTCGCTCTGCCCGGTCGCCAGGCAGCGCTCGCCACAACAGCCGTCGTCAGAACCAGAGCCCGGGCTGTGCCGGACTCTCATCACTCGCTTTAGCCCCAGTGACGGAAACGGCCGGTGTCCAGGTGCAGGAAGTTGCTTTTCGGGTAGTAACCCACCCCCCCTTTGCCCATGCTCAAGGCGGCTTTACGCACCTTGTGCAGATCCCGTTTGGGCAGTCTCAAGTCAATGGCCCGCCCCTGCATGTGCAGGCTTTTCTTGGCCACGCCATTGCTTTGTTGAGCCAGTTTGGCGTTGCTGGCTGGAGAGCGGTAGCCGGAAATAATATGAATTTCACCGCCGTGATCAAGGCTGTTCTGCAAGGTGTGAAGCTGATCCAGCAATAGCGGATCCATGGCTATGGTATCGCCACTGCGATGGTCGCGCAGGCAGTGGTCCAATTCCAGCAGCGCTTCCAGCTGGTAGCTGCCATCGACCCAATAGGTGCAATTGACGGCTTCGTTGGTGTGCAGGTTACGCAGATGCAGTGAACGGCTGCCCTGGGATTTGGCGCTGTTGGCCAGTGAAAAAGAACTGTTGAGCGCCATTCCTGCGCAAGCTGTCATTCCTAAAAAGCGTCGGCGTGAAAACATCGTCATACTACTTTGGGTCTATCTATGAGGAAATTGTTTTAATGTTTGCTCAAAAACGCGCCTATTGTGCATAGAAACGTTCGACTTGTATATATTTCGAACTGAGATTTTGGGCTTGCTTTTTATAACGAGGCAGGGTTAAGGCTCAAGGCAGGAGTGGGCAGGCAATCGCGCTGATCGTGTTTTGTTGGGAGCGGAGCGGGTGTGGCGTTGGGGGAGGCGCTGTTAGAGGGCCGCTTGCAGATGGGGGGGGCCCAGCAGCTGGTCGTGGCGATAAATGTCGTCGCGAAATTGAATCGTGTTGCGTTGATCTACCCACACGGTGGTGTAGAACAGGTACACCGGCACCGGCTGTGACAGATGGATTTGACGGGTCTCTCCACTGTCGATGGTGCGGTGGAAGCGCCCGGGGGCCCAATCGCTGCCGCGCAACAGGTAGCGAGCCAGGGCGTAGGGCTTCTCCACTCGAATGCAACCGGAACTGATGGCGCGGCTGCGCCGGTTGAACAGGTAGCGGGCGTTGGTATCGTGCAGGTAGATGGCGCGACTGTTGGGGATCACGAATTTGATGTGGCCAAGGGCATTGCCCGGACCTGGATCCTGTCGCAACCGGTAGGGGAAGTTTTGAGGGTTGAGGGTCTGCCAGTCAATGCTGTCTGGCGCTATTGGCGTGCTGGTGCCCCAGTCGGGCAGAATCTTGATGTTGCGCTGGGTCAGGTAATCCGGTTGCTGGCGCAATTTGGGCAAATAGTCTTCTTCGGCGATCTTGCGCGGCAAATTCCAGTAGGGATTCAGTACCAGGGTATTGACCGTGTTTTGCATAACCGGTGTGGGACGCTTGCGCTGGCCGACAATCGTGCGCATATCCAGCCGGACTTCACCTTGTTCCACCAGTTGCAGGCGATAATCGGTAAGGTTGACCCAGAGGTAGCGATCTCCCAGCCGGGCGGGCAATTCCCGCCAGCGTTTCATGGTGAGGGCGATCTGTTTGACTCGGTAACTCGGCGATGTATTCAGCAGGCGGCGGGTAATGCGGCCGACTTTGCCGTCGGCGGTTTGGCCATGCCGGGTCTGGAATTGGCGCACACTGAGCTCCAGCGTGTGATCGAATTGATCGGCTGCGGGGATGGAGTGGCTCGAGCTGTTGCGGCGAGGTGGGTAGTCACCGTAAAGACGCAACAGCTGGCGCAGATGAGCAATGTCGTTGCCCTGCATACCCAGTTCCAGGGTGGGGCCCTCGGCCAGTGGTTGCCAGAGGCCGCTGTTGGCCAGCCCCTGGTAGAAGTCCAGCGCCCGGCGCAGGCGGGCATAATCCGGGTGCTGCGGGCTCAGTTGCCGCACCAGTTGTGGCAATTGACTGGTGTCACGGTTCAGCAGGGCGGCAATGTCCGGTAGTTGATAGTCGGTCCCTGCGGTGCTCACGGGTTGGGTGGCGCTGGTGGAAGCAGGCATGTTTGAGGGCAGCAAGCGCTGGCTGAAAACGTCCTCGGCATAGGAAATAAAGGCATCGGTGAACAGGGTATCTAGCGCCAGGATGTCAGCTGCAGAGGTGGGTTGCTCTGCCAGGGCCTGATAAATGGCGTCCAGGTGGTAGGGGTAGGGGTAGATCTCATCGGCACTGGTTTCGGCCAGTTGTTGCAACAACTGCTGGCCCGCCTCAGACAGCCCACGCACCGACAGCCACAGGGGTGAAAAATCGGGCTGTGCGTAGAGGCTCTCAATAATGTCAGGATGGCGGAGGGCGCTGCGGTGCTTGCTGATTGAAAACGGCGCAATGCTGGGTGAGGGTTGTGTGGTTGGAAGCGGTGTAAGCGGCGCGGTTGTCGGGTTGGTGTGGCTGGCACAAGCACCCAGCAGCAAGCTGATAGTGAACAGCCGGATAGCGGACAAGCCGGCACCGCGCAGCAACATCGCTGAAAATGTCAGCCTGGCGGCTATATGACGGAATATGCCGAAAACTGCAGGTTTCATACCTCCAGTATGGAAGAGCTGCCGAAGTCTGGAGGCAGAATTGTCGCCAGATGTTTCTGATATAAGAAACTGATCTAACTGGTCGAATCTAGTGTGAAACTTGGAGCAGGTGTTTGCAGGGTGAAATGTTCTGTGCCGCTGGGGCCCTGAGCATCAAAGCTGTGCTCGATAAAGTCGATTCGGCCGCTGCGATGAAACAGAACCAGGGTGGAGGCACGGGTGCCGTAGTTGATGGCTTCGCTGTCGCTGATGATAAAGCGCGAAGACAGCATCACTTCCATCTCATCACTGACACCGGTATCGGGCAGCATCGACAGAGGGTAGCGCCGGGTGTCGGTGAGCAGAGACAGCAAGTCCTGCTGGCGCGCTGCTAACTGCTGCCAATTCAGGTTCAGCAATTGCTGCAACTGCTGGCGGCCACTGGTGACCTTGGGCCAGGGGCCGTTAAGATGGCCGTTGCTGAGTCCGTACACCCCGGCCGGCAGCTCGTACAATGCCTGATTGCCGCGATTGGAGCGATACAGCAGTGATGCGGGAGTCCCGGTTAACAGGTTAAAACCGTTGTAGTGATCATCGCCATGTTGTGGCTGGAACTGACCGGGCTGTTGGGCGGTCAGGTAATCGCTCACCAGGGCGCCACGCGAGCCGGGTCGGTTTGGGGTCTCGCGTCCGTTGCGTACATTGGTAACGGCGGCAAACTGGCCGCTTCGATTGATGCCCAGCCAGGTGCCGCCAGCCTGCAGGTCGCGGCCGGCCAGCACTGCCGGCTGATCCTGCCAGAAATTGGCGGCCTCGGTCGGGCGCTGGAAGTATTCATCGCGGTTGGCTGCCACAATCAAGGGGTAGTCGGGATGACGGCGCAGGGCAAATAAAATCAGGCACATAAACAAGTCGTAACAGGTGAACGTCAATTACACCGCCATCGCAGGTAGCGTGTGGGGCACAAGGCTTAATGATGCGTGCGACGGCCATAATGCCACAGTTACGGGGCAATGCCTGCATTACCTCGGCTGGCTATTGCGCGGCCAAACCCCGATAATGCCCCCCTTATCGGAGGGGGATTATGCTGACAGTATTGCTGGTTTTTGCCATTGTGGGGATCCTGGCGGGCCTGATAGCGGGCCTGTTTGGTCTCGGCGGCGGGGTGGTGATGGTGCCGGCCATGATTTATACCTTTGCGGCACTGGCCTTTCCCGAGGCGGTTTCGACCCATTTGGCGGTCGGCACGTCGCTCGCCTGCATCGTCGTGACTTCAACCATCGCCAGTTGGACCCACTGGCAAAAAGGCGCTATTGATAAAGCGCTGCTGTTGCCGTTGGTGCCAGGGGTGATTGTCGGCGCCTGGCTGGGCGGCGTCCTGGCCGCTGGGCTCGAGGGCAGTCAACTGCAGTTCGCCTTTGGTGTCTTTTTGGTGTTCGTGGCGATCACCATGTTGAAGCGGGGTGGCGAGCATGAGAGACCGTTGCCGCCGGCCTGGCTGCTGAGCTCGGTGGCGGTGGTCATAGGCACGGTTTCCTCTCTTTTCGGCGTGGGTGGCGGCTCCATGACGGTGCCTTTTCTGCGTCACTGTGGTGTGGTTATGGCCCGGGCGGTGGCAACGTCGTCGGCGTTGGGTTTGCCCATAGCCCTGTCGGGTGCCCTGTCCTATATCGTGCAGGGTTGGGGGCAATCGGACCTGCCTGCCGGAGCGGTGGGGTATTTGTACTTGCCGGCCTTTGCCGGCCTGGTGGTATGCAGTGCACCGGCCTCTCGATTGGGGGCCAAGTTGGCTCACCGTTTACCTGCTGCACGTTTGCAGCAGGCGTTTGCGGTAATATTGTTGCTGGTAGCGGTGCAGTTGCTGATCAGCGCTGATGCTGTGCCATTTCTGGATAACGCAGATTAGGAAAATGCAGGTCGTATGTTGAACTATCCCGCCATAGACCCCGTGGCGTTGTCGCTGGGGCCGTTTGAAATCCTGGGGCATACCCTCGGGCCCTTGGAAGTGCACTGGTACGGTTTGATGTACCTGTTGGGTTTTGCTGGCGCCTGGTATCTGGCCATGCAGCGGGCGAGAAAGCCCGATGCCGTATGTGAGCCGAGACAGGTGGAGGACCTGATTGTCTATGGTGCGCTGGGGGTGGTGCTGGGTGGCCGCTTCGGCTATGTCCTGTTCTACCACTTTGACCGCTTCCTGGAAGACCCCATGTGGTTGTTCCGGGTTTGGGAAGGCGGTATGTCTTTCCATGGAGGCTTTTTGGGGGTGCTGGTGGCCATGGCGCTCTACGCCCGCAAAATCGATGTCCGCTTTTTTGATTTGACCGACTTCATCGCTCCGCTGGTTCCGCTGGGTCTGGGGTTGGGACGCGTGGGCAACTTTATTGGTCAGGAGTTGTGGGGGCGTGCCAGCGATGTGCCCTGGGCCATGGTGTTTCCCAAGGATCCTGAGCAGTTGGCCCGACATCCCTCGCAGTTGTATCAGGCGGCCCTGGAAGGGTTGGTGTTGTTTGTGGTGCTGCTGTGGTTTTCCCGCAAGCCGCGTCCGCGCATGGCGGTCAGTGGATTGTTTTTGCTGCTCTACGGCGGCTTCCGTTTTGCGGTGGAATTTGTACGGGAGCCCGATAGCCACATCGGTTTTGATGCGCTCGGCTGGGTGACCCGCGGGCAGGAATTGAGTGCGCCAATGATCGTGCTGGGTATTGTGTTTCTGGTGATGGCCTATCGCCGGCCGTCGGCAGCTGGTGACAAATCGTCGGCCAAAAGTATCAAGGGGAGTTTATGAAACAGTATCTGGATCTGTGCCGCCGGATTATTGGTGAAGGGCACTGGGTCGCCAATGAGCGCACCGGTAAGCGTTGCCTGACGGTGATCAATGCTGATATGACCCACGATGTGGGCAGCAATCAGTTTCCTTTAATTACCACTCGCAAAAGTTACTGGAAGGCGGCGATTGCTGAATTGCTCGGTTATCTGCGCGGCTACGACAACGCCGCCGATTTTCGCAACCTGGGCTGCAAGACCTGGGACGCCAATGCCAACGACAACGAGGCCTGGTTGAACAACCCCCATCGCAAGGGCACCGATGATATGGGGCGGGTGTACGGGGTGCAGGGGCGCCGCTGGCAAAAACCCGATGGTGGCCACGTCGACCAGCTGCGCAAGTTGTTTGATGACCTCAGTCGAGGCATCGACGACCGCGGAGAGATCCTGTCCTTCTACAACCCGGGCGAGTTCCACATGGGGTGTTTGCGGCCCTGCATGCACACCCACAATTTCTCCCTGTTGGGTGATACCTTGCACCTGACCTCTTACCAGCGTTCCTGCGATGTGCCGCTGGGGTTGAATTTTAACCAGATTCAGGTGTTTACCCTGTTGAAGCTGGTGGCGCAGTTAACGGGCCACAAACCCGGCTTTGCCTACCACAAGATCGTCAATGCCCATATTTACGAAGATCAGCTGGAGCTGATGCGCGATGTGCAGCTGCAGCGTGAGCCGTTTGAGCCGCCGCAGCTGCACATCAATCCTAACATCCGCACCCTGGAAGATTTGGAAACCTGGGTCACGCTGGATGACTTCGAGGTGAGCGGTTATCGCTTCCACGATCCTATTGCCTATCCTTTTTCCGTTTAATTGCATTCCTCAGGGCGCCGGTCAGTGGGTCAATTGGGCTCACGCCCGGCGGCGAATTCACCTTACTCTGCATTGAATTTATGGGAGACTCGTATGTCAAACCCCCGTATTGCATTGATCGCTGCCCAGGCATCCAACCGGGTGATTGGTCGGGATAACAGCATGCCCTGGCACCTGCCGGAAGATTTGAGCTACTTTAAGCGCGTCACCATGGGCAAGCCGGTGGTGATGGGTCGGAAAACGTTCGAGTCGATTGGCCGTCCGTTGCCGGGGCGGTTGAACATCGTTATCACCCGTCAAAAAGACTGGTCTGCAGCAACTGGTATGATGGTTGTGCACAGTGTGGACGAGGCGCTGGAGCTGGCAGTGGGATATGGTGCGGAGAACGGCCTGGACGAAGTTATGGTGATTGGCGGGGCGCAGATCTATGAGCGGGCTTTACCGCTGGCAGAGCGTGTCTACCTGACCCAGATTCAGCAGTCCTTCGACGGCGATGCCGTCTTCCCTCCGCTGGGAGATGAGTGGCGGCAAGTGGCCTGCGAAGACTGTGAATCAGCTCACTCCGGGTTGAAGTATTCGTTCCTGATATTTGATCGTGTTACGTAAAGGTAACGCTATCAGGCTGATAGACAATGGTTGCCGTTTGTTAGTGCTCACTTCGCCTATTGGTGTTGTTAGTGCTTGCTTAGGGCGCGGGTTGTTACCCATTTCCCCGAGTTAAGAAAAGTAAGTGTTACTTTTGGTGATACTAAACTACCCATGGGCTTTGATGAGGGGATAAACCATTGAATGTTTAAGTTGGGTGTTATTAAATGGCCAGCTTCTAATTACTGTTAATAGCAGTAAATAATGAAAACAGGCGGCTTTCTGAGTCGCAAAGAGTTGATTGTACGCACCCACACTGGGGGATTTATGAAGAAGCAGCGATTAAAAGCCGTGGCTCTGTCCACCGTGCTTTCTGCTGGCGCGCTGGTTGGTAGTGTTGCCCAAGCGGATCAAACGTTGAATGCCATTCTGCAAACAGGTGAGCAGAAGACCAAATTGGCCCAGGCCTCTCAGCAAAAGATCGACAAGATCGCTGAAGAGACCGGTAGCCTTCTCAACGATTTCAAAGTTGTAAACAAGCAGATTGAAGGTCTGCGGGTCTACAATTCTCAGCTGGAAAAGCAAATCGCCAGCCAGCTGGAAGTGATCTCCGAACTGGAAGAGTCGATCGATAATGTTACCGTCATGGAGCGTCAGATTCAGCCTCTGATTCTGAAAATGCTGGATGCGCTGGAGCAGTTTGTGGCTCTGGACGTGCCCTTCCATGCGGAAGAGCGTCAGGAGCGTCTGGAAATGCTGCGCAACAACCAGGAGCGCGCGGATATCTCTGTAGCTGAGAAATTCCGTCAGGTTCTGGAAGCCTACAAGATTGAGTCTGAGTACGGTCGCAAGATCGACACTTATGAGGACACCCTGGAAGTGGGCGGTCAGGAGCGCGAAGTCAACATCCTGCGCGTTGGCCGTGTAGCGCTGATGTACCAAACCAAGGACACCAACTTGTCTGGTGCCTGGGATCAGCGTCAGAAAGCCTGGGTTGAGCTGGACTCTGGCGAATACCGCAGTGCCATCCTGAAAGGCATTCGTATCGCTAAGAAGCAAGCGTCCATTGATGTACTGAACTTGCCGATTCTGGCTCCGGAGGCAGCGCAATGAAAATGAAATTTGCTAAGAGCTGCCTGGCCGTGGCAGCCGCTGGTCTGTTGACTTCCAGCGTAGTGATGGCACAAGACGACAAGGCCCAGTCCCTGGATCAGCTGTTGAACATGGTTCAGCAGAGCAAAGTGGCTGAGTCTTCTGAGCACAAAAAGCGTGAGGCGGAATTCCGTCGTCAAAAGGCCAATCAGCAGCAGCTGCTGAATCAAGCCAAGCAAACCAAGGTTGACGAAGAGAAGCGCTCTGAGCAACTGGAAACCAAATACTCTGAGCAAGAGCTGGAAGTGACTGCCAAGCGCGCCCAGCTGCAAGAGCGTCTGGGTTCTCTGAAAGAGTTGTTCGGTCACCTGACTTCTACTGCGGGCGATCTGCGTAACAACCTGAGTACTTCTATTGTTTCTGCCCAGTACCCTGGCCGTGCGGCTTTCCTGGACTCCCTGATCGACAAGATGAACAGCGCTACCAAGCTGCCAACCATCGAAGAGATCGAGCGTCTGTGGTACGAAATTCAGCGCGAAACCATTGAAGGCAGCAAGACTGTAAAATTCTCCGGTACTGTGATCACTCCGAGCGGTGAGCAAAACGTCCAGGACGTGGTGCGTGTGGGTAACTTCCAGCTGCTGTCCAACGGCAAGTACCTGGAATTCGTTCCTAAAGGCGAGAAAATGGCCGAGCTGACTCGTCAGCCAGCTGGCTCTCTGCTGTCTGCCGCGTCTGCGCTGCAGAACTCCACTGACGGCTTCACTCGCGTTGGTATTGACCCTACCGGTCCTTCCGGTGGTTCTTTCCTGTCTGCCCTGATCAACAGCCCCTCTATTGTTGAGCGCTGGCATCAAGGTGGCCTGGTTGGCTACATCATTACTGGCGTAGGTGCCTTCGCCATGTTGTTGGCCATCTGGCGCTTCATCGTGCTGGCCGGTATCAGCAGCAAAGTGAATTCTCAGCTGAAGTCTGCTACCCCCAATACCAACAACCCACTGGGTCGTGTATTGAAAGTGGCTGAAGATAACAAAGGTCTGGACGGTGAGTCCCTGGAGCTGAAACTGGAAGAGGCAACTCTGAAAGAGCGTCCAGCGATCGAATCCGGTCTGAACCTGCTGAAGATCATTGCAATGGTTGCTCCTCTGCTGGGTCTGTTGGGTACCGTAACCGGTATGATCATCACCTTCCAGGCGATTACCATCTTCGGTGCGGGCGATCCTAAAGCCATGGCCGGCGGTATCTCTGGTGCACTGGTAACTACTGTACTGGGTCTGGTTGTTGCCATCCCAACCGTACTGATGCACACCCTGGTTAACGGCCGTGCCAAGCGCGTACTCCATATTCTGGAAGAGCAAAGCGCTGGTATCATCGCCGAAAACGCCGAAGGCAAGAAGTAGGAGATAGCGCATGTTGGCATTGATGGACGCACTTGCAGCCATTAAAGCCTTTGTGGCTCAGGGTGGTGATGTACTGTTGTTGATCGCCGCTCTGACCTTCGTCATGTGGACTCTGATTTTTGAACGTGTGTGGTATTACCACGGTGGACTGAAGAAAGATGTTCAGTCCGCCCTGGATGCCTGGG
The DNA here is from genome assembly GCA_033283335.1 of Cellvibrionaceae bacterium WSDTSA12. Taxonomy (GTDB): domain Bacteria; phylum Pseudomonadota; class Gammaproteobacteria; order Pseudomonadales; family Cellvibrionaceae; genus Pseudomaricurvus. The sequence continues at coordinate 28,800 of JAWMQP010000007.1, read as the reverse complement.
AAGCGCGCCCCGAGCGCAAATCCTGGAATGCCCACCAAGTTCGTTATGCATTGATTTCCCGCGTTTCCGAAAAGGTGAACGCCAATCTGGATATGGTTGCCACTCTGGTGGCACTGGCACCCCTGCTGGGTCTGCTGGGTACCGTAACCGGTATGATTGAGGTGTTTAACGTGCTGGCAGTTACGGGTGGCGGTGACGCCAAATCCATGGCTGGCGGTGTCTCTAAAGCAACTATCCCGACAATGGCGGGCATGGTGGCGGCACTGTCAGGTGTGTTTGGTAACACCTACATTACCCGTACTGCAGAGCGTGAAAATCAGCTGCTTGAAGACCACTTGACGATGGACCATTAAGGCTTGAAGTAAAGCATTAACCGGTTACTAAGAGAGTTATCATGGGCAGAAGAAATAAGGCAGCTGAAGAAGAAGCACAAGCCATCGACTTAACGCCGATGCTTGACGTGGTATTTATCATGTTGATCTTCTTCATCGTTACCGCTTCCTTTATTAAGGAGGCCGGCATTGAAATCAATCGCCCTGAGGCGACTACCGCAGTGCTGAAAAAGAACGCCAACATTCTTATAGCGGTCAGCTCTAACAACGAAGTCTGGATTGATAAAGCCCAAATCGATCTCCGTGCTGTGAAGGGTGCCATTGAGCGCCTTCACGCCGAGAACCCGAAAGGTGCTGTGGTTATCCAGGCGGACGATGATTCCAATATTGAGACCTTAACCAAGGTCGCTGAAGCCGCTCGCGAAGCTGGCGTATTGGATGTTTCTGTATCTACTGAGAAGAAATAGAGCGCTATGAATGTTGTGAGAATAGGACTGGCAGGGTTGTTGGCGGCAGCCACGACCTTTGGCCTGCTGTTTTTGATGCACGCATTGATTGCGGCCAACAATAAGCCACCCGAAGAGGTGGAAGAACGTAAAGTGGCCGATATTTTGATGCCTGAGCGTCAAATCGAAACCAAATACGACGTCGAAAAGCCAGAAAAACCCGATGATCCGGAAGAGCCACCGCCCGATATGCCGGAGCCCGAGTTTGACCAACCTGAGGTCAACCCCGATGCTCTGAACATGGCGGCTCCGAAAGTGAACCCCAACCTGAATGTAAAAGGTGTTGGTGGTTTTGGATCCGACGGTGAGTATCTGCCAATTGTGAAGGTTCAGCCGCAGTATCCACGCCGGGCCTTGTCACGCGGTATCGAAGGTTACGTCATTGTTGAGTTCACCGTGACCACCAACGGTTCTGTCAGGGACCCAGTGGTTGTGGACGCCGATCCGCCTAATATCTTTGATTCGGCGGCTATCAAGGCGGCGCTGAAGTTTAAGTACAAGCCCCGCGTCATTGATGGTGAGGCGGTCGAAGTACCCGGCGTACGCAACAAGATCACCTTTGCTATTGCCAAGTAAACAATGGGAAAGACTATGAACATGACGGCTAAGGTTTTAAAGCTCGTCAGACAATCTCTGCTGGTGGCGCCAATTGCGTTGGCGCCTGCAGCATCGAGTGTTGTACTGCAATCCCTGGGCATGAAGGCTCTGTCTGCCGGCAGTGTGTATGCACAGGAAGGCGAGGAAAAACCGCAATACAAGACGAAAAAAGCTTACTCATTGCGTCAACCCGTATTTAAGGATTTTGCCAAGGTCCAGGAAATGACCGACGCAAGTGACTGGCAGGGTGCCCTGACTGTTCTGAAGGACCTGGAAAAGAGCAAAGCACCTAAATACACCAGCTTTGAGAAAGCCAACCTGTGGAACTACTACGGTTGGGTTTACTACTCGCTGGAGAACTACCCGCAATCTATCCGCTACTACGAGAAAGTGCTGGCCGAAGAGGAGCTGAGCGATGCTCTGCAAATCGGTACCTTGTACACACTGGCCCAGCTGCTGTTCGTACAGGAAGATTACCGCGGTGCTGTTGCCAAGCTGAAAGAGTGGATGAAAGTTAACCCGATTGTTGGTGCAGACGCCTACGTTCTGCTGGCCCAGGGTTACTATCAGCTCAACGACATGGACCAGGCCTTGAAGAACATCGACATCGCCGTCGACAAGTTTGAAAGTACTGGCAAGGTACCTAAGGAAAACTGGTACACCCTGCAGCGTGCGGTTTATTACGAGAAGGGCAATAACAAAAAAGTTATTGAGATTCTGGAAAAACTGGTTCGCCATTACCCCAAGTCAACCTACTGGAAGCAATTATCCGGTATGTATGGCCAGGTTGAGCAGGAGAAAAATCAGCTGCACTCGCTGGACGTGGTTTACCTGATGGGTGATCTGCAGAACGAGAAAGAGCTGATGAACCTGGCTTATCTGTACATGGGACAGGATGTGCCGTACAAGGCGGCGCGCATCATTGAAAAAGGCATGAAAGAAGGCAAGATTGAGGAAACTTCCAAAAACCTGGAAGTTCTGGCAACGGCCTGGCGTCTGTCTCAGGATGTGAAGAAGTCGATTCCAGTGATGGAAGAGGCGGCGCAAAAGTCTGATAAGGGTGACCTCTACGCTCGATTGGCTGGTATCTATCTGGACAGCGACCAGAATGAGAAAGCGCTTGAAGCGGGTTCCAAAGCTAACAAGCGTGGCAGTATCAAACGTCCTGATCAGCTGCAAATCGTAATGGGTATGGCTCACGCCAACCTCAAGCAATACGATAAGGCGATCAAAGAGTTTGAGAAGGCCGCCAAAGACAAGCGCAGTAAAAAGTTTGCGGTACAGTGGATCGAGTTCTGTAAGGCTGAACTCAAGCGTGAAGAATCCCTGGCTATCTAAACTTCGATAAACCCCTGTGGGTGTAATCCATGCACAGGGGTTTTGATGTGGCTCACAAGGCCACATCATCCTTTCATTTGTCCTTTCTTAATTCCCCATCTTTTCTTGCCGCGCTTTCGCGTAACCTGCTTTATCGAGTCAACCAACGCTGCAGTTAGTCATCCGAGGCTATGACTTTCAGCCCCTGAGGGTCCAGCAGGGTGATTTTACGGTAGCCTACCTCGATCAAACCTTCCGTTTGCCACTTTTTGATGGCCTTATTGACGTGCTGTCTGCTGACCCCTAGTGTCGCCGCAAGTTCATCCTGTGAGACGCTGATGCCGTAAGATAGGGGCAGTGTCTGGCCATCATTTTGGTTACGGGCGATGAACAGTAGCCGTCGGGCAAGTTGTTGGGGCAGTTCCAGGCTGGTAGTGTCCTGATGGATACTGATCAGGGTTCGCAGGCGGTGAGCGAAGAAGTTGAGCATCGCCTCAGTAATTTGCGGGTAATCCTGACACAGCTGGTTGTATTGACGCCGGGTCAAAACCGCCAGTGTGCAATCCGTGCTGGCAATGGCGATGTTGTGGCGCGGTTGTTGATCAATAAAACTGATTTCGCCGAAAGTACAGCCGCGTGGCATGGTGGTGATGGCCACATCTTTGCCGGAGGCGGTGGTGGTGGTGAGTTTCACCGTGCCATCAAGGACGGTGTACATCTCGCTGTTGGGCGAATGCAACGCGTAAATGGTGGTTTGGCGTTTGACGTGACGCAACTCCATCGCGGCTATGGCGATAGGTTGGATCTCTTCCGGCAAAAAACTGACCCATTGCTCGTTCGCTTGGACTGGGTAGGTCTTCAGCTCAACCCGGGAAGTGGTGTCCTTGGGGACAGCCTTTTTTTGGGGGGTATCAGGGGTCATGACGCCTCTGTGTTCAGGCAGAAAAAAGGCCTCGTTAGAGGCCTTTGGATGATACCCGTTTTAGGCATGGAATCGCACCGTTTTAACATTTATTGGCGCTTTCATGCCCTGCTGATCAGCGTTCTTCCAGCTTGCTGAGGTCGCGAACGGCACCTTTATCCGCACTGGTGGCCAGCATCGCGTAGGCTTTCAGGGCCGCGCTGACCTTGCGGGGCCGGTCTTTGACCGGTTTCCAGCCGAGCTTGTCTTGCTCAGCCCGGCGCTGCGCCAGCTCCTCATCGCTCAGCAAGACATCAATGCTGCGGTTGGGAATGTCGATGCGGATGCGGTCGCCATTGCGGACCAGGCCAATGGCGCCACCGGCAGCGGCTTCGGGTGACACGTGGCCAATGGACAAACCTGAGGTGCCACCGGAAAAGCGCCCATCGGTCAGCAGCGCACATTCTTTACCGAGGCCTTTGGATTTGATGTAGGAAGTGGGGTAAAGCATTTCCTGCATGCCCGGTCCACCGCGCGGGCCCTCGTAGCGCACGATCACCACATCACCCGCCTTGACTTTGTCAGCGAGAATGTCGGCCACGGCTTCGTCCTGAGATTCAGTTACGTAGGCGGAGCCTTCAAACACCAGGATGGAGTCGTCCACACCGGCGGTTTTGACCACACAGCCGTCGAGGGCAATGTTACCGCTGAGAACCGCCAGACCACCTTCCAGGCTGAAGGCGTTTTCCAGCGAGCGAATGCAGCCGTTGGTGCGGTCGGCGTCCAGGCTCGGCCAGCGAGTGGCCTGGCTGAACGCCACTTGGGTGGGGATGCCGGCAGGGCCGGCTTTGTAGAATTCCATCACTTCCGGGCTGGGGTTGCGCATGATGTCCCACTGATCGAGGGCATCTTTCATGCTGGCACTGTGAACCGTTGGCAAGTGTGAGTGCAGCAGGCCGGCGCGATCCAGTTCACCCAGAATCGCCATAATGCCACCGGCGCGATGCACGTCTTCAATGTGGTATTTCTGGGTGTTGGGCGCAACTTTGCACAGTTGCGGGATGGTTTTCGACAGGCGGTCGATGTCGCCCATGGTGAAATCGACTTCGGCTTCCTGGGCGATGGCCAGCAGGTGCAGGATGGTGTTGGTGGAACCGCCCATGGCAATGTCCAGCGCGATGCAGTTTTCAAACGCTTCAAAGGTGCCGATGGAGCGCGGCAGAACAGCGTTGTCCTCACCCTCGTAATAGCGTTTGGCCAGCTCGACAATGGTGCGACCGGCACGCAGGAACAGCTGCTCACGATCAGCGTGAGTGGCGACCACGGTACCGTTGCCCGGCAGGGCCAGACCCAGGGCCTCGGCCAGGCAGTTCATGGAGTTGGCAGTAAACATGCCGGAACAGGAACCGCAGGTAGGGCAGGCGCTGCGCTCGATTTCGGCGACGTATTCATCGGACACTTTGTCGTCCGCAGCAACCACCATGGCGTCGATCAGGTCGAGCTTGTGGTCGGCCAGTTTGGTTTTACCGGCTTCCATCGGGCCGCCGGAGACGAAGATCACCGGGATGTTCAGGCGCATGGCGGCCATCAGCATTCCGGGGGTGATTTTGTCGCAGTTGGAGATGCACACCAGGGCGTCGGCGCAGTGGGCATTGACCATGTATTCGACCGAGTCGGCAATGATGTCGCGCGATGGCAGGCTGTAGAGCATACCGTCGTGGCCCATGGCTATGCCGTCATCCACGGCGATGGTGTTGAATTCCTTGGCGACACCGCCGGCCTTTTCGATCTCGCGGGCCACCAGTTGTCCCATATCTTTCAGGTGGACGTGGCCGGGCACAAACTGGGTAAAGGAGTTGGCAATGGCAATGATGGGCTTGTGGAAATCCTCATCTTTCATGCCAGTGGCACGCCAGAGTGCGCGGGCACCGGCCATGTTGCGGCCAGCAGTGGATGTTTTGGAGCGATAGGCGGGCATGGGCTAAACCTCTCTGCCGGTTAAACTGGGTATCGAATACTGTTGATTTCGAAGATAAAGGGCGGGCAGTTTAGCAGATTTTGGCGGGATAACCGAAGAGCGGATAACTTGGTTCTGGTTCTGGTTCTGGTTCTGGTGCCGGGCAGGGAGCGGGGGCTTAGGGTTACGACACGCTGTGAATGCATCCCTGCACGCTCGACAGCCGCTTCCCTGCGGCTGACGGTCGTAACCCTAAGCCCCCGCCCCTTGCCTGAGGTATCGGAGTGAATTCTAGAGGCCGTCATTGCGAGCGTAGCGTGGCAATCCATGTTTGGCAGATAGGTTAAATCAGAGTGCTAAAGATGGATTGCCGCATTGCCTTTAGGTACCTGCTTGGCGCTATGCTCCTCGCAATGACGTTCTTCACCTTTCGGGATAGCCCTAATCAGTGGAGTTTCCTGATATGCAGGTTCAAATCGGTTTGATAAACACCTTCGAATTACGCTGGTAGTTATAAAGACTCTTTTTCTGCTCGGGCAACCGCTCCAGACTGGCAACCCCAAAGCCCTGCTCCTGAAACCAGTGAGCAGTCTGGGTGGTGAGCACAAACAATTCCTGAATCCCCAGCTTACGTGCCTTGGCTTCGATGGCGTCCAAAACCAGTCGTGCCCGGCCACCACGCTGATACTCGCTGTGGGTGGCGACACAGGCGAGTTCGGCCATGGTCGGCTGTTCGCCAAACGGGTAGAGGGCGGCGCAGGCGATGATGGTGCCGTCTTTTTCCACTACAGTAAAACGCTCGATTTCACTTTCCAGCAGTTCCCGTGAGCGCCTGACCAGCGCGCCTTGTTTTTCCAGCGGCTCGATCAGTTCCAGCAGGCCGCCGACGTCGTCGATGGTGGCCTGGCGCACGACTTCGTAATTGTCGCGATGCACGAGGGTGCCGGAACCGTCGCGGGTGAACAGCTCCTGCAGCAGCGCGCCGTCGTCGCAGTAGCTGATGATCTGGGCACGCGGAACCCCTTTCTGGCAGGCGTCGTAGCAGGCTTGTAATGACTGCGAGCGTTCATGATCCTGTTGCGAATTATTGAGGATCTGGCCGCATTCTTTCAGGCTAAGTTGACGGCACAGTTCCCCCTCGGGGTCGCGGAACCCGGTTTCACGGGTAAAGGCGATCAATTTGTCGGCCTGCAGGGCGCTGGCGATCTGGGTGGCCACTTCGGAAAAGCTCAGGTTAAACAACTCTCCGGTAGGGGAGTAACCCAGTGGTGAGACAATCACAATGGCGTTGCTGTCGAGCATCTGATGCAGGGCCTTGCTGTCCACCCGCCGGACTTTGCCGGTGTGCTGCAGGTCAATGCCTTCAATTACTCCGATGGGTTTGGCGGTGACAAAGTTACCGCCCACCACCCGGATATGGGCGCCGTGCATGGGGGAGTTGGGCAGCCCGGTGGAGAGGGCGGCTTCGATGTGGAAGCGGACTTCGCCCACCGCCTGGCTGACGGCACGAATGTGGTCGGCATCGGTGATACGCCACTGTTCGTAAAAGCGCGAGGGGGTGTGGTCGGCGGCCAGGCGGGCATCAATTTGTGGTCTCGCACCGTGCACCAGCACCAGTCGTACACCGAGGCTGTTGAGCAGGGCGATGTCGTGAATGATGTTGGCAAAGTTGCTGTCCTGCATGGCCGCCCCGGGCAACATCAGCACAAAGGTTTTGCCCCGATGTGCGTTGATGTAAGGGGAGGACTGGCGGAACCACTTAACGTAATCCTGACTGGTGTTCACTGGGTATCCTTAACTGTCCGATAGCGTAAGCATTACATAGAACAAGGCGTTTAGGCTATCGGGCAGGTTTATTAAGTCTTTGTCTAAGTGAGAGTTTGGCTATTATCAACAATCCGTTATAAACAGAATTGGCGTATCAGTCCCCGCAATATGTCGATGGCGGGTTGAATCTGATCGGTGGGCAGAAACTCATTGGGCTGGTGGGCCTGATCGATGGAGCCGGGGCCCATCACCAGGGTTTCCATGCCCATTTCCTGGATAAATGGGGCTTCGGTGGCAAAAGCCACACTGGTGGCCGTGTGGCCGGTAAGACGCTCGGCCGCTTGTACCAGCGCCGAATGCGCGGGTTCTTCAAAGGCCGGCACACCACCAAACAGGGTTTTCCGTTCAATGCGGGTGCCGGTACTGCTGGCGATGGCCTGCAGGCGGGCATCGATGCGCTGCCGCAGTTCATCGTTATCCATGCCGGGCACGGCCCGCAAATCAAATTGCAGCTCGCAGTGACCGCAAATCCGGTTGGGATTGTCGCCGCCGTGGATACAGCCCAGATTGAGGGTTGGGGTGGGGATGGTAAAGCCCGGGTTGTGGTGCCGCAATTGCATTTCCTGGCGAAAAATCATCAGCGCACTCATGACCTCGTGCATGGTTTCCAGGGCGTTGTTGCCCAGCGCCGGATTGGAAGAGTGTCCGGCCAAGCCCTCGACACGAATTTTCTCCATCATAATGCCCTTGTGCATCCGAATGGGCACCAGTCCGGTGGGTTCGCCAATCACGGCGTAGCGAGCTTTGGGACGCCCCAGTTCCGCCAGGGCGCGGGCGCCGCTCATGGAGCTCTCCTCGTCGGCAGTGGCGAGGATAATCAACGGCTGCTGTAAATCCTGGCGCCGAAAGGCGCTGGCGGCTTCAATGGCGATGGGAAAAAAGCCTTTCATATCCGTGGCCCCAAGGCCATACCAGCGCTGGTCTTTTTCCGTCAGTTTGAACGGGTCGCTCTGCCATTGAAAATCGTCGTAGGGCACGGTATCGGTATGGCCTGCCAGCACCAGTCCACCCGGTCCCGCCCCCAGTGTGGCCAGTAAATTGCATTTTTTTCCGTGGCTGCCGGGCACCTCCAGTATCTCGACGTCAAACTCCAGGTCTTCCAGCCAGCTGGCCAGCAGTTCGATCACCGGTCGGTTGCTCATATCCCACTTGGCGCTGTAGCTACTGACGGAGGGGTTGGCGATAAGTTGTTGTAATTGTTCAAACAAGTTGGGTAGGGACATGACATTGACTGCCGTTTATAGAGCCATGGGAAAGGCCATCAATGTAGCAGATTTCCGCTGCGATTGGTGCTGTCCCACGACCAAACCGTGAATTCAGGGCTTTCTCTTATGGTGATCATCTGACCCTATACATCCTTTGATCCTATACGTCATTTGACGTAGACGCTTGGGTCAATTGGCGAATGGTGGGTCTGGTGCGCTTGTGGATAAATGGATACTTCCAATCATATCGACAACAACTGGGGTCTTGGGAATCATGATGAACAAGGGATTAGGCAAGGAGTTATTGCAACGCTCGCTGTGGCGAGCTGGTATCTCGGCAGGGTTGTTAGGGGTCACCTGTCTGGCAGCACCCGCGCTGGCCGGTGGCAAGATCGAAATGGATGAAACCAAATGGGTCAGTGTCGGTGCCGGTTTGCGCACTCAATACCGGTCCGTGGAAGATGGCGCGGACGATGGTGATGGTCGCAGTAATGATTTTGATATTGCCAATATGCGGCTCTATGTGGCGGGCCAGATTCACGAGTACGTCAAGTTCACCTTCAATACCGACAAGGTAGCCGACGAAGAGATGATAGTGCTGGATGCGATTGCCCAGTTTGAACTGAGTCCAGGCTTCAATATCTGGATGGGGCGAATGTTGACCCCGGCCGATCGCATTGAAATGAACGGGCCTTTCTACGGTCTCAACTGGAACCAGTACACGCAACCCCTGTACCCCTCCGACCAGGGGGGTAATGTCGCCGGTCGTTACGGTCGTGATGACGGCATTACCGTATGGGGAACCCTGGGCAAGTTTCAATACGCCGTGGGTGCCTTTGACGGTATCGAAGGTTACTCCAACCAGTCGGACAATCTGCTGTTTGCTGGCCGCTTCGCCTTTAACTTCCTCAACATGGAACAAAATCCCGGATACTACACCAGCTCCACCTACTACGGTGGCCTCGGCAATATCCTGACCGCAGCGGTATCCCTGCAGAGCCAGAGTGATGGTACTGGCAGTGCCGGTGAAGCCGGCGATTTCTTCGGTTATACCTTCGATCTGTTGTCAGAGACGGTGTTCGGTGGCGGTGGCGTACTGACGCTGGAGGCCGAGTACAAGGACTTTGATGCGGATTACACGCTGGCATCCGCTCCTCCAGCCGCAACTGGCGATTGCTTCTGCCTGTTTGATGGCAAGTCCTACTTTGGTACCGCCGCCTATCTGATTCCTGTCGATGTGGGGCCCGGCAAGTTCCAGCCCTATGTTCGCTTTGTGGAGAACGATCCTTCCGATGCGGACAGCAGCGATTCCACCGAGATCGGTTTGAATTATGTGATTTCCGGACACAACGCGCGCATCAACGTCAATTACCTCGACGGCGACGCCAACATCAGTGGTTACCCTGGGGCGGATGTGAATTCGGTGACCATTGGGGTTCAGGTGCAGATCTAACCCGCTTCAATCGATTACTCACTCTACTACTTAATTTGCTACTCAATCTCTACTACGCGTAAGGACAATAATTATGAAATTGAAAAAAATCGCAGCCGGTCTCGCCCTGAGTATGGGAGCCTCGGTGTTGTCTTTTACCACGTTGGCGGCTGACACCATTAAGGTCGGTGTGCTGCATTCTCTGTCCGGCACCATGGCCATCAGTGAAACCACTCTCAAGGATACGGTGTTGATGATGGTGGAAGAGCAAAACAAAAAAGGTGGTCTGCTGGGGAAAAAATTGGAAGCCGTGGTGGTGGATCCCGCATCCAATTGGCCGCTGTTTGCGGAAAAAGCCCGTGAACTGCTGACCCAGGAAGAAGTGGATGTGATCTTCGGTTGCTGGACGTCGGTGTCACGCAAGTCGGTGCTGCCCGTGATTGAAGAATTGAACGGTTTGATGTTCTACCCGGTGCAATACGAAGGTGAAGAGTCGTCGAAAAACGTGTTCTACACGGGCGCTGCGCCCAACCAGCAAGCGATTCCTGCGGTGGATTACCTGATGAACGACCTGGGTGTCGAGCGCTGGGTGTTGGCAGGTACCGATTACGTTTACCCGCGCACTACCAACAAAATTCTCGAGTCCTACCTGAAGAGCAAAGGGGTGGCGGCGAAAGACATTATGATCAACTACACCCCGTTCGGACATTCGGATTGGCAGAGTATCGTTTCCGAGATCAAGAAGTTCGGCGGCAAAGGCAAAGCCACTGCGGTGGTATCGACCATCAATGGCGATGCCAATGTGCCTTTCTATAAAGAGCTGGCCAATCAGGGCATTTCCTCAGAGGACATCCCGGTGGTCGCTTTCTCAGTCGGTGAAGAGGAACTGTCAGGTATCGATACCGCGCCGCTGGTCGGTCATATGGCCGCCTGGAATTATTTTCAGAGCGTAAACACCCCGGCTAATGATGAGTTTATCAAGGCGTGGCACAGCTACATCAAGGATGACAAGCGGGTGACGAACGATCCCATGGAAGCCACCTATATCGGTTTCAATATGTGGGCCAAAGCGGTTGCGAAAGCCGGCACTACCGATGTCGATCAGGTGGAGCAGGCCATGATCGGGATTGAAGTGCCTAACCTCACAGGTGGTACTGCAGTCATGCACAAAAACCACCATCTGTCGAAGCCGGTTCTGATTGGTGAAATCCAGGATGATGGTCAATTTGAAGTGGTGTGGGAAACCGAAGGCCTGGTTGCCGGTGACGCCTGGTCCGATTACCTGGACGGTTCCAAAGACCTGATCGCCGATTGGACTGCGCCCCTGAAGTGCGGTAACTACAACACCAAAACCAAGGCTTGTTCTGGACAGAATTTCTGAAAGCTTAAGTCATGATCAGCTTCCCCTCAATGTTGCTGTAATCTTACAGCCACTCCGGCCTGCAATCTCGGCCGGAGCGTTTTTGTGAGCGGGGAGCCCAAAATGGTTTGCATCGTGGTGGCCAGCAATGCTGGCAATGAAAGGCCAAGTCTGTAGAGACAGTGGAGCTCAACAATGTTAAAACAAATTGTCACCTATTGGGGCATGGTGCTGTTAGCGGCCTGTGTGTGGGTCTCAGCTGCCACAGCTCAAGAGCAGGCCCTGGCTGTGGAGCCGGACGTTCCTATTGATGTGTCGATGCAGGTTCGTACATTGTTGGTGGAGTTGTCTCAAGCCAACTACCGGCAAAAGGCAAAGTTGATCGAACAGCTGGATCAAACCGCTGGCCGAGAAATTCTGCCGGTTTACGAATCGCTGCTTGAGGGCAATCTGTATTTCGATGATGACAGTGACATGCTGTATCGATCGTATAAAAATTCACAGGGTCAGGAGCTTGCTGAGGCGATACTGCAAGGATCTTCCAGTGCCACGGTAGAGCTCAAGAGCCTGAAAAAAGTGCGGGTCAACAATCGTTTGCGCAAACAGTTGCGAAACAGCATTGCCCGTATCCAACTGTTGCATGGTGAGCCGGGTGAGCGTCGCCAGGCCGCAGAAACCATGTTGGACGACCTATCAGCTGAGACGGTAGCGCTGTTGCAAACGGCGCAGCAGCAGGAGAGCGTGGCCTCCATCCGAGAATTACTCGAGGCCGGTTTGGCTGTGCATACGCTGCAATCTTCCCCTGACAGCAATGCCCGGGTGGCAGCGGTACAGTCACTGTCAGGACGCCTGGAAGCACCGGTGCGCAACAGTCTGGCCAGCTTGTTGGAAAAGCAGGACGGCGAGTTTGTGGAAACGGATGCTGCGGTGCGAGCGGCAGCAGCGAAAGCACTGCAAGACATCGACGGCAGTATCCGCTTCTACGGCTTTATGGAGACGTTGTTTTTTGGCCTGAGTCTGGGGTCGGTGTTGTTGTTGGCCGCCATCGGTCTGGCCATCACCTTTGGGGTGATGGGTGTGATCAATATGGCGCACGGTGAAATGATTATGTTGGGTGCCTACACCACCTATGTGGTGCAACTGTTGATGCCCAACTCAATGGAATGGAGCATTCTTATCGCCATACCGGCCGCATTTCTGGTGTCCGGCAGCGTTGGTGTGCTGATTGAGCGTTCGGTGATACGGTTTCTGCATGGACGTCCACTGGAAACCCTGCTGGCCACGTTTGGTATCAGTCTGGTGCTGCAACAACTGGTGCGAACCGTGTTTTCTCCCTTGAACCGTCAGGTATCCACCCCCGAGTGGTTGAGCGGTTCCATTGCCATCAATCCCGTCTTTTCCCTGACCTACAATCGGTTGTCGATCCTGTTGTTTTCACTGATGGTGTTTGTGGCGTTGATCCTGATTATGAAAAAAACCTCGCTTGGTCTCAACGTCCGGGCGGTGTCGCAAAATCGCAATATGGCCAAGTCCATGGGGATTAATACCGATCGAGTGGATTCCATGACGTTTGGTCTGGGGTCGGGCATTGCCGGTGTCGCCGGTGTGGCGTTAAGCCAGCTGACCAACGTTGGACCGAACCTGGGCCAGTCTTACATTATCGATTCGTTTATGGTGGTGGTGTTTGGTGGTGTCGGTAATTTACTGGGGACGCTGGTGGGGGCTTTCTCTCTCGGGGTGGCGAATAAATTTCTCGAGCCGGTGACCGGGGCGGTGCTGGCCAACATTGTGATTCTGTTGTTCATCATTCTGTTTATCCAGAAGCGACCAAAAGGATTGTTTCCGCAAAAAGGGAGGGCGGCCGAATGATGAAGCGTTTGCCGTTTTTGTTCAGCACGCGAGCGACCGCCTGGGTGGTGGGGTTATTGTTTACCGTCACCCTGCTGGCGTCCGTAGCCAATCTTTGGGTGTCACCCGAATCGGTGTTCTATGTCAGCACCTATACCATAACCCTGTTGGGTAAATATCTGTGTTACGCCATGCTGGCGCTGGCGGTGGATATTGTCTGGGGCTACTGCGGTGTACTCAGCCTGGGGCATGCCGCATTTTTTGCCCTGGGCGGTTATGGCATGGGTATGTACCTGATGCGGCAGATCGGTGACCGGGGTGTGTACGGCAACCCGGAATTACCGGATTTTATGGTCTTCCTAAACTGGGAATCCCTACCCTGGTACTGGCTGGGTATGGATCATTTCTGGTTTGCCATGTTGATGGCGTTGTTTGTACCTGGCTTACTGGCGTTCGTGTTTGGCTGGTTGGCGTTTCGCTCACGGGTGACCGGTGTGTACTTGTCGATCATGACCCAGGCCATGACTTACGCCTTGATGCTGGCATTTTTCCGCAATGAAATGGGGTTTGGTGGCAACAATGGCCTGACCGATTTCAAGGATATTCTGGGCTTTGATCTGCAGTCGGATCGAGTCAGGGTGGCACTGTTTGCCATTACCGCCACGCTGCTGGCTGTCGCTTATCTGGCCAGTCAGTACATTATGCAATCGCGCATGGGGCGGGTCATTGTGGCTATCCGTGATGGTGAGGCCCGCGCTCGTTTTCTCGGTTATCGCACGGAAAACTTCAAAGTCTGGTTGTTTGTTTTTTCGGCACTGTTGGCCGCCATGGCCGGCATCTTGTACGTGCCGCAAGTCGGCATTATCAATCCGGGTGAGTTTTCGCCGATCAATTCCATTGAAGTGGTGGTGTGGGTGGCATTGGGCGGGCGTGGCACTTTGTACGGCGCCATCATCGGGGCGCTGTTGGTCAACTACGCCAAAACCCGGTTTACCGCCATCATGCCCGAAGGCTGGTTGTTTGCCCTGGGGGCGTTGTTTGTGTTGGTGACTGTCTTTTTGCCTAAGGGGATTGCCGGGTTTATAGAGCAGCGTTTCACCAGATCAGAGACACCAGCAGAGGGAGTAGCGTCATGACCATGTTGGAAGATGCCCGCGAGCTATGGCGACGGGATCAGGTATGGCCATTTTTGCAAATCGACAGCGCGCCGGTGGACGTGACCCATCAGATGATTCTGTACGTCGAGGGCCTGAGCGTCAGTTTTGATGGCTTTAAAGCGCTGAACAACCTCAATTTATACATTCGCGATGGTGAACTTCGGTGTTTGATTGGTGCCAATGGCGCGGGCAAAACCACATTGATGGATGTGATCACCGGCAAGACCGCCTGCGATCAGGGCAGTGTTTATTTTGGTCAAACCATTAACCTGCTCAACCACTCTGAGCCGGAGATTGCCCAGTTGGGCATCGGCCGCAAGTTTCAGAAGCCCACCGTGTTTGAGGCGCACACGGTGTTTGACAATCTGGAGTTATCGCTGAAAGCCAACAAAGGCATTTGGTACACCTTGCGAGCCAAGCTCAACAGTGCTGATCTTGATCGCATTGACAGCATTTTGTCGCTCATCGGTTTGAGTGAGCAACGCTTTATGCTGGCTGGCGCACTGTCGCACGGCCAGAAGCAGTGGCTGGAAATCGGTATGTTGTTGGCTTCCGATCCAAGGCTATTATTGATTGATGAACCGGTGGCGGGTATGACCGCTGAAGAAACCGAACGCACTGCCGAACTGCTGACATCCCTGGCCGGTGAGCGAACGGTGGTGGTGGTTGAACATGACATGGAGTTTGTCCGCAGTATTGCCCGCCAGGTGACGGTGTTGCATCAAGGCAGCGTGCTGGCGGAGGGCACTATGGACGAAGTACAGAATAATCGCGATGTCATTGAAGTGTATCTGGGGGAAGAGGCATGATTGCCATTAATCAGGTCAGCCAGCAGTATGGTGGCACGCAAATTTTATGGGATTTGGATTTGCATATTGAACCCGGTTCCTGCACCTGTATTATGGGACGCAACGGCGTGGGCAAAACCACCCTGTTAAAAGCGCTGATGGGGCTGTTGCCGATATCCCACGGTGAAATCCTGTTTGATGGTACACCGATTCACCGCAAACCGGCGGAAGCCCGCGCTCATATGGGCATCGGTTATGTGCCGCAGGGGCGTGATATCTTCCCGTTACTGACGGTGGAGGAAAACTTGCGCACCGGGTTACCCTGTCGCAAACCAGGTGATCGACAGATACCGGATAAAATTTATGAACTGTTCCCGGTGTTGAAGGATATGAAACATCGACTGGGCGGTGATCTGTCCGGTGGGCAACAGCAGCAGTTGGCTATTGGCCGCGCGCTGGTGATTGAGCCGAAGGTGTTGATTCTGGATGAGCCCAATGAAGGCATTCAGCCCAATATTGTGCAACAAATAGGCGATGTGATTTTAAAGCTTAATCGGGAGGAAAACCTGACCGTTATCCTGGTCGAACAAAAATTGGGTTTTGCCCGTCGGGTGGGCGAAGAGTTCCGTTTGATGGAGCGTGGTCGGGTGGTGGCTGCCGATAAGATGGCGAATCTCAATGACGACTTAATCAAGCAGCACCTGGCGGTATAAGCGTGAGTGGTTGAGACCGAGATAATGAGTATTGGTGACGATAGTTGTGAGTTCGTGTGAATAACGTATTACCCGAAAAAGCATTGCCCGAAAAATTATTACCCCAAACGTCGTTGCCTGAAGACCGCTTGGCCGACATTGAATCGATCGAGCCATCCCGCTGGCAGGCGCGTTTGAATTTACGCTTGCAAGCGGGCCCCCGGGGTACCCGCCTGGTGGAGAACCGACACCAGGGCCCCTTATATGTGCAGAAGCCGTTTTATCCGGAGGGTCCCGAGTTGGCCCACTTGTATCTGTTACACCCCCCGGGTGGACTGGTATCTGGAGACCATCTGCAGATATCCGTAGAGCTGGGTAGCCATACCCAGGCCTTGTTGACCACCCCCGGTGCGGGTCGTGTCTACCGGGCTCGAGTCGATCGTGCCTGGCAGTATCAACGACAATACTTTGAGGTAGGTGAGGGTGCCTCTCTTGAATGGTTGCCGCTGGAAACCATTATCTACCCCAATGCCCGTACACAGTTGGAAACCCATGTTGAGCTGTCCGCGCAAGCCCGTTTTATTGGCTGGGAAGTGACGTCATTGGGACTGCCGGCCTGTGACCTTGATGCCCAGCAGGCCGAAGTCAGGCAGCGTCTGGTAGTCATGCAACAGGGCAAGCCCGCATTGGTGGAGCAGTTGTGCCTGGATGAACGCTCGCGGCGACTGTTTGCCGCGAAAGTGGGCATGCAATCACTGCCCATTAACGGTGTGTTTGTGGCGGGGCCTTTTGTCACTATGAGCGAATCCCTGTCGGACTGGATCGCTGAGGAAAATCGACAAACGCATGTCAATGCTCTGGCCGGTATCAGTTTGGTGGGAGATTTTATTGTAGGCCGTTTTCTCGGCACTTGTTCGGAACAGGGCCGAAAGTTATTTGAACACTGGTGGCAGTGCCTGCGTCCGCATCTGATGCAACGGCCGGCCTGTGCCCCGCGTATCTGGTTAACCTGAAGTGATGGATTAAAGCATGGAATTGTTGCCGAGAGAAAAAGACAAATTACTGGTGTTTACCGCCGCGTTGCTGGCTGAGCGACGGCTCGCCCGAGGGTTGAAATTAAACTACCCGGAGGCGGTGGCGCTGATCACCATGGAAATTATGGAAGGTGCCCGCGACGGTAAAACTGTGGCCGAGCTGATGAGCGATGGCAAACAGATTCTGCGCGCCGATCAGGTGATGGACGGGGTGGCGGATATGATCCATGAAGTGCAGGTGGAAGCCACCTTTCCCGACGGCACCAAGCTGGTGACCGTGCACGAACCCATTAACTGAGCAGTCTTGAACCAATTATAAATAGTTAGGCTGGAGGCATTATGCGACCCGGAGAAATCCAAACCGCCAAAGGGGATATTGCCCTCAACGTCGGTCGTGAGACCCGCACTCTGCGGGTGGAAAATACCGGCGACCGACCGGTGCAAATCGGCTCCCACTACCACTTTTATGAAGTCAATCCCGCCTTGCGCTTTGATCGCCAGCAGGCTCTTGGCTTTCACCTGAACATCGCTTCCGGCACGGCGGTGCGGTTTGAACCGGGCCAGGGGCGGGAAGTGGAGCTGGTGGCCTACGCCGGTGACAAAAAAATTTACGGCTTTCGCGGTGAGGTGATGGGAGATTTGCCCACCACTTCCGGGGGGAATTAAGACATGGCGACTATGGATCGACACAGTTACGCTCATATGTTCGGACCCACCGTCGGCGATCGCGTCCGCCTGGGGGACACCGAACTTTGGATTGAAGTGGAAAAAGACTTTACCAGTTATGGCGACGAGGTGAAGTTTGGTGGTGGCAAAGTAATTCGCGATGGCATGGGGCAGAGTCAGCGCTCCTGCGCCGACACCGTGGACCTGGTGATCACCAACGCCCTGATTCTGGATCACTGGGGCATTGTTAAGGCCGATGTCGGCATTAATAGCGGCCGCATCGTGGCGATTGGCAAAGCCGGTAACCCGGACATTCAGGATAAGGTGGACATTGTCATCGGTCCGGGCACCGAAGTGATCGCCGGTGAAGGTTCCATTCTGACCGCCGGTGCCATTGATGCGCACATTCACTTTATCTGTCCGCAGCAGGTGGACGAGGCGTTGATGTCCGGTGTGACTACCATGATCGGTGGTGGCACCGGGCCGGCCACCGGCACCAACGCCACCACCTGCACGCCGGGTCCTTGGAACATTGGCAAGATGTTGCAGGCCACCGATACGCTGCCGATGAACTTTGGTTTTCTCGGCAAGGGCAACGCCAGCTTGCCGCAGGCGCTGGAAGAGCAGTTGAACGCCGGTGCGTGCGGCTTAAAACTGCACGAGGACTGGGGGACTACGCCGGCCTCCATTGATACCTGCCTGACGGTGGCTGATCAGTACGATGTGCAGGTGGCGATTCACACCGACACCCTCAACGAATCCGGCTTTGTGGACGATACCCTGGGCGCATTCAAGGGGCGGGTGATCCACACTTACCACACCGAAGGCGCGGGTGGTGGCCATGCGCCGGATATCATCAAGGCCTGTGCCTCGCCCAATGTGCTGCCGTCGTCCACCAATCCGACCCGGCCCTATACCATCAATACCATTGACGAGCATCTGGACATGTTGATGGTATGTCACCATCTGGACGCCAGTATTCCGGAAGACGTGGCCTTTGCCGACTCCCGCATTCGCAAGGAAACCATTGCCGCGGAAGATATCCTTCATGACCTGGGGGCGTTCAGCATGATTTCCTCCGATTCCCAGGCCATGGGCCGGGTGGGTGAGGTGATCACCCGCACCTGGCAGACGGCGCACAAAATGAAAGTGCAGCGCGGGCCGCTGGCCGAAGACGCCGGCAGTGCCGATGAACGCGGCACCCACGACAACTTCCGCGCCCGTCGTTATGTGGCCAAATACACCATCAACCCGGCCATCACCCACGGCATTGGTCATGAAGTGGGCTCGGTGGAGGTGGGCAAGCTGGCCGACCTGGTGCTGTGGAAACCGGCGTTTTTTGGCATCAAGCCAGCGCTGATCATCAAGGGCGGCATGATAGCGGCTGCACCCATGGGCGATGCCAATGCGTCGATTCCCACCCCGCAACCGGTGCACTATCGCCCCATGTTCGGCGCGTTGGGGTTGGCCGCGGCGAAGACCTCTTTCACCTTTGTCTCGCAGGCGGCACTGGATGGCCAGGTGGGCGAAGCTCTGGGTTTGCAGCGTGGGTTGCTGGCGTGTCGCAATACGCGCAAGCTCAGCAAAGATGACATGCTGCTCAATACCTGGCTACCGGATATCCAGGTGGACCCGCAAACCTATGAAGTGCGGGCCGATGGTCAGCTGTTGACCTGTGAGCCGGCGACCGAGTTGCCGCTGGCTCAACGTTACACGTTATTTTAAGTCGAGTTAGTAGAGTAAGCAGTATGAGTGTGAGACCGTCTTTGGATGTGTATGAACGTCTGGGCCTTCAGCCTGAACTGAAAGCCGACGATGCGGTGATTTTAACCCATGAGCAACGGGATAAAGGCCGCTTGCGGGTACTGTCAACGGCAGGTATGGAAGTGCGGGTGTTTTTGGACCGCGGCAAGCCGCTGATGGTGGGCGAGTTTCTGAAAAGTCAGTGTGGCCAGTTACTCCGAGTGGAGGGGCAGGTGGAGCAGGTGACCCGGGCTGAATGCGACGATTGGCACACCTTCAGCCGTGCCTGTTATCACCTGGGTAACCGCCATGTAAAATTACAGGTGGGTGAACGCTGGTTGCAGATGACCCCGGATCACGTGTTGGAGTCGATGCTGGAAGGTCTGGGGCTGACGGTCAGCCATTGTGACGCTGTGTTTATCCCCGAGTCAGGTGCCTACAGTCATGGCCATCACCACCACTGAGTCGAGCCTGTTGCGCTTGATGCAGCTCAGCAGTGTCAGTTTGCCGGTGGGTGGCTACGCGTTTTCCCAAGGGCTGGAGTTTGCGGTTGAGCAGGGCTGGGTGACGTCTATGAATACGGCCGGTGACTGGCTGGAGTTGCAGATGCACGATGCCCTGGCGCGAGTGGATTTACCCATTATCCAGCGCGCCTATGCCGCTGCTGAAGATCCCCAGGCGTTGGCCTACTGGAATGCCATGGCGCTGGCGTGCCGGGAAACCCGCGAGTTGCGGCTGACCGATACCGCCATGGGTGAGGCCTTGCTGCGATTGTTGCCGAAGCTGGGCATTGCATTGCCGTTGCCGACTGAGGGCGATATCAGTTTTGTGCTGGCGTTTGCCCTGGTGGCGCATCACTGGCAATTACCATTAGAGGCAGCGCAACTGGGGTATGCCTGGTCGTGGTTGGAAAATCAGGTGGCGGCGGCTACCAAGTTGATTCCTTTAGGGCAAACTCAATCGCAGCAGTTGCTGGGTGAGTTGCAAACTCATGTGGAGTCGGCGATGGCCGTGGCTGCGTCGTTGGACGATGACCAGCTGGGGGCGAGCTTGCCGGCACTGGCCATCGCCAGTGCGCGACATGAAGTGCAATATACGCGTTTGTTCCGGTCGTGATTTTTTATTTTTTTGAGAACGTCAACGGTGTGGTTTCCCTTCCGGGACACGCGTGAATATATCCCTATAGCTCGACAGCCGCGTCCATGCGGCTGACGGTCCCTGCAGGGAAACCACACCGTTGACTCAGTGCTAATTGTCGAAAATTGTTTAGTGAATAAAAATTTAGTCAGTATGCGGAGTAGATTATGAATCAAGTTCAGCGTATGGCGGAGACCATCAACAGCGACGCCGTACCCAAACAAACCCTGCGTGTGGGCATTGGCGGCCCAGTCGGTTCCGGCAAGACCGCCCTGTTGCGCACCCTGTGTGCGGCTATGCGCGACTATTACGATATCGCGGTGGTGACCAATGATATTTACACCCAGGAAGACTCACAGTTCCTGACGCGTCATGAGGCGTTAACGGCGGATCGCATCATTGGTGTGGAGACCGGCGGCTGCCCGCACACCGCCATTCGCGAGGACGCGTCCATGAACCTGGCCGCCATTGATGAGCTGCTCAAGCGCCACGGCGCCTTGGATGTGGTGTTTGTCGAGAGCGGCGGTGACAACCTCAGTGCGACCTTCAGTCCGGAATTGTCTGACCTGACCATCTACGTGATTGATGTGTCAGCCGGGGATAAAATTCCTCGCAAGGGCGGGCCGGGCATCACCAAGTCAGATTTACTGATCATCAATAAAACCGATTTGGCGCCGCTGGTCGGCGCCTCACTGGAAGTGATGGATACCGACAGCCGGCGCATGCGTGGAGAGCGCCCGTTTGTGTTTTCCAACTTGAAAGCCGGTGAAGGCGTGGATGAGATCATTCGCTTTATTGTGGAAGAAGGTATGCTGGCGAAAAAAGATCTGCCGCCTGCCAAAGCTGTCGTTTAAATTGTAGAAATATGAATAGGGTAAACATTATGAAAGCAGGGATACTGTTCGCGTTGAGCGTGTTGTCTTCGACTGTGCTGGCCCATTCCGGCCACGGCGGTGATGTGGGTGTTCAGCACGACATGGAACACTCGTTGTGGTTATTGCTGGGGGTAGCGACAGTCGTCGGTGTGGCGATAGCCTTGAAAAACAGAAACTGGAAAATCTGGAAATAGATTTCTCTAAATTTCTATTGTTTGCTAGCCTTCAAGGGAATGGAGGCGTGTCAGGGAATTAGGTTCTAAATCTCTACAGGGATTCATTACACACCCGCAGTGCCACACTGGCCGCCGCTGTGCGGTTTTCCACCCCGATTTTTTGAAAAACCTGCTCCAGGTGTTTGTTCACGGTGCGTGGACTGATGTCGAGTATTTGGCCAATTTCTCGATTGGTTTTGCCTTGGGCGATCCAGTGCAGCACTTCGGCTTCACGCACCGTGAGGGCCAGCTTTTGTTGAAACAGCTGTTGGTCTGTAACGGCTTTGTCGTTCAGCAGGCGCAACAGGTATTCATCGTCTGCCCGTTGTTCGACAAACACCAGTGTGAGAGGGTCACTCTGCAAGCGCAGTTTTTGATGTGGGTCGGGCTGGTGTTGCAGCCATTGTTGCACTTCCCGCACCTGCGCTTCCTGATAGCGACTCTGCAGTTTTTCTTTTACTTGTGGGGTGGTCCATAACAGTTGCCCTCGTCGATTAACGGTCAACAGAAATTGGCCGGTGGAGTCGAGGGCGGTGTGAGCGCTGGCGGTCAGACGGGCATTGGTCAGGTGCACTTTCATGCGTGCCAGAAGTTCGTTGGGGCGCACGGGTTTGGTCAGATAATCCACGCCGCCGGCTTCGAGTCCTTTGACGATGTTTTCTGTTTCAGTCAGACCGGTCATAAAGATCACCGGAATATCGGACAAACCAGGGTCTGTTTTGAGTCGTCGACAGGTTTCGAAGCCATCCATCTTCGGCATCATGGCATCCAGCAAAATCATGTCGGGCCGCAGTCGCTGGGCAATGGTCAGGGCTTGCTGGCCTTCCAGAGCAACCAATACGCTGATGTTGGCTTCTTCCAGCACGTCACTGATCAGGCTCAAGGAGTCGGGTGAGTCATCGACGACCAGGACCGTATCTTGTTTGGCTGTATCACTCATAGGGTGTGACTCATCGGCTGTGGCTCATCTGGCGAGAACTAGGCGGGATCCGTTTCCAGCAGTCGTTCAAGGGTGTCAAATTGCATCGTCCTGGCCAGCTCATGCAGAATATCCAGTGTCTGTTGATTCAACACTCCTGTTGATTGTAACTCATCAAGGGTATCCAGGACGCCCTTTCGATGGCCTATTTGCACACTGTTTAATAATTGATCCAGCAATGGGTGCTGTGGCAGGGCCATTGTGCTGGACGGTTTGATGGTGGGGGTGGGCTCAACCGACCGCGGCTCGTCTTCGTAGAGCCATTCCAGTTGCAGCATCTGGCCCAGCTTCTCCAGCAGTACCTGGTTGCGAATGGGTTTTACCAGGTAATCGTCATGGGCGAGTGGGTGTTCTGGCAATGGGCTGTGACGGCCAATTTGTTGTGGTGGTGTGCGGTGTTGTTCATTGGCTTCAGCCGAGAGCATCAAAATTGGGCCGCTGAAGCTTTGCTGGCGCAGCGTTTGTGCCAGGGCGAAGCCATCCATGCCCGGCATATTCACATCGAGGATAAAGGCATCGGGCGTTATCGGTGACTCGGGGGCAACGAGTTGTTGCAGGCAGTCGCTGGCGTTCTGGGCCTCGAGCACGGTGAAGCCCAGGGGCACCAGGATGTCACTGAGCAGTCCTCGATGCAGGGCATCGTCATCGACGGCCATCACCGTGCGACGCGGACCGGCGTAGCCACTGAGGGTTTTGGGTGGCGGCGCCACGTCATCGCTGGCACTGACCCAGGACAGCATCATCGATACCGTAAAGCAACTGCCTTCCCCCAGGGTGCTTTTGATGTCCAGATTGCCACCCATCACTTCGGTCAACAGGCGCACAATAGTCAGTCCCAATCCGGTGCCGGGAATCTGTGGCGAGTTGGAGTGCCTGACCCGTTCGAACGGCGTAAATATACGCTCCAGGTCATTGCTGTGAATACCGATACCGGTGTCGATCACCGAAAACTCCGCCACTTGGTTGCGGTAATAGACGTGGAAGTCCACCCGGCCCTTTTCCGTGTATTTCACGGCATTGGACAACAGGTTAATCAGGATCTGGCGCAGGCGTTTCTCGTCGGTCATCACCAGCTCGGGCAGTCGATGGTGTTGGTGGAAGTAGAACTCAATGCCTTTTAGCTGGGCTTGTTGGGTGAACATTTGCACCAGTTGGTCCAGCAGCTCCGGCAACCTCACCTGATTGCGGTAAATGTCCATACGGCCCGCTTCAATCTTGGAAATGTCCAGTAAGCCCTCGATCAATCCGGCCAGGTATTCGCCGCTGTTGCGAATGATGTTCAAACCGTGCAGGTGCTGGTTGGGTATATCCTGCTTGCCGGCCAGCAACTGGGCATAGCCGAGAATGGATTGCAGCGGGGTGCGCAGTTCGTGACTGATGCCGGACAGATAGCGACTCTTGGCGTTATTGGCGCGCTCGGCCAGTTCCTTGGCTTCTTGGAGGGCCTTGTCGGTTTCCTGGTGGGCCTCGATTTCATCAATCAGCAGGCGCGTCTGGCGGTTGGACTCCTGCTGCGCCACCAGGCGACTTTCATGGGCCAGCAGAATCAACCAGGAAATCACCCCGGAGATGATCAGCAGCGCATAGAAAAGCGTCCAGATGGTGGTGCGCAGCAGTTCGGCTTCACTGATGGACTCCGGTTTTAGGTGGTAGTAGATCAGCGCCAAAAAGGCACCGTTGAGCAACCCCACACACAGCAAAATAGCACCGAAGCGGGCAATACGAGAATTGACTGCGCGAATCACGCGGGGAGGCACAAAACCCTCCAGCCACTGGTTCAGTTGCACCGCCAGGCGTGCGTCGGGCTTGCAATTGTCCAGGCAGCGGGCGTCGAGTGAACAACACAGGGAGCAGATAGTGCCCTGATAGGCAGGGCAGTGGCTGACGTCCTCTCGTTCAAACGCGCTTTCGCAGATGCAGCAGCGAAATACTTGCGGTGGCTGATCTGAGGCGTACTCGTTCGAGGCGTCTTCAGGCTGCCATTCGTACACCAGTATTTCTTGTTGTGGGCGGGCTAAATAAAACCGTCCACCGGTCAGCCAGGCGATGCTCGGTACCAGTACAAAACAGGCCGCCAGACTGATGAAATGAGCCAGGTAACTGGCGGACTCACCCAGGTAGCCCAGGTAACAGACCAGCCCCAGGATGGATGCCGCGATCATCGACACCACGCCCACCGGGTTGATGTCGTACAGATGCGAACGCTTGAATTCCGTGATGGGCGGACTCAATCCCAGCGGTTTGTTGATTAACAGGTCGGCGGACAGGCACGCCAGCCAGCTGAGGGCGATGATGGCAAAGACGCCCAGAATGGCTTCCAGTACCCGGTACACCCCAAGTTCCATCAGAATCAGGGCAATGATGACGTTGAACACCAGCCATACTACCCGACCGGGGTGGCTGTGGGTCAGCCGGGAGAAAAAGTTGGACCAGGCGATGGAGCCAGCGTAGGCGTTAGTGACGTTAATCTTCATCTGCGACACGATCACCATGATGCCAGCCAGGATTAGCGAGGCCTGGGGCGACTCGATGAAGTAGGTAAAGGCCAGCTGATAGAGGTAGACCGGGTCGATGGCCTTGTCATAGGACATGGCCTGGGTAAACGCCAGGTAGGCCAGAAAAGAGCCGAGCAGCATTTTAATCAGGCCGACAAAAATCCAGCCGGGGCCTGATAGCACCAGCCAGAACCACCAACGAACCCGGTTGTGGCGGGTTTTCGGTGGCATAAAACGCAGATAATCCACCTGCTCCCCGATTTGCGCCACCATGGCAAAAAACAGCGAGACGGATGCGCCAAACAGCATCAGGTCAAACCCCTGTCGTTGGGCGTGTTCGCGGGGCACAAATGCCACCCAGTTTTCCACCCGGGAAAACTCAAACCAGACCACGGCCCCCAGGGCCAGACACTGCAGCAGCAGCCACAGCGGCTGGGTGCCGACCTGGAACCGGCTGATGGCCGTGATGCCGTGGGTTACGATGGGCACTACCATCACCGCGCTGATGATGTAGCCGAGCCACAGGGGGATGGCGAACAGGGCTTTGAGGGCGGAAGCGAAGATGGCCGCTTCAATGGCAAAAAAGATAAACGTGAACGAGGCGTAAATCAGTGAGGTGATGGTGGAGCCCAGATAGCCAAACCCTGCGCCGCGGGTCAGCAGGTCGATATCGAGCCCGTGTTTGGCGGAGTAGTAGGAAATCGGGAAGCCGATGACAAAGATCGCCAGGGACACCGCCAGCATAGCCCACAGCGTATTGATAAAACCGTACTGCAGGGTGGCTGCCGCACTCAGGGCTTCCAGTGCCAGAAAGGCCGTGGCGCCTAAGGCGGTAATACCTATCTGGCCAATGCTCCAGCGGCGGGCGCCCTTGGCGGTAAAACGCAGGGCGTAATCCTCCAGCGTCTCATTGCCTACCCACTGGTTGTACTGGCGCCGAACGCGAAAAATCGATTGTGTGGCCCGCATGAACAGCTTCCCTGTATGGCATTCACTCTAACTGGCGGTGACTCATTGGGGGGACTGCACCCTTGCGGGGCATATTGAGATTCAATAAATGAGTTACCTGCCAAATTCCTCAGTTTGCACAAACAATATTTTCAGGCAAAAGATGCGCCATTCTAACAGGTTTGCGATCCATCGACCGTTTTGGGGTGGCCTGCTGTGTGTTTGGCAACTGGTCTGCTCGCCCTCAGCTGGTCTGATCATTAACGACTGGCTGGCTATAGGGCGCGATGAGGGCTGGTGATTACTATACCGGTCAAGCTAGAAAAACTTTCAATCGCCCTTGGGCCACAATTGGAGTGAATCATGTCCGAGTTTGAAAATGTTATCGCGCAAGATCGCGACCATGTATGGCACCACCTGACTCGCCACGCTGGGCAGGAGTCTATGGTCGTCGTCCGGGGGGAAGGCATGCGTGTGTGGGATGCCAAAGGCAATGAATACCTGGATGCAGTCTCTGGGGCTGTCTGGACGGTGAATGTGGGCTACGGTCGCACAGAAATTGCCGATGCGGTGCGCGAACAGCTGGTCACCATGAACTACTTCGCCCAAACGGCTGGCAATATTCCCGCCGCCCAGTTTGCCGAGCGTTTGCTGGAAAAAATGCCTGGTATGAGTCGAGTGTATTATTCCAACTCGGGCTCTGAAGCGAATGAAAAAGCGTTTAAGATGGTGCGCCAGATTGCCGCGCGCAAATACGGTGGTAAGAAACACAAGATCCTTTACCGCGAACGGGATTACCACGGTACCACCATTGCTTGTTTGAGTGCCACCGGACAATTCGAGCGCCGCAACCAGTATGGTCCATTTGCTCCGGGTTTTGTGGAAGTGCCACACTGCTGTGAGTATCGCTCTCAATGGGGTGAAGTCGAGGATTACGGCATTCGTGCCGCCAATGAAATTGAGCGTGTGATTCTGGAAGAAGGTCCTGAGACTGTCGGTGCAATCTGCCTCGAGCCGATCACCGCCGGGGGTGGCGTGATCGAGCCACCAGCAGGTTATTGGCAGCGGGTTCAGGAAATTTGCCAGAAGTATGACGTGCTAATCCATATTGATGAAGTTGTCTGCGGCCTGGGGCGTACGGGTACCTGGTTCGGTTACCAACACTACGGCATTGAGCCCGACATCGTCACCATGGCCAAGGGTGTGGCGTCCGGTTATGCCGCCATTTCCTGCACCGTGACCAACGATAAAGTGTTCCAATTGTTGCAGGATGATGACGGCGATCCACGTATGGATTACTTTCGTGATATCTCCACCTTTGGTGGCTGTACGGCCGGCCCTGCCGCGGCGCTGGCGAACCTGGAAATCATTGAGCGGGAAAATCTGCTCGACAATGTCCAGCAGCAAGGGCAGTACCTTAAAGAACAGTTGTTGGCGTTAAAAGAGAAGTACACCTTGCTTGGGGACGTGCGTGGCAAAGGTTTGTTTGTCGGCCTGGAGCTGGTGAAAGATCGTGACACCAAGGAGCCTGTGGATGAAAGTATTGCCATGGCGGTAGCGGCTCATTGTATGAGCAGCGGCGTCATCATTGGCCGCACCAACCGCTCGTTCGCTGAATACAATAATACCTTGTGCCTGAGTCCGGCTTTGATCGCTACCAGTGAAGACATTGACACCATTGTCCAGGCTCTGGATAAGGCGTTTTCAGCCGTAAGCCAGTAAAAACCCTGAGGTCACAATTGCGGAAAATCGCAACTGTCGGTTTTTCTTTGCTTGGCCATTATTCCCCTGTTTTGATGTGGGGATTTTGGCCGGGTGAAACTTTCCACTATAGAGGATGGCATACTCTTTAATGGGTAAAGCCAAAATCGCCATCCTTTCTTTCTTTCCTGAAAAAACCTCTAATTAGCAAGCCGTTCATGGTTAAAGTATTTCATTAAGTCGGAATGTTTACAGAGTTTATTTGGTTCTCTGTCCGGTTTCTGGTTTTGCATAATCTTTCATTTACTCATCAAAATAGATTAAAGATCCCTTGATTTTTTTTAGTCAAATATAGATTCGTTAAACATCTTTTTTAGCACATCTTTTTGTCAATCATTTGTTACAGATTGAACTTTCTCTAACTGCCTGTTTTTTTTCTTATTTACAGAATACGCACTTATTTTTGTTGTTCTTTGTCAATATTCACTTACATATCTTTGCGCCTGTTTTGGACAATCGACCCGGATATCACTCTGCTTTACTGTTCAGACCCTGAATAAATTCTTTAGGAACAAGTAGTTAAAAACGTTTAAAAAACCATGGCATGCATTCTGCAAACTCCGCCCTCATGGAAGATGGCAGTGTTTGCTGCTTCCTTCGGTGCCGGCCTAACAATAACTGCGCCGGATGGCCGAAAAAGGCAAGCTCTTGGGGTTTGTCATCGATATACACAGTAAGGTAATTGTGTTTATACAAATGGGAGATTAGGACTATGAACTTCAAGCGTAATCTACTGGCTGCAGCGGTTGCTCTCGGTATGTTTGCAGGATTTCAGTCTTTCGCTATTGCTCAGGATACTGACACGGCGACGGCTGACTATGGTTCTGCGGCGGCAAATGATGGCTCTGCTAGCGCCACGAACACGGATAATTCAGATAACTCCAACAACTCAGATAATTCGAACAACTCGGACAATTCCGACAACTCCATGGCGGATGCCTCCAACAATTCGGATAATTCGGATAACTCCACCACCGACGCTTCCAACAACTCGGACAATTCCGACAACTCCATGGCGGATGCCTCCA
>JAWMQP010000006.1:0-268211 GCA_033283335.1 Cellvibrionaceae bacterium WSDTSA12 | reverse complement strand
CCGGGGACTGCTGAAGCGCCTGAAAACTTCTCAAACCGCTTCGCTGAACGCTTCCGGAGAGCTTGCTGCTCGTCCTGAAGAGCGGCGCATTATACAGACGCCTTAAGGCCGCGCAAGAGGCTTTTGTAAAAAGTTTACAAAACTACATAAAGCCCCTAACTCAACAGCACATTGGCACTAGTGCCAGATGCCAGATGCCAGATGCCACACACAAAAACGGCCCGCAGAGCGGGCCGTCAGAAAGCAGAGCCAGGGCGATCACCTCAGAGACGGAAGAGATGATTCTTTTTCTTGCCCAGTTTCACCAGAAAGAATCGCCCATACAGGGCCTTGTCAGCGGCAAAACAGTCAGCAGTGGACATATTGTCCTCCATGCCTTTGGCCTCGCCATTGATAACCACCGCCTGCCGACCCAGCGCGTCCTTAGCCTCCCGGGCCGCCTTTACCATGCCACTGTCAGCCAGCAAGCTGGTCAGCGGCAGGCTCAAATCCTGGGGCAAATCGCTGCTTGGCAGACCATCCTGCGCTAACTGCTCCAGGTCGCCTTCACTTAAATCCGCCAAAGTCCCATTAAACATGGCATCGGTGATGCGCTGCGCCGCAGCCAAGCCTTCATCACCGTGCACCAGGCGAGTAGCTTCACGCGCCAGCACGGCCTGCGCCTGCGGACGTCCTTCGGCCTCTTCATCCGTCTTTTGAATGACTGCAATCTCCTCCACACTTAAAAATGTGAAATAGTGCAGGAACTTGTACACGTCCGCATCGGCCGTACCCAGCCAGAACTGATAAAAACTGTAGGGCGAGGTTTTGCGTGGGTCCAGCCACACCGCACCGGATTCGGTTTTGCCGAATTTGGTTCCATCGGCCTTGGTGATCAGGGGCACAGTCAGGCCAAACGCCTGCGCCTTGTTTTGGCGACGGGTCAGGTCGATACCACCAACAATGTTACCCCACTGGTCGCTACCACCAACCTGAAGAGTGCAATCATAGCGACGATTCAGCTCGGCAAAATCCATACCCTGCAACAGCGCGTAGGAAAACTCGGTAAAGGAAATGCCGGCCCCTTCTCGCTGCAAACGCTGCTGGACCGACTCTTTGTTGATCATATTGTTGACGGAGAAGTGTTTGCCCACATCACGCAGGAAGTCGAGCACATTCATCTGCCCAGCCCAATCCAGGTTGTTCACGACTACCGCCGGATTTTCAACACCGTCAAATTGGATAAACTGACTCACCTGCTCGCGAATCTTGTCGGACCAGCCTGCCACCACATCCGGAGTATTCAGCTGCCGCTCGGCAGCTTTGAAGCTGGGATCGCCGATCAGGCCTGTCGCACCGCCAACCAACGCGATGGGGTGGTGACCCGCATCCTGAAAGCGACGCAGAACTAAAAGAGGAACCAGGTGTCCCAAGTGCAGGCTGTCGGCTGTGGGGTCAAAGCCGCAATACAGAGTTCTGGGCGCCTCTGACAGATAAGCCTGCAGCTCGTCTTCATTGGTCATCTGAGCGATCAAACCGCGATCACGTAACTCTTGAATCAGGTTGCCATCCACACTCGACATTACGATTTACCTTACACTCTTGGGAACATCGGCAAGCGCGTACCCGCTTGCCGCAAAGAAAGGCGCACAATACCGAATCTGTACGTAAAAACAAGCATTGCCACACAGGCTGTGGAGAGTTATCGGTTTGTCTGTTGGGTAGTCAGTGTCTTTAGCGCTAAATTTCTGATATAAGTGCCTGTTTTCCAGAGCAGAACCACGAACGGCAAGGCGAGAGCAAAGTTTGTATGATGGCCTCCCCCATAAAACCCGCAAAGAATCGTTTTGGCGCTATCCTCAAGCAGGGTGTCGGAGCCTTTCCCCGCAGACACCTGATGACCATCGGCATCCTCTGTTCCGGGCTGCTACTTGTGCTGGCCATCAACATCCCCCCCAAGGAAGAAAAAGCCAAGCGCCAGAGCCAAAGCCTGACACTGAGCCTGAGTGATGGACAGCGCTTGCCCGCCAGTCAACACGTGACACAAGCGCAGGAGTCCAAGCCCGACTTGAGCGACAAACCGGGACTGACAGAAGAGCTGCAGGAACTGCTGCCGAACGACGCCGAGCCCATGGCGCCGGAAATTATCCCCACCGTTGAGTGGAGCAAAGAACGGGTGCGCACTGGCGACAGCCTGTCATTGATTTTCCAAAGGGCCGGACTGTCAGACCGGGACCTGTTCGAGTTTATGGCCGGCAATGCCGCCAGTAAAACCCTGACCCGCATCCACCCCGGACACGAGCTGGAATTCCACATCGAAGACAAACAACTGCTCGGCCTGCGCTATCGACGGGATAGACTCTCCAGCGAACTGTTTACCCGCAGCGGCGCCGACAAGTTTGACCATGAAGTGGAACAACGCCAGCCGGATATCCACCACGCCTACATTGAGACCAGCATCAACGATTCCCTGTTCCTGGCCGGCCAAAAAGCCAATATGGACGCTAACCTGATTATGGAACTGGCCAGTATCTTCGGCTGGGATATCGACTTTGGCCTCGACATTCGCAGGGGCGATAGTTTCAAGGTGCTGTTTGAGGAACGCTATCTGGATGGCGAAAAAATCGGCAATGGCAACATCCTGGCGGCCGAATTCACCAACCAGAACGAAACCTATCGGGCGGTCATCTACGAAGACAGCAAAGGCGCCAGCCACTTCTTTACCCCCGAAGGCAAAAGCATGCGCAAGGCGTTTTTGCGGGCACCAGTAGATTTCCGCCGCATCAGCTCCAACTTTAACCCCAATCGCTTGCACCCCATTCACAAAACGGCTCGCCCCCACCGCGGCACGGATTATGCGGCGTCTCGGGGCACACCGGTATGGAGTTCCGGTGACGGCCGGGTCATCACCTCCACCTACAACAAAGCCAGCGGAAACTATGTGGTGATCCAGCACGGCAATAACATCCAGACCAAATACCTGCACTTGTCCAAACGCAGCGTCAAAGTCGGTCAGCGCGTCAAACAGAAACAGGTTATCGGCCTGGTGGGCAGCACGGGCTATTCAACGGGCCCGCATTTGCACTATGAATTCCTGCTGGATGGGGTTCACCGCAATCCCCGCACGATTCTGGACAAGCTGCCGAAAACCAAATCGATACCGGACGCTGAGATGGCGCGCTTTACCGAAGCCACAAAGCCTATTCTGGCATCCTTGGACAACCACCATCAGCAATTTCTTTTGGCCAAAACCGGAGAGGAGTAAGCATCGTGGGAGACCTGTATCTGGGGTTAATGTCAGGCACCAGCGCCGATGGCATTGATGCCACCCTGATTGAGATTGGCGCTCCAGACTCTTCCCTCCACCGCACCGGCTGCCCCGATCGGGTAAAAGTCCTGGGGCACCTCGAGACAGAACACCCGCCCGCGCTGCGAGCGGATATCCTGGAACTTTGCCAGCCTGGCGATAACGAAATCGAGCGCCTGGGGCAGCTGGATCAGCAACTGGGCGACGCTTTCGCGCAGGCAGCCCTCGGCCTGCTGCAAAAGTTGAACATTCCCACTTCGGCCGTGCGCGCGATTGGCAGTCACGGCCAGACCATTCGCCATCATCCACTGAGAAGCGGCTCCAGTACCCAGTGGCCTTTCACCCTGCAGATTGGTGACCCAAATCGCATTGCCGAAGTCACCGGCATTACCACCGTTGCGGATTTCCGTCGACGGGATATGGCCGCCGGAGGCCAGGGTGCCCCCTTGGCACCCGCCTTTCACCAGGCCGTGCTGGCCAGTCACAGCGAAAAACGGGCGGTGGTGAATATCGGCGGTATCGCCAACTTGTCGGACTTGAGCCGGGCAGACGGCCAGGGGTTTGACTGTGGCCCAGGTAACGCCCTGATGGACGCCTGGATACAGCGCCACCAGGGGCAGCGCTACGATGCTGAGGGCCGCTGGGCGGCGTCTGGCCAAAGCCATCAGGGTCTGCTGGATCAGCTGTTGCAGCACCCCTATTTCACCGAGCTGCCTCCCAAAAGCACGGGACGGGAAGACTTTCACCTGGCCTGGCTGGACCAACGACTGAAGAGCCTGGGAATGCCCGTTGCGCCAATGGATGTGCAGGCCACCTTGCTGCAGCTGACCGCCGACAGCATTGTGGGCGCCGTGCGGCAGCATATGCCCGACAGCCAACACCTGTATGTCTGTGGCGGAGGCGCCCTGAACCAAACACTGATGCAACAACTGGCGGCAAAACTGAGTATCCCGGTCAGCAGCACCGAGCAGATTGGACTGCCGCCACAACAGGTTGAAGGTGCCGCCTTTGCCTGGCTGGCCAAACAGACCCTGCAGGGATTACCCGGCAACCTGCCGGCGGTCACCGGCGCTGGTAAAGCGACCGTTCTCGGCGCCATCTATCCCGGCAACTAATCCCCCCAAGGGCGAACGTCAAAAGTTCACAAAGCCCTCTTGCTGCGTCAGCCGCTTCACCTCATCCGGACCAAAAGTCACGGTCGTGACAAACGGCATCAACACATCAAGCGCCTGCCCCAACTCCCCGGTACTGGTCTCACAGACTCGTATCTCTATCACCTGAAAGGCGGACAAACGCGCGGCCAGATCCACCAGGGACTTGTGCTGACGGTAGTTCTGGCGAAAGAAAGCAGCCACATTAGGGCCGTGCACAACCAGCACCGCAGGCGGCAAGGGGCCTCGCAAGCGCCCATCGAGGAATAACATTTCCGCCCGCAGCAGGGCCTGATGCAAGGATTCGGTCGAATTGGGGACAACCCTGGCCAGATAACCGGGAGCTTCAAAGTGATCTTGTAGGAGCGGTGCGTCCTGCGACTGAAGCGATTGCGCCTCTAGCCGGGATGGTGTTACACAGAGAACAAGCAGGATGGCAAGAAAGAATATCAGGCCCAACCGCCGCGCCATGAACGGACGGGGGCTGAAGGCCCCGATAGCCGAAGCGGGGTAAGAAGTGGCGCTAAATAGAGAACGAGGAACCACACCCGCAAGTAGAACTGGCATTGGGATTCTGCACCACAAATTTGGAGCCCTGCAGCCCCTCTTCATAATCCACCTGGGAGCCCACGATGTAAGGGTAACTCATGGCGTCCACCAACACAGTAATGCCGTTTTTTTCAATCACGGCATCATCTTCGGCGACCAGCTCGTCAAATGTGAAACCATACTGGAACCCCGAGCAACCACCGCCGGTGACAAAGACCCGCAATTTCAGCTCGTCATTGGCCTCTTCTTCAACCAAAGAGCGAACCTTGATGGCTGCACTATCAGTAACATGGATGGTTTGAGGATCAAAGGTTTCCGGGACGGACATACAAACTCCAGCGATAACAACCTGCAGGCTGCCGACCAGCGGCCAACGCATTCAGCAAGGACTGTGAGGTACTTGCCACGCGCACTGGCTTCAGCTGCATCGGGCCTATTTGTCCGCATTATCCCGTTACCTGAGCAAAACCGTCAAGTATTTGCCGATTTCTCAGCATTGCCCGTGGCTTTTCCCGCTTTAGTATCAGCGACTTTACCGCCAGCAACCTTACTGGCATCGGCAGGCTTGGCAGCCTCCTTGCCATCCTTATTGCTGAACACCAGGTTGCCATTGACCTGGGCACCCATCACCATCTCAATCATGTTGTAGTTGACGTTGCCAGTCACCGTGGCCTTGGCAGCCAGCTCTACATGCTTGGAGGAGTGGACGTCGCCTTGCACCGTCCCATTAATGATCACGGTAGGAGCGCAAATCTCACCTTCAACCAGGCCCTTTTCCATGATCCTCACCCGCGCATCGGTGCCTTCCTCAGCGTAGATGTTACCGCGGATACGGCCTTCCACCTCCAGGTTGCCGGTGAATTTGACATCCCCCAACAACTCAGTCGTACCGGATATCAAGGTTGTACTGCCGCTCACAAAACCCGCCGATTTGTCTTTTTTTCCCCACACGATGTTTAGCTCTCCTGTACCAACCAGCCAAATTTCTTTTCTACCACAACGGGCTCTTTTCCGGTCGACTTAGCAACCAATTCAATTCTTTCAGGCTCAAAGGCCGCCGGCAGACGCAAACGCCCTTCGATTGTCTGAAAGTACTTAAAACGCAACTTGATGTCGTCTTTTCCGACATTGTCTGACACATCCTTAAGAGGAAGTGTGACCAACTGCTCACCCTGGCGTCCAACGATGTTAAAATTCAGGAAACCGTTCAGGGTAGTGTGCCGAGTCGCCAGCTGCTGCACGACTAATTTGTACTCGTATTGACGCGGCACTCCCGTAGAAATCACATCCAGAGAGCCGATGGTCAATCCGCGATTATTGCCGCTGGGCGCCATCAGGCTACGATAGAACCCGATATCCTCTTGCAGTGCTGCAATTTCATCTTTCAGACCAATGACCTCGCTGCGGACACCTTCACTGGCCTTGCGATCCACCTCGGCGCCGAGCTTGAGGTTGGCGACTTGCTGGCGCAATTGATCGGTCTCTTTGAGCTTTTCAGCCAGGTCCAGCCGCAGCTGGTTGCGTTCAGCCACTGCACTGGCCTGCTGGGTCAGGCCCTGATGACGCCCCAACCAATAGCTGGCCAGCACAGACACTGTCAAAACCAGCAATAGCAACAGGCTTACCACCACACGCAACCAGGGTCGATAGGGCACGACCACCATCCGCGCTTGCTTGCTGCCCTTTACTGCTGCCATGTCATTTCCCCCTTGTGCGTTGACCTTAGGGCATCAATGCCGGCAGGTTGAGGCCCAATGTTTCTTCTAGTCCCAGCATAATGTTCATATTCTGCACAGCCTGTCCGGAAGCCCCTTTGGTGAGGTTGTCGATGACCGACAGAACCACCACCTTGTCCCGCTGCTGGGGACGAAACACCGCCAAGCGGCAGGTGTTGGCGCTTTTGACACTGCGCGTTTGTGGATGGCTGCCCGCCGGCATCACATCCACAAAAGGCTCATTGGCGTAGCGCTCTTCAAACAGCGCCTGCAGGTCATCAGCCGAGCCGGTCAAATTGGCGTAGAGGGTGGCATGGATACCACGCACTATCGGCAACAGGTGCGGCACAAAGGTCACTTGCGGAGCCGCGGCGCCGGCCGGCACCACATCCGCCAGACCCTGCTCAATTTCCGGCAGGTGTCTGTGACCACCACAGGCATAGGCTTTGAAGCTGCCATTAACTTCGGCCAACAGGTTGTCAACTTTAGCCTGGCGCCCCGCCCCGCTGATGCCCGAGGCGGCACTGGCAATCAAGTCACTATTGTCAATCAGCCCCTGCTCCAACAAGGGAATAAACCCCAATTGAATGGCGGTGGGGTAACACCCAGGGCAGGCCACCAGTTGAGCGCTGGCGATGGCCTTGCGGTTGACTTCCGGCAAGCCATAGACCGCCTCGGGCAACAGCTCCGGACAGCCGTGTTGCTGGCCATACCACTCAGACCACAACTGCGGATCGCGAATGCGGAAGTCCGCCGACAAGTCGATTACCCGCACCCCTCGCTTGATCAGGGCCGGCATCATGGCCTGGGCCACTCCGTGAGGTGTGGCAAAAAACACCAGATCGCAGGTGGCCAGGGTATCGACATCCGGCACGCTGAACTGTAAATCGTAGAAACCACGCAGGTTGGGATAGAGCGCATCGACTCGCACACCATCTTCCGCCCGGGATGTGATTACCTTCACTTCGACGTGCGGGTGGTTTGCCAGCAGCCGTAACAATTCGACGCCGGTGTAACCCGTTCCCCCAACAATTCCTACCTGAATCACATCAACCTCTCTAATAAAAACGTTTCCGGGCGAGTTTACCTCAGCCCACATCCGCATTGTTTGACCCAATTGTCCCTCATATCGGCTTTACCCTACCGGTCACACGACGATTTCAACTGCGGACAGGATTGCCGATCTGGTCAATTGCCGCCACAATACGGCCAAACGCCTAGTGTATAACAATCGCTTATAGAAGCAATGTGACAAACCGCTTCACTCCACTTCCGCTTCTAAAACCACAAAGACGCCACAACCACAACATGTTACCGCCACAAAACACAATGGAATCCGACGACAGGAACCTCCAACCCCATTCGATCAAGCTGCGGGGGCAGCAACTGCTGGATTCCCTGCGCCACCGCCTGGCACATCTGGATGCCCTGCCGCAGCTGACCATACTCGGCTTTGTGGTCGGGCTGGCAGCCGCCGGAGTGATCATTGCCTTCCGACTGGCCATTGACTGGCCACTGGAAAAGGTGCTCGGCAGCCACAGCGAGGACTTTGAATCCCTGCCGCAATTTTGGCACTTTGCCCTGCCGGTGCTTGGAGCCCTAATCATTGGTGGCCTGCTGCATACCGTGCCTGCCGAACACAGGCCGGTCAGTGTCGGCCACGTACTGGAACGACTGCATAACCATCAGGGCAGACTGCCAGCGGGAAATTGGTGTGTGCAATTTTTCGGCGGTATTCTGGCCCTGCTCAGCGGCCAGTCCATGGGGCGGGAAGGGCCTGCGGTGCATCTGGGAGCCGGGGTGGCCAGCCAGCTGGGACAGTGGCTGCGACTGCCGAACAACTGCCTGCGAACCCTGATTGGCTGCGGCGTGGCATCGGCGATTGCGGCGTCCTTCAACACCCCCATGGCGGGGGTGATTTTCTCCATGGAAGTGATTTTGATGGAGTACACCATCGCCGGTTTTGTGCCAGTCATGATGGCATCGGTAACCGGCGCCACCGTGGCCCAACTGGTGTTCGGCGGCCAACCGGCTTTTGACGTTATCCCCCTGCGAATGCAGGACCTGTGGGGCCTGCCTGTGGTCGCCCTGTCCGGTTTGCTGGTGGCCTGCTGTGCCGCCGCGTTTATCCGCCTGCAGCTGTTTTTCAATCGCCAGCAACACTTTCCGGTGATGGCACGGATGCTGGTTGCAGGTTTGTGTACTGGCTGCCTGGCACTGTGGTTCCCACAAATCCTGGGGATCGGCTATGACAGCATCAGCGCTGCCATGCACGGCCAACTGACGTTACAAGTGCTGCTGGGCATCCTGTTGGCCAAGTTGGTGGCGACTGCCATCAGCGGCGGACTCGGTATGCCCGGCGGGCTGATAGGTCCGATGCTGTTCATGGGTGCCTGTCTCGGGGGAGCGATTGGCATTGCTACCCATCAGTTCCTGCCCGCCAGCGGGGCTTCACCGGGCTTTTATGTGCTGCTGGGGATGGGCGCCATGATGGCCGCGGTGATGAACGCTCCCCTGGCCGCATTGATCACCGTGTTTGAACTGACACACAACCCGCACACCATATTTCCCACCATGCTGATCATTGTTATCGCGGTGATCTGCACCCGACAATTGTTCCGTTGCGAAGGGATCTTTATTGCTCAACTGGAAGCCAACGGCTATAGCCTGAATAAAGGGCCCATACGTCAGGCCTTGGACCGGGTGGGAGTACGCAGCGTGATGGAAACCCGCTTCCTGCGTGGCCAGAACCGTATGAGCATCGAGCAGCTGCGGCAGCGCTTACAGCAACACCCCAAGTGGCTGGTGGTGGATGAGCCGGAAAGGGACAAGTACCTGCTGGCCGCTGCCGACGTGTCCGCCTACCTTGAATCCCTGTCGGCGGATCAAAGTGATGACATCCTGTTACTGGAAATCCCCGGGCGCAAATGGCTGCTGAAACCCGTCGACCAGCAGGCCAGCCTGTACCAGGCCCAACAGGAGCTATCACGACTGAAAGCCGACGCTCTGTATGTGGAACGTCAGGCTTCATCCTGGATGTCGCCGGTCATTGGTGTGATTACCCAGGAACACATTGATAACTACTATCGCGTATAAGGATTGCGTTTTTATGCTGTGGGTAAAGTCTTTTCATATTATTTTTATGGTGTGTTGGTTTGCTGGCATCTTCTATCTGCCACGCCTGTTTGTGAATCACGCCAGCGTCACCGACCCCCAGACCCGAGACCGGCTGGTGCTGATGGAGCGCAAGCTGTTTCGCTTTATCACCCCGTTTATGGTGCTCACCATTGGCTTTGGGCTGTGGCTGGCCAGCTATAACTGGACCTATTACTGGAACAGCAGCTGGTTTCTGATCAAAGTGTTACTGGTGGTTCTATTGGTGTTTTATCACGGCTACTGCGGCATTTGTATCAAACGCCTGCAAATGGGGCTCGATCAGCGCAGTCATATTTTTTATCGGGTGTTTAACGAGCTGCCGGTACTGGTATTGTTCGCCGTCGTGATTCTGGTGGTGGTCAAGCCCTGAGCCTGATGAAACCGCCCTGAGCCCAATGAAACCGCCCGCTTTGACCACAGAACATTCTTTGATGCTTCCGCCCGGCTAGCCCACGATCTGGCCACGAGACAAATAACCGGGCTGTGTTACACTCAATTCATGAGTTCAAAACCACAGCGAGCGCCATGAGCCATTTACTCAACTACAGCCATGAGCCATCTTCTCAACTACAGCCATGAGCCATTTTCTCAACTACAGCCATGAGCCATTTTCTCAACTACAGCCATGAAGCCGTTTGACTCGACCACGCCTGTAGTGCTCAGTTTCTCGAGCCTCGACCCCTCAGGCAGCACCGGGGTGCAGGCGGACATTGAGTGCGCCGCCAGTATCGGTTGCCACTGTACGCCGATTGTCACAGCCCTGTGCGCCAAGGACACCCGAGACACTAAGGACATACGTCCGGTTTCCTCCGCCCTGCTGATAGAACAAGCCCGGGCCATCCTCGAAGACATGAACGTGCGGGCGTTTAAAATCGGCTTCACCGGTGCTGTCGAAAACGTTGAGGCGATCTACTCCATTCTCAGGGACTATCCCGACATTCCGGTGGTCCTGGATCCCGGCACCAGCATCTGCGGCAGTGAACTGGCCGAGGCTCCCGGCATCCTGCAAGCCACCGAGACCCTGTTGCTGCCACTGGCAACCGTCACCACCCCAGACCTGGCCGAAGCCCACGAACTGGCTCAGCAAGCCGACACCCTGCACGCCTGCGCCCAGGAAATTCTTGAGCACGGCTGTGACTATGTACTGATCAGCGGCGCCAAACGCACCCAGAGCCGCTATGAAAACCACCTGTTTGGCAAACAGGGGCTGCTGAAAACCTACAGTTTTGAACGCCTCAACACCTCCACCCAGGGCAGCGGTGCGACCCTGGCGGCCAGCATCGCCTGCTATCTGAGTCACGGCCTGCAGACGCTGGAATCCATTACCCAGGGCCAGAATTTTACCTGGCAAACACTGCTTAACAGCCGTCGCCTGGGGATGGGACGACGCATCCCCAACCGCTTTTTCTGGACTGACAAGCAGCTTTTAAAACCCTGACCGCGACCGCGCTCATGCGCCCCCCCTTCGCATCCCTCGCATTTCCCATCCGGCTTAGGGATAATGCGCACATTTTCGCCATACAGCTAAGCTAAGGACTCACCATGACCCGTTCCAGCGACTTATTCGAGCAGGCCCAGCAACACATTCCCGGTGGCGTCAATTCACCGGTACGTGCTTTCAAGGCCGTGGGTGGTACGCCGGTGTTTTTTGAGCGCGCCGAAGGCGCTTATCTGTTTGATGCCGACGCCCGGCGTTATGTGGACTATGTGCTGTCCTGGGGACCGATGATTCTCGGCCACAGTCATCCTCAGGTGATTGACGCCGTGGTCGAACGCGCCCGCCTGGGGTTGAGCTTTGGCGCGCCGACCGCCCTGGAAACCCAACTGGCTGACACCGTGTGCGAGCTGATGCCGGGCATGGACATGGTGCGCTTCGTCAATTCCGGCACCGAAGCCACCATGAGCGCCATTCGCCTGGCACGTGGTTACACTGGCCGGGACAAAATCATCAAATTTGAAGGCTGCTATCACGGCCACTCCGACTCCCTGCTGGTCAAGGCCGGCTCCGGCGCCTTAACCCTGGGGGTCCCCAGCTCCCCGGGTGTGCCAGCGGCCCTGGCCGATCACACCGTTACCCTGACCTATAACGACAGCGCCGGCGTGGAAGCGGCGTTTGCGGAAATCGGCGATCAGGTCGCCTGTGTGATTGTCGAGCCCGTGGCTGGCAATATGAACTGTGTGCCACCCGTAGCGGGCTTCCTGGAAACCCTGCGAGCCCAGTGTAGCCAGTATGGTGCCGTGTTGATTATGGACGAGGTGATGACCGGCTTTCGCGTCAGCGCCACAGGTGCTCAAGGCCATTACGGTATTGAAGCCGACCTGACCACCCTCGGTAAGGTCATTGGTGGCGGCATGCCGGTGGGAGCGTTTGGCGGCAAACGTGAAATCATGTCCCAGATCGCCCCGCTGGGGCCGGTATACCAAGCCGGTACGCTGTCCGGCAACCCGGTCGCCATGGCTGCTGGCTTGAAAACCCTGGAACTGATTGCTACCGACGATTTTTACCCCGAGTTGTTCCGCAAGACCGATCGCCTGGTAGCAGGATTGCGAGAAGCCGCAGCCAATCACGGTATTCCCTTCACCAGCAACCATGTGGGCAGCATGTTTGGATTCTTTTTTACCGGGGAAGAGCAGATCACCAATTACCAGCAAGTGATGGCCTGCGATATCGAGCGCTTTAACCGCTTCTTTCACGGCATGCTGCAGGAAGGTGTGTACCTGGCTCCGGCCTCGTACGAGGCCGGGTTTATGTCGGCGGCCCACAGCGATGCGGATATTGACTTTACTCTGGCTGCGGCTGACAAGGTGATGGCCAGCCTCTGACCCAAGATCGGCAGCCGCGACAATTCGCCTGACACTCAAATGTTGGTCGAATTGTCGCTCAGC
Organism: Cellvibrionaceae bacterium WSDTSA12; assembly: GCA_033283335.1. Lineage (GTDB taxonomy): Bacteria > Pseudomonadota > Gammaproteobacteria > Pseudomonadales > Cellvibrionaceae > Pseudomaricurvus. The sequence goes on along the minus strand of JAWMQP010000006.1, from coordinate 255,468 downwards.
AAGGCGATCAAGGCCAGAATCTGCTGTCTGGCGAGATCGGATAAATCAATGATCTGGCAACCCGCCCAGCACAGGGATTCCTCCGCGTCAGCGCGGTTCCATAGGCAATCGACCCCAAGCTGCAATCGGTCTGAACCGAGCAGGGGTGAAGGCAGCCAAAGCTCCAGCTGGTAGACATGATCGTCCTGTAATGGGGTAACCCCTGCGATCATTAGTCCGTCCAGGGAAAGATTCACCAATTGACCCAGCATCTGCTGGTGATTGGTGTCGTACACCTTGATGGGATATGCGACACCGTAGCGATCTGTCTGTCGCTGATCCTGTGAAGGCCGGTGAAATTGCCTGCTCACACCTCTTCCCCTTCCTCTGCCCGCAGTTCGCCAGCTTTGGCGTTGAGACTCTGAAAGATGTTTTCCAGTGCCCGTTCGAAGAAGGGTTTGGAACTGCCGGCAATGACCTTGGCTTTATGGGCGAGCATATCGCGAGCCAATTCCAAGCCCGATTTCATCGCCACTTTTTTACCCATCTGATCGACCAGCATGTAATGCAGGGTCTTGGAGTTATACCAGGCCACCTTCAGGCGGCGACCGCCTTCAAATTCGAACCAGGTACCAAACTCAATCATTTTCAGGTTCTCAACCATCCGCGCCTCTTCCGGCGTTGGCTGATCTTCGACGGCCGTGGACTTGCCTGCCTTTTTCGCGGCCAGGGCTTCCAGCTTGTTGCGCATCGGTTTAGGAGCAGGTTCCACCACCTTGCTCTGCAGCGCCATCTTTTGCAGGGAATAGAGTGCCTCAAGCAGCTTTTTGCCCTTCGCCTGGTCATAGCCAATGGTCTCGAAACCGACCTCCAGCGCGTCCAACAGACGATCCTGCAGTTCCAGTTGACGGGCTTTATCAGCCTCCTGCTGCTTCGGCTCAATACTCCAGAGCACATCATCAACAACCTGAATCGCGCGCTGCCAGCTGTCGGATTGATCACTGTAACGCAGTAACACAAACGCCAGATAATCAGACCAGGGCTGCAGCAACATCAACAATACCGCCGAGGGCAATTCCCGGTTGTCAATGCGCGCACGCACCTCTTCGTTGACGCGGATTTTTACTTCCCGCAGTTTCTCTTCGCCCTGTACCTTTTCCATGGCACGCCGCTCCATTAACTCCTGGCGGCGAGAAATCTTCTTGGTATAGCCGCTGAAGTCCAACAGCAGCTCGGCAAACAGGCGCACATCGTTTTTAAACTCTTCGAGTACGCAAGAAACAATGGCTTTGATCTTGTCGTAGATCTCGTACTGGCTGGAGCCATCGTTACTGACCCACTTCACTCCCGCCTCAGCCATATTGTTCAATAACAAACGGGCGGGGTGTTCTGTCTGTTCAAAAAAGCCCTTGTCAATAAAGGCAATTTTCAGGAACGGGGTGTGCAAATAGCTCAGCAGGGCCTTGACCGAGTCTGGCAAATTTTCATCGGACAGCATGTACTCAAACAACATCCCCACCAGATCAATGGTGTGCATATCGCTGGGGTCGATCTCCTGCCCGTCCTCTTCAGCCTGGGACTGTAACTGTTCGATAAACTGTTGATTCAGGGCCGTCACGGCCTGCGGCTGCAGCCCGGCTACCGTGCCTTGCTGCAATTGCTGCCCGGTTACGGCCATGGCCTGGGTCTGCAGGGCCTGCAAAGCCCCCACCAGCTGCTGGTTCGAATACACCAAACCGGGATGCCCGCCCGGGGCGGCGGCACCCCCAACCACAGGCACGTTCATCGGCATGGGAGACTGCGGCGTCCCCGAGGGCGGCACAGCGGCAGATGCTGACGCATTACCCACGGGTACAGATGATGCTGGCACAGAAGACACTGGTGACATCATGCTGCCAAGATGCCCCTGCAACGTGCGGATTGCGTTGACCAGATAGCCTTGGTACTGATCCGTTGGCAAAGAGGCATCCGGCACCGGCATCATACCCGGCAAGGACACCCCTGCCTGGGGCGTTAAGCTGTTTGCCACTGGGGTTGAACCATCAGCCCCAGCAATAGAGCCATCAGCCCCAGCAATAGAGCCATTGCTGTCCACGTCGCCAGTTTGAGAGGAACTGTCCCAGCCCTGAAAACTGGCTGAGGCGGGGGAGGCTGACGTCGCCGCACCGGAACCCGCACGGTAGCGCAGATTGGGCAACACTCCCTTGTCCTGCAGGTACTGGTTCACTTCATCCAGAGGCTCCACCAGCTTCGGCATCAACTCCCGATCGAATACCTTGTAGGCGATAATTTTGGACTTGGTATTGAGTGCCGAACGGCGCAGGCTCTTGCGCAATGATTCGCAGTATTGCACTGGTCCCAAGGGATTGCTCCGGTCATCCACCTTGCCGCCGCCGTTCAAGACCGCCAGCCGCTGATTCAGTCCCCAGAGAGATTCCGCATAGTGATTCTCGGCGCGCTTGGTCATGGAGGAAATGGCAATGGTTTCTTCCAGGTCGGCGTTATCCACCAACGACAACATATCACCCTGGTACTTTTCTTCGCCGGTGCTGGTCGCCAACTCATGGCGCTTGAACTTGACAAAGCCTTCACCGAGATAACCGAGAAAATAACGCTCCACTTCCCCTGCCTGCTGCTGCAACAAGCGTTGCTGCTCCGCCAGGTCGGCCTGCTCTTGGTTGCTTTTGGCTTGTTCGACAAATTCGCTCAGCTGGGCGCTGAGAGCCTTGTAGAAGGCTGCAAAGCATTGGCCGGCGTGTTCTACAACAATGGCCTGACACGCTTTAAGGTACTCAACGACCACTTTATCGGTTAAACCGCTGGCTGTTGCGGTTGCTTCTGGATTGCCCAAATTCGTCATAGGAATGAAGTCTTTACTAAACTGTTTGTCGTCCATGATTACAGCGATAATGGGACAGCCCTGTCAAAAACACAAGTACCTCAAGGCCTTAGCGGCCAAATTTAAGCACAGATGTCCAAGAAAGCCCGGAGTCGGTGGCAACATTTTGTGGTTTAAAATTGTAACTGCTGTAATAACTCATCCACTTGCCGGCACTGGCTGCGGCAAAACCGACGGGCCTGCTGGGCAAACCGCTGCGCCTGGGCAGTGTCCCCCAACTGCTGATAACTCACGCCCAGAATACGGTAAAACTCTGCATAGCGACGGTCTATGCGCAGCCCCCGTTCCGCCACTTCGATGGCTTTGCGCCAATCCTGCTGCTGCAAAAATTGCTCAGCATCCTCTTCGATTGCCAGCAGCGCCGCCTCATGGGAAGCCGGTCGGGCAGGTTCGGGGCGTTCATCCGTCGGCAGCGGTTGGCGCGAATCCAGTTCGCCACCCTCGGGCTCTGGAGCCTGCACCACGCCCGTCGATGATTCAGCGGACTGACCCGTGTCTTCAATCGGTGCCCTTGAGACAGGTGGCGTGGATTGGCAAGCCAGCAGGAAAAGACTGGCACAAATTGGTAGCCACCCCAGTCGGCGACTCAGCCGAGCGGGGACTTTAGCATTCGATGATATTGCAGGGGTGTTGTCAGCCATGAACTCTTAAAACCACTTTTTCATCCAGTGCAGTACCGGATGTTCAATCCATTCACACGCAGCTGTTTCGAGCGGGCGCTTGTGCGTCGTAAACGGCATCAACCGCGCGCCGCGACAATTTTCGCTGCTCAACGAGCCATTGTCCCCATCCACCCATAAATATTCAATCTCCGGGGACGGGTAAATATCCAGAGATTCAGTGGGCAGGCGACTGACAATATCGGTCCAGACTTGCAGGGCGCCAGTACCGCCCGTCAGGGGTGTAGCGCCATTGTCATCACGACCCAACCACACCACCGCCAGATGACGGCCGCTGAAACCGGCAAACCAGCTGTCGCGCTGATCGTTGGTGGTGCCGGTTTTACCCGCCAGTGCCAGGGATTTCGGCAAGCGGCGGTACGCCGTCTGACCCGTGCCCTCCTCCATCACCGCCTGCATGGCGTATTGCAACTGCTCAACGGCTGCCGGCTCCAGGGGTTCGTCCAGGGTCAGCGGGTAGCGGTTCAGGCGCTCACCGTGGGCGTCTTCCACCGAGCGAATAGCACGCAGCGGCATCACCACACCGTCATTGGCAAAGGCGTGATACATACCCGAAACATCGGCAGGGGTTAACTCCAGCGCCCCCAATAACATAGCCGGCACTTCCTCAATAGGCTGCTTGACCCCCAGTTCACGCAGGGTTGTGGCCACCTTGTCCAAACCGATCATCATGCCCAGACGGGCCGTTGCCTGATTGTAGGAATGAATCAAGGCATCAATCAGCAAGACGTCACCGTGCGACTGGCGATCAAAATTCTGGGGGCGCCATACGCTGTCATCGGGACCGGCCACAGCGACCGCAGAATCGCTGATCAGTGAGGCCAGATGGTAGGGTTGATCCTGTTTTAATGCGGTCAGAAACACCGCGGGCTTCACCAGCGAGCCAATGGGGCGCGAAGCATCCAGGGCGCGGTTAAAACCGGCAAATTTGGGATTGCGATCCCCCACTACCGCTTCCACCTCGCCACTGCCTACGGCGGTTATGATCACCGCCCCCTGCAAACTGTCTTTATCGACGGCAAAGCGATTTTCCAATTCGGCCAGCCGCTCAGTCAGGGCCCGCTCAGCCTGGGCCTGGGCCGATAGCGACAGGGTGGTAAAAACACGCAAACCCTCGGAGCTCAACGCCTCATCGCTGTAATCCTGCCGCAATTGCCGCTTTACCAGGTCGATAAACGCCGGGTGATCGTGCAGACGACGTTGCTGCAGCGGCACCACCTCCAGGGGTGTGCGCTCGGCACGGCGCAAGCTCTGGCTATCGATCAGCTGCTGCTCGTGCATGACATTTAATACCAGGTTGCGACGCTCCAGGGCGCGCTCGGGGTTGCGCCAGGGATTGTAATAAGAAGCCCCTTTCACCAGCCCCACCAACAGGGCAATCTGCGGCAACTCCAAATCCTGCAGCGGTTTATCGAAATAATGCTTGGCCGCCAGACCAAACCCGTGAATCTGGCGCGGCCCGCTCTGCCCCAGATACACCTCGTTCATGTAGGTTTCGAGAATCTCTGCTTTGCTGTAGTGCCACTCCAGCAACAGGGACATCATGGCCTCCGTCAGCTTGCGGGAGAGCCGGCGGCTGTCATCAAGAAAGAAGTTTTTCACCAACTGCTGAGTGAGTGTACTACCGCCCTGAACCACGCGCCCACTTTGAAAGTTCACCCAGGCCGCACGGGCAATCGCCCTCGGTGACACACCGTAATGCTGGACGAAAGCGCGATCCTCAACGGCAATGAGCGCCTCACCCAACAGTGGCGGCACATCTTGCAAACGGATCAACTCGCGATCTTCCTGGCGTTGCGGGTAGATTCCGCCAATCAGGGCCGGCTCCAGGGCCAGCAGTGAAGCGGGTTTGCCCCGCACTATCTGCATCGAGGTCAGTTGTCGGTCGTGCAGCTGCAATCGCACCAGCCGTTCCGGCTCTGTCCTCCCGCCCATGTCAAAGGCGCGGGTGGCAATCTCGACTTCACTGCCCTGCCGACGCCATTGCCCCGCCTCCGACAGGCGTTCCACCGGGCGATACCGCAACGCTGACAGCTCCGCCTCCAAATCGGCATAGGTGATCTGCTTGCCCTGATACAACTCCAGCGGCTGGGCGTAGACCCGTGCCGGCATGGCCCATTTGCGGCCATCAAACTTGTGCCGCACACTGACATCCAGATACAGCACCCAAAGGGCGAACGCCAGCAACAACAGCATTAGCGGCCACAGCGACCAGCGCCATAAACGGGAAAACAGGGACCGCTTGGAGGCGGCACGCCGGGACTTGGTGGAACGTCCAGACTTGGCTGACGATCTGGATTTGCGTGAAGACGGGGAAGGTTTTTGTCGGCTCATGGGCGCGCAGTGTACTGACTCTGTAGGGCGAGACAAGGCATAATAGCCCCCCTTACGACGAATCGCACAAACAACTGAACAAGAGCAGCACAGACTATGGCGGATTATCACGTTTACGGCATTGGCGCCGCACTGGTGGACACAGAAATCGAAGTCAGCGATCAGGACCTGTCAAACCTGAACATCGACAAAGGCGTCATGACCCTGGTGGACGAACAACGGCAACAGGAATTGGTGCAGCATTTTTCCAATCACCTGGTGGCATCCAATCGCGCCAGTGGCGGCTCTGCCGCCAATACCATTATTGCCGCCAGTTATTTTGGTGCCAATGCGTTTTACAGCTGCAAAGTCGCCAGCGATGAAAATGGTGATTTTTACCTCAATGACCTGCGCAGCGCCGGTGTCGATTACCACCACTCACTGGAGCGACAAGACGGTGTGACCGGCAAATGCCTGGTGATGATCACCCCCGATGCGGAACGCACCATGAACACCTTCCTGGGCATCAGCGAGACAGTTTCCATCCAGGAGCTGCATGTCGATGCGGTTGGCCGCTCGCAATACGCCTACCTGGAAGGCTACCTGGTATCCTCAGAGACAGGTCGCGCAGCAGCCATTGAGCTGCGTCAACAGGCCGAGCGCCAGGGTGTGAAAACCGCGTTGAGTCTGTCGGATCCCGCCATGGTGGAGTTTTTTCACGATGGTTTGTGCGACATGCTGGGGGACGGTGTCGACCTGCTGTTTTGCAACCGCGACGAAGCCCTCGGCTTTACCCGCACCCAAACACTGGCCGACGCCGTTCGTGCACTGAAAGCCATTGCCAAAACCTTCGCCATAACCCTCGGCGGCGAGGGAGCACTGCTGTACGATGGCCAACAGGAGATTCAGATTGCCCCACACTCGGTCGAGGCCGTGGACACCAATGGTGCCGGCGATATGTTTGCTGGCGCGTTTATCTACGCAATTACCCACGGCCAGGATTTCGAACAGGCCGGCCGACTGGCGAGCCGTGCCTCCGCCCAAGTGGTAAGCCAGTTTGGACCGCGCCTGCGGCCCGAGCAACACTTGCAGATTCGGACCGAGATTCTGGGGCATTGATCATGTCAACGGCATCGCCCGGGCGATGCCGTCACCTTGCACATAATCGACTCCCAGCTCCACCAACGCCTGTCGCAAATCCGCAGATTCCACATACTCCGCCACGGTTTTGAGATCCAGTGACTGCGCCAACTGCACAAAGCTGCTGACCATGGCACGCTGCTGACGATCCTCCAGCATGCCGCGCACAAAGGAACCGTCGATTTTCAAAAAATCCACCGGCAACTCTTTCAGGTAACCAAACGAAGACAAGCCACTGCCAAAATCATCCAGAAAAAAACAGCTGCCTCGTGCGCGCAATGTACGCATAAACCCAATGGCGCTGTCGAGATGCCTGATCGCCGCCGTTTCGGTAATTTCAAAATGCAGGTACGCCGCCTCGATACCTGCCTGCTCTATTCGATCTACGACAAACTCGGTAAAGGCGCCATCCCCCAGGGTGGCACCGGACAAATTGACACTCAATACCGGCAGCGGCAGACCTTGCCGCTGGCGCTGTTGCAGGTAATCCAGCACCCGTGTCACCACCCAGCGGTCAATGTCGTCCATCAACCCATAGCGTTCTGCGGCCGGAATAAACGCCTCGGGCAAAATCAATGCCGGAGTCTCTGTGGTCTCCTCAGAGAGGCTGTAATCCCTCAATCGCAACAACACTTCATGGTGATCGCACAAGCCGGGACGCACCGCTTGCAGCTTTTGCTGGTAAAGGCAGAAATGATCATTGCGCAAGGCATCATTGAGCCGCTTGACCCAGTGCACATCGGTCATGCGGCGGGCCGCATCGACATCACTATCGGCCAACACAATGCGGTTGCGGCCGATCGCCTGGGCCGACTCACAAGCCCCGCTTGCCCTTGCCAGCGCCTCGGCAGCGGACTCGGTGCGGGCATCGATCTGCGCAACACCAATACAGGCCGACACCTGAAAATCGGTATTGCGCCAGTGGAACTGAGTGTTTTGAAACGTTTCAATCAGGCTATCCGACAAGCGACGGGCCCCCGCCAGAGAGATACCCGGTAACAACAGCCCAAATTCATCACTGCCCAAACGCGCCAACACATCCTGGCCGCGCAGACAGCCATCGATCAGTGCCGCCACGCGACGCAACACCCGGTCACCACCTGCGTGTCCATAACTGTCATTAATCAACTTGAACTGGTACAAATCCAGATACAACAGGCCGAAACAGCTCTGTTGATCGTAGGCGTCCTGTACCGCATTGCCGAGAATCATCTCAAACGCCTGCCGGTTCAGCTGACCAGTGAGCAGATCGTGTCGCGCCAAATCCTGGCAGCCGGTAGCCAAAGGTGTCAGCAGACAGTGATAGGAGTGGTTACCCGCAGACCAAAAGTGGGTGAGCTGCAACAGCGCACTGGCCTCATCCCCGCCATCATCGGCGCTATGGCAAACCAGTACATCCCCCATAGCCGGGGGCTTGTGATCGAGATCGCGATGAATGAATTCATCCAGACAACGTCCCACCAGCGGCTGACCGCTGAAGAGGTTGTAGGCGGCGGGGTTTGCATGCTGAATAACGCGACAGGAATCCACCAGGAAATAGGCGTCGGACATCCGCTGCAGAAACTGCTCAGCATCGACAGCGGACAACAGAGATATTGCTGAAGACATCGCTTCGGCGGCCATGCGCTCTTCCGTTATGGACCCAACAACTTACCAGCTTATCGCGTCCACACGGCAGAGCAAACCAACCAAGCGTGACCTCAATCACACTAACAGGATCTAACCTCGGGACAACAGATCGCGAAGGTCGATGATGGCAGCGTTGGCACGCGAGATATAAGACGCCATCACCAGCGAGTGATTCGCCAATACGCCAAAACCACTGCCATTCAGCACCATGGGGCTGTAGATCGGTTGCTGGGCAGCTTCGAGCTCGCGGATAATCTGCTGCAAACTCACCACGGCGTTTTTCTTGGCCAGCGTGTCGGCAAAGTCAACTTCAACCGCCCGCAGAAATTGCAACAACGCCCAAGTGCTGCCACGCGCCTCATAAAACACATTATCGATTTCCAGCCATGGTGTTTTGACGGTCATTTCGCGCGGCGCTGCGGTCGACTGACGAGCATGCTCTTCACCGGCCAAATCAATGTTCAACCGCCGCTGACCAACACTGGCACTCAGGCGTTGCGACAGACTGCCAAGTCGGGTTTCAACGGTTCCCAGCCAGTAGCGCAGGTTATCCGAACGGGCAAAAAACTGGGCATTATGACGATCTTCATCTGACAGGCGCACCAAGTAATTATTCAGGGATTTGATTCCGTCTCGGTATTCCGATTCCGACGCCGGCAAGGCCCAGCTCTTGTGATCAAAATTAAAGCGGGACTCAGCCTTGGCCAGCGCTTTATCTTCCGTAGACTGGGACTGTGAACGACTAAAGGCCTCTCGCATGGCCTTGCTCAGGTCGCGCACCTGAGTCAGGGCACCATGCTCCCAGCTGGGCAGGTTATCCAGCCAAACCCCCGGAGGCATAATGTCATTGGACAGTAATCCGCCGGGCTTTTCGAGCACGGTTTCCACCACACGGATCAAGGTGGCGGTTGTGGCTATCCCGACCACTTCAGGTCGTCCATTGGGCTGGATCTCAGTCAATTCCCGAACGGAAAAATGATCGGGCTCACGGCTCCAAAAAAGCCCCAGGATGAAAGTGACAACGAGATACAGCGCCAAGGCAATCAGCAGCCAGCGCAGCGTCTTGTTACCGCCGCTCATATCCTCTCGCAAATCAGCCCAACGCTCACCCAGACTTTGCCTGATACCACCCAGCTTGCTCATCCTCGTTCCTTTCTCAATGTTTCGTTCTTCACATGATACCCATCAAGGCCGCCATAGCACGACAATCAGCAGCCAGGCACACGGGGTAGATCAGAGCCCTTTCACTGTACACTTTAGTCTATCCCCGAATGTCGAAATGCGACGACGGCAGACAATCCAGTAGCTCATTTTTTTGACAGGCTATCACACTCAGACCGCACCAGCACCGATACCGACGCCCCATCCGTCAATGTCAGGGTGACCCGATGACCGTCTGCCGCCGACTCCGGCTGCAGATGAAAAGCCATGATATGGTAACCGCCCGGCCGGAAGGCAACACTTTTGGCTGCCGGCACTTCAACACGCTCCACCTTACGCATACGCATCATGCCATCCTGGTGGAGATGCTGGTGCAACTCCGATCGCGATGCCCCTGACACCTCCACAGCCTGAATGGCAACCGGCTGCTGGCTCGAGTTCAAAACAGTCATATACACCACCGCCGTCGTTTGCCCGGGCAATGGCAGGCGAATACAGGCATCCCGCACTTCCAGTTGATGCCCCGGGCGCTCAGTGGATGGCTGCGGCAATTCGTTGGCCCAACTGCAACCGGCCCATAGTACCCATAGCAGCGCCAGATTGAGTCTGTCTTTAGCTGTCATTAGTCGCCTCCCGATTGAACCATCCAAGCATCAAGGGTCATCGGCCTGGCCAGATAATATCCCTGTCCGCCATTAATGCCGAGCGCCAGCAGTGTCGTCCACTCCGCCTCGGTTTCCACCCCTTCAACCAACAAGTTGATCTCGCAGCTGTGAGCGATTTGCAACAGCGACTTCACAAAGAAGCGGTGATCGCCGTGATTCTCGATGCCCTGAATAAAACTGCGATCCACTTTCAGGGCATAGAGTGGCAAACTCTGCAGGTAGGAAAATGCCGACGTGCCCACGCCAAAATGATCCAGCGACAAGCGCGCTCCCCGAGCCACCATTCGTCGACCAAACTCCCGCACCCCGGCTTCGTTAAGGGACAGCGCGTACTCCGGCAATTCCAGCAATAAGCGGGCGGCAAATTCGGAGTTGGTCGCCAGAAACTGTTCCAGCCAAAGGACAAAATCCGCATCCGCAATACTCAGTGGCGAGAGATTGACACACAGCGGCAGGTGTTCCGGCGCCTGAGCAGCCAACTGCTCAATCATCAACCGATCGATGGTGGCGGTCATCCCAAACCTTTCAGCCATGGGCCAGAACACACCGGCCGGCAACAGCTCATCTCCCTCAGCAAGCCGGCAGAAAACCTCCAGCTGGCTAACCTGGCGGCCATTGGCTTCAAACACCGGCTGGACATGAAAACTGAAACGCCGCTGATCAATGGCGGTCTGTAACAGCTCACGCCACTCCCGCGCCGGCCTGGCGGTATCTTTGGTGTTACTGCGATACCATTGAAAGTTATCCACCCCCAGGTGCTGGGCCTGCCCCAAGGCCTGGTCTGCTTGTGTTAACAGCGCATGCTCGCGGGTCAAGGAAGACGAAAATGCCGCCCCCATGTACAGCTGCAATTCCGCCTCGCTGGTCAACCAGGGAACCGACAGCAGTCGCCGGAACAGGGACTCCGCCAGCGCTTCCGCTTCCTGCTGGTCCAGCACCGGTGCAAACACACACAGGTCTGCCCCGGCCCGACGCCCGGTTACCGCCAACTCCCGCGACGCCAGCTCCAGCTTGAGGGCGTCGGCAAAGGCCTTCAGGCACTGATCACCCATGTCGCGACCGGCTCGCTGATTTAAGGCCTGCAGTCCGCCCAGCTGAATCAGCAATAAGATTCCGGCACTGCCGGCCCGCTCGGGCCCCAACGACGAGTCCAGGCGAGCGTCAAAACCGGTTCGATTCAGCAAGCCGGTAACAGGATCCAGATAGACCTGCTCACGCAGGGATTCAGACAGTGCCACCTGCTCCTGAAAGATGGATTGTACTTTTTTCACCATGCGGTTCATGGCCTCGACCATGCGCCGCAATTCCCGCGTGCGCGGCAGGGTTTCCTGCACCGGAAATTCCCGGTGGCAAATCGCCTCGGCCTGGGCCTCGACCCGCCGCAACGGCTTCAGCAGAAACGCCAGGCCAAGACCCGCCAGGCAATAACACACGACCGCAGAAAACAGAAACATGGCCAGCTGATTGCAAAACACCCGCCACAAATCCCGATAAGCAAATCCAGGATGGGAGATCACTTCCACTTCCCCCAAGCGGAACCAACCGGAAATCACTTCGGCCCGACCGCTGGGTTCTGGCAGGTTAACCAGGTGGATAAACCACTGCGGCACCCCTTCGATCTCAATTTCAGCCTGGCGCTCAACCTCCACCTCACCGGAGAGTTTGCGATAGGTGATGCTGTGGTAGTAACCACGGTCAAACACCACGTCCACGAATGAACGAACCTGAACGGCATCCCGGTTCTGGGCCGCATGGGAAATGGTCAGCCCCAGAGAAGTCGCCGTGTCCTGGGCGTGCACTTGCAACTGGTCAAAGACATACCCCCGGGCATTGAGCACACTCACCAGAAAATTTCCGGCCATCAAACAAGCGATGAGAAACGTGATCGCCAGAATCAATTGTCGGTAAAGCGTCACCTGCTGTTCTTTCCTTATTGAATGGGTGGATACAAAACAACTTTCGGAATCGGACCGATTTGTATATCACCGCGAATCCGATAACCAGCGGCGGCTTTTTTCATTTGTTGGTAAAGCCAACGCCCCTCGGCATCATTGCGGGCCACCAACAAGACGGTCTCATCACTGACTGTTACCCGTTGGGCAATATCCGCCAGCAACTGCAGGATCGCGTCAGCCTTCTTGGTTAAGGCGGTCGGGTCCAGTGGGTACTCGACCCCGGCCACCGTGTCACCCTCATCGGAGTCGAGCGGGGCGATGGTGCTGGAGCGGGTCTGTCGCTCAGCCGCTACCTGCAGACTGCGATCGAATTCCTGCAGCAGCGGATTGTCGGCATCCACCAAGGCCGCCCGAGCCGCGTAGTGACGGGCTGATGACAGCCGGCTGGCGGCCAGCGCGTCACGCCCCAATTGCACATAGCGAACCACAATGGCCTGCAACCCCTGACGGGCCTGCTGATTATCCGGCTGCAACTTCAACACCGCGTTAAATCGGTCGTAGGCATTATCCCTTTCCGGCAACATCAACCGATCTCGCTGTAACGCCCGCTCCGCATCGCGCAACAACTCCATAATCCGCCATTCCAGGTCGAGACGACGCTGCTCCGCCGAGTGCTGGGCCTGTGAGGGCTGGGGTTGAACCTGAGGCCGGAGTTGGGGTTCCAGCGGCTGCCGGGCACAGCCACTCAGCAGCGCCCCGCCGACAACCAGAATCACCAGCCAGCGATGCACAATCCCAACAGATGGGCAGCTGATCCGAAGACGGCCACAGCAGTTTTTCATGGAGACTGGTTCCTCGACACAAGCGCTGGGGGGTACAATGCCCGAAACTCTGCCTGATTCATACAGTCAAAGCAACGCCACTTTACCAAAATAGCGCCGTCAAACATGCCCCCACAGCCCTACAACTCCAGTTCAGCTCGTCTCAATACCGCCTCTTTCTCTCGGATACTGCCGCTGCTGTTGATAGCGCTGCTCCTGACACTGTTAAGTCCTGCTGGCCGGGCGGCCGATAGCCTGCTGGCAGCCCCGCACAGCAACAGCCCCTCTCTGCTGCCGAGCTCGCCCCTGCCCTCCAGCTCAGACACCTTGGTTTCGCCAAACCAGTCGCTGAGCCAACGGTTTTTACCCGTTTATGAAGCCTATCAATTGAACGCCAATCGACAGGGCAACAACCTGCAGCTGCACTGGGATATCGCCGACGGCTACTACCTGTACCGGCACAATTTGAGTGTCCTGTTCAACGGTATCGTCCTGACTGCGGACCTGCCCGAAGGACAGCGTATTTACGATGATTACTTTGAAAAAGAGCTGCAGGTGTTTTATCACAGCCTGGAGCTGGCGCTGCCCCTGCCGGCAGCGGCGCTGGAGCAAATTAATCAGGGGGAAACGCTGGATCTGGAGGTTCGCTCTCAAGGCTGTGCCGACGCCGGTCTGTGCTATCCACCTCAGCAGCAGACCGTGCAGCTGGGACCTGACCAGGCTCGCGTACTCGCCCCGCTGCAACCCTCTCCAGGCGCCACTCCGCCGGGCAGTGTCCAGGCCAGCCAATCACCCCTGTCACTGACGGGCTTTATGCTGGCAGCGGTGGGCGCCTTGCTGGGGGGCATGTTACTGAACCTGATGCCATGCGTGTTCCCAGTGCTATCCCTCAAAGCCCTGAGCCTGGTCAACAGCCACGAACGCCCCCGGCAACAGCATTACCACGGTTGGGCCTACACCCTGGGTGCCGTCACCACCTTTGTCGCCATAGCGGCCATCATGCTCAGCCTTCGCCAGGCCGGGCAAGCGGTGGGCTGGGGCTTTCAGCTGCAATCACCGGCCGTGGTGGCATCCCTCGCCTACCTGTTTTTTGTCATGGGCCTGACCCTCAGCGGCGGCCTGCAGTTGAGCGGTTCACTGGCAGGAGCCGGCCAGAAACTGACCCAGGGGGGAGGCTACCGCGCATCCTTTTTTACCGGGGCACTGGCGACGGTGGTTGCCAGTCCCTGTACCGCGCCTTTTATGGGCAGCGCGCTGGGCTATGCGGTGACCCAACCGGCCGCGGTCGCCCTGAGCGTATTCGCCTGCCTGGGCCTGGGGATGGCACTGCCGTTCCTGTTGCTATCCTACTTCCCCAGCCTGACCAAACGTCTGCCCAAGCCAGGTGCCTGGATGGAGACCCTGAAACAGCTGCTGGCCTTCCCCCTCTACCTGACAGCCCTGTGGTTACTGTGGGTGGTGGGACGCCAAACCGACAGCGACACGGTGATTGCGTTGCTGGCCGGCGCCGCGGGGCTGGCCTTTGCCGGCTGGCTCTGGCAGCACCAACCCGCCCGCCCCTGGCAAAAAGGCCTGGCCGTGCTGACTGCTCTGCTGATGCTGTGGCCACCCCTTGGCCTGAACAGCCGCACAGGGGGTAACGCCGCAGCGCAGCTTTCCCCCACACTGGAACATCAATGGCAGCCATTCAGTCACGCGCGTCTGCAGCAGCTGCTCGACAGCGGCACCCCGACCTTTGTGAATCTCACCGCCGACTGGTGCATCACCTGCCTGGCGAACGAAAAGATCGCGCTCGATACAGAAAACACCATCAGCGCCTTCGAACA
Source organism: Cellvibrionaceae bacterium WSDTSA12 (assembly GCA_033283335.1). Taxonomy (GTDB): domain Bacteria; phylum Pseudomonadota; class Gammaproteobacteria; order Pseudomonadales; family Cellvibrionaceae; genus Pseudomaricurvus. The sequence continues at coordinate 240,460 of JAWMQP010000006.1, read as the reverse complement.
AGCGGGCATCGTTAAATTAAAGGGCGACTGGACCCACTACAACCCGGAAATCACCCGGCTACTGGCAGAATTTGGTCGCAACGGCGTCCCCTTGTACCTGCTGTACTCCGGCAAGGAAAATGAACCGCCAGTCATTTTGCCGCAAATTTTGCGTGAACAGACGGTCACAAATGCCATTCAGAAATTAAACCCCAGCAGTTAGGCGACAAATGCCGTCAATTTCGGAGAAAATGTCGCCAAAATTTGACAACTTCCCGCATACCGATATCAATTAGGCGCCATCGGCGCCTAACATCGCCAAACTGGACGTCATCTCGACATGAAAACAACCGTATTAAATCGGTAATTTCGTCAATCTAGCCGCTAAAATCACTAAACTTCACAATTTTCGACAATCGACTGGACTCTCATCAAAATATGCGTCAAACTTTTCGCCAATGAAAGTATAAGTTGTCGTTTTCATCCATTTCTCGACCAATTAACGTTTTTTCACAGGGGATAATCTCCATATGGCAACCATTCTGGTTCTGCATGGTCCCAATTTGAATCTGCTCGGCACCCGGGAACCGGAAATCTACGGCTCGACCACCCTGGCGGACATCAATGCCCGACTGACAGAGCTCGCCCACAGCGCCGGACACCAATTGGCCAATCTGCAGAGCAATGCTGAATACCAGTTGATTGATCGTATCCACGCAGCCCGCGACGAGGCTATTGACTTCATTTTGATCAATCCCGCCGCGTTCACCCACACCAGCGTGGCCCTGCGAGATGCGCTGGCCGGGGTCGAGATTCCCTTTATTGAGGTCCACCTCTCGAATGTCCACAGCCGTGAAGCCTTTCGCCATCACTCCTACCTGTCCGACATTGCGGTGGGTGTCATCTGCGGCTTCGGCGCCCAGAGTTACGAGCTGGCCCTGCAGGCCGCCCTGGAACGACTTTGATTGAAGAAATGGTAACGACCCATCTTTTTTAAACACTCGATACATAAACCATCAGTAGGTCTACGGACCCCTTACCAACACAGGTGGAACACTCATGGATATTCGCAAAATCAAAAAACTGATCGAACTGCTGGAAGAGTCCGATATCGGCGAACTGGAAATCAAAGAGGGTGAAGAATCCGTCCGCATCAGCCGCGGCACCCCGGTTGCCTATGCCCCGGCACCGCAAATGATGGCTCCGGCTCCCGTCGCTGCGCCCGCTCCCGCAGCCCCGGCAGCCGAAGAGAAAAAGGACGCCCAACCCGCGTTTACCGGCCACGTCATCAAATCCCCGATGGTCGGCACCTACTATGCGGCCCCCAGCCCTGGCTCCCCGGCTTTTGTGGAAGTAGGGCAGCACGTTAAGCCAGGTGACGTTATCTGCATTGTCGAAGCCATGAAGATGATGAACCAAATCGAAGCCGATAAGGCCGGCGTGGTGGAAGCCATTCTGGTGGAGGATGGCGAGCCGGTTGAGTTTGACCAGCCTCTGATCACCATCGTTTAAGGATGACTACGGACAGAGGAGCTGGCCATGTTTGAAAAAATTCTGATCGCAAACCGTGGCGAGATTGCGCTGCGGGTGTTGCGGGCCTGTAAAGAGATGGGCATCAAAACCGTCGCCGTTCATTCCCAGATTGATCGTGATCTGAAACATGTTCGGCTGGCGGATGAATCCGTCTGCATTGGCCCTAACCCGTCTCCGGAAAGCTACCTGAATATCCCGCGCATCATCAGCGCCATGGAGATTACCGATTCGGTCGCGGTTCACCCCGGCTATGGCTTTCTCGCCGAAAACGCCGATTTTGCCGAGCAAGTACAAAAGAGTGGTTTTACCTTCATCGGCCCCGATCCCGATGTGATTAGACTGATGGGTGACAAGGTATCCGCCATTGCCGCCATGAAAAAAGCCGGCGTGCCGACTGTGCCAGGCTCCAATGGGCCGCTGCCAGACGATCCGGAAGTGTGCCTGAAGCACGGTCGTGAAATCGGCTATCCGGTGATCATCAAAGCGGCTGCCGGTGGTGGCGGACGTGGAATGCGCGTAGTACACACCGAATCGGCACTGCTCAATTCCATTCGTGTGACCAAGGCCGAAGCCAAAGCCGGCTTTGGCGATGACACTGTGTATATGGAGAAGTATCTGCAGAACCCTCGCCATGTGGAGGTTCAGGTCCTTTCCGACGGACAGGGCAACGCGGTGCACTTCGGTGATCGCGACTGCTCCTTGCAGCGTCGACATCAAAAAGTCCTTGAGGAGGCCCCGGCTCCCGGTATTGATGACGCGGCTCGCCAAAAAGTGTACGAGTCCTGTGTCAATGCCTGTATCGAAATTGGCTATCGCGGTGCCGGAACGTTTGAGTTCCTGTATGAGGACGGTCACTTCTACTTCATCGAAATGAACACCCGCATCCAGGTGGAGCACCCGGTGACGGAACTGGTGAGCAACTTCGACCTGATTAAGGAGCAGATTCGGGTCTGCGCCGGAGAAAAGCTTTCCGTTACCCAGGATGACATCAAGATTCAGGGCCATTCGTTTGAATGCCGGATCAACGCCGAGGACCCGAAAACCTTTATGCCCTGTCCCGGCAAGGTCAATCAGTTTCACGCACCTGGCGGTCTCGGTGTGCGAGTGGATTCACACCTCTACAGCGGCTATACCGTGCCACCGAACTACGACTCGATGATTGCCAAAGTCATCACCTACGGAGCGGATCGCGACGAGGCCCTGGCGCGTATGCGTCACGCTCTCGACGAGCTGGTGGTTGATGGTATTCGCACCAACATTTCCCTGCAGAAAGACCTGGTGCGCGACGCTGGCTTTGCCAAAGGCGGTGTCAATATCCACTACCTGGAGAAGAAACTGGGACTTTAACCAGTTACAGTAACAAGCAGCTAAAGCCAGCAGTTCGAACCACAAAAAAACCGCGTTTAACGCGGTTTTTTTGTGGGCTTCAATGGGATTGAACAGCAAGGCAGTAACTAAGCCTCGCTGCTTTCATCCCCTTCAAGAAGGTGTCCCAGCTTGCCTTTCTTGGTTTCCAGATACTTGATGTTATGAGGGTTGCGACCACTTTCGTGAGCCACACGCTCCACCACATTGATGCCCAATTCCTGCAGGGCCTTAACCTTGCGAGGATTGTTGGTCATCAAGCGTATCTCCTTGATCTGCAGATGCTCAAGCATTGGCCGCAGGATTGTGTAGTCACGCATATCGGCCCCAAACCCCAACTGTTCGTTGGCCTCAACCGTATCCGCGCCTTTATCCTGCAAATGATAGGCCTTGATCTTATTGATCAGGCCAATCCCACGCCCTTCCTGGCGCAAATAGAAAATAACACCACGCCCCTCCATGGCAATGCGGTGCATGGCCGCCTGCAGCTGGGCGCCGCAGTCGCAGCGCAGACTGAAGAGCGCGTCACCGGTTAAGCACTCGGAATGAATGCGAGCCAGTACCGGCTCGTCAGTATCAATCTGCCCCATACTCAGCACCACGTGTTCTTTTCCCGTGGCGGTATCCTCAAACCCGTGCATCTCGAAGATGCCCCAGGATGTGGGTAACTTGGAAGACTCTACGTAACGGACTGCCACAATCCTACCTCTTTAACGTTAACACCCGGTCACAACCATGATCGGCCGGGGTGGCTATATTCGGCTAATACCGGCTTTGAAAAACCAGCACGCCATTCTCTCTGAACATATTCACCCGACTCAGGTAACTGTTGCCGAGCAATATGGTTTCGGGAAAATCACCGACACTTACCAGCGCTTCCACATTCTCAATGGTCACTGCCCCCACGCTGACCTTGTTGAGCGTCACCCGGTAACCATTCATATAACCGTTGGCGGTACTGATCGGCACCAGCTGGCCATTGCGATAATCAATCCCCAGCGCCTTTGCCTGCGGCAAGCTCATGGCCACCGCCGTCGCGCCGGTGTCCACCATCACTTCAACCGGGCGGTTATTGATCCGGGCCGGCGTGACATAATGCCCTCCGGCATCAGGTGACAGCCGCACCTCTTGGGTTTGCGCCTCGCGAAAGCTGGCGGCAATCTGCCGACTGACACCCAGGCGGTGACGCTCGCCCTCCAGTTCAATAACGGCAGCTTTGCTGTCGGCCGAGACCAGAGTAACCCCCTGATAGCTGCTGCCGGCCTTAAGCAGTTTGCGCTCGCCGTCAATTTCCAGCAGGGCGCTGTTACTGAACAGCGCCCTGACACTGACCTCGGCAGCCTGAGTCGCCATGGCCAGCAGCAAACACACACCGCTCAGCAGACAGCGCCAGGCCACGTTACAACCACCACCAATGACACAACTGCACACAGCCCAGAGCCATGACACCGGCCAGCACATCGTCAATCATAATGCCAAACCCTCCGTGTACGTGGCGATCCAGCCAGCGGATAGGCCACGGTTTGAGCACATCAAACAGACGAAACCAGGCAAACCCAATCAGCACCCACAACCAACCGGCTGGTGCCGCCAGCATGGTGATCCAGTAACCGACAAACTCATCCCACACAATACCGGGATGGTCGTGCACCCCCAGCTCGCGGGAGGTGCGGTCACACAGGTAAACACCGATGACCATAGCCAACAGCAGCAGCGAGCCATAGGCCCAGAGCGGCAGCTTCGCCATCAACAGATACAGCGGCACGGCCATCAGAGTTCCCACTGTACCTGGCGCCTTGGGCGACAGACCGGAGCCGAAGCCGAAAGCCAGCCAGTGCACGGGTTGGCGCAGCAAACTGGAAAAGGTGGGGTTGTGGCAACTGTTGCTGGTCATGACGGCTTCACCGGAATTAATCAAAGTGCTGGTATCCGGACGTCACAGGCTGTACCTGCTTGCCCTTGTGCCAGCATCGCACGCCACTGCCACGGGTAATTTCACCAATCGGATAGGCCTCCAATCGACGGCTGTCGAGCGCACTGGTCAGCTGGGCCACCCGGTTTTGCGGGACGGTAAAACAAAGCTGGTAGTCATCGCCACCGCTCAATGCCCATCCAATACCCTGCTCAAACGGCACCAGCTTGCGCACCGGTTCCGACAGAGGGATCCGTTCAAGGTGTATATCAGCACCGACAACGCTTTGCTCACAAATATGCCCCAAATCCGCCACCAGTCCGTCGGATACATCAATGGCGGCGTGGGCTTTGCCGAGCAGAACCTGGCCGTGCGCCAGACATGGCATGGGGCGATAGTAACGGTCCATCAGGTAACTGAAGGCCGACTTACCAACCGTTAACTCCTGTTTAATGACCGCCAACGCAGCCGCACCATCCCCCAAGGGACCAGTGACAAAAATCTGATCACCCGGCGATGCGTGCCCCCGCAACAGGGCTTTGTCCGTAGCCACGGCACCGTGCACCTGGATCGTGATGGAGAGATGACCGCGGGTGGTATCGCCCCCCACTAACGACACATGATAGTCTCGCGCTACCCGAAATAAGCCTTGGGAAAATCCCTTCACCCACTGGTGGTCGGCCTTGGGCAGCGTCAACCCCAGGGTAAACCAGAGCGGTTCCGCCCCCATTGCCGCCAAATCACTGAGGTTCACCCGCAGGGCCCGCTCGGCAATCAGTTCCGGATCGGCATTTTTGGGAAAATGCACACCGCCAACCAGGGTGTCCATCGACACCGCCAGCTGTTGACCGGCCGGCACATTGAGCACCGCGCAATCGTCGCCAATGCCCATGGCAACACCCACGGCGCCCGCATCCTGGCGAAAATATTTTTCGATTAACTCAAATTCACCCAGCGACATCGTTTCTCCCTGTCAGCATTGACACGATAACATCCCTGTTACGAATTTTTGCGAGTAGCTTGTACTTCAACCGCACGATACTGCGCGGCCACCTTGTCCAGAACACCATTAATGAACTTGTGGCTGTCGGTGGCACCAAATTTTTTCGCCAGGGCCACTGCCTCATTGATCACAACTTTGTAAGGCACATCAATCCGTGCCACCAACTCATACGTAGCCAGACGCAATAACGCTTTGGTGACCGGGTCCAACTCATTCTGTTCGCGCTCTTGCAGATACTTGCTGTAAGCCTCATCCAATTCCGTCAGACGCTGGGGCACACCGTGAATCAGCTCGCGAAAATAGGCCGTATCGGCCTTGCTCATGTCGTTGTCGGTGTGAAACTCCGCTTCAATCACATTGATTGAAGCCTGAGTCATCTGCCACTGATAGAGCGCTTGCATCGCATAATGTCGCGCTTTGCGGCGAGCCGCAGGAGAAACTGTCATTCCCGAGTCTTCCCAATTAAATTCAGAGTGATTAAACCTTGTTAAGTAAGGACACCATTTCCAGTGCCGTTACCGCGGCTTCCTCGCCTTTATTACCCGCCTTGGTACCTGAGCGCTCAATGGCCTGCTCAATGGAGTCAACCGTCAACACACCGAAAGTAACCACTGTGTTGGAGTTCAGGGACACCTGGGCCAGGCCCTTGGTACATTCGCCCGCAACGTAATCGAAATGCGGGGTGCCGCCACGAATCACTGCACCCAGGGCAATAATCGCATCGAATTCGCCTTTATTCGCCAGCCGTTGCGCCAGCAGCGGAAACTCAAACGCGCCTGGCGCGTAGTAAATGCTGATTTGATCGTCCGCGATACCGTGACGACGCAAGCTGTCGAGAGCACCCTCTTTTAAACTTTCCACCACAAAACTGTTCCAGCGGCTCACGATTAAAGCGTACTTGCCCTGGCAGCTGGTGAAATCCCCTTCAATGGTTTTGATCTGACTCATGATGTCTTTGGTCCTGATTTTTTTGTTAATGATCGGTAACTGATGCGGCCGCTACCAGCGTCCACTTATTGCTCAACCGCGGTCTCAATACCACGGCTATCGATGTATTCCACCACTTCCAGGTCAAATCCGGAAATGGCATTAAAACGGAAAGGCGCGCTCATCAGACGCATTTTCTTGACCCCCAGATCACCCAGAATCTGCGAGCCGGTACCCACCTGCTTGTACACCAGATCCTGACTCGGGCGCTCCTGCTTGCCGGACAACATCCAGTCAATGCTGTCCTCAATATCGCTGGTGGTCTCATTGTGGCAGATCACCACCACCACTCCGCGCCCCTCTTCCGCCACCATGCGAATGGCGCGATCAAATGTCCAGGGCAAGAAATCCCGGTCGACGCTGCGGCACACCTTAAACACATCACGGGCGGTACTGCCGACGTGCACACGCACCAGCGCGGGCTCGCCATCGCGCAAATTGCCGAGGGTAAAGGCAAAGTGCTTCTCCTGCCGCGCCTTATCGAGGTAGGTCAACAGGTTAAATTCGCCATACTGAGTCTGGATACGACGGTCGTTGATGCACTGGACCGTTTTCTCATTAATAGAGCGATATTGAATCAGATCAGCGATGGTGCCGATCTTCAGGTTGTGGGTCTTGGCAAACACTTCCAGGTCAGGACGACGGGCCATGGTGCCGTCCTCATTCATAATTTCCACAATCGCTGCCGCTGGCTCAAACCCGGCCAGACGCGCCAGGTCACAGCCGGCTTCGGTATGACCGGCGCGACTCAGAACACCCCCGGGCTGGGCCATCAACGGAAAAATATGCCCGGGCTGTACAATGTCCGTGGACTTGGCGTTACGCGCCACAGCCGCGCGAATGGTGCGGGCCCGGTCAGCGGCTGAAATACCGGTGGTTACGCCTTCTGCCGCCTCAATGGAAACGGTAAAGTTGGTCGAGTGCTGGGCCAGGTTATCGCTCACCATCAGCGGCAATTCCAGCTGCTTGCAGCGATCGGGAGACAGGGTCAGGCAGATCAGTCCGCGGGCGTGGGTGGCCATAAAGTTGATATCCTCGGCGCGAACCTGCTCCGCCGCCATCACCAGATCGCCTTCATTCTCACGGTCTTCATCGTCCATAAGAATGACCATCTTGCCCTGACGAATATCATCAATCAGCTCTTCAACACTGTTCAGTTTCATATCCAACCTTGTTTACTCTAAGCCCGCTGCGTTAGTTACAGGGTAAATAGTTGCAGGGGTAAATGTGTTAGCTTGCGGCGATTTCTGTTTGACCCGACTCAGCCGCGATAAAATCCATGTTCCGCCAGAAACGCCAAGTCGATGCCCGACTTGGCCGCTGGCTCTGCCGCTTTCTCACCCAATAATAGTCGCTCGAGATAGCGGGCGATAACGTCCACTTCGAGGTTGACCCGGGTGCCGGCCCGATAGCTGCCAATGACCGTTTTTTCGATCGTGTGCGGCACAATATTCAATTCAAACTCGTCGCCATCCACGGCGTTGACGGTGAGACTGGTGCCATCCACCGTAATCGATCCCTTGTGGGCAATGTAGCGGGCCAATTCCGCTGGCGCCTTGATGCGAAAGCGCTCAGAGCGGGCATCGCGATGGCGACTGACCACTTCGCCGACGCCATCCACATGACCACTGACCAGGTGACCTCCCAGGCGAGTCTGGGGCGTCAATGCCTTTTCCAGATTCACCGCTGTACCCACCTGCCACCCTCTCAGGGTGGTGAAGTCGAGGGTTTCAACCGACACATCCGCCCAGTAACCATCCCCGGGCAGATCAACCACGGTGAGGCAGACGCCATTGGTGGCAATGGAATCACCCAGTGCCACGTCGGCCAAATCCAATTCGCCACTTTTGACCCGCAGACGCAGATCGCCACCGGCGGGCTGCAGTGCCACGATTTCGCCAACGGCTTCAATAATGCCTGTGAACATAGGCTTCCTTGAAACAATGTAGGTGGATGTTCTAACCCGGACTCAGGCGTCCGGATCCGGTGCGGCGGTGATCCGCCAGTCATTCCCAACCGCCCGCACATCCTTGATAATGAGGGGCAACTGGGCCGCCATCGACGACAGCGGCAACTCAAACAGAGGCCGGGCCTCACTGCCCATTAATTTGGGCGCCATGTAGATCACCAGTTCATCCAGCAGACCGCGGCGCAGGAAAGCGCCGGCCAGGGTGGCGCCCGTCTCAACCAGCACTTCATTGCATTGGCGCCGGCCCAGTTCCAACAGCAGTGCCTCTAGGTCCACCCGACCATCGGCGTCCGGCAGGCACAGCTGCTCTACTTTTTGAGCCAACTGGTGCTCGGACAGTTGCGGATTGGCCTGCGGCTGCGCCGAGACCACCAGCGTGGGCGGTGCGAGTGAGGCCGGCGATTGTATCACTTTCGCTTCCGCCGGGAGCCGTTGATGAGGATCCAAAACCACTCTCAAGGGCTGAATTGACGCAATCAGTCCTGCATTTGGCAAATTTAGCTCATCCTGCCGCACCGTCAGCGAGGAATCATCGTGTTGGATGGAGCCTATGCCGGTCACAATGGCGCAGCTGCGCGCCCGCAATCTTTGCACATCGGCACGCGCGGCGGGACCCGTGACCCACTTGCTCTCACCACTGGCCATCGCCGTCCGACCGTCTAGGCTCATGGCCAATTTGCAGCGCACATAGGGACGACCGGTTTCCATCCGACGAATAAAACCCGGGTTAATCGCCCAGGCCTGCTGCTCTAAAACGGGTCCGGCAACCTCGATACCAGCGCTCCGCAAATGCGCCAGACCGCGCCCCGCCACCTGGGGGTTGGGGTCTTCCATGGCGTACACCACCCGGCGGACACCGGCGCTAACCAGCGCCTGACTGCAGGGGCCGGTTTTGCCTGTATGACTGCAGGGCTCCAGGGTCACGTAGGCAGTGGCGCCGCGCGCCTTGTCAGCCGCTGCAGCCAGCGCATTGACCTCGGCATGGCCCTCGCCGGCACGCACATGCCAGCCTTCACCGACAACCTCACCATCACGCACCAGCACACAACCCACCCGCGGGTTGGGCATGGTGGTATAGACTCCGCGCTCCGCCAGATGCAGAGCACGCGCCATATAAATTCGATCCTGCTCCAGCATCATCAATCCGCAGGCCTGCGCTCAAGCCGATCAATCTCTTCGCGAAACTCATTGAGGTCCTTGAAGCGACGGTAGACAGACGCAAACCGAACATAGGCCACTTCATCCAGTGCCCGCAGCTGCTCCATCACTTTCTCACCGATCAACAGTGCCGGCACTTCCCGTTCTCCGGTGGCCTGCAGGGCGTGTTTAATCTGACTGAGGGCCGACTCAATGCTCTCGATGCTCACCGGCCGTTTTTCCAGCGCCCGCTGGATACCGGCGCGCAGTTTGTCCTCATCAAAGGGCTCGCGGCTACCATCCTGTTTGATCACACGCGGCAATAACAATTCGGCGGTTTCATAAGTGGTGAAACGCTCGTGACACGACAGGCATTCCCGCCGGCGCCGCACCTGATCGCCGTCGGCCACCAGGCGGGAATCAATGACTTTTGTATCTTCCGCGCTGCAAAACGGACAATGCATGGCTCAAATCCTGAGGATAAATGTTGTACACATACTAACATACCGCTCCCAGGCAGGATCGGCATAACCTTGGCTATGGATGATTGCTGAACTGTTTGCGATAAGCCGCCGGGGTCTGGCCGATCTGGCTGCGGAACAAACGACAAAAGTAGCTGCTGTCACTGTAGCCCACATCCAGTGAAATATGCTTGATGCTCTTGTCACTGTGCACCAGCAGATCCCGCGCGGCTTCCAGTCGCACTCGCTGCAGGTAGGCCAGCGGTTTCTCGCCGGTGGCAGCGGAAAAGCGGCGGGCGAAATTGCGCAGGCTCATACCGTGGTGACGGGCCACGTCCGCCAGCCGGACTTCCTCCGAGTAACGGCTTTCCAGCCAGGCCTGCACCTGTTCAATCAAACGGTCACCATGGCTGCGCTGACTGCCCATCCGCAGGGGCGCGAAATCGTAACTGCGACGAATATCAAACAGGATGTCGCGACTGATGCCGCGCGCCACACTTTCCCCGAACAGGCGAATAGACAGGTTGAGCAGCAGATCACTCATGGAATTGCCGCCAGCGGCACAGTAAACGTTGTCACTTTCGGTGATGACCTTGTCCTTCTGCCAGGACACCTGCGGAAACCAACGGGTGAAATCGTCGTGCTGACGCCAGTAAGTGGTCGCCTCCTGGCCGTCCAGATACCCGGCCGCCGCCACCCAGTAGACCCCACAGCCCATGCACAACACCAGCTTGCGCGCGTCCAGGTGTGGCTGCAGCCAGGGGCCAATGCGTTTGTGCAGCTCGGACAGTTTGTAACTGCTCATCCACACATGGGGCAGGATCACCACATCCCACTGCCGATCATCCAGGCGGCTGTCACAACTGATGTCGGCGCCGCTGTAACTGGTGACCGCCTCGCCGTCCAGCGAGATAAGCTCAAATTCCAGCTTGGGACCCGGCAAGCGGTCGGCACGCCATTTTATGCCGTAGAGGATATCCCGACAGGTCATCAGGTTGCCGCCAAAGACGTTGTCCGTCGCCAGCACTGCCACCCGCTTCACGGGAAATTCTTCGCTCATAGCCACTTCCTGACCGCTACTGGGGCCACTGAAAAGTGGAGAATTATACACATTGGCAGATTTGTCGCATCAAATTCCTGCCTATTTCTGCCAAATCTGCTATTCAGCCCGCTGTCCGAAGGTGCGTTTTATAACCGCCAATACGCCATTTTACCGCTAACGCGCCCGTAGAGCCTGCATCTGACATGAATTTGCATACATTTTGCTAGACTTTGCCTATAGTCTCACAGGCTGGCGAATTGAACGCCGCCGTCATATATCTGTCATTAAACTGTCATAAGCTGGGCAAATCATCTGCGCTACTGTTTTAATGGAGAGGTTTCATGCTGCAAGATGTTCGCTCAATGGACAAGAGCAACCCCAAAGTGACTGCAAACACCACACCTACAGCCATCCACATTGTGCCGCGAGAATTAAGCTGGCTGTCATTTAATGAACGGGTATTGCAAGAAGCCGCCGACCCTAACACGCCGATCATTGAGCGCATGCGCTTTCTCGGCATTTTTTCCAACAATATGGATGAATTTTTCCGGGTACGGGTCGCGGAGGTGCGACGCCGGATTCTGTTGCCGCAGATGCACACCGAGCCCTCGGACGACCAGGTGGACGACGAGAGCCTGATGCAAAGCATCCAGGACAAGGTGGTTAAGCTTAACAAGCAGTTTGACAAGCTCTACCAGCAGGTGACCCGGGAGCTGCAAAAGAACAACATTTACATCCTGCCCAACCACCAGGCACTGAGCGAGGCGCAATCCGCCTGGCTGACCCATTACTTCCGCAAAACGGTGCGACCCTATATTTGCCCGATCATTGTGCACCGGGATATGGACCTGGCCTCCCGCCTCAGTGACGGCGACTTCTATTTAGCGGTACAGATGGAAAATGAGCAGAGCAACCAGGTGGAGCACGCGCTGATCGAGATCCCCACCGACGAGACCTCGCGCTTTATCCTGTTGCCGAACAGCAACGGCCACAGCCGGCAAAAACAATTTATCCTGCTCGACGATGCCATCAAGCACTGTTTGAACGATATCTTCGGCTCCGTTTTCAGCTACGACCAGATTCAAGCCTACTCTTTTAAGATGACCCGCGACGCCGAGCTGGACCTCAGTGACGATATCGACCAGAGCGTTCTGGATAAGATGTCACGCGGCTTGCGGCGGCGCCTGCAAGCCGAACCGGTGCGCCTGGTGTACGATCAGGATATGCCGGCCTCACTGCTGAAAATGCTGACCAAGCGGCTCAAGTTTGCCTCCCACGACTCCATGATCCCCAGCGGTCCGTACCGCAATTTCCGCGACTTCATCAGCTTCCCCAATGTCGGTCGCGCCTCGCTGGAACATCGCAAACTGCCCTCCGTGCCCTGCGCGGCTTTCGACCGCAACGACAACGCCCTTGATGCCATTGCCGGTGAGGACATACTGCTCTACTACCCATACCACTCGTTTGGGTACTTTACCGAAATGCTGCGCCAGGCCGCCTTCGATCCCAGAGTCAGTAAAATCACCATCAATATCTACCGGGTGGCCAAAAATTCGCGGGTTTTGCACGCCCTGATCGACGCCGCCCGCAACGGCAAGAAAGTCACGGTGGTGGTGGAATTGCAGGCCCGTTTTGACGAGTCCAACAACATAGAGTTGTCAAAACAACTGGAGTCCCACGGGATTGATGTGGACTTCGGCATTCCCACCCTCAAAGTTCACTCCAAGCTGTGCCTGATTGAACGACGGGAAAGAGACGGCCCCAAACTCTACGCCCATATCGGAACCGGCAATTTTCACGAGGGCAATGCCAAAATCTATACCGATTACAGCTATTTTACCGCCCACCCGGAAATCACCCGGGAAGTGGCGCAGGTGTTTGAGTTCATCAAATACAGCTATAAACCGGTGCAGTTTGATCACCTGATCGTGTCACCACTCAACAGCCGCACGACCCTTGAACTGTTAATCAAGGAAGAAATTCGTCGCGCCGAGGCCGGCAAAAAGGCCAGCATTCACATCAAGGTTAACAATCTGTGTGACAACCACCTGGCCGCCTTGCTGTGCAAAGCGGCCCAGCAAGGCGTGGACGTCAAGCTATTAATTCGCGGCATGTGCTCGCTGCAAACGGAAGACAAGGACATCAGTGACAAGATTCAGGTTCACAGCATTGTCGATCGCTTCCTCGAACACGCGCGAGTACTGATCTTTGGCAATGGCGGCAATCCGCGGGTATTCATCACCTCCGCCGACCTGATGAAGCGCAACATCGATCACCGGGTTGAAGTGGGCGTGCCCATCTACGACACTCGCCTGAAACGGCAAATTATCGACATTTTTAACATTCAAATGAGCGACAATACCAAGACTCGTATCATCGACAAGAAACAAACCAACCCCTACGTGTCATCCACCAAGAAGCGCAAGATTCGTTCGCAAATTGCGATCCACCGATATCTGAGTAAAATTGAACAGGATAACAGCGCGGCAGATCACGACTGAGCCACCCTCAAGCTCTGGCGCGTGCATCCTGATCAAGATCGACAGGCTCACTGCCTAAGGAAATGCCGTGCCCGAGCGCCCACGCCGATTAGCCGCCATAGATCTCGGATCTAACAGTTTTCACATGACCCTGGCTGAGCTGGGCCCTCATGGCATCAAGACCTACCATCGGGAAAAACACAAGGTGCGACTGGCCGCAGGCCTGGATGCCGACAACCTGCTCAGCGACCAGGCCATAGAGCGGGCCATGGACACCCTGGGTATCTTTGGTCAGATCCTTGAGACCTTTGAGCCGGACAATGTCCGTGCCGTCGGCACCTTCACCTTCCGCACCGCCACCAACATCAAGCAACTGACCCGGCAGGCACTGAAAGTATTACCCTACCCCATTGAGGTGTTGTCAGGCACCGAAGAGGCGCGGCTGATCTACCAGGGGGTCAGCCACGACCAACACCTGCCTGACAACACGCTGGTGGTGGACATCGGTGGTGGTAGTACTGAGCTGATCATCGGTCAAGGCACCCAACCGCAACTGTTGCACAGCTGCAATATGGGCTGTGTCAGCCTGACAGAGCGCTTCTTTGCCACCGGAGAAATCACCGAGAAACTCTTTAATCGCGCCACCCTCTTTTCCGCCCAGCAAGTCGAAAACATTCGCCTGCGGTATCTGGCTCGGGGATGGCAGCTGGCCATAGGTTCATCCGGCACCATCAAATCCCTGAGCCAATGCGCGGCCGAATCGGGCTTGTCCGATGGCAGCCTGACCCTGGATGTGCTCAAAAAGTTGAAACAAAAGCTGATCCAGGCCGGGCATGTGGACAAGATCAAGATAAAAGGCCTGACAGAGGATCGTGCACCGATCATTTGCAGTGGGCTGGCCATTCTGCTGGCGGTGTTCGACCTGCTGGATGTCGACAGCATGCGCTACAGTGACGCGGCCCTGCGCGAAGGCCTGCTGTTTGAATTACAGGAGCGCCTGCAACATCACGACATCCGTCACCTGACCGTCGATCATCTGGCGAAACGCTTTGGCACTGATCAAAAGCAGGCCGTCAAAGTCAGCAAGACCGCACTGGCCATGTTCGATGCCGTCTCTGAATCCTGGAACATTGAACAGGATGATTACCGATTGTTCCTGCACTGGGCCTGCCTGCTGCATGAAGTGGGACACCAGATCAATCATCTCAGCTGCCATAAACACGCCGCCTACATCGTCGAAAATTCGGCCATGGCCGGCTTCAATGCCGAACAGCAAGCCATTCTGGCGTTTATGCTGCTGTCGCAGCGCAAATCGCTCAAACTGCATCAGGCACCCAACTTTGATGTCTACGATTTCACCACAACCTTAAGAATCATCCTGCTGTTGCGGTTGGCTATTCGCCTCAACCAGTTCCGCCAGAGTGATACCATCGACAGCTTTGCGGTATCGGCCACCGAGCAAAAGCTGAGGATCGGCTTTCAATCCATCTGGTCCGATCGCGAAGCCCTGTTTGTCAGTGACTTTACGACCGAACAGGAACAGTTTCAGCCGCTGGGCATTGAATTCGAATACTTTTTTTTCGACTGACCCTTTTTTCGAGTAACATCGACTCAACCAGCCCACATCAACCTTTACCAACAGCTGTTTGTTATGGATTTTTTCTGGATTCTGTTTGCCTTTGCCTGTGGCTTGAGTGTGCGCCTGCTGTCACTGCCCCCTCTGGTGGGCTACCTGATCGCCGGCTTCGCACTGAATTTCCTCGGTTTTGAATCAACTGAAACACTGCACGTCCTGGCCGACCTAGGCATCACCCTGATGCTGTTTACCATCGGCCTGAAACTCAACGTTCGCGATCTGTTGCGGCCAGAAGTCTGGGCTGGCACCTCCGCTCATATGCTGATGTGGATTCTGCTGTTTGCCAGCCTGGCGTTGTTGGCAGCCATGGCCAGCCTGTCTTTTTTTACCGGCATGTCCATGTCAACGGCCGCCCTGCTGGGCTTTGCCGGCAGTTTTTCCAGCACCGTGTGTGTGGTCAAAATTTTGGAAGAAAACGGCGAGATACGTACCCGCCACGGCCGTCTGGCCATCGGTGTGCTGGTGATGCAGGATATTTTTGCGGTACTGTTTCTGGTGGCCGCCACCGGCAAGCTGCCCAGCGTGTGGGCCGCACTGTTATTACTGTTAATCCCCGGCCGGCCACTGCTGGACAAGTTGCTGAACCACTCCGGCCACGGTGAACTGCTGCCACTAACCGGCTTTTTCCTGGCTTTGGGCGGCTATGAGCTTTTCTCCCTGGTTCATATCAAGGGTGATTTGGGTGCGTTGATCATCGGCATGCTATTGAGCCAACACCACAAAGCCACCGAACTGGCGAAATCACTGATGAGCTTTAAAGACCTGTTCCTCATCGGCTTTTTCCTGACCATTGGCTTTACCGCCTTGCCCAATTGGGAGATGCTTGGCATAGCGCTGTTGATCTGCCTGCTGTTGCCGGTGAAATTCATCCTGTTTTTTGCCCTGTTCACCGGCTTGCGCCTGCGTGCTCGAAGTGCCTATCTGGCCGCGCTGGCGCTGTCGAACTTCAGTGAGTTTGGCCTGATTGTGATGGCCATCAGTGTCGATAACGGCTGGCTGGCGAAAGAGTGGCTGGTAATCCTGGCAATAACGGTGTCTTTCTCGTTCGTTTTCACCAGTATCATCTATCGTTTCTCACACATTATTTACCGTACCCGCAAGGACATCATTAAGCACTGGGAGCGGCACGGACGACTACCGCAGGATATTATCGAACAACCGCGTCATGCCGAGATTCTGGTGATTGGACTGGGTCGGGTTGGCACCGGGGCTTACCGCGCCCTGGCACATGAACTGGGTGAAAAGGTGTGGGGCATGGATGCCGACCGTCAGCGCATCCTGAAACAACAAGAGGAAGGCTGGAATGTCTTCTGCGGCGATGGTGAAGACGCCGACCTGTGGGAGAGCATCGACATCTCAGCCATCAAACTGGTGCTGCTGGCGCTACCGTCCATTGAGGACAGCGTCAATATCAGTGATCAGTTGCAGAACACCTCCTACCATGGACAGGTCGCCGCCATCGCCCGCTATGAGGACGAACGCGAGGCTCTGCTGGAAGCCGGTATCGACAAAGTATTCAACTTCTATACCGAGGCTGGCAGCGGCTTTGCGGAAGAGAGTCTGCGCATGATTGATCCTGAACGCGCCGCCCTCAACGAGCAAATTGCCTAAGCGTGGTAAAAACCGTTAATCACGGACAACAGACGTCGGGCGATGGTGTCACAACCCTTTTCATTGGGATGCAAACCATCGGCCGACAGACCAGTCCAGTCCGCTTCGCCCAGCAGTTCCAGCCCCTCCACCAACACAATGCCTTCCAGGTCGGTAACGGTGGCCGCCTCCCGCATCACCGCCCGGATGGATTCCGAACGCTGGTGGAAGCGACGGTCAAAACACTCGCGGGTGGAGAAAATCGGCGTGATTACAAGGATCGGGGTGTGCGGCTGGGACTGTCGCAGTTGCACCAGCATACGCCGGTAGGTTTCCACCGGCTGCTGCCCCCAGGACTTGCCCAGATCCAGAATCAGGATGCGTGCCTGACTGTCGGCCACATAGTGCACCACCTCCGGCTCGCCGCGGCCAGCACCGTAAAAGCCCCAGTTAATGAAATCACTGTTGAGGGTACGGGCCACAATGGCCGGATAGCTCATGCACGACAGGCTGACACCCGCCCCCTGGACAATGGAAGAGCCGTAGAACACCAGCGGCAGCTCCTCACTGTAGGACGACGCAGTGTCGATCTGCGCCCCCGCCTCCAGACCAATGGCGAGCAGATTGACCTCCTGCTCGTGGGGCAGGTAGAGCTCAATCTGCCGCACCACATTGTCCTGCCCCTGAAAAATCAGGGCGTCACTCACATCGCCCCGCGACAGCGACAGGGTCTTCCAACAGATTCCATCCACCAGACAGTCAATGCCGTGACCGCGGGAGTCCGAGCGCCCCTGACAGCGCAAATGCAAGCGGGCGGAATTGGTGGCAAAGCGCAGGCGACCTCCGGCTGCAAAGCGCGCCTGTTCCAGTACGGCCGGGGGCAGCGGCACCGCGTCCGGCAAGCGGTGAAATCCACGACTGACCGCCGGCAACCCGTGGCGGGCAAAACGGGAATCCGGTAACGGATACCAATGAATCTCCTGCATCAGATGCTCTCTTGCCTGTTAACGTTAACAGTCAGACGACTGCGCCCTAAGCATAACCCGATCCTCATCACTCAGACCCGGTTTTTCGCCTCGCCCGCCAAAAACGCTCGCAGGTTATCGACCGCTATGCCCATCAATCGCTGGCGCGCTGCCGTGGTCGCCCAGGCAATGTGGGGGGTGATGGTGCAATTGGGCAGGGAGAACAACGGGTGATCCACCTCCGGCGGTTCCACACTCAGCACATCCAGCGCCGCACCTGACAGGTGCCCGCTGCGCAGGGCCTCATACAAGGCCGCCTCATCAATCAAGGGACCGCGACCGGTATTGATCAGGTAAGCGCCAGGCTTCATGGCGGCCAGAAAATCACGATCCACAAAGCCGGCATTGGCGTCCGTAAGCGGGCAGTGCAGGCTGATGACATCGCTGGTCTCTGCCAGCGTGGGTAAATCCACCGCTCGCACACCGTCCGGCAGACTCGCCGGTGGCGTGCGGGTGTTCACCTGCACCGACATATCGAACGCCCGCGCAATGCGAGCCACCTGCTGGCCAATCGCCCCAAATCCCACAATCCCCAGAGTCTTGCCCGCCAGCTCCACCATGGGATGATCGTAGTAGCAGAAATCCGGCGTCTGCGACCAGCGATTGTGTTTCACACTGTCACTGTAATAAGCCACCGGCTGGGCCCATTGCAACAGCTGGGCAAACACAAACTGCGCCACCGAGTGGGTGCCGTAGGCCGGCGTATTGGTCACCACAATGTCGCGCTGGCGTGCGGCAGATACATCCACCACGTTGTATCCCGTCGCCAGCACACCGATGTAACGCAGCTCCGGCAGCTGGGCCATCAACTGATCGGTAATCGGCACCTTATTGGTCAGCACCACCTGTGCGTCACGACAACGCTCCAGCACTTGCTCTGAGCGGCTGCGCTCATACAGACTCAACTCACCCAGCTGTTCAAACCCCTGCCAGGACAGGTCACCGGGATTCAGGGTATGCCCATCCACCACCACAATTTTCATCACCCACTCCGTTGCGATACTGCTGTTCACTGGAATCAAAAGTATAAAGGTTAAGGCAAAAAAAAAGCCGGGGACAAGCCCGGCTTTTTCAGCGTATGACAACAATCAAAAACGCTGCATCAGTCACCGTAGACAGGGAAACGCTGGCACAGTTCCAGCACCTTGGCCTTCACCTCGCCAATGACCTGCTCGGAATTGCCGTTTTCCAGGCTTTCCAGCACGTCACACATCCAGTGAGTCAACTGCACGGTTTCTTCTTCGCCGAAACCACGGGTGGTGATGGCCGGGGTACCTACACGCAAGCCAGAGGTCACAAACGGCGAACGGGGATCGTTCGGCACGGAGTTTTTGTTGACGGTGATATTGGCAGCGCCCAGAGCCGCATCGGCGTCTTTACCGGTGTACTCTTTGCCAATCAGGTCCACCAGCATCAGGTGGTTCTCGGTTCCGCCGGAGACAATCTTGATACCGCGCTCAATGAACGTGGCCGCCATCGCTTTGGCATTCTTAACCACTTGCTGCTGATAGGCCTTGTAATCGTCGGACATGGCTTCTTTGAAGGCCACGGCTTTGGCCGCGATCACATGCATCAGAGGACCGCCCTGACCACCGGGGAATACCGCGGAGTTCAGTTTCTTCTCAATCTCTTCGTTGGCACGGGCCAGGATAATGCCGCCACGAGGACCACGCAGGGTCTTGTGAGTGGTGGAGGTGACCACGTCAGCCACCGGTACCGGGTTGGGGTAAACACCGGCGGCAACCAGACCGGCCACGTGAGCCATATCCACAAACAGGTAAGCGCCCACTTTGTCGGCGATCTCGCGGAAGCGGTTCCAATCCATGACCTGGGAATAAGCGGAGAAACCGGCGATGATCATCTTTGGCTTGTGTTCCACAGCCAGACGCTCAACTTCGTCGTAATCCACTTCGCCAGTTTCCGGGTTCAGGCCGTACTGCACGGCGTTGTAGGTTTTACCGGAAAAGCTGACGGACGCACCGTGGGTCAGGTGGCCACCATGAGCCAGGCTCATGCCCAGGATGGTATCACCCGGCACACACAAGGCCTGGTAAACCGCGGCGTTGGCCTGGGAGCCGGAGTGCGGCTGGACGTTGGCGTAGTCGGCGCCAAACAGGGCCTTGGCACGCTCGATAGCCAGCACTTCCGCCTTATCCACATACTCACAGCCACCGTAGTAACGCTTGTTGGGGTAGCCCTCGGCGTATTTGTTGGTCAGTTTGGTGCCCTGGGCAGCCATAACCATGGGGCTGGTATAGTTTTCGGAGGCAATCAGTTCGATGTGCTCTTCCTGGCGGCGCTCTTCCTGCTGAATGGAGGCCCAGAGCTCTGGATCGAAAGCTTCGATAGTCAGTGATTTATCAAACATGGGATAACCCTGTAGTAGTCGCTACGGAAAATACGGTGTGAGTCATTCAAGGCCGCGGATTGTACACCATTCAGGACGCAATTTCGCACTTTTACCCGCCTCCAAACCGGTTCCTCACCCAAAACAAGACTATCGATAAATTAAAGTTTATAAATTTCTTCAAAGGTGTACTCAAGCCGAACCACATCCAGGAAATTGACGCAGAGCGGGCTCTCGCCAACACTTAAACCATGGGCTTTTGCCGGGGTATTCCGGGGTAATATTGCCGCCGCCTGAGGACCTGACCAAGAGTGACCAATCCCTGTCCGCAGACACCGTAAAGCCGCCACACCACTGGCCTCGACAGCTATCCGCTTAAGCAAAGAATCCTTTCCAATAACAATAACTTACAGTGAAACGTGGACAGAATCTGATTGCCTTGATGCAGGTCATATTGATGATTTCCCCAGCAAGACAAAATGGTCCTTTGCCGCATCACAACCTTAAAGCAACCATTTCCCAAACTTACGGAACACACTATCTATGGCCTCCCAGCCCACTTCCACCGCCAGCAATACCCCCGTAGACACTCTGCCTCTGCAACCGGCGTCCCTCGACATCTGGGACAAGAAATACCGTTTAAAAGACCAGCAGGACCGTCCCGTCGACGCCGATGTCACGGCCACCTATCGGCGAGTAGCCGAGGCCCTTGCCCAGGTGGAAAGCAAGCGTCGCCAGCACTGGCAGGCGGAGTTTTTATGGGCCCTGGAACACGGCGCCATCCCGGCGGGTCGCATCACCTCCAATGCCGGCGCGGCCGAATACAAACCGGCCACCTCCACCATCAACTGCACCGTCTCCGGCACCATCGAGGATTCCATGCAGGGCATCCTGGAAAAAAACCTGGAAGCCGGCCTCACCCTCAAGGCCGGTTGTGGCATCGGCTATGAATTTTCCACCCTGCGGCCGCGGGGTGCCTACGTCTCGGGCGCGGGCGCCAAAACCTCCGGCCCACTGTCGTTTATGGATATCTTCGACAAGATGTGTTTTACCGTCTCCTCAGCCGGTGGCCGTCGCGGCGCCCAGATGGCCACCTTCGATGTGCACCACCCGGATGTACAGGATTTTATCCACGCCAAGCGCGAAGATGGTCGCCTGCGCCAGTTCAATCTGTCGCTGTTGATCACCGACGATTTTATTGAGGCGGTTAAAGCGGAAGCGGACTGGCCGCTGTCTTTTCCCATGACCGAGGCCGAGCAAAGCCATAACGGCGTTGATCTTAACGACCCCCAGCAGGTGTGCTGGCGCAGCCTCAACCACCTGGGCGATGGCTACCTGCGCAACCAACAGGGACTGGTGGCCTGCCGTATCACCCGCACCATTCCCGCCCGCCGCCTGTGGGACCAGATCATGGCCTCCACCTACGATTTTGCCGAGCCCGGTTTTATCCTTATCGACCGGGTCAATCGGCTAAACAATAACTGGTTCTGTGAGACCATTCGCGCCACCAATCCCTGCGGCGAGCAACCGCTGCCGCCTTACGGCAGCTGCCTGTTGGGCTCGATTAACCTGACCCGCTTTGTGGTGGATCCCTTTACCGAGCAAGCCCGCTTTGACTGGGACACCTACCGCAAACTGGTGCGCATCTTTACCCGCATGCTCGACAATGTGGTGGAAATTAACGGCCTGGCGCTGGAACAGCAACGCCAGGAAATTTTCGACAAACGTCGGCATGGCATGGGATTTCTCGGTCTCGGTTCAGCCATGACCATGCTGCGCATCGCTTACGGCAGTCCAGCCTCGATAGCGTTCACCGAACAAGTCAGCAAGGAACTGGCTCTTACCGGCTGGCGCGAAGGGGTGGCACTGGCGAAAGAAAAAGGCGGCGCACCGACCCTGGAGCGCAACTACGGCATCACGGCTGCCATGCTGGAACAGAAACCCGCTCTCGCTGAGCGCTATCAAGCGGGTGATGAAGTCAGTGGCCGGGTGTTGATGGCCCACTACAGTGACTATATGGCCCGAATTGCCGAAGAGGACCCACAGCTGATCGAAGACATCGTCCAGCATGGCTGTCGCTTCACCCATCACTCTTCCATAGCTCCGACGGGCACCATTTCCCTGTCGCTGGCCAATAACGCCAGCAACGGCATTGAGCCCAGTTTTGCGCATCACTATAGCCGCAACATCATCCGTGAAGATCGCAAAACCAAAGAGAGTGTCGATGTCTTTTCCTATGAATTGCTGGCCTATCGCCACTGTGTCAACGCCTCGGCTGAGCCTTACAGCAAGTCACCGGAGCAGCAACTGCCCGACTACTTTGTGGTCAGCGACCAGATCACACCGCAACAACATGTAGATGTACAGGCTGCCGCGCAGAAGTGGATTGACTCCTCCATATCGAAAACCATCAATGTCCCGACGGATATTGCTTTTGACGATTTTAAAGACATCTATCTGTACGCCCACTCACAAGGTTTGAAAGGTTGCACCACCTTCCGCTTCAACCCGGAAGCGTTTCAAGGGGTACTGGTTAAAGAAGAAGACCTGGCCAACACCCGTTACGAGTTTCAACTGGAAGACGGCACCAGCGTAACCCTGAAGGGCAATGAAACGATTGAATACGATGGCGAGACGCATACCGCCGCCAACCTTTACGAAGCTTTGAAAGAAGGCTACTACGGCAAACTTTGAGATTCAGGACACCTGTTATGAGCGCCAACAAAATTGATCAGAAAATTGTGGGTTACCGACTGGTATCGGAGAAAGACGATCAACCGCAAACCGTCGACAGCACCATCGAACACATGCACGAAAATGTAGGCCGGCCGGAAATGCTGATCGGTGCCACCTACAAAATCAAAACACCACTGTCGGATCACGCACTCTATATTACTATCAACGATATTGTGCTCAATCCGGACACACCCTACGAGCAACGGCGGCCGTTTGAAATCTTTATCAACTCTAAAAACCTGGAGCACTATCAATGGGTGGTCGCCCTGACCCGGGTTATCTCGGCCGTGTTCCGCAAAGGCGGAGACGTCACATTTTTGGTGGAAGAATTGAAAGCCGTGTTTGATCCCCAGGGCGGCTATTTCAAATCAGGTGGCCGCTTTATGCCTTCACTGGTGGCCGAGATTGGCGACGCCATTGAAAGGCACATGATCAGCATCGGTCTGATCCGCAACGAAGAACTGAGCGAGCATCAAAAACAAATCCTTGCGGAAAAACTGGAAAAGTACAATCAACAAAACCCACAGGAAGCCGAAGACAACGCCAGCTACCCGCCCAGTGCGTCACTGTGCCTGAAATGTCACACCAAAGCGGTGATTGTCATGGACGGCTGCAAAACCTGTTTGAGCTGCGGCGATTCCAAGTGCAGCTGAGACAGCGACAACCTTTATGCAGCCGGGTATTGCCCGGCTGTTGAGCGAAAACGGCGAGATGTCAATTTTTCGGATTGGCGTACAACTGCTGAATGCTGGAAAAGTCTTTCTTGCCTTTGTCTTCCCCGCCGCTGTTTTTGTGCAGATTAAACAGGTTACGGGCGGCAGCACCCATGGGAATCGACGACTGACTGTGTACTGAGGCCTCTGAAGCCAGGCTCAAGTCTTTCAGCATCAGATCCACCATAAACCCGCCTTCGTAATCACGACTGGCCGGAGCAGTTTCCATCACACCCGGTACCGGATTGTATTTTTCCAGCGACCAGTTACAACCGGAACTCTTCAGCATAATTTCCGACAACACTTTGGGGTCCAGACCGTTGTCCATCCCCAACTGCAACGCCTCGGCGGTACCGGCCATATGAATTGCCAGCAGCATATTGTTGCAGATCTTCGCCACCTGCCCGGCGCCCACATCACCGGCGCGAAACACATTCGCCCCCATGGCGTTCAACACCGGTTTGGCCGCTTCGAAATTGCTCTCACTGCCACCCACCATAAACGCCAGGGTGCCGGCAGCTGCCGCGGCCACACCACCGGACACCGGCGCATCGACAAACTGCAGCCCAAATTTTTCCGCCTCGGCACCGACTCGACGGGAATTGGCCGGGGCAATGGTGGAACAGTCCAGAAGCAAGGCGTGCTTGGGAATGGCGGCTAACAGCCCTGCTTCACCGTTGCCGATGTAGACCGCCTCGACGATGGCGCCATTGGGTAGCATTGACACCACATAGTCGGCGTCTTTCACGGCGGTTCTGGAACAATCCACCGCTGTACAGCCCGCTTCGGCCGCCGCCGTTAAGTTGGCTTCCACCAGGTCAAAAGCGTTGACTTGAAAACCGGCTTTCACCAGGTTGGCGGCCATGCCACCGCCCATATTGCCCAGGCCGATAAAGGCGACTGTTTTGCTCATGTTCTGACTCCCTCCTGGCCAGCGCCAGGAATGTAATTATTGTTAATGTCAAAACCCCTGCCACACATGAATCACCGATGAGCTTGTCTCAAACTTGGCACAGAGTGGCCAATACGGGGTGTTTGCCCCGCAGACCGTCAGCCGCAGGGAAGCGGCTGTCGAGCCTATAGGGATATATTCACGGCGTGTCGGAGGGGCAAATACCCCGTATTGGCCTCGGGTTAATTCAAGACTACAAATCCGCCAATGGATGCTGAGCCCACGACTCCACAAAAAACGCTTCAATTTCAGCAGCCGGCACATCGGCAACACTGGCGTATTCCCACTGGGGATTGCGATCCTTATCAATCAGCAACGCCCGCACGCCTTCTTTAAAGTGACCGCGTTTGGCGCAATTGACCGACATGGTCAGCTCCAGTCGGAAGACATCTTCAAGGGACAAATCCTTGCCCCGGCGCAACTGCTCCCACACTAGGTAGGGTGTCACCGGACAACCACTGGCCAACGTCTGGGCCGCCTTCGCACACCATTTGTCGTCGCCCTGATAAGCCGTGATACGATCGACAATCACCGGCAAGTCATCACCGGCGCAGACCTCATTGATCCAGTCGATATGCTCAACCAGATTGCCCGTCGGTTTCTGTCCGGCCACCAACGCACTGAAATGCTGCAACACCCCGGTCACCCCCTGGGCACACTTCACCTCAGTGAGTGCGGTCATGACTTCCTCTTTCAGGTCATCGGTGAGGAAATAATCCGCCCAGCCGATGTATTCCACATCCGCGGCGTTGATGTTGGCGCCGGTCAAACCGAGGAACAAACCGGTGTTGCCAGGCGTGCGATTCAAAAACCAGGTGCCACCCACATCCGGGTACAAACCGATGGTAACTTCCGGCATCGCCATACGGGTGGAGTTGGTCACCACCCGATGGGAGGCGCCACTCAACAAACCGACACCGCCGCCCATGACAAAGCCGTTGCCCCATACCACCAGTGGCTTGCCAAAGGTGTGAATCAGATAGTCGAGGCGATACTCTTCGGCAAAGAACACTTCGCAGCTGTTATCCGGCAGGGTTTCGCCGTAAGCGGCTGAACCCGCGTGCAAGGCCACCACATCACCACCGGCGCAAAAGGCCTTGTCGCCGGCGCTGTGCAGAAACACCGCAATCACATCGTCGTCGGCCTGCCATTGCGTCAGTTTGGGCAGTAACAATTCCACCATCGCCTGCGACAGCGAGTTGAGGGATTTTTCCGCATTGAGCATGGCGTAGCCAACTTTCTTACCGCCGAGGGCAGCGCGCTCTTCAAACACGACGACTGTATTTTCTACCACTTCAGACATACCGTTTATTTCCCAGGTTCCAGATCCAGCTTCAGGCGTTTTTCCACTCGGGGCTGCGTTTTTCCAGAAACGCACTTACCCCCTCTTTCTGATCCTGAGTGTCCCACAGTTTGACGAACAGTTCCCGCTCTTTGCTGTAGACGGAATTGATGTCGCCGTCGCGGGCCGCCATGATCAACTCCTTGCAAAAACGCACAGAGGTGGGCGACTGTTTCTCGGTGTTCGCGGCCAGTTCCAGCGCGCGCTCCAGCACGGTTCCGGTCGGCACCACTTCCGACACCAGGCCAATCTGCTCCGCCTTGTCCGCTTTCAAGCGCTCGCCCAGCAGGATCATGCGTTTGGCCCACTGCTCACCCACCAGCCAGCTCAGCTGCTGTGAACCCAGGCCGCAGGGCAACAGCCCCACCGCCGCTTCCGGCAGCGCCATCTGCGCTTGCTGTTCACAGATGCGGATGTCGCAGGACAACGCCACTTCCAGTCCGCCACCCATGGCGTAACCGGTGATGGCGGCGATGGACACGCCGCGGTAATTGGTCAGGGTTTCAAACGCCTCGCCAAACGCCAGGGAAAATTCAAACGATTGGCCCTTGTCGTCGTGATTGAACTGATTCAGGTCGGCGCCGGCGCTAAAGAATTTTTCGCTGCCACTGGTGAGAATCAGTGCATAGTTGTCTTTGTCTTGATTCAGCTCCAGCACAATCTGTTGCAGGT
The DNA here is from genome assembly GCA_033283335.1 of Cellvibrionaceae bacterium WSDTSA12. Classification (GTDB taxonomy): domain Bacteria; phylum Pseudomonadota; class Gammaproteobacteria; order Pseudomonadales; family Cellvibrionaceae; genus Pseudomaricurvus. The sequence goes on along the minus strand of JAWMQP010000006.1, from coordinate 213,579 downwards.
AACGCAGACTCTCTGGGGTCCAGGTATTGGCCGGAGGATTGTTGAAAGTAACAATGGCGGTGTGGCCGCGTTTTTCCAGCTTCAATAAATTGCTCATAAACGTTCCATTCACTGAGTTTGGTAAGACATGATTGGCCGCATTGACATTAGCGGATGGCGTCGGTGGCGCCTTCCTCCAGCACCCGGCGGGCGGTGATCATGCGCATCACCTCGTTGGTACCCTCGAGAATCTGGTGCACCCGGGCATCGCGCATATAGCGCTCAATCGGGTATTCCTTGATGTAACCGTAGCCACCGTGCAATTGGATGGCGTGGTTGCAGACCTCAAACCCGACATCGGTGGCAAAACGCTTGGCCATCGCGCAATAGGTGGTTTTATCGAGGTGCCCTTCATCCAGCTTGCAGGCTGCCAGACGCACCATCTGCCGTGCCGCCACCAGCTCGGTGACCATGTCCGCCAGTTTGAATTGCAGCGCCTGGAAGCTGGCAATGGGCTGGCCAAACTGCTGCCGCTCCTGCATATAAACCTGAGTGTGATTGATGCACGCCTGGGCCGCACCAATGGAGCAGGTGGCAATATTGATGCGGCCACCGTCGAGGCCCTTCATGGCAATCTTAAACCCTTCGCCCTCGGCGCCCAGCAGATTGGCCGCCGGAATACGCACGTTGTCAAACGTGATGGCGCGGGTCGGCTGGGAGTTCCAGCCCATCTTGTCTTCGTTCTTACCGTAATGGATGCCGTCCGCATCAGCCGGCACAGCAAAAGCACTGATGCCTTTGGCGCCGCTGTCGGCACTGCCGGTGCGGGCCATCAACACCAGCACATCGGTACTGCCAGCACCGCTGATGAACATCTTGCCACCGTTGATCACATAGTCATCGCCGTCACGTCTGGCGCTGGTGCGCAGGGAACCGGCGTCGCTGCCCGCACCGGGTTCGGTCAGACAGTAAGACGCCAGTTTTTGGCCTGAGGTGAGGCCCCCCGCCCACTGGGCCTTGACGCTGTCAGTGCCCCAGCTGCAGAGCATCCAGGTGGCCATATTGTGGATGGAGATAAAAGCGGCGGTGGAGGTGCAGGCGGCGGCCAGCTCTTCGAGAATAATCACGGTGTCCAACCGGGACAGGCCCATGCCGCCGTCGTCTTCGGGACAGTACATGCCACAAAAGCCCATCTCACCGGCCTTGGCAATCACGTCCGTGGGGAAAATTTTGTGCTCATCCCATTCGGCAGCTAAAGGCGCCATTTCGCCCTGGGCAAAGGCTCGGGCGGCTTCCTGGAAGGCCAACTGCTCTTCCGACAAATTAAAATCCATCGCAATCTCTCTCGCGCGCACGCTTTTATTCTGACGTTTGTGCCGCAGTCTCCCTGGCACACACGCAACCCCATCATTCTAGCAGCCAGTAAACCACAGCTCGGTAGCCCCTGTGGATTGACGATCTTGCCCTTATAATGGACGATCTTGCGTCAAAAGAACAATCCGAATTCTCATACAGTCAATAGCTTTAGCAAATAAAATCAAGAGGTTAGCATGCAGGTCACATCCAATTGGCCACTCCCTCCTAAAGGAATTCGGTTTCTGACTCCGCAATTCTTACTCGACCAGCTGGCGCTGAACCCACTCACCACCGGGCTCTACCCGGTCGCTATGGGTTACTACCCGCAGGCGGAGCAACACCGCATGATCCGCGAACAACACCACAACAACCTGCTGATCTATTGCACCGGCGGACGCGGCAGCCTGATTCTGGACGGCAAACCGCTGCGGATTCGGCCCGGCGACCTGATCCTGCTGCCGAAAGACATCAGTCATCGCTACAGCTCCCACAGCCAGTACCCCTGGTCCATTTACTGGATTCATTTTGACGGCAACCTGAGCGAAACCTTCTGTCAGCACTTGAACCTCAGCAGCCCCATCCAGCACATCGGCCTGCAGCCGAAGCTGATCGCGGATTTTGAATCTCTGTTCAGTCTGCGCAACAGCGGTTACAACACCGCGGCGTTTGTCCACGGTTGCCACCAACTGCAGCAGATCATGAGTCACCTGGCGCTGCTGGTACGTCAGCAGCGCTCACAAAGCGGCAAACAAATTGATCTCGACGCCGCCCGCGCCTATATGAATGAACACCTGCACGACAGCCTGGATCTGCAATCCCTGGCCGACCACAGCAAACTGTCAAAATACCACTTCTCCAAGCGCTTTAAGGCCCTCACCGGTCACTCCCCCATCCAATTTTTCATCAACCTGAAAATGCAGCACGCCTGCTATCTGCTGGACGCCAGTGCCCAGTCGGTGAAACAGGTAGCCGCCGCCCTCGGTTACGACGACGCCTACTATTTTTCCCGCCTGTTCAAAAAAGTCATAGGCCTGTCGCCGGATCAGTACCGCAAGAGCAAGCACCGCTGACGACGTTACAAATCCAGGCAAATTTGTTTTCGATCAAGGCGTTGTTGCCGGCCTGCGGGTACGCTGTTCAGCACCTGTACCCATAAACACCGGCCTCAGACACTGACGACGCTCAATCGATGAAAATAATACCCCAGTTCGACCACAACCTGCTGCAGCGCTACGATCGCCCGCTGCCCCGCTACACCTCTTATCCAACTGCGGTAAAATTCCGCGAGGATTTTAGCCTCAGCGACTGGCGCCAAGGCCTGCAACAGAGCCTCGACAGTAACAGACCTTTTTCACTCTACGCGCACGTGCCTTTTTGCAGCTCCCCCTGCTTCTACTGTGGCTGCAGCCGCACCATCACCCGCGACCCGCAACGCAGCGAGACCTATCTGCAAGCGCTGCTGCAGGAAATTGCGCTGGTGGCACAGCAGATCCCAGCGCACCGGCGTAAGGCGCGACAAGTGCACCTGGGGGGTGGCACCCCCACATTTTTGACCGATGAACAGTTGAGTCGACTGTGGCATGCCATGGCTGACCACTTCACCCTGGCAGAGGACGGTGAATACTCCATAGAGATTGACCCCCGCAGCACCAGTGAGTCCCGCATTGAAGCGCTGGTAGAACTCGGATTCAACCGGATGAGTTTCGGTGTGCAGGATCTGGATGCGGGCGTGCAGGAGGCCATCAACCGACTGCAATCGGCCGACGAAACCTTCACCCAGATTGCCAGGGCCCGGGCACTGGGCGTGAAATCCATCAATGTGGATTTGATTTACGGCCTGCCCAGGCAAACCGCCGCCACCTTTGGCGATACTATTGATCGGGTTATCCGTGCCCGTCCCGACCGGGTGGCCGTTTACGCTTACGCCCATATGCCGCATCTGTTTAAGGCGCAGAAACAAATCGACAAGTACGACCTTCCAGCCCAAGCGGAAAAGCTCCAGCTACTGCAGATTGCCATCGAACGCTTCCAGGCCGCCGGTTACGACTACATCGGCCTGGACCACTTTGCCCTGCCCGATGACGAACTCGCCATCGCCCGTCGCAACAACACTTTACAGCGCAACTTCCAGGGCTACGCCACCGACAGCGACTGCGATATGCTCGGCTTTGGCGTCACCTCCATTGGCAAAGTGGGCAATGTCTATTACCAGAACAGCAAGCAGGAGGCGGATTACCTGGCGTCGATTGCCCGTCAGGAGCTGCCGATACGCAAAGGCTACACCCTGACCGCCGACGACTGCCTGCGCGCCGACACCATCATGTCACTGATGTGTCAGGGAGCGTTGAACTTTGACCGCTTTGCCCGCCAAAGTGGCTGTAGCTTTCACGACTACTTTGCCGACGCCATCGACGAACTGGAGGCCATGCAGGGCGATGGCCTGCTGACCCTTACCCGCGACGGCTTGCAAGTCAGCCCGAGAGGTCAGCTGCTGCTGCGCAACATTGCCTACCAACTGGACGCCTACCGACAACCGACCGGTCCGCAACGGATTCACGCCCGCGCCATTTGATCAATTACTAAGCCGGCCCTCAATGACTAAGAAAGCCACTCAGCTGCTGCAAAAACTCGGACTCTGATACGACGGACAAATGGTCTCCCGGCAGGACCTTCAGTTCGGCCCCGGCAATAGCCGCCTGCAAACGCTGGGGTCGTGCCGCCAGAGGGTCTTTATCACCAGCCAGCAACAGCGTCGGGCACCGAATCTGATCCAGCGCTATCGGTGTGCAATGCAAGGCATCGGCCTGGGCGGCCAACGCCAAGCGGTCGTTGCCCAAGGCCTCAGCAAAAGTGCGAAACCCGGCCGCCTCGGCATGCTGAATGTTGGCCGGATCGTCTTCCCGCAGCCCGGCCGCCAGGTGTTTGCCAGGTAAAATGCGCGTATCCACCCCGCCCAATTCCACCACGCCATCGCCGACACCGCCGACCACCAGCCTGCGCACCTGCGAGTATTCACTGGCAAACAGCAGCGCAATCACCGCGCCCATGGAATAACCCACCAGATCAATACCATCGAAGTGCAGGTGATCCAGTACAGCGGCCAGATCCCGGGCCATGTTGCGTTCACCGTAACAACCGGGATCATGTGGTTTGTCGGACTGACCATGGCCACGCGCATCCACCACCAGCACCGTGCGTCCCCGCGCCAACAACTCTGCCACAATGCCCGGTCCAACCCAGTTGGTCATGCCACTGGCAGCAAACCCATGACACAACACCACCGGCGGCAACTCGGATTCACCGCGCCATAACTGGTAAAAAATCTTCACCCCATCGAACGATGAAAACTGCTCTGCCAGGTCTGCGCCCCGGGTCTCTGCCATGAATACTCCTCCACACTGTGTCTGCATTAAATTGTCAGTAAAACTCGCCAGATCATAGTGAGGTGTACCTCCCAGCAACAGACAAAACGACAACAGCGATTAAGGTTTTTACGTTCTGACCAACAACCCCTTAACCGGGTTAAACAACAGCAAAGGACACTGACGCCAGTGACGTAAATCCTTATAATGGCGCTTTTTTAGGACGCTTCAGTGCCTACCCTGCCCTCATCACAGCCCTCATCACAGCCCTCGGACAGTCTGCGCGGTGAATTACTGCTGGTGCTGGTCACCATTATGGCCGCCGTAGGCTGGCTGCTATCAAAAAAAGCGCTGGAAACGGTGGACCCTTTTTGGTTTATTGGGGTTCGCTTTTTGCTGGCCGGCCTGCTGTTAGCGTTCACCTGCTATCCCTCACTGCGGAAAATGAGTCGCACACAATGGCAGACGGCGGCTCTGACCGGCATCCTGTTTGGCCTTGCCATGCTGTTGTGGGTGCAGGGGTTGTTTTACAGCAGCCACGTGGGTGAAGCGGCCTTTATCGCCAGCTTGTCAGTGATCATGATTCCGGTCGTGGGTCGAATCGTGTTCGGCGATCGAATTGCCCCCACGTTGCTGGTCCCAATGCTGATGGCGCTGGTCGGTCTGGCCCTGTTGACGCTGAAGGGCGATTTTCATCTGGAAAAATCCCAGTTGTTTATTCTGGCTTCAGCCATGTTGTTTGCGGTGCAGTTTGTTCTCACCAGTCGCTACGTGGCTCACATTGCCCCGCTGGGACTGGCCGCGGTGCAAATGTGTACCGTCGGGGTGATCGCATTGAGCGTAGCAATGGTGGTATCCACCGCTCGCGGCCAGGCATTCAGTCTGGACTGGGGCTGGATTGCCTGGGGCTGGGTGCTGGCCAGCTGTGTGTTCAGTTCGCTGATACGCTTTGGCCTGCAGATCTACGCCATGAAGCTCAGCAGCGCCAACAACGCCGGCATGATTATGGTGCTTGAACCCGTCTGGACGACCTTGCTGGGGATGCTGTTTTTCCATGAGATCATGGCGCTCAACCAATGGCTGGGCTGCGGTCTGATCCTGGCGGCCATCGTCGTGTTTCAACTGTCACGCTGGCGACGTCAGCGTTAATCGATCGAACACTCGGCAGGACTCAGCGCCCGCTCCTGCTGTTCAACAAATTGAAGACAGTCGGCCGCATGGCTGGTCACCAGAAAATGACTGGCGCCGGCAACCTGCCCCATGCTCGCTTGAGGCAACCAGTCACACAGGCACTGGGCAATCTGCTGCAAGATGGGATTGGACTGGTCGCCACAGACAATCTGTGTCGGCGCCGTCATCGCCTGGATGGTGGCGTAGGGATAAGACAGACTTTGGCACAAACTCCAATGACGAACATTGTCCGCCGTCAGGGGCGTCATGGCCTGCTTGATAAAATCCGGCAGGGGTTCAAACTGCCCTTCCCCACCCCAGAAATTAATCACTCGGCGACAGGCATCAGCCTCACCCTCGGCCACCGCCCGGCGGTAATCCGAGACAAAGCGCGATACACTGGCCGCGGCCTCACGCCGACCTGCCACCCCCAGTATCCAGGTCGCCACCGGCTCGAACAGGGTCAGTGCCCGCAGTGGAACACGGCCACTGAGCGCCGCCGACAGGGCTACCACCCCGCCGTAAGAATGGGCCACCAGATGCACGGGCTCAAGCTGCAGATACTCCACCACCTGCTCCAGAATACGGATTTCCGTGTTAATGGTCGGGCGATAGAAATCTTCCGCCACCGGTGCTCCACCGTGGCCGGGCAATTTGATGGCGATGCAGTGATAGCGCGCCGACAGCGCCTTGATCATGGCTTTCCACGTGGAGGTGGTGGCGAAGGAACCGTGCACAAACACGATCGGCATACCGCTGCCGCTTGCCTCAAAATAATCCGTAATCGCCATAATCTGCCCCAAGACGCCGGTTAAACAAGCCGGCTATTGTAAAGGACTGTTAGGGGTGCGGCCATGGCGTTGCATGACAACCCAGCGCAAAAGGGTACAGATAAACAAAAGGCCTGCTCGTCCAAGACAAACAGGCCTTTGAGAAAGCGTTGCGCCCCAGTGACAGGGCAACACCTTATTTCAGACGGTCAATCACCGCACCGAATAACACTTCATCCGCCGGCAACTGCTTCGGGGTCTGCAGGGGCTTGGAAACCCAGGTGATATTCACCAGATGACGCCAGTTGATGTTTTCATTGGTGGAATTGCCACCCCAGGTGCCACACCCCAGCGAGAAGGTCTGGCGCATGCCATTCCACAAGTTGCCGGAATTGGACGGCGCCTGCGGTTGGTTCACCATCACCCGCGAGGTCTTGGTACCCAGACCCAGCTTGAGGATATTCTCATCGCTGTTGGAGTAGATACCGCAAGAATGCCCCATACCCTGGTAGGCCTGAATCTCATTGGTCAGTGCCACAGCCTCATCAATGTTTTTGACCTTGTAGAAGGCCATGATCACCGACAGTTTTTCACCGGAGTAGGGATGCTCAGGTCCGGTGCCGGTTTCCGGCATAATGATAAAGGTGCGATCCTGCGGAATGTCAATGCCGGCCAGTTCACCCAACACCGGGGCCGGCTTGACCACCACCTTGGGGTTCAGGTGTCCGTCTTCCCACAGCACACTGGCGATTTTTTCGTAGTCGCCCTCTTGCGCCAGATAACCGCCCTGGGCAATCAGTTTTTCCAGCAGTTGATCATAGACCGCTTCCACCGCAATCACGGTGTTATCCGACGAACAGCTGGCCGCCAGGTCGAGGGTTTTGGAGATGCGGATTTTCTCGGCCGCTTCGTCCAGGTCCGCAGTTTCGTCCACGGTAATACACGCATTGCCGGCGCCCACACCCAGCGCGGGCGTACCGGATGAGTAAGCCGCACTGACCATGGCCGGACCGCCAGTCGCCAGAATCAGGTCACACTGCTTCATCAATTCGTCGGTTTTTTCCAGTGACGGCAGTTCAATGGCCTGCACCAGATCCGCCGGCGCCCCCATTTTTTCCAGCGCCACACGCATCTTATCGACAATGATCTTGTTGGTGATCTTGGCGCGCGGGTGCGGGGCGATGATGATGGCATTGCGGCCTTTGACGGCATTGATCGCCTTGATAACCGGAGTCGCTTCCGGGTTGGTCGATGGCGACAGGGCACCAATCACGCCAACCGGCTTGGCAATTTTGATGATATTGCGCTCTTTGTCCTCTTCGATCACTCCCACAGACTTGTCGTCCAGAATATCCATCAGCGCGGCGCGGGTCTTGACCGAAATTTTCAGGAACTTACCGTTGTAATCCCCCAGCTGGGTCTCATCAACGGTGTGCTGGGCAATGTCCTCGGCCACACCGGGCTGGCAGCAGGACCACACCATAGCCTTGATCAACTCATTGACCTGCTCCTGGCTGTAGTTCTCGATCTGAGCCTGGGCCGCACGAGCCTTGGCAATCATGGCCGCGATATCACGGGCGTCTTCGGTATCGGCGATGGGCTTTTCAAGCGCCATGGGGAATTCTCCGTTATTGTACGTTATCACTATTCATCAACTTGAAACCCAGACCCTGACAGGCGCCTTGAATCTCAGGTTATTGCTGCCAGCTTAGACAGCTGCCAGCCAGACTCCAATTGACGATATTGCGCCTCAGATGGACTATATTGCGAAATATCAGGATACACTCATCTCGAAGCGCGGTGCGCTCAAGCGGAAACCCATAATACAACAGTGATGTACAACTATCTACAGAGAAAGAAATGAACGAAATGGTCAGGCACACCAACCAGGTAAGCAATTCAGCGCCACTGCACCTGCTGGGCCGCGAGCGGCTGACCCAGCAAAAAGCCCTGCACTTCATCACACCCCTGGGCCTGCACGAACTCCAGCTGTAGCGGCTTCTCCACCCCGCCGGCGATCACTTTCAGTCCCAGACTGCGTGCCAGGGCAACAATCGCCTGTATCGCCTGCTGGTCCTCGAGTGACGGCAACGCCTGGAGAAAACTGTGATCCACTTTGACGCTGTCGAAGGGACAGGATTTCATCTGCCGCAAGCTGGAGTAACCCGCGCCGAAGTTATCCAGCGACAACCGCACCCCCAGACTGTGGATGGCAGTCAACCACTCCAGGCCCATATCCCCAAGTGTCATCAGGGTTTGCTCGGTTATCTCCAGCTGCAGGGCGCCCTCTGGCAACTGCCATTGAGACACAATCCGACTGAGGCTGGTAACCAGGTGGCCGCTGTCAAATTGCGCCGCTGAGACGTTGATACTGATACAGCTCAGGGGCTGGCCTTGCAAGCGCCAGAAATGCCACTGCTGCGCGGCCTGGCGAATGACCCAGTCCCCCAGCGCCTTAATCAGGCCACACTCTTCTGCCAGAGGCATAAAATCAGCCGGCAACAGCAGCCCCTGGCGGGGATGATGCCAGCGCAACAGCGCCTCCACCGCGGTGGTGTTGCCTGCCGCCAACGACACAATGGGCTGGTACACCAATTCAAACTGGGCCGCGGACACCGGCAGCGACGCCTCTACCAACTGCGCCGACGGCGGGCTATCCGAGGGCCTGATCCCGTCGATCCCCGGCAGCGGGTGGCGCAATTCATCCACGGCCTTCTGCAGATCCCGCTGTTGCTGCAATCGCTCACGGGCTCGCTCGCCCATGCTGCGAGAGTAAAATTGATAGCGGCTTTCGCCACTGGACTTGGCATGAAATTGAGCCACTTCGGCATGGTGCAACAGGGTTTGCACCTCGCGCCCATCGGCGGGGTAAAACGCGATCCCGCCCCAAAATTCACTGCTCAGCTGACAGTCACCCACATCAAATGGCCGCTCCAGCACCTGAAAGATTTTTTCCACGATCTGGGCGGTAGCCGTAACGGCTTGCTGCTGGTCCTTAAGTCCCACCAACAGCACACTGAAGGCATCCCCCTCGAGTCGTGCCACGGTATCCTCACGCCGCACACAATCGCGCAGCCGCGACGCCACCTGGCACAACAGGGCATCGCCCACCCTGTGCCCATAGCGATCATTGACACCCTGCAGCTGGTGAATATCCAACAACAACACCGCCACGGGTTGCCCAGCCCTTCGCCCCCGCTCCACGGCCTGGTCCAGTCGATCAAGAAACAAGCTCCGATTGGGGAGTCCGGTCAATGCGTCAAAATACGCCAGGCGATGAATGCGACTGTCGCTGTTTTTCTTTTCCGTAATATCCGTGAAATAGGTGATGGTGTTGATCACCCGCCGATTGCTGTCACGCAATACCGAAATCGCCACCCAGGCTGGAAACACCTGGCCATTGCGACGCCGATGGGGAATTTCACCCTCCCAGAAATCCTTGCGTGTCAGCTGTTCATTGATGATGCGAAAATACGGCTTGCTGCCGTTATCAACATCCATCAATTGCGGTGACTCACCGATGACCTCGTCCATGCTGTAGCCGGTCAGGCGCACAAAGGCCTGATTGGCCTGCACAATGGTGCCCTGGGCATTGGTGATGTAAATGGCCGTCAGGCTGTTCTCAAACACCTTCAGCGCCAGGGCCATGGCTTCCGTGTTGTGCTTGCGGGAACTGATGTCACGGCAGACACACACCAGCCCATCCAGGCTGCCCTGTTCGCTATTGGAGGCGATGGACTGCAGGGTGAGCGTTACTCGAAAGCCGTCGCGATTGGCAACCACCAGGGTTTCCGCTTCGGCCGGCACCTCACCGCCGGCGGCCAGCACATCCAGCTGCCTCTGAATAAAAGTTTGCAGGGTGTTAAAACGCCGGTCATCGGCGAAACTCAAGGCCTGATTGTAGAGTCGCAGAAACACCTGGCCACTGTAGCCCAGCAACTCTTCAACCGAGGGGCTGACATAATAAAGACTGCCGTCCAGGTTAATGCCCAACACCATATCACTGAGCCGGTCAGCCACCTGCTCGAGCAGGTGACCTGCACCAGCACCTGACCCGGTCACACCTTCAGCCACGGTTGACTCCTTTACTTCTGACTCCACTTCTGGCGCAACCGATAGATGCACCCAACAACTGTCTCGTCGTCCTGAGATCATCCGTTTTCCTTCTGGTGGTCGTTATTATTATTTCCGCCATCCCATCAGTATAGAAACAGAACCGCGCAACGCGCCCGCATGAATGCCATTCAGAGTGACGCCCGGACTTCTTCTGACCAGGTGATGCGTGAGTTTTATTTGACTACGCAGCGGCTTTTTCCCAAACTTGCCGCCACTTCTCCACTATCCTCTGTTTTGATTTCCTCGAGGTCTCCAGCCATATGGCACAATACGTATATTCCATGAACCGGGTGGGCAAGGTTGTTCCCCCGAAACGTGAAATTCTGAAAGACATTTCACTGTCCTTTTTCCCTGGCGCCAAAATCGGTGTTCTGGGCCTGAACGGCGCTGGTAAATCCACCCTGTTGCGCATCATGGCCGGTATCGATACCGACATTAACGGTGAAGCCCGCCCCATGCCCGGCATCAAAGTGGGCTATCTGCCCCAGGAACCGCAGCTGGATCCGGAAAAAGACGTGCGCGGCAACGTCGAAGACGGGGTGCGCGAAGCCCTGGATGCCATGGCCGAGCTGGATCAAGTGTACGCCGCCTACGCCGAACCGGACGCCGACTTCGACGCCCTGGCGAAGAAACAGGGCCAGCTGGAAGACATCATCCAGGCGTGGGACGCCCACAATCTGGATCACAAGCTGGAAGCCGCCGCCGACGCCCTGCGCCTGCCTCCCTGGGACGCCGATGTGACCAAGCTGTCCGGCGGTGAGCGCCGCCGCGTAGCGCTCTGTCGCCTGCTGCTGTCGCGCCCGGACATGCTGCTGCTGGACGAACCCACCAACCACCTGGACGCCGAATCGGTTTACTGGCTGGAGCGCTTCCTGGTGGATTTCCCCGGCACCGTAGTCGCCATCACCCACGATCGCTATTTCCTCGACAACGCCGCCGGCTGGATTCTGGAGCTGGACCGCGGTCGCGGCATCCCCTACGAGGGCAACTACTCCAGCTGGCTGGAGCAAAAAGAGGCCCGCCTGGAGCAGGAACAACGCAGCGAAGCCTCGCACCAGAAAGCCATCAAGGCGGAACTGGAGTGGGTGCGACAGAACCCCAAAGGCCGCCAGGCCAAGAACAAGGCGCGTCTGGCCCGCTTTGAAGAAATGCAGTCGCAGGAATTCCAGACCCGTAACGAGACCAACGAGATCTACATCCCACCCGGCGAGCGCCTGGGCGACAAGGTCATCAACTTCAATCACGTCAGCAAGAGCTTTGGCGATCGCGTGCTGATCGACGACCTCAGTTTCTCCATCCCCAAAGGCGCCATTGTCGGTATCGTCGGTGCCAACGGCGCCGGTAAATCCACCCTGTTCCGCATGATCGCCGGCATCGAACAACCGGACAGCGGTGAAGTGGAACTGGGTGAAACCGTGCAGGTGGCGTTTGTCGAGCAGAGCCGCGACAACCTGGACAACAGCAAAACCGTGTGGGAAGAAATTTCCGACGGCCAGGATATCCTCAAAATCGGTAACTACGAGGTCAGCTCCCGCTCCTATGTGGGTCGCTTTAACTTCAAGGGCTCTGACCAGCAGAAGCGCGTCGGTGAACTGTCCGGCGGTGAACGGGGTCGCCTGCACCTGGCCAACACCCTGAAACAAGGCGCCAACGTGCTACTGCTCGACGAACCGTCCAACGACCTGGACGTGGAAACCCTGCGTGCGCTGGAAGAAGCCCTGAATAACTTCCCCGGCTGTGCCCTGGTAATCTCGCACGACCGCTGGTTTCTGGACCGGGTGGCCACTCATATCCTCGCCTACGAGGACGACGGCAACATCGAGTTCTTCGAGGGCAACTACACCGAGTATCACGAGGATCTGGTGAAACGCAAAGGTGAAGACGCCCAGCCACACCGTATGCAGTACAAAAAACTCAAGTCCTGAACCCTCCCATAGCACCAGGACCAAACCTGTGCTGGGTTAGCGCCAGAGCGCTGGCCCAACACAGGCCACACAGCTCCCCTCTACCATGCGAAGCTCTAACCGGGCAACCATCCACCGCAGCCTCCAGCCAGCCAATCTCACACTTATTTGATCCAGCTCAATAGTTGCCGGCAACGCCGCGCACTATACTGATTTTGCCCACTTCCCAAGATCCGGAAGCCTTGGAACCCCTGGCCCGGAACCCCTGGAGTGCTAAGGAGGTCGTTATGAGCTTAATCCCACGTAATTCATTGTTCGATTTCGATCAGCTGTTTGATCATTTCCGCAGCCCCGATTTGCTGGGCGACAAGGAAAGCGGTTTCTTTGCGCCCCGCATTGAAGTGAAAGAGCTAAAAGACCGGTACCAAATCAGCGCCGAGCTGCCCGGCGTCAATAGAGAAGATGTTAACGTCACCCTGGACAACGGTGTACTGACCATCGAAGCCGAGTGCCGGCAGGAAGACAAAGAAGAGAAAGAGGGTCGTGTGCTGCGCCAGGAACGCCGCTACGGCAAGTTCATGCGCAGCTTTAACCTGGGCCAGGATGTACAACAGGAAGACATCAAAGCCGAGTTCAATAATGGCGTGCTGACCTTAAGTGCGCCCAAAGCTGAACCTGCCACACCGGCAAGCCGACGCATCGACATTCATTGATGACGCCTTTGAAAACCCGTTAATGGCCGATTGACAATCGGCCATTAACCCGCAATATAAACCCCAGTGCACGGCCTTAAAGACAACCAGAATTACAACAACACATGGACACCATCCCGATGAGCCTTTACCAAGCCCGCATGAGCCTGCTAAGACGCCAGCATCAACTCGCTGCCGAGCTGCAAACCCTGGACAGCAGTGGTCCTGGCGATGATGAGACACTGGACAGTCTGGCCTGTCAGGCCGCCAGGGAACTATTGCACATCAAGCAGGTGCTGAGAAAGCTGGGCGACTGCGGCAACGACGTCTGCCGTCACTGTGGTCACCTGATTGGCCCTGAACGTCGCAAAGCCGTGCCCGATACGGACTGCTGTGTGCTCTGCGTGGACCAGACTCACTGATCGCCCCGGACTCAGTGATCGCCCCGGACTCAGTGATCGCCAGTGTTGCCATCCGCGCTGTCAGCCTGGGAAATACACCGGCCACGCCAGGCAAAATCGATCTGCCAAAGTTTTTGGGGTCGATTATAGGCCTGCCACAACTCCGCAAAACTGAGTCCGCAAGCGGGGTGGCGCTGCTGTGGCGCCAGTTGCGCCAGCGGTTGCAGCACAAACGCATTCTTGACCACTTCATCGCGCGGCAACTCCACACCATCTACCAGGCCGCACACCTCGCCGTAGGTGAGGATGTCAATGTCCAGACTGCGACCGCTGAACTTGGGGCCGCTGCGCTCGCGGCCATTGGCGTCCTCAATGGCCTTCAACACGCTGGATAATTCGCCGACCGACAGGCCGGTGTCAATGCCCACCACCAGATTGACAAAGTTATCACCGTCAAAACCTACCGCTTCACTTTCGTAGACCGGCGAGATAATCAACTCGCCGAACTGCTGCGCCAGCGCGTCCAGCCCTGCCACAATGTGTTGCTGCGGGTCGATGTTGCTACCCAACCCCAAAAACACCTGGGTCATCAGCCTTTTTCTCCCCGCTCAATCAGCAGGCCAACATCTCGCGCCTGGCGCACAGCGCCGGGCTTGCTGAGTCGCAATCGCACCCAGCTGACACCAAATTCCTCACGAACAATCCGGCAGATTTGCTCCGCCATGGCTTCTACCAGCAAAAATTCACTGCCACCGATAAAATCGATCAATCGATCTGCCACAGATTTGTAATTGAGCGCGTACTGAATGTCTTCGCTCTCGGCCGCTTTGCGAATGTCCGCGGCCATCTCCAAATCCAGACACACGGTTTGCCGTACCTGTCGTTCCCAGTCGTAGATTCCAATAATGGTATCGATGCGCAGTTCGCGAATGTAGACGATGTCCATGAGGCTCTCTTTCAGTTCGGCTTGATAGATGGGTCAGTTACAACGGCGCCAGTGAGTCCAGCGGCCAGCGCGGTGTCACCTTGACACCAAGGTCTTCGGTCTGGCCGGCCAACAGGCGCTGACAGCCGGCATACGCGATCATGGCGCCGTTATCGGTGCAGAATTCATGACGGGCGTAAAATACTCGCGCCCCGATCTTGGCCAACGCCTTTTCCAGCTTTTCCCGCAGGCGGGTATTGGCCGACACGCCACCGGCAATCACCAGGGTCTTAAAACCGGTCTGCTGCAAGGCGCGGCGACATTTAATCACCAGCGTATCCACCACCGCTTCCTGGAAGGCGCAAGCGATGTCGGCACAGGTCTGGTCATCGGGCAGGCCGTTTTCCTGGGTGTGCTCAGCCACGGTATTGAGGGTGTAGGTTTTGAGCCCACTGAAGCTGAAATCCAGGCCAGGCCGATCCACCATCGGCCTTGGAAAGGTAAAGCGCTCGGGGTTGCCCTGCTCGGCCAGTTTCGCCACCTGCGGCCCGCCGGGGTAATCCAGATCCAGCATTTTGGCGGCCTTGTCGAAAGCCTCGCCGGCGGCATCGTCCAATGATTCGCCCAGCAGGGAGTAATGACCAATGCCATCCACCTGCACCAACTGGGTGTGACCGCCGGACACCAGCAGAGCCACAAACGGAAACTCGGGCGGCTCGGGCTCCAGCATGGGTGCCAGCAGATGGCCTTCCATATGATGCACACCGATGGCCGGCACGTCCCAGCCGTAGGCCAGCGCCCGGCCGATGCAGGCCCCCACCATCAGCGCACCGATCAGGCCCGGCCCTGCGGTATAGGCCACGGCGTCAATGTCGGCTTTGGTCAGTCCGGTATCGGCCAACACCTCATTGATCAGCGGCAGGGTCTTGCGCACATGGTCACGTGAAGCCAGCTCCGGCACCACCCCGCCGTACTCACTGTGAACGGCAATCTGGCTGTACAGCCGGTGCCCCAGCAGGCCCCGATCACTGTCGTACAGCGCGATGCCGGTTTCGTCGCAGGAGGTTTCAATACCCAGAACTCGCATGTCTCAACCACTCGCCTCTTTCAAGCCTATTCCACGGACAGGCGCGCATGATAATCAGCCCGGCGGTCAAGGGCCAGTCAAAACACACATTTTGCCCGCAAATGCATATTGCAGTCTCCAGGGTAAGTGTATAGAATTTGCGCCCCTTGGAATGTGAGAAATGGTTAAACCGCCAGCACTGTGCCGGCACTGCCATTTCTCTGGTGAATTGACAAACTAATATCAGGTAACCCAATGCCTTCAGTAAAGATTAAAGAAAACGAGCCTTTCGATATCGCTCTGCGTCGCTTCAAGCGTTCATGTGAAAAAGCCGGTGTTCTGGCCGAAGTTCGCCGTCGCGAGTTCTACGAGAAGCCCACTACTGTTCGCAAGCGCGCCGCTGCCGCTGCTGTTAAGCGTCACGCCAAGAAAGTTCAGCGCGAATCCCGCAAGTTCCAGCGCCTGTACTGATTAGTACAGTTTTCGCGCTGATTCAGGCCCAAGCTCCCGCTTAACGCCTAAAGTCTTGCAATTCACCATGTGCCGTGGCCTGCCACGGCGCAGCCGTGTGGAGAAAAACCGTGTCGACACTGAAAGACCGCATTAAAGATGCCATGAAGGAAGCCATGCGTGCCAAAGAAAAGGAACGCCTGGGCACCATCCGCATGATTCAGTCAGAGATCAAGCGCATTGAGGTCGACGAGCGCATCGAAGTGGACGACGAGCGAATGCTGGTCATTCTCGATAAGATGTGCAAACAGCGCCGCGATTCCATCAGCCAGTACGAAGGTGCCGAGCGCCAGGACCTGGCCGACATCGAGCGGGCCGAGATGGCCGTGATCGAGGAATTCCTGCCCGAAGCCCTGAGCGACGCCGAGCTGGAGCAGATTGTCTCCCAGGCGATTGCCGACAGTGGTGCCGAAAGCGCACGCGATATGGGGCAAGTGATGGCACTCGTCAAACCCCAGGTGCAGGGCCGCGCCGACATGGGCGCCATCAGCAAGCTGGTCAAGGCTAAGCTGGGCTGAGCCAAGAGCCAGCCCGACACCACCGCCAGCCATCCCCTACCTCAAGCAGCCGCCAACCGACTGATCGCCCCACTGGACAGCCGTATAGCCCACTGCCTCAAGAGACGGTAAACTCATCCGATGGCCGGCCTGATTCCCCAAACGTTTATCGATGATCTGCTGGACCGCGTCGACATCGTCGATGTGGTGGATGCGCGCGTCAAGCTGAAAAAAAGCGGCAAGAACTACAGCGCCTGCTGCCCCTTCCACGACGAGAAAACCCCGTCGTTTACCGTCAGCCCCGACAAACAGTTCTATTACTGCTTTGGTTGCGGCGCCAGCGGCACCGCCCTGGGCTTTGTGCTGGAGCACGATCGCCTGAGCTTTCCCGACGCGGTCGAGGAACTGGCCAAACTGGTCGGCCTGGAAGTGCCACGCGAAGCCCGCAACGACTCCCCCCAACAGAAAGAGCGCAAAAACCTCTATCAAATGCTGGAGAAAGCCGACCAGTATTTCCGCCAGCAATTGCGCCACAACCCGGCCCGCCAGCACGCCATCAACTACCTGCAACAGCGCGGCCTGAGCGGTGAAATCGCCCGCGACTTTGGCATTGGCTACGCCCCACCCGGCTGGGACAACCTGCTGAAGGCCCTGGGACTGGAAGAAGACGACAAACACCTGCTGGCCGAGGGCGGCATGCTGATCGAGCGCCCCGAAGACGGTCGCCGCTACGACCGCTTCCGCAATCGCATCATGTTTCCCATCCGCGACACCCGCGGTCGGGTCATTGGCTTTGGCGGCCGGGTGCTGGGCGATGACAAGCCCAAATACCTGAACTCGCCGGAAACCCCGGTGTTTCACAAGGGCCGCGAGCTCTACGGCCTGTTCGAAGCGCGCCGCGCCTACCGCCAGCTGCCGCGCCTGCTGGTGGTGGAAGGCTATATGGACGTGGTGGCCCTGGCCCAGTTCGGCATTCGCTATGGTGTTGCCACCCTCGGCACCGCCTGTGGCGAAGACCACCTGGCGCTGGCCTTCAAATACACCCCGGAAGTGGTGTTCTGCTTCGACGGCGACGAAGCGGGCCGCAATGCCGCCCGTCGCGCCCTGGAAAGCTCTCTGCCCGCCATGCAGGACGGCCGCCAGGTGAAGTTCCTGTTTCTGCCCGATGGTGAGGATCCGGACACTCTGGTACGGCAGATCGGCGCCGACAAATTCAGCCTCATGATCGATATGGCCGTGCCGCTGGAAGACTTCCTTTTCGACAGCGTCTCAGACGGCATCGACATCCAGACCATGGAGGGCCGCGCTCGCCTCAGCAAACGCGCCGCCCCCCTATTACACCGGCTGCCCGCGGGCGTTTTCCGCGAGCTGATGTTCGCCAATCTGGCGCAGCGCACCGGCCTGCCCATGGACACCCTGATGGAACTGGTGCATGTGCCCGAGCCGCCACCCGCCGAAGCCGCACACACCAAGCCAGAGCTCCCCGCAGCGAAGCCTGCCGCAACCAGCACGACGCCCTCCCATGGCCGTCAACACAGCGAGACGCCACAACCCGAGTCACCCTCACCGCACGCCGGTGCCGTGCCCGCCTGGCACGCGCACTCCAGCCGGTCGAACGGGGCAGCAAGCTACCGGGGACCGATCAAGCTGCCCCCAAGCAAACTGTTGTGCGCCCTGATCTTGCAACATCCGGAGCTGGTACCCACCACCCCGGCCATCCCCCACATTGAGGCCCATCCGGATCGGGACCTGCAGCGCTTTATCGAGCTGCTGACCTTCCTGCGCCAGCGCCCCAACTATAGCCTGCCCCGCATTCTGGGCCACTGGCGAGGCACCAAAGGCGCGGACGCGACCGACGAACTGGCCCGACTGGCCACTGTCGAACTGCTCAATGAAGCCCGTCAGCACGGGCCCTACAATGCCGGACAGGAATACCTCGACTGCCTGACCCGCACCGAAAAGCGCCTCGCCCAGGAAAAACAACGGACGCTATTGGAAAAACTCAGTCACAAGAACTTTAATGAGTTGAGCGAGTCAGAAAAGCAGCAGATTCGGGCGTTCTACAGCGGCCAGCCGGGGCCCCAATAACGGCACACCTTTCTTTCCAACCCCGCGCCCATCCTATGGTGAAAATCGTGCTATACGGCTTGAATTTCTAGTACCTAACGCCATATATGAGCTATAATTTCACGTTTTCCGTCTTTCCACCCAGTTACAGGATCTCGAATGTCTCAACAGCAACAGTCTCGCATTAAAGAACTGATCGCCCGCGGCAAAGAGCAAGGCTACCTGACGTATTCCGAGGTTAACGACCACCTGCCCGAGGACATTTCCGATCCGGATCAGGTCGAAGACATCATTCAGATGATCAACGACATGGGCATTCAGGTGTTCGAGACCGCCCCGGATGCCGACACTCTGCTGATGGCTGATGGCGACTCTTCTGCCGACGAGATTGCCGCCGCCGAAGCGGCGGCTGCCCTGGCCGCCGTCGAAACCGAAGCCGGTCGCACCACCGACCCGGTGCGCATGTACATGCGCGAAATGGGTACCGTCGAACTGCTGACCCGCGAAGGCGAAATCGCCATTGCCAAGCGTATCGAAGAAGGCACCCGCGAATTGATGCACGCCATGTCCTACTGGCCAGGCACCGTGCAGACCCTGATCGACGAGTACAACCTGATTGCGCAGGAAGAACGTCGCATGCCCGACGTTATCGCCGGCTGGCTGGACCCTGCCGACGACGTGCCTTCGGCGCTGGACGCCAGCAAGGCTGCTGACGATTCCGACAGTGATAACGATGATGGCTCCACCGACGATGATGACGAAAACAGCAGCGGTGTCGATCCGGAAGAAGCCAAGTCGCGCATTCTGGAGCTGACGGCAGCGCTGACCGCCGTCAGCAAGGCCATCGACAAACACGGCCGCGACAGCAAGCAAACCGAAAAGGCACTCGAAGCCCAGGGCGACATCTTCAAATTCTTCAAGCTGCCACCACGCCAGTTTGACCCCATGTACGGTCAGATCCGCGACATTTTGGACAAGGTGCGCACCGAGGAACGCCGCATCATGCAATTGTGCGTGCGCGAAGCCAAAATGCCCCGCAAGACCTTCATCAAAGAGTTTCCCGGCAACGAGATCAATGAAGAGTGGATCCCCGCCATCGTTGCCAAAAAGCGCGATTACTCCGATGCGATCAAAGCCGTCTGTGACGACATCCTGCGCTCCCAGCGCAAGCTGAAGCAGCTGGAAGAAGAGACCCAGCTGGACCTCGCGTCCATCAAGGAAATCAATCGCCGCATGTCCATCGGCGAGGCACGCGCGCGCCGTGCGAAAAAGGAAATGGTCGAGGCTAACCTGCGTCTGGTGATCTCCATCGCCAAGAAGTACACCAACCGCGGCCTGCAGTTCCTGGACCTGATTCAAGAGGGCAACATCGGCCTGATGAAAGCGGTGGACAAGTTCGAATACCGCCGTGGCTACAAGTTCTCGACCTACGCCACCTGGTGGATCCGACAGGCGATTACCCGCTCCATTGCCGACCAGGCTCGTACCATCCGGATTCCGGTGCACATGATAGAGACCATCAACAAGCTCAATCGTGTGTCTCGCCAGATGCTGCAGGAAATGGGTCGCGAACCGACGCCGGAAGAGCTGGGCGAGCGCATGGACATGCCCGAAGACAAGGTCCGCAAGGTCCTGAAAATCGCCAAGGAACCGATCTCCATGGAGACCCCCATCGGTGACGATGAAGATTCGCACCTGGGCGATTTTATCGAAGACGTGAGCATCACCTCGCCGGTGGAATCCGCCACTTCTCAGGGCCTGGAAGAGGCCACCCGTGAAGTCCTGGCCGGCCTCACCGCCCGCGAAGCGAAAGTGCTGCGTATGCGTTTCGGCATCAACATGAACACCGACCACACCCTCGAGGAAGTGGGCAAGCAGTTCGACGTCACCCGCGAACGTATCCGTCAGATCGAGGCCAAGGCGCTGCGCAAGCTGCGTCACCCCTCCCGCTCCGACCACCTGCGCGGCTTTATCGACGATTAATCGGCCAATCCCACAGCGGACTAGCCAGAACCAGCGGGGCGCACTATAATGCGCCCCGTTGTTGTTTTAAATCGCTTGCTTTTCAAAAGCTTAGAAGAGGAAGCGCAGGATTTTTGTCGTTAGGCAAGGCGCCGCGCAGACGCAGGAGGGAATGTACATCAAGTACATGACCGACTGAGGCGAGCACGCAACGCCGCATAACGTCAAAAAGACAAGCTTAAGGGCCTATAGCTCAGTTGGTTAGAGCATCCGACTCATAATCGGCAGGTCGCAGGTTCAAGTCCTGCTGGGCCCACCATCTCCCCCGCTCCCTGAGCCCCCGTTTTACCCCAGACACTTGGAAATTTTGGTATGCGCATCATCCGCTGGCTGCTCGGCTCCCTGATTCTGTTTTTTGACTGGCTGTTTACGCCCCGCGGCATCAAACGCGACCCGCAACAGCAGAAGGCCATCGACGCCCAGACTGCCAATCTCACCCTTTACCAGTACCAGGCCTGCCCGTTCTGCGTGAAAGTACGTCGCGCCATGAAGCGTCAGACCCTGCCCATCCAGACCAAGGATGCCAAGCGCTGTGACATTGCCCGTGAAGAGCTGTTACAAGGTGGCGGCAAACTGAAGGTGCCCTGCCTGCAAATTCGCTCCGACGATGGCGAGACCCGCTGGATGTACGAGTCCAATGACATTATCCTCTACCTGAGCGAGCGCTTCGGCACCCAGGCCAGCTAGGCGATCAGCGCCTGTGCCTCTGTGACATCACAGGGGCACGCCCCTCCTGCTCGAACCAACCTGCAAAACAGGCAAGCATCCCCTCAGAGTCTCGCTATCCTTACTGGGTGAAACAGCGCTGCAGCCGGCCAGCCCGGCCAGCCTCGGAGCAGCCCCTGATGGAGGGAAAGATGTCATATTATTTCACTAAAATCGTCGACCTGAGCTTTGATGAGGCCATCGCCAAAGTCACCGGGGAATTGCAAAAAGCCGGCTTTGGGGTGCTGACGGAAATCGATGTGAGCGCCACCCTCAAAAAGAAAATCGATGTCGACTTCCGCCCTTATCGAATCCTCGGCGCCTGCAATCCGGGCTTTGCCCACCAGGCGTTGCTGGCCGAAAACAAGATTGGCACCATGCTGCCTTGCAATGTCGTGGTACAGGAAACCGAAGACGGCAAGATTGAAGTGTCAGCGGTCAACCCGGTGGCGTCGATGCAAGCGGTTGAAAACCCGAGCCTGGCCGACATTGCCGGCGAGGTAAAAACCAAGCTGCAGCAGGTCATTGACAGCCTGTAAATGCCTACCGCTGCCACGTCCACCACAGCGGTTAACGCTTATGGGCTTAACGCCGTGGGTAAAACCTTATGGCGAGCGTTGTTGATCACCGGATCCACCGGCCGAAAGCCAATGTCGTAGGGCAGACGCGGCTCAAACAATCCCTGCAGCGCGTCCGTCGGCTGCTGCACATCGAGCCACAAGGCCATGCCCGCCGTGTCCAGCATCACCGGCATACGGTCGTGGATGGGCTTGATGGGGGCGGCCGCAGCGGTGGTGACAATGGAACACGACAGCAGCTCGTCGTTCCAGCAGTCCCACAGACCGGCAAAGGCAATGGCGCCATCCACCCGGAACAGCTCAAACGGCTGCTTGCCCGCCGGGGTTTTCTGCCACTCGATAAACGAGCTGCAGGGAACGACACAGCGTTTGTGCCGAAACGGGCCCTTGTAAGCCCGGCTGCTGTCCAGGTTCTCGGCACGGGCATTGAACATGGCGAACTTGGTGTCCGGCCCCGACGACCAGCTGGGGGTCAGCCACCAGCGCGCCAAATGGCACTGGCGCAGACCATCCTGCTCAAAGAAGATGGGCACCGTCTCGGTGGGCGCAATGTTGTAGCGCTCGGCCAGCGTCACCGGCACCCCCAGCTCATCCACCAGCTGCACCATGCCCGGCGTCATGGCAATGTTAAAGCGGCCGCACATACGTCCCTCCCGTTCGTCTTTCCAGTGTAGCCAACACCTTTTCCAGACCTCAAACAGTGCTTGGCAAATCGCCAGCCCTGAAATTATACTGTATATCCATACAGATAAACTTCAGAATTACCATGAAACTCATACTCTACAGCCACGCCGTACAGGCTGGTTTCCCCTCGCCCGCCGACGACTACAAGGAAGGTGCGCTGAGCCTCGATGAGCACCTGATCGAACACCCGGCCGCCACCTATCTGGCGCGGGCAGCGGGCGATTCCATGGAAGGCATCGGCATTTTTGATCGCGATCTGCTGGTCATTGACCGGGCCCTGGAACCGGTGCACGGGGATGTGATTGTGGTTGCCCTGGACGGCGAACTGACCTGCAAGATTCTCGACACGCAACGCCAGCGGCTGCTGGCCGCCAACCCCCGCTTTGCCCCCATTCCAATTCTCGACGAGCAGAGTGTGGTGATCGAAGGGGTGGTCAAGGCATCCATCCGCTACCACCGCCAAGTCCCGTGTTAGCCCTGGTCGACTGCAACTCCTGCTACGCCAGCTGTGAGCAGGTATTCCGGCCGGATTTGCGCGGCAAACCGGTGGTGGTGCTGTCCAACAACGACGGCTTTGTGGTGGCGCGCTCGAAGGAAGCCAAGGCGCTGGGGATTGAAGACCTGCAGGCGTTTTTCAAGGTCGAAGCGCTACTGCGCCGCCATGGGGTCACCATTTTCAGCAGCAACTACCCACTCTATGGCGACATATCCCAGCGGGTGATGAACACCCTGCGCCGCTTTGCCCCGTCAGTGGAAGTCTACTCCATCGATGAAATGTTCCTCGATTTTGACGGCCTGCAGGACGACTGGAAAGCCTACGGCCAGTCCATTCGCGACACCCTCTGGCAGCAGGTGCGTATGCCCGTGGGCGTAGGCATTGCCCCCAGTAAAACCCTGGCGAAACTGGCCAACCGGGCCGCCAAGAAGATCCCCCAGTGCCAGGGCGTGTGCGTCCTGGACGAACCGCACAAGTGGCAGTGGCTGCAGCAGCGCACCCCCATCACCCAGCTGTGGGGCATTGCCGGACGGCTGGCGCGACGGCTGGCGGAATTTAACATCACCACCGCCTACGACCTCGCCCGTGCCGACCCCAAGGTGCTGCGGCGCAAGCTCAGCGTCAATATCGAGCGCATGGTTGAAGAGCTCAACGGGGTCTCCTGCATTGCGTTTGACGAGCTGCCACCGGCCAAGCAACAAATTTACTGCACCCGCTCGTTTGGCGAGAAAATCACGACCCTGGAACCGATCCAGCAGGCCATCACCCTGTACGCCAGCCGGGCAGCGGAAAAGCTGCGACAACAGGAATCCCTGGCCTCCTCTCTGCATGTGTTTTTGCACACATCACCGTTCGAGGACGGCTACTACAGCAACAGCACTGTGGTGCAGTTGCCCTACCCCACCGACGACAGCCGGGTCATCGCCGCACTGGCGAAAACCACCATCGCCAAACTCTACCGCCCACACTACCGCTTCCTGAAGGCGGGGGTCGGCCTGCTGGAATTGTCACCGAAAGGCAGCCAGCAGTACGACCTGTTCCACCCTGGTCAAAGCGGCAAGGCGGATCAACTGATGCAGGTGGTCGACCAGGTCAACCATCGCTACGGCCGCGGCAGTGTGTTTCTCGGCGCAGAGGGTATCCACAAAAAATGGAAAATGCGGCAGGCCTATACCTCTCCGGCCTATACTACCCGCTGGACCGATTTGCCCGTTGTCCGCATGTGAACGGGAACACCGCTATGCTAAACCAGCCCTCAAGCCCGACCCTGTTGCTACTGGCCGCCGACGCCATCCTGGTGGCTCACCTGGTGTTTGTGGGTTTTGTGGTGCTGGGGCTGGCCGCCATTGTGACGGGCAAGCTGCGGCATTGGGCCTGGGTCTGCAACCCGTGGTTTCGCTGGCTGCACCTGGCCGCCATCGGGATTGTGGTGGCGCAGGCCTGGATGGGGATGATCTGCCCACTCACCCAGTGGGAAATGGCGTTGCGCCAACAGGCTGGTGAGCCCGGGTACGCCGGCACGTTCATCTCCCACTGGCTGGGCACGCTGCTGTATTATGATTTTCCCGAGTGGGTGTTTGCAGTCGGTTACAGCCTGTTTGGGATATTGGTCGTAACCAGCTGGTTGTGGGCGCGACCGCGACCGTGCAGCCGTCAAGCCCCCAGACATAACCAGACATAAACCCTAAAAGGCCGCTGTACTCAGCGGCAGTGCACTTAAAGGCCGAGTGCTGCCGCCATCTCGTCAAAACGCTCGACGCGATTACGGCCCTGCTCCTTGGCGCGATAAAGCGCTTCGTCGGCCGCAACAAACAGCGCGTCGGGGTCCTGGAAATTGCTGCCCTCCAGAGTCGCCAAGCCAATACTGACACTCAATCCAAAACTCTCTCGGGTTTTCTCTTCCACCAACTGCCGTAGCCGTTCAGCCAGGGTCGCCGCAGCCGCAGTAGGGCAATTGGGTAAGATGATGGCAAATTCCTCACCGCCGTAGCGACAGCAAATGTTGGGTTTGCGAATGGCTGAACCCAGAACTCGGGCGACCGCCTGCAGAGCCAGATCCCCCTGCACATGACCGTGGTTGTCGTTGAAGCACTTGAAGTGATCAATGTCCAGCACCATCAGGGTCAGTGGCTGACTGCGGCGCTGGGCTTTTTCAAACTCGGTCAAAATCTGTTCGTTGAAGTGACGTCGATTGTGCAAATCCGTGAGGCTGTCAATGCTGGCCTGCAACTTGGATTCGTTCAGGCGACTGCCAATGGCCAAACTGAGCAGCACCATTTCCACCAGGGCTCCCACCTGAAAGGCATTCTGGGTAAAGGCGTTATGGGGCAGCAAGCCAAAGGTTTTCAACATGTAAGTCATCACCCCCAGCAGCAGCGCGGAGAAGGCGGTCAGGTAGTAGCGGGCCGGAATTGAGCCCCGCAGCAACGTCAGGATACCCATAATCAACAGATGGAAACAGATAATCCCGGTCATGGCCGATAGCGGTACCACCACCCAGCGATAAGGCACAAAGGGTCCGACCACGAGAGCCACCCACATACAGAGCTCCATCGCCCCGGCAATGCGATCAGCCCAGGGGGCCAGCTGCCGGGTCGAGAGTATTTCGCGGGCAAAACGGGTTGCCCACAGCAACGACAACGACAGTAAGATCACCAGGCTCTGATTGGCCAGCCAGGTGTTGCCGGGCCACAGGTACTGAAAGCTCAAGCCATTGTGCACGGACATGTAGGTGCCGTAGCTGAGCACATAGAGGGCATAGTAGACAAAAACTTTTTCGCGCAGACCAATAAACAGCAGCAGGTTGTAGACCAGCAGCACCAGAAAGCCACCGTAATAAATACCCAGCGCCAGGTATTCCTTGGTGAGTGCCGCCACCGTAACATCGGGCGACATCACCGACAGGCCAATATTCAGGGAGCCCTGGGTGTGATAACGCAGGATGAAGGTTTGTTCACCGTTGGCCGGAATAACCACGGGAAACTGAAAATCCCGAGTCGCCAAAGGGCGCTCAGTAAACGGCAGCCGATCACCGGTGGCGATATGCTCCCAGTTTCCGTCCGGCTGGGAAGCCCACAAATCCAACTGGTCAATCAGCGGGTAGTTTTGACGCACCAACAAATGACGAACGTGATCACTGGGGTTATGAATGGTAAAGGTCACCCACCAGGCGGCGGCGGTAAAACCAAAGTTGGGTGCCACTCCTGACAAACGCTGGAAAGCCCCGGCATCGAGCTGCTCTAAGGCCCGAGCAAAGGTCAGCTCTCGATCAGGGTCTTCAAGCAATCCCAAATAGTCGTTCAAATTCACGTCTACCGAGGACTGATTCAGTGTCAGTGGCGGCAGAGGATCACCAGCTAAAACACTCAGGGATAGTAGGCTGAACAACACGAGAACGAGAAAATGGCGCATAGGATATGGGAAGAGCAAGACAGTCTGTATTGTTGTGGTTAAGCGTCCGCATGTGAGAGCCAACCCAATGCATGTACGTTCGCCCCACAATAGCGCCTAAATCCACAAGAATCCAGACGTTTAACGCTCCTCTCGCTACCGCCAGTACACCTCGCCACCGGCACCTATATTCCACTGTGCATTTAGCGGTTCAGTGACTATGCTTTTTCGGGCTGGGCTTTTTCGGGCCGGCCTGTTTCGGGCTGGCCTTAAGCCGCCGGCCTGAAATGAGGTAAGCATGTCCACAGATGATTCGCTAACGACCAGCAAGTTGATACCGACGGGATTCAAGCCGTTTTGTTTTTCTAATCGGCCCGATCGCATTCGCATCTCAAGGCACTTTTCGCCCCGACTGCTGAACCAGTTGTTTCAACAAACGCCGATCCTTAATGCCGACGGAGAACCACTCGCAGACCATGGCGAGCGCCAGAACCTGACCCATTTCCTGACGCAACACAGCGGCGAGGCGGTAAAGCGGATATTGGAATATGTCCCCCATAATTTTGATGGCAGCCGCCATTACGACCCAGACTTGAACCTGCACCACGGCTACTTTGTGATTGGCCGAATCCATCTCCCCCGTGTCGATGGTTTCACAGCCAGGGTGTCAGCCACATCCCACACCGGCAGCCAGGCGTCGATTAAATTGAGTATCCCCCTGTTTAACGCCGCACTGCGCGGCCGACTCTCCACCGACACCGGTCAAGCGATTGAGATCGACAACGGCCCTGTCGACCTTGTCATTCCGGGCACCTACAAAGTGGTGCGCTGGCAAAGGCCAAACGGCAACCACTTCTACATCACCGAGTTAGTGCGTTGCGGTCAGCTGATTACCAAGCAGCCCGCCGAGAATCCCTTCGACACAGCGTCGGGCTATGAAAAGCTTCTGCGTCGTACCGGCCTGGTGAGCCGCATTGGCACGGACGATTATCCTTCCAATGAGGGCCCCATGGTCACCATCCCTCGAACGGAAAAATTTATTATCGGCTTTCACTTCCCCCAACTGGAACAACTGGATCTGCCCGGACTGCAGGTTAAATGTGAAGCCACAGCCCAGGAAACCATCGAGATACACTACCGCATTGCGCCAGGCAAGGATTACGTGATGCACAACGCCATGGGCGATGCCAGCAAACGTTTCGAGCACTATTGGTCCAGCACAATAATGACGGGCTAGTCAGCGGCATTCCTGCTGCCTGTTGACGCCCCTGTTGTGCAGTCATGACGTGTTGCAGTCATGCAAGTCTTTGCCTGCATCCAAACATGCATTAGATGACAGCTTTGTTACACTTCATTGACATGCCTCAGGAACCCCCAATGAAAAGCCTTATTGTCGCAGCCTGCAGTCTGGCGAGTCTGTCGATGGCCACCATCGCCGCGCCATCGACGGAGCCCACAGCCCACCAGCTTACCCTGCAGGTGCGCAGTGTACATTTTGACCGGGACTTCGAGACCGATGCCCTCGACCTGCGCCAGTCAGCCCTCGGTATTCAACTCAATGCCAGCTCCGCCGCCTGGAAAAACATCGTCAGTGTCGGCGCTTCTGCCTATCAGATCCAAAAACTGTCCGCCTCCGGCCTGCGCCGCAGCGATCTGTTTCATGTGGACAATCACGGTGACTATGAGACATCCAGCTCGCAGCTGGGACAGGCCTATCTCAATCTGCATTTCGGACAGTCCCTCAGTGCCCGCCTCGGGCGCCAGACTCTCGACACGCTGTTCCTGGATTCATCCGGCTCCCGCGCGGTACCCAGCAGTTTTCAGGGAGTGAGCGTCTCTGCCAAGGTGGCCGAGGTGGCACTCTACGGCGTGTGGGTGGATCGATGGTCTCCCCGTCACGACGACAGCTTTGTGCCTTTTTTCACTGACAGGGTGGTTACCGGCCAGGCCGGCAACGCTGCCATCGACTATATCAGCATCATCGGCGCGGAGTACCAGCACGGTGATTTCAGCGCTCGCCTGGAACAGGTCAGCTCGCACGACTACCTGACCAAACAGGCTCTGATGTTGCGCTATCACTTTGGCCCTCAACTCAGTCGCTGGACCCTGGCGGGAGGCTATCTCAACTCCCGCGACGATGGCGAACTGTTTGTCGATGGGGCTGAGCGGGGCGAGGTGGACGCCGGTACCGACAGCAATCACTCCAATGTGTATTTCGCCACCCTGGACTGGGCCGCCGAGCAGCTGTCCCTGGGTATGGCCATGACCCTGGTCCGTGACGACGTCTGGATCGAGGATCTGTACTCCGGCGACCATGGCACCACACCCCTGCCCACCCGTGCGCCCTCGGGCCAGGACCTCACTGGCAAAAACGCCAATGTCTGGCAAGTGCGCGCCAGTTATGACTGGAGCCAGGTCGTGACCGGACTCTCCACCCTGCTGCTCTACACCCACGCCAACGGCGCCGAAAACACCTACGATAAGGCCCTCGGCAGCGCCGATGAGTGGTACACGGCGATGGATGTCACCTGGGCTGTCCCGGCGGTTAAGGGCCTGAGATTCCGCTGGCTGTGCGTTGATTATCACTCCGATGAAAATGGCCGGGTGGCGGAAGTGAAAGAAGATACTCTCGAAAATCGCCTGTATCTGGATTTCGCCTATCAATTTTGATCTGCGCCAAACAGCCTCTATTGCTCTCGTGCTGCGTTGAAGTAAAGCGGCGTATGGTATAAAACAACGTATGATGTAAAACTGCTTATGATATAAAGCGACGTATGATGTACCAGAGAATGTCCCACAGCAGATTGTTGTCACGCATAGTGTTGTTGCGAAAGTGGTGGCCGGGTTTGTTCAGCGCGCTCCTGCTGGCAATCCCTCAACTGCTGGCGGCCGCCGGGCTTCCCGCAGACGCCCTGACCACCGCGTCCCTGTCCAATCCCCATCAAACCGGTCTGGTCCAACCGGTCATTTCACACCCGACTGACGATCCCCGCTGGCTATTGGTCGATACCCAGGCCCAGACGCTTACTGTTATGCAAGGCCGGGCCGAACTCTACCGGATCAACAATATCGCCATCGGCAGCAACGGCACCGGTGCCTTCGGCGATAAGCGCACCCGTGACCAGAAAACCCCGCTGGGGGAGTTCACCATCACCGGCATTCGCAGCAGCAACCGCTTTCATCTATTTCTGGGTATTGATTACCCCACCATGGATTACGCCGATGCGGCCTTCGCGGATGGTCGCATCAGTCCTAAGGAATATGAGCAATTGGATCGGGCCTGGCGGCAACAACAACCGCCGCCGCAAACCACCGGGCTCGGTGGTTATTTTGGCATTCACGGCATCGGTGCCGGCAATCCCCGGGTGCACCAGCTGTTCAACTGGACCAATGGCTGTATCGCCCTCACCAATGAGCAAATCGAACAGCTGGCCGAATTGATCGGTGAAGGCACGCTCGTGAGCATTCGCTAACCACTGATCAACAGCTGGCGTCCTTTTCCCTGCAC
The DNA here is from genome assembly GCA_033283335.1 of Cellvibrionaceae bacterium WSDTSA12. Classification (GTDB taxonomy): domain Bacteria; phylum Pseudomonadota; class Gammaproteobacteria; order Pseudomonadales; family Cellvibrionaceae; genus Pseudomaricurvus. Next base: position 183,381 of record JAWMQP010000006.1, on the reverse strand, counting down.
CAGGCAAAAATTTTTTACCAGCTCCCTGCGTATCCGTTGCAGCCTGCTATTCTTGCTGTAGTCAATAGGAAGTATTGGTCGAGCTTTGCGCTTCTGCAGTCAGATTGTCCCGTTGACCATTGACCGACCATCATCAAATACCAATAGGGGAGCCATTCCATGCACACGTTACTGAAAACCACCGCTGCCGGCCTGATGCTGGCCGCCCTGACCGGGCTGGGCGGATGCGCCTCAACCTCTCAATCCGAAATTGATGCCATGAAAGCGGATATTCAGACGGCGATGGATACGGCTAATCGCGCTGCGGCTGACGCCTCTGCAGCCCGTTCCGATGCAGCTGCGGCCCGCGACGCCGCCGAGCAAGCCCGCGATGCCTCAATGGAAACCAATGAAAAACTGGACCGCATGTTTAAAAAATCCATGTACAAGTAATCGGTGCCAGATGATCCGCTGAGCAGTAGTCACAACATCGATTGACTCTGCGCCGATAAATTCCGAACCGGGGGAAGCGCCCGCAGCGGCTGCCAGAGTCTACAGACCGACAGCAAGTCGGCTTACAGCAACTCCGCAATCGCCACTGGCAGACCGCTGCGTGACCGGATGGCGGCCTCTATGGCCGCCTCATCCCACTGGACCCGTCGACCAGTGGCAATGTGTCGTTCCCGCTTCGCACGCTGGATAGCCGTGTCCACCACCTGTATCACATTGATACTCTCATCCTGTAAACCCTCCATCAGTGGATGCACTTCCAGATACAACTTATCGCCCAACCAACCCACCTTGGCCGGCTGGTTGACGATGCGCACCGTGGTGCCCTGGGCCACCTGTGGAAACAGAAACTCAATGTCTTCGGGCGACATGCGGATACAGCCATGGGATACCTGCATGCCGATGCCGAATAGCTTGTTGGTCCCGTGGATCAGGTAACCGGGAATGTCCAGCAACATGGCGTAGCGGCCGAGAGGGTTATCGGGGCCCGGCGGCACCACCGTCGGCAAGGGATCACCGTCGGCAGCGTGCTCCTCGCGCAGCGAAGCCGGGGGATACCAGGCCGGGTCCTTAAGCTTGTTGACGATTCGGGTGATCCCCTTGGGGGTCGACCAATCCCGTCGACCAATACTGACCGGGTAGGTCTGCACGGACTGAAGTTCACCGCTGACCGGGGGGGGATAAAAGTACAGGCGCATTTCCGGCAAATTCAACACCAGTCCTTCGTAGGGGGTATCCGGCAGGACAAATTGCGAGGGAATGATGACCGGTGTCCCCTCTCCGGGTAACCAGCGGTCGATATGGGGGTTGGCCAGTACGATAGCATCCTGACCGATCTGGTGTTCACGAGCGATATCGAGCAGCGTGTCTTCATAACGCGCCGCCACGCTCTGGGTGGCGCCGACCACCGTGTCTGGCGCTGCGGGGAAAGGATAAGTGGCGGCACTCACAGCCGCTGTGCTCAAGAGCATGGCCCCCAGGGCAAACACACACGAAAAGGCGCCCAGGCGCCGGGACAGGGAAGACAGAAACAACATGTAGGGCAGGACTCATGGAACAGGCGCCATAGATTAGCATATCCCCCATGTCGCGGTTATGGCATCATGCGCACCGATTCACGCTTTGCCACGATTAACCCCCAATAAGACCAATAACATTCAAAAAACCATCAGGTCCAAAACTGGCAAAACGTTTAAAAAGACGACTTTTAAGGAGTAACAATGACTGCGGCACTACTGGCCATTGTGGCCGGCTTTGCGATTCTGGTCTGGAGTGCAGACCGCTTTGTGGACGGGGCGGCGGCCACCGCCAAACACGCCGGCATGCCTTCGCTGCTGATCGGCATGGTGATTGTCGGCTTCGGCACCTCGGCACCGGAGATGGTGGTGTCCGCCATGGCGGCACTGGACGGCAATCCGGATCTGGCCCTGGGTAATGCGCTGGGCTCCAACATAACCAACACCGGCTTGATTCTCGGGATTACCGCCTTAATAACGCCAATTGTGGTGCACTCCAAAATTATTCGTCGCGAGTTGCCGCTGCTGTTTGTGATCGGTTTGTTTACCGGCTTTCTACTGTGGAATAACTCTCTGTCACGGACCGAAGGCCTGATTCTGCTGGCCGGCTTTTTTGCCCTTATCGGCTGGAGCATTTTCACCGGCCTGCGCGGCCAGGGCGACAGCCTGGAAGCGGAAACCGAACAGGAAATGGCGGGCCAGGACCTGTCGTTGCAAATGGGAATTTTCTGGTTGGTGGCCGGCCTGGTATTGCTGGTGGTCAGCTCTCGCATACTGGTTTGGGGGGCGGTTACGATTGCCCAGCAGCTGGGCGTCAGCGACCTGATCATCGGCCTCACCATTGTCGCCCTGGGTACTTCGCTGCCGGAACTGGCGGCGACAGTTGTGGCAGCCCGTAAAGGTGAACACGATATCGCCATCGGCAACGTGGTGGGCTCAAACATGTTCAATTTGCTGGCGGTGATTGGTATTGCCGGCTCCATCGCCCCCATGCCGAACATCCTGCCGGAAGTAATGCTGCGCGACTGGCCCGTGATGATGGCCTTTATGGTGGCCCTGTTCGTGATGGCTTACGGTTTCCGTGGCACCGGTCGCATTAATCGCATTGAAGGCCTGTTGTTGCTGATAGGCTTTGCGGCCTATAACGCCTGGCTGGTCAACAGCGTACTGGCGTGAACCGGGCCCCGCGCCCCAAGGACCCGACGAGCTGTCCAGATGAGACTCACGGGACCATGGGCGCGGTGTAACCGTACCCCATCATAATCTCCCGCGCCTGATCACCACGCACAAACTCCAGCAGTGCCAGAGCCGCCGCATTGTCCTTACCGCGGCGCAATAACACTGCATCCTGCCGTATCGGTTGGTACATGGGCGCCGGCACAACCCAGCTGGAACCCGAACTGACCTTCCCCTCTGCCATGACTTGTGACAGGGCGACAAAGCCCAGATCGGCGTTGCCACTGCGGACAAACTGGTAGGTCTGGGCGATATTTTCCCCTTGCACCCAACGCGACTGGGTAGCCTTGATCAACCCCAACGCCTGCAGTACTTCCATGGCCGCCATTCCATAGGGGGCCAAGCGGGGGTTGGCCAGAGCCAGTTTGCGAAACTCCCCCTCGCGCAACCGGCTTTCGCCGTCACCGACATAATCCGGCTGGCTGGACCAGAGCACCAGGGCACCGATGGCGTAGGTAAAGCGGCTGTCGGGCAGTGCCAGTTGGGCCTGCTCCAGCGCTTCCGGCTTGGCCTGGTCGGCCGAGAAGAACACATCAAACGGCGCCCCGTTCTGAATCTGGGCAAAGAATTTTCCCGAAGAACCAAACGACAACCTGGCCTCGTGCCCCGTCACCGACTGAAACGCGAGGGCAATATCCCGCATGGGCGCGGTAAAGTTGGAGGCTACCGCCACCGATACCGTATCGGCCCGCCCCAGCGGGGCTCCGATACACCAGACAGCCAAACATAACCAGAACAGTCGTAGCACAATCATCCCTATCTCAAGTAATGCCCCGTGTGGGCTCCCATCTTGAAAGATCTCCGCGCTGGCGACAAGCGCGGTTAAACCCCCGCCTGCGGATTGATCCCCAACTCCGCCAGATAGCGATAGAGTTCCTCCTGAAACAGGCGGGCGCGAACATGGCTGTCGCGGGCCAGAATCAGGTAAATTCCCGCGTCCAATGGTATCGCCGCGTCCAGCAAGCGCACCAGTGAACCGCGCCGCAAATCGGCCGCCACTTCCAGCTGGTCGGCCAGCACAATCCCCATACCCCGCCGGGCGGCTTCGATGGACTGAAAGCCATAGTCAAAGTGGATATTGCGGCTGGCACTGCTGCCCTGCAGTCCGTGGCGATCGAACCAGCGCTCCCAGTGCTGGTAACGCTCATGCAACAGCGGGTAATTAAGAAGATCAGCCGGCTCCTGCACGGGCACATCAGGCCGCAGCAGGGCCGGCGCGCACATGGGCTGATAGTGCTCCTGGTAGAGATGTAACACACGCCTACCGTGCGCCTCTGGTTCCCCCAGGCTGAGCGCCAGGTCGATGTCCGTGGGCACCTCACGACTGTAGGGCTCCAGAGTCTTCAGCCGCAGGGTGACTTCAGGGTAACGATCGGTAAAGCGTGCGATCAGCTCCGGCAACCAGTTGATCGACATGGTCGCCGTGGCCCCAAGCACCAGCTCCCCCTCAAGGGATTCGTGGTTCAGGTCGTCGAGTCCCTGCTGCAGAGTCCGTAAGGCATCCTGCACCACGGTGAGAAAGCGTTGCCCCGCCGCCGTCAACCGCAACCGGTTACCCGCTCGCTCAAATAAACTAACCTGAAGACGCTCTTCCAGATTTCGAATCTGACGACTGAGTGCCGCGTGACTGAGATGCAGCTCATCAGCCGCCACTCGCACAAACCCGTGCCGCCCTACCGCCTCAAAGGCACGCAGGGTGTTGAGTGGTAAGCGACGATGATCAAACCCCAGATGGTGCGTTTTTGTAACCATTTACGTGCAAACAAATCAATTGTGGAAACAAAATAATCGCATAAAATCCAATCAACAGCCATTTTCCGGGTTCCATTTGTGAATGCTCCGGCACACTGAGGAGGCGATATGACCCAACAACACACCCTGCGCATCAACGGCGAACGCCTGTGGGCGCGGCTTGAAGAAATCGGCCAGATCGGCGCCACCGCCGGTGGCGGTTGCAACCGCCAGGCCCTGACCGACGAAGACCGAATCGGCCGCGAACTGTTCGCCCAATGGGCCGAGCAAGCCGGTTGCACTCTGCGCCGCGACGCCGTTGGCAATCTGTTTGCCCGCCGTGAAGGCAGCGACCCCGAACTGCCGCCAGTGATCACCGGTAGCCACCTTGACACCCAACCCAGTGGCGGCAAGTACGACGGCATCTACGGCGTCCTCGGCGGTCTGGAAGTGCTGCAAACCCTGCAAGACGCCGGTGTGCAGACCCGTCACCCGCTGGAAGTGGTGGTCTGGACCAACGAGGAGGGCTGCCGCTTTGACACCGCCATGATGGGTTCCGCCGTCTGGGCCGGTGTGATGCCATTGGAAGCGGCCTACGCGCTGACCGATCGCAATGGCGCCAGCGTCAAAGAGGAACTCGAACGCACCGGCCAACTGGGTGAATTGGCCGCAGCCGCCGACGCCATCCACGCCGCTTTTGAACTGCACATTGAACAGGGACCGGTGCTGGAAGCCGAGCAGAAAACCATTGGCGTGGTCACCGGCGTGCAACACATGAGCCGCCACCGGGTGGTGTACTACGGCCAGGAAGCCCACGCCGGCCCGACGCCCATGACCCTGCGCAAAGACCCGATGATGGCCCTCGGCCAGTGCCTGCCGCAGCTGTACGCCATGACCGAACAACACGGAGCGGATGCGCGTATCACCTTTGGCTTTGTACACGCTGACCCCGGTTCCAGCAACACCGTGCCGGGTCGGTTGGAATTCACCGTCGACATCCGTCATCCCGAAGCCGATCACTACCAGGCCATGCTGCAGTCTTACGAGGACATCATCAACGCCGCGGCGCAGCAGTTTGAGCTGAAAATGGAGTACGAGTGCTTCTGGGAAGCCCCCGGCGTGGAGTTTGATCACGACTGTGTGGCCGCCGTGCAAAGTGCTGTGGATAACCTGGGTTACTCCCACCGTCGCATGGTGTCGGGTGCCGGCCACGACGCCTGCAATGTCGCCAAGGTCGCCCCCACCTCGATGATCTTCATTCCCTGTAAGGACGGCCTCAGCCACAACGAGAAAGAAGCCGTCCTCGCCGCCGACGTGGAGGCGGGAGCCAACATCCTGCTGCAGGCCATGCTGACCCGCGCAGAACTGAACAACTAATAGCAATCTATACAAATAGCAATCTCTTCAAGAGCAAAGCATTTCAGGAGATACCGATGAAATTTGCCAATCGCGTACCGGGCGGAAACTCCCCGGTTCTGGACCAGTGGGGCATGGACTCCGAATACGGCGTGCTGGAGAAAGTCCTGATCGGTCCCATGGATCACTACTCCTGGCAGACCGGCAACGCCATGTCCCGCCGCTCCATGCGCCTGGGCCGCCAGTTCGACCACGCCGTCGCCAAAACCCAATACCAGGAAATGATCGACGCCTACCAGCAGGCCGGTGTGGAAACCCACATCCTGGAAGCCGATGCCAGCCTGCCCTATCAGTTGTATGCGCGCGACTCATCCGTCATGACCCCTTGGGGCCCGATTGTGACCCAGATGTACAGCCCCTGGCGTCGCGGCGAGTGGAAGGCGGTACTGGAGTTTTACCAGAGCCAGCAGATCCCGGTGTATGACATCATCACCGCCGGCACCCTCGAGGGCGGCGACTTTATGGTGCTGGAACCGGGCCTGATCCTGTGTGGCTACACCGGTGAGCGCACCAGTGAAGAAGGCCTGGCGCAAGTGAAAGCCTGGGTCGAAGCCGAGGGCTGGGAATTCAAGAGCTACAAGTTTGACCCCTACTTCCTGCACCTGGACGTGAAACTGGCGATGCTGGCACCGAAACTGGCGGCGGCCTGTGTGCAGGCACTGGAACAGGAGTTTGTCGACTGGCTGCAGGCCCGCGGCATTGAATTGATCGACATTTCCTACCGGGCGATGCTGGAACTGGGTTGTAACGTGGTAGCACTGGGTAACGATCGCGTACTGCTGCCCTACGACAACCACGAACTGAAAGACAAGTGTAAGGCCCACGGCCTGACCGTGATAGACCCGGACGTGAGCATGTTCACTTCCGGCGGTGGCGGCGTGCACTGCATGTGCCAGCCATTGAAACGTCAGCCAGGTTAACCCCTGGCTTTCCCTCAGATTTCAGTTGCTTCCTTTCGATTTGGAGCTGCCGCTGCTTTGGGCAGCTCCTTTTTTTCATTTTTGAATCAGTGTTTACTGCTGAGCCAGCCGAAGCTGCAACAATCGCAAGGGCTTATCACCCTGATTGCGTAACAACTCCCCGGCCTGCCACCACACCTGACCAGCCTGCAAGGTTGCATCGCTCAATTGTCCCGCATCCAACGCCACCAACAGACCTTCGGTGAGCGATACCGCCGCCCCCGGCTCCAGCGTCAGACGCTGCACCTGCCCCTGGGGAAAGCGAAACAAGGGCTCATCAGGCCGTCCCAGCAACACCTCACTGGCACCGTGGTTATCGCCTTTAAGGCCGATACCCAGCACATGGAAAGGCTGGCCCTGAGTGGCCAACACGCGGTGACGAAATCCCCCCTGGGTACGATAGGGACTGTAAATCAGCACGCCGGAGGGCGCCTGATCTATTTTTTCCTCCTGCCCCAGAACCTGATTGGCGACCTTCGAGGCAATCACGACCACGGTAAGCAGGTCGTTGCGGTGCTCATGGTACGCCGTTTCCTCCCCAGGCTGGAGATTGACGTCGTAGACCCGCAACTGATCGTTTTCAAACACAATGGTGTGACGCGGCTCCTGCTCCACCGGCATTACCGACGACTGTGCGGCTACCGACTCGGTCGATGGGTTGGCTGAACAACCCAGCAGGGCTGCCGTCAGCAGCCCCAGCGGGAAAGCCCATTTGATCATTCGCGGCATCACACGCTCCGTGTTTCGATTGACTGAACTTTTTAAATCAACAGTAAAAAGGGCTTGTACCTCAGCTCTTCATTTTCAGCATCATGTTGAGCAGCTTGGTGGGCTTGCCAGCGTACGGAGGCATCAGCATGTTGAGTGCACGAATCGGGCCCTGGTAAAACACGGGGCGCATTTTGGAGAAGGTGGTGAAGCCCTCATAACCGTGATAATGACCCATGCCGCTGTTACCCACACCGCCAAACGGCAGGCTGTGGATACCGGCGTGAATCAGGCCATCGTTAACGGTCACACCACCGGACATGGTGTTGTTGATGTACCAGTCAGCCAGCTGCTTGTCATCGGTGTAGACGTAGAACGCCAGCGGACGATGGCCGGCTTCAATGTAGTCGACCACTTCGTCGCGAGTGCGGTAGGTTTTCACCGGCAGCAGCGGACCAAACACTTCGCGCTGCATCACCAGCATATCGTCGGTCGCACCGAGGATGACGTGCGGCGGGAAGATGCGGCGGCTGGCATCGGCCTGCTGGTCTTCAAACAGATTGATGATACGGGCACCTTTCGAGCGCGCGTCTTCCAGGGTCTCCTGCAGACGGTCGTAGGAACGCTGGTCAATCACGGCGGTGTAATCGCCGTTGTTGATGTCCGGGTAGCGGGCGTTACAAATGCGCTTGGCTTCGGCCACAAACGCCTCTTCCTTACCTTCTGGCAAGAACAGGTAATCCACGTTGGTACAGATCTGGCCAGCGTTGAGCATTTTCACCCACATGATGCGCTCAACCGCCTTGGTCAGGTTGTAATTGGCATCCACCACCGCCGGGGATTTACCACCCAGCTCCAGGGTTACCGGGGTCAGGTTCTGGGCACAGTTGGCCATAACCGACTTGGCCGTCGCCGGAGAACCGGTAAAGAACAGGTGATCGAACGGCAATGTGGTAAAGGCTGGGCCGCGACCATTGCCATCTTCAAAGAAAGCCAGCTTGCCTTCGGGAAAATACCGAGGTGCCAGCTCTTTGAACAGCATCGCCAGGTTGTTGGAGTTTTCCGACATTTTGATCATGGCGGTGTTACCGGCGGCAAAAATACCGCTCAGGGGAGCAAACGCCATGGAAATGGGGAAGTTCCAGGGCACAACAATGCCCACCACACCCAGCGGCTGGGGAATGACGCGGGCTTTGGCCAGCGGGTACTGGGTGGGGTCCAGCGAGCGCTTCTGGGGCTTCATCCACTTTTTCAGGTGTTTGATGGTATCCAGAATGCCTTCCTGGTTGAGCAGCAGCTCAGTGAATACGGTTTCAAAACGCGAGCGACAGCCGTAGTCGCTGTTCACCGCCTCAATCAATGCCTCGCGGTTTTCCACCAGCATGCGATGCAACGCTTTCAAATCAGCTACCCGCTCCTGGTAAGAAGGATTGCGGTGTTCACGGAAGAAAGCCTTTTGCTTGGCAAAGACTTCGGTGAACTCCTCGGGGATATTCAGGGTATTGGTTAATGGCTGGTTCATGAGCGCGTCTCTATATTGGGTGGGGCTAGATATTTGGTGTGACCTGGCCAATGCTATTGGGCAATTCGTGCCACTGCCAATACTGATCCTGGGCACGTATGGGGATGGGAGTCTAAACACAAACCCAGCAAAAGTTTGTCATATTTTTGACAGTTTTCGGCGCCTACCTCATTTAAACTAGCGGGTTAGAACTATAAACACCAGAAGTGTGATTATTCCCGAGCCAAACAATCCCAGAAGAGAGGGGATTCGATGAAAACCATTATCAAAAGCTGCCTTCCGGCAGTCATTCTGTCCTGTCTGTCAACGTCTTTATTGGCCGCTCCGGTTACCCCCGAGCGACTGATTGCAGCGGACCAGGAACCCGGCAACTGGATGGCCCACGGCCGCAACTATGGCGAGGAACGCTTTTCCCCCCTGGAACAAATCACCGATGACAACGTCGATGAACTGGGCCTGGCCTGGAGCCACAAATACGAACTGGACCGCGTTGTCGAAGCCACTCCCGTAGTGGTCGATGGTGTCATGTACACCACCGGTGCTTACAGCATGGTCTACGCCCTGGACGCCAAAACCGGCGAACAACTGTGGAGTTACGACCCAAAAGTCTGGCGTGGCATTCAAGGCCGCGGCTGCTGTGATGCCGCCAACCGCGGAGTCGCCGTTTGGAAAGACAAGGTCTATGTGGGTGTCTACGACGGCCGACTGGAAGCCCTGGACGCCAAAACCGGCAAACTGGTGTGGTCGGCAGACACCGTTATCGACAAAGAGCGCAACTACACCATTTCCGGCGCCCCTCGCATTGTTAAAGGCAAAGTGATCATTGGTAATGGCGGCGCCGAGTTTGGCGTACGCGGCTACATCACCGCCTACGACGCCGACACCGGCAAACAAGCCTGGCGCTTCTTCACCGTTCCTGGCGACCCAGCCAAGGGCGACGAGACCGAAACCATCACCAAGATCCGCAAAACCTGGTTTGGTGACCAGTACTGGAAACAGGGCGGTGGCGGCACTGTGTGGGATTCCATGGCCTACGATCCAGACCTGGACCTGCTGTACATCGGTGTCGGTAACGGCTCCCTGTGGAACTACAAACTGCGTTCCGAAGGCAAAGGGGACAACCTGTTCCTGTCTTCTATCGTCGCCATCAAGCCTGAAACCGGCGAGTACGTCTGGCACTACCAGACCACACCAGGTGATGCCTGGGACTACACCGCCACCCAGCACATCATCGTCACCACCCTGGAAATTGACGGCAAACCCCGTCGCGTTGTCATGCAGGCTCCCAAGAACGGCTTCTTCTACGTTCTGGACGCCGCCACCGGCAAGTTCATTTCCGCGGAGAAATTCGGTGTCGCCACCTGGGCCAAATCCATCGACCCGGAAACCGGTCGTCCGATCATCGACACGGAAGTGGCCGATTACTGGACCAAAGGCGAGAGCAAAATTGTCTTCCCCGGTTCTCAGGGCTCCCACAACTGGCCACCCATGAGCTACAACCCGGAAACCGGCCTGGTGTACATTCCCCAGCAGGTGACCATGGAAGAGTACAACCCGCTGGCCGAAGCCTATGACCCGGCTCCGGGCCTGCCCAACCTGGGTCTGGTGATTCCCTCGGTACCCGAGTCCATCCAGGCCAACGAAGAGCTGGGCGCTATTTATCGCGGCAGCCTGATTGCCTGGGATCCGATCAAGCAGGAAGCGCGCTGGAAAGTGCCTTACAAGCACATCCACAACAGTGGCACCCTGTCCACTGCCGGCAACCTGGTGTTCCAGGGCACGGCTGATGGCCGCGTGATTGCTTATGCTGCCGACAGCGGTGAAAAACTCTGGGAACAGCCTGTATCTACCGGCGTGGCCGCGGCCCCCATCACCTACTCGGTTGATGGCGAGCAGTACGTGGCCTTTAACGCTGGCTGGGGCGGCGCCTTCCCGATCACCTTTGGTGGTCTGGCTGACCGCACCCGTGTAGTACCCGATTCCCGTCTGTATGTGTTCAAGCTGAACGGCAAGGCTGCTGCACCAGCGATCAAACGTCGCCAGTACACTCTGCCGGAGCCACCAGCGGTTACCGCCAGTGCACAAGATTTGGCCGAGGGTGCTGCCATGTACCAAGGGCACTGCGGTGTCTGTCACGGCTTGTCGGTTCAGGGGGCCAACATCATTCCGGACCTGCGCTACCTGACGCCGGAGAAACACGATCAATTCCAGGCCATCGTCTACGGCATGCGCTCTAACAAGGGCATGCCCCCGTTTGGCGGCATCCTGCAACCGGAGCAGGTGGAGAAAATCCACCAGTACATCATCAAGCGTACTCACGACTGGCGCGAAGACCTGATCAAAGAGGGTTTAGTGGTGGACCCGGACGCTAAGGCTACCGCGAAAAACCCTTAATTTAAGTTACAGCCAGATTCGGCCGCCAGTGGGTAGGCGCAACGCCAAACCACTGTTTAAACTGGCGGCTGAACACGGAAAATTCGGCATAGCCTAAATGCAGCGCCAGGTGACTGATACTCATGTCGCCGCGCTGCAACTCCTTCACCGCTTCCTCCCTCCGCACCCTTTCCAGCAACGTTCGATAACTGCTATTGGCTCGGCGCAATTCTCGCTGTAATTTTTTCGGATGCAGATTCAGGCTCAACGCGGCTGATTCCAGACTGCAATCACCGGTTGGCAACAGCATTCGAATCACCCTTTCCAAGGCTACCAGCAGGTTCACTGACCGGGTCGCCGCCAGATGCGTTGAGACCTGATGCCCCAATACCTGATCAATCAGCTCCAACTGCTGATGGGGACGACAACGCAGAAACTGCGGCTGAAATTGAATGGCATTGCGCTGTGCATCCCCAACCACCGTGCAACCAAAAAACTGTTCGAATCGATGCTGCAGTTGCGAATCCAGGGACTGGGTAACCTCTACCGACTGCAATTGCCAGGTCGAGCCAATCAGTTCCCGTAGATACCGGTGCAACAGGGCCAGGCACAACTGCACCTTTTGCGGATAGACACGGTAATCGCTTTCGCAGCGGTACATGGACAGGCTGCAGCGGTCATGATTGATACGCTCAAGTTGCAGATTCAAGCCGCCACACTGGGTGTAAGCGTATTCCGTGGTCACCGCCAGAGCCTTCTCAATCGTCGCCTGCCGCATGATGTAAACGCCGATCAAGCCCATCGACGCCAAACTCTGGCGACCCGCCAGTTCCAGCCCAAAGCTCGGGCAGCGACAATCGCTCGCGGCCAGTTCCAGCACCGCCAAAACCAGCGGATCGCCGATGAACTCCTCAGGGTTATGCAGCTGTTGCGGATGGATACCGACTTCATTGAGCAACGCCAACGGATTCCCGCCAAGGTAGGTGACCAAGGCCTCAAAACCTGTCAGCACAGATGACCGGGTGTTATATCCCATGACTCATTCCTGTTTATCGTTTTTATAGGATTTATGTCTGAGCTTCTGTCCTCAAATATCATACAGACGTCCCGATTTATCAAGCCGCCCTGCCGAATATATGCAATATTTAAGAGACAAAAAATAGACAACGCTCTGCCCTATAAAACCTATAAATACTATGGAGCCATCAATGAAGTTACATAATAATAACCTCCGTTTGCACACCCTGAGCCTTGCCATTGCCTGTATCGCAGGCGCATCCTGCAGCCAGGCTGCAACCCTCGAAGAGGTTGTGGTCACCGCCACCAAACGCGCTGAGAGCCTGCAGGACGTCCCCATTTCCATGATCGCCATGGACGGTGAAAGCATCAAAGACCTGGGCGTGACCAACGCCATCGACTTCGCCGCCAACATGCCAGCAGTCAATATCTCCGAAACCCCCATCGGCAACTTCGTCTTCATCCGTGGCATCGGTACCCCCGGCACCAACCAGGGGATTGAGCTGTCAGTCTCGACCTTCCACGACGGTATTTACATGGGCCGTCACCAGCTGGCTCGAGCCCCGTTTATGGATCTGGAACGAGTCGAAGTCTTACGCGGTCCGCAAAGTATTTTATTCGGTAAAAACACCATCGGCGGAGCCATCCATGCGATCACCGCCAAACCCACCGAAGAGTTCGAAGCCTCCATCTCCGCGCTGATCGGCGAGAACAGCGAACTGGAATACACCGGGGTTATTTCAGGCGGCCTGACCGACAGCCTGCGCGGTCGCCTGGCCTATCGCGCCTATGAGACCGATGGCTATCTGGAAAACGTCATGAACGGTGACGACGAAGTCGGTCGCGATGATTACAGTCTGCGCGGTCAGCTGGAGTTTGATCTGACCGACAACATCATGATCACTGGCAAATGGGAAACCGGGGAGTTTAACGCTGACGGCAAGCCCGTGCAGCTGGCGGTGATCAACCCGCTGAGACCCCAGGACCAGGCCATCAACGGCCTCAATCAAATGCTGGTAGCGGCCGCCACCGGCGGTAACGGCACAGAGCGCTGGGATGAAGAGCGCGCGGTTATTAATGATGGCGGCGCACTGTTGGGGCAATTGATCCCCTCCTTTGCCGGGGTTCCGGGCTTTCCCGACGGGGCGGAATTCAGCGATAACGAGATGGATCTGGGCACCCTCACCGTCGAGTGGATTGTAGGCGATCACACGCTGACTGCCATCACCGGCTATGCCACCTACGAATACCAGGATGTGTGTGACTGTGACTTCTCGGCCCTGCCCCTGATCGAGGTGGATGCCCGCGAGGATTACGAGCAGTGGAGCCAGGAGATTCGCCTCACCTCACCGGGTGGCGAAACCTTTGACTATATTCTGGGCGCCTACTACCACCAGTCAGACCTGGACTACAGCTCGATTGAACAATTTGGTGCGGCCCTGGCGAATGCCCCCAATGTCTCCCGCGCCTACCGCATGACTCAGGATCAGGATCAGTGGGCCATCTTTGGCTCCGGCACCTGGAACATGACGGAGCTGACCCGCCTGACCGTGGGGCTACGCTATTCAGAAGAATCCAAAGAGGCCTCCCACGTGCTGGACAAATACTTTACCGGCGGCTGGGATTTTGGCGGTGGACTGGTGGTGGGTGACACAGCTGCCGATTACGACGCCTTTGAAGCAACCTTCCCCGCCATCGCCGGCGCACTGGACGCCGGCCTGTGGGAGGGTCTTCTGGGCACCTATGAACACGACATTCGCGGTCGCAAGCGCGACGAAGAGTTTGTCTCCTGGTCAATTAACCTGGAACACGACCTGACGCCGGACATCATGATGTTTGCCACGGTCTCCACCGGGGTCAAAGGTGGCGGCTTCGACGCCCGCTTCCTGCGCGAAAATGACAACCCGTTCTTTGAATACGAGGAAGAAGAAGCGCTGAACATTGAGCTGGGCATCAAGAGCACCCTGCTGGATGGGGCCATGACCCTCAACGCCACCGTATTCCAGACCACAGTCGAAGACTACCAAGTGAGTATCTTTGACGGCGCTACCGCGTTTTTTGTGCAGAACGCCGCCGAAATTGAATCCCGCGGTGTGGAAGTGGACCTGCGCTGGCAAGCCACCGACAACCTCACCATTGGCTTCGCCGGCAGCTACCTGGACGCAGAGTACACGGATTTTAAAAATGCCCCTTGCTGGGTTTCTCAAACCGCCGGCAATGTGCCTGGCTGCGTGGATGGCGGGCGCGACGCCAGCGGCGACCCCAACATCTTCTCACCCGAGTACGCGGCCAACCTGAATTTTGATTACCGCTTACCGGTGGGCGATACGCTGGAATTCCGCGCCACCTGGAACATCAACTATTCCGATGAGTACTACAATGCCGGCGACCTGGACCCCGATATTGCCCTGGTGGATGCCTACACCAAGCACGACCTGCGGCTGGCGATTGGCGCCGCCGGTGGTCAGTGGGATGTGGCGTTATTGGGCCGCAACCTCACCGACGAGTATTCCAGTGGCAATAACAACGACCAACCACTGGTGAACGGAAATGGCTTTGCCCAGCTCGATTTGCTGCGCACCTACGCCATACAGGGCACCTATAGGTTCTGAGCAACCCCTGCGGAGCCAGTACTCACTGGCTCCAACGTTCAGCATCAACCTGATTTAGCAACAAATTCATTAAGCCGCGGGTCTTCAAGCCCGTCGGCGGCGACGCTGCCGATAGCGTTTCATATAGTGCACACCGCCGGTCCATGCCAACCACCCCAACGCCACCCCCACCAACAACATCAGCCCTCGATAGACCCCGTTCATACCAAAGCCCGAGTGCAGGGGATACAGCTGGTTCACCAGGCGCCGACTGGTCGTCACCTGATCGGAACGCGGACTCATCAACATCGCTCCAGTGTTGATATCGATCTCTACCGCCGTACGGCCGTTGAGATGCCATTCACCGGCAAGGCGGAAACGCACCTTCATCCAGTCGCTACCCTGCTGTGGCCAAATGCGAATATAGGTCGGCCAGGCGTCCGGCACTTGCGCCTGGGTTATCAGGTAGCGGGCGGCGATATTGCTCGTGCGAGCTTGCTCAGTAGCCGCCATCTGGGTGTTGGCGAGTGGTGGCAGCAGCGGCCTAACCAACTTCTGCCACAGCATGATCGAACCGGTGAACAGGACCAGCAGCAACAGCGGACTGGCCAGCGCGCCGCAATGTCGATGGTACTGCAACCACTGGGAGGGACGGATGTTGCGAGGAAACACCCAGCGCCAGCGAAACCCGCGCCGCCCCGGCCACCATAAGATCACGCCGCTGACACACAGAAACAGCGACAGCAGGCCGCTCACCAGCAGTAGGGCTTCACCCCAGACACCACTGAGCAGGTCTACATGCAGTTCACGAATGAGTTCGATGGTGCGCAAAAACCACAAGCGTTCCCGGTAAGGTTCCAGGCTGTTGAGGGCCAGCAGTTCGAGCCCGTCCTCATGGCGAATGGTCCAGTATGGCTCAAGCTCGCTGGGGGCCTTCAGATTCAAGAGAGATTGCGCGTATCGGTCAGAGACGATGACCTCCAACTCCTGGGCAAGTTGGCGGCTGTCATAAGCTGGCGGAAGTTCCGCCCCGGGGGTCACCACCAGAGCAATCAGCTCTTTTTGATAGATGAGCAAAGCGCCGCTTACGGAGGCGATCAGCAACAGCCCCATCGCACCGAGGCCGGCCCACAGATGCCAGCGCCACAACCCCGGCGGACGGGTTTTGGCCGGGCGTTTCATCCCGGCCATGCTTTCACGATTCACAAACTCTCAGCGAAGATTAGAAATCGTACTGATAGGCAACGGAGAAACTGCGCCCCATGCCCTTAAAGTTGCGCAGGTCATTGGGACTGCTCTGTGAGTAATAGGTGTAATAGTCGGTGTCTGTCAGGTTCTGCACCGACAAACTCAACACCCCATCAAATACTTTGACGTCAGCACTGAAATCCACGGTGGTGTAACCATCAAACTCATTCACGGTCACGCCACTGCTGTTTTTGACGGAGCGGTCGATCAGATGATTGACCTGCAGGCGTGAGCTGACGGCATCGGTCCAGCGACGATCCCAGCTCAGATTCAGGCGATCCGGGGAAATGTTGGTACCGCCCAGATCAGAATCCACTTTGCCATCCTGATCGGAATCGTAGCGGCCTTCTGCCTCGGCGTAGCGCAATCCCAGCTGGTCGCGATCGGTGAACGCCCAGCCAGCGCGGAACTCTAGCCCGTCCACTTCGGTTTTCTCCCGCTTGACGGTGTAGATGCCGTCGGCACCACGCTGCAAACGCTGGCCAAAATCGGAATCCGAAATGTAGTAGCTGAGTTGGGCACTCACCGTCCCGTTATCAAACTCAATACCCAGCTCAGCGTTTTCCGTCAGGATGGGCTCCAGATCCAGGAAGGTCTCCACTGTCTGGCCGGGCTGGTTTATGCCACGCAATACCCGGCCCACATCCGGCATGGAGAAGGCTTCAGAGTAGTTGGCGAAAACTCGCCAGGCGTCTGTAAACTGGTAGGTACCACCGAGGTTGTAGAGGGTTTCGGAAAACTCGGGGCTGCCCCCCTCGACAAACTGACTGCCGTAGGTGTAGAGCGTGGTGAAGTCATCAACTTCCAGCTTGGACTCTTCGTGACGCACGCCTGCCGTCACCGTCAAGTCCTCAACACCGGTGAACTCCGCCTGCAGATACGGGGCGTAGTTTTCATAGCGGGTCTCTGGCACCCAGGTACGGTCGGTCTGAGTCAGCGCCTGCCAGGTCTCGTCCTGCAGTACATCCAAACCGTACACCAGAGAAATCGGCAGACCGGCTACCTTGTCCTTGGCCAGGGTCAGCTTGAAGCCTTGTTTTTCCGAGTTGTTTTGCGACTGGTCAATCAGGTCAGGACCGTAGCTGGGGTCCTGGAAAGTGCCAATCGGGGTAATCTGGGCACCGTAGGTAGCCTCAAAATCCTGGCTGAAGGCCTGCAACCGCAGTGCATGCCCGAGAATATCCTGATGCTGGTAGCTGACGCTGACTGTGGTGACCTTGTTGCGCGCGCCATCGGCCGGCATGTCGGTCTTGATGGCACTGCTGGGAAGCCCGGCATCCACATCGCCTGGCAGCGAACCCCACTCATGGTTGTTCTCAATGTCGTAGCGATTCAGCATCAATTCGAGTCTCTGGTCGGCCCAGTTGTAACCGGTCTTCAGGAACAGGTCGATCTCCTGGGAGTCCATGGTGTCGCCCTGAGTGTTGTCCACACCAATCAGCTCGCCATTGGCATCGTAAGCCATACCAGTGCTGCGGTAGCTGACACTGGCCAGCACATCCGCCGCGTCCACGCGGTTGGACAGACTGTAATTGACCGAGTAATCACCACTCTCACGGACACTGTCGGTCTGAAACCCGGAACCCACCCGAATGCTCTGTTCCAGGCCGTCACCGGGGCGTTTGGTGATCAGGTTGATGATACCGCCCGCCGCACCCAGGCCGTGAATGGCATTGGCACCGTGCAGGACTTCCACCCGCTCCAGCATGGCCGGAGCAATCGTGTGGCCATCACGGCCGCCGCTGCGCAGCGGGTTGGATTGCGGCACACCATCAATCAGGTACAGTGGCTTGCGGCCGCGCAGGCTTTCACCGGCGCTGGTCATCTTCTGGCGGGACGGGGAAAAACTGGGGATCAGATTTCCCAATACCGTGGAGATATCATTCTGGATCGCCAGCTGACGCTGCAATTCCGCCTGGTCAATCACCGTAACGGTGTTGGGTATCGTATTGAGTGGCCTTTCCACCCGACTGGCTGTCACAATCACTTCTTCGGTCAGTTCGGTGGCCGTAGCGGGCAGGGTCATTAAGGCGAGACCACTACAGGCCAGCAACTTGGAAGGCAGCTTGGGGGAATGCATGGGAAATCCTTTGTCAGCGGAGGTAAATAAAAGGCCGTCATCCTAAAGGCAGTGAGAATGATTTGCAATGACATTGTGATTTATACAGACCCTTGCGGCACCAATTGTGGGCAGACAACCCATGAATGCCCATTTATAGAGCAAAATCAACAGGTTATCTCATAATATAGTCCCATAGGTATATAGCTCCGTTGCTTCTCTTCGTGCTTATATGTCCGCACCTGAATTTCAACGAATACAACATCAAAACACTTTGGGGAGTTGATCCATGAACAAATTCTCAACCACAGCCGCCGGCGTCCTGCTTTCAGCAGCCGGCCTGTCGGTACCTGCGCTGGCCCAGCAATTCACGCTGGAAGAAGTGGTAGTCACCGCGCAGAAGAAAACTGAAAGCCTGCAGGAAGTACCGGTAACCGTCACCGCCCTGGGTCAGGACGCGCTGGGCAACTTCAAATTCCGCAACACCCAGGAAATCGCCTCCCAGGCGCCCAATGTGCAAATGCTGGGCAGTAACGGCGACGCCCAGCTGGTGCTGGGCATGCGCGGCGTGACCCAGTCCGACTACAGCCCCAACGGCACCGGCGCGGTGGCCCTGTACGTCGACGAAGTGTACATGGGCGCCACCCCGCTCTCTTCCGGTGTGCAGCTGTTTGACGTCGAGCGCATCGAGATGCTGCTCGGGCCCCAGGGCACCCTGTACGGCAAAAACGCCACTGGCGGTGCGGTCAACGTGATCACCACCAAACCACAAATGGATGGCACCAGCGGCTACCTGAACGCCGGTCTGGGCAACTACGGTTACTACAATGTGGCAGGCGCCTTCGACACCGAGCTGAGCGAAAGCCTGGGCATGCGCCTGGCGTTCACCACCACCGAAAACGACGGTTACGTGGAAAACAAACTGCCCGGTGCTGACGATGCCAGCCAGATTGGTGAGAGTGCCGTGCGCCTGTCGTTCCTCTATGAAGGTGACGATCTGGACGCGCTGCTGAAGCTGCACAAAAGCCGCACTCGCGCCAACCACACCAGCATCCTGATGCTGGAAGCCGACCAGGGCGTTGCCAACGGCGGTGTGGGTCTGGGCCACACCGGCTACAGCCCCGAGGGTCTGGACTTCCATGAAACCGAATCCAACCGGGTGGACGAGAAAGAGTTCGACCTGCAGGGTGCCAGCCTGACCCTCAACTACCACACCGACAACTACACTTTCACCTCCATCACTTCGTTGGATAACGGTGAGTACTTTGTCCCGGAAGACGCCGACGGCAGTCCCTACCACCTGCTGGAAGATGACTTCTACGCAGAGACCACCCAGTTCACTCAGGACCTGCGTGTCACCTCCAACTTCAGCGGCAAGTTCAACTTTATCGCCGGCCTCTACTACGCCACCGACACCACCGACGGGGAAACCGTCTACCGCTGGCTGGCCGACTATGGCGATGACACCCAGCCATTGGCCAATGTCTGTGAAGACACCTTCTTCTTGGGCTGCTACTACGCCAACAGCTATGAACAGACCCGCGACACCGAGGCGCTGTACGTCAACGGTACCTACCAGCTGACCGACGCCCTGACCCTGACCGCCGGCCTGCGTTACACCCGCGACACCATCGAAATCGAAGACTACGCCTCCTGGTACGGCGAAGCCCAGGACAGCTTCAGCAAGACTGAGGACGGCCCTGCTCTCGGCAGCCTGGGCCTTGACGGTGTGAACGACAAGGTGAAAGACACCAACCTGTCCGGCAAGCTCGGCCTGGACTGGTTCGTCACTGACGACATCATGGTGTACGGCTCTTACAGCACCGGTTACCGCGGCAGCGCCTTCAACGGCTTTGCCTTTATCCCCGACGAATTCACCCAGGTGGATCCGGAAGAGCTGGAAGCCTGGGAAATCGGCTTCAAGTCCACCCTGTTCGGTGGCAGCACCCGTTTGAACGGTGCCGCGTTCCATTACACCTACGAAAACCAGCAATTCCTGATTTTCGATGCCGGTCTGCAGCGTCTGCTGAATGCGGGTGAATCCGAAATCACCGGTCTGGAACTGCAACTGACCACTCAGTTGAGCGAAAATCTGACCGTGAATGCCGGTGTGGGCCTGTTGGATGCGGAATACACCGAGCTGAGCTACGCCGGTATCGACCTGTCCGGTAACACCCTGCCCTCTTCACCGGAGGTGAACCTGAACCTGGCGGCCGACTACACCCTGTACGACGCCAACGGCACCTGGGTCCAGTTGCACTACGATGCCAACTACATTTCCGAGCAGTTCTTTGAACCGTTCAACGAAGACCGTCTGGCCCAGGAAGGTTACACCGTACACAACGTGCGCCTGAACGTCGCTCTGCAGGATGAGAAACACGCGTTTGGTGTCTATGTGAAAAACCTCACCGATGAGGAATATGCGGTTTACTCCGTCAACCTGGAAGCGGACTGGAACAGCCTGTTCTTCTTCCGCGGAGCCCCGCGCACCTTCGGTGTAGACTACAAATACACCTTCTAACGGTCCGAGATAAGTACCTCAAAAAGTAAATACAGCTATGCAAAACCACAGCAGCACAACCACGACTTCCGCCAGCGGCTCCCTCTGGGGCCGCCTGTCGGAGCGATTAGGCGGTGATGAAGATCACGGCCCCATCCAAGGCACCCTGTCCACGGCCAGGATCGGTATGATCTGGCTGGCGGCCAACCTGGTGGTCACCACCCTGTTGACCGGCACCCTGTTTGTGCCAGGCGTGTCCTGGCCGCTGGCCCTGGGCATGATCGTGCTGGGGACCCTGGCCGGGGTGGTTGTGTTGGTGCTGGTGGGCAATATGGGTACCCGTACCGGTCTGTCGACCATGGCCCTCACCAAGGGGGCCTTTGGTCTGCGCGGTTCCTACCTGACCGCCGCGGCCAATGTGGTCATTTTAATGGGCTGGTGCTGGGTTCAGGCCATGCTCGCCGGAGTCACCGTCAACTTTCTCATCGAACAGTGGACCGGTTACTCCAACCCCGTTTTCTTCTCAGTGCTGTGCCAGTGCCTGGTGGTGTGCCTGGCCATCTTTGGCCACGCCGGCATTGAGAAAATCGAGCCCTGGTTAGGGCTGGTAATACTTACCATCATTATCTACATCCTCTACACCGCGTTTTCGGCTTTCCCGCTGGTGAGCTTCGCCGATTTGCCCGCCGATGACAGTCTGGGCTGGGACAGTGTATCGGTACTGGATGTGGTGATAGCCACGGCGATTTCCTGGACGGTGTTGTCCGCCGAGATGAACCGCCTGGCCAAATCCCAGCGCGCTGGCGTGATCGGTTCCGGCGTCGGTTATTTCACCTCCACGGTGATGTCCATGGGACTGGGTTCCACCGCCATTGCCTACGTGGTCTTGAGCGGCGAAGAAGCCCGCGCGTTTGACCCCACCATGATTGTGTCGGCGTTCGGCGCACCGCTGGCGGTGGTGATTTTCCTTTCGGTGATGGCGACCAACACCATGGTGGTCTATGGCATGGTGTCGTCCGTGGTCGGCTCGATTCGCTCCAGCAAGGTCCGCTTCCTGCCCACCGCCCTGGTGCTGGGTGCCATCTCCATTATCGGCTCCAGCTGGCTGGCGATGCTGGATCAGTTCACCAACTTCCTGGTACTGGTGGGCTCGCTGTTCGTGCCCGTGTTCGCCATTATGATTGTGGATTACTACCTGCTGCACCAGCGCGCCTACGATCGCGACCTGCTGCTCAATGAGGGCGGCAAATATTGGTTCTGGCACGGTTTTAATGTCCCGGCGCTGTTGATTTGGGCCAGCGGTATTGGCGTCTCCCTGGTGCTGACACACGTGTGGCTGTCACCCATAGGTGCCACCATCCCGACGTTCTTTATCACCTTCCTGCTCTACTGGGGCTGGGCCAAAGTCAGCGGCCGAGTGAGCCAACCGACCTCGTCCTATCAGCACCTGGCCGCAGAACCCTAAAGACCGATAGAGACCTGAGACCAATTAGTCCTGATCAACGTTGCTAGCCTCAGGGCGAGTGACCCGCTGGCGCAAGGCGGCCAGTGGGTCCTGGCTACCACTCACTTCTGGAATGGCCAACGATTGCACGCAGAGGGAAAACAGTTCCGACTGCGACGAGATATCCAGCTTGTGGTAAATATTGCGACGGTGGATCTTCACCGTCCCCAGGGCAATATCCAGTTTGTTGGCGATTGACTTGGACGAGTGGCCGTGCAGGATACACTGAAACACATCCCGCTCACGCTGGGTCAGCAGCGATGTGCCCAGGGAGTCGAAGATGCTGCTGTAGGATTTGCCCGGGCGAATGCTCGATTCTGACTGCTGCAGCCGACTGTGCTCTTGCAGAAAATCCAACACCAGCGGAGCCACCGCCTGCAACCGGTCCCTTTCCTCGTCGGTAAAGACGCCGCCGAACTTGTCGATGTAGAAGTCCAGGTAACGATCATCGATCTTGACGATAAAATCGTACTCATCGGTGATACCGGCGGGTTTGACGAAGCGCTGATAATACTCCGTCTGGTGATAGCAATCCGGGGCGATGTCCTGAAAGTGGTACAGCCCGGTTTCCGCCCCTTTGGCCAACATGCTGTAATGCGGATCGAGCAGGTACAGGCCTTCCAGATACAGATCGATGTATTTGCGGTACTGCTCGCCGGTCTCTTGCCAATCGGGGTCATGCTGGAATAGAACACACTCCACATGATCGTCCGTGTAGATAAAGACCCCGGAGCAATCAAAATCCACCAGCCGCTTCAAGGTCTCGATCAACTGGTCATAGAAATCCCCCTGGCCGATGCGCCGGCGCAGCGTTACCAGGGCGTGGTACCAGTCAGGACTGAGGAGATCGGACATACTCGGCGGGCTCATAGTCTAAGCAGCGGACTAACAAAACGACACGGATTGAAGCGCAGCTAATGTAACATTAACCGTCATGATGTCCTAATACCCCCTCAGCCATGACCAGATCATTCTCGACCAGAAGAGGCAACCCGGGGCTGCAGCTGTAACATCAAAGTCAACACCAGCACGACGATGGCAAAGCCCATAAGACTTGTGACCAAACCGAACCGCTCGGCCAACACCCCCAGTACAAAACTGCCCAGAGCCGGCACCCCCATGGCGAAGACCGTCCACAGACTCATCACCCTGCCGCGAAAATCATCACTGACCACCAGCTGAATTAGGGCCTGACCACAAATCCCCGCCATCGTGACCGCCAGGCTCAGATAGCAGACAATGCCCATCACCAGCCAGGGGTGTCTCAGCCATCTCAGCAGCATAACCACCAGGCCGGAGCTGATCAGGCTGATAAACATCATCCGCTCCATCTTGCGTTCATTGCCTCGCAACCGCCCCATCAACAGGCTGCTGACAATCGCACCAACACCGGCTGAAGCGGTCAGTTGCGCCAGGGTGGCGGCCGAGCCGTCCAGCAGTTTGCCCGACAGCGCCGGCAACATTTCCAACAGGGTGCGCCCCAGCAAGGCATTGATGGTGGTCAACATCAGCACCAGCCGAATCACCGGATGGGCCAGGGTAAACTGTAAACCGCTGCGCAATTGCCCCAGCACACTGCCTTTATCCGCCCGCTTGACCGGATGCAGCTCGGTAATACGCAGGATCAGCAACACCGCGCTGGCGTACAACAAGGCGGAGACGACAAAGGCCGCCGTGACGGTCGTGAGGGTAATCAACCAGCCGGCAAAGGCAGGCCCGATAATGCGAGACACGTTAAACACCACGGCTGAAATGGCAATGGCTTTGGACAGCAAGGAACGCGGCACCAGCTGCGGCACCAGCGACAATCGAAGCGGGGTATAGGCCGAGGCCACCGAGCCACAGGCCAGTGCCAGCCCCAGCAACCAGCTCAGTGAAAACCAGCCCTGACCGGTGGCCAGCGCCGCCACAACCGTCAACCCCACCTGTCCCAGAAGCGTCAGTGACATGCCCCGCTGGGCATTCATCCGATCGGCCATCACCCCGAAAAAAGGTGCCAGCAGGAACGCCGGCAACAGCATCAAGGCACTCACAATGCCGACCCACATGGCTGAGTGGGTCAAGTCCCAGGCCAGCCAGCCGAACAGAAAACGGGTGGTCCAGGTGCCCAGGGTGGAGGTGCAGCTGGCGAGAAAATAACGGCGAAAATGGCGGTGTTTAAAAATGAACTCGGACGCTTCCGAAACGGCTTCCACACGCTCTCCCCACCAGAGTTACAGGGCTACCAGGGCTGTTAAAGTCCGACATATTCCCCCAGACCTCCGTTCGAAGCAAGCTAGGGCTCTATCCCTTGATGGGGTCCTCTTCCGTCTCGGTGTAAGTTTTGGCCAGGATATACAGCAAGGTCGTGAACAGGATGGCAAATACCGCAAAGCCTTTCAGGCAGGTCACAAAGCCAAACTGTTCCGCGACTATCCCCATGATAAAAGTGCCTATGGCCGGCACGCCCATGGCAATTACCGTCCACAAACTTGTCACTCGACCGCGAAAATCATCGCTGACTACCAGCTGCATCAACGCCTGTCCGCAATTACTCGCCATGGTGGCCGCCAGACTCAGGTAAAAGATGATGACGGTGGCCATCTGCGGCTGCCGGAACCACTCCAGCAACAGTACCACGATGCCGGACGTGAGCAGGCTGGCGAAGATCATCTGTTCCATCCTGGCCTCATTGCCCTCCAGGCGACTCATGATCAGGCTGCTGATAATCGCTCCGACACCGGCCGTGGCGGTGAATTGCGCCAGTGTTGCTGGCGAACCATCAAACAGCATACCCGCCACCGCCGGCAGCATATCCAGCACCGTTCGCCCCAACAAGGCATTGACCACCGTCAGCAACAGCACCAGGCGGATCACCGGATGTGCCAGGGTAAACTGCAAACCGCTGCGCAACTGGCCCAACACACTGTCGTCCTCCGCCCGCTTGATCGGATTCAACTCGGAAATACGCAGTATCAGGAACATGGCACTGATGAACAGCAGCGTCGAAACGGAAAATGCCAGTGTAACGGTGGTGTAGGTGATCATCCCGCCAGCCAGGGCCGGCCCCAGAATACGGGACACGTTGAACACCACGGCCGTGGCGGCGATGGCATTCGGCAAGATCGAACGTGGCACCAGTTGAGGCACCAGCGACATGCGCATCGGGGTATAGGCCGAGGCCACGGCACCATTCACCAGGGCCAGTCCCAGTAACCAGGCCA
Source organism: Cellvibrionaceae bacterium WSDTSA12 (assembly GCA_033283335.1). GTDB lineage: Bacteria > Pseudomonadota > Gammaproteobacteria > Pseudomonadales > Cellvibrionaceae > Pseudomaricurvus. The sequence continues at coordinate 157,809 of JAWMQP010000006.1, read as the reverse complement.
ATGAAAACCAGCCCAGCCAGGTAGTCAACGCCGCCAGCCCGGTGATGATACCCTGCCCCAGCAGCGTCAGGGACATGCCAACCTTCGTATTAATGCGATCGGCCAGGACGCCAAAAAAAGGCGCCAACAAAAACGCCGGCAACACCATGAGGGCACTGGCGATACCGACCCACATGGCCGATTGGGTAATATCCCAGGCCAGCCAGCCGAGCAGAAAGCGGGAGGTCCAGATGCCCAGGTTGGCGGCACAACAGGCGACAAAATAACGGCGAAAATGGCGGTGTTTAAAGATCGAGTCGGACTGTTCGGCTACCACATTCACACCCCACCGCAACCTGAACCACAGGACCGCTATAACACCAACACAATTCCCCCGTCACTTCTCATCATAGTTGATCCCCTGGTAAACGCCTGGCCGCCCCCAAGCCAGCCAGGCGTCCCGTCTGCTATTGGACGGGCTTATTGACGGGCTTGGGCGGTCACCGAACCAGCCCCAAAGCGCTGATGGAAATCCTTCAGGCGCACATTAAAGGAATCGGCGGCGTTAAATTGCTGATCGCTCATATGCGGCTGCTCGTGGTATTTGTACCATTCGGCGTACTGGGCATGATCAGCACTGTCCACCTGGTAATGAGTCGAGTAGGTACGCACCTGAATTTCTGGCACTTCAGCGCTCATGTCGAAAGTCAGGAAACGCATCCAGCCATCGCCAATTTCGATCGGGTAGTCTTTCATTTCTACGCCGGCGTCTTTGCTGGTTTGATGACGGCCCTGGTAATCGGACAACAGCTGCCACACCGGGTTGCCAAAATCGTTGTCATCCATGCGCGTAGCCTGTCCATGCTGGTGGCCACACAGCACCAGGAATATCTGGTCGTGCTTGGCAATCAGCTTGTCCCACACCATTTCCGCGCTGTTATGAATTGCATCGACCTTGTGACCATCGATAATCGGGTTCGCCTGCCGCTGCCCATCCGTGTTCAGATAGTCATGAGTAGAGACGATGGTCGGTAAACCCGGGTAGCGCTTGATCACTTCCGCCGCCCACGCCAGAGTGTCATTGGGTGGATCAAACTGCAAACCGATGTGCAGGAACTGATAGCCACCCGCACTGAAAATCTGCGCGCTGTCGGCGCCACCATCGTGGGACGATACATACCAGGGTTTGTCTTTGAAAAACTCGGTTTCGGCGCCAAACACCGAACGGAAATTATTCAAGCCACCGGGGTGCAAGGTCCCCAAACTGCTCAGGTCCTTGGGGTTGAACTGCTTGGCCGGTGGAAACTGGGCATCGGTCCACATGGCATCGTAGTCGTGATTACCCGGCACCACGGAAAACGGCACCTTGCCGGCGATCAGAGAAAAACCTTCATGGGCTTTCGGCATTTCAACCGTACGCACTTGGTCGGTAGGAGCAAAGTGAGCATCCATCAGTGGGTTGGACGCCCGCTTGAAGCCGCGCTCTTCGTGTTCCGGATCCATCAGCAACGTTTGATGTTGCCACACATCCCCCAGCGAGGTGACAAAGGCGATGTCGCCACCGGCACTTTCCAGATTATTGGCGATGTGCTGCATCTGAGCGATGAACATCTCATTGGCATCAAAGGCAAAGCCGGCAGCGGTCTGATGCGTGTAATCCAAATAATTCTGGGTATCGGGAATCACCGCAATGGTAAACTGCTGATCCGCAACATCACTGACGATTTGCTGAGCCGATGGGTCATTTGAGTCGGCGGCACAGGCCCCCAGACTCAACACGACACCGGCGGCCAGCGACAGGGCTGTCCAGCGGCGTAAGGTGTGATTCAAAACCATGTAAATCTCCTGTTGGTCTTTTTTACTGCTGCATCCAATTGATGAAGCTGTCACTCATTTGAAATTAAGCTGGCATTAGAAATTAACGTTGAATTCGGCCCGTACACTGCGACGCGAGCCACCAATGAACGTCGGAATACCAAAGCTGTCACCGGTGTTGCCCGCGTCGACGATGTACTTCTCGTCAGTCAGGTTGTCGCCCACCAACGACACACTCCAGTTGTCTTCAGCACCGGTATAACTCAATGTGGCGCTCAGCAAACCAAAGCTTTCCTGAAACTCATCGACAATATTGTCTGAATAGGCTTCCGGAACACGCTGCTGCAATTCAGGCTTGTCATTGTCGTCAAAGAAAAACATTTCCGACTGCCAGGAATACATTGGTACCAAAGCCAGAGTTCCCCCGATGACGGGCCACTGCAGATTGACGCCCATTGAGAATTTGTGATCGGGACTGTTGCGGAACTGATTGCCTTTGTAAGCCCCGGTACGCAAACGCGCTTTGTTGTAACCGTAACTGCCGAACAGGCTCAACTGTTCGGACAGCAAATAGTTAGCCTGGAACTCAAAGCCGGTAGCATCGGCTTCACCGGCGTTGATGGTGGTCAGAGTACCGTCAACGGTGGCCGTGGTTTGAAAGTTATCGTACTCGTAGTAATACACCGAGCTGTCGCCGACCAGGCGGTTGTCAAACAGTTTGAATTTCAAACCGGTTTCTATGGAAGCCAGCTTTTCGGAAGGCACAATCTCAGAAACACCGGTGGTATTGAGGTTCAATACTTCAGGGCGTTTGCCGATGCCATACACCGCATACCAATTCAAATCCTCGCTGATTTCATAACGAACACCAGCCCGGCCGGTAACGGTTTGGGATTGGTTGTCTTCGGTCAGCTTGGCGTTATCCACGGTTGGTTGAATAAAAAGCCCGGCGCCGGTCAGGCTGCTGACACCATAGGGGGTAAACCCTTGGGCCGTCACTGTTTTGTCGTCCCAGGTAATACGACCACCGACAAACAACTCCAGCCTGTCCGTCAGGGCAGCGGTCACATCGGCGAACACATCGTAGGTTTCAATGTCGGCCTCATTGATCATCTGATCGGCGTGATAAGCTTTCAGGTAATTCGCCACCGGTCCCAACATAGCGTTGATTTCGTCGTTGGTCAGTCCTTCCGGCGCAAAACTTTGCAGCTGCCCCCCCAACAACAATGCCATGGCGCGTTCGTCAAAGCCCATCTCCATAAACAGTTCATTGGAGGCCTTGAAGGCACTGATACCAAAGAAGCCGTCAAAGATGCCGAGGCTGGTGAAGTTAACCCGTAACTCTTCGGACAACTGCTCGCCACTGTTGCACTGCTCGAAAGTAATCATGTTGGTGGAGGTGCCGTCCATATCGCCGGACTCACAGGCATCAAACCAACGGTAGCCACTGATCGAAGTAAGACTCCACTGGTCGTTGATGGCGTATTCCGCCGTACCGCTGACGCCTTTAATTTCACGATAAAAATAGGCATCTTCCATTTCACCAAAGGTACTGAGACTGGTAGGACTGGTGGGATCGAGATCGCCAATCACTTCGCCGGTTTGCTGGTCCAGTGGTAGGAAGGTGCCGGACTTGAAAGGTACGCCTCCTTTGGTGTCATCCACATCGTAGGTGGCTACCAGATCAAAACTGAAATCGTCCGTCGGTGCCCAGGAGGCGGAGAACCGATAGGCTTCGGCATTAAGCGCATTGTAGGTATCGGAAGTCTGGATATCCTCAACAAAACCATCGCGCTCACGGGTCAAGGCACCAAAGCGAACAGCGAGGGTATCGCTGATGGGAATGTTCACTACGCCCTGGGCGTGACGGTAATTGTAATCGCCAATACCGGCCTTGAATTCGGTGGTCAGTTCATTGGAGGGCAACTTGTGAAAGATGGATACACCACCGTTCAGGGCAGAGCGACCGTGCAGGGTCGACTGGGGGCCTTTTTCCACTTCGATACGGTCAATATCAAACAACTCGCCATAGGAAGCCGGCGCCTGAGTTACCGCCACGCCATCCTGAAACACCGCTACCCGCAACTCGGACTGGGCACTGAAGTCATTGGAAGTGATACCGCGAATGGAAAAACCCGGCGCGAACTTATCCTGCAATTGAATCACGAAACCCGGGGTAATGGCGGAAACTTTACTCAATTCCGTACCACCAATTTCCTCCAGAAAATCGCCACTGTAGGCGCTCAGAGCCATAGGCACATCGGTAATCTGCTGCTCACGTTTTTGCGCGGTTACCGTGATGACCTCCAGTGTGCCATGCTTACCGGGAGCCGATTCCTGAGCCGACGCCGAAATTGCCGTTGCCAGCAGAAGCGGGCTGACAACAGCCGCCCCAGTGAAACCCTTTTTCATAAAACTGACCTCAAATTGGGATACATTCATTAACGGTACGATAAAGTATCGTAATAAAATGACAAATGAGTGAATAAAAGATGACAGTTTTACTGGGAGGGAACTTCTGGGAGAATTTACACCACATAAGAACTTTAACTGATTAACAGCGTCAACTGTTCAGCGCATCCAAATGCATAACACGTCTAAATACATAACAACCTTCACGGCAAAAAATCAGAGAAACGCAATGAACAATCCCAAAGGCAGACCCAGAAACACGGCAATTGACGAAGCCATTGTTGAAGTGACTTGGGAATTATTGGCAGAAAAAGGCTACGACGCGATGACGTTTGATGAAATCATCAGTCGCGTCGGCTGTGGCCGCAACAGTTTCTATCGACGCTACTCATCCAAAGAAGCGCTGATCGAGTCAATCTTGCAACAAATCTATCGCATCGATGCCCCGCCGCCACCGGCCGACTGGAGTGCACGGGAAATTTTGATCGATTATATTCTCAATATTATTGAATACCTGAGCGGCCCACAAGGACGGGCGACCTTAAACCTGATGGACGTGATCGCCCGAAATCCCACACTCAAGTCGCACAAGTTTCACTATCAAAAAATCGCTCACCAGGCGTATAAAGGCCACTTGCTTCAATTGGTTCCGGGAAAGGCAAACTACAAGGACATCCTGTTCGTGATGGATTCGCTCATAGGAGCGATTCAACAACATATGCTGGTGAACGAAGCCAAACTCACCACCCGGCAAGTGGAATTATTGGCTGATGGCACGCTGCATCAACTGGCGTTGATTTGCAAACCAGACTCAAAAACAGAGTCCTAGGGATTTAACAGTCGCAACATGAGGGTGACAAGCAGAGTGGCAACGGCAAAGCCAGTGAGACTGATAACAAAGCCAAACTGCTCGGCCAACAGCCCCAACACAAAGCTGCCAATGGCAGGCATCCCCATGGCGAAGACCGTCCACAGGCTCATAACTCGTCCGCGAAAGTCGTCACTGACCACCAATTGAATCAAAGCCTGGCCACAAATTCCTGTCATGGTAGCAGCCAGGCTCAGATAAAAGATAATGCCGATCACCAGCCACGGATGGGTTATCCACCAAAGCAACATAACGATCAGAGCGGAGCTGATGAGACTGACAAACATCATCTGCTCCATTTTTTCTTCATTGCCCCGCAAGCGCCCCATCATCAGACTGCTGACAATGGCTCCTACTCCGGCCGAGGCTGTCAGTTGTGCCAGGGTCGCGGCCGAGCCATCCAGCAACTTGCCCGATAATGCAGGCAACATTTCTAACAGTGTCCTTCCCAACATGGCATTGATCGTAGTCAGCATCAACACCAGACGAATCACTGGATTCCCCAAAGTAAACCGCAAACCGCTGTGCAATTGCTCCAGCACACTGCCTTTTTCCGCCCGTTTAACCGGGTGCAGCTTGGCAATACTCAAGATCACGAACACCGCACTGGCGAATAACAGCGCCGCGACGATAAACGCTGCGGTGACCGTGGTGTAGATAAGTAACCAGCCGGCAAAAGCCGGCCCCATAATACGGGAGACGTTGAACACCACCGCCGAGGTGGCAATGGCTTTGGACAACAACGAGCGCGGCACCAACTGCGGCACCAACGACAAGCGCAATGGTGTATAAGCTGACGCAACCGCTCCGCTGGTCAGCGCTAACCCCAGTAACCAGGTCAGAGAGAACCAACCTTGCCAAGTCGTCAGCGCGGCCAGTAGTGTAAGCACCATCTGCCCCAACAACGTTAACGACATGCCCGTCTGAGCATTAATCCGATCGGCCATCACCCCGAAAAAGGGGGCCAGCAAAAACGCAGGCAACAGCATCAGTGCACTGACAATACCGACCCACATGGCCGAGTGCGTCAGATCCCAGGCCAGCCAGCCGAACAAGAAGCGAGTGGTCCAGGTGCCCAGTGTCGAGGTACAACTGGCGTGAAAGTATCGGCGAAAATTTACGTGTTGAAAAATGGACTCGGGGTCTTTCTCTATCACAACCACAAACATCCCCAGCTACACATCACATCCCCCGAAATATTTCCCAAAACATACCCCGCCGCATTTCGTATCGCGGCTTCAGTATAGCGAAATCGTCTACAAACCGGCCATTCTCCCCACGATCGTGCGATCGAGGCCATTCCACAATTCATCATAATTGATCCGCAGGCTGTCGTTATTGCTCCACAGACATGACGCATCTCCATGCCTTAATGGTCATTGCCTATCTACCACGCACAACCACGAAGGAACCGGATTATGTTTGGCAAAACTCGAATTCCGCGCCACTGCTTATTGGAACGTCCGAGATCACGACGCCCATGGGGCATGTGGCTGACCATGACAATGGGTCTGGTGGTACTGACGGTGCTGGCGATCGGTCTGGCCGAGGCCAGTGAACGACACCCATCATCCTACAGCACTGGAGACGTTGACAGTGGCCGCATGACGTTACGGATCATTAGCGAACAGTCACAACCCGCTGAAGTCGATGCCCCGCTGTTAGATACTCAAGTTAAAATGACCATCAATGGCATGGTCGCCAGCGTGACCTACGTGCAAACATTCCACAATCCCAGCAATACCTGGATCGAAGGTCGCTATTTGTTCCCACTGCCTGAAACCGCGGCTATCCACGCCATGACCATGCGCATTGGCGAACGCCTCATTGTCGGCGATATCAAGGAAAAACAAGCGGCCCGAGACATCTACCAAAAGGCAAAACAAGCCGGTCAACGCACCAGCCTGATAGAACAGCAACGCCCCAATATGTTTACCCAGCGAGTTGCTAACATCGGTCCGGGCGAGTCCATTGAAGTCGCCCTGAGTTACCGGCAAACGGTGGGCTATCAACATGGCCGCTTTCAACTGCGTCTGCCCCTGACCATCACCCCCCGCTACATCCCCGGCCGGACACTCACTACAGCCACAACGGACCCGCTCATAACCGGTGACGGCAAAATTCCATCACGGCAATCCGACACCCTGGGTTGGGGCTGGTCCTACAATACCGATCAAGTGGCGGACGCCGACCAGATCACTCCGCCCATGATCAGCAGCAAAGGCCACCGCAACGGCGACCCGCGCAACCCAGTGAGCCTGGATATCGATCTGGACGCCGGCATGCCACTGGCGAATATTGACAGCCCCTATCACAATATCGTGATTGCCAAACAGGGCCAGCGACACCACATCACGCTCAGCCAGGGCCGCGAACCTATGGATCGCGACTTTGTGCTCAGTTGGCAACCTGTAGCGCGGCAGACGCCAAAGGCCGCCCTGTTCCGCGAAAACGTGGCAGGGGAGGAGTATTTATTGCTGATGGTAATGCCGCCAGCTGCCCGCTCAACCGAGGTATTGCCCAGAGAAGTCACCTATATCGTGGATACCTCGGGGTCTATGGCTGGCACGTCCATTGAACAAGCCAAAGCCAGCCTGCAGCTGGCCCTCAGCAACCTGAGTGATCGCGATCGATTCAATATCGTCGCCTTTAATTCCGGCTTTCATCAATATGCCCCACAATCGCAACCCGCTTCGGCCCAGCTGCTGCAGAGCGCCCGTCACTATGTCACGGGGTTGCAAGCCGGAGGCGGAACCGAAATGTTTGCCCCCCTGCAAGCGGTGCTGAACACACCAGCCAGTCCTGGCTATTTGAAACAGGTGATTTTTATCACCGATGGCAGTGTCGGTAATGAGCGCGCCCTGTTTCAGCTGATCGAACAACACTTGGGTTCAGCTCGATTGTTTATGGTGGGCATTGGCTCGGCGCCGAACAGTTTTTTCATGCGCAAAAGTGCGCAGTTTGGCCGCGGCAGCTTCACCCATATTGGCGATCTTGGTGAGGTCTCGGAAAAAATGTCGAATCTGTTCCGGCAGCTGGAAGCGCCCGTTTTGCGAGACATTCAACTGCAGTGGCCCGACGCTGTCCAGGCCGAGGTATACCCGGGCAGGCTGCCGGATCTCTATCACGGCCAGCCATTACTGCTGAAGGCCAAAGTGAATAAAATCGCCAGCGGCAACCTGACCCTGTCGGGTCAGACGCCTACCGGGGTGTGGCAACAATCCCTGGCCCTGCAGCCGATGGCAGCACCTTTCAGCTCGGCTTCAGCCTCGGCAAGCGGCATTGCCAGCCTCTGGGCGCGGGATAAAATTGCCGCGCTAATGGATCAGCTGCACACCGGCACGGCGGAAGCCGAAATCAAACCGCAAGTGCTGGAGATTGCTCTGGCCCACAAGTTGATGAGCCGCTTCAGCAGCTTTGTCGCCGTCGAACAAACGCCGGCGCGACCATCGGACTCAGCGCTGACCTCGACCGCTGTTGCCAATCTGCTGGCCAAGGGACAACAGCCTGCAGCCTTTCCTCAAGCCATTCAGTCCTCTCACACCGCCCTGGCCTACCCGCAGACCTCGCTGGGTATCAACAGCCTGTTGCTCAAAGGTTGCTGCTGGCTGCTGCTGGCGCTGTTACTGGCTTGGCGATTGAAGGCTGTGAGCCGGATGAAGGCTGTCGCATGATCCGTTCCCTGGCAGTGCTGCTTGCCCTGCTACTGGCCTGCTGGCAGTTTGGCCAGGCCGGCCTGCTGCTGGCCAAAGCCCAGCTGGCCCAGCAATTGATCGCCGTCGCCTGGCAACACAGCCTGGTGCAACAGCAGCCCATTCGCCCCTGGCCCTGGGCCGATACCTGGCCGGTTGCGCGATTGCAATATCACACCCGGGACCAGGACCTGGATCTGTACATTCTGGCCGGGGCCAGTGGCAGCAGTCTGGCGTTTGGCCCTGGACACCTGCACGGCACGGCCGCTCCAGGCACCCCCGGCAACAGTGTGGTGGGCGGGCATCGAGACAGCCACTTTGCGTTTCTGCAACACTTGCGCGAAGGGGATCGGCTGCGCGTGCAAAACCAGTTGGGACAATGGCAGACCTATCGAGCCGGCCCAGGTGTCATCCACAATGTTGATCATGGCCCCTTGTGGGTCGACCCGGATCAATCGGCCCTGCAACTGATTACCTGCTATCCGTTTGATAGCCTGACCTCCGGAGGGCCTCTGCGCTATGTGGTAAACCTGCTGGTCGAGCCCCAACCAGACGATCAGAATATTTGATCGTCACCAATAGAAATGACCGTTGTACAGGTTTCCGCCCGCTTTGGATAATGCCCGGCTTTGTCTTGTCCCTGCGCGGTATTCTTGCCCATGAGCCTGCCCCCGAACACCCTGTGTCCTCTGTCTGCGGATCAGCAGCTCTCAATTCGACCTGCCGAGATTCAGGAGTGCACTCCGGCGGTAGAGTCACATCTGTTTGAAGCCATCGCCCTGGACCTGATGAGCCAGGGTTACAGTATCAAACCGCAGGCGTTACCAATGTACCTGAGTGACAGCCTGAGCGAACATGTGCTGCAGTTGTCCGGGCGGGACTTTGAGCAGGCCGGCATCGGTCGTCAACAGCAACACACACTGCAACGCAACGTGCGCAAAGATGAAATCTGCTGGATCAACGGTGATTCGCAGCCAGGCCGTGAGTGGCTGACGTGGGCAACAGAACTGCAATCCTATCTCAACCGCCGACTGTTTCTGGGTCTGTTTTCGTTTGAAAGTCACTTTGCCCACTACCGGCCTGGGGATTTTTACAAACGCCACCTGGACGCCTTCCAAGGCCAGTCCAACCGCATTTTGTCACTGGTGGTCTACCTCAACCGGGATTGGCACAGCGAGGACGGTGGTGAGCTGGTTCTCTACCGTGACCAGGACGATCAACACGGTCAGAACATCAGCCCGACACTCGGCACCATAGTAACCTTTTTGAGTGAAGACTTTCCCCATGAAGTGTTGGCCGCGCAACGGCATCGCTATTCCATCGCCGGCTGGTTTCGCCTCAACAGCAGTCAAAATGGTGTGATTGATCCGCCCCGTTAAGCTTCGCGGCTGGCCGTCCTATTCTTGATAAAATGATAAGTCGTAGACACTCATCATTCGCAATCTGACAAGATTATTTTTTTGGCGAAACATCTCTGTTAAGGCCAGTGGTTGCGACGACTTCAAGGCCGTTAAGTTTCCATTGAAATAACAGAAAATTTTTTGATCTCGTTAAGGTTTCACCCCGCGGGTTGACACCCGGCACCGTAAAGATTGCGTGTTATACTGACTCCCATAAGGTTCCCTGCCTGGAGGGTCACAGTATGAATCGCCACTACTATGTCAGCGACGATCTGGACGATCTTGAAGCACTGGAACAGGAGCTGGAAGCTTCCGGAGTCACCTCCGAACAGATCCATGTTCTGAGTGACAATGACGCCGAACTGGAACACCATCATTTACACGCGGTCGACTCGTTTTCCCGTTCCGATGTCATCCGCTCGGGCTTCATCGGTCTTATTTGTGGACTGGTCACGGCCCTGATCATGCTCGCCATCAGCTATGCCACCGGCATTTATCAAACCATCACCTGGATTCCGCCACTGTTTTTGTCGTTGGTGGTGCTGGGCTTTTGCACCTGGGAAGGTGGTCTGTGGGGTATTCAGCGGGTTAATCGGGTGTTCGCCCGCTTCCGCCAGGATCTGAAAATGGGACGGCATATCTTTTTTGTCGATTTGCAACCCGAACAGGAGCCGGTGTTTCAGGAAATTGTCCAGACGCATCCGCACCTGAAAATTGCCGGCGATGGCACCAGCACACCAGCCTGGCTCCAACACTCACAACAGCGCTGGAATAAATTCACCCGCTGGGCGCCCTGACCACAATGCGTCGCCTGCACGACTGTTAGTGACCTCATTAATAAACAGTACATCAATAAAAAAGTACTGCACTATAAAGAGAGGGCTGGGAACAGGGAGCATAAACCATGAAATTGGCACTGGTCATTGTGGCATTGGTCCTTGTCTCCCTGCTGTTTCATTTTCTCAGCCCCTGGTGGTTAACGCCCCTGGCGTCCAACTGGGGCAGTATCGACACCACCATTCACATCACCTTTTGGGTCACAGGCGTTGTGTTTATCGCCGTCAATTTATTTCTCGCCTATGTGGTCTATCGCTACCGTTATCGCCAGGATGGCAGGGCGGCCTACCAGCCGGAAAATAAAAAACTCGAATTCTGGTTAACCTTGATTACCGCTGCTGGCGTTTGTTTAATGCTGGCGCCTGGGCTGGTGGTCTGGGCCAAATTTGTCGAGCCTCCCGCAGACGCCAGTGAAGTGGAAGTCATCGCCCAGCAGTGGCAATGGGGCTATCGTTTTCCCGGGGCCGATGGCCAACTGGGAAAATCCGACAGCCGCTTTATCGACGCCAACAATCAATTGGGCATCGATCCCGATGACCCGGCCGGTCGGGACGACATTATCGTCGATCACAATGAGTTGCATCTGCCCATTAACCAGCCCGTGAAGGTACTGCTGCGCTCCAAGGACGTGCTGCATAATTTCGCCGTCCCCCAGTTCCGGGTGAAGATGGACGCGGTCCCAGGATTAATCTCCTCACTGTGGTTTACACCGGAAAAGCTCGGCCGCTTCGACATCCTTTGTATGGAATTGTGTGGCATTGCCCATCACACCATGCGCGGTCTGGTGGTGGTCGAGTCGCCACAGGATTTTCAACAGTGGCTGCAACAACAACCCACTTTTGCCAGCACATTACAACCCGCCACCGGCAACGCCGAACAGGGACAAGGCTTGTATGCCGTCTGCGCCAGCTGTCATGGTTCCCGTGGTGAAGGCAATCTGGCGATGAACGCGCCCCGACTCAATGGCCAATCACCGACCTACCTGAAACGCCAGTTGCGCTATTACCAGCAGGGCATTCGTGGCAGTCATCCCGACGATACGCTGGGACAACAGATGGCGGCGATGGCGGCCACCCTGAGTGATGACAGCGCCATAGATGATGTGGTTGCCTACATCCAGACCTTTGCCGCGACCACCACCGAGGCCACCATTGAGGGCCATCCCCTGCGAGGTCGTGCCCTCTATACCAGTTGTGCCGCCTGCCACGGAGGTCATGCCCAGGGGCGCTATGCCACCGGCGCCCCGCGCCTGGCAGGCTTGCAGGATTGGTATGTAAAGCGCCAGCTGCAGCATTATCAATCCGGACTGCGGGGCACCCACCAACGCGATAACTATGGCAAACAGATGGCACTGATGGCCAATATGCTGAACGACGAGCAGGCCATTAACGATGTGCTGGCCTATCTCCAGACCCTGCAAAGCGGACCGACGAGGTAACCTCACCATGGCCCATACTGCCATCGCCGACCAAAGCAGCGAACTGCACGATCCCCGCAGTTTTATCACCCGCTATATCTGGAGCCAGGATCACAAGGTGATCGCCATACAGTACGGCATCACCGCCATTGGTGTGGGCCTGGTGGCACTGGTGTTATCCGGTCTGATGCGTTTACAGCTGGGGTTTCCCGACAGCTTTGACTTTATCAACCCCAACGCCTACCTGCAGTTTGTCACCATGCACGGCATGATCATGGTGATTTATTTACTCACGGCCCTGCTGCTCGGCGGCTTTGGCAATTACCTGATTCCGCTGATGATCGGTGCGCGGGATATGGTGTTTCCCTACATGAATATGCTCAGTTACTGGACCTATTTATTGTCGGTACTGATTCTGCTGGCGAGTTTTTTTGTCCCCGGCGGTCCCACCGGTGCCGGCTGGACACTCTATCCACCGCAGGCCATTTTACCGGGAACGCCGGGCATTGACCTGGGTATTGTGTTGATGCTGGTGTCGCTGGCGGTGTTCATCATTGCCTTCACGATGGGCGGCCTGAATTATGTCACCACCATTTTGCAGGCTCGCACCCACGGTATGACATTGATGCGCATGCCGCTGTCGCTGTGGGGAATTTTTACTGCAACCGTACTCGGCCTGCTGGCGTTTCCGGCGCTGCTGGTCAGCGCCATCATGATGGCGCTGGACAAGCTGCTGGGCACCAGTTTTTTTATGCCGGCGCTGGTATCACTGGGCGATCAATTGCAGTACCAGGGTGGCAGCCCATTGCTGTTTCAACATCTGTTCTGGTTTTTCGGTCACCCGGAAGTCTACATCGTCGCGCTGCCCGCGTTTGGCATGGTGTCGGATGTCTTATCCGTGCACGCGCGCAAAAATATTTTCGGTTACCGGATGATGGTATGGGCCATCGTCATTATCGGCTTTTTGAGCTTTGTGGTCTGGGCCCACCATATGTACGTCAGTGGCATGAACCCGCTGTTTGGGTATTTTTTCGCCACCACCACCCTCATCATTGCCGTCCCCACCGCCATTAAGGTGTATAACTGGATACTGACTCTCTGGCGCGGCAACATTCACCTGACCGTACCCATGCTGTTTGCCATCGGTTTTATTTTTACTTTCACCCACGGCGGCCTGACCGGCCTGTTTCTCGGCAACGTGGTGGTGGATTTGCCCCTGTCGGACACCTACTTTGTGGTTGGGCATTTTCACATGGTCATGGGGGTATCGCCGATTATGGTACTGTTCGCCGCCATCTACCACTGGTTCCCGCTGATGAGTGGCAAGCGCCTCAACGACACCCTCGGCAAACTGCATTTCTGGATTACTTTCCTCGGCACCTACGCCATTTATCTTCCCATGCATTATTTGGGGTTTCTCGGTGTACCGCGGCGCTACTATGCCATGAGCGGCACCGAGTTTATTCCAGAGTCGGCACAAACCCTGAACGCCGGCATTACCATATCGGCCTTGATCGTCGGTCTGGCGCAATTGCTGTTCATTGCCAACCTGATCCTCACTCTGCGCAAATCCGAGCACTGCGAACGCAATCCCTGGCACGCCGCGTCACTGGAATGGCAGACGCCGCAGATACCTCCGGCCCATGGTAATTGGGGTGACAAGTTGCCGCGGGTTTATCGCTGGGCATACGATTACAGCGTGCCCGGCGTCGCACAGGACTACATTCCTCAAAATATGCCTGAGCAAAACCTCAAACGTACTCGCCCAGAAGGCAGCTCGCAATGAAACCCTGGCTGCCGTTGCTGGAAAAGCCCTGGCTGCCCAATGGCGACGACCACCGCTCAGCGCCGCCGCAGGAAGTCAGTAAATTTCGGGCAAAAGATATTGGCCTGCGCTTTTTCCTGGCGGTGGTCAGTGTCTTTTTTTTACTGTTTTTACTGACGTTTCTTGCCCGCTCCCAGTACCCGGATTTTGTCGCACTGGCTGATAATGTGTGGCAACCGTTTTACCAAACCCGGCGCCTGTGGCTGAACACCACTTTTCTGCTATTGGCGAGTATCGGACTGCAGGCGGCACTGGTGTTTTGCCGCCGCCAACAACTGCGTCATACGCAGCTTGCCCTCATCGCCACACTGTTTTTCAGCCTGCAGTTTCTGATTGCCCAATTGTGGTTATGGCGCCACCTCTATGAGCTGGGCTTCTACCTGTCTGCCAACCCGGCCAACAGCTACTTTTACGTATTGACGGCCTTGCACGGGCTGCACCTGGCCGGAGGCATGGTGGTGCTGTTGTCAATTACCCTGCGCGCCTGGCGTTTGAACCTGAGCACTTACCCGCTTGAGTCACAAGCCTTACAGAACAGCCTGACATTATGCACGCGCTATTGGCATTACCTGCTGGCGGTGTGGCTGGTGATTTTTTTCTTCAGTGCCAGCTCACCGGGCACTTACAAAACCCTGGCCGCCCTCTGCGGTTATCCGGTGACTTGATCCATACAGGTCCGATGCACACAAGAGGTATCCCGCAGTGACCGACAGAGTGGTAAAAAACAAGGTTGTGATAGACAAAGTTGTGGTGGACAGCGCCGATTCCCTTCCCGCCTATCAGCAACCCGGCGTGAATGGCCTGGCGCTGGACTGGGCGGCTGACAAGCAGACCTTCGATGTGCCCTGGGGCAAATTGATGATGTGGATCTTTTTGCTCAGTGATACCTTCATCTTCAGTATTTTTCTCACCGGTTACATGAACGTTCGCATCAGCACCACGGTGCCCTGGCCCAACCCCAGTGAAGTGTTTGCCCTCAATATTGCCGGTGTTCACCTGCCACTGATCCTGATTGCCATTATGACGTTTGTGTTAATCACCAGCAGCGGCACCATGGCCATGGCAGTGAACTACGCCTATCGCGGCGACCGCACGCGCACCGTCCAATTGATGCTGGCCACGGCCCTGTTGGGGGCTAGCTTTGTCGGCATGCAGGCGTTCGAATGGAGCAAGCTGATCTCCGAAGGGGTTCGTCCCTGGGGCAACCCCATGGGCGCCGCCCAGTTTGGCTCCAGCTTTTTTATGATCACTGGCTTTCACGGCCTGCACGTCAGTCTGGGCGTGCTCTATCTGCTGTGGGTCGCAAGCCGGGTCGGACGAGGGTATTACGAGGGTAAGGGCTATCACATTGTCGAGATTGCCGGTCTTTACTGGCACTTTGTGGATCTCGTGTGGGTGTTTATTTTTGCCCTGTTTTATCTGTGGTGAACACCGGAAATTCAGAACCTTATAAACGTGAACGCGTAACGCTGGAAGGTAAAAAGGTAAAAAATAAAAGGTAAAGGGTGGACCTATGGAAACTCTGACATCGCACCACGACACAGGAGAACAGCAGCATCCCGTGGGGATATACCTGAAGGTCTGGCTACTGCTGTTTGTGTTGAGCACCTTCTCATACCTGGTGGACATCTTTCATCTGCAGGGCTGGTTGCGCTGGTCACTGGTACTGCTGTTTATGACACTTAAAGCAGGCCTGATCATCAGCGTCTTCATGCACCTGAACTGGGAACGACTGGCCTTGAAAACCCTGGTGCTTCTGCCACCTGTGGCCATCGCGGTATTGATCACCTTCATGGCCACAGAGGGACATTACACCAGCGATTCACGCCAGGATCACTTCACCCCCCAGGTCTTTGTACCGACATCGCATGGGGCCCCATGAACCTTGGCAGACCCATCTTCCTGGCCGGAGCCCTGCTGCTGGCAGCCTTATCGATCAATGTCTGGCTGTGGCGCCAGCACCAACCCCTGCCGGAAATTCAGGGCGTCTACATTCCCGGTGCCAAGGGACTGGCTGATTTCCAGCTGCAAGACCATCACCAACAACCCTTTCGGGCCAAAAACCTTACAGGCCAATGGCATTTGCTGGCCTATGGTTACACCCATTGCCCCGATTACTGCCCCACCCTGCTGCACGAACTGGTGCAGCTGGAGCAGAAACTCAAACAGCGACCGGAAACCCTGCAAATCCTGTTTTATGGCATCGACCACCAGCGGGACGAGCCGAACCAACTGGCCACTTACCTGACCTATTTCAGCGACAGTTTTATCGGTCTCAGTGCCATCGATAAGCCGACTGAGGCACTGGCCTTAGAAGACAGCCTGGGGATTATCTACCAGCTGGAGACGCCCGAGGCCGGCAGCGCCGAAGCAAGCGGCTACAGTGTCGCCCACGGCACGTCCCTGTACTTGCTCAACCCCGAGGGCAAACTGCAAGCGGTGCTGCAGCCCTCGATCAGCCCGTCCGGTATCGCGACTTTCAACGCCGATCAGCTGCTGCAGGATTATCTGCGCGTGCGCGCTTATCAAGAGCAGTCGACAACAACGGACCGCATAGCCACCACTCATTCACCCTGAGTGCAATCTCTCTTTGGCAGCCACAATTGATGGCCATCCGCATCCAGCAGGTGAGTTCCCTCCATCGCCACCTCCCTGAAACTGAAAATCAACTTGGGGGGGATGGGCTCAGCAATGTCCAGCGGACGCGTCCAGTGCATCAACACCAGGGCTGAACTGCCTGCAGCTTCCGACACCAGAATGTATTCATCGTACTGATCCGGTACCGACAGCAGGTGGGACTGAGTCCAACATAATCGCTGTAGATAAAAATCCCGCGCCGCCTCCAGGTCGCTGACACCAATACCCACTGCACTGAGATAAGAATGACGCGCATCACCCATGCCAACAAACTCGATCAGCTGGCCATCGGGCCCGAGCCCGAAGCCGACCTGCATGCCACCCAGAGCCACCTGTTCCGTGGGTGGCAGTAACAGCTCCCCGCCACCCTCCCTGAAGCTGTCGGCGAAGTGCGCCGTGTCGCGCACATAAAACACCAATTTGCCGGCGCTGCGTCGAGACTCCGCTCCAGCGAGGAGCGTTAATCCCAACAAGGCGCCGCGGGCATCTGCCGCCTGCAGCCAGCGAATGTCCGCCGGCAATGCCACATCCACAACCGGCGGTCCAGTGACCGTCTTCATAGCCAGAGCGGTTTGATAAAACGCTTCCGTCCGCTGCACGTCCGGTACCGATAAAATCACCGCTTCCAGGCCACAGGCACCGGCTTGAGCGACAGCGTTGGGAGTGTTGAATTGCGGCTTCATAGCGACTCCAGCTCAGTTGGCCTTGGCGATATTCACCACCTGCACCTGGCAGTACTCCTGCAACCCCAACTGGTGTGACTCCACCCCCAGACCGGAATGTTTGGCCCCGGCAAACGGTACCAGTGGACTTAAACTGGGGTGCTGGTTGACCCAGCAGGAGCCACTCTGCAGGCGGGCCGCCAGCTGTGCAGCCCGTTGCGGGTCAGAACTCCAGACCGAACCACCCAACCCATAGACCGTATTGTTGGCACGACGCAAGGCATCTTCAACATCGCTATAACGGATGACAGGCAAGATCGGTCCGAAGGTTTCCTCGTCCACCAGCCGGCATCCCTCAGCCACGTCAGCGACAATGGTGGGATTGAGAAAATACCCCTGAGCATGGGGCACATCACCGCCACTGACGATACGCCCCCGCCCCTGTTCCGCATTGGCTTTCACTTCCGCCAGCACCGACAACACCTTGTCGTACTGCATACGATTTTGCACCGGCCCCAGCTGCGACTCGGCATCCGCTGCCGGCCCCACCTTTACCTGACTGGCAATAAATGCCAGGGCATTAACCAGGGCGTCGTAGATACTGTCGTGGGCGTAAATCCGCTTGATGGCCACACAGGTCTGACCGCTGTTGATGAATGCCCCCATAAACAGCGGGTAGGCGACCTTCTGGACATCGACATCATCCAGCACAATGGCGGCGTCATTGCCCCCCAATTCCAGAGTGACCCGTTTCAAATCCGCAGCAGCCCCCTGCATCACCCGCTTGCCGGTCTGAATCGAACCGGTAAACGAAATCTTGGCAATATCCGGGTGAGCCGAGAGCTTCGGCCCCAGGCTGTCACTGCCACTGATGATATTGATTACACCTTGAGGCACCACCTCGCTGATCAACTCCCCCAGACGCAAGGTGGTCAGTGGGGTGAAGGGCGAGGGTTTTAACACCACTGTACAGCCGGCCATCAACGCCGACCCCAGTTTGCCAATGGCAATACCAAGGGGGTAGTTCCACGGGACTATGGCTGCAACCACCCCCAAGGGACGGTGGTGCAACTCGATGCGGCACTGCTCATCATCACGCAAAATTTCCGTTTGCAGAACCGTCGCTGTGCGGGCTGCCAAACCGGCGACGGACATTTGCTCCACCTCCATTCTGGCCTGGGCGTTGGGCTTACCTTGCTCCGCCGATAACAAATGAACCAGTTCCTGCGCATGCTGTTTGATCACATCAGAAATTTTCAGTAACAGTTCACTGCGCTCACTGTGGGAGGTGTGCTGCCAGCTTTCAAAAGCCTGCCTGGCGGCGGCAACCGCTTCGTTCAACTGAGCGTCGGTAGCCTCTGGCGCTTGACCGACCACACTTTCGTCAGCGGGGTTGAGCACATCAAAGCTTTCATCGCTGCGTTGCAGTTTGCCATTGATGAGCATGGAAAATTCGTACATCGTTATCTCCTTGTGGTTAAAATTGCGTGAATAACGGCCGTGCGTTTACAATTCCAATTCATTCTGTGATTGAGAACTGTGCTTGTTATGTCACGCTCTAAGACGTCCGCCCCAACCGGTTCCAGCCAACGCTCCCAAGCCAAAAAGGCCAAATCCACTCACCGCTTTCAGGAAAAGCGTGACCGCATATTGGATGCGGCAACCCAACTGATAAACCAGCACGGCGTCAAAGGCATGACCTTCGTCAAGGTGGCCGAGCTGGTTGAACTGAATACCACCAGCGTGACTTACTATTTCAAGCGCAAGGAGCAGTTGGCGGCCGCGGTGTTGGAGCGCACCCTGTCCACCCTGGAAGCCTTGATTGATGCAGCCAGCCAGGCCAGTACTCCCCACGATCGTGTGCGCCGGTTTATTCAATTACATTTTGAGCTGCGCGCCCAAATTCGCCTGGAACAAACATCACCGTTGGCGTCTCTAACGGATTTGCGCACGCTGGATGAGGCCTATCGCGCCCCCTTGTTTGCCCGCTTCTACCAGCTGTTTGATAGCGTTGAGGGCTTTTTTCCCAAACCCGGCAACAAACGCCAGAAGTTCCTGCTGACATCCAGAGCCCATATATTGCTCGACACCATGTTGTGGCTGCCCATCTGGTCACTGCCCTATTCGATCAGTGACTTCCCCCGTGTTCAGCAACAGCTGTTCGAACTGTTTGAACGGGGACTATTGACGGACACCAGCCAACGCGAACAAGCCTGGCAACCGCAACCTCTGTCACAGGAACACATTGAAGTGCACAGTCGCCAGGATGGCATTCCCGATCCCTTCCTCCGCACTGCCACCCGCTTGATTAACGAGCTGGGCTATCGCGGTGCCTCTGTCGAGCGCATTTCAGCCGAGCTCAATGTCACCAAAGGCAGCTTCTACCATCACCTGCCCACCAAAGACGATCTGGTGCGTGAGTGCTTTCGTCACAGCTACCATCGCATCACTTTAATCCAGCGTGCCGCCACGGCTCTATCCGGTTCACATTGGGATAAACTGTGCAGTGCCCTGGCCAGCTTGTTGGAAATTCAATTGAATTCCGAATTTCCGCTGCTTCGGTCCACCGCCTGGCAGCCACTGCCCAGCCAATTACGCACCGACATCCAGCTGCGAGCTGATCGTTACTCCCAGCGCTTTGCCAGCTTGTTAATTGATGCCATCAGTGATGGCAGCATTCGGCCATCGGACCCCCTCATCAGCGCCCAGGTCATAATCTATATGCTCAATGCGGCTTACGACTTGCGCCACCACATCGAAGACATTGGCTCCGAGAAAGCGATTGAACTTTACGTTTCGGTGTTAACCCAGGGGCTGTTCGACAGAACCTGACAGCCCCTGTCCGATATTAAAAGCGTGCTGTGACTCCCAGCTTGTACTGACGCCCCAAAGGGTTACCTATAAACGGATCGTAGTTGTAGTCCAGCCGTGCAAAACTTGGATCTTCATCGGTAAGATTGATCACGGTAAAACTCATGGTCAGGTTGTCCCGAACATCCAACAGCAAGTTGAGATCGGCCGTGGTCATGGACTCGATGTTTGCCCCTTGCCTCAGCACCGGGTTGCCGGCGATATCCTCGCGTACCCGGAAAGGACCATCGTCCTGTTGATCTGCCCGCTGATCGTAGTAACCATCGCTGTAATTCACCGTCAGGCGCGCATTAAAGCGGTCCCGCCCCCACTCCAGATACGCCTGTCCCTTCCACTCGGGCACAGGATAGGCACTGGTCTGAAAGTTCAGCTTGCCAACCGATTCAAAACTGTCTTGCACCACGACGCCTTCCACCGACTCTTCACCGACCTCAGCTTCGATCATATAGGTCGCCGTCAGCCCGGTTGCGAACTGGCCTCCCAGAACATCTTCCAGCCGATAATTGAGAATAAAATCCAACCCGGAAAAATTGCGTTCGCCGCCATTGATCCACTGGGTACTCACCCGGGCAATGTTACTGGCAGAACAGGTACCTGCCCCAGCCACACCATTGCCGTCGTTGAATTGAAAACGCTCACGCAATCCGGCAAACGCGGGATCGAAACAGTTTTGTGGATCGTCAAACAGGGTATCCACCATACCATTCAAGGGTTCTGCACCAATGGCGTCTTCCATCTCATAGGTAAAGAAGTCCACACTGCCACTGAAACCGCCACTCTGAAACATAATTCCCATGGAATAATTCAGGGACGATTCCGGTTTCAGGTTTTCATTGCCCAACACGTCCACGGGCCGGAAGCTGTTGGCAATAACCTGCAATGAAGTCACACCCCGATCAGTTAACTGTTGTGCAGGAGGCCCCCGGAAAGTGGTACTGACGGAACCTCGCAATGCCAGGCTGTCAGTGAGTTGCCAGCGGGCCGTCAGTTTGGGGTCGAAGGTGGATCCGGTCTCACCGCCATAATCTTCATAGCGTGCAGCCAGTTGCAGATTAAAATTATCCGTCAACGGCAATTGCAGTTCACCGTAAATGGCCCACACATCCGCTTCATAATCACCGTTCAAATTTGAACCCAGAAATCCCAGAGCACCTGTGGCAGGATCACAATTGGTATTACCGTTAACGGGCGTGTCGCGACAGGGATTGACATTGAGGTTATTGGCATCGCCATACTTTGAGGTGAAGCCATTATCCCGATACTGCACACCGGCCCCAAACAGCACGTCACCGCCTTTCAGGGTCCATCCGGTTTCACCGTTGACATTAAACTCAGCGACGAACAAGTCGGTGGTAATCTCAGTGGTACTTTTGGCAAACAACCAGTTCAACAGTTCAGCATTCTGGTTTGACGGGCCAGTACCGGTGACAGCATTGCCAAATGGATTGAGCCACAGACAGCCATTGTTGCCGGCACTGACAAAGTCACAATTCGCACCACCAAAGCCATTCAGGGCCAAGTGAACTCGATCGCCAAAGGCATCCCAGGAATCGTAATAACGCTCGTACTCGTGATACATTAACGAGGCCTCAAAATTCAGACCTTCACCGAGCTTGCCGGACAAATCGGCAGTGAATCGCATGGTCTCCGACTCCCGGTCATTGGTTTGCGCACCCAACCCATCCGGGTTGCCGTCAAACATGGGATTGCCTCCCACCAGAAAGGGGCGAAACAGGAGCGTGGGAAACAATGCGGCTACGGTACCTGCCGGAACAGCCGCAGGATTTTCCGCCAGCATTTGTTGAAACCCCGGATTGCTGCCGGGCACGACGAAGCCGCTACCCGACCCGCCCACTGACGCCGAGGGCGAACGGGTCAGCAAATAGGAAGGCGAGCTGCGGTACTGGGGATTTTCCGTTTTGCCGTACAGGCCTGAAAATGCCAGGGTCATGGTCTCACTGAGATCAAACGCCAACTCCCCATAGGCTCGCAGCCGATCCTCCTCTTCAACCAAAGCATCAAAGGGGGTGTACTGGGTGGAACAGCGATTTTGAGCGGTCACATAGCCTCCCAACGCAGCACAATCCGGATCTGGTGTCGTACCCGCCACCGGCATGACACCCACCCCCGGAATAAACCCCAGGGGAACAAACGTGGCGGGATTACCACCGCCGGTCCAGCCACCTTCTGGATTGCTCTCGTAGGACTGCAGTGCAAAGTCCCTCTCGTTTGCCAGCAACTCAGATCGATGCTGAATATCCGCCGCCACAAACGTGCGAATCGTTTCGCCCTGATGACCAAAGCTGCCAGCAACGGCATAATCACCGTCCGCGTCCTTGATGTACTTGTAGTCACCGGTCAATTGGAAACCTTCCTGATCGCTGCGGGTGATAAAGTTCACCACCCCGCCAATCGCGTCCGAGCCGTAGGTGGCACTGGCGCCATCCTTGAGGATTTCGACCCGGCCAATGGCCGATAAGGGCAACAGATTAATATCGACAAACGGCACACCCGTTCCTGCCTGTACCAAACGTTTGTTGTTCAGCAACACCAGGGTTCGCTGTGGACTCAAGCCGCGAAGATTCACCGATGCCATCCCCTCTGTCGCCTGGGATTTGCTGTCGAACTGATTGGTATCGCCAATGACGCCGCTGGATACCGGCAAAGCTTTAATCAATTCCACGGCGGAAGGAGAGCCAAGTTTGGTTAATTCTTCTGAGGTGAGCACTTCCACGGGTAGGGCGGCATCTTCCGGTGTCCCTCGGATCAAGGAGCCGGTGACAATCACTTCTTCGAGTAAAGCTTGTTGGGCCAATGCTGTTCCGGATGCTACCGAGATCATCGATAACGGGACTACTGAGAACAGGCGGCTGACGTGTTTTATTAACGTTTTCATCATAGCCTCTCTCTGCATAACTTCGCAGTTAATAATTATTATTACATACCCACTATTCGATTTAACAATCGACACCAATATGTGTCAATAAAAAAACAGAAATAACCTGTCAATTTAATGCAAATTTACGTATCAATAATGACGCAAAAAGAATTTTATTCTTTTTTTGAATATCTGGGATCACATACCCTAAACACTAACAACAAAAAAGAAAGGCCAAGACAAACCATTGCCACAACAAAAACCGGTACCAAACCAATCAGCGACGCCATGCCTCCTCCCACCAAGGGGCCAACCACGGCCATGGTTGTTTCGGCCGAAGAAGACAACGCCAGGCGCATAGGAATATCTTCCCGCTCGCCAAATTCCAGCACCATGGTGGTAGTGCTCAACAAATAGCCCGACATGGCCATGCCCAATCCCACAAACCCCAGCAGGAACTGCCAGCGCTGACTGGCAAACACGATCAGCAACAGAGCCGCTAACCACACAGCCACGGACAGTATCAACACCAGCCGAAAACCCCGCCGATCCCCCAGATAACCCCACAGCAGATTGGACAGCGTGTCAGCCCCCAAAAAAGCCAGCGACAACAGGCCAATAAATTCACCATTCAGCGGCAGGATTTGACCCGCCAAAACGATACAAAAGGGCACCGCAATACGGCCAGCTGCAGCCAATAACTGCGCCAGGAGAAAGTCACGATATCCGGAATCACGCAGCAATACGGGAAATTGCCGCATGCGAGCGCGCAGCGAAGAGCGGGCTTTGACGGAGGGCAATTCAGGCTCTTTGATGAGAAAAAACAACGCCGCCAAACCCAAGCTGGTCAACACCAGCGACAGCATGAACGTGGTGGCGTAGCCATTTCCCCAAAATTGCGCCTCAATCAAATGCACACCGGCCCAATAGGACAGCGCTGCCGCCACCGCCCCGCCGGCCAGATTGCGCCAGGCCTGCAATTTCCCTCGCCGCTCTATGGGGATGACCTTGGCCATCAACACCTGGAAAATCACCCGCTGGGCGCCGTTGAACACCCCGAGCAAAAACAGCACCGCAAAAGTAACCCACAACAGCGCCTCACCGGTGATCCACCACCCCACCAGAGCCAACGCCAGAATTTGCAGGCGCATCAATATGCCGGTCAGCATCGCCGATGGCAGCACCCGGGTACGGTGCTCAATTCGCGAAGCACCAATCACCGGAGACACCACCGCTCCAACCTGCAACAACGCCATCCCCAGCCCCACCATCATCGGCGAGCCACTCAACATATTCAGGTAAGCCGGCACAAACGTGGGCGCGAAGATCAATCGAAATCCGGTCATCCCCAACATGCCATGAACAAAATGGGCAAGGTAATTACGTTTCAGGTTTTCACGCACACTGCGCTCGTAGTGCCACTCCCGGCAATCCAGCTCCTGCTGCTGTCGCTGCACTTCTGACACTCGATCAGTAACCACTCAAGCGGGCAAAACGATCACGATGAAAGGCCGCATTTCCCCAGGCGTTTTCCAGCACACGGGCACGCTTAAGGTAAAAGCCGGCATCGTGCTCATCGGTCATGCCGATACCACCGTGCAGCTGAACCATTTCACGGGTCACCAGATTGAGCGTGTCGCCGGCCACCGCCTTGGCCATGGACACCAGCATCGCAGCATCGTCGGCATCACCGCTATAGTCATCCAACGCAACCAGTGCCGCCTCAACCGCCGACCGCATCAACTCGATCTCACTGTAGAGTTGCGCCATGCGATGTTGCAGCGCCTGGAAACGGGCAATAATCTCATCAAACTGCTCCCGGGTTTTCAGGTAATCCAGGGTGATCGAAAACGCCTGCGATGCCATACCCAACATCTCTGCTGCAGCCACTGCACGAGCCCGATCCAGTACC
Source organism: Cellvibrionaceae bacterium WSDTSA12 (assembly GCA_033283335.1). Taxonomy (GTDB): domain Bacteria; phylum Pseudomonadota; class Gammaproteobacteria; order Pseudomonadales; family Cellvibrionaceae; genus Pseudomaricurvus. The sequence continues at coordinate 132,604 of JAWMQP010000006.1, read as the reverse complement.
CGTTGCAACAGCTTATCTCCCGGCATTTGAGCCAGCCGCGCCGACTCTGGCAGCAGGACTCCCTGCAACTCAATGTCCGCACAGTTGCGTGAATCCACCAAATAACGGTCATGGCGCGTGACACCGGCACTCCCCATCGGCACCACAAACAATCCCACCCCTTCTTTAGTGCGGGCTGCGACTATCAGCAAATCAGCAATCCCAGCTTCCATAACAAACGCTTTGTACCCGGTCAGCCGCCAACCGCCATCACAGGCCACTGCCTCACAGCGGATCTCTGTCGGATTGTGGCGAGGCCCTTCGTCGATGGCCAGGGCTGCAATCAACTCACCGGACGCAATTGCCGGCAGCCATTGCCGCTGCTGCGGCTCATTCCCTCCCAACAGCACCGCACTGACACAGGGACCGGCAGACACCATGAGCGGGCTGGCGGTCAGGGTGCGGGCCGCCTGTTCCAACACCAGTCCCAAACCGACATAACCAAACGCCGAACCGCCCAGGGCTTCCGGCACCAAAATACCACTCCAGCCCATGCCGGCCATTTGTCCATGAGTCTCGGCACAGAATCCGCGCTGCAGTCCAGTCGCTCCCTCTCGCAATCGACGGAACTCGCTCACCGGGGATTGCTCATCAGCCCAGTGGCCGGCCATATCTTTTAAAATGCTCTGCTCTTCCGTTAATACCGCCACGACTCAACCCCCTTCCATGCCCAAAATACGCTTGGCAATCACATTGTTTTGAATTTCGGTAGAACCACCGTAAATGGAGACCGCCTTACCCCACAGCCACAACCGCGTTGCCGCCAACTCCTGTTCGGAAAAGCCCTCACCCTGCCAGCCGAGACCTTTCATACCCATTGATTCCAGCGTTAATTCCGCCCGCTCCTGAGTGATGCGCGCACCGACATTTTTGAGAATGGAGCTGGCCGTGGCAACGCCCCCCTGCCTGGCGTCCGCCATCACCCGGTCTGCGGTCAACCGAAAAGATTTCACCAGCATCTCGTGGCGAATAATACGCTGTCGCAAGTCGACATCATTGAGGCGCCCGCCCTCATCCAGACCAATATAATGTTTGGCAATTTGCGACAGACTGGGCATCGCCGCCCCCCGGCGACTTCCGCCCGACAGATTGGTGCGCTCGTGCTGCAGCAAGCGCTTGCCAATCGCCCAACCGCAATTCAATTCGCCCACCAGATTCTCTTTCGGCACTTTCACATCGGTGAAGAAAGTCTCACAAAACGGTGAGGCGCCGGAAATCAACTGTATCGGCCGAACTTCGACTCCCGGTGAACGCATATCGATCAACAAAAAACTGATGCCTTCATGCTTGCGTGACGTATCCGTGCGCACCAGGGCAAAACACCAGTCCGACCACTGCCCGCCCGAGGTCCAGGTTTTCTGTCCATTCACCAGAAAATGATCACCACAATCCTCCGCCCTGGTTTTCAAAGCCGCCAGGTCTGAGCCCGCACCCGGTTCGGAAAATCCCTGGCACCAGCGGATCTCTCCACGACAGATGGGCGGGACATGGCGCCGCTTTTGCTTCTCGCTGGCAAATTCCAGCAGGGTTGGCCCCAACATCATCACCCCCATTCCACCAATGGGGTTGTAAGCTCCCACGCGAGCCAATTCTTCCTCAATAACCAGCGCCTGCTGCCGGTTGAGACTTGCCCCGCCGTACTCGGCAGGCCAGGTCGGCACACCCCAACCTTTTTCACCCATGGCCACCTGCCATTGCTGCGCTTCCGGCGACAAAGCGGCACCCTCCTCAATCGCCGCAAAGGCATTGCCCTTGCCTTTCAGCGAAACCGGAAAGTTCTGTTCAATCCACTGCCGCACCTGGGAACGAAATTCTTCCGCTGCCAATTGCTTCTCATCCAATGCTGCTGTCATTTTTTGCCCTCTTTATTCCGGCGCTCATTGCACAAACACCCTGTTCACCCACCTGCCGGCATATCCGGCACCACTGCCCTGCTCTAACCTCAACCATCAGCGGCCTCTGGACTCCCGCGCCCGCAACGCCGCCACATTCGCTTCGTGACTTGCCCGATCAATGCGATAGAATTTCAAAAAACTCGCCCCGACGATATAGAGCAACACCGTCATGGGGATATACACCATCACCAAGTGTCGAATCACTTCTGGCGCCAGCTCGCCGGGTCTGGCGCCCTCCGGCATGCCCACTGCTGCCAACAACAACCCCGCCACCAACACCCCCAGACCAGATACACACTTCTGCATAAAACTGTTGGCCGCGTAAAAAAGCCCCTCGGCCCGACGCCCGGTTCGCAAACTGCTTTCATCGATCACATCACCAATCATGGCGTGCACCAACGTCGCCGAGGCTATACCGCAAGTGGCATACACCGCCTGCAATCCAAACAGGGAAGGCAATAACCAGGGACTGCCGTTCTCGAAAAACATACCCAATAGACGCAGGGTATAAGGCAGCACCGCGACGCACACGGCAATCACCGCCAACCAAAACGCCGAATTGCGCTTGCCAAATCGACGCGAGGCAACTGGCGCCAACACCAGCGCCAGGCAGGCACCAATCACGCCGTCCAACGCCAATATCGCCAGCTGTTTCGATTCCAGCCCCCACAAAAACGTACCGAAATACAACGTCAGGGCGGCACTCATACCAATGGCGGTGTATTTCAAGACACCAAACGAGAGGATGGCCAAAAATCCTGGGTGGGAAAAACTTTCGCGCACCTGCCACAATGTCGCCCGCAAGCCGACTTTTTGTACCTCGGGTTTGCGCAGGTAGGGAATTCTATGATGGGTTCCCAGCGAAGACAGAAGCACCGTGGCAAACATCACCAACCCACCCACCAACGCAAATGCCAGATAGCCCTGCGGATTCAACTGGCCGATTGGGTACTCTGGCGTTGGCCGCAAAAAAACAAACAGTGTTAGGAAAGACATGCCCAAGCCACCCACATAACCAAAAAAATAGCGATAGCTGGCAATGGAAGTTCGCTCGTCATACTGCTGGGTCAACTCTGGCGCCAGCGCCGAACTGGGTATCTCATAAAAGGTGATGCAGGTTCTCACCAGTGATGCCATCAACACCAGATAGAGAAACAAACCCGTATCCGACAATCCTGCTGGAGGGGTCCACAAAAAGAAAAAACTCAACGCCGCCGGAATCGCCGAGGCGTACATCAGTGGATGACGTCGTCCCCAGCGAGTCGCCAGGCGGTCTGAAAACTGTCCAATAATGGGATCGCTGATAGCATCGACCACCAGCGCCACCATAATTGCCGCAGATACCAACGCGGCCGGAGCTCCAATCACCTGATTGTAATAAATCAGCAGAAAGCTGCGAAACGCCACATCCTTAATGCCATACGCCACCGACCCGACTCCATAAATCACACGGGTCGACTGCTTCAAAGGAGGCGCCTCTGACATCGCTCTACTGGCGTCAGAGCGTGACTCAAGGTCAGCGGAGGCGGAGTCCACCGCGACTGAACGAATTATTCCAACCACTTTACTCATTATTATTATCCTGTCAGCCCGAAAGGTGGGTTTAACAGCCGCTAAAAGGCAAAATCGATTGTCTCACCCCGGTGATACTGACCCAGAATATTTTTTGCGATCAGGATTTTATGCACTTCGTCCGGCCCATCTGCCAACCGCAATGTCCGCGCCGCTAGATAAAAGCTCGCCAGCGGATAATCGCTGGACACACCAATACCGCCATAGACCTGAATGGCTCGATCAACCACTTGATGCAACATTCTGGGCACATAAACCTTAACCGCAGAAATATCCGTACGCGCATCCTCACCTGCATCAATTTTTTCGGCGCAACGTATGGTTAGCAGGCGCGCAGTTTGAATATCCATATAGGACTCGGCAATAAAGTCCTGCATCATCTGTTTGGATTCCAGCAATCCGCCGTGCACCTTGCGCTCTGTCATCCGCTTGACCATCAAATCGAACGAGCGCCACATATGGCCGATGCAATTCATGGAGTGAAACACCCGTCCCGCTCCCAGTCGGTCCTGCGCAGCAGCATGACCACTGCCACGCTGCCCCAGTTGATTCTCAACAGGTACTCGCACATTTCGGTAAGTTATTTCCACATGATCGCCACCCGTATGTCCCCACACGGGAATAGAGCGCTCGACACAGAACCCCGGCGTATCGGTAGGCACAATGATCTGCGTCATTCGCGATGCGGAACCACCCTGCCCATCGCCCTCTTCAGTGCGACACATCACTATGGCAAAGTCGGCCACCAGACCGTTGGAGGTAAACCACTTGCGCCCATTAATGACCCACTCGTCACCGTCACGCACGGCCGTTGTCGTCAATGAGCGAGGATCCGAACCTGGGTTATCGGGCTCGGTCATGGAAAAACAAGACTGGAGCTTGCCGGCCACCAATGGCTCTAACCAACGTTTTTTTTGCGCCTCGGTGCCGTATTTCAGCAACAGGGCTTCATTGCCGGCATTCGGCGCCACCACGCCGAAGATTCGGCTGGCCACTGGACTCCAGGCAATAATTTCATTCATAAAGGCATGCCCCAGAAAACCAACCCCCATACCGCCATAAGCCCGAGGAAGATGCGGCGCCCACAGCCCGGCCTGGCGGACATGCTGCTGCAGCTCATGCATGAGCGACAGCCGCCGCCCTGACTCTTCACGGTTCATCAACAGGGACTCATGAGGAATAATGTGCTGAGAGACAATTTCGGCAGTTCGATGTCGAATGTCGTTTATATCATCACTTAAACCTGACACTGGCTGCACGGTCAGCGGGGTGAAATGGGGCACATCCATAACCATCCTCCACAAAATAATAAAATACCTAAAACTCGAATAGTTTTATTTTTATTAAATTAAGGCGTATTTGATTTTCTAAAACCTAAAGAAACATACACTGTAAAAAAACCTTATATTCACTTATATTTGTATTTTTTAAGGTTGTTGCACTTAATTTTTTTGAAATCTATCATGATAAGAAATTAAAGATTAGCACACGCCAAACATACCCGAAACTCTAATTTTTATTTTCAGGCGCTAAAATGGACATTTACCATGAACCAGATTTCAAAAGAATCTTTTGATACCCCGCCATCCCTCACGCAACTGCTCGACGTTTCTCCCCAACAGGACCAACCCTCAAACTCTCAGCAGGTGGAGTGTTTTTTAGGCGAAAAAGCCCGAGATTCCCGCGGGCGGGTTTTTGGTGGCCAGGTCATCGGGCAAGCACTGATTGCCGCACAGAAAACCATTGAGCTGGCCAAAACCCCGCATTCCCTACACGCCTACTTCATGCGCGCCGGAGACAACACACAACCGATAGAATACGAAGTCAGCCGGGATCGGGATGGCCGCAGCTTCAGCACTCGCCGAGTCCTGGCACTGCAAAAAGGCAAGCCAATTCTCAACCTGACCGCTTCCTTTCAGATTCCCGAGGCCGGGCTTCAGCACCAGATGCCCATGCCCAGGGTCGCAGACCCGGAAGACCTGTTGAACAACCACCAGCTCGCCGACCGCTATGCCGATCAACTCTCAGAACAGGTTGTGCAGATACTCAAACGACGCCTGCCCATCGAAACACGACCTCTCGACCAGGCGCGTCCCTTCAGCAACAAACACTCGACCGAACACGCCCTCTGGTTTCGGGCGCGCCAGAAGATTGGCAACAATCCCAGAATGCACCAGGCGGTACTGGCCTTCGCCTCGGACATGGGATTGCTCAGCACCTGTATGCGTCCACACGGCATCAACTGGACACACCCCTATCTGCAATCGGCCAGCCTGGATCACGCCCTCTGGTTTCACGAACCCTCTGTTCAGGCCGACGACTGGATGCTGTACGTCATGGACACCCCCTGGAGCGGCGGCGCACGCGGCTTCAATCGTGGCAGCATTTATGATCGCAATGGACGCCTGATCGCAAGCTGCGCCCAGGAGGGACTGATGAGAGTCAAACCCGAACCACCCAGCTAACCGGCGTCAACCTCAACCGGCTTTAACCCCACCGACGTTAACCAATGCGGACGCCGGCTCCACCATCCACCGGCAGCACCGCCCCGGTAATAAAACCCGACTCCTCAGAGGCCAAAAACAAAATGGCATGCGCCGTATCCCAGGCCGTGCCCATCTTGCCCCTTAACGGCACCCGCCGATTGCGCTCCTCACGAACCACCTCTTCACTCACACCCGTGGCCCTGGCAATCCCGGAAACCGCCATTGGCGTATCCATCAAGCCCGGTGCCACCGCATTACACCTGACGCCTTTCGCGGCATTAGAACTGGCCACACTGGTGGTCAGGCGATTCAATGCCGCCTTGGAAACCTCATAGGCCACCTGAATGCCACCAGCAATCGAGGCCAGGGAAGACACATTGACGATCGCCCCCCTTTGCTGCTCACGCATAATCGGCAATACAGCGGCAATCATGCGCCAAGCCCCCATCAAGTTCACATCCAGCAACAGCTCCAACGCCGATTCATCCAGGCGGTGGGCCGGGCCATCCAACTTGCTGCCAATGCCCACATTGTTTACCAGCGCATCCACACGCCCCCAGCGCTCACAGACCACTTTGATCACGGACTCACAATCAGTACGACTGCGAACATCCGCCGCCAGGGGCAATGCCTCCCCACCCTCGGCTTCAACCAGAGCGGCGGTTTCAGCAGCCCGCTCGACATGTCGATCCACACACACCACAGCTGCCCCGGCACGGGCCAACAGCAACGCCGCAGCCCGGCCATTGCCCACCGTGTCACCCGGTTCCTGACCCGCCCCCACCACGATCACCACCTGCCCCTGCATTCGCCCGGACACACTCATAATTCACCTCGCCCCTGCGGCCGAAAGTCCGCATCTAGCTCCAACCCCTCGTCCAACTGCACCCCAAAACTGTTGAGCATCATCGACACCTGCGTGTACTGCCCCACCGTAAACACCACATCCATACACTGCTTGGGTGTGAGCAGCGCCGACAGGCTTGACCAGGTGGTCTCAGAGATAAAATGATCAACCACCAGCTCATCCGTCGCCTGCAACAGAGCCCGATCAAGCTCATCCCAATGCTCATTCGCACTGCCGACCTTAATGCGCTCGATTTCAGCCGCTGTTAATCCGCATCGCTTACCAATGCCACAGTGCTGCGCCCACTCGTAACCGGAGCGACAACACCAACCCGTGCGCAGTATCACCAACTCGCGCTCACGGGGCGGCAAGTCATTGCGCGCCGACAACACATACCCACCCCATTGATTGAATCGCTTCAGCGCCTTGGGCGCGCGGGCAAGCGTGCGGAAAATATTCAATACCCGACCAGATTGCACATAGGGCTCCAGCGCCTGCTTTTGATCCTCATCCAGGCGCCCTGGCTCCAACTCCACCTCAGTTAAAGGCTCAACCCTGGGACTCAGTAACCGCATTGCCTCTCCTCCATTTTTGACTCATCCTCAACGCCGAGACTCCTCAAACCAGGTCTTGAGCTGCTGCTTTAATATTTTTCCATTGGCATTGCGCGGCAAAATCGTATCGCTGAACAAGATCTTCACCGGCGTTTTGAAGATGGCCAGCCGTTGCCGCACCCACAACTTCAAATCCTCCTCAGTCACCCGCACCCCCGGCGCAAGATGCACCACCGCCGCCGGTTCCTCCCCCAATGTACGGTGCGGAATGCCCACCAGAGCGGCATCGGTTACCGCCGGATGCTCGTAAAGCACATTCTCCACTTCGGATGGGTATATATTTTCCCCCCCTCGGATCACCAGCTCTTTGGCGCGACCAACGATGTAACAAAAACCCTCTTCATCCAATTTCGCCAAATCCCCGGTCCGCACCCAGCCGTCAATAAACGTCTCGGCTGTCGCCTCCGACTTGCCCCAATAGCCCATCACAATTTGCGGCCCTCTGGCCCACAGTTCACCCACCTCACCCACAGGCAGCTCACGCTCGCCCTCAAGGTCCATAATTTTAAGATCGGCAACTGGCACGGCGGGCCCACAACTGGAAGGGCGATTGAGGTATTCTTCGGAAGACAGCAGTGTGACCGTGGCAGAGGTCTCCGTCATACCCCAGCCTGTCGCCGGTAGCGCGCCAAATTCTTCATGGATGCGCAGCACCAGTTCCGGCGCCGCAGGCGCTCCGCCGTAAGACACCGCCTCGATAGAGCTCAAATTAAACTTGTGCCGCTCCGGGTGCTCCAATAGCTGCCAGGCAATGGTTGGCACCCCGCCGGTGGAGGTGACCTTTTCCCGCTCAATAATGCCGAAGGCCTTAACCGGGTCCCAACCCGGCATAAAAATCATCGTGTGGCCGTAATAAATGGCCCCCATCATGCCGGCGTTACAGGCGGTCACATGGAAAAGGGGAATCACCAACAGAGACACCTTAGGTTCAGGCTCCGGCACTTCCTCGCCACGCCGCAGCGCCGCGCGCGCCGCCGAATAGGCATTGGAGAAAATATTGGTGAGAATATTGCGGTGCGTTCCCACCGCCCCTTTTGGCTTGCCAGTGGTACCGCTGGTATAGAAAAGGGTTGCCTCATCCTCCGGCGACAACTCCACCACCGGCAGGGAAACATCCGGCAACAACCGATACTGGTCAGGCGATCCGATCCAGTCTTCCAGGTGCTGCACCCCGTCCGGCAACGCCTGCACCGAGCGGCTTACCAACACCGTTTGCAGTTCCGGCAGACCAGACAACTCACCCTGCAACCGCTCAAAACGCTCCGGGTCACACACCAGCGTGCAGGCACCGCTGTCAGTCAAGCCATACAGCAATTCCTGCGGCATCCACCAGGCATTCAACGGGACAATGATCGCCCCCAGACTCACCGTCGCAAAAAACACCACCGGCCATTCGGGCAGATTACCCATAGCCAGCGCGACACGATCTCCCTTCGTGACCCCTGCCGCCGACAGTCGGTGCGCCAGATGTGCCGCCGCTCGATACCAGGCGTCATAACTGACCCGCTCACCCTCGTAGATGGTTATCAGCCGCTCGCCATGCTCTCGACCAATCTCGGCCAGGGCCGCCAAGCTGCTCGGCACATTCTTCCAAACCCGCGTGCGAACCCCGCGAATGTCCTGCCACTCCATCTCAAAGCGCTCGCCCGTCGCACACAAACGGCTCTGGCATTCCTGCAGGGAAACCGCTGGCCAACCCTCACCGATGGCAGCCGCCAGCTTGTCCTCGGCTGTCAGCTCCCTATCGGGAACCGCTGAGTCCTTGCCCTCAGCTGTAGGCACCTGTTCAGCTGACGGCTTTTGTTTAGCTGACGGCTCTTTTCCGATTGATTGCGCCTGCCCATCCGACATAGCAGATCCAGCCATGCCACACCTCCCTCGTCTTTGCGTTATTTGAGTTATTCGTTTTTTGGGTATGCCGAAAGCAAACATACTATGGTTTACAATAACAGGCAATACAAGGTATAAACTCGACCAAGCCAAGATAAATCAACAGTCAATATATTTTATAGAATATTGGGTATGCGAAACCTCTACTCTTAAAAAAACATAAAACCTTTGCAAAACAAGACGATAGGGAACCCCGATGACCGACTCAATAACCGAACCGTTTGGCACCAACACTCCCGAAGACCATTTACGGCAAGCCCACCTGGCCGCACATCACATTGACGGCATCCCCAGCACCCAACCCATCCGGGAAATTTGCACCGTGGGTATTCTGGGTGCCGGCACCATGGGTGCGGGTATCGCAATGAATTTTCTCAGCGCCGGCCTTGATGTCATTCTGGTTGAGCGAGAGCAATCTGCCCTGGAGCGAGGCGTTGCCAACATGCAGAAAAATTACCAACGCAGCGTAGAGCGGGGGCGCCTGACTGACACCGAAGCGGCAGCAGCCTTAAGCCACCTGACACCCACCCTCAATTACAGCGACCTGTCCAGCTGCGACCTGATCATCGAAGCCGTATTTGAAGACATGGACATTAAGAAGGCGGTGTTTCAGCAGTTGGACGAGCTAGCCAAAGACGACGCCATTCTTGCCTCGAACACCAGCTACCTGAATATCGACGACATGGCCGCCATGACCCGACGACCTGAGTCGGTCGTCGGGCTGCATTTTTTTTCACCCGCCAACATTATGAAATTGCTTGAAATTGTGCGCACCGCTCACTCAAGCCCAAGCGTGCTCGCCACCTGCTTACAACTGGCACAGCGTATTGGCAAGGTGGCGGTCGTGTCCGGCGTATGCTTTGGTTTTATCGGCAATCGCATGCTGGCACCTCGCCAACGGCAAGCCCAGGCACTGCTGATGGAAGGCGCAAAACCCTGGCAGATCGACAAGGCGCTGACGGACTTCGGCATGCCGATGGGACCCTTCCAAATGTCTGACCTTGCCGGACTGGACCTCGGCTGGAACAGCGCCTCTTCCAACAGCGCCAGCATTCGCGACATCTTGTGTGAACAAGGCCGACGCGGCCAGAAAACCGGCAAGGGCTATTACGACTACGACGACGAACGCCGGCCGCACCCGTCGACTGAGGTAGAAGACATTATCAATCGATTTGCAGCAGCCAGCGGCCAACCCCTGCGCCAAATCCATCCCGAGGAAATTGTCGAGCGACTGCTCTACCCCATGATCAACGAAGCCGCCAACATTCTTGCAGAGGGCATCGCGCAGCGGCCGTCCGATATCGACCTGGTCTGGATACACGGTTACGGCTGGCCCAAAGCTAGTGGTGGCCCACTGTATTGGGCTGACGCTATTGGGCTACAAACCATAGTCAATGGACTGCAAACACACCGCGCACGACTGGGCGACAACTTCCAGATGTCGCCATTGCTGCAAAGCCTGGCCAGCGAAGGTAAAACATTTTCATCCCTACAGCAGTAAGAACACGCCCAATCCGAGCTTGCGGGAGCTGTTGCTCCCTTTTTTTGCCATACATGTTTTGACTACAACCGCACCGAAGGCTTGCGCGCTTTTATTGAGAAACGCAAACCCATCTGGAAAGGTCGCTAAAAATACTTCAGCGAGAAAAATGGGTTGGGGGTAATCGCCTGTAACGAAACAATCTGATCGAGGCGTATTTCCTCATTAAAGCCGCTGACCAGATTGCGCCCCACTAACCACTCAGAATGATCGTCCTGCGTGCTGACACTGAGCGGCAAGAGTTCAATGCAATGATCATCGCCGGTATCGACAATCAGTTTGATACGCTCCAGACAAACGACTTGCAAAGTATCGTTCAGCTCACTGGAAACCGAGTTCTCCTCGGTAGAGATGTGATAACTCATAATGTGTTTAGAAATTGAGTCCTTCATAGGGATAAGTTTTATAATTATTGAAAGGCTGCGCCAGTAATATTGCTCTTTATTGAAGATTAAATGGTTATATTACAGTGTGCGGTTAAAGTTTTATGACAACTTCTGCAAAATTTTTAGCAATTTCTGCCAAACAGCAACGGCACTCAAAGATACCTGAGTGAAAATACTGGTTATCCCGTATCAACACTTATTCACCCGATAGATAACTTTGACTGCTTTCCGCTAACCAGCGAATCAGCGCATCATTCGCACGGGAAATCATGCGCCCTCTGCGGCGAGCGACTCCCAGTTTGACTTCCGTCAGGGGAACCAGGGGAATCGCGAACATACCTTTTTCTTCTTCCGCCATCATCTTCAAGCCTATAGTGGCACCATGGTTTTGCTTCACCAGCTTGATTAACAACGGTAGATAATTCGTTTGCAAACGAATCTCCGGTTGCACCTGCCTTTCACTGCACAGCCGATCAAATCGCTGGCGAATAAAATAATCCGGTTCATACAGAACCATCGGTATACCCTGCAAGGCATTGATGGACAGACTGCCTTTGACTGCCTGTCGACGCAGGGGGTGCTTACTGCCCAGACAGACGCTCAGGGTATCTGACACCAGCGGCACAATTTCCAGTTCAGGATGGGGCTCAGCCAGCGTCACCACGCCCAGCTCAATCTCATCGTTAATCAGCATCTGTTCGATTTTATGAGTCCCGGCCTGGGTCACCGAGGCCGTCAACCCCGGATGCATATCCAAGAAACGACCGAGCAACTGCGGCAAAAAATAGGTGCCCGCCATGGCCGGACACGCCAGCTGAATTTCACCCCGCAACAGTTGTTGAAACTCGCCCACGGAACTGGCGAGGTTGTCCACCTGCTGCAATATACTTTGTGCCTGAGCCAGTACCGTTTCACCTTCATGGGTCAACGTCAGCGCACGTTTATCTCGCACCAACAGCGCAGCGCCTAATTCCTCTTCCAACTTACGCACCGCGATACTGACGGGCGGCTGCGCCATATGCAGGGCTTCGGCGGCACGGGAAAAATTGCCCAGGCGGGCTACCGTGACAAATATCTCCAGTTTTCGCAGATCCATGGGTAAATCACTTCATATAAAACTTATATGCTAATCATACAAAATCAATATTTATTATAGAAGTTGTGATTTTGCTAAGGTGTGTTCATTAATGAATTGGTCGACGGAGAGAGAACATGAGCCACACCAGACAATGGCAAAAGCTGAACTGGCAAGACCCCTTCCTGCTGGAACAGCAGCTAACAGAAGAGCAGCGAATGGTTAGAGACTCAGCCCGCCAGTATGCACAGGAAAAATTGCTGCCCCGGGTACGCCAGGCGTTTCGCGATGAACACACCGACCCGTCCATTTTCAGGGAAATGGGTGAACTGGGTTTGCTGGGCTCCACCATCCAGGGTTATGGCTGTCCCGGTGTGGACTACATCAGTTATGGCCTCATTGCCCGCGAAGTCGAGGCGGTCGACTCCGGGTATCGCTCAATGATGAGTGTGCAATCCTCTCTGGTAATGTACCCGATTTACGCCTACGGCAGCGAAGCCCAGCGGGAAAAATACCTGCCAAAACTGGCCAGCGGTGAATACATCGGCTGCTTTGGCCTGACCGAACCGAATCACGGCTCGGATCCCGGTGGCATGCTGACCCGAGCCAAAAGTGTCGATGGTGGCTATCAACTGTCCGGCGCCAAAATGTGGATCAGTAACAGTCCTATCGCCGATGTGTTTGTGGTCTGGGCCAAGACCGATGACGATGCGATTCGCGGCTTTATTCTGGAAAAGGGCATGGCCGGACTCAGCGCCCCAAAAATTGAAGGCAAGCTGGCCCTGCGTGCCTCCATCACCGGTGAGATTGTGATGGATGAAGTGTTTGTGCCTGAAGAACAGTTACTGCCCAACGTGAAAGGCTTGAAAGGTCCGTTTGGTTGCCTCAACAACGCTCGCTACGGCATTGCCTGGGGCGCTCTGGGTGCCGCCGAAACCTGCTGGCATACCGCTCGCCAATACACCTTGGATAGGCAGCAGTTTGGACGCCCGTTAGCGGCGACCCAATTGATCCAGATGAAGCTGGCCAATATGCAAACGGAAATTGCCCTGAGTCTACAAGGTTGTCTGCGCGCCGGCCAATTGATGGACGCCAATGAAATCGCCCCGGACTTGATCTCACTGATTAAGCGCAATTCCTGCGGTAAGGCTCTGGATATCGCTCGCATGGCACGCGACATGCTAGGCGGCAACGGCATCTCCGATGAATTCCCGATTATGCGACATATGGTGAACCTGGAAGTGGTCAACACCTATGAAGGCACACACGATGTTCATGGTTTGATTCTGGGTCGATCTCAAACTGACATTGCAGCGTTCTGAATTTCACCTCAAACATCAGTGCAGGGCCAGACTCCTGATGGGGCTGCCCGGCACCCCGTGAACCCATCCCTGGGAGCTCTCCAGCGGCGTCCATGCCGCTGGAAGGCCGGGCAACCCCATCAGGAGCCTGACCTTCCACTATCGGAGCAGATCCCACCAATGACTGCATAGCTTTCGGAGCAATTATATGAGCGGTGCTTTATCCGGTTTAAAGGTTCTTGATTTGTCCCGCGTCCTAGCCGGTCCCTGGGCCAGTCAAACCCTGGCGGACTTCGGAGCCGAAGTGATCAAAGTCGAACGGCCGGACAGCGGCGACGATACCCGGCGCTGGGGACCACCGTTTATGCCCGATGACCAGGGCAACCCCACCCAGGAATCTGCCTATTTCATGGCGGCCAACCGCGGCAAAAAATCCATTTGCGTCGACATGGCCAGCGACGAAGGCCAACAGCTACTCCGTGAACTGGCGGATGATGCCGACATTGTGCTGGAGAATTTTAAAGTTGGTGGCGCCGCCAAATACGGCCTGGATTACGCCACCTTGTCAGCGCGCAATCCGCGGTTGATTTATTGCTCCATCACTGGCTTCGGCCAAAGCGGACCTTACAGTCACCGTCCCGGCTACGATTTTCTGGTGCAGGCCATGGGTGGCTTGATGAGCGTCACCGGCGAAAAAGACGGTGAACCCGGCGCCGGACCGCAAAAAGTCGGCGTTGCCCTGACCGACATCATGACCGGCCTCTACGCCACCGTAGGCATTCTCGCCGCCGTGGCCGAGCGAGAAAAATCCGGATTGGGTCAGCATGTGGATCTGGCCTTGCTCGACGTCACCGCGGCCACCCTCGCCAACCAGGCGACCAACTTTTTGGTCGGCAACCAAGTGCCCACCCGGCTGGGCAACGCGCACCCTAACATTGTGCCCTACCAAAGTTTCGCCACTGCCAATGGCCATTGCATTGTTGCGGTAGGTAACGACCAGCAGTTCCAGCGTTTGTGCGAACAATTGGGTCTGGCTGAACTTAGCCTGGACGCACGCTTCAGCTCTAATGCCGAGCGTGTCCACCACCGTGAACAGTTGATCCCCTTACTACAGAAAAAACTGCTGTCGCGTGATCGCGACGATTGGCTGGAGCGTTTTGAGCAGGCCGGCATACCCGCCGGCCCCATCAACACTATTGACGAGGTGTTCAACGACCCGCAGATTCTGCATCGTGAAATGCGAGTGAAAGTGCCGCATCCATTGAACCCAAATCTGCAGCTGCCGGGCAATCCTATCAAACTATCGCGCACACCGGTGCAATACAACCGTCCGCCGCCGCAGCTGGGGGAGCACACAGAGGAAGTATTAAAAAAGCTTGCAAAGTAACGCTGAATCCAGCACATAGCTTGAAGGCCTGTGCTGGAACTGGTAGTCAACGGCCTTCAGCGGCAGGACGCCGCTGGAGAGCCCCATGGATGGGTTCATGCGTGCCGTGGACTACCAGTTCCAGTACAGGCCCTGCACCAAACCCAGCCCACCACAATACCCAGCCAATACATATTTCCCCCGAACAGATACAATAGTTTCTAAATCAAACGCTATTGTGATCCCATGAGCCAGCCGCGCAAATCCATCTACGTCGCCTATACCGGTGGTACCATCGGCATGAAACCTTCCGTGCAGGGCTACGTACCTGCCGAGGACTTTCTCAGCAACCATCTCAAGTCCATGCCGGAATTCCAGCGGCCCGAGCTGCCGCAGTTCACCCTCAATGAATACCACCCACTCATCGACTCAGCCAATATGACACCGGCAGACTGGCAGATCATAGCCGACGATATAGCCGCTCATTACAAGGAATACGATGGTTTTGTGGTATTGCACGGCACCGACACCATGGCCTACACCGCATCGGCGCTGTCGTTTATGCTGGAAAATCTGAGCAAACCGGTGATTGTGACCGGCTCGCAAATTCCTCTGGCGCAATTGCGCTCCGACGGCCACGCCAATCTGCTCAACGCCCTCTATATCGCCGCCAATTACCCGATCGCCGAAGTCGGACTGTTTTTCAACAACCGCTTGTACCGGGGCAACCGCAGTGTCAAAACCCACGCCGATGGCTTTGACGCCTTTGAATCCCCCAATTTTCCCCCTCTGCTGGAAGCGGGCATCAACATCAAATTGATCAGTGGTAAATTGCGGGCCGAACCCTCAACCCACGCCCCTCTGCAAGTGACATCGATCCAGCCGCAGGCCATTGGCATCATTACCCTGTTTCCCGGTATTTCAGCAGACATAATGGAACGACTGCTACAGCCGGGCTTAAAAGCCCTGATCCTGCGCAGTTTTGGCGTCGGCAACGCTCCCCAGAGCCCGGAGTTTTTGCAGCAGCTGCAACAGGCCAGCCTGCAGGGCACCCTGATCATCAACTGCACCCAGTGCTTGCAAGGCCGGGTGAACATGGGCGGCTACGCCACCGGTAACGCCCTCGCTAGAGCCGGCGTCATCAGCGGCCAGGATATGACCCTGGAGGCCACCCTGGCCAAGTTGCACTACCTGCTGAGCCAGGACTTACCGCAAGAGCTGATCCGCCAGCACATGATCACCGACCTGCGCGGTGAACTCCACCCCATGGGATACAACAGCTAAGAATTATGTTTAAAAATGCGCCGTATGCTCTAAACTGATAAACACAGACACTTTTTATATGGATATGGAATGTCAAACCTGTATCAGCAGTACAGCATAGAAGTCACGTCGACCCTGTTGATTCTGGTGCTGTTGCTGCTGGCCGTGTTGCTGCTCAGCATTAACATCCGCAAACGTCACCAAGTGGAAAAGCAGCTCAAGGAATTGAACTTGCACCTGGAAGAACAAGTGGAAAAACGCACTCTGGCGCTGATGGAAAAAAACCTGGCGCTGGAGGATCTGTCTCGACAACTGGAGTTTTATGCCCATACCGACCCCCTGACCCAGCTGGGAAACCGTCGCTCGGGCAGCAAGCACTTCAATTCAACCTTTCAGCGACAACAGCTGGCCCCCGACAGCGGCATCAATTTTGCCATAGCCCTGCTGGACATCGACGATTTCAAAGCCATCAACGACAACTACGGTCACGATCAGGGTGATCAGGCTTTGATGGCCGTGGCGTCCTGCCTGAGAGACAGCATTCGTCCTACCGATGCGGTTTTCCGCTGGGGTGGGGAGGAGTTTTTACTGATCCTTCACAACGTCGATACCAGTGAAGCCCGCGCGTCCTGTGAACGCCTGCGCGAACAGGTGGCACTACTGGAAATACCCGACCTGCCCTCGGTGACAGCCAGCATCGGGTTGCGCTGTTACGCGGGCGAAAGCTCCGTCGACGACATGCTCAAACACGCCGACGAAGCCCTCTACCTGGCCAAGCAACAAGGCAAAAACCAGGTAGTCAGTGGCTGACTAGCGACGATCGTGTTCCGCCATCGTCTTTTCCATATGCTGCCAGTACTCCTCGACACTGTCTTTCATGTCTTTGCGCAACAGCATAATCCCCAACAGGTTGGGTAGTGTCATCAGCACAATGGCCACGGCCGTGAGGTTCCAGATCAGGGTGGTATCCGAAAACGACGCCCAGAAAAAGCCGGCCACATAACAGATACGGTAAGGCATGATGCCTTTGGTACCAAACAGATAAATGATGGCCCGGTCGCCATAGTAAGACCAGGCGATGGTAGTGGAAAAGGCAAACAGCAACAGCCCAATGGCGACGATGTACTGGCCATAGTCGCCAAAGTAGCCGCGATTGAAAGCCCGGGTGGTCAACTCGGCGGAATGCACCAGCGATCGGCCGGTCATAATGACAGCCTCATTGACCAACTGACCATCGACTACCTGCAAACTACCAGTAAAAGGGTGTTCAACTTCACCGATGCTGTAATGCACCTGCTCGGCCACCGAACGGGCGCTTAACACCGTAAAGTCACCACTCTCTGCCACCCCATCAGTCACCTGGATTTTGCCGTTAAAGTGATGAACGCTATTGTCTTCTTTATTTAAATACAGGAACAGGTGGTGTCGGTCTTCGTCATTGTGATCATCGTATTGTCCCTGTAAAAACACCGTATCCGCCCGTTGCAAGGTGGTCGGGTGCTTTTGGCTCCAAACCCCGGAAGACAGGATGACCAGGCCAGTCAAGGTACAAATCACAATGGTGTCAATAAAGGGTTCCAGAATCGACACCATCCCTTCCGACACAGGTTCTGCGGTTTTGGCCGAGGCGTGAGCAATGGGCGCAGAACCCTGACCCGCTTCATTGGAAAACAGACCGCGATTCACACCTCGGTTAAACGCGTAGGCAAAGCTGGCACCGAGAAATCCACCGGCTGCCGCGGACCCGGTAAACGCATCAGCAAACACGGCGGTAAATGAGGGCAGGATATTGTCGGCGTTATAGAGGATTACGGCGAGGGCGCCAATGATGTAAAACACCGCCATAAAGGGCACGATTTTAGAGGTGACGGCAGCAATCCGATGAATTCCGCCGATAATCACCATCGCCAGCAACACGGCCAAAATGGCCCCGGTGATCATGGGCTGCACGCCAAAGGTAGCCTGCATCCCCTGAGCGATATTATTAATCTGTGGCAGATTGCCGGTGCCAAAAGAACTGATCACCGTGGCCACGGCAAAAATCACCCCCAGCCACTTCATGTTCAGCTTGCGCTCCATGTAATACATGGGCCCACCCGCCATGGTGCCGTCTTCGGTCTGCACACGGTATTTGTGGGACAGGGTGACCTCAACAAACTTGGTGGTCATGCCCAGAAACGCCGTCATCCACATCCAGAACAGAGCCGCAGGCCCTCCCAGAAAGATGGCAAAGGCCACTCCGCCAATATTGCCGGTTCCGACGGTACCTGAGAGGGCTGTAGCCAGCGCCTGGAAGTGGGTTGTATCCCCCTTGTCGGAGGCCTTGTCGTACTTGCCGGTCACCACAGCCCAGGCATGGCCGAAGTAACGGACTTGAGGAAATTTCAAATAGATGGTGAAAAACGCACCGACCCCCAACAGCAAAAATGGAAAATAAGCAGCTGAGCCCAGGTAACTATCCACCAACAGGATAATGCGGTTAATACTGTCCAAAGAGTCCCCCAAGATTGAATAAGAAAATCGGTACCTCGCCTGCACGGCCACCCTTGCCAGCCGAGGAGCGCGCAACTTTGCAAGCCCAGAATCAGGGCAAATACGTCATCTACCCCCCTGAATCGGGCCTATAACGTTGGCATGAGCATGATTTCTACACAAAACCCCACTAAAATAAGGCATTATGTGAACACTCGTCGCTCGTTGACGGCCACTTTAACCTTGCCAGCATGATGAAAGCTACCAAAACCAAAGCCCAGATCCGCAACGAAATCAACGAGCAGGTGCAACAGTTTCTCGCCCAGGGGGGAGCGGTGAACGAATTTCAGGCTGGGGAAAGCGGTCGCAGCTTGAATGCCCCCCTGCCCAAGCCACCGCACATTGAGCGCAATCCGACCAGTCGCACCCCGGTTTTGACAGAGATTCAGGCCATTGAAGCTCGCCGCCACAAACCCAAGCGATTGGACAAGCACCCGTCAGGCAAGTCGCGCACTCAGCGCAAGCTGTTGACCGATGATTTCGGTGAACCCTTGCGCTGGCTCACCGAAGATTGAACCCAATCAGGTTGTATTGGACGCACCAGCAGGTCAACTGTCCATCAGCTCTTCAATCTGGCTAATCACCGAGGTCATGGAAGCTTTCAACTGCCAAACGTGCAGGCGGGTAGGTTCCCAGGCGGTCTCCGTGGCCGAGCTTTCCAAATCCTCACAATACTGACCCAGGGCCTCGGCACCGATGGCGAAAGAGGATGACTTGAGCTTGTGGGCCAGCAGACGAACGCCGTGGCTGTCACGATTTTCCAGCGCAGCATCAAGCTCTTCCATACACAGCCCAGCCGTGCTTTTAAATTCTTGTAAGATAGCCCGTTGAAGCAGTTCTTCCCCGGGAAACATTGACTTTAGTGCGGTCAAATCCAAAGCGATATCCATTGCTATTACCTCTCCATTGCGTTCCTTCGTAGATTCAGATTCCCTCTGACATCCTTCCGTAAACACTACATCCGTAAACACTACATCCGTAAACACTATAGTAGTGAATGATCAAACAGTGCCAGCGACTGCTGACCGATCAGCATCCCTCTCTTCTCCGGCCACTGATTTCCCCCGGTTCGGGATTACACCACCCCATGGTGGCGAGCTATCAGGTAACTGACGACACTCATGGCGAACAGCACCACCCAGATTGCTCCCAGCAACCGCCAGGGACGAAAAGCTTTACGCTCAGATTGATTGACCCCGGACACCAGATAATGATCCACCCGGGCCTGGTCTTCTGCCGATAAACGCGACTGATCAGACACGTCATCTCCTGACATTCGAGTTTTATTGCTTTTAAGTGACTACCACCACACCTGCAGTTCGCAGTTAAAGGAGTCCTTCGAACTCAGTGACTCTACCATACTGGCAGCCAAAAAAAACCCGATGTCACTGACATCGGGCTCAAGGTCTCGCAAGAGAGTTGATAATTCAGATCAGAACAAGTCCGCATCCAGAGCCATCAAGGTGTCGCTACCGGCCCGAATGCTGTCGGTCAGGGAGCGAGCCTTAGGCAACTGACGCTGGAAGAAGAAGCGTGCCAGCTTGACTTTGCTGGTGTAGAAATCGGTATCACCCGACTCCTGTTTCTCCAGCGCCACCTGCGCCATCTTCGCCCACATGTAGGCGTAGGCGGTATACCCAAACAGGTGCAGGTAATCGTTGGCAGCTGCACCAACAGCGTTGGCATCGCCTTTGGCCATTTCAATCACCTCGGCGGTAACGGCTTTCAGGTTATCCAGCTCGCGCTGCAATGGAGCGGTAAACTCCTGCAGGGCTTCATTACTGGCCTGACCGTCAATGTAGGCCTGTACTTCAGCAGCGAAGACCTCAAACAACTGACCACCGTTAGCAACTACTTTACGACCCATCAGGTCCATGGCCTGGATGCCATTGGCGCCTTCATAAATCTGGGTAATGCGCACATCACGCACCAGCTGCTCCTGGCCCCACTCGCGGATAAAGCCGTGACCGCCGAAGATCTGCTGACCGGAGACCGTGGTTTCCAGGGCTTTGTCGGACAGGAACGCCTTGGCCACCGGCGTCAACAGCGCCACCATGGCTTCGGCTTCTTTCTTGGCGGTGGCGTCATCGCTGAACTTGGCGATATCCAGCCACATGGCCACATAGGTAGAAAAGGCACGGGCACCCTCGGTCTGGGCGCGCATATCCAACAGCATGCGGCGTACATCCGGGTGCACAATGATCGGATCGGCGGCCTTTTCTGGGTTTTTCGCACCTTCCGGGCTGCGGCTCTGCAGACGCTCACGGGCGTACTCCACCGCATTCTGGTAAGAACGCTCAGCGGCACCCAGTGCCTGGATGCCCACCACCAGACGCTCGTAGTTCATCATGGTGAACATGCAGGCCAGACCCTGGTTGAGTTCACCCACCAGCCAGCCTTTGGCGTTATCGAAATTCATGACGCAGGTAGCCGAAGCCTTGATGCCCATTTTCTTCTCGATGGAGCCACAGCTCACGGCGTTGCGCTCGCCCAGGGAACCATCGTCATTGACCATGATCTTCGGCACCAGGAACAGGGAGATCCCCTTAGGACCGGCAGGAGCATCCGGCAGCTTGGCCAGCACCAGGTGGATAATGTTCTCCGCCATGTCGTGCTCACCCCAGGTGATAAAGATCTTGGTGCCGGTGATGTCGTAGGAGCCGTCGCCGTTATCCACCGCCTTGGTGCGGATAATACCCAGGTCAGTACCGGCATGAGGCTCGGTCAGGTCCATGGCACCGGACCAAACGCCGGAGTACATGTTGGGCAGGTACTTCTCTTTCAGCTCCTGGGTGCCGTGCGCATTGATGGACAAGCACGCACCGGCGGTCAACATTGGCGCCAGGCCGAAGGACATGCTGCCGGACTGCAACATTTCTTCCACTTGCGCAGTCAGGGTCTTGGGCATGCCCATACCACCGAATTCGGGGTTGCCGCCGAGACCGTTCCAGCCACCTTCACAGAAGGCCTGGTAGGCTTCTTTAAAGCCTTCCGGCGCAGTAACGTCACCGTTTTCCCAACGGCTACCTTGCTCATCGGACTCGCGATTCAGCGGGGCAACTTCCTGCTCAATCAGCTTGGCAGCTTCTTCAAGAATGGCGTCGGCAGTATCCGGGTCGACAACCTCCTGGGTACCGGGCAGGGCAGCCCACAACTTGTCTACTTCAAAGACTTCGTTCAGTACAAAACGCATATCCCGCAGGGGAGCTTTATACTCAGCCATCGTTGTTACCTCTATAAAAGAAATTCGCTCAGAGCGTATGATTCGGCAGCATGCCATAAATTCAAACAAACAGTTGTTTGAAACATAAGTTTTTTTCAAGCGGAAGTCAAGATTTAACCAGCTTATCGCCCCTCTCTCTTTAGCCTAGTCAGGCTCAGAGGGGCTATCCAGCAGGGTACTGAGGAATCTAAAGACAACTAAAGGTGAGACGTGCCAGCAACCGGCAGCGCCGCAACGATCCGGGCTTGAGTCAGCTCAATAAAAAACAAGACGCCAGCGAAGGCTGACTGGGAAGAAGTGTAACGGCGCGGAAAAATCAGGCTTTGATATTCAGCAAATTGCCAATCAGCTCATCGGCCGTGGACACCACCTGGGCGGAGGCATCAAACACCTGCTGTTGTTGCTGCATGCGCAGCATGGGTTCCAGTAGCGGCTCCCTATTCAAAGACTGAGAGCTTGAAGACTGAGAGCTTGAAGACTGAGAGCTCAAAGACTGGGAATCCAAAGACTGGCCAGCGGTCTGCGGTGAGGCGGAGGGGGCAGGCGTCATGGCCAAACCGGCAATTTCACTGGCCGAGCGCTGCATCTGCTGTTGACTGTGCAGCATGCCTTGCACACCTGTCTGAAGCGTGTTGTTCACATCGTCCCCCGAAGTCCCTGTAATCAAACTATTTGCCGCGCATCTGGCAAACCACCCCCACTATAGGCAAATTAAGCGCCACCGAAAAGGGGGCTATCAGCCGAGCAGCAGATTCAAGTCCAAAAAGTCAGCGACAGCGGCCTTGTCAGGATGCGTCAAATGGGGCACTTCACCCAGGCAAGGCGCCTGCAGCAAAGTGCGCAAGGTCATCATATTCTCGTCGTAACAGCTCATGTCGGCGTCGATACGGTTGGCCACCCAGCCGGCCAATTTCAGGCCATCGCGCTGGATTGCTTCGGCGGTCAATAACGCATGATTGATACAGCCCAGCTTCATACCCACCACCATCACCACCGGCAGCTCCAGCTCTTGCGCCAGATTCGCCAGTGTCTCACGGGGGTTGAGCGGCACTCGCCAACCACCAGCCCCTTCCACCAGCGCCAGGTCGCAGGGTTGTATCAGCACGCCACTGCAGAATCCCGCCAGACGAATCACCGACAGCTGTTTGCCCACTTGCATGGCGGCAATGTGCGGCGCAATGGGCGGCTCCAAAGCCACCGGATTGACCTGGGCGTAAGGAAGCGACTCACTCATGGCATCAATTAAGCTCAGCGCATCGCCATTGCGCAACCCCTCATCTGTCAACTCGCACCCCGCCGCCACCGGTTTGACCGCAACGCTGGTCAGGCCCTGCTGACGGGCTTTTTCCAACAGGCCGCAGGCCACCAGAGTTTTGCCGACATCGGTATCGGTACCGGCAATAAAAAACTTATGCTTGGCCATCAGTGGGATAACTCCAGATAAAAAACATCGTAAGTGGCCGGCAACTTGCCATTGGCCAGCCGGAATTGCTCATAGGCCTGTTTAAAGGCCTGCAACCGCTGACGGCCAGTCAGGCCTGAACTCTGGCCGTGATTCATATTGTGCGCACCCAGGGTTTTCAGCTCGTAGGTCAATTCGCGCACCTGCTCATAGTGCAGAACTATCTCTTCACTCTGCCAGTCTCGCACCTGCAAACCAGCGCTGTGAATGGCTGCGCGTAAATCCACTTCGGAGGCGAAGTGATTGACGTGGGTATAGCGATCCACGGCGCTCCAGGCCTGCCGCAATTCCTTCAGTGTATCGGGCCCCAGAGTGGCGAGATAGGCCCGACCATCGGCCTTTAAGACCCGACTCACTTCCTGAAACAGAGCCGACAGATTGGCACACCACTGAATCGCCAGGGAGGAATACAACGTATCCACTGCAGCGCTGGCCACTGGCATGGCTTCGGCATCACCGCCGAGCCAATAGACGTTTGTGCCAGAACCCGCTGCTGTGTCAGCCTCAGACTGCAGGCGCTTGCGGGCATAGCCCAGCATGCCCTCGGACAGGTCCATAGCCAGCAGGTTGCGGCAGCCGGCCGCCAGGTAGGGGGTGAAATAGCCGGTGCCACAGCCCAGATCGAGACAGGTGTCGGCCGCAGTAGCGCTGGCCGCAATCAACAGACGATGACCGATTTGTCGCTGCAAGCCGGCCACGGAGTCGTACTGCGAGGCGGCACGGCCAAAAGATTGGGCGACTTTGCGCTTGTCGACCGCGTAGTGAACGCTGTCAACAAACGCCAGCAGCTCATCGACCAGGGGCGCCGACCAGTGCAGGGCATGACCAACACCGTCCACAACCCGAATATCCTGGCGGGAATTGAGGGATTGCAAACGCTTGGCAATCGCTACGGGCACCAGGGCATCTGCCTCCGCCAGCCAGTGGCGACCGGGGACGGTCAAGCGGGAAAACGGTACCCGGTTATCCAGCATTGCCAGCCAGTTCAGGGTGGCCTGCCAACACAGATCGCTTTTTCCCCCAAATCCAACAGCCTTCTGCCAGGACGCCTCACAGGCTTCGCGCAGACCTTTCAATAACTGCCGTTCCTGCCTATCACCCCTGGCCATCAGTCCGGCAAAACGCTTGAGCGTTACCGCCGGCGTCTCGGCAAAACCGGCCTGGAATTGCAAAAATACCTCATCCGCCATGGCGTCGGGCCAGTCTGCACTGGCGACAAACTTCACATTGCTCGCCAGCGTCATCAACCCCAGCACCCGCTTGGGCGCCTGGGCCGCCAACCGCGTGGCCAGCATGCCACCCAGCGACCAGCCGAGCAGCACAAACCGCTCGGGCAGCTGCACCAGCAACTGATCGAGCCAGGCCTCAGGCGACGCTATACACTCGCCAGCATACTCGCCAGCGCCAAACTCCGGCAGATCCACCAGCAACAGGTCGAGGCATTGGTTAAGGCGCTGCAGCAATGGCTGCCAACTGCGTCGGTCACAGCCCCAACCGTGCAACAGCACCAGTGGTTCAGCGTAACGACGCACCTGCCGGGCCGGCAGATGCTCAATGCTGCTAGCAAAGGTATTGGCGGACATTTCTACAGTCACAACAGGTCCACAATCACAGCCCCAAAGTCTCCACAGCGGCCTCCAGAGCGCCCAACAGGGCTTGCACCTGCTCCGGCGAATGGGCCGCTGACAAGGTTATGCGCAGCCGCGAGGTGCCAGCCGGTACGGTGGGCGGACGGATAGCCCCCACCCAAAAACCCCGCTGCCGCAACTGCTCCGCCACCGCCAGGGTGGTCTCTGCCTCGGCAAAAAGCACGGGCTGAATGGCCGTGGGGGATGCCATCAACTGCAGCCCCAGCGCCTCGGCGCCGCAGCGGAACTGGGCGATCAAATCCTGCAGATGCTGCCGACGCCAGCCCTCATCGCGAATCACCTGCAAACTGACGCGGGTGGCAGCGGCCAGGGCCGGCGGCATGGCGGTGGTGTAAATATAAGGTCTGGCTTGTTGGATCAGGGTTTCAATCAGTACCTCACTGCCCGCCACAAAAGCACCGAAGGTGCCGGCGCCTTTGCCCAGGGTGCCCATCACAATCGGCAGCTGTTGCGGCGACAACTGAAAATGCTCCGCGGCGCCCGCACCCGTTGCGCCCAGGCAGCCGAACCCATGGGCATCGTCCATCATTAACCAGGCGTCATGACGTGCGGCCAGCGCGGCCAGTTCCGGCAGCGGCGCCAGGTCGCCATCCATGCTGAATACCCCGTCCACCACCACCAGTTTGCGAGCGGCCTCACTGCGCTGCAGCTTGTTTTCCAGATCCTGCAGGTCATTGTGCAGAAAACGCTGGAAACGGGCGCCGGACAAGAGCCCGCCGTCCAACAGGGAAGCGTGGTTAAGCTTATCTTCGAAGACCGCATCGCCCTTACCCACCAGCGCATTGATGGTGCCGAGGTTAGCCATGTAACCGGTGGAAAACAGCAGCGCCCGTTCGCGCCCCATAAAATCCGCCAATTCTTCTTCCAGAGCGTGATGCTCCAGACTGTGGCCACTGACCAGGTGGGCGGCGCCGCTGCCAACCCCGTAGCGATCGGCCGCCTGCTGCAAGGCGGCGACAATGCGCGGATGATTGGCCAGCCCGAGGTAATCGTTACTGCAAAAGCTGATAAGGTCGCGACCGCCCACCTGCACCTGCGCCCCTTGAGGCGTCGTGACGGTCTGTCGGCGACGGTATAGGTGTTGTTGCTGGCGCTCAGCCAGAGCCGGCGCCAGGACGGCGTCCATGATACTGGCCGGATGCTGTTGGGAAGGCATAAATGAAAACCGCAGCGATGCAGATGAAGCCCGCCCGGCCCGTTACTTGGCCGCGGCGTCGTAGAAGAATTTGTCGTTCTGGGCCGCCTGGATAGAGTCGCGTACCGCCGCTTCCTGCTCGGCCTCGTCTTCCTGCACTTCGTATTTTTCGGTGTTGATGCCCAGACGTTTCAGCAGCTGCATGTCCTTGCTGGCTTCCGGGTTGGGCGTGGTCAGCAGTTTTTCACCGTAAAAAATGGAATTGGCACCGGCCATAAACGCCATCGCCTGCATCTGCTCGTTCATGTCTTCACGGCCGGCAGAGAGGCGCACGTGGGACTTCGGCATCAGGATACGCGCCACGGCGATGGTGCGAATGAAATCGAACGGGTCCAGATCCGCCTGGTCAGCCAGTGGAGTGCCTTCAACCCGCACCAGCATGTTGACCGGCACGGATTCCGGGTGCTTGTCCATGGTCGCCAGCTGGTGCAACAGGCCGACGCGATCCTCCTGTCCTTCACCCATCCCGACAATACCGCCACTGCAGACTTTCATACCGGCCGCCCGCACATTGCCGAGGGTATTCAAGCGGTCCTGGTAGGTACGGGTGGTGATGATGTCGCCGTAAAACTCCGGCGAAGTGTCCAGATTGTGGTTGTAGTAATCGAGACCGGCGTCGGCCAGTTCCTGCGCCTGATCTTCACTGACCATCCCCAGGGTCATGCAGGTTTCCAAGCCCAGGGATTTCACCTCTTTTACCATCTGGGTGACATAAGGCATATCTTTCTTCTTGGGTGAACGCCAGGCAGCGCCCATGCAAAAGCGGGTCGCCCCACTGGCCTTGGCGGCACGCGCCTCTTCCAGGACCTTCTCCACTTTCATCAGCTTTTCTTTTTCCAGGCCGGTATCGTAGCGCGCACTCTGGGGACAGTACTTACAATCCTCCGGGCAGGCACCGGTTTTGATGGAACACAGGGTACTGATCTGTACTTCATTGGGGTTAAAGTGCTGACGGTGAACCACCTGTGCCTGGAATAGCAAATCGTTGAAAGGCAAATCAAACAATGCCGCAATTTCATCGCGGGTCCAGTCGTTGCGCAGGTTATCGGCAGTAGCACTCATAAACAGCATCCTGTATGCGGGCAGGGACAAATCCGGTTAATGGGCACAAATGATAGTGCGGCGCCAAAAGCTGTCAACCAAAATAACCCTCAAGGGTTAACTAATTCCACCAAAACAGACATTTCCCACCAAGGATGGCCAAAATGACCTTATTCAAGCGCCTTCAATTCCAACTACAACTGCCCGAATTGCAACTACAGCTGCCCGGCATTGCCACGCTGACTGGCTTCCAGCCCCAGTGCCGCTATTGCCAGGACGCGGTTTCAGATCCCCGCCAGGACCTGTGCCCAGGTTGTCACAAGGAGTTGCGGGATCGGCAGGTGCGCTGTTTTTGCTGCGCCTTGCCGTTGTTGAGCAGGGCTGAACCCGACCAGCGACTGATCTGTGGCGAGTGCCTGGCGGCCCCACCCCCATACCACCGCAGCGTCTGTGCCGACAATTACGCTCCGCCCATCAGTGGCTGGCTCAAATCCTTCAAGGACCGGCGTGATTTGCGCGACGGCCAGCTCTTGAGCCGGCGCCTGGCCGAACAAATCGTCCTCGCCTATCGGGACGACGGCTTGCCACAGTGGTTAATTCCCGTGCCACTGCACTGGCAGCGCTGCCTCTGGCGCAGTTTTAATCAATCGGCCTGGGTTGCCGGCCAACTGCAGCGCTCAATCCACGTTCCCGTACTCAATGCCCTCCGTCGAGGCCACCGCGGCGGCGATCAGCGCCAACTGGGGCGTCACCAGCGCCAGCGAAATCTGCGCCACGCCTTTACCCTGCCCAAACGCCACTGGGCTACACTAAAAGGCAGTCATGTGGCACTGGTTGACGACGTGGTGACCACCACCGCCACGGCTCGAACGCTGGGCCAGTTGCTGCGAAAACACGGCGCCGCACGGGTGGATATCTGGTGTCTGGCACGCACGGATAAAACCTGATCAAACCGGCAAATTCCCACTTCGGGGTTAGACCTTGCCAGGCATTTACGGCACAATGTTGGCCACTTGTTGCGAGATCATCATCCTATTAAGGCTGTATCACAATTGCAGGTGACAGTTGCCCGCCAGGTCCTGGATCTCGATCCTCCCATCAAAGCGCCTTAACTTGCACGGAATCATCATGACAGAGAAGAATGTAGTTATCAGCGGTATCGGTCTCTGGACTCCCGAGAACACCATTTCCAATGACGAACTGGTCGAGGCCTACAACGGCTACGCGGAAAAGTACAACGCCGAGCACGCCACCGAGATTGAAGCCGGTACCCTGCAGGCCAAACCCTTGTCCAGCGCCGAATTCATCACCAAGGCCTCCGGCATCAAAAGCCGATATGTGTATCGCAAAGACGGCATCCTGGACATCGATCGCATGCGCCCCAAATTTGAAGAGCGCAGCAATGACCAACTGTCCCACCAGGCTGAGATAGCCCTGCACGCGGCCCGCAAAGCGCTGGCGGCGGCCAACAAGAAACCTGAAGATGTCGACGCGGTCATCGTCTCCTGTGCCTACACCCAGCGCTCTTACCCGGCCATTGCCATCGAAGTGCAAAATGAACTGGGCATCCAGGGCTTCGGTTTTGACATGCTGGTGGCCTGCTCGGCCGCGACCTTTGCCTTGCAACGCGCCTACGAAATGGTCGCTGCCGGCACCGCCAAATGCGTGCTGGCCATCAACCCCGAGCTGACCTCACCGCAAAACAACTGGCGCGACCGCGACAGCCACTTTATCTTTGGCGACGTGGCCACCGCCACCGTCATTGAGAGCAGCGATACCGCCGACAGCGAACACTGCTACGATATCCTCGGCACCAAGGCGGTGACCTCGTTCTCCAGTAACATTCGCTCCAACTTCGGCTACACCTCCTACGCCGATGACAGCGATCCCTACGGCCCGGATAAATTCTTTATCCAGCAAGGCCGCAAGGTGTTCAAAGATGTCTGCCCCATGGCCGCCGAACACATCAGCACCCAGCTGCAGTCACTGGGCATTGCGACCACCGACATTAAGCGCTGGTGGCTGCATCAGGCCAACATCAACATGAACCTGCTGATCAGCAAAAAACTGCTGGGACGCGACGCCACTGCCGAAGAGGCGCCGATTGTGCTGGATCGCTACGCCAACACCGCTTCCGCCGGCTCCCTGATCGCCTTTAACCTGCACCACGAAGACCTGCAAGCGGGTGATATGGGTGTTATCTGTTCCTTTGGTGCCGGCTACTCGATTGGCAGTCTCGTAGTGCGCAAGCGCTAAACCATGAGCGCCCACCTGCAGCACCCTTACGATGCCCTGACACCGGACGCCGTGCTCGACGCGGTTGAGTCTCAGGGCTATCTCAGTGACGGCCGCATCCTGGCACTGAACAGCTATGAAAACCGCGTCTACCAGGTGGGTATCGAAGACCAGGCGCCGCTGATCGCCAAGTTCTATCGCCCCCACCGCTGGAGCAAGGAACAAATCCTGGAAGAGCACAGTTTCTGCCAGGAACTGGTGGCCAACGAATGGCCCGTGGTGCCGCCGATGATCGACACCGAGGGACAGACCCTGCGCCAGCATGGCGACTTCTGGTTCGCCCTCTATGAGCGCCGCGGCGGTCACGCGCTGGAACTGGACAACCTGCACGATCTGGAAATCATGGGCCGCTACCTGGGTCGGCTGCACAACATTGGCCACCTGCAGGCCTTCCAGCACCGTCCAACCATCAACATCCAGAGCTACGCCATCGACAGCGCGGCGTTTTTGCAAGCCCAGGGTTTCATCCCCATGGAGCTGGAAACCTCCTACCGCACCCTGGTGGACGATCTGATCGGCATCATGCAACAGCGCTTTGCCGAAACTCATTTTGAGACTCTGCGATTGCACGGTGACTGCCATCCAGGCAATATCCTGTGGCGCGATGACGCCCCCAATTTTGTAGACTTTGACGACAGTCGCAGCGGCCCCGCCGTGCAGGACATCTGGATGCTGCTGTCCGGCGACCGCGATCAACAGCAGAGCCAGCTGAATAAGATCCTCGCCGGCTACCGCCAGTTCTGCCCCTTCAATGGCGCCGAACTGAACCTGGTGGAATCCCTGCGCACTCTGCGCATCATCAATTACAGTGCCTGGCTGGCGCGTCGCTGGGAGGACCCCGCCTTCCCGCACAACTTCCCCTGGTTCAACAGCCAGCGCTACTGGTCGGATCACATCCTGACCCTGCGGGAACAACTGGCGGCACTGCTGGAACCGCCCCTGAGCCTACCCATGCAGTATTGAGGCTCAGGGCGGGATTGAAGTTATCCACAGGATAGGGGATGATGCCCGCGAACGCTGCACCAGCAAACTATGCACCAGCGAACCAGGCAGGAGAACCGACATGACTGAGACAGCCGCCGATCCGGTCTGGCTGACCATCCGCGAAGAAGCCCAGCAACAAGCCAACGAGGAACCCATTCTCGCCAGCTTCTTCCACGCCACCATCCTCAACCACAACAGCCTGGAAGACGCCCTCAGCTTTCACCTGGCCAACAAGCTCGACACCCCGACAGCGTCCGCCATGCAAATTCGCGAAGTGGTGCAACAGGCGCTCAACAGCGACCCCGGCATTGGTCGGGCCGTGCGCGCCGACCTGATCGCGGTGCGCGACCGGGATTCTGCCTGCGACAACCTGTCCACCCCCTTCCTGTTTTTCAAAGGCTTTCACGCCCTGCAGGCGCACCGGGTCGGCCACTGGCTATGGAACCACAACCGCAAGCAGATGGCCCTGTTCCTGCAAAATCGCATCTCCAGTGTGTTTGCGGTGGACATCCACCCCGCCGCCCGCATCGGCCAGGGCATTATGCTGGACCACGCCACCGGCATTGTGGTGGGCGAAACCGCCATCGTGGAAGACAATGTTTCGATCATGCAATCGGTGACACTGGGGGGAACCGGCAAGGAATCCGGCGACCGGCACCCGAAAATCCGCGCCGGTGTGATGATTGGCCCCGGTGCCAAGATTCTCGGTAATATCGAAATTGGCCGCGGCGCCAAGGTGTGCGCCGGCAGTGTGGTGCTAAAACCCGTGGACGCTCACACAGTGGTTACCGGCGTGCCGGCAAAACCGGTGGGAAAACTGGCCGACTGCCAGCCCGCCATGGATATGAATCAGGGGCTCTGAGCCACAAGCCCCTGATCATCTAGACCCGCTCAAACGGAAATGCCAACAGCTGACGGATATCGTCGCAGCCGCTGACCAGCATCAGCAACCGATCCACCCCCATGGCCACCCCGGCACTGTCCGGCATGCCAGCACTCAAGGCCTGCAACAGATACTGATCGAGCGGGTACTGGGGCAACCCCTGCGCCGCCCGCCTGGCGTGATCGGCCTGCAGCCGCTGGGCCTGCTCCTCGCCATCACACAGTTCCCAGTAACCATTGGCCAGCTCCACGCCACCCACATAGGCCTCGAAGCGTTTGGCCACCGTTTGCCCGCGGGCATTCTGTCCCAGCCGTGCCAGTGCGCACTGGCTGGCCGGAAAGTCGTACACCATCACCAGGCCCGGCCCCATGCGTGGTTCGAGCACATGGGTCATCAGCACATCCAGCCACACATCCTTATCGTCATCCTGCCAGGCGATGTCCACGTGCTGCCGCGCAATGGCTTGCAACCGCTCAACATCGACGGAGTGGGGATCGATGTGCAGCTCACGCTCAAACAGTTCGCCGTAGGAGAGCTTCTCTACCGACGGCAACGTGACACACTCGCCAATCAGGTTCGCCACCTCGTCCATCAGTTGCTGATCGTTCCAACCCACCCGGTACCACTCCAGCATGGTGAACTCGGGGTTGTGACGGCGACCGGCCTCGCCGTTGCGAAAGGCCTTGTCGAGACTGTAGATATCGCCACTGCCACTGGCCAGCAACCGCTTCATAAAGAACTCGGGAGAAGTTTGCAGATAGCAGCTATCGCCACACACCCCGGCCATGATGCTGTCGATATGGGGGTCGGACACCGCCGCGCGCGACAGCGCCGGCACCTCCACTTCCAGCACCTGGCGGTCGGCGAAAAAGCGGCGCAATTGCGCGTACAAAGCGGCACGCTGGCGTAACGACTCAAGGTTGGCAGAGGGCTGCCAAGGTGCACTATTCACGGTATTAAACCATCCCAGTACCAGATAATTACTACTAACTAGATTAGAGCGTCATTGCGAGGAGCCCAGCGACGAAGCAATCCATGTCTGGCACCCTGCTGTGATCAAGTTCGGC
Organism: Cellvibrionaceae bacterium WSDTSA12; assembly: GCA_033283335.1. GTDB lineage: Bacteria > Pseudomonadota > Gammaproteobacteria > Pseudomonadales > Cellvibrionaceae > Pseudomaricurvus. The sequence goes on along the minus strand of JAWMQP010000006.1, from coordinate 99,999 downwards.
TCAACTTTCAACATTAGTGCCAACCATGGATCGCTTCACTGCGTTCGCGATGACGGCAGGGGCACAACCAAAAAAGCCATGAGCATGACCCATGGCTTTTTGGAACATCTTAGCGGGGATGAATCCAAATCAGGATTCTTTTGCCCGGCTCAGGTATTCACCGGTACGGGTATCAACGCGTACCACCTCGCCTTCGGACAGGAACAGAGGTACTTTCACGACCGCACCGGTAGACAGAGTCGCCGGCTTGGTACCGCCCTGGGCGGTATCGCCCTTCAAACCGGGATCGGTCTCAACGATCTGCAATTCGACAAAGTTGGGCGGTGTGATAGCCAGAGGTGAACCGTTGTACAGAGTCACAGTCACTTTGTCCTGCTCTTTCAGCCACTTGGCGTTATCGCCAACCGCCTTGGCATCCGCCTGGAACTGCTCGAAAGAGTTGGGATCCATGAAGTGCCAGAACTCACCGTCGGTGTAGAGATACTCCATATCGTGATCCATCACGTCCGCCGCCTCCAGAGACTCACCGGACTTGAAAGTGCGCTCCCACACGCGCCCGGTGTTCAGGTTACGCAGTCTGACGCGGTTGAACGCCTGCCCTTTGCCGGGCTTTACAAATTCGTTTTCCAGAATGGCGCAAGGTTCTCCGTCCAGCATGACTTTCATGCCGCCACGGAATTCATTGGTGGAATATGTACCCATGATTGATCTCGTCTTTCATCAACAACTGTTTCTGTGCCGTCTGCCGAGCGCTCATGGCCTGGCGACATTCAAGGGGCGGCATTATACCGTCCAGTTGCCCATACCGATAGGCTCGCGGGCACATCATTGGTACAATTGCGCTTTTACCCAGCCCGATCCACCATGCCGCAAACACTGCCCCATCGCCCTATCCACAGCTGGCAGGAAGAACTGATTCAGTCCATCCGCGACCCGCAGCAACTGCTCGACTACCTGCAACTGCCCCAGCAACTGCTGCCCCAGGCAAAAACGGCGGCCGACCTGTTTGGCCTGCGTGCGCCCCGGCCGTACCTGGACCGCATCGCCAAAGGCGATCTGCAGGACCCGCTGCTGCGTCAGATCCTGCCCATCGGCGATGAACTGATCCACACACCCGGCTACAGCCAGGATCCGCTGCAGGAAGCCGCCAACAACAAGGTGCAGGGACTGGTGCACAAATACCATGGCCGGGTACTGCTGATTGTCGCCCCCCACTGCGCAATCAATTGCCGCTACTGTTTTCGTCGGGCGTTTCCCTACGACGACAACAACCCCAGCCGCCAGCAGTGGCAGCAGGTGTTTGACCAGATTCGAGCTGACGACAGCATCAAGGAAGTGATCTTCAGCGGTGGCGACCCGCTTGCCAGCCCCGATCGACAGCTGCAGTGGATGGTGGATCAACTGCTCGCCATTCCCCACCTCAAGCGCTTGCGGGTCCACACCCGCTTACCGGTGGTCATTCCCCAGCGCATCACTGACGAGACCCTCAATTGGCTCAGCGGCCATCGCCTGCAAAGCCTGCTGGTACTGCACAGCAACCACGCCAACGAACTGGACAGTGAGGTCGGTGAAGCGGTCGCGCGACTGCGCCAGGCCGGCGTCACCGTACTGAATCAGGCGGTTCTGTTGAAAGGCGTCAATGACCAGCTGCAGAGCCAGGTGGACCTCAGTGAGCGTTTGTTTGAACTGGGCGTGCTGCCCTACTATCTGCATCTGCTGGACAAGGTTCAAGGGGCCGCGCACTTTGCCGTTAATGATAATGATGCCATTGACCTGCACCGGCAGATGCAAGCCCGTTTACCCGGGTTCCTGGTGCCCAAATTGGCCCGGGAAGAGCCTGGAGAACCTCATAAGACCCTGATTCGCTGAGGACAATATCATCCCGGCAGCCAGAATTATGTCGTCAAACTGGCGCAAACAGCATAAAGTAGTAAAAAACGACTACCCCTATAAGATATAAATGACGCTGGATACAAACCCAAAGGCTTTACTGAAGCAGCTGCGACTCCCTCAACCGGACCTGAGCCAACTGAGCTTCTGTCTCAGTAACCGTGCCTCGCGGGTAGCCACCTGGGCCAGTCAGCTGCCCGCCACCCGCATCAACCACACCAGCGTCCTGCTGTATCAGGCACTGCCTGAAGTCTGTCGCCTGAATACGACGGCGGCCAACCGACTGGAGATGCTGGAGCACCTGCGCCCCTATGTGCAGCAATGCATTCAGGGACTGTCGCAAGCCTTTCTCGGCAAACCCCTGATTTTGCCGGATCACGCCCAAAAAGCTGCGGTTATTGCCCAGGCCCTGCAGAAACACATGAGCAACGGTTACTGCCTGGTGATCAAGGAGCTGGTGGACAAACAGCCTCAGCTCAAGGATGACCAACGCCAGCGGGTCAGCCTGGCACTGCATCGCGCCATCACCGGCATGGGCCTGCAGTTTTTGCGAAATTCCCAGATCTATACTCCGGTATCCAACCAGCTGTGGCTCGAACTCAACAGCCTCTACTTCCTGGCGGAGCAGTTGGGACTGTTGAAAGATACTCATCACGACACCCTGCTGCAGGGCACCCGACGCAACTCCATCGAACAGGCGTATGGCCGCATATTACTGCTGGCCTGTGCCAACCCCAACCAATTGCGACAGCATGAGGTCAACCACCTGTACGAAGCGCTGGAGGACTGGAGTCGCCTGCTGCGCCTGGTGCCCTGCAGTGACAATAACAACAGCAGTAACAACAGCAGCCACCTGTATGCGATCCAATTGGGGGCCGATCAACCGCCCGGCTACAAAAGCCAAGTGGCTCCAGACGTGCCGAGGTCAAGCCTGCGGGAATTGAACCTGACCCTCTTGTTGAACGCACTGCAAAGCAGCCACAAACAAGGTGCCGGTGAAGGGGACCCCGTCAGCATCCCCAACAGCATCAGTGATTACCTGCTGTCCCACACCCTGAAAGTCTGGAGTGAAGAGCTGCGTCGCCATCTGCCCCGTAAACGCAGTCAGGATGTGGTGGAAGTGGCTGTCGGCCTCACCAGCATTCACTATCACCTGGCCGGCCAATTGATGTTTGAGCATTTTTTGCAGGACAGCTGCCAGTTGAGCTCCCAGGGTGGTCAATTCAACAGCCATGGCGTCTCATCACAATACGATTCCTGGGACAGCGTCTCCGACGCCCCCCCACTCATGGGTGTCTCCATTGATGAAGACGATGCTGAAACCCTCGAGGCCAGTGACAACCATGGCAAGTACCCATTGTTCCAGGTGCAAGTCGCTGATATCAGTCCAGCAGGCTATGGCCTCAATTGGCGTGAGCAAATTCCACCGCAAGCCGTGGCGGGAGAATTGATTGCCCTGCGGTCAGCGCGCCAGCGCCATTGGAATGTTGGGGTTATCCGCTGGGTTCGACAACACCGGGGCGCCTCCCAGCTGGGGGTTCAGCTGATTGCCCAGAACGCCCATGCCATTGCCATCCAGCAACTGCAGCAAACCAGTGGCGACCACATCCAGATGCGAGGCCTGATCTCCCACAAAGCGGGATCACAACTCAATAACAATGCCCTGATTACCGCCAGCTTCCCGTTTCGAGCGAACAACAAAGTGCGCTTCAATCGCGAAGGAGTCGCCACCACAGCTCAACTGTCCAAGTTGTTACAGAGCACCTCCAGTATTAATGTCTTCAGTTATCGACAACTGGACAGCGGCTCCCTGGGCGATGACAAATCATCGCAGGCTGAAGAGTTTGCCGATAACTGGTAGGGTTAGGGGCAGGCCAGAACGGCAGGAGGCTTAACATCAAGGGGTACACCGCCGGCGACCAACAGCGCAAGCAAGGCTTTCTGCCACCTTGGTCACACAACCGGGATTTGCAAACAGCCTTACCTTTGAGCACACGGGCATTTAGCGTACCCTGTTTTTCTGCTTGTCCTCACGTTAGAATCAAACTTCTCGCACAAAACAAGACATACGTACCAGATACTAAGCTCGCGTATCGACTCACGCCCAATGCACGACTGAATCGCGGGTCCATGCCTTTAGAGCAGATCTTTAAGAGCCGAGCAACGCCCGAACAGGAATAGACAGACGCAGTATGAACGCTAATGAGACCATCCGACTTCTCATTCTGAACGACTCCCGCAAAGAGGTTGAGCGCCTGATCAGCATGCTGAACAATGCTGGGCGTCCGACTCGAGCTCAACATGTGGAAAGTGAAGAAGCCCTCACCAAACTGCTGCAGGAACAGGCCTGGGACCTGATGCTGGCTGAAGATGGCTGCAAACAACTGCCACCGGCCAATGCGGTTCGCCAGATCAACCGGCTGCATAAAGACATTCCCCTGATCCTGATCAGCGACAAGATCAATCAGCAGGAAGAAGGCAGCCTGGCCATTGTTGAGGGGCTAAAGCTGGGCGCCTGTGACGTGGTGCAACTGGACGAAGATCAACACCTGCTGCTGGTTATCCAGCGCGAGCTGGATAACCGCGAACATCGCCAGCAACGCCGCCGTGCCGACTTGCGCATGAAAGACGCCGAACGCCGCAGCCAGCAGCTGCTCGACAGCTCTCGTGATGCCATTGCCTATGTCCAGGATGGCATGTACCTGTACGCCAACCAGTCGTTTGCCGAGTGCTTTGGTTACGAAGACCGCGATGATATTGAGTGCATGCCAATCATCGACATGGTGGAGGCCGCCGACCAGGAGCGGGTCAAGCAGTTCCTGAAGGACTTCACCCTCAAGAGTGACGACGCCGAAAGCAGCCAGCTGACATTCAACAGCCAGAATGCCAACGGCCACCAGGCGCCGATCAAGGTGGATGTGGCCCACGCCATGTACGATGACGAAAACTGCATCCAGTTTCTGATTCAGGCGAAACAGGCCAATCAGGCGGATAACGAACAACTGCAGGCCGAGCTGCAGAAGATCAAGGACCAGGATCTGGTAACCGGCCTCTACAACCGGGTGTATCTGGTGGGGCAACTGGAACGGGAAGTGTCCAGGGCCATTAATGACGGCACCACCACCACGGTCCTGTGTATTGAGATTGACGACTTTGCCAGCCACATTCAGCCCACCATGGGGGTAGCCGGTACCGACCAGGTCCTGGGAGACATAGCCAAGCTGTTGCGTCAGCACACCCAGGCAGGCGAAACCCTGGCCCGTTTCAGTGATGACGCCTTTATGCTGATGACCCCGGAGATCGGCGCCGACAAGGCACTGGAGCGGGCCGAAAGCATCTGCAAAAATCTGGAAGAACACATCATCGATGTGGATGGCAAAACCATTCAGGCCACCGCCACCATCGGGGTTGCCATTATCAACGAGACAACCACCAACGCCGAAGCCGTCATCGACCAGGCCCTGAAGGCCTCAGAAAACTTCCGCGGTGAGAACGACGGCAAGGGCAACGGCTGTAAACTGTTCGACCCTGAAGTCAGCCCGGAAGAAAAAGCCGAAGCCGATATGGCCAAAATGATCCAGACGGCTCTCGACCAAAATAACTTCCAGCTGATGTTCCAGCCCATTATCAGCCTGCGGGGATCAGAAGACGAACACTACGAAGTACTGCTGCGATTACAGGACGAAAAAGGTCAACTGATCGCCCCGGGAGATTTCCTTGCCACCGCGGCACAGACAGGCACCATCACCAAAATCGACCGCTGGGTGATTCTCGAATCCATCAAAACCCTGTCGGAACATCGCGCCAATGGCCACAATACCCGGGTCTTACTCAACCTCAGCCGACAGTCGCTGTGCGATGAGACCCTGGTCCCCTGGTTAAGCGTTGCCTTTAAAGCCGCCAACCTTTCGCCCGACGCCATCGTGTTCCAGGTCAACGAGACCGACGTGACCAATCACCTCAACGCCGCCAAACAGTTTTTCGAAGCGCTGAAAGAGATTCATTCCCTCTCTTCCATCAGCAATTTTGGCTGCTCTCTCAATCCGTTCAAGACCCTGTCGCACGCGCCCTCGGATTACGTCAAGATCCATGGCTCGTTCACTCTCGACATCCAGAACAACAACGAGAGTCCAGACACCCTCAGCAATATGATCAAGCAATTGCTGGAAGCCAATAAGGTTACTGTGGTGCCGTTTGTGGAAAATGCCAGTGTGCTGTCGACCTTGTGGCAGACCGGCGTGCATTACATCCAGGGTCACTATTTACAGGGGCCCACCGAGTCCATGGATTACGACTTCACCATGGAAGGCTAAGCCCCGGCCGGGATGAGCGGGTTTACAGCTCGTCCCGATCACGCAAGCCGATCAAGTAGAGAATGCCGTCCAACCCCAGGTTTGAAATGGACTGTTTGGCTTCGGCCTTCACCAGCGGCTTGGCCCGGAACGCAATACCGAGGCCGGCAATGCTCAGCATCGGCAGGTCATTAGCGCCATCGCCAACGGCAATCACCTGCTCCAGCGACAGGTTTTCCCGCGCTGCAAGTTCGCGCAGCAACTCCGCCTTGCGGGCACCATCCACCACCACACCGGACACATTGCCGGTCACCTTGCCATCGACCACCTCCAGCTCATTGGCGTAGACGTAATCGATACCCAGCTTGTTCTGCAGGAAACGACCAAAGTAATTAAAACCACCCGACAGGATCGCAGTCTTGTAACCCAGCTTCTTGAGCGTGGAGATCAGCTTTTCAGCCCCTTCGGTAATGGGCAGCTGCTGTGCAATATCGGCCAGTACCGACTCATCCAGGCCTTTCAACAGCGCCATGCGGCGAGCAAAACTTTCCTTAAAATCCAGTTCGCCGCGCATGGCGGCCTCGGTAATGGCGATCACCTGCTCGCCAACACCGGCGGCCTTGGCCAGCTCATCAATGACTTCCGCCTCAATCAGGGTGGAGTCCATATCGAAACACACCAGCCGTCGATTGCGGCGGTAGGCGTTGTCTTCCTGAAAGGCGATATCCGCATCCAGACGGCTGGACAATTCCATAAATGCCGAACGCAGTTCACTCAGATCCGCGCTGTGACCACGGGCGGAAAACTCCACACAGGCCTTGGTCTTGTCACTGGTCTGCCCCAGTTCCACCCGTCCGGACAGGCGATTGATGTTGTCGATATTCAGTCCGTGGGCGGCGGCCACAGCCGTCACTTCAGCAATCTGCTCGGCAGTAATCTTGCGCGACAGGAGGGTGACAATGTGCCGATCTTTGCCCTGTTGCGACACCCAGTGGCTGTAGCTGTCTTCGGTAATCGGTTGGAACTTCACCTGCAAATCCAGCTCATGGGCCTTAAACAGGATGTCTTTCAGTACCGGCGAGGATTCGTGCTCGGCCGGAATCTCCACCAGCAGCCCCAGGGTCAGGCTGTCGTGGATGACCGCCTGGCCAATATCCAGCACATTGGCCTGGTACTGGGACAGGATGCGGGTAAAGGCGGAGGTCACTCCGGGCTTGTCTTCGCCGGAGATATTGATCAATAAAATCTCTTTCACGCTGGAAACTCGGTAGTCTGTGTGAGAATGGCCGGCATTATACCGGCCTTTGTCGCTTTACTCAGCCGCCGGAGTCAAATAATCTTGGCAGATTCCAAGGACGACAGAAGACTCCAACCGCACCATGCCGTTTCACCACCTTTTGCAACTGGCTCGCACCCCCCTGTTTATTATCAGCATCACCACCCTGGTGTGCCTGTTGTTGAGTGCCAGCCTGCTGCAGCAACAGCATCACCAGCGGCTGGAACAACGTACCGGACATTATGGCACGGCCCTGGCCCGCATGGCCGCCCACCAGGCCACCGACGCCACCCTCAATCACGACCTGGTCAGCCTGCAGGTAACGGTGCGGGATGTTGCCCGCAACCCGGATGTGCTCAGCGCCACCATCCACGATGTGGAAAACCGGCTGCTGGTTCAGGCCGGAAGCTCCCCGCAAAGCGGTGATTATCAACAGCGCGACACCCGCTCGTTCAGTGCCCCCATCACGCTGCAGGACAGCGTGGCTGGTTATGTGACCGTGACCATCGATGCCCAGGCCCTCTACGAGCAACAGGATGACACCTGGCTGGTGGCCTTGCTGGGCTTGGCAGGCGCCTTGCTGGTAATGAGCATTTTCAATCAACGCCAACAGCTGAGTGCGAAGCACACACCCCAACCCGCCGACACCCCGCCCCACAGCGGCGACCCCTTACCACCGAAGGAGGTCCATGAGGAAGAGGCACCAGCGCGGGAAAACCCCAGCCGCCGAATCACCATCAAGCTGGTCCTGCACTGCCTCAATGGCCCATCGCTGAAACAACAGCTCAGTGCCACCCTGCGGCAACAGCTGTTGCGTGAATTGCAAGGCCACCTGAGTGGTGTTAACGCCCTCTACAGTGGTCGCATCCTCACTGCTGACACGGACAACCTGGAGGTGCAGTTTCAAGGGGATGATCTCGGGACGACTGGTTTTCGCGCCATCTGTGCGGCGCAGCTGCTGTTTAAACTGCTGCGTCAGAGCAGCGCTGGTATTCAACTGCACTATAGCGCGGCGGTCTATCACGCCCCACAGGACGACAGCCTCACCCAGCAATTGGAACTGTCCAATTTCCGCGAACGACTGATTGAAGTGCTGGCCGGACTGGACAGCGGCCAATTGCTGCTGGAAAACAGCGACGCGGCCACCTCGCAACTGCTGCAACGCTTACAGTACGCCAGTGACAGTGCTGCCGACAGCAACTGGTTGCTGGTGGAAGGTGTGCAGCCCAGCTATCAGGGGCTGCTGGAAAAGCAGGCACGGCAGCTGCGGGATTTGCAGACAGCCTGAGCTGGAGAAGAGTTAGATCGCGCTGCGCTTTAACCCGAGTACTGATTTTAACCCGAGTACTGATTTTAACCCGAGTACTGATTTTAACCTAAGTAGCGCTTTCGCTTGGCCGGTTTGAGGCGGCTCAGGTCGGCCAGAAACAGGCCGTCAATGCAGTCGCTGAAGTCGGGATCCACACTGAACGCCAGCAGCTGGAAGCCCCCCTCTTCAAACAGGGCAGCGTACTGCTTGAACAGCACCGGCACCTTTTCGCCTTCAGTTTGAAAGGTCTGCTGCAGCAACGCAAAGCCGTCATCACGATCCAGCTCGCGGTAAAGTCGCTCCAGCCCACAGCGAAAATCCGGATCAATAAAATACGGCTGCCTGGCACTGGCCAGTGCTTTCGGGCAAGCGTAATAGCGCTGGTAGTAGAACACCAGATGGTCAATCAAGGGCTTGGCAAAGCGCGCACTGACGGTGACCGGCCCGATCAGGTAACGAACGTCGGGCTGGTGGTTGAGATAGGCCCCAATGCCCTGCCAAAGATAGTCCAGAGAGTTTTTACCCCAGTAGCGGGGATTCACAAAGCTCCGCCCCAGCTCGATCCCCTGCGCCAGATAGGGTCGGAAATCCGGCTGGAAGTTGAACAGCGAAGCGGTGTACAGCGCCGGCTCCCCACCTTCGCGCAGCAACCGTTCCATATCCCCCAGGCGGTAAGCTCCCGCCAGAGTCATGGCCTCGCGATCCCACAACAGCAGATGCAGATAGTCGCGGTCGTAAGCGTCCAGATCACGTTTGGCCCCCGTGCCTTCCCCCACCTTGCGGAAGGTGTATTCACGCAGGCGCCCCACTTCGCGCAGCGCCACCGGGCTGTCGGCGTAGTGGGTGAGTAAAATGCGATTGCCATCGCGGGTCTCCCCCAGCGCCTGCATACGCCGGGTTTCGGTCAGTAACTGCAACCGGTCTTCCGGGTGGGCAATGGTTTTCTCGGTCACAAACATCGGGTTCTTGTGTTTGCGGCTGCCCACTTTATAGACGTGTTTTTTCAGCCGTTTCAGCAGTGCCCGGCCTTTCAGCTGATCGGAATGCAGCGCCGATTCCGGAATCAACTCCCCCACCCGGAAATGGATGGTGGCGGACTTTTTATTGAACATTTCCTGGGCCAGCAGCGCCGTACCCAGCGGTTTGAACACCATCGACGCGCTGTAGAACAGCAGCGAGTTTTTGGCCCCGATGTGGACTGGCAACAGCGGCGCTTTGGCGCGACGCGCCAGCTTTAAAAAACCGGGTCGCCAGCGAGTATCGCGCACGCCCTGGGGACGGGCGCGGGAGACCTCCCCGGCGGGAAAGACAATCACCGCCCGATCCTGCTCCAGTTCCGCGAGTGCCCGGCGAAAGCTTTTCAGCGCCCCGCTGCCACCCATGTTATCGAGCGGCACCAGCAGCGGGTGCAGGGCGTCAAAGTTCATCAGCATATCGTTGGCGATAATTTTCACATCCGGCCGCACCTCACTCACCAGTCGCAAAATGGCCAGGCCGTCCAGCGAGCCGATCGGGTGATTGGCAATGATCACCACCCGCCCCTCATTGGGAATATTGGCCTTGTCGCGGTTGGAAACGGTGTAGCTGAAATTGAAGTAGTCAAACACGCTGTCGATAAACGCAATCGGGTCCAGGCCGGTGTGATCGCGCAAAAACTGATTGATTTCCTGTTCGTGGGTCAATCGGCGCAACAGGGAAAAGGTGGAACGTTTGATGACGTCGGGTTGCTGGCCAAAGCCCGGAAATTTGTCACAGACGGCTTGTTCAATATTGATCATGGGCATCACGGCTCTTATTGGTGTGCTGGCGTAATGCGACCAAATTACTGCGATCCTGTGACAGTTCGGTGATGACAAGATGACAGAAACATGACCGGCAGCTTCATTCACCCATCAACAATCCGCGCTTAGCTTGAGCGTTTCACCCCCGGGCGATCCGGCGACAGGCTGGCAACCTCCAGCCCTTCAACCCGTAACTCGTCGGGCAACGGTTGTTGTAATAGCAATGCCGCACACAACTGACCAAACGCCGGCGCGGTCTGGAAACCATAGCCGCCCAGTGCCGCCGCCCAGAAAAAGCCTGGCGCCTGTGGGTCAAAGCCGCTGACGGGATCGCCATCGACGACAAAACTGCGCAACCCGGCCCAGGTGTGGCGAGGTCGGCGAATACGCAGGCTGGTATTTTGCTCCAGCGCGTAGATGGCGGTGGCGATGTCCAGTTCTTCCGCCACCACGTCGTGAGGCACCACCGGATCGGCATTGGCCGGCGACGCCAACAACTGCCCGGCATCGGGTTTGAAATACCAGTCTTCATCAATGCCAACCGTCAGCGGCCAGTTTGAGCAGTCGAGTCCCTCCGGGGCATCAAACACCAAAGCCGAGCGCCGCTTGGGTTGAATGCCGATGCGGGGCACGCCGGCCAGGTCGGCAATCTGGTCAACCCAGGCACCGGCCGCGTTGACCAGCACGCCGCCGTGAAAAACACGGCCATCGCCGGTGTGCACTTGCCAACCCGAACTCGCTGCGCGGATGTCACTGACTCGCGCATTGCACTCCAGCACGGCGCCACAAGCTTTTGCCGCTCGCAAAAAGCCCTGCAGGAGCAAATCGGTATCAATATCGAACGCCCGCCGATCCAGCACCGCACCCGCGACCATGTCTCGCTGGAGAACCGGAACCAGCGCCAGAGCTTCAGGACCTGTCAGCCGCTGTACCTGACCGGCTTCTCGACCCGCCTCTTGCGACAGGGCCTGATAGAGAGAATCCACAGCGGCGAGCTGATCCTGCCGACCAACGGTCAACTCACCCCGGGGCAAACACAAGGGCACGGAACTGAAACCGGGCGGGGGCGAGCGAAAAAAACGTTCACTGGCCCGGGTTAATTGGCGGATGCTGGCGGTGCCGTATCCCGGGGCAAATAAAGCGGCCGAACGCCCGCTGGCGTGGTACCCCGGTGTCGACTCCGCCTCCAGTATCACCACCCGTCGTTCAGGTGACAGCCAGTAAGCCAGCGACGCACCGACGATGCCGCCGCCAACAATCACCACATCACAGTCCTGCTGCATACTCCCTCCTCTTGACCTTGTCACACCATGCCGATTGGATTCAGCCCGCATTGTAGCGGCTTGAGCGACGCAACACCCACCCGCTGAAAGCTTACCTTTACGTTAACGTAAACCCTGTGCTAATCTTCTGCCCAGGTATTAAATAAACACAACTGTTGATTGAAGTACTGGCCCATGAGCACCGACACCCCCACACCCGCCCGCAGCTTCAGCATTTCCGACCTGGCAAAGGAATTCGACGTCACCACCCGCGCCATTCGTTTCTACGAGGACAAGGGACTTCTGACTCCGGAAAGACGCGGCCAGACCCGCATTTACAGCCCGGCCGACCGCACTAAACTCAAACTGATTCTGCGCGGCAAGCGCCTGGGCCTGACCCTGGATGAAAGCCGCGACATCATCGAGATGTACACCCCGGACGGTAACAACGCCAAGCAACTGGTCAAGCTGATCCACAAAATTCGCGATCGCCGCGACTACCTGGAACAGCAAATGCGCGATCTGGAAGTCATGCTGGTGGACCTGCAGGAATCGGAGCAGCGCTGCCTTGATGCCCTGCAGGAAGCTGACAGTGACGCTTACAGCCAGGTCAAAGACTGGTGACCACCCTTATGGCTGCCACACAAACACAATCGCCATCATTCACCCATTAAAACGATAAACCGCCGCACCTAGACGGCCATATATAGCGCAAAGAAAAGAGATCTGACTTATGAGTATCAGCTACCCCTCCCTGAATTTCGATCTGGGCACCGACATCGATATGCTGCGCGACAGCGTCTACCAGTTTTGCCAGGCCGAGCTGGCACCCCGTGCCGAACAGATCGACCGCGACAACGAGTTCCCGATGGATATGTGGCGCAAGTTTGGCGACATGGGCCTGCTGGGCATGACGGTGGAAGAAGAGTACGGCGGCACCAACATGGGTTACCTGGCCCATGTAGTGGCGATGGAAGAAATCTCCCGTGCCTCCGCCTCGGTGGGTTTGTCCTACGGCGCCCACTCCAACCTGTGCGTCAACCAGATTCGCAAGAACGGCAGCCACGAGCAGAAACTCAAATACCTGCCCAAGCTCTGCTCCGGCGAACACATCGGTGCCCTGGCCATGAGCGAGCCCAACGCCGGTAGCGATGTGGTGAGCATGAAGTTGCGCGCCGAGAAAAAAGGCGACAAGTACATTCTTAACGGCAACAAAATGTGGATCACCAACGGTCCCGACGCCCACACCTACGTCATCTACGCCAAGACCGATGTGGCAGCCAACTCACGCGGCATCACCGCGTTTATTGTCGAGCGCGATTTCCCCGGTTTCTCCCGCCACCAGAAACTCGATAAGCTGGGCATGCGCGGTTCCAACACCTGCGAGCTCGTATTCCAGGATTGCGAAGTCCCGGCAGAAAACATCCTCGGCAAAGAAAACGAAGGAGTGGCGGTGTTGATGAGCGGCCTCGATTTCGAGCGCACGGTATTGTCCGGTGGACCGGTGGGCATCATGCAGGCCTGCATGGACATCGTCGTGCCCTACATTCACGACCGCAAGCAATTTGGCCAGTCCATCGGCGAGTTCCAGTTGATGCAGGGCAAGGTGGCCGACATGTACACCGAGCTGAACGCCTCCCGCGCTTACCTCTATGCCGTCGCCAAGGCCTGTGATCGCGGTGAGGAAAGTCGTAAAGACGCGGCGGCGGTGATTCTCTACACCGCTGAAAAGGCCACCCAGATGGCCCTGCAAGCGATCCAGACACTGGGCGGTAACGGTTACATCAACGAGTTCGCCACCGGACGCCTGCTGCGCGATGCCAAACTGTACGAAATTGGCGCCGGCACCTCGGAAGTACGGCGCATGCTGATCGGCCGCGAACTGTTTAACGAAACCAAATAACCATCAACCGTGAGCACTCCTGACTTAAGAGCACTCTAGCCTTATGAACACAATAAAATCCTCAATCAACACCCGCTCGGCAGAGTTCGCCGACAACAGCGAACACATGCAAAACCAGGTCAATGACCTGCGCGATAAACTGGACACCATCAAGCTTGGTGGTGGCGACAAGGCCCGCGAGCGTCACACGTCGCGAGGCAAGCTGTTGCCGCGCGAGCGGGTGCAGGGCCTGCTGGATCCAGGCTCGCCGTTTCTGGAGTTGTCGCAGCTGGCGGCGCATGAGGTCTACGGTGAGGACGTGCCAGCCGCCGGTATCATCACCGGCGTGGGTCGGGTCAACGGTCAGGAGTGCATGATCGTCGCCAACGACGCGACGGTCAAAGGAGGCACCTATTATCCATTGACGGTGAAAAAGCATCTGCGCGCCCAGGCCATCGCCCAGGAGAACAACCTGCCCTGTATCTACCTGGTGGATTCCGGTGGTGCCAACCTGCCGCGGCAGGATGAAGTGTTTCCCGACCGCGAGCACTTCGGCCATATCTTTTACAACCAGGCCAACATGTCTGCCCGCAACATTCCGCAGATCGCGGTGGTGATGGGTTCCTGCACCGCCGGCGGTGCCTATGTGCCGGCCATGGCCGACGAATCCATCATCGTCAAACAGCAGGGCACCATTTTTCTCGGTGGCCCGCCGCTGGTGAAAGCCGCCACCGGTGAAGTGGTCACAGCCGAGGAGCTGGGCGGTGCCGATGTCCACACCCGCATCTCCGGGGTAGCCGATCACTTTGCCCAGAACGATCATCACGCCCTGCAGTTGGCGCGCCAGGCGGTGGGCCGGCTGAATCGGGTCAAGCCGATCCACAGCGACATCGCCGACGTCAAAGCCCCCCTGTACGACAGCCGCGAAATCTACGGCATCATTCCGAAAGACACTCGCAAGCCTTATGACGTGCGCGAGGTGATCGCCCGCATTGTCGACGGCTCCGAATTCGACGAATTCAAAACCCAGTACGGCAACACCCTGGTGTGCGGTTTTGCCCGCATCTTTGGTTACCCGGTGGGCATCGTCGCCAACAACGGCATCCTCTTCAGCGAGTCAGCGCAAAAGGGCGCGCACTTTATCGAACTCTGTGCGCAGCGCAAAATCCCGCTGGTGTTTTTGCAGAACATTACCGGTTTTATGGTCGGCAAACAGTACGAACACGACGGCATCGCCAAACACGGTGCCAAGATGGTGACCGCCGTGGCCACCGCCCAGGTGCCGAAGTTTACGGTGCTGATCGGCGGTTCCTTCGGCGCTGGCAACTACGGCATGTGCGGCCGCGCCTACGACCCGCGCTTCCTGTTTATGTGGCCCAACGCCCGCATTTCGGTGATGGGCGGCGAGCAGGCGGCCGGGGTACTGGCCCAGGTCAAGCGCGAGCAGAAAGCCAAAATCGGTGAAGACTGGAGCGCTGAGGAAGAGGCGGCCTTCAAGCAGCCGATCATCGACACCTACGAGCAACAGGGCCACCCCTATTACGCCTCGGCCCGACTGTGGGACGACGGCGTGATTGATCCGGCGGAAACCCGTATGGTACTGGGCCTGTCGATCTCGGCCAGTCTCAACAAAGAGATCGAAGACACTCGCTTTGGCGTGTTCCGGATGTGATGGAGGCAGACCTACATGACCGATAACAACGACATGAACAACAGCGTAATGACTCACATTGACCCGCGCGGCGTCGCCACGGTCAGCATGAACAACCCGGACAAGCACAACGCCTTCGACGACCGAATCATCGCCGAACTGACCGATGCCTTTAATGCCGTCGCCGCTGATGATTCGGTGCGGGTGATGGTACTGGCGTCAGAAGGCAAAAGCTTTTCCGCCGGCGCCGACCTGGGCTGGATGAAGCGCATGGCCAGTTACAGCCACGCCGAAAACCTGCGCGACTCCCACGCCCTGGCGGAGATGTTGCGGGTACTGAACTTTATGCCCAAAGCCACCATCGCCCGGGTGCAGGGTGCCGCGTTTGGCGGCGCCGTGGGTCTGGTGAGCTGCTGCGACATGGCGGTGGCCTCACCTCGCGCCAGCTTCTGCCTCAGCGAAGTGAAGATCGGTTTGATCCCGGCCACCATCAGCCCCTATGTGGTGGCGGCCATTGGCCAGCGCGCCTCGCGCCGTTACTTCACCACCGCCGAACGCTTCAGTGCCGACACTGCCCTGCAACTGGGGCTGGTGAGCCAGCTGGTAGAAGCGGAGCAACTGGATGACAGCATCGAGCAATTAATCAGCCAGCTGCTGGCCAACAGCCCGGCCGCCGTCAAGGCCGCCAAACAACTGGTGTTTGATGTGGCCGACCGGGTCATCGACACGGCCCTGATTGAAGACACCTGCACGCGCATAGCCGACATACGCGTGTCCGCGGAAGGGCAGGAAGGCCTGGGCGCCTTTCTGGAAAAACGCACCCCGGCCTGGCAACAGGCATAACCCGTATCAGCTGGATAAGTCCGTTATGAGCATTCGACAATTCAAAAAAATCCTGATTGCCAATCGCGGCGAAATCGCCTGCCGGGTGATTCGCACCGCTCGCAAGATGGGCATTCAGACCGTCGCCGTTTACAGCGACGCCGACCGCAACGCCCTGCACGTCAGCATGGCAGATGAAGCCATTCACATCGGTGGTGCACCGTCGCGGGACTCCTACCTGGTGTTTGAGCGAGTGATTGAGGCCGCCAAACAGACCGGCGCCGAGGCCATCCACCCCGGCTACGGTTTCCTGTCGGAAAACGCCGCCTTCTGCCAGGCCTGTGAAGCCAACGATATTGTCTTTATCGGTCCGCCGGTGGGCGCCATCGAAGCCATGGGCTCCAAGTCCGCCGCCAAACAGATTATGGAAAAGGCCGGAGTGCCACTGGTGCCCGGTTACCACGGTGAAGACCAGAGCCGCGATATTATCAAACAGGCGGCCGATGACATGGGTTACCCGGTGCTGTTGAAAGCCGCCGCCGGTGGCGGTGGCAAGGGGATGCGCCAGGTGTGGAGCGAAAGCGAATTTGACGAAGCCCTGGCGGCCGCCAAGCGTGAGGCCATGAACAGCTTTGGCGACGACCACATGCTGGTGGAGAAGTACCTGACCCAGCCACGGCATGTGGAAATCCAGGTGTTCTGTGACCAGCAGGGCAACGGCGTGTTCCTGTTCGAACGCGATTGCTCAGTGCAGCGCCGCCACCAGAAAGTGATCGAAGAAGCCCCCGCCCCCGGCATGACCGAAGCCTTGCGCAACGCCATGGGTGACGCCGCCCTGCGCGCCGCCCAGGCAATTGACTATGTAGGCGCCGGCACTGTGGAATTCCTGCTGGATGTGGACGGCTCTTTCTACTTTATGGAAATGAACACCCGCCTGCAGGTGGAGCACCCGGTCACCGAACTGATTACCGGCCAGGATCTGGTGGAATGGCAGTTGCGCGTCGCCGCCGGCGAGCCTCTGCCCCTGGCGCAAGAGGAACTGCAAATCCGTGGCCACGCGTTTGAAGCGCGCATCTACGCCGAAGACCCGGCCAACGACTTCCTGCCGGTCACCGGCACCCTGTCCTTCTTGCAGGCGCCGGACGCCAGCGAGCATGTGCGGGTCGATACCGGCGTGCGCCAGGGCGATGAGGTCAGTGTTTATTACGACCCGATGATAGCCAAACTGATTGTCTGGGATGAAAACCGCGATAAAGCGCTGCAACGTCTCACCACTGCCCTGCGCCAGTACCGCATCAGCGGCATGACCACCAACCTGGAGTTTCTCTATAACCTGTCGAGCTGCGCGCCCTTCCGCGAGGCACAACTGGACACCGGCTTTATCGAAAAGCATCACTCAGTAATTTTCCACGACAGTGCGCAAATGATTGAGCGGGAACTGCCACTGGCGGCACTCTACCTGGTGTTGCAACAGGCCCAGCAAGCCCGGCAACAGGCGCAGAACTCCAACGATCCCACCTCGCCCTGGCACGCCACCAGCGCCTGGCGCCTGAATGAGCCTCACGTGCATCGCTTCAGCTTGCGCTTCCACGAACAGGAGTATGGCGTTGCCGTGGAGCAGGAAACCCTGCCGCAAGCGACCCGCTACCGTATCCAGGTGGGCGAGCAGACCATCAGCGCCGAAGGCG
Source organism: Cellvibrionaceae bacterium WSDTSA12 (assembly GCA_033283335.1). Lineage (GTDB taxonomy): Bacteria > Pseudomonadota > Gammaproteobacteria > Pseudomonadales > Cellvibrionaceae > Pseudomaricurvus. The sequence goes on along the minus strand of JAWMQP010000006.1, from coordinate 82,146 downwards.
CCATTGACGGCACCAGCCTGCGCGCCAATCTGGACGGTTACCAGCTGCGCGCCGAAGTGGCCGAACACGATGGTCACTACAGCCTCTACACCCAGGACAGTGCCCTCACCTTCTCCCTGGTCACACCCGACCTGGGCGAGCTGGACAGCGACAGTGGCGGCGGTGGCCTGACCGCGCCCATGAACGGCACCATGGTCACCCTGTTGGCGGAAGTCGGTCAAAGTGTCAGCAAGGGTGACGCCCTGCTGGTGATGGAAGCCATGAAAATGGAACACACCATTCGCGCCCCCGCCGACGGCCTGGTGGAAGAGTTTTACTTCCAGCCCGGCGAGCTGGTGGATGGCGGCGCCGAACTGGTCAAATTTGCCACAACTGAATAAGGAATCCGCTATGAGTTTGCCAACCTCTGTACGCCTGGTGGAAGTGGGCCCGCGCGACGGCCTGCAAAACGAACAACAACCGATCGACGCCCTGACCAAGATCGCACTGATCGAAAAGCTGACCGACGCCGGCGTCTCCTACGTGGAGGCCGGCAGTTTTGTGAACCCGAAATGGGTACCGCAAATGGCCGGCAGTGAAGAAATCTTTGCCCAGGTGCAGCGCCAGCCCGGTGTCACTTACGCCGCCCTCACGCCGAACATGAAAGGCTTCGAGCGCGCACTGCAAGTGAAGGCCGACGAAGTGGCGATCTTTGCCGCCGCCTCCGAAGCGTTCAGCCAGAAAAACATCAACTGCACCATTGCCGAAAGCCTGCAGCGGTTTGAACCCATCATGAGCGCGGCGGCCGAACAGGGTATTCGCGTGCGCGGTTACGTCTCCTGCGTGGTGGGCTGCCCCTACGAGGGTGATATCGAGCCGGAGAAGGCCGCCTGGGTGGCCAACCAGCTGCTGCAGATGGGCTGCTACGAAGTGTCCATGGGTGACACCATCGGCGTCGGCAACCCCGCTTCGGTATCGCACATGTTAGAAGCGTGTTTGCAGTACATGCCGTCCAACAAATTGGCGGTGCACCTGCACGACACTTACGGCCAGGCGCTGGCCAACATCTACGCCGCCCTGCAGCTGGGTGTGTCGGTGGTCGACAGTTCGGTCGCCGGTCTGGGTGGCTGTCCCTACGCCAAGGGAGCCTCCGGTAATGTCGCCAGTGAAGATGTGGTCTACATGCTCAACGGTCTCGGCATCGACACCGGTATCGACCTCGACAAGCTGGTCGATGCCGGCGACTTCATCTGCCAGCAGCTCAAGCGCAGCAACGGCTCCAAGGTGGCCCGCGCTCTACTGGCAAAGCGCTAACCGACTCGCTGGCCAGGCACCACCATGACTGACCTCCCCGCAGGCATCTGGCTGATGGGGAGGCCAGACGGCTTTACTCCGCTCGAAGATCACTCACCTCATCAACTCGTCCAAAAATCCGTCCTGGCAATCCATCCTAAAAATACGCTCTTCACAAAAATCACGCTACACTCCATTATGTACACTCACAAACGGGTTGGCGGCGCACTGTTAGAGCTTTTACAGTCAGTCCAGCCGCTGGATATCTCACCCTGAAAACCAACTTATTGTTGCGCCCTGGGACCGGGTCATTCCATCAAGCAGATCACGGCTGTCAGATAGCCCTTTATGAACAAATAGCCCTTTACGAAGTAGGCAGGGAATGGCTCACTTGAAACAAACTCAAACCGGTAAACGCTATCTGCTGGTTTCCAGAATCGGCCGTAAGAGCCTCCATAACTGCTGGCTGGGCACGCCGGATTCACGCAACTTTGATGTTCTGCTGAGTGCCTATGACCTGAATGTTCCTCGGCTGGACTCCGATGAAGTCCACTTTGAATACCGTAAAGGGCCCAAAGTGGAAGGTTACAATCGTATTCTCCAGGAACACCGCGAGCTATTGCGTCAATATCACTACGTCGGTTTTTTTGATGAGGATCTTAAGGCCAGCACTGACACCTTGAATACGGCCTTCCGTGTTTCTGAAGAACTTAATGTAAAAATTTCACAACCCTCCCTGACCTGGAACAGCCACTTCACCTACGCGGCTTTGCTAAGGCAACCGGGGCTTTCGATTCGCTATATTAATTTTATCGAAATGATGTGCCCTATTTTTCGACAGGATATTCTCTGGCAGGTTGCACCGTTGTTTTCATTGGGCGTGGAGAGCGGCATTGACCTGATCTGGTGCAACCTGGTGAAAGACAGCCCCCAGGACTTTGCGGTTCTTGATTGCGCGCCGATACGTCATACCGAACCCGTGGGCGGTCAGAAATCAGCAAACGGGTTTGTCGATGGCAAGGACTACGAAGATGATATTCACCAGATTTTGCAGACGTTTAACCTGCCCTGGCTTTCCTGTGTTCCCTACGCGGCGATGACGGCTTCCGGCAAGAAAATCCAATCCAGAACCGGCCTGCTGTTGTTTGCGCTGAGCTTGGTTTTCTCCATCCCCTTGAACCGCCTGATCTCCTTGCGCTTACGGGCCGTTGCCGAACACCTCATGCACGTCTTAATGCGCGACCCCATCAACATTCAGACCCAGCTTCCCGGTGAAGCGATGGTCAGTATTTCAGATCACAATTCCCAACATTAACGCGCCTGACCAATGCCAGAACACGCGGTCAGTGATCGCACAGAATCTATGCACCCGGTATTGGCTATACTCGCATCCCAGTCCCCAATTGGGGTATGCTCTTCATCAGAAGTCCCTCCTCCCAATAACGCTGAGGTCAGAGATGTTCAGGCATCACAAATACTGCGTGATCGAAGTGTCCGGTCAACTGATGGCCGAGACCAGCCCGCAAGGTGACCTGTGCCTGTATTTGCTGGACGAATCGACGACCAGCGCCAGCGACCATCAGCGCCTGAGAATTGCCGATCCTGAATTTACCGTTTTTGTCCGCCAGTCAGGAGCCGTCAATAGACCGCGCTTGGCCGCGCGCATCACCGGCACAGTGGATCTGGAATCTCAACCGGTGAGTTTGCTGGGCATTACCCGAGCCATATTGCAGGGTGCAGATGGCGGGCTGACGTATGAACCCCGCTCTCACACCTGAAGCCTTAAGCCGCCCCCACACACACGGGACGCAGCGGTCGATGCCCCGAGACAACAACGCCAGAGGGCAGAGACCGAATAGGTAGTCCGCTTTGGATTGGTTATGCCAGCCAATCATGGTAAACCGCGCTGCCCCAAATGAGCTTCACTGAGGAGACCAGATGCGTGCCAATGGAGCATAACACCCCACTGAGCTACCACTTCAAGCACAAACACATATGGTTTGATATAGCGGTGTTGGCGGCGCTATTTGTGGTTTCCAGCTATGTGCCACTGCTGAAGATTGTGCCGTTGGTGGCCAGTTTGGAACTGTTCAGCTTTTTCAGCTTTCATTTACTGGCCAAACGCAGTCGCTTTCAGTTACAGGGCTTTTTTGGCGGGTTTATTTCCAGCACGGCCGTGTTTCTGCAAGTGTTGAATGACCCCAAGTTTGGGTCTACCGGTCAGCGTGACCTGATGCTCGCCCTGCTATTTGCGCTCTGCGCCATGTTGCTGGAATGTGTGTTGATCATTTTTTTTCTGGCAGGACAATTGGCACCGATTTACTACGTGCCCTTTCTTTCCCAGCTGGCATTCTTTGTTGCCGCTATTCTCTACCTCAACCGCAGCAACCTACCACGCTTCGCTGAACCATTGGATTCAGATGACGCGGTCGAAGTCGATATAACCTTGCTAAATGACCATCCGATCATTTGGAAAAATGTCGCCAAGTTATCCTCCCTTATCCTGCTGTTCGTCGTCGGCATGCATTATATTGGCACGGAACTGGGCCTATCCCGCAGTATCAGCACGCTGGTGATTTCCCTGTTTGAAGCCCACGCCATTTTGGCATCAGTGATGACCGAGTGGACACTGGAAGCCAAACAACTGGACCTGATGCAGCTGTTCTTTCTGATATTACTGGGTAATACCATCAGCAAATCCTACCTGGCCTACAGGGGACCCAACCTGACTGAAAAAGTGTTTTTTGTGGGGCTAATCTTCACGGGTTTTTTCTTGAGCCTGGGACTCACCCTGCTCTGGTCTCTGACCCTTACCTGAGAACTATCCACAGTCGCTGCCCACGCTATCCGGGCTTGCCAAAATCCCTTACACTGGCCACCGTTTACGCCTTCAGGATGTTCATTTTGTTCAGTTACCGCCACGGTTATCATGCCGGCAATCACGCCGATGTCCTCAAACACCTGTGCCAGATGCTGCTGCTGGAAAAACTTCGCGAAAAAGACAAAGCTTTTGTTTACATCGATACCCACAGCGGTGCCGGTCGCTACGATCTGAGCAGTGCCGAGGCCAATAAAACCGGCGAATTCAAACAGGGCATTGACCGCTTGCGCAGCGCCGGTAGTCACAATCCCACCCTCAGCGCCTACCTGCAACTGGTTGAGCCCTATCGCCAGCAGCAACAGTATCCCGGTTCCCCGGAAATTGCCCGGCAGATGATGCGCGCGCAGGACCGGCTGCAATTGATGGAGTGGCACAACAACGAAGTGGAGAATCTGCGCGACAATTTTGCTGGCGTTGACGAGGTCCACATTCACCACCGCAATGGCTTTGAAGGCCTTGTAGCGCTCTGCCCACCGAAACCGGCACGTGGCCTGGTATTGATGGATCCCTCCTACGAATTGGCATCGGATTACACCGATTTGGTGAAAACTTTACAGCAGGCTTACCGGCGCTGGGCCACGGGGATCTATGCCATCTGGTACCCGCTGCTGGCCCGCAGTCGGGATCGCAGTGACAGAATGCTTAAACAGCTCAGCCAACAACCGTTCGAGCGGGTGCTGGACATTCAACTGAAACTGCATCCCCAACAGGAGGAGATGGGCATGTACGGCTCTGGCATGCTCATTATTAATCCGCCCTGGCAATTTGAGCAGCAGGTTCAAGCCATGCTGCCGGAACTGATGAAGGGGCTGCAGGATTGGTCTGGGGCCAGCTATGAGGTACGCTGGCTGGCCAACAATGACACAAACTGCTAACAGCACCGCCGGCAGGGCTTGAGGTACAATCGGCGGAGCCTACAGATTTAGCGCCGGGGAAATCTGCTCCATGACGACAACGTCCAGCCATCGTTCACTGCCACACAAAGAACACCACAAATCCCATCGCACCGGCTGGCTGCGGGCCGCCGTACTCGGCGCCAACGACGGCATTGTCTCCACCGCCAGCCTGGTCATCGGTGTGGCCTCGGCCCACGCCACCCTGGACACCATCATGCTGTCGGGTGTGGCCGGCCTGGTCGCCGGCGCCATGTCCATGGCCGCCGGCGAGTACGTCTCGGTCAGCTCCCAGGCCGACACAGAATACGCCGACCTGGAACTGGAAAAGCACTCACTCAAGCATCACTATGCCGCCGAACAAAAAGAACTGGCGGTGATCTACGAAAACCGGGGACTCTCCGCCGAACTGGCGCTACAAGTGGCGGAACAACTGATGTCCCATGATGCCCTCGGCGCTCACGCCCGGGACGAGATTGGCCTTGTGGATGAGGGCCGCGCCCGCCCCATTCAGGCCAGCCTGGCCTCGGCCCTGACCTTCACCGTCGGCGCTCTGCTGCCGTTAATCACCGCCTACCTGTCGCCCCTGACGTACCTGCCGGTGATTGTGGCCCTGCTGTCGCTGGTGTTTCTTGCCAGCCTGGGCGGACTGGCGGCCTACGCCGGTGGGGCATCTGTGACTAAGGGGGTTATCCGGGTTACCTTCTGGGGCGCCCTGGCGATGGTATGTACCGGACTGGCAGGAACCTTTTTTGACACCCTGGTTGCCTGAGGGAATGTAACAGGCCAGCGGTCGCTATCAAGTGGCCGAGGCGAAGTATTTTGCCACCTGCTTTTGCAAACAGTGCGGTTCCTCGCTGCCATGGGCGGTTCAGAGGGGCAAGAACATTGTTGTTCCCATCAGCACTCTGGATGAAGATCCGGGCATACGCCCACAACAAAATCTGTTCTGGGGCTCGCGTGCGGAGTGGCTGGATATCGCGCCCTGCGATCTGCCCAAGCACGGGACATTTCCACCCCGTTAACGGATAGCGTGGGTAATAAACTGTTTGATAACGTCGTTGTTGTGAGGCGCCAGGATAGCCGGACTGATCAGGTTCGGCCCCTGCAAATAGCCCTTATCGATCAGCCCACTGATAATGGGCAGGTAGGCCAGGGACACTTTTCCACAGAGCAAATGCTTGAAGTTTGACTCCTGCTCATAGGCATTGAGCATCTGGTGGAAGCCCTGCAGGTAGAGGAAGTCCTTGGTAAACCCACCGCCCCGATAGACCCTGGCGGTAATGGTGAAGGCCTGTTGGTCAGGCACGTCATACTGCTCTTTCAACAGCAGGAAAGTGCGGCGGAAATCCCGCTCGTTAATCATTGAGTGCACGGCCAGTACCCGCAACGCCAACACTTTCAAGCGACTGAGGGTCATACAGCCAGCCAGGTATTCATTGAGAATCGCCAGCCCTTCCTGGGTCATGGTATTGATCGGGCAACCCAACGACAACACCTTAAGGGGCTGACGGCGAGCGTTGAGGGTGGTCACCAGGTGTACCCCCAACTCATGATGGGCCAGCGCCTGCATTTCCGTCGTCGAGACCTGCGCGGAGGAGTTGATTTTTACCACCGAACCGGACACCAGCACATTGGCGATCATACTGTCATCCAGCTTGATCTGGTAATCGTAACCTTCCCGCTGGGCAAAACCCTCCAGATACGACTGTACCTGACTTGCAGAAACACGTTCCTCCGAGCCGTCCTCGTCATCGGGCAAATGCAGGATAAAGTGGGCATTGCCCAGGTCTTTATCCGTCGGCTCGCCATAGTAGCGCAATGAGTCGTAAAGAAATTCCGGCGTACCAATGGAGCGAAACTGATCGAGCTTATCCACATAGGATTCAATCACACCGGCGTACAGCTGATACAGATGCTCATCACCGACACTTTCCACCGGCAGGTTAAACAGGCCGCGCTTGCTGGCAAAGGAATCAATATTGCGAGCCTGATAGAGAAACGACGGGTTGACGGAATAGCGCGCATCAAAAAACGCCTGGCGCTGCTCCTTGTAGTTGAGCGGGCCGATCGCATCCAGGATATCGATACCCTTGACCAATAAATACAGCTGATCATCCAGCGCTTTCACCGGAGCAAGGGTTGGATCAGAATCGATCATGGCGCGTTCCGCCTGGTCCATTGGCAATGGTCCATAATATCAGGGGTTAGAGTTCAGGGTACAATGGCTGGGATTATGCGCCCGCACAGGCCCAGGGAGCCAGTATTTTTTTGTCCTGGCAAGGCCTTAACTGCCCTCTATGCGAAAACCGATTTTTAACGTGACTTGAAAGTGTCCCACTTCGTTATTGACGATATGACCTCGAGTCTCGGTCACCTCGAACCACTCAAGATTTTTAACGGTTACGGCACATTCGCTGATGGCATTCTTAATGGCATCATCAATACTGTGGCGGGAGGAACCTACTACCTCCAGCTTTTTATAGGTGTGATGATCAGACATGCGGCCTCCCGGATTCTCTATCGGCTGACAGCGACAACACTGGCAGTATAGTCGATGGGACTTTTTTCGCGGCGCGTCTATACCCGGCATCAGGGGGCTACTACAATGGCGCCTGCTCCTTCGAAATGTCCAGTCAGGTTGTGCTGTTATGGGTTATCTCTATCTGCTTGTCGCCATCGTCACCGAAGTCATTGCCACCAATGCCCTGAAAGCCTCTGACGGCTTTACCCGGCTGTGGCCCAGCTCGATCACTGTGGTCGGCTATCTGGTGTCGTTCTATTTCCTGGCCCTGGTACTGAAAACCATCCCCGTAGGGGTGGCCTACGCCATCTGGTCGGGGGCGGGTATTGTACTGATTACCCTGATCGCCATGGTGCTGTTTAAACAGGTGCCCGATGCAGCCGCCCTGGCGGGTATGGGTCTGATCATCGCCGGGGTGGTGGTCATCCAATTGTTCTCCAAGACCGCCGTGCACTCCTGAAGTCATAAGGCCGTACGGGTGGCTAATGCTCGGTCTCTTCCAACCACTCCAGTGCCTGCAAAGGTTTACCCGCCACTTGTTCGGTCAACTCACGAAACCCCCGCACGGTAACCTTGCCGCGTTCTGACGCCAGGGCGGTCGCGACATCATCCAGGCTGGCCTTGTTACGGGTGTGCTTGCGTATTTCCCGATCAATTTCCGCCATTATGACCGCTGCTTTGGCCGTGGTGGGGCCGGAGGAATCACCGGTTAACAGCGTCTTGGAATCATCCCCCCAGGACGCCAGCTCATCGAGAGTCTGCTGAAAACGGAAATCACTGATGGCACCGGTGCGGTGCAAGATTTCAACCGCGTAGAATTCGGCAATCCCCTCAACAATCCAGTCACTTTTATCGGTGCCATGAATGCCGGTACCCACATGCACCAGTTCATGAATCAGACTGCTGGTGCGATTGCCACTGATCAACGGCCGGTCGGTGTGCATATACAGGGAACGAGTACCAGACAGACCACCGCGCCACATCGGGTCGGCGGCGGTAACAATCAACAGACGCCGGGGGAAATCGGGAAAAATCTGTTTCAATGCCGGCAATGTCCAGCCGAGAAACGCCAGCGTATCCTGCATTCTCAGATTCTGCTCCCGCGGAGCGGCAATCCGCACATCGGTGTCGGCGATCATATCCTGGCGACTGGCGATATCGCCGAGAATCAACCAACCTTTGGGGCGCATCAAGCGCCGGCCCGGATCAATTAAGCGATAACCGATGAGGTCTCCATCATCCAGTTTTTCGTAAGGTGCAGCCGCCGACCAACCCTCGGGCAGATTCAAAATCAATTCAGCTTCCGATTTCAGTTTCCTGGACGCCTTGACCGCCATACTGGGAATCAACTTGTCACTGCGCAGCAGCGCCCAGTGATCGGTCATACGCGAGTCGTAACTGGTCTCATCTTTTTTCGAGTCAATAACAAAGTCGTAACTGAGAATGGATTCCGGGGCCTGCGGCTTCCAGATCACCCGGCCGTCTTCTTTGACATCCATGGACTGACCGCTGCGCATATCCTGATGGCGATCGGGTTTGAAATAGAAAGTCACCTGACTGGGCAGCTTTTTGCCCTCCAGCTTTACCACCACATGGGCCAGGCCATTGACAGGATTGACGGTCACCTCGTAAAGCACCTGAAATTTAGCGGCCGCGGCCTGCGAGGCGGACACGCATATTAGCAGGGCCAGAAGCCACGACGGCCACGCCCATATGCTCATTCGTTTGTTGCTGATCACACCCTGACTCCCCGTCATGTTTGGGATCTGTCGATTTTTATGCCCCCAACCGGGCCCGCTGCCTGTCAGTTTGACAGCAACAGTCCGTTAAAAATCAATTCGATAGAAAAAATCCAGTGAATTGGCCAAACCGCTGATGGCCTCAATATAGAGCTGCCTGGTCAAATCGTAGCGCAACGCCACCTGATTGGCCGGTTCGAACACCCCCATACCATAGCGTACACTGAGCTTGTCGGTGAGGTTACCACTGACCACCACCTGGGTATCGGTTCCAGAGCCCTCGGTGTCCAGTTCGAAATCGGAAATGCCGAAGGCCTCGCCGACCCGGCCCGCGAAGTTGGCACTGCCGGCGACCCCCAGAGCCAGGGCGGCTTCGCCCATCAGGCTGCGCTCCCCTTCGTCGGTTTCTGCTTCATCCAGAGGCCGCCCCAACACCAGATAGGACAGTGCTTCCTGCTGCGACATGGCTGGCTCGGAGAAGATTTCTGAGGAGGGATTACTGGCGCGTCCGGTCAGACGCAAGCCTGCCAGTACATCATCCACCTGCCGGTAGGCTTCCACGCTCAGGTAGGGTTGATCAAGGGGGCCGGAAAACAGCAACAGCGAACGACGCAGTTTCAGATCCTGGCCATAGCGCTTGAAGCGGCCGTTCAGAATGCGTATCTCACCGCTGGCCGTCATATTCTCCTTGACCAGCAGCTGGCCTTTCAGGCGACCGCTGAGGCCAAACGCCGACAACTGCAGCTGATCGCCAATATCCAGTTGAATGCTGGCCTTGAGCCCCACCGGCAAGGGTTCTTCCGCCTCCTCTCCGACGATGACGGTATCGGGCGAGACATGCACTACCGAAGGTGGCAATTCACGCACCTGAATCTTGCCCGTCGGCACACTGACCCTGCCACTGATCTCCAGCTGCTGGTCAGAGAGGGTGGCCGTCAGGTCCGGACTGATCATCAGCTCGGCGTAAGGCGGCACGGACACCGGCAGTGCCTCACCGTAAAAACGCAACTGTCCATGCCACGGCAACCAGTCCAGCTCACCCTCAATCCGCCCCCGCCCCTGATTGCCACTTTGCCACTGCCCACGCAGCCGTGCCTGCTGCCCCAGCACCTCGATATCGGCACTGAAGCGGTCGATATTGACCGGCAGGTTGGGACCACTCAAGTGGCCTTCGCGCAACTGCAGATCGCCCTTGATAATCGGATTGCGCAGTTGGCCGGACAACTCGCCCTGCCCCTGTAAGCGCCCCTCCAGTCGACTTACCTGCGGCAGAAATGGTTGCAGCACATCCAGCTTGAAACGGCTTAACCGATAGCGACCCGACAGGTTTTGCTGAGCGCCGGGATCCTCAATCAAGGCATCAATATCGAGCCGCCCCACCAGCTCGCTGTCGATGTGAATTTGGGCCTGGGCCTCCGCGGCCTGCAGCTGCGCGGTCAGCTCGATGGTGCGGTAGGGAAAGCTGACAACCTCCGTCGCCTGGGTTCGGTGCAGCGCCCCGTCGTCACTGCGCAAGGCCAGTTCAGTCCGCAACTCACCCTGGTCAGGCTGTTGCAGCTGCAACTGGCCATTGAGGCGTCCCTGCCACTGCAGACCGTTTGGCAGCAGTGGCGTCAGGGCCGAGAAATCAAAGTCCTGCAGCTGCAGCTGCAGCTGCCGGTCAGGCAGCAGCTTTTGGGTTTGCTGCAGGCAGAGGCGGGAATCGCCCTGTCGCCAGCAGTGCGGCGACAGGGTCAAGGCTGCCGAGGCCCGGCCATAGTTCAACTGCGCGTCCGTTTGCTGCCGCCACTGCAACGATTCCTGTGGCGACAGGTTCAGGCTCAGCCGCCCGTCGCTGAACCGGCCCTGCCAGCCGCGGGCGTCGCTCTTACCCTGCAACGCTATATGCCATTCCAGCTCCCCTCCGGATAACGCAAGACTGGCCTGATGTCGGCTCTGCGTGCCCGACAGAGCCAACTGCAACTGCCCCAAATCGACATCCCCCACCTTCAGCTCAGCAATACGCAAGTCCGCCTCGCCAGGCGCTTGCTCATCGTTACTGAGGTCACTTTCAAAGGTGAGCCCTTGCAGCGACCAGTCGCCGTAACCCAACTGGTCACTGTCAATCCGCCCCTGCAGTCGCGGGGCCCCGGCACGGCCACTGAGCGCCAGTTCGCCATTCAGTACCCCCCGCAACCCCGGCCAGAGAGTATCGAGTGCGGGCAGCGCCAGTTGCAGCTGACCCGCCACCAGCTGGCTGGCGGCATCCAACTGCAGCTGCTGGCCGCGAATGCGGTTGTCTCCCTGTTCAAGCAACAGTTCCGGCATCAGCCACAGCCCCTGGTCGTGACTGAGGGCTCCCTGCAAGCGGGTCGAGCGCCGACGCAGTTGACCGTCCAGGCGCCAGTTGGCAGCCAGTTGCAATGCCTGCTGGCGGTATTGTCCACTGCTGCTGACCGAACCGGATAACTGCCCCGGCAATGGCTTTATCCACAGCGCCGGATCCAGCTGCTCAACATCCAACCGTGCCCGCCACTGTGGATAAGGTGACCAGCTCAACTGCAGGTCACCACGGGCTTCAGCCTGGCCCTGTTGTTCGGTCAAGCTGAGGCTATCCGTCTGCATGCCCTCGTTATCACCGTGCAGCTGTGCCGCCAAGGTCCAGCGAGAGGGCTTGGCAGCCCCAGCCGCCGGGGCTGTTAGCTCGCCCGCCGCCAACAGTTGCGACGTCAGTTCCGCTTGCCAACGCCGATCCTGCAACTGCGCCTGTAACTGCAATTGCTCAACTTCCATCAGCCCCGTGGCAACCGGATAGAACCACTGCCAGGGAAAATCCTGCAGCTGCAAGTGGCTGCTGGCCTGTAACGGCGATTGCCAGTTCAGATCGCCACTTAATGCCAGCCGTCGTTCAGGTTCGCCGGCGACGGTTAAGTCCAATTGCAGTTGTTGCGCACCATTGGCGTTCAAGCGACCACTCAGCGCCAGATTGACCATCGCCTCGGCTTGCGCCAACTGCAAAAACTGACCATGCCCCTGCAGTTGATAGCCCTGTTGCAGGTCGCCGACCAGCTGCAGGGTCCAGTCATTCAATGTCAGACTCGACGGCAGAGTCGGCCAGGCCAGGAAGGGCTCGCCACGCCACTGCAACTGGGCCGGAACAGTGGGACTGATCGGTTCGATCCAGCCCTGCAACACCCCCTCCAGATAGCCCTCGCTGGCGAGACTCAGGGACAGTTGCTGCAAGCTGCCTTCGACCTGCAGGGTCACTGCCCAGGTCTGTTCCTGCAGAGACGGTAACTGCAACCGGGATTGCAGCTGCAGGGGCCAGCCAGAATGGGTCTGCAGCTCGCCACTCGCCAGCCAACCCGGTTGCGGAGCAGAAGGATCTGGCGGACTACTGGCGGCAGCGATGACATCGCCAGCCAATTGGCCACTGAAACGCTCCACCACCAGAGGTGCATCGAAACCGTCACTGCGGGCAACCAGCTGTAAGTCTGTCAACAGCGGGGTCGGGTGTTCCTGCAAGTCTCCCTGCAGGAGGTAGACTGAATCCACACTCACTTCGCTCAACTCAATCGCAAGGGGCAAGTGAATATCAGGCAGTGTGATGGGTTCATCGGACGGAGGGGGCGTTTCCGGACCGAGCCGCACCAGCAGGCGCTCACTGTGCAACCGATCAAGACACAACTTTTGCCGCAGTAAACAGGCCGGCGTCCAGCGTAACTCCAGATTGTCGAGCCCCACGGTGAGGGTCCCGGTTTGCCAGCCCAGATGTTGAAAATGCCAGCCACGCCAGAGGCTACCCTCATCAAAACGAATCTGCAGGGCCGGGACCTCGGCCTGCAAACGCTGAAAGAACCAACGGTTAACACCCTCACTGGCGAGCAGCAACGACATCACGAACAGCGCCAGCAACAACAGGGTCACCACCAGCAACACGCCACCCAGCAGCCCCCGCAATCCGCGGCGTCTCCGGTCGGGCGAACCCAGCAGTCCTTTCAGGGCCAGCCGCATCAGAGTTCCGGCCCCATCGTGAAGTGAATGCGGAAGCCCTCATCCGGATCGGACAGGGATTTGGCCACATCGATGCGGATGGGGCCAATCGGGGAAACCCAGTGCACCCCCAGGCCAACACTGGTTTTCAGGGGAGCTTCCAGTGAGTCCACCGCATTGCCGTGATCGACAAAACCGGCCAGGCGCCAGTTTTCAATAAATTCGTACTGATACTCAACGCTGCTGGTGAGCAGGTAACGGCCACCGATTTTCTCGCCGTTGCGGTCCACCGGTGACAGGTCCTGGTAACCGTAACCACGCACACTCTGATCACCGCCGGCGAAAAAACGCAACGATGGCGGGATGTCTTCAAAACCGTCGGTGGCAATGCCACCGATACTGACGCGCCCCAGCAATCGATGGCGGCCCGCCAGCGTATAGAGGCCCTTAACCTGCCCCATCACCCGGGCAAAATCGACGGTGGAGATCAGCCCCTGCTTGGCGCCCTGCAAATTCATCATCAGGCTGTACCCCTGTTGCGGTACCACCCGGTTGCGCCGTTCCAAACTGTAGACCTGTGTCTTTTGCAGCACCAGACTCGGGATCACCAGCGTGCTCTCTCCCGACGCTTCCCCCAGCGAAAACAGCTCGTGTTGCAAGCGTAAACCCAGCGTGCGTTCCCAGTTGTTCTGCAGCCGTTTTTGCAACTCTGCCCCCACCGACACACTTTCCGTCTCGATATTGTCAATGTCCTGATGCTGCAGGCCGGCAAAGTAGCGGAGATGATGGGTCAGTGGCGGATCCAGCGGGATTTCATAAAACGAGGTCAACTCCTGATTGAGGGAGGACAACTCCATGGCCGCCCCTCGACTGTGACCCAGGGCGTTGAGCCAGTGTTGAGTCCAGGTGAATTTCCCGCGCACCCCGACATCGGTGGAGTAGCCGCCGCCGAGACCGAGAGAATGCGGGTCGCGCTCGCTCAACGCCACTTCAACAGGTATTACCCGCTCGCCCCAGGCCTTATCATCCGCGGCCGTTTCGGGTAAGGCATTAACTTGCACACTGTTGAAATAACCACTCGAGAGCAGATCGCGATTAAACGCCACCAACAGTTCCGAGTCATAGGGTGTTCCGGGAGCAAACGGCACCATACGCTGCAGCAGCTCATGACTCAGAGGAATTTCGCTAAACTGCACCTCACCCAATCGGTAGCGAGAGCCGGTGTCATAGGTGAGCAGGATATCCGCCAGGTTCGTCTGCACATCAATGCGCAACTGGCTTTCCACAAAGCGGCCGTCAAAAAAACCATAGCGCAGTGCCTGACGGTTGATCAGCGCTTTCAGGTTATCGTAGTGACCGTGATTGAGAATCTCCCCAGTGGCCAGTTGCTCGGATTTTTTCAGACGCCGGGTAATGGGCTCAAAAGCCGGTGTACCCTCTCCTGCCCCCTGCAGTGTCAGCCTGACTGTATCGAGCCGTATGGGTGGGCCAAGCTGCACCTGCAGTTTTAATACCGGCTTTTCATCGCGGCCGGCAATGCGCATCTCACTGCGGGCGTGATAATAACCCAGGGCTTGTACCGCTTGAGAAACCTGCTGTTCAACATGCCGCAACTGACGCTGTAATTCAGCTTGATTGGCGGCTTCCAGAGAGTCCAGATACGCTTCAATATTGTTCTTGACGGCGCGATTGACCGGTTCGGTGTCAATCTCCAGCTTGACGTTGGCCGCCTCAACCGCGGCCGGCAGAATCAGCCAACAGCTCAGGGCTTGCAATAATGACCGGTAAAACACCCGACTGTGGACAGTCCTTCGCTCTGTGGACAATCGTTTTCTTCCCCTCGCACCCAGTCACGTGTGTTGACGCAATTATCACAAAGTGTAGTCACTATTGGACGCTATTTCTGCCATTGACGCCACTGGCCGGAATGACTCTTCCATCTGCGAAAATCTGCCGTATAATCGCCTCCCCCCAATTTACTAACCCGGCGACTTATAGACGCAAACACACACCAACGGCGGATCCGGCTTATGCACGCTATTTTTCTCTACGGTTCATTAATGGATCCTGAAGTTCGTCAATATGTGTTTGCCGACTCCATCTCCGACCGCCAGATCCAGCCAGCGCGGGCCCAGAATTTCCAAACCTTCACCTACCCTGGTGAAACCTTTCCGGTCCTGAGCGCGTGTGAGGGATACAGTGTAGAAGGTGAAGTACTGCTGTCGCCGAGCCCTGAGGCGCTGGAGCGCATGGCGTTTTACGAGGGCGATGAATACGGCATGGCAAGCCTGGAAGTGCAATTGAACAGCGGCCAGCAGCTGCTTGCCCACTACAACCAGGCCAATGATGAATCCTTGCCGTTAACCGACATCTGGTGCTTTCGCCGCTGGCAGCAGACCGAGCGCGACACACTGGTGCAGATGTGCAAACGCTACATGGAGCGCTGTTGGGGCAAGATGACTATTGAGCAAGCCGATCTGGTCTGGCAGGAATTGCAGGCACTGCGCGCTTAGCGATTGATCAGGCCCGGTGTGGCCCCAACCGCATCAGCACGACGTAGATCACTCCCCCCAGGAAAGCTCCGACAAACCAGGCGTAATGATAGAGATTGATCAACCATTCCGGCGCCGCATCCAGCATGCCCCCAGCGACCAGGAAACCGGGGATATTCGGCAATACCGCCAGCGCAAACGCCAATAGGGCCCGCAGATTCCAGCCCTGCTGATATTCATACTCACCACCGCGCCGATAGAGATCCGGCACATTCAGCTGCCGCCGGCGCACGACAAAATAATCCGCGATCAAAATACCGGCAATGGGTCCCAGCAATGAGGAATAGCCCACCAGCCAGACAAACAGATAGGCGCCCGCTGTCTCCATTAGTTTCCACGGCATAATGGCAATGCCGAGCGCGGCGGTCAGAATGCCACCGGCACGAAATGAGACCCATCCAGGCGCCAGATTGGAAAAACCATTGGCAGGTGCCACCACATTCGCCGCCAGATTGGTGGTGATGGTGGCAATGATCAGCAAAAACAAACCCACCAGTGCAGTGCCTCCGCCCATGCGCCCGGCAATTTCCACCGGATCCCAAATTTGCTCGCCGTAGATCACCAGCGTGGCGGACGTCACCGACACACTGACAAATCCCAGTAAGGCCATCGGCAAGGGCAAGCCCGCCGCCTGGCCGATGATCTGGTCGGCCTGACTGCGGGCAAAACGGGTAAAATCGGGAATATTGAGCGAGAGGGTGGCCCAGTAGCCCACCATGGCCGTCAATCCCGGCCAGAACACCTGCCAGAACTGGCCTTCCTTTTCGCCGCCGGCGACAAACGCCGAAGGCTGATCGAAGGTCCCCTGCAAACCGTCAGTGTGGCTATAGGCCCAGACAAACAGCGCCACCCCAATCAGGATCAACAGTGGCGCGGCAAAGGTTTCCAGCCACTTGATGGACTCCATGCCCTTGACGATGAAATACACCTGCAACGCCCAGAACGCCAGAAAGCACAGCAACTGCGCCAGATCGATACCAATCAGGGGCAGCGCCGAGCCCACAAACGCCCCGTTGGTCAAGCCGTTGAGGATCTGGTAGATGGCAAAGCCTCCCACCCAGGTCTGGATTCCAAACCAACCGCAGGCCACCAGGCTGCGCAACAAACCCGGCAAACGCGCCCCCACGGTACCAAACGACGAGCGCAACAGGACCGGGAAGGGGATACCGTATTGAGTGCCGGCGTGACCGACCAGAACCATGGGGATCAGTACCACCAGATTGCCCAGCAATACCGTGGTGATAGCCTGCCAGGGCGACATCCCCTCCTGCATCAAGCCAGAAGCCAGCAGGTAGGCGGGAACCGAAATCACCATCCCCACCCAAAGTGAGAAAATGTGCCACCAACTCCAGCTGCGCTTGTCCTGGTGTGCCGGCTCCAGGTCGTCATTCCATAATCCCGGGTCGCGCTCAATAGAACTCATCAGACCTGCACCTCAATTCAGTGGATTGTGTCCCCTGCCACTCACTGATTATCGGGCACACGAGCAACAAGCTAAGTGTTGTGCAGGCGAGGTGGAATTTCCAATTTGACCCTGTCGGACAACGGCACTTTACTTACAACCAGTACAGGCTTCGATACCGGGAAATATGCTATGTCAGACTCCGACCCTAAGCTCGACAGCGACAAACTGGTGGTGATCGATCACCCACTGATACAGCACAAGCTGACCATCATGCGAGACCGGGATACCGCCTCCGGCAAATTTCGTACCCTGCTGAAAGAAATCAGTTTGCTGATGGGGTACGAAGCCATGCGGGACCTGCCGCTGGGTCACAAAAGTATCGAAACGCCACTGGAAGAAATGGACGCACCCAGCCTGGCGGGGAAAAAACTCTGCATCTTTTCCATCCTGCGAGCCGGGGATGGCCTGCTGACCGGTTTACTGGAACTGGTGCCGTCAGCGCGGGTGGGCCATATTGGCATCTATCGCGACAGTGAAACCCTGCAGGCGGTGGAATACTTTTGCAAGGCCCCCAAGCAGCTGAGCGATCGCCTCTGCCTGGTTGTCGATCCCATGCTGGCCACCGGCCATTCGGCCTGCGCCGCCCTTGACCGGATCAAACAGCTGGGGGCGAAAAACATACGTTTTTTATGCCTGCTGGCCGCCCCGGAAGGCATCGAAACCCTTCACCAACGGCATCCGGATGTCGCCGTCTACACCGCCTCTCTCGAGCGCTGCCTAAATGACCACGGCTATATCCTGCCGGGCGTCGGCGACGCCGGTGATCGGCTGTTTGGCACCGTCAGTAAACCCTGAGCCTTGAGTGAAGCGTTTGCCGGTCACGGCGCAGCCGCGGGTTTTGGTAAGCGCACCTCGAACACCACTCCACTCAGGTCCTCGCGATTGCGGGCCACCACCTCACCACCGTGAAACTCCACGATCAGGCGCACAATGTGCAATCCCAGCCCCAGGTGGGTGGCGTCGCGGTTACTGGCGTCGCGCACCGACACCAGGGAATCAAACAACTGGCCCTGCATGCGCCCTGGCAACAGCGGACCATCGTTAGCGACCTGCAGTAGCCAGTGCTGTTCGGCCGCCCGCAATCCAAGTCGGATTGTCCCCCCCGGTGGACAGAAGTCGGCGGCATTCTCAACCAGCTTGTCGAGCATTTGCACCAGCAAATCCGGAGCGCCCAACAGCAGACAGTCTTCCGCCGAGGCGTCGACCTGCACCTGCAGCTGACCTGCCGGCAGCACGTCCCCATAGGCAGCCCCGACGCTTTTGATCAATTCCGCCAGCGGAAAGCGTTCCAGCTCAGCCTGACGAATGGCCTCTTCCACCCGCGTGGCGGAACTCATGGCGGTGAGAATATGGGACAGGCGGGCGCTGCCATCCTGGGCCCGGCGGGCATAGGTGCGGGCCGAATCTGACAAGGGCTCGTGCTCCAGGTTATCCAGCGACGAGCGCACCACCGCCAAGGGCGTGCGCAATTCATGGGACAATTTGCTCGACAGGGTACGCAGATAGTCTGTGTACTCGCGCAAGCGCGTGAGTAGCTGGGCATAGTTGCGGGTGAGATCACCCACTTCATCCACCGCCCTGGACTCGGGGAAGGAATCCTGAATACGGCCACTGTCGTCAATCGCCTCGGTGGCGGCGAGACTGAGACGGCGAATACGCAGAGACAACCAGCTGGCGTAGGCCAGCAAGCCGGCACCGGCGACAGCCGTAGCCAGCAGCGTGTAAAAAAACAGGCGGTTAAAGGCCGTATTGGTTAACGCCATGAGGTTGTCGCTGCTCTGTTCTACCACAACGGCGGCCACCGGCTGGCCCTGTTCATCCCTGATCGCTTCCGCCACGCGGCCAACCCGCTTTCGCCCCCACTGATACCAGCCGCCCACGACAGCGGCAGGATCGTCGATCTGGACCAGTAACGACTCCGCCGCCAACACCCGACCAGTGGCGGTATCGGCCTCCAGCACCGGGAAGGATTTGCTCCCCAGAGCCAAACGGTACAACCAGCTCAGCAGTCCATGCGGCTGTTGTTCAGGTCGTATGGCGCTTGTCTGCAGGACACCCGCATCCGCCAGCAGCCATTGATTGGAGCTGGCCAATTGCAGCTTCAGTCCCTGACGGGAAAACACCGCCACCGTGCGATTCAGTTCATCATCCAGGCTAACCCAGTATGGTGCGGCCACATCCGGCTGGATATTGCCCAGCCCGCGGTGAGTGGGGCGCTGAGCCAGTTCCCGCAAGGTCCATTCGTTGACCACTGGCACGGGCGGCAAGTCCACGGCATCCATCAGGGCAACACCCAGGCGATCGCCCACCAAGGACAACGGCAGGCGCAGTTCCAACTGAAACCCCTGCGCGTGTTCTTGCCACACCCCCTGGATACGGTGTTCCTGCCGTTCCCGCTGTTGCCGGTCACGGTACACCACCGATACTTCGCCGGGGGCCCCACTGCGCACCACGTAGTCCTGCCAGCCTTCGACCATAGACGCTTTGGCGGTTCTCAACAGCAAGTGGTCACCACTCCCCAACAGGCCGGTACTGGGGTTGTGGTAGCGAATTTGCGCATCCTCCACCCAGGCAAACAACCACAGGAAATCCCCTTGGCGGGCAAGCGTCAGCTCCATACCCACCGGCGCTGCCGGTGTTTCCGATGACGTTACGCCGGCAGAGGGCTCATCGGCAGGGTGGTTACCGACACTGCTGTTAACATCACTGCGGTACTCAACGCCCTGCAATGCCAGCGAGCGCCAGTCGTCATCGTAGCCATCAAGCAGCAAGGGTGTGGTCACCGGGTGCAGATACAGCTGCTCGCTGGCGGGCTGCTGCCAGCGTGGGGATTGCAGTCGCTCCAACAGCCCGGGCTCACTGGATACCCGCTGGGCAACCGCCTGGGCGGTGGCGTCCAGGGCCAGGATCTGGCCGTGGCGCAGGGCCGCTTCCATTTCCTGGATGTACTGGCAACCAGCCCAAGGCAGGCTCAGGGTCAGCAGACTGACCAAGATAAGCTGGCGACGTAAGCGCATCTATATTCAGCCTCTACAGCAACCAGCGATAACCCATGCCATAGGCGGTTTCAATGGCATTAAACTGGCTATCCACCTGGAAAAACTTTTTTCGAATGCGCTTGATGTGTGATGTGATGGTGTTGTCATCCAGTACAACGTTGGCCGCGTCCATCAGCTGCTGGCGGTTTTTCACATGCCCCGGATGCTTGGCCAGGGCGTGCACCATCCACAACTCGGTGACGGTCAAATCCACCCGCTGCTGTTGCCAGTGGACGCACATACGATCCAGGTTCAACAGCAGCGGGCCGCGCTCAATAACTTCTTCCTGCTGCGGCGCCAGCGGCTGGCGCAGGGCATCCACGCGTCGGAATAAGGCCACAATACGCGCCAGCATGTGGGGCTGACTGATGTCTTTGGTCAGGTAATCGTCCGCCCCCAGACGCAGGCCGGACACCACATCAAACTCACTGTCGCGGGCGGTCAGAAAGATGATGGGCAATTCCGGGGCCATGGCCCGCAACTCGCGACAGAGGTCAAAACCGCCCTCGATCTCCTCACCCAGCCCCACATCAATAATGGCCAGATCCGGCAGTCGCTGGCGAAAGGCCGCCAAGGCTGGCTGACGCGCCGCATACAGCTCCACCTCATAGCCCTGGCGGGTGAGCGCATCGCGATAATTGTGCGCAATGGCAATTTCGTCTTCCACTATGGCAATTTTACGGGCCATGGCCACCTCAAATCCCAGTTTTGTCGGTTAATGTCCGTCGCATAAAATCGCTTCATTGTACCGGAATTCCAGTCAGCCGCAGCCGCTCGCCACAATTGATCACAATTCAACCGGCGATCAAATTGTCGCTTCGTGACAAACCCCCGGCCAAGAATTTCGGTAAGCTACGCCACCGAGGCGATAATCAAGCTAAGCCCCCGTCAGGCGATAACAATGACCATGAGATAAAGAGAGAGAAAAGAGAGTGACTATGAGCCCACGCCACAGGCCCACCGATTTTAAGATGACCGGCATCCCGGCGCTGGAACAGCTGGAGACCACCCCGCTGTCCGACCGGCACCTGCCCGCCAGCACCTATGCGTTATTGCAGGAATCCGCCAGCGTCTACGGCGACAAAGTCGCCTTGCGCTTTTTGACCCTGGGCACCGCCGACGAGGACGCTGTCAGCTACAGCTACCAGCAACTGCTTGGCCACATCAATCAGACCGCCAACGCCCTGCATGCCCTGGGCATTGGCGAGCATGATGCCGTCGCCATGCTGCTGCCAAACTTGCCGCAAACCCACTTCACCTTATGGGGCGCCGAAGCGGTCGGCATTCTCACGCCGATCAACCCGCTGCTGGAAATCGAGCACATCGCCGCGATTCTCAATGAAATCGCCTGTCCGTTGCTGGTGACCCTGGCGCCGGTCCCCGGCAGCGACCTGTGGCAAAAAGCCCAGCAGCTGAGCGCCCTGGTGCCGAGCCTGAAAACCGTCATCGCCGTCGACCCCAGTGTCTTCCTGCCCGACGCCATGCGCACCGCCCTCGAGGCTCAACGCCCCGATTACCTGCAGCCCATCGCCCGAGCAGAGGGCGAATCCGTGCAGGTGTTTGACTTTGACCGCTTGACCGCCAGCTATAACGATCAGGAACTCGACAGCTACCGCCTGATCCCAGAAGATGACATCGCCTCCTATTTCCATACCGGCGGCACCACCGGCACCCCCAAGCTGGCGCCTCACCGCCACCGCCACGAAGTGGCTAGTGCCTTCCAGATTTCTACGACACTCGACGTGCAGACACATCACGTCACTCTGGTGGGACTGCCCCTGTTCCACGTCAACGCGGTGCTGACCTGTTTGTCGGCCTGGATGAGCGGCGCTGAAATTCTGCTGGCGACAGCGCAGGGCTACCGCACTCCGGCGGTGCTGGAAAACTTCTGGGCACTGGTGGAAAAATATCGGGTCACCGGTTTCAGTGCCGTTCCCACCATTCTTTCCGGTTTGTTGAATTTCCCCACCGCCGGCTATGACCTGTCGTCATTGCAGTGGGGACTGTGCGGTGCCGCGCCCCTGGCCACCGAACTGGCGAACAGGTTTGAGCAGCAAACCGGCCTGAAACTGCTGGAGGGTTATGGCCAGACCGAAGGCACCTGCGCCACCACCATCAGCCCATTGTATGGCCCCAGCCGCATCGGCTCGGTGGGCTGCCGGCAACCGTATATGGGACTGCGTATTGTTGAAATCGATGAGAAAACCGGACGCGCCCTGCGTGATTGCGATGTCAATGAACCCGGTGTGGTGGCGATCAGTGGCCCCAACGTGTTTGATGGCTACAAGCAATCGCAACACAACATCGGCCAATGGGTGGATGACGGCTGGTTCAATACCGGTGACCTGGGCCGGCTCGACCAGGATGGCTACCTGTGGCTCACCGGTCGCAGCAAGGATGTGATTATTCGCGGCGGTCACAACATTGATCCACAAGTGATCGAAGAAGCCTATTTCAAGCACGACGCTGTGGCGGATGTGGCGGCCATCGGCAAACCGGATGTTCGAGTGGGTGAATTGCCCATTGCTTACATTCAGTTAAAACCTGGGCAACAGGCCAGTATCGAAGAGCTGTTACAGTTTGGCCAGGACGAAATTCATGAGCGCGCCGCGGTTCCGAAAGAAATTCACATTGTTGAGAATTTGCCATTGACCGCGGTAGGCAAAATTTTCAAACCGGAACTGCGCAATTTGACAGTGGAACATCTGGTGCGTGACGAATTGGCCCGACTTGGCGTGAGCGCCTATCAACTGCAGGTGAATATCGACAAACAATACGGTCAGTCTGTACTTATCGAACTTGAGGATAAATCGCAGGCCAACAAAGTCAACGAAGTGCTGGGACTCTACGCGTTCAAAACCACCTGCCGGTGAATCAGCAAGACCTGCGCCGATGCCATTGCTGCAAAAAAATCCCCGCTTGCGCGGGGATTTTTTCATCACGCTGTCATTACGTACTGTAAAATTTCCACCACTTGAGCGGGCGTTTTGGCCCATGCCAAAGCCTGAGCATCCACTTCCTTGAGCGGGTGAATGATCGACTCATCGTGCAAGGTGACGTAAGGCTTGCCCAGCGCGGCACAGTAACCGGCATCAAAGGCGGCGTTCCACTGCTTGTATTGATCTCCAAACCGTACCACCACCAGATCCGCTTTCTCAATCAGGGTTTTGGTGCGGATCAGGTTCACCTTGGAGGACTGGTGATCGCGCCAAAAGCCGTTGTCGTTGGCCATCAAATGATCGCCCGCCGCATCACTTGCGTCGTGATCCGTGACGGCTGACGTAAACGTCACATCCAGGCCGGCGGCACGGCACCCCTGCTCAATCTGCTGACGCCAATCGGTGTGAATTTCACCGGACAAATAAACATTCCACTGCATGGCTGTTACCTCTCTTTACAACTTTCTTGCAACACTCTTACAACATACGAGCTCAACAATTCTCGAACGTAGACAAGTGCATTAGCGGCTATGGGGAATCACCGCCATGGTCAGGCGCGAGACACAGGTCAACTTGCCGTCTTCATTTTCAATTTTGATTTCCCACACCTGCGATGTGCGCCCCATATGCAGTGGCCGAGCGGTGCCAGTCACCACTCCCTGCCGCACACCGCGCAGATGATTGGCGTTAATTTCCTGACCAACACAATAATACTGGCTGTTATCAACCGCCAGGTTGGCACCAATGCTGCCGAGCGTTTCGGCCAACACCACACTGGCTCCACCGTGAATCAATCCCATCGGCTGAAAGGTTCGCACATCGGCAGGCATGGTGCCGCGCACACAGTCATCGCCCAATTCGGTAATCTCAATACCCAGTGAACGGGCCGCGGTATTGTCATTCAGCTTGCTCAAGTCTTCCAGCGAGGGCCGACGGAACCAGATACTGTCACTCATAGAATCACTCATCATTACTTCATTACTGCTTTAGATTTTTATCCGCCACAAAAGGATTGGTTTTACGTTCGTGCCCAAAGGTCGACATGGGCCCGTGACCGGGGATAAATTGCACCTCGTCCCCGAGTGGCCACAAACGGTTCTGAATGGAGTGAACCAGGGTATCGTAATCGCCTCGGGGAAAATCGGTACGGCCAATTGAACCCTGGAACAGCACATCGCCCACAACCGCGGTCTGACTGGCTCGATGAAACAGAATCACATGTCCTGGGGTGTGACCAGGGCAGTGATAGACTTCCAGAATTTCATTGCCAACCCGAATTTCATCGCCATTTTCCAGCCAGCGGCTGGGCTCAAACACTCCGGCCGGAGGAAAGTTCATCATTTGCGCCTGTTGTGGCAGCATATCGATCCAGAACTTGTCCTCTTTCTGCGGCCCCTCAATGGGCAAAGCGTACTTTTCGGCCAGTGCCGCGACACCGCCCACATGATCCAGATGGGCGTGGGTCACCAGAATTTTTTCCAGCTCCACGCCCTGTTGCGCCACCGCCTGCTCAATGCGATCGAGATCACCGCCCGGATCCACCACTGCGGCCTTGTTGGTGGCTTCGCACCACAACAGAGTGCAGTTTTGCTGGTAGGGAGTGACGGGAATTATCTGAAACTTCATGCCTTTGCCTCATACTGACCGAATCGGGTGGCTGTTCACCTAAGCGGCCAAGAATACCACATTCGTTGCAGCCCTCCCCATGGCAGCAATTGCCAAAATCCGGGCCAATAACGTCGCCGCCCACCACATCCTCGCTTCACCGGTATCAATTCCCAAACCAATAAAAGAGCAATTGCAATAGCGCCAACAGCATTACCAGCGGCAACACCCAGCGTCCCAGGGCAGAGGTGTCCTGTTCACTGGCGGGTTTTCCAAAACGCTCCAACAACGGGATTGCAATCACCAGGGCAAGCAGCAACAGCGCCAGAATTTTCATCAAAGCCATAGTCGTTCCACCTGTGGACCCAAAGGGGTAAGTTAACAGACATCAAGGCTGTCACCCACTTGAGAACTGCCACCCGTTTTCCAGAACCAGTTTTGACCAAACTTGGCAATACCGGTCAACAAGCGTAGACTCAGGTGCAACCTTTGTCGCAATTGTACCTTTAAGCGACAGATGGTATGGGCCAGTTATCACCAATTGGCTTGTCGCCCTCGTGACCGCAGGAGTTGCGGCTACAATTAGTGAGCACTGGTCCAAGCCGGTCCCCTTCAACATTCAAGATAAGGAAATATCTATGAACCTGTTAAAGACAGCCGCCTCCGTTATTTTGCTTTCCGGACTCCTGGTTGCTTGCAGCGACGATAAGTCGGAGCCTAAATCCACCTATGAGGAGATGAAGTCCGACTCCAAAGAAATGATGGACAAAACCTCTGACAAAGCCCACGACATGGCCGAGTCCACCAAGGATGCTGCCGAAGACGCCTGGGACAAAACCAAAGAAATGGCAGATGACGCTGGTGACGCCACGAAAGAGGCGTGGGAAGACACCAAAGATGCCACTAGCGAGGCCTGGGAAGATACCAAAGACGCCGCTCAAGACGCCATGGATGAAACTGAGGAAGCTGCTGAGGACGCTGCCGAAGCAACCGAAGACGCCATGGACGATGCCAAGGACAAAATGAAAGAGATGCAGGAATAAATCCCCGCCGCTCTCAGATTGCGTCCGGCTGGTGTTCCGGCCGGGCACGGTCAAACTCGTTTAAACGATTGCATGCCTCGTAAATTGCCATAATCCGTGGGTAAGCTTGGGTATCCAGCTTAAACCGCAACGCATTGAACACCTGTGGAATCAAGTACACGTCCGCCAGGGTCACCTGCTCCCCCCAGCAATAGGGACTGCCCATACCATCGTCGTGGCTGGCCAGTTGTGTCTCCAATGCTGTAAAACCCTCCGCCATCCAGTGGTGCAGCCAGCTGATCTTACCGCTCTCACCTGCGCCCAAATCCTCAGCCACATAATTCAATACCCGCAGATTGCAGATCGGATGAATGTCACAAGCCACCTGATAACACCAACTGCGCACACGCGCCCTGGCGTTGGCATCGTCAGGCAACAAGGCGGGTTGCGGGTAAGCGTCTTCCAGCCATTCGAGAATAGCCGGTGTTTGCGTCAGCACCTCCTGGGCTTCAGTCACCAGGCTTGGTACCAGCCCCTGCGGGTTAAGCGCCAGATAGTCCGCGTGTTTATGGTCGCGCTGTAACAGATTGACGGCCACCTGCTGGTAATCGAGCCCCTTGAGGTTCAGGGCTATGCGGACCCGAAACGCCGCCGACGAGCGAAAGTAACTGTAGAGTGTCATCATCAGTGCAACGCCCTCGACGGCTGGACCTGGCCCACCACCTCACCAAATCCGATACGGCGACAGCCATCGCGTTCGCAAAAAGCCCGCATAATGACCGTGTCACCATCCTGTAAGAATATCCGTTGTTCACCGTTGGCGAGCGTCACAGGCTGCTTGCCGCCGCCGGTTAACTCCAGCAGCGAACCCGCCTCTTCCGGCGCCGGGCCCGACTGCGTCCCGCTGCCAAACAGGTCGCCCGGTTGCAGATTACAGCCATTCACGGTGTGGTGGGTCACCATCTGGGCAACAGTCCAATAGGCGTGTTTAAAGTTGGAGCGAGATAAACGGGTTTCCTGACCCGCCGACGCCGGCGTCCGCAGGAAACAGTCCAGCGTGACATCGAAACCACCGGACTCACTGTTGCTGGGCGAGGTCAAATACTCAAGCGGCTGTGGATCGTCCTCCGGGCGCACAAAGGCGGAGCGAAAAGGCGCCAGCGCTTCGGTCGTGACAATCCAGGGCGATATTGTGGAGGCAAAGCTTTTCGCCAGAAAGGGCCCCAGCGGCTGGTACTCCCAGGCCTGAATGTCCCGCGCCGACCAGTCGTTTAACAGGCACAGGCCAAACACATGGTCCTCGGCCCGCTCAATGGCAATTGGCTGCCCCAAATCGTTTCCCGGACCGATAAAAATCCCCACCTCCACTTCATAATCCAGACGCTGGCAAGGGCCCACGTTGGGCACCTCGGCCTGTGGGGGCTTGACCTGTCCCATCGGCCGCGGAAATATCTGCCCGGAAATGCCGATGCTGGAGGCGCGACCGTGGTAGCCAATCGGTACCCACTGGTAGTTGGGCAACAGCGGGTTATCGGGCCGGAACAGCTTGCCCACCGCGGTTGCGTGGTAGATCGATGCATAAAAGTCGGTGTAATCGTGAATCTGACAGGGTAATTTGTATTCCGCCTGTGACTGCGGTACCAGGCAACTTGTCACCACCCCCTGCCCCTTGGCCCCTTCGCGCAGGATTCGCGACAGCGTCAGTCGCAGATCCGACCAGGCGTGCTTGCCCATGGCCATAAATTCATTCAAGTCTTCATGGGTACAGGCGTGCAAGGCCTGTTGAGTCAAACCATCAAACACCTGCTTGCTGGCCAGTGCCGCCAGATCAAGGATTTGATCGCCAATGGCTACACCACCGCGAAAATATTGTTCCGAATCTTTCTCCCGAAAAGCGGCAAAGGGCAAATTCTGCAGGGGAAAATCGGTATCCTGCTGATTGGCCGACTCGACCCAACTGCTGAGTGTAGGATCATGGGTTTCGTTCAATATCGTCATAGCTTCAGCCTTAGGGTTCCAAATCGGGTTTAGCCGTGTGATATCGGCTCAGCTCAGGAAGCGGAAAAGTGTTTGCCCAGTCCCTGCCAACACTTCACATAATCCACTTGCCGCTGCGGCAGTTGCAGCGCCACATTCGTGGGCACCATCACATAGCGAGACTCAAACATAAAAGCCAGCGTATTCTGGTAACGCTCGGGCTGCAAGCTTGAGCGACTGGCTTTGTCAAATACAGCGGCTTCAGGCCCATGCGGGGACATGCAATTGTGCAGGCTCAAGCCGCCAGGTTCGAAGCCCCTCTCCTTGGCGTCATAAACGCCATCGATCAAGCCCATGCACTCACTCATGACATTGCGGTGATACCAGGGCGGGCGAAAGGTGTCTTCCGCCACCATCCAGCGCGGAGGAAAAATCACAAAATCCAGATTGGCCATTCCCGGTGTGTCGGATGGGGAGGTCAACACCGTGAAAATCGATGGATCCGGATGGTCATAGCTGACGGTATTAATCACATTGAAACGCGCCAGGTCATACTTGTAAGGTGCCGAGTTACCCACCCAGGCCACCACATCCAGCGGCGAGTGATCCATCTCGGCCTCAAAGATCTGCCCTCCAAATTTGGTCAGCAGCGTGCAGACCTCGTCCACCTCCTCGTACCAGGCGTGCGGATAGAGGAAATCCCGGTCGTTGGCAAAACCATTGGCTCCCACCGGTCCGCGTTCAGGCAGCTCCAAGGGCGCCCCGTAGTTCTCACAGACATAGCCACGGGCAACGCCTTCACACAACTCCAGCCGAAAGCGAATGCCCCGCGGGATCACCAGAATTTCCCCCGGCGACACCTGCAGACGTCCCATCTCAGTCAAAGCCAGAACGCTACCCTGCTGTGGTACCAGTAACAGTTCGCCATCGGCACTGTAGAAGTAACGCCGCTGCATGGATTGATTGCAGCCATAAAGATGCACCGCCATCCCCATCTGCAAACGCGCATCGCCATTGGCGGCGACCGTCAATAAGCCATCGACAAAATCCCGCGGCTCGCTGGGAATCGGCAGTGGATCCCAGCGTAGCAGGTTCGGCAGTGACGGCTCAGGCAGGGGTGCAGTCGAGATGCCACTGCCACTGGTGGAAGGTTTGAAATCCCCCATCACCACTGACGGGCGAATGCGATAAGTCCAGCTGCGGCGATTGCGATGCCGGGGTGCGGTAAAAGCGGAGCCGCTGAACTGTTCAGTGTAGAGGCCATAGGCCGGCTGTTGAGGGCTGAAGCGCCCCACCGGCAGAGCACCGGGCAGGGCTTCAGTCTGGTGTTCATTGCCAAAGCCACTCAGGTAAGAGAGTGCGGGTGTCGATGTCATACTGAACTCCTGTCGAACCTGACTCCTGTCATACCCGGCGTACCAGGCTCCCTCGGCAGTTTGGGCAACTCGGGCAGCTTGCACGACTGGCAGCAACCGCTTTATCAGTATAGACATCGCCCTGGGCAGACACCGGCACCATAGCCGGCCCCGGCATCATCCCGCAGACGACTCAGTGGCGGGGCAGATCCCGTTTCCAGTTGAGCTTTTTCTCGATCGCCGAAATCATCATGCCGGCGATATCCTTACCGGTAGCCGCCTCGACACCTTCCAGGCCGGGCGAGGAATTGACTTCCAATAACAGCGGGCCATTGGCAGAACGAATGATGTCGACACCAGCCACTTGCAGGCCCAGCACTTTGGCTGCCTTGACGGCCATGGCTTTTTCTTCTGCGGTGACTTTCACCACAGAGGCCGACCCACCCTGATGCAGGTTGGCCCGGAATTCACCCGGTGCCGCCGTCCGCTCAATGGCGGCAACAACTTTGCCGTTAATGACAAAACAGCGCAGATCCTTGCCGTTGGCCTCTTTAATGAACTTCTGCACCAGCAGGTTCGCCTGCAGGGTTTTGAAAGCGTTGATCACACTCTCGGCCGCCTTGCGGGTTTCCGCCAGCACAACCCCGCGTCCCTGGGTGCCTTCGAGCAATTTAACGATCAATGGTGCCCCACCTACCATGTCAATCAATTCGTTGGTATCCATGGGTGAGTTGGCAAAACCGGAGGTGGGGATGTTGATACCGTTTTTCAGCAGCAGCTGCAGGGAAAACAGCTTGTCCCGGGACTGGGTGATCGCCGATGAGGAGTTGATGGTATAAATGCCCATACTCTCAAAGTGTCGTGCCAGAGCCGTTCCGTAAAAAGTTACTTTCGGTTTGATGCGGGTAATGACCGCGTCGAGATCATTGAGCGGATGGCCACCGCGATAGTGAGCATCCGGCTCCTTGGCATCCAGTTTCATATAACATTGGGTGACATTGAGAAACTCCATATCATGGCCGCGTTCCTCACCCGCCTCCAAAATGCGCTGGTTGCTATAGAGCATTTCGTTACTGGCCAACAGGGCGATTTTCAAACCGCTTTTTTTCGCCCGCCGTGAACCGTAATAGGACGTGATTTCCTGATCACTGACCTCGCCCATCAAGCAAATTTCTTCCGGGTCAACGATCAAACGACCTTCCATCGCCTCACGGCCGAGCAACATCCGAAATCCCATTGAGTCGCGGTTGGAAAGCGTCAGTTCCACATCCCAGATATCATCACCTAGTCGCATCGGTGCACTGACGACATAGCGGGTTTCCGCCTCGCCACTGGAACTCTTGACCCGCCGCTTGTCGATCACCGGCCGTTCGCAGCGAATGACGAGATGGCGATTGTTCTGGATAGGGTGTACCTCAAAGCTCACCCACAGGGCGCCGTCACGACGGAAGCTGTTAATGTTAAAGGCGTGAATGGAGGAGGTTTTCGCCCCGGAGTCCACTCGCGCTTTGATCGCCGGAATGCCCAGTTCCGGAAAGGAACACCACTCTTCACTGCCAATAATGCGTTTTTCGTTTGCCTGAGCCAAAACTGCACCCTCTGAATTATGTCACTAAAAAAAATACGGCAGACTGGCCTATTGCCAGCTGTCCTCTACCGTTTCATCTGGATTCGACAGCGATGCGGGGGGATTTTTGATCACTGCCTTTTGCAAAATTAAATTGTTGGGATAAGTAATCAAGGCGTCATCCCGTCGAATCATGACGTGAAACAACGAGATTTCCTCAATTTGGCCGATGATTTCTTCCTCTTTATCCACCACTTTCACTCGGTCGCCCACACGATAGGGAAAAAAGAAAAAGATGATCAGGCTGGCGGTGATGTTACTGAGAATAGACCACTGGGCGAACAGAGCCACACCGATGACGGCGAAGATCGACGACAGGAATACCGACACCTGCGAGTATTCAATCCCCAACATAAAAAACAGCAGCAGGATAAACAACAGCGAGACCCCCATCTTGAGGGTTTTGCGGATGTAGTTGATCCGATAGGTGTGCACAGACTTCAGGCTGCCAAGCTTGTCAATACCGCGCCCAACAAAGCCCAGACTGACGACGTAAGCGACGATCAACGCCACCACCACCAAAAACTTCAGCATGTACAAACTCCTTATGGACTTATGCCGATCAAACACCCCGTTGCTGATCATGGCAACCGGCTGCGAACATCAAACCCGGCGAAGTATAACAAGAGTCGTGCCAACTCAAAGACAAAAAAAAGGGAGCCCATGGCTCCCCGTGCAAAAAATAACCAGATGATCAATGCGACCAAAACAGGACGACTACAATCAACCCGCTAACTACAGCCCAAGCAAGATGACTCAGAATACCATTTCCGGTACCACCTCAGGCACCACCAGCTCTCCAGCGGTAAGCTTGACGATTTCATCTACCGATACGCCTGGCGCCCGTTCCTTTAACCAGAATTTACCGTCGGCAATTTCAATGTAAGCCAGGTCCGTGACCACCTTGTTAATACAGTTTGCGCCAGTTAACGGCAGGGTACACTTGGGCAGCAACTTCGACTCCCCGTGCTTGGAGGCGTGGGTCATGGTGACGATGATATTGTCGGCACCAGCCACCAGATCCATAGCCCCACCCATGCCTTTCACCAGCTTGCCGGGAATCATGTAGGAAGCGATGTTGCCTTCCACATCCACTTCAAACGCACCCAGCACGGTCAGGTCCACATGACCGCCGCGAATCATGGCAAAGGATTCAGCCGAGGAAAAAATCGACGCCCCCTTGATGGTGGTCACCGTCTGCTTACCGGCATTGATCATATCGGCATCCACTTCCGCTTCTGTGGGAAATGGCCCCATTCCGAGTAAGCCATTCTCGGACTGCAGCATCACTTCCATGCCTTCGGGCACGTAGTTAGCAACCAGTGTGGGAATACCGATACCCAGGTTAACGTAGTAACCGTCCTGCAGCTCACGGGCTACACGCATGGCCAGTTGTTCACGAGTTAATGACATGATGCAATCTCCTTAAGCGTCGCGAACGGTGCGCTTTTCAATGCGTTTTTCGAAAGTACCCTGAATCAGGCGATCGACGTAAATACCCGGGGTGTGAATTTGGGCCGGATCCAGTTCGCCCGGTTCAACAATCTCTTCCACTTCCACCACGGTGATCTTTCCGGCGGTGGCAGCTTCCGGGTTGAAGTTACGCGCCGTGTGGCGGTACACCAGATTGCCGTATCGATCGGCTTTCCAGGCTTTGATGATGGCAAAATCGCCGGTGATGGCCTCTTCCAGGATGTAGTTGCGACCGTTGAACTCCCGCACATCCTTGCCTTCCCCCACCAGGGTGCCGTAACCCGTAGCGGTGTAGAACGCGGGAATGCCGGCACCGCCAGCGCGCATTTTTTCCGCCAGCGTCCCCTGCGGGGTCAGCTCCACTTCCAGCTCGCCGGCCAGTAACTGTTCTTCAAACAACTTGTTTTCGCCCACATAGGACGACACCATTTTCTTGATCTGCCGATCTTCCAGCAGGATGCCCAGGCCGAAGCCGTCCACACCGCAGTTATTGGACACAATGGTCAACTCGCGGGTGCCCTTGCGCTTGATTTCGCCGATGAGATTTTCAGGGATACCGCACAGGCCAAAGCCCCCGGCAATGATGGTCATGCCGTCTTCAAGACCGGCCATGGCCGCTTCGTAGCTGTCTACGACCTTGTCAAAACCAGACATGGTTCGAACTCCTCCAGAATGAAATCCGGTCTGGGCGTTGTCACGAGTGAGTATGGCAAGCCGGCCGGAACTTATGTGTTGTTGTCTAGAGTGGTGGACAAGCTTATATTTATCAAATGAAAATATACGATTAATTAATAAATATTTTAAATGTATAATTCACAAGTTCCCAATCCCGAGTGAACCGGTATGAGCGCCACCCTGAAACAGATCCGCGCCTTTGTGGCCGTGGCCAACGCCCACAGCTTTGCCGAAGCCGCAGCCCAGATTCACCTGTCCCAACCGGCGTTAAGTATTGCCATCAAGACCCTGGAGGAAGCCGTTGGCGGCCAGTTATTGACCCGCACAACCCGCAATTGCGCCCTCACCCCAGAGGGTGAGGACTTCCTGCCCACGGCCAAACGCCTACTGCAGGATTGGGACAACGCCTTACAGGACCTGGAGAATCGCTTCGCCCTGCGCACCGGCCGCATCACTATTGCCGCCATGCCGTCGTTTGCCGCCAACCTGCTGCCCACCGGCCTGGCCGCCTATAAGCACCAATATCCGAAGGTTCGGGTGGCGGTGCACGATGTCATTGCTGAGGAAGTGGTACGCATGGTGCGTACCGGGCGAGCCGAGCTGGGTATCAGCTTCTTCCCCGGTGAACAGGATGACCTGCTGTTCACCCCATTGTTTGAAGATCGCTTTGTGGCGGTCCTGCCTGTCAATCACCCGCTGGCAACCCAGGCCAGCGTCATGGTCGAGGCACTGGCGCAAGAAGACTTAATCACCCTGCAGGCACCGTCACAAGTGCGCCAGCTGATCGGCGAATTGCTGGGCGCCCAACAGCTGCCATTTAGCCCAGCCTTTGAAACCCATCAGTTGGTGACGATTGGGCGCATGGTGGCCAGCGGCCTGGGCGTCAGCATTGTACCGGCGCTGTGCCAGGCACAGATGCTCGAAGTGGGGGCCTGCTGCCGCACCATTGAGGGGCCGGGCCTGGTTCGGCCGGTGGGCCTGATCACCCGTCGCCGCTACCCACTGTCGGCCGCTTCCCAGGCCATGCTGCAAGTGCTGCAGTCGGAACTCACACCACGCCAATAGCACGCCCGGTCGTCGACCTTTAATCAATACTTTAGCCGTCTCGTCTGGAAGTATTTCCGGTATAGTGGCGGCCTGGATGTTTTAACAATGGACTCACCATGACCATCTACGATCTGATGATCGCCTTTGCGCTGGGCCTGGTCGGCCTGATGATCTGGCAAAACGCCGGTTTTCGCGACCGTGCCGTCGGCCTTGCCCGCCAACACTGCGAACACATGAATGTGCAGCTGCTTGACGATACCGTCTCACTGATCAGCCTGCGTCCACGCCGAGACAAACGCGGCAATTTCAAACTCGCTCGCCGCTACGAGTTCGAATTCACAGCCACCGGCGATCAACGTTACCACGGCGAATTGACACTCATGGGACGCCAGCTGTCGACTATTGAACTGGCGCCCCATCGTTTTTAGGGCGGGATTCTACAGCCTCGCTTCTCCCATAAAAAAGGGCGGCCAATGCCGCCCTCTTGGGGTCTCTAACAATCAGTTGCTAGTTTGACTCACGAGTTGGAATCATCGAGCGCCATTAATTCCTCTTCGCGACGCAAATACCCCGCAGCCTCCTCGTGACGTCCCAGCGCCCTGCTAGCGGTTGACGCCCGCGTCTGTTCATTGAGCTGATGCAGCTGGGAAGCATTGCCCAGATCCCGCTCGCTGGTGATTGAGGCGATGGACTCACGATCCTTCAGGAAGGTCATGACATCCCCTTTAATGGCTTGCAATTCCTGGTCATCACGATGCATTTCCAGAATATGGCGTGGATGCTCAAGATTGTTGATGCCAGTGGCCGCAAAGGTTGTCGATACAATCCGCGAGACAATCACCCAGGGCGTAATACTGCTGCGCACCAGGGTATTCTCCGACCGGGTACTGTCGTAAATACCAGTGCCCGTCGAAATTTTGGATTCGGTAAAGGTGCCTTCGCACTTAAAGTAAATCAATTGTGATTCGAACTGTATTTCAGCAAAAAACAGATGACATGCCTGGGTCAGGATGCGTGCGAACGCTTTTAACAACAACCCCAACACCAGCAGATGCAGACACGACATCAGCGCCGTCCGGATCATCATCGGCTCGCCACCATTGGACAGATCGGGAGCCATCCAGCCGAGTAATCGCTCAGGGTTGACATAACCCCAAGCCGCTTTAAAAAACTGCAAGACCGATGCAAAGTCATAGGCCAGCGCCACCGTAGTGAAGGCCGCCACCACAAACAACACGTTGCCAAGTATCAGGCTTGCCATACGAACCCGGTTAAACAGTGATCCCAGCTCCATGGGTTTCACCCGAGGTTGAATCTCCTGAATCATTTCTCCCCGGAAACTGCCCTTTTCGTCCACCTGCTCTTCCAGCTTTGGATCCAGCTGCCGATAGACCCTGTTAGGCACTTCCTTATAGCGACGGTTGGCCATCACCAGATTGTCGAGGTTAATGAAAATTTCATCCGGGTGAACAGATTCCTGCCAATTCTCCCGCAGCTCCGATACTTCCGCCACAGGGTTGACCTGCTGCAAACGACTTTTCAGCATCAACACCAACAACACGGTAACCACTGTTGCCAGGACAAACAGCCCGGACATATACAGACCGATATGCAAGTCCGGGAGTCGATCGATGATCTGCTGAACCTGACCCTCATTGATATGCGCAGCGGTCATAAACCAGGACACCAGCAGGCCCAGTACCACCGGCATCAAAAGCGACATACTGACCACCTTGACCAGATCACCCACTCCGGATGATTCAATCTGCATTTCCGCTTTGCGCTTGATCGGCCGCCCGGCTCTGCGCCAGATCCACAGCAGGTATCCGAACAGAAAGGTGGTATAAATTGGGAACATCAGAACTCCGGCGCTACCGGCAAACCCCGCCAGAGACACAAAGGCGACGAAGGCATAGGCCATCAGGGCCAATACACTGTTGACCCAAGCCCCAAACAGGCGCTGGGCAAGATTGCGTATGGGGTAAGGAGTAAATAACAGTTTGGGAAACAGGCTGTGCAGCAGCCTGGCCAGGAAACCACGCGGCTCGCGAAACGTGCTGTTCTTGCGCCCCACCAGCATTTCTTCCAGGCCATTGGCGGTATAGGCCACAAAAGCCGCTTCCTCATCGGAAGTACTGGCCTCTGATTTACTGTGATTACGGGCCAGTGAGGTCGGATGATTGCGACCGACAAAGTAACGCATAATGGCGTAAACCCCGGACCCCACAGTCCGCAATCCCGCACCTAGCAAAAGTACTCCAAAAACAACCAGCACCCAACCGGCCAGCGGCTGCTCTTTCACCGTCTGGGCTGCGGATACCAGCAAGTACAAACCCAACAGGGTTTGCGCTACCCCACGCAAGGCGGTTACCAAGCCTTCCTTTTTAAACGGGTTCTTCAAACCCAGGTCAATTGAACCGTAATCAAAAGCCATTTTTACATCTTTCCATTAGTTCGTCTGAAGGCCAGTAACTCAGCTATCAACTGGAGCGCTGCCTGTCCACACGCCCCAAAAACAATGGAACGCCTGCACCTATTATCGCCAAAATCCACATTAACCTTAACTGAATTGCAGGCTTTTTAACTAAAACATGCTTATTTTCAACAGCTTTAAGACAACCTTTCAACGTTAAGCTGACACCCCTGAGCTGCTCCGCCAGCAACCCCCAAAAAACGTCAAAAAAACACCCCCCTCCTACCAATTGCTTGCGCCCACCCCCCACACAATTCCACACAGATCTTTACCACGCTTGAGCCAACTTAAACTTCACATCGCTAAGATAGGTTTCAAGGGTAGCGGTAAGCCCGACTGGAAAACCTGAACATCCTGTTACAGAAGCTGATACAGCAAGGAGATTTCCGATGGCTTTGTACACAACCTTAATCACCACCTTTGCTCTGCTGGGCCTGATTGCGGCCGACGACTTGTCTTCCGCCTTCTAAACATCCCGGCCACTCCTGAAGGCTGATACAGCGGTTCATATCCGCCTTCAGGAAACCACGTCACATCCAGCAACCTGACAACAGCACCCGAAGCGGTTACAGTAACGATTCTGATCTCGTAGCGTTGAGAGTGTCATGCCGTACCGTGTCCGTCCCTGTACCCTCGCCGATCAATCCCGCGTGGTTCCCCTGATATACAGCTCCGGTCCCCAGACGTTCCGGTACGTTTTCTCAATCGATCATCAGCATCAAGCCGTGGAGTTCCTGCATTACGCTTACCAGTGTGAGCAGGGGCAATTCAGCTACCGCAAGCACACTGCCATTGTTGTGGACGACACTGAAGCCGATGTCCTGGCAGGCGTTGGCTGCCTGGCCACCGGCGCAGATTTTCATCACTGCACGTGGCACAACCTCAAACAGATCCTGGCTTTTTACGGCCTGCGCAAAGGATTACAAGTGCTAGCTCGGGGCCTGCAGGTCGAGCGCATCATACCGCCACCGGCCAATAACGTGGGTTATATAAGCAATTTAGGCATGGCCATACCAGGCCAGGGTTTTGGTTCTCGCTTGATAGAGCATTTCCGGCAACAGGCGTTAACCTGGGACGTCAGCACACTGGCACTCGATGTGGCGGATTCCAACCGTAACGCCCGCCGGCTCTATGAGCGGCTGGGGTTTATCGCCGAAAAAATACGTCCCTCGGCCAGGGAAAACCAATGGGGACGGCTGGAAGGTCATACCTATATGGCACAACCCCTGTTGGAAAGGAATGAGGAAGCGGATCAACCGGCTTCCTCATTGAGCTCCTGAAGCGTCAGGAACAGTCCTGACGAGCCAGTGCTAATCGGCAGCAACCTGATCGAGATGCACATCCATTTGTGGAAAGGGAATCTCAATGCCCTGCTCGTCAAAGGTGAGCTTCACCTGTTCCGTTATCGCAAAAAATACCGGCCAGTAGTCGGCACTATTGACCCATGCGCGGAAGACAAAGTTGACGGATGAGTCGGCCAGTTCACTGACAGCGATAGTGACCTCCGGGTCTTTCAGAATTCGTTCATCACTGTCCGCCAGTTGCTGCAGGATCTGTTTTGCCTTCAGCAGATCGGAACCGTAACTGATACCAAATTTCATATCGACACGCCGGGTCGGCATGGTCGAGTAGTTGATGATGTTGTTGCTCATCACCTGATTGTTGGCCAGGATCACTACCTTGTTATCCGGCGTCGTCAATACGGTGGTAAAAATGGAAATTTCCTTCACCACCCCCATGGCGCCGCCGGCTTCCACAAAGTCACCCACCTTGATCGGCCGAAACAGAATCATCAGCACGCCGGCGGCAAAGTTCGCCAGCGAGCCCTGCAACGCCAAACCGACGGCCAGGCCGGCGGCACCGACAATCGCCACAAACGAGGCCGTCTGCACTCCCAGCTGACCCAGCGCGGCGATAATCACCACCGTGAACAACAGGTAATAGACGATGTTGCGGGTAAAACCGGCGATGGTGGGATCGACCTGTTTTATCTCCATACTGCGAGCCAGAGCCCGGGAGATGATTCCGGCAATCCACTTTCCGATGAAAAAAACCGCCAGCGCCATTACCAGCTTGGTGCCGTAGGTCAAAATCAGCTGCGGGGCTGTCTCCATAAACTTATCCACATCCCACTCCATGTGATCTCCTTAAACTGTGGTCAATAGTCCGTATTCGCCAACCTGCGAGGCGAGCGAAATATAAGGTCGGTCTCAAAAGAATAGCGCTAAAAACTAATAGTTTTAAAGGATTTTGTGGGTAGCGCTCCCACAGCGTCGGAAACGGGCAACGATGAACGCTAACGACGCTTCTGATGACGCTCCCAGTTGTCTTGCCGTTTGCGCTCGCTTTTGCGCAGCATCACATAGGTCGCCCCCGAGGCGCCATGATGTTTCTGCGCGGAGTGGAAGGCCAGCACCTGATCCAGCTGCGGCAACCAGTGAGCTATGCAGCTTTTCAACAACGCCGGTTGTTTGCGCCCCTCACCCTTACCGTGGGTGATCAACGCACAGCGAATGTCATTGGACAGGCAGTCCCGGACAAACCGGTAGACCGCCTCTCGGGCCTGCTCGACGGTATAGCCGTGCAGATCCAGGCGCGCCTCAATGTTGTACTTTCCCAACCGCAGATTGCGATAGACCCCATGTTGGACGCCGGGACGCTGGAAACTGAGAATTTCGTTGGGGTCGACCGGCTCGATATACTCGCCGGATAAGTCATTGCCCGTTTCGGGCTTCAGGGCCGTAGCCGCCTCTCGCCGAGCGCGGCTGTTGAGGGTGTTATCACTGGTACTGAGGGGTACTCGAGCCACTTGCTTGAGGGGTTTCACATCCCCCATGGCCGATCGAAAAGCATCCCATTCATTCTTGTCCACGGTACTCAGCCTCCTTAATCCAGATATACATCATCATGGAAGTTGCCATTATAAAGAGGTTAGCCTGTGCGGCAAATGTACCCAGGCGTTCGGATATCAGGCTTATTCAGAAACGCGATATAAAAAAATCACTCAGAGAACCTTGTCATAAAAAGCATCCTTACAGCAGCCGCTGTCATAAAAATCCTCGCATAATTGTTATTTTATTGTTATACGTTAAAAAGTCGTCCCAAATAATACAATATGGCTTAATCATTCTTGCAGTATCAGCAAGAAACGTGTCTGGCCAAATCTTACAAGGGGCCACATCAGTTTAAGGAATAACTTATGCCATGGAGATTCACCGTCGAAGGGCACTATAACTATAACTGAGGTAACATTTTGGAAACCGCCATGAACGCTAGCCAAACTGTCACTTTTACCAAGAAAGAGCCCTCAGCTGATCATAAAGAACCTTCAGCTGGTCATCAAGAGCCCTCAGCGAACCGACAAGAGCCCACTTCATCAGAGCGGCAAGACCGTCGCAACATCAGCCCGGCAACCCTCGAAACCCTGAGAAATACCGTCATAGAACTGTTCTCCCAGGGGTTGTTTCACAAGGTGGGCATACGCGATATTGCCAAGCAGGCTGGGGTTGGGCCGCAAACCATTTACAAGTACTTCGGCAACAAGGACGAGCTGATTTTTGCCTGTATAGCACCAGAGTTTGAGGAGCTGGAAAAACAGGTACGCCGGTCACTGGCAGCGACCTCCAATAATGCCCTGGAGCGACTGGACTCCTACATCGCCACCACCACCCGTTTCTATCTGCAGCACCGGCAACTGGCAGAGATCGTCTTTATGACCACCCCGGTACGCCAGCGCATGGCCGATCCCATGTTCACCCAGCACTACCTGATCAAGGAGCTGGAGTGGATCCTCAAGGAGGGCCAGCGGCAAAATGTGATTCGCTCTGACGTATCAACCACCGATCTGCACGATACCCTGCAAGGAACCTTCGCCCAATATATGGTGCGCAAGCTGTTGCAACC
Source organism: Cellvibrionaceae bacterium WSDTSA12 (assembly GCA_033283335.1). Classification (GTDB taxonomy): domain Bacteria; phylum Pseudomonadota; class Gammaproteobacteria; order Pseudomonadales; family Cellvibrionaceae; genus Pseudomaricurvus. The sequence continues at coordinate 41,714 of JAWMQP010000006.1, read as the reverse complement.
ACCGGTCAGAAATATCGACGCAGAGTGCGAGCGCCTGATACGACTGCTTAAACCCCTGCTTCAGGCTTAGGGGCGGTATCACAGGGGGGTGATGACAACAGCTCCGTAAACGTCCTTAAACACGGCAGGCATACGCTTCGGCCGACCACTGCTGATCTCGATACAGACCAGATCCCAGCGAGCGCGCAGTAGCGTGGCCCCGTCACTGACACGCACCAGTTGAAAACGACGCTCCATGGACAACTTGTCATCATTTCCCGTCAACCAGGTGGCGACCTTGAGCCGTTCCCCCAGGTAGGCCGCCTGCAGATAATCAAACTCACTGTGGCGAATGGCCATCGCGCGATCCAGTTGCTGGTAGTGCTGTAATCCCAGCCCCAGATCTATTGAATGCTGCCAACCGGCATCCTGGCACCAGCTCACATACACCGCGTTATTGACGTGCTGCAGGCCGTCTATATGTTCGGCCAGTACCTGTACATCCAGCACAAAAGGATCGCGATAATCCCAATCGAATTGCTGCCAGTCTATGGCTGCCTCCATGTTCTGTACCTCCACTACAACTCACTAATTCGTTTGATTTGGTAACCCGTCATGCTGTGAAGCTCCCTGCTGAAATGATAGTGCGGGAGAGTAGTCTGCAGCTTATGCCGTGACGGCCAATTAATAGCGGGAGAATTTCGGCAACCGCAAATCCAGCAACATGGCCGCCGCCCGAACCCCGAAAGCCACACCAATCCCCACCACCAGACTCAGGTTGTGTGCCGAGGGCACACCGAATGCTTGCAACAACCCCAGCAGCGCCAAAAACGTCAACGAACCGGCCAGTGCCGCCGTGACATAGATTTCAGGCCCCAACAGCACCGGTTCACGATCCGACAAAATATCGCGGATCACCGACCCGAAGGTGGTGGTGATCATGCCCATACCGCAGGCCACCAGCGGGTCCACGCCCAAATCATAAGCCTTAGCTGTGCCCAGTACGCTAAATAACGCAAGCCCGGCGGCGTCCATCCACAGCAACAAGCGCTGGCGAGCCACAAACTGCGGTGCGACAAAAAACAGCAGGGCACCGGCAGCGACACATATCTGCAGGTAAAGGGCATCCAGCACCCAAAACACATCGACGCCGAGAATCACATCCCGCACGGTACCGCCACCAATGCCAGTGATGGCGGCAAACAGGATAAAACCCAGGATATCGAGGTGTTTTTCCGCCGCCGCCAGCGCTCCGGATACCGCGAAAACCGCTACTCCGATCAAGCCAACAACATAGAGAAATTCAGAGTCAGACCAAAGCATGTACAAGGCACCGGCATCCGTTTCCAAAATCGCCAGCAGTATGCCACAAAGCGGCGCCAGAATGAGGGGGATGAGGACAACTTGGGAAAAGAAGGGGAAGGAGCGGGCTGGCACTGGTCGTGCACAGCCCGACTAGCAGAGGATCAGCGGTTCAGACGACTATCAATCAGTTGATCCACCACCGAAGGATCGGCCAGAGTCGACGTATCGCCGAGGTTTTCCAGTTCGTTGGCGGCCACCTTGCGCAGAATACGGCGCATGATCTTGCCGGAACGGGTTTTCGGCAGACCCGGCGCCCACTGAATCCAATCGGGCTTGGCAATGGGACCAATTTCCTGCACACACAGGTCCACCAGCGCTTTTTTCAGTTCATCGCTGCCTTCGACACCGGCCATCGGTGTCACATAGCAGTAGATGCCCTGGCCCTTGATGTCATGGGGTGCACCGACCACTGCGGCCTCGGCAATCTGCGGATGCAGCACCAGCGCGCTCTCAATCTCGGCGGTGCCCATGCGATGACCGGAGACATTCAGCACGTCATCCACCCGACCGGTGATCCAGTAGTAGCCGTCTTCATCGCGACGGGCACCGTCACCGGTAAAGTAGTAGCCCGGATAGGTACTGAAATAAGTGTCGACACAGCGCTGGTGATCGCCATAAACCGTGCGGATCTGGCTGGGCCAGGAGGCTTTAATGGCCAAGCTGCCCTCGCACGCGCCCTCCATTTCCTTGCCCTCGGCATCCAGGATGACAGGCTGCACGCCAAAGAACGGCAGGGTGGCCGAGCCGGGTTTCAGGTCGGTAGCGCCGGGCAGCGGTGTCAGCATATGGGCACCGGTTTCGGTCTGCCACCAGGTGTCGACGATCGGGCAGCGGCTTTCACCCACCACCCGGTAATACCACTCCCAGGCTTCGGGGTTGATCGGTTCACCCACGGTACCCAACAGGCGCAGGCTCTTGCGCGAGGTTTTGGTCACCAGTTCGTCACCGGCGCCCATCAGTGCACGAATCGCGGTTGGCGCGGTATAGAAAATACTGACCTGATGCTTGTCGACCACATCCCAGCAACGGGACGCGTTCGGATAGGTGGGCACCCCTTCAAACATCAGCGTGATGGCGCCATTGGCCAGCGGACCATAGACAATGTAGCTGTGACCCGTCACCCAGCCCACATCGGCAGTACACCAGTAGACCTCGCCATCCTTGTAATCAAAGGTGTATTTGTGAGTCATGGCCGACTGCAATAGGTAACCGGCGGTGGTGTGCAGCACGCCTTTGGGTTTACCGGTGGAGCCTGAGGTGTAGAGAATAAACAGCGGGTCTTCCGACGCCATCGACTCCGGCTCACACTCGGCTGATGCGGCCGCCACCGCGTCGCCGTACCAGACATCGCGGCCTTCGGTCCAGCCGATATCACCACCGGTACGCTTCACCACCAGACAGGTGTGGACGTTGGGACAGCCCGCCAGCGCCTTGTCGGCGTTGGCTTTCAGGGGAATGGTTTTGCCGCCACGCAACCCTTCGTCCGCAGTGATTAGGGTCTGGCAATCGGAGTCGAGAATACGACCTTGCAGAGCGTCCGGTGAGAAGCCGCCAAAGACGATGGAATGCACGGCACCAATACGGGTACAGGCCAGCATGGCGTAGGCTGCTTCCAGCACCATTGGCATATAAATACAGACTCGATCGCCTTTTTTAACACCTCGCTCTTTCAGTACATTGGCGAGCTTGCAGACCTCAGAGTGGAGTTCACGGTAAGTGATTTTCTTGTCGTCGGTGGGCTCGTCGCCTTCCCAGATGATGGCCACCTGATCGCCACGCTTTTCCAGATGACGATCGATGCAGTTGACGCTGACGTTCAGCTCGCCGCCGTCAAACCAGTTGGCGGTACCCTTGTGAAAGTCGAATTCCTGCACCTTGGTGAAAGGCTTGCTCCAGGTAAGAAACTCATTGGCCTGCTGGGCCCAGAATTCATCGGGGTTATCGACCGACTGGCGATACATGGACTCGTATTTATCGCGATCAATCCAGGCGGATTTGGCAATTTCGGCGGGTACCGGGTGAACGTGAACCTCGGACATAATATCTCCCTAGCATGGCTTATCTTTATTAATGAAAATCATCTTAAACCAGTGTCAAGGATAGCTGAACCCTACTTTAGTAGAGGACCAAGACGGGTAGAGCACCACGACAGGAGCTGAGGGCCGAGGCAGGCCCTATGTGGGAATACCTGCCGCGAAGTCAGAGGGAATTCAGAACACCTGACGGATGCTTAGATCACTGTGGAAACAATGCCTAGAGCGTCAGGAAAACTATGCCTAGAGCGTCAGGGACACAATGCCTAAAGCGTCAGGGACACATTGTCGATCAGGCGGGCGCCGCTGGTGTACATGGCTCCCAACACGGTGATTTCCGTGTCGTCGACCGCAGCGGGATCGAGCGACTTGCTGTCTGAAATGGTGAAATAATCCACTTTAAAGCCAACAGCTTCGATCTGCTGTCTGGCCTCCGCCTCCAGCACCTCAAAGTCGCGGCGGCCGTTGCGAATCTCGTCGGCGACCCAGTTCAAGCTCTTGTTCAACTGATTCACCCGCGGCCGCTCCTCCGGGGTGATGTAACCGTTGCGCGAGCTCATGGCCAGGCCGTCCGCTTCGCGGTGAATGTCACCTGCGGTAATTTGCACCGGCATACACAGGTCTTCGGCCATGCGGCGGATCACCGCCAGCTGCTGGTAATCTTTCAGGCCAAACACGGCCTCGTCGGGCTGGACAATATTGAACAGCTTGGTCACCACCGTGGTGACGCCTTCAAAGTGGCCAGGACGGCTGGCACCACAGAGGACATCGGTCATGGTCGGACAGATCACCCGGGTCTGGGTATCCATGCCATTGGGGTACATTTCCAGGTCGTCGGGATGAAACAGGAAGTCACACCCGGCATCGCGCAGCTTCTGGCAATCGGCCTGAAACGTGCGCGGGTACTTATCCCAGTCCTCGTTCAAACCAAACTGCAGGCCATTCACAAAGATCGAGCACACCACCACATCATTGGTCTGCTGGGCACGCTTGACCAGCTCGATATGAGCATCGTGGAGATTGCCCATGGTGGGGACAAAACCGATGCGCTTGCCCGCCATACGCTCTTGTTTCAGCGCCTCGCGCAGGGAGGCGATGTGATGGTAAATCTGCATGGAACCACTCTCTATACTGAAAGGCCGCCCGCTGGCGGCCGGGGATGAATGCTGTGTCTCGCCAGAACCTGAATTAGTAGTCGTCGGCCTGATTGAAGTATTCCGGGGCCAGGTTCTCAAAGCGGGTGAACTTGCCCACAAACGCCGCCTTGCTGGTCCCCACTTCACCGTTACGCTGCTTGCCAACGATCAGCTCCGCCACGCCTTTATCGGGGCTGTCCTCGTTGTAGTATTCGTCGCGGTAGATAAACAGGATCACATCCGCGTCCTGCTCAATCGCACCGGATTCCCGCAGGTCGGAGTTCATGGGACGCTTGTTGGGGCGCTGCTCCACCCCCCGGTTGAGCTGCGACAGGGCGATGACCGGACACTCCCACTCTTTCGCCAGGGCTTTTAACGAGCGCGAGATCTCGGAGATTTCCTGAGTGCGCCCCTCGCTTTTGCCGGCCACCTGCATCAACTGCAAATAGTCGAGCATGATCATGCCCGGCTTGCTCTTTTTCTCCAGTTCCTCAAGCGGCAGGTGCGGCTGTTTTTGCTGCAGCTCCAGCTGGTAACTGCGACACACCCGCTTGACCCGCGCCCGCACTTCCTGCGGCGTCAGCCCCGGGGTATCATCAATAAACAGCGGTTTGTCTTTCATTTTCGCCACCGCCGCCGACAATTTGGGCCAATCCTCTTCGGTCAACGAGCCATCACGCAGCTTGCCGGCGTCAATACGGCCGACGGAAGACAGCATCCGCATCACCAGTGAATCGGCCGGCATCTCCATACTGAACACCAGCGACGGCTTGTCCTGGGTCATCAGCGCGGCTTCAACAAAGTTCAGCGCCAGGGCGGTTTTGCCCATGGATGGACGGGCGGCGAGAATGATCATTTCGCCGGGCTGCCAGCCGGACGTGCGCTTGTCGAGATCGGTCAGGCCGGTGGACAAACCGGTGATGTCGGAGTCGGAGCGAAAGCGCTCATCGATCTTTTCCACCGACATCTTCAGCAGGGTATTCACGTCGAGGAAGCCGCCCTCCTTGGGACGATCCTCGGCAATCTCCGCCACCCGCTTTTCGGCCATCTGCAGCAGATCTTCCGACGCCAAACCGGCCGGGTTCTGGCTGGATCGGCTGATTTCATTGGCGGCGTTGATCAGCTGACGCAGGGTCGCCCGTTCACGCACAATCTGGGCGTAGGCAGCGATGTTGGCCGCACTGGGTGTGTGCGTAGCCATCTCCGACAGATAACCGAGACCACCAACCCGCTCCAGCAGATCATGACGGTTGAGTTCCTCGGACAGGGTAATGATATCCAGAGGCTGGCCGGCCTCATGCAGGCGGGACATCATCTGGTAAATCTGGCGGTGACTCTCGCGGTAGAAATCCTTCTCCGACATCACCTCGGCCACCGCATCAAAGCGCTGGTTGTCGAGCATCAGGCCGCCCAGTACCGCCTGTTCGGCCTCTACGGAATGGGGCATCGGGTCTTTGGCTTCGGCAGACACAGAACCGCGATCATGGTTGAATTGATCGTAGTCGTAATTGCCAGAACCATAGTCGTCCGAACCATAGTCGTCAGAATCAGAATAGTCGGATGGGAAAGGTTCGTTCATGGTGTCGAAGTACTCGGGGCTCTTGGTCAGCGAAACGGGTAGTCTGCAAGACGGGGTCCAGGTCCGCAAGGCCCGCTTCCAAGTCAACTAGTTTGCATAGCAGGGCTGGGCTTGGCAAGTTATTCGCCTCCCACAAACAACACGGGCGCTGACCGCGCCGCCATCCTCAGATAGCGGGCAGACAGCGCCCGTTCAAGCTCTATCAGACAGGCTCACAGGAGCCCGGTCGTCAATTACTCGGCGACAACCACAACCTTAACGGTCTGGATGACTTCGGCGTGAACCTGTACATCGATGTCGTACTCGCCCACATCACGCAGGGTGCCTTCTGGCAACTTGACTTCGGACTTGGCCACAGCAACACCGGCTTCAGTCATGGCAGCAGCCAGGTCACGAGAACCCAGAGAACCGAACAGCTTGCCTTCGTCGCCGGCATTGGCAGCGATGGTAACGGTCAGTTCAGCCAGTTGCGCAGCGCGAGCTTCAGCAGCGGCTTTCTTCTCGGCAGCGGCGGCTTCCAGCTCACTGCGACGAGCTTCAAACTCTGCAACATTGGCTTTGGTTGCAGGAATTGCTTTACCTTGTGGGATCAGGAAGTTGCGGCCAAAACCCGCCTTCACAGAAACCTGGTCACCGATGTTGCCCAGCTTACCCACTTTTTCGAGCAGAATAACGTTCATTTCGTTAATCCTCTAAGTTAATTTCATTGTTCACGCATCGCGCTTAATCGTCCGCATCATTACCGTCTCGACGACGGTTTGACTTGGCGGCGACGCGCGAACGAAAGTCTGTCCACGTATCCAGTACTGCCATCACCATCACAATGGGACTGGCAAATACCAGAACCAAATAAAACAAGATCAGCCACTGCCCGCCCAGCTTCTTGGTTTTCACCAGGTTGTGAGCGATTGCCGCTCCCACCACCAGCAGCGGAAAGCCAAACAGGCCCGCCCAGTGCTGATAGTCCAACCCCTGCTGCCAGCAATACATCACCGCACCAAAGCAGGCCAGTGACGCCACCGGCTTGAGGCGCAGCTGGTGCAGCTCTGTCTGTAAACCACCGGGGTTATACAGCAGCGCTTGCCACCAACGGGCCAGCAACAGGCTCAAAAACGAGCTGACGGCGATAACGTAAGCAATCAGTCCGAGCACAAACGTCGTGGAAGGCTTGGCGATTACCGCCCCTTCCGGCGCCTGTGCCCGCATCTGCTCCAGCATCTCACCCAGGGCTTCCGTCACACCCGCTACCGGGTCCGGAATCACCAGGGCCATCAGCACCGCACTCAGGGCACTGAGGGCGGTCAAACCCATTAACGCTGCCGGCCAGGAACTGCTGTTTCGCAACATCATGGCAACCACCAGGGTTACCAGCAGTCCGACAATGGTCACCACTGGCATCAGCGGTCCCATATCGCTGATGACAAATGCCAGCAGCGCCGGAAGCAGCGCCCATAACAGGATGACACTGCCGTCAAACAGACCGCGACGCAGGGTTACCAGCGCCACTGCGGCCGGGCTAATCAGTGGAAACCAGCTCCCGATAAGAGCCACCACTGAGGCCTGCGCGCGACCACGCATGATGAATTCTGCCAGTGCGCGCATATATCAATCTTGTCTTATTCGTGGCTGTCCGTATAAGGCAGCAGCGCCAGGTAACGCGCGCGCTTGACCGCAGTGGCCAGCTGACGCTGATACTTGGCTTTGGTACCAGTAATACGGCTTGGTACAATTTTGCCGGTCTCAGAAACGTAGGCTTTCAGAGTATCCAGATCTTTGTAATCAATCTGCTTCACGCCTTCGGCGGTGAAACGGCAGAACTTACGACGACGGAAAAAACGTGCCATGGTGTTGACTCCTTACTCTTCGCCAGCTTCGTCAGCGGCAGATTCTTCAGCAGTGTCAGCGCCTTCGCCAGACTCTGCTTCTTCACGACGCTCTTGACGCTCCTGACGGCTCGCCTTGCGCTCGCGGCTCTCTTTTTCCGCTTTCATGATGGGAGACTCTTCAGTTACCGCCTCGTCCATGCGAACCACCAGGTTACGCAGTACGGCGTCGTTGTAACGGAAAGTCGTGGTCAACTCTTCCAGCACTTCCTCGCCACACTCAACGTTCATCAGAACATAGTGTGCTTTGTGGATTTTGTTGATTGGGTAAGCCAGTTGACGACGGCCCCAATCTTCCAGACGGTGAACCGCACCACCGGAGTCTTTAATAGACGCGGAGTAACGCTCAACCATACCTGGTACTTGCTCGCTCTGGTCTGGGTGAACCAGGAACACAATTTCGTAATGACGCATTTTAGCTCCTTACGGGTTAAAGCCTCCCAGCTAGATAGCAGGTAAGGCAAGGAGGACTGGAATAAACACTCCAGCCATATTTCGGGCCGCGTATTCTAGGGGGGGTGGCGTATGAATGCAAGAATTTGTGCAGATTTTGCTCTATGATGCCGTCCTGTTTCTACACACAGCCAACAAGAGCACTGCTATGAAGATCTGGGTCGACGCCGACGCCACCCCCAAACCGGTCAAGGACATTCTCTATCGCGCCGCCCAACGGGCACAGGTGCTCACCACCTTTGTCGCCAACCAGAGCCTGAGCGTCCCCAACTCGCCCTACCTGAAAACCCTGCAGGTGCCCAGCGGCTTTGATGTGGCCGACAACACCATTGTGCAACAGTGCGAGGCCGGCGACCTGGTGATCACTGCCGATATCCCGCTGGCCGCCGAAGTGGTCGACAAGGGGGCCACCGCCATCAACCCTCGCGGCGAACGCTACACCCGTGAAAATATCCGCCAGCGGCTGGCGATGCGTGACTTTATGGAAGAGATGCGCTCCACTGGCCAGGTCAGCGGCGGCCCCAAAGCCTACAACCAGCAGGACCGGCAGGCGTTCGCCAACACCCTCGACCGCCTGCTGGCAAAGCGCTAGGCCGGCGCCGCTGCCGGCAAACGGGCGGCACAGAGGGCCGACAGGGCCACCAGGACTGATGACACCAGCAGGCAGGCCTCCAGCCCCCACAGCTGGTAGACCAGCCCCGACAACAGAGTGCCAACCAAGCGGCCGGCAGCGTTGGCCATGTAGTAGAAGCCCACATCCAGCGACACCCCGTCCGCCTCGGCGTAGGCCACGATCAGGTAGGAGTGTACCGCCGAATTGATCGCGAACACTGCGCCGAATACCAGCAGGCCGGTGACAATCACCAGCTGCGGCTGCCACTGCTGCCAGCTGGCCAAGGCGATCAGCAACGGCAAGCCGCACAGCAACAGCGCCCACTCGAATGCGGTCCGTCCCGTGGGAATACGACCAGCCTTGAGACCGGTCAGTCGCGGCGCCTGGGCCTGCACCAGGCCATAGAGAATGATCCAGCCCGCCAGCAACATGCCCACTTGCGTATGGCTCCAACCCAACTGCGCCTGCAGAAACACCGGCAGGGCCACCACAAACCAGACATCGCGGGCTCCGAACAGAAAGAAGCGCGCCGCCGACAGGCGATTGATGGCCGGGCTCTTTGACAGCAATTCACGAAATTTGGGCTTGAACGAGGTCTTGCCCAGTTGCCGGTCCAGCAACCACCAGCCGGCCGCCAGCACCAACAGCAACCCTGCCGCCATCAACACGACCGCGCCGCGAAAGCCCACCAGCGCCAGCAACAAAGCCCCGAGAAAGAAGCCAATACCTTTAAGGCTGTTCTTGGAGCCCGTCAGCAGTGCCACCCAGCGATACAGCTGGCCACCCTGATCGGCTGGCACCAACAGCTTGATGCTGCTCTTGGCACTCATCTTATTGAGATCCTTGGCAATTCCGGACAGCGCCTGAGCCACCATGACATAAGCGACATGCAACATTGATGGCTCTACCGCCAGCATCAGCAACGCGACAATCTGCAGCGCCAAGCCCATGTGCAGCGTCACATTCAGCCCCAGCCGGGCCGCCAGCCAGCCGCCCACCAAATTGGTCACAACGCCAAAGAATTCATACAGCAAAAACAGAGTTGCCACTTCCAACGGACTGTAGCCCAGTCCGTGAAAGTAAAGCACCACCAGCATGCGCAGGGCGCCATCGGTGAGAGTAAAGGCCCAGTAACTCACCGTCACCAACAGGTATTGCACCACCTCCCGCGGCAGCGCGCTCCAGGCTTTAGATTTCACCGGTCCGGTCTCGCCAGACATTCCGATTTCCTTATTCAATACAACCGAATCAATACAACCACTCGCCACGGCAGTTGGCGGGGCTAAAGTGAGGCGGCAACCTTTTGCACCAGCTCCATCATGCGATTGACGTAGCCGATTTCATTGTCATACCAGGCGAGAATTTTGACCTGGGTGCCATTGATCACCATGGTGGATGGCGCATCGACGATACTGGAACGCTTGTCGTTGGTGTAATCCACCGACACCAGGGGCCGCTCCTCATAGCCCAGCACCCCAGCCAGGCGACCGCCGGCAGCTTGCTGCAAGGCCTGGTTGACCTGCTCCACAGTGACCGTTTGCTCCACCTCGAACACACAGTCGGTGAGCGAGGCGTTGGCCAACGGTACCCGCACCGCCACCCCATTCAAACGGCCTTTCAACTCCGGAAAAATCTCGGTGATGGCGGTAGCGGAACCGGTGGTGGTGGGAATCAGCGACTGACCGCAGGCGCGGGCACGACGTAAATCCTTGTGGTATTCATCGAGAATGCTCTGGGTGTTGGTAATGTCATGAATGGTAGTGATGGAACCGTGGCGGATGCCAAAACTCTTGTGAATCACATCCACCACCGGCGCCAGGCAGTTGGTGGTGCAGGAAGCGGCCGTGACAATCGCCTGACTGCCGTCGTAGCGGTCATCGTTCACCCCCATCACCACATTCAAGGTCTCACCGTCCTTGATCGGCGCGGAAACCACCACTTTTTTCACCCCCGCGGCAAAATAGGGAGCCAGCGCCTCCCGGCTTTTGAACTTGCCGGTACACTCCACCACCAGGTCTATGCCCATCCCCTGCCAGTCGGTGTCTTCCAGAGCGGGGTTTTGTGAATACCCGATCAGCTGCTCACCAACGAGCAACTGGCCATCGACCACACTCACCGAGCACGGCCAGGTACCGTGCACGGAATCAAACTGCAGCAGGTGGGCAGCCGTCGCCACATCACCGGCCTTTTCATTGATATGGACCACCTGAAAACCGTCCCAACCCCAGGACTCCCGCAGAGCCAGGCGCCCCATCCGGCCAAAGCCGTTAATTGCCACACGAACTGTCATTGTGAATCTCCTGAAGCCAATCTATAAAACACCAACCCAAAACCGTATATGCGCATAAGCAAATATATTAACGCTACTGCCTTTCAATCCAACAAAGGTACCCAGCATCCGATAAAGGCACCTAACAACAGCCGGCCCCCTCGACCTGATTGAGCCGCGCCACATCTTGACGAGCCTCTGTCACAGCGGCCGCTCGCTGATGGAACTGCTGCAACAACACCGCCGTAAATTCATCGGTCTGAACCAATTGGTAGTAGATCCACACCCCTTCGCGTCGCGTCCTTACCAGTTGGTTATTGCGCAGGTAAGCCAGGTGACGGGAGACAACGCTCTGCGACACCCCCAGGGTCCCGACCAGATCGCAGACACACAACTCACCACGCTCCAACAACAAATACAGAATCCGTAACCGCACCGGCTCGGACAGCGCCTTGAATAAACTGGCGAAATCGGCAATGGAGTCCATCAAACAGCTAACACCTCTAAAACGGGCGGGCACAGCCACGAGGGCACTCCCGACATTATATTTGCTTATCCAAATATAGCAATTGGCGAATCAAAACAGACTTACGCGTCAAAATCAAACTAGTGCTGTCTTTTTAATCAGGAAGCGCGTAGAATCCGCGCCCTCTTGTGATTCGGGATCACTGACTAACAGTCTTACTCCGGGCTTTCGGGATAACTTTTTTATCCACCCAGCTCGCGACAACGGAATGAGGGAAGCCGCGCCAAGCGGCACTTAAGACTCTTAAGAACACGGTTATACCTCTTAAGATGACAGCTAAGACTACAGTCACTACCCCCCTCACTTCTGCAGTTCATTCACGTAAGGTCTACCCATGTCCAATGATTCCGTACGCTTCGCCGATCTCGGCCTGGCGGAACCCGTCTTAAAAGCCATCGAAGCCGTCGGCTACGAAACCCCTTCACCGATTCAGGCCCAAGCCATTCCACACTTGCTGGAAGGCAAGGACATTCTCGGTATGGCGCAAACCGGTACCGGCAAAACCGCCGCCTTCGCGCTGCCATTGCTGACCCGCATTGATGCCCGCCTCAACAAGCCCCAGGTGCTGGTGCTGGCTCCGACCCGCGAACTGGCCATTCAGGTGGCCGAGGCGTTCCAGAGTTACGCCTCTCAGATCAAGGGCTTCCACGTGCTGCCGGTGTACGGCGGCTCCGACTACCGCGGTCAGATTCGCGGCCTGCAGCGCGGTGCACAAGTCATCGTCGGTACGCCTGGCCGGGTGATGGACCATTTGCGTCGCGGCACCCTGAAACTGGACCACCTGCAAAGCGTGGTTCTGGACGAAGCCGATGAGATGTTGCGCATGGGCTTTATCGATGACGTCACCTGGATCCTGGACCAGACGCCACAGGAACGTCAGGTTGCGCTGTTCTCCGCCACCATGCCGCGGGAAATCCGCAAGGTTGCCGACACCTACCTGAGCAACCCCGAAGTCATCAAGATTGAAGCCCAGACCCAGACTGTGGAGCGCATTGAACAGCTCTACTGGACCGTGCGTGGCGTCAACAAGCTGGATGCGCTGACCCGCATTCTCGAAGTGGAAGAATTCGACGCGATCATCATGTTCGTGCGCACCAAAAACGCCACCGCCGAACTGGCCGAGAAACTGGAAGCCCGCGGCTATTCCGCCGCGGCCCTGAATGGCGACATGAGCCAGCAATTGCGTGAACGCGCCATCGAACGCCTGAAAAACGGTCAGCTGGACATCATCATTGCCACCGACGTGGCCGCCCGTGGCATCGATGTGGCCCGCGTCAGTCACGTCATCAACTACGACATTCCCTACGACACCGAAGCCTACGTGCACCGCATCGGTCGCACCGGTCGTGCCGGTCGCAGCGGTAAAGCCATTTTGTTTGTGGCACCGCGCGAACAGCGCATGCTGCGCACCATTGAGCGCACCACCCAATCGCCGATCACCGAGCTGCAATTGCCCAGCAAAAAGCAGGTGGCGGACGTCCGTGTCACCCAGTTCAAACAGCAGATCACTGCCGCTATTGGCGAGCAGGATCTGGCGTTCTTCCGCGAACTGCTGGTGAACTACGCCGAGGAAACCCAGTCCGAGCCGCTGGACGTTGCCGCCGCCCTGGCCTTCCTGGCCCAACAGGACAAGCCGCTGCTGCAACCGAAAGACATCATCGAAGACAAGCCGGTTCGCCGTGAACGTCGCGATGACCGCGATGACGCTCGCGGTGAGCGTAAGCCCCGCAACCGTCGCGAACGCGCCAATGACGCCGAACTGGAAACCTTCCGCCTGGAAGTCGGCCACAACTTCAACGTCAAGCCCGGTGATATTGTCGGCGCCATTGCCAACGAAGCGGACATCGACAGCAGCTTTATCGGCCACATCAAGATTCGCGAGGATCACACCTATGTGGATCTGCCCAAAGGCATGCCCGATGAGCTGCTGCAGCACATGAAGAAAGTCCGTGTGCGCGGCCAGCAGATCCAGCTGACCCGCCACGACGGTCCAGTGGAAGACACTGATTTCAGAGGCGAGCGCAAAAAACGCCCGTTCAAAAAACAGGGTTCACACGCCGGCAAAAAACCTCATCGCGGCAAGCGCGACTGACTCACAACAGGGTGTCATTTTTATCTGGCACCCTGCTTCAGGTGGCCCCCTGATCACGCAGGTAGCGATTGATGTCCAGTGAATCAATTTGCTCACTGGGCAAAAACTTCTGCGCGTACTGCCGGTACACTCCGCTGCGCAAAAATAACTCAAACACATCCCGGTCGACATGCTCACTGTCGACCATGCTCGCCAGAATCTCCACCGCCACACTCACCTTCTTGGCTTTTTTGTAGGGCCGGTCAGCCGCCGTGAGTGCTTCAAAAATATCCGCCAACACCATAATCCGCTCAGGAATCGACAATTGATCGCCACTCAGTTGACGAGGGTAACCCGTACCTTTAAGGGTTTCATGGTGAGTGGAAGCGTAACGGGGTACCTTCGACAGCTCTTCGGGAAATGGCATCATATCGAGCATGCGGATGGTACTGATAATGTGCTCGTTGATTTTAAAACGATCTTCGGCTGTCAAAGTGCCGCGGTCAATGCAAAGATTGTAAAGCTCACCCCGGTTATACAAGAGTGGTGGAACATCCATACGAATGCCCAGTCGGGGATCGTAATCTACCTCCTGTTGCCGCTCGATCAAATGTTCAGGCCGATCACTCAACAGGGCTTCCGTGCAAGGTAACGGCTGCTCCTGTGAATCGCGCTGCCTGGCCTCCTCTCCCGGCGACAGTCCCAGCCGATCGCTGAAATGGCGTACCCAGGTGGTTTGGGCCAGGGTGTGAAGCCGTTGCTGTTTATCCTCGCTGAGAAATTCACCACCCACGTTCATCGCCGCCACAAACGCAAAGTCGTCCTGCAATTGCGCCTGGGTATTTTGCAACTGTGAACGCCATTGGCTCTCACCCTCAGGCTGCTCACAACATTGCTGCCAGTAACGAATTTCCGCATCGCGCCAAAGCACCTCAAAGCGAGTGCGAATTTCATGGATGCGATTGTAAATGGTCTCCAGCTTGGAACCTTTATCGACAATGTAATCCGGGGTGGTAATCTTGCCACAATCGTGCAGCCAGGCTGCTACGCGAAATTCCCGGCGCTCCTCGTCTGAGCGAAACGCAAAATCCTTGAACGGTTCCTGCTGGCTCTGCTCCGCCGCCTGCGCCAGCATCAGTGCCAGCTCCGGCACCCGCGCGCAGTGGCCTGCGGTATGATGCGACTTGTCATCAATGGCCTGGGCGATCAGTTCAATAAACGCATCCATCAGCGCCACCTGCTTGGCCTCGTGTGCCTGGATGGCATCCACCATGGACCCCATGGACAGACCCAGGTCATCGATCTCGCGAATGTGGCTGCGTGGAATCTGCAGCTGATCGTACTGGCGCCGTTCAATCTTTTCATTCTCTCGCGCCAGGGCTTTCACCGGTGTCACAATCGGCGAGGCGAACAGCCATGGCAACGGCATCAGCAGCAACAAAAAACCGGCCGTCAGTAACGCCGCCAAACGCACCTTGCCCTGAGCCGACTGGAGTACTTCTTCACGGGGAATGACGATGGCAAAACGCTCCTGATCCTGCTCACCAAAGGGGGTGACGTAGAGAAAATAGGGTTGGTGATTGATCTCTGTGGCCAACAGCTGGCGAAACTTGTCAGGTTGCTGCGCCAGGGCAATCAGTTCTTGATGGGCAACGGTCCCCCGTAGCAGGGTGTCACTGGCAAACCACTTGTTGGCCAGCCACGCCCCGTGTTGTTGCTGCAGACTGGCAATCGCGCGATTAACCAGATCCCTCAAGGCCACCTGTTGCGGATGAAACACAAACCTGAGTTGATGGGGAATCTTGTCAGTGACAAAGGACAGGTTATCGTGGAACTGCACACCTTTTAAAAAGAACTGCCGACCGATGTAGTGCAGTACCGGAGTCACATCCAGGCCCGCATCGGCCCGGCCATCCAGCACGGCCTCAAACATGGCCCGACTGTTTGCCACCTCCAGCAAGGTCAGTGTTGGGTATTCGGTTTGCAGAATAGGGGCTATGCTCCAACCGCGGGGAATGGCCAGCGTCCAGCCATCAATCTGATCGAGTTGCTGGATGGCTGCATGACCATCGCGGGTAACCAGCGAATAAGGCAGGGAGACAAAGCCGTCACTTGCCAGTCCCAGCGCCGATTCGCTCTGGCGCTGCAAAACAGGCTGCAGCACATCGATGTCCCCCGCCTGGTACTGCGTCACCAACTCGGGCCAGCTGTATCCATTGACGAAACGGAACTGCAAGCCGGTCATGGTCCCCAGCAAGTGTAAAAAATCCACACTGTAGCCACTTGGCTGTCCGGCCACGCTAAAGTCAATCGGCGCCCAGTCCAGCTCATTGGCTACCCGCAAGCGTCCGCTGTTCGCCACCAGCACTCGTTCGTCGTCAGTCAACGGCAGGGGATCCACGCTCGGTAGCGGCATCAATTCGTGCGGCACATCGGAAGCGATCACTTCACCGGAAGGCTGATAGACATAGACCTCACTGTGGGCACTGTGGCGATGGCTGTACAGATAATCCGACAGCGAGGATAAGGTAATATCGACCGCCAATACGGCGCTGTGATTCGCCAGTCGAATGGAATAACTTTGCCCGGGTGCCTGCAGCTGTTGAAACAGATAGGGCCTGGTTTTGTTGACGCGGCCGGCTCGCGCCTGGATGTACCAGGGGCGCTGGGTGGCATCGTAGTCACTGGCCTCCGCCCACTGCCGTGACGGGGAAAAGTCAGCCTGGAGAAATTGCACCTCACGCCGACGCGATGGGCCTTCACCGCTGATGGTGATCAGTGCCCAGCGGTCATCCATCTCCGCCTGCAACTGTCGACGAATGCCGGAACCGCTGTTCAGATTAATTAACTGATACAGATCTCCATCCTCAAACCCGAGGTAGATGGCGTAAAACATCGGGTGGATTCGCAGCAGCTCGGCAAATAAGTCCCGCACCTCGTCACTGACCGTTTTGCCTTCCACCAGCTGAGGGTAAGTCGCCAGCAAGCGGGCAACCTGCGAGGCCTGGTGATCCATGGTAGCGAGAAACTGGCCGCTGCTTTCCGCCAGTGAATTAAATCGTTGCACGGCGGCCTCTTCGGCCAGATGGCGGGTGAAATAATATTGCAGAGCGACCGCCACCAGCGCAGTCAACAGGGTGGCGATGATGAAAGTGGTCACCACCGTGACGCGGATACTCGGTCGAAACAAAGGCGTGCTGGCGGGAGAGGCCTGATGCGAGTGGCGTGGCACTGGAGTCTCCTCAGTCCTTGGGATGCTGAATCCGTCGGCAGGGTGGTCGCGGCAGAAATACTCCAGTAGTTATAGCTGTCAGCCGCTGAAAACGACAGTCAGGTCAATGCAATCCCAGTAAGTACTGTTCGGTGAGTAGGAGTTGATATGTCCGCCACTTTTTACAATGTCCGAATCTGGCTAGTCGGGTCAACGCAATTGGCGTAGATTGCGCACTATGAAGACTCAAGAATGGCAACAAGCCCGACTCAGCCGCGACCCGCGCTTTGACGGCCTCTTTTACATCGGCGTACTCACCACTGGCATTTTCTGCCGGCCGATTTGCCCTGCGCGCCTGCCGCGGGAGGACAATGTGCGCTATTTACGCTCCCCCGCCGAAGCCATTGAACAGGGCTTTCGCCCCTGTCGTCGCTGTCGGCCGGAGTACTCTCCCAGTGCCGCCCAGCGCTACCCGGATGAACGGCTGGACGCCGCCCTCTGCGCCATCGACCACGGTTTCCTTGACCAGCACAACGCCCCCGCTCTGGCCGCCAGCGTGGGCCTCAGCGATCGGCAATTGCGGCGACTGTTTGAAGACTCTCTCGGCATCAGTCCGCAGCAACTGGCTGGCACCCGCCGCTTGCTGCTCGCCAAACAATTGCTGTGCGAATCCAACCTGTCTATCACCGACATTGCCCTGGCGGCCGGCTTTAACAGCGTGCGGCGATTTAACAGCAAGATGAAAGCGTTTTATCAACAGACCCCATCTCAAATACGCCAGCACAAGCGCCTGGCCACTTGTGCAGCCGCCGCCGACGCCCTGGTGATGGAGCTACCCCATGCCGAACACTACCCCTGGCGGCAGGTGTTCTCCTTTTACCAGCAACGCGCCGTGCCGGGACTGGAATCCGCCGACGACGTTTCCCTGCAACGCTGGTTGCGACTGGGAGATGCCATCATCGGACTGCGCTGCGAAAAGTTGCGCCGGCGTCCGGTCATTCGACTAACACTGGAAGGCGCCAGCGCCGATCAACTGCACAGCCTAATCGCGCTGGTGCGCAAGGCCCTGGACCTGAACAGCAATCACCTGGCGATTGCCAGCCACTTGCAACAGGAGCCGCACCTGCAACCACTGATTCACACTCAGGGTCCCGTGGCTTTGCCCGGCGCCTGGGATCCGTTTGAGTACCTGGTGCGCGCCATTATCGGCCAGCAGGTGTCGGTGAAAGCCGCCAAAACCCTGACCCAGCGGCTGCTGACCCGGTTGGGCAGCCCTGCCCCGACCCTGTCGGTAACCCCGTCTGGCTCTGAGCCGTTAATGCTTTTCCCCAGCGCCGCAACGATCGCCGGCGCCAACCTGGACGGTCTCGGCATGCCCCGCAGCCGCATTGCCACACTGCAGGCCGTGGCCAGGGCACAGGCCGAGAGCGAGCTGATCACGGCGGCACAAGCGCAACCTTGTCTATCCACCCTGCAACAGCGCTTGCTGGCGATTAAGGGTATTGGCCCCTGGACCGTCAACTACCTGATGATGCGGGGCTTCTACCAGCCGGATATCTGGCTGGAGACCGATCTGGGCGTGATCAATGCCCTGCAACAACTCGACCCCTCGCTCAGCCGCGCCGCCGTGCGGGAGCTATCACAACAGTGGGCCCCGTGGCGTTCCTACGCGGTGATGGCGCTTTGGCGTTCACTGGCCTAGAGATGTTTCATTGACAGGAACGTTGATTGACTGGGGCGATAACATTTGGAGAACAACGATGACTTTCTATTTCGATACGTTCACCAGCCCGGTCGGGGAGGTGATTGTGGTACAGGACAAACAGGGGGTGCGCTATGTGGATTTTCAGGACGGCCCCAAGCCCCTGCCGATTCGTGCTGAGTGGCAACGCAATCCAGCATTCTGTCGCCAGGCTCGCGAACAGCTGCAAGCCTACTTTGCCGGAGATCTGACGCAATTTGAGTTACCGCTGGCGCCGATCGGTACCGACTTCCAGCAGCGGGTGTGGCATGTGCTGGCCGAGGTGCCCTATGGTCACACCTGCAGTTACGGCGACATGGCACAGCGGCTTAACCAACCCACCGCGGCACGCGCTGTGGGCATGGCCAATGGCCGCAACCCAATCTCCATCATCCTGCCCTGTCACCGGGTGGTCGGCAGTAACCGCAAGCTCACCGGTTACCGGGGAGGTTTGCCGATCAAAACGTTTTTATTAACGCTGGAAGGGTTTTCCATCGACAATCAACAGATCAATACCGAACAACCGATCAATCCCGGGTGAGAAAGTTGTCGCTGGAGCATAGAGTTCCTGCGGGGTGTTCAGTGCGGTCTTTTAGGCCCACGCCACTGAGTTGTAAACGGCGAGCTTCCTGCAGCAAATAGAGCGCTTTTTTAGCCGCCTGTGGATAACTCAAACCCGCCGTGCGTATGTTGGAAATGCAGTTGCGCTGGGCATCGTGACTGTCGAGCCGGGGCGCGTGAGTGAGATACAACCCCAGACTATCCGGACTCGATAACCCCGGTCGTTCACCGATTAACACCACCACGGTCCGCGCCGCCAGCGCCAGGGCTATCTCATCGCCCACCGCGACCCGGCCCTGCAAACACACTGTCAGGGGCGCCAGCGACAAGTCCGGCACTGCTGCCAGCATGTCACCGACAAACTCTGCCAAAAACGCTGGCGCATGACGCTCTACCGCCACCGCAGACAAGCCGTCCACACACACCAGTGCCAGGTCATAGCCAGCCGAGGGACGGGGCCAAGCCTGCAAGTTATCCACACTGACGGCCTCCAGACGCCGTCCCAGATCGGGCCGCTGCAGGTATTCACGCCGGTCCGCTGCTCGTGAGTGGAGGATACTCTGACACTCTGCAGGTAATAACGCTTCAATCACGCAGGGTGGCAGGGTGCGCTGCTGCAATTCGGAACGGACAGACGCCAGCAAAGCCTCGCCATCAAGCGGCGTGTGCACCGCATCGCGGGCTTGCGCATGCTGCTGTTGAAACGCCAGCACTTCCTGCGTCGGCAGTGAAACCCCCGCCCGACCGAGCGCAATTCGCGCATCGGTGAACGCCTTTAGCGCCTGCCAGGCATTGCGAGTCACCGGGGAATCGCTCATCCCTCACCTCCCGACATCAGTCCCAGACGTTTGCCAAACACGTCCGGCAGTTCACTCCCCAATTGCCACCCCTCATCCACAATACCCATGGTCTGCAACCAGGTTTCAAATTCCGGTGCCGGCTTCAGGTTCAACAAGCGCCGCACAAACAGGGCGTCGTGAAACGAGGTGGTCTGGTAATTGAGCATGATGTCATCCGCACCAGGTACGCCCATGACAAAATTGCAGCCGGCCGTGGCCAGTAGCGTCAGCAAGTTATCCATATCATTCTGGTCGGCTTCGGCGTGATTCGTGTAACACACATCGCAGCCCATGGGTAAGCCGAGCAACTTGCCGCAGAAGTGATCCTCCAACCCGGCGCGGGTAATTTGTTTGCCGTCGTAGAGGTATTCCGGACCGATAAAACCCACCACGCTATTGACCAGCAAGGGGGCGTAGTGACGGGCCACACCGTAGGCGCGGGCCTCACAGGTTTGCTGATCCAGGCCGGCGTGGGCGTTGGCACTGAGACTGCTGCCCTGTCCCGTTTCGAAATACATCACATGGTCGCCCACGCTGCCGCGCTGCAGAGACTGGGCCGCCTGGCGGGCTTCGTCCAATAACGCCAGGTTTACGCCGAAACTGGTATTGGTCGCCTCCGTACCGCCGATACTCTGGAACACCAGGTCCACCGGCGCGCCTCGCTCGATGCACTCCAGGGTATTGGTGACATGGGTCAACACACAGGACTGGGTGGGAATGGCGTAGGTATGAATCACGTCGTCGAGCATATGTAACAGCGTCGAACACTGCTGCACATTGTCGGTGGCCGGATTGATGCCAATCACCGCATCACCACTGGCGTACAACAGGCCGTCCAGAATACTGGCGGCAATACCGGTCAGGTCATCGGTGGGGTGGTTCGGCTGCAGCCGGGTTGAAAAGCGCCCTTTCTGACCCAGTGTGTTGCGAAAACGGGTGATCACTTCACATTTTTGCGCCACCAGCAGCAGGTCCTGATTGCGCATGATCTTGCTGACCGCCGCGGCCATTTCCGGGGTGATGCCCGGCTGCAGTTGCGTCAGCACTTGTGTGCTACAGGCATCACTCAACAGAAAGTTGCGAAAATCACCGACCGTCAAATGGGAAATGGGCTGAAAAGCGGAGGCATCATGGCTGTCGAGTATCAGGCGCGTTACTTCATCCTGTTCGTAGGCAATCAGTGCTTCCTGTAAAAAGGTTTTCAGGGGCACCTCAGCCAGACAAAGCTGGGCCGCCGCCCGCTCCCGTTCGCTGTGGGCCGCCAGGGCCGCCAGTTGATCACCGCTGCGCAGTGGCGTGGCCCGGGCCAGCAGCTGGGCCAGGTTGTCAAACCGGTAGGTTGTAGCTCCCTGCGTATAGCGGTAACTCATAGGCACAGTGACTCATCCGTATCGCCAATTAACAACGCGAATAACAGCGCGAGCCCAGTCGCTAAGTCCTTTCAGTGATACAGTAAACACCCTAATCAGTCCCGAGTGCGACTTCGCTCCGCCGGTACAAACAACTGTTCCAGCATATAGCGTTTAAAGTCTTCGGCATAGGGCTGTTCTTCCAGCGCCTTTTCCATGCACAACAGCCAGGCGTCCCGCTCGGCCGTGCCAATCGGTAAATGATGATGGGCGCGGGGCACGATGATTTCGCCGTACTTTTCCCGGTAGAGTTTCGGACCACCAAGCCAACCGCTGAGAAACCGCGCCAGCTTGTCTTTGGATTCACTCAGGTCATCGCGGTGCATGGCGCGGATGGCACGCGCCTCGGGCAAGGTATCCATATAAAAATAAAACCGCTCCACCAACCGCTGCAGACCGGCGAATTCGCCCGCCGCACGATAGGAGGTATCACCATCACCATAAGTTCGCGTACTGGTCTCAGACATCATACTGACATAGGCCTCGTCTATGGATTTCGGAGAAACAACCCATTATACCTGAGCCCCTTTCAAGAATAGCCTGTCACAACACCCATAGGCTTTACTCATGGCAGGAGATTTGTATGAAACAACTGATTCAACGCTTACATCAAGCCCGCACGCAGCGTCGCGCACAAGCCGCGTCGAAAAAAAACCGTCCAACAGCAACCTGCAATTACGCCGATAATTACTACGGCGATCAAGTATGCCGGAATATGCGACATTAAATGCCAAAAACGTCGCATCACCCAGTGCGAAACATTTGTGCCACGCGTTTGTAAACTTCGAGGGTTAAGGTGCGGAAACCACGTCCTTAACCCAAAAAAACGCAAGGAGCACTCAGAATGAAAACCGTTAGGGCCTTACCCCGCATGCTGGCACTGCCGCTGGCCATCAGCATTTTGTGCCTCAACAGCCATGCAGAACCAGCCAGCAACACTGTCTTAAAACCGATAAACAATCACAGCAGCGAGCGATTCTTCCAGCGCATTGCCGTTTTCCCCGTCTGTAAAAATACCGATGCCCTCTGCGATACGGACGATGCAACTGTCGCCGAAATTGTCGTTCCCAGCAGCAATGGCAAAGTTTTGATCTACACCGACAGTGAGCAGCACCAAGTGGGGCTGGTGGACATTTCCAATCCCGAATCCCCGCAGGGCATTGGCACCATTCCCCTGAACGGTGAACCCACATCCGTCGCCGTCTCCGGCCGCTATGCCTTCGTGGCCGTCAATACCTCCGCCGGCGATGTGATTGCCGGCAGTGAAGACGCCAACGCCCCACTGAAGTTCACCCGCGATATGAGCGGGGAACTGGCGGTATTCGATATGCACACCGGCAAGCTGGTCCTCACGCTGCCACTCAGCGGTCAACCCGATTCCGTTGCCGCCAGCCCCGACGGTCGCTACCTGGCCATCGCCATTGAAAATGAACGGGATGAAGACTTGTGTGTCGGCGGTCTGGCCAACGCCGGTGATGATGAAGACCAATGTGAAGACATGGGTGGCGAATTTGGTATCCCCGGGCAAGGCCCGGCCGGTGCACTGGACATCGTCACCCTCAAAGGTAAGCCCTCACGCTGGCAGACTCGTCGCGTGGAGCTGACCGGTATGGCCAACAAATTCCCAGCCGATCCGGAACCGGAATACGTCGATATCAACAAAGACAATATTGCCGTCGTCACCCTGCAGGAAAACAACCACATTGCGCTGGTGGACCTGAAGCAGGGCCAGGTGATCCAGCACTTTGCGGCTGGCACGGTAAATCTGAACCAGATTGATACCGAGGAAGAAGAACCGGCGCTGATTTCTCTTACCGACAGTGAAGCCAACATTGCCCGCGAAGCCGACGGTGTCAGCTGGATTGACCGCCACCACTTTGCCACTGCCGACGAAGGCGATCTGGATGGTGGCAGTCGCGGCTTCACCCTCTACGACACCAACGGCAATGTGACTTACAGCTCCAGCCATGACCTGGAACACCTGGCCGTGCGCTTTGGCCACTACCCGGATGCCCGCTCGGGCAACAAGGGCAACGAACCGGAAAATGTCGATTACCTGAAATTCCACGGCGACAAAATGTTGGCCATTGCCTCCGAGCGCTCCAGTTTGGTGTTTATCTACGACGCCAGTAATCCGAATAAACCCACTTTCAAACAAGTCCTGCCAGCAGGTGTTGGCCCGGAAGGTGTCAAGGCCATCCCTCAACGTCAACTGCTGGTCGCCGCCAGTGAAGTCGATGCCCGTGACGACAAAATTCGCTCCATCATCAATATCTATCAATACGGCTTTAAAGCCCCCACATACCCACACATCGCCTCGGCCAATCGCCCCGACGGTACGCCGATTCCGTGGTCGGCCCTGTCCGGTCTGGTGGCCGAGAGCAATAACATCGCCTACACCCTGTACGACAGCTTTTACCAGCAGAGCCGTATCTTCCGTTTGAACCTCAGCGCCGCCCCGGCATTGATTGATCAGGAAATTGTGCTGAAGGACAGCAACCATATCCTGGGCAGTTTGGCAGTGGTCCCCGGGCAATCCGACAACGCCTTCGATGAGCAGGACCTGGCGGCCATGATCAACACCGACCTGAGTGTGAATCTGGATCCGGAAGGGATCGCCCTGGCCAGCGATGGCAGTTTCTGGGTGGCTTCGGAAGGGGCCGGCTCCATGGCCACCTATGAATCCGGCCGACCCATTACCAGCCTCAACCTGATTGTGAAAGCCGATAGCAATGGTACCATCACCGACGTCATCACCCTGCCCGATACCATCAACGCCCAGCAGCGTCGCTTTGGGTTTGAGGGGGTGGCCGAACTGAACGGCAAACTCTACGTCGCCATGCAGCGCCCCTGGTCACAGCTCAACGATCCCCGCGATGCGGATCACGCCCGCATTGGCGTCTACGACTTGTCCACAAAAAGCTGGTCGTTCCTATTCTACCCACTGGACCCGCGCGAATCGCAAAACGGTGGCTGGGTCGGCCTGTCGGAAATCACCGCCCTGGCGGATGGTCGACTGATGGTGATTGAGCGGGATAACCAGGCCGGACCGGATGCGGCCATCAAGCGCCTGTATACGTTTGATCCCAGCGGATTGACCGACGGGGACAACGTGGACAAGGTATTGCTGGACGACCTGATGGATAACCTGTTATCGGTCGGCGGCCTGGTGCTGGAAAAAGTGGAAGGGGCGATGGTGTTGCCCAATGGCGAGGTGCTGATTGTCAACGACAACGACGGCGTGGATGACTCAAACGGCGAAACCCAATTGCTGAACCTGGGCAAGCTGTTGTAACAGCTAGCTAATGTAAGTCAAACTGCGCCCGCTCTATAAAGGCGCTTTCTATGGATGATCCCCGACCTTTACAGGGTCGGGGATCATCAGTCATTAAACAGAGGTAGCTTCCGGGCTTACCGTCTCTGAACTTAGCAACTCTGAGCTTACCAATTTCTGGCGACGCGACAGCTTCGCCTTGAACCACTCACCGGCCTCATGACGATCTTCTACAATGCGATAGAGCGCCGGCACCAGTAACAACGAGATAAAGGTACTGACCAGCACCCCACCACCCAGAGAGATGGACAGGGGCACAAACAACATCGTCGCCCACTCGTCGGAGGTCATCAGCGGCAGCAAACCAATAAACGTCGTGGTGGAGGTTAGCAGGATGGGTTTGAAGCGTTCACAGGCCGCATCCACCAGTGCTTCCTGCAGGGTTTCCCCTTCAATACGCAGGCGATTGGTTTTATCCACCAACACCAGCGAAGCATTAACCACCACCCCGCTCAAGGCCACCACCCCGAGGATGGAGAAGAACATAAAATCCTCGTTGAGCAGCACATGCATCCACAGAGCGCCAATGGTTCCAAACGGTACCACACTCATCACCACCATCGGCTGTAAATAGGATTTCAACGGTATCGCCAGCAGCGCGTAAACAGCGAACATGGAAATGGCACAGGTCAGGATCAGACTGCTCACACTTTCGTTGCGGCTTTCCGCTTCACCGCCCAAAGAAATGGTCACCCCGGGATGAGCCGCCATCACTTCACCAAACACCTTCGACTGCAGCTTGGCCAGCACAGCCTCCGGGGTCACGCTGGCACGATCCACATCGGCAATGACTGACACCACTTTATGGCCATCAATGCGTTCAATCTTGGAAATTCCACGCTGGGCAGTCACCAGCGCCACACTGCTGAACGGCACTTCGACACCGGAACTGGTACGAATGCGCATTTGTTCCAGATTACCGATGCTGCGGCGCTCGTCTTCGGGGTAGCGGACAAACACCTTGACCTCGTCCTTACCCCGCTGAATGCGCTGCACTTCTTCACCGTAGAACGCCTGGCGAACCTGATTGGCCAGATCTTTTGACGTCAGTCCCAGAGTGCGGGCCTGCGGCAACAGGGTCAACAGCAGCTCCTGCTTGCCCTCCTGGAAGCTGTCACTGATGTCGAAGACCCCTGCAGTTCCGTACAGAAAGGCTTTGACTTCTGACGCAGCCGCCTGCAGTTCGTCCAGGTTGTCGCCCTTCAATTGCAGCTCAATCGCATTACCCATATCAACAGCGGCGGCATCAAAGTTTTGTTGCACTGCATTGGGCACAGCACCGGTCAGCTCCCGCCAGCGAGCGGCAATCTGATTGATATCCATACCCTCATTCTCGTCTGGCAGTTTCAGCTCCAGTGCCATATTGAGAAAGTGACCGCCCACATCGCCGATATCATCCGTTGAGCCTTTTGAAATGCGTTTTCCCAGAGAAACCATCAGGTGACCGACTCGTGATTCGGTCTCACTTGATTCACGTTCAGCGTCAACTTCAACCGTCAACTGCTCCACCGCTTGCTCCATCTGGGCAATGGCCCGCTCGGTTTCCTGCACCGAGGTACCCTGTGGCAGAGTCACACTGGCATAGATACGATCGCCGGCGACCGGCGGGAAAAACTGAATGGCGATACGCCCCCCCGCCACCATTCCAACCGTGATGATCAAAATTCCGAAAGCGACACTGACGGTGGTATAGCGCCACTCAATACAACGGATCAAAAACGGGCGATAGCGATTCTCCACAAACCAAGCCAGGAAACCCGATACTCGCGATTCGACACTTTGGTGGGCTCGAGTAATTTTTGAGGGGTTGTCATTGTGTACTGCATGACTCGCCAAATGCGCTGGCAACACCAGATGGGATTCCACCAGAGAGAACACCAACGCCAGTATCGCAACACTGCCAATCGGTGCCACAAAGCTGCCCATGGGTCCGGGAATCATTAACAGTGGCACAAAGGTGGCTATGGTCGTCAACACGCCGAAAATGACCGGCGTCGATACTTCCCGGGTGCCGGCGATGGCAGCATCGCGGCGCGAAGCGCCAAGCTGCTGATAGGCGTAGATGCGTTCACCAACCACCACGGCATCGTCCACCACAATGCCCAACACGAGGATAATAGCCACCACCGACATGGTGGAGATGGAAATATCAAACGCCGGAAAGAAAAACACCGCTCCCAACAGCGCGATGGGAATACCGGCGGCCACCCAGAACGCCAGCGACATACGCATAAACAGCACCAGTACCAACAACACCAGCAGCAAACCGCTGATGGCGTTGTCACTCAGCGCCTGCAAGCGCCCCAGCAAATCCGTGGACTGATCCTGCCAGACACTGATGCTAATCCCCTCTGGCATCCAGACTTCGGTGGTTTTTATGTAGGCTTTGACCGCCGAGGCGATATTGAGGATATCCTCTTCACCGACACGGCGAATATCGACAATCACCGATTGGCGTTGGTCGAACTTGGCGTAGACCTCTTTATCTTCGAAACCATCTACCACCGTAGCGATATCACCGAGATGCACCTGGGTCCCATCGGGTTTGGCCAACACCACGATATCGGCAAATTCGCTCTGGCCATGGGCCTCAGTCTTGGTCCGCAGAAGGACATGACCTTCATCGGTTTTGACCATACCACCAGGCAGGTCAATGGAGTTAGCACGAATGCTGTTGGCCACCTGCTCCAGCGACAACCCATGTCGGCGGAGACTCAATTCGGAAATTTCCAACGAGATTTCATCGGGACGGCCGTACAGCAGCTGCACCTGACTGACTTCCGGCAAGTCGGTAATTTCATCGCGCATACGCTCGCCAATGCGCTTCAGTGACAGCTCATCGGTATCACCGGAAATAACCAGCTGGATAGCCGCCAGGATTTGTTTCTGTTCAGATACAATCGGCTGTTCCGCATCTTCCGGCAGACTGTCCAACCGGTCGACACTGTTCTGAATATCGCGAATGACGGAAGCTCTGTCGGCGCTGTCTTCCAGTTCCGACGACACCGTACAGACACCCTCTACCGAGGTGGAACGAATTTTCTTGATTCCCACCGTACCGGTAATGGCTTCTTCCACTTTGATGCAGATGCTGCTCTCGATCTCTTCCGCAGTTGCCATCGGGTAGACGACTTCCACGTTGACAATACCGAGATCCATATTGGGAAACTCTTCCCGGTACAGGGTCGGGAAAGTGATCAGGCCGCCAATCACCATTAGGAACATCAACAGGTTAGCGGCGACCTTATTATCAACAAACCAGGCGATGACAGACTTCACAGCAGCGCCTCACCAGCAGTGTTTTCGGGTAAGAACTGGCTCGCCAGCGGCGCAGCTTCCTCTCGCGCTTCATACACGGTTTCCACTTCCATTCCTTCCACCACCACACTCACTGGTGCCACACACACCACATCGCCTTCCGCCAGGCCGGCCGAGATGACCACATCGTTGCCCTCGTTGCGCAGGACTTTTACTGGACGCAAACGCAGGCGTTGCTCGCTGTCGACCACCACCACTTTTTCACCGTTGCGAATGGCACCACGATGCAGACGGACCAGCTGTTCCAACTCCTTACCGTGAATGGCCGCCTGCACGAACAGCCCCATGGGCAGGTTTTCCGGCAGTACCGCAGGATCAATTTCCACCACCGCATAACTCATGCGTGACTGGGCGTCCAACTCCGCCTCGGTACGCACCAGACGACCTTGCCACAGGTGACGCTTACCGGCGTAATTCACACTGAAGTCCACCCGCGGCTGATAGTCAGCGCTGGGCTGCTGCATAAATTCCATTTGCTGGATCGCCACTGGCAAGCGCACTTGAAACACAGAGGTACCATACACCTCGGCCACTTTATCGCCGCGCTTGAAGAACTTACCCACTTCGACAGATTCTGATACCACCCGGCCATCAAAGGGAGCCAATACACTGGTGCGCAGTAAATTGCGCTTGGCTTTTTCCAGTTCCAGGCTCGCCAATTTGGCCTCCGACTGTGCCAGGGCATGACGACGGTAGATATCGTCAAAGGCGGACTGGCTTACCAGCTTCTTCTTGCGTAAAGCTTCATTACGCTGCAATTCTGCCTGGGCGAATTCAAGATCGATTTGAGCTTTGGTGGTCCGGGCTTCGGCATTTTCCACCGCAGTACGGAAATCCAGGTCATCGATCTGAAACAGTTTTTCACCTTGCTTGAAAAACTCTCCAGTGACGAATCGGGGGTTCACCCACTCAATGCGTCCGTCGACTTCCGGAATAATGGAAGACTCAGATTTGGGACGAATAATGCCTTCCGAATAGATCTTCAAGACTTCGGTGGTCAGATTCACTTGCTTAACTTTGACCAGTGGCAAAATTTTGGCGATCGGCTTTGGCTCCAGCTCCGGCTCCGTGGCCACCAGACCAACAGCCACAAAACTGGAAAACAGCAGTACCAACCAAGGCAAGGTTTTTTTGCCAAGGGAACGACGCAATACAGAAGGCATTTTCTACCCCAATTAAACACAATGTACGTATTTCACAGATTCACAGCCGCCAAGGCCGCGGTAACACCCATGACTTTATTTCTCAGAGCTTCCGAATACACAAGAAGATACCAGTGGATTATGTTTATGAGGTATATCTGGCGTGCGGATATTGGCTCCTTGATAACTCAAGCAAACCAACACCGTTGTATCATTAGAATGTGATGCAAATAATACACAGCCCCGCTCAATTTTGGAACCACTTCGCAGTCTATAGCGATCTCCTGCACGTCCGGCAACGCCTGCCACATGCGGGTTTTGGCCTAGTTGCAATTCTGGTCTGATGGATCGGTGAGATCTGGACCACCGCTGAATCACCTTTTCCACAAAGCTGCTATCCTGAACATCACAGCCTTGCCAACCACCGAACCATAACGAATCTACGGATTTTTACCGAGGGATGACGGTGCTAACCACTCTATCCAGTTTTGCTCTGATTGCTGTCATTGGTCTCGCCTGCCAGTGGCTGGCCTGGCGAGTCAAATTGCCCGCCATTCTGTTTCTACTGTTGGCCGGTATTAGTTTGGGTCCCGCAGGCCATATCCTGAATCCTGACGACCTGTTTGGCGAGCTGTTGTTTCCCTTTATCTCCCTGTCAGTGGCAGTGATTCTGTTTGAAGGCAGTCTCACACTCAAGGCCAGCGAACTGAAGGACATCGGCACCGTTGTGCGCAATATGGTGACCTTTGGGGCGCTGCTGAACGCGGTCATCACCACCCTCGCTGTGCACTTCTTAGTCGGTCTCAGCTGGCCGCTGGCGGCCTTGTTTGGGGCGATTATGGTGGTCACGGGCCCCACGGTGATCGTGCCACTGCTGCGAACAGTGAAGCCCAACGCCCGCATCGCCAATGCCCTGCGCTGGGAAGGCATCGTCATCGATCCTCTGGGCGCGTTGTTGGCTGTGCTGGTGTTTGAATGGATTGTGGCCCAGCAGGGAGACGGCTCCTGGGTCGAGGCCAGCCTGATTTTCGGCGAAACCATCCTGGTGGGCACCTTGCTTGGAGTGGCGGCCGGCTATGTGTTTGGCTTGCTGTTACGGCACCACTGGCTGCCGGAGTATCTGCACAACTACGCCACCCTGGCGACCGTCGCGGGCGTATTTGCCTGCGCCGAGGCCCTGCGTCATGAATCCGGCCTGCTGACGGTGACGGTGATGGGCATCTGGCTGGCGAACATGCGCGATGTGCACACCGAGGAAATTCTGAACTTCAAGGAAAACCTCACCCTGGTGCTGGTCTCCAGCCTGTTTATCGTGCTGGCCGCCCGTATCGAATTCAGCGACCTGGCCCTGTTGGGCTGGGGAGGTGTCGGGGTGTTGGTGATCATGCAGTTCCTTAGCCGGCCCCTGAAAGTGTTTGCCAGCACCTATGGCTCGGTGTTCAGTTTCAGGGAAAAACTGCTGCTGGCCTGGATTGGTCCCCGCGGTATCGTGGCTGCAGCTGTATCGGCGCTGTTTGCCCTGAAGCTGGAACACATGGGGTTTGACGAAGCCTTTCTGCTGGTGCCACTGGCGTTCAGCGTCATCATGGGTACCGTGGTGATTCAAAGCCTCACCGCCCGCCCCCTGGCCCGGGCACTGGGTGTGGCCGAACCGGATGCCCGCGGCTATCTGATCATGGGCGCCAACCCGGTGGCTCGCAAAATTGCCAGCGCACTGAAATCCGCCAACTACCGAGTACTGTTGGCCGATACCTACTGGGATAACATTTCCGCCGCGCGCATGGACGATCTGCCCACTTTCTATGGCGGCTTGTTGTCCGAGTACGCTGACAAGCAGCTGGATCTGGTCGGCTTGGGCGGCTTTCTCGGCTTGTCCCATCACAGCGACCGCAATCACCTGGGCATACTCAAATACCGCGGTGAGTTTCCCAAACCCAAAGTCCTGTGTCTGGCCAGTGGCAATGGCAAACGCTCCGGCAAGACTGCGGTTCCCGAGCAATACCTCAGTGCTATCCTGTTTGGGCAGGACGTCACCTTCAGCAAGTTGGCCAGTCTGGTATCAAAAGGCGCCCAGGTGAAAAGCACCCTGCTTACCGACAGTTTCGACTTCGCTGACTGGCAACAACATCCCGCCAATCAACAAAGCATTCCCCTGTTTGCCCTGGACCCCAAGGGTAGCGTGCAGTGGTTTACCTGCGAGAGCGAGCTGCGACCGCAAAGCCAGTGGAAGCTTTTCAGTCTGATTATGCCGGAAGACGATCACGAACAACCCACATCGGACAGACTCTAACCACCTATCGGCACCGCCTATCGAACATATAGGAAGGTTCGATTTCCGCCCTGTACGTCAGTTACTTACTCTGCTACTGGCTGAACACGCCCCAGGCTCCAGAGAGATTCGGAACGTCCCTGGCAGGTGTTCATTCGAGCAAGTCACCTACTGATAAAGACATTCGGAAATCACTATGATCAGACGAAAAAAACCTTTAATCGCTGCGATTGCGTTAGCCACCTCCTCCATGCTGGCAGGCACGGCGCTGGCAGAAGGACAAGCCCCCAACAACAAATTCTGGTGGCCAGAACAACTGAACCTGGCTCCCCTGCGTCAGCACGCTGTGGAATCCAACCCACAGGCGGCTGATTTCGACTACGCCGAAGAATTCCAAAAGCTGGATCTCGATGCGGTCAAAAAAGACATCGAAGCCTTGATGACCACCTCCCAGGACTGGTGGCCAGCCGACTACGGTCACTATGGTCCGTTCTTTATCCGCATGGCCTGGCACAGTGCCGGTGTTTACCGCATCTGGGACGGTCGCGGCGGTGCCGCTGGTGGCCAACAACGCTTTGAGCCACTCAACAGCTGGCCCGACAACGTCAACCTGGACAAAGCCCGTCGCCTGTTGTGGCCGGTCAAGCAGAAGTACGGCAGCCAGCTGTCCTGGGCCGACCTGATGGTACTGACCGGTAACGTTGCGCTGGAATCCATGGGCTTTAAAACCTTCGGTTTCGCCGGTGGTCGTGAAGACGATTGGGAAGCGGACATGGTTTACTGGGGTCCGGAAAAACAATGGCTGGGTGGTGAACAACGCTACAGTGGCGAGCGCAAGCTGGAGAAACCTCTGGCAGCGGTACAAATGGGTCTGATCTACGTCAACCCGGAAGGTCCTAACGGCAACCCCGATCCATTGCTGGCGGCACAGGACATCCGCGACACTTTTGGTCGCATGGCCATGAACGACGAAGAAACCGTGGCCCTGATTGCCGGCGGTCACACCTTCGGTAAAGCTCACGGCGCTCACAAGCCGGAAGAGTGTGTGGGTGCGGAACCCGCTGCTGCCGATATTGAAGAACAGGGCTTTGGCTGGACCAACAAGTGCGGTACTGGTAAAGGTGCCGACACGGTCACCAGTGGACTGGAAGGCGCCTGGTCGGTCAATCCTGTTGCCTGGACGACTCAGTACCTGGATAACCTGTTCGCCTACGACTGGGTGAAAACCAAGAGCCCGGCAGGTGCGACCCAGTGGATCCCAGCCGATGGTCAGGCTGCCAACCTGGTGCCGGACGCGCACATTGCTGGCAAGCGCCACGCGCCAATCATGTTCACCACCGACCTGGCGTTGAAGTTTGACCCCAGCTACCGCGAGATCGCCAAGCGCTTCCACGAGAATCCGGAAGAGTATCAACTGGCCTTCGCCAAAGCCTGGTTCAAACTGACTCACCGCGACATGGGTCCACGGGCTCGCTACCTGGGTGACAGCGTGCCGTCTGAAGTGTTGATCTGGCAAGACCCGATCCCCGAAGTGGATCACAAGCTGATCAGCGAGCGCGACGCCAAGAAACTGAAAGCGAAGATTCTGGATTCCGGCCTGAGCGTACCTGAACTGGTTCGTACCGCCTGGTCTTCCGCCGCCAGCTTCCGCTCTACCGACATGCGCGGTGGTGCCAACGGTGCCCGTATTCGCCTGGCGCCGATGAAAGACTGGGAAGCCAACAACCCGCAAGAACTGGCCAAAGTGCTGGCGAAACTGGAAGGCATTCAGCAGGAATTCAACCGCAAGGGTGGCCGTAAGCAAGTGTCCCTGGCCGACCTGATTGTGCTGGGCGGTGCCGCTGCGATTGAAAAAGCCGCTGCCGATGCCGGTCACGATGTGGAAGTACCTTTCACTCCGGGTCGTATGGACGCCCTGGCCGAGCAGACCGACGTGCAGTCGTTCCAGGCACTGAAACCTGCGGCTGACGGTTTCCGCAACTATTACGGTGAAGCCAGCCGTCTGTCGCCGGCGGAAATGCTGGTCGACAAGGCCAATCTGCTGAGCCTGAGTGTACCGGAAATGACCGTTCTGGTCGGCGGCCTGCGCAGCCTGGATGCCAACTACCAGCAATCGGCGCACGGTGTCTTTACCGACCAGCCCGGCACCTTGAGCAACGACTTTTTCGTCAACCTGCTGGACATGTCCACCCAGTGGACCAAGTCTACCCAAGAGGCAGGCTTGTACGAAGGTCGTGATCGCAGCAGCGGTGAGCTGAAGTGGACCGCCACCCCGGTGGACCTGATCTTCGGTTCTCACTCCGAGTTGCGCGCTGTGGCCGAGGTCTACGCGGCCAATGACGGCGAAGACAAGTTCATCAACGACTTTGTCGACGCCTGGGTTAAGGTTATGCGTCTGGATCGCTTTGATCTGGAAATGTAATTTTCATCCTGGAGGGGGCAATCATGCCCCCTTCTCAACCCGTTACGCCTCTAACCTTTTTTCCTTTTCCTTTTCCAACCGACGCTGTTCCCGACTCGCGTTCACTCGTGCACCAACCTTTTCGACTCAGAGGTATAGGCTTTATCCCCAGAGATAAATTTCCGACCTAATTTGCGGCCAGGCAATTCGATGTATTTATGACTAAACACCGAAGCTATAAAGACCGCGGCCAATATACAGATAGCCAGGGTGTTGTTCGCCCAATCGTGCCCCAGGGTTATTACCCGCTCACCATCGACCATCAAAGCCAGCGTCCTGCCAAGCAGTTTCTGTAAAATCAACACAGCCGAGATAAAGACAAACAATACAGCGGCATGCACCATATAGATCGAGTAAGACAGCTCTCCCAACCTGACAAAAAAGCCACGCTTTAATACTTCAGAGATGACACCGAATTCATAGGCGTAAAAGAATACGGCCGTACAGAACAGCAAGCTCGCCACAATGTGTTTCGTTTCAAAGTTACTGGATACCACCAGCACCACCAACAGAAATAGCAACACCTCCAGGAACGAGGAAACGGCGTAACCCAACTGCAGACTGGAAAATTTTTTGTAGAGACAATAAGTCATACTGCCGGCAAAGAAACAGGATATGCCGCTTTGAACCTTGTCCACCAGCAACTCGGACTTCATCAGCAACAAAGCAAAAGCCAGAACACTCATCAACGCCCACAACGAAAACCGGATTCTCGAGGGCAACAACAACGTAAAAAAGAACAGCACATACATATAGTATTCGATACTGATGCTCCAGGAAGGGTAGTTAAAGCTCAGTGAATCGGTTAACGGTGTCCAGGAATGTATGAGCAACAGGTTCGGCAGAATTTCTGACACCGCTTTATGATCCATAAACGGTGGTTTATCAAAGGTCAGGCCAAAGTTATACACCGCCAACTTCCCGATTTCGAACGCGATAAATACCATCAACATGGCCAGGTGTAACGGATACAACCTGAAGCTTCTCGAAATCATAAAATCCTTAAAGTTTAACTCCGCTTTATTGGCATAGCCGTGGGTCAGTACGAAACCACTCAGCACAAAAAAAAACTCAACAAAAATGTCACTATTGCGAAAAAAGCCCGCTTCGGCAAAGCTGCCCGCAACATGCATATGGTAAATAACCACCGCAAAAGCAAACAGGCCTCTAAAGCTATCCAAAGCCAGAAATCGTCGTTTCATGGGTTGTCCTTTAAATTATTACTGGAATCCAGTCCGCTACCTAAAAACTGCTAACTTCTTGACGAGACACCCTGAGCAAGATCGAGCTGACAACGCCATTATGACGTGGCTTTATGAGCGCGACACCGCCCGTACCAAGCCAGCCCCTCCTAAATAACAAGAAAATCATAGAGTTATCGTGCACCGACGCACCGGTAAAAGCCGCTAAGAGACATTTAAGACAGGACAACAACCGCCCTAAGATTTCACCACACAGAACGCCTGATGAATCATCCCTGTTGAATGTATAACCAGTAATAATAATTTAAGTCACAATTTCGCGAAAACGCCAGTCAGCGGCAACAAAAGCCAGCCCTCACATCGACACAGATCAATGGCAGAAGCGCAACCTGGACGCTTGACAATTACTCCCCAGTCAGGAAAACTCACACCAAATCTGTCTCCTATGTTCCATATTGAATCAAAAGAGACAAAGTAGTCACAAACCCTTATAAACCGCCGGACACCCAGCAAACGCTTTATGAAGATCGTTGAAAACCCCCTTGTGAGCCTGATTGAAGAGTCCATTCACCTAAAGGACAGCGCCCAGAGTATTCTGTCGGCGGCACTGGGGGAAAACACGTTAAGCCGATTGGAGAGGCTGGTCCTGATTTCGTTGACTGAGGCGAAAAAGCCCTTAACAGTTTCCCAGGTTGGCCGGGCTCTCGGTCATTTGCGCCAAGTTGTGCAACGGGCAGCGAATCGCCTGCTGGAGCTTGGCTTGATAGAAAAACTGCCCAACCCTGATCATAAAACTTCTCCCCTGCTGCAACCGACACAGCAGGGATTAGCCTTTGAGCAACAACTGGGAGACACATTGATCGCGGTCGTCAGCAATCTGTTGACGGAAAGTGACATCAAAACCTGTGAGCGTATTTGTAAAGACCTGAAGAAAATCAGGGCCAAGATCGAAGCCTACGACGGAGAATAACGACAAGAAACAGTGATGAGTCGTTAACACCCCCGCTTCGCAGCTAAACCAGTTTCATAATAATCATAACCACCAGGCTTCACGACTTCGTGAACACTTTGCAGGGAGGACCCGCATGAACAGCCTGACCTTAACTGGTAACACGCAAGACCTGGATCCACACCAACTGCTATCTGGCGATTACAGCCGGGTTAGCCGGCAAGTGTTCAACAGCCAGGCCATTTATCAGCTGGAACAGCAACGCATTTTTCAGCGCAACTGGGTCTACCTCGCCCACGAGAGTCAACTGAAAAAGCCGGGCGATTTTGTCTCGGCCTACATTGGCGAGATTCCGGTGATTGTCGCCCGTGGCGCCGATGGTAGGATCGCCGCCAGCATCAACAGCTGCCCCCACCGCGGCCTGCGCGTCTGCCGCGCCGACCAGGGTAATACCGCCCGCTTTGTCTGTCCCTACCACACCTGGACGTTCAAACCCACTGGCGAACTGGTGGGCATTCCCCAGGAGCGAAAACTGGAGCAGCGTATCGATAAAAGCCAGTTTGGCCTGAAGCAGGTGCCGCGTGTGGAATCGGTGTTCGGTCTCATCTTTGGCTGCCTTGACCCGGAGGTTGAGTCACTGGACGACTTCCTGGGAGAGCATAAATTTTACATGGAAGCGTTTTTCGAGCGCTTCCCCGGGGGGCTGGAAATTGTTGGACCGCCGCACAAATGGCAGCTCAAATGCAACTGGAAGCTGCCCGTGGAAAATATGTTGGGAGACATTGGTCACGCCGCCTTTCTGCACGGCTCGCTGGTGTCACCCCAGTCCGACGCCGCGCGTGAAATCGAAGACTATGCCGTGACAGCGGTTGGCAGGCCCGGCCATGCCTCG
The DNA here is from genome assembly GCA_033283335.1 of Cellvibrionaceae bacterium WSDTSA12. Taxonomy (GTDB): domain Bacteria; phylum Pseudomonadota; class Gammaproteobacteria; order Pseudomonadales; family Cellvibrionaceae; genus Pseudomaricurvus. The sequence goes on along the minus strand of JAWMQP010000006.1, from coordinate 4,479 downwards.
GCCTTCAGGTTGATGCCTGAAGACTCCAGTGATGTCGACCGCTGCAATGCCGACCAGAGCTCACCGGCGGAGTTGACCGAATATTTGCTGGAAGTCCAACGTACAGTCGCCGACCGGTTGACGCCGTTACAGGCACGCATCAAGGGTATGGCGCTGGGCGTTTACCCCAACCTGTCACTACTGTGGGGTCAATCCACGTTGCGAGTCAGCCACCCGCGCGCGCCAGGCCAAATCGAATACTGGTCCTGGTGGTTAAGCCCCGTTGAAGCGCCGGATCACATCAAGGCGATGCTGCGCTCTAAATACAGCTTTGCCTTTGGCCCTGGCGGATTGCTGGAGCAGGAAGACTCCTACGCCTGGAGCCAGCAATTCCTGGGCTCTGACATCAGTTACCTGAACGAGACGCCGTTTTATTATGGGCTGGGTCTGGGCGAAGAGTCCGACCACCCGGAATTGCCCGGCACTGTCGGTCGTTGTTTTAACGAACACTATGCGCGCAGCTTTTATGCCCGCTGGCGCGAAGACCTGTTTGGGGAGGCCAAGTAACCATGACAAGCATGAGCATTGACCATCAACTGATTACCCGCGTCGAACAATTCTATTACCGTGAAGCCCGACTGCTGGATGAGCGCTGCTTTCAGCAGTGGCTGGCGCTGGTGGATGAGGCGATCGTCTACAGTATCCCCACCCGCTATGTACCGCAGCCAGACCCCAGCCTGCAAGATACGGAAGCGTTTCTGGCGGTGGATCGGGAACTGGAGCGTGCCGACGGCGGCCAGGGCTCACCCCTGCGCCACGACCAGTACATGGAAACCCTCGTGCGCACGATCCGGCCCTACAAAAACAATGCCTGGTCCGAAAGCCCTGCGCCACGCACCCGCCGCTTTATCACCAACGTCGAGGTGGAGACGGTTGAAAGCAGCGACGCCAGTGTGAACGAGTACCGGGTGTTTTCCAATTTCCAGCTATTCTACAGTCACTCAGGCGCCGATAACCACACCTACTATGGCGGACGCAAAGACATCCTGCGAGAAGTCGATGGCCAGTTCAAACTGCTGAAGCGGGAAATCATTACCGACTGGGACATCATCACCGCGCCGACCATGGCGTTAATTTTTTAACCCTTCATTTTTAAAACAAAGCACAGGGAATTTTCGATGACCCTTTCACAAGGTAAAGACAAAAAAATGCTGATCACCGGCGCCACCGGCGGTATGGGACTGGCCTGCGCCTTGCTCGCCGCCAGCCGGGGTTACGAACTACTGCTCACCGACCTCAACCCGGACAAACTGATGCAGCTGGCCCAGGAGTGTCGGCTGGACAACGTACCCGTTACCTATCAGGTATTGGACATCGCCGATACAGCCGCGGTTGATGCCTACCTGGATCAGCTCGGTGAGCATGGATCGCTGGACGCGGTAATCCACACGGTGGGCCTGTCCCCGCAGATGACGGACGGGGAAACCATCGTCAAGGTTGACCTGATCGACAGCGTGAGCCTGCTGGAAAAACTCAAACCCCTGCTGAACCCGGGTGGCAGTGCGGTGTGTATCTCATCCATGAGCGCCCATATGGTGCCCCCCAACCCGGAGGTCGAGAGCATCCTGTCCGAACCTCTCTCCGGTGATGTGATTGAGCGGTTGCAACAATTACCTGGCGACCTGCTGAGCAATTCCGGCTTTGCCTACGCCTACGCCAAAAAAGCCCTGCTGCACTATGTCAGCAGCCAGGCCATGGCCTGGGGCCAGGAAGGCAAACGCATCACCTCCATTTCTCCCGGTTTGATCCAGACACCAATGGGACAACTCGAGGAAGAAGGCGATCAAGATGGCTATGCCAATATGCGGCCGATGATTGCCCTGCAACGGGATGGTCTGCCGGAAGAAATCGCCACTGCCGCGCTGTTTCTCGCCTCCGACGAAGCATCCTACATCAGCGGTTGCGATTTGTTGGTGGATGGCGGGTTTGTGGCGTCGTTTCGGAGCCGTTAACCATCCAGGCCGTGAACAGGTTTAGCTGTTCGCGGCCTTATGTGAGTGACACCCGCTGTTATTTTTTAGCCAGGGTGCGCAGATCGATCATGGGAATATTTTCCCCTCCCGCATAGATGGGCAGCACACCATTCCACTGCTCTACTTTTTTAAGCTCAATGTAGTTTGGCGATTTAGACAAGGTTTTGTTGATCACGTCAATTTTATAAGCCTCGGCATTCGCCAGCTCTTTTATTTTTTGGGCTTCCAGCTTGGCGGCTTTCAACTCAGATTCCGCTTGCTTGACCTTCTGATCCTGTTCCGTAGCGAATCGCTCTAACTCAGCCTGCTGCTTTAATACTTCTTGCTCTCTTTTTTTGGTTTCGGTAATGGCGGTTCGAATCACTTCGGGCAACTGGACATCACGGATAAGAATTGTTTCTACCTGCAAACCTTTCGGGGCTAAGAATTCAGCCAGGCCAAGCTGAAGGGTTTCCTGCAGTTGGCGCTGAACCGCCTCTTTGAAAAAATCCTGAGATACCGCAACTCCCTTGCCCTGTTCACGGAGGATAGATCGTAGCTTGGGTATCATATGCACTTGAATTAAGGCTTCCGTCGTTCCGGTATTTCTCAATATATCCGGAGCCATCTCGCCGATGGTCCGGTATTGAACCGACACATCCATTTTGGTAATCAATTTATCCTCAGCTGGAATGCCCGCGGTTTCCATGTGCGTCTTTTGCCGTAAATCGAAAGCCGTAAACGCCAACAGAGGATTCACCACATGCAAACCTTCTCGATAGGTATGATCTTGAACCTTGCCAAACAACGTCGCCACTTTGACATGGCCTGCAGGCACCGTGATCACTACCGACATCAAGAACAATACGATTGCCGCGATAAAACAACCGTAGGCACCTATTTGTGTGCTTTTTTCATTCCTATTGGTTTTGGCAACCGCAATGACAGCCCCGACAAACAATAACAAAATAGATAAAACCAACTTAGTCATAAAGTTTTTCCCTGTTTAAAATTACAAGCACCCAACTTGCCTGCATACATCAAGGCAATCACCGGCACGCTACAGCAAGATACTGGCACTTAATCCCTGTTGATTAGCCTAATAACCGACAATCCTTTAAACCGCGTTATCAGAAATGCTAACCACGAATGATCACACAGATCGGTAGACGCCGACATATGTCCAAATTCAATACTCATTTTCCATAGCTGTACTCGCGAGTAACCTTTGCCACCTTAATTGAGTAATCCTTGTACCAGCCATTTTTACCCAGCTCCTGGGCTTGCAGATGCCGGCTGTTATTTTTCCAGTTACGGATGGCCTCTTCTGAGTCCCAGTAAGATATTGTGATGGATGCATCGCCCATTTGGGAATACTCAATATTTAAAAATCCCTCCTGTTGCATGGCCAGGCTTACCATCTCCATCGCCATTTCATCATAACCATCAGAGTTTTCTCATTTAGTGGCCGAAAAAATAACTGCGTAACACTCCTTATCCATACCCTTTCCTTATTGATCCGAACTGATTACTGATGAGTGATAATGCTTCGCTGGAGTAATCCGAATTGACAGATGGCGACAACGTACTTGCACAATGTCTAAACGTTTTAGCGTTCTTGAGTATCGATAGTGCTTTCTATCTTTTCTCTGATTTCATTTTTTCCGTAATTGGCTTTAGCAGGAAACCTGATAAGTTTAAGGCCAGCCGATTCACACGCCGAGTTTAAAAATTGGTCACGGGCCAGTGACGATTTCTTCTTGTGGCTTTTATCGTCCAGCTCTATGGCGGCAATAACGGTTAAGGTGTCTTTGCAACAGAGAACATAATCAAAGTGCTTGGCAGATATTTTATTGAAGGCTATTTGCCAGCTTTTACGATTCAAGCCCTTTTGAGGCAACAGGATATCGGCCACCCTGACTTTTCCGAAAACACGGTATCTATCGCCTATCGCGGCATCCACCACTCCGAGAAATGAACGTTCAGCGGGACTGAAGAGAGGGCCATTTAGTCGGTAGGAAAATGAGGCTGAGCTTCCTTTGGTCATTACCGCTAAAACGGCCACAACAATGATTAATAAGATTATCCATTCCATGTGATGATCTCAACTAGGGGTTAAATGTATCGACCTCGCCTAAAATACAGCAACAGGGGTTCAGAGTGAAGGTAGAGGCCAGCTGGTTGGGGGTTTGCACCATTGACTTGTTAAATGGCTAGCGCTTTCAGGAGGGCTCCCCCCGTAAAGTGGACACCACAGTCGCTTGTATCACCTAGATGCTTAACGAGACTGTAGAAAAACGTTTAGTAAAGATTGCTTATCCACAGTCAATTTTCCTTTAATTTCAATGACCACTATTCAACCACATCCACTTAACATAATCACCCATTGCGCGAAATTCGCACAGTGCCAGTGTGGATATCTCTGTGCATCAACTCATCTTCCCGTAATTGGCGATTTTCTCAATGTTGTGTACCAAACAGTACAATT
>JAWMQP010000005.1:0-301625 GCA_033283335.1 Cellvibrionaceae bacterium WSDTSA12 | reverse complement strand
ACTCGGACAATTCCGACAACTCCATGGCGGATGCCTCCAACAATTCGGATAATTCGGATAACTCCACCACCGACGCTTCCAACAACTCGGACAATTCCGACAACTCCATGGCGGATGCCTCCAACAATTCGGATAATTCGGATAACTCCACCACCGACGCTTCCAACAACTCGGACAATTCCGACAACTCCATGGCGGATGCCTCCAACAACTCGGACAACTCGGATAACTCCACCACTGACGCTTCCAATAACTCGGACAACTCCAACAACTCGGACAATTCCGACAATTCCATGGCGGATGCCTCCAACAACTCGGACAACTCGGATAACTCCACCACAGATGCGTCCAACAACTCCGATAACTCCAACAACTCGGACAATTCCGACAATTCCATGGCGGATGCCTCCAACAATTCGGACAACTCGGATAACTCCACCACTGACGCTTCCAATAACTCGGATAACTCCAACAACTCGGACAATTCCGACAATTCCATGGCGGATGCGTCCAACAACTCGGACAACTCGGATAACTCCACCACTGACGCGTCCAATAACTCGGACAATTCCAACAACTCGGACAACTCCGACAACTCCATGGCGGATGCGTCCAACAACTCGGACAATTCGGATAATTCCGATAACTCTGACAATTCCGATAACAGCATTGCGGATTCCTACAACGACAGCTCGGACAATTCCGACAATTCAGACAACTCGGACAATTCCGATAACTCTGATAACTCCGATCACAGCATCGCGGATTCCTACAACGACAGCTCGGATAATTCGGATAATTCGGACAACTCGGACAATTCCGATAACAGCGTAGCGGACTCCTACAACACGGATAACTCCGACAATTCCATGACGGATAACAGCATCAATCTCGGTGATATCAGTGTTTCCACTGCAATGAACTCCGCAGAGTTGAGTGGTACTGTTTCTGGCAATACCACGACTGGCCCAAGCGTTGGTGAGTACAGCACTCAAACCGTCGATTCGAGCAATTCAATTGATGGTGGTGTGAGCCATTCTGGTATCTCGGTGATTAACCAGAATAGCGGTGCCAACTCGCTGACCCAGGGTAATGTGGCGGTTCAGTCTAATCTGACTCTTTAACCTGTTTTTGATGTTTTAGGTTGTTGTCCCTAAGCCAGCGGCGTAACCAGGAAGGTTAAGTCGCTGGCGCTTTTCATCGGAATGCCGAAAAAGTGTGGGGAAGGGAGACGGTGATGATGTGTAATGAACCTAAAAATAATTGGTGCCCTGGTTTTGGTTCTCTATCGGTGTTCTTGTGCTTGTTGTTGCTCTTGCCGTGCGCCTATGCAGACAGCCTGAATGAATTAAAGTTGGATGCTGAGGCGGTAAATGCGGATGAGCTGGAAGGGGAGCATGGCAAGTCGGGTTTGAATTTACAATTTCAGGTGAACGACTCCCAGCAAAATGCCGTACTGACAGATAATGTCCTGACCAACTCCGTAACTGGAGATAACTCCATATCGGACAATGCCTTGTCCGGTGCCTCCGGTATTACTACGGTGATTCAAAACACCGGGAATCAGGTGGTCCTTCAGGCGAATACAATGGTTAATATACTGATAAATCAGTGATGCTTCTCTCTAGAGGTTATCAGCATGATTAGAATAATGGGTGTTTTTTTCTTTGTTGTTGTCATGGTGTCAGTGCTTGGGCCGGCAGAAAAAGTATCTGCTGGCAGTATGGCCATTCCCGGTATCGGTTCTACCTATTACGTTAAAGCGGAAAGTTTTAAGGAAAGGAAGTTTCGCGATGTCATTAAACAACAATACGATTTCAGTTGTGGTTCAGCAGCGATTGCAACGCTGTTGACCTATCACTACGACGATCCTGTTTCAGAGAGTAAGGTATTCGATACCATGTTCAGTTTGGCGGATGCTGAAAAGGTTCAGCGGGAAGGCTTCTCAATGCTGGATATGAAAAATTACCTTGAGACTCTTGGCTACAAAGCTGACGGTTTTCGCTTGTCCCTGGATCAACTGGATGAGTCGGCTCGAGTGCCTGCCATCACCATTATTAATACCAACGGTTACAATCACTTTGTGGTGATTAAAGGTGTGCGCGGCGATCACGTCCTGGTGGGCGATCCAGCGGCGGGATCACGGGTTTTTGATCGTAAAACCTTCGAGGACAGCTGGAATGGTCTGGTGTTCTTGATTCGCAGTCACGCGGATCAAGGGCATCGAAGTTATGACACGGATCTGGCCTGGTCAATCTATGCGGAAACCAACTACGCCAGCTTGTTAAATAACAAGAACCTGTCGCAGTTTACACTGACGTTACCGAGGAGCACGGATTTCTAATAGATTTAATCGAGTGTGGTTTTGCCAGTGTCATTAGAGGACTGGCAGAGAGTTAAACCCTAGTGGGGTGGGATATGACAAGTTGTAAAGCCCTGACCGCCCATGCCCTGGCAGTGGCGGTGATGACAGTGACTGGTGGCGCTCAGGCTGCCGGCAATCCCATGGCGTTTATAAACCTGGGCGTTCAGCCCGTGGCTCCTGAGCTACTGGAGCGACAGCGCGGTGGTTTTATCGATAAGGAAGGTTTTAAAGTCCAGATCGGCTTGCAAAAAATGACGCTGGTTGACGGTATGGTGGTTGCCAAATCCAGGTTGGTGATCCCCGACATTAATGTTCGACAGAATGTGGATAAAGCCTTGGAGAACCTGGATCAGGCCAAAGCGGATATGGATCAGGCTATGATGCAGATGGATGAACAGCTGGAGTCGGCTATTGGGGCGGTTAAGCAGGTCTTTGAATCGCCGGAAATCCTGACGGATAAAGGGGTTTCTGCTGACGAGCAAACGGTGTTAAAAGATCTCAGCAGTTCGCTGGGACAAGTTCAGCAACTTCCGAAGACGATCACCAAAAGTACGGATCAGGCTCAATCCGTTGCCCATCAGCTTGCGGACACAGCGCTCAATGGCGATGATTACAGTGTTACCTCCAGCGCTAGCAATCATCATACCTCGAGTCAGGTTAAAACAACTCAGACATCAGTGTATCCGTCCGGTTCTTCGAGTGCGCCAGTGCCGACGATTCAATCCACAGCTGAATTACCGCAGAACTCACCCCTACAAAACACAGCTCCACAGAACACAGCCTCACAGAACACAGCCTCGCAGAGTGATCTGAATGATTCTGCTCGTGAATTGGTTTCTGCCAGGCAGCAGAATCCCGTGCTGGATGTTCAGCCCAGTTTGAAGCAAAGTTTGCCGGACTCCATGATGCTTGAGCAGGCGCTTACTCAGGTTATCCAAACAGAAAGTGCAACCATCATACAAAATTCAGCGGATAGTCGTCTGATTCAAACGTACAATGTGTTAAATATCGAGTTGTCCAATTTGACCAGCCAGCGTATACATGGTCTTCAAAATCGGTTATTGCCCTATATGATCTTTTACAGCCGTTAGGCTGCCAGTATCTGTATAGGGCCTTACATGGTATAGGGCCTTACAAGCTCAGAACTGGAACGGTGCCTTGAATGTGATCTGCACATCCGGGCTCTGTTCCGTGACACCAACCGCCAGCGAGATGTTCAGGGGAGTTTTATCAAACATCTGCTGAGAAATCCCCAACAATAAGCTGCCGGAGTGATAGCGGTCGAATTCTGCGTCTTCCAGATCCGGCGCCAATTCCACTTCGGTTTTGTCAATGATGTTATGTTCATAGCCGAGGCTAAAAGAGGTGCGTTCATTCACGGAAAAGCCTATACCAAAACTGAAGCCGATGATGTCTCCCGGGTCCACCTCGCCGCCAAATTCCGGGCCTTTGTCATCTTCCAAATTCCACAAGTAACTGATGCTGCCATAGAGAACCGCTGGGTCAGTTGGGTAGAGCACGGTAAGACCAGGTTGTACTGACCAGAAACCGGAACCGGTGGGTTGTTCATCAAAGACCACGCCGATGATCGCCCCTGAATCGTTCAGCAAATTGCGTCGATCAAGTTCGAAAATGCTGGTGCCGGTGTCACTTTTGACCCGCAGGTTGGCGATATAGAACGGCGAGCCATTACGGCCGGAATTAAGTTGGTAGTTAAGACTCAACTCCACATCCCCAAGACCATTGCCGCTGGTGTCACTGACAATATCAATCGGCGTGCCTTCCAGTACCTGACGCTCGCGGATACTTTCATCAATATCAATGTAGGGAACCTTGAGGTTCAACTCCATGCGGGAAGTGATCCCAACTCGCAGCGACAGAGCGTAGTTGAGAATATCCCGTTCAGCTTGACTGACATTGATCAGGCCTATAATCAAAGCTGGCAGAACCGTAAAACCTTCAATGGCAACCACCGTCGATGAACTGTGGGTGTAGGTAAACGATGGCTCGACAATCCAGGTGCCACGGGAGGTCAGTATGCCGCGCTCGTTAATGCTTTGCACGACTTCACTGACGTCTTTCTGGCGATCCTTATTTTCAGTAACCACACTGGTGGTCATCTGCTGCTCTTGAGCAAAAGCGGAAACGGAGAAGCAGCAGGCAATGGCGGCAGTAGAAAGTGTTCTCAGCGTCAACCCCAAGTTGCAGTGCCAGTAGCAGGCAGAAGCAGTCGCAGTCATGATGTCTCCTTGTTTGAGTAAAGTTGTTATACGCCGAGACTGCCCGGGGGCGTATAACGGGTTATATCCTGGTTATAGTCTTTGGTGGTGTAGTTCTGCTTATGTTCGATGGCAGTGTGAGAGCCTTCATGTGATGTGTGTGAGTCTGCCGCCTGACGAGATGTTTGGATGTTGTAACGGGCGATTAGCTTGTAGAGGGTCGGTCTCGAAATTTGTAATAATCGGGATGCCTCAGAAATATTATTTTGGGCATAATCCAACGAGGTACGAATGATGTCGGCTTCAGCTTTTTCCCTCGCTTGAAACAAACTTAGGGAAATTTGTTCGCTGGTGGGTGATTCCAGTTCCAGATCTGATGCACACACTTCACCATCGTTACCCATCATCACCGCTTTAAAAACCCGGTTTTTCAGTTCGCGGATATTGCCGGGCCACGGGTGACGGCGTATAGCGTTTTTGGCTTCGTTGGAGAAGTGCAATGGGTGGGCGCGTTGTAGCTGAAATTCATTGAGGAAATGTTCCGCCAGTAACAGCACATCCTCGGTTCGTTCGCGCAAGGGCGGCATGTGGATGCTGAGCACGTTGATGCGGTAGTAGAGATCCTCGCGGAAACTCTGGTTTTGTATGGCGTTCAACATATCAACATTGGTAGCGGCGATAATTCGGATATCGACGTGAATGTTTTGCAGGCCACCAACCCGCTGGATCATGCTGTCTTGCAAAAAGCGCAGAAAGTTAATCTGCTGATTCAGCGGCAATTCTCCAATTTCATCCAGAAATAATGTGCCTTGATGGGCGGATTCCACTTTGCCAATGCGGCGTTCAGTGGCATTGGTAAACGCGCCTTTTTCGTGCCCAAACAGTTCAGACTGAATCAGTGAGTGAGGTATAGCGCCGCAGTTAACGGCGACGAAAGGGCCTCGATTACGGCTGGATTTTTGATGCAGCTCGCGTGCAACCAGTTCCTTGCCAGTGCCGCTCTCTCCAGTGATCAGAACTGGCGCATCGGTGGAGGCTGCGCGGTTGATCAACATCTTTACCCGAATGATTGCCTGGCTATTGCCTACCAGCTTTGAATCCGAATCCAGGCCCTCGGAATCGGTAACAGTATTGGGCAATACGCTGCGTCGCCGTATTCTCGCCATGGCTGTGGCTTGCTTTAGGGAATGTTGTAAACCCGCTGTGTCCGGAGGGATAGTGTGAAAGTCAAACGCCATGGCGCCAATCAGCTGGCGAATGGATGGATTTTGCAACCCATCTGGATCCACCAGGGCAATCCAGGGCAAATGCAAATTTTGCCGCAAAATGGCAGCAATCTCATTCACCTGGTGGGTTGCCAGACCAGAGGCCAGATGAAAGATACCCGCGGCTGCTTGAGTGCGGGACAGTTTAGCGGGTGTTTCCTGCGGCAGGGGGACGGCGAGCAGCTGCCACGAAGTCAGCCTGGACTGCAATTGTTGTGTTTCGCTGTCAGAGCAGTAGCCCAAGTGCCAAAGGGCGTTGTCGTTCATAAAACATCCCTTTTTATTTTTGACTGCCAATGCATGGTGCATCCTGCTGCAACAAAGTATCTATTCTTTTAAGTTGCTCGAAGTGGTGGTTCGAGGTAGAAAACCTCAAAAAAACACTCCTCCGAGTCCATAAATTGAGCGTTTGTTCATAGAATTGCCTGAAGGATAGTCGGGGGCTTTTAAAAGCGTAAATATGATTTATCTATTAAAAAAAACGTTCATAATTCTGACGAATTAATTTGAAAGTTTTTTCTGCGTCAGCGAATCAACGGCTAGAGCTTTGTGTGCCATTTTTTGTGGGTGTGGTGCGAACGCAGGTGGATGTCAGGTAAAGGTTATGCAATTGGAGTGGTGACAGTCTGTGAGGAACTTGTGATAGACGACTGTTGATTCAGTGGGGAGGACGACGAGTGTTGGCTTGGGAGAACAATTTATTAGCTCGGAACAAAAGCGCGTGACGGCTTTTGTTCCGAGTTGTATTCCATCAGGCTGATGGCGGGTGTATCAGGAAAATACACCTTTAAAGAAAAAGAAGAACAGGATTGCCAGACCCGCGCCTGCTGGCAAGGTAATAATCCAACTGGTGAAGATAGTGCCAATCACACGCAGGTTGAGTGCGCCGATGCCGCGAGCCATGCCGACACCCAGTACAGCTCCCACCAGAGTGTGGGTGGTGGAAATTGGCAGGCCGGTTCCTGATGCCAGTACTACCGTAGCGGCGGCTCCCAGCTCGGCGGCAAAACCGCGGCTGGGTGTCAGTTCGGTAATCTTTTTGCCGATGGTGGCGATCACTTTCCAGCCGTAAGTGGCAAGTCCCACCACAATACCGATGCCGCCCAGCAGTAGAATCCAGCTCGGCATTGTCGTTTTGGCGGCAACCGCCCCGGTGCTGATAACACCATACACCGCTGCCAGAGGTCCAACGGCATTTGCCACATCGTTTGAACCGTGGGCAAAAGCCATGGCGCACGCGGTGAACACCATAAGGACGGCAAAGACGCGCTCAACACTGGCGAAGCGGCTGTTTTCATTGCCTTCGTCCTTAATGTTTCGCAACATCCACAGACCAACGCACATCACCAGCAGACCGAATATGGCGGCAATGCCAGCACTTTGTAAAAAGTTGAAGGTAATACCGGCATCTTTCAGGACATGCTTGAGGCCCTTGAGCATGGTGACCATCGCCATCAAAAAACCCACGGCAAACATATACATGGGAATGTAGCGTTTGGCATTGGCAAATGGGTTTTCCGTATTGAGTATCAGGCGTTGAACACTGCGGAACAAAAAGAAGCTGATGGTGCCTGCCAGGATCGGTGACACGACCCAGCTGGCAACAATATTGCCCACTTTGCCCCAGGCAACCGCATCAACGGAGATGCCGACGGCTGCAAAGCCGACAATCGCGCCGACAATGGTGTGGGTCGTAGATACCGGCCAGCCCAGCATGCTGGCAATCAATAACCAGGTGCCTGCGGCCAGTAACGCCGACATCATGCCAAACACCAGCAGTTCCGGCGTGTCTGTTAACATGGCCGGATCGATAATGCCCTTGCGGATGGTGGAGGTGACCTCGCCACCGGCCAGGTAGGCGCCGAGGAACTCGAACACCATGGCGATTACGATCGCCTGTTTAATGGTCAGTGCGCGTGAACCTACTGACGTGCCCATGGCGTTGGCGACATCGTTGGCGCCAACGCCCCAGGCCATAAATACACCAAAAATACAGGCCAGGATCAGGAGGGTTTGGCCGTGTTCTGCGAGAATAGACATGGGATTCTCCCCTTATGGTAGCGGGCTGAGTCGAAAAGACGGGTTAAGTAATCAGCGAGCTAAAAGCATTTGCAGTCGGGATCCGACTTTCTGGGCTCGGTCAGCAACATCGCCAACCCATTCAATGACTCGGTAGAGGAACATCACATCCACCGCGGGAAGATCCTTTTCGACTTTGAACAGATTACTGCGGATGGTGATTTGCAGCTTGTCCGTATGGTGTTCGAGGCGGTCCAGCTCTTCGATCAATTGTTCCACCAGGTCCAGTTCTCGACCGCTGAAACCTGTCTCCAACAACTCGTCGAGCTCCCCAATGGCCTTTAGGGCCTGGGCGGAGGTGGCAACCGAGGTTTGTACAAATTCGATCATTTCCGCTTCGATAGCGGCTGGCAGGCTCATCTGCCGACCCAGCATAATGCCGGCGATGTCCTTGGCGCGGTTGGCGATCCGATCCTGGACGGACAAGAGTTCCAGCAGGTCGGAGCGGGGAACCGGTAAAAACAGGCTTTTCGGCAGGTGCAGACGAATTTCCTTTTTCATCTTATCGGCGCGGTTTTCCAGTTTGCCGATTTCCTTTTGGATTTCTCCGGCCTGGGCCCAGTTACCCGCTTTGACAGCATCAAAAAACGGGGATAATTGTGCCACGGTCTGATGGACGACCTCCATATGCTCCTGCATGGGCTTAATGGGGGACTTTCCGAAGAGGTTTCCGAGTGGGTTTGCAAAAGGCATAGCAAAGACTCCCGATGAATTTCAGCGCGGAGTATAAAGAGTGGGGCAACAGAACTCATTAAAAAAATGAAGTTTTTATGTCATCAGAGGCCGGTGCTGTCGAGCGCAATCCCATTTTGCCTGTTTCAGTCGGTATCACGTCGATTCGAATCTGGCTACAATCGGCTTCATTGCCAGTCTTATTACATGGGCGGCTTCAGGTGGTTGAATATCATACAAAACACTGCATAAGGGTGATGAATGAACATGTCGGTAGCCATAGAGCGAACAGTTGACCTCAGGAACCTGCTCAATGATCTGGTGGCCGACGGTCGCATCAGTCGACAGGATGCCAACTTTGTCGCCGGCCAGAGTCGCACCCGTGAACAGGCCACCATGCACCCGCTCAGCTATATCGCCGCTCAGCGACTCGACGACCAGGCTCGCCCGGGGCACCCTCTCAATGAATTGGTATTGGCTCAATGGCTGGCCGATTGCGCCGATCTGCCGCTGTTCCACATCGATCCTCTGAAAATCAACGCCGCCGCCGTGACCGAGGTGATGTCCTACGCCTTTGCCAAACGCCATGGCATTCTGTGTGTGGAAATGAACAAAGACGAAGTGGTGGTAGCTTGCAAGCAGCCTTTTCTCAGCGACTGGGTTCCCCAGCTGGAGCATGTCTCGCAGCGGCAGGTAAAGCGGGTATTTGCCCTGCCGTCTGACATTGAGCGCTATATGGTGGAGTTCTACAGTCTGTCGCGTTCTATTTCCGGTGCTTCAGGGATGGCCGGTGCCTCCAGTGTGACCAATTTTGAGCAGATGCTGGAACTGGGGACCCTAAAGGACCCGGAGGCCAACGACCAGCATATTGTCAATATTGTCGACTGGCTGCTGCAGTACGCGTTTGATCAGCGCGCCAGCGATATCCACATTGAGCCGCGGCGGGAGGTGGGGCGCATCCGTTTTCGCATCGATGGGGTGCTCCACCAGGTGTATGAGTTACCCGCTGCCATCACCACCGCCGTGACCAGCCGGCTGAAAATTCTCGGGCGCATGAACGTGGCCGAAAAGCGCAAGCCCCAGGACGGCCGCATCAAAACCAAGCGGCCGGATGGCAATGAGGTGGAACTGCGGCTGTCGACCCTGCCGACGGCTTTCGGTGAGAAGCTGGTGATGCGGATTTTCGATCCGGATGTGCTGCTGCGCAGTTTCAGCGAGCTGGGACTCACCGGCGATGATTATGAGCGCTGGCGATCGATGCTGGGCAAACCCCATGGCATTGTGCTGGTGACCGGCCCCACCGGCTCCGGTAAAACCACCACCCTGTATTCGTCTCTCAAGCAGTTGGCCACCAGTGAGGTCAATGTCAGCACCATCGAAGACCCGATTGAAATGGTGGAGGAAAGTTTTAACCAGACCCAGGTACAGCACAATATTGAGCTGGATTTTGCCGCCGGCGTCCGCACGTTGATGCGGCAGGACCCGGATATCATCATGGTGGGCGAGATCCGCGATCTGGAAACCGCGCAGATGGCGGTGCAGGCGGCCCTCACCGGCCATCTGGTGATTTCAACGCTGCACACCAACGACGCCGCTTCCGGGGTCTCGCGGCTGTTGGATCTGGGCGTGCCGTCCTACCTGATCCGTTCCGCCGTGCTGGGCATTATGGCCCAGCGACTGGTGCGGACACTCTGCCCTCACTGCAAAGAGGAAGACACTGTGGACGCGGACGTCTGGCAACAGCTTGTCAGCCCATGGAAAGTGGCGCCACCGAAAGTCATTTACCAGCCGGCGGGTTGCCTGGAGTGTCGCAACACAGGCTACTATGGACGTCAGGGCATCTATGAAATCATGCCGTTAAGTGACAGTTTGCACCCCATCATTACCGATCACTGCGACCTGATCGCGTTGCGCAAGCAGGCGATGCGCGAGGGTATGCGCAGCCTGCGCCTGTCTGGCGCCCAGAAAGTGGCGCAAGGGCTGACTACCATTGAAGAGGTCATGCGAGTATCTCCATCACCTGAGGTCGAGCGCTAACCCCCGCCTATCCCGTTTTCAGGAGACGTTATGCTTCCCCTAGAGCAGATTCCTTCCCACTTTCAACCGTTGCTGCAAGCGCAGGAGTCCAAATGGTGTTCCCGCGCCGGGGATGAGCTGGTCGAGCAGCTGCAACACTGGTTGCACGGGCATCCGCAAGACGCCGATCAATTGGCGCGTCTGTGGGTGGCCAGTGACTACGCCGCCCAGCTGGCCGTCGATCGCGCCGCCGAATTTATGGCCTGGTTGGAAGCCGGCATCTATCGACAAAGCCTCGATTTTTCTGCGATGAAGGCGAGGCTGGATCAGCGACTGCAGGTGACGAGCGGAGTTGCTGACCGTACAGGGGTTGCTGATAGCTCCGCAGATACCGACAGTACCGGAACTGAGAAGAGTGCGGCCGGATTGGACGAGGCGGAGTTTGATCGCCGTTTGCGGCAGTTCCGGCGCGATATGATGCTGCGTATTCTCTGGCGGGATTTCAATCGCCTGGCCGAACTGCCGGAAACCATGTCTGATATGACGCTGCTGGCGGAAGTGACCATTCAGGCCGCCCTGGCCTACCACCACGGGCTTCTGCAGCAGCGCTATGGCACGCCTATTGGGAAACACAGTGGTCTCCCGCAGCCGCTGGTGGTGCTGGGCATGGGCAAGCTCGGTGGTCGTGAGCTGAACGTCTCCTCCGACATCGACCTGATTTTTACCTACCCGGAAGCCGGTGAAACCGCAGGCGGCGCGCGCAGCATTTCCAACCAGGAGTACTTTATCAAGTTGGGGCAAAAGCTGATTGCCAGCCTCGATAAGGTCAACAGTGACGGGTTTGTGTTCCGGGTGGATATGCGGCTGCGGCCTTACGGCGAGAGTGGCGCGCTGGCGCTGAACTTCGATTCCATGGAAGACTACTACCAGACCCAGGGGCGTGAGTGGGAGCGCTACGCCATGATCAAGGCGCGGGTGGTCTCGGGTGCGGCCATGGCTGGCGGAGAGCAGGCAGGTCAACAGTTGATGGAGTTGCTGCGGCCATTCACCTACCGCCGTTATTTGGATTTCAGTGCCATTGAGTCCATGCGCGACATGAAAAGCCTGATCAATCGCGAAGTTCAGCGCAAGGGCATACGCTCAGACGTCAAGCTGGGGGTGGGAGGCATTCGAGAAATCGAATTCATTGTGCAGGTGTTTCAGCTGATTCGCGGTGGCAAGGACGATCGCCTGCGCGAGCGACAGGTACTGAAACTGTTGCCACTGCTGGAAGACGAAGGTTTTCTGCCCGCTGGAGCCGCAGCAACCCTGGCGGAAGCCTACGTATTTCTGCGCAATGCCGAGCACGCCATCCAGGGTTATCAGGATCGCCAGACCCAGGCATTGCCGGTGGATGATAAGGGTTGTGAGCGGCTGGCCTGGGTGATGGGATTTGACGACTGGGCGGCATTCGAGGCCCGCCTGCAGGTTCACCGTTACCACGTCAACTCTCACTTCCAGGCGGTTATCGACGATCCGGGTGAAGAGGCCCAGGAAGACACGTCACTGTCAGCCTGGATAGCCATGTGGCCCGCACATCAGGGACCGGATGGGCAGTTGCCAGATGTGGTGAGTTTTGCGGCTCAGTTGTCAGAGGCGGGCATGCCGGAAGCCGACGAGGTGGCTGATACGCTGCTGAAACTGCTCCGCAGCCGCGCGCTGATGACCATGCAGGCCAACGGTCGGGCTCGCTTGGATGCTCTCATGCCGCGCTTGCTGGCACTGTTGGCCGAACGCCAGGCATCGGTCGAGACCTTGCGGCGCATTCTGGTGCTGGTGGAGGCTGTCTCCCGCCGTACCGCTTATTTGCTGCTGCTGGTGGAAAACCCGGATGCCCTGGGGCAGCTGGTGACGCTGTGTGGCGCCAGTAGCTGGATTGCGGATCAATTGGCGCGGCATCCGGCGCTGCTGGACGAATTGCTCGATCCGCGCAGCCTTTACAGTCCGCCGGACAAGGCGGAGTTGCGGGACGATTTACGGCAACAGACCTTGCGGGTCGGCTGGGACGACCTGGAAGGCCAGATGGAAACCCTGCGCTATTTTCGCCTGGCCCATGGCTTACGAGTCGCCGCCAGTGAGGTAACTGATGTGCTGCCGTTGATGAAGGTCAGCGATTACCTGACCTGGTTGGCGGAAGCAATACTCGAGCATGTGCTGGCGCTGTGCTGGCAGCAGCTGACTGAGCGGCATGGATACCCGGGGCGAGAGGAGGGGCAGCCGGAACCGGAATTCATTGTGGTGGGCTACGGCAAGCTGGGGGGGATTGAGCTCGGTCATGGATCCGATCTCGATCTGGTGTTCGTGCACGATGCCAACAGCCGGCTTTACACCAGCGGTGAGCGCTCCATCGACAATCAGACCTTCTTCACCCGCCTGGGCCAGAAAATCATTCACATCCTCAACACCCAAACCCTGATGGGCAAGCTCTATGAGGTGGATATGCGGTTGCGGCCCTCCGGCAATTCCGGTTTGCTGGTCAGTTCGCTCACGGCATTTGAAAAGTACCAGCGCAATGAGGCCTGGACCTGGGAGCATCAGGCGTTAACTCGCGCCCGTGTGGTGGCCGGCGGTGAGCGGCTGGCGGCAGACTTTGAGGCCCTGCGTTGTCAGTTGCTGCAAGAACCGCGGGAAGAGGCCAAGTTGCGCACCGAGGTGGTGGAAATGCGCGAAAAGATGCGCGCTCACTTGGGAACCAAAGGGGATGTCGAGGCCCGCGCCCGGCAATTTCACCTCAAGCAGGATGCTGGTGGCATTGTCGATATTGAATTTCTGGTGCAATACAGTGTACTGGCTTGGGCTCACAAGGCGCCCGGCCTGACCCGCTGGAGTGACAATATCCGCATCCTGGAAAGCCTGCAGGCCGAGGGTTTGATGCCGTCGGAGGAAGTTGCCCAGCTGATCGAAGCGTATAAAGTATTTCGTTCCGCCGGTCACCGGCTGGCGCTGCAGAATCAGTCCGGCGTTGTCGGTGGCGAGGAGTACGCCAGTCAGCGGGAGGATGTGACGCGGCTGTGGAATCAGTATTTGGGCGCCACTGCTGGCTGAGGCTGTCTGCCGAGCTTATGCCCGGCAGAGATCAGAGGCTGGTTAACCAGCCGTGGTTATCCTCGGCCAGTCCCCACTGGATATCGTTCAGGGCTTTGCGCAGGCGCTGGGTGGTGGCACCTGGTTTGCCATTGCCCACTTGATATTCACGGCCTTCGTGCAGCAGGGTGCCGACCGGGGTCAGCACCGCCGCAGTACCGGACAGGGCCGCTTCACAATCGGATTGTTGGCTGCGTTCCAGTAATTCGGCAACGCTCAGGTTGCGCTCTTCCACAATCATACCCAGATCGCGGGCAATGGTCAGCAGCGAGTCGCGGGTGATGCCGTGCAGGAAGCTGTTATCCAGCGCCTTAGTGATCAGGGTGTCGCCGTCGATCAGCAGGAAGTTGGCGGCCCCGGTTTCCTGGACGTCGCCACCGGGACAAAACAGGATCTGATCCACTTTTTGTTCGCGTTTGGCGTTGAGGGTAGGCAGCAGGGCGCTGGCGTAGTTGCCACCGCTCTTGATCCGACCCATGTGTGGGGCGCAGCGCATGCCGTCCTCTTCCAGCAGCAAGCGCAGGGGGGTATCGGCACCACCGGCAAAGTAATCCCCCACCGGCGACACCAGGATGTATTGCATTGAGGTCAGCGAGGGCGCTGCCGCCTTGCCGATGGCCGGCTCGGTACCAATGTGGGTTGGGCGGATATAGAGGGAGCCGGGCACTTCCGGGACGTCGCTGGCAAAGCGCTCCACCACCTGTAAAATCATCTGCCGGGTTTGTTCCTGGTCAATCTCGGGCAGGGCCAGCATGGCGCTGCTCTGGGCGAAGCGGGCAATATTGGCATCCATGCGGAAGATTTTCACGCTGCCATCGCCGTGGCGAAAGGCCTTCAACCCCTCGAAGCAGGTGCTGGCGTAGTGCAGTACATGGGCGCCGGGATGCAGGCTGATGCTGTCGCTGGACACCAGGGAAGATTCGCCCCACTGTTCTCCGTCAAACACGGCGAGAGCCATCTCTGGCATAAAAACGCTTCCGAAGGCGGTCATAGGGCGAAACCTCAGCAAAAAATAGGATCAGATAGAGCCGGTGGACCAGGATCAGTATTCATGGCACCGGGAAGCGGGATTGTAATTACCCTGCTCTGAAATTGGAATACTGCCGGCCTTTCTAACCGCTTAAGTGCATTCAGACTGGCGTTTGCCGGCAGCTAAGGTATCATTCGCGGTTTTATCTGGGTGTTACCTGAGAGTGTGTTGCCTATGGGGAACAGCAGGATTCTGATTGTCGGCCCCTCCTGGGTCGGTGACATGTTGATGAGCCATGCGCTGTATCAGCAGCTCAAGGCGCAGTCCCCCGAGTGTGAAATCGACGTGCTGGCGCCGGACTGGTGCCGGGCCCTGATAGAACGCATGCCGGAGATTGCCCACTCAATCGCTATGCCCGTCGGTCACGGCCGACTGCAGCTGGGCGTGCGCCGGCGGCTGGCCGCAACCCTGGCCGAGCGCCAATACGATCAGGCCATCGTGCTGCCGAACTCGCTGAAATCGGCCCTGGTGCCCTGGTTGGCGGGCATTCCTCTGCGCACTGGCTGGCTCGGTGAAATGCGCTATGGCTTGCTGAATGACCCGCGCAAGTTGCGACCCCAGGCGTTTCCCCGCATGGTGGAACGCTACGTGGCCCTGGCCTGCCCACCTCTGCGCAGTGCGGCCGAGCTACCGCCCATCCGGCAGCCGCGATTGACGGTGTCGTCTGCAGGGCAGGCCCAGGCCCAGGCCGAATTCGGCTTGCCGGCGGAGGGTTTGATCGGCATTTGCCCGGGGGCTGAATTCGGTCCGGCCAAGCGTTGGCCGGACTATCATTACGCGGAACTGTGTCGGCAGCTGATTGACCAGGGGCGGCCCGTGGCAGCCTTTGGGTCTGTCAAGGATGCCGAAGTGGTGGCGGGCATCGCGGCCCAATTGTCGCCCGCGCAACAGGCCTCATTTTATCAATTGGCAGGGAAAACCAGTTTGCCCCAGGTCATTGATCTGCTGGCGGCCTGTACGGCGGTGGTCACCAACGACTCCGGATTGATGCACGTGGCCGCCGCCGTGGGTACGCCGCTGGTGGCACTTTACGGGCCGACCAGTCCCGAGTTTACGCCACCGTTGAGTGATAAAGCCGAGGTTATTCGCTTAATCGACGGTTACATCAAAATTCGCAAGGGCGATGGTGAGCAGGGTTACCACCAGAGTCTGATTGATATTCACCCCGAGCGGGTGCTGAAAAGCTTGCAAGCACTCTTGCCGGATATGTTGCCGGCACCACGGGTATAGCATTACAGGTATGGCACTACAGGTATGGCACTACAGGTATTATGAGAGTTCTGATCGTTAAAACCTCTTCTCTCGGTGATGTGATTCACACCTTGCCGGCGCTTACGGATGCCAGTCGCGCCTGCCCCAATGTGGAGTTTGACTGGGTGGTGGAGGACAGCTTTGCGGAAATACCCAGTTGGCACCCTGCTGTCAGTGAGGTGATTCCGGTATCGATCCGGCGCTGGCGCAAGCAGATATTCAAAACCATCGGTTCCGTGGAGTGGAAGCAGTTTCGCACGCAATTGCGCAAACACCACTACGATCTGGTCATTGATGCCCAGGGATTGTTAAAAAGTGCTTGGGTAACCCGTCTGGTGAAGGCGCCGGCGGCTGGCTATGACAAGCATTCTGTGCGCGAGAAACTGGCGGCACTGGCTTACCAGCATCAGTACCAGGTGCCGGTTGATATGCACGCCGTTGAGCGTACCCGTGAACTGTTCGCCATGGCGCTGGACTATCAAAAGCCCGACAGCAAGGGCCAGTACGGCATTGACCGCAGCCGTTTCTGCTCGGTGACCCAGGAAGCCACCAATGTGGTGTTTCTGCACGGTACCACGCGTCACGATAAGCACTACCCAGAAGACTACTGGAAGCAGCTGGCAAGTAAGCTGACGGCCCAGGGGATTCGGGTACGCTTGCCGTGGGGCAACACCGACGAAAAACGTCGCGCCTACCGTATCGCCGCAGACAATCCGCTGATTCAGGTGTTGCCGAAACTGAACCTGCAGGGTGTGGCCGGAGTGCTGTCGCAGGCGACCGCGGTGGTGGCGGTGGACACCGGTTTGGGGCATTTAAGTGCAGCCCTCGATATCCCCACCATCTCCCTGTATGGCCCCACCAGTCCGGATCTGGTCGGTGCCTATGGTGAAAACCAGATTCATTTGTGCGCGGCCGATTACGAACCCGTGGCGTTCGAAGCTGACCCGGCTATCTTTTCGCCGCTGACGGCCGATGTGGTTATGTCGGCACTGCAGCCTCTGCTGCCACCCGCGTCGTCTGTGGCCTGTTGAGCAGGCAATAGGAACCACCACTGTGAAAGACCGTCCTGTAACTTTGGCATTTTGCCTGTACAAGTATTTCCCTTATGGCGGGCTGCAACGTGACATGTTGCGCATTGCCAACGCCTGTCATGCGCTAGGTGCTTCCATCCGCGTGTACACCTTTGATTGGCAGGGGGAGTGTCCGGATTGGATCGAACTCTGCCGGGTTCCTCGCAAAGGCTGGTCCAGTCAGGTAAAAAATCGCCATTTCAGCCGCTGGGTTGAGCAGCATCGCCAGCGTCATCCAGTGGATTGCATGGTCGGCTTTAACAAAATGCCGGGGCTCGATCTTTATTACGCTGCGGATGGCTGTTACGAGTCCCGAGTCAGTGAGCTTTATGGCAAACTCTACCGAATGGGGGGGCGATACAAACACTTTTCAGCATACGAAAACGCGGTATTTGGTTCCGCCAGTCGCACACAAATCCTGATGATTTCCAATGTGCAGGCGCCTATTTTCCAACATTATTACGGTACCCAACCGGAGCGCATGCACATGTTGCCACCGGGTATTGCCCGCGACCGGATTGCACCACCGAACAGTGAAGATATTCGCCAGCAGTTCCGTCATGAATTTGGTCTGGCCGAAGATGACAACCTGTTGTTGATGGTGGGCTCGGGCTTTAAAACCAAAGGCGTGGACCGCAGCCTTGATGCATTGGCGGCGCTGCCTCTCTCCCAGCGTAATAAGACCCGGTTGATGGTGATCGGGCAGGACAACCCATCGAGATACATTCGCCAGGCAAAAGCCTTGGGGATAGAAGATCGTTTTCAAGTATTGTCCGGACGCGATGATGTGCCGCGATTTATGCAGGGGGCAGACCTGTTGGTGCACCCTGCCCGACATGAAAACACCGGTACGGTACTGGTCGAAGCTATCGTGGCGGGGTTGCCGGTGCTGGTTACGGATGTGTGTGGTTATGCCCATTTTGTCGATGAGGCGGAGATGGGTAAGGTAACGGCCTCGCCCTACCAGCAATCGGCGTTTAACTTGGCTTTGTCGAGTTTGTTGGAGCGGATTCACAGTGAGCGTCCCCGGTGGCGTCAACGCGGTGCTCGTTTTGCTGCCGAAGAGGATGTCTACAGTATGCCGGAAGCCGCAGCCTCAATCATTCTGGATGTCGCTCGGGATCTGGTATGAACGTATATCTTCGTCGAGACTTCCAGCAGTTGTGGCAGGGCCAGGATCCGTTTGAAGTGGTCGAAGGCTTGAGCGGAGAGGTCTACCGGGAATTGGAAGGCCGTCGTACTCTGCGTTTTGAAGCCAATAGCAAAGGCTACTTCCTCAAGTTACACCGTGGGGTGGGCTGGAAAGAAATCGTCAAAAACCTTCTGCAAGGGCGGCTGCCGGTGCTGGGCGCCAGCAATGAGAAAGCGGCGATTGAAGCGCTGCAGCAGGTTGGTGTGGGCACCATGTCGGTGGCGGCTTTTGGAAAGCGCGGTTGTAATCCCGCCCGCCAGTATTCGTTTATTATCACCGACGCCATAGAGCCTTCGATTTCCCTGGAAGACCTGGCCATTGCCTGGCGAGAGACTCCCCCCAGCCTGAGCCAAAAGCGAGCGTTACTGCAGCTTGTGTGTGCCATGACCCGGGCAATGCATGAGCGGGGTGTGAATCACCGCGACTTTTACATCTGTCATTTCCTGTTGCGCAATCCGGATTTCAATGAGCAGGAGCCACCCCAGCTGGCGCTCATTGATCTGCACCGGGCGCTGATTCACCAGCGCCTGCCTTACCGCTGGCGATTGAAAGATCTGGCCAGCTTGTATTACTCCGCATTTGACGTGCCGCTGACGCGCACTGATAAGCTCAGGTTTATTCGCGATTACACCGGCCTGCCACTGCGTCAGGCATTGCAGCAGCAACAATCGCTGTGGCAGCGAGTGGATAAAAAAGCCCACAAGCTGTACGCCAGGGCAATTCGCAAAGGAATTGTGCGTTAATGGCTCATTGGTATTCGGATATTCCATCTCACTTGCCTGAAGCGACTGCAGCGTTTGCCAGTCTGGAAGCCGTCTGGCAATTGCAGGGTCAGTATGTTACAGCCAGCTCCCTGTGTACGGTGGTGCGAGTTGAACTGGATGGCCGCGGTTATTACGTCAAACGCTATTGCCGCGCCGGCGACGGGGTGGCGAATTATTTGGGGCCATCGAAAGCTCGACGGGAGTGGCAAAACCTTCAGCGTTTCAAAAAATGGGGTTTGCCGGCCGCGCAACTGGTGGCCTGTGGCGAAGAAGGCGGCTGGACTAAATCCCGGCGCGGTGTGGTCATCACTGCCGAAGTTGAGGCCTCCGAGGATTTGGCCAGTTTGGCAAAGCAGGGCTCTCCACTGTTGCGAGACCCTGATTGGGTGCAGCAGGTCAGCCAGCAGGTAGCTCGGGCTACCGCAGTGATGCATGCCCACCGCTTTGCCCACAACGACTGGAAGTGGCGCAACATCCTGGTCTCCGGGCCGGTGGAGGCCCCGCAAATACATATGATCGATTGTCCGGCCGGGATGTTCTGGTGGGGACCGCTGTTTGAGTATCGTCGTATCAAGGATATTGCCTGTCTCGACAAGGTTGCCAAACGTTGCTTGAGCCTTGAGCAGCGCCAGTATTTCTATCGTTGCTACCGACGCATCGATGATTTTTCCCACAAAGACCGGCGTGACCTGCACAAAATCCAGCACTTTTTTGATGGACGGGACTAGCGCGATGGATGGCTTGCCTACATTGGATAACCTCAAATGAGCCATCAATTCGATGTCCTGCGGGGGCGCTCGCCGTCATTGCCGTTGACCCTCACTCTGTCAGAAGGTGAACCTCTTGAATTGGTTCGCTGGTTGCGCGTATTACCGGGTAAGCGTTATGTGGCCCAGGGGCGCTGGTGTGGACGTGAGGTACTGGCCAAATTGTTTGTCGGACCCCGGGCAAACCACAAGGCGCAGCTTGAGCTGGAGGGTATCCGTCGCTTGAATCAAGCTGCCATTGCTACGCCCGCGCTAGAGAATCACGGCCACAACGATGCCGTCGGGGGGGCTTGGGTGTTGACAGAGTTTCTGACCGGCAGCACCAACCTCTACGCCGCGGCGGGATTGACTGTGGATGAATCGCCGGAGACTGAAGAAGGCCCGGCGCTGGCGCAACAGGCGCAGCAACTGGTGGCCGAAATGCATCGGGCCGGTTTGGTACAGCAAGATCTTCACCCGGGCAACTGTTTGTTGCGGGGTGGAGAGAACTGGCTGGTGGATGCAGCCGATGTGATTGAGGCCTCGGAGACCAGTGATTGCCTCGATAATCTGGGACTGTTCTGGGCCCAGTTGCCAGAGTGCTGGTGGCTTGAGTTGTGGGCAAAATATCAGCAAATCACTCAATTCACCGCCGATTATGATACAGTGTGCGCCGCCGCGTGGCGCTGGAAAGCACATCGGGCACAGGACTTGGCTCGCAAAAGTGTTCGTGACTGCAGTCTGTTTGAAGTGTCCACCAGTTGGTCACGGATTAGTGCCGTATGGCGCGAAGAAAGTGACACATTGCAGCCGCTGTTGCGTGATTTGGACGGGGCTTTGGCGCAATCCACCCTCCTGAAAGATGGTGGCAGCGCTACGGTGGGGCTGCTCAACTGGCACGGGCGAAATTTAGTCATAAAACGCTACAACCTCAAGTCCCTCGGGCATCGACTCAAGCGCTTTTGGCGGCCGACCCGAGCCTGGCACAGCTGGCAGGCCGGGCATCGGTTGCGAGTGTTGGGAATACCAACCCCTCGGCCTGTAGCCATGATTGAAGAGCGTTTCGGACCGCTACGAGGCAGAGGCTATTTACTGGTGGAGGCAGTTGAGGGGTATGACCTTCTGGATGCCTGCAGGCAGGCGGATGAAGGTGAGCTGATGAAAATGTCCGAAGCCATCTCAGAGTTGATGCAACGGATGGCGCGTTATCGGGTCAGTCATGGAGACTTCAAGGCCACGAACCTGTTATGGCAGGATCGCTTACAACTGATCGATTTGGATGCAGTCCGCTGGCATGACTCGGACGCTTCATGGCAAGCGGCATTTCGAAAAGATCAGGCTCGTTTGTTGCGCAACTGGCAAGCTGGTAGCCGGCCGTATCAATACTTTAATGAGCTTGGGACAGAGTTTTTAACGGATGCTCGTTAAGCAAGATCGGTTTTCGATGTTTAACCCGGTCATTTTTTGAATAGTAGGACATTGAATATTAGTTCGTTGGACAATTTTACATTGGATAGTTTGGACGAGGTGTAAGTGTGGCCCTGACAGTACTCGGTTTATCTGGAGCTTTAAATCACGACCCATCAGCAGCCCTGTATATCAACGGCAAGCTGGTAGCCGCGGCAGAAGAAGAACGATTCGTGCGTGACAAGCACGCCAAAAACCGGATGCCCTATGAAGCAGCTAAATTTTGTCTGGATTACGCTGGCATAAAACCCGAGGACATTGATGTCGTTGCTATTCCTTTTGCACCTATCAGCATTACCGAACCGCATCGCTGGCACTACGCCAAGCGTTACTGGTACGCGCCAGATCGTGCCCTTGATGCCATTTTGAACGGCAATAGACGCTACCGTCGTTACAAGAAAAAAGTTGGCTGGTTACTGGAGCAGCTGGGTATCAATCCCAAAAACGTCGAAATTGAATCTGTCGAGCACCACCTGGCCCATGCCTCCAGTGCCTACCATTGCAGTGGTTTTAAAGAAAAGACCGCGATTATGGGCATCGACGGGAAGGGCGAGTATGCCACCACCTTCTTCGGTTATGGTGAAAACGGCAAGATTCACAAGATCAAAGAGTTTGTCGACCCCGATTCCCTGGGTGGTCTCTACGGTGCCATGACCGAATTTCTCGGCTTTGAAATGCTCGACGGTGAGTACAAGGTGATGGGGATGGCGCCCTATGGCGATGCCAGCAAATACGACTTTTCCCGCCTGGCCAAGTTTGAAGACGGCGAACTCATTATCAACACGGACTACGCCAACGTGATTGGTCTGCGTCGTCACAAGGATAAAGGCAAGGGCTATTACTTTAGCGATAAGCTGATTGACTGGCTCGGCCCCAAGCGGGAAGGGGATATCGCCGATGAGCCTTATATTCACTACGCTGCCAGCATGCAGGCCCTGTTTGAAAAGCTGGCGCTGCAGATGATGGATTACTACCTGGGCGACATACTCCGTGAGACCGGTAAGTTGGCCTTTGCCGGTGGCGGAGCCTTGAACGTCAAGTTGAACCAGAAAATCGTTGCCCGGGAAGAGCTGCAAGAGCTGTTTGTGCAGCCGGCTTCCGGTGATGCGGGTACTGCCATTGGGGCGGCGGCCTATGTGTCGGAACAGCGTGGTGTGCCGGTTGAAAAAATGGAGCATGTCTATCTCGGACCCAGTTACACCAGTGAGGAAGTCATCGCTGCCTGTGCCAAGCACGAAGGTAACCCCAGTTGGAAGCGGATAGACAATGTGCCGCAGGAAATTGCTAAAATCCTGGCCGCTGGTAACCCGGTTGCCTGGTTCCAGGGACGTATGGAATTTGGTCCACGGGCACTGGGAGGGCGTTCGATTATCGGCTGCCCAAGTGCTGCAGGTGTGGCCGATCGCATCAACGAGCAGATCAAATTCCGCGAGCGCTGGCGGCCGTTCTGTCCCAGCATGCTCAGTCGCGTGGCGCCGGAAATGTTCAAAGTGGATCACCCGGCTCCCTACATGACGTTCACCTTCGAAGTGAAAGACGAGTGGAAAACCCGTGTGCCTGAAGTGGTGCATGAGGATGGAACGGCCCGTGCCCAGGCACTGCAACCGGGTGTCAATGATCCCTATTACCAGCTAATGGAAGAGATGGAGAAACTGACCGGCAATGGCGTTGTGTTGAATACCTCGCTCAATCGTCGGGGCGAACCCATGGTGTGCTCGCCGACGGATGCACTGAATATGTTTTTCGGATCGGATTTGGAATATTTAATTATGGAAGATATTTTGGTAGTAAAAAGTCCTACTGAGGGTAGCTAGCGTGTCTTCCAAGAAATGGGTGCTGCAATTGTGTCATGGATATGATGCCCCTTTTGATGATGTGGCAAGACAGTGGAGAGTCCTTTTCAAAGATACTGACTATCATGTTTTGACTGTCTTTATTACCGGCGCGATGAATCCTGAGGTTGAGTCATTGGTCAGTTCAGACAAGACGCTTTTCCTGGGGTATAGCTCTAAAGATCTCAAGGGGCTCAAACGCCAACAAATCAGTGACCTGAAAGAACTTCATAAGCAATATGGCTTTGAGTTTGCCATATGTCATCGTTATAAACCCATATACATCGCTTGCCATCTGCCTGGGATTAAAGTTTATGGTATTGCGCACGCATATGGCGTGTTTGATGGTTTTTGGCGAAAGCTCTTCGCTTATCGCTATCAAGAGAAGTTGACCCTGTTTGGTGTTTCGAATGCAATTCGAGATGATGTCAGGAAATCTCTATCCAGGATGTCGACAAATAAAATTTTGACATTCTACAATCACATCGATGAAGACAAGTACAGTCGCCAACAGGTGTCTAAGGAAGTTGCGAGAAAACATCTGGGGTTGCCTGGGGATAAATATGTTATTGGCAACGTGGGTCGGTTGCATCCCGATAAAGATCAGGCAACTCTGCTTAGAGCCTTTGCAGCACTAAATGCTTCTGATGCCCTATTGGTCATTGTGGGAGTGGGTAGGTTAGAACGTGAGCTTAAAGCCTTGGCTTCAACCTTGGGGGTGGCAGAGCAGGTTCTGTTTTTAGGCCGGATAGACAATGCCTGGATGTACTTTAAAGCATTTGATGTGTTTGTCTTGAGTTCTGACAATGAACCATTCGGCATGGTTCTATTGGAAGCAATAGTTGCTAATGTCCCTGTATTGTCTACCGACGGTGGCGGTGCGGTTGAAATTGTCGAGGATGATTGCCGATTTGCAATTGGTGATTCCAGAGCCCTGGCCAAACTGATTGCTAGAGTCAGGAGTGAGGGGGGAAATAAGTTCAATCGCAGATTGAAGCAGTGTTTTACTGATGAGGGAGCCAAATCCCATTTTGCCAATCTGCTCAATCGTTGAAATGGGAGGTTGTGTGTATTTCAATGATCAATCTTTGTCTGAGCGCCTTAAGAAATTTATAAAAGATAACGCAAAAAGTCGAAAGCATGAGGGAGTTTTTTTTAATTATCTGAGCGGGCAGGTGCAGTTAGCTAAGCTATTTGTCAGTGGATTGGCAGGAAAGCTTGCAAGCCGAAAATCAATTGATGACAGTGAAGTTGCTGTGGATGTGCTCTTCATTCATCACGTTGGGCTGATGAGAAGGTTGAAGCGCAAGCGTGGAATTTTCTCCCGTCTGGAACAGTTGCGAATCACTTACGCTGAGATTGATCCACACGGCTCCAGGGATATTGCAAGATCGGGTGAGATGTATGGAAGCTCCGATGAGTCCTTGATGTTTCAAAACTTTGATCTGCATGCTCAATATTTGATTAAGCGTTATCAGCCTAAAGTGGTGGTGACTGACAGTAATGGTGATTTGTTCTCGCCATTCCTGAAAAAAAGGTCCGCTGAAATGGGTTGTCAAGTAGTTCACCTGCCTCACTCAGTGATAACGACTGAGTCGACAAAATACCGGATGATGGATTACCACTATTACCTTTTGTACGGGGCCAGTTCGCTGGAGTGCTTGAAGGAGTTGGATGCAAAATTTGGTGAATGCAAAGTGATACTGGCTGGCAGCTATTTGTTTGATAAAGACTTTAGTTTACCTCCAGCTGAGGAAAGCGGTTACGTTTTGCTGCTTGGGATGGGGCCCGCGATGGAGGATAGGCAGCATTACGCTCAATACTATCACTCGGTTCTGGAGTGGGCCCGGCTGAATCCATCTATTCAGTTACATGTGAGATTACACCCGCGGAGTAGTGGAGAGTATTGGGTTCGTGCTGCAGCGATGTTGCCAAATGTGGTCTTGCGCCCACAAGGTGAACTGTTCATTGACTCCTGTCGAGGGGCCTTTATGTGTATCACATCGTATACGAATGCGGTCGTTGATGCAGCACTGCTGGGCAGGCCTTCACTTTTGGTTTGTGGCGAGGATGTTGTTGATTATTTACAGGTTGAAAGTTTTTATTCACCTCGGGCTGTGTCAGTGGAAGCTATATCTAAGTCAATAGAACGATATAGGGAGCAGCTGATTGATTATCAAGAAAAGGCCGAACGTTTTGCAAAGTTTCATGTAAATACCACAAATCAGTCGGTTGAAACGATAACTAAAATCATTGCTGAGCTTGTGGCCGGTAAGCTTCCTCAAATAGATTGCAAACTTAAGGGAGTGTATTAAACGGCGCTTAAATCAGTACTTCGGTCTTTAGAAAGTGACTGGCGTGATACGGCATAACCAATTGGGATTAACAGCAACAACCAATAAGGCAGTGGAGAGTGAAAGAAATGTGGGTCGTCAAGCATGGTTGTAATCATGCCGGATGCGAACAAAGAGAGAAACAGTGGTCTTCCTTGAGACTCTTTGAGAAGTTCTTTGAGGGTTGCGAAAAGTAGGAGCAGATGCAAGAAAAGGCCAATGCTGCCAGTATTAATGGCTGTTCCGACTAGTACGTTATGTGGATCACTGTAAGGGGCGTCTCGACTGTCGGTTTTAACGGTCAGTTGTTGTGAGGCCCCGTGTCCAATGATTGGCGCTTGTTGAAAAAGGTCATAGAAGCCGATCCAAATGTCCAGCCTGTTGCCAAATGAAGACTCAAAGTTAAGAATTCTCGGAGGTGAAATGCGTAGTTTTTCCCTGTTTCCATTTTTATCCACAGCGAACATTCTGAATTGCGAATAGGGCTTAAGCGTTGGGTGTGACAGGGTGACAGTGATGCGTTGAGTTTGTGGGTCAAGCTGGATTTCATGCTTGTTGGTAATAACTGAGCCGGATTGTAAAGAAATGATTTCCTGGTCTGGATTGCCGCTGGTGGTGGGATAGACTCGAATAGTATGAATGTTCTGTTGGTTGGGAAAGTGGTAGGTTAGGCTTTGTTTATTGCCATGAGGTATTGCCAGCCAATTCATGTGCACGGCGTAAGTTAGTAAAAGACTGATAGACAGGAGTAAACAAACAATCAGAGTTTTCAGTTGCCGTAATTGAGAGAATCGGAAGTATAAAAGTACGCCCATTCCAAGGAATAATGCGGCAAGAGAACCTCTGGATTGGCATAAAAGCAATAAGTACAGATGCAGGGCGGCTGCCAACAAATAGAAAAGCATAACGTTTTTACGTTTTTCTATACCTACAAGGTAGACGTTGGCAAGGATCAGAAAAATCAGGGAGTTGGCGGCTGTAAGTGGGTTGCTGAATATTCCGTGCGCATAAAGCCGGGTGCTGTGATCAGTCGTCACAAGGAGGTATAGGCTTGGAAGGCAGGTTATAAGGCTGGACAAGACCAGGCTGTCTTTGTGAATTTCTTTTCTTTTCTGCCAGGCCACTGCAATTGCTATGACAAATAGCACCACGTACAAAACATCTTTGGCGTTATCAAAGTCAGGGGTCGTAGACCAGCTGATGGAGAGAAGGTGCCACGCACCAAATGCTAACAATACCTTGAAGACAGTGCTGTCAAGCAGAGACACAATCAGTGATTTATTCAATAAAAGCAGTGTTGGTAATAGTATGAATACGTAAATGGCGTTATGTAATTGTTTCGAGGTCTGTGCCAGAAAGTAGCAGTTGAGAGCTATTGCCAAGTACGCTGTGATGTGATTCTGAAAGTGGGCGCGAAAAGACCGAAGCAACATAGCGGTAGGGAATTCCTTGGGGAATGATCAATTCGTTACTATGGGGATAGCAAGATTAAGAATATAATGGCCGAAAATTTGGCTGTTATTTTAACGCATAATAGTGTGTTAAGAAATGAAAGAGTCGGTGCCTGGCTGATATCGCCTCGCATATTGACTAACTTGTAATTACGAAAAGGTATATATGTGTTCTTCTCATCATTTTAAGGCGTCAGCTAAAAGAGAAGTCCATTTGATCTGTCTAATACTGAACGATGGGTAAGTGTTATGCAAAAAATTTGCTTTGTAGTCCCATATTTCGGGCAATTTCCGTTCTGGGTTGATTACTTTTTTGCCAGTTGTAAGGCGAATCCCTCGATTGACTTCTTGCTATATACAGATAATACAGAACCTCCCACCCTGCCTTCAAATGTATTCTACAGGTATATGGATTTTGAAGGTTACAAGCGCAAAGTCTCTGCGACATTAGGTATCAATTTTAATCCATCCCAAGCCTATAAGTTGTGTGATATCAAGCCAGCATACGGCCTAATTCACCGCGATGACTTAAAAGGCTATGATTTTTGGGGTTTTTGCGATCTTGATTTGGTCTTTGGCTCTATACGTAACTTTTTTACAGAAAATCTATTGGCTAGGTATGACGTTATTAGTACGCATGACAGGCGAGTGTCGGGACACTGTTGTCTGCTGAGAAATAACAGTAAGTATGTTAACGCCTTCAAGAAAGTGGCATCCTGGAAGAAAATCTTTGAAGATAGTCAACACCATGGTTTTGATGAAAAAGACTTTTCCCGATTATTTGTCGGTTATAAAAATTACCCCAAAACTCTGAAGAATACCCTGCAGTATATTTTTCTCCCGTACAGTCGAAGTGCGTACTTTGTTGAGCATTATTCAACTCCGGGTTTGCGATATAACTGGCTAGACGGATCGCGAAACTTCCCTACGGAGTGGTACTGGTCCGATGGTCGTTTAACTAATAATGCAGCGACACAAGAGTTTCTTTATTTTCATTTTCTTGAGTGGAAGAGAGGTTGGGGGGAAATGTCAAAGTTTTTCGAGGTTCCTCCCTCTCGTGAATGGTTGATCTCTAGTGTCGGGTTTCAGAGTTTCTTTTCAGAAAATAAGCTCACTTAATAACTTTTGTGAAAAACATGTCTATAAATGTTCGGCCCCAAAAGGCAGGAAACGAAAATGGTGACTCTGGAATGGCAATATATTTAAGGCTTCTAAAATACTTAAAGCCTCAAAGTTATACTTTTTTTATTAGTATTCTGGGTTTTCTGATCTTTGCCGCTAGCCAGCCCGCATTGGCGCAAATCATGGAGCATCTGATCGAAGCTATCGAATCAGGTGACAGCGACCAGCGCATTATAATACCTCTGATGATGATGGCTATATTCGCAATCCGCGGGATAGGTTCTTTTTTGGGCAATTACTATATTGCCAAAGTCTCATTAAATATTGTTCACACCCTGCGCCTGCAATTGTTCAATCAGTTGACTTGCTTACCCAGTACTTATTTCGACGAGCACAATTCCGGCAATCTGATTTCACGTATTACTTATAATGTGCAAGGAGTGACGGGCGCTGCTACTGATGCGCTAAAGGTGTTGATTCGCGAAGGTTTTACGGTCATTTGCCTGTTCGGCTTCCTTCTCTGGAAAGACTGGAAGCTGACCATGGTGTTTGTGGTAATTGCCCCCTTTATTGGTCTGCTAGTATCGACGGTGGGGCGACGTCTGAAGAAGTTGGCCAGCAAAATTCAGGTGGGAATGGGTAACATTACTCACATTTGTTCCGAGATGATTTCGGGTTACCAGGTAATGCGCACCTTTTCCGGCGAAGAATATGAGCGGCGCCGTTTTGAAGAGGCCAGTCGGGACAACTTCAAGCAGAATCTCAAGTTGGTGAAAACCAGCGCCTGGTCCACGCCGGTGATGCAGTTACTGGTGGCTGTAGCCATGGGTGCGTTGGTATTTCTGGCCATGACGTTTATGGATACTTCCAGTCCTGGACCATTTGTCGCCTACATTACCGCAGCAGGCCTGATACCCAAGCCGGTGCGACAGCTCAGTGAGGTGTACGGTACTATCCAGAAGGGTATTGCTGCTGCACAGAGTATTTTTGAACAGTTGGACGAGGTGCCGGAGGCAGATCGTGGCAGCGCGGATGTAGACAGGGTGGCTGGGGATATCCGCATTCAGCAGCTGTCATTTGCTTACCAGGAAGAAGAAGGACCGGTGTTGAAGGGCATCGATCTCGACATTGCTGCCGGTGAGGTGGTGGCTCTGGTGGGCAGTTCGGGCAGTGGAAAGTCTACCCTGGCGAGCCTGATTCCCCGCTTTTACGATTATCAGCATGGGCAGATTCTGTTGGATGGGAAGCCACTGACGGACTACAGTTTGAGTTCATTGCGACGCCAGATCGCCCTGGTGAACCAGGGGGTGGTGCTGTTCAACGATACCGTGGCCAATAATATAGCTTACGGTGGACTGGCTGGTGCCACTGACGTGCAAGTTCGTCAAGCGGCGGAGGCCGCCCATGCCAGTGAGTTTATCGAGGCCCTGCCGCAGGGCTTTGAGACACTGATTGGCGAAGACGGCGCCCGTCTGTCCGGCGGTCAGCGTCAGCGGCTGGCGATTGCCCGGGCGCTGTTGAAAGATGCGCCTATCTTGATATTGGATGAAGCCACATCGGCGTTGGATACAGAATCCGAGCGGGCGATTCAGGAGGCCCTGGAGGTATTGATGAAGGGGCGAACCACCCTGGTCATTGCCCATCGTCTCTCAACCATTGAAAAGGCGGATAAAATTGTTGTGATGGATCAGGGACAGATCGTGGAAGTGGGTACTCATCAGCAATTGTTGGATAAGCAGGGTATTTATTTCAAACTTCACAGTATGCAATTTCAAGCCTGACATTAGAGTTAGAGCTTGAGACAATAGCCGGTCAGTTTTACCAGCAGAGACTTTTTTCCTATGCAGTTAACAATGCCCCGCTTCGATCAATCCCAGGTGCTCGTCATTGGGGATGTGATGCTCGATCGCTACTGGCACGGCGGTACGTCTCGAATTTCCCCTGAGGCACCGGTTCCGGTGGTGAAGGTAGGTGGTGTTGAAGACCGCCCGGGCGGTGCCGGTAACGTGGCCTTGAATATTGCCGCTCTGGGTTCCGGTGCCTCCCTGATCAGTGTGGTGGGCCGGGATGAGGCTGCCGAGGCACTCCGTTCCCGTTTGCAATCAGTTGGCATTCACACCGATTTCCAGGCCTCAGTCGACAAGCCCACCATCACCAAGTTACGTGTAATCAGCCGCCATCAGCAGTTGATCCGCATGGATTTTGAGGAGTCGTTTGCCCCGGAGGACAGCGACGGATTTGTGGAAAAGGCCAAGAATCTATTGCCGTTAATGGGGGCGGTAATTCTCTCCGATTACGCCAAGGGCACGCTGCAGGATACCCAAGGCTTGATTCGGGCGGCGCAGGATGCCGGGGTGCCGGTACTGGTTGACCCCAAGGGGACTGACTTTGAACGCTATCGCGGCGCTACTTTGTTGACTCCCAATCTGCATGAGTTTGAAGCAGTAGTGGGCGCCTGCCCTCACGAGAGTGATCTGGTGGCGAAAGGCACCGAATTGATGTTGTCTTTAGGTTTGGAAGCCCTATTGGTGACCCGTGGAGAACACGGCATGACCCTGTTGCGCCCCAATCAGCCTGAATTCCACCTGCCGGCCCGTGCCCGAGAAGTGTTTGATGTAACTGGTGCTGGCGATACGGTGATCTCGGTGCTGGCTTCGTCGCTGGCTGCGGGCAGTGACTTGCCGCAGGCGGTAGCTCTGGCCAATATCGCCGCCGGCGTGGTGGTCGGCAAACTGGGTACGGCGACGATCAGCGGGCCCGAGCTGCGCCGCGCCATTGTCTCTGAACAGGGTAGTCAACGGGGAGTGATGAGCGAGGAGCAGCTGTTGATTGCCCTGGAAGATGCTCGCGCTCATGGCGAGAAGATTGTCTTTACCAATGGTTGCTTCGATATTATTCACGCCGGCCATGTGGGCTATTTGGAGGATGCGCGACGACTTGGCGATCGCCTGGTGGTAGCCATCAACAGCGATGAGTCCGTCTCCCGTCTGAAGGGACCCGCGCGTCCCATCAATCCGGTTGATCGCCGTATGGCGGTTTTGGCTGGTCTGGAAGCGGTGGACTGGGTGCTGTCATTTGCCGACGACACCCCGGAGCGGTTGTTGGAGTTGATCAAGCCCGATGTGCTGGTAAAGGGTGGGGACTACACAGAAGAACAGGTGGTCGGCTGGGAAATCGTCAAGGCCTATGGTGGCGAAGTGAAGGTGTTGAGTTTTTTTGACAACTGCTCCACTACCGCCATTGTGGAAAAGATCAGGGATCAGAACGAATCCTGAGGCTTGCTGTTTAGGTCTCCCTCACTGGTGAAGCAGCGGCTATAGCTTGACTTAAAAAACGATCTTCACTGTCGCTGCCGCCATTGCTTGCCAAATAGCCGCAGCAGAAAGCTTCCATATCGACCAGCGCCAAATCTTTCTGGTAGCGAAACACATGCTGAAAATTGCGTTTTCGCTGCCAGCGATTCAAGGTAAACACATTCACCCGCATGTCGGCGATATCGATCAGACCGAAACGGCCCTTGTCTGGTTGATGATTGCGCTGTTGAATGTTGCCTAGCTGAATAATATTGCCAAAGTGCAGGGAGCGAAACATAACCCCGGCGTTGTGCAGCTCTGCAATGTAAGCACCCAGCTGGCGGGATAGCTCGGGGTCTTTGGGGGCGCTTTGTAACACACTGCGCACAGTATCCCCGGGGATGCCGTGATAGCAGACGCAATCGCGGCGCAATTGACCGGATTCTGCAGGCACACTGAACACTTCGAGAATTCCGACGGTGGTGATGCCGCGCTTTTTCAGCTTGGCCGCATTGCTGGCAAACTGCTGTGCCCGCGAGCGAAGTCTGGCCATGGACACGCTGGTTTTGTGGTAGAAGATTTTCAGATAGCGGTCAGGGGCCAAAATCACGACTTTGGGGCCGTAGGCGTCTTTCTCAATCACGTTGCCGGCGTCTACCAGTTTTTGCAGTTCGCGGCTGGTCAGGGTTTTCATAAACGGTCAGGCTTGTCTTAAGTCGGGTGAGTTGTAAGCGTCGTGTGAACCTTTAACGGTCAGCTGTGCCTTAAGCTGTTAAGCGCCTTGCGACAGTTGTCCCGCAAATGGCCGGGGTTAATGGTGCCGATTATGGCGCTGCTGACTGCCGGGTGGGCGTAGAGAAAATCCATGCTGGCCTGAATGGGATCCAGTCCCTCTGCGACGGCAATGTGTCCGCTGGCAAAGGCTTTTTTAATCAGCACGCCTTTGTTGTGTTGTCGACAGTAATCGAGAACCGGCTCTTCTTCACGGTGGCTGAGGTTGTAGGTCACCATCACACAATCGGATTGGCGGGCAGCCTCAATACCACCGTCAACGGTTTTGGTGGACATCCCAAACGCGCGGATCAGGCCTTCCTGTTTCAGTTGCTGCAGTGTGTCGAATGCTTCAGCCTTCTGTAGTATATCCAGATCGTTGCCATCGGAATGCACCAGTACCAGATCGATACTATCCGTCTGCAGGCGCTTGAGACTGCGCTCGACACTGAAACGGGTATGTTTGGCCGAGAAGTCAAACGAGGACTTGCCACCCTCGAACTCTTCACCCACTTTACTGCAGATCACCCAGTCGTGCCGCTGTCCTTTGAGCAGAGGCCCCAGGCGTTCTTCGCTGCTGCCGTAGGCGGGGGCGGTATCGATCAGGTTAATGCCCTGGTCTTTGGCCAGTGCCAGAAGGCCGGCGGCCTCCCGATCCGAGGGCAGCTCAAAGCCGGTGGGGTATTTAACCCCCTGGTTGCGTCCCAGTTTGACGGTGCCGAGGCCGATGGGGCTGACCGACAAACCGGTTGAGCCGATGGGGCGACGGACGTCGT
Source organism: Cellvibrionaceae bacterium WSDTSA12 (assembly GCA_033283335.1). GTDB lineage: Bacteria > Pseudomonadota > Gammaproteobacteria > Pseudomonadales > Cellvibrionaceae > Pseudomaricurvus. The sequence goes on along the minus strand of JAWMQP010000005.1, from coordinate 268,788 downwards.
GCAGTGATGAGTTGGGTATGGGCATGATAGGTATAGGGTACTTTTCGGGCTAACCGGGCTTAGTGAAACCGGGCAACATCCCAGGGGGATTTGGCGATCGGTGCCTGGGGTAAGACATTCAGTGCTGACAGATCGGCGGCCTGCGCGGCCGGGGAAATTCCCAATTGCTGCAGCAATTGCAAGGCGGCGTTGGCCAGGTTGGGTGCCAGGGTCAGTTTGGTGGGCCAGGCGGCTGTGACATTGACGCAGTGCTCAGCCCGGCCGATAAAGGCCTGATCGGGGCGCACCAGACCCTTTTGTCTGGGCTCAGCCCGATCGACCCAGAGGGTACTCCAGCTGGCTGAGGACAGATCCAGCCAGGGCATAAGGGAGCGCAGTTCCTGTTGGGCTTTGGCGATAAGCGCCTCGGGCTCCATCTCCACTCCGTGCTCGGCCAGGCTGCCACCCAGATACCAGACCCACTGGCCATCCCGGCAGGGGTGGCTGGAAATGGTCAGTCGGGGCGTCTTGTCAGCCCCCAGGCAGTGGCCGAAGAAGGCATGGGGGAAATTGTGCTTGACCATCACCTGGTGCAGGGGGCGCTGCTGCATGGCGGGTGTGGTTTCATCCAGCTGTTGCAACAAGTCAGCGTTGCCTTTGCCGGCGGTGAAAATAAACTGCTTTGCCTTAACGGTGCATGTGCCTTCTGGAGTCTGGATGACCAGCTGGGCTTTGCCTTCGGCATCCTTGTGCCAGCGGGCTTGCTCGGGGGGTAGCAGAAAAGTCTTACCTGCCACCTGCTTGGCCAGGGTTTTGAGGACGCTGGGGACATCCAGTACGATATCCACCAAACGGTAGAGCTGGCCATGAAATTCCGGCTGTTGAAACAAGGGCGGCCGATCCTGGGCGCTGACTTTTTCCACCCGGCCGCGGGTGGCTTTGCTGGCAAAAAAGGTGGTGATGCGCGAGGCCACACTGGTGGTGGACCACATGTAAAAGTGATCACTGAGTACCCGCGCGCCGCGAAGATCCACATCCCCACAACCGGCCAGGCAATCCTGCCAGTGGGCCGGCATATCGGCTATGGCCTCAGAGGCACCGGTGAGCGCACCGCTTAATGTGTATTTGATGCCGCCGTGAATCATACCCTGTGATGCCACGGTTTGATCACTGCCCAGGGCTTTGGCCTCAAACAAGGCACTTTGGTATCCGGCTTGGGTCAGGCGATTGATCAGCCACAGGCCGGCAATACCACCTCCAACCACGGCGACGTCAAGATCTATGCTGGTATCGGTCATGGATCACACACATTGGAAATTTACCGTATTATAAGTGGTTTGGCGCGAAAATGCTGTGCTTGGTTTGTGTTGGCGGTGCCGTTATGCTGCCGTCCTCAGTCAGAATAGTTCATGCAATTGGAAAAGAGAGAGTCTGTGCGCAGCTTGTATACCCTGATTTTTTACCTCTGCCTGCCGCTGGTGCTGATGCGTTTGTGGTGGCGTTCACGCTCCGCCCCGGCCTACGCTCAGCGCTGGCGGGAGCGGTTTGGGTTTGTGCCCGCCCGCTCGACGCACCAGCCCGCCATCTGGGTACATGCCGTCTCGGTGGGGGAGACGCTGGCGGCGCTGCCGTTAATCAAGGCGTTGCAGCAGCGTTATCCCAATCACGACCTGGTGGTCACCACCACCACGCCCACCGGTTCCGAGCGGGTTCGGGCGGCGTTGGGGACGTCGGTGTATCACGTCTATGCCCCCTACGACCTGCCCGATTGTCTGGGGCGTTTTTTGCGTCGGGTACAGCCCCAATTGGCGTTGATTATGGAGACCGAGCTGTGGCCCAACACCATTGCTGCCTGCCATCGACGGAATATTCCCATCGTCGTGGCCAATGCCCGACTGTCGGAAAAATCCGCCCGGGGTTACGGCCGTTTTGCCGGCTTGACTCGCAGTATGTTGCGGCAAGTTAATGCGGTTGCCGCACAGCACCAGGACGATGGCGAGCGCTTTATCGAGCTGGGCTTGCCGCGCGCAGCCCTGACGGTTACCGGCAGCATCAAGTTTGATTTAACCCTGGACGATGCCGTCAGGGACAGGGCCGCCAGCATCCGTCACAACTGGTTGGGACAGACCGCACGACCGGTGTTGTTGGCCGCCAGCACCCACCAGGGAGAGGACACGCTGCTGTTGCAAGCTTACGAACACATGGTAAATGATCAGCCAGGTCTTCTGCTGGTGCTGGTGCCCCGCCACCCCGAGCGTTTTGATCAAGTCGTTGAAGAATCCGGCAAGCGATTTCGGGTCCAGCGCCACAGCAGTGGCGAGCCAATAGCGAGCGATACCCAGGTGGTTGTTGGCGATACCATGGGCGAGCTGTTGGCGTTGTTGGGGGCCAGCGATCTGGTGTTTATGGGAGGAACCTGGGTGCCTAACGGTGGCCACAACCTGATTGAGCCCGCAGCCTGGGCCAAACCCATATTCAGCGGTTCGTCGCTGTTTAACTTTGCGGAAGTCTCACGTCTGCTGTTGGAAGCTGATGCCCTGCAGATTGTCGAAACACCGGAGCAGTTGGCAGCGGTGGTGATTGAGGCTCTGTCATTTCCAGAACAGATGCAGCGGATGGGCCAGGCCGGTAAACAAGTCGCTGATGCCAATCGCGGCGCTTTGCAGCGATTGCTGGCGGTCATTGGCCGGCAATTGCAATAAAAAATACGGAAAAACACACGAGTTAGAAACAACAAACCCCGGTGATAAACCGGGGTTTGTTGGAGTATACGACAAGGCTCGGCGGTGAGTTTACTTGGCCTCTTCGTAGACGCTGCGATCCACCTGCTTCTGGGCATCCAGCCAGCGATTCAGCTGCAGCACATCTTCCGGCGTCAGATTGCCGGCCACTTCTTTCAGGCGCAGCATGTTGATGATGTAGGCGTAGCGGCTGTCGTCGTAATTGCGCTGGGCCTGATACAGGTTCTGCTGCGCAATCAACACGTCCACCAGATTGCGGGTACCCACTTCGTAACCGGCCTGAGTAGCTTCCAGGGCACTCTTGCTGGAGGTGATGGCTTGCTGGCGGGCATTGACCTGGGCCACATTAGTCACCACAGACAGGTGCAGTGAACGGGCGCCCTGAATGATGTCCCGCTGGGTCTGGTTGTAGATTTCCTCGGCTTGCATGGCCTGGCTGTAGGCCTGACGGCGCTGACCGGACACCCGCAGGCCGCTGAAAATGGGGACGTCCAGTTGCAGGCCAATCACCGACTGGTCGCGGGTGCGGGAATCGGGTTCAAACACCAGATTGCCGCCAACTTTCACATCAATATTCGAATCGTCAAGGTCGGTGTAGTTGTAGATGGCCGTTAGGGTAGGCAGATGGTTGGAGGCGGTGGCGCGGGCATTGTCTTCAAACGCCTCGGCATTGTACTTGGCCACTTCCAGGGTGTAGTTGTTGTTGAGGGCGAAATCCACCCACTCGCTGCGCTCCATGGGGGTGGGATTGGTGACCGGGAAATCCTCCACAAGTGGCGCAACTTGCTCGTGTTGCTGGCCGGTTAGCACTTCCAGACCTTCAAACGCAATCGCCAGGTTGCCGCGCGCTTCCAGCGTGGTGGCGGTGGCGTTGTCGTAGGCTGCCTGGGCTTCGTGCACATCGGTGATGGCGGTCAGGCCCACTTCAAAACGCTGTTTGGTCTGCTCCAGCTGATGGCCCAGGGCCTTCTCTTCGGCACGGGCGGTGGTCAGGTTGTCAATGGCGCGCAACACCGTAAAGTAGGCTTCGGACACGCGGATGATCAGAGATTGCTGGTCGGCACTGAACTGGGCTTCGGCCTGCTGGCTGAGTGACTTACCCTGCTGGTAGCCAAACCAGGCGGCCATATTGAACAGCGGTTGAGTCAGCGACAGGGAATAGGCTTCGTTCTCGGTTTCGACTTCGCTTTTGATGGTGCCATTGGCAACGCTCTGATAGCCAATGGATTTACCGTCAGACTCCGAGTAGCTGGCCTGGGCATTGATTTGCGGCAGCAGGCCTGAACGACCGATGGTCAGGTTCTCCTTGCCGGCCTCGTAGGCGGCAATGTCGGCTTTCAGCTGGTGGTCATTTTCCAGAGCCAGTTGATAGATCTCCTCCAGGGTTTCGGCCTGCAGTGGTGATATGGAAAACAAGCTGATAGCCGTGGCGGCCACAGCCAGAGACAAGCGTCGCTTAAGCATAGATCATCCTAACTTCTGGTGAGTGAGCCTCTGCGGACAAGATGTTTGTCCCCCTGAGACACCATAATCGGCCGAGTTTAGCGGTTTGTCGGGCGCTCGTCGACTTGGTGGCCTCTGCGGTGCCGTTAAATATTGTTAATTTTCGCGCCACTGTTGGTATAACCCTTTCGTTTTACACTCAATCTGTCGTTTCACACGCAAATCTGTTGATTCTCTTAAAAGGTTCGCCAGGAATAACACAGGCTTTGGCCGTCCCGCTCCGTTGCCAAGTCCAATCGCGCCACGGCCGTTCGCCGTCTAAGCTTAGGCTCGCCAGCATAACGGAAAGGAATTTCAACTATGAGACAGTATAGAGCCTTGTGGGCATTCTATTGGCTGATTGGGGTCTGGATGATGGGGTGCAGCTCCAGTTCGGATTCCCCTGGTGATACAGGGGCGTTGAGCCAGAGCACCAGGGTCTCGGTGATGGGGCCGGAGATGCCGGTCAATCGGCATACCCCGCTCAGCTGGTATGGCGATCCGGTGGAAATTGTCGAGTTGGAAGCCCAGCCTCTGGAGGGGGCGTTACCGGTCTGGGTGAAACAGGAAATCCAGTCGCAGATGCAAGCCAAGGGGTTTACCTTCACCGACACACAGTCCCGTTATCAAGTAGTGAGCGCCATCGTGCTGGGCGAAGGCGATGCCGGTGTTCAGGCCAAAGAAATGTTTCGCCTGTTCCCAACACTGGCGGGCTCATCTTCAAGTCGTCACCCCAAGGGCACTCTGTTGCTGGGGATATGGGATTCAGAGCAGCGCAAGGGCGTCTGGCGCAGTGCCATGCAGGCTTTTACCCATCCCGATGCCCCGCTGGCCGAGCGACAGCAGCGCTTCAGTGCGCTGTTGGACAAGATGCTGGTCAAGCTGGAGCCGGGCGACGGTTGATTGATCCTGCTTCAACGCGGTTGAGCCGTCAGTTGGCTCGGGACTGAAGAAACTGTCGGGTAATGTTGGCGAGCACGTCTTTAAACCACTGGTGGGGTAGGCTGCTGACCGTGCGCTGATGGTGCAGCAGGCTGAAGGCCAGGGGTGGAAAAACCAGTGGTGGGGGGAAAGCCATTGCCCGCAAGCTGGATTGGTAGCTGCTGACCAGGGTCAGATGGCTGGAGCCGACCATCAGGCAGTCGCTGTTGATCAGGGTTTCCAGAGCTGCGGTCAACTGCGGGGTTTCCAGCACGATATGGCGTTCCAGTCCCTGCCGATGCAATACCTGATCGATAATGCCAGTGTTGTCATCGGTCATACCGGGAAAGGATACCCGGATGTGGGGGTAGCGCAGGTAATCATCCAGTGTCATCCCGCTTTTTTCGGCGAGCGGGTGGTCGTGTCGCATCAGGCAATGGGCGTTGCCGGTACCGAGTGTCTCGGTGAGAAAATCAGCAGTGACTCCCTGCTCTCGTTGGATGACAAAATCCAGTTGCCCACTGGCCATCTGTTCCAGGTAATTGGCCGGTATTTCACTGCTGATCAAGCGCACCCCCGGCGCTTCCTGGGCCAGGCGATTGATCAGCGCCGGCAGAGTCATCTCTGCCACCCACTGGGGCAGGGCAATGTGGAATTGTCCTTCGAACCGGTCAGCCTGGAAGTCCTCGCCCTCAATAAAACGCTGAAAGGCGTGGATCAGCGCTGGCAGCGCCCGAGCCAGGTTCCGGGCTTTGGGGGTGGGGGACAGCCCGTGAGGACCGCGAGTGAACAGCGGGTCGTTAAAGACTTCCTTCAGCCGCAGCAGGGTTTTACTCATCGCCGGTTGGGAGATGCACAAGCGCTGCGCGGCGCGGGTGACATGTTGTTCTTCCAGCAGCACTTGCAGCGCCAGCAGAAGCTTCAAATCCACCCGTCCCAGTAGCGGCGATATGATGCTGGATGATGATTTGGGGTTCATGACGGTGGCGGCCAGGGATCCTGTCATAACTGAATGGTTATGAATCATATGGCATAAATGTCATTGGAGCTATATCTATTGGCATCGTAAAGTAATCTGGGTTGTACGCATAACACCAATAATTCATTCAACGCCAGCAGAGAGGTTCATCGGCCATGTTGCAAACACTGTTGCCTGCCATATCGGCGCTTTTGTCATCCCACCCAAATCGCTTATGCCAGCTGCTGTGCAGCGCGGCACTGGTCACGGCAGGTCTGACCTCAGCCCAGGCGGCGGAAAAGCCCAATATTCTGGTGATCTGGGGGGATGACATCGGTCGCACCAACATCAGCGCCTACAGTCATGGCTTGATGGGGTATCAGACCCCCAATATCGACAGTTTGGCGCGCGATGGCATGATGTTTACCGATTACTACGGTGAACAAAGCTGCACCGCTGGCCGCTCAGCGTTTATCACCGGTCAGCATCCGGTGCGTACCGGCTTGACCAAGGTGGGCACACCGGGAGCGGATACCGGTATCCGCAAAGAAGATCCCACCCTGGCAGAAATGCTCAAACCCCTGGGTTATGCCACTGGTCAGTTTGGCAAAAACCACCTGGGCGATCGCGACGAATTTCTGCCCACCAACCACGGCTTTGACGAATTCTTTGGCAATCTTTACCACCTCAACGCCGAAGAGCTGCCGGAACACGAAGACTATCCTCAGGCCGCCTGGTTCCAGAAAATCGCCAATCCCCGGGGAGTGATTCGCAGTTATGCTGACGGCCGGGTGGAAGACTCAGGCCCACTGACGCAGAAACGCATGGAAACGGTGGATGAAGAATTTGTCGCCGCCGCCAAGACCTTCATCAGCAACGCCCACCAAGCCGATAAGCCGTTTTTCGTCTGGCTCAACACCACCGGCATGCACTTCTGGACCCATCCCGCCGACAAGCATCGTGGCAAGTCCGGGCAGGGTTTTTACAATGACGTAATGGTGGCACACGATGAAAACGTGGGTGAAATGCTGCAACATTTAAAGTCGCTGGGCATCGATAACAACACCATCGTGGTCTACAGCACCGATAATGGGCCCCACTACAACACCTGGCCCGACGCGGCCATCACACCGTTTCGAAGTGAAAAGAACACCAACTGGGAGGGCGGTTTCCGGGTGCCGGCCATGGTGCGCTGGCCCGGTAAAATTCCGGCCGGTAAAGTGTCCAACGAAGTGATGTCGCATCTGGACTGGGTGCCAACCCTGATGGCGGCAGTGGGTGAAGACAAGGTCGTGTCGCAACTGAAAGAAGGCCGCAGTTTTGGCGAGCGCAATTACAAAGTTCACCTCGATGGTTATAACTTCCTGCCTTACCTGACGGGTAAGTCTGACACGGCGCCACGGGAAGAATTTTTCTACTTCAGTGATGATGGTGAGCTGGTGGGCATTCGGGTCAAGGACTGGAAAGTGGTGTACGCCGAACAGCGCGCCAGACAGTTCGACGTCTGGCGTGAACCATTTGTGCGACTGCGCATTCCCAAGCTGTTTAATCTGCGTCGTGATCCATTCGAACGGGCCGATACGGATTCCAATGACTACAACACATGGTGGGAATACAATTCAGGCTGGGTTTTCTACGGTTCGGCGCGTGCCTTACAATTTGCCCAGACGTTCCAGAAGTTTCCGGCGCGGCAGGCACCTAACAGCTTTACAGTGGATGGAATTGTGGAAGAACTGACGCGTTTCAAGGGCAAGTAGACTCGCTGCAGAGGTAAGAAAAAGCACAATGCGATAAGATCCAAGCCAATGCCCCGTCAGGGGCATTGGCTTTTTTAAGCTATGTTAAATAACACTAATAGATCTTGAGCTAGAACAGGATGGATAGCATGAGCGCAACCGGCACGGCACAGCAGCAACTGGCACAATTGGTGTCGGAGATTCAGAGCAGCGTCATAGGCCAGGAAAGCGTCATCGAACAGATCGTGATTGCCCTGCTGGCCAATGGCCACGTGTTGCTGGAAGGCTTGCCGGGCACTGCCAAAACCCGCTCAGTCAAAGCCCTGTCGCGGGCTCTGGCGGCGGATCTGGGCCGTATTCAATTTACTCCGGATCTGTTGCCAGCGGATGTGACCGGCACCGAAGTCTACCATGTGGATGGCGAGCGGGAGACGCTGTCGTTTCAGCCCGGGCCGCTGTTTCACAATCTGGTGCTGGCCGACGAAATCAACCGCGCGCCAGCCAAGGTGCAGGCCGCGTTGCTGGAAGCCATGGAAGAGCGGCAGGTGACCGTGGCGGGTAAAACCTATCCCTTGCCCGACCTGTTTATGGTGTTGGCAACCCAGAACCCGATTGAGCAGGAAGGCACCTACCCGTTGCCGGAAGCGCAGATGGATCGGTTTTTGATGAAAGTGTTGATGGATTACCCGGATGAAGAGTCGGAGTTAAACATAATCCGTCTGGTGCGAGGCGAAGAACTGGCACCACCGCAAACGCTCACGGTCATCGACTCGAGCCATGTGTTCGCAGCGCGGGAGCAGATCAACGGCTTGCACATTGCCGAAGGCATCGAACGCTACGTGGTGGCGCTGGTGATGGCGACGCGTCAGCCGCAACGCTACAGTGAGGAACTGGCGCGTTGGTTGGCGTTTGGCGCCAGTCCTCGCGCCAGTCTGTCACTCGATCGCTGCGCCCGGGCGCGGGCCTGGTTGGCAGGCCGTGACCACGTGATTCCCGAAGACGTGCAAGCCATGGCGCTGCCGGTGCTGGGGCATCGCATTCAGCTGAGCTACGAGGCTCAGGCTGAAGGGGTCGATTCACGTCAGGTGATCGACCAGCTGCTGCAGCAGGTTGCTGTGGCATGAGTGATACGGCCGCCGGTGTCAGCATTGGTGTGGAGGCGCTGATGGCGCTGCGCTACGAAGCGCGGAGCCTGCCGTTGGGGCGTTCCCGACCGGTCAACAACACACTCATCGGTCGCCATCGCTCCCATGTGCGCGGTCGAGGTTTGGATTTTGAAGAGTTGCGCCAATACCGCATTGGCGATGATATCCGGCAAATGGACTGGAAGGTGTCCAACCGCACCCGCAAGCCTCACGTGCGGGTTTATGCGGAAGAACGCGAGCGGCCCGTGCTGCTGGCGGTGGATCAGCGCCTGTCGATGTTCTTTGGTTCCCGCCGCGCGATGAAATCCGTTGCCGCCGCTGAACTGGCGGCGCTGGTGGGCTGGCAGACACTGCAAAATCAAGATCGCATTGGTGGCGTGGTGTTTAACGACAGCGAATCCCGGGAGTGGCGACCGCGCCGCAGCCAGTCTCACTGGCTGCAATTCCTGCAGCAGTTGAGTGACTTCAACCAGCGTTTGTGCGACATGCAGCAAGCCGACGGCAATGTGCTGAATAATACCCTCAAGCGCCTCCTCAACCTGGCGGGCCACGATACCCTGATTTACCTGATTACCGATCTGGAAGGTATTGATGAAACCAGCGAACGCTTGCTGACGCAATTACAGCAGCACAACGATGTGATTCTTGGCTGGGTTTTTGATCCGATGGAGCGACAGCTGCCGAGGCGCGGTAAGCTGGCGGTCAGTGATGGCGAGTATCAGGTGGAGGTGGATACGGAAAACAACCGTTTGCACCGCGATTTCGAGCAGCTGTTTGAGGCGCGGCAGCAGGGCGCCCAACAGCTGATGCGATTGTCCAACCTGCCGGTACTGTCGATCAGCACCGCCACCCCGGTGGTACAACAGTGGCGAGCATTGTTTGGAGCGGCGTCAGGTCAAGCAGGCCAAGCTTCATGAGATCGTGGTTGAATGATCTGTTGATGTTCGGAGTGCCCCGGATCGAAGGTGAAAGCCCACTGCGACGCTTTCAACCACCGACCGATTTTGGCAATGACTGGCTCACCAACCTGCACGAAGTCAGCCTGCCGCAGGCGGTAGGTTTTTGGCCGCTGGGCCCGGGCTGGTGGCTGCTGATCTTTATCCTGCTGTGGCTGCTGTTGGGTGTGTTCCGCTGGCGCTACCGTCAATGGCAGCGCGCTGCCTATCGGCGTCAGGCGCTGCAGGAGATTGAGGCCTGCCGGCGGGCCTGTAGCGCGGGTGACCTGTCTACTCTGCAACGGCTGCCGCAACTGCTGAAGCGGGTGGCTCTGCACAGCTTGCAGCTGGCGGGTCAGTCGCGAACCCAGGTGACGGCATTGACCGGTGCGGCCTGGTGGCGCTGGCTGTCGCAAACTTGTTCGCAACCAGCACCGGAGTCTGTCCAGCGGCTCAGTGAGCTCGCCTACGCTCCAGTTTCGCAGTTACAAACCCTGCCGGCGGCCGACTGGCAAGGGCTGCTGGACTGGTGTGAGTTGTGGGTGAATGAGCACCGCATCAATCAGTCCTCGACGGCCGCCAGCCAGGTCAGGGAGACAGCGCTATGATTGTGTTCCAGCAGTGGTGGGTGTTTCTGTTGTTACCGCTGCCGTTGCTGATGCAGTGGTTGTTGGGGCCCTATCACACCCCCCGTTCCGCCTTGCGGGTGTCGCTGTTTCGCCAGCTGGTCAATCTCACCGGCCATCGGCCCGCACGCGGGGCCCTGATTTTAAAACGCAGTCTTTGGCAGAAACTGGGACTGGTGCTGGGTTGGGCATTGATCGTTACCGCGCTGGCGCGACCGGTGTGGTTGGAAGAACCCCAGATTCGCCAGTTGCCGGCGCGGGATCTGATGCTGGCTGTGGACTTGTCGGGTTCTATGGACACGCAAGATTTTCAATTTGATCAACAAGACACCGACAGCGATACCGACAGCAGCAGAGGCCAAAAACTCACTCGTCTGGATGGCGTTAAGCAGGTGATCAGTGAGTTTGTGGCGCAGCGCGATGGTGATCGGTTGGGGTTGATTGTGTTTGGCTCCATGCCCTATTTGCAGGTGCCCTTTACCGATGATCAAGCTCTGTTTCTGACTTTGCTGCAGGAAACCCGCACGCGCATGGCGGGCCCCAAAACCATGCTGGGGGATGCCATCGGGCTGGCGGTAAAACACTTTTCGGCCAGTCAGGCAAGTCAAGACAGCCACGCGGGACGCGCCAGTCGCAAGGAAAAAGTCCTGTTGTTGCTCACCGACGGTAACGATTCCGGCAGTCGCGTACCGCCACTGGAAGCGGCCCAAGTGGCGGCTGATAATGAGATCGTTATCCACACCATTGCCGTCGGTGACCCGACGGCGGTGGGTGAAGAAGCGATGGACATCGAGGCGCTGCAGGGCATCAGTACGCTCACCCACGGGGTGTTTTTCCACGCCCGTTCCGGGCAGCAGTTGCAGCAGGTGATGGATGAACTGGAAAAGCTGGAGCCCAACTTGAAGGACACCATCAGCTATCGACCCCAGCGGGAGTTGTTTTTCTGGCCGCTGGGCATTGGCCTGGTGTTGCAGCTGGTCGTGCAGTTGGGTCTGGCCTGGAACCGAGTGCATCGGCCGGTGGTGAATTGATGGACGCGTTCATCACTGGCTTGCAAGCGTTTCATTTCCTGCGTCCGTGGTGGTTGCTGGCGCTGCCACTGGGGTTGTGTATTGCCTGGCTGTTGCGCCGCCATGCCGCCCGCACTGACTGGCAGGGCTTGATCGATCCGCCCCTGCTGCAGGCGCTGTTGCAGCGTCCTTCCCAGGAGTCACGACTGACGCCGCAGCGCCTGGCCAATATTGTGTTGTGCCTGTGGGTACTGGCTCTGGCGGGTCCCAGCTGGCAGCAGCAAGCCTCGCCTTGGATGGATGACCAGGCGCCACTGGTGATTGCGCTCTACCTGGGTGACAGCATGGCACAACAGGATCGCCAGCCCAGCCGCCTGGAAGTGGCGAAAGCGAAAATATCGGCTTTACTCGATACCCGCCTGGGAGCGGCCACCGCCTTGATTGCCTACCGCGGTACGGCCCACAACGTATTGCCCCTGACTGAGGATGTGACGGTGCTGTCCCATTACCTCAACGATTTGCAGCCCGATGTCATGCCCAGCGAGGGCAACCGCCCGGATTTGGCGTTGGCACAGGCGGGGCAGTTACTGGCTGGGCAGGGCGGTTCAGTGGTGTTGGTGCTGGACAGCCTGACGGATTTTATCCCCTTGCAGGACGACTGGAATCCCTTGCCGGATGGGGCCCAGGCCAGTGCCTGGCTGCTGGCCACTGACCGGGTCGAGCTGGCGGATACGGCCAAGCTGCTGGATAGCGTGGATATCGACAGTACGGCCGCCAGCCCGGACGACAAGGATGTGCAGCAGTTGCAGGGTCAAGTTCAGCAACGCTGGCAACAACAGCTGCAGGATGAGGGCGATCAACAATGGCACGATGCGGGCTATTACTTGCTGTGGCCACTGTTGCTGATGAGTCTGCTGTGGTTTCGGCGGGGCATGGTGTTGCCATGGTGAACCGGGCATCCAGCGATTGGTTTACCCGCCTGTGGTGGGCGGTGTTCAGTGTGGCACTGCTGGCGCTGGTGATTTGGCAGGGACTGGCGTTCAGCGGCGGTAATCGCTATTGGCAGGATCTGTGGCTGACCCGCGACCAGCAGGGGCAGTGGTACTTCAATCACGGCGACTTCCGGCAGGCCGCACAACGTTTTGATGATCCCCAGTGGCGAGCTGTTGCCATGTACGCCAGCGAGGCGTTTGCTGGCGCGGCGACCCTGTGGCAGCGCCAAACCGGTGTGCAGCCGCTGTTCAATCAGGCCAATGCCCTGGCGCATCAGGAGGAGTACCAGGCGGCTGCCGATTACTACCAGCTGGTGTTGCAGTGGCTGAAAGACGAACAGGACGGACCGGTCTGGCAGGCGACCCGGGATAACCTGGAACTGGTGGAGGTGCTCGGTCGTGAGCCAGAAAAAAATTACGACCGCAACTCGGAGGCGCAGCTGGACCCCGATGAAGTGGTGTTTGATAAAGACACCGACCAGCAGGAACCGCAAGATGACGAGACTGAACTCGGCGAGGGCGGCATGAGCAGTGAGGAAATTCAGGCCTTGTGGATGCGTCAGCTGCAGACTAAGCCGGTGGATTTCTTGCGTTTGAAGTTTCAATACCAGCTGCAGGTCGATGGGGAGCAGACCGGCCAGGAGACGCCGCCATGAGCCGCGCGCTGGTGTTGAGTATGGTGTTGTTGGCTGGCCTGCTGCAACTCCCCCGGGTGGCCGCTCAGCCAGAGCAGGAGGACGCCGCGAAACCGCCGGCTCCGGAGGTGCTGGTGCGAACCTCTCTGAGCGACAGTCGCGGTGATTCCCTGAGTGTCGGGCAGACGGTCACCACCGGTGAGCGGGTGACCCTGGTGATTGATGTGTTGACCTCCACCTGGTTCAGTGGCGCACCCGAGTACCAGCACCTGAAAATCCCGGGCGCGGTGGCGCAGACCCGCTCCGAATTCGTTTCCAACCTGAGTGAACAGATTGATGGCAAAACTTTCTCGGGATTGCGGCGGGAATTTGTCATCTTTGCACAGCGACCGGGGCAGATGGTGATCCCTGGCTTGACGATTAAGGCATCGCCCATTACCCAGGCGGGGGGGACGGCCGTAACACGCACGGTGGTTCGTTCGCAGCCGAAGTTGTTGCGAGTAGAGGCTCTGGCTGGTGTGCCCAGTCGACAAGCCGCACCTCTTGTGGCTGAATCCGTCGACATGCAGCAAGCACTGACACAGCCCAATGACCGCTGGCACGTGGGGGATATTCTTGAGCGGCGAGTTACTATTCGCGCCGAAGGATCGCTGGGCATGTTGATTCCGGCCCTGACCTGGCCACCGGTGCGTGGCTTACGCCAGCAGAGTTTACCGGAGCAGGTATCGGATAATATGGCGCGGGGAGCCTTTACCGGCACACGCACGGAGGTGCGTCGTTACACCTTGCAGCAGCCCGGGCATTTTACCTTGCCGTCCCTGAGCCTGGATTGGTGGGATGGTGAAGCCTGGCAACAGGCCGAGTTGCCGGCACAGGAAATACAAGTGGCGCCGGCAAACGGGGCGTCGATCAAGCCGGCGTCAGATGGCCTCGCCAAGCGGCTTATGCGCTGGCTGGCTGCCCCCCTGAGCTGGTTCGTGCTGGCACTGGTGGCGCTGGCCCTGGCAGCACTTGGCTGGGGGTTGTGGTGGGCGCGTCAACGCGGTCACGATTGGCACCCACAAGCCCTGAGCCGCCGCTGGTCGCAGCGCGAAGCGGTGGCTTATCGCCAGTTACGCCGACATGTACGCAGCGGTCAGGCTGACGCCATTGTGGCGGCGTTTTACCGGTGGCGCCAGATCGCCCTGCAAGAATTGGGTCCAGCTTACGTGGATGAGACGTTCGAACAGCTGTGGGGTGAAATCTACCCGCTGGCGTTACAGGCGCAAGGGGTCCGCCTTAGCTCAACTCAGCAAACTGCTTTACAATCTCAGTTGAACAGACTGCGCCGACGCTGGCGCGGGGATGCAGAGCGACAGTCGCCTTTCTCACCTTTGTCGACGACGTTGGTGCCGTTAAACCCTTCTGCCACTGATCCGTCATAATATTTTTAAGAGAACTGTCTACTTAACATGGAACTGTTTATTTAATGGAACAACTTACCGCGCGAGTCACTGCTGTCGCCGAGAATGACGCCGCCGAACATGACACCGTCGAGAAGATTGCCGCACTCGTTCATGCCGTTGTTTTGTTTCTGTTGCTGGTTTACTCCACCCTCGCTGCGGCCTTGCCAAACGCGGAGTTTGTCGGCCGTGAGGTGTGTGCGAGTTGCCACGCGCGCGAGGATAAATTGTGGCAGGGCTCCCACCACGACTGGGCTATGAAACCGGCCACGCCGGAGTTTGTGCTGGGGGATTTCGGTGATGTGAGTTTTGATCACTACGGCGAGAAAACCCGTTTGTTTCGTCGTGACGGGCGCTACTGGGTCACCACCGACAACGCCGAAGGCAAGCCGCAAACGTTTGAAGTGAAGTACACGTTCGGTTTTTATCCGCTGCAACAGTATTTGTTGCCATTGGGCGACGGCCGTTTGCAGGCATTAAATGTGGCCTGGGACAGCCGCCCGCAGGCAGACGGTGGCCAGCGCTGGTTTCATCTCTATCCCGACGAAGCAATCCCGTTTGACGATGCCCTGCACTGGACCGGACCTTACTTTACCTGGAATACACGCTGTGCCGAGTGCCACTCGACCAACTTGCAGCGCGGCTATCAGGTGCAAACCGACACTTTTGATACCACCTGGTCGGAAATCAACGTCAGCTGCGAAGCCTGCCACGGCCCTGGCAGTCGTCATGTGGCGTTGATGAAAGAAGGTGGGATGAAAGACGGGTCCGCTTCCACGCACGCTGGCTTTACCCGTTCCCTCGATCCGGTTGGGCAATGGCTGCATACCTCTGATTCAACCACTGCTCACAACCCTGAAGCCCAACAGGCCATGGCATCCCTCAATAACAACCCGCAACTGGCCGTGTGCGGCAGCTGCCATTCACGTCGGGCGTTGCTGGACGACCCACAGCAGAGCGGCGATTTTTACCAGCATCATCGGCTGCAATTGTTGCAGACTCCACTTTATTACGGCGATGGTCAGGTGCGCGATGAGGTCTATGTGCTGGGCTCGTTTTTGCAGAGCAAAATGCACCAGCAAGGGGTGGTGTGCAGCAACTGTCACGAACCGCACAGCCTCAAACTGAGGGCCGAGGGCAACGCGGTCTGTGCCCAGTGCCACCGCCCGGAAACCTTTGATCAGCCCCAGCACCATCATCATCCGGCTGGTTCCAGTGGAGCCCAATGTGTGAACTGCCACATGCCGGAAACCACGTACATGGTGGTCGATCCGCGCCGCGATCATAGTTTACGGATTCCCCGTCCAGACCTGAGCGCGACTCACGACACGCCCAATGCCTGCAACCAATGCCATCAGGATCGCGATGCCCGGTGGGCAGCCAGTGCGGTTGACAGCTGGTTGCAGACGGCCGGCACACCGCGTAATTGGCACTTTAGTGATGATTTATTGCCAGCCTTGACGGGCGCGCCCGATGCCAGTGAGCGCTTGATGAAGTTGGCGCTGACGCCCGGAATACCCGCGCTGGTGGAGGCGTCAGCCCTGGCGGGTTTGGAGGCGCATTTGTCTCAACAGGCGCTGTTGTTGGCCCAGTCCAAATTACACAGTGAGGAGTCGCTGGTGCGACGAGCGGCGGTGGAGTTGCTGACTGCCTTGCCGGCAGAGCAGCGTTGGCAAAACCTGCAGCCCATGCTCAACGACAGCAGTAAGGCCGTGCGTATGACCGTGGCCCGACAAACGGCGGACGTGCCTGTGGCGTTAATGGCCAAATCGGATGTGAATCTGTGGCAGGACCTGCAGAGTGAGTACCTGGCCATGCTGCAAGGGCAGCAGGACAGCGCGGATGGCTTGCTGAATCTGGGGCTGTATCAAATGCTCACCGGCGACAGTCAGGCTGCGGAGGCCACCTACCAGCGGGCGATTGAATTGGATGATCAGCATGCCGGTGCGTATCTCAATCTGGCGGATTTGTACCGTCAGCAGCAACGGGAAACCGATGCCGACGCAACCTTGCAACGGGGGTTGGCGCAGATGACCGAGGCCGATCGGATAAATCGGGCGGCACTGTATCACTCCCTCGGCCTGTCGCAAGTACGGCGGGGGGATTACACGTCGGCGGGCCTGTCCCTCGCCAAGGCGGCGGAGTTGTCGCCAGAGAATGTGCGCTATGGTTATGTGTACGGGGTGATGTTGCAACGTCAGCAGAAATACGAAGCCGCTGCGGCCGAGTGGCGCCGTGTACTGCAGATGCAGCCGACGGATCAGGAGTTGCTGATGGCGCTGCTGCAAGACAGTCAGCGCCGGCGGGATATCAATGCCATGCAGGAGTACGCCAGGCGATTGCTGCCACTGGTGCCAGCGGACTCACCTTTGCAGCAACAGTTGCGGCAATTGCTCCGTTAGTGATTGCAATGCAGCGTTAACCGTTGCGATGGGCTTTTAACAGCGGGTGCCAATAGACAAACCCAAACAACATCGTTTGAATAAATCCGCCCATTCCGCCGGCCTGGATGGCTTCCAGCCGCTGGCGTTGTAAGGCAAATTCCAGCAGGTGGACCGCAGCTAGGATCACACCCACCTGTTCCAGTCGTAGCTGGGTCCCCTCTGGAAAGGGGATAAACAGACTGATCAACAGCACCAGCCAGAACACCATCAACGACAGTTTCAGGGCCTGAATAACCAATGGGTGATTCATCATCACTCGAACCTCTTGATGAGAGTTATTTTTATCGGTGGTATGGTCAGTTTATCATGGTCCCTCAGTGAGGGTGCTCACGCAGGACCCTGCTTGGACGTCCACCGGAAAATGAAGGGAAAGAAGTAATGAGCGACAATTTTTTGAAGCCGCCCTATGGCCTCGACGATGTGGAAATGCTTGAGCGCGAGTCATTGCACCAGGGTTTTTTTCGCATGGAGCGGCTGCATTACCGCCATCGTCGCTACCGTGGGGACTGGAGTGAGGTTGTTAGTCGTGAGGTGCTGTTTCGCGGTCAGGCGGTCGGGGCCGTTCTTTACGATCCGCAGCGGGACCTGATTGGCTTGGTGGAACAGATTCGCCCCGGCGCTTTCGAAGATCCCAATGGCCCCTGGTGTCTGGAAGTGGTGGCGGGTATGGTGGAGAAGGGTGAAACGCCAGAAAACGTCATCTGGCGCGAAATGAAAGAGGAGACCGGTCTCACACCCAGTCGAATTGACTATGTTTGTCACTATATGGCCTCTCCTGGAGGGTGTGACGAACGTCTCCATATCTACTGTGCCCTGGCCGACCTGTCGGGTTGGGATGGCGCCGTTGCCGGTCTTGAAAACGAGGGTGAGGATATCCGCTTGCTGGTGATCCCGGCCGAGCAGGTGTTTGCCAGTCTCTACAGTGGGCGTTTCAACAATGCGGCCACACTGATTGCCCTGCAGTGGTTATGGATGAATCGAGAACGGTTGCGGCAAGAGTATTCACAATCTTGACTGCGTGCCAGCGACAAATCGGTTAGAATCCGTGGCTGATCCATATCGGCAATTAACATCAGCACAAGTGACATCACACATATGGCAACAAGGGCGATTGATTATGGTGGCAGCGCGCAAGTCTGAAAGAGCCCCCAAAAACCGCCGTTACACGGTGGATTTGGCCGCACAAATGGCCTGTTGCGAGGCAAACTATGCCCGCTTGCTGAAATTGATGCCTACGTTTGATGCCCGTGACCACTGGCACTACGACGTCCAGGCTGGTGACGATCGCTGGACCATGCGACTGCGGGTTACCGAGCGAGCGCGCTACACCACCATGCTGGAAATCACCCAGAATGTGTCCTCGGACAACAGCATCAAAGCCTGGAGCACACCGCCGCGCTTGCAGGTACGTCTCTATCATGACGCCCGTATGGCGGAAGTGGTGGCCTGGCAGAATCACCGCAGGGTTCGCCCCCGTTACGATTACCCTAACCGCAATATGTATCATCGCGACGAGAAAGCCCAGTTCAACCGCTTTTTAGAAGATTGGCTCAGCCACAGCCTGGCGCACGGTCAAAGTTGCCAGACGGTGGATATTTGACCAAAAAATACCCTGATGGGCGGTAAAGCGAGACATTACGCACAATTGGACTCGGGTACCACTGGTATAATTTTGCTTCAATTCTAGTTCCGCGTCACAGCCGGTTACTGGCTTGGCATAGCGCCTCGCCAATGGCCCTGCTCAGACACAGGGAAATCCCGCTACAGGACAGCGTCAGGGTTGCACAGCACTCCGGTGTTCTGCATTGCATGGAGCACATAGGGGTATAAATGGACTTTCAGACGCCGTTATTAACGGATATATTGAGACATTGTCACACAGATGCATTTCGCAACGTGTGGCTAAACAGCCTGTTTAGCAGCCCGACCCGGCCAGCAACAGGGAGAATCGCAAAGGCTGAGAAAGTCTGGAAAAGTAGAAAAGTGAGTCCCGGAACGTTGTCGCCAATACGGTTAATTCAGATCACCGATTGCCATCTGGGCCCCCGCCCCGGAGATACCCTGCTCGGACTCGATGCGGATGAAAGTCTCTCCGATGTCCTGCAACACCTGGCTGTTCATGAGCCCGATCCCGATTATCTGCTGGCCACAGGCGATATCACCGGCGAAGCCAACCTGGCTGCTTACGAGCGCTTTTTGAGTACCCTGCAACAGGTCTACAACCAGCCGGTGGCCTGGCTGTCGGGCAATCACGATCTCGACAGTATCATGCGCAAGTTTCCCCGGGAAAGAGTGCAGCGGGAATTCCTGGAGTTTGATCACTGGCAGGTGATCCTGCTGGATTCCAGTGTGCCGGGCCATGAGCATGGAGACATTGCCGGGGCTGAAATGCAGCGTCTGCGAGACTGTCTGGAGCGCAGCCACAAACACACCCTGGTATTTGTGCATCACCAGCCGGTACCGGTGGGAAGTCACTGGATTGATCAGTATGTAATCGCTAACGCCTCGGAGTTGTTGGCATTACTGGGGCAGTACCCGCAGGTTAAGGGGTTGGTCTGGGGTCACGTGCACCAGGAGTTTCACAGTCAATACCAGCACATTCCCTTATTCTCGACGCCATCGACCTGTATCCAGTTCAAGCCGGGCAGTTACGATTTTGCCCTGGACGACACCATGCCTGGTTATCGCTGGTTTAACCTGCACCAGGACGGGCGCCTGGAAACCGGAGTTGAACGCACGGCGTGCAAGGCCTACGGCATCGACTTTGCTTCTGGCGGTTATTAAACTAGGCTTTACTTATTCCAATTGTTAAAGCCTGCCCTATGACTACCCTGGTTTACGTCCACGGCTTCCTCAGTTCGCCACAATCGGTCAAGGCACTGCAAACCCAGCAGTGGCTCTCCGAGCAAGCGCCCCATATCAGCTTTCGGTGCCCCTACCTGAGCCCCTACCCCCTGGAAACTCAGCAGCAGCTGCGGGCATTGATGGACGAACTGCGCGATCAGCCAGTTGGCCTGATTGGCAGCTCGCTGGGCGGCTTCTGGTCCACCTGGCTGGCGGAGGAGTACCGCGATTGTCACCTGCGGGCGGTTCTCATCAACCCCTCTGTGCGGCCGTTTGAACTGGTGGACAGGGTCGAGGGCATCCCCCAGCACAATTTTCATACCGACGACAGTTACCTCATGACACGTGAGCATGCGGAACAGTTTCTCCAGGCCTACCGTGATCCCTTGCAGGATCTCAGTCGCTACTACCTGATGGCCCAGACTGACGATGAAACCCTCGACTACCGCCAGGCGGTGGAGCGCTACCGGGGCTGCCGGCAGCTGGTCGAACAGGGTGGCGACCACAGTTTTCAGGGGTTTGAGACGCACCTGCCGGAAATCGTCGACTTTCTGTTCGACGACTGACTTTATTCCCCCAGATGTGATACAACATCATCCGCAACGTGTCGGAGGCGGGCTTGTGCAAGAGTCTGCCGATCCGCACAAAAAATCATCAGCAGTGTGTAATTGAGCAGTATGGCGAACTATTCCGCAGAAGATATTGAAGTCCTCACGGGGTTGGATCCGGTCAAAAAGCGTCCGGGTATGTACACCGAAACCACCCGACCCAACCACCTGGCGCAGGAGGTAATCGATAACAGTGTCGACGAAGCGCTGGCCGGTCACGCCAAAAATATCGAAGTGATTCTGCACAAGGACCACTCCATCACCTGTTCTGATGACGGTCGGGGTATGCCTGTCGACATCCACCCGGAACAGGGCAAGCCCGGTGTGGAGGTGATCCTGTCCACCCTGCACGCCGGTGGCAAGTTCTCGAACAATAATTACCAGTTCTCCGGTGGCCTGCACGGGGTCGGTGTATCGGTGGTGAACGCCCTGTCGAAGGCGCTCGAAGTCACTATCAAACGCGATGGCCAGGTACATCGCATCGGCTTTAAGGACGGTGAAAAGGCCAGTGACCTGGCTGTGATTGATACCTGCGGCAAGCGCGCCACAGGTACCAGCGTACGCTTTTTGCCGGACCCGAAATATTTTGATTCACACAAATTCTCGGTCTCTCGCCTGCGGCATGTGCTGCGGGCCAAAGCAGTTCTCTGTCCGGGCCTGACAGTCATTTTCAAAGATGAGCTGAGCGGCGAAACCGACGAGTGGTTCTATGAAGACGGCCTCAAAGACTATCTGAAGTCCGCCACCAACGGCTGGGAAAACCTGCCTGCGGATCCGTTTGTCGGCAGTTTCTCTGGCGAGACTGAAGCCGCGGACTGGGCGGTGCAATGGCTGCCGGAAGGTGGCGAACTGATCCAGGAAAGTTACGTCAACCTGATCCCCACCGCCCAGGGCGGTACCCATGTGAACGGTCTGCGCACCGGGTTATTGGAAGCGTTGCGTGAGTTCTGTGAATTCCGCAATCTGTTGCCTCGCGGTGTGAAGCTGGCTCCCGATGATATCTGGGCCAACTGCTGCTACGTGCTGTCGTCTAAACTGGCCGACCCGCAATTCTCTGGCCAGACCAAGGAGCGCTTGTCGTCACGCGAGGCGGCGGCGTTTGTTTCCGGTGTGGCCAAAGACGCGTTCAGTCTGTGGTTGAATCAGCACACCGAGGAAGGCGACAAGCTGGCGGAGTACTGCATCAGCAACGCGCAAAAACGAGTGCGTTCCAGCAAAAAAGTCGCCCGTAAAAAAATCACCCAGGGCCCGGCCCTGCCTGGCAAGCTGGCGGACTGTTCCAGTGGCGATTCCGACCGCAGTGAACTGTTCCTGGTGGAAGGGGACTCGGCCGGCGGTTCGGCCAAGCAGGCCCGCAACCGGGAGTTTCAGGCGATCTTGCCGCTGCGCGGTAAAATCCTTAACAGCTGGGAAGTGGACAGCCAGGAAGTGCTGGCCTCGCAGGAGATTCACGACATTTCGGTGGCACTGGGTATTGATCCCGGTTCCGATGACATGAGCAAACTGCGCTACAACAAGATTTGCATCCTGGCGGATGCGGACTCCGACGGTCTGCACATCGCCACGCTGATTTGTGCGTTGTTTGTGCGTCACTTCAAGCCGATGGTGGCCGCCGGCCACGTTTATGTCGCCATGCCGCCTCTGTACCGCATCGACATCGGCAAGGATGTGTATTACGCCCTGGATGAAGCGGAAAAGAATGGGGTGATTGATCGCATCAAGGCGGAAAAGAAAAAAGGCAAAATTGGCGTGCAGCGGTTTAAGGGTCTGGGTGAAATGAACCCCATGCAGCTGCGCGAAACCACCATGGACCCGGACACTCGCCGACTGGTGCAACTGAGCATCGAGCCCGGTGATGACACCAATCAAATGCTGGATATGCTGCTCGGTAAAAAGCGTGCGTCTGATCGTAAATCCTGGCTGGAGTCGAAAGGTAACCTGGCGGATACCGGCCTGGAAGCCGGGGTGGTTGAGCCCGCCTGACGGGAGCGTACCATTCTGACAGCTCATGGAGTCAATAGGGCCAGCCCCGCGCTGGCCTGCCAGTCGGTATAATGGGCGCAGTCGTCACCAGTTGACGGCGTCAACTTGCCAATCGTTTGAATTCGTTCCTGTTTCGAACGGTGAGCACTGCGGGTTTACGATCCAACAGTAACGGTATCAGTCACCGTATTCACCGGCAGCATTCTTCGATACTGGCAGCAATAACCTTAAACTGCTATTGGTAAACCGAGATACAATTCTTCTCAAGTCTCATTATGAGTGTCTGAACATGGGATAGAGCTGAGGGAAAACATGACGATAAAAGGATCGTGTTTGTGCGGTGAGGTTACATTCGAAATCGAAGGTGATTTCGAACGCTTCTTTATTTGTCACTGCTCCTATTGTCAAAAGGATACGGGTTCCGCTTACGCAGCCAATCTATTTACTAAATTAAGTGCACTAACCTGGTTGGCGGGTCAGGAGCAGGTGGTCAACTTCAATCTAAAGTCCAGTCGACACGTTAAGAGTTTCTGCTCGACTTGTGGTTCTGCATTGCCCAATACCACCCTGGGTGGCGATATCTGCCTGGTGCCAGCAGGGTGCCTGGATGATCATGTCCCCGTAAAACCCACGGCGCATATATTCGCAGGTAGCCAAGCTGGTTGGGAAAAAGAGCTGGAAACAATAACGCGTTTCCCGGACTTTCCCCATTAGACGATCCATCTCAGCTTATGTCATCGACACATTCCTCTCAGACAGACAGTCCTAGTGAAGCACAGGTCAAAGCGGTAATTCGGCACGCTCTGCAGCATGGTTCCCACCGTTACCTGTGCGGTTGTGATGCCAGAGTCCAGGCATTTGTTGATCGCCATTACTCGTTGCGGGGCTCGCTGAAGATCCATGCCCACGCTCTGGGTTGGGATATTCTCCGTGTGCCAATCAATATCCTTTGGTCTGCTGTCACACTCCTGCTCAGCGGTGTGGGGGGGCTGGCTGGACTGCTGCGGTGGCATTCGATCAAGCGTTGGGTCAAGCGTATGCCGGCGGGTATGTTGACTGACATGGATCGCCAAATCAGCTGGCTTGTCGTGACGGAGTTGTTGCAACTGCCTTACGAATACCGCGGTAATGTCAGTGAAAAGGATGCGTTGATGGAGGAAATCGTCAAAGATCCCGGCTTGCAACGATTACTCACCCAGCGTTTGGATGCGGTGGAAACCTCGTTAAAAGGGGCTGATTTCCAACAGCGGCTGCAATTGAAACTGGCAGAGTATGGCGCCACTCGCACCGGTTCGGCGGACCTGGCCAGTAACACCATGTTGTTGATCTCCAGTCATTTGGCCATGGGACAGGCGTCCTTTGGTGCGCTGAGCGCGGGCACAGCCGCCTCGGCAGCGGTGGCCCACTCGTTAGCCGTATCCAATTTTTGGCTAGGATCCACCATTGGTTCGTTTTACTACGCCCTGGTGCCCGTTGCAGTCTCCATGCAGATGGTCGTTGGGGTGACTGCCGCCATTGCCGTAGTGCTGGCCTTTGTGTCGACGTTTATTGGCATTCTCGTCGACCCTCTGCAAGTAAAACTGGGGCTTCACCAGCGGCGGTTAAGGAAGCTGATTGCGTCCATCCATGCCGATTTGCATGGCTCCGAAGATAGCCATTTTGAACTGCGGGAAAAGTACATGGGACGGCTGTTTGATGTGGTGGATCTGCTGAGTACCGTTGGCCGCGTGTCTTGAGTTAACACACGATTTGGCATCAGTCTTTATCCTCAGTCATATACGGATTTTTGTGTGTGTAGTCAGGTGTGTAGTCAGGTATGTAGTCAGGTGTGTAGTTGCGCGCCTGCGCGTTCCTGGATTGCGTGGAAGTTTTAGGGTTTCAGGGCTAATCTGTTCGGGACTAACCTGATTGTGGTTTTAGACAGAGGCTGTTCCGATGACCGTAAAAGACAAATTTACTGACGAAGAATGGAAACATCTGGTGCAATCACCAATGGTGGCCGGGATTGCCATCACCGCCGCTGATCCCAGTGGCCTGTGGGGTATGATCAAGGAGAGTTTTGGCGTTGCCATGTCCTTGAAGGAAGCGAAAGCCAATCACGCCAGCGACTCATTGCCGGCGCAGATCAGCGCCAGCTTTGAAACCTCGGAAGGTCGTCAGCTAGCTCAGGACAAACTCAAAGATCACTTTAAAGGAAAAAAACCGGCCGAAGTTGCCGAGCTGGCGGTCGCTCGACTGGGTGAGGCCAGTGCGGTGGTTGCTGCCAAAGCCCCTGAGGAATTGGAGACTTATAAAGCCTTCATTCGCGAGATTGCGCAAAAAGTGGCGGAAGCAGGAACGGAAGGTGGCTTTTTAGGTTTTGGCGGAGAAAAGGTGTCCGACGACGAGAAGAAAACACTGAGCGACATCGATCGAGCCCTGGGCTAGAGGTATGTTGGGATAGAGGCTGTACAACCTCTATCCAAGTGCCGATGATGTTGTTATCGATGTCACAATGAATCCCATTCACAGGTGTGGCAGAACTTCGCTGGCAAAACGTTCAGCGTTGTCACACCACTCGGCGCGGGTGTTGCCGGTAAAGTTGGTGGCGGCACCCGCCACACCCAGTTCCCGGTAGGCACCGATGCGATCAATCACCTGTTGCGGTTGCCACTTTTCCCCCGGTTCCATGATGCTCGCCAACCACACAATGGGGGGCTCTTGCCGACCCACCTGTTCACAGTAGTCGCGCATGTATTGAATTCCTTCAATCAGATCCTCTTGTCCGGCCATGGCTTTGGTGCGGGTGGTGGAGCTGGGGGTGACGCCGGTAAAAAACGGGTTCCAGCCGTCACCCAGTTCCACGGCACGACGAATGGCGCGTTTGGCATTGCCCCCGATGAGCAGGGGCGGGTGGGGTTTCTGCACCGGTGCTGGGCGCATGCGACAGCCACGGGCGCTGTAGCCGGTGCCTTCAAAGTCAAAGGCCTCACCGCTCCAGGCCTGCTTCATCGCTTGCAGGTATTCGTCGAACAGGTCGTTGCGCGCGTCAAAGTCGACCCCCAGCGCAAAGTACTCCCCCTTCAAATAACCCGCTCCCAGTCCCAAAGTTAAGCGGCCATTGGAAAACACATCCAAGGTGGAGGCGGCACGTGCCGTGATAAACGGATTGCGATAGGTGGCCACCAGGATACCGGTTTGTAAACGCAGGCGCGTGGTGGCGGCGGCCACCAGACTCAGCATCACGAACGGGTCCTGGGCATCGTGGCCACCAGAATCTCGCCAGCGGGCCGTGGGGCAGGGGTGATCAGTAACATTGCCGGCGTAAAAACCCAGTCTTTCCGCTGTCTGGGCAATGTCCACCACCGCTTCGGCGGTGAGAAATTCATCGGCGTGTTCCGTGTTGTCGAAGGGCAGGGTGACGTTGATTTTCATAGGGGTGACTCCGTTCGGTCGGATCAAGTGTTCGATCTATTCACGTTTCAGTAATGAATTTTTTCCTTGCGCGAAGAGCGTTCCATCATGCCGAACGTTTCTTCGCCGTCCCATCGATAGCGCACGCCAGCCTGTTGCAGAACGGGAAAATTGGGGGGCATGTTTGGGCGTCCCATGGCAAAGGTGGAGACATGTGTGCGACCCTCAATGGAGATCAAGCCCTTGCGGGTTTCCAGTACCACCGACACGTCATCGTCTTTCTCCCGCATCTTGGCCAGCCACGGGGCTTGCACCACGCGCGCGGGGATCAGTTCGCCATCGCCTTCGAAAATATAGCCTTCGTTGTAAGTGGGCTTGCCATCATCGCGGGGCGGGTAGGCGATGTAGCCAAAGCCGCGACCGCTGGGAAACAGGGCCGACTGCCAGCAGTGGCCCCAGAACTCGGCGATGTTGCGCACGCCCTGGCGGCGAATACGCAGGCCGGTGCCGCTGAAATGTTGCTCCTCATCACCGACACGCAGCACACCCTCGGTGCGAAACAGCTGCTCGTAGCGATCGCCGCCCATCATGTCGCCTTCAATGTCGTTTTTTAGCAGATCACCGGCGCTGTTCAGCAGGCTGCCCTGAATCCAGGGTGGCACGGCCATGGTGGTTTGCAGGTAAAACTCCACCTCCGTCGTAGCCCGGTTGCCCGGCAATGCGCCGTGCATTTGGCCCAGTGACGTCATCTCCTCGGCGCTGCCTTTGAACGAGACATCCCAGCGTTTAAACGGCTCCACGCATTCAAATCTTAACGGCCCCGTGCCCAGTACAGCAGCTTGGCCGGCGGCATTGAGGGGCGAGTGGCTGTCGCCATCCCCGCGCACACTCAGAACACGGCCATCGGGCCAGGCGAGGTTGACGGACAGGTCATGACGATGCCATTTGGATGCCAGCGCTTCCACCGCGAAGCGGGGCAAGCCCACCAGGCCGCGATCATCCGACACCCACATATTGACCGCATCGCGCATCTCGGGATTGTCAGGTTGTGAGGGAAACAGGTATTCCCTTGAGGCGGGCAAGCCGCCGCTCAGATCGATGGCCATGGTCAGCTTCTCCCGGTCCAGTGGTGCATGCGTTGTGTGTAAGTGGCAAACAATGGCCGGACCTGATCCAGGTCCACCCCGTAGTCGTGTGATTTGCGATCACCTGCGGCTTCGCGATTCTGGGTGTTTTCCTGCCACCAATTGCGTATGCCCTGGCTAAACTCATCCGTCACCGGTTCGCCCAGCCATTCGTACAAACGGCGCACTTCAGCGACCGGATCGTCATGCATGGCTTGGAAGTGAATATCGAAAAACCGCTCGTGATTGTTGCCCTGTTCGCGAAACGCCAGTGCTCGCCGCATGCCCTCGGACCACATGTTGATATTGAGTTCGGCCAGGTAGCCAGGGTCCATATGGTCGGTAAAGTAGTGAACAATGTCGGTGTAGACGTTGATTACCGACAACATGACATCGGTAGGATCGCGATGGGTCATGACAAAGCGCGCATCGGGGAACACCCGGTTGAGGTGTTCCAGGTACAGCAGATGGGTAGGGGCCTTAAGGCGCCAGGGCTGTTCGGGTCGTCGCCATTGCAATAATTTCAGCGCCCGTTTTTCATACTCGTAACAGGACGTCATGTCGGTGTTATTCAGCCATTCCGCATAGCTGGGGATCTGGGCAAAGGCGATAAACAGTTGTGAACGAAACTCCAGTGCCATCAGGTCCTGACATTCGGCCGGCGCGTTTTCGCCGGTCGGTGTGTGATGCTTCCAGCCTTTGATCTTGTCCGTGGCATCGGCTGGTGGTTGGCCGACGGGTCTGGTTGATGGCGGCGGGCAAGGCGCGGCGGCTTCACTGCGCAACAGCGAGCGGGCATTGGGATCCTGCGCCAACAGGAACGACAGCGCGGTGGAGCCT
Source organism: Cellvibrionaceae bacterium WSDTSA12 (assembly GCA_033283335.1). GTDB lineage: Bacteria > Pseudomonadota > Gammaproteobacteria > Pseudomonadales > Cellvibrionaceae > Pseudomaricurvus. The sequence goes on along the minus strand of JAWMQP010000005.1, from coordinate 240,950 downwards.
GTGCGTGGCAGGCTTAAACCAATCAGCGGTTTAATGATCTGTTCGTCGTCAATCTCCGGCTGTCGGCGGTACCAGTCTTCAATCTGCAGACGTTGCTTAAGGTGGTTGAGGATGCGATCACGCAGTACGGTTTCGCCAGTGGCATTGAGTTTGGCTTCCCGGTTCAGTGCATTGACCAGACGTTCCAGGCCCTCGCGAAACGTGTCCGTACCATAGTCGTGCAAACCGGTTTCTTGTTGCGCCAGCGCCAGTAGAGTTTGATAGCTTTCCACAAAAAATATCCTCAGCGATTTTCGTTATTGATTTAAGTGTTGTTGCTGATGTTTTCTTGTCGTTGTGTAGCTGATTATTGGTTGTCAGCAATTCTTAAAGTTCAATTGCCGCCAGTTTTTCAGGCTGATGATCGGCCCAATGGTGTTTGCATTCCCCGTAAAGGGTGGTGCGCTGTCGGCTCGGTCGCTGCAGCGAGCGGGCCAGTTGTTCGGCATCCTGTTGACTGAACAATTGCCCGTTGATACCACCGGCAGCTCGGGTGATGGACTCATCCATCAGTGTGCCACCGAGATCATTGGCACCGGCCTGCAGGCAGAAAGCCGCGCCTTCCGGGCCCATTTTTACCCAGGATGTCTGCACATTGTTGATGAATGGGTTCAGTACCAGTCGCCCGACCGCATGCATCAACACCGATTCCCGAAACGTCGGACCGCGGCGGCTTTGTCCCCGCCGCGCCATGGGGGCTTCCATGTGTACATAGGGCAGGGGGACGAACTCGGTGATACCGCCGGTTTGCTGTTGCAGTCGCCGCAGCTGTAGCAGGTGCTCGGCCCAGTGGCCTGGGTGATCCACATGCCCAAACATGATGGTGGAGGTGGTTTTCAGGCCCTGCTGGTGAGCGGTGCGCACCACCTCCAGCCACTGCTGGCTGGAGAGTTTGTCGGGGCAGATCAGTCGGCGCACATCGTCGTGCAGAATCTCGGCGGCGGTTCCTGGCAGGGTGGAGAGGCCAGCTTCTTTCAATTGGCTCAGATACTCGGCCAGCGACAAGCCCAGGGTGTCGGCCCCGTGCTGCACTTCCAGGGGCGAGAAGGCGTGGATGTGAATCTCCGGCACGGCGGCCTTCACGGCGCGGACGATATCCAGGTAGGTGTTGCCGGTGAACTGTGGATGGATGCCGCCCTGCAGGCACACTTCCGTCGCCCCTCGTTGCCAGGCCTCGTCGGCGCGGCGAGCGATTTCCTCCAGATCCAGGCGGTAGGCCGGCCCGCGCAAGTGTTTGCCTCTCTCCCCTTGACCCTTGGCAAAGGCGCAGAAGCTGCACCGGTAACTGCAGATGTTGGTGTAGTTGATGTTGCGATTGACCACATAGGTGACGGTATCGCCCACTTGTTCATGGCACACTTGATCCGCTTCTTTCAGCACCGTTTGCAGCGCCTGGCCCTCAACCTCAAATAAACCTTCGATCTCTTTGTGGGTGAGTTCCAGTCCTTGGCGAGCCCGATCCAGGGTGTGGTTGAGTTGACGGAATTTCGGCACCAGCGGTTGGCCGGGTCGCAGCCACTGTTTGGCCGCGGGCGGCAGTGGCTTGGCAGAACCGGCTAACCACTGGTCTTCCCGAGCCAGGCCCAGGCTGTTGCTGTGATGTAGCACGCCGCGTTGAATGGTCGGATCCAGCCAGCGCTGGCCGTCTTGCACATAGGAAGGGCCCATTGGCAGGCGGGCGCAGAGTTGGCGGCCGGCGGCTTCGGTTTCCAGTTGCAGTTGCTGCAGGTGCGGCCAGGGGCGTTCGGGATTGACGTGATCCGGCGTCACCGGCGAGACACCGCCCCAGTCGTTAACGCCCGCGCGCAGCAATTCAGGTAAGACACCCGGTTGCAGGTTGGGGGGTGCCTGCACGCTGATGTCGCTGTCCAGCAGCAGGCGGGCGACGGCGATGGTCCACAGGTGTTCCTGCAGTGTCGGTTCCGGGTGCCGGGCCATGCGAATGTCGGCTTTGGCGCGGAAGTTCTGGATAATCACTTCCTGGATGTGACCGTACTGCCGGTGCAGAGCGCCAATGGCCAGCAACGCCTCGATGCGTTCCCGACGGGTTTCACCGATACCGATCAGTAAGCCGGTGGTAAAGGGAATCTGCAATTCGCCCGCCTGGCGCAAGGTATCGAGCCGGGCCTGGGGGGCCTTGTCCGGTGAGCCATAGTGGGGCCCGCCCTTGTGGCACAGTCGTTCGGCGCTGCTCTCCAGCATCAGGCCCATGGAGGCAGAGACTTGCCGCAGTCGCAGCATTTGCTCGCGATTCATCAGGCCGGGATTGAGGTGAGGCAGCAGGCCGGTCTGTTCGTACACGGCCCGCGTGGCGTCATAGAGGTAGTCCAGGGTGCTGAAATAGCCCATCTGCGTCAACGCCTGTCGGGCTGAGCGATAGCGGGCTTCCGGCTGGTCGCCGAGGGTGAACAGGGCCTCGGTACAGCCCTGGTCGACACCAGCCCTGGCGATGTCCAGCACTGCATCCAGCGACAAATAGGCGGCCTTTTGGCTTTTCGGGGCTTTGGCAAAAGTGCAGTAATGGCAGACATCGCGGCACAGCTGGGTGAGGGGAATGAACACCTTGCGGGAATAGGTCACGCGAGTGCCGAACTGCGCCAGGGCACGGGCTTCGGCCTGCTGCATCAACTCGGTCAGGGGTTGTTGCAGCAGGTTCGTGATTTGTGCGTCGAACACCTGTGCCGTCATAGGCTGACTCCCGCTCGAAACAGCTGTTGGTCGGCTACCCTTTCTCGCCACCGAAGCAGATCCGCGTAATTGTCCACATCCAACCCGAGGCCAAAGCGCCGCACCATCCGGCTGCTGAGTCCACAGAGTTGGACCTGCTGACAATGAGCGCGAAAGCTATTGGTGCCAAAGCGAAGGCCTATAGGGGCATTGCTCGGCAGTAACAGGGCATTGGTGCCCCTGTTGTCAGCGCTGGGAGCGATGACCACCTCGGCGTCGCGAGCGGCTGTTGAGAGTGCCTGGATATCGGCGACCTGCAGGCAGGCCAGGTCCGCCGGCAGAATCAGCACCCGCTTGTCACCTTGTGCGTGTAAGCGCTGCAGCGCCTGCTTCAGGCTGTCGTTAAGATCCAGGCCTTCATCGGGGAGAGTTTCAATGTGCGCAGCAATCTCATCGCGTTCAGGCGTCATGACCACGATGCGCTGAACACCAGGTACCTGCTGTAAGACGTTGAGGACGTGGTTCAGCATGCCTCGCACCAGCTCTTGCCGATCAGAGTCGCTGAGTATGCCCTGTAAACGGGTTTTGCACTGCCAGCGAGCTTTGATGGGCACCAGGGCCGTAATGCTCGAGCGGCTGTTACTCATTAGGCATCTGCAAGTCACCGGTGAACTCGATTCCGGCGCCATCGGCGGCGTAGTGTTTGTTGATAAAAATCAGAATTGAGGTCAAGGCTTCGCCAGCGACGGAATTGGCCAGTGCACCGGCGTGAATACCCCGCAAACGGGCGGCATTGGCCAGCTCGACCACCCGGCTGCGAGCGGATTTGTCATCACCAAACACCATTACGTCGCAGCGAATGTCGTCATCGGTAGCCAATCGGTGGGCAGCCACGCTGTGGAAGGCGGACACCAGGTTGACGCCGTCACCCAGCAGCTGCTGTGCCTTCAGCGCTGCGCTGCCCTCTGGTGGCAGTTGCACCCGCATCACTCTGGGAGGCTGTAAGGGTACGGTGGTATCCACCACCAGCTTGCCCTGGACCGAGGCTTTAATGTCCTGCAGGGTCGCTTCTTGGGCGGCAAAGGGGACAGTAATCACCACCAGATCACTGCTGTCAGCCACGTCGCGGTTGCTGCCGAAACGGGCTTCTGTACCCAGTTCACGATTCAGAAGTTCAGCGGCTTGTTGGGCTTTGGCGCTATCGCGGGAGCCAATATTGACTTTGTGTCCGGCCTGCAGCCAGCGGCGGGCCAGGGCCAGGCCCAGTTTGCCGGTACCGCCAATGACGCCGATGCTTTCAGATTGAGCGGTCTCAATCATGGTGTCTCTCTCCCTTGGTTATTGTTATTAGGCTTTTCGAATAATTGAATTATTCCACACTGTTGTACACTATGGCTCAAAAGCGTGATAATTTTTAGTGCAAATTAAATCAATAACCCATAAATCAAACTCATAATTAAAGGTCGACAGCCTGGATTTAAAAAGCGGAGCGAACTGGCATGAAGGTCGAACTGCGCAAGTTACAACACCTGGTAACCGTCGCCCAGCTGGGGAGCTTTTCCAAGGCCGCTGAGGCGTTGCACCTGACCCAACCGGCGTTGAGCCGCAGCATTGCCAGTGTTGAAGCCGACTATGGTGTCAAAATATTTGATCGTGGCCGCAGTGGTGCGGTGTTGACGCGGGCGGGTGGCCTGGCGGTGGAAGAGGCCGAGTCGCTGTTGCGCCAGGCCCGCACCTGGGAGCGGAATCTCAAACTCTACAGCCGTGGTCCGGGAGAGAAAGTCAGCCTGGGGGTCGGCCCTATGGTCGCGAGTCTGGTGCTGCCGGCTTTGAGTATTGAGTTTATGGGGCGCGAGCAGCGTTTCAATATTCAAGCGTCGGTGAAATCGGCGTTAGCGTTGCAGGATGACTTGCAACAGGATCACATTGAGATGCTGATTTGCGGGCTGGGCCAGATGCATTATCGGCCGGGAACGCACTATCAGGTGCTGGGTGCTATTCCCCTGTCACTGCTGGTGCGGGCGGACCATCCACTTACCCGCTTGGATGTCATCACCCGCGACCAGATGTTTCACTACCCCATACTCAGTGCGGTTGAGTTGTCGGATGAGTCGGCGCTGCGCACCGATGGCTCCTTTATCTGCGACAATTACGATGTGCTGAAAAGTACCGTGCTGCATACCGATGCCATTTGGGTGTCTTCACCACTGTTGGTGAAAGAGGACTATGACGCGGGTCGCATCATCAATATCCAGGTGTCGGACCTGGAGCGTCCCTCGGAAGTGGAAATTTGCCTGGCGCGGCTCGAGAGTCGTAAGTTGTCGCCGGCTGCGGCCTCCATCATCGACTTTATTCAAGCTTATATACGGGACTGTGTATGTCGTTAATTCCCCAATCGCTGTGTTTCCATCCGTTGCCGGGCCTACCTGAAGTATCAGCAGGGGATGATCTGTTGCCTTTGCTTCTGGACGGTCTGGCGGGTGCCGGTCAGCAGTTGCGCCATGGCGATGTCCTGATCTTGGCACAAAAAATTGTGTCCAAGGCAGAGGGGCGGACGATGGGACTGGATTCCATCACTGCGGGCGAGGAGGCCGTGCGCCTGGCCGGTGTCTGTCTCAAGGATCCGCGGCTGGTGGAATTGATCCTGCGTCAATCGACTGCGGTGCTGCGTGCGGTTCCCGGGGTCCTGATTGTGCGTCACAAACTCGGATTTACCCTCGCCAACGCCGGTATTGATCAGTCGAATGTACCCGGCGGCGCAGGATGTGCGCTGCTGTTGCCGGAAGATCCCGATGCATCAGCCGCAGCACTCAGCTGCAAAATTGAGCAGCAGCTGGGCCTGCGGGTAGCGGTGCTCATCGCGGACAGTTTTGGTCGTCCCTGGCGGATGGGGGTTTGCGGTACCTGTATTGGCTGTGCAGGATTAAGTGCTCTTTACGATTTACGCGGTGCTAAGGATCGCGAGGGCCGGGTACTGGGCGTTACCCAGCTGGCCGTGGGTGATCAGCTCTGTGCCACGGCGACGCTGGTGTGTGGTGAAGCGGCGGAGGGAACGCCGGCGGTGTTGGTGCGCGGTGTCAGCCCCCAGTGGTTGCAGCACAGTCGGCCGGCGACAGATCTGGTGCGGGCGGCGGAAGAGGATCTGTTCCAATGATGCCACATTATCTGGCCCTCTCTGGCGGTGTCGGGGGGGCGAAACTGGCCCATGGCCTGGCCCAGGTATTAGCGCCCGAGCAGCTGACCGTTGCCGTCAATGTGGGGGATGATTTTGAGCACCTGGGGCTGCCGGTGTGGCCGGACCTGGATACGGTACTTTACACCCTCGCAGGCAAAGCCAATCCAGAGCAGGGCTGGGGTCGATCCGGAGAAAGCTGGGGTGTAATGGAAGAGCTGCGTGCTCTGAACGCCCCCGACTGGTTTTTACTGGGTGACAAGGACATCGCCTTGCACCTGTTGCGCCGCTCGCTGCTCGAGCAGGGGCTGACACCCTCAGGTGTGGCGGCGCAGTTGGCTCAGCGACTGGGGGTCGAACATCGGGTGGTGCCGGTCACCGATCAATCGTTGCGAACCCTGGTGGACACTGATGAAGGCGTGTTGGCGTTCCAGCGCTACTTTGTCGGTCGCCGTGCCCAGCCGGTACTGCAACAGCTGCAGTATCAGGGGGCGGAACAGGCTCGCCTCAGCCCGGCGGTGCAGGCCGCTCTGGATCACCCACAGCTGGCGGGCATCATCGTCTGTCCCTCCAACCCGTATTTAAGCGTGATGCCGATGTTGGCGGTTGCCGGTTTACGTCAACAGTTGATGCAGGCGCGAGTACCTATACTGGCGGTATCGCCCATAGTCGGTGGGATGGCCCTCAAAGGACCGGCGGCAAAAATCATGACCGAACTGGGTGTGACACCGCGTGCGGATATCACAGCGGAGCTGTACTGCGACTTTGTCGATCTGACTCTGGTGGACCGGGTGGATGCGGATTTGGTGGAGGGTAACGCCCGCTGTGAGGTGGCCGATACGGTGATGCGCAGTCTCGAAGATCGCCAAGCGCTGGCCCGTGCCTGTCTGCAACATCTGCAGCTGATGCAGTGCCGTTGCCGATGAGACAAGTGCAGCTGTACTAAACTCAAGCCATCGGTCGGCAACTTTTTGTCGCCGAATTCACTGGTTGAATGGACGACGACCTTGGTTTATCGAACATCGTTGCTGGCCCCCAGCATCAGGTTAATGATCAGGCTGTGCTTGTTGGCCTCTCCGGGAATTGTAGCCTCGGCACAGGCTGCCACACCGCTGGAGCAGTTTGGGCGGGATTCACTGGCCAGTAACTTTGCCATAGCGGCCCTGCTGAGTGACGATGAGGTAATGCGGCTGGGGTTCTGGAACTTTGATCCCAATGAGTTACTGGGCACGGACAATGACAACCTGGGCAATGAGCAGAGTCTTGGGGTGCGGGAGTCCCTCAAACAGTTCAGTCTGCCCTGGCGCTGGGCCCTCTCGCACGAGACGGACACTGAGCATCTCTGGCTGTTAACCAAACTGGCTTATCTGGATGTCGAGCAGGAATCTCGCCTGGTTTTTGAAAGTCAGGAGGCTGAAGACGACATCGATCAACAGGTCTACTCCGCCTGGGCCGGTTTGGGCTATCGCCGCGATTTGGGTGAGCATTGGCAAGTGCAGCTGGAGACTAACCTGGCCTGGATGCGGCTGCGTAATCGTGTGAAGTTCAACAGTCCTGAGTCACGACTTCTGGCACCGCTCTTGGATGGAGTGATCACCAATTACCACGCCGAGGCAATACTGCTCGAACCCGGACTGGGACTCTATTATCGCTGGGCCTCCAGGGGCTATCGCTGGCGTTTGTTCAGTCGTTATCGCTACCTGACGGGCAGTTCAATCAATCCGGACAGCGCCGCCCAGGAGGTGAAACCGGAGGCGTCCTATTGGTCCAACGGTATTGGCCTGAGAAAGCCGCTGGCGTTTGCTGACAGCAATGGTGCCCACAGTCTGTGGCTGCGCCTGGCGCGGGTGGATGTGAGCGGTGACCTGTCTCGCCAGTTGGAGAACTCTCACTATCTGGAGCTTGGTATTGGCTGGCTGATGGATACCGGCGACAGGTTTGCGCTGTTGGATAACGTGGGCATTGGTATCGATTTCAATTACGGCAGTGAGCTGCGTGGTGGCACGTTGATGCTGATGTTCAATGTCGACGAGTTTTGAACGACCTATAACGTTTGACCTATGACTTTTGACTTATGGCTACGGTGATTTGTACGCCCAGGTTGCGTGAGGTGGGTCCCGCTACTGCCCGATCATACCCGGGCGACAACCTTCTCGAACTGCTGGATGCGCTGGCTGTGGATTACCCGCGTCTGCGGGGCTATCTGCTGGATGATCAGGGACGCTTGCGACGGCATGTGGCCATTTTTGTCGGCGGCCAGATGGTGCCCAGGGACCAGGCCCTGACCTGGCCCGTATCGGCTGGGGACGAAGTCTACCTGATGCAGGCCCTGTCCGGTGGATAGCTGATAACTGCAACCCTGAGGATAATTTCTGAGGAGAGACTTCATGAGCGATCGTCTGTTACTGGGCACGCGCAAAGGCCTGTTTGATCTTCAGCGAAAGCAGGGCAAATGGGCAATTGCCAACCACGCCTTCAAGGGGGAGCCGGTCTCTTCGATGTGGCAGGGCCAGGTTCAGGATCAGGGTCAGGATCAAGGTCAGGGACACTGGCTGGTGGCGTTGAACCTGGGCCATTTTGGCACCAAGTTGCATCGCTCCAACGATGAGGGACAGAGCTGGCAGGAAGTGGCGGTGCCAGCCTTCCCCCAGGCTGATGTTTCGACAGGCGAGGAACAAGACGGCCCCAGTCTGGAGATGATCTGGTCTCTGCAGGCGGACAGACGCGGTCGTCTGTGGGCGGGTACCCTGCCGGGCGGTTTATTTGTCAGCGACGATTGGGGAGATAGCTGGCAGTTGAACGAATCATTGTGGCAACAGCCCAGCCGCAGTCAGTGGTTTGGAGGCGGCTACGACGCACCCGGCATTCACTCCATCTGTATTGATCCTCGCAACCCTGACTGGCTCACTGTGGCCATTTCCTGTGGCGGAGTCTGGCAGAGTCGCGATGGAGGCGGCTCCTGGCAGGTGACGACTCAAGGTATGTGGGCGGAATATATGCCGCCTGAGCAGCGCGACAACCCGACCATTCAGGATCCTCACCGGCTGGTGCAGTGTGCCGGCCAGCCCGATTGTTTTTGGGTGCAACACCACAATGGTATTTTCAAATCCGAAGACAATTGCGCCAGCTGGCAGGAGGTCAAAGCCCAACCTTCTTCGTTTGGCTTTGCTGTGGCCGTGCATCCGCAACAGCCGCAGCGTGCCTGGTTTGTGCCGGCGATTAAAGATGAGTTTCGCTACCCGGTGAATAATGAATTTGTAGTGACACGCACCGATGACGGTGGTCAGCAGTTCAAGGCGTTACGCAATGGTCTGCCGGATCAGCCCAGTTACGACCTGGTCTATCGTCATGCCCTGGCCATCGATACCCGCGGTGAGCAGCTGGCCATGGCTAGTACCACGGGTAATCTCTGGCTAAGTGACAACGATGGCGATGACTGGCAACTGGTCTCCAGCTTTTTGCCGCCAGCGGTAGCCGTGCAATTTGTGGAATAAGGATTGGTTTAACTGCTTTCGGCATGGCGCGATGTTTCGCATGGGTGATCCGAACGGGCATAATCACGTATGATGTTGCATAACACTTAGACCAAACTGGTAATGGAGACACTATGACCACCCTGATGAAACCGCTGTTACGCGGGTTATCGATCGCCTTGTTGATATCGGGCTTAAGCTTTACTGCAGCGGCCTTGGAGGTGGGCGATCCTGCCCCTGACTTCACCCTGCAGGGTTCGGATGGCAACACGTATACGCTATCTGATTTCCGCGGCAAACAGGCGGTGGTATTGGCCTGGTTTCCCAAAGCCTATACCCGCGGTTGCACCATTGAGTGCAAGTCGTTGGCTCAAAACGGCCATCTGATTCGCGAATACGATGTCACTTACTTTATGGCAAGTGTCGATCCGCTGGAAGACAACGAGGGTTTTGCCAAGGAAACTGAAGCCGACTTTCCGCTGTTGAGTGACCCGGAAAAAAACGTGGCGAAGGCTTATGATGTGATGCACTGGATGGGTTTCGCCAAGCGTCATACGTTTTACATTGGCGAGGACGGTACAATTTTAAAAATTGATACGGATGTGAAACCGGCAACCTCGGCGGAAGATATGGCCGCGACTCTGGGTGAGTTGGGGGTGACGAAGCGCTGATGCAGGCCTTTGGCCATGATTCAAGCAACAGCCTGAAAGAAAGCCCCGCAGTGCGGGGCTTTTTTGTTGTGGGGTACTTTTGTTAAGGATTACTTAGGTTGAGGATTACCGGGTCTCTAAAGGGCTGAATTCGCTCTGCTGGCGTTCATAGAGCTTGTTGGCCTCACTCAACACATATTGACGAATGGCCTCGGCCTCGTCTTCGCTGACGTACTGTTTGAAGCTCACCATACCCGCGCCGGAAAGAATGCCGTCGCGCACAATCTGTTGCCAGATGTTGTGAATGGCTTCGGAGCTGTAACGCAGGTCGGGATTAATGCCTCCGGTCAGTAAGCCATCGCCATGGCAGTAAGAGCAGTGACGCTGGAACACCACTTTACCCTGTTCCACCACATCATCGGAGGCGGTTACCGGCAAGGGCTTGGGCAGTTCCCGATTTTTCTCAGGTAAGGGGGGTAATTGATGCTGTCCGCCGAGTTTAAACACCAGCACCCGGGAAATGTTGGGTACCTGCCAGGCGTGGGCGATGGCTCCTGCCTCGGCGGAAAAGCCGCCGCCAAAACCCACGGCGATGGCGATGTATTGATCGCCGTTGATGGCGTAGGTCACCGGTGGTGCCAGGGCAGGGGTCTGCACATCATAGTCCCACAATTCTTCGCCGGTGGTGGCGTTGTAAGCGACCAGATGGGAGGTTTTACCGCCTTGTAAAAGCAGATTGCCCGCCGTGCTGAGGGTGCCGCCGCCACTGGGACGACTGGGTTCCTGCGCCCAGGCGATTTTCTTGGCCACCGGGTCCCAGGCGATCAGCTGGCCACGGTACTCCTTGTCCAGCACCTCGGCCAGGTTGGGGATGTCCGGCGGCACATTGGCGATGCGGTCAAAGCCGACATTCCAGTAGCCCTGCTTTGGCAGTCGGTCTTTATCTTCGCTGGGCGCCAGAAAACGCACGGGAAACACCATGGTGGGGATGTAGACCCAGCCCTTATCCGGATTGAACGACATCGGCGGCCAGTTGTGGCCACCGGCGTTACTGGGTACCGAGACATTGAGACCATCAAAGACGCGAGCATTTTCGGTTTCTACCGGCCGCCCGGTCTCCATGTCCACATGGCTGGCCCAGTTGGCGTAAGTGTATTTTTCTGCCGAGATCAGCTCGCCACTTTCACGATCGATGACGTAAAAGAAACCATTCTTCGGTGCCTGCAACAACACCTTGCGCTCTTTGCCGTCGATGGTCAGCTCGGCCAGCATGATGTGCTGGGTAGCGGTGTAATCCCAGGTTTCTCCGGGGGTGGTCTGGTAGTGCCAGACGTACTCACCGGTGTCAGGACGCAGGGCGACGATGGAAGACAGGAACAGGTTGTCGCCGCCTTCGGGGCTGCGCAATTTGGCGTTCCAGGGCGAGCCGTTGCCGACGCCGATGTAGAGCAGGTCCAGCTCGGGATCGAACACCATGGAGTCCCAGACAGTACCACCACCGCCCCATTTCCACCATTCGCCGGTCCAGGTTTTGGCCGCCATCTCCATGGCTTTATTTTCAAAACCATCGTCGGGATTGCCGGGCACAGTGTAAAAGCGCCATTGCTGTTCACCGCTGTTGACGTCGTAGGCGGTGACATAGCCGCGTACACCCAGTTCCGCACCGCTGTTGCCGATCACGACCTTGTCTTTGACAATACGCGGCGCACCGGTAATGGTGTAGGACTGGTTGCGATCGGTGGTTTGCACTTCCCAGATCACCTCACCGGTATCGGCGTCGAGGGCAATCAGGCGACCATCAAAGGCGCCGAGAAAAATTTTGCCATCGTGATAGGCCACGCCCCGGTTAACAGTGTCACAGCAACTTTTGGCTAAAAATGAACGGTCGACCTTGGGGTCGTAAAACCATTTGCGTTCGCCGGTCACAGCATCAAGGGCATACACCATCGACCAGGAGCCACTGACATAGAGGGTGCGGTTAACCATCAGCGGGGTGGCTTCGATACCGCGTTCGGTGTACATGTCAAAGGACCAGGCCAGACCCAGTTGACCGATAGTGTCCGTGTTGATCTGATTGAGCGAGCTGTAGCGCTGCTCTTTCCAGGTGAGACCGTGGCTTGACCATTCCACATCCTCCACCGATTGAGGGATCACAGGTGTCGACGTCTGCACAGTAGGGGGGGCAGGGGTCTCGGTTTTTTCCGGCGAATCAGGCGAACAGCCCGACATGATCAGTAAGGCAGCGAACAGAGGAGTTAATTGACGAAGAAGGCGGCACATAATGACAGTTCCGTTTTTTTGCGGGACATTTTTTTGCGGGACATTGTACAGCGTTTTAAGCTTGCCGGCAGAGGGACAGGGTTTTCAGTATCACCTCACTGTAGCACTTATGTTGGCAAGCGGTTCTCGAAAGGAGGTGGCATGCGCACGCATCAGGTATGCTACATCCCGGTTTGCGGTTCAGAAAGGGATTGTTATGTGGAAATGGTTATTGGCAACACTGGCGCTGCTGGTGTTAGTGGCTTCTGCCGCCTACGGTTACTATATACGTTCATACACAACAGCTGAACCGCCGGTGGGCGCGCTGAAGCAGGCTGTTCTGGACATTGACGGCATCCGCCGCGACTACAGTTACTATCTGGCACCGGAGCTGCAGGACAAGCCGGCGCTGGTGTTTGTGTTACACGGCTCGCGCAGTAACCGTGAGCAGATTCGCTGGCAGACCGCTTACGGCTTTGATCATCTGGCCGGGCCAGAAAATTTCATTCCGGTTTACCCCAATGGCTTCGAAAATCACTGGAATGATTGTCGTGGCAGCGCCAGTTACAGCGCTAATACGCTCGACATCAACGACCTGCAGTTCTTCAAGGCCATGATTGATGAATTCGAGGACCGGTTTGATATCGATCGCCGTAAGGTGTATGCAACCGGCTTTTCCAACGGTGGCCATATGGCGTTTAAACTGGCGCTGGAAATGCCCGACCAGATTGCTGCCATTGCCCCCATTGCCGCCAACTTGCCGGTGGATTCGAACCTCGACTGTCGCAAGTCCGGCCAGCCAGTCTCAGTGGCCCTTTTCAATGGCACCCGAGACCCCATCAACCCATACGACGGTGGGCTGGTGGAGCTGTTTGGCGACCGCTCTCGCGGCGAGGTACTGTCGTCTGACGATACGATAGCCTACTGGCGGGCGCTGGCCGGGTTGGGGCAAGATCCTTACCGCCATTGGCAAGTGGCACCGATAGTAGTGGGGGGCGCTGAGGCGGAAGTGACGGAATGGCGTGGTGGCGCTACCCAGATACGGCGATACAAACTGATTGGCTCCGGTCACGTTATACCGTCAGCCAAGGTTCACTTTGGGGCCTTGTTTGGCGGTAATATGCCAGCCGTGGAGGGCGCGCGGGAAATCTGGGATTTCTTTGTCAATACCCAGCAGTGGGCAGAGCCCGATGCCTCCATCGATTCCGGCCCGCCACGCTGAGGTTTAACCCTTATTTAACCCTTAGGTTTAAAACAACGAGAGGTATCGCTTATGGGCATGTCATCGTCTTCGACTAAGGTAACCCGCAGCGCGGCTTTTCAGCGGGCCTTGAAGGCGGCTGGGCGATACCTGCAAAACCCCCTGCTGCTCAGAAACCTGGTCGACAAGGCGCAGCGCAAAGCGACACATCGACGCGAGGTGGATGGGCAGGTTAAAGGCGGCCTGGCCAGCGCCTGGACGACGCTGATGACGTTTTTCCGATTGCTCCGGGCTTATGTCGGTGGTCATTATCGGGACATTTCCAGAGACAGTCTGTTGCTGATTGTGGCTACTGTCGTGTATTTCCTGTCGCCTATCGACGCCATCATGGACTTTATCCCCGGCGTGGGCTATCTGGACGATGCGGCCCTGCTGGGCTGGTGTCTGTCGGCAGTGAGTAAGGACCTGGCGCGCTTTCGAGTCTGGGAAGCACAGCAGGCAGCCACCCCGGGGCAAACTGAGGTTGAGACAGACAAAGAGATTGAGACGGATAAGGAAGGGGAGTCCCGGTGAATATTGGCATCTACCTTTACGACAACGCCGAAGTGCTGGATTTCTCCGGTCCGTTCGAAGTCTTTACCACGGCTGCCAGAGTGTGCGGTGGCAAGGTTCCGTTTCAGGTGCTGTTGATTGGGGAAACCGGTGAGACGGTAACGGCTCGCGCCGGCTATCGGGTGTTGCCCGATTGCAGCATCCGCAACCATCCGGCGCTGGACGTGTTGATCGTTGCCGGGGGAGTGCATACGGAGGAGATGGCCAAGGAGTCTGTGTTGTCCTGGCTGGCCGAGCAGGCGTACACCACTCCGGTGATGGCGTCCGTTTGTACGGGGGCGTTTCTGTTGGCGGCGGCCGGAGTCCTGACCTCGCAGCGTGTTACCACCCACTGGGAAGATATCGCGGACTTGCGCCACGCTTTCCCGGGGTTGGAAGTCGTGGACGGGGTTCGCTGGGTCGACCAGGGGGCGATACTCACCTCGGGCGGTATTTCCGCCGGCATCGATATGAGCCTGCACCTGGTGGAGCGCCTGCACAGCCGCGAGTTGGCCCTGCAGACTGCCCGGCAGATGGAGTTTGACTGGCGGGAAAACAGCCCGGCTTAATCCCCTTTGCCCGCCTGCCGAGAGTTAGTCACCAGTACGGGCAAGAGTCCTGTATGGGCTAGTCGAAGGTGTGCTCTTTATCCGGGAAGACGCCATTTTTCACGTCATCGGCGTACTTGAGTAAGGCCCCGGGAATGTCGCCGGCCTCAACCAGAAAGTTCTTCGAAAACTTCGGCGGTTGTTCGGTCAGGCCGAGGATGTCGTTGATGACCAGCACCTGGGCGTCTGTGTCCTGACCGGCACCAATGCCGATGGTGGGCATGCTGACGGCGTCGGTGATGCGCTTGGCCAGTTCACTGGGCACGCATTCCAGTACCAGCAGGTCGGCACCGGCTGCGTCGAGGGCCTTGGCGTCGGCGAGCATCTGATCGGCCTGTTCGTCGCTGCGGCCCTGCACCCGGAAACCGCCGAGCTTATTGACGGACTGCGGGGTCAGGCCCAGGTGGGCGCAGACGGGAATACCGCGGTCGCTGAGCATCTGTACGGTGGGAGCCAGCCAGGCACCGCCTTCAATCTTCACCATGTGGGCACCGGCCTGCATGATGCGCGCGGCGTTCTGCAGCGCCTGTTCCGGTGTGGCGTAGGTCATAAATGGCAGGTCGCCCATGATCAGCGATTTGCTGTTGCCGCGTTTGACCGCTTCGACGTGGTAAATCATCTGCTCCATGGTGACCGGAATGGTGCTGTCATAACCCAGTACCGTCATCCCCAGACTGTCACCGATCAGCACCACCTGGACGCCACACTTTTGCGCCATGGCGGCCATCGGGGCATCGTAGAGGGCGACGGTAACAAATTTGGTGCCCTCGGCTTTCAGTTTGCGCAGGGTGAGGGTGGTTACCGGTTTGCTGAGGCCGCGATCGGCCGTCACAGTTCCATAAGGCATAGGCTGTACATCTCTCTGGGCCGCTCCCTGAGCAGGGTGGTGACAGGGGCGGCGTTGGCTACAAGGTCGGGGTGGGGTTGTAGTAATGGCGTCCGCTTTTGACGGTCAACATATACTCGACCAGTTGTTGGTAGTGGTCCGGGTTATGGGCCAGATCCAGCTCCGTGGCGTTCACTATCAGGCAGGGAGCGCGGTCATAATAGTGGAAAAAGTGCATGTAAGCATCGTTGAGGGTGCTGAGATAACCGCTTTCAATATGGCGCTCAGCCGCCACGCCGCGCTGGCGAATGCGTTCCTCCAGCACGCTGGTGGGCGCCTGCAGATAGATCACCAGGTCCGGCTCCGGGGCATCGATTTGCAGCTGCTGGTAGACCTGCTCGTAAATGTTGAGTTCATCATCGTCCAGTGTGACCTGGGCAAACAGCTGGTCCTTGTCCATCAGGAAATCGGCCACCCTGGGGCCATCGAACATGTCCTGCTGGCGCAAGTCCTGCAGTTGTTGGGCGCGCTGGAACAGGAAGAATAACTGGGTGGGCAGCGCAGCGGCTTTCGGGTTGGCGTAAAAGCGCTCCAGGAACGGGTTGTCACTGGCCTGTTCTTCCAGCAGGTTGTACTCCAGCGTTTTGGCCAGGTGGCGAGCCAGGGTGGTTTTGCCGACACCGATAGGGCCTTCCACAGCGATAAAGCGTGGCAGGTCCAGGCCCTCGGCGTTCAATGTAAAGTTGAAACCCTCTGTCACGGTATGTTCCCTATTTCAGGTAATCAAGAACTCAGGTAATCAAGAATTCAGCTATTCGAAAGTCCAGGTCAATGTGTCCAGCTTATCAGGATTCCGGCCGGCTAATCAGCCAACCGCTGCAACCCGTCCCGGGAGCTGTTCGCCAGCAACTCGCTAAGCACCTCGCCAGTAGGCAGGACCAGCTGCGGATCAATATCGGCCAGTGGATAGAGTACAAAATTTCGCTGTGTCAGATAAGGGTGTGGCACCTGCAGACGCTCTGAGCTAATGCATTGATCGCCGTAGAGTAGCAGATCCAGGTCCAGGGTTCGTGCCCCCCAGCGCAGGGTACGCACTCTTTGGTGGGCGTTCTCGATGGCCTGCAAGGCGTCCAGCAGGGCGTGCGACTCAAGCCGGGTGTGCAGCTGTGCCACACCATTGAAGTAATCGGGCTGATCGCCGGGGCCGACGGCCCGGCTTTGGTACCAGGCGGAAGCGGCGCTGACCCGGGTGTGGGGGATGTCGTCCAGTTCAAGCAGGGCCTGGCGCACCTGCTGCTGAGGGTTGTCGAGATTGCTGCCGAGTCCGATATAGGCGACTTGGGTATTCTCAACTACGGCGGGTGTTGTGGCCTCGTTCACTGCCTGCTCCGCCGCTTTAATGCTGGGTTGGGGCCGGTTTCCGACGGCGTGGCCGACGGCGCTTCTGCGAGTTACCGCTGCCCAAGGTGGCCACCAGCCGCTCGCGCCCGTTTTCGTCCGTTTCCTGATACTCGGTCCACCACTGACCCAGTCCTTTCAGGTCCTCTCCCGCCTGTTCGCGCATCAGCACAAAGTCGTAGGCGGCGCGGAAGCGGGGGTGTTCGAAGGTGCGCTCGGCGCGTTTGCCCTGGCGCCGCTCCAGACGATGTTGCAAATCCCAGATTTCACGCATGCCTTGAGTGAAACGCTTGGGAATGGAGGTGGCCTGCAATTGCAGGTTGACGATGTTTTGGGCCGCTTGCTGGGCAGCCTGAACCGGTGGCAGACCCTCGGCCTGCAGCTTGGCTTGTTCGGCGCAGACGGATGGCCACAGCAAGGCCGCGTAAATGTAGGCCGGGGTAACCCGCTGGTTGTTTTTGATGCGCAGGTCGGTGTTGGTCAGGGCCTGCTCGATCAGGGCCTCGGTGAACGGCAGCTGGCGTTTCAGGGCGTCGTCGGTGGCCGGCAGGATGTATTGCAACAGATCGTATTGGCGCAACAGCGGCAGCACTGAGCGACCATAGCCCCCCATAAACAGTTTCAGTACCTCTTCAAACAGGCGTGCCGGCGGGATATTGCCCAGCAGGTTCCCCTGTTCAAGGATCGGGGTGGCCGTGTGTTTGTCGATGTCAAAATCCAGCTTGCCGGCAAAGCGCACGGCGCGCAGCATCCGTACCGGGTCTTCCTGGTAGCGGGTGGTGGCGTCTCCGATGATGCGGATCTTGCGCCGGGTAATATCCTGCATACCGCCGGTGAAATCGTGGATGCTGAAGTGGTCTAGGGTGTAGTAGAGAGCGTTGACGGTAAAATCGCGGCGAATGGCATCGGAGCGGATGTCGCCGTAGACATTATCGCGCAGGAGCATGCCTTCTTCTGACCTGGCCGAATGCTTGGTGTTGTCTTTATGGCTGCTGTTGGCGTCGTGATTGTCGCGGAAGGTGGTGACCTCAATGATCTCGCGGCCAAAGCGCACGTGCACGATCTTAAATCGGCGGCCGATGATGCGCGAATTGCGGAACAGGTTTTTGACCTGCTCAGGGGTGGCATTCGTGGCCACGTCAAAGTCTTTGGGATGATCCCCCAGCAGCAGATCGCGTACGCCACCCCCGACCAGGTAGGCCTCAAAGCCGCCTTCCCCTAGCCGCTGCATCACTTTGATGGCCGAACGGCTGATATGCCGGCGTGAGATGTTGTGTTTCTCACGGGGAATAATCTGGTGATTGATCGCCGGGGGCCGCTGGGACTTATTGAAGCTGTTGAGGAGGGGTCTGATAAGACGCTTTATCATGGTCGGGTACTGGGTTGGCTGCCGGGAGAACCCGGTTGGGCTGATGAATCGAGGGCGCTCAGTGTACCATGGACGTGACAGAATGCCAGATAGGATGAAAATATCGGTTCAGTCACAAAAATGTGATTGGCTTGTCAATATCGGTCCGGGAAGGAGGAACTCTGGTGGTAATTGGGCGTCTTAAGCTGTGACTGAAATGAAAACGGGAAAGCCTTGGCTTTCCCGTGGAATCTTTCTTATTGTCCTGGTTATTGTCCCGCAAAAAATATGGGGCTTCCTTGCATTGCGGTGATTTGCTCTGTGGCAAACACTCTCCAAGTTTCAGTCAGTTGTAACAGTCAGTTTTTTATTGCTTTTTTTAGTAATGTATTTTGTTGTTATTGTTTGTTGTTGTTATTAGTCAGTTTTCGTTTTTTATTATTTATTGTTTTTATTCTTCGTTTTAACTTCTGTTTTTATTATTTATTGTTGTTATTAGTCGTTGTTACTTTTTTATTATTGTTTTTTGTTGTTATTTTCTCTGGTTATTATTTTTATTGTTTGTTGTTGTTATTCTGATGCATAACAATGCATTGCCTGTGCCAATTTTTAAAAATCCTTTACTTTCAGTGGGTTAGCTGAAATCTGAGTCTGTCTTATAGACAGATGTTCTTACCGCT
This sequence comes from Cellvibrionaceae bacterium WSDTSA12, assembly GCA_033283335.1. Classification (GTDB taxonomy): domain Bacteria; phylum Pseudomonadota; class Gammaproteobacteria; order Pseudomonadales; family Cellvibrionaceae; genus Pseudomaricurvus. The sequence goes on along the minus strand of JAWMQP010000005.1, from coordinate 222,038 downwards.
CGTTACCTATGGTCCCGAATTCTGTTACGTCGATCGAGTCTTGGTAACACTTTGAAAAACTGTTGGTTTTAACGGGCGGTAACAAAACCGTCACACGTTTTTTTCACATGAATTCGCAAATGTGACGTATTAATTACTGTCGCTGACGCGGTAAGGGAAGCGTGGACAACAACGACTTAAGCTCGGCATAAGGGGATGCCCTAATGGCCGAGGCGGCACTCGTCAGAAGGGCCAGGAATGGGGCTTGGGAGCATAGATGAGGGGCGCCGCTGAAATAGCCGCCGAGGGGTGCCCGGCGGTGTCAGTAAACGACAACGGGATGGCTGCCTATTTGCTGGCGACGGCGGTTTTTTTTCTGGGGATGCCAAGGCGTTGGCGTCGCTCCCACAAACACTTGCGGCTGACCCCCAGTTTACGCGCCAGCTCGGTTTCACTCATGGTGTCCTGGTGTTCCAGCACAAAACGCTGGAAGTAGTCTTCCAGGGACAAATCTTCATTGGGTTCGGGGCCGCTAAGGCTGGTGTTGTCGACACGGGTCCGGTTGACCTGTTTGGCGATTTCCTGCTCGGTCGAGTCGACTTCTACCAAATCCAGATCAATGGCCAGCAGGTCGTGGGTGATCTCGTGTTCATCCTCACACAGAATGGCGGAGCGCTGCATGGCGTTTTCCAGCTCGCGCACATTGCCGGGCCAAGTGTAGGTGGTAATGGCCTGTATGCACTCAGGACTGAGGCCCAGGGTGGGTTTGCCCAGCTGTTCGCAATAGCGCTCCAGCAGAGTTTCCGCCAGGCTGATGATGTCCTTGCCGCGATCGCGCAGCGGGGGCAGGGTCAATTGCACCACGTTAATGCGGTAGAAGAGGTCTTCCCGGAACTTGCCTTCTTTGCTCAGCTTGCGCAAATCCCGGTGGGTCGCCGCCACCAGTCGGACATCGACTTTATGGGATTCGGTAGAGCCGATGGGACGTACCTCGCCTTCTTGCAGCACCCGCAACAGCCGGGCCTGGGCTTCCAGCGGCAGTTCGCCGATTTCATCCAGGAACAGTGTACCGCCATCGGCCGCCGCCACCAGGCCTTCGCTTTTGCTGGCGGCACCGGTAAAGGCGCCTTTTTCGTGACCAAACAGCTCCGATTCAATCAGGGTCTCGGGAATGGCGGCACAGTTGACCGAGATCATGGGCTTATCGGCGCGCGGACTTTCACTGTGGATCGCCTTGGCCACCAGCTCTTTACCGGTACCGGTTTCACCGTGCACCAGCACCGTGGCGACGGTGGGGGCGACCTTGTGGATGCGATTGTAGAGGTTTTTCATGACCTGGCTGCTGCCGATCATGCCGGGAATCTGGTGGCTGGGGGTCTTGCTGACTTTCTTCTGTTTGGCCGCGTTGGTGGCTTTGCCGATCACTCGTTTGACCGCCGTGATCATTTCGTCATGGTCAAATGGCTTGGCGATATAGTCCACCGCGCCCAGTCGCATGGAATCCACCGCTGAGCGCAGACTGGCGTAGCTGGTCATGATCAATACCGGCACTTCACCGGCGATCTTGATCAGGTCCGTGCCTGGCGCGCCGGGCAGGCGCAGGTCACTGATGATCAGGTCGTAGCGCGTCAGGTCGTGGCGGGCCAGGGCCTCCTTAACCGACGCGGCCTCGCTCACGGTGTATTTGTTGCGCTCCAGAAGCTTCCGTAAGGCGGTACGGATGATGACTTCATCTTCAACGATCAGGATGTTACTCATAGGTGCGCTGTTACCCACTTTGTTACGAGAATGACCAGTAGCTGCTAAGTGTTACCTTACTGGCGCTCAGTTTCAAGCTGTCGCGGTAATTTTATAAGGACTTGAGTGCCAATGGTGCGCCCTGGCGCGGGACTGATCAGCTCCAGCTGGCCCTCATGTTCTTCGACGATGCTGTAGACCATAGCCAGCCCCAGGCCGGTGCCTTCACCGGGCTCCTTGCTGGTGAAAAACGGCTCCAGCACCCGCTCCTGGTGTTCGGGAGCAATGCCGCTGCCCTCGTCGGTCACCGTGATCAGGGCGTGATTGCCCTGCAGTCGGCCCTCAATCACCACTTCGCTGTCGGCCGGACTCGCGTCACGGGCGTTGGACAGCAGGTTGATGAATACCTGGATCAAACGCTGGGAATCGGCGGTGACCACCAGCTCGTCGCTGAGTCGGTTGCTGAAGCGCACCTGGTTTTTTTCCCGCTGCAGCGACAGCAGCTGCACCGCCTCCTCGGCGCAGTCGCGCAGGCTGACTTGGATAAAGTCGGTTTTTTCCTGCTGACCGGTGTGGGAAAAGCTCACCAGGGATTGCACGATGCGACTGACCCGGTCGGTCTGGCTGAGAATCTGGTCGGCGGTTTCCAGTACCGCCTCAGGTTCCTCCGCTTCATAGCGCAGGTTCTGGGCGAGGCAGGCGATGCCGGTTATGGGGTTGCCAATTTCATGGGCCACGCCGGCGGCCAGGCGTCCAACAGAGGCTAGCCGCTCACTGTGCACCAGCTCCTGCTCCAGCAGCTGGGTTTCGGTCATATCTTCCAGCAGAATCACCTGGCCATCGGAGCTGTTGGCGACCGGGCCGGCAATATTGGCCTTGTGCAGGCTGATCCAATGGGGTTTGCCATTCAGGTGCAGCAGCTGTTTGTGCATATGGGCCATGGGGCTGGTGGAGAAACGTTGCAAGATGGTGCGCCAGGGATCGCGCACATCGACCAGCAGTGAGCCCACCACGGAGTCGCCACTGATGTGGGTTAACTGTTCCATGGCCTGGTTCCACATGAGGATTTCCATGTCCTGCCCCAGGGAGCAGGCGGCCATGGGCAGTTCTTCTAAGGTATTGCGGTGGTAGAGGCGCAGGTTATTGAGTTCAGCTGCCAGGCCGGTGAGGTGACTGCGGTATTGCGTCAGCCGGTTCTCGATCAGGTTGATGTCGGCGGTGCCCTTGGCTTCCGGCAGGTGATAGGGAATGTTGCGGTTGAGAATGTCGGTGGCCATGGCGGTACCCATCAAGCCCGACAGGTTAGCCTCCAGGCGGTCACGCAGGCGACGCAGGGCGTAGGGGCGACGATCGTTGATGTTGAAATGGAGATCGCGCATGGCCCGATCCACTTCCGTGCGGGCGGTGGATTGCCCCAGGCTGGGTGTCAGTCGCTCGATAAACTCGCCGGCGCTGTGCACATCGAGAATCATGCGCAGTGGGTGGCTGAGCTCGTCTTCGGCGCACAGCTCGGCGCTGTATCGCTCTTCCACACTGGCCTTGGTGAACCAGGACAGCAGCACAAACGCACCCAGGTTCAAGCCCAGCGACAGCAGGGTAATGTTGCTCCAGTGTTCAAGGCCCACCGGCAGGGAGGGCAGTCCCCAGGGCAGGCTGATCTGGTGGATGTTGATCAGGCTCGGCAACAATAGCCCGATGGCCCAGACGCTGGTGCCGAGCAGGATACCGAAAATAAAGCCGCGACTGTTGGCCGTAGGCCAATAGGCGACGGCAATGATGCCCGGGAGGAATTGTAGGGTTTCAATAAATGCCATCATTGCCAGGTGAGTCAGGGTCAGACGGTTGTCGAGCAACTGGTAAAAACCGTAGCCGAGGGCGAATACCACCAGGATGATGATGCGGCGCAGACCCCGCAGTTGGCGATACAGGTTCTCCCGGGGACCGAGGCGGCTGGCTGGCAACAGCCACTGGTTCAGAATCATGGTGCTGAGGGCCAGCGACAGGGACACCATCGCACCCGTGGCGGCCGACAGTCCCCCCAAAAAGGCCAGGATGGTCAGCCAGGGGGATTCCGCCATCAGCGGCACGCCAAGGGTAAAGTACTGCGCCGGCAGGGGGACCCCCAGTTCGAAACCCGCCCACAGAATGGGGAAGATGGGCAGGGCCATCAGCAACAGAAACAGCGGAAAGGCCCAGGTCAGGGTGGAGGTGACCTTGTGCATTGGGGCTTCCACCACGCTCATATGGAAAATGTGCGGCATGGCAATGGCGGTGGCGAGAAACACCAGCAGCAGCGTGTGGGACGATCCGTCCTTGATGGGGGAGTGCAGTAATTCCAGGTTCTCCGGATAGTCCAGCAACCATTGGTCGAGAGAATCCAGGCCGCCAAACACACCGTACACGGCGAACAGGCCAATGGCGAAAAGAGCGATGACTTTGACCAGGGTTTCCAGGGCCATCGCCAGCACCAGGCCCGAGTGCTGCTCGCGGCTGACACCGAAAACGACGGTAAAGACCGCCAGCACTACGCAGTAGGCAAACGCCATAAACTCGCGGAAGCTCCAGCTCTCCAGTGCCTGGGGCAGGCTCTTGTCGAAGGTGAGAATCTGCAGGGTGTCGGCCACGGCCTGAATTTGCAGTGCCAGTAAGGGCAGGGTTACCAGCAGCATGCAGGTGGTGGCCAGTACACCCACGGCCTGGTTGTGATAGCGAAACACCAGCAGGTCGGCAAGACTGCTGATCTGAAACCGGCGCGCCAGCTGCACCAGGGGCGCAATCGCCATCGGCGCAAACAGGAACAGGGCGCCGGTGCCCATGTAGTAGGCGAGGGCGCCATACCCGAATTGAAAGGCCAGGTCGACGACACCGTAAAAGGCCCAGGCGCTGGCAAAGATACCCAGTGCCAGGATGTAGGTCAGGGGGTGGCGCACAATCGACTGCGGGATCCAGCCCTTGTCGGCACTGAAGGCGATGCCAAACAGGACCAGCAGGTAAAGTATGCTGATAGCGGCGATGTCGGCAATTTCAAAAGTCATAGTGTGTTGGGATTATTGCTTAGGGATTATTGTGAGGTGGTGGTTTGGTTGGCGACGGTGAAGGATTGCGGGCCGCTGCATTAACTACCGCTTAACTATCACTTAACTACAGCTTTCGACGGCTGTTCTGCCGCAGGTACAGTACGAAGGCCACCACGATCAGCATGGCCCAGATGATGTAGGGGCGATACCAGGACCCTTCCGGGTTGATCATCCAGGTGAACAGCGTCGGCGAAAAAATATAGGCAATCAGCAGGAACAGCACCAACAGACGTTGATTTGACATAACTAGGGCCTGTAGCGAATGAAGCGGTCATGGCTGGATACTACTGAACCGGGCCGGTCATTGTCCACGGGCTTGGTCTCCGCGCCATCGGCCAACCAAGAAACAGGGGGCTAGGCCAGTGTCATCATGTCCCGGGCGTACAGGTGAGCCTGGTGTGGGACCCGTTGCCGCAGCCAGTGGTCGATTCCCCACTGCAGCAGGGTACTGGCGGGCTCGTGTCGGAGTTCGGACGGGGGGTGCTGCCCCAGGGCGTGCAGGCAGCGAAACAGGTTGACGTTGGCAAGCCCGGGGTCGAGAGGCTCGGCGAACGTTTGTTTGCTGAGTTTTTGACCGTCGTCATTCACCAGCACGGGTAAATGTCCCATGTGCGGAGGTTGCTGGCCGAACAAACCAAACAGGTAGTGTTGTCGGCCGCTGGAGTCGAGCAGGTCGTAGCCACGAACGATGTGGGTAATGCCCTGGGCGATGTCATCCACCACCACCGCCAACTGGTAGGCGAACAGCCCGTCTTTGCGGCGAACGACAAAATCCCCAACCCGCTCAGCCACATCCTCTTGTTGCGGGCCCTGGAACAGGTCCTCGAAGCTTATCTGGCAGTTGCCGGTGGCCCTGACTCTGATCGCCGCAGGCTGACCTTGGGGAGGATGGCGCAGGCAATGGCCATCGTAGGCGGACAGTTGCTTGAGGCGTTGACGATTGCAGTCACAGGGGTAGGTGAGTCCGGCCTCGGTGAGCTGCTGCAGGGCCTGCCGATACGCCTGCTGGCGCTGACTCTGATAGACAACCGGCCCGTCCCATGGCAAATGGTGGGCCTCCAGACAGCGCAGGATGCTGTCGGCGGCTCCGGCCTGTTCACGCGGCGGGTCCAGGTCTTCCATCCGCACCAGCCAGCGGCCACCATGGGCACGGGCGTCCAGGTAAGAGGCCAGTGCGGTATAGAGAGAGCCCAGGTGCAACTCACCCGTGGGTGAGGGTGCGAAACGACCGATGTAGGGTGTTGTGGGGGCTGATGCAGTCACGAGACTCAGGTTAACCAAGCGTTATATTGGCTGGAGCACAAAGGCGGTGGTCACAAAAAAGGCGCTGTAACAGCGCCTTTGGGGGAGGGAGGGATTAGCCCCCGACCTGTTTTTCCTTGATCTCATCAAGGGTTTTGCAGTCGATGCACTGGGTGGCGGTGGGACGGGCTTCCAGGCGGCGGATGCCAATTTCTACGCCACAGGTATCGCAGTAGCCGTAATCATCGTCCTCAATCAACTGCATGGTGCTGTCGATTTTCTTGATGAGCTTGCGTTCGCGATCACGGGTGCGCAGTTCCAGGCTGAATTCCTCTTCCTGGCTGGCACGGTCGGCAGGGTCCGGGAAGTTGGCCGCTTCGTCTTTCATGTGAGAGACGGTGCGGTCCACCTCTTCCATCAGCTCGGTTTTCCAGCTTCTCAGCAGAGCCATAAAGTGCGCTTTCTGCGCATCATTCATGTACTCTTCACCCTTTTTTTCCTTGTAGGGGGTGAACCCTCGCAGAGTGACGTTTTCGGTGGTTTTAGCGTTCTTAGTAGGCATCTTTCATGCGCCTCGTGATGTCATCCAATAAAGTTCGTTAGATGGGGCCGGCAAGCCCTGTTTCAATGGCTCGTTTGGCCAGACCGAGGAAACTAGCAGATATCCCAGCGCCCCGCCAGCGGTTTTGACAGCCCAGTTGCCAGATGGGGCGCGGATACTGAGCTGGCGGGGGGGATCTGTCAACCGGCAAGCGACAAAATTACGGCTTTTGGCGGATTATTCATCCAGTTTGCGGTTTTCCCCGGGATGCTTACACTGATCGGTTTTGAATATTCAGCAGGGGAGCACGGAAAATGCAGTTAGTGCCACCGCTGCAGCAGGGAATCCTGTTGCGGCGCTACAAACGGTTTTTGGCCGACGTTCGTCTCGCCAGTGGCGAGGAAATCACCATCCATTGCCCCAACACCGGCTCCATGAAAGCCTGTCTGGCCGAGGGCAGCCCCTGCTGGTTCTCGACATCCGACAACCCCAAGCGCAAATACCCCAACACCTGGGAAATCGCCACAACTCCGGCCGGGGACCTGGCGGGCATCAATACCGGCCGAGCCAACGGGCTGGTGCAGGAGGCCATTGAGTTGGGCGTAATTGCCGAGCTGCAGGGCTATGACGAGTGTAGAACCGAAGTGCGCTACGGCGAGGAGCGCAGCCGCATCGATCTATTGCTGCAGGGCAACCCCGGCGACAGCAGGGCCTGTTATGTCGAGGTCAAGAACGTCACCCTGTGTGAAGAGGGGGGACAGGGGCTGTTTCCCGATGCGGTCAGCAGCCGGGGGACCAAGCACTTGCGCGAGCTGGCACTGATGGTCGAGCAGGGACAGCGTGCGGTGTTGCTGTTCTGTGTGCAGCACTCCGCTATTGAGCGGGTGTCGCCGGCGGCAGACATCGACCCAATGTATACGGCGACCTTGCGGGAAGTGGTGGCTCAAGGGGTGGAAGTCTATGCCTATCAAGCGGACTTGAGCCCGACCGAAATTGTGTTGCGGCGGGCCCTGCCAGTGGTGATTTGAACGCTGCAGCGGGGCTGTTACAGTAACCGAAACAGTTTACAGCTTGAGCCAGACCTGACCGGCGTCAATGTGGGTCTCTATGGCTTCCAGCGACTGGCCGCCACAGGGGCCGGAGACACAGAAACCTTCATCGATGGTGAACAGTGCGCCGTGGGTGGCGCACTGTATCAATTCGCCGTCGATATCCAGAAACCGGTCTGCCTGCCACTCCAGTTGGATCCCCAGGTGGGGACAGCGGTTGTGGTAGGCAAACACCTGCTGGTTGTGGCGGACGACAAAGATCGCCTGCTGTCCGATGTTAAAGCCTTTGCTCTGGAAATTTTCCAGAGCGTCCAGGGCACACAGGGCTATCACGGCCGACGTTAACCGGCCTGCAGGGCGGCAATGCGCTCGGGCAGGGGCGGGTGGCTGCTGAACATCTTGCCCATGCGCTCCTTAAAGCCGCCGCTGATGCCAAAGGCGTAGATGCTGTCCGGCATGGAGCTGGGCACCTGGGCATCCACTTCCATTTGCAGGCGACGCAGGGCGTTGATCATGGCGCCGCGGCCGGCCAGCTCTGCGCCGGCCTGATCCGCGCGGAATTCACGGTAGCGGGAGAACTTCATCACGATAATGGAGGCCAGTACCGCCAGCACCATTTCGGCAATGAACGTGGTGATGTAAAACGCTATACCGTGGCCTTCCTCGTTTTTGAACACCACCCGGTCGACGGTGTGACCGATGATGCGGGCAAAGAACATCACGAAGGTGTTCACCACACCCTGGATCAGGGCCAGGGTGACCATGTCACCATTGGCTACGTGACCGATTTCGTGGGCCAGCACTGCGCGGATTTCTTCGCGATCAAAGCGCTGCATCAAGCCGGCACTGACGGCGACCAGCGCGTCGTTGCGGTTCCAGCCGGTGGCAAAGGCGTTCGATTCCTGCGCCGGAAAAACCCCCACTTCGGGCATTTTGATGCCGGCCTTGGTGGACAGGTCGGCCACAGTTTCCAGTAGCCAAGCCTCATCGGCGTTGCTGGGTTTTTCAATAATCTGCGTGCGGGTGCCCATTTTGGCCATGAATTTCGACAAAAACAGCGAAATCAGTGAGCCGGCGAAGCCAAACACACCACAGAAGATCAGCAGGTTGGTCATATTGAGACCGCCGCCGCTGCTTTCCAGGTAGGAGCCGACGCCCAACAGGTTCAGGGTAATACTGGCGACAAACAGAACCGCCAGGTTGGTGAGTAAAAACAGGCCAATACGTAACACCGATGTCTCTCCGCGAGTATGGGGTGAAAATAGCGTGGTAAAAATCCAAACATTCAACGGCCTTGCGGCCAGTACGTATGATGCGTGCGAATGGTGAAAATTCAATGATTGGCTGAGTCTAGGCAGGTAAAGAATTGAAAATGAAATAAAAAAAGCCACCCCAAGGGGTGGCCTAATAACCGTGATTAGCCTGTTTAGGAGAGAAGGTCACGAGACCTAAACCCAACCGCCTCCGAAGAAACGATGTATTAACAATAATCGTTCTCACTTACCGTGTCAATCGAAATAATTCTCATTTGCGGGTAGTGGCCTGATTTCCTGCTTCATGGACGACGCCAGACGGACAAGGCCAGACGGACAACGCCATCGATGTTCAATGGCCACCTCGTTGAGTGGGCAGGAGGTCTCTTGTCATTGGCAGGAAGTCTCTTGAAGGGTTTGGCGTCTCTTGAAGAACTTATTGCTCGTTGATCAGTGCTGCCTCGGCATCTTCCACCAGGCGCTGTTTCAGGTCCGGTTCCAATTCATTCCAGTGAATACCGAGTAACGCCCCCTGCAGGGCATAGAGCATGACTTTGGAGACATGTATGCCACGGCTTTTGATGCGGATATAGGCTTCAACGGGCCCCATGGCTTTTAAATCGGCGTACGAATTAACGCCAATGGCGTGAAGAATATTGACTGAGGCAGCCCCCAGGTTTTTGAGCTGGAGCAAATCACTATGACTTTCGGTCATAAAGGCGAATCCCCAATGTTAGTATTTATTTTATTTATTCTGATCTCTCTGCGACCCATAGGCCGAACCGTTATAATACATACTTCCTTGGCCAGCGCCAATGCCTCAACTTTGACTCTGTGAGACGCTCTTCTATGCACGAAACCCGGTTTGGCCCCAGTTCCTGCAAGCCTGACAGTGAGGCACAAACTGACAGCGGGGGTATCCTGCTGCTGACGGGACAGACCGAGCAGCATCTGCGGCCCTGCTGGAGTGGTGCGCTGGTCCATCAACAGGTGTTGGCGCCGCTGCAGCGTCTGCGGCAGCGTGCCGCGGCAGCGGGATTCGACCTGGCCATCGCCAGCAGTTTTCGGGGCTTTGAACGGCAGCAGTTGATTTGGCAGGACAAGGTCGCCGGGCGTCGGCCGGTGTTGTCCTGTTCGGGGGAGCAGTTGGACCCGCAGCAATTGGATGGCGAGGCTCTGCTGTGGGCGATCCTGCGCTGGTCGGCGTTGCCAGGCACATCCCGGCACCACTGGGGGACGGATCTCGATGTTTATGACGCCAACGCCATAGACGCCGACTATCAATTGCAATTGGTGCCGCAGGAATACGCCCGCGGTGGGCCCTTCTATGACTTTCAGTGCTGGCTGGAAGCGTGTGTGGCAGAGGGCCGCAGTGAAGGCTTTTACCACCCCTACGCCCAGGATTTTGGCGCAGTGGCGCCAGAGCCCTGGCACATCAGCTACCGACCGCTGGCAGATCAGCTGCAACAGCAGTTCGATTACACCGTCTTTCGGCAGTTGCTGCAGTCCGGTAGCTGGTCGCTGACCGAGGAAATCGAGCGTCATGCGGAGGATATTTTCCAGCGCTTTGTCCAGTTGCAGTGCTAAGCCCGGTTTTCAATCCAAATTGTTATCTGTGGTAAGCTAGTGCCCACAGGCCACTGGCGGTTGAGGTCCAAGCCGTGATTAAGATCCAAGCAGTGGTTAAGGTCCAGTAGTTAAGGGGAGGCGTCATGGTTCAACCAATCCAGTCAGTGGCGGTCGAAGCGGGTGATTTTATCTGGCAGGCGATTCGTGCCGAAGCCGAACAGGCCAGCCGTGATGAACCGGTGTTGGCCAGCTATTTCCACGCCTCCATTCTCAATCACCAGACGTTTGAAGCGGCCATCAGCTTTCACATGGCCAACAAGCTACACAGCTCCACGGCCCAAGCCATGACCGTACGTGAGGTCTTTGAACTGGCCCTGGCCAGTGATGCGAGTATCGGTGTGGCGATGCGGGCCGATATCCAAGCCTATAAGGAGCGGGATGCGGCCTGTGACAAGTTCTCCATGCCGTTTCTGTACTTCAAGGGCTACCACGCCATTCAGGCCCAGCGTGTCAGTCACTGGTTGTGGAAGCAAAATCGCAAACCGCTGGCGCTGTATTTGCAGAACCAGATGTCCCAGGCGTTTGGTGTGGATATTCACCCGGGCGCGCAATTGGGCAAAGGCATCATGATCGACCACGCCACCGGAGTGGTGGTGGGGGAGACGGCAGTGATCGGTGACGATGTGTCCATGCTCCACGCCGTGACGCTGGGAGGTTCTGGCTGTGAAGCTGGTGACCGTCACCCGAAAATCGGTCGCGGCGTCCTGATCAGCGCCGGTGCCAAGGTGCTGGGCAATATTACGGTGGGGGAAAATGCCAAAGTCGGTGCTGGCAGTGTCGTGCTTGAGTCAGTGCCGCCACACACCACGGTGGCGGGGGTCCCTGCCCGAGTCGTCGGGCGGCCCAGCGGCCAGTCCCCGGCGCTGGATATGTGCCACGACCTTGGCGACGAATAATACCTGGGGCGCTCTCGCCTGACTCTATAGCAGGACCTAGCTTTTAGGCAGGCCAGCCAGGACCGATTGGCGATCGGCCAGCAGCTGTCCCAGGTGTTGCAACTGGGCCAGATTTGGCGAGTTGCTCTGCTGCAGCTCTGTCATCCGCTTGTTGAGAATGTCAATTTCCGCTTTGATATGACGCACGGTCATCAGGTTGTTCATTTCCTGTTCGCTGAAGCTGGAGGTGCGACGAAAACTCTTTTGCAGGTCGGTGTTTATCATGGTCGATGCTCTTACTTGATGGACTGCTGTGCACTGGACTGCGTATCGACCAGTGAATCATCAATGAAATAGCTGTCGTGCCAATCCGCCAGTAACTGGCGACAGCCAAGTGGTTTCATGCAGGGGGTGAGCCGGGGGGAGGTAAGGGTAACAGCGGGCATACTTCGTTCATCCGTGAATTTGCTCATCCTGGGACCCTGTTGCGGGGATATTGGTTCCCGCAATCCTGGACCATTCTGGCAACCAGAGTGGGGTCAGCGGTGGCAAGTATGATCGACCCCGTCCAGATGTACCAGTGGGAAAAGGCTGAAAAGTGTGTGAGATTTTACATACAGGCGATGCTATGATTGAGTGAATTTCGCGCCACTGCCCAATAGCTCCGATTATGACTGATAACGATCAACCACTGTTTGACATCATTTTTCGCGGTGACATTCTGCCCGGTCATCAATTGCCTCAGGTGAAGGCGCAATTGGCCAAGCTGTTCAAGACCGATACGGCCAAGGTCAACGGCCTGTTCTCTGGTGCGGCCGTGCCGCTCAAGCGTAATGTGGATCAGGCGTTAGCCACCAAGTACGTGGCGGCCCTTCGTCAGGCCGGGGCCGATGTGCAGCTGGCAGCGGCCGGTAGTGTTCGCACCTCAACCACCCAGCGTGCTCGCCCGGAGCGACCGGCTGTCTCTGAACCCAGTGCATCAGTCTCAGAACCTAATCCAGTAGTCGCCGAACCCAAAATGAGCCTGCAGCAGCGCCTGGCGCAACAAGAGCAACAGCGTGAGGCGGCCGCAGCCGAAAAGCTCAGGCAGGAGCAGCAGGCACAAGAACAGGCGCTGCAGTCCGGGGCTTTTTCTCTGGCACCGCTGGGCGCGGACTTGTTGGAGGCCTCTGACAAGACCCCGTTGGCCGAGGTGGTGGTGGACGTGAGTCACTTCAGCCTTCGGCCGCAGGAAGGGCGTTTGGTCGACGCCAGTGAGCAGGCCTCGAGCGATCCTGTCACTGTCCAGATCGAAGACTTTGGCTTAAGTGACGTGGGTGAGGATCTGCTTACGGAGGCGGAAAAAAGTCGCCCACCCGCCATTGGGGTGGAGGCACCCGCCGTGGACCTGGCTCCTGTCGGCAGTGATATGGGGCAAATTAAACCCGCGACCCCGCCACCTCCGCCGGATACCAGCAAGCTGTCCATTGCCGAGGATTGATGCCCAGCTCGATAGGGTATACACAAAAAAGCCGCTCAATGAGCGGCTTTTTTGTTGGATGACGAGGCACTGACTGAGCCAAACGCTTAAGCCACTTGAGATCAGTAGTGCGGCTTGTCGGCACTGTTCTGGAAGTTGGCCACTGCGTCGGAAATTTCCTTGCGGGCATCATCGGCATTGCCATAGCCTTCGATTTTCACCCACTTGCCTGGCTCCAGATCTTTGTAGTGCTGGAAGAAGTGCGCGATCTGGTCACGGGTCAGCTCTGGTAGGTCGGTGATGTCTTTGACGTCTTTGTACAGCGGAGTGATTTTCTCGTGCGGAACGGCAATGATCTTCGCATCTTCACCGCCATCATCGGTCATCTTCAAGACACCCACAGGGCGACAGCGGATCACGGCTCCGGGGACCACCGCCAGCGGCATAACCACCATCACATCGACCGGGTCACCATCTCCACAGAGGGTGTGCGGGACATAGCCGTAGTTGCATGGGTAGTGCATGGCTGTGCCGAGCATACGATCCACAAAGATTTCACCGGAGTCCTTGTCGACTTCGTACTTGATGGGATCGCCATTAAGCGGGATTTCAATCACAACATTGATGTCGTTAGGGAGGTCTTTACCCGGTGAGACTTGATCGTAACTCATAAAGGAATTCCAAGGCTGGTTAAATTTGGTCGCGATTCTACCATATTCACGCTTCAGCTCAATTGAGCCTGTCACACTGGACAAGGCAGATTGCGCCAAGCCAAGGCATTGCTAGACTGAATTGAGTGTCCTTCGCTGCGCGCGACAAAAATGTTCCTGAGGGAAGGGCGGATAACAATAATGTTACAGTCAGCGAGAGACGGATATGGACATACACATCTTGCCCCCCCTGGTGGGCTGCGCCGGGTTGTTGGTGGCTTTTATCATCTACCGAATCATCAAGCGCTACCCCGCCGGAGAGGGGCTGGTAATGGAAATTGCCGACGCCATTCACCATGGGGCGATGGTGTTTATGCGCAGGGAATACAGCATATTGGCCGGCTTTGCCCTGTTGATCACTGTGGGGTTGTTTCTCGGTTTCCGCAGCTGGCAAACGCCGTTGGCGTTTGTGGTCGGCGCCTGCTGTTCCGCTTTTGCCGGTTATATTGGCATGTACACCGCCACCCAGGCCAATGTCCGCACCACCGTTGCAGCCAGTACAGAGGGTGCCGCAAAGGCGTTGAGTGTGGCCTTCTTTGGTGGCTCCATCATGGGGTTGGTGGTGGCGGCGATGGGGTTGCTGGGACTCGGCGGTCTCTATCTGCTGTTTGGTGCCGACCCGGAGCACGCCGAGGCCATTCACGGATTCGGCATGGGGGCATCCACTGTGGCCCTGTTTTCCCGAGTGGGCGGCGGTATCTTCACCAAAAGTGCAGATGTCGGTGCGGATCTGGTGGGTAAGGTCGAAGCCGGCATTCCGGAAGATGATCCGCGCAACCCGGGGGTGATTGCCGACAACGTGGGGGATAACGTCGGTGACGTCGCCGGTATGGGATCGGATATCTTTGAATCTTACTGCGGTTCGATGATTGCCACCATCGCCATTGCAGCGACTCTGCCGTTACTGGCCGTGGAATTGCTGGGCGGTGATCGCGGACAGCTGATGTTCGTGCCGCTGGCGCTGGCTTCGGTCGGCCTGGCCTGTTCCATCATGGGTATCGTGCTGGTGTGGTTTGCCTCGGCCAAGTCCGCGGAAGTGGCTCTGCGTATGGGTACGATGGGTGCTTCGGTGTTGTTTATCCTGGTGGCCTGGGGGTTGATACACGCCATGGGGCTCAACCCCAATATCTGGTGGTGTGTTGTGTGCGGTGCGGTTGGCGGTATGGTCATTGGGTTGGTGACGGAGTATTACACCGGTGGGAAGCCCGTGCGGGTGATTGCCGCGGGCGGGGAAACCGGTCCGGCCACGGTGATGATTGCCGGCTTGGCGGTGGGTATGGAATCGGTGGTGGTGCCGGTGTTGATGATTGCCGGGATTATATTTACCACCAGTTCCCTATTGCCGGAGGGCGCCGGTGTATACGGTGTCGGCATTGCCGCTGTGGGTATGTTGTCGACGGTGGGTATTACCATGGCTATTGATGCCTATGGACCGGTGGCGGATAACGCCGGTGGCATTGCCGAAATGGCAGAGCTGGGAGAGGACACCCGGGCGATTACCGACAGTCTGGATGAGGTGGGCAACACCACCGCGGCCATTGGAAAGGGCTTTGCCATCGGCGCTGCCGGGCTGGCGGCCCTCGCAATCATTGCCGCCTACATCGAAACGGTCTCCAAGCATGTGGCTGGCTTTTCCCTGCAGATTGACGACCCGGTGGTGTTGACCGGCATGTTTCTGGGTGGCATTTTCCCGTTTCTGGTCAGTGCTATCACCATGCGGGCAGTGGGGGATGCGGCCTTCGATATGATCAAGGAGATTCGCCGTCAGTTTCGCGAGATTCCAGGTTTGATGGAGGGCACGGCCAAGCCCGACAGTGGCCGCTGTGTCGATATCGCCACCCAGGCGGCCCTGCGTCGTATGGTGTTGCCAGGGGCGCTGGCTGTGGCTGCGCCGGTGGTAATTGGCTTTGGCCTGGGCCCGGCGGCGCTGGGCGGCATGTTGGGCGGGGCGCTGATCAGCTGTGTATTGCTGGCCTTGACGATGGCCAATGCCGGCGGTGCCTGGGATAACGCCAAAAAGTATGTGGAAAAGGGCAATCTGGGGGGCAAGGGCTCGGATGTTCACAAGGCCGTGGTGGTGGGCGATACCGTGGGCGACCCGTTTAAGGACACCAGCGGCCCGGCGATGAACATCCTGATCAATGTGATGGCTATCGTCAGCCTGGTGATTGCGCCTCTGCTCGGCTAGCTGGGATTGCTGGACCACAGGTGTCAGCAGTCGCAGAAAAAGCCGTTAGCAGTCACAAAAAAAGTACCGCTCATCCTCCAGTCGGAACATGGTCATGTGGCCACCCCAGACACAACCGGAGTCCAGCGCGTAGACGTTATCGACTCCAGTGTAGCCTTCGAGGGCAGCCCAGTGACCAAAAATGATCTTGTCATTGCGGGTCAGTCGTTTGGAGTGGGAAAACCAGGGAGCAAAGCCCTTGGGCGGATTCGAGGCGCTGTTTTTTGCGATCAGCTCGAGCCGTCCTTCGCTGTCACAGAAGCGCATGCGGGTGAAGTAATTGGTGATGACTCGCCAGCGGGTAGGACCTTTCAGTTCGCTGTCCCACACGGCGGGCTGGTTGCCGTACATGTTGGACAGGAAACGGTCAAAGTCCAGCCCCTGCAGTACGGCTTCCATTTCCAGGGAACGTTTCAGGGCTTTTTTTAGCGTCCACTGTGGCGGAATACCGGCGTGCACCATGGTAAAACCAAGGTCAGCATCGTGGTGCACCAGGGGACAGTGACGCAACCAGGTCAGCAGGGCTTCGCTGTTTTTGGTGATGAGGATTTCATCGAGCGTGTCGCTGTCCGACGGCAGACGGTGACCGTAGGCTACGGCCAGCAAATGCAAATCATGATTGCCCAGAACGGCGACCACGTTATCGCGCCGTTCATACAGGAATTGCAGAGTTTCCAGTGACTGGGGGCCGCGGTTGACCAGGTCGCCCACCAGCCACAGCTGGTCGCGATCGGGGTTGAACTGGACCTTTTTCATCAAGCACTGCAGCGGCTCCAGACAGCCCTGCAGATCTCCAACGGCGTAGGTAGCCATAAATTTCGGGTACCGCTCTCAGTGCAATCGGTGGGGGGGAATCAGCGCAAACGCCGGGATAGTCACGTCAAACAGTGCGCCACCCTCACCACGCCACTGATAGGAACCTTCCATGGTGCCGGTTTCTGTTTCCAGTACCGAGCCGCTGGTATAGGTGTATTCCTCGCCCGGTGCCAGCACCGGCTGTTCTCCCACCACGCCGACGCCGGCCACTTCGTGGGTGTCGTTGTTGGCGTTGGTGATCTTCCAGTGACGACTGAGCAATTGTGCGGTTTCCTCACCCTGATTGCGCAGGGTGATGGTGTAGGCGAAGACGTACTTTTTCAGCTCGGGTTGCGACTGGTCGGGCAGGTATTGGGTTTTTACACTGACAAGAATATCGTCGCGTGTTTCCCTGTTATTGTGGTTGGGCGGAGTTGGTACATCGGTCATTGTTGACATTAATCCTGCAGAGAGTCGGCCAGTTTGTCACTGAGGGCAACATACTCGGCCAGCGAAATATTTTCGGGGCGCACACTGGTATCAATATTCAGGCCTTCAATGGCTTCCGCGGGCAGCAGTTGCTTGAGGGCATTGCGCAAGGTTTTACGGCGCTGCTGGAAGGCGGTGTTCACCAGTCGCTCCAGCAATTTTACATTCTTGGCCGGATGGGGAAGCGACTTATAGGGTACCAGCCGGACGATGGCCGAATCGACCTTAGGGCGGGGGTTAAAGCACTCCGGCGGTACGTCGAACAAGTTCTCC
This sequence comes from Cellvibrionaceae bacterium WSDTSA12, assembly GCA_033283335.1. Lineage (GTDB taxonomy): Bacteria > Pseudomonadota > Gammaproteobacteria > Pseudomonadales > Cellvibrionaceae > Pseudomaricurvus. The sequence goes on along the minus strand of JAWMQP010000005.1, from coordinate 204,703 downwards.
ACCTGGCAGTAATACTGGACCATCACGCCGAGACGGCCATAGGCTTTTTGTCCCGGCTGGGCGGCCATGCGATCCACCACTTCCTTTTGCAGCATAAAATGCATGTCCTTGACGTCAGACTGATAGCTTAGCAAGTGAAAGATCAGGGGGGTGGAAATGTTGTACGGTAAGTTCCCAACAATCCGCAGGGGACCGCGTTCACCCTGCTCACCCAACAGCGTGGCAAAATCAAACTTCAAGGCGTCGGTCTGATGAATTTTGAAATCAGGGTAACGGGCGATAAATTGCGACAGCAAAATCGGGATCAGGTCGCGGTCCAGTTCCACCACATTGAGGGTCGGGCAGGCGGCCAGCAATTGTTCGGTGATGGCCCCTTTGCCGGGACCGATTTCCACCAGATTATCGGTTGCCTGGGGGTGAATGGCTTTGACGATACGGCGAATGATGTTGTCATCTTCGAGAAAATTTTGTCCAAAGCGCTTGCGGGCGCGGTGTTCGGTAACACTCATGAAGTTCGATGGGCCTTCTGGTTTCGTTCGCCATCGTGAATGGCAGTTTGCAAAATCAATGTCGTGAACGGCAATGATGAGCCGGGTGTCAAGCCGGTTTCCGGGCCCTGGCCATCGTCTGCGCATAGCGCAACGCGGTCTGCAGGCTGCCGAGATCGGCCCTGCCAGTCCCTGCCAAATCCAGGGCGGTGCCGTGATCGACCGAGGTGCGGATGATCGGCAAACCCAGGGTGATATTGACGGCTTGACCAAAGCCCTTGAATTTTAACACAGGCAGCCCCTGATCGTGGTACATCGCCAGCACCGCATCCGCGCCCTCAAGCACTTTGGGGGTGAATAAAGTGTCGGCGGGCAGGGGGCCAATCAGTTCCATGCCCTGGTCGCCACGGTGCTGCTGTCGCAAGCGATCCAGTGTGGGTTCAATTACCTCAATTTCCTCTCGCCCCATGTGGCCGCCTTCGCCGGCATGGGGGTTGAGGCCGCAGACCAGAATGCGCGGGCGGGGGATAGCAAATTTGTCCTGTAGATCCCGCTGCAGAATCTCCAGCACCCGAGTCAGGCTGTCGGGGGTGATGGCCGCCGGCACGTCTTTGAGCGGCAGGTGTGTTGTCGCCAGTGCTACCCGCAGTCCCTCGGTGGCCAGCATCATCACCACCTGGTCGGTGGCGGTGCGTTCGGCGAGAAACTCCGTGTGGCCACTGAAGCTGATGCCGGCTTCGTTAATCACCCCTTTGTGCACCGGCGCCGTGATATAGGCGTCAAATTCACCAATCAGGCAGCCGTCAGTGGCAATCCGCAAGCTGTCGAGCACATAGTGGGCGTTGGCCGGGTTCAGCTGGCCGGCGATACAGGGCGCGGCCAGGGCCAGTGGCAGCACGCACAGTTCTGCGCTCGCCAGGGGTTGCGGCGCCTGTTGGCTGTTGTACTGGCGCAGGTTCAGTGGCAAGCCCAGCTGCCGGGCTCGTTGCTGCAGCAAGTCCGGATCGGCGATGACGACCAGTTCATCCGCGTGGGGCTGTTGGGCCAGGGCGATGGCCAGGTCCGGGCCAATGCCGGCGGGTTCACCCGGTGTCAATACCAGGCGCAGGGGGGAAGCGGTCATGTCGGGCCTATAAATCGGCAGGGCCTTTAAGTCGGTAGGATCTGTATTGTTCAGCGGGGCCTTAACAGCGCCGCGCCGGTCAGCACCGGCGCGAAGTGTTGAATGCAGTTACTCTTTGACTTCAACAAAGGCTTCGTCGCGAATCTCTTGCAACCAGTTTAGTCGCTCTTCCTCGAAACGGCGGCTGCGCAGCAATTGGGTGGCCTGATTAACCCGCACGGTGTCACTCATGTCCTGTTGGCGGCGATCTTCCACCTGCAGAATGTGCCAGCCAAACTGGCTGCGGAAGGGCAGGCTGATGTCGCCCACGGCGGTTGCCTCAATGGTGCGCTCAAATTCGGGAACGAACTTGCCGGGTAATGACCAGCCCAGGTCGCCACCGCTGAGCATGGAACCCACATCTTCCGAGTACTCGCGGGCCATTTCACCGAAGTCGGCGCCATCGAGAATGCGCTGACGCACATCGGCCAGTTTGTCCCTGGCCTGCTCATCGGTGAGGATGGCGGAAGGTTTGACCAGAATGTGCCGCACTTTGGACTGTTCGATCACCTGCTTCTGGGCGCCGCGCTTGTCGTACAGCTTGAGAATGTGAAAGCCAGCGCCGCTGCGCAGGGGTTCGGTCACGTCTCCCACCTGCAGATCGCCGAGGCTGTCGGCAAACAGTTCCGGTAACTGGGCGGATTTGCGCCAGCCCAGATCGCCACCTTTGAGGGCATTTTGTCCCTGCGACTCACTCACGGCCAGTTGGCGGAAATCGGCGCCGTTTTTCAGCTGAGTGAAGATGTCCTGGGCTTTTTCCTGGGTTTTCTGCACGGTCTCGGTGTCGGCACTGGAGGACACGGCGATCAAAATGTGCCCGAGCTGATAGTCAGGCGACGACCAGAACTGGCCCTGTTTGGATTTGAGGAAGTTTTCCACCTCCTGGTTCGATACCTGGATGCGGCGATTGACACTGCCGCGCTGGACCTGCTCGATCACCATGTCGCGACGGATTTGCTCGCGCAGGCTGCTGATGCTGATGCCGTCGGCGGCCAGTTGCTGGCGGAACTGCTCACCGCTCAGGTTATTGGCCTGTTGCATGCGCTGTATGGCGGCATCAATCTGTTCATCGCTGATGTCGACCCCCACTCGCTGCCCAATTTGCAGTTGCAGCGACTCACTGATCAGCTGTTCCAGAATCTGCGAGCGCAATACGTCTTCCGGCGGCAGCTGGGTGTCGTTGGCGCGCAGCTGGGAAACCACCATGCGCATGCGCTGGTTGAGTTCACTGGCCATAACCACATCGTTGTCGACCACCGCCACCACCTTATCGAGCTGGACGGTTTCGGCTAGGGACAGGCTGCTGCACAGCAGGGCAGCCCCCGCAACCAGGTGAGTGGCAGCCGGCTTGATGCAGGCCCAGAGGCGGGAGGGTAAGAGGTGTCTGTGAGTCATAAAAGTCATTACTTAAAGTTTCGTTCGCGTTCTTCGTAGCCGTAAATGCCGTCGTTCAGGATGCCACGGATTTTGCTGCCCAGGCTACCGAGTCCCTTGAGCTGGAATTCCAGGAAAATACCCTGATCCTCTTCCAGGTCGAGTGTCTGAATTTGATCAATCAGTTCATTATCCACCCATTTGCGGGCAACAAGGCGGACACGGTAGCAGCAATCGTTATATTCGACGCCGAATAACGTTTCGAGTTCACGGTTGAAGGTAAAGTCGTAGTTGGCGCGACCCACTGCGCTCCAGTTGCCAAACAGCGGCCAGGAGAACGACAGGTCCCCCTGCTCAATGGTGCGGGAGATTTCATCGGTCAGATCGCCGTCACGATCCAGGTCCAGCGGGTCGCTGGCGAGCGGGTCGTTGCGAATATAACGGTAACTCAGATTGAACAGCCGGTACTGCTCGTCCTGATAGCGCAGGCTGGCGCTGCCGCGACTGACCTTGTCGCTGTTGTCCGCGTCCCAGACGATGTCGGAGTTAAAGCGCATGTGATCGCCAATGCGGGCACTGAACTGGGCGGCAAACTCCGAGTCGTCGCGCTGGCTATCCTCGCGGGCAAGGGAGTCGGCCAGGGTGTCGTTGATGGTAATGCCGCGGTCTTCCAGGTAGAAAATCTGGCCGAGACTGGCGCTCAGGCGTTCCAGGCCAGAGTTTGGATCAATAAAGCGGGTGGTCAGGCCGACAGTCACGCGCTCGTCGTCGTCAATGCGGTCGTGACCGGTAAAACGCGTGTCGCGGAACAGCTGGTGGTAGCTGAAGGTCAGGTCCGAGGTATCGAAGTCGATATCTTGAGTGCCGATCACGTCAATGGAGTCGTCCTGATTTTCCTGCTCGCTGTAAAAGTAGAACAACCGTGGCTCAAAGGTTTGCAGGTAACGGTTGCCGAACAGGGCGCCTTCACGTTCGAAGAACAGGCCGGTATCCAGGCTTGCCTGCGGCACAGTGTAGGAGGGTGCATCCTCCGCGCCCGGGTTCAGGTATTCGTCATCCAGCTGATAGTGCAGGCTCTTGAGGCCGACGCCAGGCCGGAAGAAACCCCACAGCCACTGCTTGTCCCAGGTCAGGTTGTAATCGATGAAGGCCCGTTCGCCGGTGATCTTTTCCCGGGTGCGTAGGTCCGCATCGCCTTTTTCCGGGTGATCGAAATTGACGTATTCGTGCTTCAGGTCGATCACCAGGTCGCCAGCCAGGCGGTAGTTGCCATCCACATTGATGCGAGGCAGCTGCTTGTACTGCTTCTCGGACAGGGTGGAGAGGGTCTGGAATTCTTCCGCAGTGACCTGGTACAGCCAGTGTTCACCGCGGTAGCCGAGGGTGCCCAGCTTGCGCAGGTGAGTGGCGCTGTTGACCTGCAGACTGGCATTGTCCAGATCGCGGAAATAATCCACATCGCTGACGGCGGTGTAATCGATGCGCGAGAACCAGCGCGACCTCAGGCCACCCAGCTGATCGATGCCCAGCAGCCAGCGGTCTTCTCCACGGTAGGGGTAGGCTTCCTCTTCGCTGAGGATGCCGTCGTCCACCAAATCCTCACGATCGGGGTCGTCGCCACCTTCGTCATCGGCCAGATAGGCCAGGGAGATAGAGGATTCAAAGCTTTTCGACAGGTGGCGGAATTCCGCCTCCAGCATTTCACCGCGATCCGCTATGTAGCGCGGGGTCAGGGTCAGGTCGTAGTTGGGGGCCAGGTTGAAGTAATAGGGAACGGCCAGATCAATACCGCCGCTGTCGGAAGAGCTGATGGACGGAAACAGAAAACCGGATTGGCGATCCGGGCCGGCCGGAAAGCGGATGTAGGGGGTGTAGAAGACGGGTACGCCTTTGATGTTGAGGCGTACATGCTTGCCATAACCCTGCTGGGTATTGGGGTTGATCTTCAGTTCACTGCCCTTCAGGTACCAGGTGTTGCTGTCGGGTTCGCAGCGGGTGAACGTGGCGTTATCAAGAATTAAGACCTTGTCGTCGCGCAATTCGATGGCCGCCGAATCGCCGCGCAGATGGGCCTCATGAATCAGGTAGCTGGCATCCTCAATCTGCGCTTCACCACTGTCAATGTGCAGCTTGGCGCGGGCACCAGTAAGTAGCATGCCTGGTTCACGCAGACGGATATCGCCTTCCAGCAGGGCGGTGCCCTCGGCCTGGTCCAGAGTCGCCTGACCGGCTTGCACCTGGCGATAGCCCTGGATCAGATTGACATCGCCCTTCAGTACAGCGGTGGTTTCCTGCTGCCATTCGGAACTGTCGGCATCGGCTCGCAGGGGGGCCTTGTCCGGGTCGAGATTGGCGTCTTCATCGGTGCGCACGGGCTCAATGTATTGTCCACAACAGCCACTGGCCATGCTGGCCTTCTGTTCGGCCGTCAGCAGGCTTTCATCTATCCAGTCTACCTGCGCCGCTGGCAGGTTGCGGGGTTTGGCCGCTGCGGCTTCCGCACTGCCGGCGGCGGCACGGGTCTTGCCGCTTGAATGCTGGGGGCGTTTGTAGGCCGGACCGGGTGCCACGCGTTCCTCACAGGACCAGCCCTGATTCCCGCCGGGGACGCAGTTCCACTCGTAATGGCTTTCAGCCGCGTAGAGGGGGGTGATCGGCTGGCTGGCCAGTACGCCAAGCGCCAGAATCCAGGGCGATTGAGCCAGGCGGAGAGGGTGTGAGGGGAGCAAGGCGCGCTGTATATGCTGCCGTAACAGCGATTTCCGTAAGGCCATTAGTGGGACAATCCTGTATGTCTTATTGGTCTTTCAAGTGGGTCTATCAAAAATAAGTGGCTGATTCTACTTGGGAAGTCACCTTTAGGCTACTTATCGCAAAATTTCTTTCACGTATGGGAAAAGCTTTGTCCTTACTTTGCCAGGTTCGGTTAAAATTCAGCATACTGACCGTCAGGCGGAGAGAGCGAGTGAGTAACGGAGTGAAAAGTCCAGATTCGATGGCGGAGTGGTTGCCATCACTGCAACAGTGGGTGTCTGAGCAGCTGTCAGAACCACACTGCCAATTGATGCCCCTGCCGGGTGATGCCGGCTTTCGTCGATACCTGCGAGTGGTGTCGGAAGGCGAGGCTGGCGCGCTGACCGAAACTTCAGCAGATTATCCGTTGCTGGCGGTTTATGCGCCGGTGGCGCAGGAGAACAGCCACGGATTTGTCGCCATTGCCCGTTATCTGCAAGAGCAGGGCATCGCCACCCCCCGGGTCAGGGCAGTCGACTTTCAGCAGGGCTTTTTGCTGCTGGAGGATTTTGGCGATCAACTCTATTACCAGGTGCTGTTGAGCGATGCGTCGCGGGCCGATGAGCTGATTCGCCAGGCTCTGACCACCTTGTTGCGCCTGCAGCAGGGCCCCATCACCACCATTCCGGCGGCCAATGACGAGGGTTCGGGCCTCTATACCCTGCCGCAGTATAACCAGGCGTTTTTGCGTCGCGAGCTGATGTTGTTTCAGGAGTGGTTTATTGATGGCCTGCTGGGCTACCGTCTTGGTGAGTCGGAGCAAGAGCTGTTGGAAGCGCTGTTTCTGCAACTGGAGGGGGCGGCTCTGCAGCAACCACAGTTGTGGGTGCATCGCGACTTCCACAGCCGCAACCTGGTCTACCGTGACGGCTTGGCGCCCGGAGTGATTGATTTTCAGGATGCGGTGCGCGGTCCCATCACCTATGACCTGGTGTCACTGCTGAAAGACTGCTATCTGCGCTGGCCGCCCTCGAAGGTGCGTGAGTGGGCACTGGCTTATGGCGATATGGCGGTAGCGAGCGGGCTGATGTCCCCGGTGACCCAGCGAGGGTTTCTGCGTTGGTTTGACTGGATGGGGATGCAGCGGCATTTGAAAGTGCTGGGTATTTTTGCCCGCTTGTCATTGCGGGATGGGAAAACCGGCTACCTCCAGGATCTGCCCCTGGTTATTCGCTATGTGCTGGAGACCGCCGCAGAATACCCGGAGTTTGAAGATTTCCGTTTCTGGTTCCGGGAGAAATTGCTGCCTTTGTGTGAGGAGCAGGACTGGTATAAGGACTATCAGCAGGCGGGTGAAGCTGTGGCCGAGGACTCCCCATGAAGGCCATGGTTTTGGCTGCCGGCCTCGGCAAGCGCATGCGACCGCTGACCGATACGCTGCCCAAGCCATTGCTGCCAGTGGCTGGCAAGCCGCTGTTGCTGTACCACATTGAGCGTCTGCGGGATTTGGGTGTGCAGGAGTTCGTCATCAATATCGCCTACCTGGGCGAGAAAATTGAACAGTACCTCGGGGATGGGGCTGGGCTGGGCGTGCGCATTCAGTATTCCCGCGAGGACGAGCCGCTGGAAACCGGCGGCGCACTGCTGCAGGCCCTGCCGTTATTGGGCGAGGCGCCATTTTTGCTGGTGAATGGGGATGTCTGGACCGATTACCCGTTTGAACGGTTGCTGGACAAGCCCCTGGCCGGTGATCAGCTGGGGCATTTGGTGCTGGTACCCAACCCCAGTCACAATCAGCACGGTGATTTTGTCCTGCACGACAGTTGCCTGATGCACAACACCTCCCTGGATCAGGGCTTTACCTTCAGTGGTATCAGCCTGTTACGGCCGGAACTTGTGGGTGGCTACAGCGAGCGGCGTCAAGTGTTTCCGCTGCGCGAGGCTTTTGCCGAAGCCATTGCCCAAAACCAGTTGAGTGGTGAGGTCTACGCTGGCGAGTGGTGGGATATCGGCACCCCGGAGCGATTGCAGGCGCTGGACGAGTATTTGCGGCAGGCGCGCTGAGCCACCTGTTGGTATCGGAGGCCGGGGAGTTTCAGTACAATGCGCAGCCTTTAACCGAGCCCTCATTTTTTGCGCCCTTACTAATTCAGCAGGTGTTTTATGCAACAGGAATTTAAAATCGCCCCGTCCATTCTGGCGGCCGACTTCGCCCGTCTGGGTGAAGAGGTGGAAGCGGTTTTGGCTGCCGGAGCCGATATCGTTCACTTTGATGTGATGGATAACCACTACGTGCCCAACCTGACCATCGGCCCCATGGTGTGTAAAGCCTTGCGGAAATACGGTATTGAGGCACCGATCGATGTGCACTTGATGGTCGAGCCGGTGGACGACATGATCGCCCAGTTTGCCGATGCCGGTGCCAGCATCATCACCTTCCATCCGGAAGCCTCGCGCCATGTGGATCGTTCCATCCAGCTGATCAAACAGGCGGGCTGTGAGGCCGGTCTGGTGCTCAACCCGGCCACCCCGCTGGAGACCGTCAAGCATGTCCTGCCACAGCTGGATATGCTGTTGCTGATGTCGGTCAACCCCGGCTTTGGCGGTCAGAAATTTATTCCCTACACCCTCGACAAACTGCGCGAAGCCCGAGCGGCTATCGATGCGTTGAACCTGCCGATCCGGCTGGAAATTGACGGCGGTGTGACGGCGGATAATATTCTTGAAATCGCCCAGGCGGGTGCAGATACCTTTGTCGCTGGCTCGGCGATTTTTGGCAAGGGCGATTATGCCGCTGCCGTGGCCGCGATGCGCGCCGAACTGGCCAAGGTATAAGTCCTGCCATGAACATGCACGAGCGCTTCGACGGCGGTCGTCCATCCTTGGTGCTGTTTGATCTCGACGGCACCCTGGTGGACAGCGTGCCCGACCTGGCGGCGGCCGTCGACGCCATGCTGAACGAGTTGGGCCACCCAGCCGCCGGCGAGGTCCGGGTGCGAGTCTGGGTGGGCAACGGCGCTGCGGTGCTGGTGCGGCGGGCGCTGGCCCACGTTCACCGGCTCGATGAAGATCAGGTGCAAGACGACGCTCATCAACAGGCACTGGAATGTTTCCTGAAACACTACCGGCGGTTGAGCGGTCAATTTTCACAACTCTATCCCGGCGTCCAGACCGCCTTGCAGGCGTTGACTGAGCGCGGCATCGCTCTGGCACTGGTGACCAACAAGCCCGCCGAATTTGTGCCCCATCTGTTGCGCGATCTGCAGCTTGAACCTTACTTTGACGTTTGGCTGGGAGGCGATTCCCTGCCGCAGAAAAAGCCCGACCCCGCGCCCTTGTTGCATCTGTTGGAGCAGTTCGAGGTGTCGCCAGCACAGGCCCTGATGGTGGGCGACTCCCGCAGTGACATGCTGGCCGGCAAGGCCGCCGGGGTCGCCACCCTGGGGGTGACTTACGGTTACAACCATGGCAACCCGATTGAGCAGGAAGCGCCGGACTGGGTAACGGATAACCTGGCGCAGGCGTTTGACGGGATCGTGCAAGTCCGCTAAAGATCCGTGGGCGGCCTTCTGCACGCCTTGCCCTGCGTAAGGTTAGTATCGCTCAGTGAGGACCATTGAGTATCCGCTTATTGCACCGTCAGACGCACTCCCAGGCTGTTATGGTCCTCAAAGAGCTGCTGCCAGCCGGCAAATAACCACGGGCTGGGTGGGGTCTGCAACGGCACTTCGGACAGAATGATCACATAGTCGTCAATGATTGAGTCATACCCCGGCGGTAATTCAGCGGAAAAAATGGCTGGAGCCAAGGGCAGGGTCAAGGCGCCGCTTGTGCTCACGGACTGATTGCTGCGTACCGGCTGCACCTTTCCTTCGGCGTTGATATAAAACAAGCTGATGTGGTGCTGACCTGCGGGAACGCCTTCAACCAGAAAGCGGAATTCGGCTTCATGGCGCAGTGTGTGTGACAGTGGCTGGTCGAACTCATCGCGCAAGCTGAGGCGCTGGGCATGTTTGAGAGAGCTGGGCAGTGAGAACAGTGAACGCCATTCTTCACCGCGTAGTTTCACTCGATGATTCGCTAAGCTGAGAGCCCAGCCAAGGCTGTTACGCACGACTTCCACGGGTAAGGTGACCGGCTGTAGACCTTCTTGAGACAACAGGGGGGCCAGGCCTTTGCTTTTCAGTAATGCCGGTTGCCCGGACAATCTCCAGCCACTGTTACTGTGGTGCTTTTCCAGCAGGCTGCGAACCCGACGGCTGAACTCCCGATCGTCAAATCGAACCAGTGACTCACCCGTCGTGAAATCCTGACATAGCAATTGATAGTCATCGAAAACAAAGTCGCTGGCACTCTGAATGCGTTGATGGAACGATTGCTGGGAGATGCCATCGACTTTGGATTGCTCAATGGAGGTTTGCGATTGAATCCGTACCTGCCGCTGATTGGCGATATCAGACAGGGCTAGTCGCAGGGATTCTGCCGGGCTGCTAGACCGCGCCCAGCCCAGGTAAACACCATCAGTCGGCGACTGTTGCAATTGGGCGTAGCCGGCTTCGCAGTGCGACAGTTTGCTCACTTTCTCGCGCACGGGGGAATTGGCGGCACAGGCTGCCAACAGCAGTGAAACCAGGGCGGCACTGATCGGACCGAGGTGAGGCCGGTTCATCAAATAATCCGTGACAGGGCTCGCTCGGCAGCATCGGCAAAGCGCTCGGCTTCCCGGGCCGAGCTCTCCGCTGTAGAAGCGCAAGATTCGGTTTTGCTCAAGGCGTTTCCGGCGTCGCTGTGGAAGTTCAGGATCTGATTGAGACCGTTCTGGGAATCCCCGTGGAAAGCGATAATCTCTTCTTTCAAGCTGTAGGCTTCCCGTTCCATGGCAGCAATATTGCCATTCATATCGACAGAGTTGACATTGAGATTGTGAATGCCCTCGGTGAGCGAAATGGCTTTATCCAGCTCCGATTCCAGCGCCGCAATCAATTGGCCGGCGCGCTGGGCGGCATCGGACTGGGCTTGCTGCAGGTTTTGCAGTATTTGCTCGGCATCGGCGCGGGCCTGTTCCGCGGCGGCCTGTGCGGCCAGTGCGGCATTCAGAGCGGCCTCGGCCTGAATGGCGCTGTTTTCGGCGGTGGACGCAGAAGACTGGGCTGTATTGGATGCGCTTTCTGCGCTGCTGGCACTGGTCTCTGCGGCATGGGAGGCGCTTTGCGCTTGGTTGGCGGCGGATTCTGCCTGGCCAGACGCCGACTGGGCGGAACTTGCTGCGCTGGCTGCCTGGCTGGAAGCTCCAGCAGCCTGCTGTGCGTCGCCAGCAGCTTCCTGGGCGGAAGCCGATGCCTGTTGTGAGTGTCCAGCGGCGCTTTGTGAATGGCTTACCGCACTGTCTGCGGCCGCATCGGCTTGGGCTGCCTCGGCTTGGGCTCGGTCAGAGGCCTGACTGGCTTCCTGGGACTCGGCTTGTGCCTTGTCGGATGCTCGTGTCGCTTCGGCCAGCTCGGCGGCTGATCGGTGCGCCGCTTCTTCCGTCTGTTGCTGGGCTTTTTCCGCTTCGCTGAGAGCGCTCTGGGTATCTTCTTCCGCCTGCTGGGCTGTATCGCGTGATTGTTCAGTGTCCTTCAGGGCTTGCTCAGTGTCCTTGAGCGCTTCTTCGGCAGCTTGTCGTGCGGTTTCAGAGTCGGCGGATGAAGTCTGGGCATCGCTAGCCGCACCGCTGGCCTGGTTGGCCTGCTGATTGGCCTCTTGTGAGGACTGAGCGGCGTCCTGAGAAGACTGGTTGGCGGCGCCAGCTTGCTGGTTGGCCTCATTGGCGGCAGCTCCGGCCTGGGAGGCTTGTTGACTGGCATCTCCGGCCGAGGCGCTTGCTTGTGTGGCTTGTTGAGAGGCGTCACTGGCGGCTTGTCCGGCATGACTGGCTTGTTGGGTGGCTTCCTGACTGGCTTGTTGGGCGTCGCCCGCTGCTCCTTCGGCGCGATTGGAATAGAGGTTCGCCTGACTGGCCGATTGCATGGCATCGCCCTGAGCCTGTGTAGCCTGGGTCGAGGCCCGTTCGGCATCCTGCATTTCATTCTCCGCCCGGGAGGCGGCTCGGCTGGCCTCTTGGGCGGCCTGGTTGGCGGCCTGCGCGAACTGCTGGGAATCCTGTTGCGACGCCCCGGACTGTTGCGATGCCTGGCGGGCGTCATCGGCAGCTTGAGAGGATTGTTGCATGGCCGAGGTGGCTGCCGAGGCTTGCTGCTGGGCAATGCTCATGGCCTCCTGGCTGCTCTGGGCTTGCTGCTGTGCCAGTTCTGCGTCCAATACCGCGCGCTGCTTTTCCATATCTGCCTCGGCCGCCAGCTGGCGTGCTTTCTCGGCTTCCGCGCGGGCCGCAGCCAGTTCTTGTTCAAGCTGACTGCGGGTGTTGTTGTGTTCATTGATGGCCATGGTTCGTCCTTGTTCACAGTAGGTGTTGGCATTCAGGGATTAGCGAATGTCCGTGCGTCATTCGGTGGGACGGACAGCTGGCTGAAATGCTCGTCCACAAAAATGCCTTGGCGTATGAATCTACACTGTTGGAAAGCATAGCCCCTTTTTCAGACTAGAAAAACCACTCCGGGTCCATCTTCTGGTAAACCGGCTGGCGCATGCCCAGTGTCGCTCCCAGGTAGGTCGGATCGGCTTCATGCCAGCGTTGATCAATTTTCACCGCAGCGCTGAGGTGACCGGGAAAACGCAGCCCGGCGGTGGCCTGTTGCCAGAATTGGCCGCCGATGGCTGCCAGGGCGTATACCCGGTCTTCGCAGTCGCTGTAGTCAAAATACAACAGTTCACTCAGAGTCAGTGGTTTTTCCACACCGAACTGTTGCTCATCGACTTGATAGGGCAGCTGTTGCAGGCTGTGCAGTAACTGTCGAATCGCGGTCGAGGTGTCCGGTTCTGGCCTGAATGCGCTGGCCAATTGATCGACCAGATAGGGCGGGATACGGTCATTCAGGTAGTGGCTGATGGTCAACTGGGGCAAGTGATAGAGATAGGCCACATGGTCTTGGTCCAGCTGGATATCCACAGCAAATTTCTGGCGGCTCAACATATGGGTTTGAGCTGCTGCCAAGCCCCGGCTCAAGGTAACTTGAGTGAAGCCTTGTGCATCGGCATGGGCGGCAACTTGCAAGTGTGTTGGTCCGCGCTCCACCTGGTAGTCGTCCGGGTTAATGATGTAGTAACGGTGTTGGCCAAGGTTGAAAAACGGACGCTCGTACCATTGTTGTTCGCTGGCCGCCAATAACAGCAATTGTTGTTGTTGCAGGCCCAGCCGCACATCCTGTCCCTGGCTTTGGGCCAGAACCCAACTGCAGACCCACTGGATATTGTGCTGGGCCTGTAGTTGCTGTCGTTGTTGTAGCTGCAGCACCGGCAGATAGTGCTGTTGGCACAATTGCCGGGCCAGCAACAGGCCGGTGTAGCTGTCGGTCTGTAGTCGCTGTTTTGAAAACGCAAAATAGTCAATGAGCTGCCGGAAATCCCGTTGACTGAGAGCCTGCTGCCGAAAGGCGAGCAAATCCTGTGGTGATAGGCCCTTAAGAACGGGTAGTGATGTCAGAGGCAGGCTGGGCAAACGGTGGCCGTAAAAATCCTCAAGCCTGGATAGACCCAAGGCCGGTTGAGATTGGTCGCGAGAGCTTTGAATCGCGCTTTGGCGATTTCTCGCCGCGTCTGGAATCGAGGCCGTGTGATGGGTTGGAGGGGCGGGCGGAGAGGTGAGGGCTGTATCGCCGGGGGTGGCGTTTGGTTGATGCGGCGGTTTGGTTACAGCCGGTGGCATTTCCAGCAGTGCCTGGTTAAACGTCTGCCATCCATGCAAAAAAGCTTTGGAAAAGCTCTGCTCATTGGCTTCGCTGAATTGCTCAAACTGGGTTTGTGTGCGGACGAGAAAGCCTTCAAACGCCTCATCCAGAGAAGCGGCGTCGGTCATAGGAAGTCCCCCTGCCAAAGTCAGAGCAAAGGTAAATTTCCAGTAGTATTTTTGTACAAAATTCGGTAAAAAAGGGATTCTCATGCCAGATTCTCGAAATTCCGGTGTTGTTATAGCACATTAGTCGGCCAAGTCAGAAAACATGTCCAGGGAAGAAATAAAAGCCATTGATTGGCCCAGCGTTGTTTGTGCGCCTGACTTTTTGGCGTGCCTCGACGCGCTGGCGGCGAAACGTTTTATGGCGCCTGTGCTTGCCCAGGAAGCCGCGACGGCAACCTTTGAGGCGCTATCAGCCGACAACTGGCAAAAATTCAATGGGTTTTCCGGTAAAAGCCTGCCTTCAACCTTTGCCTATGCCGTGGCCAGCCGCGCCATGGAAGATTTTGCCCGGAAGAAATTCGGTCGCCCTCGTCCCCCTGTCTGGTTGCAGGAGAAGGGGCATGGCTGGGTCAAAATCTGGCGCATGCTTTGCCTTGAGCGTCAGTGGCCGGAGTTAATTCGGCAGAAGATGGCGGAAGAGTTTCAGCCCGGCTGGCTGGAGCAGGCCATACGCACCATTAAAGTCCGTATCCCCCGCTGTGGTGAACCGGGTTTCAGTGAGTGTTGTGCCAGTGAACTCGGGCTGGAGGTATTGCCGGAGGATGCCGGTCAGAGCCTGGATATGGCCATGGATCAGACCCGCCAGCAGACGGTGTTAGAGCTGCTCGGACAGCTGATCTCCACCGATGATCAGAGCAAGGTGCCGACTTGTCCGTCTGAGTCTGAACTCGTCGCCAGTTTGCGGCGGGCTTTGAATTTCGATAGCGATGACCGACTGCTGCTGCGCCTGACCTATGAAGATGGTCTCTCCAGTCGCAAGGTGGCAAAGCTGATGGGTGTCAGTGCCGGCAGTGTGCAGCGACAGTTGAATCGACTGCGAGAAAAACTGGCGGTTGCACTGGCCGAACTGGGTTTGAGTAACCAGGAGGCCGCTGGCTTGCCAGCAGTCGGGCAGCGCTTGGCCGGCGAGGTGGAATGCCCATGAATCACCAGACGTTGAATGATTTGCTGCTGGCAGTCAGCCGAGAGCCGCCCGTAGTTGATGTGCGAGATAACCTACTTTTGGCTGGTTTTGCTTCAGAAGACGAAATCCTTGCGGCGTTTCTCGATGGAACCCTGACACCAGAGCAGCAGGTCAACGTCAAGAGAGCCTTGGCCGCGAATGCGCGTTTGCGGCAGCAATGGCAGGCTTGCAAAGACGCGCTCGAAGCAGGCAATGTACAACGGTCGAGTCGCTGGCGTTACACCTCCGGTTTAGCGTTGGCGGCGAGTGTGGTCTTGGCGTTACTGGTGACGTTGCAGTGGCCCATGCCACAGCCCCCGGAGCATCCTGTGGTCAATGTTGGCTCATCGGGGGCAATGGCAAAACAGTGGTCGAACGACGGCGTATCGCTGGACTTGCCGATGACTATCCCTACCGTGGAACACGCGTCAACAACCGCGAGTCAGGCTGTGCCAGTCGGGGCCTGGGAAATGTACCTGGGGGTCTACCTGAACTGGACAGAAAGTCCGGGTGGTACCTATATGCCTTTCGCGATGACGGCCGCGGCCCTTTCCCGGTTGGAAGAAGTGTGCCGGGAGGAATTGAGGGATGACTCGAATTGGTTGTCTGAGTACCGTTCATCGTTCGCCGATGCCCAGCAGACATTTTCGGAAATTCAAGCCCGCTACCCGCAAGCGTTAACGCCCTTTCTGCCCACCAGCGAGAGCGAGTGGTGCGATTTGGGGTCGAGGTTGCAGCAATACGCGGCCCGGGCCGTCTCATCACAGGACGATTTCAACAATCATTCAATGGAAGATGAACCATGATTCTGAACAACCCTATCATCCGCTTGGCTACCCTAGTGGCTGTAGCACTGGCCGTCGCTGCCTGTTCCAACACGCCTGATCAGGGCAGTCCCTCTGGTGCTCTGAAAAATTTGCCGCAGTGGGCACTCAGCCCGACCTCCGAACACGGTATGGCTGACAGCGCCTGTGTGCAGTTCAGCGGCAATCTCAACGTCGACCGCAGCGAGGCGATCACGTTGGCCAACGAACAGCTGGCGGCCCAATTGAACCGCAAGATTGCCTTCCTGGCCAAGAACTTCCAGAGCAAGACGAAATCCGTCGAGGGCATCAATGTGGGCACCAACTTCAGCCAGACGGGGCAACAACTTGTGCAGCAGGAATTGAGCGGTATCAAAACCACGCAGATGGGCGTGTACGAAGTGGCTGAGCGGGAACAGCTGTGTGTACTGGTGGAGCTCAGTCAAGAAAAGGTGGAAAGCCTCTATAGTCAGCTCAAGCAAACCAGTCGCGCCACGCTGGCAGCCAGCGACGACAGTGTGATATTCGAAGAATTCCGCGCGTACAAAGCCAATAAGGAACTGCAAAGTGCCTTGCAGGGCGAATCGCCCCAATAACTGCACTCCCCAGAGGAAAACAGCTTACCCATGACCATCCCCAAATTGGAACTTCTGACTCGACAAGCGCTCTCGATCTGTGAGCAGTTGGAGCGCGGTCAGGCCGAAACGCCACTCGCCGATGAGGTGCAGCAATTGCATTCCGATATGCAGCAACACCCGTTGACGGTGGTGTTGCTGGGCCTTACTTCCGACAGCATTGAAAAAGTGCTGGCCTGGCTGTGTGGCGATGTGTTCAAACAGTTTTCCATTGAAGGGAGACAGTGGCCGGGCTACATGGAAGTGAAGCTCGGTAGTCATGGTTATGCGTTCGCATCCCAGAATTCCCAGCGACGTGAATTTGAAGCGCAGGAAGCGTTTTTGCAGGCCTTGCAGATTGAGCTGGGTGCGACTAAGGCCAGCATAGCCAATCCGCTCTATGTACAAACCCAAAGCAGTCGCGGTGTCGACGGTCTGACGCTGTTGATTCCCGACAGTCCAGCGGCACTGTTGGATTCGCCGGCGCTGCTGAATGCCATTGTTGCACAAACCAACCTGGCGATGGTGGCTGCACCTTTGCGCTACACCCTGTCGCGGGAAGATCACGAGGCGGTTGAAGTATTGACCAGCAACATGCGCGGTTTTTGGCCTCTGCTGACCGTGGATGAACTGGCGGAAGAGATTGCCCTGCCGGCCGTGGGCTGGTGGGAACAGCACCAGCAAACCAGCCTCACGCTGGAACCCAAACTGCTGACCCGACATGTTGAAGCGAGCCTGCCAGGTCTGCTGGTGGACAGCAACGACCCACAGCGTAAGGCGTTTATTGAAGCGTTTTTCAGCCACAAATTCGCCGGCAAGCTTAATGCCATCTTCGAACGCTATCAGCAGCAGGCCGGTGTCCTGGAACAGCGCAAACAGCGCATCAACAAAGCGGCCGTGGTGCAGTCGGGACTTGATCGGCGGGAGCTGGATAAGTTACGCCAGCAGCTTGATGAGGTTATGCAACAGGCTCGACGTGACCTCGACAGCCAGATACAGGAAATGTCGACGCCCCTATCACCCATCAGCAAGGCCGTGGCGGAGGCGATCTCGAACCTGCAATTTGATCATCTTACGGTGGAGGAATCCCACAGTATTCTCAAGCTCAGTCTTAACGATCACACCCTGGCTGACTTACGGCAATTGATCTTCAAACAGGCCAAGCTGGCGGTCAAACGCTATCACCAGCGTTGCCAGCAACAGTTGGACGCTGCCCGCGACATCACCAACCAGCAGTTGCAGGCACTGGCCATGCCTGAACTGCCGGCTACTGAACTGGCGGACCGCGCCGATATCTACAACGCGCTCGACAAACGCCTGCAGCTTAACCTCAACTACCGTGGCGAAATGCCCAAGCGCACCTTTATGACCCGACTGGGGGAGAGCCGCAAAGTCATCATGGCGTTATCGCTGGGGACCATGGTGCTGGGTGGCGTGGCCAAAGCCCTGTACGGCATAGACCTGCGTAGCAGTGTCATGACACTGGCGCCTATTCTGCTGCTGGGGGGCTTTATCTACACCTACATCCAGTGGCCGAAGGAAGATGCCGAGAAACTGGAAAAAGAGCTGGATAAAGTGCGCGATGGCCTCACCAGTGAGATGCGACGAACGATCAGTGAGGTGCAGCGATTTGTGCAGCAGCAGTTCCAGGATCTGTGCAACGATCAGAAGCGTGACTACCAGAAAACCCTGCAGGAAACACTACAGAGTCATCAGGACGAGCTGCAGCGCCAGACGGAGAGAGAGCGCCAGAAGCAGCAACAAAATTTACAGCAGATCGATCAGGAACTGCGTCAATGGCAGGGCATTGAACGCCAGCTGGAACGGCTGCGTGGTGATGCTCTGCAACTTTCCAGAGAGTGTGCCTAGGGCGCGCTTTCGCTGGCATTTCATTACATGGATTTGGGGGACAAGTTTTGGATTTGGCATCTGCACAAAAACTACTGGACTTACACGAAGGAGCAACGGCAGATGACGTCTACGCAGCGCTGGCGAATAAGGTGCATGAGCTGGCGCAGAAACGCGACAGCGCGCCCACCGATGCGCTGAAACAGAAATTTGTCGATCTGGAAAAGCGTCTCGCCGAGGCGGCGAAAGTGGTGCTGGCACGGGCGCCAGTGGCGCGCGCGCCCAAGGTTGAGCCTGAGCCAGAACCGGTCGATGCGAGTACAGCTCGTAAGCCCGGCGCGTCATCGGCGGCTCCGCTGAGTGCCACCAAACTCGCCGACCTGCCCGGCATGTCAGAGCAGGATGCCGCACAGGTGGAACTGCAACCGGGTCAGCTGCTGGCCAATCGCTATGAGATCAAGGAGCTGATCGGTCAGGGCGGTATGGGGGCGGTCTATCGCGCCTTTGATAGTAACCGCAGCGAAGACATCGCCGTCAAGGTTCTGCTGCCCAGCCTCACCAAAAACGAACGCGCGCTGGAGCGTTTTCTTAACGAGGCGCGGGTCAGTTCCAAACTCTCTCACCCTAACATCGTCAACGTGTTTGATGTGCAGAGCGACGGCGACCTCTATTTTCTCACCATGGAGCTGCTGGAAGGCCAGGACCTGCGCCAGGTGATGGAGAATCAGAAGGCGGTGGGGCTGCCCATGACCATCGACGATGTCAAAGAGTATATCGATGGCATCTGTGTGGCGCTGGCCAACGCCCACGAAACCACCGTGCACCGGGACATCAAACCGGAAAATATCTGGATCGGCAGCGACGGCAAGCTGAAGTTGATGGACTTCGGCATCGCCCAGCTGCAATCTACCAGCCAGCGTACTCAAACCGGTGCCGCCATGGGTACGGCCTATTACATGGCCCCTGAACAGTTAAAAGGCCTGGCCGACATTGATGGCCGTGCCGATCAGTATGCGGTTGCGGTATTGGCTTACGAGCTGCTCACTGGCGAAGTGCCCGCCGGCGCCATCGAGCCGGTGAACGACCTGCGCAAGGACATCCCCAAGGGCATGGCCAATGCCATTATGCAAGCGCTGTCGCCACGGGCGGAAAACCGCTTTGCGGATATCCAGGTTTTCAATGCCGCGATTCAAAGTGGCAAGGGGGCAAAAGCAACCAGGCTTAAACGTCCCAGCTCTGCCACTGGCGGTATGCACGCCGGTCCCAACAAGCTGGTCATCACCGCCGTGGTGCTCGTCGCCCTGTTTGGCTTGGTAGGGCTGGGTGCCGGTGGCTACCTGGACTTTTTAAAGCCCATCGACAAAGAGTTGTTGTCGCAACAGCAAGACCAAGCCAACAAGCTTGTTGGCCAAATAAAAATCCTGCGCAAGCGCCTGGATAACAGTCTGCGAGAATTAGACGCTGAGCACAAAGAAGCTGAGCGCAATGGGCTGAATAAGCGCCACCACCTGGCGCAATGGCAAGAACTGGCAGAAATGCACATTGAAAACAGCGACGACGTGGTGGAGCTGGAAGGCAATCAGGCAGCCGCTGAGGCCAAGCTGCGTGCGGCCAAGTCGAATGCCGATCACGCACAAGCGATCGATGGCTTAAACGCGGTGCGAGCCACTGTGGAAAAACTGTTGGCACGCTTTGATTATATCGACAGTTACCTGAATGCCCTGCCGAAAACGGAATCTGCCAAAGCGGCCTGGGAAAAGTTTAAGAATACCTACCGAATAACGACCACACCAAAAGCGCTAAGCGATGCAGAGGCTGCTGAGAAGGCGTCGAATAACGCCAAGCTTGGCAGTGATTTCGCGGAAGCTGTGGCGCAACTCAAGGCGGCACAGGGTTATTACGGTGCGGCGCAAAAGTGTTGTGCCGATCAGGTGGGAAAACTGAACGCGCAGTGGGAAGCTGAGCGAGTCGCTAGAGAAGCAGCGGCCAGAGCGGCTGCGCAGAAAAAGCAAATCAGTGATGCGTTAAACAGCCTGCCGAAATCATTTTCTGAAACCGACTATGGCTCCAGTTCTAAAACTGAATATGAAGGTAAGTTAAGTTATTCGTCGTCGATTACAAATAAAGGGGCATGCGAGCTGAATATTTCCGCCCAAGGAAACAGGGAATATTACTCTGAACGATCCAAAACCTATACCCGAGAAGGAACAACCCGGTGTGGTTCTGGAGAAACCCGGATTGATTGGGAACCTATTAGATCTGGACAATACTTTAGTTCTCCGGCTTATGCAGAGTGTAGAAAAACTTATTACGAAAGTGAGAGTGCACGAAGCATTAACTACACCACGACTGTTCTGGTTGCGCCAAACAATTCTATATCAATGAGTAAAAAAGGTGATTGGGTGTCCTTAACCGCCAGCTTTTGTGCGTCAGGAACATGTACAAGGGAAACGAAGAGTACCTATTGGGAATCGTCTGATTACACCAGTGTTAAAAAGGGACTTGAAGCGTATGCCAGTGCATGTGGTGCGAGTTTCTCTAGTCAATAACATGATCTTTAAATCAAGGGAGCAGAGTCACGCCGAAGGGCAGAGTCATGACGCTGTTTGAAAACGCAAAGATTAAGCGTTGATATAGAGCCGCGTTAAGGGATTTCTGCTCCGCCGCCATTGGGTTTGGGGAATGACATGGATAATCAACAGGCGCTCGATGTTCTCGGACTAAAAGTGGGCGCGACGCAGGCGGAGATCTTCGCCGCAGCGGCCAGTAAAAAAGCGGAGATTGCGAGTCAAAAAGAGCAGATTGCCACCGAGGTTCTGGCTGGCGTCTTCGACACCTTTTTGCAACGGGTACAGCAAGCTGAGGCGGTACTGACCCATACCGCTGATCTGTCGGTCGACTCGGCCGCCAACACGCAGACCACGACTGGATCTCTTCTGGACAATGAATTTGGCGACAGTGCTTACTCCCTGCTGGAGTCAGACGGGGCAACCGACTCGCAGGTCGATATCCCGGATAAGACGGCGCCGCTGACGCCGCAGACAGAAAAGCCAGCCAAGGCCGGGGAGTCCGCCGGTGAGCGTGGTGTGGAGGCGGAAAGACGCGCTCAACGCAAGTCGCTGATCAGTCCGCAGCGATGGCTGGCGGCGGGTGGCCTGGTGGTGCTTATAGTGCTGGCGGTGACGCTGGGTCTGTTCTACGAGCGGATCATGCTGAGCCGCTATCAAACCTACGTAGTTATGATGGAGCCGGGCTTAAGTCCTGACAGCATCACTCCGGCCAAAATGGGTCAGGTCATAGTGGTGGATGCCGAGCTTCTGCTGGCTGCCAAACAATCCGGCAGTATTGCCCTGCGCCGTGGGAGTCAGCCCAACGAATACCTGACCGACGATGATCGCCAACAGAAAATCGCCCTGCTCTATAGCAATGGTGGCTACGCGGCGAGACTTTGGGACAGCAAAACGCGAGCAACCCGGGAGATGCCCATGTACCCGCTGCGTCGGGTGGGGATCGATTTCTACAAGAACCACCTGATCGGCCAGAGGGAAATGTTTCTGGATAAAGATCAAGAGCTTGACGGAAGTCTGCCCAGCTGTGAGATCTCCTACGACCTGGTGGGCAGTGAAGTGATGTCGGTTTCAGTCGGGCAGGATGGTGTCCGCACGATTGACGGCAAGATGCAGCAGCGAGGCGACACGACGGTTTATATTCCCGCAGAGGACGGCGAGGATACCTTGTTTGGACTGGAGTACGTCCTCGCTTCCAGCAATGCGGTGAGGTTTTACGTTGATACCCTGTCCGATGACCTGAGCGAGGCGGGCAACCTGGGCCAGCTGCAGCAGATCTATCGCTGCGACAGTGGCCAGCTGATAGAACCCTATCTGAGCTGGTGGAAGAAGTACGCCGCCGAGATGGCCCAGCGGCAGAAGCAGTTGCAGGCGCAGGGCGGCAAGATCGCTCTGACCATTGATACCCAGCCCGGCGCCAGCATTTACGTTCTGAATATCAAACCCAAATACCAGCCGGGCATGTTGCTGGAACCGGGCGAATACAAAATCCGGGTGCAGGCCAGTGGCTACTATGACTGGAATGGCACTATTTCCCTGAAGAGTCGCATCCCGACGGTAACCAGCAAGATCTCTCTGACCAAATACACCCCCTCGGAAAACTGTGTGCTCGGTAACTGTTACAACGGCACGGGCACCTACGAATACAGCGATGGCAGCAAGTACAGCGGCGAATTTAGCAGCGGGAAACGGCACGGGCAGGGCACCTACTACTTCGTTGATGGCAATCGCTACGAGGGCGCCTGGGTAAAGGACAATAGAACTGGCAAGGGTACTTTCCATTGGGTCAGCGGGGATCGATATCTCGGTGATTTTGTTGAGAATAAGCGAACGGGAAAGGGTACTTACTACTACGAAAGCCGGGGCGCCGAGGGTGACCGCTATGAAGGTGAGTTCCTTAATGGTAAGCGTCATGGCTACGGCACCTACTATTACGCGTCTGGAAAATCTATTTCAGGCTATCTGGTGAATGGTGTCTGGCAATGAGGGTTGAATATAAACGCCAGAAATTACAAAAAGGATAGAGGATAAATATGAAAGTAATTTTGTTGTCTTTGTTTGCAGTGTTGGGGTTCTCACCATGTGTGTATGCCTGCGATGGGGTCCTCGAAGGATACGCCTCTTACCAGCCAATTGTTGCACTTTCACCGCGCTATCCGGCCTCTGCTCGCAAGGCCGGGGTCGAGGGCTATGTGGTGTTGGAGTTTGCCATCACCAACTTCGGTTCGGTGGAAAATCCAGTGGTGGTGCAAGCCCAGCCTGAACAAGTCTTTGATAGCGTCGCATTGCAGGCCGTGTCGAAGTTCAAGTTCAGGCCGACTATTGAAAATGGCAAGGCAGTCCGGGTGGAGAAAGTTCGTTATTGTATGGACTTTGCCCTGGCTAAATAAAAATAAACTCTGAAATATTCCCGTGTGGCGATCTCCTCAATTATGGTCAGCGAGTAGGTTGGGTAGAGCGCAGCGAAACCCAACGCCTCACCCCAGCATGTAACAGCTTAGAGCACCACCATGACCCAACAAAAAGCCTTATCAGTCCTAGGTCTAACCGATACCGCCACCGTCGCCGAGATCCAGCAGGCACTGCAGCAAAAACGCACCGACCTGCAACAACAACAAGCCAGCGCCCCGACCGAAGCGCTGGCCAATAAATTCACCGCCGCCCTGGCTCAGCTGGAACAAGCGGGCCAGTTGCTCACGTCCCGCAGAGAACAGACAAGTTCACCCATGAGTGATAACAACCGCAACCGCAGTGACCGTTCTGCCTCCTCCCTCAGCCACACCAAACTCGCCGACCTGCCCGGCATGTCACCACAGGATAGCGCGCAACTGGAACTGCAGCCGGGGCAACTGCTCGCCAACCGCTACGAGATCAAGGAGCTGATCGGACAGGGCGGTATGGGGGCGGTCTATCGTGCCTTTGACCAAAACCGTAGCGAAGATATCGCCATCAAGGTACTGCTGCCGAGCCTGACCCAAAACCAACGTGCGTTGGAGCGATTTCTGGACGAGGCGCGCATCAGCTCCAAGCTCTCACACCCCAATATCGTCAACGTGTTTGATGTGCAGAATGAGGGCTCCCTGTATTTTCTCACCATGGAATTGCTGGAAGGCCAGACCTTGCGACACATCATGGATAATCAAACGATGGTAGGGCGGCCGTTTGAACTTAACGATGCGAAAGCGTACATTCAGGGCATCTGCGACGCCTTGCACTACGCTCACCAGTTTACCGTGCACCGCGACATCAAGCCGGAGAATATCTGGCTGGATGAAAGTGGAAAAGTAAAACTGATGGACTTCGGCATCGCCCGCGTACAGAGTGCCAGCCAGCGCACCCAGACCGGTGCGGCCATGGGCACCGCCTACTACATGGCACCGGAACAACTGCAGGGCCGCGAGCTGGATGCGCGGGCGGATATTTACGCCGTGGGTGTCATGCTCTACGAAATGCTGACCGGCCAAATCCCGGTCGGCCGCTATGAGTCTGCCAACACTTTGCGCAAGGACATCAATAAAAGCCTGAGTGCCACCATAGACAAGGCGCTGTCGGTGAATGCGGAGCAGCGTTTTGCCGACGCTGAAGAGCTGAAAAATGCCTTGCTCAGCGGCAAGACGGCCAAAGTAAAGAGCACCAAACCCGCCGCCCTTCAAAACCGTGAGCCGAACAAGCTGGTGCTGGCCGCGATGGTGGTGTTGGTGGTTGGCGGTATCGGTGTGGCCTGGCAACAGGGTTGGCTGGAAGCCCTTAAACCATTGGATAAAGAACTTATTGTTCAACAAAAGGCGGAAGCCGCCGGTCTGCAGGGTGAAATCAAAACCCTCAAACGTCGCTTCGACAATGAGGTGCGCGATCTCGATAGTGACATTCGCGACGCCGAACGGGACAAAAACAATAAAGAAGCCCAACGGCTGCAAGCCTGGATGGACATGGCCAAACATTATCTGGTGGACTCCCCCCGCTACGGCGAATTGGAAGGGCTGGAGAGTCAGGCCAATTTGCATCTGCGCGAAGACAGCCAGAGTGCGCAGGCATTGGCGGTGCTGACGCAGGCGCGGGAAGGCTATCAAACTCTGATCGACGATTTTTACGCGGGGGAATCGGTCTCGGCCCTGTCGCCGCAGATCGACGCCCTGCGTAAGCAGTGGCAGAGCTATCCAAACAGCAAGTTGTGGCCAGTGTCCGACAAGGTGGAGACCCTCTATCAGGAGGCCCATCAGCATGAAACTGACGGTCTGTTGCGACTGGCAGAGCCTCAATTGAATCAACTGCAATCCGGTTATTCCGCCCTCATTGCTGCCAATGACGATATCAGCAAGGTGGATCAGTCGCTGCAGCAGGTCCAAGCTGCCTGGCAAAAACTGGCGGACAGCAAGAAGCTCACCAAAGTGCCGGAAATCGAAGCCCTCCAGCAGGAAGAGCGGCAGCATCGGGATGCTCTGGATATCGCTGCCGAACTGCCGGCGGTTACCGCCGCAATGTCAGGGCTACAAGGGCAGATCACCTCCTACCAGGAGCTGACCGATGCTGTAGCCAACCTGGACAAGGCCGAGAAAGCGGTACTCTCCGCTAAAGCCAGCTACGAGAAAAGCCGCAAAGGTTATCCGATTGAAATCAGCTCTACCGCGAAAAACGCTGGTGAGCAGTTGCTGGCGGCGCAAGCTGCATTAATTAACCAGCAGTGGGTAGCTGCTGGCAAGGGCTTTGCGGATGCTCGTGGCGGATACGATAGCGCGCGAACAGCAGAGGCCAAGGTCATTACCAGCATCAATCAGGCTAGGTCTGAACAGAAAAAGGCTCAGGAAGCCAAAGCAGCTTATGAGCAATTAAGGGGTTATGATCCTGAGCCTGTGCTGGCAGCCAAGGCGGACAGGGCATGGGCTGCTAGTAATAAGGCGTTTGCCGCGCGTCAGTGGTCGCATGCAGTTGGTAACTTTGTTGAAGCTCAAAAGGGATTTGTCGAAGCCAGGAGCCGAAGTTTACCTAGTTATGCAGCAAAACAAATTTCAGCCGCAATGGTCAAGATCCCAGCAGGCAATTTCAGCATGGGTTCGAATAACGGCGAGCGCGTTGAGAAGCCGGTACACACTGTGAGTGTTTCCTCGTTTCACCTGTTGGCGCATGAAGTTACTTGGAGCCAGTTCCAGCCTTGCATCGATGCGGGGGTATGTTCGAGTGGTGGCGATAGGGGCTGGGGTAAGGGCAATCGCCCGGTGATCAATGTCAGTTGGAACGATATACAGACTTACATTGGCTGGTTGAACACTAACACGGGTCAGAAATACCGGTTGCCCACTGAGGCGGAATGGGAGTATGCCGCGCGGGATGGCAGTAGCAGCAACTACAGCTGGGGTAACAATATCGGTTCTGGTCGGGCCAACTGTGATGGCTGTGGCAGCCAATGGGATAAAAGCCAAACGGCCCCGGTGAAAAGTTTTTCGGCAAACGGTTTTGGTCTCTATGACATGCATGGCAATGTGTGGGAGTGGGTGCAAGACTGCTGGCATGACAGTTACCGTGGAACTCCGGCTAATGGTCAAGCCTGGGAAAGCGGAGGGGATTGCGGGAAACGCGTACTGCGTGGCGGTTCCTGGTCCCTTGAGCCGGAGTACCTACGTGCGGCGTATCGCTTCAGTTACTCGACATGGGGTCGCGGTATCGCTATTGGCTTCCGCCTGGTCCAGGATATTTGAGGCAACGACTTTGTGGTTGAAGCCATTTTCTTTTATTGGGGAAACGCATGAACAAACAGCAAGCGCTGGAGCTTCTCGAATTGGACGCCGAGGCGTCCCAGGCGGATATTATTGCTACTGCTGCCACCAAACAGGCTGAGGTGACGGGTAAAAAGGCGAGCGCTCCGACGGAGGCTCTGGCGATAAAATTCAACACGTTACTGGAGAGGTTGCAACAGGCGGAAGCCGTGCTGACGGCCGTTGATAATCAGGAGCCTGGACTTGCCACCTTAAAAGCAAATGGCCACAGCAACAGTTATAGCCCTCTAAGTCACACCAAGCTCGCTGACCTGCCGGGTATGACGCCACAGGATTCCAACCAGCTGGAGTTGCAGCCGGGCCAACTGCTTGCCAGTCGTTACGAGATCAAAGAGCTGATTGGCCAGGGCGGCATGGGCGCGGTCTATCGTGCATTTGACAAAAACCGTGACGAAGACATCGCCATCAAGGTGCTGCTGCCCAGCCTCACCCAAAATGAGCGCGCTTTGGAACGTTTCCTCAACGAAGCCCGGGTCAGTTCGAAGTTAAGTCATCCGAACATTGTCAATGTCTATGACGTGCAGCAGGATGGCGGCCTCTACTTCCTGACTATGGAATTGCTGGAAGGTCAGGATCTGCGCCAGATCATGGATAACCAGAAAACCGTTGGTCGTCCCTTCGATGTTGAAGATGTGAAAGAGTACATCGCCGGCGTCAGTGAGGGACTAGCCTACGCCCATCAGCACACGGTGCACCGTGACATCAAACCGGAAAACATCTGGGTCACCGACGACCAGCAGATCAAACTGATGGACTTCGGCATCGCCCAACTGCAATCCACCAGCCAGCGCACCCAGACCGGCGCCGCCATGGGCACCGCCTACTACATGGCGCCGGAGCAACTGAAAGGGGTGAAGGAGATCGATGGTCGAGCCGACCAGTACGCCCTCGCGGTGCTCGCCTACGAGATGCTCACCGAGGAAGTGCCTGCGGGGGTGATCGAGCCCGTTAATGCCCTGCGCAAGGATATTCCCAAGGGTATGGCTGCGGCGATTATGCAGGCCATGAATGCGCGACCGGAGAATCGCTTTGCGGATATCACCGCCTTTAACGCCGCCATCCAGTCCGGCAAAGGGGCCAAGAAGGCAAAGCGCTCCACCGCAGCAACCGCGCACATGAACACGCTCTCCAATAGTCCAAGCAAATGGGGCGTCGCCGCTGCAGTATTACTGCTGGTAGGTGGTGTAGGAGGCGCCTACCAGCTGGATTGGCTGGATGCCCTTAAGCCATTGGATAAAGAACTGATTGCCCAGCAGAAAGCCGAGGCGGCTGGCCTGCAGGGCGAAATCAAAACCCTCAAACGCCGCTTCGATAACGCCGTGCGTGATCTCGACAGTGACATACGCGACGCGGAGCGCAACAAAAACAGCAAGGAGATCGCTCATCTGCAAGCCTGGCTGGAGTTGGCCAAACGCTATCTGGTGGACTCCTCCCGCTACGGTGAAATGGAAGGGCTGGAGAGTCAGGCCAACTTGCATCTGCGAGATGATAAGCAGAGTGCACAGGCGCTGACGGTGTTGATGCAAGCGCGGGATGGCTACCAGAATTTGATCGATGACTTTTACGCTGCTGAAAAGGTCTTGGATCTGTCTCCAAAAGTCGATGCCTCGCGTAAACAGTGGCAAGAGGAATCTGCCAGCAAGGCGTGGCCCGTGTCAGTCACGATGGAAGAGCTGTACCAGGCAGCACGCCAGAGCCAAGCCGATGGCCTAATGCAGGAGACTGCTGAAAAACTTCTGGAGCTGCAATCCGGCTACCCTGCACTTGTTCTTGCCGCAATTCGTATGAGATCGGTGGATATTATGCTCAGCCCTCGACATAAGGCGTTGCCACGCCTGGTAATCATGCAGGGTGTGACCGAGCCGGCGTGGATTGCTACCCTCAAGCAGGAAGAACAGCAGCACCGGCAAGCGTTCAAAACCGCTGCAACAGTGGATGATGTCCTCAAGGCCGTCAAAAAACTGGAGGGGGTGGAAGAGGCTTTCCGTGAACAGATGGAACTCTTTAATAAACTCGAAAAAGCCCTCTGGGCGGCCTCCATCGCCAAGGCCACCTATGAGAAAAACCGTAAGGGTTACTCGTTGGATACCAATGCCACTGCGCAGCAAGCCGGTGAGCAGTATGAGGCGGCTAAGGCCGCTTTGAAAAGCCATCAGTGGATGGCCGCTGATAAAGGGTTTGCGGATGCCACTGCAGGGTATGAAGATGCTCGGAAGTCAGAAACAACGATAATCGCAGGCATTGGTCAGGCTCGAGTAGCAAAGAATAAGGCACTGGCCGCTAAAGCCGATTTTGATACTGTTAAACAGTATGATCCAGACTCAAAGCTGGCCGTGCACGCTGAGCAATTGTTGGCATCTGGATTGAAGGCTCTAGACAAACAGCGTTGGCATCAGGCGATCGGTTCATTTGTCGAGGCAAATGAAGGCTTTGTTCAGGCGAAGTTACAGGCAGAGGAGCGATTCTGGACCGACGGCGTAGGCTTTAACATGATCACAATCCCTGCAGGCAGTTTTCGGATGGGGTCGACAGCTGGCGAAGATGAAGAGAGGCCTGTGCATACAGTGAATTTGCCTTCATTCTACATGCAGGAGCATGAGGTTACATGGAATCAGTACCAGCCGTGTATTGATGCAGGTGTATGCTCCAAACAGAGCGATGCAGGCTGGGGCAAAGACAATCGACCTGTTATCAGGATAAGCTGGAATGATGTCCAGAGTTATATCGGTTGGTTGAATAATAAGACCGGCATGCACTTTCGATTGCCAAGCGAAGCCGAATGGGAATATGCAGCGCGTGCAGGCAGCACTGGCGAGTACAATTGGGGGGACAGCGTTGGATCAGGCCGGGCGAATTGCGATGGGTGTGGTGGCCAGTTGGAAAAGGGCAAGACAGTGCCGGTGAAATCGTTCTCTCCAAACGCGTGGGGCTTGTATGACATGCATGGAAATGTATGGGAGTGGGTACAGGACTGTTGGCACGACAGTTACCGTGGTGCGCCAGCCAATGGCAGTGCCTGGACTAGTGGTGGTGATTGCTCAAAGCGCGTACTGCGGGGAGGCT
Source organism: Cellvibrionaceae bacterium WSDTSA12 (assembly GCA_033283335.1). Taxonomy (GTDB): domain Bacteria; phylum Pseudomonadota; class Gammaproteobacteria; order Pseudomonadales; family Cellvibrionaceae; genus Pseudomaricurvus. The sequence goes on along the minus strand of JAWMQP010000005.1, from coordinate 175,284 downwards.
CCTGGCTCAATATACAGACCGAGCTGTTTTCAGCCAACCGCTCTAAAAAACCTGCAGGAGCAAGCCTTAACAATATCGGGTTTCGATTAGTTCGGGATCGATAGTCACAGGCGCAGCGCCGCAAGAGGAGGGTGTACATGGATAGATGGTTGGCCATAGCCGTCAGTTGTTTTGGACTGATCCTGTCCGGGCTGGTGCAGGCCTCCGGCAATACGGAAGTGGATCGCTATGAGGCCTACCTGCTGATTTACACCGCTGTCACACCGGACCAGCTTACCCCGGACGATATGCCGAGAGTGGAGTTGTTCGATTTGAGGAATCGCCTGGTTGCGGGTGAAGATGGTTTGGTCTGGCTGGAACCGCTCGGCGACGGCCACCGCTATCGCGCATTGGCTCAGGTGAATGATGATACGGAGTTTGAGCTGGGTTACCGGAATGGCGAATACTTTGTGCAGATGGAGCGAGCATCCAGTGGCAGGCGGGCTGTCTTTCGCCTCTACCCGCTGGAACGATTGGGACTGGCTTACTTCCGCGAACAGCGTATAGGGCAGCGGGAAATGTTGTGGGATCGGGCCATGGTGGTGGGCGAGAGTTTTTTTACCAGCTGTAATGCCTCCTATCGTCGGGAAGGGGATGCCGTGCTGGCGGTGTACTATGACCAGACCGGTCTGCGGGATACCCGGGAGATCCTGTCACAGCAGGGCGATCAACTGGTGCTCGCTGCGGAAGGGGATACCGAGGAGGCCTACGGCCGCACATTGGAATACGCCCTGGCGGATGACCATTCCACTCGCTTCCTGATCAGGCTGGATCGGGGTGACCCGGCCGATTACGGCAACAGCGAGCTGCAGGGCTATCTCAACCGGGTGTACGAATGTTTGGATGATGGCCGTGGCCACTATCAGCCACCGCCGCCGATGCAACGCTGGCTGCAGGAGCGCTGGCGGGAGCAGCGGGGCCGCCAGGATGGATAATGCGAAGCGGATGCTGACCGTCACGGCCCTAAAAGAGCGCGACTTGCAACTGCAGCCGGGTCAGCGTTTTGCCCTGCGCTATGACATCCTTGAGCCGCTGAACCGTGATGGTAATGGCGCCCTCTATTTGGCGAGGGACAGGCACAGTGGTCGTGAGCTGCACCTCCATATTTTAATGCCAAGGAGATAACATGAAAGTGCCTGCCTATCTTAGGTTATTGACGGGCCTGATAATTATTGCAGCCACCGCTGTACAGGCCGCATCCACATCTACTCCTGAATTTGCGGATTACCCGGCAGTCGTGTCGGTGGAAAAGTTGCAGCGGGTTGATCTCGACAGCCATCCCCTGGCAAAGACATTCAGGACTCGCTTACAGGCGCTGGAAGGGCGTGTAGCCAACTTTGCCGGTCATTACCTTGTACAGACCTGGGGTTGCGGCAGCAGCTGCCAACAATTTGCCATTGTCGATGTCAGGACGGGGCAGGTGTTTATGGACGAAGATTGGTCAACGTCACTCGGCGTGTGTCATAACGCCAGCAGCACTTTACTGATTGCCAATCCCGGCGCTTTGGCACCGGGGCGAATCGAAAGCGTCTATTACCACTGGGATGGCTCACAGTTGAGTCTGTTGTGGCAGGGTCAGGGGCAGGGGCAGGGGCAGGGGCAGTTTGGGCGGGAGTACCGGATCAATTGCGGCATAATGGACATTGAAGGTTGAATGGAATAAATCATGGATCAAAAAGAAGCTTTAATGTTTTTGGCGTTAACGGAAAATGCCAGCCAAAGTGACATTGAACAGGCGCTTATCAAAAAGCGCAGCGATCTCGAACAGAAAAAATCCAGCGCACCTACGGAGTCGTTGGCGAAAAAATTTTAGGATCTGCTTGTTAAAATCGAGCATGTTTCATATAAACTTGGTTTTTCCGAACCTCATGCAATTCATCACAAAGAAGGCTCCATGGTCAGCGATACATCTAATCTTTCTGGTAAATCGTCTTTATCTCAAACCAAACTCGCCGATCTGCCTGGGGTTTCGGCACAGGATGCAGAGCAGGTAGAGTTGCAGCCCGGTCAGCTTCTTGTCAGCCGTTATGAAATCAAAGAACTGATCGGGCAGGGCGGTATGGGGGCGGTATACCGTGCTTTTGATAACAACCGCAGTGAAGATATTGCCATTAAAGTGTTGTTGCCCAGTCTGACCAAAAATGAACGCGCCTTGGAACGCTTTCTTAACGAGGCCCGGGTGAGTTCTAATCTGTCACATCCGAAAATTATCAACGTCTACGATGTGCAGAACGATGGCAATCTCTATTTTCTGACCATGGAGTTGCTTGAAGGACAGGACCTGAGGCAGGTCATGGACAATCAAAAAACGGTGGGTCGACCATTTGAGGTCGACGATGTCAAAGAGTATATCGCTGCCATCAGTGAAGCCTTGTCCTGCGCCCACGAAACGACGGTTCATCGGGACATCAAGCCGGAGAATGTCTGGGTTTGCAGTGATGGCAAGCTCAAATTGATGGATTTTGGTATTGCTCAGCTGCAATCCAGCAGCCAGCGTACTCAAACGGGAGCTGCAATGGGCACGGCATATTATATGGCCCCGGAACAGCTAAAAGGCTTGAGTAATATTGATGGCCGTGCGGATCAGTATGCAGTTGCGGTGTTGGCCTACGAACTGTTGACAGGTGAAGTCCCTGCAGGTGCCATTGAACCCATTGGCGAGTTGAGGAAAGATCTGCCCAAAGGAATGGCCAATGCCATTATGCAGGGGCTTTCGCCCCGTGCAGAAAACCGCTTTGCCGACATGTCTGAGTTTAATGCTGCAATACAATCCGGTAAAAAGGCCAATAGTCCTCGCAGTGCCAGAAGTATTTCCGAGAATACACAGGGTGTATCCAACAATGTCATGAAAATCGGGGTGGCGGTTTTTGTGCTATTGCTGGTGATCATTGGGATGACGCAAGATATCTCCAGGTTACTGCCCATGAGTAAAGCGGAAATTGCTAAGCAAAAAGCTGAGGCGGCTCAATTCCTGGGGGAAATAACAACCATTAAACAGCGATTGGCTAATGGGCGTCGCACACTGGACAGTGATGTTCGTGATGCGGTGAGGAATGGAAGTCGTGAATTAACCGCTGTCAGGGATTGGCAAACATTAACGGAAGAACGTATTTTTGCGGGAAATCATCTGCCGTCTCTGGAGGGGCAGCTGGCAATGGCTGAATCCTTGTTGCGGGAAAATAGCTTCGATGAGGCGAAAGTTAACTTAAGCTCTGTCAGGGATGGTTACAATGTGTTGTGGGACAACTTTGTTGCCGCCGGGAAACTCTATGCGCTTAAGCAGGATGCGCAAGCAGCTTCAGAACGATGGTTTACATTAAAATCGAAGTATAAGTTGGATAGCCCTTCAGAGGCTGCAAGAGCGAAGTCTGCTGAAGAGCAGGCCAACAATCAACAGCTGGCAGGTGATTTTTTGGCGGCCAATGATAGTTGGTTGGAAGCTAAAAGTTTATGGGTTGCGGCAACCAAGGATCCAGATCTTGTAGAAGTTATGGTGGAGACGGATAGCCGGCGTGAGGCAAAAGTGAGGCTGGCCGAAGCTGCTAAGGTCGCGGTGTCCTCATCCTACAACGCTTTGCTTAGCTATTTCAGCTGGGCGGGGAAAAATCCATGGGAAGAAAAGAATGAGAGCTATGTTGAAGTCTATAATACTTATTCAAGAAAATCTGAGCTGCGAGCAATGACGGTGAGTTTGACGCCGGAAAATGGCAGCTTATGTGTATTGAATATCAATGCGTTGTCGCATAGAAAAATCTATAAAAAACCTGCTGGGGAGCGTTCCGAGACTCATGTCCAGAACTATCGTTACATCGGTTTGGTGGATTTTAGGTCTAGAGCGACTACGGTAAGCGCCGATGACGATGTGGTCATAAGTGTTGGCAAAGATTCAATTGTGGAAGAGTTTGAATATAAGACCGATACGAGTTCACCGGATAGCAACTCCAGTAACTATGTGAATGCCATGCACTTTATGGTGATTAAACATGACGGGGAGTTAAAGCAAAAAACAGCCAGGCACTTCCGGTTTGATAAACTCTCTGATTTGTTGTTGACGCATCAAGGTAATTGTCGGGCAGCTATTTAATTCAGCTGAGTGATTCGGATGATGTTCTGAAAGGGGGGCGTATCTGGCTCACCCCATCAACGTTGGCATACTCTTAAGGCTCGAGGCGCTTTTGAAAAGCCTGCTGCAAACTTTTGCGAGTTTCCTTGTGTAATTCCCGTTCGGTCTCGGCGGCCCGCTGCCATAAGCTGGGGTGTTTGGAAGGATCGGAATTTAGCAGTTCTTCAAATATACCCATGAGTAAGGACTTCAATGCTTCCCGCTGTGGCGAATCAGCCCCGGTCACTGTGGTGTTATTGTCCGGCGTATACATGATGCGATAGGTTTGAAAGTTCTTGCGCGCGGCGCTCAGTGAGTAAACCCCGTTGGGGCCGCACCAGATTGTATCGGCATCGTGGTCGTCCTGACCGTCATCTTCCCAATTACACAGTTCGCAAATTTCGTAGCGACCTTTTCGCTCCAGTGTGGGGTAGCCACAACAGGGGCAGGTCACCCGCTTGATAAGGACTTTTCGCTTAAGTTTGACTTCGATGTTTTGACAGATCTGTTCGAACTTTTGCCTTTTTTCATTGAATTCAGACATAGCTGTGATCTTGTCGATGTTCCGTCGTTAGAAAACGCACGTTCAGTTCTTTATGTTGAATTGACCCGTGACCAGGCGATGAGGTGAAGGCTATTGTTGAGTCATCAGCTTCAGCCTTCGTTAACAAGTGTATGATCCACCCATTCCTTTTGTTTTACCAGTTCATCATCCAGCGCCGCTCCGTCTTCATCCATTATTTGCTTCAGTTGCTGGCCGGTTTGCGGGTTGCGGGCGGTAGCAGTGACGAGCCCTTCACTGTCGTAGGCGAGGGTGATTTCCACCGGGTAGCGTGCCGGTGTGTTGTCTGGCAGGGTGAAAATAAAGTAGCCGAGGCTCTTTTCTTCTAGCCCTGCTTCTTTTTGTTGCACCACTTCGATCACCATGCGCGGCTGGCCGGCGCGGTTGGTGTTGAAGGTGACGGTTTCGTTGGCCGGCAGTGGCTGGTTCTTGTCGATCATGACCTGCACGCACGGTTGGCCATCGGCACCGGCAACCCGGATGCCCAGTTGCCAGGCAGTGGCTCGTCGCAGCTGTTTCTGTTCGCTGCCACCGTTAAACAGCTGATTGGCGATCAGGGCGGCGCCAAAGGCGACAGCTTGGTGTGGTTGCTTGAGCAGCAAGCCGTCTTTCGGGCGGCCAGTGCGCGCCGCCAACTTTTCCCGTACCAGTGGCAGTAAGCTGGAGCCGCCGGTGAGCAGGATATGGTCAACAAACTCCCAGTCCATGCTGGCGGCCTGCAAGCAGCGCTCGCACACATCCAACGTTCGATCCACCAGCTTGTCTACCAGGCGGTTGAATTGCGACAGGGTCAGCAGTACATCCACGGTGCGATTGTTGAGCAACAGGGTTTTGCGAATCTGCGATACGCCGGGTTTGCACAGTTCCAGTTTGGCCTCGGTAGCGAACTGCCGCAATTGCACCAGTGCGGTGTTGTCCTGACGCGGGTCCTGGCCGTGCACACGCGTATACTCGTCGGCCACCTGCTGCATAATGGCTTCGTCTACAGTCTTGCCGCCCAGGTCGTGCTGGCCATCGGTGGCGAGGACGTAGAGACCGTCATCGGCGGCTTGTAACAGGGTGGCATCGAAGGTGCCCCCGCCCAGGTCGTAAACGAACAGGGTTTGGTCGCCGCGAACGTCGTTCATGCCGTAAAAGGTGGCTGCGGCGATGGGTTCCTCAATCAGGGTAACACGGGGGATGCCGGCCAACAGCGCCGCCTGTTTGGTGGCCTGGCGCTGATTGTCGGAAAAGTTGGCCGGGACTGTGACTACGGCACCCCCCAGCGGATTGGGCAGAAAACTCTCGGCGTCGTTGAGGAGTTTTTTCAGGATCAGGGCGGAAATGGCCTCCGGTCGCCACAGCCGTTGGTGGTGGTCGGCGAAGGTTTGTCCGTCGCCCATAGCCAGTTTGACGAAACGCACATGCTCGGCGGCCGGGTCTTCCAGCAATTGTGCTTCCACCGCGTCGCCAACAAAGCAGCCATTGTGGCCAAGATGCACCAAAGAGGGCGTGCGAAAGCTGTTGGCGTCAAAGCGGTCTGGGACCAGTGCTACCTGATTGGCAGCGTTGATAAAAGCAGCAAGGGAAAAAGTGGTGCCAAGGTCGATGCCCAGGTACAGCATGATAGTGTCCGTTCCATGTGTTGTTAAGTTATTCCACTACAATGCAAATGGCACTGCAGTTATCCCGGGTGTCATTGGCAAGGGCCTGGGCCGTCAGGGCTTTGGCGGAAACCTGGCCCGCAGCCAGCAGTTCCCTGTCATCCATGTAGCCATGGACACCGTCGCTGGATAATACCAGACGGTCGTGTTTTTTCAGCTTCAGACGCAGACAGCCCAGGTGTTTGAGGCTGTTCGGCGCTCCACCCAGTGAGGAGGTAATCAAGTTGGCCATGGGGTGAACCGCCGCCTCTTGTGGCGTAAATACCCCCTGCGCCACCTTTTCCTCGACAAAACTATGATCCTGAGTCAGTTGTTGCAACTGCCCGTCCCGGATCAGGTAGGCGCGACTGTCGCCGACCCAGCAAAGCCAGGCGTATCGGCCCGACTGTAAGGCCATTACCAGGGTGGTGGCCATACCCTGGGTGTTGGGGTGTGACCGCATATAGTCCAGTAGGCACTTATGAGTGTCTTTAACCAGGGTCTTCAGCAGGTCTTCTGACCAGTATTTAGCCGGTTTGGATTGAAGCTGCTCCATGAGAAAGTCGCAAGCCAGTTGTGCGGCAATTTCCCCATGGCGATTGCCTCCAACGCCGTCACACACAATGGCCAGAGCGGGGTTGTTTTGATAACCCAGCCGATCTTCATTGTGTGATTTGTAGGAGCCTGTCTGACTATCTTGTTCTATACGCCACTGATGGTTAAAGAGCATAGGTTTCGACTGTTGGTCAACAAGGGTGTATGTGAGACATTGGACGGACAAGCGTGCCAAGCGTTGTCAAATCTTACAGGAAACCACAGGTTTGGGTAGTGGGTGGTGTGGGTCTTACGACTGTACAGCCTGTGGCCAAGGGGCTAAACTAGCGCCTGCTTTAATGAAGCCCAAACCACAAACTTAGGTGTTTTCGTGAACAATCCTGCCTCATTGACAAGAATAAACCGTTTCTGGGGGCGATGGCGTCCGTAATCAGGATTTACATGACGACCATGTTTGAGACCGAACACACTTAAGGATTCCCCATGTCTCCGGAACAATTTATTGAACTGGCCCAGCAGGGCTATAACCGCATTCCGCTGGTGCGTGAAGTGCTGGCTGACCTCGACACCCCTCTGTCCAGCTATCTGAAGCTGGCTCGAGGCCCCTACACTTATTTGTTTGAATCCGTCCAGGGAGGTGAGAAATGGGGCCGTTACTCCATGATCGGCTTGCCGGCCCGGACCATTTTGAAAGCCTTTGGCGAGTCACTGGTGGTGGAAACCGACGGTGAAGTGGTGGAAGAGCACCACTGTGCCGACCCGCTGACCTTTGTGGAGGAGTTTCAGCAGCGCTATCGAGTGCCCGAATTGGAAGGCCTGCCACGTTTTAACGGCGGCCTGGTGGGCTATTTTGGTTACGATTGTGTGCGTTACGTGGAGCCCCGCCTGAAGGACTCCCAACCCGAGGACACCATCGGTACGCCAGACATACTGTTGATGGTGTCGGATGAGGTGCTGGTGTTCGACAACCTGGCCGGCAAGTTGATTCTGATTGTGCATGCTGACCCGGCCGAAGACGGCGCCTATGCTCGTGGCCAGCAGCGCCTGGATGAGCTGGAGGCAAAATTGCGCACTGAGGTGCCGGTTACCGCCCCCATGAAACTGAACGGTGAGCAGGCGCGGGAAGCGGAGTTCAGTTCCAGCTTTGGCGAAGACAATTTCCAGCAGGCGGTGGCGAGCATCAAGGACTATGTCCTGGCCGGTGACACCATGCAGGTGGTGATTTCCCAACGCCTGTCCATCGATTTTGATGCTGAACCGCTCAATCTCTACCGTGCCCTGCGCAGCCTCAATCCCTCGCCCTATATGTATTACCTCGACCTGGGGGATCACCATGTGGTGGGTTCCAGTCCGGAGATTCTGGTGCATCTGGAAGACGGTGAAGTGACTGTGCGGCCGATTGCCGGTACCCGTCGCCGCGGCCACACGCCGGCTGAAGATCTAGCGCTGGAGCAGGAGCTGGTCAACGACCCGAAAGAAATTGCCGAACACCTGATGTTGATCGACCTGGGCCGAAACGATGTCGGACGGGTGGCGGAAGTGGGCAGCGTTAAACTGACCGACAAGATGGTGGTGGAGCGCTATTCCCACGTGATGCACATCACCTCCAATGTGACCGGCCAGTTGAAACCGGAGTTGTCGGCGATGGACGCCCTGAGAGCGGCTCTGCCGGCGGGAACCCTGTCCGGCGCACCCAAGATTCGCGCCATGGAAATCATCGACGAGCTGGAACACGAAAAGCGCGGCATCTACGGTGGCGCTGTGGGCTACCTGTCCTGGAACGGTAATATGGACACCGCCATCGCCATTCGCACGGCGGTGATCAAAGACCGCAAACTGTATGTACAGGCTGGAGCCGGTGTGGTGGCTGACTCGGTGCCGGCGCTGGAATGGAAAGAAACCATGAACAAGGCGCGGGCCATTTTCCGTGCGGTCGACATGGTGCTGTAGGCGAGGAGAGACGACGATGATTTTGATGATTGATAACTACGACTCCTTCACCTACAACGTGGTGCAGTATCTGGCCGAACTCAAGGCCGATGTGAAAGTCGTGCGCAACGATGAATTGACCGTGGCTGACATCGAGGCCCTGGCACCGGAGAAAATCGTGATCTCTCCCGGTCCCTGCACACCCAACGAGGCGGGCATCTCGGTGGAAACCATCAAGACCTTTGCCGGACGGATTCCGCTGTTGGGCATTTGTCTCGGGCACCAGAGTATCGGCCAGGCCTTTGGTGGCAAAGTGGTCCGTGCTCGCGAGGTGATGCACGGCAAAACGTCACCCATCTACCATGCCGATGTCGGGGTTTTCCGTGGTTTAACCAACCCTTATCGGGCCACGCGCTATCACTCGTTGGTGATCGAGAAAGACAGCTTGCCCGATTGCCTGGAGATCACCGCCTGGACCCAGACCGAAGACGGTGAACTGGATGAAATCATGGGGGTGCGTCATAAAACCCTCAATGTGGAAGGAGTACAGTTCCATCCCGAGTCCATCCTTACCGAGCACGGTCACGACCTGCTGCGCAATTTTCTTGAGGCTTAAGGGGGCTAATATATGGACATCAAAGAAGCACTTGGCCGCCTGATCGAACGCCAGGATCTGACCCAGGACGAAATGGTTGAGGTCATGCGTCAGGTCATGACGGGTGAGGCCACGGAAGCCCAGATCGGTGCCTTGCTGGTGGCCTTGCGCATGAAAAGCGAAAGTATCGAGGAAATCACCGGCGCCGCCATGGTGATGCGCGAGCTGGCCACCAAAGTCGAACTAGGTGGTGACAACTTGATAGATTTGGTCGGTACTGGCGGTGATGGTGCTAACCTGTTCAACGTCTCTACTGCAGCGACTTTTGTCGCCGCCGCGGCCGGCGTCAAGGTGGCCAAGCACGGCAACCGCTCGGTATCCAGCTCCACCGGCAGTGCCGATGTGCTGGAGGCGGCTGGAGTGCAATTGGACTTGTCGCCGGAGCAGGTGGCCCGTTGTGTGAAGGAGTTGGGTGTGGGCTTTATGTTTGCCCCGGCTCACCACGCGGCTATGAAGCACGCCATCGGTCCGCGCAAAGACATCGGTCAGCGCACCATCTTCAATATTCTCGGGCCGTTGACCAACCCGGCGGGTGTTAAGCGCCAGGTGATCGGTGTGTTCAATCGCGCACTTTGCAAGCCACTGGCGGAAGTGCTGGGGCGCTTGGGCAGTGAGCATGTGCTGGTAGTGGGTGCCGATGACGGACTGGATGAAATCAGCCTGGCCAGCAAAACCACCGTGGCGGAATTGAAAGACGGCGAAGTGAACGTCTATCAGGTCCAGCCGGAGGATTTTGGTGTGGAGTCGCAATCGCTGGTGGGGTTGACCGTGGCCAGTGCGGAAGAATCCCTGCAGTTGATTCAGGATGCCTTGGGCAAACGCAGCGATGCCCGTGCGGAAAAAGCCGCCGATATCATTGCCTTGAACGCCGGTGCTGCGATCTATGTCAGTGGTGTGGCTGATAGTTTGAAAGAAGGCGTGTTGATGGCACAGGATGCTATTGGCAGCGGTCTGGCAAAAGAAAAAATTACCGAGCTGGCGGCGTTTACTCTTTGCCAGAAAGAAAATCCATAAATTGATAGGTATACGCTGGTCTTGTGCTGGCGAGCGCTCGCCCTTTTCTGTCACGGCACGCCGTGAATCCGTCCTTGGAGGCTCTACAGTGGCGTCCATGCCGCTGAAGGCCGTGACAGAAAAGCCCGAGCTCTCGCTTTCAACTTTGTGCCGGCGTCATTGAAAGACGAGTTTTTGCAACGCTATGAGTAAAATCCCAACCGTTTTAGAAAAGATCATCGACCGCAAGCGCGAGGAAATTGCCGAGCGATTACAGCAGCGTTCGCTGGACGAGGTGAAGCAGTTAGCTGCGGAGCAGTCACCCGCCCGTGGTTTTGTGGCCTCGATGGAGCGCAAGATCGAAGCGGGACAGGCGGCGGTGATTGCCGAGATTAAAAAGGCGTCGCCCAGTAAAGGCGTAATTCGCGAAGACTTTTACCCCGCAGAGTTGGCCAAAAGTTACGAGCGTGGAGGTGCCGCCTGTTTGTCGGTGCTGACTGATGTGGATTTCTTTCAGGGCAGCGACAGTTACCTGCAGGAAGCCCGTAGCGCGTCTTCACTGCCGGTGATTCGAAAGGATTTTATTGTCGACGAATACCAGGTCTACGAAGCCCGTGCCATTGGGGCTGACTGTATTCTACTGATTGTAGCGGTGCTGGAATTCGATCAGATGGAGCGTCTCAATTCCCTCGCCCATGAACTGGGTATGGATGTGCTGGTGGAAGTGCACAACGCCGATGAGTTGGAGTTGGCGTTAAAACTGCCGAACCGTCTGATCGGTATCAACAACCGTAACCTGCACACCTTCGAAGTGTCCCTGGATCACACCTTTGCCCTGTTGCATCGTATCGATGACAGCCGTCTGGTGGTGACCGAATCCGGTATTCTCACCATTGATGATGTGTTGGCCATGCGCGGCCATAACGTCAATGCGTTTCTGGTGGGTGAGACGTTTATGCGGGCTGAAGACCCAGGGGTAAAGCTGCTGGAAATGTTTAATTAACGTGGTTCTCAGTGCACAATAAAAAAGCCGGCAAAAGCCGGCTTTTTTATTGTGGGGGCGTATGTCTTCGGTGAGTGATGTCAGCGAGTTCCAAAGACCACCATGGTTTTGCCTTTGACTGACACCAGCCCCTGATCTTCCAGAGTTTTCAAAACGCGGCCGACCATTTCCCGCGAGCAGCCGACAATGCGACCGATTTCCTGGCGAGTGATTTTGATCTGCATGCCGTCGGGGTGGGTCATGGCGTCGGGTTCCTTGCACAAATCGAGCAGGGTGCGGGCCACGCGACCGGTCACGTCGAGGAACGCCAAGTCGCCGACTTTGCGGGTGGTGTTGCGCAGGCGGCGAGCCATTTGAGTGCCTAGGGAGAACAGAAATTCCGGGTGCTTGGCGGTCAGTTCATGAAACTTGCTGTAGCTGATTTCTGCCACTTCGCATTCGGTTTTGGCGCGGACCCAGGCGCTGCGGGAGTCCTGTTGATCAAACAGACCCATTTCACCAAAAAAGTCACCATCATTGAGGTAAGCGACGATCATTTCGCGGCCTTCATCATCCTCAATCAAAACGGTGACCGAGCCTTTGATGATGTAGTACAGAGAATCGCTTTTGTCGCCGGCGTAGATCAGGGTGCTTTTCGCTGGGTAACGGCGGCGGTGACAATGGCTTAAAAATTCATCCACATTTTTGATGTGGGGCGTCAGTGAAACAGCAGCAACCAATTCTATGTCCTCGTTATCTGGCAAATGAGAGGCTGATCTTGTCAGGCTTTCTCGAAACCCGTTCTTTTTATAGAACGAATGGGTTGGGTTATCCCTCACCGTATCATTGGTGTCAATTCACAATTAATAACGGTAGATCGTCCCAATTCTGAGGGTTAAAGCTCCGGTAAAAACAGAAATACCATAGCGCGAAGCGCCACACCATACCACCACTGCCTAACCCACTGAGGCAGCCTCTACAAAGCTAATGGATGATTATGGCCGTATTCCGGGTTCGTGACCAGCTATGTGGCGGGTCGTTCATTATCTTTGTGAACCCGTTATCCCTAGTCGAGGTTGAATCTGTGATTTATAGGGTAATTTCGTGCCAAGGGTGTGATTCTGGGGTTTGTGGTATTCTTGCCAGCGATATTTTTCCTGCATGCCGCTCAAAGGCATGGTTTTGGTTATTACAGTGAGGAGAGCTCATGCAAGCTACAGTCAAGTGGGTGGATGGGAAGATGTTTTTGGGGGAGTCCGGCAGCGGTCACGCGGTAGTGATGGACGGTCCCGAGGATAAGGGCGGTCGTAATATGGGGGTTCGCCCCATGGAAATGCTGTTACTGGGCATGGGAGGATGTGCCAGCTTTGACGTGATCAGCATGTTGCAAAAAGGCCGTCAGAACGTCATCGATTGCCGTTGTGAATTGCAGGCTGAACGCGCTGACGGCGTGCCTTCACCCTTCACCAAAATTCATATGAACTTTATAGTCACCGGAGTGGGGCTGAAAGAGACCCAAGTTAAACGCGCGGTTGAGCTGTCGGCCACCAAATACTGTTCGGCGTCGATCATGATGGAGTCGGCGGGGGTGGACGTCAGCCACGGCTATGAAATTGTCGAGGCAAACGACTAACTTTGCTGTGGTACGACCGGACGAAATCGCGTCGCGCTGCCTGAGGCTTTGTGACCGAAAGCAATCCGGCCGGTCATGACGGTTCAATGCGAGCTAAGTCCCGATCACACGATATCTTCAGACCTTACCCCCGGCTGATGCTGGATTTCTGTAATGTGAGTGTTTTCTCTGTCGCGAACAGGACAGTTCGGGAAAAGCCAATTCGTTAGCATGCTGGGTTATCGCTCAGAACCTCTTTCATCGAATAATTACAGGACTGTCAATATGACCAAGCCTAAGATCCTTGTTAGCCAATATATTCCTGATCCTCTCATCGCCGTGCTCGAATCGCTAGCGGAAGTCAGCCGTTACAGTGACGACGCGGCCACTCTTGAAGGTGCCACGGTGTATTTGTCCACAGCCGTAGAGCCGGTTACGGCAGCCATGATTGAAGGCTTGCCGGACAGCTTGGGGTTGATTGCTAATCTGGGTGTGGGCACCGATAACATTGATCTGGCCGCAGCGGCCAAACGCGGCATACTCGTTAGTAATACGCCAGTTGTAACAGAAGATACGGCCGACCTGACCCTGGCCCTGATGCTGGCCGCCTGTCGTCGCCTGACCGTGTCCGAGCGACTTCTTCGCGCCGGTGACTGGGCCGGCAGTAAGGCCCATCTGGGTAATCGCGTGCACGGTAAAACCCTGGGCATTGTTGGGTTTGGCGCCATTGGCCAGGCAGTGGCCCGCCGTGCCCAGGGCTTCGGTATGGAAATTTTGTATCACGGTCCCAGCGCCAAACCCGAAGCCGAACAGGCTCTGGGTGCCCGTTACTGCGCGTCCCTCACCGAGCTATTGCAGCAGGCGGACATTGTCTCACTCAACTGTCCGCTGAGCGATGCTACCCATCACCTGATCAATACCGAGACTTTGAGTCAGATGAAGCCGGGCGCAGTACTGATCAACACCGGACGCGGTCCACTGATCAAGGAAGTGGATCTGGTGGCGGCGTTACAGAGTGGTCATTTGGGGGCAGTTGGCCTGGATGTGTTCGAGTTCGAGCCACAGGTTACACCGGAGTTATTGACGTTTGATAATGTCACTTTGCTTCCTCACATCGGCAGTGCCACCGGCGAGTGTCGTCAGGACATGGCGATGCGTGGTTTTGCCAACATCAAGCAATTCCTGGAAACCGGTCAGCCGATTGACTCCGTGGAGCGCTGAGCATGGAATATGTCGGGCTGCTGGTCAGTGTTGTCGCCTTAATCTGGCTGGCGCTGCGTGGCGTGGATATTATTTTCGCCTCGGTGCTGTGTTCCCTGCTGGTGATCCTCACCAATGACCTGCCGCTGGCGGAGGGTATCACTAACTACTTTTCCTTTGGGCCGTTGGGGGCCTTTACCTTTGCCGGCAAGTTTTTCCTGTTGTTTGCGGCCGGGGCTATGTTTGGCCGGGTGATGGGGGACAGCCATGCGGCCAGCAGCATTGCTATGATGCTGGTGGATAAGCTGGGCGCCCACCGGGCATTGTGGATTACGGTATTGTCCTGCGCCCTGCTGACCTACGGCGGGGTGGTGGTGTTTGTGGTGATCTTTGCGGTCTACCCACTGGGCCTGCGCCTGTTGCAGCAGGCGGATATTCCCAAGCGGTTGTTCTGTGCGGCGCTGGCGCTGGGGGCCGGTACCTTTACCTTGACCGCCTTGCCAGGCACTCCCTCGATTCACAATGTGATCTCGTCCGTGGCCCTGAAAACCGACCTGTTCGCCGGTGGCTGGCTGGGACTGTTGGCGGCGGTGATTATGTTTGGCGGCGGCATGTGGTATCTCGAATCCCAGCGCAAACTGGCGGCCGCACGGGGTGAGGGCTTTGTGCCTGGCCCCCGTGATCGCATGGAACTCCCAGCCGATGAAGACATGCCCGCCTGGCCGCTCGCCATTCTGCCGCTGGCGGTGGTGCTGTTAACCATCGTGCTGCCGCGGGTGATCACCATGATGCTGTCACCGGAAACGCTGGCGGCCGAAGGCTGGGCACCGGAGCTGCTGCGTTTTGCCAATAGCCAGCCCATTGTCTGGCCCAGCATTGCCCTGTTGACCGGTACCGTGCTGGCGGCGCTGTTGTTCCCGGCGGTTCGCCCCAACGCCTTGACGGTGATTGGCCAGGGTACTCAGGACTCGATCATGCCGTTGATCAATACGGCCGCGGTGATCGGTTTTGGCGGCGTGGTGACTCACACCGTGGGTTTCCAAAACTTTGCTGCCATGATGCTGGAATCCGAGCTGCCGCCATTGCTGTCGATTTTCTCTTCCGTCAGTCTGGTGTCGGCGATCACCGGCTCCGCCTCTGGTGGCTTGCAGATCTTTATGCAGACCATGGCGCCGGCGTATCTGGAGATGGGCATTGAGCCGGGCGTGTTGCATCGCCTGGCGACCGTGGCCAGTGGCGGTTTCGATTCGCTGCCACACTGCGGGGCGATTGTGGCCATGCTGACGATTACCGGTTTGACGCACAAAGAAGCCTATCGCGATGTGGGCATCATTACTGTTGTGATTCCGGTGGTGGCGACCTTTGCTTTGATGGGGGCGGCCTGGGTCATGTAAGCCCAGCAAACAGTCGCCTTCCAGGGCGGCTTGATGGCAGATCTGATGGCAAATCGTTAGCGTCATTGCGAGGTGCGCTTTTCAGCGCCGTGGCAATCCATTATGGGCACAATGTAGCTACCAAAGTGCATGAAATGGATCGCCACGCTGCGCTCGCGATGACAGTACTGGGCTTACAGCATTACCCCCATGTCCCAGGGACAGAACTCCTCTTCGCCGTAACCCATGGCTTCACTCTTGGACAGGTCGCCCGAAGCCACTTCAATGATGCGCTCGAAAATCTGACGGCCCACCTCTTCCACGGACTCGCTGCCATCGAGGATGGTACCGGCATTGATGTCCATGTCGTCGGGCATGCGCTCAAACAGGGAGGTGCTGCCGGCCAGCTTGATGGAGGGTGCCGGTTTGCAGCCAAACGCCGAGCCGCGATCGGTGGTAAACACCATCACGTTGGCGCCGCCGGCCACTTGGGCGGTGGCGCCCACCGGATCAAAAGCGGGGGCGTCCATAAACACCAGGCCTTTGCCGCTCTCCACTGGCTCCGCATACTGATAGACCGCGTTGAGGTTGGTGGTACCGCCCTTGGCGATGGAGCCGAGGGATTTCTCGATGATGGTGGTCAGGCCGCCGGCCTTGTTGCCAGGTGACGGGTTGTTGTTGATGACCATATTGCTCTTGGCGGTAAAGGCTTCCCACCACTTGATGCGATCCACCAGTTGCTGGCCCACTTCCTCGTTGGCGGCGCGGGCGGTCAGCAAGTGCTCGGCGCCATAGCACTCGGTGGTTTCCGACAAAATGGCGGTGCCGCCGTGGCGCACCAGCAGGTCCACGGCGTAACCGAGGGCCGGGTTGCAGCTGATACCGGAAATGCCGGAAGAGCCGCCACACTGCATGGCCAGTTTCAGCTCGGACAGCGGGATGGGTTCACGTTCCACCGCGTTCACAGAAGGCAGCAGTTCATCGATGCGGGTGATCACCTTGTCGACCAGTTTTTGGGTGCCGCCTTCGCTCTGGATGGAGAAGGAATCACCGGGTGCGCCGTCCAGCACATCGCCCAGATTGGCAATTTCACAGCCGAGCCCTACCACGATGGCGTGGGCAATGTTGGGGTGGCGCACGTAGCCGGACAGGGCGCGCTTGAGGGAGTTGATGCCCTCCAGTGGGTGGTCGAGACCGCAGCCGCTCTTGTGGGTCAGGGTCAAAACACCGTCGATATTGGGGTAGTCTTTGAGTGCATTGCGGTAGTGATCGCCGATCATTTTCACCGCCGTGGCGGAGCAGTTGACGCTGGAAATGACGGCGATGTAATTGCGCGTGGCCACCCGGCCGTCGGCGCGGCGGATTCCATTGAAGGTGCGGGGTTCGGCGATCATCTCAGTATCTTTGGCGTCGCGGCAGAAGGCGTAGTCCAGTTCCACCTGACCCATTGCCACATTGTGGGTGTGCACGTGGGCGCCCGGTTGAATGTCTTCGCTGGCGTAACCGATCACCTGGTTGTAGCGGAACACCGGGGCGCCGCGGGCAATGGCTTTGCGGGCCACCTTATGGCCGGAGGGAATGTCGACCAGTGTGGTCACGCCTTCCGGAAGTTCTGTGCCTGAGGGAATGTCCTGACGGGCAATCAAAACATCGTCATTGGCGTGTAATTCAATGGTTATATTGGTCATGGTGGAGCCTGCAAGTTGTCTCTCTAACCTTGCAGAATAGCTTCATGTTTTGGCGGCTACTGTCCGTTTTAGGACAGTTCTTCCGGTGACTGGGGCAGAGACCATTCCGTCAAGCTCTCCTGATGTGCCTGTCGCCACTGCTTGGGGGAGGTGCCAAACTCCGACTTGAACGCCCGTGAAAACGCACTCAATTCCGAATAGCCCAGCAGGCTGGCGAGCCTGGATAGGGGCATGTTGGAGTTTTTCAGGGTCTGGCAGGCTTTGCTCCAGCGCACTTCGTCCAGCAGGTCGCTAAAGCTCTGCTCGTGTTCACCCAATTTCTTTTGCAGGGTACGTTTGTGCATCGCCAGCAGGCGAGCAATGTCGTTTATATTGCATTCTGGCGAGGTTATGGTCTGCTCGATCAGGTGCTTGGTCTGCTTGACGATATCATCGCTCAGATCCTGCTTCATGGCCTGCAGGTAATGCTCCAGGTGTTTTTGCACACCGGGATCCTGCGATGCCAGCTTCAGGTTCATGAGGTTGCGATCAAAGCTGACGGCATCGTGTTCCTGCTCGAACAGCACCTCGGTTTTGAAGCATTGTCGGTAGATCTGTGCATTGGCCGGCGCCGAGTGACTGAAGTACACCCGCTTAAGCTTAAACGCTTCCGGAGTCAGGGAATTGAGAAACCGGCAAACGTCCCCCATGGCCATCTGTCGCATTTGGTTGCCTTTTTCCAGGCGATTGTCGCGCAAGTGGCGTACCACCAGGACTTCACTGTCATTGGTCCGAAGTTCCATGCTGACCAGCTGGTTGTGCAGGTGCAGGTTGCGAATCGACTGGTTAACGGCGGTAGCCACATCCGGGCACTGGCGGCAGAGCACACCAAACAATCCCAGTACCTGACCCGGCCGACGAAAGGCCATCAGCAAGCCGAAGTGGGGTGTGTGGCTGTGGGTGGCTGACAGTTCCAGTAGCTGGCTGGCGGCCTGGTAGGAAATCATGGTGTTGGGGTTGTTGAAGATCCATTTCTTTAAGCCGGCCTGGCGCAGAACCAGGTCCGCATCGGCATCTAATTGCTCCATCAGCTCCAAATACCCTTCCAGGGACCCAGATCTCATTAGGTAGGTCATGGTGCATCTCCTGAGGCTGCGCACTCTTAAAAGGCACAAAAAACGCTTAATTGTTGAGTTATGGGCACCAAATGTCAAATAGCAGCCACCTATTGTCAAGTTTTCAGCGTGAGATCGGGATTATGATGCGGTATCGCTTTTTATACAGCGTTGTATAGCAATAACTACAAATTATATGGGTAGCCAAAGAGCTCACCTGATAATAATTATCTGGAGAGATAATTCGATGAAAACAATAGAAAATAATCTGTTCAAAAACCCCCTGGCGATTGCTGTGGTTGCTGCCACCGGTTTCGCTGCTCCATCTACCTTTGCTCAATACGCCCTTGAAGAAGTGGT
Organism: Cellvibrionaceae bacterium WSDTSA12; assembly: GCA_033283335.1. Lineage (GTDB taxonomy): Bacteria > Pseudomonadota > Gammaproteobacteria > Pseudomonadales > Cellvibrionaceae > Pseudomaricurvus. The sequence continues at coordinate 156,518 of JAWMQP010000005.1, read as the reverse complement.
GGTGACCGCCCAGAAACGTGTGGAAAGTCTGCAGGACGTTCCCATTTCCGTCAGTGCTATGGGTGGCGACAAACTGGCTGAAGCCGGTATTGAAAACCTGCAGGATCTGTCCGCCTACGTTCCCAACCTGAAAGTGCTGGATGGCGGTATTGTGCCGATGATGTTCATTCGCGGTATTGGTTCCGGTGCCAACCAGGGCTTTGAGCAATCCGTGGGTACCTATTCCGACGGCATCTACATGGGTCGGAGCTTGCAGTCCCGCTCTTCGTTTATGGATCTGGAGCGAGTGGAAGTGCTGCGTGGCCCGCAGTCCATCCTGTTTGGTAAAAACTCCATTGCCGGTGCCATCAGCCTGGTCAGTGCTCGTCCTACCGACGAATTTGAGGGCAAGGCCAGCATCAGCTACGCACCGGAGTTTGAAGAAACTGAACTCAACGCCTACATCAGTGGACCGATCACCGAGTCACTGCGTGCCCGTCTGGCGATTCGCGATCGCCAGGAAGACGGCTACCTGGAAAATACCACCCGCAACTCAGACGGCCCTGCGGTGGATGAGCAGGCCGCGCGCCTGACCTTTGAATGGGATGCGACCGATAACCTGTTGGCTACCCTGAAGCTGGAAACCGCCGATATTAAGCGTGCCGGCCGCATCAGTCAGATCATTGACTTCGGTGGTTACGCCGATGTTTTTTCTGACCTGAAAGGCGAGGAAGAGCTTGATTTCAAACGCGGTGCCAACGAAGACAACAAGATCAGCTTCAAGAGCAACAACGCGGTGCTGAAGCTGGATTACGCTCTGGGTGAGCACACCCTGACTTCGACCACCGGCTATTCCGATTTCGACTTCCAGGAGTACCACTACGACGGCGAGTTCTCAGAAGTGCGCGTGGTGGACATGGATATGGGTGAAGAGTACGAGCAGTTCAGCCAGGAAATCCGCCTGACTTCTCCTGGTGGTGAAACCGTCGACTACATCCTGGGGGCGTTTTACCAGACCTCTGAGCAGCAATACTCTGAGGTTGCGCGCCTGTACCCCTCTGCGTTGGGCATGGCACCATCCGCGTTTGATTCCGAGGTGGTTCGCCCCTTCTCGCAGGAATCCGACGTGTGGGCCGTATTCGCACAGGGTACCTGGAATGTCACTGACACTCTGCGTCTGACCGCCGGTCTGCGTTACACCGAGGAAAAGAAAGAGGGTACTCGCGACCAGGCCCTGTTCTCAACGGATCAGCCTGGGGTGTTGCAGTCTGACCTGATTTTTAATCATCCGCTGGCGGGTGAAGCTCCGGTCGCCACCTTCTTGGCAGGTGCCTTCGGTTTGACCGATCACAGTCTGAGCGGCAAGCGCGATGAGGAAGTACTGACGCCTTCTTTGAATGTTCAGTACGACCTGAGTGGCGACATCATGCTCTACGCCACTTACTCCACCGGTTACAAATCCGGCGGTTTTGATGCCCGTGGTATCAACCACTGGACCCTGGCTGAGCAAGGCGAAAGCCTCAACGTCTTGAAGCGCGGTGGGGATAACTTCCAGTTTGATGAAGAGCAGGCGGAAACCTTCGAGGTGGGTGCCAAAATGACACTGCTGGACGGTTCTGCCGAGCTGAATATTGCCGCTTACCAGACCAATTACACCGACATGCAGGTGTCCGTGTACGACGGTGTGTTCGGCTTCAGTGTGTTCAATGCCGGTGAAGCCAAGGTGCAGGGTCTGGAACTGGATGGTCGCTGGCGCGCCACGGAAAACCTGATGTTTGTTTCCAGTCTGGCCTATCTGGACTATGAGTGGACTGATTACACCGAGGGTTCCTGCCCAGGCGTAGGTGCTAAAGAACTTAGCCCCAGTGGCAACTGCGATTTCACCGGCCGTGAAAACATGCACGCGCCTGAGTGGACCTTCAATGTCAGTGCCAACTACGATTACGCCCTGACCGACAGTCTGCAGCTGCGCACCACTCTGGATGCCAACTTCATGGACAACCACTATGTGGCCGGCACCCTGGATCGTCGTCACGAGCAGCCTGCGACTACTACTTTTAATGCGCGTATTGCCCTGGCACCGTTCGATGACAAGTGGCAGGTGGCCCTGACCGGTAAAAACCTGACCGATCAGCGCATCATGACTTACGGTTCGGATGTAACCTTGAGTAAGACCCCAGCCACGCCGGAAGGTGGTCTGCACGCTGAGATCAAGCGTCCAAGGACTATCGCTATTGAGGCCAGCTACGCCTTCTAAGTATTGCGATAAGTTGTAAACAGCTCTCTTGTTGTCAGAAATGACAATCTTCGGCAGGAGCCACCCCTTGGGTGGCTCCTGTTTTTTTAAGCAGGGGGGCTACACTTTGAGCCAGGCTGTGGTGGTCTGACGATTGGTAATAACCGGGGTGACCGGAATCTGGCGGCTAAGCCTGTCCGGATTGTCACTATTGTTACGGTTGACCCGGCGGGCATTTGATACTCTCCGCCCATTCAAAATTCCATGAATTCTGCTGCGCCTGAATATAAGAGGCTGTCCTTTATGAGCAAAAATAATATTCCAGAGAATCAACGTCGTTCTGCCCTGTTCAAATCCGGTCCGTTACGGTCTGCACAAAGAACCTTTTTGCGCGGTATGGGATTGGATAATGAAGACATTGAGCGGCCGTTTGTCGGCGTCGTTTCAACCCAGGGCGAAATGAGCCCCTGTAATACGAAATTAAAGGACCTGGCGGAGCAAGCCAAGTTCGGTATCTATGGCAACGGCGGCACGCCCCGTGAGTTCAACACCATCTCCGTGTCCGATGGCCTGGTCAATGGTCACAGTGGCATGCACTTCTCGCTGATTTCCCGTGAAGTCATCGCCGACAGCGTGGAAGTGGTGATGCGCGCCCATCAGTACGATGCGCTCTTTTGCATCGGTGCCTGTGACAAAAACTTGCCGGCTATGATGATGGCCATGGTGCGTCTCAACGTACCGGCGATCTTCCTCAATGGCGGCGCTGCCATTCCCGGTACCCACAAGGGTGAGCGGGTGGAAATCAAGACCATGGCCGAAGGCCTGGGTCGTTATGTGAAACAGGAAATGTCCGCCGAGGCGCTGGAAGCCGTATCCCGCGATGCCTGGCCGGCACCCGGCTGTTGCCCGGGGCAGTTCACTGCCAACACCATGGGCATGGTGGCGGAAATCCTCGGTTTGTCGCTGTTGGGGTCCTCCGCAATTCCCGCGGTTTACTCTCAGCGGTTGGCGGTCGCCCGTCAGAGCGGCCAGGCCCTGATGCAGGTGGTCAATGGCAAGGGCCCGCTGCCGCGCGAGCTGGTGACGCGTAAGAGTCTGGAAAACGCCTGTGCCGCCGTGGCGGCTACCGGTGGTTCCACCAATGCGGTGTTGCACATTCCGGCCATCGCCAACGAGGCCGGGATTGAATTCGATATTAATGACATCGCCGACGTGTTTGCCCGCACCCCCTTGATTGCCAACCTGAGCCCGACCGGCCCTTACCTGATCAAGGACCTGCACGATGTGGGCGGTTTCCCGGTGGTGTTCAAGGAGCTGTTGCGCGGCGGTTACCTGCACGGTGATTGTCTAACCATCACCGGTGACACCCTGGCCGAGGCGCTGGTCGATGCGCCGGCGCCCGATGGCCAGGTGGTGCTGACCATCGACAAGCCCCGTTCCGAAAGTGGGGGGCTGGTGGTGCTGAAAGGCAATCTGTGTCCCGAGGGCTCGGTGCTCAAATGCGCCGGTATGGAAGTGACGCATCAAACGGGCATTGCCAGGGTCTTCACCTCCGAGGAAGCGTGCATCAAAGCGCTGCTGGGCGGTGAGATCAAACCGGGAATGGCCGTCATCATTCGCGGTGAAGGCCCCAAGGGCGGTCCCGGCATGCGCGAGTTGGTCACGGTCACGGCACTGATTTGCGGCCTGGGTATGGAGGAGAGTGTCTTCCTGTTGACCGACGGTCGCTTTTCCGGCGCCTCGCGCGGTTTCTGCATTGGCTATGTCACCCCAGAAGCCGCCCTGGGTGGTCCCATTGCTCTGATTCAGGACGGCGATACGCTGGAAGTGGATCTGGTGGCTCGCGAAGTCAATCTGCGCATCTCCGATGAGGAATGGCAGCAGCGGTCCGAGGTTCTGCAGCAGCAACCCTTTAAACCCAACCTGATTGCCAGCACGGGCGTGGCCAGCAAGTACATTCAATCGGTGGGGCCGGCCAGTAAAGGTGCCGTAACCCACAAAGGTGGCACGGAGTGGCCATTTGAAGAAGGGGCCCTGTAAGGGGGCCTTACTGAATACTTTTTACGTCAGCACAGTTGAGACAGTATTATGACTAACTCCATGGTAAAGGCCCTACAGGGCGACAAACCGTTGATTGGCTCCTGGTGTGCCATTCCCAATGCCCTGACGGCGGAAATTACCGCTCGCAGCGGATTTGATTTCATTGTTATTGACATGCAGCACGGCCTGTTGGATTACCAGGAAACCGTGGCCATGATGCAGGCGATGGACGTCTCCGATACCCCGCCGGTGGTGCGTGTACCCTGGAACGACACCGCCATGATTGGCAAGGTGCTGGACGCCGGTGCCATGACGGTGATCGTGCCGATGATCAACACCGTCGAGGACGTCAAAGCGGCGGTGGCCGCCTGCCGTTACGCGCCGGAAGGTGTGCGCAGTTTTGGTCCCATGCGTGCCATGATCTCCGAAGGGGCTGACTACCCCCTGCGCGCCAATAAAGAAATTTCCCTGTTCGCCATGATCGAGACCCAGGAAGCGCTGGACAATGTCGAAGCCATTGCGGCGGTGCCCGGTGTGGCCGGTTTGTTCCTGGGGCCGTTCGATTTATCCCTGAGCCTGGGCCTGGCGCCCGGCAACAACGACGGTGAGAAGGTGTTCGACGAGGCACTGCAGCGCGTGCTGAAGGCGGCCAAAGCCAACAACCTGTCCACCGGTATCCTGGCCAACGAAGCGCTGGCAGTGACGCGCGTTCAGCAGGGCTTTGATTTCGTGGTCATGTCCACCGACTTTATGACTCTGGCCGGTGGCCTGCAAATGAATCTGGCGAAAGTTCGTGCTGAGCTGGACGGCGACGCGGGTGAAACCAGCCAGGGCGGCGGTTACGGCGCGTAATAAACGCATAACAAATCCATTCAGAATTTTTGTACATCACAAAATTAAAGAGGTACTACCCATGTTGTCAGATGCAACTCGCAAAGAAATTGCCGGCAAACTGATTGAGTGCATGCAGGAGAAAAAACAAATTGGCCTGCTGACCAAAGATTACCCCGAGATTGAGGTGGAAGACTCCTACCGCATCCAGGAATTCATCATCGATTCCTTCAAGCAAAACGGTGAAGTGGTTAAAGGTTACAAAATCGGCCTCACCTCCAAAGTGATGCAGGAAATGGTTGGCACCAACGAGCCGGATTTTGCCACCATGACCGACAGCATGTTTGTGCTGGAGTCCAGCACCTTGAAGCACGCGGACTGGATTGCGCCCCATGTGGAAATCGAAGTGGCATTCGTCATGAAAGAGGAACTGAAAGGTCCTAAAGTCAATGCCGCCGATGTGATTCGCGCAACCGATTTTATCCTGCCTTCCATTGAGCTGGTTGACCTGCGCGTGGCCATGGCCCCGGGTATGGACGTGCGCGACACCATTGCCGATCTGGCTGCAGTAGGTGCCGTGGTTGTCGGCGGTAATCCCGTGCGCCTGGAAGATGTGGATGTGCGTAAAATTGGTGGTCAGCTGATCATCAACGACGAAGTGAAAGAAGAAGGTATGTCTTCCGCTGTACTGGGCAACCCGGTCAATGCGGTGGTGTGGCTGGTGAACAAACTGTCTGAGTTTGGTGTCGGCTTCAAACCCGGTGATGTGATTCTGTCCGGTTCTTTTGTTCGCGCACTGCCAGTCGCTGCCGGTGATCGTGTGGTTGCCCGTTTCGACAACGGCCTGGGCGATGTGGAAATTGCCTTCGAATAAACTTCGAAGCGTTTCATTAGAAAAATGAACACCGCGGATGGCAGCATCCGCGGTGTCTAGAAAAATACAACGGTATAACAATTTTAAAAATCAAGGAGCACCGAAACGCATGTTCAGTTGTGGTTTTGTGAAGGATGGCTTGCTGGGGGGCAAGCTGGCTGGTCTGTCGACAGCCCTGTTGGTGGGATGCAGTTTGCTGGCTCAATTGGCGTCTGCCGCCAGTGAGAAGCCCAATATTCTGGTGATTATGGGCGATGATATCGGCCATACCAACATCAGTTACTTGAGCTTTGGCATGATGGGTTATCGCACTCCCAACATCGATCGTATTGCCAAAGAAGGTATGTACTTCACAGATTACTACGGTGAGCAGAGTTGTACGGCGGGTCGTTCGGCCTTTATTACCGGCCAGAGTCCGGTACGCACCGGTTTGACCAAAGTGGGTATTCCCGGTTCTCCACTCGGTATTCAAAAGGAAGACCCCACCCTGGCCGAAATGCTAAAACCCCTCGGTTATGCCACCGGTCAGTTCGGTAAAAACCACCTGGGTGATCGCGACGAGTACCTGCCCACCAATCACGGTTTCGACGAGTTTTTCGGTAACCTCTATCACTTGAACGCCGAAGAAGAGCCGGAAAAACCCCACTATTTTAAAGACCCGAAATTCGTCAAAATGTTTGCGCCACGCGGTGTGATTCATTCCTACGCGGACGGTCGAGTGGAAGACAGTGGTCCACTGACCAAGAAACGCATGGAAACCGTGGATGACGAATTCCTGGATGCCAGCCTGAAGTTTATCGATAAAGCGGCCGCTGCGGATAAACCGTTTTTTGTCTGGTTCAACTCCAGTCGCATGCATTACAACACCCATGTGCCGGATGAATACTCGGGTCGTTCCGGCTTGAATTTTTACGCCGACGGTATGCTGCAGCACGACGACCACGTCGGTCAGCTGTTGGATAAACTGGAGCAGCTGGGTGTGAGTGACAACACCATTGTGATTTACACCACTGACAATGGGCCGCAGTTGAACGAGTGGCCGGACGCGGGCATTTCCCCGTTCCGTGGCGAAAAGAACACCAACTGGGAAGCGGCCTACCGGGTGGTGTCGTTCATGCGCTGGCCCGGCAAAGTGGCGCCAGCTTCAGCCTCCAACAGCGTCATGTCGCACCTGGACTGGGTGCCGACCCTGATGGCGGCTGTGGGTAACGACAACATCAAATCGGAACTGAAAAAGGGTAAGCGTCTGGGTAATGACACCTACAAAGTGCATCTGGACGGTTACAATATGTTGCCCCACATCCTGGGTAAGGAAAAAGAAGGGCCCCGCAGTGAGTTTTTCTATTTCAGTGATGATGGCCTGTTGACCGGTGTGCGTTACGCCAGTCGCTGGAAGCTGGTATTTGCCGAGCAGCGGGCTACCGAGATGCAGGTTTGGCGTGAGCCGTTTGTCAAGCTGCGCATCCCGCTGATTTTTGACCTGCGCATGGACCCTTACGAGCGGGCCCAGCATAACTCGAATCAATTCAATCACTGGCAGACTCAGAACCAATACCTGGCGATGCCGGCTTTCCCCGTAGTGGGTGAGTTTATGCAAACCTTTAAAGAGTTTCCGCCGCGGCAGAAGCCGGCCAAGTTTAATGTCGACGACATTACGGCCATGATGTACCAAAATATGAAGCAGTAAAATGCTGCTGACTTTTAGTGATTATTATTAATTTTCCGAGCGATAGAACACAGAGTGAGAGGCTAGCCAAATGAATGGTGCAGAATCCTTATTGAAAACCCTGATCGACGCTGGTGTGGAAGTGTGTTTCTCCAACCCCGGTACTTCCGAAATGCAATTCGTTGCTGCCATCGATAATTGTGAAGGTATGCGTCCGGTATTGGCGCTGTTCGAAGGTGTGGCGACTGGTGCTGCCGATGGCTATGGCCGTATGGCGGAAAAACCGGCGTCCACCCTGTTGCACCTGGGGCCTGGTATGGCCAATGGTATGGCCAACCTGCACAACGCTAACCGCGCGGGTACGCCGATTGTGAATATTGTTGGTGATCACGCTACCTACCACCTGCCTTTCGATGCGCCGCTGACATCCGACGTGAACGGCTACTCCAATCTGGTCTCCAGCTGGGTACGGGTCAGTGATTCTGCCGACGACCTGGCGGCCGCCGGTGCCGAGGCTGTCGTAGCCTCGATGGAAAACGCCGGTCAGATTGCCACCCTGATTGCCCCGGCCGACCACGCCTGGGAAGAGGCCAAGGGGCCCGCTGCTGTGCTGCCCAAGCCGACTCTGGCAAAAGCCTCTGATGAAGCGATTCAGCAGGCTGCTGAAGCCTTGCGTTCTGGCGAGGAAACCTGCATTTTCCTGGGCGGCAAAGCGCTGCTGGAACCCGTCTTGGAAGTGGCCGGTCGTATTGCCGAAGCCACCGGTGTGCGCCTGGTGTGTGAAACCTTCCCCGCTCGTATGCAGCGCGGTGCCGGTCGTGTGATGGTGGAGCGTCTGCCTTACTTTGGTGAAATGGCGGCCGATTTCCTCAAGGATTTCAAACGCATCGTCCTGGTGGGCGCCAAGTCGCCGGTGTCTTTCTTCGCTTATCCGGGCAAGCCCAGCTGGCTGACGCCGGAAGGCTGTGAAACCACCAATCTGGCGGCACCCGGTATGGATGTGCTGGCAGCGCTGGAAGCTCTGGCTGCTGTGCTGGAAGTCCCAGCCGAGCCGGCGCGCATTCAGCCAGCGGCTGTGCCACCGATTCCTGAGGATGGCAAGCTGGACCCCATGTCCCTGGGGGCGGTGGTAGCTAACCTGATGCCGGAGCAGGCAGTCGTCTCTGACGAGGCCGCTACTTGCGGTCTGACCCTGTTCCCGTGCACCGCGGGTGCCGCGCCCCACGACTGGATGATGCTGTCCGGTGGCGCCATTGGTCAGGGTTTGCCGGTAGCTGTGGGTGCGGCAGTAGCTTGTCCCGATCGCAAAGTGCTGGCGCTGCAGGCTGACGGCAGTGCCATGTACACCGTGCAGTCCCTGTGGACCATGGTGCGCGAAGACCTGGATGTGACCACCGTCATCATCAACAACGGCAGCTACGCGATCCTCAATATCGAGCTGCAGCGCGTCGGTGTGGAAAACCCGGGTCCCAAGGCCTTGTCCATGCTGGACCTGACCAACCCGGTCATCGATTGGGTGTCCCTGGGCGAGGGTATGGGCGTACCTTCCACGCGCGCTACCACCGTGCAGGAATTCCACGACCAGCTGCGTGATGCCCTCAATCACAAAGGCCCGCGCCTGATCGAAGCGATTATCTAAATTTATATAGGAAACACCCATGCCTACTTACAATTTGGCTCCGGTCACCGCTCTGGATTACCGGCGTTTGGCGGAGCGTCGCTTGCCGCGCTTTTTGTTCGATTACATCGACGGCGGCTGTAACCAGGAACAGACCATGGCCGACAACTGCAGTGACTTTGCTCGCATTGCTCTGAAGCAGCGGGTGATGGTCAATGTGGAAAGTGTGTCGACGCAAACCACCTTGCTGGGGCAAGAGGCCACCATGCCACTGATGCTGGCGCCCGTAGGCATGGCCGGCATGATGGCGCAGCGCGGTGAAGTGCAGGCGGCGCTGGCGGCAGAAAAAGCCAAGGTGCCCTATACCCTGTCGACCATGGGTGTGTGCACGCTGGAAGAAATTCACAATCATGTGACCAAGCCCATCTGGTTCCAGCTGTACATGTTGCGCGATCGCGGTGCGGTGGAAACCCTGTTGCACAAGGCCCTGAATAATGGCTGTAACACGCTGGTGTTTACGGTGGATCTGCCAGTACCAGGAGCGCGTCACCGGGATATACGCAACGGCATGATCGGCAAGGTCACCCCGAAAGTAGCTGTTGGCAAAGCCTGGCAATTGTTGACCCGCCCCCAGTGGGTCTACAACGTCGGTATCAAGGGCAAGCCCCATGGTATTGGTAACCTGCGGGAACTGGTGCCCAACCCCGACAGCTTGAACGACACCAAAGACTGGATTGATGACCAGTTCGATCCCTCGGTGACCTGGAAAGACATTGAGTGGTTGCGCCAGATCTGGCCGGGCAAGTTGATCATCAAGGGGGTGATGGAAGCCGATGATGCCCTGGCCGCCGTCGATGCCGGCGCCGATGCGCTGGTGGTCTCAAATCATGGCGGTCGTCAGCTGGACGGTGTGGCGTCTTCCATCCGTAAACTGCCGGAAGTGGCCCAGGCCGTGGGCTCTCAGACCGAGGTCTACGTCGATGGCGGTATCCGCGACGGGGTGGATGTGTTCAAGGCGCTGGCACTGGGCGCCAAGGGTGTGATGATTGGCCGTCCCTGGATCTGGGCTGCCGCCGGTGCCGGTGAGCAGGGCGTCTACGATTTGCTGCAGGTGTTCCAGTTCGAACTGGAAACGGCTATGAAGCTGGCGGGTGTGGTCAGCCTGGACCAGATCAATGCCGACGTGCTGGACGGCGCTCCATTCAAGAATCTCTGATGCAGTAGTTTGCTTGATAGGCTCTTGTAAAGCCCACCCTTCGCGGTGGGCTTTTTATTTTAGGAGCCCTTATTCCACTTCACGCCTCGATTCTGGGGCATAGTAAGGATGCATTTTTTTTTGTATATTCGGAGTTGAATTTCAAGGGTTAACAGTCAATGGCATGATTTGAAAAAGGATAAGGGATTTGAATATTTACAGAATTGTAAGTCAGCAGTTTCTTGTGTTCATGTTAAGCCTGATGCTTTCTCTTTCGGCTAAGGCAAGTTTTGATAAGGCGCTGGAGCTTTATCAACAAGGGAAGTTTTTTGAAGCTAAGGAAGCCTTTGAGGCGCTCGCGTCATTAGGCAACCGGAACGCTCTGTTTAATCTCGGCGTGATGCACTTTCGAGGTGAAGCTGTCGCCAGAGATCCGGTGAAGGCATCTGCGTTTATGCAGTATGCCGCCAGTGTATCCGATGACCCCAATATCTTATCCGTCAGTCAAAGAGTTTTTGCGGCCCTATCGCCTTCAGAACAACAATCCGCGAAGGTCATCTTGTCGTCGCTGGAAAATATTTACAGTGATGACGCTATTAAGCGCTCTATTTTTCCCAAGCTGCTAGACGATGAAGACTGTCCGCCAGAAGTTCAACCCATTCATCAAGAACGGCCAAAGTATCCATCAAAAGAGCTTAGAGATAGGCTGATGGGATTGACTTATGTTGAAATGACAATTTCTCCGGAAGGCTATTCAAGAGATGTGTTTATCAATGGCACTACTACACGGGGCTTCGGTCGATCTACAGCAAATAGTCTCAATAAATTTGTATTTGAACCGCCTGCCGACAAGCGCCCCGTCTATGGTTATGAAATCGCATTCATATATATGATTGCAGGTGATGACGTGGAAGTTAAGACCAAGTATTTAAAGAGAGATATGCAGGAAACTGAAGCAAAAGCGCAGCAAGGGGATCCGATTGCCCAGTACCAATACGGGCAAAAACTGAATGCGTTCAGAAAGTTTGACGATTACCTGAATGATGTTGATCTGCAGTATCGGACTGCCAATGAATGGTATCAAAAGTCAGCGTTACAGGGTTTGCCAAATGCCCAATATCAGATAGGGCGCAATATGATGCGGGGACGGGGCTGTGAAATTGACAAGAAAAATGGACAAAAGTGGATTAATTTGGCAGCTGTCAGTGGTTACTCCCCAGCCCAGACCCAGCTGGCAAAAATTCTTCTCTTTGAGCAGGATGAATCAACGGAGCAATCCATAAAGTCAGCTATGCACTGGTTAAGTGACGCCGCCGTTACGGGTAATCCGACGGCGATTGTTTTGTTGGCTTGGGAACTCTCCACTTCAGCGTTGGATGAAGTACGAGATGCTGGTAAGGCATTGAAATGGCTGGACTCAGACTTCGACGATTACTTTGATGAGCTGAGAATCCTGGAGACCCAGGCCGCAGCTTATGCTGAATTGGGAGAGTTTCACAAAGCCATAAAATACCAGAAAAAAGCCCTCAAATTGGCTAATAAGCGGGACTGGGAGATACCTCTGGTTGCTCAGCGGCTCAGTCTCTACCAAGATCAAAAGCCTTATCGTGGAAGCTACTATTGAATGCCAGCAACCTCTTATCGTTTCGCGATTAAAAAAAGGCCCGTCATTTAGGGCCTTTTAGGTTGCGTATATGGGCTCGTTGGTTTCAGCGTTAACGGCTTGAACTAAACCCGGTAGCTGGTTTTGGTCATGGCCTTGGACACCAGTGACATCATTCCTTTGACCGGTGATGGAAAGCGATAGCCACCGGCTTCCAGTGCGGCGTGAGCGTGTTTGGCTTCGTCTTCCAGCATTACCTCCACTACCGCGCGGCTCTTGGCGTCCTGGGCAGGCAGGTCCTGCAGGTGACTTTGCAAGTGCTTGCACACCTGATCTTCAGTGGCGGCCACAAAGCCGAGGCTGACCTTGTCACTGACCAGGCCAGCGGCGGCGCCAATGCCAAACGACATGCCGTACCAGAGTGGGTTCAGCACCGAGGTGTGGCTGCCCAGGCTGTGGATACGCTCCTGACACCAGGCCAGGTGGTCCACTTCCTCGTCGGCGGCGTGCTCCATTTCCTGGCGCACGGCGGGCAGTTTGGCGGTCAATGCCTGGCCCTGATAGAGCGCCTGGGCGCAGACTTCTCCAGCGTGATTAACCCGCATCAGCCCGGCGGCGTGCTTGCGTTCGGCTTCTGACATCTCGGCTTCATCCAAGGGCTGGGCCGGAGAGGGTCTTTGATGGCTGACTTTTCCCGGCGCCAGGGTGCGCAGGGCCTTGTCCATCTGGCTGAGCAGTTGATCGGTGAGGTTGAGTCGGCGGGCTGACATGGCAATTACCTGTAAAGCGTTTACTCAATTCGTTAGGGCCATTGTAAGGGATTTATGTCTGGCTGTAAGGGGGCAGAGTTGCCAGTGATCGTGCGCAAATGGCCCAATCACGCTAAAGTAGCCGGATTTACCGTTTTCAGGGAGATGCCATGCGAGTCACGGTCAGCGATGATATCGCCACTTTGTTAAGTCAGCGGGTGCCGCTGATTGTGTTGGAAAGCAGTCAGGAAAATCACGCCCTGGAGATGCTGCGTCGCCAGTGCCAGAAACAGCGTCAGCCCCTCTATCGCTGGACTCTGACCGAAGGCTTGCAGACACTGGGCTTTGGTCCCCAGATCCAGGCGGCTGAATCGCAGCAGCCGCCGCAGGACATGTTGCAGGCTATCAAGGCGCGCAACGACAGCGGTGTGTTTGTCCTCTGCGACTTTCACTGGCACCTCGAGGGTGATGCCAGGATCGTACGCCTGCTGAAAGACATAGCTCTCAATTTTGATGTCCTTCCCAAACGCATTGTTTTGCTCAGTCACCGGCTGGAATTGCCGCCGGAGTTGGCGGTGTTTTCGGTGCGGGCCAACCTCGCCCTGCCCGATGACGATGAAATCTTGGCCATTATCCGCCAGGAAGCCAAGCGCTATGTGGATAAAGTTGGACAATCGCGTATTCGCACAGATGCCGAAGCATTGAAATTGCTGGTGACCAGTCTGCGAGGGCTAACCCAACAGGATGTCGCTCGTCTGGCCTATCATGCCATCGCCGATGATGGCGCTATTTCTGCGTCGGATTTACCTGAGGTCAATCGCACCAAGTTTGCCCTGCTCAATCGCCAGGGACTTCTCAGTTACGAATACGACACGGAATCCTTTGCCAATGTGGGTGGCCTGCCGCATTTCAAACAGTGGTTGAGTCAACGGCAGAAAGCCTTTGTCGGCGATTCGACCTTGCAGCCACCGCGCGGTGTACTGCTGTTAGGTGTCCAGGGGGGGGGTAAAAGCCTGGCGGCCAAAGCGGTTGCGGGGCTTTGGCAATTGCCTCTGTTGCGATTGGACATGGGGTCGCTCTATAACAAATTCATTGGTGAGAGTGAGAAAAATCTGCGCGAGGCTCTGGCCCAAGCTGAGCAGATGGCGCCCTGTGTACTGTGGTTGGACGAATTGGAAAAGGCTCTGGCACAGGGCAGTAACGACGACGGTCTGGGGCAGCGTTTGCTGGGTTACTTTCTGACCTGGATGGCAGAGCGCCAGCAACCGGTGTTTCTGGTCGCCACCAGCAACGATATTCAGAGACTGCCGGCGGAACTGGTGCGCAAGGGCCGTTTTGATGAAATCTTTTTTGTCGACCTGCCGTCGGTGGAGGTGCGCGCTGAGATCTTTGCCATCCATCTGGCCAAGCGCAGCCTGTCGACCGATGACTTTAACCTGACCCAGTTGGCCCAGATGGCCGAGGGCTTTTCCGGTGCTGAGATTGAACAGGCGGTGGTGTCAGCTCTGTATTCGCTGGAGCAGGACGAAGCCCTGCGAGACGCCCATCTTCTTCATGCCCTGGCCAGTACAACACCCTTGTCGGTGGTGATGGCTGAGCAATTAACTGCCCTGCGGCAGTGGGCCGAGGGGCGTACCGTACGGGCTTGAGCCGACGGGGGTTGGTCCGGGTCACTCTTGCCGAGTGGCGCTGTGCGGGGTGTTCGACAGCGCTCGTGCCTGATGCAGGGTCAGCTCCTCGGCCAGGGTAATTTTCAGGCTTTGAGAGCTGATGGGCTTGGTCAGTACCCGCTTGACGGAGGCATTGCGGGCGCGCTCTTCCGAGGGATAGGCGCTGGCACCACTGAGCATAATCATGACCGGGGTGTGCTCTGGCCCTTGGAACTCGGCAATGCGCTGGGCCAGCTCCAGGCCGGTCATGCCGGGCATGTCGAAATCGAGAATCATCGCATCAAAGTCAGCGCTGAGTTGCTTCATGGTCTTCAGCATGACCAGTGCATCGTGACCATTGGGGACGCAGGTGACTTTCATTCCCCAGCTCTCGGCTCGTTTGGCAATCACCTTGCGGCTGGAGCTGCTGTCGTCCACCACCAGCAGGCGTTTGTCTCTCAGCAGTTCCGTGTACTGGTTCTCATGGTGTTGCAGCAATGAATGTCGAGTCAGGCGAAGCTCGCAGTTGAATCGTACCCGACCCTGATCGATATCTACGTCCAGCTCGCCGCCGATGTGTTTGGCGAGGGCCTTGGCAATCAGCCAGTTACGCTGGACACTGCCAAGATGGCCTGCGTCTGTGTCCTGCTGGTCCGTTATGTCTATCTGCAGGTCTTCCGGTTGCAAGCCGCTGTGGTCATCGATAATTTCCAGCCGCCAGCGGTTGCGTTGACGATTGGGTTTCAGACTCAGGCGGATATCGGTTACCTCGACCTCTTCGGCCGGGTTTCCTGGGGGCAAGGTCATGCCATCCCCAACTCCGTTCGAGAGTTTGTTGCTGTTGAAGTGTGTGCTTCGGTAGTTCTTTTCGGAGTAATACAGAGCCATCTCCAGCATGCCGGAAATAATCTGTTTGAGGCGTGCCGGGTCTCCCTTGATCAATGTCGGTGTGTTCGGGTGCGGGGTATAGCCCAATCGAATGCGCCGATCTTCAGCCTTGATGCGAGCATCGTCACAGATCGATTGCAGCAGTTGTTCAAAGTTAAACGGAATGGCGTCAAAGTGCAGGCGACCGATCTGCAGGGCGCGCCAGTCATTGAGCCGATTCAACCATTTCAGCAGGGACTCACTGGCGCGTTGCATGGTGGAGATTTGATCGCGTTGATTTTTGTTGAGCGGGGTATCCAGTAACAGTTCGGCGATGCCGACAATGGCACTCAAGGGGGAGCGCAATTCGTGATCCACCCGTTTGAGGGTGGTGTTGTATTGCTGTTTCAAACGCAGTGTCAGGCTTCGATCATAGTGCTGTTGCAGACGTTCCTGCCGCTGGCGAATGCTGACCATAACCAGAGCATAGGTCACGATTAAGCTTTCCAGAATGACGTTAATCAACACCAGCCAGTGAGGCAGGGCGTGGGCTGGCTGCAGTTGGCTCATCAGCCACCAGCTGAAAAGACTGCTTACCCCGACAAACAGCTTGGCTATCAGCAGGTGGGTGGCAAAGGCAACATGCTGTTGATGCAAACGTACTAGCTGGCCGATGCAGAGAAAGGTGGAGAGAAGATACAGCACTCGAATAACGGAGGCGGCCAACTCAGTGGGCAGTGGGGAGAGGGCCAGTCCCATGGCCAGTAACAGCAGTAAGGTTGCGACGAAAAAACGGTTGTCGCTGGGCGGGGAGGTGCTGCGGGTAAACTGCCAGATCAAAGCGCATTGACTGCCCATGGCCAACAGAACCAGCAGGCGTCCAAGTGCACTCATATCCGCAGGCAGATCGTAACCCCGATAGATCCAGGCTAAGGTAATGGCGGCTGAAATAGAACTCAGATAGAGCGCGCACCAGAGGTTTAGGGGTTCTCGTCGTGCCCAGGCCTGTCCTACATTGATCAATACCAGCAGGGCGATGGCACCCAGTAGAAAGGCCATAATGAACGTATGATTCACAAACAGATCGGCCCAATGACCGGGGGATACGGGATCCAATGGCATGGCAGTCTCAGTGAGAATGTTATTATTGTCGAGGTATCGCTCAGAGTCCGAGCGTGTTCAGGGATGCTAGCGCGGTTGGAAGCCGAAGGAAAGTCTCCTTTGCCAACGGGTACCAGAGATTCTGAGTACCCGTTGGCAAGGAGGAACAAACAGAGAAAATTCAGCGTCAGAATTGCCGAATCTTAACCCTGCTGTTCACGAGCAATGGCTCGGTAAGCGATATCGGTTCGGAAATAGACGTCTTTCCAGTCGATTTTGCGTGTCAGCTCGTAGGCGCGTTGCTGAGCTTCAGTGACCGTGTTGCCCAGGGCGGTGGCACACAGTACGCGACCACCACTGGTGACCACCTCACCATCCTTCAGTGCGGTACCGGCGTGGAAAACCTTCTCGCCTTCGGTCTCCGTCGTCGGCAAGCCGCTGATGACATCGCCTTTGTTGTAGCTGGCCGGGTAGCCACCCGCTGCCAGTACCACGCCGACCGCGCAGCGCTGGTCCCAGTCGGTGGATTTACCGGCCAGGTCGCCGTCCAGAGCCGCTTCGCACAACTCCACCAGGTCGGATTTGAGGCGCAGCATGATGGGCTGGGTTTCCGGATCGCCAAAGCGGCAGTTGTACTCGATCACTTTGGGGGTGCCGGCGGCATCGATCATCAGGCCGGCGTAGAGGAAGCCAGTGTAGTCGTTGCCTTCGGTCGCCATACCGTTGACGGTGGGCATAATGACTTCATTCATGACGCGGTCGTGGATTTCAGCGGTGACCACCGGAGCGGGAGAGTAGGCACCCATGCCGCCGGTGTTAGGGCCAGTGTCCTGGTCGCCAACGCGCTTGTGGTCCTGGCTGGTGGCCATGGGGACCACATTCTTGCCGTCGACCATGACAATAAAACTGGCCTCTTCGCCGTCGAGGAATTCCTCGATCACCACACGACAACCGGCGTCGCCAAAGGCGTTGCCGGACAGCATGTCTTTGACCGCGTCTTCCGCCTGCTCCAGGGTTTCGGCGACAATGACGCCTTTACCCGCTGCCAGGCCGTCGGCCTTGACTACGATGGGGGCGCCTTTTTCCCGCAGGTAGGCCAGAGCAGGCTCCACTTCGGTGAAATTCTGGTATTCGGCGGTGGGGATGTTGTGGCGAGCCAGGAAGTCCTTGGTGAAGGCTTTGGAGCCCTCCAGCTGGGCGGCACCCTTGGACGGGCCAAAGGCGCGCAGGCCCTGTTCGGCAAAGAAATCCACCACACCTTCAACCAGCGGTGCTTCGGGGCCGACGATGGTCAGCTGGCAGTCGTTGGCTTTGGCAAATTCGGCCAGCTTGGCAAAGTCCATCACGTCGATATCAACGTTTTCCAGGCCCGCTTCCGTGGCGGTACCGGCGTTACCCGGTGCGACAAACACAGTGTCCACAGACGGGTTCTGAGCCGCCTTCCAGGCCAGCGCGTGCTCGCGGCCACCGGAACCAATTACTAATACGTTCATTGTTCAACTCTCAATGTCATTGATTGCTAGACACCCAAAGAGAGGGCGTCATTGCGAGCGAAGCGAAGCAATCCATTGTGGCACTAAAGCTAATATCAGCGTGCCAGACATGGATCGCTTCGTCGCGTAAACGCTCCTCGCGATGACGCTGGCGAGGGCGTGCGAGTACAACTTATTAATGGCGGAAGTGGCGCATGCCGGTAAAGACCATAGCCATGCCATGTTCGTCGGCAGCGGCAATGACTTCATCGTCGCGCATGGAGCCACCGGGCTGAATCACCGCGCTGATGCCCACCTTGGCGGCATTGTCGATGCCATCGCGGAATGGGAAGAAGGCGTCAGATGCCATGACCGCGCCTTTCACTTCCAGGCCGGCATGCTCGGCTTTGATGGCGGCGATACGGGCGGAGTTAACACGGCTCATCTGGCCGGCGCCCACGCCAATGGTACGGCCGTCTTTGGCGTAAATAATGGCGTTGGATTTGACCATCTTCGCGACTTTCCAGGCAAACAGCAGTTCGTCCATCTGTTCGTCGGAAGGCTGTGCCTTGGTCACCACTTTCAGGTCTGCCTTGGACACCATGCCGTTGTCTTTTTCCTGAATCAGGAGGCCGCCATTAACACGTTTGTAGTCGAACGCGGCCGGGCGTTCCTGTTGTTGAGAGGGTAGGGGCCACTCGCCACATTCCAGCAGGCGCACGTTTTTCTTGGCGGATACCGCCTCGGCGGCCTCGGCGGACACCTTGGGGGCAATGATCACTTCGGAGAACTGTTTGTCGACGATCAATTGAGCCGTCTCGGCGTCCAGTTCGCGGTTGAAGGCGATGATGCCGCCAAACGCGGATTCCGGATCGGTGGCAAACGCCAGCTCGTAAGCGGTTTTGAGATCGGTCGCAACCGCGACACCACAGGGGTTGGCGTGCTTGACGATGACACAAGCTGGCTCGTCGAACAGTTTGACGGTTTCCAGCGCGGCGTCGGTGTCGGCAACGTTATTGAACGACAGCTCTTTACCCTGCAGCTGGGTGGCGGTGGAGACAGACGCTTCCTGGGCATCGGCTTCGACGTAGAAGGCCGCTTGCTGGTGCGGGTTTTCACCGTAGCGCATGTCCTGGGCTTTTTCGTACTGCACGTTGTAGGTATTGGGGAACGGACGAGCTTCGTTGTGCGTGTTGCGAGCGCCGAAGTGGTTGGCGATCATGCCGTCGTACTGGGCGGTGTGTTCAAACGCCTGCACCATCAGGTCGTAGCGGGTCTCGTAGCCCAGCGCGCCGTCGTTGGCCTGCATTTCTTCAGTCACGGTGTCGTAGCTGTGAGCGTTGACCACAATGGCGACGTCTTTGTGGTTCTTGGCCGCCGAGCGCACCATGGTTGGGCCGCCGATGTCGATGTTTTCAATGGCTGTGGGCAGGTCACAGTTGGGGTCAGCAACCGTAGCCTTGAACGGATAGAGGTTAACCACCACCATATCGATGGGGGTGATGCCGTGCTCGGCCATGACCGCATCGTCGGTGCCGCGACGTCCCAGAATGCCACCGTGTACTTTCGGGTGCAGGGTCTTCACCCGGCCATCCATCATTTCAGGGAAGCCGGTGTAGTCAGAGACTTCAATGGCGGGCACGCCATTGTCCTGCAGCAGGCGGAAGGTACCGCCGGTAGAGAGAATTTCGACGCCTTGGGCGTGCAGGGCCTGGGCGAATTCAACAATTCCGGTTTTGTCGGACACGCTGATTAAAGCGCGTTGAACCTTTACGAGTTGGGTCATGGGTGTTTCCGTTTTGGCAGTGTTACAGAAGTGGTTACTCTTCAAAAAGACGTTGGCGGCGAAAGAAACCTTGCATCTCTCGCCCTCCTTTCAGCAGCGTGTGCTGAAACGAAAGAAGGGTGTGCCTAAGCCACCCTTCTAAAGTATGTAAGTATAGCGAGGATCTTACAGCAGCCCGTATTGCTTCAATTTCTTGCGCAGGGTGCCGCGGTTCAGGCCCAGGACCTGAGCGGCCTTGGTCTGGTTGTGGCGGGTGTATTTCATGACGATTTCAAGCATCGGCGCTTCGACCTCGGCCATCACCAGATTGTAGACGTCGCTAACCGACTGACCGTCCAGGTGCTTGAAGTAGTTGTCCATAGCCTGTTCCACACAATCCCGCAGGGATTGATTCTGGGTCGCGACCGGAGCCGGTTCGGCGACAGGGCTTGTCAGTTCAATGGGGGCATCAGCCATCAGCGCGTCTGCTGCGGTGTTCATGCTGCTTCATCCTCTTTTGTTATCAGCCGTTCAAACAGGGCTTGAACGCTGGATTGTTGCTCTTGAGCGTTTTCTAGTTGATTGAAGGTGCGACGAAATGACTCGCCACCTTCCAGGGTTTTCAGGTACCAGCCGACGTGTTTGCGGGCGATACGCAGACCCATATAGTCGCCATAAAAGCGATACAGTTCGTTCAGGTGTGTCACCAGCAGGTCCCGCACCTCCTCCAGTGGCGGTTCTGCCAGCAGCTCGCCGGTGTCCAGGTAGTGATTGATGTCACGGAAAATCCAGGGGCGTCCCTGGGCCGCTCGGCCAATCATCACCGCTGATGCTCCGGTGTAATCCAGTACCTGGCGAGCCTTGATCGGGTCGTCGATATCGCCGTTGGCAAATACGGGAATATCGACGGCCTCGACGATGGCCGCAATGGTGTCGTATTCGGCTTCCCCCTGGTAGCCACAGGCACGGGTGCGGCCGTGGACGGCCAGGGCTGCAATACCGAGATCTTCCGCCATGCGCGCAATAGTAATGCCATTGCGCTGGTCGGGGCTCCAACCTGTGCGAATCTTCAGGGTGACAGGTACATCAACTGCCTCGGTCACCGCCGAGAGTATATCTCGCACTAATGGCTCGTCTTTTAGCAGCGCGGAACCCGCGGCTTTCTTGCACACTTTTTTGGCCGGACAACCCATGTTGATGTCGATGATTTGCGCCCCGCGTTTGGCGGTCAGGCGCGCAGCTTCGGCCATCATGTCGGGATCGCCACCGGCAATTTGCACCGAGCGGGGCTCGGCTTCACCACAGTGATTCAAGCGTGTTTGGGATTTGCGGCTATTCCACAGGCGCGCATCCGAGGTGACCATTTCGGAAACCACCAGACCGGCGCCAAGCTGACGGCACAGTTGCCGAAAGGGCTGGTCGGTAACTCCCGCCATTGGAGCCAACACCACGGGCTTATCGATGTGGTATGGACCAATTTGAAACAAAATATTCACCCCAAGTTGTGCCAGTGCGGGCGTCCGCCTATGGCGTTAATCTTGCCCGCTGCTCTACTGTCCCAGTGTCCTTACTGCCTGAAAATTAGCCTGAACGAGCCGGGTCTCAAGACCCGTGGGCCGTTTTCAAAAGGGGGAGTATCATACCCGCGATACGAGTGTTTTTGGAAGCACAAAATACACAGATTGCTGAAAAAATAGGCGTTGACAGAAGCGAAAAAGTCCTTATGTCACCTGGGGTTGCGAGTACTTACTTCGGGGGGGTGGCAAGTTTTGATGAGCCCCTGGCGTGGAGCTTTTCCCCGGCTGAAGATACCGGCTCAATCGAGCGGGATAACCGCCGTGTAATTGACCGCATCCGCACCGGGATCCAGAATTTCCAGAGAAATATGGACCGGTTGACCGCTGGGCATGTTTTTGGCGCCGGCCATTTCTCCGCCCAGGTATTCGCGTGGGCTAAAGCGGCGATAGGCGACCGGTTTGCCCTGCAGATCGCTGAAGCTCAGGGCGAAATCTGGGAACGGCTGCTGATAGGGCGCGTTGTTGAGGAGTATGCTGTCGATGATCAGGGCGTTGTCTGTCTCGGGGTGGCTGCGCACCACCAGATTGTACGCTTTGATCTTGGCGGGATCCTGTAACGAGGGCAGCTGACAGCCCAGTAGGGGGCAGATGCTGGCATACATTTGTCGCCACGGTTCCTGACGGCTGTACTGATCAAACTTAAACCAGGCCAGTTGCGCCACCAGGGTCAGGCTGGCCATCAGGCTCAGTCCGCCCCATAGCAAGCGTTGCGGCCATACGGGTTGTTCCTGCTGCCATTCCATCTCCAGCGGGGCCTGGGCAATACCCTGCAACAAAAGGTGGTGCGGGTCGTTCTCATCGAATTCGGTATCGAGGTCAAAGTCCGGTTCGCGACGAACGTGTTCAGATTCGTGATCGTAGTCTGATTCGTGATCGTAGTCTGATGCATGAGCATCGTCCGGTTCGTGATGGTAGCCCGGCTCAGGCTCATAGCTGTTGTTATCAGAGTCGCTGTCATCATGGGAATCTGGTGCGATGGGCTCCGCGTCGATATCAAGCAGTTCGTCTGGTTCCCGACGGCCTTCGAGTAGGTCGTCAAAGCGCTCTGGCTGCTCGGCGTAGTCGGATTGCTCGTCGACACTGCGTTCTCCGGTGACACTGAACAGTGGCGGTTTGCGGGAGCTTGTGTCGGGGTCATCAGCGTGATCGAGCTCCAGACTGAAGCTGTCGCTCCGCCGCGGGGCATCTGCCCAGTCGTCATCGCTGGAGGGGCGATATTCATCATATGGCCGAGCTTCGGGCTCGCTGAAATCGTCCAGCAGCGGGTCGCTGTCCAATTCCAGGGACAGGTCTATAGAGTCTTCGCTGTCGTCGTTAAAGGTGTCCGAGGGGGCAAAGCGGTAGTTTTCGATGCTGGCATCGCTGTCATTGTCGAGCTCGCTATCGTTGTCGAACTCGCTATCGTTGTCGAACTCGTCATCGTCGCTGGGCTCACCTTCGTCATCCAGCAGCGCCATGGCCCAGGATTCATCGGCGTCATCGGTTTCCCGGTCCTCGTCGAGCTGCAGTTCGCGGTCAAACAGTGAACCTCGTTGGCGGGCTGAAACACTGCCCTGCTGTGCAAACTCCGGGCTCAAATCGCCCAGGTGGATACGGCTGGCGCTCCCATCATCGTCCATGTCGTCAGAAATAAGGGCATCATCATCGTCATCGTCCCACGCGGCTTTAGGAGCGGCTTTGGGCGCGGTTTCAGCTGCAGGTTGGGGCGTTGGCGTTGTCGATGGCAACGAGGAAGGCATTTCAGCCGTTGGGGCTTCAGTTTTGCGGGTCGCCTCATCGATCGCCGGGGTTTGCGGCTGTCCAGGCAGAGGCTGCAGGTAGTCCAGCGCCCGAAAAATTTGCAGGCAGGAGCCGCACCGTACTGCGCCTTTGGCGGTTTGCAGCTGGGCGTCGGTAATGCGGAAGGAGGTGCTGCAGTGAGGGCAGCGTGTCACTCTGTCTGCCATGGGCAAAGTGGGTCCCTGATGGTTGTTCAGCCCACGAGTGTAGTCGTTCCTGCAAAGGCGGTAAACCGCGCCTTTGACAAGACGTGAGGCATTAGGCGCAAAAGGACCTTTATAGGAATCAGCGTTTGCGCGCGGTCAGGCACACCCATTCCTCCTGTTGACGCACCGGATCAAAATCAAACCAGGGTTCGTAGGCCGCCATCACGGCACTGGCCTGGGTGTTGAGGATGCCTGACAAGCAGAGTTTGCCGCCGGGACGGGTCAGGGCATTAAGGCTGGGGGCCAGCTCGGCCAAGGGGCCGGCGAGAATATTGGCCAGGGTGATATCCACTTGTTGCGCGGGACAATCCTTGGGCAGGTAGACAGGGAAGCGCTCGCGGGCGAGGCCGTTGCGGTCGGCGTTATCGTGAGTGGCCAGCAAGGCCTGGGGGTCAATGTCGGTACCAGTCACCTGCGAACCACCCAGCAACAGGGCGGCAATACCGAGGATGCCGGAGCCGCAGCCGTAATCCACAAAGGTTTCGCCCTGGAAGGGGGCCTGTTCGGCCAGCCACTGCAGGCACATGAAAGTGGTGGGGTGGGTGCCGGTGCCAAACGCCAACCCCGGATCCAGCAACAGGTTGGTGGCCTCGGGCTGTGGCGGCTCCTTCCAGCTGGGGCAGATCCACAGGTCTCCGCCGCAGTGGATGGGGTGGTAATTGTTCATCCACTCCCGTTCCCA
This sequence comes from Cellvibrionaceae bacterium WSDTSA12, assembly GCA_033283335.1. Classification (GTDB taxonomy): domain Bacteria; phylum Pseudomonadota; class Gammaproteobacteria; order Pseudomonadales; family Cellvibrionaceae; genus Pseudomaricurvus. Next base: position 132,629 of record JAWMQP010000005.1, on the reverse strand, counting down.
GTCCTTGTCTTCCAGCAGTTCCCAGCGATGGGGTGGCAGCTTGCTGCCCAGGCATGTGGACGCCAGATGGGTGGTAATGTCGGTGTCGATGGTCGCATCGAAGAGACCGGTAATGAGAGTGTCATCCCAGAGGGGGGTTTCTCCCAGAGCGGGCTCAAGAATGGGCTGGTCGGCGTTGTCTTGCAGGGTGACAGAGACCGCACCGGCATCCAGCAGGGCGTCTTCAATAGCAGAAGCGCGGTTGCGGTCGGTGTTGATTCGCAGTTGTAGCCAGGGCATGGGCTGCTCCGGAAGAGTAAAACAGGGGTAATAAGCCAGGTGGCGGTTCAGCGTCAGGGCTGTCCGGCAGCCCGGCTCAATGATGGCGCCAGGCGTTGGCGAATTTGTTCCAGAATACGCTCACCGCTCAAGCCAGCCTGCTCCAGCAGGACTTGATGGTTGCCGTGATCAATGAATACATCGGGCAGCCCCAGGGGTAACAGCGGCGTGGTGATGCCTTGTTCTGCCAGCCATTCCATTACCGCGCTGCCCGCACCGCCGGCAACGCTGTTTTCTTCAATGGTAACCAGCAGGTCGTGGTTGGCGGCCATGCGGGTGATCAGGTCGGTGTCCAGGGGTTTGACAAAGCGCATGTCACAGACGCTGGCATCGAGGGCGTTGGCGGCGTGCATGGCCGCAGGTAACAGGGTGCCAAAACTCAGTATGGCTACCCCCTGACCTTCGCGACGGACCACCCCCTTGCCGATGGGCAGGAGAGACAGCTCGGTGTCGATGTTCGCGCCAGGACCTGTGCCCCGGGGGTAGCGAACGGCACTCGGGCCCGTGTGCTGATAAGCGGTGGTAAGTAGCTGGCGGCACTCATTCTCGTCGCTGGGGGCGGCAATCACCATGTTGGGAATGCAGCGCAAGAAACTCAGGTCAAAACTGCCGGCGTGGGTCGGGCCGTCTTCGCCCACCAGACCGGCCCGGTCAATGGCAAAGGTCACATCCAGGTTCTGGATGGCCACGTCGTGAATCAGCTGGTCGTAGGCCCGTTGCAGGAAGGTGGAGTAGATGGCCACCACCGGCTTTTGCCCTTCGCAGGCGAGGCCGGCGCCAAGGGTCACGGCGTGTTGTTCGGCAATGGCCACGTCGTAGAAACGCTCGGCATAGTGTTCAGCGAACTTGACCATGCCCGAGCCTTCGCACATGGCCGGTGTGATCGCCACCAGCTTTTCATCCTGCTCGGCCATATCACAGAGCCAGTCACCAAACACATCCTGATACTTGCGCTTGACCGGTTTCGGGGTTGAGCTGGCATCTTGCAGCTTGGCTTTGGGTTCAATTTTATTGAGCGCGTGATAGCCCACGGGGTCGGCTTCCGCAGGGGCAAAACCTTTGCCTTTCTTCGTAATGATGTGCAGCAGTTTGGGCCCGGGCAGGTTGCGCAGGTTGGTGAGATCGTGGGTCAAACGCTCCAGGTCATGGCCGTCAATGGGGCCGATGTAATAGAACCCCAGCTCTTCAAACAGGGTGCCGGGGGACACCATGCCCTTCATGTGTTCTTCAGTTTTGCGCGCCAGTTCCCAGGCCTGGGGGATTTTCGACAGCACTTTTTTGCTGCCCTGGCGGAAGTTCGTATACAGCTTGCTGGCCCACACTTTGGAAAAATAGTTGGCCAGGCCGCCCACGTTACGGGAGATGGACATGTTGTTGTCGTTTAACACAACCAGCATGTCGGTCTCGGTGTGAGCCGCATGATTCAGCGCTTCAAAGGCCATGCCCGCGGTCATGGCGCCGTCGCCAATCACCGCCACGTGTTTGCGCGGATTGCCCGCCATTTCCGAGCCCAGGGCCATGCCCAGGGCGGCACTGATGGAGGTGCTGGAATGGCCAACACCAAAGGTGTCGTAGTCGCTTTCAGTGCGCTTCGGGAAGCCCGACAGGCCATCGGCCTGGCGCATGCTGAACATCTGTTCGCGCCGGCCAGTTAAGATTTTATGCGGGTAGGTCTGATGGCCCACGTCCCACACCAGTCGGTCTTCCGGGGTGTTGTAGCAGTAGTGTAGGGCGATGGTCAGTTCCACCACGCCCAGTCCGGCACCGAAATGCCCACCGGTCTGGCCGACGCTGTAGAGCAAATACTCGCGCAGTTCACGGGCCAGTTGCGGCAGCTCTTTTTCGTCGAGTTGGCGCAAGTCGGCGGGCGAGTTGACCTGATCCAGAAGTGGCGTCAGGGGACGTGACAGTGGGATTTCATCAAACATGCGAACGGGTAACGGCATTCTACGGGGTGAAAGACCAATTTTAGGGGGATAAGCGCGGCTTGCCTAGGGCTATTTGTCCCGCTCGACAATATAGCCGGCCAGATCCCGCAAGGTATTGGCACGTTGGTCCAGGGGTTGCAGGGCTTCGAGCGCTAGTTGGTACAGATCTTGTGCTTTTTGCCGGGCACCCTCCAGACCCAGTAACGATACGTAGGTGGGCTTATTGCGGGCCTGATCGGCGCCCTGTTGCTTGCCCAGGGTTTGCGTATCCGCCGTGACGTCAAGAATATCGTCCTGTACCTGGAACGCCAGGCCAATGGCCAGGGCGTACTGGCGCAGTGCATCCAGTTGGAGCGGGCTGGCGCGGCCTGTGGCCGTGGCACCCATAACGACACTGGCGGCAATCAATGCGCCGGTTTTCAGGTTGTGCATACGCTCCAACTGGTCAAGGTTCAGCTGTTGATTGACGGCCGCCAGATCAATGGCTTGGCCGCCCACCATGCCCTGTGCTCCGGCCGCCAGGGCCAGTTGCTGCACCAGTTGCAGACGGGTGTCGCTGTCGAGGCCCGGAGTCTGGGCAAGCTGCTGAAACGCCAGCGACTGCAGGGCGTCACCGGCCAGAATGGCGGTGGCCTCGTCAAAGGCAATATGGCAGGTGGGCTGGCCGCGGCGCAGGTCGTCATCGTCCATCGCCGGCAGATCGTCGTGAATCAGGCTGTAGGCGTGAATGCACTCCAGGGCGCTACCCACATAATCGGTGGCCTCGCTGACCTCTCCCACCGCCTGGGCACTGGCGTAGGCCAGTATCGGGCGTATGCGTTTGCCACCGTTGAGCAGGCTGTAGCGCATTGCCTCCAGCAGTTTGGGATCACTGTCGGTGAGCTGTAGAGTCCGTTCCAGCGCCAGATCAATACGCTGCTGGCTCTGTTCGAGAAACGGCAGCAGGTCTGGCTGGGACGGAGAGGTCGCTGGCGTTTGGGGATCGGGAAAAGGTTCGTTCATGCTGGCCGGCTCACACGTCGCTGTCGTCGGGGAAGGGCTGGGCAACCCGTTGGCCCTGTTCTTCCAGCAATATCTGTACCTTCTGTTCAGCTTCAGACAGGCGAGCCTGGCATTCACGCGTCAGCTTAATGCCGGCTTCGAACGCCTTGAGGGACTCTTCCAGGCTCATTTCGCCTTTTTCCATATTTGTGACCAGCGCTTCAAGCTGCTGCAGGGATTGTTCGAAATCAACGGCTTTTTTCTTGGTGGCCACAGGGGATTCTCTCAGGGTGTTGAAAACACGCAACCCTACCGAAGCCCGCTGCCAGCGTCAATCCGGGAAAGCGGCAGGCTTGGATCCGTCTGCGCCGGGAAAAGAATCTCCGCATTTGCGGCTGCGGATTTTTGCAGTCTGGCCGATAAACGACATAAGTTTGACTGATTACTGAGCTGGCATGCTGGCTCCTAAGCAGTTGGTGATGTTTTTGGGTGTATGTTTTTTTCTGTATGCCTTTTGAGCTGAAGACAAGATATCCGCGGGGGCAGTAGTGGATTTAGCGACCATTGTAGGGATTTTGGGAGCCATCGGGCTGGTGGCGGCCACCATGTTGATGAGCGGTGAAGCGGGCATGTTCCTCAATGCGCCGTCACTGGTGATTGTATTGGGCGGCAGTTTTTTTGCGGTGATGGCGAAATACGGTCTGGGTCAATTTTTCAGTGCAGGTCAGGTGGCCGCCAAAAGTTTTGTATTTAAAAGTACGGACCCCATGGATTTGATCGATGAAGTGGTGGCCTTGGCTAACGTGGCCCGCAAGGGGGGGCTGTTGGCGCTGGAGGGCAAGGAGGTGGACAATGACTTCTTGCAAAAAGGCATACAGCTGTTGGTGGATGGACACGATCCGGATGTGGTCCAGTCCATGCTGTCGAAAGACCGGGTGCTGGCGGAAGATCGCCACAATACTGCGGCGGGTATTTTCTCCTCTTTAGCCGCAGTAGCGCCGGCCATGGGGATGATTGGGACTCTGATTGGTCTGGTGTCAATGCTTGCCAATATGGACGACCCCAAAGCCATTGGCCCGGCGATGGCCGTGGCGCTCCTGACAACCCTGTATGGCGCCGTGATGGCGAACGTTGTGTGTGAGCCGATTGCCGACAAGCTGAAATTGCGAGCGGGTGAAGAGGCGCTGAATAAAAAGTTGATTCTCGATGCCCTGTTGGCCATTCAGAGCGGCCAGAATCCCAGGGTCATCGATGCCATGTTGCGTACTTATCTGCCAGAGGGTCGACGCGAGTTGGCCGAGGCGGGGTAAGTCATGACCGAGGCCGATACAAAGTGCCGCTGCCCACGACCTGGGCTGGCCCCCTGGATGGGGACGTTTGCCGACCTGATGGCGCTGTTGATGTGTTTTTTTGTGTTGTTGCTGTCTTTTTCCGAAATGGATGCCATGAAGTTCAAGCGCCTGGCGGGTTCAATGGCGCAGGCTTTTGGGGTGCAGAATCAGCTCAATGTCACCGACGTCCCGCGGGGAACCTCCATTATTGCCCGGGAGTTTAGTCCGGCCATTCCAGAGCCCACGCCCTTTTATGAGATCTGGCAGAAAACCACGGACTTGACCCGCAGTACCCTGGATTTTGAGTGTGCGGAGGCTTATGACCTTGAACAGGGAGAGGTGAACCTGGATACCGGCACCAAGGCTCGGGTCAGGCAGAAACTGGAAGCATTGATTGCCAGTACCGAAAAGGATGCCATGGAAGTCGCCCAGGCTCTGCATGACCAGATTATTCAGGGTGAGGTGGAAGTGGAAACCCGTGGCAGGAAGATCATTATACGCATCCGGGAACAAGGTTCCTTTGAGACAGGTTCGGCCCGCCTCAATGAAAAATACTACGACGTGCTGGACGAAATCCGATTGGTGTTGGAGGACAAACCGGGAAAAATTCAAGTGGAAGGTCATACCGACAGTATTCCCATTAATACCCCACGCTTTCGCTCGAACTGGGAGTTGTCCTCGGCCCGGGCCGTATCGGTTGCACACGAACTGATGAAAGGTGGCTTGAGCTCGCAGCGGTTTATGGTCTCTGGTTTTGCCGACACCAAACCCCTGGGGGATAACCGTACCGCGGAACAGCGTGCTCGCAATCGTCGGGTGGAGATCGTTATTCAGCAAGGCTTAGGCAGTCAACTGGATGAGACGGAATTGAAATTGCTGCAGCAAGAGGGGGACGATATTCTGCGGGAGTTGGACCTGGAACCGAGATACTTGTTCGATTTACAGCCCGACGAGATTTTTTGAACAGATTTCACGCTTTTGTTGTAGGAAATGTCTCACAAAAAAAGCAGCCTTTTGCCACTATTGGCCGGCGCGCAGAGTAACTACTATAGTTGAAGCAGGAGCCTTGGACAGGGAGCTTAAGGCGCAAGCCAATCGCTTGGAGGCGATGGTAAAGGGAAGCGCCTGTAGGGATACAGGTAAGGATACAAGGGACAATATCTAGGGACACAGATTAGGGATCTAACAGCAGGGACAGGGAAGGCGCTGGCCATGAAAGGGCCTGGGGTTAATTTTTCATGTGATTCACGTAGTCTGATTCATGTTAATAAAACACCTGGGACAAAGGACTTAGGGTAAACAACATCCTGTGAGAATATGCCCCGGCCGCGGGATAGCGGCCGGGGTTTTTTATTGGTGGCACAGGTTTCTGGTATTGGTGGCACAGGTTTCTGGCTTGATTTCGCGCCATCTTGCAACCATTTCTTCACTTGACTCCCCACAGAAGGCATTGGATACTTCCTGAAATGGTCAAAAATTGGCCAGTTCACGGTTGCAGAGGGGGGCGCGTCTTCACCTGGGATCAGAATCCTCACCTTAGCATCCTTCCAGTCTGGATGGGGTGCGACTTGAACGAGCCTGCGGGACTTGTTGTTTCACTTTTCTGCGCAAATTTCTCTCCGTTTGCACTCCTGACCAACGTCCAAGCCCCCTGGCAACCGTGTGAGCCAGCTTTGGACCGCTGTTGGCAGCTGGGGGGTGATTTTGATTGACGCCCGAATTCTAAGGTTGAATGCCGCGGGCCAGCCTCTTGAATGGATCGATTGGCAGCTGGCCGTGTGCCTGTATGCGCGCGATTTGGTGTCTTGGAGCCTGGGCGGAGTGGTGAGAAAAATCTATGGAGGGTGTTCGCGCCGAACGGGTCGTCAAAGCTGTATTGAAGTGCCGGCGATTCTTGCCTGTGGTGGTGGACGATTGGCGCCGCCGCGAACGATCCCGCCCTTGAGCAATCCGGCCTTGTTTGCCCGCGACAATCACCAGTGTTTGTACTGCGGGCGGTTTTGCAGTGTGCGTGAGCTGTCCCGTGATCACGTGTTACCGCGCAGTCGGGGTGGCCGGGATCGGTGGATTAATGTGGTGGCCGCCTGCCGGCGCTGTAATCAACGCAAGGGCAACTGGTTGCTCGATGAAATCGATATGGAGCTGATTGCGTTGCCCTATACACCCAACGCGGCCGAATACCTGGCGTTGATCAATGGCAGTCGCATACGCGCCGATCAAGTGGAATATTTGCGGCCCCAGTTTTCCCATCTTTCCCATCTCTGAAGGGCGCCGCTGCTTGTTCCTCAGCTGGCTGGTGTCTCTGATTACTTGAATCCACACAAATCAGGCATCAATATTTACGTGTGTCAGGCCTTATTTTGTCTCAGGATTTACTTTGTATCAGTACTTACTAGTTGGGATGAATTTAACAGTATTTTCCGGCAGTGCCTTGCAAACTCAGCCATAATGTTGGTTTTTTTCACGGAGATGACATTTCAGTTTGCTATCGTTCAGCATTAACCGTTATTTACCAGGGTCAAAGTCATAACAATAACAACGGCTCTGATAGCCGATGATTGGCCACTTTGCTTGCAGTTTATTCAGAGAGGAAGGCAGGTATGCCAGATAACAGGTTTGATCATATTCTTCAATATCAGGGGCGCTCAGCCCTTCGAAGTGACAGTCGTATAAGGCGGAAAGCCATTTTGGAAGCCGCTCTGCGAGTTATTGAGCGCGATGGGGTCCGTGGCGTGAAACATCGGGCGGTAGCTTCTGAGGCCGATGTACCGCTGGCGGCAACCACCTATTACTTTGATGATATCCAGTCGCTGCTGCACGATGCCTTTGTGCACTATGTGGAAACACGTCTCAGCAGTGATTCTGCCCGTTTGCAGGAGCAGGCCGGGCAACTGCTCAGTCAGCTGCAGTCAGCCGAGGATGATTCGTCGACCCAGAGTGTCGAAGTGGCCAATAGGGGGGCTCATGTACGCCAGCTGTTGTCGAACGGAATTGCCGATATTCTCTTTAGCCATATCCAAGCGCAGGTTGCCAGGGACCATGAGCGTCGGGTGGAGGCCGCCTTTCGCCATGAAGCCCTGCGCAACGAAGGCTTGGCCAAGCTTGTGGCGATTCCCCACCGGTTGCAGCTGGAAGCCATCGAAGATTTTTTCGCGGCTCTGGGTTCTGGCAACAGTCGCGCAGATGCCCAGGTGACTATGGGCACTCTTCTCTACCTGGAGTACAACCTGGTGCTCGACGCCAGTGAAGCCAATTGGGTTTTGGCCGAGACTACTCTGAAACGCATGATGGATGGTTTACTGGGAGTGACGGCCTGGTGAGTAATCCCAGCCTTTGCCGATGAGTTGGTCTGCGGCAGAGGCTGTTTGATCGCCATGCTTCGATCTTGCTGGGCAGAAAGAGAAGTTTAAAAGTTCTCTACTTCCAGGGCCTGCCAATGCAGCCGTTCTGAGTCATTGAAGGGAGCCTTTTGCTTCAACCCGTGATCGAAATTGACCAAAACGGAATGCGCCTCTACCACCAGTTGATCGCCCTGGTAAACCTTTTGAGCCAGAGTAAAAGAGGTGTTGCCAAGCTTTTCCAGGCAGGTTTGCACCTCCACCAGAGTGCCATGAAAGGCCTCATTGCGATAATTGATCTCCAGTTTGGCGAGAATTAAGGGGGAAAAACCACCTGGGGTATGTGTCTTAAAATATCCGGTGCGCCCCTGTTCCAGCCAGGCGGCGTAACTGACGTTATTAATGTGGCCGAGCGCATCGGTTTCACAAAAGCGAGGGGTAATGATTTCCCGGCAAACCGCGTCGGTCCCGGAGTGGTCGATCATCAAAATGCTTAATCCTTATACAGCTGCCGTGGCGGCATTCGAGTAACGTTAAGAGCGAATTATACCTTTGCAGAAGCTTTTACCAACGTTTACCGGCCTTGTCGGGCTGACCTCGGATTTATTGGCTTTTCTTTATGGGACAGGCAAGTACAATTGCTGCTAGAGTAAAACCAAACCCTGCTAGGCTGTCTGCCGCCAGGGGTGAATATGTCTGTTAGGAGAAGAAAAATATGAAAGCACGAGTACTGCTGCCGGTTATTTCAATGATGTTGGCGTTACCAGTTGTTGTACAGGCTGCGGGAAACCCTGAAGCAGGTAAAAGCAAAGCCGTCATGTGTACTGCTTGTCATGGTGCCAATGGTATTGCCCAAATCCCCACCTATCCCAATCTGGCCGGACAGAATGCACAGTATCTGGAACTGGCCCTCAAAGCTTATCGGGACGGCCAGCGCACTGGCGGTCAGGCGGCAATCATGGCCGGGATGGCCAAGCCGTTAAGTGATGAGGATATCGCCAATCTGGCCGCTCACTTCAGTTCCCTGAAATAAGGTCGGCGTTCAGCTAAGCTGGTTCTCACCCGCTGGTGTACCCAGGCCGTCGCCGCCTGGGTACAGGGCTGGATTAGCCTTGCAGCAAAAACTCTTCCACTTTCTCTACCATCTTCTTCGATCCGACAAAGAACGGGGTGCGCTGGTGCAATTCTTTGGGTTTCAGCTGCATGATCGCTTGATCGGGAGCGCAGACCGCTTTGCCGCCGGCCTGCTCTGCCAGAAACGCAATCGGGTTGCATTCATACAGCAAGCGCAGTTTGCCATTGGGGTAGCTGCTGGAGGTGGGATAGAGGTAGATGCCGCCCTTGATCAGGTTGCGGTGGAAGTCGGACACCAGCGAGCCAATGTAGCGGGAGGTATAGGGGCGCTGGGTGGCGATATCCTCTTCCTGGCAGTATTTAATGTATTTCTTCACGCCGGGCGGGAAGTGAATGTAATTGCCTTCGTTGACCGAGTAGATCTTGCCGTCTTCCGGCATCCGCATGTTCGGGTGGGACAGGCAGAAAACCCCCAGGCTGGGATCAAAAGTAAAACCGTTCACGCCGTTGCCGGTGGTATACACCAGCATGGTTGAGGAGCCATAGATCACATAGCCTGCGGCAATCTGTTTGTGGCCGGGCTGGAGAAAGTCCGCTTCGGTGACCGGTTCTCCGCGAGGTGATACCCGCTTGTAAATCGAAAAGATGGTGCCCACCGAAACATTGACATCAATATTGGACGATCCGTCCAGCGGGTCCATCAGCACCACATACTCGCCATCCTGGCTGTTGCCGGCCTCAAAGTTAACGTACTTGTCTTCTTCTTCTGAGGCGATGCCACAAACCACGCCGCGAGCCGCGAGTGCCGTCTTGAATTTTTCATTGGCAAAGACATCGAGTTTTTGCTGTTGTTCTCCCTGAACGTTTTCAGCACCCGCGGCACCAGTGATATCCACCAGGCCGGCTTTATTGATTTCTCGATGGAGCACTTTGGAGGCCAGGCGAATCGAGGAGAAGATGGAGGTGAGGGCGCCAGTGGCAGTCGGGTATTCGGCTTGGCATTCAACAATGAATTCGCCAAGGGTCTTGGTCATTTCCATAAGGGTCTCTTAGGTTCAGAGCGTATAGTAAGTAAGTCTAGTCTCCTGTTTGCGGACTGTTTGTCAACTTCTGTGGAAAATTCTTCCGGTTGAGCAATTTCGATTGAACAATATTCACCGCTGTAAACGTCTATCCTGGACAGGCTTAAGAGGTGAGAAGGCAGCTCTCCTCGGCTTGGACAATATCGATGAGTTGCGACATTGGCGCATTGTTCAACGTTTGTTGCTGACTTCGCAGGCTGCCTGCCGTTTGACCGCACCAGTTTTTTATGGCGCGACGCAGACTGGAGGGACTGGAAAATCCCAACAGCTGGGCAATTTCGTCAACGCTCAGACTGGAGCGTTGCAGGTGCAGGGCGGTCAGTTCCATGCGGGCCTGGTGAGCGATAGTGCGGAAACTGGTCCTTTCTTGAGCCAGTTTGCGGGTCAGAGCCCGCGGGCTGAGAGCAAGATGGTCAGCTACCTGTTCCAGTGAAATCGGTTGATTGAAGGCCTGGCTAACGTGCCAGAGCACTTTTGAGCGAACGGTCGTGTTGGGGTGAGAGCGTTGCAGATCCTGTTCGCATTGCTCGATCACACGTTTAAAGGCTGCACTGCGCAAGGGGCGCCAGGGTTGAGCCATCACGAGATAGTGGCAGCCGATGGCTGACTGCGGGGCATTAAACGCAATGCGGTCACAGGGCAGCTGTTGGTAGAGCGGCAGATGGGCTGGCTCGGGATAATTCAGCCACACATGGATCTGGGGCTGCGCCACCGTTTTATTGCCGCAGTGGTGATAGAGCATCAAGGTTCTGGCGAGTCGGTATTCGATTTCAAACTGCTGCAGCTCGGAAGAATCATCGTCACAATGCTGGCTCAGCAGCGGGGCGATCAGGGTATCTTGCTGATCTATATAAGCACCGGGTTGGCAGACCCGTTCAGCCAAGTGGGGTTGAGCTATAGGCAGGAAGCGACGCCAGGCCGCGGCGGCACTTTTCAGATCGGGACTGCAGTTAATGACTGAGCCCACATTGCCGTGAAAGCTCCAGTCCATATTCAGGCCAATGATAAGGCCGACACCCGGTGTCTGGCTCAGGGCAATGCCGTTGTTCAGCAGTTGCTTTTGCTGACGCAGAGAAATTTTTCCAAGACGGCGATCGAGCATAGCGGTCGATATGCCGGTGTGCTCAAGCAAAGCTTCGAGGGGAACGCCCAGCTGGGTAAACGCTTCGATAAATCCCAGTGGGTGCAGCTCGAAGGGAATGTCTTTCTTATTCGCATCCATCGTCTCGGCCTTGAAGTGCAGAGAAAATGATAGGTGCTTGAGTTTTAGTGATTCAAGCGCAATTCATACAATCTGGGCATATATGAAACAGGATCGTGTTGTCTGTGACGGTTGTGGCATTACCATGGGGGCATAGAGTCTGCCTGGTGGATTAGGGCTATGTTGGGAAAACACAAGGCGTTGGGAAAACACAAGGCGTTGGGAAAACACAAGGCACTTGCCGTTCTGCTGATACTTGCGCTGACAACGATTGCTGCGGCTTATGGTTGGTTGCTGGTGGGCGCAACTCGTTCCACTCTGATCGATGATCAGCCCCTGGCCCCGGATTTCATCGCGCAGGCTGCGGTTACTGAGTCGCGGGAGCTGGAGCCGGCTCCTGCCAACACACTGGCAGTTGCAGATAAATCTGGCGCTGAATCTATTCAACAACCGGCCAGGGACGTGGTTGAGAAAACGCTGAATCAAGCCGGAGCTGGAGCTGTCGCAACTGTGTTCAGTGCCGAGGCCATCGATGAAGCGTTGCAGCAGGTGCGCCTTGATGAAAGCGGCAATGTCATTCTCGATCACGAGGCGATGCTGGCACTGAACCGGATACTCGGCGAGCGCAGTCTGGTACTGGATGCCCTGGGGGTTGCCCGGTTGCAGGAATTGATTCAGGTGGCCATGCCGGAGCAGGCCGGCAGTCAGGTTGCCCAAGTGGCAGGCAGCTATTATCTGTATCTCACTGCCTTGCGGGAATATGACCAGCTGCACACTGAGACCAATCCAGAATTCGACGTGAGAAAGGAGGAGGTCCAGCGTCTTCGCGAAACCTACCTGGGGGTTGAGGTGGCAGCCCGTTTGTTCAGTCAATCGGATGCGGAAAAGCAATTTATGTACGAAAGCTTCCGTTTGTCATCTGACCCAACTCTTGGCGCTGAGGAAAAGGCGCTGATGAAGCAACAGTCCAGGTCGCGATATCTCAATAAGGTGCTGTCCATTTATGGCTGGCAAGACCGCTACCAGCATTTTCAGCAAGAACGTGATCGCCTGATGGCCGACAATGTTACGGCGAGCAACGCGCCGCAAGAAACCGCACAAAGAGTCCAGACGCTGTTTGCCGAGTACTTTAGTGAGGCCGAGAGGGAAAAAATGCAGGGATTCCAGGTGCCAGTGATGCCTGACAGCGCCTCTGCTGAGACCCCCATAGAGGATTCTCAATGACGTGGTATGAGCGGCGGGCACACTGGGGCTGGATGCTGCTCGTTCTGCCGGTCTTGGGCAGCGCCATTGTGGATGGCTACCGCCATCAACAGGCAACTTCAGACGATGGTATGCGGCAGGGCTTTGGTAAAAATCAGCACAGCGGTAATGATCAGAACTATGTTGTGGCTGTCATGCGGGAACACCTGTCTGAAAGCCAGCGTCAAACCCAGTTTGAGCGTGCGGAAAAAGCACTGGCGGAGCTGGTTGTGTCGAACGGAGAGCTGCAGTTGTCTCCTGCCACGGTTGCGGTTTTGGATCGGGCTGTCAGTGCCTACGTGACGATGACCGAGGTACCGGCAGACAGTACCAGTGACCGTTTGAATCGTATCCGTTTTCTGGTTGAAAAGAGTGTGCCGGTCGAGATTTCCATAGAAGTTGGCGAGTTGTTTGTTCGCTATGTGGGCTTGAAACGTGCCGAGCAGGCGCTGCAGCGGGATTATCGCCAGCATCAGCCAGCAAATCCCTGGAAGGCTGTACAAAAAGAGAGAATCTTTTATCGGCGGCTGGCGGCACTGCGGCAACAGCATTTGGGGCTTGAGGTCAGCCAGGCGTTATTTTCCGAGCAGGATGCCATGGCGCTCTATCTGATCAGTCGGCGCGAAATCATGGTAAACCCCAACTTGTCTTCCAGCGAGAAGCAGCAACAGATACAACAGATTCAGCTCGCCTTCCAGACCCAGACCCAGACCCAGGCTCAAGGTCAGGCTCATGTAGTCAGCCGGGAACTATCGAAATGAACGTTGGCTATCGGTACCTGGCCGCCGCTGGGTCGGGTTTGGGGTTGGCGATTCCCTTTCTCTATCCCCAGGCTTATCTGCTCACCTGGTGTGCTTTGCTACCGGTTCTGTGGGCGGTGCAGGGGCAATCTTTAATGCGGGTGTACACTCTGGGCCTGACCATGGGCTTTGTCATGTATGGGGTTGCGGCCAACTGCATTGTCGACTTTATCGGCCTTTACAATGGCCTGGGTGTCGTGGGCGGTGGACTGGCGTCGCTGTTGTTTTGGGGGTATTGCGGGCAGTTGTTTGCGCTGGCGTTGGTGTTGACTCGCTGGCTGGAAATGCAGCTGCGCATGCCCTGGTTACTGCTGTTGCCTGTTTGCCTGACGTTTTTCCTGAGTCGGTTTCCGATGATGTTTCCCGTGCAGCTGGCTGAGAGTCAGAGCTCTTTCACCACGGCACTGCAGGCCTTGGATCTTGTCGGTACGGCCGGCCTGGACTTTATCATTGTGCTGGTAAATGTTGGTCTTTTTGAGTTGGGCTATCGCCGTAGTCCAGTGGTGTCCTGGCAAGGGCTGGCAGTGTTGCCGGTTATGCTCTGGTTCGGCTACGGGCTGGTGATGGCGCCTGCCTGGGAGCAGCGTACCAGTCATTGGCCAAGGCTTGATATCGGTGTGGTCCAGAGCGATGAGCCACCCAGTGCCGAAGTGCCTGCTCCCAGACCGGGTTACAGTCGTGGCTACCCACCGGAAATGGCACTCAGTGAACAACTGGTTCAACATGATGTGGATCTGCTGGTGTGGCCAGAAACGCGTTACAAAGGCTATTTTGCTTATCCCTGGGTGCGAGATACCTTTCGGCGTTTGCTGGGGCAGATGCAGGTGCCGTTGGTGTTTCAGGACACCGAATACGCGAGCGATCGCTCCGGCTCAGCCAGCGACACAGGCACTTACAATACTGCCGTGATGTTAGATCTCGAGGGCGAGTTGCATTCCAGGTATCGCAAAATCAAGCGCATGCCGATGGCGGAATACATCCCTGGGCTGAATCTCTGGCCTGAACTTAAAGCACGCTTTTATCAACATTTCTCAGATTTCTTTACAGATTTTTTGCCGGGCGAGTCGTTCGTCCGCTTCCGGATCAACGACACCGAGATCGTGCCGTTGATTTGTTTCGAAGTCATGTTGTCGGATTATGTGGCGCAAGCGGTTCGAGACAGTCAAGGGGTAGGTTCGGGAAGGCTGTTACTGGTGCAGTCAAACAGCAGTTGGTTTGGTGACAGCAGGCAAAGTTATCAGCAGTTGAATGCCGCGGTCCTGCGCAGTGTGGAGAATCGTTTGCCGATGGTGTATGTCTCGAATCGGGGGCCTTCCGGTCTGATCTTGCCTTCCGGGCAGCGGGTGTATCAGTCGCCTTTTCTTCAGCAGCTGGGGGTGGTCCTGCGAGTGCCCTATCAAGCCGAAAGCTCTGGTACCTTCTTTAATCGTCATCCATCGTTGTTGTTGGATGGTCTCAGCTGGGTGTTGTTTGGGTTGGTGTTGCTGGTTAGTTGGCGATATCTGGGGGGCAGGGCCTTTTCCCGATCCAGTTGATCCTATCCTGTACTCCTATCCTGCCAGCCCACTTTTCAGTCGTGATTGCTCAAGTGACATCTCTGGGGCAGGTGTCAAATGCTGGGTGTTTGTTGGTCGGCTTGGGTTTTCTGTGCTCAGTGTGTCAAAAAAGTGGCCAAAGTTTTTCCCGGATAGTAAAAGCCAGCAAAAGTCGATACAAACAGTGGACATTGTCACGCAGCAAATTTATTCTGGTTACGATAATTTTAATGCCAAAGCCAATACTTTAAGTCATTCAAGGCTTCACCATCCAGTGCACTCTCCTCTAGGTGGTTGCCGGCTACGGAATCTTGAGGCACAAGCTTAGAGGCCCCTATGCTGCGAATGGAGAGCGTCAACAGAACCGGGTTTCGTCATCTTCTACTTCTGGCATGGTTCAGTTGTTTGTTGGCGGCGTCCGCTCAACCGAGCGCTGCAGCTTTAGTTCTCGACGGGAATGCGAGCAGCTATCGGGTAGCCGATGTTGATGCGGTGATTGTAAAAGACGGCGTCGAGTCAGGGAGTATTTTGTCCTCCTCTGATCAGCTGTCATGGTATCCCTATTTGGGGCATGAAACCCCGGCTTTGAATGGGGATGAATCCCTCTGGCTTCGTTTTCAACTGCAGCCAAAGCCAGCGGCGCTAGCGACAGAATGGTTGCTGACGATTCCCATTGCCACTCTGCAGCATGTGCAGGTTCATGTTTTGAGTGCCGGCCAACCGGTATGGCACAGCCAGCCCCAGGGATTGAATTACGGCGGACAATCTCGCTATGAGCATGGCCGACACGTTGCTTTTCCAATACCTTTGCCCAGCGATGCTACGTTGTCTGTGTTTGTTCAGATTAAAACACCAACTCTGATCGCTACCCCCCTGATCCTGTTTCAGAAGCCGGTGTTTCAGCAGCATCGAGATGCTGACCTGCTGGTCATGGGGGTGATACTTGGGTCACTGGTAGTGATGTTGTTTTACAATCTCAGCCTGTATCTGCTGCTTCGAGATCGCTCCTACCTGTGCTACTTCATTTATGTCTTGTTTGCCCTGCTGTATTTGAACTCCTTGACTGGCATCGGTCATCAATATTTGTGGACCCATTCCGAATGGCTTACTCAACACGGCACCTTGACCTTTGCGGCCATGACCTTTCTAAGCGCCACTTTATTTGTACGAGTCTTTTTGGAACTGGAAAAGTACGGCGGAATCCTGCTGCACAGCAATACCGCGATCCTGGTTATGTGGGCCGTGTATGCCGGATGTTTTGCGATGACGGATGGTGCTGCGTTATACCCCACGGTGGCTTTGGCTTCCCTGGGCACCTGTCTGGTGGGGTTGTGGGTAACCGTTTACCTGTCCTTAAGGAAGGTGATGGTCGCCAAGATCTTTACCGTGGCCTGGATCGTGCTGATCTGTGGAACGGTGGTGTTTACCCTGATGTTATTGGGGCTACTGCCATTTAATGGTTTTACCGTATACGCCCAGACCTTTGGCATGGTGGCAGAGCTGGTATTGTTATCGTTTGCGCTGGCGTATCGCATTAACCTTGATCGCAAGCACAGTGAACAGGCCCAGCAGCGAGCCTTGCAGTTGGCGATCGAAGTGGGTGATGAGCGAGAAAGACGCTTGAGTGCGCAAAAGGCGACGCTGGATTTGCAGCGTGAATTGACGGATGAGTTAGAGCGGCAGGTGAAGCAGCGCACTCAGCAGTATAAGGACGCCATGGATAAACTGGAGCTGGCGAACTCGGATTTAACCCGGTTGACGATGACGGACCCGTTAAGCAAAGTCAGTAACCGTCGCTGTTTTGACAAAAACATCGCGGTGGAATGCAAGCGCGCGTATCGCGCCTCACAGCCGCTGGCCGTGGTACTCATGGACATTGATCATTTCAAGGCCATCAATGACCAATACGGACACAGTGCCGGTGATGAGTGTATCCGCAGGGTCGCCGAAGAACTTAAATCGCTGGTGAGTCGTCCCGGAGATTTGTTGGCCCGTTTTGGTGGTGAAGAGTTTGTCTATGTGTTGCGCAATACCACCGCCCAGCAGGCCCGGCAGGTGGCTGAGAAGGGGCGTACCTCGGTCGAATCCCTGGTTGTGATTGAGGCCGGGAAAAAGATACCTCTGACGATCAGTATGGGGATTGCCGCCAGGGTACCTGATTCTGAGGATGACTACCTGTCAATGATTGAAGAAGCGGATATGGCGTTGTATCAGGCCAAAGCCAATGGGCGCAATCGAGCGTTGTTGTACGATCGGATGATGAAGCGTCCACAGACAGAGTTCGAAGCCTGAAAGAATTGTTAGGAATGCAAAAACGGCAGCTCTCAGCTGCCGTTTTCGGTATTGCCTCTCGGCAACCAACAACGTGTATCAGTAATTACAGTTTTCCCGGTAATCGGAAATATTGTAATCGGCCTCGTGGTTGGGGCCACACAAAAATTGATCGTAGCGGTAATCAAAATCAATGAAGCGTTTCATCCAGGCAACACCGTACTTGCCGAGAATATCTTCATCAGGATAGCCAGAATTGGCACAGAAGTGGCTGCCGTTGTTGATTTCCAAAAAGGCTTTAGGGGTGGTGTTGGGGATGTCGTTATAGAACGGCGACGCGTGCACGGCTACAGGTGCAACAGTATCACTTTCACAGGCCAGGATCAGGCTGGGAGTCAGGATACTGTCGAAATCATTGGAACCACTGTAGTAGGGCGCCTGGGGAATGATAGCGTTCAGGCTTCGGTCGGTGGATAACTTCAGCGAGCCGCCCCCGCCCATAGACCAGCCAATAACACCGAGACGATTTTCATCAACCTTGCCGCTGATGGGACTGCTGCCCGAGTTGCTTTGGCTGATCACGTAGTCCAGTGCGGCGCTCAGTTGGTCTGCGCGGCTGTCGGGCTGGTCATAAATAGTGTTGGTATCCATGGTGATGACCACAAACCCATGCGAGGCTAGGCGAGGGCCCCACCATTCAATGCTGTTTTCATAGGATACGTAGCCGGGAATCACAGCAATTGCGCCCATCTTGCCCGACGTGTTGGTGGGATAGTGAAGGGTGCCACCGCCGAATCCGCTGACAAATGAAGACACATTTTGACTGGCTACCGAGTAGGGGCCTCGATCGGCTTCCAGTGAGTTGACCGTTGGGTTGGGACCGCGAGAGCAGTCTGAACATGGCTGCGAGGGACCGGGTGTGGAGCCGCCGCCACCACCGGAAGCGAGTAAACTGCCGGAAAATAGCAGGGCGCTAACCCCAAGCATGACTTTGCGCGAAATGATGTTTTTCATAGAGTTTCCATCCGAGTAATTCGTTATTGTTAGAGTGTGGTTGCAACGCTCATCGCACATGGTTACCACAAGCCCGGCATCAGAAACCCACTTCTCTCAAAAACTGGAAACTGATGTAACTTCTTACGGTTTATACGGGCTTTCCACTATAAATTTGCGTCGCACGAGAAAACTAGCAACTGTGTTATTCGCTCGCAATGGTCGAGAAAACCCAATTCATACAAGCGCGAAGGCGGTGTGGTTTTGAGTGTCAGCGGTGTGGAAAAACAATCGGGCGCTTCACACAAAGCGCGAAGCATATTGAAACAGAGTCAGCTTGTACGAAATAAACTGGGTGCCCAGGGATACCCACCCAGGCAGTTTCACTCAAGCCGGCATAGCGGTCCCGGTCTGCTGGCGTCGGTTGTTCAGGCGCTCCCAGGCTTTTTCATGAAACACATAGCCCACACTGTTGACCAGGGGTTCAATCAGGGCGATGGCACCTCCCACGGCCCAACTGCCGGAGAGCAGGTAAGCCACGGTGAAGGCAATACAGAAGTGCATCAGGGTGAAAGTGATTGGCTTCAACATAAGGTCAGTTCCTTGTCTCATTGAAGATTAGGTCTAAAGGTTGGAAATAAGAATAATTCTTATTTTTGAGCTTTAGAAATTGGAACTGCCAATCTCATTTATAGGCAAAACCGTTGATAAGTGACTTTTTGATAGGCCCGGCAAATGCTGGGCCTGGGCTTAGGTTCAGAGCGAGTTCAGCTGTGCCAGTGATTTGCGCAGTGAGCCGACCACGGCCCTTACCGCTTCCATACGGGAGTAATTGGGGCGAATCAGCAGGCTGATCTGACGGGTCGGGGCGGGTTGGCGGAAGGGGATGTAGGTCAGCGCCCTGTCCGGTGGCAGGTTCAGGGTTGCCAACTTGGGCAGCAGGGTGATGCCCAGGCCACTGGCGACCATATAACGCAGGGTTTCCAGACTGGTGGCTTGAAAGCGGTTGTCCTCGTTTGCTCCGGCGGTAAAACAGTAACCTAACGCCTGATCACGCAGGCAGTGGCCGTCTTCCAGGGTGAGAATCTGCTGGCCCTGCAGGTCCTCCAGTCCGACAGCGTCCTGACTTGCCAGGGGATGATGAGATGGGGTGGCCAGCACCAGCTCCTCGTCAAACAGATCATAGCGTTCGAACTGATCCATCTCTTCCAGATAGGGCAGTACCAGCAAATCGAGTTTGCCGTTGTTGAGCTCGCGCAAAAGCTCCTGGGTTTTGTTTTCGTGCAGATAAAACTGGATGTTGGGCAGGGCCTGGTGCAGTTGGCCCATGATGTGGGGCAGTAAATAGGGGGCCAGGGTGGGGATCAGTCCCACGTGCAAGTCGCCGGCCAGGGGATCGAGCAGGGATTTGGCGCTGGATTCGAACTCTTCCGCCGCGCGCAGTACCTTGCGGGCTTTCTCTACCAGGGTCTCGCCGGCCGGAGTCAGCATCACGCTGCGGCGGTGGCGTTCGACCAACTGCAGCGATAACTGGTCTTCCAGTTTCATAATTTGCCCACTGAGAGTGGGTTGGCTGACAAAACAGGCCTCGGCTGCGCGACCGAAGTGCTTGTGCTCATCGATGGCAACCAGGTATTGCAGATCTCGTAATTTGATCATGGCGTTAAACGGCTAAGTGTATAAGAGGAGTTTACTTTACTGCTATTACCGATCTAGCCCTAATTAGATCTGTTTATTATAGGAATAGGTGGTCTTAATGATGTGCATTCTAAGCGCGGGCTCTGGAGTCTCTATGGCGGTCAAGCCTTGTTATGGGGGTCAAGCCTTGTTATGGGGGTCAAGCCTTGTTATGGGGGTCAAGCATTGTGGTTGCTGGCCGATAGCTTAACAGGTAGTCCTGACAGATAAAGATACGCTTCAGGTGTCTGTGTAGGCAGTGATTGCATAATAATTCTAATTGAGCGGGAGGGTGTATGGCGCCGGTGTTGCAGCGGTTGTCGATTCGTCAGCGGATTTGGGTGTTGGTGGGCATTGGTGTGTTGGGGTTGATGGCCATGGCCAGTGCAGCCGTCAACAAGGCGCAGGAGCAATTTCTGGATCTCAAACAGTCCGAGTACATCAAGCTGACTGAGTCGGCGATCAAGACGCTGGACTTTTTTCACCAGCTGTCTGAGAGCGGGCAACTGACTGAGCCGGAAGCCAAAAAGCTGGCCAAGCTGGCGCTCTACAATCAAGCCCTGGGGGAGCGCAATTACTATTACGCTTACAACGCCAGTCACGGTTTTCTGGTCGCCCATCCGGCTGTGCCTCAAGTGCAGTCCGACGATAGCCCGGAGGAGGTGCAAGCCGCAGCGGACTACGATCGCGAGAGTAAGCTGCGGCTGGGGATAAGGTTGGGGTTGGGAGGACCCACGTACAGTACGCTGGATATTCTCAGGGAGCAGTATTCTCAGTCCTTGAGTGGTTTTGTCGATTACTATTTCTACTACGAACCGGAAGAAAACCTGCCGGTGGTGCGGCGCACCACGGATACTAATCTCCCCGTCAATGCCGAGCTGAAAACATCCTACGGTGCCTACTTTGCGCCTTGGGATTGGGTGATTTTTACCGGCGTCTACCGGCAGGATGAACGCGAATCCTTGTACAGCTGGGTGACGGATATGGCGCTGGTGGCGCTGGTCATTATCGCCGTGATTTTGATGGCAGCCTGGTTGATCTCCGGTTCCATCGTCAAGCCGTTGCGGAACTGCGTTGCCCTGATGACGGATATTTCCCAGGGTTCCGGCGATTTGACGCGCCGGCTGGACGTGGTGGGCCGCAATGAACTGGCGCAGTTTTCTGAGGCCTTTAACTGTTTTGTCGAAAAGGTGGCTGGCATTGTGCGGCAGGTGTCAGTTACCAATGCGGAGGTGCTGGCCAATGCCCAGGCCATGGCACAAACCATGGAGACCACGCTACAGCGTTCCGATGCCCAGCTGCTGGAAACGGAAATGCTGGCCAGTGCCACCAATGAGTTGTCAGCTTCTTTCGGTGAGGTGGCAGTAAGAACCCGCACCTCTTCCGAAGTGGTCTGCGCGGCGGAAGCCTCGGTGCAGCAGGCCCAGGTCAGTATGAATTTGAATATTGAATCCATTAGCAGCCTGGTGGCCACTCTGCAGTGCGCGCAGCAGGATGTGCAATCGATGCAAGCGTTCAGTGTGCGAGTGGCCGATGTCCTGGATGTGATAGGCGGCATATCCGAACAAACCAATCTGTTGGCCTTAAACGCCGCTATTGAGGCTGCCCGTGCCGGCGAACAGGGGCGTGGATTTGCTGTCGTCGCCGACGAGGTTCGCAGTCTGGCACAGCGCACCCAGCAATCCACCATGGAAATTCGTGACATTATTGATAATTTGCAGCAGGGCACAGCGCAGGCGGTCCGGGCTATGGATGAAGGGTTGAAGAATTCCGGCCGTTGTATCGAGACCGCATCGGATGCCAATGGGGTGTTTGGCGAGGTGGGGCTGCATGTGGAGACAATTACCAAAACCAATCTGGAAATTTCCACGGCGGTTGAGCAGCAAACCTGTACCACCCACGAAATTGCCGAAAGCAGTCAGAAGATTGCCAGTTCATCCCGCGATACCCTGGAGGCCGTCAATCACAATCGGCAGCTGGGGGCACAAATGAATAACAGTGTCGATGAAATGTCCCGCCTGGTTGCTCAGTTTACGGTGTGATGCCTGAGAGCAGTCCCGTTAGATACAAGTGTTTCCCCGGCGGCAATACCGTGCTCGGGGTTGTACGTTTTCAGACATAGGCCTGCTGCGGTTTCTGTCAAACTGAACGGCGTTACCAGAGGGTGACGCACTGGAATCGTTTGGCAAGGAACCAAGAACATGAATACATTGAATCGCAAGGTAGCGAAGCTCGTCTGCAGTGGCGCCCTGATGTTGTGCAGTTTGGTGGCGCTGGCGGCGACCGAGATCGATACGGGCCGAGGCGTCATAGTCGGGGTGGAGACGGACTATGGGGTTAAATATCTGGGAATCCCCTACGCTGAACCACCCGTAGGAGAACGGCGTTGGCAACCACCCAGTCTGCTAGACCTTCCCGATGATTTAGTGGCGACCAAGGTGGCTTCAGGCTGCCCCCAGGCTTCCTCAAGCTTTGGTCAGTCAAGTCTGTCGGAGGATTGTCTATATCTGAATGTCTTTCAGCCTAAGCGCAAGCGGTTTGCCGGCTTGGGGCGCCGTCACAAGTTGCCGGTCATGGTGTGGATTCACGGCGGCGCTTTCACTTACGGTGAAAGCCACAGTTACAGTCCGGAGCGCCTGGTCGAACAAGGGGTGGTGGTGGTCACCATCAATTATCGACTGGGGGCGTTGGGGTTTATGGCGCATCCGGCGATGTCAGCTGAGGGCGGTGGGGCTTCGGGTAATTACGGGTTGATGGATCAGCGAGCCGCGTTGCAGTGGGTGCAGCGTCACATCAGCCGCTTTGGTGGCGATCCGAACAATGTCACCCTGTTTGGCGAATCGGCCGGCGGTTTGAGTGTGCACGCCCAGCTGGCGTCGCCGTTGGCCGAGGGGTTGTTCCAGCGCGCGATCATTCAGAGCGGGGCCTACGCCCTGTCGCCGCCAACCTTGTCGCAGTGGGAGTATTTGGGGTTGGGGTTGGCGGCTGCCATGGGTTGTCCCGACCAGAGTTTGAGCTGCCTGAGAAGCCTGCCGGTTGAGCAGGTGCTTGCCCATCAGGATCCCGGCCCTTTGGGGTGGTTGCCGATTGTGGATGGACGGGTTCTGCCGCAGACGATGAGCGCTGCTCTGTCCACTGGACAGTTTAACCGGGTGCCGGTGATGCAGGGCACAACACGGGACGAATACAGCCTGTTTGTGGCTCTCAACAACGATTTTCTCGGCACACCGGTGACGGCCGAAAACTACCTTAGCGCCATAGCCGGCTCCGGTATTCCCGTTGAGGCCGTGCCTGCGGTTGCGGCTTACTACCCGCTGGTGAATTACCCAACGCCGGGGCAGGCGTTGAGCGCACTGGGAACTGATTTTCTGTTTGCCTGCAATGGCTTGTCGTCGATCCAGCGGTTGTCAGAGTACGTCACGACCTACGCCTATGAGTTCAACGACCCGCAGGCCCCCACTAGCTTGCCACCGGTCTCTTTTCCCTACGGTGCTTACCACAGTTCAGAAATCCAGTATTTGATGGGAACGGGCGGCAATCCCCAGGGCGTGGGGTTGGATCCTGCTCAGCGAGCACTGTCGGATGAGATGGTGCGTTACTGGACCAGTTTTGCCAAATACGGCTCACCGAATTTATCCGGGGCGCCGTTATGGATTCGCTACGGGGCCAATTACCACCTGACGCAGTCGCTGCAGCCGGGAGGCGCCGAGGTCATAAATGATTTCGCCGACGTTCACCAGTGCGGCTTGTGGTCGGCGTTGTTGGGGTCGTGACCGCATCAGGCCGCCGATTTTATTTGGCGGCCTTGTTGTGTTTGTCGACGCTGTTCTGGTGGTCGGTTTTGTCCTGGTAGGCTGCCAGTTTATCGATCACCGTGTCCTGGCGGTCCAGCAAGCCGACATCCAGTACCGGTGAGGCATCAATGTGCTGGGCGTCCATCATCTGTGCCACCCGTTGCAGGGATGAAATGATCATCGTCTGCTCCCATTCCTGAAGATCGCCAAATTGGCGGGCGAAATGATCCTGCAGGGGGATGGGGGCTTCTTTCAGTGTGTTATAGGCCTCATCCGTCAGGTAGGCGTGCACTTTGCGCTTATCTTCCTTCGAGCGTTCCCGAAACACCAGCTGACGCTTTTCAAGACGGTCGATAATGGTGGTCACGGTTGCCTGGCTGAGGCTCATTTCTGAAGCAATTTCGCCAATGGTGACTTCTCCTTTATCGCGGATAGTCTGTAACAGCAGAATTTGTGGCGCCGTCAAACCGGTGGTTTTGGCCAGGTGCTTGGAGTGCAGGTCGGTGGCGCGGATTACCCGGCGTAACGCCACTAACACTTCTTCTATGCTGTTCAAGAACTTTTCTCTGCTGCTGCGATTCAGTGGCAGATTATACATGGCGGCTGCCCAGTCGCCGATGACTTTATCCATTCGCTTATTCCTCCTTCTTGCCGGCTGAGAGTGGCTGGCGCAGGTCCTCTGTTGAGGGTGTCAGTGGGACCAGCGTTTTCTGAAGAGCTTTGCACATAAATTAATGCCTGCTAATTAAGCAATTTGGACAAACAGAATATTTAGTGTACTATATTTAGACATCTAATCAATCGTTGGCGTTAAATTACTCATTTTGCCGTTATTTGACGGTATACGGCGGTTATTTGTCCAAAATTGATATTTGTGATCTGTTTTGTCAAAAATAATGTTTAGATGTGGAAATATTAGTTGTGTAATTTAATTGTAATTGGGTTTCTGTATAGAACCCTGAACACTCGACAACGGAGGCAGTTGTGACTGATGAAATTACCCTGCGGGAACCGGTTGCTGAAGATGGTATGCATCTCCATCGGCTGGTGGCCGAATGCCCCCCGCTTGACCCTAACTCAAGTTATTGCAACTTGCTGCATTGCAGCCACTTTGCCGCAACGTCGGCGGCCGCCGAGATGAATGGTGAGCTGGTGGGTTTTGTCAGTGGCTACTGTTTGCCAGACCGAGACGACACCTATTTTTTATGGCAAGTGGCGGTAGGCGAGGCGGCCCGCGGACGGGGCCTGGCCAGAAAGATGATTATGCACATCTTGCAGCGCCAACGATGTGCCGAAGTGAAGTATTTAGAAACCACCATTACCGAAGACAACCGCGCTTCCTGGGCCTTGTTTGAAAGTGCTGCCAATCATTTGCAGGCACCGCTCAAACATTCGGTCATGTTTGATAAGGAGCGGCACTTTCTGGGCCAGCACGACACCGAAATGCTGGTGAGAATAGGCCCTTTTTCCCAAGTGTAAAACCACAGTTTATTTGAAGAATTAATTAATCGACTCGGAGAAACCATTATGAAAATTTTTGAAGAGATTGAATCCGAAGTGCAGTCGTATGCGCGATCCTTTCCGCGGGTATTCAACCGGGCTAAAGGAGAGTTCCTGTACGATCACGAAGGCAATGAGTACCTGGATTTTCTGGCCGGTGCCGGCACCCTGAACTATGGCCACAACAACCCCATCTTCAAGGAGTTATTGCTGGACTACATCAACAGTGACGGCATTACCCACGGTCTGGATCTGCACACCAAGGCCAAGGGCGAATTCCTGGAGTCGTTTAACGAAAAAATTCTCAAGCCACGTGGCCTGGATTACGTTATGCAGTTTACCGGGCCTACGGGAACCAACGCGGTTGAAGCGGCATTGAAGCTTGCGCGTAACGTGACTGGTCGTGAAAACGTCATTACCTTCACCAACGGTTTCCACGGTGTGAGCCTGGGTGCCCTGGCGGCCACCGGTAACTCCCATCACCGTGGCGCAGCTGGCACCAGCCTGCACGGTACCAGCCGCATGCCGTTTGATGGTTACCTGGGTGAGGATGTGGATACTACCTACTACCTGGATAAGGTCCTGTCGGATTCCAGCAGTGGTGTCGATTTGCCAGCGGCGGTGATCGTCGAAACCGTACAGGGTGAGGGTGGTATCAATGCCGCCAGCATCGAGTGGCTGCGCAACCTGGACAAAGTTTGCAAGAAGCACAATGTTCTGTTGATTGTTGACGACATCCAGGCCGGTTGTGGTCGTACCGGTACCTACTTCAGTTTTGAAGAGGCGGGTATCAAACCGGACATTGTCACTATGTCCAAGTCTCTGGGTGGCTACGGCCTGCCGTTTGCGGTGGTATTGTTCCGCCCCGAAATCGATCAGTGGAAGCCGGGTGAGCACAATGGCACCTTCCGCGGTAATAACTTTGCGTTTGTGACGGCCAAGGCGGCCATCGACCACTACTGGGCAGATGACAAGTTCTCCAATGAGATTAAGCGTAAAGGCGAATACGTATCCAAACGGCTGGAGGAAATCGTGGCGAAATACGGGGAAGGTAACTTCACTACCCGTGGTCGCGGTATGTTCCAGGGTATTAACTGTATCGATGGTGAATTAGCGGCAAAAATTACCCGTCGCTGCTTCCAGAAAGGACTGATTATCGAGACCAGTGGCGCCGATGATCAGGTGATCAAGTTCCTGTGTCCGCTCATCATCAGCGATGAGAACTTGAAGAAAGGTATCGACATTGTTGAAGAATCGGTTCGTGAAATCTGTGCTAAAGAAGACAGCATGCCGGAAGAGTCGGATTACTTTGATGATGTGCGCAAGGCTGTCTGATCTGCACTAGCAGTTAGGCTTCTGCAGTGAAAACACTGCACTGAAGGTCCTGCCATGGCCCCGCATGCGTCGGGGCCTTTTAACACATTGATTTTGATAACAGATTGAATTTGAAATTTATTGCTTGAGGTATCACATGATTGTTAGAGATTTGCATGAGCTGGAACAGGGCAGTCGTCGTATCGTAGACCCGAAAGGTAACTGGGAAAGCACCCGCATGTTGCTGAAAGACGACAATATGGGCTTTTCCTTCCACATCACCACTATCTATACCGGTGCCGATTTTCAGATGCACTACCAAAATCATTTGGAGTCAGTGTACTGCATGTCCGGTGAAGGTGAAGTGGAAACGTTGGCGGATGGAAAAAAATACCCCATCAAACCTGGCACCCTGTACATTCTCGACAAGCATGACAAGCACGTTTTGCGTGCCTTTAAAGAAATGAAAATGGCCTGTGTTTTCAATCCGCCGCTGAACGGTAAAGAAGTTCACAATGCTGAAGGTGCCTATGAGCTCGATGCCGAAGGCGTTGACGAGTAAGGTGTGATTGACTCTGTAAGCGAACACCATCTAGGCGAACACAGTAGGGATCAAACGAGGAAAAAACGAATGCACACGATTGAGAAAATTGGTGGTACATCCATGAGTGACTATGAGTCGGTCAGGGATAACATTATCTTCCGCGGCGTGGAAAAACAGACGTTAACTGATAGCGATCTCTACCAGCGCGTATTTGTCGTATCCGCTTACGGAGGCATCACCAATAAGTTGTTGGAACATAAGAAAACCGGTCAGCCCGGTATCTACGGGCTGTTTTCCAGCAGTATGGAAGACAAAAGTTGGCTGGCCGCAATCGATCAGCTGATCGAAGAAATGCACACAATTAACCGTGCACTATTCGATGAATCTGACTTGCTGGATGAGGCCAATGCCTTTATCGATGAGCGAATGAGCGATGCCCGCACGTGTTTGATGGATCTTCACAGCTTGTGCATGCACGGTCATTTTGCCCTCAGTGACCATCTGGAAACCGTGCGGGAGATGCTGGCCAGTATTGGTGAGGCGCACAGTGCCTGGAATACCGCGCGACTTCTTCAGCGCGATGGGGTTAATGCCCGCTTTGTCGACTTAACGGGCTGGAATGCCAGCAAGCATGTGTCACTGGATGAACGAATTCGCCGGGCTTTCGAAGATCTGGACTTGTCCTCTGTGCTGCCTGTTGTCACCGGCTATGCCCACAGCGAGACGGGTCTCATGTCATCGTTTGATCGCGGCTACAGTGAAATGACTTTCAGTCGTCTGGCGGTTCTGACGGAAGCGCGTGAGGCGATTATTCACAAGGAGTTTCACCTTAGCAGCGCTGATCCCAACTTGGTTGGGGCCGAAAATGCGGTGCCAATTGGTCGCACCAACTACGATGTGGCGGACCAGCTGGCCAATCTGGGAATGGAGGCTATCCATCCCAAGGCCGCAAAAGGATTACGCCAGAAAAACATCGCCCTGCGTGTCAAGAATACTTTTGAGCCTGAGCATGGCGGAACCTTGATCACTGGCGACTATGTGAGCGATACTCCATGTGTTGAGATTATCGCTGGTTGTAAGGGTGTGTATGCTCTGGAGCTGTTCGATCAGGATATGGCGGGAAATATTCACGACTATGACCATGAAGTGCTGGCCACCATCAAGCGTTTCAAGGCGCATATTGTGTCTAAGGATATTAACGCCAATACCATTACCCACTTCCTGTCGACCAACCTTAAAACCGTGAAGCGGATTCGTGCAGCCTTGGAAGAGCGTTATCCCGAGGCAGAATTCAATCAACAGAAGGTGGCTATTGTATCGGCCATTGGCAGTGACATGCAGATCCCCGGGATATTGGCGAGAACCGTGCAGGCTCTGGCTGGCGGCAACGTCAGCGTGTTGGCAGTGCACCAATCCATGCGCCAGGTAGACATGCAGTTCATTGTCAAAGAGCCCGATTACGATCAGGCCGTAAAAAGTCTCCATGAGTCTCTGGTTGAGATTCACGACCATGGAAGAGCGATATGCCTCGCGTCTTGATGTACTTGTTGTTGGTGGCCCCGCTGGTTGGGGCCGCCGCCGACACCGCCAATACCCCTCTTACTTCATCCCCAGAAAACCCTCAAACCGCAACGCCGAGTGCCACGCCAAGCCAACTTCAAGAGCAGGCCAGTGAAGCCGTTGAGGCTTTGCAAGAGCCGTTGTATAGCCCGTTTATTGAGCGCTATGTGTTGGACGAGCTAAAGCAGTTGCGCGTCGATATGGCGGCGCAAAAGCACGAATTGATGCAGCAGGTTCTCGATCGCGAGCACAAGGCTGTCGACCGGGGGGTGACCTACGCCACGGATACCATCACCTATTTTTTCTATTTGATCGCTGCGGCGTCCTCGGTGTTGGTGTTGGTGGGCTGGAACTCATTTCGGGATATCAAGGAGAGGGTGCATACCTTCGCCGACGATGAAATTTCCAAGCTGGTGTCCGAATACGAGTCGCGACTGGAGCGTATTGAGCAACAGATGAAGCAAAAGAGTCGCCATATCAAGCAAAACCGTGAAGAACTGGAAATTACCCAAGAGGTTCAGTCCTTGTGGTTGCGAGCTCAGCAGGAAAATTCACCCAGTCATCAGATTCCCATTTACGATCAGATTCTCAAATTGAAACCCGATAACTGCGAGGCTATGACTTACAAGGCGGATGCGGTGTTGGAGCTGGGTGAGCCTCAGTGGGCCATCAACCTGTGTCATCAGGCGTTGGCCATTGACCAGGAAAACAGTCACGCCTTTTACCAGTTGGCTTGTGCCCATACGTCACTGAAGCAATTTGATGAGGCGGTCCGCTACCTTTCCAAGGCCCTCGATCTAACCGATACCTATCGAGAGCAACTGGAAACGGATGCAGCCCTTTGGCCACTGCATGAATATGAGCCCTTTGTGGTCTTATGTGGCGCAGCCGGCGAAAAAGTGTCTTTGTCTCAAGGCACAACCTGATTCATGTCTTAATCGGTTATCGATGTCCCTGTCGGTTATCGATGTCCTAATCAGTAATATAGGACTCCCGTGTCGCATAGCTAACCTGTGTGGCACGGTTCAATTTGGGTTCAATTTGATGGATATAGTTGGCAATAAAGTGCTGGCTAATACGCTGATGGCCCAGGTTCTTCCAAAACGAATCCGCTTCGGTTTGCATGACCCGATGCTGGTTCATGTGCACGTAGTATTGCTGTGTCAGCAAAATCACCTCTTGCCCCAGGTGCTCGTAAGAACCGTGCAGAGAGTCCAGCAGGGTGGTCGGTGGCAGCTCCGGAACGGGATCGTTTTCGTCCACTACCCGCAATAACGGCAGAAATGCGTAGGCATTGGCACCGGCCTTGTTGGTGATTTTGGGTTGGCCAAAGTTGATTGATTGCCCCAGTTGATATCCATCTTCATGCAGATACATCATCAGCAGTGTGCTGATGGCTGCGCCCAGCGAGTGGCCGGTAATCAGAGTTTCGTAATCCCGCCTCAGTTTAGGTTGTATCTGTTGGTAGGCTTTGTAGGCGTCCTGATCGAAACCACTGTGAACGTAAATGCCCAATTTGGGATTGCGTGAGGGTAAATACTCGGCATCTTCACGCACATTGGCGAGATTGTCAGTGCCGCGAATGGTGATGATCTGTTGTCGTTGCTGGGGATGAAGCTCAATAAAGTACTGTACCTCGGTGTTCTCGACAGTGCCCACGTGCATTGTCTGGGGAAAGGCCTTCAGAATTTCTTCGGGCGTTGAGTAGGCGACCTTGGCTCGTTCGGCATACCACAGTACGCTCTTAAAATTGACTGGATCGACAGTCGTTTGTGCACCAATTTGGTGAGAAATAAAAGCCAGAGTGGTCATGGTAATCAGTCGCCCAAGTGTCAGGGCAAGCCGCAGGTCAAGATTCGAGAGGTATTTGGTTAGTAGCATTGTGATTTTCTGGTTATGTTTTTTATGGGTTGGTTTTGATAAAAAAGTGTCTTGAGCTTTCTTTACATAGTCAGTAGACATTTACCTGAGAGCTCTCTATTCTACGGCATTCATGCTTATGTTGTGCGGGCGTCCTATCTTGGTCGGGGCTGCCCTGCGGTTTTTTTCCGTTAACTGTTCTTTTGTAACACGGTTTGCAACAAAGTCGATCATATTACAACAAATTAATATCAGGGTGTGCGTGTTGCCTAGCGTTCGAACTATACGGCAAATTGCCGTTGTTTTTTTGGGGTTGGTTGTGCCGATTGTCGCTTGGGCATTTCAACCGTTTACCATCACGGGCACAGAGCATGGTGTGCAACTCTCATCCTCTCTTGAAATATTGCATGACCCAAAGACCGAACTGGATGTCACGTCCGCTTATCAGCTGGTTCAAGAAGGGAAATTCCAGCCGCTTTCTTCCATGACCTCCACCGGTTTCATGCCTGGGGCTTTCTGGGGCCATATTACCTTTGTCAATCCTTCGGAAAAACCGCGCACGGTCCATCTTGAATACGTCGATCATCAGCTGATTTTCCTCAAGGCATTTCAGTCGACCTCGGTAGAGGGCAAATTTGACTCGATCGCCAATCTCAAAATTTACGGCCCTTTCGGTGAACGGGAAGTGCTACACCATCGGTTTGTGGTGCCGGTGACCGTGCCTGCAGGAGAGACGGCAGAGGTGCTGGTTCAGTACGGTTCGCAAGGTCATGGCTATGTTTTTCCCAATATGCGGGTGTGGGAGCCGGAGGCCCTGCGCAGTCAACAGATCGAAGAAGTCGGTATGTTGTCATTCATTATCGGGGGGCTGATGTTGATGTCGCTGGTGGCCATCATTATTGGTTTTGCTACCCGTGACAAAATGTTCTTTTTCTACAGCTTTTATGCCATGGCCAAGGTGGCGATGTGGTGGACCATGGTGGGTCTGACCCGGCAGTTTTTCCTCACGGACGATTTTCACTGGCAGTACATTTCCATCAGTGGAGCCCTGGTTATTACTACAGGTGTCTGGTTTGCCCGTCAGTTTTTACAAACCCGCTTGCACACCCCACGGCTCGACTATCTGTTAATCGCCATGCTGGTATGTGCCTGTCTGTTGCTGCTGTCGGCGATGCTGGAACTGGCCTCCATGTCGATTTTGTTGATTACCCTGATATTGTTGATGTACCCGTTTGTCACTGTGGCCGGTTTGCTACGCTGGGCACAGGGGGTGACGGAAGCGGCCTTTTTTGCTCTGGCCTGGAGCTTCCTGGTGGTGGGGCTGTTAGGACAGGCCCTGCGAGATCTCGGATATATTGAGCACAATCTGGTTAATTATTACTGGCCTGCCGTAGGCTCCTACGCTGAAATGATTGTGATACTGATTGCCATGGGGATGAGTTTTACCCGCTTGCGGCGAGAAAAGGACGCAGCGGAACGCCGCTACTTACAGCAGTTGGAGAGCAAAAAGTTTGAGCTGGAAACCCTGGTGTCAGAGCGCACCCGCGATCTTGAGCTGGCCAAGTCCGTGGCCGAGGTGGAAGCGCGTACCGATCCGCTCACCGGAGCCAACAATCGCCGCAGCTTCTTTCGCCAGGCGGGCAAGTTGCGTGATCGCAGTCAAGAAAGGTATACGCCCTTCAGTATGCTGATGTTCGATATCGATCACTTCAAAGCCATCAATGACAACTTTGGCCATAACGTCGGGGATCAGGCTTTGTGCCTGTTTTCCCGGGCGATCATGAAAGAAATTCGGGATACCGATGTGTTTGGCCGTCTCGGGGGTGAGGAGTTTGCCCTGGTTCTGGCGGGCAGCAATGAACAGATCATGCACACTGCCGAGCGATTACGACAAGTGGTTGGTAAGCTGCCGTTGGCGGTAGAGGGGCGTCAGGTCTCCTTCACCACCAGTGTCGGGGTGGCCCATTACAATGGTGAGGAGACCATCGAGGAGTTGTTGTATCGCGCCGATGCGGCCCTCTATGACGCCAAGCAAGAGGGCCGTAACCGCGTTAAACTGGCGCTGCTGGCCAGCTAATTCGCGGTCATACCGGCTCGACACTGGCTGTCCACTGTCGAGCCATTGAGGGGCGTGTACAAACTGTCAAAACAGCGAGGCAAGGGCCAGCGCGATTTCTTCACGATCAAACCCTGAGTCGGACTACAGGGCTCATCCGCATTCGCTATGCACCAGCTGTCCGGTTCGTGACGGCTTGCCTGATTCTGTTGGTGGCGAAACTGGGAAACTGCGTTGTACACCACTCGCCGGGCTTGATTGAGACTGCTGAGTGGCTGCCATTCACCCACCCCATGCCAGGGGTTCATCGACAAATTCTCGCAAAACTGCTGTTGAGCCTCACCGGTAAACTGCTGCGGAGGTATGTGGACGCGGGCTACGGGAATAAAGGCAGAAACGTCTTCTGACCAGATCACGGTAGCATCGTCGATGGGCATGTCAGCACCGGGAATTTTGGGTTGTAGCATGAAATCAAAGCAGGCGGAGCCGTCCTGCAGGGTGGTGGCCATCTGGTCGGTGAGATAGTCGGGGTTACTCTTGTCGGTGACTGCCGGGTAGTGGCTGCCGGGGCAGGCGCGGGCCGAAAATTTCACCACTTCAGTGCCCAGTTGGTAGGGCAGCATTGAGTAGTACTGTGCCGCAAACGGCGTATCGATTTTCGAGGATACGGTCTGCACCGCGCGGATAAATTCCTTCGGGTGAAAGCGCGGTGGGACTAAGCCAAAAAACCAGCCGGTGCGATCCAGTTTGGTCAGGTATTGAATGTTTTCGGCATAATCAAACACATTACGGTTAAAAAACGCCGGCGTGTTGGTCATGATGAAGTCCTGGGTTTTGGCGCCCGTCAACTCCGGGGCAATGCGCTCTCCCTCAACTCCCATCAGCTTAATCGCCATGCCCCGGGCATCGGGTTCTTGGTCCGGTTGTACCAGCATGTCGCCATTGGAAAAGCGAATCCAGGCCTGATATTCCTGTCCTGGCTGCTGCAATACGCTGTGCTGAAAGCGAGCGGGGATGTCGGGATTGACACTGAAAGTGGCCCGCACACAGCCGGTGGCTTTGGCGTGAGCGTCGCGCCGAAACGGACGGCCATTTTTACGCTCCGCCACTTTTGAAATTTCCCGACCGGCTTGCATGGCGGTCGTGATGGCCTCGATCTGCGCGGGTGAGAGCGGCATCCCCAGAGTGTCCAGTGGCGGCAGCTCGTGTTCGGGTTCGCTGTAGACCATGGTGGGGGGGCAAAAACTCAGCCCCGCCAGCACCAGTGTCGACAGGAGTGTTCGGGGTTTAGTCAGTAACTGTTTCATCCCTGCTCCCCCTGACTTTGAGTCTGAAATGGTGTGACTGCTGTCTGCGTCCAGTGCGGGTGAGCCTGGCAGGCTTGCTCGCCGGAGGGATCTGCAGGTGGTGGGGAGTAATGGGCCCAGTTCAGCGGGTCGTCATTCAAGGCTTCGGAAAATTCCGGATTGCCCATTACTTTCAGGTATTCAATGATAGCCATGCGTTCGGTTTCACTCAGCAGGTCGCCAATACGACCCGGCACCTCGGCGTCCGTGAACAGGTGACCGCTATTGGCATTGCCGGTCTCACGGGTATCGTGCAGGAAGCTGCCAGTTTGAGCGTCGGAGACATAACCCAGTTTGATGGGATCGTACTCGCGATGACCGACGGAAAAGGTCACCGGGCGGGCGTCCAGTGGCGACAGCAGGTCGTAGATGGTGGGTACGGAACCGTTGTGCAGGAAGGGCGGTGTGGCCCAGACACCGTGCAGTGGACGGGCGGTGTAGGCGCGTTTATTGACGATACGGAAAGGTACGTTGAGGCCATCGTAGTCGGCCACCGCATTACCGTTGGACTGGAACGGTGGCTGAGTGATGTTCCAGTTTTCATACAGCACCGGCACCAGTCGGTTGAGCAGCACCTGCAAGCCGTTGCCAGCGTTAACCGGCGCTGCCCCAGGCAGTAGGGTGCCTGCTTCGTAGGTGTTGTCGATAAAATTGTTGGCCGCTGTGGCGTCGGTGCCAATTACATCCAGTTCCAGCCAGGGCAGGGCCCACACCGTCTCTCGCCAGTCGCGTCGCACTGGCTTGCCGTCCACCGTGGTGATCTCGCCGGCCATGTCCCAGCGCCAGTTAACATCGACCTGTTGAGCTGGGTTTGACTCGGGGCCATCGGCCACGGGCCACTGGTAAGGTTTGGAGATATGGGGGCCGTGACAGAACGTGCACTGGTTGGCGAATAAGTCCTTACCCTGGCGAGCCTGGTCGATGTCAATGCGACCGAGGATATCTTCTGGCCACTTGGGTGGTTTCAGTTTGCGCAGGGTGGATTCGACACAGTGCATGCCACCAATGTCGATCACGGTTTCACCAAACTCACCCGGGGGGAGCAATTTACCGTTCTCATCCACCAGTTTGATCGGCGCCAGAACTCCCAGGCTTTCACCAATATTGCGGGCCATGGCCTGATTGGTAAAACCGGTGTATTGCACCCAGTCGAAGCGCCAGATGTCCCACAGGAAGGGGTAGCTCACCGGTGCGTCGGCCACTTGATAGTTTTCCGGTACATCCAGATCGTAGCCAAACACCACATTGGCAATGCGTCCCACGGCGTCCGTCCGCCCGCGGCCTTCAGCGGTGGGGTACAGCTTGGGAGCACCGGGGCCGTTGATAAAGCGCTTCAGGTTACCGACAAAGCCCCAAAAGTCATGCCGCAGTTGATCACGCTCAGCCTCATCAGTGCCCGCCACGCGATCGGCAAAACGGTTCCACTTGACCGGGTTGAAATAGGTCTCCAGCACCGCCGCGCCCAGAGTGGTGATGAATTCGCCGCGCTGGGCCGTGGGGATGCTTTGCATGGCCTGGCCGCCGTCAATGCGCAGGGCAGTGCCCTGATAGTGCAGCTCACCGGTATGGCATACGGCGCAGCCAAGATCCAAACGTTCGCGACCGGTCTGTGGGTCCCTGTGGCGGCCCATGCCGACCGGCAGATTGCCAGGGTTGGTCGTACTGGCTTGTTGGCCGGGGTCGACAATAAACCCCCAGCCGCGCATATTGTCGGCTGAGGCCAGCAGCTCTGTGGATAAGGGCAGCTCCAGGCTCACCAGCCAGCTGTAGTCCATGCCCAGCAGTTCGGTGCCCTGGGGGGTGTAGTAGTAATGCTGGCGATCACGATCGCTCCAGCCGTCGTTGAGGTAACGAACCTCGTGAATGGTCTCGATGGTCAGGTTGGGCTTCAGCAATTTTTTCAGGCCCGCAAAGGCCACCACGACGATTGCTGCAGCTAGCAGGCTGCGTCGGAACCAGGCGGGTCCAAGAGCGAGCCAGAGGTTGTGCAGTCCTTTCAGCAGGCCTGTCAGCCAGTGCCATAATCCTGTCAGTGTCTTGATGATTCGGCGGCCGAGAAAACGTGTGGCTGCCAGAATCATTCCCCCCATACCCCGTAATACGTTTGTCAGCGAATGATAAAAATCCATTTTGATGGTTCTTTTTGTAATTTGTATTTGTCGTAAATGTGATAGCTGCCGTGTTTTGGCAGCTGCAAATCATCCCTGTCCTGAGGCGCCTTGTAAAGTTTGCGTTTTGCAGCTACGTCGTGGCGAAGCTGGATGAAAGCCGTTCGGGAGACCAGTGGCGTCTGGCAGCCCCGCGTAAACGTGTTACCCTCATCAAGTAAGAATGAGTGACCTTCCTAAGAATCCGCTAAACACCAGGAACAGCGAAACAGTGATTCAAGCTGCGGGAGTATTTTATCGTCGAGGCATAAAGCTAGCGGCCATGTTACTGCTGTTGTGGCCGTTGGGGCAGCCACAGGCCGAAGTGGTTCGTATGGGCGCTGATGACTGGTGTCCCTATGTGTGCGATCCGCAGATGCACGATGGTAAGGAAGGCTATCTGGTCGATATTCTGCGTCAGGCCTTTGCCCTTTACGGGCACCGTGTGGAAACCAGCCTGTTGCCGTTTGCCCGTAATGTTGCCCTCAACCGCAACGGCCAACTGCAGGGGATTGTCGGTGTTTATCAAGGCGATGTATCCAGTTTTTACTTTCCTGACAACGCGCTGGGTTACAGCCGCAACTTTTTTTACGTGCTGAAATCGTCAGACTGGCGCTACCGCAATCCAGAGTCACTGGATCAGATCGATAAAATCGGTTTGGTATTGCAATATCACTACGCCAACAAGGCCTTTGTTGACTATCTCCAGCAGCACCCGGACAAAGCCGATCGCATCACCGGCAACCGACCTTTGCTGCGTA
The DNA here is from genome assembly GCA_033283335.1 of Cellvibrionaceae bacterium WSDTSA12. Classification (GTDB taxonomy): domain Bacteria; phylum Pseudomonadota; class Gammaproteobacteria; order Pseudomonadales; family Cellvibrionaceae; genus Pseudomaricurvus. The sequence continues at coordinate 95,976 of JAWMQP010000005.1, read as the reverse complement.
ACGTTCGCAAGCTGTTGGTGGGACGGATCGATACCCTGGTGGAAGATAAGCAGGTGGTAGAATTCTGGTTGAACAAATTGAACATGCGCTCGCTGGTAGTTCCGGCGGGTGAGTTGTCGGGTCCCCAGCCAGTGTATATCGCTTTTTCGCCAGAGTTGCCCGAATCAGAGGCGCGACGATACATTCAGTGGTTGGATGAGGGTGTCGGTCAGCTGCGTCAAAGTGGCGAGCTCAGCGCCATCCTGCAGCGCTATGGTTTGGCCGACTGGCAGTTGACCGAAGACTAGTCCTGGGCGGGGTGGATAACGCCGATGGCCGGCGGCCGGCGGCTGCCATACAGGTGAGTGAAGTGAGCCTGCAGTTCGGTCATGTTGTCACGGATGTAGCCGAGAAACGCCTCGGTTGCCGGGGTCAGGTGTTTGCGGCGTGGATAGACCGTGCACCAGGAGCGCCGCAGGGGGAAGCCCTCAATCGCCAGTTCCTTTAAAAAGCCCTGCTGCAGTTCCAGCTGCACACTGAAACGCGGCATCACCGCCACGCCCAGGTCCGCCAGCACGCCGTGCTTCACTGCTGCATTCGAGCCCAGTTCCATAATCCAGTTGAGGGTAAATCGCTGTTCCGAACAGAACGCCTCCAGCGCATGTCGGGTACCGGAACCCTGTTCGCGCAGCAGCAACGGTTGTTTAAAGAAATCCTCCATGCTGACAACGGCTTTGTCTGCCAGCGGATGACCGACGTGCACAACGGGAATCAGTTCGTTATCGAGAAACGGCATAAAGGACAGGGAGCGGTCTTCCGGCACCATCCCCATAATCACCAGGTCGTCGCTGTTCTGTTCCAGGCGGGAGATGGCCTGGGCCCGGTTCACTACCTTCATGGTTACCTCTACCCGAGGGTAAAGCTTCAGAAAGCCAGCCAGCAAATGCGGCACCACATATTGGGCGGTGCTCACCGCCGCCAGGTTGAGGCTGCCGGAAATGACCCCCTCCAATTCCGATAACTGGTCTTTGAGTTGTTCCAGTTCGCCAAAAATAGTCTGGATGCGACGAGCCAGTTCCTCCCCGGCCGGGGTGGTGTGCAGGGTTTTACCCACATAGTCGAACAGGGGCTGTTCAAACGCCTGCTCCAGCTGTCGGATCTGGGCGCTGACGGCTGGTTGTGTGAGTCCTAACTCCTCTGCTGCGCGGCTGTAGCCGCGACGTTGGTAGACGGCCATAAACACCTGCAGCTGGCGGAAAGAGAGCCGATTGAGCAGTTGATTGAGGGAGTAAGCCATAAGTTCAGTGATGCCTGTTTGCAAATGCTTATAAGGTATTACTTATGGTAAACCAAAAAAATATCAATTTTAACTTCTGGGTTGTGCTGAGTTAATTTAACGACATTCTGCTGCATACCCGCGTGCGCTGGTGTGAAACCTGCTTTACTGAAACTGATTGGTCAGGTGCCTGAATGTTGTTCGGCAGCTGCAGCCTGGTCAGGCTTGGGGCGAGATATCTACGGAGATCCGGCATGTTTAAAAAGTTGTTGATCGCCAACCGAGGCGAAATTGCGGTTCGTATTATCCGTGCTTGTGCGGAAATGGGGATTCGCTCTGTGGCCATCTACACAGAGGCGGATCGTTACGCGCTGCACGTCAAGCGTGCTGACGAGGCGCACTTCATAGGCGATGATCCGCTGGCGGGCTACCTGGACCCGCGCCGTATTGTGAACCTGGCGGCGGAAGTGGGTTGTGATGCCATCCACCCCGGCTACGGTTTCTTGTCCGAGAACGCCGAATTTGCCCGCATCTGTACCGAGCGCGGCCTGACCTTTGTTGGTCCGGCGGCGGAAGTGATCCACCGCATGGGTGACAAGACCGAGGCCCGCACCGCGATGATGGCCGCCGGTGTGCCAGTTACCCCCGGTTCCGAGGGTAACCTGGCCGATCTGGACGAAGCCCTGGTGCTGGCCGAGAAAATTGGCTACCCGGTGATGCTGAAAGCCACTTCCGGTGGTGGTGGTCGCGGTATCCGTCGCTGTGACTCGGCCGATGACCTGCGTCAGCAGTACCCACGAGTGATTTCTGAAGCCACCAAGGCGTTTGGTTCTGCCGATGTGTTCCTGGAAAAGTGCATTCTGGAGCCGCGTCACATTGAAGTACAAATTCTGGCCGACAGTCATGGCAATGCCATTCACCTGTTTGAGCGCGACTGCTCCATCCAGCGCCGCAACCAGAAATTGATCGAAATCGCCCCCAGCCCGCAATTGTCCGACGAGCAGCGCAATCACATCGGCGAGCTGGCGGTGAAGGCGGCCAAGGCCGTGGGTTATGAAAACGCCGGTACGGTGGAGTTTCTGGTGACCGACGAGGGCACCTACTTCATGGAAATGAACACCCGCGTGCAGGTGGAGCACACCATTACCGAGCAAATCACCGGGGTGGACATTGTGCGTGAGCAGATTGCCATTGCTGCGGGTGAGCAGCTGCGCTATCGCCAGCAAGACATCCAGTACCGCGGTTTTGCCATCCAGTTCCGTATCAACGCCGAAGACCCGAAAAACGACTTCCTGCCCAGTTTCGGCAAGGTCACTCGCTATTACGCTCCCGGTGGTCCCGGCGTACGGGTGGATACCGCCATCTACACCGGTTACACCATCCCGCCGTATTTTGATTCCATGTGCTTGAAGCTGATTGTCTGGGCGCTGAACTGGGAGGATGCCCTCGCTCGCGGCCAGCGTGCCCTGGCGGACATGCGTCTGCAGGGTGTACGCACCACCGCTACTTATTATCAGCAAATCCTCGCTGATGAAGAATTCCGCAGTGGCCATTTCAATACCAGTTTTGTGCCCAACCACCCGGAGTTGTTGAACTACTCCGACAAGCGCCAACCCAAAGACCTGGCGCTGGTGATTGCCACCGCCATTGCTGCCCACGCCGGCCTGTAAGATCGAATTTGGAGACCCGTTATGAGTAAAGTGAACGTCACCGATGTCATTTTGCGCGATGCCCATCAGTCCCTGATTGCCACGCGCATGCGCACCGAAGACATGCTGCCCATCTGCGACAAACTCGATCAGGTAGGCTATTGGTCACTGGAAGTGTGGGGCGGTGCCACCTTTGACGCCTGCGTACGCTTCCTCAAGGAAGACCCCTGGGAGCGTCTGCGCCAGCTGCGCGCGGCCCTGCCCAACACCCGTTTGCAAATGCTGCTGCGCGGCCAGAACTTGCTGGGCTACCGTCACTACGCCGACGATGTGGTCAGCGCGTTTGTGGAAAAGTCAGCCGAGAACGGCATCGATGTTTTCCGTGTGTTCGATGCGTTGAACGATCTGCGCAACTTGGAAACCGCCATCAAGGCGGTGAAGAAAAGCGGCAAGCACGCCCAGGGCACCATCTGCTACACCACCAGCCCGGTGCACACCACCGAGCTGTATATCCAGCAGGCCAAAGACCTGCGCGATATGGGCGCCGACTCCATTGCCATCAAAGACATGGCCGGTTTGCTCACCCCTTACGCCACCTATGATCTGGTCAAGGCAGTAAAAGGCGCGGTGGACCTGCCTCTGTTCCTGCACTCTCACAGCACCGCCGGTCTCGCGGCCCTGTGTCAGCTGAAGGCCATTGAAGCGGGTGTGGATCATATCGATACCGCGATCTCGTCCTTCGCCAATGGCACCAGTCATCCGGCTACTGAATCCCAGGTGGCGGCATTGCGTGGCACCGAGTGGGATACCGGCCTGGATCTGGTGTTGCTGCAGGACATCGCCGATTACTTCCGTGAAGTGCGAAAAAAGTATCACCAGTTTGAAAGTGAATTCACTCACGAGGACGTCTCGGTGCAGATCAACCAGGTACCCGGAGGCATGATGTCCAACCTGGCCAATCAGTTGAAAGAGCAGAATGCCCTGGATCGTATCCGCGATGTGTTTGATGAGATTCCACGGGTACGTGAAGACCTGGGTTTCCCGCCGCTGGTGACCCCGACTTCACAAATCGTCGGTACCCAGGCGGTACTGAATGTGCTGACCGGTGAACGTTACAAGTCCATCACCAACGAGGTGAAGCGTTACCTGGCCGGCGGTTATGGCCAGCCACCTGCTGCGGTGAATGCCGAGGTGCAAAAGAAAGCCATTGGTAACGAGCCGGTGATTGAAAGTCGCCCGGCCGATGAACTGAAAGACGAACTGCAGTCCCTGCGTGACGACATTGGTGCACTGGCGCAATCCGATGAGGATGTGCTGACCTTTGCCATGTTCCCGGACATCGGCCGCAAATTCCTGCAGGAGCGTGCCGACGGCACCTTGCAACCTGAAGCTTTGTTGCCTGCCGCCAATGGCCAGAAGCTGGAAGGCGTACCGACGGAATTCAATATCGATGTGCACGGCGAAAACTACGATGTGGTTATCACTGGCATGGGTTCTACCTCTTCTGGTCAGCGTCGTGTGTACATGACTCTGGACGGGGTGCCGGAAGAGATCGTGTTTGAATCGCTCAACAGCTTCCAGCCGGAATCCGGTCAGAGTAAGCGCAGCAAAGCCAGCAAGCCTGGCCACATTACCACCTCCATGCCCGGTAATATTGTCGAAGTGCTGGTGCACGAAGGGCAAGAGGTTAAGGAAGGGCAGGCGCTGCTGATCACCGAAGCCATGAAGATGGAAACCGAAATCCAGTCGCCGGTGAGCGGCTCGGTGGTGGCCATCCATGTGGAGAAAGGCGATCGTATCAATCCCGGCGATGTACTGATTGAAATTGAGTGATCAACTAAATTGATGAAGCCTCAATGACTCGTTTTGTTAACGGATCGTGTTAATTAATTGGGTTCATTGGGCTTCAGTCGAATTTTGGGAATTTGGTAGACACACTCCGCCCGCTAGCTGGAGTTTACTGCGTTACCACCGCGTCTAGGCGGTGGTTTTTTTATTTTGGGGGCCTGAAAAACTCGAGCCCTGGTTTCGGGGTGAAGCTGACCAGCATCCTGGCCAGAAACTACCTTTAAGATCTGGCGGCAAGCGCCAATAATGAAAGCCACTCATACACAATAATCAGAGAGAGTTCATGGCTATTCATGTCATCCCCACCCAGGCTGCCTGTGGTGCCTTTATTGAGGGACTGGACCTGCGCCAGTCACTGACCGCCGAAACCATACACGCTATTCGCCAAGCCTGGCTGCAACACCATGTGCTGGTGTTTCCCGATCAGCAGATCGACGATGACGACCTTGAGCGCTTCAGTCGCTACTTTGGTGAATTTGCCGGAGATCCTTATATCGCCTCCATGCCCGGACGGGAAAACGTGATTGAGCTGCGTCGTGCGGCGGATGAAACAACCCCCATTTTTGCCGACGCCTGGCACACCGACTGGAGCTTTGGCGCAACCCCGCCCGCAGCAACCGTTCTGTATGGCATCACCATTCCGCCTCACGGGGGCAACACCGATTTTATCAATCAGCATAAGGCGCTGCGAGACATGCCCGCTGACTTGCGCCAGCGACTGCAGGGAAAGGTTGCATTGCATTCGGCCCAGCTGGCCTATGCACCGGACGGCATGTATGGGCAGCAGGACAAGGACAGCGGCCGTGGATTTACCATCCTCACCGATGACAGTGCCTACAATGTCCAGCCCCACACGTTGATTCGCTGCCATCCAGAAACCGGTGCAGACGCCATTTTTGGTTGCTTCGGCTACATCGTCGGCCTGCAGGATGTTGACCCGGAAGAAGAGCAGTCTTTGTTGACCGACCTCTACCACTGGCAGACGCGAGAAGAGTTTCAGTACCACCACGAGTGGCAGCCGGGCATGCTGGTGATGTGGGACAACCGTTCGGTGCTGCACAAAGCCAACGGTGGTTACGAGGGCTATGAGCGGGTACTGCACCGAACGGTGATTGCCTGACGCGCGGTCTGGCTAAGTTTGGCGTTAGCTTTTCAGCTGGTCGCCAATGGGCAGTTCGCGAATGCGTTTGCCGCAGGCCGCGTAAATGGCGTTACACAGCGCCGGCGCAAACGGCGGTGTCGGCGGTTCGCCCACACCCGCCGGCGGCGCGTCACTGTCAATGATCGACACTTCAAAATCCAGTGGTGACTCGTTCATGCGGGCCACCCGATAATCGTGGAAGTTGCTCTGCTCGGCGCGGCCAGCGTTGAAGGTGATGCCTTTGCTTAACGCACAGCTGAGACCAAAAATGGAACCGCCTTCACACTGGTTGACCACGGTATCGGTGTTCACCACGGCGCCGGCGTCAATGGCCACCCAGGTCTTGATGATATCCAGTTTGCCGCTGTCGGATACTTCCACTTCCACCACGGTGGCGACGTAAGTGACAAAGCTGCGGTGGGCGGCAATGCCCAGGCCACGCCCCTTCGGCATCTCACGACCCCAGTCGGCCATCTCGGCGACCTTCTCGATCACCTGGCGCAAACGCGCGGTGTCGTAAGGGTATTCTTTTTGCGACGAAGAGTAGTTGGCGTAGGTGGCACCCTGGGCGGCAAAATCGATGTGTCGATCCGGACCGATGGCCTTCAACAGAAAGTCTTTCGGATCCTGATTGGCCTTGTGGGCCAGTTCGTTGAGAAACGATTGCACCGCAAAAGCGTGAAAGATATTCGACACCGAGCGCATCCAGCCGATACGGGTCATGGCTCTGGCTTCCCCCCGTTCCAGCAGCAGGTTGGGGGTGTGGATAGGAGAGTCGGTAAACCCCAGGTCCAGCTCGAAACTCTCCGGTTTGGTCTCACCGGCCGTGAAAGTGGAGGCAATGGGGGAAAAGGCGGTGCGATGATAAAACGCGTCGATCTTGCCCTCCGGCGTCAGTGCCGCCTCCAGTCGCTGGGCACTCACCGCATGATAGTAGCTGTGTTGGATATCGTCTTCACGGGTCCACTGCACGCGCACCGTGCCGCCAATGTGTTTGGCCAGCAACGCCGCTTCGGCGGAAAAATCCGGTTTTGACTTGCGACCAAAACCGCCGCCCAGCAGGGTCACGTGAATGGTAACCTTGTCCTTATCCAGTTCCAGCAATTCGGCGACCAGCGACTGGTCAGCCTGCGGGTTCTGAGTGGCCGCCCAGACTTCCACCGCACCCTTGGCGTAGCGGGCGGTGGCACAGGGGGGCTCCATGGGCGCCTGCGCCAGGTGCGGCACATAGTATTCCGCCTCATGGGTCAGACTGGCGCCGGACAGGGCCTTGCGAGCGTCGCCCTTGGCCCGTACCCTGGCTGCCGGCTGGCGCACCGTCTCTAACAGGCTCTGCTTGTAGGCGGGCGAGTTGTAGGCGGCGTTGTCGCCATCGTTCCATTCGATCTTCAGGGCCTGGCGGGCCTTGTTGGCCGCCCAGGTGTTATCGGCAATCACGGCCACCCCGCCCTTGGGGTAAAACCCGGCGGGGGCCTTGGATTCCGGCAGGCGGACGATATCAATCACACCGTCTATGGCTCGTGCCGCCTTGTCGTCGAGAGACTTGATGGTACCGAACACCACCGGTGGCCGTGCGATGACGGCGACCTTGGTGTCCGGCAGGCGCACATCGGCAGCAAAGGTAGCCTGTCCCTGGACGATATCCGGCAGGTCGATACTGGCTTTGCCAGTGCGGATATAGCGCCATTCGCTGCGTGGTTTTAGAGTCAGCTGCTCGGCTTTTGGTGGGGTGAGTGTCACCGCCTCCTGGGCCAGTTCGGCGAACGACAACTGCTTGCCGGAAGCGTGTGTCACCTGGTGATTCTGTGCTTTACAGGTTGCCACCTCCACCTGCCAGCGGTTGGCCGCGGCTTGTTCCAGCATGGCCCGTGCACTGGCGCCGAGTTTGCGCAGACGCTCGAAGTTGAAGCGAATGCTGCGTGAACCGTCGGTATTCTGATCGCCATAAGCCGCATCGCCAGGCGCTTGAATCACGTGTACCTGTTGCCAGTCCGCTTCCATTTCGTCGGCGACAATTTGCGCAATCGCTGTGCGAATCTGTTGGCCCATATCCGAGCGGTGACAGGTGATTTCGACACTGCCGTCCAGTCGCAGGGCGACAAACAAATTCGCTCGCAGCCCACTGGGGTCGGGTTGATCCAGAACACCGGCTTGTGCCCTGGGTACCGACAGCAAGTGTGTGCCTAACACCAGTCCACTGGACAGGGTGGCGCCGACTTTCAGGAATTGACGTCGATCCATATCGAAATAGCGTTTCATGCCGGTTGCCCTCCTCGTCGCGATGTTGCGGGTGTCGGAGCGCTGTCAGGTTCCACCAGGGTTACGCCGTGCTTGCCGCTGACCTGGGATTTAATTGCGGCAAAAATGCGCGGGTAGGTCCCGCAGCGACAGATATTGCCGGCCATGGACTGCACAATGTCGTCATCACTGGGAGAAGGGTTGCTGGCCAGCAGGTGGGCCGCTTGCATAATTTGTCCCGGCTGGCAAAAACCGCACTGCGGCACCTGATGTTCAACCCAGGCCTGTTGCAGAGGATGGTCGCCGTCTTGGCTCAGTCCTTCAATGGTGGTGACGGTGGCACCTTCGAGGGCGGACATGGGCAACACACAGCTGCGCTGAGCCTCGCCATTAAAGTGCACGGTGCAAGCGCCACACTGGGCCATACCGCAACCGAATTTGGTGCCCGTCAGGTTGAGTTCATCGCGCAGATACCACAGCAGCGGCATCTCCGGATCGCCGTCGAAACGGTGGCTTTCACCATTGATAGTTAACTGAATCATGTTTGCTCTCCTAATGCAGGTAACTCAGAGAGTGAGGGTGAGGAGTAAGATTAAGCCGACGATATATTCAACTTGTCGCTTTAGCAAGTTAACCGGCGGGCAAACAAACCCGGGCGCGTTGTTGCTGGAGGTTATTGAGGGTGTCCTGCCACTCGCGTCGGGCGCTGTCAGAACGCAGGCAGATCAGCAAGCGCTGGAAGTCCTGGCGCTGGTGGAGCAGCACATCCAACCCGACACTGGCGGCGATGGAGTGAGGGAAACGGTTGCAGCCGGCGCCCAAGGCAGGAAACGCCAGGCGCTCAATCCGATTCTTACGCGCCAATTCCAACACACTCTGATAGCACTGGCGCAACTGTTGAATGGCTTGTACGCCCCACTGATCGCCGCTGCTCCATTGGGGTGTGACGGTATGAATGATAAAGCGGGCGGGCAATTCGCCCGCATGTGTCAGGCGCGCTTCACCAACGCGACAACTCTTTACCAGGTCACACTCACTGTCCAGAGCGATGCCCGCCTGATCGTGAATTTGCGCTGACAGGCCCTGGCCGCGAGACAGGTATTTATGCGCTGGACACACAATCGCGTCAATGTGCAGCGTGGTAATGTCGCCAGCCATAATGTCGATGTCACACATGTGATTTTCCGCTGTAACGTGGGAACAGATTGTCGTGTGTAGTAACTATAGTCCCAAACCCTGGCCATGGTTTTGCCAGTGGGGGATTTGTTAGCATGTAGTCACAATGTCTGGGTGAGGGATGCTGTAATGCACATCAACATGATTCGCAGGTTTTGTCTGGCAATGGTTGTCTCTGTTAACTGCCTGGCGGAGGACGGGTATCGGTTGGAGACCGTTGTCAGCGATATCGATATTCCCTGGGGGATGGTATGGCTGGACAACGGCGATATGCTGGTCAGCAGCCGTGATGGTCAGCTGCATCGTATTACGCCAGACGGTCAGCAAAGCCTGGTTGACGAGGTGCCGGAGGTGCACGTCAATGGACAAGGAGGGTTGCTGGACCTGGCCTTGCACCCAGACTATGAGGCTAATGGCTGGCTGTACCTGTCCTATGCCAGTCCAGCGGGTAAGGGCAAGGGCAGTCATACTGCGATTATGCGAGCCCGTCTGGACGGCAACCGGTTAATCGACCAGCAGCTGCTTTACAAAGCAACACCGAATACCCGCAGTGGTCGCCATTACGGCAGTCGACTCGCCTTCGATCGCGATGGCCTGTTGTACTTTTCCATTGGGGATCGCGGCGACCGGGATAACAATCCCCAGGATCTGAGCCGCGATGGCGGTAAAATCTACCGTCTCACCGACAACGGCGAGATACCCCCTGACAATCCCTTTGTCGCTGATCCGAACGCCCTTAAGGCGATCTATTCGCTGGGGCACCGCAACCCGCAGGGTATGGCCATGCATCCCCTGAGTGGCGATATCTGGATTCACGAACACGGCCCTCGCGGTGGGGATGAGATCAATGTCATCAAAGCCGGTGCCAATTACGGCTGGCCGATTTTGAGCTACGGTGTCAATTACAGTGGCACTGAATTCGCTGAAGCACAGGAGCGTGCAGGGTTTGAGTCGCCGGTGCACTATTGGGACCCCTCTATCGCCCCTTCCGGCATGACCTTTATCACCAGTCAACGTTACCCGCAGTGGCGGGGTGACTTGCTGGTGGGGTCTCTCAAGTTCAATTACCTGGTGTTCTGTGAAGTCGCCGGTGATCGCATCACCTCCACAAAAATTCTGTTCCGCGATATTGGTCGTGTACGCAATGTCCGCGAAGGACCTGATGGCTTTTTGTACGTTGCCACCGACGATAACGGCATTCTCAGGATTGTCCCCGAATAAGGGGTCAATTCCCCACTTCTGTTACTATGCGGTTATTTAGAAATGAATCAGAAAAACCTACTGGCAGGCTTCGATGACACAACTATCCATCCTTGAATTGGGGCGCGTACGCGAAGGTTCGGATCGCCGTGCAGCGCTCGACGAGGCCAGAGAACTGGCCCGACACGCAGAGGCCCTGGGGTATCAACGTTTCTGGGTGGCGGAACACCACAACATGTCGGGCGTCACCACTGCCGCCACCTCGCTGGTGATTCAGCACATAGCTGCAGGCACGTCTTCAATTCGTGTTGGTGCTGGCGGCGTTATGTTGCCTAACCATGCGCCTTATATCATTGCCGAGCAGTTTGGCACTCTGGCTACGCTGTATCCGGGCCGCATTGACCTGGGCTTGGGTCGGGCTCCGGGTACCGATCCCATGACCTTGAGAGCCCTGCGCCGGGATCCAGCCCGTGCTGATCGCTTCCCTCAGGATGTGATGGAGCTGCAAGGCTATCTGGGACCGGTACAGCCCGGCCAGAAAATCGAAGCGGTACCCGGTTCCAATACCCAGGTACCGCTGTGGATTCTGGGGTCCAGTCTGTTTGGCGCGCAACTGGCGGCGGAGCTGGGCTTACCTTACGGTTTTGCCTCCCACTTCGCGCCTCAGGCACTGGACATGGCGGTGCGTATCTACCGCGAACGGTTTAAACCCTCTGAGCAGTTGTCTGAACCCTATGTCCTGATCGGTGCCAATGTGATCGCGGCAGAAAGTGATGCTGAAGCACGCTATCTGGCCACCTCGCAGCAGATGTCATTTGCCAACCTGGTGCGCGGGCAGCGCAATCTGATGTTGCCCCCCATCGACTATATCGATGACTACTGGAGCCCGATGGAAAAAGCCCAGGCCTCGCAAATGCTGGAATGCAGCGTCATCGGCGGCCCGGCAACCATCAAGGCAGGCATTGAGCAGTTGCTCGAGCGCACCCGGGCCGATGAAATCATGGTGGTGTCGGATATGTTTGATCCGGTAAAACGGTTCCGCTCTTTTGAGCTTATTCGCAACGCCATAGAGGCCTAGTCACGGGTATCAGCTTTTTTCTTATTTTTCTTGCGAAAACCTTCTCATTCCCTCTCCCTATAACAAATCGAACTATTCCCAATTGGCTATTAAAGCAATTGGGAATTCATAGTTTGGCGACATCTAAACCATAGAAGCTTTCAATGATGCCTGTGGGTGTTTTATCGCCTATAAAATCTATCGTGGTCTAGTATGGGTATATCAATAACAACAATGACAACAACACCGACGCCAGCCATTTTGTTCAAGGAGAATAACAATGCTTAAGCGAACCTTACCCCTGGTTGCTGCAATCGCTCTTGCCACAGCACCCGCGGTACACTCGGAGAATATGTTCAGCGGCAAGGCCAAACCCAACAGCTTCTGGTGGCCTGAGCAATTGGATCTGGGGCCGCTGCGTGACAACGATAAACGTTCCAGCCCTTACAGCGACGATTTCGATTACGCCAAAGCCTTTGCCAGTGTCGACTTGAAGGCCTTGAAAGCTGACATCGAGAAAACCCTGACCACGTCCCAGGACTGGTGGCCGGCGGATTGGGGCCACTACGGTGGCCTGATGATTCGCATGGCCTGGCACAGCGCGGGGACTTACCGCATCCACGATGGTCGCGGTGGTGCCGATGGTGGCCAGCAACGCTTCGAACCGCTGGGCAGCTGGCCGGACAATGTCAGCCTCGACAAGGCGCGGCGTCTGCTGTGGCCGGTGAAACAGAAGTACGGGCGCAATGTGTCCTGGGCGGATTTGATGATTCTGGCCGGCAATGTGGCGCTGGAATCCATGGGCTTCGAAACCCTGGGCTTTGCCGGCGGTCGAGTGGATGATTGGGAACCGGATCTGGTGTACTGGGGACCCGAGTCGGAGATGCTGGGCAACGACAAGCGCTTTGACAAGGACGGTACTCTGGAGAAACCGCTGGCGGCCCTGCATATGGGGTTGATCTATGTGAACCCGGAAGGGCGCAACGGCAACCTGGACCCTAAAATGGCGGCCGAAGACATTCGCAAGTCCTTCTCCCGCATGGCGATGAACGATGAAGAGACCGTGGCCCTGATCGCCGGTGGTCACACCCTGGGTAAGGTGCACGGCGGCAGTAAACCCGATTGTATTGGACCGGAACCCGGTGCGGCGCCCATCGAACAACAGGGATTTGGCTGGAAAAACAAGTGTGGCAAGGGGCACTCCGAAGACACCATGACCAGTGGCTTGGAAGGTGCCTGGACCCAGACACCCACTGCATGGTCCATTCTCTATCTCGACAACCTGTTCCGGTTTGACTGGAAAAAACACGAATCCCCCGGTGGTGGCACCGTGTGGGTGCCCACCGATGAGTCCGCGCACAGCAGTGTGCCCGATGCCCACGTGAAAGGTAAGCGCAATCCGCCGATCATGCTGACCACGGATCTGGCGTTGAAAGAGGATCCAGGCTTTCGCAAAATCGCGGAACGCTTCAAGGACAATCCCAAAGAGTTTGACAAGGCCTTTGCCAAAGCCTGGTTCAAACTGACGCACCGCGATCTGGGGCCCACTGCCCGCTATCTCGGCAGCGAAGTGCCTAAAGAAACCTTTATCTGGCAAGACCCGGTACCGAAAGGCGACACCATCAGCGAGCGGGAGGCCGAAAAGCTCAAAGCGAAAATTCTCAAGTCCGGTCTGACGGTACCCCAGCTGGTCAGAACCGCCTGGGCTTCTGCATCCACCTGGCGCTATTCCGACATGCGGGGCGGTGCCAACGGAGCTCGTATTCGTTTGGCTCCTCAGAAAGACTGGCCTGCCAACGACCCGCAGGAATTGTCCAAAGTGCTGAGCACACTGGAAAAGGTCCGCAAGGATTCCGGCAGCAAAATCTCGATGGCCGATATGATTGTGTTGGGTGGTGCGGCCGCGATTGAAAAGGCGGCCAAGGACGCCGGTCACAAGGTCAGCGTGCCGTTTACCTCGGGTCGGGGTGATGCTTCGGCGGACATGACTGATGCCGCTGCCTTCGATGTACTGGAGCCGAAAGCGGATGGCTTCCGCAACTATTACGCCGACGGCGCTTATTATTCGCCGAAGGAAATGTTGGTTGAAAAGGCCGATTTACTGGCGTTGACTGTGCCGGAAATGACCGCCTTGGTGGGGGGGATGCGGGCACTTGGAGCCAATGCCGGGGGCTCCAAACACGGCGTGTTAACTGACAAGCCGGGGCAGCTGAGCAATGACTTCTTCGTCAACCTGCTCGATATGTCAACCGAATGGAAGCCAGCCAGCAGCAAAGGGGTGTACGAAGGCTTTGACCGGAAAAGTGGCAGCAAGAAGTGGACAGCCACTTCGGTGGATCTGGTGTTCGGAGCAAACTCTGAATTGAGGGCCGTGGCCGAAGCCTATGCCTCTGAAGATGGCGAAAAAGTGTTTATTGAAGATTTCATTAATGCCTGGAGCCAAGTGATGTCGCAGGATCGATTTGATCTTTGAGACATCGCTTCACTGGCACAATGTGCACACTCTTCAAGGCGGCATACCCATGCCGCCTTTTTTATGCCGCTTGAACTATTAATAAAAACACCCATCTAATGACGGGTGGGTTAAAGCCCCCACCAATTGTTACTGCAGTTTTGAGTTAGAAGGAATTGGAGGATAACAACAATGCCGCATACAAGAGTGCCGCATACAAGAGTGCTGCATAAAAGCATTGCGCCTTTCTTTGTGTTGATGTTGCTGCTGGTTGGGCAGGCTCATGCCGCTTTGCCAGGCATAACCGCCGATGGAAAACCTTTTCCATCGTTAGCGCCGATGATTAAACAGGTGCATCCGGCGGTGGTGAATATATCGACGTTTTCCACTCAGCAATACACCTACAACCCCCTGCTGAATGATCCGTTTTTCAGGCACTTTTTTAATATCCCGGATCAGCAGCAACAGGATCGTCAACCGCGCAAGCGCCAGCAGAGTGCTGGCTCGGGCGTGGTAGTGGATGCCAGCGATGGCATTGTCATGACCAACTACCATGTTATTAAAGGTGCCGATGAAGTGCAGGTGTCTCTGACGGATGGGCGCACCTATGAGGCGCAAGTGCTGGGAGAGGATGCGGATTTGGATATCGCTATCCTGAAAATCAAGGCTAAGGATCTGGTCGAGGTCAATATTTCCAATTCTGACGAATTAGAAGTGGGTGACTTTGTGGTCGCCATTGGCAACCCCTTTGGCCTCGGTCAAACAGTCACCACCGGTGTGGTCAGTGCGCTGGGACGCAGTGGCCTGGGTATCGAAGGTTATGAAAACTTTATCCAGACCGACGCCTCCATTAACCCGGGCAACTCTGGCGGTGCCCTGGTCAATCTGGCTGGCGAATTAGTGGGTATCAACACCGCGATTATTGCACCGGCGGGCGGGAATGTCGGGATTGGTTTTGCCATTCCGGCGAATATGGCCAAAGCCAGCATGGATCAAATTATTGAACACGGGGAAGTGAAACGCGGTCAGCTGGGGGTGGGTATCCAGGACATTACACCGGATCTGCGCAAAGCCTTTGACATACAACCGGGTCAGGGCGGCGTGCTGGTGACAAATGTGATGGAGGACTCTCCAGCCGAGGACGCGGGCCTGCAAGCGGGTGATGTGATTATCGCCGTCGACGGTAAGAAAACTAAATCCACCGGCCAGCTGCGCAGCAATCTCTCTATGCGATCGATTGGTGAAAAAGTAACCCTGTCGATATTGCGAGACAAACAGGAAAAGAGCATCAACGTCAGGCTCGCAGAACCTGAAGAGCTGGCTGGAGGCGGCGGACCTCTGCATGAATTGCTCGATGGCGTGCAGTTTGAAAATACCCCCGATGGCAAGGGCGTGATCGTGGCAGGGATGTCTCCCAATTCACGTGCCGCTTACAATGGCCTGCGTCCGGGCGATATTGTTGTGGCTGCCAACAAGCGTCGGGTGTACGACATAGAGACTCTGGCCAAAGCACTGTCGCTTAATAAAAACGCCGTGTTACTGCAGGTCAATCGTCGCGGTGGATCGCTGTTCATTGTAATCAGGTAATTAACGTAATCAGGTAATTCAGTCTCTAGCGAGTAAGGCATACCTTCACCGTTCAGTAGTGGGGCGCTGCGATCGCTTCGGACCCAACGGGGAACGAGAATATTTCGATAAAGTGCCCGAGCGTTGCTCGGGCATCGGCATAGGCGTAACAGCCACCAAAGGCTGACACGTTGATGGGTAATCGCCAGCGGGAGTTTAGTATCGACAAATGCCGCTGGTAGTCTTTCTCATCACTGAGGTAATGACCAATGTGGTGAAAGCGAAGTACAAATTCAGACGTATCCCCCAGCAGGCTAGAGTAAATACTCGTATCACCTGCCAGGGGTTGTATCACCTCATATTGCAGACCCGCTTTAAAGGCCAGTCCGAAATGGGCTTCGGCGGTCAGGGATTCCCGGGTCGGCATGTGCAGATGACGCAGTTCCCGAAACGGGCCCATGTGGTGGATATGCCGCAGTTCTGCAACGGCTCGGTCAAAGTCGTTGGTGACATAGGCCAACTGTTTAAACTCTGTGTGCACAAGATTTCTCTGTTGCTGTTCAGAAATTGTATTTGAAAGTGGCGCCCCACAAGCGCGGCTCAGCGGGCGTCATATACACACCGGTGTTGCCGGTGGAGACCAGCTGAATATACTCCTCATCCAGCAAATTGCTGACGAACCAGCCCAGTTCATAACTGCCGGACGGTGACTTGACGGAACCGGTCAGGTTCACCAGGGTCAGAGGATCCTGTCGGCTGGCTCGAAGTTCGCCGCCGGCACCGGAAGTGAAGTCATACTCGGAAGAATAGCGGGCCGCTGCGGTCACATGGCCGTGCCAACCGCTCTCCAAGCCGTACAGGTAGGTAACCGCGAGGTTGGCCGTTTCATCCGGTGCCTGGGGAACCGGTTTGTCTTTCAGGTCCTCTGCCGTCGCCGTGAGAAAACCATTCACCAGATTGTAGACGGCAGCCTGGGGAAAGTCGGTAAAGCGGGCGTGAGTGTAGCCAAAGCCGGCGCTGATGCGCCAGGCCTCTGCCGGCGCCCAGTCGAGATTGATTTCGCCACCGTAGTTGCGTGCGCCCGCGGCATTCTGCTGCAAAATACCGGAACCTCCGCCGGTGATAAATGCCACTTGGACATCGTCCCAATCATAGTAATAAACCGCTCCCGATAGAGCCAGGCTGCCATCATCGGATTTGTATTTTGCGCCCACCTCAAACGCGCTGATTTCCTCGGAATCGAGGACAGGGTCAAGGGTTAAGGAGGGGCTGTTGAACCCTCCACTCTTGAAGCCCTCGCTGTAACTTGCGTAATAGTTGGTGTTGCCCGCATCGTAGGACAGCACGACACGAGGTGAGACATTTTCGAAATCGGTATCGCCTTCGGAGTAGTAGGGGAAGCCACCGCCCAACAAATCGAAGGCATCCTGGTCGTTGCGGACTGAATGCTCTTTTTGTTCGCGGGTGTAACGCAGGCCACCTGATATTTTTAGCGCGTCAGTGATTTGATAGGAAGCATCGAAATAGGTGGAATAAGCTTTCAGGTCATCGCGGTTATCAAAAGTGGGCGTGCCGTTGAACCAGTCGCCGCCAATACGACCGACAAAGCGCGCCTCATTGCGCTCATAAAAGAGGCCGGCGGTGATGTTAAAGGGGCCATCGTGGTTGGAGGTAAGGCGCAACTCGTTGGTGAGGGTATTGTCTTCCTTGCCATCGGCGGAACCGGGGTTGGGGCTGCGCCCGGAAACCGTACAAAAATAGAGCAGTTCATCCACAACACCATCGTTATCGGTACAGCCATAGGCACGAGTTTCCCGATAGGCCAGAGTATTGGTGATGCTCCAGCTATCGAGGTCGTACTCCACGCGCCACGATGCCATCTGGCTTTCGGTGTCGTCTCCACCACCTCCCTCGCGGTTGGGAGATTGGGCGGTTTTGTAAAATCCCAGACCGGTTCGCGAGCCATCGGCATTGTAGCGCAGGCTGTGTACCGCGCCGTTGCCATTGCGTTTGTCCTTGGCGAGTTTCAACAGGGTGCGGAAATCGTCAGTAGGTTGCCATAGGGCTTTTATCCGTGCGCTGTAGGTTTCACCGGCGCCAACACCACTTTTTTCGTAATTGGGCACAGCCACATTAGAGACATAACCCTCGCGATCCTCAAAGAACCCTGCAAACCGCAAGGCAAAGGTGTCACCCAACGGCAGGTTCAGAACCCCTTCCGCGCGGGTCCAATCCAGGTCTCCATAACCGAACTTCATATAGCCGTCAATCTCTTCCAGTGTTGGATCGTTGGTTTCGACAATAATTGCTCCCCCCGTGGCGTTGCGCCCGTACAGGGTTCCCTGTGGGCCCTTGAGTATCTGTATCTGGGAAACATCAATACTGGATTGGCCGGACGATGTTTGGGTTTGCAGGTACACATCATCCAGATACACCGCCACACTGCCCTCCAGACCAGGTCCGGAGTAGCCGGTACCCACACCGCGGATAAAAACCGCTGAAATACCGTCGCCGGCGGTAGCGGTGTTGACGATGCCGGGGGTGGAAAACTGCAATTGATCGGTGGAATCGATCTTCAGATTGTCGAGTGTACCCTGATCAAACGCTTTGACGGAAATGGGGACGTCTTCAATGCGTTCCTCCCGGCGTTGAGCAGTGACCACGATTTCTTCGATCGTGGCCGTAGCAGCATTTTGGGCACAGACCGGTAACGCGGTCAGTCCGCCAATTGCGCTTAGGCCGACCGCCAACAGGATGGTGTTGTTCTGAGACGTTGTTACTCGAGTGGAGTTCTTGTTCATTCTCTCGTCCTGATTATTGTTATTAAATTATTGTTATAAAATTTATATGAAAGAAAGATTCAGTATGCTGTGGCTTTTAGTAAGCGACTTTTAGTAAGTGACTTTTAGTAAGTGACTTTCTAGTAAGTGTAGTAAGTGGATTTTTGTAAAAAGCTTAGTAAGTAGCGGCTAGTAGCCGGATGTTCTTTTTGATGGATATTTAGCTGAGTATAGTCATGTTAAGCAAACGCCAGATAGACTGCAGAGGATATTCGTCTTGACCTTTGAGGACTTGGTCGGAGAGGGTTGTTTGTAGGAAGGCGCCCCCCCGACAAGGGGGGCTTTAAAACGGAGCTTGTAGATGGCGGCTTAAAAGCGGAATTTTGCAATCAAGCCCTGAACATTTCTGACCAGGCCGTCAATTGTGTCAATGTCGGAATTGATTCCCTGGGTCTGGTGAGTATTGTCTTCCGACAAACTGTTGATCCGCACCACGTTCACATTCATTTCTTCGGCAACGTAACTTTGTTCCTGCGCATTTGTCGCAATGGCCTGGTTCATCTCGGAAATGGATTCGATATTGTCAAGAATCACCCCGAGGCTGCTTTCAATATCGGCGATGGCTTGAGCATTGTTTTCCACATCGGAACGACCTTTTGAAATCTGTTCATTGGTGGCTTCGGAGGTGTCCTGCAGTGATTGAATCACTTCGGTGATTTCCTCCGTGGATTCACCAGTTCGCGTGGCGAGACTACGCACTTCGTCAGCTACCACAGCAAACCCGCGACCTTGCTCGCCGGCACGAGCAGCTTCAATGGCCGCGTTTAACGCCAGCAGGTTGGTTTGTTCGGCAATGCCTCGAATCACATCAATCACCGAAGAAATGGCTGATGATTTCTCTTTCAATTGCAGCACTTGCTGAGAGATATCGTCCATCTGTTGTTGCAGAGCTTGCGAACGGGTCACCGACGTGGAGATCAAGTTTCTGGCGCTGCCGGCCTGCTCGCTGGCATCCTGAGCCTGGCGTGCAGTCAGCTCCGCATTTTTGGCCACTTCCAGGCTGGTGGCGGCCATTTCCGTCATGGCCGTGGCCAGCATATCCGTTTCTTTTGAGGTTTGCTGGGCGCTCCCGAGGAACTCCTGACCGCGAACTTTAAAGCGCTGACTCAATTCGGATAGCGTGGCTGTCATCGTCGCCAACTGGCTGATGGTATCGCTCAAGCCACTGGCGAGATTGTTGAAATAGGTCGCGATTTCTCCAAATTCGTCCTTACGGGAACTGTTGGCCTTGGCAAGCAGATTGCCCTGGCTGATTTCGCTGAATGAGTGACGCAATTCATCCAGGCCCAGGGACAGCTTGCGGGCAAACCAGAAGCCAGCAACACTGCCGAGCACAATGGACAAGACGGAAAAGCCAATGATGAAGTTGAGGATTTTCTCTGAGGCATCACTGATGAGCCCTCGGGTACCGTCAATGATAAATTGAATAATGTCATCGGCCTGACCACCAATATTGTTGAAGTTCTCACTGGCTTCCAAAAACCTGTTGCTTGGCGGCTGGGATAAATCTTCGGTCTGAGCTGCATTCAACATGACCAGAATGATTTCACAAACTTCATCAATACCATTGGTGACGTAGTCGTTTCCGTAAAAAGGGTCACCTGGCGCCGGATTTTCATCCATAAACTGTTTTGTGGCGGGAATCAGCGTTTGAGTGAGGCGGTCAATGGCGGCCTGGTCTTTTTGGTAGACCGCGAGTTGCACCTGCAGCGCCGAATAGCGCAGTTCTGCATAACCCTGAACTCCCGGCACCAGACTCTCAGGATAGCTGTCGCCGAGTTTGTTCACGATGGTGAGAGCAATGTAGCTGGCGATAGAGAGCAGAGCCAGTAACCCAACAAGGGCAGACAAGGTCAGCTGTATTTGGGTGCGGATTTTCATTAAGATACCTCGGGATAGAACTTTTTCAATTTCTAGGGTTTTTAAGGGTAAATATCATTCTTTGTGGTGTTCGCTTGGGATGAAGTCGCAACACCAGAAATCAATAATTCCGTTGTTATCGGGGTTATCGGCCTTTGTATGAATTTTTTGACTGGTTTTAAACAGTCAATCGAGGGCGTTTGGGGTTTAAATGTCCTGGTTAAAATTTGATCTGGCCGCCGCCGGCGTCGTTCTTTCTGAAGGAACGGAAAAAGCACACTTTGGGCATAAGCTCTTCTTACAGTCCTAACCCTTCAGAGAAATCTCAGCCAGTTGCCCTGACGACTGTAAAAGCCGAAACTCCGGTTCACATTTCCGGCAACGCGATGCGGGTTAATTCGTACAAATCGGGATCGGGTTATGCCAGAATTCAAAGTAGCGAGGATGATAATAAACAGCTTGTTGTAAAACCGATCTCGTCGATAGCCTCTTCACAGTATAAAAAACACCAACAGGTATACGCCGCGTTACAAAACACCTGTAATAACTGGACACGTTGGTACAATCGAGACCGGACTCAAAGCTCCGCTTTCCAAATGAATGTGTCTTGCAAAGATGCTGCTAACTACCCAGCAAAACATTTGCGGGTTCAGGTTGCTCCGAATTACGTTGCCTTGAATTCAGCGGCTGCAGGTTCAACTAACGATAGCCGTGCGATTCTCATTGGAAATGAGACGAACCCTGGGCCCAGCTCGTACTGTAGAAGTCTTGAGCAGCAGAAAGAAGCTGTGCGGGCGAAAAGACGGGCTGGTTATACGGCGAGTGAAGACAATTATCTACGCAAGCGACTCCGAACTCTGTCCGAATTAATTCGTCAAAATTGCTGAAGTTGTTGAGTTGTAGAGTGATTGGCTAGATGGGTTCGAGGTTATGGCGATGGATCTGTGCGCACATTGATGGCTGGGTAAGTTTACTCAACATCCAGAATGATATATTGTGCTTCTCGCAACAGGATCTCTATTTATGACAGTAAGGAAGTATAGGGAACGCTCATGGATGTACAATCAGCACTGGATGTTGATGAACTGTTTCACCTCGGTCTTCATGCAATGGAAAATAACCACCCTGAAGACGCACTGAAGTATTTCAGACGTGTAATCTCCCTGGACGAAAAACATGCGAATGCATGGTATCTCATGGGGGCTACACACGCCCAACTGGGGATGTTCGACAGAGCGCAAAGCGAGCTTGAACAGGCCGTCAGCCTGAATCCAAGTCAGACTACGGCTCATTTCCAGCTGGGATTGCTTCACCTCACCTCCGGTCGCCTGCCTCAGGCGAAGGCAGCCTGGTCAGCCTTGAGTATGCTTCCCGCAGAGGATTCGCTTCGGCTTTTTAAAGACGGACTGCTGTGTCTGGCTGATGACAAGTTTGCCGAATGTGTAAGATTGTTGCAGCAGGGGATAGCAAACAACCAGACCAATCTTCCCCTTAACAGAGACATGGCAAAAGTTGTTGAAGCCGCGCAGGAAGCTCTGCATTCGGCGCAGCATCTTGAGGAATCTCCCGCTGCTGAAGATGGCAGTGGTTTTCTGCTGTCAGGTTACATGCGTAATCGTCTGCTAGATCAATAGTACATGTCTTCGGTTAGTGGGCTGGGAGCGATCGTTCAGATTCTCAGGGCGAATCTGGAACGGTCGGAGCTGGCGAAAAACACCAGGACATCTGGTTCCGGAGAAAAGCCTTGTGCACAGCCTGGCGATGTGAAGCTTACAGTCGCTAAGCTGGAAAGGCAGATCACAGAAAAGCTGAATGTAATCAAACAATCAGAAGATTTTCAGCAGCAGGCATTAAGGGTGATCGTTGACTCAGTTCTCAGCTGGGAGTGGGGCGACAGTACTCTGGTTGAAAGCAAATTTGTAGACCTATCCATAAGGGTTCAACAGGCCATCATGCGCGATCCCAAAGCGACAAGGCTGGTGAGCTCCGTATTGAGCGATATGCTGCAGGGCACCAAATAGTAAGGATTAGTTAATGAGTAATAGTGAGATATCTGCAGAGCGGGAGCAGCTCAAACAATACATTAACCTGATTAAAAACAAGCAATTTGAATTGGCCATGTCAGGTTTGAAAGAGTACCTGCAGGAATTTCCAACCAATGAGGTGGCGAGGGGAATGCTTGCGTCCCTCTACTTCCAGATCGGTATGCATGATAGAGCCATTCCTGAATTTGAGACGATTCTTGAGCAAAATCCAGATAATGCCCTGGCGCGCTTTCAACTGGGTATGACCCGCTATACCCGTGGTGAGCTGGAGAAGTCTATCGATTGCTGGTTGCCATTGACGGAAGTGGAAGATGATTTCATGGGCTCTTTCCACAGCGCCTTGGCTTATGTGGACTTGCAGCAGGCACCAATGGCGAGGCCGTTGGTGGAGAAGTGCGTTAAGGTCATGCCCAAAAATCATCCGTTGTATCCACGCCTTCTGCAGTTGCGTGAGGAACTGGGGTTGCTGAACAATGAGCGGGGCGAGTGAAAGGGAAATGGAATCCAATACGGCGATTGAACGCTACCAGACCTATCTGAAAGCTGACCCCGACAACGCGCTACTGTGGGAAGCTCTTGGTGACCTGTTACACCGGGCGGGACAGTTCGACGAAGCGGTAGAATCCCTTGAGAAAGCCATTGACCTCGACGGAACACGTGTGTCATCGCGCTCAATGTTGGCCAATGTTCTTATCAGTAGTGGGAAGTTTCCCGAGGCTGAGCAGGCAATACGAGAGTTGCGGGACTCTGGGGAGACCTCTTCAGCGCTGCAACATAACTTGGGCATGAGTCTCTATTATCAGCGCAAGTTTGATGAAGCCAGGCAAGTGTTTGAGGACATCAAGGATACCAGTCCCGACAGGGTGCGAAGTCGCTATTACCTGGTGTCGACGCTGCACAACATGGGCGACCTGGAGGTGGCTGCGGGGGTTTGCCGGTCATTACTGGAATCAACCCCTTCCAGTGCCCTGCGGGGATATCTGGCCATGATTGAACTGGACGCCCACAATATGGACGAGGCCAGACAGCAGGCGGAGCTTACCTTGAAGGAAGACCCTGACAATGTCGATGCGGCCACCGTGCTGGGCACTCATAGTGTTGAGCAGCAGGATATGGCTGAAGCGCAACAGCTGTTCAACCGGGTTGTTTCGCGCGAGCCAAATAATCCACGAGGCTGGTTGGGACTTTCCCTGGTCGAGGCCTATCAGCTGAACTTTGACAAGGCGATTGCCTATGCCGAGCGTGCCATTGAGGCCATGCCAACCAATGTAGGCCACTACAACACATTGGGGTGGGTACATATCTGCAACTCAGATTACCAACAGGCGGAACAGGTTTTCCGCCGGGGTATGGAATATGCCAATCGCAATAATGCCGAAATCCACGGGGGGCTGGCCACAGCGCTGTTGATGCAGGGGCGTGTGGATGAGGCGAAAAGGGAAATTGACATCGCTTTTGGTCTTAACAAAACCTCATTCGCGGCTACCTATGCGAAAAGCATCCTGGTTGCATTGCAGGGCAGGCAGCAAGTCGGGGAAAAATTGTTTGCAAGCTTACTCAGTTCTCAGCCGCGCCCCGGAGGTCCCAGGCTGATTGATGGTGTGAGAAACTTCTACCAGCAGAACTCTCACCTCGTGGCTCCGAAAGATGTGACCCCGGGTTCGAACTCTAACCGCAGGGATAGTTTGAAATGACTCCGGATTTCGCACTGGAGGTCGTCAACGATATGTTATGGACGGCGATGTTGATTGCGGCTCCTATTCTTGGGCTGACGATGTTAGTGGGGTTGATTATCAGCATCTTCCAGGTGGTTACCCAGTTGCAGGAAATGTCTCTGACCTTTGTGCCTAAGTTGGCAGTCGCGGGCCTGACACTGATTGTCTTTGGTGGTTGGATGCTCAATACGCTGGTGCAGTTTGCGGTCCAGCTGATTGGCAACATTCCGCAATATTTCTAGTTGATGATGCAGCTTTCGATAAACGATGCATGGGCACACAATCTGTTGCTGTGCGCTGCCCGTATTGCACCCCTGTTTCTAATGTCACCTCTTTTTTCTCTGGCGCAGTTGCCGGTGAGAATTCGATGGCTTCTGATTTTGGTGTTTTCGGCAGCTTGTGTTGCATTGAAAGCAAATGTTGCGCCGTTGGCAGGAGCGTCGATCTCGCTATGGGTGGCGTTATTGGGTGAAGTACTGCTGGGGGCAGTGCTGGCATTTGGTATCTACTGTGTATTTGGTGCCTTTCTGTTTGGTGGTCGAATTCTTGATTTGCAAATGGGGTTTGGGGTGGCGAATCTGGTTGACCCATCGACACGTCAGCAGGCGCCCTTGCTCGGGACTGCGCTTAACGTCATGGCCGTGATGACATTTTATCTGTTGGATAGCCATCACCTGTTGATTCGGGCTTTGTTGTACACCTTCGATGTAGTGCCTTTGGGCAGCGGCTGGCAGCCTGACAACCTGGCGCCAATTGCCAATGTTTTCGGACTAATGTTTGTGTTCGGCCTGATGCTGGTGTCTCCGGTCGTATTCACACTGTTGTTGATCGATGCGGCCATGGCCGTGGCAGCACGCACCATGCCCCAAATGAATATGTTTATGCTGGGTATTCCGGTAAAGATTGCCGTTGGTATTGTGGTGTTGGCGTGTTCATTGTTTTACATGAGCGGGCTATTGAAAAAGATCTACGCCGCGCTGTTTGATTACTGGATGGCAGTGCTTTAGATATGGCTGAGCAGGATCAGGATCGATCAGAAAAGGCGACACCGTTTAAACTGCAGGAAGCCAGAAAGCGAGGCCAGGTGGCGAAGAGTCTGGAGCTGTCCTCCTGGTTAATATTGATGGTAGTCGCAGGTGTCGCATTTGTCAGCTGGAAAAAGCTGTTGGCCGGACAGCTTGCCATCAGTGCGGAATTGTTGGGCAGGGCTGGAGCTGTACCACTGAGTGTGGACTCCTTTATGCATCTGTTTGCTTCAACCACTCTGCAATTGTTTTCCATTTTTGCAGTTTTCATTTTGGCGCTTTTGGTGGTTGGTGCTGTTGCGAATATCTTTCAGACCGGTCCCATATTCAGTGTTTTTCCGCTTAAGCCCAATTTCGATAAGCTCAATCCGGTTAATGGATTCAAGCGACTGTTCAGCTTCAGGACCGTCTATGAAACGGTAAAAAATATCATAAAGCTTCTGCTGGTGTGTGGCGCGACCTATTTGCTGGTAAAGGCGTCACTACCATCATTGATGGCGCTGTTGGATGTGGATGTTCAGGCTTATCCCAGCTTGCTGGTCGATTTGCTGTTAACCCTGGTGTTTACCCTGCTGGGGGTCATGTTCCTGATTGTTGCTGTGGATCTTATATTCGTACGGTGGGAGTTCGGCAACAATATGATGATGAGTCGTCGCGAAGTGAAGGACGAGGTAAAGCGTCGCGATGGTGATCCTAAAGTCAAGGCCAAGATCAAAGAGCTGCAGCGGCAGGCAGCCAAGCGCGCAGGTACGGTACAGCGTACGCCAGATGCCGACGTGGTCATCACCAATCCAACTCATTTGTCGGTGGCACTGAAGTACGACAGGGAGCGTATGGCCGCCCCGGTGGTGTACGCCAAAGGGGCGGGTGAGGTCGCGATGTTGATGCGCAAAGCAGCCCGTGAAGCCAATGTGCCACTGGTGGAAAACAAACGATTGGCGAGACGTCTGTATCGTCAGGCCGGCATTGACCAGCCTATACCGGCAGATCTGTTTGCGGTTGTTGCCCGGATACTGCTTTGGTCTTACCGGCAACGGAGTATGACAGGACAATAAACCATGTTTGAGCAATTGCGTAAAAACTTATCCCAGCAGTCTGATATTGCCCTGGTGGTGGCGATGGTCGGAATTTTAATGGTGTTGTTCACCCCTATCCCGCCGTGGTTGCTGGATCTGTTACTGGTGCTGAACCTCAGCTTTGCGCTGCTGATTTTACTGCTGACCTTTTACGTGGATAAGCCGCTGCGATTTTCCACCTTTCCGTCGCTGCTATTAATTGCAACGCTATTTCGTTTGTCGCTCAATATAGCCGCCACCCGGTTGATTCTGAGCGATGGTGATGCGGGTAAAGTGATTGAGGCCATTGGGACACATGTTGTGGCCGGTAATTACGTGATCGGCTTGATTGTGTTTGTGGTTTTGATCGTGGTGCAGTATGTGGTGGTAACCAATGGTGCCCAAAGGGTTGCCGAGGTGGCCGCCCGCTTCACCCTTGACTCAATGCCCGGTAAGCAGATGAGTATCGATGCCGATATGAATATCGGCATCATTGACGAAAAAGAAGCGCAGCGACGACGCAAGGAAATTGAGAAGGAAGGTAACTTTTACGGTGCCATGGATGGCGCCAGCAAGTTCGTTAAAGGGGATGCTATTGCCGGTATTATTATTATCCTGATCGATATCATCGGCGGATTGACGATTGGTGTCGCCCAGCTGGGGTTGTCGTGGGGCGAAGCACTGCACACTTACACCTTGTTGACAGTGGGTGACGGGATTGTGACGCAGATTCCTGCACTGATTATTTCCACCGGTACTGGAATTATCGTTACGCGGGCGGCATCGGATGCCTTTTTAAGCAAGGAGATTTCCGGTCAAATCACTGCCTATCCGAAGATTCTGGTGATGATCGGCATCGGTTTGTTGCTGATGCTGGCCCTGCCAGGGATACCGGCCCTACCCGTGTTGTTGGTGCTGCTGCTGGTCGGCGGCCTTGCTTACTACGCCCTGTCTCAAAGCAAGCAGGAAGGTGTCGAGCAAGAGGCGGATGATGAAGGCAGCACGGGGGAAGATGCCAGTGAAGATATCTACAGCTCTCTGGTGGTGGAGCCGGTTGTGATAGAGGTTGGCAAGGCTCTGGTTGGTTTGGTGGACAATGACGGCCCGATGATGAACCGTATTGTCGCCTATCGAAAACAGTATGCCATGGAGTCCGGATTGGTGATTCCAAAAGTGCGCATTAAGGATTCGAGGAAGATTGAACCCAATCAATATCAGGTGAGTCTCAACGGCGCGCGGGTGGCAACGGGTGAGATTTATACGGACAGGTTGATGGCCATTAATTCTGGTGGGGCAAAAGAGTCGCTAGAGGGGATCACCACCAAAGAGCCAACCTATGGTCTCCCTGCGATTTGGATTCCTGAGGAACAGAAGGTCGAGGCGGCGAAGAGAGGTTACACCCTGGTTGATCCGGAAACTGTGTTGATAACCCATTTGGGTGAGATTTTCCGAATGCACGCCGCAGAAATTCTCAGCCGTCAGGAGACGGAGCGGCTGGTGGAGCAGGTTCGTTCTAGGCATGCAAGTCTGGTTGACGAGTTGGTCCCTGCGCTGATGTCCATTTCAGATATACAGAAAGTTCTGCAACTCCTGTTGGCTGAACGGATATCCATTCGCAGCATTGATCAGATTCTGGAAGTGCTGGTGGATAAAGCCAAAGTGACAAAAGATACCACCATACAGGTGGAGGCTGTTCGCAAGCGCCTGGCGCCCTTGATTTGTCAGTCACTGGCGAATGCCGAAAATGAATTGTATGTATTGGTCCTGGATCCGGCTATTGAAAAGACTATGGCAACATCCCTGCAGGGTGAAGCGGGTAGTGCAGGCCTGCGATTGGATCCGAAATTTGCTGAACAGGTTGTAACAAGACTGGCCGCTGGTGTTGAAAAAATGATGAAAGCAAATTTGAGCCCGGTGCTCTTGTGTGGACCTGAATTGCGTCAAAATGTAAGGATGTTTACCGGTAGGCCGCTACCTGCTCTTGCTGTGTTGTCGATGAATGAAGTCAGCAGCGGTGTCAGTGTGAAATCATTTGGAGTAATTAATGTGTGACACACTAATCACTTAATGTTTTTTGTGTCATTCGATCCACATTGCAGATTGTAGGCACTCTTAAATGCGTTATAATCTGCCACCAAAGGATGTATCAAGACCAGATAGTTTATCAACCCAAAAAAAAGAATGATTAGGGTTGATCGCTGATTTTTAGCACAGGGATTTTAGGGAAGCTTGTGGATAATATACTGGGGGTAGCTGAATCCAGCATCAGAGCTGGAATGCAGCAGGTGGAGGTTGTTGGGAACAACCTCGCCAACATCAATACGCCGGCTTTCAGCCGTCACATCTATATTGCGTCTCAACAAACCGACGGCGCTAGTGGATCACAACCCGATCTCTCTCCAGGAACGTTACTGTCCACCAACCGGGCCCTAGATGTCGCTTTGCCCGGAGGCAGTTTATTAAAACTGCTTGGCCATGCTGGAGCTGTCTATACCCGGAACGGTCGTTTGTTCCTGGATGCACAGGGACAATTGGTTTCCGCTCAGGGGCTTCCCGTGTCGGTTGGTGGGTCACCGGTAAACCTGCCTTCTTCTGAAGTAAGAATTGATTCTGATGGCACTATTTGGTCTGGCCAAGATCGCTTCGGGCAGTTGGAGTTAGTGGAAAATACGACTGCGAATTCACTGCGTGTTGTCGGTGCAGGCTTGTTTGCCAGTGATTTTCCTCTACCCGTGAGCAGTACTGTCAGTGGTGTACGTCAGGGTATGCTTGAAAACTCCAATGTTGATGCCGCCTATGAAATGGTGAAGTTAATGGCGACCATGCGACAAATGGAGGCCAGCCAAAAAATTATCCAGGCTTACGATGGAATGATGTCAGAAGCCCTGTCGAATTTAGGTCAATTCTAGGGAAAGCTATGATCGATTCTCTCTTTATCTCCGTTACCGGGATGAATGCGCATCAGCAGCAAGTTGATGCTATCGCAAACAACCTTGCCAATATCAATACAATGGGGTTCAAAAAAGAACGTATCAATTTTCAGGACTTGATGCGCTCCGTAGATGCTCGTCAACAGGTTTCTGCCGCAGCCATGCACTATGCGGATGGCAAGGGCATTGGTTCTGCGGTGGCACTGCCCTTTCGGGATTTCTCACCCGGAGATCTTAAAAAGACCGACAACAGTTTCGATATTGCCATCAAGGGCAAAGGCTTTTTGGAATTCCTACTGCCCGACGGCAGTTACACTTATAGCCGGCACGGTGCTCTGCAGATAGACAGTGAGGGGTTTCTGACCTCGGCAGAGGGGTATCCATTAAGCGCCATGATTCAAATTCCTATCGATGCCCGGCGTGTGGAAATCAGTCCAGACGGTATTGTCTCAGCGCAGTTGGATGACACCGGCGTCATGCAGGAACTGGCACAGCTGGACCTGGGATATTTCATCAATGAGTCAGGTCTGCAGTCGCTGGGTGGAAACCTGTACGCCGCAACCATGGAATCTGGTGATGTTCTCTACTCCCGTCCGGGAGAGCAGGGAACAGGGGCCTTGGCGCAGGGTTATCTGGAAGGTGCCAATGTATCGATGGTAGAAGAGATGACAGGACTGATGATGGCACAGCGGGCTTATCAGTTGAATGCAAAAGTATTGCAGGCATCTGATGAAATTCTGGATATGGTTAATAATCTGCGTCGTTAATCTGCAGGTTGAACAAGCAGTAGCTGATAATCAACTTTTGTCCTGTGAGGTGCTGTCCTCAATCAATAATGATGATGGCAAGGTGACACTGGACGAAGTGGTGCGGATTCCAGAACAGCAATCTGTCATAAAAACACGCTTGCAACGTATTGTGATACTGGACGGTGTGTTGCCCTCTAGAAAGGCAAAGATCCCGGTCGCGAGGGTGTACCGACTGTTGCAGGGGCATTGCAAGGTCGGCCGCATCCCGGCTCAATACATCACAGTACTCGAAATGGGGCAGTCGATTGAAGCCGATCAGTATGTTGCTCATGCTGCACAGCATATTGAGAACAAGCTGCAGACATCGTCGGTTGATACTGAGTTTTCCATAGTGGGTAGCTATCGACAATTGCAGTTGCCAACAGGCAGTTTACGTCTGGAAGTTCAGTCGCCGCATGAGTTCAGTGCTGGTCGCAACGTCCTGTGGGTGAGCTTCTATGTGGATAGCCGGAAAGTAAAAAATATCCCGGTTTGGTATCAACTGACTATTCGTATGCCGGGCTTGAAGACAAAACAGAATCTGTCCGCAGGGCATATTTTAACAGCGGACGATGTAGTGCCAGGTAATTGGCCTTGTCACCGGTGCGAATTGAAGGGCCGTGCGTTGGCGGAGTTGTCCGGCTACCGGTTGTTAAAAAATGTGCGCGCCGGTGCCGTTCTGCAACTTGATGATGTTGAGCTGATTCCGCCCGTTTTCAAAGGCCAGCGAGTGAAAGTGGTGGCTGAGCAAGGCGCCATAAGGGTTAGCCGTATGGCTGTGGCCCAGTCGGACGGTGATATAAACAGTCGGGTGGTGTTGAAAAACGATGCCAGCGGTGAAGCGTACTCGGGCATTGTGGTCAGTCCGGGGTTGGTAAGAGTGGCAAGGTAATTTTTATGCGATTTGTATTAGCGATTTTGTGCGCGTCATTACCCTGGATGGCTTGTGCTGGCAGTTTGTATCAGGAAGCCAGTTTCCGGGCTCTGGTCAGTGATCATAAGGCGACCAATGTCGGTGACGTAGTGACGGTGCTGATCTATGAGAGCGCCAGTGCCACCAGCCGTACCGATACGACGACTAACAAGGACTCCAGTATTTCATTGGGGGCATTCGATACCATAAACAGCGTGGGCGCAGGCGTCGATGCTGAAAGTCAATTCAATGGCGGTGGCGTCGAGACCAGGTCCGGGAAGGTAATTGCTCGAGTTACTGCCACGGTGGTCCGTGTTATCGACAGCGAAGAATTTCAGATTGAGGGTCGGCAGAGAATATCCCTGAACAATGAAATCCAGCTGATCAGTGTGCGGGGGCGTGCTCGTACACGGGATATCAGTGATGACAATACCATTATCTCCTCCCGGTTAGCCGACTCGGAAATCGAGTTCCTGGGGGAGGGGCTGCTCAGCCATCGTGAAAAGCCCGGGGTTCTGACCCGGTTGTTTGGCTTGTTGTTTTAGGGGGTGGGTATGAGATCGGTGTTGCTGTTGATTCTGGCGTTGGTAATTCAGGGGAGTGTGGCCGAAGGGGTAAAACTGAAAAACCTGTCACGCATAAAGTCGGATCGCCCCAATTTACTGGTGGGTTATGGACTGGTAACGGGACTTGCGGGGACGGGGGATACCGCCAATAGCCGTCTCACTCTGCAGTCAATGAGTAATACGCTGGGCAATCTCGGAGTCAACCTGCCCGCTGACAAGATGCGGAGCCGTAACGTGGCTGCCGTGATGGTCACCGCAGAACTGCCAGCTTATGCCCAGCCCGGTGACAAGCTGGATGTCAATGTAACATCCATAGGCGATGCCAGAAGTCTGCTGGGTGGAACCTTGTTGATGACGCCATTGCTGGGTGCCGATTCCGGCATCTACGCTCTCAGTCAGGGTGTCTTGTCCGTTGGAGGTTACCGTTACGAATACAATGGCAATATGGTGCAAAAAAATCACCCGACATCCGCTTCGATCCCCAATGGTGCCCTGGTGGAAAAGCATCTCCCCGGAGACGAGCAGTTGGTATCCGGCTCGGTGGAATATGTGCTGCATGAGCCAGATATCACTACCGTTAGCACTATTGTCGACACGGTCAATCGCAGCTTTAACAGACAAGTGGCATATATGATTGACCCAGGGCGCTATCGTATTGAGATCCCCGACATTTACCGTAATAACCCCTGGGGCTTTCTTGCCCAAACCGAATCGATAGTGGTGAAACCTGACAAACACGCCAGGGTTGTTGTTAACGAACGAACCGGTACCGTGGTTGCTGGTGGTGATGTCATGGTATCCAAAGCCAGCATCACCCATGGCGACCTTTCTGTGACCATCAGCACCGAATACGAAGCATCACAACCCAGCTTTATAGGTCGCAATTATTCCCGGGGGTTGAACACCGTCGTCGTCGCCAATTCGGAGCTGGCTGTCAATGAGGAAGCGGCGGCACATGTTGAAATTAAAGGTATGACGACCGTATCGGATCTGGTTGTCTCCCTGAATAAGTTGCAGGCTTCCAGTCAGGACATTATCAGTATCATGCAGGCGCTGAAAACGGCAGGCGCGTTGCACGCTGAGTTGATTATTCAATAGGTATCGCTATGTCAGGAGTTTTACTTTCACCGGTCAAAACCGCTGCTGAGGTTGCGTTAGACGCCTTGGCTCTGGAGCAGAAACAGATCGCCAATAATATTGCGAACAGCAACACGCCTGGGTTCAAGCCAGCTCATGTCAGCTTTGAACAGGCGATTGCTCAGGCATTGCAGCAGGGCGATGGCTCGGTCGATCAGTTACAGCGCCTGAAACAGGATATTGCCAGTGGTGCCCTCACGGGAAAATCTCAGTTCTCCGAGGTGCAAGTGGATCTTGAAATGGCGAAATTGAACGAGGTGGTACTGCACTATCAGGCCATCCTTGAGGGAATGGCCAAGTACGGCAGCCTGAACAAGATGGCGATCAGCGGAGAGGTGTCAAGATAATGGATTACATGTCTGTGTTTGAGATCAGCGCCAGCGGTTTATTGCTGGAAAAAGCAAGAATGGAAGCCGTAGCCAAAAATATTGCCAACGAAAATGTGCCTGCACCGAGCGCCGATACTGTTTATCGTCCGGTACGGGTCACTGGATCAGCAATCACCGCTGCGGACTTCTCTGGGTATTTGAACCACTTTTCTCAGGAAACCTTAGCTGCCGGGGTAAAGGTGTCTGCGGTTGATACCGCGACCGAATTGCCAAAGAAGGTCTATGAGCCTGGTCATCCATACGCCAATGCTGAAGGCATGGTGTATTACCCGGCG
Source organism: Cellvibrionaceae bacterium WSDTSA12 (assembly GCA_033283335.1). GTDB lineage: Bacteria > Pseudomonadota > Gammaproteobacteria > Pseudomonadales > Cellvibrionaceae > Pseudomaricurvus. The sequence continues at coordinate 62,856 of JAWMQP010000005.1, read as the reverse complement.
GTGGATCATCTTGCTGAGATGGTGACCATGATGTCGGCAACCAGGGCTTATGAGGCCAATATCAAAGTGATTAATGCCAGTAAATCCATGTTGCAGCATGCGCTTGAAATAGGAAGTTCAAAATGACTATTGATGCAATCGGCTCTATTGATGCCTTTGGTTCTATAGATGCCATTGGTTCTATCGGTGAAATGGAGCTAAGCCCAATCGAATTCAATCGTTCGGACTCGGTCAGACCTTCTGACTTCGAAAAATTGATAGCCAATGGTCTGAACCAGTTGAATCAGGATGTCTTGCAGGGTGAAGTGGCTTTGCAAAAGTTGGTGACCGGTGAAGCGGAAAATCTTCATGAAGTCATGCTGTCACTGGAGAAATCAAAAACTGCTTTCCAGTTCTCCTTACAGCTCAGAAACAAGGTCTTGGAAGCGTATCAGGAAATGATGCGCATGCAGCTATAGTGGTGATGATGGTGTTTGAAGACAATAAAAAGCAAATTCTTGTCCTGCTTGCTGGACTTGCGATTGCGTTGTTTATGGTGGTGGGAATCTGGTGGGTACTATCCGATGGTAAGGAAGTGCTGTTTACCAATCTGACCGAGGCGGAGATTAATCGGGTTGCAGCCGAGTTGGATCGAAGCGGAGTCAGTTATTTTATTGATCATCATGAGGGCGTGGTGAGCGTGGGTCAGTCCGATGTGCACAAGGCACGCATCAGTGTCATGGAGTCGGGCGTGGCATTCGACGAAGTGCATGGTTTTGAGCTCTTTAATGAATCCGATTTTGGTATGACGGAGTTCGCCCAGAAAATCAATTTTCAGCGCGCCCTGGAAGGCGAGCTGTCAAGAACCATCATGGCGCTGAAAGAGGTGAAATACTGTCGAGTACATCTGGTGTTGCCCGATTCAGGGTTGTTTGCCCAGGATGATAAGAAATCTTCGGCCTCAGTTACGTTGTTTTTGCATCAGGGGGAAGACCTTTCCGGTTCCCAGATTGCCGGCATTCAACGGATAGTAGCAGCGTCCGTTCGAAAAATGGACAGTACCTCGGTGGTGGTGACCAATTCAGCCGGCGTTGTACTGTCAAGAGATCGGGACGATGACTTCTCTTCGGTCACCTCGCTGGGCCTGGAGCGCAAAGAGGAAATCGAGTCACATTACCTGACCAAGTTGCAGACACTTCTGGATGCGGCATTGGGTGCTGACAACTATATCGTCAACATCGACGTGCAGCTCGACATGAAACAAACCTCCACGCGACGAGAGACTTACTTGCCCGAAGCCGATGGCAGTGTGGTCAAAAATCGCAAAACCACACAGCGCACCAGCGCTGATAAAGCGGGCTCCCGAGATACCGTGGAAGAGGTTGAATTGCTGGTCGGTCGTCAGACCGATCAAGTGCAATATTTGGGAGGGGAAGTTGCCAGAATTCATCTCAGTGTCATGGTCAACGACGCTGCTGATTCGACCGAATTGCAAGGGCTGGAACAATTGATTGCGACAACCGTGGGTCTGAATACCGATCGCGGAGATCGACTGGCCGTATTCCGGCATAACCTGGCCGTGAATAAAGCGACGGTGGCCGCGCGAACGGAGCTTGAGCATCCTGTCAGGAGTGTGGCGATGGACGCTGAGATGGACACTGCACCCTTGGCAGCCAAAAACTGGCTTGAACGGACACAGGCAAACCCCGAGGGTTTGATACCCACCGTTGCTGCAGCGTTTGGCGGCTTTGCTGCGGGCGGCCTGTTGCTGTTTGTGTCGATGGGTAGCTTAAGGCGCAATCGGGAAAAGCAGCAGTTGCAGAGAGAGCTGGTTGCGTGGGCGGATAGTATTGAGGGCAAACTCGATGCCGCTTAGTGCCCTGGTTAAACGACTTGCGCTGTTGAACGTCAACGAAAGAGAGCAGCAGTTGGCGGCCTTGCCGCCGACGGCACGGCATCAAATCGAACGTGAGGTGCTGCGACAGGCGGGTCGTGCTCCTGCTGAAAGTGACTTCGAAAATGTTTTACACACCGTATCGGAAGATCGGGTCACCATGGATGCATTCCGCAAGGCTCAGGCGGGTCTGTTGAGCCCGTCCGTTACCGCCGTTGTGTTGGATTTCGTCGGCAGGACCGATGCCTGAATCGAGTGTGAGTCGTTTGCCGTGGGGAGTTGATGGGTAATGACCTTAGAAACGGGTATTTCAAGAAACAGTATCTTGCTGGGCAGGAGACAAGATGAGGCAGCAAGTGCGGCCTCAGATGTGCAACGGGTGCCTGAGAAGGTTCAATCCTGCACACATGAACGCGAGCTGGAGGAGCTGCGACTGCAGCTGCAGCAGTTGCAGGCGCAATTGGATGAGGAGCGCGGTCGTTCCCGTCAGGAAATTCAACTGCTGTGCGCTCAAGCTCAGGAGGAAGCGCGCCAGAAGGGGCACGAGGCAGGCTTGGCCCTGGCGGCCCAGGAGCAACACGAGTGGCTGCAAAACAGTCGAGGGCAGTTGGAGTCACAGCTGGCTGCCATCAGCAAGGCCGGGGAGATGGCCCTTGTGGAACTGCAGTCCAGTATGGCAGACCTGACGTTAACGGCGGTGACCAAGGTTATCGGCGCTCAATACCTGGATGACAAGGTGATTAAAGCCGTGGTGGATGCCGTGTTGAAAGAGGCCGGAGTGCACGGTCAGGCACGGGTGTTACTGCATGAAACGGATCAGTTGCGCTTAAAGCAGTCAGGGCTGGCCGATTCCCTCTATGCAAGGGGGGTGGAGCTGCAAGTGGATGGCCGTGTGCATCTGGGAGGCTGTCTGGTGGAATACTCTGAAGGTACCATCGACGGCCGCTTGGAAACCCAGTTGACGTTATTGCATCAAGTGCTCCAGGCGGGACGGGCGGCAAATGGACGTTGAGCAGTTGAAATGTGCCTTGTCGTCAGCTTCGTTGATAAAACGGGCTGGTCGGGTCAGGCAATTCTTTGGCCTGATTATTGAAGCCGACGGCCCCGATGTATTTTTGGGAGAGCGCTGCGAAATACACAACGGCGACGATCGCGAGCCGCTATTGGCTGAGGTGGTCGGTATACGTAATGATCGGGTGCTGTTGATGCCTTACGGACACTTGCGTGGTATTCGTAAAGGCAGCGAAATTATTGCCACTGGCGAGGGGGTGAAAGTCCCGGTTGGTGAAGCCTTGTTGGGACGGGTTATCGATCCGTTCGGGAAGCCATTGGATGGTCGGGAAGAAATCTCGCCAGCGAGCTTTTACGACATTCTGGCAGAACCGGTAAATCCACTGACTCGCCCGCCCATCAGCACGAAGCTGCATACCGGTATTCGGGTCATTGATTCTCTCACCACCCTGGGGCGCGGCCAGCGTCTGGGAATCTTTGCCGGCAGTGGCGTCGGCAAAAGTACCTTGCTGGGCATGATCGCGCGCAACATGGATGCCGAAGTGAATGTGATCGCGCTGATTGGAGAGCGTGGCCGGGAGGTGGCCGAGTTCATCAGTCAGTCACTGGGCGAGGAGGGGATGCGCCGGTCCGTGGTGGTGGTGGCTACATCGGATCAGTCAGCACTGTTTCGTTCACACGCGGCACTGGCGGCATCGGCAATCGCGGAATACTTCAGGGATTGCGGCAAGCAGGTCATGCTGACCATGGATTCCGTAACCCGCTTTGCCATGGCTCAACGGGAAATTGGTTTGTCGGTTGGAGAGCCCCCAACTGCCAGGGGCTACACCCCTTCCGTCTTTGCCCTGCTGCCGAAAATGCTGGAGCGAGCCGGAACTTCGGCTTCCGGTGGCAGTATAACCGCCATTTACACGGTGCTGGTTGAGGGCGACAACATGAATGATCCCATCGCGGACAGTGTCCGCTCGATTGTGGATGGTCATATTGTACTGGACCGAAAGCTGGCTGAGCGGGGGCATTTCCCAGCGATAGAGCCGCTGGAAAGCAACAGCCGATTGGCACGTCAGCTGCGCAGTGATGAAGAAAATAAATTGGCTAAAGAGCTGCAGGCATTGATTGCTGAATACAAACGCTCAAGTGACCTGATTGAACTTGGAGCCTATAAACAGGGTACCAATCCTCTGTTGGACAAGGCGGTAAGAACGGTCGCCGATACCAATCGCTTTCTGCAGCAGGCTGAGTCTGAATGCTCTATGCGGGAACAGACATGGGCCAGTCTGCAACAGATACTGAGGTCTTGAGAATGACGCTGAAGATTGATCTGATGATGCGCCTGGAACAGGTGGACATGATGCAGCTTTCCAGTCAGCTGTCTGTACTGCAAGAGCAGTTGCAGCACACTGTGGAGGAGCTGGATAGGGTAAGAAACGCCTACCAGGACATTCAGGCCGCACAGCGAGAATACCTGTCTGCGCCGAACATCGATCTGGAACGATTGCAGTGGTGCCATACCAATGTAGATGCCTTGGCAACACAGGAAGCCGCATTGCTCTCCAGTCGTGATGCGCTTCAGGGAGACCTGGATCAGTTGCTGGTGCAATTGCAGCAGGCAGAAAAGCGAAAAGAAAAACTGGGTGAGATTCGGATGGCCAAAGCCGCGGAGCGCGAACTGATACAACAGGACAATGTCTGGGCGCAACAGGAAGATCTGGTGTTACAGCGATTTGGCAGGAGCTGAGAGGGTGAAAATCGATCTGGAACTGCCAGCCTCAGTGGACTTGCAAGGCTATCAGCGTACCCAATCGCTGAAACAACAGTGGGATAGTGCCTTTACAGGCCAGCAAATCGCTCAGCATTCACCTCCGGTTGAACAAGAAACTGGTTCAGCTGCCATGCGGGATGTGGAAACGCCGGAATGGGCTGGTCATCGGTATGGCTCCCTGCCGCTTGAGCCACAATGCAATGACAAGCCTGCACCAATTTCGCCACAGCCGACGCCGTCTGTCCGTGGCGGTCACTCTTTAACCGGAGTGGGCCGCGAAACGGCGCGGTTGCTGGAACTGCCTCCGGTGGTGCAGTCGGTTATAAAGAATGTGCGGCAGATGAGTAATTCATTGTCATTGGCCGCGAAGACGACCGTGCTTCAAACCCCGCAAGAGCTGCAGCAGCAGGGAGTTCTGCTGCTGCCTGATGAGCAGGGCGTTAAGTTATTTTTACCTAAAAATTTCGAGCGCACGGTGGGAGTATCAGACCTGCAAGTTATGCGTGAGTTCCTGCAGGAACATGGTATCTCACTGAACAAAGTCTTTATTGCGGGTGAACTGGTGTTGGGGGAACGTAAACAAGCCTCTGGCCACGATGGGTTAATCAATAGGCTTGTATAAGCAACAGAGTTAAAGGAGTGGACAATGCCGGTAGATGCGATTGGCGGGGCGCAGGAGCAAGAGGTGCAGCAGCCTCAACAGACAGTTGTCAATCAGGAGGACCTGTTCAAGATTCTATTGACTCAGCTCAGTTATCAGGACCCGCTGGAGCCAATGGACAACAAAGAATTTATTGCCCAATTGGCCCAGTTTACCAGCCTCGAGCAGAGCCGCCAGATGAGCGACAAGCTGGAGTCTATGCTGGCACTGCATACGGCGGATCAATCAATCAACTTGATTGGGAAAACGGTGGAAGTAGCGACCGCCACCGGTTCAGAAGTGGGAGAGGTGACAACCATTCGTTTCGATCAAGGGCACCCACTCATGACGGTGAGGACCGCCAGCGGAACTTTTATTAACGACGTTTCACTCTCACAGATTTCAGTGGTTCAATAACAAGGAGTTGATATGTTAGGTAGTGTCTATACCGGCATGTCCGGCCTGGCCAGTTTTTCCAAGGGTCTTGACGTGCTCAGTCAAAACGTTGCCAACGTCAATACCGCTGGTTACAAGAGTTCGGACCTGGTGTTTGAAGATGTCTTTTACGGTTACAGCTACGCCGACAGTTCGGGTCGTGATTTTTCCGGTGGTCAGTATGGCGAAGGGGTTACCGCCGATACCACCACCATACGCTTCAATCAGGGCGAGTTTCGAGATACCGGTAATGACACGGATGTGGCGATAGATGGTAACGGCTTTTTTGTGCTCGAAAATCGGGGTGACTATTACTACACCCGGGCCGGTCAGTTCGATTTCAGTGATGATGGTTATCTGGTAACTCGGGATGGCGGCAGTAAGGTGATGGGCATCAATCCATCGGGCCAGTTGGTGAATATCAATATCAGTGATTTTCGTACCACCCCCGCTATTGCCACTTCCGAAGTCACCTTCGTCGGTAATTTATCCACAGGTGCGTCCGAACATGTTGTCTCTGAAGTTGAAGTTCACGATGCCGTTGGCAATAAGTCCACGCTCAGCATCGCCTTTAACAATAACAGCGCGGTAACGCCTCGTAGCTGGTTGCTGCAGATTCGCGATGCGGACGGCAACATCATCGACACCGGAGGTGAAATTCGCTTCCAGGGGAATGGTTCTCCTGCCGAGGGTTTCAATCAATACAGCTTTACGTATTCACCAGCGGATTCGGAACCCCTTACGCTGACCCTGGATTTCGGCGAGCCAGGCAGCTTTACCGCTGCCACTTCCTTCTCCAGTGGTGCCAGCTCGGATCTCGCATTCGATACCCAAAATGGTAATGCACGTGGCAGTTTGCTGAGTATTGACGTCGATACGGAGGGAAGATTTTTTGCCAAGTATACCAACGAGGTCAGCACCCAGTTTGCCCAGCTGGCACTGGCGCAATTCCTTAATCAGCAAGGATTGGAGACCCTTGGCAGTGGTCTGTTCAAGGCGCTACCCGGTACCAGTGCCGAATACAGTGCAGCAACGGTTGGTGGTGCCGGCTCGATCCTGCAGGGCAAGGTAGAGCTCTCCAACGTAGAGCTGTCGCAGCAATTTACTGATCTCGTGGTGATCCAGCGAGGCTATCAAGCGTCCTCACAAGTGTTAACCGTTGCCAACGAGATGGCGCAACAGCTGATTGAGGCCATTAAATAGTGAAGCCCTACCGACTATTGGCCGACAAACATCTGGCCGCCATCTCCCACCTGCTCGAACAGCGTCTGGCTAACTTTGCCAAAAGCTGGTGCCCTGGCGAGGCTGTGGAAATTTTGTCACTGGAACCCTGGTGCCTGAGTGCGGGTCAACCGCTTCCTGAAGCCTGGTCCTGGGGTGGCGTTGCCGCGGATGAAACTGACCGCTGGGTTGCGTTGAGTATTGATTCAGACAGTGAACGGCAATGGCTTGAATTGTTGTTACAACAGGAGTTGCAACAGGAGTTGCAAAGCAGGACATCGCCGTTACTGGAACTGCTGCTGGCAGAGTGTTTCAACGCCATGGGGCATGCCTTGGCTGGCACTGACTCAGTGTCTATCGGGAGAGGATTCAATTTCAACAAGTTAGCACCCGCGAGCCTGGCTGCGGCGTCCGGTACTGTCTGCGCTGTAATCCGGCTGGGAAGTGTGCAGTGCCGGGTATTGTTGCCCGATCGTCTGCTCACATTGGCTTACGCCGATATGGATGCCGTGCAACCACCACTGACGAGTGTCGCTTTTGCCCAGGTGGCGCGGGGCATGGATGTCACCTTGGACGTTAGCCTGGGTACTGCGTCTATGGCCGCCGATCAGCTGGCCGCTGTCAAAGTCGGGGATATCATCCCGATGGATCGCGGTCTCGACGGCTTGTGCAGAATCCGGGTAGACGCACAAACACTGCCGGTTGCTTCGTTACTGGGGCAGGGCAACGGGCACAAAGTAATCAAAATTATGGGACATAGCGATCTTTGGGGGAGCGAAGTAAAAGGATGAGTATTCAAGAAGTAGACCTGCAGGACTTCAGTCAAACGGCAGGGCAGTCTGAGGCGGAATCCACCAGTCGGCAAGACGGTGGCTTGATCAAGCCCAATCTGGCGCTGCTGCGCCATGTCAATGTGGATCTCGAAGTGCGGGTCGGGCGCGCGGTTTTGTCGGCGGCCGAGCTGTTCTCGCTCAGTGCCGGAGAGGTGATTACTCTGCAGGAGAGCGTCGATCAACCTTTGGAACTTGTGCTCGAAGACCAGGTTGTGGCGCGGGGTACCCTGGTGGCATCAGGCGATCAATTGGGCGTGCGCATTACTGAAGTGGCAGGTACCGACCTACCCCTCACGCAAGCCGAATGACACTGTCATGCAGCAAGCTTTTATTTATCGACTGCAACTGATCACGGTCGTGTGCCTGGTATTCGTCGGCGAGACGGTCAGTGCGCAAACGGACATTCCCTTCAAACAAGATTCTGTTGCTGTCGGAAGTATGCTGTTGAAGGCGGTAGCGGTTCTGGCAGTTACCGCCGCGCTGCTGTACGCCGCCTTGAAACAGTTACAACGCTACATACCGCGTCTGAACAGTAGTTATGCAACCCGTGATCGGGGTTTCGGGCTGGTGCAATCAAAACGCATTAGTCCAAAACAGACCCTCATGCTGATCAAATGGGACAATAAAGAGTATCTGGTGCTTGCTGCCGGTGATCACACATCGGTGATTGACCAGCGTGACATCGGTGAACAACAACCAAATCGTGAAGCAGGGGAGCAGCGTTAAGGTGGTGCGTTTTTTCTGGTTGGTGGCACTGCTGTGTTTGCCTGTAACGCTGTGGGGAGCAGAAATTTCTCTGCCGGGAACACAGATTTCCCTGTCGACCCCTGCCGATGGTGAAGCCGATTACTCCAATGCCATAAAAATACTGTTGCTCTTCACTGTGCTGAGCCTGGCGCCGGCCATTCTGGTGGTGATGACGTCATTCACGAGGATCATTATCGTGCTGGCAATGCTGCGCCATGCGTTAGGCATGCAGCAAACTCCCCCCAATACGGTATTGATCAGTCTGGCACTGTTCCTGACATTGTTCAGCATGACGCCGGTAATCAATCAGATCAACACGGATGCCTACGAGCCCTACAGCCGGGGCGAGCTGACCTTTCAGGAGGCTGTCGGCAGTGGCTTCGAGCCGTTGAAAAGTTTTATGTTGCGACAGACCCGCGAAGAAGATTTGCGGTTGATGATTGAGTTGTCCGGCGAGGATATGCCCCGTCGAGCCGAGGACGTAAAAGCAACCATGTTGTTGCCGGCGTTTTTGATCAGTGAGCTCATGGCGGCTTTTCAGATCGGCTTTATCATTTTTATCCCCTTCTTACTGGTGGATATTGTGGCGGCGAGTGTACTGATGTCGATGGGGATGTTGATGGTGCCGCCGATGATGATCTCCCTGCCCATCAAAATTCTGATGTTTGTACTTATTGATGGCTGGAGTCTGGTCATTCGCTCCCTGATTGGGAGCTTTCACTAGGCACTCCTCTATGCAAGGGATGGATGCAGAATTCGCCACGGAGTTGGCCAGTCCAGACTCGGACCGCGAAGGCGCAGACAGCCGTGCTGCGCTGATCGACAATAATCTGGAGCTGGCCAGAATTATTGCCGCCAAACTGTACAAGCGCAGAGTGGTCGATACGGTCGAGTTCGATGATTATCTGCAGCTGGCTTACACCGGCTTGCTGGAAGCTGCAGAGCGTTTCGATGAAACGCGGGGTGTGCAGTTCAGCAGCTTTGCCAGTTACCGCATTCGCGGTGCTGTTCTCAATGGCTTGCCCAGTTACACCGAGGCCGGAAATCAGTTGGCTTACTGGCGACGGGCTGAATCGAGCCGGATGGAGTCGCTGCTACAGGAAGATCCATCCGCAGACGCTACCAGTCACTTTTCGCGGCTGGTGGATACCATTGTTGGCCTGGCTGTCTCTTACAGCCTTGATGACCTGGCCGACCTGGCTTCAGACCAGTGGCAGGCACCCGCCGAGCACGGCCCCTATGCCAGCCACAGCTTTCGTGAGATGCAGGTCAATCTTCTACAGTCTGTTGCTGAATTGCCACAGCGGGAACGCCACATTATTGAATACCACTATTTTCACCAGGTCTCCTTTGACGCCCTCGCCGATATCCTCGGAGTCACTAAAGGCAGGGTATCCCAACTGCACAAACAGGCGCTGCAGCGGCTGCGCAGTTACCTCGGTAGCGAACACTCAGCATTGGTGTAGGCACCATTTTGGTTGAGTTTTGACCACTTCGGTCAAGCCGCCAACGGTCATGCCGTTGATGCCCATAAGTCTTAAAAAGTTTCTCTTTGACCCTAAACAGATCTGCCATCTGCCGGATATACGGGCAGTCGAAGATTCAGGGTAGCCGCCCACAGCGAAGGCGGGACCGAAAAAATTACCGTTAGGAGTCAATAAGGATGTCTACCTCTCTAATTGCAGGCAATGAAACGGGCCTACTGGACAGTTCGCTCTTTTTGCTGAACCGCAACGACAACACCGGCGCGGGATCAACGGGTGGCGACGAAAGCCTGTTCGTTAACGTTTCTAACGGTAATTTGCTGATCCAGCATCGCGATGTCTATATGCCGAGTCTGGGAGACGACTTCCAGCTGGTGCGTACCTACAACGCCCGCGGTGCCGCCAGTGATGCCCATCAGCACGAGGATGCCCGCTGGTACTTCTCCACGGGCATTCGCCTGGATGTTCGTAACGGTAATGAAGGCCAGTATTTCGACGTCCAGTATGGCGACGGTTCAGTATTCGATTATCACCTGAATGAGGCTACCGGGCTGTGGGAGTCTCACGATGGTGCGGGTGCCTATGAGACCATTGCCGACCTGGGAGCAACCGGTAACGAGGATCCGGCGTTTGAGCTGACCCGAGCCGATCAGACCCGACTCTATTTTGACAAGCAGGGCAGGTTGCTCTCCTGGGTCGATACCAACGGCGTGCGCATGGAGTACACCTATGCCTCCGACCGCTTGCAGCAAATTCGCGACGACCAGGGTCATGAGATCAACTACCTCTATGAAAATGGTGTGCTGTTCCAGGTAACCGACGAAAACGAAGGGGTATTGGCGGAATATCACTATGAGAGTGGTCGCCTGTCCGAAGTGATTGACCGCATGGGGCATTCGACCAAGTACTTCTATACCAATAACGGTTTTATTGAGCGCATTGAGTTGCCCGCCGAACAGGTCGTGGATGGGCAGGCCGAAACCTATGAAGCGCGTACCATTCAGATTCAGTACGACAGCATCAACTGGCGCGGTGAGAATAAGGCCAATGCCCAGGTGGTGACCGAAATTGTGGATGCCGAGGGCGGCGTCACCAGTTTTGATTACGATTTTCAGTTTCACTCAGCGGCCACCCAAAGTAATGGTCAAGGCCATATTATCAGTAACGGTAAGGGCCACCTGAAACACGGTGATGCCACCGCTACCGACAGCACCACCTACGACACCAAATTCTTTGACGGTGGCAGCACCACAGTAGTTGATGCCCTGGGTAACAATCGCGCCTATTCCAATGAGGCGGAGTATGTTCAGTGGCGAACTGACAATGGTTTCTACGCCAGTTACGACGCTGCGGTCGCCGCAGAGAACCCCAGCTTCCAGGCCCAGGTGGACACCATTCGGCAGGCTCACTCCCTGCAGTACTCTTACCTGTCAAACGGTTACATTACCGAGGTGGTCGATCAGCAGGGCTACCACACTACTTACAGTTACGATGACCTGGGTAACCTGATCTCTGTCACTGACCGCAATGGCTGGGCCGCGGTCAACAGCGATAGCGATTACAACCGCCAGCTCCGGGCCGAACTCGGCGTGGTCGATGCTGCCGGGCTGGGCAAGTTGGTTGCCACTCTCACGGAGACGGAAAAGGCCCTGATTGTCGAGGCCTACACCAGTCACTTCAGTTACGACGAACGCGGTAACCTGTTGCAGGCTGAAGATAACAATGGCAGCCAGACCACCTTTACCTACACCGCCTTTAACAAAGTGGCCTCGACCACATCGGCCCTGGGTAATGAGCTGGTCAGCTCCGACAGCGATTTTGCCCAGGCCAAACGGGCAGAGATTCTGGGGCTGGCAGCACCGGTCCTGCTGGCCGACCTGACCACGGCCCAGCGGCAGGCGCTGCTTGATCTGCACACCACGTATTTTGAATACGATGCGAACCAAAACCTGATTGAGCAGCGTGATCCGGGCGGCGACCTGACCCGCTATACCTATGATGTGTATGGTAACCGCACCCAGCGCGTGGCTTATCTGGATAGCAGCGATCTGACCAATGTGGCCAGTCAGCAGATCACCCGGTATTTTTACGATGGCTTCGGCAATAACATCGAGACGGTCGATGCGGAAGGCAATCACACCTTTGCCGAGTACGATCACTTCGGCAATCTGACCCGCTTTATCGACGGCAACGGGGGTATCACTACCTACAGCTACGACAACGACAACCGCCTGTTGACCGTGACTGATCCCGAGGGGCACACCACGGCCTACACCTACGATGCGGTGGGCAACCGCATCAGCGTGACCGACGCTCGTGGCCACACCATCACCCGTATTTACGACCGCAATAACCGCCTGATCGCAGTGATTGATCCTTCAGCCGGCGATCCAGCGGCCGATCGCATTACCCAGTTCAATTATGACGTGGTGGGTAACCAGACCCAGGTGACCGACGCCGAAGGCCGGGTCACCACCTACAGCTATAACGTTCGCCGCGAGCTGGTTGAGGTCACCACGCCCGAGGTGGCTGGCGCTGATGGCAACCCCACACATTATTACAGCAGCTTCGCTTACGACGGTGAAGGCAATCGCATCACCAGCACCAACCAGCGGGGGTTCACCACCGAGGTCCTGTACAACGAAGACGGTCTGGTGACAGAAACTCGCCAGGCCAACGGCCATACCACCCGTTACGTTTACGACGCCAATAATAACCAGTTGCAGATCATTGCGGGTGTGCAACTGGCGGAAGCCGCGCGTCAGATTCTCAAATACCGCTACGACGAAGAAAACCAGCTGGTCGAAGTCACGGATGCCATGGGTGGCATCACCACTTACGGTATCGATGCTGTCGGTAACCGGGAATCCATGACGGATGCCAACGGCAATGAGTATCAGTATGAGTACGATCACAACAACCGCCTGGTGCGTGAGATCATGCCAGAGGTTGTGGATCCCGTAACCGGCCTGCCGACGAACTACACCATTGAGCACCGCTACGATGCCAATGGCAACCGAGTGGAATTGGTTGACCAGAATGGCCACAGCACCGTTTACACCTATGACAAGGACAACGCGGTGGTCATGGTGGAAGACGCCAATGGCATCAAGACGGTGTTTGAATACGATGCTAACCACAACCGCACCGCGGTCAGTATCGGTGTCGAGGCAGAACTGGATGTCGACGGTCATGTACTGATCACCGACACCAATGGCGGTCAGCGTAACACCTTTGTATACGATGAGTTCAATCAACTGGTGGCCACCACCGATGGCCTGGGACATGCCCTCGTCAGCAATAACGATGCTCTGTACCAGGCCATGCGAACGGATCGTGGGTTCGCGGCCGATGTGGCATTGCTCAGTGACTCGGACAAACAGGCGCTGCTGGATCTCTACACCAGCCACATTGCCTACGACCGGGTAGGCAATCAGATCACTGTGGTGGATAACCTCAATCGCGTCACCAGTTTTGCCTATGACAACCTCAATCGCCTGGTCACCACCACGGATGCCGCCGACGGGATTACCCGCAACCGTTACGACGGCAACGGCAACCTGGTGGCTACATTGGATGCGGAAGGCCGCGAAGTCACGTTTGCCTATGACAGTGTTGATCGCCTGACCGATGCCACCAATGCCCTGGGTACTGTTACCCACAGTGTCTATGATGACTTTGGCAACCTGATCAGCCAGACGCGTGCGTCGGGTACTGTCGAAGCGCGCACCAGCACTTTTGACTACGACCTTAATAACCGTCTGATTCGCGAAACGGATCCCGAACTGCACAGCCGCAGCTATCGCTATGATGCCGTGGGTAACCGCCTGGAAGTAGTGGATGGCCGCAATAACGCGACCCAATATGTGTACGATGCGCTGAACCGCAATGTCAGGATTATCGACCCACTGTCGTTCGAAACGCGCTTCGAATACGATGGCGTCGGCAATCGACTGGCCATTATCGATGCCAATGCCGGTGTCAGCCGCTTCGACTATGACCCCGGTAATCGTCAAATCCAGCTGACCGATACCGAGGGTCGTGTCACCCGCTACGCCTACGATACGCTTGGCAACCGCATTGAAATGCGTACCGCCGCTGGTACCGCAGACGAAGAAATTACCATCTTCGAATACGATGCGCAAAGCAACCTGCGTCGTGTCGTGGATGCGGAAGGTTATGAGACGACCCGCGACTACGACCGGGTGTACAACCAGATCGCCATTACCGATGGCAATGGTCACACCACCCGTTCCGAGTTTGATGCCCTGAACCGCCTGGTGCGGGTGGTGGATGCTGAAAATCAAGTCACCCAGTACCGTTACGATGCGGTCAGCAACCGTGTTGAAGTGATTGATGCGCTCAACCGCTCAACCACCTACGCCTATGACGCCGACAATCGCCTGATTGTGCAGACCGCCGCCGACAATGTGCAGACTCACTATCAGTACGACCGCGTCGATAACCGGGTGGCGATTACCCATGCCGCCAATACGGCGGATGCAACGACAGAAACCTTTGTCTACAACAAAGATGACCTGTTGGTTTCACAGAGTGATGCGCTGGGCAATACCACCAGCTACGACTATGACGAAAACCATAATCGTACCCTGGTCACCGATCCCAATGGGCATGCTACTGAATATACCTACGACGCCAATAACCGTGTGGTGCAGATCACCGACCCACTGGATGGGGTGATCACCTATGCCTATGACGGCAACGGCAATCGCACGCAGGTGACGGACAAGCGCGGCTTTGTCAGCACCACCTACTACAACCACAACAATGAAGTGGTCGGGCGGGTTGATAAAGAGGGTTACTTCACCAGCCTGGCGTACGACAATAACGGCAATGTCGTGCGCGAAACCCTGCATATGACTGCAGTGGGCAGCGTCGACCCGGCCTTGCAGCCAGTACCTGTGGCCAGTGCCGACGATCAAACCACACTGTTCGAATACGATAAGCTCAATCGCCTCACCGGCCGGGTCGATGCGGAAGGTTACCGCAATGAATTCGCCTACGATGGCGTCGGCAACCGGATCGAGACCCGCGTCTTTCGCGATCTGGCCGCTACCGATGTGGCCGTTACCCGCAGTTTCTATGACGATGTCGACCGTTTGGTCGATCGCGTCACGGCAGAGGGCTACCTCACCCACACAACCTACGACCAGGTGGGCAACGTCACCAGTCGCACGCTGTATGACCAGCGAGTGGCTGACTCAACGGCGCCAGAGCCCCAGTCCGGTGATGCGGGGCGTACCACCACCTTTACCTACGACCAGGTCAATCGCCTGGTGCAGGAAACCAGCCCGCTCGGGGTGAATACTGGCTACGAATACGATGCCCGTGGTAACCGCCTGGCAGTGATTGATGCGGCCGGTTCAGCTTATGAACGTCGCACCTCATTTGTCTATGACGCGGCCAATCGCCTGACCGACAGCATTGACGCCCACGGCACGGTCACTCATTTGGCGCTGGATGCCGACGGCAATGTGATCGCCCAGTACGACGCCTACGGCACAGCCGAGCAGCGTGTCACCACCAGCGAATACGATGGCAACCATCAGTTGATTCGCCAGACCAATGCCTTTGGCGTTGTTTCTGTATTCAGCTATGACGCGGCCGGTAACCTGCTGGCGCGTACCGATGCGGCCGGTCTGGCAGAAGCCCGCACCAACCGTTACCAGTACGATGGCCTCGGCCGAATGGTCGCCGAAGCCAACGGCGAAGGTGAGCGTACCGAATATCGCTATGACGGTGCCGGTAACCAGATCCAGGTCACCGTGGCCCCGGGGCTGGCCGAGCAGCGCGTCAACACCTTCGAATACGACCGTGACAACCGCCAGATTGCCGCCGTGGATGGTGAAGGCGTGCGCACCGAATACGAATACGACGGCGCTGGCAATAAACTTCATACCATCCAGGCGGTCGGTGTTGCCGGCAAGGAACGCCACAGCTTCTATCTGTACGACCTGGATAATCGCCTGGTCGAAACCACCGACGCCATGAACGGTGTGACCAGCTACACCTATGATGTGCTGGGCAACCAGACACAAATCATTAACGCCAATGGCGGGGTTCAAGAGAACACCTTCGACATTCTCGGGCGCCTGGTCAGCAGTCTGTCGGCCGGTGGCACCTTGACGCAGAACAGCTACGATCTGCGTGGCAATACGCTGAGCACCACCCAGTCGTTTGTCGATGGCAGTGACGCCCGTACCACCACCTATGCTTACGATCTGTTGGATCGCCAAGTCGCGGTAACCGATGGCGAAGGCTATACCACCAGCATCAATTACGATCTGTTTGGTAACCAAACCCAGGTCACCTTGGGTCAATATCTGGTCGCTGTGGGTGACCCGGCATACGATGCCGACAAAGCCGCACTGGCGTTTGTACAGAGCAACCAGTTCACCTTCGATGCCGCTGACAGAATGTTAAGCATGACCGACGGTGAAGGCAGTGTGACGGAATACACTTACGATGCTGTGGGTAACCGCCTCAGCATGACCGAAGCCGCCAATGGCTTGGCTGGCACCGCACCGCGTACCACCCAGTACAGCTACGACCTGGCCAATCGACTGACCCAGCAGATCACGCCGGAGGGTGGCATCAGCCGCTACGACTACGACGAAGCGGGCAACAAGATTGCCGAGCACCTGCTGCAGAGCGCCGATGGCGGTGCCGACATCTGGATCAATCGCAGTTTTGAATATGACCGCAATGCCCGTATGACTGCGGAAATCGACCCGTACGGTGTGCGCACCGAACATGAGTTCGATGCGCTGGGCAATGAAGTGATCACGCGCATGGCGGCCGGCACCAGCGACGCGCGCATTACCCGCATGGAGTACGATCTCAACAATCGCAAGACGGCGGATGTTGACGGAGAGGGATATCGCACGGAATACCACTACGACGCCATGGGCAACCGCATCCGTGCCACGGATGCGCTGGGTCGCGTAGCCCGCTTCTACTTCGACGGCGCCAATCGCTTGGTGGCGACCCTGGATCCGGAAGGTATCGTGACCCGCTTTGCCTTCGACAGTGTTGGCAACCGCATTGATGAGCGCATTTATGCCAGCCGTTACACCGGTCCGGTGAGCGACCTGACACCACCGGCGATGTCTGCCAGCAGCGATGACCGCGTTGTTCACAGCGAATACGACCGCAACAGCCGCATGGTGGCCGAAACCCTGCCGGACGGTACGCGCAACCAAACCGTTTACGATGGCGCAGGCAATACCGTTCGCGAACTGCTGTTTACCAATACCAGTGCGCCGCGGGTGCGTGAATACAGTTTTGATTTGAACAATCGACTGGTGCACTTTGTCGATGTGGATGGTACCGAAACCGAATTCGAGTGGGATGCCGCCAACAACAAAACCGCGGACCGTATTATTTCGGCAACCGATGATCATGCCGTGCGTGAAACGCTTTACAGCTATGACCTGAACAATCGTCTTCTAAGCCAGACCTTCGATCAGGCGGGCCTCAATATCGTGCAGCGCAATGTCTACGACAAACTCGGCAATGTGGTGCAGCAGATCAATGGCAACGGCGTCGCCACCCGTTACAGCTACGATCTGAACAACCGTATCCTGACCGAAACCAATGGCCTCAATGAAACCGTGGCCTACAGTTACGACGCGGTCGGTAATGCCGTCAGCAAAACCGATGCCCGTGGCGTCAGCACCAGCTACGTTTACGACCACAACAATCGGGTTGTTGAGGAGCGCGGTGCTGTCGTAGACACCTACACCATCAGCGGTGGCGTGCAGACCGAGCAACTGATTGTTCGACGTGAATACGATGCTTTCGGTAACCAGGTGAAGGTGACCGATCCTGCCGGCTACAGCATCACCAGTTACTTTGATGCCAATGGCCGCAAGGTTGCCGAGATCGGTGCCGACAATGTGCTGATGGAATGGGGCTACAACAACTTTGGCGAGGCGGTCAGCGAAACCCTGTTCATGCAGCGTCTGACCGACGCGGCACACGATCCCGCCTCCCGTCCTGCCGCGCCGGCCGGTGAAGCGCGCCTGACCGAGCGCGAGTACGATGTCATGGGGCGTGAAATCCGGGTTATCCACCCGGAGATAGATGTTACGACTGTTGCCGCTAACGACCCGCAAAATCCATCCGCGACTGTTGCGCGTGTGCGTCCGGAGTCTTCTACACAATACGACGCTTACGGCAATATTCAGAGGCAGACGGATAGCAATGGTAATGAGTTTTACAATTTCTACGACAGCAAGGATCGGCGCATTGCCACCATTGATGGTGCCGGTTACCTAACGGAATTCGCCTTCGATGCACAGGACAATCTCATTGAGCAACGTGTCTATACCGTACCGGTAGATATGGCTCAGGTAACCGCTACAGGTTATAGCCAGCCAACCGGCGAAGTGTGGATCACCAACCGTGAATACGATGCGGCCAGCCGTCTCGTAGCAGAAACCTCACCGCTTACCGAAGTTTACGATATTGCCAGTGGTCAGGTGGTCAATGAGCGAATCCGTACCGAGTGGAGCTACGATGCCACCGGAAACCAATTAAGCCAAACCCGTGCAGCAGACAGCACTCAGGCAATAACCGAGTACTACTACTACGATGCCGCTGATCGTAAGGTGGCAGTGGTTAATGCCAACCGTGTTGTGCATTTATACGGTTACGATGCCAATGGCAACGAAACCCTGCGCAAACGTTATTTCAATGCGGTTGACGGCAGTGTGGACCTGGCCTCACTCGATGGCCGAACCACCAACTTTGCCACCCTGGTCGCCGCTCATGCCAACGATCAGGCCACTGTCTACGGTATTGATGATGCCAACCGGGTGGTCAGTGAAACCGATCTGATGGCGGCTGCGGCCGGTGATGAGCTGCTGACCCATCATCGCTATAACGCCCGCAACGAAATTACCTGGACCGAGGATGCCGATGGCTTTGTGAGCAAAATGGCTTACGATGGGGCCGGTCGCGTGGTGCAAAACATCGCCCCGGATGGCACCGGTTCCTCCATGGAGTTTGATGCAGCCGGTAACCAGATTTTCGTCTACACCGGTGAAATTGACAGCCAGGCCATACCCGCCACTAATGTTACCGCCAATGTCGGACAGGATGTCGTCATCGGCTGGGATCTGCCGCAAGGGGGTGGTCTGTCTTCACGGGTGGTGTGGGATAGCAGCAGTCACAGCAACCTTGCCGATTACGCTAACGACAGCGGTACCCTGGCCACCTGGTTTGATGAATCGGGTGAGATTTATATCCCCGCCGACCAGCTGACCGCCGGAGAGGAACTCTACTTCCGGGTTGTTACCACCGACCGGGCCGGCAATCAGGCGTGGAGTGCTGAACAGGTTCTGCGGGTACCACCTTCCGCCAGTGATATTCAGGTTCAGCAAACCGGTGCCGACAGTGTAGTGATCACTGCGGCTTTGGGGGGAGGTGCGACCAATGCGCAGCTGAACTACGGCGTTCTGGGCAGCACGGCCAACCCAATCGCCATGACCGACAACGGCGATGGGACCGTCAGTGCCACGCTGAGCGGTGTTCCCAACCTGCAGGAACTGGCTTACAGCATCAGCTATGAAGCCGCCGGTGCCGTCTACAGCACCCCGGAATACCCTTTTGAAGCCAGCGAGCCGCACTACGGTGTCACCACCGAGCTGGGCCAGGTGTCTGTCGTCAGTGGTGCCGGTACCGGATACAAGGCCAGTCTCGACTCACGCATACCGGCGGCGCTGGCGGCCAATATGGATCTGCTGATGGCGACCTGGACCCTGGATGGCAGCGACGCGGCTACCATGGCCGCGACTGCGGAAGGGGTCGACAGTGGCAATGGCTACAGTGATTTTGCTTTGGAAATGGGTACGGATGCTGCGCCGCTGAGCGCTGGTACCTATACCGTCACCCTCACCGGTGTCCTCAATCAGGTTGATGAGATCGATGCCGGCGAAGTCATAATTGATCAATTCAAGGTCACCATCGACAGCGCCACTCCCCTGGAGGGGACTCGCCAAAGCCTGAGCTGGGCCATTCCGGAGGTGGGTGACGAATTGCGGCGCGATGAACTGGTGGTGCTGGCCGGTCAGCCGACCGTTAGCAGCCGGGCGGCGGGAGCGCTGGGCAGTCAGCAGCTGGTCGCCGGTGGCAGTCTGGCAGCCGGTACCCACCACATGAGCTCCTACTATGGTGAGCGTTTTGCCGACAGTCATGATCTGTCAGTCGCCAGTACCGAAATCACGCAAACCATACCCTACGACCCCACCGATACCAGTGCGGCCAATTACAACCCGGTCAATGACCCCAATGACCCTAACTATGATCCGGCAGCTCCGCTGCCAGAGCCCCTGGTGGAAACCCTGGGTTACGACGTCAGCGTGGCGGTTGACCTGGCGGCGAGCGAAGTGGCCAACCTGCAGGGCGATCTGCAACTGGCCTGGCGTGAGGCGGGCACTGACACCACCTTCGCCAACAGCGAGCTGTTGGTAGCCAGCGGCAGTGGCCACTATGAGGTCACCCTGCCGCTGCTCGACAGTGAGCTGACCGGCCAGGCCTACGACCTGAAACTGTTCTATACCGACGCCGATGGTAATGAGGTGATTGTCGACTGGCTGCAGGTGCAGGCCGACAGCGCCAATGTCACCAAGACCAACCAGTCGCTGACGGTACTGGCCAGTGAAACCGATGCCGAAGTGACCGTCTCGGCCAGCGGGGCGATCTCGATTGACGCGGGACTTTACAGCGGCCCTGTCAATAACGATGCCCAGTTTGTCACCGTCGCGGTGGAGTCCACCGGTCTGGTGGGTGGCAGTCAGGACGCCGACGGGCGCACCACCGGTTACTTCATCGAGAGACGTTTCGATGCCCAGGATAACCTGATCGCCACCAACGAGGGCGACGGTATTTGGCGTGAATACGGTGTCGATGCCAACGGCAACCGGGTCGCCGAACATCGCTACGGGGTGGAAGGCAACACCGAAGTTCGTTCCAGCTTTATGGAATACGATGCCCGTAACCGCCAGATCACCAATATTGCGGTAGCGACCAATGTTTATGACGAGGCGTCAGCGTTACGTGCGGTAGAGCGGTATGCATACGATGTGTTGGATAACCGGGTTTTGACACAGGACGCTGCTGGCTATAACAACCGTGAAATCTATAACGGCCTCAACCAGATGGTGCAAACGGTCGACGGTAACTTCAATGTCGAACAGACCTTCTTTGACCGCCTGGGTAACGAAGTCAAAATGGTGGATGGCCTGGGTAACGAAAGTTACAAGCAGTACGATGCCAGCGGTCGAATGATTGCTGAAATCGATGGTGAAGGCCGCATTACCGAATACCGCTACGATGTCTTCGATCGCCGCATCAAAGTGATCGATGGCCTCGGCAATAGCACCGATATTGAATACGATCACCGCAACCGCGTGGTGAGTGCCACCAACGCCCTGGGTTTGAGCCAGTCTTACGCCTACGATGGCCGCGATAATCGAATCGAAACCATCGACGAAAACGGCAATAAAACCACCGCCGAATACGATGGACTCGGTCGTGTGATTCTGACCACCAGCCTGCAGGATGGCCAGACCTTGACGCTCCAGCGCCAGTACGATGCCTACGGCAATATGGTCGCCAGCATCGATGAAATGGGGCGGGTGACCAGCTACGAGTTCGGTGAGTTCGGTCGCAAGCTGGCGGAAGTGGATCAGGCTGGTCGTCGCACGCTGTTTGAGTACGACGACTTCGGCAACATGATTCGCGAATACCGCGAAGCCCCCAACTGGTTCAGCAACCTCGGCAGTTGGGGTGGTGGTCTGTTCGATTTCAGCTACTTCGACTTTGGCTCGCTGTTGCGTTTGTGGGGGCTGTTCAACACCACTCCCGACATTCACCGCAGCTACGATGCCGCTGGTCGATTGATCGCCGTGGACGACCTGACCACGGGGGTGAAAACCACCTACCAGTACGACGTGCGTGGCAATCGTGCTGAAGAGCACACCACCGGTACCGGTGGTCACAACCGCCGGGTCACCTATGCCTATGACGCCCTGGGTCAGATGACTCGCTGGGCCGACGCCGTCACTGGTCTCAACCTCAACTATCAGTGGGACGCCGCCGGTAACCAGAAGCGGGTCTATACCGACGCGGGTACCGAGAAGATGGTGAACCACTGGTACGAGTACGATGCCAGCAACAAGGTCACCGCCATGACCAATGGCAATGGTGGCTCCATCATCAGTGGCTACAGTTACGACGACGCCGGACGCCGGGCCAGTTGGAACAACAACGGTACCATCGTCAGCTACCAGTACGACGATATTGGCCGCGTCATCCGCGCCGACTGGCAGGAAGGCTCCGACGCCAAGCACAGTACCTGGCAATACGACAATACGGGCAATGTACTGGCCTACCGCGAATTTAAAAACGGCACCCAGAAATACTACAAAACCGAGAAGTTCTACGAGAACGGCCGCAGCTACTTCACCAACGACGATGGCGATAAGTCCACCATGACGCTCAATAAGAGCGGTCAGGTCAAGCGCATGGACTTGATCACCGATGGCAGCAAAATCAAGTACAAGTACTATTACCACCCCGACGGGCGCGAGAACTACATCACCGGTTACGGGCCTAACGACTCCTACGGTCGCACCAACTTTACCTATAACGCCAATGACCAGGTGACTCGCATCGATAAGGGCGAGGGGGACAATCAATCCCGCCGTGAATACCTCACATTCGTCTACAACAACGATGGCCAGATTCTCTATCGTTTCCACGACGAAGGTAAAGGGGACAAGGTCCACAAGACCGAGTACCTCTACGCCAACGGCAACCCCGTGGGCGAGAAGAAGGTCAACACCAAAACCGGCGATGTGAAAATCAAACTGGATACCGGCAACTATAACCTGATCCAGAACATGGGCGACGAGTATCCCACCAGTGGCCCCACCAACTTTACCGTTAACGAAGGCGACACCCTGCAGACCGTTGCAGCAGCGGTCTATGGCAACCCCAATCTATGGTTCCTGATCGCCGACGCCAACAACGTCGAGCCGGGCCAGGAACTGAAAGCCGGTTCGGTTCTGTCGGTACCGAATTCGGTGGAGACCGGCCGCCTCACCTCCGACACCCATGTGGTGTACAACGAAGGCGACATCATCGGTTCCAACCTGCCGAATTTGAAAACGCCGGAAGATGACGATGATTGTGGTGGGTTTTTGGCGATCATCATCACCATTATTGTGGTTGTGGTGGCGGTGTATACCGGTTATGTATCCACGGAGGCTTTAGCGGCTGCCTGGGGTGGTGGAGCAGTAGCAACATTTGCCGCCACCGTGGTTGGGGCCGCTATAGGCGCTGCAGTTGGCAGTATTGTGGGGCAGGGCCTGCGTATAGCCGCAGGCTTACAGGATGGCTTTGATTGGGGAGCGGTTGGAGAGGCTGCTGTTCAAGGGGCCATTACGGCAGGCGTTGGGGAGCTTCTGCAAGGTGTACAAGGCCTGAAAGCTGTTTCTGAATTGGTCAAAAACAGTAAGGTAGCAGCCGCTGCTGTGAACATGGCCTCTAGCGCGATCGTACAGTTGGCCGAGAACGGTAAAATTACCAGTTGGTCTAGTGTGGCCGTTGCCGGTATTGCATCGGGGCTCGACACCAATGGCATTAAACTCGGCGGTGATGCCTTAACGTTTGAGGTGGGTGGAGCCACGTTAGATTTCAGTAATGCATGGGTTGATCTGGCCTCTAGTTATATTGACAACGGTGAACTGACGACTGCTGACTGGGTGGGTGCAGTCGGTAACACCATTGCCAACGCAGTTCAGCAGCCGGTTGTTACCGGTGGTGAAGGCGAAAGAGAGCTGAACTTTGGCAACTTCCTGAAGAATCAGGGGGCAAACCTTCTTATTGGTGGAGGCTTGGCGCTTGTTGATAAGCAAGCGGGGATAAACTGGTTGCATGGGCGAGTTGAGGGGGATGGTAAGGCGTTTGTTAAACAGGCTTCTGCGGCAGCTATAGAAAATGCAGCCAGACGTGAACAACAGCGTATAGCAACTGCTTCTAAATTAAGTGCTCCAATTGAACTAGATCCGAATGATCCAATCCGCTATGCGATGCTGGGTATTGAGCCAGGTGTTATGGTGGATACCGGTGCGGCCAGCTTGTTAGGTGGTCCGATGGGGACTCAATTTAATGATGGGATGCGAGCTGAGTTGGGGTATGGGCCGTTAGCTGAGCAAACTCGCACTATTCAGCAAGGCGATAGCTTTTGGGATCTGGCGAAGTCTGATTTAGGTACTGGTGCTACCGATGCTGAGATCTTGGCGCGTACTCAGCAGTATATGGAGGCTAACCAAGGTGTTGATCCTCGACAGTTGCAGGTTGGTCAGCAGGTGAGTGTGCCTGGGGCTGGTTTGGTTGTTAGTGAGGCGACTAAGGTGGCTTATGGGGAGAGTGATGCTGGGTTGAGGGAGTTTTATGCTTCTCAGAGTGCAGCAAATGATGTCTATCCGACAATTGGTTCTGTTGGCTTTAACGATGTTCCGGTTGAAACAGCTCAGAGAGGGATTAATTTTGTGCCAGAAGAACGGAGTTTGAATCCGTTCTCAATTATTTATAAAGAAGGTTCGAAAGAATTGGGTGAAAGCTTTAGGTCGGCAAATACCGCAATAGATGAATGGCAGCAGAGTGTAAAAAATAGTTATAGATATGCAAAGGATGATGCTTCTAATGTATGGGAGTATGTAGGTTTAAGTCTATTGGATGAAGTAGCGATCGATTTTGTCTTCAGTGGGATTGATTTAGTTCAATCAATAGGGAACCTTGCTACATCTGAGGGACGATATAATTTATATGAAGACGTAAGAACCGCATCACAATCTTGGGATGATTTTAGAGCTTTTTCACAAGATCCTGGGGCTGATATAAGAGGATCGATAAAATTTGATTTAGGATTTGGTGAGATCAAAGTCTTGGGTGGTACAGACTTTTTAGGCGCACAGTACAAATGGCCAAATAAAGGGCCAGGGGGAGAGCAAACCGTAAGCAGGTTCTCCTATGATTGGGAAAATGGATTCGGTGCTACTCAGATTGTTCAAAAAGATGTAAATTTGGTTGGAGGTAGGGATAGCGCGTTCCAAGTTAAAACAGGAGTGAGGTTAGGATATGATTTTAATCTGGAGCCTTCGGTGCGAAACTCACTCGATTTCAGTGCACAATTTAAAAAGTCGAAACTGGGTGTTGGTTTTGGATTGGAGCTCAGAGGGCCTAAATTAATTGAGTCGAAGTAATATTGAAATCTTATATTTTAAAAGCAAGTGATCGGGGTGAAGTCCCCGATCTTATTGGTTTTCCAAGTGGCGCTATTGGAAAATGGGATACGTCATATGATGTTTCTCTTTATGTTGGTGGCTCTAGATTCTGTGAGATAGACAGAAAGCGTATCATTTTCCATGGAAGGGAGTTCAATCTAGTTTCTAGTGATAAAGGTAAGCTGTCTTATCTGTCGGGTGACTTGAGGTTAGATTTGGAGATCAAAGGTAAATGTTTCAGATTTTATTGGGTGAGAGGTAAAATCAATGATAAGAATTCCTTTGTTTTTAAAGGCGGAAAACTATTTTCGAGGGAGCTAAGGTTTTTAGGGAAGGATAGTAATGATGGTGCCTTAGGGAGCTATGGAAATGACTCATTAGCATTGCTTGGTTGGTGGGTTTTATCCCGTTATGGGTAGAGAGAATAAGTAGCAATATTGTGGGGTAAAGAAATTTTGGGGTGAAAATTTGGGGTCAGAAATATTTGGGGGCAGGAAATATTTGGGGTCAGTGTAAAAATTCCTTGGGTCTTGGGTCTTGGGTCTTGGGTCTTGGGTCTTGGGTCTTGAAATATTGGGGGTCAGTTTAAAAACTCCCTTACCGTTTTAACTTAAGGAAGAGTTCGCTATGCTGATCTGACGTAACATTATATCAAGGACGATAGATGGCGCGTTTACTAATATTTGGGGTCAGTGTAAAAACTCCCTTACCGTTTTAACTCAAGGAAGAGTTCGCTATGCTCATCTGACGTAAAGTTATATCAAGGACGATAGATGGCACGCTTACCAAGATTATGCCTGCTAATATTTGGGGTCAGTGTAAAAACTCCCTTACCGTTTTAACTCAAGGAAGAGTTCGCTATGCTCATCTGACGTAAAGTTATATCAAGGACGATAGATGGCACGCTTACCAAGATTATGCCTGCCAGGCATTCCGCAAGAATATTTGGGGTCAGTGTAAAAACTCCCTTACCGTTTTAACTTAAGGAAGAGTTCGCTATGCTGATCTGACGTAACCTTATATCAAGGACGATAAATGGCGCGTTTACCAAGATTATGCCTGCCAGGCATTCCGCAACATATCATTCAGCGCGGTACCAATCGGCAAGCTTGTTTTGCCTCGGAAGAAGATTTCGCTGCATACGCATATTGGCTGGAGGAATCGGCCAGAAAAAACAAAGTGTCCATCCATGCTTGGGTCTTCATGAGCAATCATGTTCACTTACTGGTGACTCCTGAAACAAATGGTGGTGTATCACGGATGATGCAAACACTGGGGAGGCACTATGTGCGTTATTTTAATTATACCTACCGACGTACAGGCACCTTATGGGAAGGACGTTTTAAATCCTGTGTTGTTCATGCGGAAGAGTACTTGCTAA
Source organism: Cellvibrionaceae bacterium WSDTSA12 (assembly GCA_033283335.1). Taxonomy (GTDB): domain Bacteria; phylum Pseudomonadota; class Gammaproteobacteria; order Pseudomonadales; family Cellvibrionaceae; genus Pseudomaricurvus. Next base: position 36,152 of record JAWMQP010000005.1, on the reverse strand, counting down.
CCTGCCAGCGTTACATTGAGTTAAATCCTGTTAGAGCTGTCATGGTGGCGAAGACGGAAGAGTATACTTGGTCTAGCTATGCTGCCAATGGTTTGGGGCAGCAGGTTAAGCTGCATACTCCACACCCTGTGTATCAAGGGCTGGGTAAAACCGTCGAACAAAGAACAAAAGCCTATCGTGATCTGTTTAGAGGTCATTTGGGTGTCGAGGAGATTGGTAGGATACGGGATGCATGTAATGCGGGCTTAGCGTTAGGTAGTGACAAATTCAAGGCCGAGGTGGAAGCTTTGTCGGGCAGGAGAGTCAAACCACTGAAGCGCGGGCCGAAGCCCAAACAGGAGTTGGAGGGAAGTTAGTTTTTACACTGACCCCAAATATTCAATGAAACTTCTCGGCTGACAAACCTATCAAAAACAGTTTATGGCGTGGCGACAGGCTGGGACCAGTTGACGAATTTGGTATTGGATTCATTGGAGGATTAATGTATTGGAGTTAAACGCCCGTGTGGACGACGATTTACGACTGGTCTGAATATTGCCCTTCATGTGATTTCCCATCTGCATGGGCTACAGCTATGCAGACGGCTTTATTTTGGTTGATCCTTCTTTATCCACTTTTATACATTGTTAAGCGTGAAGTTAGAGAAGGAAAAAGGTCCGATCTTTATTTTCGTTGGTTGGTCTGTTGGCCATTAGCCAATAGGGTTTCTGCTGAAGTAAAAATACATGCTTATGTCCTTTATATATTGATTCCTGCATTTTTTTTCATAAATATTTCCTGGCATACCTTGCAAGTATTATTTTTAGGGTATGTAAATGAAGATTACACTCGATTGAATAAACACTTGATCGCGAATAAGCCTCAATGCGTGAAAGGGATTTATGTTTCTAAACATGTTGTTCCTAAAATGGGTGCTGAAGAAAATGTAGTTGTTATAGAGTTTGAGGATGGCTCTTCTCTATATGATGGAGGTCGCCATGATACAAATGATTTTTGTTATCGAACCTACTCTTTAGTGACAGAAATGGAAAATATCATTAATCATAAATTTGAGGGTGGCGAGGTAGAGTTTAAAATTTGTTGGGTCACGAATGTAGATGAAAAGCTGATGACGAAAGAGAAGCCTCATAGTGGGAAATGTATTACTGAGATCGCCTATAACGGAATGATGAAAAAGAAATGAGGATTGGCAAGGATAATCCCCCCATTTTTAACCGAAGCTAAAAGTAGAAGGTTATGCGGCTAGCGCCAGCTTCATTGTTGGCGTTATCCCGCCGAGAGCCATGTTAGGTCGCTCGTTATTGTAGGTCCACAACCACCGAGTGGCGTGCTCCTGAACCTCGTCAATACTGTCAAACAAGTATTGACCCAGCCAGTCATAGCGAACCGTTCGATTATATCTCTCGATGTAAGCATTCTGCTGTGGCTTGCCTGGCTGAATAAAGATTAGCTTGATGCGATGCCTTTCTGCCCAAGTCGCCAACAATCCACTAATGTATTCAGGACCATTATCACAGCGGACCTGCTTCGGCTTCCCTCGCCATTCAATCACTCGATCCAGCGACCGTATGACTCTGGCAGCAGGCAGGGAGAAGTCGACATCGATTGTCAGGCCCTCCCGGTTGAAGTCATCAATAACATTAAACAGCCGATAGCTTCGGCCATCCGCTAACTGGTCAGAATATTTGGGGTCAGTGTAAAAACTCCCTTACCGTTTTAACTCAAGGAAGAGCTCGCTATGCTCATCTGACGTAAAGTTATATCAAGGACGAAAGATGGCGCGTTTACCAAGATTATGCCTGCCAGGAATTCCGCAACATGTCATTCAGCGAGGCACTAAGCGGCAAGTCTGTTTTGCCTCGGAAGAAGATTTCGCTAAAATATTTGGGGTCAGTGTAAAAACTCCCTTACCGTTTTAACTTAAGGAAGAATTCGCTATGCTGATCTGACGTAACATTTTATCAAGGACGATAGATGGCGCGTTTACCAAGATTATGCCTGCCAGGCATTCCGCAACATATCATTCAGCGCGGTACCAATCGGCAAGCTTGTTTTGCCTCGGAAGAAGATTTCGCTGCATACGCATATTGGCTGGAGGAATCGGCCAGAAAAAACAAAGTGTCCATCCATGCTTGGGTCTTCATGACCAATCATGTTCACTTACTGGTGACTCCTGAAACAAATGGTGGTGTATCACGGATGATGCAAACACTGGGGAGGCACTATGTGCGTTATTTTAATTATACCTACCGACGTACAGGCACCTTATGGGAAGGGCGTTTTAAATCCTGTGTTGTGCATGCAGAAGAGTACTTGCTAACCTGTCAGCGTTATATTGAATTAAATCCTGTTAGAGCGGGTATGGTGGCGAGGCCGGAGGAGTATGCTTGGTCTAGCTACGTTGCCAATGGATTGGGTCAGCAGGTTAAGCTGCATACTCCACACCCTGAGTATCAAAGACTGGGTAAAACGGTCGAACAAAGAACAAAAGCCTATCGTGAGTTATTTAGAGGTCATTTAGGCGTCGAGGAAATTGGTAGAATACGGGATGCATGTAATAAGGGCTTAGCTTTGGGCAGTGACAAATTCAAGGCAGAGGTGGAAGCTCTGTCGGGCAGGAGAGTTAAGTCACTAAAACGCGGCCCTAAGCCCAAGCAGGAATTGGTGGGAGGTTAGTTTTTACACTGACCCCAAATGTTGCTGACCCCAAATGTTGCTGACCCCAAATGTTGCAAATGTTGGACTTGGCTGGGGCTGCTGCGAGAGATGCTGATGCTATGGTAACCAATTCAAGAGTGCTAACGCCTGAACACGTGAATACACTTGAGAATTCGTCAAACACAGTCAAACTGAAAAGCAATCTCGACTACGATAATTGGTTGCGAGATAGATTGGATGATGAATAAATTTCCGGTTGGGAAAACTGTATGAATTTAGAGAAGTTTATAAGATTGATTGGTAAGTCGGCTTCCGATGAAGAACTGACAAACGCGGTATCTATTGTTGACGTTAACCTAAAAAAAGAATTGCAATTACCTGACGGAGAGTATCGGGCATATATTGAATGCCCGAAATCAGGTTTCTCATTGGTTTTTACTGATAAAGCAGTTTTTCTGGGAAAAACCCAGCAATCAATAGGAATAGGTGATTTATATTTTAGTGGAATCTTTCTATATGCTGAAGGTAAAGATGGGTACTCCAAGTTTCAAGGGGATTTGCCGAACGGTTTATCGTTTGACTCAACGAATGAAGAGTTAGTTCGTAAACTTGGAACCCCTTCTTGGGAGAGAAGTAGGCCTGACGGATCGAAGGCTGCTGACAGATGGGATGATCTTGCTGATTACCGAATTCATATAACCTATTCAAAGGAATCAGGAAAACCAGTAGTGATTTCATTAAATAGGGCGGATGCAAAATAAATGAATATTGGGGGGAATATTTGGGGTCAGTGTAAAAATTACCTTACCGTTTTAACTTAAGGAAGAGTTCGCTATGCTGATCTGACGTAACATTATATCAAGGACGATAGATGGCGCGTTTACCAAGATTATGCCTGCCAGGCATTCCGCAACATATCATTCAGCGCGGCACGGATATTTGGGGTCAGTGTAAAAACATCCCTTGATCTTTTAACTTAAAGACTTGGAATATTCAGCTTCACTCGCTGATACAGTCGATAAAAAGGGCCTTGAAGGTGGAAGCGTAGGAAAAGCTTTTTATGGTGCTTTGAATGTGATTCATGGTAGCGCTCTAGATGAACTTGAGGAAGTTGGTCAGTAATGTTTGATGTCACTTTTGAGTCAGCGATGGATTTATCTCTTGCTAAAGAGAAACTGTTTGTCGCTGTTTCAATTTTAACTTATTTAATTATTTTGGGGGCAGGTTTATCAGTTATTCAAAAATCTCCTGTATCGAAGATAAGGTCATGGGGAGTATTTCTCTTATTGCAGTTTTGGTACCTTTGGCTGATTCCTGTACAGCTTTATCTAGACTATGTGACGAAGAGTAAAGTGGTATCAGATATTGCTCAGGGAGAAATAAATTTCTATCGTGGTGGCATTGAAAAAATAAGCTACTCGATTAGCCGCTATTATAACGTAAGCTTATCTGATGGAACGATAATCGATACATTACATAATCGATTTTGTTTTGATTTCTCCAAGCTGTCTGATGAAAAAAGCGTTTTTATTGAAGCGCGATATATACTCATTTTACTTGATGCGAAAAAAACTGTCGGTTGTTTTATTTATGCAAACGAAATAAGTAGTAGAAAATAATATTATATTGGGGGTCTATGTGGGGGGCAGTGTAAAAACTCCCTTGTTGTTTTAACTTAAGGAAGAATTGATAGAGTGAAGGGTGCCAGTAAAGGGGGGATTAAATTTTAACCAATCACTTTTTGCTCTTGCTGATCAATAGGGCCAGAATCTTTTCTTGTCGAAGCATAGATTTAACGCCTAAAATGCTTGTTCTTTTAAAGTGTTTTGATTTCTGATTGCTAGCCTCATGCTTGAAATCTTAGGAATAAAATATAACCAAAATGGAATTTACAATGTCTAAAAAAATATTACTTTCGATGTCTATGCTGGCTTTAGCCCTGCTTGTAGGGTGTGCAAGCCCCACTAATATGCCTGCGCTTGATACGACCTACGTTGAATCGGAAAAGCCGGTGTTCCTGATGACGGCAACATTGAAGAACAACTACAAACCGTCCCACACCCCAAAACTGCTGGTGGTAAACGTCGAAAGGGATATCGTTACTGGCAAAGCCGACAGGCTGAACTTTAAGATGGATAAAAAGGCCAAAATGGAATCTGATGATCCGCATACAGGCAACAATTATTTGCTGCGGATGGATCTTGAGGCCGGCAACTATGTTATCCGTGGCTTAACCAGTCAGAGCTTTTCGTTCCCCATTCATGGTATGTTCTTCGCGCCCATGCACTCCGAAGTCACAGCGGACGGACCCGGAATCTACTATCTGGGCCACGTTGATGCCACGGTTCGTGAAAGACAGGGCGAAGAGTTCAGGGCTGGTGCCGTAATCCCCTTAATTGACCAGGCGGTAGCTGGGGCATCAGGTGGCTCATTTGATGTCGAAATCAGTGACCAGTGGGTAACCGATGAGCAATTGTTTAAATCGAACTTTCCCGCGCTGGCCAATAAAGAGGTTATTAAGGCTATCTTGCCTCAGTTCGATCGAGATAACGCTCAGCAATGGTGGGAAGAGAATTTCTAACCAAGCCTGGATCGCATTGCAAATAGCAATAAACTTGCAAGTTAGCTTCCAGAAAAAGCCAGTAATTCATTGTGGGTTGCTGGCTTTTCTGTTTTTAAATTAAAGCTGGCGAAGGGATTGGTTTTTTTATTATATCCACCTGCTAGGCCCACCCCACGAAAAGCACAGTATGGCGTGTACCATCTTGATGACTGTTAATCGTATGTGAATATGAACTATCAACATGCCGTTGCGTTTATCTTCCCCAGGCAGGTTTATCAAACACAGACCAGCTCTCTGGGTTGTTTTTCTTGAGAGCGCTGTCGATTTGACGCTCCTTAACACTCATTTGAAAGACCTCCTGGTGTACGTCTTCCATTAACTGTTTTAATTCCGTATTGTCGCTGATTCCAAGTACCACGCCTGCAAACATAAAACCTTCAATTTTTGCTTTTAAAATGGCGTCGGACCGTTTCATGTCACGTAATTTGATGTAGAAGTCCGTCAGCTGCTGTTTGGTGCAGTCGATAAACAATTCTTTTTGATCCATTGGCTGAGCTTCCTTGGCAGTATTTGACGGTGTTAATAGGTGCCAGTCTAGCGAGGATAAGAGTAAAGTTGAACAAGCAGGATGTAGCGTAGAATGGATATGTTGTTAATATTAGGCTGTTTCATATGTCCAGTTTCTGTTATCAGAGTCAATTAATAGAGGGCGTTATTTCATATGTCTGCCAAGCAAGCTAGTACGTTTCGTAAGTATCACCGTATGCTCGGCTTTTTTCTAGCTGGGGTGATGATGATTTATGCCAGCAGTGGGGTGCTGTTGATTTTCAGGACAACCGATTTTCTTAAATACGAACACACGACGGAGAGACAACTGGCAGCTGGCTTAACGGCTGAGCAGCTGGGACAACAGTTGCGGCTAAATAACTTTCGCGTTAAAGGTGAGAATGAAAGCCTAATACAGTTTGAGCAGGGTCATTATTCCAAGCGCAAAGGAAAGGCAACCATCACCACAAAGGATTATCCGCCAGCCATTAAAAAGCTGGTGAATTTGCACAAGGCCACCACAAACAGTCCGTTATTTTTTATGAATATCTTCTTCGGGCTTGGCTTACTGTTTTTGGCCGTATCCTCTTTTTTCATGTTCCTTCGACAGGCGCCGACGTTTAAGAGCGGGATGAAGTTTGCCATTGCTGGATTTTTGGTTGCCCTGGTTATGGTGTTGGCAGCTTAGTTTTAGGCATTATCCAGCAGTAATAAAGTCTCTTTGCAGAGATGAATGAGCTGCGGATGGATGTGTGAGTGGTGAAAAAATAGACGTGTATAAAAAAGCCCCGCTTTGCGGGGCTTTTTAATTGGCGTTTGGTGGAGCCGGGGGGAGTTGAACCCCCGTCCGTCAGCACTCTGCCTTAGGGTCTACATGCTTAGTTCCACTATTTGGTTTTAACGAACTACAGCCCAGTGGCCAAGACGTAGAACGCGATCCTGATAAAATTTAGCTGATCCACCCCAGGCAGGCTTCACGGCGATCCTGTTCTATATGACAGTCAGTAACGCGGTACAGGCACCTTGTTAAAGACCGCTAGCGGCGTACCACTAGATGGTGTTTCAAAGGGCTACTTACGCAGCCAGTTGAGCACCGTAGTTGTCGTCATTGGCAACTAATAAAGTGCAGCTTTGGATTTACGTGATTCGCTACCCTCACGACATGCACCTAAGGTTTTGTTACCGGCGTCGAATCCAAATCGGCCCCTTAGAGGTTCGGCATTATAGGGAAAGCTGGGCCAATAAGACAGACCTGCTTTGCACTACTTATGACAATAAATGGGGGCGATGGGTTCAGTTTCAAGGGGTCAGGAGGGCAGCGAGTGGCTGGCTCCAGGGCCTGTTGGTGGCAGATTGGTCTGGGGATAAAGCGGGACGGTCAGGGTATTGTCCGCTTCCCGCAGGGGTTGGCCGACCATTTCGTCGTAGGCACTTTGCTGTCTGAGTTGCAGTGAGCACAGGCTGAGCGATTCCAGCTGTTCGCAAATTTCAATCAGGCTGCGGGTTTTCAGGGGGGTATCGTCGTCCAGCCAGATCAGCCGCTCGCCGCCGATGTCGTTGACGAACGCCTGGTAAATGCCGCCTTCGTAGGAATCGATCACCACGTGCAGCTCGGTTTGACTGTACAGGTCTTGCAATATCAACTTGTTCATATAACCACCTTTGGACACCTTGAGGACAGCGGTGTCCTCAAAGTATACGTCGCCGGCGGCGAATCAGATCAAAAATTGATCAAAGTGCTACAGGGAGGGTTATCCCGCCACGCTCTGCGCCAGGGTGATCAGCACCAGTAACGGGCAGACAAACTTGACGTAGTTGGGCCAGACTTTCCAGAAAAAGGTGCCCTCGATCTCCGGGTGGCCGGCTTTGAGTTCTTGCAGCAGGTTATTTCGATGCCAGATCCAGCCGGCAAAGACGCACAGCATCAGGCCCAGAAGGGGCTGGCTGTAGACGGTGGTGAGGTTGATGACGAAGTCAAACAGGCTGTCGAAGTTCAGCAAAATGACGGTCGAGCAGCCAAAAATCAGGGTGCCGATGATCAGGGTGGCCTTGTTGCGGCTGAGTGACGTTTCTTCCACCGCCAGTGACACAGGCACTTCCAACATCGAGATGGACGATGTCAAAGAGGCGATGGACATCAGGACAAAAAACGCCAGTGCCACCAGCATGCCGATGGAGCCCATGGATTCAAACAGGGTGGGCAGCACTTGGAAAATCAGGTTGGGTCCGGCGATCAGCTGGCCATCGTCGGTGAAGATATTGGCACCGTACTGTTTGGCCACATAGATGGCTGGGATGATCAGCAGGCCGGCAACAAACGCGGTGCCGGAATCCACCAGCGTCACCATGACCCCCAGTCGCGGCAGGCTCTCCTTATTGCTCAAGTAGGAGCCGTACACCAGCATGGTACCCACACCCAGTGACAGGGAGAAGAAGGCCTGGCCCATAGCATCCACAAACAGGCTGGGCTTGAGTTGGCTGAAGTCGGGCAGCAGGTACACCCGCAGGCCCTCGGCAGCGCCATCTTGCGTCATCACATAAATGATCAGCCCCACCAGGATCACCATCAGCATGGGCATCAGGCGGGTAGACCACTTCTCAATGCCGCCGGAGATGCCGCTGGCGATAATTGACATGGTCATCAGCATAAACAGGCCCATGCTGATGATGTTGCGCTCAAACCCAAAACTCACCAACCATTCACTGGCCGCCTGCCAGCCAATCAGGCTGGTAACGGATTCCGCCAGATAACAGAGCATCCAGCCGGCGACAATGCCGTAAAAACTGAGGATCAGGCTGGCGATGATCACGCCGTAGGTGCCGACGCCGGTGCCCAGGATGCGGGTGGCTTTGTTGGGAGCAATGCCGCGCAGGGCGGTGAGAATGTTGGATTTTGAATGACGACCAATAATGAGTTCGGCCATCAGGGCCGGGTAGGCCAGTGCAAATGCCATCAGGAAGTAAATCACCACAAATGCGGCGCCGCCGTTGGTGGCCGTTTGGGTGGGAAACCCCCAGATATTGCCCAGACCGATGGCGGAGCCCGCCGCAGCCATAATAAAACCAAATTTGGATGAAAACTGTTCTCTGGATGCCATGCAAAAGCTCAGGTTAATCTGATCGGAAGCGGTCCGTTTCGCTCCGGGAGCCGGGCGGGAAGCGCTGCAAAACGGTTATTGTGCGGTGAGAGGGGAGGAAGGTTCAAGTTTTTCGAGTGTATCGGCAGCAATGGTTTTGCCGTGGAGCAAGGAATAGTGAGTTTTTGCTTGCAAAGTAGGATGAACCTATTGCAAACAGCCGTTTAAAACGGGTCTAATGCGACGGTTTTGCGCGCCAGGCCTCTGGGGTTCTCTGGCTGGGTGAATATAGCCACTTTGAGCTATAACCATTGCTAGCCAGTAAAAAGAAGCTGTCTGATGTGCATAAAAAGTTATAAGCCCTTGTGATGGGGCATTCCTACAAGTTGAGAGGAGACATTTAATGTCTATCAAGCAGAGAGCAGGCACCAGGATGTTTGCAAAAGCGTTATTGCCAATGTGGATTGGGGCATTGGTTGCACCAGCAGCGCTGGCGCAGGACTCCCAGGGCGGTAAGCGTTACGAAGTCGAAGAAGTGGTGGTGACCGGTACCCGCAAAGAGGGGTTGTCCCCCACAGAGACCCTGTCCCCAATTGATGTGATTGGCGGTGGTGACTTGGGCGAGCAGGCTTCCTTTAACTTGACGGACTCTCTCACCAAGGTGGCCCCATCGCTGAACACCCAGCGTTTCCCCATTGCCGACGGCACCGCGTTTGTTCGCCCGGTCACGCTGCGCAATTTATCGCCAGACCATACCCTGGTGTTGGTAAACGGTACCCGTCGTCACCGTTCTGCGTTGGTCAACTTGCAGTTGGCCCCTCTGGGAACCGTCAACCAGGGCTCCCAGGGTGTGGACTTCTCCGCATTTCCATCGGCCGCCATTAAGCGCATCGAAGTCCTGCGTGATGGCGCTTCCGCCCAGTATGGTTCGGATGCCATTGCCGGTGTGGTTAACTTGATTCTGAACGACGCCGATGAAGGCTTCAGCATTTCTACCCAATATGGTGAATACACCGAAGGCGATGGTGAGCGTTTTACCATCAGCGGTAATGCCGGCTTTGGCTTGGGTGAAAATGGTTTCATTAACGTAACCGCCGAGTACGGCACTTCTGATATCACCAGCCGTGGCACGCCGCGTCCGGATGCTGAGGCCATCGCCGATATCGTAGGGGCGGAAAATGTGCCTTACGATGGTTACGGTCAGCGTTGGGGTGACCCGGATATTGAATCGTTGAAGTTCTTTGTTAACTCGGGCATCGACCTGAACGACAGTGTCGAGCTCTATGGAAACGCCAGCTACATGGAAAATGAAACTCTGTCGGGTTTCTTCTACCGTGGTCCAGTGTTGCCAACCGCTGCTGATAACATCGCGCTGCCTCCTCGCGGCACCCTGCAGGTGGACAATGATGGTGATGGTTTGCCGGATGCGGCGGACCTGTCCTTGGTCAACAGTATCCTGAACCAGGGTTTGAACCCGGCGGATTACCTGACGGCGGATTCCGGCAGCCCCAGCGGTTATGTGCTTCGCAACCCGATCCATACCTTGTTCCCAGGTGGTTACGGCCCGAAATTTGGTGCCGATATCACCGATTACGCAGTAGTGTTGGGTGCCCGTGGTGAGACAGACTCAGGATTCAGCTGGGATGTCACCGTGCGACAGGCGGAAAATGAAGTTGACTATGTGCTTGAAGAGAGTATCAACCCAAGCTTGGGTATCCTGTCGCCAACCTCGTTTAAGCCCGGCACACTGACTCAGGAAGAAAGCAGTTTCAATGCGGACTTTGTGAAAAGCTGGGACAGCTCACCCATTAACCTGGCCTTTGGTGTTGAGTGGCGCAATGAGACTTACAAAATTGGCGCTGGTGATACCGCGTCTGTCATGGCGGGGCCAACCTACGCCCAGTTTGGTGTCGGCTCTGATGGTTTTCAGGGCTTTGCGCCTGAGTCTGCTGGTTCCTTCGAAAGCGACAGTTATGCCGCTTACGTAGATGTCGAGGGCGATATCACTGATCGTTTGTCGGCGGCTGTGGCCCTGCGTTATGAAGACTATGAAGAGTTTGGTTCCACCCTGGACTGGAAATTGTCTGGCCGCTTCCAGGTAGCCGAGAATTTCGCGGTGCGAGCAACCGTCAATACCGGTTTCCGGGCGCCCACTCCGGGTCAGGTCAACACGCTGAATGTCACCACCACCTCCGACTCCAGCGGCAACTTGATTCCCAGTGGTACCTACCCGGTGAACAACCCCATCGCTGTTGCACTGGGGGCTGAAGAGCTGGATCCGGAAGAGTCGTTCAGCTACAGCATGGGGCTGGTCTACACGCCGCTGGATAATGTCACCGTTACCCTGGATTACTACAACATCACCATTGAAGACCGTATTGCTCTGCAGAGCTTTACCATCAACGATGCGTCCGACAATGGCATCGATGAACTGCAATTGCTGATCGATGCAGGCATTCCGGATGCGAACTTGCTGGCAGGCAGCAACGGCAACTTCTTTGTGAATGGCTTCGAGTCCAACGTATCGGGTATCGACCTGAACGTGCATTCAGATTTTGCTGTTGGCAATGGCACGCTCTTTGTCGACTTCCGTCACAACTACAACCAGCAGGAAGTGGAGGACGTTAAGCCCAATACCATCAACGCTGGCCGAGTCTTCGATCTGGAAAACCAGGTGCCTGAACACAGCACGGTGTTGAGCTTCACCTATTCCCAGGATGTGTTTGAAGGGGTGGTGAGATTCAATCGCTACGATGACTGGTCCACCACCGGTGGCTTGTTTGGGCCCGGCGATGCCTCCGATGCGGTGACCTACGATGGCGCAATCCTGGTGGACCTGGAAGCCCGGGTGACCGTGGCGGATCACTACACTTTCGCGGTCGGTGGGGAAAACATTTTTGATGAATACCCCGACAAAGAAGATAATGAGACTCTGCGTTTCCTGGGGCAGAAGTATGCCGTGACGTCACCGTTTGGTTTCAATGGTGCGTTTTGGTATGTTCGCGCCGCGGTTCAGTTCTAATGGTGTGAATCATTAAGCTATAGGAAAGGGCGCTGCGGCGCCCTTTTTTCTTTCGGTTTTGGTAAGAAATATTGGTTATGACGTTGTTTGAATGGCTGGCTCTGGCTGGCCTGTGCTTTATGGGTGCTGCCAGTCCGGGCCCCAGTCTGGCGGTAATGATTGAGCAAACCTTGAAAGGCGGACGCCAGCAGGGGGCTATTGCGGCAGTGGCGCACGGCGTCGGCGTCGGTGTGTATGCGTTGCTGGCGGCGTTGGGGCTGGCGGTGATCGTGTCGCAAACGCCGTGGCTGTTTGATGGTTTGCGTTGGCTGGGCGCTGGTTTTTTAGTATTTCTGGCTTACAAGTCCTTCACCGCGCCAATTAGTTTGTCGAGTGACGGCGAGCGAGAGGTGAGTGCCCGCCAGGGTGCGGTGACCGGTTTCTTGACCGCCTTCTTAAACCCCAAGTTGGCGATCTTTTTTCTCGCGGTCTACACCCAGTTCATAACGCCTGAATCGCCGCTGGGGCAAAAGCTGGGCATGGCGGCCGTGTCCGCCAGCGTAGACGCGCTGTGGTATCTGTTGGTGGTGGCAATGGTGTCTCACCCGCGGGTGATGAAGGCCTTGCAGCGCAACGCCGGCAAGGTGCAAAAAACCTTTGCCCTGCTGTTGCTGGCCGTGGCCATTCGGGTGGTGTGGTAGATCGCCGCGTGGGGGTGCTGGAGCAGGTGTGATTACACCTGCTTTTGGAAGAGCCGTTGTTTTTCCCGGTTCCAGTCGCGCTGCTTCTCCGTCTCGCGCTTGTCGTGCATTTTCTTACCCTTGGCGAGGGCGATTTCACACTTTACCAGGTGACCTTTCCAGTACATGGCCGTGGCCACGCAGGTGTAATCTTTTTGCTCGACGGCTTGCTGCAGTTTGATGATTTCTTTGTTGTGCAGCAGCAGTTTGCGCTGGCGAGTGGGTTCCACCACAAAGTGGGTGGAGACCGTATTGAGTGGGTTGATCATGGCGTTCAACAGCCAGGCCTCGCCATTCTTGAAAAAGACGTGGCTGTCGACCAGCTGTACTTTACCTTCACGCAGGCTTTTGACTTCCCAACCTTGCAGGGCGATGCCCGCCTCGTACTTATCCGATAAATGGTAGTCGAAGCGCGCTTTCTTGTTGAGAACGATGGTGTTGCCGGAGGGCTTGGGTTTCTTCTTGGCCATGGCGGCGGATTATAGCGATTCGCCGCCCGGCTGGATACGTTTTTGTGCAGATCGAGGGGCTAGATCAAGCTGGTGGCAAAGAACTTGTGCAGAACGGTGTTGATGAACACGAACAGCAGCAGCAGCGGGATGATGGTACCCAGGGCCAAGTTGGTGTAACGCTCCAGCAGTGACCCCTTAAAGTTTGTTGCGCCATGCTCCAGCTCGTGATTGAGGTTGGACTTCTTCCAGCGATAGATGACCAGCAGGCAGATGATCAGGCCGTTGAGCGGCAGGATCGTATCGTAGAAGACATCGTATATCAGGTCGAACAGGGAGTGGGTGTTGCCGCCATAAGCCACCATCTCGGTCAAAAAGCCCACCATGCCGAACGACAGGGCACAGGCAAACGTGAACAGTACCATGGTCAATCCCACCAGGCTGAGGGCTTCATTGCGGTTGTAGCCCTTCTGGTCCATCAAGCCGGCCACCGGCACTTCGATGATCGACACCAGGGAGGTGAGGGCGGCGAAAAACACCAGCAGGAAAAAGATCGCGGCCACCAGCGAGGCGCCATAAAAGCCTACCGAAGCTTGCATCGAAAGGAAGATTTTGGGCAGGAAGGTAAAAATCAGGGCGACCGAGGAGTCCGACAGGGACTCGGGGTTGGTGTCCGGATTGAACGAGAAAATGGCCGGCAGCACCATCAGTCCGGCCGTGAAGGCGACGCCCGTGTCGGCCAGGGCCACCATCTTGGCAGAACCGGGAATGTTGTCTTCCCGATTCATGTAAGAGCCGTAGGTAATGAGGATGCCCATGCCCAGTGAGAGGGAGAAAAAGGCCTGGCCCATGGCGCCATTAATAACCTGGGCATTAATTTTGCTGAAGTCCGGGATCAGGTAGTATTTGACCCCGGCCATGGCATTGTCCCGTGTTAGCACAAAGACCACCAGTCCCAGCAACATAATAAACAGGGCCGGCATCATAATTTTGGCGCCCCGCTCGATACCTTCCTTGACCCCGAAGTGCAGAATGGTGCCGACCAGCACAGCGATTAGTGCCAGGTAAATAAAAATCTGCGGGTCGGAGATGAAGTCGCCAAAATAGCTGGCCTGAGTCAGGGCCTCCAGGTCGCCACTGACGATGGCAATCAGGTAGCCCAGAATCCACAGGGTAATAACCGCGTAAAACACGGCGATCATGTAAGGTGTGATCAGTGACAGCCAGCCGCCAATGGCCCACAGCGGGTTGCCCGGGGCGAAGTGCTGGTAAGTGCCCAGCGGGTTTTTACGGCTGTTACGGCCGGCCGCCAGTTCCGCCATCATCACCGGTAGGCAGACCAGCACCACAAACAGGGTGTATAAAAGCAGAAAAGCGGCGCCTCCGTTTTTGGCGGCGTTGACCGGAAAGCCGACCAGGTTGCCAATGCCTACTGCGGAACCGGCGGCAGCCAGAATAAAGCCCAGGCGAGAGCCAAATTGTTCACGTGTTCCAGTCATTAATGGTCTCTTTATCGTGTTGTAATTGTGTGTTGGAAGCCAATGGTGTTGCTGTCCCCAGCTCTGTGTCGGGACTGCTAATGATCAAGGATAGTATCAACTTTACCCGGTTGTGTCTCAGTGCGAATTCGCAGGGTATTTGGCTTGAAGCGGCAGTGTGCTTGGCTTCTCCGGGGTGAGTCACTACAATCCACTGCTCGAATCACAGCAGATTGAGAATTACGTGACACAGATACACCGTAGTGCCCTGGTGGCGTATTCTGACCAGCAAATGTTTGAGCTGGTAAATGATATTGAAGCCTATCCTCAGTATATGGATGGATGTGTGGGAGCAGAGGTGCTGGAGCGCAGCGCGGCTGAAATCACGGCTCGTCTGGATTTGAATAAGCTGGGCATGCGATACAGTTTTACCACCCGTAATCACCTTACTCCTCCGGTCAGTATGGATATGGGGTTGGTCGAGGGGCCGTTTAAGCGCTTGAAGGGTATGTGGACGTTTAAGGCCCTGTCAGACAGCGCTTGCAAGGTGTCGTTGGCGCTGGACTTTGAGTTTTCCAGTCCGCTGGTGGCGAAGGCGGCGGGCAAGTGGTTTGAGTCAGTGGCCAATGAACTGGTGGACGGCCTGTGTCGGCGCGCCAGACAGGTTTACGGTTAACAGGTTTACGGTTAGAGGAGCGGTAGAGCAATTTATGTCAGATATTGAAATGATTGCCGTGGAAGTGGCCTATGCCTTGCCTCACAAGCAGAAGATAGTCGAGTTGTTGGTCAAGCCCGGCACCACGGCCCAGCAGGCAGCGGAACAGTCCGGTTTGGAAAAGGAGTTTCCCGAAATTGACTACGCCACCGTCAAGATGGGCATCTTTGGCCAGGCACTGGGCACCAAGGGTTTAAAGAAGGCCCAGGAGCATGAGTTGCAGGCGGGGGATCGAGTGGAGATATACCGCCCGTTGACGTCAGATCCCAAGGAGGTGCGTCGTAAACGGGCGGCCAAGGCACAGGGCGGGACGCCTTAAGCGCCGGCTTGTTTGTTGCTTGCTGGACGTCCGTTGCTGGACGTCCGTTACTCGGCCGGAGAGGTCAGAGCGCTCTGCGGAGCATAGTCCCCGCTGAATGACACCAGCTTGTCATCCTCGAAGTAGATAGTGACACGTTCCTTGGTCAGGTCGCCTTTGCCTGGGGCCAGGCTGTAAAAGTAGTCCCAGCGGTCTGGATTAAAGGTGTCCTGAATCAGCGGGGTGCCCATGACATAGCGAACCTGGCGCTTGGTCATGCCGGGCTGCAGCTGATCGACCATCTCCTGGGTGACAATATTGCCCTGCTGAATATCGATTTTGTACACGCCGGGAAACTGAAAGTACTGGCAGCCAGCCAGTAACAGCAGCGATGTGGCAAGAGCAAGGCGTTGTACGTGTTTTTGCATAGCAGGGGTTCCACAAGTTAAAGTGAAGGGCGATAATACCCGATTGATAGTGACGCTGAGAAGACCACCGGGGTGGATTTCTGGCCGCGGGCCAGGTTTCCGGGTTGCGAACCTCTTTAAGAGACCGATTTGACCATAGAGATTATCGGTTGGAATAGCACACATGCAGACCGCGAATTCAAACTGAGTCCGTAAATACAAACTACGTCAGAGGCAAACATGGCAGATCAAAACCAGGAGCTGCGGAAAGCAGGCTTAAAAGTTACATTACCCCGGGTCAAAATCCTGCAGATGTTAGAAGACTCCGCACAACGTCATTTGAGCGCGGAAGATGTGTACAAGCAGCTGATGGAAGCTGATGAAGACGTTGGCCTGGCGACGGTGTATCGTGTGTTGACCCAGTTTGAAAGCGCGGGCCTGGTGGTGCGTCACAATTTTGATGGCGGTCATTCAGTCTTTGAGCTGGAACGTGGTGAGCATCACGATCATATGGTCTGCGTCGAAACTGGCAAGGTGATTGAGTTTCACAACGAAGAGATTGAGCGACTGCAGGAAGCAATTGCCGAAAAGCATGGATACGAGCTGGCCGGTCACAGTTTGGTGTTGTACGTAAAACCCAAAAACCAAAAATAACACAGTGCAGTAGAAGGTATCCGCTCCATGAGTGAACAGTCCCCCAAGAAAAAATTTAATTTGAACCTGGTTCAGGTGCTGGACCTGGGTTGTGGCATTTTGCATCAGGCGTTTGTCAAACAGCCGGCCGACAAGGCCAAGGCGCTGTTGAAAGAGCTGAAGCACGGTAAGCGCATTCCGCTGGGGGCGCTGACGTTGAGCAACAAAAATGCCGAAGGCGAAGTGGTGGACTCGCTGGAAGTGCCTATGTCACTGGAGCTGGATTATTCCGAGTTCAAGGGTGGCGGTTTTGGTTTTCCCGTGTTTGAGGCGGCTCTCAAGGCCATGCTCAGCCAGGTGGGTCAAACCCTGAAGGCGAAGAAGGATTTGAATATCCTTACCAACCAGCAAACCGGCGGAACTCTGGTTCACCTGCCCGGCGTGATTCAAAAAGATGGCCAGTACAATGTGCTGGTGATCTGTATTGAGCCGGGACAGAAGGACAGCATCATCCTCAAGTTGATGTTCGTCGATCCCGATCAGTACGAGCAGCTGCGTCAAGACAAGGCCGAAACCGAGGTGGTCTCCTCCTCAGAAGCGGCCGCAGGCTGACGTTCCAGCGCAAGCTGCAGTTCACAAACTGCAGCTCAAAAGCGTGACTTGGGGTGGCGGGGCTAGCCCGCCATTTCCAGCATTTCTCTGGCGTGTGCGATGGTCTGCTTGGTCATTTGTGCGCCGCCCATCATCCGTGCGATTTCCATAATCTTCTCGTCCCCCTGCAGTGCGATCAGTGCCGTTTGTGCTGAGCGCTTGTCGCTTTCCTTGCTGACTTGCAGGTGCTGATGCCCCTTGCTGGCCACTTGCGGCAAATGGGTGACGCACAGCACTTGTCCCTGTTGGCCCAGCTGGCGCAACAGGTCGCCAACGATATCGGCGGTGGCGCCACCAATGCCCACGTCCACCTCATCAAACACCAGGGTGGGGGTGGTGGAGCTTTGCGCTGTGACCACCTGAATGGCCAGGCTGACACGTGACAGCTCGCCACCCGAGGCCACTTTCGCCAGGGGTTTGGGGGGCTGGCCGGGGTTGGTGCTGATCAGAAACTCGATGTCGTCGAGGCCGTGCTGACTTGACAGTTCGCTGTGGCTGTTAATGGCGATTTCGAACACCGCGCTTTTCATGGCCAGCAATTGTAATTGCTGGTTGATGGCCTGTTGCAGTTTGCGGCCGGCTTTCTGCCGTTGTTTCGACAATGTGTCGGCGCAGCTCATAAAGGCCTGCTGGCTTCGCCGGGCCTTGTCTTGCAGTTTATCCAGTTGTCCTTCATCGCCGCCAAGCTGGTCCAGTTCGGCCGCCAGGGCTTCGTGCAGCGCCAGCAGTTCCTCGGGGGCGACCCGGTGTTTGCGGGCGATGTCGTAACAGCTCGACAGGCGTTCTTCCACCTCGGCCAGTTGTTGGGGATCCAGCTCAAAGTTGTCGATATGGTGGTTGATTTCGCTGCGGGCTTCCTGGATCTGGATCTGGGCACTTTGCAGCAGCTCTTCGGCACTGTTGAGCGCGGCGGGCTTGTCGGGCAGCTGTTGCAGCAGGTGCAGCGCCCTGTGCAGGGAGGTCAGCAGGCCGGCCTCATCGTCTTCGCACAGCTGGGCAATGGCCTGGCTGTTTTGCAGCAGGGTGTCGGCGCCGGCCAGTTGTCGCTGCAGGCTTTCGAGTTGTTCCAGTTCGCCCGCCTGCAGGTCGAGGGCATCCAGTTCCTGCACCTGATAGCGCAGTAACTGAGTGCGGGCGGTAATTTCTTCGGCGTTGTCGCGCCAGGCTTCGAACTGTTGTTGGGCTGTCTGCCACTCCCGGTAGCGCTGTTTGCACTCCTGCACCAGGGCTTGGTGGTCGGAGCCGGTCTGCTGGTCGCTGGCAAAGTCGTCGAGCAAGCGGCGATGGGTGTCCTTTTTCAGCAGTGACTGGTGGGCGTGCTGGCTGTGGATGTCGATCAGCATTTCCCCCAGCTCTTTGAGCTGGCTGAGGGGCACCGGCTGGCCATTGATGTAGCCGCGGGATCGGCCCTCACGGGTGATCACCCGTCGCAACAGGCAGTCGGCGGCGCTGTCGAGATCGTGCTCGTCGAGCCAGCGGCGCGCTCGGGGGATGTCGGCGACATCAAAGGTGGCGCAGATGTCGGCCCGCTCACGACCGGCTCGCACGCGGTCGGGGTCGGCCCGGTCTCCCAGTGTGAGTCCGAGGGCGTCCAGCAAAATGGATTTGCCGGCGCCGGTTTCTCCGGTGATGGCGGTCATGCCGCGCTGGAGTTCCAGTTCCAGCCGGTCCACCAGGGTGAAGTTCTGCACACTGAGATGCGTCAGCATAGCCAAGCTCCTGTTAATGGTCTGTGTATTTATACAGTGGTTTTTCGGGTCTGGCAATTCCTCCGGCTGTGCAGCGGGAAACTTTCGATTTGGGCCCTTGAAACATTCACCACCGGCCCCATATCTGCCAGCAAGCAGTAGGCTGTCCGCGCTGACGGTGCGGGCGGAAATCCGTGGTTATCAGTAATCAAGTAGTTATCAGCAATTAAGAATTAAGACGGAGTTGAGCGTGTCAGACGAACAGCAAACATCCCCCGAAGTGGAAGAGATTGCCGCCCAGGCTGCAGAATCAGGTCAGGTGGAGCAACAGCCGGAAGAGGCCGATGCCCCACAAACCGTCGATGCGGTGCAGGCTGAAATCGAAAGTTTGACCCAGCAGCTGTCTGATGCCAGAGAGCAGGTGCTGCGGGCACAGGCTGATGTACAAAATGCCCGTCGGCGTGCCGAGCAGGACGTCGAAAAGGCCCATAAATTTGGTCAGGAGAAGCTGGTTAACGACCTGTTGCCAGTGATAGACAACCTGGAGCGGGCGCTGGACGCCATGAATGTGGACGACGAATCGCTGAAGCCGGTGGTGGAAGGGATTGAATTGACGCTCAAGTCGTTTCAGGACACCCTCACCCGTCACAAAATTGAGGCAGTGAATCCGGTGGGCGAGCCGTTTGACCCGCAGCTGCACCAGGCCATGTCGATGGTGGAAAGCCCGGATGCCGAGCCCAACACCGTGATCAATGTGTTCCAGAAGGGCTACACCCTGCACGGTCGGCTGGTGCGTCCGGCCATGGTTGTGGTAGCTAAGGCTCCATAAGGCCAGGCTCCATAAGGGCCGGGCTCCATAAAGCGGGCCTTCATGAAAAGTTAAGAAAAATCTGGTTGACAGGGTTGAAATAGGATCGACAGCGCCAATATAGCAATCAACCGGTTTAAAAAAGGGGCAGCAAGGCTGACCCTCACGCTTGCAGACCGCGGTCAAGGAAACGGCTTGCGGCTAATCGACCAGACAAGCGTCCGAAACAGTGTGCCTGAGATCGAATCAGGCGTTCGCAAACAGTTAAAAAGTATCATTTTCGGAGATTATCGAAATGGGCAAAATTATTGGTATTGACCTGGGTACAACCAACTCCTGTGTATCCGTACTGGAAGGCGATAAAGCCAAGGTAATTGAAAACGCCGAAGGCGATCGCACTACCCCCTCCATCGTCGCGTTTACCAACGATGACGAAATCCTGGTGGGTCAGAGTGCCAAGCGCCAGTCGGTCACCAACCCGCAAAACACCCTGTTTGCGGTCAAGCGTCTGATTGGTCGCAAGTTTAAAGACGACGTGGTGCAGAAAGACATCTCCATGGTGCCTTACAAAATTGTTGAGGCCGACAATGGTGATGCCTGGGTGGAAGCCAAGGGCGATCGCAAGGCGCCGCCGCAAATTTCCGCCGAAGTGCTGAAAAAGATGAAGAAAACTGCCGAAGATTACCTGGGCGAGAAAGTGACCGAGGCGGTGATTACCGTACCGGCTTACTTTAACGACTCCCAGCGTCAGGCGACCAAGGATGCCGGTAAGATTGCCGGTCTGGACGTCAAGCGTATCATCAACGAGCCAACCGCTGCGGCCCTGGCTTACGGCATGGACAAGGCCAAAGGCGATCACACCATTGCGGTATACGACCTGGGTGGTGGTACATTTGATATCTCTATCATCGAGATCGCTGACGTTGATGGCGAGCACCAGTTTGAAGTACTGGCCACCAACGGTGACACCTTCCTCGGTGGTGAAGACTTTGACCTGCGCCTGATCGAGTACCTGGCGGCCGAGTTCAAGAAAGAGAACGGCATTGATCTGCACAACGATCCGCTGGCTCTGCAGCGTTTGAAAGAAGCGGCCGAGAAGGCCAAGATCGAGCTGTCCAGCTCCCAGCAGACCGAGGTGAACCTGCCTTATATTACTGCTGATGCGACCGGACCCAAGCACTTGGTGGTCAAGCTGACCCGCGCCAAGCTGGAATCCCTGGTGGAAGAGCTGGTCACCCGTTCCATGGCGCCTGTGAAGCAGGCGATTGAGGATGCCGACCTGTCCGTCAGCGATATCGACGACGTGATTCTGGTGGGTGGTCAAACCCGTATGCCCATGGTGCAGGCGAAAGTGGCTGAGTTCTTCGGTAAGGAAGCGCGCCGTGACGTGAACCCCGACGAAGCCGTGGCTATGGGTGCCGCGATTCAGGGGGCGGTCCTGTCCGGTGATGTAAAAGACGTGCTGCTGCTGGATGTGACCCCGCTGACCCTGGGTATCGAAACCATGGGTGGCGTTGCCACACCGCTGATCGAGAAAAACACCACCATTCCGACCAAGAAGTCGCAGGTGTTCTCGACCGCGGATGACAACCAGACTGCGGTAACCATTCACGTGGTGCAGGGTGAGCGTAAGCAGGCGGCTTCGAACAAGTCTCTGGGTCGCTTTGACCTGGCCGATATTCCGCCGGCGCCTCGCGGCATGCCACAGATTGAAGTGACTTTCGACATTGATGCCAACGGTATTCTGCACGTGGGCGCCAAAGACAAGGCCACGGGCAAAGAGCAGTCCATCGTCATTAAAGCCTCTTCCGGCCTGAGTGATGATGAGATCGACAAGATGGTTCAGGACGCTGAGGCCAATGCCGAAGCGGATAAGAAGTTCGAAGAGCTGGTGTCTGCCCGCAATGGCCTGGATGGTTTGATCAGTGCCACTCGCAAGACTCTGGAAGAGGCCGGCGACAAGGCGACCGAGGAAGAGAAGTCGGCCATTGAAGCCGCTCTGAAAGAGGCCGATGAGGCTGTTAAGGGCGACGACAAGGCGGCCATGGAAGCGGCAACCACCAAGCTGACCGAAGCCTCCAGCTCCCTGGCGCAGAAGCTCTACGCTGAGCAGGCTGCCCAGGCTGAAGCGGCTGGCGCGAACGCCTCTGACGCCGGTAGCAGCGACGCCGATGACGGTGTGGTTGACGCCGAGTTCGAAGAAGTTAAAGACGACAACAAGTAAGCCCTTCGGGGCTTGCTGCCTGAAGCGCAACGGGAGGCGTGGGGCGTGTGTCACAAGGCACGGCGCCTTCGTCTCCCGTCTGGCGTCTGGGCAGTCCGAAACTGCAGCGCAGCTACTTACACGTAACTACAAGTAGTTAAGCGCAACTACAAGCATTACCCCTTAACAACCACCAAGTTAAAGTATCAACCCTATGTCCAAGCGTGATTATTACGAAGTCCTCGGCGTCGAGCGCGATGTCTCCGAGAAAGATCTGAAAAAAGCCTATCGCCGGGTGGCGATGAAGTACCATCCGGATCGCAACCCCGACGATAAAAGCGCTGAAGAAAAGTTCAAGGAGGCCAGTGAGGCCTACGAAGTACTGTCTGATTCCCAGAAGCGGGCCGCCTACGATCAGTTTGGCCATGCCGGTGTGGACTCACAGGGTGGGGGCTTTGGCGGCGGCGGCTTCGGCGGTGGCAGTTTTAGTGACATTTTTGGTGATGTGTTCGGCGATATTTTCGGCGGTGGAGGTGGTCGCGGTCGCGGCGGTCCTGCGCGCGGGTCGGACCTTCGATACACCCTGGAGCTGGACCTGGAAGAAGCGGTGCGCGGCACCTCGGTGAAAATTCGTGTGCCGACGTTGGTGTCCTGTAAAACCTGTGACGGCTCGGGCGCCAAAGCCGGCACCAAACCTGTGTCCTGTACCACCTGTGGTGGTGTGGGTCAGGTGCGCATGCAGCAGGGCTTTTTCTCCGTGCAGCAAACCTGCCCCAATTGTCGCGGCAAGGGCTCGATCATCTCCGACCCCTGTGGCGACTGTCACGGTCAGGGTCGGGTAGAAGAAACCAAGACCCTGTCGGTAAAAGTGCCGGCCGGTGTGGATACCGGTGCGCGCATCCGTCTTTCCGGTGAAGGCGAAGCGGGTGTTGATGGAGGACCGCCAGGGGATCTGTATGTGCAGGTGTCGATTCGCGAACACGACATCTTCCAGCGCGACGGTAAAAACCTCTATTGCGAGGTGCCCATCAGTTTTGTGGATGCGGCCCTGGGTGGTGAGTTGGATGTGCCCACACTCGATGGCCGGGTAAAGCTGAAAGTACCCGCCGAGACCCAGACCGGCAAGCTGTTCCGCTTGCGCGGCAAGGGCGTGGTGTCGTTGCGGGGTGGCAACCCTGGTGACCTGTTGTGCCGGGTGACCGTGGAAACTCCGGTGAACCTCAGCCACAAGCAGAAAGAGTTGCTCAAGCAGCTGAAGGAATCCATGGAGGGGGATAAAAACTCACCGCGCCAGAAGAGCTGGTTTGATGGCATGAAAAATTTCTTCGGCGACATGAAAATTTAATTTCGGGAACATTCCATGGTACGTATTGCAGTGACCGGCGCCGCCGGGCGAATGGGCAAAACCCTGATTGAGGCCGTGGCGTTGGCAGATGGCGCTACCTTGACGGTGGCGCTGGAGCGTCCTGACAGTTCCCTGGTTGGGGCTGATGCCGGCGAGTTGGCGGGCTTGGGCAAAAATGGCGTAATGATCGCGGGCAACATCAATGACGTGATTAATGACTTTGATGTGTTGATCGATTTCACCGCACCGGCGGCCACACTGGCCAACGCCAAGGCTTGTGCAGCGGCCGGCAAAAAGCTGGTGATTGGCACCACCGGTTTTACGCCTGAAGAGGAGCAGGACCTGCTGGCCTATCAGGCGCAGACGGCGCTGTGCAAGGCGGCCAATTTCAGCACTGGGGTCAATGTCACCTTGAAGCTGCTGAAGCAGGCCGCTGAAATCCTCGGTGACGATTACGACATCGAAATCTATGAAGCGCACCACCGTCACAAGGTGGACGCACCTTCCGGGACTGCCCTGGCGATGGGTGAAGCGGTGGCCGAAGGGGTGAATCGGAATCTGCGTGAGGTGGCGGTTTACGGGCGCGAGGGCCAGACCGGTGCCCGCCAGCGCGAAACCATTGGTTTTGCGACCGTGCGCGGTGGCGATGTGGTGGGCGATCACACGGTGATGTTTATGGCCGAGGGTGAGCGGGTTGAGATTACTCACAAAGCTTCAAGTCGCATGTCGTTTGCCCGTGGCGCCGTGCGCGCCGCCGGCTGGCTGGCTCAGCAACCGGCAGGTCTCTACAGTATGCAGGACGTGCTGGGGCTCTAAGCTGCCTGGCCAGTTAATGGACTGGCACTCCCTCAAGGCGCAGCGTCCGCTGCGCCTGCGTCATTGGGGCGCTACCTTTGCCTTTTTCAGGCTCTCCTCCTAACAGTGTTAACCTCCTCTTAATTTAGGGACCAGTTTGCTTTGTTGAGCTGGTTTGGGTTCAGTTTCACTGAAAACCTGAAGAAATCCGCAAATTATCTTCCGAATCCCGCGAAATCCGCAGGATTACCACTAAAGATCTGCCAGCTTTGCGCGATAACCTTGGTAATGAAATACGAAGAAGGGTGCGGGTTGTCCCCGTGGGACCAAGTCTTGAATCGTTTACCAGGTTGGAATTGCTATGGGTAGTTTGTCTTTAAAATGGAAGGTGTTGCTGGGCGTCACCATCACCAGTGTGATTGCGGTGATTGTTTCCAGTGTGGTGTCTGTCAACAGTGAAGTTGGGCGGGTCAAGCAGGCCATTGAGCGCGATACCATGACGCTGGCCCAGGTAGTGGGTGGCAGTGTCACAGGCGCCATGGCGTTTGGCGATACCGCGTCGGCCGGCGGCACTTTGCTGTCCCTGCAGAACAGCAACCGGGTTGAGGCTGCCGTCATTTACGGTGACAGTGGCGCGCCTTTTGTGTGGTATGAAAAAGGGAATAAGACCACCTCCGGCGATGTGCCCGATGGCTTGCCGCGACGGGCTGGCAGCAAGCAGGTGGTGACTGCCGACGGCAGCATGACCCTGTTCGCCCCAATTATGGCCGATGGCGTCAAGGCGGGCACAATCTATATGAAAGTGCACTTGAACGAATTGAATGAAGCCATCAGTGCGGCGGTCTGGAGTTCGGTGGCGACCGTGTTGATGATCAGTGTGCTGGCAGCCGCTATCTCGTTTGTGGTGCAGGCGGCCATCGTTAAGCCCATAAATGCCGTGGTCGAGGCACTGCGTGATATTGCTGAAGGCGAAGGGGACCTGACCCGTCGTTTGCCGGTGAATTCCCAGGATGAAGTGGGTCAGCTGGCCCACTGGTTCAACACGTTTATTGCTCGTGTGCACAGCATCATCTCCGAGTTCTCAGCGACTGCGGCCGAACTGAACAACAGCGCCACCCGTTTGTCCGACACTGCCAAAGACACCGAGCGCGGTGTGGTGAGTCAGCAGTCGGAAATTCAGCAGGTGGTCACCGCGGTGCGGGAAATGGCGGCGGTTGTGGAAGATGTTGCTTCCAATGTCAGTCAGACGGCGGATAATGCCGAACAGGCCGACGCTGAAGCCAAGGAAGGTAATCGCGTGGTGTCCTCCACCATGGCGCAGATTGAAAGCCTGTCCCGGGATATCAATGCCGCTTCAGAAGTGATTGACCGTCTGCAGCAGGAGAGTGACAACATCGGTTCGGTACTGGATGTTATTCGTGGGATTGCCGAGCAAACTAACCTGCTGGCCCTGAATGCCGCCATTGAGGCAGCTCGTGCCGGTGAGCAGGGACGTGGCTTTGCGGTGGTTGCCGATGAGGTTCGCACCCTGGCGTCACGCACCCAGAGCTCCACCCAGGAAATTCAGGAAATGATTGAGCGCCTGCAAACCGGTGCGCTGGAGGCGGTGCAAATGATGCAGAAGGGCACTTCCCAGGCCAGCGAGTCGGTGGTTCAGGCCGAAGCGGCCAGCCGTTCTCTGGACGCCATTACGGAGGGGGTCAGCTCCATCAAGGACAAGACCAACCAGATCGCCAGCGCCTCCGAAGAGCAGAGTGCCGCTACCCGGGAGATGGAGCGCAATATGAACAATATTGCCGACGTGGCCCGCCAGACCTCCGAGGGCTCTGTGGAAATTGCTTCCAGCACCGCCTCCCTGGCCGAAATGGCCTCGAAAATGGAAGGCATTGTCAGACAGTTCCGCCTTTAATCGCTCCGTTTCACCCTGGCTCAGGTGGCCGGGGTGAAATTGGACATAGGCGGGGTAAATCGCGTACAATCGCGCCTCAGATCGATCTTGGCCAATGCCGCTGAAGCGGACTAGACTGCAGAACAAACAAAAGCGAGATGAAGCAACGGTTTCATCTCGCTTTTTTGCAACTTAAGGCCGGGCATCCCTATCCCAGACACGAACAATCCGCGCAGCGCATTCGCCTGAGCCGTGCAACCTGCGCGACAGTGTCTCTCGGTCTAAAGAAATAGAATTATGAACTGTAACACCCGGGTTTGTGAGCCCCGCCAGCCCACACCCGGAGTCGTAACTGCACGCCAACCATGTTAGGAGGTTGACTTGACAACTGGTGCCCTCAGACCCGCCATTCTGGTACTCGAAGACGGTAGTGTATTTCGCGGCAGCGCCATTGGTGCTGATGGACTGGCCACCGGTGAGGTGGTGTTTAACACCGCCATGACCGGTTATCAGGAAATACTGACCGATCCCTCATACGCCCAGCAAATTGTAACGCTGACTTACCCTCATATTGGTAACACCGGAACCAACTCCGAAGATGAGGAATGCGATCGTATCTGGGCCACGGGCCTGGTGATTCGCGACCTGCCGCTGCTGGCCAGCAACTTCCGCAACCAGCAATCGCTGGATGAATATTTGAAAACCCGCAATATCCTCGGCATCGCCGATATCGATACCCGTCGTCTGACCCGTATTCTGCGTGATAAAGGCTCGCAGAACGGCTGCATTATGGCGGGCGCGGTGAATGAGGAAGAGGCACTGGCAGCCGCCAAGGCGTTTGGTGGCCTGAAAGGGCTGGATCTGGCCAAAGAGGTCACCACCCAGGAAACTTACAGCTGGCAAGAGGGCAGCTGGCAGTTGGGCAAAGGCTTTGTCAGCCCTGACAGCTTCCGCTTCAAAGTCGTCGCCTACGACTACGGCGTGAAGCGCAATATTCTGCGCATGCTGGTTGATCGTGGCTGTGACTTGGTGGTCGTGCCGGCCAAGACCCCGGCCGCCGACGTGCTGGCGATGAACCCGGATGGCGTGTTCCTGTCCAATGGTCCCGGCGACCCGGAGCCCTGTGATTACGCCATTGAGGCGATCCAGCAATTGCTGGAAACCGACATCCCCGTATTTGGTATCTGCCTGGGGCACCAGCTGTTGGCCCTGGCGTCTGGCGCCAAGACCGTGAAAATGAGCCACGGCCACCACGGCGGCAACCACCCGGTGCAAAATGTGGAAGACGGCACGGTCATGATCACCAGCCAGAACCACGGCTTTGCGGCTGATGAGGCCAGTCTGCCGGACACCCTGAAGGTGACTCACAAGTCCCTGTTCGACGGTACCCTGCAGGGGATCCATCGTACGGACAAGCCCGCCTTCAGTTTCCAGGGGCACCCGGAAGCGAGCCCGGGTCCGCACGATGCCGCGCCCCTGTTTGATCACTTTATCGAGCTGATGGAAGCCCGCGCTGGCGCGTAAGCGTGACAGATCGCCAAACTGACAGACTTACGCCAAATTGACAGACGTAGACAGAGCACAACATGCCAAAAAGAACTGACATCCAAAGTATTCTGATCCTGGGAGCCGGCCCGATTGTGATTGGCCAGGCTTGCGAATTCGATTACTCCGGCGCACAGGCCTGTAAGGCGCTGCGCGAAGAGGGCTACCGGGTGATCCTGGTGAACTCCAACCCGGCCACCATTATGACCGATCCGGTTATGGCCGATGCCACCTACATTGAGCCCATTGAGTGGCGCACCGTCGAGCAGATCATTGAGAAAGAACGCCCCGATGCGATTCTGCCCACCATGGGTGGTCAGACCGCGCTGAACTGCGCTCTGGCCCTGCACGACAATGGCGTACTGGAAAAGTACAACGTCGAGCTGATCGGTGCCAATCAGGAAGCCATTCACAAGGCCGAAGACCGCAACCTGTTCGACAAGGCGATGAAGAAAATCGGCCTGGAGTGTGCTCGCGCCGACATCGTTCACTCCATGGAAGAAGCCCTGGAAGTGCCGAAGAAATTCGGCTTCCCGGTGATTATCCGTCCGTCCTTCACCATGGGTGGCTCCGGCGGTGGTATCGCTTACAACTGGGAAGAGTTTGAAGAAATCTGTGCCCGTGGTCTGGATCTGTCACCGACCAATGAGCTGCTGATCGACGAATCTCTGCTGGGCTGGAAAGAGTACGAGATGGAGGTGGTTCGCGATAAGAACGACAACTGCATCATCGTCTGTTCGATCGAGAACTTTGACCCCATGGGTGTTCACACCGGTGACTCCATCACTGTGGCGCCGGCGCAGACGCTGACCGACAAAGAAATGCAGATCATGCGTGACGCCTCACTGGCGGTATTGCGTGAGATCGGCGTGGAAACCGGCGGTTCCAATGTGCAGTTCGCCATGAATCCGGAAGACGGACGCCTGGTGGTGATCGAAATGAACCCGCGCGTGAGTCGCTCGTCGGCGCTGGCTTCCAAGGCGACCGGCTTCCCGATTGCCAAGGTGGCGGCCAAGCTGGCCGTAGGTTACACCCTGGACGAGCTGCAAAACGACATTACCGGTGGTGCCACCCCGGCCTCGTTCGAGCCCTCCATCGATTACGTGGTCACTAAAATTCCGCGCTTCACCTTTGAAAAATTCGGCGATGCCGATGCGCGTCTGACCACCCAGATGAAGTCGGTGGGTGAAGTCATGGCGATCGGCCGCACGTTCCAGGAGTCGTTGCAGAAAGCCCTGCGCGGTCTGGAAGTGGGCTCTGCCGGTCTGGAGCCGAAAGTTGACTTGAGCTCCAGTGAGGCCGTGGCGCAAATTCGTCGCGACCTGTCCACCCCAGGTGCCGAGCGTATCTGGTTTGTGGCCGACGCTTTCCGCTCCGGCATGAGTATCGAAGAAGCTTACGAAATCTCCGCTATCGATCCCTGGTTCCTGGTGCAGATTCAGGATCTGGTGCAGGCGGAAGAGGGTTTGAAAGCGTTGCCGTTGAGCGAAATTGATGCCGACCTGATGTTCCGCCTGAAGCGCAAGGGTTTTTCCGACAAGCGCCTGGGTGACCTGTTAAGCGTGAGCGAGAAAACCGTGCGCACCCACCGCCACAAGTTGGGTGTGCACCCGGTCTACAAGCGTGTGGATACCTGTGCGGCGGAGTTCTCTACTTCGACCGCTTACATGTATTCCACCTACGAGGAAGAGTGTGAGGCCAATCCCAGCGATCGCGAAAAAATCATGGTGCTGGGCGGTGGTCCTAACCGTATTGGACAGGGCATTGAGTTTGACTACTGCTGTGTGCACGCGGCGCTGGCCTGTCGTGAAGACGGTTTCGAGACCATTATGGTCAACTGTAACCCGGAGACGGTGTCCACCGACTACGACACGTCCGATCGCCTGTTCTTTGAGCCGGTGACCCTGGAAGACGTATTGGAAATTGTCCGCAAGGAAAACCCCAAAGGCGTGATTGTGCAGTTTGGTGGTCAGACGCCATTGAAACTGGCTCGTGCCCTGGAAGCGGAAGGTGTGCCCATTATCGGTACCAGCCCCGAGGCCATCGACCGCGCCGAAGACCGCGAGCGCTTCCAGCAAATGCTGATGCGCCTGGACCTGAAGCAGCCGTCCAACGCCATTGTGCGCTCTACCGAAGAGGCGGTGCGCAAGGCTGAGGAAGTCGGTTACCCGCTGGTGGTGCGCCCTTCCTACGTGCTGGGTGGCCGTGCCATGGAGATTGTCCATAAAGAAGATGAGCTGCGCACTTACATGCGTGAGGCGGTGCAGGTCTCCGAAGACGCGCCAGTATTGCTGGATCACTTCCTCAACGCCGCTATCGAAGTGGATCTTGATGCGGTGTGTGACGGTACCGACGTGGTGATTGGCGGTATCATGCAGCACATTGAACAGTGCGGCGTGCACTCCGGTGACTCCGCCTGTTCCTTGCCGCCTTACTCGCTGCCCGCCAGTGTGCAGGATGAGATGCGCGAGCAGGTGCGCAAGATGGCCGTCGAGCTGGGCGTGATTGGTTTGATGAACGTGCAGCTGGCTTACCAGGACGGCGAAATTTACGTGATTGAGGTGAATCCACGTGGTTCCCGCACCGTGCCGTTCGTCTCTAAATGCATTGGAACCTCCCTTGCAAAAGTGGCTGCACGGGTTCAAGCTGGAAAGAGTCTGGCGGAGCAGGGTTTCACTCAGGAAGTGGTGCCCAACTACTATTCCGTCAAAGAGGCGGTGTTCCCGTTCAATAAATTCCCGGCAGTTGACCCGATTCTCGGCCCTGAAATGAAGTCCACGGGTGAGGTTATGGGTGTCGGTGATACCTTTGCCGAGGCTTACGCCAAGGCACAGCTTGGCGCCGGTGATGAAATCCCTACCTCCGGCAAGGTGTTTATCAGTGTGCGCGACTTTGACAAGGAAAACCTGTTGCCGGTGGCGCAGGACCTGGTCGAGCTGGGCTTTGAGCTGGTGGCCACCCGCGGAACCGCCAAGTACCTGAAGTCGCAGGGTATGGACGTACAGGTGGTGAACAAGGTGATTGAAGGTCGCCCGCACATCGTGGATATGATCAAGAACGATGAGATTTCGATGGTGTTCAACACCACCGAAGGTAAGCAAGCCATCAAGGATTCCGCCTCGATTCGCCGCAGTGCTGAGAACCACCGTGTGTACTACACCACCACCATTGCCGGAGCGGCAGCGGTGTGCATGGCATTGCGTTTCGGTCAGCAACAACAGGTTCGCAGCCTCCAGGAGCTGCACGGGAGAATTACAGGATGAACAAGGTACCTATGACGGCAGAGGGCGCCGCCGCCTTGCGTGAGGAGCTGGATCGCCTGAAGAAGGTCGAGCGCCCGCGCATTGTGCAGGCCATTGCCGAGGCGCGTGAGCACGGTGATTTGAAAGAGAACGCCGAGTACCACGCCGCCCGTGAACAGCAGGGGTTTTGTGAGGGGCGTATTCAGGATATTGAAGGCAAGCTCGCCAGTGCCCAGGTGATTGATGTTACCCAGATTCCACAAGGTGATAAGGTCATCTTTGGCACCACTGTGGACATTGTCAATACGGATACGGACGAGACGGTGACCTACAAAATCGTGGGCGACGACGAGGCCGACGTGAAATCGAACAAGATCTCCGTCAACTCCCCCATTGCCCGCGGTTTGATTGGCAAAGAAATCGGGGATGTGGTGGTTATCCGCACCCCCGGTGGCGAAGTCGAATACGAAATCGACGACGTGAAGCACATCTGAACCGCCGCCAATGGCCGCCCTCGGGCGGCCATTTTTCTTTCCGGGTTTCTTCGGCTAAATCTCTTTACAATTTTTTGCGGGCTGCATGGGGCTCGCGGCTTGTCTGGAGAATGGGTCTTTGGTATTTTGATTGTGCACAATTAAATTTCACTCAATTAAGAGGTGGCAAAGTGACGGCACTCAATGATTTTTCGGCAAAGACACTGTCAGGGGAGGAAACCCCTCTAAAGGACTTTCAGGGCAAGGTGGTGCTGGTGGTGAATACCGCCAGCAAATGTGGATTTACTCCGCAATACAAGGGGCTGGAGGCGCTCTATCAGAAGTACAAGGAGCGTGGTTTGGAGATTCTGGGCTTTCCCTGTAATCAGTTTGGCAAGCAGGAGCCGGGTGACAGTGACGAAATCAGCAGTTTTTGTGAGCTGAATTACGGCGTCAGCTTTCCCTTGTTTGCGAAAATCGAGGTTAATGGGGAGAATGCTCATCCTTTGTTCCGTCATTTAAAGAGCAGCGCACCGGGCGTTTTCGGTACTGAGTCCATCAAATGGAACTTTACCAAGTTCCTCGTTGGTCGCGATGGCCAGGTGGTGAAGCGCTTTGCTCCCAAGGATAAGCCCGAGAGTCTTGAGTCGGCCATTGAGGCGCTGCTCTGAGCGGTGCCGGGGTTGCGGTTTTTACGAGGCGAGGAGTCGGTTGTGTTGATTGTCGTGGGAGGTGGTCTTGGACAGTGAAGATATCATCCGCCTGGATGCTCAGCTGTGTTTTATGCTCTATGCCGGATCTCGCGCCATGACCAGGGCTTACCAGCCCATGCTGCGGGAGTTGGGGCTGACCTATCCGCAATACCTGGTACTGATGGTGTTGTGGGAGTGGGCGGCGCAGCCGCCGCAGGAACCGACAGTGAAGGCGCTGGGTCAGCGCTTGCGGCTGGATTCCGGGACCCTGACTCCGTTGCTGAAACGGTTGGAACAGGAGGGTCTGGTGACCCGTACCCGCGACGCGGCCGATGAACGGCGAGTGATGGTGTCTGCAACGCCTG
Source organism: Cellvibrionaceae bacterium WSDTSA12 (assembly GCA_033283335.1). Classification (GTDB taxonomy): domain Bacteria; phylum Pseudomonadota; class Gammaproteobacteria; order Pseudomonadales; family Cellvibrionaceae; genus Pseudomaricurvus. The sequence goes on along the minus strand of JAWMQP010000005.1, from coordinate 3,892 downwards.
CCGGATTGACCCTGGAGGCCCGGGCGCTTGCCTGGGTGCAAGGTGGTAAGGCGGCCCTGGACGCCACGGGGCTCGATGTCGGGCGCCTGCGGGACGACTTGTCCAAGCTGCTGGCAATACTGGCTTAGACGCACAACTGCAAGGTACAGAGAGCATGGATTTACAGGCAATACTGAGGCTGATGGCCGATGGTGACTTTCACTCGGGTAAGGATCTGGGGGAGTTGCTGGGGGTCAGTCGCACCGCAGTGTGGAAACATCTGCAAAAGCTGGAGGATGTCGGTGTACCGCTGGAATCGGTGAAAGGCAAGGGCTACCGGTTGCCAGGTGGGCTGGAGTTGCTGGAGGCGAACCTGATTGAGCGGGGGCTGACGGCAGAGGCGCGCACATTTCTGAATGAGTTGGACGTGCGTCAGTCGGTTGATTCCACCAATACCCTGGCGATGGCACGGGCTGCGTCCGGGGGCGGTCATGGCTATGTGTGCCTGGCCGAACATCAGAGTCAGGGACGTGGCCGTCGTGGCCGGACCTGGGTCAGTCCCTTTGGCCAAAGCCTGTATGCTTCCGCGGTGGTCGAATTTGATGGTGGGGCAGCGGCTCTGGAGGGGTTGAGCCTGGCAGTGGGGGTGGCGCTGGTGCGTGCCGTGCGTCAGTTGGGCGTTGGCGGCGTGGGGCTTAAGTGGCCCAACGACGTGCTCTGGCAGGAGCGCAAATTGGCCGGCGTGCTGCTGGAAATGACCGGTGATCCAGCTGGCCTCTGTCAGGTGGTGGTTGGTATCGGTTTGAATGTGCGCATGCACAAGCCCTCGGTCACCGGCATTGATCAGCCCTGGGTGGATATGCACGAAATTCTGCCCGGTGTATCCCGCAACGATCTGGCGGTGGCGCTGCTGAATCAATTGCTGCCGGCGTTGACGGAGTTTGCTCGGCAGGGTTTCGCGGCCTTTGTGGATGAATGGGAAACGGCGCACGTTTATGCCAATCAGCCGGTGCGTTTGAGTACTGCCAGTGAGGTGGTTGAGGGTATTGCGCTGGGCGTGACCGCGAGTGGCGCCCTGAGGTTGGCGATAGGCAATCGGATTGAAGAGTTTAATGGTGGCGAGGTGTCGCTGAGGGGCTTGTCGTCATGAAGGCCGGCTTGCAGATCGATGCGGGCAACACTCGTTTGAAGTGGCGCCTGCTGTCGACCGACGGTGTGGCGACTGCGGGGGTATTGGCCCGTGGCAGCCTTGCTTGGCGGGAGTTCCCGTCTGTGCAGACGCTGTTGTCCGACTTGTCCGGGAGGCTTGGGGCGGTTTCGCTGGCGCCGGTAGTGCTGCAGTCAGTGTCCATCGTGTCGGTTGCCGGGATCGAGGTTGATCGGGCTCTGGCTGAGTGGGTACAGGCAGAATTTGCGGTTGAGGCTCAATTTGCCCTGGTGACTCCCGAGGCCTCTGGTATAGCGGTAGGGTATGACGAACCTCAGCGCCTTGGGGTGGATCGCTGGCTGGCGGTTCTGGCAGCATCCCGGTTGGGAGCGCATGTGCTGGTGGTCGATTGTGGCAGCGCGGTGACGGTGGATATTTTGTGTCAACATCAGCATCTGGGTGGCTACATTGTGCCTGGGCTGCAATTGATGAATTCGGCCCTGTTTCGGCAAACGGCACAGGTTCAGGTGGCTGATGACTGGCGGACTACGGGGGCGCCGGGGCGTTCGACCCTGGAGGCGGTGAACAGCGGTATTCCGCTGATGGTGGCCGGGCTGGTGCAGGAAGTGTTCAGGCGTTGCCAGGTCAATGGCCTGGATGAGGAGTGGCAGATTGTTCTCACCGGTGGCGACGCGTCACTGGTGGCCAGTTTGCTGCAGGATTCGCTGCCGGGTGTCTTGCAGAGGCAGGTGGACGATTTGGTGTTGGACGGACTTTCCCTGGCGCATTCTAGCCGCCTGGGAGAGCGTTAAGCTGGGGGGCGACAGCGATAGCAATATGCGGTCAATATTTTACAGTTTGGTGGCAGTGAATCTGGTTTTGTTGGGGGTGTTTTGGTTTCAGTCGCAGCATGCGGCCGTGCCGGTGCAGGATGTCCAGCCAAGCAGGCCTGCCACAGATGGGGTTGAGTTAACGCTGTTGAGTGAAGTGGAGCGCGGCGACCACCTGCAGGAGGCGGGTGAGCGCTTGCAAGTGCCTGTAAAGCGTGAGCGCCTGGATTTGTCCAGGGCTGGCGAAGAGGGTGGTCAGCAGAATGCCATGTGTACTTTTATCGGTCCGTTCAAAGAGTTGCTGGCGGCTGAATACATGGTGGAGAATCTGGCGGCCATGGATGTGGGGGCTCGGGTTCGACGTCTGGAGGTGCCGGGTCAGCCCAGTTATTGGGTCTACCAGGAACCGCAATCGTCGCGTAAGTCTGCCCTTCGTCGCCTGCATGAGTTGCAGGCGAAAGGCATCGACAGCTATGTGATTCCGCGCGGGGATTTGGAAAATGGTATTTCGTTTGGTTTGTATAATGCCGAGGCGGGCGCCAGGGCGCGACTGGAAGAAATTGTTGGTAGTGGTTACGAGGCGGATGTTCGTCGCGTAGACCGCTCGTTTGAAGAAATTTGGGTCTCAATGCCAGTCGCTGAAGCGGATACTGTTGCAGAAAGTGTGTGGTTTAAATTGTTGAATCGAGAGGATGGCCTGGAGAAACGACAAAATTTCTGTCCAGATGTTGCGTCCGAGTAAAAGTTTCACTATTATCGCGCCCTCACTTGAGACGAGCTACCGATTAAGGGGCGCGTTTAAGGGTGAATTGGGCTGGCGTAGCTCAGTTGGTAGAGCAGCTGACTTGTAATCAGCCGGTCGGGGGTTCGACTCCTCTCGCCAGCTCCATTTTTTTTACTTTGTTGTTGTAACTGTGTGAATTCTTTAGAAAAAACTGGTTGACAACGGCAAGGTGGAGGCGGAAAATAATGCCTCTTTTTTCGCAGGGGTTCCCGAGTGGCCAAAGGGATCAGACTGTAAATCTGACGCGAAAGCTTCGGTGGTTCGAATCCACCCCCCTGCACCACTTTTTCAGTTGTCGAGCTGATGGCTGGATAAGGTGCGCGAAAAAATGTACAGCAAGACTGATGTGCAGTGTGCCTTGGCTTGATGGTCAGCTCGATGCCGCTAAAGGGTTTGGCGGGTATAGTTCAATGGTAGAACCTCAGCCTTCCAAGCTGATGATGCGGGTTCGATTCCCGCTACCCGCTCCAGGTTCTGCTATGTGCAAGTTTACGCTCTTGTAGCTCAGTTGGTAGAGCACACCCTTGGTAAGGGTGAGGTCAGCGGTTCAAATCCGCTCAAGAGCTCCACTATTGGACGTCGTGAGGATGAAAGGTCGTCTTTGCGGCGTTTTTGTGTGCTTGAGTGCAGTGTGCGCAGGATGTGCGCGTCGCTCGGCTGGTAGTGCAATTAGCAAGTTAATGTGATTTGAGGAGGCCCTCGTAATGGCTAAAGCAGCATTTGAACGTTCAAAACCACACGTAAACGTTGGTACCATCGGTCACGTTGACCACGGTAAAACTACTCTGACCGCAGCGCTGACTCGCGTATGTGCGGAAGTGTGGGGCGGCGAAGCCGTTGCCTTCGACGGTATCGACAACGCTCCTGAAGAGCGCGAGCGTGGTATTACCATCGCGACTTCTCACGTAGAGTACGATTCCCCAACTCGTCACTACGCGCACGTAGACTGCCCAGGACACGCCGACTACGTTAAGAACATGATCACCGGTGCTGCTCAGATGGACGGCGCTATCCTGGTGTGTGGTGCGACTGACGGCCCAATGCCTCAGACTCGTGAGCACATCCTGCTGTCTCGTCAGGTAGGTGTACCTTACATTGTGGTATTCCTGAACAAAGCTGACCTGCTGGCTGAAGACTGTGGCGGTTTCGGTA
>JAWMQP010000004.1:0-310080 GCA_033283335.1 Cellvibrionaceae bacterium WSDTSA12 | reverse complement strand
CTCCAACTTAACAAGCCGCCTACGCGCGCTTTACGCCCAGTAATTCCGATTAACGCTTGCACCCTCCGTATTACCGCGGCTGCTGGCACGGAGTTAGCCGGTGCTTCTTCTGCAGGTAACGTCACAGTTGCAAGGTATTAACTTACAACCTTTCCTCCCTGCTGAAAGTGCTTTACAACCCGAAGGCCTTCTTCACACACGCGGCATGGCTGCATCAGGCTTTCGCCCATTGTGCAATATTCCCCACTGCTGCCTCCCGTAGGAGTCTGGGCCGTGTCTCAGTCCCAGTGTGGCTGATCATCCTCTCAGACCAGCTAAAGATCGTCGCCTTGGTAGGCCATTACCCCACCAACAAGCTAATCTTACGCGGGCTCATCTGATAGCACGAGGTCCGAAGATCCCCCGCTTTCCCCCGTAGGGCGTATGCGGTATTAGCAGTCGTTTCCGACTGTTGTCCCCCACTACCAGGCAGATTCCCACGCGTTACTCACCCGTCCGCCGCTCTACTCAATCCCGAAGGAAATTTCGCGCTCGACTTGCATGTGTTAGGCCTGCCGCCAGCGTTCAATCTGAGCCATGATCAAACTCTTCAGTTTAAATTTTTCGAAAGACCGAAGCCTTCCTAAATCATGCTCATTTGCGATTAAACAAATTACTTCACATAAATGAATTAATGAGTTACTTGCAAATGATAATTTTTTGTCGCATTACCATCTCGCAAGCACCCACACGCATTGCTTGATTAACTTTTTAAACAACCAGCGGGATGCTCGATCCGTCGCTGTTTTTGCTGTCGGGCTGTTTCTGATCGTTTCGATCACTGCCCGAAGCAGGAGGCGCATTATACGCAATTCGTTAAGCTTGGCAACCTCTTTTTTTGTGTCGCTTCCGAAAGAAGCGCAGAGATTGCGGAGCAATCATTACCGGCCACAAAGGCCTGAAAAGTTACTCGCTTAACCCTCAACGCTTGCCAGCGGCTCGTCGTTGAGAGGCGCGCATTCTACGCATCCAAGCTGGTTTAGCAAGCACTTTTTGCAATCTTTTTTAAACCCCCAAAACCAGCGAGAACACCGTTACTACACCCATAACTACACCCATAACTACGCACAACAAAGCAACCGGCTTTCGACCTCTGTAAAACAAAAAAGGCCGTCCCCTTACGGGGCGGCCTTTTAGGTATAGCCGGGAAAAGACTTAGGCTTTAGGGCCAGCCGCCTCAACGTCAGCACTCACATCAAACTTCTTGATGTTGTCGGCAAACAGGCCTGCCAGCTTGGCAGCAGCCTCATCGTAAGCCGCCTGATCGGCCCAAGCCTTACGAGGGTTCAGGAACTTGCTGTCCACACCTGGGATCTCGGTTGGGATCTGCAGGTTCATGGTTTCCAGAGTCTCGGTGGCAACACCCTCCAGAGAACCGTTCTGACACGCTGCAACAACAGCGCGAGTGACCGGAATTGGGAAGCGTGAACCTTCCCCGCCAGGACCACCGGAACCACCGGTCCAACCGGTGTTCACCAGGTACACATTGGCCTCGAAGTCCTCAATGCGCTTCATCAGCAGCTCGGCGTACTCGCGGGCTGGACGCGGCATGAAAGGCGCACCAAAGCAGGTGGAGAACGCAGGCTGGATACCAGCCGCCGCACCCATCTCGGTGGAACCAACACGGGCGGTATAGCCAGACAGGAAGTGGTAGGCCGCAGCCTCTTTCGACAGAATGGAAACAGGCGGCAGCACACCGGAAACGTCACAGGTCAGGAAGATCACATTCTTCGGCTCACCAGCACGGTTCTCTTCAACGCGCAGCTCCACGTGCTCCAGCGGGTAGGAGCAGCGACCGTTTTCGGTCAGGCTGGTGTCACAGTAGTCGGGTACACGCTTGTCGTTGTGAACAACGTTCTCAACGATGGCACCGAACTTAATGGCATCCCAGATCACAGGCTCGTTCTTTTGAGACAAGTCGATGGTCTTGGCGTAGCAACCGCCCTCCATGTTGAAGACAGCACCTTTGGCCCAACCGTGCTCGTCATCACCAATCAGGTAACGCTCAGGATCGGCAGACAGGGTAGTTTTACCGGTACCGGACAGACCGAAGAACAGACAGGTATCACCGTCTTTACCCACGTTGGCCGAGCAGTGCATCGGCATCACGTCTTTCTCAGGCAGCAGGAAGTTCTGCACAGAGAACATGGACTTCTTCATTTCGCCGGCGTACTTAATGCCCGCCAGCAGCACTTTGCGCTGAGCAAAGTTAACGATCACAACCGCTTCGGAGTTGGTGCCATCGCGCTCAGGCTCACACACGAAGTTAGCCGCGTGCAGAATGTTCCACTCTTCTTTGGCTTTAGGGTTGTAGTTGTCGGTGCGGATGAACATGTTGCGACCGAACAGGTTGTGCCAGGCAGTCTCGGTAGTCACTTTGACGGGCAGGTAGTGATCGGGATCTGCAGCCACATGCAGGTGGGAAACAAAAGTATCCACAGCGGATACGTGCTCTTCCACGCGGCTCCAGAGAGTGTCGAACTTGTCCGCTGGGAAGGGACGGTTTACTGAACCCCAGTCAATGCTTTCAGCAGTGGAGGGCTCTTCTACGATAAAGCGGTCAGCCGGGGAACGACCTGTACGCTTGCCAGTTTCGCAAACCAAGGCGCCGGTGTGGGCCAGGTAGCCTTCACCGCGCTGGATCGCCTGCTCTACCAGCTCAGCAGAAGTGAGGTCGGTGTAAACGGTCGGAACCGTATCGTCAATCTGTGTCATTCGTAAATAGTCCTGTCAGCTTGTGGCCTGTTCACCCCACAGACCTGCATGGCTTCCGCTGAGCGAAAGCCCGCTGTGGGCGGTGTGATTGTCGTTATATTCCTCTTCAGGTGCGTTGCCCGAAGGGAGGTTAAAATTTTGGGGGCTGCATTATGTCAGAAAACCTAATGCGAATCGATCCTGAATTGCCGCTTTTTTAATCAAAATCGAGCATATCAATGCACAGATTTGCTGTCGTCGCCAAAAATCAAATTAAGGTCCTGACTGCCAAAAGCATAGCTCTGATTACAAAACTGGCAATCTATGGCAATTATGTCCTGCTCGGCTAACAGGGTCTCCACTTCGTCACGTCCCAGGGACACCAGGGCATTGATGGAGCGCTCGCGAGAACAGCTGCACTCGAAATGCACCGCTGCCGGCTCAAACAGGCGCACTTGCTGCTCGTGGAAAAGTCGATAGAGAATATCGCTGTGCCCCAGGCCCAGCAGCTCCTCAGTCTTGATAGTATCCGCCAGATGGGTCACCGTTTCCCAGCGATCGCGATTTTCTTCCACAGACGCCAACTGCTGTGGTAACGCCTGCAGCATCAGGCCACTGGCGGTGTTGGCGTCGCTGGCCAGCCAGAAGCGGGTTGGCAGCTGCTCGGACTGGTCAAAGTAGTGCTGCAGACAGCCGTTCAAGTCCGAGCTATCGAGTGGGACAATGCCCTGGTAGCGCTCGCCTTTATCCGGATCGACAATAATCGCCAACATGCCGCTGCCAATCAGGGTCTGCAGATTCTGGCCCTCCAGCGCGGAGAAATCCGCCTCTGGGTCCACCTTGGCAATTGCCCGTACTGCCCGGTGGTGCGAGCACTCCGCCATGATCATGGGCAGCGGGCCGTCACCGCGGGCCTGCAGCGTCAGCAGACCGTCGAACTTCAGGGTAGCGGACATCAAGCTCACGGCCGCGACAAATTCACCCAGCAAGGACTGAACCCGCGGGGGCAGATTGCGGTTGTTATCGAGAACCTGTCGGTAGCTGTCGGAAAGCGTCACCACTTCACCGCGGATATCGCTTTCCTCAAATAGAAAGCGGTGCATTAAATCGCTGCTGGGCATGGGGAACTCTGTACAAAAATTGGTCAACAAGAGGGTAGGGCGGCGATTCTAACACGCCTGTTTGCCCAAGAGGTAGGCCCTGACTCTGACCGTCAGGTCTGATCGCGGTCTAAATCAGGAACAAGACTCACCAATCTGCCTCTCCAGCTCAGCCGCTTTCAGCTGCCGCTCGACCTCGCTGAGGTCGTAGGTGGTGCCATCTTCACGCTCGAAATAGACTCGACCGCGCAAGGCCGTCAAGTAAGCCTGGGCTTGCTGACACTGCCGCTGTCGCTTTGCCTGCTGCTGCGATTGCTGCTGTTGCTTGCGCTGCAGGTGTGCCTTTTCGGCCGGGGTTTCGGGCTTGAACAGGCGCTGCAGTTTCTCCTGTTCGGGTCGGCTTTGATCCACATTGATCTTCCCCAGCCGCCGGCTGATGTCTTCCACCTGGTGCTGGCGGGGCTTTTTATCGCTGAAATGCAGCTTGCCCTGCTCATCGCGCCACTGATACACCTCCGCAGACACCGGGGTCGGCACGCCACTCACACACAGCAACCACAGATACAGCGCACTCCACGCCGGAACTGACATCAAAGCCCTCATGGCAGGCTGGCCGCCGTTTGGGTGTTGGCATCGTCAGCGGGCGCGCAGCCATTGGCGCGGGGCACACGATAGCGAGTCAGTACCGCGTGTTCGGTGGCCATGGCCTGAGAGCGGTTGATCACCATCTGATAGCCCTCTTCATCGCGAAAAACGGTATTCATTTCGGTACCGGTAGCCACCAGCTCACAAAAGTGCTGAAAGTCCCGCACCGGCACCCCGTTGACCGACTCCAGAATCCAGTTTTTCCAGTCGTGATAGCCGAGATTGACGTCTGCCGCCAGCACCTTCAGCCCCACTACCAACTCCCTCCGTTCGGGGGAGGAGCGGGTATCACGGGCATGCAGAAATGACACCGGCGCCTGCCGATGCCAGTCGCTGCCCCAGCGCTTGATCAGATTCATGTTCAGCGGCACAAACACCACCCCGCCATACACGAGATACTCCGGCGTCTGCTCAAACGCCTGTGGCCGCACCAGGCTGTAATCCGGTGCCGGTTCGCTCAGGGTCAGCATGACCTTAAGATCCTGCCCCTCGCGCACCAGATATACCTCCACATCATCCCCCCGGTGATACTGGTCAATGGCGTACTTGTAGTTGGTGCGCAGGTTGTGGCGGAACTCCAGGCTGCTGTCATCGGCAATATCGAAACCATCAATGGCCATGATCACGTCATTGGGCAGGATACGACCGTCAGCGGGGGAGCCACTGAATACATGCGCCACCAGCATGCCGCCCTGGCGATCGGCCACACCGTATGCTTCACGCATGGCAGGGCTGTCGAGGTTCTGGGTGCGAAACCCCAGATCCGGAAAACCATCCAAATGCTGATCCTGGGCATCTTTCAGGACGTGCTGGATCACGCTGGGCGGGACAAAATAGCCCAGATTCTCTGCCCGCCCGCTGGTATTGGCCTGCATCACCACCCCGACAATGCGGTTGTTGACGATTACCGGTCCTCCGCTGTTGCCGGGGTTGATGGCGGCATCGATCTGACCGGCCAGCAAATACCCGCCGGCATGGGCATAATACTGGTGCTCTACCCGCGACAGCACACCGCGGGTAACACTCAAGGTGGTGCCGCCAAACGGATAACCGAACACCGACACCTCCTGCAGGGGCTCGGGCAATGAGCCAATACTCAATGGCCGCAGGTCGTCAAAGAAGCTCGCCTCCTCCACTGCCAGTATCGCCAGATCCGCTTCGTGGGAAATAAACGCCACGTGGGCCAGGTATTTGCGCGGGTCGCCGTGCTTTTGCGCTCGAATATAAGTTGCGTCGGCAACCACGTGGGCATTGGTGAGGATGCGATTGCCACTGATGACCGAACCGGAACCACTGCTTTGCTTGGCATTGAGCAACCGCCAGGGGGTGAAATAGTCGGGCGGGGTAGAAGTGGTGTGTATTTTCACCACGGCGTCCTTCAGACGATCGATGCTATAGTCCTCGGCCTTCGCCAGGGATGCCGTCAGCCCCAGGCCGAAGCCGATCAGGGCAATCAGAAATCGATGCACTAGGTGGTTGCTCCTTAATCCGTGGACAACGGGTCCGCTCTTACCCGGACAGGGTTAGTCTTGATCCTGTTCGCGAAAACGGTGAATCTGCCGGCGTTGTTTCTTAGTGGGTCGGCGCTCGGGCGCCAAGCCGGTTCCCCGCAGCAACTTGCGCTGTGACGCCGCTTCCTCGCGCCGGGCAAGGCTGTCTTGAGTCTCTTTATAGAGCAGCTCAGCCTCCGGGGCACCGCGTCGCTGATCCGACAGTGCCACCACCTGCACCTCTTTTTCATCCCACCCCTGGCGAATGGTCAACCTCACCCCCACCGGGATTTCCTTACTGGGCTTGATGCGATGGCCGTCGCAATGCACCTTGCCTCCGTCGATGGCCTGCTTGGCCAGATTGCGGGTTTTGAAAAAGCGAGCGGCCCACAACCACTTGTCAATACGGACTTTCGCCAGCTCGTTGGCCGCTGCGCTCATTCCGGCATCACCTCGTCAAAGTGGTGAATAGCGGGGTATTCCTGAATATTGCGGTGCTCGCGCTGACTGTCGGGCTGGTGCAGGCACAACAAGTGACGAATGCCGAACTCGCGCGCCGAATCGAGAATGCGCACCGTATCGTCGATGAACAGGGTGCGCTCTGGATCAAAGGGCTCGCGAGCGTGCAACTGTTGCCAAAACTCCTGGGCTTCTTTCGGCTGTTGAAACTCGTGGGAAGAAATCACCATATGCAGCCATTGATCAATGGCGGTGATCTCCATTTTCAGGTCCAGGCTCTGGGGATGGGCGTTGGTGATCAATACCAGGCGCTTGTTGCGGGCCTGCAGCTTTTGCAGAAACTCCACCACAAAGGGACGCACCTGGATCTTGTCTTTCACCTCTTCTTTTAAGGAGCGAATGTCCATCCCCAGGGACTCTGACCAGAACTCCAGACAGTACCAGTTGAGCGTGCCCTCGTGCGCCTTGATGTGGGCCTGCAGGCGCGCCATGGCTTGCGCCTCGTCAACGCCGTAGGTTTCGGCATAGCGCTTGGGCAGGTGGGTGAGCCAGAAGTAGTTGTCGTAGTGCAGGTCCAGCAGAGTACCGTCCATGTCCAGCAGGACGGTATCGATGTCGTTCCAGTTGATCATGGAAACCCATTTCTAGAGTGGTTGGGAAATCGCTACAGTATGCCTGAAAATCAGGCCGCCTGCCTGCCGTCAAATCGATATTCAATTCCCATAATTCGGGACAAATCTGCCTTCGGTGGCAACGACGGCCTTTCTCCATCTCGCTATAATGGACGGCGTTTTGACGATTAGATACGAGAATTCAAGGAGTTTGGTGGTGGATAATGCCCTGTTAAATCAAGTTGTTGAACTGTGTCGTCGCGCAGGTGATGCGATTCTGGAAGTCTATCAGCGCGCCGAGGGCATGGAGATCGATACCAAAGCCGATGACTCCCCGGTGACCGCCGCCGACCTGGCTGCCCACGCCATTCTGGAACCGGGCCTGAAACCTTTACTCGATGGCGTGCCCGTGCTGTCCGAAGAAGGCCAGGTACCCGACTTCGACACCCGCTCCAGCTGGGACCGCTACTGGATCATTGACCCACTGGATGGCACCAAGGAATTCATCAAGCGCAATGGCGAATTCACCGTCAATGTCGCCCTGATTGAAAATGGTGAACCGGTTCTTGGGGTTGTCTATGTCCCCGTGCTCGACATTACCTACACCGGTGTCAAAGGCGCCGGTGCCAGCAAAATTGAGAACGGCCAGGTCAGTGCCATCCAGACCCGCTCGATTGCCCAGGCACAAGCCGATGGCGGCGTCGCGGTGGTCGCCAGTCGCAGCCACGGAGCCGATGCTGTGGTCGAACTGCTGGACCGCATTGGTGGCACGCTGGGTCAGGTCCAGACCAAGAGCATGGGCAGCTCGCTCAAACTGTGCCTGGTCGCCGAGGGGGCGGCCGATCTCTATCCCCGCCTCGCCCTGACCTGCGAATGGGATACCGCTGCGGCCCAAGCCGTGGTGGAAGCTGCCGGTGGCACCGTCGTGAACGCTGACAGCCTGGACCAGCTGCGCTACAACCAGAAGGACAGCTTACTGAACCCATTCTTTTATGTGATCGGCGATACCGACTACGACTGGCGCGCCCTGTTGAACACCCACTGAGCAGGTTCAAAGCACGGTATTCTCTCCCAGAGAATGGCCGAAACCCCCGTGTCAAAATGGGATGGGCGCCATTGCTGGGGGAAATTAGCGCCAAAAACCTCAGGCTGTCCGCGGAAATGGGCCTGAGGTCCCATAAATATCAAATAATGTCGTCTTTCCCCTTGTTTTCCCGGCGAAGTAAGTACTAACGACTATGCTGTTAATAGCTGTTTATAAACAGCCAAGGCTTAAAACTTTTTGTACTTAAAACACAACCAGTAGTGCTAAAAGCTTGGTTTTATACAACCAGATTTATAACCACCAAGCACATAGTAATAAGCACGTAACTTTTTCTCAGCTCCACGTTAATTAAGCCGTAGCCAAACCAGTGCTGAAAAAAGGCCAAGTGCCTACGTTAAGGTCGATCTGTGTTGTGTTGAGGTAACGGGTGTAGATGTATGATGGGTTATTCTTCCACCGCCAAGCTGGTCAACGTCGACAGCTACAACACCAATGTCTTGCGTGAGCAACTGATACGGGAAATCACCGGGCTGGAACGCCAGCTCGAACAACTCAAAATCAGTGACAACAACCGCGACTTTTCATTGCAGCAGACGTACCGGGAAATGATCCACTCCCGCCGCGGCATGCTGTCGTCGCTACCCAGTGAGCACAAGCACATCAACTAGGGGTTGGACGCGACCAACATTGGCAGCAGGGCTCAGAGTCCTTATTCATTTTCGTGCGCGGCCGTTACCTGGGCCGCGCCTTCATCGCTCACCAGTACCCGCAGCTGGATGGGCCGGCAACAAACTTCGCAGTCTTCAATGTAGCTTTGTTCGGTCACCGAGCAATCCACCAGCACACTGATCACTTCGCCGCAATAGGGACACATCAGCAAGTGACTCTGGAGCAGGTCGCTCATGCCACTGCCACCGCCTCCTGCAACTCCTGCAGAGGCCCAAAGAACTCGTAGTGAACCTGGCCAGCCGGCACATTCAGCTCCTGCAAGGCCTGGAAGCACACGTCCATGAAGGGTTTCGGTCCCAGGAAATAGATATCCGATTGCAGCGCATGCGGCATCAGTGCCTGCAGCTTGCCGACGTCCACCAGGCCCTGCAGATCACAGCGATCTCCCGGCAACGGCTCACTGTAACAATAACTCACGCTCAATTGGGGGTAGGTGGCCTGCAGCCGGTCCAGTTCTGCCCGAAATGCGTGTGTGGCCGAGTTGATGGCGAAATGGATAAAGTTCACCGCCCGGCCGGCGCTCAAGGCCGGCTCCAACATGCTGATGGTGGGGGTAATACCCACACCCGCCGTCAGCAACACCAGTGGCCGCTCCGAGGACGTCAGCACAAAATTGCCGGCCGGCGCCGTCAGCCGCAGGCTGTCCCCCGGCTGCAGCTGATCGTGCAGATAGGCAGACACCAAACCGTCGCGTTTCACACTCAGCCGATAACGACCCTGGCCGGGAGGGTTTGAAAGGGAGTAGTTGCGGCTGATGCTGTCGCCATCGATCTTCAGCTTGACCCCAAGGTATTGTCCCGGTTCAAAGTCCGCCAGCGCCCCGCCATCGGCCGGTTCGAAATAGAATGACGTAATCACCTCGCTCTCCACCTCTTTGTGCGTCAGCACAAATGCCCGTTCACCTCGCCAGCCACCGGCTTTGTGTTCATTGGTTTGGTAGACCTCCTCTTCGGCAGCAATCAGGATATCGGCCAGTTGCGCATAAATGCTGCCCCAGGCATCAATCACCTCATCCGTGGCCGCTTCGCCAAGGACCTCTGCAATGGCCGCCAGCAGGCACTCACCCACCAGCGGATAATGGCGCGGCAGAATATTGAGCGAGACGTGCTTGTGAACAATCAGCGCCACCGCATCACCCAGCGCTTCCAACCGATCCAGGTTGCTGGCGTAAGCCACTACGGCATTGGCCAGCGCCTGACGCTGGGTACCGGTGGCCTGATGCGTCTGATTGAACAGCGCCTTGGTCTCTGGATAGCGTTCGAACAAAATCGGGTAAAACGTTTCGGTAATGGTGCGGGCACTGGCCTTGACTGCAGGCAGAGTGGCATTGATAACCTGTTTGGTATTCTCTGTAATCATCGTGCTTACTCCCAAGCGAGTTGATCCGTGTTCATAGGTCAAACTTGAAGTACAAGCTTTATGCCAACTGCAAACCCCTTGCTCCTGCGGGGACATTCATCTATTTTTCGCCTACCGTTGTCAAATTAACACGCACACACCACAGTCATTAGGACAACAATGGTGTCATTATGACCACAACCACATTTGCCCAAAGCCTGATCTCGATTGTAGCCGACCTGACCCAACCCCTATCGGCAGAACAGCGCTACCAGCGCCTGCTGACCGCCTTCAAGCTCGCCTTTCCCTGCGATGCCACCGCCTTGTTGCAACTGGAAGGGGAACAGTTGCGCCCCCTGGCCATTGATGGCTTGCGTCACGACACCCTGGGCCGTCACTTTGACCTGGCCCAGCACCCGCGCCTGCAACACATTCTGCGCAGTCGCGTACCTCTGCGTTTTGCCGCCGACAGCCCCCTGCCAGATCCCTACGACGGCCTGATAGACCAGCCCGATGAGGCGCTGAACGTGCACGATTGCATGGGCACAGCCCTCTATATCGATGGCGTACCCTGGGGTTTGATCACCCTGGACGCCTTGCAACCAGGCACCTTCGATCAGCTCGATTTTGATCACCTGCAAGTGTTTACCCATGTGGCGGAAGCCACCGTCAAGGCGGCCGAGTTTATCCACAGGCTGGAACACCGCTTGCGCCAGGAACACCAGATCACCCAGACTGTCATCGCCGAACACCAGCAGCCGATGCTGGGCCAAAGCCCATCCCTGCAAGCCCTCTGCAAAGAAATCGATACCGTCAGCGGTTCGGATCTGACCGTGCTGATTTGCGGCGAAACCGGAGTTGGCAAGGAGCTGGTAGCGCGTGCACTGCACGCCCAGTCAGCGCGGGCGGAGCAGCCGCTGATCTACATCAACTGTGCCGCGCTGCCGGAAAACCTGGTAGAGAGCGAGCTGTTCGGCCATGTCAAAGGCGCCTTCTCCGGCGCCATTCAGGCCCGCTCCGGCAAGTTTGAGCTGGCCGATGGCGGCACTCTGTTTTTGGATGAGGTGGGCGAAATTCCCCTGCCGTTGCAGGCCAAACTGTTGCGCGCCCTGCAAAATGGCGACATTCAACGGGTCGGCAGTGACCGTCAACAACGGGTGGACGTGCGCATTATCGCCGCCACCAACCGCAACCTGCGCGACGAAGTCGCCGCCGGTCGCTTTCGCGCCGACCTCTACCACCGGCTCAGCGTCTACCCCATTGTGGTACCGCCCCTGCGCGAGCGCGGTCGCGACGTATTACTGCTGGCCGGCCACTTTCTCGAACGCAACAGCCGTCGCATGAACCTGCCACCCTGCCGCCTGGATCGCAGCGCCGAGCGCCACCTGCTCGCCTACTCCTGGCCCGGCAATGTGCGGGAGCTGGAACACAGCATCAGCCGCGCACAGTTGAAGGCCCGCCACACGCTGTCCAGCCTGGACAAGCCTCCCCGGATGCTGATATTGGACGCCAGCCATTTCGATACGACCGCAGCGAAACCGTTCAGCACCAGCGCCGCCCTGGAGAACCAGACCGACACCGAGTCGCCACTGGCACCAGCTTCGCTCCAACTGCCCACTTCACCCCGGACATACAATGGCCAGACGCTGAAACAGGCCACCGACAACTTTCAACGCGACTGCCTGCAGCTCATGCTGCTGGACACTGGCGGCAATCAGGCGGAATGTGCCCGTCGCCTGGGTATCGACCGCAGCAATCTGAACCGGCTGCTGAAACGCCTGGGCATTAATTCACCTGAAACGACAGGAGCATAAGAATATGAAACTCCCGGTTACCCGCACCCAAATTCAAACCCGCTACTCCGACACCGACGCCATGGGACACGTCTCTTCCGGTTCTTACATCACGTTTATGGAAGTGGGACGACTGGACTTTTTCCAGGCCGTCATGCGACAGTCCGGCCGCGATGACCTGATGGCCAACAACATGGTGGTGGCCAACATCAATATCGATTACCTGCGTGAGTGCCGGTTTGATGACGACATTGAAGTGGTGAGCTGGTGCTCGCGAGTGGGCACAAAGAGCCTGACGCTCAACAATGACATTTTTGCCAACGGCCAATTGGTTGCCAGGGGATCGGTCACCAGTGTCGGCTTTGACCCGCAGACCCGTCAGTCTGCGGCCTTACCGGAAGGCTGGGAAGTTTCAGATTACTGAAACCCATAATGACCGGTTTAAAATCGTGGGTATTGGGAATGCCGAGACTATGAAACGCATCAAAGGATACAACACGCAGAGAATATTCTAACGAGGCACGAAAGCACCGAATATCAACAACAAATGCCGCTACCGCAGGAGAACTTATGGGTTAGCAGTGGGTATCTGCGATCACCGCAACAGACGGTTAAAGTTCATCCGCCATGCCCGACAAGGGCATTTTGTCCGGCACCTTGGGCAGGGCAATCGGGGAGCAGTTTTTAATGGTCACTTCCCCTTGCAGCAGGTTGCCCTTCGAGTACTCGCGGAAGTGACAGGTGTTGGTTTCCGGGTTGTAATTTTCAATCCACAGGTGTTCGTCTTTCCATGTGGCGGTAATATGACGATGTCCCTTGGGCACACTCACCGACATCACACCGCCCCAGCGCTTGACGAATACTTGCTGAAAATGAAAATAATAGGCCAACGCGCCGACCAGAAATACCAGCGCACAACTTGCCGCTGCCAGCTTCCAATGGTTCATTTTTCCGAACACCATCAACAAGATGATCGCAATCACAATGACCAGTGCCCAATATAAATAGGTAATCATTTATAACTCCTTATTCTTGTTGCAGTTTCTGGTAACAGCGGCTGTGCGCCTGCCACAGGTATAGCACGTCTGCCGGGGGTTCACACTCACACCGAGCAATTACCACTATACTCTTGACCATATTCCATCATCCTCTGGACACTCATATTCTGGATGCTCACCGGTCGCCACAAGGAGAATACCATGCTGACACTTCACGGCTTTCCCTCTTCCAACTACCACAACATTGTCAAACACGTGCTGCTGCACAAAGGCATTCCCTTTGAAGAGCACATTGTTTATCCCCAGTCCCAGGAAATGTTAGCCGTCAATCCCACTGGCAAAGCCCCCGCCATGACCACCGAACAGGGAACCTGTCTGTCAGAGAGCAGCGTTCTGGTGGATTATCTGGAAGAGGTCTATCCCGCAGTGCCACTCTATCCCAGTGACCCAGAGGCTCGAGCCAAAGTGCGCCAGCTGATGAAAATTTCCGAACTGTACATTGAATTACCCGCCCGGCGCTTATTGCCAGCGGTACTGGCCAAGGCGCCAGTGAGCGAGGTCACTCTGGATGAAGTCCGCAAAACCCTCACCAGTGGCATCAACAGTTTTAATGCGTTAAGTCAATTCTCACCGTATCTGCTGGGTGACACACTGACAGCGGCCGATATTTATTGTCGCTATGTGCTGGTGGTGGCGAAGCTGGTGACCGAATCGCAATTACAGTGGGATTTGAAAGAGGACATCCCCGGTTTGGACGACTGGGAAGCGATGATGGCCAGCACCGATGTGGCGAAAAAAATCGATGCCGACCGAAAAGAAAATGCCAAAGCGTTCGCGGACTACATTGAAAACTTCCGCAAGGCATAGGCACTTAATCCGTTTGTTTATCGCGCCACTTGGCCCAAACATCCACCGATTTCGGGTCGCGAGTGGCACTATCCGATTGCGTATTTGGCGTAGCTGGGCGCTTGTTTTTTGGCATGGACGCGGCCTTTTTTCCCGCCTCCGCCGACACCTTAATCACGGCGGGCTTGCCCGGCTTATGATGCGGCGGGACGGTTCGATCCCGCGGCGGTAAAGCGTACTGCTCGTCATCGGGCTTGGGCAGGCGCTTGAATTTATAAAGATAAAAACTCTCCACTTTCTCCCGAGCCCAGGGCGTCTTGCGCAAAAACTTCAGGCTCGACGGAATACTGGGATTGCTCTTAAAACAATTGATATTGATGGCACTGGCTAAAGCCTCCCAGCCGTAATGATCCACCAGCTCATTGAGTAAGGCTTCCAGCTTTACACCGTGAAGTGGGTTGTTTCTTTGTTCTTCAGTCATTTCTGAACCTTAAATTCAAGCACTCACAATCCCCGTTGGGGACACAACAAATATTTTTCACCGGTGCTTTTCAAATTGTAACGCTGAGCGGTATCCGCGTTCAGCATTTCTTCCAGTGACAGCTCCTGGGTGTAATGGCTGGCAAAGGTGGTTTTCAGTTCCCTCGCCACACGTGCCTGCAACTCGCGGATTTTATCCGTACCGACGCGCGCCATGAACAGTGGCAGCAACCAGCCACCCACGCCCCAGGCCATGCCATAGGAACGAGTCAGGGTCGTCGGCGACACATCCAGAGAACCGTAAAGGTACACCTGTTTATGAGTGCTGGTACCGTAAATGCTGTATTCCTGTGGCGTGCGTAGCTGCGCCGCTTCCATCGCCGCCAGGATATGGTCCGCCAGGCCACCGCCGCCAGTCGCATCAAATGCCAGGGTGGCGCCAGTCGCGTGCAGAGCATCGGTTAAATCGGCCATAAACGACTGGTCACTGCTGTTCACCACATACTTGGCGCCCAGCCCTTTGAGCAATTCGGCCTGTTCCGCTTTGCGCACAATATTGACCAGCTCAATGCCATCGGCCTGGCAGATTTTATTCAGCATTTGTCCCAGATTGGAGGCCGCCGCCGTGTGCACCAAAGCTTTATGCCCTTCCAGCTTCATGGTCTCCACCATGCCCAGCGAGGTCAGAGGATTGACCACACAGGAGGCGCCTTCCTGAGCACTGACGCCCTCGGGCAAAGGCATGCACAAGCCAGCGGGCACCGCCCGGTACTGGGCGTAGAGCGCGCCGCCAAACAAGCCCACGGTTTTCCCCAAGAGCGCCTGCGCCTCATCACTGCTGCCGGCGGCCACCACCACGCCGGCGCCCTCATTACCCACGGTCAGGGGTTGGCCAACTCGGCCGGCAAAACGTTTCATCAGGCCCGGCACCACCGGTGCCGACAAGACCGTGCTGGCCCCCGTTCCCGAGGTCGTCGCGGCATGCAGATCGGCCGGCCCAAACAAAACACCGAGATCCGAGGGATTGATGGGGGAGGCTTCCACCTTCACCACCACTTCGTGAGCTGCCGGGGCAGGTACCGCCACCTCGGCCAGGGCAACGTTCAAAACCCCGCTGTCAGTCAGGGTGGATTGGATTTGCAGGCCTGTAGTCATGGTATCTCTCTCTTATTTGTCATTTATTGGTCAGCAATTATTGGTCGGGAATGTGTACAGACTAGCAGAAACCCCTAGTGGCTGTTAGCGACGTTAGTTGCCAGAAGCTGGCGTTAACAGCGCCGCATCGGTTAATTCATTTTCTCATCAGGCTGGCCAGTTAAGACTTGGTCAAGCACGACTTTAAAGCGGTCGAAATCCTCAATGTGGGGCAAGTGACCGAGCCCGCCCAGCTCATACAACTGCATGTCCGGGTTGCGCTGCCGCACCTTGCCCCCCAGCTGGTCGTAGCGCCCCAGCTCATAGGTCACTCCAGGTTTCTGCCACTGGCGACCCGGTCCGGTGCGATCTCGGGTTCCTAAAATCAGCGCTGCGGGGACCTGCAGGTCATCGAACTCTTCCACCACCGGCTGGGTGAAAATCATGTCGTAGGTGAGGGCGCTGACTTTGGCCAGCTGTGGCCAGTCAGGCCCTCGCACCCAGCCGATCAGCGGTAAGGTCAACTGCCAATAGCGCGGGCTCCAGTTGCCGTCGTAATAGCTTTGGCGCTGGTAGGCAACGATGGTTTCCGGCGAGCTTTTGAGTTCCAGGTTATAAAAGAAGCTCACATCCTGGTACTGCACATAGTGCAGGTAATTTTCCAGGCCGATGGGGTTCAGCAGTACCAGCTGCGAGGTGGCCTCGGGGTAGTTCAGCGCAAACCGGGTGGCCAGCATGCCCCCCATGGAATGCCCCACCATGATCGCACGATCGATACCCAGCGAGGCCATCAGGGCACGGGTGTGATGCGCCAGAGCCGCAAACGAATACTGATAATTGGTGGGCTTGGCGGATTTACCAAACCCCAGCTGATCGGGCATCAGCACCCCAAACCCCTGATCCAGCAGGTGACGGGCGGTGTCTTGCCAGTAGGCGCCGTTGAAGTTTTTGCCATGCAACAGCACCACTACTGGCTTGCCCTCTTCCCCCGGTTGCCACATGTAGGTCATCGTCAGCGTCAGGCCTTGTGAGCCAAACGCGAACTCGTGGGTGGGGAATGGGTAGTCGTAGCCACTGAGGCGGGCATCATAGACGGGTAACTTGTTGGCCTCGGCTTGCACCAGGCTAGTACACAAAGCGGTCACAACCAACATCAACATAATGATCGATTTCATAGTCCAGAATTTATCCCTTGTCATCGCCCCATGTCACGGGGTCAAGCTGGTAGTACAATTGAAACTGGCGGTACAGCGACGGGTGCTTGTCGAGCAACTGATGCGGTTTTTCAAAAAATGCTTCCGTCACCACCGCAAAAAATTCCGCCGCCGAGGTGGCTCCGTATGCGTCAATGACGTCATCGCGATGCTGCTGTAATTGTTCAAACGCCTCACTGAGAATCTCTTTCCAGGGTTTGTACTGAGACGGATCTGACAGCACCCGCAGGCCATCCATATAGTGGTTCTGCTCGTCGAGCTTGTGGGCAAACTCGTGCATCACCACATTGTGACCGTCGCGGCCATCGCGGGCGCCCTGTATCACTTGATCCCAGGCCACAATCACCGGGCCCCGATGCCAGGATTCACCCGCACGACCATGAACAGATTCCGTGTGCAGATAGCCATCGCGCTGAGTCTCAGTCGCGGCATAGGCTTCCGGGTAAACCAGTATGGTTTCAAAGCCAGGGTAATAATTCTCCGCGGCATTGAGGGTCAGCAGACAGGCCTGGGCGGCAATCAACACCCGCACCTGGTGAGTAATCTCGAAGCCCTGGCAACCCACAAACACCTTCTCGCGCACAAACACATTAATGTGCTGCTCCAGTTTTTGCCGCAGCTCCAGCGGCAGCTTTTGATACAGGGGAAAATCCCGCACCAGCATCTCGCGCCACTCAGGTGGAAATGGCAGTTGCGCCTGGCTTTCGCGTCGCCGCTGTTGCCGTCCTTTCATCCATCGGCTGATCAGGTGATACAGCAGATAGCCCAGCAATGGCGTCAGCAATACCAGATACAACATCTTTCGAACCCTTACCCAACACGGTCAATTATTGATCAACACCACTCACTTCAGCATAGCTGAACAGGAATTCCCAGGCGCGATCCAACCTTTACCACAGTAAATTCCCATTGTGGGAATTGATGTATTAAATCCCATACATTTCTGCAGTAGTATAAATCCCAATACTTTTAAACTTGACTCAAAATCAACATAACACAAAGGATGTTTTGACTATGGCCTTTAACAACTACCTGCGCATACTGGCCAAAAACGATGGTTCGGATCTGTATTTGAGTACCGGTGCTCCTCCCTGCGCCAAGTTCCAGGGCACCCTCAAACCCCTCAGTAAAGAACCCATGGGGCCCGGCCAGGTGGAAGCCATCGCCATGGAAATTATGGACGAACAGCAGCGTGAGGAGTTCAAGCAGGAACTGGAAATGAACCTGGCCATGAGCATCCCCAACGTCGGCCGCTTTCGTATCAACATCTTCAAGCAGCGCAACGAAGTCTCCATTGTAGCCCGAAACATCGTCACCGAGATTCCGCGTTTCGACGACCTGAAACTGCCGCCGATCCTGAAAGACATTGTGATGAAGAAAAACGGCCTGGTGCTGTTTGTCGGCGGCACCGGCTCCGGTAAATCCACCTCGCTGGCGGCGCTGATTGATCACCGCAACAGTAACAGCGGCGGTCACATCATCACCATCGAAGACCCGGTCGAGTATGTTCACCGCCACAAAAAAAGCGTGATCAATCAGCGTGAGGTAGGGGTCGACACTCACAGTTACCACGCGGCCCTGAAAAACACCCTGCGTCAGGCACCGGACGTTATCCTAATCGGCGAGATCCGCGATCGAGAGACCATGGAACACGCGCTCGCCTTCGCCGAGACCGGCCACCTGGCCATCTCCACCCTGCACGCCAACAACGCCAACCAGGCCCTGGATCGAATCGTAAACTTCTTCCCCGAAGAACGTCGGCCGCAACTGCTGATGAGCCTGTCACAAAACATCCGCGCCTTCGTCTCCCAGCGGCTGGTGCCGACCGTCGACGGCAAGCGCTGCGCCGCAGTGGAAATTCTGCTCGGCACCCAGACCATCAACGAGTTGATTTTGAAAGGCGAATTCCACTCCATCAAAGAGATGATGGAGAAATCGGAAAACCTCGGCATGCAGACATTCGACGCAGCCCTGTTCAAGCTCTACGTCGAAGGCCGCATCAGTTACGACGAAGCGATCC
Organism: Cellvibrionaceae bacterium WSDTSA12; assembly: GCA_033283335.1. Lineage (GTDB taxonomy): Bacteria > Pseudomonadota > Gammaproteobacteria > Pseudomonadales > Cellvibrionaceae > Pseudomaricurvus. Next base: position 291,445 of record JAWMQP010000004.1, on the reverse strand, counting down.
GCAACGCCGACTCCGCCAACAACCTGCGGCTGCGCATCAAGCTGTACGAGGAAGGCAACAAACCCAAAGTCGAAGTGGAAGAAACCGAGGGGGAGGAAAAGGCGGAAAAAACCGGCTCCGGACTGGAACTGAGCCTGGAAGCGATTGAGGAAGAGGAAGAAAGCCAGTTCAGCACCTTCTAGGTCACCTGTGGCTTTAAAAAAACCATGGGATTATAGCCACCAGCTTCCACCGGAAGCTGGTTTAACACCAAAGCTTTTAACCAGACCAACCACCGAAAACTATACTGATGGTGTAAATAACTAGCAGTCAGTCGCAGGAGGTAACCATGTTACACCCTGACTTCAAGAACGGCGAAAAGCTGGATCTTCAAAATGCCATGGCCCTGTTTATCGTGATGATGGGCTTCCTGTTTTACATCGATGCCGCCGCCGGCACGCACACCTTGATGGCGCTGATCACGATACTGGCTGGGGTCGTCTGGTATGTCGGGCACACGGCCTGGAAGCGGTGGAGAATTTCCCACCACTCCTGAAATTACACGCTACCCCCTGGGCCTCCCTGCGGTTAGAACTGCACCCCCAACGACACCCCCACTGTGCGCGGCGTACCCCAATTGCTTAACGCCCCAAAGAACTGCGGCAGCACCTGTGCGCGATACTCTTCATCGGTGAGGTTATCGCCGTACAGGGCCACGGTGTAATGCTCGTTCGGCGAGGTCCACTCGGCACGCAGGCTCAACAGCTGATAGCTGTCCTGGACGTAGTCCTCTGATGAGTCAAAGTAAAAGTCCGAGGTGTGGTAGAGGTTGCCCGACAGGTTGAGGCTGCCATCGGCCAGATCCGTCAGGTAGCTGAGCCCCAAAGTGGCGGTGAATTCCGGCGAGCGCTGCATCTCGTTGCCAGAGGCGTCCACATAGCTGGGAATAAAGGTCCCGGTCGCACTGCCACAAAAAACGACGTCAGTGCACTGGGCCCAGCTCTGGGACTCGTCAAACTCGTCGTACTCAGCGTCCAGCCAGGTACCGCCGATGTTGAATTCCAGCTTATCGGTGAGTGCCATGCGCAGCTGGGCGTCTATGCCATAAACGGTGGAGTTGGCGGCGTTGCGGATAACACTGGAAGCGCCGATGTAACTGGCCACCTGCAAATCCTTGTAGTCGTAATAGAAAGCCGCCACATCAAAGGCCAGATCACCGGAGTTGTACTTGTAGCCCACCTCGTAAGCCTTGATTTCTTCCGGCTCTACTTCGACCCCTTCCAGGGTGCCACCACCCACATTCAAAATGCCGGATTTAAAACCCTCGGAATAGGAAGCATACAGACTGGTATTTTCACTGGGCTCAAAGCGCACCGCCAGCCGCGGGGTAATTTGATCATCGTCCAGGTCGGGCACATCAATGCGCGCCACAGCGAAGTCGTCGAGGAAATAGGCATCGGTGATTTCGTCCTGACTGTAACGCACCCCCAAGGTCAGGAACAGGTTATCGAGCAGGGCGTATGTGGCATCCCCAAAGACGGCCAGGGTCTCGGCACTGACTCCGGAACCACCCGTGCGCACAAACGGACTGCCACCCACCGAGGCGCTGTTACTCTTGTAGGCGGTGTCGTTTTCGAAATAGAACAAACCGGCGGTCCACTGCAGCTTGCCTTCACCGTTTGAGGACAACAGGAATTCCTGGGTAAAGACATCATCGTGAGTGTCAAAAATGTAGTGATAGAGATCCAGGCCCGAGCCATCAAAATCGTAATAATGCACCCCAACCTCATTGCGCACCTGGGTGTAGGAGGTCAAATCGGCAAAGCCCAGGTCTAGCGTGACTTTCAGCTGGGTGGCTTCCGACTCCAAAGTGAATCGTGGCAGGTAGCCATTGGAAACTTCATCCGGGGCAGTGGCCACCGGCGCGCCAAAGAAGCCGGCGGTGGACATTGCCTGGCCGTTTCTTTCATAGAAGTTATCGGCGATGTAGGAGGCATCGTCCTTGTCGCTCTTGGCGTAACGCAGCACAGCGGAAACACGGTCGGAGATATCCCAGCGGGCACCGATGCGCACGGCCCAGTTGTCGTAGGCCCCGTCGTCGTCACTGCCGGTCACAATGTTGTCGAGGAAACCATCGCCCTTGCGCTGCACCGCAGCAATATCAAACGCCAGGTCATCACTGAGGCCACCAGTGGCGTAGACTTGATAGCGCTGAGCGTTGTAACTGCCGTAAGAGGCTTCGGCGGTGACGCTGGCCTCGCTGCTGGGGTCACTGGTGGTCACCAGGATCGCCCCACCGGTGGAGTTGCGGCCAAACAAGGTACCCTGAGGGCCCTTCAAGACCTGCACGCTCTCAATGTTCAGCAACTCCATGTCCGCCATCATCGGACTGGGAGAATAAAAGCCGTCGGTGTACATGGCCACATTGGAGCCACCGCCAGCGACCACCACCGCCGTGCCCACGCCGCGAATGGTGGGTTGGGCGTTACCACCCGTCGTGTCAAAACGCACTCCCGGGGTCAGCTTCATGATATCGCCCAGCTGTTGCACGTCGCCCTTGCCCAGCTGATCGGCACTGAGGGCAGTGATGCTGATGGGCACGTCCAGAGAGCGTTCACTGCGGCGCTGGGCGGTCACAATGACCTCTTCCAACACATTGCCAGTGGCCTGGGCTTCTGTGGATTGCGCCTGGACGCTGGTATTCAGGCCAACGGCCATCGCCAGTGCAGACAGGGGGATAAATGCTGAGCGGGCAGCGGCTTCTCTCATGGTGTGTCTCCGTTCGTTTTTTTATAGATATTTTGAAATATTAATTGAACAGCATTGTTGTATTTTATAGCAGAACGAATAGCGCTGACCAGCCGTGACCGGCATTAACTTTTGCTTGAGAGGGCGGAGGGCGCCGAGAGAGGGAATCAGGAAGTGGAACAGAAGTGGGCAAATGACAGGCACAAAAAAGGCAGCTCCGATAGTGCTGCCTTCTTACAAGCTTTAACTGAATAAAGCTTTACTGAATCATCAGTACCGTCTTACAGAGGTACGATGTTCTCAGCTTGAGGTCCTTTTTGACCTTGAGTTACGGTGAACTCAACCGCTTGGCCTTCGGCCAGGGTTTTGAAACCGTTACCAACGATGGCGCTGAAGTGAGCGAAAACGTCTGGGCCGTTCTCTTGCTCAATAAAGCCAAAACCTTTGGATTCGTTGAACCACTTTACGGTTCCTTTAACTGTGTTAGACATAATAAAATCTCGAGTATAAAAACGGGTTAATAAGCCTTGTCAGGGCCGCGTGCTAGGAATTGACAAACTGATACTCAAAATCTGCAGGTCGAGGTATTACGAATAAAACAGCGAAATGTAGGATGTAAAGAGTAGATGTTCTTTCTAGCAGGGACTGACTCTATCCAGTTTGTAACCTGATGTCTAGAGGTTATTTTAACTTTCTCGAGGTACCAGGGGCAGGTAAACGTCAGTAATCATGTCCTCCGGGCGAAGATCGGTACCGATGTTGACGTAATGAAAGATGATCGGCTGATTTGAGTACTCTTCCCCGCTGTTTGGCAGCCACTGATCATACAAGTATTCAGCCGCCAATACCCGCTCCCGGGAACCCAGATGACGGGCTTTGGCACAGCGGCTGGCGGGTATTACCTTATTTATCACGCCAAAGGGATTGAGCTCAACCGCCTCTCCCACCGAGACACCGACATCTAGACGGTAGTCATTGGGATCGATATGCCGGAAATCGTTGTAGTGCAAGCCGTAGGTGCGATGCTCCGCAGAGGGAGGCACTTGATTCGCCTTTCGCCATTGAATCAGCCGCTGAATGGTTTGCTGTTCAAATTCCGGTGAGCCCCTGTGCTCCACCACAGCCAGGCGGGTTTCGGGAAACTGGACAATCTCTACCTTCATTACTTTTCACCTTCACCGGCGCTGACACCAAAAACGTCCTAGTGCTTTGAATTGATCTTAAGCGCATAAGGAAATCACCTTTTGGTGATATAACGCAAGTTTCCTGTCCAAGCCGAGCAGGGGTTACAAAATTGAACCTCTAAACACTTGCTCTTAATAAGTTATCTGTCTAATCGCGAAGTGAGCGCCTGCTAGCCTGAAAGTAACCGTTTCGCCAGCTCGACAAGGACGTTGCCATGAACAACTCTCCGTTTTCTTTACCTCAGGCCCTAACGAGTTGCCCCCAGACCTTTGCTCGTTGGAGATACGCACTGCGGAAGCTCTCCGGCGCAGGCCTGCTCTCAATCGTCGCATTCATTGGCTCCCAGCCCGCATCCGCGCAAGAGGCTGCGAGCGGCCTGTCCGCCTGCCTTGACGGGAATGGCAATCTGTTCAATGTGAAAACCAGCGGTTCAATTGGCGAGCCATGCCCGGAGGGCACCCTTGGTGTACTGATAGGGACTGTCTCTGGTGTTCAGACCGGACCGAGCCTGACAAGCAAGATCGAAGCGGGCACCGCTGTGATCGATATTGCGCCGAGCTTTGCCATCCCACCGTCCTGTCCAGAGGGCCAGATTGTGGTCACCGACGACCAGGGCGCTTGGGTTTGTACACCACCCCCCAATCTCTTTAGGCAGCCAAATCCGGGCGCCCGGGTCTGGGTTGTGCCGCATATTCAACGCTGCTCGAAAGCGAGACAGGATTCCGGCGGCCCTCTGTCCCGCCCCGCTATTCGTGATCAATGCGAGGGCTCGGATGGTGAGACGATCATTGGTATCAACAATCCCGGGTCAAAATCGATTGATGTGACCGCCCTGTTCTTTTCTGAGCAGGGGATATTGCAATTTGACCTCACCACAGCCCGATCAATTCCTGCCGGCGGCTATAGAGAGGTCCACTCCCCGGTGCTGGACTACGATTCCGATGTAACTTATCAGTGGGCCCTGATTACCGCCAGTGCTCCTATCCTGCCGACCGCATGGAGTGAATGGGTTGCCTACCCGGTCCGTTCGGATTTGTTGAAGCGAGCGCCCGGCGGCTCGCAAACAGAAATGTACCCTGTGGACTGCGATCAACCCACCGGCTATGAATTCGTATGCCAGTTTGTCAATCATGACTAAGGCCCCAAAGACAAGCTGGTGCCTACCCAGAGCAAGGCGACTTCTATATCGCACTAGGGATGGCTCTATAGCTTCGCTTTATGCGATCTGAAACCTCGCCTTAAGTAATTCTGGCAGCACTCAAAAGTTGTATTGCACGTGCAAACCCACTTCACGCTCTGGCGTGAAGCGAATACCGCGATAGTCAGAAATGGCTTCTGCCGATGCACCTCCCAGGGCAATATCACGGTAGCTGACCGAATAAGGCGTCTCTTCCCGGCTGATCACTTCCTCAGTATCAAACAGGTTTTTCGCGTACAGGTTCACTTCCCACTTGCCTTCCCCCTCGCGAATACCGGCGTATACATTGACTGTGTTGTAGGCATCTACATCGTCCAGCTCATTAGCCGGGTCGTTTTCGGAATCACCGTAGAAGGTAATCAGACCCCGCACATAGCCTTCAAAGCTGGCCAGCGGAAAGCTGTATTCCGATTGCAGAGTGGCGGTCCACAGAGGCGCGTAATTGGAACGGTAGCTGACTGTACAAGAGGCCAGGTCGGAGGCATACCCAAATAAAAACTATAACTCTTTGTTTTTTGGAGGAACTCAAAAAAATCGGGCTTTGCCATGCCCCCAAAAATGCCCCCAAAAAACTCTTAACTACACAGAAGCAGATTTTTTCAGCTGATCGCGTAATAGTTTAGCTTTCTGTTTTAGCTGTCCTCTTGGCACCGGAATATCATCTGCCTGGGTTGCCACCGCAACTTCTTCAGGGAGGTACCGCCTATTACCTATATTCTTTGTTTGCCTTTCGACAAGCTCTTTAGACAGCTGCTCACGCTCAATAAGGGTTTTGAGTATTTGCTTTTGCCACTTGATTGCCTGCTTATCGTTTTTTTGCCAACTAAGTAAATCTACTAATTTGTAACCACACGATTCAAAGACTTCAAGCACAAAAGTTGCACATGTCAGACCTACAGCCTTAATATTTTTCCGGAAACATCCCGTTTCTGGATCAATTAATTGCCCTCCTGCGTCAAAACCATATGGAATGGCATTTGATTCATTTGCGTCAGCAACTTTTTTTACATGCGCACAAATTATAGCCCTATCCATATCAGTGAAAAATTCACCGAGATCAAGCCATAAATAACTATCGTTTGGTTGGTTATCAGCACGAAGGTTTTTGTGCCAAGCCAAATGAAGTAGATGTGGAACCACACTGTCAAACTTGTAAAGTAATCCAATGTGATTTTGCAGCGCATTGGAATCTACCGTTTTAATAGCTATACCGACTACATTCACCTCTGAAAAGGGTGTCACTTGAGGAACATTAACTTGCATATGGATGGGTTTTTACACCAACCCCCGCAAAATCTTTCCAGCATCCTCACCAATCGACTCAAGATGGTTTCTAACTAGAAGAACAGCAGAGTGCCAGTTTTTTAACTTATCTCGGGCTGGGTAACTCGTGCGAACAAGCGTTGCCATTGCTGTCACACTCAGCCTGTCTAACTGTGGTGCAGCCAAGATTTGATCCACATCAGAATACTTCTTTTCGCTAAACAAGGATGCAATTCCTGAAACCAAGGGGTATATATCTTCAGCTGAAACCGCATTCTCCGCATCTTGATAAAACTTCTCGAGCCAATCAAACTTATTAACAGCTTCATCTAAATGAGAGTCACTAGCGATAAAGTGAATTAAATTCTTATCAGAGTCTGCATCGGCAAATCTTGTGGAATTTTGATAGGCTGAACCCGCCCACATAAAAGGGGCAGAAAGAACTGTAATCATTGCTGCCGTGCCTACTGAGACCATCCTGCTTCTAGGAGCAAAAAATACGTCGTAAATTTCGTCCATTTTGCTATCTAGTCTAGACTGGATACCATCTTGAATCAGCGACAGTTCATGGTTAGCGTCAATTCTTCGATGGTCCAAGCGCTGAGTGAAGTCTTTCGGTAATGCACCAACGGAAAAAGTTTCGTGCTTTGATATTGTATTTGTCCAAGTAGTCCCAGCAGTCATCTTTTTTGATTTCCCCTTCAGCAAAAAAGTCACCATCAATCAGGAAGCACTGTTCCTGAGTTTTATTGTTGGTCACCAATCCATAGTGAATTTTCAGCATTCCAGCGTTTTCATCATCCAGTTTTACATCAAGGATAGATTGTTCTCCAACAATGCTGGCGGCTATTTCATTGGTTCGATCGTAAAGTTTAGAAATATATGGGTTAAGTAACTCGTCCCAGGTACATTCCTGTAGATTCAATTCACGCCGCTGAATTACATCTTTATATCTAAGACCAATACGTCTAAATGAATCCAACTTAACTAAAGGTGCCAACCCCGTTTCCAGAAATTTGTTTAACGCACCCCTAAAGTTTTCCCAACCAAGATATTTGTTTGTCACTATAGACACTGACTCGCTGTCAAGAATAATTCGCGAGGTTTTATCCAATGTGGCAAACTCAAAAGCTAACATATCTTTGTTAATTACTTCCTGAGATTCAGTTTTCAACTCAACTTCTATTCGTTTGATAGTGTTGAAAAGAGGAAGGTCTTTTCTGACAACCTCATGAACCTCAAGCGCCAATTTTTCCGCGTCGGAATTATTCTCGCAAGCTTTAAAAATAGGTTTTTTAAAGACAAGCTGGCAAACCACTTCTACAAGTGGATTGGACTTATAAACGACTCGTTCTTGATGTGGAAACGGCATAAATTAAGAGTAGCCCGTTAATGGCGCTGGTGATTTGAGACGCGCATTTTATTAAAATTTCAAAAAAATTGACAATGTATCTTTCCAATATTCTGTAAATTTGAAGTATCGCCATGCCTTTTTCAAGAAAATTCACTAAATAAGAATCGATGGCGGTGATGGAATAATACTATTCCTTGAAGGGATTTATTATTATTTCAATAAAATCAATGAGTTAAAAGTTATTAATTGACTATTATTGAAATAACCAATCAATCATCTCAAGTTAATAAATTTGGCCGCACAAAAAAATGTCTTGCCAAGCGGTACATCACATCTACGCCTACAGGTATTTCACCCCCCCCTAGCCATAGGTTTTATGAAAATGCCGTTGCCGCAAAAGATCACTTGCGTTTCAATCAATTTAATTAGGGTGTGGCGGCCAGATTATTAATCTGTATAGCGCCTGCAAAAAACTTAGGGAAAAGGCTAAATAATTGTGAAAAAGCGGGACTTCATATCTGAAATCAAACAACGAAAGAGGCGCAATGACGTGCCTTTTCGTATTTCGGCATTCAGCGAGCGCTTAAATGTGATAGGAGAGGCATATATGCGCCTCTTAAATCAGGCTAACCCCAACGAAACCATTATTGACAAAGAACTATGTCGCCATTTTCCAATTGCACTAACCGCAGCAATCGAAGGCTATTTCAAACAAGCAATTGCTGATTTAACTAACCTAGGAGAACCATATGAATCTAGGGTTAAAGCAGCCATAAAACGTCGCCCCAAAATAGAGGTGTACACAGCTATAGAATCAGGTGAGATCACAATTGGGGACTGGTACGCTCACATAACATCATTTGGTAGCATGCATGAAATCGATAATGTTCTAACGGACATACTGGCATTTCCGTTTCTGGACCGCCTTCTCAATAGCGAATTCAAAGGGTTTTTCGATGACGAGAACTTTCATCTAAGGGAGTTTCAACAAGAGTTAGTCGACGCTGTAGCAGAACTCTTTCAAACGCGGCACATGCTTTGTCATGAGTTTGCCCCTACCATCCTACCCGATATCGCAACACTCCTCCGTATGATTACTGTGGCTGACATCCTTGTATCCCTTTCAGAGATAATAATTTTTGCTGAAGCGGAACAAGGTAAAGTTGGGACGGCAAACTAAATTGCAGTTTTTTTAAGGTCTAATTGGCATATCAAACGAACGTTATTTATCAACATGCCCCCTAAGGCTTTTCATTTCGACAATCTGATTTAATTTTTTGATCCCTAGGCTGTTTTTTATATAGGGTTTGCAATTTATTTTATTAGTTCATTTTTATAGCTGCATTTACGCTACGTAATTATCTATAGGTATGGTTATATATAAGACTCTCCAATACGAACTTAGCAATCACTTAAAATTATCTTAATACACCTCCTATATGGAACTTAATGCCAGGCTTGATTTCCTCTGCCGTTCCACACAGGAGGTATAACTCGGTTTTACTACTCCATTATGGGGGAATTGTTTTTTTGTTTAGATTGTAGTCTAGGCTGATGCTCCCAACTTGACTGGACAGTGCACCAATAACCTAAAGGCTTACATTCAATTTTAATGCCTTCATCGTATTCACCTTTCCTGGGATCATCGATGCCATTCCAGGTAATAGCCACCAAAGTTGGAAATCCTCGTACTTTCATACCCTGCCGGGTAATCACCACAAACCCAGCCTTCTCCAACCCAACAAATGCACGGTACAATGAACTTTTCGCCCAACCTCTTTTTTTCATCAAGGTAAAACAAGGCGATAGGTTTCCATTATTTTTTCCCGTGTACTGAAGCAGTAAATCAAGCAACAGCTTTACTTCAGCGGCCTTCAACTTCGCAAATGGCTCTGAATTTACTACTTGCCATGGAATTCCTAGGAATCGACCTTTCTTTTTTCTTCTATCGTTATTTTGAGCCATTTTTGCCCCCAAAAACCGTTGTACACCGGTTTATTGAGGCATGGGTACCACTGCCCACTGGTGATTGAATTTCTGTACCTGCATCGCCAACTAAAGCAACGACTTCAGCTGCTGGCACCGTGTGTTTTGGTATCGATGGAAAAGGTCTATAAGGAAATAGCGGGCACGAAGTTACGGTGCAATAGGCAACCTGTTGCCTCCAAGTACCCCGCTCCTTTTCATCATAAATACAGCTTCGACACATTTGATTCACAGCATCACGGAGACTTTTAGCCATGTTATCTAGCCTCCGAAGTTAAACTGTTTATCAATTGACGAATTTCATCGGCCCTCCAGGCCACAGTTCTGGGACTCAACCGAACCGGCTGTGGATACTTCCCAGACTTTATCCCATCCCACCACGTGCTTTTGGAAACAGGAAAAATCTTAAGAACTTCCGGCAACCTCAACAGCGCTACATCCAACTGGATTGGTGAGTGGATTTCTTCGGACATATTCATAACTCCATTTACTTGTTTGGAGTTACTTATTATTCAGATTAATCCTCAGAAAAAAACCAGCCTTTTGAAAAAAGCATGAATCCTTTCCTTAGAAGAAAACGCCCAAAAAACAGACGGTTGGCAATTTTTTATTTTTAAAGTCTATATCTTTTAACTAAATTTAAATAAGCGATATATAACCTTTATATAAGCCTTATTAAAAATAAATAAAGTTTTAAATAACGCTACCTTTGGAAAAAAAATTTCGCCATCAGATAGAAATACCCAAAAAAGAGGAAAGCGAGAAATATTTATCCCTGAAAAACAAAAATATAAAATAAATATTTCATCGTGTTTTGGGGAAGTGCCGTCGGGGAATGCCAAAATCAAAACCTCCATTGCCAATTACCGGCAAAAAACGGCATAAATAATTTAAAACTGTAAAACCTAACTCTCTAAAATAAAGCTTGGCATAAACAAAATAATAACAGCACGGCCGTTCATAAAACCAAAACTTCAATTACCTATAACACAGCCATGGTTTTCACCAAAAACTCCACAGTAAAAAACCAAAAAACATTAACCGCCGCGTTAAAAAATAATTAAAAACACTTACTCAAAAAAGCCCAACATAAACAGCCACAAAGTTTAAACCACTAAAAACAAATCAATAGCATTAACTAATATTAACAACCGTGTTTTTTCGAAATGGTCTTACCACAACATTTCCACCCAAAACCTGTAACTTCAACGCCTGCAAATAATCCGCCCACGCCTGCATCATTTCATAACGCTCTGGTAAAAACGTGGTTCTGTTATAGGCACGCCCTAACGGATCCCTTACTTGATGTGCCAATTGGTGCTCTATCCACTCAACCCGGTAGCCTAACTGCTCATCCAACATCGTGCGGGCAGTAGCGCGAAAACCATGCGCGCAATGTGTGGTTTTGGTATCAATACCTAACTTTTGCAATGCGTTATTGATGGTCGCTGCGCTGACATGTTTATCGCGCGGGCTTCTCTGGTTGGGAAAAACATATTTCCGTCGACCAGTAAGCGGGAATAAATCTTTAAGAATTGCCACAGCCCGCTCAGGCAATGGAACATCGTGAGCAAAACCCATTTTCATTTTGTGATTTGGCAAACTCCAGATGGCATTCTCAAGATCAATCTCCGCCCACTCCATGGCAATCATCTCCCCAGGCCGCTGAAATAATAAGGGACACAACGCTAACAATGATCGCACGATAAACGACCCCTGATATCGATCAATGGCCACCAGCAATTTGCCAAAAGCTAACGGTTCTGTAATCGCGGGTCGATGGAATGTAGTCTTGGGCGCCAAGGCCCCCTGCAAATCCATGGTGGGGTTGTGAGAGCAAAGCTGGTTTAAGCGGGCATAACGGAAGATTTGAGCCAGCACCTGTCTGGCGATGCGCGCCGTGTCATTGGCACCACGCTCCTCAATTCGCCGTAGCACCTTCAGCAGTTCGAGGGCGTCGATGTCGGCAATCGGCCTTTCGCCCAACCATGGAATGAGATCATTCTTCAGCAAGGCGGAGCGCTTATTCGCAGTGGTGGTGGCCCAGACGGGTGAATTGTGGTCGTACCATTTCCATGCGATCACCTCAAAGCTGTTGGCGTAAACTGCCTCTCTCTCCAGTAAGCCACGTTTTTTGGCTTCCCCTGGATCCAGCCCTTCTGCTAACAACTTGCGATTAGCATCCCGTTTGGCGCGAGCTTCTTTTAGAGATACTTCAGGGTAGACCCCATACGACAAACGTTTTTCTTTGCCCAAAAAGCGGTATTTATGGCGCCAATACATGGAACCGTTCGGGTGTACTTCGATATACAGGCCTTTTTCATCGGCCTGACGATAAACCTTGTCCTGTGGCTTTAAACCTCTTAGCCGCACGTCTGTAAGCGCCATAAGCAACTCCAATGCGGGTGGGGGCACAAATTTTCAAAGTTGGGGATATGCCCCCAGATATGCCCCCGAAATGGATGGATTTAGGGGATATACATCGGACTACTTTGGACAGGGTATAAACGAAAAAACCCGCTGTAAAGCGGGTTTTCGGAGATATTCGGATGTTACCGAACTTATATATGGTGCCCGGAGGCGGAATCGAACCACCGACACGGGGATTTTCAATCCCCTGCTCTACCGACTGAGCTATCCGGGCATAGTTCGCGAAACACGTTGCTGTGTCTGCGAGAGGCGCGTATTAAACCCGTTCCTCGAAACAGAGTCAAGGCCTAAGCGCCTGTTTTTCTATGCTTTTTAGGATCAACTTTTTTCAGGCGCCACGTAGCCGTCGGCGGCATCAAAATCTTCCCCTGACAGAAACTTTTGCATCTGCTCACTGAGGTAGGTGCGGGCGGTCATATCCATCATATTCAGGTGCTTTTCGTTGATCAGCATGGTCTGGTGTTGGAGCCATTCCTGCCAGGCCTGCTTGGAAACATTGTCGAAAACATCCTGGCCCTTCGGGCCGGGGAAAGGAGCTGCCGCCAGTCCTTCCATCTCTTTCTGGTATTTGCGGCAGAAGACCATACGGCTCATAGCGTCATCCTGTTTGAATTCGAGTGTGGTGCGGCGCATTTCAGGCGCCGGCAGCCAGGGGTTCCAGCTGGCGCAGCTTGTCCAGCAGCAGTTTCACCGGTGCTGCCAGGCCCAGGGCTGGGGGCGAGTGCACATCATACCAGCAAACCGCCCGTTCTCCGATGGCGGTCAGGGACGTGTCGATGTCCGCCACCACCGGGGTGATGTCCAGGTGGTAGTGACTGAAGGTATGACGAAAGCTGTCCCAGGTTTCCTGCACGCAGATAGCCCGACCGTGCAGGTCCTGCCAGTGATCGACCACCTTGGCGTCGATGGCCACCTCCGGAAAACTCCACAGCCCACCCCAGATACCCGTCGCCGGGCGCTGTTCCAGTAGCCACTCACCGGCGGGGTTGCGCAGCATCAGCAGCTGTACCGCTTTTACCGGTTTGTCTTTCTTGGGTTTCTTGCCCGGGTAAGCCTGGGGATTGCCCTGATGATAAGCCTGACAGGAATCCAGCAAGGGGCAGTTGGAGCAATCGGGCCGACTGCGGCTGCAGAGCATGGCGCCCAGATCCATCATCGCCTGGGTGTAGTGATTGCAGCGGCTGTCCGGTGTCAGCTCCTCGGCCACCTGCCACAGGCGGTTGAGTACCGAGCTGGTGCCCGGCCAGCCGTCGATGGCGTAGTGGCGGGCCAGTACCCGCTTGACGTTGCCGTCGAGGATGGCCGCCTTTTGCCCCATGGACAGGCTGGCAATGGCGCCGGCAGTGGAGCGGCCAATCCCCGGCAGGCTTTGCAGCGTTTCAAGCGAGGTGGGAAACGCCCCCCCGAACTCCGCCACCACCTGCTGTGCGCACTTGTGCAGGTTACGGGCGCGGGCGTAATAACCGAGGCCGGTCCACAGATGCAGCACGTCGTCCTGGGCCGCCGCCGCCAGCGCTTGCACGGTCGGATAGTGCTCCATAAAGCGCTGGAAGTAGGGAATGACCGTGGTCACCTGGGTCTGTTGCAGCATGATCTCCGACACCCACACCCGGTAGGGAGTAATGCCCTGTTGCCAGGGCAGATCCTTGCGGCCATGCTGGTCGTACCAGCTCAGTACACGTTGGGAAAAATCGTTCACGTCTCAGTCTTTCTTAAGTCTCAGTCTTTCTTAAACAGGTTGTTGAGCAGGCCTTTGACGGCATCGTTTTTGTCATCGCTGTCGCCGCCGAGTTTCTCCAGCAGCTTGTCCTGCAGTTTGTCTTTGAGCTGGTCTTTGGCCTCGTCTTCCAGCAGTTTATTGATACGCTTGCTGTCGATGCCACAACTCTTGGCGGACACGTCCTCCAGGTTGCCTTTGCAGCGCAGCGGCAGATCGCGGTTGCGCCAGCGGTCGCGAATCTGGCATTTGCGGCTGCGGTCGGCCTCGCCGGTGAAGGCAATGGACAGCGGCACATCAAACTTGCCCGACAGGTAATCCAGTTTGCCGTCTGCTTTGAGCGCCAGGTTTTCCACCCCCGCCCGCAGCGACTGAATCTTCAGCTCGGTGCCCTTAAGGGCCAGCGCCGCAGTCACAGCCTGCAGTTCGGTGTGGCCTTTCCAGGTCAGCTGGGGCACGGCTTCGCGGTTGACCAACGCCGCCAGTTCGCAGGCGTTGCGCTCAATGTCGATGCTGTTGAAGACCAGGGTATCGGCCTGCAATTGCAGCTTGGCATCCATGCGGTTTTGCAGCTGGCGCAGGCTGTTGCCGGTCGTGTTGAGCGTCAGGTCGCCACTGGCCTTGCCGACCAGGCGCTCTTCTTCAGCCAGCGTGGCTAACAAGGGTTTCAGCTCCAGCCCCTTGAGGTCACCGTTGAGGTTCAGCTGCGCCGCGGCTTGACGGGCATCCAGCTGGCCCTGCAAATCAAATTGGCCATCGACCACCTGCCCCGCCAGTTTCTGCAGTTTGAGCACGCCGTCATGGGCGTCCACTTTGAAGACCAGCTCGCTGAACTGCAGCTCTTTGGCGATCATGTGGTCGAGATTGAAGGACAACTGGGCACTGAGATCGCGCAAGGCCGACAGCTGCAGCGGCTCGTCGGACATCAACAGGGCATTCTCTGACTCAGCCGATGGTTTCGTCGTGCGGGCCTGCGCGGTGTTGGTTTGCGCGGTGTTGGTTGAAGGAGAGCTGGTCTGCGCCGCTTTGGCCTGCGCCACATCGGCGGCGGGCACCGGCAGGTAGCGATCCAGGTTGAGGCGATCGCCGTTCAGTGCCACCGACAGACGACCTTGCGCGTCCACTCCGGCATGCCCGGTGAAGGAGGTTTGATCCAGCTTCACAATCAGGTTGTTCAGGTTCCAGGCCCCGGCCTGACCGCTCACTTGAGACTCCAGCGACACCCGCGCCAGGGCATCGGCGGCGGACATTTCCGGCAACGCCACCCCGAACTGGGTCAACCACTGCCCCAGATGCACAGGCTCCAAGGCCACATCCAGCTGGGCGGTCAAGGGCTCCAGGGCGACATTGCCGTCCAACTGCAGGGTCAGCGGCAGTTGATTGGCCACCAGTGACAGCCCCATGCCTTTTAGTTGCAGTTGTTGTTGCGCCAGATTGAAACCCAGTTGCCCGTGGCTGCGCACCTGCAATGGCGGCTGGCCATCCAGGTGCAGGGTGGCCGATTGTTTCAACTCAAACAGTGCACCGCTGAGGTCAAAGCCTCCCACCGTCAGGTCCAGATCCGAAACTTGCACGCGGCTGCCGCTGGCCTCGTCCCGGTAGCTGAGCTGACCGTCCGTCACCCGCAGGGTCGCCACCGACAGATCCACCGGCGAGGCCGTGTCACTGGCCGCCGACGTGCTTGAAATCGTCGACCCCGTCGATTGCGAATCCGGAGCCGCGCTGGAGGCCGAGCCTGAGTTGACTTGCTGCTGGCTCAACAGCTCCCAGTTACCGCGCCCCTGGGCATCGGTCCAGGCATTAATCTGCACCCCCACGAGTTCAATGGCTTCAATGGAGACCTGTTTCTGCAGCAGCGGCACCAGTGCTACCGAGGCCGCCAGGCGCTGGGCATCCAGCAGCGGTTCTTTGCCCGCCTCAACCTTGACCCCCTCGACACTCAGGCCAAACACCGGAAACCACTGCCAGCGGATGTCGCCGCCGATTTGCAACGGCACCCCCTGTTCAGCCGCCAACCGCTCAATGTCATCGCGGAAGTCATTGGGGTCCAACACCAGGGTCAGGTAGAGCATGGCACCTACCACCACAACCACCAACAACCCCAACACCCCCAGTAACAACCGTATCAATGCACCCATATATGCCCTAAACCTCTTTCAAATCAGTGTTTACGCTCTATCAGACGGTATCCATCGATGGCTGCCAGGCGGCTATCGACGACATAAGCGCCACAGTGTATCAAGCCTCTATAGACAACTGAATGTGAGAGATAGCTGCGATATTGCTATGCTGGTATGGCGACCTTCGGTGCGAATCAGTACACTACGCGCCTATTTTGCTATGTCGATCACGAAATAACCGAATCCCGGACGCCAACAGGCCTCCGACACAGCGATACGATGCAGCACAGAACCGGCCCCAAGCGCCCACGACAACGAATATCGACTGACCTTTTGAGGAAGACACCATGAGTGAAGTTCGCAGCGAACTGAAATACCTGTCCAGCCACGAGTGGGCTCGTGTTGAAGCCGACGGAACTGTAACCATCGGCATTACCGACCACGCCCAGGACAGCCTTGGCGACGTGGTTTATGTGGAGACCCCGGAAGTGGGCAGCACCGTCACGGCTGGTGAAGAAGCTGGCGTGGTGGAATCGGTCAAAGCCGCCTCCGACATCTATTCCCTGGTCAGCGGCGAAGTGATTGCCATCAACGAAGCCCTGGAAGAAACCCCCGAAATCGTCAACGAGTCCCCTTACGACGACGGCTGGTTCTTTAAAGTGAAGCCCAGCGACCTGACCGAACTGGACAGCGCCCTGGATGCAGACGCCTACCAGGCCGGTTGCGAAGAAGACTGATTGCCAGGTCGAGCGGCTCTGCCGCCGGTCACTTCTGGATGACGAGCTGGCTGAAGTACACCTCCACCAGCTCGCTCACGCCCTCTTCGGCCAGCAGGATCTCCTCGATGGCCGCATGCGTCTCCTGTCGCAGCAACTCCTTTCCCTCCTGACTGTCCAGGTTCTCTTCCCCCTGACGACTGAACAACAGAATCAGCTGGTTGCGAATGTACGGCATATGGTGACGTACGGCATTGGCACCGCGAGGGCTGGCCACGCGCACCGACACTTCGGCCTTAAGGTAGTGCAGCCGGCCACGACCTCCATAGTTGACAACAAAAGCCGGCTTGAGCGGCAGGTAGATAGCCCGTGGCAGAGGCATCGGCGCCTCATCCTGGGTCTCGGTCGCCTCTTCAGCCACCACCCCCAGGGGAATCATCAGCACCATCAGGCACATGCCTAGAGCCGCCAAGGTCGATGGGATTTTCATCAATCGCACCCTACTTCATAAAAGTTTTGACAACGGTGGCGCCGGGCGTCGACAAACCTGTGACGCCAGTTGCCGGATGCCGTGCTAATCACTTGAGCCGAGGGTAAAATTCCCCTAGTGTAGCCGCACCATATACCCGGGGGATGACTCGCCTTGACTTCACGTACAGCCTTTCTCAGCATCCGAACCACCTTTCTGCTTATCTTTCTCGGCTGCACCGGCCTAAACTTGACCGCCTTGTTCTTCCAGTATGTGATGGACATGCCTCCCTGTCCGCTGTGCATTACCCAACGTATTTTTGTGTTTTTGGTGGGGCTGAGTGCGCTAATCGCCGCCATTCACAACCCGGCTGCGCTGGGCCGCAGGATCTACGCCCTGCTGGGCATTGTCGCCGCGGGCTTTGGCCTGTCGGTGTCGCTGCGGCATGTGTGGCTGCAGAACCTGCCGGAAGATCAGGTGCCGGCCTGTGGTCCGGGGCTGACGTACATGTTTGAAAACTTCCCCCTGCAGGAAGCCATCAACCTGCTGCTGCAAGGTGATGGCAACTGTGCTGACGTCTCCTGGATGTTTCTCGGCCTCAGCATGCCGGCCTGGGTGGCGGTGTGCTTCGTCGGCCTGATTGGCATCAACCTCTGGCAAATGCTGCGTTCAGAGCGATAGGAAACCCCATGTTAAAAGGCTTCATCATCCTGCTGTTTTTTCAGCTCTGTGGCGAGACACTGGTGGCACTCCTGCACAGCCCGATCCCCGGCCCAGTGGCCGGCATGGTATTGCTGTGGCTGGTGCTGCTGATCAAAGGTGGCCCCACCGACGATTTGGGCAAGACCAGCCAGGGCTTGATTCAACACCTGAGCCTGTTCTTCCTGCCGGCCGGGGTGGGCCTGTTCTTCCTGCCAGCCAGTATCCAGCAATACTGGCCAGCGGTGCTGGCGGCCATGGTGGCCGGCACCTTTATATCCATGCTGTTCAGCGGCTGGCTGGCCAAGCGCCTGGCCTGAGCGCTGGGACGAGAACACTTAACCGAGGATTGTTCGTGCACGACCTGTTCTATCAGGCCCAGGGGTTTTGGGCCAACCTGATTCACAAACCGCTGTTTGGCTTGCTGCTAACCCTGGCGGTGTATCAGTTGGCCGTGTGGTTTTACGATTTCTGTGGTCGCCGGGCGATTGTGCATCCGGTGGCCGTCAGTGCCATCGCCATTGCCGCGTTTCTCAAACTCAACCGCCTCTCCTACCGGGAATACGTCAGCGCCAATCAACTGCTGTATTTTCTGCTGGGTCCGGTCACGGTGGCCTTGGCCGTACCGCTGTATCGTGAGTTCCACCACATTCGCAAGCTGGCCCTGCCGGTACTGACGGTGGTCCTGGTCGGCGCCGTATTTGCCAGCGCCAGTGCCGTGGGCATCGCCTGGCTGATGGGTGCCGACGAGAAGGTGCTGCTGTCCCTGGCCCCCAAATCGGTCACCACCCCCATTGCCATCGGCATTGCCGAAAACATTGGAGCCCTGCCCACGCTCACCACCGGTGTGGTGGTGTTTACCGGTGTAGTCGGTGTGCTGCTGAGCCCGCTGGTGTTCTACCTGTTGCAACTGCACGACCCGCGGCTGCAAGGGCTGGTACTGGGGCTGAACGCCCATGGCGTCGGCACGGCCCGCGGCTTTGAAGTCAACCCCGTCACCGGTGCCTTCGCCACACTGGCGATGGGGTTAACCGGTGCGTTTACCGCCTTGACCCTGCCCTATCTGGTGACCTTGTTCTGATCCACTCGGCGAGCAGCACACAGCTTGCTCGCCGACATCGGTAAATGTTTGACGTGAATCAGCCTTCCGTCGACTGGCGCGCAATTCCCTTGCCGAGGAACGCCAGATCCCCTATCGTGACTCATCTTGTCGCTGACAATCAGCATGTCCGCAACTCATGGCGTGACCACAAAAAAGGATGTAAGCATGTTGGAAAATTGCAAATCGGCTAAAGAGCGTTGGGGCGGAGTCAGCAACATCATTGATCGCTGGTTACAGGAGCGTCAGGAGCTGTTGGTTCGCTATTGCGACCTGTCCGATGATACCGAATGCAGCGGTGCCCCCGAATCGCTGCAAGCCGTTTGTGAATTGCTGGTGGACTATGTTTCTGCCGGCCATTTTGAAGTCTACGATCAGCTGGTGAAAGAGGCGCGTGAGTTCGACGATGAAGACGCCCTGCGAGAAGCCGGCAAACTGATTGGCACCATTGACGAAACCACTGAGTTTGCCCTCGACTTCAACGACAAGTACCTGGCGACCGATGACCTCGACAGCATCGACGCCGACCTGTCCCGACTCGGGGAAATCCTGGCCACCCGCTTTGAAGCCGAAGATCGCATGATCGAAGTGCTGCACACCGCCCACAAGGACCTGGTGACTTAACCAGCGATCCGGCCCGCTTTCGCCTCTGTTACCATCAGCCTTTCCCGGCCAGCTGGCCGAGGGTTACCAAACCGGCCTCCAGAGCGGGGCTCCAGGGTTGTGCCACACTGAGGCGCAGGCAGTGCTCGAGCCCCTGCTGGGCAAACACAGCGCCCGGTACAAACCCGATGTGGTGCCGCTGCGCCAGGTCCAGCAGTTGCATGGCATCGTGACCTGATGGCAGCGATACCCACAGCACAAAGCCCCCGCTCGGGCGAGTGGCCTGTGTGCCTGGCGGAAAGGCACGGGCAATCACCGCCAGGGCCCGCTGCAGATTCGCCTCATACAGGCGCCGTACCCGCCGCAGGTGCTTGTCGTAATGGCCACTTTTGAGGTAATCGCGCACTTGCAACTGGGTCAGCGAGGCCGTGCCGGTGGTGGTGGCCCGCTGGCGTTCCATCACCCGCAGGCGCTGCTCTCCCGCCGCCACCCAGCCAAGACGCAATCCCGGTGACAGGGATTTGGAAAATGACGAGCAATAGATCACTCGACCGTGACGATCCAGGGCGTGCAACGGTCGCATATTGCCATCGTCCCGGTGGCACAACTCGCCAAAAATATCGTCCTCAATCAGATGAAAATCGTAGTCGTGGGCCAGCCGCAACAGTTGGCGACGAGCGCTGTCGGGCAGGCAGGCACCCGTGGGGTTGCTCAACGTCGGTGAACACACGCACAGGCGAATGGGCCAGCGCTTGAGCGCCAGCTCCAACGACTCCATATCCAGCCCGGTCACGGGATCCGTGGTAATGGCAATGGCTTTTAGTCCCAGACTTTCCAGCGCCTGTAAAAAGCCGTAATAGCAGGGTGTTTCAACCGCCACCAAATCACCCGGCGAGCTCAGGGCCTGAATCGAGACCAACAAGGCTTCCTGGCAACCGTTGGTCAACACGATGTCCTCAGGCTGCACGCGGCTGCCGCGGCCGTTCATGCGCTGGGCTATCAAGCGTCGCAATTCCAGATCACCGGGGGCGGGAATGAGTTGCAGACTGTTGCTGAACGACTGCCGTAATACCCGGTTGACCGACGCCCGTAACTGCGCCCCAGGCTGCATTTCCGCCGCCGGCACGGCCAGGTCAAAATGCAACTGGCTGCGGTCGCGGTTGTGGGCAAAGATGCGGGCGATGGTATTGCTCATCTGCAACTGTGTTGGCTGGCCACCGGCCGACATGGCCGGCGTGCTCACCGCTGCACCCTGAGGCGAGGCATTCACATAGATACCGGATTTCTCGCGGGCACTGATGAGGCCGGTTAATTCCAGCTGTTGATAGGCACTCACTGCGGTTGAAACACTCACCGCCTGCTGCTGTGCCAGCTGGCGGACCGAGGGCAGCTTGTCGCCCGGCCGGTAGACGCCTTGAAGAATCTGCGCCATGAGGTCATCTGCCAGGGTCTGGTAGAGGGGTGGTTGTGACGCAGGAAGTTGAGATACTGGTGCGTTGTCCATGGTGGCGAATCCGCTGGGAGCGTTCAGAGACCTGGCCCAAACAACTGTACTGCCCGGTTTTCGTAGGAATTGTATCTGTATTGCCCGGTGCTTGCGACCTACACTGACCCAACGGTAAAAAGCCAATGACGAATGCCACCAGCCCGTGCGGAGAACACTGATGCAACTGCCTCTTTATCAAGTCGATGCCTTTACCCAGACACTCTTTTGCGGCAACCCCGCCGCCATTGTCCCGCTGGCCAAGTCCCAGGCCTGGCCCGCGGATGACACACTGCTGAAGATCGCCCAGGAAAACAATGTATCGGAGACGGCTTATTTCCAACCGCTTGATGATGGCTCAGCGGATTTTCAGCTGCGCTGGTTCACCCCGGACAGTGAAATCGATTTGTGCGGCCACGCCACCCTCGCCAGTGCCTTTGTGCTGTTTGAAAAGCTGGGCTTTGAGCTGCCCCAGATACGTTTTCAAAGCCGCTCGGGTATATTGCTGGTGACGCGGGAAGCCAATGGGATGCTGACCCTGGACTTTCCCAGTCGGCCGGCGCAACCCTCACCCACACCTGCCGGCCTGCTTGAAGCTCTGGGTTTTGATAGCGCCGGCGTGGCCCCACCGCGTTTTTGCGGCCGGGCCCGCGACTGGCTGCTGGTGCTGGAGCAGGAGTCCGATGTGGCGCAATTGCAGCCGGACTTTCGCGCCCTGCAAGCCGTCACCGAGCAGGCGGTGATTGTCTCCGCCCCCGGTGACAAGGTGGATTTTGTATCCCGTTTCTTTACTCCGACCATGGGCATCGACGAGGACCCGGTCACCGGTTCGGCGCACTGCACCCTGATTCCCTATTGGGCCGAGCAATTGAACAAACGTGAGCTGAGTGCCCGTCAAATCTCCGCTCGCGGCGGCGACCTGCAGTGTCGACTGGAAGAATCGCGGGTCTTTATGAGCGGGCAGGCTGTCTGCTTCCTGGAAGGGCAAATCTGTATTTGAACGAAAATCTGTCTTTGAGATAAAAAAAGGGGGGTCGTCACTGCGTCCCCCCTTTTCCAGCATCACGCTGGCGTCAATTCACGCTTTTATTCGCGTTTCAATTCACATTGGCATCCAGCAATTCAATCTCGAACACCAGGGTCGCGTTAGGACCAATTTTGCCACCCGCACCGCCGGCACCGTAGGCCAGCTCGGAGGGAATCACCACTTCCCACTTGGAACCCTCTGGCATCATTTGCAACACCTCGGTCCAACCTGGGATCACCTGGGTCACACCAAATACCGCCGGCTCACCGCGGCTGTAGGAACTGTCAAATTCAGTGCCGTCAATCAGGGTACCGCGATAGTGAACGGACACCTGGCTGTTCTTGCTCGGCTTCTCACCACTGCCCTTGTTGATGACTTTGTATTGCAGGCCCGAGGTTGTGGTTTTCACACCGTCCTTCTTGGCGTTGGCCGCCAGGTACGCGTCACCTTCTTTCTTGTTGGCTTCACCCACAACCTTGGCAACCTCTGCCATCTTGGCCTGCTGCAAATCCTGGAATGCGCGCATGGTGGAGGCCATGTCTTCCTCACTCATGCGAGCCGCATCACCTTTTTGGGCCTCTTGCATGGCTTTGGCAAAGACCTCGGCGTTGATATCAATCTGCTCTTGCTGAAAGCGCATGCCGGCATTGTAGCCAAACAGATAGCTGACACGATCCGTCAGGGTTTTCAGATCGTCGTCGGCCATAACTGCCTGTCCCGCCAGTAACATCACAGAGGCGGCGGAACCCAGCATTATTTTTTTCAAGTTCATAATGTTTTCCTAAAGGTGTGAGCGGTAACGTGCGTCTAAGACCACTGATTGCGACAGTGGTTCACCCAGCCGTTCACACATTACCAGAATCATATCCCTGTCCAGCATCCACACCGCACAGGCAAATATGGCGAGGGCTCATAGTACCCTAACACCAACCACTAACTCTATCCTGTTCATGCACCCATACCTGATCGACTCTCGCCAGTTGCGACAATTCGCACAAGCCAATCCGTACTGCGATCTGCAGACGGCTGAGTTTGTGCTATTTTTGGCAAAAAATCTGGTGTTATGCCGTGCAAAGCATACAATTCTTCAATAAACGTCGGTATCATCCCCGCCGTTGTTTTCTCTTGACTCAACCTGGAACAAACTCTTAGAGGATAGTTTTCATGGCAGCTCGCAAAAAAGTGGTCGATCCCGTTGTCGATCTGGAACAGCAAATCGCTAAATTGACACTACAACTGGACAAGGCTCGAGCCAAGCAAGCCACTGATCTCAAAAAGGCCGTCGACCTGGCAACCAAGGCCGACACCGCCACCAAGAAAAAACTGACTGCCCTGAAAAGCAAATTAACCAGCGCTCAAGCCGCAGCCAAAACCCGCGCGACAGCGGCCAACAAAGCCCGGGTTGAAAAAGCCAAAGCGGCATTGGAAACTCAAAAAGAGGCAGTCGAGGCGAGCGGGCAAACTCTGCAGGACGCCAAGTTAGCACTCAAAGCCCAGACCGAAACCCAGAAACTGGAAGCCCTGGTAGCCCGTGAAACCGGTAAAGTAGAGAAAGCGCTCCGACAAGCTGCAGCCAAAAAAGCGGCTGCCGAGCAGAAAAAGGCCGCCGAAGCCGCCAAGAAAAAAGCCAAGGCCGACGCCATAAAAGCCAAAGCGGCAGCGAAGAAAGCCGCTTTGGCCGCGAAAAAGAAAGCCCTGGCTGAAGCGAAAAAAGCCAAGGCTGCTGAGAAAAAAGCCGCTGCCGCCGCCAAGAAAAAAGCCGCCGCGGCGAAAAAGGCCGTTGCCAAGGCCGCCGTTAAAAAAGCACCGGTAAAGAAAGCTGCCGCTAAAAAAACCGCTGCCAAAAAAGCTCCAGTGAAGAAAGCTGCGGCGAAAAAAGCTCCAGTGAAAGCCGCCGTTGCCAAGAAAGCCGTGAGCAAAAAAGCCCCAGCCAAGAAGGCCGCGGCGAAAAAAGTCACCGCTAGCGCAAAAACAACCGCCAAAACCCCAGCCGCGGCTAAAACCACAGTCAAGAAAGCGGCTGTGAAAAAAGCCGTCGCCAAAAAAGCCGCAGTGAAAAAAGCTGCGGTCAAGAAAGCCGTTGCTAAGCCAGCGCCGGAAAAAGCCGTTGAAGTGTCTGTCAGCAGTGCCACACCTGCGGTCACTGCTGCCACCAGCCACAAAGGGAATGGCGCAGCTCAACCAACTGACACCGCGCCAGTGAAACCCACCCCTGTGGCAGTGGCCAAACCGGAGACCAAGCCCGAGCCTACGCCGGTGGTACCGGTAGCCGCCCCGGCGCCCAGCCCCGCTGTGGAGAACAAGCCGGAAGAGAAAAAGCCTTCTGAGCCTCAGGCCCCCATCAGCCCGAGCCTGTTTGGTGATGACTGATTGAGCGACTTGTGCGCTCATTAAAAGGCTGCCTGGCCCCTGAAAAAACCGCCGTCTACCGGCGGTTTTTTTATGCTCCTCGCCAGCGCCGCACAATTCGCTGTAACTGATCCCGGCATGGGTCCCCGGCCGACAACAGCTGATCGGTATAGCAATGACGCTCGGCCAAGGACGACGTTTGCTCCTTCGCCAGACCAACGCGTTCGGTCATGACCTGCAATCGGTTCAACAGCTGATGTTCAGCATCCAGCTCGGCGTGCTTTACTCGCTGGCGCAGACCGAGCCACGGCCAGCGCTTCGGCAGCGTTCGCCGCAAGCTTCGCAACGGCTTTATCCGCCAGCGCTGCCACTGACCCGCGACCGAGTAGCCGGACAACCACAGCCCTGGCGAATACAGCACCTCCTGTTCATCCAGCCACAGCGCCCACAGCAACAGAATAACGTTGATATTTTGCTGATCCTGCAACGCCAGGCACAGGGCTTCCATACCTGGCTGGGCATACAACGACAAACTGAAGTCCCACAGGGGGACGTCAGCAGCGTGTGACGAGCTGTCAGATGTCATTCGCATAAGCCATTGGTATCGTGTCTGATAAGGGCGGTGATAGAATGCCGCCATGATTACATTACACGACTTGAACTTACAACGGGGCAGCAAAATTCTGCTGGAAAATGCCAATCTGCGTCTGCATGATGGCCACAAGGTGGGCCTGATTGGCGCCAATGGCACCGGCAAATCGACCCTGTTCAAACTGCTCAGCGGCCAGCTCCACCAGGACCAGGGTGACTGCCAGATTCCTTCCAGCTGGCGCATTGCCCACATGGCCCAGGAGGTAAGCCACAGCGATCGTTCGGCTCTGGACTATGTGCTGGACGGCGACGGAGAGTTTCGCCGTCTGCAATCTGCCATTGACAACCAGGATCACAACGACGGCGAGGGCCTGGCCAAGCTCTATGCACAATTTGAAGTCATCGATGGCTACACCGCCGAGTCCCGCGCCCAGGCGCTGTTACACGGACTGGGTTTTGCCCGCGGCGATGATACCCGGCCGGTGAGTGACTTTTCCGGTGGCTGGCGCATTCGCCTGAACCTGGCCCAGGCTCTGATGTGTCCGGCCGATCTGTTGTTGCTCGACGAGCCCACCAACCATTTGGATCTGGACACCACCTGGTGGCTGGAGCAACGCCTGCAACAATTCAAAGGCACGCTGTTGATTATTTCCCACGATCGGGATTTTCTCGACAACACCGTCAAACACATTGTCCACATCGAACACGCCCGACTGAACCTCTACAGCGGCAACTACTCCGCCTTTGAACGTCAGCGCAGTGAGCGGTTGGCACAGCAACAGCAGATGTTCGAACGCCAGCAGGCACAGATTGCCCACATCGAATCGTTTGTCGCTCGCTTTCGTGCCAAAGCCACCAAAGCCAAACAGGCCCAGAGTCGCCTGAAAGCCCTTGAGCGGCTGGAAAAAATCGCCCCGGCCCACGTCGACTCGCCGTTTCAGTTTCAGATTCCCTGTGCCGACAAAACCTCTCACCCGCTGTTGCATCTCAGCCAGGGGCAACTGGGCTATGACGACACGACGATTCTGTCCGGTGTCGAGCTGCGTATTGAAGCCCAGAGCCGACTGGGGTTGCTGGGGCCAAACGGCGCCGGTAAATCAACCCTGGTCAAAACCCTGGTGGGCGAGTTGCCGCTGCAACTGGGGCAGCGCACCTGCGGAGAACACCTGGCCATCGGTTACTTTAACCAGCACCAGCTGGAGGCGCTGGACATGAACGCCAGTGCCGCCCTGCACATCCAGCGCTTGTCGCCCACCGCCCGCGAACAGGAGGTGCGCAACTTCCTTGGCGGTTTTGGCTTTCACGGTGATCGCGCGTTTGAAACCATTACCCATTTTTCCGGTGGAGAAAAAGCCCGCCTGGCGCTGGCCCTGATCGCCTGGCAAAAGCCCAACCTGTTGCTGCTGGATGAGCCCACCAACCACCTGGATCTTGACATGCGCGAGGCCCTGACGCTGGCCCTGCAAACCTATCCCGGCGCGGTGGTGGTGATCTCTCACGATCGTCACCTGTTGCGCAATACCGTCGATGACTTTTTATTGGTCGCCGATGGTCGCGTGGAACCCTTTGCCGGCGATCTGGAAGACTATCACCAGTGGCTGTCGCAACGGGATACGGACACCAGTTCGGCCAGCCCCACCGACGCCAATAAACCGGATCGCAAACAGCAGCGCCAGCAAGCCGCCGCCCAGCGCAAGCAATTGCAACCGTTGCGCAAACAGGTGCAGGCTGCCGAGCGTCAGGTGGACAAGTGGCAAACTCAGTTGGATGCCCTGGACAACCAACTGGCCGATACCACCCTGTATGAAGCGGAGCGCCGGGACGAACTGCAACAGCTGTTGAAACAGCAGGGCGACTTGCGGCAAAAGCTGGACACGGCGGAAGAGGAATGGATGTCCTTGAGTGAAGAGTACGAAAACCTGGAAGCCCAGCTCAACCAAATGTAACCGGACTAATGAAGTGAAATACAGCTCACAGAACTAGGACTGACTGGAGTTGGTCGGCTGAACTTTTTCCGTTGAGGACGCCTGGCCCTGGTGCCGGGCTTTTTTGCGCATTAACTTACTGGCCTCTTTCTGCATGTCCGTGGTTTTGTCGGTTTCGTCGATGATCTCCAGGCCGAGTATGGTTTCAATAATGTCTTCCATGGTGATAATGCCCTGCACACTGCCGTATTCATCAACGATCAGCATGATGTGAACCCGCTGCTGGGCGAATTCATGAAACACATGCTGGATACTCACACTGCTGATAAACACCGGCAAGGTACGCTTGTAGTTGCCCAGTAAATTGCTGTGGTTACCCCGCGCCTGGGCCAGCAACAGATCCGACTTGATGACATAGCCGGTGATGTTATCGGGATCCCCCTGATACACCGGAATGCGGGAAAAGGGTTCCTGGTCGTGCTTGTGGAAAAACTCTTCCACCGTCATCTCTTCCGACAGAGTAAACAACACCGTGCGCGGCGTCATAATTTCACGCACCGTGATATCGCGCAGCAACAGCAGGTTCTTCAGAATCACCGCTTCCTGTTTCACCAGCTCTCCCTGCTCCGACCCCAGATCCGCCATGGCCGCCAGCTCATCCCGATTGAAACGATCCAGCGCCTCGTCCGATTTCAAGTGACGGGTGACAAACTCCGACAGCCACACAAACGGCAGCATGAATACAATCAGATACTTGAGAATGTAGGCAGTGGCCGGTGCCAGCTGTCGGGCGTAATGAGCGCCGAGGGTTTTGGGGATGATTTCGGAAAACACCAGAATCAACAACGTCAGAATGGCCGACACCACCCCCAACGAGGCACTGCCAAACACCTTGGCAGCCTGGGCACCTGCCCCCGCAGCACCGATGGTATGGGCGATGGTATTGAGGCTGAGTACCGCTGCCAGCGGTCGACTGACATCGGCTTTCAATTGTTTCAACAGGGTGCCGGAATAACGCCCCTCCCGCTCCATCACCGTCACCTGAGCGTTGGTGAGACTCAACAGGACAGCCTCCACCACCGAGCAGAGAAAGGAAAAGCCAATCGCCACCAGGATGTAGACCGTTAAAAGGAACATTCATCATCTCCAGCGGCGAAAACAGCCTTGGATTTAAACATCATGGTATTTAAACAGTATTCATCGGACTCAAGCAATCTCCAGCACCTTATCGACCAGCTTGTTGATACCAGCAGCCGCCTCCCGAATGCGGCCGGCCATCATATAGGCCGAGGTGGTGACCAGCTTGTGGACCTCGTCCACCACAATCTCGTCAACGGCAGACGCCACGTGTTGTCCCCCCATGGCTTCAATCGCCGCCGCGGTGTCGGCGTCCTGACCTATGGTGCACTTGACCCCCGCGCCAAAGAGGGCGGCCGCCATAGCCGGTGCAATACAGATCAGCCCCACCGGTTTACCGGCGGCTTTAAAGTCCTGCACCAGGCTTTGCAGCGCTGGCAGAACACTCATCTCTGTGCCTTTAACGGCAAAGTCACACAGGTTTTTGGCCACTCCAAAACCACCGGGAATGATCAGGCCGTCAAAATCTGAGGCCCTGGCCTCGGCCAGTGGCTTAATCTCACCACGAGCCAGACGTGCGGCTTCCACCAGCACCTGACGACTTTCACCTTCGGCCACTTCGCCGGTCAGGTGATTGACGACGTGCAACTGAGGAATGTCAGGAGCAAAACATTGCACCGTAGCATCCTGCTGATCGAGGGCCAGCAAGGTGATGACGCTCTCATAGATTTCGGAGCCATCGAACACGCCACTTCCAGCCAGAATGACCGCGATCTTCTTTGACATAACACAACACCTCTTTCACTATTCCATGCATGATTACACAATAGCCTCTATTGTAGAGGCCAACTGGCTGTCGAGTCCAAAGAGCGTCCTAGCAAGGAGATGACTGAAATGGTACCTGCAACCCTGTTTGTTGTTATAGACCCCACCTGTGAGCAGCAAATTGCCCTGAAGCGCGCAGAACAGCTGGCGGTCGATACCGGCGCCCGCTTACACCTGTTCTGTTGCGACTACGCGGATGTGTCCACCTTCGACTCCCGCAGCGACGCCAAACACAGCACTATCTCCTCCGCCAAAGCCCAGCTGGAGGCGTTGGCTGAACCCTTGCGCAACGAGGGCATCCAGGTGTCTACCGAATCCTATTGGAATGACGACTGGGTGGAATCGGTACTGCATGCCAGCAGCCGGATTGGTGCCGACATGGTCATCAAAGCGTCGCGGCCTCACAACCTGCTGGAACGGCATCTGCAGCGCACCTCGGACATCACCCTGTTGCGCAAGTCATCCTGCTCGACCCTGCTGGTGCGGCAGTCTGTCCCCTGGACGGAACAGGTGGTGCTTGCCGCCATTACCCTCGACAGTGACGACCCCGAACACGATCTGCTTAATAACCGCATCATTACCGAGGCCCAGCGACTGAGCAAGTCCACTCAATCCGTGCTGCACATAGTCACCGCCCACGAGCATCTGCCCAGCATTGGCGATGTGCTGCGGCTGCTTGAAGAAGAGGACGACTCCAGCAATGAGGAATTGATCGGTGCCCGCTTTGGCATTCCGCCGGAACGGGTCCACATTGAACATATGCCACCGAAAGACGCCATCATCAGTCAGGCGGAAACTCTAAAAGCCGACGTGCTGGTGATTGGCACCATCGCCCGCCGCGGTGTCAAGGCAGCGCTGATCGGCAACACCGCCGAGAAGGTTCTGGACCATGTCGAGACCGACATTCTGGTGGTGAATTAACTCTGGAGGTAATTCAACACCGGCCTGAGATCCAGTACCCTCTTACCCCATAAAAAAACCGCTCGATTAAGAGCGGTTTTTTTGTTGCGAAGCAGCGCTTAACGCTCTTCCATGGTCTCGATCTTGGCCTTGATCTCAGCAATCACTCGACGGTTGGCTGCGCGCCCTTCCGAGGTGCTGTTGTCGAATTCCGGCATGGTTTCACCGTAACCCACAGAGTGTACACGGCTGGACTCAATACCGTGCTGCTCGACCAGAATCTTGGCCACACTGGCCGCACGCCGCTCTGACAGCTGCTGGTTATAGGCCGCAGCACCGCTGGAGTCGGTATGCCCCTGCACTTCGACGATGACACCTTCGTACTGCTGCATGAAGTCCGCTACCTTGCGAATTTCATCGTAGTACTGGGGCCTGACCACATCGCTGTTAAGCTCGAACTCGACATCCACTTCCAGCGAGACGGTCTCGGTCAGCTTCATCGGGCAGCCCACACTGTCGACTTTCAAGCGCGGGTCAGTACCGGGGCATTGATCCATATAGTCGAACACCCCATCGCCATCACTGTCGAGAGGACAGCCAGTGGCATCGACCGGCGCACCCGGCGGCGTGTTGGGGCAGGCGTCGGCCTCATCCGGCACACCGTCACCATCGGAATCCATGGGCGTAGGGTCAGACGTATCGCCAATCAACCAGGAGATCGCCATCTGCGCCCCCAGATCGGTCTGCTCTTCATCCAGGCTGTTGAAGGCACGCAGGTCCGCACGAATGTTAAAGTGACGACCCAGCATGCGTTTCACACCCAGCCCCAGATTGATCCGGGTTTCGTCGACCTCCCTTCCCGTGGAGTCGTTCTCAAAGTTCATGTCGCCCACACCGGCCACAATGTAGGGACGCCAGCCCCCCTGTTCTGTCAAGTGGTAAAGGGCATCCAGTCGGTATTCCTCGGTATCAATATCCGGGCTGGGGCCGCTTCGGTCCCATTCCGTATCACCGTCGGTAAACCAGGCCTCCAACGTCCAGCGACGATTGAGCGCAAACCCAAGGCCACCACCATAGAATTCGGAGTCGTCGAGATTGCGGTCGGTATCCCACACGTTGTAACCACCGCCGCCAATGATTTCGAGGTGTCGACCACCTTCGGCAAAGACTGGGCTGCAGGCGAGACAGCTAAAACCGATAGCCGCTGCCAGAGTTCTTATCGGTGTGTTCATGGTCTTGCTCCTTGCTCTTCTCTAACTTGCGTTGTTAGTCTAACGTGCGCTGTTAGTAACCAGGCGAACAGCGGAGAATTACCGGGCCGGCTCGGTGAGCGTTGCCATAAAACTGTCAGCCGCTGCGATCGATGTTTCCATATCTTTTATCAAGACGTCGATATCGCGTCTTAACCCGCCGAACTCCTGCCTGAGAGATGCAATCGCGCGGGCATTCAAGTTGTGCTTTAAATACAGGCTCTGGTCCCTGAGGGTATCGAGCACCGGTTGCATTTTTCTTTCCGCCGTACGCATGGCGGTTAACATGCGCTGATAGTTGTTTCGTGTTTCTCTGAGTTTAGCAGTACTTTGCCTACGCAAATTGGCGTTACTGTATTGTTGTAACTCTTGCTGCCACTCATCAAACAATGCCTCAGCCACATCCTCGACACTGTCGATGCGCTTACTCAAAGCGTCAGCACGCGCCTGACTGTCTTCATATTCTTCGTTGACCAGGTCATAGGCATCCGCCAGGTCGCCACCGTCAAAATTGAGCTCGTGGGTAAACCGCTCCAACGCCGAACTGAACTGCTCTTTGACATCCACCTGGGCGTCACGCGCCTCTTCAATTCTGTCGCTTAGAATATCGCGCTTGTGTACCCCAACTTGCTCCATGGCACTGTAGTAGGCGTTTTCACATCCCGCCAGAAAAAACAGCGCTGCCAACAGCACCAACGTCCTGTTAATCATGCTTGCTCCCCGCGTTGCAGTTCAATTGCTGAGTGGTCCATGGCGTTTGTCTATAGAGACAACGCCATTGTCATGCCATTGTGTACCCGGGGCCTATCATCAAGATTAGATTGATTATAGTCAGCCCCCATGGAAAGGTTCACAAAATGGTCATTTGTGGTTCGTCCATCACTGCTTTTCAAACAGCAGATCCCACACCCCGTGACCCAGTCGCTCGCCGCGCTTTTCAAACTTGGTGATTGGCCGGTGCTCTGGACGTGGGGAATACTGAAACTCTCCCGCCAAATTGCGCAAGCCATCGGCTGCCGACAGGACTTCCATCATATGCTCGGCATAGGCTTCCCAGTCGGTGGCCATATGCATCAGGCCACCCGGCTTTAACTTGGTTTTGATTTTTTCCACAAACGCCGGCTGCACAATGCGGCGCTTGTGATGCTTTTTCTTATGCCAGGGATCGGGGAAGAACAATTGGAAACGGTCGAGACTGCCATCGGCAATGCAGTCGTCCAGTACATCAATGGCATCGGCCATATACACCCGGAGGTTATTGATTTCGGCTTTACCCGCATTATTGATCAGGCAGCCGACCCCCGGCGGATGGACTTCGATGCCAATAAAATCCTTGTCTGTCTCCTGCTGCGCCATTGTCAGCAGCGAGTCGCCCATACCAAAACCGATTTCCAGCACCAGCGGCGCCTGCCGGCCAAAGGTTTGTTGCACATCCAAAGGGCCGCCAAACAGACTCAGTCCGTACTGCGGCCAGAAGTTGTCGAAGGCGTTCTTCTGCCCCACGGTAATGCGGCCACCGCGAATCACATAACTGCGAATGGACTTTTTTTTGTACTCGGGTCTGACTTCCAGAGATTCAGTCATGAGTGTAATAACCTCTCAACTCACGTGGGCAGGCGCCAGGCGCTGATCACAACGCACAGCCAGCCAATCATAAAACTTATGCCCCCCAGCGGCGTGACCGGACCCAGCCAGCGGGGCCCACCCAGGGCCAGCGCATAGAGGCTGCCGGAAAACAACAGCATGCCGACGATAAACGCCACGCCGGCCCATAGCAGCGCACTGGCCTGGGGAAACTTCACCAGCCAGAGGGCGACCAGCAACAGGGCCAGGGTATGATAAAAATGGTATTGCACACCGGTGTGGAAGGCCGACAACAGGGAGGCGTCGATTTTATCTTTCAGCCCATGGGCACCAAACGCGCCCAGCATCACCGCCAGCAGTCCACTGACGCCGGCAATCACAAGAAAAGGCTTGGCCATAGTCTGGTTTCCAAGTGGGGGGATTCAAATGCCGCGTATTGTAGTGGCTTGACCGTTAAAGTGCCACGCTGTTCATTAAATCGCCACGGCGCGACGAGGCTCGATCAACTGCCGCAAAAGAAACCCCGCAGGCGCCTAAAGGGGACACAAAAAAAGCCGCATTAGGCGGCTTTTTTGGGTGATCACAGGTTCGTGAACACAGGGACCAGGGCGAGGGCGCCAGGGATCAGGCTTCCATCATCCCCCGCACTTTCTTCATGGCGTTTTTTTCCAGCTGGCGAATACGCTCAGCGGAAACCCCATATTGGGCCGCCAGATCGTGCAATGTGGACTTATCTTCACTCAACCAGCGCTGTTGCAGAATGTCGCGCGAACGCTCATCCAGACCATCCAGTGCCAGGGTCAGGCTGTTGACACTGCTCTCTTCCCAGTCGGCCTGTTCCAGTTGCAGGGCCGGATCAAAGCGCTTGTCTTCCAGGTAGTGGGCAGGGGCCTGATAGGCGGTGTCATCATCGTCGTCGACACCGGCATCAAAAGCCGCATCGTAAGCCGATAGACGACCTTCCATTTCCCGCACGTGTTTGACGTCGACGTCGAGATCCTTGGCGACAGCCTTGGCTTCGTCATTGGTCAGCCAGGCCAGGCGTTTTTTAGCGCCACGCAGGTTAAAGAACAGCTTGCGCTGTGCCTTAGTGGTGGCCACTTTGACAATCCGCCAGTTGCGCAGGATGAATTCGTGAATTTCCGCCTTGATCCAGTGCACGGCAAAAGACACCAGGCGCACGCCTTTTTCCGGGTTGAAGCGCTTGACAGCCTTCATCAAACCCACGTTGCCTTCCTGAATCAGGTCGGCCTGGGCCAGGCCGTAGCCCGAGTAGGTCTTGGCAATATGCACAACAAACCGCAGGTGCGCCATAACCAGGCGCCGCGCCGCTTCCAGGTTTTCGTGGTAGTAGAGCTCTTCCGCCAGGTGTTTTTCTTCCTCGGCGGATAAAACGGCAAAACCGTTAACGGCCTGAATATACGCATTGAGGTTGGCCCCCGGTGCGAGTACCCCTACAGGCTGTAAGCTTGTTCCCATGCAGATGCTCCTAATTAGGACACGTTTATCTATCTATGCGCACAGTTATAACCAGATGTAACTATGCGACCAAAAACGATCTGAGTGTAGCACTCCGCTAGTCAGAGTGCCAAGCCCCGCAAAAGTTCCCTGCAAAAACCGGCCTCAATTCGATAGTAAGCACTCACACGCAAAAGATCGCCAACAGCAGGGGGCTGCGACAAAAAGGGCTGGCGCAGAAACTCTTCAACGGGGCTCGATATCCCCCAGGTGGCGGCCGACGGCCAGCCAGGCCCCCAACCAGCCGATCAGTGCACCGAGCCCCACCAGGACAACCGCCCCACCAGCGCCCAATCCCTGTAATTTGAAGTCGCTTTGGTAGCTGACCGCGAGGGAGCTGACAGGCGCCGTCAGCAGCCACAACAACAGGGAGAGCAACAGCAGCGCCAACAGGCCTCCTCCCAGTCCGTACCAGAAACCGGTGTAAAGGAACGGTCGCCGGACAAACGCATCGGTACCACCCACCAGCTTGATTACCACAATTTCGTCACGGCGACTCTCAATGGCCAGCCGAATGGTATTGCCTATCACCAGCAGCACCCCCAGCGCCAGTAAGCCACCCAGCGCCAGCACCAGTCGCTCCCCCAATTTCAACATATGCTGCAGCCGCTCAATCCAGGCCTGGTCAAACACCAGGTCGTCCACCAGGGGCTGCTCACGTAACTCCTGCCCCAGCTGGGCCAACTGCGCCGCGGACATGTCCAGCTGCGGTGTCAGCACCAGGCTGGGCGGCAGGGGATTACTGTCGAGGCTGCGCAGGGCACTGCCCATGCCCGAGTCGCGCTCGAACTCCTGCAGTGCCTGTTCGGCGGACACAAACTGCAGCGATTTAATCCCGGCACGGCCCTGCAACTGGCGTTGAAAATCGGCAATGGCCTTGTCCCGCGCCTGGGGGTTGAGGAATATCGTAATCCGCGGCGAGCCATCCCAGCGCTGCCCCAGCGCCTGCAGGTTGTCGAAGCTGGTGTAGAGGGTGGCCGGCAACGCCAGTGCCACCGCCATCACCAGCCAGGTCATCAGGCTTTGCACCGGTGCCGCCAGCAGCCGTTGCAGGCTGTCGCGGGCACTGGTGAGATGATGGGCCCAGTAGCCCTGCCAGCGATCGCGCCAGCGAATCTGGGAAACCCGCGCGCCCTTGCTGGAAGGGCGGCTGCCTGGGGCACGACTGTTTTGCGAACCGCGCGAGGTAGCCCCGGGCCGACTGCGGCTGGGGGTTGCACTAGACCGCTTCTGTGTTCGTTGCATGCGGCAACACCCCGTCGTGCACCAGTTGCCCATCGGACAACCCCAACACCCGCTTGCGCAGGCGTCGGATCAAATCAAGGTCATGAGTGGCGATTAACACGGTAACGCCAACGTCGTTAAATTGCTGAAACAGGGACATGATCTCGGCCGACAGGGCCGGATCCAGGTTACCGGTAGGTTCATCCGCCAGCAGCAGTCTCGGTTTGTTGACCACCGCCCGGGCGATACCAACCCGCTGCTGCTCTCCGCCGGACAGGACCACCGGGTTTTGCTTTTCTTTTTGCAGCAAACCCACCTTATCCAGCGCCGCCCTGACCCGGCGGGCGGCTTCCACAGGGTTATAGCCTTCAATCACCAGCGGCAGGGCGACATTGTGGTAAACGCTGCGGTCAAACAGCAGCTGATGGTTCTGAAACACCACCCCCACCCGGCGCCGCAACTGCGGAATCTGGCGCGACGAGAGGCGGTTGAGATTCTGGCCGTTGACGAACACCTGCCCCTGGGACGGGCGCTCCATCAGCATCATCAGCTTCAGCAGAGTACTTTTACCGGCGCCGGAATGCCCGGTGAGAAACGCCATCTCACCGGATGCCACTTCAAAGCTGACCCGACTGAGGGCCTCGTGCCCGCCGGGGTAACGCTTACTGACCTGATCAAATCGAATCATGGACCGGGGAGTTCCCTGTTTTGTCGGTATTGGTCGGTATTGAGTCGGTTTATTGGCTGCTCTCAGCCTCGAACAGTGCCTCTACAAAAGCCTGGGCATTAAACGCCTGCAAATCATCCACCCCTTCACCCACACCGATAAAGCGCACCGGCAGGCCAAACTTCTGGCTCAGGGCAAAGATCACCCCACCTTTGGCTGTGCCGTCCAATTTGGTGAGGGCAATGCCCGTGACCCCCGCCGCTTCGATAAACTGCTCGGCCTGATTCAGGGCATTCTGCCCGGTGCCGGCATCCAGCACCAGCAGCACTTCATGGGGCGCCGAGACATCCAGCTTGGCCATCACCCGTTTCACCTTGGACAATTCTTCCATCAGGTTACTTTTGTTGTGCAGGCGACCGGCGGTATCGGCAATGACCACGTCCACACCGCGGGCCTGGGCCGAGCTGACGGCGTCAAAGATAACCGAGGCGCTGTCGGCCCCGGTATGCTGCGCCACTACCGGCACCTGGTTGCGTTCCCCCCAGACCTGCAGTTGTTCCACAGCGGCCGCCCGAAAGGTGTCGCCAGCCGCCAGCATCACACTCTTGCCCTCGGCTTGCAAACGCCTGGCGAGCTTGCCGATGGTGGTGGTTTTACCCACACCATTAACCCCAACCACCAGGATCACCGCTGGTTGTTTCGCCGGCAGTTGCAGGGGTGACTCCACTTTGTTCAGCAAATCCGTCAGGGACGTCTTCAGGGCATCGTAGAGGGCGTCGGCATCGGCCAGCTGTTTGCGAGCCACCCGATCAGTGAGGTTGTCGATGATCTCGGTGGTCGCATCCAGCCCCACATCCGCCACCAGCAGCTGGGTTTCAATATCTTCCAGCAACTCTTCATCGATTTCCTTTTTCCCCAGGAACAGATTGCCCAGGCCTTCGGCAAAGTTGCTGCTGGTGCGCGATAGTCCGGCGCGCATGCGGGCAAAGAATCCGGTTTTAGCCGTCGGCTTGTCCTGCTCCTGGACCGCGCCCGACCCCGAATCTAAATCCGCCAGGGGGGCCTCCGATGGCGATTGCACAACATCCTCGTCCTCGGCATCTGCCTGTTGACCGATGCTGTCGGTGTCTGCGGTTTCCGGCTTGCGCTTTTTAAAGCGGGCAAAGAAGCCACCGGCCGCCTCTTCACTGCTGCTGGCAGCCTCAGGTTCACTGCTTACAGTCTCAGGATCACTGCTGGCAGCTTCAGGCGCCGACGAATCAGACGCTGACAGGGTATCGGTTGCGGGCAAGTCTGTCTCCGGCTGCCACTGGCGAGCCTCAACGGCGTCAGTCGACTCAACCGGCGCGGCGGTGTCTGCGCCGACGGGAGTGGTGGCGTCGGTTGTACCCGCCTGATTATCGGCCTCCGAGCTGTCCGTCGCCTTGTTGCCTTTGCGAAAACGTTTAAAAAAGTTGCTGCTCACTGTGTATTAACCTCAAACCGTTCGACGGGGCTGCACGTTCAGGCCGGCATTCTACCGGCTTAACCGACGCGATGGCAGTGCCGGAGGCGGGAAACCGCGACTCCCCCCGATGCAATCCCACCTCGCCAGCCCAGGAGGTGGCGAAGCCCCCCGCCCATTGGTAGACTCGCCACCAAGCCAACCCACGATGGGGCTGTAACTGCGGCCCTCGATCCCCAAGTGAGGACACCTTGAAAAATTCCCGCCCTCGCCGTGACGGAAAACGCGCCTCAGCGCCTGCATCCGCCGCTAAACCGGTCTCCTCACTGCGTATCATCGGCGGCCAATGGCGCGGGCGCAAGCTGCCGTTTGTGGCGGCCGAGGGATTGCGCCCGACGGGCGATCGCATTCGCGAAACCCTGTTCAACTGGCTGATGGCCGACCTGCCCAATGCCCACTGCCTGGACGCCTTCAGTGGCTCTGGCGCGCTGGGCCTGGAAGCCTTGTCCCGCGGTGCCGCCTCAGCCACCCTGATTGAGCTCAATGCCGATGCAGCCGCCCAAATCCGGCAAAACCTGCACCTGCTGCAGTGCGATCGCGGCCAGGTCATGCAGACGGATTGCCTGTCTTACCTGCAACAGGCTCCGCCACAACCCTTTGATGTGGTGTTTATTGACCCGCCCTTTCAACTGGACCTGTGGCCGGCGACCATTGCCGCGCTGGAACAACCCGGACGGCTCAGCCCCACTGCCACCATCTATCTGGAGACACCGCGCCAGTATGCCCTGTGCTGCCCACCACACTGGCATCTGCATCGGCAAAAACAAGCGGGTGACGTCTGCTACCGGTTGTATTACCGTGACGCTGATTCCCATGATACTGATTCTCGTGGTACTGATTCTCGTGGTACTGAGAGCGGCTGAATGGCCCAGGCTTTCGGCTATTGAACAGCGTCCGGTAATAAAAAAGACCATGAGTTTTGTACTGATCGCACAAATTGTTTAACATCGCGCCTCTTTTAATAACGGGCTACTCTATAAACAGGTGTGTTTAAAGCCCGCAAACAACTTACAGAGAGCTACCCATGAAGCACGTGGTTTACCCCGGCACCTTCGATCCCATCACCAATGGCCATATCGATCTGGTGGAACGCGCCTGTCGGCTATTCGATCGTGTGACCATTGCCATTGCCGCGAGCACCAAGAAAAACCCTCTGTTTTCCCTGGAAGAGCGCGTGACTCAGGTCGAACGTGTTCTCAGCCATCTGGACAATGTGGATATCTGCGGGTTTGATATTCTGCTGGCGGACCTGGTCAAACAGAAAAAGGCCCATGGCGTGCTGCGGGGTTTGCGGGCCGTATCCGACTTTGAATACGAATTTCAGCTGGCCAACATGAACCGGGCGCTGATGCCGGACATGGAGAGCCTGTTTCTGACCCCAGCCGAGCACTTGTCCTATATTTCCTCGTCTCTGGTACGGGAAATCGCCTCACTCGGCGGCGATGTGTCCAAATTTGTGCACCCTCTGATCGTCGAGGATCTGAAACAGAAATTCGGCCACTGATCCATCCGGCGCCGCGGCCGCCCCACGCTTACGGACGCGGCCGACGCCTGCCTTCGCGGACAGCTATGGCTTAATCGTGATCAACCCGGTAACCGGTTCGGGTACAGCCCAGGCAGCGGAAGAACGTGGTTTCAGCCGGTCCAACCACCAGCGTATCGGCCGCCTGCATGGCGTTACCAGCTGCGGCTGAAAACGGCAGGGACACCAGCCAGACAGCGGAGCCCACGACTGTGGCCGCCAGCATTACCGGACGTACCACCACCAGATCGGTGGTCATGGCCAGGGCTGACGGGTCTTCATCGACGGTGTTGATGCCATCGGCCAGTGTCAGCGGACTGACAGCCAACAAGGTAGCCATCGCGGTGGCTTTGGCGGTGGACTTCCACCCGCGGGTTGTTTTCAGCACAGTGTTCTCCTTTTGTGTACTGGGTCTTATAGCCCCGGCGACAACCCGGGCTCATCATCATAGCCTATCACTTCTGGTGACAGAAACCACTGCGTGAGTCACAGGCTGTCCGTCCCCACCAGCCCTCGCCTCAACCTTGACAGGCGGTGCAGTAAACCGTTGATCGCTGCCCCAGACGGGTCTCTTTCAGGGGCTTGTGACAGCGCGGACAGGGTTGTCCCTGGCGACCATAGACCTGCAGCTGTTGCTGAAAATACCCCGGCTTGCCATCGCCGCCGACAAAGTCTTTGAGGGTGGTGCCACCCTGCTCAATAGCCCGGGCCAGGACTTGCTTGATCTCGGCAACCAGGGTTTCCATTTTCTGCCGAGACACACTGCCGGCGGCCCGACTGGGGCGAATCCCGGCCGCGTAGAGGGCTTCGTTCGCGTAGATGTTTCCCACTCCGACTACCACCTTACTGTCCATGATAAAGGTCTTGATCGCCTGCTTGCGCTTGCGACTGCGCTGGTACAGATAGTCGCTGCTGAACTCCGGCTGCAGTGGCTCTGGCCCCAGGTGCGCCAGCAACTCGTGTTGCTCCGACGGATCGTCGGCCCACAACACCGCCCCAAACCGGCGCGGGTCATTGAGGCGCAGCACCCGCTGCTCGCCAAAGTCGATATCCACGTGGTCATGGTAACCCGGGTCTTCACGCCGCTCGACGATGCGCAAGTTGCCCGACATGCCCAGATGAATCAACACGTGACCTCCATCAAAGCGCAGCATCAGGTATTTACCCCGCCGCGCAACCTGGTGCAGCTT
This sequence comes from Cellvibrionaceae bacterium WSDTSA12, assembly GCA_033283335.1. Classification (GTDB taxonomy): domain Bacteria; phylum Pseudomonadota; class Gammaproteobacteria; order Pseudomonadales; family Cellvibrionaceae; genus Pseudomaricurvus. The sequence goes on along the minus strand of JAWMQP010000004.1, from coordinate 251,243 downwards.
TTTCCCGCCAATGCGCTCACCCAGCCCCTCGGGCACCGGCCAGCGCAATTGCGGCTGGCGCACGATCACCTGTTGTACGGTGCGATTGACCAGATGGGGTTCAATCCCCCGGCGGGTGGTTTCGACTTCGGGTAACTCGGGCATTAAAAAAACCTGAACTGAAGGCTGAACATCAGCGTGCGGATTGGAGCAAATAAACGGTGGTTGCTATTTAACCCTAATTTTGTGGTGGATGACAGAAACACAAGGCTCAGGGAGCGCGGTTTGCACCTGCGCAAAAGTCTGGCGCCCAAATGCAAAAAGCCCGGCTTGAAGCCGGGCTTTTCTGAGGCAAATGAAGAGCGGACTCTTACTTGATTTTGCCTTCTTTGTACATCACGTGCTTACGAGCAACGGGATCGTACTTTTTGATCTCCATTTTTTCTGGAGTGTTGCGCTTGTTCTTGTCAGTGGTGTAGAAGTGACCAGTACCAGCGCTGGAGTTCAGGCGGATTTTTTCGCGTGCACCTTTAGCCATGATTAAGCTCCTTAAAATTTCTCGCCGCGAGTGCGGAGATCAGCCAATACAGTCTCAATACCTTTTTTGTCGATGATGCGCATACCTTTGGAAGACACGCGCAACTTCACAAAACGCTTCTCGGATTCAACCCAGAAACGGTGAGAGTGCAGGTTTGGCAAAAAACGACGCTTGGTGTGGTTTTTTGCGTGGGATACATTGTTTCCGGTCACTGGACGCTTACCAGTTACCTGACATACCTTAGACATCTTATTGCCTCATGTTTAAACAGTCATTGCCGCCGGACAGCAATTCGTCAATCGTAAAATCGTAAAAATACGCGACTGTCTACCTACAGCCACTTGCTATCTATATCTTGAATAAATAGCCAGAAGGGCATCGGGAAAAGCTGGACGACCCAGTCGTCAGCAGCCCCTGTAGAAAGCCCTCGCTAAGGGCCGTATCCCTCGCGAAAGCGCGCTGGCAGTAGCCCCGATTCAAGCAGCCAGCCAAAAATTCCTTTGGGCCAGTCACAAAGAGCGGCGTTTTATACCAGAACAGCCCTGCAATAGCAAATATTAGCTGCTTTTTTGTGCAATTATTCGCCTTCTCTACAACAGTCCTCGCTCGGCAAAGGACAGTACTTCCGCCTCGCCCACCACCAGGTGGTCCAGCACCCGGATATCCACCAGTGCCAACGCCTCCTGCAGGCGCTGAGTGATACGCCTGTCGGCCTGGCTGGGCTCGGCTATCCCCGAGGGGTGATTGTGGGCCAGAATCACCGCCGCGGCGTTGTGAGCCAGGGCCAGTTTAACCACTTCCCGCGGGTAGACACTGGCGGCATCGATGGTGCCCTGGAACAGCTCCCGATAGGCCAGCAGGTGATGCTGGTTATTGAGAAACAACACACTGAAGACCTCGCGCTGCTGGTGACGCAGTTCTGCACGCAGGTAGTCTTTCACCGCCTGTGGGCTGTGAAAACCCGGCCCCTGCTCCATCACCGTCGACAGATGCCGGCGCCCCATTTCCAGCACCGCCTGTAACTGGGCGTATTTGGCATCACCCAACCCGTGAGCGGCACAGAAATCCCGCCGATCGGCCTCCAGGATCTGGCGCAATCCGCCAAAATTGACCAGCAGCTCACGGGCCAGGTCGACAGCCGACTTGCCGGCGCAACCGGTGCGCAGGAAAATGGCCAGTAATTCCGCGTCGGACAACACTCGTGCGCCCCTGGTCAGCAGTTTTTCCCGGGGACGCTCCTGAGAGGGCCAGTCACGAATGGTCATAATGCGTCGTACTCCTTTTCGGTCATCAGCTGGCGTCCGTGTATAAGGTCCGGATTACCATCGCCATCCCTGGGCGAGAGAAATCCAGGCAAAACCCGATAAATAAAATGAAGAGAAATGTGGCGCAGTCTAAGTTAATTTCCCCCCTTGTCTTCATCGAATCCGGCGGCAATGGTATCTTAACCGCCATTTACACCCCCTCCGCTCGGACGAATGTATGAGTTCCCTGACCAACAAACAGATTTTGCTCGGTGTCACCGGCGGTATCGCCGCCTACAAAAGCGCCGAATTGATCCGCCGGCTGCAGGACCTCGGCGCCACCGTGCGGGTGATCATGACGCCGGCGGCGCAGGAATTCATTACTCCCCTGACCCTGCAGGCCCTGTCCGGTAACCCGGTCCACACCGCGTTGCTGGACCCGGAGGCTGAGGCCGGCATGGGGCATATTGAACTGGCGCGCTGGGCGGATTTGATACTGGTGGCACCGGCCACCGCCGATTTTATCGCCCGCCTGGTGGCCGGCAATGGCGATGATCTGCTGAGCACTGTGTGTCTGGCCACCGCCGCGCCCATCTGCCTGGCCCCGGCGATGAATCAGGGAATGTGGAACAGTCCCGCTACCCAGGACAATCTCAGCCGCCTGAGTGAGCGTCAGATTGTCTGTTTTGGCCCCGCCGAGGGCTCCCAGGCCTGCGGAGATGTGGGCCCGGGTCGCATGCTGGAGCCGACCGAGCTGGCCGAGCTGGCCAGCCGCCAGTTCAGTTGCGGCGATTTGGCCGGCAAGTCGGTGGTGATTACCGCCGGCCCCACCCGCGAGGCGATTGATCCGGTGCGCTACATCAGTAATCACAGTTCCGGCAAGATGGGATACGCTCTGGCTCAGGCAGCCATCGAAGCCGGGGCCAAAGTCACCCTGATCAGTGGCCCCACCCAACTGGCGGCACCCGAGCGCTGTCATTTAATCGCGGTGGAGAGCGCTCAGGACATGTTCACCGCCAGCATGACGGCACTGGCCGACTGCGATGTGTTTATCGCCTCTGCCGCAGTCGCGGATTACCGCCCGGCGGCAGCTGCGGAGCAAAAGATCAAGAAAACCGGCCAGGACACCATGACCATCGAGCTGGTAAAAAATCCGGACATCGTCACCGCCGTCGCCGCTCATTCACCGCGCCCCCTGAGCGTCGGTTTTGCCGCCGAGACCCAGGATGTGGTGAGCTATGCCCGCGATAAATTACAGCGCAAGAACCTGGATCTGGTGATCGCCAACGATGTGTCCCAGGCCGGTATTGGCTTTAACAGCGACGACAATGCCGTCACGCTGGTGTGGCCAGACAGCCAGGAAAGCCTGTCTCAACGCAGCAAGGCGCAACTGGCCCGCGATCTGATTCAGCGGATTGCCGACAAACTTAACGACGACGGATGAGCAGCGACGCTCCGCTCAAGCCCCGGTTATCCGACGGTTAAACAATAAGACTGGATATCAACACATAAGGAATCGCCTGTGGGTGACACAAAACGCGCCTCTTTGAACCTGGAATTGCCCCTGATCACCTCCATGGTAATGCTGGCCATCGTGCTGCTGGTACTTGCCAGTGGCTATTGGAGCTACGGCAAGTGGATTACCGCGGTGGAGACCCAGCGCTTAGGCCAGTTCAGTCAATTGCAGGCCGACAAGCGCGCCGCCGACATCGCCCACTATATTGGCCAACAGCAACAACAGCTCGACCAGTTCGCCAAGCGCAGCTCACTGCTCAGGGCGGTCACACAAGCTGAGGCTGAGGCCAATACCATGGTGCTCAACAGCTTGCGCACCGCCTACCCGCAGGCACTGTCCTTCAAACTGCTTGACCTTGAGCGGCAGGAACACCTGACTTCAGAGCAGGCGGACCTGAGCTTTACCGAACTGGACATGATCAATCGTGCCGAGCGGCGCCAGAACGTGCCGCCGGAAGCCTTGCGGGTAGAGCAGCGCTGGTATTTGCACTTTATTACCCCCCTGCTGAGTGACGCGCCCCCTGACGCATCCCGATCGCAGGACGAAGATTCGCGGCCGCCAGTGACTGGAACACTGATGGTTACCCTGCCAGCCGAGGATTTGTTTGCCCGCATCCAGCGACTGGAACCGGGTCTGGGTCAAACCCGTCTGCAGCGCCGCAACCCGGGTAAGCCGGTGATGATTTTCAGCAGCGGCGACGGTGCCGCCGGCCCCAGCCACACAGCCCGCGTCGGTGACAGCGAGTGGCAAATTGCTTTTACCCCGTCGACCCAACTGGCCCAACAGGCCGCCGAAAGCCCCTGGTTGCTGATCGCCTTGCACCTGGTGGGCGGCGGTCTGTTACTGGCCCTGGGATTCTGGCTGACCGGCAAGATTGATCCACTGCGTCAGCCCAGTGCGGCCCGCAGCGGCCAGGCCCCGGAAGCAACGCTGACCAACCCCATGCTGAACAAGCAGGACATTCTCGACATTCAGGTGGCTGCCGAAGACGAAGATGTACTTGGACTGAACGGCAGCGCGCCGGTACAGCAACGCGCCAGCGACACCGACACCGCCAATCCCGACGCCCACCTGTTTATCGACGAGATCTTTCGCGCCTACGATATCCGCGGTCTGGCGGGCAGCCAGATCAACGTGGAACTGGCCCGCCACGTGGGACGGGCTGTCGCCAGTGAAGCCCTGGCTGCGGGCGACACCCATTTGTTTGTCGCCCGCGACGGCCGCACTCACAGCCCCGAGCTGTGTGAGGCCCTGATAGAAGGGGCCGTCAGCACCGGCTGTCATGTCATCAATCTGGGGGCGGTGCCTACGCCACTGCTGTACTTCGCCACCTGTGAACTGAGTGACAGCAACAGTGGTGTCATGATTACCGCCAGTCACAACAGCGCCGAATACAACGGCTTTAAGATGGTGATCAACGGCCACACCCTGGTCAATGAGGATGTGCAGCAAATCAAAACCCGCATGCAGCAGCGGGATTACTATGAAGGCCAGACCGGCACCCAGACCAGTCAGCAAATTCTGCCCCAGTATATCGATCGTATTTTCTCGGATGTGGCCCTGGCGGGCGATGTCAAGCTGGTGATTGATGCCGGCAATGGCATTACCGGAGAAGTGGCGCCGCTGCTGTTTGAAGAACTCGGCTGTGAGGTTGAGCCCCTGTTCTGTGAGGTGGATGGCAGCTTCCCCAACCACGATCCCGACCCCACCATCGAAGCGAATTTGCAGACCCTGATTCGCACCGTGCAAACCACCGGTGCCGATGTCGGTGTCGCCTTTGATGGCGATGGCGACCGACTGGTACTGGTCACCCCCAAGGGGGACATCATCTGGCCCGATCGCCTGCTGATGCTGTTTGCCAAAGACATTGTCTCGCGCAACCCCGGCGCCGATGTCCTGTTCGATGTAAAATGCACCCGCGAACTCAACTCGCTGATCAGCAGTTACGGCGGTCGTCCCATCATGTGGAAGGCAGGTCATTCCAACATGAAGAGCAAAATGCAGGAAACCGGTGCGCTACTGGGTGGCGAATTATCCGGCCACATTTTCATTAAGGATCGTTGGTACGGCTTTGACGACGGTATGTATGTCGCCGCACGACTGCTGGAAATCATGACCCTTCGCGACCAGGATTTGGATTCGCTGTTTGCCAGCTTCCCGACCCTGCCGTCAACGCCGGAATTAAAAATTCCGGCGGAAGAAACCCGCAAGTTTGAGCTGGTTGACGCACTCATTCGTGACGGCAACTTCCAGGACGGCAAGCCAATTACCATCGACGGTTTGCGAGTTGACTTCGCCAAAGGCTGGGGGCTGGTTCGTGCTTCCAACACATCGGCCGCCTTAACCCTGCGGTTTGAAGCGGAAACCCAGGAGGCGTTACAGCAATTACAGCAGCTGTTTAAACGCGAACTGCTGAAAGTCGACAATACTTTACAAATACCGTTTTAATTTCCTGTTTTTTTATTGGATGAAATCATGTCTCTGAATCGCGCCGCCGCCATCAATGTTGCTAACGTTCTCACGGAAGCACTGCCTTATATCCAACGCTTTACCGGCCGCACCATTGTGGTCAAGTTCGGTGGCAACGCCATGGTGGATGAAGCCCTGCAAAACAGTTTTGCCCGCGATATTGTGTTGATGAAGCTGGTGGGCATGAACCCCATTGTGGTGCATGGTGGCGGCCCGCAAATTGGTGACCTGCTGAATAAACTGAATATTCACTCGGAGTTTGTCGATGGCATGCGCGTCACCGACAGCCAGACCATGGACGTGGTGGAAATGGTGCTGGGGGCGACCGTCAACAAACAGATCGTCAACCTGATCAACCGCAATGGCGGCTCAGCCATCGGTGTCACCGGCAAAGACGGCCAGTTGATCCAGGCCCGGCAGTTGAAAGTTACCCGCAACTCACCTGACATGTCGGCACCGGAAATCATTGATATCGGTCACGTCGGCGAAGTATCCGGCATTAACACCTCGGTGATCGACATGTTAATTAACAGTGATTTTATTCCCGTGATTGCCCCCATCGGGGTCGACAAAGAGGGCCGCTCCTACAACATTAACGCCGACCTGGTGGCCGGCAAAATTGCCGAAGTGCTGCAGGCCGAAAAGCTGATGTTGCTGACCAACGTCGAAGGCCTGCTGGATAAATCCGGTGAAGTCATGACTGGCCTGACGACCCGTCAGGTAGATGACTTAATCGCCGATGGCACCATCTACGGTGGCATGCTGCCCAAGATTGGCTGCGCCCTGGATGCGGTCAAGGGCGGCGTCACCAGTGCCCACATCATTGATGGCCGGGTCGACCACGCCGTGCTGTTGGAAATTTTTACGGACCAGGGGGTCGGCACCCTCATCACCAACCAGAGCATAAAGTAACCGCCGTCCCCCGTAACGAATAACCACCTGAGCGACAGGGACGCGACTCAGGGGGGAAGTGGCTCTAAAGTCGTGGCGACACTCGCCGATAAGCCTTGCCGACAGGGATGAAGTCAGTCCTGGCCAGGGTTGATAAGCGTGAAAATCCTTTAGGATCGGGATTTTCAATTCGCCGTGTATTGATGAGTTAGGTGTAACTCGCTAGGATAAGCCCTGCGTACTTGAACCATGGCACAAGTTAGCGACGCCGAGCAGTTACCCGTCTTACGCTCCCGCCACTGGCCATTGCGGACTGACTAAACACGCTCAGCAGCGGCTGTCGGTTTTCAAGGAAAGAATACGCCCCCATTGATTAAGGCCAAGCACAAACCCTATGAGCAAACCGAGCACTAAGATTTCCCGCCGCCAGCAAATCCTGGAATCACTGGCCCACATGTTGGAAGTGTCTCCCGGCGCTCGTATTACCACTGCGGCTCTGGCCAAGGAAGTCGGCGTATCGGAAGCAGCGCTCTATCGCCACTTCCCCAGTAAGTCGAAAATGTTTGAAGGGTTGATTGAGTTTATTGAAGAAACCATATTCACCCGCATCAACCTGATCACCAGCGAAGACTCCTCCGCCCTGACTCGCTGCAACAAAATCCTGTTTTTGCTGCTGACCTTCACCGAACGCAATCCGGGCATCACCCGCATTCTCACCGGTGACGCCCTGACCGGTGAGACTGAACGTCTGCGCGCCCGGGTAGCCCAGCTGTTTGAACGACTGGAAACCCAGCTGAAACAAATTCTGCGCGAGGCAGAAATTCGCGAGGGCGTGCGCCCAACCATCACCGTCAGTGCTGCCGCCAATCTGTTAATGGCCACAGCGGAAGGCCGCATTGCACAATTTGTTCGCAGTGATTTTAAACGGCGTCCAACCGAGTATTGGGACGACCAGTGGCCCTTGCTGGTCAACGGTTTTTTTCGCGAAGCGCTGCAACCGATCAGCTGATCCGACTCGCGCCTCAACTTTCCTTGCCGCTAGCACTTCCCCTGCAGCAGTTGCCGCTTAATCGTGCACACAGCGATTGCGCCCCAGCGCTTTGGCTCGATAGAGCAATTGATCGGCACGGGCAAACGCCTGCTCAATAGTCTCTTCCCCCGAGACAGCCACCACCCCCATAGACAGGGTCACCGACAGTGGCTCCTGCTTAAAGCGCAGGGGCGTCGAGGCAATCACAGTCCGCATTTTTTCCATCAGCGTGGTGCCGTCACTGAGTGACGTATTTGGCAATAACAGGACAAATTCCTCACCGCCATAACGGGCAATAAAGTCAACGGCTCGCAATCGCTGAGACAAGGCTTTCGACAACACTTGCAAGACCCGGTCGCCGGCCTGATGACCAAAGCGATCATTAATGGATTTGAAATGATCAATATCACACACCACCAGTGTCAGCGGTTCACCGTAACGCTGCCAGCGGTGCCACTCCAGATATGCACGCTCGTTGTAAGCCTCGCGATTGGGCAGACCGGTAAGGCCATCGGTAAGCGCTTGCTGGCGCGCCTCGGTGAGACTCCGAGCCGCCTCCGAAGCCTGCTGCTCCAGAGACTGCAGACGCTGGGTTAAGCGACACAATTCGGTTTCCATGGTCGCCTGGCTCTTGGCCTTTTGTGCCTGACTGTGCTGCAGAGCGGTTTGGATCTGGGCCAGGTGGCTGTGGATATCCTGCTGCAGGCTGTGAACTTCTGTCGCCACCGACACGGAACGCCCCAGGGCGCCCAGCTGTTGCGACAGGCTGTGCTGGAAGTCGTCGTCGGCGGCCATCCAGTGCTGGTGGGCATCGCTGGTAAGATCGAGCACCGACAGAATTTCTGCCAGTTCCTCGTCCAGACGCCGCAGATAACTCCGATATTCCTCATCGGCCATCAGATAGGCCTGCAACACCAGATCACGAATATCCTCCAGAGTCGGTACCAACTCATACCAGTTCAGCCCGCGCGCCAACCGCTGCCGGGCCGCCAGCGCTTTCTGTTCGGTACACCCCACCGGCTCCACCCGCTCCAGCAGGTCCGTCAGGATACTGTGCACCTTATCTGACACGCGGGAGAATGCCGGTTCATGTACCGGCCTTTGGAAGATGGCTTCGCGCTGATCCTCGGCCTCGGCTTCGGCATGGGTCAGCACCTCACCTTCCAGAACCTCAACTTCCAGCACCTCCTCTTCCAGCACCGGCCTGGCCTCGACCGATGCCTCGCTTGGCCGCTCGGCGACAATCGGGCCGGCATCAACCTCCGGCTGGGACTCTATTCCCCCAGCAGGTCGTCGCCGGAATCGATCCAACCAACCTCGCGGCTCGGGCTGATCCACAGAGCCAGTGCCTGGGTCGGACAGATCCGCTTCTTGCGCGAACTCGTTCGCCTGCAGCAGCTCGGCCATCTGCCGCAAAACCGCGCTAGACTCCTGCGCACCCGCCTGACGTATACGTTTGCTCATCGCCCGCCAGGCGGCCTGTTCCCCGGCCATGGCTTGCCCATGTTGCACCAGTGCCTGCAACGCCGTCTGACAGGACTGCCACTCCTGCTCTCGCTTGGTTTCAAATTGCAACACCGAGGCCTCCAGTTGCGCAATTGCAGCGTCCAGCGCCCCAGGGGTAGCCTCCAGGCCGTCGGCGCCATCGCGATGGCCCCCGACCTCACCTTTAAACGCTTCTCGCAAACGTGACAGGCACACGTCCAGTTGCTCATCGAAACCCTCCACCGCCAGACTGACGCGTACCATGGCCCGTCGCAATTGCGTCTGCTGCTGCTCAAACGCCGCCTGCTGCGCATCCTGCTCCGCTATCAGTGCTTCGTACTTTTGTCGCCAGTGGTGTTCACTTGTCATAGGTCACTCTTGCAGCAAAAAACCGGTATTAGGGTTTTATCGGCCGCCATAGAGGAGAATTAAATGTCGCGTTTAAACCGGCGTTTACCAGGGTTTTTTTAGGGATTTTGGTGAGACTTTTCGAAAGGACTTCTGGCAGCGAGGAGATTGGAAGTGGATAGCTGGGGAGGAAAACTGGAGAGTAAACCCGCGACGGCTGATCGCGGGTTTGAAACGCGAGCGGGCTCAGCCCTGCTCGGCACGAATTTTGGCGATCAGGAAATCGGCGACTTTCAGCATACCGGCCTGGCCACCCGCCATTTTGGCGGTAATGCGGTACTTGCCATTCACAACCATCTCCGGCGTACCGGTAATCTTATAACTGCGAGCCCGGGAATTGGCCTGTTTCACCTGGCTGCTCACGCCAAACGAGTTGTAGGCTTTTTCAAACTTGGTCTTATCCACACCGTGGCCGGCGAAGAACTCGGCCAGTTCATCTTCATCGGCCAGTCGCTTGCGCTCAATGTTGAGGGCGTTAAACAGCGGCTGATGCAATTGCTCCAGAACCCCCAGGGCCTTGGCAGTGTAAAAGGCGCGGGCGTGGGTCTCCATCAGGATGTTCCACATGGCCGGGGAGCGCTGAAAGTCCACATCTTCAGGCAAGCTATCGGCCCACTTGTGCACCAGCGGCTCAAAGGTGAAGCAGTGGCCGCAACCGTACCAGAACACTTCCGTGACCTCGATTTTGTCCGGATTCTGGGTTCGTACCGGGTTGTCCAACTCGACAAAGTGTTCGCCGGCCTTATAGACCTGGCCAGAGGCTGCCTGGGAGTTTTCGTCGGCACAGGCCACGAGGGAAAACATTAAGGCAAAGATTGCCGCCATTACACGCATGCTATTGCTCCATTGCTACTGAATTCGTGAACACACCCGGGTTCATGGGCAGAAGACTGTTCACTGTGAGTGAATATATATGACCGCCGATATTATTAGGGTTCCCTCAGCGAACATCAAATCCAGCGAATCCCAGTTGAGATTCCGTTCCAGAATACCGCTGGCGTCTGAATCGAGACTGAATTTGAGCGCGGGAGAAGCCTGCGGACCTTCGGTCCTCAAGCCCAGGACGTAAAAAAAGCGGCCGCAGCCGCTTTTTTTACGTATCCAGGCGCACTCTTAATTGAGGCCGGAAATGTAGTTGGCGACGGCCTTGATCTCGGCATCGCTCAGGTGCTTGGCCACCAGACGCATGGTTTTGGGATCCCCGTCGTTGGTGCGCTCTCCGGCACGGAAGGCCCGCAGTTGTTTCTCAATGTACTCGGCGTACTGGCCACTCAGGCGCGGGTAGCCGGCCGGGCCATTACCCAGGCCACGGGGCGAATGACAACCGGTACAAGCCGGAGCCCCCACTTCCGGGTTGCCGGCGCGATAAATGCGCTCACCCAGTTTCAAGCCATCCACTTCAGCGCCAGAATTGACCATCAGGGTCAGCTCCTTGGCACCGGTTAACTGCATGGTTTTGCTGTTAAAGAAAGCTGCAATGTCGGCCAGATCCTGATCGGACATGCTGTTGAGCAACCCGGTCATCTCTACCACCTGGCGATTGCCGGCCTTGATATCTTGCAGCTGCTTGAGCAGGTATTTTTCTCCCAGGCCAGCCAGTTTCGGAAAGTTAGGCGCTGGACTGTTACCATCCGCACCGTGACAAGCCGCACACACTGCGACCTTGCTTTCCCCCGCAGCTGCATCCCCGGCAGCCAGAGCGCCTTGAGCAGCAGCGATCAAACCCACTGCCACCATTGCCTGTTTGAAGAAGTTGTTCATTGGCGAATCCATCGAATGTTTGTGTTCTAAAATAGGTTACTGGCCGGCAAAATGCCTGACTCCCGGCACAAATTCTTCCGACTTACCGATGTCAGCATAGACGCGACTATCGACTCCGTGGCAGTCCGGGATACAATGGCCACCCCGCGGCGGCAATTCAAAACCGCGCCATTATATACTAACCAACTGAAATCTCACTATTTTTGCAGGGTTATCTCTTGAACGACGGCGAATTACACGCAAATCACACTCAAACCGCACCCTCAAAGGGCGTTAGTATCCGCTACACCAAAGCCGAGTTTAGCCAAAGTGCGCCGTCCATTCGCCAGTGTCCACCTGACCTGGGTGCCGAAGTGGCGTTCGCCGGCCGCTCCAATGCCGGAAAATCCAGCGCCATCAATACCCTCACCGGCAATCACAAACTGGCCCGCACCAGTAAAACCCCAGGCCGTACCCAGCTGATCAATTTTTTTGACCTGAGCGAATCCCAGCGGCTGGTGGACCTGCCCGGTTACGGCTACGCCAAGGTGCCGTTGAAAATGAAACAGGAATGGGAACGCAATCTGTCGGAGTATCTGCGCAAGCGCCAGTGCCTGCAGGGCATGGTGCTGATGATGGATGTACGCCACCCGATGCAGTCGTTTGACACCATGATGCTGAACTGGGCCGTCGAGGCCGAGATGCCGGTCCATATTCTGCTGACCAAGGCCGACAAGCTGAAAAAGGGGCCGGCTCAGGCCACCTTGCTGTCCGTGCGCAAACATCTGCAGGAATCCAAGGTCGACGATCTGGTCACCGTACAGCTGTTTTCCTCCCTGAAAAAAACCGGTGTGGATCAGTTAATACAACGCCTCAATGGCTGGTTGACTCTGCCTGAAATGGACGACACAACCGGCACTTCGGAAAATCAGGAATAGAAGTGGTCAAAATGGCCCTTATTACAAACTGCTATAATTTTTTTTGAAAATACCCCTACATTCACTGTAGCTATAATCACCGCATAAAGCGTTGTTTCAGAAGCTATAAATTCACCCATTTGTTTAAATAAGCGCCAAAATACTGGTTTACCCGGACTTTGGCGCAATTTTCTTTGCCTTAAATACGCACACGCCAGCCATAACCACTTGCACAGACTTACCGATTTCTTCTAATTTTAAGACTCGAGATCGGTGATCGTGATCGTTGATAACAGTCATAAACTCCGTTACAGGTTTAACCGACTCGCAAGCCCATAACAATAAACACAAGCGATATCAGAAGGCACTTCTCGATGCCTGCATCGCGACAAGAGAGGAAGTTACTATGTTGTATCAGCCCACCAAATTGGCCTGCGCCATTGGTCTGGCCGTTGCTGCCCAATCCTTGACCGTAGCGGCTCAATCCAACTCCCAGACACTGGAAGAAGTTACGGTTTACGCCCAGAAACGTGAGCAATCAATCCTGGAAGTTCCGGTTTCCGTCGCCTCTTACGACGGCAATGCACTGGAGCAAGCTCAAGTAAGAGACCTGAGTGATTTACAACAGGTCGCGCCCAGCCTGGTGTTCAACAGCTCGTCCGGTGCGACCCAATCCATCCTGACCATCCGCGGCATCGGCACTGCCGGCCAGAACTCCGGCCTGGAACAGTCTGTGGGTGTGTTTATCGACGGCGTCTACCGCGGCCGTCCCGGCTCGGCCCTGAGCGACTTTGTCGATATTGAAGCCGTCGAAGTGCTGCGCGGCCCCCAGGGCACGCTGTTTGGTCGCAATACCTCGGCCGGCGTCATCAGTGTGCGCACCAAAAAGCCCTACTACGAAGCCGGCGGCAACATCTCCATCGGCGCTGGCGACTATGGCTACAAACAGATTAAAGCCGGCGCCACCGGCCCCCTGATTGAAGATACTCTGGCTTATCGCCTGTCAGCTACCTGGCAGGAGCGCGACGGCTATGTGGAAAATGCAGTGACCGGTGAAGACTACAACGACCGTGATCGCAGTACCGTGCGGGGGCAATTGCTGTGGGATATGGCTGAAAATACTTCCTTGCGTATCATTGCCGATTACACCGAGACGAAAGAAGTCTGCTGCGCTCCGGTGCCGTTCTTCTATGGCCCGGCCACACTAGGGTTGATCGCCTCAAATCCGTCGCCTTTTGCGGCCTTTAATATCGCCGGCATATCCATCGGTGCTCCAATGCAGAGTTTCTCTGCCGGTGATTATGTTTCTCCAGAGCACACCTTTAGCGGTGGTTACCCGGATATCGGCGACTACAAAACCGACCGCAATGACTCCGATCCCGGCGATGACAGTTTTATCGACGGCGGTATCTCGGCCGAGTTTGAAATGGCCCTGACCGACACCCTTGACTTGACCGCCATTGTTGCGCACCGCTTTTTCGAAACCCAGCCCTACGGCGACATCGATATGACCGCTGCCGATATCTGGCGCGGCGGCCGGGGTCAGGACATCGACGAGAATTCACTGGAATTGCGCTTGTCGTTTACCGGTGACCGCTTTGACTGGGACGCCGGGCTGTTTTATTTCGATCAGGATATTGAAGGGGAAGGTAACTACACTTGGGGCGAAGACGGTTCTGCGTACTTGTCCAATGTGGGCTTAGCTCGCTTACTGACAGTCGAAGGTGTGGCCCCGGCTGATGCTGTGCCCCAAATGATCGGTTCGCAATTGGTAACCATTGGCGCAGGTGGACTGGAAGTGAACCCCAATATGGCCGGTACCGGTACCCATGAAGAAGTGTCCTACGAATCGGAAAGTATTGCAGTCTTCGGTCAGGCAACCTGGCGCATTACAGACCAACTGAGCTGGACCTTTGGTGCCCGTTACTCCGAAGAGGAAAAAGAAGCAGAATACGAAGTCACCAGTGACGACCCCTTCTCGCAGGTGAACCTGCTGGCCATCAGCCAGAATATTTTTAACTCTCTGCGGCCGTTGCAGGTACATATCCCGGTCGAGCACACCACCGACGACTACGACGACGATAACATCTCCGTCGCCACCAGCCTTAACTACGAAATCTCCGACACCACCTCGGTGTACGGCCGCTACGCTCAGGGTTACAAGGCCGGCGGCCTGAACCTTAATGGCACCATCGGTCAGACGCCTGGCAACCCGGTGGCGAATCTGGAGACCAACCAGTTTGATCCGGAAGAAACCGAGTCGTTTGAAATCGGCACCAAGATGTTCCTGCTCGATGGCACCTTGCAGCTGAACACCACCCTGTTCTACCAGACCGTGGATGACTTCCAGGTCAACTCGTTCGATGGAGTGGGCTTCACCCTGCAAAACGCCGGCGAAATCGAAGGCAAGGGCCTGGAGATCGACTACAACTGGACACCGACCGAGAACTGGATCATCAGTGGCGGTCTGGTATGGCAGGACATCGAATACGCCGACTTTAAAAGCGGTTCCACCACCATTGCCCAACAGGAAGCTGCCGGCCTGCAGGCTCGCGCCGAAGGTGTAGTGCCACCGCAGGACCTGACCGGTGAAACCCCCAACTTCGTGTCGGATGTCACTTACGCCGGCAGCGTCACCTACCTGCATAACATCGGTAATGACCTGTTGTTGAAGCTGGGCACCAGCTACCGCTATCGCTCGGATTACACCACCGGCCAGGACAATGACACCTTTACAGAAAACGACGACTACTGGATCTGGAACGCCAACATCACCCTGGGTGCCCAGGATGACAGCTGGGCCGTGGAGCTGTGGGGCAAGAACCTGACCGATGAAGAAGTCATCAATATCGGTTTTGATACACCCTTGCAAACCGGATCTCTGAGTGCCTTTATGGAAGCGCCCATGATGTGGGGCCTGACCGGTCGACTGAACTTCTAACGTCAGGGTCAACGTGAAACTGTAAGTTTTAACGTCTGACCGACAAACGATTGGCTCACGCTTGCCGGATACCGGAAACGGTATCCGGCTTTTTTTATGGTCAATCGGACAGGCAAAAAAATGGGGCCGGATCATTGGATCAGGCCCCTACAGAGAAAATCTACTGTGAATAACTACAACAACAATTGAGGAGAAGAAAAGTACCCGGCAGCCTTGGGGAAACCGCCGGGTATAAATAGTCGACGCTCTTGGGGGAAGTCGCCGACCCGATTGCAGCGCCAAGGTGCGTGCGCTGCCATCCTGAACACTTTGAACCTGCCGTGCCGACAAGGTTCCAACAAATTCCGTAAAGATACGTAACGTTTGCAGACTGAAGCGACAATTTTTACCGTTTGGCATGAAAATCATCGCTTTGCATAATTCTGGGACTGCATACTCAATCGACAGACAAAAAAAAGCCCTGGCCTGCGGCCAGGGCGCTTTCAAATCTCTAAAGCATCTGATCATATGACCAGTCTTAAGTGAGGAGAGCAAGACACCATGAAATATCTTGTTTATTGAGACTGGCGATTTTCTGGATAGTTCAAAAAAAAGTGATTTTTTTTCAAAAAACTCGTGAGAACCTCTAGTGAGCTTCGTCCCAGTTATCCCCCACCCCGGCTTCCACCAGTAACGGTACATCCAGCGATATGGCCGACTCCATACGCGCCTTGAGACCTTCACACAGTTGATCCACCTGATCCTCAGCCACTTCCAATACCAGTTCATCGTGGACCTGCATGATCATGCGGGCATCCACCTCACCCGAAGCCAGCCACTTATCCACCTCGAGCATGGCCAGTTTGATGATGTCGGCGGCGGTCCCCTGCATGGGGGCATTAATGGCGGTGCGCTCCGCCGCCTGCCGGCGCATGCCATTGCGGGAGTTAATTTCCGGTAAATACAGCCGCCGCCCCTTGAGGGTTTCCACATACCCCTGTTCGGCCGCCTGGCTGCGGGTTTCATCCATATAACGCTGCACCCCGGGGTAGCGCTCGAAGTAGAGGTCGATGTATTGCTGGGCCTCGTTGCGACCGACGTGCAATTGCTTGGCCAGACCAAACGCCGACATGCCGTAAATCAAACCGAAGTTGATGGCCTTGGCACTGCGACGCTGTTCAGCCGTGACGTGATCCACCGTCGTGCCAAACACTTCCGCAGCGGTCGCCCGGTGCACATCCAGCCCTTCGGCAAACGCCTTTTGCAGGCCGGCATCACCGGATAAGTGGGCCATAATGCGCAATTCAATCTGCGAGTAGTCAGCCGCCACGATCTTGTAACCTTGCGGCGCAATAAACGCTTTGCGGATGCGCCTACCCTCCTCGGTGCGGATGGGAATATTCTGCAAATTCGGGTCTGAGGACGACAAACGGCCGGTGGCGGTCACCGCCTGATGGTAGGAGGTGTGCACCCGCCCCGTGACCGGGTTGACCATCTTCGGCAGCTTGTCGGTGTAGGTGGATTTCAGCTTCGACAGGCCCCGGTATTCGATCAGCAATTTCGGCAGAGGGAAATCCAGTGCCAGCTCCTGCAGCACTTCCTCGGCCGTGGAGGGAGCACCTTTCGGCGTCTTCTTGATCACTGGCAACTGCAGCTTTTCAAACAATATCTGCCCCAGCTGTTTGGTGGAACCCAGATTGAACTCTTCACCGGCGAGATCGAAGGCCTGCTTTTCCAGCTCGGCCAGGCGCTCGCTGATCTCCTGACTCTGCAGGCCCAGCAGGTGAGTGTCGATAAGCGCACCATTGCGCTCGATGCGGGACAACACCGTCAACAGGGGCCGCTCAATGTCGTTAAACACCGCCTTAAGGCTCTCCACCTTGGCCAGCTGGGGCCACAGAGTCTGATGCAAGCGCAGGGTGATATCGGCATCTTCCGCAGCGTAGGGGCCGGCCTGTTCCAGCGGGATCTGGTTGAACGTTAATTGCTTGGCACCTTTGCCCGCAATGTCTTCAAAATGAATCGTTTGCACATCCAGATGGCGCTCCGCCAGGGTATCCATATCGTGACGACTGCCGGCGCTGTCCAGCACATAGGATTCGAGCATGGTGTCGTAGGCCACCCCCCGCAGAGTAATGCCGTGATTGGCGAGCACGCTCATGTCGTACTTGAGGTTCTGCCCCACCTTTTTAACCTCTGGATCTTCCAACAGCGGCTTGAGCTGTTGCCACACCCAGGCTTCCTCAAGCTGCTGGGGAGCATCCAGATAGTCGTGTCCAAAAGGCACGTAGGCAGCGGTACCCGCTTGTACGGCAAACGACACTCCCACCACCCTCGCTTCCATATAATTCAGGCTGGTGGTTTCGGTATCGAACGCAAAGACCTCGGCTTGTTTCAGCTGCTCCAGCCAGGCCAGAAAGCTGTCTCGATCCAGAATCGTCTGGTAATCGGTCTCAGTAATCTCAGTCACCGCCGGCTCCGAATCATCTTCCGCGCCGCTTTCGGCCTGTGCCACGTCACTGCCCGCCGCCTGCAACTCCTTAATCCAGGTCTTGAATTCCATGTCCTGATACAGTGCCATCAGCGCGCCAGGGTCAGCGGGGTTCATGGCCAGATCGGCCGGCCCCTGCTCCAATTCCACATCGGTTTTAATGGTGGCCAACTGGTAGGACAGGAAGGCGGAGTCTTTGTGCTCTTCCAATTTTTCCGGCATCTTCTTGGCACCGCGAAAATCCAGCGCCCGAATCGCTTCCAGGTCGGCGTAGATGGCGTCCAGTCCACCCAGATTCTGCAACAGCGCCAGAGCGGTCTTCTCACCCACACCCGGCACGCCGGGAATGTTATCCACCTTGTCGCCCATCAGCGCGAGGAAATCGATGATCAATTCCGCCGGAATACCGAACTTGCCCTTAACGCCCTCTTTATCCAGCACCGTATCGGTCATGGTGTTTACCAGGGTGACGTGATCACTGACCAATTGGGCCATATCCTTGTCACCGGTGGAGATAACCACATCCACCCCTTGTTCGGTCGCCTGACGCGCCAGGGTGCCGATCACATCATCGGCTTCAACCCCGTCGATAATCAGCAACGGCATCCCCATGGCGCGGATGATCTGGTGAATGGGCTCTACCTGACTGCGCAAGTCATCGGGCATGGGCGGACGATGCGCCTTGTACTCGGCAAAGATGTCATCGCGGAAAGTTTTGCCTTTGGCATCAAAAACCACTGTCACCACCGATCCAGGGTAATCCTTGTCCATGCGCCGCAGCATGTTGATCACCCCTTTCACCGCCCCAGTGGGCTGGCCTTTGGAGTTGGTGAGTGGTGGCAGGGCGTGGAAAGCGCGGTAGAGATAGGAGGAGCCATCCACCAGGACCAGAGGTGCTTTAGACATGCTGATATCCATTCTGATTGAAAGTCGGCTATTTTCTTACAGCGGCCCGACAAGAACAAACCCTCTGGGCCAAACCCGCTCAGTTTCTATTTTCAGCGGCAGTTAGGTGGCTATTTTAGTGGCTATATAAATAGCGCCCAGATTAGCGGCCTATACGACAGCGACGCAAAAAACATCGCCGGTAACACATTATTCACATTTTCCGAAACACCAAGATAGTGTTACCAACACGTTACCTAACACTATATATGGTGTTACCGCAAAATATTTGTGTCACATCACCTCACAGAAGATGATTTTTTGCACTTTTTGATTATAAAAAACTGGCGTTCTGCAGATGTTACCGTTACAATGCGTAACACAAGGTAACAAATTAACTGATCGGCAGGTTCCAAGCCCTGCGGATCGGAATCAACCACCGCAAAGGAGGGCCAAAAAATGAAAAAACTTGGTGTTCTACTTGCCCTGGCCGTAGCCGCTCAAGGCGCAATGGCTTCTAAGGTTGGTTCCAGCTACTCCAACGTCGCGGTACTCGTTGCAGAAACTGGCGCTAGCTCAAGCTGGGCAACACAAGAAATTCTGACGGCGGAACAAAACGCCCAGAAACTGGAAAAAACACTGGCAGAAGCCAATGCCAAACTGGCTTCGCAAATGGAAGATCGCTTTAACGCGTATCTGGAAGCTTCTCTCGAGAAGTAAGGTTTATTGTAGTAACGGTTTTTTTGAAGTAACGGTTTATTCATCGCTCTTCCCTGCACTGGAACTCTCTCACTCTCCTCCCTATTCCCAGTGCAGGGTTCTTTTTTCTTCCCCAGCCTTTCTATCCCTACTCTAATCTGTCGCTCAACGGCTTTTATCACGTCTGTTCATGTCGCCCCCGGCCAAAGGTCAATCCTCTACGGCAGGCTCAAGCGCGCACTGGTCAAACACCCCGACCACCCCCTGCACCAACTTATAGTAAGTGCTTACATCGGAGTTAAAGCCCATGATATCGGCCTCTAGCGCTGTAAAATCATAGCGTTCAATAAAGCTGCTGACCCATTTTTTCGGGCGACCGGATTCGGTCAACACACAGCTGCCCGGCTTGAGACTTTGGGATACCTGCCACAACTGACGGGCCCCGGGACTGATCTCCGGCGTCGGCGTCAGCACCAGCGGCTGAGGGTAGTGAAAGTATTCCAGCAGATGGTTGTAAGCCTCGTGCACCACGGCGTAGGGACGCCCCGGACCGGTTTTTGCCCGCAGCGAGCGCAGTAGCTCCGCCTGCTGCTGAGCCCGCTGGCGATAGAGCTCAGCCTGAGGCGGATCCAGTGCCGCCAGCGTGTCCGCTATGGCCAGCAGCATGGCGGCACCGTGTTCAGGGTTGAGCCACAAATGCCGATCCCCGTGATGATGCCCCTGCGAAGCCGGATTCGAGGAGTGCTCATGTTCAGCTGCGTTAACATGGTCGGGGATCACTTCGGCCATAGACAAGCTGGAGCGTTGTTCGGCGAGGTTCTTGAGGTAGGGCTCCAGCCCTGGCCCCACCCAAAGCAGAACATCCGCCCGCTCCAGGCGCTGTCGATCAGACACTTTAAACGCGAAATCATGGGGGGTCTGGCCCGCGCTCAATAACACATCGACATCGACATGCCCGCCCGCCACGTCCCGGGCCATCAGAGCCAGGGGCTTGATGGAGGCCAGCACGGCTAATTTGGGCTGATGACTGCCAGCACTTGTTTCAGTCCCGTCGCTGTCAGCCTGCATATTGACGCTGAACATCAGCAACACCCCCACCAACAACGGACGTACAAGATCACAAATTACTATCATGGGGAAAGCCAGCCTGAAGAATATAGTGTTATATGATAACATAAAGCTTTTCACAGACCGGTATTATCATGTCATCGCGAATTGCTGCGCCGTTGCCCACGTCCATCGCGTCATGTCAGCACGACCACACCCACTGCATAGCCACTGCCATGGTCACGGCTCAGGAAGTCTGTACCAGAAACGGTGCCCGCCTGACCAAACTCAGGGAACAGGTTTTACGCTTGATCTGGCAAAGTCATAAACCGCTGGGGGCCTACCCACTGATGGAAATGCTGGCGCACGAGAGCACCCGTCGGGTCGCGCCACCAACGGTTTACCGGGCCTTGGAGTTTTTACTGGACCAGGGCTTGATCCACCGCATCAATACCCTCAACGCCTATATAGGCTGCACCCATCCTCGCGCTGATCACGCCAACAATTTCCTTATCTGTGAGCACTGTGGTGTGGCCATTGAATTTGCGGCTGATCAATTGCAGCAACAGATCAATAACACCGCCCGCGACTTTGGCTTCAGTATCGCGGCCCAATCCATTGAACTGGTGGGTCGCTGTGAGCAATGCGAAACCGCCCAGCTGCAGGTTAATACAAACGGCCACAATGACATGGATACCGCAGGTGACGGCGATGACTGAGCCCCTGATTGAGGCGGACAACATCAGTCTGCGCCTGGGTGAGCGACAAATTCTCCAGGGCGTTTCCCTGAGTCTCAAGGCCGGTGAGATCGTCACCCTGATTGGTCCAAATGGCGCCGGCAAAACCTCGTTAGTGCGTGTTGTGCTGGGGCTTCAGAAAGCCAGCGGCGGCTCTTTAACCCGTCGCAGGGGTCTGCGCATCGGTTATATGCCACAGAAACTGCATCTGGAAGCCAGCCTGCCCCTGACCGTGCGCCGCTTTCTGCAGCTGGCCCTGTCGCGCCGCCAGTCCAGCGATGCCGTTCTGCTCGACTGCCTGCGGCTGACCGGTATTGAACACCTGTTGCACAGCCCCATGCAATCCCTGTCCGGTGGCGAAACCCAGCGAGTGCTGCTGGCCCGCGCACTGCTGCGCAATCCGCAGTTACTGGTCCTGGATGAGCCGGTCCAGGGCGTCGATGTCGCCGGCCAGGCGCGACTGTATCAATTGATCGCCGACATTCGCCACCAGCGCGGCTGTGGGGTACTGATGGTGTCCCACGACCTGCATCTGGTGATGGCCGCCACCGATACCGTCATCTGTCTCAACCAGCATGTCTGCTGCCACGGCCACCCGGCTGCGGTCAGTGAAGATCCCGCCTACCTGGAACTGTTTGGTCAGACCAGTCACAGCGGCATCGCCGTCTATACCCACCAGCACGACCACCAGCACAACATACACGGCGACGTGGAACACGATCACGACCACTGTGGAGACCAACACCATGCCTGAATTTCTCTGGTTCGCCCTGCTGGCCGGCTGCGGCGTGGCCCTGATGGCCGGGCCACTGGGCTGCTTTGCCGTGTGGCGACGCATGGCCTACTTTGGCGATACCCTGGCCCACTCGGCCCTCACTGGGGTCGCGTTTAGTCTGATTCTGGCGGTCAATGTGAACCTGGCGGTCACGGTGTTTTGCCTGCTACTGGCGCTGTTGCTGGTGGTTCTGCAAAACAACCGCACCATCGCCACCGATACCCTGCTTGGCATTCTATCGCACTCCATGCTGGCGCTGGGGCTGGTGGTGGTGAGCGTGTTTGGCGCTGGTAACGTCGATCTCTACGGTTTCCTGTTCGGCGACCTGCTGGCCACCACCCGCGGGGATCTGGTCAGTATCGCCATTACTGCGGCTATCGTGTTGCCGTTGACACTGCTGCTGTGGCGGCCGCTGATTGCCATCACCGTGCATGAAGAACTGGCGCAAGTGGAAGGTGTGCCGGTGGCCTGGGTGCGCACCACGTTGATGTTAATGATGGCGTTGGTGATCGCCATGGCCATGAAGGTGGTGGGCGTACTGCTGATTACCGCCCTGCTGATTATTCCTGCGGCCACCAGCCGGCGGCTGGTGCACACCCCCGAACAAATGGCGGTCATCGCCAGCCTGCTGGGGATGCTGTCAATTGGCGGCGGCCTGCTGGTGTCTTTTTATTGGGACACACCGGCCGGTCCCTCGGCGGTACTGTGCGCGAGTCTGTGTTTCGCCCTGAGCCTGATCAAACGCCCGGCGTTGTAAGCACAACACAGCAACAGGACTGAGCAAGCATCAATCATCAAAATCCGTGATGATGGATTGCAAGGTCAGGCGCACCCGCGCCTGCTCCAAAGGGGGTTTGATAAACCCGTGATAATGGCCGTAGGGATTGATGATCGCCAGGTTAGCGCTGTGATCGACGGTATAGTCGTCCCCCTGGGGTACCTTTACAAACGCCATATTCAGTTGATTCGCCAGCCGCTTGATCTGCAGGAACTCGCCCGTCAGGCCAATAAATTCCTCATCAAAATGGGGCATATACGTGGCCATCTGTGCCACCGTGTCCCGCGCGGGATCAACACTCACCAGCACGAACCGGGTCTGCTCGGCAATCTCCGGTTGCAGCTTGGCCTTCACTTCCCGCAGTAACGACAAGGTCGTGGGACAGACATCGGGACAGGCGGTAAAACCAAAAAACATCAACGTCCACTTGCCTTGCAACTGCTCCAACCCGAACGCCTGGCCGCTCTGATCCAGCAGTGAAAAGTCCCTGACGATCCGAGGCTGCTCGAACACATAAGTGCCATTGGCCCGCAGCTCCTGCACGCTGAGCACCCTGGGCGTGGTGATCTTATTAAAGAACAAAGCCAACACCACCGTCATAAACAACACCATCAACCCGATGGTAAGGGCAATACCGCGACGCTGGCGGGGGCTGCGATGATCCTGCGGTGACAGCACAGGGGCGCTAACCGTATCGTTCATAAGCCTCAACTCCCCAGGTGATGCATCAATGGGCTGGCCGGCACCAGGTAGTGATCGAGCAGCATAATCACAAACAGGGCCATCAGATAGACAATGGAATACTTGAAGGTGTCCATACCCAGGCGGCCATCGTCACTGATCAGTAACCTCACCGCCCAGTAGAGAAAACCACCGCCGAGAACCACCGCTCCCAGCAAATACAACCAGTTCAACATGCCCGTCGCGTAGGGCAGCAGACTGACGGCAAACAACACGACTGTATACAGCAGGATATGAATCTTGGTGTAACGTTCGCCATGGGTAACCGGCAGCATGGGGATATCAGCCTTGGCATACTCCTCTTTGCGGTGGACGGCCAGCGCCCAGAAATGAGGTGGCGTCCAGGCAAAGATTATCAATACCAGCAGTAATCCATGACCGCCAATTTCCCCCGTGACCGCCGTCCAACCGAGCAGCGGTGGCGCCGCACCGGCTATGCCACCAATGACAATATTCTGCGGCGTGGCGCGTTTCAAAAAGACGGTATAGATCACGGCGTAGCCCAGCAGCGACGCCAGCGTCAGCCAGGCGGTCAAGGCGTTGATAAACACCAGCAAAATCGCCATGCCCAGCACGCCGGTCGCCAGTGCAAACCAGAGCGCCTGATGCTGGTTCAGTCGACCGGTGGCGACCGGACGATTAAACGTACGCAGCATCTTCTGATCGATCTGGCGATCCACCAGATGATTAACCGTGGCGGCCGAGCCGGCACACAGGGCAATGCCAAGATTACCGAGTATCAGCACATCCACAGGCACCATGCCGGGTACCGCCAGTAACATGCCGATGATCGAAGTCAGAATCATCAGCGCCACCACCCGCGGTTTGCACAGTTCCAGATAGTCGCGCCAACTGGCGGTTACCGCTGACGGGGTGGCGGCAGGCTGTGTAGTCGTATGACTCATGGTGTTCTCCTTATACCTGTCGGAAGCGTTGCGGTGGCGTACTGGCCGCCGTCAGCGCCGTTGCCTTAACCGGGGCCATTTGACTGAGGCACAACAATTGATAGTTGACGGTGATGATGCCCAGCAGCAACAAAGCCCCGCCCGCGTTGTGGGCAACGGCCACAGCCAGCGGCAGTGTGGCGAGAATATTGGTCGCCCCCAAACCGACTTGCAGCAACAGCAGCACACTTAAGCCCACCGCCAGCTGGCGCAGCGGTGGTACTTTGCTGCGCCATAAGCTCGTCACCAGCAACACCAGCACCGCACTCACCAACAGAGCGCCCACTCGATGACTCCAGTGAATGGCAGTGCGCGCATCATTGTCCAGCCGGCCGCCCAGATAATTCGGACCGACGGTTTGGGTAATATCAAAGCCAGCACTGAAATCCATGGTCGGCAACCAGTCGCCATGACAGGTGGGCAGATCGATACAGGCCAGTGCGGCGTAATTGGAGCTGGTCCAGCCCCCCAGGGTAATTTGCCCAGCCACCAACAACAGGCCCACCAGAGCCAGTCGCCGTAAGCCCTTCAGCGATGCCACGGTCCAGACGGGCCGCTGTAAATCTCGACGGCTGAGGCGTAAAACCATCAGCCACAACAGTGACAGAGTGGCAAAGCCGCCCAGCAAATGCGCCGTGACTACCTGTGGCCATAATTTCAGGGTCACGGTCCACATGCCGAACAGCGCCTGCACCACCACCAGGGCCACCAGCATCCAGGGCAAGGCAACCGGCACCGCAAGCCTACCGGCGTCCTGTGCGTTCGCTCGTCGCCTCGCCTTCAAAGCCATCACCGCCAGGGTTAGGATGACCAGGCCCAGACTACCGGCAAAATAGCGGTGAACCATCTCCGGCCAGGTTTTGTCGGTGTCCACCGGCGCATGCGGGAAAGCCTGCTGCGCATTTTCAATTTCCAGTGATGTTTGCGGCCAGGTTAAATGTCCGTAACAACCGGGCCAGTCGGGGCAGCCGAGGCCGGCATCCACCAGTCGGGTAAAAGCCCCCAGCGCCACCACCACCAAAGCCAGCAGGCAGGCGAATATGGTCAATCGGGTTTGCAGAGTGAATGACCCCATCGTCTCAATCCTCGTAGGAATACTTGAGTAAGCGTTTGATATCATCCAGCAGATCCGCCCCCTGGTGACCGGGGTGATAAGTCATCATGGCATAACCTTGCTGATCGACCACAAACAGTTGCGAGCCATCCACGGGCGAGTTGGCCGCACTGGTTTGCTGCAGGCGCCTGCGCCAATCGTCAGCCTGCACATGTGCCAGAACCAGACGCGGGTGCTCAGCCTGTAACCAGCTCAACAACTCGGGGCTGTAGCGGTTATCGGTATTGAGAAAAACCCGTTGCAGCCGCTCCGCCTTGTCTCCCAGACGAATGTGAACCTGACGCGACAGGTACAAATTTTCCCGGCAAGCCTGATCACAGGTGTTGTTAGCCACAATCAGCCAGCGCCACTTTTTATCGGCGACGGCCGCAACCAGGGTCAATGGCTGCCCATCAAGTCCGGTAACGGCGAGTCCTTGCAGCGATGTGGCCGGCAGCAACAGATCCCCCTTGTTAACGGTATCCGCAGGGACACCCAAACCCGTGCTGTAGATCAGATAGGCCGCCAACATCGGCACAGCAATAACCGCCATTAACAGCAATCCGGTCCAGCGTCCCCGTCGCACATCTGCATTTTGTGCTTCGCTCTCGGTCATGGAATGCATACCCGTATTCATCGATGTGTCCCCCATATTATTGTTGTATTCAGCGTTTCCACAGCCACTGCCACAGATTGGTATTGACCACTAGCAAAGCGATCACCAAAACCAGCGCCATAGCAAACCACTGCACGGCATAGCCCATATGTTTGGCCGGACTGACATTGATATCACGCCACTGCACGACAAAGGCTGCGGGATCTTCGGGCGACAGTTGTAGCTGTTCAGCGAAAAGCGCCATGCCCAGTTCGGCTTCGGCTTGCTGGTGTTGCAATTGCTGCACGCGCCGGGGCCAGCTTCCATCAACCTGTTGCTGACTCTCCAGATTGCGCACCAGTCGATTCGGTTGTGGCTGGTAGAAACGACCTCGCAAACTGATCTGATTCTCAGGCAAGTCAATTACCGGCAGTTGCTCTCGCCGGGGGGGCGCCTTGACCCAACCCAGGTTAACCAGGACCGTAATACCTTGTTCGGTCAGCAGGGGAACCACCACTTCATAGCCGACCTGAGCTTGATGAATTTTGTTGTCAATAAACCAATAGCGCTGTCGATCCAGATGACCGGTTAGAGACACCTGGCGATAGCGCCAGCTGTTATCGAGAGATTGCAAATCGGGAGATGGCACGAGAGGCAGGCTTTGTTGCTGAGCGATGTAGCTCTGCAAATTGCGTTTTTCGTCGGCGCGCTCCAGCTGCCAGAAACCGAGACGGAGCAGTAACGGCAGCAGCAACACACCCAACAACAATACCTTGCCATTGAATCTTAGTGTTACACTGAAACCATTACTTTCGCAGTTACCGTCGGTTGATCCCGACAGAACCTTACTCCGATTAGCTTGCATCTCACACCTGTACTTCAAAACCGGTTAGCACGGCCCCATCAACCGGTTAATCGAAACAAAAATAAGGACCGTACGTACCATGTGGTTAAAAGCAGTCATTGTTATTTTATTTATTGCTGTCTTACTGAGCCTGTCCAGTGGTCTCTATTTCCTGTTGAAAGATATGGGTTCACCATCCAAACGCACGCTCTACGCCCTGGGTATTCGCGTGTGTCTTGCCGGCTTGTTACTGGTCTTTATATTTTACGGGTTATCCACCGGGCAGCTGGGCAGTTCAGCGCCCTGGGATCAAGGGCCACAGGCCCAGTCTCCAAAGCAGCCGTAAACTCACAGCACGCTGATGCAATAAATAACAACGTGCCGCGATTGATTAACCGAGGATATAGACAAACATAAACAAGCCTACCCACACCACATCAACAAAGTGCCAGTACCAACTGGCCGCTTCAAACCCAAAACAGTCATCGTGCTTGAAGTGCCCTTTCAGCACAGAGCGTAAAAACATCACCAACAACATGAAGGTTCCCAGGGTGACATGGGCACCGTGAAAACCGGTCAACATAAAGAAGGTGGTTCCATAGACGCCCGATTGCAGGGTCAAGCCCATGTGCTGGTAAGCTTCAATGTATTCCTCAACCTGCAAGAACAGAAACAGGATACCCAGCGCTACCGTTAGCCCCAACCACAGATTGAAGCCCTTGCGATTGGCGTTTTTCAAAGCAGTGTGGGCAAAGTGCACGGTAACGGATGAGGTCAACAAAACCACGGTGTTCCAAAAGGGCAACCACCCCCAGAGTGATTCCACGGACCCAAAGCTCATGCTTTCGCCGGGGCCTTTTACCGTTGCCGCATCGCCGTTGACTACCATGTCGGGAGTGGTCATCAGAGGCCAGGTCGCTTCAAAACCGCTCCAGAGTATTTCGTTGGTTACGCCTTTATCACCCTCACCGCCAAGCCAGGGCAGAGCGAAATTGCGGATGTAGTACAGGGCACCAAAAAACGCCGCAAAGAACATCACCTCACTGAAAATAAACCAGCCCATACCCCAGACATAGGAGCGTTTCAGTTGCGCGCTGTTAAGCCCCTGCATGTTTTCGCCAATCACCGCGGAAAACCACTGCCACAACACAAAGGCAAAAATTAAACCACCACAAAACAAGATAGTTGGCCCGGTGTCATTACCATTTAACCAATTGGCCGCACCAAACACCGTCAAAAATAAACCGATAGAGGCAAAGATGGGTAATTTACTTTGCTCCGGTACGTAGTAACTTCCTTCGCTCGACATAGTGCTACTCCGTGTTACTGATTCAGTATTTTGTTGTTATTGCTGTTATACATCTGAGTTCAGTGTGCTAACTCTGAGGTGAATCGACGGCCGCCACCTTAACTCTTTCCGTGACATCAAACAGGGTATAGGACAGGGTTATGGTGCTCACCTGAGCCGGTATGTCCTGGTCGACGATAAATCTCAATGGCAATTCCGCGCTGGCGCCAGCCGCTAATGGTTGCTGGTTAAAACAAAAGCATTCGGTTTTGTGAAAGTACTCGGCGGCTTTAAACGGCACCACACTGGGAATCGCCTGCGCCACCATTTCCTGTCCGGTCGAGTTGTGGGCAAAGTAACGGATCTCCATTTCCTGTCCCGGGTGTACTTTCACACTTTGCAGCATGGGCTTGAACTGCCATGGCATATTTTCATTATTGGTGGCCAAAAACTGCACGGTGATGGTTCGGCTGGTATCCACCTTGATCTCCACCGCCTGATAACGCCCACCGGTTTTGCCATTGAGACCGGTTACTTCACAGAACAAATCGTACAGGGGCGGCATTACATACACGGCGAACAGAAACATGCACACCACAACAGCAGATAACTTAAGCACCGTGTTGCGATTCAGGTTCTGTTGGCTGATGCCCATGTCTGCGCCCCTGTCGCCATTACTTCACTTGTGGTTACTTTACCTGTGGTGGCACAGAGAAAGTGTGGTAAGGCGCGGGAGATGCTACCGTCCACTCCAATCCCTCCGGATTCTCCCAGACTTCATCTGTCGCTTTCCGACCCGCGCGAATGGTGGCAATGACATTGAATAAAAACAGAATCTGCGCAGCACCAAACAGGAAGGCGCCAATACTCGACACCATATTAAAATCGGCAAACTGCAGCGCGTAATCGGGAATCCGTCTCGGCATACCGGCCAACCCCACAAAGTGCATCGGGAAGAACGTCAAGTTCAAACCGATAAACGCCATCCAAAAGTGGGTCTTGCCCATGGTTTCGTTGTACATGTTGCCGCACCATTTTGGCAGCCAGTAATACACCGCCGCAGTAATGGAGAAGATGGCGCCAGGCACCAGCACATAGTGAAAGTGTGCAACCACAAAATAGGTATCGTGGTACTGGAAATCCGCCGGCGCAATAGCCAGCATCAAACCGGAAAATCCGCCGATGGTAAACAAAATCACAAACGCCACCGAAAACAACATGGGCGTTTCAAAGGTCATGGATCCGCGAAACATGGTGGTGACCCAGTTGAACACTTTGACCCCGGTCGGCACTGCAATCAGCATGGTGGCGTACATGAAAAACAGTTCACCGGCGACTGGCATACCCACGGTAAACATGTGGTGTGCCCACACAATAAAACTCAAAAACGCAATGGAACTGGTGGCGTACACCATGGAGGCGTAACCAAACAGAGGCTTACGGGCAAAGGTGGGAATGATCTGACTGACCACCCCAAAAGCCGGTAAAATCATGATGTACACTTCCGGGTGACCAAAGAACCAGAACACATGCTGGAACAACACCGGATCGCCACCGCCCGCGGCATCGAAAAAACTGGTGCCGAAATGAATATCCATCAACATCATGGTCACCACTCCGGCCAGCACCGGCATCACCGCAATCAACAGATAGGCCGTGATCAACCAGGTCCAGACAAACAGCGGCATTTTCATCAGGGTCATGCCAGGTGCGCGCATATTGAGAATGGTGGCGATGATATTGATCGACCCCATAATCGAGCTGGCGCCCATAATATGCACAGCGAAAATAAAGAAGGTCACACTCGGCGGAGCGTAAGTGGTCGACAGCGGCGCATAGAACGTCCAGCCAAAGTTGGGTGCACCACCCTCCATAAACAGGGTCGAGGCCAGCATGGCGAAAGCAAACGGCAGGATCCAGAAACTCCAGTTGTTCATGCGTGGCAGCGCCATATCCGGAGCGCCAATCATCATCGGTACCATCCAGTTGGCGAGACCGACAAAGGCCGGCATCACCGCGCCAAACACCATCACCAGGCCGTGCATGGTGGTCATCTGGTTAAAAAATTCCGGCTGCACTATTTGCAGGCCCGGTTCAAACAGTTCGGCGCGAATCACCAGTGCGAACACGCCACCCAATAAAAACATGGCGAAGCTGAACCACAGGTACATGGTGCCAATGTCTTTGTGATTGGTGGTAAACAACCACCGGCTGATGCCTTTTGCAGGACCGTGAGCCATGGTTTACCCCTCCCTATTGACCTTGTTTGAATTTGAGCACATCAATGGGCTGAACCGAGTCGCCCATGTTGTTATCAAACGCATTGCGTTGGTAGGTAATGACGCTGGCAATATCCACTTCGGACAACTGTGGACCATAGGCCTGCATCGCGGGGTTTTTGCTGCTGCCATTGACCACCATATTCAAATGTTCCGGCAGCGAGCCAGTGGCAATTTTGCTGCCCTTGATGGCCGGAAAGGTGCCGGGAACACCGACCCCGCCCGGCTGATGGCAAGCGACACAAACGGTGTTGTAGACCTGCTCACCCTGGGCGTAGAGCTCATCAAAGGTAAAGGTTTTTTCCGTCAGCGCCTTCATCGCAGCGGCCGCTTCACGTTTGTCACTGAGCCACTGATCGTATTCGTCCTGAGGCAGCGCCTTGACCACGATGGGCATAAAGCCGTGATCCTTACCGCAAAGCTCCGCACACTGGCCTCGGTAAAGACCCGGTTCATCCACATAGGTCCAGGATTCATTAACGTAACCGGGAATGGCGTCTTTCTTGACCGCCAGTGCCGGTACCCACCAGGCGTGAATCACATCGTTGGCGGTGATCAGGAAGCGAACTTTTTTCTGCACCGGAATCACCAGCGGCTCGTCCACTTCCAAAAGGTAGTTGGGATTTTTGGGAGCACGGTTTTCAATTTCGTTACGAGACGTGCTGAGGTTGCTGAAAAAACTGACGTCTTCGCCGAGATAATCGTATTTCCACTTCCACTGATAGCCGGTAATGAGCACATCCATATCGGCTTCTTCAGTGTCGTAGATTTTCAGCAGGGAACTGGTGGCGGGAATCGCCATCATCACAAGGATCAGAAAAGGCACCACGGTCCAGACGATTTCCAGCGTGGTACTTTCATGGAAATTGGATGCTTTGGCACCATTGGCCTTGCGGTGCACAATCATGGTGTAAAACATGACGCCGAACACCACCACACCAATGCCGACGCACCACCAGAAAATATCCATGTGGAGGCCGTACACATCGCGGCTGATGGGTGTAACACCCTGGGTCATATTCACGCCCCAGCGCTCCACTGCCTGCTCGGTTTGTTCAGCAACAACCACCATAGCGGTTGTCCACCCCATAACCAGGACAAGCAGACGGGCAAACCACCGTCTCTCTCTTTGAAACATCGCCTTTCTTCTCCGTGTAGCTATTGTTGTTATCTTCTACTACGAGAGCTGGTGTACGCGGCTAATTCCAGACCGCTGCCACCCTGGCAAATCGAATTGTTATTTTGTTGTATCAAGTTGTTGCATCAAGATACAGGCATCAGGCACAGGAAGGCCTTTCACACTTAACAGCCAGTGCGACCAGCTTTCAGGGTTTGGAGGATCCAAAAGCGGGGGATACCAGCAACACTGTCGACGTCCAGGAGGTACATCCAACACACTGCGGCAAATTGTCGCAACTACAACTTCCTCTAGGTTAGCCATAGGGGCGAACGTGCGTCAATGTTTTTATTTCGATTCGCTCTGTCCAAAAAACACACAATTCGCTTTGTTTCTGTTGTATTCCGCGGCCCGCCACCTAATGGGGTAGAATAAGGTGTCATGAAATTTCGTTATCTGCCCCACACTTCGGTGCTGGCACTGGCCTGGCCCATGATCCTCAGCAACCTGTCCCAGCCTCTGCTGGGATTGGTGGATACCGCCATTCTCGGGCACCTGCCCTCCCCGGCCTATTTGAGCGCCGTGGCACTTGGCGCCAGCATTCTTTCCATCACCCTCTGGTCGATGGGGTTTCTGCGCATGGGTACCACCAGCCTCGCAGCCAGGGCCTACGGCCGTCGGGACGAAGCAGAACAAGAGCGGTTACTGGTGCACAGTGCCTTATTAGCCCTGGCACTGGGGTTGCTGCTGGTGATCCTACGGACCCCGTTGACCTCGCTGGCACTGACGCTGATGCAACCCTCGGCCACCACCGCGCCTCTGGCCGCCAGCTATTGCCATATTCGCTTGCTCAGTGCACCTCTGGCCCTGAGTAATCTGGTGATCATGGGCTGGTTTATCGGCCGCCAGAATACCCGGGTACCGCTGCTGATCCTGATCACCACCAACGTCTTGAATCTGTTGCTGGACATGGCGTTTATCTGGGGGCTGGGCCTCAACAGCGATGGCGCGGCCTGGGCGACGGTGTGTGCCGACGGCCTCGGCTGGTTGCTGGCACTCGCGCTGGTGCTGCGACAAAAACCGCAGCTCTGGACCTTATTCCAGCGTCACACCAGCCTCCGATTGGAGCCCTACCGCTCCCTGTTCGTCATTAACCGTCACCTGTTTATCCGCACCTTGTGCCTGCTGCTGACCATCGCCTTTTTTACCAGCCAGGGCGCGCAGATGGGCGATAGCATCCTGGCCGCCAACGCCATCATATTTCAACTGTTGATGCTGACCTCCTACGGGCTCGACGGCATCGCCCACGCCTCGGAGGCCATGGTTGGCCAGGCGACCGGCGCCGGCGACGCGAACCGAACCAAAGCGGTGATTGTGACCAGTGGCTTCTGGAGCGCCTTGATTGCTCTGTGCATGAGTCTGCTGTTTGCTGTGAATCCCCCCTGGCTGATCGGACTCTTTACCGACATTCCGGCCGTCCGCGATACCTTGTCGGAGTATTACGCCTGGGTCATGGTCTTGCCGCTGGCAAGCGTGGGGGCCTATTGGCTGGACGGGGTATTTATTGGCTCGGGGCGCACCAAAACAATGCAGAATACCATGCTGGCTTGTTGCTTCGGGATTTTTTTCCCGCTCTGGTGGCTGACACAAAGCTGGCACAATCATGGGTTATGGCTGGCCTTTACGGTTTTCAATTTGTCTCGAGGTGTCAGTTTGGCACTATTTTCACCTACTCTATACCGAAACAAATTTAAAAGACAAAAGCTATAACCTTTTGTTCTTTAAGCTCCCTTGTTTTTAAGCTATTTTGGCTTATCTTCCTAAGTAGCTGCAGAAGAGCAAAAATGTTCACTCAGTCAGTCAGACGACACCAACCGGATTCACCAATGATTTTGCACCAAAATCTATCACACACATTCTGAACCTAGGCCTGATTGTTTTATCAACCCAAGTGTTTTCAACACAAACCCAGAGACAACAACTAGTTTTTATGGACATGAAAGACGTGGAGAGCATCCGGGATACCATACAACAGGCCATACAACACGAGCGCCAGACAGGCCACTTAAGTGCCCTGCTGGAGCTGGAGGCGCCCAAGTTACACAGCGCCATCCGTCTGCCCGCTGACCGTGCCGTCGACACCCTGCTGGATTTCGTCACCCGCTACATAGAACATGTGCCGGATTTTGTGGAAGCCATTTCACATGTCACTCACAGGGCTCAGGTGTTTGACTACGCGGAAACGTTTTTGCGCATTGCCAAAGACTTTTTCCTGCAACCGCCGGATATTATCGACGGCCATGTCGGCATGGATGCACTGATGGATGAAGCCTACCTCGCCCATCGACTGATGGAAGAAGTTAATGACCGTTTTATCAATTACTGTGGCGTGCCTTTGGCCCCCATGGACATGACTCGCTCCAACCTGATCGTCCACCACCTGATTGGCGAGCCCTTTGCCAACGAATTGGACAAGGTGGTTCAGTATTCGGTCGAACACTGTATGAACAAGGAAAAAGTGTTCGAGAATGCAGCCTTTCAGACGTATCTGGATGAACACAAACAACGGGGCTGGCAGCAGGAACTGCAGGAGTGGCCGTGCCTGGCCCAGGACCTGAAGATCTCCCTGAATTTCAGCGACGTCGACGAGCCCCAGATTACCGCATCCACCTTCACCGCCTCAGTTCACTAGACCCGCTCACAAGAAGCGCCAGCCACTGAGCCTTCTGCTACTGCGGTTTGTCGTCTTGCACTGGCGGAAACTGCAGTACCTGAACCTCGGCCTGTTTTTCCTCTTCGGTTTTATTGACCCGGGTTTCCATCTCCCGTACCCGGGGGCTGAAATGCATCTCGTCGGAATAACCGCAGCTGACGCATTCCCGGAAGTCCTTACCGTCGCGATTGTAGACCACAATCTTATCCAGCTCGGCACATTTGGGACACACAGCGCCGGCGATAAAGCGTTTTTTACTATTGAAACTCATGTTGATCCATCTACCTCTAAAACCCGTTACAGATAGCCGTCATTGACCGTCAGTTCGATTGGTTGTTACACAATGCCGCTGTGACGCAACAGCGCTTCCGTGCCCGGTTCGCGGCCGCGGAAATTTTTAAACAGGGTCATGGCGTCCAGCGAACCGCCGCGTTGCAAAATTTCCTGCAGGAAACTGTGCCCTGTATCGGGATTGAAAATACCTTCCTCTTCAAAGCGGGAAAAGGCATCCGCCGACAAAACTTCCGCCCACTTGTAACTGTAATAGCCCGCCGCATAACCACCGGCAAAGATATGACTGAAACTGTTTTGAAACCGGTTAAACGCCGGCGGTTGCATCACCGCCACCAGATCCCGCACATCGTTGAGCACGTCCTGTACCGGGCGGGGTTGGGCGGGTGAATAATTGCGATGCAGGCGAAAATCAAACAGGGCGAACTCGATCTGTCGCAACATCTGCATCGCCGACTGAAAGTTCTTGGCCGCCAACAAATTGTTCAGCAGTGACTCAGGCAGCGGTTCACCGGTTTCGTGGTGACCGGAAATCAGCGGAATCACACTTTTTTCCCAGCACCAGTTTTCCAGGAACTGACTCGGCAACTCCACCGCATCCCAGGCCACCCCATTGATACCACTGACGGCCGCCGTCTCCACTTTGGTCAGCATATGGTGCAAACCGTGGCCAAACTCGTGGAACAGGGTCACCACCTCATCGTGGGTCAACAGCGCTGGCTTGTCCCCCACCGCCGGAGTAAAGTTACAGGTCAGGTAAGCGACCGGTAACTGCAACCCGTCACTGGACTGACGCCTGACCCGGCATTCATCCATCCAGGCGCCGCCGCGCTTATTGGCCCGGGCGAAGAGATCCAGGTAAAACTGCGCAATGACAGCGCCATCCTGTTCGATTTCGTAAAAACCCACGTCGTCGTGCCAGACATCCGCCTCAGCCGCTCGAATGGCAATGCCGAACAACCGCGACACCACGTCGAACATGCCGTCTACCACCGTTTGCGCCGGAAAGTAAGGCCGCAATTCTTCCTGGGAAATGGCGTATTTTTGTTCTTTCAGTTTTTCACTGTAGTAGGACACGTCCCAGGCCTGCAGTGTATCCAGACCGTCTCGCTGCAGGGCAAAAGCCCTCAATTCCGCCAGATCCTGCTCGGCCATGGGCTTGCTCTTCTGGGCCAGCTCCAGCAGGAAGTGTTCAACTTGATCGCAGCTTTCGGCCATTTTGGTGGCCAGCGAGCGCTCGGCGTAATTGGCAAACCCCAGCAGGTTAGCCATTTGATGGCGCAGCGACAGAATTTCGTCCATCAAACCGCTGTTGTCCCACTGACCGGACTTGTCCGGATTCAGACTGGGCCCGATGTCCGAGGCTCGGGTCGCATAGGCGGTGTAGATCTCTTCCCGCAGCGCCCGATCATCGGCGTACATCATCACCGCCAGGTAAGAGGGAATATCGAGGGTGATCACAAAACCGGCCACCGCTTTCTGCTCCGCCGCCTGTTGCGCCAGCGCCAGGGCATTTTCAGGCAAGCCGGCCAGCCGCGCGTCTGTGTCGAGCTGCTTGTACCAGCCCTGGGTCGCGTCCAGCACATTATTGGAAAATTGGGTGCTCAGCTCCGACAAGCGCTGCTTGAAGTCACTGTAAGCCTTCTTGTCCGCCTCTGGCAGATCCACCCCGGCCAGATGAAAATCCCGCAGGGCGTGTTCAATGGAGGTTTTTTGCGCCTGGTTCAAGCCCGCGAATGCCTCGCTTTCGGCCAGCGCCCGATAGGCGTCATAAAGTTCACGATTCTGCCCCACCTCGGTACCGTAGGCCGTCAGCTTGGACAGGCTGTTGGTATAGGCCTCGCGCAGGGCATCGGAATTCTTCACCGCATTGAGGTGGCCGACCGGGGACCAGGCCTTGCTGAGGCGGTCATCCTGCTCTTCCAGCGGCACCACCAGCGACTCCCAGCTGACCTCACCGGCGTTGGCCGCGCTGACCACTCGCTGCAGATTATCGCGGCACTGTTGAATAAGGGCCTCAATGGCCGGCTCCACCTGGTCGGCCTGGATGGCGGAAAAGGGCGGCAGGGTGGGATTGCTGAGCAGGGGATTAGCCATAGATCTCGGTGAACCTCATGTCGGTCAATTACCCCTGTATAATACACCCTTCGCGCGACCACGTTGAGAGACTCAGAGATAAGAAAGAGACACGAGACATGACCGGACGGGATGAGACGCCAACGACGGCTGTGGTAAAGTGAGTGTATCAGTCAGACAGGTCATTCTGGAGAGCCCCATGCCCAACCCTCTGAGTCATTTTCTGGACCAATCCCCGCAGTTAGGTGAACGTGTGTTTGTGGACGAAACTGCCCGCATCATCGGTGATGTCCAGATTGGCGATGACAGCTCCATCTGGCCGTTTGTCGCCGCCCGCGGGGATATGCACCGCATCCGTATTGGTCAGCGCACCAGTATTCAGGACAACACAGTGCTGCACATCACCCACGCCGGCCCGTTCAATCCCGAAGGTTGGCCGCTGACCATCGGCGACGACGTCACCGTCGGCCACTCGGCCACCCTGCACGGCTGCACCATCGGCAACCGGGTGTTGATCGGCATTGGCTCCATCGTGCTCGACGGCGCCATCATTGAAGACGACGTGGTGATTGGTGCCGGCACCCTGGTGCCACCGGGCAAACGCTTGCAGAGCGGCTACCTCTATGTAGGTTCACCCTGCAAACAGGCGCGTCCTCTGAAAGACAAAGAACTGGCCTTCTTTACCTATTCGGCCAACAACTATGTCAAACTCAAAGACCAGTACCTGGCTAATAATACGAATTAACGCTCTCTCGGTTGATGGCCCGCTGCGCATTCATTTCCTTTGCAGAGATTTTATTGTGCCGCGTCTTTATTGAAAGTAGC
Organism: Cellvibrionaceae bacterium WSDTSA12; assembly: GCA_033283335.1. Classification (GTDB taxonomy): domain Bacteria; phylum Pseudomonadota; class Gammaproteobacteria; order Pseudomonadales; family Cellvibrionaceae; genus Pseudomaricurvus. The sequence continues at coordinate 213,888 of JAWMQP010000004.1, read as the reverse complement.
GAGCGACCGCCTGCCGTACCCAGTGCTGCTGTTGTTCCGGTTGAATGCCCAGCAGCCGCTGCTTCACCAACTCGGCGTAACTCTTGTCATCGGACATGATGTGATCGATCAGCCAGCGCTGCAATACCAGCGCCAGTTCTTCCGCCACCGGCTCGCCGGCTTCAAAGCGCACTTTCATGGCTTCAATCAGTCTGGAAAAGTGATCGTGGGTGAGCTTGTGCTCCGCCAGCTCCGGGTAGTCCGCCTCTTCCATCATGGCCTCTTCGAAAGCAAAGTGGGACAGGGTGTAGTCCACCAGATCGGTCAGCACATGTTTCAATTGCCGCTGGCCGATCACTTCAGCCCGGGCATCGTAAACCTGGTTAATGTAATCCACAATTCGCTGGTGCTGCTGGTCAATTACTTCAATACCGAGCTCATATTCTTTTGACCAAACAAAGCGGGGCATAGTCTCCTCCTGAAGAACATATTCAATCAACCCAATTGGGCCAAGGTGTTAACAGACTAACAGGGGATATCAACCGAACAGTCGACTCATCCAACTGCCCTGCCTGGCTTTGACCCGCTTGCTGGCTTCCTGCATATTGGCTTTAACAACACCGGTGTAATCCCGGTCATCGTGCTTAATGTGATTCACCAACCAGCTTTTTAAGGTATGCATCAGCTCCTCGGTCACATCCTCACCAGCTTTGGCACTTTGCTGATAAGCAGAAACTCGACGGGTGAACAAAGAGTGCACTTTTTTATGTGCTTTCACGAATGGATAACCCGCCTCTTCCATCAAGGTTTCTTCAAAGGCGAAATGGGACAGGGTGTAATCGACCAGCTCATCCAGCACTTCCAGCAATTCCTGCTGACTGTGATGTAGATGAGCGATCTCTACCTTGTTGATGTACTCGACGATGCGCTCGTGCTGACTGTCTATGACCGAAATGCCAATTTCCAATTCCGGCGACCAACGTAAAGTCATGATTGTCTCCTTACCGTAATCTGTAAGAAGACTGTATCAGCGCCAAAGCATGAATTATTGGATCTGGATCAATTACAGTTAAAACTGCAGTTGAAACTATGCGCGAAGTTGCGCACGCAGCCAATCAATCACCGGGGCAACTTCCGGTTTGACACCCCTCCACAGGTAAAAGGCTTCGGCCGCCTGCCCCACCAGCATGCCCAGTCCATCGGCACAGTCTGCAGCACCGTGTTGCTGCGCCCACTGCAAAAATACCGTCGGTTCTGCGGCGTACATCATGTCGTAACACACCGCAGCCGAGTTCAACAAATGATCAGGCAAGGGTGGCAGTTCGCCGGACAAACTGGCCGACGTGCCGTTGATGACCACATCAAATTGTTGATCCTGCAGATCGGCAAACCCACAGGCCTGGACCTTGCCAAATGTTTTAAACTGGCGCACCAGGGTCAAAGCTTTGACAATGGTGCGATTGGCGATCACCACTTTTGCCGGCGACTGTTCCAGCAACGGTTGCAACACACCGCGCACCGCGCCCCCGGCGCCGAGAATCAACACGGTTTTATTTTCTAACGTCCACCCCAGGTGTTCAACCATATCGGACACCATTCCCTGTCCGTCGGTGTTATCCCCCAGAACGCGGCCATCCCCAAGCCGTTTGAGCGTGTTTACGGCACCGGCGGTCTGTGCCCGCTCAGTCAACTGCTGGGCGAAGTCAAAAGCCTCCAACTTGAACGGCACGGTAATATTCAAGCCTTGGCCACCCGCCTCAAAAAACGCTTGGGTGGCGGCAACAAATCCATCCAGCTCCACCAACTGTTTGTCATAGTGCAGCGCCTCACCGGTTTGCTCGGCGAAGCGACGGTGAATTTCCGGGGATTTGGATTGGGCAATGGGATTGCCAAACACGCGGTACTGATCCATATGCAACTCTACACCCACTCCTGCGGCTGCAGGAAAACCTCATACAATTCCGCTTCTTTGGAGCCCGGTTGCGGCTGCCAATCGTATTCCCACCGCACCAGCGGCGGCAGCGACATTAAAATGGATTCGGTACGACCTCCGGTCTGCAATCCAAACAGCGTGCCGCGATCCCACACCAGATTAAATTCCACATAACGACCACGGCGATAGAGCTGAAAGTCGCGTTCGTTTTCGCTGTAGGGGGTGGCCTTGCGACGGGACACTATCGGCCGGTAGGCGTCGATATAGCTATCGCCCACAGCGCGCATGAAGGCAAAGCTCTGGTCAAAGCCCAATTCGTTGAAGTCATCAAAAAACAAACCACCCACTCCGCGAGGTTCATCCCGATGCTTCAGGTAAAAATACTCATCACACCACCGCTTAAAGCGCGGGTAAATATCTTCACCGAACGGTTCGCAGGCAGCCTTGGCGGTCTGGTGCCAGTGACGGCAATCGTCCCGACTGCCGTAATAAGGGGTCAGGTCATAGCCACCGCCAAACCACCACACCGGTTCCTCGCCCTCTTTCTCGGCAATAAAGAAACGCACATTGGCATGGCTGGTAGGCACATACGGGTTGTTGGGGTGAATGACCAGTGACACCCCCATGGCCTCAAAGGAGCGGCCAGCCAATTCTGGACGATGGGCTGTGGCCGAGGCGGGCATTTGGCTTCCAAAGACATGGGAAAAATTCACCCCGCCCTTCTCAATCACCGCCCCATTGGTGATGACACGGGAGCGGCCGCCACCGCCTTCCTGTCGATCCCAGCTGTCTTCCACAAACACCGCACCGCCGTCTTCGGCTTGCAGTTGGGCGCAGATACTATCCTGCAGGGCCAGCAGATACTGTTTGACCACTGCCTTGTCGGGCTGACTCATATTCACCTCAATAACGTCGGTTTTTCGCTTCGGGTTTGATAACTGGGCGCATTAACTGGCGCGCACCACTCGCCCGCTCTGCAGATCGCGGATCTGGGTTGGTTTCGCCTCGGCACCCACCTGGCCGGGAGTAATCATCCCCAGACTGTCGCCAAAATAGCGTTTCACCTGCCACTGATGCAGGGCCGGCGCCTTGCCCTGGGGATTGGCGGAGGTAGACACTATCGGTCCGCCAAACGCCCGGCACAAGCCCGCCACCAGGGGATGGGCGCTGACTCGCAGGGCCACACTGTCAAATCGGCCCTTGACCCACTCCGGAATCAGGTTGTCGATATCCGGCACGATCCAGGTGTTGGGGCCAGGCCAGGTGGCGGCCAGGGTTTGGCGCTGGGCGTCGGTCAATGGCTTGAGATATGCGCCAAATTGACGCATATCCGCCGCCACCAGGATCAGGCCCTTGTCGTAATCCCGCCGCTTCAGCGCCAGCAACTTCAATACCGCCTGTTCATCGAACGGGGCGCAACCCAGCCCCCACACGGCTTCAGTAGGATAGGCAATCACTTCACCGCTCCACATCAAGTCGGCGGCACGCTGTATTTTGGGATGACGGGACCAGTCCATCCGTTGTTCCTCAAGGGCTGTGGTTCTATATGAACGCTTTCAGGGGTACAGACAATAAAGGCGGCAAAGTACCTCAAGCCGGGGCGGACTACAACCTAACTCCGCCCCGGAATCCCCTGCAAAACCTTGCCCTTTACCCAAGCCAACACCGCGCAATCAGGGCAAGAGCCTGACGATATGACCGTTTTGTTGGGTAATCAAGCCATGCAACTCCAGTTGCATTAGACACACCTGCAGCTCGGAAGCCGACAGCTCCAGCCGTTCACTGAGCTGATCAAAACTGTGGCTTTCAAAGCCCAGGACCTGCAGCAGCTGCTGTTCACTCTCCGTCAGCGGCTCAGCCACCTCGGCGGCGGCCGTAGCTGGGGAAACCGATGCCGGTGCCGAAACGGCACTCGGGCCACGGATCCAGCCCGTCAACTCGCGGGCGATATCCTCGGCGGTTTCCACCAGGCTCGCCCCCTCCCGAATCAAGTGATGGCAGCCGCGGCTGAGTGGATTGTGGATCGAACCGGGGACGGCAAACACTTCCCGATTCTGTTCCGCGGCACAGCGGGCCGTGATCAGCGAGCCACTCTGCAACGCCGCTTCCACCACCACCACGCCCAGGCTCAAGCCGCTGATGATGCGATTGCGACGGGGGAAATTGCCACTGTGAGGGCCCACCCCCGGCGCAAACTCTGTCACCAGGGCGCCACCACCGGCGACAATGTCATCTGCCAAGCGCCGGTGGCGGGCGGGATAAATGCGGTCTATGCCGGTACCCATCACTGCCACCGTCACCCCGTCTGCCGCCAGGGCTCCCCGGTGCGCCTGGGCATCTATGCCCTGGGCCAGACCACTGGTTATCCCCAGCCCCACCTGAGCCAGGTAGCGGGCAAACTGGTAAGTGGTCTCCCCGCCCTGGACACTGCCATGACGGCTGCCGACAAAAGCCAGCTGCGGCTGTGCCAGAGCCGCCACCGAACCACGCACATACAGCACCGGCGGCGACTGGTGAATTTCAGCCAGCAACTCGGGATAACGCAGATCTTCATGCGTCAGTACCGTCACCCCGGCGTCCAGCAGCGGAGCGTGCTGCGCCACAAATCGCTGCCAGGTGACGCTGGCCTGGCGATGGCGGTAAAAGTCTGTAAAGGACTCCCGCGCACTGTCCGGCATCAGCGCCAGCAGGCTGGCCAGAGGTTGGGACAGGAGGCTGGAGAGCGGCAAGCTGTTGTGACGCAAACGCCAATAGCGGGCCGGACCCAGGCCCGGCAGGGCACACAACAGAGGGATCATCCAGTCCGCGGGGTTCTCCAGCGAGAGCCCCGGCTCATCCTTAAGCATGGGCAAAACATCCTTGTAACTAAGACGTGAAATCGAAATCGGGTATGAAAACGAAGAAGGCCCCAATAATGGGGCCTTCGGCGGGGTTGAATCAATAAGGCAAACGCCGTCCGATCAAGGATTGCGCACCTTATCCAATACTTTCAGTGGACGCTCGGCTTCCAGTACCAGGGCGAAGCTCATTTTTTCAAAGGTGCGGAATACCATCAGCAGACCGGCCTGTTCTTCGGGCAGTTTGACCATATCGCCATTGACGCGGTCGCGAATCACCCCACCGTCTTTAAAAATGGCCATCACATTACCGATCTGGAGACCTTCGCGCTCACCGCGGTTAATCGCCACCACATCCATCGGTCCCACCTGGGTCAGACCGCCTTCCACGGCCATGATCAGCCCCTCGATTTCGCTGTCAGGCGAAGACGGGAAGAAAGTGGAATCCACGGTCCGCTCTTCCTGGGGCAACAGCCGGTCGGCAATGCGGATTTCTTCAGTGGTACGAGTCACATCAAAGGTGCCCACATCGCCCTGTTCAGAAGCCTTGCGAACCGTGCCGATGTCCAGCGCCTGCAGGCCCAGCAGCTCGTTGGTCTCGGGATCGATAAACTTCTGGCCAGCGCGGTAAACCCCATAGCTGCCCACCTGGGCTGAGAAGTCGCCCCGTGCGTAAAGGGTATCACCCGCCCCCAACACCAGGTGCTGCTCGGCACCGGACAGAACATGAGGCGCACGATTCAGTTCATCAACACTGACCACACGGCTGCGGCTGAGGAAACTGTCGATCTTATCCAGCGGGATAGCCGGGATGGCCTCACCCAGTGGTGAGACGCGGATCTGCGGAGACAGCTTGTCCGTGCCAGGAGTCATCTTGTAATTGCGGCCCCGCTCCACGGTCAACCGGGGACGACCGTCCAGGTAGATAAGCTTGATGTCGTCACCCGGATAAATCAGGTGGGGGTTTTCAATCTGTGGGTTGACGTGCCAGATTTCCGGCCACATCCAAGGGTTCTGCAAAAAGGTTTCGGAAATATCCCACAGCGTGTCGCCTTTGACCACGGTATAGCGATCGGGGTGAGAGTCCTTTAAGCGCACCTCATCAGCCAGTGCCTGAATTGATAGCCCCAAAGAAAAGCTCAGGGCCAAGAGGGCGTTTACTAGTTTTTTCATAGAAACCGATCCTGTTTATTCGGTCCGCCGCCGTTAGACGTTATAATGGCTGGCGAACGCGGGTGCTGGTTCCGTCTGCGGGATGATAGGCTGAGACTGATGTCGGCCAGCTTCCGACCTTGCCATTAACGCCTCCAAAGAGGACATTAATGCCTGATGGACGCAAGAGCAAGACAGGAAAACACCGGTTTCAACCCGTAAATGCTGTATGATTCATAATGTTATCAGCGCTTGTTACCTTTTTACTAGAAGTTTGTCACAAAGGCTTATGGCTATATTAAACATTTTGGAATTTCCCGATCCGCGCTTGCGGACCGTGGCCGAACCCGTCGACACAGTAGATGACAACATCCGTCAACTGATCGACGACATGTTCGAGACCATGTACGCGGCTCCCGGTATTGGACTGGCCGCCACGCAAGTAAATGTTCACAAACAAGTGGTGGTGATGGACATTTCCGAAGAACAGAACGACCCGCTGGTGTTTATCAACCCTGAAGTGACCGTTCTCGACGACAGCACCGCGCCTTATGACGAAGGCTGCCTGTCGGTGCCCGGCTTCTATGAAACCGTCGATCGGCCGGCCAATATTATCGTCAAAGCGCTCGATCGGAACGGTGAAGCCTTTACCCTGGAGCCGGACGGCCTGCTGGCGATCTGCATTCAGCACGAGCTGGATCACCTGAAAGGCAAGCTGTTTGTGGATTACGTCTCGCCAGTGAAACGCCAGCGTATTCGCAAGAAGCTGGAAAAGGCTCATCGCCAACAGGCTTAATACACCTTCAAGGTCCAGGTTTTCTATATTTTTCTATATTAAAGACACCGAGGGTCGTCGATTCGCACTGAATCCGGAGCGGGGAACGCCCTTCCGGGACCGTCGGAGGCATGGATGCCGACGCCGAGCGCACAGGGAAGTGTTCACAGCGTGTCGCGGAGGGGCGTTCGCCGTTCCGGATGGGCTCGACAAAAACCCAAACCCAACACTCACCACGGATTCCCCATGCGCCTGATTTTCGCCGGTACCCCGGATTTTGCCGCTCATCACCTGCAAACCCTGATTGACAGCGATCACGAGATAGTGGGCGTTTACACACAGCCGGACCGGCCGGCCGGCCGTGGCAAAAAGCTCCTCGCCAGCCCGGTCAAACAACTGGCCGAGCAACACCAGTTAGCGGTGTTCCAGCCGCAAACCCTGAAAAGCCCGGATGACCAGCAACAGCTGGCCGCTCTCAACGCCGATGTGATGGTGGTGGTGGCCTATGGTTTGCTGTTGCCACAACCGGTATTGGACGCTCCTCGCTATGGTTGCATTAATGTGCACGCCTCGCTGCTGCCACGCTGGCGTGGCGCGGCGCCCATCCAGCGCGCCATTGCCGCCGGCGACCAGGAAACCGGCATCACTATTATGCAGATGGACATTGGGCTCGACACCGGCGACATGCTGATCAAAACCCGCTGCCCGATCGAGCCAACCGATACCGGTGGCAGCCTGCACGACAAATTGATGCAACAGGGCGGTCCGGCATTACTCGAAGCCCTCGACCAGATTGAGCAGCAGACCCTGCAACCCGAGCAACAGGAGGATAGCCTGGCCAACTACGCCGCCAAGCTGACCAAAGACGAAGCCGCCATCGACTGGAGCAAGCCGGCACAAGAGCTGTATAACCAGATCCGCGCCTTTAACCCGTTTCCGGTGGCCTATTTCAGCGAGGGTAAGGATCGCATTCGGGTGTGGGACTCTCAGCTGGCCGACAACCATCGCCAGGCAGCCGCCGGCAGCATTATTCAGGCCGACAACCACGGCCTGGTGGTCGCCTGTGGCGAGGGCGCCCTGTCCTTACAGCAACTGCAACTGCCCGGTAAAAAAGCCCTGAGCGTGCGCGACATCCTCAATGGCCACGCTGAGCGCTTTGCCGTTGGCAAGAGTCTGTAACGGATTATGACTGTCCCTGTACGTGTTCAAGCGGCCCGCACGCTGACCAGCGTCCTGCAACAACAGGCCTCCCTGGCCAGTCTGATGGCACCAGCTCAACAGCAAGTCGAGCCCCAGGAACAGGCCCTGTTGCAGGAACTCTGCTTTGGCACCCTGCGCTGGCAGCCGCAACTGCAGTCGCTCCTCAATCGGCTGCTCGACAAGCCGCTGAAAAACAAGGACACCGACATCCACGCCCTGCTGCTGTTGGGTCTCTACCAGCTTAAGTATCTCCGCATCCCCGACCACGCCGCCATCAACACCACCGTGGCCGCCTGTCGCCCGCTGAAAAAGCCCTGGGCGGAAAAGCTGGTCAACGGCCTACTGCGCCGCTATCAGAGGGAACGCGAGCAATTGGAAACGGCGCTGCAAAGCAGCCCGGCCTACACCTCGGCCCACCCCAACTGGTTGCGCAAGCGCATTGAGCAACACTGGCCAGAGCAGGCCAGTGCCGTATTTGCCGCCAACAATGCCCACCCGCCTTTTACCCTGCGCCTCAATCGGCAACACGTCAGTCGTGTGGAGTATCTGCAACAACTGGCGGATGCCGGCATGACGGCAGAGGCAACGCCTTTTAGCCCTTACGGTATTACCCTGAGCAGTGCCTGCGATGTGCATCAGCTGCCAGGCTTTAGCGACGGCCAGGTCAGTGTGCAGGATGAAGCCGCGCAACTGGCCGGTGACCTGTTGCAACTGCACGCCGGCCAACGGGTGCTGGATGCATGTTGCGCCCCCGGCGGCAAAACCGGCCACATCCTGGAGCTGGGCGAAGCCCTCGAGCAACCACTGCATGCGGTGATAGCCCTGGACCTGGAAGCGCGACGACTGCAGCGGGTGGAAGACAACCTGCAGCGCTTAGCGCCGCAATTGCCGCAGCACCACAACCGCTGGCAACTGCGCTGCAGCGATGCCCTGGCCGTGGATCAATGGTGGGATGGCCAGGCGTTTGATCGCATCTTGCTGGACGCTCCCTGCTCAGCCACCGGCGTGATTCGTCGCCACCCCGACATCAAACTACTGCGCACCGCCGAAGATATTGCTAAGCTTGCGACTTTACAGCGCCAACTGCTGGAAGCCCTGTGGCCCACACTCAAGCCCGGCGGTCGGCTGGTTTACGCCACCTGCTCTGTGTTGCCCACCGAAAACACCCGGGTGATTGAACAGTTTATCGCCGCCCACGCGGATGCCGAACACCAGCGGATCGAGGCGGACTGGGGTATCCCGCAAACCTGCGGTCGACAATTGTTACCGCAAGACAACGGACACGATGGCTTCTACTACGCCGTCCTGAACAAAGCGCAACCCACACACTAAGGTCAACGCTGGATCATGAAGATCATTATTCTTGGTGCCGGCCAGGTTGGTGGCACACTGGCTCAAAACCTGGCTAACGAGGCCAATGACATTACCGTGGTCGACACCAACGAAGCGCGCCTGCGGGAATTGCTCGACCGCTTTGATATTGGTGTGGTGACCGGCGAGGCATCCCATCCGTCGGTGCTGATGCAGGCGGGCATCGAAGACGCCGACATGTTGATCGCCGTTACCAACAACGACGAACTCAACATGATCGCCTGTCAGGTAGCCTACAGCCTGTTTCGCACCCCCACCAAAATTGCCCGCATCCGCGCCAACGCCTACCTCAATAAACCCGACCTGTTCAGCCCCGACGCCATCCCCATCGATGTGTTGATCAGTCCCGAGCGGCTGGTGTCGGATTATATTTTCCGGCTGATTGAACACCCCGGTGCACTGCAGGTACTCGACTTTGCCGATGGCAAGGTGCAGCTGGTGGCGGTGAAAGCCTATTACGGCGGGCCCTTAGTCGGTCAGGAGCTGAGTTTCCTGCGTCAGCATATGCCGTCGGTGGACACCCGGGTGGCCGCGATTTACCGTCGCGACCGCGCCATCACTCCGGAAGGCTCGACCATCATCGAGGCCGACGACGAAGTGTTTTTTATCGCCGCCAAATCCGATATTCGCGCCGTGATGAGCGAGTTGCGCCGTCTGGAAAACCAGTACAAGCGCATTGTCATTGCCGGCGGCGGCAACATTGGTTTCCGTCTCGCCCGCACCCTGGAATCACGCTACAGCGTCAAGTTGATTGAATACCACCTGAATCGCTGCCGCTATCTGTCGGAGCGGCTCAACCGCACCATCGTCCTGCACGGCAGCGCCTCAGATCAGGAATTGCTGCTGGAAGAAAACATCGAAGACACCGATGTGTTCCTGGCCCTGACCAACGACGATGAAGCCAACATCATGTCCTCCATGCTGGCCAAACGCCTGGGCGCCCGCAAGGTGATGACCCTGATCAACAACCCCGCCTATGTGGATCTGGTACAAGGGGGAGAAATTGATATTGCCATTTCTCCACAGCAGACCACCATCGGCAGCTTGCTCACCCACGTACGCCGTGGCGATATCGTCAACGTTCACTCGCTGCGCCGGGGTGCGGCCGAAGCCATTGAAGTGATTGCCCACGGCGACCCGCGCACCTCCAAGGTGGTGGGTAAAGCGATTGAGGATATCGACCTGCCGGCCGGCGCCAGTATCGGCGCCATCCTGCGGGAGACCGACAAGGGCAGCGAAGTGTTGATCGCCCACGACAACATTGTGGTGGAAACCGGCGATCATGTGATCGTATTCCTGGTCGACAAAAAACACACCAAAGACATTGAGCAACTGTTTCAGGTTGGCTTTACCTTTTTCTAGTCAGGCACTTTTTCACACATGCACTTTACGGTTATTTCCCGCATTCTCGGCATCCTGTTGATGCTGTTCAGCCTGACGCTGTTTCCTCCGTTGATGGTGTCGCTGTGGTTTCACGACCATAACCAGATGGCCTTCCTGTTCGCCTTTGGCATCACCTTTGTGACCGGGCTGGTGATGTGGTTTCCGGTGCACAACGTCAAACAGGACCTGCGCACCCGCGACGGCTTTCTCATCACCGCCCTGTTCTGGTCGGTACTGGGTCTGTTCGGTTCGCTGCCGTTTATGTTCAGTAACGGTCTCAACCTGTCATTCACCAACGCCGCGTTTGAATCCCTCTCCGGCCTGACCACCACCGGCGCCACCGTCATTACCGGTCTCGATGCGCTGCCCAAGTCGATTCTCTATTACCGCCAGCAACTGCAATGGCTCGGTGGCATCGGTATTATTGTGATTGCCGTTGCCATCCTGCCCATGCTCGGCATCGGCGGCATGCAGCTGTACCGCGCCGAGGCCCCGGGGCCGGTCAAGGACCGTAAACTGACGCCGCGCATTACCGAAACCGCCAAAGCGCTGTTCTTTATTTACCTGGGCCTCACCATTGTCTGTGCCCTGTCTTTCTGGGCGGCGGGCATGAGCCTGTTTGATGCAATCTGTCACAGCTTTGCCACCGTCGCCATCGGTGGTTTTTCCACCCACGATGCCAGCATGGGGTTTTTCGACAGCGAAGTGATCCATGCCATCTGTGTATTTTTTATGATCGTTTCCGGCATCAACTACGCGCTGCACTTCTACAGCTGGAAAGACCGCAATTTTATGCACTACTTCCGCGACCCGGAATTTATCCTCTACATGTCCGCCATTGTACTGGGCTCTGTCCTGACGATAACCCTGCTCTACCAATTTGAGATTTTTGATCTGGGCAGCAGCATCAGTCACGGTATTTTTCAGTTGGTGTCGATCCTCACGACGACTGGCTTTACCACCACCGATTTCAGTGCCTGGCCCAACATCCTGCCGTTTATGCTGCTGTATTTTGCCTTTATGGGCGGCTGTGGCGGCTCCACCGCCGGCGGCATCAAAGTGATCCGCATTCTGCTGATCATCAAACAGGGCATGCGGGAAATTCATCGCCTGATTCACCCCAATGCCATCATCCCCATCAAACTCGGCAGCACCACAGTATCGGACCGGGTGGTGGATGCGGTGTGGGGATTCTTCTCAGTGTACGTGTTCGCCTATTTCCTGATGTTTTTGGTGTTGATTGGCACAGGGCTGGATGTGGTGACTGCCTTCTTTGCCGTCGGCGCCTGCATCAATAATCTGGGACCGGGACTGGGAGAGGTCGCTACCCATTACGGCGATATGAATCTCACCGCCAAGTGGGTGTTGTGTTTTGCCATGCTGCTGGGACGGCTGGAAGTCTTCACCTTGTTAGTGTTATTTAGCCCGATGTTCTGGCGCCGCTAAAAACTGAACAGCGATAAACTGCCGCTGCTCACAAGTGTGTGAGCGCCCTGCGGAGCAGACCGAGTAGCCAATAGTTTAGTGCGTCACCCATTGCCGATATTGATTTATGATCGACCACAAAGTCCACACCATTGTCCAAAGCCTGTCCCAGGCCCACGGCAAACATTTTTTTAATACCATTATCGAGGCACTCGCCAAAGTCATTGATGCCGACCACACCTACGTGGCCGTGCTCGATAAGCATTACACCAAAGCTACCACCATTGCCTATGCCAGGGGCACAGAGCTGGCCGACAATTTCAGCTATGACATTGCTGACACTCCCTGTGCAGATGTTTGCGACAACAGTGTATGCCTGCATAATGGCGGCGCCCAGGCCCTCTACCCGAATGATCAGCTACTGGTGGAGATGGGCATAGATGCCTACGTCGGCACCCCGCTGACTGACAATCAAGGTCAGGTGCTGGGCATTTTGGTGGCGTTGTACCGGCAAGAAATTCATCAAGTCCATTCCACAGAAGCACTGTTTCTGCTGTTCTCGGGCTTGATTGCCGGTGAGCTCGAACGACGTCAACGCCAGCGCAAGCTGAACATCCACCAGATTATGGTGGATGCCATGGGAGAGGGCGTTCTGCTCACCAATGAACACCAGGAAATTCTCTATACCAACACCGCTTTCTCCCACATCAGCGGTTACAGTCAGGCAGAAGCGTTGGGAGGAAAACCTGGCGAACTGCTGAGTTCCGGCCTTCACAGTCAGGCGTTTTATCAATCCATGTGGGCCGACCTGGAAGAAAAACACTACTGGTCCGGAGAGATCATCAATCGCAAAAAATCCGGCGAAACTTACCCTCAATGGCTAACCCTGCACCAGTTTACCGAACCTGAAAGCGATAACCGCTATTTCCTCGGCATCTTTTACGACCTCAGTGAACTGAAACAAGCGCAACAACAAATTCACTTGCGGGAAAATTACGACCTGCTAACCAACCTGCCCAACCGACAACTGTTACTGGATACGATTGAGCAGCAAATGATCATCAGCAGACAACACCAAACCCAGGCCGCGTTGTTGCACATCAGTCTGGACGATTTTCGCACGATCAACAGCAGCCTGGGCGTTAAAAGTGGTGACAGGTTGTTGCAGCAGATCGCGCAGCGGCTTACGCAACAGTTTCAGCAACCCGCCACGGTAGCCCGTATCGGTGGCGATGAATTCGCCCTGCTGTTCCCTCTGGTCGGCAACACCCGTCATCCCGGCAACCTGGCAATGACGGTTCTCGAAACGATTCAATCGCCATTGCAGATTCAAACACAGGAACTGCAGATCACCGCCTCCATTGGTATTGCCCTGTTTCCCGACGATGCCAGCACGGCTGCAGACCTGGTAACCAAAGCCGAACAGGCCTCCAGTCAGGCCAAGCGGCAGGGCAAAAATGAATTCCAGTTCTTTACCTGGGCGATGCAACAACAGAGCAATCGAAAGTTGGCTTTGAAAAATGCTTTGAGTCGAGCGCTGCAACAGCGCCAACTGCAAGTGCACTTCCAGCCACTGATATCCCTGCACAGCAACCAGGTAGAGAAATGCGAGGCACTGGTGCGCTGGCAGCTGGATGGCAAACAGGTGTCACCAGAAGAGTTCATTGCCATCGCCGAGGAGTTCCGGTTGGCGAAAAGCCTGGGACGCTTCGTGCTGCAGGAGAGTTGCCGCCTGGTGCGGCAACTGGATGCACTCGGGCTGCCCCCCATTCACATTGCCGTCAATCGTTCCATCGCCGAGTTTCCCGATACGGATGCCAGTCAGGATGACTGGTTAAGCCAGATCAGTGCTGAAAATATCGAGCACTCACGCATTGAGTTTGAAATTACCGAGAGCCTGTTAGCACCGGAACACCGCAATATCGCCAATTACCTACACCGCCTGAAACAAGCCGGGTGCCGGGTGTTACTGGATGATTTTGGCACCGGTTATTCATCCCTCAGCTACCTGCGCAATTTTCCGGTGGACTACCTGAAAATCGACCGGTCGTTTATCAAAGACATAGAAAAAGACGCAAACGCACTGACGCTGGTTTCTTCCATCGTCGCCATGAGTCGTGCCCTGGGGGTAAACACCGTGGCGGAAGGGGTCGAAAACCAGCAGCAACTGGAACTGCTACGGGGGTTGGGATGTGATCTGGCGCAGGGGTATTATTTCTCCAGACCGGTGCCAGCCTCAAGCCTGATCGAATTCCTGCAACATGCCCGCGCCTAGCGTTTACGATAGCGCTTGGGCATGCCCGCGGGCTGCTTGCGAAAGCGTTTGTACTCCCACTGGTATTGAGCGGGAATGTCATCCACACAAGATTCCACAGTACGGTTGAGGGCGGTCAAGGCTTCAATCTCATCATTCGCCTCAATGCCCGCAGCCGCCTCTTTAAAATGAATTTCAAAGCCACCTTTGACGCGCTCGGCATAGGCGGCAACCACCCGCGCACCGGAGCGCTGGCGCAAGTTGTTCACCAGGGTCATGGTCAGAGCCGGCACACCGTAAAAAGGCGCGAATCCCCCCCCCGCCGCGTCGGGTACCTGATCAGGCAGAATGCCGGTAAAGCCGCCCTGCTTCATCACCTTTAATAACACTACGACCCCTTTGCGGTTGGTGGGCACCAGATGAGCGCCAGCCTTCTCGCGGCTATCTCGAACAATCCGTTCCAACTCCTGATTGTCGGGCGGTTGATAGAGAAAGGTCGCTCCCGGCACCTCGGACAAATACAAGCCCAACACCTCCCAGTTACCCAGATGGGGGGCCAATAGGATCACCCCCTTCCCCTCCGCCAGGGCATCGTCGAGAATCTCGCGCCGGTGCACCTTGAGAATTTTCGACCGCAACCACGACGATGGCCGCAACCAGACCGCACCGGTTTCCAACATCATTTTGCCGGTTTCACTGAGGCTGGCCGCTATCAGCTGGTTGCGGGCGCGGGGCTCCATCTGTGGAAAACACAACTCCAGGTTTTCCCGGGTCACCAGGTACATGCGGCTGTGACTCAGACGTGCCAGCCAACCCACCGTCACACCCAGTCCGCGACTCAACCACAGGGGCAGACAGGCACTGGCCTTGAGCAGGCCAACCGCCAGGTTTTCTTTAAAAGTGGGTGAGGCTTTGGGGTCCGACATGTGAAATATGCTGCCAATCGGGGAAGAACAAGACGCGGAAGCTTACCCAATGGTAGTCGACGGGACAACTTTGACCGGTTTCCGACCCCGATGTGCTTCAATTCCGGTGGTTTCCTTGGTGCGGAGACAGCAGAAGGCTATAATCCCGCCCCTGTTTTGACTTAATTCAGGAAAAAGGTCTCAACTTCTGTCGCAGAGGCACTCAAGAAAGTGGCGCTCAAGGAAGTGGCACCCAAGCCAGGCGGGGTATTCCCTTACGGGACCGTCGGAGGCATGGATGCCGACGCCGAGCGTGCATGGATGCATTCACAGCGTGTCCCGTAAGGGAATGCCCCGGTTGGCGCCCCAGATACAGACTTTCGAACCACCTGAACTAACCAACTAACGAAGAATTCACCAAAGGCCGGAGGGACAGACAACCGTGTCTGAAACCAACAAACCCGATGTCAGCACTTTTCAGGGGCTGATTCTCGCACTGCAACAATACTGGGCCCGCCAGGGCTGCGTCGTCCTGCAACCGCTGGATATGGAAGTGGGCGCGGGCACCTTTCACCCGGCCACGTTCCTGCGCGCCATTGGCCCGGAAACCTGGAACTCCGCCTATGTACAGCCCTGCCGCCGTCCCACCGATGGCCGCTACGGTGAAAACCCCAACCGCCTGCAGCACTACTACCAGTATCAGGTGGTGCTGAAACCGTCACCGGACAACATTCAGGACCTGTACCTGGACTCCCTGCGCGAACTGGGCATCGATCCGGGCATCCACGACATCCGCTTTGTGGAAGACAACTGGGAATCCCCCACCCTGGGTGCCTGGGGTCTGGGCTGGGAAGTGTGGCTCAACGGTATGGAAGTGACCCAGTTTACCTACTTCCAGCAGGTCGGCGGCCTCGAATGCTACCCCGTCACCGGCGAGATCACCTACGGTCTGGAGCGTATCGCCATGTACCTGCAGGGCGTCGACTCCATCTACGACCTGGTGTGGACCGTCGGCCCTGAGGGCAACAAGGTCACCTACGGTGATGTGTTCCTGCAGAACGAAATCGAGATGTCCCACTTCAACTTCGAAGAGGCCGATGTGGACTTCCTGTTCCAGACGTTCGACGTGTGCGAGCGCGAGAGTCAGCGCCTGATTGAAAAGAACCTGCCGCTGCCCGCCTATGAAATGGTAATGAAAGCCTCCCACGCCTTCAACCTGCTGGACGCCCGTCACGCCATCTCCGTCACCGAGCGTCAGCGCTACATCCTGCGGGTGCGCACCCTGGCCCGTGCCGTGGCGCAGGCCTACTTCGACGCGCGGCTGAAACTGGGCTTCCCACTGGCGGAAGACAACCTGAGACAACAAGTGATGCAACTGGTGGCTGACAACAGCACCAACGATGGAGGTGAGCAGTAATCATGGCTAAAGATTTTCTGGTCGAACTGGGCACCGAAGAACTGCCACCGGTAGCGCTGAAAAAACTCATGCAGGCCTTCAGTGCCGGTATTGCCAGCGGACTCAAACAGCAATCCCTCGGCTTTGCCAGCATTGAACCCTACGCTGCGCCACGCCGTCTGGCGGTGGTAGTACGCGAGCTTGAAGAACAGACCCCGGTAAAAGATGTGGTGGTGTGGGGACCGCCCGCCAAGATCGCCTTTGACGCCGATGGCAACCCCACCAAAGCGGCGGAAGCCTTTGCCAGCAAAAACGGCATCGCCGTCAGCGAACTGGCCACCGACAGCGATGGCAAGGTCGACAAGCTGGTGTTCCGCTCCCAGGCCGGTGGTGAGCATGCCGCCCAACTGCTGCCCGCCATTGTCGAAGCGTCCCTCAACGCCCTGCCGATCCCCAAGCGCATGCGCTGGGGCGCCCGCCGTACCGAATTTGTGCGTCCGGTACATTGGCTGGTGATGTTGCTGGGGGATGACATCGTCGATGGCGAGATGCTGGGCCTGAAGGCCTCGCGTGAAACCCGCGGTCACCGCTTCCATTACAACCAGCCATTGCTGGTCGACAACGCCGACGACTACCTCAGCAAACTGCCCAGCACCGCCTATGTGATGGTGGACTTTGCCCAGCGCCAGCAGACCATTCGCCAACAGGTGGAAGCCGAGGCGAAAAACGTCGGTGGCATCGCCATGATCGATCAGGATCTCCTCGACGAAGTCACCGCCCTGGTGGAGTGGCCCGTGGCCCTTACCGGCCGCTTTGAAGAGCGCTTCCTGCAGGTGCCCGCCGAAGCGCTGATCTACTCCATGAAAGAACACCAGAAGTATTTCCCGGTGCTGGATGCTGACGGCAAGTTACTGCCCTATTTCATTACCGTCGCCAACATCGAAAGCCGAGATCCGGCCCAGGTGATCGACGGCAACGAACGGGTGATTCGCCCGCGCCTGTCCGATGCCGCGTTCTTTTTTGAAACCGATAAAAAAGTTTCTCTGGCCGAATTCCGCCAGCGCCTGAAGCCCATCGTCTTCCAGGCGCAACTTGGCTCCATCTTCGACAAGACCGAGCGCACCGCCGCACTGGCGGTGAATATCGCCGAACAACTGGGGGCCGACATTGCCAAGGCCGAACTGGCCGCACAGCTGTGTAAATCGGACCTGGTATCCGACATGGTCGGTGAATTCGACAAGATGCAGGGCCTGGCCGGTTACTACTACGCCGTGCACGAGGGTCTGGACAGCGACGTCGCCGCGGCCCTGAAAGAACACTACCAGCCGAAGTTTGCCGGTGACGAACTGCCGGCTACCGAGACAGGAACCATCGTCGCCCTGGCCGACCGCATCGATACCCTCAGCGGCATCTTTGGCATCGGCCAGAAACCCACAGGCTCCAAGGACCCCTTCGCCCTGCGTCGCGCCAGCGTTGGTGTGTTGCGTCTGCTGGTGGAAAAACAACTGCCGCTGGACCTGAAAGCGTTGTTGCACACCGCTGCCAGCTTGCACGGTGACAGCATCAGTAACCTGGATGAGACGATCGATACCGCCTTCGCCTACATGGTGGAGCGTTTCCGCGCCTGGTACGAAGACGACAAGATCCCGGCCGAGGTGTTCCAGGCGGTGCAGGCTAAGCAGTTGTCGCAACCGCTGGATATCCACAACCGCGTCAAAGCTGTCCACGCCTTCAGCCAGCTGCCGGAAGCCCAGGCTCTGGCCGCCGCCAACAAGCGGGTCTCCAACATTCTTGCCAAGGCTGACAGCAACGGCGAGGTCAGTGTGGATGCCAGCCTGTTACAGGAAGCCGCCGAAAAAACCCTGGCCGAACAGCTCAACCGCAAGGCCGAGGAAGTCGCCCCGCTGTTTGCCAGTGGCGACTACACCGCCACTCTGGCGGCGCTGGCAAGCCTGCGCGAACCGGTGGACAGCTTCTTTGACCATGTTATGGTGATGGCGGATGATGCGGCGCTGAAAAACAACCGTATCGCGTTGTTGAACCAGCTGCGCAACCTGTTCCTGCAGGTGGCGGACATTTCCCTGCTGGCCCCCAGCAAAGGCTGAGGGCTGTTCAGGCTATGCAGAAACTGGTCATCCTGGATCGCGACGGCGTCATCAATCGCGATTCGGACGAGTTCGTCAAATCGGTGGATGAATTCGTGCTGATCGACGGCAGTGTCGAAGCCATCGCCCATCTGCACCAACAGGGTTTTGCGGTGGTGATCGCCACTAACCAGTCGGGACTGGCGCGGGGCTATTTCAGCCTCGCCGACCTGCACGCCATGCACGCCAAGCTCACGGCGGCGGTGCAGGCCGCCGGTGGCGACATTCGCGGTATCTATTATTGCCCCCACGGTCCTGACGATCACTGCCGCTGTCGTAAACCCCTGCCCGGACTGATCGACACCCTGGAGGCGGAACTGGGTCTGCAGGCCAAAGGCTGGCCCATCGTCGGTGACAGCTTGCGGGATCTGCAGGCGGGCCTGGCGAAAGGCTGCCAACCACTGCTGGTGAAAACCGGCAAAGGCGAAAAGACGTTACAAAAACTCACCATGGAACCTGAACCCGGCCTGGACAATCTGCCGGTGTTCGATGACCTGCTGCAAGCGGCTCATTACATTACGGAACATTACGGATAGCGTCCTATGCCCCAGCTACGTGCCCTGATTTTTTACACCATCATGTCTGTCACTGCGGTAATTTTTGGTGTGGTGGGCATTCTGTTGCCATTGGCGCCATACTCCGTTCGTAGTCGCTTCTTTATCGCTTTTAATTCAGTGATGTTGTTTGCGCTGCGCATCGTCTGCGGGGTCAAGGTGAAGGTGACCGGTCAGGAAAACCTGCCCTCCGAACCGGCGGTGATCATGTCCAAGCACCAGTCGACGCTGGAAGCGATTTTCTTGCAGTGGCAGTTTCACCCCTGCTCCACCATTCTGAAAAAAGAACTGCTGCGGATTCCGTTTTTTGGCTGGGGCCTGGCCCAGATGCGCCCCATCGCCATTGATCGCAGCAACCCCAAAGACGCTCTCAAAAAAGTCAAAACCTGGGGCCAGAAACGCCTCAGCCAGGGCAACAATGTGCTGGTGTTTCCCGAGGGTACCCGCACGCCGGTGGGTCAGGTGGGTAACTACGCCCGTAGCGGTGCCGATATCGCCATCAACAGTGGTGCGCCGTTGATTCCTGTGGCCCACAACTCCGGGGTCTTCTGGCCCATGCATACCTGGATCAAAAATCCCGGAACGGTGGAGTTTCGCATTGGCCCGGCGATTCCCACTGAGGGACGCAGTAGCAAGGAAGTCACGCAGGCGGTCAAGGACTGGATCGAAACCCAAGTCGCCAGTTTGCCTCACTGACGAGCGCCTATTGACTAGGGCCTGTTAACAGGCCTTAGCGATCCAGGCGCGCTTGCAACATCAGCGCCGCCTGCACAGCACCGCTTTTCTCCCGACTGACATCGATGCGCATGGCCAGCCACCAGGGAATCAATAACAACAATACCAGCACCGGCCCCACCACCAATCCAATGCCAAACAGCGCCGACTCCGAAGCTTGGCCTGGGGGTACTCCGGGCTCCAGCCCCACAATATCCAGCAAGGGACCTGCCACCATATAGCCAAACCCCATGACAAACTTGAGAGCAAAGGTGGTGGCGGCAAAGAACACACCTTCCTGTCGCCGGCCCGTACTCAGCTCATGCTCATCGGCGATGTCCGCCATGATCGAATGCAAATTTACTGTACGCATGATGGTCAATACGGTGGTGATCAGGGTATTGATAAACACCAGGGAAAATAACCAAGGCGTGCCATTCTCCGGGATCAACCCCAACAACCGACCGGGCACCAGCCACAGGGTATTAAACACCAGACCGGCCACCGCCACCCGTAACAGGGTTTGCTTTTCCCAGCGCTGCGCCATCCAGCTGATGCCGGGAAAGGCGATGCCCACCGCCAGTAGCGACGACAGCGCCAACAGGGCAATCTGTTGCACCGACAACTCCCAGAAATAGGTCCAGGTAATCATCTGCAATGCCCCCAGAATCCCCAGGGTACCCCCAACCGCTATCTCCAAAATAAAAATGCGGCGAAAATTGGCGTTGTGCAGGGTCGCCAGGGTATCACGCAACATGCCAGTCAAGCCTGGGCTCGCCTGGTTGCGGGCCGCTACCGCTTTTAAACGGGGAATATAGCGGCGTGTTCCCAGCAGACACACCAGGCAGGCAACCACCACCAGGACAAACGCTACCCAGCCGTACGTGGTGTAGTTGTGGAGAATAAAACGACCGTCCTGGCCACCCTCTGCGGCGAAAATCAGCGACAGGCACACCGCGGGAATCGCCACTCCAGCGATCCAGCCCAGGTTAGTGCGAAAGCTGACAATGGAAGAACGCTCAGCGTAGTCATCCACCATTTCCGCCCCCATGGCGTTCTGCGGTATGTAAAAGATGGTGAGTGACGTACGCAGCAACAACACCGACGCCAGCAGCCAGCCGAACATTGCCCACTGACTCTGCAACACACTCTGAACTGGACTGAACAGCATCACAAACGACAGCGCCAGGGGCAGCGTGCCCGCCAACATCAACGGGTGTCGTCGTCCCCAGGGGCTTTGCAGACGATCCGACCAGGCCCCCACCACGGGATCAGAGACCGCATCCCACAGCACCGAAATAAAGATGGCCAGTCCGGTCAAGGACCCTGACAGGCCCAATACCTGGGTGTAAAAAAACAGCACAAAGTTGCCAAAGGTCGCCTCTTTAAGGGCGTAAGGCACACTGCCACAGCCGTAAAACACTTTATCCGCAACACTCAAATTCTGCTGGTCCGGCTGTTGGCGCTTTTCTAATTGTCGCATGGAGCCACCTGAGTTGTTATCCGTTAGATCATCTACCCAATTGATTTTTATGTATTTTTTATCATTGGATATTTCAGTGACAGTTTTTACCAAGATTTTTTGTGGGTTTAGTTGCAAAGTGTAACTCGCAAGTTACACTTTGCAACTAAACAAGTTTACAAACTGTAACCAACCCTTTCTCGACAACCTCTGTTCCAATACGAGTGGGCATCACCAAGATGGAGAGTCTGTGATCAGCAACCTGGAATCCGTAACGTCTCAAGACCGCATGACCGCCGACGAGCGCCGCCACGATCTGATGGATCTGGCGCTGGAGATCCTGCGGGAAGAAGGCAGCGAGAGACTGACCATCGGGGTCATTGCCGCTCGTGCCGGAGTCACCCGTACCCTGGTGTACAAGCACTTTGCCAACCGCGAAGATCTGATAAACGCCACCTATTCCCGCGAAGCCGCCA
Organism: Cellvibrionaceae bacterium WSDTSA12; assembly: GCA_033283335.1. Classification (GTDB taxonomy): domain Bacteria; phylum Pseudomonadota; class Gammaproteobacteria; order Pseudomonadales; family Cellvibrionaceae; genus Pseudomaricurvus. Next base: position 191,928 of record JAWMQP010000004.1, on the reverse strand, counting down.
AGCTGCACGAGACCATCAGCGCTCACGTCAAACAGGCCGTCGGTTTTGAAGAGCGTTTGAGAGCGTTTGTTGACGCGGTGATGGGAGCGGTGGATTCCCATGGCTGGATCTTTGGTCCCCAAGTGGCCGAAATTCAGGAAGCGGGTTTCAAGTCCGAACAGGCTGAACGCGACCGGCGCTCGGTGCGGGCGTTTGCCCAGCTGGCCAGCGAGGAATTCGGCCTGTCGCGGCGTCAGGCCACCTCGGCCATCGGCATTCTGTTGTCCGGCATCCACTCCCTGCGACTGCAGGCCCACGTGATGACGTCGCCCCAGGACCGGCAGTTTCTCGCCGACCTCTATGTGGATGTGGTGCTCGGGGCTCTGAAAAGCCTGGGCCAGGCACGAAATCCAAACACAACCCTTTGACTGGCGCCAGTTGAGCTGTCGGCCCATGCAAACATCACCCTCGTAACGCCACAACAACCCATAAAGGAGAGGCTTATGAAGTATGTGCAAGGCAGAATCGTCCACGACGCGGACGCCCATGTGATGGAAACCCTCGACTGGCTCGACCCCTATTTGACGGGTGAAAACGCTAATCAATTAAAGGGACTCTACGACAAGGCGCCGGATTTTATTCGTCAACAAATTGAAGCGGCTAAACAGCGCAAGGGGAATACCGCAGCCGAGGCCGCGGCGTCGGAAAAATTGATTGATGGCCCCAAGGGCTGGATCGCCTATGGCGCGTTTGATCCGCATGAGCGTGCCCATGCGCTGGATCAACTGGGTTTTCAAACTCAGCTGGTCTTCGGCACCTTTTCTCTCGGCACCTTTACCAAATTAAAAGATGAAAACCTGGTCTATCAAGGCGCACGTGCCGCCAACGATGCCATGGCGGCATTTTGTCGCAACGACCCGCGCTTGATTTACGTAGCCTACATTCCGCTGAACAATACCGAGCATGCACTGGCCGAACTGGAACGCGTGCTGGCCGATGGTGCCGGAGCGATTCAGGTTTCCACAGGACCGGCCGGCGAGCGCTCACCCGGTCACACCGACCTCGATCCCTTTTGGCAAACCCTGCAGGAGCGAGGCATTCCGTTTGTGTTGCACATAGGTCCCGGCACCATGACGCAACCGAGTGCCTATCACAACAACGGCCGGCAACGGGCACCCGACATTCACGGTGGTGGTGAAAACCTGCGCTTTCCCGATTACGTCATGCTGTCTTACGGCCCGCAGATATTTTTAACCGCCATGGTGTACGACGGTGTGTTCGAGCGTTTCCCACAATTGAAAGGTGGTGTGATTGAATGCGGTGCCGGCTGGGTACCAGAATTTTTACGCGAGCTCGATATTGCCTTTAAGAGTTTTGGAAAAACCGACCCCTATCTGCAGGCGATGTCATTAAAGCCCTCTGAACAAATTCGTCGCGCGGTGAAGTTTACGCCGTTCCCCAAGGAGGATTTGAAAAAAATGATTGAGGACATCGGGCCTGAATTATTTTTATTTTCCAGCGATTACCCACATCCCGAGGGCACGACGGATCCCCTGGGTTATTTTGAAAACTCAATTGGCGATATGGACGAAGAAATCAAAGATCAGTTTTACCGTCGAAACTTCGAGACCATGCTGCCATGGCGATTTGCCAGCCAGGCTGGATAATTGATTGTTAACACAAGCAGGTCGTTATCGCAGCGTGTTCGCGATAACGACCAAATTTTTCAGAGTGAGGAAAGATGTTGTTATAGAACTCATTAAAAAATCATAACCGTGGGTAAATATTATGAAAAAAATAACAGCCTTATTTACCGCCTGCAGCCCCGTGATATTGTTGGCACAAGCGGCCCTTACACAAGCTCAGACCTCCGCTCAACTGGCGGCAGAAAATATCATCGAAGAAGTGTTGGTCACAGCAACGCGTCGCAATCAGACACTCAGCGAAGTGCCGATCGCCGTCAGTGTGGTGAGCAAAACCGACATTCAAAACTCCGGCACCTACGACGTCAAAGAGTTGAATCAGCTGTCGCCATCGGTACTGATTTCTTCCACCGGTTCGGAATCCAACACCTCTGCCCGCATACGCGGCATAGGTACCGTGGGAGACAATATCGGTCTGGAAAGTTCCGTGGCCATTTTCGTTGACGGCGTCTACCGTTCCCGCACCGGAGTGGGCATGGGTGAACTGGGCGATGTGCAACAGGTGGAAGTGTTGCGTGGCCCACAGGGAACGCTGTTTGGTCGCAATGCGTCGGCCGGCTTGATTAACATCACCACCACCGCACCGACGCCAGAGTTTTCTGCCGACCTGTCGGTGAGTTATGGCAACTACGACCAGCGTCGACTGGAAGCGGGTATCAACGGTGGTTTGAGTGAGACCGTTGCCGGCAAACTGGAAACCATCCTCTATCAACGCGACGGTTTTTACGAAGATGTCAACAGCGGCTATGAGCTCAACAACCGCGACCGCTTTTTCCTCAGAGGCCAATTATTGATTGAACCACAGGATAATATGTCACTGCGCCTGATCGCTGACTACACCAAACAACAGGAGGACTGTTGCGGCGCGGTGTTCGCCACCGACGAGGTCAGCGATGGCAGCGACGCCATCAATCCGCTCACCAATTCCCAGTTACTCGACCCGCTGTTGAATCCCAACATTGGCATCCTGATGGCTGTCACCGGCAAAAGCCTGGATCAACTCTATCCCTCATTACATGATCCGTACGATCGCAAGGTCGCGCTCAGCCCGGGTCGCAATATGGGCGGAGAATCGGAAAAGTGGGGACTGTCGGCGGAACTTAACTGGAGTTTTAACGACATGACGTTAACCTCCATAAGCGCCTATCGCGAATACGATGCGGCTCAGTCCGCCGATGCCGAATACCATTTCGCCGACATTCTGCACATCAGCGAAGACGGCAGTGGTCGCAAATTTCAAACCTTCTCCCAGGAATTTCGACTGCAGGGCACTAGCTTCAACGAGCGCCTGAATTGGCTGGTCGGCGCCTACTATGCCAATGAAGAATTGCAGCAGGGAAGTACTTTGAAGTTTGGCAGTGATTATGGCGCTTACGCTTCCTGTCTGTTGGCCGCGACCCTGAATCCGTCGCTGATGGAAGCCAGCAGCTCCGGTTGTTTGAGTCCGACCGGACGCTTTGTTGCCAATTCCCTGTCGTCAGATACGCTGCAGGCATTCGATCTGCTCTACAGCTTGCGCAATCTGGGTGACGACGGCAGTCGCTACCAGCAGGACAGCGAAAGCTTCGCTTTCTTTACCCACAATATCATCAGCCTGGCTGATCACTGGGATCTGACCGTGGGCCTGCGCTACACCTACGACGAAAAAGATTTTTCCGCGCAGTTCAACAACACCAACACAGTCTGTGCCGACATGCGCGGCCTGTCCGGCGGTATCTTTGCACCGCTGGCGCCGGCCTTCCTAACTCTCGCCTGTCAGGGCAACAGTTCCTCCGAACTGAATACTCTCAACCTGCGCGACTCGGACGTCAATGAAGAATTTACCGGCACCCTGGTGCTATCCTGGCAACCGTCGGATCAATGGCTGTTATACGGCAGCTATTCACGCGGCTACAAGGCGGGTGGCTTCAATCTGGATCGATCCGCCCTGGGACCGGCCTATCTGCCACGCTCCGACAGCGATGTGGGCAACCTGCGTTTTGATCCGGAGATCGTTGACGCGTTTGAAATCGGCACAAAGTATCAAGGCAATCGACTCACCGCCTCCGCCGCCGTGTTTCATCAACGCTTTGAAAATTTTCAGCTAAACACCTTCGACGGCACTATTTATATCGTCGAAACCATCAACGGCTGTGATAGCGGTTTGCACGGTTTGGATCAGGACCCCGACGCCAGCAGCGGCAGCTGCGATTCCAGCGATGTCCGCTATGGCGTTGTGTCCGAAGGGGTTGAACTGGAAACCAGCTTCAGCGCCACGCCGAGCCTGAAGTTGATGGCCGGCGTTACCTACGCCGAGACTCGCTATGAAGACGATCTGGTTGGTGATGAGTCCGGCAGTCCCTTAAACCCCTCACTGCGACGCCTGCCTGGCAACAACCTATCCAATGCTCCAGAACTGGTGACGACAGCAGCCATCAGTTGGACACCCTCGCTGGGCGATGAGTTAACCGGTTTGTTTTATCTCAACCTGCGCCACAGCGATGACTACAACACCGGTTCCAATCTGGCAGGACAAAAGGTCCAGGATAGTTTTACGCTGCTTAACGGTCGCCTGGGTATCGTCAGTCAGCAACACAACTGGAGCCTGGAACTGTGGGGCAAAAATCTATTGGATGAAGACTATGCCCAGGTGATTTTTGACACCGCGTTTATCGGCTCTATGACCAGCTACCTGGGCGATCCACGCACTTATGGCCTCACCTTCAGGAAATCCTTCTAGGTCGATGGATACTCAGCCATGCAACTCGGCCGTGTAGAAGCGTGATAAAAACAGACCCTGTTTGCCCAACCCTGGGTAGTCAGGGCTGTTTTTTTTAGGAGGTTAATTGATAGCGATGGCGGTCCATAAATTCCGTCGGAGTAATGCCGTACTCGCGCTTAAAAGCGCTGACAAAATTCGAACTGTGATTGTAGCCCGCCAGATAGGCCGCTTCGTTCACACTGAGTTTTTCAATTACCAGATTTTTTTTTGCCTGTTCCAGTCGCTTACGTTTTACATACGAGGCCACGGTCTGCTGATAAAGCGTTTTAAATTTTCGCTGTAAGGTACGTTCACTCATATTCAATTTCGCGGCGATTTCACGCAAGCCATGACCCAGCGCCAGTTGTTCATCGACCCGGCTCTTTAGAGACGATCGCACCGGTTCGACCAGCAAACATTCCGTTGGTCGATGGTCCAGCTGTATTTCCAGCTCTTCCAGTAAAGTAGCCAAAAATTTCAGCGTACGTTGTTCGGACTCCAAGCGTTGACTAAAAACTTGCGGCTGCGGTTGCCACCACAGCTGTTGCGCCAATGCCAGCAAGCTGTCACTGGGACGCCAACTCAAAACCTGCGGGCTATCCAACAGGCGTTGGATTTGTCGTTTGTCCTGCACCGACGTGCAGCGCTTTTCCAACCATTCACGCTGCACGCAAACATTCATTGTTTGGATGCTCCGGCCGGCTGACATATGACGGGTCATCACTTCCTGACGGTCATTAATGATCACGGAACACAAGGGATCGTTTATCGTTTCAAGGCGATAACGGTGGTGGGAAAAGGAATAATCACTCTGACCCTCGAAGATGACATTCACGCTCAAGCCGGGCAACAACACCGAGCGGCTGTCAATGTCTTGCTGTTCCACCACGTCCGCGACGTGCATGGATATGCCATCGGCAAACGTCTGGGAGTAAAAACGCCCGCACATCAGCGCTTGGCCGGACACCAGATGGTCGGTGGACGCCATCAACCCTGTGGCGTCGGTCGACGAATGAATATCCTTAAGGAACACCGCGTCTCGGCAGTCAACAGCATCCGTCTCCAATTGTCGATTTATCATAATAGCTGGTCCGCTATTCATAATGGGTGTCATTCAATATAGCAAAGGCGGTGTTAGACCATAGACGAGGATCATTCAGTGATTACCGAAAGACTTCAATGAGGGGGTTCGGTGTTGTCGATCGATATAAAAAGAAAAATACGCCAAAAAAGCCTGGTGAAATAAAGTTGGCACCGTATTTGCTGAATTTCTAGCGAGCCACTGAGCTCACACTTAACTCCCTGTTAGCCGTAAAAAATTCTTAACACCGACGTCATCAAAACAACGTGTTCAGTGCGGATCATCGGGGATATTGGAGCCTAAGGAAAAACAGCTCTTCGGAACACTTTTCAGTTCAATTTCATATTAATTCACCAGGGCAGGTTTATGAAATCCTTATCACTTTCACTTTATCCACTGGCACGTGTCATACAATTCGCAACCGCACTGACGGTTATAGGCTTTTCCGGCAACCTGACAGCTCAGCAAACCTCATCCGAAATAAAAGGTATCGTCAGCGACGCCAATGGCAATCCGATTGCCAACGCCACGATTACCATCATGAATGCATCTGCCGGGTTTACCCGCACGATTTCCACCCGCAGTGACGGCCAGTTTCGGATCAACAACTTACCGATCCACGGCGACTATACCGTTACCGCCACCGGCGACGGATATAAAACACAAACCTCTAAAGAGGTTTCCCTCTACCTCGGTGAGACCACAGACCTTCAGTTTGCACTGGCAGAGAGTGAAAGCCTGGAAGAGGTGATTGTCTATGTGACAAGAGATCAAATTACCAACACCGCAGCCGTTGGCCCCAGTGCGAGCTTTGATCTGGCCCAGTTGCAGACAGCTCCCGCCATCAACCGTAACCTCACTGATGTCATTCGACTTGACCCCCGCGTCTATGTTGATGAATCCCGCGGTAGTATCAACGCCGTTCAATGTGGCGGTAAGAATTCACGCTTCAACAGCTTGACCGTTGACGGGGTGAGAATGAATGACGCTTTTGGTTTAAACTCCAACGGTTACCCCACAGAGCGAATGCCATTTTCTTACGACGCCATCAACCAGGTTGCTGTGGAACTCGCCCCCTTTGATGTTGAGTACGGTGGTTTTACCGCCTGTAACATCAATGCCGTGACCAAATCTGGCGGCAACCGCTTCAGTGGCTCAGTGTTCTACGACTATACCAGTGACAGTCTGCAGGGCGATTCCCTCGAAGGTGAAGATATTGAAGCTGGTGCCTTTGATGAAACCCGTTTCGGCTTTACCTTGGGTGGGCCGATCATTCCCGACAGGCTTTTCTTTTTTGCCGCCTACGAAAAGCTTGAAGGAGCCAACGTCTTCGACCGCGGAGCTTTAGGTTCCGGCGCCGTCAACGAAGTCCAGGCGTCGCAAGCAGAGCTTGATGAAATTGCTGAGATTGCCCGAACCCTGTATCAATACGACCCGGGTAACATTCCCAGCAGCTTAGACAATGAGGATGAAAAGCTGCTGATAAAATTTGATGCCAACCTCAGCGACACCCAGCGTCTGTCCGTGACCTACAACTACAACGACGGCAATAACTTTACCGAGTCGGACGATGACCTTTATGAAATTGAGTTTTCCAATCATCTCTATGAACGCGGCGCAGAACTGGAGTCCTGGGTTGCCACTCTCTATTCTGACTGGACAGAAAACTTTTCCACCGAAGTTAGGCTAGGCTATTTGGAACTGGATAACTGGCAGAACTCTATAGGTGGCACAGACTTCGGGGAAATCCGAGTAGAACTCGATGAAGTCGATGTTTATCTCGGAGGTGATGACAGCCGTCACTCCAATGACCTCGATTATGATGTCACGACCTTTGCTGTTAAAGGCAAATATCTGCTGGAAGATCATAGCTTCAGCTTTGGCTACGAGCGTGAAGCTTTAAATGTGTTTAACCTGTTCGTTCAGCACACCGAAACCGAAATTCGTTTTGACGGTATCGATAATTTCAGGAACGGTTTCGCCGATGCTATTTACTACAATAATGCACCTTCCGGTAAGCCTGAAGATGCCGCCGCCGATTGGGGTTATGAATTCAATACGGTTTACTTCCAGGATGAAATCAGCTTCGGTTACGACCTCAATCTGGTGCTGGGATTGCGTTACGACTGGTATACGACCGATGACGAACCAGTGGTGAATGATGATTTCGTGGCCGATTATGGTTTTGGCAACGATCAAACCCTGGATGGTGAAGGACTTTTGCAACCACGTCTGGGTTTCACCTATCACCTCACTGATCAGTTAACCTTGCACGGTGGTATCGGCTTATTTTCCGGTGGCAACCCCAACGTTTGGCTCTCCAACAATTATTCTAACAACAATGTCCTGCAGTTCGGCCAGCGTGGTCGCAGCTTTGGTTATACCGATGGCAGCCGTTCATTGTTTGACAGTGATGTTGTCTATGCTGCAGTTGAAGATGGAGCGCCTGCAGGACCAGGTTATGGAATCCCACAAGAACTGTATGACGCCGTAGCCGCCGGCGAAGGTGATAACAACGAAATCAACTATCTCGATCCGGATTTTAAATTGCCGTCAGAGTGGAAGGTGGCTTTTGGTGGTGTTTATGTGTTCGACAATAACTATGTCGTTAACGCCGACCTGCTGTTTACCCGCACGCAGGATTCTGCCATTGTGTTACGTGGTGACCTGGAACGAACCGGTACCAATGACGACGGCTACCCGATTTACAGCAGTGTCAGAGAACCCTCGTTTGTATTAACCAATGCCGACGAAGACGCCGACTCTTACATGGTTTCCCTGAACCTGTCCAAAAGACACGACAACGGCCTTCACTGGAATATTGGCTACGCCTTTTCCGATGCTGAAGACATCCAGCCCATGAACAGCTCGGTGGCTTTTTCCAATTATCAGAACCGGGCGTTTTTTGATCCCCAGGAACAAGTTGCCTCCACCTCCAGTTACAACATCAAGCACCGCTTTACAGCCAACCTCAACTACACCCGCGAGTTCATCGACGGCTACGCTACCCGCATTTCACTTTTCCTGCAGTCCTATCAGGGTCCCTCTTACAGCTACACCGTTTCAGGCAACGGCATTTATAACTTCACCCCTTACCTGGAAGGCAACAACGTGTTGTTACCTGGTAGTGAGCGCAATGAAGAGGATGGCTCCTGGTGGACCAAGGCCGATCTGCGTATTGAGCAGGAACTGCCCGGCATCAGTGAGGATCACAGAGCATCTGCCTATGTCGTGATCGATAACCTCACCAACCTGTTGAATGATGAGTGGGGGGTACTGCGCCAGGTGGATTTCCCCGGAACAGTTGAGCCGGGCAACCAGGAAGAGTCTCGCATTGGTGAGGCATCCCTGTACCAAGTACGATTCGGTCTCAGCTATAACTTCTAGTCAGGTATAAACCGAATCTGGTATATACGTAGACTGGTGTTAACGCAGCGCAACCATGTCGGGATGCGCTGCGTTGGTGTTCAGGTTTTCGCTGAGTGAGGAGCTACCATGCGACCACACACGCCATCACAAGCCCTGACGATTTTTCACGGCTTTGTGATTAGCGCATTGTTAATGCTGTCGTCACCCTCCCAGGCCTGGGGTCCCACGGGTCATCGTATCGTCAGCAGCATTGCCGAGCCCTACCTGTCCGCAGACGCCAGGAGCGCTATTTCGCAGCTGTTGCCCAATGAATCGCTGGCCGAAGCGTCAACCTATGCCGATGAAATGCGCTCTGATCCCAGCCAATTCTGGCAACAAACAGCATCGCCCTGGCACTACGTGACGGTGCCCGCAGGAGAAACCTACGCCAGCGCCCCGAAGCCAGCCGTCGGTGACGCCATCACCGCTCTGGCCCAATTCAAACAAGTCCTGCTGGATTCCAAGACTGATACTGCCGATAAACAACTGGCGTTGAGATTCAGCATTCACATCATTGGTGACTTGCACCAGCCCCTGCATGCCGGTAATGGCCTCGATCGTGGCGGCAATGAACTACCCCTACAGTTCTTCAGCGAGAACACCAACCTTCACCGCTTATGGGACAGCGATATCATCAACCATCAGCGTCTGTCCTACAGTGAATGGAGTCTATGGCTGAAGCAAAAGATATCCCCAGACGATCAGGCCAATTGGGCACAGACTGACCCTGCAGTATGGGTTGCCGAAAGTGTCCAACTCCGGGAAACGCTGTACCCATCATCTACAGAGCTGGGCTGGGACTATCAACACCAGTATTTACCGATCATTAAACTGCGCCTACAACAGGCAGGCGTGCGTCTGGCGGCTTATCTCAACAAACTGTTTGAACAGTCTTGAGCCAGCCAATCAAACACCGTCAATTTTGCCTTTGCTTCCCGTAAGCCTTGTACTAGAAGAGAAAATTCAATAAACAGATTGCGTGCAATTAAATTTTTTACAACTAAAATAAAACAGAAATTTCCCTTCCTGAACTGGAGATGCCTACAATGCGTCAACCCTTACTCAAACTGCTGACTCTGTCTTTGGTATTGCTGCCTTTTAGCCTGCAAACAGAAATCGTATCCGCCGCTTCTAGCGAAGCTACGGCACTGGAAATCAGTCCACAGGATTTTCGCTGTATGTTGGATATGACTCCTGTACGGGGCTTTTACGTAGATAATCTGCTTGAGGGTAAGCTGGCAGACACCTTAGCTGTGGCACAGGCCGAAACGGGGGAATACCCACCTGGGTCAGTGGTGCAACTGGTGCCGACCGAAGTCATGGTCAAACACCCGAAAGGCTATAACTCCGCCACCAAAGATTGGGAGTTTTTTGAATTAACGGTATCCAGCGAAGGGACTGAGATTCACAAACGTGGCTTTGTGGATGTGGTGAACCGCTTTGGCGGTAACTGCTTCAGCTGCCATGTCAAAGCCCAACCCCAGTTCGATATGATCTGCGAAACTGGCCACGGCTGCGATCCGATCCCCCTCTCCCCGCAAATTAGCCAGTTGCTGCAAAAAACCGATGCCCGCTGTGGCAATCGCTACACCCCGACAGCGGAAGAAATCGAAATTCTCAAGAAGCTGAAAGCCAGTCTGCAGTAGAAAGTCAGGCCGGCTGAGTCTCTGCCCAAAGAAAATAAGCTGTCACTTGGCGGGTGGGTAAACCACCCGCCAGTCTTTTTTCATATCCACCAGCAGCCAACCGCGTTGCTTAGCTTCATCCAATCCCCGATTGAGCTGACCGACGACCGATTTGCGATCGTAGGCCCATTCCCGCTCGCCATCCGTATGGTGCACAATAAGCCCCAGGCTCGCACTTTCGCCGCCGGTGGTCCACTCCAGCATCTGAAAATCACCGTCGGAGTTACCAGCGGCAAAGACAGGCCGGCGGCCGATATGTTGATGAATCCCCACGGGTTTTCCTTCCTTGTCATCAACGAAGTCCAGTTCCCCCAGTTTCACCATCACGGGCTTACCGTCACGGACTTCATACTTGGCTTTTATGCTCGACCCCACCACCTGCTCGGGGGGAATGCCGTACACCTCTTCAGCAAACACCCGCAGGAAATCGATGCCGCCGCCGGAGACGATAAAGGTTTTAAAATCATTTTCCCGCAGGTAATCGAGCAGCTCCAGCATAGGCTGGTAGACCATCCCGGTATAGGGCTTTTGGGTCTTGGGATGACGCGCTGTTTGCAACCACTGCTGTACGTTGTGCCTGAATTCTTCAGCTGTCACACCGGCGTGAGTACTCACTACAATTTTTAACAGGGCTTCCTTACCCCCGGCCAGTGCTTTCTCAATATCGCCTTTGATCAGGGAAGCATAGGGTTCCTCCTGCTGCCATTCGGGGTGTGCAGGTGCCATGGCCTTGATGCGGTCAATGGCGAAGAAAAGCTGGAAATAAAACGGCTGCTCCGACCACAGGGTACCGTCATTGTCGAATACCGCGATGCGCTCTGAAACAGGGATAAAGTCAGGCGAATCCTGATCGGTAACCCGCTCAACAAAGGTCATGATCGACTGTTTACTGACGCCGTCGTTCCAGGAGGCCAGCGCTTCGGCTGCCAGGCTCGGCTGCACCGCCACAACGGTGAACAGGAGAAAAAGAAAAAACCTAACAGGGACAATTCTGGTTACAACCATTGCAGCACAACCTCTTTTGCTGAGGTGCTGTATCCTTACGGTAAACAGGGTGTGGAAACAACAGCACCAATCAATTTGGGGTACTGTCAACCATAGACTGTAGCGGGGAAAAAGCCACCAGCCCCGACGGGGCTGGTGAACTATAGGCGCTCGGATAGTCCTGTAGAAAAGAAATGCCGGCGAGCGCCACAATACTGGGGAGAGTCAGACGTCGAGGTTGGCTACCGCCAGCGCGTTGGTTTCAATAAAGTCACGCCGCGGCTCCACCTGATCCCCCATCAGGGTGGTAAACATCTGGTCCGCGGCAATGGCGTCTTCGATGGTCACCTGCAGCATACGTCGGGTTTCGGGGTCCATGGTGGTTTCCCACAGCTGCTCGGGATTCATTTCACCCAGACCTTTATAGCGCTGAATGTTGTAGCCACGACGGGATTCCTTCATCAGCCATTCCAGAGCCTGGGCAAAGCTGGTGGTGTCACTGCGGCGCTCACCCCGCTGGATGTAGCCGCCCTCTTCGATCAGGCCGTCCAGACGCTGCCCCAGGTTCATGATCGACGCGTATTCACCGGACAGGAAGAAGTCGCGGCTGAAGACGAAATCGGTCGGCACTCCGTGAGCGGTAATGCGCACCACAGGAATAAAGATATGCCGCTCTTCATCTTCTTTAACAAACGCCTCGTAACGATGACTGCCGCTGCTGTTGTTGACCAGCAACCGGGTTGATAGCACTTCCGCCCACTGCTCCACCGCCTGACGATCGGCTAGGTGCTCTTCTTTAATGGGGCTCATGTAGATCATCTGCTGCAGGGCTTCGGACGGATACAGCCGCGACAGGCGATCGATAGTGGCCATCACCTTGCGGTACTCGGTCACCAGGCTTTCCAAGCCCTCACCGGTGATGCCCGGAGCATCGGCATTGACGTGCAGGGAGGAACCCTCCAGCGCCGCCTGGGTAAGGAATTGGGTGAGGGCGTCATCGTCTTTCAGGTACTGTTCCTGCTTGCCCTTACTGATTTTGTACAGCGGCGGCTGGGCGATAAAAATGTGTCCACGCTCAACCAGTTCCCGCATCTGGCGGAAAAAGAAGGTCAGCAACAGGGTGCGGATGTGAGAACCGTCCACATCCGCATCCGTCATAATAATGATGCTGTGGTAGCGCAGTTTATCCGGGTCGAACTCCTGATTGCCGATACCGCAGCCCAGCGCGGTGATCAGCGTGCCCACCTCGGCGCTGGACAACATCTTGTCAAAGCGCGCCTTTTCCACATTGAGGATCTTGCCTTTCAGCGGCAGGATAGCCTGGGTCTTACGGGCCCGCCCCTGCTTGGCGGAGCCACCGGCAGAGTCACCCTCCACCAGGTAGATTTCCGACAGCGCAGGGTCTTTCTCCTGACAATCAGCCAGCTTGCCGGGTAAGCCGGCAATGTCCAGAGCGCCCTTGCGACGGGTCATTTCCCGGGCTCGACGGGCCGCTTCCCGGGCCTTGGCCGCTTCTATCATTTTACCCACGACGGCTTTGGCCTCGTTGGGGTTTTCAATCAGGTAATCGGCAAAGGACGAGCCCATTTCCTGCTCTACCGCGGTTTTCACCTCGGACGAGACCAACTTGTCTTTGGTCTGGGAAGAGAACTTGGGGTCTGGCACTTTGACGGAAATAATGGCCGTCAAGCCTTCCCGGGCATCGTCACCGGTGGTGTTGACCTTGTCCTTTTTCCCCAAACCCTCACGCTCGATATAGCCGTTCAGACCGCGGGTCAGGGCTGCTCGGAACCCCGCCAGGTGAGTACCGCCATCGCGCTGGGGAATGTTGTTGGTGTAGCAGAATATGTTTTCCTGGAAGCTGTCGTTCCACTGCAGAGCCACTTCGACCCCCACCCCATCGTCTTCGCGCTGGGTGTTGAAGTGCATCACCTGGTTAATGGGGGTTTTATTCTGGTTGATGTGCTCAACAAACGCTTTCAGTCCCCCTTCGTACTCGTACACCTCTTCCTTGCCGCTGCGCTCGTCTTTCAGCACAATGCGCACGCCGGAATTGAGGAACGACAGCTCCCGCAAACGCTTGGCCAGCTGATCAAAGTGGAACTCGATGTTGGTAAAGGTATCGGCTGACGGGTGGAAATGCACTTCGGTACCGGTGGTATCGGTATCCCCCACCACGGCCAGCGGGGCCTGGGGCACACCGTGATGATAAATCTGCTCATACACCTTACCACCACGGCGGATGGTCAACTTCAATTTGGCCGACAGAGCATTCACCACGGAAACCCCAACACCGTGCAGGCCGCCGGACACCTTGTAGGTGTTGTCATCGAACTTACCACCGGCGTGCAGCACAGTCATAATCACTTCAGCTGCGGATACTCCCTCTTCCTCATGGATTTCCGTGGGAATGCCCCGGCCGTTATCCACCACCGACACCGATTCGTCCGGATGAATCACCACTTTGATTTCCGAACAATGACCCGCCAACGCCTCATCAATGGAGTTATCGACAATCTCAAACACCATATGGTGCAGGCCCGTACCATCGTCGGTATCACCAATGTACATCCCTGGGCGCTTACGAACAGCGTCCAGACCTTTCAGAACTTTGATACTGGACGAGTCGTAAGAAGTCTCATCTGACATAGTTAACTCCACGTATTAAGCGATCACGCTTTTATAATGTTTCGTATTGATCGATCTCGGAATCTGAGTCCAACACCACGGTTCCATGTTCCACGTGGAACACTTGATGTTGATTCACGCCCAGTTTCTTCGGCTTACCGACACGCTCGGGAGACATACCTGAGTCATGCCCTTGAAATTCTGTCTGCCAGGCGGACAACAGCGGCTGCTTTTCCACCCCAGTGACAAACACCTGCGACCCCATTTGCGTCAACCACCCGGCCAGGGTCTGACGAAAGTGCTCGTCCAGCTCCGCCGGCAAGTCATCAATCAGGTATACACAAGGCCGCTGTTGCACTTGGTTAAACACCATGCCCTGAGCAATCAACAGCGCACTGACCACAATTTTCTGCTGCCCGCGGGACAGTACATCTACCGCCAACGCTTTTCCGCACATAATCCGCACGTCGGCACGGTGCGGCCCTTGACGGGTATAGCCCAGTTCCATATCCCGTGTCTGGGTTTCCGCCAGCAGTTGCTCAAAGGGTTGCTCCGCATCCCAGCCGCGGTAATAGCGCAGACTAATGGCTGGAATGCCTTCAAAGCCTTCCATAAGCCCGACAAATACACGCTGCAGCTGGGCGAAGGCCTGAGCACGAAACGTGTCCAGACGCAGGGCCAGAGCGGTCAGCTCGCGGTCCCAGGAGGCCAGCAATAAGGGATCAATTTTATCACGTCTGAGCAGACTGTTGCGGTGTTTTAAGCACTTTTCGTAGTTGCGCCAGACCGAGAAAAACTCATGTTCCACGTGGAACACCAGCCAATCCAGAAACTGACGGCGAACCAGGGGAGAACCTTCCAATAAGCCAAACGAATGGCCATTCATGATGCGGACCGGAAGCGCCTCGGCCAGCTCAGCCGCGGAGCCGCAGGGACTGCCGCCCTTTTTTATCAAAACTTGTCCCTGCCGATCCCGTTGCACGCCAACGGGCAACAGCGTGGATTCACCCACGACAATACGACCGAATACCGTGTAGGCTGCAGCATCGTAGTGAATCATGGTTTTGTATTTGCGGGATCGAAAGGAGCGCCCCAAGGAGAGTGTACTGATGGCTTCCAGCACACTGGTCTTGCCGCTGCCGTTGGCGCCATAAAAGATATTGAGCTGTGGCGACAGCTCAATATCCACCGCTTGCAGATTGCGGAAGTTGTGCACCGACAAACGCCGGAGTGTCATAAAGAGAAAAGCTTGTGCAGAAATCAGAGGCGCATCGGCATCACAACATAGACCGAATCGCCGGCCTCTGGCTCTTCCAGCAGCGCACTGCTGTTGGAGTCGGACAAGGTCATTTTGATCTTATCGGAACTCAGCACAGTGGTCACATCCTGCAGGTAACTGACGTTAAAGCCAATCTCCAGCGAGTCACCGTTATAGTCTACTGCCACCTGCTCCTCGGCCTCTTCCTGTTCCGGGTTGTTGGCGACGATGGTGAGTTGCCCGTCAGACAACAACAGACGTACCCCACGGTATTTTTCATTCGATAAAATCGCGGTGCGGCCGAACGCCTGACGCAGTTCGTTGCGATCTCCAAATACCAGCTTGTTGCCACCCCGAGGCAAAACCCGCTCGTAATCCGGGAATTTACCGTCCACCAGCTTGGAGGTGAAGGTGTAATCTTCAGTAGCAACCCGAATATGGTTGCTGCCCAGTACCACGTCCACATTACCTTGTCCGTCCAGCAGTCGCGACAGCTCCATGACTCCCTTACGGGGCAGAATGGCTTGCACCGTCTCGGCGGTGGAGACAGCAACGGCACGGGTACACATAGCCAGCCGATGGCCATCGGTGGCCACAGCCCGCAATTGCCCTTCCTGCACTTCCCACAACATGCCATTGAGGTAGTAACGGACATCCTGCTGTGCCATGGCAAAACCGGTACGGTCAATCAGGCGCTTGATGTCCTGTTGTTCACAGGAAAACTGTAAATCGCCGGTACCCTGCTCCACATTGGGGAAGTCGTTGGCAGGTAACGTCGACAGAGTAAAGCGGCTACGCCCAGACTTTAGAATAACTCGCTGATTTTCCTCGGAAAAGTTCAAAACCGCGTCATCGGGGAGGGAGCGACAGATATCCACCAGTTTACGTGCCGGGACCGTCAATTCTCCGGACTCTCCCGCCTCAGGCAGTTGCACTCGCGCCACGATTTCAACTTCGAGATCAGTGCCGGTCAGCGACAGTCGATCACCATCCAGAACGATCAACACATTCGCCAAGACAGGTAGGGTCTGGCGACGCTCCACCACGCCGGCCACCAGTTGTAAGGGCTTGAGTAATGCTTCACGAGGTACACTGAATTTCATGGCTTGGTCTCTTAAGGGTTCCTGGTCCGTGAGTTGGTACAAGAAATAGCTTTCTTTTATGAGCTAATTTCTATTAATAGTTATTTCTGTTTTTGCGCCCTGGCAAGCTCCATCAGGAGGTCAGGGAGCGCTGCAGGTTTTTCCAATCTTCCCGCATATCGCCATCCTCTTCCCGCAGCTCTTTGATTTTACGGCATGCGTGTAAAACCGTTGTGTGGTCACGCCCCCCAAAGGCATCGCCAATTTCAGGCAAGCTGTGGTTGGTAAGTTCTTTAGCCAGCGACATGGCCACTTGGCGTGGGCGAGCGACAGACCGGCTGCGGCGTTTGGATAAGATATCACTGACTTTAATCTTGTAGTACTCCGCGACAACTCGCTGGATATTATCCACACTCACCTGCTTGTCCTGCAGCGCCAGCAAATCCTTCAGGGCTTCGCGCACCAGGGGTACATCGATATCCCGGCCGGTAAAGTGGGCATTGGCGATCACCCGTTTCAGCGCCCCTTCCAGCTCGCGCACATTGGAGCGAATGCGCTGGGCAATAAAGAAGGCAGCGTCGTTGGGCAGCAGCATCTGCGCCTGATCGGCTTTCTTCATCAGGATCGCCACGCGGGTTTCCAGTTCCGGCGGCTCAATGGCGACCGTCAGGCCCCAGCCAAAGCGGCTTTTGAGACGCTCCTCGACGCCATTGATTTCCTTCGGATAGCGATCACAGGTCAGGATAATCTGCTGACCGCCTTCGAGCAGGGCATTAAAGGTGTGGAAGAACTCTTCCTGGGAGCGCTCTTTACCCGCGAAAAACTGGATGTCGTCGATCAGCAGTGCATCCACAGACCGGTAATAGCGCTTAAAGTCATTAATGGCGTTGAGCTGCAACGCTTTGACCATGTCCGCGACAAAGCGCTCAGAGTGCAGATAGACCACCTTGGCATTGGGGTTTTTCTCGACAATGGCGTTACCCACGGCGTGCATCAAGTGCGTTTTACCTAGCCCCACGCCCCCGTAAATAAACAGCGGGTTGTAAGCGCCGCCGGGGTTTTCAGCCACCTGTCGAGCGGCAGCGAGTCCCAACTGATTCGATTTACCCTCGACAAACGTCGGGAAAGTAAAGCCATTATTGAGGTAGTTGCGGTGCTTGAGCCCCCCCTCCAACTCAATGGTGGTGGCACGCTCGCCAGTGTTGGCGGATGTGATGATACCGGCCGAACCCGGTGCCGATGCGCCGTAACCCGGGACTGGCTGCACCGGCTCATCCAAGGCAATGACACCCTGTTGGGGCAGGCTTGACTGACCGACAGACTGGGGTTGGGACGACCGTGACTGGGCTGAGTTTTGCTGGCTGACTACGCCATTGCCATCGCCTACCGACCCATAGGGATCGGCGCCATAAGCCGGGGCTGCCAAATTACTGCCATAGTCGTTGGAGCCGTAGTTGTTGGAGCCATAGTCCTTCGAAACATAGTCTTTCGATACATATTCCGCGGCCGAGGCTGGCTGTGAATCCCGCCCAGTAGCCGGCTGCAGAGTGTCGGTTGGGACCGGGCGCTGCGGCATGTCACTGCGACTGCGGCGCTGAAACCGGCCTGATGATTGGGCGGCATTGACCCCCAACTCGATCTGAAATCCCAGCTGGGCACCATGCTCGCCCGCCAACTCCTGGATGCGACCGAGAAACTTGTCATTGACCCAATCCAGCACAAAGCGATTAGGAGCCAGCAGTCGCAAGTGTTGACCTCCCGACTGAGAGTCTACAACCAACGGACGTATCCAAGTATTAAACTGTTGTGACGATAATTCATTCTGCAATGAATCCGCACATTTTCTCCAGATGGATTCTGGCAAATTAGCCCCCTTCACAATCACTCTGTAAAGCGATTGCAAATACGAAAACGGTAAAATTTGAACGGTGGAAAAGCCTGTTATTCTACGCCCAAGCGGGCCCTGTTATCCACACCTAAAACAGGCTAATTTATAAACAACCACAATAAAATCTTTATTTTTCATTGGGTTATAATGTTTTTCCTGTTGAAAAAAATCCGGGCCAATACGGGGATAACTGTTCTTAACCCCACCCACTGTGGATAACCCTGTGCATAAACACTTAGGAAGCTGGGAGCGAATTCGTCGCCAATTTCAATTTTTATGCGGTCCAATTAAAATGGTTATTCTTCACAGGAAAGCGTTGCTTTTGTGTCGGTTATTCTTTAGAATCGCGCCTCTTTTTCGCGCTTGTCGCTCAAGTTCCAATCTATTCATTACTGGCCTGGCCGGTAATTAGGGGCTTTTCGACTGGCGTAATCCAGTTTGAAATAGGCTCAATCGGTAAGGTAAGTCCCATGAAAAGAACTTTTCAGCCCAGCGTTCTGAAGCGCAAACGCACCCACGGTTTCCGCGCTCGCATGGCCACCAAAAACGGCCGCAAAGTCCTGGCGCGTCGTCGCTCCAAAGGTCGCAAAGAACTGGCAGCATAATTGCGACGACCGGTTCTATTGAACAGCGTATTTACTGTTTCCTAAATAGTACTTACTGCTTCTTTATATAGATCCGGTCAACGCAAATCGACTTCCGGTTTGGATAGGTCCTGGCGTGCCGAGTTTTCAAAAGTCACTCCGACTGCTCAACGCCAGCGACTATCAGCGCGTCTTTAACGACGCCCCCTTCAAAGCCTCACATCCCCAGTTATTGATTCTTGCCCGTCCCAACGACGGCAGTCTGCCGCGTCTCGGTTTGGTGATCGCCAAAAAAAACGTCCGCCTGGCCGTACAACGCAATCGCATCAAGCGTATACTGCGCGAGACGTTTCGTATGCGTCAGCAGGATTTGGGGGGCGTCGATGCCGTGGTACTGGCCCGGCGCGGGCTGGACGAGCTGGATAATGACCAGCTGCATCGTCTGTTCAACAAACAGTGGGGCCGCATTGAGCGCAAAGCCCGCAGCGCTGGAGGGCAACAGCAGGCATGAAACGCGTCGGCATTGTTCTGATCCGCATCTACCGCTATCTGGCCAGCCCCTGGGTGGGTAACCAGTGTCGCTTCTACCCGACCTGTTCCCACTACGCTGAAGAGGCCCTGGAAGTGCATGGCTTTTGCAAGGGATGCGCACTGACCGCCAAACGCCTGCTAAAATGCCACCCCTGGCATCCGGGCGGTATCGATTTTGTTCCCGGCACCGAACACACTCAAAACTCTAACCAACGGCAGTAATTTGATAATGGACTGGCAACGTACACTTATCCTGGGGGCTATCGCGGTAGTTTCCGTCTTATTGATCAACGAATGGGGTGACTTTCAGGAACGCAACCGCCCGGTTGTCTCCCAGGAGACGACCATCTCCCAACCCACCACCCTGCCAACCGAATTAACCCAGACTGTTGATATCGTCAGCACCAGTAACGTTACGGATGCTAACGCTCACAGCGGTGATATTCCCCAGCCCGCCGCCGCCAATCAGCCACAGGTAATGCCCACCGCTGCCAACGCTCAGCTGGTGCATGTGGTCACTGACAACCTGGATGTGTTGATTGATACCCACGGTGGCGACCTGGTGAAAGTCGCCCTGCCCAGGCACCTGGCGTCACTGGATACCCCGGATGAACCATTTGTCTTGCTCAATCGCACCCAACACAGCACCTACATTGCCCAGAGCGGTTTGATCGGCCCCAATGGTACGGATACCGCCAAGGGTCGGCCGGTGTTCCACAGCGCACAAAGCGAATACAGCCTGGCCGATGGCAGCGACCACCTGAATGTGGACCTGACTTATCAACAGGGCGAGGTGACCATCACCAAGCGGTTTGTATTTACCCGCGGTGATAACCTGGTGAAACTGGAATACCTCATTGATAACGCCAGCGGCAGCGACTGGAAAGCTGGCCTGTTTGCCCAGATCAAACGCGACAGCCACAACCCGGTGAAAGTCGATGGTTTCGGCATGAAACCTTACCTGGGTGCCGCCCTCACTACCCCGGACGAGAATTACAAAAAACTCGATTTTGGCGATTTGTCCGATGAGGATATTGTCCGTCAGGGTGGCTACAAAGTCAGTCAAACCGGCGGCTGGGTGGCTATGGTGCAGCACTACTTCCTCAGTGCCTGGGTACCGGATCAACAGCAACAAAACAACTTTAACCTGCGCAAGGGTAGTGGTGACATCTATCTTTTGGGTTTCACCAGCCCCACCCAGACGGTTGCCGCTGGCAGCCAGGGCCAGATCAATGCCGGCTTTTACGCCGGTCCCAAGGACATTGACCGGCTGGAAGAAATTGCTCCCTACCTGGACCTGACGGTGGATTACGGCTGGCTCTGGTGGATCGCCAAACCGCTGTTTCATTTCCTCAATTTCATCCACAGCATTCTCGGCTCCTGGGGCTGGTCGATTGTCGCCCTGACCGTGTTGATCAAGCTGGCTTTCTTCCATCTGTCGGCCACCAGTTACCGCTCGATGGCGAAGATGCGCAAGTTTGCGCCGGAAATGCAGCGCATGAAGGAGCTCTACGGCGACGATCGGCAGAAGATGTCGCAGGAGATGATGAAGCTCTACAAGAAAGAGAAGATCAATCCGCTGAGTGGCTGTCTGCCGATCCTGGTGCAGATGCCGGTGTTTATTTCCCTCTACTGGGTATTGATGGAGAGTGTGGAACTGCGCCATACCCCCTTCCTCGGCTGGATCAGTGACCTGTCGGTGAAAGATCCGCTGTTTATTCTGCCGGTCATTATGGGCATCACCATGTTCATCCAGCAGAAGCTGAACCCGACCCCGCCGGACCCGACCCAGGCGCGCATTATGCAAATGATGCCGTTCGTGTTTACCTTCATGTTCCTCTGGTTCCCGGCCGGCCTGGTCCTCTACTGGGTGGTGAACAACACCCTGTCGATTGCCCAGCAATACATCATCACCCGCAACATTGAAGCCGGTGAAAAAAGCTGAGTTGGCACTAGCGCCAACACAGTCATGACCAGCGAAAGGGGAGCGTTGCTCCCCTTTTTTTCGCCCAGCCAAAAGCCCCTGCCGTATAATCCCCCTTTGACGATTTTTTTCAGGACAGGATCCAGCCCGACTATGTCTAACAGCGCATTGTCTAGCAGCACGTTTAATAGCGATACCATCGCCGCCGTCGCCACCCCACCCGGCAAAGGCGGGGTAGGCATAGTGCGGGTATCCGGTCTACAGGCGAAAGCCATTGCCGAGACCATCACCGGCCGCACACTGACGCCGCGACAGGCCCATTACGGGGCTTTTCTGGACGCTGCCGGTGCCCCCCTGGACGAGGGACTGGCGCTGTTTTTCCCGGGGCCCAACTCCTTCACCGGTGAGGACGTGCTGGAGCTGCAGGGGCACGGCGGCCCGGTGATTCTCGACTGTTTGTTGCGTCGGGTTTTGCAACTGGGGGCGCGCATTGCCAATCCGGGAGAGTTTTCCGAACGGGCATTCCTCAACGACAAAATGGACCTGGCGCAGGCTGAGGCGATTGCCGATTTGATTGAAGCCTCTTCCGAACAGGCCGCCCGCAATGCCGTGCATTCATTGCAGGGGGCGTTTTCCAAAGAAATTCACACGCTGGTGGAAGCCCTGGTGCAGCTGCGCATCTATGTGGAAGCGGCGATTGATTTCCCCGAAGAAGAAATCGACTTTCTCGCCGATGGCAAGGTGGCCATGGACCTGCAAGGCATTGTGGCGCAATTGCAGCGGGTCAAGGGTGAAGCCCGCCAGGGCGCATTGATGCGTGAGGGCATGCAGGTAGTGATCGCCGGCCGCCCCAACGCCGGGAAGTCCAGCCTGCTCAACGCCCTGTCCGGCCGTGACAGCGCCATTGTTACCCACATTGAAGGCACCACCCGCGATGTCCTGCGGGAACATATCCACATCGACGGCATGCCACTGCACATCATTGATACCGCTGGATTGCGCGACAGCCCCGATGAGGTGGAGCAAATTGGCATAGAGCGCGCGTGGCAGGAGATTCGTCGCGCCGATCGCATTTTGATGGTCGTCGACTCCAGCACCCTGGGCCGCGACAGCGGAAACCTGGACACGGGTAACTACGACGCCGCCAGCATCTGGCCGGAATTCGTCGGCGAGCTGGCAGACACTTCGCACCTGACCCTGGTGTTGAACAAATGCGATCTCAGCGGCATTGAGTCGGGCCACAGTGATCACCATCCCGTCATCAGTCTATCCGCCAAATCCGGGGCCGGCGTGAAGGAACTGCGCGAACACCTGAAAACCTGCATGGGTTACACCGGTACCACCGAGGGCGGCTTTACTGCCCGCCGTCGCCATCTGGAAGCCCTGCAACGGGCCGAGCGCTTACTGCTCACCGGCCAGGAACAACTGCTCGGCCTCGGCGCTGGTGAGCTGTTGGCAGAAGACCTGCGTCAGGCCCAAAACGCTCTGGGCGAGATTACCGGCAGTTTTACCCCTGATGAACTGCTGGGACGTATCTTCTCCAGTTTCTGTATTGGTAAATAATCTGCCAACTCCCCTTTCAACGGCTATTCTTTTAACAAAGGATGCCATTTAGCCCCGTCACGCTCTGCAAGGGTTAACTTATCCACGTCCTGACTGGCAGCACCTGTCAGGGGGTGTGGATACTCTCTTGTTGTCTAAACTCCCATCAGTTACATAGCTTATCCACAATAACTCACAGGTTTATCCCCTAACTTATTGAAAAAACAAAAAAACTGGGAATTTGTCACACGATTCTGTGGACAACCACGGGGATTGCGTGAGTAAAGCGTGGGAATCAAATTGGGGATAACTCACTTTTCTCTAGCCTCTGTGTATAACAGGCCATTCTGTTATCAGCTTTCGACCAGCTTGCGGTCAGCTAATACCGTTTGCACACAGGTGTTATCATGACTGTAAGCTATTGTTTTTTAATGGGTAAATTGAGTTATACACAGAAAAAATGCTACCCATATATAATCACTAACATAATCCTATATATCTATTTTATATATTTATTTTTTTATACTTCTTATATGTATAACTATTTTAAGAAAAATTATTCGTTGAAATTTTGAACAACTCTGCAGACCACCCTATAATGTGCGCCCTTTGAATTTCCCACGCCTGTTTCTGCAGTGTCGTTCCCTGAGAGTGAGTTATGGATTATCCGCAACGCTATGATGTGATTGTGATCGGTGGTGGCCATGCCGGTACCGAGGCCTGCCTGGCGGCAGCCCGTATGGGGTCTCGTACCCTGCTGTTGACCCACAACATCGAAACTCTCGGCCAGATGAGTTGTAACCCCGCTATCGGAGGCATTGGCAAAAGCCACCTGGTGAAAGAAATCGATGCCCTCGGCGGTGCCATGGCACTGGCGACCGACAAGGGTGGCATTCAATTTCGGACCTTGAATGCCCGCAAAGGGCCCGCCGTGCGGGCAACCCGGGCTCAGGCTGACCGTATTCTCTACAAGGCCGCCATTCGTGAGATCCTGGAAAACCAACCTAACCTGGATATTTTTCAGCAGGCGGCCGATGACCTGATTGTCGAACAGGATGAAGTGTGCGGTGTGGTCACGCAGATGGGATTGAGGTTTTACGCCCCGACCGTTGTCTTGACCGTCGGCACGTTCCTCGGTGGTAAAATCCATATCGGTCTGCAGAACCACTCCGGTGGTCGCGCCGGCGACCCCCCCTCCATTGCCCTGGCCCAGCGCTTGCGGGAATTGCCGTTGACCGTGGATCGACTGAAAACCGGAACGCCACCACGTATCGATGCCCGCAGTGTCAACTTTGAGGGACTGGAAGAGCAGTTCGGCGATAATCCGCTGCCGGTGATGTCCTACCTGGGCAAGCGCGAGGATCATCCCCAGCAGGTGTGTTGCTGGATTACTCACACCAACGAACGTACCCACGAGATTATCCGTGGCGGTCTTGACCGCTCGCCCATGTACACGGGCGTGATTGACGGCATTGGTCCTCGCTATTGCCCGTCGGTGGAGGATAAGGTGCATCGCTTCGCCGACAAGGATTCCCACCAGGTGTTCATTGAGCCTGAGGGGCTCACCACCCACGAGCTCTACCCCAACGGCATTTCCACCAGTTTGCCGTTCGACGTGCAGCTGGATCTGGTGCACTCCATCAAGGGCTTTGAAAATGCCCACATTACCCGCCCGGGCTACGCCATCGAGTATGACTTTTTCGACCCTCGCGATCTGAAATACAACCTGGAAAACAAGTGCATCAGCGGTCTCTTCTTCGCCGGCCAGATCAATGGCACCACCGGCTATGAAGAGGCCGGAGCCCAGGGACTGCTGGCAGGAGCCAATGCCGCCCTGCGCGCGCGCGGCCAAGACGGCTGGACGCCACGCCGCGATGAAGCCTACATCGGTGTGTTGGTGGACGATCTGATCACCATGGGCACCCGCGAGCCCTATCGCATGTTCACCAGCCGCGCCGAATACCGGCTGCTGCTGCGGGAAGACAATGCCGACCTGCGATTGACCGAGCAGGGACGGCAGCTGGGGCTGGTGGACGATGTGCGCTGGGCCGCTTTCTGTGACAAGCGGGAAGCCATCGCCCTCGAGCAACAGCGCTTGAAAGACACCTGGGTGCAGGCGGGCAGCGCCGAGGCCGAGTCCCTCAAGGAGCGACTCAAGTCGCCGCTGAATCGTGAATACAGTTTGCACGACCTGCTGAAACGGCCGGAACTGACTTATGCCGATGTTGGCAATCTCAAAGGTGAGTCGGCGACCGATCCGCAGGTGCGCGAGCAGGTGGAGATCGAAGCCAAGTACGCCGGTTACATCGACCGCCAGCAGGAGGATATCAACCGCCTGCGCCAGCACGAAAACACGCCCATCCCGGCCGAGTTTGACTACAGCGTGGTCGAGGGTCTGTCCAACGAGGTCAAGCAAAAGCTGACCGAAGCGCGGCCCGAGACCCTGGCCCGCGCCTCCCGCATTCAGGGGGTGACCCCGGCGGCCGTATCGCTGTTGTTGATCTATCTGAAAAAACACGGCCTGTTGAAAAAGCAGGCGGCGGTATGACGGCAGTGGACGACCTGGCCCCGCGCCTGATAGCCGGTGCGCGGGACATGGGGGTTGAGCTGAGCGACGTGCAGGTGTCGCAACTGTTGGCCTACCTGGAGTTGTTCCACAAGTGGAACAAGACCTACAACCTGTCGGCGATACGCGACATGGCGCAGCAGCTCGATCGGCACCTGCTCGACAGCCTCAGCGTGGTGCCCCACGTGCGTGGCCAGCGGCTGATCGATGTGGGCACCGGCGGCGGGCTGCCCGGCATTCCCCTGGCGATCGTGTTTCCCGCAACCCGGTTCACCTTGCTCGACAGCAATGGCAAGAAAACCCGTTTCCTGTTTCAGGTGAAAACCGCACTGGGGCTGGACAATGTGCAGGTGCAAAACTGCCGGGTTGAGGCCTACCGGCCGGATGAACTCTACGATGGGGTCATCAGTCGGGCGTTTGCCAGTCTCAAGGACATGACCGACGGCTGCAGGCACCTGATTCACGAACAGGGTGTTTTTTACGCCATGAAGGGCCTCTACCCCACAGATGAGTTGAGTGCTCTGGAAAAAAACTATAAGGTTTCTGCTTCTTACCCCTTACGGGTTCCTCGCGAAGACGGTGAGCGGCATTTGTTGGTTTTGACGCCCTGAACGTGTCTATGCCCCAACCATTGCCACGCGCCCTTGCCTCTGGGCGAGACAGGATTTGCCGAGACACTATTTCAGGACACGAACTTGACTAAAATCTACGCCATTGCCAATCAGAAAGGTGGGGTCGGCAAAACCACCACCTGTGTTAATCTGGCGGCTTCGCTGGTGGCCACCAAAAAAAAAGTGCTGTTGATCGATCTCGATCCGCAGGGCAATGCCACCATGGGCAGCGGCGTCGATAAAAACGGCCTGGAACTGTCGGTGTACGACGTGCTGGTGGGCAGCTGCCCAGCGGAAGATGCCATGGTGGTGTCACCCTCCGGCAAATACAGTGTGTTGCCGGCCAACGGTGATCTGACTGCGGCGGAAGTGGAAATGCTGTCGCTGGAACACAAGGAGCGGCGCCTGCGGATGGCACTGGACGCTCTGCAAACGCCGTTTGATTACATCATCATCGACTGCCCGCCCTCGCTGAACATGCTGACGGTCAATGCCCTGGTGGCCTGCGATGGTGTGATCATCACCATGCAGTGTGAGTACTATGCCCTGGAAGGGTTGTCGGCACTGGTCAACACCATCAACCAGATTCAAGCGGTGCTCAACCCCGGTTTGTCGATCGAGGGGATTCTGCGCACCATGTACGATCCCCGCAACAGCTTGACCAACGACGTATCGGCGCAATTGGCCGATTATTTTGGCGACGCCCTGTATCGCACTTGCGTGCCCCGCAATGTGCGTCTGGCCGAGGCGCCCAGTTTTGGCCAGCCGGCACTGGCCTATGATCGTCAGTCCAAGGGCGCCATTGCCTATCTGGCGCTGGCCGGGGAAGTGCTGCGGCGCAATGAAGCATCACTGACCCGCCCGGCAGGCGAGCCAGACAGCCAGACCCTACTCACCAACGGATAACCTACTCCAACGGATTTACAGACAGACATGGCAGGAAAACGAAAAGGCCTGGGGCGTGGATTGGACGCTCTGTTAGGTGGCGCCACCGGCGCCCAGGCAAGTGAAGCCATTGCGCAAGTGACTGCGTCCAACCTGGCCGAAGAAAGCATCGAC
The DNA here is from genome assembly GCA_033283335.1 of Cellvibrionaceae bacterium WSDTSA12. Lineage (GTDB taxonomy): Bacteria > Pseudomonadota > Gammaproteobacteria > Pseudomonadales > Cellvibrionaceae > Pseudomaricurvus. The sequence continues at coordinate 164,675 of JAWMQP010000004.1, read as the reverse complement.
GGCAAGCTGGCCAAGTTGCCGGTGGAGTTTATCCAGCGCGGCAAATACCAGCCGCGCCGGGATATGCACCCCGAGGCACTGGAAGAGCTGGCGGAATCCATCAAGGCCCAGGGGGTGATGCAACCCATTGTCGTGCGTCCGCTGGGTAAAGACCCCAGCGGCACCGACAAGTACGAGATCATTGCTGGCGAGCGCCGTTGGCGCGCTACCCAACTGGCTGGTCTCGACACCATCCCCTGTGTGATTCGCGAGGTGCCCGACGAAGCCGCCATCGCCATGGCGCTGATCGAGAACATTCAGCGTGAAGACCTCAATCCGATGGAAGAGGCCATGGCGCTGAAACGCTTGCAGGATGAATTCGAATTGACCCACCAGCAGGTGGCTCAGGCGGTGGGCAAGTCCCGCACTACGGTCACCAACCTGCTGCGCTTGATTGCGCTGACTGATGATGTCAAAACCCTGCTGGAACACGGCGATCTGGAAATGGGCCACGCTCGCGCCCTGTTGTCCCTGGACGCCGCCGAGCAGCGGGATGTGGCGCGTCAGGTGGTGGCCAAGGGGCTGTCGGTGCGCCAGACGGAAGCCCTGGTGCGCAAATTGATGCAGGCGCAACCGGGAGAGGCACAGGAAGAAAAGGGCAAAACCAGTGCCGATGTGCTCAAGCTGGAAGAGGCGCTGGCGGAAAAAGTGGGTGTGCCAGTCGCCATTACCCACAATGCCAAGGGCAAGGGCAAACTGGTGTTGAGCTACAACAGCCTGGACGAGCTCGATGGCATTCTTAATCATCTGGGGTACAAGCCCTGATCACCTGGCGATAAATACATCACCTTGTACAGATCTAGTGGTTAATATCAAATGCATCCACTAGATCTGCTCTCTGCTGTGTCATTGGTTTTAGAAATGGCCGAACTGGCCGGTGAAATGGCGTCCTAATGCCGTGAAAAACCGTGACTTTCACGACTTTGCAGTCCCCATTGAGGTTGATTGAGCGTGGTCTAAACTCTATAATTCGCGTCGCCTGATTTTGACGTCCCGCAGGATGGTCAAAAGGGTCAAACGGAGAGCTAGCGGAGTGTTGGCCACAAGCGTTACCAGAGAAGTCGCCTTGGCTAATATCAAACGACCTCGAATTTACCGCATTTCCATCATCCAGTGTGGTGTGCTGCTGGGGATGTGTGGAGTTCTGGGTTTTGTCGATCCCACTGTGGCCTGGTCAGTATTGGCCGGTGGCTTGGTGGCAGTCATTCCCCATCTCTATTTTGCCGTGTACGCCTTTCGCTACAGTGGCGCGCGTGCCTCCCGAGAGATAGCGCGGTCGTTTGCGCGAGGTGAGGCCGGTAAATTCATCTTGACCCTGATAGGCTTTGCCTGCGTATTTCAGGGACTGCCGGGGCAACAACCCTGGGCGGTGTTTGGTGGCTACCTGCTGATGTTGGTGTGCCAGTGGGTGCTGGTGGCCAGAGCAGTGCGATAAATCGGTTGATTTAAAAAGTTCTAAAAGCAGTCTTCGCGGTGTATTTCTCAAGCGTGAAGAAGGGTTTTAAAACTTTTTAAAACTTTAAAGGTGCTTGAGAAAACTATGGCAAGCGAAGAACTCACACAAACGGGTTATATTCAACACCACTTGCAGAACATGGCCTATGGCAAATTGCCAGCCGGCTATGAGCGAGCTGATGGTTCGGTTTTGCAGGAGTCCACCTGGACGTTGGCACACTCCTCCCAGGAAGCTGCTGATATGGGCTTTTGGGCGGTTCACCTGGACACACTGGGGTGGTCTATTGCCCTCGGTCTGCTGTTCTGTTTCCTGTTTTCTCGTGCAGCGAAGCACGCCACTTCCGGCGTGCCCTCCGGCCTGCAAAGCTTTGTCGAAATGGTGGTTGAGTTTGTTGACGGCGTCGTCAAGGACACCTTCCACCACACCAACAAGCTGGTCGCCCCCATGGCCTTGACCATCTTTGTCTGGGTGTTCTTTATGAACCTGATGGACCTGGTGCCGATTGACTGGTTGCCTATGGTGGCTGACCACACCATTGGTTCAGGCGATGGCCATCTGTTTTTCAAAGTGGTGCCTACCACCGACCCCAATGCCACCCTCGGTATGGCTATTGGCGTGTTCCTGCTGATGATTGGTTTCAGCATCAAGAACAAAGGGATCGGCGGCTTCCTGAAAGAACTGGCCCTGCACCCGTTTAATCATCCGATTATGATCCCTTTCAACCTGTTCCTGGAGCTGGTGGGCCTGATTGCCAAACCGATCTCCCTGGGGCTGCGGTTGTTCGGTAACCTCTACGCCGGTGAAATGATCTTTATCCTGATCGCCCTGCTCTACTCCGGTGGTCTGGTGTTGGGTGCCTTTGGCGCAGGTTTGCAGTGGATGTGGGCGGTATTCCACATTCTGGTTATCACCCTGCAAGCGTTTGTGTTCATGGTACTGACCACGGTCTACATGGCCATGGCGCACGATGTGGATGAACAGCACTGATCGCCTAGTGCGACAGGCTGCAGTGGTACGGATTTTTTGAATTAACTTTTTCTTTTAACTTTAACTTCTAACCTTTGAAAATTGGAGAAAACAATGGAAGCACTTGGTTTGGTATACGTAGCTAGCGCACTGCTGATCGGTTTGGGCGCTCTGGGTACTGCGATCGGTTTCGGTACTCTGGGTGGCAAACTGCTGGAAGGCTCTGCTCGTCAGCCGGAACAAGGCCCTGCCCTGCAAGGTAAAATGTTCCTGATGGCTGGTCTGCTGGACGCCGTACCGATGATCGGTGTTGGTATCGGCATGTACCTGATCTTTGTTGTTGCACCTGGTCTGGCGGGCTAATCACCTCTGTCTTTATAACCTTTCCTTAAAGAACAAAGAGGTGTCGGTGTGAACATTAATCTGACGTTGATTGGCCAAACGATCTCGTTTGCATTCTTCGTGCTGTTCTGCATGAAGTATGTGTGGCCAGCGCTCATGTCCATTATGGAAGAGCGCGAAAAGAAAATCGCCGATGGTCTGGAAGCTGCGGAACGCGCTGACAAGGATCTTGAGCTGGCTCAGAAAAAAGCCATGCAACAGCTGCATGACGCCAAGCAAGAGGCCGCCACAATCATTGAGCAAGCTAACAAGCGTGCCAGCCAGATTGTGGAAGAAGCCAAGGGCCAGGCGGTTGTCGAAGGCAACCGCTTGAAGGCCGCCGCTGAAGCTCAGATCGAGCAGGAAGTGAATCGCGCGAAAGAAGAATTGCGCGGTAAAGTTGCTGCCCTGGCGCTGGCCGGTGCTGAAAAAGTACTGGGCGCGTCTATCGACGAGAATGCTAACCGCGAGCTGGTAAACCAGTTAGCCGCCGAACTGTAAGTGAGGTGAATCCATGGCCGAACTTACAACTTTAGCCAGACCTTACGCCAAGGCCGCCTTCGAATCTGCGGATGCGGCCGGCGACTTGCAAAAGTGGTCTGACATGTTAGCGCTCGCTGCTGCGGTTGCGCAGCAGGACGGTATGATCAAGGTGCTGGTAGCCCCGGGCCTGACCGCAGATCAAAAAGCTCAGGCTTTTGTTGATGTCTGTGGTGAGGATCTCGACAACAGGGCTGTCAACCTGATCCGCACGTTGGCTGACAATCAACGCTTGGCACTGCTGCCACAAATCCAGCAGTTGTTCGAGCAGCATAAAGCCCAGCGTGAGCAGTCCGTCGATGTGGTGGTGACCACGGCGTACGAGTTATCCGGCGAATTGCAAGACAAATTGGCGAAGGCACTGAGTGCCAAGCTGAACCGTGTGGTGACCCTGTCCGCCTCTGTGGATAAGTCGCTGTTGGGTGGCGCCCTGATTCGTGCGGGCGACACAGTTATTGACGGTTCGGTGCGTGGCCGCTTGGCCAAGCTCGCCGAAGCAATGAACTCCTAATCCGGCGGCTGCCGGGCGGGAATTGAGGAACAGAGCATGCAGCAACTGAATCCTTCTGAAATCAGTGACATCATCAAGCAGCGCATCGAGGGTCTCGATGTTGCCGCCAAAGCCCAGAATGAGGGCACCGTCGTTTCCGTAACTGACGGTATTATTCGTATTCACGGTCTGGAAGACGTGATGTACGGTGAAATGATCGAATTCGAGGGCGGCGTCTACGGTATGGCGTTGAACCTTGAGCGCGACAGCGTGGGCGCCGTTGTACTGGGCGACTACGAGGGTGTGGCCGAAGGTCAGACCTGTAAGTGTACCGGCCGCATCCTGGAAGTGCCTGTGGGTGACGAGCTGCTGGGCCGTGTGGTTGACGCTCTGGGTAACCCGATCGACGGTAAAGGTCCGATCGGCGCCAAGCAGACCGATGCGATCGAAAAAATTGCTCCGGGCGTAATTGCCCGTAAATCCGTTGATCAGCCTGTGCAGTTCGGCCTGAAAGCGGTTGACGCCATGGTACCGGTAGGTCGTGGTCAGCGTGAGCTGATCATTGGTGACCGTCAGACCGGTAAGACCGCTATCGCGGTTGATGCCATCATCAACCAGAAAGGCACTGGCATTAAGTGTATCTACGTTGCGGTTGGCCAGAAAGCCTCTTCGGTGGCTTCTGTGGTTCGCAAACTGGAAGAGCACGGCGCCATGGATCACACCATTGTGATTGCAGCGACTGCGTCTGACCCAGCTGCGATGCAGTTCCTGGCACCGTTTGCCGGTACCACCATGGGCGAGTACTTCCGTGACCGTGGTCAGGACGCCCTGATCGTGCACGATGACCTGACCAAGCAGGCCTGGGCTTACCGCCAGATCTCCCTGCTGCTGCGTCGTCCGCCCGGTCGTGAAGCTTACCCAGGTGACGTTTTCTACTTGCACTCACGTCTGCTGGAGCGCGCTTCCCGCGTTAACGCCGATTACGTTGAGAAGTTCACCAACGGTGAAGTAAAAGGTCAAACCGGTTCTCTGACGGCGCTGCCGATCATTGAAACCCAGGCTGGTGACGTATCCGCGTTCGTACCAACCAACGTGATCTCTATTACCGACGGTCAGATCTTCCTCGAGACCGACCTGTTCAACGCCGGTATCCGTCCTGCGATGAACGCCGGTATTTCGGTATCCCGTGTGGGTGGTTCTGCGCAGACCAAAGTGATCAAGAAGCTGTCCGGTGGTATTCGTACCGCACTGGCACAGTACCGTGAACTGGCGGCTTTCTCCCAGTTTGCTTCCGATCTGGACGAAGCCACCAAGGCCCAGCTGGACCACGGTGAGCGCGTTACTGAGCTGATGAAGCAGAAGCAATACGCTCCGCTGAGTGTTGCCGAGATGGGTGTGGTTCTGTACGCGGCCAACGAAGGCTACCTGAAAGACGTTGAAGTGGCCAAGATCGGTCCTTTCGAGTCTGCCCTGCTCTCTTACATGAACAGCGAGCACGCTGATCTGATGAGCAAGGTCAATGAATCCGGCGATTACAACGACGAAATCGAATCCGGCTTCAAAGCGGCCCTGGAGAAATTCAAGTCGACCCAGACTTGGTAAGCAGCATGGTCGAGCGCCCTGGTTGGTCAACATCAACCGGGGCACTTTATCAACACTGACACAAACTTGAATTTTTTTGGGAGCCGGTAATGGCAGGCGGAAAAGAAATACGTACTCAGATAACGAGTATCAAAAATACGCAGAAGATCACCAGCGCCATGGAAATGGTGGCGGCGAGTAAGATGCGTAGAGCGCAAGACCGCATGCAGCTTGGAAAACCCTACGCCCAGCGTATTCGCGCGGTTGTGGGGCACATTGCCAGCGCCAACCCAGAATACAACCACATGTTTTTGGAGCAGCGCGAAGTCAAACGCGTTGGCTTTATTCTGGTTTCCACCGATCGCGGCCTTTGTGGCGGCCTGAACATTAACCTGTTCAAACGCGCTATCAAGTCCATGAAAGAGTGGAACGATCAGCAGGTTGAAATTGACCTGTGTCTGATCGGCGCCAAGGCAGCCGCTTTCTTTAACAGTTATGGCGGTAATGTGGTAGCTGCAGTTCGCGACATGGGCGAAGATCCGGATATTGCCGATTTGATCGGCAGTGTGAAGGTGATGCTCGACAGTTACGCGCAACACAAAATCGACAAGTTGTTTTTGGTGGGCAACGATTTCGTTAACACCATGACACAGACCCCTTATGTGCAGCAGTTGTTGCCTCTGGTTCCGGATAAGGACGAGAAGTTGCAGCACACTTGGGATTACCTGTACGAGCCCGATGCCGAGCAACTGCTCGAAGGCCTGCTGACTCGCTATATCGAGTCGCAAGTGTATCAGGCCGTGGTCGAGAACGGCGCGTGTGAGATGGCAGCCCGGATGCTGGCGATGAAGAACGCCACCGAAAACGCGGGCGAGCTGATCGACGAGCTGGAGCTGGTCTACAACAAAGCCCGACAGGCTGCGATTACGCAGGAACTGTCTGAGATTGTTAGTGGCGCCGCAGCGGTATAATCGAGCGCAGTGACAGAATTGAATTCTAAACTTTTGTAATTGAGGATCCGGAAATGAGTAGCGGACGTATCGTACAAATTATTGGTGCCGTTATCGACGTGGAATTCCCTCGTGACTCTGTACCTAAGGTATACGACGCCTTGACTGTGGCTGAGGTGGGTCTGACCCTCGAAGTCCAGCAGCAGTTGGGTGACGGCATGGTGCGGGCCATCGCAATGGGTTCTTCCGAAGGTGTAAGCCGTGGCTTGGCCGTCGAGAACACCAACGCCCCTATCTCTGTACCTGTTGGTGCTGAGACCCTGGGCCGTATCATGGACGTACTGGGTAACCCCATCGATGAGGCTGGTCCTATCGGTGAGCAAACCCGAGCAGCTATCCACCGTAAAGCACCAGCCTATGACGAGCTGGCAGCATCGGAAGACCTGCTGGAAACCGGTATTAAGGTTATTGACCTGGTTTGTCCTTTCGCCAAAGGTGGTAAGGTCGGCCTGTTCGGTGGTGCCGGTGTAGGTAAAACCGTCAACATGATGGAACTGATCAACAACATTGCCAAGGCCCACAGTGGTCTGTCGGTGTTTGCTGGTGTGGGTGAGCGTACCCGTGAAGGTAACGACTTCTACTACGAGATGGAAGAGTCCAACGTACTGGACAAAGTTGCCATGGTGTACGGCCAGATGAATGAGCCCCCCGGTAACCGTCTGCGCGTTGCGCTGACCGGCCTGACCATGGCCGAGAAGTTCCGTGACGAAGGTAAAGACGTACTGTTGTTCGTTGACAACATCTACCGTTATACCCTGGCGGGTACCGAAGTATCGGCACTGTTGGGTCGTATGCCTTCTGCGGTAGGTTACCAGCCAACTCTGGCGGAAGAGATGGGTGTTCTGCAGGAGCGTATTACTTCCACCAAGACCGGTTCTATTACCTCGGTTCAGGCGGTTTACGTACCAGCGGATGACTTGACTGACCCGTCTCCAGCGACCACCTTTGCGCACTTGGACTCCACTGTTGTATTGAGCCGTGACATCGCCTCCAAGGGTATCTACCCGGCGATTGACCCGCTGGACTCCACTTCACGTCAGCTGGACCCGCTGATCATCGGTGAAGAGCACTACGGCATCGCCCGCGGCGTACAGTCTGTTCTGCAGCGCTACAAAGAGCTGAAAGACATCATCGCCATTCTGGGTATGGACGAACTGTCTGAAGAAGACAAGCAGACCGTTGCCCGCGCCCGTAAGATTGAGCGTTTCCTGTCCCAGCCTTTCCACGTTGCTGAAGTATTCACCGGTTCTCCCGGTAAGTACGTCGCACTGAAAGATACGCTGGCTGGTTTCTCCGGCATTCTGAACGGCGACTATGACGATCTGCCTGAGCAGGCGTTCTACATGGTTGGCGGCATCGACGAAGCTGTTGAGAAAGCCAAGAAGCTGTAAGGCGATACCCGGCAGTGTGGTTGGGCACCCTATTTAACGGAATGTCCGCTACACTGCCAGTAAAGAGGCGAGAACTATGGCTATGACTGTCCACTGTGACATCGTTAGCGCACAGGAAGAGATCTTTTCCGGACTGGTAGAGATGATCGTCGCACCGGGTTCTGAAGGTGATGTAGGTGTTGCCTACGGCCACGCCCCGTTGCTGACCGGTCTCAAACCCGGCCCCATTCGCGTCATCAAGCAGAATGGTGAGGAAGAGGTTGTGCACACCTCCGGCGGTTTTCTGGAGGTACAGCCCTACCAGATTACGGTTTTGGCGGATAGAGTGTTACGTGCCGGCGATATGGATGAAGCTGCAGCGTTGGAAGCCAAGCGCGAAGCCGAACAGGCTTTGAATAACCAGCACGGCGAGTTTGATTACAGCCGCGCTGCGACGCAATTGGCGGAAGCTGCTGCGCAGCTGCGCTCAATCCAGGCAATGCGCAAAAAGATGAACAAATAAGTTTATCCGCTTGTGAGTGCCAGCGACGCAAAAAGGGTAGCATTAAGCTACCCTTTTTTTATGATCCTTAATCCAGACTATCACCCTCGGTAAAGGTAGCAACATGTTAGATATTGTGGTTCTGGCAGCGGGTAAAGGCACCCGCATGAAGTCGTCCCTTCCGAAAGTTCTTCACCCCATCGCCGGTCGACCCATGCTGGCCCATGTACTCGGTGCTGCGCGGGCGCTGGGACAATCACAGCTGAATCTGGTGACCGGTCATGGCTGCGAGTTGGTGGAAGCCAGGTTTCAGGCCGACGATGTCACCTTTGTGCAGCAGGAACAACAACTTGGCACCGGCCATGCTGTGTTACAGGCCCTGCCCCATCTGCGCGCCGGCGCCACCGTGTTGATTTTGTACGGCGATGTGCCGCTGATTCAAACCGCTACCCTGCAGCGCCTGGCGGCCGCGGTGACGGCTGACAGCCTCGGTTTGTTGACCGTGGAATTGAGTAATCCCCAGGGCTATGGACGCATTGTGCGCGATGAACAGGGCCGGGTTATTGCCATTGTCGAACAAAAGGATGCCAACAAGGAGCAGTTGGAAATCCGTGAAGGCAACACCGGCGTGATGGCGGTTAAAGCCGACGATCTGATGCGCTGGTTACCGACCTTGAGCAATGACAATGCCCAGGGGGAATACTACCTCACCGATATCATTGCCATGGCCCAGCGGGAAGGCAAAATCATTGTTACCGAACACCCGGCCGATGAATACGAAGTGCTGGGTATCAACGATCGTCAACAACAGGCGATGTTGGAACGTCATTTTCAGCAACAGCAGGCCGAGGCCCTGATGGTCGCTGGAGTATCTTTGGCCGATCCGGCCCGTTTCGATGTGCGTGGCTCGCTGACGGTAGGCCATGATGTACAGATCGACATCAACTGTGTCTTCGAAGGCGAAGTGGTGCTGGGCAATAACGTCACGGTTGGGCCCAATTGTGTGCTGCGCAACTGTTCCGTAGCGGACAATACGGATATCAAAGCCAACAGCCTGATTGATGAAGCGGTGATTGGCCCCGGCTGTGACATCGGACCTTTTGCCCGTGTGCGTCCTGGTACGGAGCTGGCGCAAGGGGCCAAAATCGGTAATTTCGTCGAAACCAAAAAAGCCCGCATCGGGGTGGGCAGCAAGGTCAACCACCTGACCTATATCGGCGATGCTGTGATTGGCGATGGCGTCAATGTGGGGGCAGGCACCATCACCTGCAATTACGATGGCGTCAACAAATTCAAAACCGAGATTGGCGACGGTGCCTTTATCGGTTCCAATTCCAGTCTGGTGGCGCCAGTGTCCGTTGGGCGTGGCGCTACTGTGGGCGCGGGTTCGACCGTGACCTCGGATGTTCCGGATGAGCAGCTGGCGGTTTCCCGTGCAAAACAACGCAACATCCAGGGATGGCAACGTCCCACTAAAAAGTCATAGAATTTTTTTTTTGCGAATGGGCTAAAGTCTCTGGCTGTTAACCTGTGTAGGTCCTGAGTAGGTATTGAAATATGTGCGGAATTGTCGGCGCGGTCGCGCAACGCAATGTCACCAAAATTCTGGTGGAAGGCTTAAAGCGGTTGGAATACCGCGGTTATGATTCGGCCGGTTTGGCCGTCATTGATCAGGGCCAGTTGGTGTCACGCAAGGCGCTGGGCAAAGTGGCCGGTTTGGAAGCCAAGTGTATAGCCGACCCGGTTCATGGCGGCGTAGGCATTGCCCACACCCGCTGGGCCACGCACGGCAAACCCTCTGAACTCAATGCCCATCCCCATCATTCGGATCACATTGCGGTGGTGCACAACGGCATTATCGAAAACCATGCGGAACTGCGGGAACAGTTGAAGGGCCGCGGCTACGAGTTTCTGTCAGAGACCGATACCGAGGTGGTTGCCCATCTTATCCACAGCCTGTTTGAACAGTCTGGCAGCCTGCGCGAAGCGGTGCGTGAGGCCATTAAGGCCTTTGATGGCGCCTATGCCCTCGGCGTAATTTCCACCAAGAATCCCGATACCATCGTCTGTGCCCGCAGTGGCAGCCCGCTGGTGGTGGGTGTGGGTATTGAGGAAAACTTTATCGCTTCCGACCAGTTGGCACTGCGCCAGGTGACCGACCGATTTATTTTCCTCGACGAGGGCGATCTGGCTGAGGTCAGCGGTTCCAGCATCGAAATTTTTGACGTTGACGGCGCGCTGGTGGAGCGCGAGGTTGTTCAGCTGACCGATGCCGAAGAGTCAGCGGACAAGGGTGAATACCGTCACTATATGCTCAAGGAAATCCATGAGCAGACGCGGGTGCTGGAAAATACCCTGCAGGGTCGGGTGGGTAAAACCGCAGTGCTGGAAGAAGCGTTTGGGACCGAGGCCAAGGTCATTTTTGATCAGGTTGAAGCGGTGCAGATTATTGCTTGTGGCACCAGTTTTCACGCCGGTCTGATTGCCAAATACTGGTTTGAGGACTGGGCTGGTATTCCCTGCGCGGTGGAAGTGGCCAGTGAGTTCCGCTATCGCAAAACGGTGGTGCGTCCGAATACGCTGTTTGTCACTATCTCCCAGTCCGGTGAAACCGCCGATACCCTGGCGGCACTGCGCGATGCCAAACAATCCGGTTACCTAGCCAGTTTGACGGTGTGTAATGTGGCCAACAGCTCCCTGGTGCGGGAATCTGACCTGCGCCTGATGACCTTGGCGGGTCCGGAAATCGGCGTGGCTTCTACCAAGGCGTTTACCACCCAACTGGTGGCGTTGCAGCTGTTGGTAATTGCCCTCGGACGTCGCAATGGTTTGAGCGACGAAAAAGAGGCGGAACTGGTGGCGGGCCTGCACCGCTTGCCGGAGTTGTGTCAGCAGACCCTGGATCTCGACGCCGAGATTCAGGCCATCAGCGAGGCCTTTGCCGATAAACACCACTCCCTGTTTCTGGGACGTGGGGTGCAGTATCCCGTTGCCAAGGAAGGGGCGCTGAAACTGAAAGAGATCTCCTACATTCACGCCGAGGCTTACCCGGCTGGTGAATTGAAGCACGGTCCCCTGGCTCTGGTAGACAGCGATATGCCCGTGGTGGCGGTGGCCCCCAACGATGAGCTGCTGGAAAAGCTCAAATCCAACCTGGAGGAAGTGCAGGCCCGCGGCGGCAAGCTGTTTGTCGTCGCTGACGCCAAATCCGGGTTCCAGAACGACGACAATGTTACGGTCCTGAGTTTGCCCCACGTACCTTTGAGCATTGCGCCCATTATCTACACTTTGCCGCTGCAACTGCTGTCTTACCACGTAGCGGTGTTGAAGGGCACCGATGTGGATCAGCCGCGCAATCTGGCGAAATCTGTGACGGTGGAATAACCCCTCTGTACCTGAATCTACCCTGGCGCCTGAGCTGAGAGTCAGGCGCCAGGGTTCGTCCAAATCTTCATGTAATAAAACTGTTAAGTTGTTTTGTTACAAAGGCAAGTTCGACTATGTCTGAATCGAATTTGCATGCCTGTAACTCAATACATTTCATCCCCAGTATTGCTGATCTGGCAATCCCGATGGTTGCGTCCAGGCTGGATCGCAGTGTCCGTGCTGTTGTGTCTGTGGTTGTTGTGGAGCCTGGCCACAGAGCGGCAGCGGCCGTTGATTCTGCACGACAATCGCTCGTTCGAATGCCGCACATTGGCTACGGACCCCAGCCTGCCCCGCTTTCACATCCAGACCATCCACCACGCCGGCTCGGAGCCGCTGTCTCAACGCCTGTGTCGGTCCGATGTGATGTCGAGTTTCTATGGCACTGTGGAAACCCTCTGGCAGCAACGCGGCAAGCTTTCGGCCCGGGACATTGTCGAAGAGCGCTATGACCTGTTCTGGAATCGAGATCGACGGGTGCAAAGCCTGGTCCCCAACTTTGACCAGTATTACGAGCCCTTGCTGACCCTGCCCGATTACCGGGTGTTGTGGTTCAGTCAGAGCGAAGCACCGCAACTGACTCCCGAGTATTTTCTGGCCCGCAAAGTGGGCCTGCTGGAGGACATGGAAAGTAACTCCCACTTTCTGTTGCCCCTCAACCAGCTCAAAGAGCTCGGGGTGGATGTGTCGAGTTTGCATATCGTCTACTACGCCAGCTATCACCTGTTGGAAGATGCCTTTTGGCGTGGTGAAGTGGACTTGATCAGCGACGGTGAGTGGCTGTGGGACAAAGCGGGTGAGCGTCAACTCTATTCGACACTGATTGATGATGCGTCAACGATGGGCAACTGGTACGCGCGAGTGAATCGTCCCCCAGCCATCGACTGTGTCCTGCAGGTTGCATTGCGAGAAAGCACCCCCGGCCTGAATCAGTCCCAGGGTATGCCCATGGCCGCTGATGGAGGCTGCCCGTGACCTGGCTGGATCTGTGTGAGAGTGGTTATCGTCGATTGGGTATGTGGGTGCTGGTATCGCTGCTGCTGTTACCGCTGGGATTGGTGATGCAAAGCAGCTGGAATGTACAGCAGGTCATGGCGGCTGTAAAAACACAATTACCGCAGCGTATCAGCGAGGTGTTGAGTGATGTCTACCGCGATCAACAGCCACAAACCCTGTTTTTGCAACGCATTAATGAAGATCTGCAATGGTCCTCAGGCAGTCCCGTCTGTTCGGTCAGCTTGTCAGACAGCGACCTTGTTGGGTTCTGGCCGCGGCTTAATCAATTGAGTGTGAACTGGCAGTTGGGTGGCCAGGTTTACCCTTCCGTGTTTGAGGTGAGCTGCCGAATTCACTGGCCGCGCCTGATTTTATCGGTGGCACTCAGTGCCGGTGTGTTGGTGCTGTTGTTGGGACTGATGCCGCAAACACTGCGACCGAAACGGGCCAGCTGGTTAAAGGCGCTGCTGCAACAGGGGGAGCGCTGGTTTGGTGCCTGTGAATCCAGTTTATTGGTGGATGGGTTTAATTCCCAGCAACAGATTTTGTTGTCCCGCCTGGTGGACGAGCATCAGATAGATCTGAAAACGGCGCTCAACCTGGTAGCTCGACCGGAATTGCGGCAACTGGACGACAGTCAGGTGGAGTGGTTTCTGCTGGGACTGAGTCACAGCCAGGGAGATATTGCTGCTGCCCAGGCCATTGCCCTGAGTGATCAAGGCCTGTTGTTTAAACCCCACGAGGGGTTGGTGTATGCCCATGGGATGGCGATCAAGCTGTCCAAAACCCCCTACTTTTATTACCTCTGGTACGCGCGCTTGCGAGCCAGCGACAGGGATGAGGGCTGGTACATCAATCCGGCGGTGAATCGCCCCGATCTGCTTGCCGCCGATGAACTGATGGAATTGATGGCCGATTTCAGTGGCCATGGCAAGGCGATCAACGATTTGCAGCAACACGGTTTGCGGGCCAAAACTCTCGATCAGAATCGCAACAAAATCAAAGACGAGCTGCTGGCCAGCCTCGGTGAAACACTGGCCGGGAACTACCTGTTTGAAACCGAGCGGGACCTGAAAAGTGGTCGCAGCCGCTATCGCCTGGCGCTTGCTGCTCCCAAAATTACGTTCACCCAATCCCGGAATCAAGATACAAAACCCAATAAAAACATAAAGTTAGTGATTTAGAGATATCTATATTCGTTTTGTCATCTGGCAGTCACAGAACTGACACATGGCTTTTGCAACATCCACAACCAGACATAGTTCACCTCATGGAAATACATTTCTTTTCTAAAAGGACTCAATCATGGTTGTGTTTAAACAGCAGCAATTGGCGCTGGCCATTGCACTTTCCCTGGGCTCGACCGCTGGTATCGCGGCCGAAGCACCAACCGATAAGGCCGAAATGTTTGAAGAGGTGGTGGTGACCGCCACCCCTATTCGCGACAGCCAAAAAGCCGCCATCATGGCTAAGCGCGAGGCGGATAACTTTGTTGATGTGATTTCCGCCGATACCATCGGCCGTTTCCCGGACCAGAGCCTGGCGGAATCCCTGGCGCGGGTACCGGCACTGGCGGTCGAGCGCGACCAGGGCCAGGCCCGTTACGTCAACTTCCGCGGTGCCCCCTCCCGCTATACCGCACTGTCTTTTAACGGCCTGCAATTGCCCGGTGCGGAAAACGGTCGCACTCCTCGCTTTGATAGCTTCCCGTCGGTGATCACCCGCAAGATTACCGCCAATAAGGCGATCATGCCCAACATGCCCGGCGAAGCGGTGTCCGGTTACATTGATATTGAAACCTTTGATCCCTTCAGCCAGGAAGGTTTTGCCACTTCTCTGGACATGGGCATGGGAGAGCAGAAGCTGGGTGGTGGAGAAATTGAACATCAGAGTGCTCGCTTGAGCTGGTCTAACAATAACTGGGGGGTGCTGGGTTATTACTCCCACAACAGCCGCGAGCAGGTCACCGACAACCGCGAAATGGACCTGGAGCTTGACGCAGCCTCCGGTCAACGGATTGCTCACGAGCTGGATTTCCGCAGCTACCTGGTTGAACGTGAAGATGAGGCCTACGGTGGTCGGCTGGAGTACCGCTTTGACGATGGCATGACTCGTATCTTTGCTGCCAGCCAATACAATGAATTCACCGACCATGAACTGCGCAATCAGTACATCTTTGATTTAACCGCTGCCGGAACACCCGCGCCCGGTGATCAAGGTTCTGTACCTGTGGTGGTGATTGATCGCATGTTGCAGGATGGTAACTATGGTAACTCCACCGAGTCACACACGCTCGGTGCTGATTTTGAAGTGGCCGATTGGTTGGTGGAAACCCGCATCAATCTGGCGGAAACGGAAAACTATGTGGGCATCCCCATTATCCGTAGTGCCGGTGGTGTCATTTACGGTGCAAGTTATGACGTCAGTGATCTGGAAGACCCGGCGCTGGAATTGAATGGTGACTTGTCCGATGTGTCCTTCGCCGCTGATATTGCGCTTCCCATTGACAGTCTGCTGGTTAACGAGTCCACCAAATACAAGCTGGATGCCACGCGAGAGGTATCATTGTTCGGTGTGGAAAATACCGTTCAAGTGGGTTTTCAATACGATGATCGCGAGTCGGAATTCAAGTCTTCCAATGGCTTTGTCTATCTGAGCGGTATCGACGTCAATAGCTTTAACACCGGCAAAGCCTGGGACTCAGACTTCGACCATGGTGTCGGCGGCACATATTACGATAATGCCGGCTTGCTGGCAGCCTGGAAAGCGTCCGGCACCTACCCTGCTCCGGATTGGGTGACCAGTGACATTGATGAGGACATCACCTCCGCCTATGCCATGACCACTAGTCACTTTGGCTGGGGTAGCCTGGTCTATGGTGCCCGGGTTGAGCACACTGAATTTGAAGTGCAAGCTGAGGGCAGCAAGGCAGGCCGCAGTTATACCAATGTGTTGCCAAGCATTCACTGGAATTACAATTTAACCGAAGAGCAAAAACTGCGCGCCTCGGTGACCACGGGTATCAGCCGCCCCACCTACACCGAGTTACACCCAGAACCCAATATCCTGGCGATTCGCCGTTCGATCAGCGAGGGAAACCCGGACCTGGATGAAGAGAAGACCTGGGGCCTGGATCTGTCCTACGAATGGTACATCGGTGACAGCAGCTTGTTCTCAGCCGGTGCCTTCTACCGGGATATCGACAATGTGATCTACAGCGAAGGTCGTACCGTTGACGCAAGCGATCCAGAGTATGGGAACTTTGAAGGTTATACCCTGACTGAAGTGTTTAATGGTAAAGACGGTGAACTGAAAGGGGTTGAGCTGAACCTGATTGCCCACGCCGAAGACTTTTTTGACAACAGTCTGCATGGCTTTGGTATCAGCGGCAACATCGCCGCCGTCGACAGTGAGTTTACCACCTTGCAAGGTGCCACCCTGTCACTGCCTGGCACCTCGGACCTGACCTATAATGCCTCGCTGTTTTACGAGAATGAAGCCTTTTCGCTGCGCCTGAATTATCAGTATCGGGATTCGTTCTTGACTACCGCGGAAGGCAACGACGCCGAATACTGGGACGAACAGGAACGTCTGGACTTGTCTATGCGTTACAGCTTGCCTGAAAGCCTGGTGGGTGATACCAATGTGTCCCTGTACCTGAATGCCAATAACCTGACGGACGCTGTTGATAGCCGCTATGTTGGCTCTGAGGCCACGCCCAATCAGGTTGAGCGCTACGGTCGCCGTTTAATGGCCGGTGTCCGGGTGACTTTCTAAGTCTAACTCTAATAAAGCAGCAAACGGTTAAGAATCCTATGCGTAAAAAGACTTTAAAAACTCTGGGCACCCTGTGTGCCCCCTTGACCGCTGCCCTGTTGCTGGCGGCCTGTGAAACCTCGATGCCCGAGGTTAATAACATCGATCAACTGAGTGTGAGTTACGACGAGCAAAACCACACCTATCAACTGCAGTGGCAAGCCAGCGCCCCGCAACAGCCGGTGACCATCGCGGTCGCCACTTCGGCGACCCCGCAGCAGTTCAAGCCACTGGCTGAGTCACTGGTGGGCCAGGCTTATCGCTGGCAGGCCGAGGACGGTGAAGCGCGTCGCTACTTCAAAGTGATGCCCGCCAACGGTGAGGCGGCGCTGTCGGCAGCCCGCTGGTTGCCGCTGGAAGGCGGACGCAACTTCCGCGACCTGGGCGGTTATGTGACGGCAGATGGTCAGCAAGTGCGTTGGGGAAAACTGTTCCGCACCGGTTCCATGAACGGTCTGACCGAGCGGGATTACCAGCTGCTTGATAGCTTTGATGTGGCCACCATTGTGGATTTCCGTACCGCCGATGAGCGGCACAGCGAACCCACCAACTGGCAGGTGGATAACGCCCAGCTGCTGAGCTGGGATTACGACATGGACATGGGTGCCAATGGCACTTTTACCGATGTATTTCGTCAACCGGAGCTGAGTGCAGAGAAGGTTGAGGCGGCCATGGCGAAGATGTACCCGGGTATTCTGGAAAGCCAGAAACCCGCTTACTCGGCCATGTTTGAACGTCTGATCGAGAGCGATGATGCGCTGGTGTTCAACTGCACGGCGGGTAAGGATCGCACCGGCATAGCCGCGGCACTGATTCTGACCGCCCTGGGTGTGGATCGGGACACGGTGTTCAACGATTTTATGCTCAGCGATACCTACTACCAGCAACACCCTACAGACTTCACTGCCCGCGCTCATGATGAGGCTGAGATGGATCCGAAGCAGCAGGCCATGATGGCCATGTTCAAGCGAATTCCGGCCGATGTCTTGCAGCCGGTGTTGGGGGTGAGGGAGTCGTTTATTCAGGCGGCGTTCGACAGTATGGAACAGCAGTCGGGTTCGGTGCTGGGCTACATCCAGCAGGAACTGGGTGTAGACGATCAAGAGTTGCAACAACTGCGTAAACATTTTTTACAGCCCGCCCAGGGCTGATTTTCAGCCAAACGGCATACATCCTTGCTCACGTGGGGATGTATGCCATTTCGAGATTTGCGCTTTCCTTAGCACTTAAAGCCGTCTATATCTGAGTAGTTGTTTGTTGATATCGAGATGGACTTTAGGAGACGCACTATGGCGAATTCCGGAATTGATCGTCACCGCACCAGCACCAAGTTTCCGCTTTCCTTGCCTTCTAGTAAGCGTTTGACTTCACTGACTGTGGTGATGGCATTCTTGGCAAGTGCGCCACTGAGCGAGACCTATGCCGGTGGCCTATGGCTGAATGAATACGGTGATTTCGCCGGAGGGCGCGCTTCTGCCGGTGCCGCCGCTGGGGTGGACGATGCTTCGACCATGTTGCACAACCCGGCCAGCATGACCCGACTCAAAGGTGGCCAGTTACAGCTCGCGACGGCTGCTATACAACCCCAGTTTGAGTTCTCCCAGCAGGGGGATCGCTCCCTGGGCCCCGGTGGAGGTGATGGCGGTGATGCGGGTGTGTTCTCACCGTCCGGGGGCGTGTTTTTCTTTCACGATCTCGGTACGGAGCGCTGGCGAGTGGGTGCCTATTTCAGTGGTTTGGCCGGCACCGGACTCGATTACGACGACGACTGGGTGGGACGCTTTCAAAGTATCGAAAACAGCATGATGATTGCGGCCTTGGCCCCGACCCTGGCCTACCAGCTCACCGATCGACTGTCGATCGGCGCTTCCCTGCAGTTGATTGCCGCCTCACTGGAGGTCTCCACCCGTACACCGGCACTGACCCCGGCTCGCCGTGAAGGCAGGGTTACGCTCGACGGTACCGATGCGGGAGTGGGCTTTACCTTGGGGGTGATGTACGAAGTATCTCCGGATATTCGCATTGGCATTGGCTATCAGAGTGAGCTGGAGCCGGATTTTTCCGGCGACCTGGAATTTGAGCGGCTGGATGTCAGTGTGCAAACCAACACCACCCTGACCATGGCGCAAAAAGTTCGCTTCGGCCTGCATCACCAACTCAACGATCACATGTCTTTGCAACTGAGCCTGGGCTGGGACGATTGGAGCGCCTTGGATGAAGTGTTTGTGGCCGTGGCCGACACCGGTGCCGGTCTGCGTAAAGACGCCAAGGACACCAGCCACGCCGCGCTGGGTTTTGAATACAGGTTTAACAGCCGGTGGGCCATGACCGGGGGGGTCTCCTACGACAGTAACCCGTTGGATTCCGATCAGCGCACGGCGGATTTGCCACTGGACAAAAGCATACACGTTGCTGCCGGCTTTGAGTTTCGACCCTCTGACGATTGGAAGATGGCGTTTTACGCTAACTACGCCGATGTGGGGCCGGCCAAAATTAAAACCAGCAGCTGGCAGGGGGAGTACGATACCGCGGCCCTCTATCAATTGGGGGCCAGTGTCAGCTGGAGTTATTAAGGAGCGGCCGGTCTGGGATATTCGAAAGAAAAGGCTTTAAACGCGTTAGTCAAGACCGCAAGCCGTTGGCTGTGGGCGTTATGGCAGCTGTTACTGTGGCCTGTTGCGACTCCACTCTGGGCCGACAGCTTTGCCGAACGGCAGATGGAAGCCTTTCAGCGCAGCGACATTATTTTCCAGAAAAGTCACACCAGTGTGCCCTTTCCGCCACTGGCATTTTTGCAGACCAGTCATTATGGCGACGCGGCGGTGGACAGCTCAGGGCGCGGGGTGGGGCTGGACTATGATGTGACCATCACCAGCCAGGCGGCGGCAGTTCCGTTCCTGATCAATTCGCGCTCGGCCATGTTGGTGGGCGAGTACGTCAGTCATGCCCGCTTCCATGTGAAAGACGTTGAGGGGCAGGACTTCCCTGAGCTGGACGACAAGTTCACCGTCAACTCGATCGGTATTCCGATTGGCTGGATGTATCAGAATTCGCCCAAGTGGCAGACGGTTGCGTTCGTTATGCCGATGACACACCAGTCGAGTCTGTCGGATTCCGATCGCAGCTGGCAGTATCTGATGGGAGCCTTTGGCCGTTATCTGGCCAGCGACGACAGCTGGTGGGTCTACGGTGTCTACGCCGACGTGTCCGAGGGGGACGACTTTGTCGTCCCCTACGTTGGGGCATACTGGACCGTGAATGAAAACTGGTCCATCTCCGCCATCATGCCCTGGCCCTCAATCACCTATAACCGCGGACCGGACTGGTTTGTGCGGCTGGGTGTGGCCCCCTCCTCCGCGTCCTGGTCCATTGCTCCGGACAGTGGCGATGCAGCGATCAATTACGACGCCTGGGATTTTGGCCTGAGTTTTCAAAAGCGGGTGACTGGCGGCTTGTGGATGAACATCCAGGGCGGTATCGGTGGCTTTCGCGGCGTTCGCGTGGAGCGTGACAGCCTGGAGGCCGCCGACCTGGATGTGAGCAGCAGCCCCTTTGTCCGGTTGGAAATCAACTACCGCCCTTCGGTGAAGTAAATCTGCTCACCGTTTAAGGCTTGGACGACATGCCCAGGCCGTGGTTGGTCTGGGATTGGCTGAGCAGGAAATCGATCACGGTATCCGCCAGCACATCGGGCTGTTCTGGCAGCATGGCATGACCCATATTGGGCAGGGCCACCAGCCGCGTGTTGGGGCGCTTTTGCACCAGCTCGAAGGCATTTTGGGGGGGTGCAATACGATCATTCAATCCTTGAATCACCAGCCCGGGGGCGGTTCCACCCAAGTAAGAATCATCAAAGTCACTGGTATTTTTGATGGCCTGTAACTGCAATCGAGCCGTGTCGCCATACCAGCCTTCGCGCCAGGCGGTGGCGTCGTTGCCGGAGGCAAAATAGGATTTGGCCACCGCCTGCAGGTGTTGTTCGGGTGGCACATTGGGGTCAAAGACCTGTTGGAAGGTAGACCAGTCCTCGGCAGAGGGGGCGATATTTCCACCGGCGGCCATCAGGATCAGACCTAGCACGCGATCCGGGCTGTGCGTCGATGCCACCCGGGAAACCCGGTTGCCAAAATTCTGGCCCAACAAAAACGTTTGTTTGATATCAAAGTAATCGGCCACGCGCCAGACATCGTCTGCCAGTTCGTGCAGGGTGATCTGCTCCATGGGACCGGTACTTTGACCAATGCCACGGGGATTGATGCCGACTACCCGGTAGCCGGCTGCCACCACCTGATTGCCCAGATCCACAAAGTCCTGCACGGGCCGTCCCAGCGATGGGTGGACAATCACCGTGGTGCCGCGACCTTTGACAAAGGCTTCCAGCTTGATGGTGCCATCAGTGACAAACACCCGTTCCCACTGTTCCGGAATATTTTCTGTCGCAGCCAGGGAACGCTGACTCAAGAGCATAGACAGCAGCATCACTGACAGGGTCAATATCGATACGGGCAGAATCGATACGGGCAGACGCTTCAACCTCCGCATAACACCTCCTTGGTTTCAGGCTGATACAGGGGAACCTCATCCGGCAATCCGTCCGGCTATGAAGGGCGTGGGATCAGAAGTTGCGAACTTTATCCAACCCCTCGCGCAGTTCTTTGGCCCAGCGTCGCAGGATGCGATCGGCCTCGGCCTTGTTGGTGACGCTGTTGGACCAGCTCAGGTAACCGTCGTCCATATCCCGTGCCCGGTCGATCACCCGCGCCTGTACATCATTGGTGGTGCCGTCAATCAGCTCCAGGGCCAGGGTCATTTCACCGGATGAGGTGGTGTAGGTGCGGGTCATGCCGGCGCTGCGCAGATCGGGGGCGTTGATATCAAGATTGATGATGGCCGGGCGTAGCAGCAAGGTGTCGGCGCCATTGGTGAGGTTATCCACAAGGGTGTAGTTAGGGTCCTTGGCCAGTTCATCGCGAAAGTGTTGCTGACAGGACTCCCCCAGTGCGGCTTTGATACGATCCACATCTTTTTGGGTGACGCGGTTAGTCAGGTTTATCCGCTCGCTGTTCTGGTCGCGCAGCCAGTTCTTGCGAAACGATACTTCACACTTATCCACCATGACCTGTTGGTACTGTTTCAGGTTGGTGTCGGGTTTGAGGTAGACGGTGGCGAACTTGGTATCGGGCACCAGCTGGAGGCCGTCGTAGGAGACCGGTGGCGAAGAGTTGCTGGCACAACCGCTGAATAAGACAGCGGTAAGCAACATGGCCGAGCTGATTGCACAAGAACGTTTCATAGGGCCTACCGTGTGGCTCAAATATGACAGATTAGTCATCTATCAGACTAGACACGGAATGGTACCTTTGCCAGCTGTTGAGCGGCGCCCAGCTCAACTGAACCGGGCTTTTGTGACCCTGTTGGCTGCCGATGGCCGGGAGAACCCAGGCGGGTGTGGCAGGCTTAATGAATCAGACGCAGTGCCCAGGGTACCCGGAAGGTTTCGCCTTTCTGGGTGGCTACCACGCCGAGCAGGCAAAAAATCAGGTGAGCGATACCCAGAACAGGAAACAGCAGCACGCCAATAATGATAAAACTCAGGATAAACGCCACCAGATAACCAAACATCAGGGTAATGGACCAGTTCAGCGCTTCTTTCGATTGATCCTGCACGTAGGCGTCGTCTTTCTTGGTCAGGTACAGGACCAGGCCCGGGATAAAGCCAAAGAAGATGGTGCCCACCCAGGTCAGCAGGGCCAGGTTTTTGGAATCCTGTGAGACATTTTGCAAGGGGCCGCCGGCGCCGGCGTTCTCGGCTTTACCCTGCTCCCACATTGACGTGGCGGTGTCCTTGATGGATTCCGCCGCGTCTTCAATACGCTCGGATGCAGATTCCACCGCACTGGCTTTATCAGGAGCACTGGTTTTATCTGCAGCGCTGGAGGAAGCGGCGGCCTCTTTGGCGCTGTCTGATGGGGTCTCGGGCGTGCTCTTGGGCTTGGAAGGGTCGCTGGTGGAGTCACTCATGTGCGGGTCCTCGGCGTTCTTCAATGAAAGCTGATCGATGTACGGAGACTAGACGTACAGAGACTATAGGGAGTACACACAGTGTTGTCCATAACCCCCTTCCCTGCCAGCTGGGGCGGGACCGGCGCTAGCGCTTGTCTTCCGGCTGGATGCGCAGCGAGCGCAGACCCTGCTTGAGTTTGAACAGATGGTCCTGCAGCTGAGTACCCTTGCGCTGGGCGACACCGATGGCGAGTACGTCAATCACCACCAAATGCGCGATGCGGGAGGACAGCGGGGTATAGATCTCAATGTCTTCCTCGACATCCACTTCAATGGGAATGGTGGCGTTCTGAATCACGGGTGTGCCACTGGGGGCGATGGCAATCACGATACCGCCGGCCTGTTTGACCATTTCCATGGAGTGCAGCAAGGCGCGGGTACGGCCACTCTGGGAGATAGCGACAATCACATCGCCGGGCTGCATGGACATGGCCGACATATTCTGGATATGGGGGTCCGAGTGGGCGGCGGTGGCCAGTTGCAGACGGAAGAATTTGTGCTGGGCATCGGCGGCGACCGCGCCGGAGGCGCCAAAGCCGTAGAACTCCACCCGGTTGGCAGTGCAAATAGCCGATACCGCGGCATCCAGCAGGGTCGGGTCCAGCTCGTCGCGCACCTGCAACAGGGTGTCGATGGTGGAATCGAACACCTTGTGGGTAAAATCGGCGATCGAGTCTTCGGCAGTGACCGCAATCTGGCCAAAACTGGGGCTGGACGCCAACTGCTGGGCCAGGTTCAGTTTGAAGTCCTGAAAACCGTCACAGCCAATGGCGCGGCAGAAGCGCACCACCGTGGGTTCACTGACCTCGGCTTCGCGGGCCAGGTCGACAATCCGCATGTGAATGATGTCGGCGGGTTTGCGCAGCACCAGTTCGGCGACTTTACGCTCGGATTTGCGCAGGGCGGTGAGGGTTTCGCTGATGCGACTGGTCAGTTCGGCAGGCTTCACGACGGTGGCTTCCCAGCTAATGGAGGGGCTTTGTTCCAATGCCCGGAATGATATATAAAAAGATGTAGTAAACGCACCCCTTTTTTGTAGTTTAGCTACAAAACCACCAAGAAGTCGGATTTGGCGCTGCCTTTGGGGAGGGCTTTCTTGGTAGAATGGCGCCCATGGACGACGTATCCCAAATTATCGATTCTCTCAACGACGCTCAGCGCCAGGCGGTGACTGCTGCGCCAACCAATCAACTGATCCTCGCGGGGGCCGGCAGTGGCAAGACCCGCGTGCTGGTGCACCGTATTGCCTGGTTGATCCAGGTGGAACAGGTGTCGCCCTATTCCATTCTGGCGGTGACCTTCACCAACAAGGCGGCGCGGGAAATGCGCGGCCGTATCGAGGAGCTGCTGGGACTGAGCCCGCGCGGCATGTGGGTGGGCACCTTCCATGGCATCGCCCATCGCCTGCTGAAAGCCCATTGGCAGGAAGCGGGTCTGCCGCAGAATTTCCAGATCCTCGACAGCGACGATCAGCTGCGCCTGTTAAAGCGCATCACCCAGCAGCTGGGACTGGACGACAAGCGCTGGCCGGCCCGTCAATCGCAATGGTTTATCAACGCTCAGAAAGACGAGGGCCTGCGACCGGACTACCTGCAGGAAACCGGCGACCCCTACATCACCACCATGATCCGCATTTACCGCGAGTACGAAGACGCCTGCCAGCGAGGCGGTATGGTGGACTTTGGTGAGCTGTTGCTGCGCTCCCACGAACTGTGGCTGAAGTCGCCGGAACTGCTCAATCATTATCAGGAGCGCTTCCCGTTTATTCTGGTGGACGAGTTCCAGGACACCAATACCATTCAGTACGCCTGGTTGCGGGTACTGGCTGGCAAGCGCTGCAAAGTCACTGCGGTGGGCGATGACGACCAGTCCATTTACGGCTGGCGCGGCGCCAAGATTGAAAATATCCAGCGCTACGAATCGGATTTTGACAACACCGAGGTGGTGCGACTGGAGACCAACTACCGCTCCACCGCCACCATCCTGGATGCGGCCAACGCGGTGATCGAAAACAACCAGGGCAGACTCGGCAAAACCCTGCGCACCGACGGCGACAAGGGCGAACCGATTCAACTGTACGCCGCCTTCAATGAGCAGGACGAGGCGCGCTACATTGTCGAGCGTATTGAACAGTGGGCGCGGCAGGGCAAGCGCCGGGATGAGTGCGCTATTCTCTATCGCTCCAATGCCCAGTCGCGGGTGCTGGAAGAAGCCTTGTTGCGGGAAGGGGTTCCCTACCGCATCTACGGTGGCCAGCGCTTCTACGAGCGACTGGAAATTCGCAATGCCCTGGCTTATTTGCGGCTGATGACCAGTCGCCAGGACGATGCGGCGTTTGAGCGGGTCATCAATACCCCCACCCGCGGCATCGGTGGAAAAACTGTGGATAACATTCGTTTGTTTGCCCGCGAGCAGGGCTGCTCGCTTTGGCAGGCGGCGGAACAGATGGTGCACAACAAAGCCCTGACAGCCCGGGCGGCGAACGCCGTGCAGGGTTTTCTGGAGCTGGTCAACGAGCTGCAGCGCATCAACGCCGACAAGGTGTTGGGGGAAATCGTCGAACATGTGATTCACAGTTCGGGATTGTACGAGTTCCACAAGGCGGAAAAAGGTGAGAAAGGTCTGGCGCGTATTGAAAACCTGGAAGAGCTGGTCAATGCTTGCCGGGTGTTTGAGCACGACGACCCCGATACCCCGGTATTGAACGCTTTCCTCGATACCGCCGCGCTGGACGCCGGTGAAGCCCAGGCTGACGAATACGACGATGCGGTGCAGCTGATGACGCTGCACTCCGCCAAGGGGCTGGAGTTTCCGCTGGTGTTTCTCGCCGGTGCGGAAGAGAACCTGTTTCCCCACCGCATGTCTGCCGAGGATCCGACCCGGCTCGAAGAAGAGCGACGTCTGTGTTACGTCGGTATCACCCGCGCCATGGAGCAGTTGGTGATCAGCTACGCCGAAAACCGTCGTATGCACGGCCAGGATAATTACAATTCCGTATCGCGCTTTGTCAAAGAAATTCCGCCGCAGTTGCTGGAAGAAGTGCGGGTCAAGAATACCATCACGCGACCGGTCAGTTTTCAACGACCGGCCGTGCAACCGCGCCTGAGCGATGACGGCGAAGAGACCGGATTTTATCTGGGCCAGCGGGTCAAGCACCCGATATTTGGCGAGGGTGTGATTTTGCATTTTGAGGGGGATGGCGCCGGCGCGCGGGTGCAGGTGAACTTTAACGAGGAAGGCTCCAAGTGGCTGGTGCTGAAGTTCGCCAAGTTGGAGGCGATGAGTTAGCGCCTGATCTCGGCCGGCGGCTAAGCTCGCCGGCTGAAGCCCTGTTGTTTGTGTGTAGTGGCGAGTAGTTAGTGTGTAGTAAGCGCGTTTAGTCAGGAAAAATCATAAAAAATAAAAACGGAAACAGACCATGAGTGAAACCCACATCAACCGCCGGTCGGCGGGAATTATTCTCGGCCTGGTAACCCTGGTCGTATTGCTGTTCTGGCTGTTGGTGGCGGCCAAGATGAACGGTCCTGCCGCCACTGGCACCGGCACAGCGACACACAACCAGGAGCAGCAGACCTTTCACTGGAAACTGGTGACCACCTGGCCGAAAAACTTTCCCGGTCTCGGTTCCGCCGCCAGCAATTTTGCCCGTTTGATGAACGACATGAGCGATGGCCGTTTAACGGTGTCTGTCTATGGTGCCGGTGAGCTGGTGCCGGCATTGGGGGTGTTCGACGCTGTGTCGTCCGGCAGTGTGCAGGCGGGTCATGGTGCGGCCTATTACTGGAAAGGCAAGAACACCGCCACGCAGTTCTTCACCGCCATTCCGTTTGGCATGAATGCCCAGGAAATGAACGGCTGGCTCTATTACGGTGGCGGTATGTCGTTATGGCGGGAGATTTACGCCCCCTTCAATCTGGTGCCGTTTGCCGCCGGCAATACCGGCATTCAAATGGCGGGCTGGTTCAATAAAGAGATCAATCGTTTCGAGGACATCAAAGGCCTGAAAATGCGTATTCCCGGTCTCGGCGGTGAAGTGTGGAGCCGCGCCGGTGGTTCGGCGGTCAACATTCCCGGTGGTGAACTCTATACCGCCCTGCAGACCGGCGTCATTGATGCCACCGAATGGGTTGGTCCCTACAATGATCTGGCCTTCGGCTTTTACCAGGTGGCTGACTACTATTACTACCCCGGCTGGCACGAAACCGGCTCCACTCTCGAACTGATCGTCAACAAGGATGCGTTTGAAGCGCTGCCGAAGGATTTGCAGGCAATGGTGGAAACCGCGGCGCGGATGGCAAACCAGGATATGCTCGATGAGTTTACCGGTCGCAACAACACTGCCTTGCAGGAATTGATTCACAAGCACGGGGTGGATGTGCGCCCCATTCCCGAGCCGGTACTGCAGCGACTCAAGGGCATTGCCGAAGACATTTACGCGGAAGAATCCGCCAAAAACCCCGACTTCAAGCGGGTTTATGACTCCTATAAAGCGTTTCAGGACGGGGTGGCGCAATACCACAAGGTGTCTGAGCAGGCCTATTACGAAATGCGGGATTGATCAATATCGAATCAACACTGTTGTTGGGTTATAATGCGCGCCAATCTTCTCTAGGATCTGCCCGCAATGATGTCCGGTGAAACGGTGTTTGTGTTTGCCCTGATTGCAGTCGCTGGTGCCATCATGGCCAGCAATCGAGTGCGTTTTGACGTGGTTGCCATTTTGGTGGTGATTGCCCTCAGTGTCAGTGGGGTGTTGTCCGTCAACGAGGCGATTGCCGGATTCGGCAGCCCGGTGGTGGCGCTGGTGGCCGGCTTGTTGGTGTTGGGTGAGATGTTGTCGCGTACCGGCGTGGCCCGGGTGGTGGGCGACTGGGTCATGAAACAGGGCGGGCAGAGTGAAACCCGGCTGTTGATCCTGGTGATGGCCAGTGCCGCGCTGCTGGGGTCGGTGATGAGCTCCACTGTGGTGGTGGCCCTGTTTATCCCGGTGGTGCTGCGGATAGCTTCGCAAACCCAGCTCAATGCAAAGCGCATGCTGATTCCCCTGTCCTATGCCTCGCTGATCTCCGGCATGCTGACCCTGATTGCCACCACACCCAATATTGTGGTGCACGAAGCGCTGAAGTCGGCCGGCCACGATGGTTTTGGGTTTTTCAGTTTTTCCCCGGTGGGTATCGCCGTGCTGCTGGTGTGTATGGTGTATATCGCCTTGGTCGGACGCCATCTGCTGGGGACCAAGGTCAGTCCCAGTCGCGAAGCCAAAAGTGCGCGTTCCGTGGAGGAGTTGTGGCAGGACCACAGTCCTGGCAGCACCTATCGCAAATTGCGCATTGTGCCGAACTCGCCGCTGGTCGATATGCCGATAGGTGATACCCAGCTGGAAAGCCACTACACCGTGCGCATTGTCGGTGTATTGCGACAAACCCTGAAAGGCAAACAGCGTATTGTGTCGCCGGTGTCCAGTTTCGAGTTGTCGCTGGGTACCAGCATGATTGTGGTGGGCAAGCCGGAGGATCTGGATCGGTTGCAACAGGACTATCAGCTGCGGGAAATTCCCCACAACTGGAATGATCGCCAGCGCTGGTTATGGGACATCAGTGGTGCCACAGTGTTGATTCACCCGGATTCGCAGCTGCTTGGCAAGTCATTGCGCGAGTGCGAGTTTCGCAGTAACTATGGCGTGCATGTGCTGGGAGTTAGGCGCAACTTCAAGGCGGTGGAAAACTTTGAGGATACAAGACTGCAGCCGGCCGACAGCCTGTTTGTGGTGGGCGCCTGGTCCAAGATTCAACAGTTGAGTCATAAGCCCCACGACTTTGTCGTCACTGAACTGCCCAGTGAACACGCCGATGTGGTGCCCTCCTATGATCGTATGGGGACGTCATTGGTGATTCTCGGGGCCATGGTGTTGCTCTCCATTTTCAATATTGTACCTCTCATCACCGCCGTGATGATGGCGTCCATGGCGGCGATTTTTACCCGCTGCCTGACCATGGAGGATGCCTATCGCTCCATCAGCTGGAGCAGTCTGGTGCTGCTGGCCGGTATGTTGCCGCTGGCAGACGCCCTCAATAAAACCGGCGGTACTCAATTGATCGCCGATGGTCTGATGGCGCTGTCGTCCGGTTCGGGCCCTTATATGCTGATGACGCTGTTGTTTTTTCTCACCGCCAGTATTGGCCTGGTGCTGTCCAATACGGCGGCGGCGGTGTTGGTGTCCCCCATCGCCATCTACGCGGCCGCTGCCGCTGGTTACTCACCCTACCCGTTTGCCGTTGCCGTACTGATTGCCGCCTCCTCTTCTTTTTCCACACCGGTGGCGACCCCTGTGGTGACGCTGGTGGTGGAGCCGGGCCGCTATGTGTTTACCGACTTTGTCAAAACCGGTTTGCCGTTGTTATTGCTCACCTATGTGACGACCCTGTTGTTGACGCCGTGGTTGTTTCCGTTTTCAGTCTGAAACTTTGCCGGCGCTGGGACTAGCGGCTGATTTATGGCGGGCTACTATTTAGTTGTGAATTCCGAGCCTGGTGTGAGTTGCCAGACTCAACATATGTTTGGATTGTCTTGCCGAGAGAATCTTCAGCCATGAAAACCCTCCATCTAATCCGTCATGCCAAATCCAGCTGGGACCATCCGGGTTTGGCGGATATTGATCGCCCTTTGAATGAACGCGGAAAGAAGTCCTGTCGAGTGATGGCGGATGCCATTGCCGACGCGGGTTGTGATTTTGACAATGTCTACTGCAGTCCGGCAGTACGCGCCCAGGCCACCATAGCGGGGCTCAGCAAGGCGCTGTCGCTGGGAGAAATTGACTGGCAGGTGGAGGACGACCTCTACACTTTTCACGCTGAGGACCTGATGAGCTGGTGTCGCAATCTGGAGGAAGGTTTGACATCGGTGGTGGTGGTTGGACACAACCCGGCGTTGACCGAGTTCTGCAATCGCCTCAGTGGCGCCGATATCGATAATATCCCCACTTGTGGCTATGTGCAGCTGGCGATTGATATTGACGACTGGCTGGAACTGGCTACTGATGCGGCGGAGCTGGTGACGTTTATCAGCCCGAAAATGTTGTCCTGAGTGGCACAAAAAAGGGGATATCAGTATCCCCTTTTTGTGATCGTCACGGCTGAGCGGTTCAGCGCTGCTGGATCGGTCGGGTGCGCCCGTTATCGTCGATGGCGACGTAGACGAAAGTGCCCTCGGTGACCTTGTAACGCTCGCCGGTTTCGGCCTGGTAGAGCCACACATCCACCATAATGCGGACCGAGGAGCGGCCTATTTCCAGTATTTCGGCGTAGCAGCTGATGGTGGCTCCGACCGGTACCGGACGCAGGAAGGCCATGCTGCCGGCGGCGACGGTGGTGACCCGGCCACTGGCAATGGCGGCGGCCTTGATGGAGCCGGCCAAATCCATCTGCGACATCAGCCAGCCGCCGAAAATATCCCCATTGGGGTTGGTATCGGCGGGCATGGCCAGGGTTTGCAAGGTCAATTCACCGGTGGGAACCGGCTCTTCGTCCATGTCGTTATCGTTGTAATCATCATCAATCATTGAATCATCACCTCACACAAAAATTAATGCATTTGCCCCGGCAGCCAGGTGACCAGTTGAGGCCAGATTGCCAGCGCCAGCATCAACGCCAATTGGAGCACAATAAAGGGCACAACGCCACGATAGATGGCCGCGGTCGCGACCTCGTCCGGCGCCACGCCACGCAGGTAAAACAGGGCGAAACCAAACGGCGGGGTTAAAAATGATGTTTGCAGGTTGAGCGCGATCATAATGCCCAGCCAGACGGGGTCGAGTCCCATGGCCAACAGCACCGGTCCGACAATCGGTACCACCACAAAGGTGATTTCAATAAAGTCGAGAATAAAGCCCAGCAAGAAAATGACCAACATGACAATCAGGGTGGCAGAAACCATGCCGCCGGGCAGGTTGTGGAAAAAGTGAGTGATCATTTCCTCACCACCAAAGCCCCGGAAAACGAGGGAAAACAGTGAGGCGCCGATCAAAATGGTGAACACCATGGTGGTGATGACGGTGGTGGAACGGGCAATGTCGGCCAGCTTGGCGCGACTTAACTGTCCCTGTTGCCAGGCCAGCAGTGTCGCTCCCAGCGCCCCCACGCCTGCGGCCTCGGTGGGTGTGGCCGCACCGCTGATGATGGACCCCAGCACCAGTACGATGAGGATCACCGGTGGCAGCAGACTGCCCAGCAGTGTGAAAGCGGAAACCTCATCCGCATCTTCAGGCTGGCCACTGGGGGCCAGGTCGGGTCGCCGCAGGGAGGTAAACAACAGATAGACGATGTACAGCCCCACCAGCAGCAGTCCCGGTACCAGTGCACCGATAAACAGATCGCCGACGGACACCGGTTGGGGGTTGAAGATGCCCATTTTCAACTGCGCCTGCTGGTAGGCACTGGAGAGGATATCCCCCAGCAACACCAGGGCGATGGACGGTGGAATGATCTGCCCGAGGGTACCGGTGGCGCATATGGTGCCGGTGGCCAGTTCCGGGCTGTAGCCCCGTTTGAGCATCACCGGCAGGGACATCAGGCCCATGGTCACCACGGTGGCGCCGACGATGCCGGTGCAGGCGGCCAGCAACATGCCCACTACCACCACCGAGATGGCCATGCCGGCCGGCAAACGGCCACACAGGCGGGCCATGTTGTTGAGCAGCTGCTCGGCCAAGTGGGAGCGCTCCATCATGACCCCCATCAGCACAAACAGGGGCACGGCGATGAGGGTGTAGTTGTTCATGGTGCCAAACATACGATCGGGAAAGGCCCGCAGTAAACTGGCATCGAAGTGGCCGCTGACAATGCCCAGGCCAGCGCAGGTCAGGGCTGTGCCAGCCAGGGTAAAGGCGACGTTGTAGCCCAGCATCAGGCAGGCGCACACCAGCGCAAACATCAACAGTGGCAACAGTTCGACCAGCAACTCAGTCATGGTGCGCTGCCTCGCTCAGGCCTGCCGCTCGGGTTGCATCCTGTTCGTGGCTTACACCCGCTTCTTGAGTTAAACCCGGTTCCTGAGTTAACCCCGGTTCCTGGGTCAACAGCAACAGGCTGCGCAGTACACCGCTGATGCCCTGCAGGGCCAGCAGCGCGGCTGCCAGTGGAATCAGCGACTTGAGCAGGAACACGGCGGGTATGCCACCGGCGTTGGGAGAGCCCTCATGCACGGCCCAGGAGGAGACCACAAATTCCCAACTGGCAAAGACAATGAACAGGCAAAAAGGCAGTAGAAAGATGATGCCGCCCAGGGCGTTGACCCAGGCTTTTTGCTGTTGGCTGTAGCGCCGGTAGAAAATATCCACCCGCACATGACCGTCCTGCTGCAGAGTAAAGGCCATGCCCAGCAGAAATACCGCTGCGTGCAGGTAACCGAGCGACTCTTGCAGGGCAATGGAGCCGAGGGAAAAGCCGTAGCGGAGGACTACAATCAGGCAGGTAATCAACATCATCGCCAGGGTTAACCAGGCGATCAGTCGACCGGTGAAATAGGAAAAGCTGTCCAGGAATTCAACCGCTGTGTAGACAGACCCCTGAGGCTGGGAAGGCATGAGGTAATTTCCGGCAGAAGTAATCGTTGTGGCCATCCTGGGTGTCGAGCTATTTCAAACTAACGGCTCGGATAGCAGTGTTTATTGTATTTGGGTATAAGTCCCTGAGCGGGAGTATACCCGAAACGATCAAAGGTCCGAAGAACTTCCCTCTAAATGCCGAAAATGCCCTACTATAGAGCCAACTCTGCAAAGATTTTGCGTTTGTAACAATACTGTCACATTAGATTCATAGAATTGTCACCAACAAAACCTAGCATCATCTCCGGTGTATACATATCAGGCCTCGAAGGACACTGTCAGGCCACTAAAAGCCCCAGGAGAAAACTGTGAAAAAGACATTAATGATTGCCACCGTAGCGGCGACCGCTATGAGTGCACAATTTGCCACCGCCGCCCGTGATTATATCAGCATCGTGGGTTCTTCCACCGTGTACCCGTTTGCTACTGTGGTGGCCGAGCGTTTTGGTAAGAGCACCAACTACAAGACTCCAAAAATCGAGTCTACCGGTTCCGGTGGTGGTATGAAGCTGTTTTGTCAGGGCGTGGGCGTATCACACCCGGACATCACCAACGCCTCCCGCCGCATCAAGTCTTCTGAATTCGAAATGTGTCAGGCGAACGGTGTTAAGGACATCGTCGAAGTACTGATCGGTTACGACGGTATCGTGATCGGCAACTCCGTCAAGGCCGAGCAAATGGAATTGACCACCCGCGATCTGTTCCTGGCGCTGGCCAAGCAAGTGCCAAACCCCAACGGTTCCGAAACCTTGGTGGACAATCCCTACAAGACCTGGAAAGACGTGAACCCAGCTTTGCCGAACACCAAGATCGAGGTGTTGGGTCCTCCCCCAACTTCCGGTACTCGTGATGCGTTCCAGGAGCTGGCGCTGGAAGGTGGCTGTAAGACCTTCCCATGGATCAAGGCCATGAAGGACAGTGACAAAAACGCCTACAAGAAAGTCTGTCGTACCGTGCGTGAAGATGGTCCTTACATCGAAGCCGGTGAAAACGACAACCTGATCGTACAAAAACTGAACGCCAACAAGAAGGCTCTGGGTATCTTCGGCTTCAGCTTCCTGGACCAGAACGTCGATAAGATTCAGGGATCCCTGGTTAACGGCAAAGAGCCCACTTTTGAATCCATTGCCGACGGCTCTTACCCGGTATCGCGTCCCCTGTACTTCTACGTCAAGAAAGACCACATCCGTACTATCCCTGGCATGAAAGAATACCTGGCGGAATTCACCAGTGAGAAGGCGTTCGGTAGCGAAGGTTACTTGAGCGAGAAAGGCATGATTCCGCTGAGTGACAGCGAGCGCGCCAAAGTTGCTGGCGACGTAAAAACTCTGAAAAACCTGGCCATGTAAGTAAGACCGGCCGGTCTTTCAAACCTTAAAAAAAGTGGAGAGATGCGGGTAAAGTAAATTACCCGGTCTTTCAGCAGGGAGCCCATGACGCAGTCGATGTAGGCACTAGCCGGCGCAGACTGTTTCATCGGGCTCTTTGTGCTTTTACATTGCGTAACTGTAGCCAGTTTCTGAATTGTAAAACTGGCAAACACAGAACACTTTGATCCCTTTCCGGGTGGGAATGGCTCAAAGTCTTTTGGTTAAAATCCGTGTGAAAGTGATATGAGTACATCCACGTTATTGGTCATCATTGCGCTCTTGATA
Source organism: Cellvibrionaceae bacterium WSDTSA12 (assembly GCA_033283335.1). GTDB lineage: Bacteria > Pseudomonadota > Gammaproteobacteria > Pseudomonadales > Cellvibrionaceae > Pseudomaricurvus. Next base: position 130,783 of record JAWMQP010000004.1, on the reverse strand, counting down.
GCTGCTGCCTACACTCTGGGCCGCGGCCGCTCAATGGCCCTGGCGGACACCACCAAAGGTGGTTATCGCAATCTTAATTCGCTGCCTTTTTACTATGGCATGCTGACGGCACTCTGGTGTGGCATCCCCAGCCTGCTGTTGATCGGGGTTTGGCTGATGATGGACGGCAGCGTGATCGACCAGATGCTGATACAGAAGCTGCCAGCGGAGGTGGCGGCCCTGCCGCACTCGGAAGTGGGGCTGGTGTTGAACAGCATCAAGAACATCGCCGCCGGCAATATGGTGGGGGCCGAACCCGAACCCTATATGCTGCAGGCCGCCGATTCGCTCAAGGCGTTAACCCGCACCAGCCAGATGGCCATGACCGTACTGGCCATATGTGGCGGCATGTTGCTGGCCATCTTCTCCTGGTGGCGCATCCGTCCGGAACAAAAAGCCCGCCTGCAAGTGGAAACTGCCTTTAAGTTCATCCTGCTGGGCTGTGCCTGTTTAGCGATTCTGACCACCATCGGTATCGTGTTCTCTGTCATTTTCGAATCGCTGCAGTTCTTTAAAACCGTGCCCGTGACAGAGTTCCTGTTTGGCCTGCACTGGAGCCCGCAGATGGCCATCCGCGCCGATCAGGTGGGCAGCTCCGGTGCCTTTGGCGCCATCCCGCTGTTTGTCGGTACCCTGTTGATTTCCTTTATTGCCCTGGTGGTGGCGGTACCGACCGGTTTGATGGCGGCCATCTATCTGTCCGAATACGCCAGTGCCAGAATGCGTTCTGTGGTCAAACCCCTGCTGGAAGTTTTGGCGGGTATTCCTACAGTGGTGTATGGCTTCTTCGCTGCCCTCACCATCGCCCCGCTGATCCGCGATGGTGGCACCTGGGTGTTTGACTTTATGGGCCTGCAGCTGGCCATTTCCTCGGAGAGTGCGCTGGCGGCTGGGCTGGTGATGGGGGTGATGATCATTCCGTTTGTCTCGTCCCTGTCCGATGACGTCATCAACGCTGTGCCGCAATCCATGCGCGATGGCTCGCTGGGCCTGGGGGCGACGCAATCGGAAACCATCAAAAAGGTGGTGATTCCGGCGGCCCTGCCCGGCATTGTTGGCGGCGTGCTGCTGGCCGCTTCGCGCGCCATCGGTGAGACCATGATTGTGGTGATGGCCGCCGGCCTGGCCGCCAATCTCACAGCCAACCCACTGGAGTCCGTGACTACCGTCACGGTTCAGATTGTGACCCTGTTGGTGGGTGACCAGGAATTCGACAGTCCCAAAACCCTGTCGGCGTTTGCTCTCGGTCTGATGCTGTTTACGGTGACCTTGGTGCTGAACTATATCGCCCTGCATGTGGTGCGCAAGTACCGTGAGCAATATGAATAATCTCGATTTACAGGATTCCAACATGCCGTCTGCGAACACTCAAAAAGCCATGGACGTGGTGAACCAAAACCTGGCCAAGCGCTATCGGGCGGAAAAACGCTTTCGCCTGTATGGGATTCTCTCCATTGCCTTTGGCCTGCTGTGCCTGCTGTTTTTGTTTACCGACATTATTGGTAAGGGGCACTCGGCATTCTTCCAGACCTACGTCAAGCTGGATGTTGAGCTGAACATGGAGACTCTGGGGATTAACGACCCTACCGATCGACATCAGATCGCGGCTGCGGATTACCAGGGGGTGCTCAAGCAGGCCCTGCGAGAACGCTTTCCCGAGGTGACCAATCGTCGGGAAAAACGTGAACTCTATGGCATCGTCAGTAACGGTGCCGGCTTTGAGTTGCGCAGTATGGTGGAAAAGAATCTGTCGTTGCTGGATACCTCTCAAGAGGTGTGGGTTATGGCCGATGACGACATCGATACCTACTTCAAGAGCCGCAATAAAGGTAACGCCTATACCGGGCGCTTTAACGAACGGCAAATTGGCTGGATTGAGAATTTGATAGCGGATGGCGCTGTCGAAAAACGTTTTAACACTACCTTCTTCAAGGCCGGCGATTCCCGCGAGCCAGAACAAGCCGGTATTCGTGGGGCCATGCTGGGCTCATTATTTACCCTGCTGGTGACCTTCGCCCTGTCGTTCCCGATAGGCGTAGCGGCAGCGGTGTATTTGGAAGAGTACGCCACCAAAAACAAATTCACTGATTTTATTGAAGTGAATATCAACAACCTGGCGGCGGTTCCATCAATCATCTTTGGCCTGTTGGGACTGGCGATCTTCATCAACTTCTTTGAAATGCCACGCTCCATTCCCCTGGTGGGTGGGTTTGTTTTGACGCTGATGACATTGCCGACCATCATTATTTCCAGTCGTGCGGCCATCAAAGCGGTACCCCCTTCCATTCGCGAGGCGGCCATGGGTATCGGCGCGTCGAAGATGCAGGTGATTTTGCACCATGTGCTGCCGCTGGCCATGCCCGGCATGCTCACCGGCGCCATTATCGGTATGGCCCAGGCCCTGGGGGAGACTGCCCCCCTGCTGATGATCGGCATGGTGGCGTTTATTGTGGATGTACCTGGCGGTATCACCGATCCCGCCACGGTTCTACCGGTTCAGATTTTCCTCTGGTCCGACAGCCCGGAGCGGGCGTTTGTGGAACGTACCTCGGCAGCCATTATGGTGCTGCTGGGTTTCCTGATCATTATGAATACCCTGGCGGTCTGGTTGCGTAAGCGACTGGAGCGCCGCTGGTAAGCGAATACGAGGTGACTTCCATGGAATCAACCATTACAGGCAATGCACCCCAGACAGCCGAGACAGACAAAGAGACTATGAACAAAGCGATTCAACTGCCCGACGACAATCCGCATGAAACGGACATTTCCCAACTGGAAACCATCGGTGTGCCATTTGCCGACAACGCCAAAATGTCCATGCGCAACGTCGATGTCTTCTACGGTGACAAACAGGCTATTTACGATGTCAGTCTGGACATTGCCGAGAATGAAGTGATGGCCATGATTGGCCCATCCGGTTGCGGTAAGTCCACGTTCTTGCGCTGCCTCAATCGCATGAACGATACTATCGATATCTGCCGGGTGCAGGGTTCACTGCAGTTGGAAGGCCAGGATATCTACGACCCCAAGCTGGATGTGGTACCACTGCGGGCGCGTGTTGGCATGGTGTTCCAGAAGCCCAACCCGTTTCCCAAGTCCATTTACGACAATGTCGCCTACGGCCCCCGTATTCACGGTCTTGTCAGCCGCCGCGCGGACCTGGATGAAATTGTGGAAACCAGTCTGCAGCGCGCCGGTTTGTGGAACGAGGTGAAAGACCGCTTGCAGTCGCCCGGCACCGGCCTGTCTGGTGGTCAGCAGCAGCGTCTGTGTATTGCCCGTACCATTGCGGTCAGCCCGGAAGTGATTCTGATGGATGAGCCCTGCTCGGCACTGGATCCGATTGCGACGGCCAAAATTGAAGAGCTGATTGCCGAGTTGAGTGAAAACTTCACCATCGCCATTGTGACTCACTCCATGCAGCAGGCCGCTCGTGTATCCCACCGCACTGCCTACTTCCACCTGGGCAAGCTGGTGGAAGTGAACAATACGGACAAGGTGTTTACCAACCCCGATCACAAGCTGACTGAAGCCTATATTACCGGTCGCTTTGGTTAAGCCGGTGTTGTGAATTCAGTTTCTGGAGCATAGCATGGATAAATTGACTTTTGATCAGCACATCTCCCAGCAGTTTAACGCTGACCTGGAAGAGCTGAAGACCCAAGTGCTGGAAATGGGTGGCCTGGTGGAGCAACAGACCATCAATGCCGTCACCGCCATTACCAGTGCCGATTCGGATCTGGCGGAAAAAGTGCTGATCACTGAAGAGGAAGTGGACGAGCGCGAAGTGCGCCTGGACGAGAGCTGCACCATGGTACTGGCCCGTCGTCAGCCGGCGGCCTCGGATCTGCGCATGGTGTTGGCGGTGGCCAAGATCACCCGCGACCTGGAGCGTATGGGCGATGAGGCGCACAAGGTGGCCAAGATGGCGATCAAGCTCAATGAGGACGGGGAGGCGCCGCGCGGCTACGTGGAATTGCGCCACATTGGCTCCATTGTGCATCAGATGGTGATCACCACCCTCGATGCGTTTGCCCGCTTTGATGTGGAGCTGGCCATTAAAGTGGCTCAGGAAGACAAGAAGGTGGATCAGGAATACAAGACTGCCATGCGTGAGCTGGCCACCTACATGATGGAAGACCCCCGCTCCATTACCCGGGTACTAAACATTATCTGGTCACTGCGGGCGCTGGAGCGTATCGGTGACCACGCCGCCAATATTGCCGAACATGTGATTTTCCTGGTGAAAGGATTGGATGTACGCCACACCGACGTCAAGGAAATGAAGCGTCAACTGAAAGAGAGGGAATAGGGTCAAGCGCCTGTTCGAGTTCAAAAAGGGCGACCACAGCGGTCGCCCTTTTTTGTGCACCTATTTTTTTTGAGGACTTTAATCGGTTGAGAACTTTCTGGTTTTTTGGGATTTACTGGTTCACCGTTTGCGGTTGCAAGTCCTGCAAGTAGGCTTTTGATTTGTTTGCCAGCTCCCCACTGCCCTGGGCCACCTGTTGGAAATAGGCTATGGCCTGTTGCTTGTTACCCTGCGCCAGGCTCACTTCACCCAAGTGAAAGATTGCGGTCTGGGTGGCGAGCAGTCGCGCGCTGGAAGTCAGATCCTGTTCGGCCCGGCTGTAGGACTTCAGTTGCTGGGCGGCAATACCGGAGCCGAGCAACGGCAGGAAGTATTCCGGGTACAACTTATGGGCCTTGTTAAAGCTGTTGAGTGCGTCCTTGTAATCTTTCTCTTGCAGCAGTAACTGCCCCTGGGTGGCATAGAACAACGGTTCTTTGGGTTGCGCGTTGATGGCTTTCTGGGTCAGTGCCAACGCCTGTTGCTTGTTGCCGTCATTGGCGGCTTTGAGGGCCTGTTGATGCTGCTCATAAGCGGGCAGATCCTTGTTCAGCTGGGAGATGGCGCGTTGATAGGCGGCCTTGCTGCGGTCTCCGTGGGGCAGTTCGGCGGCGTGACTGCGGTTGGCGTTGACCCGTTCGTGGGACGGTGGGTGGCTGGCCAGCAAGCTGTCCCAGCCACTGGCGTGCCGGCCTTCCGACAGTTTCACAAACGTCTGCTGCAACTCCACTGCGGCTTCCGGTTCATAGCCGGCGCGGGCCATGTACTGCATGCCATAGCGATCGGCTTCCAGCTCCTGCTCGCGACCGTAACGGGCCTGGATCAGGGCCGAGCCCATTTGCGCGCCCACGCCCACCAGTTCGCCGTAACCGGCCTGCTCGCCGACAATACCAGCTATCTGGCCACCGATGCCGAGCAGCATGCCCTGGGTCATTTGCTGGGCGCTGTGGCGGGCGGCAGCGTGCACAATCTCATGGGCCAGTACGGCCGCCAGCTGGGCTTCATCGTCGAGTTTGGTCAACAGGCCGCGATTGATGGCGATCTTGCCGCCCGGCAGCGCCCAGGCATTGGGCACATCGTTATTGAGCACGACGAACTCGTAGGGCAGGTTGGGACGATCACTTTTGGCTGCCAGTTTTTGCCCCACCTGGTTGACGTAGACGCTCAGGTCCGGGTCGACGGTGTAGACCCCGCCCTGGGTTTGCTGGGAAGGCTGGTATTGTTTGGCGCCAATGGCGACTTCCTGCTCGGGCGAGATCAGGGAGAATTGCGAGGCGCCGGTGACCGGGTTGGTGGTGCAGCCCACCAGCGTGGTTAACACCAGTGTCAGGATGGCCAATACCCTGAAGTTATAAAAACGATAGCCCATAGCAATCTCCATATTGGTCCGGTTCGCGTATAATGACAGTCTTATTTAGCGCTTCATTATATGAATTGGGAATGAATACGGCCATGACGAATGCATTGCAGATCATCGAGTTGTTCGCGGGTATCGGCGCCGATGGTCAGCCGGTGGCGGAACGCCTGCAAGTGCTGATCAACGACGACAACAGTTGCCAGTTGGTGAAATCGCCGGCCTTTGTCAAAGGCCTGGCGGCAGGCGATGTCATCAAGCTGGAGCCCGGCAGCGATGAGTTCACTATTCTTAAACGCAGTGGCAACCTGGCCATTCGGGTGTACACCCGCGATGACAGCAGTGAACTGGTGGATGAACTGAGCCCACCGCTGGAAAAGCTGGGCGGGGAACTGGACATCGAAACCCCGCGTTTGCTGGTATACAGCATTCATGTCAGCTGCGGCTTCCAGCAGATCGAGCGCATTCTCGACAGTGTTGCCAGCGATGAAGTGATGTGGACCTACGGCAATGTCTACGATCCCCAGGATGGCCAGACCCCACTGAACTGGTGGCAGGACATTTTAAAGCCTGAATAATCCTCTTTTTGTTACCACCACCCAACGACTTCACAACGAAACGTTTCGACAACAAGGCCGGACTGCACATGTTATTGGTAATTTCCCCCGCCAAAAATCTCGATTACGAGACCCCAGCGAAGACAAAGCAGAGTACCAATCCCGATTTTCTCGATGAATCCCAGCTGTTGATTGAAGAGTTGCGCCAGCTGGCGCCGCAGGACATATCCAAGCTGATGAGCATCAGCGATAAGCTCGGTGTGCTCAACTACGATCGCTTTCAGCAGTGGTCGCAGCCGTTTACCGCCGACAACGCCAAACAGGCGGTGCTGGCTTTTAACGGCGATGTCTACACTGGCCTCGACGCCAACAGCTTCAAGGCCGACGATTTCAAATTCGCCCAGAAGCACCTGCGCATTCTGTCCGGTCTCTACGGCCTGTTACGGCCGCTGGACCTGATGCAGCCCTACCGGCTGGAGATGGGCACCAAATTTGCCAACCAGCGCGGCAGCAATCTGTACGACTTCTGGGGAGACACCATCACCGAGGCCCTCAATCAGCAGCTCACAAGCCTGAAAAGCGACGTGCTGGTGAACCTGGCTTCCAATGAGTACTTCAAATCGGTTAAGCCCAAGTCGCTGAACGCGGAGATCATCACGCCGGTGTTTAAGGATTGGAAAGGTGACAAGTACAAAATCATCAGCTTCTACGCCAAGAAGGCCCGGGGCCTCATGTGCGCCTACGCCATTCACAACCGCATCACCAACGCCGAAGACCTGAAGGGCTTCGACCTGGAAGGTTACGCCTACAACGAGGGCATGTCCTCCGCCCGCGAGTGGGTCTTTACCCGTCAGCAGGCGGATTGACCATCACCGACCCTTAATCGGTGCGATCGCTAAACTATTGCGGCTTGCCGCCGATGACCTGTCCATAGCGTTTGTTCAGGCGACAGGTGTAGGTAACAGGTTATGGCAATCCGGTTTCTGGTGGTGGATGATGCGGCGTTTATCCGCGACATGCTGAAAAAGCAGTTGCGCGACCGCATTCCCGGGGCGCAGGTGTTCGACGCCCCAGATGGCCATCGGGCCATTGCGCAGCTGAAAAAGCAGCGGGTCGACGTCATTTTCAGCGATTGGGAAATGCCCGGCATGAGTGGTGAAGAGCTGCTGCGCTGGGTGCGGGCGGAAGACGTCTACAAAACCACACCGTTTATCATGGTTACCAGTCGCGGTGATAAAGACCATGTGATCAAGGCTATTCAGGCCGGTGTCTCTGACTTTATCACCAAGCCCTTCAGTTCCGATGAGTTGATCAAAAAGACCGTCAAGCAGCTGGCCAGCATTGGCAAGTCCCCGACTGATGCCGTCAAAACCGCGACAGCGGGAGACCGGGTGGCATTTGCCTCGGTGGAGGTGCTGACCGGTGGCGGTCCGTCCAGGGCGGCTGAGCCAGCGGCGCCTGAACCGCGTCCGGCGGCGAAGAAAAAAACCCGCGCCCGCGCCCAGTTGCGTTTTCCGCAACTGAATTGCCCCTGCGTGGTCACCGACATTTCCCTGCAGGCGCTGCACGGACTGATGCAGCGCGGTGACAGCCTGCCCGCCCTGTTCGACCAGGCGGTGGTGGATATCGAACTGGACGATGGTTCGCCGGCGCGTCTCAACGGTTACGTCAGTCAGCTTGCGGCCGGCGAGCTCAAGGCGGATACTCAGATTGTGAAAATCAGTGTCCGCTTTGTCGATAATGACCCCGACAAATTTGAGGCTCTGTCCCGTTTTATTGCCAAAAACTAGATTGCCAAAAACCAGTTATCGCTCGGAGCTCGGCATGGACAAACCCTATTCCCAGGCGTGTGAGAACAATAAGGTCCCGATTTTAGCGGTGTTGCAGCAGCACTGGCAGGCGCCGGGCAAAATTCTCGAGATTGGCAGTGGCACCGGTCAGCACGCGGTCTTTTTTGCCGCCCAGTTGCCGCACCTGCAATGGCAAACCAGTGACCTGAGTGAGAATCACCCGGGGATTGAGACCTGGATGCACGATTACCCCGGCGAAAACCTACTGCCGCCACTGCCTCTGGATGTGGCGGGCAGCGATTGGTCATTCGGCCTATTTAGCGGGGTGTTCAGTGCCAATACCGCCCATATCATGGCCTGGGACGAAGTGTTGCGGATGCTCGACGGGGTGTCGACGGTGCTGCAAGACGGTGGCCAGTTTGTCCTCTACGGACCTTTTAATTATGGCGGCACATTTACCAGCCCCAGCAACGCTGACTTCAACGAGTGGCTGAAAGCCCAGGCCCCTCACCGTGCCATACGCGATTTTGAGGCGGTGTGTGAGGCAGCGGCCCAACGCGGCTTGCCATTGGTTGAGGATGTGGCGATGCCGGCCAATAACCGCTGCCTGGTGTTTGAAAAAGGGCTGTGAGGGTGGGCCCGAGTCAGTGCTTGGTCACTCTACTCGATCATTTTAAAAGGTAAAAACCCTTCGCACTCCTGCCTGTAAGCTTCCACGCCGGGGGTTTCCCGCTGCAGGAAGTTCTCCACCGCAGCCTGAAAGCGATGGTCAGCCAGCCAGTGGTGGGAGTAAGTCAGGGTGGGCTCAAAGCCACGCTGGATTTTGTGCTCGCCCTGGGCGCCGGGATCAAAGGTCTGCAAGCCCCGCTCAATGGCGAACTCGATACCCTGGTAATAGCAAGCCTCAAAATGCAGACCTGGGATTTCCTCCACACAGCCCCAGTAGCGACCATACAGGTGTTGGTCATCGAAAAAACACAGGGCGCTGGCAATGTGCTCGCCCTGCAGGCGGGCCTGCACCATCAGTAACTGCTCACTTATCGAGCTGGCAATGGCCCGGAAAAATTCGCGATTTAGGTAACCGGCACCACCACTGCGCTTGAGGTAGGTGGTGTGGTAAAACTGGTAAAAATCATCCCAGTCCCGCTCGCTGATGTCAGCCCCTACCCGCCGGCTTAATTCAACCCCATACTCGGCCACCTGGCGTCGCTCGCGCTTTACCGCCTTGCGCTTGCGGGAATTGAAACTGGCGAGAAAGTCGTCAAAGTCCTGGTAGTTGCGATTGTGCCAGTGAAACTGGCAGCCAATGCGCTGCAGGCCCTGAGTCTCATCCCAGTGGTATTGCTCGTCGGCGGGGGTAAACAGGCAGTGCCAGCCGCTCAGTCCCTGCTGTCGACAGGTGTCGGTTAAAAACTGGCAGGCGAAGTTGAGCAAGCGCTGGCCATCGGCACCGGCCAATACGGCCAGTCTGGGTCCGGTGGCTGGCGTAAAGGGAATGGCACTCAACAATTTTGGATAATAGTTGAGGCCGTTGCGGTGGTAGGCATCGGCCCAGGCCCAGTCGAACACGTATTCACCATAGGAGTGGTGTTTGCGGTACAGCGGCATGGCACCCAGCAGTTGGCCGTCTTCTTCCAGCAGCAAGTGTTGTGGCTCCCAGCCAGAGTCTTCACTGGTACAGCCAGAATCCTCCAGCGCCGCCAGAAATGCGTGACGGATAAACGGGTAGCGATGGCCATTATGGTTGTCCCACAGGGCATCCCACTGGTCGGCGCTGAGTTGGTGAATCGATTCGATCAGTCGTCCGCTAACCATGGCGGTTGTCCTTCTGCTGGCTCTCTTGTTGCCATTGTTTTAACACCTCAGCATAGCCCTGCCGGAAGCTTGGGTAACGAAAGCGATAGCCACTGTCGAGCAGGCGTTGGTTGTCACAACGCTTGCTGGCTCTGTTGGTGCAGGCCCCCGGCTGCAGATGATTGGCGGGCAAGCCCATCTGTTGTGCCAACCATTGTGTTACTTCCCCGAGGGACGAGGGCTCGCAATCACTGGCCAGATACAGGGAGTCTGGTGCATCGATCTGCAAAAGATGCGCCAGTACACCGGCACAATCGTCGGCGTGGATGCGATTGCTGAAGATGGGGTCTCCTGTTGGTGCGCCCTGGCCGTTGATGACCTGTTGTATCAGTCGATGTCGACCCGGGCCGTAGATACCCGAAAAGCGCACCACGATGGTTTGACAGGAGCTGGACGGTAAGGTGTTGGCCTGGAGTTGCCGCTCTGCCTCCAGCAGACGACATCCACTGAAGTGGCTGGGTGTGGTTTGTGAGTGCTCGTTAACCGTCTCGCCATTATCCTGTGCATAGACACTGCTGCTGGAGACAAACAAAACACGGCTTGGTGGCGGCTGATTCGGCGAGTCTTGCAGCCGTTGTTCAAGCAGCGCCAACAGGTTATCCACAGTTTCCACATAGGCTTGTTCATAACCCCGGTCACTGCGCTCCGAAGGGGTCAGTGTCAGGATGATCGCGTCGCAATCGAGCGGCAACGCCTGGTCGAGGCTTTCCAGATCCCTGCAGTCGGCCTGGCGGTAGTCAATCCTCGGATGTTGGCACGGGCGACGGCGGATACCGACCACACGATATTGATCGGTGGGCAGTTGGTCCGCCAGCCGTTGCCCCAGGTCGCCGCAACCCAGTACGGCGATGGTTTTTACCGGCGAGCTTTTGTCATTTGTGTCTCTGGTGCTGGTCACAAGTTATCAGTGTCCTGTTGTATCCCTCGGTGAGGAGCCATCTTTGCGCGTTGCGAGTGAAAAATAAACGTTTTTTCTGCAACTTAATGGGGTGAACCCAGTGTCAATTGGCTAAATTTTACTCGACCTGATGCCAGACACTCTTTATAGTATCGGGCCTTTAAAGATCGTCGCCCCCTATTCCCCCTATTTCAGTCTGGATCCACGATGTCAGTCCGGCGCTGGAATCTGAGCGTTTGGCTTTCCGTTTTGGTGTGAGCCTGGCTGAGAAGGGGTCGCTCATTGTTTCCCATTTTCCGACCTGCAGGATGTACCCTTGATTTCTACTGCCAATATCACCATGCAATTTGGTGCCAAACCCCTGTTTGAAAACGTGTCCGTCAAGTTCGGCAACGGCAATCGCTACGGCCTGATTGGCGCCAACGGCTGTGGCAAGTCGACGTTTATGAAAATCCTCGATGGCAGCCTGGCGCCCTCCGCCGGCAATGTCAGCATTACCCCCAACGAGCGCATGGGCAAGCTGCATCAGGATCAGTTTGCGTTTGAAGAGTACAGCGTCATCGATACCGTGCTGATGGGACACACTGAACTGTGGCGGGTGAAGCAGGAACGCGATCGTATCTATTCGCTGCCGGAGATGTCGGAAGAGGACGGTATGCTGGTGGCCGAGCTGGAAGTGCAGTTTGCCGAAATGGACGGCTACACCGCTGAAAGCCGTGCCGGTGAGTTCCTGCTGGGTGCCGGTATCGAGATTGACTACCACTATGGCCCGATGAGCGAAGTGGCACCGGGTCGCAAGCTGCGGGTGTTACTGGCCCAGGCGCTGTTCTCCGAGCCGGATATCCTGCTGCTCGACGAGCCCACCAACAACCTGGATATTGCCACTATTCAATGGCTGGAAGGGGTGCTGAACGAGCTGAAAAGCACCATGGTGATCATTTCCCACGATCGCCACTTCCTCAACGCCGTCTGTACCCACATGGCCGATATCGACTACGGTGAGCTGAAGGTGTACCCCGGTAACTACGACGACTTTATGACCGCCTCCACCCAGGCGCGCGAACGGGTGCAATCGGAGAACGCCAAGAAATCGGCCCAGATTGCCGATCTGCAGCAGTTTGTCAGCCGCTTCTCCGCCAACGCCTCCAAGGCCAAGCAGGCCACCTCGCGGGCCAAGCAGCTGGAAAAAATCAAACTGGAAGACATCAAGCCTTCCAGCCGGGTGTCGCCTTACATCCGCTTTAAACAGGACAAGAAACTGCATCGCCAGGCACTGACGCTGGAAGGTTTAAGCCACGGCTTTGATCAGCCGCTGTTCAGCAACGTCGATCTGTTGCTGGAAGCCGGCAGCCGGCTGGCCGTTATCGGTGAGAACGGCGCCGGTAAAACCACCTTGCTGCGCTGTCTGATCAATGAGTTGCCGGCCAATGGCGGCGTGGTGAAGTGGGCGGAAAATGCGACTCTGGGCTATTGTCCGCAGGACAGCAGCGCCGACTTCGATATGGACATGACGCTGTTTGACTGGATGAGCCAGTGGCGCAAGCCCAGTCACGACGATCAAATCGTCCGAGCCACACTGGGTCGACTGTTGTTCTCGGCCGACAGCTTCAACAAGAAAGTGCGAGTCTGTTCCGGGGGAGAGAAAAACCGCTTGCTGTTCGGCAAATTGATGATGATGGACTGCAATGTGCTTTTAATGGACGAGCCCACCAACCACCTGGACATGGAGTCCATTGAAGCGCTGAACATGGCGTTGGAGCACTTTGACGGGACACTGATTTTTGTCAGTCACGACCGTGAGTTTGTGTCGTCTCTGGCGACCCGGATTCTCGACATTCAGGCCAATGAGGTGGTGGATTTTCAGGGCACTTACGATGAGTACCTGGACCACAAAATGGAAAAACTTCGCTCAGCCTAAGCTGGGATCATGGTCCGGCAGTAGCATTCTGTCGGACTGTGACTGACAATACCCAGGTGTGTTTCACCAAGGTATTGTCAGCGAATCAGCTCCAGCACACTTCTGCCAGTCATGCCGACTTCAATGCCCAGCTGTTGGGCGGCATTCGACACAGCGTTGACTTTCGCATCCAGCATATCATTGTGGGTTTTCACCCCACTGACTACGGCACACGCCTCACCGGTTTTGTTGCAGGTATCAATATCGATATAGCCACAAGCCAACAGCCCTTGTGAACCTTTCACGACCAGCAAAGGCAGTTTTAACTCAAGCCGCTCTTTGACAAGACCGTTCCAGTTTGTCACCGGTTCAGCCCACAACTCAGGCCACAAACCGGGCATGGAGCATAAAAACAGAGCCAGAACTCTAAGATTACCTTTCATCATTACTCGTGATTTGATGAGTTTGAGATGGGATAAATAGGAGAGTGGGCCGAAAATTCATATCGCCTTGAACCTTCGGCCCACCGTTTCCTCTGAGATCAGTCTTTAGGTTTGGCAAGTACCATTTCGATTTCAACCAGCATGCCTGGACCACCAGCCAGACCGGCAATCTGAATGGCCGAACGTGCAGGCAGGTTAGGTTGCGCCTCGGTACCGAAATACTGGGTGTAGGCTTTCATAAAACCACCAAAGTCCATTTTGCCATCCATTTCCGGATCGCCTACCAGAAATACGGTCATCTTCACCACATCGCCAAAATCGACGCCCAGATCCTTGAAAGAGGATTCAAACTTTTTGAACACACTCAGGGCCTGGGTCTCGGTATCGCCATAGTAGGCGCGGCTGCCTTTTTCCTCAGCAGGGTTGGCCGGAGATGGCACTTGACCACTGTGGAAAATTAACTGGGTATCCGGGGTAACCTCGACAGCCCTGGCAATGGGAAAGGTACTGTTGTTGGGCAGGGGATGACGGGTGACATCCGCTGAAGCCTGGGCGGCCAACACAGCCAGGGTGAGCGACGTTAACAATTTCTTCATGGGTTATTTTCCTTTTGTTGCACTAGCGAGTTGTAATTGTGAGAGGTAGGACACCAGTTGCTCAATCTGATCATCGGTCAGGGCTTGAGCGGCTGCTTTCATGGACACCGCATAGCTGTCTGAGCCTTCGGCACCGCGCTTGCCATCGCGAAAATACGCAAGTTGTCGAGCCAGGTACCAGTCACTTTGCACCAGCAGTGAGGGTGCGCCAAGCTGTTCATTGCCTTTAGCGTCTGCACCGTGACAGGTCGCACAGCTAGCGTAGACCTGTTTGCCCGCGCTTGCCTGGTCCGCCGTGTAAGTCGGGTGGATGGCCGATTGACTGTTGGCAATCAACTCCAGCGCATCGTCGACCAGTTTGGGGGGTAAATGTTCTACCGCACCGCGCATTTCGTTACCGCTCAAATCTTCCGGGTGGAAGCCGCGTAAACCCTGCTGGAAATTTTCAAGTTGGCGCTTGGCGTACCAGGGGTCCATACCACTTAAGCGTGGGGCACCGGTGCTGGGGTTGCCCACCAGCTCACTGCCATGACAGACGGTGCAGTAGTCGACATCCTTGATATTGGAGTTTACCTCGGCGGCACTGGCTGACAGCGACAGGAAGCCACACAGCATTAAAAGTTTTGAACTTTGCGTAAACGTCATCGGTGGTCCCCTGTTATGCCTTTAATACCATGTCATTGAACACACCGAGTGCATGTTCCGCAGAAGCAAATGCCCCTTCCTGCCAGCCAGCGTGATGGCTGATCTGATCACCGATCATAAAGTGACGACCTTCCGCCGCCTGCAGGACTTCGAATTTCTCATCCCAGATGTCGGCTGGCATATGTGCCCCACAACCCATCATGTGATTCATGCGAGTCCAGGGCACACTGGCAAAGGCTTCGATATGGCTGGTATAGCCCGGGTGAATCAGCTCACCACAGCGAGCCGCTTCATCTGCCCGTTGTTGCAGGGTCATGCTGGCAAACATTTCATTGTTGGCATCGTCCCAGGAGTAAGATCCGAGCATAATGCCCTTCTCGCTGTTAATGTCGTGGGAGGGGTACCAGAGTTGCGACGCGGATTGATCGGTAAAACTGATGCCGCCGTAAATGCCCTCTTCTTCCCAGAATCTTTTTTTCATCTGGAAGGCAATTTTGTACAGGTTGCCACGCTTGAAACTCGCCAGGGCGTTCATGTAATGAGCGGAAAAGTTGTTGCTGATACCGGGCATAAAATGCGCAGGAATATTGTTGAAACAGTAATCCGCTTGAATATTTTCCTGCTTACCTTTATAGCGGTATTGAATGTCGACACTGTCTTCATTCACCTGAATCGCGCTAACCTGCGCGTGCAGTTTTACTTTTGCATTGATATTGCGTTTGAAGCCTTCCACCACACCGTCCATGCCCCCGACGGGCTCCATCAACGGCTCGCCCCAGTCGTAGTTCTCAGGTGTGAGGGCCGCCATCATGCCGACTTTGCTTGTCAGAATGTCGGCAAATTTAAGCGGGTCCTTGGCAACCACATGCTCCAGCATCCGATCTTTTTTCGAGCCTGAGCGACCCGATCCCTGGTATTTGCCTTCATTGAGATCGCCAAAGATGCTGCTATAGGCCATCAATTTCTGCCAGTCTTCTTCGGAAAATTCCTCAGAGAAATCGCCCTGGTTAACGGACTTGAACACCAGCTCGGACAAGAAGCCACGGCTGTCGGCAATGTATTCACCAATGCGGACAGGCTTGCCACCAAAATGATTGCTGTCGTGGATATAAGCCAGTCGGTTGCTGTTGGCTTTCAGCTGCAGGGGAACTGAAAACTCTTTACAGTAATTTAACAGTCGACGGTGATGGCCGGGAATACGTGCGGGACCCGCGTTAAAGTATAAATTCGGATCGCGATCGAACTGACAGAAATTGGGGTTGCCCAACTCATCAATAAAGTCACCGTGACGCAGGGTTAAGTTTCTGCCGCCCAATCGGTGGGACGCTTCCAAAATGGTGCAGTGATAACCCGCTTGTTGCAGCTGATAAGCGACACTGAGACCGGCCAGCCCGCCTCCGAGAATGACCACCTTATTTTTGCCTTTTTCTGCCGGACGCAGATGAATGGCTTTGGGTTCGCCTGTGTCAGCGATTAAACCCAGAGCCCGGCTGGACCCGTACATGGCTGCTGCTCCACCAAAGGCAGCCATTATGTCTAGGAACTGTCTGCGCGAAAGGCCGGACATGAACATCTCCCCCAACGGTTTGGTTATCTTAAACGGAAACTGTCTGGCAGTTTCACAGAGACAGGTGAATTGCAATTCCTGCGCCAACCTCAATGGGTGAACAAAATATCGAACAAATGCAAAGTGTAGGCTCACGGGTTATGAGCGTGCTTAAGGGCTTCACTGAAGAAACTTTTTTAAATTTTTTGTCGTCTACCAGGAAGCAGAATGCAAAGCGGAATTTTTATTTTTGATTTTTTTGCACCAGCGCAGAACACAATTCGGGATCTCGCTCAAAGATGAATCACGCGAAGACTGACTTTGTAGTCAAAGATCCATGGCGCATCTTTTATCGATAAGCTAGTGTCAAAATGAGAATGAAACTCGATACTCAATGCACCAAATTAAGCTCCTCCCAAATCAAGCCAGTATGCCAATAGAGGGTGCGGCTGGAAGTTTGGGTGTCAATTTGGCGCATAAAATAGCAGAGAAGCATTTTTGTGGGGCAAAAAGAATCGGTAGGACATTTTATTTCTAAACTGCGGAAGAAATTCTCGAACATCCTTAACGTTTGAAATATATTCGAGCATCATTGTTTTTAAGTTGCTGGCCAAACAGATTCAAATTATTGAATGTGTGGCGAAGGTGCTCGTTATTGTGAACAAGATAAGCAACCAAAGTATTCGTTGTTGCGTGTTGATGTTGTGCTGTGTTTTTAGCCTGGTTTCCTGTCGTACACCCTCGACGGAAAAAGCGTCGGTGAAACCGAGAACCGTGGCCGTCGAAACCATCACCGTTGACTACAGCCAAATTGTTGATAAAACCCAAACCATTGGAACCTTGAGCGCGTTCGATTCCGTGGACATTACCTCCAAAGTCAGCGAACGCATTACCAAACTGCATTTTCAGGACAATCAGTGGGTTGATAAAGGGACGGTGTTAGTCAGTCTCAGTGGCGCCGAACAGCAGGCACTGTTGAAGGAAGCGGAGGCCGACTATCAGGAGGCAGACATTCATCTGCAACGATTGACTCGTCTGGCTTCGGGGCTTACTGCCCAGTCGGAAATTGATCAGGCGAAAGCGCAATTGCAAGCCCTGTCAGGTCGACTTGAAGCGATTCAGGCAAGAATTGATGAGCGATCCATTGTCGCACCCTTTTCCGGGCATCTGGGTTTCCGACGTGTCAGTGAAGGTGCATTGATCAGTCCAGGGGAAGTCATTACCTCCCTGGATGCGACCCAGCAACTGAATCTGGATTTCAATGTGGCTGATCTTTATTTCTCTTATTTGCAGCAAGGCAGTGCCGTTACGGCAACCACACCGGCTTGGCCGGACAGGCAGTTCAAGGGCACGGTTACCAGTGTCGGCAGTCGCATTGATCCGGTCACCCGGGCGGTCGTAGTAAGGGCCAGCTTCGAGAATATCGACAATAGCCTGCGACCGGGTATGTTGATGAATGTCGAGCTGCAACTGGATCTACGCAAGGCCATGGTGGTACCCGAACAAACCCTGATTCAGCAGGACCGTAACAGTTTTGTTTACATCATTGATGACGCAGGTAAGGCGCAGCGAAAAAGTGTGGTGATTGGCAAGCGCATGCCAGGCAGTGTGGAAATTGTTTCAGGTCTGGAAGTTGGGGATCACGTGGTCTCCAAAGGACAATTCAATCTGCGACCGGGTGTCGCGGTTGAAGTGCAAACCTCCGTGGCTAACGCCCCTTGAGGTGTCAGCTCTGTAATCAAGAAACCACAGGCTTCAATTTAACAGGATTGCGAATGTGATTTTACCCCGGCTGTCTGTAGAGCGCCCCGTATTTGCCTCGGTACTGGCGATGCTGATCGTTGCCTTTGGTGTGCTCTCGTTCGGCAACCTGACGACGCGGGAGTACCCCGATATATCGCCGGCACAGATCTCGATTACCACGCGCTTTCCTGGCGCCGCTGCGGACATTGTTGAGTCCAAGGTGACGCAACCTATTGAAGACCAGATCAGCGGCATCGAAGGGATCAAAACCATTCGCTCCACCAGTGCTGATGGGGTTTCAAATATCAACGTGGAATTTGTTCTCAGCCGGGATATAGACTCGGCCGCCAACGATGTCCGCGATAAGATCTCAACCGTATTACGCTTACTGCCCGATGAAGCCGATCCGCCCATCATTGCCAAAGCCGACAGTGATTCCACGCCCATTATTTTCGTCAGTCTCGAATCGGAAACGGTACCCCTGACGGAGTTAACTGATTACGCCGAACGTTACGTGGTAGATCGCTTTTCCGTTATTCCCGGTGTATCCACGGTCAATGTTTACGGTGGTGGCTCCAAGGCCATGCGGGTCTGGATTGATCGGGATAAGCTGGCCGCGCGCAACCTCACCATCAGTGACATCACCACAGCGCTCAATCGGGAAAACCTGGAATTGCCCGCCGGACGAATCGAGTCAAGCCAGTTTGAGTTTCCTTTACGACTCAGTCGCAGTTATGTCACCGAGCAGGATTTTCGCAAACTGATTGTGGCGCAACACAGCGATGGCAACTTTATCCGCCTGGGGGATATCGCTGACGTCAGAGAAGGCAGTGAAACGGATCGACTGTTGTTTATCACCAATGGTCGCGACAGTATGGGTATGGGAATCGTCAAACAATCCAATGCCAATACCGTGGAAGTGCTGGAGGCCATTCGTGCGGAAGTGGCGGATATTGCTGACACCCTGCCCGCCGGCATGAAGATTTCCACATCGGGTGATGCGTCGGCGTTTATTCGTGCAGCCATTAATGGTGTCTATTCGAGTATTGGACTGACCACGGCGTTTGTGGCATTGGTGATCTTCTTATTCCTGGGGACCTTGCGTTCGACCTTGATTCCCGTGATCTGTATTCCGGTATCCCTGTTCGGGGCGTTTATCGCACTGCAGGCTTTCGGTTACACCATCAATCTTATTACCCTGCTGGCCATGGTATTGGCTATCGGTCTGACGGTGGATGATGCGATTGTGGTGCTGGAAAATATTTATCGGCGTATGGAATCGGGAGAAGCACCGCTAAAAGCCGCCTACGAAGGCGCCAGGGAAGTGGGCTTTGCGGTGATTGCCACCACCGTGGTTTTGATCGCCGTATTCACGCCTATTGCCTTTATGCAAAGCGATGTTGGGCGCATTTTTTCAGAATTGGCCCTCACTATCTCGGCGGCGGTGCTGTTTTCGACACTGCTGTCGCTCACCATTGTGCCGATGTTGTGCAGCAAAATTCTCAGACGGGAGAGTCAGAAAGATGCATCCCCGAGTCTGATTGACCGGCTGATCGCTCGTCTCAGTGAGTCCTACGAACGCAGTCTGACCTATGTATTGGCGCGTCCCTGGATACCACTGCTGCTGGTTCTGTTGAGTGTGGTGTTGGGTTGGCGTGCTTACCTGGCGGTGCCGCAGGAATACGCTCCCTATGAAGACCAGGACACCGTATTGGCCATGGTGATTGCCGAAGAGGGCACTGGTATCAATGCCATGCGGGATATTATTCAGCAAGTGCAGACACCCTTATTAGACATGCAGGAAAACAGTCAGGCCTTTACCCGCATCCTGTTTGTCGCACCGTTTGGTGGCAGCGGTAATTCCAATCGGGCTTTTTCCCGCATTTCCCTGGTTCCCTGGAATGAGCGTGATTTTTCAGTGTTCGATTTGCAAAAGCAACTGTACCGGGAGTGGCAACAGATTCCTGGTGTCAGGGCCATGGCGTTTCTGCCTTCGGGATTGAGAACTTCGGGGCCTGGCAGTCCGGTCCAGTTTGTACTGCAGGGGCACTCTTTCAGTGAGTTGGCGCAATGGCGGGATGAAGTGATGGATGCGGCTCGCAACAGTGGCCTGTTTACCACCATGGATTCTGATCTGAAAGAAACCCAGCAGCAAGTGTATATTCATATTGATAAAGACCGGGCTGGTGCGCTGGGTGTGACCAACCGAGCTATTGGCGAGACCCTGCAAGCCCTGATGACCGAATATGAGGCATCAACTTATGTCGACCGCGGCGAAGAGTACCCCATTATCTTGCAGCTGGAACGCGACCAGCGTTTGACTCCGGAAGACATTTCACACATCAGCGTAAGATCGGCAACCAGTGGCCAACTGATTCAGTTGGCCAACCTGGTAACGATTGAAAACCGCGCCGGTATTTCCACTCAGAACCGTTATAACCGCATGAAAGCGGTCACCATCAGTGCGGGCCTGGCAGCGGGAGTGAGCCTGGGGCAGGCGTTGGCTTTTTTGGATTCCACGGTGCAGGAAAAATTACCGGCCACAGCCAAAACCGATTACAAAGGTGAGTCGCTGGAATACAAAAGCTCGGCCTCGGGTACCCTGTTCACTTTTTTATTGGCCCTGGTCATTTTGTTTCTGGTGATGTCGGCGCAGTTTGAAAGCTTTATTCATCCAACGGTCATTATGGTCACCGTGCCTTTAGCCATTACCGGAGGGCTTTTGGGGTTGTTGGCCACGGGGCTTGCGCTGAATATTTTCAGTCAAATTGCCATTCTGATGCTGGTTGGCATTGCCACAAAAAGTGGCATTCTTCTGGTGGAATTTATTAATCAGTTGCGTGCACAGGGCATGGCAATGGAGTCGGCTATCATCAGCGCCTGCAAGCTCAGGTTGCGCCCAATTTTGATGACCACGCTTTCAACCTTGGCCGGTGCCATTCCCTTGATTGTGATGACGGGGCCGGGTTCGGCCAGTCGTAATATTCTCGGTATTGTGGTGGTTTTTGGTGTGGCATTTTCTACTTTACTGACCTTGTATCTGGTGCCGTCACTTTACAAATACATCGCCAGGAAGCCTTATTCACCGATTAAAATTGACCGTGAGGGTGCTGCAATTTCAAAAATTTAATCCCTATTTAAATCCGATTATCTACAGATCCTGTCTCGATTTCTTCTTCAATACTGTTTGAAGGATCTCTCCTTTTTCTGTGAAAAATAAAAGAAAAATTTCTATTTCACGCCTCAATAAATTTAAAAATTGGAAATGATTTTTCTTAATCGCTAGAGCATGTGTGCAAGTTTGGTGCTCGTAAGAATCCATGAATCATTTGTGTGCAACAAATGATTCATGGGTCAGAAATTTTCTCCTGGTAAAAGATAAATTAATTTATCAGTCATCTAAAAACCTTTTATTTATGGGGTCAAACCGCTTCCACGATTGAAAGCAATCCATTCAATTCTGAGTGGCATGTAAATTGCTCATTGGTACATGCTTAACCAAAAATTATTCGAATGTAGTTTCAGTGGTGCATGAAACTAAAAAAAATATTTTAATTAATTGAGGAAGCAGTCATGAAAAACAGTGTGAGGAGCTTTTGTGCCATATCGGTACTGCTAGGTGCCTGCCCAGGTGCGTGGGCGGAAGAGCCGGTTATGGAGTTGGAAGAGGTGGTTGTAACGGGAGCGCGCGGTAAACCCAGAACCGTTTCTGATTCACCCGTGCCCATTGATGTGTTTAATGCTGAGGCCATTCAGGCGGTGTCCTATACCGACACCAACGATGTATTAAAAACTTTGGTGCCTTCTTATAATGTCGGTCGGCAACCGATTTCTGACGGCGGATCGTTTATTCGTCCGGCCCAATTGCGTGGCATGCCAACCGATAAAACTCTGGTGTTGGTGAATTCCAAGCGCCGTCATCGCGCTGCGCTGGTTACCATCGGTGGTTCGGGTACCCAGGGTCCTGATATTGCCACCATTCCCAGTTCCGCCTTAAAAAATGTCGAAGTACTGCGTGATGGCGCAGCCGCCCAGTATGGCTCGGACGCCATTGCCGGGGTAATTAATTTTATCCTTAAAGACAATTCCGAAGGCGGTAGTCTCAGCCTGAATGCGGGTGAATTCTATGAGGGTGATGGCTTCGACACCACCATGACCGGTAATATCGGTTTCTCGCTGGGTGAGAACGGTTTCTTCAGTCTGTCGGGTGAATACTCCAAATCGGATTTTACCTCCCGTTCTGAGCAGTATTGTACGTCCGATTTTTGTTTGGATACTAACAATCCAGTCTATGACCCGAGTGCATCCTATACGGTGTTCACCGAAGATCCTGCCTTCCAGGCCGCGGCAAAAAATGCCTCCCTCGAAGGCGATGTGGTACAGCCCTGGGGCCAGCCTAACAGTGAAGCCTTGCGCTTATTCTTTAACAGCGGTTATCAAATCACCGATACCCTGGAAGCCTACGCCTATGGTAATTACTCTGAGAGCGAGGCCGATGGCAGTTTCTACTATCGCTACCCTTTGAACGGCACTCTCAACCCGCTGCGTTTGGAAGATGGCTCGATTTACGATCCACTTGAGGTGTTCCCCGGTGGATTTACCCCTCGCTTCTTTGGCGAAGTGACGGATTACTCTTTCCTCGGCGGCCTCAAGGGCGAGATTGGCAGTGGCATTTTCTGGGATGTCAGCGCGCGCTACGGCTATAACGAAATTTCTTACACCCTGAAAAATACCATTAACCCCTCGATGGGACCGGACAGCCCCACCAGCTTCAAACCAGGGGATTTGAGTAACGAGGAAATTCAAATCCAGGCGGACTTGTCCCAGGAAGTGGATATGGGTTTGAGTAACCCTGTGTTGCTTGCCTATGGTGCCAGCTACATGGAAGAGACCTATGAGTTGGTTGGTGGAGATCCGGACTCCTACGAGGCGGGTCCCCATTCTCTGAGTGATCCCTATGGTTTCTGTAGCGGTGGTTCAGCCACGGCAGCCGGTTTGGCAGTCATCGGCAATGGTTCCAGCCTGGATTGTGCCGATGAAGATGACCCTGTCTATAGAGTAGTGGGCGTCGGTTCTAACGGGTTTCCTGGCTACTCGCCGGAATACTCTGGCGAGTACAAACGAGATTCTTACGCGGCCTATATCGACTTGAGCACCGACTTGACCGATAAGCTGTTCATCCAAACCGCCGCGCGTTATGAAGACTACTCGGACTTCGGTGACGAGTTGGTGGGCAAGCTGTCATTCAAATATTCATTGACCGACAGCATCAATCTGCGGGGTTCTGTGGGCACTGGTTTCCGTGCGCCGACACCGGGGCAGCAGGGAACGACCAACGTATCCACTCGACTGCCGAACGGCTTCCCGGTAGCCACGGGCCTGTTCCCGGCGTCCAGTACGGTTGCTCAAGCGTTGGGTGCAGAAGATTTGACTCCTGAGACATCCACCAACTACTCACTGGGTATGTCGATGGACTTCGACAAGCTGAGTTTGACTGTGGATTTCTATCGCATTGATATTGCAGATCGCACCTACGCCGTATCGACGCGGGATGTTTCCACCGACCCAACGTCTGGTGAGGCGTATGATAACTACCTCGCTATGTCCAATGCCGGAGTTGTCGGGGCCGAATCAATTGGCGGGGTGTTCTATTTTGCCAATGCCTTTGATTCCATCACCACCGGTATGGATATTGTAGCCACCTACCCACTCACCTGGGCAGATGATTCTGAAACCCTGATTACAGCATCTCTGAATTACAACAAGTCTGAATTGGACTCGGATGTCACCGGCATTCTGAATGAAGAGGATGCCTTTGATTTTGAAAACCTGAATCCGGAGTGGCGTGGTGTGGTTTCCGCGGTTCACGATTTTGGGCCGATTTCTCTCACTGGCCGGGCCAATATCTATGGATCGTACGAAAACTTCAACGCTGGTGAAGTACAAAAGTATGACCCAATGGTGACCATTGATCTGGAAGCGATCTACCGGGTTAATGAGGCGATGTCCGTTGTACTGGGTGGCCGAAATATCTTCGATGAATACCCGGAAAAGGATAAGATCGGCGATATGTGCTGTGGTGCTTTGTATCTGGAAGATACCGCGGTTGACTGGCAAGGTGGTTACTACTACATGAGCCTGCGCTACGATTACTGAGGTTAATCGGTAAGACGAGAGCTGGTCGCTGTCAGGTGGCCAGCTCTTTTTGTATGTAACTTAATAATTTAATTCAGGTTTGATTTGTTTATGACTGATGTTCCAATGACCCAAGCTGCGGTAAAGCGCTTTTCTTTCGCGACCAGTTTTGAGGTCATCTGTGGTGTTGTCAGCGCAATTTGTCTGTTGTTGACCCTGCACACCTTCATCATTGGACAGCATTTTATTATCCCCACCGCTATTCTGCTGCTGGCGGTGGTGTTCGGCAATCTCTGTTACTACGGATTCCGGCAGGCCCGGGTGGCGAAATACCTGATGTTTTGGATCGGTGTGATGACCACATGTCATGTGTTCTTTGCCCTTTTCTGGGCAAAAAAATACCGTGAGTTGTTGGGCACTTACTTTGAGCCGGTGTTTGCCTTGTTGTGTGTGGTGCTGTTGGTGTTGACCTACTTCTACCGTCGAGACAACCGCCTCTTTGTTGACTGACCATAGGTATAGGGGCGGACTGGTTGAAGTGATGAGGACAAGGCGGTTGAAGGAAGGTCTGTAATTTATTAAGTCATTTAAATTTAATAGATTTCACCTATAATGTGGCGATCACCGATAACTAACAGGTTCAGGCCATGACGCTGACGGAACTTCGCTATATTGTGACCCTGGCACAGGAACAACACTTCGGCCGGGCGGCCGAGCGCTGTTTTGTCTCTCAACCAACACTCAGTATCGCGGTGAAAAAGCTTGAGGATGAGCTGGGCGTGGCGCTGTTTGAGCGCTCCAAGAGCCGGGTGCAAGCGACCCCGCTGGGTGAAAAGATTGTCGCCCAGGCGCAACAGGTGCTGGAGCAGACGGCGCTGATCAAGGAAATTGCCACGGCCGGTAAGGACCAGCTGAAAAGCCCGCTCAATGTCGGCGCCATCTTTACGATTGGTCCGTTCCTGTTTCCCCACTTTATTCCCCAACTGCAGTCAATCGCTCCCGAGATGCCTCTGTACGTGGAAGAGGGCTACACCGGTACCCTGCGTAAACGACTGCGCAAAGGGGATCTGGACGCGATCATTGTCTCGCTGCCGTTTACCGAACCGGATGTGGTGACGCAACCCTTGTACGATGAGCCTTTCGTGGTATTGATGCACCACGATCATCCCCTGGCGGACAAGGACAAAATCCAACCCGCGGATCTGGATGGCCATGCGGTGTTGCTGCTGGGCGAGGGCCACTGTTTCCGCGACCAGGTGCTGGAAGCCTGCCCGAACCTACAGCCGAGCCTGGAAAACCACCAGACCACCCGCTTTGCCGCTGAGGGCAGTTCGCTGGATACCGTGCGGCATATGGTGGCCTCGGGGCTGGGGATTACCATTCTGCCCCTGTCAGCCGCGGCCTCAACCTATACCTCCGAGGTGCTGGTGACGCGACCGTTTGCCGATCCCGCCCCGCAGCGCACCGTGGCCCTGGCCTGGCGCGCCAGCTTTCCCCGCCACAAGGCCATTGACGTGCTGCGACAGGCGATCAATCAGTGCAAAATCAGCGGTTGAGTCGGAGCTGTAAAGGTGACCGTGACACCAACCGCATCGCCCTCACTGGCCCAGGTGGAGATTACCGCTCTCAAAGGGGTGGGCGCGCAACTGGCGGATAAGCTGGCCAAGTTGCACATACACAACGTCCAGGACCTGCTGTTTCATTTGCCGCTGCGCTATCTGGATCGCACCCGAGTAACCCCCATCGGTGCGGTACAACCGCTCGCCAATGTGGTTATTGAGGGGGAAATCAAGCTCAGCGATGTGACCTATGGCCGCCGTCGCAGCCTCGTGTGCCGGCTGCAGGATGGCACCGGGGTGATCAGCCTGCGCTTTTTCCACTTTTCCGCCGCCCAGAAACAACGCTTGCAGCCGGGCACTCGACTGCGCTGTTTTGGCGAGGCACGACGCGGCGCTTCCGGTCTGGAACTCTACCATCCCGAGTACGAGTTTTTGGACAACGCCAAGCCCCTACCGCTGGAATCGCGCTTGACGCCTATCTACCCGGCCACCGATGGCATCACCCAGCAGCGCTTGCGCAGCCTCACCGATCAGGCGCTGCAATTGATTGGTCGGCACAGCCTGGAAGAATTGATCCCCGACGATGCCTGGAAGCACCGTCCCTATCCCCTGGATGAGACCCTTACCTTTCTCCATCACCCGCCCCGCGATGCCGATGTACAGGCCTTGCAGGAGGGCACCCACCCCTACCAGCAGCGGCTGGCGTTTGAGGAGCTATTGGCCCATCACCTGAGTATGTTGCGTCTGCGCCAGCACATTCAGGCCGACGGCGCCCGGCCCCTGCCTGCTCCGGCGCCACTGATGGCGGCGTTTCGGCAACAGCTGGGGTTTGAACTGACCGGTGCGCAGCAGCGGGTGGTGGATGAGATCACAGCGGATCTGTCCCAGCCCTACCCCATGTTGCGGCTGGTGCAAGGGGATGTGGGGTCCGGGAAAACGGTGGTGGCGGCCATGGCCGCCCTGCAGGCGGTGGGCAATGGCCTGCAGGCGGCGATAATGGCACCCACTGAAATTCTGGCGGAGCAACACCGTCTCAGCTTCAGCCAGTGGCTGGAACCGCTGGGCATCAACGTGGGCTGGTTAAGTGGTCGTCAGAAAGTGGCCGAGCGACGCCAGCAGCTGGCCGCCGTCGCCAGCGGTGAGGTGCAGGTGGTGGTGGGCACCCACGCCCTGTTTCAGGAGGAGGTGGCGTTCGCCGACCTGGGTTTGACCGTGATCGATGAACAGCATCGATTCGGTGTCCACCAGCGTCTCGCCCTGCGGCAAAAAGCCAGTGGCGGCGGTCGCTCGCATCAACTGATTATGACGGCAACACCGATTCCGCGGACCTTGGCCATGAGCGCTTATGCGGACCTGGATTGCTCGGTGATTGATGAGTTGCCACCGGGGCGTACCCCGGTCACCACGGTGGCAATCAGCAATGAACGTCGTCAGCAAGTGATTGAGCGGGTGCGCGCGGCTTGCCTGGAGGGGCGCCAGGCCTACTGGGTATGCACCCTGATCGAGGAGTCCGAGGTGCTGGAAGCCCAGGCGGCAGAGGCCATCGCCCAATCCCTGACTGAAGCCCTGCCGGAGTTGCGGGTGGGACTGGTTCATGGTCGACTGAAATCGGCCGATAAAGAACACCAGATGCGGGCGTTCAAGGCCGGCGAGACCCAGTTGCTGGTGGCGACTACCGTGATTGAGGTGGGGGTGGATGTGCCCAATGCCAGCCTGATGATCATTGAAAACCCCGAGCGCCTGGGGCTGGCCCAGCTGCATCAATTGCGTGGCCGGGTCGGGCGTGGCAGTACGGAAAGCCACTGCGTCTTGCTCTATGGATCGCCCCTGTCGCAGGCCAGTCGCGAGCGGTTAAAGGCGATGCGCGAGAACAGCGATGGCTTTGCCATTGCGGAAAAGGATTTACAGCTGCGCGGCCCCGGCGAAGTGCTGGGTACCCGGCAGACCGGAGACATCAATTTTCGCCTGGCGGACCTGCGCCGCGATGGGCATCTGTTGCCGCGAATTAAAGAAGTCGCGGCACACTTGCAGTTGCATCATCCGCTGCTGGTCGATAGATTGGTGGATCGCTGGCTAGGTGACAATGAGCACTATGCCAATGTGTAATACGCCAATGTGTAATACGCAATAAGAATTATGCCGGCCCAGGCAAGGTATTCGGGACCGGGAGTAAATGGGCCGAACCATCAACGGGCATCAGTGAAAATGCCCGCACGGACATGATTTTGAGGAGTAAAGGTGGTAGTTCCCGCCAGTGTGACCCAGTTGCTCGAACAGCAAAATGTAACCTATTCCATCACCCCGACCCAGGCGGTCACCAGCGCTGACCCCGGCACTCCGCGTGAGCAGCAGCTGCGGCAGGCTGGCGCGGCCAAATCGCTGATCCTGCAGGATGGCGAAGGCCGGGTGCAGGTGGTGATCCCGGCCGATTGCCTGTTGGATCTGCAGGCCGTACAGACCTTGCTCAAGCGCACTCTGAAACCGGCCAGCCGGGAAGAGTTGCGGTCCTTTTACAGCAAATACCAGCTGGATTCAGTGCCGGCACTGCCCCGCCTTGGCAGCATGCCGACGCTGATGGATCAGCGCTTGCTGCAGCGCGAACGGGTGCTGTTGGATTCCGGCTCAGAAGCGCTGCTGGATATCGATCGCCTGACCTTTGAGCGTCTGGTCGGCGAGCAGGTCGCCAGCCTGGCGGTTGGCAAAGTGCTGGTGGGGGATGTCTGCGTGCCGCTGGCCGATCTGGAGAGCCGCTTTCAAGCCGCTGACGATGATGAGCAGGCAATTTGTAACGCGGTAACCAGCTTCACGGGTAAACGCATTAAGCAGCGCCTGGAAGAAACCCTGGAGCTGCCGCCGTTGCCGGAGACGGCGCAAAAGATCATTCAGTTACGGGTCGACCCCAATGCCGATGTCAGCGACCTGGCCAACATCGTCGAGACCGATCCTAGCCTGGCCGCCCAAGTCGTCAGCTGGGCATCTTCGCCTTACTATTCCGCGCCGGGCAAAATCCGCTCCATTCACGATGCCATCGTGCGGGTGTTGGGCTTCGATATGGTGCTCAACCTGGCTCTGGGCCTGGCGCTGGGGAAAACCCTGTCGATGCCGGAAGACAGCCCCCATGGAGCCACCTCTTATTGGCGCCAGGCGGTCTATACCGCAGCGGCCGTGGAAGCATTGGTGACGGCCATTCCCCGTGACAAGCGTCCGGGCTTCGGCATGGCCTACCTGTCGGGTCTGCTGCATAACTTTGGTTGGTTGGTTTTGGCGGAGCTGTTTCCACCGCAATTTGCCAGCATCTGCCGTCTGCTGGAGGCCAACACCCATGTGCCGGCGCATCTGGTCGAGTTTCACGTACTGGGCACCAGCCGCGATCAAATAGCCGGCTGGTTGATGCAGTTGTGGAATATGCCGGAGGAAGTGGTGGTGGCCTTGCGTCAGCAAAACAATGGCGAGGCGGCCATGGAACACAGTGAATACGCCAGGCTGGTGTTTATCGCCAAGCGCTTGTTGTTGAATCACGGTATTGGTGAGAGCGTCTGCACCAGCATACCCGCTGATCTGTTCCGACAGTTGAACCTTGAGGCCGAAAGCGCTCGTCAAACCGTGGCCACGATTCTCGAATCATCCGCCGACCTGGACAATATTGCGCTCAAGATGCAAGCCTGAGCGGGGTGTGGAGGCGGGGCTCAGCCCCGGTCTTCGGCTTCGTACGCCTGCCTGTCCCACATGCCCTCACTCTTGGCAACCGTGAGGGTGACCATGGAATCCCCGGCGACATTGACCGAGGTGCGCAACATGTCCAGCAGGCGATCCACGCCGATAATCAGGGCGATCCCCTCGACCGGCAGGTTCACCTGTTGCAGCACCATGGCCAGAGTGATCAGGCCCACGCCGGGCACCCCGGCTGTCCCCACCGAGGCCAGGGTGGCGGTCAGAATGACGGTGAGGTAGCCACTCAGGCCGATATCCACCTGATAGGCCTGGGCGATGAAGGCGGTAGCTACACCCTGCATGATGGCGGTGCCATCCATATTGATGGTTGCGCCCAGAGGGATGGTAAAGGAGGCAATGCGGTTATCCACACCCAGTTTTTCTTCCGCTGTACGCAGGGTGACCGGCAGTGTGGCGTTACTGGACGAGGTGGAAAAGCCGAAGATCATCACCGGGCGCAAATGCTGGAAAAAGGTCAGCGGATTGACCTTGGCCAACAGCTTTAACAGCAGGCCGTAGACGCCAAAACAGTGCAGGCCCAACACCAGCACCACGGTGAAGAAATACAAGCCCAGTTCGACGATGGCACCGGCACCCAGTTCGGCAAACAGCTTGGCCAGCAGACAGAATACCCCATAGGGGGCCAGTTCCATCAGAATGCCCACCATCTTCATGATGATTTCGTTCATGTCTTCAAACCAGGTGCGAATGCGCTGACCGCTGTCGCCACTGTGTGACAGGGCAACCCCCATCAACAGGGAAAACACAATCACCTGCAGCATATTGCCCTCGGCCATGGCCTTGACCGGGTTGCTGGGGAAAATATTGACGATCACTTCTTTCAGGGAGGGAGCGGCTGTGCTGCTGAAGGTGGAGCCCTCCCCCAGACCAATACCGGTGCCGGGTTGAATCCCGATGGCGATCATCAGCGCCAGGCTGATGGCCACCGCGGTGGTGAGCATATACAGGCCGAGGGTCTTGACCGCCATGGCGCCCATGCGGGAGTTGCCTCCCAGGCTGCTGGCACCGCACACCAGTGAGACAAACACCAGCGGCACGACCAGCAGTTTCAGCGACGCCACGAAAATACGGCCAACCACGTCAAACACACCAAAGACGATGACATCATCCAGCCAACTCATGGGCGTTTCCGGCAACCAGCCACTGTGGCTGAGCAGGTTCAGTCCGACGCCGATGCCGAGTCCGGCCAACATGGCGAATAAAATCCTGGTGGTCAGACTGGTGGTGTTGGCTAGCATAGCGTTAGGTCCCGTTGATCAAGTTGTACAGATACACGTCTTAAAACAAAAAACGAAAGCCGTAGCTTTCGTTTTGGGGCGTTGCTGTCAATGGCAGTCCGTCGCTGGAACTGACTCAGTTGACGGCGTCTTTCAAGGCTTTACCGGGCTTGAAGCCGACGGAAGTGCTGGCTGGAATCTGAATGGTCTCGCCGGTCTTCGGGCTGCGGCCGGTGCGAGCGGCACGATGGCGCTGGGTAAAGGAGCCAAAGCCAACCAGGCTGACGGCATCATTACGGCTCAGGGCATTGGTGATTTCTTCAAAAATGGCCGTCACCACATCGTTGGCCTTATCCTTGGGCAAATCCGCGATATGGGCCACGGAATCGACTAAGTCGCTCTTATGCATGGGAAATTCCTTATTCAAAACGAAGTTTTTGTTATTATCCTCCCGCATTAAACCAATTGGCTTGGCGCCGGTAAAGCACTTCTTGTCCGCAGGTATGCGCTTTACAACCGATTTGATCAATTATGCAGCAAGGCTCACCCAGACACGTTCCCACCTACGACCCTCAGCCCGGACATGGCTTTCGTGGCCACTGGCGACCGGCCACGGCCCTGTCCCTGCGACGGCATTCGCCCCTGCTGGGCTGGTTAAGGCACGCCGACTCACTCACCTCGCGCTTGAAAGCCCACTGCCAGGGCCGCTTTGCCGTGCAAATTCTCACCCAGCACTGGGGCCGGGCGCGCCCGGCCGAGGCGCAGGCACTGGGGTTGTCCCTGCGCGAGCGGGTGCTGGTGCGCGAAGTGCTGCTCAAGGGCAATGACCAGCCCTGGGTGTGGGCGCGCAGCATTTTGCCGGAGCGCTCGCTGCGGGGCCCCCTGCGCCATCTGCGCTGGTTTGATGACCGCCCCCTGGGAGGCTGGTTGTTCCGCCAGCCGGGCCTGCAGCGTGACCCACTGGAGATTACCCGTCTGTCAGCGGGAGATCGACGTCTGCCGCTATTCCTGCGCGACACCGGTCAGACCTTGTGGGGACGGCGCTCGGTGTTCCGGGTCCACGGCAAAGCCATGCTGGTCGGGGAGGTGTTCTTACCGGACTTTGTGGACTCGCTGGAGGTTGTCGAGCGGGGCAATAATGCCCACACTGGAGAGCCGCTTTTGGCACAATAACCCGATTGGCACAATAACCTGATTTTTAGCTCACACGTTAAGCGAGTACTTACTATGCAGTCACCCCGGCTGGTCTGGGACCACCTCCCCCACTATTGGCAGCTCACCCGGCTTAACCGTCCCATTGGCTGGCTGTTGTTGCTGTGGCCGACCCTGTGGGCACTGTGGTTGGCTGCTGAAGGGCTGCCGCGGCTGGACCTGCTGGTGATCTTCGTGCTGGGGGTGATCGTCATGCGGGCCGCCGGTTGTGTGATCAATGATTTTGCCGACCGCAAGATCGACGGCCACGTCAAGCGCACCCGTCAGCGTCCGCTGGCCACGGGCAAGATTGAAACCCGCGAAGCCATAACCCTGTTTGGTGTTCTGTGCCTGGTGGCCTTTGTGCTGGTGTTGTTGACCAACCGCCTGACCATCATGTTGTCGATCGGTGGCCTGTTGCTGGCCTTTTGTTACCCTTTCATGAAGCGCTATACCCACCTGCCCCAGGTGGTGCTGGGGGCGGCCTTTTCCTGGGGGATTCCCATGGCTTTTGCCGCCCAGACCGGCACTGTGCCGCCCCAGGCCTGGCTGCTGTACACCGCGGTCGTGGTGTGGACCGTAGTCTACGATACCTTTTACGCCATGGTGGATCGCGATGATGACCTGCGGATTGGGGTCAAATCCACGGCCATTCTGTTTGGCGAGCAGGACCGGGTGATTACCGCCAGCCTGCAGGCCATCGTGCTGGTGACCTTGTTGATGGTGGGGCAGCGCTTTGCGATGGGCTGGCCCTACTACCTGGGACTGACGGCCGGTGCTGGCCTGTTTCTGTACCAGCAGTACCTGATCCGCCAGCGCCAGCGGGATGACTGCTTCAAGGCGTTTTTGAACAACAGCTGGTTCGGCTTTGTCGTGTTTGTTGGCATCGTGATGAATTACGCCGTGAGTGGCTAGCAGAGGGCATGCCTGGCGTTAATTTACCGGTGTGACTTGGTCTATAGTGTGAAGGGCGAGCAGCACAATGGACGTCATACTGACCGATTTCTTTGGAATGTAACAAAACGGTCACAAAAACGTTATTTAATGCGGCTACTCGAAGATCACCCAGAGGCGTACCCATGCCCCAGAAAACGATACTGATTGTCGACGACGAAGCCCCCATCCGTGACATGCTGCGTGTCGCGTTGGAGATGGCCGATTATCACTGTATGGAAGCCGAGGACGCCCAGCAGGCTCACGGGCTGATTGTGGATCGCAAGCCCGATCTGGTGCTGCTGGACTGGATGCTGCCGGGCACCAGTGGTATTGAGTTGGCCCGCCGCCTCAAGCGCGACGAGGTGACCTCGCAGGTACCGATCATCATGCTCACCGCCAAAGGTGAGGAGGATAACAAGGTGCAGGGACTGGAAGTCGGGGCCGATGACTACATCACTAAGCCGTTTTCGCCGCGCGAGCTGGTGGCGCGCCTGAAGGCCGTGTTGCGGCGCACCGACACCCTCTCCGACAGCGGCCCGATTGCCATCGATGGGCTGGTTCTCGATCCCGTCAGCCACCGGGTGACCATCAACGAAGAACCGGTGCAGATGGGGCCAACGGAATATCGTCTGCTGGAGTTCTTTCTGACTCACCAGGAGCGAGTCTACACCCGCAGCCAATTGCTGGATCATGTCTGGGGCGGCAACGTCTATGTGGAGGAGCGCACCGTCGATGTGCACATTCGGCGCCTGCGCAAAGCCTTGCAACTGGATGATCACGACCGGTTTGTGCAGACCGTACGCGGTGCCGGCTACCGCTTTTCCACCAAGGTAACTGCCAAGGAAGTGTAACCGGTACTGGACGGGCAACCGACTGGCGTAGAGAATGGCCTCAGTTAAGGAGACCTGACTTTATGAAGCCCTCTGTTTGCACGTCATTACTGCTGATCACTACGATCTTGCTGGCCGGGCCACTGTCTGGCTGCACCAGCACCAAGAAAATTGGTCGCGAGATCGGCCATACAACCCGCGATGTGAGCCGGGAAATTGGTCACACGACCCGGGACGTGGCTCGCGACATTGGTCAGGCCACTCGCGAGGCGGCCCAGTCCATTGATAAGGCTGTCGATGATGCCCTCACCAGCGACTTATAACGCCCTTGTCTCCATTCAGTTCATCGAGTGCCCTCATCCCATGATTCATAGAGCTTCAATCCCACCCACGATGCCGCGCCGGGGTGAGTCTTGAATCGGGGGTTTGCCGCGGAAATCCGGCGCATCGTGGTCTGTGCGTTGCTGTGTGTGCTGTTTGGATTGATCAATGGGCATCTCACCTGGACCCTGATTGCTGGGGGGGCGGTGTATATGGTGTGGATGCTGTGGCAAATTCGGCAGCTGGATATCTGGCTGCAGAATTCTCATCGATTGGAACCACCCGATGCCAGTGGTATCTGGGGGGATATTTTCGACAATATCGTGCGCTTGCAAAAACGCCAGCGGCGGGAAAAGAAACGCTTGCAGGCGGTCGTCAAACGCGGCCAGGAAACTACCGCTGCGCTGCGTGACGGGATTGTGCTATTGGACAATCGCGGCAATATCGACTGGTTCAATGCCGCTGCCGGGCAGCTGCTGAACTTGCGGCATCAGGACCAGGGCAATCCCCTGGTCAATTACATCCGCCACCCGCAGTTTATCCAGTATATGGAAAAGGGACTCTTCAAAGATCCCCTGGATCTGCCTGCGCCCCATATGAGGGATTTGCAGCTGCAATACCAAATGACCCGTTTCGGTAAAGGCGAATGCTTACTGATCGTGCGGGATGTGACGCGTCTGCACAAGCTGGAACAAATGCGGAAGGATTTTGTGGGCAATGTGTCCCATGAGTTGCGCACGCCGCTGACGGTGATTCTGGGTTATGTGGAAACCCTCAGCATGAGTCCCAACATCCCCGATACCTGGCAACGGGCTCTGCAGCAGATGGAGTCACAGGGGCAGCGCATGACCAGTCTGGTAAATGATTTGCTGGCCCTGTCGAAACTGGAAACGGATGACCGAGGCAGCAATCACAAGCCCGTGTTATTGAAGCCCATGCTGACTCGTATCAAGAGTGATGCGCTGGCATTGTCCGGAGAAAATCAACACCACATCGAGTTATTCTGCGCCGATAACCTGGCCTTGCTGGGCAGTGAGCAGGAGCTGCAAAGTGCCTTTTCCAACCTGGTCTACAACGCCGTCAAATACACCCCCCCGCACAATGACATCACCATCTCGGTGACTCAGTCCAGCTACGGCCTGACGGTGGCGGTCAAGGACAAGGGGGCGGGCATTGATGAGGTGCACATCCCCCGGCTGACGGAACGTTTCTACCGGGTGGATGGCAGCCGTCAGTCCAAAACCGGTGGAACCGGTTTGGGGCTCGCCATCGTCAAGCATGTGCTCTTGCGGCATGGCGCCCGGCTGGAAATCAAAAGCAAATTGGGTAAAGGCAGCACCTTCAGTTGTATCTTTCCCATTCAACGGGTGGTCAACGAAGCCCTGTCTGCCTGAACCTGTCGATCAAATCACCATAATGCCATCGGCTTCGACCATTGCGCCCTTGGGTAACTGCTTTACCCCGACCGCGGCGCGGGCGGGATAGGGCTCGTCAAAATACTGGGCCATCACTTCATTGATGATCGGGAAATTGCTCAGGTCTTCGAGAAAGATACCCAGTTTGACAATGTGTTGCAGGCTGCCGCCGGACGCTTCGCACACGGCACTGAGGTTTTTGAACATCTGGTGGGCCTGGGCTTCGAAGCCACCCTCGACCAGTTCCATGGTTTTCGGATCCAGTGGAATCTGACCGGACAGGTAAACGGTGTTGTTTACTTTAACGGCCTGGGAATAGGTGCCGATGGCTGCCGGTGCGTTTTCAGTACTGATAATGGCTTTGTTGGTGGTCATGTCTGCATTCCTTTTACATCGTTATGTAGTGTCAATAAAAACGGGAGAGTGACGACATACCGGTTCGTCACCTCTCCCGCTGTGGAAGGGGTTAATTTTTAGTTCGGGTAATCTTGATGACCGCACTGAGCATTTTCAGGCGACGCATGATGGTCGCCAAGTGTACGCGGTTGTGTACGCCCAGACAGAATCGGATGACCGAGTTGTGGGCATCGCGCTCGTCCACATTCACCTGCTCGATATTGCCTTTCAGCTCGGCGATACGGGTGGCGAGGGAGGCAATGATGCCCCGCTCGGATTGCACTTCGACGCGGATGTCTGCCAGGAATTCACCGGTGACGGTCGGCGCCCAGTTCACGGCACTGATCTTCTCCGGGTGATTGCGCAGTTCGCTGATGTTGCGGCAAGTATCGCGGTGCACCACCAGGCCTTTGCCGGCACTGATATGACCGATAATGGGATCGCCGGGGATCGGTCGGCAACAACGGGCAAAGCTGATCATCAGGCCGTCGGTGGAGTCGATCATCAGCGGTGAATAGATATTGCCACTGCTGGTGCTGGCGGTCTTGTCGGTACACAGAATCTTGGCGACCGCGTGGGCAATGCGATTGCCCAGCCCGATGTCTTCCAGCAGGGAGTCCAGCGAGTGGGTGTTGGTGGCGCTGAGCAGAATATGGGTCTGTTCGTCATCCAGCTTTTTCAGCTCCAGGCCTTCATCCTGCAGGGCGCGATCGAGCATGCGGCGGCCCAGTTCGATGGAGTCCTGATGGCGTTGATGCTTGAGGAAATGACGAATGCCGCTGCGGGCCCGGCCGGAGGTAACAAAATTGAGCCAGTTGGGGTTGGGCTGGGCACTGGGCGAGGTGATGATCTGGATCTTCTGGCCGCTCTGCAGTGGCTGCGACAGCGGCGCCAGGCGGTCGTTGATGCGGCAGGCGACGCAGCGGTGACCCACATCGGTGTGCACCGCGTAGGCGAAATCCACGGGGGTGGCGCCGGAGGGCAATTCAACGATTTTGCCTTTGGGGGTGAAGACGTAGACCTCATCGGGGAACAGGT
This sequence comes from Cellvibrionaceae bacterium WSDTSA12, assembly GCA_033283335.1. Classification (GTDB taxonomy): domain Bacteria; phylum Pseudomonadota; class Gammaproteobacteria; order Pseudomonadales; family Cellvibrionaceae; genus Pseudomaricurvus. Next base: position 94,300 of record JAWMQP010000004.1, on the reverse strand, counting down.
CGATCTTGACGTTCTCGATAAACTCCAAGGAGTCGCCGGCGCGCTGCTGCATTTCCAGCAGCCCCTGGATCCACTGGCGGGCGCGGGCGTGACTGCCGGCCGGTATGTCCTCGTCCGTATCGGACTTGTACAGCCAGTGAGCGGCAATGCCGGAATTGGCCATTTCGTCCATTTCCTTGGTGCGGATTTGCACTTCGATCGGCACACCGTGCATGCCCACCAGCACAGTGTGCAGTGACTGGTAACCATTGGCTTTGGGAATGGCAATATAGTCCTTGAACTCGGTGATCACCGGTTTGTAGAGGTTGTGCACCGCCCCCAGGGCGCGGTAGCAGGTGTCGACGCTGTCGACGATGATGCGAAACGCGTAGACGTCCATGATTTCCTTGAAGGACTTCTTCTTGTTGCGCATTTTCTGGTAAATGCTGAACAGGTGTTTTTCCCGACCGATCACCAGGGCATTGATTTCCTCCCGCTCCAGTCGCAATTCAATGGCGTTCTGGATTTTTTCCACCAGTTCCTTGCGGTTGCCGCGGGCCGTCTTCAGGGCGGTTTGCAAGCGCTCGCTGCGCAGTGGGTACATGGCGGCAAAACCGCGGTTTTCCAGTTCCAGGCGGATATTGTTCATACCCAGACGCTGGGCAATGGGGGCGTAAATTTCCAGGGTTTCCTTGGCAATGCGGCGCTTTTTCTCCGGCTTCAGTGCCCCCAGGGTACGCATGTTATGCAACCGGTCGGCCAGCTTGACCAGGATTACGCGGATATCCTTGGCCATGGCCAGGGCCATCTTCTGGAAGTTTTCCGCCTGCTTCTGGGCCTGGCTTTCAAATTCGAACTGGGTCAGTTTACTGACGCCATCCACCAGTTCCGCCACCGGCTCACCAAACTGTTGAGTCAGTGCTTCTTTGGAAATGGAGGTGTCTTCAATGACATCGTGCAGCATGGCGGCCATCAGGCTCTGGTGATCCATGTGCATGCCGGCGAGGATATTGGCTACTTCCAGCGGGTGGGTGACGTAGGGCTCACCACTGCGTCGGGTCTGGCCGGTGTGTGCCTGTTCGGCGTAGAAGTAGGCGCGCTTGACGCGGTTGATTTGATGCGGTTCGAGGTAGGAAGAGAGCCGGTGGCCCAGGGACTCAATGGTTTGCATCGGGGTCCTGTTCTAATAAAGGGATTGGGTGCCGCCGATGTCGGCACCCAGGGTCATCATGACATCAGAGCTGGGGGGCAGACTCATCGATCACCAGTTCTTCGTAATCGTCCTGATCGTCTTTTTCCAGCAGGATACTGGCATCAACGTAGCCTTCTTCGATTTCGCGCAGGGCGATTACGGTGGGCTTGTCGTTCTCCTCGGGAACCATAGGGTCTTTTCCACCCACGGCGATCTGGCGAGCACGTTTGCTGCTGACCAAAACCAGTTCAAAGCGGTTGTCCACGTGATCGAGACAATCTTCTACAGTAATACGAGCCATTTCTATGCCTTTTCAAATAGTGCAGGAATCAGGGTTCCAGGACAACGATCCTGAAAAACAATGTACCACAGATGAGGTCAGCTGCGCGCCTCTCTGGAACAAGCTGGCCATGCCTTGAGGACGTTCAGCGCCCCAGGCTAAACCCAACCCGGAAAAAGTGGGCCAGTGTACGCAAAACGACCAATTAAGACAATATCGCAGGGCCCGGATCGATTTAAAATTCTGGAATTTGGTCGCTTTACTGACGACGATTACGACAACAGTGAGGTCAATAACGCCTCGTGGCGTTGCTGCTGATGGGTCAGGGTCAAGCGCTGGCTCAGCAGAATCGCCTGAAAGTCTTTCAGGGCGGTTTCAAAGTCGTCGTTGATGATCAGGTAGTGGCCTTCAACATAGTGGGACATTTCATTGATGGCTTCCTGCATCCGGGCATCAATGATGCTGCTGTCGTCCTGACCGCGGCCGGTCAGTCGTTGCACCAGCTCCTCCCTCGACGGTGGCAGAATGAACACGCTGACCGTGTCCGGGATCAGGCGGCGCACCTGCTGGGCGCCCTGCCAGTCGATTTCCAGAATCACATCCTGACCGCTGTTGAGCGTGTCTTCCACCCACTGGGTGGATGTGCCATAGAGGTTGCCAAACACCTCGGCGTGTTCCAGGAAGGCGTTCTCCAGCACCATATCGGTAAAGGTCTGCCGCTCCACAAAGTGGTAGTTGACCCCATCAACCTCACCCGGACGCATGGCGCGGGTGGTGTGGGAGATCGATACAAGGACATTGTCCATGTTGTCGATCAGGGCTTTGACCAGACTGGTTTTGCCAGCGCCGGAGGGGGCGGAGACGGTGTAAAGAGTGCCGCGTGAGCTCATGGTTCTGAAAGCTGCCTTGTTGGACCTGGACGGTGGTTGTGGAAACGGGTACGCCGAAGGGGTTAATCATACGTGAGCCGGCTGCGATCCACCATAAACAATGCGTCGGTTGCGGGGCGCGCCACCGGGTTTTCTGGGGCGCCATACTGCAAGTGAGGTATGACGCCATATTCATCTGTCATTAATGTGTGCTGCAGTTCACGCTTTGCCCTGCCCCTGCGATCCGTCGGGTCAGTGGCCGGCAAGATACAAGGGCCTCAAGCCGTATTAAATCCTTTAGTGATGGAGAGTTAGAAATATGGAAGTTCCTTTCCCTAAAAAACTGTTGGGCGTGAGTATCCTGATGGTCAGCGCGGGCAGCTATGCCGCCGATTTCACCCTCAGCAGCGCAGAAAGTGGTACTTTGGAGCTGGAGAGCGCCTATGAGACCGTGACCATTACGGCCTCGGGTTCTGTGGTTTGCAATGGTTGCGAAGACTCGGCACTGATTCTGGTGGGTGATGGATTTGGCAGCCTGTCGAATGCGGGCACCCTGACGGGCGGTACCGGCGGTGATGGCCTCAGTCTGGCTCTCGGTTCCATGTCGGGCGATATCCTCAATACCGGGACCATCCAGACCATTGAGCCGGATCTGGACCTGACTCCAGATGGCAACAGCGCGCTGCGGCTGGTGTATCTGGATGAAGATGGTGCCCAAGGTGGCTTCGATTTAAGCGGTAAAGTGATTAACGATACCAGTGGCCGACTGCTCTCCGATGGCGATGGCTATACCCTTGAGGTCCAGCAGGATTCCTCCATGGGGGGATTGGTAAACCGCGGGCTTATTCGCAATACGGCGGGCGGCAGTGTGGGTATTGCCGGCGCGGTGACCGATGGCATCAGCAACGCTGGCTCGATCGAGTCCAATGCTTCTGGCTTCGAAATTCAGGGAGAGGTGGCCGGCGGTATCCTGAATACCGGTACCATTGAGGTGAGCGGTGGCCAGGCCTGGGGCGATGCTATTGCCATCGATGGGTCGGTCAGCGGAGGCATTCTCAACGATGCCAATGGCGTCATCTCGCGCAGCGCCGGTGCTTGCACCGACGACCCCTATTGCCTGGGCGGCGGTATCGCCGTTTACGCCGGTGGCCAGGCCTCGGGCGGCATCACCAATAATGGCAGCATCGAAACCACCATTGCCGGGTTGGGCAATGCCAGGGATGCCGGCATTATCCTGATGAGCGTGCAGGACACCGATGGCAACTTACTGGGAGCACCAGAGGTCAACGGCGACATCACCAACCGCGGCTCTATCGCCTCTGACTTTGCCGCCATCTACGTTGGTGGCGCTACAATTAATGGCAATATCGTCAACAGCGGCAGTCTCTCTGCCGGGGTTGGCATACTTCTCTCGGCCGATGCCGCCGAAGTGGAGTTAGCAGAAGATAACCACACTCGGATGGTTTCGGCTGGGGAAAGTAGCAGCGCTACCGTGTTGACCGGCAGTGTCATCAACGACGGCACGATCACAGGCAGCAGCGATGGCATCACCATCGATGGCGATGTCACCATCACCGGCGACATCGTCAACCGCGGTACGATCCTTTCCACTGCCGTCACAAACACAGACAGTGCATTTGGCGCTATCTGGTTTGGGGATGACAGCGATGGTGGTGCCAATCTGCAAGGTTCCATCATCAACTCAGGTCTGTTGCGAGCCACCCCCTACAGCAGCGATGCCGATGTGAATCGCGGTGTCATCACCCTCAACGGTGCTCACACGGTGTCCGGCATTATCAATGAGGCCGGGGGCGAAATCGATAACCTGGCGTCCTTGAATAATTCCGATTCATACGCCATCTGGGTGGACGACGTGGCGTCGCTGGGCTTTGTTACCAACGCCGGTATCATTTATGGCGATATTGATTTTGGCGCCAACGGCGGTGTGTTTAATGCCCTCGGTGGTACCAACGACGCTGTTTACAATGCCACCCGCATCAATATCAAAAGCGCGGGTCAGGTCGGGGCCACCGTCAGCAAATTCTACGATGAAGAAGATTTCGTCTACGCCGGGGTACTGGGTGTGGATGCCTTCGGTTCTGCCACGGGCCTGGCCTATGGTTTGCTGGAAGTCGGTCGCGGAGCCGATGTGCGTGGGGCTACGGTCGATATTAACGTCAGTGGTGACGATTTTATTGCCGATGGCGACAGCTTTACGTTCCTGAAAGCGGCCACTGGTGGCAGTGGCAGCCTGCAAAGTGACATCACCACGGCAACCGACAACTCGGTGGTGCTGAGTTTTGCCATCGAGCAGGTCGATAACACCCTGGTCGCTACGGCCGAGCGTTCGGCGCTGGCCGAGGTGCTGCAACCCTCAGGCAATGAGGCCGGTGTTGCCGGCAGCAATACCATGGCGGTGGCCGCTTCGCTGGATGGCGTGGTGTCCGCCATCGGCACCGGCGAGGTGGCTGAAGACAGTGAGCTGGGACAGCTGGTGAATGACATTTCTGCCCTGGGCAGTGCCGAGGAAGTGGCGGCTGCGGTGGAAAGTTTGCAGCCGGAAACGGTCGCTGGCAGCGTGGCGGGTGCGTCTGCGGCGGGCAACGCGGCAGCGGGCGCGGTCAACAATCGCCAGGCCAGTTTGCGGGGTTATCAGAGCGACTATGGTGCGTCGGGTATGGTCGCCGGTGGTGAGGTGGCGGTTAACGGCTTCTGGCTGCAGGGCTACGGCAGCAAGGCCGACCAGGACGAACGCAGTGGGATTGATGGTTATCAGGTGGACACCGCAGGTCTGGCACTGGGGTTTGATGTGCCGCTGAGCGACAAGATCACGGCTGGCCTGGCGTTCAGTTATGGCCAGACTGAGGTGGAGTCTGACGATAACAACACCATTGATATCGACAGCTACCAACTCAGCGCCTACGGCAGCTACAACGCCAGCAGCTACTTTGTCGATGCCATGCTGAGCTACGCCGAGAATACTTACGACAGTCGCCGCACCCTGTTTAACGGACTGGTGGCGAAAGGCGATCACGACGGTCAGCAATATGACCTGCGCACCAGCATCAGCTACCCACTGGCCATCAACGAAGCGCTGCAGCTCACACCGCAGCTGTCAGCCCAGTACACCTATCTGGAGGAAGACCGCTACAGTGAAAAAGGCGCGGGGAATGCGGGCTTGACCATTGCCCCGGATGATAATGAAGCCTTTATTTTGGGGGCCTCCGTGGCTGCGACTTACTCTTTAGCCGGTCCAGGTCAGACGATCTGGGTGCCGAGCCTTAACCTTGGGGTCTTCGAGGACCTTATCGGTGATGAGGCCGAGTTCAACTCCAGCTTTATTGGGCTGCCGGACAGTGGCTTCCGGACCGAAGGGGCCGAGGTGGACACCACCAGCTATGTGGTCGGTTTGGGGCTGCGGGTATTTGGCCAGGGTAATCTGGATATGTCGGTGAATTACGACTATGTCGCCAGAAGTGGTTATCAGTCGCAAAACCTGCAGGCCACGTTGCGGCTGGCATTCTAGTCAGCCGCGGGCTGAACTCGATGGCTTCCCAGTCCCGGAGATTGGCCCGCTCTGGCCTTGCATCGCCGAGCGGGCCGGTAAGCCGATGACTGGAACCTATCTTAAGGACGATGAAGTTTAAGGACGTTGATACAGGGATGTATAGACAGGGGCCACCACGCGTGGTGGCAGTCGCTACAGGAGTTTGATGTTCACAGGGAGGTGTTATTGATGAAGAACATGCGTATGACAATGGACTTTAAGCGGAGAGTTGTGTGTCTGGCTTCGCTGTGGGCTTGGCTGCTCCTGTGCCTGGCGGTAAGTGGCTGTGCGCCCACCCAGCAGCAATTAACCGAGCGCGCCCAGCGCATCGCCCAGCCCTCGGGCCTGCAGGCCCAAGTGGTGGCGTCCCAGGGCTACAATGTGATGACCTATGCCCGTGTTGACGACCCACATCAACCTCTGCGGGTGTATCTCGAAGGTGATGGCAAAGCGTGGATCACCCGCACACGGATCTCGATGAACCCCACACCTCACAACCCGGTGGCCCTGCGTCTCGCGGCTTTGGACGATGCACCCAATGTGGTCTATATAGCCCGTCCCTGCCAGTACGTGGCCCTGAGCCGAGAGGTGCACTGTTCGCCCCACGACTGGTCCCTGGCGCGTTACTCTCCGGCAATCCTGGATGCTATTGATGGCGTAATCAGCCAATTCAGGGCGCAGGTCGATCCCGCTGCAGGTGTCGAGCTGGTCGGCTACTCCGGCGGTGGCGCGCTGGCCGCCCTGTTGGCGACCAAGCGTGATGACATTCGCAGCCTGCGCACCGTGGCGGCCAACCTGGATACGGAATTGTTCACCCGCTTGCATCAGGTATCGCCGCTGGATCGCTCCCTCAATCCAGCGGATTTTTCGGACCTGCTTGCGTCACTGCCACAGCGACATTATGTGGGCATGCAGGATGACATCATTCCGCAGGCGATTGCCCAAAGTTACCGTCGTCAGATGGCGACACTGGCTTGCACGACCATTGCTCCGGTCAATGGTGTGGCCCATGCCGATGGCTGGGAGCGGGTATGGCCGGGTTTGTTGCAAGAGTCGGTTGGCTGTCAATAACACTGGCTCTGGAGGTTCACACCACCGACTTATCCAGTTGTCTGTCCTCAGCAAGGGATGGGGGGTGTGAAGTCTTGCCGTGATGATGGGGCTCGGGCTGGTTGAAGGAGCCGGACAGCAGAATCTTGACGATATCCTGTTGACGATTGACGCCCATTTTTTCAAATACATTGCGTAACTGAGTGCGAACCGTCAACACGCTGACTTGGTTGTCGGCAGCGATTTCCTTGACGCTTAGGCCGTTGGCAATCTGAATGGCGACCCGGGATTCCGCCGGCGTCAGAGCGTAAATCCGGTTGAGGGTGTCGGGGGAGATGTTTATCGCCATGTCCGGATCGGTCAGGTAGATGGCCACACCATGTGCGGGCAACAGCAGGTCTTCCCGGGCGTGACTGGCGTTGGCTTTATTGAGGATCACGGCCAGCGGTGTGAGCTTTTCCGGGTGGGTTAACCCCAGACCCGGGTGATGTGCGGCAGGATGGTCCGCCTGCAGCAGCGCGTCAATCGCGTTGTTCAATTGGGCGGTTTCAGCCTGGTTGTAGGCAAGCAGCAGGTCGCTACGGCGATTCAGGGCAGGGTGCTGGCTGAGAATCATATCGGCGATGGGGTTGGTGTAGACGATGCGACGCGCTTCGTTGACGATCACTATGCCCAGCATGACCTTAGACAGTGCATTCGCCAGGCGGAAGTTCTCCACCCGCAGGCGATGAAACTCCTTTTGGATACGCATGGCGCGGGCAAAATGTGGCGCCAGGGCTTCCAGGGGGGCAAAAGTCTGCTCGTCAAAAGCCCCCTGTTGCAGGTCGCGGTGCAATCCCAGTGCTACCCGCCACTCCGGCGAGTTGTAAATGCAAATTCCGCCCATGTAGTGGATATTGAGAGGCTTCATCAGCATGTGGTAGTAAAACGGGTGCTGGTGTTTGGTTTCTTCGTGGGAGGCGAATTGGAACGCCTCCCCTTCGGCTCTGCCGATCACCGCTTTCCAGCCAATATCGAGTTTTCCCAAGCCCAGACTGTAGGAGGCTTTGGTGATAGCGTTGATGCCATAACCGCCCACCACCGAGTGGCTGCCGGTTTCCTGATCGTGGACCAGCAGGGCACCGGATTTGACGTCCAGCAGCTGACAAAGTGTGGCCACAACCTCATCCCAGCGCCTGGGGTCCAGTGAGGCCTCGTAAATTTCGCCGACGATATCCAACAGTTGCTGGCTGTCCATCATTACGCATCTCAAGCCTGTTGATGATTGCAAAGCTTAAATGATTTTAATGTCAAACGGATGAAAATAAACCTTTCTGGTGCGAGTCTCCAGTCTTTGGGGGCCTGCAGGGTATCATTCAATATTCTGTATCTGCTCGCGCATCTGTTCGATCAATACTTTCAGTTCAATGGCCGCCTGGGTGGTGTCGGTGACAATGGATTTGGAGGACAGAGTGTTGGCTTCGCGGTTGAGCTCCTGCATCAGGAAGTCGAGTCGACGACCAATACTGCCCTTTTGGTTCAAGGTGCGTCGCACTTCGGTGACGTGGGTTTCCAGCCGATCCAGCTCTTCATCGACATCGGACTTTTGCGCGATATAGACCATTTCCTGTTCCAGCCGGTCCTGGTCCAAATCGCCTTTCAGGCTGTCGAGTTTCTCCAGCAAACGCTGGCGCTGGCCGTCGAGAATGCCCGGCAGTATGGCACGCACCTGCTCTACCTGACTGGCAACCCCCTGCAGTCTCAGTTCGATCAGCTGTTTCAGTTCCTCGCCTTCGCGGGCGCGGTGCTCCACTAAGGTGGTCAGTGCCTGTTTGAAGGCATCGAGGCTGGCGTTGAGCAATTGTTCACGGTCGATGTCATTATCCCCCACCATGCCGGGCCAGCGCAGCAGTTCCAGCGGGTTGACCGGCGCCGGCGATGACAGCTGAGCACTGACTTCGGCAATGGCCTCGGTCACCTGTTGCAGCAGCAGCTGGTTAACGGTCAGGGATTGGGCTTCTGAGTCGCCAAGCTGGTAGGTAAAACTGGCTTCCACCTTACCGCGTGACAAGGTCTTGCGCAGCTGTTCCCGCAGCGCCGGTTCCAGTTCGCGGAGAAATTCCGGCAGGCGGAAATGGGGCTCCAGGTAGCGATGATTGACGCTGCGAACTTCCCAGATCAGGGTTCCCCAGGGGTATTTGGCTTCCTGACGGGCAAAACCGGTCATACTGCAGGGCATGGCAATTCCTTCAAAGTTGAGGTGAAGTGTGTCAGATCTTAACACAGGCACAGGTTGCATTCGGCTATAATGCCCCGACTTTACATCGTCGCCAATATTTAGGAGTTCCTATGCAACGACCCAGTGGTCGCACGCCCGACAGCCTGCGAGAGATTCGCATTACCCGCAACTTTACCTGTCACGCCGAGGGCTCGGTGCTGGTGGAATTTGGCAATACCAAAGTGATTTGCACCGCCAGTGTGGAAGATGGGGTACCGCCGTTTATGCGCGGTGAAGGTCGCGGCTGGGTAACCGCCGAGTACGGCATGCTGCCCCGCTCTACCGGAACCCGCATGCGGCGTGAGGCCACCAGCGGCAAACAGGGTGGTCGCACCGTGGAGATCCAGCGCCTGATCGGACGCTCGCTGCGGGCCGCCATGGATATGGAAGCGCTGGGTGAAAACACCATCAAGATCGATTGCGATGTGATCCAGGCCGATGGTGGCACCCGCACCGCTTCCATCACCGGTGCCTGTGTGGCGCTGGCTGATGCCATTGCGTTTCTCAAAGGCAGCGGCAAGGTCAAAGGCGAACCCCTGAAGCGCATGATCGCCTCCGTGTCTGTGGGTATCTATGAAGGTGTACCGGTGCTGGACCTGGATTATCCCGAGGATTCCAATGCTGAGACGGATATGAACATTGTCATGGCCGACGATGGCGGCATTATTGAAATTCAGGGTACCGCCGAGGGCGAGCCCTTCAGCGAAGCGGAGTTTGCCGCCATGCTGACGCTGGCCAAGCAGGGCATCGCCGAGCTGCATTCGCTGCAACAAGCCTCCTTGTCCGAGGACTGATTACCAACCTCTGGTGATCGGCCACTGACCGGATTGAACTTTGTCTGATCGAGTTCGTCCGGTCCGGTAGGCGCGGCAGCAAGCACCACTCTTTACCATGTCTCCCGCCGGGATGTCTTTCTATACCGCGGTTCTCCTGTTACAGTGCCAATCAGTCCGTTTGTGGAATCAGGTGACGGATTCCGCTGTCAATCCAAAGCCAATAATGACGAATGGAGAGAATGGCCGCGAAATACCAGGTATTACTGGGGGGGCTGCTGCTGTTGCTTCTGGCGATCAGTGGTTATCAACAGCTAGACCGCTCAAGCGCCCCGCAGTCTCAATCGGTGCCTCCCGACTCTGCCGCTGAATCGGCACGCGCCGCCGTCGGCCATGACGGCGCAAAGTCGGCCAAGCCTCTCAAAATCGGTGCGGTTTCTCAGTTTTTACCGCCCTATAACTGCGACGAATCTTTCCAGCAGTACTGTATCATTCCCGAAGTGATGAAGCGGGTGGTGACCCCCCGTGGTTACCAGGCCGAGTTTGTCTCAGTATCCCAGCCGCGGCAGTATATCGAGTTGGGAACCGGGCGGCTGGACGCGGCGATGGTCTACCTCAACCCCTCACTGACGCGGAAGGATTACCCGGAGACTTTGCATATTTGTCCGGTGGCGGCGTTTCGGGCTCCCATCAGTGCCTTTGCTCGGCGTGATCGAGACATCGCGATCAACAGCGTCGAAGATATGGCCCGCCAGAGGCTGGTGGCCATTCGCCTGCCGCCGTTTCAACGCGGTATGCTGGGGCCGAAAGAATTTCCGCACATCACGCGAGCCAATTCTGTGCGTGCAATTATGAAAACCATCGCCTCCGGTCGGGCGGATTTCGGCCTGTACGAATATTACGTCGCTCTCTATGTCATTAATCAGCTGAAGCTGAATCAGGAACTGCACTGGGTGCGCGATATTACCTACATTGACTATCACCTTGCCCTGTCCAAGTTGTCTCTGGAAAAAGACCCCGCCCTGGCCAGCCTCTGTGATGATGTCAGGGCCCTGCGTCGCAGCGGTGAAATTCAACAGATTGTGAATCATGGCAGGCAGGTACTGGTCGGTCATCTGGAGCCGGCCATGCGGCGCACCCTGACACGCCAGCGCGATTCCCAGCCACCACTGCTGTAGCCGGTTGATTGTTGGTGGCGGTCAAACTGGCGATCTCCAGCCATTTCAATAAACCGAATAATAATTCGGCTTGAGGAGTCGAAAGAAATCCGCTAATCTATCTTTACGCTTAACTTCAAAGTCACTTTTTGCTCGTATTGTTATGGAATACTTTATCGCCTGGTCCCATTGGGTAAGTACCTCCGCCGCCTGGCAGGACTACTTTCATGGAGAAAGTGGGCGCGGTGAAGGTGTGCCTGGCGAAGACGACGACCCTATTCCCTCTGTGTAACTCCCTTCACTTTCGACCGGCCCTGTTTTTTAAAGATCGGCTGGAAACACGTTTGAGAATGCTATTGGTGTGCTGCGCTGACCCTGGTCGGGTGGCATGCCAGAGACAAAGAGGCGAATCATGTTTGGACTCAACAAACCGCAAGAAACCCGTGAGCATACCCCTTCCTACTACGCCGCGACCGCCAACTGGCAGACAGGTTATCCCAGTTTAAAAGGGGCAATTCGGGCCGATGTGGCGGTCGTTGGTGGCGGTTTTACCGGCGTCAACACGGCACTGGAACTGGCGGAGCGGGGTTACTCGGTGGTGCTGCTGGAAGCCAACCGCATCAGCTGGGGCGCCACCGGCCGCAATGGTGGGCAGATCATCGGCGGCATTGGCCACTCACTGGAAAAGTTCGAGAAGTTTGTCGGCCCTGACGGTGTGCGTGCCATCTACGATATGGGGGTCGAGTGCTGCGACATCATTCGCGAGCGCGTGGCCAAGTACAATATCGACTGCGACCTGACCTGGGGCTACTGCGATGTGGCGCTCAAGACCAGGCATATGCGAGACTTTGAGGCAGAAAAGGCTTATCAGGAACGCATGGGTTACCCGCATGCGCTGGAATTGCTAGATAAACAGCAGCTGCAGGCGGAAGTGCGTTCTGACTTATATCTGGGCGGCATGCTCAATCGCACCGGCAACGGCCACTGTCACGTGCTCAACCTGTGCCTCGGTGAGGCCCGGGCAGCGGAGCAACTGGGGGTGCAAATTTTTGAGCAATCCCGCGTGATGCGGGTGGTGGAAGGCACGCGGCCACAAGTATTGACGGAGGCTGGCAGTGTCAGCGCCGAGCATGTGGTGTTGTGTGGCAACGCTTACCTCGACGGCCTGGTGCCGAAATTGTCCTCCAAAGTGTTGCCTTCGAACAGTTCTGTCATCACCACTGAACCGCTGTCCGATGAGCAGATTGCTGCGATCATGCCGGGTAACCGGGCCGTATGTGATCCCCGTACCGCACTGGATTACTACCGCCTGACCGCCGACAAGCGCTTGTTGTTTGGCGGCCTGTCCAATTACACCGGACGCGAGCCCAAAGACCTGTTTGGCGTCATGCGGCAGAAAATGCTGACGGTATTCCCGCAGCTGGCCGGGGTTGAACTGAGTCACGGCTGGAGTGGCCAGATGGGCATCGGCATCAATCGCATGCCGCAACTGGGTCGCCTCAAGGGCAATGTCTACTATATTCAGGCATACTCCGGCCACGGTGTGGCACCCACCCACATGATGGGGCGTATCACGGCGCAGATGATTGCCGGCCAGGCCGAGCGTTTTGACCTGTTTGCCAAAATTCGCCACTGGCCGTTTCCGGGTGGCAAGTTGCTGCGCACGCCGAGTTTTGCCCTTGGCATGCTGTACTACAAATTGCTGGATGAGCTGTAGCACTTCAGGTGCAAGCCAGAGGGGAGCAGTTTTCCCGCTTTAAAATTTGAGCTATTATTCGGTTTATGAAGGCGGGTCCCACCGAGATGGATCCGCGAATGTAAGGAGTCCAGAATGAAAGACTATCGCCAGTTTTACATCAACGGTCAGTGGGTTGACCCGATTACCCCGAACGATTTTGCCGTGGAAAATCCCTCCACCGAGGAGCAGATTGCCGTCATCAGTCTGGGCTCTGCTGCCGATGTGGACAAGGCGGTGGCAGCGGCTCGGCAGGCGTTTGCCAGCTGGGGCACCACCAGCCGCGAAGAGCGCATTGACTATCTGGAGCGCCTGCTGAAGGTGTACAAGGCGCGCTACGATGAAATGGCCCAGGCCATTTCTGAAGAGATGGGCGCGCCGATCGATTTCTCCATTTCCGACCAGGCCGCCTGTGGTGCCGGACACATTGCCACCGCCCTGGAAGCTCTCAAGGAATTTGAATTCGAATCGAAAAAAGGCAATGCCACTATCGTTAAGGAGCCCATCGGCGTCTGTGGTTTTATCACCCCGTGGAACTGGCCCATCAACCAGATCGCCTGCAAGGTGGCCCCAGCCCTGGCGACGGGCTGTACCATGGTGCTTAAGCCCAGTGAAATTGCGCCACTGTCGGCCTATGTCTTCAGCCAGATGATGGACGAAGCCGGCATACCGGCCGGTGTCTACAACATGGTGAATGGCGATGGCCCGGGTGTGGGGGCGGCCATTTCCGGCCATGCCGATATCGACATGGTGTCCTTCACCGGCTCGACCCGCGCGGGTACTGCCATTTCCAAGGCGGCGGCGGACACGGTCAAGCGGGTGGCACTGGAACTGGGCGGTAAATCCCCCAATATTATTTTCGATGACACCGATCTGGAAGCGGCCGTCAGCAAGGGTGTGGCGGCGTGTATGGACAACGTCGGCCAGTCCTGTAATGCCCCGACCCGCATGCTGGTGCCCGCCAGTCGCTATGAGGAAGCTGTTGAGATTGCGGCCAAAGCGGCCAACGCGGTCACAGTAGGTAAGTCCGATCAGTCCGGTGAGCACATCGGACCGCTGGTGAGTCGTCCGCACTTCGACAAGGTGCAGGGTATGATCGAAGCGGCTATCGCCGAAGGCGCCCGTGTCGCAGCGGGTGGACCGGGCAAGCCCGAGGGCCTGGAAACCGGCCATTTTGCCAAACCCACCATTTTTGCCGATGTGAACAACAGCATGACCATTGCCCGTGAAGAGGTGTTCGGTCCGGTACTGGTGCTGATTCCCTACGAGACGGAAGCGGAAGCCATCCAGATCGCCAACGATACCCCTTACGGCCTGGCGGCCTATGTGCAGACCGGCGACGAAGCTCGCGCCGATCGTGTGACTCGTCAGTTGCGTGCCGGTATGGTGCGGGTCAATGGAGCTCCCCATCTGTTCAGCTCCCCGTTTGGTGGTTACAAGCAATCCGGTAACGGCCGTGAGTGGGGCGAATTCGGTTTCGAGGACTTCTTGGAAACCAAAGCCATCAGTCGGTGATGAGACGCATAACAAATTCTCCCAAAACACCGCCGACTGGCGGTGTTTTTGTATGTGGTGTTTTTTATTGTTTTGCAGGAATGAGTGTTAACGGGCCCAGCAGGTAATGGGCTTGCGAGGTGCGTATGGAAATGTCAGTCAAACAACGTCAAACCCTGGAACAGCGGGCCATCAAGGTATCGATCACCGGTGCCGCCATCTTTGCCGTCATTGGCCTCAGTTACGGGCTCTACGCCCACTCCCAGTCGATCCTGTTTGATGGAATCTATTCGACCATCAGCCTGGTGATGTCGCTGCTGACGCTGTGGGTGTCGAAGCTGGTGGTGCGACCGGATGACGAGCGCTTTCAGTTCGGTTACACCCATCTGGAACCTCTACTCAATGTCATCAAGGCGCTGATCATAAGCGCCACCTGTATCTATGCGCTCACCGAAGCGGTGTCGACCCTGCTGTCCGGCGGTCGCCAGGTGGCTTTGAAAGCGGCGGTGACCTACGCCGCGCTGTCGGCCGTGGGCACTCTGCTGTTTGGCAGCATTATTCACCGCTACGCCAAAAAAACCGGCTCCCGGCTGGCGGCGGTGGACGCCACGGACTGGCTGTTTGACTGTCTGTTGAGTCTCGGAATTCTCTCCGGCTTTGGGGTCGCCTACCTGATTCAGGATGGCCCCTATGGGTATCTGGTCAACTACCTGGACCCGCTGCTGGTGATCATCATGGTGCTGTTGTTTCTGCCGATTCCGGTGCGCATTTTTCGCCAGAACCTGCGCGAAGTGCTGTACCTGGCCCCGGAGCAGAAGCTGCAACAAAACATCCGCAACCAGGTGGAATCCGCCCTGCAGGAAGAAGGCATCGACCGCTGCCATCTGCGCATGGCGAAAAGCGGGCGCGAGCTGAATCTCAGTGTCTATGTGATGGTGGATGATGGTTTCGAGATCGAGGGCGTGCAGCAGCTGGACGACATTCGTACCCGCATTGCCAAAAAACTGGAACCGATTAAAAAGCAAAATCACAGCCTGTGGTTGGACATTCTGTTTACCGGCGATGAGTATTGGGTGTTTGAGTAGTCCTTGGTGTTTGAGCAGTCCTTGGTGTTTCAGAAGTCACTGGATTTGAGCAGTTGCTGGAGAGCGCCACTATGACAAATCAGGCTCGAGCGGTGGGTTTTGCACTGGCGGCGATTGTCTGTTGGTCCACCGTCGCCACCGTGTTTAAATTATCGTTACAGTATCTGCAGCCGCTGCAGCTGGTGTGTCTGGCCAGTGTGGTGTCGGCGCTGGTGCTGTTTGTGATTGTCTGCTGGCAGGGCAAGTTAGCCCTGCTGCGGCAGTTCCCCAGGCGGCATTGGCTGTTGTGTCTGTTGCTGGGGTTGCTCAACCCCTGTCTGTATTATTTTGTCTTGTTTGAAGCCTACGATCGGTTGCCGGCGCAGGAAGCGCTGGCCATCAATTACAGTTGGCCCGCCATGCTGGTGCTGATGTCGGTGTTGCTGCTGGGGCAGCGGGTGCGGCCGCTGGAATGGCTGGCACTGGCACTGGCGTACTTCGGTGTGCTGATGATCGCAACCCAGGGGCAGCTGTTGAGTCTGCAGTTCAACGACCCGCTGGGGGTGGCTGCCGCCCTGGCCAGCACCCTGGTGTGGGCGCTGTATTGGATCCTGAATCTCAAGCAACGATTGGATGCCACCGTGACACTGTGGTTGAGTTTTCTGCTGGTATTACCGCCGCTGATGTTGACTACCTGGTGGTTGGCCCCCGTGTCGCTGTCAGCGCTGACCGGAGATCTGTGGCCGGGCCTGGCCGGTGCCGCCTATGTGGGGGTGTTTGAAATGGGGCTGACGTTTGTGCTCTGGTCCACGGCGCTGAGCCTGAGCGAGAGTACCTCGCGGGTGAGCAGCCTGGCTTTTGCCACGCCATTTTTATCGCTGGGGGTGATTGCCCTGGTACTGGCGGAACCCATCAAACTGCCAACCCTGGCGGGGTTGGCGTTGATCGTGCTGGGGATTGGGATACAGGCCTGGGTATCAGCCTTTGTGCGAGCGCAGCAGCGTCAGAATCATACCCTTTAGGTCTTCCAGACTGCGTTTGGAGCGAATGGTCTTCTGCGAGACGATGGTCAGCAACACGGCGTGGGTGGCTTCCAGGTAGACCCGGCCAATGCGTTCCAGTTCGCTCTTACCGCCGGGAAACTGCATCCGCTCAAACATGGCCGCCAGTCGGGTGATGACCAGGGTGTCGTGCTTGATGTCCAGGTCGCGCAGTTCCGGAATGGACCACAGCGCCTGGGCCAGGGGCAGCACCGCTTTCTGAGCCTTGTACACCGACAGCATGCAATCGATGGCGGTGTCGACGAATTCTTCCAGGGTCATGGCCTCGAGATTGTTGGACTCAATCTCATTCATGGCCAGGGTCATTTCCTGCAGCCAGCGCTCGCCCAGGGCGTACATGATGGCGTGCTTGTTGGGAAAATAGTGGTACAGGGAGCCGACCGAAATGCCCAGCTCTTTGGCGATCAAAATGGTGGTGAGGTCATCAATGCCCACTTCATCCAGAAGCCGGGCGGTAATGTCGAGAATTTGTTGGGTGCGTTCGCGAGCCCGTTGCTGGACGGGCTGGCGGCGGGGGTTCAGCGTACTTTTGCGTTTTTCCTGACGCTCTTTATGCATTTACGGGTTTATCCTGTACATGATGTGTCCTCTTGGCTGTCCCCCGTCGCGAGCGAGTGCGATTCTGCCTGAGACGTGATCAGGACATAACCAAATAAGTGTCGTATTCCAGGGGGCTAATACTACCTTCAAACTCAGCCTGCTCAAAATGTTTCACCGCGCTGAAGGCGGTTTGAAACTGCTCCCCCAGGTACTGCGCCACATACTCGGATTGCTCAAAGCGCTGCAGGGCCTCGTGCCAGGTGTGTGGCAGGCAGGCTTCCGGTTGCTCATCCGGCCCCTGCTCCATCGGGCAGGGTTCGCTGGGCAGTAACTTGTGTTCAATACCATAGAGCATACCGGCCAACAGGGCCGCCAGTGCCAGGTAAGGGTTGGCATCGGCACCAGCCACGCGGTACTCGATCCGGCGAGCCTGACAGTCGCCGTTGGGGATACGCATGGACACGTCGCGGTTCTCGTACCCCCAGGTGGGGGCCACCGGGGCATGGCTGCCGGCCTTGTAACGGCGGAATGAGTTCAGGTGCGGGGCGAACATCAGGAAGGTGTCGGCCATGGTTTGCTGCAAACCGGCAATGGCGTGCAACAGCAGTTCACTGCCCTCCTCGGTGCCATTGTCAAACAGGTTGTGGCCCTGCTCGTCGATGATACTGGCGTGAATGTGCATGCCGTTGCCGTCCAGCTCGCCAAACGGTTTGGCCATAAACGAGGCGATAAAACCGTGCTGGTGGGCGACATTTTTGATCACCCGTTTGAGCAGCAGGCCATTATCGGCGGCCTTTAACGGGTCATCGACATGGTGCAGGTTGAGTTCAAACTGGCCGGGGGACAGCTCCTTGACGATGGTGTCCAGAGGCAGGTCCAGATCTTCACAGGCCTTGCGCATGTCGTGCAGCAGGTCGGCGTATTCGTGCATCAGGTCGGTGTTAAAAATCTGTCCGCCAATTTTGCAGCGACCGTTGACGCGGCTGTCGGGCAGCTGCGGCGTGCCCAGCTCGTCACGCTGGTCGAGAAACAGATAAAATTCCAGTTCCGGCGCGGTGACCGGACGCCAGCCTTTGGCCTCGTAGCGCTGCATCACTTGCTCCAGCAGCGCCCGGCAGTCGTTATCCCAGGGGGTGCCATTTTCTTCGGTCATGGTCAGCAGCAGCTGGGCGGTGGGTCGTTCCAGCCAGGGGATGCGCTTGAGGGTGGAAAGCACCGGGTGGCAGATGCCGTCACCATCGCCGGTGCCATCCACCAGTGAGGGAATATCCCGTCCCCAGATATCCGGGGTGGTGGCGGAAAACGGCATTTTGAAATTGCCTTCCAGAATCCGGGGCAGGTTATCGATGGGCAGCCATTTGCCACGCAGTATGCCGTTGAGATCGGTGAGCAGTACTTCAATGGTGTCAATATCAGGGTTTTGTTGCATAAAATTCGTTACGGCGTCCAAGTCGCCGTTTGTGTCCAAACCGCTCACGTCGGTCCTCCCAGAAAATCTTGGTCGATTTATTGTGGTTTGATCGGTGCCCTGTCGCGGTCGGAATGCGGCCACGGGGCTTTGGTTGATTTTAGGATAAAAACTTCATAAACTGAAGCATAGTTCGGTTTTTGTTGGTGGTTGATTTCCTGCTTTCATAGTCAACGCACTGATATGTATAGAAATAATTGAAGAACAGACAATTCAAAAAGTATTCGCGGTAATCCCTCTATACTTAAAAACGAGTACCCGCTTACGCTTAAGCCAGGAAATGGCTGCTGTTCAATGACTGTTGTAAGGTATTCCGATGAGTAACAAAAAGCCCCTGACCATTGGTCTGGTTGCCGACTGCAAAATGATCGGTCCGCATCCGTTTCACGCCATTGGCGACAAATACATCCGTGGTATTACCGAGGGCATGAATGCACTGCCCCTGTTGATCCCGGCCATGGGCGAACCCCATTTACTGGAAACTTATCTGTCGATGATCGATGGTCTGCTGCTGACCGGATCACCCAGCAACATCGAACCACACCATTACAATGGCGAACCGGCCCAGGATCCCCAACACGATCCGGCCCGGGATGCGACTACCCTGCCGTTGATCAGCATGGCGCTGGCAGCGGATGTTCCCGTGTTTGGTATTTGCCGCGGCTTTCAGGAAATCAATGTCGCCCTCGGTGGCAGCCTGCATCAGAAGGTGCAGGAGTTGCCCGGGATGATGGATCATCGCGAAGATCCCGAGCAACCGGTGGCGGTGCAATACGGACCGGCCCACAGTGTCAGTCTTACTGAAGGCGGTTTGCTGGCGCGTGTGAGTGGTGGCCTGGAAGCGCAGGTTAACAGTATCCACCAGCAAGGCATTAA
Source organism: Cellvibrionaceae bacterium WSDTSA12 (assembly GCA_033283335.1). Lineage (GTDB taxonomy): Bacteria > Pseudomonadota > Gammaproteobacteria > Pseudomonadales > Cellvibrionaceae > Pseudomaricurvus. Next base: position 74,958 of record JAWMQP010000004.1, on the reverse strand, counting down.
AGACCTGGCTCCAGGATTGGCGGTAGAAGCCCGCGCCCCCGATGGCCTGATTGAGGCATTCCGGTTGGAGCGAGAAGACCGCTTTGTGTTTGCCGTACAATGGCATCCCGAGTGGCAGGTGACGCAAAACCCGTTTTACCAAAGTATTTTCAACGCTTTTAAACAGGCGTGTGAGGATCGACAGAAATAAGACTGAGCCATGCTCAGCGAGCTGTCGTTGCTCAAGATTTCCTAGCAACCATCCAGGTATTATATGGACACCATCAACGAGTGGTTAAAACAGCACAACATTACTGAAGTGGAATGTCTGATTCCCGATATGACCGGTAATGCCCGCGGCAAATTTGTTCCGGCGGACAAATTCTTCAAGGAAGAAACCCGTCTGCCAGAATGCATCCTGCTGCAATCCGTCACCGGCGGTTACCCCGACGAATACGATCAGATTCTCGGCGTCAACGACGGCGATATGTTCCTGCAGCCGGACCCCAACGCCATGCGCGTTGTGCCCTGGGCCAAAGACCCCACTGTACAGATTATTCACGACTGCATGACACGCGACGGTGAATTGCATCCTCTGTCCAGTCGCGGGGTTTTGAAGCGTGTGCTGGCACTCTATGAAAAAGAAGGCTGGAGTCCGGTGGTAGCACCGGAAGTGGAATTCTATCTGGTCAAGCAGACCTCCGATCCGGATTACGAACTGGAAGCACCCATTGGTCGCTCAGGCCGGGCGGAAGTGATGCGTCGTTCTTACACCATCGACGCCATCAATGAATTCGAGCCGCTGATTGAAGACATGTTCAATGCCTGTGAAAAGATGGGGCTGGATGTGGACTCGCTGATTGACGAAACCGGCGCGGCGCAGATGGAGTTGAATTTCCTCCATGGCAATCCACTGGATTTGGCCGATCAGGTGTTTACCTTCAAACGCACCCTGCGGGAAATTGCCATGCAGCATGGGGTGTTTGCCACCTTCATGGCCAAGCCCATGGAAAAGCAACCCGGCAGTTCCATGCACATTCACCAGAGCATCGTGGACTCGGTGACCGGTAAAAATATCTTTGTCGATGACAAGGGCAACGAGAACGACCTGTTCCGTCACTACATCGGTGGCTTGCAGAAATTCACCAAGCACGCGATGCCTTTCTATGCGCCTAACGTGAATTCCTATCGTCGCTTCGCCAAGGAAATTGCAGCGCCTATCAACTTGAGCTGGGGCTACGACAACCGCACCACGGGTATTCGGGTGCCCGACAGTTCGCCTCAGGCCAAGCGGGTGGAAAACCGTTTTGCCGGGGTGGATGTGAACCCTTACCTGGCTCTGGCTGCTACCCTCGCCAGTGGATACCTGGGGATGAAAATGCAGATCGAGCCTACCGCACCCTGTGAGGGCAGTTCCTATGAGGAAGACATTGAAGTTCCTCGTACCCTGGAGCATGCCGCTCGCCTGCTGGATGACTGTGAAGAGCTGCGCGATATTCTCGGCCCGACGTTTGTCGACGCCTATGTGGCGGTGAAGGCCTTTGAGTATGAAGAGTTCAATAAAGTGATCAGTTCCTGGGAGCGTGAGCACCTGTTATTGAACGTGTGATGGCTGATTGCTGTTGTCCGTCTGATATCGAGTTTCGTCCTTAAAAAATCAAAAAAGCGAGATGCGTAGATAATGAAAGATCTATTGAAGACCTTAGTGCCTGCCAGTGCCCTGCTGTTGGCCGCCGGTTGCGCGGAAAACCCAGCCCCTGCCTCCAGTGCGGATCTGGTGTTTACCAACGCAACCATTTACACCGCCGATGCCGAGCGCAGTATGGCTCAAGCCATTGCGGTGAAAGGCGAGGACATTGTCTACGTGGGCGATGCTGCCGGCGTGCAGGCGTATGTTGGAGAATCCACCCAGGTAACCGATTTGCAGGGGCAGCTGGTGATCCCGGGCTTGCACGACGCCCATATTCATCCGCTGGGGATCGTCAAACTCGATAGCTGCGATCTGGACAGCACCCCCTACAGTCTGGAAGCGATGGTGCCGGTACTACAGGAATGTATGGCTCGTTACCAGGTCCAGCCCGGGCAGTGGTTGATCGTCGAGCAGTGGGCCTTTACCCAGGGTAATGAGCCCAGCGCGCAATACCCGACCTTGCGCGCTGCCCTGGATGCGGTGTCTGCCGACAGTCCCATTTTTCTCAAAGGCAATGATGGTCACCACGCTGCGGCCAACAGTGCGGCACTGGCGACGGCCAAGAATCAGGCGGGTGAGGTGGTCGGCATTAATGCCACTACCCTGGCTAACGAGTTTGCCGATTATGCCGAGTTGATCGGTCGTGACAGTGAAGGCCAACCTGATGGTTCTCTCAACGAAACCGCTCGCCTGCTGGTGGACATTGATCCCGGCATGTTGCTGGGTGACTTGATCCCGGCGGAGGCCATGCACTTGGTGGCCGAAAAGCTGGCTAGCTATGGTATCACCTCGGTGCAGGATGCCGCCGCCGCTCTGGAAAGTGTGCCTCTCTACGTTGGCTTACAGCAATCGGGACAGCAGACCTTTCGTTTGACCACCGCCCTCTACCCACATTTCAACGATTTCAAAAATGCCGACGGCGTCATCGATATAGATCGGTTGATGAGCACGTTTGATGAGATCCGGGCCAGTGTGGCTGACAACCCGTTGATCAAAGCGGACGCGGCCAAAATTTTTGTCGATGGTGTGATCGAAGGCAATCCACTGGTGAACCCACCGACCTTGCCTAACGCTGCTCATTTACATCATTTCCAGCAGCCGCTGTTCAACTTTGATGCTGATTCGCAAACCCTGGAAATCGATGGTTACGTGGATCTCGACAGTGAACTCTGTCAGCAGGTGCGTGAGCAGATGGCCGATTACAAATCCGCTGCCGCCAGCCAGGCTTTTATGCAAAGCCACGGCTTTGCGCCGGCTCAGTGTGTAGAAAGCGAGGGAGTACTGGAGCATTCCGAAACGTTCATTCACGACTATATTGCCGCGCTGGATGCCCGTGATTACACCGTCCATGCCCATGTCATTGGTGATCGCGCGGTGCGCACCGCCATTGATGCGTTTGCCGATTTGCCGAAGTCTGATCGTCCTCACAACCTGGGTCATGCCCAGCTGGTGGATCCAGCCGATATCCAGCGCGCCGGCGAGCTGGGACTCTATGTCACCATGACTTACGCCTGGGTCAGGCCTGAAGTGGCTTACGATGTGACCGTGACGCCATTTATCGATCAGGTGCAGGGGGTTGATGATCTCTACAACCCGCAACACTACACCATGCAGTACAGCTACCCCGCCAAGAGCATGCAACAAGCCGGTGCGATTCTGGCGGCTGGCAGTGATGCACCGGTGGATACCCGTGAGCCACGCCCTTTCGTCAATATTGAGCAGGCGGTCACTCGTCAGGGTGAAGGCGATGTGGTGTGGAACGAGCAGGAGCGCCTGAGCATCGAAGATATTCTGGATGCTTACACCATTCACGGAGCTGAAGCGCTGCGTCAAAGTGATCTGGTGGGTTCACTGGAAGTGGGCAAAAAAGCCGACTTTGCGGTGCTGAGTCAGAACATTATCGACCTGGCCAACACCGGCGAGGCCGACAAGATTGATCAAACCCAGGTGTTGACCACGGTGTTTAACGGCAAAGTGGTGTTTGAACGCTAATAGTTTTTTTAATTATCACACGATCTTTAAACGTTAAGACGTGTGAATAAATTCGCGGCGTTTCTCCCGTGGAAACGCCGAGCAAACTTTCAGGAGTTAACCATGTCTGTCAGCGACATTAAATTAATCGGCACCGATCAGGTGGAAGCAGAAGCGTATCTGCCGGATCAGGAAAAAATTCTCGCCGGACACCCGGCGCAGTTGATCTGGCACTGTTACGACAACAAGGACCAGACCTTTGGCGCGGGCATCTGGCAGGGCGAGCCAGGCACCCACAAGGTGAACTACACCGAGGAAGAAGTGTGTTTTATGCTGGAGGGTAAAGTGATTGTGGCTGATCACGAAGGTCAGGAAATCACCCTGCAGAAAGGTGATATGTTTGCCATCCCGGCGGGCTTCAGCGGAACCTGGACCACCGTGGAAACGGCGAAGAAGCTGTACGTGATTTACGAAAAATAAACCACCTATCCGTCATTGCGAGGTACCCAAAGGGCATAAAAGCGTAGCGCCGAGTAGGTACCTGAAGGCAACGCGGCAATCCATGTTTTGCACGATGTAGCTAACAGCGTGCTGTAATGGATGGCCCAGGCCACCTTCTCTGCTGAAATCAGCATTCACCTTGTCGCTTCGCTTCGCTCGCGATGACGCAATCCAAGTTTTCAGTGAAATTCCACTCCTCAGTCTTCTGCCAATTCTCCCAGTACTTTTTTCAACGGCTCTAACTCTTCTTCAAAGTTTTTCCAGTAAGCCAGTGCCGAGCGATAAATCGGTTTGCGCACCTGTTCCGAACTGGAGGTTTTCACCACCCGTTGGGTCTGGTGGAAGTTGATGCAGTTTTCTTCAAACTCCAGTCCGCAGTAATCCAGCAAGCGATGCACATGACTTTCCAGGTCGTCCACTACCTGTTCGTAGTGCACATCGAGTATCCGCCCGGGCAGCACCTGATGCCAGTGCTGCATCAGTCGATCATAATCCCGGTAATAGTGACCGAGGTCTTCCAGATCGTAGGTAAAGTGTTGCCCCGTGGCCCAGAGTTGTTTGTAACACCCCAGGCACGAATCCATGGGATGACGTCGGGCATTGATGATCTTTGCGTGCGGAAAGCACAGAGCAATGAGACCGATGTACAGGAAGTTGTTGGGTAACTTGTCGATAAAAAACGGCGTTTTCTCTCGCCGGTGGAAGTCCGCCTTGGCAAGGTATTCTTCCGCCATGTTGTCGATCTGTGCCGGGGTAAGCTCGCCGACTCCGGCTGGAAAAGCCTGCTGGCTTCTTGGTGTTTGACCGCGGTGCAGCATAGCTGCCATGCGGGTCAGGTAGGGCAACTCCTGGGTGCCTTCGACCTGGGAGTGGCTGGCGAGTATCTGCTCCTGCAAGGTGGAGCCCGAGCGCGGTAGACTGACCACAAAGATGGGCGTTACTGCATCCTCGGCAGTTCTGGCCAGCCGCTCAAACAGCTCGGGCGTAAAGGTTTCGATAATGCCATCCGTCAGGCGACGGTTGGCTTCTGCGCTGTATTCAACCAGAGTCTTTTGTACCTGGTTGGCCTGCTCATAATACTTGAACGCCTCAGCATACTGCTGGCGATGTTCCAGCGCCTTGCCGAGTCCGTAGCCCAGATATACTCGATCCCGGTCGGGTAGGTCAGACCGTTGCCAAACCCGGCTCATGGTATCCATTTGAGCCTCCGTAAAGGCGTAAGTCTTCATGTCTGACAAGGCCCAGTAAGCCTCGCCAAAGCTTTCATCGTTCGCGATGCAGTGGTCAAACTGGGCAATGGCTTCATCCTGGCGACCGACGGTTTTCAGGGTAAGACCAAGCTGCGAACGGATTGAATTTCGATCTGGTTGCTGTTGCAGGATTTCTTTGTACAGCTCAATGCCCGCTTCGTAGTCGTAGCGGCGAATATGGGCATCGGCCTCGACCGCTTTGGTGTCGAGGTTGGCGGGATCTATTTCCTGACTGCGCTTGATGCACTGCAGGGCCTCGTCCACGTTATCCTGTTGCGTCAGTGCTCGGGCCAGGCCATTCCAGGCTCGGCAGTTCTCCTGCGCCCGCTGCAGGATGAGGCGAAACAGGCGTTCGGCGCGCACAGGGTTGAGGTTGCGACTGGCATAATCGGCAAGCAGTCGGGCGATGGCTAAATTGCCGGGGTCTTGTTGCAGGATGTTCTGACACAGGCTTTCCATTTGATCAAATTCCTGCGCTTTAAACAGCTCAAAAGCAGACTGTACCTTGCCGGCGATCGCTTCACGCTCTTGCAGTACCGCTTCCAGTTTGCGTGCTTCATCAAATTTTTCCTGTGCCAGGAGCACCGCGTAGAGAGCACGTCGAGCCGGATGCAGTTTACTGTCGAGGGACAAGGCTTTGGCCAGGGTTTGTTCAGCCTCAGCTAGATGATCGAGATCCTGTTCGACAAAGCCCAGATCCATGTAAGCGTGGGCATAATCCGGTGCCAATTGCACCACCCGGCTAAAGCTGGCCCTGGCCTCGGCGAGCCGGCCCTGTCGATGCTGGATCTGTCCCAGCAAGCGCAGGTTGTTGACCTCGTTGGGGTTGAGTTTCAACAGCTGCTGACAGAGTGGCAGCGCCTCGGTGAACTGGCCCTGTTTGACGAAATTGAGGGCTTTAAAAAACGTTTCGCGGGGGTTCATGCGCATACCTGACAGCGGGAAAAAAGGGACTATAACAATCCCGGTCGAAGGCTCCAAGCCAGTATCGGGAGTCAAGGTTCTAGATAGACAGCAGACAAATAAAAAGAGCCGGCGGGGCCGGCTCTTTAGGGGGAACGTGCAGGTTAGAAGTTGTAGCTCATCTCCGCGCCAACAAATCGTCCCCGTTGAGGCCCAATACGGTGCGCACCGATGGTGAAGTCCGAGTAGGCGGCACCGATGTAATACTCTTCATCGGTGAGGTTTTCCACGTAGACACTGGCCGACCAGCCGGTGTGGCTTTCAAAGCCGACACGGGCGTTGACTTTGTTGTAATCATCGCCGCGCAAATCCTTGCGGTCGTCAAAGTCGACGGAAAAGTCGTCCTGGTAGAAGTTTTCCAGGGTAAAGCGCCAGTCACCCTTATCCACCGGCAAGGTGTAGGTTGCCACCAGCGCGTAGCTGGTTTCTACCGTACCTGGCAGCTGGTTGCCCTTACAGTCTGTGTCACAGATGGCTTCGCTCTTCACCTTGACCAGTTCGGTATCCATCAGCGACACACCCAGGTAGATGTCCAGGTTGGGCGTTGGAAGGATACGGATATCCGCTTCCAGGCCACGACCTTCGGCATCGCCCGCATTGGCCACATTGACGGTGTTGGTGTCGGAGTTGAAGAAATTCACCTGGTAATCTTCAAACTCATACTGGTAAATGCTGGCGTTCAGCTGTACCCGACGATCCCAGAAGTTGGATTTTATACCCATCTCGTAGTTGAGCACGGTTTCTTCATCAAACGCTGGAATATCAACCAGGCCGGTGGCGTTGGCGGAGACACTGCCATCGCCATCCACGGCGTTGACAATCGCGTCAAACAAAAAGTCATAGCCACTGGTGCCATTGAGGTACTCGAGGTCGCTGGAGTTGTAACCGCCCGCTTTGTAGCCTCTGGAAATGTTCACGAACGCCGACAGCTCTTCGCTGACGGTCCAGTTGAGGGCGATACGGGGGGAGAGGTTCTCCCAGGTGTTATCCGTGTAAACGTAGGTGTCCGTGTAAGCGGCGCCATTGAATACCGACGGGTAGTTGCCTTCGTCCTCGGTGACCCAGAGACCAAAGTCACGGGAGTCTTCGGTGTAACGCAAGCCAAAGGTCAGGTCGATGCTGTCAGTGGCGTGCCAGGTGGCGTCGCCGTAGATACCCCAGCCATCGTATTCAGCATCTACATAACGGGATTCGGTGATGTAACCCGCGCCCGGGCCGTTATCCAGGGGACCCGACGCGCCATAGTTAGCGGCGTAGGCAAAGTAATAGTAACTGGCGCAATTGTAGTCAGCAGGATCGTAGGTGCCGCCATATTCACTGGCGTAATAAGCGGCCGTCGCAAAACCACACTGCTGGTCTTCATCGTAGGAGTCGGTCACCTTCGCCTTCAGTTTTTCCTTATAGAAAGAGGCACCGGCGAACCAGGTGACGGGGCCATCACCGTTGTAATTCAGGCGAATTTCCTGGCTGTAGTATTTCTGTTCCTGATCCTGGCCATAGTGGTCGATGGCAAACGGCGAACCGTCAAAGTCTTCCAGATAGGCGTAGTTGTGACCGCGGATAGCGGTAATGGAGGTGAGGCTGTAATCACTGTTAAGGTCATATTCCAGGGTCAGGGTCGCACCCCAGACTTCACCCTCGTCTTTACTGGCACTGCCAAGGTCACTGTTAACCACACCGTATTTGCTGGTTGGCTGGTCCCAGCCCGTGACTTGGGGTTCGTTGGGCAGGTTGGTGACATTGTAGATTGAACCATTGGCTTCACGGTCTTCGTATTCCAGAGCCAGCACCGCCGACAACTTGTCGCCTTCGTAGCCAAAAGAAACGCGGGCGGCATCGTTGTTGTTCCAACCGTAATCGTCGCCGCCGGCCAGGTTCTTGATCCAGCCGTCCACTTCTTCGTGGTAGATCGCTGCGCGCATGGCCCATTGATCGCTGAGGGGGACATTGATGACACCCGTGAAGGTGTTGTAGTTGTCCTCGCCCAGGCCCACATCAATGCTGCCGCTCAAGGCCTGGGTGTCGGGTCGATTGGTTTTGATGCTGATGGCACCGGCGGAAGAGTTACGACCAAACAGGGTACCCTGTGGCCCTTTCACCACTTCCACCCCGGAAATATCGAAAAAGCTGGTGACTGCGCCGCCGGTACGACCCAGATAGACCCCATCCTGGTACATCCCCACCGAGGGTTCGGCACCTACCCCAAAGTCGTTGGTGACAATGCCGCGAATGTTGATGGAGTCGAGGAAGCTGTCGTCCGAATCACCGGTCACACCGGGTGTCAGTACCGACAATTCCTTGGCGTCGGTCACTTTTGCATCCCGAATCATGTTGCCGCTAAAGGCCGATACCGACAGCGGTACATCCTGCAGGCTTTGCTCACGTTTCTGGGCGGTGACGGTAACTTCTTCAATGGCCCATTTTTCTTGTGCTAATGCCGTGGCAGAGCCCAGGCTAATGGCACCACTGACCGCCAGGGCCAGCGAATGCCGGGTAAAGCGTGAATGCTTGGTCATGCAATCATCCTCTCAATTGTTGTAAGGTTTTTATCTTTCTCTCAGCTTGAGCGCCATCAATCGTTATAAATTGGTTGTCTTTGCGTGCGTTATAGGACTTGTTTGTTGCGAGTGTTTTTGTCGACGCCTTTTGGCGCATTATTTTACATTTTATCTCGCAGTGAGTAATACAACATTCCCGCCACTAATCCCGGCCAACGCAATAAGGTACCGCCGGGGAAGGTGTGGGTGGGGTAACTGGCCATCACGTCAAACCGTTCGGCAGTACCGGCCACCGCTTCCGCCAGTAACTTGCCGGCCATGGTGGCGGTGGGGACGCCGTGGCCGGAATAGCCCTGGGCGTAGAACACATTGTCTTCCAGGCGACCGAAATGCGGCATGCGATTGAGGGTAATGGCCAGGGTGCCGCCCCAGGCGTAATCGATGCGGGTGTTGGCCAGCTGAGGGTAGACTCGCAGCATGTATTTCCGCACAAACGTTTTCATGTCTCGGGGGAAACGGCTGGTGTAATTTTCGCCGCCGCCAAACAGCAGGCGGTTATCGCCAGACAGCTTCCAGTAGTTGATAACAAACAGGGAATCGGCCACCGAGGTGTCGTTGCGGATCAGTTCCCGGCACTGAGCCTCACTCAGGGGTTCTGTGGCCAGCACAAAATTGTTGATGGGCATGATCTTGCCGGCCAGGCGCGGTTCCAGCTTGCCCAGGTAGCCGTTGCAACCGAGCACCACAAATTTGGCTTTTACCGTGCCCTGGGCGGTGGATACCAGCGGCTGGGCTCCGGTGCTGTAGCCGGTTACCCGGCTGTGTTCAAACAACTGCACGCCGGCGTCGCGGGCGGCACGGGCCAGTCCCAGAGCGTAGTTGAGCGGGTGCAGGTGACAGGAGAAACTGTCTTCGGTGCCACAGACGTATTGCTCCGAGCCCACCAGTTGGCGCACTTCGTCCTGCTCGACAAAGCGAATTGACTGGTAGTTGTAGTGCTGTTGCAGGTGTTCCACTTCTGCCCGGTAATCGGCGGCGTGCGCGGCTTTGTGGGTGACGTGCAAGGCGCCGGCTTTGAGATCGCAGTCGATGTTATGACGCTGCACCAGGTCCTTGACCGTCTGTACCGCTTCGAGCCCCAGCTGCCAGTATACCTTGGCCATCTCCTGGCCGACTTTCGCTTCCAGGGTTTGCTGGTCGAGTCGCTGGCCAATGCCCACATGCCCGCCGTTGCGTCCCGAGGCTCCCCAGCCAATGCGCTCGGCCTCCAGCAGCGCCACCTTGTAACCGCGTTCGGCCAGGTGTAGTGCTGCTGACAAGCCAGTGTAGCCGCCGCCGATGACACAGACATCGGCCTCGATCTCGCCCTGTAATTGGGGAAAGTCTGTAATGCCCTTGGCGGTGGCGGCATAGTAGGAATCTACATGCCCATGACTGGGGTTATTGGATGGGGTTGTTGCGCTCACTGATCACCATGTTGCGTGTATCCACCAGGGCATTGAATGCCGAGGATATTGAATGTTAATTCGGTTTATGGCTAAATCATAATTGCCTGCTGCTTATTTGGCAACCACCGCGCAAATACAGAGCGCTGTTGGCCTGGCATTTGTTTGCTTACAATAATGCATCACGATTCATGACCAACGGTTATAGCGGGCACTCATGGGAGAGAGACAGGCACATCCGGCGAATGGTCGCGGACCGTTTAACTCCGGTTATGATAAAAAATGATTTCCTGAGGTAGAGCAAAGGCGTATGTCTATGAGTAGCACCGCAACGGGCCATCGAAATTCGATGTCCTGGTTTCAGATTTTCAAGTACAGCGTTTACTGTCTGTTGGCATTCAATGCCGTTCTGTTTTTTATCGAAGACTGGAATGCATCGGCGCACTTGTTCGCCGATGGTTTGTCCCTGTCACAGTTGATTGAAGGTTATGCCGCCAGTATTGATACCACCTCCTGGGTCATATTGCTGTTGATTTTCGAGCTGGAAACCTGGGTTATCTCCGATGAAAAACTGAAGGGCGGGTTGAAGTGGGGACTGACCGCCATCAAGCTGCTGTGCTACCTGGTGATTGCCTATGCCGTGTACGGCTATGTGTCCAAGTATGTGGTGGTGCACGCGTTTGAGCCAACGGTGATAAAAGATTTGTGCAGCCAGGCATTGAACCTGTCGTTTATGACTGATCTCGATGAGTTCGAGACACTCACCACTGCCAATTGCGCAAACATCGCCAGCACCGAGATGTTCTACCAGTTGCCCAATGCGGCTATTCTGACCGACGCTGATGCCCTGCGTTCTGCCCAGTGGCTGGCACTGATTGATGTGGTGAACGCCTCTGACTGGCTGTTGGTGGTGGTGATCTTGAGTATCGACGTGTGGTTGCAGATGAAAGGCAAGTTGACCGGCGGGATTTTAAAAATCACCACCAGCATCAAGGCGGTGCTGTATTTGATACTACTGGTGTGCGCGATTTTCTGGGGGTTCGACGGCGACTTCCTCGATTTCTGGGATGCCTTCCTGTGGATTGTGGCCTTTGCCTTTATCGAGCTGAACTTGTTTGAGTGGCATGCGGAATCCGAGGGTGAGCACACGGTACTGGGTGACAGCATGAAAGTGCATCACTGATAGCCGTCAGAGCATCAATGCTCTCGACTAACGAAAAAGGGCGACTCAATGAGTCGCCCTTTTTCGTGGCTTGTGACTGTTGCGGGATCAGCTCAACTTGGCAGTTGTTCTTCCACCGCTCGCGCCGCTGCGTCCATCGCACCATTGACATAGGCGTAAGCTGAGGCGTCGGAGTTGGCGATGGAGATGCGCCCCAGGCGCGCACGCCCGGCGATGTGCGGTCCCTGGTCGGGACCAAAGTTGGGCTCGTCGAACAGTTCGTTGTATTCGTAGGCGTAACCGTGAGGCCAGCGGTTTACGGTAATGGCGGTAATATCCCGCTCAACGTCCAGGCCCCAGGAGCCCAGGGCGCCGTCCAATTGTTTGAACAGGTCGTCTTCGAACTCTTCAAACGCCATTTGATACAGTCGATGACGCCCCAGCTTGTGCTGCTCGCGACTGCTGAGTCCCTGATAGGGAAACGCGGGAATCATGCTGGCATGCAGTATGGTGGGTGCATCCGGGTTGGGGCTGAACTGGTAACCGCCCATACTGACCGGGAAATCCATCTCAATGGTATGAAACATGTCGGATTTGGGGGTGTGAAAACCGCTGAAACCCGATTTGGCAAACGCCCGCCAGTTGGTGACCGCGACGTTGGCGTACACCAGCGGCACTTTTTCGGCATAATCCAGTGCCTGTCGCTGTGCCTCGGGGACTTCGGGGCAGATAAACGGAATCAGGTTGTTGTAACAGGCCATTACCACGTGCCGGCCACGCACCCGATAGCTTTGCTGGTCGCGCACATAGGTTATATCCACGGTCTTTTCATCTGCGCTGTGTTGTACCTGTACGGCGGTGCTGTTGAGACGTAAGCGCACTCTCGTGACGTCACTGTCGAGCTGGCTGTAGTCGACCCGGCTGGTAACCAGGTCTTCCATCGTGTTGCCGGGTACAGCGCGCGGAATCAGGTAACGTACCAGCGCTCGGGCGACTCCGGCATTGCCGTCGGGGAAGTGAAAAATGTAGGGTTCCTCATCGTGGAGGTCGAGTTCTTCGGCTGTGACACCGAGACGTTCGGCGCCGGGCATTCCCAGGCGGATAGCCTCCAGGGTGGAGAGGGATTCCCAGCCTACGCCCCAGATGCCTTTCATATTATCGCGAAAGACATCTATGGCCTCTCGAGGCAGTTGAGCGTATTGAGTCAGAAAATCATGGAAACTGGTTTTTCGCAGGGTATCGATACGCTGTTGCTGGCTCCAGTCGCTGGGCGTTAATGGGCTATCGCCTTCCATCAATTGCAGCAACGCCGTTTGGGCCGCTTCAGCGATGGGAAACTGGCGCAGGGTATCGGCGAGGGAATCGATGTGCTGTTCGTACCAGCTGAACGGGTTGACGGTCAGGCGATCAACGCCGTAATGCTCGCGACTGAAATAGAGGCCGCGCTTCAGTTGCCAGCGTTGATTGAATTGCTGATCGTAATAGTCGTAAAACTTTTTCGGTTCAATGCCCAGGTCTTTCAACACCTGGCGGGAAACCGCGGAGTAGCTGGACGGCCCCTCAAGGGACTGGCTGCCACCGTAGCCGATCAGGGTTTGATCTCCAACGGTAAACTCATTGCGCTTCGCATGGCCGCCAAAGTCATCGTGGTTGTCGAGAATCAGTATGCGACAGTTCGGCCCCGCTTTCTGTTGAAACAGCATGGCGGCAGTGAGGCCGGAGATGCCGCCGCCAACCACCACCAGATCGTAGGTGTCTTCTGTCTGCTGCGAAGGAATGGGCCATTGTTTACCGTGCCAGGCCACTGAGTGGGCCACCTCAAAGGCTCCAGCATGGGTGCCGCGCAGGCCGGTCAGACTCGGCGGGTAGTAACCACTGGCGGGTGGCAGGTTTGTGGCCTGAGCCGCAAGAGAGGCTAGGCTGGTGCCAACCCCCAGCGCTGCACCGTTAACCGCGACGCCGTTCAGAAAATCCCGTCGGGTGATGGATCGTTTAGTCACAATCAATGGACCTCTTATCTGGATGACACTGCAAATCCGCGTTGATTACTGGTGCGGCGCAGTTGGCTGTGGAGAAATAACGAAGCTGGTATGGCGACTTACTCCAGTGGTTCATCCGGGGAATAGATCACGTAAATTTTGGTGTAGCCCTCGGTTTCCCAGATACCGGTCCACTCTTTCGGGATGGTCACCGAGTCACCCGCATGAATGACGGTAACCTTGCCATCACTGGAAGTCAGGGTGACACTGCCTGCCAGAAAATGCATGTACTCATCCACGCCATAGGGCTCGGTAATTTCGAAGCGTCCGGCCTCGGCGCGGTACATGCCGGAGACGAATTTTTTATCCCGGCTCAACAGGGAAATGACATCCCAGGTTTTACGCCCGCTGTCGGAAGTTTCTTCAATCAGGTCGGGGCGTTTAAAGATATCACCGGCAATCTCCGCCTTGGTCATCACCTGCGGGTAAATGGTGTCGTTGGCGGTGGCGACGGAGGTTGCAGCACCGCAGCTGATCAGCAATGGCAGCAACGCCAGTTTTTTGAGACTCATAGTGTTCGGTTCCCAATCGAGTAATTATTCGGTTTATCTTCGTTGCAAAAGCGCGAACTTGTCAAATGCTCTTCGTGGAATATTGCGTGCACAAAAAAACCTCCACAGCCATGAGCCGCTGGAGGTTTGTCTGAGAGCAATTAAGTGAGCTGTTGTCAGGTGTCGATGGTATGGCTATGCAGCGCCATAGACTTATAAGCTCTTGTTGAGTTTTTTGTCTTTCGCTTCATCCGCACGGCGGCTGAATTTCAGGTTGGCCTGGCTGCCAAAAACTGCCTTGTCGATTTCCAGATACAGGTACTTGATACCGACCGCGAATTTTCCCGCCGGCGAGCCATCCACTCGCACCGCCAGTTGATACTCCTTGCCGGGCTCCAAATGTTTGATGTCTGGGGATACATCGAGCACCGGGTAGAGATTGCCGCGGCTGTCGGTAACTTTGAACAGGTTGTGGTGGGACAGCTTGGGCGAGAAGCCCTCACTGTAGCGGGACACGTCCACTTGCAGGTTGAATACGGTCTGGGAGTCGTAACGGGTGTTCTTGCCGGCTTTTTCTTTATAGGATTCCGTGACGATATCGCCCAGCTTCACTTCCAGGTCCTCGGTGCGTACCTGTTCCGCAGAGACACTGGGGGCGTTGCCGATGAACTCCCAGGAACCGTCGTCTTTCAGTCTGACACGGGTGCCATCACTGCTGGTAGCGTAACGATCGGTGGACGTGTATTCCCACGAGCCATTGCTTTTCAGAACAATTTCGCGGCCATCATCGGCGGTGGCGGTCAGATCGGCGGCGACACTGAGTGAACTGGTGAGGGCGAACAGCCCAACCAGACCAAGGGGCTTAAGCAAATTACAATTTATCAAGTGAACATCCTGTAGTTGGTCAGTAGTTGGTAAGTGCGTGGCAAGTAAACCGCAAGTGAGCCGAGGGTAGCGGCCCATAAAAAAGAAATTATTGTGCCAGAAGTCGATGCGGAATGTCACAGGTCCAGGCTGTCGAGCAGGCTGTCCAGTGTGGCGCGGCCTTTAGCCTGGTTTTTTTCCGGGTTGTGTTCGCCAAAGCCTTCGGTTTCCAGATCATCTTCGGGCAGCTCGTCGAGAAAGCGGCTGGGGGTGGTATCCCAGACCTCACCGTATTGCTTGCGTTTAGCGGCCAGGGTCATGTGCAGCACTTTCTTGGCCCGGGTGATGCCCACATAGGCCAGTCGCCGTTCTTCCTCGACATTGTCTTCCTCAATGCTGGAGCGGTGCGGCAGCAGATCCTCTTCCATCCCCACCAGAAACACATAGGGAAACTCCAACCCCTTGGAGGCGTGCAGCGTCATCATCTGCACCTGATCGAGGTTTTCCTCCTCTTCTGACTGGCGATCCAGCATATCGCGCAGCAGCAGTTTGTTGATGGCATTTTCCAGGCTGCCACTGCCATCTTCGGCGTTATCGCGGTCAATGATGGTGCGGATGGAGTCCACCAGATACCAGACATTTTCCAGCCGCTTCTCGGCTACCTTGGGGTTGGACGCGTTCTGGTGCAGCCAGGATTCGTAATCGATGTCTTCCACCATTTCGCGGACGGCCGCCACCGGGTCACTGCCGCGGGTATTGTCACCCACCTGTAACAGCCAATGGCCAAACCGCAAAATGCGCTCGAGGCTCTTTTTCGGGATGTGGCTCTGTACCCCAAGTTCCTGGCAGGCGGCGAACAGACTGATTTCCCGCTCAGTGGCGTATCGCCCCAGGGCTTCCAGGGTGCCGGTGCCGATCTGTCGTCGCGGGGTGTTGATGATACGCAGGAAGGCGTTGTCATCGTCCGGGTTCACCACCAGCCGCAGGTAGGCGAGGATATCCTTGATCTCGGTTTTGGAAAAAAACGAGGTGCCACCGCTCATGTGGTAGGGGATCTGGTGTTGCTGCAACTTCAGCTCCAGCAGCCGCGCCTGGTGGTTGCCGCGATAGAGGATGGCGAAATCCCCGTAACGGGCCCGGCGCTGCTGGCGCTGCATAAAAATCTCGGTGGCCACCCGCTCCGCTTCGGCGTCCTCGTTGGCACAGCGGATCACCCGCAAGGGTTCGCCCATTCCCATCTCACTCCACAGCGCCTTGTCGAATTCGTGCGGGTTGTGGGCAATCAGGTGGTTGGCGCACTTGAGAATACGGCTGGTGGAGCGGTAGTTTTGCTCCAGTTTGATCACTTTCAGGCTGGGAAAGTCCTGGCGCAGCAGCGACAGGTTTTCCGGCCGCGCGCCGCGCCAGGCGTAGATGGACTGGTCGTCGTCCCCCACCACCGTGAGGGCGCCGCGATCACCGATTAACAGCTTCACCAGCAGGTACTGGCTGGAGTTGGTGTCCTGGTATTCGTCCACCAGCAGGTAGCGAATCTTGCGCTGCCAACGCGCCAGCACTTCCGGATTGTCCAGGAACAGTTGCGCCGGGATCAGAATCAAGTCATCAAAGTCGACGGCATTGTAGGCCAGCAGAGCCGAGTTGTAGCGCTTGTAGATGTGGGCAATGCGCTCCTCGCCAGGACTCTGGGCGCGACTGAGCACATGGTCCGGAGACAGCAGATCGTTTTTCCAGTTGGATATCTGGTGTTGCACCAGATCCAGGTGGTCGCTGTCCACATCGCCCTCTTTGAGCAGCAACTCTTTCAGCAGGGATTTGGCATCCTCGGCGTCGAAAATTGAAAACCCCGGTTTGAACCCCAGCTGTTTGTGCTCCTGGCGAATGATGTTGAGCCCCAGATTGTGAAAGGTGGACACCGTCAGTCCACGGCTGGCACTGCCTTTGACCAGACCTGCGACCCGCTCTTTCATTTCCCGCGCCGCCTTGTTGGTGAAGGTCAGGGCAGCAATATGGCGGGCCTGCAGGCCACATTCCTGAATCAGATAGGCGATTTTGCGGGTGATCACACTGGTTTTACCACTGCCTGCACCGGCCAGCACCAGGCTGGGACCATCAATATAGTGGACAGCTTCACGCTGACGGGGGTTCAGTTGGGCCATAGGTGCAAATTTGAACAGTTGAGTCGGGTCGAGTGTGAATTCGCTGCAGTACCGGTCGCGCGGACTGCAACGCAGCGATGTTATTGGCCAGCGTCGGGGAAGTAGTCTGCGGCGGCGCTGTCGCAAGAGGAGGGATTGTACCAATGCCCGCTGCGGCGCTCCAATAGGGGTGAGTTATAAGTGCGGCTGTCGAGGTTTATTCCCGCACTCCTGTCGTGTAAAGTCACATATAAGCCTATGGCGATTAGCCCTGATGGATGGTGGGGTGCCATACGTGAAACAGCCATATCGAACAAATATAAGAAAGTGGCGCGACACTGAATTGTGTTAAGTGGCAGTGCCCGAAATCTGGCACAGGGAACCTGAATGAACAGCTTCATCAAGATGTTGCTGGTCGTACCCGACCAGGGCGAATACAGGATGATCCGGGACTTGTTGGGACAGGTCCTGCACACCGATTACCAGCTGGAGTGGCGCGACAGCCTCGACCAGGCGCTGAAGGATATCCTCACCGAACCGGTTGATGTCATCCTGCTGGATTACCACTGGCCGGCGGGCAACAGTACTCACCTGCTGACCGCCGCCCGCTCCCAGGGATGCCGGGTACCTATCATCGTTATGACGGACCAGATGGAGGCCGAGGTGGATCGCACCGCCATCCGCCATGGGGCTTCCGATTACCTGATCAAGGGCCGTATCGACAGCCAGTTGCTGGAGCGCACTCTGCGCTATGCCATTGAGCGCAAGGCCGCTGAACAGCGCCTGGCCGATCTGGCCCACTATGACCCGCTGACCGGGGTGGCCAATCGCATCCTGTTTCGCGAACGCCTGGAGCACGCCGTGCGGGTGGCGCAACGGGACCAGAGCGCGTTCACCTTGATGTACCTCGATCTGGATGCTTTCAAACAGGTCAATGACAGCTTCGGGCACGATGCCGGCGACGTCCTGCTGATGACCTGTGCGGAACGGCTGAATCGATGCATACGCGTTACCGACTCCGTCGCCCGTATCGGTGGCGACGAATTTACCCTGCTGCTGGAGCAGGTGCACGCTCCTAAGGATGTAGCCCAGCTGGCCCAGAAAGTGATCGATACCCTCGCTGAACCCATCACCCTGGCCGGTCACCTGATCCGCATAGGCTGCAGCATTGGCATTGCCAGTTACCCGGAGGCCGGCAATAACCTCGACGCCTTGCAGAAACACGCCGACCTGGCCATGTATCAGGCCAAGCAGGTAAAAGGCAGTCACTACCATTTTTTTTCAGAAGCCCTGAATCACGAAGTCCACCGTTTTCTGAAGCTGGAATCTGAGCTGCGACTGGCGCTGCAGGAAGAGCAGTTTGTGTTGCACTACCAGCCGCGGGTCGATCTGAGCACCGGGGCCGTGTTGGGGGTGGAGGCGCTGTTGCGCTGGCAGCACCCACAGCGGGGACTGGTGACTCCAGACACTTTTATGAGTGTGGCGGAATCCAGCGGTTTGATTGTGCCCATTGGGTATTGGGTCATGCGCCAGGCCTGCCGTGCACTTCTTCACCTGCAGGAGCAGGGACTGCCTGAGATTATCATGGCTATCAACTTGTCCGTGTGTCAGTTCAACGATGATGCGCTGGTGGTCAATGTGGGGGAAATCCTGCAGCAGGAACGGGTGGAACCGGGACGCATCGAGTTCGAATTGACAGAGACCACCCTGATGGAGAACCTCGACCGCATTGCCCTGTGCCTGCGTGCCCTATCCCATCTCGGCTGCAGTTTCTCACTTGACGATTTCGGTACCGGTTATTCTTCTTTCGTGCATTTGCAACGTTTGCCAATTGCCGCAATGAAAATTGATCGAACCTTTATTGCCGATATTTCCAACCGCCTGGAAGACTCCCGTCTGGTGGCGGCCATGGTGACCCTTGCCCACAGCCTGGGTAAAGATGTGATTGCCGAAGGGGTGGAGACGGTTGAACAGCAGCAGTTGTTGCTGGAATTTGGCTGTGATCAGGTGCAGGGATACTTTTACTGCGCTCCCCTGCCCCTCGATACCCTGCTGCAAAAGATTGCCGACGGTGTGTCTGCGGTGACAGAACCCCTTTAAGGTTGCGCCACGGAGCGGTCGAGCAGGCGATAGCCAAACGCCTCCATCAAATGTTGGTCCTGCAGCTGTTCCTCACCCGCAAGATCGGCAATGGTGCGAGCCACCTTGATCACCCGGTGCAGCACCCGAGTGGAAAACCCCAGCTTTAACATGGCGTTTTCCAGCAGCTGTTGCTGTTTGGGGGTGAGCGGACAGACACGTTCCAATTGGGCCGCAGAGAGCTCGCTATTGTTGCAGCCCTGCCGCTGCAACTGCTGCTGATGGGCCGCCAACACCCTGGTCTGAACTTCGGCACTGCTGTCTCCGCTGACCTTGCCGTAGAGCTCACCCTGCTGCAATGGCAGCACCGGTACGTGTAAATCAATGCGATCCAGCAACGGGCCTGACAAGCGATTGCGGTAGCGGCGAATCTGTTCTGGCGAGCAGCGACAGCGATCATCGTCATTGTGGGTCAGCATGCCGTGATAGCCACAGGGGCAGGGATTCATGGCCGCAATCAACTGAAAACGAGCGGGAAACTCCACCTGTGCGGCCGCGCGAGAAATGCGGATGGCGCCGCATTCCAGCGGCTCACGCAGCACTTCCAGCACCTGCCGTTGAAATTCTGGCAGTTCATCCAGAAACAGCACACCGTTATGGGCCAGCGAAATTTCACCCGGCTTGGGGTTGGACCCTCCCCCCACCAGCGAGGCGGCAGAGGCGGTGTGATGTGGGGCGGCAAACGGCCGTTGCGGATAGCCCTGTTGCGGCAACGTGCGCAGCAGCGATTGAATACAGGCCACTTCGATGGCGGCCTCTTTGCTCAACGGAGGCATAAGCCCGGCCAGCCGTGAAGCCAGCATGGATTTACCCGTGCCCGGCGGTCCGAACAGCAGGGCGTGATGTTGACCAGCGGCGGCGATCTCCAGGGCGCGCTTGGCGGCCAGCTGACCTTTAACATCCCGCAGATCGCCAGTGGCGGCAATGGCACTGTCGCCGCTGTTGGCGAACGGTTGGGGCGCTAACGGTTGGATCGGCGCCTGTCCGCTGAGGTGAGCGCAGACCTGCAGTAGGGAGTTGGCAGCCAGTACCGGGGTCTGTTCGCAGAGCGCGGCCTGGGAGGCGTTGCTGGCTGGGCACAGCAACCGGTGACCGGCATGGCCACAGGCAATGGCCGCGGGAAGGCAGCCGGGCACCGAACGCAGATCACCATTCAGCGCGAGCTCGCCGACAAACTCCAGGCCCGCAAACGACGCTTCCGGCAGCTGTCCCGACGCCGCCAGAATTCCCAGGGCTATTGGCAGGTCAAATTGCCCACCCGCCTTGGGTAGGTCGGCGGGCGCGAGATTGACGGTGATGCGACGGGCGGGAAATTCAAACTGGCTGTTGAGGATGGCACTGCGCACCCGATCACGGGATTCCTTAACCGCAGTTTCCGCCATGCCCACGATGGACAGTGACGGAAGTCCATTGGAGAGATGCACTTCCACCGTGACCTGCGGTGCTTCCAGTCCCAGACGTGCCCGGGTTAAAACCATTGCCAGTGACATGTCACATCCCTGTGAGTTTCTTAACATCAAAATTTGAGAAAACACACAGGGTAAAGGTGTTGCCCGCGGTCGGCCAGTGGCGAAGCTGTTCTGTCGGCCGGTTTGTGTCCGGCCCAGGTTTTTATCTCATGCCTTGGTGTGAAGGCGGCGTTTGTCTGGCGGCCTTGGCATTGATGCCAACAGCTTATGGATGGGGATGCGTGTCAGCCGATGCCGAGGTTTCAAGTTCAGCCAGTTGTTTTTCCAGGGCTTCCAATTTTTCGCGGGTGCGCATCAGCACGGCCTGCTGGGCATCGAACTCTTCTCGGGAAACCAGATTGAGTGTGCGCAGTGTGCGCTCCAGCAGTGCACGTAATTCTTTTTCCGGTAAATCGTGGGTAGCGGTTGGAATGGCAGATTTCAGATCATTCAACAAGCTGCGGGCTAGATGTTCAATCATAGGGAATCTCTTTCAAAATCGGGGTTAAAAAATCGTTTGCCTAAAGGCCGTTTGCGATGAGTTGTACGCAGTAAAGGTTGGTGCATCCGCAAAAGTTCATTCTACCTCAGGACGTTCGCAAACGGTGCATTTCGATTGCACCATTGTGGTGCCCATTGTGGTGCACGGCTTGGCTTTGTGCACTGAGGCTGGGCTTTGGCACGTATAGTTTTACGCTGTGGTGCGCGCAATCAGTGCAATAAAAATATAATTATCTGATAAATAAGGATTTTTCAAAGTTGGCAAGCAATGTGCTAATACAGGGCAAGCCGTGACAACAACCAAGATACTTTTCACTGTTTAATACGAAATAGAAAAGTCGGCTTAGCAAGAACAACTGAAATGTTAGATATAACGAGAGGAAGATCCATGAAAAAGTTAACCAAATTGGCAGCTGCTGTTGCCTTGTCCGCCAGCGCTTTCAGCGCTGCTCCTGTAATGGCTGAAGGCAGTCTGTCTGCCAACTTTGGCTTTGCCTCTGAGTACATTTTCCGCGGAATTCTACAGAATGATTCATCTGGTTCTGCCGGAATTGATTACGAAAATGGCGGATTTTACATCGGTACCTGGGCTGCTGATGTAGACGATGGCCTGGAAGTCGATGGCTACTTGGGATGGGGTTTTGAAACAGAGTCAGGTTTCAGCGCCAGTTTGGGTTACACCACCTATCAGTACACTGGAGACTTTGATACTGAGTACAACGAAGTTAATGTCAATGTGGGCTTTGGCTTCGCCAGTCTGGAGTACAGCTTTGGTGAGCACGAAGTCGATGGTGGTGACGATGAAGACTACACCTTCATTGCTCTGACTCTTGAGCATAACGGCTTTTACGGCACCTATGGCACTTTCAGTGATGACTGGGAAGGTGAGTATTTAGAGCTGGGTTATGGTACCGAGATCGGCGGTTTCGATGCAGGTGTTTCACTTGTCTTCTCTGAAAAAGGTCTTGGTCCAGAAGACCAATACTGGGTAGGCGACGATGATGAGGCGGTTGTATTCAGCATCGGTAAGTCTTTCGATTTGTAAGACCTGCACCCATTTTATGCCGGGCTTTTGCCCGGCGTTTCTGTCTTAGATGACAACAGTTAAACGACGCCACGTCGCGTCTTTGAGGAGCTCAACAATGAAACTGGTAACAGCAATTATCAAGCCTTTTATGCTGGACGCGGTTCGTGAAGCGCTTTCCGATATCGGTGTTCAGGGTATTACCGTCACTGAAGTGAAAGGCTTTGGGCGTCAAAAGGGCCACACCGAACTCTATCGCGGAGCCGAGTACGTGGTCGACTTTCTGCCTAAAACCAAGCTGGAAGTTGCCATTGGTGACGACCAGGTTGACACGGTGGTTGAGGCTGTGAGCAAGGCCGCACACAGTGGCAAAATTGGTGACGGCAAAATCTTTGTCTCATCTCTGGAGCAGGTTATTCGTATTCGTACCGGTGAAACCGGCGACGATGCGATTTGAAGTTCAACATATAACTAAACGTTAATTCTTCCGGAGAAATGTAATGGAAAATTCTATTTTCGAATTGCAGTACGCCTTGGACACCTTTTATTTCCTGGTGTGCGGCGCACTGGTAATGTGGATGGCGGCAGGTTTCGCCATGCTGGAAGCGGGTCTGGTCCGCTCCAAAAACACCACTGAAATTCTGACGAAAAACGTCGCCCTGTACGCGGTCGCTTGTACCATGTACATGGTGTGCGGTTACCACCTGATGTATGGCGGTGACCTGTTCCTGTCCACGATCACCGGTGACGGTGTTGCTGGCGCTGAAGAGCCTGCCACTTACGCGCCTTCTGCTGACTTTTTCTTCCAGGTGGTATTCGTTGCCACTGCCATGTCCATCGTCTCCGGTGCTGTGGCTGAGCGTATGAAGTTGTGGGCGTTCCTGGCGTTTGCCGTGGTCATGACCGGTGTTATCTACCCTATGGAAGGTGCCTGGACTTGGGGTGGCAACGCCGTATTCGGCCTGTACACTCTGGGCGACCTGGGTTTTTCTGACTTTGCCGGTTCCGGTATTGTTCACATGGCAGGTGCCGCTGCTGCTCTGGCTGGCGTACTGCTGCTGGGTGCACGTAAAGGCAAGTACGGCCCTAACGGTGAAGTGAATGCTTTCCCTGGTGCCAACCTGCCGCTGGCCACTCTGGGTACCTTCATCCTGTGGTTGGGTTGGTTCGGTTTCAACGGTGGTTCCGTATTGGCGACTGCTTCTGTTGAATCTGCCAACTCCGTTGCGGTTGTGTTCATGAACACCAACGCCGCTGCCGCCGGTGGCCTGATCGGTGCTCTGATCGTTGCCCGCATCCTGTTCGGTAAAGCCGATCTGACCATGGCCCTGAACGGCGCCCTGGCGGGTCTGGTTGCCATCACTGCTGAGCCCTCTACCCCAACTGCGCTGCAAGCTACCCTGTTCGGTGGCCTGGGTGGTGTACTGGTAGTATTCAGCATCCTGACTCTGGACAAACTGAAAATCGATGATCCTGTCGGTGCCATCTCTGTGCACGGTGTTGTGGGCCTGCTGGGTCTGATCCTGGTGCCTTTCACCAACGACGGTTCTTCTTTCTCTGGCCAGCTGATCGGCGCTCTGACCATCTTCGTCTGGGTATTCGTAACCAGCCTGATCGTTTGGGCCATCCTGAAAGCTGTTATGGGCATCCGTGTCTCTGAAGAAGAAGAGTTCAGCGGTGTCGACCTGGTTGAGTGTGGTATGGAAGCTTACCCTGAGTTTACCGCCGGTAAATAAGTCTGAAGTCTTAAGTCTCGACTAGACTTACTCAAACCTGACAAAGCCCCGGTTGCCTGGCAGCCGGGGCTTTGTTGTTTTGCAGCTTATAAGTCCTGTTTCCAACTTTTAAGCCACTGTCAGCCATGGTAATGTAACTGCCTCTGCTTGAAGCCTGTGAACAGGCCTGAGGCTGTTATCGATCGCTCGACTGCTATACAGTATCTGGGACATTCGACCAATTTCAGGAAGCTGGAAGGTTAACAGGAGTCCCGAGCGGTCCGTGTTGTCGGCTAGAGTGCCTGATGCGCTTATAAGCTCTATCGTACCAATAAGAAGGAATTCATCGATGAAACTCATTACGGCTGTTATCAAACCGTTTAAACTGGACGATGTGCGGGTTGCACTGTCTGAGGTGGGTGTACAGGGCATGACCGTCACCGAGGTCAAGGGCTTTGGTCGGCAGAAGGGGCACACTGAACTCTACCGTGGTGCAGAATACGTGGTGGATTTTTTGCCCAAAGTTAAGCTGGAACTGGCGGTGGATGAGTCAATGGTCGAGCAGGCCGTAGAGGCCATTACCAAAGCCGCTCATACCGGCAAGATCGGCGACGGTAAAATCTTTATCACTACCATCGACGAAATTATCCGTATTCGCACGGGCGAAACCGGCAGTGACGCCGTTTAATCTGCGGGTAACAGGTCGGTCCACCGGGCTGACCTGCCCTTCTCTCTCCCGCCTTAGGGGTTTTCCATTGCGATCAGGGTCACCAGTGCCTGTTGCCGTGTGGCTGGCTCGACAGATAAAAAGCTCGCCAGTGAACCCGGCCAGAAGCGCCGAAACGGCTCACTCAGGTCATCACGGCCGGCCAGATAATGCCCCAGAATAAACCAGTAAACCGCAACACTGGATTCAAAATAGCTCTCATCCACAATGGCCAGCTGCGGATGCGCCGCGCGTAAGGCGGCCGTAAAGAGCCCGTCGATGTGCTCCACCAACTCTCCCTGCTCCGACAACAATGCCGCTGTATTGGCCCCGCAGCTTGGGGAACGTGCTTTCAATATGGCTGACAACGGTTGTGGCCCGGTGTTGATAAAGTCTGAGACAGCGGTCCGCAAAGGCGCTTCGGCACGGATATGGGGGGTGTCGACTCGCTGCAGCTGGCGTTCTCCTGCGGCGGTTTCGACCCACTGAATGGGGGCTCGGGGGACTCCCATGCCGGCGGCCATCTCGGGGCAGTAGCTGCTCAGTTGCAAGTATTGCTGCAGCTGAACCAGGGCCTGGCCCAAGTGTTTATCGGCACCGTCATAGCGGACCGCTTCGCCGGCCAGGCAGGCGCTCAGCAGGACCCGCGGACGCTCGCTTCCCTGCAGCTGTGACAGCAGCGATCGCAACACCTCCTCCAGCGCCTGGGTAACGGCTTGTGGCTGCATTTGATCAATCGGTACGCGCTCGCTGTTCAAGTAAATGGCCCTGTGGATTCGAATAGTAAAGCACTAAGTAATTACTATCCTGCAGTATGTTTTGTACATTCTAGAGCAAAAAATACTAAAAATTTCACAT
This sequence comes from Cellvibrionaceae bacterium WSDTSA12, assembly GCA_033283335.1. Lineage (GTDB taxonomy): Bacteria > Pseudomonadota > Gammaproteobacteria > Pseudomonadales > Cellvibrionaceae > Pseudomaricurvus. Next base: position 49,579 of record JAWMQP010000004.1, on the reverse strand, counting down.
TTCTGTGCTGGCCAAGCAAAACCAATTTGGACTATAAATACAGCGTTCAAGCTTGAGCAGCAGCGCGCTGGATAATTTTAAATTGTTGGATGGTGTATCCATCTTTTCGCCGTCGTTTACCATTAGATGAGTGACAGGTTATCCTATGAGTCAAGACGTTTTCGATGCAATGGACGAGTATCCCGAAGACCATACTGTCGATTCCCGCAACAAAGTTCGCGAGCAGTTACAAGCCGAAGTTGAGGCTTTCCTGGCTGGAGGTGGGGTGATACAGCAGGTCGATGCCCATGTAACCGCCGACCCCCCGCAGAAGCCCACCAATAACTACACCAGTCGACCCATTTGAGCTGGGAAGACGACTCAATCGTCGTCGCTGTCACGGCGCCTGGCGCGGGGGTGGGCCTGGTCGTAGACCTTGGCCAGATGCTGGAAATCCAGGTGGGTATAGATTTGTGTCGTGGACAGGTTGGCGTGGCCCAGCAGTTCCTGTACACCTCGCAGGTCGCCACTGGACTCCAGTAAATGACTGGCAAAAGAGTGGCGCAGCATGTGTGGATGAACCGGCTGATCCACATCCTGGCTGATACTGAGTTTGGCAAAGCGTGCCTGGATTGCGCGGGCCGTCAGGCGTTTGCCTTGCTGGCTGGTAAAAATCGCTTCAACCTGATCACCGCACTGCGACTGTTGCATCAGTCGCCAGCTGTTCAGGGCTTGCAGTGCCGGTTTGCCCACCGGCAGTTCCCGGGTTTTGCCCCCTTTGCCCGTGACACGCAGCTGTGCCTGTCCCGCATGTACATCCTGCCAGTTGAGTGACACCAGTTCACTCAGTCGCAAGCCGGACGAATAGAACAGTTCCACACAGGCCCGATCCCGACGGGCGATAAAATCCTCACCTGACACTTCCACAAACCGGATGGCCTGGTCCGCATCGAGGGCCTTGGGTAAGGTCTTTTGGGCCTTGGGGGCTTGAATGCCGGTGCAGGGGTTGAGGCTGATACGTTTCTGCTTGAGGGCGAACAGGAAGAAGCTTTTCAGGGCAGATAGCCAGCGTTGCAGGCTGCGGGGAGACAGGTTTTGTCGCCGCCGCTGATTCAGCAGTTGGCGGATATGGTGAGGTCGCAGCTGCTCCAGTGACAATTGCTGTTGTTGGCAGTATTCGCTCAGGCTGCGCAGGTCACGCTGGTAATTACTGAGGGTGTGGGTTGAAGCACGTCGCTCGTACTGCAGGTAGTCGGCAAACTCCCGCAGAGTGGCTTCCAGCAAGGTGGGGTTGAGATCACTCACGCGCTTATAAGGGTATCAGTAGCTCAGTGTCACACCGGGTGTCAGGTGATGCGGCAGCGAGCGGTTTAATACTTCAGCAATATAGCTCAGGAACAGGGTGCCCATGCTGGAGCGGTAGTAATGCGCATCGCGATTTCCAATCGCCAGCAGGCCGAAGGTGTTGCCGTGCACCAGCGGGGCCACGGCAATTGAGCCAACGTGCTCGGCGCATTGCGGGAACAGATAGCGGGTCTCTTCCTTTGACAGCACGCCACATTGGGGTTTGTTGGCTTTTAACAGGCCGCCAATGCTTTCCCGGGCCTGGCTCAAGGGCTCAACGCGGGCTTTTGAATTGGCCAGCCGGGCGGGATCACCGAACAGAATCAGGCTGGTGTAATGAATTTTGAAATCTTTTTCGAAGCTGTAAAACAGCGAGTCCACGGTATCGGTCAGGCTTCTGCCTTCCAGCAAAGCCAGGATCAGGCGCTTGGTCTTGTCGAACAGGCGGTCATTATCACGGGCGTTGTCGAGCAGCTTGCTGAGTCGGTGGCGCATATCCATATTGCGCTCTCGCAGAATCGCCACCTGCCGCTCCACCAGCGAGATGGCCTGGCCACTTTCATGGGGCAGGCGCAATTCGGCGAGTAAGCCCGGCTGTTTGACAAAGAAATCGGGGTGGTTGCGCAGGTACTTCACCACCGCTTCTTCCTTGATGGGGCTGTCGGTGTCAGTCACTGTCGGTTCGCTCATAAGCACGTACGCCCTGTGGGCTCCTAGATTTTCACTTGTCCATGGAAAACGTGGGTGGCCGGACCAGCCATCAGTACCGGTTGCCCTTCGCCCTGCCACTCGATGGTCAGGCTGCCCCCTGGCAGATTGACTTTTACACATGAGTCTAACAGGTTGCGCAAGCGCCCTGCTACCACCGCAGCGCAGGCGCCGGTGCCGCAGGCCAGAGTTTCACCACTGCCGCGCTCAAAAACCCGCAGGTTAATTTCGGAGCGTGATACGATTTCCATAAAGCCCGCGTTAACCCGTTGGGGAAACCGTTCATGGGCCTCAATTTCCGGTCCCCACTGTTCAACCGGGGCCGTTTGGACGTTGTCCACCAATGTGACCGCGTGGGGATTACCCATGGACACGGCGCTGATTTCCAGCGTAGTGTCAGACAATGGCAGGGCGTAGGTGACCGCCTGGCTGTCCGCAAGAAACGGCAGGTCGGCCGGGGCCAGTCGCGGTGCCCCCATATCCACTTGCACATCGTCATTGTCGAGCAGGTGCAAGGTCATGATGCCGTTGGCGGTCTCTACCACAATATCCCGCTTGCCGGTGAGTCTGCGGTCAGTCACAAAACGAGCAAAGCAGCGGGCGCCGTTGCCACAGTTCTCAACTTCAGAGCCATCCGCATTGTAGATGCGATAGCGGAAATCCACATCCGGATTGTGTGGGACTTCCACCAGCAACACCTGGTCGCAGCCGACCCCGAAGCGACGGTCAGCCAGCCGCCGGACTTTGTCGGCCGTCAGGCGGACCTGCTGGCTAATGCCGTCGATGACGACAAAATCATTGCCCAGGCCATGCATTTTGGTAAAGCGGATTCTCACAGTCAGCTGTCCTCGAGCAGGGTTTCACCCTGGGTCAGGCTGGCCAGGCTCTCGCGGGCGCGAACAACCTGGGCGCGGTCACCGTCCACCATGATTTCTGCAGCGCGCGGACGGCTGTTGTAGTTGGAGCTCATGGTGAAACCGTAGGCGCCGCAGGACATGACCGCCAGGTAATCGCCGGCCTGCAGATTGAGGGCACGGTCTTTGCCAAGAAAGTCACCGGTTTCGCAGACCGGACCCACCAGATCCCAGCTCAGGGTGTCACCGGCACGTGGGCGCAGCGGGCGGATATCCTGCCAGGCCTGGTACAGTGACGGCCGGATGTTGTCGTTCATGGCGGCATCGATAATGGCAAAATTCTTGTGCGGTGTGGGCTTCAGGTACTCGACCTGAGTGAGCAGGACACCGGCATTGGCGGCGATGGAGCGGCCCGGCTCGAAGATCAGGGCCAGCTGGCGTTCACCCAGGCGGGCTTTGATGGCCTGCATGTAGTCCGCCACGGCGGGCGGCTGTTCATTGCGGTAGGTGACGCCAAGGCCACCGCCAAGATCCAGGTGTTCGATGGCAATGCCCTGCTCGGCCAGTTGATCGACCAGTTGCAACACCCGCTCAAGGGCGTCGACAAATGGCGACAGCTCGGTCAACTGGGAGCCGATGTGGCAATCCACGCCCACCACTTTGAGCGAAGGCAGTTGCGCCGCATGGGCGTATACCCGAGGCGCTGCGGCGATGTCGATGCCGAATTTGTTTTCTTTCAGACCGGTGGAAATGTAGGGATGGGTGTTGGCGTCCACATCCGGATTGACGCGCAGGGAGACGTGGGCGACAGTGCCCAGTTCCGCGGCCACCGCTGCCAGTACGTCCACTTCGGCCTCGGATTCGACATTAAAACAGTGCACACCCACTTCCAGTGCGCGACGCATTTCGGCCGGGGTTTTGCCGACCCCGGAAAACACCACTCGACGGGGATCGCCGCCGGCCAGCAGGACACGCTCCAGTTCGCCCTCAGAGACAATATCAAAACCCGCACCCAGCTGTGCCAGTACGTTCAGTACGGCGATATTGGAGTTGGCCTTGACGGCGTAACAAATCATGCCTGGATGATCGCCCAGAGCGGCGGCGTAGGCTTGATAGTGGCGAGTAAATGCGGCCCGGCTGTAAACATACAGCGGGGTACCGTGGGTTTCGGCCAGGCTGGTCAGGGAGACCTGCTCGGCGTACAGTTCGCCGTCGCGTTCAAAAAAATCTTGCATGGGTAACTCGTATCTCAATGTCGCTATGCCCTGTGGCGGCCTGGTTAGCCGTGGGCGTCAGGTTGGCCGGCAGTTATGGGGCCGCCGCCTGTAGTTGCTCTGAATGTTGCTCTGAATGTTGCTCCGATTCTGATGCCTGTGGCGTTTGTGCCTGGGCTTGCTCTTCGGGCTGGGGCAGGTACAGGGGACCTTTTTGACCACAGGCCGTCAGTGCGCTTGCCAGTACCAGCATCAGAGTCGTCATTTTCAAGAGAATTGGGAATTGCATGGTGTCTCCACAGCCTGTTCAGAATCCTGGGTTAAGCCGGCTAGTATAACGGTGGATAGGCCGGCGGTGCTAGCGCTGCCGGCCATTCGGCGGTCTGGCAGCAGCCTGGTGCAGAACCTAGAGTTGCCGATTGGAGGGAGTCAGGCTGAGGAAGTGTTCCAGGGCCTGGTAAAGCAGATCCGGGTTGACCGGTTTGGTGATGTAATCGTCCATGCCTGCGGCCAGGCACTTTTCCCGGTCGCCCTGCAGGGCATGGGCGGTCATGGCGATAATGGGGATGTCAGCACAGTGGTCGCCAGCGCGAATGCGCCGGGTGGCTTCGTAGCCATCCATTTCCGGCATCTCCATGTCCATCAGGATGGCGTCGAAGGTATCCGGCGGGTGTTGCAGCAGCAGGTCGAGCGCCTGTTGGCCGTTGTGGGCGATGGTGACCTGAATGCCTTTCTTTTTCAGCATGCCGGCAGCCACCTTCTGGTTGACCAGGTTGTCTTCGGCCAGCAGCAGGTGGCTGCCCCGAAGCCCTTTGCCTCGGTTTGTGTCAGGCTCAGTGCTTGCTTCAAACAGGCTTTCACCAAACGCCAGGGCGATGGCGTCAAAGATGCGTGAAGCCGTGACCGGTTTATTGATAAAGGCCTGGACGTTGGTCAGGGCAATACTTTCGGCGATGTCGTCGCGACTGTAATTGGACACCAGCAGGCGCTTGGGTTTGTGCTGGATCTCGCACGCCTGCTGTATCTCATTACAGACCTCGACGCCATTGAGGCCGGGCATTTTAAAATCGATCAGCAGCAGCTGGAAAGGCTCGCCGCGCTGGTCGGCTGCGCGCAGCAGCTGCAGGGCTTGTTGGGGCTCGGTGGCTGTTTGCACCGCCAGCTGCAGCGCCTCGGCGGTTTTCTTCAGTACCAGCAAGGCACCTGGATGATCATCCACAATCAGGGTTCGCAGTCCCTTGAAGCGTGTCGGGTTGTGTTGCAGGGGCTGTTCACCCAGATGACTGTGTTTAAAGTGGGCGTTAAATCGAAAGCAGCTGCCCTGATGCTGCCGGGTTTCCGCCTGCAGGCGGCCATGCATTTGCTCAATCAGGTAGCGACAGATGCTGAGGCCCAGGCCAGTGCCGCCGAAGCGACGGCTGCTGGAGCCGTCGGCCTGGGTAAAGGGATTGAGCAGATCCTGCAGCAGGTCGGTTTCAAACCCGACGCCGGTATCGGCCAGGGCAAACTCCAGCTCAATACCCTGACTGTCCTGACTCAGCTTGCGGGCCGAGAGAGTAATTTCACCCCGCTCGGTAAATTTCACCGCATTGTCGAGCAGGTTGCTGAGGATTTGCAGTAACCTCAGGGCATCGCCCTTGACAAAGCGAGGCACATCACTGGCGATGTCAAATACCAGCTCGATGCCTTTCGACTCGGCGGCCTGGGCATAGCGCTTGGATAATTGGGATAACACCCGCTCAATGTCAAAGTGGTTGTCCTCCAGCAGGTACTTGCCCGCCTCCAGCTTGGAGAAATCCAGTATCTCGTCAATGATGTGCAGCAGGCTGTCGGCAGAATCGTGGACACTGGTCAGGTATTCCTGTTGTTGCGGGTTTAACACCGTGCCGTGCAACAGGTGACTCATACCGATGATGGCGTTGAGCGGGGTGCGAATCTCATGGCTCATGCGGGCGAGAAACTCACTCTTGATGCGGTTGGCGGCATCGGCTTCCCATTTGGCTTGCTGTAACTGTGCCTGGGCCTCCTTGAACTGGCTGATGTCGGCATTCACGCCTACCGCTCGCAGGGGCCGCTGTTGCCCGTCGAAGCTGACAAACAGGGCGCGGGTAAAGACCCACACCAAGTGGCCGTCTTTGTGGCGCATGCGGTATTCACATTGGATGGGCTGCTGTGGGTTGTGACGGGCCTGTTCGAACACCTGGCTGCAGAAGGCGAGATCCCCCGGGTACAACAAGTGGTTGACCAGGGTATCAATGGAGGATTCCAGTTCGCCTTCTTCGTAACCGAGCATGTGCAGGTAGCCGGGGCTTAAATACAACTTGTTGGTGTTGAGTTCCCAGTCCCAGACACCATCGCGGGAGGCCTGCATGGCGTATTGAAAACGCTGTTCGCTGGCTTCCAGCTGGCGGGTAATCCGGTTGCGGCTGACGGCCCGCCCGAGAGCGTCGGCGATGATGATGGCGGTCTCCAGTTCTCGGTTACTCCAGTGCTTGGGCTGCCCAATGGCGGGTAAGACCAGCAGCCCGTCAATCCGCTCTTGGTAAAAGATCGGCACCAGCGCCATCGATTCTATATTGTCGGCGAGCAATAGCTGCAGCAACGGGGGATCAATGGACTCCGGGGTGGCAGGATAGAGAATGACCGGTTTGCGCTGCTCCAGTTGGCGCATCAGTTTTGGCAGTTGACCAGCCGTCAAGTCGGCGTAAGGGTCGGTGTAGGGGGTCTTGTCCGAGGACCAGCGGTCGATCAGCGGCATGCGTTTTGTGTCGGGATCCAGCCAGCGCAACAGAATACGGTCAATTTGAAAGCGCTGGGCGAGGCTGGCCAGAGTCTGTTCAATGTTTTCCCAGCTGTCGTCTTCCAGCAGGCAGCGCAAGGTTTCACGCAATTCCTGCTCGCTTTCAGCCACGGCCGTCTGGGTCAATTGCTCCCGTTTCAGTGCGTCGATGTCCGTCAGGGTGCCGATAATGTGGCTGGCGAGGCCGTTGTCATCCAGTTCCATTACCCGAATGCGCATCAGGAACCAGCAGGGCTCGCCGTTGCGTTTGATCATCTGCAGCTCGGTGTCATAACCCTCGCCCAGTTGGATGCACTGTTTGAAGCGCTGGCGGATTCGCTCCCGGTCTGACTCGGCAATATGGTCGCGGATAAAGCTCTTGTCGGATACGGTGGAAGCGGGATAGCCGAGCACTTGGGCGGCGTTTTCACTGTAAACCGCTTCACCATGACCATTGTGCCAGCTGAAACAGACGGTGCGAGAGGTGCGCTGCAGGAAATGGGCAAAGTCCCCCTCCACTTTGCGCGAGTTGTCGCAGGGTACTTTTGACGTTGGCTGAGTCTGTGACAAGCTGGCTTCCAGCTCGCGGATACGCGCTTTGAGCCGGCTGGTTTCGATTGTTGCCTTGGATTGTCGACGCGCCATAGAGTGGACCGGTGTTCTCGAAATTAGCCCTTTGACCAGGGGCCGGCCGTGCCAGGTGTTTTAGTTAGAATCAGGCACTGTTATGGGTGGTGTTGCTTACGCGGCGGCTGCGCCACAGAAGTCGTGACTAAAGTGTAGTTCAGGGGGCGGGAGACGCCAGCGGCGGCGGGTCGGGCGGCTGGCGGAAAGGGCAGGCCGCAGTCGAGCGGGCCTGCCAGGCTGGGAGGATCAGCTGCGCTGGGACAGCAGTTGCAGCGCGGCCTGGGCGGCGGCACGTACCTGGTTGGGGGCGGTGCCACCAATATGATCGCGAGCGGCCACGGACCCTTCCAGGGTCAGTACGTCAAACACATCGTCAGCGATGGTATCGGAGAACTGTTGCAGTTCCGCCAGGCTCATCTCCGACAGGTCCTTGCCTTCCTGAATGCCAAAGGCGACAGATTTACCCACAATTTCGTGAGCGTCGCGGAAGGCCACACCCTTGCGCACCAGGTAGTCGGCCAGGTCGGTGGCGGTGGAGAAACCGCGCTTGGCCGCCTCCAGCATACTGGCTTTTTTAGCCTCAATGGCGGGCACCATATCGGCGAAGGCGCGCAGGCAATCCTTGACGGTATCGACGGTGTCGAACAGGGGTTCTTTGTCTTCCTGGTTGTCCTTGTTGTAAGCCAGGGGCTGGGACTTCATCAGCGTCAGCAGGCTGATCAGGTGACCGTTGACGCGACCGGTTTTGCCGCGCACCAGCTCCGGCACGTCGGGATTTTTCTTCTGCGGCATGATACTGGAACCGGTGCAGAAGCGGTCCGGCAGGTCGATAAAGTCAAACTGGGCCGAGGTCCACAGCACCAGTTCTTCGGACATGCGCGACAAGTGAGTCATCAATAGGCTGGCAAAGCCGCAGAATTCGATGGCGAAATCGCGATCGGAGACCGAATCCAGGCTGTTGCGGGTGGGCGCCTCAAAGCCCAGCAGGGAGGCGGTCAGTTCGCGGTTGATCGGGTAGGTGGTACCGGCCAGGGCTGCGGCGCCCAGCGGCGACTGATTGACCCGCTTACGGCAGTCCTGCAGGCGACCGAAGTCGCGTTCCAGCATTTCGTTCCAGGCCAGCAGGTGATGGCCAAAGGTGACCGGTTGAGCGGTTTGCAGGTGGGTAAAACCGGGCATGATGGTGTCGGCTTCGTGCTCGGCCAGTTTTACCATGCCATCCTGCAGGCGGGTCAGTTCGGTGCCGATGGCGTCGATCTCGTCGCGCAGCCAGAGGCGGATATCGGTGGCCACCTGATCGTTGCGGGAGCGGCCGGTGTGCAGTTTCTTGCCGGTAATACCGATCTTGCCGGTAAGCGCCGATTCGACGTTCATGTGCACGTCTTCCAGCGGGATGGACCACTCCTGGCGACCGGACTCGATATCGGCCTGGACTTCCTTGAGGCCATTGATAATGGCGTCACGCTCCTCGGCGGTGAGCACGCCGGCGGTTTCCAGCATGGTGGCATGGGCGATGGAACCCTGGATGTCGTGGCGATAGAGCCGCTGGTCAAACTGGATGGATGCGGTAAAGCGTTGCACAAAGGCATCGGTGGGCTCGCTGAAACGACCACCCCACTGCTGATTGGTTTTGTCCTGGCTCATAACTCTCACTCACTGGCTGATGCGTCCGAAAAATGTGACCCCGGCGACAAGCCGGTTGATAAGGGTGACATCCTCGGGTAAAAGGCCGGTATTATAGCCCAGAACGATAACAAATCAGATCCATGGTGAGAGGGTCTGTTTTTCTGTGTTTAGCGCAAGTGTGTTTAGAGTAAGGTGCAGACATCTATGCCAGAACATCGCCCCATGTCGGATCGCCAGCTCAACCGGCCCGTACCCTTGGCGCCTTTTTTGCCCGATATGTGCACCCTGCAGGCGGTGTTCCTGCTGGTGATGCTGGGGGAGTTGCTGGCATTCGGGCTGGTGCTGGCCGATTCGGGCCTGCTGCCGTTTGACTGGGAAAGCCTGGGGCTGAGGTCGTTTTTGATTCAGTGGATCGTGCTGCTGAGCGCGGCCCTGTTGTGTCCCCTGCGCTTTCGCCTGTCGGCCATACCGGCCTGGCTGGCGGGATTGTTGAGTTATCTGCTGGTCCTGGGGGTGACGCTGGTGTGTTCGCTGGTGGGCCTGTGGGGACTGGATGGCTGGCAAGCTGGCGATCAATGGACGGTCTTGTCGAATGTGTTGCAGGCCGGCATCTTTGCCGGAGTGGTATTGCGCTACCTCTACATGCAGCAGCAGTGGAGCAATCAACAAAAAGCCGAGTTGCGGGCCCGCATTCAGGCCCTTCAATCCCGCATCCAGCCGCATTTCCTGTTCAACAGCATGAACAGCATTGCCAGTCTGATCGCCATTGAACCCGCCAAGGCCGAGCGCTTGGTGGAGGATTTGTCGAGCCTGTTCCGGGCTAATCTGGCTGAGCCCGGATTGGTGTCGCTGGCCAATGAATTGGAGCTGTGTCGCCAGTACCTGGATATCGAACAGACCCGGCTCGGCCCGCGTTTAGAGGTACGCTGGCAGGTGTCGGCGGCGGTGGAGGAGGTCCAGCAGCAGTGTCAAATACCCAGGCTGCTGCTGCAGCCCCTGCTGGAAAACGCCATACAGCACGGTATTTCGCCTTCGGCACAGGGCGGGACGATTGATATTCAGCTGGTAAAGCAGGAGTCGACACTGGGGGCCGCGCGGTTACAGGTGACCATTGCCAATCCGGTACCCACCCCTGAGCCGGCTGCGGCCGCCGCTGAGCGCCGTGGTAACCAATTGGCGCTCGACAATATTCGCCATCGGTTGCAGGCGCATTTTGGTCCCCAGGCGCATCTGCGGGCCGACTGGTCAGCCGACCGGACACAGTTTGTGGTGAACCTGAGTTACCCCCTGGAGACACAAGCCGCTAAGGACCCAGCATGGACATTCTGATCGTAGATGACGAACCTCTGGCGCGCGAGCGCCTGGCGCGCTTGCTGACCGAGGTCGCCGACTACCGGGTGGTGGGGTTGGCCGCTAATGCCATCGACATGATGACGCAGGTGATGCAACAGGACCCGGACATTGTCCTGTTGGATATTCAAATGCCGGGCTCGGATGGCTTACAGGCCGCCGGCCAACTGGCTGCGCTGGACGACCCGCCGGCGGTGATTTTCTGTACCGCTTACGATCAGTACGCTCTGGATGCTTTTGGTGTCAATGCGGTGGACTATCTGTTGAAACCGGTGCGGCAGGAAAAACTGTTGCAGGCCCTGCAGCGTGCCCACAGCCTGAATCGGGCCCAGCGCACGACACTCACGCAGGCGCCAGAGGTGTCTTCCCGCTCCCACATCAGCGCCCGTACACGACGCGGGGTGGAGCGGATTGCCCTGGACAGAATCCATTTCTTTGCCGCCGATCAGAAGTACGTCACCATCTACCACGACGACGGTGAAACCCTGATCGACGATACCCTGAAAGAGCTGGAGACCGAACTGGGCCAACGCTTTGTGCGGGTGCATCGCAACGCGCTGGTGGCGGTGAATCGCATTGAGGCCATGGAGAAGAACCCTGCCGGACAGTTCGAGTTGCGTCTGCAGGGCACGGATCAGCGGCCCCAGGTCAGTCGTCGCCACGCCAGTGACGTGCGCCAACGATTGCTGGGCGACTAGGCTGCCGGGCCGTCAAGCCGGGTTCGCAAGTCGGCAAAGCCCGGCAGTTTTGCTATGATCTGCGCTTTGTTTGGGCCCTGCCCGGCACCCGTCTATACCCGGAAGAGATGTCTATGTCTGAAACCCTGCGCATCGCCACTCGCAAAAGCGCCCTGGCCCTGTGGCAAGCTGAATACGTCAAGGCCGAACTGGAACGCCACCATCCGCAACTGACCGTGGAGCTGGTGCCGCTGGTCAGTCGTGGCGATAAAATCCTTGATGTGCCTCTGGCCAAAGTGGGTGGCAAGGGATTGTTTGTCAAAGAACTGGAGCATGCCCTGCTCAACGGTGATGCCGATATCGCCGTGCACTCCATGAAGGATGTGCCGATGGAATTTCCAGAGGGCCTGGGGTTGGCGGTCATCTGCCCGCGGGAAGATCCCCGCGATGCGTTTGTGTCCAATACCTATGACAGCCTGGAAGCCCTGCCGGCCGGCAGCGTGGTGGGCACCTCCAGTCTGCGGCGCCAGTGCCAGCTGCTGGCCCGACGCCCGGATTTGCAGGTGAAATTCCTGCGAGGCAATGTTAATACCCGTCTGGCCAAGCTGGATGCGGGAGAGTTTGATGCCATTATTCTGGCCACGGCAGGGTTAGTGCGGCTGGAAATGGAAGACCGTATTCGCCAGCGGCTGGCGCCGGAAGTCAGTTTGCCGGCCGGTGGACAGGGCGCGGTGGGGATAGAGACGCGGCTGCAGGACGAGCGCATTGTCGAGTTGCTGCAGCCCCTGCACTGTCCCACCAGCGCCGAGCAGGTGGTCGCCGAACGTGCCATGAACCGCCGCCTCGAAGGTGGCTGCCAGGTGCCGATTGGCTGCTTTGCCCTGCAGCAGGACGACGGCCAGTTGTGGCTGCGTGGCCTGGTGGGCAGTCCCGATGGCCAGCAGATGCTGGAAGATGAGATTCGCGGTCCGGTGGCCGATGCTGAGGCCCTGGGCGTGGCCCTGGCCGAACGCTTGCTGGCAGCGGGTGCCGAGCGAATTCTGCAGGCGGTCTATGGTGAAGAGCACTGACGCCCTGGCGGGTCTGCGGGTACTGATTACCCGCCCTGAGGCCCAGGCTGGTCACTGGCAACAGTTGTTGCAGGGGCGTGGGGCGTCAACGCTGAGGCTGCCCTTACTGGATATTGTGCCGCTGACAGAAGCTGATGGGCCGGCCTGGCAGGCCATCAAAAGCCGGGTGATGGACATCAGTCGCTATCAACACGCCATTTTTGTCAGCCAGAACGCCGCTCGCTACGGGCTGGAGTGGCTCGATCGCTACTGGCCTCAGTTGCCGCTGGGGTTGACCTGCTATGCGGTTGGAAGTGCCACGGCCCGGGCGCTGCGTGGGCCCCTGCAGCAATTGGGTGGCCGACTGATCAGTGCCGGTGGCAGCATGAACAGCGAGGCTTTACTGGCCCTGCCGCAACTGCAGGATATCGAGCAACAACAGGTGGTGATTTTTCGCGGTCAGGGCGGGCGCCCGCTACTGGCGGAGACGCTCACACAGCGCGGTGCTCGCGTGGATTATTGCGAGTTGTACCAGCGCCGCCTGCCAGACACCGATGCGTTGCCACAACTGCTGGCCGCTGAATGGGGGCGCTCCGGCGATCTGGTGAGCGTGCACAGCGGCGAAACCCTGGCCAACTGGTGCCGGCTGGTGGAGTCGGCGGGGCAAAGCCAATGGAAGCAACTACCCTTACTGGTACCGGGTGAGCGGGTGGCAGAGCAGGCGCGCATGCAGGGGTTTACCCATGTCATCCAGTCTGAAAATGCCTCTGATGACACCATGCTGGCAAGCCTGATGGCCTGGCAGCAGCACCACTAACTGCACAACCCCTGCAGGGCCTGTTGTCAGCTCCTGAGCTGGCCATGGTGCCCTGTTGGACATCTGGAGTAACGGACAAGGCGGGATCTGGTCATATAATAAGGGCACCAGACGCTGACTCTGAATGACCATGGAACCCGTTATGAGTAAAAGCAACAATGGCGACTCTTCAAAGAAGACCTCAGGTCAAACTGCGACAAGCGCAAAGGACCCGCAAAATTCGGCAGCACCGGACTCAAAACAATCGCGCTCGACGTCTGCGTCTGCGGCGGATACAAATACAGCAGCGGCGCATGCAGATAGCACCTCGCCGTCGGCAACGGCCACTGTCACAGCAGGCCAACCGACTGCTGCGAGTGCTGAAGAAAAACCGCAAGCTGGGGCTGCTGCGTCAGCGCACAAAACTGCAGAGCACAAAGCCACCACCGCGCCCGGCAAACCCCTAGTGCGCACACCCTGGTGGCTGGTGCTATTGGTGTTGTTGACCATGGCCGCCTGTGCCACGTTGGCCTATTTGGGTTGGCAAGAGCTGCAGTTGCTGGAGAAACAGCAGCAGCAACGGCAGCAGCAGTTGCTGCAAACCCTTGACGAGCGTTTACAGCAGCAGGGCAGCGATACCCGTCAGACGCTGGCGCAAGTGGCGCAAAGTCAGAAGCAGGAAGAACAACAGTGGCAGAGGGGCCTGCAGACCCTGGAGCAACAGGTTCAGCAACACAGTCGTCGACTGCAAAGCCTGTCCACCACCAGCCGTGAAGACTGGTTGCTGGCGGAGGCGGAATACCTAATGCGATTGGCCAACCAGCGTTTATTGATGGAGCGTGGCAGCAGCGGCGCTCTGGCACTGTTGCAGGCGGCCGACCAGATTCTGGTGCAAGTGGACGATATGAAGTTATTCGGCGTGCGCGATAAGTTGGCTCGGGACATTGCGACCCTGAAAGTGGCTCCAGAACTGGATCGCACCGGACTCTATCTGGAACTGGCGGCACTCACCGAGCAAGTCCAGAAGCTGCCGGATATGCCCCAGTTGATGAAGTCCGAGGACGCTTCCGCAGCTGCCCGTACCGCTGAGGATAGCGTCTCCGCCGGGACGGCCCTGCCGGATACCGCGTCGGGCTGGTGGGCACAACTGGTGGAACATTTTAACAGCGCCCTCAGTCAGTTGAAGCACCAGGTGCGCATTCGCCATCACGATCAACCGATGCAGCCGCTGCTGCCGCCGGACGGAGCCGGTTACCTGCGTCAGAACCTGCGTTTTAATTTGGAGCAGGCGCAGTTGGCGATGTTGCGCGAGGAGACCACCATCTATCGCCACAGCCTGGACGAAGCCGAAAGCCTGTTGCGACGTTACTTTGCCAACCAGGACAGTGCGCAAACCCTGGCCGACGCCGTACACCTGTTGAGACAGAAAAACGTTGAGGCTCAGCTGCCGGATATCTCGGCCTCACTGGTGGCCCTGCAGGATTACATTGCCGAACTGCATCTGTTGGATGAGCGCGCCGGTCGGTCGCAGTTGGATTCGCAGTCGGCCGATCCGGCCCGCGGAGGAGCGCCTTGATGAAATGGTTTTTTCTGTTCGCGTTGTGTTTGCTGGGTGGGGCCTGGGTGTATCAGTGGGTGGAAAACCAGCCCAGTTACCTGTTGATTGCGGTGGGCAATACCTCCATTGAAATGAGTGTCTGGTTTGCCCTGGCCTGTCTGCTGTTGCTGATGTTGCTCTATTGGTTGGGGCAGCGTTTGTTGTGGGGCAGCGTACGCAGTGTGGGCAACCAGGTGAGTCGCCTGTGGAGCAGCAGTGAACGCCGAGCCCAGCGCCGCACCGCCCATGGACTGTTGAGTTTTATTGAGGGCGACTGGCGCCCTGCCCTGCGACAGCTGAACCGCTCAGCGGAGAGCAGCAGCGCGCCGCTGATTAACTACCTGGCGGCCGCTCGCAGCGCTTACGAGCTGGGCGACGAGGAACAGGCCAACGCCCTGCTCGCCAAGGCCGAGCAAGCCGATCCCGATGCCGGGTTGGCGATCGCCCTGTCTCAGGCGCGTATCCAGATGCTGGGTAAAAAATACGAAGCCTGTGCCGCCACCCTGGAGCGGGCCCGGAAACTCTCGCCCCGCCATCCAGTGGTACTGGATATGTTGCGCCAGGCGTATGTGCATTTGCAGGACTGGGACGCACTGGAAAAAATCCTGCCGCAGTTACGGCGCCAGAAAGTGTTGCCGGAACGGGAGCTGGATGAACTGACCGGTTTGCTGTATCGCAAGTTGTTGCAACAGGCCGCCAATACCGACTTCAGCATCGACTCCATTCATGCCGTCTGGCGCAAGGTACCGAAACACTGGCAGCATCAACCAGAGCTGCTGCTGCTGTATGTGGATTTGCTGGAGGCCGAGGAGCAGTCCACAGATGCCGAACTGGTATTGCGTAAAGCCCTGCAGTCGGACTGGAATGATCAGCTGGTATTGCGCTATGGGCTGTTAAAAGACGCCGACGCCAGTCGACAACTGTTGAAGGCCGAAGGCTGGTTGCAGGAGCGGCCGGCGAATACCGCCTTGCTGCTGACCCTTGGTCGCCTGTCGCTGCGCAATGAACTCTGGGGCAAGGCGCGGGACTATTTTGAAAACAGCTTGCGACTGCAGGCCACCCCCGAAGCCTGCGCAGAACTGGCACGCCTGCTGGCCCACTTGGGTGAGCATGAACTCAGTACCGACTACTACCAAAAAGGGTTGTTGCTGACCGCCGGCAATCTGCCGGAATTGCCCATGCCCTCTTACTGAACGTGCCCTCTTACTGAACGTTGCCTTCTTGCTGAAGGTTGAAAGCATTTATTGACGGAGATGCTCATGGATGCGACGGACATGAAAGGCAAGCGCGGACTCCGCCGCATCATCAATGCCTTTGGTTATTCCCTCAACGGGTTTCACACCGCCTGGCGTAATGAGGCCGCGTTTCGGCAGGAAATCACCCTGAGCATATGCCTGCTGCCGGTGGCGTTAGTGCTGGACGTCACCACCCTTGAGCGCATCGCGCTGATTGGTAGCCTCGCGCTGGTGATCATAATTGAGTTACTCAACAGCGCCATCGAGGCGGCGATTGATCGCATCGGTCCGGAAACACATCGACTCAGTGGCGCGGCCAAAGACCTGGGCTCGGCGGCAGTGCTGGTGGCGCTGGGGCTGACGGGGTTTGTCTGGGCGTCCATACTGTGGGATCTGGGCCACCGGCTGCAGCTGCTTTAGGTGACCAAAAGGCAGGGCTTGAAGCATACCTGCCTATGGCTAAGCGGAATTCCCGTCTCAGGGATTGGCAGCTTTAAAAGTTCGTACGGCCTGATTGAAGTCGTTAACCAGTTGCTCCTCGGCACTCACCGCGGAATTGTAGGTGTCGGTGAGCTCGGAGTATTTGGATTGGGCCTCTGCCTTGGTGGCCTTATCGTCACTGTTCAAGTCGCCCTTGAGTTTTTCCATTTCCTCGCTCAGGCACTGCATGTAACTGGCATTGGACTGCTGGAAATCGGTGATGGCCTTTTTACCGGCCAGCATGGCATCCATATTGGCTTTGTCGCCGGCGGGCATGCTGGGTGTGTTCGGCATCGTGCAATCCGCCACCGCGGCAGCACTGGTTAGAGCGAACAGGATCAGACTGGTTGTTATGGTTTTCATGGTGTCTCCCTTGATGGTGGTTCTTTTTACCCTAGCAGCAGAGTCAACCTCTTGCCAATCTCAAACAGTGACCTGTATCCCGCTTCGCTCAGTTATCAGTCAATCCCCAGCGAGTCCCACAGGCTGTCGACTTTGGCCTTGATGGCCGGGTCCATCGCAATCGGCTCGCCCCACTCCCGCTCGGTTTCACCGGGCCACTTGTTGGTGGCATCCATGCCCATTTTGGAGCCGAGCCCGGAAATGGGTGAGGCGAAATCCAGATAGTCAATGGGGGTATTGTCCACCAGCGTGGTATCGCGAATCGGGTCCATGCGGGTAGTGATGGCCCAGATCACGTCTTTCCAGTCACGGGCATTGACGTCATCGTCGGTGACAATAACAAACTTGGTGTACATAAATTGACGCAGGAACGACCAGACCCCCATCATCACCCGCTTGGCGTGGCCGGGGTACTGCTTCTTCATGGTTACCACCGCCATGCGGTAGGAGCAACCCTCAGGCGGCAGGTAGAAATCCACAATCTCGGGAAACTGCTTTTTCAGGATCGGCACAAACACTTCGTTGAGGGCGAGACCTAGCACCGCAGGCTCGTCCGGTGGCCGGCCAGTGTAGGTGCTGTGGTAGATCGGATCCTTGCGGTGGGTGATGGTTTCGACGGTAAATACCGGGAAGCGATCCACTTCGTTGTAATAGCCGGTATGATCGCCAAAAGGGCCCTCGTCGGCCATGTCATCGGGGTAGATGTGCCCTTCCAGCACGTATTCGGCCGAGGCCGGTACCTGCAGGTCGCTCAGCAGACTCTTGGTGACTTCAGTTTTGTCTCCGCGCAACAGTCCGGCAAAGGCGTATTCACTAAGGGTGTCGGGCACGGGGGTAACGGCACCGAGAATGGTGGCGGGATCGGCGCCGAGGGCAACCGATACCGGGTAGGGCTGGCCCGGGTTCTGCTGCTGCCACTCGCGAAAGTCCAGCGCCCCGCCCCGGTGCGACAGCCAGCGCATGATCAGCCGGTTTTTACCAATCAGTTGCATGCGGTAGATGCCGAGGTTTTGCCGCTCCTTGTTGGGCCCGCGGGTAATCACCAGCGGCCAGGTCACCAGCGGTGCCGCGTCGCCGGGCCAACAGGTCTGGATCGGCAGCTGATAGAGGTCCACCTCGTCCTTGCCGAGGACCACCTGCTGACAGGCGGCCTTGCTCACCTGCTTGGGCCCCATGTTGAGCACCTGTTTGAAAATGGGCATCTTCTGCCAGGCATCCTTTAACCCTTTGGGTGGCTCGGGCTCCTTCAGGAATGCCAGCAGCTCACCGACTTCGCGCAGAGCCTCGACCGACTCCTCGCCCATACCCAGGGCCACCCGCTCCGGGGTGCCGAACAGATTGGCCAGAACCGGGGTGCTGTAGCCCACTGGGTTTTCAAACAACAGTGCCGGCCCGCCGGCGCGCAGGACGCGATCGCAGATCTCGGTCATTTCCAGATTGGGATCGACGGCAGCGCTGATGCGCTTCAGTTGGCCGCGTTTTTCCAGCAGTTTGATAAAGTCACGCAGGTCACGGTATTTCATAGTTGCAGGCAGTGTCTGTGATTGGGATCTGAGGTCGGCCTATTGTACGGCAATCCCGCCGCGATGCCATGATTGGGGTTGGCTTGCACCCCAACGCCCTTGCCAGTAGGCTGGGAAAAACACAAGGGATAGACACAATGGATCTACTGGCGGTACTGGAGCAGGGAATACGCGACTTTATTCTGGACTACAGCAAGGCGCTGCTGTTACTGATTTTTGTCGTCATTGTACTGCGTGTATTTGCCCGTCGAGCCAGCAGGGATTATAAGGGCCATCGCTTTCGCAATCAGTTGTTGGCGATCGTGTTGGTATTGATCACCCTGGTGGGTCTTATTCTTACCTTGCCGCTCAACAGCGAAATGCGAGGCCAGCTGCTGACGCTGTTGGGGTTGGTGCTGACGGCGGTGCTCACACTCTCCTCTCCCACAGTGGCAGCCAATGCCATGGCCGGATTTATGCTGCGATCCGTGCAAAAATTTGCACCGGGTGATTTTATTCATGTGGAAAACCACTTTGGCCGGGTTACCGAGTTAGGCTTGTTTCACACCGAGATACAAACCGAAGACCGCGATTTGCTTACCCTGCCCAATCTGTTTTTATCTTCCCATCCAATCAAGGTGGTGCACGCCGATGGCACCGTGGTGTCGGCAGAAGTGACACTGGGTTATGACATTGATCATCACCTGATTGAAGCGGTGTTGTTGCAGGCAGCGGAAGATGCCCAGTTAGAAGAACCGTTTGTGTATGTGATGGAGCTGGGGGATTTTTCCGTCTGTTATCGAGTGTCGGGTTTTCTGCGGCAGGTGAAAACTCTGTTGTCGGCGCGCTCGCTGTTGCGCAAAAAAATGATGGATCGGCTGCACGAGCAGCATATTGAAATTGTGTCACCGGGCTTTATGAATCAGCGTCAGGTTACTGAAGAAATAATTCCCGAGCGCTCTTTTGTGATGGCGGAAAACAGCGCGCAAATCGAACCGGAAAAACTCATTTTCGATAAAGCCGAGCGAGCGCAGCAATTGGAAGAGTTAAAGCAGGGTTATGAGGAGCTGAAGGCAGAATTAAAAGCGCTGGACGAGAGTAACGATTCCAATGTGGACAGTGTTAAACCGCGCAAACTGCGTCGTTTGAAAGCCATGAAACGAGCCATCTCGGTACTGGAGATGGCTCGCAATGAGAGCTGAGTGCCGCAACTTAAAGCGCTCTGACACTCAGTTTACAGGGATTAAAATTGGTAGTTAACCGAGATACCAAAAATCTGACCGTCACCGGTGGTACTGCCATCAAATACCGTACCCAGAGCTGAGGTTTCAACCTGGTCGACTTCATCGCCATAAAGCAGGGCAACGCCCATATCAATACTCAGCTTTGGATCATACTGGTAAGTGAGGCCGGCGCTGTACCACATGCGGTCGGTGTCCGGAATACTCAGTGAGCGATAGTCAGCTGGAACAGCAGTTTCATCCAGTGCCACACCCGCGCGGGCGGTCCACTGACTGTTGATGTTGTAGCTTACGCCGAGGCCGTAGCGGTAACTGTCCTTGAAGTTTTCGTCCTTCAGGTGTTGGGAAGTCCCGTCCGCGAAGTTGGCATCCAGGGACTCAAACACACTCCAGTCGTTCCACACCACACTGGCAGACAGGGTCCAGCGGTCGTTGAGGTCGTAGACGGCAGACAGCTCGGCGCTGGCGGGCAGATCCATCTTCAACGAACCACCCTGATTCAAGGACGGATCCAGGTCGGAGGAGGCATCACCGTCGAAATTCAGTTCCACTTCACCGCGGTAGCCCAGGCCCAGGCGCAGTGCGTCGTTGACTTGCCAGGTGGCGCCGGCATTCAGGCCCCAGCCGAAATCATCGCCTTCAAGACGCAAAATTTCGGCGCCGCCGATCATAGGCGCAGCGGTAGCAAAGGTGGCGTTGGCTTTGATCAGGCTCAGGCCCACACCCACACTGATGTCGTCGGTCAGGCGATAGGCCAGACTGGGGTTGATGTTGTAGGTCATGACTTCCGCTTCATTGGCCAGATCGGCGGCGGCGTAGTCACTGCCCAGTTCGGACTTCAGGCCAAAGTGCGTGTTCAGTGCCAGTCCCCAGCTCCAGCGATCGTTGAGCTGCTGGGTCAAGTAGGCATGGGGAACCCAGGCCGATGGGACATAGTCTTCCTGATCGGCATTGACCGTCAAGCCATTGAGGTAGGTAGCCTCACCCTTGGCATCAATTTCCGGGTTGATATAGGACACACCGGTGGAGATCTGAGTGCCGGGTAATTGCGTGGCCAGGGCGGGGTTGCGGGCAATGCCGGAAGCGTTATCGCCAAAGGCGGCTTCACCGGCATAGGCACGGCCGAGGCCGGCGGTGCCCTGTTCATTCAGATGAAAACCAGCGGCAGATACGCTTTCGGCAAACGGGGTCGCTGCCAGGGATAACATTAACAAACGGGATTTCTTAAACATCGAATTACATCTCTTTAAATCTACTTCTTATCTTGACCAGGCGTGCGGCCCTTAACGTGAGCTCTGTACTGGACTCAAGATATCTTTTGGCGATGTTCGTTATTGTTATCTGACAAACTTCTTCCTTGACTGCTTGAATCGCGCAGCGGCGATTATAGATTTGGTGAGTCACATGTAAACGTTTTTTTAAAAATTGGACGGAATAATAATTTCACTTGCGCTGGCGTTTTCCTGCAGAAAAGTGATGCTGTGACGTTGATGTTGAAAAAAAATCACTCAAAAGCTGTTACAAATGTACAAACTTGAAATGACCATATAGTCATAGAATGTTTGGGGTTTGGTGAAAGTTTATGCAAACAATAGATGGATATTTGCCGGAGTTAACTAGTGTTTCTCGGCTGACAGCAGATACAAAAAAGCCCTGCAGGGCAGGGCTTTTTATGAATCACTAACGCTATCGGCTACAAGTACAATTATTTGCGCTTCATCGACAGGAAGAATTCGTCGTTGGTCTTGTGGTCCTTGAGTTTACTTACCAGGAACTCGGTCGCGCCCACATCTTCCATGTCGTGCAGCAGCTTGCGCAGAATCCACACGCGTTGCAGTTCGTCCTCGCGCATCAACAGGTCTTCACGACGAGTGCCGGACTTGCGAATGTTGATGGCCGGGTAAACACGTTTCTCGGAGATTTTGCGATCCAGGTGCAGCTCCTGGTTACCGGTGCCTTTAAACTCCTCGAAAATCACTTCGTCCATTTTCGAGCCGGTATCGACCAGCGCGGTGGCGACAATGGAGAGACTGCCGCCCTCTTCGATGTTACGCGCAGCCCCGAAGAAACGCTTGGGACGCTCGAGGGCGTGAGCATCGACACCACCGGTGAGCACCTTGCCGGAAGATGGCACGATGGTGTTGTATGCACGGGCCAGACGGGTGATGGAGTCCAGCAGAATGATCACGTCTTTCTTGTGTTCAACCAGGCGCTTGGCTTTCTCGATCACCATCTCGGCTACCTGGACGTGACGCGCTGGTGGCTCATCAAAGGTGGAGGCCACAACTTCACCGCGCACTGAGCGCTGCATTTCCGTCACCTCTTCCGGCCGCTCGTCGATCAGCAGCACAATCAGGTGGCACTCGGGGTTGTTGCGGGTGATCGCCTGAGCGATGTTCTGCATCATGATGGTTTTACCGGCTTTGGGCGGTGCCACAATCAGGCCGCGCTGGCCTTTGCCGATGGGGGCGATCAGGTCGATGATCCGACCGGTCAGGTCTTCCGTGGAACCATTACCCGCTTCCAGTACCAGGCGCTCGTTGGGAAACAGTGGCGTCAGGTTTTCAAACAGAATCTTGTTTTTGGAGTTTTCCGGCTTGTCAAAGTTGATCTGGTTAACTTTGAGCATGGCGAAATAGCGTTCACCATCCTTGGGCGGGCGGATCTTACCCTCAATAGTATCCCCAGTGCGCAGATTAAAGCGACGGATCTGGCTGGGAGAGACGTAGATATCGTCGGGGCCTGCCAGGTAGGAGCTGTCTGCCGAGCGCAGGAAACCAAAGCCGTCCTGGAGAATTTCCAGTACGCCATCGCCGTAAATATCTTCACCGCTTTTGGCGTGGCGCTTGAGAATGTTAAAGATAATGTCCTGCTTGCGGGAGCGAGCCAGGTTTTCCATGCCCATTTCTTTGGCAATGGCGATGAGTTCTTCGATGGGTTTGGTTTTCAGGTCGGTTAGATTCATAGATGCTTCAGGGAACTGTTGGCCTCGGTGTGAGGATTGAATGGAAGGATAAGATTCACGATCAGAGTGTGTGTAATCAGATGTGTTCAGAAGAGCAAACGCTTCTCGATCTCGCCAGCTAACCGACTTAATGTACGCGACCACACTAAAGTTACGAGCGCTTCGGATCTGGGTATTTTCCGTCTTTCCAGTCCTGCAAGACCGGTGAACGGCAGGAACGAGCGCGGGTGGTTGTTGGTACAGAAGTCGTTTATGAAGGCTTTGGGAAAACAGTCTGGTCAGGATTTCTTGTTGTACATCTTGTCGGTACCCGTTGGAGCGGGAAGGTGGTGAAACCAGATTAAGACAAGAGGACTGGCCAGACGACCAAAATTGATGCGGTCAGTATAGCGATAAAACAACAGCCGTGCAAAATTTAATGCAGGACCCGCGATTGTTGGACAAAGGCGCTAATCGCGGGCCGCACATCGAGGGCAGAATCAGAGGCTGCCGTCGATAAACTCGACCAGCTGGGCTTTCGACAAAGCACCTACTTTGGTGGCTTCGGCGTTGCCGCCCTTGAAAATGATCAGGGTCGGAATGCCACGGATATTGAATTTGCCCGGGGTGTTCGGGTTGGCGTCAACATCCATTTTGCAGATCTTGATCTTACCGTCGTACTCGCCAGACAGTTCATCCAGTACTGGGGCAATCATTTTGCAAGGGCCGCACCACTCTGCCCAAAAGTCGACCAATACTGGCCCTTCAGCGTTCAGGACTTCGGCCTCGAAGCTGGCATCGGTTACGTGAACGATGCTGTTACTCATAATGTTTCTCCTGAGAGTGACGGTATGGGACGACGAATTGAACTATCGTCCGCAGAATAAAGACCAAGGATGATAATAACTGCAGCAGCAATCCTCAAGCGCGGATTGACCTTCTTGGTGAATAAGGTGCCAGAGGATTACGAGGTGGCCTGCTCTGCCGACTTTGATAACCCCAGCTTTTCGAAGGCTGCACGCAATTCTGTCAGGGTGATGGGCTTGCAGAGAAAGTGGTTCATACCACTGGCAAACACCAGTTCCCGGTGTTCTTCCATCGCATGGGCCGTGAGGGCGACGATGGGCGTGGCGGGCAAGTTATGGGTTTTTTCAAAGGCCCGGATGCGGCGAGTGGCTTCGAAACCGTCCATTTCCGGCATCTCACAGTCCATCAGGATCAGGTCATAGGGTTTGTTCACCTGCATGCAGTTTTCCCATGCCAGACGCCCATTTTCCACCATCACCGGCAGTATCTGCAGCTTGCCCAGCAGCCCCTTGATGACCATGCGATTGACGGCGTTATCCTCTACTACCAGCACCCGCAGATTGGCGAAGTTGGCCGGTGGGGCTGCGTCTTCAACCGGACGGCTGGGCTTGCCGTGTCCCAGTAGTTCGGCCAGTAAGTCACGCAGTTTCTTGGGTGAGATAGGCTTGCGCAGTACCCGCTGGATGCGTTTTTGCGTGAGGATATCGTGGCTGAATGGGTGGTCGGAGGCGGTCAATAAGAACAGGTGGGCCTGGTAGTCGGGAAACTGCTGGGCCAGGGCGTCTGCCAACTCAATACCGTTCATATCCTGCAGACGGTAATCGAGCGAGACGAAATGGAAATCGTGCAGTTGCTGGCGGCGGCGATCACCCACCAGTCGCAGGCATTCGTCGGCGCTGTGGGCCAGCACCACTTCCATGCCCCAGCTCTGGGCGTGATAGGTGAGGATTTCGCACAGCGGCAGGTTGTCCTCGACAATCAGCAAGCTCTTGCCGGCCAGTGATGGTATCAGGCTCGGGGTGTCGTGGGCCTGGCTCTCGGCCTGCTCAAAGGTCGCTGTAAACCAGAAGGTCGAGCCCTCTCCCTCTGTGCTTTCCAAGCCGATCTCGCCGCCCATCAACTCGGCCAGGCGTTTACAGATGGCCAGTCCCAGGCCGGTACCGCCATATTTTCTCGTGGTGGACCCGTCAGCCTGGCTGAAGGAGTTGAACAGCTTGTCCTGCACCTCATCCGGTATGCCTATGCCGGAGTCGGTGACGGAAAAACGCACCTGCGGGTGATTGGGGTCGCTGTCGTCGATCCGTTGTGCCTTGATGCTGATGCAGCCCTCGGCGGTGAATTTGAAGGCATTGCCGATCAGGTTGATAAGGATTTGGCGCAGGCGGGTGGGATCGCCGATGACTTGCACGGGGGTGGTGGGGCTGACGCTGCCCACCAGGTCGATGCCGCGTTTGTTGGCCGTGGCGCCAAATAGCTGCACGCAATCCTCAATCAGCTCTTCCAGGTTGAACGTCACCGCCTCCAGTTCCAGCTTGCCGGCTTCAATCTTGGAGTAGTCGAGGATGTCGTTGATGATGGTGAGCAGGGTTTCTCCGGAGCGATGTATCACGTCCAGATAATGTTGCTGGTTGTCGTTGAGCGGGGTATCGCGCAACAGTTCCACCATGCCAATGACACCGTTCATGGGGGTGCGTATCTCGTGGCTCATAGTGGCGAGGAACTGGCTCTTGGCCTTGTTGGCCTGCTCAGCGGCGGCCTGATCACGCCGGCTGGCCAGCTTTTCTTCCTTTTCCGCCAGCAGTGCAGCTTCCATGGTGCGGCGCTTTTCAATGTCCTCCAGCAGCGACTCGCGCATCTGGTTAATGGCCGACACCACGTTGTCCAGTTCGTCCTGCGGGCTGTCCAATGGCTTGTCGCGTTTGAGCTTCAGACCCACGCCCAGATTCTCCAGGCTCAGCTGGCGGGCGTAGGCGGCGATGGTGTCCATATGGCGGGTTAACAGGTTGCGCACCAGCCACAGCACCACCAGACACACCAACAGGGTGGTTGAGCCCTGCAGCAGACCGATGTACCAGGCCCGATCGCGCAGTTTTTGATAGACACTGTTAAGGCTGGCAGTGACGATCAGGGTGCCCAGGGTCTGCTCTTCATTGTTACTGGACGAATACACCAGAGGGTATTCCCTCACCAGCACGTTGCGGGTGGCGCGATCCACTTCGTCAATGCCCAGCTCCATGTCCAGGGCACTGGCCATCATGGCCTGCTCCTGGTTGTTCCAGTCGCGCCAGACGACGGTCACCTGGACTACATCATCGACTTCCAGCACACTGCGGATCTGTACATTGAGCTGTTCTTCGTCGAATCCCCACAGGCTTTTGGTGATGCTGGGCAAGGTGCTGATGCGCACCTGGTCGAGGCGCTTTTCCAGCTCGGCGACATCATCTTTGTAACTGAAATACAACTGCAACAGTATGCCCGTGACCGCCAGCAGGGAGCTGGTCAGCAAAATCAACACAAGCAACTTGGTCGCAATGGGATTGCGACGGCTATAGTCACCTGGGTTTAGCATGAGTCACCTGGGTTTAGCATGAGCCGCCTGGATTCAGCATGAGTCGTTCGGTGCATGGGCCGTAATGGATCATCAGTCACCTAAGTTATACCGGAGTCTCTGACACCGGCTATCAGAGTCAGGGTCAGCCAGACATTCTTGTACTATTTGGCACCTTTGTACCATGGGGCTACCGCAAGTGTACTACGTGTTTGCCACGAGTTATAAACAGATGTTATGAATGAACCTTGTCAGAGTCGACAATTGTCTGTGTCGAACACTGTCAGTTTAGCAGCGGCCTGCCATTACCATGATACAGGTGACCGACCCGGGTCAATGGGTATGTCGCATCGGCATTTACTGCACATAGCCTCTACTGCACATAGCCTCTCACCTAAATCGATACTGACGCAAATCGACACTTGGCTCAGTTGCCACCTACATAAATTGCTCCAGCAGCGCATTCAGGTAGCGTTGCCCCAGCGGGGTGGTGGCCAGGCGCCGGTCATCGGTGCTCATCAGTCCCTTTGCCTGCAGTTGAGTCAGCGCTTGCGCCAGGGTCGACAGCGGCTGGCCGGTGCGTTGCCAGTACAGCTCAGACTCGACGCCGTCCACCAGCCGCAGGGCATTCATCATAAACTCCAGCGGCAAGTCGGGTGGCGCTATCGTCTGCTC
Organism: Cellvibrionaceae bacterium WSDTSA12; assembly: GCA_033283335.1. Taxonomy (GTDB): domain Bacteria; phylum Pseudomonadota; class Gammaproteobacteria; order Pseudomonadales; family Cellvibrionaceae; genus Pseudomaricurvus. The sequence goes on along the minus strand of JAWMQP010000004.1, from coordinate 23,145 downwards.
GCGGGCGGTATAGGCGCGCTCGGGGTCGAGGTAGTGGTTGGGTTGACGGGTCTTGCTCAGGCGTAGAATCTCACCGCGCTGAGGCAGGCTGATCTTGCCATGGGCGCCGGCGCCGAGGCCCAGGTAATCGCCAAACTGCCAGTAATTGAGGTTGTGGCGCGAGCGGCGCTGGGGCTGGGCATAGGCGGACACCTCGTATTGCTGATAGCCGTGGCTGGCCAGCAGCGCTTCGCCGGCCTGTTGAATGTCGGCCAGGGCATCCTCCACCGGCAGGCTCGGGGGACGGCTGTAAAACTCGGTGTTGGGTTCGATTGTGAGTTGGTACCAGGACAGGTGTTGCGGCTGCAGCTCAATGGCCGTGCGCAGGTCCTGTTCTGCGTCGGCGGGGGTTTGCCCCGGCAGGCCGTGCATCAGGTCCAGGTTAATGTTGTCAAATCCGGCCTGGCGGGCCATCGCTACCGCTGACAGGGCTTCACGGGCGCCGTGGATGCGCCCGAGTTGTTGCAGGTGCAGGTCGGAAAAGCTCTGGATGCCAATCGACAGGCGATTGATGCCCGCCTGGCGAAAGCCCCGGAACTTCTCCTGTTCAAAGGTGCCCGGGTTGGCCTCCATGGTGATCTCGATGTCGTCGACAAAGCCAATGTGCGCCTCGGCCGCCGCCAGCAACTGGCCCATGGCGGCGGGACTGAACAGGCTGGGGGTGCCGCCGCCGATAAAAATGCTCTGCAGTCGGCGGCCCTGAACCAGCGACAGGCTCTGCTGCAAATCGTCCAGCACGGCGCTGACGTACTCGGCTTCGGGGAGGGCGTTGCCGGCCTGGTGCGAATTGAAGTCACAGTAGGGACATTTGCGCACACACCAGGGAATGTGCAGGTACAGCGACAGCGGTGGCAGTTCCATCATGGGCGCAAACGTGCCAGCAACTGCTGCAGGGCCTGGCCCCGGTGACTGATGGCGTTTTTCTCTGCCTTACTCAGCTCGGCGGCGGAGCACTGCTGCTCTGGTACGTAGAACAGGGGATCGTAGCCAAAGCCGCTGTCGCCACTGGGCTGGTGCAGGATGCGCCCCTCCCAGGTACCCTGGCAGATGATTGGGGTTGGGTCTTCGGCGTGGCGCATATACACCAGCACACACTGAAAGCGCGCGCGGCGCTCCTCCTGGGCCAGCCCCTCAAGACTGTTGAGCAGCTTTTGATTGTTGGCCTTGTCGCGGTCGTTATCCACGCCGGCAAAGCGGGCGGAATAAATCCCCGGCTGGCCGCGCAGGGCGTCCACCTCCAGGCCGGAATCGTCGGCGATGGCGGGCAGGCTGGTGGCCTGGCAGGCGTGGCGTGCCTTGAGGATGGCGTTTTCGACAAAGCTGAGCCCGGTTTCCTCCACGTCACTGACGTTAAATTCGGACTGGGGCAGCACCTCCAAGCCACAATTGGCCAGCAGCGCCTGGAATTCTTTCAGTTTGCCCGCGTTGCCGCTGGCGAGAACCACCCGTTGAGAGGGTGTGGGAGTGTTAGTCGACATAGAGCTTCTTGCTGAATTTGACGTCGTAGGTTTTGCCCTCGTGCTTGACCTCAATGGTGAAGTGCAGCACTTCCTCGTTATTGAAGCGCAAGGGGGCCAGGTAATAGACAGCGTTTTGTTCATTGATTTCAATAAACTGCAGCGGTTTGGATTGCTGCATCAGGTTCGTCACCCGACCACTGACTTCGGCCGGCAAGCCATTGCTTTGGCCGTCAGCGCCGGTTTTGATCAGGGCGATATTCACCAGGGCCTGATCGCTGCCACGGGTCAGGTTGTAGCTGCTGGCGATATCGGGTTTGATAAAGCTGCTGTTAAAGACGCTGTGAAACACCTTGTACTGACCGAAGCTGGTGTAGGTCTCGTCGGCTGCCTGAGTGGCACCACTCAACAACAGAACTGCCAGTAAGGCCAGGCCCTGTAACAGGGGACGGTGGGGGTGGGACTGGGTGTAACGCATAATGACTCTCCTCTGGCTGGACCTATCTGGCGTACTTGTTCTGGGCAATACTTGTGGCTTACGGGTCCTTATATGTATTCGATTCGTATTCGAATCGTATTCGGCCTTTCGAATTTCAGGCCCTTCGAGCCCGCTGTCGATCTTGCGGGGTATCCCTGTAAGTTTAGCCCTGCCTGACCGATTATCGCTGCTTGCACAGATGATAGATGGCCGTTTCGCCAAACAGGTTGGGGCCCAGATCCTTCAGGCGCCGTCCGAGTGGGCGCTCGGCCACCACCTGCCGCTGGAGAATATGAATATCCAGCTCCCGGCACAGCACCTCAAAGTCTTTGAACGTACAAAAATGGATGTTGGGCGTGTCATACCATTGATAGGGCAGCAGGTCGGAGACCGGCATGCGGCCACCGACACACAGGTGCCAGCGGGCTTTCCAGTGGCCGAAATTGGGGAAGGTCACAATGCATTCCTTGCCAACCCGCAGCATCTCCTGCAGCACTTTGTGGGGCGCGTGCATGGTTTGCAGGGCCTGGGTCATCACCACACTGTCAAAGCTCTGGTCAGCGAAATTGCTCAGGCCCCGGTCCAGGTTCTGTTCAATGACGTTCAAGCCCTTACTGATACAGGCGGTAATCTGTTCGGCATCGATTTCCAGGCCGTAGCCGGTCACCTGCTTGTGATCGCGCAGGTTCTGCAGCAGGGTGCCGTCGCCACAACCGAGATCCAGAACCCGGCTGGCGGGTTTGATCCACGCCGAAATGACATCCAGGTCAATGCGCAGGGCGGTCTCACTAATCGGCTTCATGGGTGAGTGCTCACTCCCTTCATGTATTCTGAGAACAGGCGGTAGTAGCGGTCGATGGGCAACAGGAAGGCGTCGTGACCGTATTCGGATTCCACCTCGGCGTAACTGACGGCCTGGTTGGCGTCAATGAGGGCGTCGACGATCTCCCGCGAACGCTGCGGGGCAAAGCGCCAGTCGGTGGTAAAGGACACCACCAGGAAGCGACAGCGGGCCAGCCGGAAGGCGGCCACCGGGTCGTCATTGTATTCCCGCGCCAAATCGAAGTAGTCCAGCGCCCGGGTCATCAGGATATAAGTGTTGGCATCGAAGCTGTCGGAGAATACATCCCCCTGGTAGCGCAGATAGCTCTCGACCTGGAACTCGACTGGCTCATCCTGGCCCTGCTGAAAACTGCCGGAGCGGATATCGCGGCCAAATTTCTGTCCCATGCTGTCATCGGACAGGTAGGTGATGTGGCCGATCATCCGTGCCACCGCCAGGCCGTCTTTGGGGTAGGTGTCCGCCAGGCTGTAATCGCCATCGTGAAACTTGGGGTCGGACATAATGGCCTGACGGGCCGTCTCGTTAAAGGCGATATTCTGGGCGGTGAGCTTCATGGCCGAGGCGATCACCACGCAATGACGCAGCCGTTCGGGGTATTCCAGCGCCCAGCGCATCGCTTGCATGCCGCCAAGGCTGCCGCCGATCACGGCGGCCCACTGTTCGATACCGAGGCGGTCGGCCAGCCGCGCCTGGGAGTGAACCCAGTCGCGCACCCGCAGCTTGGGAAAATCCTTGCCCCAGGGTTGACCGGTGGCAGGGTTGATAGAGCGGGGGCCGGTGGAGCCGTGACAGCCGCCCAGATTGTTGAGCGAGACCACGAAAAACCGGTCCGTATCGATTGGTTTGCCCGGTCCTATGTAGCTGTCCCACCAACCCGGTTTACGATCGTCCGCACTGTGGTAGCCGGCCGCGTGGTGGTGGCCGGAGAGGGCGTGGCAGATCAGCACGGCGTTGGACTTCTCCCGGTTCAGCTCGCCATAGGTTTCGATCACCAGGTCGTATTGCTCCAGCGTGCGGCCGCTGGCCAGGGTCAGAGGCTGGTCAAAGTGCAGTGTCTGGGGGGATACCAGACCGACGCTGTCGGGCGGAAAAGTTTCGGGCATAGTCAATCAGAGGAATGCAATGGTTATAAGGAGCGCAAGTCTAAGGTTGCTCTGGCGGGGCTGCAACTGTTAAGGCGCCTTTCCTCGCCTGCGGCGTGCTATTCAGGCCCGTGGCCGGCATTCACGCCAGTGCCACTGAGTCGGCCTCGATGGGGCGGGAGGCGGCCGGGGCCACAGGCACACGGGCAATAATGCGGTCGAGCTCTATCAGGGCAGTTTTCTGTTCGGCGATAAGACGTTGCAATTGCGGCAGGCGTTGCTGTTGGTTCTGTTGGTATTGCTTGAGGTGTGTGATGCGCAGCATCTGTTGATCGAGCAGGGACTTTTGGTATTCGGTGGCGTGACTGAGGGGGGCCAGTGCCGATTTGCCCCAGTCGTCGATGGCGGCCTGCAGGTCCAGGTTCATCAGTCGCACTTCCTGCACCAGCGAATTGATAAAGCGACCGATCACCCGCTGCTTGAGGTTGAAGATGTTGCCCAGTGAGCGCCGGAATTGCTGGGCCTGCAATTCCAGTTGCTGGAGGCGCTGGCGGTGTGGATGCAGCTGCAGGGCGTGACTGACAGCGGCACTGTTAGTGCCACCCAGTTGGTGCGCGCGCAGGTAGATGGTGTGCAGGTCGGCGTTGGCCAGCTCGACGGCACTGGCGAGTCGTTCAAAGCGCTGCTTCAACTCGTTGAAAAACTCATCCATGGCCTTGTTCAGGCCGACAAACGACCAGCTCTTTACCATGCTCTGGTGGGTGGTGCTGATCAGCCCTTCCAGCTGCACCGGGGCCAGCGGCGCCTGCAGCAATTGCGCGTGCTGGTTGATTTGATGCTGGTAGCCCCGCAGGTCCAGGTGATAGCGGTGGTAACGCTGATGGCGTTGGCGAACCTGGCTGCGCAGGCTTTTTAGCATGGCCTCGAACTGCTGGGGCTGGTGTTGCCGCTGTTGCAGGGACAGCAGCTCCTTGTCGGATTGCAGCAGCTGCTGTTTCAGGGTCTGCCGGGTTGCCCGCAACATGTCCACGGCATCGTTGAGCAGCGGCTGGCAGGCGATGCGTTGCTGATTGTGCGCCAGCTGACGAGCCAGCATCAATTCCAGTTGCGGCAGGTTGCTGCGTTGCAACAGGGTCTGATCGTTGCGCGCCCGGGCCAGCAGTCCCTGTTTGGCCGAGATGGCAAGCACCTGGTCCCGGGACAGCCCCAGCAGCCGGGCCGTGTGCTGACGCATGTCATCAATGGCGGTTTGAATTTGCTGGGGAGGGCAGAGGTCATCCCACAGGGTATCGATTTTATTGAGGACAGTCAGCGTGCCCTCCTGGCAGCGCAGGCCCTGCAGGTGATCCTGCCAGATGGTGGCATCGCTGTAGCTGAGGCCGGCATCGGCCGACAGCAGGAACACCAGGGCGTCGGCCTGTTGCAGACAGCTGAGGGTCAATTCCGGTTCATTGCCCAGGGCATTGAGACCGGGGGTATCGAGGATGCGCAGCCCCTGCCTCAGCAGCGGGTGATCGAGGTTAATGAGGGCGTGACGCCATTTCGGCACTTCCAGCAGGCCATCGCTGTTGCTGCTGAGCTGCTGGGGGTCAAAGCCCATGGCGCGGGCATCACTGGCATCCACCTGTTTGACTTCGGAAATCTTGTTCATGGCGTGTGCCACGGAATCGGGATCGTTGATGTCGAACCTGAGCTTGATCCAGTTCTGCGGGATGCGCTTGAAGTTGTTGAGGCTGGTGGTGGTGCGGCGGGTTTCAATCGGCAGCAGGCGCACCTGGCCGGGTTCGTCGTTGGCGTCGTAATAAATCTCGGTCGGGCACATGGTGGTGCGACCGGGTTTGGATGGCAGCAGGCGCTGGTCGTACTCCGTGAACAGGAGCGCGTTGATCAATTCGGTTTTGCCGCGGGAAAACTCGCCTACGCAGGCGATGGTAAAACTGTCGTTGTCGAGCAGCTTGCTGGCTTGTTGCAGACAGTGCAGGGCGGCGGGGCTATGGAAGCGGTATTCGGTAAACCAGCTTTGGCAATCGCGCAGCTGTCGGCTCAATGTCCGTTTCCACTGGGCAAAATCGGCCATCTGACGGTAGAAAGAGGTGACGACCATGCTCGGCATAACCTATATCGTTCGCGATTGCTTTAACGCGTTGGCAGGTGAGGTGGCTGAATACAACCATTAAAACCGAATAAGCGCCAAGTTGGAAGTTGAAAGGGGCGCCTGAGAGCCCCTTTTTATACAGTCTGGCTGCTGCTTGTACAATCTGGCTGGATGGTGTGCGCCCGAGTGGGTCAAATACCCATCACCAGATTGCGCACGGCGCCGCTCATGCCGGCGGCCGCCGCCAGGTGTCGCAACAGCACCTGCACCACATTGATGGCCAGGAAGGCAAAAATGGGGGAGATATCAATGCCGCCCATATCCGGCATCAACTTGCGGAAGGGGGCCATCAGCGGTTCCACCAGCTGCCGTACCAGCATCAGTGCCGGGTTGGAGCTGTGAGGGGCTACCCAGCTGGTGATCACCATAATCAGCAGTGCCCAGAAATAGACCGTCACGGTCAGGGACAGGACCCCGATCGCCGACCACACCAGCACGTACAGCGGATTGATGAAGGCGTAGCCCAGCACCAGGGCACTGGCCTCGATCACCACAAACTGGACCACCAGGGCCAGTACGATTGCCGCCAGGTCCAGGCCGAAGACCCCGGGAATTACCCGTCGCATGGGGATCAGTGGCGGGTTGGTGGCTTTAACGATAAATTGCGAGACCGGGTTGTAAAAGTCCGCCCGGGCCAGCTGCAACAGAAATCGTAAAACGACAACCAGCAGATACAGTGAACCCAGTGTTTGAATAATTAAGGTGCCTATCTCCTGCATGGGCCCCATGTGTGGTCTCCTAAATGGTTAAAGTACGTCATTGCGAGCGGAACAAAGTGTAGCGCCAATTGGGTACCTTAAGGCAAAGTAATCCAAGTTGGCACAAACCCCAAGCTGGCAAAAACCTGAGCAGCCAGGTTTTGAATCGTATTGTGCCACCCATGGATTGCCGCGTCGCCCTTCGGGCTCCTCGCAATGACAGAGCCATGAAGTTGGGGTCCTCAAACGGTGAGTTTATTGACCGCTGGCACCCAGTTCTTTGGCCATCTCCCGTGAACGATCGGCACAGACCTGCATGGCGCGGGCCACAATCTGGCGTAAATCATCCTGTTCAAATGAGGCGATGGCCCTTTCGGTGGTGCCGTTGGGAGAGGACACCCGGCGCCGCAATTCGACCACGTCAACGTCACTGTCCTGGGCCAGGCGCGCCGCTCCAAGAGCTGTCTGCAGGGTCAGCTCGGTGGCGTTTTCCCGGCTCAGTCCCTGGGCTATGCCGGCCTCAATCATGGCTTCCATAAACAGGAAGAAATAGGCCGGGCCACTGCCTGAGACGGCAATCACCGAGTCGATCAGGGCTTCAGTGGCAGTCCACTGGACGATGCCCACCGCTTCCATAATGGCGTGGGCGGTGGCTTTCTGCGGTTCGCTGGTGCGCGCATTGGCGTACAGGCCACTGGCACCGGTCTGTACCAGTGACGGGGTATTGGGCATGCAGCGGACAATGGCCAGGTCATTGCCGAGCCAGCTATCGAGGCTGAAAATATCGATGCCGGCGGCTATGGAAATGATCAGCGGCTGGTGGGCCAGATGGTCTTTCAATTCCGCGCACACCTGTTCCATTACCTGGGGCTTGACCGCCAGCACAATCACTTCGGCCGAGCGGGCCGCCGCCCCATTGTCGCTGCTGGTCTGAATCGCCAGCTGCTCGCTCAGCTTGTCCAGGCTCGGTTGGTAAGGGTCGGTGGCCGTGATGCGTTGCGCCGGATAGCCTTTGTTGACCAGGCCGCCGATGATACTGCTGGCCATGTTGCCGGCACCGATAAAAGTGATGTTTGCTTCGCTCACGTGAAATGTCCTGTGGTCAATAAATTCATGAAGTGTAAGTGCGCTGGCCGAAAATATCGGTACCGATGCGCACTATAGTAGCACCGGCGGCGATGGCCGCTTCCAGGTCCGCAGACATACCCATCGACAGGGTGTCCAGCTGAGGATAATCCGCCCGCAGCTGTAGCAGGCTGTCAGTCAGTGGTTGCAGGGCGCGACGCTGTTGGTCATAGTCACTGCGTGGCGCCGGGATCGCCATCAATCCCCGCACACAGATATGGGGCAGGGGCCGCAGGCTTTCAAGCAGTGCCGGCAATTCTTCCAGGCTGACCCCGGCTTTACTGGCCTCCTGATCCAGGTTGACCTGCAGGCAAACATTCAAGGGTGGCAAACCCGCGGGGCGCTGATCGTTGAGGCGGGAGGCGATTTTGAATCGGTCGACACTGTGAACCCAGTCAAAGTTTTCGGCAATGGCGCGGGTTTTGTTGGACTGAATGGGGCCGATAAAGTGCCACTCAATGGTTAAATCCTGCAGTTGCTGCTGCTTGTCCAGCGCCTCCTGCAGGTAGTTTTCGCCAAAACAGCGCTGGCCGGCGGCGTAAGCCTCGCGGATGGCGCTGGCGGGTTTGGTTTTACTGACGGCCAGCAGCTGAGCGGCGTCGGCGGGACGGTTACAGGCGTGCAGGGCGCGGGCTATACGTTGGCGCACCTGCGCCAGCTGGTCAGGAATCTTGGCCATATACATTGCTCACCAAGGGCATTAGCATAGACAAATCAGTGGGTTGGGAGTAGGCGCCAGTGCCGCACATGACACCATCGCTGAATAGATAACGAATGACAGACATGACATAGGGTCGTTGAATGGATATTACAGAACTCCTGGCCTTCAGTGCCAAACAGGGCGCTTCGGATTTGCACTTGTCGGCTGGCCTGCCGCCCATGATCCGGGTGGATGGCGATGTGCGCCGGATTAATCTGCCTGCGATGGAGCACAAGCAGGTGCATAGTCTGATCTACGAGATTATGAATGACAAGCAGCGTAAGGATTACGAGGAGTTTCTGGAAACCGACTTCTCCTTTGAGGTGCCGGGTGTCGCCCGCTTCCGGGTCAATGCCTTTAATCACAACCGCGGTGCCGGTGCGGTATTCCGGACCATTCCCTCGAAAGTGTTGACCATGGAAGAGCTGGGCATGGGTCAGGTGTTTCGCGATGTCTGTGCGGTGCCCCGCGGCCTGGTACTGGTCACCGGCCCCACCGGTTCCGGTAAGTCCACCACCCTGGCCGCGATGATGGACTACATCAACGACAACAAGTACGAACACATCCTGACCATCGAAGACCCGATCGAATTTGTGCACGAATCGAAGAAGTGCCTGGTCAACCAGCGGGAAGTGCACCGCGATACCCACGGCTTTGCTGAAGCCCTGCGTTCCGCACTGCGGGAAGACCCGGACATCATTCTGGTGGGCGAGATGCGGGACCTGGAAACCATCCGCCTGGCGCTGACGGCGGCGGAAACCGGCCACCTGGTGTTCGGCACCCTGCACACCACCTCGGCGGCAAAAACCATCGACCGGATTGTGGACGTGTTCCCGGCCAACGAAAAGGCCATGGTGCGCTCCATGTTGTCGGAATCCCTGCAGGCGGTGGTATCGCAGACTCTGTTGAAGAAAAACGGCGGTGGCCGGGTGGCGGCGCACGAGATCATGCGCGGCACGCCGGCGATCCGTAACCTGATCCGTGAGGACAAGGTGGCGCAGATGTACTCGGCCATCCAGACCGGTGGGTCTTACGGCATGCAGACCATGGACCAGTGTTTGTCGGACCTGGTGGCGAAGCGCATCATTACCCGCGATGTCGCCCGTGAGAAAGCCAAGATGCCCGAGAACTTTTAGGTTAAGTGAAACTATAGGTTAAGTGAAAATCTAGGCTGAGTGAAAATACGTTGCCTGAGAATTTGTGAGTAGGAACCCGTTATGGATTTTGAACGCCTGTTACAGCTGATGGTCGACAAAGGTGCTTCCGACCTCTTTATCACCGCCGGAGTGCCGCCGTCCATGAAACTCAATGGTCGGGTGGTGCCGGTCACCACCACGCCGCTGTCCCCGGAGAAAGCGCGGGAAACGGTGCTGTCGGTGATGAACGAGAAGCAGCGTCACGAGTTTCTCGACACCAAGGAGCTCAATTTTGCCGTCAGCGCCCGTGGCATCGGCCGTTTCCGCTGCAGCGCTTTCTACCAGCGCAACCTGGCGGGTATGGTGCTGCGGCGCATTGAAACCAATATCCCTAAGATTGATGACCTGGGGCTGCCGGAGATTATCAAGGAACTGGCCATGACCAAGCGTGGCCTGATCATCTTTGTGGGGGCCACCGGCACCGGTAAATCCACCTCGCTGGCGGCCATGATCGGTCACCGCAATCGCAACTCCAAGGGTCATATTATCTCCATTGAGGACCCGATCGAATTTATCCACCAGCACCAGGGCTGCATCGTTACCCAGCGGGAAGTGGGCATCGATACCGACTCTTTCGAAATTGCCTTGAAGAACACCCTGCGGCAGGCGCCGGATGTGATCCTGATTGGTGAGGTGCGCTCGCGCGAAACCATGGAACACGCCATTGCCTTCGCCGAAACCGGTCACCTGTGTCTGTGTACCTTGCACGCCAACAACGCCAACCAGGCGCTGGATCGCATCATCCATTTCTTTCCCGCCGACCGCCACACTCAGTTGTGGATGGACCTGTCGCTCAACCTGAAAGGCATCATCGCCCAGCAGTTGATTCCCACCCCCGACGGCAATGGCCGCCGCGCCTGTCTGGAAGTGCTGCTCAACACCCCGCTGGCGTCGGACATGATTCGCAAGGGCGAGGTGGCGGAATTGAAGGAATTGATGAAGAAATCCAATGAAATGGGCATGCAGACGTTCGATCAGGCCTTGTTCGAACTCTACGACCAGGGTGAAATTACCTACGAGGATGCCCTCGCTCACGCCGACTCGGCCAACGATCTGCGTCTGATGATCAAGCTGGCGTCCGAGACCGATGCGGCTTATCTGTCCCACGCAGCCGATGAATTGAGCATTCAGGAAGACGAAAGCAACAGCTCGCGTCTATTCTAGAGCCTGCCGATCAACCGGGTTGGGGTGCGCGCCTCAACCCGTCCTGCCAGCGGTTACCGCTCCCGGCAGCGGCGGTTATCCATTGAGTGCAACCCCATCGTCCAACGAAAATACCTGTCCATGACTTTATTAACCTTTCGTGCCGGCGCCAGTGCCTTGCGACACATTCAGCGCGACGGTCTGCGGCCGGAACATATCCACACTGTGTTTGGGGCTTCCGGGGCGGCCAAGTGGCTGACAATATACGGCCTCGATAAGGCGATTTTTTCCCACTGGCTGGCCGCTGGTGAGCAGCCGGTCACTCTGTTTGGCACCTCGGTGGGGGCTTTCAAACTGGCCGCCGCCTGTCACACCGACGCCGCAGCCGGACTGGATGCCCTGGCGCACGCCTACATCCACCAGCGCTATCCCAAGGGGGTAACGCCCGATGAGATTGAGCGGGAATTTGCCAAGATTCTGCAGGTGGTCATGGGGGACGATAAAATCGACCAGATCCTGTCGCACCCAAAGCTGCGGTTTGGCTGTGGGGCGGTTCGCTGTCACGGCAGCCTGGCCAGCGACAACACACGGCGCCAGGCGCTGGCCTGCAGTCGCGCGGCCGCCCGTAACCTGCGCGGCCGGGATGCTCTGCAGCGCAAACTGGACCGCATTGTGTTTCACGATCCGCGCAGCCACTTTCCGATTCAGGCCCACGATGGCTATCGCACCGAATCCATTGCCCTCAATCGTGACAACATCACCCCGGCGCTGAAGGCCTCGGGTTCGATCCCGGTGTACATGCACGGGGTCAAGGACATTGCCGGCGCCGGTGCCGGGGTCTATCGCGATGGTGGTTTACTCGATTATCACCCGGTGCCTGGCAACTTCTGGGGGCAGCCGAATGGCACCCCATCGATGGACGCAAGCGCGCGGGACGAGGGGCTGATTCTCTACCCGCACTTCTACCCGCACTGCAAGGTGGGCTGGTTTGACAAGTTCCTGCCCTGGCGCAAGGCCGACCCGGCGCTGCTGGATCAGGCGCTGCTGATTTACCCCACTCCGGCGTTTTACGCCCTCACCGAACTGGGGCGCAACCCCGACCGCAAGGACTTTGCCACCTTTGCCAAGGACGACGCCGAACGGGTGCGCCTGTGGACCCAGGTGGCTGAAGCCAGCCACCGCTTGGGCGAGGAATTCCTGGAGCTGGCCGACAAGGATCAGCTGGCCGCGCAGGTCCAGCCTCTGACCCGCTGACCGGGCCAAGCACGTGTCCAACATGGGTTCTACCTGCCCCATGGGCTCCGAATGGCGCAATTACCCGGTCATTCGACGTGTTTTTGACCTATTTTTTAGTGAACCGGCCTTTACCCCATGGGGTGAGGTGCGGGAAAATAGCGCCCTTTTTTAGCCAGCCCCCCGGCCGGGGGGTTCACGATGCATCAACAGGAGCCCCGAGCCCATGTCATCCCGTGCCGAATTAGCCAACGCCATCCGCGCCCTCAGTATGGACGCCGTCCAAAAAGCCAACAGTGGTCACCCCGGTGCCCCCATGGGCATGGCGGACATTGCCGAAGTGCTGTGGAACGACTATCTCAAGCACAACCCCAGCAATCCCGACTGGGCTGATCGCGACCGCTTTGTGCTGTCCAACGGTCACGGCTCCATGCTGATTTACTCCCTGTTGCACCTGTCTGGCTACGACCTGCCGATTGAAGAGCTGAAAAACTTCCGCCAGTTGCACTCCAAGACCCCGGGTCACCCGGAGTACGGCTATGCGCCGGGCGTGGAAACCACCACCGGCCCGCTGGGGCAGGGCATCACCAACGCAGTGGGCATGGCGCTGGCCGAGAAGATTCTGGCGGACCAATTTAACCGTGATGAGCACAAGGTTGTCGACCACCACACCTACGTGTTCCTGGGTGACGGCTGCCTGATGGAGGGGATTTCCCACGAGGCCTGTTCCCTGGCCGGTACCCTGGGGCTGGGCAAACTGATTGCCTTCTACGACGACAACGGTATTTCCATCGACGGTGAAGTGGAAGGCTGGTTCACCGACGATACCCCCAAGCGCTTTGAAGCCTACGGTTGGCACGTGGTGCCAGCGGTGGATGGCCACGACAGCAGTGCCATCAAGGCGGCCATCGAAGCGGCTCGCGCCGAGACCGACAAGCCGACCCTGATCTGCTGCAAAACCGTGATTGGTTTCGGTTCGCCCAACAAGCAGGGCAAGGAAGAGTGCCACGGTGCGCCACTGGGTGACGAAGAGATCGCCCTGGTGCGTCAGACCCTGGGCTGGGAATACGGGCCGTTTGAGATCCCCGCCGACATCGCCGAGGCCTGGAACGCCCGCGAAGCCGGAGCCAAGGCCGAGAACGAGTGGAACGGACGCTTTGACGCCTACAAAGCCGCTCACCCGGAATTGGCGGCCGAGTTTGAGCGCCGCGTTATCAAGGGCGAACTGCCCGCTGACTTCTCCGTCCAGGCTGACGCCTACATTCGCGAGTGCCAGGAAAAAGCCGAGAAGGTGGCCTCCCGCAAAGCGTCGCAGAATACGCTCAATGCCTTTGGCCCTCTGCTGCCCGAACTGCTGGGCGGTTCGGCTGACCTGGCCGGTTCCAACCTGACCCTGTGGAAGGGCTGCAAAGGCGTCGATGCCAAGGATGCCAGCGGTAACTACATCTATTACGGGGTGCGCGAGTTCGGCATGAGCGCCATCATGAACGGCATTGCCCTGCACGGTGGTTTCGTGACTTATGGCGCCACCTTCCTGATGTTTATGGAATACGCCCGCAACGCCGTGCGCATGGCTTCCCTGATGAAGCAGCAGAGTATTTTTGTCTACACCCACGATTCCATCGGTCTGGGCGAAGACGGTCCTACCCACCAGCCGGTTGAGCAAATCGCCAGCCTGCGACTGACCCCCAATCTGCACACCTGGCGTCCCTGTGACACGGTCGAGTCGGCGGTGTCCTGGAAGTTCGCCATCGAGCGTCGCGACGGTCCCAGTGCGCTGATTTTCTCCCGTCAGGGCCTGGCACCTCAGCCCCGCAGTGACGCGCAGCTGGCGGATATCGCCCGCGGCGGTTACATCCTTAAAGACTGCGCCGGTGCCCCGGATGCCATCCTGATTGCCACCGGCTCTGAGGTGGAGCTGGCCGTGGCTGCGGCTGACCAGCTCACTGCCGCTGGCAAGAACGTGCGGGTGGTCTCCATGCCCTGTGCCGAAGTCTTCTGTCAGCAGGACGCCGGTTACCGTCAGCAAGTGCTGCCGCTGGAAGTCAGCGCCCGCGTGGCGGTCGAAGCCGCTCACGAGGATTACTGGTACAAGTTTGTCGGCCTGGATGGCCGCGTGATCGGCATGAGCAGCTTTGGCGAATCGGCCCCGGGCGGCGAGCTGATGGAGTACTTTGGTTTCACTGTCGACAATGTGGTGGCCGCCGTTGAGGAAGTGCTGGGTTAACGGCCGAGGTCATAGGACGGTGTTCATGGACGGTGGGTTTCGATGATGCGGCTGGCCATTAATGGCTATGGTCGTATTGGTCGCTGTGTGTTGCGTGCCCTGTACGAGGCCGGTCTGCAGGACCGGCTGCAAGTGGTGGCGATCAATGAGCTGGCCGACTGCAAAACCATTGCCCACCTGACCAAATACGATTCCACTCACGGACGCTTCCCCGCCGATGTGAGTGCCGATCACGATCAGCTGCGTATCGACGACCACACCATCCGTATCCTCCACTGTGAGCAGATCGCCAACTTGCCCTGGCGCAACCTGGGGGTGGATCTGGTGCTCGAATGCACCGGTGCCTTCAGCGATCGGGCCACAGCCCAGCTGCACATCGACCAGGGCGCCCGGCGGGTGCTGTTCTCCCAGCCCGGCCAGGCGGACGTGGATGCTACTATTGTCTATGGCGTCAATGAGCAGGAATTAAGTGCCGAACACACCATTGTGTCCAACGCCTCCTGCACCACCAACTGTGCCATTCCGGTGATTCAGGCCCTGCACGAGGCGTTTGGGGTGGAGAGCGGGGTGATCACCACCCTGCACTCGGCGATGAACGATCAGCCGGTGATCGATGCTTATCATCACACCGATCTGCGCAAAACCCGCTCGGCCATTAACTCCATGATTCCGGTGGATACCGGCCTGGCGCGGGGCATCGAACGGTTTTTACCGGAACTGGCGGGGCGCTTTGAAGCCCAGGCCATGCGCGTTCCCATCGCCAATGTGTCGGCCATCGACCTGTCGTTGGTGGTCCGGCGGGATGTGACGGTGGCAGAAATCAATGCCATGCTGAAACAGGTGGCCGCCAGCCGTTTTCACGGCGTGCTGGGTTACACCGAAGAGCTGCTGGCCTCCTGTGATTTTAACCACGATGCCCGCAGCGGCATTGTCGATGCCGGTCAGACCCGGGTGGCCGGCCAGCGACTGGTCAAGGTGCTCACCTGGTTCGACAATGAATGGGGCTACGCCAACCGCATGCTCGATGTGGCGATGGCCTGGCAGCAGAGGCTCGACAGCCGGCCCAACGGCTGACAGCCGCGACTCTACAAATACTGCGTTTTATCAAATTAACGTTTTTTTCAAAATTGTTAACACAGAGGAACCACAGCCATGGCTGTAAAACTGATGACGGAACTGGATCTGGCCGGCAAGCGCGTACTGATCCGTGAAGACCTCAATGTACCCGTGAAAAACGGGGTGGTGACCAGCGATGCTCGTATCCGTGCCTCCCTGCCCACCATTGAGCACGCCCTGAATGCGGGCGCCAAAGTTATCGTCATGTCCCATCTGGGGCGTCCTACCGAAGGTGAGTACGCGGAGGAATTCAGCCTCAAGCCGGTGGCTGACCATCTGGGCAAGCTGCTGGGGCGCGAGGTGGCCGTGGTGAAAGACTGGCAGGCTGGCGTGGACGTGGCCGACGGCGAGCTGGTGCTGCTGGAAAACGTGCGCTTTAACCCGGGTGAAAAGAAAGACGCCGAGGACCTGTCCAAAGCCTACGCGGAACTGTGTGACATCTTTGTGATGGACGCCTTTGGCACTGCCCATCGCGCCCAGGCATCGACCCACGGTGTTGCCAAATTTGCTCCGGTGGCCTGCGCCGGCCCGCTGTTGGCGGCGGAGCTGGACGCGCTGCAGAAAGCCCTGGCCAACCCGGCCCGCCCCATGGTGGCGATCGTCGGCGGCTCCAAGGTCTCCACCAAACTGACCGTGCTGGAAACCCTGTCGGACAAGGTGGATCAGCTGATTGTGGGCGGTGGTATCGCCAATACCTTCCTGGCCGCCAGTGGCCTGCCGGTGGGCAAATCCCTGTACGAGCAAGACCTGATTCCCAACGCCAAGGCACTGATGGAAAAATGCGATATTCCGGTGCCCACCGATGTGGTGACCGGCAAGGAGTTCTCCGAATCCGCCGAGGCGACCTTGAAGCCGGCTGCGGACGTGGCGGAAGACGACATGATTTTCGACATCGGCCCGGACACGGCCGCGACCCTGGCAAAAATCCTGCAAGACGCCAAAACCATTATCTGGAATGGCCCGGTGGGTGTGTTCGAATTCGATCAGTTCGGTCATGGCACTGAAGCCCTGTCACGGGCCATTGCCGACAGCGAGGGTTTTTCCATCGCCGGTGGCGGTGACACCCTGGCCGCAGTCGACAAATACGGCATTGCTGATAAGGTATCTTATATCTCCACCGGTGGTGGTGCGTTCCTGGAGTATGTGGAAGGCAAGGTGTTACCGGCTGTCGCCGTGCTGGAAGAGCGCGCCAAGTAAACCGTCCGCACCGACATTTACAGTACTCAGAGCGGGCTAGCCAAGCCCGCCGCAAACTGACTGACAGGTGATCTGTCAGACACGTTACCCAACAGACACTCGACTCAAAGACCTCTTACTAGAGACAAGGATCACTACCATGGCACTTATTAGCTTGCGACAAATGCTGGATCACGCCGCTGAATACGGCTACGGCGTACCGGCGTTCAACGTCAACAACCTGGAACAGATGCGCGCCATTATGGAAGCCGCGGATCAGACCGACTCACCCGTGATCGTGCAAGCGTCCGCCGGTGCCCGCAAATACGCCGGGGCGCCTTTCCTGCGTCACCTGATTCTGGCCGCCATCGAAGAATTCCCGCACATTCCCGTGTGCATGCACCAGGACCACGGCACCTCTCCCGCCGTGTGCCAGCGCTCCATCCAGCTGGGCTTCAGCTCGGTGATGATGGACGGCTCCCTGGGCGAGGACGGCAAGACGCCCACCAGTTACGAATACAATGTTGACGTCACTCGTCGTGCCGTTGATATGGCCCACGCCTGTGGGGTGTCGGTGGAAGGCGAACTGGGTTGCCTGGGGTCTCTGGAAACCGGTGAAGCCGGTGAAGAGGACGGCATCGGCGCGGCCGGTAAACTGACCCACGACCAGATGCTGACCGACCCGGAAGAAGCGGCTGACTTTGTCGCCAAGACCGATGTGGATGCCCTGGCCATTGCCTGCGGTACCTCCCACGGCGCCTACAAATTCACCCGTCCACCCACGGGGGATATCCTCGCCATCGACCGCATCAAGGAAATTCACAAGCGCATTCCCAACACCCACCTGGTGATGCATGGCTCGTCTTCAGTACCGCAGGAGTGGCTGGCGATCATCAATGAGTTCGGCGGTGAGATCCCCGAGACCTACGGTGTGCCGGTTGAGCAGATTGTGGAAGGCATCAAGCACGGTGTGCGCAAGGTCAACATCGACACCGACCTGCGTCTGGCTTCTACAGGTGCGGTACGTCGCTTCCTGGACGCCAACAAGTCCGAGTTCGATCCGCGCAAATTCCTGGCGGCTACCGTCACCGCGATGAAAGACATCTGCGTGGCCCGTTACGAAGCCTTCGGCACGGCTGGCAACGCCAGCAAGATCACGCCGATCAGCCTGGAAGGTATGTACCAGCGCTACGAGAGCGGTGAGCTGAAAGCCAAGGTCAACAGCTGATCAAGGGTTGATCGGCTGCGGCGTCTCGCTGACGATACGGTCATGCGAGGCGCTGCGCCCATCCATTGCCAGAGCGGATTAACTTTCTGTTCCCGACGAGGCCTTGGCCCCGATCAGGTTGCCTTTCAAACCATTCCACAAGCGCCACAGCGGCCGCCGTTTCAAAGACAGCAGCACCAATACCAGCCCGCCGTAGATCAGCGGTTCCGGCTGCATCGATTTCACCGACCACCAGAAGTGCACGCACACCAGCGCCACGGCCAGATAGACTGTGCTGTGCAAGCTGCGCCAGCGTCTTCCCAGTTTGCGGACCAGTACCGGCAATGAGGTAATCGCCAGCGCCAGCAGTATGAGGAACGCGGACATACCGACGACGATGTAGGGGCGTTTCACCAGCTCGGCAGCTACCAGTCCCCAGTCGAACTGCAGCTCAAACGCGATATAGTTACCCAGGTGGCTGCAGGCCCAGGCAAAACAGTACAAGCCCAGCAGGCGACGCACTCGCAGCACGCGATTCTGGTGGCTCCAGCGACTCAGGGGGGCGACCAGCAGGGTCAGCAACAACAGGTTTAACGCCCCTTTGCCGGTGTAGTGAATGATGGCCTCGACCGGATCCCCGCCCAATTGATCGCTGAAACCCAAATAGTAAATGCGCCCCAGCAGCCACAGGTTGATCACGTGGATCAGGCTTTTCAGCCAGAGAATGTGTCGGTCTTGCAGGCGAAACTGAGTCACTGAATCTGCTTCCGGGTGGTGGGTTGTCGACGGTGGCTTATTAGTGGTTGGCTTAAAAGTGGTGACGTAAATCCATGTTGCGATAGAGCTGCGCCACGTCCTCGGCATAACCATTGAACAGCTGAGTGGGTATGCGTTGATCGCTGCCCAAACCGCCGCTGGTGATGCGCCGTTCACTGGCCTGGCTCCAGCGGGGGTGATCCACTTTGGGGTTCACGTTGGCGTAAAAACCGTATTCGTTGGGAGCCAGGATATTCCAGGTGGTGGGCGGTTGCTGTTCCACCAGTTTGATGCCGACGATGGACTTTATGCTTTTGAAACCATATTTCCACGGCAGTACCAGACGCACCGGAGCGCCATTCTGTGGCGGCAGGGTTTTGCCATAAACCCCCACGGCCACCAGGGTCAGAGGATGCAGGGCCTCATCGAGACGCAAGCCCTCAGCATAGGGGTAGTGAATTCCGCCACCGACAAAGCGACTGGCCTGGCCCGGCATCTGCTTTGGATCGTACAGGGTTTCGAAAGCCACGTAGCGGGCCTTGGAGGTGGGGTCGGCCCGCTTGAGGAGTTCGGCCAGCGGGAATCCCACCCAGGGAATCACCATTGACCAGGCTTCGACGCAGCGCAGGCGATAAATGCGCTCCTGCAACTCAAAGTTAAACAGATCGTCATAGCTTAGCTGCAAGGGTTTGTTAACCTCACCGCTCACCTGCAGCTGCCAGGGATTGACCTGCAAGCCCTGGGCGTGATCCCGTGGGTCGCGTTTGCCGGTACCAAACTCATAGAAGTTGTTGTGGCCGGTGACTTTGGCTTCGCTGGTCAGCAGTTCATCGGGCGGATCGACCGGCGGCAGATACTGCAGTGGCGAGGTCTGAAAGCGGTCGGCGCTATCCTCTGCAGAACTGCCGAAAATATCCAGAATGCCGGCTCTGGCCGTGTTGGGCATCAGGCTGGTGGTCAGTAAACTGCCGACACCCACGAACCCCATCTGTCGCAGCAATTGGCGGCGATTGACAAACACCGATTCATCGGTGACTTCCTGCTCGGTGGCATCGGAGCGTTTGCGGATTTTGATCAACATTACCAGAGCTGCCTGTTTCATAAGAGATGGGGCCTGCCAGAGAGTGCCAGGCTTACAGGGTTTATGACCGGCAAAGCGCAACAGAGTTCGCTTCTGCAGATCAGGAGCCTATAATTGGTTGAGGTTTTACAGGGATATTTGTTGTCTATGGCGCCCACATTTGAATCACTGCAGGAGCTGGCGGGTGAACTGCCTGGGCTGGACTTTAGCCTTAACACCGATCAGCTGGACTGGCTGTCGATTGCTCCTGTGCAGGATTATCTCAACCACTACCACATCAACTTTACCCAAGAACGGCTCTGTCGTCGCCATCACTTTGGCAGTTTTCGCGCTGCGGGTTTTGATATTGCCGCCCATATCTGGCAGGCCGACTTGCCCAAAGGGACGGTGTTTTTGCTGCACGGCTTTACCGACAGCGTTGGACTCATGCAGCACGCCGTCCGTTTTTTGCTGGAACAGCAGTGGACGGTGGTGGCTTTTGATCTGCCCGGTCATGGACTCAGTTCGGGCGAACAGGCCAGTATTGATTCGTTCGATCAATACCGTGAAGTGCTCGAAGTGTGTTTGCAACACAGTCGCGGCGCACTGCCCAAACCCTGGTATGGCATGGGGCAGAGCACCGGTGCTTCTGTGTGGCTCAACTACCTGGGTCATCATCCTGAACAGACCGAGATCGACAAGTTGTTGTTGCTGGCCCCCTTGATCAGACCGCGCGGCTGGGGACTGGCGCGCTGGGTATTTCCGGGGCTCAAGCTGCTGGGGAAAGATGTGGTGCGCAAATACAACCTCACCTCACACGATCAGGAATTTCTCGATTTTGTCCGCGAAGGCGACCCGCTGCAGGCTCGCATTACACCACTGCGCTGGGCTGTGGCGATGGAAGAGTGGATCGACAACTTTCGAAGTTTCTCGGTACAACAAAGACCACTGACGATTATTCAGGGGGATGACGACCAAACCGTCGATGCTGAATACAACCTGGAAGCGATCCGCGAAGTATTCCCCAACACCACGGTAAAAATGATTCGTGGCGGCCGCCATCAACTGGTCAATGAGTCGTTGGAATACCGCGAGCGAGTCTTCAAGCGTGTGGGCGAGTGGCTAGCGAGCTAAGTCTATATTTCCTTCCATCGATTGTGCCTCTTAACAATCCCGTACCGGTCAGGACCTGAGCATACGGCTGAACGGGCTGACGACCGCGCGCCCACCGCGGTTCAATACATGGGTGTAAATTTCCGTGGTGCGGATATCCGAGTGCCCCAACTGTTCCTGAATCGTGCGAATATCCGCACCTTTTTCCAGCAGGTGAGTGGCAAAGGAATGACGCAGACTGTGGCACGAGGCCGGTTTCTGAATGTTGGCTTGGCGTAAAGCGGCCTTGATGGCCCGCTGTAGGGATTGCTCACCAATGTGATGACGACGGACTTTATCGGAGCGCGGATCGCGACTGAATTGGGCCGCTGGGAACAGGTACTGCCAACCGAGTTCAAATGGGGCGTTGGGGTATTTGCGCTCCAGCGCATAGGGCAGGTAGACACCGTCCCAGTGAGGTGTGGCCCGGTCTTTCTCCAACAGTGTGGCAATGTGATTGCGCTGCAGGGTTAAGGGCTCAACCAGTTCCGGCGCCAGGGTGGTGATGCGGGACTTGCGGCCTTTGCCTTCCCGGACCAGCACCGTTAACTTGTCGATATCAATGTCCTGATAGCGCAGCCGCACCGTTTCCATCACCCGCAGGCCAGAGCCGTACATTAATGCCGCGCCCAGAAAGAACACATCCCTGAGTTGATCAAACAGGCACTTTATTTCTTCCTCGGTCAGCACTGTGGGCAGTTTTTTCGGGCCACTGGCGCGATGAAAATCACTGAAGTCACCGGGTTCTCGGTTGAGGCACTGCCGAAACAGAAACACGATGGCGTTCAGGGCTGTTTTCTGAGTATTGGGCGATACCCGCTTATGAATGGCCAGGTGCTCAAGGTATTGGCGAATATGTTGTTCACCCATGTTGTTGGGGTGCTGGTATTGATGAAAACGAATGAATGCGATGATCCAGTGCGCATAGGTCTGTTCGGTTCGAATGCTGTAATTCCTGGCGCGAATGGTATTGCGCACCTGCTGGATGAAAGGGGAAGCCATCGTCAAACTCCATGAGTACTGTTTTTATAGACAGTATTGAAGCGGGTGCCAGGCTGGTCAACAATGTTCAAATGCAAAAAGCGCCAGATTGTGTGGGCAGGGATGAATACAGGTACGAAAGCATGAAGCTTGGGCGCGATTCTTAGTGATTTTCCCTTCCTTGCTGATATATGTCGTTGCGACGTATTTAAACGCGTCTTGGTTTTGTAGGTGGAGCATTTCCTTGAGGTTTTTTGGAATTTATGGGGATTGTTTCTGTGGATATATGTCAGGGCGACGTATTTAATCACGTCCCCCAGACATTGAATAAGATGTTATGTTTGCCACAGAGTGTAGGTCGCGAAATAGAGAATGACTGTATATTTTGATAACTGCACCTTGCTACATGAAAAAGTAGCATTTTTTATTATGGTAGCTTCCATACTGGGTGTAATTGTATTCGGATTTGTTGTATTCACCAACGAGAAAGAGCCAGAGAAAGGTAACTGGCTTTGGCTGGAATTGCTAGGCCCGTTTCACCCCGTATTCACAAAGAAATATCTAAATGAAACCGGCTTAAAGTATTGGCCATATTTTGCTACGTGCTTTATCTCTGTTGTAGTTACTGCTTTAGTGTTTTGGGGTTTGGATTTCTGTGCAACCTAAACATAACAATTTGCTCCTGTTGACGCCCAAACCTCCGCGGCTTTTGTGCGTTTCGCTTCGCTACACTTTAGCACAAAAGTCGCTCCAGTTTGGTCGCAACAGAGCAAGGCGTTATACACCTTAGGAAATATATGGAAAAAATCAGTTCACCAAGGAAAATAGGATTAATTTGGTTATTGCTTAGTCCAGTTTTATTTGCCATGGCTGCAATTTCTACCGTCGAATCTCTTAATACTTATTACATTCAACTGGTGGCTTTTGGAGCAGTTTCTTTTTTGGGTTTTGTTTCTGGTTTTGGTTTAATTTTAAAACAAAGCTGGGCTGTTAAATTATGTTTTGCAACTTCTAGTATTGTCTGCGTATTTTTTGTTGGTTCTGCGGTCATTATGTTTTTATATATGATTCCAGCTTTGTTTAATACTGGAGCTAAGGCTTTAATCATTATTCCAGTGTCTATTTTTTCTGGGTTATTTGGCTTACCATTTTTTCTTATGGCAAAAAAACTAAAAGGTTTCAGTAGTGGTGTATAACAAGCGACTGTGGTGTCAACTCTAAATAAAAATCAGTAAGCCCATTCGCAATTGTCCCGCACCATTGCGTTTAAAATAGTGATCATTTTTCGCATGCAGGCAACCAGTGCAACCTTCTTATGTT
>JAWMQP010000003.1:0-581115 GCA_033283335.1 Cellvibrionaceae bacterium WSDTSA12 | reverse complement strand
GATCATTGGTGCCCAGCGCATCGTCGCTCACGGTGATGTCCGCGACCTTCACGCTGCTGCTCGTATCCAGGTCTTCCGCCACGCTCGTGGTGGTATTGCTCAGCGCAACCGTCGGCGCTTCGTTAACCGATGTAATGTCCAGTGAAGCACTACCATTAATGGAGTTTGTTCCATCGATGATGTCGTAACTGAAACTCACCTCCGTGTCGTCATTCAGGGCTGGAGTGTAGTTCCAGGTACCGTCACCATTATCGGTCAATGTGCCGTTGCCGCTGGTAATCTGCAGGTTTTCTGCAATCAGCGGCTCACCTTCTGGATCGACCGCATTCGACAGCAGCTCTGCCTGGGTAATGACTCGTGCACCACTGTCTTCAGCAATAGCCGCCAGTACTACCGGGCTGGAGGAAGGTGATTCATTCTCTGCAGAAGGTTGTTCAGTGGAATTTTCAGGTTCAACGACTGCAGCAGATGAAGCTTGACGCAGGACTGGAGGGTTAGAAGGCTGCAAGCCCTCAGTATCAAAGCCGCTGGTCGGCGTTACCCGATCGGCTGTGTAGGCAATACGGATTCCCTGGGTGCCCGCTTCACCACCGGCACTGGGGGAGATTTCTTCCCCTGCGGCCGGGGCAGGCAGAATTTCATTAAGATTTTGACCTTCTTCCAGAGCCTGAGCCAGTCGGTCGAAATCAATGGCCTCACCAATACTGTCGTGCTCTTTAATATCTTCAAGCAGGTTCAGGAATTGCTGATCAAGAGTAATTTCCTGATCATGCCCGAGAGTGACTGAGGCTCCATTGGTAAATGAAAGAACGAGAACACTGGATCCGGCTGTTTTAACAGTCTCACCCAGGCGGACACCGCTGCCTTCCGAAAGGGAATGCGACTGTTCATGGTTGTGTAGGCTGACGTCCCCCTGAATGGCAACAACCTTGGCGACAAAAGGCTGAGCATTTTGCTGGGGTTGGGCGGTATTGGCCTCGTTAACGACTACTCCATCTACCATAGTTCTGCTCTCTACTTCCAGTTATCCCGCTTGTCGAAAACGACAATTAGCTATTTCCTAAAACCAAAAAAAGCCTGACAACCAGACGATGATCAGACTTTCAAACTCGATGTCTCAATAGGCTCTCAGTACCCGACTCTGCCACAACACACTAGACGCCCCCCACTTCCTTAAGCAGCTGCCCCATGGAGTTGAAGATCCGGTATTGAGAAAAAATCCGATCATAATTGGCATTAATCAAGGTCCGCTTAGAATCGACCACTTCGTTTTCAGTATTCAATAAATCCAGCAAGGTCCGCCGGCCAATATTAAACTGCTTCTGATAGGCGGATTTGGTATCTTCAGCGGCTCGGACGTGCATCAACAAATACTTAAACTGACCGTCAACCGTCTGGTAAGCACTCCAGGATAACCGTAGACTTTCCACCACCTGACGCTGAGTATTGTTACGGATGTCCCTGGCAGCCTCTAACTGATAAGCGGATTGCTTACGACGTGCCTTGTCACCGCCACCGTTATAGAGGTTGTAAGTCATACGCAAGGCGACGATGGTGTCTTCTTTATCTCCGACAACACCGTCAACGTTCTCATCCCAACGCTTGTCCGCCTCGAGCTGCAACCGGGGCCAAAACACACTTTCAGTCGCTTCGTATTGCGCATCGGCCGATTTCACATCAGCTTGAGCAGACAACAGGGTGGGATGCTGCTGTAAGGCCAATGATTCGGCACTCTCTACGCTGGCAGGGAGAGGATCTTTAATTTGAGGGGCTTTAAGTGAGTCAAGATTGGGCCGCAACCCCGTCACCCGGAAGAAGTTGGTTTTGGCATCCAGCAGATTACTCTGCGCCGTAATCATATTGCTCTGCGCCAGCGCCAGACGTGCACTGATCTGATCGAGATCGGCTTTGCTGCCAACTCCCGATTTATTGCGCAGAACCATCTGATCGTGGATATTCTGATGCTCGTACAGGGTCTCCCGAGCCAAATCGAGGAGCTCCGTATAACGCAACAGATTCAGATACACCTCGGCAACCCGCAACGATGTGTTTTCCTCCACTTCCAGCACCTTAAAATGAGCACTGAATGCACGCGCTTCCTGGCGGTTCACTTCTTCACTGGTGGCAAAACCATCAAACAGCATTTGTCGCGCGGCCACAGAGGCCTCGTGACGAGTCAGGGTGACGTCGTCGTTGGCGGTCGAGGGACTTTCAAGAGTTTGTCGGCCAATGCCGGCAGCCAGATCAAGAGAAGGCAGGTAGCCGGCTTTCGCCTGGCGCACCTCTTGCCCACGGGAAAGGAATTCATGGCGCGCAGCCAGGACTTCGGGGTTGGTTTGCAGGGTGTGGCGTACCACCTCCGACAGAGTTAGCGCAGCCGCACCGGCAGACCCCAAAAGTCCAAGGGTGGCTGTTATTGTGAGAAGTAGTTTGTTCATTGCCTATTTACAAAATCAGTAATACTGCCTGCATCAAACCCATTAATGTGACACGCGTCACAAAAAAGGATTTTACAGGCTAAAAGACAATTAAAACATCATATTTTAATCACTTTTTGGCATAGAACATACATTTAGCCGCCAAAACGGCCAGAAAGGACACAAAATAGCCAGGAAAGACTCCCGTTAGATTGGCGTCGAACGCAGCTATCAGACCCGCTAGCGTTCACGCAAAGCCAGTTGCTTGGTTTTCAAAATAGGCTTGAGCAAATAGTCCAGAACCGTTTTCTTGCCCGTCAGAATATCCACATTGGTGGTCATGCCGGGGATTATCGGCAACGGCTGGGACTCGCTGCCAAGAAAAGAAGCGGCGGTTTCAACCCGCACCAGGTAAAAGCTCTCTTCTTTTTCATCCACAATAGTGTCTGGACTGATCAATACCACTTCCCCATCCAGCCCGCCATGAATGGAAAAGTCGTAGGCTGTGAACTTGACCTTGGCCTTCTGTCCCGGGTGTAAAAACGCAATATCGGCGGGTCTGACTCGTGCCTCAACCAATAATTTGTCTTCCGTAGGTACAATTTCGACGATATCCATACCCGGCTGAATAACTCCACCCAGTGTCTTCACCAGCAGCTGCTTGACGGTTCCCGCCACAGGTGAGATGACCAAGGTTCTTTTTACACGATCCGCCAGGGCGTCACTGGTTTCCGATAAGCGGGCAAGCTCTGCCATCGCTTCCCGCTTCTCCTGGTAGGCGTCTTTCTGGAAGGTCAGCTCAACATTATTTAGCTTCTCCTGGGCTTCCTCCAGGCTGGCCTGCACACGGGGTATTGCCAGTTCCGCAGCTTCGAGCTCGCCACCCAGATCGTTCACCTGACGCTCCAACCGCAATAACTCAACCTGGGAGATTGCCCCCTCTTCAGCCAGCGGGCGGGTCATGGACAATTCGCTTTGCAGCAACTCTAGGCTACGGGCAATCTGATCACGCTTGGCCCGAAGTTCAGACAACTCCTGCTGCTTTTGCCTGGCCTGCGCCATTAACAACTGGTTTCCACTATCCAATTCACGTCGTCGGGCCTGGTGAACCTTCCACTCTTCACTCAACACCGCCCCGTCCAGGTCTGGGTAGTCGGTGACATCAAATAAGCGACCTTCCGCCTCTGCATTTAATCTGGCGACTTTTGCTTTCAACTGCATCAGCGTTACGTCAGCTTCCCGCATTGAGGAAGAGAAGCGGGTATCGTCAATACGCAATAGCGGTTGTCCGGGCTTTACAAGCTCGCCTTCACGAACGTATAACTCCGCCAAAATTCCACCTTCCAGGTTTTGTACTACCTGGACGTTACTGGAGGGAATGACCTTGCCCTCACCACGGGTAAATTCATCCACCTCTGCCAGCGCCGCCCACACCAGCATCACCAGAAAAAATGCCGCAATAGCCCACAACAACTGTTGCCCACCCCGTGGCGACTGTTCAAGCACAACTGCCGCGGCCGATGAGGTGTAGCTCAGTTCTCGCGCATCCGCTTCCGCAGCAGATTCAAACCACTGCTGCCAAACCGGTTTGCGACGCATTTCGTGCATTAAAGCTTTCCTGAAGTTATGAAACACGTAATTGCCCTTTGCGTAATGCCTCCAACACCGCCTCTTTCGGCCCATCTGCCACCAACTTGCCGCGATCAAGCACCAGCACCCTATCCACCAGGGACAAAAGCGCCGTTTTATGAGTCACCAGCAACAGCGTCTTATCCTTAGTGGCTTTCATCAACTGCTCTTTAAGGCTCACTTCCGTGCTATTGTCCATCCCGGTACTGGGCTCATCGAACAGAAAAACAGGAGGCTCGTTCAGTACTGCCCTTGCCACTGCCACACTTTGTCGTTGACCGCCGGACAAGGCTTGGCCACCCTCTCCAACGGAACGATCAAAACCGGCCGGATGGGTATTGACAAAGTCAGTGACACCGGCAATTTCAGCCGCTTTCAGAATTTGTGCATCCTCGACATGAGGAGTGCCATAGACAATATTGTCTTTGATTGAGCCATAGAACAGGCTGATATCTTGGGGTACGCAGCCAATATTTCGGCGCAGATCGGCTGGATCGATTTGGCGGATATCAATACCATCCACCAACACAGCCCCTTCCTGTGCCTGATAGAGACCCAGAATCAATTTCTGCAGCGTGCTCTTACCTGATCCGATACGCCCGATAATGCCGACTCGCTCACCGGGTTGGATATCAAATGAGACTCCCTGCAGGGAGGCCTGAACTTCGCCGGGGTAGGTAAAGCTAACCTGCTGAAATCGTATGCCGCCCTGCAAATGCGGTCTCTGCACAAAGGGCTTTTCTTCATTACGTTCCTGTGACTTGCTGATGACGTTCTCCAAACCCTGATACGCCGTACGGGTCTGGTGATAATTCACCAGCAACCCGGCCACCTGCCCCATCGGTGATAACGCGCGCGAGGTCAACATTACAACCGCAATTAATGCGCCCATGGTCAACTCCCGCTCAGCAATCAGGTACACGCCCAGCACCACAACGGCTACCGAAGAAAACTGGATCATGGCTGCGGTGACAGTCGTGGCGGAACTGGACAAGAGGCGCATTCGCTGTCCCCAGCGAGCCAAGTGACCCACGGATGCCTCCCACACTGCCTGGACACGTCCTTCCGCCCCCAGAATTTTGACGGTCTCCAAATTGGTCAAGGCCTCTACCAAGGTGGCATTTTTTTGCGCTCCGGCCTGATAGGTCTGCTCAACCGCATAGCGTAACGGCCGCTGCAGATAGAGGGCAAAGCCAATAATTAACGGGATCGTCAGTAACGGGACCAGCACAATAGGACCACCGATATACGCGATAACCATCAAAAACAGCAATACGAATGGCAAATCCACGAAGGCAGTCACCGTCGACGAGGTGATGAAATTACGCACGGTTTCAAATTCACGCAATTGACTGGCAAAGGCGCCAACCGACTCGGCCCGCTCCGAAAAACGCGCCCCAAGCACCCGCTCGAAAATATAAGCCGACAGCTTAACATCGGATTTTTTACCGGCCACTTCGAGAAAATAAGCCCGTAAGCTTTTTAGCAACACGTCGAAGCTATAAACAATCAAGACCCCAATGGCGAGCACCCAAAGAGTCTCGATAGCATCATTCGGTACTACCCGGTCATAAACGTTCATGACAAAGAGGGGATTTGCCAAAGCAAACAGGTTAATCAATAAAGACGCCAGCAACACATCTCGGTAGATACGCCAGGATCCCGTCAAGACGCTCCAAAACCAGTGGACTCTGGGTTTGGTATCGATATGTCGGGTTCGTTTATCGAAACGGTATATAGGCTTGGCAAAAATGCAAAAGCCGGAATAACAGGATTCCAACTCTTCTAAGGACAGCGTTTTCTCGCCATCGGTTTCCACGTCCAGGATCCGAGCCTGTGCCGTGGCCTTGTCCATATCCACCAGCACTACGGCTTGATCACCCTCCAGTAACAACACCAGGGGACACGCCAACTTGTTCAGGTCTGCCAGCTGACGCCGCACGATAGTTGCCTTTAGGCCGGCACGCTCTGCAGCCCGAACAAACAAATCCGGGGTTAAACGCTCGTCAACCAATGGCAGACCGGCTGTAACGGAAGCCGGAGAACAGGCCAGCCCCTCCATCCTAGCCAGCTGTACCAGACAGGCCAGCAAGGGGTCAAACACTCCTTCGGATACCTTGATTTCAGTGGTGTTGCCAGCCAAAGAGCTGGAGATTTGGGCCGTCATACGCTGTTACAGTCCATGGTTTAGTGGGGACATCTACGGATTCGAATTGTTCAGAGTGGGTGCATTGTAAACGAAAGTTCAGCTAAGATGCTGATTGCACTCATTTGACAGGACTGATCATGCCTTACGCTGTTCGCAATACGCAAGGCCACTTGGTGGCACTCCTCAAAGAACCTGCCCTCGGTGCCGATGAACTGCTTGGAGCTGACCACCCGGATGTAGTTGCGTTTCTGCAAGGCAATGAAAGCCAGTCCGTAAAAGCAGCCCTGGCTGACACTGATCAAAAAATAGCCCGCGTTACCGAAGACCTGATTCACTTATTGATCAGCAAAAACCTTATTCTGTTTACTGAGTTACCTTTGGCGGTACAACAGAAATTACTGGAGAGGGAGCGTTTACGCTCAAATTTACACGGGACAGTCAATAACTTCCTGGAGGAGGAAGAGTCCATCTGAACAAGGAAAAATGGGGCTCGGCACACTGTTTCGACAAACCGTATCGACAAGCTGAATCAATACCTATAACCGCGTGGCTGTAACCGCTTCCTGAATTTGATCGTGATAGAACCCCCGGTACTGCAAAAATCGCATCTGCCGGGCACGCTCCTTGTGATCAAGGGCAATCTCTGAGAATTTTTTGTGCAGCACCAGCCTTGCCTGCTCATACCAGTCATGCTCTGGATTATTGAGCTCAGCGGCGATCATTTCTGGATCGATTCCCTTATCCCGCAATTCCGTTTGCAAGCGCATTGGCCCGTAGCCCTTGCGCTTACGCATGGCCACATAAGCTTCGGTATAACGCTGATCGGACTGCAGTAAATCCGCCTCCAATCCTGCAATACAATCGTCGATATCCATCACCACGTCTGGATCATCGTGCCCGTAACGAATGGCCAGCTTTTGCCGCAACTCCTGCTGGGAATGCTCACGCCGAGCCAGAAGCTCCATAGCAGTCCAGCGTATCCGCCGGTAGCGTTCGTCTGCAGAAAGAATTGAAGGGGCGGTTTCCGCTTGCGAAAAGGTCATGAGCGTTCACCAGAAGATGCGTCTGTGGAAATGGAGCTGGCGGAGACTTGGGGCCGATGATACCGGCCCCGAATATGTACGAAGGGAATGGCTTAAGCCTCGGCTTCCTCAACCTCTACCGCTTTGGGTGCATTCTGTTCTGGCAACAACTGCGCTCGGATCTGTGCCTCAATGGTTTGGGCAATGTCCGGGTTTTCTTGCAGGTATTTGACCACGTTATTTTTACCCTGACCGATCTTGTTGCCCTGATAGCTGTACCAGGCCCCCGCCTTGTCCACCAACCCCAGCTTGACACCAAAATCGATCACTTCACCCAGGCGATTAATACCCTGACCATAGAGAATCTGGAACTCGGTCTGGGTAAACGGCGGCGCCACCTTGTTCTTCACGACTTTGACCCGGGTTTCGGAACCAATAACTTCGTCACCGTCCTTAACCGCACCAATGCGACGAATGTCCAGACGTACCGAGGAGTAGAATTTCAGCGCGTTACCACCGGTAGTGGTCTCAGGGTTGCCAAACATAACACCGATCTTCATACGAATCTGGTTAATGAAGATGGCC
Source organism: Cellvibrionaceae bacterium WSDTSA12 (assembly GCA_033283335.1). Taxonomy (GTDB): domain Bacteria; phylum Pseudomonadota; class Gammaproteobacteria; order Pseudomonadales; family Cellvibrionaceae; genus Pseudomaricurvus. The sequence continues at coordinate 573,313 of JAWMQP010000003.1, read as the reverse complement.
AGGCAGTTGGCATTTTTAATATTACCGGTAATTTTACGCAGCGCCTGGGACATCAGGCGAGCCTGCAGACCGACGTGATGATCCCCCATCTCGCCTTCAATCTCAGCCTTGGGTGTCAGAGCCGCGACCGAATCCACCACCAGCACATCAATGGCGCCGGAGCGCACCAGCATATCGGCCACTTCCAACGCCTGCTCACCGGTATCTGGCTGGGAGACAATCAGGTCATCCACATTTACACCCAATTTTTCCGCATAGATTGGATCCAGTGCGTGCTCAGCGTCGATAAAAGCACAGGTGCCGCCAGCCTTCTGCGCTTCGGCAATCGCCTGCAGAGTCAACGTGGTTTTACCCGAGGATTCCGGACCGTAAATTTCAACAATTCTCCCCTTGGGCAAACCGCCAATACCCAAGGCGATATCCAGACCTAATGAACCGGTGGACACAGAGGGAATGCGCTCACGCTCTTTGTCGCCCATGCGCATAACCGTGCCCTTGCCAAACTGACGTTCAATCTGGCTCAGGGCAGCCTGTAAAGCTTTCTCTTTGTTTTGGTCCATGTTTCTGTCACCCCTTGCGGTTGGATGTGTGATTTACAATTGCGCTCATTGAAGCACATTTATTTTTACTGTACAAGAAAACAGTACTATTTTTTTGTACAGTAATTTAATCGGCGACACTGAAATTCAATCAGGAGCAGCCGAGACCAGGTCAAGCAGTCTTTCCAGGGCAAAAGCCGTCGCCTGGGCACGCACTGCCATGCGATCACCGCTGAATACACGGCACTCACTGACCAGTTGGCCAGGCAATGCCCAGGCAAACCAGACGGTGCCCACCGGCTTTGCCTCGGAGCCGCCGTCCGGACCAGCTATACCACTGGTGGCCACAGCCACATCCGCGCCACGGTCCTGCACGCCTTGCACCATCGCCTCCACCACTTCGCGACTGACCGCACCTACAGCGGCCAGAGTGCCAGCCGGCACCCCCAGCAACCGCTGCTTGCTGTGGTTGGCGTAGGTCACCAGTCCCTCTTCAAACCAGCCTGAGCTGCCCGCCACATCGGTAATGGCGGCTGCCAAAAGCCCTCCAGTGCAGGATTCAGCCGTACCTATCAGCCAACCTCGCTGCTGCAATAAAGCACCCAACTGATTAGCCAGCGGTAACGTGCCTGTGACCATATATAATCCCTGTTCCTGTACATGTAGCTGTGTACGTAGTTGTTAGTTGTGTATGTAGCTGTGCATGCAGTTGTATATAGTGGCATGTGCAGTCTTGAATATGGCCGTGAAGTACGCCAATTCAGACAGCAATCGACCATATTCAGCCTTCACCTGACGGTCGACGATCAAGTAAAATGCCCGCTTTGCCCGTCCAGATCTCAATTAGTGAATTATGCCAAAAACTGAACAGCCCCAACAGCACACGCCCATGATGCAGCAATACCTTAAAATCAAGGCGCAGCATCCCCACGAACTCGTGTTCTATCGCATGGGAGACTTCTACGAGCTGTTCTACGACGACGCCAAACAAGCAGCTGAACTGCTGGACGTCACCTTGACAGCCCGAGGCAAATCCAACGGCGAGCCCATTCCAATGGCCGGTATTCCCTTTCACGCGGCGGACGGCTATCTGGCCAAACTGGTACGCAAGGGCGTATCGGTGGCCATTTGCGAGCAAATCGGTGATCCGGCGACCAGCAAGGGGCCTGTGGAACGAAAAGTGGTGCGCATCGTCACCCCGGGAACCGTCAGTGATGAATCCCTGCTGGATGAAAGTCGGGACAATCTCCTGGTAGCCCTGCACGTGGTGGAGGATACCTTTGGCCTGGCCACCATGGACATCGGCTCTGGCCGTTTCCAGGTGCTCGAAGTGCAGGGCCTGGATGCCGCCCTGGGGGAACTGCAGCGGCTGAGCCCGGCCGAGCTGCTGGTTTCAGAAGACCTGTCCTGCAGTGAAGTGCTGGAAAATCGCCGCGGTTTGCGCCGGCGGGCGCCCTGGGAATTCGAACTGGAAACGGCCGAGCGCCTGCTAACCCGCCAATTCGGCACTCAGGATCTGGCTGGCTTTGGCTGCGACCATATGACTGTCGCCCTGGCGGCGGCTGGCTGTCTACTCGCCTACGCCCAGGAAACTCAGCGCACCGCCCTGCCCCATATCAACGCCATCAGCGGCGAAAACCGCGATGAAGCGGTCGCTATGGATGCCGCCACCCGACGCAACCTGGAGCTGGACATCAACCTCTCCGGCGGTGATGAAAATACCCTGTTCGACGTTCTCAACACCGCTTCAACAGCCATGGGTAGTCGCCTGCTGCGCCGCTGGCTGAACCGCCCACTGCGGGATTTAGCCACTTTGCGGGCACGTCAGGATGCCATTACCCACCTGATGGACAACTACCAGTTCGAACCCATCCGTCAAAGCCTGAAACGTATTGGCGACCTGGAACGTATTCTGGGGCGTATTGCCCTGCGCTCAGCCCGACCACGGGATTTGTCGCGGCTGTACACATCCCTGAGCACGTATCCAGAGCTTCAGGGGCAACTCAAGCCCCTGGCTTCGCCGCACCTGCAGGCCCTGTCGAAAACCATTGGCACCTTCCCCGAACTGGAAGACCTGCTGGGTCGCGCTATTATTGAGAACCCACCGGTCGTCATCCGTGATGGCGGCGTCATCGCCGATGGTTATGATGCCGAATTGGATGAGCTGCGCAATATCAGCACCAATGCGGGTCAATTTTTGATCGACCTTGAAACCCGGGAAAAAGAGCGCACCGGAATCAGTACCCTTAAAGTGGGTTACAACCGGGTACACGGCTACTACATCGAAATCAGTCGAGCCCAATCCGAGCAGGCACCGGTGGACTACATTCGCCGCCAGACCCTGAAAAATGCCGAGCGCTTTATCACACCTGAATTGAAGGAGTTTGAAGATAAGGCCTTGTCAGCCAAAAGCCGGGCACTGAGCCGCGAAAAGGGCCTCTACGATGACATCGTAGAGCGCCTGAACCAGGATCTTCTGCCCCTGCAGGCCGCCGCAGAAGCCATATCCGAGCTGGATGTTCTGTGCACCCTGGCCGAGCGCGCCGACCACCTGAATTTTACCTGTCCAAGCCTAACCCTGGAACCGGGATTACACTATGTTGCCGGCCGCCACCCGGTGGTGGAAAAAGTCTCCAATCACCCTTTTGTCCCTAATGACCTGGCACTGGACGACCAGCGCAAAATGCTGATCGTAACCGGACCGAACATGGGCGGTAAATCGACTTACATGCGGCAGACCGCATTAATTACTCTGCTGGCCCATATCGGCAGCTATATCCCCGCGCAGAAGGCCACCGTGGGCATTGTAGACCGGATTTTTACCCGCATCGGCTCATCGGATGACCTGGCCGGTGGCCGCTCCACGTTTATGGTGGAAATGACGGAAACGGCCAACATCCTTAACAATGCTACGGATCGCAGCCTGGTCCTGATGGATGAAATTGGACGTGGCACCAGCACCTTCGACGGTTTATCACTGGCGTGGGCCTGCGCTACCCAGCTTGCCCAAAACGTCAAAGCCTTTACCCTGTTTGCTACCCACTATTTCGAGCTGACCGATCTGCCCGCCACCCACCACAATGTGGCAAACGTTCACCTGGACGCCACAGAGCATAACGACAACATTGTCTTCTTGCACAATATACAGGAGGGACCGGCCAGTCAGAGTTACGGCCTGCAAGTCGCTAAACTGGCCGGGATACCCGCTGAAGTTGTCGCCATGGCGAAACAGCAGCTGGCCATTCTGGAAGGGGAAAAACACCTGGAAACCCCGGCCCCATCCGCCAGAACGTCCCGGCCTGTGGTGGCCGAGCAGCCATTTCAGGATGACATGTTCGGTATAGCCCCACCACACCCCGCTGTCGAGGCCCTGGAGTCACTGGATCCTGATAATCTGACTCCAAAGCAGGCGCTGGAGCAAATTTACGCCCTAAAACAGCTGCTGGATTGAGAGGATTTGACCTGGCAGAGCAGGGTTTAACAGGAAAACCAATTAAGGTAATCAGATAAACTCTCCCGCCGGGATACTCAAGCTGGTACAATTCGCGATCTGGCACGATCACAGCTCTGGTCATAGCCCGGAATTAGCCTGAACCGATACCAATTAAATTAGTAAAGTGGAGTTTTCGCCATGACGTTTGTGGTTGGGGATAACTGTATTAAATGTAAGCACACCGATTGTGTGGAAGTGTGCCCTGTGGATTGCTTTTACGAAGGTCCCAACTTTCTGGTTATCCATCCTGATGAATGTATTGACTGCGCACTCTGTGAGCCAGAGTGTCCTGTGGACGCTATCTTCTCGGAAGACGAGCTACCCGCCGGCCAGGAAGTATATCTGGAACTGAATGCCGAACTGGCTGAAGTCTGGCCCAACATCACCGAGAAAAAAGATCCGCCTGCCGATCACGAAGAATGGGATGGGGTCGAGAACAAGCTGCAGTATCTCGAGCGCTAAGCTCCCTCGGCTAACGGATACAAAAAAACCGCAGGCATCTGCGGTTTTTTTGTTGCTGACTTAACGACTGACTTTTGAAAACCTGTGTCTTGAAGGCCTAATTGTGTAAGGTCTAGGCCCTGAAAGAACAACCAGGCAAGTCCTGCTGAGGCAAGTCTTGCTGAGGATTGGAGTCTCCTCAGAGATTGCTAAACAGAGCCTCACTGTTCAAGCCCTGCTTCTCCAGAATGTCCCGCAGACGCTTGAGGGCCTCTACCTGAATTTGACGCACCCGCTCACGAGTCAAGCCAATTTCACGTCCAACTTCTTCCAGAGTGCTGGTCTCATAGCCCCGCAAACCAAAGCGTCGAGCAACAACTTCCCGTTGTTTTTCCGTTAATTCGGTCAGCCAGTTGTCCAGGCTGTCACTCAGGTCACTGTCCTGCAGGAGAGTGGCTGGATCAGAAACCTGTTGATCCGGAATGGTATCGACCAGGGATTTATCCGAAGATTGACCAATGGGCACATCCATAGAGGTGACGCGCTCATTCAAGCCGAGCATGCGCTGGACATCCTCAACCGGCTTGTCGAGGAGCGTCGCAATCTCTTCCGGAGTAGGTTCATGATCCAGCTTCTGCGCCAATTCCCGAGCTGCGCGGAGATAGACATTCAACTCTTTAACAACATGAATCGGCAAACGGATCGTCCGCGTTTGATTCATGATGGCCCGCTCAATGGTCTGGCGAATCCACCAGGTTGCATAAGTCGAAAAGCGAAAACCGCGCTCAGGGTCAAACTTTTCAACGGCGCGAATCAAACCCAGATTACCTTCTTCAATCAGGTCGAGCAGCGCCAAACCACGATTGACATAGCGACGGGCAATCTTGACCACGAGGCGTAAATTACTTTCGATCATGCGCTTGCGCGAAGCTTCGCAACCACGCAAGGATTTACGAGAAAAATATACCTCTTCCTCTGCACTCAGCAGGGGTGAAAAACCAATTTCATTCAGGTAAAGCTGAGTCGCATCAAGCGTCTTTTGAAAGTTATCCGTCTCACTGAGTGGAGACGTTCGTTTTCCTCGAGCTCGAGATTTGGGTAATTCCTTCTCATCATCTTCCGCGTCAAAAAGTATGGTGTCGGATACGGAGTGAATCTCGTCTGCTTGAGAAAAACTTGCTTCTTGTACTGCCATGTCGCTAGCCCCGTTAAGTCATCATTTTCAAAGTTAATCAACAGACCTTCCCTAAATTCAGGACTGCCTAGCCTTTCACCCTCAGTGGACCATTTATTATGTTACAAAGTGATGACCAAGAATTTTCTGCTGGTCAGCACTTGGCAATCTTTGCCTTGTTAGGGTCACGCACAGCAATATTGTTCATATGTTTAAGCTTAACCTTGGAACTCTGACTTTCTGATGGATTATCGCTTGGGTAAATATTGCAATGGGTCCACAGGCTTCCCTTCACGTCGAATTTCAAAATGTAGCTTGCTGCGGTCGGTGCCACTTTTCCCTATTTCGGCAATTTTTTGACCTGCTTTTACAGCTCCCCGCTCTCCAACCAATAACTTGCTGTTATGGGCATAAGCACTCAGGTAGGTTTCGTTGTGCTTGACGATGAGCAGGTTTCCATAACCGCGAATTCCATTGCCGGCGTAGACAACTACTCCGTCGGCAGCGGCAACTACAGGCTCCCCCAAACGCCCATCAATATCAACTCCCTTGTTTAAGCTTTTTTGCGATGAAAAGCCCGCGAGCACTTTCCCATCTGCCGGCCAATACCATCTAAGACGCCCGTTCGACGATAATTTTTTGGACGATTGTGCGACAACTTTTGTCGGTATTTTTGAACGAGAAGCCACTGTGGCACCAGATACTTTAGGGACTGACTTGGCTACAGGTTGCGTCGCCGGAGCTTTCCTTGGACTCGATCGGGTAGAATTGCCTGAGTGCGCAGTAGTGCGGTTGAGGTAGATTTTTTGTCCCGGGTAGATGGTATAGCTGCCATTTACCGCATTACGCCGCGCAAGGGATTTATAATCAAGGCCATAGCGCCACGCTATGGAATACAGGGTCTCGCCTCGAGACACTATATGGTAGGTCAATTTATTGCCGGACGGAGCCATCCGATCCTGAACTGGCGCCTGGTTAGTTGCACAGCCGACCAGCAAGAGCAAAACGCTCAATATTTTGAACGTTTTAATCAACATTTTTCCCTTTTTTGGTGCATTGGACTGCATCCGGAGGGTCTCTTAAAACGGTTGGCCCGCATTTGCTTATAGAAAGAGTCAATTTCAAAAATATTGTTTTATTCCAAATAAGTATAGCGATTTATTTAAGAACAAGGTTATTTCATACCAAATTTTGAGGATCTCCGAACTTAGCACATTTGTGCCACTGAACTCGACTCGTCTCACTCTTCAACAGAAACCATTGGCCGCTTACCTGTGCTGGCGATAAGCGCCAACAGGGTCACAATCACTACGCCAATTACAGACATGCCCAGTGCCCCCATCCACTGTGAAGCAACACCACTTATTGCCTCATATTGACCGGGCCAGACATTGACCTGAACCAGTGGCACCGATTCCCCGTGACGATCCAGAACGCTTTCCAGCGTCTGTTTCCAAGGCCAGATGATATTCAGGGAACCGATCAGAACCCCCGTCAACAGCGCCATGGTGCCGGCCTCATAATGATGCAGCAACCAACTCAGCACATGGGAAAACAAAATCAAGCCCATGGCGCAACCTAACCCCAGTGGGATCAGCAGGGAAAGATCAAATTGAGACACCGCCCCCACCACAGTAGGGTACAAGCCCATCATCAGCAGCAGAAAACCACCGGAGATACCGGGTAAAATCATGGCACAGATGGCAATCATTCCGGCAAGGAACAGGACGCCTCCCGTTTCAGGCAATTGCGCCGGGCGCAGCCAGGACACCGCAATTGCCAGTAAAATCCCAACAACCAGCAGAACAACCCGAACCAGACTCCAACCTTTTACCTGCCGCAGCAACAAGACCGAAGAGGCTAGAATCAATCCAAAAAACAGCCCCCACACAAGAATTGGCTGCGCACTCAGCCAGTAACTCATCAATTTGGCCAGTGAAAACAGACTGAACAACACGCCGCCAAACACCGCCAGCAGGAAGTTGCCATTGATGTGTTGCCAGGCTGCAGCAACCCCCTGGCTAAACAAACATTGCAGGGCTCGATGGTCGCAGCGACGGAGTGAATCAATCAGCTCGGTGTAAATACCGGTGATAAAAGCCACCGTGCCACCCGAGACACCGGGGATGACATCGGCCGCTCCCATGGCCATGCCACGGACAAACAGGGACAGGTAGTGCATGAAACCCTTTTCCATGGTGTACTTCCAAATCTAAATCTGAGTTCAAACGACCCGAGCACTGAGCTCAAAGGACCCGAGAGACTGGCGCAGCTGAGCTAACGAGTGACACCAGAGAGCAGAGGTACAAATTTGACCGGCTCGAGCACCTGGGTCATGAATTTGTCACTGTCCCCTTGCCGGATAACCAGTCTTAACTCCTGGCTGGCGCCACCGACTGGAATCACCAGTACGCCATCCGGCGCCAATTGATCCAGCAGTTCTTGTGGTACATGCCGAGGGGCTGCCGTACTGAGGATGCCGTCGAAAGGGGCTTTTTCCGGCCAGCCAAAGCCACCGTCAGCGTGTTTCAACTCAACATTGCGCAACCCCAGTTGACGAAGACGCTCACGGGCCTTGTCCTGCAGGGGCTTGATTCGCTCAACACTGTAAACCTGCGGCACCAGCTGAGCCAGCACGCTGGTCTGATAGCCGGAGCCGGTACCCACTTCCAGTACACGCTCAAGCTTGCCTGCGGCCCCCAACAGAATTTCCGTCATGCGCGCGACGATATAAGGTTGAGATAAGGTCTGGCCATACCCGATGGGCAAGGCGGTATCCTCATAAGCCCGGTGGGATAATGCTTCATCCAGAAAAATATGACGTGGCGTCCCCCCCATAACATCCAGGACCTGAATGTTGGTGACACCTTGATCGGCCAGTCGATCGACCAACCGCTGCCTCGTGCGTTGCGAGGTCATTCCAATTCCTTGTAGCTGCAGGCTGCTCACCTTATCCCCCCAGTTATCACAGCAAGAACCCCCAAGCTGAGAACTATACCATATCCTCTGGACCTGACATCTCTTTCAACAAACAGATTTCCCGCAGTACCGCGGTTGCAAATGTTCCAGGCGGCAGGGAAAACGCTAATTCCAGCGTAGCGTCAGTCAAAGACCACTGTAAATCCTGCGGCATCAACACCAGAGAGCGACGCTCTTGAGACAGCCCAACATGCTCAAGCCCATCACACCACGGTGCCATTTCGCCCAGCACCTGCTGCTCAAATTCCGCACAGTTCTCGCTAACCAGGGGGCGACCACGTCCCCACAGGGGACCACTGGCCACGGCTTCCCCATTAAGGATCATACATTCACCGGGCATCGGCGAACGCCAACTGTCGCTCTCTACTCTCGCACTCAACACCTGATTAAACAGGTAGGAACGGGCAGCCGACAACATCAAGCCTCGCTTCTGACGATTGCGGATTCGCCCCCCTTCAACCAGTAACCGGTGGGCCTCTTCCAGGTTGTTGCCGTTGTGACCAAAACGCTGCTCGCCAAAATAATTGGGGACCCCCGACTGAGCCACTTGCCGAAGACGTTCATGAATTTCACTTAAGTCTTCCACCGGCTGGCCATCAATATCGCTTAATTGATGCAACCTGATAACAAACTGATTGGCCCGATGTGCGCCACGACGCAGTTTCTGGCGATGTCGAGTGACTTGCAGCACTTTTAGACTGTCTGACTCCAGGGCGCTCCAATCCGGCTCTTCGGCTTTGGGAAGATAGACGCTAAACCATTGCCGTGTGACCGCATGCCGATCCTTCAATCCGGCATAGCCCACATCATTGGGCTGAACGTCCGCCAAGCGGGCAATTTGGCGCGCGAGCCAGGCGGTATTATCGCCGCGCTTCTGGATTTGCAGGAAGACGTGCTCTCCCGCCCCCTCCAGCTCGAAACCCAGATCTTCATCGACCTGAAAATCTTCCGGGGTGAGGCGAAACAGACCGACCAGGTTAGGTCGACCCTGGGCATAGGCCCAATCCAGTGAATAACGTGACATAGGGTATTATCGATAGAATGAATGTTAACGCCGCCCACGGGCTTTGGGGCCCGGGCCTTTTTTCGGTCCTTTTTTGGGCCCCGTGTGGCGGCTGGGGCGCCGAGGGTCCTTCGATGCAGGGGCCTTGCCATCGCCCGCACTGCGCCCTTGGGAACCAATGGCCGGATTAAACTGTTTATACTTGCCCGCTGACTTGCGCCCGGCGCCCTTGTCTTCCCAGGGCACCAGTTGATTGGGGCCATCGCCAATCAGATCCTTGCGGTTCATATCCAATAAGGCCTTGCGCAGGTAGGCCCAGTTTTTCGGATCGTGGTAGCGCAAAAAGGCTTTCTGCAAGCGGCGCTGCTCCAGCTTGCGGGGAATATAAATCTTTTTCCCCTTATAGCTTAACTTGTGCAGCGGATCCCGCTCGGAGTGGTACATGGCGGTGGCCAGTGACATCGGAGACGGGTAGAAGGTCTGCACTTGGTCCACCCGGAATTTGTTCTTCTTCAGCCACAAGGACAAATTGAGCATGTCGTCATCTTCACAGCCGGGGTGAGCGGCGATGAAGTATGGAATCAAATACTGCTCTTTACCCGCTTCCTTGGAAAATTTATCGAACATGCGCTTGAAATCGTAGTAGGTCTCCATACCCGGCTTCATCATTTTATCGAGCGTGCCTTTTTCGCTGTGCTCCGGCGCAATCTTCAGATAGCCGCCCACATGGTGAGTCACCAGTTCTTTCACGTATTCCGGGTCTCGTACCGCCAGGTCGTATCGCAGACCTGAAGCGATGGCCACTCGCTTGACACCCGGAATCTGACGAGCCTTGCGATACAGCTGCGTGGTCTGGCTGTGATCGGTCACCAGGTTTTTACAGATGCTGGGGAATACACAGGACAAGCGCCGACAATTGGCGTGAATCATCGGATCCTTACAGTTGAGGTGGTACATGTTGGCGGTGGGCCCACCCAAGTCGGAAATGGTACCGGTAAAGCCAGGCACCTTGTCCCGAATTTCCTCAATTTCATTGAGAACAGATTCCTGTGAACGGCTCTGGATCACTCGTCCTTCATGTTCGGTAATGGAACAGAAAGTACAGCCTCCAAAGCAACCCCGCATGATATTGACCGAGGTTTTGATCATGTCATAAGCGGGTATTTTGGCGTCGCCGTAACTGGGGTGCGGCCGACGCTGATACGGCAGGGCAAATACCCCGTCCATTTCTTCGGTTTCCAGCGGGATCGGTGGTGGGTTGACCCACAACTCGCGGCTGCCATGCTTTTGCACCAACACCCGGGCATTGTGCGGGTTGGACTCCTGGTGCAATACCCGCGAGGCATGAGAATAGAGAATGGCGTCTTTACTGACCTTCTCAAACGACGGCAAGCGAATATAGGTCTTGTCCATCTCCCACACACTTTTGCCCTGCAACGGCATGGGGATGATCCGCACGGGCTGCTCTTCCCCCGACTCCAATGTGTCTTTTTTCGCGCAGGAACCATCATCCTTGGCGTCAAATTCGTAAGGATTGGTCAGTTCATCGACGTGCTGGGGCCAGTCGATACGGGTTGAGTCAATCTCCGTCCAACCGCCTGGCACCGAGCTGCGAATGACGGCCGTGCCACGAATGTCTTTCAGATCAGCAATCTGTTTACCCAGCGCCAGCTCGTGGGCTACTTCGGCAATGGCTCGTTCGGCATTGCCGTACAGCAAAATATCCGCCGTGGAATCCATCAGTACCGAGCGGCGCACTTCATCGCTCCAGTAATCGTACTGGGCAATGCGGCGCAGCGAGGCTTCAATCCCACCCAGCACCACTGGCACGTCTTTATAAGCTTCCTTACAGCGCTGGCTGTACACCGTTACGGCGCGGTCGGGACGCCTGCCCGGCTCCCCATCGGGGGTGTAGGCATCGTCATTACGCACTTTCAGGTCGGCGGTATAGCGGTTGATCATGGAATCCATATTGCCCGCAGATACACCGAAAAACAGATTCGGCTTGCCAAGCGCCATAAACGCTTCTGCGCTGCGCCAGTCAGGCTGGGCAATAATCCCCACACGGAATCCCTGGGCTTCGAGAAATCGCCCCATCACCGCCATGCCAAAACTCGGGTGGTCCACGTAGGCATCGCCACAGACAATGATGATGTCGCAGCTGTCCCAGCCAAGGTCATCCATCTCTTGCCGGCTCATTGGCAAATAAGGTGCCGTACCGTAACATTCGGCCCAGTATTTGGGATATCCGAACAAGGGATTGGCCTCTAGGGGTTTTGCGAGGGGGCGTGACATAAACAACCTTGGGGGTAATTACCTGAGTGAAACAGTCGGCTATTTTCCCAAAAAACACCCTCTGTGGACAGCAATATTCTTGCGAATATCACCCTTCTGGTACCCTTTCTGGTACAAAATGCAACAAAACTGATACATACGTTAATCAGTGTAAAAACGCGCCAACGCAGAAGACTTGTCAGTCAAAAAACAGTACTCTTTTTCCCATTAAATACGCGCTTTGTGTCGTCAAAACAGACTTAAAGTCACTATAACTTTGAAGAATCTCTAATTACGTGAACTGTCATTCAAAGCACATTTTCAACGTCGGTCACAACCGAGCCATACTGCCACTGGTCTGTGCCCTGCTGCTTGCCGGCTGTCAGTCACTGAGTGTGTCACCGGACACTCAAAAACTGGCCCCCTTTGAGCTGGCCCAAGATGGCCTTGTCACCTATGACCTACCCGATGGCCAAAGCCCCGAGTCGCTAGCGCCGCCCACCAACTGGCTCAACAGCTTTAACGATCCCCAGCTGCATAACTGGGTCGAGACGGCCATCAACACCAACTTTGACTTGCAGGAAGCCAGAGCCCGGGTGGAAGCGGCCCGCCAACAGCGTCGCATCGCCGGCGCCAGCCTGTGGCCGAGCCTGGATCTGGGCGTTGACGGCCAGCGGGCAAAATCCCAACTCAACAGCAATGACTCTAGCTTCAGTAATCAATACCAGGCCGGGCTGGACATTGCCTGGGAAATCGACCTGTGGGGCAAACTGGATGATCAACGCGATGCTGCGGATTACTTATGGCAGGCGGAACAGGCACTGTATAACAGCTCGAAACTGTCCATCGCCAGCCAGGTGGCCAAAGCCTGGTATAACGTAAACGCCCAGCACTTGCTAACCCAATTGTTCCGCGAGCGAGTCACCAACCTGGACACCAACCTGGACATCATTGAGAGTGGCTATCATCAGGGGATCAACAGCGCCCTGGACGTCTACCTGGCCCGCACCGATCTCGCCAGTGTTAAAAGTAACCTGGAGCAACAACTGGCCACCGAGCAGGAAGCCATCCGCACCTTGCAGCTGCTGCTGGGACAATTCCCCTCCGGCCAACTGGAACCCGCCCAAAACCGCTGGCAGCTGCCGGACTTGTCCGCGCTGGATGCCGAACAACTGAATGCGCAGACTGTCCGCCACCGCTACGATTTACAGGCCAGCTTTCTGGCACTTCTGGCCAGTGACCGGGACTTGGCCGCTGCTCACAAAGCCCGCTTTCCGTCCTTCCGCCTGACCGGCCGCGCTGGTGACAGCAGCGACGAACTGAACAACCTGTTTGACGCCAGCTCACTGGCCTGGAACCTGCTCGGCAATTTGACGCAGCCGGTGTTTGCCGGTGGCCGCCTGCAAGCGCAGGAGCAACAGCAACAGGCTGTGGTGCAACAGAAAGAACAACAATACCTGCAAACGCTGTATACAGCGTTTAGTGAAGTAGAACAGTCCTTAACCAATGAAACAGCTCTGAAAAAACAACTGGTTCAAGTAAGCAAAGCGAAAGAACTGGCCGAAGCCGCTGAAGAGCTGGCCTTTGAAGAATATCGTCAGGGACTTGAAGATTACACGTCAGTCCTGGAAGCCCAGCGCCGGGCCTTTAATGCCCAGGATTCACTGATCAGCCTGCGCTATCAGTTGCTGGAGAATCGGATCAATTTGTATCTGGCACTTGGCGGCGATTTTGATTAATACCAACACTTGAAACCTCATTTGAGACAAGCCTGACATGCAAGTCACACGCAAACAACTGATGTTCTCGGCCGCCATTCTTGGTGGCTTCGCCCTGCTGGCCATGTACATTTCCAGCCACGGTCCGGATACCGCCAGGCGAGGACCACCGTCCAAACCGGTCCTCAAGGTCAGCAGCGAAGTGATTGCCCCCACCCGCTACCAATTTGAATTGTCCAGCTTTGGTACCGTGCAACCACGCACACAAAGTTTGCTGGTGGCACAGGTCAGTGGTGTCATCGTGGAGGTGAACCCAATCTTCCGTGATGGCGGATTTTTTAATCAGGGCGATGTGCTGATTCATATTGACGACCGCGATTATCAAGCTGCCGCCAAGGTGGCCAAAGCCAATATGCTACAGGCACAACTGTCGCTGGAAGAAGAAAAAGCCCGTGCCCGCCAGGCCCAGAAAGACTGGCAGCGCCTGGGCGACGGCGAGGCCGCTTCCGATCTGGTACTGCGCAAACCGCAACTGGCGGCGGCCGAAGCGCAACTGTTTTCCGCCCAGGCCAATTATGAGAAGGCCCAGCTGGATCTGGAGCGCACCCGCATACGCGCTCCTTTTAACGGCCGGGTCAAAGCCACCAAAGTGGACCTGGGCCAGTACGTCAACAGCAATTCCGAACTGGCCGAAATCTTTGCCACCGATGTGGTAGAGATTCGCCTGCCATTAAAAAACAGTGAACTGGGTTTGATTGATCTGCCGGAAGACTATCGCGGCCTGCCTGTTTCCCCCGAAAACTACCCTGATGTCCTTATCCACAATGAACTCGGCGCCCAGGACGAGTGGCACGGTAAAATCGTACGCACTGAAGCCGCCATTGATGAAAACAGTTACCAGCTGTACGTGATCGCGCAAATTCAAGATCCCTTTGCCGTGACCCAAAGCGATAAATCGCCGTTGAAAATTGGCCAATACGTCACCGCTCGCATCAAAGGCAAGACCGTCGACAACGCCCTGGTGGTCCCCAGCAACAGCATTTATCAGGGCAGCTTTCTGTATGTTATTGAAAACGAGACGCTGCAGCGCAAAGAAGTCCAACTGAGCTTTCAAACAGCACAGGAAGCGGTGATTGGCGAGGGGCTCACCCCCAACAGCGAAGTGATTGTTTCCCCCCTGGGCCAGGTCACCAGTGGCACTCAAGTCGCTGTGATTAATACTCCGAGCGACAATAAGCCACAAACGGCAAGCAATGCCCCGTCTGCCGCGGCCAAAGGGGGCTCCATAGCGCCTAAGTCCCCGAACCTAGCGAGACAAACCCCATGATTGCCTGGTTTACCCGAAATCACGTTGCCGCAAACCTGTTGATGGTATCCCTGCTTTTTCTGGGCATTCTCTCGCTGCAAACCCGCATCCCCTTGGAGATCTTCCCGACCATGGGCTCAGATCGCATTGCCGTGGATGTGTCACTGCGCGGCTCCACCCCGGAAGAAGCGGAACAGGCCGTGGCCATTCGTGTGGAAGAAGCGGTACAGGATCTGGAAGGCATTAAGAAGATCAGCAGCCGCTCCAGTGAGGGGAGCGCCAGTGTCGAGATCGAGGTGGAAACCGGCTACGATCCGCGCGAACTGCTGAACGACGTCAAAACCCGAGTCGACGCCATTAACACCTTCCCGGCCGAAGCGGAAAAACCGGTCATTAGCCTGGATATCTGGACCCGGGATGTGATCAGCGTCTCCGTCGCCGGTAACCTGTCGGAAAAGGAAATTCGCCAGCAGGCCGAACGGGTACGCGATGACTTGCTGTCCATTCCCGGTATTACCCAGGTGGAACTGGATGATGTGCGCGATTATGAAATTGCCATTGAAGTACCTCAGGATCGATTAAGGCAATACAACCTGCAATTGTCCCAGGTCGCCAATGCGGTCAACAACAGTTCTCTGGATCTGTCTGCCGGTAACGTCAAAACTTCCGGCGGTGAGGTGCTGATTCGCCTGAAAGGCCAGGCTTACAACCGCCCGCAATTTGAAAACATCGTCGTCGCCACTAACCCCGATGGCAGTATTGTGCGGGTGGGTGATATCGCCACCGTCAAAGACGCGTTTACCGAAGACCCCATGCGCAGCCGTTTCAACGGCCGCCCGGCGGCCATGATCGAAGTCTTTCGTGTCGGCAACCAGAGTGCTATTGACGTGGCGACCAAAGTCAAAGATTACGTTGCCGAACAGCAGGACCGCCTACCGCGCGGATTGGAAATTTCCACCTGGCGGGACAAATCCAGCATTGTCAAAAGCCGCTTGGAAACCCTCAGCACCAGCGCCCTGCAGGGGGGCATACTGGTACTGGCCCTGCTGACGTTGTTCCTGCGTCCGTCGGTGGCCTTGTGGGTGTTTATCGGCATCCCGGTGAGTTTTATGGGCGCCTTTATCGCCATGCCCTTCTTTGGCATTACGCTCAATCAAATGAGCCTGTTTGGGTTTATCCTGGTGCTGGGTATCGTTGTCGACGATGCCATCGTCACCGGCGAAAATGTGTACCGGCATTTGCAAAACGCTGAAGATGGCGAGTACGCCGCGATTCAAGGCACCAAAGAAGTGGCGGCGCCAGTCACTTTCGGCGTCCTGACCACGGTCGCCGCGTTCATTCCCATGGCCATGATTGAAGGCCCGCGGGGGGTGTTATTTCAAAATATCGCGGTGGTGATCATCCCGATTCTGCTGTTCTCCCTGATAGAATCCAAGTTTGTCTTACCCGCTCACCTCAAGTATCTGTCCGTGGGTAAAAACCGCTCCAGCAATCGCTTCAGCCAGTGGCAACAGAACTTTGCCAATGGTTTTGAACAAAGTATTCTGCGTTATTATCAGCCCTTGTTAACACGCTGCCTGAAAAACCGCTACGCCACCATCTCCGTGTTTATTGGTATCCTGTTGTTGGTGATAGCGCTGATTGCCAGCGGCTGGACCCGATTTGTGTTCTTCCCCCGCATTGAGTCGGAAACCATCACCGTATCCCTGGTGATGCCCACCGGCACTCCCTTCGATGTCACTGACCGCCACATTGAACACATCACCGACGCCGCCATTACTCTGCAAAACACGTTTCGGGATCCCGAAACCGGTGAATCCATCGTCATGAACATCCTGTCTTCCACCGGTAATGCCGGCAGAGGACAACGGGGCACGGGCAATGGTCGGGTACGACTGGAAATCGTGCCGCCGGAAGAACGGCATTTACAAACCTCAAACCGGGAAATCGTCAGCGAATGGCGCCGCCTGATTGGGGAGATTCCCGGCGCCGAGGAAATTGCCTTTCGCTCAGAGCTGATGCATATCGGCAACCCGATCGATATTCAGCTCAGCGGCAACAACAGCGTCGAGCTGCAACAGGTTAGCGAGCTGGTCAAGCAACAACTGACAAAACATGAAGGCGTCTTCGATATTTCCGACAGCATGGCGGAAGGTAAACAGGAACTGCGCATTCAGTTAAAACCCCAGGCTTACGCCCTCGGCCTTAACGAATCGGACGTAATTCGTCAGGTGCGCGAGGCCTTTTATGGCTATGAAGCCCAGCGCATTCAACGGGGCCGGGACGATGTGCGGGTGATGGTGCGCTTCCCTCTCGCAGAACGGGAAGCCATCGCCAACCTGCAGGACTTTCGCATTGTCACCAGCGATGGACGCAGCATTCCGGTCGCACAGGTGGTTGAACTGGTGCCGGGCACCAGTCCGACGACGATTTACCGCAATGATTTGAAGCGCACCCTCAGCGTTATCGCCGATATCGATAAAGGCGTAGCCAATATGACGGTGATCAACGCCGATCTGCGAGCATTCCTGGATGATGTTCTGCTTCAGTACCCCGGCGTTTCCTACAGCCTGGAGGGCGAAGCTCGCGAGCAGGCGGATTCCTTCCGCAGTCTCACCTTCGGACTGGTGTTTGTGCTGTTCGCTATTTACAGCCTATTGGCCATACCGTTCAAATCCTACGGCCAACCGCTGCTGGTGATGTCGGTGATACCCTTTGGCACCATCGGCGCCATCGCCGGCCACTGGCTGATGGGCATCGACCTGACCATTTTCAGTATCCTGGGAATTCTGGCACTGGTTGGCGTGCTGGTAAACGACAGTCTGGTTCTGGTGGATTATATCAACCAGCAGCGTCGTAAAGGCATGCCTCCGCTACAAGCCATCACCCTGGCGGGAGCGGCTCGCTTCCGACCGGTCATGCTGACGTCCATGACAACCTTTATGGGACTGGTGCCCCTGCTGTTTGAACAGAGCACCCAGGCACAATTCCTGATCCCCATGGCGGTCTCACTGGCTTTTGGCATTCTGTTTGCCACCTTTGTCACCCTGCTGCTGGTTCCCGTCAACTACTTCATGGCGTGGGAATTGAAACAGAAACTGGCGGGTAAAACCGTGGATTACCAACTACAGCCGGACTGACCAGACCAACTAAAAAGCACACTGTAAAAACTTTAAGGGAAAGGCCTCGTCATCACGGGGCCTACTCCCCCGCCCCCTTCGCCAGTGTCATGTGCCCCTGGAATCCAACCTGCCAGGCCCAAGCTGGGCCAACAGTTCAGTCGATAGCAACTCGGATGATCGAATACATTTTCTATACTCTGAACGCCGGAAGACCAAATCGAAACCTTTCAGGAGGAGTCATGAGCCGCACCCGCATTGAAACCGACAGCATGGGCGAACTGGCAGTGCCTATAGATGCTCTCTATGGCGCTCAAACCCAGCGCGCCATTAACAACTTCCCGGTTAGCGGCCAAACCATGCCCGCCGAATTTATCCGGGCCCTGCTGCTGGCCAAGCAGGCGGCGGCCACCGCTAATGTCGAGCTGGAACAGATCCCGGCCAGGATGGGCAGTGCCATTTGCGAGGCTGTTGACCGCCTGCTGGGTGAAGACTTTATGCCTCACTTTCCCGTGGATGTGTTTCAAACCGGTTCAGGTACCAGCTCCAACATGAACGCTAACGAAGTGCTCGCCAGCCTCGCCAGCACCATTTACGGCGAGCCGGTCAACCCCAATGACCACATCAACTGTGGCCAGAGCAGCAATGACATCATTCCATCGAGCATTCACATCAGTGCTGCGCTGGTGCTGCATGAAAACCTGATGCCGGCACTGCGCAAACTCGAATCGGCCATTCGCACCAAGGCCCAGAGCCTGGACCACTGTGTGAAAACCGGCCGCACCCACCTGATGGACGCCATGCCCGTGCGCCTGAGCCAAAGCCTGAACAGCTGGGCCGATCAAATTGCCCAGAACCTCAACCACCTGCAACAACTGCAACCCAGTATTCAAAGCCTGGCTCTGGGTGGCACGGCGGTGGGAACCGGCATCAACGCCCACCCGGACTTCGCCGCGGGTTTCAACCGAGCCCTAAGCGCCAAAACCGGTATTACCTTCACCCCGGCGAAAAACTTTTTCACCCACATTGGTTCGCAAGACATTGCTGTAGCGCTGTCCGGCCAGCTGAAAACCACAGCGGTTTCTATAATGAAGATTGCCAACGACTTACGCTGGATGAACTCCGGGCCACTGGCCGGCCTGGGGGAAATTGAATTGCAGGCACTACAACCCGGCTCTTCCATCATGCCCGGCAAGGTCAATCCGGTCATTCCGGAAGCCGCCACCATGGTCGCAGCCCAGGTCATCGGTAACGACAGCGCCATCACCATTGCCGGCCAGTCCAGTAACTTTGAGTTGAACGTGATGCTGCCGCTGGTGGCCAGGAATCTGCTGGAAAGCCTTAACCTGCTCGCCAATATCAGCCATCTATTGGCCGACAAAGCCATTGCTACTTTTAGCGTTCGTGAAGACAACCTGAAGACTGCTCTGGCCCGCAACCCGATTCTGGTAACGGCGTTAAACCCGATCATTGGCTACCGGAAAGCGGCGGAGATTGCCAAACTGGCCTATGAGGAGGGTCGCCCCATTGTGGAGGTGGCGGCGGAGCACACCGATCTCAGCCGCGAAGAATTGGAGCGTTTATTAGACCCAGGCAAATTGACCCGAGGTGGAATTCAGGGCTAATTAGAAATCAGGTTAAAAATGCTTTGGCCAATTGGTTAAATTCAGTGGGCTTTTCAGCGTGCAGCCAGTGGCCACAGCCCTCCAGAGTCTGAACCGTCGCGATTGGCGTGAAGCGCTCAATGGCGGCCTGGTACTCTGGTTGGATATAGTCGGAGTTACCGCCGCGGATGTACAGGCAGTCACCGCTAAACGACTGGTGAAATTCCGGAGCGCGACGAATAGAGTCGTAGTTGCTCTTAAAGGCATCGAGGTTACAGCGCCATCGATAACCCCCTTCAGGGTTACGCACCAGATTCATCAATAGAAAACTGCGAACGCCCGCCTCTTCGATGTATTCACTCATCACCTTATCCGCATCACCGCGGCTACGGATTCGATCCAGGTCCACGGCGTCGAGTCCTTCGAGAATCAATTGATGATGGGGTTTGTAGTCCACCGGGGCAATATCGGCCACCACCAACCGCCGCAACCGTTCCGGCGCCAGCTGGGACAACTGCAGCCCTACTTTGCCACCCAGCGAATGGCCGAGAAAGTCCACCTGCGGCCAGCCTTTATCGTCCAGCAAGTGGACAATATCCCCGGCCATTTCCGTCTGACTCATAGAGTCTGCGTGAAAGGAACGACCATGATTGCGCAGATCCACCAGAATCACCGGGCGGTGATCAAAGGCACGGGCGATGCCCATCAGGTTTTCAGAGGCTCCGAACAGCCCGTGCACCAGCACCAGGGGAACGCCGGCGGCATCGGGGTTTTCGTCGCGGCAATAAAGTAATTCGGGCATAGAATCTTTCAACCTTCAGTGCATTCAACCTTCAGTGCATTCAACCGTCAGAGCAAGAATGAAATCGTTGGGGAAATTTACAGATGCGTTAACTGCTTTCAGTTTGTCGATGAAAAGCCGCCAACGGGTGTGTCGTGGTAATGGTCAGATTCACCCGTTCGCCAGGAACGGATCGATGCTCATGGCTGGCCCGCACTTTCAGTTGTGTACCGTCGTCCAGGTTGACGGCGTACAGCCTTGACCCGCCTTCGTAGCGCACCCATTCAATCATGGCATTGCCATCGGCGGAACTGGTCAGCGACAGGTCGTCTGGCCGCAGCAGCAAATCCACAGTACCACTGGCGCCATTGATGGCAACCGCCGGAGCGGCGCCAATGCTGGTGGTCACCTGATCCTGTTGCAGCTGACCAGGCAGGAAACTGGCTTCCCCCAAGAAACGAGCCACAAAGCGATTTGCCGGCTCGGCAAAGCAGGCCTCGGGACTGTCCAACTGTTCCAGCTTGCCCCCTTTCAGAATCCCCACCCTATCCCCAACGGACAGGGCTTCCTCCTGATCGTGAGTGACCCAGATGGCCGGCACACCGGCGGCTTTCAGGGCCCGGCGAATTTCCCAGCGTAAACTGTCTTTCAACGCGGCATCCAGATTGGATAGCGGTTCATCCAGCAACACAAATACCGGTTCATGGGCCAGGGTACGCGCCAGCGCAACCCGCTGCTTTTGGCCGCCGGACAGGCGTGCTGGCTTGGCGTGTCGCAGGGCCTCCAACCCCAGCAATTGCAACCAGTAGTCCGCTTTTTCAGTATTGCTCAGCCGAAAACAGACGTTCTCCTCAACGGTAAGGTGTGGAAACAGGGCAAAATCCTGAAACACCATACCCACATTGCGTTTTTCCGGCGGCACGAGTTGTCTGGGGCTGGCGCTCCACTGACCCAGCTGGATTTCACCCTCGGCAATGGGAATCAAGCCGGCCAGCGCCTGCAGGATCGTCGACTTGCCACAGCCGGTAGGCCCTACCAGCATCAGGATTTCATCGTCACCCAGCTCCAGGTTGAGGTCATTGATGACTCGGGTTGAGCCATAGTTTACGGACAGATTACTAACCTTCAGCATTAACGACGATGATCCTCAGTAACATCAAATTCCGCCCGACGCTCGCCAGACAACATCAGTGCCAAGCCCAGTGCAGACAACAATACCAGTAATAATCCCGGCACAGCGGCGCGGCCAAAATAGCCGGCTTCATAGACCCGCCACAGGTAGGTCGCCAGGGTTTCGAATTCCGTCGGGCCAAGCATCAGGGTTGCCGGCAACTCCCGCATGGCTTCCAGAAATACCAGCGCCGCTCCGGCCACCATGCCCCGTAGTGTAAGCGGCAAGGTGACTCGCTGGAAAGCCTCACGTGGCGACGCCCCTAACAAGCGGGCGGCTTTCACCAGACTCGGATCCAAGCCCTCGGCGGTGGAACGCACGCTGCCCACCGCCAGAGGCAGGAATCGGAGCACGTAGGCCAGTACCAGCAAGCCCAAAGTCTGATACAAAAACGGCAACTGCAAACCGATATACACCAGGGCAGTCCCCATCACGATCCCCGGCACACCAAAACCAAAGTAGGTTACCCGCTCCATCAGGCGACCGGCGCGACCGGCAATGGCGGCATGCGCTACCGGAATCGCCAACACCACCGCCACAATCGCGGCTAAAAAGGAAGCGTGAGCTGAGTTCCAGGCATAGCGGATATCAAAACCGGCCGCTCCCTCCCGAGCCAACCAAATACCAAAAATGCTCAAAGGCAAAACGATGGCCAACAGGAACAGGGGCAACACCGCCAAAACAATCCCAGTCTGTTGCCAGCCACTGGGCCAGAGGGATAGATGACGACCCGGTTTTTCATGGGTACCACTGACCCTGGATTCCAGAAACAACACCAGTCCGACGATCACCAACAGCTGCAGCGATAACATCGCGGCCTGACTTAGACCAAACGCGTTGTACTCGACAAAGATAACCCGGGTAAACGTATCCAGTCGCATAATCGCTGGCGTGCCGAAGTCCGACAAGGTATACAAAGCCACCAGCAGCCCGCCGGCGGCAATGCCCGTCGCCACTCTCGGCAATACCACCCGCCACAGACTTTTGCTCAGGGACATGCCTAACGTACGGGCGGCATTCACCAGACTGGCATCCAGGCTTAACAGAGAGGCACGGGTGGTCATCATCACAAACGGATAGGAATACAAAACCATGACCAAGGTGGCACCAGCCAGACCATCCACCGTCGGGGTCGGCACCCCCAGTAGATTATCGATCTCGCCCCCCGGACCAAAGGCCGCGTACAAGGTGAAGGCCCCGATATAACTTGGCATTGCCAGTGGCGCCGCCAGCAGGACCAACCACAATCGGCGCCAGGGCAGCTGTGCATAGGCAGTCAACAACGCCAGGGGAACTCCGATCAGCGTGGCGCCCAGCACCGTAAACACCATCAACAGTAACGTATTGGTGAGGACTTTCAGGTTGTGAGCATCAAACAGGTCAGCGCTGTCCTGCGCCAGACCAAACAGTACCCCCACCGGTACAATTGCCAGCACCGCAATCATCAGTGCCAGCGGGTAAGACTTGGGCCATCGGGTCATAATACCCCGACTTTTCGCATCAAATTCAAGGTTGGGCGCAAATCGGCCAGCTGGGTCAGGTCCACCTTCGGCGGTGAAATACTGGAAAGTGCAGGCAGACCTTCCGGCGGCATAACTCCTGCCACCAGTGGAATCTCATAGGCTTCCCGAGCCAGGTAAGACTGCACTTCGCTGGTCAACAGATAACGAATGAAATTTATCGGTAAATCGCCTTCGCTCAGGGCCATAATACCCGAGGCGTTCACCAGACAACCGGCATCCCCTTGAGTAAACGCCAGATCGACCTTGGCATCCGGCTTACCGGATTTCAGACGCAGGGTGTAATAGTGATTGGCGAAGCCCAGATCCACCTCACCCCGTTCCACCGCCATTACCACACCCAGCTCACCGGCATAACTCTTGGCGCGCTTGCTGATGGCTCGCAGCCAGTCGGCCGTGGCTTTTTCACCTTCCAGCAGGCGCATGGCCGTCACAAAAGACTGGAATGACGCGTAGGCCGGCGCCCAGCCAATCGACAGCTCGCTGTCGGCCAACGCCATCACGCTGTCTGGAATTTGATCAGCACTCAGTCGTTCGGTATTGAATGGCAAGGTGCGGATGCGACCGGTTACTGGCGACCACTTGTCGTACTGAAAACCAGGCTTGAGCTGATGGACCAAGTCCTGGGGCAATGGCCGAGCCAGCCCCGCTCCTGTGACTAACCCCACTGCACCGGAGTCCACGGCCCAGAAGATATCAGCGCGACGCACGCCCGCCTTGCCCTCTGCCACAATGGTATTGGCCAGGGCCGCCGTGGCGCCACGACGGACCTTCAAGTTCAGTTTGGGGTTGCGCTTGCGAATGGCCTCAAGCACATTTTCATAGAGCCCCCCCTCCCCTCGCCCCAGATACAGAGTGAGGTCACCTTCCAGAGGTGGGAGCTGCTCAACAGACACAGCCCCGGGTGAAATCCCTGAGCTGTCTGCCAGGCTGCGGCTTAGGGTCCAGGGCATTGTTGCCACGGTCCCTGCCGCGGCTAACGCCTGTAGAAAGGTTCTGCGCTGCACAAATAAAATCCTTTGAGTCCTGTGTGCGTCTACTATCTACTAGAAGACGTCCTTACGGTCTTTTTCAGCTTCCAGCAGCAGAGACTTGGCACGATCCAGCTTGGCCTGCATGGCCTGTACAACCAGGCGTACATCGTCGACGGTCTTGTTACCGTCCAACGCCTGCGGCAGGGTGACGTTAAAGTCTTTCTCAAGATCTTCCACTAAAAGGGCGTCTTGCTCAATCAAGGCCCCTTCCACGCCCTCAAAACGGTGTAAATAGGTGTCATGCACAATGGCTGTGGCCGCATCGGGCAGCTGTTCGGCGTACTTGGCAACCACTCGGTCCAGGCGGTGTTTAATGTCTTCCAGAGTCTCCGGGGCAGTGGTGGGTTCAGATTCAGTGGTATGAACCTTGGCCAGTAAGCCCTTCTGCTGATATTGGGCCGCGAGTTTAACCGCCCCCAGCGCTTGCCACAATGCCTGGTCCAGCTTGGCTTGTTCTGAGCGTACCTGAGCTACTGGCGCGCCACCATCAATGGCCAGCTTGACGCCGTAAATTCCCTGCCAGATGGAGGCATAAACGGGTACATAGTTGGTTTCAATGGCGGAGTGAAAATCAACCTCCTCCCAATAGTCAATCAACGCGTTCGAATCGGTACCTTTCTGCCCCTTGGCCTCATAGGCATCGACCACGCCGTCAAATTTGGCCAGTAGCCAATCCACCTCTTCCGTGTACTGCCCCATATGCCCTTGCAGGTCGTTAACATGGTCACCAATCTCGCCATTGGCCCAGGCCTGACCGGCCGACAACAGCGCAACCAAGGATATAGCCAGACCCAAACGATGATGCTTGCGAACCAAAGATTGCATAAGAATTCCCGTATTCTATGTTTTAGTTGCGCAAATGATACTTATTATCAGCAAAAGGGTAAAGACAGTCACGCAGTAAAGAAATCCTAATGCCAACCGCAAGCTCAGAAGAATAATGAATTATCCGACATTGACACTGGCAGCTCTGGCCAGCTTGAACCTTTCTTCGAGCTTTTGTTGGAATAATAAGTCGCCACTGTGGCAATAGGCCTACCTGCTAAACAATAGGCCTACCTGCTAAAAGAGTGGCCAGTCTCCACCGGTAACAAAACACGACTCCCTGTGAAGCGGGCTTGCTTGGTAAGTATTTGCAAACCTACCTATACTTCTCAGTCAGCAATCCTCGAAGCAAGGATCTCTTCGATGTTATTACCCGAATGGAAGAGTCAATCCTGAACGCAACAGCACATGCTAACAAGCCAATAACAAGAACGAGGGTCAAGCTCATGAAACAGTTGAAGGCAATCACGGCGCTGTTAACCATCACTCTGTCACTTGGGGGGCTTCTCACCCCTCTCATCGCCGTCGCGGAAATACGGGTCGTCGATGGCCACCTTTGGAAAAGCTCAACCGACGGTGAGAAAAAAGCCTACCTGATTGGTATTGCCAATACCGTCGCCGTCAGTCAAGCGTTAGACGCCAAACACAATATGACCAATCCCGAAGGCGCCATGCACCGCATGGATTCAGCACTTGATGCCGACACCATCAACACAGCTGTCGACAAAATTGACGCCTGGTATGACGCCAATCCTTCTCGTGAGGGAGTGCCGGTAATCGGTGTGATTTGGATGCATATGGTAATCAACAAGTGATCCGGGGGAAATTTATCATGAAATCTCTAACTACCTTAGTCATAGGTCTGCTGTTGATTGGCCTGGCCGGTTGCGCGACCACCAAAGGCGCTGCAGTGGGAGCCGGCATTGGTGCACTGGCCGGAGATACCAGCAAAGGCGCTACCATTGGTGCCAGTGTCGGCGCCGTCGTCGATATTATTGACTGACCATCGCCACACCCTCACCTCCAGCGGAAAAACAGACAGGCTATCCGACGCTAGCCTGTCTGCTATCTCAGCGTCTTTTCGGTCTCAAAATCACGCATGAGATTAGAGAACTGGTGAGAACAAACGTGCAATGCGTACCGACACTTGAAATAAAAAAGATCTTGAGGCCAATTCTTGCGGGTCAACAAAGTGGGATGTTTCCATGTCCTGTGCCAACATGGCACTGACTTCTGTTGCAAATTCCTGATCAAAAATCACTGCGGAGATTTCAAAGTTCAACCTGAAGGAGCGATTGTCAAAATTGGCCGTACCAATCACTGACAATTCGTCATCAACCAGCATCACTTTCTGGTGCAGAAAACCGGGATAGAACTCATAAAACCGAACACCTACCTTTGCCAACTCAGGAATGAACGAGAAAGCGGCTTGTTTGACCACCCATTTATCCGCCAATCCAGGAATAATGATGCGTATGTCAACCCCCCGCATCGCCGCCAACTGCAGGGCTTTAACAATGCTTTCGTCCGGCACGAAATACGGACTCGCAATCCATAACCGATCGCAAGCGAGATTGATAATTTGCATAAAGAACAGGCCACAGGTTTCATAGGCATCATCTGGCCCACTGGGTAACACATAGGCATCCTTTCCCCCTCTACCGGTAAAGGGCTCAATATCCCAAACCAGATCCGGTATTTGATCTGTGGCCCAATGCCAATCTTCGACAAAGGCAAACTGGGCACTGAGAGCTGCGGGTCCAGTTATTTTGATGTGAGTATCGCGCCACGGCGTCAAGCGCTTATCTTGATGAAGGTAGTTATCACCAACATTGGCACCGCCAATGAAAGCCTGGTGGCCGTCAATCACAACAATTTTTCGGTGATTTCGAAAATTTAACTGTAGCCTGTTGGCAAACCCCTTCGTCGTATTCATCGAAGTGACTTGCACACCTCCTTTGCGGAGATTCTTCAGGTAAGTATGAGACAGCTTGCTGGATCCCACTTCATCATACAAAAGCATAACCTTACAACCACGCTTAACTGCCGCAATCAAATATGAAGCCAGTTTTCGTCCCAGGTTGTCATCGCGAACAATATAAAACTCGAGCACAATGGTTTTCTGCGCCCCGGCGATTGACTCAAGAATAGCGTCAAAGATGGCAGGGCCGTTGATCAGGAGTTGTGTGTCGTTACCACTGACGATGGGATAGGGTGTCAGATTCTGCAAAAGCGGAACCGAAGGGTGTTTTTTGCGGGCAATATATGGCGCAATCGTTTGTAACAGCTGGATGACAAATTGATCAAACTGCTTATCGCGACCACTACGGTAGCGGACTTGCCCTCGGAACCGGTTTTGTCCAAACACCCAGTACAGAGGCACCATCAGAAACGGCCATGTTATCAGTGCCAGCGCCCAGGCTATTGCGCCCTGTGAACTTCTGGTGGACATTATCGATGAAATCGCGGATACGATACCCAGAATGGTAACAATAGCTGCCGCTATCCCCAGGTAGGTCCAACTTATTTCCGCCATATGGCCCTCCTCTTGGCCGCGCTCAAGTCCGGCTACAGTTTTACCGACTCTGTCAGCTTTAACAACATTTAAAACACGAGGCCTAATCGCCTCCAGAATTGATTACCCCGTCATACTTGTCATACCGAACACTGGAAAATAAAGATAGCTTGTCTATAGTTTGCTTACCTTTAGTCATACCCTGCATACGGCTATTGTTGGAGAATAAAAGAAAAAACAATAACTGAGTACTTCACACGACATTTAGGGCAACCTCGCATCATGGATATTAAGTCAACCGTAAAAAACTATATCTTACGTGAGTTTTTACCTGGCGAAGATGCCGAGAACCTTGAAGACGAAACCCCATTGATCGCCTCCGGCATATTGGATTCTCTCGCGACCATGCAACTCGTGTCGTTTCTTGAGGGCGAATTTGGTGTTGCCATAGCCCCGCACGAAACGGATCCGGAATACATCGGCACCATCAACGCCATTGAGCAGTTGATTCAGTCCAAATCATCATCCTGAAAGAAACGAATACTACCAAAAATTATAAATATGCAGCAGTCACAACCCAAGGTTCGGAAATTATGCAAATCAGTATACTTTCCAGGTATTTCGGGAACACGAGCAGCGACAAGGCCGATACGGTAAATATCGCAAAGTTTTTCATCATCCTCGGTCAGCTGGTGCTCTTACTGCTGGCCGTAAGACAATTTCAGATTGAAAGCCAGGCCTTCCTCACCGTTTTCCTGCTCGCGATTGGCGGTTTTTGCGTCCATTACTTTTTGCCCTATCGATGGCGTATACACTGGTTTCTGATTCTGTCGCTCGCATCACTGCCACTGGTTCTGGGTTGGTACAACGCCCTCTCCCTGATCGCCATTGGGCTGTTGCTGTTACTGATCTGTCATCTTCCCATTCAATTTTCCTACCGGGTTTTGTTAATTTGTATGGCTGGGATCGGCTTGGCCCTGGCCCGAGCCGGTGAAATCGGTGGCAATTTAAATTCCGCGATCTGGCCGGTACTTGGCTCCATGTTTATGTATCGCCTGATCGTTTACCTATATGACCTGAAGCACGACCGGGTGCCCGAGGGAATGACGCACCGAATGGCCTATTTTTTTATGCTCCCAAATGTGTGTTTTCCTTTATTCCCCGTAATAGATTCCAATAATTTCAGGCGCTTGTACTATTCCGAAGAGCGGCACGTTATCTACCAAACAGGAGTGGTTTGGATTACTCGTGGGCTGGTACATCTGTTGTTGTACCGCTATGTCTATTACTACCTGACAGTAGCACCATCCGAAGTGGTTCACGCCGGTGACCTGATGCAGTTTCTCATCGCGAACTTCCTGCTTTATCTCCGGGTATCCGGACTGTTTCACCTCGTTATCGGCATTCTGCACTTGTTTGGTTTTGCCCTGCCGGAGACCCATAAGCTGTACTACCTTTCGTCCAGCTTTACGGATTTTTGGCGGCGCATCAATATTTACTGGAAAGACTTCATGATGAAGGTCTTCTACTACCCCATTTACTTCAAGCTGAAACGCCACGGGGAAATCAAGGCAATCGTGGTCTCGACCTTGTTAGTCTTTATGCTCACATGGCTCCTGCACAGCTATCAGTGGTACTGGCTGCGCGGCACCTTCCCCATTGAATGGCAGGATGGTGCATTCTGGGGAATTCTGGCTGTTCTGGTTGTCATCAACTCCGTCTGGGAAATTCGCTCAGGCCGTCAAAGAACCTTAAGCAAGGTGCATTGGCTATCGCGTCAATCCCTGATAAAGAGCGTAAAAATTGTCTTGGTATTTTCGGCCATTTGCTCCCTCTGGTCACTTTGGACCTGTGAATCCATGGAAGAGTGGCTGGCCATGTGGTCGGCACTGGGTCGTACCCCATGGAGTATCAGCCTGGTTGCGGCAATATTGACTGGTCTGGCCATTGGCGTTCTGTTGATTTCCGCAATCAACACCAGCATGACTAACACGCGCCAGGAACAGGTTACCGGAAAAGCAGGACAAGGCCCTTTCGCGGCTCCCCGCCTGCTGAGCAATTGCCTACTAGTTGCGCTGCTTGCCAGTCTCGGCCTACCCCAGATCTATACCAACTTTGATGCACAAACCGCGAACTTTATGCTTTCCCTCCGATCCGAAAAGCTCAGTCGCACCGACACAGCTAAGCTGGAAAAAGGCTACTACGAGGATTTGGTTCGTGTAGACCGATTTAATTCGCAATTGTGGGAAGTCTATGCCAAAAAACCTTCTAACTGGCTGAGTGTGACAGGCTCTGGCCTGAAGGAGTTCACCGATGACTTTCTCCAGCACCGATTGCGTTCTTCTTCAAAATCCATCACAGAACACGGTGCGATATCCACCAACCAGTGGGGAATGCGTGACCGTGAATATACCCGTGAACACCCACCAGGGGTATACCGTATTGCCCTCCTGGGAGCATCCAGCGTTATGGGCTGGGGAGTGGAAGATTCTGAAACCTTTGATGCAATTCTTGAGAATGCACTCAATGAACATGCCCGTAGAGAAGGTCTACCAGCGGTTGAAATTCTCAACTTTGCGGTAGCTGGTTACTATCCCCTGCAGCAACGCATGGTACTGGAAAATGCTTTTGCGTTTGAACCTGATGCCATCTTCTACATTGCCACCGGCCGGGAATATCATCGTGCCGCTCTGTATCTACAGGAAGTTATCAGCAAGAAAGTTGACAATCCTTACCCATTTCTCACGGCATTGGCAAACCGTGCCGGTATCAATGCCGACATGCCAAAAACGGAAATCCTGCAGCGTTTACAACCCCATAAAGATGAATTGCTGACCTGGCTTTACCAGGAAATTGCCAGTCGCTGCCGGGAACGGGGGGTGCAGCCCGTGTGGATATTCCTGCCCCAGGTAAATCCGGGACACTGGGTGAAAACCGTAGCCAAAACCGAAGCCGAAGCCGCGACGGCGGGCTTTGACATTATTAATCTGCTGGATGTCTATGCGGACTACCCGATGTCAGAGGTCCAACTGACCGAATGGGACTTTCACCCCAATGCTCTGGGGCACCACCTCGTGGCCGATCGTATTTTCGACACCCTGGTGAAGGATCCTTCACGCTACCTCGGGGCAACCTTAACCCGTGCTCAGCTGGAATAATCTCTTACTGAAAGCAACCATCACACGAAAGGGATCTCCACAATGAAGTCTCCCGCAAGGCTTGAAAATTTTCTCGAACAAGCCGCCAACTCAAACCCCTCTGGTATTGCAGTGGAAGATCCACAACATGGTAATATCGACTACGCCACCCTGCTGAAACTTAGTAGTCATTTGGCCGACCGGCTGGAGCGACGCGGAATAGAAACCGGTGACCGAGTTGGATTGTTACTGAGCAAGTCCCTCGCCTCGGTAACGGCACTTTACAGCTGTCTTCAAGCGGGTGCCGCATACGTGCCAGTAGATGCCAGTGGACCGCCAGATCGAGCGGCCTTTATTTTCCGCGACTGCCATGTCCGTGCACTGTTTATTGAAACAACCAAAGTTGAAGCATTCTTGCAAGCTTGGAGCGAAAATTGCCCGATCCTACGAGAATCCCTTGATCTATTTATCAGCTATAAACTTGACATAACTCTGCTGATCTTTGATCCCCAAGACTGCCACGAAAACAGCGAGTCCCCTCTCGCGTACATCTTATACACCTCTGGTTCAACCGGCACCCCAAAAGGTGTAATACACACTCACAACAGCGCCTTGGCGTTTATAACCTGGTGTCAGGATGAATTTGATTTGTCGAGTTCGGATCGATTCTCATCCCATGCGCCTTTTCACTTCGACCTGTCAATTTTTGATATTTTTGTAGCCGCCGCCAATGCAGCCTCCCTGGTTCTCATTGACGAGTCCACAGGCAAGCAACCCCAAAGACTGGCAGAACTGATTGAAATCCAGCGTATAAGTATCTGGTATTCGACTCCATCCATTTTACGCATGCTGGTCGAGTTCGGAGATATTGCTGAACGACAAAACAGTCATCTTCGCCTGGTGTTATTTGCTGGTGAAACCTATCCTCTTAAGCAATTCCTGCAACTGCGTTCCTGCTGGACACAGCCACGTTACTACAACCTCTACGGCCCCACCGAAACCAACGTTTGCACATTCTACAAACTGCCAAAAATGCTGCAGCCTGGTGACTTTGAATACTTCCCCATTGGTGTGTTCTGTTCTGGTGACCAAGGGTTGATCATAGATACAGAAAACTCAGAGGTGGAAGAAGGTAAAGAAGGAGAATTGCTGGTGGCAGGCGACTCAGTAATGACTGGCTACTGGAATTTACCGGAAAGAAACCGTGACGCCTTTGTCGAACTGCACGGTCAGCGCTGGTATCGTACGGGTGATATTGTTCGCCGTCTAGCTGACGGCAACCTCCACTACCTGTCACGACGAGACCGTATGATTAAAAGACGCGGATACCGTGTCGAGCTAGGTGAAATTGAATCGGCACTCTATCGGTTTCCCGGCCTGGTAGAGGCCGCAGCCATCGCCAATACCGACGCTGACGGCAACGTTAAAGTGCAAGCGTATATAGTGCCACAGGCTCATCAAAAACCCGGCGTCATAGCCCTTAAGACCTTCTGCTCAAAGGAACTACCCGCATATATGATCCCTGACCAGTTTGTGGTATTGGATACGCTGCCTAAAACGTCAACGGATAAAATCGATTACCAACGTCTGCAGGAGACGTGAGCATGGATTTCACCCTCAGCGAAGACCAGCGCGCGCTGGCAGATTCCATCATCCACTTTGCCTCATCGGAATTAAACCACGGCATTCGAGAGCGCGATGCCCAAGGAGAATTCTCCCGCGATCTCTGGGAAAAATGCGGTGCTATGGGGTTGCTTGGCTTGCCGGTTGAGTCTGAGTACGGTGGATCTGGCCTTGATGCCCTGTCCACCTGTGTCGCACTGGAGGCACTCGGTTATGGTTGCCATGACAGCGGTCTCAGCTTTTCGCTATGCGCTCACCTGCTCGCCTGCGTGGTGCCGGTATGGCGTCATGGCAGTGGGGAGTTGAAGAAACTCTACTTGAATGATTTGTGCAGTGGCAAGGCCATCGCCGTAAACGCCATGACCGAGCCGGAAACCGGGTCCGACCCGTTTGCCATGCGCGCCAGTGCCACGATCGAGGGCGATGGGTTTCGGATTCGTGCCAATAAAACCTTCAGCACCAACGGCCCCATCGCGGACATTGCCTTAGTTTATGCAGCAACGGATAAAGAAAAGGGCTTCCACGGCGGAATAACCGGGTTTCTGGTTGATCGCAAAGCTCAAGGCTTTCAACCAGGTCAGCGCTTTAGCAAAATGGGTTTACGTACCAGCCCCATCTCGGAACTGGTATTTGATGATGTCTGGGTGCCCGCCTCTAATATTGTAGGCCGTCTCGGGGGTGGCGCCGCCATATTTGCAGAATCCATGGAATGGGAACGTATCTGCCTGGTAGCCTGCCATGTAGGCGTTATGCAACGTATGCTGGAAAATGCCATCAGCTACGCTCGCGAACGACGCCAGCAAGGGCAGACCATTGGTAAATTTCAGGCCGTGTCCCACCGCATTGTGGACATGAAGGTCCGCCTGGAAGCCTCTCGCCTGCTGGTCTATAAGGCCGCATCGGAGCTGGGCAAAAAACACTCCTCCGGGCTGGAAGCCTCTATAACCAAACTGTTTGTGAGCGAGTCCCTACTGCAAAGTGCTCAAGATGCCCTGCGCACTTATGGGGGTTACGGGTATATGGCGGAATACGATGTGGAAAGAAGCGTTCGCGACGCCATGGGTGGGGTGCTTTATTCAGGCACTTCGGATATTCAACGAAATATTATTGCACGCTGGCTAGGGCTTTGAACTAGACTTTGAGTCATATCTGACCTTGTATGACCAGTATTATGGAGGACATTATGCGTCACCTGAAAATGATACTTTGCATTACCATCCTGATGGTTTCTAACCTGGCCCTGGCGGACAAAAGTACGGGCGAAATGGTGGATGACAGTGTTATACAGGCGGAAGTCAAAGCCAAAATGGTAGGGAAGGATTTCCTGGCTGGCATGGGAGTGAATATTGAAACCTACAAGGGCATTGTGCAACTCGGCGGTTTTGTTGAAGACACCGAAAAAGCGGCCAAACTGGCTGAGATAGCCGCGTCTGTCAAAGGCGTGAAAAAAGTTGATAACCAACTGCATCTGCGTGCTCCTGATCGCAGCGCAGGCCAATCCATTGATGATGGTCTTGCCAGCACACGAATCAAAGCGGCCATCGCTGATGCCGATTTGGGGGATGGACTACGCATCAATCTGGACACCTACAATGGCGTCACCCTGCTTACCGGGTTTGTTGCCACCAATGAACAAAAAAGCCGTGCAGCCGACATAGCAAGCAAAGACAAAAACACTAAGAAAGTGATTAACGGTATCTACGTGGTCAAATAAAACAGTCAACTAATGCAGTCAAATAACAGGCCGTTAATCACCTGCTCGCACTACCCAGCCGAAAGCAATACACCAATGCGGCAAGGTGTCTGCTTACGAGCTGGGTAGGTTCCTCCCTCCTTTAAATGTTAAATTAGACGACATTGCGGTCCCCTAGCCTCCTCTAGACAAGAATGAATACTGGCACTAGCGCCCAGTTTGTTATATTTTTTTACAAAAGGGTCATCCTATACTCAGGTTTAAACAGCGCTTAAGCTCCATTAATCGCTACAAGGTATATACCTGAAAATACACACCAAGAACCCTTCCTTCCAAACTGCCATCACTCGCAGTCATGTTGCACCCAGAAGTAACTGTTTATTCGGCATGGAAATTACAAAAGTCGTTGTCTATGTATTAACTAGATGTCTATGGACTAACTAAATGGACCAGGCTTAACCGAGATCACGTTGGAGACAATCAGTGAATTTTATTGCAGGGAATAGCAGACACTCACAATTCATAACCGTATTGTCTATTGTCAGTGTCACGGTACTCGTACTCTTGGCACTAAACGGCACATCATCCAGCCACTCTGCTCTGGCCGAAGAGCATCAGGCCGACCAATTACCATTGACGAGTTTAAACATACATGGCGAATCCGATTATATGGAATCCCCCTGGGGTATTACCCCCTCTCACACATCTTCGTTCTTAATTGACTTGTGGAAAGACCCTATTTTTGATCATGGCATTGGCAATGTGAGGGGCTTTCACACTCACTACCCTCGAAAACTGAAGTCCCTGCAAAAAACCGGCTATAAAGTAAGTGGGATTCTCCAATGGAGTTCGTCGGCCAACCCCGGCAGCTTTCCAGCCGATGACCTTCCGGGTTGGCAGAAATATATACAGAAAACCATTGCCAAATACCCTGAAATTACCCACTGGGAAGTATGGAACGAGCCACCAAATTTCACCGAAGATACCACTGCTGAATCCTATGCACGCATCGTTGAAAGTGCCTACAACACCATCAAATCAATCAACCCTGAGTTACAGGTCGGGCTGGCCGCCAAGAGTGTCCACTTGAACTTTCTGGCTAAAACCATAGCGTTCGGGGCCCGTAACAAGTTTGACTTTATCACCCTGCACCCCTACGAATATCTGGGTTTGCTCGAAAACGGCCTGGACGCAAGTTATATGAGCATTACCCATCAGACACGCACATTACTCCGCGAAATCAACCCAGAAAAAGAACAGGTCCCCATTCGTTTTACCGAACTTGGTTTTTATACAGAACAACCCAAATACGGGATGTCTGCATCAGAGAGACAAGCCGCAGTTCTAACAAAATCGATGCTCTTGGCCGCAGCCCAAGGCATTGAAAAAGTCCATTGGTTTGAACCCTTGGACGCCGAAAACCTGAAACTGGGTTTATTAGACGAACGACAAGTTCCCAGACCTGCTCTCAGCGCCTATCGTCAATTAATCAACACGCTGGGAGAAAAACCGGTTTATCTGGGATGGAATCGACCTCAAGCCAATTTCATACAACTCTTCTTTAAAAATAAAACCAGAGTCATCATGCTGGGATGGGGTACTGATGAGAAAACCCACAGTTTAACCAGCACTGACCCAATGGTTGATGTGATTGATTTTATTACTGGAGAAAGCCGGAAACTTCAGGAAAGGCCTTTAGAGATCACAATGCGCCCTGCAATCATCTCCTACCCCGTAAGCAACACAGAAATCTATGCCTGGGTCAAGCAGGCCATCTACAACCGGCAGCATCAAATGTTGAATAGCGACACTGACTTTAGCTCAGAAACTACCATTTCGTTAAGCCCCGACATTAAAAATGGACTATATACATTATCCAATCTTGTCACCCTCGTATATGAAGGGGAAAAAGTGTTTGATGCTTCAAATAGTCACAGACTTTTGCTTGTTATCGACCCGACCTTTTTTCACTCTGCTACAGAGGATGTGATTTTAAGCATGGAAGTTATGGCTAAGAAAAATGCCGAGCACAAGCCCGGATTTAATATGAAATTCGATTCCTACACGGATTCTGATTACGAGGCATTAAGCAACGCCAATATAGGCTGGAACTTTGTAGAAGGCGGTAATTTTTACACGAAAACCTGGAAGATAAACAATCTGGCCGCTGTCGGATCTTTCGGTTTTCACTTGCAGCTGGATTCTGATAACACAGCCTCTTCTCAATACCTGATAAAAAGTATTACGATCAAACGCTCCAATTGATCTACAAAGGGTTAAACTGACCTTCAAACATGTCTCATTCCAGGGTGGGCCAGTTAATATACTGGCTCAGAGCTGTTTCTCTGGGGCAATGACCGACATGACTTCGTTGCTGACTCGGTCCCACCAATCGGTATCGGGCTCCTTATCAAGTCGCTCTTCCCGTCCGTTTCTCACCGTAACCCACTGCAACTCTCCATTTTTATCGTGCTCTAGCCGAAAAGCAAAGTTGATGAGGTCCCCATCAAACTCCTTCGATAAGCGACGAGCAACATCGGGACTCGAAAAATACGCCCCTAATTCAGTATTAAAGATTGTGGAACGTCCATCCAGATTGTATGACCCAACCCATAGACGGGTTTCATCCAATACGAAAAACTTGGCATGCAGACTGGACTTTTCCGCTTCAACCTCTTCGCCCGTATCACCCACCTTACGGCCGGCATCTGCGCGTAATTCATAGAGCTCCACCCCGCCGTCCACAAGCGCATCGCGGTAACGGCTATAGCCCGCATGGACCGCTGCCACATCATTGGACAACAAGGAGTTGGTGAGTATTCTCACCCTTACCCCTTTGTCCACCAGACCGACCAGGAAATCCGTAAATTCATCACCGGGGATAAAGTACGGTGACACAATCAGCAGGTCCCGCTCCGTTTTAGCCATGCCCTCTTTCAATTTCGGTGCAAGGTGCGTCTCTGGTGAAACCTCCTTGGTTTCCACCTTTCCAGGCTGATCAAATGCCAGAATCCAATCGGACCAGACAAAATCACTTTTCGCAATGTGGCCCTCACCGGATTCAGTGAAAGCCTTGAGTGCATCCGCATAATCGGACTGGCGTATCTCGATCATTTTGTTATCCAGCCGTTGTCGAAACTCGGCCAGCGCCTGTTCAGAAATCTCGTCATCGGGGTAAAAGGTTGCGATTGGATAGGCCCAATCACTGTTCCAATAAAGGTCAAACTGGGAAGATATCTCACCCGCAATCGGCCCCACAGCCAAGGCATCCATATCTCCGAACATCACTTCGGTATTGGCGCCAAAATATTCATCGCCGATATTGCGGCCACCAAATACTGAGGCTATAGCGTCAGCGGTCAGCGTTTTATTGTGCATACGGTGATTGATGCGTTTGGTGTCCGTCACCAGATCATCCGCACGATGTTTACGATTGGCAAAAGGGTTGAAAAGGCGCACTTCAATCTGAGGATGGGCATCCAGCATTCGCAATGTCTCATCCATGCCCGTGGTATTAAGATCATCTTGCAAGATACGCACCCTGACTCCGCGGTCGGCCGCTTGCAATAGCTGATGGTGTAACGCACTGCCAGTCTGGTCGGCGTGCCAAATGTAATACTGGAAATCCAGCGTTTTCTGTGCGGCTCGCACCAACCTCATACGAGTGATAAAGGCTTCTTCCCCAATCGGCAAAGTCAGAAAACCGGACTGATCGGGATGGCTGGAAAGCAGTGGCTGCAGGGTGTTGTAAAGCTGTGTCCCGCTGGGATCAGACAGGGCAGAGCTGGGTGTTCGCGCGACTTCCTCGACGTCGGGTAGGGAAACACAGGCTGTAACCAGCACCAGAAAACTGGCAAGAAAGAATCTGATCGGTAGATTCGACAAGCTCTGACTCGACATTGCTCACGCCTCGGAAAACGACCAATATTACTGTTCCAAACAGTTTAGTAGAAAATACTTCACTCATCTTTTTTTCCGAAAGGCAGCCGTTTTAGTGCGCCAGATATTGCATTGATGGGACCGGAATCCTGTAGGGCCACATCCACTCCCGATATACGCTTGCATTCTTCGGCGATGGATTTCGCCATACCCTCTTTGTTTATGCACTCCATCGCCAGGGCATCACTGGCTTCCTGCTTGTCATTGGCTTCGAGCACCATGATTTTCACCGGGTACATGAAATCACTCTTGTCGGCGTAGCTCTCTTTCACCTTAACCATTCTTGTGGCCTTATCTACCTGACCATCACCAATAAGAATAGCGGCCATTTCCTCTATCGCATCGACCGACACCCACTCACTGTCATCAAAAAGTTCCAGATTACGAGTCGCAAGTGCTTTTTTTGCTTGTTCGTTACGGATGGCGAAAGCGAGATATCGGGAATACGCATTATTGGCCGTGGGAGAGGATATGGCTTTCAGGATATTTTCTTCAGCTCCCTCTAAATTCCCCCTCGCCAGCTCAACGTACGCCGTGTTGGCAGCCTCTGTATTTTCTATGAGCTTGGCTACGTAACCGTCTTGTAATAATAGGATCGATGGTTCGCTAGGTGGCCTCCGTTCCTGTCGACTCAATTCTTTCAACATATACTTATTGATTTTTTCAAGGCGCTTTTCTGTCCTTGGGTGAGATGATCTCATCATGCTTTTAAACCAGCCCTCACCTTCAGACGACAGCGTTTCAAGGGCAGATGCAGCACTTTCCCGGGCGTATTCCGTGGTAGAGGGGTCGTCCTTTCCAGCAGTATTGAAGTGATCCAGATTATCCTGCATGAGAGCCGTCACGGTATCATCCGCCTCCTTTTGCAGTTTCTCAATAGACTGGTATGACTCACCTAGGCGGCTTAACACAGTTGTCATCGCGACGGGAGAGAAACCCGCTCCGGCCAGAAGATCAACCGCTAAGCGGTCAGCATCTAACTCATTACCCCGAGAAAACAAGCTGGCATGCAATGCCAGGTAATGACGCATTGCCTGCTTTCTCTGACGAGAGATTTTGCGCATCTCTTTGGCTATCTCTTCATCATTGGATTCCAGGCGCTGTGATTCCTTGTTGTATTCTGTGTTATCTGTAGTGGAATAGAACTCCCTCAGACTGGACGACGTATCTATGTAATCGCTTATCTGACGTGCCATGTCTATCTTTTTTGTATGCCCAAGATAGACATGAGCTAATTCGTGGGCAATGACAGCGGCCAGCTCATCGCCTGTTTCCGCCTGCTTGAGCACCCCATAGTGCACAAAGATTTCCCCAAGACTGGATGTCATGGCTTCATACAGGAGCGGTGACCCCTGGGCAACCACAAACACATTTACCGCTGGGCATTTACCGGGAAAAGCACGCACAAGCCTTGTGGCTATATCAGTCACCCCACGAGTCAATACTGGATCCTCTAAAAGAAAACCCTGTAATTCAAGCACTGACTTCCTATTCTGTTCGCCGCTAAGATGAACCTGCCAATCTTGTCCATTTTTGTAAGTCAACGATTGACAATCGTGTGACCCAGTAAAGAGATCACTATCGGTGACATCCTTATCCTGCAAATAACGATCGGCTTGCACCGATGAAAGCATCACCGATAATGAAGTATTAATTAGCAATATCACAAGGGTCTTTTTCATGCGACAACTCCATCCAAAGAACTCAAATTACTTTGGCTTGCATTCCTTACCTAAACCTACTGTTCCGGCAATTTCAGTGACTTCCGCTTTACCACCCACCGCGGCGTAGGATTCACAAGTTTTTCCTGGGATGGATGATGGCTGAACTTCCACTGCCACCTTTTCCACCCAATACCTTCGACCTGATAACTCAATAAGCCAAAGCCCCTCGCCAGAATCTTCTCCCACTACGGCCAGGTAAGCCTTCAGGCTTTTACCAGCTAAATCAACGCTAAATTGTTCCAGGGAATTCTTTGGATTTTTCAGAGTAAGCACCTCCTTGTAAGGGTCATTTTCATCGTACCCATGTAGAACTTCGGCGTAGAAATTCGTCACGTATCGACGTAAACCATCCGCCTTTCCCATCACCGAATTAATACTTAGGCACATCAATACCAGCCCCAAAACAACAGATTTCACTTCTCTTTACTCCTGAGTATTTTCACGCCAGACCTGACAATCATCAAAACCAGAAAAACTAATAGGACCAATAAAAGACCCATAAAAAAGAACATCAATGCATAATCGTACCGATCAATAAAAGCATTAAATCTTTGCAATCGAAGAGATTG
This sequence comes from Cellvibrionaceae bacterium WSDTSA12, assembly GCA_033283335.1. GTDB lineage: Bacteria > Pseudomonadota > Gammaproteobacteria > Pseudomonadales > Cellvibrionaceae > Pseudomaricurvus. The sequence goes on along the minus strand of JAWMQP010000003.1, from coordinate 533,132 downwards.
TGGAATCACAACCAGACAAAATCCGATGGCAGCTACAACCACTGGGAATAACATTTTCTCCATCATGACAAACCACTGTTTGATCATTGCTTCAAAAGTAATTGCCTGACTCTTCGACCATACTCCGAATAACTTTTGAGCCAATGTAGCTTTGCCTTCATACCGGGAAGACTCACCGCCAGAATCCAAACCAAGAACAAGCAACAATGTCGCAAGACCAATCCAATTGCCGGGTTCAGAATTTTTAAAACTGGAGACATACCATACGCACGTACTCACTAGCACTGCACTAAAGATTCCAAACACCCAATTAATTCGATGTATTGAATTTTTATCCGCTTTCGCTCCTCGCAAAAACTGGATAAAGATTCCCACAGATGTCTGCAACACAAGAAGGAAGACAGGAAAATGATGTGCTCCATTTAAATCTACAGAAGAACGTATATAGTTTTCCTGAAAAGCAATCAAATTATCTAAAGCCATAGCATGATAAAAAACACCTGGAAGATAACCATGAACCGGTGAATACTGCCAGTCTGGATGCTTTGAAAGACTAGTACCTATAAGAATCATTCGCCCACCAACCAGAGACCGGAACTCTTCATCATTAAGTGAAAACAGGCGGTCCCATCCAATCTGCATATGGTAGGGACATAGTCGTTCGTCACCAAGTCGGCTGTCAGCAGCGGCATCATTCGGACTGTGAGTAACACTGCGTATTAGTAACCGAAAGCTTTGAACAAGATTACCCCAAAACCCATAAGAGCCTTTGACACAATCTTGCCCTCCAAGATACGTCTCCTTAACCATCAGTTCATTGGGAGCAAAACCCCAGTAGAGAAACATCTCGTCATGTTCCTTTCTTCCTGAAGTTGAAAGCTGACGCTGACAAGCATCCGAATGCTGTCGACACCATTGCAGGTACATTGCCATAGCGGGCGTATTTCGAACGCCAGAAATTCCTGATGACCCCGCCTCCTTATGATATAGCTTGTAAAATCCAGCATTTGCACGAGATTCAATCAAAGCCGTATCGATCGGTATAACGTGTTGAACCCCGGTCACACAGTCTACTGGGGTGGTATTCAGTCGATGCCCAAGCAGTTCACCAAAAATTACCGGCATCTTCAGCCCACCCGCAAAAGTCAATAGACTTTGTAGCTGATCATGTCGTGTGGAGACACTATTAGTATCTCGACATGGCTTTTCCGAGCCGCTGGGTATGCGATCGTCAAAATAAATATCCAGAAAGGTTAAGGCAGCGCCATTTTCTTCAAGACGACGCAATGGCCGAGAAAATTTACGTAAATCATGAACCGGCCACTGAGAAGCAATTCCGTCGTTGTCGCCAATCAGCACGACCAATATGTCATCCTGGATTTGACGTGACTTATACACCTCCCTTTCCAGCTCAAAATCAGAGGTTCCATCATACTTTCCATAAAAAGGTGAAATTATATTGGTAAACGTTTTGGTAGATAAATCATTGGCGAGGTCTTCAAGGCCAAAGGGATCAAGGGAATTTGATCCTATATAAATCGCGATAAGGAAAAACGACAAAACAAATCGTTTCAGTATGCTGAAGATGATTTTTGATTTTTCGGGAATTGCACCATCCATGGTATTAACCTGAAGCGAGACAACCTTCCCTGGACTCTTTGTTGATTGAAGTGCAAAATTCAGGAGGAATGGTCGTCACTGTAAACAGTGAGCGTCACGACAAACACCGGTCACCACTTAATGCAATAAATGCAATTTGATTATCGAGAAAGAATAGTCACAGGAAAGCTTACTGTCCAGCCTACAGACCTGGGAAAAGATTACTAAGTGACAACAATGTTCACCCCAACAAAACGGGGTATGTTTCGGCACTGAACTCCTTAAACAAACTGGGATTTCAGAGTTGTCAGTTACTCCCTTAGCCCGTCTAAACTTCAGAGATACCAAGTGGAGATAATGATGGGCTGGCAAACAAGATTGTTCATAACGGGACTCGGCATATTGATGGCCAGTACTTCTGCAATCCTCTTGGCCGCCCCCCCTCTCGGACGGGCCTTAAAATAACACGCCCCGATGTCATTGTGTTCGACATTAACGATGGACGTCATAAGGTAGAGCTGGATTTTCGCGCCCAGTTCCGAGCCGCCAATCCTTTTGACGGGTTTCCCGGCTCTGAGGAAGGCTTTGATGCCGACGATACTGAAACCAGTATCAACCGCGCCCGCATCAAGCTCGGTGGCCACCTGTTTCAACCATGGTTTAAATTTTATTTTGAAGAGGATGTGAAAGGCCCGCACCTGCTGGATGCGAGGATCATGATTGAGCGCAATCCTCACTTGAAATTCAAGATCGGTCAATGGAAGGCCCATTTTTCCCAGGAGCGTATTATCTCTTCCGGCAAGCGCAAACAGTGGATCGTTCCCTATTGAATAGTGTGTTTACCATTGATCGTCAACAAGGTGTATCCCTGTTTGGCAACTTGGGAGAAGGTATCAGTAACATCAGTTACTGGGCGTCACTATTGACCGGCACCGGTCGCGGTGAATTGTCTAACGATGACAGCGATCCCATGGTCATGCTACGCCTGCAGTGGAACCCTAACGGCGAAGAGCTGGGTTTTACCGGCTCAGATCTCAAGTTCCACGAATCATTGGTGTCATTTATAGCCTTGGCGGCTGTCAGTAACAGCAGCCCCTACACTCGCTTCTCTACGGATGGCGGCGGACAGTTGCCAGACTATGAATCCGGGCAAGACGGACAGTACGACATTAACCAATGGCTGCTCGAAAGCGCCTTTAAATACCGGGGCTGGTCCTGGCAGCAAGAAGCGCATTACAAACGTATCGACGATACGGTCAATAACCAGCAGACCGATCTATTGGGTTACTACGTTCAGCTGGGTTACATCCCCCATCACTTGCAAGAAGTACCGGGAAAGCTGGAGTTTTATGCCCGTCAGGCCTGGTACGACCCGGATCGGGATGAAAGTGGCAACAACAACTGGGAATACACCGTTGGCATGAACTGGTTCTTTGCTGGGCACCGCAATAAACTGACCCTGGAGTACAGTTACCTGGATTTCGATCGAATTGAACCCGATGGTGCAAGCGGAAGTCGAGTGATTTTTCAGTAGGATATTTCGCTGTACTAGTGTTATCTAGCCCTAAAATTTTCATAGAGTTAACTACGATGCAAGCCTACCTAACACGGCGTATCCTTTTCCCAACCCTGACCTTTCTGCCATCATTACTCAGCCAGGTAACTGACATACCAATCCTTGTAGCCCTAGAAAATTATCCTCTAATACAGTAAGAAAAAAATATATAGTCAGTCAAATCGACAATATGGATTCATGTTCACCAGCGATATACATAAAACTCTTTCCATAAAGTATTATTATCTTGCTTGCCATCTTGGTCGCTCCCCAGGAAGGCCTTAACTGTATACCAACCATGTGGCAACGTAGTATCTAATTGATATTCAAGCTCAATCGACTCACCGGGACCCAACGCGGGCCTTAAAGCTCTGGTTTCCCCTGAAACTCCATCGAAAGGTGATAATCGACCACCCCGGCCTTTGAAATACTGCACAGTAACCGACACATTATTTTCCCACGAATGAGTGCCTGTATTTTCAATGTTGACGGTCGCTCTTAGAGTGTCTTCAACACTTCGGGTATATACCATTAGCCGATAGAGCCTTAGATCCAGATCGATAGCAGCCTCTACAGGACGGGTTATCCAGTCGATTGAAGGGCTCTTTCTGTCAAGAATGCGCTCCTCCGAATCTTTCAGACATACAGTCAAAGGTGAACCTGTCCCAACAAAACGACTAAAACCAATATCACCTGGCTCACGAAGCATTTGAAAATGTATAAATTTTTGCAATCGCTGTCCTGATCCAACCTCAAATTGATCGGACCTATTTCGCTCAATACCTGCAACTTTTGTAACGACTCTCAGCAATATCGATTCACTTCCAGTATTTTCGATCGTTAAATTAAAAGTGACCAGATTCTCTTTTCTTTCTCCTAATCCCTGTACATAGATTGTTCCGCCAGACGCCACCATAGGCCGAGAGATATCAACAATTTCAACAGTCATCATTTAATCTCGCTTTCGAGTCGTCTTCGGTAAACCTGGGTTAATCATGAACCCAGGTTTTGAATACCTCAATGACAATGTCTATGCTTTTATTTTAGCCACAGCAGCCGCCACAGTAAGCCCTTGTTATGTCTGACATCTTGTCTCTTTCCACTTCCATCGCTGGTTGTTCTCTCACATCTTGTCTTTATAACGCTTCTGGCCCACTGTGCACCTTTCACGAGCAACTTGACGCGCTGGGCAACAGTTCTGCTGGTGCCATTCTCAGCAAAAGCGCTACTCTGGAACCCCGCCAGGGCAACCCTGAACCACGCTACTATGAAACCGACTGGGGCAGCATCAACAGTATGGGACTGCCCAACCAGGGGTACCGCTACTATCTGGACTTCGCTGAACGGGCCCAGACCATACACCACAAGCCCTATATTATGTCGGTGTCAGGGATGAGCTTCGACGACAATGTCAAAATCATTAGCGCGTTAGCCAGTCACTGCGGAATCGATGCTGTCGAATTAAATCTTTCCTGCCCCAACTTGCCGGGCAAGCCCCAGACTGGTTATGACTTCGAACAAAGTCGCGTATTGCTGGAGCGGGTATTTGAGCATGCCAAACAGCCCCTGGGAGTTAAACTCCCGCCCTATTTTGACCTGCCCCACTTTGACATGATGGCCCAGGTACTGAACGATTTTCCTCTAGCCTTTGTCACCTGTGTTAACAGCATTGGTAATGGTTTGGTCATTGACACCGCCTCCGAGGCCGTCGTGATTAAACCCAAGTCGGGCTTTGGCGGCATTGGAGGGGATTTCATCAAGCCAACGGCGCTGGCGAATGTGCGCAAGTTTTATACGTTGCTGAACAGTGATATTGCGATTATCGGCTGTGGTGGCGTAAAAAGTGGCGTGGATGCTTTTGAGCATATTCTCTGTGGCGCCAGTGCTGTACAGGTAGGCACACAGTTAATGCGGGAAGGTACCAGTTGCTTCGAACGTATTGGAAATGAATTACAGGCAATCATGCGCAGCAAGGGCTACCAAACTGTCAATGATTTCAGGGGAAAACTTCGCGAACTCTGAGTGATCCTCCCTGGTGACATTCAAACAAACTAGTTGCCATTTTGTCCAGTATACCAGGGTGACAGATCAACAAACGTCACCTCATCAAGCGCCGTGGGGCTACCGGACAACCACATTACGATACGCCTGCCGTCGGTAAAATAAGGATCGCCGGTGAGGTTGGTCCGAGGCTCTTCGTAACTGGCGGCCCCGACACCGCCGATGTAGCCAAAACGCAGGAGACCCTGGGTATAGGCAAGATCCTCCAGCAGAAATTCCCGCGTCTCATCCACGTCCGGATCGATCTTGTGTGTGGTGATCGTACGGGTAGTAAAGCGAACGCCGATATCGCGACTGATTTGGCCAACCCATACCGGCTGCCCCTCAAATCGCAGCGGCGTCAGCCACAAGCGCAGGTGATTGCGTTCGTGGATACTGCTACGAGCTCGCTGCAGAGCGACATCCTGAGGGCGGTCGAAGACGTAGAGTGCACTGACGGGTGAATAACGGTATCGACCACCGGTGATGGCCGAGGCGGCGGTCTTCAGCAGGCTGTTGGCGTAGATGGTTTCGGTTTCGTCCCAGCCGGCGCGCATAAACGCGTAATAGAGGTCCTCTACCTCCCCCACCAAAACCAGATTCAAGGGATCACCACGGTCTTCACCGCTGGTATCACGGACACAACATGGCAAATTCTCCAGAGCCGCAACCAGATCCGGCAGGGTCAGCTCACGAATGTCATCGCCGTTATAGAGCGCATCCGAGTCGAAATCATAATGATCCAAACGCAGACCGGGTACGGGTACGAAGAAGCTCATTTGCGCAACGGCGGAATTGCTGAATACATCCACATTAAACGACTTGGTGCCCTCATCCACCCGGGTGAATACATAGCCTGCTCGCTGAGAAAGTGGCGGAATTTCAATACGATCCATCGCGGCGTTTTCAAGCAGGGTAGTCCCTATCGTCTGACCAGACACAAGCACCCTCTGTAACGCCTCACGGGGAGCGTAATAGGCGTGGTCGATGCCCATCTTCGAGAGAAATACCGGTATCTTACCTTCGTTGTGCACACTCACCCAGACGGGTTGGATATTCTGCGCGTAGAGATCGGCACCAAACAAGTCCTGTGCTTCCGCCGCATCGGGCACCGCGACCTTGACGGTGATATCTCCGTAGACACGCTCCTGTAAACGATCATTGGGTGGTGGTACAGGCGCGCTGTGGGACGTCAATGAATGCGCCAACAACATCAGCAAAGCGAGGTACGGAGCTCGGATCATCGCGCATTCTCCTCGTCAGGCAGTTTAAGTCCGCCGTAAAGCAGCTCAACCCCATCCAGCGTCACAGGCGATTCCGAGAGCCGGAGCACATGACGATAACCATCGGTAAAGTAGCCAATACCGTCAAAGGTCAGCTCGGGTCGATTCTCGCTGGAGGGCCCGACGCCATTGACAATACCAAAACCGGACAGCGATTGGCTGTACCACAGGTTCTGCAATAAAAAGCGCTGAGCTGCATCGATATCGGCGGCCACACTCTCGCGAATAAATCGCGACAGGAAGGCGGAATTTCGCAACGCCTCATTCTGGGCAATGCCGCGCAACAGGCCCTGGGCAAATTCCCGATAATAGACCTGTCCCACCCACACCGGTTGCTTGTCAACGGTCCAGGGCGACAGCCATAAGTGCAGGTTAAGCATTTCGTTACCGTCGGGGCGGTTCAGAGAAAAGATCGCGTCTGGAGAACGGCCCTCGAAACGGTGTTCGCGTGCACCCTGCAACAGCGGCGTATCAACTCGTGATTCCAGCCAGCCGCCACGCAGTAAACCGCGGCGCAGCGCCAGTGTTGTGCCCACCATGACCACATTCAACGGTCCGCCATTATCATCCACCCTGGGCCCAGAGGCACAACAGGGTAAATCTTGCTCAAGCACCTGACGCAGCGTGGTTAAATCCAGATCACGTAAGCGCTCTGCAGGGTAAAGACTGGAAAAGTCCACCTGCGTGTAGTCTGCGGTAAACCCAGGCATAGGCACAAAGAAGGTAAACGTGTGGCCACGACCATCCCGAAATACATCCACATTAAACCCCTTGGTGCCCGGTCGGTAGCGGGTGTAGACAAAGCCTGAGCGACGTTCACCCGCCGGCACAAAACGCGGCAGGCCGTGGTCATAAAACCAGTGTTGCATGGCCTCATAGCCATCCCTACTGTAGGGGCCGCGATTCATGTAGGCCACCTCAATCGGCGAAAAATATTCGCTGTCAATACTGCGCAGGGCTATACGCAGGTGGCTATCACCCGAATTTTCGATATTCAACCAGACTGGCTGGACACCCTGATCATAGAGGTCGATCCCAGTGAGACTTTGAGTCTCAGCTGCGTCAGGCACCGCTGCGGTGATCGTGATGGCGCCTTCCGTCTGCGTGAGCGCGCGGGACAAAAAGTCGGCATTCAAGGGATCGGTGCCTTGATACCCCTGCAGCCCACAACCAGCGCACAGCAGGCATGTCAGCCATACCAGCCCACGCAACGGTCTCTGCCTACCTTTTCTTATCTGTCTACTCAATACTGGTCCCGAGGCCCGAGTTTCATGATCGTATTCATCACCCGTTGCAGGCCATCTCTGGCTGGCTGTGAATCTCGAGTTTCTTCACTATTACGCCATTGCAGGTCGTCATTTTCGTCGAATGTGACATGCCAGGCATTATCACCCGACATATCCCGCTCGATCACGGCTGCCATCTCCTCAGCCAATGCGGGTGAATCAACAATGGCACCCATTTCAGTGTTGATCTTCGCCGATCGTGGATCAAGGTTCATGGACCCCACAAACACATAGCGACGATCCACCACGGCAGTCTTACTGTGCAGACCGGAAAATTCCGACTGTACCGGAGGCACATCAATCAGCTCGTTCTTGATGGCGGGGTCGGCACGGAACTCGTAGAGCTTCACCCCAGCGTGGATGATGTCATCGCGCCAGGGCTCGTAGTGGCTATTGACCGCCGGCACATCGTGGGACGCAAGTGAGTTGGTGAGTATACGAATGTCGACACCACGCTGTTTCAGATCACGCATGAACTGCATGCTGGGTGGCGCAGGGATGATATAGGCATTCATGATCAACAGTTCCCGTTGGGCACGACTGAAAAAGTTGAACATGCTCGAGATGACATTCTGGTCAATGGTGTCGGTGGCCGTGGTATCGTAGATCAATTCACTGGTACCGATGCTCAGCTGTGCCGCTTGTTCGCGCATTTCCTCTGTCCAGTCGCGCGGCTGCCGCGGAAACTCAGCCAGTTGCGGGGCGGTGGCCGTGCTGTCTTTCACCTCTTGCCACTGCTGCCGGGCCAATTCCGGATCCGGCGATGTGGTCAGGTTTTGCGCCGAGACCACCCACTCACTGTTCCAGAAGCTGTCGAACATGCCGCCCGCCTGCTCCGCGATATGCCCCAGGCCAAACAGATCGGTATCGTGAAAGTTGTAGACTTCATTCAAACCGAAGTAGTGATCACCGATATTGCGGCCGCCAATGATCACCGCACGGCCATCAACGATCAGCAGTTTGTCGTGCATGCGTGTGTTGAGGCGCTCCATCTCCGCCAGCATCTGGCCGGCACGGGCCAACAGGCTGCTGCGCTCGCTCCAGGGATTGAAGATTCGAAACTCAATGTTGGGCTGCGCCTCCAGATTGGCGATCAACTTGTCGTGCCCCTGCAGCAACAGGTCATCGACGATTAAGCGAACTTTTACGCCACGCTGGGACGCCAGTACCGCCCTCTCCAGCAGCAGCTTGCCACTGACATCGGGATACCAGAGGTAGGTTTGTATATCCAGGGAGGAAACCGCCGAGTCGATCAGCGCCAGCCGCCAGTAGAGGCTGGCGCGGCTGTCGTCGAGAATACGAAAACCCGAAGTGTCCTCGCCGTGAGCGGCCTGCAATTCACGGCCCAGCTCTGCCAACAAGCCATTCTGTGCTGGCGGCAGTGCGTAACTTGGCGTCGAAGGAGTTATCTCGTCCTTGAGTCCGGCGCCGGAGCACCCCACCAACAGGGTCACAGCCACCAGACACACAACATAACACACGGCGGGGTAGCAACGCGATGGAGTCGAGCTAAGGGCAAATTGCATAGGCAGGCTCCGGTCCGTGAGGTTTATAGCGCTACTTGGTAATAACTAAATAGCAGATGACGCCCAGTGCTTCCACTTTAGACCTAACCTTTGAATCTGAAACCCTTACCCCGAAGGAGACCTGCTTCATGCCCAACGATAGACTGCACTTACAGGAGAACTGACATGCCAGAAAATTGAAGATTTCTTTCTGTGATGCGCAGACTAGAATTGTAACGGCAGATAACAATGAGGATACACGGTATGGATATTCAGGTTTCAGGTTTTTTGGGGCTCCTGGCATTGATCATCGACATCTGGGCAATCATCAATATATTGCAGTCGTCGGTCACTATGCTTAAAAAGCTGATTTGGGTATTGGTGGTTTTACTGTTACCGGTCTTGGGTGTGATCATCTGGTTTTTTGCCGGCCCTCGGGGACGGAGTGCTTAGCGACCCTGCTTTACTATTTGTAACTTCACAGTAATACAAATCCTAGTAGGTTTAGCTGCTTATGTTCTGTAAAGCTCAAGACCAACCAATGCTTTCAGCAACATCCCCACGGAACATTTACTCTGCCTATTCACAACCTAAGTCACAACCTAAGTCACAACCTTAGACACAAACTAAGACACGCCCTAAGTAAACTAGACGATGATTGAAAAGTTTGGCGCCGATTCCATTGAACAAAGGATTACATCAATCTATCGCCACGAATCGCGCCGGGTGCTGGCCACCCTAATTCGTCTGCTTCACGGCAACTTCGATCTCGCTGAAGATGCCCTGCAGGATGCCTTTATTGCGGCATTGTCGCAGTGGCGGCACGAAGGCATTCCCGACAACCCAAGAGCCTGGCTGGTGTCTACAGGCCGCTTTAAAGCTATTGACCGTATTCGTAAAAATACTCGTCTTGATCACCATTTAGAAACATTTGCCCAAACCCTGGAAATCGAATCGCAGACACAACCATTGGGCGATGATGAAACGATTGAGGATGATCGCCTGCGGTTGATTTTCACCTGCTGTCATCCCAGCTTGGCGATGGAGGCACGTGTTGCCCTGACTCTGCGGGAGGTATGCGGTTTGACCACCGAGGCTATCGCAGCCGCATTTCTGGTTCCGGTGCCAACACTGGCACAACGAATTGTCAGGGCGAAGAACAAAATTCGTGACGCGCGCATCCCCTATGAAACCCCTGAACCGTCAGAGCTGTCTGCACGTCTGGAAGCCGTGTTAGCGGTAATTTACCTGGTTTTTAGCGAAGGTTATTACACGTCCAGCGGTACACAGGTTTCCCAGCGAGCACTGACCTTGGAGGCCATTCATTTGGGAAGGCTGTTACAAGAATTATTACTTCATCGAGAAGTCACTGGCCTTTTGGCCCTGATGTTGCTGCACGAAGCCAGGTACCGTGGGCGCAGTAATGCCAACGGCGACTTGGTCCCCCTGGAAGAGCAGGATCGTACACTGTGGGACCAGGCCCAGATCGGTGAGGGTTGTGCTCTGGTAGACAAAGCTCTGCGGGCTGGTCCACCCGGGAAGTACACTCTACAAGCGGCCATCGCGGCGGTCCACGCATCAGCACCTGAATCGACGGATACTGATTGGGCGGAAATAACCGGCCTGTATGACGCCCTGTTGCGCATTCACCCGTCGCCCATCGTGGAGCTGAACCGTGCCGCTGCGCTTGCCATGCGCGACGGACCAAAGGCGGGCCTGAGCGCTATCGATAAGCTTATGACTCACAAGGAACTGCAGCATTACCATTTACTGTATGCCGCCCGAGCGGATCTTTTCCGTCGTCTCGGTAGATCGGGGGAAGCCATTCATTGCTACCAGAAAGCTCTGGAGCTGGCTCAGCAGGAACCGGAAAAGCGGTTTCTGCAACAGCGACTGGATTCCTTGCAAAAATAAATTGTAAAAAGTGTCGAATCGGCAATCTGACAGACGACTAAGGGTGACATCAGTGATTCAATGAACCAACGACAAGGAGATTTCAGCGATGTCTGCTATGATTTTTGTCAACTTACCCGTCACCAATCTCGACACATCAATGGCCTTCTATCAGGCCCTCGGCTTTGATAATAATCCCCATTTTACCGATGAGACGGCCGCTTGCATGGTCTGGAGTGACGCCATTCATGTGATGCTGCTGACCCATGCCAAGTGGCACTCCTTTACCAATCGGCCAATTCCACCTATCACGTCCAGTGAGGTCATGTTGGCTTTGTCGACCAAAAGCCGTGAAGCGGTCGACCGCATGACACAAACGGCGGCTGAACTCGGTGGCAGTGCTGACATCAATCCAGTCCAGGATCTCGGTTTTATGTACAGCCGGGCACTGGCTGACCCGGATGGTCATATTTGGGAACCCATGTGGATGGACCCCGCCAGCATGCCCGCCATGCAGTCCAATTAAACCAACCGACACAGCCCCTGGAAGAACCTATGAAGATCACCATTGCAACAGACGTTAACGCTCCACTTGCAATCGTTTGGAACGCCTGGATAACACCGCAGGATATTACTCAGTGGAATTTTGCCAGTGACGACTGGTGCTGCCCACGTGCCGATATCGATCTGCAGGCGGGCGGCAAATTCAACTATCGCATGGAAGCCAAAGACGGCTCCATGGGCTTTGATTTTGAAGGTGAGTTTACCCACATCATCCCCGAAAAAAGTCTCCACTTTACACTGGGCGATGATCGGACGGTATGTGTGGACTTCACAGCCACCGACCAGGGAACACGAGTCACTGAAACCTTCGAAGCCGAAGATGAATACTCTGCCGAACAGCAGAAAACAGGCTGGCACAGTATATTGAATAATTTCAAACAACATGTCGAATGCAAAAGTAACTGACAGCAATGACAAAAACACTACCTCGAGGTATCTACTCATGAGTTATATCGATGGCGTAATTCTCGCAGTACCCAAGGCCAATAAAGAAAAGTTCATTCAACACGCTCTCATTGCCGACGATGTATTTATGGAACTGGGGGCAACCCGCGTGATTGAATGCTGGGAAGATGATGTGAGCGACGGCAAGATTACCGACTACCGCCGCGCTGTCCAGGCACAACAAGATGAAGCAGTGGTGTTTTCCTGGATCGAGTGGCCCGACAAGGACATCCGCGATGCCGGCATGAAAAAAATGATGACCACGATGAACAGCGATCCACGATTTAGCAAGGAGAAAAACCCCATGCCTTTTGATGGCATGCGCATGATATTCGGAGGCTTTATGCCCGTTGTCACACTGGAAAACCAATAACAACCCGTTCACTTTTAAACATCGTGAGACATACACATCAACTGCGCTGAGGGAGCGACATCATGAAATACCTGTGCCTGGTGTATTACGACGAAAAGAAAATGCAAGAACTGTCCCAACAAGAGTGGGATAGCCTTAACCGCGAATGTATTGAGTGCGTGCAGGTCCTAACTCTAAGCGGTCACTTTCTCGATGGTGCGCCGCTGTTAACTACCGAAACCGCAACCACGCTGCGCATGCGCGACAACAATCCGCTAATTACCGATGGTCCTTTCGCAGAGACCAAAGAACAGCTGGCTGGCTTTTATATGCTGGAAGCCAAGGATATGAATGAGGCCATTCGCCTGGCAGAAAAAATTCCTCCGGCCAGCTATGGTTGCGTAGAAATTCGTCCGGTGCGGGAGTTAATGGAACAGGATAACAGCCGTTAATTTCAACTCATATTGGTTGAGAAGAGCCTAGCATGAATGACCTGATTATCTGGACCCTCGACTGGGTACCGGAAGGCCCGCGAGGTTACGTACGCGATTTGAGATTGCGATGGGCATGCGAAGAAGCGGAACTCCCATATAGGATACAAACGGTGGCGATCGATGATCGCGAGACAAATCATCTTGCGCAGCAACCTTTTGGACAGGTACCCGTCTTGAAGGATGGAGACCTGCAACTGTTCGAAAGCGGCGCTTGCCTTCTGCATATTGCTCGCAAATCCGACACGTTGATGCCACGTGATCCGGCTGGTGAAGCGCATACCCTGCAATGGGTGATTTCCGCGCTCAACTCGATCGAAATGGTTACCCTGCCTTGGTGGTATCTGAATATAACCAGCAACGGAGAGGCGAACGGTCTTACTGGGTTTATGACCATGCGCCTGCAGCAACTCGAGGTAATTCTGAGCGAGCGGGAGTGGCTGGTGGCGGATCGTTTTACCGTTGCAGATCTATTGATGGCCGATGTGCTACGGGTAGAGAGCATTCGCTCGTTTGACAGCCGCTTCGCGACCGAAGCCTACGTCAAGCGTGTCACCGACCGCCCTGCCTTCAAAAAGGCTTTCGCCGACCAAATAGCACACTTCAAAGCGGCCGACGGCAAACGCAAGCAGAACGACCTCTAAACTAGGGCGTGTACCAGATGGGACTGCTCCAGGCGCGCTCCTGAATGGACGTGGGCAGATCCGCCGGTGGGCTGACCCCTAACCTCACGGCATCATAGAGCGACCAGCGCGGGGTGGGTATTTGCAGCACCCGCACGTAATAGACCGCGTATTGCTCAGGATCAAAATCCGGATCGGTCCACACGGTGCTCAGCTGGGTATCGCCGATGGTGTTGGTGTAGGTGGCGTCCTTGGTGTTGACGGTGTTACCCACCGCCGGAGCCTTACCCTCACCGTCGAGCTTGCGGTTATCGGACAGGGCCACGTCATAGATCTTTTCCTGGGTTTTCCCGTCGTCATCAACCCAGCCCTTGATCATCTGGATCCGATCCAGGTTGGCGCCGTTGGCTTCTTTCATTGCCGCGATCAGGAACGTTGGCGCCTTGCCGGCAGGCGCTTTACTCAGGTCACCGCCCATGGGGACGCCTTTGGCGTAGGCCGCGTTTAAGCCATCCGTTGAATCCAGTTGGGTATCGGCATAATCAAAGCCGCCGAAAAGTCGTACTTTCAAACGCGGTCCGGACGTGGCGAAGGTTTCCTTGCGGGCAATGGCCGCATAGATTTCTTCACGGGTATTGGACCTCGCCCAGACGCCCGCAACGCCGCCACTGCTAAACTGCCTCACCTGCTTGGCGGCGGCCTTACTCACCCCCGGAGGTCCATTGAGTCGGTGCTTGGGATCATTTTCAAAGCCGAATTTGCCGGTGTAGTTATCCTCTTCGATCGAAGCCGCCGAATTGTGGGTGTCAGAGTCGCCAATGACCCCATACTTGAACGGGTTGCCCTTGCCCCCCTGCTCCAGCTGCAAGCCGCGAATCAGCGCTTCGCGAAAGTATCCGCCTTGCTTGTGTTCAGGCGGTGTCGCAGTGGACGCCAGAGTGTAGTCCCACAGTTCAAAACTGCCAAATTCATCCTGAGGTGACAGAGACGGATGGGTTTCTGAAGTGCCCTTGATCTGACTGATTTCATACAGGGGCTCATTACGCATGCGTGTCTGGGCATAGTCAGGGGTCAAGCTGCTGCCGCCATAGGATTTGTCGACAGGAAACATCAAGCCATCACTGGCATTGCCGTTGTGGGGAATAGCCAGTAGCTCGGCGCCGTTAGCACGCTGTTGATCCATCCACTGCCAGAGTTTCTCCGGCACATCGGTGTCCACGGCCGACAAGGGTTTGTCGGGTAATTGTTTAGAATCCTTGAAAAACACCACTCGGTGCAAGTTTTGCCAGCCGGGATTGGAGGTCCACTCAAACCCCACAAAGGTGGTGAATTTGCCTGGTTCATAGTGCTTGTCGGCATTCTCAACAACTTTCGCCCACACACTCTGGGCCAACGCATCCGCCCCCAAAATCGGATCTTTACGTTGATGGGAAATGCCGTCGAGAATTTTGGTGTAGCCATCAAACGAGGCCTTGGGATCATCCCCGGTGATGTCCGCCGCCAGGGGATGCTTGCTGACCGGGCTGTCAGGATCGGCCATCAGAGGCAGTGCGCCGAGGTACTCCGCGTGATCCGCCACGATATACCAGTCCAAGGGCACCTTGATCTGCAGTGGAGTACCGTCGCCACCGCCCGGAATCGAATCCCCCTTGGCCCAGCGATACGCCTCATCGGGACCACTGACAGCGCCATTGATGTAACCATCAAACGACCAGCTGGTATGAACATGGAAGTTGCCAAAATAAACGTCGTTAACGGGGTTGAGTTCGGGCTCGGCGGCATGAGCTTGCCAAACCAATCCTAGGGACAACAGAGTCGCAGGGAATATAAGACGATAATTCATTGGATTACCTCTACTTGCTTATTTTTATGTGCGCTAACGTAGGGAATAGATTGCCAAGATTTAAACTAATACCAGCTTAGCCTACACAATAAAGTAGTTGTATTGGTTGGTGTGCCAAAGGTGAAAACCAATAGGGACAGAATTAATGGCTCTGTCCCTATTGGTTCAGGTATCAGTTCATCACGATGCCGGCATCCACCATCATGCATTGGCCGCTGATGTAATCCGCATCCGAAGACGCGAGGAAAGACACCAACTTTGCCACGTCGCCAGGCTGTTCCATGCGTTTAAGCGTGATCATCGCCTTGGCTGCTTCGACCGTGGCGCCCAGGGGCGCCCCCATCACTTCATGGGCACGTCGGTCAATGGTTTCCCACATACCGATATCCACAATGCCTGGGCAATAGGCGTTCACCGTAATGCCATGATCGGCGAGCTCGCGAGCCATCACCTGGGTGAGGGCGCGGACGCTGAACTTCGACGTTGTGTAACTGCCCAGTAAAGCCTGGCCAGTGTAGCAAGCCACACTGCCAGCGTTGATGATCTTGCCGCCACCTTGAGCGATCACCTGCTGGGCCGCCGCTTGTGCGCACCAAAGCACCCCTTTAACATTGACGGACATAATGCGGTCGAAGTCTTCTCGAGGAGACCAAACTCCGATACCACCGTCTCGACCATGGCGAAGACCTGGTTTCGATTGGATACGCCGAAGTCGCCATTTTCAGCTGCCAATTTAAATCCTGAACGGGCCAATCGCCCCTCGCCTGGCGCGATGCCTACCGCAAAAGTAATACGATTCAATACTGCCGATGCACCTAAGCTACACTAAGCCATATCTACTAAAAATGCTTTGCTGCTTTCTTTTAAAGTTTCAAGCTTTTAAACTTTAACGCTAAGGTTTTGGCCATGAACACTTTTCTGCCCTCCTTTGCCGCCTCTGCCCTGCTGGGCATCTCGCTAAGCCTGCACGCGGGCGATTACCCCAAACAAGTTTTATGGGGTGACACCCATAACCACACGGGCTTGTCATTTGATGTTTACCTGTTTGGGACATTGAACTCCACCCCGGACATCGCCTATCGCTTCGCCAAGGGCGAAGAGGTTAAAAACCCCACTACCGGCACCAGCTGGCAACTCAGCAAACCTCTGGACTTTCTCGTCATCGCGGATCACGCGGAAATGCTGGGCTCAATTCCTCGCTTGTTCGCCGACAAAGATCCGAATCTCGTCGACACCAAAACCGGCCAGGCTATGTTGAAGTTAGCGCCGGAGCAGACGGAAGAACAACTCATAGAAGTCTACTCCGCCATTAACTATGTGGCCTCCAACAAACCCAATAAGCTAAATGTCACCTCGGCCGAATTGATACAAGACATGCACGGGGGAGATAAACGCCGGACGGCCTGGGATGCAGGTATTGAAACCGCTGAACGACACAACCAACCCGGCAAATTCACCGCCCTGATTGGCTTTGAATGGAGCTCCAATACCGGCGGTGCCAACTTACATCGCGTTGTGTTTCAGGCCGAAGGGGACGAAGTCGCGCGTCAATACCTGCCCTTCAGCTCGCTGGAAAGTGACGATCCCGAAAAGTTGTGGCAATGGCTCGACACCACCAGCAAAGCCACGGGAGCGACGTTTGTTGCCATCCCCCACAACCCCAACATCAGTCTGGGGATGATGTTTCCGCTGGAACGGCACAACGGCAACAAAGTCGATGCCGCCTACGCCAAAGAGCGCACACGCTGGGAACGCGTCGTCGAGGCGACTCAGATCAAAGGTGACAGTGAATCCCACCCGCTGCTGTCACCCAGTGATGAATTTGCCAATTATGAAATCTTTGACTTTGCCCTGACCCCGGACAAAACCCGTCCGGAACCAACATCGGCAGACTATATCCGCAACGGCCTGATGCGTGGACTGGAACTGGGTCAAAGCCTGGGCGCCAACCCCTATAAAGTCGGGATGATCGGCAGCTCCGACAGCCATACCGGTATCACGGCGATCGAAGAAACCAACTTTGCCGGCAAAGGCCAACACGACAACATTCCGGAAAAACGCGCCCACCACACCGGCATTGGCGCCTCCAAAGGCTGGGACATGGGAGCGGCCGGTTGGGCCGGCGTGTGGGCCACCGAGAACACCCGTGAGGCCATCGTCGAGGCGTTCAAACGCCGGGAAGTGTACGCTACCACAGGCCCTCGCATTACCTTGCGGTTCTTCGCCGGGTCGGATTTTAAAGCCCAGGATGCCCAAGGCGATATCGCCCAGACCGGTTACGCTCGCGGTGTGCCCATGGGGGGTGACCTGGAACTGGAAGATGGCAAAGCCCCCACCTTTTTGGTGGGCGTGATGAAAGACCCCGATGCCGCCAACCTCGACCGCGCCCAGATCATCAAAGGCTGGGTCGACAAAGACGGTAAATCTCACGAGCGCATTTTCGATGTGGCCGTATCGGGTGATCGTAGCATAGCTGCGGACGGTCGCTGTAAAGACGCCGTCGGCAACACCGTTGACTTGAAAACCGGCAAGTACACCAACTCCATTGGCGCCTCTCAACTAACTGTTCAGTGGACAGATCCGGAGTTTGATCCCAAGCAGGCGGCGTTTTACTACGTGCGTGCACTGGAAATCCCCACCCCCCGCTACTCCCAGCTCGACGCCATTCAACTGGGCATTGATGTCAAAGAGACTGGCCACCCCGCCACGATCCAGGAGCGGGTTTACAGCTCACCGATCTGGTACACGCCCAAATAACCGTACCACCTCATCACGGTGTGGGGTCTTCTAACCTTTTAGCCGAGCTAAAACGAAACAACCCAGCAATGATGCTGGGTTGTTTCGTTGTAGCCTTGGTGACTGGTCGTCGTGGTTAACCTTAGTTACAAACCTTAGTTACAAACCTTAGTTACAAACCTTAGTTACAAACCACAGTTACGAACGCTCAGATCATTCCCACTCAATGGTGGCCGGCGGCTTGCTGGACACGTCATAGCTGACGCGAGATACCCCGGAAATTTCATTGATAATGCGGTTGGATACGGTTTCCAGCAGCTCATACGGCAGGTGCGCCCAGCGCGCCGTCATAAAGTCGATGGTCTCTACTGCGCGTAAGGCAATGACCCACTCGTAGCGACGGGCATCACCCACCACACCAACCGATTTCACCGGCAGGAACACGGCAAAGGCCTGGCTGGTTTTGTGGTACCAATCGGCTTTGTGCAATTCTTCCAGAAAGATCGCATCGGCTTCACGCAGGATATCGGCGTACTCTTTTTTGACTTCACCGAGGATACGCACACCCAGGCCCGGCCCCGGGAAGGGGTGACGGTAAACCATGTCGTAAGGCAAGCCCAGTTCCAGACCAATCTTACGCACTTCGTCTTTGAACAGTTCACGCAGAGGCTCAACCAGTTCAAACGCCATATCGTCCGGCAAACCACCAACGTTATGGTGCGACTTGATCACATGGGCCTTACCGGTTTTGGCGGCGGCCGACTCGATCACGTCAGGATAGATAGTACCTTGAGCCAGCCACTTCACATCTTGCAGCTTGGCAGCTTCTTGATCGAACACTTCAATAAAGGTATTACCGATGATTTTGCGTTTAGCCTCTGGATCCGCTTCGCCTTTCAGCTTGCCCAGGAACAGCTCTTCGGCATCGGCACGGATGACTTTCACACCCATGTTCTTGGCGAACATGTCCATAACCTGATCGCCCTCGTCCTTGCGCAACAATCCATTGTCCACAAACACACAGGTCAGCTGGTCGCCAATGGCTTTGTGCAGCAGGGCAGCCACCACCGAAGAATCCACACCACCGGACAAACCAAGCAGCACTTTATCGCCACCTACTTGCTCACGCACTTTGGCAATGGCGTCTTCAACAATATTGGCCGGAGTCCACAGCGGTTCACAACCACAGGCTTCCAGAACAAAGTGCTCAAAAATGCGCTTGCCCTGCAAAGTGTGAGTCACTTCCGGGTGGAACTGCACACCGTAAAAGTCTTTCTCTTCACAGTACATACCGGCAATAGCACAAGAGTCAGTCGACGCCATCAACTGAAAGTTGGCGGGCATGTCAGAGACCTTATCACCGTGGCTCATCCACACATCCAGCAAGGCCACGCCATCGTGACCCACATGGTCACGGATATCGTGCAGCAACGCACTGTTGCCATGTACCTTCACTTGGGCGTAGCCAAATTCACGAATATTGGAACTCTCAACGGCACCACCCAGTTGCTCAGCCATGGTTTGCATGCCATAGCAGATACCAAGTACCGGAACACCCAATTCAAACACCAATTGAGGTGCACGCGGTGATTCACCCGCGGTTACGGACTCCGGACCACCGGCGAGAATAATACCGCGAGGATCAAAGTCGCGAATTTCTTCATCGGTGATGTCAAACGCGCGGATTTCGGAATAGACACCGATTTCCCGAACGCGGCGGGCGATCAGCTGAGTGTACTGGGAGCCAAAGTCGAGAATCAAAATACGCTGAGCGTGAATGTCCTGGGTCATTGCCTGTCTCGGTTAAAATAAATGAAAAGGGGCCAGCGTCCTGACTGGCCTGGCCCCCTAAGTCTTGAGCGACGAAAACTACAGTCTTTAGCGACGAAAATTTAAGTCCTTAGCGACGAAAACTAAATGGTGGGATGCAAACCTGTTCGGTTTACCGGCCGCCCACCGGGTAGTTAGGCGCCTCTTTGGTAATCTGCACATCGTGTACGTGGGACTCACCCATGCCAGCGGCAGTAACACGAACAAATTCTGGCTTGGTACGCATGGTTTCAATATCAATGCTGCCAGTGTAGCCCATGGCCGAACGTACACCGCCCATCATCTGGTGAACAATAGCGGCCAGTGGCCCTTTGTAAGGTACGCGCCCTTCAATGCCTTCCGGCACCAGTTTTTCCGCACCCTGACTGGCGTCCTGGAAATAACGGTCGGACGATCCCTGGGTCTTAGACATGGCGCCCAGAGAACCCATGCCACGGTAGGCTTTGTAAGTCCGGCCCTGATACAACTCAACTTCGCCCGGCGCCTCTTCGGTACCCGCGAACATGGAGCCCATCATCACCGCGTGGGCGCCGGCCACCAGTGCCTTGGCGATATCTCCGGAGAAACGAATGCCACCGTCAGCAATAACGGGAACTCCCGTACCTTCCAGCGCCTTGACCACATTGGCAATGGCGGAAATCTGCGGAACACCGACACCACTGACAATACGAGTGGTACAAATGGAACCAGGGCCAATGCCGACTTTGACGCCATCCGCACCGGCTTCAACCAGTGCCAAAGCCGCGTCAGCCGTGGCGATATTGCCGCCAATGACCTGCACTTCAGGGTACTGCTGCTTGATTTTGCGGACGCGCTCGATCACATTCTTGGAGTGGCCGTGAGCGGTATCCACCACCAGCACATCCACGCCAGCCGCGACTAACGCCGCCACCCGATCATCGGTGTCCGGGCTGGTCCCGACAGATGCTCCAACCCGCAGGCGACCTTCGGGGTCTTTACTGGCATTGGGGTATCTCTCGGCCTTGTTGATGTCCTTGACGGTAATCAGACCGCGCAGTTCAAAGTCATTATTGACCACCAGCACTTTTTCAATGCGGTGTTTGTGCAGCAGCTCACGAATAATGTCCGCTTCAGTCCCTTCCTGAGCAGTGACCAGCTTTTCCTTAGGGGTCATAATACTGGAGACACTGGCCTCCAGATTCGTTTCGAAGCGCACATCACGCCCGGTGACGATACCCACCAGGTTGCCATTTTCCAGCACGGGCACACCGGAAATGTTGTTTTGCTGGGTCAACGCCACCAAGTCACGAATGCTGGCATTGGACTCAATGGTAATGGGGTCTTTAACGACACCGGCCTCAAATTTCTTGACCGCACGCACTTCCATCGCCTGCTGCTCAATGGACATGCTCTTATGAATAATGCCAATACCGCCTTCCTGTGCGATGGAAATGGCCAAACGGGACTCAGTCACCGTGTCCATGGCCGCAGACACCAGGGGGATATTCAGGCTAATTTCGCGACTCAATTGAGTCTTGAGGGAGACATCCTTGGCTGTCACCTCAGAATAACCGGGAACCAACAAAACATCATCGAAAGTCAACGCTTCCTGAGCGATACGTAGCATAGGGATTCCAACCTCAATCACACAGAGTTTGTAAACCGCAGATACGACAAAACCGGAGCAGCTCAGATCATTTTGAGGCCCCTGCGTCGTGAAAAAAGCAGTTAGAGATAAACGGCGAATTATAGGCTAAAACAGCCGCTCTAGGGAAGCCCTGGCCAACCTCAAACGGTATCACAGCAATAAATAACATCCACTCCGCTTCCCGTAAAACTGGATTGATCACAGCATGGTAGACGATGATGACAAAACAGTGACCTTCCAGAATCAGGCCATTCTTCCCCCGCACGCCTTTGAGTGTCACAATGCCCGCCATGCACACACAAGACCCTACTCAGCCTCAAGACCTGGCGCAAAACCTGGCCCAACGCCAAGTACAACGTGAAATCATCAGCGTTTCGCAACTTAACCGCCGTGCCCGCCAACTTCTGGAGACCCACATGTCACTGCTGTGGGTCGAAGGCGAAATATCCAACTTCGCCCGCCCCTCTTCCGGACACTGGTACTTTACCCTCAAGGACGCCAATGCCCAGGTACGCTGCGCCATGTTCCGCAACCGCAACCAACAGGTACGCCATGTCCCCCAGGCAGGTCAGCAGGTGCTGGTCAGGGCCCGGGTCAGCCTGTATGAAGGTCGAGGTGACTACCAGCTGATCATCGAGCACCTGGAAGACGCTGGTGAAGGCGCCCTGCAACGAGCGTTTGAGGCACTAAAACACCAGCTACATCAGGAAGGACTGTTTGACCCAGCTCACAAAAAGCCCCTGCCTACGCTGCCACAACACCTGGGCATTGTGACCTCTCCCACCGGGGCGGCCATCCGGGACATCCTGCACGTACTGGAACGGCGCTTCCCAGCCATTCCAGTATCTCTCTTCCCAGTTGCCGTCCAGGGCAGTGAGGCCGCTGGACAGATTGCCAAAGCCATCAATGATGCCAATGCTTACGTTGACCCACATCATGGCGCCTGCGACCTGTTGATTATTGGTCGTGGAGGCGGCTCACTGGAAGATCTCTGGCCGTTTAATGAGGAACTGGTGGCTCGCGCCATTTATGCCAGCAAGGTACCGGTCATCAGCGCTGTCGGACACGAAGTGGATGTTACCATCGCCGATTTTGTCGCCGATGTCCGGGCGCCGACTCCTTCAGCCGCAGCAGAAATCTGCACCCCTAACGGTGAAGATATGCTGCAACAATTCTGCGGCTATGAAATTCTTCTGACGGACATATTAAGACGCCACTTACGACTGCAGCAGGAGCGCACCAATGCGTTAGCCGCACGCCTTCAGCACCCAGGTCAACGATTGCAATCGCAAGCCCAACACTTGGACAATCTGGAAATCCGCCTGCAACAAGCGATACAAAAATCCTTATCGCAAAATAGCCAGCAACTGGCGAATCTGGTTTTTAGACATCAGTCTCACAACCCGACTCAATCCATTCACCAGCACAGCAAGCAACTCGCCTATCTGCGAGATCGCCTGCACTCATCCATGCAGCATACCTTACGCTCTGCACAGCAGTCCCTCGGAAAAAATGCCGCGCTGCTCGATAGCGTAAACCCTTTGAGCATTCTGCAACGGGGCTACTCGGTGACCCGCACAACAGATGGCCGGGTTATAAGAACCAGCCGCGATGTAGAAGTCGGAGAGGAGGTTTCCACCCGACTGAATGCCGGCTCATTCATCTCCACAGTAACAGAGGTTATCCACGCCAATAACGACACTTGAGCGCAGAAAAGTTGACTCGCTATTCGGGTTTGTATAATTTTCCTAAAATTAAAAAAAACAAATGAAACTCTCAGGACAATTACGGCTGAGATGCAGAGACTAGCGCAGAGATGCGGAGACAGTGTCAACATGGATAAAAACCTTACCCTGCCTGAAGTACCACGCAATAAAAAAACTGCAAAGCGTGAGGCGGCAAAAGCTAAAATTTTGACTGCGACACTTGACCTGATCGCCAGCAACGGGCTAAGCAACTTGTCACACCGCACCATTGCCAAGGCCGCGGGTGTGCAGCTGGCAATGACAACTTATTACTTTGGCACTCTCGAAAACATTATTGAAGAATCCTTTGATTTCTACCTGGCTGAAACCCAGCCGTTTCGCGACACACTTAAGGCAGAAACCGAATCGCTGTTCCGTGCGCACATGCAATCCGCCTCTCAATCGCACGAAAATAATGTTAACCATGAGAAGTATTCGCACTCAATAACACAATATCTTCACAAGCTGGCTGAGTTCATTACGGATTACATTGCTTTTGGAGCAAACTCCCGCACGCGTCACCTGGCCATTGAATGCCAATTTGTTTTCCAACAAAACGCGACGGAAACCATGAAAGCCAAGGTGAAAGCCCTGAACCAAATGATTATCGAATTGGTGACGCCCACCTGCCGCCAATTAGGAAGCACTGCCCCGGAAATTGATGCACAACTGATGGTTCATATTATTCGTCAATTTGAACTTACGTCAGTTAATGCTGGCGGAGACATCAATCGCCAATTGCTGATAAAAGCCATTTACCGATTGGTTTCCGGACTCTACCTTCACAGCCGCCAAGCCAGCAACAGCGAGCATACGGAAATTTTATCCGCCGGCTAACCCACACTGCCACACTGACGGTTGGCAGGCACCGCCACGTCCATCATGGCGGGATTGGGCAGGTTAAGATTCCCCATGAGCTCAACGTATTCCGCCTCGCCGCCCACTTGCAAGCGTGGATTGCAACGTTTCTCTTCAGCCACACTGCTCACAGTCCAGCCCTTGTAGTCATGCCCAGGATAAACCAGGGTTTCATCGGGCAAGACCAGCAACTTTTGCCATAAGCTTTGAAACTGCTGGGCGGCGTCACCGTTCTGGAAGTCCGTGCGCCCTGTACCCCGAATCAGCAGCGTGTCACCGGTAAACACCCGATCACCGTCAGGGTGCTGCAAATAGAAACAATAGGAATCGTCAGTGTGACCCGGGGTATAGATAACGTTAAGCTCAAGCTCACCAATGGCCAGGACATCGCCATCTGTAAAAGTGTCCGACACACAGGCCGCCCCGCTTTGTCGCCCCATCATGGTCACGCATCCGGTAGCATCCCGCAGACCGCCCAATGCAGTAACATGATCCGCATGCACATGAGTGTCCAAGGCATAGACCAACTTCAAATCAAGTTCACGCAACAGCTGTTGATAACTATTGAGACCGCTCAAAACGGGATCAATCAACAGCGCTTCACCCTGACTCCCTAACAAATAGGTATAGGTGGAGCTTTCACGATCAAACAATTGCCGAAAAATCATAACTTAACCTCTCTGCCCACTTTCAACCTCTCTGCCCAATTCAGGCACGCAACCACATTAACAGCACAGTTAACAACATCATTATGGCAAAAGCCTGTTGCAAGCGAGGCCCTGCCACCCGCTCACTCAGGCGCCCACCAACCCACATACCCATCACGCCACCAAACGCTACCCATCCCAGCAGCGGCAAGTTCAACCCCGGATGCAACCACCAGTGAGCGACAAAACCGGTGGTGCTCACACAAGAGATAATCAGCAGAGAACTGGCCACCGCCTGGGCCATGGTCAAACCCACCACCAGCGTCAGAATAGGTACAATGACAAAGCCTCCACCGACGCCCAGCAAGCCAGACAGCAACCCTGTGACGACACCTGCTGCCAGGGACTTCATCACAATGGGCGAAGGCCACACACCGTTGATTAACAGGGGCTGCGGACGCACACTGAGATCCGCTTCACGTCCCTGCGCTCGCACCTCAACCGTTGCCACCGGGTCCTGTGTTGCCTGCAGCCACATGCGACGCGCGACCCACACCACCATCACGGAAAACCCGATCAACAACCATTGCGGCGAAAGGTACCCTGCCAGCCAGCGCCCGACTGGCGCCAGCAACATACCTCCCACCAAAATTATGGAAACAGGCAGCCAAACAATGCCTACTGACCGCCGCTGAAACACGCCAACCACGGCACTGATCGCCACCGCCCCGAGCGCCACGCCCGTCGCATCAACCAACGACAGCCCCAACCCCAAACCGAGCAACGGCACAGCAAACAGCGATCCACCGGCCCCAGTCAACCCCAGAACCAGGCCGATCAGCAGACCGATCAACAGCCCCATTAGCTGACTTTATTCCAGGGCATACGGGCCAGTAACATGCCCATGGCACAGGTATCAGTAATGCCCGCAAACATCACCCCGGCGCCGACACAACCGGATATCACAAAGCCCCAAGGTGCCACCGCAAAACCGATAATCACGCCCAGCAGCACCAGAAAACCCGCTGCAATACGCACCTGGCGCTCCAGCGAAATCACCTTGCCTGCCCCCTGCTCTTTGACATTCACCGGCAATGCTTCAACACCACCGGCCACCACACACACCGAACGACTGAGCTGCCCGGCCACCTTGGCTGCGGCCATTTCGCTGCGCTTGCCAGCCTGGCAAATCAGGTAAACGGCTTCCCCTTCGGACACTCCATGCTCCTGAATCAGGAACTCCAGCGGATCGGCCGTCAAATTCTGGAGCGGTACATTGATCGACTGTCGACACCGCTCGCCAGCAAATTCCGCCCCCGTGCGCACATCCACACAAAACGGCACTTTACCCTGTGCGATTCGGTCGGCGAATTCACTGGCACTAATGGTTTGGTAACTCATGACAACTCCTCATCGGGACAAAACAGGTCTTTCAGCAGCGCAACCACACGCACCGCATGATCCCCCTGCAACCGGTAATAAATGGTTTGCGACTCTCGCCGGGTAGCCACCAGCCCCGCCTGCCTGAGACTGGCAAGGTGCTGGGATAAGGCGGACTGGCTCAACGGTACCCGCTCATTCAACTCCCCCACGGAGAGCTCTTGCTGCATTAAGGTGCAGACAATCATCAGCCGATTGGGGTTCGACAACTGCTTCATCAAGTCAGCCGCCTCGGAGGCGTGCTGCTCCAGATTAGTCAAATTCATTGAGCCGCTCCTCAAAATTCACGATCAGTTTATTATCTTTATCTAATTTAGCAAGCTCTTGTTTAGAATTTTCTAATATTTAAGGGCTGCCAATAAAGTGAACCGATAAAAAACTGGCGCGAGACGATATATTCCGAATGAACCAATTTAACGGTAGACTCTGGCGCCAAATACCGTAAGACAATCACCCTACTTTCAGGAATTTCCCAATGAATGACTATACGATTGAAACCGTCTGGCAGAGTCTGTCCCCAGAGCAGGAAGCCGAAATCACAAGCCTTTGGCTGGAACATCAAGCGCTGCCCAATGAAGAACAAGCCAAGGCGCGACTGCCCCAGGTCGCCCTAATCGCCAGAGACCATGAAGGCCAGGTTATTGGTGTTTCCAGCGCCTACGAACAGTTGAACCCGCAACTGAACAATTACTTTTACTACGTTCGGGCTTTTGTGTCCCCGACCGCTCGCCGCTCCAGCCTCGCCACCGACATGCTGTGCACCCTGAAAGAATTGTTTGAAGGGCGCTTCCGGGACGGCCAAAACACCCGCGCCATCGGCCTGTTTATGGAACTGGAAAACAAACAGGTACAACAAACCCGCAATCAGGCCATCTGGCCCACCACCGGCTTTGTCTTTATCGGTACCAATGCCCGCGGGGATCACCAGCGGGTCAGCTATTTTGCCGACGCCAGAATATCCTGATTCCAACAACACTTCTCAGGCACCTGGCCATGCATCAAGCATGGCCAGCCCCAGGTAACGGGTCTCAAAAACTTCAAAAGCGATAATCACGCCATAAAAGTGTGGCGCGAGTCACACTTTTTCAATTATTATCTCCATTTTTTATATTAGGCATTCTTTATATTCCTGAAAGACTCAAGCCATCCAGGGGCCGCTCTATGCCCATGCAGTCTGGACTTTAAGCACCACACGGACGAGAGCTTTCATAACTTAGCAATAAAGACCTTCAATGGAGGAAACCATGCGCAGACACTCTCTGCCATCCCAACTCAAGGGGTTATCCCTTGCCGTAGCACAAGCCGTAATAGTCACCGGCGGCATGACCCAGCAGGCGTCAGCCCTGGGTGGTTGCACCATCGCTGAACCCGGCACCCCTCTCACCATCAGCACTGGCGTTAACAACGACGTTCCTGTCTGCCAGTATGATCCGGGCTCGGTAACGGTCACGCTGAACACCAACACGACGCTGGATGCCTCGGGCTACGGAAATGCCATCAACATCTATCAGGGTGACGTGACCCTGGAAGACGGCGCCGCAATTGTGGTTAATGAGAGTGCTTATGGTGCCGAAGGCATCTACGCATCTGACTGGTCAGGTGAGGCCGACGTCGGACAATCCGTAACACTCAATGCGGGCTCTTCGGTGACCGCCAAGGTGGAAAGCACGGGTGAATGGGCCGATGCAGCGGGCATTGAAGTCGAATCTGAGGCAGATTTTTACAATGCTACCAACACAATCACCCTGAACAATGGCAGCAGCGTCAATGCCGAAGCCAGCGCAAAGTACAACGCCTCCAGTTCTGCCATAGAAAGTGAAGCTTACAGCTTCGAAGGCAATGCCTCTTCCAGCATTTCTGCCAATGGCGCAAGCATCAACGCCAGCTCGACCAGCACCTATACCAACAGCTGGGGCACCTCCTATGCTGTAGCGATTACCAGCAGCGCCGAAACCGAATATGCACAAACTACCAGCAGTGTCGTTGAGCTGAACAATTCCAGCGTCAGTAGCTCCAGCATCGGTTATGGCTCTCAAAACAGCTTAGCCTATGGCATCCGCAGTTATGCCGAGGGTTATGACGCAGATGAGACCAGCTCCAGCGTTACCCTGAACACGTCAACCCTGACCGTCACCGCCGACAGCGCGCTGGGCTTTGCCTATGCCAATGGTATTTACGCCGGCAGTGATAACTATGGCTGGGATGCTGGCGATGCACAGACTACCGTCAGCCTGGACAACAGCTCTGTGGAAGTATCCAGCGCAGGCGGTGAGGCCGCTGTAGCCACAGGCATCTATGCCTACAGTGGCGGTAAATACGGCTCAACTTTGACCATTGATCTGTCTGGCGAGAGCAGTGTCATTGTGGACGCAGTGGGAGGCTATTGGGCCAGCGCAACTGGCATAGCGGCTGAGAGCGAATCCAAGTACGACTCATCGACTCTGACTCTGACTCTGAGTTTGGCTGATAGCAGCCTGACCGTCGGCGCTGCCGCCTACTATGCCAATGCTACTGGCATTTACGCTTACAGTGACAGCGATTACGATTCATCGTCGCTCACCATCGATTTATCCAATAGCTCAGTCGCTGTGAAGGCTGAGGGAGAGTACGAGGCTTACGCGGAAGGCATTTACGCCACTAGCGATTCCGAATATGAGTCAGCAACCCTCACCCTGAACTTAGCCAAAAGCAGCCTGACGGTCGAAGCTACCGCTAGTGATACTTATTCTAGTGAAGCCTACGCCACGGGTATTTACGCCGACAGCGAATCCTGGGATGGCTCAGCGACTCTGACCTTGAACATGGCTGACAGCAGCCTCACAGTCAGCGCTAGCGCTAGCTACGCAGAAGCTGCCGGGATCTACGCGGAGGCTAGTGGCGAGGTCAGCTCCTCTCTGACCATTGACCTGTCCAACAGCAGCGTAACCGTCGACACATTGGCTAACAAATACGCCATCAGCAGTGGCGTGTCTGGCGAAGCATCTGGCTATGGCGACACCAGCGCCACACTGCTCATGGATGGCGGTTCGATCAGTGCCAACGCATCCATCATCGACGACGAGATGGCGTATGGCTCTCGTTTCAGCTTTGCAAACGCCATCTCACTGTCATCAAACTCCTGGGAAGTTGAATCCACTGCTTCGACCACCGTCAGCCTGGAAAATGCAACCGTCAGCTCAACCAGCAATAATGATGCCTATCAAGGTTTCGCGTTCTCCTTGGGCATGGACGCCACCTCATCTAATGGCAGCAGCTATGGCGGCAGCGCGGAAGTCAATGTCACATTGAACAACACCCAGTTGATCTCCAGCGCCAACGCTTCGACCGATCAGCCCAGCTTCGCCTACAGCAACGGCCTGATGTTTGGAGACCGGGCCAATGCCGGCGAAAGCTCCAGCCAGATCACCCTGAACAATGGCGCCAGCATTGAAGCTACCGCAGAGGCCTCCTACTCTGGCCGGGCGGTGGCGATGAATGGTGCGAAATACGGCTCGCAGGGTACAACCATCAGCCTCGACAACGCGAGCCTGACAGCCTCTGCCAGCGCTTCCATGGAACTCGAAGGGCCAGGTAAATACACCTCAGCCGCTGGTATCTTTGCGTCAAATGTAGACCTGACCATTGACCTCAACAATGCCAACATTGATGCATCAGCGTCGGCAACAGGCGACTACGGCTACGCCATGGCTCAGGGTATCTTTGTGTACGGTGAGTCGGCCTCCGGCGATAATGCTGTCATTTCCCTGTCCAACAGCGCCATCACAGCGTCGGTTTCCGGTAACGGCTTCAGCGTCGGCATCTCTGACAGCAGCTTTTATGTGACCCCAACCGATGAAGCCGGCATCGAAGCCTTTATCAATGGGCTGAACCCGGATGAGCTGTCGGATTACGCCTTCGGCGACACCTATGGCAACAGCCTCAGTGTCACTCTGGACAGCGCCAGCTCCATTGCCGCCGATTACGCGGTTGTCTCTCTGTTCAGCGGCTCGTCGCTGGATAACGCCGGTACCATTGACGGCACGATTGTCATTGAAACCCTGGACAACAGCGGTACCATCAATGGCCTGACCGTAGCCGCAGAGCTGGACAACACGGGTACCATTAATGGCCAGGTGATTGCCACCAACCTGACCAATGCCGGCCTGTTGAACAGCGCTATCCTGGCTACTGACATCACCAACAGCGGCACCATTCAGGGCCAGGTGTTTGTCACCAGCATGCTCGACACCAGCGGCAGCGTCTTTGGCACTGTCGGCGGCAACAGCCTGGTTGTGCGCGATGGCGGTGTGGTAGCCGGTACAGCTGACATGGGTTCCCTGCTGGTTGAAGCCGGTGGTGAACTGCAAGCCATCCTGACCGATGCCACCGATCCGACCCTGGCCCACTTCACCGCGGTGGACGCCACCCTCGAAAGTGGGGCGAAGGTTCACATCAACGGCACATCTGACCTGTTTAACCCAGACCTCGCCGGCGTGGACTACCTGATCCTGGAAGCCGATAACTCCCTGACCGCCAACACCGACGACCTGATGCTCTACCACAGCGGCCTGATTGGGGTTGACTGGGCAGAGTGCAGCGACCTGCAATTGTGCGTCACCGTGCGAGCGCTGAACCTGGAAGAAGTTGCCATCAACGACGGTGCAGACACCAATGGTGTTGGCGCAGCCGCGGCTGCCCAATCTGTATTGGTAGCACAGTCGGGCACTGAGACAGGCGATGCCTTCTTCGAGCTGCTGGACAGCGTGGTTGAAGGCAAAGCCTGGAACCAGCTGAACACCAGCGGCCAGGGTGAAACGGTTTATGCCGGCCGGGACGCTGAACGCGTGGTTTCCCGCTACGTTCAACGCCTGCTGCAACAGGGCCGCAACTCCGGTGAGGAGTTCCAGGGCGGACACGGCCTGTGGGTACAAGCGCTGCAAACCGATGGTGAAGGTGATCGTCAAAACGGCATCGCCGGCTTTGATATCGACACCACCGGTATGGCTTTGGGTTATGACATCGAACTGATGCCCGGCCTGTTCATCGGTGGTGTGATCAGCACCGCAGACTCCCAGGTGGATGCCGACAACGGCGGCAGTGGCGTCGATACCGATACCACTATGCTGAGCCTTTACACCCAGTGGTCCCAGAACCAGTGGTTTGCCAACGCCGTAGCCACCTATGGCCGCAGCGACAACGACGGCTTCCGCTATATTGTTGACGACCGCGCTGAAGCGGATTACGACAGCGACATGCTCTCGGTTCGCCTGCAGGCTGGCAAGGCCTTTGCCATCTCCCAGAACGGCTGGAGCATCGCTCCCCGGGCTGAGTTCGCCTACAGCAAGATCGATATCGACAGCTATGTGGAGCGTGGCAGCGTGGCAGCCCTGTCTGTGGGCAGCCAGAGCTATGAAACCCTTGAGCTGGGCCTCGGTGCTGAACTGTCCAAAGCGTTCATCATCGACCGTGCGGTGCTGAAACCTTACCTGGATCTGGCGGTGTACCACGACTTCGCCTCGGATCAGGTGCAAACCAGCAGCCGCTTTGTGGTGGGTGGCGATAACTTCGTTACCACGGGTTATGATGTCGAAGACACCAACCTCAGCGCCACCCTGGGTCTGAGTTACGGCTTCGGCAGCGATCACACCCTGAAAGCCGCCTATGAGTACTTTGGCAACAGCGACTACAATTCCGGTTCCTGGATGCTGCGCTACTCATACAGCTTCTAATGGCAGAAGGCTGCAACTGAAAGCCTGAAACCCCAAGCTAGAAGCAAAGCAACAAAAGCCGGTCAGGGTGACTCCTGACCGGCTTTTTTTTGCTCATGCACAAGATACATTTTGGATACTGCGCCACTCTTGTTAGACTGGGCAGCTTCATCATTCCAACAAGACCAATCAATACAAGAGTTCATTCTTCCATGTCCGCGAATCAAGCCAGCAATGCACCCCGGGTCATAGGTGACGATATAAAAGACGAGATCGTCAATCCCTTTCACCTTAACTTTTCCGAAGGCATGGCCGCCTGGATGACGCGCTTGAATGCGGCCATCGCCTTTACCACCTACACCGCTGGTAAGGTGGTGCTGGCCGGCCCCAACCATGGTCGCCTGACGGTCTCCGAGCGCAACTTCGGCCGAGCCATGGCCATGATGCCCACCGACAACGGATTGCTGCTGAGCACCGAATACCAAATCTGGCGTTTTGAAAACGGCCTGGACGCCGGCCGAGCCTATGAAAACTGGGACAAAATCTTTCTGCCGCGCAAATGTCACGTCACTGGCGCCGTGGATACCCACGACTTTGCCTACGACAAGGATGGCAACCTGATCGCCGCCATTACCCTCTACAACTGCCTCGCCCGCATTGATGACAACGGCTGTTTCTCCCCGGTTTGGAAGCCCAAATTCATTTCCGCCATCGTTGGCGAAGACCGCTGCCACTTGAATGGCTTCTGCATGGAAAACGGTGAGATCGCCTATGTATCCGTGATTGGTGAAACCGATACGGCTCAGGGATGGCGTGATCACCGCGCCGACGGTGGTATGATCATTGACGCCCGCACTGACGAAGTGGTTGCCAGCGGCCTGTCCATGCCACACTCACCTCGCTTGTATCGCGACAAACTGTGGATTTTGGAAGCCGGTACCGGTTATTTCGGTTATATCGATCGTCAAACCAACGAGTTTGTGCGCATGACCTGGTGCCCGGGCTTTACCCGCGGTTTGCGTTTCTATGGGGACTTTGCCCTGGTGGGCATCTCCAAGCCACGCCATCAAACTTTCCAGGGTTTACCACTCGACGAAGAACTTTCCAAGCGCAATGCCGAACCGGTTTGTGGACTCTACATAGTTCGCCTCAGCGATGGTGAAATTGTTCACCGGCTCACCATCACTGGCTCTGTTGAAGAAATCTACGATGTGGGCATCATCGCCGGCACCCAGGCACCGATGCTGGTCGGCCTGCAGGGTACGGAAGTGCGCAAGTGGATTCACCTGGGTGAAAATGCCTGCGCCTAAGCGCTGATGTTCAAGAGCGTGGAAAAACATGCACTGCTGATCGGCCTGCTGCTGATCAGCGGCTGCAGCACTCTATCCCCCAACAACCGCCTGCCCGACCCCGCGGCCAGAATTGTCATGGCACAAGAGCTGGCCACGACTGCAGGCCTGGAGTCCGCGTCGATTGTCACACGTAAACCAAGTGGACAGGGCTTCAGGCTGCAGGCATTCTATCGACAAGGCAACAGCTCCCAGCCAATCAGCGTCTATATCGAAGGCGATGGTCATGCCTGGGGTCGGACCGCCCCCTCGCCCAACCCTACTCCGACGAATCCATTGGCCCTGCGCCTCGCCACCCTGGATAAGGCCGATCAGTTGCTGTACCTGGGACGGCCCTGTCAATTTACCCTGA
Organism: Cellvibrionaceae bacterium WSDTSA12; assembly: GCA_033283335.1. Taxonomy (GTDB): domain Bacteria; phylum Pseudomonadota; class Gammaproteobacteria; order Pseudomonadales; family Cellvibrionaceae; genus Pseudomaricurvus. The sequence goes on along the minus strand of JAWMQP010000003.1, from coordinate 499,401 downwards.
GCGCCTGCCAGCAGAAATACTGGACGTCCCACCGAATGTCGACTGAAGTGATAGAAGCCTATGGCGATGCACTGCAACAGTGGTCGATAAGAACAGGCAACTCACAATTCAGATTGGTTGGATTTTCCGGGGGCGGAGGTATCGCTGCCCTGTTGGCCGCGCATATTCAGAATGACCCAAGCCTGGGGATCAAAGTCGTCGACCTGCGAACCATCGCCGGCAACCTGAATCATCAACAGTGGACGACGAGCCTAAATCTTTTGCCCCTGACCGGTTCTTTGAATCCCAGCGATCAAGCTCAGGCCCTAAAGCAGCTTCCTCAGCTGCACTTCATTGGTTCCGCTGATGTGATCATCCCACCGAGTATTTATCAGAGCTATCGCCAATCATTGGGAGCGTCAGGCTGTGTACACCATAAAATGCTTGATGCCCAACACGTTCGCGGCTGGCTTGAACTGTGGCCATCCCTCCTCAACCAGCAGCCCAAATGCCTATAAGCTAAGGGACAAGCTCAGGGACCGCTTTACCCGGCCAGCACACCCAGGGCGTACCTGAGCTTCCAGTCCAGTGCGACTCGGCCTCGATCCAGCTGACGAACTCCCACAAGTTCCGTAAGCGCTTCGATCAATAGCTCTGTTTCCAGGTTTTGCAGAAAGAAAAGCTGCATGCAGAAATCAGCCATGGCCTGTAAATGATCAAACTCCCAGGGAACGGTAACTGACAGCTCCTGAACGGGTTTGATTCCCTGCTGATTCAGCAGCTGGCTGAATTCATCCGGCTGAAAAAACAGGCCGTCATGGCCCTGAGGGGTGTAACGATCAACAAAATCGTTCAGGAACAACGCAGGGCCCGTATCAACTTCAACATCCGCTACCGCAATTCGACCACCCGGTTTCAACAGACGCCGCCATTCCGCAAACACCCGGCTTCGGTCTTCAATATGATGTAAGCCGGCCAGGCTTCCCACCACATCAACAGACTCACTCGGCAGAGGCACCTCTTCCAGAGGGCAGTTGAGGATACTGAACTCGGCATGAATCCCCATCGCAAAGTTAGCGGCAGGCTCTACACAGGTGATATTCACTTCCGGTCCGCACAGCTCTCTTAAACCACTGGCGAAATAACCACCACCAGCCGGAGCGTCTAAAATGTGACTTTCCGGAACGATTGCCAACATATCGATTAACGCTTGCCTTTCCCAATGCCGCGCAAAGGGATACTTCTCCATAGCGTTGTTGTAGGATTCACCGCGATAGTCGAAAATGGTTTCGTAATCCAGAATATTCATAAGCTGCATCCTAACACTATGGAAATACCAGAGTCCTTCAAGCAATCAAGCTACGCCCAAGCCAAGTTCCAGCACATTGTTCAGTGGGCGCAAAAGAATCATCCATTCTATCAACGCAAGTGGGCCGAGTCATTGCCCGACATCAATCTACTGACTCGCGAGGAGATTCTCGATCACAACGACTTACTGCTGAACGGGCACCCCGTCACAGGCCAAACATCCGGCTCGACAGGCATCCCGGTCAAAATTTCCTGGTCAAATGAGCGCAAAAGCATTGAACAAAAAGTAACGCAACGGTTTGTGGAGTGGTTGGGTGGCAGCCTACCTGCCCTAAAAATCATTCACCTGAAGGACGACCAAAAAGGCCATGAGTTTCTGGAGGTCAACAGCCCTGTTTCAACACAAATTGAAACCATTCTAGAGAATCATCAACGCTTTGGTACCATCGGCATCACCACCTACCCCACCAATGCGGAAAGGCTCTGCCAAGCCATTATCGAGCAACAGCTGGACATGAGCTTTATCCAACGTTTTGGCTGTTATGCTGAGGTGTTTGAGCCTTTTCAAGAAGACCTGATCCAACAGGCGTTTCCCAATGCCCGTATCTGGAGTACCTACAGTTCTACCGAGTTCGGCATGATTGCTGCACGCTGTCCACACGAACCGGACTTCCACCATATTTTTGCGGGCAAATTGGGCGTGGAAATACTGGATCAAGACGGCCGGCCATGTCGACATGGAGAAGTGGGCCGCGTGGTCATCACGGATTACTTCAACACACACAGTCCGTTAATACGCTACGAAATTGGCGACTTGGCCGCTCGTGGCGAATGCCCATGCGGAAAAATACACTTCCCCGCACTGACATCCATTAAGGGCAAAGTCCGGGGAGCCCTGGTCCACCGTAATGGCGAGCGCGTACCCTTTACTCAGCTGTCAGTCGCACTGCGGGACATCCCCGGCATGCGCCAGTATCAAGTCATTCAACATGAACTGGATAATTTTACCCTGCGCTTTGTCAGCCACTTGAAGGGCGCCGAACTTGAGCAATTAAAATCCAGCGCTAGCGACCAGTTTTACCGCCACTTCGGCTATACCCCGGCCATTTCCTTTGAGCAGGAAAGCGAAATCATGCGGGGTGAAAACGGTAAATTCTATGCATCCATTTCTTATGTCTGAAGCGGGCATTTCTGAAACGAAAAATGTCACTCGCTGTTTCAGGCAAGCTGCAACAACACCACCGCATAGGCGGCGATACCTTCTTTGCGACCGGTAAAACCGAGTTTTTCCGTGGTGGTGGCTTTGACGTTGACCTGCTCCGGGGAGGCATCCAGGTCTTGCGCAATACGCTGCACCATCGCTTCGATGTATGGCGCCATCTTCGGCGCCTGGGCCACCACGGTCATATCCGTATTGGCCAGCACATAGCCTTTGGCTTTGACCTTGGCGTACACCATCCGCAACAGCGCCCGGCTGTCAGCATTTTTATAATTGGCGTCAGTGTCCGGGAAATGCTTGCCAATATCCCCCAAAGCCACTGCCCCCAACAACGCATCGCACAACGCATGCAATAACACGTCACCATCAGAATGAGCTACCAGACCGCGCTCGTGCGGAATCGCCACGCCACCGATAACAATTTTATCGCCATCGCCAAACGCGTGTACGTCGTAACCTTGTCCTATGCGCATCGCCTACCTCTTAAGCATCAGTTGATTTGGGAATGGGATTTTGGGTGGCCAGAATCAATTCCGCCATCGGCAGATCTTCCGGGCGCGTGATTTTAATATTGTCTCGTCGCCCCTCGACCATCAGTGGCACATAGCCCGCACTCTCTACAGCCGACGCCTCATCGGTAATCTCAAGGCCTCGATGCAAGGCTTCGCGCAAGGCTTTGGACAAGACTCCATAGCGAAACATCTGTGGCGTCTGTGCCTGCCAGAGCACACGGCGGTCGACGGTTTCTTCAATACCGTAATTGTCATTGAGGCGCTTGACGGTATCACTCACCGGCACGCCCAAAATACCGCCCACTAAATGCTCCTGCAGCTCATCGATCAGCGCTTCAATATCCCGCAGATCGACACAGGGGCGCGCGGCATCGTGCACCAGCACCCAATCCAGCGGCTGCAGATGCTCTTCCAGGGCATAGAGACCATTGAGGACGGAATCGCAGCGCTCTCGCCCCCCTTCAACCACCTGCACTTTGGGGTGACTCGCCACCGGCAACGTCCGCCAGTGCTGATCGGCAGGATTGACCACCAATACGATGCCGCTTAACCCCGGCAATTGCAGCAGGCGCTCCAGGGTGTGCTCCAGGATGGTTTTGCCTTTTAAGGTCAGGTACTGCTTGGGCAGGTCGGCTTTCATGCGAGAGCCCACACCGGCGGCGGGGACGACCACCCAATAGCCTCTGATAGCTTGATAATTTGACATAGCTTGAAATGAAGTGTTTAAAACCTTGTTTTCAAAAACCTGCACAGAGCCGCCGGCAGAACTTTCTTCTGGGACCGTCGGAGGCATGGATGCCGACGCCGAGCGCACACGGACGTGTTTACAGCGTGTCACAGAAGAAAGTTCTGTTGGCGGATCCCCAGATAGAGCTAACCAGGCGCTCTACTCTTCTTTAGGCTCAACCACCATAAAAAAGGTTTCTCCCGGCTTGATCATACCCAGATCTTCCCGGGCCCGCTCTTCGACCGCCTCCAAACCGGATTTCAAGCCCTTCACTTCGGCCGCCAGCACCTTGTTGCGTTCCAGCAGGCGCTCGTTTTCCAGCTGCTGCTCATCAATTTCCTGATTGAGGCGCACCACATCGGCCAAACTGCCCTCACCCACCCACAGTCGGTATTGGAGGCCAGCCAGGATCAGCAACATTACGGCAATCAACCATTTCATAACAGATTTCAGTCAGACGATGACCTAAACGAAGGGATTCGATCCACTATAAACAAAATGGGCCGGCAAGCCGACCCATTTTTGCTGACATTATGAAACCGTAAGGGTTTCCAAATCAGGCGTGCTTGAACTCAGCCATGCCGCGATAAGGAGCGCTCGCACCCAGCTCGGCTTCAATGCGCAACAAGCGGTTGTACTTGGCGACGCGGTCAGAGCGACACAGGGAACCGGTTTTGATCTGGCCAGCGGCCGTCGCTACCGCCAGATCGGCAATGGTGGTGTCTTCGGTTTCACCGGAACGGTGAGAAATCACGGCGGTGTAACCGGCATCCTTGGCCATTTTGATCGCGTCCAGGGTTTCGGACAGAGAACCAATCTGATTGAACTTGATCAGGATGGAATTGCCCACGCCCTTCTCAATGCCCTCTTTCAGGATTTTGGTGTTGGTCACAAACAGGTCGTCACCCACCAGCTGCACCTTGTCACCCAGCTTTTCAGTCTGGTACTTCCAGCCCGCCCAGTCGGATTCGTCCTGGCCGTCTTCAATGGAAATGATGGGGTACTGATCGCACAGCTCAGCCAGGAAATCGCTGAAGCCTTCAGAGGAGTAAACCTTGCCCTCACCAGCCAGGTCGTATTTGCCATCTTTGTAGAATTCGGAAGAGGCGCAGTCCAGGGCCAGGGTCACGTCGGTGCCCAGCTTGTAGCCGGCCTGCTCGGTGGCCTCTTTGATTACCGCCAGGGCATCGGCGTTGGATGCCAGGTTCGGGGCAAAACCACCTTCGTCACCCACAGCGGTGTTCAGGCCTTTGGCGCTCAGCACTTTCTTCAGCGAGTGGAAGATCTCGGCACCCACCTGCAGGGCTTCGGCAAAAGTTTTGGCGGCAACCGGCTGCACCATAAATTCCTGAATGTCGACGTTGTTGTCGGCGTGCTCACCACCGTTAAGGATGTTCATCATGGGCACGGGCATGGTGTACTGGCCGGCAGTGCCATTGACTTCGGCAATGTGAGCGTACAGCGGAATACCTTTATCGGTCGCGGCAGCTTTGGCAGCCGCCAGTGACACCGCCAGAATGGCATTGGCACCGAAATTGGCTTTATTGTCAGTGCCGTCGGCGTCAATCATGGCTTTATCCAGGGCGCGTTGATCGGCTGCATCCATACCCACCAGCAAATCCTTGATGGCGGTATTCACGTTCTCAACAGCCTTCAGCACACCTTTACCCAGGTAGCGACTCTTGTCGCCATCACGCAATTCCAGAGCTTCGCGAGAACCCGTTGATGCACCGGAAGGCGCGCATGCGGAGCCAACCACACCGGACTCCAGAATGACGTCGGCATTGACCGTGGGGTTACCACGTGAATCCAGCACCTCGTAGGCTTTGACATCAACAATCTTACTCATTTCAGCAAACTCTCCGTTTGTTTTGGTTGAGAGGCTCTCGGCGGGCTTCTCGGGTTAATCAATTTTGTAATTTAGGGCAGGCAATAACCGTTCCTAACGGATATCCAGCGCGGGCAAAGCCTTGATCACGTCATCAACGGCTTTCATTTCCGCCAGGAACGGCTCCAGCTTGTCCAGCGGCAAGGCGCTGGGGCCGTCACATTTGGCCTGGTCTGGATTGGGATGAGCCTCAAGGAACAACCCCGCCAGCCCCGCGGCCATGCCGGCACGCCCCAACTCCGCCACCTGGTGGCGGCGCCCTCCAGAAGCGGCACCCAGGGGATCGCGGCACTGCAGGGCGTGGGTAACGTCAAATATCACCGGGGCACCACCACTTACTTCTTTCATGGTGCGAAAGCCCAGCATATCCACAACCAGGTTGTCGTAGCCAAAGCAGCTGCCCCGCTCGCACAACATCACCTGTTCGTTGCCACACTCGGCAAACTTGTCGACGATATTTTTCATCTGCCCGGCACTCAGGAACTGGGGCTTTTTGATGTTAATGGCCGCGCCGGTTTTGGCCATTGCCGCCACCAGATCAGTTTGACGCGCCAGAAACGCCGGCAATTGAATCACATCACAGACATCGGCAACCGGCTGACACTGATCAATTTCGTGCACATCCGTAATCACCGGCACATTGAAGGTGCTTTTGATTTCAGCAAAGATCTTCAACCCCTCTTCCATACCCGGTCCACGGTAGGAGTGAATGGATGAACGATTGGCCTTATCGAAAGAGGCTTTAAAAACGTAAGGAATACCGAGTTTTTCGGTCACCTTGACGTAGTGCTCACACACCTGCATGGCCAGATCACGGGATTCCAGTACATTCATGCCACCAAACAGCACAAACGGCTTGTCGTTGGCGACCTCGACATTTTGAACCTGAATCACTTTATTGGTCATTGCCAGAACTCCCAATTAAGCCTGATTTTTCTTTGTGTGCTGATCCAGAGCCGCCTGGATATAGCTGGTAAACAGCTTGTGCCCGTCGCGCGGGGTGGAGGTGAATTCCGGGTGGAATTGACAGGCCACAAACCAGGGGTGATCTTCCAGCTCAACCATTTCCACCAGGTTGTCATCGGCGGACCAGCCACCAATTTTCAAACCGGCTTTCTGCAGCTGGTCGACGTAGTTGTTGTTCACTTCATAGCGGTGACGATGGCGCTCGACAATCACATCATCGCCGTATATTTCCCGGGCCTTGCTGTTGGGCACCAGGCGACATTCCTGCGCACCCAGGCGCATGGTACCACCCAGATCGGAGGCCTCATCCCGTCGCTCCACATCGCCATCGGCGGTAACCCACTCGGTGATCAGGCCAATGACCGGATTCTTGGTTTCTTTATCAAACTCGGTGCTGTTGGCGTCTTTCAAACCCAGCACATTGCGGGCAAATTCAATCACCACAGACTGCATGCCCAAACAAATGCCCAGGTAGGGAATCTTGTTTTCACGGGCGTATTTGACCGACTGCAGCTTGCCGTCCATACCGCGCTCGCCAAAACCGCCGGGCACCAGAATGGCGTCGGCGCCTTCGATCAGGCTAATTCCCTGCTCTTCCACATCCTCGGCATTGATGTACTTCACATTAACGCGGGTCTTGGTGTGGATGCCGGCGTGGGTCAGCGCTTCGTTGAGGGACTTGTAGGCGTCCAGCAACTCCATGTATTTACCCACCATGGCGATGGTTACTTCGTGCTCGGGGTTGAGTTTGCCATCGACCACCTTGTCCCACTCGGACAAATCCGCCTCGGGCGCTTCCAGACCGAAGTTCTCCAGCACAATCTCATCAAGCTGGTAATCTTTCAGCAACTGCGGAATGGAATAGATGGTTTTGGCATCCGGCAGAGGCACCACCGCACGCTCAGCGACGTTGGTGAACAGGGCAATCTTGCGACGGGAATCTTCATCCACTTCCCGCTCGGAACGGCAGATCAGGATCTCCGGCTGAACCCCGATGGAACGCAGCTCTTTCACCGAGTGCTGGGTCGGCTTGGTCTTGGTCTCGCCAGCGGTCGCAATATAGGGCACCAGTGTCAGGTGAATCCACTGGGCACGCTCACGTCCCAGCTCGACCTTTAATTGACGAGCGGCTTCCAGGAAGGGCTGGGATTCGATATCCCCGACGGTACCGCCAATCTCCACCAGGGCGATATCGGCATCACGGCCACCTTCCAACACCCGGCGCTTGATCTCGTCGGTAATGTGGGGAATCACCTGCACCGTTCCGCCCAGGTAATCACCGCGACGCTCTTTGCGCAAGACGGTCTCATACACCCGACCGGTGGTGAAGTTATTCCGGCGGCTCATCTTGGTACGGATAAAGCGCTCGTAATGTCCCAGATCCAGGTCCGTCTCGGCGCCGTCTTCGGTGACATACACCTCACCGTGCTGGAAGGGGCTCATGGTACCCGGGTCTACATTAATATAGGGATCCAGCTTGAGAACGGTTACCTTCAGGCCTCTGGCCTCCAGAATGGCACCCAGGGAGGCAGAAGCGATGCCTTTCCCCAACGAAGAAACAACACCACCAGTTACGAAGATATATCGCGTCATGAAGAACCTTGCTGAAATAATGTACAAAAACAGGGGTGGGCATCGGTTGCCAGAGGAGTTGGATGTCTCTCTGAGAGCCCTTTGAGATGGGACGCCAGTCTACCGGAAAGCGCTTGCTGCCTCAATCGGAAATGCGCCGTTTTAGGGCCGATTCCCCCAATCCCACTGTAATCTGTAACCCGTTTCCCCGGCTTCGGCCAACCAGCCGCGACAAACCCACAAGTCCCCCACTACCGCCAGATCCTGACCGTGGTACAACAATGGCACCTGTTGACGCAGCCAGGGCTCCAAACCCACCTCCTGCAACAGCTTTTTCAAGGTCTGGGAGTTTTGCCGCCAGTGCGGCTGACAGCGCTCACCGCCTTGGCGGCACGCCACCCGGAAACCCTCATCAGGCCAGCGGAAACCGCCCTCGGCCACAGGCAGTAGGGTTAACCTGCCGCCGCCCCAGGCCAACGGGGTTGCCCCATTCCACGACTGCGGCTCAACCGGAGCGGCCATCGACTCGGTCCAACCGTTGAATGTCGCTCCCTGGGGTAAACCATCCTTTAGGGGTAAACAAAAAAGCCGCTGGCGGTATCGGCGCAGTTGCACCTGGCCCCAACTCACCTTGGCCTCACTGTCCTCACGCCCTGCCATCAACTGAGCCTCCACCTCTTCCAGGTGAATGCGCTGCGGCATTGAATTACCCTGCATCTGCATCCAGTAACGCAGCACATTGCCGCGCCGAAATGGGGTCAGCTGCTGTAAGACCGACAGCGACAAACTGCTGCCGCATCGCTCCCGGCGCCAGTCGGCCGCCTGCCAATCCAGTTTGGCCACATCATTCACAACGCCATCGGCCTCACGACACCAGTCGGCACTCTGCTGCCATTGTGCAGCAAACTGAGGCCAGCGCTCACGAATGGCCGGCAGCACAGCGTGGCGCAAGTAATTGCGATCAAACGCCTGCGACAGATTGCTGTCGTCTTCAACCCAGGTCATAGACCAGTCTCGGGCTTGCTTCTCCAACACCTGACGCGGAAGCTCCAGCAACGGGCGGTAGAGCCAACCCTGGCTCAAGGCACGGCTGGTGGCCATGGCCGCCAACCCACGGGGGCCACTACCGCGCATTAATCGGAGCAGCATAGTTTCGGCCTGATCGTCCTGATGATGTGCCATCAGCAACCCATCGCCTGACTGCAGCACGCTTTCAAACACCCGATATCGGGCCTCCCGGGCCGCCTCTTCCAGGCCCCCACCTGCATTCCGGACGTCTACAGCGTGCACCTGCAGGGAAACCCCGAGCCTGTCACAGGTCTGCTGACAGTGCTGTTGCCACGCATCAGCGTGTGCCGACAAGCCATGATGTACATGCAACGCTACAATCGGCTGACTGGGTTTAAGCGCCACCATGGCACGCAAAAGCACGCTGGAATCGAGCCCGCCACTGTAGGCCACCAGCCAGCGATTTATGTGGCTGTGCTGATCCAGAAATGCCTGTAAAACCCGTTCTACCGAAGCCAAATCAGCCCCCCCAATCGATGTTATTGCGTCCATTTTGAGCAAGTAGCCAGAATAAATAGAGTCCAGCCGAAGCCATGGTTGGGCAATTCTACCAGCTGCCCTACAATGTTCGTGAATTACGTTCGTGAATTACGTTCGTGAATTACGTTCGTGAATTACGTTCGTGAATTACGTTCGTGAATGACCAACCGGATAACCGACCCCAACCCTATGACTCAAGCAACGCCCTATGGCAGCTGGCCCTCCAGCATCACCAGCGATTTACTCACCCAGCAAAGCGTGCGACTGGGTGAACCGCAATTGACCGCCAACGGCTATTTCTGGATTGAATCCCGTCCCCAGGAAAAAGGCCGCTGTGTCCTTATGCAGCAGCCGCTGTCCCAACACACACAAGCCCGGGAAGTGCTGCCCAACCATATCAGTGTTCACAGCCAGGCCCATGAATATGGTGGCGCCAGCTATCTCGCCACTGACCACGACCTGTTTTATGTCAATGGCAGCGATCAGCGGGTTTACCGCTGGGACGGTCAATCAGCCACCGCCCTGACGCCCGAGGGCGCCTTCCGCTACGCCGACTTTTGCCTGGACCCGGGCCGCCAGCGACTCTTGTGCGTGCGCGAGGATCATCGCCAAAGAGATCAGGACCAGAGTGATCAAGAAGAGATCAACGAGCTGGTAGCGATTGATCTGACCCGCGTGGATTGCTCGGCTGACGCCGTAACCGTTCTGGTCAGTGGCCATGACTTTTTTTCCAATCCGCGCCTGTCCCCGGATGGCAAGCAACTGAGCTGGCTCTGCTGGGATCACCCCCATATGCCCTGGGACCACAGCGAGTGCTGGCTCAGTCCGCTGAGCCCGGCGGGGCTGCCCGACCCCCCTCAAAGAGTGGCCGGCGGCCCCGGCGAATCGGTATTTCAACCCCAGTGGAGCCCAAGTGGGCAATTGTATGTGGTGTCCGACCGCAACAACTGGTGGAATCTCTACCGGGTCGAGACTGAAGGACTTACCCCGATCAGCCAACTTGAAGCTGAATTTGCCACCCCGCAGTGGGTGTTTGGCATGTCTACCTACGGCTTTCTCAGCAGCGACCGCATTCTGGCCTGCTTTAGCCAACAGGGTCAGTGGCAACTGGCCCTGATTGAACTGAGGGACGCAGCTCAAGCACCGGCCTGGCGAGCACTGACATCGGAATTTACTGAATTCAGTCAAATTCAATGCCAAGGGGACCGAGCACTGTTTCTGGCAGCCAATGCCCGTCAGGCCAACCAGTTACTGACCCTGAACCTCAGCGGCCTGCAAGACGATCCCATTCAATCCCTGCACTGCCTGGCCCACTCCAGCCAGGCCCCACTACCGACCTCAGTGATCAGTCAGCCGCAGAGCATCAGCTTTCCAACGGGCGGTGGTGAGGAACAGGCCCATGGCTTTTATTACCCCCCCTGCAATCCCGCCATCATTCCTCCCAGCGATGAAAAGCCACCCCTGATTGTGCTTTGCCATGGCGGCCCTACCGGCGCAACTGACACCGGGCTAAACCTGAAGATCCAGTACTGGACCAGTCGCGGCTTTGCCGTCATGGACGTCAACTATCGCGGCAGTACCGGTTATGGTCGTCACTACCGGGAGCGCCTGAACGGTACCTGGGGCATTTACGATGTGGAAGATGTGTGCGCCGCGGCGGACTATTTGGTTGCACAGGGTCTGGTCGATCCCGAGCGGCTGGCGATCAAAGGCAGCAGCGCTGGAGGCTACACTGTCCTGGCCGCCCTCACCTTTCAAAATACGTTCAAAGCCGGCGCCAGCTTGTACGGTATTGGCAACCTGGAAACCCTGGCCACGGATACGCACAAGTTTGAAGCCCGCTATCTCGATACTCTGGTCGGCGCCTACCCCCAGCAAAAGGCCGAGTATTTACGCCGCTCTCCCCTCTATCACGCCGATCAACTCAATTGCCCGGTGATATTCTTCCAGGGGCTTGACGACAAAGTCGTCCCCCCCAATCAGGCGGAAGCCATGGTAGCCGCCCTGGACGCCAAAAAAGTACCCGTGGCCTATGTCCCCTTTGCCGGTGAAGGACACGGCTTCCGCCAGGCTCACAGCATACAGCGCTGCCTGGAAGCGGAATGGAGCTTCTACAGCCAGGTGTTCGATTTTTCCATCCCTGAGGACATTGAACCTGTGGAGGTTAAGCATATACAGCCACGCTCGAGGGAGGTTGTCTGATGGGCCGCTGGCGTCCTCCACGCCGACGCGGCTCGGCCTACATCACCCCGGCAGGGGCCCAACGACTGCAGGAAGAATTAACCTATCTGTGGAAAGTTGAACGTCCCAAAGTGACCGAGGTGGTTCACGAAGCGGCAAAAAACGGCGACCGCTCGGAAAATGGCGACTACATTTATGGCAAGCGTCGCCTGCGTGAAATCGACAGCCGGGTCCGCTTCCTTACCAAACGGCTGGATGAGCTCACAGTCGTCGATCGCATACCCGAAGATCGGGAAAAAGTGTTTTTTGGCGCTTTTGTAACCCTGGCCGATGACGAAGGCGATGAGATCTCCTACCAGATTGTGGGCCCTGACGAATTCAGCATCAAAGACGGCAAGCTCAGTATGGACTCGCCACTAGCCCGACAGTTATTGGGCAAGCGCCTGGACGACGAAATTCTGCTGCGCAGCCCGGAAGGGGAAAAACGTTACGATCTTGTGGAGATTGAGTATCGGGACTATCAATAATCACCGGTAGCCACTATTTACCTTAGCCAATAATCACAGTAACCAATAGGCGGATACAGACGCTGGATTGGATCCTGGGACAAACTGAAGGGAAATACCCATGCTTGCCGCTCTCCGGTCGAAGTGGTTTGTGGTCCTTTTGGGCATTGGATTTTCCGTCTGTGCCTATTGGGGGCTGAACGCACTGATACCCCTGATTATCCAGTATCCCCCCACCCCGGAACTCATCGCTTTGGCTGCGCTCGGCCTCGGCCTGCCCGCGGCCAGCTTGCTGGGTTACAGCCTGCGAGCCCCGCGCAGCCTGGATGGCCTGATTCGACAGGGTCTGCAACAACAGCAGTTTTTGCCCTACTACCAACCTGTAATCGACAGTCGTAATGGAGAGGTCATCAGCGCCGAAGCACTGGCACGCTGGACCCCATCTGACGATCATGTCCTAACCCCATCCCTGTTTCTGCCCGGTGCGCAACAATGTGGTCTGGTCTCCGCGATCACGGACCAGCTGCTGGAACATATCGCCCGTGACATTAAAACCTACGGCTGGGACAGCAAGGGCTTCAGTGTCAGCTTTAACACCATTCCCGAACAGCTGGAAAACGGCCATCTGTTCGATCGGCTTCAAGCGCTGGCGAAACGGCACGATATCGATCTGGATTGTTTTTCCATCGAACTGAATGATCGCAGCCATATCACCGACATGGCTGCCACCCGAGCCCAGCTGCAGCGATTCCGGGACAAGAATATCGCGATCCAGATTGATGGCACCGGCACCGGCTACCGGGGCTTCACCTACCTGCAGGAATTACCGGTCAAGACGCTCAAAATCGATAAAATGTTTACCGATGTCTTGACCCACCCCGGTGACATGAAAATGCAGGTTCTTGCAGGTATCATTAACTTTGGCCATGATGCCGGATTAAACATCATTGCCGAAGGCGTCGAAACTCAGGAACAGATCGAATACCTGAGCCTGCACAATGTCTACAACATTCAGGGCTTTGTCTACGCCAAACCCATGCAGGCCAATGTGTTTGCCCACTGGTTGAAACACCATGCCGATGGCTCCCTGGCGGCATTGACCCAATAATCTTGGAGAAGGTTAACCCTGTCGCAAGCTCATGCTAATCATGAAACCACAGCTCGCGCAACAACGGACCAGGCAACAATCCACCCAGTCACAGACGACACCCAGGAAAAGATTTACATGCGGATGTTTAACAATTCCTCACTTCAGGCAGCCTGGTCAGCGAAACCCAGGTGCTCACTAGCCCTCTTGATAAGTTTTGCAGCCTGGCTGTGCCTGGTCCCGCTGTCAGCCCAGGCACAACCCCCGCTGCCAGTCAGCGTTGTCCAGCCCCATCAGGCCGTGCCCACCTTTAGCTTGAGCCTGACAGGCGATCTGGTAGCCGCCCAACGTGCCAATCTGTCCTCTCGCGTAGAAGGCCTGGTGAGCGACATGCGGGTCGATGTGGGTGATCGGGTCGAACAGGGTGATATTTTGCTGACGCTGGATGCAACTCAGGCGGAGTATCTGTTGCAGCAGCGCACCGCCACCGCCGCCGAAGCGCAGGCGGACTACGATGAAAATAGGCGCCTGGTTGAAGAAGCCGAACGCCTGACTAAAAACAATCACCTGCCGCAAACCGAGCTGGATTTGCGCAAAGCGGCCCTGGCCACGGCGACCGCACGTCTCGACGCCGCTCGCGCCGAGGAGCAGGCTCAAAGGGCCCGCGTTGACTGGCATCAACTCAAGGCTCCGTTTTCCGGTGTTATTAGTCGCAAGCAGACCGAAACTGGCGAATGGATCACGCCCGGCACTGCGGTACTGACACTAGTGTCAACCGATCGGGTGTATTTGGATGTGCAGCTGCCCCAGGAGCGGTTTGCCCAACTCAACACCGCCAGTACCGTACGGATTATGCCCGACACAAACCCTGGGCAAGTGGTCACGGGCCGTATTGCCGCCGTTGTACCCGTGAGTGAATCCGGCTCTCGAACCTTTCGGGTACGGCTGATCACCTCCCCCACCAAACCCGGTACCTTGCAACCGGCACTGCTGCCGGGCACCTCAGCCCGAGCCACTTTCGAGTTTACCCAGAGCACCGAAAATGCCCTGCTGATTCCTCGCGACGCCCTGCTGCGCAGTCCCGATGGCAGCTTCAGCGTGTTTGTTGTAGTGGATCATGATGGTCGCAGCGTGGCGGAGAGACGTAAATTGAACCTCGGCTTGCAGACCAACGGCGCAGTGGAAGTCCTAGAGGGATTGCTGGCCGATGATAAAGTGGTGATCCGAGGCAACGAAATCCTCCACCATGGCCAGGCTGTCAAAGTGCTGTAACTCAGCCAGACAAGTTATCAATGTGATAAACGCGATATAGGAAACTGCACATGTTTCAAGCCAGTATTCGTCACGGCATTATCTTGGCCGTCAGCGTGCTGATCATCTGCGTGCTGGGTATCGTGGCGGCGTTTCGCATTCCCATTCAGATGATCCCCGACCTGGAAGTGCGCACCATCAGTGTGGTAACCGGTTGGCCGGGGGCCACCCCGCAGGATATTGAAAAAGAAATTCTGATGGAGCAGGAGCGCTACCTGCGGACAGTGCCGAACCTGCAGAGAATGACCGCCAACGCCGAAACCGGAGAAGCCTCCATCGAGATGGAATTTCCGTTTGGCATCGACATTAACGAAACCCTGATCGAGGTCAGCAATGCCCTCAGCCAGGTTCCCTCCTATCCCGAAAACGTTGATCAACCACGCCTGCTGAGCAGTTCCTTTTCCCAGAACGCATTTATGTATTTCTCGGTGTCACCGCTGCCTGGCAACCCCTTTCAACTGGATATGGACATGATGTTCGACTTCGTCGATGACCATATTCGCCCGAGAATGGAACGGGTCACAGGGATTTCTGAAGTGCAAGTACGCGGCGGCTCGGAACGTCAAATTCAGATTCAACTCGACCCCGCCAAATTGGCTCAGCGCGGCCTGACCCTGACCGATGTGCGCAACGCCATTCGTGCACGCAACCGCGATTCCTCGGCGGGCGATATCGATAGTGGTAAACGACGCTACCTGATGCGCACCATAGGCCGCTTTGACGAAGTGAACGACCTGGAGGAATTAATTTTAAATCGCCAGGGCGATGCCAATGTGCGGCTGAAGGATGTCGGCACCGTCAGCCTCGATCACTTTGAAGTGCGCAGCCTTATTTATACCGGACAGGAGCGCAGCCTGCGCCTGGCGGTCAACCGCGAAGCCGGTTCCAATGTCATCCAAATCAAAACCGATCTGCTGCCTATTGTCGAGGCCATGCAGGAAGACCTGTTAAAGCCCAATGGCCTGCAAATCGAACTGATCGGTGACGATGTCCGCTATGTTCAGGAATCCATACGCAACGTCTGGACCAATCTGGCACTGGGGGCCATGCTGGCAACCCTGGTACTCTACCTGTTCCTGCGCTCCGCCCGCGCCACTTTCGTCGGGGTGATGAGCATTCCAATCTGTACCATTGCCGCTTTTATCGGGTTATTGCTGTTTGACCGCACCATCAACGTCATTTCCCTGGCTGGCGTTGCCTTTGCCATTGGCATGACCGTGGACAACACCATCGTCGTGCTGGAAAGTATTGAGCAGGCGCGGCGCCGCGGTTTGAAGCTCTTCGATGCGGCACTTACCGGAGTACGTGAGGTGTGGCCGGCGGTACTGGCGTCGTCCCTGACCACGATTCTGGTATTTGCCCCGGTCCTGTTTGTCAAAGAAGAGGCTGGCCAGCTCTACTCAGACATAGCCATTGCCATCTCGGCGGCCATTATGGCTTCCATGCTGGTGGCCGTCACCGTCGTACCCTCCACCAGCGCCAGACTGGGCTTCCATAATGGCGACACCCACCCGGACAGCAGCCACACGCATGGTAGTCGCAGTAAAATATTGCGTCGTATCGGCTGGCTTATTCAGACACCGTGGCGACGCGGTGTTTGTATGCTAGCCACCCTGCTACTCACTGTGGGAGTTGCCGCTGTTTTCCTGCCTCCGGCAGAGTACCTGCCAGAAGGCGAGGAACCGAAAGCCTTTTCCCGCATGATTGCCCCGCCCGGTTACAACCTGGCTGAAATGCAGGTGATTGGCGATGAGATTCTCGACACTCTCGAACGCTCCTTACAGGCTGACCCCGGCGCCTTCGACCGGGGGGAAATCGCCATCCCATCGCTTAAGTACTACACCATCAGCGTATCTCCCGCCATGGTCTGGGTGATGAGTGAACCCGTCCGTGGACAGGACATCCAGCCCATGATGGACAGTCTCACCGAACTGTTCCGCAGCTACCCAGGAATGCGCGCGTTTTCCTCGCGGGGCTCGATTATTTCCAGTAACAATGGCGGCACACGGGCGGTCAACCTCGACATCTCCGGTGCGGATCTGGCACAACTCTACAGCACCGCCGAGCACGCCTATCGCCGGGCCCAGGAGATATTCGTCAACCCCCAGATCCAGTCGGAACCTTCTTCGCTCAGCCTCGACCAGCCGCTGGTGGAAATTCGCCCCAACTGGGAACGGCTGGCAGAATACAATTACCCCGCCAGCGAGTTCGGCTACGCCGTGTCGGCGTTGAGCGATGGCGCCTTTGCCGATGAATTTTTTCTCGACGACGACAAGGTGGATATCTTTCTGCTCAGCAATGCCGGCCAAAACCAGCAACTTGAACAACTCGGCCAGCTACCCGTAATGACCCCCTCCGGAGCGGTGTTGCCACTCGACGCCCTGGCCACACTTGAGGAAACGGTAGACAGCACCTCCGTGCGCCGGGTGGATGGCAACCGCACAGTAACCTTGCGTATCATCCCGCCGCGAGCGGTGCCGTTGGAGGCCGCCGTGGCCCAGGTAGAGGAAGAGCTGATTCCCTCAATGCGGGCCGCCGGCGAGATCCAGGCCGGGGTGGCCATCGACATATCCGGTGCTGCCGATCAGCTGGAAGCCACCCGCAACGCACTGACCAGCAACTTTCTGGTGGCTCTGCTCATTATTTATCTGTTGCTGGTAGCCATTTTCCATCACTGGGGTTACCCGCTGATCATTCTCGCCACTGTCCCCCTGGGGCTGGCCGGAGGCCTGGCAGGCCTGATTCTGGTAAACGGCAGCGGTCATTTGCTCACGGCCCTTGGGCTACCGGCCATCCAGCAACCCTTCGACATGATCACCATGCTGGGATTCCTGATCCTGTTGGGCACCGTGGTCAATAACCCCATCCTGATTGTGGACCAAACCCGTCGCAATTTGATGACGGGCACACAGTCGGTCAAAGAGGCAGTACTGTCAGCCGTTGCGATTCGCTTGCGCCCTATTTTAATGTCAAGTCTGACAACCATTTTTGGCCTGGCGCCACTGGTATTGATTCCCGGAGCCGGGACTGAACTCTATCGTGGAGTGGGCATTGTGGTCCTGATGGGCATTCTCTGTTCAACCTTGATCACCCTCACCTTCCTGCCGTGCTTTTTGATGTTCATTCTGACCGGCAAAACTGAAACGGAGGCTCAGGATCACCGGCCGGCGTCCCTGCCGGAAGGCTAAGGCAGGGCCAGATCATCCAAGTTCACTCGATGGTCTAGGCTGTCCATTTATCGGCTGTGGCAAACTTTGAGAACGCTGCAAGACAAGAAATGGATAATTTCCTGATGCCCCTTCAGATCTACACCAATATGTGGATATACTAACCTGCCTGCTCACGCAGCCGAATGACCACACTCGAAAAGAAAGGATGCCATGACCGAGCCAGAGTCATCTTCAGGAACTCAGAACAGCACCCGTCATACCACCCGCCACTGGCCCATGCATATGGCCACTGGTGTATTATTCGGGCTCTGTGCCTTAATTGCCATTTTACTCTGGGTTCAACATAGCATCAGACAAGCGGAGCTCTCCTCCAACTACAACGCTTTACGCTTGCACCACAAGCAGTTGATTGAAAAACAGTTCGACCGCTTTGTTCAATCCGGCAATGATTCCTTGCAGGCACTAAGAGAATATCTGCATAACGGACAGCATGAACTTCAGTTGGACAGTATTCACCCGCAATTGGAGCAGTGGTGGCGGAACCAAGGCCGCAACCAGTTCAGCGCAGTTGCCTGGACAGATCGTTCACATAGCGCCATCGACGTTTATGGAAGCCATGAATCACTGGCCCTTTTTGAAGACTGGTTTCGGCAACCCCCTTCCGGCAATCAGCAAGCCTCTATTCTGTGTCAAACCGGTCAATGTTATGAAGTGCGGCAATTGTTTCTAACGGCCCCCCAGGGACACCGAACCGGCCAGATACGTTTGCTGCGCCCGGCACAAGCATTGATAGATCCATTCCCCAATAGCGATACTCCCGTATTCAAAGCCATGGGGCTGCTGAAAGCGCAACCGCGTAATGGTCAAAGCTGGCAACTGGAGTATTATTCCGTCACCGGCTCTCAACCTGCTGAAGCCAACAAGTTTCCCATCCCGATCAACATCAATGCAAGCCTGTTACAAACGATGCTCTCCCCACCCGAACAACTACAGAGCAGCAGTTATTTTGATAACGAATATCACTGGACGCTGACGCCTCTGCCCAATGATTACGCCCCCAACCTTTATGCCCTGAGCAAAAGCGGTCGAGCCTCGACCGACAATATGTTTTCAACCTGGGCCTTACTGACCATCGGCCTGACTGCCAGCTTAATTGCAACCATTGCCATGTTTCTGGTAGCCCGGCATATTCGCAGACACCTCAACAACCAAATTCAGCTGATGCCCTTACTGGGCCAAAAACGCTATCAAGAATTGCGCGAACAGCAGCAACAAACCCACACTCGCACCTGGATTCATGAGCTGCGGGAGCTGGAAGAAGCTGTGACGACCCTGTCCTACCAAATGGAGGCGCAGGAAAAGACAGTCGATATCCGCCAGCAGGAAGTGGAGCGCCTGTCTCTCTATGATCCCGTCACAGGGCTCGCCAATCGCCAGCTGTTCCAATACGAGCTGAAAAACGACCTGAAACAGCTCAGCAGCCATACCCAGGACTCGCTGGTGGCGGTATTGCTACTGGACCTGGATAACTTTAAACGCATCAATGACTCTCTCGGCCACCAGCTCGGCGATATCATCCTGGAGAAGATGGCAAAACGCCTGAAAGGTGCGTTGCAGGCTCTCGGCCTGGTCGCCCGCCTGGGCGGAGATGAATTTGCGATATTGCTGCGCAGCGCCAAACGTCCGGATCAATTGCACAGCCTGAGCCAAAAAATTCTCGAATTAATCAACCGCCCGCTAAAACTGGACAATACCACCCTGGTTATCAGCTGCAGTATCGGCCTATCCATCGCTTCACCGGAAGACTCCTATGAGGACCTGTTGAAACACGCCGAAATTGCCATGTACAAAGCGAAAAAAAGTGGTGGCAATGCCCATCTGTTGTTCAACACACAGATGGCCGCCGAAGCACAGGACAAGCTGTCATTGGAAAGCGAGTTACGGCGTGGCTTTAAGGACAGTGAATTCACGCTGTACCTGCAACCCAAAGTCAACATGAACGGCCTGATCAAGGGCTTTGAATCCCTGGTGCGCTGGGATCACCCGGATCGCGGTACTTTGCCACCCAGCGAATTCATTGCCGCAATGGAAAATATGGGTTTCATCAGCCAGTTGGATAACTGGGTACTGGAGGCCAGCTTCCGTCAACTGAAAGTGCTGGAACCCCACTACCCGGAAATGATCCTGGGGGTAAATATCTCGTCCACGCACTTTACCAAGAAACGCTTCCTGACATTTTTGCAAGAGTGCCTGCAAAAATACCCCATCAACCCCAGTCGCCTGGAGCTGGAAATTACCGAAACCCTGTTGATGGAAAACATGAATGCCGGCCGCGAAGTCATCAACAAGATCAAACAGATGGGATTCCGTATTGCCATTGACGACTTTGGCACGGGCTATTCCTCACTTAGCTATCTGAAAAACCTGCCGGTGGATTCGTTAAAAATTGATCGTGAGTTCATCAAAGACATCCCCAACAGCGAAAGCGACATGCAAATTTCGTCAGCCATCATCTTTCTCGCTAAACAGATGCATTTCACGGTGGTTGCGGAAGGCGTGGAAACCTCGGAACAAATGATGTTCCTCAAAGCCAATCAATGCGACTTGGCGCAGGGGTTCTTTTTCAGCAAGCCCATTCCTGCCCACAAAGCCATTCTGATGCTGGAAAGTGAGCGCCTGGACCGAGCCAACAACAAGCTCACCGACCGCGCCTAAACCACCAACCCAAAGCACCAACCTGAAGCACGCCAGCCCCATTATCGGTCATTTTTGTGCATTTAATTTAATTTCTCAGACAACCAATTAGACAAAGACATCCATAAAATGACCCTTATTGGTGCTTTTCCGGTGTTTTATGTGTCGATTCTGCCTAAATCCCTGTTTTTTTCAGTTGGTACGCTACTTGCTCTCACATAGCACCTGGCATCGCGGGGTATAGATTCAGAAATGCCTCAAATCGATTCGTTGCTACCCAGATGTGCACCCAATTAACAACTGGCAACAGATCAGCTGCTGGCAACAAGCGCGAGAGAGACGACAGCGAGTCGATGATGTCCAGGCGTCTGGCAACAATGGGTAAGTCAGAACAAAACACGGGTAAGTCACAATAAAATAAGTCACAACAACGAGACAGCAGGAACGCCTATGCTCTTTGGTCGCCGCAAGCGCAAACCCATCGTCATCCCGCAAAAAAAAGTGGTCGAATGGAAATACACCACGTGTAACTACTGCTCTACCGGCTGCGCCATTGAAATTGGCCTTGGTGAAGATGGCAGAGTCGTGACCAGTCGTGGACACGCCGGCGCCGACGTCAATCGCGGCAAACTGTGCATCAAGGGCTTGCTGGAGCACGAATTATTTGACTCGCCAGGGCGAGGCACTCGCCCCCTGATGCGAGAGAAGTTTCACCTACCCTTCCAGACAACCGATTGGGATCAGGCCCTGGATCATACCGCTGCCAAGATCCAGGACATCCAGGCTCGCTATGGTCGTGACGCCTTCGCCGTGGTGTCTACCGGCCAACTATTAACTGAAGAGTTTTACACCCTCGGAAAGCTGGTGCGCGGCTGCATCGGTACCAATAACTATGACGGCAATACAACCCTGTGCATGGCTTCCGCCGTGTCGGGTTACAAGCGATCGTTTGGTTCCGATGGTCCTCCTGGCTGCTACGGTGACTTTGAACATACCGAGTGCCTGATGGCGTTCGGCTCCAATTTGCCCGAACAGCACCCCATCATTTACTGGCGCCTGAAAGAAGCCAAAGAAAAACGCAACTTTCCCCTGATCGTGGTGGATCCACGGGTCACCATGCTGGCGCAATTTGCCGATGTGCACCTGCCGATCACCCCCGGTACCGACTGCGTCCTGATCAACTCCATGTTGCACGTCATTTTTAAGGAAGGCCTGGAAGATCGCGCCTACCTCGAGGCGCACACCAACAACCTGGCCGAACTCGAAGCGCTGGTTAGCGACACGCGTTATGACCCGATCCGGGCCCAACATGAATGCGGCATCGACGAAGACCGCATTCGCATGGTTGCACGCCTGTACGCCAAAGCGAAAACCGCAATGTCCATCTGGACCATGGGCATCAATCAGAGCACCCACGGTTCGGATGGTGTTGCCAACATCAACAACCTCAACCTGGTAACGGGCAATATCGGCAAACCTGGCGGCACCAGCCTTTCCATCACCGGCCAATGCAACGCCATGGGCACCCGCGAATGGTCTTCCTGCTCCGGCTTGCCCGGCTATCGGGTACTGGAGAATGCGGACCACCGTCAGGAAATAGCCGATTTCTGGGGTGTCGACCCCAACTTCTTCCCCACCAAGCGGGGACTGACGGAAACTGACATTTTTCCAGCCATTGAAACCGGTGAAATTAAAGGCCTCTGGCTGGTTGCCACCAACCCCATGACGTCCATGCCCAACACACCCCGGATTCGCAAGGCCATGGAAAAACTGGAATTCCTGGTGGTGCAGGACTGTTATGAAGATGTGGAAACCAACCAGTATTCCCACGTTTATTTCCCGGCAGCCGTTTGGGCAGAAAAGGAAGGTTGTCATACCAACACAGAGCGACGTG
Source organism: Cellvibrionaceae bacterium WSDTSA12 (assembly GCA_033283335.1). Taxonomy (GTDB): domain Bacteria; phylum Pseudomonadota; class Gammaproteobacteria; order Pseudomonadales; family Cellvibrionaceae; genus Pseudomaricurvus. The sequence continues at coordinate 476,839 of JAWMQP010000003.1, read as the reverse complement.
TCAACCTGGTTCGCAATGCCCTGCCGCCCTACGCCGATTCCAAACCGGATTTCTGGATTTTCAACCAGATGGCCAAACGCTTTGGCAATGGCCACACCATTCATTTTCCGGCAACACCGGAAGAAGCGTTTGAAGAAATGAAACAACTGTCCGTTGGCGCCGAGCGCACCCTGGATATCTCCGGCATGAGCTATGACAAAATCGAACAGGCTCGTGGTATTCAGTGGCCCTACCGCGCCAGCGAAACCGGCCGCAAAGGTCAGGAAGGTCTCAAGGGAGATCCGCGCCTGTACACCGACGGCAAGTTTCAGACGCCCAACGGCAAAGCCAATCTCATTTGTGTAGATTTCGTCAATAACAATGAACAGCCCTGCGACGAGTACCCTTTCTGGCTGAACAGTGGCCGCGTGGTAGAACACTTTCACACCCGCACCCGCACTGGCAAAATTGGCAACTGCAACAAATTCAGCCCCACTCCCTACATGGAAATGAATCCGGATGCGGCAGCGGAACTCGGCATTCGACATCAGGACTACGTGCGCCTGACGTCCCGTCGGGGTGACGCTGTAGTGATGGTACAACTCACCCACCGGGTTGCCCGCAATGCGGTATTTATTCCGTTCCACTTTCACGATTGTGTCAACCGCCTGACCCTTGGCCTGCTGGATCCTTATTCCCGCCAGCCAGCCTTCAAACAATGCGCCGCCCGCATCGAGAAAATTGACCAGCGTGAAGCCGCGCGGCTGAATGCCGAACGCCGCGCGTTCTAATCCAGGGAGCCATATCATGAACGAGCAAATCAAAGACAGCACGCTGGACAGTTCCAACCGGATAGAAGCCGTGGAAGTGTTCGACCCGCGCGACATGACACCGGTGGTTAAATTCGACGAGGCTGCCGGAGGCAGCCATTGGGAAGTGCGCACCCAGGAGCAACCCTACGCGTTTCTGAGCGATAAACACATCGAACAAACCAATCGCTATGGTCAGCAGATAGACCTGGTAGACTTGACCGGACTGCCCGCCGGACGATCGATGTACATCAACGACAACCCTGATGTTGGCATCAACCCCAATCGCAACAAACAGCACGGATTTTTCTTCACGGCCGACAACTGCATAGGTTGTCATGCCTGTGAAGCCGCCTGCAGCGAGAAAAATGAAAACCCGGCGCACCTGGCCTTCCGTTCCGTGGGTTACGTCGAAGGCGGCAGCTACCCGGATTACAAGCGCATGAACATTTCCATGGCCTGTAACCACTGTGACAACCCGGTGTGCCTGAAGGGCTGTCCCACTCGCGCCTATACCAAGCACGCTGAATACGGTGCAGTCCTGCAAGATCCGGAAACCTGTTTTGGCTGCGGCTACTGCACCTGGGTCTGCCCCTACAACGCTCCGCAACTGGACCCGATCAAGGGGCAGGTCTCCAAGTGTAATATGTGTGTAGACCGGCTTGAAGTGGGTCTTAAGCCGGCTTGCGTTTCCGCTTGCGTTGGCAATGCCCTGGATTTCGGTGCGATTGAAAATATTCCCACCAATCGCGAACAAGCCAAGTGCTCTATTCCCGGTTTTCCTACTCCCGAGATCACCCACCCCAACATCCGTTTCCAACAGACCCGCACCATGCCGGAAGAAATGCAGCGTACCGACTCCATGCCCGTCAAATACCACAAGAACGGTGATGGCAACTTCACGCCGGCGGTGGATCAAAAAGTGGGCATTGAACGTCACTGGAATTTCGCCCGCCTGAGCTCGCGGGAAAACCCTCTGGTCATTTTTACCTTGACCATGCAAGCCGTTATGGGCGCCTTTTTAATTGCGTTTATAGGCGATCAAATGGGTATCTCGATGTTCAGCCAATTCAAAGCCAGTGCACTCTACGTGCCGCTATTACTGATCTGCCTGATTGCCGGGGCTGTGGGGAACTTTATGTCTGCCATGCACCTGGGCAAGCCCCATCGCTTCTATCGTGGCTTTAACAACTTGCGTTACTCCCCCATGTCCCGGGAAATTCTTGGCGTAGCCGGTTTTATGAGTATGCTGGGATTACACCTGCTGTTTTCACTCCCCGCCAACCCGGTGCTGCAGACCCTGTACAGCTCGGTCACAGGCAGTGATATCCACTCGTTAATTGCTCCCTCAACAGCAGCGGCCTTTGCCACCGGATGCGGTTACCTGTGTGTCGTTTTCACAATGTTTGGACTGTATTACATGACGCGCTGCTACCGTATTAAAGCCCGTCCGTTTTGGGACCACTACCAGGTCAGCACAGCCTTTATTGGTAACTTACTTGCCCTTGGCGGTCTGCTCACTGGCGCTGTTCTGATTAGCGGACTGTTGTTCAACAGCCAGTCAATTCAATCGGTGATTGTCATCTGCGGCAGCCTGATCAGCGTCGGTATCGCCCTGGAAGGTCTGGGCTTGATTGGCCATCACCGTGACCTGAGCAGGGCCAGTCACGAAGGTGCAGCGTCTCACTACATTCAACGCACCACATTCGGCAAGACCTACCTGCTGCGTAATGTTTTGCTTTGCCTCAACTTGCTGCTTGCCTTGGGGCTCACTCTGAGTGCCAGTCAACTTGCACCGACACTGGGCATTTGGGGATTGGCAGGCTGGAGCCTGGTTGCCGTGATGTTACTGTCGACCTGTTTGATTGGCCGAGCGCTGTTTTATGTTTTGGTTATTCCTACCACCATGCCCGGTGCCTTCTTCTGGAAAAACAAAGGCTTTGAAGAACACGCACGCGATATCGGCCTGGCTAATATGCCTCAGGTAGGTGTCGTGCCATACGCTCATTAACCCGAAGCGGAGAGCAAATCATGACACTGCACGATCTGGTCAACAGTACTTGCCTGATTGGCTTGAGCTACTTCGATACCGAGGCGCAATTACTCAAGCAATCGCAGCTGTGTGGCACGGTAATTGAGTGTGACAGTGACGACGGCATTGCCATTCGTCTGCAGCCAAACTCAGGCTCTGTCTCGACACACGAGCCTGGCCAGGCTGCTGCCATCTTCCGTTTACCACCGGTATTGGAGGCCTGGTACAAGGCCCCGCCCGGCCATTATCGCAACATGGAAGCCGGTGTGGACATTGACAATCCGGATTACCTGGTGACCTGGGATATTTATCAGACAACCGAAAACACCCCGGAAGGCGAGCATCAATGGTGGGAATGGATTCCGAGAACAATTCCGCCGCAAGTGGGCTAGGCCCTCCTGTTAACAGCCCTCGGATGATCGTCTGTCGGCCTGCCTTCTAAGGAAAAACTTTCTGACGACCTACTTGCAAATGCCCATTTAATACTGACAAAAGATCGCAGGGCGACAGTCTCGCCCCCGACCTTTTCATCGAGGCTCTTGCCCGTGTAAGTTTAGAGAACTTTGCCAACGGACTCAGCCAGATAAGCCAGGTTCTGTTGATTGATTCCCGCCAGGTTAATACGGCTTGAACCCACCATATAGATACTGAATTCTTTGATCAAACGTTCAACCTGGGCCTCGGTCAACCCCAGAAATGAGAACATGCCTCGCTGGCGGGGTATAAAGCTGAAATCCCCGTAAGGTGATAACGCATCTGCCAAATCAATTCGCAATTGCTTAATGCGCTCACGCATCTGGGTTAATTCGCCCTGCCACTGCCTTCGAAGATTTACATCGGTCAGGATGGTGGTCACCAGTGCTGCACCATGAGCCGGCGGCATCGAGTAGATTCCACGCGCCACATTTTGCATTTGGTCATAACTGTTGGAGGCCGTTGCCGCATTATTACCCAGGACCGTTAACGCCCCCACCCGTTCACGATAGAGGGCGAAGTTCTTTGAGCAGGAACTGGCCACCAGCATTTCCGGTACCGCCGACGCCAAACTTCGCAATCCTTGTGCATCCTCTTCCAAACCATCGCCAAATCCCTGATAGGCCAGATCCACAAACGGCGTAAAGCCATTCCGATTAGCCAATTCAGCGATACGCTGCCAATGCTCGGCGGATAAATCCGTACCACAGGGGTTATGACAACAACCGTGCAATAACACCAAATCACCTGCCGGCACCTGTTCCAAACAAGAAAACATCGCGTCTTCATCCAGACTGCGGGTAGCCGGATCGTAATATGGGTATTCCTTGATTGCCAAACCTGCGCTGCTTAACAAGGGAATGTGATTCGCCCAGGTCGGCCGACTCACCCAAATGGTTGCATCGGGTTGCGCGCGAGCGATCAATTCCGCCGCCACGCGCAGAGCGCCACAGCCTCCAGGGGCTTGCAGAGTCCGCAGTCGATCTTTCAGCCCTGTTTCAGCGCCAAAAATAAGTTGCTGTATTTCCTGATTAAATTGTACGTCGCCTGCCGGACCTTGATAAGCTTTGGTACTCTCCCCGTCATGGCGCAATTGTTGGGCGACGCGCACACTGGGCAATACCGGCGTATTGCCCGCTTCATCTTTGTAAACACCAACACCGAGATCCACTTTAAGAGGATTCGTATCCTGTTGATAGGCCTGAGACAAACCCAGGATGGGATCGGTTGGCAGAGGTTGAAACCGTTCGAACATCTTAATTCCTCGAAATGGTGCGAAAGCAAATGGGATTATAAAGAAAAGAGCAGCTCGGATTGAAGGACTGAAATTGAAATCTATACTGTCTAAAAGCCTGCGGTTATTCCGATGCGTTTAACACTGGGCCAGATAACAGAGATGTGATTATGGCTGACGAGCACCAACTCGATGATTTCGACATGAAAATCCTCAAGGCGCTGCAGGAAAATGCCGATTATTCCATGAACGAGTTGGGTGACCTGGTGGGATTGTCGCACACGCCTTGCTGGCGACGCATCAAACGCTTGGAAGCTGAAGGTTTTATCCGCGGCAAAGTGACACTACTCAATGCCTCAAAACTGAAATTGAGCGTCACCGTTCACGCCTACCTGACCATTAAAAATCACGACGAGGATTCACTCAACGCCTTCGAATCGGCGGTTCAATCCGTCCGAGAAGTCGTTGAATGTTACTCAACCAGTGGCGATAAAGATTATGTCTTGCGGATAATCGTCAATAGTGTTGAGCACTACGAGCAATTGCTCAAACAAACCCTGGTGCACTTGCCCAATGTCGAATCCGTCAATTCCACATTTGCCCTCAAACAAGTCAAGTACACCACAGCCCTACCTTTGGATTCCATCCGCCGCTAAGCCCTAAAACCGTCAATCATTGTTAACAGTTTGTCTCTAAGCGAGCTGTTTTAACCCACCAATTAACGTCTCTAACACTTCTTCTGGTGTATGCGCCTCACACTCGACCGTCAAATCCGCATAGCGTTGATACAGTGCCTGGCGCTCTGCAAATAAGGATTCAAAACTTTGATCCGGACGCCGGGCGATACCCCGGGTCTCGTAATTCTTAATACGTCGACGCAACTCGTCCAGAGAGACATCCAGGTAGACCACCGGACCAAATGTCTTCAAATGGGTCATACCCTTTTCACTGTACACCGCACTGCCGCCAGTAGCGACGATGTGGTTATCGAATTGACAGCTTAGCAGGGTCTCCTCTTCCAGTTGCCGTAGAGCCAGGTAACCCTGCTGGTCCAGTACCTCCTGCAGGGTCGCATGGGCACGCAACTGAATCAAAAGATCGGTATCGACAAAGTCCTTGGCAAGCATCTTCGCCAACATAACCCCCAGGGTACTCTTACCCGCCCCGGGCATCCCCACCAAAATCACACTGCCAGGCATCTGGACACTCGACATGACAATTACCTCTCTACACCAAAGTGACACACCAAGGGCGACAATATATAGAGAAAACAAATAGTTATCGATAGCCAGGAGCATTCAACCCAGATCCTGCCCCAACTTTACCCGAAAACTTAAGAAGAAATACTTTGCAAGTAAAAAATCTGCTGCTAGGATCATTTGTGAGGAATTCTGGTTTTGCGCCTGCGCAACTTTTTACCAAATGGTCAAAACTATCTTGAATGTTAGGATCAATGCACTTGGCTGGCGACCTCTTCACCCGTCAAGGAAAAGCAGCACAGTAATGATGACAGACCTGTCAACATGCCGTTCGGCACACTCTCGTCTTGCCTTCAGAAAGCCCTGCCTGAGTTTCTTGTTTCACCCCCTATTCAGGGACCTAATCTACATTGTTTGAGAATTAAAGCTATGTCAACAACGCACACTGGACAAGTGAAGTGGTTTAATGAGTCAAAAGGATTTGGTTTTATTGAGCAGGAATCCGGACCAGACGTCTTTGTACACTTCAGCGCCATTCAATCCGATGGTTTCAAAACCCTGAGTGAAGGTCAAAAAGTATCTTTCACTGTCACGGAAGGTAAAAAGGGCCCACAAGCGGAAAATGTAGTTCCCCAATAAGCCCCTTTAAGCTTTCAGTTTCCTGCTCTGTCAGGTCCCTGAATGGCAGCAGTTGATAGCCAGCTGCCCAGCGGCTATCAACTGTCGAAGTTATTTACCCAAAGCGGACAGCATTTTTTCCACTGCTTGCATGTGGTCGGGGTTGTTGTGGCAGACGCCCTGAAAAACTGCACACAAGTCCAGGAAATCCGGCAGTTGCTGACGCTGTGCCATCTTCATCAGGCGCTTGCTCATACGCACGGCGTGGATTGGCTTTGAAGCAATTTCTGCTGCCAGCTTTTCGGCTTGCGGCATCAGCTGCTCTGGCGCCACAACCTCCAGGACAATGCCGTATTCCAGGGCTTCGGCCGCCGAAAACACTCGCCCGGAAAAAGTGAGCTCCGCCGCACGCTGATACCCGATCAAGCGCTGCAAAAACCAGGCTCCGCCATCCCCTGGGATAATACCCAGGTTAACAAAAGTCTCGCCAAACTTGGCCTGCGACGATGCCAGCCGAATATCGCACATGTTGGCCAAATCAAAACCGGCCCCAATGGCCGCGCCGTTGACGGCGGCAATCACGGGCACTTCGATGCCCTGTATGGCCAACGGCATCCGTTGAATGCCCCGTCGATAGCGTTCGGCCTGCTCTTCCACATCACCGGAAAAATCTCCGCTGCGCTGAGCCATATCCTTGATATTCCCGCCCGCTGAAAACGCGCTGCCCGCGCCGGTAATAATCAGTGCAGCTATACTGTTGTCGCGATTCACCCAGTCGGCCACGGCCACGATATCGTCCACCAGCGCGGAGCCAGTCAGTGCGTTGCGAACATCATGACGCTGGAAGGTCAGTGTGGCAACACCGTCGTTAACCGTTAACGACGCGTCTACAAGCGTTGGTTTTTCCATTACTCTTCTCCCTTGCGGATTTAGGCACAAAAAACCGCTCACTGGGAGCGGTTTTTTCGATGTCGGGCTATCGGCTGGATTACTCGCAGCGCTCAAACAACGCGGCAATACCCTGGCCACCGCCGATGCACATGGTGACGACGGCGTACTTTCCACCAATGCGCTCCAGTTCGTACAGGGCCTTCACCGCAATAACGGCACCGGTGGCGCCAATGGGGTGCCCCAAAGAAATCCCAGAGCCGTTTGGATTGACCTTCTCGAGCGGTAATTCCAGGTCTTTGGCTACAGCCAGAGCCTGGGCGGCAAAAGCCTCATTAACTTCCCAGGTGTCAATGTCCGCAACCGTAAGACCGGCTTTATCCAGCAATTGACGCACCGCAGGAACAGGGCCAATTCCCATGTACTTGGGCTCAACACCGGCAAAGGCGTAACCTTTCAGTTTCGCCATCGGCTTCAATCCACGGGCTGCTGCGGCTTCTGCGTCCATCATGACCAGGGCCGCAGCGGCATCATTCAAGCCAGAGGCATTGCCGGCGGTGACGGTACCCTCTTCTTGTTTGAACACCGGACGCAGCTTCAGCATGTCTTCGGGCTTGGCGTCAAAGCGTACATGTTCATCTTTATCAAAGACGGTGACACCTTTGCGGGTTTTCAATTCAATCGGCAGGATCTGATCGACAAAATAGCCACTTTCAATCGCATTTTGCGCCCGGTTATGACTCAATGCCGCCAACTCGTCCTGTTGCTCACGACTGATGCCCCACTTCTCAGCCACATTTTCGGCGGTCACGCCCATGTGGTAGTTTTCCATTGGGCAGGTCAAGGCGCCGGTCATGGCATCCACCATGGCAGCATCACCCATGCGTGCACCCCAGCGAGCGTTCGGCAGCCAGTAAGGCACGCGGCTCATGGACTCAGCACCGCCGGCAACGACAGCTTCGGCATCGCCCAACAACACCAGTTGGGCAGCGGAAACTACCGCTTGCAGACCTGAACCGCACAGACGGTTAACCGTCACGGCTGGTGTGGACTCTGGCAGACCGCCCTTCAAGGCCGCCACACGGCTCATGTACATATCACGACGGTCTGAATGGGTAACATTCCCCATTGCCACATGACCGATATCCTCAGGTTTCAGACCGGAACGGCTCACAGCCTCTTTGACCACCTGACCGGCCAGGTCAGTTGGCGGTACATCCTTCAGGCTGCCGCCAAAGGTACCGATGGCAGTGCGCACACCGCTGAGAATGACCACTTCACGTTGACTCATGGGTTATACCTCTGTTCTTGGAAATTAAGAGTGGGTTGGTATTTCGACCTGATCCCGCCCGGAACCAACACAGGTCCACCGTGGCGGGTCACGCAGCAGGGATTATAACTGAACTTTCAAACAATCGTTTAATTTAAAAATGACCGGCTACTACACCGGCATCAGCCAGTGCCCGCAGGGATTCGTCATCCAGGCCAAGCAGATTACCCAGCACTTCCCGGTTATGGCTGCCCAGTTCGCCTCCAGGCCAACGAGTAGCGCCCGGTGTACCACTCAGTTTCGGCAGGATGGCGGGAATATCCAGCGGTTTGCCATTGATCTCCACCCGCTCAAACAGGCCCCGGGCCTGAAAATGAGGGTCTTCGAACATGTCTTTGACATTATAGATGGGGCCGGCTGGCACTCGATGAGCCTCCAGCACCTCCAACACTTCGGGCAATTCATGGGACATACACCACTGCGCCAGCACTTCGTCGATTTCCGCTTCATGCTCAACCCGGCCGGCGTTGGTCGACAAGCGCGCATCACGGCTCAAGTCTTCGCGTCCAATGGCCACCATCAAGCGCTGAAAGATGGAATCCCCATTGCCGCCGATAACCACATATTTCCCGCCCCGGCAGCGATAGGTATTGGTCGGCACAATGCCTGTTACTGTGGTGCCTGAAGGCTCCCGGATCACACCTGCTCCGGAAAATTCAGGCACCACCGCTTCCATCAGGTTAAACATGGCCTCATAGAGCGCCACGTCCACTACCTGTCCGGACGGCTCACCCTGTTGGTGGGCGCGCTGTCGGGAGAACAGGGCCATTACAATACCCAACACCGCATGAATACCGGCGATGGTGTCGCCAATACTGAGGTTTGGGCGTACCGGCGCCTGATCCGGGAAACCGTTCACGTAACGAAAACCACTGATCCCCTCACAGACCGAGGCAAACCCCGGACGCTTGGCATAGGGACCATCCTGGCCATAACCGGAAATCCTGGCAAAAATCAGATCTGGATTGAGCGCCTTGAGGTCGTCCGGCCCCAACCCCCAATCCTCCATGACGCCGGGGCGAAAGTTTTCCACCACCACGTCGGCGTCCTGCATCAGACGACGAGCCAGGTCTCTGCCCTGTTGCTGCTTGAGGTCCAGGGTGACGGACTTTTTGTTGCGCCCCAGGCTGCGCCACCACAAGGATGTCCCGTCTTCCACCACCCGCCAGCCACGGATCGGATCCCCCTCTGGCGGCTCCACTTTAATCACCTCGGCACCGAAATACGCCAGCATTGAGCCGGCAAACGGTCCCGCCAGCAACTGCCCCAGTTCAATAACCCTGACACCGGCCAGAGGACCGTTCGTCGCCAGTGCCCCCGTCGTCGAAAAGTTCTCGGAAGTCGACTCACTCACGGATTCTTCACCTCAGTCATATTAAGTACGATCTTGCCGATCAAAGTGTTGCTCTCCATTAAACGATGGGCCGCGGCGGCCTGATGCCGGGAAAAGACCTGCGCCACGAGTGGCTTCAACTCTCCTGCCTCGATTTTTGGCCAGAGCTTCTGACGAAGGTCGGAGGCGATTTTGGCTTTCATTTGGGCCGACTGAGGCCGCAAGGTAGAGCCGGTCAGTGTCAACCGCTTGAGCATCACCGGCATAAAATCCACTTCGGCACGAGAACCCCGCAGAAAGGCAATACTGACAATCCGCCCATCCATGGCAGCCACCTGCACATTGCGGTCAATATAATCGCCACCCACCATATCGAGAATCACGTCTACCCCTTTGCCCTGGGTGTAAGTCTTGGCCGCACCGACAAAATCTTCCTGGTGATAATTAATGGCAAGATCGGCGCCCAGTTCACGACAGACCTGGCATTTGTCGTCAGAACTGGCTGTCGCAATCACAGTAGCTCCCATGGCCTTGGCCATCTGGATCGCCGTAGTGCCAATACCACTGGCACCACCGTGCACCATCAGCACCTCGCCGGGACGCAGCGCGCCGCGGTCAAAGACATTGCTCCAGACGGTGAAACAGGTTTCCGGTAAGGCGGCCGCCTCCGCCAGAGTCAACCCATTGGGCACGGGCAGGCACTGCCCCACATCGACCGCCACCTGCTCGGCGTAGGCGCCGCCGTTGGTGAGAGCGCAGACCGCATCACCGATATCGAATTCGCTGACGCCCTCGCCCACGGCCACCACGGTGCCAGACACCTCCAACCCCAGAATCGGCGACGCACCGGGCGGTGGCGGATACGCACCCATTCGCTGGAATATATCCGGCCGATTGACGCCGGCGTAGGCCACTTCAATCAACAATTGAGACGGACCCGGCACGGGTGCCTCTGTGGCAGCCAGTTCCAGCACCTCGGCACCGCCGGCTTCGCGCATTGCTATGTACTGCATAGAGTTTCTCTCCTGTTTCTCAGATGACGGAACAGTGTTAGGGGGCCAGACGCTCAATGCTCCAGTCATCCTGGTTGCGAGTGTACTGGAAACGGTCGTGCAAGCGATGCGCTCCCCCCTGCCAAAACTCGATTTGCGCTGGCACTACTCGGTACCCTCCCCAATAATCGGGCAGGGGAATCTTGCCCTGCTTGAACTTTTCCTTCATGGCATTAAATTGTTGCATCAACAGTTGTCGCGAGGACACAGGGCGACTCTGAGCTGAAGCCCAGGCCGCCAATTGGCTCTCTGTGGGTCGGGATGAAAAATATTTTAACGACTCCGCGGCACTGACTTTGGTTGCCTCTCCGCAGATTTTCACCTGGCGCTCCAGCAGGTGCCAGGGAAAATGCAGGCTGACCCTGGGGTTGACGCTGATATCGTGAGCTTTGCGGCTTTCATAATTGGTGTAAAAGACGAATCCCCGCTCATCCACGTGTTTGAGGAGCACAATGCGCTGACTGGGCTGCCCCTCGGCATTGACCGTCGCCACGGTCATGGCCGTTGGATCCTGCATGCCCGCATCCACGGCCTGCTTGAGCCAGAAATTGAACTGCGTTATGGGGTCGTCAGCGAGATCTCCACGCCGTAACCCACCCTGCAAGTAATCCCGTCGAATCTGCTCCAGGTCCACACTGCTCATACACACCGCCTGATTTTGTAGTCATAATTGCCACATTGCCTTCCCGCCACGCCAGCAGCCGGCGGTAAAAGCCCGCAAGGTGCCAGATTGTAGCGGGATTTTCCGGCAAAAGCAGGCGCGATTAAATGCCGAATTGCCGGCTATTTGACACAGATTACTGATAACATAGAATGCAGGCAGGCCCTTCCGCTAACCCAGGTGACCCAGTGAACCACCCATTTGAAGAGACTGATCTTTCCCTCCCCTCCCCGGACCCCCATCATTGCCAACAATGCGGCACCACCAATGATGCTGCCCTGGCTCTCAGCCAACAGGTGGCAAATTTGCAACAGCAGGTAGAACACCTGCTGCAACTGGTGATTACGGATAACCTGACCGGGCTCTACAACCATCGCCACTTTACCCAGTCCCTCGAGCAAGAGATGGAACGCACCCGACGCACAGGCCAGCCCACCGCTCTGGTGCTGATGGACCTGGATCACTTTAAACAGGTCAACGATGAGTGGGGACATGAAGCTGGCAATCGCGCTTTACAACATACGGCCCAACTGATTCAGAACTCCACCCGCAAACTGGACATTTGCTGCCGTTACGGTGGAGAAGAGTTTGTGGTGATTTTACCCTCCACCGACCTTCTCATCGGCAAGCAGGTCGCTGAGCGCTTGCGCAAGCTGGTTGAGAGTTCACCCCTGACCTATGAGAGCACCAGCATCCCCCTTTCCATCAGCATCGGCATTGATACCTATCAAGCGGGCCAAACGGAAGATCACGCAGCCTTTACTCGTCGGGTGGATGAACTGTTGTACAAGGCCAAACAGGCTGGCCGCAATCAGGTATTGTGTGGTGTTGGCCCGCGGCCGGCATCCACCACAGTCAGCGGGGAAGAAAAGCACGCGCTACTGAGCAGCTTTCAAACTTCCGACTCCCCATAAGCGTGCAATCACTTTTGGTGCTAAGGCTTAATTGTTTAACGGCTCAACAGCCAGGCCTCCAGCAACACCAGCACAAATAAAATCGCGGAAACACACTGCCAAAACAGCAGCGGGTTTCGGCGCATCAGCGGCGCGCTGTGGTATTCACTCAAGAGTTGAGTGTTGGGGGTTGTCAAATCCTGCAAAAATTCCGACATGGCGGGATACCGCTGTACTACGGATTCGGCACAGGCTTTTTCCAGGGCCAAATCCATCCACAGGGGAATATCCTTGCGCTCAAGCCGGGCGGACTGGTAATGCCAATCTTGATAACGCTGCGGGTTTCGCTGCTGGGCCGCCGAGGTTTTGTAAGGCAGCTTACCGGTCAGCATTTCATACGCAATGACGCCCAGCGAAAATATGTCTGAGGATAATTTGCCACGCTCCCCGCGCAGGTACTCAGGGGCAATATAGTCCACCGATCCTACCGGTGTCTCCTCCGGCAACGATGTGACAATCTCCTCCAGCCCCTCCACCAAGACAGTACCAAAGTCGATTAATACGGCTTTGTTCTGTGGCCTGATGATCACATTTTCGGGTTTTAAATCCCGATGCACCATGCCCATGCGATGCATAACCCGAAGCCCTTTCACCATCTGATCGACCAGTAGGCGCACGGCTTCAAACGAGGGATTGGGGTGATCGTGTATCCACTGGCGCAGGGTCTGGCCTTCGATATATTCGCACAAATGGTAAAGAAAAGGTGACTCCTGCGGACGCTCGTAGATTTTCATCACCCAGGGGCTGTTGAGACGCCGCCCAACCCACTGCTCCCGGATAAAGCCTTCCAAATACTGCGGGTCTTCCGCGAAGTTTTCCGATGGCGCCTTCAGCACCAGACGCCTGCCGCTGACCTGTTCCTCCACCAGGTACAAATGGCTGCGTGTGCCGCTGTGAATAACCTGCAGCACCTCAAAATTATCAATGCGGTTGCCAACCGACATCACAGGCGGAATCACCAGTTCGGTCAACTGACGGTGAATTTCATCCACGTCGGCCGCCGGCAGAGACTTGATGCGCAAGATCAGACAGCTGAGATTGTCATCACTGCCATTTGCCAGTGCTTTTTCCACCAAAGTTCGAGCCAGCGCCTCCAAGTTGCCACACCCCTGCAATAACAACTGTTCCGCATCTTGCTGGGACATAAAATCGTGGACACCGTCAGTGGTCATTACCAGCAAATCATCCACCTGCAGGGAGACCTGGCGGTAATCCACATCCAGATAGCTGTCCATGCCCAAGGCACGGGTCAAAAAACTCGACTGGCCGTATTGCTTGTGACTGTGATCGCGGGTCAACTGCTGCAGCTGCCCCTCGCGGAAACGGAAAACTCGGCTATCCCCGGCATGAATCACATGGGCGGTATTCGACTTCAGTACTACTCCGGAAAAGGTTGTAACCAGGCCATTGTGGCGCAGATCCCCCTGCTGGCCGTGATGAAACAACCAGGAGTTCAGGGACGTCAATACCCGAGCCGCCGATTTTTTCACGCTCCAGCTGTCCGGCGTACTGTAGTAGTCCTCGATAAACTGGGTCACACTGGTCTGACTGGCCTGCTGGGCATTTGCGCTGCAGCTGACTCCGTCAGCCAGACAGGCAACCACACCTTTATAGCGCACCACCCCGGCACTGCTGGGCAACTTAGCGGCGAAGGCGTCTTCATTGTGCGGTTTGGAACCCGCCGTGGTATAGCCACCGACCTCAACCTGCAGTTGTTCGTCGCGGCTACTGGCCTCTGTCAAAGCCTCTTTTTCCAGCTCGTTTGCGTGCAACGCTGCATCCTTTTGATTCAAACCCGATCACAACACGTTCTTTTTCACCGAAAAACGGCCATCTGTGATGGCCGCTATGATTGATCCTGTCACCGCTAAAGCACCTGTCAGGCTTTGGCCACATCGATCAGCTGCACCGTACCGTCTTCGTTGACTTCGGCAATCTGCCCGGACGGCTCTTCCATCAGCAACAGCGTCACAAACCCAAGCACCGCTGTGCCCGCAATCACCATAAAGAAGGTGCTGTAGTCCACCAGCGACAAGACCGTCAGGTACACCACAGCCCCCACATTACCATACGCTCCGGTCATGCCCGCAATTTGGCCGGTCATGCGGCGTTTGATCAAGGGTACGGCGGCAAATACGGCCCCTTCACCGGACTGGACAAAAAATGAACACGCCATAGCCGCCACTACCGCCAGCCACACTGGCCAGCTAGCGCCAATCTGGGCCATGGTAAAGTAACCCAGTGCCAAGCCAGCGGTGAGAATCAACAAAGTGGACTTGCGACCGAATTTGTCGGAGATCCATCCACCAGCCGGGCGGGACATCAGGTTCATAAACGCATAGGCCGAGGCCACCATACCCGCCACCACCGGGGTCAGCTCAAAGGTTTCCTGGAAAAACAGTGGCAACATGGAAATCACCGCCAGCTCGGAGCCGAAAGTGGCGAAATAAAGCACATTCAATACGGCCACCTGCTTGAATTTGTAGCGGTGAATTTCCGGCACCGGCTCACTGAAAATTGTCTTGTTGACCTTCCATACATGACTGGCATCGTACAAATAGAGCGCAACCAGCCCCAGATAAATCGCCAGTACCACCGAATCCGTCAGCATACCGACACCCTGTGGGGACAATTTCCAGGCCAGCAATGCCAGGGCTGCGTACATGGGCACTTTCATAATCAGCAGCAAAAAGAAATCCCCAGTTGAGGTCACTTCCATTGCGCCCAGGTTTTTGGGGCGGAAATAGGTGGAACCCTTCGGGGTATCACGCACATTGTGGTAAAACACAAAGGAAAACAGCAGGCTCATGACACCGGTGATGGCTATGGCATAGCGCCAGCCATTGTCACCACCAAACAGCAACGCAAGAGTCGGCAAAGTGAAGGCAGCGGCCGCCGAACCGAAATTACCCCAACCGCCGTAAACACCTTCAGCAGTCCCCAGTTCATTGTGAGGGAACCACTCCGACACCAGCCGAATACCAATCACGAAACCAGCCCCAATAAAGCCCAGAGCAAAACGGGCAATCGCCGCCTGCACAAACGTATCGGCCAGAGCGAACATAAAACAGGGAATTGAACACACCGCCAGCAAGCCGGAATAAATCAGCCGCGGGCCGTATTTGTCCGTCAACATACCGATCAGGACCCTGGCCGGAATGGTGAAAGCCACATTCAAGATCAGCAGGGTTTTGATTTCATCCGTGGTCAGGCCCAGGGACTCTTTCATGGCACTCAACAGAGGCGCAAAGTTGTACCACACGAAAAAGGTGATAAAAAAAGCCATCCAGCTGAGATGCAGGATTTTCATTTTCCCCGTAAACGAAAACAGGGTGAATTTGTCGGTGGACTTCATAATAACTCTTGCCTCTGATGAATCGGTGGGTCGCTATTCTTAGTTCCAGTCTTAATGCACATCACATGCCAGAATAAATTTTCTAATATTTTCAACAGGTTAATGGAAAGCTTAAAAAATACATCACGACCAAAGCATTATAAACAGGCATTTTTATTATTTACTGCACCAGATAAATGCACCAAAACATGAAAGCCCAAAAGAGCGGCTCCAGAAATGCACCATGGGCGCATTCTTTTGGTGCTAAAACCTCAAAGGTGCGACTCCGACGAAAGAAAAAATGCCGGGCAAAAAAATGGGGCGCAAAGCGCCCCTAAAGCAGAGAACAACGTAAAATGCTCGAAGAGGTCAAGCGGCCTGCAGCTGAACGTCACCCGCTTCCAGTCGGATCGGGTAAACTTTCAGGCGATGCTCAGGCTCCTCCAGACATTCGCCGGTCTGCAGGTTGAAATGTTGCTTATACAGGGGCGAGGCCACCACCACGGCCTCACCAATCGAACCCATAATGCCTCGGCTCAACACATAGGCACCTCCAACGGGATCGAAATTCGACACAGCGTAAAGCTGCTGATTCTTGCCGCAGAAAAAGATGGCCACTTGCTCTCCGTTCAACAAGGCGCATACGCCGGTGTTTGGTGTCAGATCTGACGCGGCACAAACGGTTACCCAATTACTCATCGTGTATTCCTCAATCCTAATCGTTTTGCTCTAAACCAATTCAACCGCTTCGATGCGCTCTTCCTGGGTGGCCGGGCGACGCTGGCCACGCTCGACCACATACGCCAGACTGTTGTCGGTCGCATCCGAGTTGATGAAGTGCTTAAAGCGCTTGAGCTTCTCGGGGTTCTCAATGGTGGTCTTCCACTCACACTGGTAATTGCCAATATTGGCCGCCATATCCGCTTCCAGCTCCTCGGCCAGACCCAGCTTATCCTCGATCACTACCTGCTTCAGATACTCCAATCCACCCTCAAGGTTTTCCAGCCAGACGGAGGTGCGCTGCAGGCGATCAGCGGTGCGGATGTAGAACATCAGGAAGCGGTCCACGTATTTGATCAGGGTTTCGTCATCCAGATCCGTGGCGAACAGATCGGCGTGCCGAGGACGCATACCGCCATTACCACACACGTACAGATTCCAGCCTTTTTCCGTCGCAATCACCCCCACATCCTTACACTGGGCTTCCGCACACTCGCGGGTACAGCCGGACACGGCGAACTTCAGCTTGTGTGGTGAACGCAGCCCTTTATAGCGGTCTTCCAGGTTAATGGCGAAGCCGACACTGTCATTCACCCCATAACGACACCAGGTGCTGCCGACACAGGATTTTACCGTTCGCACCGATTTGCCATAGGCGTGCCCGGTCTCAAATCCGGCATCCACCAGCTTTTTCCAGATCAGCGGCAGTTCATGCAGCTGTGCGCCGAACAGATCAATACGCTGACCACCGGTAACCTTCGTGTAAAGATTAAATTCCTTGGCCACTTCACCCAGCACAATAAGTTTGTCCGGTGTGATCTCACCACCAGCCACTCGCGGTACAACCGAGTAGGTGCCGTCTTTTTGCATATTGCCCAGAAAAATATCGTTGGTGTCCTGCAGTCCCATATGCTGCTCTTCCAGCACATACTCATTCCAGAAGGACGCCAGAATTGAACCCACCGCCGGCTTACAAATGTCACAACCCAAACCTTTACCATGGCTGTCGAGCAGCTCATCAAACGTTTTGATCTTCTTGATTCTGACAATGTCGGCCAGCTCTGTGCGGGAATAGGCAAAGTGCTCGCAGATATCGCTTTTTACTTCATAACCCAGGCTGGCCAGTTCGGCGTCGAGCACCTGCTTGGCCAAGGCGGCACAACCACCGCAACCCGTGGATGCCAGGGTGGCTCCTTTGATGCCGGCCATATCCACACAACCGTTGGCGACCGCCTCCTTGATCTGGCCCTTGGTCACATCGTAACAGGAACAAATTTGTGCGGTATCCGGCAGTGCATCCACGCCCAGACCCGCAGCCGCCTCACCATTACCGGCCGGCAAAATCAGCCCCGCCGGATTGTCGGGCAGGGTCATATCATTGAGCATCAGTTGCAGTAAGTTGCCATAGGCTTCCACATCGCCCACCAACACAGCACCAATAACCTTTTTGCCATCTTCGGAGACAATCAGACGTTTGTAGACCTGCTCAATTTCGTCGTTGTAGGTATAGGACTGTGCGCCAGGAGTACTGCCATGGGCATCACCAATGCTGGCCACATCCACGCCCAGCAATTTCAATTTGGTGCTCATATCGGCACCCTGGAATACGTCACTGCCACCGGTGATGTGCGACACGGCCACCTTGGCCATGGTATAGCCCGGAGCCACCAGACCGAAGATACGGCCACCCCAGAGTGCACACTCGCCTACGGCGTAGATGTTCTCGACACTGGTCTGGCAATAGTCGTTAACCACAATGCCGCCGCGCCCGCCGACCTCCAGATCGTATTGTCGCGCCAGCTCATCCTGCGGGCGAATACCCGCAGAAAACAGAATCATGTCGGTTTCCAGGTGGCTGCCGTCAGCAAAGTTCATGCGATAACGACAGCTTTCACCGGCAACAATTTCGGTGGTGGCCTTCTCGGTGTGTACGTTCACACCCAGCGCTTCGATTTTACGGCGCAGCAAGGCGCCGCCACCCTCATCCAGCTGAACTGCCATTAAGCGCGGAGCAAACTCAACCACATGAGTCTCAAGGCCAGCACTCTTCAAGGCGTTGGCGGCCTCCAGACCCAGCAGGCCGCCACCCACCACTACGCCGACCTTGCTTTGTGCCGCAGAGTGATTGATGGCCTCAAGATCTTCAATGGTCCGGTAAACGAGACAGTGCTCTTGATCGTTACCTGGAATGGGTGGCACAAACGGAAAGGAGCCCGTCGCCAGCACCAGCTTGTCATAGGGCTCTTTGCGACCACTGGCTGTCACCACGTAGTTTTCCGCAGTGTTGAGCTCAACCACCTTGTCATTCAGCACAAAGTTCACCCCGTTATCGGTGTAATAGCCTTCATCCGTCAGGGCCAGATCCGAGGCGGTGGCGCCACTGAAATAACTGCTCAACTGCACCCGGTCATAGGCCAGCCGAGGCTCTTCGGAGAAAGTGATAATTTCAAATTGATCGGCACTGGCAGACTGCAACAAATTATCAATAAATTTGTGACCGACCATGCCGTTGCCGACAACAACAATACGTTGCTTACTCATGACGTTTCCTCTAACTCAGGCTGACAATTTTTGTATGGATTTTGTATTGGGACTGGAGTGCGGAAGCTGGTTGAACCAAGCCAGTTGATCAGCCAGGTTGACCACTTCACCCACCACAATCAACGCCGGCGAGCGCACAGCTTCACGCTCAACCAGGTCGGCCAACTGCTGCAATTTTCCCCGCACCACTCGCTGCTCGGGGCAACAACCGTTTTCAATCAGGGCGGCCGGGGTGTCAGGCTGCATCCCGGCTGCCATCAGGCGTTCACTGATCATGGCGGCCTTGCTCAACCCCATGTAAAACACCAGCGTGTGCCCCAGCGCGGCCAGAGCTTCCCACTCCACCGACAACTCTTGTTCGGCATGTCCGGTGACCAGGGTGCACCCCTGGGACACGCCTCGATGGGTCAGCGGGATACCGGCATAACTGGTGCAACCGGAAGCAGCGGTGACACCGGGCACCAGCTCCACGTCAATACCCGCCGCCTTCAGACGCAGCATTTCCTCACCTCCGCGACCAAACACAAACGGGTCTCCGCCTTTTATACGGCATACATTCAAGCCGCTGCGGGCCTTCTCAACCAACAGGTTGTTCAGCTCGTGCTGGGGTACCGAATGGTGATCCTTGATCTTGCCCACATAAAACGCCGGGGTGGTGGCGGGAAACAAAGCCCGGATTGACTCACTGACCAGATGATCAAACAGAATGACATCCGCTCGCTCGATGACTCGCAGGGCCTTCAGGGTCAATAACTCCGGGTCCCCCGGACCAGCACCCACCAACCAAACACGCCCCGGCTGTGACGCTTTCGATGACGGCTGAGAGATTCTGACGATGTCGCTAGATGGCATATCGAAGGCACTCACTTCAAGTTTGTCTTGCCAGAGCTAGAGCAAAGACAGTGCCAGCATTGCCCAAAAAAATCGGAAAAATAATATTTACTAATCATTTCAATAAGTTAAAAACTTTCTGGGCCGCCAGCCCCATACTAGCATCTCGCCAACCGACACCCCCTCCCACCCGCAAATCACCCTGGACGCACCCTAGTGGTGCCTTAACGCACCACACATGAACACCTGATTCACTATTTGGATTAATGATTAGGCATCTATTGATCCATCACCAATTAGCTAATGCACCATTTTCAACCACCAAAACTCGAAACGCCCCGCTTAAAGGCTGCAAATACAGATTTATATGACAGATGCTCACTCTCGGACGGCGGCTGCACAGCCTCAGAACCTGGTCGTCAGTGGATTTAAGATGGCCAGCCATGAAGTGGCTCATTTATTGCTAACTCATCACCATCACACAGCGGATCAATGCTGGAATTGTCTCAACACTGTATTACTGGAGTTTGATTGTGACCTCAGAGGTAGCAACCCTGTCCCCCTGGATCAAAAGTACCTGCGCCTATTGCGGTGTGGGCTGTGGCATTGAGGCTCGACCCAAGTCCAATGGACAGCTGGAAATTCGCGGTGACAAGGATCATCCGGCCAATTACGGACGACTCTGCTCCAAGGGACTGGCACTGGGAGAGACCGTCATTCCCGATGGCCGCTTGTTGCATCCTTATATAGATGGCGCAAGAACTGACTGGAACACGGCCCTGGATCATGTTGCCAAGAGCTTTCAGGAGACTATTGAGCGCCACGGACCAGAATCGGTGGCTTTTTATGTGTCCGGCCAGCTGCTGACAGAAGACTATTATGTCGCCAACAAACTAATGAAGGGATTTATCGGTTCGGGCAACATCGATACCAACTCACGTCTGTGCATGTCCTCCAGCGTCGCCGGTCATAAACGCGCCTTTGGCTCCGACACCGTACCTGGATGCTATGAAGACCTGGAGCTGGCTGACCTGATCGTCATCACCGGTTCCAATATGGCCTGGTGTCACCCGGTTCTCTATCAGCGTCTGAAAACCGTTAAGCAACAGCGTCCTGAGGTGAAAATTGTCACAATTGATCCGCGTCGTACCGACACCTGTGAAATTGCCGATCTGCACCTCGCCCTGCAACCAGGCAGTGATGTGGCGCTGTTCAATGGCCTGCTGTGCCATCTGGCCAACAGTCAAAACGTCGATGAACTCTATGTGCAAGCCCATACCGAAGGCTACAACCGGGCCCTGATGCACGCCCTCGAAGACGGCTGCGACCCACAGGCCCTGGCTGCCACCCTCGGGGTTGAAGCGCAAGACCTGAAACTGTTCTTTGACTGGTTTGCCCGCACCGACAAAGTGGTGACACTCTATTCCCAGGGAGTGAATCAATCCTCTCGTGGCGCCGACAAGGTCAACAGTATCCTCAACTGCCACCTGGCCACAGGCCGTATCGGCAAACCCGGCTGCGGCCCGTTCTCACTGACTGGCCAGCCCAATGCCATGGGCGGCCGCGAGGTGGGAGGCCTGGCTAATCAGCTTGCGGCCCATATGGAACTGGATAACCCCCAGCACCTGCAGCTGGTAAGCGACTACTGGCAAACCGATAAACTCTCCCCTCGCGCCGGCTTGAAAGCCATCGACCTGTTTGACGCTATCGATCGCGGCAAGATCAAGGCCGTCTGGATTATGGCCACCAATCCGGTGGTGAGCCTGCCCGACGCCGACAAGATCAAACGCGCCCTGACCCACTGCCCCCTGGTGGTGGTGTCCGACTGCATTGCCGATACCGACACCACCCGCTGCGCCAACGTTCTGTTACCGGCCCAGGGCTGGAGTGAAAAGTCTGGCACCGTGACCAATTCCGAACGGCGTATTTCCCGTCAGAGGCGGCTGCTACCAACACCCGGCGAAGGCAAACCAGACTGGTGGATCATCAGTGAAGTGGCCAAACGCATGGGCTATGGGCAAGCGTTCAACTACCTGCATGAAGGTGAAGTGTTCGATGAATACGCTCGTATGACAGGCCTCGATTACCTTGACTCGCAGCAACGGGTCAAGCGCGACCTGGACCTGACCGGGCTGGTGGGTTTGTCACCGCGGCAATACGCCCAGTTGTCGCCGCAGCAGTGGCCCCTGACGCAAAAAGATGAAACGATTCAACATAAGCGCCTGTTCTCCGATGGCCGTTTTTTCACCCCCAATGGCAAAGCCCAGTTTGTCCCGGTTCGTCATAAGGCCCCTGCCTCCCACACTTGTGAGCGCTATCCCCTGAGTCTCAACAGTGGCCGTATCCGCGACCAGTGGCACACCATGACCCGCACCGGCTTATCGGCCCGACTCGGCGCTCACTTGCCGGAGCCGTATATCTCCGTCAACCCGGCCGACGCAGAATATTATGGCCTGACCTCCGGTGGTATTGCGGCGCTGACCAACGAGTGGGGCTATGCCCGCATACGGGTGGACATTTCCAAAAAAGTCGCTCCCGGACAGCTGTTTATGCCCATTCACTGGACCGGCGTGATGGCCAGTGCCGGACGGGTCTGCAGCCTGGTCAGCCCGGATACCGATGCCGTCTCGGGTCAGCCGGAGTTCAAGTTTACGCCTGTCGCTATCAAACCCTGGCACTATCAGAGTGAAGCCCTGTTGCTGAGCGACCGCATCATCGAAGATATCAATCTGGAATACTGGGTTCGGCAGAAAATCAATGGCGGTTACCTCTACCGTATCGCCACCACCAACTCGCCCGCTCAACTGGAACAACTGCTCAAGCCCTACTGTGCAGGCAGCCAGGTACCGGATTCGCGTAAGCTCAACTACAGCAATCCATCACAGGGGCTGTTTCGTTATGCGGTGATCCATCAACAACAATTAAAAGGCTGCTTCCTGATTGCCCCCAACCTGCAACACCAGGATTTTGACTGGGTACAGAGCCTGCTTGACGCCCCCGTCGACGACGCCGTTGAACGTTCCATTCTCACTGGTCTGGCCGAAGGTAAACTGGCCCAGGGTAAAATTGTCTGCGCCTGTAAACAGGTGGGAAAAACCCGGATCTGTGAAGCCATCCGTGAACAAAACCTGAGCAGTGTCGAGGCCATCAGCAGCGCCACTCAGGCCGGCACAGGCTGTGGCACTTGTGTGGCCGAATTGCAGCAAATCCTGGATGACGAGCTGAACGTCGAGCACGAAAATCTGGCTTATTCGGTGGGTTAGCGTCACAATAACAACATGTTAAAAAGTTTTGATCCGCACGCGGCCAAGCCGGTGCTCACCGATGGCTTTGGCCGGCACATAACTTACCTTCGGCTGTCAGTGACGGACCGCTGCGACTTTCGCTGTGTCTATTGCATGGCTGAGGATATGGAGTTCCTGCCCCGACAACAGGTGCTGACCCTGGAAGAAAGCGCGGAAATCTGTCGTGCTTTTAGTGAGTTGGGCGTCAGTAAGATTCGCATTACCGGTGGAGAACCCCTGGTTCGGCGCGGTATTCAGTCCCTGTTCCAGCAAATTGGCGATATCCAGGAGCTGCAGGAACTGACCCTGACCACCAACGGCTCCCAACTGAGACGTTATGCTGCAGACCTGGTGGCCGCCGGCGTAAAACGCATTAACGTCAGCCTGGATACCCTGGACCCGGAACAGTTCACCGAACTGACCCGTCACGGGCGTCTTCCGGTGGTACTGGATGGCCTACGAGCCGCCAGACGAGCTGGCATTGAACGCATTAAGCTTAATGCTGTGATCCTGCGCCACCGTAATCTGCAGCAGGTCCTGCCGCTGCTGGAGTTTGCCCTGAGCGAAGACTTTGATATCAGCTTTATTGAAGAGATGCCCCTCGGCCAGGTTACCGAACACGGTCGCCAGTCTGAATTCTGTTCCAGCGCGGAATTGCGTGAGCTGATTGCTCAGCACCACACCCTAATCCCCAGCAGTCACCAGACGGGAGGCCCCTCCCGTTACTGGAGCATCCCTGGCCACACCGCCAAAGTGGGGTTTATCTCACCCCACAGCGACAACTTCTGCAGCAGTTGCAACCGGGTTCGAGTCACCGCTGAAGGCAAGCTGTTGCTGTGCCTGGGCAATGAAAACGCTGTGGATCTGAAAGCCATTATGCGCCGCTACCCCGGTGAACGAGAACGCCTGAAACAGGCCATCGTCGAGGCCATGAGTGTCAAACCCGAACGCCATCATTTTTACGACCCTGATGCGCCGCAAATTGTCCGCTTTATGAACGCCACGGGCGGCTAGCATTCGCACAGACTCCATTCCCGAAGCCTAACCCCTGACAGGTTACTCGAAACTCATAACTCTGAATGATTACCTACAGACATAAGTAAGAGGCAATTGTGCATCACTCGCCCAAAATCTTTGGTATCACTGGCTGGAAAAATAGCGGCAAAACCACCCTGGTCAGCGACCTGGTAAGCTGGTTCATACAGCGCGGCATCAGCGTCTCGACCGTCAAGCACGCGCACTGCAACTTTGATATTGATCGTCCCGGTAGCGACAGCTTTCTACACCGCCAGGCCGGCGCCCAGCAGGTACTGTTGGCTTCCAGCAAACGCTGGGCCCTGATGAATGAATTGCGCGATCAACCGGAACCGGAATTGGATGATTTGCTGAAACACCTTGAACCTGTGCAGCTGGTGCTGATAGAAGGTTTTAAGATGAGCGATCACCCGAAGATTCAGGTGGTGCGACCACAGCACACCACTGAGCGTCTGCCCGAAGAGGCACAACCTATTGTCGCTATTGCCAGTGACGCCACCATTAATCCGGCAGACTATGGCTGCAAAGGTCCCTGCCTGCCGTTAAACGACATCGACAGTATTGGGCTGTTTATTGCCGACTACTGCCAGCTCCCTATTCACGGAAACACCCTATGAGTATTGCCTTTACCCCCTTGAACCTGACGGTGCTGACCGTCTCAGACACCCGCACAGAAGACACTGACACTTCGGGTCAGTTATTGCGCGATGCCCTGAAAGAGGCGGGCCATTGTTATTATGATCATCGCATAGTGAAAGACGACATTTACCAGATCCGTGCCGTCACTTCACAGTGGATCGCCGACCCACAAGTGCACGCGATCCTGATCACTGGCGGCACCGGCTTTCACGGACGGGACAGTACACCGGAAGCGATGCTGCCGCTGTTTGATAAAACCATCGATGGTTTTGGGGAGATGTTTCGCCAGGTATCTCTGGAACAGATCGGCAGCTCCACCATTCAATCGCGCTGCCTGGGTGGACTCGCCAACCGCACGGTTATTTTCTGCCTGCCCGGCTCCAACAATGCCTGCCGGACGGGCTGGGAACACATCATCAAGCCGCAGTTGGACAGCCGCCAACAGCCATGCAACTTTGTCGGCCTGGTCACAGGTGCCGTGTAAAACTTCAACCACCAAGCTTATGCGGCGTATCCAACATAAGCCTCTCTAGCTCAAGCCAGGGAAATCAGCCAGGGGACTCCGGGCGTTACTCGGCGGAGGTGGGGTCGATGATCGCTCGCACTTCTGCCACCGAGTTGGCGGGAAAACCACCCATTTCAGCATGTTTGAACACAGCCGCCGCATCTGGAGCAATGTAGACACAATAGATTTTATCGTCGGTGACGTAGCTCTGCACCCACTGCACCTCAGGCCCCAATTGCTTTAACACTCCGCAGGATGTCTGCGAAATCCCCTGCAATTCATCTGCAGATAATTTGCCGGCTCCTGGAATTTCTCTTTCTATGACGAATTTAGGCATGCCACTCTCCCTTTGACATAATGAAACATTCACACATCTTGAAGCATTGACAGATCTCTCACTCAGTTAAGCTTAATACAGAAGCATTCATGGTCAAGCCAGCCCCACCTGAGTGGTGACAGGGTTAATTCGCTATATACTCATGAATGACCCAAGCGCTTTGTGGACTACGAAGTCATTTTTCAAGGATTAGCCCCAATGGACCTAGCGGCCTGGCTGGACCATCAATCTCTGACGAAGTTATTTTTCGGTACTCTGGCCCTGTCCTTTGGCTGCATTGCTTTGGGCACCCTCTTGCGAAAAGGCCTGGGCGGGAACATCAAAGAAAATGATGCAACGGGCTCGGTGGTGGGGGCAACCCTGGGGCTTTTGGCCTTCCTGTTGGCGTTCACGTTTAACATGGCCGCCAACAGGTTTGATGAACGGAAAGAGTTGTTGCTGGCAGACCTCAACGCCATTGAGACCACCTATTTACGCGCCGGATTTCTATCTGAGGCCTACCGCAACGAAGTTCGCCGTCAATTGACCCGATACGTAGGCTTGAGAGTCGAAGCGGTCAGGCAACCGGGCAAGCTGGCAGAATTGATCAACCAGTCGGAAAAAATCCACCAGGATCTGTGGACATTGATTGAGTACTACGCCATTGAGCAACCACTGACAATCGCCGACAGCCTCTACATTCAATCCCTCAATGAAATGATAGACCTGCACTCCAAGCGAGTGGTGGTCGCCTTGCGATACCGGATCCCCGATACCATCTGGTTGGGGCTTTACGCCATCGCGGTATTGGCAATGCTGGCGGTCGGTTTCCAGTTTGGCCAGGCCTCCACCCGCCAGCACCTGGTGAACATTATGCTGGGTGCGGCATTTTCCGCCGTCATTATCTTGATCGCCGACCTGGATCGAGCCGTCGAAGGCACCGTCATGGTTGACCAGGGGCCGCTGTTTAATTTATACGACAAGTTAAGCCAGCAATTGCTGCCACCAAACCGAACCGACGCCACTCTGCCCCTGGCTCCAGCCAATGGCGAATCCCACCCTGCCACTGTTGAACCTTAACTGGCCTTGCCGAGGACTGTCTTTATTTGTCATCGCCACTGGGCAGGTGCTAACCATAACGCCCATATCGAATAACAAGTTTGTCGCTTTTGTTATGGCCCAGTGCTGCGGCAACTTTTACACTCGGAATAACCAGATGGAACTCCCACCAAAGACAAGACGTTCACAATAATAAGTATCAGGAACCCAATCATGGCGACTCACCAACTCATCGGCGCTGAAGTATCTCTGTACACGGGCAAGTTGCGCAGCTACCTCAACTACAAACGAATTCCGTTTGAAGAAGTTGTGGCCTGCAAAGAAGTATACCGTGACATCATTCTGCCTCGCACCGGCGTCAGTTATATCCCGATACTGATTACCGATGACGATGTCGCCCTGCAGGACACCACCGAAATCATCGACTACCTGGAAACCCGCTACCCAGACAACGCTATTTACCCAGAGGGCCCCTGCCAGCGGCTGGCAGCGTTAATGCTGGAGACCTATGCGGATGAATGGCTGGTTATCCCCGCCATGCACTACCGCTGGAGCATTGAGGAGAACCGTGAATTTGCCATTCGCGAGTTTGGTCGTACCTCCGCTCCCCAGGCCTGCGCTGAGGATCAATTGGCCATAGGCCGGGAAAACGCCAAGCCCTTTGCCGGTGCCCTGCCAAGATTGGGCGTCAGTGATTCAAATCAGTCTGCGATTGAAACCAGTTATCTGTCATTGCTGGACGATTTGAACCATCATTTTGCCGCTCATGATTTTCTGTTGGGATCCAGGCCCAGCATCGGCGACTTTGGGTTGATTGGCCCACTCTACGCCCATTTGTATCGCGATCCCTATTCCGGTCGATTGATGAAAGCACGCGCGCCTCAGGTGGCGGCCTGGGTTGAGCGTATGATTGACCCCAGTTTTTCGGCGGGCGAGTTTTTGCCTGAGGATCGGGTCCCTACGACGCTGTTGCCAGTATTGGCTCGCATGGTGTCCGAACAGGGACCGGTCCTGCAATCGACCCAGGATCAATTAATGGCCTGGGCAGCAACGGCTGAAGACGGTCAAATCCCGCGGGTAATTGGAGAGGTGTCGTTCCAGATTGAAGGTATCACAGGCAAACGCCTGACTTTCCCCTATATGCTGTGGATGTGGCAACGCCCTTACGATGCTTATCATGCCTTGCAAACCGAAGACCAAGAGCGGGTTGATGCCCTCCTACAGACGATACCCGGAGCCCAGGAGCTGCTTGGCTATCCACTGACACAGCGGGTTAAGCGGGTGAATAACCGGTTACAACTGGACTCTTAATCAAATAGTACCTGACAGGAATCAAATAGTTCCTGACAGGAATCAAATAGTCCCTGCCAGTGAGTATCGTTAGCCCTGACGGCGCTGCGACCACACAACCAGGCCCTGGGTGTTTAACCCCAAGTCAAAAGCAAGGGTGTCAGCTGCCAACTGCGGGTCACAGCCGTGCGCCACGGCCCGTTGCAGGGTGTAGTCGGTCAGGCGAGCATGAATCGCATCCGTCAAAGCGCCAACCTGATTGCCGACAACAGATTTCACTTCACTCTCGGCAGCCTCGACCAATGCCACATAATCATCGATTTGTTCCACGAGTTGCGGGGCCAGTCGCTCCGGCTGTTCCACCATCCCGTAATGGGTGAGGAACATACGCTCAGGCTGGTAGGTCATCAGTTTTGCAATGGAGGCCTTGAGCGCCTCGGGATCAAACTGTACCGGGGTAGTGGTGGGAAAAATAAACGGCTGTCCGTCTACAACCAACTCCCGGTAGGCAATGCCGAAGGTGTCACCCGTAAAGAAACCTCGACTGGCGTTATCCCAGACGCAAAAGTGATGGTTGGCGTGACCGGGGGTGTCCAGAAATTGCAGCACCTCGCCACCGAGCTCCAGCTGATCACCATCCTCGGCAATGATCATCTGCGCTTCTGCCACCGCAATCAGGTCACCGTACATCTCCTGATAGGCGGCTTCGCCATATACGGCAGTAGCACCAGCCTGCAACTTGCCGGGATCCGCCATATGCCGTGCCCCCCGCGGGTGGATCACAAGCTTCGCCTGGGGCAAGGTCTGCATCAGCAAACCCACGCCACCCGCGTGGTCCAGATGAACGTGGGTCGCAATCACAAAATCGACCTGATCCTGACCAATATCCCGCTGACGCAGATATTCCAGAATGACCGGCACCGAATGACGAGTCCCGGTCTCGATAATGGCCACACGCTGGTTTCGCTCGAGGATATAGCAGGCGGCCAGCTCCTTGCGGACCATACCACTGTCCAGCAACGTAACACCCGGCACCAATTCATTCATGTTGCTCACCCCTCAGTCATTTACCTTTCAGACATTCACCGTTCAGACATTCACCGTTCAGACATTCGCCGTTCAGACATACACAATGCAGTTATCAGCAAAGCCGTATCAGCTTACGGGCTGTTGAAGGGTCGAGGCTGGGGCGCAAGCGCGTCGGCGCCAGGCCACCAGTCCGCCACCCACCAGCATCTGCAACGCACCATAGATCAACAAGCTGAACAAAACCATGTTGCCCATGACGTTCACTTGCCCGGCCACCGTGGGAAACAGGGATACATTGATCAGAACCCCCAGATTGACGTTGCGGACAATCACTTCCATCTCAATCGCCGTGCTGTCTGCCCTCTTGAGACGTGCCAGTCGAGGGGCCAGAGCGCCGACAACGGCCAGCAAGACAAAGAAACCGCACACCATCGCCAGATTCATCAGGCCAAAAGCTCCGACATCCAGTCGACCGGCTCCGGCAGAACCAATCACAATCAGCACAATCACCAACAGCGATCCGCGAATGCACCATTTGGACAGCGTTGCAGCCAGAGTCGGCCACAGTCGCAGAACACCCATACCCAGCACCAGGGGCAACAGCAAACACAGAGCAATTTCCTGGGCAATTCTGGCCGCGGGCATTTGGAAATCATCTGGCATATGCTGGCTGATCATCAGCCCCAGCAACAGCGGAGTGGTCAACAAACAGGCCACCGTGGTGATAGACGTTATGGAAATGGATAAGGGCACGTTGCCCCGGGCGAGGAACGTAAAAATATTGGAGACCGAGCCACCGGGAATGGCGGCGATCAGGGCCAAGCCCACCAGCAGGCCGCCACTGACACCCAGCAGCTGGATAAACAGATAGGTCACCAGCGGCACCAGCACCATCTGTATCGCACAGCCCAGTAACACCGATTTGGGCTCGCGGGCCACATCGGAAAAATCCCGCACCCGCAACGTGGCGCCCATACCAAACATGGCCAGGATCAATTGCAGGGCAGCAAAGCTGTATTCATTTTGAAGATAAAGCTCGATCACAAAGTCTCTCCCGAAATTTTTTGTGACAGCCTACCCCAGTTGCTGCAGCAAGACTATCGCCCTGTTGCTATTGATCGTTAAACCCTGTGATGAATACGCCAAAAATAAAAAACCCGGTCAAAAGACCGGGTTTAGCGGAGGATACAGCTGGCTATTACAGCTGCGCAAACCGCTGGGTATGATAGTCGGTATTGCCAAACAGCAACTCGATCATGGTCAACCGCTTGAAGTAATGACCAACATCCAGCTCCTCGGTCACACCGATTCCCCCGTGAATCTGGATCGATTCCTGACCCACTTTGCGGGCAGCCTTGCCGATACGGGACTTCATGGCCGCGACGGCCTTATCCGCCTCCACACCACCTTGATCCAGCTTCATGGCCGCCATCAGTACGATGGATTTGGCCTGCTGATGCTCAATGAACATGTCCGCCATGCGGTGCTGCAAGGCCTGGAACTTGGCAATGGGTACGCCGAACTGAACACGGGTCTTGGTGTACTCCACAGTTTTCATGATGGACACTCCCATCGCCCCTACAGCTTCGGCACAGACCGATAAGATTGCACGGTTCAGCACCTGATTGATCAGCGGCAGCGCCTTGCCTTCTGCACCCAATAACTTATCACTACCCACCTGAACATTGGTCAGACGCACCTCACCCGCGCGACCGCCGTCCTGGGTTCGGTATCCCTGAATGGCAACCCCTTCACGGTTAGCATCCACCAGGAACAGGGAGATGCCTTCGGCGTCGGTCTGCTGACCCGACGTGCGCGCCGCCACCACAATCATATTCGCCGCTGGGGCGTTCAAGACTACGGCTTTGTGGCCATTGAGAACATAGCCGTCAGCGGTTTTTTCCGCCGTGGTCGCCACATCGGCCAGGTTGTAACGGCTCTTGGGCTCGGCATAAGCAAAGGCCATTTGCAAATGACCTTCCATAATGCCACCCAACAGCTCACTTTTCTGGCTTTCATTTCCGGCTGCGGCCACCAGACCACCACCAAGTACGGTGGTCGCCAGGAAGGGTTCAATCACAATGCCCTTGCCAAACTCTTCCATTACCACCATCAGGTCTGCGGCACTGCCACCCAGACCGCCATCGGCCTCACTGAAGGGCACCATCAACCAACCCAGTTCTGCAAACAGCTTCCAGTGATCCTGACTGAAACCGGTGTCGCTCTTGACCAGCTTCATGCGGCTGTCAAAGTCGTAATCGTTCTGCACAAATTTGGCGATGCTGTCCTGCAGCATCTGTTGTTCTTCGCTGAATGAAAAGTCCATTCGTCTCCCCTCCTCTTACAGACCGAGTACGGCCTTGCAGATAATATTCTTCTGAATTTCGTTACTGCCACCGTAGATGGATGTCTTGCGGTGGTTGAAGTACATGGGGGCAGTGTTGGCCGCAGCACCAGGGCCAACACGTTCACCATCGAAATCAATATTGAACTGCTCATCCACAAACGGAATGGCGTAGTAGCCAGCCAACTCCATTTTCAGTTCATCAATGGCCTGAGCCACTTCCGTGCCCTTGATTTTCAGGATGGAAGATTCCGGCCCGGGGGCTTTACCGGTGCTGACCGACGCCAACGTGCGCAGTTCGGTGTACTCCAACGCCAGCAGCTCAATTTCCAACTCAGCTACCTTGTGTGCAAACGCGGGGTTGTCCATCAACGGCGCGCCAAAATCATGGATTTCGCTGGCAATTTTCTTAACTTCGGCCAATGCCACTTTACTGTGTGCAACCCGGGCAATACCGGTACGCTCATGGGTCAACAGCACTTTGGCGTAAGTCCAGCCCTTGCCCTCATCACCAATCCGGTTCTCGACCGGCACACGAACATTGTCAAAGTGAACCTCGTTGACTTCGTGGCCTTCATCCAGCATATAAATTGGAGAGACGGTGATGCCCGGGGTTTTCATATCGATCAACAGAAAGCTGATGGCTTCCTGGTTTTTGGCGTCGGCGCCACCGGTGCGCACCAGACAGAAAATCCAGTCGGCGTACTGGCCCAGGGTGGTCCAGGTTTTGGTGCCATTCACTACATACTCGTCACCGTCGCGCACGGCGGTGGTTTTCAACGAAGCCAAATCGG
This sequence comes from Cellvibrionaceae bacterium WSDTSA12, assembly GCA_033283335.1. Lineage (GTDB taxonomy): Bacteria > Pseudomonadota > Gammaproteobacteria > Pseudomonadales > Cellvibrionaceae > Pseudomaricurvus. The sequence goes on along the minus strand of JAWMQP010000003.1, from coordinate 444,556 downwards.
AGCCGGCGTTGGGCTCGGAGTAGCCCTGACACCACCAGACATTGCTGTTGAGAATATCCGGCAGGAAGCGCTGCTTCTGTTCTTCACTGCCAAAACCGTAAATCACCGGAGCCACCATGCTCATACCAAACGGGATTACACCTGGGGCACCCGCTTTGGCACATTCATTACTCCAAATGTATTTTTGCGTCGGGTTCCAGCCGGTACCGCCGTACTCCACGGGCCAGTTCACCGCAGCCCAGCCTTTTTCGGCCAGAATTTTTTGCCAGCGAACGAAATCATCCTTCTCAAAATGCAGGTCGTTCTTTGATTTTTCCGCAATATCAGCGGGCAATTTTTCTTTCAGAAACTGGCGCACTTCCTCCTGGAAAGCCAGCTCTTCTGCAGAGAAATCAACGTTCATTTTTCTCTCTCCTTCTCATGGGTAATTGACTATTGTTAATCTTGTTGAATTCAGTTCAAATCCCTGACCATATTGCGGGCAATGACGATTTGCTGGATTTGCGTGGTGCCTTCGTACAGGCGGAACAAGCGGACATCCCGGTAAAATCGTTCCACCGCGTATTCCGAGATATAACCGGAACCGCCATGAATCTGCACAGCACGATCAGCCACACGCCCGACCATTTCCGTACAGAATAACTTGCAGCAGGCGCATTCTGTGCTGACGGATTCTCCCCGATCGCGCTGACGCGCCGCTTCCATGACCATGGATTTGCCGGCAAAGGCTTCCGCCTTGGAATCTGCCAGCATAGCCTGGATCAGTTGGTGCTCGGCTATCGGCTTGCCAAACTGAACGCGCTCTACGGCAAAGCGCAGGGCATCGTCAATCAAGCGCTCCGCCACTCCGACACTGACTGCCGAAATATGCAGCCGCCCGCGATCCAGAACTTTCATGGCGGTGTAGAAACCCTTACCCTCTTCACCTCCAATGAGGTTATCCACCGGCACACGGACATTGTCGAAGATCACATCGCAGGTGTAAGACCCCGCCTGCCCCATCTTTTTATCCTTGGCGCCCAGGCTGATGCCGTCGCTGTCAGCATCGACGATAAAGGCCGACACACCCTTCGCGCCTTTCACGCTGCTGTCGGTGCGAGCCATCACGGTAAATGTTCCTGCCCGGGGGGCGTTGGTAATAAATCGTTTGGTGCCGTTGAGAATATAGACATCGCCATCGCGGACGGCGGTGGTTTTGACGCTGGCAGAATCGGAGCCTACATCGGGTTCGGTGAGACAAAAGGAACCGATCAGCTCCCCGGAGGCGTATCTGGGCAGGTATTTCTGTTTTTGGGCTTCGGTACCATCGAACACAATCCCGGCCGAACCAATGCCGTTATTGGTGCCGATCAGGGAGCGGAATGCCGGCGAGGTCTTGCCCAGCTCCATGGCCACCAGCACCTCCTCTTCCATGGTCAGGCCCAAGCCACCGTAGGCTTCGGGAATGGTCAGCCCAAACAGCCCCATTTGCCGCATTTCCTCGACCACCTCATCGGGAATGGAGTCCTCTTCAGCGACCTGGGCCTCCAGCGGAACAAGGCGTTCTCTGACGTAGCGCGACAGGGTGTCGAGCAGCTGGTTGAGCGTCTCTGAATCTCGAATCATGAACCCTCCTCTCTGCGTTTTCGGGGTTTCTCATTATTGGAATTTAGGTGCCACACTGAATTGTTGGTAATAAACCGAGACAGATCCAATGACGGCTTGCATTTACCTCACAGGACAAATACGGTTGCTTTCCAACCAAAAATCAGGGTAAATACTAACAACTAATTCCGCAGAGTGGAATTAAATTCTCAATTCTGTGTAAAATGCCCGTAAAGCAAAGCTACGAACCGCTATATAACCATAAACAAAATAAACAAATAGATAAGACAATCCGATAATTCAAACACTTAACATGCCTCTGCCGACCCTGTACGGCAACAAGGACTGGAGAATAAGAGAGATGAATGCCCCCGTGTCCCCGACTAAGTCCACCCCAATGGCCACCGCTGGCTCTGAGCTGATCACTCAGGCCGATATTGAAAAATTTGAGCGCACCCCACTATCCCAGCGCTATCCCTGGGATAACAGCTATGAGCTGATAAAGCACGCCTGCGACAAATGGGGTGACGACATCGGCCTGGAATTCCTGCTGACTGGCGTGGCCGATGAGCCCAGCCTGGCCATCAGTTATCGGCAACTGGGCGCGCGCATCACCCAAACCGCCAACCTGTTTCACAGTATCGGCGTGCACCAACAGGATGCCGTATCGATTATGCTGCCGTCGTTGCCGGAAACCTATTACACCCAGTGGGGCGCTCAAGCGGCTGGCATTTGCAGCCCCTTGAACCCGATGCTGGAAGCCCATCATCTGGCGGAAATCATGGCGGTAACCAGCTCAAGAGTTTTGGTGACCACGGCTCCCATCAGCGGTAATCCCGAGCTGTGGAACAAAGCGGTGGAACTGGTCAACATGGCACCCGCCATTACCCACATGGTGGTTGTACAGTTCCCAGGCCTGACCGATGCCGTGCCTTCAGCCCCGCGCGAAGGGCTCACGATGATAGACTACCAGGCCGAGGTTGACCGTTTTAACCCTGACACCCTGGACTCAGGTCGCCAGTTTCACGGCGACCAGCCGGCCGCCTACATGCACACCGGCGGTACCACCGGTCGCCCCAAAGTAGCCCAGTTGAACCACAGCAACTTCGCCTTCATCGCCCAGATGCTGCAAGACACCTCCTCTCACAAATCCCGCTACTGCTCACCGTGTGCGCTGCCCTTGTTTCATATTTTTGGCCTTGTGGTCACTGGCATCGCAGCCATAGTGTGTGGGCGTAATGTGGTGATTATGACCCCATCGGGTTTCCGCAACCCCAATGTCATTGCCAATTTCTGGGCGCACGTGGAACGCTTCAAGTTCCATGGTCTGGCTGCCGTCCCCACCATCCTGTCAGTGCTCTATGATATCCCCAAAGGCGACCATGACGTCTCGTCTCTGGAAGAAGTCATCAGCGGCGCGGCGCCACTGGCCAACCGCCTGAAAACCAACTTTGAGCAACGCTATGACTGCTGGGTACGCAACGGTTACGGCATGACAGAAACCACCGCTGTACTGGCTCACACCCATGAGAACTCCAACGTTCCCATGGGCAGCTGTGGCCTGCGAGTTCCCTACGGTGAGCGCATTGTGGCGCACGTGGACGGCAACCAGCTGGTCAAAGTCTGTGGCCCCAATGAAGCGGGGGTGGTGCTCGCCCGCGGCCCCAACATTTTTGCCGGCTACCTCGAAGATGAAGATAACGCCAACGCCTGGGTAGACGGTTGGTTCAATACCGGTGATATGGGTTACCTGGACGAACAGGGCTTCCTGTTTCTGACCGGCCGCGCCAAAGACCTGATCATTCGCGGAGGTCACAATATCGATCCCGCGCTGATTGAAGAGGTGCTGCTCAATCACCCGGACGTGGCCAACGTGGTGGCCGTAGGCCAACCGGATCCCCACGCCGGCGAGCTGCCGATGGCCTTCGTAGTGCCGATACCCGGCCACAGCATCAACCCGCAGACGCTGTTGAGCCACTGCCAGCAACACATCTCTGAACGTGCCGCCATCCCCAAGCACATTGAAGTGATTGAGGCCATTCCCCTGACGGCGGTGGGCAAGGTGTTCAAACCGCGATTGCGGGAAATGGCCGCCGACCTGACCCTGCAATCCACCCTGCAGGAAGCGGGTATTCAGGCCGAAGTTGAAGCCTACACGGATCCCTTAAAAGGCCTCTGTGCGACGGTAAGGCTGCTGGATCCCCGGCAACGTGAAGCCCTGCAAACGGTGCTGCAATCCCTCCCTATCCATATAGAACTGGCCTAATAGCGAGCGAGAAGAACCATGCCCGAAGCTTTTATCTACGACGGCGGACGCACCGCCTTTGGTCGCCACGGCGGCTGCCTGTCATCCGTTCGCCCGGACGATTTACTGGCCCACGTCATTCGCACGCTGGTTGAACGCAACCACTTCGACCCGAGCCTGTACGAAGACGTAATTGCCGGTAACACCAATCAAGCCGGGGAAGACAGCCGCAATGTTGCCCGCTTTGCCGGGCTGCTGGCCGGACTTCCCATTGCCACCGGTGGCCTCACAGTGAATCGTCTGTGCGGCTCCGGCCTGGCGGCCGCCCTTGATGCGTCCCGCTGCGTCAAATCCGGTGAGGGCGAGTTGTTCGTCGCCGGCGGAGTGGAATCCATGAGCCGGGCACCGCTGGTGCTGTCGAAAGCCACCAGCGCCTTTGATCGCAGCCAACAGATTGCCGACACAACCATGGGTGCGCGGTTTACCAACCCCGAGATTGTGCGTCAGTTTGGCAGCCACAGCATGCCGGAAACCGCCGACAACATTGCCGCCGACCTGAATATCAGCCGCGAAGACAGCGACCGTTTTGCCGCCGCCTCGCAAGCCAAGTACGAAGCCGCTCGCGCCGACGGGTTCTTTGTCGAAGAAATCCTCCCCATTGAGGTCTCCCAGGGCCGCAAAAAACCGGCCCTGACCATCAACACCGACGAGCACCCACGCCCCGGCACTGACCTGCAAGCCTTGACCAGACTGCGGCCTCTGTTTGACGGCGTCGTCACTGCGGGCAATGCCTCGGGCATCAACGACGGTGCCTCAGCCGTGATCATTGGCAGCGAACAGGCCGGCAAAGCCGCCGGCATTGCTCCTCGCGCCCGCATCCTGGCCGGCGCCATCGCCGGGGTAGAACCGCGCGTGATGGGGCTGGGTCCGGTACCTGCGACTCGCAAAGCGCTGCAACGTGCCGGGTTAACCCTGGACGATATGGATGTTATGGAATTCAACGAGGCCTTTGCGGTACAGGCCCTCGGCTGTTTGCAGCAGCTGGGCATTGCGTTTGATGACCCGCGGGTGAACCCCAACGGCGGCGCCATTGCCGTGGGGCATCCGCTGGGCGCATCCGGCGCACGCATTCTCTACACCGCCCTGCGCCAACTGGAACGCACCAACGGTCGCTATGCCCTGGCCACCATGTGTATTGGTATCGGGCAAGGTATCGCGGTGGTGATTGAAAGACTGTAAACACCCTTAATCCGGTTTTCTTTTCAAGAAGGCATGAATACGGGCTGGGGCATCACGGCACGCCGTGAACCCATCCCTGGGGGCTCTACAGCGGCATCCATGCCGCTGAAGGCCGTGATACCCCAGCCCGCATTCCTGCCCAGTGCCACAACTGAGCGACGTAAAAATTGATGGCCAGCGTCAGATGTTGTCGTTTAGCACTGGAGCTGGTCGGCAGGGAACCTTCCGGGACCGTCGGAGGCATGGATGCCGACGTCAAGCGCACACGGACGTGTTCACAGCGTGTCACGGAAGGTTCCCTGCCGACCAGCTTGGCGAGAAGAACGTCGAAATGTAAGCATGGTAAATACGCAAAAATCCATAGGAGAGACACGCTATGTCAGTAGTGAACTACACACTGGAAAACGAAATCGGCATTATTCGCCTGAACAACCCACCGGTTAACGCCCTCTCTCTGGCGTTGCGTCAGGGTATTCAGGACGCGATTACCAATGCCCAGAATGACAGCAGCAAAGCGTTGGTTATTATCTGCGAAGGACGCACATTCATCGCCGGTGCTGACATTACCGAATTTGGTAAGCCGCCCCAGTCCCCTTCCCTGCCCGAAGTGATTGAGACCATTGAAAATTCACAGAAACCCGTTATTGCGGCCATTCACGGTACGGCGCTCGGTGGCGGCTTTGAAGTGGCTCTCGGCTGCCACTACCGCATTGCCCTGAGTTCAGCCAAAGTGGGGCTGCCCGAAGTCAAACTGGGGATTCTGCCTGGTGCCGGTGGCACCCAGCGCACGCCGCGTCTGGCCGGTGTCGAGGCCGCACTGGAACTGATGACGTCCGGCAATCCGATTGCCGCCGGCAAAGCGCAATCCATGCACCTGGTTGACGAAGTGGTAGATGCGGATCTGGAACAAGCGGCTGTAGCACTGGCGAACAAAGTCATCGCTGACAACCTGCCTCTGAAACGGGTACGGGATATCACCATCGACCCCGCCGCTGCGCCACAAGAGCTGTTCGATGGTTATCGCCAGGCTCTGGCCAAGCGCGCCCGCGGACAGATCGCACCACAACATATCGTCAGTTGTGTCGAAGCCGCAGTTAATCTGCCAATGGATGAGGGGCTGGCAACAGAACGCCAACTGTTTGCGGAGTGCCTGACGTCGCCCCAGTCTGCCGCCATGCGTCATATGTTTTTTGCCGAACGTGAAGCCGCCAAGGTCAAAGACTTGCCCAAGGATACCCCGATCCGCGCCATCAACAGTGTCGGTATAATTGGTGGCGGTACCATGGGCGGCGGTATTGCCATGAACTTTGCCAACGTCGGTATTCCCGTGACATTGCTGGAAATCAGCGACGACGCACTGCAACGGGGGCTTGGCATTATCGAAAAGAATTACGCCATCAGCGCCAAAAAAGGCAAGCTGAGCGAGGCGCAAATGGATCAGTGCCTGTCCCTTATCAAAGGCTCAACCGATTACGCTGACCTGGCGCAGGTTGATCTGGTGATTGAGGCGGTGTTTGAAAACCTCGATATCAAGAAAGAAGTGTTCACCAAACTGGATGCCACCTGTAAGCCCGGAGCCATTCTCGCCACCAACACCTCCTATCAGGATGTCGACCAGATTGCCGCTGCCACCCAGCGTCCCGAAGACGTCATTGGGCTGCACTTTTTCAGTCCGGCCAATGTCATGAAACTGCTGGAAATTGTGCGTGGGGAAAAAACCGCCGATGACGTGATTGCCACCGCCATGCAGATGGCAAAAACCATCAAGAAAGTGCCGGTGTTAGCCCGTGTCTGTTATGGCTTTATCGGTAACCGCATGCTGCAACCCTACTTCCGCGAGGCCCAACTGTGTCTGATTGAAGGCGCCAGCCCGGAAAAAATCGACAGCGTGATGCAGAACTTTGGCATGGCGATGGGACCTATTGCTGTCAGTGACCTGGCCGGAATAGATATTGGCTATAAAGCCCGACAAGGTCTGACAGAGGAACAAAAGGGACCGGCCAAAACCCATTGCGTGGCCGATGCCTTGGTGGAGATGGGTCGCCTGGGGCAGAAATCCGGCGCCGGATTCTACAAGTACGATGCGGAAACCCGCCAGCGCCTGAACGATCCAGAGGTGATGAATATTGTCGAGGAACAGGCCAAAGCCCAGGGCATTGAGCGCCGTGAGATCGGTGAGGAGGAACTGCTGAACCGCATGATGTTTGGTCTCATCAACGAGGGCGCCAAGATATTGGAGGAAGGCATCGCCCAGCGCCCTGGCGATATTGATGTAGTCTACATCTACGGCTATGGCTTCCCCGTCTCGCAAGGTGGGCCCATGCACTACGCCGACAGTGTCGGCCTGAAAACCGTCTACGACACCATCTGCCAGTACCAGGAACAGTTTGGCGAACAGTTCTGGCAGCCCGCCAAGCTGTTGGAGCAACTGGCCGGGGAAGGCAAGACCTTTGCCGAATGGGGCCGGGAAAACGCCTGAAACCAGTCCCGCCTAGAGCCGGCCCACCAGACTTGAGTGGGTCGGCGTCATGTAACCGGCATTTTCCGCCGGTTACGTGGCAGCCATCACCAGCAAATACCCAAAAAGATAATATTGCCCGTAAGCTATACGGTTATTTTATATTCAGCCTGGATTCATCGAACCTGGGCTAATGTCCTCCCACACTGCCACAGTTCTGGGAGGCAACATGAAAAGCTCCATAATCCTATTCACAATCCTTACTGGCATGCTGGCCAGCGGCTCATTACTGGCAGACAACCGCTACGTCAGTGAGCGTTACCTCAATGCCGCTGCCGGACACCAGCCCAGCGCCAATCGATTTGCCCACCAGCAACGGGGGGAACAACAGCATCACGGTCGTCATCACAAGCGGGAGAAACACCTGTACCGGGAATCTCGCCAGCAGGGCTATGACAGACACCACAACGGTCAACATAATAGTTACGGTCAACACCGCTACTATGGCCAACACCGCTACTATGGCCAACACCACTACTATGGCCTGCAGGAGGGAAACCGCCGATACGACTACAGGTCACCCTATGGCTCAGGCTTTGGCTTTAACCTGTGGAGCTTTCAGCCTCTGGGGCCCCACACGGGGATCAGCTTTCACTACCATCAAAATAACCAGCGCTGCTACAGTAGACATTGATCATAGCGTTGACGCACACAGAGTCCGAGATATTTAGAGTCCGAGATATTTAATGGAAACATATGAAAGCTTGCTGGCTACCCTCGCCCTGACCATGGGCGCGTCCTGGGCCAGTGGTATCAATTTATATGCCGCCCTGCTGGTACTGGGTATCGGCGGTTCCACCGGCAATATTGATTTGCCCCCCGATCTGCAAGTTTTGGCCGACCCGATGGTCATCGGTGCCGCCGGACTGATGTATTTTGTCGAGTTTTTCGTCGATAAAACCCCCGGTGTGGATACCGGTTGGGATACCCTGCACACCTTTATCCGCATCCCCGCGGGAGCCATGCTGGCGGCTGGCGCGGTGGGTGATGTTACACCCGTGCTGGAAGTGGCCGCGGGGATTATGGGCGGCACACTGGCTGCCACCAGTCACGCCACCAAGGCCGGCACCCGGGCTTTAATCAACACCTCACCGGAACCCTTCACCAACTGGGGCGCCTCGTTAACTGAAGACCTGATGGTTTTCGCCGGACTGTGGACCGCCCTTAACTACCCTCTGCTGTTTCTGGTTTTGCTGGCTGTCTTTATTGGCCTGGCAATTTGGCTGTTGCCCAAAATCTGGCGAGTCATCAAAGCCATTCTGTCGAAAATTGGCGGTTGGCTGGGGATGACGGCTGCGTCCGAATCGGCAACAACGTCAGCCTCACCGCCAAACTCGCCGACAAGCCCTCCGACGACCTCACCAACGACGGAAACCAGACGGCTGCCCGGCTACAATGAAGAGCAATTAAAGCAGATTGAAGCACTGCAACTGCTGCGTGAATCCGGCAAACTGAGCGAAGAGGAATTTACCCGCACCCGAGAAAAGATTTTATCGTCCTAGGCGCTGTTGGCACGAACACTGCGTTCCGCTTCGGGAGCGGACAAGCCGGCCAGCCAATCGACAATAAACTGGCCGCTGTCTTCCCAACCGGTTTCGGCAATCAACCAATGGGTATGCCCAGCGAAGCAGTGATAGTCGGCCTGGGGGTATTTATTGGCCACCTGCTCTACCACATGAGCGGGAACCAGACGATCCTGCGATGCCGCCAGTACCAGGGTTGGGCATTTGACTTGTGAAGCCCGCACTGTGGTGGTGTTGCCTTTATCGAGAAACGGAAACGCGATTTCCATAAGGACTCGCCCAGATTCAGGTACCAGTCGATGGTAATAGTCGTGGCGATGCTCCGGCGGAATCATCTGGAACGACGAATACACAACACTGGCAAAACTGGGCTTGTGGGGCCGCCTCCAGAAGTTGCGTCGCATCACCAGCGGCAGAAAAGATCTTATCGCTGAAAGATTGGGGGCAAAGACATCCGCAGGTGGCGCCGGGCAAGCCAGCACCAAGGCCGCAACCAAATTCCTCTCTGCCAGTTTTTGCGCAATCAGTCCGCCCATAGAGTGGCCTATCACAATCGGCTTCTCGGGCAGGCTTTCAATTACGACCTGTAAATCATCGACATAGTCAGTCAGGCTCAAATTCCCCAACAGGTCCATTGGCGCTGAGTCAGCATCCTCACCATGGTATCGGAGATCTGGAGTCAAGACCCGATAGCCGTGGGCTTGAAAAAACGCCTTCATCGGCTGCCAGTACCAACCCCCTCCCCACATCCCATGAATCATGACCACTGTTTTCGACATGACCACTCCCTGAACAATACTTATCACCTTCACACTTCAAACAAAAAATGAAGCCTTTGTTATAGAATATTTCGAGATATTAAGCTAAGTTTGATATTAACATAATATATTTAAGCCTCTGGATTTACGCCATGAATTTGCCCCTTACAGCCAGGAAATACTGAGTATTACAAGGCTTTGACAAAATCATGAACCCTCTTCACAGCCTTTGGTATCGACCTTGCTCTGCAACTTCAATCCCGGGGAACAGATGACAGTCGTTCAAACGTCTTATTCCAGGCTCTCCCCCCTTGGCTATACTTTTTTGGCAATAGCCGAACCCAAAGGGCCTTGGCTTGCGTTCAACCCGCAGCGCAAAATGTGGGGAAAGTTTTCGCTGCATTCGACACTAGTATTACTGAAGACGTGAACATTATGAAATTGTCTCTCGTTTATCTGTCGTGTGTTCTTTTGGGGGCCATTCACAGCCTGTCTATGGCCAATGAGAGCAGTGACCCATTGGTGAACACGGGCAACTCGTTGGCCAGTGCCAACCCGACTGAACTCAATACGCCGGCCGAAGACGCTGCTACCAACACCAGTGCTCCCAGTCCGTTGGCGTTGGCGTACCCCCAGCGCAAATCGGCAGTGTCCGCCGACTACCTGGATGCTATCGCCTCCATGGAACAAGAGTTCGGCCCTTATTACAACCAACTCTCAGAACAGCTGCTGACTCTGGGCGTCAATTATCAAAACCAGGGGATGCATGAAGAGGCGTCTGAAGTGTTCAAACGAGCCATGCACGTCAGTCGCGTCAACGAGGGCCTCTACAGCCTCAACCAGGTGCCGATACTGGAGCGACTGATTGAAAGCACCGTTGCCAGCGGTGACTGGGAGGCCGCCAGTGACAGCCACCAGTACCTGTACTGGTTACACCGCCGCAACTTTGGCGAGGACGATCCCCGCATGTTGCCGGTCATCACCAAGCTCAGCAACTGGCATCTCAACGCTTATTCTCTGGATATTGGCAGTGGGTTATTTCAGCACTTGATCAGTGCCCACAACCTCTACACTCTGGCCATCAATATTATCGACCGAGTCTATGGACAGGACGATATGCGTCTGGTGGGTGCTCTGAAAGGCCTCACTGTCTCCAACTACTACCTGGCAACCTATCAAGCTTCCGCCGCCCAGCGCACGGATTTCGAAACCAGTTTCGGCAGCGCCAGGGCCAGCGCCGATGAACGGGCGCGACTGGAACAATACATTCTCAACAGTTACAGCAGCGGTAAAAATGCCATAGCCCGTATTCAACACGTCTACGCCACCAACCCACAGGCTCCCGTGGCTGCAGAAGTGCAGGCGCAAATTCAACTGGCTGACTGGAACCTGATGTTTAACCGCTGGCACACCGCTATCGATATGTATCAACAGGCCTACAATCAATTGGCCAGCACCCCAGATGCAGAGACCATGGTGAACAAGTTTTTTGGCAGCCCCGTAGCTCTGCCTGACCTGCCACTACTGCAGGCCGGTACGGAAAGCGAAGACCAGTCCAACGAGTATGTACTGGTCAGTTTTGATGTCTCCAAACATGGACGCGCCCGCAATATCGAAATTCTGGAAGCCTTCCCCGAAGACAGCGTGCGCAACCGTTCTCATGTTCGCAAGGCTCTCAAAACCACCAAGTTCAGGCCCCGATTCGCCGATGGGTCTCCAACGGACACAGAGAACCTCACCCATCGTTACGTTTTCTCCGATTCAGAATAGCTGGCGAAGTTACAGCCTTTCTGTTCACACACCATTCACCCAGACGCGACTACACTAGCGGGAAGGCATGACGACTGGGCGCGAGTTTCGTCAATAGGGTATTTTTTGTCGGCCGATTCCAAAACCTGGCGAACTATTGGACTCCAGTGAACTCCAATCTAAGCGAGGTCGGTGAAGCTGACAGAGAGGCGTATATGCTGCTACATTGCAGTTATGGGTAAATGGTTATTCTCTAGGGCAGCTGTTTAACAAGGAATAAGGGGTTTAGCTTTAATGGTTAGAACGGGCAAGCACAAGGTACTGCTAGCAACTGCCATTTCGATACTGGTCCTTGCCGGTTGCAAGGAGCAACAGCAGTCCACGTCGAGCCCTTCCACCCCATCGCCCAGCTCACCCTCCAGTTCCAGCAGTTCGTCTTCCACGGCCAGCAGCTCGTCATCCTCTTCGAGCAGCTCCAGTTCACCCGGCGCCTCGGCACCAGCCATGCCAACGCCCAGCGGCCCCTCCTCATCTCAGTCCAGGAGTGACTCTTCGCGCACCTCCAGTAGTGATGCCGACAGCAGGAATGCAGACTCCCGCCAACAGGGGCAACCCGGTAATGCACAGCCTCCGGCCGGACGCGAGAGTGAACGCGGCAGTGAGGGATCAGACTCTCAAGCAGAGCGCCCCCCCTGGGAAGAAGGCGGTCCTTCCTCTAGTGACTTTGAAGATCCCCAGGCGGAAGAATCGTCGCCCAGCGATGACATCGATTTCTCCGAAGAAGAGTCCAGCGCCTCTTCCAGTGCATCCAATAGCTCCAACTCGTCTTCCAGTTCCGCCAGTGCCTCAAGCTCTGCAAACGCTTCCAGTTCATCCGCAGAAGCCGCAGCGGGTGGACAGTCCGGCGGTCGCTCGTCATCCTCCCCGGCGAATACCGGGCCCATGACCACCAGTGAGCGTATCGCCATTCTCGAAGGCCAGCTGGATGAATCCATGGCCAGCTATGACGGCATGATCCTGCGCGAGCGCGAATACGTTCTCAGCCAGTCCAACCAACAGGGCAGCGAGGAAGAACTGGAAGCCGCTGATGCTGGTGGTGGCTTACCCTATGACGAGGGTGATCAGGAGAGTGACGGAGAAGACAGTGGCTATGGTGGTGAGGCACCGCCATCACCTCCAGGCCCTGAGGGTGTAGGCGAAGGCGGTCAAGGCAATGACAATCAATCCCGCTCTTCCGGTGGCGGTAACCGGCCAGCTGGCAATCAGAGTCGCGAAGGCGATTATCAGCACAAAGCCGCTTACCCACCGCCAGCGGATATTCCTGATGGCAGCGACGACGATGTTATCGCCCGCCAGATACGCGAAGCCGCCTTAAACGAACCCGACCCCAAACTGCGGGAAAAACTCTGGGAAGAATATCGTAAATACAAAAATCAATGAGCGGGCCATGTTACCTACACACACATACAAAAGCAGATCTTTAAACGCCTTGATGCACTCATATCGTCAGTGGATGCTGGCTCTGTTGATCCTACCTCTGGCGCTGGCGGGCTGCTCCAGCAATACCATCAAAACCACTCAGGTTGAGCCGCTGCAACAGGAACAACAGCAGATACCCGAGTCCGAACTGCTCGATGTCGGCATTCACCTGTTTGATCCTGGACTGGAAGAACTCAACGAAGATGAGGGACTCACGGTTTTCCCGGAGATTCGCAAAGCCGAATCTCGCTTTATCCCCTATCACTTGATGCAAACACTGCAGTCCAGCGCCGCCTGGGGTGCTGTGAGAGTCATTCCCAACAGCCAGAGCAGCGTGGATGTGATGGTCAGTGGCAAAATCATCGACTCCAACGGTGAGGAGTTGCGCCTGCTGGTTACGGTGGTTGATGCGACCGGCCAACTGTGGTTTGAAAAAGAGTACGAAGGGCTCGCCAGCAAATACGCGTATAGCAAGCGACGTACCCAGACAGTGCCGATGGAACCCTTCCAGAGCATTTACAATCGCGTTGCCAATGACATGCTGCTGTATCGGCAGGAAAACTTCGACAGTGTTGCTCTGCGTAAGATCCGCACCACCGCCGAACTCAAATTTGCCCAAAGCTTCTCACCAGCCGCTTTTTCCGGCCATCTGGAAAAGTCTGCTAACGGTGAGTACACCATCACACGGCTGCCGGCTGAAGGCGATCCCATGCTGCAGCGCATACGACAAATTCGCGAACGGGACTATTTGTTCGTCGATACCCTGCAGGACTATTACGGTGGCTTCGTCAAACAAATGGATCAACCCTATCAAGAGTGGCGAAGCCAAAGTTACAACGAAGTGATTGCGCTGAGGGAACTTAAACGGGAAGCACGCAATCGAACGATTATGGGCATCGCGGCCATCTTGGGCGGTATCGCCGCTGCGGGCAGCGACAGCGGATCTGCCCGGGCGGCGGGAACGGTCGCCGTGGCCGGTGGTGCCTATATGGTGAAAAGCGGATTTGACAAGCGGGCTGAGTCAGAAATGCACGTCGAAGCGCTGCAGGAATTGGGAGACTCCCTCGAGGCCGCCATAGAACCCCAGGTTATCGAGCTGGAAGACCGAACCATCACCCTGTCAGGTACGGTGGAAAACCAGTACGACCAGTGGCGCGAGCTGCTGAGGGAAATTTACCAGGTGGATACCGGTCTCTGATCCCACATTATTCCGAATTTTCGATTGGCATTCCGTTCGACAAGCACGGATAATCTACTATAAATCCCCGGAAATCAGAGATCAGCACCAGACCATGACGGAGCCAGATCACAACACCACAGCCAGCCCTGCCAGCAAATGGGATGACAGTGAATTCCAGACCCGGCACCAGCCGCCCTGGTTTGTCAGGCACAAACCGGAAGCCATTGGATTGCTGGTACTCGGGGTGATGCTGGTGCTGGTCATTTTCTGGTTACCCAAAGTAGTACAACCTGTCCAACCCCATAGCGGGGCTGGTGACGCAACCTCCACGCCGGTCACAGCCAACAGTGCTGAAGAATCCAACACCCCACTTCCGGCCAACGCTGGAGCGGCTTCCGCCCCCCTCGATTCGCCATGGCAGGATGCCCAAGTCACCAAAGCCCGACGGCAAGCCCAGGAGATTTTGGCCAAATTGCTGGATCAGCAAAACAGCCTGGAGAACATGGCGGTCGAACGCTGGGGCAAGACAGCGTTTGAGCAAGCGGTAGAAACTGCCAACCAGGGGGACGAATTCTACCGCAATCGCGACTTTTTGGCCGCCCAACAAAATTATGAGCTGGCATTGCAGCAATTCACCTCACTGGCGGCACAAGCCGAACCCCGCTTCCAGCAAGCCATGGACGAAGGCCAACAGGCCATAACCGATCAACAACCCGAAGTTGCGGTGACCGCATACAGCCTGGCCACCGCCATGTTCCCTGACAGCGAGGACGCCCGCGCCGGCCTGGCCAGAGCCCAGGTGCAGGAACAGGTCATCGAACAACTGGAAGCGGCAGACAATCAATTACTGCAATACCAGTATGACAGCGCGAAACACCATGTGGAAAAAGCGTTGCAGCTCGATAGCGAATCCCAAGCCGCCAAGGACAAGCTGGCCACCATTGAGAAAGCCATCTCCGAAGGGGATTATGCCAGTTACATGGGACGCGGCTACAGTCTGCTGCAGTCGCAAAAGTACAATCAGGCGATCTCCCAGTTCAAAAATGCGCTGGCCATCAAACCCGGCAACCAGAGTGCTCAAGATGCCATTACCCAGGCCGGCAACCAATTGACCCAACAAGGTATTCAGGGGGCTTTACGCCAGGCAGAGAAACTGGAAGCCAATGAACAGTGGCAACAGGCCCTGACTCACTATCAACGGGCACAAAGCCTCGACAGCAGCCTGGTGGCCGCTCGTGTCGGGGTGTTGCGCACTCGGGCCAGGTCGCAACTGGACCAGCAACTGCAAGCGCTTATTGACGAACCTCTGCGACTTGCCGACCCAGCCGTTTACCGCAATGCCCAGCAACTACTGGGTGAAGCTGCGTCGGTCAAACCCCGCGGCCCGCGTATTGACCAGCAACAACAGCAACTGCAGCAATCACTGGCCCGGGCCATGAATCCCGTGGCGGTGTTATTACGCTCCGACAACGAAACCCAAGTGACGCTCTATAAGGTCGGCAAGCTCGGTAATTTCACTGAACATGCATTGGAATTGAAACCCGGACGCTATACCCTCGTGGGCAGTCGTACAGGCTATCGCGATGTGCGCGAAGAATTTACCCTGCAGCCAGGCAGCAACAGCAAGACCATTGTCATTCAATGCGAGGAGAAAATCGCCCTGGGAGGCTGATGGCATCGCCACCCGGGCAGTTGAACATTTATGACTCAGCAGGAAGAGATCACAGCCATCAACACATCGGACGCCCCCCAAACCAGCGGCCCAACACCGCCTCATGACCCCGACATCATTCAGCCGCTGGATTTTCAGCCGGCTCAAACTGTGGAAACCCCGACCCGCTGGCAGCCGTCACCGATGTTGCTCGCACTCGCGGCCATGATTCTGCTGGCGTTACTGGTATTGGGCTATCTGTTCAGCGCTAAGTCCCTCTACATCCAAACCAATACCGAACAGCCGGTGATTGACGTCGATGGCTTGTTCACCCTGGCTGTCGGCGATCGCTTTTTACTCATGCAAGGCGACCACAAGGTGACCATACAGGCCGAGGGTTATTACCCCCTTGAAGCCACCCTCGATATTACTGCCGACAATAACCAATACCACGACTTTACTCTCGATCCCCTGCCGGGCCATCTGACAGTGACCAGCAACACCCCCGCAGAGATCCTGATCGACGGTACTGTCAAAGGAACCAGCGGAGAACGCCTGAGTGATATCGCTGCCGGCGACCACCAGCTGAGCCTTCAAGCCGAGCGCTATCAACCACTGCAACAGACCATCACCATCACTGGGCGAGACCAGGAGCAGACACTGGCGATCGAGTTACAGCCCGATTGGGCGGATGTGGAGATCACCTCCAATCCGAGCGGAGCTACCGTCAGCGCCAATGGCGAGGCAATAGGAGTCACCCCCATAACTGCGGAACTGTTAACCGGTAAGCACGAGTTGATGGTCAAGCTGCCGGGTTACAAGGCCTGGCGACAAAACCTGCGCGTCAAGGCCCAACAGAAGCTGAGCCTGCCACCGATTGAACTGCAGAAGGCCGATGGCCTGGTGGCTGTGGTATCAAAACCTGCCGGTGCCAGCATCACAGTCA
Source organism: Cellvibrionaceae bacterium WSDTSA12 (assembly GCA_033283335.1). GTDB lineage: Bacteria > Pseudomonadota > Gammaproteobacteria > Pseudomonadales > Cellvibrionaceae > Pseudomaricurvus. The sequence continues at coordinate 427,684 of JAWMQP010000003.1, read as the reverse complement.
ACGGCCAGTTTCGGGGTAAAACTCCCACAGACCTGAACCTGACGCCAGGCCAAAACTATGACCTGACGCTGTTTAAAGATGGCTATCAACCCCAGCACCGCAACATCAGTGTCGAATCGGGCAAGGAAATCGACCTCTCCGTTACACTGACCGCCAACCTCGGCAAAATTACCATTAGCGCCCAACCCGGCGATGGCCTGCTCTATGTAGACGGCCGCCTAATGGGACGGGCTAATCAAAGCCTGACCCTGCCCGCTCGTCAGCATCAGATTCGGATCAGCAAAGAGGGGTACGCCGATCACACCCAAACCGTTTTACCGCGCCCGGACCTGGATCAGAACCTGTCGATTCGCCTGCTGACCAACGACGAGTACAAGTGGAAGAACATCAAACCCCAGCTTAGCTCCAGCGCCGGTCAGACATTGCTCCTGTTCAAGCCTAACGACACCTTCACCATGGGCGCATCTCGACGCGAACAAGGTCGTCGAGCCAATGAAGCCCAGCGCAATATCCAGCTCAATCGGGCCTTTTACCTCAGCGACACCCTGGTGACCAACGCCCAGTTCCGTCGGTTTGAAAAATTTCATTCATCGGCCCACGTAAAAGGCAACAGTCTCAACGGTGAAAACTATCCGGTGGTCAACATCAGTTGGCAGCAGGCGGCGCTCTACTGCAACTGGCTGTCAGAACAGGAAAACCTGCCTGCGTTTTATCAGGTCAGTAACGGCGTAGTTACCGGTTTTAACACGGACAGCCATGGCTATCGTCTGCCGACTGAAGCTGAATGGGCCTGGGCGGCTCGACTGCATGACGGCGTAATGCAGAAATTTGGCTGGGGCGATGCCCTGCCCCCCACCCCCAGCTTTGGCAATTTCGGTGATCGTACAGCCGCACCGCTGTTAGGCAGCATATTACTGAATTACGACGACGGCTATGCCGTCACCTCGCCGGTGAAAAAATTTCCAGCCAATCATCGCAAGCTGTACGACCTCAGCGGTAATGCGGCAGAATGGATCAATGATTTCTACGGTATCCAGACCGGCCTGTCCCTGAAAACCGAAGTCAATCCCATGGGACCCGACAAGGGCGACTATTATGTCATTCGCGGCTCCAGCTGGGCACATGGCACGATGACGGATCTGCGACTGGCGTTTCGCGATTACGGTACCGAAGGGCGGAATGATGTCGGATTCCGGATTGCCCGGTTTGTGGAGTAAGCTTGCCCATGCCACGTTTAACCTTTCTATGCCTGCTGTGTCTGCTTACTGGCCACCTGATCGGCTACAGCCCAAGCAGCTACGCGCAAAACAATAATGAACAGGTTGATACTCCAGAATCAACAGACAGTACGGATAAAACGCCAACGGACCAGAACAATCAAAATAACCAAAATAACCAAAACAACAAGGAAGCCACGTCGAAGAAGCCTGCGGCTAATGCCAGCCCTGATCGCTTCGATCCCACCGAAGAAGTCTCTGAGGATCTGTCGGTCTCGTTTCCCGTGGATATTTAAAGTTTGCTGTTAGCCATTAGGATTTGTCTATGAAACGCAATGCCGGTTCGGAATTTATCTACCAACTGTTTGCCCTGTTGATATCGGTCATCATTGTGCATTCAATTTATGTCGCCTGGGTCAGGCCCAATGCCGATGCCATTTTACAGGAGCAGCTGGAACGCCAGGCAGCGGGGGAGCCCTATGTTGTGCAACGCAGTCTGTTTGTGGTTATGCGCGATTACGAACAGGAAGCCTGTTTTGTCCTGATGCTGTGGGCACTGGCTATCATGGGTTTCAAGGCACGCCAGGCCATCCAGGAACGCAAAATGCTGGAAATGCCGCTGCTGAGAGTGCGTGACGGCGCCAGCATCCTGCCAGACGACACTGTGGAGTTTGCCCGCCCGCTGCAAGCACTGGAGGAAAATCAGCGCAACCTGCTCATCCCCCGCACCCTGCTCACAACCCTGGAGCGTTTCCATACCACCCACAGCGTGGCCGACGCCAGCAATGCGGTAAAGGAAGCATGCGATACTGAGTCCGACCGGCTGGACAGCGAACTGTCCATGGTCCGCTACATCGCCTGGGCAATTCCCTCCATCGGGTTTATCGGTACCGTACGAGGTATCGGGGAGGCCCTGGGTCAAGCCCATAAAGCGGTTGAAGGGGACATTGCCGGGGTAACGGTCAGCCTTGGGGTCGCCTTTAATTCCACCTTTGTGGCGCTGGTCATCAGTATTGTGGTGATGTTTTTCAGCCATCAGTTACAGCTGCTGCAAGAGCGACAGGTGCTGGATGCACAAGGCTACTTTAACGATAAATTGTTGCGCTTCTTGCGCGCCTCCTGATGGCTTTGAACAAGCAGGCAATGTAAACCATGACTATGCTTTTGGAATTGAATGACCTCGGCATCCGCTGCTATCAGGATGGCCAGTGTCTGCACCAGAGTCCCGGCATTGCCATTGTGGAGTCCCAGTTGCTGTTTGGTGAGGAAGCTCTGGCGCAGTGTCGATGGCATCCGCTCAATACCTACAGCCAGTTCTGGTCGCAATTGAACACGGAACCCCTGCAACTCAATCACCCTCAGGTACGGCATCATGCCGACCTGGCATTCCTGCACTTGCAACACATCGAAGCGCAACTGCCGCAAGCCTTTGCCGACCAACCGGTGATTTTTTCCTTACCAGCCGCCACCCCTCGCGACAGTCTCGGCTTGTTGCTGGGCATCAGCCAGCAGTGTGGACTGAAACCTCTGGGGCTGGTAGACCAGGGATTGGCGGCCGTACTGACTCGAGCACAAGGCGGACACTGCTGGCATATCGATATGCGCCTGCACGACACTCTGATTACCGAGCTTCGTATCGCCGACCAGCAACTGCAGTACCTCTCTGCCGACAGCCTGGCGGATACCGGCTGGCTGTCTTTGCAGTCTCACTTACTGAAGCTGTTCAGCGACTGGTTTATTCAACAAACCCGCTTCAATCCCCGTCATGGCGCGGATACCGAGCAAGCGCTGTTTGACAGCCTTCCCGAATGGCTGCGACAGTGCCAAAACCCCTTGGCCGACACCCTCACCTGCGAGCTTGGCCAGCACCGTATCCAGATTGAAACCCGGCAGGTCCTGGATGCCGTCCACGCTTTTATGCGACCACTGCAGCAGCGTGTGGACGCTCTAACCGGCAGCCGGCTTTTCCTGGGCGACCACCTGTCCGAGTGGGCGTCACTGCTGTTAACGGATGTCCCGGTCACGACGCCACTGCCCGCTTCGGCGGTCGCAGACAACTTGTCTCACATCCGCCGTGAATTGACGGAACACCCCGAGGGAGTACGCCTGATTCGTCAACTGCCCTGTGAAACCGCCAATGTGTCGGCAGCAGCAATCACCCCGGCCGTTGCCAGCGCCACCCATCTGCTGCATCAACATCGCGCTTACCCACTGCAAGGCCACTTCAGCTTATGCGCAAGTGGCAAACTGCAAGCTGGCATCCAGCCACAGTGTCTGCTGAGCTTGCAGCAGGGTAAATTCCAAAGCGAGCAGCCACTGCTGCTGGGTGGCCAACCTTATGACCCGAGCATGCCATTGCTGGCGGGCGATCAACTGCAGCTGGGTGATTTAAGCCTGACTCTGATACGGGTTGAAGACTAGATGGCTCGCAAACGTCGCTTCACCACATTCAGCCTGTCATTCCTTGATATTATGTCGTGTGGCTTTGGCGCCGTTGCCCTGATTTTTCTGATCATCAAACACGATGTGGACAGCAAAACCAAAGTCGAGAATCAGGAGTTGTTATCGGAAGTCACTCTGCTGCAGGAAGACATCCGCGATGGCGAGGAAGGGCTGGTACGCGCCCGCAATACGCTGTCAGCCCTGGATCAACAGTTGGCCGATGCCGACGGACTTGCCACTCGCATCCAACAGGAGATTCACGTCGCCCGTTCCCAACTGGAAGAGCTGATCGGCGACCAGGCTGACGACTCCATCGAAGCGCTGGAGAAGAAAGTCCGTCAGCTGCAAGCCCAGAAAGATGAACTGGAAAAAGTCGAGCGGGATCGCGGCAATAACGTCCGTCAGTATATCGGCCAGGGCAATCGCCAATACCTGACCGGCATGAAATTTGGCGGCTCTCATATTTTGATTTTGCTCGATGCCTCAGCCAGCATGCTCGATGAGCGCGTGGTCAACATCATCCGTCGGCGCAATATGCCTGACGAGGTCAAGCGCAGCGCCGAAAAATGGCAGCGTGCTGTTGCCACGGTGGACTGGCTCTCTGCCCAGCTGCCGAAGGAGAGCCAGTATCAAATTTACACGTTTAATACCGACATCAAATCCGCCATACAGGGCACAGAGAACAGCTGGCTCAAGGTCAGTGATGGCGCCAAGCTGGAACAGAGTGTCCTCAATATTCGCAAAGTGGCTCCCGAAGGCGGCACCAGCCTGGAACGGCTGTTCCAGTCAGTCAATCTACTGTCACCGCGACCGGACAACATTTATCTGATTACCGATGGTCTGCCAACCCAGGGCATGACCAAACCCAAAGGCAATACAATCAGCGGACCCGAGCGGGTCAAATTGTTTAACCGGGCCGTCGACCTGTTGCCCAAAGGAGTACCCGTCAATGTGATCCTGGCACCGATGGAGGGCGACCCCATGGCGGCAGCCGCTTTCTGGCAGTTGGCCCAGCTTACCCAGGGGTCTTTTATCAGCCCCTCGAAGGATTGGCCATGAGAAAACGTCGGGATCAAGAAGGCTTTAACATGTCCTTTCTGGACGTGGTGTGCTGTGGCTTCGGCGCCATTGTCCTGCTGCTGTTGATCACCAAAACGGTGGAACCCCTGGTGGTGGAACAGTCCACGATCAACACCGAAGGCCAGATCAAAGACATGCAGGAACAGCTGTTTACCCTTCGCGGTGAAACCGTGGTGCTGAACCGCGACCTGGATGCCAAGCACGAACAACTGTCGGACAAGCAAAAGCGCATTGCTATCCTAAAAAGCAAACTAAAGCAGATTCAAGGCGATTACGCCCGCCTGTCTTCGGCCTCCTCCGCCGAAGGCAGCAAACGCGGCGATCTCTACCTCGCCATGCAAACCCTGACCGAAGAAATGGAGCGTCTGCTGGGACGTCAACACCAGCGCCAGAACAGTATCATTGGCGGCATCCCAGTTGACAGTGAATACATCATTTTTATCATCGACACCTCCGGCAGTATGTTCAATTACAGCTGGGAGCGTATGATGGATGAATTGATCGCTACGCTGGAAATCTACCCCCAGGTCAAAGGCATCCAGATCATGAACGACATGGGGGATTATATGTTCAACAACTATCGTGGCGAGTGGATACCCGATACGCCCGGTCGGCGGGAAATCATCATCAATCGTCTGCGGCGCTGGAACCCGTTCAGTAACAGCAGCCCGGTGGAAGGCATCCAGAAAGCGGTGCGGACCTTTTACGACCCGAAGAAAAAGATCAGTCTGTATGTACTCGGCGATGAATTTACCGGCCGCTCCATACAGACCGTTGTCATGACGGTTGATCGCCTCAATCAGGAGCGCAAACCCGGTGAGCGTATGGTCCGCATTCACGCCGTCGGCTTTCCGGTGCAGTTCTCCCGGCCGCCGCATCTGCAAACTACCGGTATTCGCTTTGCCGCCCTGATGCGGGAACTGACCTACCGCAACGGCGGGACATTTGTCGGCCTGAACGATTTTCGACCCTGACCCAGGAACCAGTCGATGCGCAATCCAATCTGCAAGCCGCTGTGACAGTAAGGATTCAGCTAAACTGATGACAATATTGGGATAATGACAGCAACCCCACACGAGGCCACCACCATGCGACCAGCCCCCAGAATGGCCACAATGGCTAAAATGACTCTTATCGCTATGACAGTCATCGTTTGCGGTTGCACCAACAGCCTCAAGGTCAAAGGCGAATTCCCCGCACCACTGATCACCAGCTTGCCCCAGACTCTCGGGGTTATTTATGACCAGGAGTTTCGCAATTACGTCTACTCCGAGGAAAATGAAGACCGCAGCAAATGGATAATCGACAGTGGACCGGCCCAGGTTGCCCTGTTTAACCAGGTCTTGCCCGAACTCTTTTCCCAGGTGCAGGAACTGCAATCGCTGCCCACACCGGCGTCACCCGCCACGACCGATCTGGTGCTCTACCCCAAACTTCAAGAATTTCAATATTCAGTGCCTCGTGAAACCCGCTTTAAAATTTTTGAAGTCTGGATGAAATACAACCTCAGTGTGTACGACCACCAGGGGGTGCTGATTGCAGACTACATTGTCACGGCCTATGGCAAGACCCCAACCGCGTTTATGCAATCCAACGAAGAGGCGATGAACGCGGCAGTGGTTATCGCCCTGCGCGACCTGGGTGCCAATATCTCACTCAGTACCAAGCGCGTTCCGGAAATCAAATCCTGGCTGGAACAACACCCTCCGACCGGCCTGCAGGCCGCACCTGAAACCGCCTCCCCCGCCAGGCAGCAGCAACACAAGGAGAACGACCAGAGCAGCAGCCTGCCTTCTCCCCCAAACCGGCAAGTGGCCATACTGGAGGATTGATGATGACCCAGACTCAATCAGCATACCCTTTGCTCAAACTTGCCAGGCTCACAGCGCTGGCGGCTCTGCTGCAGACACTGTTCACTGCCTGCACCACCGTGACGATCGATGAATATCAGGCCAAACAGAACATCCACATCAATGAAGGTGAGCATGTGGTGGTACTGGGTCGTCGCCACGCCAATGATTATGAAACCGAACCCGATTTGATCGACTGCATTGGCGATATTCTTGATGATGAAAACGAGGTCATTAAGGTTATTCCTGAACGGCAGTTTATCGATGCCCTCTACCCCTGGTTTGAACCCCGCACGGCCCCGTTGCGCGTCAAGGACATGAACCGGCTGCTGGCCCGAGACGAGGTCGCCCAAGCCATCCAGAAATTCAACATCCGATACATCATCTGGGTCGACGGCAATACGGAAACCACCAGCAGCAGTGGTTCTATCGGTTGTTCCATCGGCGCCGGTGGGGCCGGTTGCTTTGGCTTTGGCACCTGGGATAAAGAATCCGATTACGAGGCTGTGGTGTGGGACTACCAGAACCTCGAAAACCTTGGGCAGATCAGCGCTGACGCATCCGGCACGTCTTACATGCCCGCGGTGGTGGTGCCCATTCCGCTGATCGCCCAGGTGCAAAAAAACGCTTGTAAGGCCATGGGGTTGCAGCTGCGCAATTTCCTGAACCCCAACAATGAGGGTGGCGCCCTGTAAGCGCCATCCAGTCACTATTACGCAAGGAGCCCCCATGTTCACTCGTTCAATTCTGGTCATATTGGTCAGTGCCACTCTTGTGGGCATGACCGGTTGCGCCATTAACCCTGCCAGCGGCACCCCTGACCTGGTGTTTATGAGCGAAGACAGCGAAGTGGAACTGGGCAAGGAACTCCACACCAAAATCATTGAGTCCACGCCCGTGTACATGGATGAAGCCCTGCAGGCCTACATCAATCAGGTCGGCCAAACTATCGTCAAGGTCAGCCACCGGCCCGAATTAACCTACTCCTTTACCATCATCGACAGCCCTGACATCAACGCCTTTGCCCTTCCGGGCGGATATATCTACATCAATCGCGGCCTGCTGACCTATTTGCACTCCGAAGCTCAACTGGCCGCCGTGCTGGCTCATGAGATTGGCCATGTTACCGCCCGTCATTCGGTTAAGCAGGATGCAGCCCGCAAGGGTTCCAGTGTGGTGACGGTGTTATCGGTGCTGACCACCGGCAGCACCGCCATTGGCGATGTGACGGATTTATGGGGCACTGCGGCGGTCATGGGGTATGGCCGGGACATGGAGCTGGAAGCCGACAGCCTGGGAGCCGAGTACCTGCACAAGGCGGGCTATAACCCCAAGGCCATGATCGAAGTGATCGGCGTGCTCAAGGACCAGGAACGCTTTGCCCGCCGCATGGCACGCGAATCCGGTAAGAAAATGACCACCTACCACGGCGTGTTTGCCACCCACCCCCGCAACGACCAGCGCCTGCAGGAAGTGGTGGGCAAAGCCGGTAAGCTGTCCGAAGGCCAGCCCGGCGCCGATAAGCACGCCGAGTACCGGGATCAGACCGAAGGCCTGCTGTTTGGCATCAACTACAACCCCAAGACCCTCAAGGCCGCTGAGAACAATACCTACAGCCATAGCAAACTGGGGTTCAGTATCGATTTTCCCCAGGGCTGGAATACAGAAAGTCTGCGTCAGCAAATCCTGTCCAAGGCGCCAGACAATCATGCCCAGATGTCCATTCAAATCGACCTGCTGCGTGAACCTGTAGCCCCGGATGTCTATATTCGCGACACCCTGTCCATTCCCGTACTCCAGCAATCTGAACCTTTTGCCCATTCCGGGCTGATCGGTCACACAGGCCTGCAACCGGCCAGCGGAAAAGACAGCTACCCAACCCGCCTGGCGGTGATTTACCAGGGCCGGCGGGTCTACATCATCAAGGGAGAAATCAACCAGGCGACCAAAGAAACTGCCGAACAGGGCAGTGTTGATGAACAGTTTGTCGCCAGCATCCGCTCTTTCCGCCCTTCCAGGACACCCCGCAAGCTGTCAGGCAACAACAAGACCTTGCACTATGTTAAAGCCAACGACCGCACCACCTTTGCCAAACTCGCGCAGCATGTGGAGCTGGGCAAACACGCGGAAGATCAACTGAGATTACTCAATGGGTATTACCCTCGCGGGGAACCGGTTCCTGGCGAGTGGATTAAAATCGTTCAATAGCCACATCAACCCTCATAATGCTCTAACGGCACGAAACTGGCATGACTAATTAACCCATACTGGTCAGCAATTTACTGTGCCTAAACCTATGCTTTAAACGCCTGTTTAAATATAATCGGCGGCTTTAACAGCCGAAATGCCTCAGGCGGAACGTGGAAATGCCTGCGGCAGCTATAGAGATCTATAGCAACAGAGAGCTATGAAAGAGTAATAAACCAACTTATTAAAAACTGGAGTGTTTGATGGATCTGGCGAGTCTTCGACAGTTGGCTTGACAATTCATTGACCATCGGAGAGCGAGAATATGTTGAGTACCATGATGGATACCCCTCTGACGATTACATCGCTGATGCAATTCGCAGAGAAAGTGCACGGCGGCGCCGAAATCGTATCAGTCACCGCGGACAACCCCAATCACAGCTACACCTACCGCGATGCCTTCAAGCGGGTACGCAAGCTGGCCAACGCCCTGCAACAACTGGGCGCCAAAGAAAATGACCGCATCGCCACCCTGGCCTGGAACGATTACCGTCACCTGGAGCTCTACTACGCCGTTTCCTGCTCTGGCATGATTTGCCACACCATTAATCCTCGCCTGTTCCCAGAGCAACTGGAATACATCGTCAACCATGCCGATGACCGTTGGATTTTCCTGGATGTAGCCTTTGTCCCCCTGCTGGAGCCGCTGCAGGATAAAATGCCCAATGTAGCCGGTTACGTGGTGCTCACCGATGAAGCCCACATGCCGGAAACCAGCCTGCGCAATGCCCATTGCTACGAAACCCTGATTGCCGATCAGCCGGACACCTTTGAATGGCCTGAACTGGAAGAAACTCGGGCTTCGGCCATGTGCTACACCTCCGGCACCACCGGCAACCCCAAAGGTGTGGTCTACAACCATCGCTCCACCATCCTGCATGTCTATGCCAGCGCCTTGCCGGATTGTTTCAAATTGTCTTCCCGTGAAGTGGTCATGCCCATTGTGCCCATGTTCCACGTCAATGGTTGGGGACTGGTTTACTCAGCGCCCATGGTTGGTGCCAAAATGGTAATGCCTGGACCCAAAATGGGCGATGGTGAAACCCTCTGCAACCTGATCAACACCCACGGCGTGACCGCGTCTGCCGGTGTACCCACCGTCTGGTTGGCACTGCTGCAATACCTGAACAAGTCAGGCACCCAAGTCCCCTCCCTCGAGCGCCTGACCGTCGGTGGTGCTGCCTGCCCGCAGATTATTATTGAAGAGTTTGCCGACAAGTACGACGTTGAAGTCCAAACCGCCTGGGGCATGACCGAGATGAGCCCACTGGGCACCTGCAACCAGCCGCGCTTGGAAGAACGGGACCTGCCCAAAGACGAATACATGAAAAATCGCCTCAAGCAGGGTCGTCCCATCTTTGGTGTCGAGCTGAGCATCCAGGATGAAGAGGGCAACGAACTGCCCTGGGATGGAAAAACCACCGGTGAAGTGAAAGTCCGCGGCCCCTGGATCACCAATGCCTATTATGGCCAGGACGCCAAGGCCGTTGATGATAATGGCTGGTTTGGCACAGGCGATGTGGCCTGCATGAGCGACGACGGCATGATGCAAATCACCGACCGCACCAAAGACGTGATCAAGTCCGGCGGTGAGTGGATCTCCTCCATCGATTTGGAAAACTGCGCCGTCAACCATCCGAAGGTGGCTGAAGCAGCGGTTATTGGCGTAGCCCACCCCAAATGGACCGAGCGACCACTGCTGCTGGCGGTCCTGCAGGAAGGCGAAAGCCTCACCAGCGAAGAGATGCTGGCCTGGTTTGACGAGAAAGTGGCCAAGTGGTGGATCCCGGCGGACTGTGTGTTTGTCGACTCCCTGCCTCACACCGCAACCGGCAAAATCAGCAAAAAAGACCTGCGTGATCAATTCCAGGACTTCAAGTGGAGCGATGTCTGATCGCACCACGCCTCCGGCTCAAACTGACGCCCCAAACGGGGCGTCAGTTGTTTTGAATCAGTGCCTCTGTGATCTGCTGGGCGCATCCCTCGCTGAGCCGGTCGAGGTCCTGCAGCAACTGTGGAGCGGTTACGGCAGCATTACCCGCTATCAACTCACTTATCCCAGCAGCGTACATTCGCCAGCGCAACCGGCGAGTGTAATTGTCAAAAGCATTACCCCTTCTGGTGACGAACTGCATCCCCGCGGCTGGAATACCCAGCTTTCTCACCGGCGTAAGCTTCATTCCTACGCCGTCGAAACCCACTGGTATCAACATTGGGCCTCACTATGCCCAGACACCTGCAAGGTGGCATTCTGTTACGGCGTGCTCACGGAGCATGAACACCGCCATATCGTACTGGAGGACCTGGACGCAGCGGGCTTTAGTCAACGCGCTACAACCCTGACGCCACAACAGGCAAAAATCTGCCTGCGCTGGCTCGCCAACTTTCACGGCACTTTTTTGCGACAATCGTCAACGTCCTCACAGCAAGCCCCGACGTCGGACTGGACCGGGGAACTCTGGCCCATTGGCACTTACTGGCACCTTGCCACCCGCCCGGACGAATGGCAGGCAATGCCAGACTCTCGCCTGAAACAACAGGCCCACCGTATTGATCAGCGACTGAACCAATGTCGTCACCAGACTCTGGTGCACGGCGACGCCAAGGTCGCCAATTTTTGTTTTGACCCAGAGCGACAGCAGGCCGCTGCCGTCGACTTTCAATATGTAGGCGCTGGCTGTGGCATAAAAGACGTTGTGTATTTTCTCGGCAGCTGCCTCTCAGACACCGACTGCGAGACCTATCATGATGAACTCATGGATGACTATTTCCTCAACCTCAAACAAACCCTGTCCAGTTCGCCGCAGTACACTCAGCTCTGCCCTGAGGCCCTGGAACAGGAATGGCGCAGCTGCATTGCCCTGGCCTGGGCGGATTTTCAACGGTTTCTGCTGGGCTGGTCTCCCACCCATCAAAAACTCAATCGTTTCAGCCAAGCAATGACAGAACGGGCACTACAGCAGCTCTCCACAAGCCCGTCATAAACTTACTTCGACAAAGGTCGCAAACCCTCTATTCTTGAGAATACAACCGTGTTCCGCAGTAAACCTTGAGGGCCTATGGAAGACCAGATTATCGTCATCATCGACGGCGTCTACTTTCTCTGTCTCGCCATTCTGGTGTTGTGGTTTGGTGCAGCCCTCAATCACCGTGTGACTTTTTTAGAGCGAAATAACATACCCCCGGCCGTCACTGGCGGCATCCTCTTCAGCCTGTCTGTTGCCCTGTTTGAAGTACTCTCCAACTTCGACATCGGTTTCGACATGCACCTGCGCAATTTGTTGCTATTGGTTTTTTTCAGCACCATTGGGCTGAAAGCCAGGTTGCGGCGCCTGATTGCTGGCGGCAAACCGCTTGCCATTCTGGTGACCGTGGCAGCCCTGTTTCTCATTTTGCAAGATCTTGCCGGGGTGGGTATCGCTAAAGCACTCGGCCACCACCCGGGCTACGGCCTGATGGCCGGCAGCATTTCATTTGCCGGTGGCCACGGTACCGCCATCGCCTGGGGAGAAGAGGCTCGCAAGGCCGGCCTGCTGCAAGCCGAATCCGTCGGCATTGCGTTTGCCACCTTTGGCCTTATTGCCGGAGGTATCATCGGTGGCCCCCTGGCCGGCTTTTTAATCAAACGCCACAACTTGCAGAGCCAGGATGATCCTCAACTCGACAGTCTGCACCGTCAAACCGTTGCGGTTCCCCGGGAAGACGACGAGCTGTTTCATGGTCAGCGCACCCTTCTGATGCTGGCCCTCTGTGTTGGTTTAGGACAAATGGTCAATCAATTCCTGTTTGCTGAAGGCGTATTGCTGCCCGGCTTCCTGACCGCCATGCTGGTGGGCATCATGCTCACTAACCTGCTGGATGGACTCTCCCGCCCCTTGCTGCGTAGCGCCATTGATAATGTCGGCAACCTCAGCCTGGGGATTTTTCTGGCCATGAGCCTGATGAGCATGGATCTGCTGCCGCTCTTGAGCATAGGGCCGGTGTTACTGCTGGTGCTGGTGGTACAAACACTGCTGACCCTGGTGTTTTGTGTCTATGTGATTTTCCCGCTGATGGGTCGTGATTATGACGCGGCGGTGATTTGCTCCGGGTTTTCCGGACTGGGAATGGGAGCCACACCGGTTGCCATCGCCAACATGGACGCTGTCACTCACCACTACGGCCCCTCTACCAAAGCGTTTATCATCGTCCCACTGGTCGGCGCGTTCTTTATTGATATCCTCAACGCAACGGTCATTAAACTGTTTATATCCATGATGTCCTTTTGATATCGGTCTCAAAATCGTCTCGATGCGAGGCGTTGCCTGTCACATAAATTAGCTTTATACTCGATCGCAAAAGAAAAACAGCCATAAGGATATGGGCATCAGCCTTACGCTAAGACCATGAACACTGAAGTTCTTCCAACACCATCGAGTGTTTCCCCCAATAGTTGCGTTTCCCCAAAAAGTTACGTGGTAGCCGTCAGCTTATCCGCGGTCTTTGGTGTCATAGGCATTCATCACTTATACCTGCGGCGATATCTCGAGTTCCTGTTTGATTTTTCACTGCTAGCCTTGACGATCTATTGCTACTTTGCCGGAGAAATCCTCTGGGCAATTGGCTTTGCCGTCGTCGATGGCTTGCACACCTTCATCATCACCATACTGCTATTAACCGGGTCGTTTAAAGACGGTGATGGCAAGCTTGTTTGCTATCCCGGCCAACGCATTGCATAAAGGAGAAAAACCATGAACGATGTTGCCATCAGCGAAAAAGGATTTGTGCCGACTATCCTGCTGTGCTTTTTTTTAGGGGCCCTGGGTGTCCACCGTTTTTACGTCGGTAAAATCGGTACCGGCATTCTGATGCTACTGACCCTCGGTGGTCTCGGCATCTGGACCTTGATTGACTTTATCATTATTGTCTGCGGCAATTTCAAAGACAAAAGTGGCAAAATGATCAAAGCAGCTTGATCGTTTCGTACAAGCCGAACAAAAAAGCCAGGCGACATGCCTGGCTTTTTTGTTCGCGCTCATTGGAAAAAATCAGATAACAAGACTTTAAAGCCTGTTCATACTCAATATCACTTCGTCCGGTATCGGCGTCACCTCACCCCATTCAGGCCAGTGGTTGTCTTGCGCCAACTGCTGCAAATTCTGAATTCGGGTTAGCAGTGCCGGGTGTGACGAGAGCCATTGGGGGATATCACTGACGAGACTGTCCTCATCGGTCTCTTCGCGCAATCGCCTGAACAAAGTATCGAACCCCTGTACATGCCCATAACGACTTCTCAGTGCATGGATAGCGGCGACATCCGCAGCGCTCTCCTGTTCACGACTGAACATCAGCAAACCCAACTCATCACTTTGCAACACCAGTCCTCCAGACGTGGAATAGTCGCCACTGATAAAACTGTACAGCATTTGCAACGCCAGCCCGCGCCCCATCGCCGTGGCCGGGTCACGATGCTGGATGTGCGCAATTTCATGGGCCATCACCATCGCCAAGCTGTTTTCATCCGGCAGCTGTTGCAACAGGCCTTTAAAAACAAAGATATGGCCACCTAATGTGGCGAAGGCGTTGACGCTATCGGACTCCAGGTAATGCACCTGCAATTCATAATCGTCGGGCAACTGCATCTCTATTGCCAGTCGATGGGCCAGGTGTTGCAAATAGTCCTCAATGACTTGTTGCCGTTCGACTACCTCCACATCCGAGTTCTGCTGCTGCCACAAATCTGCCATGGCCTCATAGGGGCGTACAAAGCGCTTTTCCGCCGAAAACGGCAAATGCTGGGCCAGACGATCCGCATAAAAGACAATCGCAACAACCAACAGGGTCAAGCCAACAAAAAATATCGACAACCAGAGCACCATCTTACGCACTTCGTCGGCATGCTGCTCGGGCGGCCGGTAATAGTTTGGTTGTGCGGCCGGACTGGTTTCCTTGTCACTCATTCTGCGCCCTCTTCCTAACCCGCAGTCTTAATGAACTCCCAGACTAGCGTAATCCCCGGCACAAAAAAAGCCGCGCAGGGCGGCTTTTTTCGATTCTCAACCCTGTCGATGACGACAGGGTTAACGTTATTTTTTCACGAGTTTGACAATAAACAGCAGCACTGCCGCTCCCACCGTTGCCGTAATGATCGATCCAATCAAACCGCCCGCCGAGATACCCAACAGGCCAAATAAGAACCCACCGACCACAGCGCCGATGATACCCACAATGATATTGCCCAGAAGACCGAAGCCACCTCCTTCCATCAGAGTACCAGCCAGCCAACCTGCAACAGCTCCAATAGCCAAAAAGATAATTAACGCAGTGATATCCATGGTGTTACCTCTCAGTCAGGTTTGTCAGTTAACAGGGTGTAATGGCCTTTTAATCGGGTATTCAATGTACAGCGCTTGTTGTTATTCATTGTTGTTGATGTTCACCTAATGCATTTTCCCGAGCTACAGCTTGCCAAACTACGGGTTTTCAAACTACGGGTTTTCAAACTACGGGTTTTCGAACTACAGGTTTACTTGTTAACGATCTACAACGTTTACCCGCCGGCAACGCTGAAGCCCCAAAGCGTACCCGCTTATTGCGGAGTAACGTCATAAGGATTTCCCCCCAGGGCATTGGAGATGTCGGCTATGGCCTTCTGCGCCCGGACACTGTTGCCAGCCGCATCCAGTGGTGGTGACACCACCGCGACCCCGAAATTACCCGGCGACACCGCGATCAATCCCCCACCCACACCACTTTTGGCGGGCAGGCCGGTTCGATAGAGCCACTTGCCAGAGTCATCGTAGAGACCCGCCGTCGCCATCACGGCCAGGATCTCGGGCACATGGTCCCGGGACACAACCTGTTTACCTGTCAACGGATTTTTGCCGCCATTGGCCAGCGTGGCCGCCATGGTGGCGAGGTCCTTTGTGTTAACCCCCACCGAGCACTGGCGGGTATAGATATCTGTGGCCTGCAAGGCATCCCCTTTGATATGCCCATAGGCAGCCATCAACATTGCCAGCGCCTGGTTGCGCTGATTGGTTGCCGCCTCGGATTGGTAGATGTCGCCCAGCACACTCAATTTACGCCCGGCAAAATCACTGTAAAAGGCCAGAATGGAGTTCCAGATTTGCTCATAACTGCTGCCCCGGACCATACCTGTGGCAGCAATCGCCCCTGGGTTGACCAGCGGATTCATTTCCGCGCCCTGATGCTGCTCTATCGCCACGATCGAGTTAAACACCTGCCCGGTCGCATCCACTCCCATGTTGTTGAAGATCGACATCGGACCCGATTCCTCCATGACCTTGGCCATGGTAAACACCTTGGAGATGGATTGAATGGAAACTTCCGTGTTTAAATCTCCGGCGCTGAAAAAACGCCCATCGGCGGTGACCAAAGCAATGCCATAGACATTGGGATCCACCTTGGCAAGCGCGGGAATATAATCCGCATTAGCTCCTTCTTGCAGGCTTTTGTAATCCGCAAGGGCTTTGTCGATGGCAGCCTGGATGGTTTTATCGTCCGGCAATGCCTGCACCGAACGACCAGCCAAAGTCACAATCAGGGCCACACCCAGTATCAAAAACCAGCGCGCAGACGACAGGCGTAACTGGAGCGTGGCGGGCGCTAACATGACGGGAAAATCCTCGCAGCAGAATGACTCATGCGCTGTGTTCCCGCGCAAATCAGGTAACCTGACAAGTTGAACGGACGTTGAGCTTGAACAGAACACCCGGCGGTGTTCATAAGAGTTTTTTGACGCAGGATAAGGCTGCAAATAGATAGAGTCGTGGCAAGAGACGACCGCAAGAATAAACTCTGGCAACACGCAGAAAAACAGATCATGCGATTAACTCCATACAACCTATAAATGCCACCATTTATTGTGTAAGGAGTATAGTCAACGTCAGCAATATCGCTGCAAAAGGATTATAAAAAGCCCTATAACGTTAATCTGTCAGCAAATTTTGTGCGTAGCTTTCAAGGTCCGCCAAAATCTGGCATTGCTTTCCACTCAGTGAGTTTTCCTGACGCAACGTGTTAATTCGCTCATACAACTCTGGCAAGGTAATGCCTGCACCTGCCGCGGGGTTGGTCAGCCAGGAATGACGCCATTGCTCCCACTCCTGACGCTCCAGTTCCGTTAAAGTTTGCGGAAAATGGCGAGCCCGGTAGCGTAGCAACATGGGTGCCAGACGCTCGTCCTCAAAAGCAAAGCTGTCTTCCAGAAATTGTTTTTCTCCTGCCCGGCGAACCCGCTCACAGGTCAACTTATCGCCCTCCTTGAGAAAACCATTGTAGAGTTGCTGCTCCGGATCCGGCGAAACGTCAAAGCTCCTGCTGTCGAACACCTGCTGCAATTTTTTCTTTAAATCGACAGACCGCAACTGCTGCCAATATTGCTCGCACTGGGCCTTATCAATATTCAGTCGCTGAGCCGCCGCGGTGTCCAGCAGTTTCACCGTGGTCAAAACCGGACACTTATTCAGATGCACCAGCTTTAACGGTATTCGCTCTTCGCCCTCGGGCAAATCCTCTGAGCGGGTGTAAAGTTTTTCCGCAATCTGTTCGGCCGAGAGCTTTATCAATGGTTCGGGATTTACCGACAGATTACAGACAATAACTGCATTTTTGTTGACCGGGTGCATCGCCAGGGGCGCGACAATCGCAGCGCAACCATTTTCACTGGGAAACATAGAGGAAATGTGCAGTAGCGGCTTGCGATTGACCAGATCAATCAACTCGGCCACCTTGCGTTTCTGCCGCAGTTGGTAAATGTGATCGTAGAGCGCGGGCTGTTTTTGTTTGATCAGGCGTGCCATGGCAATGGTGGCATGCACATCGGAAAGCGCATCGTGTGCGGCTTCGTGCCCGATGCCATTGGCTTGGGTCAGATGCTCCAGTTTAAAGCTGGGCTTGCCATCTTCATGGTTGGGCCATTCAATACCATCCGGTCGCAGCGCTCGAGTCAAACGCACCATGTCAATGATGTCCCAGCGCGAGTTGCCATTGCGCCATTCGCGCTCATAGGGATCGTAGAAGTTTCGGTAGAGTCCGTAACGGGTGACTTCATCATCAAACCGGAGAGTATTATAGCCAACGCCACAAGTACCTGGCATGGAGAGCTCGGCGTGAATTGCGGCCATAAACTGAGGCTCGGGCAATCCCTCGGCCAGGGCTTTTTGCGGGGTAATGCCAGTAATCAGGCAGGCTTCCGGTTTGGGCAGAACATCCGCTGTAGGTTGGCAATAGGCGACCAGAGGAGAGCCAATGATATTCAACTCTTCGTCGGTGCGAATACCGGCAAACTGTGAAGGTCGGTCCTTGGCCGGGACTTCGCCCCAGGTTTCGTAGTCGTGCCAGTACAAGGTCTTCATGTGTGTGCGCCTCTCCCCCAGATTCCTTTGGGGGACAGTCTAACATGAGCGGCTGCGGACGCACCTCCTAACCGACAATGGACAACAGCACCTTCCAACCTAGTCAGTCAGAATTCTTCAGACAAAAGTTCCAGCCGGCTGCCGTGTCAGCCGTATTGATGGCCTTAATGGATGTACTGGTAATACTCCATGCTGTCCGGGGTACAACTGAAGGTCATGGAACGCTCATCGTCCAGCAGCGCCAGGTAATCGTCAGCCTTCATATGAATCAGGCGCTTGTGATCACCCGCTTCAAAATAGGCATCCTCCAGATTATCGAGACAGCGATCCCAGATCACCGGAATATCAAACGCCTGCCCCAGAGCCGGTACCGCACCGGGCTCGCAGCCCTTCATCAATTTATTGACCTCTTCTTCTGTGGCCAGTCGATGCTTGCGTCCGGTCTCATGGTCAACCCAGCTCAATACCAGCATGTGAGAGGCCGGTAAAAGACACATAAGAAACTGCTCCCCATCCCACAAAATCACCGACTTCACCAGCTGTGAAGGAGAGACATGAGCCGAGTGCGCGCTTTGCATGGCCGTAGCAGATTGAGGGTGCACCAGCGTATCAAACTTTAACTGATGCTCCGCCAAATAGGTTTCGGTGGGTAGAAAGTTCATCGCCATACCTCCAGTGCTCGACTGTGAGCCAACACTCTAATTATAGTTCGGCAGGGCTGGCACAGAAGCTTTAAGCGTATAAAACTCTAACGGGAGGGTGCCTTACACGGGTGGCGAATATGAATTCGCCACCCGCAACAATTGGCCTGGCGGATTAGCCCAGAACGTCGGAAGCGACGCGATAACTCGGGTCTTCGACAACGTTAACTTCACACAGATCACCCGCTTTACTGAGCAATTTGCGGCATTCGGGGCTCAGGTGTCGCAGGTGTAACGTCGTACCATTGGCCTTGTATTTTTCAGCCAGGGCGTCCAAGGCTTCGATGCCCGAGTGATCGCTGATGCGGGAGCGACGAAATTCGATGACCACATGCTCCGGGTCATTTTTTATATCAAACAACTCTTTAAAGTTCGACACGGAACCGAAGAACACCGGTCCGCGCAGATCGTAGACTTTCTGCCCTTTTTCGTCGATGTAGATATCCGCCTGAATATGTTGGGCGTGCTTCCAGGCAAACACCAGAGCCGACACAATCACCCCGACAATTACCGCAATGGCCAGATCAAAGACCACGGTGACACCCGACACCAGGATAATCACAAACGCATCAGTGAAGGGCACTTTGCGCATAATCCGGAACGAAGACCACTCAAACGTCCCCAGCACCACCATGAACATGATCCCCACCAGAGCGCCCAGCGGAATCATTTCAATGTAATTGGCGCCGAACAGGATGAACCCCAACAGTACGAGGGCAGCGGTAATGCCCGACAGGCGACCGCGACCGCCGGAATTGATATTGATCATGGACTGGCCGATCATGGCACAACCGCCCATGCCGCCAAAAAATCCATTGGTGGTATTGGCAATACCCTGGCCAATGCACTCGCGGTTGCCACGTCCACGGGTATCGGTGAGTTCATCAATCAGAGTCAGGGTCAACAGGGATTCGATCAGGCCAATGGCCGCAATCACGAAAGAATACGGCAAAATGATCCACAAGGTCTCCAGGGTAAAGGGCACCATGGGAATTGCAAAACTGGGCAGTTCTCCCTTGAGGGTCGCAGTAGCCGCCTGATCGGCCGGCAACATATCGCGCACATAATCAATGACTGTACGCGCTTCCAGGTCCAGGCCAATCACCGCCAGCGTCACTACCACAATGGCAACCAGTCCCGACGGTACGGCGGTGGTGAATTTTGGCAAGAAGTGCATGATCATCATGGTGACAAAGATCAGAATGCCCATGGTGTAGAGCATCTCGCCCTGCATCCAGCTCATAACCCCGTCACTGGTCTCAACCTTGAATTGCCCCAGCTGGGCCAGAAAAATCACAATCGCCAAACCGTTGACAAACCCGAGCATCACCGGGTGCGGCACCATACGGATAAACTTACCCAGTTTCAGCAACCCGGCCACGATCTGGATCAACCCAGCCAGCACCACCGCGGCAAACAAATACTGTACGCCGTGCATGGCCACCAGGGAAACCATGACCACGGCCGTGGCGCCGGTGGCACCGGAAATCATGCCAGGTCGACCACCAAAGATGGAGGTCAGCAGACCCATCATAAACGCCGCGTAGAGACCGATCATGGGTTCTACGCCGGCCACAAAGGCAAAGGCCACCGCTTCTGGCACCAGCGCCAGGGCTACGGTAAAGCCCGACAAGACGTCATTTTTGACGTTATTGTGGTTGGAAGTGATCAGTTTAAACATGAAAATCTCGCTGGGACGGGATAATGTGCAAAAGGCGGGGATACTAGCAGATTGAGACCAGTGCTCCAAGCAGGCGCCCGTTATTCCAATAAGCAATAATAGGAAGCAATAACGGGGCCAGACACCAGGCAACACAGCCTGAGACATGGGAAAAGCCAGCCACCGTGGGTGACTGGCAGGGGTTAGTAGCCCCGGATACCATCCCCCACAGCCTGGGGGTAGCGCACCAGATAGTTGCGCAATTGCCGGTTGGTTTTACACAGGCGGCGACAGGATTCCCGCGCAATGTTCATGATCAACATGGAAAACAGCTCTTTATCCGACCGGTAAAGATCGTCAAGCGCCTCGCCGGACAGCACCAGTAAATCGGTTTTTTCCATGGCGATGGTGGTGGCGGAATGCGGCTGGATACCAATTACCGACGTCTCCCCAAAGCAGGTGCCAGGCAACAGCTCCGCTTTCAGCCTCGGCTGGCCTCCCACATCAAACACCAGATCCACCCGACCCGATTCGACAATATAGATATAGGACGCATCATCGCCTTCACAGAAAATGGTTTCACCCGGTAGGTAATGCACCAATTTTAGCCGCTGGAAGATCTGATAGAGCTGG
Source organism: Cellvibrionaceae bacterium WSDTSA12 (assembly GCA_033283335.1). Classification (GTDB taxonomy): domain Bacteria; phylum Pseudomonadota; class Gammaproteobacteria; order Pseudomonadales; family Cellvibrionaceae; genus Pseudomaricurvus. The sequence goes on along the minus strand of JAWMQP010000003.1, from coordinate 406,495 downwards.
GGCTCGGACAAGCCGCCAAAGATCGAAATTTTATCCAGAATCGGCAGAACCTTTTCCACTTCAAGCAGCGGCTCTCTGGGGACATGCTCTGACATAATGACTACCCCCTGAGCGAGGTTTGGCTTCGCCCACCCACACAATGTTTATGCAACAATGTTCATTCGACGATGTTCATGAAACAGAGTTCATGCAATGCACCTTGTAGAGGACTGCATAAGCAGTACCTCTTTTAGCTTAGACAAGGGTAGTCAAAGTTGCTCCCGCTGTGAGTAGATTACTTGGCTCCTAACAACTCGATTTTATAACCATCCGGGTCCTCAACAAACGCCAGCACCGTGGAGCCATGCATCATCGGCCCAGGTTCACGCACAACCTTGCCACCCGCCGCACGGATTTTGTCACAGGCGGCGTAGACATCATCCACTTCAATGGCAATATGGCCGTAACCGGTGCCCAGGTCATAGGCCTCGGTATCCCAGTTGTGGGTCAATTCCAACACGGTATTGTCCGACTCATCACCATAGCCGAGAAACGCGAGGGTGAATTTGCCTTCGGGGTAATCGTGCTGGCGCAGCAGTGTCATACCCATGACATCGGCGTAAAAATGAATGGAGGCCTTTAAATCGCCGACCCGTAACATGGTGTGCAGTAAACGCATAGAATTGTCCTCAAACCGTGAAGTCGCTGGATAAATGAATAGATCAGTGGTGATGATGCTCCGAAACCTCATCTGCAGGTGCCGTCGCAGGCATATGCGAGGGCATAGGCTCGGCGTGATCCGTCTCGGCACCGCTGTGGTGACTGCCCATATCATGCTGTGTGTGATCAGCCTGGCTGGCTGGACTGTGCGCAGCATGATCACTGTGGCCAGCATGCTGTGCTGTACCCCATAAGGTCCAGACACCAAACAACATAATCAGTATCGCCATTGGCAGTCGCAATGAACGCCGCTGGATCAGGGACTTGATCCGCTCGGCGAAGACGCCGCTGGCCAAAACCGGCGGCAAGGTGCCCAGGCCAAAGGCCAGCATCACCCCCGCCGAACTGAAGGCACTGGCCTGGGCCAGGGCATAGGCCACGGCGGTGTATACCAGGCCACAGGGCAACCAACCCCACAGAGCCCCCAGCATCAGTGCTGAAGCGCTGTTTTTGACCGGCATCAATCGATTGCCCAGCGGTTGCAGCCGGCGCCAGAAAACACCGCCGAGTTTTTCCAGGTAGCTCAATCCCCGCCACCAACCCGCCAGGTAAAGACCCATCGCCAGTAACAACAGGCCGGCTATGATGCGCAGCACGCTGAGCCCCTGGCCGCTGGCGAACTGATAACCGAGACCGCCGGCCAGCAGGCCAATCAGAGTATAGCTAGCGATACGACCGACATTATAAGACAGCAGGATGCGCCAGCGGCGGCCTCTCTCCGTCGCCGGTACTGAAAAACTCAAGGCGGCCATGATGCCGCCGCACATGCCAATGCAGTGACCTCCGCCCAACAGGCCAATGGTAAACGCAGAAATATAGGGCAGCAGGTCGAGGCTAAACAGCGAGTCCATAAAATACCAAACACCTGCAAACAGGCTTAAAAATCGTCAACTGGAGGTGAACATCAAACCCCTGGGGGCGAACTGGCGCAGGATACCAGATTCTGAGGCCAGCCGGTTACTGGTCGGACGGTTTGTCCGAGGCCGCGGCCTCAGGGGAAGATGGGTCGGCAGGTGGAGAACCGGGCCGCGGATCGTCATCGAACAAAATGCGGTGACCTTCGGTATTCAAGTCGTCATATTGACCACTGTTGACCGCCCAGAACAGGACGCGGACGGCAATGACCAGAAATACCAGCGCCAGAGGAACGAGCAAGTACAGACTTTCCACGGGATAACCCTATTGAGGAGAACAACCATTCATTGCCCCTATTGTCGCGTGTCTGCCGTGTCAGGTCCAGCAGCTAGCGGCGGGAGATCCGCAGGGCATTGGCCACCACCACCAGTGAGCTGGTGGACATGCCGATGGCTGCCGCCCAGGGCGGGATCATACCCATGGCAGCCAGTGGCAAGGCAATCAGGTTATACCCCAGGGCCCAGCCAAAGTTTTGCCGGATAATGCGGCGGGTGTACTGAGCGCAGTCAAATGCCCGTTCCAGCGCCATCAAGTCAGTGCCCAGCAATACACTGTCAGCACGCGTCTGCGCCAGATCAGTAGAGCCGCCCATGGCTACGGACACAAACGCACCGCTCAATACCGGTACATCGTTAATGCCGTCCCCCACCATCAACACACGCTGCGCCTGCTGATCCTGCAGCTGGCGGATGTAGGCCAGCTTGTCATCGGGCGAGGTATTGGCCCGCCATTGACTAAAACCCAGCTCGGAGGCGACCCGGGCAACTTCCGGTTCGGCGTCACCACTGAGCAACTCCACCTGCAAACCACGTCGCTGCAAGGACTCAATCAAGGCCGGGGCACTGTCTCGCAAGCGATCCTGCAGCCGGATCCAGGCCCGCTGCTGCCCATGACCTTGCGCCGCCAAAAGCAGCCATTGCCCCCTGCCGGGAGGACTCCATTCTGCCCCCACAACAAACACCGGTTTACCCAGACGCCACTGTCGTCCGTCTATACAGCCCTCAACTCCGGCCCCAGTGTGCTGCTTTATGCCGCTTGCCGACACGTCAGCCGCGTAGGCCTCAAACGCCCGGGCAATAGGATGAGTAGAGCCGGTTTCCAGAGCCGCGCAATAGGCCAATAACCGCTGCCGTTCAGCCTCAGGCAGGGAATTACCCTCGCCATCCAGCAATTCGGCCACCTGGGGACTGCCCACGGTGAGGGTGCCGGTTTTATCAAAAATCACCCGATCCACTTGCGTCAGCCCTTCCAGTACGTGCCCGCGAGTGACCAGCAAACCGTGCTGGCGCAACCAGGATACGGCCACCGTCAACGCGGTGGGTGCCGCCAGCGACAAAGCACAGGGACAGGTCACCACCAGTACCGACAAGGTGACCCAAAACGCGTGCCCGGGCTCAATTTGCCACCAGACTAAGCCTACGGCCGCCGACACCAGCAATACCGCGGCGACAAAATAGCCCGCCAGACGATCCGCCATGGCCACCTGGGCGGGTTTATCCTGCTGGGCCTGTTCCACCAGTCGCTCGATGGCCGACAATTGTGTGCCCTGCCCCACGGCGGTGACTTCAACTTGCAGCGCACTGTCGGTGTTGAGCGTGCCGGCAATCACCTCATCGCCAGGCCGCTTTTCCACCGGGTCAGGTTCACCGGTGAGCATGGCTTCGACCACCCCACTGCAGCCGTCCAGGACCCGGCCATCGCAGGGAATGGTCGTGCCGCTGGGCACCAGCACCCGATCGCCAACTTGCAGTTGCTTGAGGGGGACCACCGACCATTGGGCCGACTCATCCCAGCGCGAAGCGGTGGCCGGCAACAACTGGGCAAGGCGGTCGGAGTCAATACCGTTGCGATGGCGGGCGCGCATCTCCAGGTAGCGCCCCCACAACAGGAAGAAGGTGAACATCGATACCGAGTCGAAATAGACTTCGCCACCGCCAAACACCGTGGCCCAGCAGCTGGCAAGATAGGCTCCGCCTATGGCCAGCGATACAGGCACATCCATGGTCAGGTGACGCGCCAGCAACGCCCGTCGAGCAGCGGCAAAAAACGGTCGGGCACTGTAGAGCACCACGGGGGTGGCAATCAGCAAGCTCAGCCAGCGTAAATAGGTTTGCCAGCTGCTGTCGACCCCGCTGTAGAGCGCTACGGCCACCATGCCCACCTGCATCATGCCGATACCGGCGATGCCCAGGCGCATCAGGGCCGTGCGATTTTCTTTTTCCCGCAGCTTTTGCTGCTGTCCCTCGGTCGCCGGGATCGGTGGATAGCCAATGTGGTGCAGTGACGACAAAATGTCGCTGAGTTTCAGGTGCTGGGGGTTCCAGCGCACCAGGCAGCGGTGGGTGGAGGCATTCACGCGCACCGACTCAATGCCATCGAGACTGCCCAGGTGATGCTCGATCAGCCAGACACACGCCGCGCAGGTGATGCCCTCCAGCAGTAATTGCGCGGTGGATTCCGTGTCGCTGTCCCGATGGACAAAATCGGCTTGTACCGCGGGCAAATCGTAGGCGGAAAAATCAATCGACTCAGCCGTGGGACGAGAGCTGTTTTCAGTGCGAAAGCGATAGAAACCTTCCAGGCCGCCAGCGACGATCGCCGTGGCGACGGCCTGACAACCGGGACAGCAGAAGGCCCGCTCCTGACCGTCAATGGTCAGTGAAAAATGGCTGTTGGCCGGTACATCAAGGCCACAGTGAAAACACTCCGCAGGCAACACGTCCTGCCTCAACAGGCTGTCACTCATGCCGGTTCATCACTGTGCGCTGGGTGTTGCGGAACCCAATACCAGTTGCGTGCCTTCCCTCAGATCCAGTTCACCCAACAAGCGCCAATAGCGGCTGACAGTGCCGTCCGCATTCGCTTCCACCTCAGGCTCCAACCGAACATACCAGCGGTAGTCAAGGCGGCTGTCCAGCTCACCGCGGTATCGCCCGGGGATGATCTGGTGCAAGGTGATCACATGATCGTTATCCGCCTCCACAGGGTGATCCAGATACAGCGCGAGGGTTTCGGGCAATAGGTAATCAGCCTTGTCAGCGCTCATCGTCAACAACACATCGCCCACATCCAGGTCGAATTGCAAGGTGCCATTCAACCCCAGTTCCTGGGCGTGGCGGTCCTCATCAACTCGCTGGTTAATCATCCGCCCCTCTTTGTAGTAGTTGTCGATGACTACATCATCGGCGTCTTTGACGGCTATCGTCATAAACGGAATCCAGGCAATCATCACCGTCAACAGCGGTGCCAGAACAAACCAAGCCCAGAATTGCTTGTACCAGGGACCGTCATCGCGGTCGTTAGCGGGGTGAGGACGTTGAGATTGAGTCATAACCAGGTCGTATGCTATTAAAAAATGAGGGGCGCCATTCTACCCTGTCTGGCGCCACCTTGCCCGCGTCTTGACACGTTTTAATACTTTCAGCCAGGTTGCCTGGCGAGCAGTTAGTGACCAGGCCCAATGAAGCTGGTCTCCTCCTGCGCATGGATGTCCGGGTTATCCTGCGCGGTGACGATAAAATGAATGGTTGACTTGCTGGACGACAATTCATCTTTTGGAATCGAGACCCGCACCGGCAGTGTAAACACCTCGCCCGCAGCCAATTTCAGCGCCCGATATCCACGCAGCGTATAGCTGCCATCGCCCTCAACACGAATGTCGTAACTGTGCGGGTGCTCATCCATGTTGTTGATCTTCACGGTATAAACATTCTGCACCTGATCGTGAGAAAGGCGGTACATACGTGCACCGCGGTCGCGAATCACATCCACCGACACTGGCTGACGCGTGCCCACGGTGTAGACAAAAGCTGAGATCATGGCCACCACCGCCAGCGAATAACCAAACAACCGCGGCCGCAGGAAGTGGGTATGACCATTTTGCAATTGATCTTCGGAAGTGAAGCGAATCAGCCCCGGCTCATAACCCATTTTGTCCATCACCTGGTTACAGGCATCGACGCAGAGACCGCAGTTGATGCATTCGTATTGCAGTCCATCGCGAATATCGATATCCACTGGGCACACCTGTACACACCAGGAACAATCGATACAGTCACCCTTGCCGGCCGCCTTGTAGTCTTCCTTCGCCTTACGGGGGCCGCGCAACTCTCCCCGGGCGCTGTCGTAATGCACCGCCAGGGTATCGGTGTCGTACATCACCGACTGAAAGCGGGCATAGGGGCACATGAATTTACAGACCTGTTCACGCAACCAACCGGCGTTCATGTAGGTCATACCGGTAAAAAAGAGGGTCCAGAAAGCTGCCACCGGATTTACATCAAAGGTCACAAAACCAGAGGCTTCCACTGACGGCCAGAAGCCGGCCAGCAATTCCCGGATCGGTGTAAAGTAACCCACAAACGTGACGCCAGTAATGAAAGCGATCAACAACCAGAGGAAATGTTTACTGCCCTTGCGCACCACCTTTTCTGTATTCCAGGCCTGCTTATCGAGCTTGATCATCTTGTTGCGATCACCTTCGCAGAAGTGTTCCGCCCAGATAAACATCAGGGTCCACACCGTCTGCGGGCAAGTGAAACCGCACCAGACCCGCCCCAACAAGACCGTAACGGTAAACAGCGTAAACGCAGCAATAATCAGCAGCCAGGCCAGCAACATGCCGTCCTGAGGCCAAAAGGTCATCCACAGCACATGGAATTTCCGCTCCGGCAAATCAAACAACATGGCCGGACGCCCATCAATCACCAACCAGGGCATCAGCAGAAAGCCAATGATCAACGGTATGCCGGTATAACGGCGAATACGCTGGTAAAAACCGGAAATTTTGCGGGTATAAACCCGGCCATCGGACTCATACAGCATCCGATAGCGGACAACGCCATTGTCATCGGGTTCTTCTACGCTGGGAATTTTTTCACCCATAATCTACTCCTTTGTTTACCGCTGTCCGCCTTCCAACGGCCTCCGCGGCCCCAGACTCTGTGGTCTTTTGAGGCAGGCTGAATAATCACGTGTTTTGCTGGTTGATATAGCCATTCGATTGCAACTTTTGAAAAATTATAACTCAGGACTGCAATGGCAAACTTGATCGAGCGCAACGACAAGTCGTTGACTTCAACGTCATCTACCGGCGTTGAACCATACTAATCCAGCGCGACACCCTGCCGTAACGAGAAAAAGCGCACTGCATTAATCGGAAAATCGTTTACTGTGGCGACACGTGGCATGACGGACAAATTTACGCCAAAAAAAAGCCCCGATATCGGGGCTTTTTTTCATTCTCAACCTGCAGGATTACTCTTGATCCTGGGACAGGCTGTACACGTAAGCGGTCAACAGATGAATCTTGTCGGCGCGCAGCTTTTCTTCCTGCGCCGGCATCTGATTGGAACGACCGTTACGGATGGAGTGGCGAATACCCTGCGGCGTTCCCTCATACAACCAGATATCGTCGGTCAGGTTTGGCGCCCCCAAAGCGTGGCTGCCAGTACCGTCGGCGCCATGACAGGCCGCGCAGTTCTGGTTAAACACGGTTTGACCAACGGATGCCAGTTCTGCGTTATGCTCCTGGCCGGACAGCTGCAACACATATTCCGCTGCCGCCTTGACGTTTTCCTCTCCGATCATTGGACCCCAGGCAGGCATGGCGCCGGCACGGCCCTTGGTGATGGTCTCTTTAATGGTTGCAGGCTCACCACCGTACAACCAGTCGGTATCGGTCAGGTTCGGGAAACCGTAGTTACCACCGCCGTCAGCGCCGTGACACACGGCACAGTTGTTGGCGAACAGACGCACACCCATTTTCAGGGCACGGGGGTCCTGAGCCACTTCTTCAATTGGCATTTGCGCATACTGGGCGAAAATCTCACCGTACTCCTGCTGGGCTTTGTCCTGCTCACGCTCCAGCTGGTTGTGAGACGTCCACCCCAATACACCCTTCCAGTTACCCAGACCCGGGTACAGAATCAGGTAGATAACCGCGAAGATAAAGGTGGCCAGAAACATCTGGAACCACCATTTGGGCAGCGGGTTGTCATATTCTTCAATGCCATCGTAAACGTGGCCGGTGGTCAGGTTTTCAGGGTCGGCATCGTCACGAACCGCCACCTTGCGGTTGGCCATCAGCACCCAGAAGATCAATACCAGATTGGTCACGGTGAGGCCAATGATCCAGAGGCTCCAAAAAGTACTCATAATTTATCCTGCCTTGTCTTCATCAGAGTTGGGATGAAGTGTCTTGTTTTGGGCATCAACATCGTCAGCGAACGGCAGATTGGCCGCCTCGTTAAACTGCTTCCTGCGGCTGGGCGAAAACGCCCACCAGCAGATACCGAAGAATGTGATCATCACAAAGACAGTAGACAGGCCTTTTAACGTGTTCAGATCCATAATGTCGCTCGCTTAAATCTCGTTAATACCGGGCTGTGCGTTAGCGTTTCTGCTGCAGCAAGGTACCCAGTTGCTGAAGGTAAGCCACTAGCGCGTCCATTTCGGTCACGCCTTTTACAGCCTTCTCCGCACCGGCAATGTCCTCATCGGTGTAAGGCACACCGACCGAACGCAGGGCAGCCATTTTCTTGCCCGTGTCCTTGCCATCCAGGATGTTGTCGAACAACCAGGGGAATGCCGGCATATTGGACTCGGGCACTACGTTACGCGGGTTGTACAGGTGCGCCTTGTGCCAGGCGTCGGAGTAACGGCCGCCAACACGGGCCAGGTCTGGTCCAGTACGCTTGGAACCCCACAGGAACGGGTGATCGTAAACCGACTCACCTGCCACTGAGTAGTGACCGTAACGTTCAACTTCAGCACGAAGCGGACGGATCATCTGCGTGTGACAGACGTGACAACCCTCGCGGATGTAAATGTCACGGCCTTCCAGCTCCACCGCATTCCAGGGCTCCAGCCCCTCCACCGGCTCGGTGGTTTCCTTGAGGAAGAACTGCGGCACAATTTCCACCAGGCCACCAAAGCTGATGGCCACCACGGCCAGGATCATCAGCAGGCCAATATTCTTTTCGACAATGTCATGATTCTTCACAGTCGCGTCTCCTTAGGCCGTTTGCGGCTGCGTTTGTGCGGCCTGATCCTCAGACTCGGCCAGCGTGCGATAAGTGTTGTATGCCATCAGCAGCATACCGATCAGGAAGAAGGCACCGCCCAGCACACGAACGAAGTAACCGGGGTAGCTCGCTTCCACCGCTTCGGCAAAGCTGTAGGTCAGGGTGCCATCGGCGTTAAATGCACGCCACATCAGGCCCTGCATAATGCCGTTGACCCACATGGCGGCGATGTACAGAACCGTACCGATAGTGGCCAGCCAGAAGTGAGTATTGATCAGCTTGACGCTCCACATTTCCTTGCGGCCAGTCAGTACCGGCAGCAGGTGGTAAACCGCACCGATGGAAATCATCGCTACCCAGCCCAGAGCGCCGGAGTGTACGTGACCCACGGTCCAGTCGGTGTTGTGCGACAGAGCGTTGACCGTTTTGATGGACATCATGGGGCCTTCAAAGGTAGACATACCGTAGAACGACAGGGACACCACCAGGAAGCGCAGGGTTGGATCCGTGCGCAGCTTATGCCAGGCACCGGACAGGGTCATGATACCGTTGATCATACCGCCCCAGGAGGGTGCCAGCAGGATCAGGGACATCACCATACCCAAGCTCTGGGCCCAGTCAGGCAGCGCCGAGTAATGCAGGTGGTGCGCACCAGCCCAGATGTACAGGGAGATCAGCGCCCAGAAATGCACAATGGACAGCTGGTAAGAGTAAACCGGACGACCCGCCTGCTTGGGCACGAAGTAGTACATCATGCCGAGGAAGCCGGCAGTCAGGAAGAAGCCCACTGCGTTGTGGCCGTACCACCACTGGATCATGGCGTCCATGGCACCAGAGTACATGGAGTAGGACTTGGTCAGGGTGACCGGCACCGACATGCTGTTAACCACATGCAACAGCGCAATGGTGATAATGAATGCGCCGTAGAACCAGTTCGCCACGTAAATGTGAGAGGTCTTGCGCTTGACGATGGTGCCGAAGAACACCGCCGCGTAGGACAGCCACACCAGCGTGATCAGGATATCAATCGGCCACTCCAGCTCGGCGTATTCCTTGGCAGAGGTCATACCCAGCGGCAGGGTAATGGCCGCCAGGACAATCACCAGCTGCCAGCCCCAGAAGGTAAAGGGAATCAGAAACCCGCCCCACAACGGGGCTTGACAGGTCCGCTGGACCACGTAGTAAGACGTGGCAAACAGGGCACAACCACCGAACGCGAAGATTACCGCATTGGTGTGCAGTGGACGCAGGCGCCCGAAGTGCGTGTAAGGTTGAAAGATGTCATTCAATTGCGGCCAGACCAGCTGGGCAGCAATCAGCACTCCGACTGCCATGCCGACCACGCCCCAAACGACGGTCATCACAGCAAATTGGCGTACCACCTTGTAGTCGTATGCTGACTGCTCTCCAGCCGCAGCGAGGTTACTACTCATAGTGACGTTCCTAATTGGTGTTAAAAGAGTAAGGAAGTTAAGTTATTGAAAATTCGGCTAATCCAGTACAGCCGCCCCAAGGAAACTGCACCATTCTGCCGTGCTCACCTGGCACAGTGCTTGATGTGAATCAAATACACAGAAGTGTAGGTCATTGTACAATTATTGCTCAGCCCAGACTGAGCCCACCTGACCTAACCGCCTTGATCCGAGACTGACACCGCACCCCTGCTTCCGAGGCGCTATCGCCACCCCGGAAACAGCCGGTAAATACCGCAGAAAATTAACTCAGATCGCGCCCTTTATTGGCCGCAATCCGCAAACGCAGCGCGTTCAGCTTAATAAAGCCCGCCGCATCTTTTTGATCGTATGCACCCGCATCGTCTTCAAAGGTCGCCACTTTCTCGTCGAAGAGGCTATTTTCAGAACGACGCCCGACGGCCGTAACCGCCCCTTTATAGAGTTTCACACGCACGTCGCCTTTGACATCTTTCTGAGACTCATCAATGGCCGCCTGCAGCATTTTGCGCTCAGGGCTCCACCAGTAGCCGTTGTAAATCAGCTTGGCGTATTTGGGCATCAGCTCATCTTTCAGGTGGGCCGCTTCGCGGTCTAGCGTCAGTGACTCAATGGCACGATGCGCCTTCATCATCACGGTACCGGCTGGCGTTTCGTAACAACCGCGGGACTTCATTCCCACATAACGGTTCTCAACAATATCCAGACGACCCACGCCGTTGGCGCCGGCTACCTTATTCAAGTGTTCCATCACCTGGGCCGGGCTCATGGCCTCACCGTCAATGGCAACGATGTCACCTTTTTCGTAAGTCAGCACCAGGTAGGTTGGCTGGTCTGGGGCATCTTCCGGTGCCACAGTCCAACGCCACATATCCGGGTCATCAGCTTCCCACCAAGGGTCTTCCAGATTGCCGCCCTCATAAGAGATGTGCAACAAATTGGCGTCCATGGAGTAAGGAGACTTTTTCTTGCTGCTGGCAAAATCGACCGGGATATTGTGCTGCTCGCAGTACTTCATCAGGGTTTCGCGAGACGTCAGGTCCCACTCGCGCCAGGGCGCAATCACCTGGATACCCGGCAGCAACGCGTAGGCGCCCAGCTCAAATCGCACCTGGTCATTACCCTTACCAGTCGCACCGTGAGAAATGGCATCGGCGCCAGTTTCCTGGGCAATTTCAATCAATCGCTTGGCAATCAAAGGCCGCGCAATCGAGGTTCCCAGCAGGTACTCGCCTTCGTAGATGGCGTTGGCACGAAACATGGGAAAAACGAAATCACGGGCAAACTCTTCCCGCAAGTCGTCAATGTAGATTTCTTTGACGCCCAGCGCTTCCGCTTTGGCGCGAGCGGGTTCCACCTCTTCGCCCTGACCAATGTCAGCGGTAAAGGTCACCACCTCGCAGTTGTAGGTCTCTTGCAGCCATTTGACGATAACCGAGGTATCTAACCCCCCGGAATAAGCCAGTACGACTTTATTGACGGATGACATAGGCACTCCAACGCAAATCACGGTGTCAATGTTCTGCCGGTGACTTGTGGCCACAGGCAGAGGAAATTTTGGGCGCGAATTGTAGCTCTAAATGCCACTAAAGCCCAGCCAATTGCAGGGTTATTCCGGAGAAATACCGGCATTAAACAGGCAAAGTGTAGTTCCCCACTCTGCCGCTGTGCAATTCTCAACCAGACTGCCGAGGGTTCAATCAGGTCACCCAGACTATCAATTGGCAGCCTTGATGTTTTGCAGCTCTGGAGACACCTTCTGCAGGCGAATGGTCACCCGTCGATTATCCGCCCGCCCCTGCACTGTGCGGTTAGTCGCCACCGGATAACGCTCACCGTGCCAGCGACTGGTAATGCGATCCGCAGGGATGCCCCGCTCTATTAGCAGTTCAGTCACCTGCTGCGCGCGCCGCTGTGACAATGCCAGGTTGTCTGAGCGACTGCCCTGACTGTCCGTATGACCATCAACAAAGAAGGACTGAACCCGCTCATCCGCCTTCACATAAAGGGCAATCTGATCGAGCTTTTTCAATTCGGAGACAGGCAGCTCATCACTCCCCACCGGAAAAAACACCGCCGTTCGTCGAATTTGATCAAAATTCACTGGCAATAATTGTGCCTGACAGCCCAGGTACTGCTGATAAGCCAGGCGGAAGTTAACCGGACTCAGCATAACCCGCACCGCCGACTGCTCGTCATACCAGGGCATGCGAGTGAAAGCGACATCCTGGCCCGCGAACAGCTCCGCCAACAACCGCTGTGCACCACGCTCATCCAGACTGACCGGCTCATCGCCCTGCTCAACCGGCACATACCCCAGATCACGAACCACCCCGCCAGGCTTCCATACTGGCGGCCTCGAGACCAGGGACGCCTCACCGGTCGACAAGCGCGGAGAATTCGACTTCAAGCGAAATCGAGGCGACTCACCGGCTCGCTGCTCAAACACAGCCTCGCCGTAGTAAGGCACTCTGTGCAACATTCGACACTGAAATACGGACCCCTCCGTTGACCAGCTCGACTCATCCAGCGCAGTCTGAAACGGCTTGGCCATCGCAAGCAGGGGCAAGCACAAGGCAATAAGCGCCAGCCATCGGGAAAAGGCCAGCTTTTTGCTGGAAAAAAGGGAATAACAAGGCTTCGCGGAAGCCTGAACGCCTGCCATAAGCAATCACCAAACGGATAAAGGATGCACGTGATATGCTAACTATCGGCGCGCCAAGCCTGTGCTTTAACGCCGTTTTTCGGTAGGATGCGCCCCCTTGTGCCGCGCTGCGCAACCGAACTGCCTGGCGACCGATTTGCTTGATACAGGAGCCCCCACATGCCCCAGACGTCCGACACCCTGACACTTCTGCGCCCAGACGACTGGCATCTTCACCTGCGTGATGGCCAGGCCCTGCAACACACGGTCCCCGATGTCGCCAAAACCTTTGGCCGGGCCATTATCATGCCCAACCTTGTGCCACCGGTCTTGACCGCCGAACAGGCCCTCGGCTACAAATCCCGCATCCAGGCCCAACTGCCTGCCGGCAGTGACTTTGAGCCGCTGATGGTCATCTACCTGACCGACAACACCACCCCCGAGCAGATTGCCGAGGCGAAGGCCGCCGGCGTGGTGGCCTGCAAACTCTACCCGGCCGGCGCCACCACCAACTCCGACTCCGGTGTGACCGACCTGAAAAAGTGTTATCCGGCTCTTGAAGCCATGCAGGAACACGGCATCCGCTTTTTGATGCACGGTGAGGTAACCGACAGTGACATCGACATCTTCGATCGGGAAAAGGTCTTTATCGATCGAACCCTGGTGGATCTGGAAACGCAATTCCCCGATTTGAAAATGGTGCTGGAGCACATCACCACCAAAGACGCGGCCGAATTTGTCGCCCAGGCAGGCGGCAACCTGGCAGCCACCATTACCGCTCACCACCTGCTGTTTAACCGTAACCATATGCTGGCCGGCGGCATTCGCCCTCATTATTACTGCCTGCCCATACTCAAGCGCAACATCCATCAGCAGGCACTGATTGAGGCGGCCACCAGCGGCAGTCCGAAATTCTTCCTCGGTACCGACTCCGCCCCCCACGCCCGCAACAAGAAAGAAGCGGCCTGTGGCTGTGCTGGCGCCTACACCGCCTACCACGCCATTGAGCTCTACGCCCAGGCGTTTGAGGATGCCAACGCCCTCGACAAGCTGGAAAACTTTGCCAGCGTCTTCGGCCCCGACTTCTACGGACTGCCCCGCAATACCGACACCATCACCCTCACCAAAACCGATTGGCAGGTGCCGGCAAGCCTGCCCCTGGGCGATGACGAACTGGCTCCACTGCTGGCCGGCGAAACCCTCCACTGGAAGCGAACTGCGTAAGGAACCCCCTGTGACCACCATGGAACCCGTTGTTGAGCACGATCTCGACACCACCAAATCCCCTCTGGCCCAGCGTTTCCGGGGCTTTTTGCCCGTTATCGTGGACGTGGAGACCGGTGGCTTTAATGCCGACACCGACGCTCTGCTGGAGGTTGCGGCCGTGACGCTGCGAATGGACGACGAGGGCCTGCTGCACCGCCATGAAACCTTTGATTTCCATATCGAGCCGTTTGAAGGGGCCAATATTGAGCAATCGGCGCTGGATTTCACCGGCATTGACCTCGAGTGCCCGGAGCGTCCCGCCATGCCGGAAATGATGGTGCTGCCCGAGCTGTTCAAAAGCGTGCGCCGGGCGGTTAAGGAACACGGCTGCACCCGCGCCGTGATGGTGGCCCACAATGCCCATTTCGACCTGGGCTTTATCAATGCCGCCACCGACCGCTGCGGCATCAAGCGCAACCCGTTCCACCCTTTCAGCTGCTTTGATACCGCCACCCTCAGCGGCCTGGCGTTCGGCCAGACCGTTCTGGCCAAGACCTGCCAGGTGGCCGGTATTGAGTTCTCCAACAGCCAGGCCCATTCCGCCGCTTACGACGCCGAAAAAACCGCAGACCTGTTCTGCATGATCGTTAACAGATGGCGGCAACTGGGCGGCTGGCCTTTGGCCTGAGCAAGTCACAAACCGCAGACATAAAAAAACCACCCGAAGGTGGTTTTTTTATGCTCGACTCACTGTGATTACAGCTTGTCAGCGTTCTCGCTCAGGTAAGCAGCAACACCGTCTGGAGAAGCAGTCATGCCTTTGTCGCCTTCTTTCCAGCCAGCTGGGCACACTTCACCGTGCTCCTGGTGGAACGCCAGCGCGTCTACCATGCGCAGCATTTCGTCAACATTACGGCCCAGAGGCAGATCGTTAACCACCTGGTGACGAACCACACCGTCTTCGTCGATCAGGAAAGAACCGCGGAAGGCCACACCGGCATCGGCAAACTCAACGTCGTAAGCCTGACAGATTTCGTGCTTGGTGTCGGCAACCAGGGTGTATTTTACAGGACCGATACCACCTTCGTTCACAGGGGTATTGCGCCAGGCGTTGTGACTGAACTGGGAGTCGATGGAAACACCGATCACTTCAACACCGCGCTTTTGGAACTCTTCATAACGGTGGTCGAAAGCCAGCAATTCAGAAGGACATACGAAAGTAAAGTCCAGAGGGTAGAAAAAGATAACGGCTTTTTTGCCTTTGATGGCTTCGGACAGGGTAAACGCGTCAACAATTTCACCGCTACCCAACACAGCGGCTGCAGTAAAGTCTGGAGCCGGCTTGCTTACTAATACGCCCATAGTAATTCTCCCTAAGATTTAGAGCATTGAAGGTCGAGATATAAACTTAGCAGCAGTCAAACAAACTGCTACCGAGAAATTTTGCCAGAGGTCATAGTCCTCTTATTGGTGAATTTTTCAACCTATAACAAACTAAGGCCTCGATAGACGCTGGCTATGATACACAGCCCCCCAGGGGAGTCCCATTAATTTTTTATATCGCTTTTATTACCGCTCACCCCATCACCAGATTGCCCAAGGAACCACCAATCCCTGGGGGCCCGGCCAACAAATGTCGTTAAGAACAAAATGATTGGTGCGACGGATTTATTATTCAAATACAAATGGGAAACACTCTCAAACATTGTTGACAACAATTCTCGTTAGCACTAATATCTAGCCCATAAACAACGGCTATCACTGCTATAGCATGCCCACAGGGGGCTGCAGCTTTAGGGATGGCCGCAAACCGCACAGCCGTTACGAGAGAGCTTGGAGCCATGTACGTTTGTCTCTGCAAAGGTATTACTGACAACCAGATTAAAGACGCCGTTTTCGGTGGCGCCTCCAGCCTGCGTGAAGTGCGCAAACAGCTGGGCGTGATGAATCAGTGCGGCAAGTGCGGCATCATGACCAAGCAGATTGTCGAAGAAACTCTGTCTGCACCCACAGCCCAAGAACAGGAAAACCTGTTTTACGCGGTTAACTGAATCCCGCTCCCTACTGCCAACTTCCCTCATCGGCCCCTGGCTTTTTCGCCATCCACGGGCCGATTTAGCCTCTCCAAGTCCCAGTGGCTAACGCCTATTTCTTCCTTGCAAAGGGTGTTCAGCCAACTACATTGTCAACCATAGAGACACTTTCTCTCGCCCCACCTAAGCGGGTATAATGCGGCCACTTTTGTCCGCCACCCCCCATGACTCGGGGCACTGGCTCATCTTGAGGATATACGACCTTGCAATTGGATCAAGCCACTACAGAACAGCTTCAGCAGTGGGAAGCCG
Organism: Cellvibrionaceae bacterium WSDTSA12; assembly: GCA_033283335.1. Classification (GTDB taxonomy): domain Bacteria; phylum Pseudomonadota; class Gammaproteobacteria; order Pseudomonadales; family Cellvibrionaceae; genus Pseudomaricurvus. The sequence goes on along the minus strand of JAWMQP010000003.1, from coordinate 390,210 downwards.
ACCTGGCTGCACAGTATCAACAACTGCAAAACCTGGCCCTTAAACTGGATCTGACCCGAGGCAAACCCTCGGCCGAACAGCTGAGCCTGTCCGACGCTCTGGACGGCATTCTTAAGGGCGATTACTTTGCCGCCGACGGTACCGATGTGCGCAACTACGGCGGTCTCGATGGTATTGGTGAAGCCAAACAGCTGGGCGCCGACATCCTGCAGGTTAGCGTCGACGAAATTCTGGCCGGCGGTAACAGCAGCCTGACCCTGATGTTCCAGGCCATGCAGTTTGCCCACCAATTTGGCCTGACGGGCGCTGATAGCGCCTGGAAAAACCTGGGAGCCATCAAGTTCCTCTGCCCGGTGCCCGGTTATGATCGTCATTACACCATCTGTGAGCAACTGGGTATTGAGATGATCACAGTTCCCATGCTCTCTACCGGTCCTGACATGGACCAGGTTGAAGCGCTGATACGTAACGATCAGAGCATTGTCGGCATGTGGTGTGTCCCCAAATACTCCAACCCCACCGGTGTCGTATACAGTGACGAAACCGTTGATCGCATTGCCCAGCTGGGCAACATGGCCAATCCGCACTTCCGCGTTTTCTGGGATAACGCCTATGTGGTCCACGACCTGGTGGACAACCCGCCCACGCTGGCCAATATTGCTGACGCCTGCCGCCAACACGGCACGGAAGACAGCGTTTTACAGTTTGCCTCTACCTCCAAAATCACCCATGCCGGCTCGGGGGTTGCATTTTTGGCAGCCTCCAAAGCCAACCTGGCAGGCTTTAAGGCCGCTCTGGGCACCTGCACCATCGGTCCGGACAAGGTAAACCAACTGCGCCATATGCGCCTGCTGCCCGACACGACTGCCCTGGCAGCACACATGAAAAAGCACGCCCAGGTCATTCAGCCCCGCTTTGACTGCGTGCTTGAGAATCTGGATCGCTCGTTTGGTGATACGGACCTGGGCAGCTGGGAAAAGCCCGTTGGCGGCTACTTCATTTCATTCGACACCCAGCCGGGTTGTGCCCAGGCAGTCGTCAAGCTGGCCGCCGACGCGGGCGTCAAGCTGACCCCGGCCGGCGCCACTTTTCCGTACGGTAAAGACCCTGAAGACCGCAATATCCGCCTGGCTCCCACAGTCCCCACTGTGGCTGAAGTGGATCAGGCCATGAAGGTGTTTGAGGTATGTGTCAAACTGGCGTCTGTTCGCACACGTCTTAACTGATCTTACTCAGTCTCTCAAGGATTGCCCGCTGGATGCCCTGTCGCTCCAGCGGCGTCAAATGCCCTAAGCGGTCCAGGTGGAGACAGTGCAAGTGCAAGCAGGGGGTCTGGGATTCCAGCTCACGAAGATCGCCTTTTTTCAGCACCGGCAGCAACGGGCGATTATCCGGCCGCTGTCGGTTGATCGCCCCGAGTCCCACCTGCAATGGCACTGCCCGGTAACGTGTACGACTGCCATCTCCCTTGAAAGGGATCAACAGAACCAACCCCTGCTTCCCCACCATATCACCGCCAATGATGTGCAACCCGGTGGCTGTCACCGCCGACGCCGGCAAGCCGTGATAGGTTTCCCGCCTGGCATAAGGATTGGGCAATACAATTAATTGATTCTGGTCGTCACGCAGCGGGAAGAGATTGTAGTTGGTGTAGAGTTCTTGTTTTGCTTCCGAGTAAATGCAAATCCTGTTTTCAAACCCCAACGCAAACCGAATGGCGCGCTTGCGCTTATTGAAGCTGTCCAGCTTCCACACCAGATCCTCGTTTTCAACAGCCAGTTCCACGCGTCCCTCTCCCAGCGAATATTCCCATACACAAGTGTAGACCCGGCAGGCCACCAGAGTCAGGTAGATTGGGCTCGATAAATCCGCACATCCCGAAATTCGGCCGACTCATCCAGATCCGGCATGGTACAGCCGCTGCTGCGACCGACCTGCCGATAGGGTGGGAAATCAAAATCTTTCACACGGGAATCCGCAATCAACACATCGTCCGCTCGAGCAACGAAGCGCGACAGCCAGGGAAAATTATCACGGTCATAGAGCACGTCGGCAACGATGATCAGGTCCACATGCCCGTCAATATGCTCAAAGTCATCGCGGTAGATTAACTCAACCCGGTTTAAGGCAGCGTTTTCACGAGTGGCCGCTATCGCCAGAGGATCAATATCACAGGCAATCACTTCCGCAGCCCCGGCCAGCGCCGCAGCGATCGCCACCACACCCGACCCACAACCGAAATCCACCACCCGCTTGCCCGCCACCAGCTCGGGATTCTGCAGAATATAATTCGATAACACCAACCCGGAAGCCCAGCAAAAAGCCCAGTAGTAAGGCTGTTCCATCAACTTCAGTGCCGCTTCCTGAGGCAACTTGCCCTGCGGGTAATCTTCGTTCATCAAATACAACTGGATGCCGTTGCCCAGATCCAGGGTTTCGATGCGTGCTGTGGGGAGGATGTCGTTAACGATGGAGGTGAGGGTCGAGCTGATCAATCTGGTACTTCCCATTGGCCTGAGAGCTGAAGAGTATCACCTTGACGACCACCTATGCACTTTCTATCAAGATCCTTTGCAATCCTTTTCAAGCACCGCTCTACATCTTGATAAAACTGCACCTCTCTTGTGACGAGATTCACAGTTCGCTCGTCGCTTATGCCGTCCAGTCAAGGTTTCAAAAAATCTATAACAGAATACTCTAAAAAGAATACCCACTTAACAGTTTTTATGTATTGATTTGGTAAGAATTGGTGTAAATCAACGCCAATCCATGAGGCATCACCGTGTCGCACTGTCATTGCAAGCTCTACCCAGCCCTGCTGCTAATGTTGTGGTCACTCTTTAGCGGTTCCGCCTTGGCCGCCGACACCAGCCAGGAGACTGCCTGGCTGCAATACCTCAAAAAAGCCAACAAGTCAGGCGAGATGCCCATGCTTCGTGCCCACATGGAAGACGAAGACCAGATCAGCCTCACCCGTGAAGACCTGATGAAATTGACAGGGCAATACGACGAAGAGGAAGAGCTGAGACGTTCCCGGGAACTCAATTACCAGGCGGACGTCAGTGAAAGCTACCTGCAATTGAAATTCTTTTATCAGTTTTAAACCATCTTTCGGGGTAATCCACAGCGGCACTCAAGGTCACGTGGATCGTTTCGCCTACCCCCGGTTTTGTCTTTGATAGCGCCGGACTTCCTCCAACAACTCCGCCACTCGCAATCTTCCGGCTTTGTCCAACAGGAAGCCCTGGGTGTGACTGTCACCGATAAAGTGCTCTTCATCCAGCAGCTGGCACTGGTGCCGAATGTCGTCGAGAAATGGCTCCTGGCGAATGGGGTAGCCGAGAAAAATACGCCAATCGTTTTCCGTCGCCTGGCCCAGCAACATCAACTCCAGCACCCGTATCACCTGCTCTGTTGACACCCGATACAGAGGGGTTCGCACCCACATCAGCACGGCAAGCACCGCCAGGCAAATCACCACACTGAATACGATGGACAACAATAACACCATGAAAACGAAGCGCCTCCGTGCCCAATAGCAGCTTAGGGAAATACCAACAGTTTAACCGCCAGCAACAGAATCACCACCACCAGCACCGGCTGCACCAGGGTCGCACCCTTGCGAATAACCAGCTGCGACCCCAGTCGAGCGCCGATAAACTGGGCTACGGCCATCGCGATGGCCAGGCTCCAGACCACATGGCCCGCCAGGATAAAAATCACCATAGAGGAGGTGTTGGTGACCAGCACCAGCGGTTTGGTGTGGGCCGTTGCCCGGCGTAAATTGAAACCCCGCAATGAGGAAAAGGCCACGGCAAAAAACGATCCCATGGCCGGCCCCAGGAAGCCGCCATAAAAACCAATACCACCGCCAATGACAAGATCAAATCGGCGTGCACTCCAGCGAGGCTGACTGTCTTCGTCCGACATACGCGGTGACAGAGCCACATAGAGGGCCAGTGCGATCAGGATGTAGGGCAACAGCCGTTCGAGCAGGGCCGAGTCGATATGCTGCACAGTCAGGGTGCCTGCCACCGCGCCAATGAAAGCGTAGAACAAAGAGGCCTTCATACTGGCAAGATCAATGTGGCCCTGTCGTAAAAAGTTGAGCGCCGAGGACAAGGTGCCGAACACACTTTGAAACTTGTTGGTGGCCAGGGCATTCAATGGCGGTATGCCGGCGGTCAGCAACACCGGCAACACGATCAAACCTCCAGAACCGGCAATGGCACTGATAAACCCGGCCAGAAATCCGATTAAAGTTAAAACAATAAAGGTCAACGCGGATAAGTCGAGGGCTTCCAAGGCATCTCCAACACGAACAGCAATCTCCAATTACATCGACCTCGCAGGCGATCACTGCCCTGTGAGGTCTATCGCCTATGCCCAATCCCCCGGTGTTGGAGAATGGTGATTCCGGCTACTGGTTCTTGAGATTAATACCAATGAACTTATCGTTCATGTACTGGCGAATTTCTTCGGCCTGCACTTCGTGGTCGCCAGTAGCGCGGACCACCTTGTCAATGATAATGGACTTTTTGGTGGCATCCATACCGATTAATACAACAGGAATTTCGGCGCGATGGGCAATGCGTAAAAAGCCGGTTTTCCAACTAGTGACCCGGCTGCGAGTTCCTTCGGGAGTAATACCCATCCAGACTTTATCGTGCTCTTCGTACCAGCTAGCGGCCTGCCCGACCACATCCTGAGCCTGTTTGCGATCAATGGGAATGGCACCGAAGCGCATAAACATATTTTTAAAAGGCCAGAAGAACGCTTCCTTTTTCATCATAAAGGAAATTTTAATATCCAACCCCAACAGGGCGGCCACACCAATGACAAAATCCCAATTGGACGTATGGGGGGCCAGAACCAGCATCACTTTAGGATCGTTCGGCAACTGACCGACGACCTTCCAACCCATAAGACGCAGCAAAAAACGCCCCACTTTTTGCCAATTGTCTGTACCTCGGCGAGGCATGTTTTCAGGGATGGTGGATTCAATTGTCATGTATTACTAACCTTAGTCATCAGGCTCTTTGAACGCCCCCTCTCGGCAAGAGCCTGTTTGTTATTGTATGGCCGTCATCCCTGACAGCTAGTGCTTCCATAAAATGCTAATCACAGGGCGATGGCAACAGTTACGTAGATAATGTCGGCTAGTGCTCGCGGGTCGCCCAGAACTCGACATCCGGATGACGCTCTTCTGTCAACGACAGATTCACCCGTGTCGGCGCCAGGTACGTCAAGTGGCCACCGCCATCAATGGCCAGGTTATCACTGCACTTGCGCTTGAACTCTTCCAGTTTCTTGGCATCACTGCACTCTACCCAGCGGGCCGTATTCACACTCACGGGTTCGTAAATGGCTTCCACCTTGTATTCGTCTTTCAGACGATAGGCCACCACCTCAAACTGCAGTACGCCCACGGCGCCGACGATAAGGTCATTGGAGTTGAGCGGGAAAAACACCTGAGTGGAACCCTCTTCCGACAACTGCTGCAAGCCTTTCTGTAGCTGCTTGGTTTTCAGGGGATCTTTCAGGCGGATCTTGCGGAATAACTCCGGCGCAAAGTGAGGGATACCGGTGAACTTCAGCTCTTCGCCTTCCGTGAACGTGTCGCCAATCTGGATGGTGCCGTGGTTGTGCAGGCCGATAATATCCCCAGAAATGGCCTCATCCACATGGCTGCGATCACCAGCCAGGAAGGTCACCGCGTCAGCAATCTTCACATCCTTGCCAAGCCTCACGTGCTTCATCTTCATACCTTTGGAGTAAGTGCCCGAACATACCCGCATAAACGCAATGCGGTCGCGATGCTTGGGATCCATATTGGCCTGAATCTTAAACACAAAGCCGCTGAACTTTTCTTCCCCCGCTTCAACGGTGCGCGTTGCCGTGTTGCGGGCCAGCGGCGCCGGTGCCCACTCGACAAACCCGTCGAGCATTTCCCGCACACCAAAGTTGCCGAGTGCGGTACCGAAGAATACCGGCGTCATGCGACCAGCCAGGTATTCCTCCACATCAAACTCGTGGGTGGCGCCGCGCACCAGCTCGATTTCTTCGCGGATATCATCGGCGTAATTACCCAGCAGGGCGGTCGCCTCATCGCTGTCGAGTCCCTGGATGCGGATGTCGTCGTTGATGGTATGCCCCATGCCCGACTGGAACACGTGGATGGTGTCCGTGTAGAGGTTGTATACGCCCTTGAATTCCTTACCCATGCCCAGCGGCCAGTTAATGGGAGCAGCGGCGATTTTCAGCACGTCTTCGATCTCGTCCATGACCTCGATGGGATCGCGAATATCGCGGTCCATCTTGTTAACAAACGACAGGATCGGGGTATCACGCAGACGACACACTTCCATCAGTTTGATGGTGCGATCCTCAACACCCTTGGCGCCGTCGATCACCATCAGCACCGAATCCACGGCGGTCAGCGTGCGATAGGTATCCTCGGAGAAATCTTCGTGCCCCGGGGTATCCAGCAGGTTGACGACGCGCTCCTTGTAGGGAAACTGCATCACCGACGAGGTCACCGAAATGCCCCGCTCCTGCTCCATGGTCATCCAGTCGGACTTGGCGTGAGGGCCTTTTTTACCCTTCACCGAACCGGCCAGCTGAATGGCGTTTCCGAACAACAGCAGTTTTTCGGTAATGGTGGTTTTACCGGCATCCGGGTGAGAAATAATCGCGAAGGTCCGGCGCTTGGCCAGATCAGACTTAAATGAACTCATAGGTCGATCGTATTCAGGCTGTAACCATAGATAATGCGGCCACACAGGCGACCGGCACGCAAAGCGCGGCATTATACCGGTTTATACAACGACAGTCCTGACTTTTGCGGCCGGTTAGGTGTGTTGGGCGGCGGCTTGCTGGGCACTGCCCAGGTATCGTCGCAGCCACAGGCACCCCACCAGCGCAGTTCCCACATTGGCCAGAGCCGAAGCGGCAAACAGCCCTTGCAGGCCCCAGCCCCACTGACCGATGAACGCCAGCGGCAAATACAGCCCCAGCACCCGCAGAAAAGATATCAACATCGCCGGCAAGGGGTAGCCCAGGCCATTGAAGCTGGCGTTGACGGACATCACCAGGCCATAGCAACCGTAGCTGAGTGGCACAATGGTCAGGTAGGCCACCGCCACGGCAATCACCCCGCTGGAATCGCTAAACCAGCCGGCAACGGTTTCACCACACAACCACAGCAACAGTGCCAGCACCAACCCAAACAGTAGGCAGAAGCGCAACAACACTTGCAATAGCTGGTTTTGTCGGTGCTGGTGTTGTGACGCCATGTTTTGACCAAGAAACGGACCCACCACCCCAGAGATGGCATAAAAGGCAATCAGCACCACCGGTTCAATGCGCATGGCCACTCCGAACCCGGCCACCGCATCCACGCCGTGCACGGCCACCAGTGCCACAGTGACAGCTCCTGCCAGCGGGATGATCATATTGGTCCCCATGGCCGGCAAACCAATATGCATCACCGCCTTCCAGGACGCCTTCAAACCTTGCCAGTGTCTACTCGGACGACTCATCAGGTGCAAATGACGGGTCACCAGATAAAAAGACACCAATACTGTCAACGACCTGACAATGACGGTGGCCCAGGCCGCACCGGCAATCTCCAGTCGCGGTACAGGTCCCCAGCCGAAAATCAGGATGGGATCCAGTACGACATTCGCCAGGGCAGACACCAGCATCAGGTTGCCGGCGAAGTTGTTGTTACCGGTGGCGCGCATCATGGCCGACATCACCATCGGCATGAGCACAAACGGCGTGTTGAGATACCACACATCCATGTACTGCCGAATCAGAGGCAGCAAATGCGGTTCCGCTCCCAACAGTAGAAACAAGGGTTCGACGGTCAGCCAGCCCAACGCCATCACCAGCAACGACAACAACAGACTCAGCAACAGGGTATCGCCCGCCAACTGCTGGGAACCAACGATATCCTGCAACCCCAGGCGACGGGCCATCACCGATGACGTACCCGCCCCCAGGCCAATGGCCATGCTGGTCACCACCATCACCACGGGAAAGGTAAAGCTCATGGCCGCCAGCGCCTGGCTGCCCAGCTGGGCCACAAAAAAGGTGTCCACAGCGTTGAATGACATGGTGGCCAACAGCCCCCATACCATGGGCAGTGCCATACGAGACAGCTGCCCCCCAACAGGTCCATCCGTAAACGAAACCGATTGCTTCACAAAAATTTCCCCACTGCCGAAACGGCGGCTATTAAAACACACGTATAGCGGAGGTAGAACATAGACAGAAAGAAGGTAGATCCAACTCGGCCGTGCGACAATGTGTCGCATCCCATGCCAGCCACTGAAACACTATCATAGTCGGATAAATGGGTAGTGAATGTATCTTGGGGGCACTATGGCGTTAACGCGCATTCCACAACAACCTCAGCCTCGGGCTAAGGCAGTCTTTCACCTGGCACAGGCATTTCAACTGACGCTGGCCACATCCTTAACCACCAGCCTGGCCTTACCGACCAGCGCCAGCGATGCCAACGACACCATCATTAGCAGCGATCATTTACCGGAAGTATCCGTCGAGGAACACAGCTGGTCCCTGTCCACCATTCACTCCGCGTCGTCGCAGCTGAACCACAGTGCCGACAGCGCCGAAGTCTTGTGGTCGGTGCCTGGTGCGGCCGTTAACCGCAACGGCGGCCTGACCGGGTTAGCCCAGTATCGGGGCCTGAGTGGCGATCGCATCCATGTCACCATCGACGGCGCCAGCATCGTGACCGGTGGTCCTAACGCCATGGACGCCCCGCTTTCATATGTCCCCGCGGCCATGCTCGACACGCTGGAAGTCACGCGCGGTATTGCCTCGGTCAGCCAGGGGCAGGAAACCCTGGGCGGGCATATCAACGCCCGTCGTCATTTGGGCGCTTTCACTCAGAAGGACGAATTTGAATTGCAGGCGCGACTCAATAGCGACTGGCAAAGCCAGAATCAAGGCTCACAGTCTTCCCTGCAGTTAATCACGGCAAACCAGAATCACAAGCTGGGTATCAGTGGTAACTACGACCAGGCCGACGATGGCCAATTCAAAGGTGGCTCTCTGGACACCAGTGAATACGAGCGACGCCGCTACGATGCCTTTTACGGCTATCAACACGGTGATAACCAAGTGACGTTCACTGCAGGTAAAAACAACACCGGTCGATCCGGTACGCCGGCCCTGGCTATGGACATCACTGCAATCGATTCGGACCTGGCCAGCCTGGAGTGGACCGGCAAGCTGGGCGACGTGTCTTTCAGCTGGAACAGCAGTTATTCAAATGTCTTTCACGCTATGGACAACTTTAGCCTGCGCCCCCAGCCCATGATGGGAGCTCGCGAAACCTTGGCTGATGGTCGCCAGATTACCCACAAGATCATGTTCGGACTCCCTTATAACGAAGGCCTGATCAACGTGGGCGCCGACTACTCTGACAGCCAGCACAGTGCTACCGTCACCAACCCTGACATGCCTTTGTTTGAAATCAATAATTTCAACCATGCCACTCGGTCAATCACCGGTCTGTTTGCTGAATGGCAGCAACAGAATGGCGACTGGCGCTGGGAAGCCGGTGCGCGTCTGAATCACGTCGACATGGACGCTGATGAGGTAGGCGCATTCTTCGGAATGGGCACCATGGGCATGATGAACATGACCATGATGACCAATATGGCAGGCATGCTGGCGCTGAACTTTAACCACAGCGATCGCAGTGAAACTTACCACAACCGCGATCTGGTTCTGAAAGGCAGCTATCAATTGCATCCGTCTGTGCGTGTGCATACCGGCCTGTCGAGCAAACAACGAGCGCCCTCCTATCAAGAACGCTACCTGTGGCTGCCCATGCAGTCCACCGGTGGACTGGCGGATGGCCACACCTACATTGGCAATCTCGACCTGGACAGTGAAACCGCCACCGAACTGAATGCCGGCTTCGATTACACGGCTAGTGGAGGGTTTGTATCTCTGCAGCTGTTCTATCGTGAAGTCGACGACTACATTCAGGGGGTTCCCTACACCAGCAGCGGCATGCCGATGACCGACAACGCCGTAGCAATGTTTGCTGCGATGATGAGCGGCGGCAATCCGCCCCTGCAGTACGCAAACATTGATGCCAGGCTGTTCGGTGGCGAACTGTCCTACGGTTATCAATTCAGCAACCACTGGTCATTGGCGGGCACCCTGAGCTATGTCCGGGGCAAACGAACGGATGAGCAAGATGATCTCTACCGCCTGGCCCCGCTGAATCATCGACTGGCATTGACCTACACTGACAACCACTGGCAGCTGCAATTAGTAAGTGAAGTGTTTGACCGGCAAAACCGCGTGTCCCACTACAACAGCGAAACCACAACCCCCGGTTATGGATTGCTGCATCTGTTCGCGCGCTACGCCGTGAATGACAACTTGCAGCTGCGGGCCGGTATCGACAACCTCGCAGACAAACGCTACCAAAATCATCTGGCCGGCTACAACCGGGTTGGCGGCAACGAGGATATCGCCGTGGGTGAACGGCTGTATGGCAGCGGCCGCAGTGCCGTGGTAGGGGCGACCTGGATCTGGTAACGGGCACAGTGGATAGTGACTGGCGCTGGAAGCTACGAGAGTGCTGCCCTATGATAGCGGCATGAACCGTTTCTCACTGTCCACGTCCGCGCCAGAAGCGAATTTGCGCCGTTTGCTGATCATCCGCGGGCTGTTCCTGCTGATGGTCTGCGCCACTCTGGCCTACAGTTTCTGGCAACTGCACATGCCGCTGGCCTATCGATCTATTCTGTGGGTTATCAGTGGCATGACCTTGATTTCGGTGGCCACCCTGTTGCAGCTGCACTTGTCCCATCGGGCTTCGCAACTGAGTTTTTTTGGCCAGTTATTAATCGACATTGCCGGTGTCAGTCTGTTGTTGTTTTTTACAGGCGGCGCCAACAACCCGTTTGTCTCCTATTACCTGGTACCTCTGTGTGTGGCGGCCGCCACTCTGCCGCGGCGACTGGTCTGGCCGCTGGTGCTGATCGCCCTGGCACTTTACACCACCCTGATTTTCTATAATGTCCCCCTGCCAGACCTGGCCCCGCCCAGTCATCACAATCACGCTGCGGGTGCAGGAAACAGCTTCAGTCTGCACAGCCTGGGCATGTGGATTAATTTCCTCGTCAGCGCTCTGTTGATCAGCTATTTCGTCCTCGCCATGGCGGCCTCCTTGCGCCAACAGGATGAAGACCTGGCCCGCTTGCGCGAGGACCGCCTGCGCGATGACCAATTGATGTCCCTGGCCACACTGGCCGCCGGTACCGCGCACGAATTGGGCAGCCCCCTGACCACCATCAAAACGCTGGTCAAGGAAATGCAGGCCGATTACTGTGACCCGAAGCCAGCTGGCTCAACGCCGGGAGACTTGACCCTGAGAGACGATCTGGCCCTGAAAGACGACCTGGCCCTGTTGCAAACGCAGATTGCCCACTGCACCGACACCCTGCGCCAGCTCAATCGTCAGGCCGGTGAATTGAAAGACGGTATCCTGCCGCAACAATCAGTGCGCCAGTACTGCAGCAAGGTGATCAATGACTGGCTACTGCTGCGTCCCGAAGTGGAGGCAACGTTGAATATTGATGCCCAGGCGCCGGAGGTTGACGCCTTCTGGCCACCACTGGTTGCCCAGTCCATCAGCAACCTGTTGAACAACGCCGCCGATGCCAATCCCGTGGGCCTGGACATTCAGGTGAGTTGGAACCCGCTCCAACTCACCCTGCAAATACACGATCAGGGACCGGGCATAGACCCGGCGCTGGCCACAGATCTGGGCAAGGCCTTTGTCTCACATAAAGGTGAAGGGCGTGGCCTGGGTCTGTTCCTGAGCCGGGCAGCCATTGAACGTTACCAGGGCAATGTCAGCCTGGAAAATCATCCTGGCGGCGGTGCCCTGACGACCCTGTGCCTGCCACTGATGAGCGTATCCCCATGACAGAGCACAATCGCACACTACTGCTGGTCGATGACGACAAACCCCTGACGCAGGTACTGAGTCGGGCTTTTAAGCGCCGCGGTTACCGGGTGCTGGTGGCGCACAACAGTGAAGAGGCGCTGCTGCATTGCGATCGCGAATCGATTGACCGATGCGTGCTGGACCTGAAAATCGATCAGGAATCCGGCCTGCCCCTGATTGCCCGGCTAAAGCGGCGCCTGCCGGGGCTTGAGATTGTCATGCTGACCGGCTACTCCAGCATCAACACCGCCGTGGAGGCCATCAAGTTAGGCGCTGATAATTACCTGTGCAAACCGGCGGATGCCGATGACATCCTGCAGGCCTTTGAACAGAAAACGGGCAATGCCGAGATGGAAATCCACGCCTCCCCGCCGTCGGTCAACCGACTGGAATGGGAACACATTCAGCGGGTACTGGCCGAGAACGATGGCAATGTGTCGGCCACCGCCCGTGCCTTGGGAATGCACCGGCGCACCCTGCAGCGCAAACTGCAAAAGCGACCGGTGCGCCAGTAGCGGGGAATCAGTAGTCTTCCATATCCAGAGGCTCTGACACGCCGCCATCGTCGTCATTGGCACTGGAACCCAGTGTCACATACAACTTCGCCTGGCTGGTCTTTTGCACAAAGCGCGCCCAGGTTTTCTCGTGCTTGTTCTGAGGCGCTCGGCCCTGGCAAAACTCCAGGAACTCTTCCTCGGTCTCGGTCCGGGGCTCCCGCTCACCACGAGCCAGCCCATCGTAGGCAAAGAAATGATCTTCCAGCAACTGCACCTGCTCACGGGTGAATTCCCCGCTGCGTGACAAGCCGTAGGGAAAGTGCTCTCCCCCCCAAAACTTACGGCCCTGCTGATCAAAATCAGGAATGTCTGTCATCTTAGTTCCCCACAGTCAAAATCCAACAAAGCTGATTGGGGCGATTATCTGTAGGCATTTTTGAGCTGTACAATGACAATTTTTGCTGGTATCGATAAGCAGAATTGATCGATAATCCAAATTGAGGGGCCCGCCAGGAAAATCCCCCGAAATGTGTCTTACCCCTTCAAAAATGACTTTAAGCGGCAGATGAATACTGAACTATTGCGCACTTTTCTGGAAGTCACTCGTACCCGTCATTTTGGCCAGGCTGCGGAAAACCTCTACCTGACTCAATCGGCAGTCAGCTTTCGCATACGCCAATTGGAAGACATCGTCGGGGTGCCGCTGTTTACCCGTGAGCGCAACAACATCCTGTTAACCCCGGCCGGGGATCGACTGCTGCCACACGCCTCAAACATTCTCGCCGCCTGGCAATTGGCGCTGCAGGACGTGGCAGTATCCGCCAATCAGGACATTCAGCTGGCTCTGGGAGGCACCTCAAACTTGTGGGACACGTTCCTGCAGGCCGGCCTGCCCAAGCTGGCCAAAGCCATGCCCGGCTTGTATCTGCGCACCGACATCAGCTCGCCACAGGAGCTCACCCGGGCCTTGCTGGCTGGCCGACTGGACATGATTGTGGTTCTGGATCCGCCAAAGGTCATGGAATTGGAAACCGTCAAAATTGGCGAAATCGAGCTAGTGCTGGTGTCCACCGAGGGCACCACCACGCTGGAAGACATCCCCCAGTTCGGGCACATCTTCGTCGATTGGGGCACTGCTTTTAACCTTCAGCACGCGCGCCTGTTTCCCCAGCCTGTGGCCCCCATCCTGCACACCGCCCAGAGCCATATCGCGCTGGAGTTTTTGCTCGCTCACGGTGGCACGGCTTTCCTTCCCAGGGCGCTGGTGGACAGGTACCTGCGCCGCAAAAAACTGTTCCTGGTGCCCGATCTCGAGAGTGTCAGCCGGGCCGTGTTTGCCGTTTACCACCGAGATGCCCAGCGCCAGGACGTCTTGCAAGACGTGGTCATTCAACTACGCAGCGGCAATCTGAAACCTGCCCGCAGCGCTTAGCGCCCCATCACTTCCTGTTTCGCAGCCTGAGGCGCGTCCGACAGACGCAGTAAGCGAAAGCCCGTGGCCGCCACCAGCAGGGTCATAAACGGGCTGATCAGACAGAAAAAGGCAAACGGGGCGTAACTCAAGGTCGCCACACCCAGAACCGTCGCGTGGTAGGCACCACAGGTGTTCCAGGGCACCAGCACTGACGTTACTGTACCCGTGTCTTCCAGAGTCCGGCTGAGGTTTTGAGACGCCAGGCCACGCTCCCGATAGGCGTCGGAAAACATCCGTCCGGGGATAACAATCGACAAGTACTGGTCCGACGTGGTGGTGTTGGTGAACAGGCAGGTTCCGGCGGTGGTGCCAATCAAGCCGGTCACCGAGTGGGCCTTGCTGATCAACGCCCGGGTAATGCGCTGCAAAAAACCCGATGCCTCCATGGCACCGCCAAACATCATCGCAGAAATGATCAGCCAGATGGTGCCGAGCATACCGGCAATCCCCCCCGAGGTGAGCAGTTCATCCAGCAGTTCATTGCCGGTAACAATGGCGATATCGCCGAAACAGGCCTGCAACACTCCGCGGTATACGGCAAACTCTTCCCCGCCGCCAATCTGGCGCACCAGTTGCGGCTGGAAGATCAGGGCAAAAATAATGGCCAGCAGGGTACCGACAAACAGGGCCGGCAAGGCCGGCACCTTGCGCACAATCATCACCACCACCAACAGGGGAACCAGCAACAACCATGGCGTGATATTGAGGCTCTCGCGCAGGCTGCGGGCAATCTCATCGGCAACCAGGGTATCGTGCTCGGCCACACCCAGCCCCAGAACTGTGAAAATCACCAGGGTTACCCCTATCGAGGGCACCGTGGTGATCATCATATAGCGGATATGGGTAAAGAGTTCGGTGGCTGTCGATGCCGCCGCCAGGTTGGTGGTATCCGACAGGGGTGACATTTTATCGCCGAAATAAGCCCCTGATATGATGGCACCTGCCACCAGCGGCGACGAAATACCCAGCAGCTGGCCAATCCCCATCAAGGCAATACCGATGGTGGCCGAAGTGGTCCAGGAACTGCCGGTAAACAGAGCCACAATGGCGCTGATCACGACCGAAGAAGCCAGGAACCAGCTGGCATCCAGAATATGCAGGCCGTAGTAGATCATGGTGGGGATAATCCCCGATAACATCCAGGTACCCGCCAGTGCCCCCACCATCAACAGAATCAATATCGCGGGCATGGCAATTTTCAGGCTGTGGGTAATGCCCTCTTCAATCACCGGCCAGCGGGTGTGGTAAAAATAGGCCAGTACCGAGGTAATGGCCGCCGCCAGCATCAAAATAACCTGGTTGGAGCCGCCAATGGCATCGTCACCAAAAATGTAGACATTCAGGCTCAGCAACACCACCAGGACCAGCAGGGGAATGCAGGCCACCAATAGCGGTATGTCCGGGCGATCCCCCAGGCTAATCCCCAGCACTGTGTCATTTGATGTTTGTTGTTTGGCCAAAATGTCCCCCGATGATTACTCGATACTGCGTTGATACAGGTGATACACAAAAGCAGTACCCTACCCCGTTGTTGCCACTTTGAACAGCACAACCCGCAGCCGCAGGCGTAATGAGTCCCCGTTTACGATAAAGACGAGCAACACGCCCACTCCCTCCGTATAATCCCAGTAACGAGCTGGTTTCCAGCAGGCTAATCTCACCCAGGACAAGGACGCGCAAACGATGCCGACTTCGAACACGCCCCCCCTCAACCTGCCAGAATATTTGCAGGATTTTTTGCAAACCCAACGCCTGCCAGCCACTTATATCGAGGTCATCGACCGCTATATCCGACCCATTGCCAGGGATCTGGCCAACCAACACCAAAAGCTGGCGCGTTCGCTACTGATTGGTGTCAATGGCAGCCAGGGGTCAGGCAAAACCACCCTGTCAGAAGCCCTCAGCCTGCTGTTACAGCATGAGCACTCACTGACCGCAGTAGCGGTCTCGATCGATGATTTTTACCTGACCCGGGCTGAGCGCGAACAGCTGGCACGGGACGTTCACCCCCTGCTGTTAACCCGCGGCGTCCCCGGCACCCACGATATTCCGTTGGCCCAACGCACCCTGCAAGACCTGACCAGGGACGCTGGTAGCGTGGCCGTTCCCCGCTTTGACAAGGCCCAGGACGATCGCGCCCCGCAAAGCCAGTGGGATCATCACCAGACCCCGGTGGACATCGTGATACTCGAAGGCTGGTGTGTCGGCGCCAGCGCCCAGCCCATGACTGAGCTGTTGGAGCCGGTGAACGATCTGGAGGCACAGGAAGATCCGGAAGGAAACTGGCGACATTATGTCAACGCCCAGCTGCAGCTGGAGTACCAGCCCCTGTTCCAGCAGCTGGACTGCCGCATTATGCTCAAGGCGCCATCGTTTGACTGCGTATTCCGCTGGCGGCTGGAGCAGGAGGAAAAATTACGACAAAAAACCTCGGGCAGCGGTCTCATGTCAGAGACGCAAATCCAGCGCTTCATCCAACACTACCAGCGCATTACCGAGCACACCCTCAAGCACTTACCGGCGCAGTCCGATTATTTGCTGGTGCTGGATGAGAATCGGCAGATTTGTGAATTCCACAGCGCCTCGGCGCCAAACGCGGACACCTAAAACTCCGCCTCGGCCGTCAACCAGACTTTATCAGTGTCTACACTGAAATCGTCGGCGCTGTAATCGGAGTACTTCAGGCTCAACCCCACAGGACCGAACTTCTTGCCTACCAGAAAGCCGAACTCGCGGCCCAATTTGTCCATGCCCGCCACACGGCTGTCATCCGGCTCGTAGTGGTGGTAATTGACGGCCAAATTGATACCCATCCAATCGGTGGCTGCGGCCAAATAAAGATCTTCGATGCCACCGGGAATATTGCCGCTGCCGCCCCCTAAAAAGGTATCGGTCCAACCCTGAAATTTATGCAGAGTCGCCAGTGGGGTAATAAATTGACCGTCACGGCCGTCCGCCCCCAGCAATTCATAACCCGCCGTAAAAGTCACCCCCGCCAGCTTCAGCCCACCTTCGGCCAACACATAGTCGGCATCGTAGGACGCCGGGTTGTTGGCAGCATCGGCCTGCCGGGCGTATTCCAACGCGTAAGTGAATACACCACTGGCACCGGCAAACCGGACTCCGTAGGTGTCGGTGGAAAAGTTCGGCGCATCGTCATTGTCTATCAGATAGGCATAGCCGCTCAGAGCCCCGGCCTTCCAGCCGCTGAATTGGGCATTCAACAAATAGGTATCCTGATGCTGATCCCCGGTCGGGTTATCCTCGCCAAAAATCCGGTTGACGTTATACACGTAAGCGAAAAATAATTTAGTATTGGCCAGGCCGCTGTTCGCCACACTGAAACCATCATAGGTTTGTTCATTCTGGCGAAAACCCACGCCCCCCACAAAGCGCTGATTGTCCAACAGGATTCTCTGCCGGCCGTACTTCATGATTGTCTTGCGAAAGGCATAGGACAAATAAGCCTGATTGACTTCAGTTCCATCCGGGTCGGAAATAATGGCCTTATTCGCCGGCGAGGGATCATTGGCGGCCGTGCGGTAATCCGCACTGCCCAAATCCGTGACGTTATCCATTTCCAACAACACACCAAAGCCCTGGTAAGCTTCACTTTCGTAGGACAAACGCGACCTGAGTGTCACCGCGGAGGTATCATCCAGCCCATCTTGATCCACCTGCTCACCGCGCAAGCGAAAGTTCAAACTCACATCCCCATTTTTCAGGGAAGTCACCAGGTCTTCTGCCGCCAATACAGAGTGTGATGACAGCGCAGAGAGTGGTGACAGCGCAATCCCCGCCATCAAAGCACAGCGTTTCACAGAAGTCATGCAGATTTCTCCCGTTTACAAGCATACACACGCAATCGGTCAGCTGAAAAACAGCACGCCCGCAGCAAGTGTAGTCGCTGCCGAGGAGCAACCTTGGGTAATCGGTATTACCTGCCATAAGCGGTACATGTGTTTTACATCAAGTGTTAAACAGGCATAAAAAAGGCCAGATACCGGCACCCAAACAGGAAAGTATCTGGCCAAAGACTCCGCTGCCATGCAGCGATGTATAGGGGAATGTAATTTAGAACGTTGCTTCAGCAGTCAACCAGATTTTATCTTTATCGACACTGAAGTCATCGGCGCTGTAATCGGAATATTTCAGGCTCATGCCCATCGGGCCAAATTTCTTGCCGACCACAAAACCGAACTCACTGCCCAGTTTATCCATGCCAGAAGCACTTGAGTCGTCTGACTCCAGGCTGTGGTACACCAGTGAGAATTTAATGCCCATCAGCTCGGTGGCGGCGGAGGCATAGATATCTTCAATGCCACCCACAATATTACCGCTACCGCCGTTACCCAGAAAGGTGTCAGTCCAGCCCTGGAACTTGTGCAGGGTTGCCAGTGGCGTAATAAACTGGCCGTCGCTGCCATCGGCACCGAGCAATTCATACCCCGCGGTCAAAGTGACCCCGGCCACCTTGTAGGACCCTTCGGCAAGGATATAATCGGCATCGTAACTGGCGGGGTTATTGGCCGCGTCAGACTGGGTGGCGTACTCCAGGGCGTAACCAAAGTTGCCACTACTGCCCGCAAAGCGAATGCCATAGGTGTCGGTAGAGAAAGCCGCCGCATCTTCATTGTCGAGCAAGTAGGCGTAACCGGTAATGGCCCCGGCCGAGAAGCCGGAGTACTTGGCGTTCAACAGGTATGTGTCACTGTCGTGATCACCAATGGGATTGTCTTCCCCGAAGATGCGGTTAACATTGTCGATATGCGCCAGAAATATTGTGGTATCCGGCAGACTGCTGTTGACCACACTGATGCCGTCGTAAGTCTGCTCATTTTGACGGAATCCCACGCCCCCGACAAAGCGCTGGTTATCCAACAGGATGCGCTGGCGACCATACTTTACAGTGGTACCCTTGAAGGTATAAGACACATACGCCTGGTTCACTTCCGTCCCTTCGGGATCGGCAATCACGGCCTTATCAGCAGGCGTGGGATCGTTCGGAGCGGTGCGATAATCCACATCACCCAGATCGGTCACATCATCCATCTCCAAAAACACACCGAAGCCTTGATAGGTGTCGCTGTTATAGGACAAGCGGGTTTTCAGGGTAGTGGCCGTGGTTGAGTCGAGGCCATCCTGATCCACCTGTTCACCCCGCAGGCGAAAGCTTAACGTCACGTCCCCCTCTTTCAGGGCAGTGCCTAAATCATCGGCAGCGTGAACCGGCATGTGGGAAGCCAGGGCGACGGCGACGGCGAGCAAACTGGGTTTGATGGTTTTCATGGTTCCTTCTCCTGATATTTTGTTTGGGTATTGTTGTTTCAGTTCAGCGTTCTGTTTCTGTGTAAATTCGTTCTTGGGTCGTACATGGGTGTTTCAGTGTTTGCAATTGCAGCCAGGACAAGAGCGCGGCATATTTTAGGCGCAGGGTTCCACCATCAGCTGAACTTGCTGACAAAATTACAGTGGGTTGCTAAGCCTGCCGTGAACCGCCTGGCAGGATACTCAGGCTGCTTCGGTCTTTTTCTTCGCGACCGACACAGACTGGCGTTGAATCGGCTCCACCTTGCGCTGTTTTTCGTAGAGGAACTTCAGCACCTCGGATCGCAAATGGGTGTAATCGGTATCTTCCGCCAGGGACAGACGATCACGGGGTCGCTCCAGATTGATATCCAGGATTTCGCCGATGGTCGCTGCCGGCCCATTGGTCATCATGACTATCCGATCCGATAACAATACCGCCTCATCCACATCGTGAGTAATCATGATCACGGTGTTGTTCAATTCCGCCTGGATTTCCATCAGTGAATCCTGCATGTGCGCCCGGGTCAGCGCATCCAGTGCACCGAAAGGCTCATCCATCAACAGAATTTCCGGCTGCATCGCCAGCGCCCGGGCAATGCCCACCCGCTGTTTCATACCGCCAGAGATTTCATCCGGGCGCTTGTGCATGGCGTGATCCATGTGCACCAGCTCCAGATTGTGTTCAATCCACTCTTTTTTCTCGGCTTTGGTTTTGCTTTGCCCAAACACCTGGTCCACAGCCAGCTCGACGTTCTGGTAAGCGCTCAGCCAGGGCAACAGGGAATGGTTCTGAAACACCACCGCCCTTTCCGGTCCAGGCTCATTCACTTCCTTGCCATTGAGCACCACACCACCTCGAGTGGCTTTGTAAAGCCCGGCCACCACATTCAGTACCGTCGACTTGCCACAGCCGGAGTGACCAATCAGCGAAACAAATTCGCCTTTGTTGATTTTCAAACTGACATCGCTCAGGGCGGTGAAAGTTCCTTTGGGAGTCGGAAACTCCATATCGATATGATCAATATCCAGAATGACGCTCATGGGTTTTTCCTCAAAGTCATCATGCAACTTGTGATAGGTTGATAGTGAAAGACTCAACGGCATTAACGGTCGGCACTGGACTTGTCCCAGGACACCCAGCGCTGAATTTGCAACATGCCGCGATCCAGCAGAAAACCGATAAAACCAATCACCAGCACTGCGGCCATAATACGGCTGAGCGAATCGGAACTGCCGTTCTGGAATTCATCCCAGACAAACTTGCCAAGCCCCGGGTTCTGAGCCAGCATTTCTGCGGCAATCAGCACCATCCAGGCGACCCCTAAAGACAGGCGCATGCCGGTAAAAATCATCGGCACCGAGGCCGGCAATACGATCTTGCGCACATGCGTCAGCGGTGACAGTCGCAAGACCTTACTGACATTGACCAGATCGCTGTCGATGGAAGCCACACCGACGGAGGTGTTGATCACCATAGGCCACAGACAACACAGGGTCACGGTGATCATGGAGTTCAAAAACGATTTCGGGACAATTGGGTCCGGCGTGACATAGAGTGCACTCACCACCATAGTCACCAGCGGCAACCAGGCCAATGGAGACACCGGCTTGAACACTTGCACTATAGGGTTAATCGCCGAATTGAGTGGCTTGCTGAGCCCCACGGCAATGCCCAGCGGGATGGCCATCACGGCAGCCACAGCAAAACCGCTCATCACCGTGATCAGGCTGGTGACAATCTGGTCTAGGAAGGTTTCCTTGCCGGTGTATTCACGAATTTTCGGAACATAATCCGGATCTTTCGCGATGCGCGCGGCATTGCGCTTCTCCTGACGCTCATAGAAAGCTACTGCCTTATCCCGCTCTCGCACGTGCTCATCGTACAAACTGCCGAACTGTGTCACCACCGCAGCAGGCCCTGGAAATTTTCCCAGAGAGGTGTCGATGTTCTGTGCTGCCACGGACCAGAGCAGCAGGAACACCAGAAACCCCAACACTGGAAAAATCACAGCCTTGGTAATATCGTTCACTAACTTTTTGACGGTGCCTGATGAAGCATTACTGTCACTGATTTTAGTGATGAATGACGTCATTGTGGACATGGTCTTTACCTCTGTTATCACTCGTCGGTACTGCTGAGAGCTGGGTGCCTAGTAAGTAGTCAAGGGTTGTCGGTATGGGTTACAGAACTTCGCCTGCTTTTAAACCAATCGAGAACTTGTTGATGTATTCGTTGGGCTTGCTGCCGTCGTATACGATGCCATCAATAAAGTGCGTCTGCGGGCCACGATAGCCATCTTCCTTGGCAAAATCCGGAAACTCATCCGCACTCATCAGGCCTTCTGCCACCAGCGACTCGGCCGCCTTGCGGTAGATGTCAGGACGGTAGACCTTGGCCGCCATTTCCTTATACCAATCATC
This sequence comes from Cellvibrionaceae bacterium WSDTSA12, assembly GCA_033283335.1. Classification (GTDB taxonomy): domain Bacteria; phylum Pseudomonadota; class Gammaproteobacteria; order Pseudomonadales; family Cellvibrionaceae; genus Pseudomaricurvus. Next base: position 368,501 of record JAWMQP010000003.1, on the reverse strand, counting down.
GCTTTTGTCCTCGGCAATCTGTCCCCAGCGACGCATTTGCGTCAGGTACCAGATCGCATCCGAGTAATACGGGAAGGTGGCGTTGTAACGGAAGAACACGTTAAAGTCAGGGACTTCCCGCTTATCGCCTTTCTCGTATTCGAAGGTTCCGGTCATGCTATTGGCAATCACATCGTAATCCGCGCCCACATAGTTGGATTGCGACAGAATTTTCACCGCTTCTGGACGATTGGCGTTGTTGTTTTCATCCAACCACTTGGCGGCACGAATCAGAGCCCGGGTTAAACGCACGGTGGTATTGGGGTACTTCTCGGAAAATTCACGTGTGATGCCAAACACTTTTTCGGGATTGTCTTTCCAGATTTCGTAATCGGTGACCACCGGTACACCAATGCCTTTAAATACAGCCTGCTGGTTCCAGGGTTCACCCACGCAGTAGCCGTAGATGGTGCCGGCCTCAAGTGTTGCGGGCATTTGTGGTGGAGGTGTTACAGACAGCAAGGCGTCGGCATCAATCTGTCCGGAGATATCGCCTTTGTGAGGCGCATAGAAGCCTGGGTGGATACCGCCGGCTGCCAGCCAGTAGCGCAACTCATAATTATGAGTGGAAACCGGGAACACCATGCCCATGTTAAACGGCTTGCCTTCCGATTTGTATTTCTCCACCACTGGCTTGAGCGCATCCGCTTTAATGGGGTGAACCGGACGACCGTCATCCATCTTCGGAATGTTGGGTTTCATTTGCTCCCAGATGTCGTTGGAGACGGTAATGCCGTTGCCGTTCAAGTCCATGGAGAAGGGTGTAATGATGTCGGCCTTAGTTCCGAAACCCATGGTGGCCGCAATGGGCTGTCCCGCCAACATATGGGCGCCATCAAGACGACCGTCAATCACGCCATCAAGCAATACTTTCCAGTTGGCTTGTGCTTCGATGGTGACGTACAGCCCTTCGTCTTCAAAGAAACCTTTTTCGTAAGCCACCGCAATCGGCGCCATGTCGGTCAATTTGATAAAGCCAAACGTCAGCTCTTCCTTCTCCGGATATCCCAGTTCTTCAGCACTGACACTCATGCTGACACCCGCTGTGATGGTGACACTGGCTACGGCGGTAATGAGCGCCTTCTTAATGGGGGTACACCATTGCATATTGTTTCCTCTCAGGTTGCAGTCGTATTTATTGAAGTTCGATCCAACAATCGTCAGGGCAAAAAAAACGCCCACCTCCTACAGGCCAGATAAACCTGCAAGAAGTGAGCGCCTTTGCTCCCCCAAAGAGAACAGCGATGCTCTCTCTGGTCATGGTTGTTTGTTGTTCACAGAGGTGTCGCCGTTGACAGAAGACTTGCGAAAACTGTGGGTCACTGCCAGTTTCCCGAAGCCTTTTTCCCCTGCTCTTGCCCTTAGTACTGCAGAGAGTGTGCCAAAGTTAATTTTCCTTAAGAATCTGGTTATATTTTCATCAAAACCGTTTTTTGTGCACCCTTATGAAACATATTTTGCCAAGCACCACCCTTAAAAAAGCAGATCAGAAAAAATTAAGTGCCATTTCAATTTTGCGGTGCGTTCCGTTACCGCGCATGACGCACCAGATAAATGCACTTGGCTGTCGCTAGGCACGTCCACCCTATCCAGAAAAGCGCCCCATTACAGTGCCTTTCAGCTAATCACCACAACAAACTTAAGCCATAAACTGAGGACTGGATGATTTACCGGCTAAAACAAATACAGGGACAACAACATCAGGAAGATCGAACAGACCGTGTTTCAAATTGACGCAGGACCGGGGATCGGTAACGGCAGGAAGGTGTTCAAGAAAAGCGAGCCCTGGGACATGGGGCTCAGGCAAGTGATGGAGCGAGCGCTCAGGTCAACTCCATTTCTGCTCCTGGACAAGCCGATCAAATTGCTCCAACAAGCTATCGATGGCTTCTGTGGCAATAGCAAAGTAAGCACCAGCATCTATATTGGGCTTCTCTTGCAACAGCTGCTCATTAATACAGGTGATCAATTTTTTCACAGCCGTGCCGGTCTGGCTTCTCACAGGGCCAATTTCTTTGGCCAGCCGCTCCGTGTTTTCCTCAATTTTCTGGCACAGGTAGCTCAGTCGAATGCGCGACACACTGTCACAATAGGCCGCCGCCGAGACACCAGTTCCAATCGCCCGGGCCTGACCGATGTATTCCGCCGCTGCCAGCAGCTCACGCCAGTACACATGCAGTGGCTTTTGCGACTTGTTCTTTAACAGCAGCAAGTCGGAAGCCTGTGCCAGGTCATCAATCAGGTACAAAATGTTTTTAATCAACTGGTTATGCTGCTTGAGGCAGTTTTCCACACTGAGTGTTTGAAAATTACCAGCCAGCCGAGCCCAGTGTTGGGTGATACCTTGCCAGCGGGGATTATCCTCAATATCAATATCGACACTGGCAATATCATTCAAATCGCGACTGACCTGCCGCTGCTGGGTTTCGATTTCTGCGAGCAGGCGAGGCTCACCATTCAGGTAACCGCTGCACAGTCCGCGATGCTTCTGGATATGACTCAACAGCGCCCTCAGCGTTGCCAGCCAGCGTAACCCCTGCGCCTGACGATGCTTTCTTTGCTGCCGATGACGCACCCCCGCCACCGCCAATACCGCTATCATGACCACCGAGCCCAGCAATAAAAGCAGGCCACTGTCTGTTATTTCTACCGGTAATCCTTCAAACATCGCGCATTTCCCCCAAAGCTCAGAACTGTTTTAAGCCAGCTGCAGGTGTGGGTGGCTGACTTAACTCCAACAGGTGCCCCGCAATTCGATGCGTCTGCCCGGCCAACCGGCTGTTATGACTGGCGGTGACCGACACCTCCTCCACCCTTGCGGAAATATCCCGTACGGCGATGTCCTGCTGGCTGGCTGCGGCGGAAATTGCTTCCACCATAGTCGCCACCGAACGGGTGTGGTCAGCAATGGTCGACAGCACCATTGCCGCCCGATCAGCACTGACTTGAGCTGAGCCACTACTGTGCACTACTTTGTCCATGCCGTCTTTGGCCGCCGTCATTTGCGAACAAGTCTGCTCCAGCGTTTGGTCAATTTGACTGACAAATTCATTACTGCGCGCGGCCAGGGTCCTGACCTCCTCTGCCACCACGGCAAAGCCGGCCCCCTGCTCCCCCGCCCGCGCCGCCTCAATCGCCGCATTGAGAGCCAACAGATTGGTCTGTTCGGCAATCGCGCGGATGGCGGCCGACATCTCCATCACCTTCTGCGTGCACAGCTCCAGTTGCTGCAGTTGTTGTCCGGCTTTCTGCACACGCGCGACCACCTCAGCCATATGATCCTTTACCGCAGCAATGGCCGCCAATCCCGCCTCACCCTGTTCCGAGCTGTCGCTGGCAGCCTCGCGGGCCGTCCGCATCCGACCCGCCACCTCTTCCAGACTGTAACTGATCTCTGTCACGGCAGCCGCAATCGTGCCAGTGGCTCCGGATTGTGCGTCGGTATTGCCGGCCAGACTGCCGGCGGCATCGGTTAACTCAGTGGCGGAAAAGGTAATTTCGGCAAGCGTGTCGCGAAACTCTTCCTCCTGCCGGCGCTGATGGGTAATGATCTGTCGCAGATCATTGCGCTGACTGGACAAGGTGGCTTCCAGGCTCTCAGTGATTCGCTGCTGATCCCATTCACCCTGACAACGCAACAGTGTCATCAATTGAGCCTGCTGTCCTTTTAATTTTCTGATCAGCCAAAACACAAGTCCGGCCTGCCAGCAGACCCATAAACTCAATGCCAATGACAGCCCCCAAGATTGCGACCACCAGACCCAGATCACCATCATGACAGGAAATCCCATCATCAGCAGGGCAATACCCTTGAAATCCAGTAGATCCATTAGGGCGGGTGTTTTTGTCGGCTGTTTCAACATCGCAAAACCTGATACGGCAATTAACACGGCAACTTATCTTGTCGATTCCAAGCTACCAGTCCAGAGTAAAAAAGAGCACTCTGTTAATCAGCAATATTCATACCACAGCCTGGTAATATTTCACCCTGCCAGCCCCCGAACTTTCAATCTACTCAGCGCTCAAACGGCACCCAACTGACTTCTGCGCCCCAGCCTAAGGCAACACGCACCATCATAAGGCCAGCGCATTGCCAAGAACTTTTTAACCGCCCACTGGGGCCTGCAGAATCAGGTGTCTAGCGAGCAGCTCGACGAGAATCTGGCCGAATACGAAAATGTTCTGCACTATCTGGCGGCCAGTGATGTCAACAGCCCTGCCATCATGACCCGACCAAACAAAGTAAAGGGACAGCTCTAGTACGCGAGCAAAGGTTTTGATGGCGCCATGAAAGGGCCACGCTTGATCCATGTGGTTACCGCCACAATCGACGTGTTGCCGCGGGAAATGAACCTGGTTACCGGTCTCTACGCAAAGCTGCTGGCGCAATAATTTCGTCCTCACCGAGCCCACAGCTCGGGAAATCAGGCCTTGCCGGCATCCAGCAGCGAGATCACGTCAACAACCGTCTCGGCAACCTCGGCCAACGGCTGGCCTTTATTCATCGACATCTTCCGCAGCGCCTGATACGCCTGCTCTTCGGTAAACCCCTGCTCCTGCATCAACAAGCCTTTGGCGCGGTCAATAACGCGCCGATTGGCAAGCTGGGTACGGGTATTTTCAAGCTCTTGCCGCAACGCCATGGTTTCATTAAAACGGGCCGCCGCAATGGTGATGATGGGTCTCAGCCGATGCGGCTGAATGTCATTCACTACAAACGCATTGACACCCGCCTGGACCACCCGCTCGATCAACTTAGGGGCCTCGCGCTCGGCAAACAAGATGACCGGCCTGGGGCAGAAATCACGCACGGCACACAACTGCTGCAACAGCTGGTCATCGGGGGCATCGGTGCCAATAATCAGGACATCCGGATTGTGCTCCTCAACCTGCTTGAGCAGGCGATCCGCAGCTCGCAACCGCAACACCAGCTGGTAACCAGAATCCTCTAACCCACGCCGCAGAGCCGTACTGCGCTCGGGATCAGCGTCCAATAGCATGACCCGGTCAGCACCCTGCACATGAGCGGTTACCGGCTTACGCCCCCATGATCTTCCGACGGTGAGTTTTTCCATGAGCATCTCTCAGAATCCCTTCTGATCACAAGCCAGAACTATGCCAGTCGACCAGGCAACCAGGAAAACAAAAATAATACCCAAACAAGGGCACCTTTCGGCCAAACCGACAGCGGTAATCCGATTATGGCCCAAATTTTGTGAGCCTAATTGATGCACATTTTAGACAAATAGCCTCATTATGAGGCGCTATAAAAACTGAAATTGAAAAGGCAGTAGGAGCGGGATCGCTTGCCACAACACAAACGCACCACATAGGGTCATGACTTTACTCTATTCCAGCAGCTCCATGGCCATTAAAAGCGCGTCCTCACGCCCGTTATGCGACGGATAATAGTTCGGCCTCACCCCCACTTCGATAAAACCCTGGGCGTCGTACAGACCAATTGCCGCCGCATTGGATTGGCGCACTTCCAGATAAAAACGGCTGGCCTGGCCTCGCAGCTGTTGAATGACCCACGCCAGCAAGCAACCGCCAATGCCCTGCCCCTGGCACTCCGGTGACACCACAAAATCCAGCAGCTCAGCCTCATTCAACACTTGAGAGACAATGGCGAAGCCCAGCAGGGGTGCCCGCCCTTCCTGCGTCGACTGAATTCCCCAGCACTGGTAACGCTGCAGTCCCCGCTCAAGCAACGCCTCACTCCACGGATGGGTGTGAGCTGCAAACTCCAATGATTGCACCGATTGCAGATCGTCAGCCGTTAGCGGTCGGATAAACAGCGGCACTCCGCGAACGGACTGCACAGGCACGGGGTAGTGATTCATGTCGATAAATCGCAGTAACTGTAATAGAAGTAAGAAGTGGAGATCAGGACTGACGCAATGGCTGTATCGCTTGCCAGCAAGAAGCCTTGAGGGAAGTATCCTGCAACATATCGCACAGACTGGGCACCACGATCGCTTTGCTGTTCAACGCCTCCAGGGTCAGCGTTTGTCCCTGGGCCGCCGCAAAGCGCTGAGTCCGGACTTCACCGTCCACCAATCCGGGTGGCAACACATAATGGCAGGCATCGGCCCCCATCAACAACAGATAAGGGACCGGCTGCTGTTCCAGCAAAGCTTCCAGCATGGCCACGATAGTTTCCCTGGCAGCCTCTTCCCCCTGGGGTGCAAGATGGTTTTCATACATGGGCCAGCGCATGACTTCTGCCCGGGGCAGACGTTGCTGCGGAAACCCCAGCGCCAGCAGTATATTGCTCAATAGAGGCTCTGTCGGCAGAGCCAGCTCCGCCTGGCGACTGTCAATCACCATAAGCGATGCGCCAATTCGCCAGAGGCTCAGGGCAAAACGGGGCGTTTCAGCGTTGGCAGTGGCAGCCGACAGCGGCGCAACCGCTCTGCCGGCCACGCCAGTGTCAGTAGAGGGCTCTGCGGCCGGCGTCGGGGTCGCCATGGCCGCCAACACCTGGCGGGCATCGGCAACAGTCGCGCTGGCCTCACTCTGAGGCGCTGAAGCCGTCAGTGCCGCAGACTCCACCCTCTCAGCGGGCGCCGGAGTCGTCTGAGCCATCACTTCCGTTGCGACTGGCTGTGGTGGAACAGAGCCTGCGCGCTCTGGTTGAGCCGTCACCGGCTGGCACAGAACCGGCGCCGGAGCCATGGGCAGTACCCAGCGTGGCATATAGCTGTCTATACCGAGGGCATCCAAATACTGCTGTCGCTGAAGTTCGTTCATAGGGCTCGTCTAGTGACCGGGTCTACACGCCATCGCGCTGGGGATGGGCTTTGGCACCGGATTCTAACAGATTCAGGGCATGCAGGTAGGCTTTGGCCGACGCCGCCACGATATCTGTATCGGCGCCGACCCCATTGACGATCAGGCCGTTACGCGCCAGGCGCACGGTCACATCCCCCTGGGCTTCGGTGCCGGCCGTAATGGCATTGACGGAATACAGCTCCAGCGAGGTGTTGCTCTGCACCACCTTTTCAATGGCTTTGAAGACCGCATCAACCGGACCACCGCCCTCGGACTCGGTGGTAACCTGATCGCCCTGACGACTGAAGACCAGCTGTGCCCAGGGTTTCTGGCCCGTTTTGCAGGAGACCTGCATGCTCTCAAAGCGATAAACTTCATCCACACTTTCAGCCTTCGCATCGGACACCAGCGCCTGCAGGTCCTCATCGAAGATGTCGTGCTTTTTATCCGCCAACGCCTTAAACCGCTGGAAGGCGTCATTCAACGCCTCGGGACTGTCAAAGGTCACCCCCAATTCCTCAAATCGGGCTCGCACGGCAGCACGTCCAGAGTGCTTGCCCAACACCAGCTTATTGGCGTTCCAACCAACGTCTTCAGCCCGCATGATCTCGTAGGTTTCGCGGTGCTTGAGCACACCATCCTGGTGGATGCCGGACTCGTGGGCAAAGGCATTGGCACCGACAATGGCTTTATTGGGCTGCACCGGAAAACCAGTGACCGTAGCCACCAGCCGTGAGGTGGGAACAATGTGGCTGGTATCGATGCCGGTGACCACCGGGTAGAAGTCCTTGCGGGTATTCACCGCCATCACGATCTCTTCCAGCGAGGCATTACCAGCCCGCTCACCGAGGCCGTTAATGGTGCATTCCACCTGACGCACACCGTTCATGACCGCCGCCAGAGAATTGGCCACCGCCAGCCCCAGGTCGTTATGGCAGTGGGTCGAAAAAATGGCTTTGTCGGCATTGGGAACATTCTCAATCACCGCCTTGAACATCGCCCCATACTCTTCCGGGGTGCCATATCCCACGGTATCGGGAATATTGATGGTGCCAGCGCCGGCGGCAATCACTGCCTCGATAATGCGGTACATGAATTCGGGCTCGGAGCGGCTGCCATCCTCCAACGAGAATTCCACATCAGCACAGAGATTGCGGGCCATCTTGACCGCCTCCACAGCCTGGGCCAGAACCTGCTCTGGTGCCATCTGCAGCTTGTATTGCATGTGAATGGGGGAAGTGGCGATAAACGTGTGAATGCGCCCGGAATTGGCGTTTTTCAGGGCTTCGCCGGCCCGTTCGATGTCGGGACGAACGGCCCGTGCCAGACTGCAGACGGTGGAATCCTTGACCGTCTCTGCCACAGCTTTGACCGCTTCAAAGTCGCCGGGGCTGGCAATGGCAAAGCCCGCCTCAATGACGTCCACCTGCATCTTTTCGAGCATCCGGGCGATTCGGATTTTCTCGTCTTTGGTCATGGACGCGCCAGGGCTTTGCTCCCCGTCACGCAAGGTGGTGTCAAAAATAATTAATTGATCTTTGCTCATATCAGGCCTCTCTCGTCACCCGCTCCCACGCGACGGGCAAAGGCCAATTCTACCGGCAAATAGCGGCCAGTACGAACATACCGAGCTACACCACCTTGATATGCCAGGGTTCGAAGCGCACCCCCAGCCGATTATCCTCTGTGTATCGAATCTGCACATAGCCCAGATCCTGCATACGCTTGAACTCGTCGGTGTCGGCAAAGCGATCGGTGAAGTTGGCATGCCCCCAACCCACCCGGCCCACATCAAAATCACCGATACCGTGGTAGGAGTGCCCGGGGGGTGCCAGCGAGCGGGACGCTCTCGACAGGTTATAGCCGGTAGTGCTGGCCTTGGCCAGAAACAAGAACAGCTGTTTGACGTTGCTGCGAATCCCGGAAGTCAGGATCACCTGATCACCAATGTCCTTTTTCAGCTTGTCGTAGTATTGCAGCGACTCGCCCTTGAACAAATAGTGACCGGAATAAGGCACCTTGACGATATCCTTCTCGCGGATGTGGGCGGTCAGCTGATCGGTGACTTTTCTACCAAAGAAGCCGTAATCGCTGGCGCGGGTGGAAAACATCTTTTCGATGAACTCGAGCTCTTTGGGCGTGAAGCGACCAATACTGGAATAAGAATCGGCAAACACCAGCAAGCTGTCGAAATCCAGGACATTGAACTTGCCGTGTCCAACCACCTTCTGGGCGCGCTTGAGCCGCAACAAGACCGACTCCAGCAACGCCTGCTCCTCAGACGGCAAAAACAGGTCTTCACGAAAATCCAGGTCAAAATGTTTCACCCGGTCGGCCATGGTCACTTCCGACGCGAGAAGGTTTACCCCGGTTGTTTGCCCGGCCTTAGCGGTTCCAGCCGCGGAGTCAGCCACGCCATCCTCAAGGTGCGTGTCGATTTCCAGGCCTGTATCGACTTCCCGGACAGAGCCCATGGTCTGTACGGGCAGCGGCGACTCCCGATCCAGCAGCGCCATCGGCTCGATAGCCGGGCTGTCCTGCTCCCCCAAAAGCTCTTTATCCCGCCACAGATATCCGGTACCAACCGCAGCGACCGAGCCGCACATTAGGCCCGCTACAAGGGTTCTGCGTTTCACTCTCTTATCTCAACTCTCTTATTCCAACTCTCTTCCATACTGTCGCAAGTCTCGCGGATCGCACACTCTGCGCACGGCAAAACGCCGACAACTCGCTTACTTTCTGGTTTTAAAGCGCAAATTGTAACCGCCTGGCGGTTAGGACAACAAGCCTGTTCATAAGATCACACTGTCCTTATCGGCCAGTCGATGAATTGATTGAGCGCAGGATCGCCGACAGCTTCTATACTCCCTTGACAGGCTTTGACCACACCAGACCCCTCATAGGTAAAAGGGAGTAACAGCTATGCCGGTCATCCCCAGAACTCCTGTCGCACTGGCCTGGCTTAGCGTGGCCGCAATGGCATCAACTCCAGTTTTCGCTGACGACAGCGACCGCATTCGGGCTCTGGAACAACAACTGCAGCGCCAACAGGCCATGATGGAACAGCAACAGCGGGTGCTGAACAGCCTGCAGACTGAACTCGAACAACTCAAGGCCGCGTCTGCCACTGCTGGCCCGTCCACGTCAGACGACACTGTCGCTTCAGACATTGCCACTCCTAACACAGCCACTCCTGACACTGTCACTTCCGATATGGACACGGCAACTCCTGGCACCATTGCAGCGGATGAGAAAACGGTGATCACTCGGGCCGATTCCTCAGGTTCCGCCCTACAGCTCTATGGGCATGTACAACTGGACCTGATCCACGATTTCAAGCGGGTCGATCCCGATTATGAAGCCACCCTGCGTCCTTCCGCCATTGCCACCACCGACGGGGAATTTGGTCAGGATGGCATTACCATCATCAGCCCCCGTCAAACCCTGATGGGTTTGCGTGGCGGTATAGACACCCCCTTCGGCAAAGTAACCGGCCTGTTCGAGTTTGATATGTTCGGCACCGGCAGTGACACCGGCGATGTAGCCTTTAACTTCCGCCACGCCTGGGTCGAAATCGGCAGCCTGGGTTTTGGCCAAACTAACTCCAACTTCGTCGATCTTTCCGTGTTTCCCAATGTGCTGGACTGGTGGGGCCCTTCGGGCATGGCCGTCAACCGCAACCCGCAAGTGCGCTACAGCTGGCAGGGGCCACACAATCTGTTCGCCGTCGCTCTGGAGCAGGCCAACTCCAGCTTTAATACCGGTGTCTTTGGCGAGCTGTCCCCGGAATTGGACGATCGGGCCAGTGTCCGCACCGAATGGCCCGACCTGACCGCCCGCTACCGCACCGTGCACAGCTGGGGGCACCTGCAATTGGCCGGCGTCCTGCGCCAGCTGGAATTTGAAACCAAAGGCACTCCAGGGAATCGACCCAAAGATCAGGAAACCGGTTGGGGGGTCAACTTTACCGGTACGCTCAATACCTTTGGCAAGGACCAGTTGAAGTTTGGAGTCATTTATGGCGAAGGCATAGCCAGCTTCCTGAACGATGGAGGGGTCAACCTGGCCCCCGGCGACAACTCCGTCCAGGCCGTCCCCATGCTGGGTACCATGCTCTACTACGATCGCTACTGGTCGGATCAATGGAGTTCATCCATTGGAGTCTCCATCAACGATGCCGATGCTCGCAACCAGCAAGCGGATCGGGAGTTTGATAAAGGTACTTATGCCAGCGTCAACCTGATTTACACCCCATATCCGGAATTCCTGGTCGGACTGGAAGCGATTTATGGCAAGCACGAGGACATCGGCGGAGACACCGGCGAAGATTTCCGCACGCAACTTACTTTTAAACACAAGTTTTCAACCAGCTTTTAGCTCTATCTGTAAATCGTATTTACGAATATCGAAGTCATAACCCGGGGAAATCAGAATGACAAGCAGGAGCTCGACCCTCTTTGGCCTGGCGATCATAGCCAGTCTGACCGGGTGCAATGATGAAGAGGCATCGACATTACCAGTCTCTCCACCGGCACCGACCAGCACGGACGACGCTGCCCCCTTTAACGTCGAAGAGGCCAGTTTTCGGCAGATGCAACTGGCCATGAGCGAGGGGCGTACCAGCTCAACTGAAATCACCCAGCAATACCTCGATCGTATCGCCACCTACGGCCAACAACTCGGTGCGGCCATCAGCATAGCTGACGATGCCCTGGAACAAGCCAAGGCGCTGGATCAGGAGCGCGCGGAGGGCAACGTGCGCGGGCCCTTGCACGGCATTCCCATCGCCCTCAAAGACAACATTCACACCACCGACATGCCAACCACCGGCGGCGCCCTCGCTTTCGCTCATTTTACCCCGCCCTACGAGGCCACACTGGTGAAAAACCTGCGCCAAGCCGGCGCCATCATCATTGCCAAAACCACCCTGACCGAACTGGCTAACTGGGTCGCTACCGGCATGCCCAACAATTACAACGCCGTTAACGGTTACGGCTACAACCCCTACGACCCGCGCAAGGATCCCAGAGAAGGGTTTGATGATGGTCGCGGGGTGTTGGACACCGGCGGCTCCAGCTCCGGCATAGGCACAGCCGCCAACCTGTGGGCAGCCAATGTCGGTACCGAGACCTCCGGTTCACTGGAAATACCCGCCAACAATACCCGTCTGGTTGGCATTAAACCCACCGTCGGTCGTGTCAGTCGCTATGGCATCATCCCGATTACCGCCGATCAGGATACCGCCGGCCCCATGGCCAAATACGTAGCCGATGCCGCCGCCTTACTGGCCGCCATGGAAAGCGACGACCCCAAGGACCCCGCCTCCGGCATTTGCCCCCACCCCAAGGAGGACGGCTATCACAACCACCTGTTAAAAAGTGGCTTGCAAGGGGCCCGCATCGGCATTCCCCGCGCCTTTTTTTATGAAGCAGTCACCCCACCCGGCGAAACCAGTCCGCGCGGAGGCTTAAATAAAGCCCAGCAAGCGCTGATGCAAAGGGCCATAGCCATCCTCTACCAAAGCGGTGCGACGGTAGTGGATCCGGCCGACATTCCCAGCATTACGTCGGATGATCCCGATTACAATCAGCTGCTGTTCGGTAACTGTTACGACCTGGCTCAGGGCAAGGGCAGTGATGACAACTGCTCGGTCATCTTAAAATACGGTATGAAGCGAGACTTTAATCTCTGGCTCGACACCCTGGGAGACAGTGCGCCAGTTGAGTCCCTCACCGCACTGCGTGAATTCAACCTGGCCCACCGCGATCAGAACGCCATCAAATACGATCAGGCGGAACTGGACATCTCCGATCAAATGGATGTGAAAGAGGACCTCGGCCGTTACCAGGCTGATCGCGCCAAGGATATTTTGCTATCGCGTACCCAGGGGTTAGATGCCGTATTGAAGACCAATCAACTGGATGCCCTGATGCTTCCCGCCTGGTTTGGCGAAAACATCATCAACAAAGCCGGCTATCCCGTGATTGCCGTGCCCTTTGGCGAAGTGCCTAACCGCCTGGATCCGCCCTTGCCTGAGGGCTTTCAGGCCAAGCCCATGCCGTTTGGGGTAACGTTTGTCGGCACCGCCTGCAGCGAAGCGCGCCTGATCGAGTTGGCCTACAGCTTTGAACAAGCCACTCACGCTCGCATCCCACCTGTAGAGTTCAGCAGCCAGCCGTCACCATGATGTTCCGCTGGCCAGGATTGCTGCTTACCGGATTACTCCTTCTCTACAGTTACAGTGTTGCGTCCCTCGCGGCCGAGCCAGCTTCCGGCATTGCTCATACTGAGCTTGAAAAGGTGCTCGACCAGGCTTACCAGCAATTTAAACCCCTGCAGGATGGCGAAAACGCCCAGTACATTCCCGCGCTGGCGGCCGCCAATCCCGACCACTTTGGCCTGGTGATTGTGACGGTCGAGGGCCAAGTCCTCAGCCGTGGCGATGCGGATCAGGTGTTTGCCATTATGAGTGCCGCCAAACCGTTTACCCTGGCGCTGCTGCTGCAACAGGCCGGCGAGGAAGCGATCTTAAACCGCATTGGCGTTGAACCCAGCGGCCTGCCGTTCAATTCCCTCAGCGGAATCCAAGCCAAAGACGCTAATGCCATTAACCCCATGGTAAATGCCGGCGCCATCACCACGGTGAGCTTGCTGAAGGCCAACTCCGCAAAGCATCGCTGGCAACAAATTGAAGAGTTTTATAACCGTCTGGCCGGTGCGCCTCTGCCACTGATGGACGACGTGTATGAATCAGTCAGCCAGAGCAATTTTCACAATCGGGCCATTGCCAACTTACTGCAGGACCAACACAAACTGGGGGCTGCGCCCGAGGAAACCCTTGACGTCTACAATCGACAAAGCTGCGTTGGCGTCACCGCTCAACAACTGGCTGTGATGGGCGCAACCCTGGCCAACGGCGGCCGCAATCCGCTGACTCGAGAATCCATTATGACTGCCCAACAGGTGGAGAAAGTCCTGGCGGTGATGATGATGAACGGCTTCTACAACGAGTCTGGCTGGTGGGCCTTTACCGCCGGCTTGCCCGCCAAAAGCGGTGTCGGTGGCGGCATTGTCGCGGTGGTGCCGGGTAAGATGGCGCTGGTGGGATTTTCTCCGCGCCTGTCACCCGCAGGCAACAGCGTGCGGGCAATGAAAGCTTTGCAATGGATTGCCGAACAGCTGAAGCTCAGTGTTTTTGCCCCCTAGCGTCACTCGCAGCCAGGTTCTTATGTACAACTGGCAAAATGTGCAACGGGGAAATGGACGTAAACCGGAGAATCCGGTTTACGTCCACTCAACAGTCCGGTTCTGAACTGCGTATGCCTGTGGTTATGAATAGGCCTGTGGTTAGAAATTGTAACTGACGTTGACACCGTACCAGCGCGGCGGCGCGTAAAAGGACGTCGCCCCCAAGGCGCCCAGATCCAGGTTGTAGATACGGTACTCCTCATCGGTCAGGTTTTTCACCCAGGCGGAGACCTTCCAGGATTCATCGTCAGTGGTATAGGACAAGTTGGCATTCCAAACCGAGTAGCCATCCTCTTTGGACACATCGGCGTTGGTGACTTCCAGATTCTGGTCGTCATTAATCACCCCATCCACCTGAACCGCCCAGTTGCCCTGCAGGGCATTCCAGTTGTAACGCGCCAGCAGGTTGAAACTGTATCCGGGCGCATTAGGCAATTCGTTGCCCTCAACAATGCCACCATTAGCGTCAAAGACTTCGTCCACTTCAGAATCCAGGAAAGAAGCGCCCAGCAAGAAATCCCAGTGCTCATCCGGCGTCAGGAACAGTTCAACTTCGCCGCCCTGCACGGTTGCATCACTGTTGCTGACCTGGGGTGTCAGTCCCGTCAGGGAGAATGCCTGGTAATCCTCGTAGTCGTAATAGAAGGCGGTGGCATTCAAGCGCGCCAGGGTACCAAAGGCGGTTTTCACCCCAAGTTCATAAGCGTGCAGGGTTTCCGCGTCGTGACGGAAATTTTCCGGCGTCACATCCGCGTTCACCGACCAGTTGCCGCCTTTGATGCCACGGTTGTAGGAGGCAAACAACAAGGTGTTGTCACTGAGATTCCAATCCAACTGTATGCGTGCCGCGTAATCGCCGTAATCAATTTTGTCGTTATCGGCCAGGCCAGCCGCCGCCAGTGACGTCGCGGCATTGAAGGTTTCCACTGGTGTGGTGACGGTGGTGTCGTTGGCGTAGGTATTGACGAACTCGATGTCCTTGTCATCCTGCGACCAGCGGTAGCCCAGAATCAAGGTCAGCTCTTCATTCAAATCCCACTCGTACTGGCCAAACAACGACCAGTTACTGGCATTCATGCTGACATCCTGGGTGTTGGCAGACCCCAGCGGAATGGCGATATCATCCGGCGCACCCGCACCGCCCGGGGCGTAATCCAGACAGGTGGCACCGGGGAAGTTCGGCAACGCAATCAAACCGCCAAAACACGCGCCGATGGTGCCCGGAATCCCAGCAGTGATGGATTGATCCTCGTGCTCCATATCCAGATAGTAAGCCCCCACCTGCCAGCGACCGCTGTCGTTTTCTCCGGACAGGCGGAATTCCTGCGACAACTGCTCATAATCGGCAATGGTGGTGAAGTTGACGGCCAGAATGGGGAAGCCGTCACCGTCTTCGGTGTAGTACTTTTCCAGTTCGGTGTAGTTGGTGATCGATGTCAGTTCCAGGCCATTGGGCAGTGACCAGGTCAACTTGCCGGTGTAGCTGGTCGCCTCGCGATCAAAGTAGCCCTGGTATTCGGAATCGTGCTCAAACGGACGCACCTGGGTGCCGTCGTAAATGCCCAACCCGGTTAATGGATCAACGGCCCCCCCACCCTGTGAATAAACCACATAGCCACCGGTGGGTACATCTTCATCCTTGCTGTACTTGACGGTGAAGTCACCCACCAGGTTATCGGTAAAATCTACCTGCAAACTGCCCCGCAAGGCGTAACCATCGCGACCGCCAAGGTCTCTCACCCCGGGGATGGTAGCTTCCACATAGCCATCGCCTTTTTCCATTCGCGCCGACAAGCGACCACGAACCCGATCCGTCAGCGCGCCACCAATTGCACCTTCAATGCTTTTGGTGTTGTAGTCGGACAGGGAGACATCGATATAGCCATTGGCTTCGGTTTCGGAAGCGTCGCGGCTGACATAATGAATCAAACCGCCCGTCGCGTTACGGCCGAACAGTGTACCCTGCGGCCCGCGCAACACTTCTACCCGCTCCACATCGAACAACTGGCCACTGATGGCATTCATGCTGCCGATGTACACTTCATCGCTGTAGACCGCTACCGGTGCTTCCAGGTTGTCAGTGAAGTTGTTCTGGCTGACGCCCCGCAAGTTAAACGTGGTGATGGTGGGCGACCAGGTATTCACCTGCAAGCCGGGCACCTGCTGGGTAATGTCAACCGTATTGGTGACCCCCAGGGCCTTCATCTGATCACCGGTGAAAGCAGACACTGAGACACCGACATCCTGCAATTGCTGCTCACGCTTTTGCGCAGTAACAATCACTTCTTCCAAAACACTGGCATAAAGTGATGAGGAAAACAGGGGCAGCGCGCCGAGGATTAACGCCAGGGGTGTTCTGTTAAATCTCTTGTTCATGGTGTTCACGTCCTTCCCAATTGAGGTTGCCGTTCTATATCTTTGTCTTTGTTTTTGTCTCAATCTGTGTGTGATGCATCTCTATTTATTAATTTATGCTATCGAGATTAACAGCCAGTCAACAATTACTCTTGGCATAGAAGGAAGCGAATCTATTGACTGTGAGAGAACTGAGGCAACAGCGCTGCATTGTGGCTCACGAATTAGACGTAAACGGCGATCACACGCTGCGACAGCAAAAACAACCCATTCATTTTGTGCCTTTTTATGATGCAAGAGCCGATAATGGCGCACCCTTTTGATGCAGATATTTTGAGGCAGGCTTTCCCATTTACCCCGCAGGCAGTACAAGCCCTTTTAACCGTTGACGGGTTTAGTCCATTGAATATATGTTTGCTGCAGAAGGCGTCGACTTAAGTATCAGGACTCGAGCAATGTATTCCGGCCTACCTCAGGATCAATCCGTCAGCCCATCTCTTGGCACGCTGCAAACACGCAATCTGGACATCTGGAACCAGCAGGTGTCGGAAGTGTTTTGCCCCATGAGCTGCAACACGGATGCGGCAACGTTCACTGGCCACATCAGTCTTGGCCGGCTGGACACCATCCGTCTGGCATCGGTGGGAGGCTCACGCCTTAACGTCTCTCGCACCAAACATCACATCGCCCAGGCCAGCGACAATTATTACCTGGTGAAATTTCAAATGTCGGGCACCTCCAGCATTCAACATCTGGGACGGGAAGAATTATTGCGACCGGGAGATTTCGTGGTATGCAGCAGCAGCGACCCCTATGAACTGCGCTTCTCCGACCCCTACCAACAGGTCGTTTTGTCGATTCCGCAACTGCAGCTGGACGAACTGGCACCCAACATTCACCCGCTGCTTGGCCTGGCCATGAGTGGCCAGGACCCGGTTAACGGCATGCTCAGCCAGTTTGTCTTTTCCATCGCCCAGCGCTATGAACAATTGCAAGCGCCGGTGCTGCGACGCATGGAAGCCAATGTACTGGATTTGCTGTTAACCACCCTCGAAGCTCGACAAACACCGGAACTGATGAAATCGGAAAGCGTGCAGACAGAGCACGTCAACCGCATCAAACGCTTTATCAGCATGCACTTGCAGGACGCGCGACTGAACCCGGAATTTATTGCCAAAGCGGAAGGCATCGGCACCCGCTATTTGCACATGCTGTTCAAACAAGAAGGACTCTCCGTATCGCGTTACATCCAATTGAAACGGCTGGAAGCGGCCGCACGCAACTTAACCGACCCCGGGTTAAACAAGGCCTCAACCCTCGACATTGCCCTGCAGGTTGGTTTCAACGATATCTCCCATTTCCACCGCTGCTTTAAATCCACCTTTGGCGTTACACCCAAGCAGTATCGCAACGGAGAAAGGGGTTAATTCCCACTTTATATGCTTGTGGTTTCGTCAGACACTTCCCTGATGGTCAATTTTCCACTTCGTTATACCCCAAGTATTCAGCAGGCAGATTTGTTTTACTCTCCTCTCGATCAGCCTGCTTCCGTTCAAAGCAGACTCAGCCACAGGACTTGCTATCCAAGCACCAGACAGCAGTTGTAAAGAGAGGTTCTATGCAACATTACGAGATGATGATTGACGGTCAAGCGGCGATCGCCGACAGCTACGTGGAGGTGCTCAACCCGGCCACCGCTCAAGCCTTTGCTCACATGGCCAGCGGTAATCCGTCGCATGTGGATCAGGCCGTAAGCGCGGCCAGTCGGGCCTTCCAACACTGGAGTCAATTGCCACCGGCAGAGCGGCAGGCGAAGCTGTTTCAGCTGGCCGACCTGATTGAAGCACATATGCCGGAACTGATGCAGCTGGTGGTGCAGGAAACCGGCAAGCCCTTGATCGGACTCAACCAGGTGGGAGCCGGCATGGAAGTGGGCGGTGCCGCCGTGTGGACCCGGGTCAATAGCAGTATCGAATTGCCGGTGGAAGTGCTGCAGGACAATGACGAAGCGCGGGTGGAAGTTCACCGCAAACCGCTCGGTGTGGTGGGCTCCATCACGCCCTGGAACTGGCCCTTACTGATCGCCATCTGGCATATCATTCCGGCCCTGAAATCGGGCAATACCGTCGTCCTAAAACCCTCCCCGCTGACACCCATCAGCACGGCGCGCCTGGTGCAACTGGCCAACCAGGTTTTACCCGCGGGCGTCCTCAACCTCGTCGCCGGAGGACCTGAGATCGGTCAGGCCATGAGCGAGCACCCAGACATCGCCAAAATTGTGTTTACCGGCTCCACCCCAACGGGCAAACACATCATGCGTGCCGCCGCCGGCAACCTGAAACGCCTGACCCTGGAACTGGGCGGCAATGATGCTGGCATTGTCTTGCCAGACGTTGATGTGAAGCAGGTTGCGCCCAAGTTACTGGCCGCCTGCTTCCACAACAACGGCCAGACCTGTGCTGCCCTGAAACGACTGTATGTGCACGCCAGTATCTACCCGGCGGTTTGCGACGAGATGGCCAGGCTGGCCCGTGAACTGGTGGTGGGCGATGGCCTGGAGGAAACCACCCAGTTAGGTCCCATCCAGAACCAGAAACAGCTGGAGATCGTCGAGGCCCTGGTTGAGGATGCCCGTCAGGCGGGTGGCGAGGTGCTGTGTGGCGGCCAGCGCATGGACCGTCCAGGCTACTTTTTCGAGCCCACCCTGGTGGCAGGACTGAGCGAAGGCAGCCGCCTGGTGGATGAAGAGCCTTTTGGTCCGGTAGTGCCGATTTTGCAGTACCACGATATCGAAGAAGTCATTGCGCGGGCCAACGCCAGCCCTAACGGTCTCGGCAGTTCCGTCTGGTCTACCGATATCGACGCCGCCCTCAAGGTTGGCCAGCGCCTGGAAGCTGGCAGTCTTTGGATCAACGATCACGGAGCCATTCAGCCGGACGCCCCGTTTGGCGGCATCAAGCAATCCGGCTTTGGGGTCGAGTTTGGTCGCCACGGGCTGGAAGAATTTACCGCGATTCAAACCGTGAAGATATGCAAGTAAAGCCTTCAGGCTTTCGAGTTTAAACATAAGGAAACACCATGACACTGTCTCTGGTTAAGACATTGGCTCCGGTTAAGACATTGGCTCCGGTTAGAGGAATGATTGTGGGCCTTGCCTTCGGCGGCCTGCTCACCGGCTGCCACGACGACAGCGCGGACACTGCCGCTCTCAGCGCGTCGGTCGGACCGGCCATCACCGGGGCCGAAGCGCCCCATCCAACCTCCACACCGGCGCCAATCAATCCCCAGCTGCCACCGCTGCCGATTGAAGAAACCGGCCATGTGGAAGTCCTGCCGGATAGTTACCCCGCCTCTTGGGTGATGGTCAACGAAGCCAGCTTTTTCAATATGTTTGGTGGCAAGGTCATCGTGCTGGATGTGGCTGAAACCCAACACGCCAAACGCATCAAGGGCATGATGGACAAGAACCTGCTGGGTAACTTTGGCCAGTCGAAAACCCGCAATGAATTGTACATCCTGGAAAGCTTTCACGAACGCGGTTCACGTGGCCCAAAAACCGATGTGCTCGCCATTTACGACAAATCCACCCTAACGATCAAAAAGGAAATCGTCTGGCCCGAAGCCAATCGCCTGATGGCATTGCCGGAACGCTACGCGATTTCCCTGTCGGCGGATGAAAAATATCTGTACGCGGCCAACTTCAGTCCCGCGGCCTCTTTTACCGTGGTGGATCTCGACAGTAAGGAAATCGTCACGGAAATTGGCACCCCCGGCTGTGTGTTGACCTATCCGGTGGGCAAGCGTGGGGTCGCTTCGCTGTGCAGTAACGGCGGCATGCTGACCACCACCCTCAATGAGGATGGCACCCTCAACCGCCAACAACGACTGGAACCGTTCTTCGACACGGTCACCTCCGCCATCTTTGAACACCCGGTTTATTACGGGGATAAAGCCTACTTCCCCAGTTTTCACGGCCTGCTGCACAGCTTTGACATGAGCGGCGATACGGCCCAATACCTGGGCAGTTGGGATATGGTGTCCGAAGAGGATAAAAAACAAAACTGGCGCCCCAGCGGCCTGATCCTTAACGACGTGGACGATGCCGGTCGCATGTACACCATTTTCCAGCCGGATGGCCACGAGGGCAGCCAGACTCACGGCGGCACCCAGGTGTGGGTGTATGACCTCAACAGCCAGCAACGGGTACAAGTGATCGACACCCCCGACTGGGCCATCTCGATTGCGGTCACCCGCGGTGAAAATCCCCTGCTGGTGGTCACCAATGGAGAGTTGAGTCTGGACATCTTCGACGCCAACAGCGGCCGGTTTATCCAGAATGTTGCGGATTTTGGCAATGTGACGCCGCTGGGCGTCGATAAATCCTATTAAGGCGGAGGTTTCAATGAGCGTGATAACCGTATTGGGCAATGCCGTAGCGCTGTTTACCCTGTGGCTGTTTGTCACCGCCGGCTACAGCAAGCTGCAATCCGGCAACCGGGCCTTTTACCTGCGCGTGTTCGATGGCTATGGCATTACCTCCAGAGCGCTGGCTGAAAGCCTGATCTATGTCGTCGGTCTCCTTGAGATTGTTACCGGTTTGCTGGTGATGGCGCCACCCTTGCGAACCTTGGGACTGGCAATGGCGGCCGTCATGTTACTCGGCTACCTGCTGCTGATGGCGTATCAGTTGCGTCAGGGCAAGGCGAGCATGGAGTGTGGCTGCTCCGGTCCCGACTCCGGCATTCAGCTGAGTCCACTGCTGTTATTGCGCAATGTCATCCTGATTGGCCTGCTGCCGCTGGCGTTGCTGGCGGTTCCCGGCTGGAGCACGTCGCTGTGGCTGTTGTCCGTCGCCACCGCCCTGATGCTGGTGCTGACCAGCCTGAGTGCGGATCAATTGCTGCGTAACTTTCAAAAAATTGACGCGCTGAAAGCGCTGTAACCTGAAACAAGACCTCGGTGTCTAAAGGAGAAACACGGTGAGTGTATTAGTGATTTCCAACATTGTTCTGTGGATCCTGGTGGTGATGATGGGCGTGGTGATCTTCGCCCTGACCCGACAGATCGGCGTCCTCTACGAACGCGTTGCCCCGGCCGGGGCACTGGCCATGAATCAAAACTTGCAGGTGGGACAAGCGGCGCCGGAACTGACCTTACAGACGGTCCAGTCCAATCTGGTGACCGTCGGTGGCACCCCCAGCAACGGCAAGTCACAACTGCTGTTCTTCGCCTCCCCGGACTGCCCGGTGTGCAAAACCCTGATGCCCGCGCTCAAGTCCGCAGCCCGCGCCGAAGCCGATTGGATCGACCTGGTCATTGGCAGTGACGGCAAGAGCATGGACCACCAGGGTTATATCCAACAGCAGGGTTTGAGCGAGTTTCCCTATGTGGTGTCGGAATTGCTGGGCAAAACCTACGGCGTTGCCAAGCTCCCCTACGCGGTGCTGATTGATGAAAGCGGCAAGATCGCTTCACTCGGCATCGTGAATTCTCGCGAGCACCTGGACAGCCTGTTTGAAGCCAAGGAACACAAGGTCGCTTCCATTCAGGACTACATGCAAAAACAGCAGCGCAAGGAACACCAGGCATGAAATTTTTCGACAAGTGGTTTGAACAATCTGCCCGCAGCGTAGCCCAGCGCAGCTCCCGCCGCGGCCTGCTGAAAACCCTCGGCGCCGGCCTGGTGGGCAGTGCCAGCATTCCCCTGCTGCCGGTCGCCCGCGCCGCCGACAGCTCTGCTTCAAGTGCGCCGACTCCGGGCGCGCCCAAACACCCACAGGATGAAGGCGATCCCACCAGCTGCGACTACTGGCGCTACTGCGCGGTGGACGGTTTTCTGTGCGAGTGCTGCGGTGGCAGTTACAACACCTGCCCACCCGGTACCGAAATGTCACCCATCACCTGGATTGGCACCTGCCGCAATCCAGTGGACGGTCGCAATTACGTGATTTCCTACAACGACTGTTGCGGCAAAAATCAGTGCGGCACCTGCCTGTGCCAACGGGATGAAATGGATCGGCCGCTGTATCGCTCCGACAAGTCCAACGACGTCAACTGGTGCCTGGGTGCTTCCAGTTCGGTGTACCACTGCTCAACCGCCGTGGTTGTGGGGCTGGCCTTCGAACAATGAAGAGGGTGAGGGCATTACGATGGTTGCCGCTGTGGTACGGGCTGCTGTGCCTGCTGCCTTCAGGGGCCAGTCTGGCGCTCGACATGAATGCCGCCAGGGCCAAATTCAATTACCAGATGTTTTGCCAGGGCTGTCACACACCCTCCGGTGAAGGCCACAACAGTGTGCCGCAAATCAAAGGGCACATTGGCCTGTTTCTAGCCTCTCAAACCGGCCGCGAATATCTGGTGCGGGTTCCAGGAGCGGCCAACTCCGTACTGGATGATCCACAACTGGCAGAACTGTTGAATTGGATGATCGTCGCTTTTGCCGAACACAGCATCCCGGACGACTGGCAGCCCTACACCGATGAAGAAGTGGCCAGCTATCGCCAGGCTCCCCTTTACGAAGTCGTCAATTATCGCAAACAACTGCTACAACAGCTGATGGAGACTCCATGAAACCTTTGAAATCCCTCTGCCGTGTCCTGTGTCTTGGTGCAGCCCTGCTGTCGGCATCGGCGGCCTATACCACCGAGTTAAACAACCCGTTGGTAGAGTCCTGTGCCGCCTGTCACGGCCAGGATGGAATGGCGACCAGTGAACAATACCCCAACCTGGCTGGCCAGAAAGCCGGTTATTTGCAGTCTCAGCTCAGTGCCTTTCGCAGTGGCGAACGCGATAACCCGGCGATGACCCCGCTAGTGCAAAATTTGAGCGATACGGACATTGCCGAACTGGCGAGCTATTACTCCGCGCTTCCCTCCCCCACGACCACCACCGAGTCAATGAACGTCGCGGGCCAGCATGTGCGTGCGCGCTGTATCTCCTGCCATGGTATGCAGGGGAAAACGGTTAATCGAGAGTGGCCTAACCTGGCTGGGCAAAATGCGGCCTATCTGAAACAACAACTGATGGCTTTCAAATCCGGTGCCCGCCCCTCGCCGATCATGGCGGTGATTGCCCAGGAACTGACCGATCAGGAGATTGTTGACGTATCGATCTATTACAGCCAGCTTTAAACGCACTGCGTAACACCCAGCACCCGTTAACGCACCCGCGTTTGCCCCGACAAATCCGGAAAAATTGTTGAACTAGTTTCTAAAGGGATATTTACCCTCGCCGATATGCCTACAGAGCAAGCCGGAATGGCGACTATAACTGTAGGGTGATTCGTGCAATCAAAAAAAGCATGAACACTACCAGGCTAATAATGAGAGGTTTTTCCCGCATGTCGATTAAGGCAAATTCGTCTGCGCCCACTGCGCATGAGCCCCAAGCCAGACATCAGTGGCCAGCGTCGCTGATACTGGTGATGTTGATGCAAATACTCATGATTGCCCTGCTGATCTGGTCCAGTGAAGGTGTCGTTAGACTGCTTGGTGGGTTACTGGGGTTTGCGGCCATGGGGTTGAGCCTCTGGTGGGGCGGCCAACAAAACCAGAAGCAGACGGCTCTTAAGCAGGTGCTGCAACGAATGAACGGCGAGCGCATGGACCTCTCTCGTGAGCTCGACCAGGTGGATGGAAGCGGCGAACTGGGTGACCACACACAATTCACCGGCCGCTTGCGTGACCTGATTGTCGAATTCCAGCAATTGTCCCTGCGTATTTCCCTGTCTTCAGCGGCCAGCCGCGTCGCGGCGGAAAAGGCCAACCAGCAAGCCAGCGGCCAGCAAAACCTGGCTGAACTGATTTTTTCCGCCAGTGACCAGAGCACCACGGCCCTGCAGGATATCACCGTTCGCGCCACCACCATTGCCGACATGAACAGCCGCAACCTGGAGGTGGCCAAGGATTCCGGCCAGCAACTTACCGATGCCCAGGCCCAGGTTCAGCTCATCAATGACAATATCAATCGGTTTCAGCAGACCATTGCCCGTTTGGACAGCAGCTCCAGCCAGATCCAGAGCATTCTGGGGACCGTGCAGGATTTTTCCGAACAAACCAATATGCTGGCCCTCAATGCTGCCATTGAAGCGGCCCGTGCCGGCGAGCAGGGCCGGGGCTTTGCGGTGGTGGCCGACGAAGTCCGCAATTTGTCAGTGCGCGTGGGCGAAGCCGCCAGCCAGATCGGCAGCCTGCTGCAGGAGATGATCAGCGCCATGGCCGGTGCCGGCGAGCAGACCCAGGACATCATTCATCAGAGCGCCATCGCCGGTCAATCGGTGGAATCCGCCGCATTTAAATTCAACAGCATGGTGACGGATTTCAGCCAGGCTCACGACGACCTGCTGATGGTCAGCAGCTCGCTGGAAGAGCTGGCGGTCACCAACACCGAAACCCACCAGCACGCTACGGAAATTCGCAACCGCAGTGTCGACATTGGCGATCGCATGGGCAGTATCTTCGCGGCGACGGATACCTTGCGTGACGATACCAACCTGGTGTTGCAGGCCTTGTGTCGCTTCCGCCTGGGTGAAGGCCAGTTGGAAAAAGTCTCGCAGATGTTGTTTGAACGCCGTGACGAATTCGTTACCGTGCTGGAAGGACTGCTGGATCGTGGCGTCAACATTTTCGATCACAATTACCGCCCGATACCCAACACCAATCCGCAGAAGCACATGGTCAGCTGGGCCGAAGCTTACGCCGACAAGGTTCGGCCGATGCTGGACAGCTGGGATAAGGGAGGCAAAGACGGTGTCGTCTATGTAGCGCCAACCGACATCAACGGCTACTTTGCCGCCTCCCGTACCGCCAGTTCGCAGCCGATGACCGGCAATCCGGCCGTGGACGCCGCTCAAAGTACCCACCAGCGTTTCCTGGTGGACAAACAGGAACTGGAAAACCTGCGCAAATGCACCTACCTCAGTATGGGCACGTTTGTTTTACCAGACGGCAAGACCATTGTGATTGTGATGTACATTCCGGTGTACGTCCGCGGCAAGCACTGGGGTGTTATCAGCGCCGGTATTCACCCCAAAGCGCTGGGGCTGTGATTCTTATCCGGTCCCTGTAACGCCCGCCTCGCGTTACTTCCTGATTTCTTTCCCCTGACTCCTGAACAGGGCCACACAGATACCGGTGGCCCTCGCCCTCGACTGCCCATCCAATACCAGCTGGATCGGGCTCAAAATCACTTACCGAGGACAAGTATTCAACAAAAAAACCGCCACCAAGCAACAACCATCCCCAATTTCATTGATCTTGCGCAAATATCATCTTACAACTACTGTGTAGGCTTTGATTTCGCGACGCTTGTCTCAACTCACTGATTGCACATTGAACCCGAGCTCTGATCATCACTCCATAGCGACACTGACACTAAAGCCACACTAAGGCCACACTAAGGCCACACAATCCCTCTCTCGCCGTAAGGGATTGACTAAGCTTTAGGTTATTTGGGGTTGGGCTAGCACGGGATGCCGTATTGATCGGCCCCGCTGGTTGAGCTCGATACACAAGGTGATACGTTCAACAACCAACATATTGGCCTAACGGCTGTTTCGAAGACCAATCGAGGAAACGTAAAATGACTGGAAAATGCCCGGTAATGCACGGCGCCAACACCTCCGCAGGTTCGGATGTGATGGATTGGTGGCCCAACGCCCTCAACCTGGACATCCTGGCCCAGCACGACAGCAAAACTGACCCACTGGGAACCGAATTCAACTACGCCGAGGAATTCAAAAAACTGGACCTCGAAGCCGTTAAAAACGATCTCAAAGCCCTGATGACCGACAGCCAGGAGTGGTGGCCAGCCGACTGGGGCCACTATGGCGGCCTGATGATCCGCATGGCCTGGCACGCCGCTGGCAGCTATCGCATCGCCGATGGCCGCGGCGGGGCCGGTACCGGCAACCAACGCTTCGCCCCCCTCAACAGCTGGCCGGACAACGTCAGTCTCGACAAGGCCCGGCGCTTGCTGTGGCCGATCAAAAAGAAATACGGCAACAAACTGTCCTGGGCCGATTTGATCATCCTCGCCGGCACCATGGCCTATGAGTCCATGGGACTGAAAGTCTACGGCTTCGCTGGCGGTCGCAGCGATATCTGGCACCCGGAAAAAGACACCTACTGGGGCTCCGAAAAAGAGTGGCTCGGTAAGAGCGACGAGCGCATGAACGGCGATGCCCCCGATGTCATGGACAATCCCCTGGCGGCCGTGCAAATGGGGCTGATCTACGTGAACCCCGAAGGGGTCAATGGCCAACCCGATCCCCTCAAGACCGCCAAGGACGTCCGCACCACCTTTGCCCGCATGGCCATGGATGATGAAGAGACCGTAGCCCTGACCGCCGGTGGTCACACCGTCGGCAAATGCCACGGCAATGGTGATGCCGAGGCCCTGGGGCCCGACCCGGAAGCCGCCGATGTGTGTGAACAGGGGTTTGGCTGGCGCAACCCCAACGGCAAAGGCGTCGGCCGCGATGCGGTGACCAGCGGCCTGGAAGGCGCCTGGACCACCAACCCCACCAAGTGGGACAACGGCTACTTTTACCTGTTGTTCACCTACGACTGGGAGCTGAAAAAAAGCCCGGCCGGTGCCAACCAATGGGAACCCATCAACATCAAGGAGGAAGACAAACCCGTCGATGTCGAGGATCCTTCCATCCGTCACAACCCGATCATGACCGATGCCGACATGGCGATGGTCAAAGACCCCATCTACCGCGAGATTTCCGAGCGTTTCTACAAGGATCCCGAGTACTTCTCGGAAGTGTTTGCGCGCGCCTGGTACAAGCTCACCCACCGCGACCTGGGACCGCGCAGCCGTTATCTCGGACCCGATGTGCCACAAGAGGATCTGATCTGGCAGGATCCGATCCCCAGTGTGGATTACAGCCTCAATGACAGTGAAGTGGCGGAACTGAAAAGCAAGCTGCTGGACTGCGGCCTGACACCTGCGGAACTGATCAGCACCGCCTGGGACAGTGCCCGCACCTTCCGCGGCTCCGACTATCGCGGCGGTGCCAACGGCGCTCGCATTCGCCTGGCTCCACAAAAGGACTGGCCTGGCAACGAGCCTGAGCGACTGCAAAAGGTGCTCAGTGCGCTGGAAGCCCTGCAAAGTGGACTGGACAAAAAAGTCAGCCTGGCCGACCTGATAGTGTTGGGCGGTAGTGCTGCCGTAGAAAAGGCCGCTCACGCCGCCGGAGTTCAGGTTACGGTACCTTTCGCGGCTGGCCGCGGTGATGCCACTGAGGACATGACCGACGCGGGGGCCTTCGATGTGCTGGAACCCATTCACGATGGCTATCGCAACTGGCTCAAGCACGACTATAAGGTCGCGCCGGAAAAACTGCTGCTCGATCGCACCCAGTTAATGGGCCTGACCGCACCGGAAATGACCGTGCTGATCGGCGGCATGCGGGTACTGGGCACCAACCACGGCGGCAGCAAGCACGGCGTTTTAACCGACCGCGAGGGCGTGCTGAGCAACGATTTCTTTGTCAACCTGACGGATATGGCCTACAGCTGGAAGCCAGCCGGTGATCATTACGACATCTGTGATCGAAAAACCGGCCAGGTCAAATGGACCGCCAGCCGCGTTGACCTGGTGTTTGGCTCCAATTCCATCCTGCGCTCCTACGCCGAAGTCTATGCCCAGGACGACAATCAGGAAAAGTTCGTGCACGACTTTGTCAATGCCTGGACCAAAGTGATGAACGCCGATCGTTTTGACCTGACAACCTAATCGATTAACCGAACGGCAGCGGCCCGTACCGGGCTGCTGCCACCTTGACGAGGGAAAACACATGGCAAATGAGGGCTACCACGAACCACTCGACAAACTCAGCGAAGCCACCCGCGATATGCACCGCGCCATTACTTCCCTGATGGAAGAACTGGAAGCGGTCGACTGGTACAACCAACGGGTGGATGCCTGTACCGACAAAGAATTGAAGGCCATCCTGGCTCACAACCGCGACGAAGAAAAGGAACACGCGGCAATGGTATTGGAGTGGATCCGTCGCAAAGACCCGACCTTCGACCACGAACTGAAAGACTATCTGTTTACCGACAAGCCCATCGCGCACGAATAACATCAGCGCATACTTGGTGTTACCTCAAGGATGGAGCTTAATGCCATCACCCATTGCGAGGTAAGATTATGGATATGCAGTTAGCCGGTACCACCGCGTTTGTGTCGGGTTCCACCAAAGGCATTGGCAAAGCCATTGCCTTAGGCCTGGTGAAAGAAGGTGTCCATGTGATAGTGCAAGGACGATCCGGTGCTGAGGCGGTGGTGAAGGAACTGTCACCATACGGTACCGTTTCCGCTGTCGAAGGGGATCTTTCCAACGCTGCGGACATTGAACACATATGCCAGGAAATCGACGATATCGGCCAGCTGGACATCCTGGTCAACAACATGGGTATTTTCAATCCCAAACCCTTTGCTGACATTGATGACGATGAATGGCAGCAGTTTTTCAATACCAACGTCATGAGCACCGTGCGCCTGTCGCGCCACTTTTTCCCGAACATGCTCAAACAGGACTTTGCCCGCATCATCAATATCTCCAGCGAGGCTGGCCTGCGCGGTTTGGAAAGCATGATTCACTACTCCATGACCAAGGGTGCGCAACTGGTGATTGGCCGCGGCCTGGCCAACCTCACCAAGGGCAGCGGTAAAAATATTACCGTCAATTCTGTGTTGCCGGGACCAACCCTGACCGCCGGTGTCAGCCAGTGGCTGAAAGACAGCGCCCAGGTGCAGGGCAAAAGCGAAACGGATTTCGTCGCGGATTTTTTCCAGGACACCGAGCCTGACTCCCTACTGCAACGGTTTATACAGCCTGAAGAGATTGCCAGCGTGGTAACGTTTATCGCCTCGCCGTTAAGTTCGGCCGTAAACGGGTCCTGCATTCGAGCAGAGGGCGGGCTGGTGAAATCGATTGCCTGATACCTGCCAGTCCAGGCGTTAAAATCACTTAACTCTATAATCAATTAA
Source organism: Cellvibrionaceae bacterium WSDTSA12 (assembly GCA_033283335.1). GTDB lineage: Bacteria > Pseudomonadota > Gammaproteobacteria > Pseudomonadales > Cellvibrionaceae > Pseudomaricurvus. The sequence goes on along the minus strand of JAWMQP010000003.1, from coordinate 339,080 downwards.
CTCTTCAGAAGGATGCTGGCCGAGTTTTCCTATGCACGTTGCCTGGGTATTGCTGATTCTCACAGTCGCCATGGTATTGCTGTTTGACTTTACCAACGGCTTCCACGACGCCTCCAATATGGTCGCCACGCTGATTGCCTCCCGGGCCATGCCCCCAGGTGAAGCTCTGCTGCTGGTGGGCGTATTTACCTTTCTCGGCCCGCTGATCGCTGGCACGGCGGTGGCAGATACCATTGGTGGTTTTGTCAGTCTGGAATCGGTCTCAGAATCCTTCGGTGTGACTCTGGTATTCTGTGGCATCAGTGCCGCCGTGGGCTGGAATCTGCTCACCTGGTGGCTGGCCATGCCCTCCTCCTCGTCCCATGCGCTGGTGGGCGGTTTGGTGGGTGCCGTACTGGTCAGTACCGGCCCCGATCAAGTGGTCTGGGGACTGACTCAATTGCAACACGGTGAAATCACGGGTGTCACCAAGGTGCTGCTGTCTCTATTGCTGTCACCCATTGCCGGCTTTGTGATTGGGTTTGTCCTGCACCGGATGATGAACTTCCTGTTACGTGCGGCCCACCCTTCGATCAACCGACACCTGCGTCGCGGCCAATGGTTAACGGCGGCGGTGCTGGCCTTTTCCCACGGCACCAACGATGCACAAAAAGGCATGGGGATGATCACACTGATTCTGGTGTTAAGTGGCAGCTTGCCGGAATTCAACGTGCCCATATGGGTGATTCTGGCCAGTGCCAGCAGCATCACCCTGGGGACCATGCTGGGAGGCTGGCGCATTGTCCGCACGGTCGGCTATGGCATCTATAAACTGCGCCCCTTGCATGGGCTCGATGCGCAACTTTCGTCTGCCGCGGTTATCTTCAGTGCCTCGCTGGTGGGCGGACCAGTGTCCACCACCCATGTGGTGAGCTCCGCCATTATGGGTCTGGGCGCCTCTGAAAGGCCGCGGGCGGTGCATTGGCTAAAAGCCCGGGAAATCGCCCTGACCTGGCTGTTTACCCTGCCGGGAGCCGCCCTACTGGGAGCACTGCTGGCCTGGCCCACCCACATATGGTTTCAATAAGTAGGCTTTCAAACTGGATCTGGACCTCAATCGCCATGAACGACGCTCGAACTTCCAACGAAGATCATCCCCAGGCTTCACATTGGTGGCGACGCCTTTTCCCTCGCGCACCGGATTTTTATGAGATGCTCAATCACCAATGCGATCTGCTGGTGGAAGCCACTGAAGAGCTGCTCGACTTTATGCGCACGAACAACCCTCAACACGCGGATGGTGTGATTGATCTGGAACGTCAGGGCGACACGCTGAAAGCCCGTAACTTGACCGCGCTGCACCAGTCGTTTGCCACCCCCTTTGATCGCGAAGACATCTACCGATCGATCACCGCCATCGACGATATCCTCAATTACACCAAGAGCACGGTGCGAGAGATGCGTGGCTTGCAGCTGAATCCAGACGAGCATACCCGCGACATGGCGAAACTGCTGCACGAAGGCGCGCAGGCCTTACAACAGGGTTATCAGCGTTTGGCCAAAGAGCCTCTGCTGGCGGAGGCCGATGCCGAGCGTGCGCGTAAAACTGAACGTTCCACAGAGAAAATCTATCGACGGGCTCTGGCTGAACTGTTCGACGCCAACCATTATGTGGCCACCCTGACACCGGAACAACAGCAGACCGCCGACTCGCTGGATGTGTTAATGCGAGAACTCACCACCAGCGAAATTGCCGCTGTGGGCTCGGCCGTGGGTTTTGTGGTGGAAATCATGAAACGCCGGGAAGTCTATCGCCATATGTCCAACGCCGCCGACCGGGTGGTGCGTGCCGGTGAAGTGCTGAATGACATTATCGCCAAGATTGCCTGAAACAGGTCACGGCCACACCTCATCAATCCCGGCAGCGAACCGCGTACAACAGGCAGTCACTGCGGGCGATATCAGAACGCGAGGTAATCATAAACAGTTTTAAAGGTCGGGCGGGGCGCAGCTCCCCGCCATTGGTGGAAAACCACTGCTGTAAGGACCGATCGGCGGTTGCGGCATTGCGGATGTGCAGTTTGGCTTCTGTAGCAGGAGCACACCATCCGAGCAGTGTGTCGGGGGTAACCACTCCGAAATTAAAGTGCTCTATATCGGCCCTAAGGGTCAGTTCATCACCGTCCTGTCGCCGCTCGGCATAACTGAAGTTCAGATCCGCAGCCAACTCCAGTCGCACCGGACTGTGAAGCACTTCAATGGGCCAGGGTGCATCATTCAGGTCAAACAGATCCTCCCGGCTGAAAAAGCGCTGCAGGCCCTCGACGGCAATCTGATGGGACGACGCATCCTCAGCCCCACCACACTCCACCGTAACAGTCGGCACATCCTGCTCGCTCAGTTCCATCAGCGCCCCCAGTTGCAGATTGGTGATGATCAGGCGTTCAGTAAACAGCGACACCAGGGCATCGTGGCGACTGTCGAGATACACCGCCACACCGAACGCTGGACCACTGCCCGACGTATTGTGAATGTCGATCAGGGCTTCCGGTTGTTTGCGTTGGATCAGCTCCATCAAGGCCTTGGCCAGCTGGCCTTCGGCATCGCCAAAGGGTTCCTTAAAACAGCGGTTCAGGTCGCGCCTGCCCGGCAACTGCCGGTAACTGAAACAAGGTTCCGTAAGAGCCGACTCGATATTCATGATTGCCAGATACACATCACACACCGGCCGCACCGCCTGCTTCAATAACGAGTGAATGGCGTAGGTTCCAGACGGTTCATTTCCGTGCAACAGGGTTACCACAAAGCGGCAACGGGAAGCATCCTCACCCGGTAGATGGATACAGCAAGGGCCTGGTAAACCTCGTAAAAACTCCAGCGAATTGCTACCCAGGTTGTCCGGTACCGGGATGACTGGCAGTGAGGTCATAGATCCTCCCATTGCGCCACCGGACGGCCACTGGCCTGATTACCCATATACGCCTGCAACATGGTGTGTGCGGCTTCGAGGGAAACCGGTGCCGACCGGTCCAGCTTATCGAGTTGACGCAATTGCCACACGGAACCTGTCTGGCCGTTGGCTAGCCGTTCGGCGATGACGCCCAGGTAGTGATTGATTTCGTGACTTGCCAAGCCAATTTTTTGTAGCCCTTCCTGCGCCAGTGGCAGTAGTTGTTGAGCCAGATGCAACAGCGGCTGCTCTTCCAGAGAATGGCGTGAGGGCTTGGGCCACACCAGTTTCACTGACGGGCCAAACTGCGCAGCCCGGTAAAAATTGTATTTGGTGTAGTTAAACGGCAGCGCTGGTAACAAATGATTGATACGGTCTGCAAAGGCTTCGGCCAGACCAATGTAGAAGGCCGCACTGGCGAGCATGTCCGTGACGGTGGGGCCGGCCGGCAAGACACGCAATTCAATCCGTAGATGACCTCCGTCGGCCGTGTCATACACCGGTCGCAACCAGGACCAGACACTGTTCTGGTGCATGCGCAACTCATCCAGCCCCGGCGTCACACCCGATCGCCATTGGCTCAGATAATCGTCGTTGCCACATACCGGTAACACCAGCGGATGGGTCGACACCGATTCGGCAAACAGCTCGTAGGCGGAACGTCGCAAATAGCCCTGCCCCAGACTGACCCGTGCGGGATGACGCCAGTCGCCAGCAGCCGGGCGCCAGTCAACGCTGTGCTTGAACAGCGGGATGCGGGTCTCGTGCCAGAGCCGGTGACCGAATAACGAGGGTGAATTACCTGACAAGCCCAGAACAATGGGAGTGGCCAGCAACAGACCATTATAGAGATCGGCAAAGCGCAATGGCGTCACCCGGTAGTGCAATTGAAAAGAGGTATTGGCGCCTTCATAAGTCACGTCCTGAACATAAAACTCCAGCGGCGGCTTGCCGTCGATGTGGATGCAGAACTCACCCGAACCGATACGCTGTAAAGCCTGGGTTAGAGCCCGATAGCGTGGCAAATCGGTCATATGCGCGGGTCCGAAATTGTCCCGGGTCAGGGTCGGCAGAATACCGATGGCCAATGGCTGTGCCCCGAACGGACGGCACAGGCTGTGTAACTGCCCCAGCGCCCCCTCAAAATCCTGCCGCAAGAGGGAAAACGGGGTTGAGGAGGCGATCACCGGATCGGAATTGTACTCCAGGTTAAAGCGATTCAATTCGGGTGTTAAATGGGGGTCGGCTGCGCGCTCCAGCACTTCCGTATTGCAGTCCACCACTTTACCCTCGGCGCTGACCAGGTAAAGTTCCAGCTCGGCTCCCCAGGAAGTAACACTGCCGCCAAACTGAGGATCGCTGAGCATTTCTTCCAGGGTAGCGAGGCACTCACCAAGGCGAGTGGAAAAGCGCAGGTAGTCTTGAGCAGAAAATTGCTCACTGGCGATAGACAGCCCCATGGCCGGTCACTCCTTCAGCTGGTTCTACCTAAAGCTTAGGAAATGGCCGCCCATAGGACAATGCGCCAGATCGAACATTGAGGGTGAAACCCGCCCTCAGAATCGGTAGGTGGCCTGCACAGTGACGGTTCGGCCCCGGGTCGGTGTTCCAATTACGTCGGCCAGGGGAAGACAGCCACCGGTTGCCGGCAGTGAACTGCACGCCGGCGTGGTGGTACCAAAGGCGCCGCCGGTGCCGGTACGATCAATACCGTTCACCAGGTTGCGCCGATCACTCAGGTTGCGACCAATCAGTGCCAACTCCCAGCGATTGTCTTCCGAGAAAAGACGTACCGAGGCATCCACTTTGAAGAAGCTGTCCTGCTTAGTGTAGGGCTGGTAGTCGGTGCCATAATTGTATTTGCCGGAGTAAAAGATGTCCGAGGAGACACTCATCATCAATCCCGACGTCAGCGCGGTTTCGTAATAGCCGCCCACAGTAGCGGTAAATTTCGGCGCCTTGCGCAACTGCACGCCAGACAGGTCCTGAGTATTGCCAAATCCTGTGGCCGGATCGATATCGTTGTCACAACCCATCGCCTGGGATTGGGACCTGTAGCACTGGGCGAAAAACTCCTCGAACTCGGCGTCGTTGTAGTTGGCCGAGACATGCAGCTCCAGGCCCGGCGCTCCCTGGGGATACAATTTGGCTTCGATCTCTATGCCCCGCACTTCAGACTCAGCAGCATTGCCGGTGCCAAACGAACGCGCCGCCGTATCGTAGGTCGCCACCTGCAAATCTTCGTAGTCGTACCAGTAACCGGTCACATTGAAGATCAGCTGTTTATCCAACAAACTGGATTTCAGCCCTGCCTCATAACCCGACACCTCCTCAGGCAGAAATGAATTCACGCCCCTGGCCAATACCGCCCCTGCCGTATAGGAACCGTCAAAGCCACCGGATTTATAACCTTCCTTGTAGGAGACAAAATACATCATGTCGTCGTTGGGCTTAAACGTCAGGGTCACTTCCGGCGAGAAGTTATCGAATGTCAACTTGGTCTTGCCGGGATAACCGGGCATAGCCAACACATCCACCGGCGTCCCACCCAGAACTGGCGCCGGGTCAAACGGCGTCTCGGCGATGATGGTGTACTCAGTCACCTCTTTGGTTTCGCGGGAATGCCGACCACCGATCGAGAGTTCCAGTTGATCGGTAAGCGTGAACAGGAGCTGAGCAAAGAAGGAATAACTTTCCTGATCCTGGCTTGTGGCTTCAAACGGCAATTCAAAGCAAAGGGGGCAGGTGGGCGCCGCTACCGTGGGAATCACAATATAGGTATCGGTGTAGAGCTCACGCTCCTCATAAAACCCGCCCACCAGGAAATTGAACAGGCCGTTGAAATTGGACGCGAGTCGAAGCTCCTGGGTAATTTGTTCATTCTCATAATTCACCGCATAGACGTTGCTGGGCGCCAGGCCGTAACCGCCGTTGGAAGATAATTCCTCCTCCGCATCGTAGTATCCGGTCACCGAGGTCAACGTAAGGCTATCGGTAAAATCAAATTCAATCGTCGCCGATACCAGTACCTGTTCACTGTCACGGTGGCCCGTTGCTTCGAGCTGCGAATTCAACGCCAGCACTTCATCCGGAATGTTGGAGGTGACAATGTTGCCATCGTTCTGACAGTTGTCCGCCAGCGGGTACAACTCTTGTGGGTTGTTATAGGGACAGTGGGTAATGTCACTGAAATACGAGGTCGCGCCATTGATTTCAGTATCGGCGTAAGTGCCTTTGAGCGTCATGCGCAACTGGTCCATGGGGTTTAGGGCAAAGGTCCCGCGCAAAAACAGTTCTTCCCGGTCAGGAAACGCATCCAGATCGGATTTCTCAAGGCCATACGGATCATTATCGGCAGGGATAAGGCCTACGGGGGAATCCACATCGATATAGCCATCCATATCCGCATAGTGGGCCGCCAGGCGGAAACCGGCAATGTCCGAGATGGGCACAGACACAGTCCCATCCAGCGTCCACTCCTCCGCGTCAAATTCATAACCGGTGCGCAACATGGCTTCAAACTCGTCACCAGGGCTGGCGGTGGTCAGGGAAATAATACCGCCGGGGCTGTTCTTGCCAAAAAATAACGCTTGCGGACCGCGCAAAATTTCAATTTGCTGCAAATCCATTTGCGCGACTCGAAGAATCTGCGCGGTACTGATGGGGATGCCATCAATATTGATCGACACCGCCTGGTCGATAAAGGCCTGGGACTCGCCGGAACCGACACCTCGAAGGGAGATGCTGCCACCCACCGCACCACCCGATTCGCCGGTGATCAACCCCGGCGTCAAGCTGGCGATACTGTCTATGCCCGTGATGCTGTAGCGCTCCAGCAAGGCATCGTTTAACACCGTCATCGCAACCGGCGACTCCTGCGCAGTTTCCTGGCGTCGCCGGGCGGTGACAACGATTTCTTCCAGCGACGTAATTCTTGATCCAGTGGAGTTATCCGTTACGTCCTGAGCCTGCACCGAGGCCGCGGTCAAGATCGAAAGAATGGAGGCCTGCAGGTGTTTATTGATGATCATCGTCCGTCTCCCCAAGCTTATTATTTTATATATCGAATTTGAGGTGTAAGGCTTACTCAATGCCTACCAAATAATTATTACACAGCAATGTTTATTTACCAGCCGACGATTTTCTATATCGAACAATCTAAACATGCTTGCCGCAAACGGCTGCCGACACCTGGGGAAACTTACCTATAATCCAACACTACCGCGTCTCCAATACACGAGCGTTTAACCCGCGTGCGTTTAACCCGCGAGCGTTTAACCAAAGACACGAGACATCAGCGCGTTCCACAATTCACAATTCACAATTCACAATTCGCGATGAGGTAAAGATGCGATATTTCGATTTCAGTTCGTGGCAAGGCATCTTAACAACACTGTTTGGCCTGGCGATTATTACCCTGATTGGTGTAGGTATCCGTGTCTTGATGCTGCTGACAATTCAGCAACGCCAACAGCGCATGAACCGGCAAATCAATGAGCGGCTGAAGACCCTGATTGCGGCCTATAAAGTGCTGGGTGGATCCTTCACCGGTGAGCTGTCCGTCAACCCCACTCACCTGCGCACACTCAGGCAATCCACGGTGGGCAACGACAGTGAGTTGCCAACAAACGTTTCCGAACGCACTCGCCGGGTACGCGATACCGTGGAAGCGGCTCTGTCTGACATCATCCTGCTGGGCACCGAAGAACAGGTGCGCCTGGCCAGTCAGGCCGCAACAGAGATGGCCGAAGGCCGCACGGTTCACACTGCGGAGCTGGTGGTTTCCCTGCGTAATTTTATTCGCGAGGCACTGGACCTGGCTCCAATTCCCGCCAATATCCTGGTGCCTGTGCAGGGGCCTTCACGTCAGGTGTCGAGCTCTTCCCGGTCGGGCAATAAAAAAGGCGAAGGTGGTGGTAAAGGCGAAGGTGGTGGTGGCAAATCCGGAGGTGGCGGCATGGGCATGGGCGGCGGCATGGGTCATGTGGACCCTTCCGATGATCACAGTTAGTCCTGCGCTACAGTTAGTCCTGCGCTGATGGAGTGCAAAGTTTTGTTGGTCTTGCCAACCAGACCTCAAACACTGTTGATAGCTATTCCCATCTACATTTATGATGGCGCCTTCCTCATCCAATAAAGAGAGTCTCCCGATTATGAAACAGTTTGCCCTGCTGGCCTCTGCCCTGTTGTTAAGCTCCAACCTTTACGCCGGTGCCGATTGTGAGAAGCACCCGGAAAGTGAACAAATGCACGTTCTGGAATTGCAAAAGAAAATCGTCAACGAATACGGCTTTGCCATTAAAAAATTCCAGACGTCTGGCGACTGCTTTGAAATCTACGGCTGGGGCCTGAACGAGGCCGGTACTGAGTTTGTTAAGATTGAGGTTTACTTTGATACCAAAACCGGCGCCATCGTCAAGAAAGAGATGGATTAATGCCGACTTCCCCCGCTTCAGGGTACCAGCGCTGGGACCTGTGGATCCGCCTGGGCCACTGGTCCATGGCGGTGCTGTTTCTCAGTAACTACTGGCTACTGGAAGAAGGCGATGACTGGCACGAGTGGGTTGGCTACGCCATCATGGTGTTGCTGTGCGTGCGTTATGTGCGGGGTTTTGTCGGGGGGGAGAACGGTCGCTTCCGTGACTTCTGGCCCAATCCCGTCAAGGTCCGCGCCGCACTGGCTAATTTTTCAACATTACATGCCAATCATCCGCAGCGTCGCCACAACCCGGTGGCAGGCCTGATGGTGTTGTTTTTGCTGTGCACCATGACCCTCACCGCCGTCAGTGGCTGGATGCAGGAACTTGATGCGTTTTGGGGTGAGGACTGGGTACAGAACCTCCATGCCTGGTCCGCACACTGTGTGATGGTGGCGGTCGCCATTCACGTTTCCGCTGTCCTCTTTATTCAGATCAAATTCCGAACACCATTGATCAAGAGGATGCTGACCGGCTAAAGACCGCCTGATAGCGTGCCGGGTCCTCTCAAGGGCCCGCATCAGTGATACCCGTCCCATTCGCCGGCGAAAGGCCCGGGCAACATTTGAACGTTTCCCAATCCGTGCATATGCTTCTAGCAACTACAAGGAAGCATTACCGTGGAATCCGCCAAGACCTATTCACCTCTGTTTTCTGACCGACTAAGTCATAGTGCCAGACCGCAAAGCCCGGACCGCAGCCAGTCCTCCAGGACCAGGGTTTTCCTCTTTGTGCTGATCCTGGGCTTGATTCTTGGGGCTGCCTGGATATTGAGCGTTGACCCGGTCTACCAGAGTAAAGCCTCACTGTTGATTACTCCGCCTGCCGCTATTGATGAAACAAGTGACGAAGCGGATGTGCAGCGAGTGGCCATTCAACGCGAAGTCCTGCTCAGCCCACCGGTCCTCTCTCAAGCCCTGGGGATGTTGGGCTATGACGACCCACAAGGCACTCAGCTGACCGCGATTCGAGAGTTGCTGCGCACCGAGCCGGTTGAGGGCACCAACTTGGTGTCCGCCGTAGCCGAGGGACCGGATCAGGATTTGTTGACGCCCCTGGTGCACAGCTGGGTGACGGCCTACCTTGACCAAAGAGCCGCGCAGGTCTCCGACGAGGTGGAAGCCACCACCGATGCCCTGCAGAACGAACTTAAGCAGGTGTCGAGCCGTGTGGAACAGGCCCGCAACGAATTGCAAACCTACCGCAATGAACACGATATCGTCTCCACCGAGCGGGAAGAAAACGAGGCCCTCTCCCGCATCCGCGGCGTCAACACCTCCCTCAACCTGGCCCGCGAAGAAGAGGTCAAGGCTAAGGCGCGATTGGAGGAGCTCACCGACAAAGCCACACAGGGACAAAAACTGGTACCCGAGTCTCAAGCAGAATATGTGATCCAGCAGGAAAATTTACTCAATGCCCTGCAAGCCAAACTGCGGGTACTGGAACGCAAATACACCCGCGAGTACATCAACCTGAAACCGGATCTGCGGGAAATCCCACTGGAAATTGATTCCATCAAAGAAGAGCTGCAATCCCTCTATGGCAGCGGAACGGACCTGGCCCTGGATGAGGCCAAGCGTGAATATGATGGCGCTCGACTGGTAGTGGAAAACCTGCAGGCAGAATTGATCGACAGCAAAAACGACGCCCGCGAAATCACCGCGGTGTTTGCTGAGCACGAAGCCCTGGCCACAGACCTGGCCGAACTGGAAGAACTGCATCGCGCCACCCTCACCCGCCTGGCGTTGCTGCAATCGCGGCAACTGCAGAACCAGCCCCAGATTTCCGTCATCGCCGACGCCAGTCCCGCCACCCGGATTGCGCCGGACTACACATTCCTGGGTCTGTGCGTGGCGGCCGCTTCCCTGGCATCGGCACTGTTTGTGACGTGGCTGGTCGGTTGGCTGCGCGGCCGCAATGACGACAACTCGACAACGCTCAATGGCATCCATATTTACGCCCATTCCCCCAAAGAAGTGTTGGGCTACCAACAAGCGATTCGCGATAGCCTGGAATATGACGGAGAACGGGACGACAGCAGGCTTCAATTAGAAAAAAACAGTGGCTAGACTTAGAAAAAACAGTGGCTGGAATTAGAAAAAAAGTGGCTGGAGAAAAAGCAGTCCCGTTCAGCTACTTCAACAGACTGACATTCAACTCTTCACTTAACGGAAATGTCACTCCCGACACCGGGCGGGCGACATAGTGCTCCTCCAGTGCCGTCACCTCATCCTCTGTCAGGCGGATATCCAGGGCCGCCAGGGCGTCGGTCAGGTGATGAGGCTTGGTGGCACCGATAATGGGTGAGGAAATTTCCGGCTTGTGCTGCAACCAGGCGTGAGCAATACTGGCCGGCGCGACCCCGCGGGCTTTTGCCACATTCGACAGGGCCTCCAGCACCCGCTGGTCGGCAGCCTCTGTGGCCTTGCTCACCACACTGTAGCGATTGGATTGGGTGCGCAGTGTGGCTTCCGTGGCCGACCGCACCAGGCGCCCTCCTGCGAGAGGACTCCAGGGCAGTACCGCCACGCCCATATCCTCGCACAGGGGCAGCATTTCCCGTTCTTCTTCCCGGTAGAGTAAATTCACTTGCGGCTGCATGGACACAAACCGGGTCCAGCCATGGCGTTCGGCCGTATACTGAAGCTTGCTGAACTGCCAGGCCATCATGGACGAAGCGCCGAGGTAACGGGCCTTACCCGCCTTGACGATATCGTGCAGGGCTTCCATGGTTTCCTCTACCGGCGTGTTGAGGTCAAAGCGATGGATTTGAAAAAGATCCACATAATCCATGCCCAGGCGGGTCAGGCTTTTGTCGATAGCCGCAAATAACGCCTTCCGCGACAAGCCTCCGGTATTGGGCGCCAGACGCCAGGCGCCATAGGCTTTGGTGGCCACCACAATTTCATCGCGGCGGGCCATGTCCCTCAGTGCCCGGCCGGTAAATTCTTCAGAGGTGCCCAGGGTATAGACATTGGCGGTATCAAAAAAATTAATGCCCGCCTCTAACGCCTTGCGGAAATAATCCCGACTCTGGCTCTCATCCAAGACCCATGACCAATAGGGCCCGCCACGGGCAACATCCCCAAAACTCATACACCCCAAACATAGCGGCGAGACTTTCAGACCCGTGTTGCCCAGGTTAATGTATTGCATAGGAAAGCTCCTTCTCTCGAGTTTCTGGCTAATTATTGATAGAAAAAAACCGTACGGATTACAGTCTGGCATATTCCCCAGGAATTCGAGCAAGAATCACAGCAATCCGAGTTAGAACCAACATCATCAGGAAAAAATAACAACTGACGCTTAAAAGCGGTCATGTTCCATTGAGAAAGAAACCTCAAACCACTGAATCCCAGTAATGGCGCCACTTATTGAAGACAATCTCCTTAGCCGATCAAAATTACGTTTTATACTGGTTGGAGCGCTTACCTCTCGTCACTGACTTTGACATGCATTAAAAAGAGAACAGAGCCATGGCAGGTAACATCCAGATTGGGGAACCCCAGCTTTTTCTCGGCATCACAAAATTAAGCTGGTTTTTTGCCATCCTGATGCTTGGCTTTAGCGGCTATTTCCTCTATTGGGGACTGGACTACACCAACCACAACCAAGTGGTTATCTTTATCCTGGCCACCCTGTTTGGCCTGTTCATGGCATTCAATATCGGCGGCAATGACGTCGCCAACTCGTTTGGCACCAGCGTCGGTGCCGGCACCCTCAGCATCAAACAAGCCCTGGTGGTGGCGGCCGTGTTTGAAATCAGTGGCGCGGTTATCGCTGGTGGCGAAGTCACGGAAACCATCCGCAGCGGTATCGTCGATCTATCCACGGTCAACGTGGCGCCCATGGAGTTTGTCTACATCATGATGTCCGCCCTGCTGGCGGCGGCCGTGTGGCTACTCATTGCCACCCGCAGAGGCTGGCCGGTCTCGACCACCCACTGCATCATCGGCGGCATTGTCGGCGGCTCCATGACGCTGGGCGCCCTGTTGCATGGGACAGACACCGCCTACGCTCTGGTGCAGTGGGGCAAAATCGGCGAAATCACCGTCTCCTGGATCCTGTCACCGCTGCTCGGAGGGCTGGTTTCCTTCAGCCTGTTCTCACTGATCAAGAAATACATCCTCGCCTACAACCAGCAGGCCAATACGGCCATCAATGCGCTTAAAGACGAAAGACGAGATCTCAGGGATCGACACAAAAAAGCGTTTGAGCGCCTCAGCGAAATCCAGAAACTGGCTTACAACTCGGCCATGAACCGGGACGCTGCGCTAAAAACCTCCCCCGGCTATGACCCTGAAGACCTGGAGTCCGATTATTACCGCGAGTTACACAAACTGGAGCAACGGGCCAACTCACTCAGTGCCTACTGGGCGTTAGAGAATTGGGTGCCCATCATCGCGTCTGTGGGCGCCATGATCATCACCTCCATGGTGCTGTTCAAAGGCCTGCATAACATCGACCTGAAACTCGGCACACTCAACGATTTCCTGATTATGGCCATGGTGGGTGCAGGCACCTGGCTGGCGATCTTTGTGTTTGCCAAAACCCTCAAAGGCAAGGATCTGGATCGCTCCACCTTTCTGCTGTTCAGCTGGATGCAGGTATTCACCGCGTCGGGCTTTGCTTTCAGCCACGGCTCCAACGATATCGCCAATGCCATCGGCCCCTTTGCGGCCATTATCGATGTACTCAGAACTGGCGAAGTGGGTCATTCGGCGGCCATCCCGCCCATCGCCATGATCACCTTTGGTGTCGCCCTGATCGTCGGCCTGTGGTTTATCGGCAAGGAAGTGATTAAAACCGTCGGCCACAACCTGACCGAAATGCACCCGGCCTCGGGCTTCTCCGCCGAATTGTCGGCAGCGGCTGTGGTCATGATTGCCTCCATGCTGGGCCTGCCGGTCTCCAGTACCCACATCCTGATTGGCGCGGTACTCGGCGTGGGGATCGTCAACCGCAACGCCAACTGGCAACTGATGAAACCGATCCTGCTGGCGTGGATCCTCACTCTGCCGGCCGCGGCCAGTATTGCTGCGGTTTGCTTTATGGTGTTAAGGGGGGTGTTTTAAGTCCACTGTGGCAGGACCGAAAACCTCAGCAGGCAAAATACCTCAGTTAACTTTCATTGCGTTCCATCGCTTCGGCCAATGCTGTCGAGCCTATACCCTTCAGCTTGTCGATGACTTGGGCGCGATCTTGCGCCGACTTATTTTGACTCAACTTATAGGTACACTGGGTTTCGGTAATGTTGATTTCAAAAGCAACGATCGCGCCCAGCATGGTGTCTTTATAGTCTGGAACCCAAGGCTCTGCGTTGAATGATTCGTACTTTTTAGACAGCTCATCCACAACCCAACGCTTTTCACTGGAATCATTGAGGATGGTGACATTCCCATAAACATGAACGGCCTGGTAATTCCACGTTGGTACGCCCGGAGAAGTGTACCAAGTGGGTGAAATATAATCGTGGGGCCCGGCAAACGTCACCAGCACCTCACGGCCCTCTAATTCACTCGCCTGTGGATTTTGAATGGCCAAGTGAGCAAACAACCTGGACCGATCTTCAGATACCAAAAAAGGCAGATGGGTTGCAGACATTCTGTTGCCGACCGTTGCAATCAGCTGGCCGAATGCGTTTTTCTCGATGAAGGAAAAGATTTCCACTTCGTCAGTGACTTGAAAATACTTAGGTGTATACACGATGAGTCCTTGAACTTGTGTTTTCGTACAGCTCAACATTCCAATAACTTGATCAGCTCACTTGCTGGCGGCCTCACCCTTGACACACACATACACGGAGTTGGTGGATTCGCAATTCTGAAACGGGTTGTAGAATTCCACCACATGGGATGCAACGGTCGGGAACACCGTCTTCAGCAAAGCCTCAAAATGAGCCTCAGGCAAATTTTGCGACCACATGGCAAACACCCCACCCGGTCTGAGCTGGCGGGCCATCAATGCTAAGTTCTCGGAGGTGTAGAAACCGGCATTGGCGGCATTGAGGAATTCCGTGGGCGAGTGATCGATGTCCAGCAAAATCGCATCGAATACCCGCCCCGGCTGCTCTGGGTCAAAGCCTGTCTCCGGCGCAGTGGCCAGATCGAAGAAACTGCCTAACACATAGCGATTGCGGCCGTCGGCGTTCAGAATTTTGCCAAGCGGTACCTTCTCGTCCCGATGCCAGCCAATCACCGTATCCAGGGCATCCACCACCAGCAACTCAGCCACCCGCTCGTCTTTCAGCGCCGCCACAGCGGTGTAACCCAGCCCCAGGCCGCCCACAACGACGTTTAACGGCTCACCCTGCACCGCGGCCAACCCCAGGGTCGACAGGGCCTCTTCCGCCTCAACGAACATGCTCGACATTAAGAATTCGTCGCCCAGCTTGACCTCATAGATATCGCGATCGCCAAACACGGGAATGCGCCGTCGACGCAGGGAAATTTCCCCTAAGGGTGAGTGTTGGCTGTCTATTTCTTCAAACATGGCTGACATGGCAATTTGATCCTGGTGCAAATCGAAGTCGCCATCATACGCTGTATCGACCTTTGGGCTCTACTGCAGCAGCCAACTAATTGCCAACTGTGATTAGTCGCTTGTTATGCCTATTCTTTAACTGGCATTTGATAGGTGACCCAATGTGTTTTGTCAGCAATTTTATCGTAGACACTGCGGCCTCTGTAATTGTCATCCGCGGTAATCCAGTGCACAAAAGGCTAGCCATGCTGACCATACAGCATCAAGGATTTCTTGATTCATCGGCATGCGGTAGAACTCAGCATAACCGCGGTAGAGACCTTCCCATTCAGCTCTATCATCGATTGATAGTGATTTAACAGAAATTTTCATACCCCCCCCTGCCTTGCTCATTGAGGCATAACACCGCCAACACAGGCACCCGAAACCTAGTGCAGACCCATCAACGCAATGGGTTTATGTATATACACTGGATAGGTTTACTATATTTTAGGCACAAAAAAAGGCAAGCCATTACAGCTCGCCTTTTTTAATGAATACTCGAGCTGTTAGATAGCTACGATATTCTCGGCCTGAGGGCCTTTTTGACCTTGAGTAACATTGAACTCAACCTGCTGACCTTCAGTTAAAGTTTTAAAACCCGAACTAACAATTGCGCTGAAGTGTGCAAATACGTCTGGACCAGACTTTTGCTCAATAAAACCAAAACCTTTAGATTCGTTGAACCATTTTACGGTGCCAGTAGTTGTATTAGACATGATAGATATCCTGTATATAAAAAGTATAAGAATGCCTTCGCGAGGCACGAATAAGCGGGAAATATAAATTGAAATTTAGAAACTACAGGACGAAGAACTACAAAGAACGCGACGAAATGGAGGTAATAAAAATATACTTACTTTCAAGCTGAGACCACAATATAGGCTGAACAAAGTAAAGTCAAACGATTTCTCAGGCCAGGATAAAGTATAACTCCGCCAGCAGGCGGCCGGAGAATCTGGCAGAGAATCTGGGACACGAGAATCTGGGACACAGAGAATCTGGGACAGGCACACCTTAAACCCTAAAATTACAACTTACGACTGAATTTATCACTCTCACCGTAATAGAATCTTAAGTTTTACATTCTATGACACTGGCAAATCGTCTTAAATCTTTTAGGCTCACAATATTTCATCGATACCACACAGCTCTTTATGACCCGGCCTCGCAAACAACTCGTCTCTACCACAGACACGCCCTATTATCACTGCATTTCCCGCTGTGTACGACGAGCCTATCTTTGCGGCAAAGACACGATCACCGGTCAGAGCTACGAACACCGACGCCAGTGGCTTGAAAACCGTATTCGACTACTCAGCACTTTGTTTGCCGTCGACATCTGTAGTTACGCTGTGATGAGCAATCACTATCACATTGTGGTAAAACTATCTTCAACCGAAGACTGGACTGATCAGGACGTCCTGAATCGCTGGCTAACCTTGCACAAAGGCCCACCACTAATACAACGCTATTGTCGCGGTGATGTGCTAGATCAAGTCACCAGGGACACCGTCTCACAAACTATCGAAATTTGGCGCAAGCGGTTACAGGATTTAAGCTGGTTCATGAAGTGTCTGAATGAACCCATTGCCCGCATGGCAAATGCCGAGGACAATTGCACGGGGCATTTTTGGGAGTCCCGGTTCAAATCCCAGGCACTGCTCACTGAAGAATCCCTGCTGTCCTGTATGGCTTATGTCGACTTAAATCCAGTTCGAGCAGGCATCGCCCAAACCCCAGAGCACTCAGCACACACCAGCATTCAGGAACGCGTGCGCCCCCAGTTCAATTTAGCTGAAGCCGTTACCGAGCAATGCCTCAACCGTCATTTTGAACCGCCTATCAAACCTCTGCTGCCATTTGAGGACACCGAAAAAGACACCGAACAGATCGGTATCCCCTACTCCCTGAGTGACTATCTCCAACTGGTGGATTGGAGTGGCCGCGCCATTCGGAACAATAAGCGTGGTGCTATTCCATCTGGGCTTCCATCCATCCTGGCACGCCTTAACATCCCTCCAGAAGAGTGGCTACTTAACAGCCAACACTTTGAAAAGATTGTTCACCGACGATTTCGAAAAGCCGCGTAACAATACTGCACCTATAATCTGTGAATTTTCTGTCGGGGTAGTGCTGCCTAAAATATCGATTTTTGGCGTGTTCTAAACATTCCTTTAGAAAACTTCTTTCAGGACCGCCATCTATTGAAGTTATGGGTTACCACCAGAAACCTGTGAAAGAGTTTTTTAAATAGTGCCTGTCCTAATTTCGATAGAGTTTTTTAAATAGTGCCTGTCCTAATTTCGAATTTCGCTAGTGCCTGTCCTAGTTTCGCTGTTTCGAGTTTCGCTAGTTTCGAGTTTCTGTGCGACAGGGGCGTCCGGTGAGGGGCCGAGGGGCCGAAACAGACTTAATGGTATTGTTATGCCAACCACCAAAAATCACTAAAACTTTAAAAATTATCGTGCCCAAAACAACGCAAAAGCAGACAACGAAAATCCATCAGTAATACGACCTGAACGGATGGCGGCCTTAATTTGATTCTCAGGTATGATCACGAGGCCCTGGACTTCACCATCTGTAGGTGAACAGGGAGTTGCCTGTCCAACATCGACGAAAAATGCAGTAACGGTTGACGCCAGAATGGCTGAATTGGGTTGAAGGGTTCCAATCTCGACAAACCAATCTTCACGGATTTTAAAACCAGTCTCTTCCTCCAGTTCTCTGACAGCACATTGACGCGCTGTTTCACCGGGCTCACCATAGCCTCGTGGAGCCTCAATAAAAACTCCTTTGTTTGCTTTACGGCGAACTTCCACAAATACAAAGCCTTCGGCAGACCTAACCAACACTACCGCACCGTTTTGGGCGCCAGACTCCCTTACGTAGTGAAATGGACCCTCTTTAATCACACTGAACCAAGGATTCTCATATACGGCTTTCACTTTATCTCCAAGCCTATTGCACGTTGCATTTTTTGATACATACCAAACCAATTTTTTCGACTAAAATAGTCCTCACCGCGCTCAGACATTTTTCCTTCCACATAGTCCATAGCCTGATCAGTTATAAGTTTAAAGAGTTCTGTCGTACCAAATGTTGATATAATTTCAAAAACTTTCAACGCATATTCAATGAGCTCCATCTCCTTTCGCAAGGACCTATAAGAAACTCCAGCATCAAGAATAATCTCTGGAAAATCATTAATATACTTTATATTATCTTGCAGGAAGCCTTCACCTTCTTTTGCGAAGAGCGAATTATATGCTGGATCAATAACTTCTGCCTTAAACTGACAACTGGTTAATTCACTTTTTTTCCTAAAATAGCTATCCGAAATGCTATACCACTCTGAACGAGATACCTTATCTTTGACTAGGTTATAAAAGAGAGTGCGTTCTCCATCATCGTTAAAAAAATAGCCAATGCAACTATCATCATTCAGACGCCGACTGATTTCCTTGGTAAGACTGTTGGGCGTTAGCTCAAGCTTCTCGGTAAGATAGCCCAACTCGGCCAAAGCTACTTGGGTAGCCTTTATGCGCTCTATCAGCTCAATCTCCTGCGACGTACTTAGGCTAGACTTGGTGGGACTGCCCTCAATACTTGAAAGAATGAAGTCACTGGGTAGCGTCTCATAGTAGTCCAATAGGGACATGTCTTCACTAAGATTAAAGCCCCTTAGAACAAGTGCCCCGTGCCCCTCTTCATTCAGATATTTAACAACGTTTCTTCGAGAAAGCAGGCGATGAAACTCGAGGTTATCAATTAGCATATTGGGAGAAATAACGACTCCGTTGCCAAAGGTCATACCTGTAAGAAAGCGTTTTCTTAGCTCATCGGGTGATAGGCGCCTGACAGAATCACAGTTTGAAAGCAGCAACTTTTCTTTTAATAACACTATATTCTCTAACTATTATATTAAATTTATAAAAACTTCACTAAATTAACAGCCGTAAAAGACTATCTCACTCTGGCATAACATCTTATTTATTGTCATCACGTCGCTATGACATATATCTCAATCCCAAAGCCCAACCATCGATCAAATATCAATCACTTTGCCCCACCGACACAACCCATGACGTCAACCCGACGTACATCACCGGCACGCAGGTCAGAGAGAATGACCCAAAGGAAAGGCGAAAAAAGAGGCAAACGTGAGAGGTCCCTGTTTCGTCGATCGTCCTGATGATCTATTTGTTGAAACAGGCGACAAAGGTAGCGTTAAGCGGGCAGGATTTCAAGAGGTGAGTAGCATCGTTAGAAGGATCCAGGCCGGCCATCGGAGTGTACGGGATGGCCGGCCTTTTCATAGTGATGTGGGATTGGGATGAACTGGATTGAATAGCTTTACCCAACCCGCCGCCCCAACGGCAGCAACTTGGGCACCCGCTGCATATACTCGCGGTAATCCCGACCAAACTGACGCAGCAGGTCGCGCTCTTCAAAGCTGATACCGATCAATATATACACGGACCACACCACCGCCATAAACAGATGGCCCAATGTCATCTCGGGCGTGGCCCACAGCACAATAAACAGGCCCAGATACAGCGGATGACGGGTGTATTTGTACAACGCTGGCTGCGTCAGACCTTTCGGCTCTGGCTGCACGCCACGGAAGTCGTGCCAGGCCTGGGACAGGCCGAACAGCTCCCAGTGGCTGATCATAAAGGTCGACCACAGCACCAGACCGGCACCCAGCAGGAAGACACTGGCGATCACATGCACCAATACGCCTTCCACTTGCCACACCATGGCGGGCATGGGCTGCCAGGCCAGGTACAGCCACAGCAGGATCAGGCAGGTGCACAACACATAGGTGCTGCGCTCGGCGCTTTGCGGCAGCAAGCGTGTCAGCAGTTGCTTGAAGCCCAGTCGCGCCATGATGCTGTGCTGCAGCGAGAACACCAGCAACAGCAGCAAGTTGCCCAGCCACGCCGGCAGTGCCGCCACGGACAACCACACCGGGCCGCTGTCCACCGATTTGAGACTGGCGAAGATCGGGAAGCACTTGGCCAGCGCGTCTCCCGCCAGAAACACAATGAAGTAATTAAACACCGCCAGGAAAAACACATAGACGATGAGGCTGTAACTCAGTTTGATCAGTTTCATGAGGTTATCTCCGGTTGTGGTGGGTGCAGGGCTGAGGGCATCAGGCCGCCAGCGCCGTCTGTTCCGCCCGTTGTATGTGTTGCCAAATGGCCTGGCTGACAACTTCTGCATGGGTCAGGGGCCCCATATGGCCCATGCTTGCCATCACCTGGCACTGGGCCTGGGGCAGCCCCTGTTGCAGCAGTTGCGCCATGCGCCGGGCGTGCGGCTGGGTGTGCTGGCCGACAAAGATCTTTACCGGCTGTGTGAACGGGATATCGGCATAGGTTGCGGCCGGCTCGGTCATCGCCTCCTGAAAATCCCGCAGCACCACCGGCGCCAGTTGCGCCAGCTTGTCCTGCACCGTCGGGGAAAACGCTACCCAGGCGCCGGGGTGATGCCAGAAATCGATAAAGGTTTGCATCGCCACCGGCGCCGAGGTGCCGGCTAAAATCTGTGACAGGCCGACCAGATCGCCGAGCCAGCGTACATCCTCTGGATCTTCACACTGTTTAAAAATGGCCGGCACTACCGGTTCATACAGGGTCAGGCTTCTGACGCAGTCGGGTGCCTGCCGAACGATCTCCAGTGCCACCGAGCTGCCGAACGAATGGGCCACCAGATGCACCCCTTGCTGCCGCTTGATGTGTTGCAACAGCGGAAAGGCGCGCTGGGCCAGGCAAGGTGGCTGGCAGAACACATAGCCGAACTGATTGCCATAGCCCGGCAGGTCTGGCGTCAAGATCTCGCTGTGGGGGGCGTACCGACGCTTGAAGACCTTCCACATGGCGCCTGAGCTGGCGGAGCCGTGAATGGCCAGAATGGGAATCTGCTGCATAACTCACCTCTCGCATCGGGTGTTTGATGGTGAGGCTATTAACGCAAATCTACGCGGCAGATACTTGAAGGCTACTTGAAGGCTACTTGAAGGTTGGCTGAGGAAAGTCTGAGGAATTCTGTAGAAACTCTTTCAGACACCCAATTGGTTCAGACACCCAATTGGGTCAGTGCCGCCAGGATATGGGTGCGCACCTGGCCCTGGGCAAACGGTAAAGCCTCAAAGAAATAATGACGGTTAATGTCGGGCTTGCGTGCCCGGGCCCGTCCCAGCCACACCTGCGCCTGGGCCGGATCCCCCGCCAGTTCACAGGTCGCCGCTGCCATCAAATCCATCACCGCGATGGCACCCGGCTGGCAGGCGGCCTTTTCCGCCCACTGGCGGGCGCTGTGGATATCCTCATCGGCCAGGTAAGAAAACGCCCGGATACCGTAAAAGCCGTACAGAAAGGGGTCCAGAGGGCTGAGTGAAAGCGCCTGGGTAGCGTCTTGGTAGCCGCGCAACTCCTGACTGGCCATCAGCGAGGCCAGGCCGTGGGCATAGTAGCCATGGGCGTAGTTCGGGTTAAGGGCGATGGCGCGCTCCAGCCAGGGCAAGCTGGCATGGCTGTCACCGCTGAGCCAGTAACTGCGCCCCATGACAAAATTCGCCAGCGGGTCCAACGGGTCCAGTTCAATACTGCGCTCAGCACTTGCCCGGGCAATCCCCACGGAGGAATCTCTGTCCACTCCCGGGTAGCGGTTAAACGCATTTTGAAATTGAGCGGCCGACAAGCCCGCATGGGCGCGGGCAAACTCAGGTTCCAGGGATATAGCCTGTTCGAACAGCGCGGTTGCCGCCCGGGTATCGCGGTCGTTAAAGCGATACAAATGCGCCAGGCCCAAGTGGTAGGACTCCCACGCATCGAGATTGTCTGGTGATTTCAGCAAGGCGGTCTGGGCTTCGTTGGCGGAGATGTGCAGCTCCAGCACACTGACGGTCTTGGTGACAATGTCCGCGCGGACGGCGTGAAGATCATCCAGCTTACCGGTGATGCGATCCGCCCACAGCACGGTTTCATCGCTCAGCTCTACCAGCTCCAGATTCACCGCCAATTGCGGGCCGACCAGTTCCAGACAACCTGACAGGCAATACCGCACGCCGGTAACACGGCGGAGGTCAGCAAACGTCTGGTTGACGGCTGACAATTGAAACGCACTGGCGCGGGCGATGACTTTCAACCACCGGAGCCGTGACAAGCCCGTGATGATGTCATGGGCCAACCCCTGCGGCAGAACCGCCTGACTGTTGGCAGGCCCGACAAAGGGCAACACCAGGATAGAGGGCCTGGGATATTCATGGATGGCATTGACCGTCGCGTTGTAGTCAGCAGTCGCGACCTGGCCGACAAACCGGAACCCAACCCCATGCACCGTTTTGATCAGGCGCTGTTGTTTGCCATCGTCATCGATCGCTTGGCGAGCACTTTTAATGCGGCCGGACAGCGCCGCATCCGACATAATACGGCCGGGCCAGATCATCTCCATCAGTTCGTCTTTGCGCAGGGTGCGCTGGCGATGTTCGATTAACGCCTGCAGCACGGAGAACACCTGTGGCTCAACCGCAACCGGTTGTCCATCACGCAGCAACTCGTGACGATGGATATTGAGTTGATAGGACTCGAACCGATAAACCATGGCGCTCCTCAGGGGATCATCCCTGTCAATGAGTCTGCACCGACAACACCTGATCGTCAGGTGTTAAGCCCGACACCACTTCCACCTTGCCCTGGGGATAGGCTTTGCCCAATCTGACGTAGCGACGCTCAACGCCGGATTCCCCCAGCACCCACAACAGATCCAACTGCCCCACCTGCGCCACGCGCTCGGCGGGCACCAATAACACACTGGTTTTACCGGCTGGGACTTTCAAACGCGCGTACATGCCCGGCAACAACCCCATGCCCTGCTCCAACCTGGATTTCACCAGGAAACTGCGTGAACCGGGATTGCCCGCCGGCACCAGTTCCTCGATCACCGCTGTCAGCTCTTTATCCAGTGCCGGAATGGTGACCGTGAGCTTCTGTCCCAGCTTCAGCGACAGCGCCAGGGCTTCACGGACATTCGCCTCCACCCGCAGGGAGTTGGGGTTGTAGAGCGACAGTAATTTCATGCCCGGCTGGACGGTATCACCGGGCTCGGCAAAGCGATCAACTATACGTCCCTGGATGGGCGCGCGCACCTGGGCATAGCCGAGGGCGGTTTGCGCTTCTTCCAGCCCTTGTTGAGCGCTGTCCAGACCCGCGACCAGGGTGTCGTGGTTGGCCTGGGCCTTATCCAGATCCGCCTGCGCCAGAATACCCCGTTCGCGCAGGGTTTTGGCCCGCTTCAAAGCTTGCCGGGCTTCGGTCAGGCGGGCGCTGGCTGACTGCACATTGGCTTTGGCCTGGGAAACGCGCGATTGCAGATCGCCCTGTTCCAGCTCTACCAGTAACTGCCCCTCCTCCACCGGATCACCGGCGCGGACATGAACTTTGACAATGCGAGCCAGCAAGCGAGACGAAATCAGCGTGGCCTGCTTGGCTTCTACCGAGGCCGGTACCGCTTCGAATAACTCCACCGTTTGCTCCTCCACCGGCACACCCTCTTCCGTCGCCGTCACCGCCGGCGGCTGCAACCCCGGCTCAATCACGTCGTCAAACACTCCGGCCATCCACGCTACCATCAACAACAGCAGCAGGATTGCAAGCAACGGAACCAGCCATCGGGTCAGGGAGTTCATGCGTCGGTCCTCAAGGGTGGCGCCTTGTCGAACACCAGCAGGTAAACCACCGGCACGACCAGTAAGGTGAATAAAGTAGAAGCCACAATGCCAAAAATAATCGCCAGCGCCAGGCCACTGAATACCGGGTCCAGCGTAATCACCAGATTACCCAACAGCGTGGTGCCGGCGGTGAGCAGAATCGGCCGCAGGCGAATCGCCCCGGCTCGCAGCAAGGCGTCGTGGATGGTCGCCCCTCGCTCACGCTCCTGAGTGATGAACTCCACCAGGATCAGAGAGTTGCGCACCACGATACCGGCCAGGGCAATCATGCCGATCATGGCCGTAGCCGTGAACAACACCGGGTCAGGCGCACCGGCCACCTGCCGCTCACCGATCTGGTTGAGCAACCAGAAGCCGGGCATGATGCCGATGATGGTCAGCGGAATGGCCGACATGATGATCAGCGCCAGACTGGTGGAAGAGGTCTGCAGCTTCAACACAAAAAAGATGCCCACCAGCGCGAACAGGAAAGCCAGCCCCATATCGCGAAACACATCCACGGTGATTTGCCATTCACCCTCGCCGGTCCAGCCGATGTGAATGTCGTCGGGCAGGTGCCAGCCATCTCCGGCGCCTGTGCCAAAGAAGGTGCTGAAAAAGGTACGTCCCTGCCAGTCACTGACCTCGGATTTGTCACCGCTCTCAAGAACCGGCTGTCGCAAATCCGCATTCACATCGGCGATCACTTCAGCCGGCGTGCGGCCGGACAATTCGGCCATGACGTAGACCACCGGCTGCAGGTCTTTGCGCTGAATGGTCTGGTCAGCGGGCAACGATTGGAACGTGCCCAGTTCCCCCAAAGCCACCAGCGGTTGCGGCGCAATGTCGAGGCCACTGTGACTGCTCTGCTTGACGATGCCGGGTTGGCCGCGCACCTGCAGACGCTGCAGGTCGTGCACAGAGGTGCGCTGTTCCTCGGGCAGACGCACCTCCAGCGGCAAGGGTTTCGCTTCCTGTGGCAATTGCAGGAAACCGGCGCCGACGCCGACATTGGCCATCAACAACGCCTGGTTGATGTCCGCCGTCGCAATGCCGGACAAGGCCGCTTTCTGTTTATCCGTTAAGAAACGCAGCCGCTCATGTTCAGCTTCCACCGTACTGTCCACTTCCACCACCAACGGCTCACGCTTGAGTCGCGCCATCACAGTACCGGCGGCAGTCTGCAGTTCTGTATAGGGGGTTAATTCCGTACCGTAGACTTCCACCACCAGGGTACTGAATACCGGCGGCCCGGGCGGCACTTCCACCACTTTAATGGAAACGCCTTCCGTCGACAGTGGAGCCAGGTGTTGACGCAGCCGCAACACCACACTGTGGGACTGGTGCTGGCGCTCCGTCTTGTCCACCAGAGTCACCCGCAGGTCCGCCATATTTGGAGCCTGGCGCTGGTAGTAATGCCGTACCATGCCGTTGAAGTCCATCGGCGATGGCACCCCCACATAGGCCGCCACCGCTTTCACTTCGTTGAGCTGGCGCACTCGGGCAGAGACGTCGACCGCCATGGCCGCGGTCTGCTCCAGGGTGGCACCTTCCGGCATATCGATGACCACCTGCAGTTCGTTTTTGTTGTCGAATGGCAGCAGCTTCAGTGGCACCAGCCGCAGCAGCGGCAACAGCGCCGCGATGACAAACAAGGCCGCCACCAGCCACAACAACATCTTGGCCCGACCACGACTCATCAGGATCGGTGACATGACACGCCGATAAAACGTCGACAGCCCTCCGGCCGCCTCCTCATCCGTCGGCGAAGCGCCGGACAGCAGCTTCATCGCCAGCCAGGGCGTTACCACAAACGCCACCACCGTGCTGGTGATCACACTTACCGGCACGTTGAACGCCATCGGCGCCATGTAGGGGCCCATCATGCCGGTAATAAACGCCAGTGGAATAAACGCCAGCACAATGGTGAGTGTCGACATGACCAGTGGCGTACGAATTTCACTGATGGCGGCGACGATTTTTTCTTTCAGCGAGCCCGTGCGTTCGCGCATAAAGCGCTCGATGTTATCCACGCCGGTGATGGGGTCATCCACCAACAAACCGAGCGAGAGAATCAGGGCAAACAGGGTGACGCGGTTGATGGTGTAGCCAAAGGCCATGTCCAGCGCCAGGGTGACGCCGTAGCTGATGGGCACAGCGATGCCCACCACCAGCGCCGGGCGCCAGCCGAGAAACACCGCAATAAACACCACCACGGTAAACACCGCAAAGGCGAGACTCTGGGCCAGGTTGTTGACCTTGTCATTGGCGGTTTCGCCGTAATCGCGGATGACTTCCAGATGGATGTCGGAGGGCAGAATGTCCGCCTGCAAACGCGCCATCATGGCGTGGATATCCTTGGCCACACGGACGGCATTACTGCCCCGTTGCTTGGCAACGCTGAGAGTCACCATGGGCAACCCGGGTCTGCCGGCGTGAAAGGGTTCGGCAAAGTCGATCCAGGTATAGCTGTCTGGCTCGGCCGGCCCGTCGATGATCTCGGCCACCTCCCGCAGCAGCACCGGCTGACCGTCCACCACATTGATTACCGATTGGCGCAGCTCATCGACCGAGCGGATAAAGTCGCCGCTTTCCAGTTGCAGGCTCTTGTTACCCAGTGTCCAGTTGCCCGCCGATTGCAGCAGGTTGGACACCTGCAACGCATTGAGAATATCGCCCACGGTGCTGGAACGGGCTGCCAGGCTTTCCGGATCGGGCAGGATGCGAATCGTGCGCGGACGACCGCCGACGACATTGACTTCACTGGTGTCGGGCACCGATTGCAGGAAGGTGGATACTTCGTCCGCCACCCGCCGCAGCTCGTAATCACTGGTACGCTCTGGCTCGCTGCTCCACAGGGCCAGCAGCAGGATCGGCACATCGTCGACTTCCACCGGGCTCACCTGCCAGCGACTCACCACCGCCGGTACCCGGTGCTGGTTGGAGTAGAGCTTGTTGTAGGTATTGAGCAGTGAGGTTTCCCGGTCCTCCCCGACATAGAAACGCAGGGTGGCGGTGGTGCGACCGGTCATGGTGGTGGAGTAGACGTTTTCAACGCCCGGAATCTGCGCCAGCAGCTTTTCCAGCGGAATGGTTACCTGGCGTTCCACCTGGGCGGCGGACAACCCCGGTGCCTCCACCAGCACATCCACCATCGGCACCACAATCTGGGGTTCTTCTTCCCGTGGCGTAAACGTCAGTGCCAGAGTACCCAGCACCAGTGACAGCAGCAACAGCATCAGTGGCATTCCACCAGAAAGGCTGTAGCGAACCAATGATTCCAACGGGGATTGGGGTTTCATAACGCCTGACTATGAGGGGTGATGAAAAAAGGATAATTCAGTGTCACAGAAGACACAACTGAGTTCAGCTTTGTCCAATAGAGAGAGCCAACATCAATAGCAATCCTATCAATGCCACACCGACATTGATATACATCCCCCATTTCGGAACATAGCCCTTGGGCACATCGGATGGATCGAGTGAGTGCAGCACATTGACATACTGCCGGGAAGAATAGAGCGCTGAAAGAGTACCCAAAGCAATCAGAATAACTCCAGCCCAGAAAAGAAGTCGCAGTCCTGTGCCCCCCGCCTTTTCCGGTGTCAACACCGTCACCAGCAAACCGGAACGCTCAATCACAAAACCAAAACCGATCAGAGCCAGGCTGGTTCGGTTCCAAGCCAGCAAGGTGCGCTCTGCTGCAAATAACACTCTGGGATCGGGAGTCGACATGGGTATCCTATTGTGGTTATTGGTGAAGGCTAAAACTCAGCTTCGACGTCCGGGCGAAAATTAAAATACGACATCTCTACCAGGGTTTTATAGACGCCTTGCACATTCAACGGCAGCCACTCATCGTACATTTTCAGATCCGCATACTCTGGCAAGCGTATTTCCGCCTGCAGGGTTTCCAGCGTTTTGCCCGCCAGCATGCCATCACGCACCTGGGTATAGAGTGCTTGCAGATAAGCCAGGTAGCGCTCTACATCTTTGCGGCTACCGGTGTCGGCATGGCCACCCACAAACAGGTCGAAGGGTTCGCCGGCGAGTATTTCTTCCGTCGAGTGAATCATGCCATGGATGTCATAACCGAGCAGATCCCGATACGGCATACGACCAATGACAATCCAATCGACCACATAAAGCACATTCGCCGGCATAAACCGCATGCTCACCGAGCCTCGACCATTATTGGGACCATGATAGGTCAACTCTACCCGGTTTGCCCCCAGCTCCACTGCCATGCTTTCGCGGAAAGTTACATTTGGCATGGCGGTTGGGGCTCGGGTCCAGCGCAGATCCTCAGCGGCAAACTGGTGAGCAATCACCACAACATCCTTGCCCGCCAACACCTGACCTCCGGCGGTGTGATCGATGTGATTGTGACTGTAAGCCATATAGCGAATGGGCGCGTCAAAGCGTTGCTTCAACGCCTCTTTCAATATGGCCGCCGCCTGCTCACTCAACGGATCCGTTAAAAACAGCCCTTGATCCGTCACCATAAACACCGAGTGATAATGCCCATAGGTAAAGCGGTAGACGTTGTCTTTTACCTGCTCAATACGATGGGTCGGTGTGTCGTCGGCACTCACAGACAGCGGTATCAGCAACAAGAAAAGGGAAATGCAAAAAGCTCTGTTGAGTGTGCTCATGGACGCCGCCTTATACTGAGGAAGTAAGCCAGAACTCATTCCAAGTCTTATCGTTGATTATACGCAGAGGCCAGCTCAAGGGACGTATATCCTTCAGATCAGACCCGTGGCGCCAATATTACTATTGCTAACGATCATGATTCTCATTAACATAAGCAATAACTGCAAGAATGGCGCTTCGGCCTCTAGAACTAGCCCTCCCGGCATGGTGCAAGGAAGCAGCCTGTTTCGCAGCCCAACACGAATACAAAGCAAACAGACACCATGAAATCTGTGAGGTAACTCCATGTACCAGCGCCACTGTGCCCGGTTAGCGGCCCTGCCGTTATCCACCCTGTCCCTGGCCATTGCCACCGGCTTTTCTGCGGTTGCCCAAGGGGCTCAACCCGCAACCCTGGATCAGCAAAACAAACCCGTTCTGGAAAACGTTATTGTCGTTGGCGAGAAAGCCGAGCGTTCCCTGAAGAACACCACCTCTTCCGTTTCCGTCATTTCTGAAGAAACCCTCAATTCTCTGCAGAACTACACCATCAACAACACCGTGGCCGAAGTGCCCAATGTGGTGGTGACTACTGGCGCCGTCCCCAACATCCGCGGCGTAAACGGTAACGGTGCCGCCGGTGGCTTCAACTCCATTACCGGCGGCGCCAAGGCCCGGGTGACTACCCTGATCGACGGTGTGGCCGAGCCCTTTGTGGCGGACCTCACCGGTGACTCCGGCATCTGGGACATTGAGCAGCTTGAGGTCTACCGCGGCCCGCAGTCCACCAGCAACGGCCGCAACAGCATTGGCGGGATGATCTACATCAAGACCAAGGACCCGAGCTTTGACTGGGAGGGTTCCGCCCGCGTCGGTTACCGCGACCAGGAGCGCTACGCGGATGCCGCCTTTATGATTTCCGGCCCGCTGGTGGAAGACACCCTGGCCTTTCGCGTCAGCGCCCAACAGCTGGACGCCCAGACCATTACCGACGACAGCGGCTTTGCCAGCAATCCGCCGGACTACGATCTCAACGAGATCGACACCAAGCGCCTGCGCACCAAGCTATTGTGGACGCCCAGCGAGGACTTCAGCGCCCTGTTGTCTTACTCCAGCAATGACGAGCAGGGTGATACCGGCCGCGTGTTTTACTCCGCCGCCGATCCCTCCGCCTACGAGCGCATTTTCTTCCGCGACATCGAGACCCAGTCCGAAACCACCAGCCTAAAGCTCGACTACCGCATCAGTGATGGCCTCGCGGTTGAAGCCTTGATTGCCCATATGGACTACGACTGGGGTTTCGACAGCTACGAGGCTACCCCAGCAGCCGAACAGCACATGTTGTTTGAAGAGAGCAACCTCTCGGTCGATGCCAAGATCAAGTTTGGCCTGCCCGGTGCCACTCTCAGTGGCTTCCTCGGCTTCGCCTACTTTGAGCGCACCCAGGACTACAACAGCACCGGTTCGGCCGCTTACGGCGGTGATGACGACAGCAGCTCCGAAGCCGTCTACGGCGAGCTGACCTACGCCCTCAGCGACCGCCTGCGCCTGATCGGCGGCCTGCGGGTAGAGCGCGAACAACAGGACCGCTACTTCAACTACTACACCGTTGATCGTGATGCGAACCTGGACGTCGACAAGACCCTGACCCTGCCAAAACTGGCCCTGCAATACGACGTAACTGATGAGACCACCCTTGGTCTCAGTGCCCGCAAAGGCTACAACGCCCCCGGCGGTGCCTTCCACTACGCCAGCGGCACCTACTACTACTTCGACGAAGAAAAGGTGAACACCTACGAGGTCAGCCTGCGCAGCGGCTTCCTCGACGGCCGCGTCAACCTCAGTGCTAACCTGTTCTACAACGACTACGAAGGCTACCAGGCACTCAACGCCAGCCGTGTCATTGTCAACGTGGACGAGGTCAACACCTATGGCCTGGAACTGCAGTTGCAAGCACTGCTCACCGATCGCCTGGAGTTGACCGCCGGTCTCGGCCTGCTGGAAACCGACATCACTGACGCGGGTTCAGACTACGCCAGCGCCAGCGGTAACGAACTGAGCTCCGCACCCAACGTCACCGCCAACCTGGGGCTCTACTACAACTTTACCGAGACTCTCGAAGCAGGCTTTTCCGCCCGCTATGTGGATGACTACTTCGGCGATATCGACAACAGCGACGAACGCCTCGCCGGCGACTACACCGTCGCGCGTTTAAACGTCAACTACCGCAGTCAGAGTTGGGTGGTGAATGCTTACGTCAACAACCTGTTCGACGAAGACGCGGTGACCGTGCGTGAACCCCCGGGACGCGGTGCACCGGACGGCTACTTTTCCATCGTCGACCCCCGCACCGTTGGCATCTCGGTGACGTATAACTTTTTATAAATAACCACTCATACCCACTCAGTAATTGCCAGGTCAATCTACGGCCTGGCTTTTGCTTGTTAGAGGATTCCTAACGTGTCCATTCTGCTTTTGGCTGGACTGCTGCTCTCCCTGTCAGGTTGCGTCGGCCTGTATTTGACGTCGTCTCATCAGCGTTGGCTTGCCAGCCCCTGGCCAGCAAAACCGACTCGTACCATTGGACTGGTGTTGATTGCTGTCAGTTTGGTCCCATTGCTACGCGTTTTGTTACCGGCTACTGCCGTGTTTGTACTGATCACCTGGGTGATGCTGTTGCTGACACTGATGCCCTATATCGACGCTTTGCTGCACGGTTTTCAAGGAGATAATACCCATGGCACGCGCTAAAGCTGACGCCATCCACCCCCACTGGCTGGCCAAATCCCTCGCCGGAGTGGTACTGGGTTTGCTCCTGGCCCTGGGCTGCAGTGGAATTTTCGCCCTCTTGAACACCAATATGGAAGGCAGTATCAAAGTGCAACTGACCATGTGGCTGGTTGTGCCCATCTGGCTGGCGGTACTCAGTGGTTGTTATGGGTTTCGCGATGGCTGGCGAGCCTGGCTGTGGTTGACCCTCGCCAACCTGCTGGTGTGGCTGCCACAACTTGCCCTGCGGCAATGGTAGCCAAGAATTATTGAATTACGGGATATTCACATGCGCTCCGACATTATTCGTGTCTATAAAACGCTGCACACCTGGACCGGCATTATCACCGGCATGGCGTTATTCATCGCCTTTTACGCCGGTGCACTGACGGTCTTTAAAGAACCCATCGCCCGCTGGGCATCGCCACCGTCGGCCGGTGTTGCAGCCACACCGTTGAGCGACACCGGCATCCTGATTCAGCAGGTGTTGCAAGCACAACCAAAGGCTGCCAGCGACTTTATGATTCATTTACAGGATGAAGAACATCGTTTAGCGCGCATGCATTGGCAAGAAGTGCCAGAAGGTGCCGATGAGCACGATCTACTGGCGCCACAAGATTATGCCGCCACCCTCAACGCTGACGGTGATGTACACATCAGCCAGCCGGGCCACACCAAGCTGGCCGAGTTTATCGATACCTTGCATCGGGTGGTCGGCCTGCCGGTGGATACCGACCTGCACCGACTGATCATGGGCGTGATATCGATTCTGTATGGGCTCGCGCTGATATCGGGTGTAATTGTATTGTTGCCCACCTTGACCAAGGATTTCTTTGCCCTGCGGTTGGGCAAAAAGAATCTCAAACGGCAGTGGCTCGACGCGCACAATGTGGTGGGGATTGCCAGCCTACCCTTTCACCTGATTATGGCGATCACCGCCGCGGTGTTTGCGTTTCATGATCCCATTTACGGCATTCAAGACAAGCTGGTGCACGAGCAACCCATCCGCAGCATGTTCCGCGCCTCCCAGCCTGCGCCCATGCCTAAGGTGCGCGATGCTTCGGAATTATTGCCGGTAGCAACCTTACTGCAAACCGTGGAGGGAATTGCGCCCGAGTTTGAGCCAACGCTGCTGCAATATGTGCGTATCGACACCCCACACGCCATGGTGCGGGTCTGGGGTTTTGACGACCGCACTTTTGGCTCCCGAGCCTGGGGTGGCTTTGCCGTGATGAATCCCTTCAGCGGGGAAGTACTCAGCACCGACTATATGCCGGGCCTCCAGGATACCCCCAACGCCTTTGTCAGCAGTTTCTTTTCTCTGCATTTTGCCACCTTTGGCGGTGAGCCGCTGCGCTGGCTGTATTTCCTGTTGGGGCTGGCAGGTGCCTGGTTGTTCTACAGTGGCAATTTGTTGTGGGTCGAAACCCGCCGTAAAAAGCAGCGGCGTGACGCCACTCTGCCTGCCCAAAGACGCGACACCTGGTTTATGGCGGCTGCGACGGTGGGCGTGTGTGTGGGCTCTATCGCTGGAATTTCCTTAACCATGGTGCTGCACAAGTGGCTGGCGGCCTATATTGACAGTCAGACCCTGCGCTTGCAGGGTGTCTATTACACCGTCTTTTTCGGCTTTATTTTCTGGGCCTTCTGGCGCGGCAGCGCCAGGGCTGCCGCGCCACTCTTGTGGCTGGCAGCGCTGTTCACCGCAGCCATACCTCTCACCAGCCTGGTGGCCTGGTTGATCCCCTCACTCGGTCTGTGGGCTCACGCCAGTGTCGCCACTCTCGGTGTTGATGCCACAGCACTGGTAGGCGCCTTGTGTTTGGCCGCGATGGCGCGAGCCACTCGCCAGCGGGTTGCACGGGGACTGCCAGACAGCGTCTGGTCAACCGCTTCGGCGTGAGTGAAACGAAGAACCACACTCACTCATCGGGAATAAACGCCACAATGCGCAAGGGAGCGCCGCTGCCGCCCCGGATTTTCATGGGCAGGGCGATGACGGTGAACCCCTGCTCTGGCAGCTCACTCAGGTTGGCGACATTTTCAAAACCGGGAATGTTTTTTTCAAACAACGCCTGGTGCGTCTCGTAAAGTTTGGAGCCGCCAAAGTCGATACTCGGTGTATCGATGCCCACGGCCTTGACCTTACGCTCTTGCACTAAAAATTTGGCCGCATCCGGGTGAATGCCGGGGAATTTTAAACTTTTCACCCCCTCCTCACCGCGAAGCTCGGTACCCATATAGGCCTTTTTGTCTGGCCATAGTTTTGCCGATCCGGTATCGATCAATAAAATACTATTCTCTGGCAAGCGCCCATGAGTGGCTTCCCAGGCTTTTATGTCCTGAACACTAAACTGATAATTGCGGTCTGCCTTGGCCTGCTCCACCACGCGAATCACAACACCGGGGCCAATCAACTGCTCAATGGGGATCTGGTCGACGGTCTGGCGATGTTCATAAAAATGAATGGGGGCATCAATATGGGTGCCGCCGTGTTCGGCGGTACTGATGTTATAGGCCGAGTAGTAATACCCCGCTTCGTTGTGACCTTCAAAAACGGTGGATTTATTGAAACTTTCCGAGGTAGGCCAGTAAATGGTATCGCTGCCAAAATTGTGGGTTAGATCCAGCCAACGCCCTTCGGCAGCATCGAAGGCTTGAACAGCAGATGACATCAGCAACAATACGATCAGTACATTTTTCATAGCTCTGCTCCCGGTTATACACCAAAATTATTACCGCACGTCTGCTTAAAAATATTTTATTTAAACCAATGAATATCTATTTACTGCAGTGTGAATGGTTTCATACTTCTTTTATTCTGGCTTCTTAAATCGTCTTTGGCAGGAACTCTCGACGGATTCTTCCCCTCCAAGAGCACGACACAGATGGGTAATAAGTTGCCTGTCACTCTAACCTGCCACATGAAGGAGTTACGACATGAAAAAACTTACCTTAGCAACTGTCATTGCTTTTACTGCTGCTTTCACCGCCGCCGGCACGGCCCTGGCCGGAGAGCAATCCATGTCTATGGATATGGAAAAAGACAAAAACATCTCTTCCAAATTCGATGCACTGGATAAAAACGGCGATCAAACCATTTCAAAAATGGAAGCCAGCGAGGGGCACATCAGTAATTATTTTGTTGCCATCGACAAAGACAATGATCAGGCAATCAACCGTCAGGAGTTCAGTTCTTTTGCTGAAAGCTACCCTACACTGTTGAATCAAAACGAAATGGAAGAAGCGGAATAAACGCGCCTCCAGATTGGAGCCTCATTTCATTGAGTCAGTGCCGCGCCGGGTTCGTCTCGGGCGCGGCGCCCCACTCCGGCGTCAGGACTTTGATGCTCGAGGTTTAACCACCCACTCCGGATCTGCGAATTCCCCCAGTGGACGTACTTCACAAAAGGTGGCAGCGCCGCGAATGATGGCTGCCACCTGCTCATTGTGCTGTGACTCCATCGCGTCGCGCTGTTGCTTACTGTCCCAGCTGGCGATGGCTATCAAACAATTGGGATCATCCAGCTTACGATGCAGTTCAGTACCGCGAGCTCCCGCCGCCTGCTGAATGATTTCACTGGCTCTCACCCAAGCCTCGGCATAGTCTTCAGCCTGGTAACCCGGTTTAATAAACACTTCAAAAATATACTTCACAAAACCCTCCTGCCTAAGCCCGGCTGGTATACGACTGTCAGTTACCATCACAACGAGTTTAGCTAAAGGGAACGAACTACAAAATGAACGACAAAATGAACTACAAAAAGTTGGATCAGCAGACACCGAACCCTTTCAGTGCCTGCCTCAATGGTTAACCACGACGACGGCGAAGTCTCAACAACCCTCCCGCAGCAAACAACAACCCGCTGATCACACCCATCAACGGCAAAGCGCTGGCAGTTGTGGGAAGCGCGTCTACTTCGTCAGCGGAATGAAGGTGGACATATGCGTCCGCATCATCATCTGCTGCAAAAGCGATTTCATCGACTCGGTCCTCAAAGAACTTATCCATGGAAATATACAACTGAATTTCATCCCCACGGCTCAGATCCCGAACACGACGCTTACGGCCGTCCAGAATGGCACTGTGATTCATGTCTGGACTGACTTCAACGGTCTCATCTGTGGCTGGCAAATACAGTTTTACCGTATTTCCGCGGATGCTGCGAACAACCATTTCAGCACGCACATAGAGGCTGCCGTCAATGTCATACACCCCTTCACAGGCACCAGCCAGCATACCAAAACGACGCTTGGTTTCTTCAGTGGCCTGATAGCGGTCCTTATAGTCGGCACAACTGCCCAACCGCTTGGGATCAGCGGCTTGCGCCGACATAACTCCCACAATGGCAGTCGCAAGAATCAATGGTTTTAACACATCTTTCATGGGCTATCTCCTCAGGGTGGGGGACACTGTCAGTTAGGGTTATCGAGTGCCCCATGGGTCGTTTTACCAGGGTTAACTTCCAGGAAAGCCACAGTCATAGTGTCTTGCTGTAGCGCGGGAAGAGTGTTGTTTTGGCTGTCGTTCTCGGCATTGACCGGCTCAGCGCGAATAATCAAGCGTTCCGGTGCGTAGCCAACGAAGTAAAAGGGGTAACAGGTTATCAGGGTCAAGGTGGTCGAATCCGTGGGATCCAGGACGGAAACATCCAGTGGGTCAGTGATGAACAGCTCCTTGACAAGAAAAACCTGAGTGCCCTGGAGCGTGCGCAACTCAATGCGATCCCCCAAAGCAATGTCTTTCAATGAACGGAAGAAGCCGTCCCGATGAGCAGACACCACAATGTTACCCTTTTCTCCTGGGTGGGCCGTGCCATCCACGATCCCGGCGCCGCGATTTAACGTGATCAGATCCGTGCCAGGAAAGACCGGCACCTGCAGTTTGAGCCGTTCGATTTCCAGCACTGCCAAGGGGAGATCGTCCGGATTAATACGGATGTATTTTCTTTTGCGAGTATCAGACCAGAGGGACTGATCAGGCTCATCGATGGTAAGAAAACTGGAGGTAGCGTTACTGTCAGATTCTTCCGCAACGGCAGCGTTAAACGCAGCAATCGCCTGGCTCGATGCCAATCTGGCGTCCATATAGGCCAGGCAAACGAACACCAACCCCAGCACACCCAATCCGAGGAGGAACCGTTCCAGAAAAATGAGAAATTCAGGTTTTAACAACCGTGTGTTTCTCAAGGATCTCTCTCCTTGCCACTTGACCCAACCCGATTTCA
The DNA here is from genome assembly GCA_033283335.1 of Cellvibrionaceae bacterium WSDTSA12. Taxonomy (GTDB): domain Bacteria; phylum Pseudomonadota; class Gammaproteobacteria; order Pseudomonadales; family Cellvibrionaceae; genus Pseudomaricurvus. The sequence continues at coordinate 302,801 of JAWMQP010000003.1, read as the reverse complement.
AAAACGGTGTTGGTTCTTTTTCCAATCGTAAATTGACGTTTATTGCCTTGAGTCAGAACGGAAAAAATCTCCAATCCAGTCCTTAAGATTGACTTGGTTTAATAGCACCAAGAAGGAAATCCGTCCTCAAACTAACCGGCCCTATCAGCCACTTTTCCTCGTAATTACGGTGAGGTGCAATACTGTCATTGGAATGAGTGTAGCAGGAATATTTAAGCGAACGAGATTAGTAGATTCATGTGACTTTATTATTTTTTAGAGGTATTTTTGTGATCTATTAACACAGTCTTTATAAAATTTTTGCTAATGAAAGGTCGCCCAAAACAACTCACCGACCGTACCTGATTCGATAAAACAACGTGCTCACTCTATACGCCATCCTGGGCAAAAAGTCTTTACTATTCTGTGAGAGCGACAAGCTTTGCACAGGGGACAGATTACCGCGCCCACCTGTGCTGGCCTGACCGGCTTACGCCGTTGTTTTTTGCGGCCGTCGTCTCGGACGGCGGCGTCTGGCTGGCTGGCCATCCGGACGTTGTTGCCCCCCTGACTCAGCCTTTGGCTTAGACGAGTTGGTACGGTTCGCAGGCCTAGCGGCATTGCGTCCATTGTTTTTACGTCCACCCCGGCGTTCGTCGGCTGTGGGCAGCGGTTGCTCTGGCTCAAAGCCCGAGATCGTTTCACGGGGCAGTGTCTGTTTAATCAGGCGCTCAATTGCAAACAATTGATCACTTTCCTCGGCAGACACCAGCGAAAACGCCTCCCCGGCGGCACCTGCCCGACCAGTGCGGCCAATGCGGTGCACATAGTCTTCCGGTACATTGGGTAAATCAATATTGATCACATAGGGCAACTGATCAATATCAATGCCGCGTGCCGCAATATCGGTGGCGACCAACACTTGAATGTTGTTGTCTTTAAAGTCGGCCAGCGCTTTGGTGCGAGCCCCCTGACTTTTGTTGCCATGAATCGCAGCGGCAGCAATACCGGCTCGATCCAGCAATTTAACCAACCGGTTGGCACCGTGCTTGGTGCGACTGAAGGCCAACACCTGGTGCCAGTTGTTGGTCTGTAACAGGTGAATCAGCAATTTGGATTTTTGCGACTGATCCACTGGGCAAACAGTCTGCTTGATCCGCTCTACCGTGGTATTGCGGGGACTGACGTCAATTTCCAGCGGCTCGTGCACCAAGCCCTTGGCCAGGCTGCGAATCTCATCCGAAAAGGTGGCCGAGAACAACAGGTTCTGACGCTTGGCCGGCAACAGTTTCAGAATACGCTTGATGTCGTGAATAAAGCCCATGTCGAGCATGCGATCAGCTTCGTCCAGCACCAGCACTTCCAGCTCACTGAACTTCACCGCATTCTGGTTAAACAAATCCAACAGTCGTCCTGGCGTCGCTACCAGCACATCCACCCCGCGACGCAGGGCTTTCATTTGCGGATTGATGCTGACACCGCCGTAAACCGTGGCTGAACGCAGCGACAAATACTTGCTGTAGTCTGCCACATTATCCGCCACCTGGGCCGCCAACTCACGGGTTGGCGTCAGCACCAGAGCGCGCACCTGGTTGCCCGATACACGCGGCCCATCTTTTAATAAATGCAGCAGTGGCAGGGTAAAGCCGGCGGTTTTCCCGGTGCCGGTCTGGGCCGCCGCCATGACATCCCGACGCTGCAACACCGCAGGTATGGCCTGGGCCTGGATGGGAGATGGCGTTTGATAGCCCTTATCGGCAATGGCCGTTAACAGTTCGGGGCAGAGTTCCAGATCGGTAAATGAAGTAATGGTCGTGCTGGACGATGAAGCGGAGTTTAAATTAAGGCTTGAAGTCAAAATAGGTCCTACAGATTGGCAGTCTATGAGAGTCCCTTGCCTGGATTCCACCAAATGCCGAGACCCGATCCCAACCGGGATCAATCAGGATGCGCACTATAGAGGGCTTGGCGCAGAAGATCGAGCAAAAAATAGTCAAGAACAAGAAATTGATGCAATTCCGGCCACTTTGCTGGCTCTCCGCTCAATAGAAGCTCCCCCCACTTGTGCGCGACAAAGGAATTTCCACTGCGCATCGACTAGGCTGAGGCATAAGTATCCCACTCAAGGAGTACGAAATGGCTACTGCACAAACGAAATCAACGGACAAACAAGATGAATTGGCCGCCAGCAAGGCAGCTGCCCTGGAAGCGTATGAGAAATTCCTCGACGCGAAAGACCACTTTCGCCTGGCAGCTGAAGCGGCAGGTGTGGATTTAAAAAGTGACGCTGCTGAACATTTCCTTCAGGGCAGGGACAAGGCCGCTCAGCTTGGACAGCAGGCCGAGGCCTACTTTAAAGAAAAACCTCTGGCGACACTCGGTATGGCTTTTGCGGCTGGCTTTCTGTTCGCCCAGTACTTCTCCCGCAAATGAGTCAGCAGCACTCACCGGAAAACAACCAGGAGCCACCGCCAACATCCCGGGAAACACTGGTGAACGGGGACTCCGGGCCCTCTGGGGATTTTGAGTTGTGGATGGCCTGGATCTCCGAAACCGCCAGTACCGGCTCAACCTTCGCCGAGCTGCTGGCCGCGGAAGTGCGACTGGCGCTGGGCGATGCCGGTCGCCTGTTGATGCTGGCACTGTTGAGCCTGCCTGTTGTGCTGCTGGCCTGGCTGGGCCTAACCAGCCTGATTGCCTGGCTGCTGGGGAGTGCCAGCGACTCGGTCAGCGTAGGACTGCTGGCGTTTTTACTGCAACAATGCACACTGTTGGCGGTGATGGGATGGCTGTGGAAGCGCTATAAACGCAGCCTGTCCCTGCCTCTTACCCGACAGCACTGGCAGGCGTTTACAGGAGGCATGCGCCAACATGAAACGCAAACACCTGATCCGTGACATCCAGCAACTGGACCAGCGCTTAACCACGCACCAGATCCGATATCACCAACATCGCCAGGCCTCCCTACTAGCCCTGAAACGCACGCCCATCCTGTACCTGGTGGGCGCGGGTTTTCTTACCGGCGCCGTTGTTGGCAGACTCGGATGGCACAGCAGCTATGCCATGGGTCGAATGGGAGCGCACCTGTATCCCCTGCTGCAGCGGGCCTCCGGTATCTGACCACCGGACAGGGTGAATGACAGCCAGCGAAAAGACCGCCTCCGCCTCTCCCCCGCAGACGCGCGCGCCCATGACTCGCACAGAAACAGCGCTCTATGGCCTTTTGGGTCTGGCCATCATGTACACGCTGTATTTTGCCAAAAGCCTGTTAATGCCTATCGTCGTGGCTTCGTTGTTTGCCCTGCTGTTGAGCCCCCTGGTTGAGTGGTTTAAAAAGCTTTATGTCCCCCGCACGATCTCGGCCGTTCTGTTGTTGACGGCCATTGGTGGCGCATTGACCTTGCTGACGATGGAGCTGACCGAGCCCGCACAGAAATGGTCTACCAGACTGCCGGAACTGTCGGAGAAAATCACTGAACAGCTGGACTCCCTGGAAGAGTCCGTGGCGCCCCAAAATAAACCCCAGGCCGATCAATCAAACTGGTTCAGCTTTTTCGGTCGCGCTGAAGAACCACCCCAGCCTGCTGAAAACACCAACACCCTGACACAGCGAGTAAAACAGGGGGGAATGGAACTGCTGGTTTCCGTATTAAGTGCCACCCCTCTGGTGATCGGGCAATTTTTGACCTTTGTGATTCTGGTGTTGTTTCTGTTGATTTTCGGACCCGGTCTCTACAGCAGCTGCATGCAATTTCTGCCACGGATAAAAGATCGGAAACGCGCCGTTGTGCTGGTTAACAGGATTCAACAGGAGCTGTCCCGTTATATTCTCACTGTTAGCCTGATTAACGCTGGCCTCGGCATTGTCACAGGCATCATTCTGGGTTTGATGGGCTTTGAAGACGCCATGCTCTGGGGAACACTGGTGGGGCTCCTGAATTTTGCACCCTATATCGGCCCACTGATCAGCTTCTGTATTTTGAGTGTTGCCGGTGTCGTCCAATATGGCTGGGACATGGCCGCGCTGCTACCGGTTGCGGTTTATTTTGGTATCAATCTGTGTGAGGCCCAATTTGTCACGCCTTTGGTGCTGGGACGAAATATGCGCCTGAATCCGCTGATGTTGATACTGTGGCTGATGCTTTGGGGCTGGCTATGGGGTGCTGTAGGCGTGTTGCTCGCCGTTCCCCTGTTGGTTTGTTTGAAACTTGCGGCTGCACAACTCAACATTTTGCCATCATGGGTCCAGCTGGTCGAAACCAGAGCTTGAGCCGAACAGCCTGTAAAGCTGCAGTCAGGTTTTAAGTAATCAGGCTTTAAAAGAACGCACCAGCCGTCAAAAATACAGGTTTACCTGTATGAATTGGCGCAGCAGAACATACCTTGTAAAGGGTATTTGACCTGCTCTGGTGGCGCGAATATCATTCACCAAACACGAGTGTAAACCTCTCTGCCATCCAAAGAGTCATGTTGTGGTCAAGCAAACCCTAATAATGCTCAGCCTGCTGATTCCAGCCCTGCATGCATCGGCACAGGACAAGGTATCAGTACAACTGCGCTGGACCCACCAGTTTCAGTTTGCCGGCTATTACATGGCCAAAGAAAAAGGGTTTTATCAGGAAGCCGATCTGGATGTGCAATTAATCCCAGGTGGCCCCCATGCCCTGAAGCCCATTGATGATGTGATCAAAGGCAATGTCGACTTTGCGGTTACCGGTTCGGGGGCGGTCATTGAGAGGATAGAGGGCAAACCCGTCGTGGCAGTATCCGCCATCATGCAGGTTTCCCCAATTGTCTGGATCACACTGAAATCCTCAGGCATTCGCAGCCCCCACGATATGGCCGGACGTGACGTACTGATTATGCCCCCGCCGGGCAGTGCGGAATTACTGACGATGCTGGAGCGTGAAGGCATCAGCCAAAAACTGATCAATATTCACCCCACCAGTTTTGATATCGAAGACCTGATCAACGGTAAAACCGACGCTTATGATGGTTACATCTCCAATGAACCCTATTACCTGCAACAGCAAGGTATTCCCTATAACCTGATCAATCCCAGGGATTATGGCGTAAACTTTTATGGCGATGTGTTAATCACCAGTGACTCCTATATCAAAAAAAATCCTGATCGGGTTGTTCGTTTCCGGGATGCCACCTTGCGTGGATGGCAATATGCCCTGGACAATCTCGAAGAGTCTGTGCAGCTCATCCATCGCCTCTATGCCTCTCACAAAACGCTTGATCACCTGCGATTTGAGGCCAAGGCCATCCGGGAATTAGTCATGCCGGATCTGGTACAGGTCGGCCACATGAATCCCGGCCGCTGGCAGTTTATTGCCGAAAGCTATCATAACCTCAATATGACAACCGCCGAACCTGACCTGGATGGCTTTTTGTTCCAGGCCCCGGCAGACATTGATTACTGGCTGGCAATCCGGGTCGGCATTGTCGCTGCAGCCTTGCTGCTGATTGCCGCCGTAGTGGCGTATAAATTCCGCAAGCTGTCACTGCAATTAGCGGAGCGTAACCAGCAACTGTCCGAACTCTCTCGTCTGGACCAGTTAACCCAGATAAAAAACCGACGCGGTTTTATCGAGCGTTCTGAGCCGGTGTTGAACTGGGCCAAGCGCAAACACATTCCGTGCAGCTTCCTGATGCTGGACATTGACCACTTCAAGGATATCAACGATTGTTACGGCCACCTGAGCGGCGACCAGGCCCTGATTCGTTTCGCCGAGACCTTGAGGCGCAATCGCCGCAAGCACGATCTGGTCGCCCGGATCGGCGGTGAAGAGTTTGCCATGCTGTTGCTGGATGCCGGCCCCAAAGAAGCCGAAGTGATTGCCGAGCGGATATTGGATGATGTGCGCCAGCTGGTCATCCACAGCTCCCACGCCGACGCCGATTTCTGCATTTCTGCCAGCATTGGTATTGCGCCAGTGATCGGTGAACTGGAAGATTTTTGGCATGAGGCAGATCTGGCACTTTATCAAGCCAAGGCCGAAGGCCGGGATCGGATTGTGGTGGCTAACCAGGAGTCAATATTCAGCAGCACTTCTGTCAGTTCAACGGCACACCCCTCGGAATGACGCCTATTTCTACAACACGAGTTCTTATTGGCCAGGGAGATTACGCCTTTGTCACCCACTCTCAATTCCCGCTTGTCCCGATAAGAAATTCCCTCGCCCTCTTCAAATGAAATGCTAAAGTTATCGTTGCATTACCGCAAAGCGGGGCATCCCCGCGGCTGATCAACCAACGTTCAAGAGGTCTCTATGTTAGGCGAAAGTCACTCATTAACTCATGAATTTCCAGAACATTTGGATGCCATCAACCAGCTGACAGCCAATGACACCACCTTTGCCGAAAAGGCAAAAAGTTATCACGACCTGGATAACGAAATTCGTAAACTGGAACTGAAAGGTAGCCCTATCGACGACCATGAGATGAGTACCCTCAAGCTCAACAGGGCGGAGCTGAAAGACTGGTTGTATTCGAAAATCATGAATGCATAAACCAGTAGCACTATCGCTCGTTGGGCTCGCCCAATGGTTAGCAGCAAAGTTCAATATATTGATACCCCAGGTTCAGTAAAGCAGAACATCTTTCAACTCCCTTGCATCGATGCGGTCCCGATTTAATCTAACCTGACATCAGCTCAGGAGATTTAATATGGACCCCTACGACATTCAAAGCAATTCGTCAGGCTGGCTGTTTTTCGTCAAGGCCAGCTTTGGCGTCTCTATCTTGGCGGTTGCGGTTGGCATTGTGTTTCTGCCGGCCGAGCTGCTGATCAAAGGCTATTTTTCCCTCTGTTCCCTCTTCCTTGTGAGCTCAACCATTACCCTGGCCAAAACCATGAGGGATGTACACGAATCGAATCGCTTAATCAACAAAGTGAGCGAAGCACGAACCAGTAAAATGATCAACGAGCTGGGGGATCGGTCATGAACATTCTGCAAAAACTCAGCACTCTGGCTCGCGGGACTGGCACAGAAGCGGCCTTGGCTATCATCGATAGAAACGGCTATGGAATTATGAACCAGGAAATCATCGATATCGAAAAGTCGATATTAATCTATAAAAACACACTCGCCGAGCTTATGGTCTCAAACAAGCAACTCGATAGAGAAGCTGCGGCCATCAAGACCCTAATCGAAAAACGCGAAACTCAGGCCAAACGGCTAATCCATAACAAGGAAGGCCGTGAACTGGTCGAGGACATCGCAAAGGATATGGCCGTTCATGAGGTTTCACTGGAAGGACTTGGCCAAGTAAGGACCGAGACGGAAAAAAGAATCGTCAAAATCGAAGGTCTTTTGCATAAAGCTCTACTGGAAGTGGCCAACTATCGACGCGAACTGCGTGTGCTTCGCGCACAGCGACATCATGCCCACGGAAAATCTTCGTACCTGGGCTTAACTCAAAAATTGAGCGAGTTGAAAGAAACCCATAAACGCTTAATGGAAATCCAAACCCACAACGAAGACTATGATGTGGCCTGGGAAGAGATGGGTTCGAAGATTGACACAGGGAAGATTGATTGTCGGCTGGAAGCCTTGCAGGGAAGCGACCATCAACTGAGAATCCAGCAAATACTCAAAAGACTTCAAGCCGACTGAACGAGTTCGCTACCAATCAAAAGGTTTTATCGTTCGGTTCTCGCCGCAAATGTCTGAAGGCACTGAATTCCCAGGCACGGATGGCGAGAACCAGACTGCTTCCAAATCGATCATCCAAAGGTAAACCCGAATCTTCGCCGTGATATTCATTGAATTCCTGCACCAGTGTTTCCATCTTCTTCACGATACGTTTATGAGAATCACGTGAAAGCATGCCACTCATGAAGAAGAGTTTCTCGCCGGGATTGGCAAAGCTGGACTGGAAGAAGTCGTGCTGAACCTCACTTCTAAAATACTGTTGCACCGGGCCGCCTTGCCGCCAGCGAAAATGTCGGGAGACATTCAACTTGATGCGATTGAGTGGTTGCAGCTCGATCAGTTTCAAGCGATCCAACTGAGCCATCAGCTGGATCCCTTCGGACTCGCTGATCTGGTAGGTTTTCACAATCTCATCAAAAGTCCAAAAGTGCAGAACACAAATGCTCGCCAAGAGCAGCTTAGGGTCACTGACAATGGTCGTTTCCTGCTCAACCGTCAGCTGTTCGACCTTATTCTTGGACTGCTCCATTTTTTTAACCAGCTCAGTAAAGCTCAAACCCGCAATATCGCAGAGCTGTTCAAGACGGTCCAGAGAGGTGTTTTGTTCTGAAAACAGGCGCTTGATACTGTTTTCCGACAAATTCAATTGTGAAGCGATTTGTTTATAAGTGATTCCTAACGCCTTGAATTCCCTCTTCAGGGTCACCAGTAACGCTGCTGCTTGAGCCATCTTCCCCCCGCAAAAGACTTAAATATTGATGCTCTAGGAACAGAAATATACCCCATTACCGCTGAGAGTTGCATATTATGTTGCTCCCCAGTTACATTTTGACTCTCATAAATGGATATTACCGCTGCGTTACGGACAACTTCCCGCGCAGTAAACACGTCAAACAACCGCCTTGGAGAACACTATGAGCTTATGGACGACCGCTCAAACTCTGGCCGAGAAAACCCCTTCCAGCCGTAACCGATACGTCGATTGCTTACGTGCCGTATCGATACTCTTTGTCATTATCGGCCACTGGCTCATTGCCACCGCAGTCTTTAATGAGCAGACCGGTGAACTCTTGCCCGTGGATGTGCTTGCCGTGATGCCCGGCACACAGTGGTTAACCTGGCTGTTTCAGGTGATGCCGATCTTCTTTATTGTAGGTGGCTACTCAAACGCCATATCGCTGGACAGTGCACGCAGGAAAAACCAGCGCTATGGTGACTGGTTAGCGGGTCGTCTGCATCGCCTGTTAACCCCCTTGTTGTCTCTGGTGGTCGTCTGGGCACTGATCTCATTACTGATGCACTTCGGCGGTGCCGATCCAGAAACCATTGCCTTTGCCTCCAAGGCGGCACTGGTACCCACCTGGTTTCTCGCCATTTACACCATGATTGTCATGCTAGCACCCGCAAGCTACGCCTTTTGGAAAAAGTTCGGCTGGCCCTCCTTTTTCGTTTTTGCCGGGCTGGCTGCCGGCATCGACATTCTCTTTTTTGGGTTTGATATCACATGGCCCAGCTGGAGCAATTACTTCTGGGTATGGCTGGCAGTCCATCACCTGGGCTTTGCCTGGCGTGACGGGCGGCTGGGTAAGCCCATCATCATGCTAATGATAGCCCTGGCCGCTTTCGCGCTGTTGTATACGGTCATTTTTAACGGCCCCTATCCGCTGGCGATGGCCGGATCCCCGGATAAAGCAATCAGCAACTCACTCCCTCCCAAAGTTACTTTAGTGATACTGGGAATATGCCAGTTTGGTCTGTTGCATGCCATTGAGAAACCCATGCAAAAGCTCCTGTCCAAACCCAAAGTATGGGCACTAACGGTGCTGGTAAACTCCATGATCATGACGGTTTACCTGTGGCATATGACGATCCTGATTTTCACCTTTGGTGCTTCCTACCTGACCGGTGGTATTGGCATGGAACTACAACCAGGCTCTGTCAGCTGGTGGATGAGCAGGCCATTGTGGCTAGGGGTTTTAGCTTCATTCCTGATCCCGCTGGCATTGAGCTTGTCCTTCCTGGAGCGCCTACCCAAGCCCGAAGGCAAAACACCCTCCAATGCCCGACTTATCCTGGGCGCCTCTCTGTCAGGAGCAGGAATCGTACTGGCCACCCTGAAAGGGTTCGATGGCGACCCAACCTCCCTCTTTTCCTGGTCGGCCATCCTATTGCTGCTCCTCGGCTGTTTACTGTGCGGTATTCGTCTGCTGCCAACGCATGAAAGTCCCATCACAGGGATTACCCAACAGTGATCAGGGTCATCATTGTAGGTTTTCTGGTTGCCACCAGTTTCGGGGCCAAGGCATCCTGTGTGATTTTATTGCACGGCTTGCTGCGCACCCCAGTGTCAATGACGCAACTGGAAAACGCGCTAACACAAGAAGGCTATACCACGGTTAACCTGGGTTATCCGTCCAGACATCATCACATCGAAGAACTGGCTAACCTGGCGATTCGGCCGGCCCTTGAAAAATGTGCGGCGAACTCGGACATCAATTTCGTAACCCACTCACTCGGCGGGATACTGGTTCGACAATACCTCCGCGACAACACCATCCCGAAATTACATCGAGTGGTGATGCTCGGCCCACCGAACCGGGGCTCCGAAGTGGTAGACTCCCTGGGGGATGTGTACGGGTTTGAATGGATCAATGGCCATGCCGGCCTTCAACTGGGCACAGCCAGATCCAGCGTACCCAATCAATTGGGCGACGTACACTTTGACCTTGGCGTGATTGCAGGCAACCGGAGTATCAACTGGATTTTGTCGAGCATTATTCCCGGCGAGGATGACGGCAAGGTATCAGTAGAGAATACCAAGGTGGACGGTATGAATAATCATATTGTGCTACCTGTGAATCACGCCATGATGATGGATGATGCTGACGTTATTGAGAACGTCATATCCTATTTACGGAATGGAACATGGAGTCAACAACCGTGAAATTTTCAGATCATTGCCTCAGAAACATCGTTCTGCTGTTACTGACGCTGTTTATGGCTGTTACAACCTACGCAGGCACATCCAGCATCCCGTCTTCAAGTCTCGTAGCAGCCACCAGCAAGCTTCGTGACTCCAGCGGAGTTCATATACTTGAATATGGGGAGGAATCATTAATAACCCGTGCCTGGCTGACCGACAACAGCCAAAAGACCATTGATGTCCAGTATTTCATTTGGAGCACCGACAACATTGGCATTCTGGCTGCGGAAGCTTTGTTGAATGCCGCTGAGCGGGGTATCAGGGTGCGGGTTATTGTCGACGACCTGCTTATTGATGCCGAAGACAAAACCATGCTTGCTTTAAATGAGCACCCCAATGTGGATATCAAGATTTACAACCCCACATACAACCTTGGCAACACGCTCTTAGACCGGCTAATCAATCTTGTGTGGGATTTCCGTGGGACCAACCAGCGAATGCACGATAAAGTGGCCATTTTTGATGGCGCTGTTGGCATTACTGGCGGGCGCAACATGGCCGATGAATATTACGATTTTGACCATACCTATAACTTTCGTGATCGTGATGTGCTGGTGATAGGAAAATCCGTCGAAGACATGTCAAAGAATTTCAATGAATTTTGGAACAGCGATTTATCCGTTCCTGTGCGCGAGATCTTTGAAGATGCAGACGTTACTAAAGAGGAAATAACATCTCACTACGACACGCTTCATGCATACGCCAGCAACCCAAAAAACTTTGCACCTGAATTGAGATCAGGCATAAACGATTACGGAGAACATTTTGACAACATTCTGAAATCCCTCTCCCACTCTGAGGTCGAGTTTCTGAGTGATACGCCCGGCAAAAATTCAAACACCTTCTTTCTGGATGGCGGTAGCGAAGTCGCCGATCGTCTTTTATCGGATGTGATGTCGGCGAAAATATCTATTTTGATACAAAGCCCATACCTTATATTGTCTGAAGACCTGATCGATAGCTTCAAAAACCTGATTAGCCAGGGCGTATCCATAAAAATATCCACCAACTCACTGGCCTCGACGGATAATTTATACGCCTTCAGCGGCTACCAAAAACAACGCACTCACTTATTCGATCTGGGCATTCAAATCTTTGAATACAAGCCCTACCCCGCCAATCGCAAGGAACTGGTGAAGAGACACCACAGAATCGAAGACAATTCACCCATTTTCGCCATGCACGCCAAGAGTATGGTGATCGATGGAGAGAAAAGCTATATCGGCACCTTCAATGCCGACCCCAGGTCCGCCAACCTGAACACGGAAGTGGGCATCATAGTTTACAGCAAAGTCATAAGCCGAGAACTGACGTCCTCCATCGAGGAGGACATGGCTGAGGAAAACAGCTGGCAAGTCTCTACTGATTTCAACCCTGACCAGCAGGCTCCTCTGCGGAAAAGGGTTAAGTCAAAACTGTATGGACTATTACCTCTAGATTCTGTTTTATGAATGTTGACTTTATCGGAGCTACATTAACTTCCAATCAGGCTAACACCAGCAGAAACAGCCAGAAAGCACGCACTTTTCAGTCAGAAGGGAAACAAAAAAGAGTCAGATTTTTCCAGTCACGTCGATACTGAAATGAGGGTAGGGTTACTCAACCATTACCCTTGTGAAAACTTTAAGAGATAAACATGAATCTAACTGCAGGAACAACTCCCGTCGGTCGTTCATATTGATATCAGGAGCCTGTGCGAATCAAAAACCGGTTAATCCGACTTTGAAGCGGACGTTTCTACCACTTCCGACGAACACATTTCGTCATAAGGGATGAATTTGTTCCACGCATTCAGGGCAGCGACCTTGTAAGCTTCAGCCAGTGTGGGGTAATTAAACGCGGAGTCGATGAAATACTCCAACTTTCCTCCCAGAGTAATGACGGCCTGCCCTACATGAATCAACTCGGTAGCCCCCTCCCCGACGATATGGACCCCAAGCAGGCGTCTGTCTTCGATGGCAAACAGCATTTTCAGTAAGCCGTCGGTTAATCCAAGAATCTGGCCACGCGCAAGTTCCTGAAACCGGGCAATACCAGACTCATAGGGTATGCCCTGTTCCTTAAGCTCTTTTTCCGTCGCCCCCACCATACTGATTTCCGGCACGGCGTAAATACCGTAGGGAAAAAACTCCAGCTTGTTGCTGAATGTATGATTGAACATGTGGCAAGCAGCAAGCCGACCCTGCACCATAGACGTTGCGGACAAGCTGGGAAATCCAATAATGTCACCTGCGGCATAAATATTCGGCACTGCGGTTTGAAAGGTCTCGTTCACTTGTATTCTACCGCGGTGATCCGCGGTCAATCCCGCCAGCTCCAGATTCAGGGAATCCGTGGCACCACTGCGGCCGGCGGCAAACAACAACATATCCGATTGTAAAATTTTCCCGCTGGCGAGAAAGGTCAAAACCTTGCCGTTGTGCTTTTTGATTTCGGTGACGGATTCCTGCAATCGTAACACCACCCCGCGATTTCTCAGTTTGTGCTGGAATTCATCAATGATTTCAGCGTCACAAAAGTCCAGAATGGAAGACCGTTCTTCTACCAATGTCACCACAACGTCCAAAGCTGAAAAGATCGTGGCAAATTCGACCCCAATCACACCCCCGCCAATCACCGTCAGCGTCTTGGGCATTTTCTCAAACTGCAGGATGCCGTCACTGTCAAAAATAGAGCGATTATCAAAAGGGATGTGTGCTGGGCGGTAGGGCTTTGTTCCCACTGCCAGCAGGATCTTATCGGCGCCTAGAATTTCCAGTTCACCTGTGGCCCGCTCTATTTCCAGGGTGTTGGCGTCGAGAAAGCGGGCGCAACCGTTTAACACTTCAATGCCATTGCGGCTCAATTGATTGAGCATCACTTCCACTTGATTGGACAAGGTTTTTTTGACACGCTCGAGCACATCGGCCGGAGTGATGTTTTTTCTCTCCCGATGACCCAGCCCATAAAAGCCCCGCTGCTTGAAGCCAGTCAGGTACAACACGGCTTCACGCACTGTTTTCGAGGGAATGGTGCCAGTGTGAACCGACACCCCACCAACCTGCATATTGCGTTCAATAATGGCTACACGTTTATCCAGTTTAGCGGCCTGTACCGCAGCCCGTTGCCCCGCAGGTCCGCTGCCAATCACTACAAGATCATACTTTTTCACGATGCTTTCCTAAGGCGTTTCTTCAATTACGGCGCCGCCTATCGGCGCCGTACGACTCAAGCGATTATTTAATAAACAGCATTTCCTGATATTTGGGCAACGGCCATAATTCATCTGCGACCAGCCCTTCCAGCGTGTCGGCCTGGGTGCGGACGGCAAGCATCATCGGACAAATCGTTTCGGCACAGAATTTCATATGCGCCTCCTCTGAGTCAAAGTCCTCCGTCGCCACTGCGTCTTTCAGGTCTCTTACCGCCACCATCATGTCATTGACTGCTTCCGTAACCGCTTTGAGGGTTTCCGAACCCATGTCAATGCCCATACCCGACAGGCCTGCCGCTGTAGAGGTGAGCATCGACAGGTAGGAAACTGCTGCCGGATAAATTTTGGTGGTAGCCAGATCGATCACCAGCTTGGCCTCGACCTCGATTGAGAGGATGTATTGCTCCGCGTACACCTCGAAGCGACTGGCCAGTTCCTTCGGTGACAATACGCCGGTGGTTTCAAACAATTCAATCACGGCGGGATCTTTATAGGCCGTCAGGGCATCCGCCGTAGTAGGAATGTTTTTTAAACCCCGTTCTTCCACCGCCATGCGGTGCCACTCCGCTGAATAACCATCTCCCCCAAAGACTACATTGCCGTGCAAATCCATCAATTTTTGCAGGACTTTAATCACCGCAGGGGCTTTTTCAGTTCCATCGGCCAGGGCCTTCTCCAACTCTACGGCAATCCAGTTCAGCGAATCGGCCAGCATAGTATTCATGGCCACAAGGGGCCCGGATACCGATTGGGACGAACCCACAGCGCGAAATTCAAACCGGTTACCCGTAAAAGCAAACGGCGAGGTGCGATTGCGATCGCCCGGATCTCGTTTGAATTTCAGAATTTGCGACAGTCCCAGATCCATCTCTCCACCGTCGGCTTTCGACAGTAAACTGCCGGACTTAATGTCATTAAATACGCTCTCCAGCTGATCCCCCAGGTAAACGGATAATATGGCTGGCGGGGCTTCATTGGCACCCAGTCGGTGATCGTTGGCGGCTGAAGCAATCACCGCCCTCAACATGGGTCCATAGGTGTGAACACCCCTTATAACCGCACCACAGAACAACAAAAAATTCAGGTTGTCATGCGGGGTACTGCCGGGATCCAACAGGTTACCCTGGGTGGTATTACCGACGGACCAGTTGACGTGCTTACCCGAACCATTAACTCCGGCGAAGGGTTTCTCGTGCAACAGACACATAAAGCCGTGCTCTTTGGCCGTACTTTTCATCAGCGTCATCAACAATTGTTGATGATCAGCGGCGACATTGGCCGCTTCAAAATAGGGGGCGATTTCAAACTGCCCCGGCGCAACCTCGTTGTGGTGAGTTTTGGCCGGAATGCCCAGGCGGTAAAGCTTATCCTCAAAGTCCTGCATGAACACCTGAACTCGCTCGGGAATAGCGCCAAAATAATGGTCATCAAACTGCTGACCTTTGGCTGGAGCTGCACCAAACAGGGTTCTGCCGGCCAACAGAAGGTCTGGCCTGGCATTGGCAAAGTGTTCATCCACCAGGAAGTATTCCTGCTCGGCACCACAACTGGAATTCAATGTCGCAATGTCGGTCTCTCCCATCAGCGCCAGTACTTTCCTGGCAGCCTTATCCATCGCCGCGTTGGAGCGCAACAACGGAATCTTTTTGTCGAGGGACTCACCGGTCCACGACATGAATACGCTGGGAATCATCAGCGTAGCGCCGTTGGGGGTATTCATTACATACGCCGGGCTGGTGGGATCCCAAGCGGTGTAACCTCGGGCAGCGTTGGTCATCCGTAAACTGCCATTGGGAAACGAAGAACCATCGGGCTCACCCTTAATCAGCAGGCTGCCGGTAAATTCCGTAATGGCGTTGCCATCCGCATTGGTCACAATAAAACCGTCATGCTTTTCGGCAGTGATGTTGGTCATCGGGTAGAAAATGTGAGAGAAGAATTTTGCGCCCTTGGCGACGGCCCACTCTTTCATGGCGGCGGCAATAACATCGGCCGTGGCAGGATCCAACGGAGCTCCAGTTTGCACCGTTTTCTTAATCGCCTTGAAGGCGTTCTTCGACAGAGCATTTTCCATAGTCGCCAGATTAAACACATCACTTGCCCATATTTTGCTCAATGGCTCGGTAGGCCCGGTGTCGTTTGCGACGCGATTGGTGATATTTGTAATGGCTTGAAGTCTTGCAGTATTTCCACTCATAGATAATGCCTTTTATCCGGTTGATATGCGCCACTGATCCAACTGGCAATCGAGCGCTTTTAGAGTTATTTGGGATTGATGCAAAGATGCTATTGTTTGAAAAATGCTTTAAACGGACGTTAAACAACGTCGTAGAGATGCAAGCTGGCTACAACTACAGTTATAACGGGGGTAAATAAGAGCAATAATGAGGCCAGCACCACAGAAACAGCAGCGATCTCCAGCTAAAAGCCTAAAAAAACGCTGCAACAACGGATAACCGAAGAAAATTACAGTTGGTATTCAAGTGCCCGCCCCAAAAGCAGTCCCGCTGTGCAAAATCGCTTCATGATTCTTGAAGCGAAGGGCTGATTTGGTGCGTTGCGGGATGGGAATGCCGGTCAACGGGTTATATTGGTTCACAAACCTCACCTGGATTGCGGCCAAAAGAGGCATAGCTGACGCCTGATTTGCCCCCCACCAGCCAATCAGTCCTATTCCCTCTATTTTTTGATCGACCTACCGTCTTTTCGCTGATTCTTGGGCACATAATTCAAAATAGAAATGGGCACGACCTTTTTCGGCTCAAAACCTTCAATCACTTTTCGGTCAATCAGATGCCCAAGACGGCTTTCGATGGCGCAGAGGTTGCGAAAATCGTCTTTGGACACAAACGAAATCGCCTCACCGGAAGCGCCAGCCCGCCCGGTACGGCCAATGCGATGAATGTAATCATCGGGCTCATCCGGCAAGTCATAGTTAACCACGCGAGCAAGATGATCAATATCAATACCGCGGGCAGCAATGCCGGTCGCCACCAAAAAGCCCAGCTTACCGGATTTAAAGTCCTCCAGTAATTGGCTGCGCATCGCCTGACTGCGGCCGCTGTGCATGGCTTCAGCCTTAATGCCTCGCTTCTCCAGCTGGCTGACCAGCTTGGCGGAGCCGTGTTTGGTTTGAATAAAAATCAGGGCTTGCTGCCAGTTCTGCTCCTGAATCAAATGGCTTAACAGTGCTGACTTTTTATCTTTGTCGACGGTGATCAGCCACTGATTGATCCTGGGCGTGGTTTCGGCATTCACGGCTATCGAGATTTCGACCGGCTTATGAACCACCGTTTTCGCCAGCGCACGAACCTCTTCTGACAAGGTGGCGGAGAACAACAGGTTTTGTCGTTTCAGCGGCAGACGCTCAATAATGTTATCGATGTCGTCAATAAAACCCATGTCCAGCATGCGGTCGGCTTCATCCAGCACCAGCACGTCCAGTGCATCAAAGTGCACAGCACGCTGGTAGGCCATATCCAGCAAGCGTCCCGGCGTCGCCACCACAATGTCCACCCCCTCAAGCAAACGCTGCTTTTGCGGCCCTGCATCCACACCACCCACCATCACCATGGAACTCAGGTTCAGGTACTTGCCGTAGCGGTTAATGTTGTCTTCCACCTGCATGGCCAGTTCCCGGGTAGGCACCAGCACCAATGCACGAATACGCTTGGCCCGCGGTTCGTGTTCAGCCGCAGACAGTCGATGCAAAATCGGCAGGACAAAGCTCGCGGTCTTTCCGGTTCCCGTCTGTGCCGCCGCCAGCACATCATTGCCGGACAACACCGCGGGAATGGCCCGCTCCTGAATGGGGGTGAGACTGGTGTAACCGACGTCGGCAAGAGCGTTTAAAAGCTCAGGGCGGAGTTCAAGTTTGGAAAAAGGCATGAGATATCTCGGGTGTAGGGTAAATGGCCACGGGAACCATAAGTGACCGGATGCCTCCAGGGTCATTCAGACAGCGTCGAGGCAGCTTCAAAGAAATCAGGTGTTAAAAATGGATACTCAAACAAAACTCCCCGCCGCATAGCCGGATGCCCAGGCCCACTGAAAGTTAAAGCCCCCCAGCCAACCGGTCACATCCACCACCTCACCGACAAAGTAAAGTCCAGTCTGCTGCTTGGCTTCCATGGTTTTGGAAGAGAGATCGTCCGTATTCACGCCACCCAGCGTCACTTCGGCGGTGCGATAGCCTTCGGTGCCGGCCGGCACGATCTGCCACTGGTGCAGTTGCTCAGCGATGGTTTGTAATTGAGCATCGTTGAACTGATTCATGGGCTTGCTCTCAACCCAGTGATCGCACATCACCGCCGCCCAGTTTTTGGTGTGCAGTGCCGCCAGCACGGTTTTTAACTCGGCCTTGGGGCGCTCGTTGCGGGCTTGGTGTAACAGTTCGATGAGTGACTGGGTTGGGCACCAATCGATTTCGATGGCTTGCCCTGGTTGCCAGTAGGAGGATATTTGCAGCACGGCGGGGCCGCTCAGGCCGCGGTGGGTGAACAGCAGGTTTTCCACAAAGCTCTGCTCGCCACAGGTGATGCGCACTTCGGCCGAACTGCCCACCAGCGTTTCAAACGGCTTTAACTGCTCTTTGGATAACGTAAACGGCACCAGTCCGGCCGTGCGTGGCAACACGCGCAAACCAAATTGTTCGGCCAACTCATAGCCCAAACCGGTAGCGCCCATGGTGGGAATGGACAGGCCGCCGGTGGCCACCACCAGCGATTCACACTGGATGGTGCCCTGGGAGGTTTCCACTCGATAGTATGGTGCGCCTTCTGTGCCCTCATCCGTAACTGACACGATACTGCAGTGAGTACGTACTTCCACACCCGCTTCATCACATTCACTCAGCAACAGCTCCACAATGTCACTGGATTTGTTGTCGCAGAACAGCTGGCCCAGCTTCTTCTCGTGGTAGGGAATCTGGTGCTTGCTGACCAGACCGATAAAGTCCCATTGGGTGTAACGCGCCAGGGCCGATTTGCAGAAGTGGGAATTGTGGCTGAGGTAATTGGCCGGCTCGGCGTACATGTTGGTGAAGTTGCAGCGGCCACCACCGGACATGAGGATTTTCTTGCCCACTTTATTGGCGTGATCCACGACCAGCACCTGCCGACCGCGCTGGCCCGCCGTAATGGCGCACATCAAGCCCGCAGCCCCGGCACCAATCACCAGCACATCGATTTTCATTTCATTACTCATAATCAGCAGTACTCAAAACAAAAAACGGGAGATGGTGAATGCAGTGTCGTGGTCTGCACCCCCCATCTCCCGTTGCGGCTTGCGCCGGAAAAAATCAGGTTTGCGGCAGGGTAACGCCGGTTTGTCCCTGGTATTTACCGCCACGGTCCTTATAGGAAGTCTCGCACACTTCGTCTGACTCGTAGAACAGCATCTGCGCCACACCTTCGTTGGCGTAGATTTTAGCGGGCAGCGGCGTGGTGTTGGAGAATTCCAGGGTCACGTGTCCCTCCCACTCCGGCTCCAGCGGCGTGACGTTGACAATTATGCCGCAGCGGGCGTAGGTGGACTTGCCCAAACAGATGGTCAGTACACTGCGCGGAATCCGGAAGTACTCAACGGTGCGGGCCAGGGCAAAGGAGTTCGGTGGGATAATGCAGACGTCTTCCTGGATATCGACGAAGCTGTTCTGGTCGAAGTGCTTGGGGTCAACGATGGAGGAATGGACGTTGGTGAAGATCTTGAATTCATTCGCACAGCGGACATCGTAGCCATAGCTGGAAGTGCCATAGGACACCAGACGGTCACCGGCTTCGTTATAGCGCACCTGGCCTGGCTCAAACGGGTCGATCATACCCTCGTTTTCAGCCATGCGGCGGATCCACTTGTCGGACTTAATGCTCATGTTGCCCCCATTTTGATGCGGTCTTAATTTGGCCAGAAAATACCGGCCTCAAGCATCCCAATTCAGAATCGAGAAAGAGGCCGCATCATACTGACTTTACGGACAGGACGGAAGAGACCCAGGGCTCAGTTTAATCGTCACTGATTTCAATGGTAGGCGCATGGGCAGCCCCGGCAGAAACCGCCAGCGCCGCCGCCAGCTGAGTGGCAATGTGGCGATAGACTTTGGCCTCGTCCGATTCGGCGTCCTGGGCCACCGTCGGACAGCCGCCATCGGCCTGCTGGCGAATGCTCAAACTGAGGGGCAATGAGCCCAACAACTGGATGCCGTAATCCTCGGCGATTCGCTGGCCACCGCCCTCACCGAAGATGTGCTCTTCGTGACCGCAATGGGAACAGATGTGGGTCGCCATGTTCTCCACCACCCCCAGCACCGGCACATGCACCTTGCGGAACATCTCTATGCCCTTCTGGGCATCCAGCAAAGCGATATCCTGCGGCGTGGTGACCACCACGGAACCGGTAACCGGCACTTTTTGCGACAGGGTCAATTGAATATCCCCGGTGCCCGGCGGCATATCGATAATCAGGTAATCCAGCTCCGGCCAGGCAGTCTGGGTCAGCAGCTGCTGCAAGGCACCGCTGGCCATGGGGCCACGCCAGACCATCGGGGTCTGCTCGGTCACCAGATACCCCATGGAAATGGAATAAATACCGTGCGCCTCAATGGGCAGCATCATCTGCCCGGCCGGGCCCTTGGTGATCTCCGGGCGCTGACTGCCAACCCCCAGCATGGCTGGCACACTGGGGCCGTAGATGTCCGCGTCCAGAATACCCACCTCGGCGCCTTCGGCCTTCAGCGCCAGCGCCAGATTGACGGCGGTGGTGGACTTGCCCACCCCACCCTTGCCGGACGCCACCGCCACGATGTTCTTCACATTGGCAATGCGGGCGTTTTCATCCACCACCGGACCGGCCTGCACCGCCCAACCGATGTCCACACTCACCTGCTCGACGCCTGGCAGGTCCTTGATGGCGGCCCACACCGCTTCACTCAGCGGCTGCAGCAGCCCCTGGGCCGGAATCGCCAGCATCAGGGCCAGGGTTACCTTGCCATCGGCAATGGCCACCGATTCCAATTGACCAACCTCTCCCAACGTCACCGGCAGACCCGGCAGGGGCAGCGACAGCACGCGGGATTCGATCTGGGAAGGCAAAATGGGGTTGGCGGAGTCAGACATGGGGATCCTCAAGTTCAGTCATCGGCTATAGGTAAACGCTAGAAAGCCAGCTAATGGCGGCACCTTACCAAAATCTGGGGTGCGGTTGGATAAATACTTGCACGAGCTTCAAAAAGGGGATTCTTCGGTTGCCCCCCTGAACTCAAAAATAAAATCCTACCACTGTATTCTGACCACTGATTTCAAACCCAAAAAATGCTATAGTTCGGCGCCATTTTTTCGGGGTGTCCGTCGATAAGGATACGCCGAAACCGTTACTTTAATGCCTGTAGCCAACAGAGAAGCTTTTAGTTATGACCGATCGTCGCAAAATTCTGGTAACCAGCGCACTCCCCTACGCCAATGGCTCCATCCATCTGGGCCATCTTGTGGAGTACATTCAGACCGATATCTGGGTGCGTTTTCAGAAAATGCGCGGCCACGACTGCACCTACGTCTGCGCCGACGACGCTCACGGCACCGCCATTATGCTCAAAGCCGAGCAACTGGGGCTGACGCCTGAGCAGCAGATCGCCAACGTCAAAGCCGAACACGAGAAAGATTTCGCCGACTTCCTGGTGAACTTCGACAACTACCACTCCACCCACTCGGAGGAGAACCGCGAGCTGTCGGGCATGATCTACGAGCGCCTCAAGGCCAATGGTCACATTGCCAGCCGCAAGATCACCCAGGCCTTTGACCCGGAAAAAGAACTGTTCCTGGCCGACCGCTACATCAAGGGTACCTGCCCCAAGTGTAAGACCGACGACCAGTACGGTGACAACTGTGAAGCCTGTGGCGCCACTTATACCCCAACTGAGCTGCTGAACCCCAAGTCAGTGATTTCCGGCGCCACGCCGGTGGAAAAGGAGTCCGAGCACTTCTTCTTTAAATTGCCGGAGTTCCAGGACTTCCTGAAAGACTGGACCCGCGCCGGTCACCTGCAGGACGAAGTCGCCAACAAACTGTCCGAGTGGCTCGACAGCGGCCTGCAGGAGTGGGACATCTCCCGCGACGCGCCCTACTTCGGTTTTGAGATTCCCGGTGAACCCGGTAAATACTTCTACGTCTGGCTGGATGCCCCTATTGGCTACATGGCCAGTTTCAAGAACTTCCTGTCCAAGCAGGATGGTATTGATGTCGAAGCCACCTTCGACGAATACTGGGGCAAAGACTCCAAGGCCGAGCTGTACCACTTTATCGGCAAGGACATCGTCAACTTCCACGCTCTGTTCTGGCCCTCGATGCTGCACTCGGCCCAGTTCCGTACGCCCACCAAAGTGTGTGTGCACGGCTTCCTGACCGTCAATGGCAAAAAGATGTCCAAGTCCCGCGGCACCTTTATCAATGCCCGCACCTACCTGGACCACCTGAACCCTGAGTACCTGCGCTACTACTTTGCCGCCAAACTCAGCAGCGGTGTGGACGATCTCGACCTGAACCTGGAAGACTTTATCCAGCGGGTCAACAGCGACCTGGTGGGCAAAGTGGTGAACATCGCCAGCCGTACCGCCAAATTCATCCAGAAGAGTGGCGGCACCCTGTCCACCACCATTGCCGATGAAGGTCTGTGGCAGCGCCTTGTGGAAGCCGACCAGGTAATCGCCAACTTCTTCGAAAACCGCGAGTTCGGCAAAGCCATGCGCGAAGTCATGGCCCTGGCCGATGCGGCTAATGAATACATTGCCGCCCAGGCGCCCTGGTCGCTGGCCAAGGAAGAAGGCACCGAGCAGCAGGTGCTGGATATCTGCACTCTGGGTGTGAACATGTTCCGCGCCCTGATGACCTACCTGAAGCCGGTTCTGCCACAACTGACCGAAGGCGCTGAAGCGTTTCTGGGTGAAAGCCTAAACTGGCAGCAGCCGATCTCTTTCCGCGGTGGCGAGGCCATCAACAAGTTCAAGCCACTGCTCAACCGTGTGGAAAAGGACAAGGTCGACGCCATGCTGGAAGCCAGCAAAGAAGCCCTGGCCGAAGCCGCGCCAGCCCAGACTCCCGCAGCGGATAACGAGCTATCAAAAGAACCCCTTGCTGAAGAAATCGGTTTTGAGGACTTCGCCAAAGTCGACCTGCGCATCGCCCTGATCGCCAAGGCCGAACATGTGGAAGGTGCGGATAAACTGCTGCGCCTGACTCTCGATCTGGGCGGCGAGACCCGCAATGTGTTCTCCGGCATCAAAAGTGCTTATCAACCGGAAGACCTGGAAGGCAAGCTGACCGTGATGGTCGCCAACCTGGCGCCACGCAAGATGAAGTTTGGCGTGTCCGAAGGCATGGTGCTGGCAGCTGGCCCCGGTAAAAAAGAGATCTACCTGCTGGAACCGCATTCAGGCGCCAAACCCGGCCAGCGTGTGATGTAAGGCACGTCATTGCGAGGAGCATAGCGACGAAGCAATCCATGAGTGGTACTTACGCTATTCAGTGCCACCAATGGATCGCCGCGCTCCGCTCGCGATGACAAGGTGCTTAGTTAATATTTGTCACACCATTCGGCCAATAAGCCTTATCGACAAATCCGTTAACAGAAAGTCTCTTTAATCCATTAAAATTGTAAGGTTTCAGCGCCTTACTTTTGCAATCGACAACACAACAACAGCCGGAACACCGGTGATGAGCCTGCTATGACAGATTTTGTGGTGATATTGATCAGCACTATCCTGGTCAACAACTTCGTTCTGGTCCAGTTTCTGGGGCTGTGCCCGTTTATGGGGGTCTCAAACAAACTGGAAACCGCCATCGGCATGGGCGGTGCCACCACCTTTGTGCTGACATTGGCATCGATCTGCAGCTATCTGGTGCATAACTTCATTCTTGAACCCCTGGGACTGGAATACCTGAAGACCATCGCCTTTATTCTGGTGATTGCGGTGGTGGTGCAATTCGCCAAGATGTTCATCGAGAAAACCAGCCCCCTCTTGTACCGGGTACTGGGTGTGTTCCTGCCCCTGATTACCACCAACTGTGCGGTGCTGGGTGTGGCCCTGCAAAATACCGCCAAGGCGCACACGTTTACCGAATCCGCGCTCTATGGCTTTGGTGCGGCGCTGGGCTTTTCCATGGTTTTGATTCTGTTTTCCGCCATGCGTGAGCGCCTGGCTGTCGCCGATGTCCCTGCTCCGTTTAAAGGTGCCGCCATCGGCATGATAACGGCCGGGTTGATGTCCCTGGCTTTTATGGGTTTCAGTGGTTTGGTGTGACCTATGTATGACTTGCTAGTATCCCACCCGTTTATTGCCGCCCTGTCGGCCATGGTCGCGCTGGCCCTGGTGTTTGGCGGTATCCTAGGTTATGCCGCGGTTCAATTTAAGGTCGAAGGTGATCCGATTGTCGACCAGATTGACGAACTGCTGCCCCAGACCCAGTGCGGTCAGTGCAGTTACCCCGGCTGCCGGCCTTATGCCGAGGCCATTGCCAATGGCGATGCCATCAACAAGTGCCCTCCCGGCGGCCAGGCCACCATCAACGCCATTGCCGATCTGCTGGATGTGGAAGCGCCCACCCTTGACGAAGAACACGGCGAAGAATCCGAAGTAAAAAAAGTGGCCTTCATTCGTGAAGACGAATGTATCGGTTGCACCAAATGCATCCAGGCCTGCCCGATGGATGCCATCCTCGGTGCCGCCAAACAAATGCACACCGTGATTGCCAACGAGTGCACCGGCTGCGACCTGTGTGTCGAGCCCTGCCCGGTGGACTGCATTGACATGATTCCAGTGGCAACCGGCCTCGGTGACTGGAAATGGAGCAAGCCCCCGGTTACTCACGAAAACCTGCAGCTTATTGCCAGCGATAAACAGCCTGAAAAAGATGGAGCGGCCGCGTGACAAAAATCTGGTCGATCCCCGGTGGCATCCACCCGGAAGAAAACAAAAGCCAGTCCCTGCAATTGCCGATTGGCGACATTGCCCTGCCCGAAGAACTGATCTATCCGCTCAACCAGCACATTGGCGTACCCGCCACACCCATCGTTGAAGTGGGCCAGCGAGTACTGGGTGGTGAAAAGATCGCTGAGGCCAAAGGCATTGTCAGTGCCCCCATTCACGCGGCCTCTTCGGGTACTGTAACGGCGATTGAAGATCGAACCTTGCCGCACCCGTCGGGCCTGAGTGGTCCCTGCATTGTGATTGCCGTGGACGGCAAGGACGAGTTCGTCGAATTTGCAGGCTGTGAGGATTACCTGTCGCTGGATCACGACACGCTGGTGCAGAAGATCCGCAACGCCGGTCTGGCGGGCATGGGCGGCGCAGGTTTCCCCACCGCGGTAAAACTTAACCCACGCGCCAACCAGACCATTTATACGCTGATCCTCAACGGCACCGAGTGTGAACCCTACATCACTGCCGATGATATTCTGATGCAGACCCGCGCCGAGGACCTGATCAAAGGCACCCAGTTGCTGGCCCGCATCTTGGGCAACCCGCAGCGAGTGGTGATTGGGATTGAAGACAACAAGCCCCAGGCCATTGAGGCCGTGGGTATGGCTGCCAAAGATAGCAACATCGAAGTGGTCAGTTTCCCCACCAAGTACCCGTCCGGTGGCGAAAAACAGCTGATCCAGATTTTGACCGGCAAGGAAGTGCCGTCCGGCAAGATCCCGGCGGACATTGGTATCGTCGTGCAGAACGTGGGCACCGCCGTGGCGGCCTACGAGGCCGTGCGTTTTGGCAAGCCGCTGATTGAACGCATCACCACGGTGGTGGGTGAAGCGCTCGATACCCAGCGCAATATCCGCGTGCGACTTGGCACACCCATTCAGCATGTGCTGGCCGAGCACGGTTTTGTCGCCAAGCAAGCCAGTCGCCTGATTGTCGGTGGCCCGATGATGGGCTACGCGCTGGAGCAGGACGATGTGCCGGTGATCAAGACCACCAACTGCATTCTGGCTCCCAGTAAAAAAGAATTGCCGCCACCGCGTCCGGCCCAGGCCTGCATTCGCTGCGGCATGTGCGCCGAAGCCTGCCCTGCCAGCCTGCTGCCGCAGCAGATGTACTGGTACGCCATGGCAGAGGATTACGACAAGCTGGAAGCCCACAACATCCGCGACTGCATCGAATGCGGTGCCTGTTCGTTTGTCTGCCCCAGCAACATCCCCCTGGTGCAGTATTACCGTGCCGCTAAGGGCACCATGCGGCAGATGGCCATTGATAAAGAGAAATCCGATCGCTCCCGCCAGCGGTTTGAATTCCGTCAGGCCCGCATTGCCAAAGCCGAAGCCGAAAAAGAAGCCAAGCGCCTGGCCCGCAAAAAAGCCGCCGAAGAAGCCAAGAAAAAGCTGGAGGCGGATAAAGCCTCTGGTACTCAGAACGCCGCCCCGGCCAGCAATCCGGCCGCGAAGAACGATGTGGTAGCCGCAGCTATTGCCAGCGCCAAAGCCAGCCAAGCTACGCCGGAAGAGCAGAAAGCCCGGCTGGAGCGCTCGCTCACCAGCGCGGAAGGCCGGCTGGACAAGCTGCAGCAACGCCACGCTGAAGCCACCGCCGAGATGAAAGAAAAGCTGGCGGCGCAGATCAAGCAGGCCGAGTTAAAACTGCAAGACGCCCGCAAAAAGCTGGCCGATTTCAGCCCGACCGAT
Source organism: Cellvibrionaceae bacterium WSDTSA12 (assembly GCA_033283335.1). Taxonomy (GTDB): domain Bacteria; phylum Pseudomonadota; class Gammaproteobacteria; order Pseudomonadales; family Cellvibrionaceae; genus Pseudomaricurvus. Next base: position 276,322 of record JAWMQP010000003.1, on the reverse strand, counting down.
CAGGCCACCCCCGGTGCGGTCGCCGTGCCGGCCAGTGACAGCGATGATCCCGTGTCGGCAGCTATTGCCCGTGCCCAGGCCAAGATGACCATGGCGCCGGACGAGAAGCTTCGCGCCAACATCGAATCACTCCACAAGCGCCTGCAGAAAGCCGAAGAAAAACTGGCTGCAGCCAAGGCCGACAACGCCGATACAGTGGACGCTCTGCAAGCCGGTGTCGACAAGCTGAAAGCCAAGATTGCCGACAACGAAAAGGAATTGGTGGAACTGGGACCTGTGGCCGCCCCCCAACCTGCAGCAGCAGAGCAAGATGCCGCTTCCGCAGCCATTGAGCGGGCCAAAGCCAAAGCGGCCGCCCAGGCCAGTATGTCACCAGAAGACAAATTACGCGACCAACTGCAAAGCATGAGCGGCCGCCTTGAAAAAGCCCACGCCAAGCTGGAGCAGGCGAAAACCGAAGGCGCGGATACCGTTGATGCACTGCAAACCGGTTACGACAAGATGCTGGCCAAGCAGGGTAAGTTGCGCGATGAATTGCGGGCTCTCAACCCTGCCGCCCCAGAACTGGCTGACTCAACACTGGCGACAGCCGCAGCGCCGACTGAGCCTGACGCGGCAACTGCCGCCATTGAAAAGGCCAAAGCCAAAGCTGCAGCCCAGGCTTCCATGAGTCCGGAAGAAAAGCTGCGCGATCAAATTGAGTCTCTGGAAAAACGCCTGGACAAAGCCAGGCAGCGTCTCGCCAAGGCGGAAGCAGACAACGACGAAAATATCGACGCCTTCCGCGCCGGGGTGGAAAAAAACGAAGCCAAATTGCAACAGGCCAAGGCCGATCTGGAAAATGCTGAATAGGAACCCCGTATGGCCTTTATGAAAATGACTTCCCCGCACACCACGCGCGCCGGCGATACCGGCGACGTGATGAAGCAGGTGATTCTTGCCTGTGCTCCGGGACTTGTGGCCCTGAGTTATTTTTTCGGCCCGGGCAGTCTGATCAATGTCATTATTGCCTGCATCACCGCAGTGACCTGTGAAGCAGCGGTACTGAAACTGCGCAATCGCCCCATTGGCTTTTACCTGAATGATTACAGCGCTGTGGTCACCGGTGTGTTACTGGGCTTAGCGCTGCCACCCTATTGCCCCTGGTGGATTGTGGTGGTGGGTACGGCCGCGGCCATCATCCTGGCCAAACACCTCTATGGTGGTATGGGCTACAACCCCTTCAACCCCGCCATGGTGGGCTATGTGATTCTGCTGATTTCGTTTCCGGTGGAAATGACCCAGTGGGCGGCTCCGCGCACCATTCTGGCTGACGGCCAGAGCCTGCTCGGCCCGATTCAATCCCTGCAGCAAGTTTTTTTCGGCACGGGCCCTGACGGCTACACCGGCGCCACACCGCTGGATGTATTCAAACATAACTCATCCCAGCTGGTGGAGCACCTCTACGCCCAGGAGCCAATTTTTTCCGCCGGCCGCTGGGCCGGCTCCGGCTGGGAGTGGGTCAATATCGGCTTCCTGCTCGGCGGTGCTTACCTGTTGTACAAGCGTATCTTCACCTGGCACACGCCGGTGAGCATGCTGGCGGCGATCTTCATTCTGTCGGTGGTGTTTTACGACGGTGGCAGCTCCCATAGTGGTGGCTCGCCCTACCTGCACCTGCTGTCGGGCGCTACCATGCTGGGCGCGTTCTTTATTGCTACAGACCCGGTGTCTTCTGCCGTCAGCACCACCGGTCGACTGATTTACGGCGCCGGGATTGGTATTCTGGTGTACGTCATCCGGGTGTGGGGCAACTACCCGGATGCGGTGGCGTTTGCTGTGCTGCTGATGAATTTTGCCGCTCCCTTTATCGATTACTACACCCTGCCCCGCACCTATGGCCATGAAAAGGCCCGCCGTGCAACCGAGAAAGACGACTAAGGATTGGGACTTATCATGCTGGGAACGTCCATCAGTAAAAACAGCCTGTTGCTCGGTGCTTTTGCCCTGGTTACCGCCGCCATCCTGGCCGGCACCCAACTGGGCACCCGTGATCGGATTACCGCCGCGGAACGGGAAGCGGCCCAACGGGCGTTATTGGAAATTGTGCCACTGGAGCGCCACACCAACGATCTGTTGGTGGACACCGTGACCATTGATAAAAAGTATTGGGAGCCACTGGGATTAAAAAACGGTGGCGTGGTGAATATTGCCCGTGATGACCAGCAACCCGTGGCCGCCATCATTCCGGTAATCGCTCCCGATGGCTACAGCGGCGATATCAAACTGATTGTCGGCATCAACGCCGATGGCAGCATTGCTGGCGTAAGGGTACTGAGCCACAACGAAACCCCTGGGCTGGGCGATAAATTAGACTTGAAGAAAAGCCAATGGATCCTGGGCTTTAACGGCAAGTCTCTCACCAAACCTAGTGTTGATGGCTGGGCGGTGAAAAAAGACGGTGGCGAGTTCGACCAGTTTACCGGGGCAACCATTACACCACGTGCAGTGGTCAACTCGGTTAAACGCACACTGCAGTATTTTGCCGAGGCCAAACCTTTGGCAACCAAAGAGACAGAAGAACAGGATTAAGAATACATCACTTGAACCTGAATTTCGTCAATGCGAGGAACGCCTCGCGTGACGAAGCAACAAGGTGAATTGCCCCTGGCAAGAGAGGGTACTCTGGGCTGTCCATGTCTGGCCCTCAAGTCAGATAATGTGCCAACCATGGATTGCCACGGCGCCTTGCGCCTCGCAATGACGACTATAGAGATAGCAAAATGGCGGATTACAAAGAAATCACACACAACGGACTCTGGAAAAACAACCCGGCACTGGTGCAGCTGCTGGGTCTTTGCCCATTGCTGGCCGTCAGTGGCAGTGTTGTTAACGCCCTGGGGCTGGGTCTGGCCACCATCCTGGTACTGGTGGGCTCCAACATGGCGGTGTCCCTGATTCGCAAAACCGTCAGCGATGCGGTGCGCCTGCCAGCGTTCGTGATGATCATCGCCTCCTTCACCACCTGCACCGAACTGCTGATGAAGGCGTTTACCTACGAGCTGTACCAGATCCTGGGAATTTTCATTCCGCTGATCGTCACCAACTGCGCCATTCTGGGCCGCGCGGATGCCTTTGCTAGCAAGAACAACGTGGCGGCTTCCGCCTACGACGGCTTAATGATGGGCCTGGGCTTTACCCTGGTGTTGGTCACCGTGGGTGCCATTCGGGAAGTGTTGGGACACGGGACACTGTTTGCCGATATGCATCTGTTGCTGGGCCCCATGGCCGAGAACTGGACCCTGACCCTGATCGACGATTACAGCGGCTTCCTGGTTGCCATCCTGCCTCCGGGGGCCTTTATCGTGACGGGCTTCCTAATCGCCCTGAAAAACCTGATCGACAGCGAGATGGAAAAACGCGAGAAAGCCAAGCGCACCGAACCTGTTACCAAAGGCAGCAAGCGCGTGCGTACCACCGGGACGATTACCTGATTGCTGGGGTCAACCTACTATTTGCCATGCAAGTAGTCGGTCTTGGCCGCCATGACAAAGTCATTACGGTGCAAGCCCTGGATTTTGTGGGTCCACCAAGTCACGGTAGTACGCCCCCACTCCACCAGCAACGCGGGATGATGGTTGGCTCCCTCAGCCAGTTCACCCACGGCATTGGCAAAATCCAGTGCCTGGCCAAAGTTTTGAAACGGAAAGACCTTTTCCAGCTGATCGATACCCTCTTTCGACACCAACTGCCACCCGGGCAACTGCTGCAGTAACTCTGCACACTCTTGCCTGGTTACTGTTGGAGCATCAGCACGGCAGGCACTGCAAGATTCACCTGCGAGTGGTTTCATATCATTCTCCTGTTTTAGCTCCAGTGTAGTCCATCTGTCACCTCATAGCAGATGCTTACCAACTTCATACAGGCACAAAAAAGCCGGGAAATCCCGGCTTTTTTATGATCTTGTCCAGCAGAATAACGCCTTACTGTACTTCGACCACACCTTCTTCAATCTTGGCTTGCCAAATCTGTGGGCCGGTCTGGTGCACGGACTCTCCGTTGACATCCACCGCTACGGTGACCGGCATGTCTTCGATTTCAAACTCGTAGATCGCTTCCATACCCAGATCTTCAAAACCCACCACTTTGGAGGCTTTAATGGCCTTGGACACCAGATAGGCAGAGCCACCTACGGCCATCAGGTAAACCGCTTTGTTGTCCTTGATCGCTTCGATGGCCGTCGGGCCGCGCTCAGCCTTGCCCACCATACCAATCAAACCGGTTTTTTCCAGCATAGTACGGGTAAACTTATCCATGCGAGTCGCAGTCGTCGGACCCGCTGGGCCAACCACTTCGCCCTCGATCGGATCAACAGGGCCCACGTAGTAAATCATGCGGTTGGTGAAATCCACCGGCAGCTCTTCGCCTTTGGCAATCATATCCACCATGCGCTTGTGAGCCGCATCACGGCCGGTCAGCAGTTTGCCAGACAGCAGGATGGTTTCACCCGGTTGCCATTCGGCCACGTCTGCCTTGGTGATTTCATCCAGGTTGACGCGACGGGCATTGCCCACTTCCCAGGTAATTTCGGGCCAGTCATCCAGGCTCGGCGGGGTTTGCAGGGAGGGACCTGAACCGTCGAGGGTAAACTTGCACAGACGGGTCGCTGCACAGTTGGGAATCACGGCAATAGGCTTGTTGGCCGCGTGGGTCGGGCAATCTTTCACTTTCACGTCCAGTACTGTGGTCAAGCCACCCAGACCCTGGGCACCGATGCCCAGTTTGTTAACCTTATCCATGATTTCCAGACGCAGTTCTTCGGCACGGGTGGAGGCACCGCGCTCGCGCAGGTCCTGGATATCAATCGGGTCCAGCAGCGCTTCTTTGGCCATGGCCATCGCCTTGTCGGCGGTACCGCCAATACCGATACCCAGAATGCCTGGCGGACACCAGCCAGCGCCCATGGTCGGTACCATTTTCAGGATCCACTCAACCACGGAGTCCGATGGGTTCAACATGGCGAACTTGGTCTTGGCTTCGGAACCGCCACCTTTGGCCACCACGTGCACTTCAACCTTGTCACCGGGTACGATTTTGGTGGTGATCATGGCCGGGGTGTTATCGCCAGTATTTTTCCGCGCGCCGTCAGGATCCGCCAACACAGAAGCCCGCAGTTTATTGTCGGGAAGATTGTAAGCGCGGCGCACACCTTCGTTGATCATGTCGTCGAGGCTGCAGTCGGTATCCCACTGCACATTCATGCCGATTTTCATGATCACACTGACAATACCGGTGTCCTGACAGATCGGACGGTGACCCTGGGCGCACATGCGAGAATTAATCAGGATTTGAGCCATGGCATCCTTGGCCGCCGGATTGGCTTCACGCTGGTAGGCCTCGTATACGGCTTTGATAAAGTCGGTCGGGTGATAGTAGGAAATAAACTGCAGGGCATCGGCGATGCTGTCGATCAGGTCGTCTTTGCGAATTACCGTCGTCATCGGCTACTTCTCTCACTGTTGGGCGTTGTGAATCACTTTAGGCTGACCAGGTTGGAGCCCGGGTCACGGTTAGGGCCACGATTCTACACCAGAACACTGCATTTGTCCGGGCTCGCACTGTGTCTCAAAGCCGTCATCGCGCTACTAACATACCCGCACCGGCAACCGTGATTGGCCAACAACCATGGCAGGAGGGCCAACCAGCAGATACATATTGGCCAACACCACCCGATAACCACCCCCAAGTGCCTTGCAATCCCCTTTTGCCTTTCTAGACTTTACGATGACACCCAGTCGAAACGAGGTTGTTTCTACGGAATGATCCCTCGGCCAGCGCCCGACAAGCCTGCCCTCCGCCTCCGGGTCCCCGACCTGGCCAGGTCCCGACTCCCTCAGTTTCTCGCTTCGGCAGTCTCATCGCATGGTGGCAGTTGGCATTTCACCGTCGCCAAGTCAGAGATCATCACACTTTCAGCACGATATAGAGGCAGCATCGGGCTTGCAGATAAATGCCGACTGATAACCAGCCTGAGCGCCTGTTTAACAATGACGATGGAGAGAGAGCCCTATGGCCACCTTGATTGAACCCTGCCCCTTTTGTGGCAGCGGCCACCTGCACATCAGCCACCATTTACTTTCGCACTCGGTAAGCTGTCAGACCTGTAAGTCCTCTGGCCCGCATCGCCGTCAGCTTGAGGATGCCCTGCTGGAGTGGAACCACACTTCGAAGCTGTTGCGCAGTGCACGCAGCCTGGAAGAGTCCGATAAGGTGTATGGACGCCTGCACGAACTGGAAGATGCAGTAAGAAATCTGGCCTGTGCCCTGCGCCATGGCAGCCACCGCGAAGTCATGTCCGACAACATAACCTCAGGGGCGGCGGCTGAACTGGAGCACTGACGTTGTCAGCGATTGGCCGTGAATATTAAGAATTGGGGTTGAGCTGGCGCTTGATGTCCAGAATATCCCGGTTAACGGAGCGACGATAGGCATCGATAGCCTGGATCGCCTCTTCATTGGATTTAACTCTTTTTGCCAGATCGCCCTGCAATTGCTTCATTTGCGAATCCAGTTGATTGGCCTTGTCCACCAACTCTCTCAAGCGCTTCTGCTGTCCATCCGCCTGGTCTGTCACCATACTGAGCTGTTCAGTTTGCAGTGCCACATCGCTACGCAAAGTCTTCCAGTTGCCCTCCTGGGCCTGCGCAAGTTTCTTTGCCTCGGCGGCGGCACTGGCGGCAGATTTGGCCGCGCCAGAAGCACTGTTGGCCGTTTTTTTCACCTCGGCCAGGGCGGCCTCGTTGTCAGCAATGCCCTTGCGGTTCACATTGCGGGTATCCCAAAGTTTGCGAATTTCCCCGTGGGCCAATTCCAGCGAATCGCGAGCCTCTTTCAAGTTCGCCTGCAAGGCCGTCACCGACTGAGTCGCTTCGTCGTCGGTCAGCGTCAGCTTCTGCTCCAAACCGGCGATGCGTTGATCCGCCGCCAGCAACTGCTGTTGCGTCTGCATCAATTGCCACTGGGCGTAGCCAGCCAACCCCAGCCCACCGAGAGCCAGCACCAGCGCCAGAGCCGTGAGGCCGGAACCGCTTTTAGGCTGCTGCGAGGAAACCGGAGCAGGACGGGGACGCTGGGCTTTGGAGCCCGTAGCCGCTTTCGGCTCAACCGTGCGACTCTCCCTGACAGGACCGGCGGACGTTGCGCCAGAGGACCGCCCCTTGGAATGCGACTCCCTCTCCCTTACTGAGGGCTCCCTTACCGAGGGCTCACTCTTCGACGCAGGCCGTCCCGCCTCGGGGCTAACCACCGAGTCGTCTTGCGCGGCACTGAAGCCGGATAAAGTGGGCTCCTTACGTTCTACACTCATACTTTTCTCAAACCGTATTGCAAACTGTGTGTCGATCTATGTGTCTGTACTATGTGTCTGTATATCTGACCGTAACCTCAACCGGGTCACGCGCCCGCAGTTACAGGGCTGTATAAAAAGTGTTATATCAGAGGCCGGCTGGATTTAATATCCCTGATTACGTAAAAGCCGGGTTAAACCCGGCTTTTGTGACTCTGAGCGACCCAGCCTGGGCCTAAAGCCCGATCTTACAAATACACCAGCATCGCGGCCAGTACCGCCGTCAAGGCCAGGCTGCAGTGGATAACCCCTTTGACCGTGGTCAGCGGACCTTGTTTCCCGACGATGGCGTTAATTTCCAACAAAGCGACAATAGCCAGCACCAGCCAGAGCCCCAGAGAACCGTCGAATTTTGCGCCATAACCTCCACCCAGCTGGGTAAAATGGGGACCCGCCAGCATGAAAAACAACATTGGTGCGGAAAACAGGGTATTAGTCCGCGAAGCCAGTAAGGCCTTGCCGGCCGCTTTGGCGGCATCCCCGCCTTCAACCAGGCCCAGGGCAATTTTCTGGTTCGGCCAGATGATCAGCCAGACGTTCAGGAACATCAAAATACCCATTCCCGCACCGACGGTAATGTAGATGTTCATCAGACCGGATTTTTCCAGCCCTACTACCAGCAACAGACCGGTAATCAGGGTAAACATGGCTGCCCAGCGGAACCACCATAAGGCCTCTGGGGCCAACTTCGCCTTGGCGTCTTTCAACGCTTCAGGGGTAGCCTGTTTAAAATATCCCCCCTGAATGAAGTTAAAGTAATACAGCAGGCCAATCCAGGCGATGCCAAACAGCACATGCCCCCAGCGCGCCAGAAAATTAATAAAATTCATGAACTCCATGCCAGTTTCCTTTTTGTCTCAAAAACATTGTCTGAATAATTGTCTGAATAAATGACGAACGTTGTTTGTTATAGGTTTTTTGAAGATAAACCATAACCCCAGAACCGGTTTTAAACAAAGCTTTCTAACGCCCTGACGCAAAAAAAGAGGGCCAAGGCCCTCTTTTTTGCGTGAAATCTGTGCGCGGATAACGAACAGTTTCAGTACCGTCGATTAGCCGGCAAACTGCGCATTGACGAAGTCCCAGTTCACCAGTGCCCAGAAAGCGTTCAGGTAGTTAGGACGGGCATTGCGGTAATCGATGTAGTAGGCGTGTTCCCACAGGTCGACAGTCAGAATTGGGGTAACGCTGTCATCAGTCAGCGGAGTCGCGGCGTTGCTGGTGTTGACGATGGCCACAGAGCCATCGGCTTTTTTCACCAACCAGGTCCAGCTGGAACCGAAGTTATTGACGGCGGAAGTGTTGAACTCTTCCTGGAACTTCTCGAAAGAACCAAAAGCGGCGTTGATGGCGTCAGCCACAGCACCGGTAGGCGCACCGCCACCGTTGGGGCTCAGGCAGTTCCAGTAGAAAGTGTGGTTCCAGATCTGAGCGGCGTTATTGAACACACCACCGGAAGACGCTTTAACGATTTCTTCCAGGCTTTTGCCTTCAAACTCGGTGCCGGGAATCAGGCCGTTGAGCTTATCTACGTAAGTCTTGTGGTGCTTGCCGTAGTGGTATTCCAGGGTTTCAGCGGAAATGTGTGGTGCCAGTGCGTCTTGAGCGTATGGCAGTGGTGGCAATTCGATAGACATAGATCTCTTCCTTTTGTATCGGTTAACTCACGGTTGTGGCCGTTGCAGACAGCGCCTTGGGTATCCTGGCACGCCTTTATGACGACTCAGTGATCTGTTGCTGAACACCATAATAGTTCAACACTATCAGATTCATTGGAATTTATTCACGGCAACACGGGGGGGCCAACAAGCTTTAAGACTCACTTTCCAGGCTGGAGCAAAGTGGCTCACTGTTGCCAAAAAACACCAATAACCTTAGAAAAAACAGGGACTTATTGGCTGTGACCGCAAATAAAAACTGGCCCCTATTTTAAGCCCTTAACGGGCAAATAAGAAGGGCAAAGGCCAAAGTTGACGCATGCGGAGCCAGGCTAGTTCGGCAGGTGCACACACACCAACAAACCTGGTGATTGATTGGTCAAGGTGATATCCCCGCCGTGACTGACGATAATCTGACGAGCAATAGACAGCCCCAGTCCCATCCCGCCGGTATCCCGACTGCGGGATTGCTCAACTCGAACGAAGGGCTCAAACACGGACTGCAGCTTGTCGATCGGAATGCCAGGTCCGGCATCGCGCACCTCAATCATGACCTCGCCAGGCTCCTGCCTGAGAGTCACCCGAGCAGAGCCACCGTACTTCACGGCGTTCTCAATCAAATTGCGCAAGGCGCGCTTGAGGCTGACCGGTCGCACATCCACCACCACCTGCCGGTCCCCATCAGTAAACTCCACCGCCATGCCCAGATCAACCAGATCTTCACACAAGCTGTCGATCAGCGCTGACACATCCACCGAGCGGGTTTCTTCCACATCGCCGGACTGACGCACAAAGTCCAACGTGGCTTCCGACATTAATTGCATTTCTTCCAGGCTGGCGAGCAGCTTATCCCGCTCCTCTCCCGGCGCCATCAACTCAAGTCGCAGGCGCATACTGGTCATGGGCGTGCGCAAATCGTGGGACAGGGCGGCCAGCATGCGGGTACGATCGGACACAAAACGCTGCAACCGGTCATTCATGCGGTTGAAGGCGACCACCGTATCGCGCACATCCGCCGGCCCCTCTTCCTGCAATGGCGCGACCGTCTTGCCACGCCCCAGGTCATTGGCAGCTCGCGCCAGATGCGACAATGGCCGGGTGATCTTGCGCAATTGCCACACCAGCACCAGCAACACCAGCACACTCGCCACCAATACAAAGGTCAGGGTATGCCTGGCGGCCAAAGGCGAGAAATCCGGCGCATCCATATGATTCAGAAACCAGCGGCCATCGTCCAGGCGCACCGCCAGAGTCAGCTGCCTGAGATTCATCCGCGGGTGGCGATGATGGGGAAAATCCCGCTCCGGAAAATCCCCGACCAGGTGTCGCTGCGGAGGGTTGTCAGCCAGTTCCAGGGCGATGCGGATACGCCCGCGATAGTCGTCACCGAGCCAGCGCAGCAACAGATTGTGCAAGCGTTTTTCCGGTGGCGTGGCAGGTAAACGCAGAAGTTCTGCGGGCAAAGCGGACTCGAAAGAGAAGTGCAAGCCAGGGCGCCGCCAGGCACGCAGGATATTCGCGTGCAAACTGTCCGGGGTTTGCTCCAGCAAAACCACAATAGAAGCGTACTGACGCGCAATATAACGCTCGCTGTTGTCCATCATGGCGCTGCGATAACTGGTGGACAGGATCCACACGCTGATGCCTTGCGCCAATACCAGCGCCAACAACACCAGGATGATCATTTGCGACAATAACTTACGAGGCCACAGACTCCGGATCCAGCTCACTGCGCCCCCATCACTTTAACCGCGAACATGTAACCACCGCCCCAGACTGTTTTGATCAGGGCTGGATTCTGCGGATCGACTTCCACTTTTTTGCGCAGACGGCTGACCTGGTTGTCGATACTGCGATCAAAGGGTTCGGCCTCCCGGCCTTTGGTCATAGACAGTAATTCGTCCCGACTCAAGACCCGTCGAGGATTGCTTAAAAACACACTCAACAATTTGAATTCAGCGGTACTCAAGGGCACCAGCAGGCCGTCATCGCGGGTCAGTTGTCGCTGGTGAGGGTCCAGACTCCAGCGGCCGAACGTCAGCGCTGCCGACGACGACTGTGCATCCGAGGAGGCACTTTTCTGGCGTCGTAACACCGCTTTGATCCTGGCCAGTAACACCCTGGGCACAAACGGTTTGGTGACATAATCGTCAGCCCCGATTTCCAGCCCGACCACACAATCCGCGTCTTCACTCATGGCGGTCAGCATGATAACTGGTGGGCCGTCGACTTCACGCACATAACGACACAGGCTCAAACCGTCCTCGCCCGGCATCATCAAATCCAGCACAATCAGGTCTATCCCCCCCTGAGCCAGGGTGGCGCGCATCTGCTCACCATTTTCAGCGCTGCTGACACGATACCCATGCTGATCCAGGTAGGCGGCCAGCAATTCGCGGATGTCCTGGTGATCATCTACCACCAGAATGTGGGTTTTCTCAAGCTCTGTGGATGTCATACGCTCAGATCGTCTTTAAGAGTGATAGAGTCGTCTATCATGGTATTGGTCGCATTATACAAATTCGCCGGGCTGGCGCCTGTATCAAAATGTAACCGATACACTTTGATACAGTTTGTCACCCCCGCAAGAAACTTATTCGACATTCCCGTGGTTGAATGGCCCCACCTGAACAGACAAGGCTAAGGAGCCCGATGATGAAACTAGGTAAAGGTAAGAAATCCCTGTTAGTTGCCTCACTGTTGACCGCTGCGGTTTCCACATCCCTGGTCACCGGCCTGGCCCAGGCTGGCGAGCACGGCGACAAAGAAGGCTGTCCCCACCACAGCATGATGAAAGATCACGGTGGCAAAGGTGGTTTTGGAGGGCATGGCTTTGGTGGACGCATGGACCCCAAAGAGATGATGGAGCGGGAGTTTACGACCGATGAAATCCGCACCCTGACTGAAGCCAAACTGATTATGAAAGGCAACCCCAACCTCAAGGTTGGCAAGATCAAAAGCACCAGCACCGGTTACAGCGTTGATATCGTGACTCAGGACGATTCTCTGGTGGAAACGAAGGAGTTGGCGAAGAATGCCATGCCGCTGGAAATGTATGAACACATGAAGGAAAAAATGAAAAAACGTGAAGAAATGAAAAACATGCCCAAAAACTAAGTCACAACTGACTGGTTATACATTGGCATAACAAACGGGAGTCCAGACCAAGCCTGGACTCCCACTGCTTATTTTGAACATCCCGCTGTAATGTTTAGGCTGCCTCACTTTCCGATGGCGCCTGTGGTACCGACGTGCGGATCAAGTGATCGAAGGCAGACAGTGCCGCTGTGGCGCCGGAACCCATCGAGATAATAATCTGCTTGTAGGCCTGGTCGGTCACATCCCCCGCCGCAAACACTCCCGGGATCGAGGTTTGTCCACGGCTATCGACGACAATCTCACCGCGTGGATTCAGCTCTAGGGTACCTTTCAACCAATCGGTATTGGGCATCAAGCCGATCTGCACAAAGATACCAGCCAAGGCCAATTCCTGTGTCTCGCCACTGGCACGATCCTGATAACGCAGACCGGTAACCCGTTGACCATCGCCCACCACCTCGGTTGTCATGGCTTCAGTAATGATGTCGACGTTCGGCAGTGAACGCGCCTTGCGTTGCAGCACTTCATCGGCCCGCAGGGTGTCGGCAAATTCCAGCACGGTTACATGCTCAACGATGCCGGCCAGGTCAATGGCCGCTTCAATACCGGAGTTACCACCACCGATCACCGCCACTCGCTTGCCTTTGAACAAGGGACCATCACAGTGGGGACAGTAAGCTACCCCCTTGCCGCGGTATTCCTGCTCACCGGGAACATTCATTTCTCTCCAGCGAGCCCCGGTGGCCAGAATCACCGATCGGGATTTTAAGGTGGCGCCGTTCTCCAGCTCCACTTCAATCAGCTCGCCGGCACGCAACGCGGCCGCACGCTGAACCTTCATCACATCCACATCGTAGTCGAGGACGTGTTGCTCCAGGTTGGCCACCAGCTTGGGACCCTCGGTGGCCTTGACCGAAATAAAGTTTTCAATGGCAACCGTATCCAGCACCTGGCCCCCAAAACGTTCGGCCACCAGACCGGTACGGATGCCTTTACGGGCGGCGTAAATCGCGGCGGAGGCACCAGCCGGTCCGCCACCGACGATCAAGACTTCGTAGGGGTCTTTGTCGGCCAGGGCTTCAGCCTGACGAGCGCCAGCATTGGTATCCACTTTGTTGAGGATTTCCGCCAGTGACATGCGGCCGGAACCAAACGGCTCGCCGTTCAGGTACACCGACGGTACCGCCATAATATTTTTGTCCGTTACTTCCTGCTGAAACAGTGCACCATCAATCATGGTGTTGCGAATGTTGGGGTTCAACACCGCCATCAGGTTCAGCGCCTGTACCACCTCGGGACAGTTCTGGCAGCTCAGGGAAATATAGGTTTCAAAATTCAGTTCGCCTCCGAGCTCAGCGATCTGTGCCAGCTGCTCGGCTTCAGCTTTGGCCGGGTGTCCACCCGCCTGCAGCAACGCCAGCACCAGCGAGGTAAATTCGTGCCCCATGGGCAATCCGGCAAAGGCCACTCGCGCCTCTTCCGCTTGTGCACCGACCGTCATCAAAGGCACTCGGCCAGTCGCCTTGTCATTGATCACCAGGGTAATTTTGTCCGACAGGCTGGCAATATCATCGGCCAGTGCCACCATTTCCTGGGATTTTGGGGTGTTATTGGTGGACACAGTAATTTGAATCGGTCTGACCAGATTTTTCAGGTAAGTGTCCAGTTGTTGTTTGAGCGCGTTGTCTAACATGTGTTACTCCAAAGTCTTTTAACCGTTCATTACTGTGATTCGGGCTGAGTCTGAGCTGGCCCACATAGGGCCAGCTGCACACTTAACGAAGGGTTCGTTAAATTTTGCCAACCAGGTCCAGTGAAGGAGCCAGAGTCTCTTCACCTTCTTTCCACTTGGCAGGGCATACTTCACCCGGGTTAGCCGCAACGTACTGAGCCGCTTTCACTTTGCGCAGCAGTTCGTTTGCATCGCGACCAATACCACCGGCGTTGATTTCAATGATCTGGATCTTACCTTCGGGATCGATCACAAAAGTTCCGCGCTCAGCCAGGCCGGCTTCTTCAATCATCACTTCGAAGTTGCGAGTGATGGTGCCAGTAGGATCGCCGATCATGGGGTACTGGATCTTACCGATGGTTTCGGAAGAATCGTGCCAGGCTTTGTGAGTGAAGTGAGTGTCGGTAGAGACCGCGTAAACTTCTACACCACGAGCCTTGAACTCTTCGTAGTTGTCGGCCAGGTCACCCAGTTCGGTCGGGCACACAAAGGTGAAGTCAGCTGGGTAGAAGAACACAACAGACCACTTGCCTTTCATATCCGCTTCAGTAACTTCGATAAAGTCACCGTTGCTGAATGCAGTTGCTGTAAAAGGTTTAACTTCAGTGTTGATCAGTGAACGTGACATAACGTTTTCCTTACTAGGTGTTAACAATGAGTTTTAAAATGTTGCCGTCTTGCGGTGACGGGAGTCATAGTAGGAAAACCCCCTGCTGGCGTGAAATCGTTCCTGCCAAGGATTTTGATAGGTAACACCTATTGATAATCATTTCTTTATAATCAATAAGTTAAAGAAATATGACTGGTCACATAACCGACATCGAACTGACATAAATCCTTCGCACTGATCCCCTAAACTCGACGCTATCAAGACTGCGGTTTAGGTAACCAGCAAATGACACCATCCTCTCTGACAGTGTGGCGGTTTTGCGATGGCAATCGTGGCCATGAGAAGCAGTCTCAAGCTTTACTGCAGGGGCTGTCGCGACATGCTCGGATCAACCAACACGATATCATCGTGACTGAAACTGCTGTTGAGCGCTGGCTGCAACGCCTGCTTGAGCGACCTCGTCACTGCCAGCATCTGCCGGCACCGGATTTGATTGTGGGAGCTGGTCATCGCACTCACCTGCCAATGCTGACAGCACAACGTACCCATGGCGGGAAAACCGTGGTACTCATGAAGCCGTCACTGCCATTACACTGGTTTGACAGCGCCATTATTCCCGAACACGATCGGCCGGATGAGCGCAACAATGTGCTGGTGTCACGCACGGTACTGGCACCTAGCCTCAATAATCGACCCGACCCGCAGCGGGGATTGATTCTCGTCGGCGGCGATAACCGCCACTTCCACTGGTCCGATAACGAGTTACGTCAACACATCGAGCAACTGGTGAAAAGTACGCCCCAAATCCAGTGGCAACTGACCAACTCTCGCCGCACACCCGCCAGCTTTCAAGCTCCGAGCATCAATAATTTACGTGTCTGTGACTATCGTTCACTGGATCCAAGCTGGTTAACCCAGGAGCTGTCTCGTGCCGGCCACGTATGCATTACCATTGACAGCGCCTCCATGCTGGCAGAAGCACTCAACAGCAAAGCCCAAATCACCTTGCTACCTCTTGCCAGTAAAAAAAATCACAACAAACTCCAGTGGGGTGCGGAACGATTGCAACGGCAAGGGCTTGTCAGCATATTTGAGAACGGCAATACCCTGTCCACTCTGGCTACGACACCACTCACCATCGGTTTGGACGAGCACTTACGCTGCGCACGTCAACTTCTTGACCTGTTCTTCGGCACAAATGTCGAACACGCCGCTACCACCATGCCATCTACAGCCAACGCTCGAGCCTGACACCTAAGACGTGAGACGTGAAATTCGAAATGTGTAATTTGAGATTTTTAACTTGAGAATT
This sequence comes from Cellvibrionaceae bacterium WSDTSA12, assembly GCA_033283335.1. Lineage (GTDB taxonomy): Bacteria > Pseudomonadota > Gammaproteobacteria > Pseudomonadales > Cellvibrionaceae > Pseudomaricurvus. The sequence continues at coordinate 260,527 of JAWMQP010000003.1, read as the reverse complement.
ATAACTTGAGTGTCCCTTTAACACTTGACGATGTCCCGCCAGCTACTACTGTAAAGGTTGCCCAAGTCCTGGCAGGAGCCGATTACGGCGGCGCGGAGAGTTTTTACCTGCGCTTGCTGGAGGCTCTCAGCCAGCACCCTGAACTGCACCAAAAAGCCTTTGTCCGCCCTACCGATGAACGTCAACAACGACTGGACGCAGCCGGCATTGAGTCAGACTTCTTTCGTTTCGGCAATGCCCTGCACTGGCAAGACCGACGTCAGTTTTTGAAAGCTCTTAAAAACTTCGAACCTGATGTGGTGCTGACCTGGATGAACCGGGCCAGTGGCCTGACCCCACGTGGCCCATACAAACTGGTGAGCCGACTAGGTCACTATTACAACCTGAAATACTATCGCCACGCGGACTACTGGATCGGTATCACCAAAGGAATATGTGATCACCTCATCGCTGGTGGTATGCCAGCCAAGCGCATCTTTCACATCCCCAACTTTGCCGATGAAACGCCGGTCACTCCGGTCGAGCGCAGTCAGTTTGACACGCCTGCCGACGCCCCTTTATTGCTGGCAGCCGGTCGCCTGCATAAAAACAAAGGGTTTGATGTGTTACTCGAAGCCCTCGCTGACCTGCCCGGATTTTACCTCTGGCTTGCCGGTGATGGTCCTGAAAAATCGCGTTTGCACCGTCAGGCGAAAAAATTACAGTTGCAACAGCGGATACGCTTTCTGGGCTGGCGCCGTGATGTAACGGCGCTGATGTGCAGTGCCGATATGTTTATCTGCCCTTCTCGACACGAGGGACTGGGTTCTATCGTGCTGGAAGCCTGGGCGCATGGGTGCCCCATTGTCGCCGCCAACAGCCAGGGGCCAGGAGAATTGATTCAGTCTGGTAAGGATGGAACCTTGGTCCCCATTGATGACAGTGGCGCGTTGGCAAAAGCGATTAAACGCCTGCATAGCAATCCACAGCTGCGTCAGGAACTCGCTTGCACAGCACGTACACGCTACTTCCGGGAATTCAGCCAGGCGGCTGTCAGCCAACAGTATCTGGATTGTTTTCGAAGCCTCAGCTCACACAATAGTTTCTCAGCCAATAGTTTCTCACCCAATAGCGTCTCACACAGCCGCTTGAACCAGTCAAGCAGACCAGGGAGTGTCACGGCTAACCCTCATCCATCGACACTTTAAGCGCGATCCATAACCATGACCAAACTCCGTATTACGTTGTTACACGATGCCATTCCCGGGCACCTCAACCAATCTCGCGGTCTCGCGGCTATGCTGGCTCGTCAGCACGAGATTGACGTTCGAGAATGCCGCAGCAAAATCAAATGGCCGCTGGCGCGCAAGCTCTATCGACAACTGTGTCAAAGCACTCACACACTGGCCCTCGATAGCGTGATTCACAGTTACCAGATGGAGTTCTATCCGCGTGACACCGATGTGCTGGTATCGTTTGGCGGAGATATGGCACCGCTCAATATTGCCCTGAGCAAACAGCTGCACTGTCGCAATGTTCTCATCGGTTCATTGAGAGGCATCGACCCCAAACACGTTTGCGCCCACCTGTCATTAAACGGCGGCAGCCACACCAACGCCATTGCCACCGGCATTGCACCGACCACCATGTCACCGGAACGCTGCCAGCAGGCCAGCACCGAGTTGCGCCAACGCCTGGGCCACGGCCGCTACTGGAGTTGTTTTATTGGCGGTGATGGCTGCGGTTACCAGTACTGTGAAAATGACTGGCGCCAGCTGGCAGAAGGCATGAATACCCTGGCGGAAGCTCACGGAATTCAATGGCTGATCGCGACTTCACGCCGTACTGGTGATGACGCCGAGGATTTTTTACAGCAACATGTGGATGTGATTCATATCGGCCAGGCCAGCTATTATGGCTTGACTGGCGCAGAAGATATTGCCGCTATTCTGGGCTGCAGTGAAAAAGTTTTCTGCAGCGCAGACAGTCTCACCATGTTAAGTGAAGCCATCACCAGCGGTCGCCCGACCATTGCCCTGCAACCAAAACGAATGCAACCCCCCCTGTCACATCGCAACACTCTGCAGACATTCAGTGCCCAGGGTTACCTGCAACTTACGGACATTGAAACACTGGCTCGCTGGCAAGCTCCGAAAATTGCCATGGGCCTGGACTATCCCCGCTACTGCCAGCGAATTGTTGAGCCCCTGCAGCAACTCTTGTTGGCCTGAGGTCGGTCTCTGTCGAAAGCTAGCCTGCGGCACTTTAGACAGGCTTTCATCAGGTCCATCCTCGACAACCCGATTAATCGTCGTAGAACTTAACGTCCGGCTTGAGGTAGTAAATGTGCATCAAGGTGTAGCGTTCGCCACTGTCTGCGGGTAAAGGCTCACGCCCATGCCAGCTATGATTGCCTACCACAAAGGCGTAACCGGAATTGGGCAGGAAGGGAAAGGTCTTCACGTGGGCAAACTCGCGCAAGCCGGACAATCCCAGTTTCTTCAACTCACGATTCAGTCGTCCCAGCCAGTCACGGCTGTACAATGCTGTACCCAGAGGCCGTTGCGAGTCATCAGCGGGCAAATAAAATTGCATGGTCACCAGCTTGGTGAACACATCCCGGTGCGGGGAAATGCGATAGCCACTGGAATCTATGAACAGACCGCCCTTGGACCATCCATGCACATCTTTGGCGCCATTGGGATGGATTTTTAAGCGCTGGCCTATCCCTGCGGAAAATTTATCAAAGATGACACGACGCAAACGGGCATCGTCCAGGGTTGTCTTGATCGACAACCAGAAATCCCTTTGCTCAGGCGGCAATAGTTGTAAACGCTGTTCATTAAAAGGCAAAACCTGGCGAGTGCTGGTACCGTCTTGCAACAGCGCTTCCTTGTGATTCAGGCCCTTGAAGAAGTCCGCAGCGGGCCTTAAAGCCAACATCCTGGCGTAAATATGAACAGGAAAAAGCTCGTTAAAATACATGTGCGGAAAAGGTTCAGACACCAGCTCGGCATTGTCCACCACCTGCAACAGATGGCTCAGCAATGCGTCGTCTGTCACGCTGCTGCACGGCTGGGAAACTGGCAGGGGAGAAACTGCCTCGGCATCAGCTGACTTGGCGGGTGTAGACGTGTCGTTCATAACCGTCTCAGAGTCCATGCTGTTTTAACCTTTGCTGTATTGAGATGAGTATTGGTGTGGCACAAGCGCGGCCAACCCCAGAGCCAACAACCACCACGTCATGTGCATTGCTTCCGAAGCATAGAAATCCCGGTGGGTATTGAACGGGAACCAGAATAAGGCGCAAGTACCCAACAACGGCAGCGCCTGATGCCGGGCAGTTACGGGAGCTTGTTGCCAGGCTCGCCACAAGCGAGAACACCCCCACCCCAACGCCAGCAATCCCAAAGGCCCCGTCACCAACCAGATCTCCAACAGTAGCTGGTGCGCATGCGGCTGATACAGATAGCGCGGGCTGCCCTGCTCATAGGCGTGCAGGCTCAGATGCTCAAACGCATTAACCCCTTGCCCAAACCAAGGGTGCAGCGTGATTTGCTCCACTGCGAAACGCCACAGGGCCGGCCGGTAGGCCAGGGCCTGATTGAGGGCTTCAAACGACCAATAATCCGGCCAGGTCGACTGCAGCCGCTGGGAAAAGCTATTGTCCAGGGCATAGACACTGCCTACGGTGACTAAGGGTAGAACCAGCGGCAACAACAGCCAACCATATCGCCTGCCGCCACGTCCGGGCAGATACCACCACCTAAGCCCCAGAGTCAGGGCGCAAACAATCCAGGCCGCGCGCGTATTGCCCAAAAACACAACCGCCAGCACCAGCATCATTAACAACCACTGCCAGATGCCGAGTCGGCACCAGGTCAGCGTTGGCAACAACAGCAGGCCACTGAGCATGCCGATGTACCAACCGAATTTATTGGGTGAGGTAAAAAAAGCCCCCAATCTCTCGCTACGCGTTACACCGAACCAATCAACTCCAAAGATGGCCTGCCACAATCCATCCAGGGTCCAGAAGAGGAGAATGGCAAATACCGCGTACTGCACCCAGAGCGTGAGTTGAAAGCGGCGCAACAACCAGATGGCACTGCAACCGACCAGCCACATGGCCGCCACCATCGCCGCACTCATCAACGTCTTGGCAGGCGCCAGCGCAGCAGGCCATACCAACAACAAGGGCGCAACCACCGCCAGACTGAACACCCCCAGTAATCGCACGGCGGGATCCCGCCACAATTCATGACCGTAGCGAATCCATAGCGCCAGGGAGAACAACAGCAAAACGCCACTGGGAATGAAATAGCTGCGCCGGTAACACAACAAACTGACAAAGCCGGTCAACCACAGCGTCAGCAGCAGTCGCCAGCCGTAGTGGCGCCACCATTGCCACCGTAAAGGCGAGCCGCTATCAACCATGAGACAGCACACGTGCAGTGGCTTTACTGGCCAACAGCTCCTCATAAATCGCCAGGGTTTTTTCAGCCTGGGTGGCCAGGGTGAATTCCGCCGGCAATGCTTTCTCAAAACGCTGCTGCCGCTGCAACAATTGAGCGGCCACGGCGGCCCAATCTGCGGGGTTGTCACCATAGACCAGGCCTTGCGGGTAACAGGTGCGCAACACTTCGGCCGGCCCTCCACGGTCGACTGCCAGTACCGGTGCCCCACACGCCAGCGCTTCAATCACGGTTCGACCAAAAGGTTCGGGACGCTGGGACAGGTTGCACACCAACGCCGCCGCCCGATAGATCGCACACATATCGTTCCGCCGCCCCACCAGCGAGACCTGCTCTTGCAACCCCAGGGCCACCACATGCTCATGCAACTCGCGCAAGTAACTGCCTTTGCCAGCCTCCGCGTCCCCCACCAGCACCCCATGACAATCCACCCCACGGGACTTTAGGTGCAGCATCATGTGCAGGAACTGCCGTTGACCTTTCCAGCGACTCAGACGCCCGGGCATAATCACCAGGGGCTTATCCCGCATGGCCGGATATTCCTGATAGAGCGCCTGCCACCATCTAGCCGACGGTTTGCCGCGGCAAAACTGTCTGGTGTCTACCCCTCGATGGACCAAGCCCAGGTGCTCCCGGGGCAAGCTCGGGCAGGTCTCCTGTATGTATTGGTAAACCGTCTGGGAAATGGCTATCACGCGCTCTCCCCGTCCCATGATGGCGCTGTAGGCATTGCGAGAATAGAGACCGTGGAAGGTGGTCACCAGTCCGGGACGCTCGTCTTCCGGCAACCCTTTCCACGCCAGCCAAACCAGCCAGGCCGGCAGTCGTGAACGCACATGGATAATGTCCGGTGACAACTCCTGTAAAACCCGCCGAATACGCGGTACATGGCGCAGGGACCACAAGGATTTACGGGCAACCGGCAGGAGAAGGTGACGACTGCCCTCAGCTTCAAGCTGCGCCAGCATGCCACCTCCCGTGGACATCACCAGAGACTTATGCCCTCTTGCCACCAACTCCCGGCCAAAATCCAGGGTGCCTCGCTCAACACCACCCGAGTTAAGCGCTGGCAACACCTGTAAGACCGTCAGCGCGCTCATCTTCAACGACCCCAGTGCTGGGCAACCCAGGGGACATTGAGGCACTCATGGGGCTTGGGACGACCTTCAAATACCGCTACCCGACCGCCTTCTTCCCAATGTCCTTCGGGTCGCTGATCGGCAAGGGCCAGGCGTTTGTCACTGCCCCATTTGAAAGAAAAGCACCAGCCCCGGGGATAAGCCGCGACCCAGGGCTTTTCCCATATGCGCTCGGACAGCCATTTCTGGCTGCCCTGATAGCGGCCGAGATGAGTTAACTCGCCGGAGCGGTGGATACGCTTGCGGGCTTTCAAGGATAGGCGTCGTCGCAGATAATGCCCCAGCCGTTTGAGTCGCTCCCAGGGTGATGCCTGTAACTGCGCTACAAACTGCAAAAAGTCATGCCAGATGCGGGTGATACGGGGGTCGCCCGCGTGCCAGCGCACCACGGAAGTATTAAACTCATCCCGGACAAAATCCTTGATACTGCAGAATGCTTTTTCCGGCGCGAACTCAAACAGGCAGTCTATAGGCTCGGCGATAACCACATCCAGATCAAGAAACAGGCATTCGCCCTGAAGGGGAAACTGGGGACTGAACAACCACATTTTATTCCACCAGCCATGCAGGCCATGATCGGGCAAGGGAATCACATGGATGGTAGGATCCAATCCGGCAGGGTTGTCAGTGACGCAATAAAAACGATGCTTGTGATGTAACTGGCGCTCGACCATGGCGTACAGTCGATTGACATACTCCGGGGAATATTTATCCCCCCACTTGAGGCAAACCACTTGGCGCATAATGAGAAAGGCAAAGTTCTAGACAGCCGCCAGTGTAGGCAACCCGTGTGACAAGGGCATGACATTCTCGTGACCGGCGCCAGCGAGCAGAACCGGAGGACGAGCAGAACCGGAGGAATAGAAAGCACATAGAAAAAAAGTGCAAAGTCCCCGTAAAGCGCCATGGCGCCGGTGTACACTCACGGAAGACTTGGTTTCTGTGATCAATAGATTACACTGGACAACACTGGCTCCAGTGAGTCACCAGAACGTATTTGCAAAGGAAGACTGTTTATGTTCCGTTCAATCACTTCTCGCCCCGCCACCATGCGTAAACTCACCACCGGTCTGCTGGCCGGCAGTCTGCTGACCCTGTCCGGTCTTAGCCAGGCGGACTGGACCCTGGATAACGCCGGTTCACAATTGAATTTTATTTCCGTGAAGAAGTCCGCGGTTGCTGAAGTGCACTCGTTTAAAACCCTCAGCGGCAGCCTGTCGGATAAAGGCGATGCCAAGCTGAGCATTGACCTCAGCAGCGTGGCCACCAACATCCCCATTCGCGATGAGCGCATGCAATCCCTGCTGTTTGATACCGCGAACTTCCCCAACGCGGAACTGAGTGCCAAAGTGGATCTGAAGGAATTCTCCAGCCTCTCCGCCGGCGAGTCGACCACCGCAGACATCCAGCTGAACCTGAACCTGCATGGCCAAACCCAGACCGTGCCAGCCACTGTGCGAGTGACAGCCCTGGCCAATGGCGGCCTGCAAGTCACCACTTTAGCCCCTGTTGTCATCAATGCCGCCGATTTTGAACTGGTAGCAGGCATCAATAAGCTGAAAGAAGTGGCCGGATTGCCCTCCATCAGCGTGGCCGTTCCCGTCACTGCTACCCTGGTGTTTGAGCGCTGAGTTCAACCCCTTGAAGCCCGGCAAAACCCGACTCTGAGTCGGGTTTTTTCGTTGCGGCATCCATCCCCCACAAACATAGGGTTGGCGCGGCTGATGGGGTATCATGGACCAAACCCAGACGCCAGCACCTGAAAGGCCTTCGACATGACCAAACTGACCCATCTGGATTCCCAGGGACACGCCCATATGGTGGATGTCGGCGACAAGCACGACAGCCAGCGCCAAGCTACCGCCGAAGCTTATGTCACAATGACCGCAGAGACACTGGCACTGATTATGGAAGGTGGCCTGAAAAAAGGGGATGTGTTTGCGGTGGCCCGGATTGCCGGTATTCAAGCCGCCAAAAAGTGCTCGGACCTGATTCCACTCTGTCATCCCCTGATGCTGACCTCCATCAAAGTGGAGCTGCAAGCAGAGCCAGAACACAATCGAGTGCGCATTGAAAGCACCTGCAAACTTCGGGGCCAGACCGGGGTAGAAATGGAGGCCCTGACGGCGGCCTCAGTGGCCGCCCTCACCCTGTACGACATGTGCAAAGCGGTGGACAAAGCCATGGTCATTGATAATGTGCGCCTGCTGGATAAGCAGGGTGGCAAGTCCGGACACTGGCAGCGCCCGCCATCTGAATGAGGGATGAGACCATGCTAAGAATTTTGTTTTTTGCCCGCCTCAGTGAGGAACTGGATTGTCGTGAAGAGCGCCTGGCTTTACCGGCAGAGGTCAGCACCACGGGTGAACTTCGCCAACTGCTTGGCCAGCGGGGGCCGCAGTGGCATAACGCCTTGCACAGTGCCGGCGTGCTGGTGGCGGTAGAGCAGCAAGTGGCAGATTGGGACCGGCCGCTCAACGGCGATGAAGAAGTGGCTTTTTTTCCGCCGGTAACGGGTGGTTGAGATGACTACCAGTATCCGGGTTCAACAAGCGGATTTTGATGGCCAGCGGGAGTACCAGGCTCTGCGCCAGGACTGCCCCGCGATTGGGGCGATTGTGACGTTTGTCGGGCTGATGCGTGACTTTAACGAGGGCGACTCTGTCAGCAGCCTGTATTTGGAGCACTATGCGGGCATGACCGAAAAGGTGTTACAAGACATTTGCCAGCAGGCCCGCGAGCGCTGGCAATTACAACAGATTCGCATTATCCATCGGGTCGGTGCACTAGAACCCAGTGACCAAATCGTATTTGTGGGCGTTTCCAGCCGCCACCGGGGCGACGCCTTTGGAGCCTGTGAATTCATTATGGATTTTCTAAAAACCCAGGCACCTTTTTGGAAGCGGGAAGACACCGCTCAAGGATCTCGCTGGGTGGAAGCCCGGCAATCCGATGATGAAGCCAGTCGTCGTTGGCAGGCACCGACCTCATCCACCAAAACTTGAACCTCGCCTATTGCTGGTCAATGGACAGTAAAAAATGACGCCCAAATTTGATCCCCGTGACTTTGACATCCCCGCCCATTTCCAACACTACCCAGGCGATGGTGCGGAAGACTTTGGTGGACCGTTTTTCTACCACCAAGACGGCGAACACTGTCAATCGGCTTTCCGAGTTCAAGCGCACCACTGCAATATGGGCGGTACAACCCATGGCGGCTTCCTGATGATGTTCGCCGACTACTGCCTGTGTATGGCGGCGCTAACCAACGCCATGCAAACGGTTCTCACCGTCAATTGCAACAGCGATTTTGTCGGTCCTTCCAGGGCCGGTGATCTGATCATTGGCGAATCAGTGGTAACTCGTCGAGGACGATCGCTGGCTTTTACCCGCTGCCAATTGCAGGTCGACGATCAAATCATCCTTACCGCCAGTGGCGTGATCAAACAAGTCTGGCGCTAGGTCACTGGATTCCTCAGCCAGAGCTATTTCTTCCCGCTGGATATGAGCATAGAGGGACAGGTATTGCTGCCGGCGCTGATCGCCAAACAACGGGTCTTTGACAAACTCGACGGCCTTTTCTATTTGCTGCCAATCCTCGTCCGTTAAGCAGGTATGCATCAGTGGAAAGGCCAGCTCATTTTCCCGGTCGATATGGCGCCCCTGCAACGTCAGGTACTCAGATACCTTGCGCAGTAACAGCTTCATGGGCACCACCGTATCATTGGCGATGGCCTGAAACAGGCTCTCCACTTCAGCCGACAGCTTCACCAGGCGTTGATGCTCGCGATGCAAATCCTCCACAATTCTCGAGTAATAGGGGTATTGGCGAACGAGGTGGGCAAAGACCTGGTCTTCCACAGGATGATGCCAATGCTCGGGATAGGCACGCAGATAATCCATGGCATCGAGTATCAAGGACAATCCCTCGCCACCCTCGGTACTAAACCGCTCCACCGCGCGCTCCAGACAACGCAGCAAGCGCCCCATGTGATAATGATCCTGATACAGTTGTTTTTCGATGGCATGCATAACAAATCTCCTTTGCTGAAACCGGCAGAGAACAGTCTTCTAAAGTACTTGCTTTTGGCAACTGCTTCTTGACCTGCATCAAAGGATTCGCCAAGGTGTCATACCCAATCGAGTTAATCGGCTGGATTTATTATTGCGATATGTTGTTATTGCCCTATGTTTGAACGCCTGCAGCATGCTCTGAAACATCACTACTCCGCATCCCAGGATGTGGCATTTCGTCAATTCCGATTGGGGGCAATGCTGTTTTTTGCCGGTGGAGTGCTGGTGTATATCGCGGTACAACTGAACCCTTCCTTGCAACAGGAACTGGTATTGCTGGCCGGTTTGCTGGTGGGTGGATGCGGGTTTGTGGTGGCCATCCTGGCTCAAGTCCGCATGACCATCAGCCGCATCTGGTGGTTTTTTAAAGGGGATTAATCCGGCAGCTTGCGGTTCACATAGATGTCGTAGCGACTGGTTTTGCCCGATAGCTGGTATGAGGGCGACTGGTTGTTGAGAAACGGGGCTTTTCTGGGGCGCTTCACCACCACCCGATAGCGAGCCAGGGACTGCGCCAGCGGCAACAACCCATCGGCATCCTCATCGCGTCCCACCAGTTGATGGAATACGGCCATTTCTTTTTTGACACTGGCCGATTTACTGCGCTCGGGAAACATGGGATCTAGGTAAACCACATCAACCTGATCCGGTGATGCCGCCAGCGCCGACAAGCTGTCGACCGGCAGTAAGGACAAGCGCTCAACTATCACTCTCAGGCTGTCGTCGAAGGAGGCGCCCGCTCGCTGCAGCCCATCCGCCAACAGGGCCGCCACCACTGGATGACGCTCATACAGTTGCACCTGGCAACCGAGGCTTGCCAGGACAAACGCGTCCCGCCCCAAGCCGGCAGTGGCATCGAGCAGCGACAGCGGCCGGCTGAGTTTGACCCCAACCGCCTTGGCTATCATTTGCCCACTGCCACCCCCAAATTTGCGCCGGTGATCGACTGCGCCTGAAGTGAAATCAGCACGGATAGGGCCCGCAGCCTTAGCTCCCAGGGGTTGCAGAGCCAGCCCCTGCTGGTCCAGTAACAGCACCATTGAGGCCTCGTCCGCCTGCTTGCTGTGGAGCGCCAGTTCTTGCGAACTCATTGATTGCAGCTCAACGTCCAGCTGAACAGCCAGTGACTGTGCCAGTGAGAGCTGATCAGCATCGATACAGAATAAGTATTGCGGGCGGGGGAAAAGATTCATCACTACTGCAGGGCAACCTTATGCCCATAGAGACGATTGAGTTGTGCCATGGGCTCATCAGCTTGCCGCTCTGGCATTACCTGCTGACACTGGTTGACTTGCCAGTTGCCATTGATGCCCCAGCTACCAAATACCAGATAACGCTCGCCGGACTTCAGGCGGGTGGTGCAATCGCGCAATCTGACCAGTAACGCCCTCGGTTGCGCACCTTTCCAGAGACGGTCTACACCCACCTGATACGCGTAAGCTTCCACCGCCAACATGCCGGGCATGGTCATGGCCTGATTGATCAGAGGATGCACTCGAGTCACGGTTACCAGGGCAATGCTGTCAGCCTTCTCGGCCATGGCTTCCAGAGATGTCGTTTCCAGGGACGTCGTTCCCAGTTTGAGCTGGGAGGAGCTTACCGCAGCGTTAGCCTGGGCAATAGACAATAACGCAAGAAGCCACACAGACAGACAGCGACCAGACAATATGTTGGCGGTTCTGAGGTTCAATCGCGTCGCCCATGCCGTCGCGGAAAAGCTCATCATAATTGACTTCCGACTGCCACCCAAACCGGATTGCCATGGCTCGGCGGGGGGATTAAAAGGTCGTTAGCTTAACGTGCCGACGACGCCAGAGCAATGCCGAATCATCTGGCCGCCAAACGTCGCCGGTGAATCATAACGATCGCCATCAACAGCAACAACAGTGCCGGCACCAGCCCCATATTCAACCAGCGCAAACGGCCTTCGAGCACATCGATTGACTCGTTCAATTGATGCTGTACCTGGCGTAACTGTTTCCGCGTTTCCAACCGCTGGGCTTCAAAGGCTTCAATCTCTGCCCGTTGATCATCACTCAAAACCAGTTCGCCATTGGCCTCAACCGACGGTTTCAAACTGGCTATGCTGGTTTCCAACTGATCCAAACGCTGCAGCAGTACCTGTTCCTGTTGTTTAAACTCCTCTGCCGCCTCCGCCCGCAAGCTATTCACCAGGGTAAATGGACGGCTGTATTGTCCTCGTGAACGCAGACTGATCAACGCCTGACTGCCTCCCAGGTTCTCCACCGCATTGACGACAAAGTCACCGTTATTGGCCCAGGGCAGCAACACCTGCTCCCCAAACAGATTGGACACCTGTACCCACAGGCGATCACTGAGCATATCCACGTCCGCCACAATAACCGCGTTTAATTCTCCTTCGGATTGATGAGGAAGAACCGGGGGCGCGTCTTCGGCCTCCTGTTCCGGCTGCGGAGCTTCATCAAAGGCCGAATGCACCGGACCACTGACCTGAGCGGCCAGCACATAAGCTTGATCAGCGCTCTGGAAATTCGCCAACAGGTCACCGTGATCCCGCGCAGCCAGATACTGCTGGCTATCGATCAGCATCGCATCGCTGGAGGTGTGCAACAGAGACTGGAAACGAACGGCCGTATCCCCGTCGCGTTGCCGCAATGCCCCGGCGCTGGCCACATTGAGAGACTCCAACTCCGCAGTAATAATGGAGTTCTTATCCATGGCATCCGTCGGCAAACCGATAATACCCACATGGGGCATGGGCGCGGAACGGGGGTCTGTCGCGATGCGCAATCCCCACTTTCGGTCCCCGACCAAGGCCTCAGGATCGTATTCGACCCCCCAGGCTTGCAGCAGCTTTTCGGCGTTGGAACTGTTCGCCTGGCCCGCGGCTCTGGAATTGATTTCCGCATGCGGATCAACAAATAACAACACCCGCCCGCCATTGAGGGCGTACTGGTCAATGGCGTACAGGGTAGTGTCATCGAGGTCCCGCGGGTGCACCACCATCAGCACATTCACATTCTCCTCGATGCGAGCCAGGGGTTCGTACAGCTCGCGTACATCGGCCACTTCTTGCAGTTGCGACACCACCGCCCAGGGAGCCGTGGGACGCTGAGTGGCAAAATCGAAGCCGCCGAACATCTGTACGCCACTGATGACACCCACGACGATTTGCTGCGGTTGGCTCAAACGATGGATCACCTGACTGAGATCATACTCCAGGAAACGTTCCCGCTCGGGGCTGAAAAACGCAATCACCTCCTGGGCCGGACTGCCTTCGCCCCCGTCGCTGGCGGCAATCAGCCCTAGGTATAAAGAATCCCCCCCCAAAGTCACCGGCGCTCCCTGCAAACCGGCCACAGTCACTTCATCTTCCTCTTCACTGAACGGTTTAGGATCCACCACTTTCACGCTGATCAGGTCAGGGTTCAACGCCTGATACTCGTGCAGCATATCTTCAATACGCTGGGCATAATCCCCCAGTTGAGGCAGGTTATCGGCCAGGGAACGGGAAAAATACAGCGTCAAGGTCAGGGGCTTGTTGAGGTCTCGCACCAGAGACCGAGACCCCTCGCTGAGGGTATAGAGTCGCTCTTGGGTTAAATCCACTCGCCAGGCCGGCAGCTGGAAGAGGACCAGGCACAATCCCAGCAGCAACAGCAAACAGACGGCCACACTCAAGCCACGCATGGAGGTCAACCATCGCATCATTCTGCCCTCTTCCAATTCACCATTGCCACGGTGGCCAACAACCAGCAAATCACAAACGCGAGAAAGAAACCCACATCACGAACATCCAATACGCCGCGGGTAATGGATTGGAAATGCGTTAGAAAGCTCATGGAGATCAGTAATTCGGCCAGTGGTTTCGGCAGCACAGCCTGCAGCGCAGACGCCACCGGCGCAAAACCTAACAACAGGAATATCACCCCACCAACCAAAGACAGCACAAAGGCGATAATCTGGTTTTTGGTCAGGGCCGACAGAAAACTGCCCATGGCCAGAAAGCTGCCACTCATTAACCAACTGCCGAGGTAGGCGGCCAGGATAATGCCATTATCCGGATCGCCTAGATAATTCACTGTCCACCAGATCGGGCAAGTGGCCAGTAACGCAAAGCCGCAAAACACCCAGGCAGCGAGAAACTTTCCCAGAACGGTATCGGCGGTAGTCAATGGCAGTGTCATCAGCAATTCGATACTACCGGTTTGACGCTCCTCAGCCCACAGGCGCATGGCCAATGGCGGCATCAATACCAGATACAACCACGGATGAAACGTAAAAAACGTCAGTAAATCGGCCTGTTCGCGCTGGAAGAAGCTGCCCAATTCAAACGTCAGGAAGCCACTCAGGCAAACAAACACAGAGACAAAAATATAGGCCAGCGGCGTGGTGAAATAACCGGCCAGCTCGCGTTTAAACACCGCGCCAATTCGATTCATCATAACCCACCTGCCTGTGTCAGCGAGTGCCCTGCCGGGTCTTGCGTCACGCGGCGAAAAACATCATCAAGACGACCGTTGGATACCGCAATAGAATGCGGTGTCACCGAGCGCGCTTCCAAAATCGCCTGCACCGGTTGCAGAATTGGCTCGCCCTGCTGGGGCATCACCAGCCACTGACCGGTTTCCGTGCGAGTAATAGCCTTCACCCCCGGCAACTGTTCAAGTTGCCGCCAGAGGTCGGAGCCGGTGGAAATATTCGGCAGTTCAAGTTCAACCGCCTGATAGTAATCAGACTGCATTTTCAATTCCGCTGGTGTGGCGTCCGCCACCAATCTGCCCTGGTGGATAATCACAGCCCGCTGACAGACCGCTTCCACTTCTTCCAGTATGTGGGTCGAGATAATCACAATTTTATCGCTGGCCAGCTCGCGAATCAGTTCCCGCACCTCATATTTCTGGTTGGGATCCAGACCATCGGTTGGCTCATCCAGTAGCAATACCTGCGGATCGTGCAGCAGCGCCTGAGCAATGCCAACTCGCCGCTGAAAGCCCTTGGATAAGGTGTCTATCGGGCGTCGACGCACCTCTTGCAGATGCAATCGGTTCACCACCCTGTCGATGGCGCTCTGGCGTTGCTGCCGAGCTACGCCACGGGCTTCGGCAATAAAGCGGAGAAAAGACTCCACTGACATATCGCCATAGCTGGGAGCCCCTTCCGGCAGATACCCTAACAGGCGTTTGGCGGAGAGTGGCTGCAGTTCGATATCCTGGCCAAAAATAGTGACTCGGCCAGAATCAGGTTTGAGAAAGCCGGCAATCATGCGCATGGTTGTCGACTTCCCGGCACCATTGGGGCCCAGAAAACCGATGACTTCACCTGGATGTATGGTAAGCGACAAGCTATCCACAGCCATAAATTGGCCGAATCGTTTGGTCAGCGACTGAATCTCAATCATAAAGGTGTGATTCCACTCCCGTTGGCTCCTCCCCATCCATGCGATGCGGCGTGCTCGTTTAACAAACGCTAGAGAATATAGGGACCGTATTGCCGAATGACAAGTTCCACACTTGCACAGCACCTACAAAAAACGCGGCTATAGCCGCGTTTCAAATACTCCTGACGTTAATATCCGATCAGGAATCCAGAGGCAACAGTTCCAGCTCCACCCGTCGGTTAGCCTCACGACCTTGAGGCGTGCTGTTGCTGGCAATCGGATAACGAGGACCATAACCCTGAGTCTGAATGCGTCCAGAAGCCACATTCTGGTTGACCAGGTATTGTCTGACGCTGTTCGCGCGTTCTTCGCTCAGACGCTGATTCAGATCGGCTCCACCGGTGGAGTCGGTATGACCAGTAACCCGAATCGCCGTGCGATCAAACTCAGCCAGAACTACGGCAACGGAGTTAAGGGTGGAGTAAAAGCTACTGCGAATGGCGCTCTGGCTGGAATCAAAAGTGATGTTACCGGGCATAATCAAACGAATATGATCGCCTTCACGTTGAACTTGCACTCCCGTGCTTTGCAATTTGGCTCGCAAGGCGGCCTCTTGTCGATCCATGTAATAGCCGACACCACCGCCGATAGCACCACCGGCCACTGCACCCGTTAACGCTCCCTTGCCACGATCTTTTTTACTGGCCGTAGCCGCACCAATAATTGCCCCAACCACAGCACCGCCACCAGCGCCTACCGCCGTATTGCTGGTTTTTTGCTGGCCAGTATAAGGGTCAGTCGATGCACATCCCATCGCCAGGACCACAGAGAAAATCAGGATACTTCGAAACATGGAACACTCTCCCATCAATGTAGATTACTATTGGTTTCCCGTTTTAGGCTGGCCGCAGTTTACCAGCCTTTGAAAAAAAGCCTGCGAATTGCCACACGCTTTTCTGTCCGCGAGTTGTTACAATTTCGCAAATTGTTTTACTTCCGGCTTGCCGAATCCTCCAGAGACCCCAACATGCTCGCTTCGCGCTTCGACACACTTTCCATCACCACTCACGCTGGTACGGCCACTCGAACTGGACAGCCGAACAAGCCCTCTCGGTTGCGAAAAGCCCGCCTGGCGGTTTCACTCGCCGTAGTGGCAAGTTCGGTACTTTCCGGTTGCAGCCGCTATCAGATGACCCTCAACGAAACCGTGGTTTACAATCCACCGAGCCTGCTCACCGACTTTGACACTGTAGACCCGCGCTTAAAGTCCTGCCTGGACCAGGCAATCAAGGACCTCAACGCCACCGACTTCGGCCAGGTAACCCAGCTCATCTGCAGCCACGCCGGGGTCAGCGACCTGCAGGGTATCGAAGCCTTTTACAACCTGAAGCAGGTGAACCTGGAAAACAACCAGATTCGCAGCCTGCGCCCCCTGCAATACCTGAGCAAACTGGAAGTCTTGAAAGTCAACGACAACCAACTGCAACAGGCTCCGGAAATCCTGACCCTGCCCACCTTACAGCGGGTCGACCTGCAGAATAATCCCCAATTAGCCTGTGGTGATATTGAGCAGTTTGCGAAAAGTCGCGACAGCCAGATTGAACGCCCTGAACAGTGTCGCTGAACCGCGCCATACTGTAGAGCCAGTCATCACAGCTCCCCACCACAGCCACCTATCTCGGTCGCGGGACACTGTGGCCCGGCGCTACATCAGCAACGGGCAAGCACCCTCCTGCCGTAATCCATAGTATGGTAAAAGACTGAATATTCTCTGAATATCAGGGCCGGAGGTGGCCATGACCGAGGACGGAGAGAGGGAGCTCAGGATAAGGTGTATCAGGTCCCGGATGTGACGAACATCAGGCCTGCGGTTTTACGATGATGGTGCATTATCATCATTTTCACCGGTTCCTCATTAATCGGCCCCACCATCTTTTTGAAGCGCACATCAACCACCGTTCCAACCGGCGGAATTTGATAGTTTTCGATCAAAACAGAGGCGCCACCATCGGAGATATCCCTCGCAAACCCAATGATGGTACCAAATGCCGGGTTGGTCATCTCGACTCGGATAGAGGTTGGTTTGCGCTCGAACTGACGACGTTCATCCACTTGCACGGCCATCACTCCTTATGCCCTGGTTCGCTCAAGTCAAACAGTGGAACTATAAAACCACAATTGCCAGACTCATGAAAGAGCAAATCCCCTACAAGAAGTAAACTTGAACCGGTTTCTCAACAGTGGCGCAAAGGAGTTATTACGCGACAGGCAAACAGGGGGTTAACGTTTCACTTATCCACACTTTCTGTGGATAAGTCTGTGCATGAGGCTTGCACACCTGCCCCCAAGCCTTATCAACGCCCACCCACAACAATCTGGATACTTTGTAACCATACCTATTTTTTTCCAAGAAAATCATGTTGTTATGACTTTTTCAATAGATTGCAAGAAAAAATCGGAAGTGCACAAAAAATTACGCCAAAGGCCAGAAAGGATGTGGACAAAGTCTGACAGGTATGACAGGTTGCAACTGAAGAAAACTGGAAGTGCATACCAACTAAAAAGAATTAGGCGACAAAAACTGCCGCCAGCCACTGCCAATTAAACCGCCACCCAATCAAAGCCTTCATCCTGGCAGGCATACTCCACACGCGGGATCCTCGCGGTAACTTCGGCAAGTGTGTCTCGGGCTCGCTGCAGGCAATTGTTCTTCTGACTGATATGGCCCACTACCAGGCAGCGCAGGCGCTCATGGTTGACCCGCTGCAGAAAACCCGCTGCCTGCTGATTACTGAGATGCCCCCAGGGACCGCTGACACGCTGCTTCAGCGATGGAGGATAAGGCCCATAGGCGAGCATCTGCGGGTCGTGATTGGCCTCCAGCAACAGCGCATCGCAGTCGGCATAGTGGCTCTCCACGTGTGCACTGATATTGCCCAGGTCGGTGAGAATCCCCAGCCGCTTGCCTTCCGCCTCGAACACAAACTGAGCAGGCTCACGGGCGTCATGGGGCACCGCCACTGGCTGAACCCCCAATCCCCCCAGGGAAAAAGCTTGATAGCCTTCGATCAGTGTCAAACGCGGAAGCTTGCCGAGATCCCGGCAGTGGAAGGTGCCGGGCGTCATGTACACCGGCAATTGGTATTTACGGGCCAGGGGAGGAACCCCCTTAAGGTGATCGCCATGCTCATGGGTCACCAGCACTGCCGTAATGTCCTCGACCTGGCGGCCCAGGCGCGCCATGCGCCGTTCAACTTCTTTAATGGTGAAACCGCAATCGATGAGCACCAGCTCATCGCGCCACTCGACCAATGTGCCATTACCACGGCTACCACTGCCGAGCGACGCAAACCTCATAACAACCGCCTTTAAATCAGGTTATGGCGAATGATATTCAGCAGTTTTTTCGCGTCCTTGGCGGCCAGATGACGGGCGTAGCCATCGCGGATTCGGACTTCAATGTCACTGCCCTGGCCGCGCACAATCACCAGGTATCCGGGGACATTCTGCAAAGGCTCGCTGGCCTGGCTATCGACCCGACTGAAGATCTTGCGATTTTCTTCGCTGTCATCCAGCTGCAAATGCGCCAGAACCTGGCTGAGGGAGTACGGGGAAGTGGCCGGGGCATCACTGTCATCGCCACCGATCAAACCACTGAACCAGCCGCTGTCGTCTTCTTCGTCAGCACTGTAGTCCTGGTCGAAGTCAACGTAGTAGATACCGGTCACATCGTCGCTGTCCCACAGGGTAAACCCTTCCTGCTGTACCGCATGGCCAACAGTAGCCCAGGCGCGGTTGTAAGCCAGATTGAGATTCAGAACCGGTTCTCCAGCCTCGGCATCAATAGTCACCTTGTCGCTCAGGCCAATGGTCTGAGCCAGCAGCGAAGCTGCCTGACTGGAACTGCCTTCACTGGCGATGGTGGCTGCCAGCTCATCCATCATCCAGGACTCACGCTCTGGACTGACTGATTCCTGGGGCCAGTTTACCTGTCCGTTGCCGGGAATGTCGCGGGCAACACTCATGTGCAACACATGGATTTCCGTGCTGTCCGGCTGAACCCCCTGTTCAATCTGCAGGCGGTATTTGTCTTTGGTGTCTTCATCACCTTTAAACTTCAACCAGCCGGTCTCGATGGTGCCGTTGGTGGCATCGGTAAAGACCACATCCAGATTGTTGCGGGACAGGAAACCACGCACCTGCGGCCAGACTTCCGCTGGCGGCGCACTGACCAGAATCCAGCGTCGATCGCCGAGTTTCTGGATTTTAACCCGATCGGTAAAGGCACTGTCCGACAGCGCCTGGGGACGAGGTATTTCAAACTCACCGCTGAATTCCACTTCCCGGTTGCCAATGTTCGGCACCACATACAACTGCTGAACACTGTGCTGACTGATCCCGGCGGGGACATCCATTGGCGCAATCACATCCGCTTTCAGATAGTCATCACCGCGATCGCGGAAATACCCTTCGGGCCCAAACATAGAACTGCAACCCGTCATTCCCCCGACAGCAACCATCATCAGGGCACGCGACATCAAACGATTCATCATG
The DNA here is from genome assembly GCA_033283335.1 of Cellvibrionaceae bacterium WSDTSA12. Taxonomy (GTDB): domain Bacteria; phylum Pseudomonadota; class Gammaproteobacteria; order Pseudomonadales; family Cellvibrionaceae; genus Pseudomaricurvus. The sequence goes on along the minus strand of JAWMQP010000003.1, from coordinate 240,947 downwards.
CTGTTATTCATCTTATTAGTGGATTCTTTAGAGAAGACCGGCGTTTTTCAACACCTCGCGCACCTGCGCGTGATAGACCTCGGCCAGCGGTGTCAGCGGCAGACGGATACCACCCTGCATCAAACCCATTTCCGCCACCGCCCACTTGACGGGGATGGGGTTGGATTCAACAAACATGGCATTATGGACCGGCATCAGCTGCTCATTGAGGGCGCGGGCTTCTTCCGCCTGGCCGGCAATCGCCAATTTGCACAGACGAGCCACTTCGGCGGGAGCCACATTGGCTGTGACGCTGATGTCGCCCTTGCCGCCCAGCAGCATCAATTCCACCGCAGTAGGGTCATCGCCGGAGACGATGATAAAGTCATCAGGCGTATTATCTACCAGCCACTTGGCACGCTCCAGATCGCCGGTGGCTTCTTTGATACCAAAGATATGTTCCACTTCGGCCAGGCGGGCGACAGTCTCAGGCAACATGTCCACGCCGGTACGACCGGGGACATTGTAGAGCATCTGCGGCAGCGCTACAGCCTTGGCTATGGCCAAGTGATGCTGGTAAAGACCTTCCTGGGTGGGCTTGTTGTAATAAGGTGTGACCGACAAACAGGCGTCGGCACCGGCCGATTTGGCGGACAGAGTCAACTCGATGGCTTCAGACGTGGAGTTAGCACCGGTCCCGGCGATCACCGGAACCCGGCCATTCACCTGGTCCACCACCTTTTGGATAACCTTGAGATGTTCGTGCACGTCGAGAGTGGCGGACTCGCCCGTAGTACCTACGGCGACAATGGCATCGGTACCTTTCTCAATATGCCATTCCACCAGGTTATGGAGGCCTTCCCAGTCCAGCTGGCCATCTGCTGTCATTGGGGTTACCAGGGCAACCATACTGCCTTGAATCATGCACTGTCTCCGTCAGGGTAAAGCAAAAGCGTAATGTTACTGACGCCCTTACCCTGACACAAGTTCCCGTGCCAACTATTTCTTCTTCAGCACCGATATCCTCAAGCCAGCCAGCGGCTGGAATTGCTCAATGTCGCAAGCGGGCGTCCAGCTGATCAACCACTTCAGCCCAATCTGCATCGTCCGCCAGTGCTTCCAGTAAAAAACGGGCCTGATTTGGGCTCCAGAAGGACGCATCGTGCAACTGTTGCTGGGCTTCCAAGCGGTGTGCGGCCAAAAAAGACTCTATCTCACTGTCTTCGTGTGGCAACCCTAACTGCTGAAACAGGTTGTTCATCGAATGCAGACTGGTATCCATGCTTGTGCCTCCGGGGGGTGTGCGGTTCGAGTAAATCACTACATTTCAGTATAGCCACTCGTCCCCTGGGGTCAGGGAGCCGGATTGGGATTGTCGCGGTGTATGGTTTCAATCGCCTGCAGCACCTCATCGCTGAGCATCAACTCCGCACTGTCAATATTACTTTTCAACTGTGCCATGCTGGTGGCACCGATAATATTGCTGGTGACAAACGGACGACTGGTGACAAACGCCAGGGCCATTTGTGCGGGATCCAGACCGTGCTCTCCGGCCAGGGCCACATAGTCCGCGATTGCCGCCTGCGTACGCGGGTTACTGTAACGGGTAAAACGCTCAAACAGCGTCATGCGGGCACCCTCTGGTCGCGCGCCATTCAGGTATTTTCCTGTCAGGGTCCCGCCGCCGAGAGGCGAATACGCCAGCAAGCCCACCTCTTCGCGCATGGACATTTCTGCCAGCCCCACCTCGTACAGGCGGTTAACCAGACAGTAAGGGTTCTGCACGGAAACCACGACTGGCAGGTCAAACTCCCGCGCCAACTGCAAATACCGCATCAGTCCCCAGGGGGTCTCGTTGGACAGGCCAATGTGCCGGACCTTGCCCTGCTGCACCAGTTCAGCCAATGCCTCCAGAGTCTCGCGAATGTCCACTGCGCCATCGTCTTCGCGGTGTTGATAACCCAACGCGCCAAAATAATTGGTCGCCCGCTCCGGCCAGTGCACCTGATACAGATCCACAAAGCCGGTTTGTAAACGTTTCAGAGAGTCATTTAATGCCTGGTGGATCTGCTCGCGGGTCAGGCGCGGGCCGTCACGGACATGATCCAGACCGGGGTTGTTGTCACCGCGACCGGCCACCTTGGTGGCCAGCACCAGCTTGTCCCTGGTGCCTCGCTGAGCCAACCAGTTACCAATAATGGTCTCGGTACGCCCCTGGGTCTGAGCCCGGGGCGGCACTGGGTACATCTCGGCCGTATCGAAAAAATTGATGCCTTTCTCCAGCGCATAATCCATCTGCTCGAAGGCTTCGGCTTCCGTGTTTTGCTGCCCCCAGGTCATGGTTCCAAGAGCAATCGCACTCACCTTGATGCCGGTCTTGCCCAACTGACGATATTCCATAGCCAAGCTCCCTCAGTGTATTGGTTTTATTGAAAGGTTAACCCATTCAACGGCTAACCTTAGTCGATGATTTCCCAGATCTCTTCCCCCATGATCCAGTGTTTTTCATGATGTTTTCTGGCTCGACCGTCATGCACGAGTTTTTGCAGGTGGGACCAGAGGGCTATGTGAGTTCCCTTGATCAGGTCGCCCTCTACCTCGGGATAGACAAACGGCGCCAGCTCTTCAATGGTGCCCTTGCGCTTGTCCTTTAACACCGCAAGCGCCTTGGCCTCACGGGACATGCGGTGATCGAAGAGTTCCTGAAAGACCTTGTCGGGATCAGACAACAGATGGCCGTGGGCAGGAGCCAGCATCTGAATCCCCTGCCCCTTCAATTTCATCAGGGAGGCCAGGTAATCCCACATTGTGCCGCCATGTGGAGGAATAATCACCACGGTGGCTCCCTGCATGATGTGGTCACCGGCAAACAGCATTTGCTCCTGTTCCAACAGATAGCAGACGTGACGACGGAGATGTCCGGGGGTATGGATTGCACGAATCTGATAGTCACCACAGTCAATGATTTCGCCATCAAGCACATCACGCTCCGGGCTGAAAGTCGGGTCGAGGTGCTGCTCGGCGTCTTCCTCAGCCGGGCAAAAACCGATCATTTTTGCGCCTGTGGCATCCGCCAGGGGCTTGCCGGCTGGTGAGTGATCCTCATGACCGTGAGTCGCCAGAATACGGTCAATGTTACCGCCGGTGGCCTTCAGAATGGCATCGATATGCTCCGGTTTGTCCGGGCCAGGATCGATCACGGTAAACCGCTCATGCCCCACCAGGTAAGTATTGGTACCCTGGCCGGTAAACGCGCTGGGGTTGTTGGCCGTAATGCGCTGCACCATTGGACTGAGGCGGACAGGCTCATCGTAGACAATATCAAAATGAACCAGGGTGGTGTGTAGATCGGCCATAGCGACTCCTTACTGTTAGGCGGCTAGGCTAGCAATTTCTACCCGTTAAGGGAAAGCCCTGACAGACAGTTGTCACAAATCACCGACTCACCAACAAAAACGGCCGGATAATCCGGCCGTTTTTCAACAGTGGTTTGCCCATCAGGCAGACAGCAATTATTTAAAATTGGCCTCAACCAAGGGGCTGACATCGGCTTCGTAGTCGACACCGTCCCAGCCAAACCCAAACAACTTCAGGAACTCGTCGTGATAGCCCTGGTAGTCGGTGAGTTGATACAGGTTTTCCTCGGTAACCTGAGGCCACAGGGCTTCGATTTTGGCCTGGGTTTCCGGACGCAGCTCCAGGTTATCCATACGGTAGCGGTTTTGCTCATCCACACGCGGCGACGCGGTATAGAGCCCTTCCGTGAACAGGCGGTACAGCTGCTGAATACAACCTTCGTGAGTACCCTCTTCTTTCATCACCTTGTACACCAGTGAAATGTACAGCGGCATAATGGGAATAGCCGAGCTGGATTGAGTAACAAGCGCCTTCAGTACCGCCACATTGGCCTGACCTTTCACATCCACCAAACGCTCGTTGATGGCTTTGGCGGCGCGGTCCAGGTCCTCTTTGGCCTTGCCGATGGTGGCATGCCCATAGATTGGCCACGTCAGCTTTTCACCCAGGTAGGTGTAGGCCACGGTCTTGCACTTGTCAGCCAGCAAATCCGCCTCTTTCAGAGCGTCAATCCACAGCTCCCAGTCTTCCCCACCCATCACTTTAACGGTCTGGGCGATTTCCTCATCATTGGCCGGCTCGACAGTAATGTCGGAGATGGTCAAAGTATCGGTATTGAGGTTTTTCGCGGTATAGCCCTGGTTAATGGGCTTTAACACACTGGAGTACACTTCACCGGTTTTGGGGTCCTGACGGCGCGGCGCACCCAGGCTGTACACCACCAGATCCAGCTTGCCCATATTCTCTTTGAGCAGCTGAATGGCCTTGGCCTTGCATTCATCGGAGAAGGCGTCGCCATTGATGGATTCCGCGTAGAGTCCCTCGGCTTTAGCAGCCTGCTCAAACGCCACGGTATTGTAGTAACCGGCTGAGGCCGTCCGCTTATCGGTGGGAGGCTTTTCAAAACACACGCCCAGGGTATTGGCACCACCTCCAAAGGCCGAAGTAATGCGCGAAGCCAATCCATATCCGTTGGAGCAGCCAATCACCAACACATTTTTCGGCGCGTCGGCAATAGCCCCCTGATCCTTAATGTATTCAATTTGCTCCTGCACATTGGCCGCACAGCCTTGAGGATGGGCCGTGGTACAGATAAAACCGCGAACCTTGGGCTTAATGATCATAGTGTTTTCCCGTCTAACCCTGTTTGGAATTTTTAGCAGAGCCCATTATAGTCAGCCCGGTGCCAGAAAACAGTGATTTTGAGCCGCCCTGGAACTCAATACGGTTATAAGTGACTGATTTTCCGTGTGAGCTGGCTATAATGCCACATTGCTCCAACCCCAGCTTCAAGCCTTGGTTTCTGCAACCATTGTTTTGCAACAATCCACACATTCCAACAGGCCCTACGACAACCAACCACTATGTTTACACTGCGCTTCCACACCCCCCACGAATGGACCCAAAACGTTATTGAAAACATGGATGCTTTTTTGATCGATCATGCCGCCGCCGAGAAAAAAGCGTCTGGCATGGCCATCTCCATGCTGTCCCACTACCCGGATCGCACCAAACTGGTTAAAGCCATGATCGACCTCTCCATTGAGGAGATGACCCATTTTCGTGAAGTGGTCAAAATCATGACCGAGCGCGGCTTGACGCTCGGGGCCGATGAAAAAGACCCCTACATCAACCAGTTCCGCAAAGCGATGCGCAAAGGCAGCGAACCCTATTTTCTTGATCGCCTGTTGACCGCCGGCATCATTGAGGCCCGAGGCTGCGAGCGCTTTGGCCTGGTGGGCGAAGCCCTGCCCGCTGGCAAACTGCAGGAGTTTTACCAGTTAATCGCCAAGTCAGAAGCCAAACACCACACCCTCTTTATCGACCTGGCCGCCGAATATTTCCCCCAGGCTGATATCGAGCTGCGCATGCATCAACTACTGGATATCGAAGCCGAGATTGTGCAGGCACTGCCGATTCGTCCTGCACTGCATTGATGAATAACGTCAACAAATACCTGCAGCGCCATGCCGAGCCCGAGACCCGGGCTCTGGTAGACTGGCCGGCCTCCTATCGCTACCAACACAGCTTGGTGATTCCGGCCTTTGATGAGCAGCCCGACTTTATCTCGCGCTTGCTGGACCGCCCTTTAAGCCAGCAACGGCCTTTGCTGATTCTGGTGGTGAATCGACCAGATCACGTTGATCACTGCCCAGCCAACCAGTTGCTGCTGGAACAACTCCAGCAAACGATGCCCAGCGTCTGGCAGCACGGCCCGCTGAGACTATTGGACAACGGCGACTGGGGCATACTCTGTGTCGACCGCGACCAGCTGCCAATCCCGAAAAAACAAGGCGTTGGCCTGGCCCGCAAGCTCGGCGCGGACATTGCCGCCGGCTTGATCGAAGCGGGTTTCATCGACTCGCCCTGGATTCACTCCAGCGACGCCGATGCCCACCTGCCCGACCATTATTTCCAAACCCAGCAGCTGAGCATTGACACAGCCGCCGCCACTTACTCGTTCATCCACCGGCGCGGTTCCGACCTGATATCGCGGGCTACCGAATGGTATGAACGCAGCCTGCATCACTATGTAAACGGCTTGAAAGCCGCCGGCTCCCCTTACGCCTTTCATACCATCGGCAGTATTTTGGTGATCAACTCCAACCACTACTGCCAGGTGCGCGGCTTTCCTAAGCGCTCAGGCGGGGAAGATTTTTACCTGCTCAACAAACTCGCAAAACTCGGCAAGATTGACTCGCTGGACGGCTGCATTGAACTGGAGCCGCGCCTGTCCCACCGGGTGCCCTTTGGCACCGGTCCCGCTACTGCCAAACTGGCCGAAAGCCTTGCCAATGGCCAGCCATTGCTCAGTTACCACCCACAGATTTTTATTCAACTGCAACAAGTGATTGCCACCTTTGAGTCCGCCTTTAAGCACTCACACTCCCCCCAACAAGCCTTGCAGCAACTGCCGGAGATTTGCCAACAGGCACTGACCAGCCTGGGGATTGAACAATGTCTCCAGCACTTACAGCAAAATGCGGATGGCCACTGGAAACGGCGGCATTTTCACGAGTGGCTGGATGGTTTTCGCACATTGAAATTTGTGCACTATCTGGAAAGGGAAGCGTTTCCGCCGTGTGAATTGAATGATTAAAAACAGTTCAAAGGGGTAAAACTAAGGCGGTCAGCTTAAGAAAGCGGAGGGGTCTACCCTGAGGGACTGTGTGCGCCAGGGATGGCGCGCTCAAGCCCCCAGGGATGGGTTCACGGCGTGTCCCGCAGGGTAGACCCCTTCGATTTCGCCACGACCCTTTTTAGAAACAAAAACTATCCGAACTTACAACAGCAGCTTGCGAATATCACTCAGGGCCGATACCAGATACGTGAAGAAACGACCACAATCCGCACCGTTAATGGCCCGGTGATCGTAAGACACGGTTAACGGCAACATATTGCGAGGGACAAACTCGGTGCCGTTCCAGACCGGTTTGATCTGCGCCTTCGATACCCCCATGATCGCCACTTCCGGCGCGTTCACAATCGGCGTAAAACCGGTACCACCAATCGCTCCCAGACTGGAAATGGTAAAGCAACCACCCTGCATGTCGCGGGGCATCAGCTTGCCATCGCGGGCTTTTTTCGCCAGCTCGGCCGACTCCGCCGCCAGCTCCCACAAGCCTTTTTTATTCACATCGCGAATCACCGGCACCATCAAACCGTTGGGCGTGTCCACCGCCATACCGATATGAATGTATTTCTTCTGCACCAGGTGCTCGCCATCGGCGTGCAGCGACACATTGAAACTGGGCTCAGCCTCCAGGGCCGCAGCCGCAGCCTTCAACAAAAATGGCAGCGGCGTCAGCTTCACACCTCGCCTCTCGGCATCGGCCTTCATCGACGCGCGGAATTCTTCCAGCTCGGTAATGTCTGCATCATCAAACTGGGTAACGTGCGGGACGTTGAGCCAGGAGCGCGACATATTGTCACGCGTGATCTTGGCGATCTTGCTGAGTTTGAGCGTTTCTATCTCACCAAACTGAGCAAAATCCACCGCCGGAATGGGCGGAATACCACTGCCACTGGAGACCTTGCCACTGTTGACGTCGGCCACCAGTTTCTTCACGTAGGAACGGACGTCATCTTTCATCAGGCGGTTGCGCGGACCTGTGCCTTTCAGTTTGGTCAAATCCACACCCAGCTGCCGCGCCAGTTTGCGCACCGCCGGACCGGCGTACACATCGCCCGAACCGGCACTCACTTCAGCGGCTGTTGATGGCGCACTGGCGGGAGCAGCAGGTTTTGACTCCGCCGCAGGCTGAGGTGCTTGCGCTTTTGGCGCTGCAGGTTCAGAGGCGGCCGACTGGGACGGCTCGGCAGTGGCAGAGCCAGCCACTTCCAGCACCAGCAGCTCATCACCTTCGGAAACCTTGTCCCCTTCCGCCAATTTAATGGACAGCACCTTACCAGCCGCCGGCGAGGGGATTTCCATGGAAGCCTTATCACTTTCCAGTACCACCAGTGAATCGCCCTCAGTGATGCTGTCACCGACGGCAACACATACCTCAATCACATCAACCGCTTCACTGCCGCCCAGATCAGGCACTTTCACCAGCTCCTCACGACTCGCGCCAGCTGCTGTGGTTGATGTTGTTGATTCTGGGGCTGGCTGCGAGGGCTGAGCAGACCCAGCAGAAGTTTCAACCGGAACAGAGGTTGCAGCTGCCGGTGCCTCTGGAATCGCAGCCTCTGCAGGTTGATCACCATCAACCGCATCCACTTCCAACTCCAGAATCGCGTCACCTTCACTGAGGGCATCACCTTCTTTCACTTTGAGGGAAATCACCTTGCCCGCCTTCGGCGAGGGAATTTCCATGGAGGCCTTGTCGGACTCCAGTACCACCAGCGATTGCTCTGCCTCAATCAGCTGTCCGGCTTCAACACAAACCTCAATCACATCCACCTTTTCCGCACCACCCAGGTCCGGAACAGGAATAATTTCTGTAGCCACACTCACTCCTTAATCCTGACGGTTGGTACTTAACAGTACAGCGGGCTGGCCTTATCGGCGGCAATCCCAAACTTTTTCATGGCCTCGGTCACCACCGACGCCTCCAGTTGACCCTCATCAGCCAGTGCTTTCAGCGACGCCAGCACCACGAAGTGACGGTCCACCTCAAAGAAACGACGCAGCTTGGCGCGAGTGTCGCTGCGCCCAAAGCCGTCAGTACCCAGCACCGCGTAGCGCGCCGGGATGTAGGCCCGCAGCTGCTCGAGGTAATTCTTCATGTAATCAGTAGCGCCGATCACCGGCCCCTGACGCCCCTGCAATTGCTGGGTAACGTAAGGCACTTGCGGCTCGGCTTCCGGATTCAGCAGGTCATGACGGGTACAGGCCTGGCCCTCACGGGTCAGTTCATTGACACTGGTCAGGCTCCACACATCCGACTCAATGCCGTAATCCTCACGCAATATGTCGGCCGCGGCTTCCACTTCCCGCAGGATGGTACCGGCCCCCATCAATTGCACGCGCTTGTCGGACGACTTGCCTTCCTTCAGCAAGTACATGCCTTTGATAATGCCCTCTTCCACACCGACCGGCATTTCTGGATGCGGGTAGTTTTCGTTCATGGTGGTGATGTAGTAAAAGCAGTTTTCCTTGTCCTGGAACATGCGCTTCATACCATCCTGGATGATCACCGCCAGCTCATGGCCGTAGGTCGGATCGTAGGTGCGGCAGTTGGGAATGGTATTGGCCAGAATGTGGCTGTGGCCATCCTGGTGCTGCAGCCCCTCACCGTTGAGTGTGGTACGACCCGCGGTGGCACCGATAAGGAAACCGCGCGCCTGTAAATCACCCGCCGCCCAGGCCAGATCGCCAATGCGCTGGAAACCGAACATGGAGTAGTAGATGTAAAACGGAATCATCGGGCAATCGCTGTTGCTGTACGCGGTCGCCGCGGCGATCCAGGCGGACATGGCACCGGCCTCGTTGATACCCTCCTCCAGGATCTGGCCTTCCTTGCTCTCCTTGTAGAACATGATCTGGTCGTGATCGTGCGGGGTGTACTGCTGCCCAGCAGACGAATAGATACCCAGCTGCCGGAACATCCCCTCCATACCGAAGGTCCGCGCCTCATCCGGCACAATCGGCACCACCCGCTGACCGATGTTCTTGTCTTTGGCCAGCGTCGACAACAACCGAACAAACGCCATGGTGGTGGAAATTTCACGCTCTCCACTGCCTTTCAATTGCCCCTTGAAGACCTCAAGATCCGGCACTTGCAGGGCTTCAAAATCCGGTTTGCGCGCGGGCAGAAAACCGTGCAATTCCTCGCGGCGCTTGCGCATATACACCATCTCGGGACTGTCCGGCGCCGGGCGGTAGTAAGGCACATTTTTCAGCTCATCGTCGGAGATCGGAATGCCGAAACGATCACGGAAGCGTTTGAGGCTTTCCAGATCGAGTTTTTTCACCGAATGGGTTTCGTTCTGTGCCTCGGCGCTTTCCCCCATCCCGTAACCCTTGACCGTCTGTGCCAGGATGACCGTGGGCTGGCCCTTATGGGACACCGCTTCAGCGTAAGCAGCATACACCTTGAAGGGGTCGTGGCCACCGCGATTGAGGTACATAATGTCCTCATCGCTGAGGTCTTTCACCAGCTCCAGCAATTCGGGGTACTTGCCGAAGAAATGCTCACGGGTATAGGCACCGCCATTGGCCTTGTAATTCTGCAACTCGCCGTCGCACACCTCATCCATGCGTTTCTGCAGCAAACCGGTGGTATCTCTTTCAAGCAGCGTATCCCAGTGACGCCCCCACACCACCTTGATCACGTTCCAGCCGGCACCGCGGAAGGCGCCTTCCAGCTCCTGAATGATTTTGCCGTTGCCACGCACCGGGCCGTCCAATCGCTGCAGGTTGCAGTTGACCACAAAAATCAGGTTTTCCAGCTGCTCGCGGCCCGCCAGGGAAATGGCCCCAAGGCTTTCCGGCTCGTCGCACTCGCCATCGCCCAGGAAAGCCCACACCTTGCGATCACCGCGCGGCGACAAACCCCGGGCTGACATATAGCGCATCACGTGTGCCTGATAGATCGCCTGAATGGGGCCCAGACCCATTGAGACCGTGGGAAATTGCCAGTACTCGGGCATCAGCCAGGGATGGGGGTAGGAGGACAGGCCATCGCCGTCGACTTCGCGACGGAAGCCGTCCAGATCTTCTTCATTGAAACGCCCCTCGAGATAAGAACGGGCGTACATACCGGGAGCCGAGTGGCCCTGGAAATAAATCAGGTCACCCTGCTCTTCCCCATCACCACCGCGAAAGAAATAGTTGAAGCCCACATCGTAGAGGGTGGCTGACGAGGCAAAGGAAGAAATATGTCCACCCAGCCCCTCGTTGTTTTCGTTGGCTCGCATCACCATCGCCAGAGCGTTCCAGCGAATCAGGGAGCGAATCCGGCGCTCCATGAACAGATCACCTGGCATGCGCTTTTCACTGGTAACGGGAATGGTATTGCGGTAAGGGGTAGTAATGGCTGCCGGCAGCTGAACGCCGGAGTCTGTGGCACGATCCGCCAACTGCTTCAACAGGAATGCCGCTCGGCCCTTGCCGCCGTAGCGAATCACCGAGTGAAGTGCATCCAGCCATTCGCGCGTCTCCAGGTCATCCACATCTTCCTGAAGGCGATTTTCCTCAATACTCATATCGATTCGTCCTATCCAATCACTTACCAGTCATGTCACTGAATCATGCTTCAGCCCCTAGAAATATCACTAGAGTATAGGCACCCAAACTGATCCCGGTCTCCAGCTTCTGCAGAGGCTTATCAATCTGTAGTATTTTTACATAATATAAGGCGCACAACAAGGCAGCCCCACTGAGGCTCAATGAAAAACCGCTATATGCCGTGAAAAACCCCCAGAGATCGGGGCAAAGAAGAACCCAACAAATGTAGAATAACTACAAAAAAGGCAAGGCAGATGTGTGCATAAGCGCCTGCACTGCAACTTTCGGCGTACGGCCGCTTTCGAGGACAGGCGCATTCTGCTTTCAAGGGTAGATATAGCGCTCCGAGCGCTGCTTAAAGCCCTGGACGTCTGTCACCGCCTCAGCCCCGGGGATTGCCACCGACTCAGCCCCGGCGGTCAACCACAGCGCTCGCGCCTCCCCCAGAACCGCGCGACTGTAGGGACCGACGGTTTCTGGTGTCAGCCCGACAACCGCGTCAATCAGCCGCTGGCGTCGATCAAACTCCGAGTGGCCAGCCACCACCTCGGACCAGTAGCGGCCCGATTGCTCCTGCAGATTTTTCGGCTCTTCCCGCAACTGGGTCAACAGCGCCTGACGGTAGTTTTCAAAGCCTTCCACATTGCCCGCCTGGGCACTGACAAACGCCTGGATCTCTGCCGTCACAACATCCAGCGGCGTATTCGGAGACTGCACCACAAACAGGTTGCCCGACACGTCTTTTAACCCCATGCCGGAAACAAAGACGATATAGCCCAGCTGTTTTTCGGTGCGCAATTCGTGAAAGAAGGAAGAGCGCAGCATCTGCTGGAGCATCATCATCTGCGCCTGATCCTCAACCGTATCCCCCAGCGCCTGGGTGTAGAGCATGGCGGCCACATCCCGATGCTCAACCGGCAAATGGTAGTGGCGACTGCCTTGTGGCAACTGCACCACCTGCGCCACCGGCAACGAGGGGGCCCCCTCTTCAGCAGGGCGATAGAGCTTATGCTCAATCAAAGTCGCCAGCTTCAGCGCCTCCTGACGATACAGGTTGCCGTACAGCAGCGTCTGGGTTCTACTGCCACGCCAGAGGTCATCCGCAAAGCGTCGCAACTCCAATGCCTCTACCGACTCCAGAGCATCCGCCATGGCCAGCTCGTCCCACAGCGGCGCAAACAACAGCACCGGAGCCTTTTCAAATAATTGTTCATAGGGGGTCAACGCTTTCTGATTTCGCCACTTGCGAATGAGCTCCTGCTTCATGGTGGCAAAGCGCTGCTTTTTGAATCGACTGCGCTCGATGACGTCCAGAATGCGATTGAGCAACGCGCCCTGACGATCATTGTAGCCCCCGAGCCGAATATCAAAGCCGCGACTGTTGGCATTAACATTGAAGTGCAAGCCTGCCAGCAGAGCAGGATAGGCAAACTCATTCAGCTCATCATTGATTAACTCCGCGTACAATTGAGCCATGGCCGCATTGCGCGCAGACTGCCCCACCAGCGGGGCGTAAGTACGAATACTGATAGTGGCGCGGGGCACCTGAAAACGATCGTCCTGCTTGAACCATGCCTCCATGGTCCCGGTTTGCTTAATCAGTCTTGGTTCCTGCGCCACACGGTCCATCGCCGGCAAAGGTTTGACCTGCAAACGACGCGGAAGGAAGCGGTTTTCTTCCGGCAGGTGAAGCTTGTCCAGGGCCTCCCTGGCGACGCTGGCCGACTCAAACCTTAATCGCTCCAAAGCGTAGGGTGTATGGTAGTACTCAGACACCTGATTGGTCTCAACCTCCGGCGCACTCACCACCCACAGCAGGTTATTGGGACTGAGTAACTTCAGGTAGCTTCGAATCAGCCGCGGCTCATAATCATCAAATGCGTAACTGCCGCGCACCACATCCTCTGCCGGGTATTCGTGCATGCGCCCGGCCAGACCACTCACCACCTGGATGGCCTCCCCCTTTTCCGCGAACCGAAAAGCGATATCCGCCAGGGTTTTCTGCTCATCAAAACGCCAATCCTCAATGCCGTCCTGACGCAGTAACTGCACCATACGAAAGACGGTCGCGACCACTTTGGCCTGATTGACATAGCCATCGGGGGTTAACTGGATTGAAATATTGAAGCTGCCTTCATTCCGCCCCCCCATTCCGGCACCAGCACTGAGCCCTTCTGCCCAACCCAGCTCTTTTAACAACGACAGCAGGCTGCCCTCACCCTCATGCCCCAGGATATTACCCAAATACTGCAAGGGCTTTTCTCTGTAATAGCGATCCGCTGAGGGTACCGGAAAGATCAGCGTCAAGCGGCGCTCGTCCTTCACCGGTCGTACGCTCAGGCGAGCGGGCAGGAAATCTTCACGAAACAGCGGCTCATCACTGATAAAACTTTTCAGCTCATGGTCCGATACCTGACTGAACAGAGGCACCACCATGGCCTGCAATTCTGCCAGCGATTCTCGCCCCAGCACCACCAGGGTCATATTACGGGCAGAATAGTAATCCTGGTAAAAGGTCAACAGGTCTTCGCGCAGCGAGTCATCGTCCTGATTCGACAGCGTCTCAAGGCTGCCAACACTGAACTTGGACAAAGGGTGGCGCGAGCTGACCAACTCGCGGTACACATCCAGCTCGCGCCGGTAATCATTTTTGATTTTGGATTTGTACTCGGAATTTACCGCGTGCCGCTCACGCTCAACGTAGCTTTCAGAGAACAGAGGGGCAATAAAAAACTGGGCAAATCGATCCAGCGCCGGCTCCAGCTTGGTGTGATCGATATCAAAAAAGTAATTGGTGTTTTCAGCGCTGGTATACGCATTATGGGTGCCGCCATGGGCGCTGATAAAAGCCTGATACTCATCCGGCTGGGGATATTTTTCAGTCCCAAGAAACAACATATGCTCGAGGAAATGCGCCAGCCCCTGACGATCTGCCGGATCATCAGCACTGCCCACGTGCACATCCAGTGCCGCAGCGGCCTTATCGGCAGTTGCATCGGATACCAACAGCACCCGCAACTGATTGGACAAGGTGAGATAGCGATATTGACGATCATCATTGGGGCTGACAACAACGTCGGGGCCGACAGCAAAAGCGTGGCCACTAACCGAGCCCTCGACCAGCGCCTGTGCCCTCGACACGGTCGCGCTGGATACAATTACCAGGGCCAACAGATAAACAAGAATTCCTGGATGGATGCGCAAAGTTCGCAAAAGTCTCTCCTGAAGCACTGAGGCCGGCCTACACGGTTGGGATTGTCTTTAGCTTGAAAAAATCAGCGACATTCTAAACAGTGTAGACTGACCTTGAGCAAACTATTTATGGCGACGACGGTTCGACCACCGAGGCGGCAACAGGCCAGGCATTAAGAATGGCCTTGAACAGGGTCGCCAGCGGGATGGCAAAAAACACGCCCCAAAACCCCCACAAGCCACCAAACACCAGCACCGCCAGAATAATTGCCACAGGATGCAGGTTGACCGCCTCAGAAAACAGCAGCGGCACCAACACATTGCCATCCAGCGCCTGAATCACACAGTAAACCACAAACAACCAGTAAAACTGGTTGCCGAGCCCCCACTGAAACAACCCGATCAACAGCACAGGAATAGTTACCACCGCTGCTCCAATATACGGAATCAGTACCGACAAACCAACTGCCACCCCCAGCAACAGGGCATAATTCAGCCCCAACAGGGCGAAAGCGACATAGGAAGAAACACCGACCAACAGAATCTCAATGACCTTGCCACGCACATAGTTAGCCACCTGATCATTCATTTCATGCCAGATCTGACGCATCATCGGCCGTCGTGCCGGCAGAAAGCTTGCCAGCCACTGCAATATCGCCTCCCGATCCTTGAGAAAGAAGAACACCAGAATGGGTATCAGAATGACGTAGATCAGCACTCCGGCAACCAGCGGCAAATTCGTCAGAGAAAAACTCAATACATTTTGCCCAAGCTGCCCCAGTTCACGTCCGGCGGAGGCCATCAATTGTTGCACCTGGGTTTCGGTAAATAACTGGGGGTATTTCTCCGGCAACAACAGCAACAACTGCTGCCCTTCCGTCAGCATGCGCGGGATTTCACCCACCAACCGAACCAGCTGCTGCCACACTACCGGCATCAAATAGAGGAAGAACACCGCCAGCGCGGCCAACAGCACGCAAGTCGCCAGACTCACAGCCAGCCAGTGAGGTACTCGCCAGCTCTTAAGGCGATCTACCAAGCCCTGCAATAAAAAAGCAATGATCAAACCGGCAATTGCCGGAGCCAATACCGACCCCAGCGTCATTAAAATGACAAGGCTGGCAACCAGGATGACAGCCAGCAGGACCGCCTCTTCCTCGCCAAAATATCGATCCACCCAATTCCTGACAATCTTCAGCACAGCCCCGACTCCCCGAACACTGGACGAACCACGATCTGCGGGCGGTTTTCGCTTGCACTGTCGCCGTTATTGGCTCTGCAAAACCTGTTACTTCTTCTGCAAAACATAGGTATAGCAACCATCCTTTTCGTCACTTTGCACCAAGACATTGCCACTCAATTCGGCAAAGGTTTTAAAATCGCGAACGGAACCGGGATCTGTAGCCAACACCCTGAGAGTCTCCCCTGAAGCCAGTTGATTGAGCGCCTGCTTGGCTTTCAACAGAGGTAATGGGCACATCAGCCCTCGGGCATCCACTTCTTGCATAAACTCAGCTCTTGTTCAGCAACCCCACTTACCATGGGATTGAGTAATGACAGGAATTTCACATGCCCGTCGTTGTCAAAATGTTGTAACCCAGATAATACATGCCGAGAGCATATAATAGCTATAAGACATAACACATGAACGCCGTCCCGCTTTCCACTCCCGGCATGGAAGCTCTGGTGGTAAACGGCCAACTGCGTTAGAGTAGCGCCAAGAGTAAAAGGTACCCCGCCCCGTGCTGATTGACCGATTTTTACAACCCCGCCGACGTACTTTGCCAGCCGGCCGGTCAGTAACCACTTCCTTTCTGTGGTCGCTTCTGGTTTGTGCCAGTCTTGTCGCCGGCCTGAAAAGTCAGGCCGCCAGCTATAACCTCCCCGAACTGGGCGATGCCAGCTCGGCGATTGTTTCTCCCCAACAGGAGAAAAAACTGGGCCAGACCTGGTTAAGGATGTACCGCAGCCAGGTGCCAACCTCGAGCGACCCCCTGTTGTTCACTTATGTGGAACAACTTCTCAACCGACTGGCGCAACACAGCCAACTGAAAGATCGCAACCTGGAATTAATCATGGTGGAAAACCCCACTATGAACGCTTTTGCGGTTCCCGGTGGCGTGATTGGCGTGCATACCGGACTGTTTCTCTACGCCGAAAGCGAAGCCCAGCTGGCCTCAGTGCTGTCTCATGAACTCGCGCACCTGAGCCAGCGACATTTTGCCCGCGGGGTTGAGCAGCAGCAAAAAGCCAGCATCCCCACCATGGCGGCCATGCTGGCCAGTTTAGTGCTCGCCGCCACCGCCGGGGGGGATGCCGGGATGGCTGCCCTGACCGCCACCCAGGCAGCCGCCCTGGATTCCCAGCTGCGCTTCAGCCGTCAAAACGAGCAAGAGGCGGATCGCATCGGCATGATGACCATGGTAGCAGCTGGCGAGGACCCCTACGCAGTCCCGGCCATGTTTGAGCGCATGCTGAAAGCCACCCGCTACAGTCGCCGACCACCGGAGTTTCTGTTAACCCACCCGGTGACTGAAAGCCGGATTGCCGACGCCCTGAACCGGGCCAACAAGTTCCCACGCCAACAGCACCCCAACAGCCTCGATTTTTTCCTCATGCGCGCCCGCATTCAATTAAAACACGAAAATACGCCCCAGGACGGGGTTAAGCGCTTTTACAGTGAGTTGCAGGGAGACAGCCTGTCTGCCGAAGCCAGCCGTTACGGGCTGGTACTGTCCCTGACCAACAGCAATCAGTTTGAGCGCGCGCGCGAAGCCATTCAGCCACTGCTGGAACAGCGTCCGCAAAAAGATGCCTACATCCTGGCCATGACCAATATTGAAGCCGCTGAGCACAATTTTCCGGCCGCCCTGAGCCGACTGGAACAACAGCTGAAAGCCCAGCCAAACCATCATGCCTACAACTTGCGCTATGCCGAGGTGCTGATGAAATCGGGTCAATATGCCCGCAGCGAAGAAGTGCTCGACCAGCATGTGCGGCGCCGCCCGAAAGACGATTACGTGTGGTATCTGCTGGCCGAAGCTCACGGCCTGGCGGGCAACATCCTCGGGGTTCACGAGGCGCGGGCCGAGTACTTTATCCTCAACGGCGTGTTTGACAAGGCTCAGCAGCAGCTGCAAAACGCGCTGAAATTATCTCGCGGCAATTACCACAAGACGGCACTGCTTAAGGAAAAGCTCAAGCAGGTGAATGACATGCAGCGAGACAAGCTCTGATAAACCCCTGGGCACTGGGTTAGCGTTCAAGCCCGGGGGCAATGCCGGATACGCATCCTCAGGCATCCTCAGGCAGGCTCAAACCAGCCGCTTTTCATCAGCCACTCCTGGATTTCCGCGGCCGGCTGCGGGCGGGCAATATAATAGCCCTGCATCTGGTCGCAGGACCATTCCTGCAACTGTTCGTACACCGACTGGTGTTCCACCCCCTCTGCCACTACTTTAAGGCCCAGGTTATGAGCCAGATTGATGGTGGAGTTGACAATAATGCCGTCCTGCTCGTCTTCCAGCATATCCATCACAAACGAGCCATCGATCTTCAAGGTTCTGACCGGTAGCCGCTTGAGGTAAGCCAGCGAAGAATAACCGGTACCAAAATCATCGATAGCCAGGGTCACCCCAAGGGCATCGATGCCCTCCAAAACCCGCAGTGCTCGGTCCGGATCCACCATGATAGTGCTTTCCGTAATCTCCAGCTCCAACAAGCCGGCCGGCAGCTGGTATTTCTGCAGCAACTGATTGAGTCGATTAACCAGAAAATCGCCCATCAAATTTTGCGCCGACAAATTCGCTGCCACCGGAAAGTTGTAACCCTGTTGCTGCCAGAGCTTGGCCTGCATAATGGAGTTTTCAAGCACCCACAGGGACATGGGGTGAATCAAGTCGGTCATTTCCGCCAGTGGAATAAATTCCCCGGGGGGAATCAAACCCAGCTCAGGGTGGCGCCAGCGCAACAGGGCTTCAAAACCACACACCTGGCGAGTGCGCAAATCGATTTTCGGCTGATAATGCAATTCAAGCTGGTTTTCACGAACCGCCCGCCCCAGATCGTTCATCAGCGCCAACCGCTTGGGCGTATGGGGGTTCACATCGGTCTTGTAGACAGATACACCTACCCGCTCGGATTTGGCGTGGTACATGGCCACGTCTGCGTAGCGCATCAGCGTGCTCACATCCGCAGCCTGGTCTGGACAGAAGGTGATGCCCACACTGGCACTGATTTCAGTTTGCAACCCATCGATATCAAATGGCTGCCGCAAGGCATCCAGCAAACGGTGTCCAATCACCACCGCTTGTTGCGTGTTGCGGATACGGGGCAGTAGAACGGCAAACTCATCCCCTCCCAAACGGGCAATCAATGCTGGGATTTCGGACAATTCCATTTCCAGTCGCGGACCAATCTGGCGTAACAACTTGTCCCCGGCGTGATGCCCCAGGGCATCATTGATTTCCTTGAATCGATTCAGATCCAACAGCATCAGGGCGGCCTTTTGATCGGGCCGCCGGTGACGCAGGCAGTGCTCCAGCTCCTGGTACAGCTTGTTGCGATTGGGCAACAGTGTCAGCGAGTCGTGTGTGGCCTGGTACTCCAGCCGATCCAGGTAACGCTTCTTATCCGTAATATCACGTGTCGTACCCCAGATACGCTGCAGCTGGCCCTGCTCCACAATGCCAATACTCGACACTTCAAACGATTTTTTTTCATCTTCAGTGCGAACATCAAACTCGACATCCTCGACTCGGTAGCCGAACACCACAAAGTCTTTCAGTGACGAGGCCATCTCGTCGGGCAGTGCTTTATCCAGCGGCAAGCCGATCAGTGCCTCCGGGCTTGAAGCCAGGAACAGGCGCGCCAGCACATGGTTGCACTCCACCAGTCGGGCCTGTTTGAGAATCCGTCGCACCTGCTCATCGGCAGGCAGATCAATGGGCACGGGTGGTTGAATATCAAACCGGTACATCGCATCGGAGCTGTTGGCGATAAAGGCGCGATAGCGTGCCTCGCTTTCCTTAAGCGCCATCTCCCGGGCAATTTCCGGACTGATATCGGTAATTACCAACAGCGCACCGTCCACTTCCCCCTGCACATTGCGCGTGGCAACCTTATCCACTCGAAACCAGCGCTGAGCGCCGTCAATATGGCAGGATTCCAGACTGTCGAGCAACGATTGGCCGGTGCGGATAACCTGCATGATTTCACGTTGTCGCTCCGCCACATCGTCCCAACCTGATGCCAGCTCCAGAAAGCTGCAACCGATGGCTCGCTCCAGCGGCATCCACTCCGCCGCCCTGCGGTTACCGTGCTGTACCAGCCCCCAGCGATCCAGGTACCAGATCATCGGACGCATGGCATCGAGCAACTGCTGCAGCTCAATACTGTCGACCGGGTCCACCAGTTGAGGCTGTTCGCAGACAACCGCTGCCGTATCCTGCTCTGTAAACGTACCAACCAATATCGAAAAGCCCTCTTCCACATTCGCGGGAGAGCACCAAAGACTCATGGGATGGGTACGGGTTTCAAACCGCAGCGGCAGGGAAAAGGGCATCTTCCGTCGCAGTGAACGCCCCAGCGCCGATACCAGCGACTCCCGGTCTGAACGCTGCAACAAGGCCAACAGTTCCGTCAAATTGGTGACCGAGCGGGAAAAGGTCCGGCGAAAGCTATCATTGACCTCGACACGGTTGTCATGGACATGCCAGCACCAGGCTGGCGACTGCAGGGAGAATAGCGCCTGCTGCAATTGGGGTAAGGACTGTTCCGACAAGATTTTCTCGGCAGGCACTATTTTCTCGGCAGACACTGTTTCCTCGGCAGACACTGTTTCCTCGGCAGACACTGGCACAGGATTCCGGTCCATAGGCTCTGGTTCCATCGGTTTGGAGCTGGAAGGATCTGAGGGGGACGGGCGCCAATGATCAGACATGAAAAACGCAGGTTCCTTACTACAACGTCTATTCTCAATAATGTGGCGGACGCTCATCCCCTGGCGATACCGGACTGTGATCGACCCGCGTTTCCAGAGCTTTGAACTTTTCTGCCAACAGCTGCAATTGCATCTGCTGGCGACCAAGCTGTCGATCCTGATCGGCAATAACCCGATCCAATGCCTCCAACGCATCTTCCTGAAAAGTCACACGACTCTCCAGCACCTCAATACGCTGATACAGCTCTTGCTCCACCTCTTTACTCTCTGCCTTATCCTTGTTCAGAGGAAGTTGACTGCCTGAATTGCTCATGATGAATGATTTCCGCTATTGGATAATATCGACAAGAAGAGCTGAAACATGAGACACCGCACCCGCGCAAAGTGTGACAGGCATCACAAATATCATCCTGTCTAACCCACTTTTCGCACAGCGCCGTATACCGCCTTTAACAGGTGTTCTGCTCGCGGGTCCATTGTAATACTTCGCCCCATTGCCCGGGAAACAAAACCAAACCCGAACCCCTCGCTGGCGTCACCATAACCCAAGCTGCCACCCGCCCCCGGGTGACAAAAAACCCGCTCTGCATCCACTCCGACCGGCAGCAGCCGCATAAACCCCAGACTAAAACTGAGAGGACACTGCAGTATCCTGTCCTGCGCCCTGGATTGTTCTTGCCAACACCAGTCGCGGCGATCGGCCTGCAGCAAGCGCTCATCACTCAGGTTCGCCAGGCTGCCAAACACATCCGCCAGGTCACAGGCGCTGGCCTGACCATTTGCTGCAGGAATCTGGGCTTGACGCCAGGGAGGCTGGTTGGTGCCCACCATCAGTGACATGGGGTTGGTAAACGCCTTCGCCACCACCCCCTGCGGCTCTGCCAGCATGCGCTGCGTCACTGCGCTGAGTGGCTGCTTGGCGGACTGAGGCAGTGGACTCAGGTCGGCGACCGAAGACAACTCTTCGTCGGCCAAACCGAAAGTCACACTCAGGCCCAGCGGCCCCGCTATATGTTGTTGAACGTAATCATTGAAGCTGGCGCAGCCACTGGCGCGACACACCAGCTCGCCCAACAACCAGCCAAACAGCAGCGGTGAATAGCCCTGCTCACTGCCCGGTGTCCACCAGGGGAGCTCCGTGGCAATTTGACCGGTGACGCCGTCCCAATCATAAATTAACTCATCAGGGACCTTGTTGTGGAATGCATTCATGCCAGATCGATGCGTCAGCACCTGGCGCAAGGTGATTCGCTCCTTGCCCGCTTGAGCAAATTCTGGCCACACGTCAGCCACGGGCCGATCCAGCTGCAAACGCCCCTGCTGCACCAATTGCAACACCGCCACTGCGACAATGGCTTTACTGGCCGAAAAAATGTTGCAACGGGTGGTGGGCAACCAGGGCTCTGTACCATCCTTATTGCGGCTGCCAGCCCATAGATCCACCACCCGCTCACCGCCAACCATCAAGCTGACACTGGCGCCCAGCTCAGCGAAGTCTGTGAACAACTCCTGAAAGGCCTGTCGCACTTGCTCGAACCCACGGGCAACGGACCCATGAACCTGAAGCTGCTGGTCACCTCTATCTGACATATTCACCTCTCTTAGACTTCTGGCAGGTCTAACCTTCCAGCAGGCCTACCCTTCAAACAGGCTTATCGTCCTGGCTGGCTGACACTTCAGCCCAGCTGGCGCGTAGCCCCGCAGTGGCCACTGGTTATTTAGCCTCATCATAGCGTAATCTCCCCTGTCTGACGCCAAAACCTGCCTTCAGCCCCTGTTCTTCACGCCGCGCCGCACACCGTCATCTGCTGGTCATCAAGCTGTCACCTGCGTGTCATGGCCCTGTCGCAGACTCTTCGACAAAGGTATAAAAAGGTGCTCTGGCTATGCAACGCTATCGAACCCTGTGGATTTCCGACGTACATCTTGGTACCAAAGACTGCAAGGCGGCCCAGCTGAACGATTTCCTGAAAAACCATCAGGCCGATAAAATTTACCTGGTCGGCGATATCATTGATGGCTGGAAAATGCGCTCCGGGATCTATTGGAACAAAGACTTCAACCGGGTCATTCGGCGGCTGCTGACCCTATCGAAAAAAGGCGTCAAGATTGATTACATCACCGGCAACCATGACGAATTTCTGCGCCGTTTTGCCAACAACCGCTTTGATAACATCCACCTCTATAACCGGGTTGACCACAAGACCGCTGATGGCCGTAAATTGCTGGTCATTCACGGCGACCAATTCGACAGTGTCGCCCGCTGCAATCACTTGTTGCGTTTTCTCGGGGATCAAGCCTACGACTTGTTGATGGGGGTAAACCGCGCCTGCAACGCCCTCAGAGCCCGCTATGGCCACGGTTATTGGTCCCTGGCTGGATTCCTGAAGCAGCACTTGCCCCAGGCCCAGATGTACATTCAGGATTTTGAACAGGGCGTGGCCTATGCGGCGGAAAAACAGGGCTACGATGGCGTCGTTTGCGGCCACATTCACCATGCGGCCAACAAACGCCTTGGCAACATCGATTACTACAACACCGGCGACTGGGTGGAGTCCTGCACCGCCCTGGCGGAAGACCGGAACGGGGTCATTCACTTGTTACGCTGGACAGACAGCGACTCCGGTCACGCCCCCCGGCAAGCCGACAAGGACGCGCTCAATGAACTCGCCGACATCCTGCCGGCGGCCATGGCGGCGCGCTGGGGCCGCACACACCAGGCGCCCAAATCTTCCGCCGGGAAAGATCAAACGGCTAGGCCCAGGGCAAAAACGCCTGCCCTGATCATTCCCGGTTAACAGCGGCAAACACGGCCTCTAATCCGCCAACGTGTGGCCACAATAGCGACAGTAGAGAGCATCACTGTCATGGCCACTGCTTTGACAGTCACCACAGCGTCGATTGCTGCGATCGCGCTGGATCTCATTGGCCAACTCGGCCGTCAGGATACCCGTCGGCACCGCAATAATAGAATAACCGGTCAACATGGCGCCGGCCGCAATAATCTGCCCCAATACCGTCTGCGGAGTGATATCGCCGTAGCCGACGGTGGTAATGGTGACAATGGTCCAATAAATACTCTTGGGAATACTGGTAAAACCGTGCTCGGGCCCTTCGACAATGTACATCAGTGAACCAAAAATGGTGGAAATCACCAGTACCGAGGAAAAAAACACCAGAATTTTCCGCCTTGATTGCACCATCGCCCGCATCAGGATGTTGGCTTCACTGAGGTAGCGCACCAATTTCAGTACCCGAAAAATACGCAATACCCGCAACAACCGCACGATCAGGAGGTAATTCATATCCTCCATAAACAATCCCATATAGGAAGGAAGAATGGCCAACAGATCAACCACACCGTAAAAACTGCGAATATAGCGCCACGGATTAGGTGAACAATAAATACGCACCAGGTACTCAATCGTGAAAATGCCGGTAAAACCCCATTCAATGGCGTGCAACCATTGGCCATAGCGTTGATCGACGATATCCACTGACTCGAAGATCATGGCCAGCACACTCAGGCAAATCAGATAGATCAACACTATGTCAAACCGCTTGCCGGCTGGGGTATCCGTACCAAAAATAACCGTATAGAGCTTGTGTCTTAGTGCCGATTGCTTCATCAATTTGCCCTCTACTGAATGACTGACACGCATTTAACCGTCAAGCGCTTCACCAAAGCAAGTCCAGTCCGACCACGCTTGCCTCATGCAACTTCCAATTCACGCAAATTCCAGCTCATGGTAGCCACGGACCAACTGCGGTAAAATCTGCTAATTGACTGACTCCCGAACACAGGACGCCAACGTGGCCATAATGCTGAAACCACTGCGCTGCCCTTATTGCCAGCAGCCCATTGACAAAAAACTGTTGCGTCAACACGGCCAGCTGCAAACATTCCTTAAGCGCAAGCCATTTCCCTGCCCGCACTGCCAACAGTCAGTGGTGTACCCAGAAAGCGCTGACACTGTTGTCTCTGTAGGAATTTTTGTGGCCGCCATTCTCGCCCCCCTGTTTCACCTGTGGGAAGTCAATGTTATCGACAGCAAAGTGCTGTTTGCTTTGGGGGCCGCGATTGTGGTCGCCGGGCTGATGACCCAGAAACTGCAGCGAGCTTGAACAAGTATGAGCAAGAACTCCAAATTGGTGTACTCCACCGATCAGGGGCGCATCAAAGACGCGCCCCCCACTGAGAGCATTGATCACGGTGACGGCATCGTTCGCCTGCGGCGAGAAACCAAGGGCCGGAAAGGTAAAGGCGTCACCCTGGTGACGGGGCTCGCACTCAGCGCCGATGAACTCAAACCCCTGGCCAAAAAGCTGAAACAGCAATGCGGTGTAGGCGGTGCCATCAAAGACGGCATCATTGAAATTCAGACAGATGACCGGGACAAGCTGAAAACCCTGCTGGAACAACTCGGTTATACCGTCAAACTGGCCGGTGGCTGAGATGACTTCGGCCGCACCTTCTTTAGAAGATGAGCTGCAGCGCGAACAGGCGCTGCTGGTCAGCCTGGTTAGCACCCGGATGCCCTTTGGAAAATACCAGGGGAGGCTGCTGGCCGACTTGCCGGAAGCCTATCTGCTCTGGTTTGAGCGGGAAGGATTTCCCGCCGGCACACTCGGCCGCCAGCTGGCCCTAATGCACACGCTCAAAGTCAACGGCCTCGAAGCCTTACTCGACCCGCTGCGATCGAATCGCTAGCGGCTCAACCACCACAATCCCTGGTCTTTTAGCCCACTCCTTGCGGATTTTGGCCCACTCCTTGCTAAATGTCTTCCAGCGCGCCAGAAACGGTGAATGCAGTCCTGCAAATGACATTTTTTTGGCGCTTATTGGTTTTGACAGGAAGACAACCCATGGCAACCCCTGAATTCTGGTCCCTGATTGATACCGCCTGCAAAGTCGGACTCGGTGCCCTGATCGCCGGCTTATGCCTGTGGCTCAGCCAGCGTCGCCTACCGCTGCTACAGGGCGACAAATCCGTCCGGCGAATTGACATACTCGAAAGCGTTTCCCGGGATGTGGGTAACGTAAACCATATTTTCGCCAAATATTCGTCACTGGTCATCGAGTCGACCCGCTTCGGTAGTCGCTGGCCCCAAGCCCGAAAAGATGAATTGGCGGGAGTCAATAGCGAGCTGGTGGAAGAGTTTCGCAAGATGGCTGAAGCCGAAGCCAAGCTGTTGATGCTCGGGGAAAAAGCTCTGGAAAAAACCCTGCGTCTGTACGGCGCCAAGATCGCCCAGTTTCGCAAGCAGGTGTATGTTGGGCGACAGGATATCAGCGAGCAGGATATCGTTAAACTCAAGCAGGAAATCCTGCAATTGCGTGAACAGTTCTACGATATTCTCAGTCAAAAGTACGATCGGCTGTTAGCGGCCTGACAAGCGTATTGAATTTCGCTAAAACGTCCAGACATGCAATTCAAAGACATACTGATGGTCGCTGGTGGCGCAGCCCTGCTGATCCAAGCATCCGTTCTTGGGACTCTTTACGCCTCCGGCTTTTTCACAACAGCGGCGGAGACCGCTGCACAAACCGAGAAGGTAGTGGGCGTAGCGTCCATCCCCCTAACCCCGCAACCACTGTTCCCCTCAAGTCAAAGCCTGCACTCTCTTTCCCAGGCCATGTACCTGTGTGAAGACCAATTGAAATCCAGTGACAGCCAACACCCACTCAGTTATCAGATTCATAACGTCGCCAGTCGCTACCTGGAACAGGAAGGTGTGTACCGGATATTTTTTGAAACCCAATCCACCAGCCGCGTTGATGCGCCCATGCGAACCGCGGAAGTCATGTGCGAAGTGTCTGCCAACAACATGATCGTCGAGCGCTTTCGCAGCTGGGAAGTCAAATAGCCGGGAAGTCAAATAGCGGAGTATCCACTGGCGGCGGAACGTCATAGCAAAACGGGAGAGACGCCTGCGCAACTCTCCCGCTCTGTGATGGACACCGACATTGAATCAGGCGTTGCCGTAACTCATTAACCGCTGGTAGCGCTTTTCCAGCAGCTGATCAATGGGCTCGGCGGACAACCGAGCCACCTGCTCCACCAACCGCGCCTGCAGTTTACTGGCCATGGCATCGATATCTCGATGGGCCCCACCCAGTGGCTCGGCAATGGTCTCGTCCACAATGCCCAGTTTTTCCAGGTTATCCGACGTTACCCCCATGGCCTCAGCCGCCAGCGGCGCCTTGTCCACGGTTTTCCAGATGATATTGGCACAGCCTTCCGGTGAGATGACGAAGTAAGTGGAATACTGCAGCATGTTGAGGTGGTCACCGACCCCAATTGCCAACGCGCCGCCGGAAGAGCCTTCACCGATAACGGTACAGATAATCGGGGTCTTCAATCGCGACATCACCGCCAGGTTTTGGGCAATGGCCTCACTGATGCCCCGCTCTTCACTGTCGATGCCGGGATAGGCCCCCGGAGTGTCGATTAGGGTCAGCACCGGCATTTTGAAGCGCTCGGCCATCTCCATCAGGCGCAACGCCTTGCGATAACCCTCAGGCTTGGGCATACCAAAGTTCCGGGATACCTTGTCAGGTACACTGCGGCCCTTCTCTTCACCGATCACCATCACCGGCTTGCCGTCCAGGCGGGCGACACCGCCCACAATGGCCTTGTCATCGCCAAAGTGGCGATCACCATGCAGCTCATCCCAGTCGGTAAACATACGCTTGATGTAATCCAGCGCGTAAGGGCGCTGGGGGTGGCGTGCGACCTGTACCACCTGCCAAGGCGATAGATTGGAATAAATACTCTCGGTGAGCTTGATGCTCTTTTCTTTTAGTTTGGCAATTTCTTCGGCAATGTTGAGGTCGTTATCACTGCCGACCAATTGAAGCTCTTCAATCTTGGCTTCCAGATCCGCAATGGGCTGTTCAAATTCTAAATAATTTGGATTCATAACTAACAGTTAGTCCAGAGTGTTAGCAATTTTGGATGATCACGATGCCAATAACCTTACTGTAAACTGACTGGTGAGTCGACCACTTTTGACCCTAACGGCAACCTTAATGGCCGATTTCCCCAGTCGTTCACACTCCAGTGTTGACAGCCGCAATCGCGTCAATTGTCAGCGAGCCTGACTTGCAGGGCCAACTGATTAATATTCAAGCGTTACCTGCTCCCGGCCGCAGACATCGCGCAGGTTTTCCAACAGCTCATCCTGGGGTTTTACCCTCCAGGCCGAGCCAAACAACAGGCGTCCGCGCGCATCCGGTCCCTGATAATTCAACGTCACGCTGCATCGCCCTTCGCGATAAGGCTCCAGCATAAGGGCCAGCTGGCGGGGGAAGCTGGCCGGCAGCTGCTCGGCGCTGACGTTAATCACCAGACTGCGCGCCATATCGACGCGGGCATCGGCCAGGCTGCGAACACTTTCCGCCCGCATTTTCAAGCCCCCGCTGTAATCATCGTAGCTCACCTGACCAGTAATGATCAGCATGCCGTCTTTGACCAGCTTTTCCCGGTATTCATTATAGGTGTCGGAAAACACGGCGCACTCGATTCGGCCAGAGCGATCATCCAGCGTGACAAACGCCATGTTGTCGCCGCGCTTGGTTTTCATCACCCGCAGCCCGACCACCAGACCCGCCACATTCTGGCTGCTCTTTTCCGGTTTCAGGTCGGCAATACGAGAGGAAGTCAAATGCCTGAGTTCGTGGCGGTATTCCTCAATCGGGTGACCGGTCAGGTACAAACCCAGAGTATCCTTCTCACCGTTCAGTCGCTCTTTGATGCTCCAGCTGCGGTTGCCGCGGAATTTTTCATAGACATCGCCCGCTTCCGAGGCGGTGGGCACCAGGTCGCCGAACAAATCCACCATGCCCTTGTCAGCGTTGGATGCGCTCTGTTCGGCCGTTTTCACCGCTTCCGGCATCGCTGCGAACAGCACCGCGCGATCGTAATCCCGGTCAATGCCCGGCCCGATACCATCCAGCGCACCGGAGCGAATCATGGCCTCCAGGGCCCGCTTGTTGACCTTGCGCGGATCAATGCGGGCACAGAAATCGAACAGATCCTTAAAGGGACCCGATTTACGAGCTTCGATAATGTTCTCAATTGGGCCTTCACCCAAGCCTTTAATCGCACCCAGCCCGTAGATAATGTTGTTGTTATCATCCACGGTAAACTGAAACTGCCCCTGATTCACATCCGGCGGCAGCAGCTTGAGCCCCATCTCGCGGCACTCTTCGATAAAGGTCACGACCTTATCGGTTTTGTCCATGTCCGAGGACATGGTGGCCGCCATAAATTGCGCGGGATAATGCGCTTTCAACCACGCGGTCTGGTAGGACACCACCGCATAGGCGGCCGAGTGGGATTTGTTAAAACCGTAGCCGGCAAACTTTTCCACCAGGTCGAAAATTTTCATCGCCAGTTCGGGATCGACACCCTGGGATTTCGCCCCTTCCTCGAAAGTCGAGCGCTGTTTGGCCATTTCCTCGGGCTTCTTCTTACCCATCGCCCGGCGCAGCATATCCGCACCACCGAGCGAGTAACCGGCCAGTTCCTGGGCGATCTGCATGACCTGTTCCTGGTAGACGATGACCCCGTAGGTAGGCTTGAGAATCGGCTCTAGGCTCTCGTGCTGGTACTTGGCATCCGGGTAGGCCACTTCGGCGCGACCGTGTTTACGGTTTACAAAGTCGTCCACCATGCCCGAATCCAATGGCCCCGGACGGAACAGTGCGACCAGGGCGATCATGTCTTCGAGGTTATCTGGCTGCAATCGCTTGATCAAATCCTTCATGCCGCGCGATTCCAGCTGGAACACGGCGGTGGTTTCAGCCGCTTTCAACAACTTGAAGGTTTTGGCATCGTCGAGGGGAATGGCTTCAATCACCAAGGGCTCTTCGCCGCTTTTCAAGCGCTGCTCATCGATCATCTTGCGGGCCCAGTCGATGATCGTCAGGGTACGCAAGCCGAGGAAGTCAAACTTCACCAGACCGGCTTCTTCCACATCCCCCTTATCGTACTGGGTGACCAGGCCACTGCCGGTCTCATCGCAGTAGAGCGGGGCAAAGTCGGTCAGTTTAGTCGGGGCAATCACCACCCCACCGGCATGCTTACCGACGTTGCGGGTGAGACCTTCCAGCTTGAGCGCAACTTCCCAGATTTCCTGCGCCTCTTCATCGCCTTCGACAAACTCGCGCAGCACGTCTTCCTGTTCGTAGGCGACTTTCAGCTTCATGCCCGGATCGGGTGGGATCATTTTCGACAGTTTGTCGGCCAGGCCATAGGATTTCCCCTGTACCCGCGCCACGTCCCGCACCACCGCCTTGGCGGCCATGGTGCCGAAAGTGATGATCTGGGACACCGCATCGCGGCCGTAGTTATCAGCCACATAGCTGATCACCTGGTCGCGATTCTCCATGCAGAAGTCAACGTCAAAGTCGGGCATGGAGACCCGCTCGGGGTTGAGGAATCGCTCGAACAGCAGGTCGTATTGCAGCGGATCCAGGTCGGTAATTTTCTGCACATAGGCCACCAGCGAACCGGCACCGGAACCCCGTCCCGGCCCCACCGGGATGTCATGGTCCTTGGCCCACTGGATAAAGTCCATCACGATCAGGAAGTAGCCGGGAAACCCCATTTGCATAATGATGTTGAGTTCAAACTGCAGGCGTTCGAGATAGATCTTGTAGGTTGCGGGAAAATCCGCCGCCGCGGTGTCGTACAGAAACGCCAACCGTTCATCCAGGCCCTCGTAGGAGATTTTCTGGAAGAAGATGTTGGTGCGCAGCATGTTGGCGTAGTCCTGCTCCCCCTCCCTGCCGGCCCACTTGTCCTGCATCGCCTCACGCGCGTAACCGGCAAAGGTCTCGTACGGGATCTTATGGAAATATGGGTCCTGCTCAAAATCGTCGGGGATGGGGTAATCCGGCAGATAATAGGTACCCAATTCAATGTCCAGGCTGCAGCGCTTGGCGATCTCCACCGAGTTTTGCAGTGCCTCCGGGATATCGGCAAACAACTCGGCCATCTCAGCCGGTGAGCGCAGATATTGTTCTTCACTGTAACGTCGTTCGCGACGGGGATCATCCAGTGCCCGACCTTCGGAAATACACACCCGGGCTTCGTGCACATCGAACTCGTCGGCGCTGATAAAACGGCAATCGTTGGTGGCCACCACCGGACATTGGTACTGTCCCGCCAGGCCTACCGCCGCGTGCAAATAGTCTTCATCCTGAGCGCGGCCGGTGCGTTGCAGTTCTAGGTAGAAGCGGTTGGGGAAATCCTGCATCCAGGCCTGCAGCAGTTCGCCCGCCAAAGTCTCTTTGCCCGCCAGCAGCGCCTGTCCGACGTTGCCAAACTTGCCGCCCGACAAGGCAATGACCCCTTCCGCGTACTGGTTAATCCACTGCCGCTGTAGATAGGGCTCGCCGTGATGCTGGCCCTTCTGATAGCCCAAAGATATGAGTTCAGTGATGTTTTTGTAGCCACGGACATTCATGGCCAACAAGGTCACCAGATAAGGCGAACCACCGTCCACTTCAGGCCATACCAGAAAGTCCGCCCCGCAAATGGGCTTTATCCCCGCCCCCATCGCGGCCTTGTAGAACTTCACCAGACCGAAAAAATTGCAGTGGTCGGTAATGGCACAGGCCGGCATGCCCATCTCGGAGACAGCACTGACCAGCGGTTTTACACGGATCAAACTGTCACTGAGGGAGAATTCGGTATGCAGGCGGAGGTGGACAAACTCTGGAGTCATAGGCAGTGCCGAATTAGGTGTACGGACAAAAGATAATGCCACATTCTAGCGAAAACATCGGCGAAAATCAGGCTTGAATAACGTAGATAAAACCGGTTCGGCAGAATGCTCACATCAGGCCAATATCGGTTAACGAAACACAAAGTGAAGCACCAGCGCGGCGGCTGGTCTCAGACAGGCCAGGCCGCCGGGAGGCAAAGAAGAAGGGTTTTACTGCTTTTGGAAATCGAGCATACGCTGAAGGGGCTTCATGGCTCGCTCACGCAGTTCGGCATCAACAAAGATTTCACGACCTTCGCCGTCTTGAAGCACACTTTTCAGGTTGTCGAGGGCATTCATGGCCATCCACGGGCAGTTGGCACAACTGCGGCAGGTGGCACCATTGCCGGCGGTCGGGGCAATATAGAACTCTTTCTCCGGACAGAGTTGCTGCATTTTGTAGAAAATGCCCTGATCAGTCGCGACAATAAATTGTTGATTGGGCATGGTCTGAGCCGCCTTGATCAACTGGGAAGTGGAACCGGCGACATCCGCCAGCTCGACCACGTTGTCTGGAGATTCCGGGTGCACCAGCACAGCGGCTTCGGGGTAGAGTGCTTTCAGATCCAGGATGCCCTGGGCCTTGAACTCTTCGTGCACAATGCAGGCGCTGTCCCACAACAGCATGTCAGCACCGGTTTGCTTCTGCACATAATGGCCGAGGTGCTTGTCGGGCGCCCACAGAATTTTTTCACCGCGGGCGTCCAGGTAATCCACCACATCCAGAGCGATACTGGATGTCACCACCCAATCCGCGCGGGCTTTAACCGCCGCCGAGGTGTTGGCGTAGACAACCACAGTACGGTCAGCATGCTGGTCACAAAAAGCGGCGAAGTCGTCCGCCGGGCAGCCCAGGTCGAGCGAGCAGGTCGCATCCAGTGTGGGCATCAGGACTCGTTTTTCCGGGGTCAGGATTTTGGCGGTCTCCCCCATAAACTTCACCCCAGCGACGATCAGGGTATCGGCATCGTGGTTTTTACCGAAACGGGCCATTTCCAGAGAATCCGACACACAGCCGCCAGTCTCCTCGGCCAAAGCCTGGATCACGGGATCAGTGTAGTAATGAGCGACAAGCACGGCGTTCTGCTCTTTCAGCAGACGCTTGATATCGGCTTTGTAGGCCTCTTGTTCAGCTTCAGTCATAACAGAAGATGGCACGGTGGCCAGGTGCTCACGCACCAGCTCACGGGCTTCTTCGCGGGCTGGAACCTTTTCGATAACAGTCATAGCAATATCCGACTCTCACGGGGCCGCAGATGTTAACACAACGGCAATAATTCGTCGCTATCTTTGACTGTTTAATAACCAATCGGTTCTTAGATAGATTTTTGCGCCAGAGGGGCAGTCTGCCGAGGATTTACGGCATCGAGTCACTGACACCCTGCTCTGTAACTCTGGGATCAAGCACCAGTAGAGGCTATTCGGGGGGCAGGGTCCGTCCGCCGTGGAACTTCTCTCGCACCACTTGGATCGACTTGAAGAAGATGGGCACCAGGATGGTCCCGCCAATCGCAGCCATCAGGGTACCACCAAAAATGGTGGTACCCAGGGAAACCCGGCTTTCCGCACCGGCTCCCGATGCAATCACCAGCGGAAATACCCCCACCACAAACGACAGCCCGGTCATCATCACCGGCCGAAAGCGCAGTTTGGCAGCCTCTACCGTCGCTTCCTGCAGCCCCATCGCCTCGCCTTCGCGCAGGGATTTGGCAAACTCCACCACCAAAATGGCCACCTTCGCAGCCAGGCCGATCAGCAACACTAGGCCAATCTGGCCATAGAGACTCAGAGGTAATCCGGAAATCCACAGTGCCGCAAAAGAACCGATCATCGCCACCGGCACTGACAAAATGATGGCCACCGGCATACTGAACGACTCGTAAAGCGCCGCCAAAAATAAGTAGGTGAAAATTAACGACAGACCGAGAGCGATCGGGGCCATATTGCCGGATTTACGCTCCTCAAAACTGGAGGCCGTCCACTCGTACTTGAATCCTGGCAGCAACACCTCATCGGACAAAGCCTCCAACGCGTTCAATGCCTGTCCGGAGCTGTAACCACCCGCAGCATTGGGTTGACCGTTGATGGTGGCGGAGTCATAGGTGTTGTAGCGATATAACACATCTGCCCCCTGCACCGGACGAGTGGATACCAGAGTAGATAGCGCCACCTGGCCTCCGTCCCTGGTCGGCAAGAAGAGTTTGTTCAGGTCGTTTTCGGTCTGCCGGTAATCCGCCTCCGCCTGGGCAATCACCCGGTAGGTTTTACCAAACAAGTTAAAATCGTTGATGTACAGGCTGCCAAGATGGGTCTGTAAGGTGAGAAAAATATCGCTGACGGCAACTCCCAGCGCCTTGGCCTGCTCACGATCCACTTCCACCCATATCTGCGGGTAATCGGCCCGGAACGTGGAGTATGCCCGCAGGATTTCCGGCCTCTGATTGGCCTCTACCAACATGGCGCCCAGCATGGATTTCATTTCTTCCGCTCCACGCGACTGGGTATCCTCCAGCACATAGGCAAAACCCGCTACCGCGCCGAGCCCGGGAATGGCCGGCGCCCCAAACACTAGGCAATTGGCCTCACCCAGAGCGTTCAGCTGCTGCTGATATTTCTGCTGCAAGGCAAACTGATGCATATCTTTTGTCTTGCGCTCCGCCCAGGGTTTCAATTTCACAATCACCATACCTGCGTTGGATTGCAGTGCGGTGTTCAACAGACTGTAACCATTGACCATCAGGATATTTTCCACCGCCGGGTCGCCGGCGATGGAGTCGTGGATATTGTCCATGACCTCCTGAGTACGATTCAGGGACGCGGCCGCCGGCAACTGCACATCAATCAAAAAGAAGCCCTTGTCTTCATCCGGAATAAAGCTGGTGGACACAGAGCTCGCCAGCCAGAATAACAGCGCAAACAGACCCGCAATCAAGCCAATACTGAGCAGCAAGTGACTCGCCAGGAAACTGACCAGAGAGACATAACCCTTGCTTACAGCAGCAAACCCTTTGTTGAAGCCGCGGATCAAAATATTGGGTTTGTGTCCCTCTTTTTCCGGGCGCATCACCAGCACACACAGGGCCGGACTCAGGCTGAGCGCATTCACTGCCGACAGCAACACAGACACCACCAAAGTGGTACCAAACTGGGCAAACATCTGCCCGGTAATGCCGGGCAGCAACATGGTCGGGGTAAACACCGCTGCCAGCACCAACGAGGTTGCGACAATGGGTGCAGACACCTGGGACATGGCCTTTTCCGTCGCCGGACGTGCCTCCAGGTGCTCTTCGTGCATGATCCGCTCGACGTTTTCCACCACCAGAATGGCATCATCCACGACCACGCCAATGGACAGAATCATGGCAAAAAGGGTCACAGTATTGATGGTCATGCCAAAGGCATAGAGAACAGCCAGGGTGCCAATCACCGATACCGGCACCGCGATGGTTGGAATCAGAGTGGCACGGAAGCTACCGAGGAACAGGTAGGTCACCAGAATCACAAGGGCAATGGTAAATACCAATGTAAGGATGGTTTCTTCCAGTGAGGCCTCAATAAATAAAGTGGTGTCATGACCGATGGTATAATCGATACCTTCCGGGAAGTAGCGTTGCAGTTCCTCCATTTTTTCGCGAACTTGTTCCGAGGTTTCCAGTGCATTGGCTTCGGACAATTTATAAATCGCCAGCAAGACACCTGGCCGGTTATTCAGCTCGCCCGTGCCTTTATAGGTTTGCGCCCCCAACTCCAGCCGAGCCACATCACCGAGCGTGATTTTGGCTCCTCGCTCATCGCTGCGAATGATAATATTGGAAAACTCTTCCACACTGGACAGTCGGCCCTGGGTTTTCAAAATATACTGGAACTGGGTCTCCGAGGGGTTCGGCGGTCCGCCCAGCTGGCCCACCGCTGCCTGGACGTTTTGTTCTTTGACTGCAGCCAGCACCTCATTGATGCTCATGTTGTAGGCTTTCAGCTTCAGCGGGTCGAGCCAGATGCGCATTCCATAATCAAGGGCACCGATGATTTGGGCCTCACCCACACCGGGGATACGAGCCAGCTCACCCTGAACATTGAGACTCGCGTAGTTGGAGAGAAAAATACCGTCAAAACGATCGTCCGGGGAGAGCAGGTTAACCACCATCAAAATGTCCGGTGACCGCTTTTTCACCTTGATTCCCCGTTGACGAACCTCGGCAGGCAAACGCGGTTCTGCCAGCGCCACCCGGTTCTGCACGTCAACTTGAGCCAGGGACGCATCCACACTAATGTCAAAGGTAATGGTCAGGGTATAGCTGCCATCACTGGCCGATTTGGAACGCATGTAGACCATGCCCTCCGCACCGTTAACCTCGTCTTCGATCGGTCCCGCTATCGCTTCTTTGACCGTCTCGGCACTGGCGCCGGGATAATTGGCTGAAACCACAATTTTGGGAGCAGAGATATCCGGGTACTGGTCGATGGGCATCACGATAGCCGCCAAAATGCCCATCAAGGTAATGATGATGGAAATCACCAGCGCAAAACGAGGACGTCGAATAAAGAACTCAGGACCCATGATTACCCTCTGCTCAAACGGTAGGCATCGTCGTTAACGATTGATGTTTGAATATCGAACTATTGGGGAGAGGCAACACTCACCTTGGTACCCGGTGGTAACCGCTGCGCGCCTTGCGTAATCAGTTTTTCTCCGGTTTCCAGCCCCGTGCGTACCGACCAATCGGCCCCGTCCCGAATTCCCACTTCAATATTGCGTCGTTTAAGCGTATTCGTGTCGTCAATAACCAACACATAATGCCCCTGCTGATCTTGCAGCACGGCCCTCTGAGGTATGAAGACACTGGTAACCGGCTCTATCGCTTTACCGATCAGGGTGACATTCTGGCCTGGCAATAAGATGAAATCCGGATTGGGAAATTCGGTGCGGCCGATAATCATACCCGGTGCGGTATTTTCACTGTCATCCCAGGAATGAAAGACCCCTTCGTGTGGATAGGTTTCGCCACCCGCCATCAGCAGCTGGACTTTTATCTCCGGCACATCCCTGCCTTCCGCCTTGAGTTTGTTGCGCAATAATGTCAGGTGGTTATAGGTCTGCTGTTTGACACTGGCATTGACATAGATGGGATCCAGTTGCACCAACTCAAACAGCGGAATCACAGACAACTTGCCCACCAAATCACCTACCGCGTGGCGCGGTGGACTAATGCGCCCCTTAAAAGGTGCCTCAATGCGTGTCCTGGTGATATCCAGTTCCGCCTGCTCCAACTCAGCTTTGGCCTGCGACAATTCTGCTTTGGCACTGTCTACGGCGGCTTTCGCCGTATCGAAATCCGACTGGGAAATAAAACCGTCGGGACGCAGACGTTGCGCCCGCTCCCAGTTGGATTTGGTTTTGGTGTAATTGGCGTTGGCGGCTTCCACCGCCGCTTTGGCCGAGGTCAGATTGGCTTTGTATTCGGCATCATCCAATTCAATCAGCAGCTGCCCTTTCTCAACCATCTCGCCCCCCTTGAAGTGGATTTTGGTGATGCGAGCACTAACCTGGGGAATGATTTTGGCCGATTGCAGCGCTTCCGTGACCGCCGTCAATTCAAATTCAGGATTTACTGTCCGCGATTCAGCCACTCCGACCTGTTCGGGCGACAGAGCCACTTCCGCAGCAGCTTTCGGTTTATTGGCTGCACTAGCTTCCTCATCCGATTTACTACAGCCTCCCAACAGGCTCAAAGAAATGATCGCCAACAACAACCAATACCCTTTAGCTCTCATAGGTCGCCACCTCTTTTGCTTTAGCATACGACGTTGCACCTTCCTTCACCCCAAAAGATAACCAGCTAGTGGGCATTAATTTGTCGGTATCCGTAAGGCTTGTCCCGGGTATATTTTATCGGGGTTTTCCAGCATCGGCTGGTTTGCTTCAAAAATGCGGTTGTACTGGTTCGGGTCCCCATAGAATTGTTTGGCGATTTTACTCAGCGTATCGCCAGACTGTACGGTGTAAAAAGTCGGCTCAACAGTTGCCTGGCCTGCTGTCGCCGCCGGGCTTCCGGCGGCAGGAGCCTCCAGGTCGGCCAACACCTGCAGCTGGCAATCTACTCTGCCGATACCGTACTGATTGCCCGCACAAAGCACCATTTTTTCCAGCGCCTCCTGACTCGGCGCAATGCCTGACAGTGTCGCTACCTCACCGCTCACTTCTACCTGAACCTGTTCTCCCTCTACGCCGTCCAACAGGGCGATTTTGCGGGAAATGCCTTCCCTTCTCAGCTCGTCGATGCGCTCCTGGGGAACGTCCACTGTTTCCGCCTGGGCGGGTTTGTCTCCCGCACCGGTGATAAAATCAAACAATCCCATAGCCTTTGTTCCTCTTACCATGCACGCTTTCTTGCAAGCAGATTAAATTCCAGGACCGTCACTCATCAGCGCTGTGACAAGCGAGTCAATTTGCTTTCAATAGAGTCGAGATAGGAGCCAATCACAGGCTCGACCCCGGGAATTTCTCGGGCACTGGCCGACGCTGATTTCAATCCGGGTAACAACCGCGTCGCGGTGGCAGCCAGAGCGCTGGACTGACTCGGCGGCATGCCATCCACCAAACCAAGCAAATTATCCAGACTGCGATCCACACTGCTGAGATTTTCGACTGCCAACTGAGCCGACTGAGGACTGTTCACACTCCTCAAAGTGTCAACGGTGTCGGACACCATGCCTTCCATTTCGGTGTTCAGGGATGCGAGCATTTCTCCGCCTGGAGCCGTCACAACTTCCGGCTCCGACGGCCGGTTGAGCATTTGAAAAATCAGGAACGCCGCTATCAACAGCAAAATCAATGGCAGTATTTTTTTCAGCAGGGAACCGCCTGCCGAAGCCGCCTCCTCCGCCGCGTCACCCGCTTGAGCCGCTGTTCGTGCAGCGGTGGCTGCCACCTTGTCTCCAGTATCCATGACCCCTTGCAGGAGCCCGGTACCAGACAATTCCCGCCCCAGGCTCGAAGGTATCGCGGCCGCCACATTGTGCTTTTGACCACGCAGTAAATCTATCAAGCCACCGATATCCATGCTGTCGCTGCGAGCCTTGCGCTTTAGCGAACCAAACAGTAACGGGGCCAGCATCCCCAGCAATGAGTTGCTGGACTCGCCGGAAAGACCGCTGAACTTGGCCAGGGCCCGAGCGAGACTGCCAAGCCCTTTACCGCCCAAAATACCCCCCAGCAACTCCTGCCCGATTCCAACCAGGGAATTGCCACGCCCAGTCAGGGCACCGGCTATATCATCGAGAATTCCATCATCCGTATCATTGATCGCCCGCTCAAAAGCTGCTTTGTTACTTTGGTGTTCGAGACTGCTGATCAAACTGCCTAGAACCGCTGGAGTGCCTCCGCTAACAGCAGAACCCACTTTGTCATGGCTTTCTCCCAAGAGACTGGCCATGGCCCGGATATTGTCTGGAGTCATCTGGCTGGCGACCAGATCAACGATATTGAATGCCATAACAGTTGCTCCCTGAAACAACTAGCGAAAATGTAAAGCATCCTTACTGCGACAGAATCTCATCCAGAGTGCAGTTTGAGTTAATCGTCATGTGCACAAAGTTTCGTTCAATTCAGTTGCACATTGAGAGTTTTGCAAAAGCATCCTCTGCCAGTACGGGGATGACATCCTAAAACAACCGCAACATGTCAACCGTTCCAACAATCATAGCTGTGAAAAAATGTTTAGGGTTGGATTTTCAAATAAAAATAAGAGTGATGACGTCACCTTAAACAAGCTCGCCAAAGTTGAAAAATATTGGAATAAAAGCGGGAACAATTATTCTTGTTTCAGTGTAAATTTTACGATAAATACGACCGCTCATTGGCCAGTTCAGTCTCCTGATCCGCAAAACTTGATCGGTGACGTTAAAAATGTCTGCAATACGTGCCAAGAGCCAAGTAAAAGGATAGCTTTATTCAAAGTAGGACTGGGCGATCGGGGAGCTCGTTGCTATCGTCGTCTCGAGCGGGATAGTATTGGCGAATAATATCCGTGATGCGCTCAATGCCCTCAACGGACCCTCGCTCAAAGTGACCGTCGTGAAACTGCTGTTCCATCAGGTTGCAAATCGACTGCCACTGATGCTGGTCCACGCGGTCGTTGTATCCCCGGTCAGCCACAATTTCAATATCGTGTTCAGCCAGCAACACATAGATCAATACACCATTATTTTCCGCAGTATCCCAGGTTCTCAGGGAGGAAAACGTCTCCACGGCACGATCACGGGCCCTCACGCCACGCAACAGGGTCGGCAGGTCCAGTGCTGTTTCAACAGCAAACCTGAGCTCTCCGGTGTGCTGTAGCTCGGAGCGACGAATGGCTTCCTCAATGGCGTCCAGCACTGGTGTGGGGAAGGCACGGCGCAAGGAGCCACGGGTGGTAAATAGATTTGCCAAAATGCGCTTTTTCACTCACCACCCTCCCGAGGCCCCACCGCCTCCGAAGCCACCACCGCCACCACCGAAACCGCCACCAAAACCTCCGCCAAAACCGCCGCTGCCACCGCCAAACGGACCGCCAAAACCACCACCAAATCCACCGCGATCGGACCAGTGACTGCGACCAATCCCCCCCAGAATGCCAATCAAGAATGCCAATAGCCCAATGGCAAAAGCCGCGGACACCAGCCCGACCAGCAGGTAGGCCACGATGCCCAGCACGGTCCCTGTAGCCAGGCCGCCAGGCAGAATACCCAACATATTCCGAAAGATTCGACCGAGCCCGATGGCCAACAGCAACAACAACGGCAAAGCCCCCGCCAGGGCTTCTAAACCTTGCGACTGTGAAGCTTTCACCGGCGGCGGTAAGGTTTCCCCTCGCATCAACCGTTCAATGGCCTCAGAGCCGGCAGAGATGCCGCCATAGATATTACCCTGACGGAACTCGGGCGCCACGATGTCCTCAATGATTTGCTTGGCCCTGGCGTCCGGTATCGCCCCTTCCAGTCCATAGCCCACTTCAATGCGCATGCGACGATCCCGCAACGCCACCAGAAACAAGACGCCATCATCAACCGATTCACGTCCCAGTCGCCACTGTTCCACAACACGAATGCCATAGGCTGCAATGTCTTCCGGCTGCGTAGTAGCAACCATCAAGATGGCCAGCTGGCTGCCCGTCTGCTGTTCCAGTTGGGTCAGCCTGGCCGTCAGCGCGGCTTCCTGTTGCGGCGTCAGGGTTCCCGTCAGGTCGGTCACTCGAGCGTTTAACTCGGGGACCTTTTGCAAAGGCTGGGCTGACAGCGGCTGGGCCAGAATCAATAAGGCGCAAAACACCAGCCCGAACAACTGCAGAACGCGCGGCATAGATCGAACTTCAGTCGTCGTTGCCGAAGGACACCTCGGGAGGCTTGGATATCTCAGCTTCGTTTTCCACTGTGAACGAAGGCTTGACATCAAAACCGAACATCATAGCCGTGAGGTTGGTAGGAAACGAACGAGCCAGGGTATTGTATTCGCGGACCGTATCGATATAGCGATTACGAGCTACCGTAATGCGGTTTTCTGTTCCTTCCAACTGCGCCTGCAAGTCACGGAAATTCGCATCGGACTTCAATTCCGGGTAGCGCTCTACCGTCACCAGCAACCGCGACAGGGCACTGCTGAGCTGCCCTTGGGCTTGCTGGAATTTTTGAAAGGCTTCCGGATCGTTTATCAGCTCCGGGGTTGCCTGGATTGAACTCACTTTGGATCGGGCTTCTGTAACGCCAACCAGCACGTCCTTTTCCTGCTGCGCAAACCCCTCCACCGTTTTGACCAGATTGGGTATCAGATCAGCACGACGCTGGTACTGGTTCAAAACTTCTGACCATGCGGCCTTGATGGATTCATCGCCAGAGGTAAGGCGGTTATAACCACACCCTGTCATCAACGTGACGAGCCAAACAATAAAGATAATCCGGACAGTAGAATACATGCACACAATCCTCCAGCGTAAGACATCGTGAAACGATGTGCATTGGAGTGTAGACCCTAGCTTGTGGCCGCTCAACTGCGGCGCC
This sequence comes from Cellvibrionaceae bacterium WSDTSA12, assembly GCA_033283335.1. Lineage (GTDB taxonomy): Bacteria > Pseudomonadota > Gammaproteobacteria > Pseudomonadales > Cellvibrionaceae > Pseudomaricurvus. Next base: position 199,773 of record JAWMQP010000003.1, on the reverse strand, counting down.
TGGCGCTCAATCACACTGCCAGTAGACTTCTCTTGTTATCCTATACTCACAATGGCAAACTCAATGTCAAACCCAATAGCAAATAATGTGTCACGCAACCCCATCCACCCCTGCTCCATCTGGACTAACAACCAGCGAGAACGTGTGTGAACAAAAAAAAACTACGCAATAAGGACTACAACAAAACCTTAAATGAACTGCAAACTTCGCTGTGTGAAATGCAACGCTGGGTACGTGAATCGGGAGCCCGCATAGTTGTATTATTCGAAGGCCGTGATACGGCCGGCAAGGGTGGTGTCATCAAACGCATTGTCGAACGGGTCAGCCCGCGGGTATTTAAAGTTGTCGCACTGCCCGCGCCCAGCGATCGAGAACAAACTCAGTTTTACTTTCAACGCTATATCGCTCACCTGCCTGCCGCCGGGGAAGTGGTGCTGTTCGACCGTAGTTGGTATAACCGTGCCGGCGTTGAGAAAGTCATGGGATTTTGCACTGACGAGGAATATGGCGAGTTTATGCGCACCTGCCCGGGGTTTGAACGCTCGCTGGTGGACAGCGGTATTACCCTGATCAAATACTGGCTGGATGTCGGTCCTGAAGAGCAGGAAAAACGCTTCAGGGAACGCATGCACAACCCCCAGAAGCACTGGAAGCTGTCTCCCCTGGACCTCGAAGCCATGGCTCGCTATTACGATTATTCACGCGCCTATCACCAAATGTTTTCCATCACCCACACCGACAGTGCACCCTGGTACCTTATCGACGCCAACGATCAAAAGCGGGCCCGCTTGAACTGCATAGCTCACCTGCTGGACACCATTCCCTGGCAACCGATTAAATGGAAGTCTCCCAAATTGCCAGAGCGGCAAACTCCCGGCGACATTCCGCCAGCACCAAATGCCATTCATGTACCTGAGCGCTGGTAACACCCGTCAACAGGAATCGTGATTCAGGCCGGCCTGGATGCGAAACATTAAGGATATGATGAACACTAAAAGCTGTCTGATGGCAATTTTTCTGGCCTCCAATCTTTTATTGCCTGCCTCAATGGCCGCCACCCCCGCCAATCAGCAAGCCGGTTTCGCCGCCTTATTCGAAGCCGCCCAAGCCCGCCGCGTGTCCCAGTTCGACCAACTTCCTATTCAACCCGGCGACATTGTTTTCCTGGGTGACTCCATTACCGAGGGTGGTCTGTGGTCAGAACACTTTCCCGGCTTACCCGTTCGCAATCGGGGCGTCGGCGGAGACACCACCCATGGGCTACTGCAACGCCTCGACCAGGTGAGCGCAGGAAAACCCGCAAAAGTATTTCTGCTGATAGGCACTAACGATTTGGCCCAGGGCATTTCGATTACCGACATAACCAACAACATTGAAAAGATCATCAGCACTCTACAAAGCAGCACTCCGCAGACAGCCATTTATCTTCAGAGTCTCTTACCCCGAGACAGTCAGCACCGAGATGCTATTGAATCCATTAATGCACAGCTTAAGCTGCGTCTTTCCACAAAAGTTCACTGGATAAACTTATACCCGTTATTTCTCGACCGCTCTGACGGCTCAATACGAAATGACTTGAGCAATGATGAACTGCACCTGTTGGGACGCGGGTACTTGTTATGGCAAGAAGCGATTCAAAGCAAGGTCAACCTTACCTTACCTGACAATCAAACACCGTTCACTCAATAAGCATATTGCAACCAGACTTTTTACTTAAGTGGTACAAAATAATTTGATTAAATTAAAAATACACCGACCAACCAACAACAACCCAACCAGCCTGAAAAAACGTTAAGAAACCCCTAGAAAAAGGATTTTTTTCAAAAATATCACACCCAAAAAACATCCCAATTAGCACAAATATTTTTCACTATAAATTCAAGAAATATATTTTGTAAAATAATTTTCCAATCAGTACAAAGCATATAAAACTTCCCTTATAAAACCTCCTCAACGCACCACTTAAATCTCAAACGTCAGGTTGTTTTACAAATTAAAAATAATGACCTAGCCAACCAAGATTATCTTTTTGTTTTTCCATACCTTTCCATAGATGGCTTATTTATTGCCTGACTCAGCCACTGTGAACGCAGTTTGTACACAAAAATATCTCAGTTCCCTTTTATAACTAAACACTCAGTAAACGCACAATCTGAGTAAGGAGACTAACGGTGAAAAATATGGAGTATAAAGCTATGTTGGCTGCAGCTTTGACCGCTTGCTCAGTCGGTGCAGCTGCAATCCCAATCACAACGGATGTTATCGCAGTCGTCGATGAATCCGGTTCAATGTCCGGCGAGCACGCCTGGCTGGGCGGCATGGTGCTTGACTTGGACTCCGAGCTGGCCACCACAGCCGCCAGTGATCCGCTGAACGCCCAATACGGCCTGGTGGGCTTTGGTGGTAACAGCGGACACTTGACTGGTCATCAGCATGATGTGGGCGGTGCAGGCAGCGAGTTCGGCACGGCGGCTGAGTTCGACGCAGCCACTGCCAGCCTGACCATTTCGGGAGGGATTGAGGACGGTTACTCCGGCATCCAAACCGCACTGGGATATACCGGTCAGTCCAACAGCGTCCTCAACCTGATCCTGGTCACCGATGAAGATCGAGACAACAGGGATACTGCCCTGAGCTACAGCTCCATCGAGTCTGACCTGGCCTCTGCCAACGCGCTGTTGAATGCGGTTTTGAACATCGACATTGTTTGCGGCGATGGCTCCACAGCACTGGGCATCGACAGCAGTAGTACAGGCTATGTAGCCAATGGCTCTGGCGGCTATACTTCCTGCGCCAACGCATCAGTGGTCGACGGCTTTGGCACTTCCCTGGCCGACTACGTCAACCTGGCACTGGGCACGGGGGGTGCGGCGTGGGACCTGAACCAATTGCGCTCTGGCGGCAATACCGCCACCTCCTTTACCGCCGCTTTCGTTGATGTGAAAGTTCAGGAAACTGTGAGCGGCGGTGAGCCCGAGCCACCCAGCGCACCTCCCTCTGGATCAATACCAGAACCAGCCACGCTGGGACTGCTGAGCCTGGGTATATTGGGATTCCACGCCGGTCGTCGCCGTCGAAGAACGCCAAAGCCCGCATAACCATCATCCAAACTGGATCACGGCATATGCCGACCGCCAATACCGCGGCCGGCAGCCACACCAAGCCCCCTCACTGGCAGCTTCGTCATTCTCGTCTTACACTACTTACTTGACAACTGTGTAATAGATCTCCCTGCTTTCCAAGACACTAGCGGCTCGGGAGACCATCCTTTTTTAAACTCCATAATGCCGGCAGATGATGGCCGGAATAATGCTCAATATGCAGGATGCCCTTATGACGTGGCTAATTCGCCAGACTGCCTTCCTCTGTTTGATCTTTATACTTAGCGCCTGCGGCAGCAAGTCCGCTCAGGAACACCTAGCGGCGGCCAAGGACGCCCTCGCCAGCGCAGACACCGAGACAGCCATCATTGAGCTCAAAAACGCCCTGCAAAAAGACAACCGCTCCGCCGAAAGCCGCTGGCTGCTGGGCAAAATCTATCTCGACCGCGGCGACACCTTATCGGCAGGCAAGGAACTTCAACGAGCTTACGACCTGGAATGGTCCTACAACGAGGTGACTCCGGCTTTAGCGGAAGCCCTGCTCGCTCAAGGCCTATTTGCTGAAGTTCGCTCGCTTGCAACCGAGCAAGCGCTGGACAACAGGGCTCAAGTGCAACTGCTGGCCCTGCAAGCCCTGGCCGCTATGGCGATGGGTGAGCCGGATGAAGCCACCAAGCAACTCGACAAAGCATTGAACATCAACCCCCAGTCACCCGAAGCGTTACTGGCCAAAGCCCAATTGCTCGCCGGTCGCAACGAGTTGGCAGAAGCACAAGCCATTCTCGATCCATTGCTGGAACAAAATCCTGACAACCCCAAAATCTGGGGGCTCGCCGGGGATATTTACAACGCCAATCAACAGCCTGAACAAGCATTATCGGCTTACAGCCAATCTTTGGCCCTTCACGCCGGCAACTTCAGTGTGATATTCAAACGCGGGCTATTGGCACTTCATCTTCAAGACACGGAGCAGGCACAACAAGACGCAAGCACGCTTCTGAAAATGTCCCGGACACATCCTTTATCGAATTATCTGCAAGGACTCATTGATTACCAGGCCCAACGCTATGACCAGGCCATAACTTCACTCTCTGCGGCTGAACCTATTGCCACGAACTACCCACTGACTCTTTTTTTCCTCGGCAGCGCCAATTTTATTCAGGGCCATCTGGACCAGGCTGAAATCTATGCGGCTCGCTTCCACAATCTGATTCCGCACAGTAATCGCGGCCGCAAATTACTCGCCATCATCCTGCTCAATCAACGTCAATACGGCGAAGTACCCGACCTATTGCAGCCCGTACTGGACGCCAATCCGGATGACACGGAAACCCTGAACCTGATGGCCAGCGCCCTGCTCGCCGACGGCAAGAGCGATGAGGGCATCGCCCTGCTCAAGCGGGTGGCCGAACTTCATCCCGACTCCCCGGTGGCACAGGTTAAACTGGGAGCCGGTTTGCTGATGAAGGGGAATTACGACAATGCCGCCCAGCCCCTGAAAACCGCCCTTGAGCTGGACCCCGACTTCCAGCAGGCTGATGCCCTGCTCATCCTCAACCATGTCCGTCACAAAGATTTTGATGCAGCCATCAAGGCGGCAGAGGAATACCGTTTCAGACACATCACCAGCCCCACGCCATTGACGCTGCTGGGACAGGTCTATCAAGCGGCCGGCCAAACCGGCGAGGCCGCACAGGCCTTCACCAAAGCGCTGGAATTAGACCCCGGCGAGCCTGGTGCCAATCACGGGCTTGCACAACTTGCCGCCCAGCGAGACGATTTCGCATTGGCTCGTAAGCATTATAAGAATGTCCTGAAACACCACAAAAATCACCTGCCAGCGTTAATTCAGCTGTCCCTTCTGGACGCCAAACAACAACAGTGGGACGCCATGGAGTCACACCTCAAGCAGGCGATTGAAGCACACCCCGCGGCACTGCAACCCAGACTCCTGCTGGGGAGACTTTACCTGGGCCGCAGCCGGCCTGACAAAGTGAGCCAGGTATTTCTGGATCTGGAGAATGAAAAGAAACTGGCTCCAGCAGTGCTGCAGCTGTTAGCTTTGGCTCAACTTGCCACACAAGATAACAGCCAGGCCCAGTTCACCCTGAGCCAGCTCGACCAGGCAATACCTGACAGTGCCCCCACACACTATTTGATGGCGAAAGCGGCCAATGGATTGGGGGAATCCGAGCAGGCCATGTCGTTACTGGAGGACTCCCTTCAACTTGACCCCAATCATTTCCCGTCCCGAATTGCGCTGGCGCAACTGAAGCTCAAACAACAAGACCTCAAGGCTTTCGAGGAACACGTCAACCTGCTGACGCAACAAGCCCCAGCCCACCCCGACGTCTTAACCCTAAGAACCTCACAAGCACTGGTTCACAACGACTGGAAGTCAGCCCTTGATCTGGCAAAACAGGCTTATGCCGCCAACCCCTCGCCAACCTTGCTGGGCATGTTCAGCGCAGTCAAACAACTCTGCGGCGATTGCCAGGAGGTCAGCCAGTGGCTGTCCGAATGGATTGAGAAACACCCGGATGACATGTCAGCCCGAATTGAGCTGGCCAATACGTTGCAACTGGAAGGGCACATTGAGAAAGCCCAAGTCCATTACCGCGCGATCCTGCAAAACAGCCCGAATCATTTGGTTGCCTTGAACAACCTTGCCTGGAACCTCAGGGAAAAAGAGCCACAAACAGCACTGGCCTACGCCAAACGCGCCAGCGAAATCTCTCCAGATTCAGCCGACATTCTGGACACCCTGGCGGTCGTTGAGTATCACAACGAAGATTACGTAGCGGCCGAAAGTTCGATCGCGCGCGCACTGGAAATTCGTCCCGACAATCCCTCAATCCTTTACCATCAGGCCATGATTGCGCTTGCCAATGGCAACAACAAGGTGGCTGGCAGAGTCCTGGCCGAGCTGGCCCGCAGTGATGTCGATTTTCCTGAAAAACAGAAAGCAGAAAAATTGCTTCAGGATATTCAGTAGGCCAGACCAATCCAGGACCTCAAAGAGTCGGGAGTCGGACTCCACCGCCTGTCTTGAAAGCAATAAAAAAGGCTAGCAGTGGTAACTGCTAGCCTTTCTGAGATGGTGGGTCGTACTGGATTCGAACCAGTGACCAATTGGTTAAAAGCCAACTGCTCTACCAACTGAGCTAACGACCCAAATTTTGTTGCTGAGATCTTAGCAGTCTCAGATGCGCACAACCTGCTCAGTTAAAAATTGTGCTTCCTATGTATGGTGGGTCGTACTGGATTCGAACCAGTGACCAATTGGTTAAAAGCCAACTGCTCTACCAACTGAGCTAACGACCCTGAGGAGGCGCATATAGTAATGATTTAAGAATAAAAGACAAGGGCTTTTTGCGATTTATTTGCCTGGATTGTTGCTTATAAACAAAGGCTTACACTGACCAGCCATCAAAGCGAAGGGCAGTAGCGAGTTGGGTCAGACAAACCCGCATCCAGGAACCCCTGACGCCGCAGCCTGCAGCTGTCGCACTTTCCGCAAGCGCGTCCATCTTCATCGGCCTGATAACAGGAAACCGTCAAGGCGTAATCAACCCCCAGCGCAGTGCCTTGCGTGACAATTTCTGCCTTGGTCATGTGAATCAACGGCGCCTGGATGGCAAGTTTATGACCCTCAACGCCGGCTTTTGTTGCCAGATTGGCCATTACCTCAAACGCTTCGATAAAAGCCGGTCGGCAATCGGGGTAACCCGAATAATCCACCGCATTGACTCCCACAAAGATGTGTTGCGCCCCCAGCACTTCCGCCCAACCCAGGGCGATAGACAGGAACACCGTATTGCGGGCAGGCACGTAGGTGATAGGAATACCTTCGGTTTCTTCCTCCGGTACATCCAGTGATGTGTCGGTTAAGGCTGAGCCGCCAATGGTGCCAAGATCCAGCCGCACCACCTTATGTTGTTTGGCCGCCATAGCCATCGAAGTTCTCTCGGCCGCCTGCAGTTCCGCCCGGTGTCGCTGGCCGTAATCGAAGCTGAGGGTATAGCATTCGTACCCCTGCTGTTGCGCCATGGCCAGCACAGTGGTGGAATCCAGCCCACCAGAGACCAACACCACGGCCTTGGCTGGAGACTGGGAATGAGAGTTTGGCATATAGACCTCGCTGCAGTTTAATGGCCCGGCTCATCGTTCCAAAGCAGCTTGTGCAACTGCATCTGGAAGCGCACCGGCAAATTATCTTCGACCACCCATTCTGCCAGAGCTGTCGGTGAAACCTGCCCATAACTGGGCGAAAAAAGCACTTCTCCAACGCGATCAGCCAGCTGCCATTCATCCAGCTTCATCCGCGACCACTCGTAGTCCTGGCGATCGCAAATCACAAATTTCACCTGATCCTGGCGGGTGAGCAAGGGTATATTGTCATAGTGATTACGAGCAACCTCGCCGGAAGCTGGCGTTTTCAGATCCACTACCCGACTGACCCGCCGATCCACCTGATCCACAGGCATGGCACCGCTGGTTTCCAGCGACACTTCATAGCCCGCATCACAGAGAGCCGTCAACAACGGCAGGCAGTTGGGTTGCGCCAGAGGTTCCCCCCCGGTCACGCAGACGTATCGCGGTCGATAGGACGCCACCTGCGCCAAAATATCGTCCAGGCTTTGCCGCTGGCCACCGAAAAACGCGTACTCTGAATCGCAGTAGTGACAGCGTAAAGGGCAGCCTGTCAGCCGAACAAATACTGTCGGCAAGCCTACTGTACGGGCCTCCCCCTGCAGGGAATAGAAGATTTCAGTGATGCGCAGGGATGCGTCAGACATGGAACAACTACCGGCCGGAATGGAAAGGGAGCGGATTTTAACCAATCTGACTGAAATAGGCGAGCACGGGCCCGAGGGCCCGGTGATTTTTACATTTTATTCAGGTAGTTTTTAGCGAGACGGGCCGCATCAGTGTCGCCCTGTTCAGCCACCACCTGCTCCAGCAGGGAGCGGGCCTTCTCGCCATCTCCGAGCTTGTCATAGACTGTGCCCAGTTTGAACATGGCATCCGGCACCTTGTTGTGGTCCGGAAAATCACCCAACAGCTTGCTGAACCACTCTCGAGCCTGCTCCAGCTCACCGTTCAACAGGTAAATTTCACCCAACCAGTACTGACAGTTGGCGGCGTATCGTCCCTGCGGAAAGTCTTGCAGGTACTGATTAAAAGCCACAATCGCCTGATCGTAGTCCTTTTTACGCAATACCAGATCGATCGCCGAGCGATAGCTCTGCATTTCATCGGCAGAGCCGGGAGCAGCAATCTCGCCAGCGGAGGCGCCACCTTTTAACGAGGCATTGCGATCAACGCCACTGTCGCGAATTTCACCACCATTGGCATCAGTGGCAGGCACCGATTTGCCACCAGAAATCGCCGCCAGCCGACGATCCAGATTGACGTAATCGTCCAGTCGCTGCTGTTTCAGCCGCTTGAGCTCATACTGCTGCTCTTCCAGCATGCCACGCAGCTCCAGCACTTCCTGCTTCAAGGTCTGCAACTGGTAATAAAAGTCCACTTGACTGCCCGCCTGCGATGGCGAATCAGCCTGCGCTAACTGCACGGCAGGGTAGCTGGTGGGAGTAGTGACTGCCGCCGGAGTGCTGCTCGGCTGGGCCACAGCCGCAGTGGTTACCACTCGACCCGGCGTTGGCCCCAGCAGACGATTTTGCGACTCGACCACCTCAACCTGGGCGACAGCCACCGCACTGAAAAATACAGCCCCGGAAAATACAGAAACCGCAGCCATGACAGCTGCGGTTAATGGATGCTTAACAGTCATCGCTTGATATTACTTCAGCTCAACGCGACGATTCTGGCCGTAGGCAGACTCACTGCTACCCAGAACTGCGGGGTACTCTTCACCGTAGCTGACGGTTTCGATCAGAGAGGCGTCTACGCCTTGCAGCACCAGGAAGTCACGGGCCGCTTTGGCACGACGCTCACCCAGAGCCATGTTGTACTCACGCGTACCGCGCTCATCAGTGTGGCCTTCCAGGCGCACTTTCTCGGGCGCCGAACGCAGGTTGGCAGCGTGAGCGGTAAGTGCTGCGCGGGCATCAGCATTCAATACAGAGGAGTCAAATTCAAAGTAGAAGACGGTATCCAGAACTTCAGCCGCATCCTGACCCATGGTGTCCATTGAAGACATGGAAGAGCTGTCCACTGCGCTGGAAGTGGCTGAATCATCAACCGCTGCGGCGTCCTGATCTGTAGTGGAAGTACTGGAACAGCCGGCCAGAGCCGCCATCACCAAAGCCAGGGTTAAGCTTTGCTTCAATCCTGTGGAAAGCATATTGAACTCCTAGTGAGAATGTTTGCATTTGTTAATTTTTGTGCTTGGCCCAAACTAAGCTTTATGCGTGAGCATATAACCTAGCCCCCCTTTCGACAACCTTATATCATATTTTTAATAATAAGGTATTAAAAACATGAGGCCTAATAATAGGGAGACCAGCTAGGCTCACGCACATCCCCTTGCTTGGATGGCAGCCTGAATTTGACCCCGGCATCCAGTGAAACAGCCGCCAAAATACCCTTGCCCTGATACTTGGTCGCATAAATTAACATAGCGCCATTGGGGGCAATACTCGGTGATTCATCCAGATGCGTTTCGGTCAATACACGAAGGTCGCCACTCTCTAAATCCTGTGTGGCAATATGAAATACTCCGCTGTAACGATGCACCATGACCAGGGTTTTACCGTCTGGAGACAAGCGAGCCCTGGCGTTGTAATCGCCCTCGAAGGTTAAGCGCTCTATGCGGCCACTGGCAAGTGTTACCTGATAGATTTGCGGCTTACCGCCCCGGTCGGAAGTAAAAATGAGACTTTTTCCATCTTTCGTCCAGCTGGGCTCGGTATCAATGGCGAAGTGACGGGTCACCCGGGTGAAAGTGCCACTGGCAATATCCAGGGTATAAACCTCTGGATTACCATCTTTAGACAGTACCATGGCGAGCTTTTTGCCGTCTGGCGACCAGGTAGGAGCCCCATTCAGGCCCTGGAAATTGGTCAGCTGCTGCCGCTCACCGGTGGCAATGACCTGCCGAAAAATGGCAGGCCTGCCAGTTTCAAAGGAGACATAAGCGACTTCCTTGCCATTGGGTGACCAGACCGGCGACATGATCGGATGTGCCGAATCCAACAATACCTTCGGGCGCGCACCGTCGGCGTCGGCCACCATCAGGCGAAATTTGTCATTGCCAAAGGCTTCCACATAGATGACTTTGGTGGAAAAGGCCCCGCGAATACCGGTAACCGCCTCATACACCGCATCACTCACCGCGTGCGCCATATCGCGCAGGTTGTTAGGGCCAGCGGTAATATTCCGCTGCAACACCTTGCGTTGGGAGAGCACGTCGAACAGGGCGAAATCCAGTGAATAGCCGCCTTCGGGGGTGCTGCGCAGACTGTTGGTTAACAGATATTCTGATCCCAGTATTCGCCAATCCCGATAGAACACTTCCTTATCCGTGCGTGGAAACGACAACATGTCGGCCTTTGGAATCGCTCGAAACTGCCCACTGCGCGTGAGGTCGGCTTCAACAATTGCACTGATATTCTCACTCAATGGCTGACCAGACCAACCGGTCGGCACCACCGCGATTGGGGTTGGATTGTCCATCCCCTGGGTAATTTCGATGGTCAGTTCGGCTCGAGCCAGCGACACCACACCCACACTCATCACCAGTGCCAGGGTTTTAATCAGAGCTGCTTTCATCTTCCCCATGTTTCACTCATCCTGTTGGTCTTGCGATCTCTGCCTGCCCGCCAACGCAAGCTTGCACAGAACCCAAATAGCTAATACGAAACGATTACAAAACACCTATAACCGTAAGTCCTGCGGATTAAAAATCAATGTCACCTCGCGGAAATAACTTTCAAACACATCCGGCGGAACATCCTTTAGCTCATCAAAACGGCCGACCTTTTTGACTGCCATTTCAGCGGAGCGATCAAATGCGGCGTTACCGCTGCTGTCGATAATAGTCACATTGACCACCTCACCCGTGGGAATCAGCTGAATCCGCAGTTCACACTTCATACCTTTACGCGCCGAAGGTGGTCGGCTCCAGTTCTGCTCAATGCGCTGAGCCATCAGGGCCACATACCCCTGGGCCGTGACCTGATCCTCCTGGGCCGACAACAGTGCCTGCTCCTCGGCCAGGGCATCACTGAAAGCCGCCTCGCGCTGTTGCTGCTCCAGCTTCTGCTGCTTTAATCGCTCCTGTTCGCGCCGCTGCTCTTCCTGACGCCGCTTTTCCTCGGCCAGACGCTCCTCTTCCTTGAGTTTCTTTTCCGCCTCCAGGCGCTTTTTCTCCTTCTCTTCCGCCAGCTTGCGCAGACGCTCACGCTCGGCTTTTTCCTGAGCCAGGCGCTTCTTGCGATCCGCTTCTGCCTTCTGACGTTCCTGTTCCCGGCGCTTGGCCGCCACATCCACGACCTTAGGCTTGGGTTTTGGAGCCGCCTTCTGTTTGGTGGTGGGCTTAATCGTCACCAGGGTCGCCTCCACATAGCGAGGCATCACCTTTTGCTTGGGCGGAGAGGCTGACTCCCAGCCCCAGGCCACCAGAATCACGAGCAAACCATGGGCAACCACACTCAGCACAATCGGCAAGGTGTAATTACTGGAAGAACTGTCGCTGCTAAAAACCTTTTTCAGGGCAGAAGTCATAACCAGCTTACAACTCCGGCGGCTCTGTCACCAAACCCACTGACTCGACACCAGCCCCCTGCAGAGCCGTCATCATGCCAACCACCAAACCGTAATCCACCTTGGTGTCGCCCCACACCAACACCTTGGTATTGGGTTTTTGGCGCAGCACTTTGGATACGGTATCCGTGATCTGCTGCATGGGTTTAGCCACTTTTTCATCCTGACCCAGATTCAGGTAGTACTTGCCCTCAGCGTCCACCGAGACGATCAAAGGCTCTTCCTGCTTATCATCCAACGGTGCCGACGGAGCCGCTGGCAACTCCACTTTCACCCCCTGCATCAGCAAGGGCGCGGTCACCATAAACACCACCAACAACACCAGCATGACATCAATGTAGGGCACCACATTGATCTCAGCCATAGGCTTCTTTTTTACCTTGCGACGCAGCATTGACTGAACTCCCGCCCGACGGCTTACTTAACGCTGTGGACCTTGCGGTACAAATAGGCCGTAAACTCCTCGGCAAAGGTTTCGTAGCCGTTCATTAAGGCTTCGGCCTTGGCGGAAAAACGGTTGTAGGCCAACACCGCCGGAATCGCGGCAAACAGCCCCATGGCGGTAGCCACCAAGGCTTCCGAAATACCCGGTGCTACCGTGGCCAGGGTAGCCTGATGGACATTGGCCAAACCACGGAAGGAATTCATAATCCCCCACACAGTACCAAACAGACCGATGTACGGACTGACCGAGGCGACACTGGCCAGGAATGGCAGATTGGCTTCCAGCTTTTCTTCCTCCCGAGCCAGAGCCACACGCATGGAGCGCTGTATCGCCTCCATCATCACATCCGCGTCCATGCCGCCCTGCTCACGCAAACGGGAAAATTCCCGGAAGCCTTCACGAAAAATATTCTCGACCCCTTCAATGGGCGTTTGTTTCGCCCGCTGAGAGCCATCGCGATAGAGCTGACCGAGATCACCGCCGGACCAGAATTTTTTATCAAATTGCTGAAACTGCGTTTTAGCCTGGCTCTGGTAACGGCCACGCTGAATGATCATCACCCAGGAAACCACCGAAGCCAAAAACAGCAGCAGCATCACCAGCTGCACCAACAAACTGGCATTCATGATGAGACTGAATATAGAAAGAGACTCGGTTTCGGCCATTGCCACTGTATCCTTGTACGGTAAGGAGTATGAAACGAACACGGTCAAACTGACCGTTCACCATAAATTTTGAATAAAGATTGATCAATTTCGACCGAGGCCTGCGCCGCCCAAACCAGAACCCCCAAAAAGAGCTCTACCGTTGAGGGCCGACTGCTCTATCGCCGTTTTTAAAGCCGCTGCAGGCTTCCCGGATCAACTCTGGAATCGGAGCAGGCCTCATTGACGCCTGCACAACACAAGCCACTTTGATATCGCCCCTGCAGATGGGTTCCCCATTGCGCTCTATTGTCTGAGAGAAGATCAAGTAACTGCGGGCCAACTTACTGATGCTGGCGGTTGCAGTCAACTGGTCATCCAGCAAAGCGGGACGCAGGTATTGCACATTGGCAGAATGAACGACAAACAGCTTACCCTCCTCGAGAATGGCGGGCTTGTCAAACCCCAGGCTGCGCATAAACTCTGTTCGCGCGCGCTCCATATACTTCAGGTAATTGACGTAATAGACAATCCCGCCGGCATCGGTATCTTCTATGTAAACCCGAATGGGCAGACCGAACTCAGACATGCCTCACTCCTCGCGCAAGCGTCGGGGCAACTCCAGCCCAAAGTGTTCATAAGCCAGCGGAGTCACTACCCGCCCACGCGGGGTTCGAGCCATATACCCCTGCTGAATCAGATAGGGCTCCAATACATCTTCGATGGTATCGCGCTCCTCGCTGATGGCAGCGGCCAGACTTTCCACCCCCACCGGGCCGCCGGAAAACTTTTCCATCATCGCCAACAACAGGCGTCGATCCATATGATCGAAACCCTGCTCATCGACGTTGAGCATGTTCAACGCCTGATCCGCAATGCCTTGCGTCACCACCCCATCGCCTTTTACCTGGGCATAATCCCGCACCCGCCGCAACAGTCGGTTGGCAATCCGCGGCGTCCCCCGGGAACGACGAGCCACCTCAAACGCCCCCTGCTCCTCAATACTGACCCCCATCAAGCGGGCCGAACGCGAAACGATCGAGGTGAGATCCTTAACGTTATAGAACTCCAGCCGCTGCACAATGCCGAAACGGTCGCGCAGCGGTGAGGTCAACAAGCCCGCCCTGGTGGTCGCCCCCACCAGGGTAAACGGTGGCAAATCCAGCTTGATGGAACGGGCCGCCGGTCCTTCACCGATCATAATGTCGAGCTGGTAATCCTCCATCGCCGGGTAGAGCACTTCCTCCACATTGGGGCTGAGGCGGTGGATTTCATCGATGAACAGGACATCGCCCGGCTCCAGATTGGTCATCAACGCCGCCAGGTCACCGGCCTTCTCCAATACCGGCCCGGAGGTAGTTTTCAGGTCAACCTCCATCTCGTTGGCAATGATATTGGCGAGGGTGGTTTTTCCCAGTCCCGGAGGCCCGAACACCAGAGTGTGGTCAAGGGCTTCCGAGCGACCTTTGGCGGCCTGGATAAAAATTTCCATCTGCTCGCGCACAGCCGGCTGGCCTACATATTCCTGCAGACTTTTCGGACGCACCGCCCGATCCTGCACCTCTTCGGCGGGCTTTGGTTGAGCGCTGATAATACGCTCGGTGGAGAATTGGTCTTTTTCGATCATAGATAATCGCTAAAAATTCTTTGTAACTTATCCAGGACAAGCTTCTCCGGTGGCACTGAGGCAGTCCGGGGGCTTGGCTTCAGGACCGTCTGCCGCATGGACGCGGCAGTCGAGCTACAGGGATGTATTTACGCGTGTCCTGAAGCCAAGCCCCCGGACTGACGCCCTTGACAAATACTCTACTGAAATACAAACCAACCAGCTTTCGAACAAACTTACGCGGGGACCAAACTCCGCAGCGACAAACGAATCAAATCCTCACTGCGCTCAATGCTATTGGCAGCCAACGTTTTAGCCACCATTTTACTGGCCTCCGTGGGCTTGTAACCCAGGGCAATGAGGGCGCTTTCCGCTTCGGCCACCATCTCATTCTGATCCGCTTGCGGCGCCTGCGGTTGGCTGGCAGCCTCCATTTCCGCCAGTGGTGCATGGCTGACCTGCCAGTCTTTCAGCTTGTCACGCAGCTCAATGATCAATCGCTCAGCGGTTTTTTTACCGACACCGGGCACTTTCACCAGCGCCGAAACGTTATCCTGCATCACGCAGCTCACCAGCTGATCCGTTTCCATGCCCGACAGAATGGCCAGCGCCATCTTCGGCCCCACACCACTGACCTTGATCAGGGTGCGAAACAGCTCCCGGTCTTTTTTATCGTAAAAACCATACAGCGACTGCGCGTTTTCGCTGACCGCGAAATGAATCGACAGCGTCACCCGACTGCCCAGTTCCGGCAATTGGTACAAGGTCGTCATGGGTACCAGCACCTCATAACCGACCCCATTCACATCCACCAGAATTTCCGGCGCCTGTTTTTCAACCAGTTGCCCCTGCAGACGTCCAATCATAGCGAGAATTCCTTACTGGTAGCCTGACACAGTATCAGGCCATACGACCGCGACGGAAGGTTCGTGCCGACGCAATCTTGATCATATGTTGTTGGGTATTGGCGTGGCAGATCGCCACGCCCAGAGCATCGGCGGCATCTTCCTGCGGCACAGACGGCAATTTGAGCAGGGTTTTGACCATATGCTGGACCTGGTGCTTATCGGCACCACCGTTGCCTACCACAGACTGCTTCACCTTGCGCGCCTCGTATTCAAACACCGGCAGGGATTGATTCACGCCTGCCACAATGGCCGCCCCTCGAGCCTGCCCCAGCTTGAGGGCCGAACCCGCACTCTTGGCCATAAACACCTGTTCAACGGCCATTTCCTGCGGGCAGTACTCTTCGATAATCTCGGTGATGGAATCAAAAATGATTTTCAGGCGATCAGGCAGGCTCAGCTCCGGAATGCGAATCACCCCACTGCTGACGTATTGATAGGAAGAACCGACGTGATTGATGATCCCGAACCCGGTTTTTAACGAGCCGGGATCCACCCCCAGAATCAGCGCCATAAAAAGTAACCCGCCCAAGCCAACCGAATACTGTTTTTCTATCCAGTAGCTAGTGTGTCGGTAAACCAGTGGCACGTCAAGCGCGGCACTCGTGGTAACTCAGCCGTAAACCGACTCGTCGTATTCGGCGTTGGTGTAGACGTTTTGCACATCGTCCAGGTCTTCCAGCGCCTCGACCAGGCCCATCACTTTTTCGGAGGCGTCTTTATCGAGCGGTACCGTGGTGGAGGCCACCATGGTGATCTCTGCGTTTTCAGGCTGCAAACCACCCTCCAGCAGTGACTCTTTCACCGATTGGAAATCCTCAAAGGCGGTGACCACCAGCGCGGAACCATCGTCATTGGTCTCGATGTCCTCAGCGCCCGCCTCCAATGCCGCTTCCATGAGTCGGTCCTCATCGGCTGCAGCAAAGAAAATCTGGCCCTGGCGGCTGAACAAATAGGCCACCGAACCGTCGGTGCCCAGATTGCCACCGCGCTTGGTAAACGCATGACGCACATCCGAGACCGTACGGTTGCGATTATCCGTCATACACTCCACCAGTATGGCGACGCCACCGGGAGCATAACCTTCGTAGGTGAGCTCATCGTAGTTGTCACCGTCGGCATTACCCGCACCGCGGGCAATGGCTTTATCGATGGTGTCGCGTTTCATATTGGCGCCCAGCGCCTTATCCACCGCGGCGCGCAGGCGTGGGTTGTCAGCCGGGTCGGCGCCGCCCTTGGCGGCCACCACCAGTTCGCGAATCAGCTTGGTAAAGACCTTGCCTCGCCTGGCATCCTGCGCCGCCTTACGGTGACGAATGTTGGCCCATTTACTGTGACCCGCCATGACAACACCTCCGACTTACGTGTTTTCCTTCTTTTTCACCCGAATGTTCAACTCACGCAATTGCGCGTTATCGACCAGCCCTGGCGCATCAGTCATAACACAGGCAGCAGTCTGGGTTTTCGGGAAGGCGATCACGTCGCGAATCGAGTGGGCACCGGTCATCAACATGATCAACCGGTCAAGACCGAAGGCCAGACCACCGTGGGGTGGTGCACCGTATTGCAGGGCATCCAGCAGGAAGCCAAATTTCTCGCGCTGCTCTTCAGGGGCAATGCCCAGCACCCGGAACACGGCCTGCTGCATGCTCTGGTCGTGGATACGCACGGATCCACCGCCCAGCTCACAACCATTCAGGACCATATCGTAGGCGCGGGACAGTGCCGCCAGAGGGTTGGCCTCCAGCTCTTCAGCCGAACAGGACGGTGCTGTAAACGGATGGTGCAGCGACGTCACACCACCATCGACTTCCTCAAACATGGGGAAATCCACTACCCACAAGGGCGCCCATTCACAGGTGTAGAGATCCAGGTCTTCACCCAGCTTGCAGCGCAGGGCGCCCAATGCCTCGGTCACAACCTTGATGGTATCGGCACCGAAGAAAACAATGTCACCGTTCTGGGCGCCAGTGCGCTCCATCACTTTCAGGGTCACATCGTCGCCCAGGAACTTGATGATCGGAGATTGCAGGCCTTCAACACCTTTCTCCAGCTCGTTGACCTTGATCCAGGCCAGCCCCTTGGCTCCGTATATGCCCACAAACTTGGTGTAATCATCAATCTGCTTGCGGGAAATGGCCGCACCACCCGGTACTTTCAGGGCAGTCACTCGACACTTGGGATCGTTGGCTGGGCCGGCAAAAACCTTGAAATCAATGTCGGCCAACAGATCTTTAATTTCCACCAGCTCCAGCGGAATACGCATGTCCGGCTTGTCGGAACCGTATTTTTCCATCGCCTCAGCGTATGGCATGCGCGGGAAATCCCCCAGCTCCACACCCTTCAGTTCGCTGAACAGTTTGCGAATCATGCCCTCGGTTACCGACATGATCTGCTCTTCGTCCATAAACGAGGTTTCGATATCGATCTGGGTAAACTCCGGCTGACGGTCCGCCCGCAGGTCCTCATCGCGGAAACATTTGGCAATTTGATAGTAACGGTCAAAACCGGACACCATCAGCAATTGCTTAAACAACTGCGGGGATTGCGGCAACGCGAAGAACTTGCCTTCATGGGTACGGGACGGCACCAGATAATCGCGCGCACCTTCAGGGGTGGCGCGGGTCAGAATCGGGGTCTCGATATCCAGGAAGCCATTGTCATCCAGATAGTTGCGAATCTGGTTGGTCACCTTGGAGCGGAAGCGCAGGCGCTCCTGCATTTCCTGACGACGCAGGTCCACATAGCGGTATTTCAGGCGTACCTCTTCACCCACACTGCTGTCGTGCAGCGGGAAAGGCGTGGTCTCAGCGCTGTTAAGAATCACCACTTCCAGGCCATAGACCTCCACCTCACCGGTGGCCATATTGGGGTTGACCGTCGCTTCCGAGCGGGCACGGACCCGGCCTTTGACCTGCAACACATACTCACTGCGCACCTTGTCGGCGGTCTCAAAATTCTCTTTCGCGTCCGGATCAAATACCACTTGAACAATACCGTCGCGATCACGCAGGTCGATAAAGATTACCCCACCGTGATCTCGACGACGGTCTACCCAACCACAGAGGGTAACTTCCTGATCGATAAAAGAGGCATTCAGAGCGCCACAATACTGGGTGCGCATAGTTGTTTTCCTATCTGTATAAAGTTGTAAGTAATGTATCTATTGCTTGCTACCGGCATCCGTTTTCGGGCTGCTGGTGCCACTGTCGCCGGCCAGGTTTTTCTTGCTGCCGCCGGATTTAAAATCTGTTTCATACCAGCCACCGCCAGATAGACGAAAACCCGCCGCCGAAATTTGCTTCCGCAACTCGGGCTTATTGCAAGCGGGACAGTCGGTCAAAGCGGGATCGCTCATCTTCTGAAGGGCTTCCATCTGATGCTCACAAGCACCACAGGCGTATTCATAAATCGGCATAAAATCAGACCTCTGCACTCATAAACCGATTAGCGGAACGTTGCGCGCGTCCGAGCCTATCAGCTCTGCCGCCGCCAAAAACCGGGCATTATACCCCAGCATAGCCCGCCGGTTAAAGAACACCGCACCGGCAGCTGCCAGAGAGTTACCAGGGAACCACGGGGGCCACTGTCAGCTCTAGATAAGGGCCGCCTGGCGTTTTTCAATACTTTCTCTGCAGAGGATGATCAATCCGACAGATGACTGTCGACCACATACCCGTCCCCACATCTGCGGATAGATACAAAAGTACCGCAGATGACTGATTTTTTTCAGCTTTTTTGTTGCCTCTATGCGTTGATTACTATATACATAGCGTCAGCGGTTTTGCCGCGTCGTTTGAGCCTGTAAAAAAAGGCTTTTTTTATACCATCAGGCCAAACATAACATCACTACCAAAAGGAACTTAGTCATGGCCGCTCGCAAAGCACCCGCCAAAAAAACAGCTGTTGCCAAAAAAGCCCCAGCCAAGAAGCCCGCTCCAGCACCTGAGAAGAAAGTCAAAGCGGTTAAAGAGCGCTTCACCAAAACCCAGATCCTGACTCAAATCTCCGAGAATACTGAGCTGTCCAGAAAGCAGGTACAGAGTGTTCTGGATGAACTGAGCGATATCATTGAAGGGCACATCAAGAAGCGCGCCGTCGGTGAATTCGTGCTGCCAGGCCTGCTGAAAGTGTCTGCCGTGAAAAAGCCTGCCCGCAAAGCCCGCAAGAACGTCCCCAACCCCTTCAAGCCCGGCGAGTTTATGGATGTTGCGGCCAAACCTGCTAGCGTACAGGTCAAAATTCGTCCTCTGAAAAAGCTCAAGGACATGGCCGAGTAAGCACTACCGCTCCTCAGCCAATAAAAAAACCGCACCCCAGGGTGCGGTTTTTTTGTTCAGGACGGGCTCACATCAAGCCTCAGGAACCACAAAATCCTCGCCCGCCAGGGCACTGCGCAACCGCGAAACCCGGGACTTCAAGTCCGCCTCCGAGTATTCCTTCGCGTCCACCACCCCCCATATCGGCTTTGGCCAGGCCGCATCGGACTTAAAGCGAGCCACATGGTGCAAATGCAACTGCGCTACCACATTACCCAGCGCTGCCACGTTCATCCGGTCTGGCACAAACAAATCCGCCATCACCTCAGACAAGTGACAGGACTCCTTCATCAATTGCTGGCGATCCCCTTCCGCCAGGTGATGCATGGCATAGACGCCTTTGCGTCTCGGCACCAGAATACACCATGGGTAATTGGCATCACGACTCAACAACACCAGCGACAGGGGGAATTGCCCTAACACCACCGTATCGGCCTGTAACTGGGGATCCAGCTCGAATTTCAACTGCACATCTAGCTCAGACATTGAGGTTTCCTCCTTTCCCCAACTTCACAAGACCTTTAGAATACCTCCCCTTATCGCCTTAGGCCAAGAAGAGAAACACACCCCCATGCGCGCAAGTCGTTACCTTATCGCCACCCTCAAGCAAAACCCCTCGGACGCCGTGGCCGTCAGCCACCAGCTGATGCTGCGTTCCGGCATGATTCGCCAGCTGGCCTCGGGCCTCTACACCTGGCTGCCTATGGGCCTGCGCGTGCTGCGCAAGGTAGAAAATATTGTTCGCGAAGAAATGGACAAAGCCGAGGCCCAGGAAGTGCTGATGCCGGTGGTACAACCCGCCGAGCTGTGGCAGGAATCCGGCCGCTGGGAACAGTACGGCCCCGAGCTGCTGCGCATCAGCGATCGTCACGACAACGCCTTCTGCCTGGGCCCAACCCACGAAGAAGTGATTACCGACCTGATTCGCAACGAGGTCAGAAGCTACAAGCAGCTGCCCGCCAACTTCTATCAGATCCAGACCAAATTCCGCGACGAAGTCCGCCCCCGTTTTGGCATCATGCGCGCCCGTGAATTCTGCATGAAGGATGCCTACTCCTTCCACACCCAGCAAGCGTGCCTGCAGGATACCTACGATCGCATGCACACCGCTTACTGCAACATTTTCAATCGTATCGGTCTGGACTTCCGCCCGGTACTGGCCGACACCGGCTCCATCGGCGGCTCCAGCTCCCATGAATTTCACGTGCTGGCCGACAGCGGAGAAGACGACATCGCCTTCAGCACCGGCAGCGACTACGCCGCCAACGTCGAACTGGCCGAGGCCATTGCACCCGCCACGGCCCGCCCGGCGCCTTCAATGGAATTGAGCAAAGTGGCGACCCCGGGTCAACACACCATTGAGCAGGTCTCCAAGAGTCTGCAGATCCAACCCAGCCAGGTGCTGAAAACCCTGATTGTGCTGGGCGAAGCGGACGACGACGGCAACCAGCCTCTGATCGCGCTGGTGCTGCGCGGCGACCACGAACTGAATGAACTGAAAGCCGAGAAGCTGCCAGGCGTAGCCTCGCCCCTGCAATTTGCCGGCGAAGCACAGATTAAACAGGCGCTCGGCTGCCTGCCCGGCTCCATCGGTCCGGTTGGCCTGTCCATTCCGGTGCTGGTGGATCGCAGCGCTGCTGTAGTCGCGGATTTTGCCTGCGGCGCCAACCAGGATGGCTATCACCTGACCGGCGTCAACTGGGACCGCGATCTGCCGGTGGGTGACGCCGTCGATCTGCGCAATGTGGTGGTGGGTGATCCCAGCCCCTGCGGCAATGGCACCCTGGAAATCAAGCGCGGCATTGAAGTGGGCCACATTTTCCAACTGGGCACCAAGTACAGTGAAGCCATGCGCGCGACCGTTCTGGATGAAAACGGCAAAGAACAAGTCATGCTGATGGGTTGTTACGGCATCGGTGTCAGCCGGGTTGTTGCAGCTGCTATTGAGCAGAACTACGACGACAACGGCATTATTTGGCCAGAATCCATTGCCCCGTTCCAGATCGCGCTGATACCCATCAATATGCACAAGTCTGACGCGGTACGAGCCAAGTGTGAAGAGCTTTACCAGCAGCTGACCGAAGCCGGCTACGACGTCCTGTTTATGGACGAAGACAAAGCTCGCCTGGGCGTGATGCTGGCCGATACCGAGCTGACCGGCATCCCCCATCGCCTGGTTGTCGGTGACCGCGGTCTCGACAATGGCACGGTGGAATACAAAGGCCGTCGCGATGCCGATAAACAGGAAATTGCTCTCGACGACCTGTTCGCCCACCTGAGCAACGTGGTGGGCTAATGCCTGGCCGGTACCGTGCGGTAAATATGTTGCGCTGCGGCTTGTGGGGCAGCTTGCTGCTGCCCTGGCTGCTGTGCAGCAAGCTGGCGCTGGCCAGCGCCAGTGGTCCGGTGGACGAGGAGCTGCGTCAGCTGCTGAAAGCCACCATTGAAAGCAGCGACAGCTTCGAAGATCGTTTCGACGCCGAAGTCTGGCTGGTGTCAAAGCAGGACAGCATGGCCCGATTTTTTAAGAACCCGCAGGAGCGGATGGAAATGCTGCGCCGTATTCACCGGGCCGCCACCCGCGCTGATCTGCAGCCGGACATCGTGCTGGCGCTGATCGAAGTGGAGAGCAACTTTGATCGTTTTGCCATCTCCCGGGTAGGCGCCCAGGGCATGATGCAGGTGATGCCTTTCTGGAAAAACGAAATCGGCCATCCGGAAGACAACCTCACCGACATTGACACCAACCTGCTCTACGGTTGCACCATCCTCAAGCACTACCTGAAGCGAGCCAACGGCTCACTGATGGAAGCCCTGGCACGCTATAACGGCAGCTACGGCCAGTACTGGTACCCTCGCCGCGTGATGGATGCCTGGGAACGCCACTGGCGGTAGCCGGACCACCCCTCTATAATCGCTGCAGTTTTAAGACGGCGATCCACATGACACCAGCTACTCCCAAGTCCACCGGCCTGCAGGTCAGCGTCAGCATCACCCAAACGCTGGTCAAAGCCCTGCAGCACTACGCCGTCGACAATGTTGATGCACTCTTGCAAGAATCCGGTATTGACCCGGCCACGCTGGCACAGCCGGAAAATCGCATCGACTTCGCCTGCCAGGAACAACTTTGGCAGCTGGCCCAGAGCGCCAGTGGCGACGAGGCCTTTGCACTGAAATTTGCCCAACAGAGCCAACCGGCCAGCTTTAATATGGCCGGCTATATCGCCATCAACAGCCGCACCATAGGCGATGCGATGGATGCGGTGGAGATCTATCAAAAAACCGCCGGTGAAGGCGGCAGCTTTGCCTTCCAACGGGACGACCAGTTTCTCACTATCGACTACCACCCCGTGCACCCAGAGGCGCAGATTTCTCCGGTGCGCAGTTGCGGCATGCTAGCGGCAACCCTGGTGCTGGGGCGCTGGCTGGTGGGCGACAGCTATACCCCGCAACAAGTGAAACTGAGCCTTACCACCCCCAGCGATCCCTGCGTGTTTGAAGACTTTTTTCAATGCCCGGTGAGCTTTGAACAGAAACGCGATTGCATGCATTTCCCCCGCGCACTGGAGCAGTCACCGATTCCACACGCCAGCTTGGACCTGCTGCAGATGATGAAACAGCGGGCAGAGAAACTGATTCGGGAAAGCACCCAACACACGTCAATGGCCAGCCAGGTGTCGGCCCTGATTGCCAACTCTCTGCTGGGACAGGAACCGGATCGCGGCAGCATCGCTGACAAGCTGGCCATGAGCCAGCGCACACTGCAACGCAAATTGGCAAAAGAAGACACCAGCTATCAGGAAGTGCTGGACCAGACCCGCCACCGACTGGCCAAAGACTATTTGCAGCAACTGCAACTGACCATTACCGATATCGCCTACCTGCTGGGCTTCACGGAACCCAGTGCCTTTTACCGGGCCTTTAAGAAATGGCACGGCATGACGCCGGGCCAGTATCGCGACAGCCTTTAAAAGACACGACGCAATTCAAGGTACGCGGCCCGATCCTCACCGGTAAAATACCGGTAACTGCCAAAAGCGTAATCGGCGCGCTCGGCGTAACGTTGATCGGTGAGATTCTGTAATCGCAAACGGGCGCTCCAGTCACTGTTCAGCTGCACGCGGGCAATAGCATTCACCAGCGTATGGCCGTCATAGCGGTGCTCGTTTTCCGCATCCAGGTAATAATCATCCATGTATACCGTTTCCAGCTGAAACCACCAACGGGTATCGGGCTGGTATACCAGCTGGGCACTGGCCAGCCATTCCGGTGCCGTATCCATGGTATTTCCACTGACGTCCACTCCATTCAGGAAACTGGCTTTTTCCACCTCGTGACGAGACCAGGTCACAGCGGTGGACAGTTGCCAGGCGGGAGCAAAAGCATAGGTCAGTTGCAATTCCAGCCCCTGATGCCGGGTTTCCGCATCACCGATGGTGGCATTGTTCGAGGCCTTCAACACCTCGTCCTGCTTTTCCATCCGGTAACCGCTGAGCTCGGCAAATAACTGATCGCCACTGTAGCGCAGCCCGGCCTCCAGGCTGTCGATGGTTTTTTCATCAAACTGCCCGACGCTTTGTCCGGCCAGCAATCGATAGCGTTCATTGATCTGCGGGGCGCGATAGGCTCTGGCCAAACGCCCGTAGACTTGCCACTGGTCATTCAACGCGTAGCGCGCCCCGACCTGGGCGCTGAGGTTGTCAAAGCGGTCTTCGCGATCCGCCGGGCGCTCATAGCGGCACTGGCCATCGCTGGTACTGCAGGCAGAACCGTCAGCTTGAGTACTGCCGGCCAGCAGATGATTGTCGTAATCGTAATTCAGGGACTCCCAGCGCACGCCTGCTTCCAGTGCAGCCCCCGGCTGCCATTGCCACTCGGTATTGAGAAACGCGGCCCACTGCTGGCTGGTCACGGAAAAGTCGTAATGCGCCCCCTGATAGCGGGCGTTGTCCGGTACTATAAACACATCGGGCTGCTTCTCTTCCACCCACATATCCGCCCACTCGGCATCCACCCCACTCCACAAACGCCACTGCTCGGTTAACGTCCATTGATTACTGAGCTGGAAACCGGCACTCGTCTGGCCATTTTTTTCCACCGGCTGGCCGGGCAGGTAATGCTGTAGGAATTCCATCTCACTGTATCGGGCGTAGGGGGTCAGCTGCCACTGGGAGTGTTCACTGGTGTGCCAGCTGACCTGACTGGCCCAGCGCAACGCCTGGCCATCGCGGAAGGCTTCCGGGTTTGGGTTGTCCTTCCAGCCAGAGTGACGGTAGGCTTCTTCACCGGTGATGTAACCCGCCGTCTCCTGATTCAAATTCACACCGGTCAGGAGTGTGTGCACATCCACCTCGCCCTGCCACTGATGCTGCAGAGTGAATTTCTGCTGATCATAACCCGCGTCGGCTTTCAGGCCGCCATCGGTGACGCCATTCACGGCCAGGTGCCAGCGCTGGTTGCCCCGTTCCAGCCCGGCGGCCAACTTGCTGCGGTAATAATCGTGGGGTCCGGCTTCCAGCGTCAGGTATTCGCTGCCCATATCCGGCGTCAGTGTATTTATCACACCGTGTACCGCATTGGAGCCGTAAAACACCGTGCCTGACCCACGCCACACATCGACGCCCGCAGCCTGTTCGGTATTCACTTCAAACATCTGGTTGACGTTGCACAGGCCACTGGGGCGAATCGGCACTTCATTTTCGGCAATCAGCACTTCACCACAGCTGCCCGCACCGGTGTAAATCGGTGAGCGCACGGCTGCAAGCAGCTCCTGGCCATTGCCACGACTCATCCAGACCCCTGGCACCCGCACGGTCAGCTCCTGGATGTGGGTATGGCCCTGCACCGCAATGGTTTCTTCTCGAATCTGACTCACCTGCCCCACCAGCTCGCGGCTGGAGACGCCATAGCGGTGAGCCGTGACCGTCATTTCTTCGGAAATTTCATCCGCCGCCCTCACAGGCCCGCAGGCCACAGCGCCGGACAGCACCATCAGGGTGAAAGGAAGGGGACGGAGGGTAAAAAACGGCATCTGGACTCACTCTCTGGGCAGATTAGGGTGTTATCAGGGTTTTGTTGGCAGGGGATTGTACGCAAAAAGACCAGGCTTGAAAGCCAAAACGCCCCCGGCAGGCCAAAAAAAGGCCGCATCCCTGCAGCCAAAGAGAAGCTTTAGCGATTGATCACTTATTCATCGCTGACCTCGTACACCAGCAGGACATTGCCGGGCAACTGGCCAAACATGCTGTAGCCAGAGTGGATCACCAATTTGCCGTCGCCCAGAACCGGCCCATCCACATCGATGGATCCGCCGCGCCCCTCAATACCATTGACACCCTGGTAGGTTTGGGCGGTCCGGGTTTGCCACAGCACCTCACCGGTGGCGCTGTCATAGGCGCGTAAAATTCCGTCCAGTCCGCCGGCAAACACCAATCCGTCGGTGGCGGTCACCGCCGCCGACAGGCTGTAATGGAAAGAGCAATCGGCCGCTTCCCCGGCGCTCTTGTCACGCATGGCCTGCAAACCGTAACTGCCGTCAGCGTCAGACTTGAACTTACAACTGCGACTCACCGGGCTGGCCCACACCCGCTCACCGGTGTTGATATCCAGGGCGTACAAACCGGGGCGCGGGGTATAGTCCGGGAAGGGTCGGTCGGCATCGGCAATCGGCACAAACAGGGTCTGCCCCTCAACCGCCATGCCCCAGTGCACCCCCGGGTTGGGGCTGTAAACAGTGTTACGAGTATCGACATTGTTCCACAACAGCTTGCCCTGCCCATTCGCATGGCCATCCGGGTCGAAGGCGTAGACCGCTCCAGACTTCTGGCCCGCCAGCAACACGTCCTTGCCTTCGCGGTTCTGGGTGAGTATCACCGAGGCGCCGAAATCAAAGTCCTGGCCGGCGTTTTGCGGGCAGTTGGGGCCGCCATTGAGACAGGCGGAATTCCACACGTCGTTTTTCAAAGCCTGATATTTCCAGCGCTCAGCTCCGGTTTTCAGGTCCAGGGCAATGATCGCATCGCTGTTATCGGTCGCCGGCTGGGTGAGATTTTCCGCCGTACCGAAATAGAGCAGACCGCGCTTGGCATCAATCGTAGGCGTCGACCAGACCGACACGCCGGACGGGCCAAACCGTTTCTGCCCTTCGGGCGTGACTTGCTGCAGGGTGGCCTTGTCTGTGCCGTGCCAGATCCAGTCCTGCTGGCCAGCCTGCACGTCCAGCGCCACCACCGCGCCATGGGAGTGACAGCAGGGGTAGTTGGGCATGCCGGCGGCCGCAATCTCGTAGGACGATACTGGCACATACAATTTGCCCTGGTGGTAGGCCGGCGAGCCGGTGATGACCGAGGTCGGGTAGAGTGACAGCGAGGTTTTCCACAGCAGCTGACCGGTTTTGGCATCAACGGCATAGGCCGAACTGAGCGCATCCCCAAAGAACAGCGCGGGCTTGCCGTCGCGTTCGCCCAGCACCAGCCCCGACCGCACACTGCTGTCGGCCCGGAAGCGCCACTTGATGCAACCACGGTCACTGTCGAGGGCAAACAGATTGCCAGACTTGCTGCCCACAAACAGCGTATCCTTCGTCATCAGCGGCTGCGAGCGGGCATCCGCCACCTGTGGGTAGGCAAAAGCCCACTTCAGCTTCAGGCTGGTGACATTGCCCGGATGTATGCCGCTGACCTCAGCAGGCAGATAGCGTTGATTATGCTTACCCAGGCCCCAGCCGGTGGTAATCGGCTGCAGGTCCATGGCCGGGTTGTCACAACTGGATTGAGCAATCCAGCTTTCATCCACCTTGGCCGAGCCAGCCAGGTACTTGGCGATCGCCGCCTTCTGCAGTTTTTGCAGCCCCGCCGCCTGGGGTTGCATGACCCCGAATTCCATCGCCAGCATAATCTTGTCAAACGGCATCATTTGCAGCGCTTCACGCCTGGGTGCCTTGCTGTCGGGGTTGTTGTGGCAGCTGGCACAGTGGGCTTCAAACAGCTGGCGGCCAATTTGTTCCGCCGACGGCTGCTCCGCCTGGGCGAGGGCCGCGCCCCACAGGCAGGCCAGCCCCAGGGACCATCGATAAATCGTTTTTTTCATGGCTAGACTCGATGTATTAAACGTTATGGTTGTCGAAAATCATAGGAACCGCTGGGGTGACCGATGAATGGCTGCATTCACTCGTCGAGCGCAAAGGCCACCACCTGGTCACTCATTGGTCGTCCGTACATGTGGTGGCCGCCGGCACTGATCACCACATACTGGCGCCCGTTAAGGGTATAAGTCATGGGTGAGGCGACCCCATCGGCAGGCAGATCGTGATGCCAAAGCTCTTCGCCAGTCTCGGCATCAAAGGCGCGAAACTGTCGGTCCATGGTGGCACCGATAAATACCAAACCGCCATCGGTCACAATAGCCCCTCCCAGATTGGGCGTGCCCCAGTTAACGTGGAAAGGCAGCGTCACCGGCCCCATGTTGTGCACCGACCCCAGCGGTACATCCCACACCACCTGGCCGCTGGCCAGGTCAATGGCCATCAACTTGCCCCAGGGCGGCGCCACGCAGGGGATACCCAGAGGCGACAACAGGGTTTTGTTCTCAATGGTGTAGGGTGTGCCCTGCATGCTGATGCGCATGGTTTTGCCGGATTCCGGCAAATGCGCCGCGGTCAGGGTTTCGGTGTTGGCTACCAGGCGGGCGGCAAACAGGGCGGTATTCACATTCACAAACAACAGCTGCCGTTGCGGCCACAACACCGCCCCGCCCCAGTTGGCGCCACCCAGGCTGCCCGGCATCAGCACGGTGAATTTGTCCAGCTGCAAGGGCGTAAACAGCCCCTCATTGTGGAGCTCGGCAATGCGTTTCTCACAGGCGCTTTTGTCCCAGGGTGTCAGTCCCCAGGCATCGGCGGTGGAAATGTCGGTGTTCATCATCGGCGGCATAAAGGTTGGCCGGGGCTGCGTCGGTGACAGCCACTCGCCAGCGACGGCGGACTGCGGCACCGGCATTTCTTCGACGGGGTAAATTGGCTCGCCGGTCAATCGGTTGAGGACAAACACAAACCCCTGCTTGGTGACCTGAACCAGAGCAGGAATCCGCTCACCGCCCTTGCGGATATCGGTCAATAACGGTAGCGCCGGGGTGTCGTAATCCCACAGATCGTGATGCACAAACTGATAGCGCCAGCGCACCTCACCGCTGGACAGGGACAGAGCAATCACGGAATTGGCATTGAGGTTATTGCCGGGTCGCAACCCGCCGTAAAAATCCGGCGACGGCGCGCCGGTAGGGATGTATACCAGGTCGTGTTCGGGGTCGGCCGACAGAGGTGCCCAGGCATTGGCAGAGCCGCTCACCGCACTGGCGTTCGTGGGCCAGGACGCCTGCACTTGCGCTTCGCTGCCAGCATCGGGAACCATGCGGAACTGCCACACCGGCTGGCCCGTACGCACATCAAACGCCAGTACCGTACCGGCCGGGGTTTTTGCCCGCTGAAAGTCCACAATACCCGAACCCACCACAATGCGATCGCTGGCGACCAGCGGAGCTGATGAAGAGGCAATATCGCCCGGCACAAAGCCTTCCGCCTCAGAGTAAAGCTTAACCACCCCCTGATCACCGAACTGACTGCAGGGCTGGCCGGTCAGGCTGTCGATGGCCAACAAACGGCGATCATGGGTTGCGGTGATAATGCGGCTGCGGCACTCACTGCCCTCGGGGGCCTGTTCATCCTGCCACCAGCTGACCCCGCGACATTTACCGGCGCGACTGCCGCGACGATCTGTGTGACTGTCAAATCGCCAGCGCTGCACACCGGTTTCCGGGTCCAGGGCAATCACATCGTTATACGGTGTGCACAGGGCCAGATGCCCGCCCGCCTCCGCGGGCAACAAAATTGGTGTAGCCTCAAACGCGGTATTTTTTAACTCCGCTTCACTGCGCTGTGCCTCACCGGTGGAAAAGGTCCATACGGGTTTCAGTTGCTGCACATTATCCGGGGTGATCTGAGCACTTGGCGAAAAACCTCGCCCGGCCAGATCGCCGCGGTAGGACGGCCAGCCATGCTGAATGCCAGCGCCAGCCGGAGCAACCCTGGCCTGTTCGGTGGGCGGGTTGGCATTGCCACACCCCACCAGGCACAAGCTCAGCAACAAGGCCCAGCGCCGACTGCTCCCGCTCTGACTCATGGCTTATTCCGCCGGCTTGTTCAGTTTTGAAGTATTTGGCTGGATATGGATCAGGGTTGGCTGACCATCCTCAATCTGCCAGCTGGGAAAGTGGGAGTTGGAGGTGAACACTGAACCGTCCTCGGCAATTTCTATGTCGCGGGTAAAAGACCGTTTGCGCGGCAGCGGATACACCGCCCAGCGCTCATCGGCGATCGAGAAACTGAACACATTGTCCGACTGGTTGCCGTTGACCCACACCACACCGCGCTCGCGATCGACGTTCAAGGCGTAAGGCAATTCATTCACCACCGGTAACTCGTACTTGGTGAATTTATCTGCGGCGGGATCGTACTTCACCAGCAGGGAATCCTGGAACGCCACCATCCAGACATTGTTGTCGGCATCTACCCGCAGGCGACGCGGGCCGTTAAACGGCAGCTCGATCATGGTCACGCTGTGGTCATTGGGATCGATACGGGCCAGGTCATTGCCATACAGGCGCGCAGCCCACACAGTGCCGTTGGGGGCGACATCAATGCCATAGGGCATGGGCAATCCCGTTGACTCGCGGTCTTTGCTGGGTTCGGGACGGTTGGCCGAATCAAAGGAAAAAATCACCGGCAAGGCCTTGAACACCAGCCACTCTTTGGCACTGCGCGCTGGCAGGTCGTAAAAACGCACCTTGCCGGTTTTACGATCCAGCATACCCACCTGGGAAGAGACCGCCAGGGTGAACCAGATACGGTCCTGCTCATCGGCCCGGATGGTGTGGGGATAGAAACCCTCCTCCAGCTCGTGGGTGGTGAACTCCTTGGTTACCGGGTCGAATTCCAGCAGCGCCCGCTGCATCGACGGGGTAATGAAGATATGACCGTCTGTCGGCGAAATGGCAAACGAATGCACGCCCCAGTAGTTGGCGAGTTTGGGAAAGGTCTTAAAGCGGTTGCCCAAAAAGCCACCCAGCTGCATCCCCTCTTCTTTTGGAATGACGTAGACGGTGTACTCACCGGTGGTCGGATCCACCTCATAAATGCGGTCCTGCAGGTTATCACCCACATACACCAAACCATTGGGGTGCAGGATGAAGTCGTGCATCTGGGAAAAGGCATCGCCAATCGGCCACTCGGTGATGCGAGTATCCGCCAGGCTCGCATCCCAGGGACGGGCATCGGGCAACTCAGTGGCCTTGCTGCGCAACTCACGGTAGCCTGCCGTCAGGTATTCGGCCAACGGCTGTTTGTCGTCATCGGCCAGGCGGGCACCGTAACCGTTCATGCGGTTGATGATCTCCAGCCACTGCTCCGGTGAACGCTCGATGCGCATAAATGGTGAAGCCTGCTGATGGCAAAAACCACAGTTCAACTGGAAGTGTTTTTTGAATTCCGCATCTCCATTGAAATCCAGTTGCGACAGCCATAGGTTGGAGGTTTTTTGCTCCGCCAACTCCAATTCACTGGTAATGACATTCATTTGAATGGACGGCTGTTGTTGTAATTCCTTGAAGGAGCGAACTACATCCCGATACCCTGGTTTCCGAAAGCGATAACGCCCTCCCTCACCTTCTTCACCAGCGAAGCGGGCTACCCCCTCAACATTGGTAAAACGGGTCTGTTCAGCAGCAACGCTTTGCAATTGCCCATGCCGGGGATAACCGTGATCGTCCAGGTCAAGCGGACTGGAGCTGCCCGGAAATTGGGTGACCATTACGGTCGATAAGGGCTGACCACCATCGTCAATTACAGACACCGTCATGGCTTGCAGCCATGTTGGCAGCAAAGATAGACCTAGCGTGAAAATCAGGTGCGGGATTGTCCGCAAATGCGACGTATTTTTATGTGACGTGTTTTTATGTGACATAGGTTAGGAACAGCTTAGGTGTAATATGTGGACCCTATTGTCAGGAATCACATAAAAAAATCTATGCCGTCAGGAGCCATCTGCTATGGATAATCCTGCCACCACAGAAACGAGCTGCCACGTCAGGAACCTGCTGACACTATCCGGTGGTGAAATCCGGCAAAGGCAAGCACTCCACCTCCTGCCACACAACGTCATCGACGCGGGCATGGGGCGGCCCCTGCCGCACCTGCTGCATGACCTGCTGTACACGACTGGTCGGCCCCTGCAACAGCACTTCAACGCGGCCATCGGGTAAATTGCGGGCGTAGCCGGTCAGACCGGCGGGCTCCGCACAGCGCTGCACAAAGTAGCGGAACCCCACACCCTGCACTCTGCCGGCAACCCAGCCTTTTTTACACTCCACACTTGGCCTCACTCAGCCTGAATCGCCAGGGAAGCACTGGCCTTCAGCCAGGCGCTCAACGTGGCTTCCGTCTGCGGTCCAACCATCACCCCGCGATAAGCACCTTCGGGATCAAAGATATAGGTCGCCGGCAGGACTGCGGGACGCTCGAAGCCCAGAGTCGCGGCCGGATCCTGAGAGAGCTGGGGGAAAGCAATATCCATAGCCCGGATCTGGCGCTGTAACTCGTCCGGTTCAGGGTTGTCGAAGTTCACCCCCAACACCACAACCTGCCCACGGCGCTGAGCGGCAAACGCATTCAACTCGGGGATTTCCTTGCGGCAGGGCTTACACCACTCTGCCCAGTAGTTAATAAATACCCACTGCCCCCGCTGCGCCTGCCAGGACAAAGGTTCACCGCTCACCAGCGGTAGTTTCATATCACTACAAGCGGTCGACAGCAGCACTGCCATCAACAACATTCCCAACCGAACCTGATTAACTACCATGAGACTTCTGCCGTACCTCATCTATATTCTCGGAAGCTTCGCTCTCTTCCTTTTGTTTCATTGCACCAACGGCCATAGCAATATCCGAGGCGTTCTCACGCTTGAGGTCATCGTCTTTGCTGTGGGTCGGCTTGCTATTGGCCGAGGGGGGATCCTCATCGACATCCATGAAATCGCTGGGCGCCGGGTTACTGCCAGGGCTCACCACGTTGGATTCCACAAGGGTACGGGCAACATCCAGGGCATCAAACCCGGCCAAGCTATCGGCCTCCCGTGAATCCCCAGCAGGGCTTTCTATCTCGGGGTTTTCTATCTCGGCGATGTCATCCAGGGTGGACTCAGTAAAACTGTTGGGTAGATCAAAGGGTGTGTCCGGACGCAATAAAGCATCGGGATCATCGTTGTTCTGACCCGCATCAATAAATGGGTTGTCTTCCTCCAACAGATCGGCAGCGCCGGGCAACGACTGCAATTTTGCATCACTGACACCGCCCAGATCACTTGCGCCAGGCAATTCGGCATCCTCATCGCCGTACGCATCCAGTTCCTGTTGCAACAACTCCAAACCCTCCCCTTCATCAGGATAGGCATCGCCGCTCTCGCCAAAAAACAGCTCGCTGATAGGCACATCAAACTCCAGCTCAAGATGCTGGTCTACCGACAGCAACCGGCTCGCCACACTGGGGAACCAGTTAAATGTCTGCAGATAGTTGCTGACTCCCGGCATCAGCGAATTAACACCCACCATGTCCGCCAGATCCCGTAGGGTGACGCCTGCAAGATTGCGACAGAGTACATATTCGCCCTCCAGGGTTTCAATGATCAAATGGTGAGAGATTAACGCGGCGCGCACCCGTTGCCACTGTTCAGAACCAATGCCAATACTCAACAACTCTTCGTCATTGGCAGCGTAACCGTTCCTCTGGCATTGGGTGAATTTCCACAGCGCCAGCAAGGCGGCAATAAGATCTGGATAATTAGCCGTTTCCGGGGCCAGCTTGAAGGTCGACAGAGAACGAACAAACACGGCACCGGTCAACACAATCATCCACAGGATATAAATCCACATCAGAAACAGTGGCACTATGGCAAAGGCGCCATAGACGGCCTTAAAAGATGAGTGAGCGACAATCCAGCCAAACAAATCCTTAAACAGCTCAAAGCAAATGGCTGTCAGCACCCCGCCGATAAGGGCATTTTTAAAGGGCACCTTGCAGTTGGGAACAGCCACAAACAA
This sequence comes from Cellvibrionaceae bacterium WSDTSA12, assembly GCA_033283335.1. Lineage (GTDB taxonomy): Bacteria > Pseudomonadota > Gammaproteobacteria > Pseudomonadales > Cellvibrionaceae > Pseudomaricurvus. Next base: position 165,878 of record JAWMQP010000003.1, on the reverse strand, counting down.
CAGCGTGAAGGCCATGGTCGTCAGCAGCCAGGGGAAATAGGTCAACAAGGTCGGGATAATGCCAAACGACTCAAAGTCTTCGGCAAACACGCGCATCGATAACAAATAGGTGCTGATGGCCAGACCCACCCCGATTAACAGCGGCCCCAAACTGAGAATGGCCCAGTACAGCAGGAAGTTGGAAAGGCCCCGACGCATTTCCTTCACCCCCCAAATGCTGTTGAAGGTCTTCTCTATGTTTTTCAGCATCAGATAGGCGGTAACCAGCAACATCACCACCCCGGCAAGGGTAAGACTTCGAGCCTGGGTGGTGAAGTCTGCCAGATAGCCCTGAATATCCAGCCCGGAGTCCGGCAACAAATACTGCAACATCAGGTTTTGCAGACGCTCGAACAGTCCATCAAAGGCCGGAAACATGGAAAACATGGTAAACACCACCGTCATGGTCGGCACGATGGCAAACAGGGTCATGTAGGTCAGGGCCGCCGCCTGATAACGGCAACGGGTTTCCTTCATCACTTCCATAAGATGCGGAATGAAGTTCCAAAATGCCCGTGAACGGGATGCTGAATCCAGATAGTCTTCTTTCATAGTTACCCTGTTACTCTTACAACGTTGTGCTGAAAGCACGGTACGACGCTATTTCGAACGTCTTTCTTCAGGCCCCTGCGGATAGAGTTCACTGCCGGTAATGATTACAATAGATGAAGTATGACAGATCAACATAAAGGAATTTCGTGCAATGGTCACCATTTACCACAATCCCCGCTGCTCCAAGTCCCGCCAAACCCTGGCACTGCTGGAAGAAAACGGCCTGACCCCAGAGGTTGTGCTCTATCTTGAGACCCCGCCCAGTGCCGAGACCCTGAAAGACTTGCTGAACAAGCTGGGCATCAGTGCTCGCGACCTGCTGCGCAAGGGTGAAGACGCCTACAAAGACAACAACCTGAAAAACCCGGAACTGAGCGACGCAGAGCTGATCGACGCCATGGTCCGCCACCCCAAATTGATTGAGCGCCCAATTGTGGTGAAAGGTGATAAAGCCGTACTGGGCCGCCCGCCGGAAAATGCCCTGGAGCTGATCTGATATGGCGGCTCCCGACTCTTCTATGGCAGCTCCCGGCATTTCCGCGCCCTATGTCTTGGTGCTCTACTATTCGCGCACTGGCGCCACGGCCCAAATGGCACTGGAGGTCGCCCGCGGCGTGGAGCAGATCAGCGGCATGGAAGCGCGATTGCGGACTGTCCCGCCGGTCTCCGCCACCTGCGAGCAGACCAGTAGCGATATACCGGATGACGGTGCAGTCTACTGCAGCCTGGAAGACCTGCAGCTCTGCAGTGGCCTGGTGCTGGGCAGCCCGACCCGCTTTGGCAACATGGCAGCGCCCCTGAAATACTTCCTCGACAACACCGGCAGCCTGTGGATGAACGGCAGCCTGATCGATAAACCGGCGGCGGCGTTCACCTCGACCGGCAGCCTCCACGGCGGTCAGGAGAGCACCCTGCTGAGTATGATGCTGCCGCTACTGCACCACGGCATGCTTTACACCGGTCTGCCCTACAGCGAGGCAGACCTGATGACCACCCAGAGCGGCGGCACCCCTTATGGGGCTTCACACGCCGCCGGCAGTGAGGGCGACAAGGCCATCACCGGTGAAGAAAAACGCCTGTGCCAGGCGCTGGGCAAACGCGTTGCCCGCTTGGCCCAAACACTGGCGGACAAGAAAGAATGACGAGAAATACCATGCACAAATCCCCCGCCAGCCCGACTCAGCTGACCCTAGCCAAACGCCTGAGCCAGGCGTGCCTGCTGTCTTTGATCCTGCTTTACAGCATTACCAGCTGGCTGCAAACGCCCATCAACTGGACTGTCTGGCTAGCGCCCTGTTTGAGCCTGCTGATCTTTCTGCCGGGCATGATCAAAAACCACCCTCGCAGTTACGATTGGCTGTGTTTTGTGATTTTGATCCATTTTACCGTCGGTGTGACTAACGCCATGGCTCCCTCTGCCAGCTGGAACGACTATGTCCAGGTGGCGCTGAGCGTAGCGCTGTTTATCAGCGCCATGATGACCAGCCGCTGGTTGAAGGCTGAAATGGCCGCCACACCCCCCTCCTCCTGATCCAGGCTGTCACCGCCGATCACGATAACCGCAAGGATTACGCATTATGAGCGCTAGCAAACCTGGATTGATTCGCCGCACTTTCCGATGGCTCTGGAACCTGATTACCTGGCTGCGGGTCAGCCTCGCCAACCTGCTTTTTTTAGTGATTCTGGCGCTGATTATTGCCGCCCTGATCCCCAAGGAGGTCAAACCCCTGCCCGACAAAATCGCCCTGCGGGTGGCCCCCAGCGGGTTTCTGGTCGATCAGTACAGCTATATCGATCCGCTGACAGAACTGCTTGACCAGAGCAGCTCTGCCAAAGCGGAAACCCGGGTATGGGACCTGGTTAAAGCCATCGACTCAGCCACCCACGATGACCGCATTACAGCGCTGGTGCTCGACCTCAACCACCTGATCGGTGGCGGCCTGAGCAAGCTGGAAGAAATTGGTCGCGCACTCACCGACTTCAAGGCCAGCGGCAAACCGATCTACGCCATCAGTGATAACTTTTCCCACGATCAATACTACCTGGCCAGCTATGCCAACGAAGTGCTGATGCATCCGATGGGCGCGGTCATCCTGACCGGCTATGGCAACTATCACAATTACTTCAAAAGCGCGCTCGACAAGCTGGAAGTCAATATGCACGTATTTCGCGTTGGCGAATACAAGGACGCGGTTGAGCCTTACCTGCGCAACGACATGTCAGAGGCCTCCCGTGAGCACAACAGTCAGTGGCTCAACGAACTGTGGAGCACTTACACCAGTCGGGTGGAGGATCAGCGCCAGCTGGGCGCCGGCAAGATCAATGATTACATCAACCAGCTGGACGAGCACCTGCGCGACAACGGCGGCGATCCCTCTGCCACGGCCCTGAGCCTGGGACTGGTGGACCAGCTCGCCAGTCACGCCCAGCAGAACCAATTCCTGATTGAGCAGGTGGGCAAGGACAAAGCACAGGACGACTACCGGGCCCTGGACTATGTCGATTACCTGGGGCACATCGACAAACCCCACCTGCCCGGCACCAGCAAGATTGGCCTGATTGTCGCCAAAGGGGTGATCCTGGATGGCGAACAACCGGCTGGTAATATCGGCGGTGACAGCCTGTCTCAATTGATTCGCGACGCGCGTGAGAATGAAGATCTCAAAGCCCTGGTGCTGCGAGTGGACAGCGGCGGTGGTAGCGCCTTCGCCTCGGAGCTCATTCGCCAGGAGCTGGAACTGACCCGCCAGCAGGGCATTCCGGTGTTTGTCTCGATGGGCAGTGTGGCGGCCTCCGGCGGCTACTGGATTGCCATGGGTGCCGATCAGGTGTGGGCCCAACCAACCACTATCACCGGCTCTATTGGTGTGTTCAGCGCCTTCCCCACCTTTGAGCGCAGCCTGCAAAAACTGGGAATTTCCACCGACGGTATCGGCACCACCGATCTGGCCGGCGCCCTGCGTGTCGATCGGCCACTCTCACCCCTGGCCAAAAACGTGCTGCAGCAGAGTGTTGACAGCATCTATCAGCACTTTCTTGCCCTGGTGGCCCAAAATCGGCAGACCACACCAGAACAAGTGCATGAAGTGGGCCAGGGCCGCGTTTGGACCGGACGAGCGGCGCAAGATCTGGGGCTGGTGGATGAATTAGGTGACTTGCAGGCGGTGATTCAGGCCGCTGCAGATGAAGCCGGCCTGAAGAGCTTCCAACTGCTGGAAATTCAAAAGCCGTTGACGCCCAGCGAACAACTGGCCAAACAATTCATGGGGGAAATGGCGTCTTTCCTACCCCGGGCCGACTTGATCTCGTCACCCTTGATGAGCCTGCTGCAATCCAGTGAAGAGCAGCTGAAACCGCTGCTGGAATTGCTGCGCAGTGGTGACCGGCGCTCAGTGTATGCCCACTGCCTGGAATGCGTAGCGCCCTAACCGGACAAAGACTCTTAGGGCTTAGGGCTTGTAGTTTAGGGCTTGTAGTTTAGGGCTTAGGGCTTAGCCCCAGGGACAGCTAAAAGCCCAGCGTCTGTTTGACGAAAGGAATGGTCAGTCGGCGCTGCTCTGCCAGGGAAGCCTCGTCCAATCGATCCAGGGTTTTGAACAACTCATGGGTCGAGCGCGGCGCCCGGTGCAGGATATATTGGGCCACCTCATCCGTCAGCTCCAGACCACGGCCACGGGCGCGCATTTGCAGGGCCTTCTGCTTGCTGGCGTCATCCAGCGGCTGCACCTGATACACCAGCCCCCAATTGAGCCTGGACTGCAAATCCGGCAGCTGTACCGGCAACTCACGTGGCCCCTTATTCGCCGCCATCACCACCCGTCGCCCACTGTCGCGCATGGCATTGAAAAAAGAAAACAGAGCCCGCTCCCAGTCCGGCCTGCCAATCACATGCTGCAAGCCATCAAGGCACACCAGATCCAGCGCCTCCAGCCCCTCCAGCAAATTGGTGGGCTCCACCAGAATCAACTCCTGCAGCGGCAGGTATTGCGCCAGCTTGCCCTGTTCACCGGCATGGTGACAGGCAGCCTGCAACAAGTGACTGACACCGACTCCCGGTGCACCCGACAAATAGATGAACTGCTCACCAAACGATTGCAACTGATACTGCAACGCCATAAGCACCTGCTGGTTCAGGCGATTATCCTGCGCATAGTAATTGCCAAAAGTAGCGTCATCCCTAAGCTGAATGCCCAGTGATAATTGTTGAGGAGAAGACTGCAGAGTAGACTGACTCATGAGGGTAAACGGTTGACATTAAGGCCGAGCGGCCAACCACTCGACCGCGTCTATGCCACACAGTTTACCAGATGAACACAAAAACACACTATTGCGCTCTTTATGGCCAACGATATCGCAGTGGATTGGCCTCACTACCAACGGAAGAAGCCGTGCCACCCGCCGCTATCTCAGGGAAGTCCGCCTGCCCCTGAGAACCGGTCCCGCCCGCCGAAGCTACCGGCATCAATCGCCGATCCAGCTCCAGCGCATCCGTCAGCGAACGCACTTCACCATCCATATGCACAACCACCTTGACCTTCGACCCATCCACCGACAACACGTCCAGCTGCCGCACCACAGCCAGCTGTTCAAGGTAGCTCAACGCCTTGATATAGGTGTCGAAATTCCCCAGCTGATCAATCTCCATAACCACCGCATCCTTGGCTGCACCGCTGGTGCTGATGCCGTAAATGCCTGCCAGATAGGTACTGCTGGCAGCCAGCGCATCGGCCAGTAATTGGCTTTCTTCGCCGCTTTCACTGTCAAACACCTGCCGCCGATCCTTGTGAAACAACGTCCAGGTCGACAACCAGCGGCCAGAAGACGTCTGACTGTAGCGCCCCACCAATACAGCGTCGGCACTGTAACGGGCTGACGCCTCCGCAATCGCCTGCTGATCCCTTTGCCAAAGCGCATCCGGATTGGCCGACAGCTGGTCTTCGAGATCCAACAGTGGCTTGATCAGTGGCAGACCGCGCTCCAGTGCCACCTGATCGGCAGCCTCGGCAAGGGGATCATCACCCCGCAGCGATACCAGCTGGCGCCCTTCGCCGGCATCGTCTTTCACCAGCCATACCAGCACAGCCGGACGATTGGCCGGCCACAGGGGCATACCCGCCTGGCGCAATAAATCTTCCACGCTGCTGCGGGAGAAATTTACCAGCAGCTCAACCACCGCCACCTGCTCATCCTCCTGCCGCTCCATGCGGGTTTCGTAACGGAAGGCATCCATGTAGCGCTCAGGTTTTTTGACCGCCGCCTCCACCACAGCGGACTGCAGCACCTGCGGCCGCCCCGAGACCCGCACCAGCACCACCTTCAGAGCCTCAGACATCGCCTGGTGGCGTTCGGACTCGCCCTGGTCGGCGACAGCCACGCTGTGCTGGTAGAGGTTTTTCACTTCCTCCGCCTGCACCGACGAAGCCAGCAGGCCACACCAGATTAACGCCAGCATCCAGCCCGACGCACGCCAACCCCTACTTTGCCAACCCAAATATCGCAAAACCCGAGACTCCCTTATAACACTCGTCTTAAACGCCCGAACCGACCTGCCTCGCCAAGCAATGCCCTCTTCACTCCTGACAGCCCGACTGAAGGACACTCATACTGGAGGACATTAATATAGCAATTAGCATTTTCAGGCCACACATCACTCGCACATGGCAACTTAAACGCCTGTGCACTCTGCCAGATTGCCGGCTTGAGGGCACATTATGCCCTTGCCCCCACGGCCCGACCAGAACCGACCTGGGGAATTTACCCATTTTGCGGGCTATTCCCCAAGCGTCAAGGAGGGTTAACAGCGAGACGGATCAATTCTGAGCTGGTAGAATACGCGCCCTGATTTTTATCACTCTTTTTACGTGTTTTACGTGCCCATTTAATACGAGCCCAGCCTGTCATGAGCGAAAAACAGCCTACCTCCCTGAGTTACAAAGATGCCGGCGTTGATATTGACGCGGGCAATGCCCTGGTCGAGCGCATCAAAGGGGTCGCCAAGCGCACCCGTCGCCCCGGCGTAATGGCCGGACTGGGCGGCTTTGGCGCCCTGTTTGAACTGCCGACAGGCTATAAAGAGCCCGTTCTGGTCAGCGGTACCGATGGGGTAGGCACCAAGCTGCGACTGGCGATGGATTTGCAGCAACATGACACCATCGGTATTGACCTGGTCGCCATGTGCGTCAACGACCTGGTGGTGGCCGGCGCCGAACCCCTGTTTTTTCTCGACTACTACGCCACTGGCAAGCTCAATGTAGACGTTGCCGCCGATGTGGTCTCCGGCATTGGCGACGGCTGTGAACTGTCCGGCTGCGCCCTGGTTGGCGGCGAGACGGCCGAAATGCCCGGCATGTATGAAGGCGACGACTACGATTTGGCCGGTTTCTGCGTCGGCATCGCCGAAAAAGCGGAATTGATCGACGGCAGCAAGGTGGCCGAGGGCGACGTCCTGATCGGCCTGGCCTCCAGCGGCCCCCACTCCAACGGCTACTCGCTGATTCGCAAAATTCTGGAAGTCAGTGGTGCAGATTTGAATGACATGGTGGGCGACCAGCCACTGGGCAAAGCCCTGCTTGAGCCCACTCGAATTTACGTTAAGTCTCTGCTGCGCCTGATCAAGGAATCCCAGGTCAATGCCATGTCCCACATTACCGGCGGTGGCCTGCAGGAGAACATTCCCCGGGTCCTGCCCGACGACTGCAAGGCGGTGATCGACACCAAGGCGTGGACCTTCCCGCCGGTGTTCCAGTGGCTGCAGCAACAGGGCAATGTGGCGCCCTATGAAATGTATCGCACCTTTAACTGTGGTGTAGGTATGATCATCGCCGTACCCGCCGACCAGCAGGATAAGGCCCTGTCAATTCTCAAGGACGCTGGCGAAAACGCCTTTGTCGTCGGCCACATCGCCAAACTGGCAGGCGACGAAGAGCGGGTGGAACTGCTGGGTCTGAGCGACTGAGCTTGGTGGAAGATTGAGCATGATGAACATAGTGGTTCTGATTTCCGGCAGCGGCACCAACCTGCAAGCCCTGATTGATGCCCAGCAGCAAGGCGAGCTTGACGCCCGTATTGCTGCCGTTATCAGCAACCGGGCCGATGCTTACGGTCTGGAGCGCGCGCGCCAGGCCGGTATTGAAACCGCGGTCATTGACCACCGCGATTTCGACAGCCGCGAAGCTTTCGATCAGGCCCTGTCAGCTCGCATCGACACCTATGAACCGGGACTGGTGGTGCTGGCTGGCTTTATGCGTATCCTCACCGAGACATTCACTCAGCACTACCTCGGTCGAATGCTGAACATTCACCCCTCATTGTTGCCCAAGTACCAGGGCCTGCATACCCATCAGCGAGCACTGGACGCAGGCGATCGTGAGCACGGCGTGACCGTCCACTTTGTCACCCCGGAACTGGACGGCGGCCCCAATGTCATTCAGGCTATTGTGCCCATTTACCCGGATGACGATGCCAGCCAGCTCGCTCAACGCGTGCAAGTGCAGGAACACGTGATCTACCCGCGAGCTGTCAGCTGGTTTGCCCAGGGACGATTGCATATGGATAATCAAGGTTGCACGCTGGACGAGATGCCTTTGCCCGACAGCGGTTTCATTATTGACAGCCGGGCCTGACTGGAGTCGGGACGCCACACAATTCGTGCCGACCGCATTGCCGCAGGCCACGACAGAGCTACGACCAAAGCTACGAAAAGCTACGACACGGCCATTAGCCACAAACAAGCCCCGAAAGGAGCCCCTATGCGCCCATCAAGACAGCGCTCCTCAAGACACAAGCCGGCGAACCCGCGTCACCCCCTGGCGGCCTGCTCGAGACGCCTGCTGTTGCTGGCGGCGCTGATTCTGGGAGTCCAGCAAGCGCTCGCCGACCTACCTCAACCTTTTATCGCCACGTATCAGGCTGAGTACAGCGGCCTGAACGTTACCGCTACCCGCTCCCTCAAAGCCATTGACGATCACACCATGGAACTGCGCTTTTCAGCCAAGTCATGGCTGGCGTCTTTTGAGGAAACCAGCCGCTTCAGCTGGAAGGACAGCGGCCAACTGGTACCCGAGCGCTACAGCTATTTGCGCTCCGGGCTCGGCCGGGACCGCCAGGCTGAACTCAATTTCGACTGGCACACCAACACCGTGGTGAATAATGTGCAGAACAAGCCCTGGCGCATGCAAATCCCAGACAACGTCCTCGACAAACTCAGCTACCAGCTGCAATTGCGCCACGACCTGCTCAACCACAAGCCATCCATGAACTACAAGGTGGCCGACGGCGGCCGCCTTAAAGAGTACGAGTTCAAAGTACTTGGCGAAGAAGTTCTCGACACCCGGGTCGGTCGCCTGATGACCACCAAAGTCAAACGCGTACGGGATGACAACGAGCGCATCACCTACTTGTGGCTGGCCAACGATTGGGACCACCTGGTGGTCAAAATCCAACAGCAAGAAGAAGATGGCCAACACTACGAAATCAATCTGGCGGCGGCGGAGCTGAATGGCACCCCCGTGAAAGGCCAGTAAACCCTGCAGTAACCACTGCCCAAACCGAAAGGCGAGACTATGACCATTACGGCGAAGAAAGTAGCCAGCATTCACTACACCCTGAAAAATGAGCAGGGCGAAGTGCTCGACAGCTCTGAAGGCCAGGAGCCTCTAACGTACCTGCAGGGCTTCCAAAACCTGGTTCCCGGCCTGGAGAATGCCCTTGAAGGCAAGGCGGTCGGCGACAAGTTGTCAGTGGTCGTGAGCCCCGAGGAAGGCTATGGAGAGAAAGACCCGCAACTGATTCAAGACCTGCCTCGCGACATGTTTGGTGGTATCGACACCATCGAAGTGGGCATGGCCTTTCACGCTGAGACCGAAGCCGGTCAACAAGTGGTCGAAGTTATCGACATCGATGGTGACACCATCACCATCGACGGCAATCACCCCCTGGCAGGCGTTGAGCTGCACTTTGACGTGGAAGTGGTGGATATTCGCGACGCCTCCGAGGAAGAGCTGACGCATGGCCACGTTCACGGTGCGGGAGGCTGTGGCCACGATCACCACTGATCGCGCTGTTACCGATAGGCCAACCAGAACCCGGCACCGCCCTCACCTGCAACCACAGGGGAACAGGGAGCGGCGGGACCGTCAGGTCACTGCCGGGTTACAGCGCCTTGACCTTGCGCTCACCACAGCGAGAGCACTCATACACAGTTACCAGCCTGCCCTGTTTGACATCAAACTGCTTGGCGGTCACTACCTCCCATTTGTGAAAGCCGCTGCGGCACAAGCTTTTACCCTTATGCTTTTCGGCCGCCGTCGGCCGCCGAAATTTAATCACGTCACCCATATGTCGCTCCCACACCGACAACTTTCACCAGTTTGTCCACAGACCCGCAGTCAACCGCCAGTGCCGCCCGGGCACAGCCGCAGAGCGCCATACATAACGCCTGGAAAACCCATCCCGGCCGGTCGCGGCGAATCAAGATAACGCCATTCTAACACGCTTCCCCAGGCCATTCCGGCCTCATCTGTGCACAATCATGAAGCACAATATATAGTGGCCAGCTTTGCCTGCACCACAAGATAGATTAAAAATATTAAAAGTCACACATATAAATAAAAGTTATAAAAGAGATTTTAGCCGCGCCCCGACATTTCCCTCTCAGACCACATCAACGCTCAGAGATTAGTGGCCACTGACATATGCAATTACACACACTTTATCCACAAGAAATCACCAAACTTATCGCCTTGCAATCGGGGGCTGAGCGCTTTATCTTGTATCCGTCATCAGAGATACCCCAAGATATAGGGGTGATGACCAACTCAGAACGCAATAGACGTTCACTGTTCCACACTGAAGTGGCAGAAAAAAGATACTCGGAGATGTAGCATGGATGGCCGCACTGAAGTATTTGAACAGGCGCCGCTCATGCAGGCACGTTCGTGTCGACCCTGGTGAGCACCGCTAAGTAGACTCGCCTAACACGGTCACCAAAAGCAGTTTTTTGTCGATGCAGCTTGGCTGCCGCAAACACAATATGTTGTGTTGCAGCCAAAACGTGTTTTGCACTCACAACACAGCTTAACGCTGTCTTAGTTATACAGATTGATTTACAGCAGTTTTAACAATGAATAGGTATTGGCCACCGTTCGGGTCTGTGCAGGCCGTTGGGGACTGTGTGGCCGTTACAACAGATCAAAAACTTAAATTACCATTGCAACTACGCGGAGACGTACATGCACACTGACACTGACGTGACAGCAACTTCGGCACCAGCCAGCGCACCCACCCCCACCAACAGCTCCACCTCTGTCGCAGCCACCACCCCCGGCCAACTGCGCGTGATCAAGCGTAACGGCACTGTTGTGCCCTTCGACGACAGCAAGATTTCGGTCGCCATGACCAAAGCGTTCCTGGCCGTGGAGGGAGGCACCGCAGCCGCCTCCAGCCGAGTGCATGAAACCGTCGCCTCACTCACCGACCAGATTTCGGCCACGTTTAAACGTCGCATGCCCTCCGGCGGAACTATCCACATTGAAGACATCCAGGATCAGGTTGAACTGATCCTGATGCGCTCCGGCGAACATAAGATTGCCCGCGATTACGTACTCTATCGCGAAGAACACGCCCGCATGCGAGCCAGCAGCCAGGCCGCCAAGGCCGTGGTACCCGATGCTGAATACCCCTCTGTACAAGTCATCATGCCCGATGGTCAGAAGCAGCCCCTGGACATCGCCCGGGTTCGCACCATTGTGGAAGAGGCCTGCGCCGACCTGACCGGTGTGACTGCCAAAAGTATCCTCGACGAAGCCATGCGCAACCTCTACGACGGTGTCTCGTTTGAAGATGTGAACACCTCATTGGTCATCACTGCCCGCACCCTGGTGGAAAAAGAGCCCAATTATTCCTACGCCACCGCCCGCCTGCTGCTGGACAAGCTGCGCAGCGAGGCCCTGAGCTTCCTGGGTCTGGCACAAATTGCCACTCAAGCAGACATGGAAAGCCTGTACGCCCACGCCCTGCCCGCCTACATTGAGCGCGGTGTTGAACTGCAACTGCTGGCCCCCAATCTGCTCGATTACGACATGGAGAAGCTGGGTGCAGCCCTGGACGCCTCTCGCGACCTGCAATTCAGCTACCTGGGCCTGCAAACCCTGTACGACCGCTACTTTATCCACTCCGAGGAAGGTGTGCGCTTTGAACTGCCACAGATCTTCTTCATGCGTGTGGCCATGGGTCTGGCCTACGAGGAAGACAATCGCGAAGAGCGCGCCATTGAATTCTACAAGCTGCTGAGCTCTTTCGATTACATGAGCTCCACTCCCACGCTGTTTAACGCCGGCACCCTGCGTCCACAGCTGTCTTCCTGCTACCTGACCACCGTGCCCGACGATCTGCACGGCATCTACGGCGCCATGCAGGACAACGCCATGCTGTCCAAATGGGCCGGCGGTCTGGGTAACGACTGGACCCCCGTGCGCTCTCTGGGCGCCTACATCAAAGGCACCAACGGTAAATCACAGGGCGTTGTCCCCTTCCTGAAAGTGGCCAACGATACCGCCGTGGCGGTGAACCAGGGCGGCAAGCGTAAAGGCGCGGTCTGTGCCTACCTGGAAACCTGGCACCTGGACATTGAAGAATTCCTGGAGCTGCGCAAGAACACCGGTGACGATCGCCGCCGCACCCACGACATGAACACCGCCAACTGGGTCCCTGACCTGTTTATGAAGCGCGTGTTCGACAATGGCGAGTGGACCCTGTTCTCCCCCAACGATGTGCCCGAGCTGCACGACCTGTACGGTCAGGCGTTTGCCGACAAGTACGAAGAGTACGAGCGCAAGGCGGCCACGGGCGAACTGAAGCTGCACAAAAAAGTCAAAGCGACTGACCTGTGGCGCAAGATGCTGGGCATGCTGTTTGAAACCGGCCACCCCTGGATCACCTTCAAGGACGCCTGTAACCTGCGCAGCCCGCAGCAGCACGTTGGTGTGGTGCACTCCTCCAACCTGTGTACCGAGATCACTCTCAACACCACCGCCGGTGATGAAATCGCAGTCTGCAACCTGGGCTCGGTCAACCTGGCGCAGCACATCGTTGACGGCCAACTGGACATCGCCAAACTGGAAACCACCGTTCGCACCGCGGTACGCATGCTCGATAACGTCATCGACATCAACTACTACTCGGTGGAAGCGGCGCGCACTTCCAACATGCGTCACCGTCCGGTGGGCCTGGGCCTGATGGGCTTCCAGGACGCCCTCTACAAAATGGGTTACGCCTACAGTTCCGCCGATGCGGTTGAGTTTGCGGATCGCTCCATGGAGGCCATCAGCTACTTCGCCATCGACGCTTCCAGCGAACTGGCCAGCGAGCGCGGCGCCTACTCCAGCTTTGACGGTTCACTGTGGAGCCAGGGCATCCTGCCGATCGACTCCATCGACCTGCTGGTGAAAAACCGCGGCGAAAAGTACATCACTGTGGATCGCTCACAAACTCTGGACTGGGACACTCTGCGCAGCAAAGTCAAAACCCAGGGTATGCGCAACTCCAACGTGATGGCGATTGCGCCGACGGCCACCATTGCCAACATCACCGGTGTTTCCCAGTCGATCGAACCGACATACCAGAACCTGTACGTGAAATCGAACCTCTCCGGCGAGTTCACCGTGGTCAACCCCTACCTGGTTCGCGACCTGAAAGAGCAGGGCCTGTGGGACTCGGTGATGGTCAATGACCTGAAGTACTACGAGGGCTCGGTGCAGAAAATCGACCGCATCCCGGCCGAACTGAAAGCCCGTTACTCCACCGCCTTTGAGGTAGAGCCACGCTGGATCGTTGAAGCCGCCAGCCGTCGTCAGAAGTGGATCGATCAGGCCCAGAGCCTGAACCTCTACATCTCCGGCGCCAACGGTAAGAAACTGGACATCACCTATCGCATGGCCTGGTTCCACGGTCTGAAGACCACTTACTACCTGCGCGCCCTGGCTGCCACCACGACGGAGAAATCCACCGTGGAAACCGGCTCCCTGAACGCCGTGGCCTCCAGTGCACCGGCGCCAGCGGTCAGTGCTGCTCCCGAAGCGGCCCCGGTACCCAAGGCCTGCTCTCTGGACGATCCGGACTGCGAGGCCTGCCAGTAATGGCAGGCCCTCGCGGCCGTACTGATATACCGACAGCGATCACACATACACCTCAACCAATAACAACGACAAAGACCAGATTATAGGATTTTGAAACATGCTGAGTTGGGACGATTACAACGAAGAAGCTACTGCCACGGCCGCCGCGCCAAAACCGGCGGCACCGGCCCCGGAACCGAAACTGGCTGTACGCGAGCCTGAGCCCGCCTACGAACCCCCAGTACAAACCAGCCGGCCACGTCCGGCGGCGGCAGCTGACAGCCCTGTGGCTCGTGCACAACAGGCGGTTGCCGATCTCGATCCGGCCCCCGGCCTGGAAGAGTTGGAGATGGGCGCCGAGCGCGTCGCCGTCGACGAAAAGCGCATGATCAACTGCCGCGCCGACCTGAACCAGTTGGTACCCTTCAAGTACGACTGGGCCTGGCAGAAATACCTGGACGGCTGCGCCAACCACTGGATGCCGCAAGAGGTCAACATGACCGCCGACATCGCCCTGTGGAAAAGCCGCGACGGTCTGACTGAAGACGAGCGTCGTATTGTCATGCGCTCACTGGGTTACTTCTCCACCGCCGACAGCCTGGTAGCCAATAACCTGGTGCTGGCCATGTACCGCCACATCACCAACCCGGAGGCTCGCCAGTATCTGTTGCGCCAGGCGTTTGAAGAAGCGATTCACACCCACGCCTACCAGTACTGCGTCGAATCTCTGGGCATGGACGAAGGCGAAGTCTTCAACATGTACCGCGAAGTGCCCTCCGTTGCCAAAAAAGCCGCCTGGAGCATCGCCCACACCCAAGGCATCTCCAGCCCGGAATTCAAGACCGGCACCCCGGAAGCGGATCAGGAATTGCTGCGCAACCTGGTGGGCTTCTACTGCGTGACCGAAGGGATTTTCTTCTACTGCGGATTTACCCAGATTCTGTCCATGGGTCGGCGTAACAAGATGACCGGCGTCGCCGAGCAGTTCCAGTACATTCTGCGCGATGAGTCCATGCACCTGAACTTTGGTATCGACGTTATCAACCAGATCAAACTGGAAAACCCGCACCTGTGGACGCCCGAGTTCCAGGACGAAGTGACCCAGATGATCCTGGAAGGTACTGAACTGGAAATCGCCTATGCCCGTGACTCCATGCCGCGCGGCGTGCTGGGCATGAACGCCGCCATGATGGGCGAGTACCTGCAGTTTATTGCCAACCGCCGTCTGGCGCAGCTGGGCCTGAAAGAGCAATTCCCGGGTGTACAAAACCCGTTCCCGTGGATGAGTGAAATCATGGACCTGCGCAAAGAGAAAAACTTCTTTGAAACTCGAGTGATCGAGTATCAAACCGGGGGTGCTTTGAGCTGGGATTAATCTCTCGTTCATAACGAATCCGTCGTCGCCATGGCGGCGACGGGTCCTGGCTTACAGCGCCGGGATTAAACTGCGATTCACAACCGCAGTTGCTGTTAATCCCAATATGCCACCCGTATCCATCGGGCGGCATTGTGGTTTTCAACTATAAAAACCAAGGGATAAAAACAATGACTCACAAACTGCCTTCTCTGCATGAACTGCCCCATGACGATGTGTTGAGCCACGAAGATCTGTTGATCGCTCTCGATCAGCTTGATCAAACTGTGGAAGTCATGACGACCCTGATCAAACGCATCAAGCGGCAGCTCGCTCACCCAAATACCAGCCCGTCCGAACAGGAATCTTCCTCTCTGCCCGACTATGATGCCAATGGCGGCCTGCACTGAACCACAGCATCACCCATAGATCTGGACATCAACGGTAAACGGAGGCTTTCTTGAACGGCATCTCCACGCCACAAGATTCCCGTGCACGGGAACCTGGGGCACAGACCTATTCCGTCAACCACAAATACAAGCAGTTGGTCCGCATTCTGCGTCATCTGCGCGATGACCTGCACAAGATCCAGCCACAGCTGGCTATGCCCACTGTCGCCATGCTGGAGCATATGGTGTTCAATTGCCCATTGCCGATGCTGCAAGGGGATAACTGGCAACAGATCATCGATAGATCCCTGCACTACTTGATCGATCATCTCGATCCTGTAACCGGCGATGATGAAGTTTTTTTACGCAGTGACGTTGACGAACCCCTGTTTCCCAATGAGGAGCTGTTTGACGCACAGGACGCCTATCTGTTTGCCAGAGCCCTGCTGGAACAGCAACAGGATTTGACCTGAGCTACGGGTCCCGCGAAAATACGCCGACCTCTCACCGTTGCGCACTGGCGCACATCAGGACATCTCAGGCTGTTAC
The DNA here is from genome assembly GCA_033283335.1 of Cellvibrionaceae bacterium WSDTSA12. GTDB lineage: Bacteria > Pseudomonadota > Gammaproteobacteria > Pseudomonadales > Cellvibrionaceae > Pseudomaricurvus. The sequence continues at coordinate 149,883 of JAWMQP010000003.1, read as the reverse complement.
ATGACGTCACTGTCTCCCTGGCAGGCACTGCTGCAACAACTGCAGTTACTGGCCTTCATCCCCGAGCAACAACAGCGCTCATCGACGCTGCTGTATTGCAGTGATCGCCTGCCTGTAGCGCTGGAGGATTGGTGCCGGGAGCATCAGTGCCAGCTCACGCATATTCAGACCAGCGAGCAACTGGATCATCTGGGCCGTTTTGACTGTGCCGTGGTCAGTGACTGGCTCGAACACCACCCACCTGCCACAGGAATTCAGTTCCTCGCCCGCTTACGCAATCTGCACACACATAGTATCTGGGTGTTATTGAGCCGTGAGTTTGATCCACAACCCCATGAAGGCCTGCTGGGGCTGGGCTTTAAGCGACAAAATCAGTTTTTACCCTCCGCTCAGCTGGACGAAACGAGCAACGGGTTAATGCAGGAGAGTTACGGTTACAACCTTGACCAGTACAATCGCAAACGGGAATGGAACAGCCCCAAATTCTGGGCAAACCCGGAAAACTGGGGCAAATACTGGTGGTAGATCCGCTGGTCACGACTCTGGCGGAAAGCCATCCAATACTTTTCCAACCACATTGTTGATGGCCTGACGTTTTTCCTCCACCGACAGGTTTTTCTTCAGTCGCCCCACGGCGGTACCCCGCCACACCAGTTTGTCGCCACCGTTGATGATATCGAGCACGAAGGTGCCCTCTTCGTAGTGAATGGTTTGCACTTCCGGCGCGGTGCTGTACATCATGCTGTAGCCATAACGGTAGTGGCCGGTGCCATAGCCAAAAGTAAAACCTGGCGCCATGCCACCGTAGGTGTTGTAACTGCGGATATCCGTTTTTGCCTGAGTGGTAATGCTGTAATTGACAGAAAAATCGACATCACCACTGGTCACCTGCTGGAATCCCTTGGCTTGCAGCTCGCGATCCACCGCCTGGCGGATTCGCTCATCCAGGATGTCGTTACCATGGGTATTCTTCTGTCCCTGACTGACGTCATACCAGTGATAGGTCTTCAACTGACTGAAGTCCGTTGCCTGGTTGTAGTCCTGATCAATGCTGACTCCGCTGCTGCAGGCCGCCAACAACACACTCACTGCCACCAACCAGCTGCCAACCCACACGGTTTTCATCACACTCAACTCCCTCTCGGCCACCCGATCCACATTTCATAATAGGAATGATCTTAAAAACTATAGTGGATATCTGGCGAAATTCTGCCTGCCATTCACAAAGTGCCAGTTAAAAAAGCCTAAGGCAGAAACAAAAACGGGGCGCTACGCGCCCCGTTTTTCCGTTCAGCAACCAGACCTGATCACAAGCGCTCAACGATGGTGGTAATACCCTGTCCCAAACCAATACACATGGTGGCCACCCCCAGAGTCCCTTCACGCTGACGCATGACATTCAGCAAGGTACCGGTGATACGGGTGCCAGAACAACCAAATGGATGCCCCAAGGCAATGGCGCCACCGTGCAGGTTGACCTTGTCATCCATTTTGTCCAACAGCTGCAGGTCTTTCAATACGGGCAGGGCCTGAGCGGCAAAAGCTTCGTTTAATTCAACAAAGTCGATGTCTGCCATGGTCAGTCCGGCGCGCTGCAGCGCCTTCTGGGTGGAGGGCACGGGACCATAGCCCATGATGGAGGGATCCACCCCCGCTACCGCCATGGCACGGATTTTCGCCAGCGGCTGCACACCGAGCGCCTGCGCGCGCTCGGCCGACATGACGATCATGGCGGAGGCCCCGTCTGTGATTTGTGAGGAAGTGCCCGCCGTCACGGTACCGCCTTTGGGATTAAAGGCAGGACGCAATTGCGCCAGGGATTCCACGGTGGTTTCCGGGCGAATGGTTTCATCGGCACGCATGCGCACTTTAAAGCCATCGGCATTGTGACCATCGATGACAATGATTTCATCGTTAAAGCGGCCTTCCAGGGTCGCCTGGTGCGCGAGACGGTGGGAGCGAGCCCCAAACTCATCCTGCTGTTCACGGGTGATGCCGTGCATCATGCCCAACACCTCCGCGGTCATGCCCATCATGCCGGCCGCCTTGGCCGCGTGTTTGGCCAAACGTGGGTTGGGATCGACACCGTGGTCCATCGGCAAATGACCCATGTGCTCGACACCACCAACCACAAACATGTCACCGTTGTTGGTCATGATCGCCTGGGCAGCAGTGTGCAGGGCCGCCATGGACGAACCGCACAATCGACTGACGGTCTGACCACCGGCGGTGTGCGGGATCACGGTCAGCAGGGACATCATCCGGGCGATGTTCCAGCCCTGTTCCTTGGTCTGGTTGACGCAGCCCCAGATCACATCTTCCACTTCGGCCGGGTCCAGCTTGGGGTTGCGGGCAAATAAGCCATTGACCAGATCCGCAGACAGGTCTTCAGCGCGGGTAAAACGGTAAGCGCCGCCCTTGGAGCGGCCCATGGCCGTGCGGCCGAAATCGACAATTACGGCATCTCTCGGATTTAAGCTCATTACTTAATTTCCTTTATAAAGTCTGTTTCAAATAGGCGAGGTCGTTCAGCGAGCCATGACTCAGCTGAAAAACGTCTCGCCGTTGGCCGCCATTTCGCGCAGTTTGGCAGTCGGCTGGTAACTCTCACCCAGCTCCGCATACTGATCAGCGCGAGCTACAAATTCGGCCAGGCCCATATCCTGGATGTAGTGCAGGGCACCGCCGCGGAAGGGCGGGAAGCCAATGCCGTAGATCAGGGACATGTCCACGTCAGTGGCACTGGCTGCAATGCCCTCCTCCAGACAGCGCACCGCTTCCAGGCACAGAGGGATCATCATGCGATCAAGGATTTCGTCATCGGAAAACTCACGTGCCTCACCCACCACCGGCGCCAACAGCGCGACCACCGCTTCGTCGACCACCTTCTGGGTTTTGCCTTTGCGATCCAGCTCGTAACTGTAGTAACCCTTGCCGTTTTTCTGACCCAGGCGATTGTTTTCAAACAGTACTGCGTGCGTGGTTTTGAAATCCGCGCCCATTCGGCTGGGGAAACCGGCAGCCATCACCTCACCGGCGTGCACGCCGGTATCAATTCCGACCACGTCGGCCAGGTAGGCCGGGCCCATGGGCATACCGAACTTCTCCATCACCTTATCGACCTTGGTGAAGTCGGCTCCGTCTTTCATCAGGCGCATAAAACCGCCAAAGTACGGGGACAGAATACGGTTGACCAGGAATCCCGGGCAGTCATTGACCACCACCGGTTTTTTACCCATCGCCAGGGCGTAGGCGACCGTGCGGGCGACGGCTTCATCGCTGGATTTCTCGCCACGAATCACTTCCACCAACGGCATTTGATGCACAGGGTTGAAGAAGTGCATACCGCAGAAATTTTGCGGACGCTGCAGCGCTTCAGCCAGATGGGTGATGGAAATGGTGGAGGTGTTGGAGGTCAGAATGGCGTCTTCGCGAATGTGCTTCTCCGTTTCCGCCAGTACCGCGTGCTTCACCTTGGGGTTTTCCACCACCGCTTCCACTACGACGTCAACAGTATCGAAACCGTCGTAACTCAGCTGCGGCTGGATGTTGTTGAGTACCCCGGCCATGGCTGCGGGCGTCATACGGCCGCGGGCAACCTGCTTCGACAGCAGCTTGCTGGCCTCGGACAAGCCCAGATCCAGACCCGCCTGAGCGATGTCTTTCATGATAATGGGTGTGCCCTTGAAGGCGGACTGATAGGCGATACCGCCGCCCATGATACCAGCACCCAGTACCGCGCCCTTGTTGACCTTGCCACCTTTGCTGGCGGCCAGCTTGGCATTTTTGCCCAGCTCCTGATCCCCCAGAAACAAACCCACCAGGTTGCGGGCGACCCCTGTCTTCGCCAGCTTGGCAATGCCCTTGGCCTCTTCAGCCAGCGCGCCATCGCGATCCAGCTTGGCGGCTTTCTGAATGACTTTGACCGCCGTGACCGGCGCCGGGTAATGAGGCCCCGCCTGACCGGCAATAAACGCCTTGGCGGTTTCAAACGACATGAGAGCTTCAATGTCATTGAGCTTCAGGGGCTCTAGTTTTTCCTGGCGCTTGGCGCGGTAGTCAAACTCACCGTCAATGCACTGCTGCACTAGGCTCAGAGCCGCTTCACGCAGCTTTTCCGGTGCCACAACCGCATCTACGGCACCGGCCGCCAAAGCAGCAGGCGCTTTTTGTTCCTTACCGGACGCAATCCACTCGACCGCGTTGTCGGAGCCAATCAGGCGAGGCAGGCGCACGGTGCCGCCAAAACCGGGAATAATACCCAGCTTGGTTTCCGGCAGACCGATTTTAGCGGCTGTCGACATGACCCGATAATCGGTGGTCAATGCCATTTCCAGACCGCCGCCCAGAGCGATACCGTTGATGGCAGTGACCGTGGGGTATGGCAGGTCTTCAATCAGGTTAAACACGGTGGTGTTGGTTTCCAGCACACCGGCGGCAATCTCTTCTTCAGATGCGCTGAATTTATTGCCAAATTCCATGATGTCGGCACCGACAATGAACACATCCTTGCTACTGGTTACGATCAGGCCTTTGACACCGGCGGTGGCCTGCAGGGCTTGGGCGGCCTGCTCCAGCTCTTCTACCGTCAATGCGTTGAATTTGTTTACAGACTCACCTTCCAGATTGAAGTTGAGTTCGGCGATGCCATTGTCGAGGGCAGTTACCGTTATGGCTTTACCTGAATAGATCATCTATCAGCCTCATATTCTTGAATTATCGGGGTCCACCGGCACAGGCGCCTGAAGACCTTTTTCAGCGAGGCTTAGGGTAGGAGGTTCGCGAAAGCGCTCCAATAACAAAAACGACCGGAACAACTGACCAATGGAGCCAAATGGGTCACATGAGACTGTGACCGTAAAGTCACTGTCTTGCAGGGCAACACAATGGCGGGTGACTAGGAGTTTTTTACCGAAATCGGTCGACGGGAAATGCTCAGCAGCCGTCCACCCAGCAGCACAGCGGTAAGGCTCAAACCGACCACCAAGGCGATCCAGAAGCCCTCCGCCGCCAGGGGCTGCACCAGCCAATCGGTGCGTGCCAGCGTGATGCCCAATGGAATGGCCACACCCCAATAGGACAACAGAATCAGCATCAAGGGCACGCGAGTATCCTGATAGGCTCGCAGGCAGGCATTGGAAGCAATCTGGATCTGATCGGGAAACTGATACACCGCCATCCACACAAACAAGCCAGCCGCTACCGCCTGCACTTGAACATCGGGGCTGTACCAGCTGACGATACTATGGCGAAAGGTCAGAATCAGGCTCATGGTGCTCAAGGCCACCAAACCCGCGCTGATCACCCCCGCGCGTACGACAAAATTGGCTCGCGCCTGCTCCTGACGCCCCAGGAAGTAGCCGACCCGGATGGTAATGGCCTGCGACAGACTAAGCGGAATCATAAAAATCAGGTGCGAGACACTGAGGGCAATCTGGTGGCTCGCCACCACCAGAGTTCCCAAAGGCGCCAACAACAGGGCAATGGCCGAGAAGATCGACACCTCGGCGAACACCGCCAGGGATATCGGCAGCCCCAAACGCGCCACCCGCCGGATGGTCGACCAGTGCGGCCACTCCCAGCCTCCCCACAAGCTGACACCGTCGTAGTTGTTGGCGCGGGAGGTAAACCACAACAGTAGCCCCACCTGCAGCCACAAACACAGGGCGGTGGCCCAGCCACAGCCGACGCCCCCCAGCTCCGGCAACCCCCACAAGCCGTTGATCAAGCCATAATTGAGCGGGATATTGCAGACAAAGGCCGCAGCACTGCAGAGCATAAAGGGCTTGGTGCGCCCCATCCCCTCAGTAAAGGCCCGCAAGCTGCAAAAAATGGCCGCGCCCGGCAAGCCCCACGCAATCGCCGCCAGATACCCCTCGGCAATGGCCACAAATGCGGTATCCACCGACAACCAATCCAACAGTGGTCGTACATTCCACAACAGCAGTACACAGGGAATCGTCGCCGCCAGAGCCAGCCACAGGCTCTGGCGCACGGTGGTCACCAATGAGGTGCGATCACCGGCGCCATGAAAGCGCGCGACCATGGAGGTGGTGGCAATCAACAGACCGGAAATCAACAGGTACAGTGGCAGCCAGATGCTGCTGCCGACGGCTACGGCAGCCAGATCGTTGGCGTGATAGCGCCCCGACATTAACGTGTCCACAGCCCCCATGCCGGTGGCCAATAACTGTGCTGCCAGCAATGGACTGGCCAGCTTGGCCAACTGTTTCACTTCGGAAATAAAAGAATACTGCACGACGAACACGAACCTGCGGACAATTACCGGTAGATATTCAAAACTGGCAGGCATTCTAACGGCTTGAACCGGCTAAACACAGCAAAAGCATGCGCAAGATAGACCACCCTGAGCACCCGAACCCGTTATAATCACCGGCAAACATGAGAAATACTCGACGACAAGACACCATGACGGCAACTTCCTCCCCCACCCTGATCCCCTTCGATGAGGCCCTGCAACAGATTCTGCAGCAGGCCAAACCCCTGGACGAGCGAGAACACCTGCCCCTGCTGCAGGTCCATGGACGCATTCTGGCTGAATCGCAAAGCAGCCCCCTGGATGTCCCCCCCGCCGCCAACAGCGCCATGGACGGCTACGCCTTCCGCTTTGCCGACCACCGACAGCAAGGCCCGCAGGACTTCCCTGTCAGCCAGCGCATTGCTGCAGGCTCGGTGCCTCAACCCCTTGCTGAAGGTACCGCCGCGCGCATTTTTACCGGGGCCGAAATTCCCGAGGGCGCCGATGCGGTGGTGATGCAGGAACAATGTCAGCTCAATACCGGTCAGATCAACGCTGATCAGGTCACTATTCCTGCGGGCATCGCCTTGCACAACAACATCCGCCCACAGGGCCAGGACATTCGCCAGGGCGCCGAAGTCGCCAGCCGCGGTCAACTGTTAACGCCACAAACCCTGGGGCTACTGGCCTCGATTGGCATTGCCAGCGTACCGGTTATTCGCCGGCTGAAGGTGGCCATTCTGTCTACCGGCGATGAACTGGTAGAACCGGGCCAGCCGCTGGCAGCCGGTCAGATTTACAATTCCAACCGCTATTTGTTAGCCGGACTGCTGGACAAGATGGGCATTCAAGCCGTGGATCTGGGCCGTGTCGCGGACACCCCGGAGGCCACACTGCAAGCCCTGAGCCGGGCCACGCTGGAAGCCGATGTGATTGTCAGCACGGGCGGTGTGTCGGTGGGCGAAGAAGACCACGTTAAAACGGCGGTGGAAAAACTGGGCCGATTGAACCTCTGGAAAATCGCCATCAAGCCGGGCAAACCGCTGGCCTTTGGGCGAGTGGGCGACACGCCATTTTTTGGCCTGCCCGGCAACCCGGTATCCACCTTTATTACCTTTTTGCTGTTTGTTCGCCCCTACCTGCAGGCTTTGCAGGGACGCACGCCGGTGCTGCCCCGGGGTCAGCTGTGGCCTGCCAGCTTCAACCGACTGACGCCCAGCATCCGCACCGAGTTTGTGCGGGTGAAGATCAGCGACGATGGCCAACTGCATTTACACCCCAACCAGAGTTCGGGCGTGCTCTCGTCCACCAGCTGGTCCAACGCCATGGCCGTAGTACCCAGCCACGACACGATTGCCGAGGGCGATCTGGTGCGTGTGATACGTTATGATGAACTGTTTTAAGGTCATTCATTTAAACTGAAGGAGTCCACAATGGATCAGCAAACCCAAACTGAACTGGAAGCGGCCGCCTTCCGCCGCCTGTTGCAGCACCTGGACGAGCGTAAAGACGTACAAAACATTGAATTGATGACGTTGGCGGGCTTCTGTCGCAACTGCCTGAGCAAATGGTACCTCGCTGCCGCCGAGGACAAAGGTGTAGCCATGGACTACGACCAGGCGCGCGAAGCCGTCTATGGTATGCCCTACGGTGAGTGGAAGGACAAGTACCAGACCGATGCCACCCCGGAACAGCTGGCGGCGTATGAGCAGCACCAAAAGAAGAGCTGATAGCTACTTCGATTCTGCTTGGTACGCCTCGCTGCCCTGGTGCCAGGTTCAACGGCTTTATGCCAGGTTCATCATTGTTTCTTGACACTACAGGGTGGGATGCTTAATGAAAGTCTCCATTGAACAACTGATCGTCTACCCGGTGAAATCCCTGCGCGGCATTGAAGTGCAACAGTGGCCGCTGACCGCAGAAGGGCTGCTCTATGATCGCCACTGGATGCTGGTGATGCCGAACGGACGCTTTGTCACACAGCGGCAATTACCGCGCATGTGCCTGATCGACACCGCCATTGACGGCGATACACTGGTATTGAGCTGCACCGATAAAGGCCAGGTAAGCCTGCCGCTGAACCCCAAACTGAATACCGGTGTGTTCAACGCCACCATCTGGCGGGACGATTGCGATGTGGCCGAAGCCTCCAGCGAGGCCACGGCCTGGCTCAACCAGGTCCTGCAACCCCCGCAGCCCTTGCGCCTTGTGGCCATGGCCAATGGCCACCAGCGGGTACAATCGCAACCGGAGCGGTTTGGCTACGAGACCCACACGCGCTTTGCCGATGCCGCCCCCTTCTTGATCGCCAACCGAGCTTCGCTCGACAGCCTCAATGCGGCCCTGACTCCCAAAGGACTCAGCCCTGTGGATATGCGCCGGTTTCGGCCCAATATTGTCATCTCCGGCCTGGAGGCCTTTGCGGAACATGGCATCAGCCTTTTGCAGCGTCAGGACGGCCTCGGTCTGGAACTGCGGGATCACTGTGAACGCTGTGTGATGACCACTATCAATCCGGACACGGCGGAAAAACACCCGGCGATGGAACCCTATAGCACCCTGGCCACGCTCAACAGCATGCCTGGCAAACCCCAGGCGGCGGCCTTTGCGGTCAATGCTACCCTCAGCGGTCCGGAAATGGACGGCACCCTGGCCTGTGGCGAGACCCTGCACGCGCTAAACCATCGCTGACCATGGCACCGGCGGCGGCGAAACGTTAAAATGGCCGCCCGTTTTTCAGCCGATGTCGAAGATATGATCCCGAGTATTCGCGAGACTTCCCCGGTCCAGGCCCAGTACCTGGCATTTATCGAAGCCCTGAAAGCCTGTGGTTTCGAGGGGGATCTCAACCCCGACTATGCCAACCGGACCGTGTTAGCCACTGACAACTCCATCTACCAGGTGTTGCCACAAGGTGTGCTCTATCCACGCAACTCCACGGATCTGGTGCGCATTGCCGAACTCAGCAACCTGAAACAGTTTCGCGATATCGTGCTCAGCCCCCGCGGTGGCGGCACCGGCACCAACGGTCAATCGCTCACCGATGGCCTGATCGTCGATATCTCCAAGCACATGAACAAAATTCTGGAGATCAATCCCCAGGAGCGCTGGGTGCGGGTACAGTCCGGCGTGGTCAAAGACCAGCTGAACGCCGCTCTCAAGCCCTACGGGTTGTTCTTTGCACCGGAGCTGTCCACCAGCAACCGCGCCACCATCGGCGGCATGATCAACACCGACGCCTCCGGTCAGGGCTCCTGCCTGTACGGCAAGACTCGCGATCACGTGCTGTCACTGACCACCGTGTTTATGGACGGCAGCGAATGGAGCTCTCATCCGCTGGAGGAAGAAGAATTCAACGCGGTCAGCCAGCGGCAGGACCGGGTGGGCATCATTCATCGGGTGGTGAATGATATTCACAAGGAACACAAAGACGCCATTGAAGCGAAGTTTCCGAAGCTCAATCGTTGCCTCACCGGCTATGATCTGGCCCACATCCGAACCGAAGATGACCGCTTTGATCTCAACAGCATTCTCTGTGGTAGCGAGGGCACACTCGGCTTCATCAGTGAGGCCAAACTGAATTTGCTACAGATTCCGAAGTGCTCCGCTCTGATCAACGTCAAGTACGAAAATTTCAATGCCGCCCTGCGCGACGCCACCGAGCTGATGAAAGCGGGCCCCACCTCAATTGAGACGGTTGACTCCAAGGTCTTGAACCTGGCGATGAACGACATTGTCTGGAATACCGTGGCCGATTTTTTCCCTCCCACCGAAGGCAAGACCATCCAGGGCATCAACCTGGTGGAATACACCGCCGACGATGAAGACACACTGAAGGCCAACCTCAAGCAATTGACTGACCAGTTGGATGAACGCGGCAGCGACGCGGCCAGCATTGGCTATTCCGTCGCCTGGGGCAGTGACGCGGTCAGCAAAATCTGGGGCATGCGCAAAAAAGCGGTGGGCCTGCTGGGTAATGCCGAGGGAGAAGCCCGACCGATTCCGTTCGTGGAAGATACCGCTGTCCCGCCGGAAAACCTTGCTGACTTTATTATGGAGTTCCGTGAGGTGCTGGACAGCCACAACCTGGCCTACGGCATGTTCGGTCATGTGGATGCCGGCGTGCTGCATGTACGTCCAGCCATTGACATGAAAGATCCGGAGCAGGAAAAAATGGTGCGCGTGATTTCCGACAAGGTCACCGCCCTGACGCAAAAATACAACGGCCTGTTGTGGGGTGAACACGGCAAGGGCGTGCGTTCGGAATACGCGCCGGCTTTCTTCGGTGACCTGTATCCGCAACTGCAGCGCATCAAAGCTACCTGTGACCCGCGCAACCAGCTCAATCCGGGCAAGATTGCCACCCCCGACGCTCGCCTGGAACTGGTGAAAGTCGACGAAGTAGTTACCAGAGGCCAGGAAGACCGCAAGATCCCGGTGCAGGTGTGGGAAGGCTACAGCGAAGGCATGTACTGTAACGGCAACGGAGCCTGCTACAACTGGAACCCGGACGATGCCATGTGCCCGTCCTGGAAAGGCACCCGCCAGCGCATTCACTCGCCCAAGGGGCGCGCCTCCCTGATTCGCGAGTGGCTCAAACAAATGAGTGAGCGGGGCATCAACCCCGTCACCGAAAGTGCCAACGTCAAACAGCAGTCGTTTCTGGGCACGCTATACGCCCGCACCAAAAATACCTTGGCCAAACGCAACGGTGAATACGATTTTTCCCACGAAGTGATGGAATCCATGGCCGGCTGCCTGGCCTGTAAATCCTGTGTCGGGCAGTGCCCCATCAAAGTCGATGTACCCTCCTTCCGCAGCAAGTTTATGGAGCTGTATTACAGCCGCTACTTGCGTCCCCTGAAGGATTATTTCATTGGCGGCCTGGAGTTCATGATTCCCACGCTGGCGCGGGTGCCATGGCTTTACAACGGCATGATGAAACCCAAGTTCATGCAGGCGCTGATGGCCCGTATCGCCGGCATGGTAGACAGCCCTCTGTTGACTGGCATCAATCTGGATTCACAATTACAGAGCCTGGGCATTCGCTACGCGGTGGCGGAAAACATCCGCAGCCTGAGCAAGGCAGACAAAGCCCACGCGGTGATCATCGTACAGGATGCATTCACCAGCTACTTCGACACCGAAGTCGTACTGGATGCGTTGAATCTGCTGAAACAGCTGGGTTTCGTGCCGCTGCTGGCCCCCTACAAAGCCAACGGCAAGCCCCTGCACGTGCACGGTTTTCTGAAGGCGTTTGAAAAGACCGCCAACAACACCGCGGAATTTCTCAACACGCTCAGCAACACTGGCATTCCGTTGATTGGCATCGAGCCTTCCATGACCCTCGCCTACCGCAGTGAATACCAGAAACTGCTGGGCGATGAAGCGCCTGAGGTCAACCTGCTGCAGGAGTGGCTGGCGCAGCAGACCGACCAACTGACATCACAGCAAGAACGCTTCAACTCCGGCACCTTCAAACTGCTGGCCCACTGCACAGAAAAAACCAATGCAGCCGCCTCTATGAAAGATTGGGGTGCGGTGTTTAACTCGCTGGGCCAGACGCTGGAGATGGTGGATGTGGGTTGCTGCGGCATGGCCGGCACCTACGGTCACGAACGCGACAATGCGCAAACCTCTAAACGCATTTACGATCAATCCTGGGCTAAAGTCGTCAATGCCCCCGAAAACCAGGGCAAACTGATGGCGACCGGGTACTCCTGTCGCAGCCAGGCCAAACGTATCGACGCTCTGAAATTGCCGCACCCATTCCAGGTATTGTTGCAGCAACTCAACCAGAGCTAGCCATAAATAAATCAGGGCCTGCCCAACTTTTTGTGACGGCAGGCCAACACCAGCGCCCAGAACTCGGAAAAGTCATTGACCACCACATCCGGCTTGTGGGGATACAGGTGAGTTCCCGGAAAAATTTTGTTCAACCAGGGCTGATCCCACTGGGCGCCATTAAAGAACACACTGGTAACACCGGCCGTTTTGGCGGCGATGGTATCGGTGGTGCTGTCGCCCACGTACCAAACCTCTTCCACCAACGGCATCTCAAAAGCATCGACCGCTTTTTGCAGCTGATCGATATGCGGCTTGCGCCGCTCGGTATCGTCGCCGCAGATCGACACCTGAAAAAATTCAGACCAGTCTTCACCATTGACGTTGGCCAGCTCAGCGACAAAAAATTCGCGGTCGCGATTGGTAATCACCCCCACCGGCATGCCGATGTCCTTTAACCCCTGTAACACCTGTCGCACACGCGGTTCAAACGGCAAGGCGGTACCATAATACTTGCGGTAGTGACGGGTAAAATGACCGTGAGCAATGCGTTTGGCTTCGTCATCCTCGCCAAACAACACTTCAAAAATATCGGTGCGAGAAATTTTTCGATCCGCTTTGATTTTGGGGTGTAATTGTTTGTACTCACGCACGTGCGCCACCAGTTTCATATCCTCCGGCGACTTCGACTTGTCGGCAGTAACCAGACGGTGCATCAAATCCAGCTCTTCGAACTCCCCCAACATGTCATCCACCGCGTGATACATGGCATCCAGCGTATCCACCAAAGTCGCATGCCAGTCAAACAGGATCAATGAAGGGGGGATGAGCTGAGCCACCGCCGGGTGCCAGTCCGGCTCAATATGAATGGGCGGTGGCTCTCTGGGGGGCAAGCGTGGTGGGCGCCGCAGGGCCACACCCTGTGATTCCACCAAATCCAGCAACTGTTCAAAGTCATCGACGATGGCAGCAGGGCGAAACGCTGTCTCCGCTCCCACAAAGGCTCGATCAAACCAGTCGTTCTCCCACAGGGCGCCATTATAAAACACCGACGTCACCCCTGCTCGACCGGCGGTGAGCATATCGCTGTGACTGTCACCTACGTACCACACCCTTTCATCCAAAGGTATTCCCAATTGGGCAACGGCTTCGCCCAGGCTGTCCGGAGCTGGCTTGTAGTGACTGGCCTCATCACCGCACAAACTGACATCGATCAGTTGCCGCCAGCGACCACCATTCACCACACCGATCTCAAGATCAAAAAACTCGCGGCTGCGATTGGTGACCACACCCAAGGGAATACCACTGTTTTTGAGTGCCGTTAGATAATTCTCGATACCCTTCTGAAACGGTTTGACCCGGCCATAAAAACGCCGGTAGTTATCATTGTAGGCACGGTGAGCTGTCAACTTGACGCTCTCATCACCGCCAAACAAAACGTCAAAGAGATCGGTGCGGGAGACGCGCCGCTCAGAGAGAATTTTCGGATGCAGGTGGCGGAAAATACGCACATAGCGAAGCAGCTTTTCATCCTCGATATTACGCGCCTGGGTTTCCGGGATAATAGCGGAAAGTAGATCCAACTCTTCCAGTTGATCGAGCAGTGCCTCCACGGCCTGGTACATTGCGTCCAGGGTATTGACCAGTGTGCCGTGCCAATCAAACAAAATAATGCTCGGGGGCGGTAGCGAGGCCATTGTCTCCGCAGTCCTTGAATCAGAGTATCAATAGGCTAAGCCTAGCAGACCCGAACGACCGGTAGCCAGCCGAACATTCGGGACAGGCCTTATCAAGGCGTGGCAGCAGAGGAGGATTGAGACTGTTTCGGCAATACCGCCCGCAAGACCAGGTACCCCGCCACACCGGATACCAGGGAGCCCACCAGAATGCCGAAGCGCTCATCAAACACCCGGCCACTGTCAAACGCCAGCGAACCGATAAACAAGCTCATGGTAAAGCCCACGCCACAGAGTAATGACACCCCATACAGGGTTTTGAAGTTGAGACCGTCAGGCAATTTCACAAAGCCCAGCACCACACACAACCAGCAGAGCCCGAATATGCCAATTTGCTTGCCGAGAAACAGTCCCAGGGCAATACCGACGGGTGCGGGGTGCAGCATACTGTCCAGGCTCATCCCCACCACATTCACCCCGGCGTTGGCAAAAGCGAAAATAGGCAGGATGCCGTAAGCCACGGCCCCATGCAGATCGTGCTCCAGCTCCCGTAAAGGCGAATAATGACTGCCAGGACGTGGCTTGATAGGAATAAACAACGCCATCACCACCCCCGCCAAAGTGGCGTGCACGCCGGATTTCAACACCGCAATCCACATCACCAGACCGATCAGCAGGTAGGGTGCAATGCTGGTAACGTGATTTTTGTTCAACAAAAACAGGAAAAAGGTACACACCAAAGCCACCATGAGGGCGATGGTGGATAAGTCATCGGTGTAGAAGATCGCAATAATAACAATGGCCCCGATATCATCGAAGATCGCCAGCGACACCAAAAACACTTTCAGGGCGGTGGGTACTCGCGAGCCTAACAATGCGAGAATGCCCAGGGAAAAGGCAATGTCCGTGGCCGCAGGTATCGCCCAACCGCTAAGGGCGACGGTGTCGCCCTTATTAAACAGGGTGTAAATAATGGCAGGTACCGCCATCCCCCCCAGGGCCCCTATGGCCGGTAAAGCAATGGCACTGGGGCTGGATAATTCGCCTTCCATCAGCTCGCGCTTGAGCTCCAGGCCGATAAGGAAAAAGAACACCGCCATCAGGCCATCGTTAATCCACAGCAACAGCGGTTTGTCGATTTCAAAAGTGCCAACCCGAACCTCGACCGGCACATCGATCAAGGCATTGTAAAAAGCTTGCAGGGGCGTATTGGCCGCAATCATGGCCAGCACCGCGGCCCCCATCAGCATCAACCCACCGGCGGACTCCGATTTGAGAAATCTTTTAAAGGTATCAATCATCAGCTAACGGCCATCCTATGCAGACTCCCACAGATTTTAGACAAGCGGAACCCGCTTTACATAACCCTCGGGGCTAGAAAGCGAATTCGAGTATGGAGACAACCAGTCGAAAGCGTACAGCGTGTGAGACATATCTCACAAGCATTCCAGACTTTGCCCACTGGGCAACTGGCGCCTATTGCCTCCATACTGCACTCCTACATGGACGTTCGCAAGGAAGATTGGTACGGCCAGGCGAGGCCTAAGGACGCCCCGAACAAGAGGCACAAAGCAGGGACATGGCCAGGATGCGCCATAGCGGTCAAGGAATTGGGATACATTGATTGCCTCGTGATGGATCACACTGAAAACGGGTTGCCCGACGGCAACCCGTTTTTTGTCTCCAGCCCAGCTTAGATTAGCCTATACACCCAGCTTGAAATCCGGCATGCTGTCGCGATTTTTCGGCAGGGTTACCACTATGCAGAGCGCCAAGGATCACCGCAGTTTCGCCATCAAACTGGCCGCCTTAATTGCCCTGACGCCCTTTGCCATCGATACTTACCTGCCCGCCATTCCGGAGATTGCCGAGCAGTTGTCGGCCGACATCGCCACCATTAACCTGACCGTCAGCGTCTATCTGCTGGGATTTGCCGTCGGCCAACTGATCAACGGCCCTCTATCTGACCGTTTGGGACGCAAGCCCATGGCCATCGTGGGCCTGACGGTGTTTATTATCGCCAGCATCGCCATTGTCTATGCAGCGTCGGCCCAGGCTATTCTGGTGTTGCGCTTTTTCCAGGCCCTGGGTGGCGGTGCTGCCACGGTCGTGGCTGGCGCCATGGTGCGAGACCAGTTTTCCGGCCAGGAAAGCGCCCGTATGTTTTCTACCATTGGCATGATCATGATGATCGCCCCCCTGATCGCGCCGGCGGTTGGCTCAGGCATTTTGATGGTGGCCGAGTGGCACGCCATCTTTATCTTTCTCGCGCTCTACGCGGCCGGGTTGCTGTGGATGATTTACCACCAAATCCCCGAGACCCGAGCGCTTGATTCAACCCCCAGCGGCTCACTGGCCAGCCATTATGTTAACTCCTACGCGCAGGTGTTCCGCACGGGCTCATCCATGCCCTATTTGTTCAGCCAGGCCTGCGTCAGCGGTATCTTGCTGACGTTCATCACCAACGCCCCATTCATATATATTGATTACTTTGGCATCAATACCAGCCACTTTCCTTTGCTGTTTGCCGCCACAGCGTCCTCATCCATCGGCGCCAGCCGCCTTAACCTGCACCTGTTGCAACACTTTGAACGCCAATCCATTTTGCGTATGGCGGCCACGGTCCAGTGGAGCCTGACGTTAATCCTGTTTGTCTATTGCGCTTTTGGCAACCCAGGCCTGTGGACCACCCTGATCTTACTGTGCAGCATCATTGCTACCATCGGCCTCTGTAACGCCAACAACATGTCCCTGTTTTTGGATTTTCATCCCAAAACCGGGGGCTCGGCCAATGCCGTATTTGGCTGTGCAACCTTTGCCGCCGGCGGTTTACTGGGAGGGCTGAGCAGCCTCTTGCACGACGGTACTCTGCTCCCCATTGGCTTGATATTGCTGCTCAGCAGCAGCTGCAGCGGGCTGCTGTTGCTGCTGGCAACCAGACCGGGCAAAACGAACAGCCAGGCATAGCGATCACACCCCGGCCTGTGTCATCATGAGCGCCAACACAAGGACATCGGCACTGGAGAAACAGGTATGTGGGTTTGGGTTAAACGAGGGATCATCGCCTTTCTGGCGCTCTGGGTACTGCTGGTATTGGCCCTGGTTGCCGTCATCACTTTTGGCCCCATCTCCAGCCCTGTTGCCATTTTTAACGCCCTGTTTGGCTCTGGCATCGCCTCTCCAGACAGCAGCACCGTCCATCAACGCCTGAAAGTCCCTGCGGGATTCAGCATTGGCCAATACGCCAGTGGCCTGCAGAAAATCCGCTTTATGGAGTTCTCCGAAACGGGGGATCTGCTGGTCAGTCAATCCCGCGAGGGCAAGGTGCTATTGCTGAAGCGCGACAGTGACAACGACGGCGTACACAACGGCGTTTCCGTTTTACTGCAGCAGTTGAAGCGGCCCCACGGCCTGGCTTTTTACCGCGATCGCCAGGGACAGGACTGGCTCTATGTGGCCGAATCCAATGCCGTTGGCCGGGTCCCGTTTGATCATCAGCAGGGCCAGCTCAGTGGCGAATACCAGCACATCATCACCGGCCTAAGCGATAACGGCAATCACTGGAGTAAATCCATTCTTATCCAGGATGGAGTCCTTTACCTCAGCATGGGCTCCACCTGCAACGTCTGTGAAGAAGCCGATGAACGCCGGGCGACCATTATGCGATTTAACGCCGACGGCAGTGCCGGGGAAATATTTGCGACCGGTCTGCGCAACAGCGTCGGCCTGGCCATCTCCCCCTGGAATGGTGAACTCTACGCCACCGACAACGGTCGAGATCTGCTGGGTGACGACTATCCGGTGTGTGAATTGAACCTGATTGAACAGGATGGCTTTTATGGCTGGCCCTACATCAATGGCTTTGGCGACATGGATCCAGACTATGGTGAAGGGAAGGAGATGCTGTTAAACACCGCCATTTCACCGGTGTTCGGCTTTCGCGCCCACAATGCCCCGCTGGGGATTGAGTTTATTCGCAACGCCAATATGCCCACCGGCTACGAGCGCAGCGCCCTGGTCGCCCTGCATGGTTCCTGGAATCGCCGCGAGCCTGATGGCTACAAGGTTGTCTCTCTGCACTGGCTGGATGACGGCAGCATCATCAGTCAGGACTTCCTCAGCGGGTTCGAGCTGGATGGCAATATCATCGGCCGCCCTGTGGATATTGCCGAAGGTCCCGATGGCTGCGTGTACATTTCTGACGATTATGCAGGCACCATCTACCGGGTTTGTTACGGCATTTCGCAGGACACCCTCGATACCAACCTCAGCAACCCCCTGCCGGATCCACAGTGGCTGGCATTAACCCCGACGGAAGTGGTCGAATCCCATAAACAGGGGGAGGCCTTGTACACGCTCAATGCCTGCAGCACCTGTCATCAGCTCAATGGTGAGGGTAACAACTCAGGCAAAAAACTTGAGAATTTACACCATCGCTACACCATGGCGACGCTGAGCGACTACTTCCTGACACCGAACCCACCCATGCCACAGTACGACCTGAGTGAACAGCAGCGTCGCGACCTGGCGATTTATTTACTCAGTGAACAACGCACAGACACACTGGACCCATAAAATCAGGCCGCTTTCTTGCGCACCTTGTATTGAATCGAGCGGCTTTGATCCTTGAAGGCAAAGTCGCGAGCAATTTCCGCACACGCATCGTAATACTGGTTGCCGGCCTTACTGCGAATACGGGATTTCTGCTCTTCAAACCAATCGCTTTCAAACGCGATTTCCACTTCATTAAACGTCAGGTAAAACTCAACGCTGTGGTCATCTTCAATTTGAAACCAGAACAGTGAACAGCCATCCACCTCAAACGCCAGTCCCAGGTTGTGTAATTCTTCCGTGATATTTTTTAATGCCGGGTCGCGCTTTTCCAACGCGGAATTAACAACAGTTGCGCCATTGTATTGAAATCCTGCCTCACCGTGGTAATAAGATTTCAGGCGCACAGCAACATGTTTTTTCATAGAGTGGTATCTATTAAACGACTATCTTTTTAAACGACGCGCAATGTTAGCAACGATCGATTTAAGTGAATTCAATTTTATTGACGACTTATTCTAGCGACAACCTAAGTATAGGCGAACCAGAATTGAGATTAACCGCAGAATTGCAGTATCTCAAGTTACTAACCGTAAATCGGGTCGTCAATCAAGCAGTTGTTTATGATTGTTAACCAAGTGGACACTTGATCAGAGGGTGGCCATCGTACCAAGACTTTACAAGCCGATACAAACTTTACTTCCCTAAATACGACAAACGCCGGGCACATACCGTACCCAGCGTTTACTTTTTGACCAGAGCCAGGAACTCCTAACAGCGCAGCCGCTTACACCAACGATTCCAAATAGGCTTTGTCGTAGGCTTTCAGCTCAGCCAGCTGACCTTCCCTGACCTTAAGAACCCAATCGGGGTTGGCAATCAAGGCTCGGCCTACAGCCACCAAATCGAACTCGCCGTTATCCATACGATGCAACAGATTATCCAGACTGGCCGGTTCTGCCGCCTGAAAATCGGTTGAGCCGGAACCGGGTTGAGGTAAAAACTCGGCATTCAATCCAACGCTGCCCACGGTAATACAGGGTTTACCCGTCAGCTTGTGCGTCCATCCCGCCAGATTCAGATCACTGCCCTCAAACTCAGGCTCCCAGAATCGACGTGTGGAACAGTGAAAAATATCCACACCGGCTTCCGCCAAAGGCTTGAGGAATGCCTCCAACGCTTCTGGGGTTTGCACCAGGCGCGCGCCGTATTCTTGTTGCTTCCACTGTGACCAACGCAAAATAATCGGGAAATCCGGACCGACTGCTGCTCGGATCGCCTTAATGATTTCAATGGCAAAACGCGAACGCTGAGCCAGATCGCCACCGTACTCATCATCACGCTGATTAGTGCCTTCCCAGAAGAACTGATCCACCAGATAGCCATGGGCCCCGTGAATTTCAACGGCATCAAAGCCAACCGCCTGCGCATCTTTGGCCGCCTGGGCAAACGCCTCAACGACCTCTTGAATGTCCTCTTTGGTCATCGCATGGCCAGTCACTTTGCCGGGAATGGCCATACCGGAAGGGCCGTACCCCGGGGTGTCACCACCCGGCTGGATACCTGGACGGCGAATCGCCCCAACGTGCCACAGCTGTGGCGCAATCTTGCCACCTTCCGCATGCACGGCATCAACAACTTTCTTCCAACCTGCCAGCGCCTCTGCACCGTAAATAGACGGCACATCGGGGTAACCGGATGCTGCCTTGTGGCCAATGCAAGTCCCCTCAGTAATGATCAGCCCCACACCGCCGGCGGCGCGGCGACGGTAGTACTCCACCACTTCGTCGTTAGGCACATTACCGGGTGACATTCCTCGAGTCATGGGCGCCATCACCACCCGGTTGGACAGTTCCAGATTACCCAGCGTAAACGGCTGAAACAAACTGTTGGTATTACTCATTCAGACATCTCCATCGGTTGCTCACCCCACTTACCTACCAGTAGGATGGTTATTAAAACGCAGTCAAGGATAACCGTGCTGTCACAGCCATCACTGATGTTGCGGTTGTTAATGCCCCAGAAGCTGGGCTTTCATTTGCGACATGGCGGCATCGAAGACATCGCCACCATGCACACGGGAATACTGCAGAGCGCCTTTGCAGGTCAGCACAAACAGAATTGCCTGCCCGCGTGCGGTGCCGGAGAAATGAAATTCCCCGTTCTGACGCCCCTCATCCAGCAGCCTGGCGATAAAATCCAACTCGTGATCGTCCAGCTGTTTCAGAGCCGGTCGCATGGCTTCAGGCAAAGAGGCAATATCCGCCTGCAAACTGCTGAGCGGACAAATCTTGGTATCGCCACAGGCAAACTTCAGGGTGCCGCGAACGTATTGGTCCAACTTCTCTTCGGCACTGCCACTCATCTGCTGGATGCGGGCAAATTCCCGCTCGTGCCAGCTCTGGATCGCCTCGCACAGCGCCACCCCCAGATCCGCCTTTTTCGGAAAATGGTGATGAATACTGGCTTTGGTAATACCCAACTGGCGTGACAGATCCTGGTAGCTGAAGCTCTCAAACCCGTGGGTTTGTAACAATTCCAGCGCCAAGTCGACGATTTGCTGCTTGCGGTTTTTCAGGCGTATTTGCATGGAGCAGGATACTAACCTACTGGTAGGTAAGTTAGCAACACAACCCCTTAGAACTTTTTTATTGCCGGATTATTCAGCCGGAATAACCTGAATTATTGGAACTGAAGGTGGGCTCGCAGAGGGACCGGATGGACTCTCAGCGACACGGATGTCGCTGTGAAGCCTCCAGGGAGGGATTTACGGCGTGTCCAGCCGGTCCCTCTGGGAGACCGACCGCCACGGCACAGATTTAAGACGGCCAATAAACTCAGGCAATGCCACCCAAACACATGTACTTGATTTCCAGGTAGTCATCCATACCGTACTTGGAACCCTCACGGCCACTGCCGGATTCTTTCACACCGCCAAACGGCGCCATCTCGTTGGAGATAATGCCCTCGTTGATGCCGACAATGCCGTACTCCAACGCCTCACCGACGCGGAAAATCCGGCCCACATCCCTGGTGTAAAAATACGCTGCCAGACCAAACTCGGTATCGTTGGCCATAGCAATGGCTTCGGCTTCACTGGAGAATTTGAACACCGGCGCCACGGGGCCGAAGATCTCCTCCTTGAACACCCGCATATCCGGAGTCGCGTCAACCAGAATGGTGGGCTCATAGAAGTGAGACCCCAGCGCCGATGGTTGACCACCAATAATAGGCTTGGCCCCCTTGGCCACCGCATCCTCCACCATGGCCGTCACATCCTGCACTGCCTTGTGAGTAATCATCGGCCCATGGGTAACCCCGTCCTGGGTGCCGTCACCCAACTGGAATTGAGACACCGCATGATGCAGTTTTTCCACAAACGCATCGTGCACATCGGCGTGCACCAGGATGCGGTTAGAGCACACACAGGTTTGACCCGAGTTGCGATACTTCGACGCCAACGCACCCTGAACCGCCGCATCCAGATCCGCATCCTCGAAGACGATAAATGGCGCGTTGCCACCCAACTCCATCGAGGTCTTTTTCACGGTGCCGGCACACTGCTCCATCAGCACCTTGCCCACAGGGGTGGAACCGGTAAAGGTCAGCTTGCGGACGATCGGATTGGACGTCATCTCGCCGCCGATTTCACGAGAGCTCTTGCCCACCACCATGTTAAACACACCCGCGGGAATGCCCGCCTCTTCCGCCAGCACACACAGTGCCAACGCTGACAGCGGTGTTTCCGAGGCAGGCTTACCGACAAAGGTACAACCGGCAGCCAACGCCGGCGCAGCCTTGCGAGTGATCATGGCATTGGGGAAATTCCACGGGGTAATGGAAGCCACCACACCCACTGGCTGCTTGATCACCATAATGCGCTTGTCGCCGCTGGGCGCAGGAATGATATCGCCATCAATGCGCTTCGCCTCTTCGGCAAACCACTCGATGTAATTCGCACCGTAGGCAATTTCGCCACGCGCTTCGGCCAGGGTTTTGCCCTGCTCGGCGGTCAGAATACGCGCTAGATCCTCCTGGTTTTCCATGATCAGGTTAAACCACTTGCGCAAAATGTTGGCGCGCTCTTTGGCGGGCTTTGCGGCCCAGGCCGGCATCGCCTGCTCCGCAAATTCAATGGCTTTGCGCGTTTCTGCCGCGCCGACACCGGCAATCTCAACAATGACCTCATTGGTGGCAGGATTGGATACGGCGATTTTATCGTCGCTGTTGGTCAACCACTGGCCGTTAATGTAAGAGGCAGTGGCCAGCAAGTCCGGGCGGTTTAAGGTCAGCATAAAAATTCCTGTTATTGAAATTGAAACGGTCGATACGAAGTGAAATAGTGATAGCCAGCTTGTCCTGACCTATTGGGACCGTCAGCCGCAGGGATGCGGCTGTCGAGCTTACAGGGATGTATTCACAGCGTGTCCCAAAAGGTCAGGGCCAGCTGGCGGCTGGCACGATAGAAGTAAGAAATCAGCCTTTAATCAGATTCTGACTGTTTGCATGAGCCAGGGTTTCGTCCAGAACCTTACCGAGGGTATCGCAAATTTCATCGATGTGACTTTCGTTAACAATCAATGGAGGACACACCGCCAGACTGTTACCCGCAACGGCGCGCAGAATCAAACCATGCTCCTGACAACGGCCAATGGCGTAAGCCCCCATCGCACCATTCTCAAAGCTTTGACCGGTGGTTTTGTTGGCAACCAGCTCCACCGCTCCGACCATGCCCTTGCCGCGAACTTCGCCCACCAGCGGATGATCGGCAAATTTTTGCAGCTTCTCCTGCAGGTAACCACCCAGCTTGGCAGCGTGATCGAACATATTGTCACGCTTGTAAATTTCCAGCACTTTCAACGCCGCGGCACAACCCACAGGATGACCGGAGTAAGTGTAGCCGTGACCAAACACACCCACTTTCGACGTCTGCTCAGTGATCGCATCCACCATATCACCGCGAATCACTGACGCACTGATGGGGAAATAGGCCGAAGACAACTGCTTGGCCAGACTCATCATATCCGGCTTTTCAATGCCCATGGCGTTGGAGCCGAAGTCCTGGCCCAGACGGCCAAAACCGGTAATCACTTCATCTGCCCAGAACAGGATGTCGTACTTGTTCAGGATCGCCTGCACCTTCTCGTAGTAACCGGCGGGTGGCACGATCACACCACTGGCACCCGTGACGGGCTCGGCAATAAAGGCGGCGATGGTCTCCGGGCCTTCACGCAGAATCATGGCTTCCAGGTTAGCGGTAATGCGATCGACAAACTGGGCTTCAGATTCATCGCCCTGGCGGCCGGTGAAATAATGTGGGTGGTCGGTTCGCAGGATTCCCAGCGCCTCCAGCGGTGCGTCAAAGTGCTGCAGGTTGGCCGGCAAACTGGTCAAAGAACCTGAAGCCACGGTCACACCATGATAAGCGCGCTCTCGGGTAATGATTTTACGCTTCTCGGGTTTACCAATGGCGTTGAAGTAATAACGCAAAAACTTGATGTGGGTATCGTTAGCGTCAGAACCGGAGTTGCCGAAGAAAATGCGCGCATCCTCAACCGGCACCATCTCCGACAACGCATCGGCCAGAGCCATACCCTGCGGGTGAGACTTGCCACCGAACATATGACTGAAGGACAAGCGCGAGTAGCTCTCGTTGATGGTCTCGATCAGTTCTTTGTGGCCATAGCCCAGTGAGGTGCACCACAGACCAGCCAGCCCCTCCAGGTAGCGCTTGCCGCTGGTGTCGTATACGTAAACGCCTTCTGCGCGGTCAATCACTAACTGCTCGACGGCCTTGTGGTTGGTTTGCGGGTAAATCATATGGGTCATAGCACTACGCCTTTGATGCATTCTGTGGGAGTCACGATCTGTCTAGCCTCAAACTCTCTAATAGGAATAGACGATCTGAAGAAATAGTCGATAGTCAGGAAGTCTACCCAGACAAAAAAATCACCACAATCGATATATTTTTACCATCCTGGTGATATAAACTGACCAAGCACTTAGACTCATAGCCCTGGTGAAAAAGAGTCCTGATGAAAAGAGTCCTTAAGCGGGGGCTCCGGCCACAGGGTTCCCTCTTGGGGCACGCGTGAATCCATCCATGGAGCTCGACAGCCGCATCCCTGCGGCTGACGGCCCCAAAAGGGAACCCTGTGGCCGGGCCTGTAGTAGACCTGGCCTTTCGGGTTAGACACTTACTATTTAACTCAAAGGCTTTGCCATTTAGCACGCAGACATGAAACTGACCAGAAGAAACTTACCACTGAACGCCATGAGAGCCTTCGAAGCCACCGCCCGACACTGCCATATGCGTCGCGCTGCGGAAGAATTGGGGGTTACCCATGGCGCCTTGAGCCGCCAGGTCAAACAACTGGAAAACCAACTGGGTGTAGCCCTGTTTGACCGCAGCCACAATCGCCTGGCATTGACACACGCCGGCCAACGCCTGGTGGTCTCTGTTCAACAGGCGCTGGATTTGATCACCACCAGTGCCTTGACCCTCGATCCGGACTCCCTTAGTGGTGACCTGATCATTGCCGCAACGCCCTCCTCCGCCTCCGCCTGGGTTATGGATATTGTGGGGCGGTTTGCGCAGCGCTATCCGGAAATCAACTTGCAATTGCGCAGCCTGCCCCCCAAAACCCGGACTCTCGACAGCCAGATTGACGTCGCCATTTGCTTTGGCCTGCCCGAAGTCAGCCAACGCACTGTAGAGCCCCTGTTTCGGGAAAGTTACTTTCCCGTCTGCAATCCAAATTTGCTCAGTGGCGACAGAGCCATTCGCACACCGGAAGAGCTGCTACAGTATCCCTTGCTGTGCGATCGCCACAACAACTGGCCGCGCTGGTTTGAAGCGGTGGGCATCACTTCACTGCCGGCATTTAAGCAATTGCTGCTGGAAGAATCCTTTTTAGTGTTGGATGCGGTCAAGGCCGGCTACGGCATTGCCCTGGCCGATCGTATGGAAGTTCACAGAGAGCTGGTCAGTGGGCAATTGGTGAGCCTGTTTGATGAACATCTGCCCGCCAGCGAAGAGTACTATCTGATTACCAATCCCCAAGCCCATTCCCTGCGAGCGCAACTGTTCGTTGAACATCTTAGACAGGAACTGGAACCGGTGCTGAACAGTATGGAGTGAGCGACTTTTCCGCTAGAATAACCGCCTTTCAACGCCATCCAGGAAGTAAAGATTATGGCGACCGCCTCCCGCGCCGATGTGCCGCACACCATGACTGGCGTAATTTATGGTGTCATCACCGTATTGATTTGGGCAGCCTTCCCCATCTTCACCAAAATCAGCCTGGACCAATCCCTGACCCCGGTGGATGTCAGCAGCGTGCGTTACCTGACCGCGGGTGCACTTCTGCTGCCCTTCCTGCTCCGAAAAGGGTTGCAAGGGTTACCGCCCCTGGCCCTGCTGGTAATTGTCTGTGGCGCCGGTGCGCCTTATTTGATAACCGCCAGTTACGGCCTGAAACTTTCCAGTGCCAGCCACTTTGGCCTGGTGACCCCCAGCTGCATGCTACTGTTCACCACACTTGGCAGTATCTGGCTACAGGGAGAGCGATTGACCGCCAATCGTTTTCTGGGTATCGGCCTGGTACTGAGTGGCCTGCTGCTGGTGGCGCTGGACAGCTTAACTTCCAGCGAAGCCAGTCTCGAGGGGGATTTGCTGTTTGTCCTGGCGGGCTTTTTGTGGGCCTCCTATACCCTGGCTTTACGCCAGTGGTCGATTGAGCCCCTGCACGCAACCGCTTTGGTATCGGCTTGCTCAATGATGCTGTGCCTCCCATTAATGTTACTGGGGAGCGGTTCACAGCTTGCGTCTATGCCGTGGCATTTGCTCGGTCTGCATGCGCTGTACCAGGGTGCTTTTTCAGCGATTATTGCCCTGGTGTTTTACAGCAAGGCGGTCGGCTTACTCGGCCCCAGTAAAGGCGCCGTGTTCGGTGCCCTGGTGCCCGGCATGGCGTTGATGCTGGCGGTTTTATTTCTCGATGAACCGGCCACGTACTACCAATACCTGGGGGTAGTGATCATCTTTCTTGGTGTCATGGTGACACTGGAAATGCTGAAGTTTATCAAATCCCCATCGACTTAATACCGGAAAGCTCTACTATGTCTGACAATCACCCCTCGCCCAACACTCCCAACATTGAAGTCTCCCTTGTAGACTTCGACAGTCATGGAGACGTGCTGTACAGCATCCGTCACAAAGTGTTTGTGGAAGAACAACACGTTCCCGTCGAAGAGGAACTCGATGACCGCGACAACCAGTGTCGCCATGTCCTGGTCCTTGTTGATGACGTGCCCATGGCGACCGGCCGCATCGACCTGGAGAAACACGGGAAAATTGGCCGTGTTGCCGTTCACGCCCACGGCCGCAAACTGGGCCTGGGCCGACAGGTGATGGCGGCCCTGGAGCAAATCGCCCGTGAAGCAGGACTGCCCAAGGTGCAACTGTCGGCACAGAACAGCGCCATCGGCTTTTACCAAAAGCTGGGTTACGAGGTCTGCGGCGAGGAATTCATGGATGCCGGTATTCCCCACCACGACATGGAGAAGAGCCTGGCTTAAGCACCTCTGTGACCAACAAGTCGCCCTGAATGGTGGCACCTCAAGTGTCCTAACGATTAAGATTGGCCTGTTGTCAAAACTCACATTTGCATTGCAATAACGACACTGAGGCTTCTATGATCCTGCGCCGCTGGTATACAGCTCCACTGCTTGTCTTGACGGTGTTGGTGCTTTTGCTGGGAGCCTTTTTTGTCCTGGTACCAGCTCGCATTGAAAACGCTCAAAACAAAGTCACCCCACACCCAAGCTATAAGGTTTCACCCGCGGCTCAACAATTACACAACAGTTTGATTATTGGCGACTGGCACAGTGACAGCACCTTATGGAAGAGGGATCTGCTGAAGCGATCCGAACGCGGCCATGTGGATATACCCCGCCTGCAAGCTGGCAATGTAGCGCTGCAAATGTTTACCTCAGTGACCAAGTCACCGGCTGGGCAAAACTATGAGCACAATGCCACCGACAGTCGCGACAATATAACGCTGTTGGCCTTCGCCCAGGCCTGGCCCCTGAACACCTGGAGCAGCCTGACTGAACGCGCCCTGCATCAGGCCCAGAAACTGCACCGGCTGCAACAGCAAGCGCCGCAAAATTTCCAACTGATACAGAATCGCCAGGATCTCGAGCAGCTGTTATTGGATCGCGTCAAAGGCAGCAACACCGTTGGCGGCTTACTGGGTACCGAAGGCTCCCACGCCCTGGATGACAATCTGGACAATATCCAGCTACTCTATGATGCCGGCTTTCGCATGATGGGCTTGCACCACTTTTTTGACAATGCGCTGGGCGGCTCGCTGCATGGTGAAAGTGGCGCTGGCTTGAGCGTGTTTGGCCAACAGGCCGTTGATGAAATGCTGCGCCTGGGCATTATGATTGACGTCGCCCATTCTTCCCCCCAGGTGGTAGAAGATGTGCTGTCCCGCAGTGACGCCCCTCTTGTGGTCAGCCACACAGGCTTCTATGGCCACTGTCCCGGCCCCCGCAACATCAGTGATGAGCTGATGCAGCGCATCGCGGCTAAAGGCGGCATCATTGGCGTGGGCTACTGGGACGGCGCCATCTGCGATCCCTCACCGACCAACATTGTTAAAGCCGTACGCTATGGCGTGAACCTGGTGGGCGTGGATCATGTGGCTCTGGGATCGGACTATGATGGCTCGGTCACCACCAGTTTTGATGTGTCCGAGATCGCGGTGCTGACGGAGGAAATGGTAAAAGCCGGTTTCAGCGAAACCGAAATCCGCAAAGTCATGGGCGGCAACATGGTCACTTTCCTGCAACAAAACCTGCCCGAATAACCACTTTCACCCCATACGCTGCCGATAAGTCTGTGGGGCCTCACCGGTCCAGCGTTTAAACGCCCGGGTGAAATTACTGCTGCTGGAAAAACCCAGCATAAAACTGATATCACCCAAAGAATGGTCGCCCTGACTGATTAGCCGAAACGCGCGCTCGCGACGAAACGCCTCCAGTTCTTCCCGAAAGCTGGTGCCCTGCTCATCCAACTGTCGATGCAGCGTGCGCTTACTGGTTTGCAAATGATTGGCTACCTGCTCGACCGTGGCCTTGCCCTGTGGCAATAACGACACCAACGCCTGCCGCAATTGCCACAGCAGGTCATTTTTAGAGCTGATGTGTGCCGTAAATTCATCCAAAACCCGCAGCGATGCCTCCGCCAGATAACTGCTGCCTCCCGGAATCGGCGCCGTGGCATCGGCCATGGCAATATGCACGCGAATTTCCGGCTGACCAAATTCCACCGGGCAGCCAAAAAAAGTCTCATACACTTGCGGATTCTCCGGTTTCGAACGGGCAAGTTGCACCAATACCGGACT
Organism: Cellvibrionaceae bacterium WSDTSA12; assembly: GCA_033283335.1. Lineage (GTDB taxonomy): Bacteria > Pseudomonadota > Gammaproteobacteria > Pseudomonadales > Cellvibrionaceae > Pseudomaricurvus. The sequence goes on along the minus strand of JAWMQP010000003.1, from coordinate 121,198 downwards.
GAAATCCCGCTTATACAAAGTACGCCGCAGCGTATGCATCAACGCACAGGCTACATCCTGGGAACACTCAGACAACAAATGGGAGCTACGATCACCGGGAATCAACCGAGTTATGGAAACCAATACACCATCGCGCTCTTCCAGCGACATGTGACTGGCATCGGCCAAGACATGCAGATAGCGAATAAAGCATTCCAACTGATCTTTTATCGTACAGGCACTCCAAAGTGCCATTCCCAAGGCACTGAGGGTGTTAGGTGTGACAAGAGACCCCGCTTTCAAACCAAAAGCCTGGTCGCCGGTGAGGCTTGCTGCATCCCCCCAAAGGTGGCTCATTGTATGAATGGGAATCCGGGTTGCCGGGTTCATAGCCCGATCCAGATCGATGCCGCGAGACGCTAAAAATCTCCGGGCGTTAATGCCATAGCTATCCAGAGCCGAAGCAAGGAGGGTAATCCAGCTTCCTATAACCGTTGGTTCAGACATAACTAACTCTTATGCTTATTTCGTATCGAAATTAACACCCAGTATAGGAGATTACCCCTAGTCAAGAAACCCCTCCATAAATCCAGATATTTTTCTTATTATTCAATGAGTTAAAAATATTTGGCACTTAAATCACCGTCTCGGTGACGCCGACTTGGCACAAAATGATAAATATTCGCGCACTCAAGGAATAACCTTCAGCTCCCCCCCCCGCCTACCATGGTTGCTAATAAAAACATCTCGACTCTATAGCTAATTTTAATAAAACCCGAAAGGAGAGGCCCCTGTGAAAAAAGCAATAACCATTGGTAAAACTCCGCTTGCCCTAGCGCTGAGCGCCACGGCCAGCATCACCGCCATGGATGTGTCGGCACAACAACGCGGCAACAACTTCATGCTTTTGGAAGAGGTTGTCGTCACTGCCCGTAAGCGCGAAGAGAGTTCCATGGACACTCCTCTGGCCGTAACCGCCTACGGCTCTGACCAACTGAAAGCCCTGAAAGTACGCGATTTAAGTAGTTTGGCCGTCGGCATGCCCAACGTCTCCATGGACGATGCCGGCACCACACGCGGTATCGCCAACTTCTCCGTTCGCGGCCTGGGCACCAACAGTTCCATTCCCTCCATTGACCCCACGGTGGGTGTATTTGTGGATGGCGTCTACATGGGCACCAACGCCGGTGTAGTAATGGATATGTTTGACCTGGAAAGCATTGAAGTGCTGCGCGGCCCACAGGGCATTCTGTTTGGCCGTAACGTCACCGGCGGTGCCGTACTGGTCAACACCAAACTGCCAACTCAAGATTTTGAAGCCAGCGTTCGTACAACCTACGAAGACGGTGGTGAAGCCCCTAACAAATACTTAATGGGCAGTGTCAGCGGCCCACTGTCTGAAGCTGTAGCAGCCAAGTTGAGCGTTTATAGTAATCGCGATGAGGGCTGGTTTAAAAATGAAGCCACAGGCGATGCCTTTGGCAAAACCGATACCTTCATGGTACGCCCCGTGGTCGTTTGGGACATAAATGACTCCACTAGCCTGATTGCCCGTTATGAGTACCAGGAAAGTGAAGGTCAAGGTGCCGCCGGCCAGAGCCATACCAATGGTGATGGTATCTCCAGCATCTTCTCAGATTACGATCGCGACTCTTTCAAGTTTGCCAACGATGAAGAAGGTCTGCTGGAAACGCGCGGCAATCAGTTTAACCTCACCCTGAATAAAGATATTTCTTTTGGTGACGGTACCATCACCAACATCTTCGGCTGGCGTGAATACAACTCTTACTCGATCTCTGATATCGACTCTACATCCCTGCCGATATTCCATTCCATCGCAGAGATGAATACCGAGCAGTACAGCAATGAGTTGCGCTACTCCGGAACGTTTGGTGAGCGCTGGACCCTGACCAGTGGTCTCTACTACTTCACCAACGAAATCAATTACTACGAAGAGCGTAACCTGGGCTTTGGCAGCACGAATCAATACGGTGGCGGCGACTATGAAGTCAGTTCTGCCGGCGCGTTTACCGCCGTTGACTTTGCCGCAACTGAACAGCTGACCCTGACTGCAGGTATTCGCTTCACCAAAGAGGATAAAGAAGCCCAGGTCTCCAACCTGACTTTGAACACTAACCAGCCTTGCAATATCATTGATGGCTCCTGCCCGATGCATTTCGAGGACGAGGAAAGCTGGTCCAACTGGTCGCCAAAACTGGGCTTCACCTATGAGCTGGATATGGATGCCCGCGTATACGGCAGCTGGTCGCGTGGCTATCGCTCTGGCGGTTATAACCTGCGCAACACCTCGGTATTGCCAACGGTTAGCCCAGGTCCGTTTGATGAAGAAACCGTCGATACCTTTGAACTCGGTTACAAAATGAGCCTGGGAGATCGCGGTCGCCTGACAGCAGCACTGTTCCATACCAGCATTCAGGATATGCAGCGTGAAATTAACACCGCTGACCCAGTAGCCGGCGTTGTGCAGGACATTCGAAATACAGCAGATGCTACCTTACAAGGTATTGAGTTTGATGCGACCTATGCCCTGACCGACAGCTTGCTTCTGATGGCATCTTTTGGTTACACCGATTCGCAATATGACGACGTGATCTACGATCTGAACGGTGATGGTGTAGTGAACGGAGCAGACAAGGATCTGGACATTCCCCGAGCCCCCGAGCTGACCTACAGTATCGGCCTGTCTCATGACATGGATCTGGGAGACTGGGGTTACGCCTCATCCCGCATTCAATACGCCTACCGTGATGAATCTGCCTACACCGACGACAATCGTGGCTATATTGATGAGCAGGACATCCTGGATCTGGGTATTGACTTACACTCCAATGACGAACACTGGGTGATCGGCCTGTATGGTAAAAATCTGCTGAACACCGTGAAGCATGGTGGCGATACTCAGCTGCCAGCAACCTTAGGTGGCGCACTGCCATTCGGCGGTACATTCTCCCCTCTGGCCAAAGGTCGCGTCTACGGCGTCGAAGTCACCTACAACTATTAATTGATAGCTGTAGTTTAATTGTAAAGATGCAAACTAAGCCCCCGTATGGGGGCTTTTTTATGGCAAGCTATTTTTATGTCACGCTATTGCAACTGACTCAGGTAAGTATCACTTTGACGCTGGACGATGCTCAGTAAATCACCCATGGCCAAGTCCATATCGATCAAGTGCAACCCCCAGGCTTTTTGCACTTGTCCGGCAACCACCAGATCGCCATTGATATCATCCGTGCGCAGATCCTGTGGATCCCCCATCACCTCAATAGCCAGATAGGCCACCTCATCATTTTCAACACATTGCGCGGCCAGCAAGCCAGGCACCTGCACAAAAGGCGTATCGGGTTGCACTTTACCAGCTACCCATTGTGGCGCTGCCGATTTGGTGCTGTAGCCGCCGTCACCAGTTGCGAGAAAACTGTTAAGCCGATCCGTGCCACTCGCCAACAGCGCAGGGTTAGTACAGGCATTAACCAGATTATCCTGCACCTGTCCAAAAAGGCCTCCCACAGGCGGCGGAGAACTCGCCCGGAAAGACGTGTAGGCAATGACGCATCCCAACTGATCGCCACGCTCACACAAGGGCAAACTGGAAAAGCTTCCGCCTTGCAGTTTCCCTTTTGGCACCTGGACACGGCCTCCAATCATCAAGGCCGACACCAACTGCCGCTCGACCGCTTGGCCTTCAATCTCCTCCTGCAATAACTGGCTCAGCAGAAATGTCCCCTGTGAGTGCCCAACGAGCACCACCCCCCGCCCCTGGTTATGATGTTCCATATAGTATTGCCAGGCGGCTCGGACATCGCGATAACCGATGGACATATCCGGTTCCGCCTGGTTCGCCATATTCGCTCGCAAACCAGCCAGGGTAACCTGCCGATAGACTGGAGCAAAGGTGCGACAGACGGATGCAAAGCGGGCGAATTGCGTCTGAACCACGGAACGCTCTTCGGGACCGGCCACTAAATCACTGTTCATGCTTTTATCCAGCGAGACAGTCGGGTAAACATAAAAACAGTCAATGTCTGGCGCTGGATTGGCCTGCCAGGCTTGCCGAAGAAATGTACCGTCAGTTTCAACGACGGTGGTGTCCAAGTCGGTTTCGCAGGCACCAGCCAGCCCCGGCAAACATAACCAGTTTTTGGCGTCCGCATAATCAGCCACAGCGGGTGCAGCTCCGGCTGCCGCCATTGTCTTTTGCTCAACCATAGCGGATTGCTCAACGGTCGTGTTCTCTTCACAAGCTGAAAGCACTGCAACGGCTCCCAGCAAAAGCATCAGCGCTGATGTTTTCCTCATCCCAGACCTCTCTTCAATTATTTTTCAGTTATACAGCCTTGATAAAAAAACACCCGTAGACCGTTTGCCCAACAGTCCACAGGTGAAAAGCGTAATCCTTGAAACCTAAAAGGCAGGGGCGTGACGGACACAACCCCGCTATAGGGATTAAAAACGTAAACGGCCGGTTACCCCGAAGGTACGCCCTTCATTAACCCAGGCGTTGTAGGTATGGCTTTGGGAGAAGGCATCATAGACGATGTTGTACACTTCTTCGTCAGTGACATTCTTGCCCCACAACTCCACACTCCAGGAGGCATCCTGGGCACCCAGACCCAGGCTCAGGTTAAACAACCAATAAGCGTCTTGTTCGGAGATTGGGTCGTTGTCCTGAGCGGTGAAGAATTCGGAACGGTAACTGTACGAAGTGCCAGCCACCAACTCCAGATTACTGCCAATCTCGGTGGTATAACTGATCGCACCCGAATAATTCACATCCGAGGTGAAAACAACCGGCTCTCCGGTCAAGTCTTGAGTGGCCATACCCAGAACTTCTTCTTGCACCTTGGTCGCTGAACCATCCGGGTAATCGCTGTATTCAATGTCCTGCAACACCAATCCACCGGTAAACAACCAGTGCTCATTGGGCTGATAAGCATAATCCAGCTCAAAACCCTTGCCTTCCACTTCCGCGGCGTTGCGCACCACAAACGCAATACCGTTAAAGGAGTTGGCCTGGAAGTCTTCCAGGGTCTGATAGAAGAAGGCGCCGTTCAACCTCAGAGTGCCATCCAGAAACTGGGACTTGAAACCCACCTCGAAGGATTCGACGTCTTCCGGGTCGAAGATAGGGTTATCGGGATCGACCGCAGGGTTACCGCCTGACTGGCCTCCCGCAGTACGATCCATATTCAAGCCACCCGACTTATAACCCTGAGCAAAACGGGCGTAGGTGCTGAAGTCGTCGGACCACATATAGTTCACACTCAAAGTACCGCTGACATTGTCGTCGTCGTACTTGCTGGTGAAGTCATTATAAGGCGACCCAAACTGCAGCCGTTGGGAAGACAGGGTCAACGCATCGACAGTCGCGGCAAGCACTGCCGGGTCGGTTATTCCAGCTCCCATCAACACGGGGGTTAAGACGCCCTGAAACTGGGCTTCACTGATTTCAGCGTAAGGGTTGCTGCCCTCCCAGTGGAAGTCACCCCGCTTTTCCTCTTCAGAGTAACGTAGACCCACCGTCAGGCTCAGTTGCTCAGTCACGTTCCAGGTTGCCTGACCAAACAATGCCAGACTCTCGGCGTTGTAATCCGTTTCAGTGGTGGTGTAATCATCTTCACCAAAAAGAGCGCCAGGGGCGTAACCGAGGAACTGCTCGTAATACTCAAAGGGGGAGAAGCCGAGACCAGCCGTAAACAGAGTATCGTAATAGGTACGAGTATCCTCACCCATAAACAGAGGATGCTTGTAATCGATATCCTGGTTGAAGTAATAGAGCCCCGCCATCCAGTCAACGGTTTGCGAGCCCGTGGAAGCCAATCGGATTTCAAGGGAGGTTTCGTCGATGTCCTGTGACTTTTCCTGATCCAGAATGGCAATATCGGTGGCGTCGGCATCGTTAAAGGCGCGATCTTCAAAACCGCGATAGGCCCCGATAACGGTCAGCTCCATATTGCTGAATTCCCACTTGAACTCACCGGAGACGCCCCAGTCCTCCATATCATTTTCGACACCGGAATTGGTCGCCGTATCGCGCTCAAAGGAATCGACATAAGTACCTGGAACTCCTCCATAGGTACCGGACTCGCCCGGCAAAAGATTACCGCCCAACACTCCTACAATACCTCGGGTGGGACCCTGAAAGACCGGCACAGCGGCACAACAAGCTTCATTGCTTTCAGAGTAATCCGCAATCAGACGCAGGGATTTGCTGTCGTCAATATCCCACAGCAGCTGACCGCGCAGGGAATAACGGTCCCGGTCGTTGTAATCCTTATCGAGAGTGACATCGTGGATAAAGCCATCTTTTTGCTGGTAGTTCGCCGAGATTCGATAGGCCAGGACATCGTCTACCAGCGCACCGGTGGCAAAGGCTTTGGTCTGAAAGTATCCCCTGTCACCGGCCGACACATCTATGCCTGCGCTGGTTTCATAAGCGGGCTGGGCGGTCCGTACACTGATGACACCGGCGGAAGTATTGCGACCGAACAAGGTCCCCTGCGGGCCTTTTAGAATTTCAATGCCCTCAACATCCACGTAGTCAGACAGGGCCGAACCCGGGCGGCCACGATAGACACCATCAATGAATACCCCGACGGATTGCTCCAAGCCGGCATTGTTCCCGGCGGTACCGATTCCTCGGATCGCAAAGATGGTTTCCGAGCCCCCGGAAGATCCATTCACTGACAGTGAGGGAGCCATCTGCTGCAGGTCTCCCACATCGCGAATCTGGGCACGCTCCAGGGCGTCTGCACTGTAGGAGGAAACCGACACAGGCACCTCCATAATGGACTGCTCACGTTTTTGGGCATAGACCACCAGCTCTTCGATGGCGAATGCGGAAGATTCCTGAGCGACTGACGGTAACGTTGCACCTCCCGAGATAACTGCCAAGGCGGCTGCTAAAGCAGTTTTGCGGCTGGCACAGGGTTGACTGACGATGTGTTTGAGCGGATTAGACATATCGGACATAGGGACTCTACTCTGGGTAATTATTCTGTATTCCTTTCTAGCGGCACATTCACCGCTGGCTTAAATTAGCGAATTCATAGAGTTGTGTGCAAGCCCACGCAATTGGCTTTATCAGTTAAGGCAGACTTCCCTGAGAGACAAAAATCGTCTCGAACTACCAACCTTTTCCCGCATATTCAAGAGGTGCTTCTCTCTACCAAGGCCATTTCCTACAAGTCAGTCAGCAGTGCGACTGAATTACCACGAAAACCACGCCAATTCTGTTTCACTCGCACCCTAAAATATTGATTCCATCCGACGCTGGCCAAATATTGCTTTTGTAAGATTCGAGCCATTTGAAATGGCTTGGCGGTTAATTCAGAGTGATGGCTCAGGGGAAAAGAATGGAGTACTCAATTTGTTGGCTGATTCCTACCTGGATGTTGCAACATTAACCTCATTGATGGTAAAACAGACCCTATAAGTTGTATCAATGAAGCTCTTAACCAGGCATTTCAACGATGCCTGGCCGGGACTGACAATTAATAATAATGACAATAACCACAACTCAGACGAGGCTGATATGCAAACACGACCTCTTCCATTGATGTATGTCTCTGACAAACGGACCATTTACTTGGGACGCTCCAGTTTGCCCTTGCGAGAGGTCCATTCCGGCTGCTCCTGGTTCATGATCTGCCTGGAAGGACAGTTAAGATTTCGCGCCAACGACAATGAGCAATGGGTAATCTCCAAAAGTCTGCTGGTGCCGGCCGGCAGCAAAATTCTGATCGACAATCGCAATGCGGTGTTAGCGGCTTTTTACCTGGATGCCTGCAAACCCGATTTTATGGTCATGAAAAGTTTGATGCGCGCCAAACAGAGCGGTATCTACTGCGATTATCTGCACGAAAGTGCCATGATTGAGACACTGCTGGAACTGCGTGAGGAGGAGCCGGATTTTGAAACCGCCCAACAGCGAGTGGAGGAGCTGATTTACAACCCTCACATCGACACGACACTCTCCTTGACTGTCGATCCGCGTATCCAGCATGTGGTGCAACGGATTCGGGAAACAGCGGCAGACAACCTGTCCGTCAAGGAGCTGGCAAAAGAAGTGGATATGTCAGAATCAGGTCTGATCAAGCTGTTCCGTAAAAACATTGGTGCACCCATCCGCAAGCATCGGCTCTGGTATCGGGTAACCAACTTCATCACCTTTGTGTTGGCCGGAAAATCCATCCCTGAGGCCACCAAACTGGCAGGGTTTTCAGATGCCTCACACCTGTCAAAATGCTACAGCAGCTTAATGGGAGTGCCCATTTCGGTGGCCTTTAATCGCTCTGGGGTCATTAAGTGCATTGCTGCAGATACGGCCATTTCCGCAGCGGAGGCCGTGGCACCGGTCAGTCATCGGCTACCCTCAAACTATGCTGATTATATTGCCCAACAAGCCAGTTAATCGCCAAGGCTAATAGAATTTCCTGAAACCCATAAAAAAGGCACCCATGCGGTGCCTTTTTAGCGATATAAGGAAATCAAAAAGAGGTAAACAATAGGAAACTTATGCCGCCCTGTTAGCTGGGCTTACCTCCCATTTGAGATTGGATGTAATTGGGCAAACCAATTTTATCAATCAGACCCAAATGCTGTTCCAGCCAATAGATGTGATCCATTTCGGTATCGTTTAACAACTCTTCCAGCATTTCACGAGTCACATAGTCTCTTTCTTCTTCACAGACGGCAATAATACGACGAAGGTTTTCAGCCACCACTTTCTCAGCCGCTAAATCATTGGCCAGCATCTCTTCAACCTTGGAGCCCACATTAATGGGTTTTCGTGAAGCCGTATCGGGGGTGCCTTCCAAAAACAGGATTCGTTCAATCAGCCGCTTGGAGTGATCAACCTCTTCATCGTATTCATGGGCCAGCTTTTCATGCAGCTTATTGATTCCCCAGTCCTCATACATTTTTGCATGGGCCAGGTACTGATCCATCGAGGTTAACTCCAGGGTCAATTGTTCATTTAATAAATCGATAACTTTCTTGACGCCTTGCATGTTAATCCTCCAACGTCGACTGCAAATAGTTTTCAATGCCGGTGTTCTGAATCAGGAACTGCTGAGCCTCAATCCAGTCAACATGATCTTCTTCGTATTCGAGAATCTCTTCCAGCAGTTCGCGAGTGATATAATCACGCTCGGTTTCGCACAACTCAATCGCATCCCGCAGCTCCTGAATCTGCTCCATCTGAAAGTCCAGATCGCACTGCAGCATTTCAGCCGGGTGTTCTCCAATACGGAGTTTTCCCAAATGCTGTAAATTAGGCAGCCCCTCCAGAAACAAAATCCGCTCAATCAAATCGTCAGCTTGTTTCATATCCTTAATGGACTTTTTGTAATCCTTCTCGTTTAACTCTTCCAGCGCCCAATTGCGAAACATCCGAGCGTGCAAAAAATATTGGTTAATTGAGGTTAACTCGTGGAAAAGAATTTTGTTCAGCACTTCAACGACCTTGCTGTTTCCTTTCATGATCTGACCTTACGTAAGAATTGATAAATACAGAGAGCGACAACGTTGATTGAGTTTAGGAACGAATCGCAAATGAAACTGAAGATCAATCACAACAAGGGAAAGATCACTTTCAGCAAATTAACTTTTTATAGGATAACGTAACTCAGGGCGCAAAAAAAGATTGTTTTTGCATGATGCACATTGTCTATATCGCTATATAAACCAATGATTTGTAATGATATTGAGAGATGTTCTTTTTTGCATTTTGGCTTCGCAACGCATCAACTTTCCAGTCACATGATAACCGCCAAAATGCAGCACTCACGCTCCATGTGAGTGCACCGATTTACACCCCCAACAAGAAAAACACACGATAGACACTGGAGGTCATTAATTACCCTCTGTCCATGGTGCACCACGAAGCAGCTCAGCACCGGATTCATCATATAGGTACATCAGCCCACTAAATTCTTTCCAGCTGTGGGCACGTTTCAGAGCTGCGAGAAATCGTTGTTCTTGCTCCATCAACGCTCGGGGACACATTTTTCGGGTCGTCGCCAATTCACCAATGCTAATCACGCCATCTTTCAACTCATAGCCACCAGAAAATCGATTACAGCTGGCGTGGCCACTCAGCTGCCCATCTTCGCCAAATTGGTAATGGGCCGGACTGTTATCAATGACACCCTCGCCTTCGATGTAATCGACATGCCAGGGCCCGGAGAGTAACGCGTTATCTTTATCATCAGTCATAGCACAACCCCACAAAGTGACGCCGACCAAACAGCCCGCCAATGTTGTTATTAAACGCTGTGTTTTCATCATTCTGTTTCCTTTCCAAGCATTTCATTCCCGCCTGGACACTCTATCCAGACGCTGCATACGGCATCTGAATTCTTAATTTCAACTCCAGAGCAATCCCAACTTTAGACCAGAAAGCACTACAAATTGACCCAAGTCGCTACAGTAAGACTATAGCTGAAGAACTCTCGTCCGAATGGGAATCTGGCTGGAGACCGCCATGTGGCACCAGATATAAGTGGGCTGCACTTCCAGGGTCATGATGAAGGACTGTCAGGGCTTAAACAGTGCCACGGCCAAAGCGGGATTCGAAGGGAAATACCAATGAGCATACGACGCCAACAAACGCTCCTGCTGTATCAAGCCCTCAGTTTGTCGACCGGTCAGGTTGGAGCGACAAAATCCAGCGAATTCGGGGGTTTGGTCGAAACTGGAATAGTGAAACGTATGGCCTCGCAATTCACCGCGATCTTCGCCCCGTTCGTCCTCCGCCATCAACGGCCAATAGGCCTTTAACGACCCCAACCCCGCCAGCTTGCTACCCATGCGGGCGGACCCCCGGATGGCACCAACGAGCTCATGACGCTCGCCACTGTTCAATGTCAGGGTCTCCAGCAAGTACAACATGCCCCCGCATTCCGCCACCGTAGGTCGCTGTTGCACCGCCTGCAAAACCGCAGCCTTCATGCAGGTATTGTTGGCGAGAGCTTCGAGGTGCAATTCCGGATAGCCACCGGGAAAATACAGAGCATCTGAGGCTGGCAACTGCTGATCATGGATTGGTGAAAAGTACACCAGTGATGCTCCCAGTTGTTGCAGCAAATCGAGATTGGCCGGGTACACAAACGCAAAGGCTTCATCTCGGGCAACAGCAATTCGAACCCCCGCCAAGCCCAGCGGCAAAGCCTGGTCAGTACTTTCAACCGGGGATGAGAGGGTCACCATCGCAGGCAACCGGGCCAGTTCTGTCGCCGCCAGTGTGTCCGCCCAGCGCTCCAACTTGAGTGGCAGGTCACTCTGCTCCTCCGCCAGCTGCAACCCCAGATGTCGCTCCGGCAAACTCAACTCCGGATCCTTTGGCAAGGTAGCCAACAGGCGGGTTTCAGGTCTCAAGCTATTGCGCAGTAACTCGCCATGGCGATGACTGGCAACTCGATTGGCCACAAAGCCGATCATCGGCAAGTCGGGATCGTAGCTGGCAAGGCCATGGCAGAGCGCTCCAAAGGTTTGCGCCATGGCACCCGCATCAATCACCGCCAAAATGGGAATACCAAACCGCTTGGCCAGATCGGCACTGCTGGGCGTGCCGTCAAACATGCCCATAACGCCTTCGATCAGGATAAGATCCGCATCACAAGCAGCCTGGTAGAGCAAGCGCTGACATTCGACCTCTCCCACCATCCACAAATCCAGTTGATGCACCGGCTGGCCACTGGCCATTTGATGGATGGTAGGGTCGATAAAATCGGGGCCGGTTTTGAACACCCGGACCTTTTTTCCCTGACGAGTATGCAGGCGTGCCAGCGCCGCCGTCAGCGTGGTTTTTCCCTGGCCAGAAGCCGGGGCCGCAATCAAGATGGCAGGGCATTGAACCGAGTCCATACAACGCTCAATCCTTGAACCAGGCTTACAGGTCAACCCCTTTTCGGGCTTTAATACCCGCCTTAAAAGCATGCTTGATTTCCTTGACCTCGGAGACCGTATCCATCACTTCCTGCAAGGCCGTACCACCACCGCGACCTGTGACCACCACACTCTGCTGCAGCGGGCGATTGCGAATAGCGTTGATAACTTTGTCTTCATCGAGGTATTTGTACGCGATCATATAAGTCAACTCATCCAATACGACCAAATCGTAACTGGCATCGCGCAACATCGGTTCTACGTAAGCCCAGGTTTTTTCCGCTGCCGCAATATCACTTTCTCGATCCTGGGTATTCCAGGTAAAACCGGTGCCCATCTGGTAAAAGTCCACTTGGGGGCAATGATCTCTCAGATAGATCTCTTCGCCGGATAACTGTTGGCCTTTGATAAATTGCACCACACCAACTTTCTGACCATAACCCAGAGCCCGGATCACCATGCCAAAAGCGGAGCTGGACTTGCCCTTGCCATTACCCGTTAGCAACAAAGCCACACCACGCTCAGTGGCAGCTTCTTCAATACGAGCATCCACCTTGGCTTTTTGTTTTTCCATTGCGGCTTTGTGTTTCTGGTTTTTCTTTTCCTGGTCCTGAGCAGTCATAGCAACCTCCTTTGGTGGACATTCTGGCTTTCGCGGACATCTCGCAGTGCGATATCAGGTACCGCGATAGCGCTAAAACAAGGTCGATGACATATCAATGCAGAACAAAAACTGCAGAACCAATGAGGTACCCGGATGGCATATCCAAAGGATCAGACGCTGCCATGAACGAAGCCCTCCGCTTCATCGACGCAAGTGACTGTGACTGGCCGGTGTCGGGCTCGACCTGACGGTAGTGACTAGGGCACTACCGTCTGGGTTTACCGTTGCGGGGGCAGCGGTGGAATCAACAACCACACTTCCCATTTAACCTGTCCCATCTATGCCAACTGCATCGATGACAGGCACCTTTCACAGAAGGATGACATAGTAGGTAGATAAGCCATCCACGTCAATGTGGCTGGTCAGAAGAGAAGTTAAAATCGGAATCGGCTGACCGCCGCTTTGTTCCGATCCGTCAGCGCACGTAAATCCTCAGCTTCAATACTGATTTGTGCTGTCAGGTTCGCAAGGTTTCGTCCTTCCTCACTGATCAGTGCGGTATTTTCACCAATTTCGCGCATGGCGATCACTTGATTTTGAATAGCTTGGGCAATCAATTGAGATTTGGCATTGGTTTCCGCCGCCTCAGTGGACATCTGGGTCAGTTGACCGCCAATGGTCTTGATTTGCCCGGAATAACCTTCCAACTTTTGCGTACTGTCTGCCATCGACTTAACCGTGCCGCTGACACTGCTGTTCAGGCGTTGAATCACATCCTGCACGTCGCTGGCCGAGCGGTTGGTACGACCCGCCAGCACCCGGACTTCATCGGCCACCACCGAAAACCCTCGCCCGAATTCACCGGCCCGAGCCGCTTCAATAGCCGCATTCAAGGCCAACAAATTGGTCTGTTCTGAAATAGCGGTAATATCCTCCAGGATACTGGCCACAGCACTGGAGTCTGCGTACACCTGACTCAAGGATTGCGATACCGACTGCATTTCAATTTCCAGCTCGCGGATTCCCGCCACTATGGCATCCATACCACGATTCGCCGACAGCACTTCCGCATTCAATCCCTGCGTCAACAGCGCCGACTCCTGACTGCCACTCTCGACCTCGGCGATACTGCAGAGCATTTCTTCCGTGGCGCTGGCGATATCCGTAGACTGTTGGTTTTGAGCGTTAATCGCCACATTGGCTTTTTCGCTGATCAGGGACATAGTCTGTCCCATCTGGTCCAGTTTAACGGCATGATCGGAAAAACCCCGGAATACCTCATTCAGGCTTTTCACCATCACATTCACTGAAGCGGCGGAACCGTAAACGCTATTCCGCACTTCCCCGGTTAAATCTCCGTCGAAGGCCACACGTTCAACCATGGCAATCACTTCGGCATCGGCATTACTCCGTTGACGCAGACTCTGAGCCAAGATACACAAGATGAACGCTTCAGCACTGGCAAAGGCGGCATGCAACAACGTTAACGCCCAGGAACAATTATTGCCAAACGCCATGAGGGGAATCTTCATCCACGTAACACCACTTAACTGCAGATAGGTAAACCCTAAATGGTGTGCCGCAACAGTAAGCAGCGCCGCCACTATCGGCAACCAGCTTTCATAAATCAAAAACACTGCCATCATGGCAAATATATGAAAATGCATTTCTATCATGCCGAGTTGAGACTGAATCAACAGAGCGGAATAACTCATCATGACAATCGCGGCTGTGACACCAAACCCTGGCGTCCCTTTTAATGCGAAATAACACGCCAAACTCACCAGTGCCAACAGGCCACCTGAGACGAGCGAGAACAAAAAGAGTTCTGCTCCAAGCAAACCGGAAAGAAATAATACCGGCCACTGCATCAGCAGCAGCACTAGCGTTTTTCGATCATTTTGCAAAATACGCTGCGACATCATGGACATGGTAACCTCAATTTAAAATGTCGATTTTGCTCTGAATGCACGCTGCAGATCCTGCCTCAGTGCATCAGCATCAAATGCTTGAAAGGGATAAACCCTTAACAACTGGTAGTGATCGTTCAACAAATACAAATTGCCACTGTGTGATGCTGGTTGTAGCGAACCCGCCTGTGGGTCCATCAACTCTTGACGCAAGCGGCGCAAGTCATCGCGACTCATTTCACCGGAATAGACTTGTGGACCCGCACTGTCAATGATCGAACGCCTTGTTTCCAGACCATCCCGTGAAGGGTCAACGGTGATAAAAAGAAAGTTGGTCCACGAAAAAAATTCTTCATCACCGGCAGTGGAAAACACCCGCCCCAAAGTGGTTGGACACACGTCCTCACAGGACAGGTAGCCCATAAAAAGTAACGTCAATGGCTGCTCAAGGTCTGTTAAAGACACCAAATCACCATCGATAGAATGCCATTCAAATGCGGTTAGCTGTCGCAAACCACCCGTGCCATATCTCTCATGCACACTGTTCGACAACCAAAGTATTAGCGGCAAAGCCGCTACCGATAACAACAGGCAGACTGCCGTGACAATCGTTTTTTTCTGCATGGTGAATTCCAAAAAACCAAGATAGACAACTACGAGGCGATCCTCAATTTGGATCAATCCCCATCCAATAACCTGCCCTGGCTTTATCGTCTTCCACCGAAGCGAATAGAAATGCAGTTTATTTATCGCCCAAAAACCAAAGCACTTTAGCCATAGATACGACCTATCAAACAAATAATGACAACTGGGGAGTGAAAAAATCTGTTTTCAAGACTTCGACGATAACCTGACATTTTTCTGGCGATCAGAAAACAACTTAAGCTGTACTTACGTACCAATTACATTGATTACTTTTACAAATCCGTTACGAAAAAACGTGATAAAAAGCCTGATTTTTTAGACGAACGTCTAAAATTGGAGAGCAGAAAGATTAAATCAAAGAGGCGTAAGGTCTGACCAATTTTTCCCCAAGCAGGATTGGCAACAGACACTGCGTCAGCGACGAGGAGAAGGTGTGTTTAATTAAGTAGACGCTGTTAACGCCTTTAACCGATTTAGAATCATAAGGGCAAGCTCACTAGTCGCTGGATTGATCCCAAGCAATCGATAATTTATTGAGACCAGCTTTCAAGTCGGCAAATGCCAGCTTGGCGTTAAGCTGTGGACCCTTCACGCCCAGTTCAATGCGCGGCTCTTCATCCATAATCGGCAAACTGAAGACCTTGCAGTCCGGATAGTCGGCCAACAACTGTTCCATCAACGGAATGATCGCACTTTCATTGGCCCCCTTGAGCATCAGTGAATATTCACGGTAGTTGTGATTGGACAAATCCGGGTAGTGGTTATCCAGAACCCACGCCAGCATCGGCCAGGCCATTTGTGGAAAACCTGGCACAAAATGATGGTCCTGAATACTGAAGCCCGGAATGCCGTTAACCGGATTGGGGATAATGCTGGAACCACGCGGAAACTCCACCAATCGATAGCGGGTGTCGGTCAGCTCGCGACCCGTTTCACGGGCAAATCGTTCCAGTAACGCCACACCTTCTGGGTGGCGCTCGGTGACTGAGTCCAGCGCCCTGGCCACAGCCAGACGCGTCAAATCATCCGGGGTAGCGCCAATACCTCCGGTACTGAAAACGATGTGCCCCTTGGCAAAACTCTGCCGATAGCAATCGATCAGCTCATCCAGGTCGTCACCGAGAATCCGGGCCCAACTCAGGCACAGTCCGCGCTCGGTGAGCATCGACACCACTTGCGACAGGTGACGATCCTGACGTCGGCCAGACAGAATTTCATCGCCGACAATAACCAGTCCAATTTGTTGCATCACTAGTCCTCAGTCAGTATTCCCAGAGATCATTATAAGGGCCAGGAGAGCTTAAAGAACAAGCACTTCTGATCAATCAAGGCCAGGGAAAATTCGGCAGCACTCGATTCCAGGCCGATTGATTGATCGCCTTCGCCACCGAGTCACTGAGACGCTGCACTTCACGTTCGCGCAAAGCTTCATAATCAAAATCGACGGCGGCCTTCAGGCCAGCCCATTGCAATAGCGCTTGCAAGGCAGATTGCTGATCAAACAAACCATGTAAGTAGGTACCCATGATCTGTCCGTCCTCACTGCAGGCACCGTCCGCCTGTTCACTGCCATCAGCATTCTGCAGGAAAAGCGCGGGCCGAGTGAGTTCGCCGCCCTCGGTGCGTCCGACGTGGATTTCATAACCGCTGACCGATGCGCCAGAATCAGCCAGAACCCCAACACGATTGACGAGTTGCTTGCCCGGGTACAAGCGGGTTTGCAGACTCAGTAAACCGAGTCCTGCCTGGCTCTCGGGTGCACCCTCAATGCCATCGGGATCATCGATAGCCTCACCCAACATCTGGTAACCACCGCAGATGCCCAATAGCTTGCCTCCGTAACGCAGGTGTTTGGCAATGGCGTCTGGCCACCCCTGTTGGCGCAGAAACTTAAGATCGGCAATAACACTTTTGCTGCCCGGCAGGATAATCAAATCCGCCGCCGGTATGGGCTGGTCGGGCAGTACAAAATGAAATTCCACCTGCGGGTGCAGACGCAACGCATCGAAGTCTGTGTGATTGCTGATGCGCGGTAACGCAGGCACCACCACTTTCAGAACCTGTTGCTGACCTTGCTCTGCCTGAGTATTGGCTGTAAGCGCGTCCTCCGCTTCCAGGTGAAATCCGTGCAAGTAAGGCAACACCGCCAACACCGGCTTGCCGGTTTTTTCTTCCAACCAGTCCAGGCCCGCTTGCAACAAACCGATATCACCGCGGAAACGGTTGATCACAAACCCCACCACCCGCTGCTGTTCCGATTCTGACAGCAGCGCCAGGGTACCCACCAAATGCGCAAAGACGCCGCCCTTGTCGATATCGGCAATCAGGATCACCGGGCAATCCACCGCTTCGGCAAACCCCATGTTGGCAATATCACCGTTGCGCAGATTGATCTCTGCCGGACTGCCGGCACCTTCGACAAACACGTATTGATACTGATCCGTCAAACGTCGATGAGAATCCAGCACCGCCTGCATCGCCACGGTTTTGTAATCGTGATAGGCCGCCGCCTCCATGTTGGTGAGCGCTTTGCCGTGGATAATCACCTGCGCGCCGGTATCGCTGTTGGGCTTTAACAACACCGGATTCATATCCGTGTGCGGCGGTAAACCGGCGGCAAATGCCTGCACCGCTTGCGCCCGGCCAATCTCACCCCCATCTTCAGTAACGGCACTGTTGAGCGCCATGTTTTGAGGTTTGAACGGTACCACTGACAAGCCCCGTTCGGCGAAAATTCGACACAGGGCCGTGACCAGGGTGCTTTTGCCGGCGTCTGAAGTGGTGCCCTGCACCATCAGGGTGTTACACAGGTGGCTCATGAGCGTTCTTCCCACTGTTGTTGGGCGCGTTCAGCCAGGTCTGTCTGCCAACGCTCGGACATCACATAATCGTGCAAGTTGCCCCGTTGCGCCCAGCCCTCCTGGGCCAGCATCGGCTCATCGTAAAAAGCATCCACCTGTCCCAGACACAAGATGGCAATCGGTTCGGCATCCGCCGGGATCCCCAACAGATCACGCAGCTGTTGGGGATCAAAAATGGACACCCAGCCCACACCGATGCCTTCAGCACGAGCCGCCAGCCAAACGTTCTGAATGGCACAAGCGGCGGAGGCGATGTCCATCTGCGGCAGCGTACGTCGACCAAAGATATGGCGCTCACGCTGTTCCATCAGGCTCACAACCCACACTTCACCACAGTCGAGTATGCCCTGCACTTTCAACTGCATAAAATCATCGGAACGCGACTTAAGCGCCTTGGCCGTGCGCTGCCGCTCCTCTTCCACCAAGTTATGCAAGGCTGTGCGTGACTCGTCACTGCGAATGCGGATAATCCGCCAGGGCTGCATAAAGCCGACACTGGGAGCCTGGTGCGCGACCGCCAGCAAACGTTGCAACAAAGCTTCGTCAATCGGGTCACCGCGAAAGTGGCGCATGTCCCGACGCTCGGCAATGGCGCGGTAAACGCCTGCTTTTTCATTTTCGTTGAAACTATAGGACTCAGACATTAGGAGGACTCGAACATCGACGGCTCAGCAAGAGGCGGCATGAAAATAAACTTCCCGGGCGTCCTGCAATTGCTCACACAGGGTTTTCGCCCCTTGTAAAATGCGGGGGGTATTGCGCTGGATAATGTCCGGCGGAATAAACTTCAGCTGTTTCTGTTGTACCGCCCGCAGGCTGGGCCAGCGCAACCAGTCGTCCAACCATTCCGGCCGGGCTTCGCCCATACCACTGGCCACAATCACCTGCGGGTTGAGACGCAAAACCGCCTCCACACTCACTTTAGGTGCCAGAGACTGGGCCTCGGCAAAGATATTGCGGCCACCGCACAAGCGCACGATATCACTCACCAGATGATCGCCATTCAGGGTTTGCAGCGGTTGATTCCACACTTGATAAAACACACTCACCGGCTGTCGATGCTGATAGGTTTGACGCAAACGCTGTAATTCCTGATCAAATTGTTGGCGGATTACTTTTGCCTCCGCCGAACCGGACAGCACACCGATTTTTTCCAGCGAGCTGCCGATATCGTCGAGTTTGCGAGGTTCGGAAAAGTACACCGGTATGCCCAGCGCCTGCACCGCCGCCACTCGCTCGGGGCCATTACCCGAATACCAGGCCAGTACCAGGTCGGGGTTGAGTCGTAAAATCGCTTCGCTACTGAAAGCTTTGTAGGTACCGACACGCGGCAGCGCTTTAGCCGCCTCGGGGAAGTCGCTGTAACTGACCGCCCCCACCAAACGGTCACCACTGCCAACGGCATAGGCCACCTCCACAATATGGGGCGCCAGAGCGACAATACGGCGGGCCGGGTGTGGCAGCGACACCCGGTTGCCCATATCGTCTATCACCTCAACCGCATCCGCCTGAGTGGGCAGATGCCAAAACGTCAACACAACCCACAGTGAAACCATGAAATATCGAAGCATAACTAACCTTTTCTCAGCGGCTTCCGGCCAACGCTGTCGACCACTCACTCTGTAACCACTCACTCTGAAACCACTCCGCCAGTGCCAATTCTAAACGCTCCAACCCAGCATCGTCGGCCAAGCCGAAGCGTAACCCACTTCGGCCGTCGATGGGTGCAAACAGTCGAGTCACAATACCGCACTCTATGAGGGCTTCATGCAACCGCGGCAAAACCCCTCCTTCGGCAAACAGAGTGATAAACAAAGGCCCCGTGTTGATCGCCACCCCGGCCCGCTGTAACTCCTCAATGGGCAACAGTTGCAATAACCTGGTACGCGCCGATTGTATCCGTTGACGCTGAGACTGTTGCCAGAGTCGATCCGACAACATCCGTTCGCCCAGCCATTGGGCCGGGTGTGACACACCCCATAACGGCATTCTCTGCCGCAAGCGTTCCAGCACCGCTTCGGCCGCCACCACAAAGCCGAGGCGCAACCCCGCCATACCAAAAAACTTGCCGACAGACCGCAACACAATCCGGCGCGAGTGCATGTGGGAGAAATCGCTGACACCCTCAACGCCATCAGCAAAGGCTTCGTCAATGATTAAATAACCGTGGTCCGGCAGTCTCTGCTGCCAGCACTTTAGAGTTTCCGGCTCCAGAGCCCATCCGGTTGGATTGTTTGGATTGATGACGACGATATGGTCAAGGTCACCACGCTTCAGCCCCAGATCCACGTCAGACAAAGCGTCATACCAGCAAACCTGATGCCCCGACAGCAACCAATTGTGGGCATGTTCACCGTATCCCCAGCGGGGAATGGCGACCCGGCAGGGTTTCTCTGCCAGCACCTGCGGCAGCAACTCAATAGCCACCTGCGAACCGGCCACCGCCAATAGTTGATGTGCGTTACAGCCATAGTAAGCCGCCGCCTGGCGACAGAGCTCGACGGCGGACTCCGGCAAGCGCTGCCAAACTTCTTGAGGCATGGCAGGTACCGGCCAGCTCCAGGGGGCAATAGCCGTGGAGATATCCAACCACTCGCCGCCAACGTCAGGATAGCGATCCTTGATGGCTTGCAGTTGACCGCCGTGATTCAGCATGGTGGACTCTAACCTCTTACAATGGATACAACATTTGATACAACACCTGATACAACACCTGATACAACAGTAACAAGGCAAATGCGCTGTAGACCGCTTGATCCACCAGTCGAACACTGCGGTCGATATCAACCAGTGTGGCGGTCGCACCTCGCCCCATGACCGTCCGCGCTTGCCAGACGCCATGATAGAAAGCCCCGCCTCCAAGCAGAATGCCGAGAGCACCTGCACCACTGCACATCACCACCCCGCCATTGGGACTGGCACAGTGACATGCCTGTTGCCGCCAGCAATGCCAGGCCTGGGCTTTATCTCCCCACAAGGCGTACAACAACGCCGTCATACGCGCGGGCAGCCAATTCAAAACATCGTCCAGCCTGGCACTGCACCAACCAAAGCCCTGCCAGCGATCAGTGCGGTAACCCCACATGGCATCCAACGTATTCGCCAACCGATACAACAACGCACCCGCCGGACCCAGCAGCACAAACCAGAACAGCGGCGCAATAATCGCATCACTGCCATTTTCCAGCAGCGACTCGATTGTGGCCCGCGCCACCGCCGCTTCATCCATGCTATCGACGTCCCGACTGACCATTCGCGCCACCTGGCTTCGAGCCGCCGACAGGCCTTGCTCGTCATAGGCCTGAGCGACTGACAGGCCGTGCTCGCGCAGACTCTGCCAACCAATACTGAACCACAGGCAGCCGGTCATAATGACGTAGCCAGTAACGCTTTCTTCTTCGACTTGCCGACTCAACGCCCATACCAGTAGCGGCAGCGGTAATACCAACAACAGCCAAGCCGACATCCCACGCACGCGCCGATACCGACCGTGGTTCACTCGCCTCGCCAGCCTACTCGCTATGTAACCGAAGCCCATCAGGGGATGCCAGCGTTGCGGCTCTCCCAACCAGCGGTCCAGCAACAGCGCCGTAGCCACTGAGGCGATCCAGAGCATGTCGTGCGCCTCAGTTGACCAGCCAGGGGCGGCCTGATTGCGGATGGATCACCCGGTGAAAACGTACCTGGAACACCTCCTGTAAAAGATCTTCCTGCAGCACCTCATCCGGACTGCCCACCGCACGCACTTCCCCACAGCACATCAACACCAGTTTGTCGGCACACTGTGCGGCCAGATTCAAATCGTGCATGGCAGTCAACACCCCACAGCCCTGTTGAGAACGCTCGCGTAACAAATGGACTACCAACTGCTGATGAGCGTAATCGAGGGCGGACGTCGGCTCATCCAAAATCACCAGCCGCGACCAGTCATCTTCCTGCTGCCACACCTGGGCCAGCACCCGCGCCAGTTGTACCCGTTGTTTTTCGCCACCGGATAAATGGGTGTAGGTTTGCTGATGTAAAAAATGGACGTCGGTAGCGCGCAGTGCTTGCTCGACAATGACTGCATCCAGTTGCCGGCCACTGTCGTGAGGTGTACGCCCCAGCTGTACCACCTCTTCCACGGTATAGGGAAAGGTCAGCAAAGACTGCTGGGGTAACACCGCCATGTGCAGGGCCTTTTGTGCAGGTGTCAGTTCGCCCAGGGAGTGACCGTTGAACATCACTCGACCTGCATCGGGCTGCAATTCACCACTGGCCACCTTTAACAGCGACGATTTACCGGCGCCATTGGGCCCCAGCACTACCACCACTTCCGCAGCCGCCACCTGCAAATTCACTCCGCGCAAAATTGGCACATCGCCGGCTAGCAGATCAATGTGGTCGAGGGTTAACATCAAGCGCCCCCCATATGCACAATCTGCGCACGCTGACGGTGCAACAACGATAAGAAAAATGGCGCCCCCAGAGCAGCGGTAACCACACCGATGGGCAGTTCTCCCGGCGCTAACAGAAACCGGGAGCAGGCATCGGCCAACATCAGCAGGATCGCTCCTGCCAGTGCCGAACAGGGAATCAATCCGCGGTGATCCGGGCCGATCAACAGCCGCACCATATGCGGAGTGACCAAACCGACAAAGGCAATGGTGCCGGTCAATGACACGGCAATGCCCACTACCAGCGCCACCAGCACAATGATTTGCACCTTAATTCGATCCACATCAATGCCCAGGTGACGCGCCTCCGATTCCCCCAACAACAGCGCGTTCAGCGCCTGGGCGTAACGGGGAAACCAACACAATAAGCCTCCCAGTAGAATCCCAGCCCAGATGACTCGCTGCCAGGACGCACTGCTCAAAGACCCCATCTGCCACAGACTGATTTGTCGCAACATATGGTTGTCTGCGATAAAACTGAAAAAGCTGTTGAGCGCTCCGGCCAGTGCGCTGATGGCAATGCCCGCCAGCAACATGGTCGCCACCGAGGTGCCCGTTGCGGTGGCGGCCAACCGATACACCAACCAGGTCGACAGTGCCGCGCCGACAAAAGCACCCAGCGCAACAAAAGACACGCCCAACAGTTCATGAGCACCGAACAGACCGGCACCCACCACAATCACAAAGCTGGCCCCAGCGGAAGCACCGCTGGTTACGCCAATCAGCGAAGGATCCGCCAATGGGTTGCGAAACAAACCCTGCATCATCACACCTGCCACTGCCAGGGTGGCGCCAATGATGGCAGCCATCAGCGCCCGTGGCAGGCGGATTTGTTCAATGATGACACGGTTGGAAACCGCTTGTGGCGAATCCGTCGTTGAGAAAGGCAGAATCAACTCAGGCCCCACCACCAAAGACAGCAACAGGCACAGCGGCAGCATCAACATCAGGATTGCCACGAGTGTTCGCCTAGATGTCCTTTTCATCGCAGCGTCCTTGTCATGAGGCGCCCTTGTGATTCATGCTCTGTGTATCTCAATGATTGACCCTTAAAACTGGTATCGCGCACCAATCGACCACTGGCGCCCCGGCGTTTCATAGACGGTGTAGGCGTTACTGTTGAGGGTGTAATCTACATCGAACAGGTTCGAGACCTTCGTCGTTAGTTGTAACTGCGGCAACAATTGATAGGTCGCCCGCAGATCCACCGTATTAAAACCGCCCAAACGCTCGCTATCGGAATTGTAGCGATAGCTTTGTGCGCGCCATAATGCAAAGACTTCCCAGTCGCCAAACTGTTTGTCCAGACTCCAGCTGATCGAGCCCCTGGACCGGTCTGCCAGCATCGCATCAGTGTCTTCATTTCGTGGATCGGTGTAGGCCATGGCCAGTGAACTGTTCCAGCCCAAGACGCGAAAATCCGCGCTGAACTCCGCCCCATCGACCGTGGCCTCACTGACATTAATGGGCGTGTTAACGGTTCCGATATAACCCAGATCAATCAGGTCATCGATATCGGTTTGGTAGTAAGACAAGCTCCACTGCACTCCGCGCCACACACTGCGCAGCAACACTTCCACCGATTCCGAACGCTCGGGCTCTAACTCCGCATTGCCAGAATATTCATACAGGAAGGCGCCGAAATTAAATTGCTGATAGGGATAATACAGATCGTTAAATGTCGGGGCTTTAAACGCCGTCCCATAGGATACACTCAGCAGCGTATGGTCGGTGATCGGATAACCCACAGCAAGCGTGCGCGTGGTGTGACGACCAAAGGCCTGGTTGTCGTCGCTGCGCAGGGATGCGGTCAGCAACCACTGTTGAATTTCACCCTGATACTGCAGGAAATACGCCTGATTATCGCGAGCATCTTCTGAAAACGCGGTGGTCGACGTGACCTCATCTTCATAGTAGTCGTAACCCAGTGAGACCAGATTGCTGGCGTTTAGCGCATAGTCCACTTGCGCGGTGGCCATGTGCCGTTGGGTATTGAACTCACTGTTGTTGTCAGAAAAGGTTTCGGATTCATCGCGATTTTCCGACAGGTTCACACTGACACTCAACTGCTCGCTCAGGGGGGCTTGCAGACTCAGAGCCAGGGTTTGATTGACACTGTCCGTATAGGCTCCGTCGCCCCCGTCGAACTCCGCCTCGGACTCAACCCGCAAGCCGGAAAATCCCAGCGACCAGTCGTTTGAAAAAGTATGATCGAGACTGAGCAACAGGGATTTTTCCCGATAGCCATCATCGTCATCATTGACACTGCCATCGGCGGCGGTGGAATCGTAGCCGTCGGTGTTCTCATAGGCCAGGTTAATGGCCGCCCTGGTGTGCTCAGTCCCACCACTGAATCCGCTGGTAATCTTGGTCAGATGATCCGCACCGACTTCAATCGCGACATCGCCGTTGTTGTCAAAACCGCGACGGGTAAACACCTGGATAACACCGCCAAGGGCATCGGCACCGTACAAGCTGGCACGCGGCCCCTTAACCACTTCAATGCGCTCAATCTGCTCCAGGGGAATTTGCTGCAACGCGGTTGCCCCCGATGTAGCACTGGCCGATCGCACCCCGTCAATCAAAATCAGCACGTGATCGCTGTTGGTACCGCGAATGTTGACACTGGAGGTAGAACCGCGACTGCCACTGTCCTTCACATCCAAGCCAGAAATCTGACCCAGCAAACCCGCCATATCGGTGGCCGTTGAACGCTCGATATCGACACGATTCATCACCGCCACCGAGGCCAGCACTTTGTGCAATGGCTGCTCGTTACGGGTGGCTGTCACCACCACTTCATCGTCGATGCGATTATCCGGACGGGATTCCGCCCAAACCGTAAACGGCAAGCTCGCCAGCGAGGCTGCCAACAAAGAGTATGTTTTCATGGTATTCCCCAATCTGAACACGCACGTTATGCCCACAGGCGAAGCAACATCAGTGCGTGATTGTTTAATGTGATTGAGGGAGGACAAGGAGCAGGGGTAAGAGGCTGAGAATCCGTGTTGGCTGTCGTCGCCCCTGACAAGACCTACCGATAAAGCCCTCCGCTTCATCGTGCAGCGTGTGTCTGCAGACATTGACATCCACACGCGTTATTCAAGGCCGGTATCGGGCTTAGTCTTCTGAACAGCGTCCAGCAGACATCACCGTTGCGGGGGCAGCGTTGGATTAAACGGTTTGACCCGTACACCAAACTTCCCGTTTAACTCACGTCGGACCTGCCGACATGAGCACCTTCAATAACGTGGCGCAGACTAAGGTTAGCCTCAAATATAGTCAATAGCTGTTGAGCGGATTTATCAAAAGTCGCCGATTTTTGCCAAAAACTGGACAAAACCGCTCAGCAAAATCCTTTCAGCTGGCTCAATTCAAGATGAAACTCTCATTTTCCTGGGGATCGCTGGTGAGTCATTGCGGCGACATCTACACTTGTAGGCAGAAGCTTACCCGGCCAATTTGGAAGACGTTATTTTCCAGGAAGGCATAAAACGAGGCCCTAAATGACGGTTGTTGGACTGAAATCCCAGAATCGACGCTACTTCCCCCGCGTGGGTTTTCGTGGATATGCGTCACTGGTTACCACCCATCATCGCTGGCCGGTACACCTGATCGATCTGTCATTCAACGGTGCACTGGTCGCCCTGCTGCACAAACATGACGTCGAACTGGGAGAGGGCGTGGTGCTGACTCTTGAGGGAAGTGGTGGCGACCCCATCAAACTGCACGGCAAAATTGCCCACATCAATCAGCATTACATCGGTATCGTGGGCCGAGCCAACAGCATTGACCACCAAGCCCGCCTGCGCGAACTGGTGGGCACCCCTGATCCGACCGTATACCAGAAGCGAAGCCTGGACAGCTTTCTGCAGGACGACGACTGAACCCACTGGCAGCCACGATTATTCGATGGCTGCCAAAGCCTGTTGCAAGGTTTTTACGGCAATCACTTTAATGCCTGGCAGGTTTTCCCGAGGGGCGTTGCCTGCCGGCACAATGGCGGTTTTGAAGCCGTGCTTGGCGGCTTCGCGCAAGCGCTCCTGACCGCTTGGGACCGGCCGGATCTCGCCCGATAAACCGACTTCCCCGAACACCATCATATCGTGCCCCAGGGGCCGGTCGCGAAAGCTCGACACCACCGCCAACAGCAGCGCCAGATCGGCGCTGGTCTCCATGACCCGCACGCCCCCCACCACGTTGATGAACACATCCTGATCGCCAATCAGCAGGCCACCGTGGCGGTGCAAAACGGCCAACAGCATATTCAACCGGTTCTGGTCGAGTCCCACCGCCACCCGCCGCGGATTGCCCTGGTGGCTGTCGTCCACCAGCGCCTGTATCTCCACCAGCAGGGGCCGGGTTCCCTCCCACACCACCATCACCACCGAGCCGGCGGCCACTTCATCGGCACGCTGCAGGAAAATCGCTGAGGGGTTACTGACCTCCTTCAGCCCCTGCTCAGTCATGGCAAACACCCCCAGCTCATTCACCGCACCAAAGCGGTTTTTACTGCCACGCAAGGTGCGAAAACGGGAATCGTGGGAACCCTCGAGCAAAATCGAGCAATCGATCATGTGCTCCAGGACCTTGGGACCAGCCAGACTGCCATCTTTAGTAACATGGCCCACCAATACCAGCACTGTACCGGTCTGCTTGGCGAAGCGGGTCAGGTAGGCCGCGCTTTCACGCACCTGCGACACCGAGCCAGGCGCCGATTGGATATCGGCCATATGCATCACCTGGATCGAGTCCACCACCATCACCTTGGGCTGAAGCTTCTGGGCCGTAGCCACCAGCGCTTCAACACTGGTTTCCGACAGCATTTTGAGCTTGTCGGTAGGCAGCCCCAGACGCTGGGCCCGCATGGCCACCTGCTGCAGGGACTCCTCGCCGGTGCAATAGAGGGCTTCCCGACTGGAAGCCAGGAAGCACATGGTCTGCAGCAGCAGTGTGGACTTACCTGCGCCCGGGTTACCGCCGATCAGCACCACCGAACCCGGTACCAGTCCACCACCCAATACCCGATCAAATTCACCGGTGCCCGACGAGAAGCGCGGCAGGTCTTCCAGGTTGATCTCGGCCAGGGTTTGCACTTCCGCGGCACCGGCAGCACCGGCGTAACCGCTGAATTTCTCGGTCCTGTTTGAGGGGGTCGGGCCTAACCGCACCTCCGATAAGCTGTTCCAGCTGCCGCACTCGCTGCACTGTCCCTGCCATTTACTGAAATCGGCTCCACACTCATTGCAGACAAAGGCGGTTTTGCTCTTGGCCACGGAAAATCCCCCAGAATACGTTTGGCGGTATATTAACCTTCCACTCTCGCAGTTCAAACCTACTCTCACTTGATAAAAGACTGTTTTTATCCGGTTTCGGTGCGCTAAATCAGACATTGGCACTGAACCAGGCCGGGGAGTTCATTCCAGGACCGTCGGAGGCATGGAGGCCGACGCCGAGCGTGCAGGGATGCACTGGCAGCGTGTCCTGGCAGGAACTCCCCGGTCTGGCGATCCCGCTAGCCATATGAATCAGCACCAACTCCAGCAAATAGCGACTCAAGCACCAGAAAATGATAAAGTCAGCCCCATGAGTTCATCACTGATTCCGGAACGCCCCATCCTGGTTTCCCCGTCTCTGGCCGCCACCATCGGCCTGGAGGAAGCCACCCTGCTCAGCGTTCTGGACGAGCTGACCCGTCAGCAGCAACCCGTACCCAGCCAGGGCTATTTTTGGTACGAGCTCGGCGGTCAGCAACTGATCAATGCCCTGCCGTTCTGGAACGACCACGACATCCAGCGGGTCAGCCAGAATCTGCGGGCAAAGGGCATTGTTCTGTTGCAATCAGCACCATTCGTACAAAGTCAGCAGCTTATCCTGGCCTACAACGAACTGCGGTCCCAGCCGGCCAATGCCCCTGTCGCTGCGGCCAGCCGGCAAAAACCCGTCGCCGTCGGCGCTACCCCCATTGCCCCGAACTGGCAGCCCGACAGCGAAACCCTGACCCGCATTGCGCAACACAATATTCCCGAAGCGTTTATTCGTGAACAAATTCCCGAATTTGTGACCTTCTGGCGCGAGAGCGGGGAATCCCATCGCTCCTGGGGAGCCAAGTTTCATCAACACGTGCTGTACCAGTGGCGCCAGAGGGAGACCTTCACTACACAAAAAGACAGTGAAGTTCCCATGAGCAAGCAGTGGCGCCCCAGTGCCGATGCCATTGACGTGCTGACGCGCCACGCCGCCATCCACCCGCAGTTTATCGAAGACGCGATACCAGAATTTGTCCTTTACTGGAGCGAGCGTGGAGAACACTCGCGCACCTGGAACACCAAGTTTATCCAGCATGTGCGCCGCCAGTGGGCGCGATTCAGCTCATCGTTGGTACACGACACCGAACCCAAGCGCATTCCAGAAAACTGGCAGCCCAGTCGCGATGTCTACGACATCCTGCAGATGGCGAATATCGACACAAACTTTGCCCAGCAGCTACTGCCAGAGTTTATAATCTTCTGGCGCGACAGCAACAAAGTGTACGCCTCCTGGAACACCAAGTTTTTGCAACACGTTAAACACCACTGGGCCAAACGCCACGCCCTGAGCACGACACAAGGTCATTCCCATGAAGGACAGCAAAACACTACTCAATCAAGTCGAACAAAGGATCGCTCAATCGTCGAGCAACTCAACGACCGCAGCTGGGCCTTCTGACTTACACAGCTCGAGTGGCCAGCAGTCGCGCACGAAACCCGGCACCGCAATGATTGATACCATCAACCAGGTGTTCGAACTGTTTCGCATCAATTATCACAACCAGTACTTCAGCGCCTTTGCCGACATCAATACGCTCAACCAGGCCAAACGCCTGTGGCTGGAGACACTGCAGCGGTTCCCCGCAGACGTGATCCTGCGCGGCGCCAAAAAAGCCATCGAAGAATCCGAGTACCTGCCCACCCTGCACAAGATGATCACCTACTGCCAGGGCAGCCCGGAACTGCATGGCCTGCCCGATACCCACTCTGCCTATGTGGAAGCCTGTCAGGCGCCCAGCCCCAAGGCGGAATATGACTGGAGCCACCCAGCGGTCTATCACGCCGGTCGCGCCAGCGACTGGTATTTCCTGGCCAATAACAGTGAGCGCATCGCCTTCCCGGTGTTTCGCGAACACTACCAGGCCCTGTGTGCGCGCGTACTGCGTGGCGACACCCTGCCGGCGCCGGAATTCAAGCGCCTGCCAGAGACGGTCGAAACCCCGCTCAGCAAAGATGAGAACCGGCAGCGCCTGGCTTCACTGCGCCAGGAACTGGATCTGTAACACTTGCTTATTTGAAACACTGTATTTCTGACATACAGAATGACTCGACGAGGTAGCTATGAGCCATTCCCCCCAAAAGCTGGTGCTAGGCTATGTATTTATTTTCTACAGCCTGATTTGCCTGTCCCTGGCATTTGTCCTGTCTCACCAGCAGCCGATTCTCCTCCCGCCGCCCTCAGCGCGAACGGAGGTGAAACCAGCCCCACCGCCACTGCCCACTGTGACCAAGACCGATACTCTGAAACACCGGTTTTACGCCAGGTTACTCCCGGCCATTCAACAGCAAAATGACCGGGTACTGAATCAGCGTCAACAATTGCGAGAAATCAAGCAACAACTGGCAGACAATGCCGTACTCAATGAGCAACAGCTGTCCACGCTGAACCGCTGGAAAGAGGAGTATCGGACCCCCGACGAACTCGAGGGCCTAGCCCTGGTGGATGACTTGCTGGTCCGCATAGACATGGTGCCCGCCTCCATGGTCCTGGCCCAGGGCGCCATGGAGTCCGCCTGGGGACGCTCCCGCTTTGCCAAGGAAGCCAACAATTACTTTGGTCAATGGTGCTTTTCCCAGGGCTGCGGCATAGTTCCCAGTCGGCGGGCCGAGGGCGCCACCCACGAAGTCGCCCGGTTTGCCAGTATCGAAGCAGCGGTGGCGGCCTATCTGCGCAACATCAATTCGCATCCGGCCTATGCACAAGTTCGACAAATACGTGCCAACTCCCGCGCCGAGAATCGACCACTCGACAGCCTGGCCATGGCCCAGGGCCTGGAGCAATACTCCGCCAAAGGTCACCAGTACATACTGGATCTGCAAGGCATGATTCGCTACAACAAACTGAAGCAGTATGACCGTCGGGAACCCAACCCGCAGGACATGGCCCAACAGGAAGATCCATTCAATCGCGGCTAGTCCCAGCCACTACTCCGACGGTCACTACTCCGACGGCCACTGGCCATCCTTGTCGGGCCGGACAAACGGCTGGGAAAACCAGTAAAAACGCCCCTTGCCCGCTGCTGCCGTGCAGTTAATCCGACTGCGTCCGGTGGGCAGTGGCGCAGACAACAGGACCTCCAGTCGCAGCCCGCTTACCCGAGTCTGAAGCTGTCCCTGACCGGTGGCGAAACAATTGATCTGCGGCGGCGGCAACGATTTATCCACGTCCAGCCAGAGCTCGGGTACCGCTTCCCCGACGGGCAAGCGCGGCTGCAGATCGCCGGCTTCCAGCGGCATTAACCGACCCTCGCCCGCCAAACGTCCCCCCACACGCTGCAGGGGCATGGGCAGACTGTTGACCTTGGTAATGAACTCCTGCAAATCCCCATAGGGGCCACCGAACGGGAAACGCGGCAACGCCTGGGCAGAGTGATGGCCACCCAAGGGCCCGGAGTGCTGCCCCATGGCGGTAAACCCCAAAGAACGCACCAGCCCTGCCAGCGCCAGGTCGTATTCACCAAACGGGTAAGCCAAAATACGATGACTCTGGCCTGTCTCTTGCTCAATACGGGATTCGGCTTCGACAATATCGCGCTCGATCCGCTGTCGCCACTGGCGGTCAGACTCGCCCTCCTGGCGGCGGATCAAATGCCCGTGACTGACCGTGTGGTTGGCGATAGTGGCCCCGGCAAGAGCCATCTCGCGAAGTTGCGACCAGCTGACAAACTCCTGCCAGCCCTGATCCAGTGGACGGGTATTGACGAACACAGTAAACGGCCAGCCGCGACGTTTCAATTCAGGAAACGCCTGCTGGTACACGCTGAGGTAGCCGTCATCAAAGGTAATAGCCACCCGTTTGTCGAGTCCGGAGGTATTGTCCTGCTGCAACAGCTCGGGCAAACCGACCACGTCAAAGCCCTGCTCTTGCAGATAGGTCATGTGTTGCCGAAACAGCACCGGCGATGTAGACGTCGACGCCGGGGTAGTGGTGGAAATATGGTGATACTGCAACACCACGGCGGCCCACACAGGCTGACCATAGAGGCTGAGGACGACCAGCAGCCAGCCGATCATCCAGTGACGGATTCCAAGACACCTACCAGCCCTACACATCTCACTCCCCCCGCAGTATGGGTTACACGCTACAATGAACAACAGTATCATACGCCCGACGCATCCGATTGCCAGTCACGACTATTGCCAGCAAACAGCACCGAGATCCGCCCATGGCACACCGCTCCCTGACCCCGACCGCCAAACGCATCGCCAAAACCATCCTCAATGGCTTTGATGCCTATTTTGCCGACTTTCAAAACATGACCCTAGGCGCAAAGGCGCGCTTTGAGAAAGCCGATTGGCAAGGCATTCAGGACTCGCACTACGATCGCATCGAACTGTATAAAAACAAGGTGGACCAGGTCTGCAAACTGGTCAACGGGGTGACCAGCAAGGACGTCAGCGATCTGGAGCTGTGGCAGCAGGCCAAGGTTGCTTACACCCAGCTTACCTTTGGCCACAGCAACTACGAAATTGCCGAAACATTTTTTAATTCTATTTTCTGCTCCCAGTTCCACCACGATCACATTCACGATCGCAATATTTTTGTCAAAGCTTCACGCCCCCTGGATGACAAGCCCCTCAAGGATTACAGCATCTACCTGCGCTACACAGTGGAAGACAGCCTCAAGGCCACACTCCTGGAGATCATGAACGACTTCGAGTTTTCTGTACCATGGGAAAATATTGATCGCGACCTGGACAATGTCATTAAGGCCGTCCGGGAGAAGGTGCCAGGTGGCGATGACGGCTCATGGCGGGGACTGCGGCTGGACATTCTGGAAAGTATATTTTACCGCAACAAGGGAGCCTACCTGATTGGCCGGGTGATGATCGACAACCGCTATATCCCGATTGTGTTGCCGTTGCTCAACAACGAAGAAGGCGGCATCTATATCGATACGGCCATTTTTGATCGTGACGGTGCCAGTATCATCTTCAGTTTTACCCGCTCCTATTTTATGGTGGATGCGCCGATTCCCTCACGCCTGGTGCGCTTTATCAGTTCGTTTATGCCCAGCAAGGAAATTTCGGAAATTTACACCTCTATCGGTTTCAACAAACACGGCAAGACCGAGTTTTACCGCCACATCCTTGAACACATGAAAAACAGCCATGATCAATTCATCATTGCACCCGGCATTAAAGGCATGGTGATGACGGTATTCACACTGCCGTCCTACGGCATTGTGTTCAAAATCATCAAAGACAAATTTGACTACCCGAAACAAGTCACCGAAGAGATCGTCAAGCAGAAGTACAAGCTGGTGTCGCGCAGTGAACGTGCCGGCCGCATGGCCGACACTCAAGAGTATTCAAACTTCATTTTTTATCGCAACCGTTTCAGTGAGGAGCTGCTCGATGAACTGCAAAAAGTGGCGCCGTCGAAGCTGGAAATCAATGATAAGTGGGTGATCATCAAGCACCTGTACACCGAGCGTCGCATGATCCCCCTGAACCTGTTCCTGAAAGACGCCAGCGAAGAGCAAATTTACGATGTGATGGATGAATACGGTAACGCCATTAAACAACTGGCGGCCGCCAATATTTTTACCGGGGATATGCTACTGAAGAACTTTGGTGTGACCCGTCATGGCCGTGTGGTGTTTTACGATTACGACGAAATCTGTCGCATTACAGACTGCAATTTTCGCAAGATCCCCGAGCCCCAGAACGAAGCTCAGGAACTGGCTGATCGCCCCTGGTACACAGTGGCAGAAAACGACATCTTCCCGGAGGAATTCCGCTTGTTTTTCTCCGGCAATCCCATCGCCCGCAAGGCTTTTGAATCCCAGCACAGCGATCTGTACGACTATCGCTATTGGCAACATATCAAGGACTCACTGCTCAATGGTCACATTGAGAATACCTACCCCTATCGACGCCGATTGCGGTTTAACCGCAACCGGCCGTCAAACGAGCTGATTCACTGCGACTGACCAACAGTTAACGGGATCAGTTAACTACGGATTAACGCTTAACTTCGGCAGCGTCCACTTTCTGGAAGCCGCGGGGCAGTTTATTGCCTCGCCGGCCGCGCTCACCGCGGTAGTGATCCAGGTCACTGCCCTTGAGCGTCAAGTGGCGCTTGCCGGAGAACACCGTCAACTGCTCGCCCTCGGCAACCACTTCCATGGCCACCACAAACTCCTCGCGCGACTGCACTCGGGCGGAAGGAATGTTCATGATCTTGTTGCCCTTACCACGCGCCAGCTCCGGCAACTCGCTCACTGGAAACACCAGCAATCGACCTTCATTGCTGATGGCGGCGAGCAAATCCGTCTGTGGATTCTTCACCACCAGCGGCGGCAACACCCGTCCACCCTTGGGCAGAGACAAGGCCGCCTTGCCGGATTTGTTCTTGGTATAGAGATCACTCAGTTTGCCGACAAAGCCATAACCCGCGTCTGAAGCCAATAGCACACGCTGCTCATCCGCCCCCATCAGGGCACCCTCAAATACCGAGCCACTGGGTGGATTCAAGCGGCCACTGATGGGTTCACCCTGGCCCCGCGCCGACGGCAAGGTATGCGCCGGCAAGGCGTAACTGCGACCGGTGGAGTCCAGCAGGATGACACTTTGGTTGGTCTTGCCCTGGGCCGAGAGCTTGAACTTGTCACCGGATTTATAGCTGAGCGAGACCGGATCCACATCGTGACCCTTGGCCGCGCGAATCCAGCCTTTGTCGGAAATGACCACAGTCACAGGATCGCTGCCCAGCAGGTCCAGCTCACTAAACGCTTGCGCCTCGCCACGCTCAACGATCGGGGAGCGGCGCTCATCACCAAACTCTTCCGCCGCCGCCAGCAGCTCCTTCTTCACCAGGCCTTTGAGGCGACGCGCCGAATCCAGTATCTGATTCAGGCTTTCACGCTCTTTCTCCAGCGCTTCCTGCTCTTCCTTGATTTTCATTTCTTCCAGTCGCGCCAACTGCCGCAACTTGGTTTCCAGGATGTATTCGGCCTGGGCCTCATTCAGATTGAAGCGCGCCATCAACACCGGCTTGGGCTCGTCCTCATTGCGGATGATGCGAATCACCTCATCCACATTCAGGAACACAATCATCAAGGCTGCCAACCGCTCCAGGCGCTCCTCAACCTTGCCAAGACGGTGCTGTAAACGACGCCTTGTCGTCACGGTGCGGAATGTCAGCCACTCCGACAGAATTTTGTTGAGCGGCTTCACCTGCGGCAAGCCATCGATGCCAATCATATTCAGATTGACGCGATAGGTTTTCTCCAGGTCGGTGGTGGCGAACAAGTGATTCATCATTTGTTCGATATCGATACGATTGGAACGCGGTACTATCACCAGACGGGTCGGGTTTTCGTGATCCGATTCATCCCGCAGGTCGGCGACCATGGGCAGTTTTTTCGCCTGCATCTGGGCGGCAATCTGCTCCAGCACCTTGGCACCGCTGACCTGGTGCGGCAGTGCTGTTACCACCACATCCCCCGCCTCTTTGGTCCACAGCGCACGCATGCGCAAACCACCACGCCCGGTTTCATAAATGCGCTGCAGTTCAGCTTTGGGGGTAATGATTTCCGCCTCAGTGGGCATGTCCGGACCCGGCATATACTCAACCAAGTCCGTTACAGTGGCCTGGGGATTTTCCAGCATATGCACCGTGGCCGCGACCAGTTCGCGCAGGTTGTGGGGCGGAATGTCAGTGGCCATACCCACCGCGATGCCAGTGGTGCCGTTCAGCAATACATTCGGTACTCGCGCCGGCAACACGGCCGGCTCATCCATGGTGCCGTCAAAGTTGGGAACCCAATCCACTGTGCCCTGGCCGAGCTCCGACAATAATGCCTCGCTGTATTTGGTCAGGCGCGATTCGGTATAACGCATGGCAGCAAAGGATTTGGGATCGTCGGGTGAACCCCAGTTGCCCTGCCCATCAACCAGCGGATATCGGTATGAGAACGACTGAGCCATCAACACCATGGCTTCATAGGCGGCTGAATCACCGTGGGGATGAAATTTACCGATCACATCACCCACAGTACGAGCGGATTTCTTGAACTTGGCAGTGGATTTCAGTCCCAGCTCACTCATGGCATACACAATGCGGCGCTGCACAGGCTTCAAGCCATCGCCGATGTTCGGCAGAGCCCGATCGAGAATTACATACATGGAATAATCCAGGTAGGCCTTCTCCGCATACGCTTTCAGGGCAATGCGTTCATCAGCGTCCTGAGGGGATACCTCAATGGTCATAAAACATCCTAAGTGGTTGTAAAGTGATTGGCGTCTATCGCCAGTTTGTCGTTATAGGTACTTTCAAAAAGCATCACAAGCTTATACCAAAAGCCTATGCCCCCATCAATGCCGGACGAACACTGGGGACATAAAAAAAGCGCTTACAAGAAGCGCTTTTCTGGAAACTACGAACACAACACCAAACTGGTAAATTACTTAACCACCTTCAGGCTCGGGCGTTTACCCTCAGCCTTCGGCGCTTCGGTCTGCTTTTCCGGTTTTGTTGGCTGCGGCGGCTCCGGGTTTGACTCCGGCTCAAAGATCATGCCCTGGCCATTCTCCCGGGCGTAAATGCCCAGCACGCCCGAACAGGGGACGTAGATGTTGGTAGGGATACCGCCAAAGCGGGCACTGAAACTTACCGCTGCGTTCTCAATGGACAGACCCACTACCGCCGTCGGCGAAATATTCAGCACAATTTGGCCGTCTTTGTTGACGTACTGTTGTGGCACTTCCACATGTGAAGCGTGTGCGTCCACCAGCAAATAGGGGGTGCACTCATTATCCACAATCCAGTCATACAGTGCGCGAATCATATACGGACGGCTTGAAGTCATACCCATTGAAGCTGCTACTCCCGGTTGGTGCGTGAATGGTCCCTGCAATCAGAGACGCATTTCTTTTTCCATTTCGGTCAGGCTTTCTTTGAAAGACTCACGCTCAAACAAGCGATCCATATAGTCTTGCAAGGGTTTGGCCTGCTTGGTTTTCGGCAGTTCAATATCCATCACTTTCAAGCGCCAAAGGATTGGAGCCAGACAACAGTCAGCAATGGTGAATTCTTCACTCATAAAGAATGGCAATTCAGCAAAAATAGGCGCGATGGTCAGCAAGCTCTCTTTCAGCTCCTTGCGCGCTTTTGCCGCGGCCTCCTTGTTTTTACCGTTGAGGATGGTATCAACCAGGGGACTCCAGTCATTTTCGATGCGATACATCCACAGACGGGTCTGGGCGCGAGCCACCGGGTAAACCGGCAACAGCGGCGGATGAGGGAAACGCTCATCCAGATATTCCATCATCACTTTGGTCTCATACAGAGACAGTTCACGATCAACCAATGTCGGCAAAGCGTTGTAGGGATTCAACTCCGCCAATTCTTCAGGTTTGTTTTTCGGATCCACATCGATGATATCGACGGAGACACCTTTCTCTGCCAGCACAATTCGTACGCGATGACTGTAATGATCACTCGCGTCTGAGAAATAGGTCATGGAAGAACGTTTAGCCACAACGCCCATTGGGTTCACCTCGATATAAAGTTTAGAAACACAAAAGGGCGGACTGCGTGCGCAGCCCGCCCGGATCGGCAGAAACGCAGTGAATTAGTGGATATCTCTCCAGTATTCACGGTTCAGCAGATACACAAAGACAAAGAACACGGCCAGGAACAGCAGCACATAGACACCCAGGCGCTCACGCTCAACCGCCACAGGCTCAGCCACATACTCCAGGAAGTTCACCAGGTCATAAATGGCCTCGTCAAACTCGGCTTCGCTCATGCTGCCCTTGACGTCGCCTACTCTCAGGCTGCCGCACTCACCCTCGGCCACGGCTTCGCCAGTGACCGGGTCGCGTACGATTTTACCATGGTGATCCAGTACCGGACCCGGGGCACACTCTGGCAGGCCTTGCAGCTCCAGCATCACGTGAGGCATGGCCACCTTGTCGAACACCTTGTTGTTAACGCCGGTAGGACGGCTGTCGTCGGCGTAGAAACTGCGCAGGTAGGTGTACAACCATTCGGGTGAACGGGCACGGGCAACCAAAGTCAGGTCCGGCGGTGTGGCACCAAACCAGGCTTTAGACTGGTCTGCCTGCATCGGGATTTCCATCAGCTCGCCAATCCGTTGATCACCAAAGATGATGTTCTCCATCATCGCTTCGTGGGGAATCCCCAGGTCATCGGCAACGCGCTCATAGCGGGAGTACTTGGCGGAGTGACAGCCCATGCAATAGTTGGCAAACCACTTGGCACCGCTTTGCAGCGATGCCTTATCCGTCAGGTCCGGCTCCATCTTGTCGCAGCGGATGCTGCCACAATCAAATTCACCACCGGCAGCAACCGCCTTGATGGGAACGATGGTGAGGATCAGGAACAGTGCCAGACCGCCAAATACCAGCAGCTTGGGCAAGCCGTGGGCCTGTACACGCTCAGGCTCGGCAGACACACCATCACGGGCCGTCAGCCAGGGCGTGGCGGCAACAAACACAGCCAGCAGCACACCGAACACCATCAACACGACTGAGTGATACTCAACATCGGTGAAGAACGTCAGGTACAGCAGCTGTGCACCAAGCAACAGGGAGATCACCACATTCAACAAACTGGTGGGGTTGTTGCGCGGGTTGCTGAACATCGGCATCTGGATGAAGTAGGCGAAATAGTACACCGTCGCCAACTGAGACAGAATGGTACGCTCAGGGGTTGGTGACTTCACACCCAGGTAACCCAGCACCACGAACATGGCCGCAAACAGCATCAGCGAGATGCGAGGCATAAAGCCTTTGTAGCGCATGGATTTGACCGGGCTCTTGTCCAGCCAGGGCAGGACAAACAGGATCGCAATCGCACCGCCCATAGCCACCAGGCCAAGGAACTTGGAGCTCAGCGGACCGATGTCGATGGTCACCGCACGCAGGATGGCGTAGAACGGGGTGAAGTACCACACCGGTGCAATGTGCGGCGGGGTCTTCAGACCGTTAGCTTCTTCGAAGTTGGCGTACTCCAGGAAGAAACCGCCCATCTCTGGCATGAAGAAGATCACAAAGCAGAAGACGAACAGGAAAACGGTTACGCCCACCAGGTCGTGCACGGTGTAGAACGGGTGGAAAGGCACACCGTCTTTGGGAATACCGTTCTCATCCTTGTTCTTCTTGATCTCAACACCATCGGGGTTGTTGGAACCGACTTCGTGCAGGGCCAGAATGTGCAGGACAACCAGGGCCAGGATCACGATGGGCAAGGCCACCACGTGCAGCGAGAAGAAGCGGTTCAGGGTTGCACCGGAGATCAGGAAGTCACCGCGAATCCACTGCACCAGGTCCTCACCCACCACCGGGATCGCCCCGAACAGGGACACAATCACCTGCGCGCCCCAGTAGGACATCTGTCCCCAGGGCAGTACGTAGCCCATAAAGGCCTCGGCCATCAGCGCCAGGTAGATGGTCATACCGAAGATCCACACCAGCTCGCGAGGCGCCTTGTAGGAGCCGTACATCAGGCCGCGGAACATATGCAGGTACACCACCACAAAGAACGCCGAGGCGCCAGTGGAGTGCATGTAGCGCAATAGCCAGCCCCAATCCACATCACGCATGATGTATTCCACAGAGGCAAAGGCCTCTTCGGCACTTGGGGTGTAGTTCATGGTCAGCCAGATGCCGGTCAGCAGCTGGTTAACCAGGACCAGGATGGACAGCACGCCAAAGAAATACCAGAAGTTGAAGTTCTTGGGCGCGTAGTACTTACTCATGTGGGTTTCCCACGCACGCACAACAGGCAGGCGAGCGTCGACCCAATCAACCAGATCAGTCATCCATTTATTCATGCTCAAGCCTCCTGATCTTCACCGATGGTGATTACGGTGTCAGAGTCGTAACGGTGTGGGGGTACTTCCAGGTTGATCGGTGCAGGCACACCTTTCAATACACGGCCTGCCAGGTCGAACTTGGAGCCATGACAGGGGCAGAAGAAACCGCCCAACCAGGCATCACCACCCAAATCGGCCGCACCCACTTCAGGGCGGAACATCGGCGCGCAACCCAGGTGGGTACACAGGCCCAGCAGGATCAGAAACTCTTCCTTGCCAGGAATGGTACGCGCAATACCTTGGACGTATTCAGGCTGCTGGGGCTCAGTGGACTCTGGATCCCGAACCCGGTCGTTCATCTTCGGCAGATTCTCGAGGATTTCCCGGGTCCGACGCACGATATAGACTGGCTTACCGCGCCATTCCACAACGATCATCTGACCTGGCTCAATCTTGCTGAGATTCGCCTTAACTGGGGCGCCCGCGGCTTTCGCCTTGGCACTCGGATTCCATGAACCCACAAAAGGTACAGCGGCCCCAACCACACCAACAGCCCCTACCACAGAGGTAGCGGCTGTCAGAAAACGGCGCCGTCCTTCGTTTACTCCGTCACTGCTCATGACGTTCTTTCTCCCATAACAGCGCTACTGTTGCTTTTGACCTGCTCAACCCCACCTACTGTAGCCCGTTTATCAGGTAAAGAGGTGGCCCAATCCGGCTTACAGACAGCGAAGCAGCCTATAAAACAGACAGTAACTTACTGAATTTAAAAGATTTACGGTT
Organism: Cellvibrionaceae bacterium WSDTSA12; assembly: GCA_033283335.1. Classification (GTDB taxonomy): domain Bacteria; phylum Pseudomonadota; class Gammaproteobacteria; order Pseudomonadales; family Cellvibrionaceae; genus Pseudomaricurvus. The sequence goes on along the minus strand of JAWMQP010000003.1, from coordinate 80,975 downwards.
GTTGAAGACAGTTTGTAAAAATCGCCACATATTAAAGAAGTTAACTACCCGTGACAAGGCATAAACCTTTTACTACATAGGGGTATTCGTGGCTTTTGCGCAAAAAAAAGCCCAGACTGATGCCAATCTGGGCCAATTTTGTGCAGACGATACCAGGCAACCCCAGAATCGATTGCAGAAACGAATTAACGCTTCGAGAACTGTGGCTTCTTACGCGCTTTGCGCAGACCGACTTTCTTACGCTCAACTTCACGAGCGTCGCGGGTTACGTAACCAGCAGCACGCAGAGGTTGACGCAGAGCTTCGTCGTAGGCCATCAGGGCGCGAGTCAGTCCGTGACGGATTGCACCCGCCTGACCGAAGCTACCGCCACCTTTCACAGTGACCTTGATGTCAAACTTTTCAGTCATATCGACCAGTTCCAGCGGCTGACGCACGATCATGCGCGCCACTTCACGACCGAAGTAGTCGTCAAGAGACTTGTCGTTAACAACGATATTGCCACTGCCCTGAGTGATGAACACGCGAGCTGTGGAGGTTTTACGGCGTCCGGTACCGTAGTATTGAGTTGCAGCCATTTTTATCAGCTCCTGATTAAATGTTCAGTTCTTTTGGCTGTTGTGCAGCGTGCGGATGCTCGTTGCCAGCGTAAACTTTGAGTTTTTTGAACATTGCACGCCCCAGGGGACCGCGAGGCAGCATGCCTTTCACGGCGCTCTGAATGGTGCGCTCAGGGGCTTTATCGATCAGCTTTTCGAAGCTGATGGACTTCAGGCCACCGGGGAAGCCGGTGTGGGCGTGGTACATTTTGTCCTTCGCCTTGTTGCCGGTCACGTGAACTTTCTCAGCGTTAACCACAACGATGTAGTCGCCAGTGTCCACATGAGGTGTGTACTCAGGCTTGTGCTTGCCGCGCAGACGGGTAGCAATTTCTGCAGCCATACGGCCCAGAGTTTTACCTTCTGCGTCGATCACGAACCAGTCACGCTGGACTGATTCAGGTTTGGCAGTATAAGTCTTCATGTTGTATTTGCCTTAAACGGGTTGAATACATATTGCCCCAGAAAAATGGGAGCGCGGAGTATACAGATGCACACCCGCAAAAACAAGCCCAACCGACCTAGGGCCGGTGGGGCGCCGCCAGATACTCCTGGCTCTGCATTTCCAGCAAGCGACTGGTGGTGCGTTCAAATTCGAAATTGAGCTTGCCGCCCACATAAATTTCGGCCAGAGGCCTGGCGGCTGAGATGATCAACTTCACATTACGGTCGTAAAATTCATCCACCAGATTAATAAAGCGCCGCGCCTGGTCGTCCGTATCGCGGCCCAGCTCCGGTACATTGGCCACCAGCACCGCATGAAATTCACGCGCCAGCTCAATGTAATCATTTTGCGAGCGCGGACCATCACACACGGCCTTAAAATCAAACCACACCACATCGTCCGCCAAAAAGCGGGAAAGAATCGGACGCCCCTCGACCTCAATTTCGGCGTTAGCACGAATTTCCTCTTTATCCGGCACCAGGCTTTCGAAGCTTTGCAGCAGGCTGGCGTCGGCTTCGGCATCCAGCGGGTAATGGTACAGCTCCGCTTGCTCCAGCGCCCGCAGCCGGTAGTCCACACCACCATCGACATTGACCACCAGGGTATGACGGTTCAACATTTCGATGGCTGGCAGAAACCGGGCGCGCTGCAGACCGTCCTTGTAGAGCCCGTCAGGCACAATGTTGGACGTTGCCACCAGCGATACCCCCCGGTCAAACAGGGCCTGCATAAGCGTGCCCAGAATCATGGCGTCGGTGATGTCAGACACAAAGAATTCGTCAAAACAAATCACTCGCGCCTCCTGGGCGAGCCGATCGGCAACCACCTCAAGGGGATTCTTTTGCCCGTCCAGGGACCTCAGTTCCTGATGGACACGTCGCATAAAGCGGTGAAAGTGGGCGCGCATCTTGTCAGGAAATGGCAGACTTTCATAAAAGTTGTCCATCAGGTAGGTCTTGCCCCGCCCGACACCACCCCAAAAGTACAGCCCACGCTGCAACTCCCGCCTGGGCTTGCCACCAAAGAGGGCCTTCAGGCGGCCACCAAAGCCGTCCGCAGCCTGCTCCCGGCCCCTGGCGTCAACCAGGCGCTGATAGAGATCCTGCAGATGCTTTACCGCCATCTCCTGGGCCGGGTCGTAATTAAATCCCGGCCGCTGCAGATCGCTTTGATACCGCTCCAGCGGGGTGCCCGTGTTTGACATGACCTTACTGAACCTCTGTGCTCACCACCAGTTTCCAATTGGCGCACACTCTAACGGCGCACCAGGCCACACGCAAGTGGCCAATTCACCCACACACCCGACCAGGGCGGAAGATAAATGGGAGGCAGAGCCACAAAGAAAGGGCTTATAATAGCAAATAACCATATGTCATGGGGCAAACTGGACACGGATGCCCCCTTACACCGACTGTATCCAGTCGGCATTACCAAGACAGGAGATCGTAGTGTTTACTCTTAGCACCCTTATCGTCACCACCTTTGTCGCATTATTGGTCGGCGGTGCGTTAGGCGCCATTGTTATCAAGTCCGTACACCCTGGCGAAAAACAAAGTCGCGAGCTGGAAGGTCGCGTCAAGCAAGCGGAAGAAAAGCTCAAGGATTACCAGCAGGATGTCAGTGAACACTTTGCCGAAACCTCCAAACTCGTCAATCAGCTCACCCAGAGCTACAAAGAAGTTCACCAGCATCTGGCCGACAGCGCACTGAAACTGAGCAACCCGGACCTCAGCCGGCAACTGATTGATGCGGGCAACGGCAAGCTACTGACCCACGACGACGAGCCCGAAGCGAGCGACATCACCCAGCCGCCCCGGGACTGGGCCCCGAGAACCCCTGACAGCAAGGGGCAACTGAGCGAAGACTACGGCCTTGAGCCTCACCCGCATCAACCTACCCCCAAGCCTCAAACTTGATCCTGCCGGCCCGGCTGCCAGCCGGGCCCACCACCAGCACGCTGGCCACTGCGCACCATTCCACACTATAATTCCCGCTCTGCCCCACCCACCCAGACAATCGGAGCTGCACATTTGTCCCCTTCGCGCCCACCGTCGCCCGCAGCGCGCCTGATCCGCTTTCTTGGCTGGCCGGTTGTCGCCGGTTTATTACTGGGGCTCTGCATCCTGTTTTGGCTAAACGGCAAACCCAACGGCGAACCCATTGTCAGCGACGGTTTTCACATTGGCACCCTCAGCCCCAGCGGCGCGGTTGGTTGGAACGGCCCCGTGTCCTACGCCGAAGCCGTCGACCGCGCAACACCGGCCGTCGTTAACATTTACACCCGCACCACCCTGAAACGCCGCCGTCACCCATTGCTGGACGACCCGCTGTTCCGGCACTTTTTCAACAACTCCGACCTGCCACAGCAAGAGCGCATGCAGTCCGCCCTGGGGTCCGGCGTGATCATCAGCCCAGAGGGCTACCTGCTGACCAACAACCACGTCATCGAGGGCGCCGACGAAATCCTGGTGTTGCTGCAAGATGGCCGTGAGGCCCAGGCCGTGCTGGTTGGCACTGATCCGGAAAGTGATCTGGCCGTGCTGAAAATCGAACTGGACAACCTCGCCTCCATCCGCATTGGCGATGCCGCCAACGCCCAAATCGGCGATGTGGTACTGGCCATCGGCAACCCCTTTGGGGTTGGGCAAACCGTGACCCAGGGAATCATTAGCGCTACGGGTCGCTACGGTCTGGGCATCAACACCTATGAGAACTACATTCAAACCGATGCCGCCATCAATCCCGGCAACTCCGGCGGAGCATTGATCGACGCCCGCGGCAATCTACTCGGCATCAACACCGCCATTCTGGACAAAACCGGCTACTCTGTCGGCATTGGTTTTGCCATCCCCTCCGATACCGCCATCAAAATCATGCAGGATCTGGTGAACTATGGGCAGGTAGTGCGCGGCTGGCTGGGCATCGAAGCCCAGCAGATGACCCCGGAACTGGCCCAGTCTTTTAACCTGAGCAATCCTACGGGCATCATCATTACCGCTATCTACAACAACAGCCCTGCCCACAAAGCCGGCTTGCGACCCGGCGACATTATCTTGCGAATGAACGAAGCCACCGTCAGCGACGGCAGGCTGAGCATGATGCAGGTAGCCCAGGGAAGGCCCGGCGACGAGATTGAAATTGAAGTGTTGCGCAACGGCGAACACGTAATCGTGAAAGGCGTGCTGGGCGTAAAACCCAGCAGCGGATAAGCCCGCATTACCGCGGGCCAAAAAGAAGAGACCGTCTCAGTCGCTGCTGATCCGGTATTCGGCAGAGCGAGCGTGCGCTTCCAGCGATTCACCACGGGCCAGCACGGACGCCGCCTTACCCAACTGCGAAGCGCCCTGCGGTGAGCAGTGAATAATGGAGCTGCGCTTCTGGAAATCATAGACCCCCAGCGGCGATGAAAAGCGCGCAGTGCCGGAAGTTGGCAACACATGATTTGGACCCGCCACATAGTCCCCCAACGCTTCCGCCGTATGGCGGCCCATAAAGATCGCACCGGCATGCCGCACCAGCGGCAGCAGCTCTTCGGGATTCTCTACAGACAACTCCAGATGCTCGGGCGCTATCCGGTTGCTGACCGCCACAGCCTGTGCCAGATCCTCCACCAGAATAAAAGCCCCGCGCTCAGCCAGTGACTGGCGGGCTATCTCCTCACGAGCCAGTGTCGGCAACAAACGGTCGACACTTTCTTGAACGCGCTGCAGGAAATCCGCATCGGGACAGACCAGAATGGATTGCGCCTGCTCATCGTGCTCCGCCTGGGAGAACAGGTCCATGGCAATCCAGTCGGGATCGGTATTGCCATCACACACCACCAGAATCTCAGACGGACCGGCGATCATGTCAATGGCCACCGTGCCGAACACCGAACGCTTGGCGGTAGCAACAAAAATATTGCCGGGACCAACAATCTTGTCCACCTTGGGTACCGTTTCAGTGCCATAAGCCAAAGCGGCAACCGCCTGCGCGCCACCGACAGTAATCACCGTATCCACTTCGGCAATAGCCGCAGCGGCAAACACCATATGGTTGATTTCACCGTCCGGAGTTGGCACCACCATCACCACCTCATCCACCCCGGCCACCTTGGCCGGCAGGGCATTCATCAGCACCGATGAGGGGTAGGAAGCTTTACCTCCGGGGACATACAAACCCACCCGTTCCATGGCCGTCACCTGCTGCCCCAGCACGGTACCGTCATCCTCGGTATAGGACCAGGAGGTCGCCAATTGATGCTCGTGGTAGCGACGGACACGCTCAGCAGCCAACTCCAGTGCCTGGCGCTGCTCAGCCGAGATAGCTTCCAGTGAAGCCTGCAGCTGCTCGCGGGGAATCACCAGCTCGGCCACCGAGGTTGCCGCCAAACGGTCAAAACGGTTGGTGTAGCGCAGCAACGCCGCATCCTGCTCCGCTTTGACGTCGGCCAGGATCGTGGCCACAGTGTCAGCGACGGCCGCGTCGGAAACCGATTCCCAGGCCAGCAAGCCCTGCAACTGCGCTTCAAAATCGCTCGCCCTGGCATCAAGCTGCTTAATCCGTATAGAGCTCATGCGGTCACCTCAGTTGCCTGCCTGACGGCATCAATCACGGCCTGAATTTGCTCGTGCTTCATCTTCATGGAGGCCTTGTTGACCACCAATCTGGAACTGATGTCAGCAATATGCTCACGCGGCTCCAGGCCGTTGGCCAGCAAGGTGTTGCCGGTATCAACGATATCGACAATCTCGTCCGCCAAATCCATGATCGGAGCCAGTTCCATGGCACCATAGAGCTTGATGATATCGGCCTGGCGCCCCAGGGCGGCGTAGTACTGCTTGGCCACGTTGACGTACTTGGTCGCCACCTTGATACGACCTGGCGGGGTTTTCACGCCCTTGACCGCCGCCGTCATCAAGCGACAGCGGGCGATACCCAGGTCCACCGGCTCATACAAGCCCTCGCTGCCGCTTTCCATCAGCGTGTCCTTACCAGCAACGCCCATATCGGCCGAACCAAACTTGACGTAAGTGGGCACATCGCTGCCGCGCAAAATCAGCAGGCGCACCCGCTCCTGATTGGTGGCAAAGATCAGTTTGCGACTCTTGCTGATATCTTCCAGAGGCTCAATACCGGCCTGTGCCAGCAGCGGCAAAGTCTCTTTTAAAATACGCCCCTTAGTGAGCGCGATTGTTAACATATCCGTCATAACATCTTTCGCTTAATCGCTGCGCATTCGCTTACGAGGGCACCCGGCGAATATTGGCACCCAACAACTGCAATTTTTCTTCAATACATTCGTAGCCACGATCGATATGGTAGATTCGATCAACAATGGTTTCTCCCTGAGCCACCATGCCGGCAATCACCAGGCTGGCAGATGCACGCAGGTCCGACGCCATGACCGGGGCCCCCTTGAGCGTTTCCACGCCGGTCACAATCGCGGTATTGCCTTCCAACTTGATGTTGGCTCCCATACGATTCAATTCGTGAATCTGGATCAGACGGTTTTCAAAAATGGTCTCGATCACCGTCCCCGTCCCCTCAGCCACAGCGTTCATAGCGGTAAATTGAGCCTGCATGTCGGTCGGGAAAGCCGGATAGGGCGCGGTTTTCAAGCTGACGGCTTTGGGGCGATTGCCCTTCATATCCAGCTCAATCCAGTCTGCACCGGTATTCATATGGGCGCCGGCCTCTTCCAGCTTAAGCAACACCGCCTCCAGCATGTGGGGGTCAGTATCCTTCAGCAGGACGCGACCGCGTGCGGCGGCAGCCGCCGTCAGGAAAGTACCGGTTTCAATCCGGTCCGGCATCACGGAGTAGGTACACCCCTGCAAACGCTCAACACCGTATACCGTCAAGGTATCACTGCCAATACCTTCGATGTTGGCCCCCATGGCTACCAGGCAATTGGCCAGATCCACCACCTCTGGCTCGCGGGCGGCATTTTCAAGCACGGTTTTACCGTCGGCCAAAGCAGCAGCCATCAGCAGGTTTTCCGTGCCGCCCACCGTCACCGTGTCCATAAAGATGTGGGCGCCCTTCAGGCGGCCATTGCATTTGGCGCGAATATAGCCTTCATCAACCTGAATTTCCGCCCCCATGGCCTCAAGACCACGCAAATGGATATCCACGGGCCGGCTGCCAATGGCACAACCGCCGGGAAAAGACACATTGGCGACTCCGTGCCGAGCCAGGATCGGGCCCAGCACCAGAATGGATGCCCGCATAGTCTTGACCAGGTCATAAGGCGCCGTGAAATCATTGATTGTGCCCGGGTCGATCTCGACACACATTTTTTCGTCAATGGTGACGCCCACCCCCATACTGCGCAGCAACGCCAGCATGGTGGTGATATCGTTCAAATGCGGCAGATTACAAACATGCATCGGCGAATCGGCCAGCAACGTGGCAGCCAGAATCGGCAGTCCGGAGTTTTTCGAACCGGAAATACGTATCTCGCCCGAAAGCTCACGACCACCCGTGATGATTAATTTGTCCATGGAGTTTGTTCCAAGAAAGAAAAATTACTTGCTGCAAATCATTTATCGCAAAATATCATCAGCAAGACCCGTTTACCCAAACAAAGCCTCTGTCACTGATAAAACCCGCAGATCACTGAACTTTAGCCCACTGTTCCGGAGTGTAAGTCTTCATATTCACCGCATGAATGACGCCGCTGGCGATCTGCTCATTGAGGGCGGCGTACACGAGTTGCTGTTTCTTCACAGGATTCAACCCCTCAAATACGGGACTGATGACGATCAGGTTAACGTGACTGCCATCAATACTCACTTCCACCTGGCTGTCGGCAACCTGGGCCTCCAGCAGGGCCTTGATTTCATCGGCCTGCATATTCGATCCTCATAATTCCTGTCAAAAGGCGCAGTAGTTTAATGAAAAAGACCGCCTGAAGCACTAACAGAGGGACAAAACGTGAAGATTGGCGCCATCTCGGCCGAGAGCAAGCCCGTCAGGCAGCGCCACTTAAGGATTCGCAGGGGCTCAGCAGTGAGCGAGCACGCCACTGCACCCCCGGGGATAGACGACAGGAGGGTAACTAAAGAAAGCCCAACCTTATCCGTTGGCCGACCAACTATTGATCACCTCGTCCAGATCGCCCGACTTCTTCATGGCCTGATCAAATTGAGAGCGGAAAGTTTTTCCCAGGTTGATGCCATTGATGGTGACGTTCAGCAGCTTCCACTGGTTATCCGCCTGACTTTTACCCAGCGTATAAACCACGGTGTGCTCGCCATCTTCCGCCTGCACTTTTTGGGTAACTCCGACTTTGCGCTGATCGCCAACAGGGCTGTCTGGCGGTACAACCACCACCTTTTGCTGTCCGTAGACCGCCATGCCCTTGGCATAGGTATTGATCAGGTTGGTCTGGAACTTTTCACTGAAACGCGCGCGCTGACCAGGGCTCGCCTGGCGAGCATAGGTGCCCATTACCCCGTTGGCGATGTAATCAAATGCCACCACGGGATTGAGAACCTCACCAATCGCGGCATAGAAAGCCTGCGGATTGTCTTCCAACAGGGCTTTGTTATCCCCGACCAGCTGCAGCACATCCTCGGTCACCTGCTCCACCAGGGCATGGGGGGTACCCGCCTCGAACTGACTGGCCGCGGCCTGAACTGACATGCCCAGCAGCGCCACCCAGACCAGCATCAGCCTGATCAGGCCAGCGCTCACAGGGCGCTCACCAACAACAGAACGAACAACTCCTTTCACTCACAGTCTCCTAACAAATCCACACTTAAATTATTTACGTCAAAAAGCCCAATCGCGACCGGACGCCATGCAATTACGTTGACACCACCAACCTGAATCCAGGGTGAACCGGAGGGACACCCTGTTTCGACAGTATTCCACGCCGGAAAGTCCACCAGAGCGGCTGACAATTCCAGCCCATCACTATACCATCTGCACCCTTCAGCGGCACCCGTGCAAGTTAGCTTATAATGTGCCGGCCAAACACTACAATTGCATAGAACCACCCGGTTACGGACAAGCCTCCGTAGCACGCGCCCAGATACCTTTATTTGTCGAGAACATCATGAAAGACACCACTGATCACGATCAACTCCTGCAAGCGGGAAAGCGCACTATCGACATTGAAGCCCGAGCGGTTGCCGCCCTCCAAACCCGTATCGACGACACATTCATTGCGGCTTGCGACCTTATCCTGAATTGCCGCGGTCGCACCATTGTCACCGGCATGGGCAAATCCGGCCATATTGGCAGCAAGATTGCTGCGACCCTGGCCAGCACCGGCACACCTTCCTTTTTTGTCCATCCCGGCGAAGCCAGTCATGGCGACCTGGGCATGATTACCCGCGATGATGTGGTGATTGGCATTTCCAACTCCGGCTCCTCAGCGGAAGTGGTGACCCTGCTACCGATGCTCAAGCGCATGGGCATCCCGCTGATCAGCATGGCCGGCAACCCGGATTCCCCCCTCGCCCAGGCCGCCAACGTGCACCTGGACATCAGCATTGAAACCGAAGCCTGCCCGCTCAACCTGGCCCCCACCACCAGCACCACGGTCACCCTTGCGCTGGGCGATGCCCTGGCCGTCGCCCTGCTGGAAGCTCGCGGCTTTACCGCAGAAGATTTTGCCTTCTCCCACCCGGGTGGCGCCTTGGGACGCAAGCTGCTGCTGAAGGTAGAAGACATTATGCACAAGGATCACGAAGTGCCCCGGGTCAGCCTCAATACACCTCTGAGCCAGGCGCTGGTGGAGATGACGGAGAAGGGCTTCGGCATGACCACCGTTGTGAATCAGGACAACCAGTTACAGGGTGTATTCACCGATGGCGACCTGCGCCGCAGTGTCGACCAGGGCACCGACCTGAGTAAAGCCACCATGGCTGAAGTCATGTCCTCCAATCCCAAAACCGTACACCACAACCTGCTGGCCGCCGAGGCCCTGGGCATTATGGAGGAACGCAAAATTACGGCACTGGTGGTTGAAGACGATAGTCATCAGGCTATTGGGGTGATTCATATGCATGATATCCTCCGCGCCGGAGTGATGTAACAGCGCCCTCAAGAGAAATCACACCATGATTAAAAACTGGCTGGCCCCCGGGGCCATCATTGTGCTGACGTTTTTGTTTATTCTGCTGTGGGACTCGCCGCCGCAGAATTTTCTCGAACTGCTGCCGGGAACGCCCCCCAAGGAAGCGCAGTTCCCGAGCAACATTTTGTTTAATGCCGTCAATCGACACTATGATGACGAGGGCCAACTCAGCTCCGAGTTTACCGCCTCAGAATCCCGTTATTTTCAAGTAAACCCGAAAAAGCGTACGGCTCGTGATTACGCCGACCTCACCAAACCGTCACTGACCCTGCACTCGACCAGCGCCCCTCCCTGGTACATCACTGCTGATACCGGCAAAGCAAAAAACAACGGGGAACTGATTCAACTCTGGGGCGATGTACACATTTGGCAAATTGATGCCCAGGGACAAAAGCAGGAACTCACTACGCCCTACCTGGTCGTAAAACCGAAGGATCAATACGCCGAAACTGACAAACCTGTTATGATTACCAGCCCCGGAAACCAGACCCAAGCCGTGGGCATGAAGGCCTTTTTGGAAGACGACACCATCAAACTGCTGTCAAACGTCAGAGGCGTTCATAAACCTTAGAAGCGAGAACACATTGAATCTTACTAAAAAAACCATAGCGCTCCTGACTGTATTAACCCTGCTGGGCAGTTTTAGTCAGCACTTGCTGGCACTCGCCAGCGACAAGCAGCAACCGATTCATATCAGCTCCGATCGGGCTGAACGCGACGAGAAAAAAGGCATCACCACCTACTCCGGCTCGGTACAAATGGATCAGGGCAGCCTGCGTATTATGGCCGATAAAGTGGTCATTCACAGCGTCGAAAATGAAATTTCCAAAATCGTCGCCACCGGTGCGCCGGCCACCTACCAACAAAAACCGTCACCGGAAAAACCGCTGGTGGTTGCCAAGGGCAACACCATTGAATACCGGCTGAACGATGAGCAGCTTTTCCTGATCAACAATGCCTCCCTGCGTCAGAATGATGGCACCACCCTGACAGGCAAGCGCATTAACTACGATATGAAAGCCTCAGTCGTCAAAGCCGAGGGCAACAACAACACCCAATCGGATCGGATTCACATGGTCATTCCCCCCAAAAGTGAACGCCAGCCGTAAGGAACCACTACCTACATGCCCAGCTTGAAAGCTCAGCACCTGGCGAAGAGTTACAAAAGTCGCCGAGTCGTAATTGATGTCTCCCTATCTGTCAGCAGCGGCCAAATTGTCGGCCTGTTGGGCCCTAACGGCGCTGGCAAAACCACCTGCTTTTACATGATTGCCGGCCTTGTGGATGCGGATCAGGGCAAGGTCAGCATCGACAATAAAAACCTCACCAACTTGTCCATGCACGGCCGTGCCCGCGCTGGCATTGGCTACTTGCCGCAGGAAGCGTCGGTGTTCCGCAAGCTCAGTGTTACTGACAACATCCTCAGCATTCTTGAAACCCGCAAGGAACTCAACCGCAAACAGCGTCAACAAAAGCTCGACAGCCTGTTGCAGGAATTCCATATCACCCACATTAAAGACAGTCTCGGCATGTCGCTGTCCGGCGGCGAACGTCGGCGGGTGGAGATTGCCCGCGCCCTGGCAACGGACCCCCAGTTTATTCTGCTGGATGAGCCCTTTGCCGGTGTCGACCCAATTTCCGTCAACGACATCAAACACATCATTCAACACCTGAAAGAGCGTGGCATTGGCATACTCATTACCGATCACAATGTGCGCGAGACCCTGGACATCTGTGAAAAGGCCTACATTGTCAGTGAGGGCCACATAATTGCCGAAGGCAGCCCTGCAACAGTGTTGAGCAATCAAAAGGTCAGAGAGGTTTACCTTGGACACCAATTCAGCTTATAGTGTGTCTCCTCCGATTGCAGCCCACCCCGCAATCCCCACCGGTCTCCGGTCTTCTGACACATAACTCCTTTTTTGCATTCTTTTTTGTCCAAAATAGGCACAAAACTTGCTTGTTCTTTTGATTCGGCTCGGTTACTCTGAAGAAATCAGACGCTCATAACGTCCAGAATGGATTCTGCCGCACAATTTCCCTCAGGGCAGCCATGGCGGCTGCCCTCCCGCGGCAGAGTGGATTTTTCACGGAAGCCGTATCCTTTTCATGAAACAGTCGCTACAGCTAAAGCTGGGTCAGCAACTTACGATGACCCCTCAATTGCAACAGGCCATTCGCCTGCTGCAGCTCTCTACCCTCGATCTTCAGGCTGAGATTCAAGAGGCCCTGGACTCGAACCCAATGCTGGAAATGGCCGAGGATGACCATTCGGGCGACGACAACAACACCCAGGACAGCGACACCAATACCAGTGCCAGCGCGGCCGATGACCATACAACCGACTCCCGCTCTCAACAGGACAGTGAACCGGAATCGAAGGCGGCCAGCGACAACGACGGCGCCGACGGCGACTGGAATGACTCCATACCCGAAGACCTGCCAGTGGATACCAGCTGGGATGACGTCTATCAGTCCGCTCCCAGCGGCACGGGCCTGAGCGCCCCCGAAAACGACGACAACGATTATGAAAGCCGTCGCGGTTCCGACGAATCCCTGCAGCAACACCTGATGTGGCAACTCAATCTGACCCCCATGTCCGACCGTGACCAGATTATTGCCTTTGCCATCATTGATGCCATCGAAGACTCCGGCATGCTCAGCCAAACCGTCGCAGACCTGCTTGAGGGCCTGCAAGGTGAGCTGGAAGAACTGGAAGAAGATGAAGTTCTGGCGGTTTTGCACCGCCTGCAACAGTTTGACCCTCCCGGAGTGGCCAGCCAGAACCTGAGTGAATGCCTGCTGATCCAACTGAATCAGATGTCTCCCGGCACACCCTCCCTGGATGATGCTAAACTGATTGTCAGGGATCACCTGCAATTGCTGGGCAGCCGCGACTACAAACTGTTGATGCGCAAGTCCAAACTTAAAGAATCCCAGCTACGAGATGCCATACTGCTGATTCAAACCCTGAACCCTCGTCCGGGTGACAGCATTTACAGTGGTGAAACCGAATATGTCGTGCCCGATGTATTTGTTACCAAACAGGACGATCGCTGGACCGTGAATCTCAACCCTGATATTGCGCCCAAGCTGCGTATTAACGACACCTATGCCTCACTGGTCAAACGGGCTGACAACAGTTCTGACAACTCTTTTCTACGCGACAACTTGCAAGAGGCCCGCTGGTTTCTCAAAAGCCTCCAGAGTCGCAACGAAACCCTGCTTAAAGTCGCTTCCTGCATTGTAGAAAAACAGCGCGGCTTTTTGGATTTCGGTGCAGAAGCGATGAAACCGCTTGTCCTGCATGATGTGGCTGAAATCGTCGGCATGCACGAATCCACTATTTCACGAGTCACCACCCAGAAGTACATGCACACTCCGCAGGGCATCTTTGAACTCAAATACTTCTTCTCCAGCCATGTCAGTACCGACTCCGGTGGAGAGTGCTCATCAACGGCCATTCGCGCTATCATCAAGAAGCTGGTGGCCGCCGAAAACCCACAGAAACCACTGAGCGACAGTAAAATCACCACGCTTTTGGCAGAACAGGGCATTCAGGTTGCCCGGCGCACCATTGCCAAATATCGGGAATCCCTCGGAATACCCGCATCCAATGAGCGCAAGCGGCTGGTTTGAGCTACATCGACCCGGTCTTGCGTTCGGGGATCAGGCCGACCCAAAGAGGTTGTTGGTCGGCATTATCCAAACCGGTTCTTTCCCCAAAAAGAACCATTCGACCCAGGTCACGACAAGAGGAGCGAAGCATGCAAATCAACATTAGTGGACATCATGTTGAATTGACCCCCGCCATCAAGAACTATGTCACCAGCAAGCTCGACCGTCTCGAACGCCACCATGATCGAATTACCAGTACCAACGTCATACTATCTGTTGATAAACTACGGCAAAAGGCTGAAGCTCAGGTTCATGTCAGCGGTAAAGATTTCTTTGCCGACAGTGAATCCGAGGATATGTATACCTCCATTGACCTTTTGGCTGACAAGCTGGATCGTCAACTGATCAAACACAAAGAAAAGACGCGAAATCATCACCGCTAACTTATGCAAGTAGAATCCTTTCTATCACAACACCGCACGCGCTGCGGTGTTGCCGCCAACAGCAAAAAACGCGCCCTGCAAGTCATCTCCGAGCTGATTGCCGAGGACCAGCCCACTCTCAGTGCCGATGAAATTTTTCTCAGCCTGACAGCCAGGGAGCGCCTGGGCTCCACCGGGGTCGGCAGCGGCGTTGCCATTCCCCACTGTCGCATTAACAACTGTGCCAATACGGTGGGCGCCCTGATTCAACTGCAAAAGCCCATTGATTATGAAGCCATCGACGGGCAGCCTGTGGACCTGTTGTTTGCCCTGATCGTTCCCGAAGAGGCCCATGACACCCACCTGCACACTCTGGCCGCCATTGCCGAACAACTGAACCATCCCGAGTACCTGCGAGCGTTGCGAGATGCCAGCGATTCCGAACTCCTGTACAAAGCCGCCACTACTCAATACCCGCAAACCCCCTGATGCCCAGTCTCAACACGGCATAATTTTGTGATATGCCGAAAGTAAGTTATTTTATGGTAAAAATTGGCCCAGTCGGCTAGACACCGATGCTGGCTATTGAACTTGTTCAGGTAGCAACATCATACTCAGGTATAGGGTTCCATGCGTTTAATTGTGATCAGCGGCCGCTCCGGCTCCGGCAAAAGTACAGCGCTACACGTTCTCGAAGACGTTGGCTTTACGTGCATTGATAACCTCCCTGTCAGCCTGCTACCCGCGCTGGTCAAGCAGCTGGACCAACACCCTCAACATCAATCTTTTGCCGTCAGCATAGACGCCCGCAATCACTGGCAGGATTTACAAAAGTTCCCGGAGATTCTGGGCGAGGCCAAAATTCCCGGCCTGAGCTGCGAGATTTTGTTCCTGGATGCCCGCAGCCCGGTGCTGATTCAACGCTTCAGCGAGACCCGCCGAAAGCACCCGCTCAGCGGCCAGACCACGGACTTGCGGGAAGCCATCGCCCTCGAGCGCCAATACCTCGAGCCCATCGCCAACTCCGCCGACCTGACCATCGACACCAGTAATCTCTCCCTGCACCAGTTGCGCGACCTGATCAAACAACGGATCGTCGGCAATCAGGGGTCGGGCATGGCCATACAGTTTCAGTCCTTTGGCTTCAAGCGTGGCATTCCTGTCGATGTGGACCTGGTCTTCGATGTCCGCTGCCTGCCCAACCCCTACTGGAAGCCCCACCTGAGGGGCTTCAGCGGCAAAGACCCGGAGATTATCGAATTTCTCGAGCAGCAACCCGATGTGACGGAAATGTTCGAGGATATCAGCCATTATCTGCGCCGCTGGCTGCCACGCTTTAACGCCAGCAATCGCAGCTACTTCACCATAGCCATTGGCTGCACTGGTGGTCACCACCGCTCGGTATACCTCTGCGAACGACTCTATCGAACCTTCCAACAAGAATACCCCAATGTCCAGGTACGGCATCGGGAACTGGATCAGGATACAGGCCAACACTGATATGATGAGCCAAACTGTCACCATCATTAATAAACTGGGCCTGCACGCCCGCGCAGCCGCCCTGTTCGCCAGCACCGCCTCACGCTACTCCAGCCAGATCAAGGTAGGCCTCAACGGCAAACAGGTAGACGCCAAAAGCGTGATGTCACTGATGTTGCTGGCCGCCAACCAGGGTACCGAGATTACCCTGCAGGCGGATGGCAATGATCAACAGGAGGCACTGACAGCCATCGTGGAATTGATCAACAATCGTTTTAACGAAGAGGAATAAGCAACGCTGCTCCGCGATGGTACTGGCATATAGCCGCCCGCCCCATTAAAATAGCCTCCATTCGTTACCGACCCTTCCCTTTCCCTCACTTGCGGAGAAACTGCCTATGCCTCAAAACACCGAAGAACTGCTCGCTTTAACCCAGGCACAACTCGGTGAGATCAATGAGGCATTAGAATCCGGCACCTTTCAACAGATCAAACGCATGCTGAACGGCTTGCAGCCGGTGGAAATTGCCCACCTGCTGGAGTCCTCACCACCGCCTGCGCGGCGGGTATTGTGGAAGCTGGTCGACCCGGACCTGGAAGGCGAGGTGCTGCAGGAGCTGTCGGAAGACGTCCAGCAACAATTCCTGCGTGGCATGGACGCCGAAAAGGTGGTGGAAATCACCGAAGGCATGGACATCGACGACCTGGCCGATGTCCTCCAACGCCTGCCGGACCAGGTGATTCAGGAAGTCCTGGAAGCCATGGACGCCCAGGACCGACTGCGGGTAGAGCAAGTCCTGTCCTATGCAGAGGACACTGCCGGCGGCTTGATGGACACCGACGTCCTCAGTGTGCGCCCCCGAGTCACCCTCGATGTGGTGTTGCGCTACCTGCGCCGCCACGATGAATTGCCTGCCTCCACCGACAATGTCTTTGTGGTCAATGGCCAGGGCCAATACGTGGGGCTGCTGCCGCTGGCCAAACTGCTTACCTCTTCACTGAATATCTCCGTGCGTGAGGTCATGATCACCGACGTCGAACCGATCCCGATTGACATGCCGGACAACGAGGTCGCCAGCCTGTTTGAGCGACACGACTGGATTTCTGCCCCCGTGGTGGATGAAAATGGCGTCCTGGTGGGGCGCATCACCATTGATGACGTGGTCGATGTTATTCGCGAAGACGCCGACCACTCATTCATGAGCATGGCCGGTCTGGACGAGGAAGAAGACACCTTCGCCCCGATCCAGCGAACCGCGCCACGGCGTGCCATCTGGCTCGGCGCCAACCTGTTAACCGCCATCATCGCCTCGGCCGTCATCAACATTTTCCAGGGCACCATTGACAAAGTGGTGGCGCTGGCGGTGTTAATGCCGATTGTGGCCAGCATGGGAGGCGTCGCCGGCAGCCAAACACTGACTATGGTCATTCGCGGGATGGCCCTCGGCCACATTGGTCGCAGCAATATTAACTGGCTTGTGTCTCGAGAATTTACTGTCGGCCTGCTCAATGGCCTGCTGTGGGCGATGTTGATGGCCGCCATTGCCGGCTTGTGGTTTAAGGATCCGATTATTTCGCTTATTATCGCCGCCGCCATGGTCATTAACCTGGTGACAGCTTCAGTGGCCGGCGCCCTGCTGCCGATGCTGCTGCGCAACCTGGGTATTGATCCGGCACTGGCGGGCAGCGTGGTCCTGACAACCATCACCGACGTAGTCGGCTTTTTTGCCTTCCTCGGCCTGGCCACCTATTTTTATGCATAACCTAGGTTTTACAGATAATGCCCATGTCCCAATTTGACGATTTCCCCACCCCCGACGACGATGAAGAGCTGGTTAGATCGAAAACCGACATCAAAAAGGAAATGACAGCCCTGCAGGAACTGGGCACCCAAATCGTCGAACTGAGCGAAAAGCACATTGCCCGCATCCCCCTCGAAGGCAAGCTGGCGGAAGCCATCTATGAAGCCCGGGGCATGAAGCACCGGGAGGGGCGCCGGCGCCAGCTGCAGTACATCGGCAAGCTGATGCGACAGGCGGAGAATATCGACGACATTCGTGCGGCCTTCGACAAGGTTATGCTAGTGGGCCAGCAACACACCAAAATCCAGCACCAAACCGAACAGTGGCGTGACCGCTTGCTGGGTGAAGACAGCAATCAGGCGCTGTCGAGCTTTATCGATGACTTTCCCCAGGCCGATATCCAGTACCTGCGGCAGCTGGTGCGCAACGCCCAAAAGGAAGCCAGCCAGCAAAAACCGCCCGCCACAGCCCGCAAACTGTTTCGCTATATCCGCGAACTGCTGGAAACAGCCTGATCGTCAAGCTCTGAGCCAGCCCGCCGCAGCCGCGGGGGCTGTTCAATTGCCCTTCGAGGCCTCTTTGGCGGCCTTGTTATCAAACAGGCGGTCAAACTTGATGTCGGGATCACTCCAGGGGCCACGGATGCGATAGCTGACACTGGCCATGCGTTCGACCTGTTTCTTGAAGATTTTACTGATGGCGTAAACGCCAGCCGCTGCCGGCAAGCCACCGGCAAATGCGGCGATCAGCGTGGCATTTCCCCCGACCGGCAGGGTTGCCACCAGCGACGTATCCAGTGTTTCCTGCTGCAAGTTGATGCTGCCACCCATTTGCAGCACCGAAGAAGTGTTGGTGACCTTGATCGGATCAATCAGGTATATCAGCCCGCGATCAAACTTGAGCTCGCCTTCCACCCGTTCAAAGGGCGTCCCACCCTGGAAGACATCGCTGAAATCCAGCTGCAGGCGCCGGATCCAGCTGTCAAAATTAAACAGTCCCACCAAGCGTAAAAATGCGTCGCTGGCCTGCCCGGTTGAGCGATAGAAACGGCCATTGCGCACATCCAGTGCCAGTTTGCCGTGCAGCTCCTGCATCGCAAACATAAACGGCGAGCCCTCCCAGCGCAAATCGCTGTCAATCACAATCTTTCGGCTGTCCAATAACCGCGGCAACTGCCATTTGTCAGATATATCAGCCAGGTTGGTCGATGCCAGGCGTCCGTGAAATCGCGTTGTCTGGAGCGCAGTATCTCCTTCCACCAGGGGTGGCACTTTATTCCATACTATCGTCGCTCCCTCCCCAGGGGTCTGCCCCCCATCTTCGGGCACGGGGTATCGATCCGTCGCCTGAATGTCAATTCCATCAATCCGACCCTGAATGTCGCTGATGGTCAAACCGGTCGAGGTCGGCTGTACCAGAAACGCCCAGCGTCCGTAATCCCGCTGGCCGATCCTGAGATCCTTGATGGAAACATCCAAAGGGACGATGGAACTGGGGTCAAACTCAGCCAGCTGCGCCTCGACACCCGCCTCCCCGGAGGATTCCAGCGCAGGCCAATGCACATAGTCCAGATCAATATCGAGAGGCTTTTGCCCATCACTGATCTGCAGGCGACCTTTGATCAACTCATCGTTCAGGTCAATACGCCAGCCTTGCTGATGCTGACCACCACCAACCTGGACTCGCTGCAACTCAATATCACCCCACACCAGACGCCTCACCATCAGATCCAGATTCAGCTGGGCACTGACACTTTGCAATCCGCTCTCGGCTGCCACACCCATGACCTCAGCCCCGCTCAACCGGCGACTGTAGTCCATATAGCGCTCAAGCACTGGCTGCCATTGTGTCACATCCAACTGTCCCGCCTCACCCTCCAGCCAGATGCCGGGCTGCTGGCGTCGCCTGGCCGATTGTCCCAGGGCAATGGCACCTGCCAACGGCTGATCCACCGCCGCATTCAGGTCCACGCTGACCAACTGATCGTATTGCAGCAGGTAATTGACGGCGTTGCGGCTCAGCGGGATATCCACTTGCAGACGTCGCTCCTGCTGGACGGTTTTACCATAGGGCTCAGGCAGATCTATGCTGGCGCCCTTGAGGGTGCTGTGAGCCCGCAAGCGAACGGGCACATCACCACTGGCGACGGTGACGGAGCCAACCACGGGCACAGTACCCTCGACAAACAACACTTCCGGTCGACGGCTCCAGCTGGCCAGGGCGGCCATATCCAGCGAGCCATTGAACTTCACCTCCGTGCTGTTGCCACCGGCCCCTCCGGGCTCAGAAGCAATACTCGCCGTCAACGGCTGCCGCCACAAACGCGCCGTCAACTGATCGGCCTGCAGGCCACGATCATCGCTGTAGAGCAACTGCCCCTGAATACCGTCAATCGGCAAGCGGATGTCCTGCATATGCAAATCGGTATCCTGCAAGGACACCGCTACCTGCTGCCGACTACCGGGTTGCCCGGCCAGCAGGGGAATGCGCAGTTGAATCTCCGCTTCCAGCTGTCCCCGCATTTGCCAGTGATCCAGCCCCGCCCCAATGGCATCGCGTAATGGCGTTTGTGTGAGCAGGTCGAGTCCCGTTTGAGCATCCCCCTGCAAGCCGCCGTTAATCGCCAACAGTAATCCCTCGCCCTGAGGGTTGCTGCTGACCTGCAGATAAGTAGCCTTTAACTGCCCCTGCCCCAGCTTTCCCTGATCCAACCAACCCACAACCTCGCTATCGTCAACGAGCAAATGGCCGGATACTTTTGCCAGTGCCGGCCAGTGAGGATCAAACTGCAACTCTGCATCAGCCACATTGAGGGCTGCCTGGATGGAACGAGTGCGACTGGCTTCAGGACCAAAATACCCGTGCAATAAAAAACCACCGCTGGGCACCCGCCCCCCAGCGATCGCCTGATCGAGCCATCCCGACAGAGAGTCCGGTACCACCTCAGGCACCAGCTTGCGGTGATCCAACGCCAGTCCATCGCGCAAACCAATCTGCAGCATCAACTCCAGCGGGCGACTGTTTCGCTTAATGGGCGCATCAAGATAGAAGTAACCACTGGCATTGCCCAAGGGGCCACTCATGGTCAAGGGGCTGCTAGATACCCGAACCTGGTTACTCTCCGGAGCCACCTCCCAATAAACCATCCCCTGCCCCGTCACAAACTCAAACGGCTGGTTATAGAGTTTAGGGAAGTGCAACCGAAATGGGGTTGCGGTATCGATTTGCACTTCGCCCTGATAAAGCGAGGCCTGCACAAAACCACTCAACTCCTGAACACCGGGCGAGCCTTTCCAGGGATTGACTGATACGCCCTGGAACCGCGACTGCAACTGAAATGCCTTGGGGTCATCCATCGGCAGCATCACCGAGACATTCTGCATTTCCCCCTTGATCCCCAGCTCACGAATGATGCGTTTGACCTTATCCGGCACCTGGGGCATGACTTCAAGGTGAGACAACCAGCGAACATCCAGGCGCGGCAGCTGCAGGTGTAAACGATGATCTTGGGAATTTGCACTGACGAGCAGATTCATGGATGGCCAGGTTTTCTTTTGCCAGACCGCCTGCGCGTCCTGCAAGCGCAGTGTCCATTGCTGACCAGGTTGCCACTGTCCAACAAGCTGGGTAGTGAACTTCTGTGGCAATTCATCGTTTACCGTCAGCGGCCGCTGTAAACTTAACTGCCCCTCCAGGGCCAAAGGCTGATCCGGGAGCAGCTGTAACCACAACTCGCCCGATAACTGGCCGTCGTGAACACCGGCATGCGCTTCCAGCGTTTCAGACACAAAGGCTGCCGCCTGCGACAAAGGATAATCCGACAACTTAAGGTATCCATTACCGCTGAAATGACGCTCGCGCGGGTCGCCCTCACCCTCAAACACCAGAGTCACGGCATCACGTTGCGAGGGCAGGTCAAGATCACCGGTGAGGCGATGGAAATCCTCCTGGTTTTGCAGCAACATTTCCGTGAAACTCAGTTGTTGCTGGCGACCATGGGCAAAATCAAATTGGAACTGGACATCATCAAAGCGGATAAAACGCCCCAGCAGCAACACTTCCAACGGGTCAAAGCGACGAGTAGCTGAAGGCTGCGGCAAGGCCAGCCCCTTAAGCCCCCAGCGCCCATCCGCTGACTGCAGAAAGTGCCCGCGCGCCTGATTGATTTCCAATTGCCACAAGCGCACGCTGCGATTGAACAAAGACTGCAAGATGTCCAACTGCGCTACCGCCTGCTGTAGCGAAAAAGCCGTTTCGCCAGCGCTGTTGGTGATGACGAATTGCTGCAGGCGGAGCTGCGGCCGCAGCCCTTCCCATTCCGCGTCAATGTGACCGATCTCAACCGTCGCATCCAATTGCTGCGACAGATAGTCGGCCAGCGCCTGGCGATTCTCTGCCACGTGGGGAGCCAGCGTTCGCCCTAACTGGACGAGCACTGCAATAGTGATCAACAGAGTAGCGACGACAGTGCCACAAAGAGCCACCAGCCTACGGACGCGCAGATTCAGCATGTGTTACACCAAAATTATGTCGTACTGCTCTTGGCTGTAGATGCTTTCCACCTGAAACTGAATGGTGCAACTGATAAATTCTTCCAGGTCAGCGACATTGGCCGACTCTTCATCCAATAGACGTTCAATGACCACCTGGGAGGCAAGCACCAGAAATTTTTCATTATTGTAGGCCCGAGCTTCACGCAGAATTTCCCGAAATATTTGGTAGCACACCGTCTCAGCCGATTTCAGGCTGCCCCGCCCCTGACACACTGGGCATGGTTCACACATTACCTGGCCTAACGACTCGCGCGTGCGCTTGCGGGTCATTTCCACCAACCCCAGCTCGGACACACCCGTGATTGATGTCTTGGCGTGATCTCGCTCCATCATCTTTTCCAGAGTGCGCAGCACCTGGCGTTGATGTTCGGTATCTTTCATATCAATAAAGTCGATGATGATGATACCGCCGAGATTGCGCAGGCGAAGCTGCCGTGCAATCGCCGTGGAAGCCTCGAGGTTGGTTTTGAAAATAGTTTCTTCCAGATTGCGATGACCGACAAAAGCACCGGTATTGACATCGATGGTGGTCATGGCTTCTGTCTGCTCAATAATCAGGTAACCGCCTGACTTAAGCTGCACTTTAGTCTCCAGTGCCTTTTGAATTTCATCTTCGACCCCATAGAGTTCGAACAATGGCCGCTCACCGGGGTAGTGCTCAATGCGGGTGGCAATTTCCGGCGCATACTTTTCCGCAAACTGCACCATCTTGCCGTGCACTTCGCGCGAGTCGACACGAACCTTTTCAATGCGCGGCTTGACCAGGTCGCGTAAGGTCCGCATGTACAGAGGCAAATCCTCATGGATGGCAGTGCGCACTGGGGCCCGCTCAATGCGCTCTTCCAATTCCTGCCAGAGGCGATACAAAAAGGGAATGTCTGCGCACAGCTCATCGCCCTGCACGCCCTCGGCCACAGTGCGAATAATAAAGCCACCATCCGCCCGAGCACCTATGGGTTCACTCGACAATCTGGCCACCGTATCGTCCACCAGTGCTTTCAGGCGACTGCGCTCTTCCTCATCCTCAATTCGGGTGGAAATACCAATGTGTCGGGTTTGCGGCATATACACCAGATAGCGTCCTGACACCGACAAATGGGTCGTCAGTCGGGCACCCTTGGTACCAATTGGATCCTTGAGCACCTGCACCACCAGCGACTGTCCTTCACGCACCACGTTGCGGATGTCTTCCACCTCCGCCGTGCGGTCCTCCATGCCGTCTTCGCCCAGCGAGGCGATGTCGGCAGCGTGGATAAAACCGGCTCGCTCCAGCCCAATATCCACAAAGGCAGCCTGCATGCCTGGCAATACCCGCACCACCTTGCCTTTAAAGATGTTGCCAACGTAACCGCGACGCTGAGTGCGCTCAATATACACTTCCTGCAACATGCCATTTTCCACCAGCGCAGTACGCGTTTCGGTGGGTGAGGCATTGACCAACAGCTCTTCACTCATGGCTTTTTCCTTTTCCCGCTGTCTCCCTGCCAATAGGCCACAGCATATTCATCCAATAATTGCCGGGTTTCGGCCAGAGGCAGTCCCACTACCCCACTGTAACTGCCACAGAGCTGTTCGACAAACACCGCCCCCAACCCCTGAATCGCATAGCCGCCGGCTTTGTCTTGCGGTTCGCCGGTTTGCCAGTAGCGATGGGCTTCGTCTGGGTCGATGCGACGAAATTGCACCTTCGTCACCGACAGCCGGCTCTGGCTGCCGCCGGCATCGGTCAGCGCCACAGCGGACAACACTCGATGCTCGCGGCCGGACAGCGCCGCCAGCATTGCCACGCCATCGGCCTCATTGACCGGTTTTTCCAGCACTCGGCCATCCAGCTCAATCAACGTATCGGCCCCCAGCACCGGGGCCAATTCAACATCAGCACCCATGTTCTGTTGCAGCTGCCGCCAACCGGCCTGGGATTTTTCCAGCGCCAGCCTGGTGACATAGTCAACCGGCGATTCTCCAACCCCCGGAACTTCCGGCACATTGACACTAACGACTTGAAATTGGACAGCAATTTGCGAAAGTAATTCGCGCCTGCGGGGGGACTGAGAGGCTAGATAAAGATCGGCCATAATTCTGGGCTTTGCTTGTGAATCAACATTATTATTCTAGCGAATAACCGCCAGGAGGAACACGGCGCCAAACACAACTGTGACAATACCCGCAGACTGGGCTTACAGGCGACCAATACCTTCAGGCAACCCGTCCTTCAAGTAACCCGATGATAGATTCTCAGACGTTCCAGCCACATCCACAGCAGCGGCCAAAACAGGGCGCTGGTAAAGGCGGGCAATAAGAAAACCAGTGTGTGGGCGGCACCACCCTGTAAGCTGTGCACCCAGTTGTCGACCAACTGATGCAAGCCGACCAGGACAAATACCAAAAAGGTCTGATACCAAAGGCTGTAATTGCGCATGCGCTGGTAGGACAACAGGCACACATAGGCAACCACCATTAACGCCATTGCATGCTGTCCCAGAGCGGCACCTTCCAGCAAATCCTGCAGACACCCCAGCAACCAGATAAACAACAGGCTGCTTTGCTGCGGCAGAGCCAGGACCCAGTAGATCACCAGCAAGCAGACAAATTCCGGTCGCAACCAGGCGTTGCCCGAGCCGATCGGAAACACCGACAGCAGCAGCGCGACAAAAAAAGTCAGCACGATGATGTAGCGATTATGAGCTTTGATCAGGGCCATATTGCGCCTAAGGCGTGCTTTCAACCGCAGAGCCAGGCACCTCTGAGGTCGGCTCAACCGGTTCGACGATGCCCTTCACACCTTCGCCATGCCTGCCACTAAACACCAGCAATACGTGACGACTGCGATTCAACTGCGCATCGGGCCTGGCTTCGACTTCGGCAAAAGGCTGGCCGGGATCGTGCACGACCGACACAACCTCGGCGACGGGATAGCCCACGGGAAAGCGTCCACCCAAGCCGGAACTGACCAGCAGATCGCCTTCACGGACATCCACAGTATTGGCCAGGTGCCGCAATTTGAGACTGTACAAATCGCCGGTACCTTCAGCGACAGCACGCACCCCGTTGCGATTAATCTGTACGGGCAAAGCGTGGGTGGCATCGGTTATCAATAACACCTGCGCGGTGAACTCATTCACTTCCACCACCTGCCCCATCAAGCCATAGGCATCCAGCAAGGGCTGCCCCAGGTAGACACCGTGTCGACGCCCTTTGTTGATAATCACCCGATGGGTGAGAGGGTCCGGGGAAACGCCAATCAACTCCGCCACCAGCACCCGGTCCTTAACCATTTCCGCCGAGTTCAGCAGCTGCCGCAAACGCACGTTCTCAGCCGCCAGCGACGCCATCTGCTGCAACTTGCGCTTGTGGATCAACAACTCCGATTTCATCAACTGGTTTTCTTCTTGCAGTTGTTCGCGCGAACGGAGGGACTCCTGCGACCACTCCAGGGCTGAACGGGGCCAGTCAACAATGGAGTAGAGGGGGGTAACCGCCGTGGCCAGCCGCTCGCGCAGCGGATCCAGCCAGTCGGTATAGACGTTGAGGGCAATCAGAATCAGGGCCAATGCGCCCAGCCCCATAACCCGGGACGCGGCGGAAGGCCCTTGCGAGAACAGAGGTTTGATGACGCGTGCTCCTGCTTGGCCCGACAACCCGTCACAGGGCCATCAGACCATCCTTTTAACTGGACAGCAGATCAATGCTGCGACGATCCATCAATTCCATGGCGCGACCGCCACCGCGAGCCACACAGGTGAGTGGGTCTTCAGCCACAATCACCGGCAAACCGGTCTCTTCGGCAATCAAACGATCAATGTCGCGCAACAAGGCACCGCCGCCCGTCAGTACAATGCCACTTTCGGCGATGTCGGAGGCCAGTTCCGGCGGCGACTGTTCCAGCGCGCTCTTCACAGATTGCACAATGCCCGCCAGTGGCTCCTGCAATGCCTCGAGAATCTCGTCACTGTTGAGGGTGAAACTGCGCGGTACACCTTCGGCCAAGTTGCGGCCGCGCACATCGATTTCGCGCAGCTCACTGCCGGCGTAGGCGCAGCCGATCTCCTGCTTGATGCGCTCAGCCGTGGCATCGCCGATGACACTGCCGTAATTGCGCCGCACATAGTTGACGATGGCCTCATCGAACCGATCGCCACCGATGCGCACGGAATCGGAATAAACCACGCCATTGAGAGAGATAATGGCGATTTCCGTGGTCCCGCCACCGATATCCACCACCATGGAACCGCTCGCCTCTTCCACTTTCAGACCGGCTCCAATGGCAGCTGCCATAGGTTCTTCGATTAAACGCACTTCACGGGCACCCGCCCCCAAAGCCGACTCACGAATGGCTCGCTTTTCCACCTCAGTGGACAGGCAAGGCACGCAAACCAGCACGCGCGGACTGGGTTGGAACCAGCTGTTTTCATGCACTTTCTTGATGAAATGCTGCAGCATTTTTTCGGTGACCTGGAAATCGGCGATAACACCGTCTTTCAAAGGCCGAATGGCGGTAATGTTACCCGGGGTACGACCCAGCATCCGCTTGGCTTCGACACCTACAGCTTCAACTATTTTCTGGCCATTGTGATGACGAATCGCCACAACAGAGGGTTCGTCCAGAACGATTCCTCGTTCGCGAACATAAATCAGGGTGTTGGCGGTACCCAGATCGATGGATAAATCGTTGGAGAAGACTCCACGCAGGCGCTTTAACATTGACTTGGCTGAACCTTATCTACTGGTCTTTCGTGTGGAAGGGGAATGGGCTCTATGACCTCTCCGCAGATCGTCGTTCAAAAGAACAATTCATTGGCAACTGGATTGCCATTACGGGAAATTCGCGACAGAGTCCCTTAAATGAACGAACTCTATCAACGGCAGGGATTTAGAGCAAGGCGCAAATATGATAACTTTAGCGCCCTTATTCACAAAAGCCCGCTGAATACCCCAAACAAGCGCATAAGGTGGCCTCTTCGGCCTCTTGCTCAATGGGTAAAAGCCCCCGATTCTGGAGACAATAGTGGATCGTTCAGACATTGCAAAACTGGCTGAACTGGCACGCATTGAGATCTCGGACGCGACCGTCGATGACGTCGCCAAGAGTATCACCGACGTGCTGGCCCTGGTGGACCAATTACAAGCCGCCGATACCGATGGCGTCGAGCCGATGGCTCACCCCCTGGATGCAGTCCAGCGGCTGCGCGCCGACGAGGTCACTGAACCCAATCGACGCGAGGCCTTCCAGGCAATTGCTCCAGCTGCCGAGCAAGGCCTGTATCTGGTACCCAAGGTCATTGAGTGATGGCGCCTGCGGTTGACCACCGTGCCCATGTGGCCCCTCACCCCGTAACATCAACGCCTTTCCACAGGATGCCCTCATGCACAACCTGACCATTGCCGAGCTGATCAAGGGCTTGCGCAACAAGGATTTTTCCAGCGTCGAGCTGACCCGCCACTACCTGGATCGCATCGCCCGCCTGGACAGTAATTACAACAGTTACATCACTGTCACCACTGACATTGCACTGGCCCAGGCCCAGGCCGCCGACGAGCGCCTGGGCCAGGGTGATGCCCCGGCCCTGTGTGGCGTACCCATTGCCCACAAGGACATCTTTTGTACCAACGGCGTGCGCACCAGCTGCGGTTCAAAAATGCTGGACAACTTCATTCCACCCTACGATGCCACGGTGGTGGAAAACTACCGCAACGCCGGCGCGGTCATGCTGGGCAAGGTCAATATGGACGAGTTCGCCATGGGCTCATCCAACGAATCCAGTTTTTACGGCCCGGTCAAAAACCCCTGGGACACCCGCTGCGTCCCCGGCGGCTCCTCCGGCGGTTCAGCGGCTGCAGTAGCGGCCCATCTGGCCCCGGCAGCCACCGCTACCGACACCGGTGGCTCCATTCGCCAGCCGGCCAGCCTGTGCGGCCTGACCGGCCTCAAGCCCACCTATGGTCGAGTGTCGCGCTGGGGCATGATTGCCTTTGCCTCCAGCCTCGACCAGGGCGGCCCACTGACCCGCACGGCGGAAGACGCCGCCCTCATGCTCAACACCATGGCCAGCTTTGACGCCAAGGACTCCACCTGTGTGGACCAGCCCCTGAGCGATTACACCGCCGGCCTCAACGACAGCCTGCAGGGCCTCAAGGTAGGTGTGCCGAAAGAGTATTTCAGCGAAGGGCTGAACCCCGAAACTGCAGAGCGCGTCCAGTCCGCCATCAAGCAGCTGGAGAAACTCGGCGCCGAAATCAAAGAAATCAGCCTGCCGCACACCAGCCTGGCGGTTCCGGCCTACTATGTCATCGCACCGGCCGAGTGCTCCGCCAACCTGTCACGCTTCGATGGCGTACGCTATGGCTACCGCTGTGAAGACCCGAAAGACCTGAGCGACCTCTACAAACGCTCGCGTGGCGAGGGATTTGGCGATGAAGTGAAACGCCGCATTCTGGTGGGCAGCTACGCCCTGTCGGCCGGCTATTACGACGCTTACTACCGCAAGGCCCAGCAAGTGCGCCGCCTGATCAAACAGGACTTTGTCGACGCCTTTAACGACGTGGATGTGATCGTCGGTCCCACCGCCACCTCGCCGGCGTTCGAATTTGGCGCCAAGAGCGACGACCCAGTGGCCATGTACCTGGAAGACATCTACACCATCGCCACCAACCTGGCGGGGCTGCCCGGCCTGTCGATCCCCTGCGGCCTGGTGGACAACAAACCCGTCGGCCTGCAATTGATCGGCAACTTCTTCGCCGAGGGCAAACTGCTGAATGTCGCCCACCAGTTCCAGCAAGCGACTGACCACCACCAACAAACGGCACCAGGTATTGAATAATGGAATGGGAAACAGTGATTGGCCTGGAAGTGCATGTGCAACTGGCCACCCAAAGTAAGATTTTCTCCGGCGCCAGCACCGCTTTTGGTGCCGAGCCCAACACCCAGGCCTGTGCCATTGACTTGGCCATGCCCGGCACCCTGCCGGTCGCCAACGAGCAGGCGTTCCGCTACGCGGTCATGTTTGGCCTGGCCATCGATGCCGAGATCGGCAAGCGCTCGGTGTTCGAACGCAAAAACTACTTTTACCCCGACCTACCCAAGGGCTACCAGACCACCCAGCTGGAAAGCCCGATTGTGGGCCCGGGTCACGTGGAAATCCAGCTGGCCGACGGCAGTACCAAATCCATCCGCATTCACCATGCGCACCTGGAAGAAGACGCCGGCAAATCCCTGCATGAAGACTTTCACGGCATGTCCGGTATCGACCTGAACCGCGCTGGCACACCGCTGATCGAGATCGTCTCAGAACCCGATATGCGCAACTCCGAGGAAGCCGTGGCCTTCGCCCGCAAGCTGCACGCCATTGTCACCTCACTGGGCATCTGCGACGGTGAAATGTCCCAGGGATCCATGCGCTTTGACGTCAACGTCTCGGTCCGCCCGAAGGGCAGCGATACCTTTGGCACCCGCACCGAAACCAAGAACCTGAACTCCTTCAAGTTTATGGAAGACGCCATCAAGCTTGAAGTGGAACGCCAGATTGACCTGATCGAAGACGGCGGCGAAGTGATTCAGGAGACCCGTCTCTACAACGGCGACACCAAAACTGCCCGTTCCATGCGCAGCAAGGAAGAAGCCAACGACTACCGCTACTTCCCCTGCCCGGATCTGCTGCCGGTAGTACTGGACGACGACTACATCGAAGCCGTGCGTCAACAGTTGCCGGAACTGCCCGATGCCCGCCAGCAGCGCTTTGTTGAACAGCATAGCCTGTCCGACTACGACGCCGGCATCCTCAGCGCCGATGCCGCCACCGCTCACTATTTTGAAGCCGTCACCAACCGCTGTGGTGACGCCAAGCTGGCCGCCAACTGGGTGATGGGTGAAGTGTCTGCACACCTGAACAGCGAAGAGAAAAGCATTAAGGACTGCCCGGTGTCAGCCGAACAGCTGGCTGGCCTGATCGGCCGCATCAAGGACAACACCATCTCCAATAAAATTGCCAAGCAGGTGTTTGAGCACATGTGGGCTGGCGAAGGCGATGCCGATAGCATCATTGAGGCCAAGGGTCTGAAACAAATGTCCGACACCGGCGAACTGGAGAAAATCGTCGACGAGGTACTGGCCGCCAATCCCGCTATGGTGGAAGACTGGCTGGCGTCCGACGAGAAAAAGCGCAAGAAAAAAATGGGCGGCTTTATGGGACCCATCATGAAAGCCACCCAGGGCCAGGCGAACCCGGGCATGGTCAATCAGATTCTCACCAAAAAACTAAACGAGCTGCAGTGATGTCGCCTACGGCGCCATCACTGGTTGCAGGTTTACAACGTAACAGGAACACAAGTATGTCACTGAAAAAAGACAAACAAAAAGTCCTTGGCGAAGTCTTTGACGACGAGCGCATCAAAACCTTTTTGGAATTTCAGCCTTACGGCGATATGAACGGCGATTTCAATATCCTGGAAAAAGCCTATCGCGGCATGAAAGCCGAGAACTTCGAGACCTTTGTCAAATTCTTTGTCGAAGACGGCCGCGACATCAACGCCACCAACCCCGACGGCAAGACGATGCTGCAAATCGTCAATCAGCATCGCCTCGGTGAAGAGTACGCTGTTATCCTGAAAGGTGCTGGCGCCAACTGATCCAGTCACCCCCGACTCACACTGACAACAAGCAGGAGGTTGCGTGTGACCAACCACCCCATTAATGGACTGAGCTATCTGAGCCGTGCCGCCCGGCTGATCACACACCCGCAGTTGCGCTGGTTTGTGCTGGTGCCGCTGATCATCAATCTGGTGCTGTTCATCGCAGTGACCAGCCTGCTGATTCAGCAATTTGGCACGGCCATGGAGTGGATGATGGGTTATGTGCCCAGCTGGTTGGATTTTCTCGCCTGGATTTTGTGGGTGATTGTCGCCGGCCTGGTGCTGGTGATCTACGGCTACAGTTTCAGCATGATCACCAACATCATTGCCGCCCCTTTCTACGGCATTCTGGCGGAGAAAACGGAAATACTGGTCAGCGGCAAGGGCCCCGAGCCCGAGTCATTGCTGGCCATGGTGCCACGCACACTGGGGCGGGAACTGATGAAACTCTGGTATTTTATTCTGCGCGGCATCGGCATTATGGTGCTGGTGCTGGTGCTGTCATTCCTGCCACTGGTCAACTTGCTGGCACCGGTGATCGGCTTTCTCTGGGGCGCTTGGAGCATGGCCATTCAGTACGTCGATTACCCGGCCGACAACAATCAACTCACCTTTACCAACACCCGCAAACGGCTGTGGCAACGTAAATACTCCAGCTTCAGTCTCGGCAGCCTGGTGATGCTCGGCACCATGGTGCCGCTGCTGAATATTTTTATCATGCCGATTGCGGTGGTGGCCGGAACCCTGTTCTGGACGGATGAGCTGAAATACGCACAATCGCCATCTCGCTAACCTCCAGGACAAATCCACAGCCACAAAAAAAAGCCCGCTCAATGCGGGCTTTTTCAATCAACCGGGCGCTTATCGGGAAGACGGGCTGCGCCGACCGCCACCACTGCGACCTCCGCCACTGCGGCCATTGCGGGAACCGCTTCGGTTGCCGCCACGTGAACGATCACCGCCACGGTCTTCGCTTGAACGAGTACGCGGCGCTAACGGTGGGGTATCGACCAACAGCTCCAGCGGCGGCTGCTCGCAGCGCAGTTTCTGGCCCACCAGCTCCTGAATCGGCTCCAGGCGAAATGCATCGTCTTCACAGGCAAAGCTGATGGAGGTACCGGTTTTACCAGCGCGACCGGTGCGACCGATACGGTGGACGTAATCCTCCGGCTCTTCCGGCAGAGTGAAGTTCACCACATGACTGATGCCATCGATATGAATGCCTCGCCCCGCCACATCGGTGGCCACCAGCACTTTTAACTTGCCGGTCTTAAAACCTTCCAGGGTTTTTACCCGACGGTTTTGGGCAATTTCACCGGACAGCAAGCCGGCGGCAAAGCCGTGACGCTCCAGCTGCTCGTGCAAGCGGCGACACTCATCGCGGCGGTTAGCAAAGACGATCAAGCTGTCTACCTCATCCTGCTTCAGGATGTTGTAGAGCAAGGTGTACTTTTCTTCCGTCGCCGCCAGGTAGACATGCTGGGTCACGGTATCGGTGGCCACGCTCTCGGGCTCGATTTCCACCCGGCGCGGATCATCGGTCCACTGCTCGGCCAGGTTCAGCACATCATCGGTAAACGTGGCCGAGAACAGCAGGGTCTGGCGATGGGTCTTTTTCGGCGTCTGGCGGATAATGCGCTTCACCTGCGGGATAAAGCCCATGTCCAGCATGCGGTCCGCTTCGTCGATAACCAACACTTCTACCTGATCCAGGTAGACATCCCGGTTTCCGCAGAAATCCAGCAGTCGCCCGGGGGTCGCCACCAGAATGTCCACCAGTGACTCCTGCAAATGGCGCTGTTGCTTGCCGTAATCCATACCTCCGACCAGGGTGTGCACTTGCAGATCGGTGTACTTGGTCAATGCCTTGGCATCGTCGGCGATCTGGATAACCAGCTCGCGGGTGGGGGCGATGATCAGCGCCCGCGCCTCTCCGGCGTAGCGCTCACCCTCAATCGGGTGCTTGATCAAATCGTCAATGGTCGACAGCAGAAACGCGGCGGTCTTACCGGTACCGGTCTGGGCCTTACCCACCATATCGTGGCCATTCAACGTATGGGGCAGCGACTGGCCCTGGATGGGCGAGCAGTACTCAAAGCCAAGATCGGCAATGGCGTGCATCAACTCCAGCGGCAGGTCCAGGTCGTGAAATCGGGTTTTGCCTTCAACCGGCACCACCTTGAACTCATCCAGCGACCAGGGCTGTACTTCCACCTTGGGTGACTTGCGCTTGCGCTGGTTATTGCGCTTGCCGCCCTGCGGGTGCTGGGACTGGCCGGCGGCTTTTTTCGCTGCGCCTTTACCACCTGGCGAATTATTCCCCCTCGAGGAGGCATGGCCGCGCGAACGGCTTGGCTTATCGCCGCTGGTAACGGCATTGCCAGAACTCCCCTTGGCTTTGCTGGAGCCCCGGTTGGCGGGCTGTTCAGCGGTTTTTTCACCGCCAGTGAACTTGCGAAATAGGTTACCGATCAAAATGGATCTCATTTAGGCTGTTCAAAACGGCGGCAGTATAACATCTATACGGATCGTCCGCACGGAACTCAACCGACGGCCTCAGAGTCCTAGATTTACCACTTCAGCCACATAGGGAAATCATGGAATGTCCGGTGTACTGGTTTACGGCGAACGTTTGTACGATAAATTTCTGAATCTGCTTAAACCACTGGACGGTCTCGGCCCACTGGCGCTGCGGCTGTATCTGGGGCCGATCTTTATCTTCGCCGGCTGGAAGAAACTCAACAGCATCGACAACACCATCGCCTGGTTCGGCAACCCCGACTGGGGATTGGGCCTGCCCGCCCCCGAACTATTGGGCTGGGCCGCGGCCTTGACGGAATTCGGTGGGGGTATCGCCCTGCTGTTGGGACTGGCTACGCGCCTGGTTAGTATCCCTCTGATGATCACTATGGCCGTGGCCGCCATCACAGTACACTGGCCCTATGGTTGGCAAGCAGTCGCCGATCCGGGCTGGCTGTTTGCCAACGAGCGGGTGGAGGGAGCAGCTATCCGGCTGGAGAAAGCCCGAGAAATTTTGCAGGCACACGGCAATTACGATTGGCTGACGGAACACGGCAACTTTGTGGTGCTGAATAACGGTATCGAATTTGCCGCCACCTATTTCATTATGTGCCTGGTGTTGTTGTTCACCGGCGGCGGTCGCTATGTCAGTCTGGACCACTGGGTAGCCAGGTTCATTCACCACCGTCAGGGGACCCGGCCCCTGACTCAAGCGGCGGTATAACCGCCATCCATCACCAGCACACTGCCGGTCATATTGGCGCTGCCCGAGCCACACAAAAATACGGCCATGGCAGCAATCTCCTTGACGTCGGTGAAACGTCGAGTCGGTTGCGTCCCCAACAACACATCTTCCATCACCTGCGCTTCAGTCATGCCACGAGCCCTGGCGGTATCGGCCAACTGATTTTCCACCAGCGGTGTCAACACATAACCTGGACAGATGGCGTTGCAGGTAACGCCGGATCGCGCCGTTTCCAGGGCAACGGTTTTGGTCAAGCCAATCACACCATGCTTTGCAGCTACATAGGCACTTTTGAACGGTGAGGCTACCAGGCCGTGGATAGAGGCCACATTGATGATTCGCCCCCAGCCCTTTTGCGTCATGCCGGGAAGCACACCTTGAATGGTATGAAACGCGCTGCTGAGATTGACCGCAATAATTCGATCCCACTGCTGAGGCGGGAAATCCACCACCGGCGCCACATGCTGAACGCCGGCATTATTGACCAGGATATCCACGCCGCCCAGTTCCCGCTGCGCCAGATCCAGCATATCCGCCACATCTTCCGGCTGCGAGACATCGGCGGGCGAATAGAACACCTCGACACCGTATTGGCTGGCCAGTCGCTGCCGCAGCTGCTCTATCTCTGCGGCTGCGCCAAATCCATTCAACAGCAGATGACAACCGGACTCGGCCAGCCCCTCAGCCACGGCCAGGCCTATACCACTGGTAGAGCCAGTCACCAGGGCTACATTCGATTGCAACATGTTCACTCCTCCATCACGACCGCAATACGGACGCGAGAAAATCTTCAATGGCCGCTAACGCTTCAGCCTCATCCAGCATCGGCGCATGGCCAACACCAGTCACCGTTAACGCTTGCGCAGCGGGAGCTTCTCGCTGCATCCGCTCAAAGCAGTCAACCGACAATAAGTCCGACAATTCACCCCGCAGCAGCAACATTGGGACGGCATTGATAGCCTGGAACATCGGCCACAAATCCGGCGGCACGGCGGCCTGCTGATCACTATCGATGGGTTTGGAAATGGCTGGGTCATAAGTCGGCACCGGCACACCCTGGTCATTTTCCCGGTACAAACGCTGCGCCATGGCAAGCCATTGTGCATCATCGTAATCGGGAAAACAGACCGCATTCACATCACGGGTTTGCTGCACAGCATCGGCCCAACTGTGAATATCTCGAGTCTTGCCCACATAACTCATAATGCGCGACAGCCCAGCGGGATCGACTTCAGGCCCCACATCGTTGATCACCAACCCGGCAATCCTTTGTGGCTGCTGGTATGCCATTAGCATACCCATCAGCCCGCCCATGGAAGTGCCTATAATAACGACCTTGGCAATATCCAACTGATCCAGTAATTGCCACATATCTGCCACATAACTCAGCAGGTTATAGCGTTGGCTGTCTGCATCCCACTGGGACAAACCGCGACCACGCTGGTCGGGGACCAGCAAACGATATCGATCACTGAGCTGATCACACAGTTCGGAAAAATCCGCGGAGTTACGCGACAGGCCGTGCAGGCATAACACCGGAACCTGTCCATCATGCCTGGAACCCGACGCATAATCGCGAGCATAGAGCCTTAGCCCATCCGTCACAGAGTAATAAACATCACTGAAGTTTTTCATTAACCCAACCGTCTTTTGTTGCCTATTCTTACTAGCTATTCCTTCTACTCACCCTTGTGTGAGAAAAAAAGGGAGCTCCGCCACATCCGGATAACTCCATCATCACACCAGAAAGAAGACACTATGAATTTTGAAAGACAGCGACCCAGCAGGGCCGCTGTCATTCAAAAATGGTAGCCAAAGTTGAGGCTAACAGTACGGGGGTTGCCGTAATAACCGACGACAATTTCTTCCGCCCCCAGATTGGCAAAGTTGTAACCACCCACACGGTACTCTTCATCCGTCAGGTTCTTGCCATGCAGGCCCACGGTCCAGTGCTCATCCGCGGAATACCACACAGCGCTTGCATCCCAGAGTGTATAGCTGTCCTCGTCAATGGCCGAAGCAACCTGGAAAATCTGGGTTTCACTGCGATAGGAAGCGCCCATGGACAGGGCCAGCTCGCCCCAGGTAAATGTGCGATTGTAGTGCAGTTTCAGGCTGGCAGTGGTTTCCGGAGTGTTGGCGAACGCCCAGTCGTCGGCAATATCGACAAAGCCGGTTGGCGTTTGAGTTTCTACCGAAATGTATTCGGCATCAATATAACCAACCATCATACTGGCGGAAAGATTTTCGGTGAGCTGTGCCAACGCTTCCAGCTCAAACCCTTGGATTTCCGACTCACCCGCATTCAACACAGAGCTGGCATAGTTGGATCCACCATCGGTGCTTTCCTGTACGGTCACCTGCATGTCGGTGTAATCGGAGTAAAACACTGCAGCGTTCAACCGCATACGCCCATCAGCCAACTCGGTTTTTACACCCAGCTCATAGGTATCAACAATTTCCGGATCATAACCATTGACCGTGCCGGGGTTGATAGAGGCGTCGCCGCGCATATCAAAACCACCACTTTTAAAGCCCTGGCTGAAAGAAGCGTAAAACATGGTTTCATCGCTGAGGCGATAGTCGACACTGATGCGCGGCGAAAACTGGTTCCAGTCGTTATCATTCTGGTAGTCAGTCAGTACCGCAATCTGAGCCAGGTCCTCACCGCCCAACAACCCGGACATGCCGTCCACCATCAGCTGTGCCTTGTAGACATCGGCGTCTTTTTCATCGATGGTATAACGCCCGCCCAGGGTCAGCGCCCAGGCCTCGTTAAAGTTATAGGTGGCGTGCAAGTAAGCGGCATAGCTGGTGGTATCCACTGAGCCTGCAGTCACGGCATCAAAGTTGCCAGGGCCATAACCCTGGCCACTAAAGAAACTGTCGAAGGCGCCCAGCAGCACGTCAAAGGCACCGGAGGCTGTACCCTCGTAATAATAGAGTCCGCCTACCATTTCCAGTTTTTCACCGGAGTAGCTCAGCTGAAACTCCTGAGTTGTCTGATCGTCTTCGTAGACAGCGGGAACATGCGCTGAAGCGAATGAGGTGTTGTCAAAATCGATGTTGGTAAAGGTCTCGCCTTCCCGATACGCGGTTATGGATTTAAACACCAGCGAATCGCTGATGTCCCAACTGATTGTCAGTGACGCACCTTCACTATCGACCGAGTTGCGCGTCGACATATCCGCGTAGGAATCAAATACATCGGAGGGAACAGGCTCCAGCGGCAACAATTGGCTCGGGGTCATGCGATGACCACCTTTGGCGTTGGAGTTGTCGTTGGTTTTGTCGGCACTGAATCTCACCAACAGGTTATCCGTAGGTATAAACTCCAAACTCACCCGCGCCGCCGTCACGTCTTTGTTGTAATTGTCGTCGCCATTCAACAAAAATTCTCCGAAACCATCGCGCTCAAACTGCGCAATCGATGCCCCCAGCAACAGTTTATTTTCAATCAGGGGCATTTGACCGGCAATTTTAATATCGCGTTGATTGTAGGAACCCAGCGCTCCGGAAATGCTGAGTTCTGGCTCGCCAGTCAAACGCTTAGTGACATACTTCACCGCACCGCCGATGGTGTTTTTACCGTACAGGGTTCCCTGTGGTCCGCGCAAAACCTCAATCCGTTCAACGTCAAATACATCCAGCACACCACCCTGTGGACGCGCCATATATATATCGTCCACGTACAGGCCAACGCCAGGTTCAAAGCCCCATAGGGGATCCGCCTGACCGATGCCCCGCACATAAGCGGTCAGGGTGGTATTGGTACCACGGCTGACTTGCATAGTGACGTTTGGAGCGGTTTTTTGTAATTCAGTCACATCCTGCACACCGGCATTTTCCAACGCATCGGCGCTGAACGCGGTTACCGCTACAGGAACCTCTTGCAAGTTTTGCTCACGCTTTTGCGCGGTCACAATGACTTCTTCAAGCGCTATTGACTGGTTTTGCTGAGCGAGCGCAACATCGGCTCCTGAGAGCGCAGCGGTAATGGCAATAACTCGGGCGAGGGGATGTTGAGTAAGGGTTATCGTTTTCATCTCTGATCCTGCTCTGTTCGTTTTTATTCTTGGCGCCGGCTTATGGCGCCAGGCTTGTCAGTACATCGTCAGATTGCGCCGGAGAATGACGCTACCATGCCTTCAATTTAAATTCATCACCTGATGAATTGTCAACGAGTTTTTTCAACAGTTGATGAATAAATATTTTCCGAAACACCTTTTCCTTTATTTTTCATAGAAATAGAGAGCATCAACACCACAGAAATAAAGCTCGACAAGGCGATCGCATAGGTCGCGGCGACCGCTGGGTTGGCAATGCCCAACCACAGGATACCGATCAAGTGCGCCCCCAGACCAACTGCCGCCGCACACCAGGCCACTGCCGCCGGCGGACGTTTACGCATCAACGTCCCCATCACAATCGGCACCAGCGAAGCACTGGCCAAACCGTAGACGCCCTTCTGTGCGAACAAACCGACAAGTGCCGGTGGATTCAGGGCGACCAAATAGGCCAACACCCCAATCACCACCAGTACAACTCGTGACAACAACAAGCCTCTCCCCTCGTGAAAATTCTGCTTACCACTTATGGGCAGATACAGATCTTTCACCACCATCGCTGACACCGACACAAGAATACCGTCCAAGGTGCTCATCCCAGCTGCCAGCAGCGTGATGGAAATAAACACCAGGGCGTAGGGGCCCCAGTCAAAACCACTGAATTCCGCCGTGATGTAACTCACTACCACCCCATCCTGGCGTGGAATTTCCAAGCCTTTAAGGCGCGCGTAAAAGCCCACCGCCAGCATCAACATAAAGCAGGTACCAGCGAGAAACGTGATCCAAAGAAACCGGTTCACATCCCGATCACTTTTCAGGTAGAGCATTTTGGTGAGGATATGGGGCTGCATCATCAACGCAAAGGTAATCACAAAGCCGCTGAGGAACACCGAGAAAAAATCGTAGTACAGGTTGCTATCAGGATTGAACACACTGACGTAATGTTCGCCCACCGCACGCAGGCTGCCCACCAAATCGCCATCAAAATAGTGAAAGCCCTGTACAAAAATAAACAGGGACACACCGATCATCATCACGCCCTGAAAGGTGTTGGTGTACGCGTGGGCATAGCTGCCGCCCATCAACACATAGGAAAACACAAACAACAGGATCAATGTCAGCGACCAGGTTTGGGAGATGGGAAACAGCTGACTCAGCAACAAGCTGCAGCCCACCAGGATCAACACCACGAACGCCACCGACAGCAGATTGATAAGCGCAAAGAACACACTCAGAGAGCGACTCTGGTAGCGCTGGTAAATCCAGTCGGGAATGGTGATAGCCCCACTCTCATCCCCCAGCTGGCGAAAACGACGGGTCAACAGTAAGAATGCCGCCATGATGCCGGCACTGCCCGCCACGGCGTAATGCACAAAGGCCGACACACCATGCACATAGACAAATCCGGGATTGATCACAAAGGTTGCAGTCGAAGAAATGGAGGCCGCCATGGTGACACCAATCACCCACGGGCTCATGTCCTTGTTGCCGATCGAAAAGCCTTTAATATCCCGGGTCTTGCGCATGCCGATCCAGGACAACCACAGGGTCAACAGGACGTAAAACCCCACGCACAGTATTTTGAACAGCTCGGCCGACATAGCTTTCTCTCATTGTTATTATGATTGAATCGAAGCGCCTACCTGACATTGGCACTGAGCCCTGTGAGTTTTTTCCTTCCGCAACCGTCAGCCGCATGGACGCGGCTGTCGAGCTGCATGGATGCATTTACCGCGTGTTGCGGAAGGGAATGCCTCACCGGGCGTTTCGCCAGAACGCTACGTACTTGACTCATTTAAATTCATCGCTTGTTGAATTGTCAAGCCTTGCGTAGAATCGATGGCCTACCTTATGGAGTCAGTACCCCACATGTCCCGGAGCAAAACCCCCGCCAAGGTTGGCCGTCCCCGCGGTTCAGAAAAGGACAAATCCGAGCGCGGCGAGCGCATCCTCAATGCTGCCGAAGCACTGTTTGCCCTGCATGGCTACGATGGGGTCACCCTGCGAACGCTGGCCAATGCCGCTGGCGTGGACGTGGCACTGA
This sequence comes from Cellvibrionaceae bacterium WSDTSA12, assembly GCA_033283335.1. GTDB lineage: Bacteria > Pseudomonadota > Gammaproteobacteria > Pseudomonadales > Cellvibrionaceae > Pseudomaricurvus. The sequence continues at coordinate 40,986 of JAWMQP010000003.1, read as the reverse complement.
TCAATTACTACTTCGGTCCCAAGCAACAGCTGTTCGACACAGTGTTTAAACGCCGCGCCCAGATACTTAACGAAGAGCGGTTGACCGCCCTGCGCGCCGCGCAAGAGGCGGCCACCCCAAACCCAGTCCCGGTGGAAAAAATCATTGAAGCGTTTTTGCGACCATTGGAAGTGGCGCAGGAAAGTGACGATGAAGGCTGGAAAAATTACTGTGCGCTGCTCGCCTATGTGAATAACTCGGCGGTGTGGGGGCCGGTGCTGATGAGCAAGCACTACAACGAGCTGGTGGACGTGTTTATCGAAGCGCTGCGGCAGGCATTACCGAAGGCCGCCGACGCCGATCTGTACTGGTGTTATCACTATATGTCCGGCGCCATGTCCCTGACCTTTGCCAATACCGGCCGCATCGACAAGATGTCTCACGGGCTGTGCCGCTCCGACGACTTTCAGGCCGCATACGATCGCATGATTCCCTTTATTGCCGCCGGTTTTCGTCAGGTGTGTGAAGCCTGAAACTGAAATTTCAGCCTCAGGCCCTGGTTGGCAACAATTACTTCAGAGACGTGGCATCACGGGTCACTTTCAAGTCCCTGACCAGGCCATCTTCCAGGCTGTAGACCCAGCCGTGCAATGTCAGGTCCTGACCTCGCAACCAGGCATTGCGCACAATGGTGGTCTGCGCCACATGCCCAACCTGTGCAATGACATTCAATTCACACAGGCGATTGACTCGTTCTTTGTCCGTCGGTGCGCTATCGACCGCCGCCTGATGATCGTGATAGACGTCGCGGATATGCTCCAACCAATTATCAATCAACCCGTTATTGGCTTCGCCCAGCGCCGCTTGCACACCGCCACAACCATAGTGACCGACCACCACGATGTATTTTACTTTCAGTACTTCAACCGCGTACTGAATAACCGACAAACAATTTAAATCCGTATGTACGACCACATTGGCGATATTGCGATGCACAAAGATACTGCCCGGCTCCATATCGACAATCTGGTTGGCGGCAATACGACTGTCAGAACATCCAATCCAGAGGTATTCGGGGGTCTGTTGCTGAGACAGGCGGTTGAAGTATTCACCATCCCGGGCCTTAACACCTTCAGCCCATTGGCGATTGTTGTCCAGCAGTGTTTCAGGTTTTGTCTTGGCAGTCATATCTATCTCGGCTCCGGCAAGCTGAACTGACAACGCAGGGCTTTCCAAACAAGCTGGAACAAACACCCTGCTCACTGAAACGCTTAGTACCAGTCACTGAAACGCTTAGTACAAGTCACTGAAACGCTTAGAGTAATTTTGTTGCCAGCCGCAGTTTGACTACATATAAATTGTCTATGGAAAACGATGGTTTTTATACATTAAAACGATGAACTTCACCAGCCAACCCCACTTGCGAATCCCAACAGCATTACTATTATCGCTATAGGGATGGCCGATTCCCCTGCGTCTTTACCCAACCATAAGTTCTATCCTTATAAAAAAATATGCTGCAACCTAGCCTTGAATACATCAACCAATTATTTGAGCAGGCCGTCAAAGCCCACCCGGCAGCCATTGGCGATCACTGGCAAATCCTCGATTACGCCTGCTCACTGGGTGGCGACACCCATCACGGCTACCTGCTGCACAGCAATGGACCCAGTTTTTTCGTCAAACTCAACGACCCTGGCAAGGTCTCCCTGTTTAACGCCGAGTTCCAGGGGCTTAAAGCCCTGCGCCAGGCGCACACCAGGAACCCCAACAGCATCCGCGCCTGCAAACCCATTTGCGTGGGGCACTGTCACCAGTTTAGCTACCTGATGCTGGAAGGGCTCGACCTGCAGCCCGATGGCGACTGGTACCTGGCCGGTCAACAGCTGGCCGAACTGCACCATCTACCTGCAGGCCAGCGCTTCGGGTTTGAACACCCCAGCTATTGCGGCATCACCTATCAACCCAACTCGTGGGAGTCTTGCTGGTCAGAATTTTTTGCACGTCAGCGGATCGGCCATCAACTGTCACTGCTGCGGGGAAAACCGTTAGAACACCCCGACATTCAAACGTTGGTGAATGCCGCCCGGGAATTTCTGCGCGAGTGGCAACCGCAGCCGGCGCTGGTACACGGCGACTTGTGGCGCGGCAACATCAGCTTTCATCGCGAGATGCCGGTGATTTTTGACCCCGCCTGCTATTACGCTGACGCGGAAACGGATCTGGCCATGAGTGAACTGTTTGGCCGTTTTCCCGAGGCCTTTTACCAGGGCTACGCCAGTGTATCCCCCATCGACCAGGACTACCCCCGCCGCCGCCCGCTGTATCAACTTTACCACCTGCTCAATCACGCCAATTTATTTGGCGGTCACTATAGACAAGAAGCCGAACAACAGCTGAAAATCCTGCTGCACTAATCCATTTTTACAGGAGCTGTCATGCTCGCCAAACCCCTCTTCTGCATCGCTCACCGAGGCGGCAGTCAGCAGTATTCGGAAAATACCCTGGCCGCGTTTGAAGAAAGCTTACAGCTCGGCGTTGATGCCGTAGAGCTGGATGTCTGGAATCTGGGCAATGAACTGCTCATTACTCACGACCGGCGACTGGGCAAAACCCTGCCCGGCGAGGGACGCCTGATTGAGCAACACCCCCAACACCTGAAAGAATTGATCCTGGCCTGCGGTAACCGCCTCGCCACGTTGCCGGAAGTCCTGCAGTTACTCGGCGAGCAGGTATTGATCAATATCGAACTGAAAGGCCCCCACTGCGCCCAACCGGTCGCCGAGCTGCTGGAAAGCCACAGTCGTGATGGCGGCCTTGGCTTTGAGCACTACGTGGTTTCCAGTTTCGATCATCGGCAGCTGTTTGCCTTTAAGCAATTACTGCCACAGGTAAAGCGGGGCGCGTTGATTCAGGGTATTCCGTTGGATTACGCTGCCTGCGCCTCGGCCCTGGACGCCTACTCCCTGCACCCCAACATTGACTTTATCGATGCCGAGCTGGTGGCCGATGCTCATCGACGGGGACTGCAGGTGTGGGTCTATACCGTCAATGAAGAAGACGATATGCATTCGATGGCGGAGCTGGGGGTCGACGGCATTTTTACGGACTACCCCGGCCGCCTGCTGCAGCTGAATGGTCAGGCTGAATACCCGGAGACAATCTCCGGGGGCTAAAACAGCGGTTTCAGGCAAGCAGTTCAGTGAGCTGATGAATAAGACCGTTGGCGGTTCTCTGCACTGGCAGGCAGCGATCCCCAACACACACCATCGCCTCACCTGGCTCCATACCCAGAGCCTCGGTTGGGTAAAGTTCGGCGTCTTCAGGTAACCGATAACAGATAATCCGCTCACCCATCATGCTATGCAGATTGGCCTGCCAGCTGTGCATTTTACCGTCATCCAGCATCAACACCTGGGGCCGTGGTGAACGTCTTTCTTCCTGCACCTGCACCAGGGTCAGATGAGATTGGGGCGACTGCTGCATGGCGGCCAGTGCCGAGGACAGCAACCGGTTAACGGCCTGCAGATAGCGCGGCTCGGCCGTTAACTGCCCCAGGCGCAACAGTGCCCGCGCCGCCACGCCATTGGCCGAGGGCAACACAGAGTCCAGGTAAGGCTTGCTGCGATAAATCAACATTTCGGCATCGTTAGCCGTGTAGTAAAAACCTCCCTGCTCCGCGTCTTCGTGCAGGCGCAACATGGCTTCGGCCAATGCAATCGCAAAACGGTAATCACGATCTCGCCAACTGGTTTGCAAGCTCTCCAGCAGGGCATCCAGCAAATAGGCGTAATCGTCGAGAAACGCATGACGCTGGGGCTGCTCCCCCTGCCAGGCGGAAAACAGGCGTCCATTGACCCAGAGGCGATCATGGATAAAGTCCAGCGCCCCCTGAGCCAGGGCCAGCTCGCGCATCTCACTGTCTTTGCGAGCCAAAATTAACAAGCCTTTGATCACCAGGCTGTTACAGCTGGTTAAGACCTTGTTGTCGATCAACGGCAGGGATTTGTGGGCCCGCAACAGTTCAATTTTTTCCCGCCCCTGCCGGTAAATACGCAGGGCCTCTTCGCGAGTCATGGTGAGCTGCCTGGCAGCCGTATTAAGATCCTGTTTCTGTGACAGGTGCCAGCGTCCAGCAAAGTTAGGCTCGCCACGCAGGCCAAACATCTGCTCAAACAGACGGAACTCTTCCGTCGACAGAGTGGTTTTCAGGTCGTCCGCCGGCAGGGTGTAGTAATCGCCTTCCCGGCCATCGGTCTCGGCGTCCATGGACGAGAAGAAAGTCCCATGCTGGGTCAGCATATGCTGGCGCAACCAGCGCACAATACCTATGGCGGCGCTTTTGTAGAGGGGCATATCCGTTTGCAGCCAGGCCCGGGCGTAGACCTCCAGCAACATGCCATTGTCATAGAGCATTTTCTCAAAGTGGGGGATGTTCCAGTCATTGTCGGTACTGTAACGAAAGAAACCGCCACCAATGCGATCGTTGATTCCACGCTGTGCCATCTGGTCCAGGCTCAGGTACAGGTGCTCACGACCGGGTACAGATAAACGCCGATAGGCATCCTGCTGCAACAGAAAGCTCAGGTTCACCGGCATGGGAAACTTGGGGGCGCGGCCAAAACCGCCATATTCCTTATCCTGCAAGGGTTCGAGGCCTTTCAAGGCAGCGGCCAGCAAATCCGACATGGTTGGCTCAGCCTGACCTTCCTGGGGCTGCATGAGCTGCTGAAAACTGCTCTCCACCTGCCCACGCAGCTTCTTGAAATCAGACTGCTGCTGAGTGTAATAGCTGTACACACGCTGCAGCAGATCGTCAAAGCCCAGCAGCCCATCGCGACCATCACGGGGGAAATAAGTCCCCGCCAGAAACGGAATCTGGGTCTGCGGACAGAGAAACATGGTCAATGGCCAGCCACCGGGTCGACCGGTCAACATCTGATGGGCGGTCTGATACACCTCGTCCAGATCTGGACGCTCTTCGCGATCCACCTTGATGTTGATGAAATTGGCGTTCATCAGGTCCGCAATAAGGGGATCACTGAAGGTTTCCCGGGCCATGAGATGACACCAGTGACACGCCGAATAGCCAATGGACAGGACAATGGGGCGATTGAGCTTTTTCGCAGCAGCCAGCACATCTGGCTGCCAAGTTTGCCAGGCGACCGGGTGTTGCTGATGGGCCTGCAAATAAGGGCTGCTCTCTTCAGACAGCTGATTAGTCAATTCAATCATCGGTCGGAATTTCGCTCTCGCCTGGGGAGCCCGTGGCTCCGATTCCAATTAAGTCCATAAAGATTTAAACCACCATAGTTAAAATAGCATTCCGTGCTAACGCCTATTAAATACCATATTTCGACGCCTGTCAGGTCTCGGCGGGCCAGAACGCCTGTTCAGCGTCTGGGCTGGCACCAGGTTGAAGCCCACATTGTTTCAAAAGACGTTGCCACATACGGGTATGATCCGCCACGGCGCGGGAGTATTGACCCCATTCACTGTCGGCCCGATCAGCCCATACGCGCTGCCAATAGTCCTCCAGGCTGGCAGGTGGCTGGCCAGCAGGAAGCTGCTCGGCGACCTGCAGGGCGCGACTCAATAACGGCCGCAGACTACTCACACGCTGGTGAACCAGGCTGATCAGAGGCTGCACCTCGCCGATGTAATAACGCAGAAATACGCGTTGCATAATGGTCCCGCGGGGACTGAGGGTATGTTGCAGACAGATCGAACGCCGCTGCTGGGCGCCAGCCACGGCATCCGTGGTGGACGCCAAGACTCGCGAGATCGTCACCATCGCCAGGCGCAATTGGCCCAGGTATTTCTCACTGCCCACCACCGCCAGCGCCTGTTCCAGCTGCCGGTTACGAGCATCCCGCGGTTGCTGCTGCCAGAAGGACGAACCGGCCGTGAGCCATTCCAGCGCCTCTTCAAGGGCCACAGGCTGGAGCTGCAAGCCAGACACCCTGGGCATGGGCGTAGCCGTCGAGAAGAGAAGCTGGAATTCGTCACTGCCCCAGAGTGCATTCCAATAGCTGGCGGCCAGCCATTGCTGCTTGTGAGTTACTGCCGCCTGAAGCAGACGGACCAGCGACAGCCGAGCGTCCTCGTCATTCACCGGTTGCAGTCGACTCAATCGCTCCAACTCGATAATACAGATCTGGGCCAGCTCCAGAAATGACAGTTCGTATAAAAAACGCTGGCTGACCGGCATCACCAGCCCCAAACTGCTGTTGCGCTGGCCCAACAACCGCTGCAACTCACAGCGTGACAGCTGTAAAAACTCCAGCAAGTTGATGTTGAGTGGCGGGATCGCCTGGATAAGAGAGCGCCGCAGCGGAAAACGTGGCTGCAGGCCGGATACCGCGGACGCCAGGTCAGCTTCCTCCAGCTCAAACACATTGCTCATGCGCCACTGGTAATTCTGCAGAACTTTGTCAGCTCGATCGCCGGGGGCGCAGGCACTCAGCAACAGCCCGCCCATGACGACTCCAGCCAACCCCCGTGCGCAGCCCCATCGGACTCGTATCAGACCACGCCTGTGACGCCCGCCAGGAACCACCCCGCACATGGCTGTGCCCCACACTCAGGAGGTCATAAGAGAAAAGCCCCCGGTCTGGCCGGGGGAATTATGAAGGGGCTATTTAACTTCTTCGCCGTGAGCTTGTTTGTCGGCATGATAAGAAGAGCGCACCAGCGGTCCGCAGGCGGCGTGCTTGAAACCCAACTCTTTGGCGATGGCAGTGTACTCGTCAAACTCATCCGGGTGCACATAGCGATCAACCGGCAGGTGGTCGCGGGATGGCTGCAAGTATTGACCGATGGTGAGCATATCAATGTCGTGCTCACGCATATCGCGCATCACTTCAATGATCTCTTCCTTGGTCTCCCCCAACCCCACCATCAGGCCGGACTTGGTGAGGACGTCAGGGCGACGTTTTTTGAATTCCTGCAACAGCTTCAATGACCACTTATAGTTGGCCCCCGGGCGAGACTGGCGATAGAGGCGAGGCACGGTCTCCAGGTTGTGGTTGAACACATCCGGCGCTTCCTGCTCCAGAATATCCAGCGCCACCTCCATACGCCCGCGAAAGTCCGGCGTCAGGATTTCCACTTGCAGCTGGGGAGAGCGCTGACGGGCCTCGCGGATACAATCGGCAAAGTGCTGGGCACCGCCATCACGCAGGTCGTCGCGATCCACCGAAGTAATCACCACATACTTAAGCCCCATGTCGGCGATGGCTTCCGCCAGGTGAACCGGCTCTTCTGTGTCGAGCGGATTGGGCTTGCCGTGCCCTACATCACAGAACGGACAACGACGGGTACAGATCTCACCCATGATCATAAAGGTCGCCGTACCACCGCTGAAACACTCACTCAGGTTCGGACAGTTGGCCTCTTCACAGACCGTGGCCAGTTTGTTTTTGCGCAGGATCTTTTTAATGCGGTCCACTTCAGGCGAATTACCAATGCGCACACGAATCCAATCCGGTTTGCGCTTCATACCGTCACTGGCAATCACCTTGACGGGGATACGCTCCACCTTATCGGCATCACGAAGCTTCTCACCCTGCTTGATGCGGCGGGTGCGCTTGACCGGCTCCATGTCTGCCTCAAAGGCGAGGGAGTCAGTAGAAGGCGTTTCAGTCGTCATACAGTGTGTGTCCCTATCTAGGATTTACTAGGATTTAACTACGACAGCTTCCGCAAGGCTGGCGACCTCGGCATCGGAAAACTTATGAATAACCTGCGCAGCAGCGGCCGGGCCAACCACCTCACAGGTCTGGTATTCGAGCAAGTCGGCAAAGTGGCGGGCCACAATGGGTTCCAGTGCCGCAACCGTGGCCGCCCGCTCATCATCGGACAGGTCGACCGTGCGCACCATTTTCAAACCCTGGTAGCCACAGGGATTGATGCGGCCAAAATCCTGCAGGTCCATATCCACGTTCAGGCTCAAGCCATGGTAACTGCAGCCTTTGCGGATACGGAAACCCAGTGACGCCACCTTGGCATCGGCGCCGGAACGGTCTTTGATATACACCCCCGGCGCATCGGCTTTGGGGTAAGCCTCTATCCCCAACTCAGCCAGGGTCTCCACCAGGGTGTTTTCAGTGCGGGTAACCAGATCGCGCACGCCGATTCCCCGGCGGCGGATATCAATCAGTGGGTAGGCCACCAACTGACCGGGGGCGTGGTAGGTCACTTGACCACCCCGGTCCACCTGCACCACGGGAATGTCGCCTGGCATCAGTACATGCTCGGCCTTGCCCGCCTGCCCCTGGGTAAACACCTTGGGGTGCTGGACCAGCCAGAGCTCATCACCAGTGGCTTCAGAGCGCTTATCGGTAAAGTTCGACATGGCCCGCCACACGGGCTCATAATCCTGCAGCCCCAGATAGCGCACCACCAGGCTGCCGCCACGCTTCCCTTCTCCGTCTGCGGTCATAACTTACAGCACCATCTTGGTCATGGGACTCTCGATCAGTTCCTGATGCAGAGCCTGCAATTGATCAATGCCGGTGGCGGTAATAAACAGGGTAATGGATTGAAAACGGCCATTTCGGCTGTCTTTTACCGAAATTCGCGCTTGATCAATACCTGGTGCGTGACGTTCCATCACTTCCAGAACAAATTCATGAAACTCAGCACCTGAATCGCCCATCACCTTGACGGGATAATCTTCACAGGGGAATTCGATTTTTGGAGGTTCCTGACCGGAACCGGTATTTGAGTTCGTCATAACAACACATCACGGAGCTACCAATGACGGCCATTATACATCGGGGGGGAAGGGCTTGCGAGGTATGCGGAGTCGACCACGGCCGGGCCGACTCCCCATGTCCTTCTGCGGCAAGTCGTTATGCCGGGCAGATGGGCGAAACGCTTATCGGAACAGCCCCAGGAAGAACAAAACAATCATATCCCAAATGCGGGCAAAAAAGCCGGCTTGCTCGACGCCAGTGATAGCCACCAGGGGTACGTCCACCAGCTGCTCATCGTCCAGGGTGACCGTCAGATTACCCAGCTCCTGCCCCGCCGCAAACGGTGCCTTGATGACTTCGTCAATGTGCATTTCGGCCTTCAATTCATCCGCCGTACCGCGCGGGATGGTCAGGTACACGTCGTTTGCCAGCCCCAGGCCAACCTGCCCACTCTGTCCAGCCCAAACCCGGCTTTCGGCCAGCTGGTCACCGGCTGAATAGAGCTTGTGGGTCTGGAAATACCGGAATCCATACGCCAGCAGCTTTTGCGACTCCTGGGCCCGGGCCTTATCACTGCGGGTACCCATGACCACAGAGATCAGCCGCATTCCATCGCGCTTGGCCGACGCCACCAGACAAAAACCCGCCTCTTCGGTATGACCGGTTTTGATGCCATCGACCGAACTGTCGGTAAACAACAGGCGGTTGCGATTGGGCTGATTCTTGGGAAGCTCGCCAGGGGCACCGTAGGAGAAGTATTTCTCGGCGTAGAGTGCGTAATGCTCAGGGTGATCATTGATCATCGCCCGCGCCAATACCGACAGGTCCCGGGCTGTGGTCAGATGCCCTTCGGCTGGCCAGCCGGTCGCGTTTTTGAACGTGGTGTTGTTCATCCCCAACAACGTGGCCTGCTGGTTCATAATATCGACAAATGCACCCTCGCTGCCCGCCACATGCTCAGCCAGAGCCACACTGGCGTCATTACCGGACTGAATGATCACGCCGCGCAACAGGTCGATAACCGGCACCTCTGTGCCTTCGCGAATGAACATCTTAGAGCCGCCCATACGCCAGGCATTGACGCTGATATGAACCTGATCATCCTCGCCAATTTTTCCGTTTTCAATATCTTCGGAAACGATGTAACTGGTCATCATCTTGGTCAGGCTGGCCGGCGGCAGCAGTTCATCGGCATTGTGCTCAACCAGCACTTTGCCGGTATCCGCGTCCAGCAAAATGTAACCTGAAGCCGCCAGCTGCGGCGGAGCAGGAATGATGGTCGGGCTCGCCTGAGTGGACGCCGACAACAGCACAACCAAGCTCAAACAGGCAATATAAAAGGACTTCAATGGGGATTGTATACTCATGGATCTCTACTGATTGATCATAGAATTAGAATTTTAACCACAGCGGCCACCCGGAACGGCAGCGATCGGGCACTGTGTCTGACCCTTGCGGGCTGAAAAAATTCCTTGATGTGTCAGCAACACGCCAACCGGAACCGACATACGGCCCCAAAACTGTAGGATAGTGTAACAGTCAGGTGAGTGCAGTCAAAGGCACAGGTCTCAATCGTAGACCAGATGCGGCGCTGGCAATTGATGCTGCTGCAGCAACTGGCGGAGATCCATCACCACCAGGTTGTCACTGACTGGCCCCACCCTGACTCGATAGAAACGATCACCCGCCGGAGCCTGAACCGTCACCGGCAAGGTCGTCAGGGCATCAATCCGACGGCGCAAACGCTCGGCGGCGTCCAGACTGGAAAAGGCGCCGGCCTGCAAAAACGTATTGGCCGGCAACTCGTAACCCGCCGAATGGCGGGGCGCCGGCGCCTTTTGCGAAGCACCGCCCTCAACCTTCAGCTCCGCAACTGCTGACGCCCCAGCACTGGCCGCCACCGGCGTACCCGGTTCCAGCACCTCAATGCGGACCGGCGCAGTCCCGTGCTTAATGAAATCCAGCTTTTTGGCGCCGGCGTAGGTCAGGTCAATGATGCGTCCATCGTGAAAGGGTCCGCGATCATTGACCCGCACAACAATCTGGCGACCGTTGTTGAGATTGGTAACCCGCACATATGAGGGGATCGGCAACGTCTTATGGGCAGCCGTCATGCCGTACATGCTGTAAATTTCCCCATTGGAGGTTCGGCGCCCATGAAACTTGTTGCCATACCAGGAGGCGATGCCCTGTTCAACAAAGCCGCGACTGTCAGCCTGCACACGGTAAGTCTTGCCCAGCACGGTATAGGGGGATTTATTGCCCGCCTTGGTACGCACCTCGTGACGGGGCACCGCATCCGGAATATGGGAAACATCCATGGGGCGATCAGGCCCGCTGTCCTTTACTTCCGTGGTCAAGGGCACGGTTGAACAGGCTGATATCAGCAAACACCCCAACGCTGCCGGCATCCGGCAACCGGCCAACCACTTCGCTCCCAAGCGTCTCAAACTGATTCTCTCTTTAACTGACCCGTATGATGCTTAACCATGGTACTGATTCACAACACAGCTTAGGTTTGGGATTGTGCCACAAAAGCCTGGTGGATTTCCTGGCTTAATTGATACACGGCCATGGCGTACAGGCGACTGTGGTTGTAACGGGTAATCACATAAAAGTTCTGCAACCCGAGCCAGAACTCTGCGCCCTGCTCACCGTCCAACTCCAGCGCATTGGCACTGGCAGTCGCAGCCACCGGTGTCTCGGTGCTGAAGCCCTTTTGCTCCAGTTCAGCCACTGTGTGCAGCGGTTTCAGGGAATCGTTGATCACATCCCGGTCATGATGCTTGGCCACATTGGCACGAAAGACAACAGGCTCACCCCGCCGCCAACCATGCCGGACAAAATAGTTGGCGACACTGCCGATGGCATCCACCGGGTTTTGCCAGATATCAATCGAGCCGTCATCGTCAAAATCGGCGGCGTAGGCTCGATAACTGGACGGCATAAACTGGCCGTAACCCATGGCACCGGCGTAAGAGCCGTTCAAGCTGAGTGGGTCGCGCTGCTGCTCGCGGGTCAACAACAAGTACTCACGCAACTCCTTGGTAAAAAATGGACTGCGCGGCGGATAGTCAAAAGCCAGGGTCGACAACGCATCCATAACCCGATACCGACCGGTGAACTGACCGTAGCGGGTTTCCACACCAATGATCGCGACAATCACTTCCGCCGGCACACCGTAGCGCTCTTCAGCGCGAGCGAGGGTATCCTGATGGGCCAGCCAAAATTCCACTCCCTTACTGATTCGGGTCGGGGTTACAAAAATTTGTCGGTATTCTGCCCAGGTTTTGGTTTTTTCTGCCGGTCGGGAAATTGCGTCCAGAATGGCTTGCTGTTTTTCAGCCTGGGTAAACCAGGCGTTGAGCTGCTGCTGATCGAAACCATAGTCCGCGACCATTTCAGCCATAAAAGCTTTTGCTTCAGCCCGGTCAGCATAGCCGCCCTGGGCCAGGGTTGACGCTCCCTGCCCCCACAGCAACAAACCTGCAGCCAGACACACCCCTCGCCAGAGAAACGTCTCCCCGGGACGGGAACCCAACCGGAACGTCTTCCGCTGTCTGACAACAACTTGCGTCTTAACATCTTGTCTCACACATTTCTCCTCACTGATCCCACTCTGTGGACTGCCCCACTGTGCAGAGGTGGTATTAGCCAATACTGACCCGGCGCTTTTCCGTACTGATGGCCATCAGAATACCAAACCCCATCATCAGAGTGACAATGGAAGTACCGCCGTGACTGACCAGCGGTAAAGGCACCCCCACCACCGGTAACAGACCGGACACCATGCCGATATTGACAAACACATAGATAAAAAATGTCACGGTAATACTGCCGGCCAACAAGCGACCGAAGGTATCCTGGGCGGTCACGGCAATCATCAGCCCCCGCCCCACGACCCAGATATACAATGCCAAAAGCACCAATACGCCCAGCAGTCCAAACTCTTCCGCCAACACCGCGATGATAAAATCCGTATGACTTTCCGGCAGAAAATCCAGCTGAGACTGGGTGCCATTGAGCCAGCCTTTGCCGTGCAACCCCCCGGAACCTATGGCGGTTTTTGACTGTATGATATTCCAACCGGAACCCAGCTTATCCGCTTCGGGATTCAACAACGTGAGGATCCGTTGCTTTTGGTAGCCGTGCAGCACGAACATCCAGATAGGCCAGGCACTGGCAGCCAGAATCCCGACCGCCGACACAATGTAGCTCCAGCGCAAGCCGGAAAAAAACAGCACCAACAGACCGGAAGCGGCAATCAGCAAGGAGGTTCCCAAATCCGGCTGCTTCATAATGAGCACTGTGGGAATGCCGATCAGTAGCAGCGAGAAGACAACGTGCTTCATACTGGGCGGCAGCAGTCGGGGGGCCAGGTAGGAAGCCAACATCGTCGGCACAGCCAGCTTCAAAACCTCGGAGGGCTGGAAGCGGAATCCGCCCAGGCTCAGCCAGCGCTGGGCCCCCTTGGCACCAACCCCCATGACCAGCACCAGCACCAGCAGCACAACCCCGGCGGCATAGAGCCAGGGCGCCCAATACTCCATGGTGTGCAGGCGAATCTGGGCCACAGTAAACATGACGCCGTAGGCCAGCAGGATAAACACACTTTGGCGTTTGACGTAGTGCCAGTCCTGGCCACTGGCACTGTACAGAACAATCAGCCCGTAGACTGTGATGGCCAGCAACCCCAACAACAGGGGGACATCAATGTGCCAGCGCTGCCACACGCTGACCGGACGCTGCAGGTCGCGGCTGGCTTCGGGCATGCGCCGCTGAAAATCGCTGGTTGAATTCATACCCCCCGCCCCTTGTGCACGTCCGCAGCCACTCCGTCTGAGGTGGCCTGAGACGCCTGTATTTGCTGCTCGGCTTCAAGCTCCATAAAGCGGTCCATGACCCGACGCGCCACTTTGGCGGCCTTGGAACTTTTCTCGCCATTTTCCACAATCACCGCCACCGCCACCTGGGGGTTTTCCAGCGGCGCAAACGCCACGAACAGGGCGTGATCCCGCTGCCGTTCAATCAGGGCTTCGGAATCGTATTTTTCCCCCTGGGCAATACCCACCACCTGGGCAGTACCGGTTTTCCCGGCAATGGTGTAATCGAGATCATCGCTGATGCTCTTCGCCGTACCTTTGCGGCTGTGCACCACACTTTTCATGGTGTCAAAAATAAAATCCCAGTTGTTTGGGGTAATGTCGGATATGGCCTCAACCCGGTGTTCAAGCAAATCCGGACCCACCCTGCGCACCAGCAACGGCTGGATAAACTGGCCCCGATTGGCCAGGGTAGCGGTCATAGTCGCCAGCTGCAGCGGGGTGGTGAGCACATCGCCCTGGCCGATACCCACGTTCAAACTGTCACCGGGAAACCAGGGCAATCCTCGCACTGCCCGCTTCCACTCCCGCGAGGGCCAGATGCCCCGACGTTCGCTGGGAATATCAATGCCGGTGCGTTTGCCCAGGGAGAAGTGACTGCCAAACTGATGCATCGAATCAATGCCCATGTTGTAGGCCAGGTCGTAAAAATAAGTATCGCAGGATTCCGTGATGGCCTGCATCAAATCCACCCGACGGCCATGGCCCACCCGCTTCCAGTCGCGATAGAGCCGGTCTTCGCCTTCCAGCTTGTAGAAGCCGGGATCCCGCACCCAGTAATTGGGATCCACAACCCGGTAGTGCAAGCCGGCCAGTCCCAGCATGGGCTTGACGGTTGAACCCGGCGGGTACTGGGCCTGGATCGCCCGATTGTAGAGTGGCAAGTCGAGGGAGTCGTGCAGGGCGTTGTAGTCTTTGTAGCTGATGCCGGTAACAAACAGATTCGGGTTGTAACTCGGCGTGCTGACCATCACCAGCACCCCCCCGGTTTTTACATCCAGGGCCACCACCGCACCGCGCTGATCCCCCATAGCGTTGAGCGCTTCCTGCTGCAAATCCACATCCAGATACAGCTGCAGGTTTTTGCCCGGCTCCGGTGCAGTGCGCTCCAGCACCCGCAGCACCCGACCACGGGCATTGGTCTCGACATTCTGGTAACCCACAGCCCCCAGCAATAACTCTTCGTATTGTTTCTCCAGACCGATCTTACCGATGGTGTGGGTACCGCTGTAGCGGCGGTATTCTTCTTCGTTGAACGAGGCCAGCTCCCGATCATTGATACGGCCGACATAGCCGACGGAGTGCGCCAACATACTGGCATATGGATAATCTCGCACCAGTTCGGCAGAGACCTTGACCCCCGGCAGTCGATATTCGTTGACGGCCAGGCGCGCTATTTCGTCTTCATTCAAACGATAACTGAGCGGTACCGCCTCATAGGGACGCCGACGCTGCTGCAAACGCTTTTCAAATTCCTTGATATCGTCTTCACGCAGTTCCACCAGTTGCGACAACAGCGACAGGGTAGCCGGCAAATCCTTGACCTGCTCCTTGATGATGGTGAGGTTATAACTGGGGCGGTTATCGGCAAGCAGTCGCCCGCGGCGATCAAAAATCAACCCGCGGGTGGGCGGCAGCGGTTGTACCTGCACCCGGTTGCGATCGGACTGGGTCACGTAATTCTGGTAGTTGACCACCTGCAGATTGTAGAGACGAGCCAACAGGACGCCGAGCAGCAGCAACAGCACCAGCAGAGTCAACAGCATGCGGCGGGAGAATATCCGGGCTTCCTGATAGTGGTCTTTAAGGTGTTGCGGTTCCGGCATGCAGCTCAGTCAAAACCCGTCAAAGTGAATAGGTTGTGTTTTCAAGTCAAAGGCGTGATTGTATGGACATTATGGCGCCGTTGGAAGTTCAACCCCGTGTTTACGAGCACAAGGTCGCAGGGAGACCAGCTGTGAGATCAATCCATCAATGATCTCACTTGTGATAGGGATGATGGTTAAGAATTGACCAGGCGCGATACAACTGCTCAATCAACACAATACGCACCAGCGGATGAGGTAAGGTCAAGGCCGACAGGGACCACTTGGCATCAGCGCGCGCCAGGCATTGGGGATCAAGCCCATCCGGTCCGCCAATCAGCAGACTGTAGTTACTGCACTCCATCGACCAGCTGGCCAGATTGTCAGCCAGCTTTTGCGTGCTCCAGGGCTTACCCAGGACATCCAGGGCAATGACCTTATCGCCCTTGGGAATGGCCGCCAGCATCTGCTGGCCCTCTTTGGCAATTGCCTTGTCCACTGGGGCATTTTTGCCCCGCGGCCCCAGCGGCAACTCGACAAATTCAACACTGAAGTCGCGCGGCAAACGCTTGGCATACTCCTGGACACCCTCTTCCACCCAGGCGGGCATGCGGGTCCCCACTGCGATGATTTTAAATCGCATACAGACAGCTCCGGGACGTGGCTGGGGCTTATTCGCCGTCCTGGTGACGGGTGCCGGGCTCCATACTCCAGAGCTTTTCCAGGTCGTAGAAGTCCCGGGTCGCCGGCATCATGACGTGCACAACGGTATCGCCGAAGTCGGCCAGGACCCACTCACCGCCCTCCAGCCCCTCAACACCGATTGCCTGGATGCCTTTGTCTTTGGCTTCCTGAACCACATTGGAGGCCAGGGATTTGACATGGCGGTTGGAGGTACCACTGGCGATCACCAGGGTGTCCATGACATCGGTCAGGTCGCTTACGTCGAGACAGACAATGTCTTTTCCTTTCAGATCTTCCAGGGCATTGAGGATGATGGTGTTTAATTCTTGGGACATCAGTTAAGGGATTCCTTTAAATAATCAGGTATTCGAGTGTGTGTTGCTTTCAAATTTCAAGTAAGTTTCAAATTTCAAGTAAGTTTCAAACTTCAAATAAGTTTCAAGCTTCAGGCCCGGTTTTACCCTGGGGCCGAGATTCTTCGCGGTACAGACGCTTCTCTTCAATATAGCGCCAAACCGCATCAGGCAGCAGGAATTGTGGCGATCGCCCAGCCGCTATCATGGCGCGAATTTCTGTGGCCGAAATATCCAACCGGGTTAACTCCTGAACCACCACGGCACCGGATGGACGTTGGTGCAACTGCTCGGCTGAAGCCAGGTGCTGCTGCAACCAGGTCGCCATCGTGCCCGTTTCCGGCACTTGCCAACCGGGTCGGGCAGTGACCACCAGGTGCCCATAGTCCAGCAGCTCGCGCCAGCGATGCCACTGATGGAGAGTGACCAGGGAATCCATGCCTACGCACCAGCACAGGGACACTTCCGGCCCCTGTTCGGCCCGCAGTTCAGCGAGGGTATCAACGGTGTAAGACGGCTTCTGGCGCTTCAATTCCCGCTCGTCCACAGTCAGTGGCTCGCACTCGGCCACCGCCAGCCGCACCATGGCCGCCCGGTCAGCGCTGCTGCGGCCGGGCAATTGCCGATGAGGGGGCTGGTGACAGGGCAAAAGACGCATTTCCGTCAGGTTGAGAACCTGCTTGAGCTCAAGCGCCATGCGCAAATGGCCATTGTGGACCGGATCAAAGGTGCCACCAAACAGCCCCAGCGTCCGCCGTGATGGCGATTGGACAGCCGTCTCCACCACCGACAACGTCAACACTGCGGCCCGCTGCAATTGTCAGGTGCGAATATGGCCATCGCCAAACACCACGTATTTCTGCGACGTCAAGCCTTCCAGCCCAACCGGACCACGGGCATGAATTTTGTCCGTGGAGATGCCGATTTCGGCCCCTAAACCATACTCAAAGCCATCGGCAAAGCGGGTCGACGCGTTGACCATCACCGAGCTGGAATCCACCCGGGCCAGGAACTGGCGGGCACGGGTGTAGTTTTCAGTCACAATGGATTCGGTATGACGCGAGCTGTAGCGTTCAATGTGATCCATTGCCGCCTGCATATCACCCACCACCCGAATCGATAATACCGGCGCCAGATATTCCGTCGACCAGTCCAGCTCGCTGGCCTCAGCCGCGTCGATCAGCGCACGGGTGCGCTCACAACCCCGCAACTCGACCCCCTTTTCACCATAGGCTTCAGCCAGGCGAGGCAGAATGCTGGCAGCCACAGCCTCGTGCACCAGCAAGGTTTCCATGGCATTACAGACGCCGTAGCGATGGGTTTTGGCATTGACGGCAATGTTAAACGCCTTCTCCAGGTCCGCCTGGTCATCGATATAGACATGACAGATCCCGTCCAGGTGCTTGATCACCGGCACCCGGGCTTCATTGCTGATACGCTCAATCAGGCCTTTGCCGCCGCGGGGCACAATCACATCCACATACTCTGGCATGGTGATCAACTCACCCACGGCGGCACGGTCGGTGGTTTCGATAATCTGCACCGCCGTTTCCGGCAGGCCGGCACTGGCCAGCCCCTGGGCTATACAGCGGGCAATGGCCTGATTAGAGTGAAACGCTTCACTGCCACCGCGCAAAATGGTGGCATTGCCGGATTTGAGACAAAGACTGGCGGCATCGATGGTGACATTGGGACGGGACTCATAAATGATACCCACCACCCCCAGGGGCACACGCATCTTGCCCACCTGAATGCCGCTCGGACGATAACTCATGTCCGTGATCTCACCACAGGGATCCGGCAGGCTGGCTACTTGCTGCAAACCTTCGAGCATGTCATCGATACGCGCCGGTGTCAGCTCCAGACGATCCAGCAAGGCCGCATCGAGGCCATTGGCCTTGCCCTGCTCCAAATCCAGGCCATTAGCGGTCTGCAACGCCTGGCGAGACGCCTGCAGGGATTCAGCCGTGGCCAGCAGGGCACGATTCTTATCACCGGTCGTGGCGGCCGCGATGGCTCGCGACGCCTGGCGGGCCTGACGGCCAACTTCGGCCATATAGGCTTTTACATTCATGGATCAATCCGTTGTGGCAAAGTTCTGGGGCTGCCTTGAGAACAGCCGTGTCTTGAAGAACAACTGTGTCTTGAAGAACAACTGTGTCTTGAAGAACAACTGTGTCTTGAAGAACAACTGTGTCTTGAAGAACAACTGTGTCTTGAAGAACAACTGTGTCTTGAAGAACAACAAAGAGGTGCATTATACAGAAAGGCTGGACGAGATGTGAGACCGCTGACGCAGGCTTTCTAGGGCCTGCGACGACGGCCCAGGTGCTGGTACCAGAGCCAGAAGCCACTGAGTGCCAGGAACAACAGCAACAGGGCGGCCAGATCCACGATCCAGACACCGACCTGGCCGAGGATACGGCCACTGTGCAAATCCAGCAGCACCCGCTCCCAACTGAGCGCAGAACCCTGTGCCCGCAGCAATTTCTGCTGCAATGGCGCGGGAGATTGACGGGATTGAACCCACTCCACCTGCCTCCCGTCCACAGGCCTCCAATGCAGGCGCTGCAAGTCCGCCAGCAGTATCTGATCGCCGCTGCGCAGGCATATCGCCTCGCCGCAGGAGCCAATGCTGTCGACCGGTTGTGGCAAGCCGTAACTGCTGCCGATGCGCTCTACCAGCTCGCCGGATTCCGTGAAAACCAATAACTCACCAGCGCACGCTACGATCTTGTGCAACCCCTGTTGCGACGCAACCGCCAGGGCACCCTTGAGCTCCCCTTGGCAACTGGCCAGCGGCTCGCCATCCCAATACAGCGAATTGCGCTCATCGCCACTGATCCAGAGGTTGCCCACCTGATAACTGACAGCCTCGGGCGGGGACATACCGTAGTGAGACAGCAACCAACCCTGGCGCACCGACAAGCTGCCGAATTTCAACTCGGCGGTATGGTTCAACAGTAAACCGGTGACGGACACCAGCAAGACAATCAATGCCGCTACCACCCCCAGGCGGCGGTGCCAGCGCCAAAAGAAAGGGCGCCAACGATGCCGACGACGGCGAGCATTAGTTATCGAGGTTTGAGCTGACGATGCTTTCATGATCGGGGGAATGGGAAAATGGGGTCAATTGGTGGCAAAACAGAGCCAGTGTAGCGATTTTCTTCATAGCTCTCACGGACAAGGTAGCCCCGGTGATGCCATCAATGTCGCCATCGAGCTTTGGCGGCTGCTCGGGAGCCAGGCCCAGCGACTGAAACTGTCGGGAAAAGAACGGATAACGCACTTCACCCCCGCGACTTTCGCGGTATTCCATCACCACCACATCCACCAACCTCTGGTTCTCCACGATCACCCCGAAGGTGATGGGAAACTCCTTGCCGATTTCATCAAAAATCCAGGTCGTGCGCTGCCCCTGCCCCCAGTAGCGCACCCGCAGGGCGCGGAAACTGTGATCGAGAATGGTTTCCATGACCTGACGCTGCTCCTGGGTGACCCACAGGGTTTGCCATTCGATCACCTGACCGGGGAAAGCCAGTTCGCGCAGCTCATCGACGGAGACAAAGCTGCCTTTTTGAGCCTGGGCAGCCAGCGACAGCGACAGCATCGCGACCATCAGGCTCGCCCGCATGGCACAAGCACAGGCACAGGAATTCAATCGCTGATTCAGTTTCATTACCTCATGCCTCCGCAGCGAGCGTTTTACAAACACCGGGGCGCCTGAGCACCCCGCGCAACCTCAGACTCAGTAAGACCAGCCAACACCCAGGTTAAAGGCATCACCTTCATCGTTAGTACCGACGGTGTCGGTGTAATCGAACTTCAACACCACCTGTGGGTGCAACCAATAGTTGATGCCGTAGTCGTAGGCTTTGTAGTCGACATTCGACAGCATCTTGTCACCGCGATCCCACTCGCTGTAGCGCACAAACAGACCCAACTTATCGGTCAACTTGTAAGACGGCTCAACGTACCAGCCACTCAGGGAATCGGCATCCGCCAGCTCAAAATCATCACTGTCGATATCCCAGTCAGCCCACAGGGCTCGCAGGCCGAAGCCGCCGATATTGTAGGTCATGTGCGTTTCGAGCAATGACGCCGGGGCAGACTCGGTAAACGCGCCCTGGGTAATGTCTTGCTGGTACTGATAAGTGGCAGCCAGTTCAAGACCCTGGAAGCCGGTGAATTTCAGACGGCCAGTAAAGGCCAGATCTTCCGCCTTGGCCTCGGCATTTTTCTGCCGACCACTGCGAATGCGGAAATTGGTGGTCTCCAGGCCACTGTGCAGGGCCGCGTTGTAAGTCAAACCCGGAGCAATCTCACCCAGCGCCATCACCCCCGCTTCCCACCACGTAGCCGGAATCACTTCGCTTTCGACTTTGTTGCGCTCCGTGCCGTAGAAGGTGTCGGGCTCGTGGGTTTCGTTGAGGATGCCCACCGGAATCAGGAATTGACCGATCTGAATACGATGATTGTCGGTGTAGTCGTACTCGATATAGGCCTGCTCCAGCTCAACTTCACCCGGCTTGCCATCCCCTGCCAGGGAATGCTCCAGCTCCCACTCAGAGAAAAAGCGCAGCTTATCGGTGAATTGGTGACCGAAATAGAGTACGTAGCGATGGGCATCGATCTGGTCATCACCGTCTTCGAAATGATTGAAGTGATGCTCACCATAGCCCCCGATTGAAGTCTTCTCGACCCAGCTGGCCACCTGGTTGATGGCGGCATTGCTCACCACACCCTGCTCAACCGCATCGGCGGTCGCAGCCACTTTCACTTCAGTCTGCTGCAACTTGACATCGGTTTGACTCAATTGCGCCTTCAACTGCTGGATTTCAGTCTGTTGCGCCTGAATGATCTTCCACATTTCTTCCAGTGACGGCGTCGTCTCGGCCGCCTGAGTGGTCGCGGCTGCCAGCCCAATCGCTGTTGCCAGCAGTGACTTCTTCAACATCCCTTTCTCTCCTTTCAATCGTTATTTCGGTGGCTGTTGCTATTTATGCATAACGGGCACTTAACAGCCGCAGTGAAGCTCAGTGTCGCGAACCTTAAACTAACTGATAGTAGTTATCAATGCCAACTATTAACAAAACCTATTATCACCTTGCCTCCAGGCATAAAAAAACCCGCCAGGAAGCGGGTTTTCGCGGAACTCTTTCGAGCCCCTGATAAAGCAGCTAGCGTACGATGAGAACTACCGTAAAGACCGGCCCTTAGGATTCCTGCTGTTCAGTGCCGGCGGCGGCATCAATGATCTGTTTCAGCTCGCCGCTTTCGTGCAGCTCTGTGACGATGTCGCAACCGCCAATCAACTCACCCTTGACCCACAACTGAGGAAAAGTGGGCCAGTTGGCGTATTTGGGCAGATTGGTGCGGATATCGGGATTGGACAAGACGTCCACATAGGCAAAGCGCTGGCCGCAGGCCATCACCGCCTGGGAGGTGCGCATGGAAAAACCACACTGGGGCGCATTGGGAGAACCCTTCATGTAAAGAATGATGTCGTTTTCTTCAATTTGTTGCTTGATGGTGTCCATGATGTCCATAGGAACTTACTACCTCTCTTGAGTCGAGCGTATCTTAAGCCGGGTCAGCCTGCATGGCCGCTATTCTACCCCACTCCCCCCTTTCCTGTCATGGTCGGCCGATACCGCTGATTCGGCCAGAGCGCCCGCAGCGCCGGCGATTTCGGCCTACCGGCATTGCCAACCCAGATATTAACTTATAGTATCGGCGGTCCCCCTCAGGCAGCTTGCGGCTGCCTGTTTTTGTTTGGGCCTGCTTTACTCACTCGGTCTTGGGGGAAATTGACCTTTTACGTACATACAACTGAAGAATTTAAGGAGTTCGGACATGGCTAGCACAGCCCTGATGAATACCTATGGCGAGCGCAAGTTGACGCTGGCGAAAGGTGAAGGCATCCACGTGTGGGATGACCAGGGCCGACGTTACCTGGACGCACTCGCGGGCATTGCCGTTTGCGGACTCGGCCACAGCCACCCGGTGCTGGCCGACGCCATTGCCGAGCAGGCACGCACCCTGATGCACGTTTCCAACCTGTACAACACCGAGCCACAGCAACGACTGGCAACACTGCTGTGTGAACAAACGGCTATGGAAAATGTATTTTTCTCCAATTCCGGTGCCGAAGCCAACGAGGCCGCGCTGAAGATCGCCCGTAAATTCGGCAATGACAAGGGCATCGCCACCCCTACGGTGATCACCATGAATGGCAGCTTTCACGGCCGCACCATGGCGACACTGACCGCCACCGGCAATCCCAAAGTGAAGGCGGGATTCAGCCCGCTGCTGGAAGGCTTTATCCATGTGGACTACAACAACATAGACGCCGTGCGCGCCGTGGACGACGCCAGTGTGGTGGCTGTGCTGGTGGAGCCGGTGCAGGGTGAGGGTGGCGTCAATGTGCCAGCCGACAATTATCTGCTGCAGTTGCGCCAGCTCTGCGATGAGCGTGGCTGGCTGTTGATGCTGGACGAAATCCAGACCGGCAACGGCCGCACCGGCCAACTGTTCGCCTTCCAGCACAGCGATATCTTGCCGGATGTACTCACCACCGCCAAGGGGCTGGGCAACGGCCTGCCCATCGGTGCCTGCCTGGCTCGTGGTGCGGCTGCCGGGGTGTTGCAGCCCGGCAATCACGGTTCCACCTACGGCGGCAACCCACTCGTGTGTCAGGGTGCCTACACCGTCATTCGCACCCTGCTGGACGATGGTTTGATCGACAACGCCCGCCAGCTGGGCCGTTATTTTCTGGACAACTTCAAGGCTCGTCTGGAAGGCCACACCAAGGTCGCCAACATTCGTGGCCTGGGTCTGATGATCGGTATTGAGCTAACCGAAGACTGTCCCGATCTGGTGGCCGCAGCCGCTGATGCCGGCCTGCTGCTCAACGTGACGGCGGGTAAAACCATCCGTTTGCTGCCGCCACTGATCATGAACGAAGCCGATGCCGATCAAGTGATTGAAATCGTCTGCCAACTGATTAACGACGTATAAATAAGAGGGATATTCCATGGCCGTCAGACACTTTTTGACACTGCGTGACCTCACCGCCGACGAATTGGCCAAGATTATCGAACGCGCCATTGAAATGAAGGCCCTG
Organism: Cellvibrionaceae bacterium WSDTSA12; assembly: GCA_033283335.1. Lineage (GTDB taxonomy): Bacteria > Pseudomonadota > Gammaproteobacteria > Pseudomonadales > Cellvibrionaceae > Pseudomaricurvus. The sequence goes on along the minus strand of JAWMQP010000003.1, from coordinate 17,457 downwards.
CACTCTCAGGGAGGCGTGGGCGAACCGTTTAAGCAGAAGGTGCTGGGGATGATTTTTGAGAAATCGTCAACCCGCACCCGAGTCTCATTTGAGGCCGGCATGGCACAGCTGGGCGGTTCCGCCCTGTTCCTGTCACCCCGCGATACGCAACTGGGTCGCGGCGAGCCCATTGAAGACTCCGCCCGGGTACTGTCGCGTATGGTGGACATCATCATGATTCGCACTTTCGAACACGAGAAAATCGAACGCTTTGCCCAGTATTCCCGCGTCCCCGTGATCAATGCGTTGACTGACGATTACCACCCTTGCCAACTGCTGGCCGACATCCAAACTTATGTCGAACATCGCGGATCCCCCAAGGGCAAAACCGTTGCCTGGATTGGCGACGGCAACAACATGTGTCACTCCTACATCAACGCGGCCGCACTGTGCGATTTCAAGCTGAACATTGCCTGCCCGGAGGGCTTTGAACCCAATTCGCAGCTGGTGGCTGAAAATGCCGACCGGGTGACCATTACCCGCGATCCACTGGAAGCCGTCAAGGATGCCGATTGGGTGGTGACCGATGTGTGGGCATCCATGGGACAGGAACAAGAACAACAGGAACGGGAAGCCAAGTTTGCCGGTTATCAGGTCGATCACGAGATGATGAAACTGGCCCACAAGGACGCCATCTTTATGCACTGCCTGCCCGCCCACCGAGGTGAGGAAGTCAGCGCAGAGCTGCTGGAAGACGAAAAGATTTCGGTGGTGTGGGACGAGGCGGAAAACCGCCTGCACGCGCAAAAGGCACTGATGGAGTTCCTGCTGAAATCCTAAGCTTTCTGCTTGTTGCCCGGCTGTTCAAGCCGGGCAACAACGCTTCTTCTCCATCAATCTTAATGGTTAAAACGCCGCCACCGGCACCGCTTTGGCATCCGGTTTACGCGGGTCCGCAGCACCCAGAGACACCCCATTACGTACCGATACGGAATTGGCACTGCCCATGGTCTCCACTGGATGGAGCTTATGCCCTTTGGCTTCCAGAAGGCGCATGGTGTCAGGGCTAAAACCGTCTTCCATCATCAACACATCCGGTTGCCACTGATGGTGAAAACGCGGCGCACTGACAGCCTCCAGCACGTTCATGTCAAAATCCACCATATTGATGATGGCCTGCAATACCGTGGTGATAATGCGGCTGCCACCGGGGCTGCCAGTCACCAGCACCAGCTTGCCGTCTTTAAACATTAGCGTAGGCGTCATGGAGCTGAGCGGGCGTTTACCCGCTTCGATCTTGTTCGCTTCTGCACCGATCAAGCCATAGGCGTTGGGCACACCGGGCTTGGCCGAGAAATCGTCCATCTCATTGTTCAGCAGAATACCAGTTCCCGCTACCGTGATACCGGAACCGAAGGAAAAGTTCAGAGTGTAGGTGTTGGCCACTGCATTACCGTCGGCATCTACCACAGAAAAGTGCGTGGTATCGCGGCTCTCATGCTTGAGCATTGCGCCCGGCAGAATTTCGCTGGAGGGTCTGGCCCGATCCCCCTGAATCTGATTGGCCAACTGTTCGGCATAGGCTTTATCGGTCAATGCCGCCACCGGCACCGACACGTAATCGGGATCGCCCAGATACTTGCTGCGATCGGCATAGGCCCATTTCATGGCCTCAACCATGTGATGGATGCTGGCCGCACTGCCCGCCCCGTATTCAGCCAAAGGAAAGTGCTCCAGCACATTCAGCATCTGCACAATATGCACACCACCGGAACTGGGCGGGGGCATCGACACGACCTGGTAACCCCGGTACTCGCCACTGACCGGTTGACGCTCGACGACTTTATAATTGGCCAGGTCTGCGTGGGTTATCAGCCCTTCATTGGCTTGCATTTCCGCCACAATTTTATCGGCAATCTTACCCCGGTAGAACGCATCCTCACCGTGCAGCAAAATCTGCTTCAGCGACCAGGCCAGGTCGGGCAACTTCAACACTTCACCCGCCTGGTAATCGCTGCCATCGACTTTGTAGTAGGCCTTGAGGGTGGCCGGGTTGCGCTTCAGCCGCTCGCTGGTTTCCAGCTTGTTGGCCAGGTCATGGGTGACCGCAAATCCCCGTTCCGCCAGTCGTATGGCCGGCGTCATCACCTGTTTGAGAGACAGTCGGCCATAGTGCCGCTGGGCGTGCAACAGACCCGCGACCGTTCCCGGCACGCCGGCTGCAGCATGACTGAAACGGGCCTTATTGGAATCCACGTTGCCCTCCGCATCCAGGAACAGGTCCCGGTGAGCGGCGGCCGGAGCCATTTCGCGATAATCCAGGGCAATGGTTTTCCCCTCTTCGGCCAGGTGGATCATCATAAAGCCGCCACCCCCCAGATTTCCGGCTCGAGGCAACACCACTGCCAGGGCAAACCCCACGGCCACCGCCGCATCCACCGCATTGCCACCTTTGGCCATGATCGCAGCACCAACCTCGCTGGCCAGCGCATGCTGAGAGGCCACCATGCCCCGCTCGCCAATCACCGGATGGTGGATGCTGTCGTAGCGAATAATCGGCTCGATCTCGACATCGGCGATGGCCAACGTCGTGCTGCTCGCCAGCAGCAAGCCACACATCAGGCCTCGCCACTGCAGATGACATCGAGCAACTTCTAAAAAGCGCCCGGCGGATTGAAACAAATGTGGTACCCCAAGTAATGCCATATGGCCTCCTCCCTGCAGAATGATCTCAATACCCCAGCTTTGCGGCTATGATAACCTGTGCGCCAGAACTCAGTACATGCACGCAGGTCATTCCTATAATGGACACATCATCAACCGCTCTCCCCACACAGGCCCACGGTATGAGATTGTCGACATTTTTGCGGCTGCCTATGCGGCTCTGGGCTATGCTGCTCTGGACTACGCAGCTCCGGACTACGCAGCTGCTGACTATGCCCACGGTGTTTATCAGCCTGCTGCTGGGCGGCTGTTCAGACCCGAGCATCGAGGCTGGCCCTGAAGCGGTGTTCGACAACCCCCGTTATCGCATTCATTTGGCCAATCAGCAACTCACAATTTTTGATTACCAACGGCAACAGACGCTGCTGCAAACACCGGTCAATAACCTGCTGTCTGCCCATCAAACAACTCTGGACTACCCTGTGGACAGTCACAATTTGCCCACTCCCCGGATTCATCACAGCTGCCAGCAAGCACAGATTGACAAAGCCGACCCCACCCCCGGCTTCCTGTTGCTGGCCGGTCATTTTCGCTCCCCCGACTGCGGCGTACGCTTCAGTTTGCGCTTTAGTGAAACGAATGGCCAGCTGTTGCTGACCGCCACCACCACCGACTCAAGCTATAACCACCTGAGCCTGAACCTGGCAGTACCGCTGGACGAATCCATTTTCGGCTTTGGCAGCCAGGCGGGTGCATTAAACTTCAAGGGGCAACAGGTGCCCATCTGGATTCGATCACAAGGTATTGGTCGCGGCGAGCAGCCCATCTCCACCCTGATTGAGACCATCAGTCCCAATGTTACCGGCACCGCCACCAGCAGTGAACTGTCACTGCCACGCTTTCTCAGCAGCGCCGGCTACAGCTTATCACTGGACAACTCCGGTTTCAGTGAGTTTGATTTTCGTCGTCCCAACCTCACTCGCATTGATGTCTACAGCAACTCCCTGCATGCACGATTAAACAGTTGTGAGAGCCTGCTGAATTGCATCAGTGAATCTACTCTTAACAGTGGGCGGATGGCTCCCCTGCCTTTCTGGACCCAGCAGGGAGCCATTGTCGGCCTGCAGGGCGGAGAGACACAGCTGCAACAGCACTATCAACAACTGCGGTCCGATGGAGTGCCCATCGCCGGCATTCTGGTGGAAGACTGGGGCGGACAATACCCGGCCACCAATGGCCAGCGTCGCCCTCTCTGGAACTGGCACATCGACCAGCAACTCTACCCCAACTGGCAGGGAATGCGCGAGCAGTTGAATCGCGATGGCGTACGCCTGTTGGGCTACTTCACGCCCTATCTGGAAGACAGTCCTGCCATCGCCAACGGCGATGCCTTTCCCAACCTCTACCGGGAAGCTCTCGCCAATGGCTTTTTGGTGAGCCGTCCGGACGGCACGCCCTACGCAGTAACTAACAACAGCCCCATTGACAATGGCATGGTGGATCTCAGCAACCCGAAAGCCTTTAACTGGCTGAAACGCACCATCAAGCAACAGATTGAGACTCTTGGTTTTAGTGGCTGGATGGCGGACGGTGGTGAACGACTGCCAACCGACGCCATCCTGACCGGCGATGTGCCAGCCGCTGAGTTTCACAACCTCTACGCAGAAGCCTGGGCACGCCTGCACCATGAGCTGATAGGAGAATTAAACCTCGACGCGGAAGCCCTGTTCTTTGTCCGAGCCGGTTTCCAGCAAAGCCAGCGCCTGGCACCACTATTCTGGGCGAGCGAACAAATCACCGGCTGGGATGCCCATGACGGCCTGCAAAGTGCTCTGACTGGATTGCTGAACAGCGGCCTCAGCGGCCTGCCCCTCAGCCATACGGATATTGGCGGCTATCACTCTTACCAGCGTTCCAACACATCTCTGGCCAGTTGGCTGCTGCCAAATGAGTACACCCGCACGGACAAAGAACGTCACAACCAGCAACCGCGCTTTGTGCTGGCGCGCTCTCCCGAACTGCTGCAACGCTGGACCGAAATGAGTGCCTTCACCCCACTGTTTCGCAGCCGTGAGGGCCTGACAGCGACGGTGAATGCCCAGGTCTATGACAACCAGCAGCTCAGCCAGCACTTTGCCCACAACGCCCGTTTGTTTCAGGCGCTGTCAGCTTATCGCCGGGAATTGATGCAGGAAGCCGAGGAGTTTGGCTGGCCGTTGATACGCCACCCCCTGCTCCACTACCCAGGCGCTGCCGCCTTCCAGCAGATGCCCTCTGACAAGCTGCAGTTTATGCTGGGCGACAGTCTGATGGTGGCCCCCATACTGACGCCGACGACGCCCAGCACAAGGCGTCAGGTGTATTTACCACAAGGTAACTGGATGGATTTGAACAGCGGCAAGGTGCTGCAGGTAGGCGCCGGCGGCCAGACGCTGTATACAGCTCCGCCACCGGACCAGGCGCCCGCCTACCTGTTACTCAACACTCGGGCCAAAGACGTCATTTTACCTGCGCTGCAACAGGCCGGACTGCTAAACCAGGAATCCAGCCTGTCTTCCGCACAGTGACCTGCGGGACGATTACAGGTCGCGATAACCACCGCGATCGGCACTGGTGGCAAAAGCGGCGTAGGCTTTGAGGGCCTTGGTCACCACGCGGGTACGCTCACCCTGGGGCTGCCAGCCTTGATCCGCCGGTAAAGCATCCATGGCGGCACGGCGCTGTGCCAGCTCTTCGTCGCTGATCTTGACGTTGATGCTGCGGTTGGGGATATCGATCTCAATCACATCGCCGTCCTGAACCAGCGCCAGATTGCCCTGGTTGGCGGCTTCCGGAGAGACGTGACCGATGGACAGGCCCGCCGAGGCTCCAGAGTAGCGACCGTCGGTGATCAAGGCGCAGTTGTCATCCAGGTTCTGGGCTTTCATGCTCACGGTAGGCTTGAGCATTTCCTGCATACCCGGTCCACCTTTCGGCCCTTCGTAACGGATAATAATCGCGGTGCCTTTGGCGATCTCGCCGTTATCAATGGCGGCCAGTGCCGTCTCCTGCTGGTCAAACACGCGAGCGATACCGCTGAACTGGTACATGTGCTCATACACTGCTCCGGTTTTCACAATACAACCGTTCTCGGCCAGGTTGCCAAACAACACCGCCAAACCGCCTTCGGTGCTGTAAGGATGATCGATACTGCGGATACAGCCATTCTCGCGGTCCATATCCAGGGAATTCCAACGAGCGGACTGGCTGTAAGGCTTGATGGTACGCTTGCCGCCCGGCGCGGCCAGGTAAAACTGTTTCACTTCCTCATCGCGTGAACGCAGGTAGTCCCACTTTTCCAGCACCTGGCCCAGGTTGTCGCCCGCCAACGTGTTGACCGTCGTATCGATCAGGCCAGCGCGATCCAGCTCGCCCAGAATCGCCATGATGCCGCCAGCGCGATGCACATCTTCCATGTAGTAATCTTTGGTGGCCGGAGACACTTTGCACAAGTGAGGAATCTGGCGCGACAGGCGATCCATATCCGCCATAGTGAAATCCACTTCTGCTTCCTGGGCCATGGCCAGCAAGTGCAAGATGGTGTTGGTGGAACCGCCCATGGCGATGTCCACCTTCATGGCGTTTTCAAACGCCTCTCGGGTGGCGATATTGCGCGGCAGCACACTGTCGTCTTCATCCCGGTAGTAGCGCTTGGTGAGTTCCACAATGCGCTGGGCCGCGCGCACAAACAGCTGCTTGCGGTCGCTGTGGGTGGCCAGCAGCGAGCCATTGCCGGGCAACGCCAGACCCAGGGCTTCAGCCAGGCAGTTCATGGAGTTGGCGGTAAACATACCGGAACAGGAACCGCAGGTGGGGCAGGCGTGGTTTTCCACTTCTTTGGCCTGGCCACTGAAGTGATCTTCGTTGAAGGCGGCGATGTAGGTGTCAATCGGGTCGACACGCTGGATTTTGCTGTCGGTTTCCATGCGACCGGCTTCCATCGGCCCACCCGAGACGAAGATCACCGGAATGTTCAGGCGCAGGCCCGCCATCAACATTCCCGGGGTGATTTTGTCGCAGTTCGAGAGGCAAATGATGGCGTCCGCGCAGTGAGCATTGGTCATATACTCGATGCTGTCGGCAATGATTTCACGACTGGGAAGACTGTACAGCATGCCGTCATGCCCCATGGCAATACCGTCGTCCACCGCGATGGTATTGAATTCCCGGGGAATACCGCCGGCTTCCCAGATGGCCTCGCTGACCAGCCGACCCACTTCCTGCAGGTGTACATGACCGGGGACGAATTCGGTGAAAGAGTTGGCGATGGCGATGATGGGTTTGCCGAAATCTTCGTTTTTGACACCCGATGCCATCCACAATGAACGGGCCGCCGAGGCGGTTTTCCCTTGGGTCACTTTGCTGGAACGATAAGGCCGCATAACTCTCTCCTCGATAATGTCTGCCATAACTTAATGGGGTTGTAATTAACGAGGGGCATTGAAATACAAGCGGCGGCGGTAATCTGTCTTTTTTAAGACATTAGGAAGATTCAGGCCTCCCCCAAGGGGCAGTGTGTATTCAGTGACAGCTTTGAGGCACCGCCTTATGCAACTGGGGCGCAGACTGGAGGCTTGAAGAAGGTAAACTGTAGTGATGACGCCACAGCGACAGGTAGCGCTGTCGCTCCTGTTGCCAGCGGTGCTCGTTCCAATGCAGCTCCTGGCGACACAGATCCCGAATGGCCGGCAATATAGCGTCGCCCCCCTCGGGCAACAACAGGCCCAACCGGGTACGCCGCAGCAACAGGTCATCCAGGTGCCGGACTCCCTCAAAGCGCAGTGCCCAGCGACACTCCGCCAGGCAGAACTGGGTGTCGTGCAGTGGCGTCAATTCGCCTGCAGCCGCCAGTTGCAGCAGCTGCTGCAGCTGTTCACCATAGCGACCGCTCAGGACCGCCTTCAGGTCGGCTGAAAGCCCCTCAGAAGGGCCCAGGGAAAGACCCTGCCCCGCGGCTGGAGTCCGCTCCTCTGCGCCCGGGGAGGCGGCTACATCATTCGCAAAGCTGAAGCCTGTGCCCAGTTCCCCTGCTGCCACCTTGAGCACATCCCGTGCAATCAGACGAAAGGTGGTGAGTTTGCCGCCACTGACAGTAATCAGCCCCCGGTCGTTCCATACCGCGTGATCACGTCTTTCCCTGGAAGGATCGCGGCTGTTGTCGGAGGCGATTATGGGACGCACCCCGGACCAGGTGGAGATGATATCGGCTGGCGTCAGCGCCAACTCCGGAAACAAGGTGTTGGCCGCCTCCAACAGGTAACGGACTTCGTCAGGGGTGATGGAGGCCTCAACATCCAGGGACGCCGGATGGTCCAAATCGGTGGTGCCGATTACCGTGCTGCCCTCCCAGGGAAACACAAACATCACCCGCTGGTCTCGCGGATGCCGAAGCGTAATGGCCCGCGCCAGTGGAAAGCGTGCAGCCGGGATAACCAGGTGACTGCCCCGCTGGGGACGCACCCGCTTTTCATCAACCAGGGTTTGACGCAAGTGATCAGCCCAGGCGCCGGTGGCATTGATCACCAGCCGGGCGTTGACCGGAACCGTTTCGGCCGCCCCTGCCCGCTTCAGCTGAACCCCCCGGACCTGGCCACTGGCATCCGTCAATAAGGCTTGCGCTTGGGTGTAGTTGAGCGCCGCCGCCCCGGCAGCAAAAGCCTGGTGCAGCACCGCCATCACCAGGCGGGCATCGTCTACCATGGCATCGGTGTAACGATAGGCGCTCTTCAGCTGGGCACAGGACAATTCTGGAAACACCTGTGCCAGCGCGCCCAGAGAGACCTTGCTGTGATCCCGTACACCGGCAAGATAGTCGTACAGCCAGAGCAGCACATGCACGCCCCAATCCGGCCAACCGCCTTTGCGCTCCAGCAACAGGTAGTGATCGACCCTCTGCACCAATCCGGGAAACTCCTGCAGCAGGCGTTCGCGTTCCAGCAACGAGTGTCGGGTCAGTGACAGGTCCCCCATGGCCAGGTAGCGCAAACCACCATGGACCATCTTGGACGAACGACTCGAAGTGCCCCAGGCGAAATCCTGCTGTTCCACCAGCAACGCCCGCAGGCCACAGCGGGCCGCCTCGCGAAGAATACCAGCGCCGGTAATGCCGCCGCCGATGATCAGCAAGTCCCAGGGCCGCGTCTCATCACCGTCAACCAGTTGCTGCCACAACGAGTCTTGCTGACTCAGATTAAAGGTGTCCATAAGCACAATAAAACCCAGTCCCTGTCGGAATCCTGCCGAAATAAAAACACGCCGCACCCCAAGTGTAGACAATGGCGTGCGGCGAACAGGGAAAGGGGTTAAACCGCCTGGGGTTGCAGGCGGTCACTGACCGGTTGCGGCTTTCCCAGCGGTTGCACCAGCAAGATCAGGCAGGGCAACAGGGTCAAGGCCGCCAGTATCGCGGCTAACATGGCAAAGCCGGTTAGCAGGCCGAAGTAGATGGTGGGAATAAAGTTGGACAAGGCCAAAATCGAGAAGCCGACGATAATGATCACTGACGTGTAAAACATGGCCCGCCCAATTGACGCATGGGAGCGGTGCATGGCCGTGACATAATTGCGGTCCACGGCAAATTCTTTCTTAAAGCGGTGAATATAGTGAATGGTGTCGTCCACGCCAATGCCCACAGTAATGGCCGCAATGGTGATGGTCATCATATCCAGGGGCACACCAGCCAGGCCCATCCCCCCCAGCACCACCGAGGCAGCCAGCAAATTGGGGATAATGGCAATAAGGGCAACAATGAACGATCGGAACAACACGATAAACATCAACATAATCCCCAGGAACACCGCCCCCAGAGTCATAATCTGCGAACTGTACAGGCTTTGCAGCATGTTGTTGTAAAGCACCAGCAAACCCGTCTGGTGGAAATTCTCTTCCGCAAACCCCAGCTCATTGATGGCGTAGTTGTGAATTTTCTCCAATAACTCTTTACGGTGTAACGCCGATGACGTTTCCTTCGCTCGCAAGGCGATGCGGGTTTGCTGAGCCTCATCGTCCAGATACGGGTCAATCAGAACCTGGCCAATCTCCGCCGGCAAAGAGCCTTTCAACAGAGCCATTTCAAAGTCGTTCAACGGGGCGCCATTGACATCGCTGGCCACTTCGTAGGCAGTCGCCAGCGATTGCACCTTGCCCACTTCCGGCAGTGAATCCAGATAGTTGTGCAGCTCTTCAATACGGGCCACCCCGGCACGGGTGAACCAGTAGTTTTCGACTTGTTGCTCACCGGAATCGCCAAAGGGATCGTCACCGAAAGGATCTTGCTCGGCAAAGGGGTCAGCCACTTCAGCAAATGGATCCTCGGTACCAAACGGGTCTTCATCAGCAGCGGCCGCTCTGTACCCAAAGGCATTCACGGTCTCCTCAGCAACCGGTTCACTGGGCTTGTCGAGAATAATATCGAGGGTGATGGTCCCGCCCAGGTTTTTGTCGATGACCGACATGCCCTGGTATATCTCAGTACTTTTGTGGAAGTAATCGATAAAGCGATTTTCCACTTCCAGCTGAGTGATTCCATACCCACTGACCACCGCAGCCAGCAGGCTCAGCCCCATCACCAGCCAGCGATAGCGCTCAGTGAAACGGGAAAAGAGTGTGGTAAACCTGGACGAATTATCCACTTCCCTGGTCGCATCGCCCTTGGGCAACAGCATCAAACCGGCGGGAATAATCACAAACGACAGGATCAGGGCTACCGACAGACCAATGGTCATCATCCAACCGAAATCAATCACCGGGCGAATATTACTGACCACCAGCGACACAAAAGCCACCATGGTAGTGAGTGTCGTATAAAGGCAGGGACGGGCCATAAAACTGACGGTTTTCATGACCAGCTCAGCCTGGGACAAGTCCGGGTATTGCAGATGGTATTCGCGATAACGCACCAACAGGTGAATGGTGATGGCCAGGGAGATAATCAGCAACAAGGCAACGAAATTCGAGGAGATCACCGTCAAGCGCCAATCGATCCAACTGACAAAACCAAGCATCACCAGCACGGCGGTCAGGCAGCTCAGCAAGGGCAGAATCACAAACCGTTTCTGGCGGAAGATCACCGCCAGAATTACGACCATGCACAGCACAACCCCCAAACCAAAGATCTGCAGATCACTTTTGATAAAGTCGATCATATCCGCAGTGATCATGGTGGCACCGCCAACAAAAATCTCAGCCTGGTCCTGATAGCGGGCCACAATCTCCCGCACCATCTGCACACGTCGGTGGTTTTCCTCAGCCGCCTGCGTCCGATACGCCAGGAATGTTTGGCTGACCTGTTCAAGCTGCTGTGTTTCCGCGGGACTGAGACCTTCCTGCTTACGTTTCAGACGCAGGGCATCCCGCTGCCTCACCAGCTCGATATAGGTGTCGTCTACCTCCAGGTTGAGCAGCAGGGCCGTTGTCTTTTCATCCGGGCCCAGCAGCATTTCCTTGTAAATGGGGCTGTTGAGAAACTCCTGTTTGGCCGCTTCACGATCAACCCCTGGAGACAGGAGAGTGCGCGGTTCGCTGATATCCGCCAACGAGATTTTGGGGCTGTAGAGCAGCGGCGCATCAAGCATGGACAAGGTGCTGACCACACCCGGCACCTTGGCCAGCTCCTCGGTCAGTGACCCCAGAGTATGAATGGCTTGGTCAGAAAACAGATCCACCTTAGGCTTGTAGGTAACGATCAGAAAGTCGCCACTTTGATAGCGCTGATTCACTTCCCGGAAATAATCCAGATCCTTATCCGTTTCCAGCGTCAAAGAATCCGAGGAAGCATCCAGCTTGAAGTTTGACAGCCCAAATGCCATGACTACGGCCAGCAAGACCACCAAGCTTAATACGACTTTCGGCCGCTCAATAACCCATGAGCGGTAAGCATTTACCAATTGTTCGAACATACTCTCGCCTTGAACACTGACTCAGCCGTCGTCCTGACAGCCGCTCTCAAACGGTGCATTATGAGTAAAAATGGGACAAAAAGAAATTCCATGCGACAAAAACCCGTCACACACCCTGGGTTTTCACTCAGGGCGTCAAGTACGCCTGCCGCAACTGAAGAATATCTGCCGGCGTTAATGCCAGGGCCTGCTGCAGGTAGTTGTCGACGCTGTCATAGCGCGACTCCACCCCATCAAAAAACGCGTCAATATTGTCGCGATGAACACTGCAATAGGGCTGCAACCAACTTCGCTCCCAAGTTTCGACCCCGGCATCGCGCAAATGTTGCTCAACCAGTTCAATCAACCCGTCGCTGTCAAAGTACTCCTGCGTCAGCAGGTAATCATCCACCACCTGTGGACGATTGACCCCCAGGGCGGACAGGATCAAGGCCGCCGCCAAGCCGGTTCGGTCCTTACCGGCCGAGCAGTGAAACACACTGGCATTGTCTTGATTGGCGAGCAATAAACGAAACAGGCGAGCATAGTGAGGCGCCACATCATCCACACATTGCCGATAAGAACTCACCACCAGGTCGTGAGCCGTAGCCGCCGTGAGGCTTTCCGTCGCCATATACTCCCAGAACTTTGACATACTGCCGACCGACATCTGGTAATCCTGGTAACTCACGGCCCGCACCGGCTGGCTGGGGCTGCGCTGCTGCTCGTCCTGCCGGCGAAAATCGTGAATTTCCGTGACCTGCAAGGCCTCAAGGGCATCGAGATCCTGTTGGGTCAGCTTTGCCAAATGGCCACAGCGAAACAATTTGCGCCAGCGCACGAGCCGCCCGTCGTCGGTTTCATAGCCACCAAGATCGCGAAAATTAACCCCGCCCTGCAAGGGCACCAGGCGCGAGGGGGTATTCAAATCACTGATAATGCGGGAAGTCACTCGTCACTCCTCTTCGCCCCAACGGGGCATAATATCCTGCTCGATGCCACACTGATCCAGAATGCGTCCCACCACAAAATCCACCAGATCCTCGATCGTCCTGGGCTGGTGGTAAAAACCCGGGCTGGCAGGAATGACCACAGCCCCCATGCGGGTCAGCTTGAGCATGTTCTCCAGATGGATTTCTGAATAGGGCGCTTCCCGTGGCACCAAAATCAGGCTACGCCGCTCTTTCAAGGCGACATCAGCCGCCCGTTCGATCAGGTTATTGCTGGCGCCGCAGGCTACCGCTGACAGGGTACCGCCGCTGGCCGGGCAGATAATCATCTTGGACGGTGAACTGGAGCCAGACGCCACTGGGGAGAACCAGTCTTCCCGCCCCAACAAAATCAATTGCCCATCTTCCGCACCATAGCGTTCCGACAAAAAAGCCTGCTGCTCTTCCAGACCGTCGGGCAGCACCAGCTTGGTTTCGGTATCAATCACTACCTGGGCCGCATTGGAGAGCAATAAATACACCCGGCAGTCAGCCGCCAGCAGACATTGTAACAAGCGCAAAGCGTACTGGGCTCCCGATGCGCCAGTGACCGCCAGGGTGACCGTTTGAGAAAAGTGGCTCACCGAATGATTCCTCCCCAACTCATTATTTCCAATCCTTAGTCATGGTTCTCGGTCAATAGTCATGGTTCTCGGTCGGCGCCAGAGTCTGTAAGCGTTGCAGCAACCGCTGATGAAGGCCTCCGAAACCACCATTGGACATAATGACAATGTGCGTGTTGGGCTCCAGCCTTGCCAGAGCGGCTTCGATCATGGCCTCCACATCGGCCACCAGCGCCGCACGCTGGCCACTGGCATCCACCACTTCCTGCAGCGACCAGCTTACGTCCGCGGGCTGCAGCCAGAGCACTTCATCGGCAAGGGCCGTGGCCTCAGCCAACTGGGCTTTATGAACTCCCATACGCATGCTATTGGAACGCGGTTCAATCAAGGCAATGATTTTTTGCTGGCCGACGCTGGCACGCAGGCCTGCTAAGGTCGTGGCAATCGCGGTTGGGTGATGGGCAAAATCGTCGTACACACGGGCCCCTGCCGCTTCACCCAGGCACTCCATCCGGCGCTTCACACCGGCAAACTCACACAGTGCCTGCGCGGCAATTGCCGGCGTTACACCCACATGGCGAGCCGCAGCCGCCGCAGCCAGTGCGTTACGAACATTGTGCAGACCCGTGTGCTGCCATTTCACCTCACCGGCTTTCTGCCCCTGGTGCCATATTTCAAAGTGTGAGGCGTCCTCACTGAGCAAGCGAGCCTGCCATTCAACCTCCGCCTGCCCCTCATAGTCCTTCTCGTAGTCCTTCTCGTAGTCCTTCTCATTGCCCTCGACATCCACCCGGGTGCGCGCGCAGGGCGTCCAGCACCCCATCGACAGCACCTCTTCCAGGGCTTCTTCTCCCTCCGGCAGAATGATCAGGCCATTATCCGGGATTGTGCGCACCAGATGGTGGAATTGGCGTTGAATCGCCGCCAGGTCGTCAAAAATATCCGCGTGATCAAATTCGAGATTGTTAAGGATCGCGGTATGGGGACGGTAATGAACAAACTTGGAACGCTTGTCAAAGAAGGCGCTGTCGTACTCATCCGCCTCCACCACAAAAAACGGACTCTCCCCCAGACGCGCAGAGGTGTCAAAATTTTTCGGCACCCCGCCAATCAGGTATCCCGGCTTCATACCAGCGTATTCCAACACCCAGGCCAGCATGGACGCGGTCGTGGTCTTGCCATGAGTGCCTGCGGCGGCCAGCACCCACTTATCCTGCAACAGATGATCACACAGCCACTGGGGCCCGGAGGTATAGGGCAATCCCCGGTTGAGTACCGCCTCCACCACCGGATTGCCGCGGCTCATGGCGTTACCGATAACCACCAGGTCCGGCTCGGGATGCAGCTGGTTTGGATCAAAGCCTTCAATCAACTCAATCCCCGCTGCCTCCAATTGTGTGCTCATGGGAGGGTAGACATTGGCATCTGATCCAGTGACCTTGTGGCCCAGTGCTTTCGCCAACTGGGCCAGACTGCCCATAAAAGTTCCACAAATACCGAGAATGTGTATATGCATAGGTTACTCTTAAAACCGTACTGACTCCGTATAGGTATCAGCTTACCACGCCGCCAGAAGCCCGTCCCCGGAGGCTGTTATAAAGTTGAGTCAAACCACCTTTAGGATTACTTTTACAACCCAAAACGGTGAATTTTCAACCAAACTGACGTATGATGCGCGGCTTTTTACAGGCCAGCTAATGGTGAGATGTCCATTATCGGCCCGGCCTTCCTGACGACCAATGACCAAGGTTCCTTCAATGCCCAAAAAGAATGCTTTCTACGCCCAATCCGGTGGTGTGACCGCCGTTATCAATGCCTCGGCCTGTGGCGTTATCGAAACAGCCCGCCGTCACAAAAAAGACATCGGTAAAGTCTACGCCGGCAACAACGGCATTATTGGGGCACTGCGGGAGGAATTGATCGATACCAGCAAGGAATCTACCAAAACCATTGCCGCCCTGCGCCATACACCGTCGGGCGCCTTTGGCTCCTGCCGCTACAAGTTGAAGAGTCTGGAAGAAAACCAGGCCGAATACGAGCGTCTGATTGAAGTTTTTAAAGCCCACAACATTGGGTATTTTTTCTACAACGGTGGTGGTGATTCGGCAGACACCTGTCTGAAAATTTCCCAGCTGTCGGAAACCATGGGCTACCCCATTCAGGCCATCCATATTCCCAAAACCGTGGATAACGACCTGCCCTTCACCGACAACTGTCCGGGCTTTGGCTCAGTGGCCAAGTACGTGGCCGTGTCCATCAAAGAAGCCGCCCTGGATGTGGCCTCCATGTGCGAAAGCTCCACCAAGATTTTTATTCTGGAAGTCATGGGCCGCCATGCAGGCTGGATTGCCGGTGCTGGCGGCCTGGCGGCGGAGCAGGAAGGTGATGCGCCCCACATCATTCTCTTCCCGGAGGTGGCTTTCAACAAAGAGAAGTTTTTGAAAAAGGTCAAGGCCACCGTCAAGAAACACGGTTTTTGCGCCATTGTCGCCTCTGAGGGCGCTCGCTATAAAGATGGCCGCTTCCTTGCTGACTCCGGTGTTGTGGACGCCTTTGGTCATACCCAGCTTGGCGGTGTTGCCCCAACGCTGGCTACCATGATTAAAGATGAACTCGGCTATAAATATCACTGGGCTCTGGCCGATTACCTACAACGAGCTGCTCGTCATATTGCCTCCGCCACCGATGTTGAACAGGCCTACGCGGTGGGTGAAGCGGCGGTGGAAATGGCCATTGCAGGCAAGAACGCTGTGATGCCGGCCATCGTTCGCGCTAAGGGTAAAAAATACAAGTGGAGTATCGAAGAGGCGCCGCTGGAGAAGATTGCCAATGTCGAAAAGATGATGCCACGCGACTTTATCACTCGCGATGGTTTTGGCATTACCGACAAGGGCCGCGCGTACTTTGAACCCTTGATTCAGGGTGAGGATTATCCCCCCTACAAAAACGGCATCCCCCAGTACGCCCGACTGAAAAAAGTCATGGTGCCGAAGAAACTGAAAAAAACCTTTAACGTCTAATCACTGTTGCAGGGTTAGCGTTTTGTCATCAAGAGGCTAACTGCTTTGCATCACTTTCTGAAGTTGACCCTGTCGGCTGTCTGGTTGTTTCCCATGCAATCGGCAGCCTGCCCAGACAGCGGTCCTGACCTCATGGAATCGTCAGCTCGGCGAATTACCGTAGCAGCACCCCTCTACCCCACCTTCTCCGAACCTGACGGCAAAGGCGTCTTCTTCGACATCATACGCGAGGTTTATGAGCCGGAAGGCTATCAGGTTGTGCCCTGCATCCTGCCCATCCGGCGCAGCATACGGGACCTTCAAGCGGGCACCATAGATCTGTACCTGACCGATTGGCACAAGGACTATCTAACAGAAGCGCCTCTCTACCAACCCGACAAGTTGTACACGCCCGCTATTCCTATCTCAACCGAGCTTGTCAGCGCGGCCTTCTTCAAAAATAAAGTTGACCAGTTATCAGAAACCCTGTCTGATTCACGGCCCTCCGATTCATTACCTACAGTGATCGAGTCCATTTTCAACAATGACCAGCACTTAATTGCCTGGAACAAAGGCTTCGATTACCACCGACTTTTTCATTTGCGTGAAAGCAGTTATCAGACCGTGGAGAATGTCGAACAAGGCCTGAAAATGCTGAAAGCCGGCCGAATTCGTCTCTACCTGAACGATGACGATAATATTGCCATCGCTCTGCAAAACAATGACGAATTTAAAGGTTCGGAGTACCGCATTGTGCGGCTGCGTGAACAATCCCTGTATCCGGTGTTTCAGAACAGCGATCAAGGCTTAATGCTGGCAAACCTCTACGATCAACGCATGCGCACACTGATCGAACAGGATCGAATACTTGAGCTCTACCGCCAGTGGGGTTACGACTATCAACCTGGAATCCCGGAAGACTGACACATCTCGCTGAACCCACCTCTGCCTTCGCTGGTGCAACTGGAGAGCTGTTGACAAATCTTTGACCCATAACGAAAAACCCCTGCCGGTATCCCGACAGGGGTTTTAGATTAGAAGGCTGACGATGACCCACACTGGGTTGAAAGCTCCGCTTCCAATCGCTATGCGACGCCCTTCGGCGCCCCCTCCTCGTACCACTGGTACAGAGGAGGTCACATGGACCCGTTGTAGTGCAAACCAGAACCTCGGATCCAAAAAAAATCCCCCAGCACTTGCGTACTGAGGGATTCTGTTTGGAGGCTGACGATGACCTACTCTCACATGGGGAAGCCCCACACTACCATCGGCGATGCTTCGTTTCACTTCTGAGTTCGGGATGGGATCAGGTGGTTCCAAAGCTCTATGGTCGTCAGCCAAACTGGCT
>JAWMQP010000002.1:0-819387 GCA_033283335.1 Cellvibrionaceae bacterium WSDTSA12 | reverse complement strand
GCGATCCAGTAGTCAGTATTGCCGATGGCGAAGTGGTGGAGTGGGATGGATCTGGTGCCCGAATCATGGAGTTTGTGGTAAGCCTGTCGGCGCCATCGACGGATCCGGTGCAAGTGGACTTTGCCACAGTGGATGCTACGGCCTTGGGGGGCATTGATTACAATAACAGCAGTGGCACCCTGACCTTTGTGCCGGGCCAGACCAGTGCGATCATTGAGGTCATTGTTCGTGGTGACAATATCGTCGAGCTCGACGAGACCTTCACGCTGCAGCTTTCCAATCCGGTAAACGCGGCTCTTGCCGGCGGGGTGGCTGAACTGGAAGCGACGGGTACGATCCTGGATAACGACAGCCCGGCGCCCATGGATGGCCTGCCAATCCTGACGGTGAATGATATCCAGGTGATGGAACAACCGGGAGGCAACACGGCCATCTTCACACTGAACCTGTCGAGCCCGTCGGCGGTGGCGGTGAGCGGCAGCTTTGCGGTGCAGGCGGGCACGGCGACGGCGGGTTCGGATTTTACGGCATCATCAGGCAGCTTCAGCATCGATCCGGGTGAGACCAGCATCACCCTTGAAGTGCCAATTCTGGATGATGATCTGGTTGAGCCGTTGGAGACCTTTGTCCTTCATGTTACAGAACTGGTCAACGCGGATTATCAGGGTGCTGATCAGGAGCTCTGGGCAATCGGCGACATTTCGGATGACGATGTTAATCCGAGCTTGGCCATCGCAGTAGGCGGCGATTCTGAATTGAATGAGGGAGACAACTTTAGCCGCACTATTACCTTTACGGATGGTGATGACTCCGATGGCAATGGTTGGAGTTACAGCATTGACTGGGACGGGGATGGCAACTCAGACGAAACCGGGACTATTTCTGCGGGTGCTACCTCTTTTGACATCTCACGTGAATTTTCTGACGGTGATATAACTCAGACAGTTGTCGTGACCGTAGCCGATGGAGTTGGCGAAACGGACAGCGACAGTTTCAATATCACGGTGAATAACGTAGCCCCAACCATAGCCCTGTCGGGCGACACCAATGTGGATGAGGGCAGTGTGTTCACGCTGTCCGCTGCGGCACTGGTAGATCCGGGCGTAGACACACCGACTGCTTACACGATTGACTGGGGCGATGGTAACGTCGATAACCTGACGCCATCGGAGTGGGTGTCTGCCGCGGGTAGCTTTACTCATACCTACACCGATGGAGGCAACGGCGGCACGCTGCGAACCATTCAAGTCAGCGTGACCGACGAGGACGGTACCTTTGTAGCGGGCAGCCACGCTGTTACCGTGGACAACGTAGCACCGGGCGTGGTGCTGAGCGGCGAGCTGAGTATCAATGAAGGTGATACCTTCAGTCTGTCCATTGTCGGCAGTGACCCGGCGGGTGCTGACGACAGCCTTAGTTATGCCATTGATTGGGGTGACGGCAGTGCGGTGCAGACTCTCACGGCAACGGAGCTGTTGGCCCTGAGTGGCAGTGTGGATCATGTGTTTACCGACGACGAGGACGGTCCGGTCAATGCCACTGATCGCCAGATCGAGGTCACGGTCTCGGACGAAGAGGGCGGGAGTAGCATTCATTCGCACACGGTCACGGTGAACAACGTCGCGCCGGTGCTGGCACTGAGTGGCTCTTCGTCCATCAATACCGGGCAGACCTATGCGCTCATTCTGGGAGAGGTGACTGATCCCGGTGATGATACGGTTTCTGACTACATCGTGGACTGGGGCGATGGCAACACAGACACCATCGCGGCAGGCAGCTTGCCCCCCAGTCGTGAAGTGAGCCACATATACACCAGTCCCGCCAATGTGGTCATTGCCGTGGATCTGGTGGATGAGGATGGTACCTTCCTCAATGTCGACACCTTTAATCTAGAAGTAATGACTCCGCCTGCAGGATTGGCCGTCAATGCTGGTGTTGACGCCACGCTGAATGAAGGCGAGACATTTTCTCGCACCATCAGCTTCAGCGATGGCAGTGACACCAATGGCGATGGCTGGACCTATAGTATAGATTGGGGTGATGGCTCCACACTTGAAACGGGTTCTACCACCAGCTCCAGTTTTAACATTAGCCGCTTGTTGAGTGACGGCGACGTCACACAGACGGTATCGGTGACGGTTGAAGACAACGGTGAAACTGATACTCAATCCTTCCAGCTGAACACCACCAACGTAGCCCCAACCATTGCCCTGTCGGGCGACAGCAACGTCGATGAAGGTAGTGTGTTCACCTTGACGGCGGGACCACTGGTGGATCCGGGAGATGACAGCCCAACTGCTTACACGATTGACTGGGGCGATGGTACCGTCGATAACCTGTCGCCCGCCGATTGGGCAGCGGCTGCAGGCAGTTTTACCCATACCTACCCCGATGGGGGCAACGGCGGCACGCTGCGAACCATTCAAGTCAGCGTGACCGACGAGGACGGTACCTTTGTAGCGGGCAGCCATGCTGTTACCGTGGACAACGTAGCACCGGGCGTGGTGCTGAGCGGCGAGCTGAGTATCAATGAAGGTGATACCTTCAGTCTGTCCATTGTCGGCAGTGACCCGGCGGGTGCTGACGACAGCCTTAGTTATGCCATTGATTGGGGTGACGGCAGTGCGGTGCAGACTCTCACGGCAACGGAGCTGTTGGCCCTGAGTGGCAGTGTGGATCATGTGTTTACCGACGACGAGGACGGTCCGGTCAATGCCACTGATCGCCAGATCGAGGTCACGGTCTCGGACGATGACGGCGGGAGTAGCATTCATTCGCACACGGTCACGGTGAACAACGTCGCGCCGGTGCTGGCACTGAGTGGCTCTTCGTCCATCAATACCGGGCAGACCTATGCGCTCATTCTGGGAGAGGTTACTGATCCCGGTGATGATACGGTTTCTGACTACATCGTGGACTGGGGCGATGGCAACACAGACACCATCGCGGCAGGCAGCTTGCCCCCCAGTCGTGAAGTGAGCCACATATACGCCAGTCCCGCCAATGTGGTCATTGCCGTCGATCTGGTGGATGAGGATGGTCACTACGAAAATGTAGACAGTCTTAACATCAGCGTTTCGGACGTGCAGGTGAATAACCCGCCTGTGGCTCAGGACGATACTTTCTTCACCACCGAGACTGACACTGTTTTGGGTAACCTGATTGATGACAACGGCGATGGTATCGACCACGATGCGGACGGTGACATCCTGATAGTAACTGAAGTTAACGGCAACGCCGCCACTGTCGGTACCCAGATTTCGTTGGCTTCGGGGGCGCTCCTGTTACTTAACAGTAATGGTAGCTTTAGTTATGACCCCAATGGGGTATTTGATGCGCTCAACAATACCGAGCAGGCTCAGGATACCTTTACCTATACCATTGACGATGGTTATGGCGGAGAAGATACAGCGGAAGTCACCGTTTATATCAACGGTATTTCGGATACCACCTATATACACCTCGGTGATGCACCCAGTCGCCTATCCAGAACTGATCGTACCGCATGGCGTGATGCCTGGTCTGATGAGGGGGTGGAGATTACACATAAGGGGAACTATAACAACGATGCAGAATCCTGGTCATCACTGGTGCTGTCTGGCAACGGTGGCCACCTACTGGCAGGAGGTGATATCTACTCTGGGGATCTCGGGGTAAGTGGTCAGACCTTGGCTTCAAACCTCGTTATGCAGGAAATCGACGGTACCGAGGCCTTGAAGTTTGAAATCGACGGTGTGGCTACCGCAGTGTCGCTGGATTTTTCCCAATTTTTTGAAAATGACGATGGCAATGGTAACCACGAGGCGGCTCGGCTACAGGCCTTTGACACGGATGGCAATCTGGTGGCAGAGGAGGTGGTTCTGGCGACGGATGCCAGCGGTAATGCTGGTGTTTATATGGAAGTCGAGCAGGGCTTCTCCGAGTTTGTCATCACTGCCGGAGTTTACGATGAGGATGTCTTCATATTTGGCGGACTGGCCAACGACAGCACTGAATTAGGTGCTAATCCATCCACCGGTATCGGTAGTGACTTCCTTATGGATGAAATCGAGTTTGAGTTCGGAGCTATCCCTGCAGCAGGGCCTTTGGGTGGCGAATTGGCGCCGCAGAATCAAACCCAGCAACCGCTTATTTTTGACTTCAGTTTACAGTTGGAAGAGGCCCAGTTGTTGGGTATTGGTGAGGATGATGTCCTGGCCTAAATAAGCACTTGTTTGCTAATAGGCTTTTTCAAGGCTGTCATTTGTTTTTATTGTCTCTATAAATTTTAGGCAGTCACAATTCTGAGCAAAGTTTTCGTTGTAACAATCTACATTGTTAATAGATCGAAGCTGGCCTGGCTTCGAGCGAGTAAGGACACAGGAGAATACAGTATGTTAGGAAATTTAAAAGGTCTAAGCATAATAAAGACAGTAGGGATTTTCTTCACCGCGTGGCTTGTTGTAAGCATGAATGTATACGCATTGCCAATAGTCGATCAATCCTTAAATTCCGTTGGAAACATCGGATACATGAGTAACACCGGCGGGAATGAAATGGCTGATAACTTTAGCCTGGCAGCAAATTACCAGATTGATGGTCTTTCTTGGTTCGGAATGTATTTTGATTTAATTTCAACTGCCAATACAGATAGCTTCCTTGTTGGATTTTACCAGTCCGATAGCAGCTTGATTAATGAGATGAGTTACTCTGCAAATATCACTCGCACAGTAACACCTTTTTTAGATGCTTTCGGTTTACCTGTTTATGAATATGATCTGGTATTTCCGACCCCAATCTTTCTTGATGCTGGTGACTATTTGCTTAGTATTAGTAACAGTAATACCGATTTTCTGGATTGGTTTTGGGCCGATAGTCTTGATGGTGATTTTTTGAACTATTTCCGTATCGCCGCCATTGATACATGGTCTGAATACAGCCAGGAGCTGAGCCTTGCTTTCACCCTTGATGGAAGCGAGCGCGATATCAGTGAGGTTCCATTACCCGCTACACTGGCGTTATTGCTGATTGGCTTGCTGGCGGCCGTGGTTAACACTGGTCGCCAGCAGGTCGCCAGCGTATGGCAAAGAACCTGAGTTATTGAGAAAAACCGACACTATTTACCAGAAATGGACTCGATCGTTTTCTCCAGGTCTATGGCCTTTGTCAAACGCCATCTCAAGGTGGTGTTTGCGTTCAGTTTCCTGATTAATCTGCTCATGCTGACGGCTCCGCTGTATATGTTGCAGATCTATGATCGGGTGTTGACTTCCCGCAGTGAGCAGACCCTGTTTTTACTAACTCTGATCGCACTGGGTTCACTGGCGACACTCGCAGCATTGGACGTTGTTCGTTCTCGTCTTCTGGTCAGAATCGGTACTTGTATGGATCAGTGGTTGGCTCCTAAAGTATTTTCGCTGGCAATGAAAAACGGGGTAGGGGCTAGGCCCACACGCGACTTGGACAGTTTGAGAACTTTCTTTGCCGGGCCAACGATTCTTGCTTTTTTTGATTCTCCCTGGATTCCGCTCTATTTGTTAACGGTTTACCTGTTACATCCTTGGATGGGGCATGTAGCGCTTGCCGGTGCGGTTATTTTATTTGCATTGGCACTTCTCAATGAGCGCAGTACCAAACTCTGGTTAATCGAATCAGCAAGCAACAGTGCTATGGCAGACTCTTTCGCAGAGGCCAGTTCCCGTAATTCGGAAGCCGTCATTTCAATGGGAATTTTGCCGGGTATTCGAAACAAATGGTCAAAATTTCATCGAGATGCGCTCGGGTTCCAGGCAGGAGCAAGTGACCGTGCAGGTTTCATTTCAGCTTCGGCCAAATTCACTCGATTTTCTCTGCAAATTGCTATGCTGGGAGTAGGCGCGTTTCTGGCTATTGAGGAACTCATTACACCTGGAGCAATGATCGCCGCCTCCATCATAATGGGCAGAGGGCTTGCACCGATTGAATCATCAATTGCTGGTTGGAGTCATGGTATTAACGCCCGTAAATCGTACAAGAATCTGAAGGATCTTCTGATGCAAGGTTCTGTGTCGGATCCATTACCGCTTCCTGAGCCAAAAGGGGCAGTAATATTTGATAATGTTTATGCCGGCCCTCCGGGCACGTCCATGAATACAATTGCAGGTGTTTCGTTTCAGGTCCAGCCGGGAACGTCGCTGGGTATTATCGGGCCCAGTGGCGCAGGAAAATCAACCCTGGCTAGGCTTATGGTTGGCATCTGGTTTCCTAAATCTGGCCATGTGCGGTTGGATAATGCTGAATTGTCGCAATGGGATTCAGATAAACTTGGGCCATATATCGGTTACCTACCTCAGGACATTGAACTTTTTACAGGCACTGTCGCTGAAAATATTTCGAGATTCGGCGAGGTGGACCCAGCCGCGATTGTTGAGGCCGCTGAAATTGCAGGTGCTGATCAAATGATCAGGGAACTGCCCACAGGTTACGACACGCTGGTGGGTGAAAATGGCAGCGACTTGTCCGGTGGGCAACGTCAACGCATTGCCCTGGCGCGGGCATTCTATAAACACCCTCCACTGATCGTTTTGGATGAGCCAACGTCAAATCTGGATGCAAACGGCGAAGCCTTAGTAAGAACCGCCGTTGATCGGATGCGAGGTGCCGGATCGACCGTAGTGATTATCTCTCATCGTCCGGCGGTAATCAGTGCAGTGGATAATCTCGCGGTCATACAACGAGGACAACTGACCCACTTTGGATCTCCGGATGAGGTGTGGCCCCAAATCACCCGTCGGGCGACGAATACCACGGAGCCTGATCTTCAAATGGCGATGAGGAGCGAAGTGTGAGTGTTCTTGCCCCAGTGCCCCCTACTGATGTCCGGCGTCCCATTGTGCAAGGTATTTTTATTACCTTAGTGTTCGTTGGTGGTTTTTTTATCTGGGCAACAGTTTCTGAAATAGCCAGTGCCGTAATTTCCACTGGAGTTGTGAAGGTTGACAGCAGTCGCAAGTCCATCCAGCACCTTGCAGGTGGGGTGGTCAAAGAAATACTGGTAGAAGATGGTGACAAAGTTGAACAAGGTCAGATCTTAGTCCGTCTCGATGAAACTACGGCTGGGGCTACCAAAGGAGTTGTGCAAAGTGGTTATTTAGCTGCTCTCGCGCAGCAGGCTCGTTTGCTTGCTGAGCGCGATGCGTTGGCCGATATAGCATTTCCGGAAGAGTTGTTATCTCTAGCAAAGGACTCTGATATTGATGAAATTATTCATACGCAGCAAATGCTTTTCAACGCTCGCCAACATTCAATGCTAGGACAACTTGAGATAATAGACGAGCAGATTGTTCACTTGCGTGAAGATATTGCCGGGTTTGAATCCCAACATCGAGCAAAATTGCGACAGATCGAATCCATAACCGAAGAGCTGAAAGGCCTTGAGGATCTGTTGTTGCGAGGACTCATTGATCGAACGCGTGTGCTTGCATTGCGTAGAGAAAAATCAGAACTTGAGGGCGAACTGGGGGAACTCAAATCTAAAGTTGCTGCGGCGAGAAGCAGTGTTAGCGAGAAAAAACTGGAAAAGTTTCAATTGCGTAAAGCTTTTCAGCAAGAGGTTGCTACCGAATTGCGCCGTGCTCAAACGGATATCTTCGATTTTCGCGAACGCTTGCTGGCTGCGTCACACGTACTCGAACAAACTGAGATTAGAGCTCCGGTAAATGGTGTTATTGTTGGCAAAGTAGTGCACACAGTCGGTGGTGTCATCGCGCCCGGGGAAGTGATTCTTGAGTTGGTTCCCATCAATGACCACCTCATTGTAGAAACCAAAATTCTTCCAGCGGATATCGACCATGTAAAAGTGGGTTTGTCTGCGGGTGTTAGAATTTCCGCATTTAACCAGCGTACAACTCCGGAATTGAATGGCGAAGTTTCATATGTATCTGCGGATATTATTGAAAACAAAAATACCGGGGAGACCTACTTTATATCACGCGTGATCGTGCCTGAGAATGAGTTGTCCCGCCTGGGCATGGACAAGAATTTGCTACCAGGCATGCAGGCAAATGTAATGATAAAAACCGGTAATCGAACCCCGATGGATTATTTGCTGGAGCCACTATTAGTAAATGTGCGAAAAGCATTCAGGGAGTCATAGGCTCCGTTCTACTGATTTTTTCCGAACGCCTGTAAACTGACTTGCCCTCTTTGATGGTTTCCAGCACTTTCAGATCTGCCAGTTTTTCAGGTGCCACCTTGAGTGGATTGTCCGACAGGATCACAAAGTCCGCGAGCTTTCCAACTTCGATGGAGCCTTTCGACTTCTCTTCGAAGTGTTGCCACGCCGGCCACAGGGTCATGGCCTTGAGGGCAGTGGCAACCGGAACCCGATGTTCAGGGCCGAGCACGCGACCTGTACGGGTGGTGCGTGTGACGGTGGCTGACAGTACACGCATAGCGTCGGGTAAGGCCACCGGTGCGTCATGGTGTGTGCCGAACTTCATGTCACGTGCCATCACCCAGCCTGTGGGGGAGATGTGCTCGGCGCGTTCGGGACCCAGCACAGAGTCCCTGTGCCAGTCTCCCCAATAGAAGGTGTGCATCGGAAACAGGGAGGGGAAAATATCCAGTTGTTTCAGCTGCTCGACCTGATCTTCACGCAGGACTTGTCCGTGAATCAAGACCGGTCGGTTGTCCACGTTCGGGTATTGCTGTTTCGCTCGACGAATCGCTTCTATGTATCGATCACTGGCGGCATCGCCGTTGGCATGGGCAAGAATCTGCCAGCCATGGGCAAAGGCTTTTTCCACGGCGTCGAAGGTAGTCGGTTCGTCAATGGCGGCGTAACCACGATAATCCCTGTCGCGTCCATCCGGAGGCACAAAATAGGGTTGTGTGAGCCAGGCGGTCTTGCCCTGGGGCGACCCGTCAATGGTCAACTTGGCACCGCCGACCCGGTAGTGATTTCGATAATTCAAAGACGGCTGGATATCATCTACCTCCAGAATGTCGGGATAGCTGACCAGGTCGACGGTCAGTTTGCCCTGGTCAGCCACTCTTTGCATGGCTTCCAGACCCGCGCCAGTGGCGCGGCCTTCCTGAACAGTGGTATAGCCGAAAGAAGCCGCCAGTTTGGTCCCCTCCTCGACGAAGACATCGTTGACCGCTTCATCAAAGTTCGCAGCCAGTTTACTGAGTACGTAGAAAAAAGCGTATTCTTCCAGAACCCCGTTGGGTTCCTGGGATCCGGATTGGCGACGAAAAACACCGCCTTTGGGATCCTTAGTGTCTGCCGTAACGCCGGCTAATTGCAGGGCTTTGCTGTTGGCCACCCCTAGGTGGCCAGATTGATGGATAATGATTAAAGGAAATTCACTGGAGACTTTATCGAGCTCCTGCTTTGTTGGGTGGCGCTGCTCCTTCAGCTGTGAATCGTCATAACCGAAACCGACGATCCAGCCGATGCGTTTGACCCGATCCTTATGCTCAGTAGCCCAGTCATTCAGTAGAGCTAACAGAGAGTCGATGTCTTGGCCGTCGCCATCGGGCGGGGGAAGCAGATTCGCACTGGTCGCCTGAATCCCAATTAAGTAGGCGTGCCCGTGTGAATCAAAAAAACCTGGCAGCAGTGTTTTCCCGTCGAGATCAATTTTGGAGGTTGAATCATTGGTCATTTGCAGAATGTCGCTGTTATCACCCACAGCCAAAATCCTGCCATCTTTAACCGCTACGGCCTGAGCTTGAGGTTGTTTGTCGTTGATGGTGACAATGTTACCGTTGTGATAAATCACGTCAGCTTCTACCGCCGCCATCACAATCGAGGAAAGTAAACTGAAACCAATAGAGAGGCCGAACCGGATCAAGTTTCGCATTGACGCTTCCCCCACTTTTAGATTGCAGTAAGCTTAGATGAGATGCCTAACATCATCCACTGGTCAGATGATGATAGTGAGTTCACCTAAAACCCCCATTCAAAGCCTACTACCAGGCGATCATTCTCTCCAAATTGGCCATAAAGACCACTCGGTGTTCCAGAAAATAGATCCGCGCCTGCCCAGAGCTCGAAATTGCTGCGCCACAAATAACTGACTTTGGGGCGCCACAATTGGTCTTTGCGATTGAGTGAGTACAATCCCTGCAATTTCAGTGTCCAGGTGTCGTGAGCCAGCCGTCTTTCCAACAACAGACTGAGAGTCTGCTCACTGCGATCACGAATGATGTGTGAGCTGTAATCCAGCAGGTGACTTTGAAACCATTGCAGACTGATCAGGCTGTCGGTGAATCCCTGCCAGTCGAGGCCAATCACCGAACTGAGTTCTGCACTATCCTCAATGCCCCGATTATCCGCGCGGTATTCCGCCACCTGATAACTGTGGCTGTACCAGCCCAACTCGGCACGCAGGGTCAGATTGCCAAAGGCATTACTGGCAGTACCGCCCAGCAGATGCGAACGTCGATATTGCGGCGCAATGGTCAGCTCTGTGTCCATGCCTGAGGATGTGGAGACTGTTTCAAGCTGTTGATAGGGCACGTAGAAATCCCGATAGTGATACAAATAATTCAGGGTCAGGTCCCAGCCATGGGTGAACAGGCTGTAGCGCAATCCTGCATCACTGTCGTTGAGCCAATGATTGGGGCGATCGACCTTATGACGATGAACCGCTGTAATGGGTTGATCAATATTGGCTCCTGAAGGCACTCGCAAAGGGCTGGTGACGGCGTATGGTGTGTCTGCGGCGGCCAGGTCGTGATAACTGGTGTCGGGTATCCAGAGAAACTGCAGACTGCTGTTGGCAGAGGTGATCCACTCCACATTCAGCATCCACAGGGGAATGCGGGAATCGTCAAAATCATCGAGAATAAATTCCCGGTAACTCTGGGGTGTGACCACATCCAGTACCTTCAAACCGTCCGCCTGACCCCATACTACCTGTTGCTTGCCCAACCGCCAGGACAGGTCAAACCAGCTGGCGTCGAGGTAGAATTCCCTCAGTTCCAGTTGCGTGTGACGGTGATCAATCCAGGGACGGCTGAATGAACTGTAAGTATCTGTATCGGAATGGCTGGACAAGTTGCCTGCGGCATCCATTCGCAGTCGTCCGATTACTGTTAACGAGCTGTTGCTAAGCAGGCCCGCCTGAAAATCCTGCTCCCATTCCCACTGCAACTGGCTTTCCATTTTTTGCGTATCGTGTCGATCCCCTGCCCATTCCTGTTGCCATTCTACCGAAAGATTTTTGCTCCACAGCTCATCGGCTTGCAGCATTGGCGAAGCCAGTAAGGCTCCAACCAATGACAGCGTCAGTGTATTACTCTGCACGTACAGCGAATACATATTCATAGTCCTCGCGCCAGACTTCGTTGACGAAAAATCTGGTCGTTGACAGCGGTTTGGTAATCGACATCGCTGAACTGGAATACACTGCGGTGCCCGGTTTTGTGGTTGGTCATGGTCATGGTGTGTCGGGTCAGGATGCCGTCCACCGGCCGGATATCGTCCACTTGCAAAGACTTGAGGTCGTTACCACGGGTATCCCAGAAGCGCGCCTTCACCACCATCCAGCTGGCCGTATCGACCCACAGTTCGGTGCGGCCGTAGCCCAGTTCTTCGGCAATGGCATCCGAGTGGGGCAGGCCCTCAAGGTGTAAAAGTTGCTGAGCATCCTGTTGTTCCTTTCCCAGCACCTGATAGGCAAAGTCGGCCGGTTCCAGACGTCCCTCTTTTTTGATGTCTTCGTAGGTGAAGTCCGTGCCGAGGAAATGGTCACCGCGATCGGAGGCGGATATACGACGCACCTTGCGCAACGCGGGCAGATACAACCACTGATCATCGTCGCGATCTTCCGACCGCGGGTAGTCGTAGGTGAGGAAGGCCGTGTCCTTGACGTTGGTGGGCTCGGTGTAAAACAGCACCGAGCGCTTTTCCTCACCGTAGTATTTGCGGAAACCGCGGGTCTCGCGCACCCGCTGTTTACCGTTACGATCGGTGAGGATCATGGTCAGGGTGCGGCTGACCTGAAGGCCATCGTCACGACTGTTGACCTGTTTCACCACCCAGTCGCTGCTGGGTAAGTCACTAACCGAGGCCTCATCTTCGGACGCGACCGCGCGTTGTCCCCAGAGGGAGAGGACCGCAACCGCAATAATGCCGACAATGGCCAGTCCCAACAGGTGACTTGAATTCAGAGATGAAGTTGCTGCCTGACGGGACGTGGGAAGGCTTTGTTCGACGACCAGATCACCCAATACAAAGCGCGGTTTAAACACTTTGATCAGCGCCGGTAACAGGGTCACACTGGCGATAAAGCTGGTGGTGACCGCGAGAGCCACAATGGTGCCAAAGTTATTCAGCGGCACTACTTTACTGGAGATCAGGACGCCGAAGCCACAGGCGATGGCAAGAAAGTTGAACAACAGAGCCCGGCCGGTGGTGGGAAAAATGGCCAGCAGTTGCTGATCCAATTGACTGCCGGTGATGCTGTCTTCGGTTTGGGCGAGCACACGAAGACGTTCCTTGATGCGGTCCAGTGTGTGGATGGCAAAGTCCACACCCAGCCCAATGGCAACACTGGCAAACATGGAGGTGCCGATGCCCAGGGCAATACCGGTTAGGGCCATGGTGGCGTAGATCAACAGAATCGCCCCCACTACCGGCAGCAGCGCATACACGCCGGCCATGGCGGAACGGAACAGCAGGGCGGCCACCAGCCACACCAACACCAGAGCCACACTCAAACTGTAAAAGTGACTGTCGCCAATGCCTTTGATCCAGTGGTAATTCACCGTTACCCGACCACTCAGGGTAGCGCTGACAGTATCATCGTTAAAGTGCTCATCAATGTAGCGCTGCAGTTCTGTCACCACCGGCTTGGTATTGCGGAAGGCAGCACTGTCGAGCAGCAGGCGGATGTTGGCCTGGCGATAATCGTAGTCCACTTCCTCTTCAAAGTCAGTCGGGTCACCGGAGGTGGAGTAAAGCAAAAAGTACTGCGCTACCGCGTTGTGCTCGGCCGGCAATTGATAGGCCTTTGCGTCGCCCTCGTTCAACACCCGATTCATCTGTTTCAGGTAATCGACGATCGACGTCGCGTTATTTACATGGGGCAAACTCAGGGCAAATTCCTGTAAGGCCTGCATCTTATCGAGTACTTGGGGATCGAACAGACCTTCGTCGGTCTGGGTCTCAATTACAATGTCCAGGTTGTTGGTGCCATCCAGATGCGCATTGATGACGCGATCGGCCTGATATATGGGCTCGCTGTGGTGAAAGGTTTCAATTCGGTCTTCGTCGACCTGCAATTGACTGGCGGCAAACATGCCTGCCAAGGCAATGCTCAGGCCCAGGCAGAGCGTGGCGGCTGGGTAACGGACACTCAATCCACCCAGCCCTTGCATCAGGCGCGAGAAGAGGTCGCTGTTGCGGCTCTGGCTGCGGGCAAAGCCAAGGCTGACTTTGGGTTTTATCCAGATCATGGCCGCCGGTAAGAACACCATGGAAAACAGCCAGGCAATGGCCACACCCAGGGCGGTAAAGATGCCCATGTATTTAAACGGAGGCATGTAAGAAGCAAAATACAAACCGAGAAAACCGGCTGCGGTGGTAAGCGTGGTTAAGGTGATTGGACGCCACATATCGAGCATGGCTTCCACCACTAACTGATTGCGGGCCACACCGGGTTTTTCCAGTTGCAGCTCGTAATAACGGCTGAAAATATGAATGGCATCGGCGACGGAAATGCCAATCAATATGACCGGCAGGGCATTGGTGATCACATAAAACGGTACGTTGCTGGCGGCCATCATGCTCAGGGTCAACAACACCGAGGCGGCGATAATCACATTGGCCAACAGTGCCGGGGCAAATCGACGAAAGGCCAGGCCGATGATCAGGGTAATGATCAAACCGGCAATGGGATTAAGGCGACCGGCATCGCTGTCAATGTAACTGCCCAGATAGCCCGCTACCGCGCCTTCACCGGCCAGGTGTAAGCTAACGCCGTCTACTGACGGTGCCTGGCCAATCATTTTTTGTAAGGCAATATAGGTTGCTTCAGCCTGATCTTCATCCAGCATTTCGGCCACGATCAGGGTAGCGCGACCGTCGCGGGACACTAATGTCCCCTGATAGAGGGGGAAGTCTTCAATGGCCTGACGCAATCGCTGACCGTCTTCGGTCGTGGTGGGGATGGGCTCGAAGAAGGGAGTCACCTCCATGCCGGTGGTACTGCCGGTTATATTGTTCTCGGTGGCAAGGCTCATGATCCGCTCGGGATCAAGATTGGCCACATTGCGGCTGTTTTCCGTCAGCCACTCCACCAACGCCAGTACCTCGGGTGTATAGATCGCTTGATCTGTTTGAGTCACCACCGCAATCACAAATGGATCGGATAAACCAAACTGCTGTTTCACTTTATCGCGGTACAGCAGCGCCGGGTTGTTGGGATCCATAAACGCATCACCGCGTGTGTCCTTGGTGAGCTGGGGGAGAAAGGCGCCCAGCGCCAACATAGTGACCAGGCTGAGAATGACCAGTGTTTTCGGATATCGATGAACAAATTGAAAGTAGGCATACGCCTTTGAATCAGTGTGTGACATGATGATGACTCCTGCTCATGGAGGCTGAGCTTAAGTATGTATATGCATGTAAAGACTAAATTGATGGATCATTGAAGCACCAGCTGCGAGGTTTTTGTCGAGCCATGAGTGTGTTGAAAGGCTTGCACTTCCAGCCAGGCCTGTTGCCACCAGGGCTGTTGTGACAGTAACGCCAACCAGGTTTGCAGTGCAGGGTAGGGGCTGAGATCTATATCCACAGCATGGAAATGCATCAGCGGCGCGGCTATGCAGAGATCGGCCAGGGAAATTTCCTCGCCGTTCAGATAAGTCTGAAGGTGCAGTTGCTGGTTCAGTAAGGTGGCGCGCTTCTTAAACAGTTTGCGATTTTTTTCCGCTTTGCTGTCATCCCCGGGGTAGCCCCAAAAAGGCATATAAAATTCGTTTAACAGGATATTGCCGACGACGCTGTCCCAACAACCGGTTTCCCACAGCAGCCAGCGCAACACACTGGCCTGTTGATCGGCACCGAAGGGCCAAAGACGGGAACCGAAAAAACTGGCCAGATACTGGGCAATGGCATTGGATTCCCACAGGATCAGATCTCCGTGAACCAGCACCGGAATTTTGCCGTTGGGGTTGAGCTTCACAAACCCTTCTTGCTTGTGTTCCAGTTGGTCCAACACCACCGTTTGCCGCTGAATATGTTGTATCTGCTCGCGAGCCCGTGCAGAGCCATGAGCGATATAGTTCATCACCAACTGCAACTTGATGGGGTTGTGGGTAAGCGGGTGGGTATGCAGCGTCATTCGATCCGTTGGATGAAACATGGACGATGTGTTTCGCTCTAGCACTGACATGTAGTTATCTCCTGCTGTTTTAATATGTATATGCATGTATTGGGTGGGGGTTTGTTTGTCTATGCATCGATTCATTGCCTCGTCATTTTTGGGAATGTTGTGGTATTAAAAAAAGGAGTGGTATGGAGTTAGTCTTTTAGATCCACGACCGCCTGGTTGACGGACAACAGTTGTTCCACCAGATCATCGCCCAACTGGGTTTTGAGCTGCGCCTGGGTTTGTTGCCAGTCTTTGGTGGCCTGCTTGAATAAGCGCTTACCCTCCGGCGTTAATTTCAGCACTTTCTCTCGCCGGTCGTGACCGGGCAAGGCCTCCAGATAACCGTCGCGCAACAACGGTTTCAGGTTGCGCGACAGGGTGGTCTGGTCCAGTACCAGGGCATCCTGCAGCAGTCGGTTAGTGGCTTCACCCAGGTAGTAAACCGCCCGTAAAATCCCAAATTGCGTGACTTTGATGCCGTGGGCACTCATGTCGCGGTCATAGATTTGCGTAATTACCCGATTGGCCTGACGCAGGCTCAGCGCCAGGCAGGGATCGATGCCGGTTTTTTCCGCGCTGGCTTTGACGCCAATGGCGATGTCGGGCGTTGTCATTGAATTGGGCTTTTTCATTGCTGTAGTTTTAGCATGCATATGCATGTAGTGCAAGAAGTCTTTATATGCCTGCTATAGTGATGACACTAATTGGCACTCAGATACTTATGGCGACCGAGGGACGGAAGAAGATGAAAATTTCTTACTGGCTAACCATTACCATGTTCGCAGCATGGGTGGGCGGATCCCTGGCAGATTCCGTTGAGGCCCGTTGCGACATCTATCCGGCCGGTGAAGATCATACGGACGTCTCCATTCCCTGCCGGTTTAGCCAGCGTCAGGGAGCGATCACGATCATTCGTTCTGACGGTGTGACTCATCAATTATCACCCGCTGAAGCGCTCGGTCACTACCGTGATGAAGAGGGGCATGCAGTTTACCGGCAGAGTGGCTTGGGGGACCAGGGACTGATCTTTCGCTTCCCCGCAGAAAGTGTCTATGTCTACTGGGATAACTCGTCGTTGCAGCCTCAGGATCCTGACAATCCCACTGCGCCTTTTTCAACGGCGGACTATGATGCAACCACTTTGTTGCCTTGCAAGCCTGCGGGCGCGACGGAGTTCAGTCAGTGTCCGGCGGGCATTTTGCGCATGGAAAATAACCAGGCGTCGATTGAGGTGCGCAATCCCAGCGGGGAACAGTTCACCATCAACTTTCTGACCGATGTTTCCAACCAAACTAACTACGTCAACGCCACCAACCGTGAACTGAATGCTCGGCTGGAAGGTGACACCTGGATTTTGGAGTTTGCCAACGGCGAGGTCTGGCAGGTGCCGTTGGCGGCGATTGAAGGGGGTTAAGCTGACAGCTTGGCGATGGCTTCTCTGGCCAGGGGCGACAGCTCTGCGCCGTCCTGTTGACTGTATTCCATGATCGCTTGCTTCATGGATCTGGCCCAAAAGCGCCGCAGGTGATTGGCCACCTGTTCGGCAGCCAGCTCTGGCGATTGCTGGTGCTGAATATTGGCGGCGATCTGGTTGACCATTTTGACCAGGCTGTGTTGCTGATGTTGGCTCGGTGATTGAGATTCAATAGGGCTCGAACTCATTAAACAATTCCTTAAACAAGTCCTTCGGGTTGATGGTAGATAACATGCCGCCCGGGACGGGCAAAGCCGATCAATAACAGGTTGGCCTGCTCAGCCAGTTCCACCGCCAGGGTGGTGGGGGCCGACACGGCAACGAGGGCACCGATGCCGACGGCGCAGCACTTCTGTACCATTTCCATACTGGCTCGGCTGCTGATCAGGGCGAAGCCTTGTTGCCAATCGGGGTTGCCTGAACGAGCTCCAATCAATTTGTCCAAGGCGTTATGACGCCCCACATCCTCACGCATGTCGAGAATATTACCCTGCAGATCACACCAGGCGCCGCCGTGACTGCCACCGGTTTCTTGCTGTAACGGTTGATGCCGATCCAGTAATTGCAGGGCACGCTGCACGGCCGCATCAGACACAGAAGGGGCGACCACGCCGGCCGAAGGCCTGAACACCTGCTGCAAGGATTCGGTGCCACACAGGCCGCAACCGGTGCGGCCGGTCAGGTTGCGACGACGCTGTTTCAGTTCGGTCAGCCGGCGATTACTGATGGTCATGGCCAGGGTGTAACCCCGCTCCTCTTCCCGCAACTGAATATCGAACAGCTCTTCAGGACGATGCAGAATTTGTTCCGACAGGCTGAAGCCCAGGCCAAAGTCAGTCAGGTGTTCCGGTGTGACCATCATCACCGCATGGGAGATGCCGTTGTATTCCAGAGCCACAGGGACTTCACTCAGTATCTGATCCTGGGTGCAGCGCCGCAGTTGTCCCTGGTGTCGAATATCCACCGGCAGGCTCTGGGTAGCAGTGGTTTCCGGGGGTGGAAATGCCGAGGTATGAATGACCGTGGCCATAGGACTTATCCTTTCTCCGGCGTGGTTTTCTCAACAGCAGCATCTGACTGTTGGCGAAAGGCGCGCTGTTGCTCGGCAAAGTGACGGTATTGTTGCTGCCACTGGGAAGGTTGGCTGACCTTTTCCACTTGCACCGCCGTGACCTTGTATTCCGGGCAGTTGGTGGCCCAGTCGGAGTTGTCGGTGGTGATGACGTTGGCACCACTGCCGGGGTGGTGGAAAGTGGTGTACACCACACCCGGCAACATGCGGTCACTGACCCGGGCCCTGAGCACGGTTTCGCCGGCCCGGCTGCTGATGCCCAGCCAGTCGCCATCACGAATACCGCGCAACTCGGCGTCCTGGGGGTGGATTTCCAGTACGTCTTCCGCGTGCCAGTGCTGGTTGTCGGTGCGCCGTGTTTGCGCGCCCACATTGTATTGCGACAGGATACGGCCGGTGGTAAGCAGCAATGGAAATTTGCGACTGGTGCGTTCTTCCGTGGCCACGTATTCGGTAATGGCAAACTGGCCCTTGCCGATGGGGAAGCTGTCCTCGTGCATGATTGGCGAGCCTTCGGGATGCTCGTCATTACAGGGCCACTGAATGCTGCCCAGCTGTTCCAGCTTGTCGTAGCTGACACCGGTGAAGGTCGGGGCCAGCTGTGCGATTTCATCCATGATCTCACTGGGGTGCTGATACTGCATGGGATAACCCAGTGCATTGGACAGCGCCATGGTTACTTCCCAATCCTCAAGTCCGGCCAGCGGTGCCATTACCTTGCGCACCCGGTTGATGCGGCGTTCGGCATTGGTAAAGGTGCCGTTTTTTTCCAGGAAGGAAGCGCCGGGCAACAGCACGTGGGCAAACTTCGCCGTCTCGTTCTGGAAGATATCCTGCACAATCAGGCAGTCCAGCGAACGCAGGGCGGCTTCCACATGCTGGGTATTGGGATCCGACTGGGCAATATCTTCACCCTGTACGTAGAGCGCTTTGAATTTGCCATCCAGGGCGGCATCAAACATGTTGGGAATGCGCAGGCCGGGTTCATCGTCCAGCGTGACCCCCCAGGCTTGCTCGAAACGGGCGCGCACAGCGGGGTCGGAGACGTGCTGGTAGCCGGGCAGCTCATGGGGGAAAGAGCCCATGTCACAGGAGCCCTGTACGTTGTTCTGGCCCCGCAACGGGTTCACGCCGACTCCCTCGCGACCCAGATTACCCGTCGCCAGCGCCAGGTTGGCAATGCCCATCACCATGGTGGAACCCTGGGAATGTTCGGTGACACCAAGGCCGTAATAAATTGCACCGTTAGGGGCGCGGGCGTAGGTGCGGGCCGCTAGGCGAATCGCCTCGGCGCTGACTCCGGTGATGGTTTCCGCTTGTTCCGGCGAGTGGCGCTCATCGCTGATAAAATCACGCCAGTGGTGATAGCTCTGGTCCAGACAGCGGCGGCTGATAAAGTCGCTGTCTTCCAGACCTTCGCTGATGATGACGTGGGCCAGGGCATTGATGATGGCGACGTTGGTACCGGGGCGCAGCGGTAAATGCTGGGCCCGTTGCAGGTGCGGGGTTTTCAGCAAATCGATGTGACGTGGATCAATCACGATCAACTCGGCCCCTTCACGCAGACGGCGACGCATCTGCGAACCGAACACCGGGTGGGCGTCGGTGGGATTGGCGCCAATCACAATGATGACATCCGACTTCAACACCGAATCGAACGTTTGCGTACCAGCGGATTCTCCCAGAGTGGCTTTTAATCCGTAACCGGTGGGGGAATGGCAGACCCGGGCACAGGTGTCGGTGTTGTTGTTGCCAAACGCGGCGCGAATCAGCTTTTGCATCAAGTAGGTTTCTTCATTGGTGCAACGCGACGAGGTAATGCCGCCCACGCTGTCACGACCGTAGCGCGATTGGGTCTCTTTGAGACGTTGCGCCGCGAAGTGGATG
Source organism: Cellvibrionaceae bacterium WSDTSA12 (assembly GCA_033283335.1). Classification (GTDB taxonomy): domain Bacteria; phylum Pseudomonadota; class Gammaproteobacteria; order Pseudomonadales; family Cellvibrionaceae; genus Pseudomaricurvus. The sequence goes on along the minus strand of JAWMQP010000002.1, from coordinate 799,607 downwards.
GCTTCGTCCCAGCTTACTTCCTGCCAGGGACTGTCAATGCTGTCGCGAATCATCGGCGTTTTGATGCGATCCGGATGGGTGGCGTAGCCAAACGCAAACCGGCCCTTGACGCAGGAGTGGCCGTGGTTGGCGTGGCCACCTTTGTAAGGCACCATGCGGATGACCTGGTCCCCTTTCATCTCGGCCTTGAACGAGCAACCCACACCACAGTAAGCACAGGTGGTCACCACACTGTGTTCCGGTTGGCCGGCGTCGATGACGCTGTTTTCCATCAGCGTGGCGGTCGGACACGCCTGCATACAGGCACCGCAGGAGACGCAATCGGAATCCATAAACGTGGCCGCAGGGCCGGTGGAAATTTTTGACTCAAACCCGCGCGCATCGACGGTCAGGGCGTAGGTGCCTTGGACTTCTTCACAGGCGCGCACGCAGCGGGAACAGACAATGCATTTGCTCGGGTCGAAGGTGAAGTAGGGGTTGGATTCGTCTTTCACCGCGGACAAATGGTTGTTGCCCTCGTAACCGTAACGCACTTCCCGCAGGCCCACGGCGCCGGCCATATCCTGCAGCTCGCAATTGCCATTGGCCGGGCAGGTGAGGCAGTCCAGTGGGTGATCGGAAATGTACAGCTCCATGATGTTGCGGCGCAACTTGGCCAGCTTGGCGTTCTGCGTTGTCACTTGCATGCCTTCGGCCACTGGGGTGGTGCAGGACGCGGGCAGGCCCCGTCGACCGGCGATCTCCACCGCGCACAGGCGGCAGGAACCGAAAGCTTCTAAGTTGTCGCTGGCACACAGTTTGGGGATGTTGATATCCGCCATGGCCGCGGCTCGTAAAACGGATGTGCCTTCGGGCACCATCACTTCAACACCATCAATGCTCAGGGTCACCTGCGTGTCCGACATCCTGGCCGGCGTCCCATAGTCCTTGTCCGGATTGAGCGGTTGTTGCGGATCAAAATAGTTCAGCATGATTCGGCTCCTGCAGACGACCCGGTCGACGCCTGTGACGCCAGATCAGGGTGGAGATCCTGAGGGAAATGTTGCATAACACTGCGCACCGGGAACGGCGTCATGCCGCCCATGGCGCAGAGGGAACCGTCCACCATGGTGTCGCACAGGTCCTGCAGCAGTTCCATATTGTCGCTGGGGTTGTGGCCGGCGCGAATGCGATCAATCACTTCCACTCCACGGGTGGAACCGATGCGACAGGGGGTGCACTTACCGCAGGATTCCTCGACACAAAACTCCATTGCAAAGCGGGCTTGCTCACCCATATCGACCCGGTCATCAAACATCACCACACCGCCGTGACCGAGCATGGCACCGATGCCGGCCATGGCTTCATAATCCAATTCCGTGTCCCACTGGGATTCGGGCAAATATGCGCCGAGGGGACCGCCTACCTGAACGGCACGTAGCGGGCGGCCGGAAAAAGTGCCACCGCCAAAGTCTTCCATCAACTGTCGCAGGCTGGTACCAAAGGCCAGTTCCACCAGACCACCGTGTTTGACGTTGCCTGCCAATTGGAAAGGCAGGGTGCCGCGGGAGCGGCCCATGCCGAACTGGGCGTAAGCCTCTCCGCCGTTGGCGAGGATAAAAGGCACCGCCGCCAGTGACAGCACATTGTTGACCACGGTGGGCTGTCCAAACAAACCTTCAATGGCGGGCAGCGGCGGTTTCACCCGCACCAACCCACGTTTGCCCTCGAGGCTTTCCAGCAGCGAGGTTTCTTCACCGCAGATGTAGGCACCTGCACCCAGGCGCACTTCGAGGTGAAAGGCGTGGCCGGAACCCATCAGATTCTCGCCCAGCATGCCAGCCTGCTCGGCGTTGGTAATCGCCTGGGAAAGTATGCGGTGGGCGTTGGGGTATTCCTCCCGCAGGTAGATATAACCGCGTGTGGCACCGACGGCGAGACCGGCAATGGCCATGCCCTCAATCAGGCAATAGGGATCGGCTTCCATCAGCAAGCGATCGGCGAAAGTGCCGGAGTCACCTTCATCGGCGTTGCAGACGATATACTTTTGTAAGTTAGAGGATTGGTGTTCGCCTAGTCTCACGTCGTGGACCGTTTGCCACTTGATGGCGGTCGGGAAGGCCGCGCCACCGCGGCCGCGCAGTCCAGACGCCTTCACCGTATCAATGATGTCCTGTGGGGAGCGTTGAATGGCTTTTTGCAAACCTTGCCAGCCACCATGACGGCGATAATCCTTCAGCGACAACGGATCAATCACCCCCGCGCGGGAAAACGTCAGTCGCTGTTGTTTCGCCAGGTAGGGAATTTCCTCCACCAGACCGAGATACAGCGGATGCGAGGTGTCGCCATCGAGTATGCCCTGCGCCAGCAGTTCCGGCAGCGCATCCAGGGTGACCGGGCCGTAGCCCACTCGACCTTTGGGGGTGTCGACTTCGATCAGGGGTTCCAGCCAGAACAGGCCGCGCGAACCGTTGCGCACAATACGGATGGCATCGGTTTGGTTCGCTTCATTGAGATGGGTATGCAAATAGCGAACAAGCTCGTCGGCACCGCAGGCTAAGGCGGTGGTATCACAGGGTACGTAAATCGTGGTCATCATGACACAAACTTTATCGGGGCAGAGAGGAGGGGTTCGAGCAGGCTGTCGAGACGCTCAGGCGTCACCCGGGCATACACCTGGTCGTCAATGCGTACCGAGGGCGAACAGGCACAGTTACCGAGGCAATACACCGGCTCCAGAGTGATCTGTTGGTCGGCGGTGGTCTGGTGGTAATCAATACCCAGGGCCCGCTTTGCGTGAGCTTCCAGCTCGCGACTGCCCATCGCCTGGCAGGCCTCGGCGCGGCAAATTTGCACCCGGTGCCGACCAGCGGGCGATGGCTTGAAGTGGTGGTAGAAACCGATCACACCATGAATTTCCGCTGTGCTCAGTCGCAGCTGGTCTGCCATCATCGGCAAAGCCTGTGGCGGAATGTGGCCAAAGGCATTCTGCAGGGCATGGAGGATGGGCAGCAACGGGCCTTCGAGGGGCAGGTGGTCAAGGATGATGGTCTGGATCTGCTCTTCCTGCTCGGTGGTTACGCCATCACTGCCAGACGGATGGTTCTTTTTTAAATATGTATTATTTTGCATATATAGTTTTGTTATGAAGCGCTCTGTTCCAGGGTTTCTGGGTATTTCCGATATTTATTGCATAGTAGCACCGCTGTATATTGGTCAAAATATGATTTGAAGTGCATAATTGACGTTTTTGTCCACGGGCTTATCGGCCCGTCACGCTGAGTCTTTTTATGGTCAAACGCCGCATACACATTGAGCCTAGCTGGTCTTTCCGGGATGAGAGCGGTCAAAGTGTCGATCCGCAGTTGTTTCGATTGCTGCGGGCGATCCACGCCGAAGGTCGATTAACCCGGGCAGCCCAGCGGGTGGGGGTGTCCTACCGACATGCCTGGAATTTACTCAACAAGTGGAGTGACTTTTTCGGTACCGACGTGGTGGTGCTGGAGAAAGGGCGCGGCGCCCGTTTGACGCCGTTGGGCGATAAACTCCTGTGGGCGGAACAGCGAGTGGCCGAGCGGTTAAAGCCGCAAATGGATAACCTGGTGTCCGAGATCAACATTGAATTGCAGCGTATCGTCGCCGGCGCCAAGCCCGTGGTGCGTCTCCACGCCAGTCATGGCTATGCTGTAGCCCGGTTGCCGGACTTCGCCCATCAGTTTCAACTGGACCTGCAATACCAGAGCCCCACCGAGGCTCTGTCAGCACTGCAGCGGGGGGCTTGTGATATGGCGGGTTTTCACCTGCCGCAACAGGTTCAAATCCCCGAGCTGTTGCAGGAGTATCAGGCGTTGATTGACATGGACAATACCGTCGTCATCCGCTTTGTCAGTCGGCAACAGGGTTTAATGGTCAAGCAGGGGAACCCGTTTAAATTGACCAAGGTAAAAGATCTGGTAACGAGCTCGATAAAATTTATTAACCGGCAAACCAATTCCGGCACTCGCTCCCTGTTCGATCAGCTGCTGCTAGACAGCGGTACCCAGCCCTCCCAGGTTCAGGGCTACAGTGATCAGGAATTTACCCACGGCGCCATTGCTGCCTATGTGGCTTCCGGCATGGCCGATGTTGGGTTTGGAGTAAAGGCCGCCGCCAGCCAGTTCGGATTGGATTTTATCCCCCTGGCGGTGGAGGATTATATTCTGGTATGTCGGCAGGAGACCTTGGAGCAGGAAGCGATACAACTGTTTCTGTCGGCCATTCGCTCTCATGAATTTGAGCAGGAGATTGCAACCCTGGCGGGGTATACCAGTCAGGGTTGCGGTGAGATCTTATCGTTTGAGGATTACCTGAATACTCTGCATTAGACGCTTCAATGAATTAAAGAGTCCTCAACCTACTAAAGAGTCCTCAACCTACTAAAGAGTCCTCAACCTACTAAAGAGTCCTCAACCTACTAAAGAGTCCTCAACCTACTAAAGAGTCCTCAACCCATTAAAGAGTCCTCAACTTATTAGAGAGTCATCGCCGCAATCCAGCCAAACGCAATCAATGGAATGTTGTAGTGGATAAAGGTGGGCACCACGGAATCCCAGATGTGATCGTGCTGGCCATCGGCGTTGAGACCCATGGTCGGCCCAAGGGTCGAATCGGAGGCTGGTGAGCCGGCATCACCGAGGGCGCCGGCGGTGCCGACCAGGGCAATGGTGGCCAGCGGACTGAAACCCAGCTGCAGGGCCAGGGGCACGTAGACCGCCGCAATGATGGGCACGGTGGAAAAGGATGAGCCGATGCCCATGGTAATCAGCAGGCCGATGAACAGCATGGCGAAGGCCGCCAGCGCCTGATTGTTGCCAATCCAGTGGGAAGACGTTTCCACCAGGGTGCCAATATCCCCGGTGGCCTTGATGACGGCGGAAAAGCCCGACGCGGCGATCATGACAAAGCCGATCTGCGCCATCATTTTCATGCCGTTGATGACGACATCGTTGGATTCGCGCAGGTGCACGGTGCCGCTGATCAGGAACACCCCATAACCCACCAGGGCACCGACGATGATGGAGCTGGTGGCCAATTGGGCGGCAAATGCCAGCAGGATGGCCACTAAGGTCATCCACATCTTGCCGGTCATATTGGCCGGTGCTTGCTGCTCGTCACCCGCCTGCGGCTGGCTGTTTTGCTGATGGACAGCGGCATCCAGGGCTTCCAGCTGGTAGTCGCGGGGTTTTCGATACGAGAACATCACAGCGACCAAAAGCCCCAGTAGCATGCCGGCCACGGGCAGGGCCATGGCGGTAGGAATCATGTGACTGGCAATGTCCGGCAAGCCGTTATCCTGCAATTGTTTGAGCAGGATTTCGTTCATAAAGATGCCGCCGAAACCGATAGGCAGGATCATGTAAGGCACGGTCAGCCCGAAGGTCAGCAAGCAGGCCACCAGGCGTCGATCAAGCCTGAATTCCTGCATCAGATGCAGCAGCGGTGGGATCAGTATGGGAATAAAAGCGATGTGAACCGGCACCAGGTTCTGGGAACAGACCGCCACCACCAGAACCAGAGTCAACAGCAGGTATTTGATGCGCGCCTGTTGTTTGGGGTTCGACTCGCGCCCCAGCATGGCGTGTATTTTGGCCGCCATCAAATCCGGCAGGCCGGACATTTCGACCGCCACGGCGAAAGCACCCAGCAGGGCATAGCTCAGGGCCACAGTGGCGCCACCGCCCAATCCTTCACTGAAGGCCTTGACGCTGTCATCCAGAGACAGGCCGCCCACCAGACCGCCCACCAGGCCACCGAGGGTCAGGGACAGTACCACGCTGATGCGGAATAAGCTCAACCCGAGCATAATCCCTACGGCAATAATGACGGCATTCACTCCAGTCTCCTCAATACGATCGGTTAGGTCAGGGTTTGCGGTGGTCAGAGAACCAGCCACGTAGAGTACCATAAATGACGCGTAATTCTTCTTGGATCAGGTGCTGTCCCAATCTCGTTGTGTCTAAATGATTTTCGCAACTTAACCGAACAGTGGAAATCCAGTATCATGGCGCTATGCGCAAATCTCTGGTGACCTACTGCAGTCTGTTTTTTCTGGTGCTGGCTTTTATCGGTCAACCACTGGCGGCTGCGCGTATGGATTGCGCTCAATTGCCCGGTGCCCTGTCTGTATCCGAGATGTCCAATATGGACGAACATCATCACGATGGCCACTCTTCATCCGCAGGTTCCATGGCTGAGATGTCCGTGACCATGGATCATACCAAGGCGGATGCTGATTGCTGTCAGGACATTGGCTGCGCCGCGTCACACTGTTTTTCCAGCCCGCTTTTCATGACCTATATTCCGCTGCTCGATTTCTCCGACGCGGCTGGCCTGGTCATCGTTCTGCCACGAGACACCTACCTCAGTAGTGTGTCCGATTCTCCTTATCGTCCGCCCATCCTTGCCTGACCCAGGGTCAGTGCGCCCGCAATTTGGGTGTTCAGTCCCCTTACGCCTGTAACCGGGGAAACCAAGCGCAGTTTGTTTCCCGCGATAATCACTGTGCAAGCTCGTCTTGTTGGGGGTGTCGGTATGAAACGACGATTGTTATTGATTTTGATTTTTTTCCTGTCAGCCGGACTCGTTGCGCCTGTGTCCGTCGCTGGCACTGAGTCCCGTTTGACACTGGAAGCAGCGATAATCCGCGCCATCCAGCAGGATCCCTGGCTGAACGGCAGCCAGCAGCGTGAGGTGGCCCTGCGCAGTGAATCCGTTTCGGCGGGCAGTTTGCCCGATCCCAGAGTCAGTTTGATGGCGGGTAATTTTCCGGTCGACAGTTTTGATATCGGTCAGGAAGCCATGACCCAGGTATCGCTGGGGGTGGCGCAGATGTTCCCTCGAGGCGACAGTCGTCAACTCTCCAGCCTGCAAAAAAACCAGCTGGCGGATCAGGAACCCATGCTGCGACAGGACCGACAGGCCAAGGTACGGGCGACGATCACCCAATTGTGGCTGCAGGCGTTCAAGGCCCAGGAGAGCATACGCCTGATCCGTCGCGACCGCTCGCTGTTCGAACAGCTGGTGGATGCCACTATGGCCAGTTACGCCTCGGCCCTGGGCCGGGCCCGACAGCAGGATGTGATTCGGGCACAGTTGGAGTTGACGCGTCTTGAGGATCGACTGACCCAGTTACTGCAGCAGCAGGAAACTGCCCAGCAGCAGTTGTCTGAGTGGATAGGGGCCAAAGCCATGCTGCCCCTGCAACCGCAAATCCCCGCACAACAACCCCGCATCCCGTTAACGCAGCTGGTCAGCGAAGCTCAGCAGGATCAGTCCTTGTTTGAGCAAGTCCACTTGCATCCGCTGTTGCAGGCGTTTGACCAGCGTTTGCAGGCCATGCAGACCGGGGTGGATCTGGCCCGGCAAAAATACAAACCCGAATGGGGTCTGACAGCCAAGTATGGCTATCGCGATGACGACCCACTGGGACGTGAGCGAGCGGATTTGTTTTCCGTGGGGGTCAGTTTTGATGTGCCGCTGTTTACGGCCAATCGGCAGGATCAGGATGTGCGCGCGGCCAGCGCCCGGGCTGAAGCCCTGCAAACCGATCGTCAGCTGATGATCCGCCAGCTGGTGGCTGAGCTGGAGAAATCCATCGTGCAACTGCAGCGCTTGCGCCAGCGGCAAGCTCTCTACCGCAAGCAGCTGTTGCCGCAAATGGCGGAGCAGGCGGAGGCGGCTTTGACGGCCTACAACAACGATGACGGTGATTTTGCCGAAGCGGTGCGGGCCCGCATCGCCGAGATCAATGCCCGGATTGAGGCACTTGATCTCGCGGTGATGGAGCAACAAACCATCGCCAATTTGAATTACCTGCTGAGTGGCGCTGAAGCGATGGCACCAGAAGGGGAGAAGTAACCATGCAGCCGAGAATGAAAGTATTACCCAAGCTACTGGTGAGCGGGGCGTTAGGTGTTCTGCTGGGGGCCGCCGGGTTGTGGTGGGTCACCAGTGGCGGCACTCCCGCCTCAGAGGCGAAAGAGGAACCGAAGATTCTCTACTGGGTGGCGCCCATGGACCCGAATTACCGGCGGGATAAACCGGGCAAATCCCCCATGGGCATGGACCTGATTCCTGTCTATGCCGACAACGGCAATGCAGAAGACACATCCCCGGGTACCGTTACCATCAATCCGGCGGTGGTCAATAATCTGGGTGTACGTACCGCCCGTGTTGAGCGGGGTCGCATTGAACTGGCGGTCAACACCGTCGGTTATGTGCAATACGATGAAGACCGCCTGGTGCACATTCACCCCAGGGTAGAAGGCTGGGTGGAAAAACTCTTTGTCAAAGCCGCCGGCGATCCGGTGGCCGAAAGTGAGCCCCTCTACGCCCTCTACGCCCCGACTCTGGTTAACGCCCAGGAAGAATACCTGTTGGCGCTGAAGCGCAATAACCCGTCGCTGATCACGGCGGCGGTAGAGCGCCTGCAGGCGCTGCAAGTGCCCGCATTGGAAATTGAACGTCTTCGAAAAACCCGCAAGGTCAGCCAGACCATTACCCTGACCGCGCCTCAATCAGGGGTGCTGGACAACCTGGACATTCGGGAAGGCATGTTCGTCAAGCCGGGGATGGAAATGATGTCCATCGGCGTGCTGGAACACATCTGGGTGATTGGTGAAGTGTTTGAGCGCCAGGCGAGTCAGGTCAACGTTGGGGATAAGGTGCGTATGCGCCTCGATTACCTGCCCGGACGAGAGTGGCATGGCCGTGTCGATTACATCTACCCCTCTCTGAATGCCACAACCCGGACGGCGCAAGTGCGGGTGCATTTTGATAACCCCGATGGTTATCTGCGGCCAGGCATGTTTGCACAAATGTTGATTGAAACAACGCCATCAGAGCCAACGTTGCTGATTCCGTCCGAGGCTCTGATTCGCACCGGGAATCAAACCCGGGTTGTATTGGCGATGGGAGCAGGGCGATTTAAATCTGTCGAGGTGGATGTGGGCCGGATAGCAGACCAACAGGTGGAAATTCTCTCAGGGTTGACGGAGGGCGATCGCATCGTGGTGTCTGCTCAGTTTCTGATTGATTCGGAATCCAGTAAAACCTCAGACTTTTTACGCATGGACCACAGCCAGCATCAGGACATGGACCACAGCCAACACCAGGACATGGACCACGGCGACATGGAGCATGAGTCGATGGACCACAGCCAGCACCGGGACATGGACCACAGTCAGCACTTGCAGGAGACGCAGGAATGATCGAAGCCATTATTCGCTGGTCGGTTCACAACCGGTTTCTGGTAGTGCTATCGACCGTTATTCTGGTGTCTGTTGGCGTGTGGTCTTTAAAGCAAACACCGGTGGATGCCATTCCCGATTTGTCGGATGTGCAAGTCATTATCAAGACCAGCTACCCCGGCCAGGCGCCACAGGTGGTTGAGGATCAGGTCACCTACCCGCTGACGACCGCGATGCTGTCCGTACCGGGTGCCGTGACGGTGCGCGGTTATTCCTTTTTTGGCGATTCCTATGTGTATGTCATCTTCGATGATAATACGGATACCTACTGGGCCCGCTCGCGGGTGCTGGAATACCTGTCGCAAGTGGCACCGACTCTGCCGGCCACGGCCCGACCCCAATTGGGGCCGGATGCGACGGGTGTGGGCTGGGTGTATCTGTATGCGTTGCAGGACCCCACCGGCAAGCACGACATCAGCCAGCTGCGCAGCCTGCAAGACTGGTTTCTGAAGTATGAACTGCAAACCGTACCGGGCGTGTCGGAAGTCTCCTCCCTGGGCGGTATGGTGAAGCAATATCAGGTCAAGGTGAACCCGGATAAATTGCGAGCGTTCAATATTCCTCTGGCCACGATCCAGAGAGCGATACAACAAGGCAACCAGGAAGTCGGCGCATCCGTTATCGAAATGGCGGAAGCGGAATATATGGTGCGGGCGACTGGCTATGTGCAGGGAAGGGAGGATCTGGAGCATATCCCGTTGGGTCAGGATGTAAAAGGGACCCCCGTGTTATTGAAAGATGTCGCCGAGATTGAACTGGGTCCACAAATGCGTCGCGGCATTGCCGAACTCAACGGCGAAGGTGAAGTGGTCGGTGGTATTGTGGTGATGCGGTTTGGTGAAAATGCCCAGCACACCATCGACGGTGTCAAGGCCAAGCTGGACACGCTGAAGCAGAGCTTGCCGGACGGGGTGGAAATTGTGCCGGTGTACGATCGTTCCGGCCTGATTGAGCGGGCCGTGGATAATCTCTGGCACAAACTGCTGGAGGAATTTGTGGTGGTGGCGCTGGTGTGCATGATTTTCCTGTTTCATGTACGCTCCAGCCTGGTGGCCATTATCAGTCTGCCGGTCGGTATCCTGACGGCCTTTATCGTCATGCACTGGCAGGGGCTGAATGCCAACATCATGTCTCTAGGCGGTATTGCCATTGCCATTGGTGCGATGATTGACGGCGCCATCGTCATGATCGAAAACATGCACAAGCATATGGAGCGAACACCGTTAACCCGTGATAACCGCTGGCAGGTGGTGGCTGAAGCGGCCAGTGAAGTGGGACCGGCCCTGTTTTTCAGTCTGCTGATTATCACCGTCAGTTTTATTCCGGTGTTTACCCTGGAAGCTCAGGAAGGGCGCATGTTCTCGCCCCTGGCCTTTACCAAAACCTACGCCATGGCCGCCAGCGCCGCCCTGGCTGTGACCCTGGTGCCGGTGTTGATGGGGTATTTCATTCGTGGCCGGGTGTTGCCGGAACATAAAAACCCCTTGAACCGGGCGTTGATAGCCGCTTACCTGCCGCTGTTGAAACGTGCCTTGCGCTACCCGAAAGCCACTCTTGGAACGGCCGCGTTGATCACCGTGATCGGCCTCTGGCCGATGACCCAGATCGGCAGTGAATTTATCCCGCCGCTGGATGAGGGTGATCTGATGTACATGCCCACCACCTATCCGGGACTGTCCATTGGTAAAGCGCGGGAATTGCTGCAGCAAACCGACAAACTCATTGCCTCGGTGCCGGAAGTGGCAAATGTCTTCGGCAAAATCGGTCGCGCCGAAACCGCCACCGATCCGGCGCCGTTGACCATGATTGAAACCTTTATCCAGTTAAAGCCTCGTGATCAATGGCGAGAAGGCATGACCACCGAAAGCCTGAAGAAAGAACTGGACAATCTGGTGAAATTCCCCGGCCTGACCAACGCATGGGTCATGCCCATTCGAACCCGTATTGATATGCTGGCAACCGGCATCAAGACGCCGGTAGGCATCAAGGTCGCCGGGCCCGATTTGAAGGAAATTGAAAAAATCGGTCAACGACTGGAGCAGGTGCTTAAGCAGGTACCGGGTACCGCCTCTGTGTATTCCGAACGGGTGGCGGGCGGACGTTACATCAAAGTGGATATCCGCCGTGAACAGGCGGCCCGTTACGGCTTGAACATTGCTGATGTGCAGCAGGTGGTGGCGACCGCCATCGGCGGCATGAATGTGACGCAAACGGTAGAGGGGCTGGAGCGTTACCCGGTCAACCTGCGCTACCCTCAGGACTATCGCAATTCACCGGAACAACTCGCCTTATTGCCCATGGTGACGCCCCGCGGGCAGCGCATTGCACTCGGGGACGTGGCCAACATCTACGTTGAGGACGGCCCTCCGGCCATCAAAAGTGAAAATGCTCGTTTGAACGGCTGGACCTTTGTGGATATCGAGGGTGTTGATGTGGGCAGCTATGTGACAGAGGCCATGGCCGTGGTGGCAGAAGAGGTGTCCCTGCCGGCGGGTTATTCACTCAACTGGTCCGGGCAGTACGAGTACATGCTGCGGGCCAAGCAGAAACTCACCTACGTGGTGCCTTTGACCCTGGGCATTATCATTGTGTTGCTGTATCTCAACTTTCGTCGCTTTGCCGAAGTGGTCATGATCATGGGCACCTTACCGCTGGCCATGGTGGGCGCGTTGTGGTTGATGTACACACTGGGTTACAACTTCTCAGTGGCGGTGGGTGTCGGTTTTATTGCTCTGGCGGGCGTGGCGGTAGAGATCGGTGTGATCATGCTGGTGTATCTCAATCAGGCTTATCAGCAAATGTTGCTCGAGCAGGAACAACATGGACAGGCGGTGGATGAGGCAAGCTTGCAGAAGGCGGTGTTGCAGGGTGCCGGCATGCGGGTGCGACCGGTGATGATGACCTCCGCTTCCATCATTCTCGGTTTGTTGCCGATTTTGTTTGGCAGTGGTACCGGTTCCGAGGTGATGAGCCGCATTGCTGCGCCGATGGTGGGCGGTATGGTCAGTGCGCTGGTGCTCACGCTGTTGGTGTTGCCCGCGGTGTATTTTTTATGGAAAAAGCACAGAGGGGAAAACCGCCCGGTTTTGGGAGGCGCTTCAAGGGTTGAACAAACCCTAGCCGATAAAACAGCCGGTTGAGAACCAGTTCCAGGCAGAAACTCATATCCCTTTCTATTATAAAAAGGATTACTTCATAAGCCTAAAAGTAGAGCAAGGGACAATATGGTTCATAAGTTAGTGCGTACTACGGCGTTGGCTGCGGCTATTGCGCTGCCCAGCAACAGTGCTTTGGCCGCGGAGGGGCGTTGGAAATATTCCTTGGGATCGGATTTCAGCAGTGGCGACTACGGCGGAGACCCGGTGGATACCGATATTACGTTTTTGCCTTTCTCTGTGTCCTACGCCACGGGTAAATGGAACTACAAGGCCACCCTGTCCTGGCTCGAAATCGATGGTCCCGGCAATGTCATTGGTGGGGGCGGTGATGGCATCATCATTGATAATGGCAACACCACCTCCACCACAGAATCCGGCCTGGGTGATATTTGGTTAGGGGCTTCTTACGATCTGGATATGGTGCCGAGGGATTGGTTTTACCTGAACGTTGGCGGCAAGCTCAAGCTGCCCACCGCCGATGAGGACAAACGTCTGGGGACTGGCGAGATCGATTACAGCCTTGTGGCAGATGCCTATAAACCCATGGGGCGCTATACCCCGTTTGTGACTCTCACCTACAAAATCAAAGGCGACCCACCCGAGGGTGATCTCGATAATGTGTTTGCCCTGTCTGCCGGCTCCGATTATCGCTGGGATGAACTCAACAATTTTGGCGCATCCCTGGATTACCAACAATCGGCCACCGACAGCGATGATGCGCTCGAGCTGTTTGGGTATTTCAATCGCCGTCTGTCACAGCAAACCAGTGTCATGCTGTATGGCTACACCGGCTTAATGGATGGCAGTCCCGATTACGGGCTCGGAATGCAGATTACTTATCGACCCTGACAATATCCGACCCCTTGCACAATGCAGAGCTGCTGTACTGAGTCATGCCATTAACTACCTATAAGAGGCCCAGAGATGAAACTGAAACATTGTCGTTATGGATTGCTGGCATTGTCGCTGGCATTGACCCCCGCGTTTGCCCAGGACGTGGAGGAGATGGAAACGCCAGAGGCTGAAGTCCCTACGCTATCTGAGGGAAATCAAAAAGTCAGTGATCGCATTGCCGGAGATTTTGCCGAACTGGGAGAGGGCAACAGCCAGGCTCTGGTTGAAGCGCTGCGTACGGGGGGCGCCTTCACCGTCGAATACGAAGTGGAGCAGCTGGTGGTTGACGCCGATGGCCAGCCAATTCTGGATGCTGACGGCAATGAACAATTTGAAGTATTGATGGAAACCACCACCCTCGATACCGAAGGCAACAGTCTGGGTTTTGGTGAAATCAATCTGGCACTGGGGCTGGCCGATGCGTTGCTGGATGAGGGGGCCGGTGATCTGGCTTTGATTGACGTGTTGTCCAATGAGGAAGCCACTGGCATTCTCGATATGCGGGCCGCCGGTATGGGCTGGGGTGAAATTTTTCAGCAGTACGGCATGAAAGTCGGCGAGGTGATGAGATCAATCAAATCCAACCGCCCTGAAGCAGAAAAAGCGGCCAGAGCGAACAAGCCCGAGGCTGGTAATCGCCCATCCCGCAATGAGCGCTCCGAAAAATTGGAACGTGTGGCGAAAGTTGATCGTTGGGAAAAAGCAGAACGTCCTGTAAAAGTGGAACGACCGGAAAAGGTTGAACGCCCGGAGCGGCCAGAAAAAGTGGATCGCCCAGAGCGCCCAGAAAAACCTGAACGTCCAGAGAAACCGGAAAAACCCGAGCGTCCAAATCGATAATCTTTCCAATAGCCTGAGCTGCTTTCTTTATTACAACTCAGGCTAATTGACAAACTCCGAATGACGACCATAACTGTGGGCCAACCAGGCTATATAATGGGAGTCTTCGCACATGGTCTTGCCGGGACTGTCCGACAGCTTTGCCACGGGACGATCATTGACGGAAGTGATTTTCATGACGATGTTCAAGGTGGGATAGCCCAGGTCGTTGGTCAGGTTGGTGCCGATACCAAAACCCACTTGGATGCGGTTGTGAAACTTGCGATAAAGCTCCATCATTTTAGGAATACTCAACCCGTCACTCCAGATGGCGCGTTTACTCATGGGGTTGATGGACAGTTCCTGTAAGCGCTTGATCAGCTTTTCACACCAGGCTTCCGGACAGCCGGAATCGTGGCGAAAACCGTCGAACTGCTTGGCCAGGTACAAATCGAGCACGTCGCAGAAGGCATCCATTCCAATGACGTCTGTCAGCGCATCCCCCAAGCAGCCGCGAAACTCTTGTGCCCAGGCATCCAGTGCCACTTTTTGAGCGTCCAGAGGATGTACCAGCCCCTGCCAGGCTTGCAGGTACTCATGGGCCATGGTGCCAACTGGAATCAAATTGTGTTGACGAGCCAAATAGTAATTGGAAGTGCCAACAAAATGGGTTGGTAATGCTTTCTGAAGTGTGTGCAGAACTTCCGATTGCCAGGCTTTACTGAAACGACGGCGGGTACCAAAATCGGCAAAATTAAAACCCGGCAGGCTTCCCTGTTGCTGTAAAAATTCAATCTTATCCCTCAGTCTTTTTCGGCCTTCTGTATAGTTTGGTTGTGATATCGTGTGGCGATACCAGACCTCGTTGACGATGGGTAACACATAGAGCTCCCACAAACTGCCTTTAAGCATCGGGCCCTGGGTATAGATATGCAGTTGGCCATCATGGCTTTCTACTTTCAGGTGCTTGGTGTCGAGAGTAAAATCGCCGAGAAAATCAATATAGTCGTCACTGAGGTGGGGCTCCTGGCTCAGGTAGTGCAACTCATCGTCCTGGAAACGCAATTCAGTGACCATGGCCAATTGTTCGCGCACTTCCGCCGTGATAGGAGTCAGATCCACGTCGTTATTCCGCAATTTGAAACGATAGCGGGCGGTGGCGCCAGGGTATTGGTGCAAATTGGCCTGCTGCATGGAAAATTTGTACTTGTCTGTATCCAACAAGCTGGTGATGATCGGTTCGCCTTTTTGTCTCATGTCATTACCGTCGGATCAGTTTTCATCTGGGCCGAAGTAGAGCTCATCAGTGCGCTCAATGATGATTGCGCCAGTGTTCTTCATTTCATCAATGGCTTGTTTTACCGTATCAGGACTGATGCCTCGGCAGGCTTCCTGGTTGACAGCGACCTCAAAGCCGGCCTTCAATAATTGCAACACCGTCAAACGCACGCAGTGGTCAGTGGCCAGTCCACCACAGAGTATCGTTTTAATACCTTCTTGCCTCAGGTATTCAATCACACCCGTCGTCAAGGTGTTGCCAAGGTCGTGATAACAGGCGCCATATGGGTGCATGTTCGGCTCAACCCCTTTATAAACCACATAATCGTATTCTTTAACCGCTGGCAATCCGTCCAACAGCTCAAACCCCGGAGTGCCAGGGACACAGTGTAGGTTCCAGCGTATATCCACATCGTCACCATCCACGGGCGTGAACTGTGGTTGAGTGTCACTGGCAACCCAAATGGCGTTGGCAGGGTGGGCGTCTTTGGAACAGACTCTGAGGCGTGCGAATTGAGCCTGCCGATTCAGGGCGTACACAATTTGGTCGCCACCCTCAACAGGCAGTTCGCTGGGGCATCGAGGGGTAAAACCTTTTTGTGCGTCAATATCAAAGCTGGCGGTCGTTTGGTGGAGGATTTGCATCGGGGTACCTTTTATCTCAACTGGCTATCTCAACGGGTCGGGGGGTTGAAGACGTAGTGTGGGCCATTCAAGTATGGACGAGAAATTACAGGGGGAGGGTAGGAGGTGAGGCAGGTGACGGAAAACAGCGATTCGTGACTGAACATACCTGGAACCACAGCGGACGACTTGTAGGAGAATAATTCTCCCGTCTTTTGAAAAATAGCGTAAAATCCTCGCTTGTATCAATCCTAACAACCAATAGCTTCATGGGAGGAAGATTTGAAAGAAAGTGATCAAAACGTAACCTCAGTGGGTCGGGTTTTAAAAAAGAATGGCCTGAAAGACGATAGTTGGGCGTTACGTATCCTGGAGGCGGAACAACGTGGGGTGTTTCTCTCACAGGATTGCGCAGAGGCCGCCGACATGAGTTCTGGCTACTTTTCCGGCACTGAAATCGAGCGCTCTGAAGAAGATGGTAGGCCCGCTGACCCAGTAATCCGCATGTACCGGGAGCGGTTTGCACTGAGTGTGATTGAGGACAATTTTCACGGGGCTGCAGTGGCTCTGATCAAACTTAAAACACGACTCGAGATCCTCTCAAACAAAGCCGCCTGATCCCACCTGTCTACCCTTAAGCGTCAACTGCATCGCCTGGAGTTGACGGTCAGACATGTTGAGAGCTTGATGTTAACTCCACGAACAGACATTGCTGGGCTATTCCCTCAAAGCGCATCCGTTGAGCTGGGAGTGCCGCAGCAGAATGCCAGGGCTGACATCAATCACTTTAAAAGCATGATGCGGGCAACCCGAAACTTATTCTCCGACTCATCACTCGATCTATAAGTCATCGATCAATAGGTTAACCTCACTGTGGGGTTCTGACCACGATACCAGCTTTACACGATGCTGCAGGAAGTAATGATCTGATTAAGGCGGCTGGCACCTTTTCGGTCGGCGGTGGGTAGTGTTGTTTTAGCTGCCAGTTCAGTGTTACTTCCATGGTCGTGAAGGCGATAATGGTGCTGAACTCCTGAGGCAGGTGAGCAGGGTAATTTATAACGTTCGATGTTGATCAATATCGAGGCATTGTGTGAGACAGTTTGACCATGCGGCGCAGATCCTCAGCGTCCACATCATTTAATAACTCGTCTTTACTGGGACAATGCCGGTAAAACGTTGCGTCCCGATGCAGCTGAATTAACCAAACACATCAGATATAAATTTGGGAACTTTAGTTATTACTATTCGAATATGAAAATATCTGGGACTGAATTTCAGGTAGAACACTGATCCAGGACTCGCCTCTGGCTTCACTTAATTATGCAGTGAATAATCTTAGTGCTGTCAGAAGTTATCGCTAAGCATGGCCATTTACAAAATCAATAAACATTTTAGGAATAAATTATTTGCTTTTAAATATATCTAAGTGTTTTATTTGGCCGCTCATAACCTAAAGAAGCATTAAGACTTTCAAAAAACATATATTCATATGTGGGTGATTATAAGTTTTTATGGGTTTTAGGTTTTTAAACAAAAACTATCCTAATTAAATCTTCCAATAAGATAAATATCTTAGTGAGAAGCTGGTCATCAGAGAACGATTTTCCCATTTCCCGTGATAAAAGGGCTTCGGATTATCCTGTGATATTTTATGAAAAGAGAATGAGATTATTTATCGGGTTGATTGCAGTTTTTTATTGCATCACTTGATTGTGATTTCACTTTTTGTCTAAGAATTAGGGCTTGGAATTGATTTATCATAGGGATTGAGTATTAATCAGTAATATAAATGTAACAAAAATGTAATATAAAGGTGTGAACAATAGAGGGCTAACTTTGTTAGTTCTTTAATAATGAGTACATCAGAGAGAAAATTGGCGGGCCTGAACTAAGGCTACTAACTGTATTTATTGAGTTTACTTAGAAATATGAATTTCATTTACTGAATAAATTCTGAGCAATTTCTATTCAAACCAGTTTTCTAAAGTCAGCAAAACACTCTAACTATGCGAAATAACCAACCTGTCACACTGCGTGAAAAACCAATCAGCGAACATCATAATCTTCTTTCCACCACAACACCAAGAGGCAAGATCACATACGCTAATGATGATTTTTGTGAGTCCTCTGGGTACTCGAGAGAAGATCTTATTGGTGAACCTCATAATATAGTTAGGCATCCTGATATGCCTGGCGAAGCCTTTGAATCGATGTGGCATCGCCTGAAAAATGGACAGTCCTGGATTGGAGCTGTAAAAAATCGGTGCAAAAACGGAGATTACTATTGGATTAAGGCTTATGCTACCCCTGTTAAACAAGACGGTAACATTATTGAGCTTCAATCAGTTCGCACTCAACTGAGCGACCAGGTGAAACAGCGAGCAATCACTCAGTATAAGAAGCTCAAATCCGGTCAGTCTCATAAGGGAAGTAAGGCTCCATTCCTTTCTTTTACAATCAAGCTGCAATTACTTCTATTTTTAAGCATCCTCATAACAAGCTTTTTATTACACCTTCTAAAGCTTGATCACGCTATGGCTCTATTGGTGATTGCAATTGCTTGCTTCATCAGCACCGGTTGGATGTTTAAACAGCTGTCTCCGTTAAATAGATTATTTCAACAAGCACGGGATATCATTGATGACCCCCTTGCTTGTTATGTATTCACTGGTCGCTCAGATGAAATTGGCCAATTAACTTTGGCCCTGGAAAGTCTGCAAACGGAAAAACAGGCTTTGGTTGGCCGCATGAAGAATGATGCCCAACGACTTGATGAAAGCAACTGTGACCTTAATCAGCAAATACAGTCTATTAATAAACATATTAACCAATTGAACAATCAGTCAGAACAGGCTGTGTCTGCAATTGATGAAGTGTCTGCCACTATTCAAGAGGTATCAAATAATTGCAATTTTGCCGCAGATCTTACTCAAAAAGCTCAAGTTAACGTTTCTGAAGGAAAGAACCTGGTAATAGAAACCTCTCATTCTGTCGATGCCTTGTCTCATCAAATAGAAACGGCTGCTCAATCAATGGAGAAGCTTGAGCAAAATTGTAATGCCATTGGGTATATTACTGATGTTATTAGATCTGTGTCCGAACAAATTAATTTACTAGCTTTGAATGCTGCGATTGAAGCTGCCCGCGCGGGAGAACATGGTCGAGGTTTTGCAGTAGTAGCTGATGAGGTTCGGGAGCTTGCTCAAAAGACTCAGTCATCCGCAGAAGAAATCACTGCTATGATAACCAATTTACAAACCAGTACCCAGCAAACTGTTGATACTATGCAAGCGGCTAAAACTACCACTCACCACTGTGTTGAAATGGGGCAGCGAACGGATCAAGCACTGACCAACAGCCTTTCGGCAGTAAATGAAATCACGAGTATAAGTAGTCAAATTGCGACGGCTACTGAGCAACAAAGAATAGCAGTGGAAGAGATTAACCAAAATATTGCCAATCTGGCTGGTCTGACAAACAGTTTGAAACAAAACATTGAGGGGACGGCAGCTGCTAGCTCGAATGTAGAAATACTCTCTTCAGGCTTACGTAGACTAGCCGATCATTTCTTTAAACAGTCAGTTAACTCCAAATATTAATTGGTTCAACTTAAATAGACCTTCAGTTATTACTAACTTAAAAAGACAGCATCACGGGTATGGTGCTGTCTAACTTCAAAGGGGTTAGGGAGCATTTAACCTTTATTCAATCTGTCCTGATTTGTGTCTATTTTGTATGCAATCAATTGAAAAATGATTACTTCTTAACTTCTGCTGTTGGCACATTACGGGAAATTATGCAGATGGTTGATCCTGGCTTATTTCCGGGATCTATCAGCCAATTTACTGATCTAGCTCCAGATCCATGCGGTACTGGAAACGATCGGGGTGGTAATAAAGCTGCATGTAGTCCACTAAGATCTCTGGATCGGTACCGGAATAAGACTGACGAGTGAGGCTGATCAGAGGGGCTACAATGTCGGTGTTGAGTTCGTGCGCCAGCTCTTCATCGGCGGCCACTGCGCTGATGGTTTGGGTAACATGAGTCAAGTGCAGGCCCTGTTCACGGAACAGTTCCAGGCGGGTTTTTTTCTTGACCTGTGCTGCCGTGATGCGGGAAGACAGTCCCTGTGTCCAGCTGGTTTAGTAGCCAAAAGGTTCGCCGTCCTTGGAACGCACCCGAATCAAATGCAGGACGTCTTCACCCTCTGGGACCTGCATAATGTCGCGAATCTGGGCAGGCGGTATTTTTTGTTCGCACAGCAAGACCTTGACATGGGTTTGCCGTCCCATGCTTTCCAGTTCCTGCAGCATACCCACCAGAGCGCCTTCACCGGTTTCGGTTTGTATTCGTGAATAACGTGGGTGCCCTTGCCGCGGCGACGCTCTACCAGCGCTTCGGCAGCCAGTTCGTCCATTGCCCGTTTGGCAGTAGTGAACAGGATCCACAGGCTCAGCAAATTACCATTAACCTGGGCAGCCAGGAGGTCATCGCACCGGACGGTCAACGCTGGCAGTTTGCTATTGAAGCGGCACCGAAAGAAATGTTGATGGAAGGTCTGGATCCAATCGCCTTGATGTTAAAACAATCTGATCGCATTGAACGGTTTGAAAGCAACTATCACCACTCTTACCCCTGGTTAGCTTAATTGCTATCTCCCACTTAAAAAAGCGGGCCTTACGGCCCGAAAGAACGAGAGAAGTTGTTATCACATATCGAGTATCTATGACTCGACAGTGATAATGTTTCGTTGCTGCAAACTGCTAATCGTGTCGTTATCCAATCCCAGTTGCTGCAGGGCCTCAATAGCATCTTCACCTTCACGAGGCAGATCGTGTCGCAGTCCAGGACGTACGCCATTCATTTCGACAGGCAGCGCAGGCAGCTTAGTAACAGTCCCGTCTGGCAGAGTGACTGACAGCAGGCCGCCGTTGTTTAAGTGGGGATCATCGAACAAATCAGCGGGTTTGTTGATGGGAGCAAAAGGAATTCCGGCGCGGTCCAACCGTTGCATCAAGGTGTCCTTGTCCATGGATTCAAACAGCGACCAGATCACCGGCAGAATTCTTTCACGCTGTTTCACCCGCTCATTGTTTTTATCCAGAGACGGGTCATTGATAAACTCAGCCAGCTCAAACTCTTCACAGAACTTCTTCCACAACGTATCGCTGACAACACCGACAAAAACGCGTTCATCGTCCTTACAGTGAAAAATATCGTAGACGGACCAGGCACTGCGGCGAATGGACATGGGTGGTGGTTCTTCCCCGGTTACGGCTTGCTGGGCCATATGCTGGCCAACCATGAAAGCGGTGGTTTCATAGAGCGAGCTGGTTACGTGCTTACCCTGACCGGTGAGGTGACGCTCATGTACCGCAGCCAGAACACCGATAACACCAAACATGCCACCGGTGATGTCGATCACAGAAGAACCCGCACGCATGGGGCGGTCGGGTAACCCGGTCATATACGCCAGGCCGCCCATCATTTGTGTCACTTCATCCAGGGCTGTGCGATGCTCATAGGGACCGCTGAGAAAGCCTTTGAGTGAACAGTAGATGAGACGTGGGTTCAGGGCTTGCATGGCCTCGAAACCGAAACCGAGCTTGTCCATGGCGCCGGGACGGAAGTTTTCGATCAGGATATCCGCCTTGGCGATCAGGTCGAGAGTAATTTCTTTACCCTCTGGCGATTTCAAATCAATACACAGGCTCTTTTTGTTGCGATTGTACATGGGGAAGTAGCCCGCCCCGGAGCCTTTCAGGCGGCGAGTATTGTCACCACCGATGGGTTCTATCTTAATGACGTCGGCGCCCAGGTCGGCCAGGACCACGCCTGTCGCCGGTCCCATCACCATATGGGTGAACTCGACGACTTTCAGGCCTTGCAGTGGCAGTTGTGGTTTTTCACTCATGTTGGTAATCCTGTTGCTCGCTCGGAATGCTGTCTTTTGCAATGTCTATATGTTATAACAATAGGTCTAATAAGCAATAGAGCAGAAGCTGCCAGTGAATTTCTGACAGAGGTAAATGGCAGCAAAAATTGCTTTTTATCAATCGCCTGGAGATGACTGTACAGGTCCGCCAGGCACATCAGGTGAATCTATGTCGACCTTTGATATTGAAATCAGTGAAGTAGGACCCCGCGACGGGTTGCAAAGCATCAAGCCGATTATGTCTACAGAAGATAAAAAACGCTGGATCCAGGCGCTGGCGGCCAGTGGCATTCCCGAAATTGAAGTGGGCTCATTTGTTCCCGCCAAAGTATTACCACAATTAGCGGATACTGCCGAAATCACACGATTTGCAAAATCCATTCCCAATCTGACGGTAGCGGTGTTGGTGCCCAATCTACGTGGTGCAGAAGGCGCTATAGAAGCCGGCGCGGATAAAATTACCATCCCCTTGTCGGTCAGTGAAACCCACAGTTTGAAAAATGTACGTCGTACCCACGAACAAATGCTGGAAGAAGTGCGTCAGATTCGTGCATTGATTAATACGCTGCCGGTTGAGCAGCGCCCCAAATTTGAAGGGGGGTTGTCGACCTGTTTCGGCTGTACTCTGGAAGGTAACGTACCGGAAGACAAGGTGGTGCGTATCGCTGAAGCGTTGATGGAGGCCGGTTGTGATGAAGTGGGCTTATCGGATACCACCGGTTTTGGCAGCCCACTGCAGGTTCGTCGACTGACGCAAAAGGTCTGGGATGCGGTGGGTAAAGAAAACCTGACCGGCATTCACCTGCACAATACACGCGGGCAGGGTCTGGCCAATGCACTGGCAGCGGTTGAAGTGGGTTTGACGACGGTAGACGCCTCTATGGGGGGAATCGGTGGCTGCCCGTTTGCCCCAGGAGCCAGTGGCAATATCATTACAGAAGACCTGGTGTTTCTGTTGGAGTCGATGGGGCTGAAAACCGGTGTGAATTTTGACAAACTGATGTTGGCACGAGAGATTCTTCGGCAATCATTGCCTGACACTACGAAACTGTATGGCTTTACTCCCGATGCAGGATTACCGAAGGGCTTCGCCATGGCTACGTCGCAATCCTAGAGAGGTAACGAGGCTGAAATAAAAAAGCCTCGGCCTTGTGAGCCGAGGCTTAAGAGCTGAACCGAGAGGAGATTCAGTTGGCCGTTGCAAACGCCTCGATAGAAGCGTAACGACCTTGATGGAACAGCAGCGGATTGCGCTCCTGATTGTCCATATGGATGACCCGACCCACGATAATGACATGATCACCGCCTTCATAGCGATGTTCAATCTGGCACTCCAGTCGGGCGCAGTATTCAGTCAGTAGCGGCGTGTTGTTGGGGCTCATTTCACAGTCAATACCTGCAAACTTATCGATGCCTTTGCTGGCAAAGCGAGATGAGACATCGGCTTGTTCTTCGCTGAGCACATGTACCGCAAAGTGCTGGCAGTTGTTGAAGGCGTCAAAACAACCGGTGTTCTTGTCGATACTCCAGAGAATCAGTGGCGGAGTGAGTGACAGGGCGTTGAAGCTGCTCACTGTCATCCCGACCTTATGCCCTTGCTGATCCGTGGTTGTCATGACTGTGACACCGGTAGCAAATTCACCCAACACCTTGCGAAAGGCCATGGGTGCAATGGTGGGTGTGTTGTGCATGGTATTGATCCCGTGTTTAAGCATTAATCGATGTAGTTAGCACCCAGAACCAGATCGCCCTGTTCCCAGCGTAACACCCCGAAAGTCATGTATTTTTCTTTTTGTGATTCCTGGAACTGCCAGGCGCAGACGTAGGTATGGTTGTCGTCGACCTGGGTCTCACGAGACCATAATTTAAACGCTTCGCCGTAGACATGACGAATTGAGTAGAGGTAGCGGCCATAGGACATGCCGTTGCCGTACATATGGGGACCATGGAACTGGTGATGATTGCCATTGCGGGTACGCATGGCAGTCCATTCGCGATTGATCACCCCTTCAATTTTGATGGTCTGTTCGGAATGCAGCAAATTAATCGGCTTGTGGTAAATGGTCACCTGGTTGTGGCCGATCAATTCCTGTTTGTCGTTATAGACTTCAAATTCACCCTTCAATACCCCGGCATGTTTGACCGGTAAGTTGTATGGGCGCTTGCCGTCCAGTGTTTCTTTTTCAAGGAACTGTTCCACTTTCTTCTGGGTGTCTGGGTTGCTGGCCATATCCTGCGTGACGGTGTAAAGGCCGTTAAATACACCCACCAGGGTGTCGCCTTCAAACAGCTGTGAGGAGTAGACTTGAATACCCAGATCTGGAACCACATGATTCATGGTGCGTAAGTTCACGTTCCAGCCGGGGGAGAAGTAATTGGAGTCTACCAGCAAGCCATAAGGACGGCCGCTGCCAAAAAAATCGGGGCCGGTATAGATCCGGTCCTGATCGGAATCAATTACGCCAAAATCAAAATTACTGCCCAGCTCAAATCGATCATTGAGGGGACCGGTCGCATCGAACTTGGTGTTCATCCAGTAAGTGGTGCGGCCGTCTTTAAACTCACTGGCGCGGGTGACCTTGTTGTATCCCACATGGGTGCCGTCAGCTTCAAACAGGGATGGCCGGCCATGCCATTCGCCTTCGATGGACTGTTGCCAATTGCTGGGTTTGTTATCATCAGTCATAGCACTGTTCCTTCCTGTCAATGGGGTCCACATAGTGTTTATGGAACCATGTGTGTATGGAACTATTGTCTCTGTTTACCCGGAAAGTACCTTGCTAATTGTCAATTTTATTGTTGTGCAAAGCCTAACTGTGTGTGCAGCTGGGCTTTGCGCAAGAGGGAGGCTTACTTTTGCTGGTAATGGGCCGCCAGGGGGTGAGTGGCGAGCAGGTTTTCCAGCTCAAGGCCGTTACCTGTGCTGATCTGTTCTATGAATAACTGCAAGGCCGCGAAGAACAGGCTGCGCTGCTCGTCCTGCGATTGCTGGGAATCCGGACTCAAAAATCCCAGTCCGGTTGTGTCGTCCGATGGGTAGACAGGCATCAGATGGGTAGCGTCTTTTATCAGAAGCAGCCAATTTTTGCCGTCAAGGGGGCTTAGGCATTGTTCAAATGTCTGAACGATACGTTTGGCCTGCTGGCTGGCACTGTCAAGATCACTGGAGCCACTGGCATTGCTGATGTCATTCTCCCGGGTTCCACCCATTAGCAGCGTCGGTAGCCGGCTGGGTAGCGGCAGCATGTCGTTCTCACCCCAGCCCAGCATCGGGTTGGTGGCGGTAGAGGCGCCATAGCTAAAGCAGCCGCAGACACCCTCAAACCAATCTGGCTGGGCGTTCAGCATCGCCATTAATCCACCGGCAGAATGGCCACCTAAAATGATTCTGTCGAGATTCAGGCAGTTCTGCAGGATTCCTTTTTCATGCTGGGATTGTAAATACTGCAGCAGGTGCGGAAGCACCGTCGATGAGGTGGACTTGCCGAAGGTATCGGGTCGCATCGCCGACAATTTCAAGCCGGGGCTGCTGAAAACCATGCCGGGTATTTCCTCGGCCATAAATTGATAGCAAAGGGTTGCAATACCGTATTGACCGAGTGCCTCGGCAATCCAGCGGTAGCCGGCAGGATCAATATTCATGCCGGGCATGAGAATTACCACCGGAAAGGGCGCCTTGCTGTGATTAGCAGAGGCCATGCCCATTCGATGTGCAGGGTTCTTTATATCAAGTTCTGCAGGGTAATAAAATTTAATCTGTAGGTTGTTATAGGGAGGGGTGGCTTCTGGTATGACAATGGCGTCATAAAAAGCACGAGTTAACAATCCGGGGGGCATACAGCTTCACCTTGCTCTGCCAGCTTGCGCTGGCAGAGCCATCTTAATCAGTTACCAAGCGGGCGGGGTAATGTACGGTTGCCACCCCAGAGGGTTGTTACCATCTCTTCGGCGTTGGCTTTTCCAAACAGTTTATCGGCGAGGTTATTGGCCGGGTCACGGACACAGATGTTGCGGCGGACACGTTCGTCTCTTGCTGACAGCTGTTCACGAATTTCAACCGGTGTTTTTTCCGCTTCGTCGACCCACTTCAGCCAGCGGTCCAGGCGAGAATGGGCAATGCGTTCCACTTTATCCAGCACTTCCGAATCCTGTTTAGCGGTGTAGCCGACGGCGGTAGGGGTCATGGCGACGCGGGTAAAGAGATCGCGGCTGATGAAAGGGTTAAAGCGATCATCCGCTTGCAGATCCAGGTATTCTTCATTCACCTCGGAGTAGTAGCGATCCACGTAGTCAATGTTGCTGACCAGATCTACCCGTGGAATGTAGTCCATGTACATAAACAGATCAGGAACGGTACCCAGGGCAAAGCCAAAATTAGGAACCAGGTACTGGGGACCCAGACTGATGGTAATGTGCATGTTGGTGAAGCTGGACTCTGGTGAGCCGATAAAAGAATGGATGAACCAATCGATTTCCTCACCACTGTAAGCTTTCAATGATCCTTCAGCACCTTCTGCGCTGGTGGCGATGTTGCGATAGTCATGGAATTTTTGACTGCAAGGATCCAGTGTCACGGTAAAGCGTTCATCAATTTTCTTACGCATGGTTTCCAGAATGGACCAGAGGCGTTCAAACATTGCACGGTTATCAACGTTTGGGTTTTGTTCGACCAGGTCGATAATAGGAGTCAGAATTCTTTCGCTCATGGGATAACAGTCTCTTGTTTAACGGTGTGACAGCCGCTTATGGTGGATCGGCGGCATGAAAAACATTCAATGTGTATTGATTGTATAGAGAACCGCGATAACAGAAGGATGATATTTGTCAATAAATACTGGGTTCTAAAAGCTGAAAAAGCTCTCTGTAAAACGCGACCCCTTGCGACGGGTATCAATTGTCCACCAAATGAGACCATATACTGGCCTTGAAGGGTTGCTCATGCACAGGGCCGTCGCTACCGCGAGGATCAATCGGGTGACGATTATCACAGGTGGGAGACAGTCTGGTACCACGCGCGGTAAGCGTGCGAGTCGCCACACCGTCGCGGTACAGCATCGTGTGGCGGATTCGCTCACCGGGGGCGGTAAGGGCGATAAAATCCGGTTCCATGTAGGTCTGGCAAGCTTCGTCCAGGCGCAGCGCGTTAAACGTTAAAATGCCCGGCCCGCCCGACACACCGACATTCTCATAGGCGCCGGGGCCGAGGGAATCAAACACCAGAATGTCGTCTCGCATCCTGCCGGTAAAGGTCTTGGCCACCGGTTCCCGGCCTCGAAAATGCACATTGGTCAACATCAATTGTTGTCCGTCAAAATCAATGTACACGAGGTTATCAAACGGACTGGGGCCTGGTGTGCCACTGCCGGCAGCCGTGTCATTGCCTAACGGTGAGCCATCCAGATGATAGGTTTCCACGTGGTCGTGCCAGGTGCCTCGCATCAGCATTAAATTGTAGCCCACTGACCCAATGGGAAACGTAGGGTAGGTGTTGTTCATCGCTTTACCTTGTTTCTGCTCGATTGTTTGACATGTCGGTTGACGGCCGGCGCGATCAGGCGCTGGCCGTTTCCAGGACGGTATCGGTTTCGTTAGCGTTTTCCAGGGGTTGCACTTTGGACTGCACTAAAATGGCCCATGCCAAGACGATGAACGCGACTCCGCCGAACAGGATAAACGGGGCTGAAGGACGCCACAAATCATAGAGGTAGCCGCCCACGACGCTGGCCGCCAGGATACCCACAGCACCACACATGGTGAAAAACCCTATCGCGGCACCGCGAATTCTGGCCGGTGTTTGTTGGGCGATCAGTACTCCGCTGGTGATGATGCAGCCAATTTCCCCAAGACCAATAAAAATGGCGCAGATCATCATGCCGGTGCTGAAGGGGTTATCGATAAAGTAGGTGGAAGAATAACCGATGGCGGATACCATCAGGGCGACTATCAAGGCGTGTACCCGGTTCATTTTGTCACTCATCAAGCCAAACAGCGGGGCGCCCAACAGCGCACAACCCTGGGCGATACCGACAATGGTGCCGGCCTGAGCGAGGGCTTCGGCGCGACCCAACTGCAACACGCTGGTGCCATAGTTGGTGATCCAGAGGGTAAAAAAGGTGCCGACAATCATCAGGTTGCCGCGTGCCAGGAAGGAAGCGCCGTACGCTAGGGCCACTCCCGGGTCGCGGGCGGCTAACAGGCCATTGCGGGCGGAGGTGAGCAGGCTGTCGTGAGAGCTGTTGTCTGTCTTCTGATGGGATTTCAAGCCCACCAGCATGATCAGCGATGTCAGGACAATAATGCCCGCTACCAGATCGTAGGTTTTATAGCCCGCCTCCTGCGCCGAGAGTCCCTGGCTTTGAAACAGGGCCGGTAGCTTCAACAGCACAAACACCGCAATCATGGCGCCGATGCCATTCATGACACCCAGTAAGCCGGTGGCTTTACCGCGACTCTTGTCATTGGCGTAATCGGCGACAATGGTGACCACCATGGCGGTGACTGCGGCAATGCCGACAGAATAGAGCAGACGATAGGCCAGCAGGTAATCCAGGTCCTGAGCCCTGGGGTACAAATAGGTACCTACTGCCATCAGTGCAAAGCCGAAACTGGTTACTGGCTTGCGCCCGAATCGATCTGACAGAGGGCCAAAAATGGCCACCGAGATGATGATCACAATCTCTGCCCAGAAATTCAGCATGCCACTGACCACCCCATGCCGGGCTTCTGGAATGGCAAGGAATTCGGTCAGGATAAATGGCTGGCTTTGTGGGATAAATGAGGCGAGCATGATGCTGCACAGACAAGCCAGATAGAAGGTCAGCATATGTCGAGCGGCGACACCACTGTTCAGTTCTATACCAAGAAAGCGGTTGCCGGAGTCAATTGGGCCACTGGCCGCATGGGTTGTGGGCATGTTCCATTCCTTCTAAAAGTGACTTGATTGATGACGATTGTAAGGGCCGACTATAAATCGAAAAGCGCTTCCATTATAAAGAATTGACAAATGTGGTTTTCGGCTTCGATTTAATAGAGTATTCATTAATATCAGCGTGAGTAGGCTTGAGCCCAGGCACGCCGGATCCGTGAATTAATCCAGTAATAACCAATGAGTTGTAAGAACGATGATGCAAAACAAGATACGCGTGGCCGCAGCCCAATACCACGTTGGCACCGATGTGGATGACAACCTGGCGAAAACCTTAAGCATGCTGGAGCAGGCCAGTGAGTTGCAGCCACAGCTGGTGGTGCTGCCGGAGTTCTGTAATCATTTGTCCTGGTACGACGGTCCTGAGCATTGTTACGAAGTATCCGTCGATTTGGATGGGCCTTTTTTGCAGGCAATTGCCAATAAGGCTCGGGAGCTGGGCATTTATGTGGTGGTTAACTGCACCGTTCAGCGGCCCGGTCAACGAGCTACCGGCAGCAGTCTCTTGTATTCGCCGGATGGCGAATTGCTGGCTGACAATACCAAACAGATATACATCGGCCATGAAAACGATTTTCTCGATCGCGCGTCCGAGCCCGGTCCTATCGTTGAGTTGCCTTTTGGGCGTTTGGGGTTTTACGCCTGTATGGACGGTGTCATCAATGAACCGCCCCGGTGCCTGGCGTTGCGCGGCGCACAACTGTTGTGCAACAGCTTGAATTCCTTTGCCAGCGATGAAGGTTCCTTGCACATCCCGGTGCGTGCAGCAGAAAACAAAGTCTTTGTGGTGGCCGCGAACAAAGTGGGTCCACTGGTTCCGGCAGAGCTGGTCGGAGCCATCAGCGAGGGGACGGGTATACCAGAACGCTTCCTGGGCGGGGCAGGTGAAAGCCAGATTGTTGCTCCCAGTGGCGAAGTGCTGGCGCGGGCCTCGCTGGATCAGGAAGAAGTGATTTATGCCGATATCGATTTATCCGAGGCTGACAACAAAGCCCGTCCGGATGGCACCGACGTGTTTCTCGCTCGGCGACCAGAGCTCTATCGGCCGATTGTGGAGAATCCTGCTTATCAGCAGGAGCTGCCCTGGACAACGGCTGAACACCTGCCTGCAGCTATTGTGGCGTCGGCCTGTGAGGGTGAGGCGTTGCTGGATGAGCTGAAATCCATTCTGACATCCATGGATCTGTCGGCGGTTGCATGGGTGGCGCTGCCTCCTCTGTTGTCGGCAGGCCGCATGGCCAGCGATCTCATCGCGGCAATGGACTTCTCTCGGGAAGCCGTTTCGGCATTACAGCAACTGACGCAGCTGCATGATGTTTATCTGTCCACATCCCTGGTGCTGGCTGACGAGCAGGGCCAGCCGCAACATACTGCCGTACTGGTGGGTGCTGATGGCGTGTGCTTAAGACAGGGCCAGATTCACCGCAGTGAACGCTTTTCCTGGTCATCACTGGCCAATAGCGTCAGTACTCTGGAGCTGTCTTTCGGGCGCCTGGGTTTGTGCCTCAGCGACGACAGCATCTATCCTGAAACTTTCCGTCTGATGGCCATGGCGGGAGTCGAAATCGCTTCTGTGCCGCTTCAGCCGTTGGAATCCTGGGAGTTGTCGACCGGTCTGCTGGAAAGAGCGGCGGAAAACCGCATTAACCTGTTGGTGGCGAGTGCCAGCAGTGATCTGGGCAAGCCTTTTGCGGCAGTGCTACAGCACGACTTTACGGTTATGACCCCCTGGCAGGAGCGTCCCTTTGACGGCTTATTGAGCCAGCCGGAATATCATCCAGTACCAGCGCAGGATACGTGCATGACCATTACGCTGCACCCATCTGCGGCAGCCAACAAAGAAGTCTCTCGCAATACCAATTTGCTGCGTAACCGTCCGTGGGATTTGTCGGCAGTCATTGCGGAGGACTGACAGAGTAATTTGCGAGCTGGGTAGTTTGCGAAGATTGTAATTTGCGATTTGTCATTGCTGCCCAAGGGCACTTGCCGCAGCATTTATGCCATTGATGAATGATGTTTTTCTGTAACTTTGGGATATCGACAATGAATGAATACGGACTGATTCTGGCTGGCAAGTCGCAACCAGCTCTGGATAACAGCAGCTTCGAGGTGCTATCCCCCTTAACGGAACAGCCGATAGCTCGGGTTGCCCGTGCCGGTGAAGCGGATGTCAATTTGGCTGTTGAGGCGGCGCGTGAAGGCTTTCTTGAGTGGTCTGGGTTGGCCCCCAAAGTACGTGAGGCGGTTTTATTATCGGCGGCTGATATTGTTGAGGCGGAAGGTGAATTACGTTTTCTGGATCTGTTGATTGATGAAAGCGGCTCGGCCATCACCAAAGCCCGTAATGAAATCGCTTATACGGTCGACTTGCTGCGAACCGCAGCCGGCGAAGTGCGTCGCTTGTATGGCGATACCTTTCCCAATGACAACCCCCAGCGCCTGTCGATGGTGTTTCGTCAACCGCTGGGTGTGGTTGCGGTGGTTTCTCCATACAACGCGCCGCTGGCTTTATTAACCAAGATGGTGGCGTTTCCTCTGGCTGCGGGTAACAGTGTGGTGATTAAGCCCTCTGAAGAAACTCCCCTGGTGGCTCTGGAGCTTGGTAAGGTGCTGCTCGAGGCCGGTTTACCGGCAGCGGCAATCAGTGTATTACCGGGCTTTGGTCAGGATTGCGGTGCTGCCCTGGTGGCCCACAAACACATTGACTGTATTGCGCTGACCGGTTCCACCCAGACCGGCATCGCCATTGGTCAACAAGCCATGCAGAACATGCGACCCGTCCAATTGGAGCTTGGGGGTAAAAGTGCCATGTTGGTTTTGTCCGATTGCGATCCGGTGAAGGCAGCTGGGATTGCTGCTCAGGGTATTTTTACCCACGGTGGTCAGATTTGTATGGCCAACTCCCGCATCGTGGTGGAACGCAGCATCAGTGAAGCGTTCCTGGCTGCCCTGAAACAGGCGGCTGAAAATCTGCCTATCGGGGATCTGCGAAATGAAGCAACGGTTTATGGCCCTCTGATCAACCGACGTGCGGTGGACAAGGTGCTGTCCCATATTCAACAGGCTCAGGCAGCAGGAGCTCAGGTGCTGACCGGTGGCCAGATTGTAGAGGGGCTGGTGATCGCCCCCACGGTGTTGATAGAACCCCCCAGGGATCAGGGCATCTGGCGGGAAGAGAGCTTCGGCCCCGTGACCAGTGTGGTGATTGTCGACGATCTGGATGAGGCCATTGCTGTCGCCAATGACAGCGAATTTGGCCTGTCAGCGGCGGTGCTGACCCATAACATCCAATGGGGATTTCGCGCAGCGCGGGAAATCAACGCCGGCAGCGTACACATCGGCATGCACTCATTTCAAAGTAACGCCCTGGCGCCCATCGGCGGAAGTGGTTTGTCGGGTGTCGGGCGCAGCGGTGGTAAATACAGCACCGAAGAGTTTACCGAGGTGAAGTGGGTGAGTGTGGAGTTGGGGGTGTAGTCATGCCGGCGTTAAGCAAAGGGCTGCTGCGTCGTGGTTACCTGAACGTTGGCGAGGGTCAGGTTCACTACCGCTATGGCACGCTTGTAGATGCTCCATCCCGGTCATTGCTGGTGTTGTTGCATCAATCCCCCAGCAGCTCCGTCATGTATGAACGGTTGATGCAGCTGTTGATAGAAGAGTTTGATGTGCTGGCATTGGACACGCCGGGTTTTGGTCAAAGCGATGCCCTTGACGGTAACGTCAGTATTGCAGCGTTAACGACGACGCTTTATACCGCCAAGAATCAGCTTGATAAACGCCCCTGTTATTTGTTTGGTCATCACACCGGGGCTTCCCTGGCTGTTGAGTGGGCCTCTTCTCGGCCACAAGATGTCGCTTGCCTGGCCTTATCCGGACCGCCATTGCTGGACGATAATCTCAAGGCAACGTTGGTAGAGCGGGCGTCATTATTCCCGTTGCAAGAGGATGGCCAACATTTAGTGTCGATGTGGCAGCGGATTCGAGACAAAGACCGCAGCGCTCCCTTGAATTTAAGCATGCGTGAGTTGGGACTGGCCTTCAATGCGGATACCGCTTACCCGCAATCCTATCAAGCGGTGGTAGAACACGACTGTGCCGGGCAGCTGTCGAAAATTGCTTGTCCCACGCTGGTCTTTGCCGGTGATCAGGATCCACTGTATCACAGTGTGGAGCCGACACTGGCACGGCTGGCCCAGGCGGAAAAAGGCGAGTTGCCAACGGGAGCAGGCACCTACGTGTGTGACCTGCACAGTGAATGTGTTGCAGACCAGTTAACCCGTTTTTGGTATCGGCACCACTGATCATCTCACTTTGACCCATCAGGAAACACACTATGGATTTACCAAGACAGACCGTTGCACTCGGTCAAAAACCGGCGTTGTTACTGGTCGACATGGTCGAAGGTTTTACCTCATCAGCCTGCCCACTGGGTACGGACTGCCCTGAGGTGGTTGAGGCCAACAGACAGTTGCTGGAAGTATTTCACGAAAAAGGCCTGCCGGTTGTTTTTACAACGGTTGTCTACCATAACGCCGATCAGGCAAAAGTCTTTCGGCAGCGTATTCCGGCTTTGAATGTTCTTACACCGGACTCTGATTGGATCAAAATCGATTCACGTTTACCGGTATACCCGCAGGATCTGCTGGTGGAAAAGCAGTGGGCCAGTTCGTTTCACAAAACTGATCTGGCTCATCGCCTGCGGGAAATCGGAGTGGATTCCCTGGTGGTGACCGGCCTGACAACCAGTGGTTGTGTCAGGGCCACGGTGGTGGATGCCTTGCAATACGATTTTCCCGCCGTTGTCGTCGAGGAGGCCGTTGGGGATCGCAATGCTGAAGCGCATGCCGCGAATTTACATGACATGCACGCCAAATACGCTGAAGTCGCCAGTCTGTCGACAGTCATCTCAATGTTACCTTGATGGCTGATGTGCTTTGCCTTTAGTTAGAAAAGAATTCGGAAGGAAAATCTTATGAACTCACAAAACCCCGTTATCATTGCAGGAGCTGGACCTTCGGGTTCAGTGCTGGCGTTGTACCTGGCTAAGCGGGACATTCCCGTTATTCTGTTGGAGAAAGACAAGCAATTGCCCATCGATTTACGGGCATCGACGTTTCATCCTCCATCACTGGAAATGATTGCTGATCTCGAGCCCAGGGTGATTGATAAAATGCTGGCCAAAGGCTTGAAGGCAGATCGCTATCAGTATCGTGATCGGCGTACCAATGAAACGGCGACCTTTGATATGGCGTTGCTTGAGGGCGAAACCCGTTTCCCGTTTCGTCTGCAGCTGGAACAGTATGAGTTAACGCATTTTGTTGCCGATGAGTTGAAGCAGTACGACTGTGCGCAATTACTGTTTGAGCATGAGGCACTCGATTTTACCCAAGATGCCGATGGCGTTAGTGTTCGTGTTGCAACTCCAGAGGGGGAGGTTCGCTTGCAGGGCAGCTTTCTGGTCGGTGCTGATGGCGCTCGCAGTAATATACGTAAGTCGTCTGGTATTGGTTATCAGGGCTTTACATATGACGAAAAGTTTTTGGTGGTCTCCACCAACTTTGCGTTTGAAGAGGTGTTCGACAACTTCTCTTACGTGAATTACGTTTCCGATCCCGAAGAGTGGTGCGTGATTTTACGCACTGATAAAATCTGGCGGGTGTTGGTGCCTGTCACCATCAATAATGAAGACGATGAGCGTTACGTTTTGTCAGATGCTTTCGTTCAGGAGCGTTTGCAGAGAATCTACAATAAAGGCAGTGATTACGATATTGGGCATCGCACCCTGTATGCTGTCAATCAGCGGGTGGCCGAAAACTATTATCAAGGCCGTATGGCCTTGGTAGGGGATGCTTGTCACATTAACAATCCACTGGGTGGCATGGGCATGAACGGTGGTCTGCACGATGCGTTTAATCTGGCAGAACGGTTAGAGCGTATAACCCTTCAGGGTGCAGATTTTACACAGGAGTTTGCTCACTACGATCGCCAGCGTAAAGATTTGGCTGTACGTTTTGTACAGGAGCACACCATACAGAACAAAAAGCTGATGGAGTCCACCGATCCTGATGTGCAGACCAAGCGTCAACAATGGTTGATGGAGATGTCTGCTGATCCGGTTAAAGCGAAAGAATTTTTGGTGGAGCGGGCAATGATACAGTGTGTGCGTGACAGTTTGGCTGTAGCGTAATAACTGACGGAAAAAGAAGGCCAGCATTGCTGGCCTGTTCCAAACATCGGATGGTAAGAACTCATTTTTATCCATGTTGGTATAGTTTGCTTTTTTATTGCTGCAAACTGCTTTAACCAACATGTAGAGAAAGAATATCAACAGACCATGATGGGAATATGATAATTCTCAAACCTCAATAAAGGGAGTTCGTAAAAATTCCCGATGTTCGTCAAGTTGCATTGCTCAAATTGAGAATTATCAATTTTTTGCGTCTTTATTGATCTTGCAACAAGGTTTTTGGCCAGCCTTGGCGTTAGGATAAGTTATGACTTTCATTAATGGTCAAGTTGAAGTCGTGAGGATAGACGATGATGGCGAATGGTAAAACTTTGGCTTGGTTGCTGATGATGGCAGTGGTGTTGTTGTCTGCCTGTGGTGGAGAAAAAAACCGGTATGAAAACGCCGACATCAGTGCCGATGGAGATTGTGTTAATGCCTTCCACCATTTGGTGACTGAGAGCTTGACACCGGTGAACAAAATTCACCGTGATCTTAAAAGCTTTGTCAAATCCAAGCCCAGTGCCAACCCTCTGGTAATTCACGAGTACACAGTGAAAGATGATCAGGGCCACACGCAATCCCTGTCGTGTAAATTTAAATCGGCGGATGTCATGACGCAATTGACTGAGCAGCCGGTTGAGCCGAGTACATGCCAGGCGATGAATCTTGAGATTGTCGCTCAGGCCAGACGACGCCTTCAAACTGAAGGCCAATCACCAGTTACGCAGCTGGAGTTTGTCGATGATGAGGAAGTGAGTCTGGGGCCTTTCTATCTCCGCCCCTGGCCTTATCAAGTGGCCTATGAGAAGGATGGCAAGACCTACGTACGGGCCAAGTCTTTGACGGTGGCGGCTGATTCCTGGATGCCAGTACCTGACAGTTTTAAAGGCACTTTCTACTGCCATCTCCTGTCACCCGGTTATGCCTATGAGCTGTTGACGGGTGCTGTTAAGGCACCGCCCCTGGGTTGATATGGGGAAGAGTTCAGTGTTGGAGTACTCGGCTTAATGATGCGTGTTGCGGCTGTTCAATTAACTACCAGTGCCAACAGTAGTGAGAACTTGACCAGCTGTTTACGCATGATAGATGTAGCTGTAGCGGGTAAGGCTGAGATGGTGGTGTTACCCGTCATCAACGATCGTTCCGATCAGCCTGGTGAACAAGACTGGAACACTGCTTTGAGTCGCGATGACGCTCGTTTTGCCGCCATTGCTGCAAAGGCCCTTCTGCATCGTTGTTATATTGTCATCGCCGCGACTTTGCGCCGTCAGTATCCCTATGTGGCTGATACCTCATTGATGTTTGGCCCCGACGGCAGCTGTTTGCTGGAGGCCGATGCTCACATGGCGGGAGATCATGATAAGGCTAAATACGCCAGTCCACGACAGCCGCCGCAGCTGCTGGACATTGATCAGGCAAGGATCGGTTTGTTGCCTGGTGCTGACGGCTGTAGCTTCGAATGCGCGCGTGTATTGGCGTTGCAGGACGCACAGCTACTTTGCCATTCGGCCGGTTTAAGCCAAAAGCCAGTCAGCAATCTACATTTTCCGGTTCGGGCGGCTGAAAATCGTGTGTTTATGATAGTGGCAGCCTCTCAGCTCCCTCAGTGTGAGGCTCAAACTACGGTTGAAGATGACGCAAAGTCGTCGGTGGATGCCCATTTAACTGAGGCCCTGGTTAGCCAGATCATTGCGCCGGACGGGCGACAACTGGCTCGCGCTCGCGGCTTACAGGAAGAGGTCATATGGGCGGACATTGAACCCTTTCAGGCTAATGGCAAATTGCGTCCTGACGGCAGTGATGTGTTTTTTAATCGCCGACCATCACTCTACGGTGATATGCTTCAGCCACCACCCAGTGAACAACCGTTGCTGGCGGCGAGGTCGTCAACGCCCATTCAAGCAATTAACATCGCCCTGATCAGTATCCATGGTCAGGACAACCCCCAGCGCCTTGAGCAAGCTCTGGTAAAACTGTCCAAATTACCCACTAATATTCAGCTGGCGGTGTTGCCCGAGCTGTTTTGGCTGGCAAGTGTACATCTCTATCCCCTGTCGGATATCCATGAGTATGCCAGACAGGTGCAAACCGCGTTATTGCAAGTGTGTCGCGAGCGTCAAATGTATATCTGTACCAGTTTGATCCAGAATACTGACCGGGGCTGGCAGCATTGCGGGGTACTGCTGGGACCTCAGGGGGTAGAAATTCATCAGCCCCAATTGCATTTTTCGGCTCGGTTTGGTTGGCACCAGGCCGGTGTAGAACTGCTGACTGCTGACCTGCCCTGGGGACGGGTTGCCGTATTAACGGGTGACGACTGTTGTTACCCGGAGCTCGTCAAGGTGGCTGTTTTGCGAGGCGTACAGACACTACTGGTACCCTTCAATTGTCAGGAAGCCTGGGAGTTGCGCAGCGGCCTCTTGTCGCGAGCATTGGAAAATCGTATCAGTGTGATTGCCTGCAGCCGTGACATGGAATGTGGTAATGGCCTGATTGCCAGTGCTGACAGCGATTGGATGCTAATGACTCCAGAGTCAAGATTAGCCATGTCCGGGCAAGAGGTTTCGATCGCATGGCATACTGGGGATACCCTTGTCGCACGGCTGGAACGTCCTACTGACCTCCTGGCCAAGGACTCAACAGGCACCGATGTGCAATTACAGTCTTGCTGGTTTCTGGCTGCTGAATTATGTAAACCAGAGCCTTCCCGGATTGATGCCTTTGAAGGATGGGGATCTCGCCTCATGTAAGAAAAATAGTCAATACACTGATCTAAACAGCCTGCTCTACCCGTATATATTGGAAACCAGGGGCTAACGCAATGGCTTTGGGGGCTTGAGTTTACAGGTTAGGCAGTGAAACAGGTGTCTGCAGGAGTTTGGTGGAAGCGATGGGTACGGGAATTTAAACAAGCAATTTTGGAAGCTATCAAGGTGCTTACATGAAGCTCAATGCATGGTTGGCGGAAAACAAACAATACCCATTTCGACTTGCTTGGGGGGTTGTTGCCTGTTTTGTCTTGTTGGGTGTATCCATTGCTCTGGGTCCCTACAGCGACCATATCGTCTTCCTGCAGGATCAGGGGAAAAGTTGGTATTACTGGCAGTTACCGGAATCGACTCCTTGGGGCTTCATAACGGCATGGGGAGGCTACGCGGCTCATCAACTGTTTCATTGGTGGATTATTTACCGGGCGCGACAGCTGCGGGATCAAGGGACCATCACCTATGTTTCCGGGCTGAACCGGATCAATGTGTTGGCCCTTGGTGGGAATGCTGCCTTTATCGGCCTTCACATAGTTCAAACCAAGTTATTTTATGATGGTCTGGCACAGACGGTATCAGTCTGGTCATCGCAATTTGCGGTGATTTTTATGCTGGTAATCATCATGATTATGGAAAACCCCCGCCGGGGGCTGCTGTTTGGCAAGCGGGTACCCATCAAACAGGCGGTAGTGACCTGCTTTCGTCGTTACCATGGCTACTATTTTTCCTGGGCCATACTGTACACCTTCTGGTACCACCCGATTGAGTTGACCGAAGGGCACTTGCTGGGGTTCTTCTATCTGTTTGCCTTGTTATTGCAGGGTAGCCTGATGTTCACCCGATCCCATCGCAACCGCTATTGGACATTTTTCCTGGAGGTCTATGTGTTGGTGCATGGCACGGTAGTGGCCTTTCAGTCCCCATCTCAAGGGCTGACTGCGGTGGCGATGTTTTTCACCGGTTTTTTCACATTGCTGGTAGTGACTCAGATTCACGGTCTTGGCTTATCACGACGGGCTATTACCATGATCATCACGCTTTACCTGAGTGTGGTAACTGCGCTCATATTAAATGGGACGATCAACTGGATGATCCCATTGAGAATACCCTTTGGGGAATATAGCCTGGTGTTGATTGTAGCACTTCTGGCATGGGGTATATTAGCGTTATATTCACGCTGGCGAGGCGGTTCGAATAGTCACACTTGAGTTGAGCGTTACTGTGAACTGGCCATTTCTTCCAGTAGTGGCCGATCAAGAATTCTGACTCTATGTGCCGATTCGACGTTGATGATGCCCATGCTTCTGAGTTTGGTGAAGGCGCGGCTTACGGTTTCTATGGTTAAGCCAAGATAGTCAGCCATATCTTGGCGGTTCATGATCAACTCGATCGTGTCCGGGTCAGAACCCGGCTGGCGCTGGCTGATTTGGTGCAAGAGAAAACACAGACGTTCGTGAGCTTTTTTCTGGCCTAGAGCAAATAATTGATCGAGGGTGTGGGTCAATATATTGCACCCGGTAACTCTTGCACGATTTTTTAGGTTGTTATTGCTGTCGATAATGTCAAGGAAAGGTTGACGAAGGAATACTTGCAAGTGGCACGCTTTCAAGGCAATGACACTGTATTCGAACGTTTCATTGCTGGTGATGCCGATGGTGTCTCCGGGAAAGGAGAAGCCAATAACCTGGCGTCTGCCGTTGCTGGAACATCGTTCCAGCATCAGGGCCCCGCTGATGACGGTGAATACATGAGTTGCCGGACTGTGCTGACGGACCAGGCACGTACCGGCAGGAATTTGTTTGCGTGTGCAGATTTGGGCTAGTGGTTGCAGTTCCTCGGCATTGATGCCTCGGAAAAAGCGGGAGTGAAAAAAAGTTTCCGCTGGTAGCGGTATTTGTGTTTCAAGCATTGATTAGCACCGTTATCGATGGGTCGAGCTTAGCTTAATCGGCAGACGTTTGTCCATGCTGTTTGTTAGTGAAAATGTGGTTAAAATTTGAGCTTGCTTGCAGCCTGTTTAGCGTTCAAATTGCTGGATTTGCAGGCCCTGTCGAGGGCTTGAAATGAATATTAATGAATCTTCGTGTGGTTTTATGATGACTGCGCGGTCTAGTGATGACTTTTAGTCGGTACCTTTTGTGTTTATCAGTTATCTACAACAATACAAAAGCTTATGAGATAGCCTTTGGTAGTAGCAGGAATGGCGGCTAGGCACAGAAATCTTGTTGTGACATGAGTTCTGAGTTAGAAACGTTTTTCTTTGGAATGTGAAAACAGCTTTAGGAAAACCCTTACCTGAACTTATTGATAATTGTCAACATGCTTAAGTCAGCTGGGTTTTACAGTAGTGTCAATAGAGCACACAAAGTGTGTGGATTAATGCGTAATCGTGTGGGGAGGAAAAACCCGTGTTAATGAATCTGTGGTATGTGGGCGAGTGGTCCAGAAATGTTCAAGACAAGCCCGTAAAAACCAAGATCCTGGGTCAAAATCTGGTGTTATTCCGCGATGCCGAAGGCAAAGTGAAATGCTTGGCTGATGTTTGCCTGCACCGGGGTGGATCACTGGCTGGTGGCTGGTTGAATGAGAAGCGGGATTGTGTGGTATGTCCTTACCATGGCTGGGAATATGGAGAAGGAGGAAAGTGTAAAAAGATTCCTTCCGAAGGACCTGAATTTAAAATCCCCGAACGCTTTAAAATCGACTCTTATCCAGTAGAAGAACATTATGGAATGGTGTGGATTTTTATGGGTGATCTTCCTGAGGAAGAACGCTACCCAATTCCTCCCTTTCCAGAATTTGGCGATCCCGCATGGCGAGCCGTAGACTCCGAATACGTTTGGAATGCTGAAGCCGCGCGTGTAGTGGAAAACGGCATTGACATTGCGCACGCGTCCTTTGTGCATCCCGAGTTTGGCTATCCAGATGCCGCAGATAAAAACTTTATCGAAAAGATTGATCGACATGAGTGGTGGGCAACTTCCTCGAACGTTATGTACCCACCTGAACTGAAAGGGGGCATGTTTAATTGGCGTAAGTCGATTCGTAAAGACAAGCAGGAAACCAGAGTGCACCCCACTTGGTATTTGCCCGGTATGACAGTACGGATCCAGATTGATCTTAAGCCAGGCTGGCAAATTTTGATGTTCGATGCCAATACCCCTGTTGACGAACACACTACCCGTACTTTCGCTATCCAATTACGTACTTTCTTCAAGCATAAGCTGTTTGACAAAGGTTCAGTTAAGCGCTTGAAAAAAATCTTGTTGGAAGATGCAGCCATTGTGAATGAATCCAGCCCTTATTATTTACCTGAAACTCTGGTGAATGAGTTGTCGGTCAAGTCGGATCGCTTTATGTTTACTTTCCGCAATGCCCGTCGCAAATTAATCGAAGAAAAAGGCTGGTTAATTGATACAGACGCGCGTGATCGTCATCAGGGCAGGAAGGTCCTGACCGTACCGTGCCCGGAAAGGCGTGAGGCGATTGAGAAAGGGGAAGGTTGGGTGTTTGATGCCATGCCGGCAGTCTCACCAATTATTCAGGCAGTGAAAATCACTGACACTCAGCCAGGTTCGGAGCACGATGTGATTGCTGCTACCAAAGAGGCGGGAGAAGTGGTTAGTAACTAACCCGCACAACGAACCGGTTTTTCCTTGAAAACGCGCTCTCTGAGCGCGTTTTTTTTGCACTAAGAAATGCAGAGTGGTCAAATTTGACAATTGGCAAGAGCTACCCCAGATAAAACTGTTCACTCACTAAGTAAGTCTGTAACGATCAATAGGCAGTAAACCAAAATCCAAATACACCTGATTTGAGGCTATAACAGTGAAAAAAGTTGTGATTACCGGAAGCACTCGAGGCATTGGCAAGGGCTTGGCAGAAGATTTTCTAAAGCGAGATTGCTCGGTGGTTATCAGTGGACGCAGTCAATCCGCTGTTGATGAGGTGTGTGAGCAATTACAAGCGGTTTATGGAAAGGACAAAGTAACCGGTAAAGCTTGCGAAATTACCAATGCTAATGATTTACAGGCATTGTGGGATCATGCTGTAGAGACTTTGGGCGGGGTTGATATCTGGATTAACAACGCCGGCATCAGCGTTGAGCGGAAACCACTGGCAGACCAATCGGCAGACGATCTGATGCGAATTGTGCACACCAATCTGGGTGGTTTGTTATTGGCTAACAAGGTGGTGCTGGCTGCGATGCAGAAACAAGGTCATGGTCAGATCTGGAACATGGAGGGATTTGGCAGTACGGGGCAGATGGGTATTGGTATGGTGCCCTATGGGGCGACCAAGCGTGCGGTCCACTATGTTAATCTCGCTTTGCAGAAAGAGATCAAAGACAGCAATGTGCAGGTGTCTCGGTTAAGTCCTGGCATCGTAGTTACTGACCTGTTGGTAGGGGATTATGATCTGACGTCACCGGAATGGCAAAAAACCAAGAAAATTCTCAATATCCTTGGGGATCGGGTCGAAACCGTTACACCGTATCTGGTAGAGGGGGTGCTCGCCAGTAAAAAATCGGGGGATACCGTCGCTTGGTTAACCACAGGTAAAGCGTTTTGGCGTTTTCTGACGGCTGGCTTTAATAAGCGAGACCTGTTCTCCGACTATGAAGCGCAAGCTCTAGCCACCAACTGATTGATATTTGTCAATAAACGCATCTATATCAAAAAATTTCAATATAGATGCGGGTGTGTATGGGGTAAGGTTTACCCATAACATTGACAAATGGTTGGGAGCAGGTAATGAGTAAAGCGTATAACGAAATGTCCTACGTCGAAGTAGCCGCTATTTACAACGACATCAACAACATTCCTTTAGAGGCTGCCCAGGCTCTGGGTAAAAGCATCGCTGAGCTAGTTGGTGATGGTGCGACCATGATGGACTTTGGTGGTGGTGCAGGGCGTATTTCTGTACCCATTGCGGCACACACAAATATGATTGCCGTAGACATTGAGCACCATATGCTCAAAGCATCGAAAAAGCTTGCCGAAGACCGCCATATTGCTGCGCGCCAGGCCGTAGGAACAGTTTTGCAAACACCGTTTGCCAGCAATACCTTTGATGCAATTATTACCACCAATGTGCTTCACCAGATCGAAATGTGGCGTGATGCCTTGAAGGAAGCGGCGCGCGTATTAAAGCCTGAAGGTTTGTTTCTGATTGGACGTGACGTACTGGATGAAGAGTCTTGTGCAGGAATTCTACGCAGTATGTCGCGTTACTTTACTGTGGATATCGCTCCGGAAATGAAACCCACAGATGCTGCTGGCCCAGCATTATTTCAAGAAATTCAAGCGATGGGAGGCTCGATGACTCGACCGGTTGTGGCCAGCACCTGGATTGAAAAGGTTTCCGCGAATGAAATTCTGCAGCGCATGGAAGATGGTGTTCATAACGAAACCTGGAGTTTGAGTCGTGATGTGATTGACGCGTTGATGGCAAAGCTGCGTCCCTGGGCGCAAGAGAATATTGCGGATCTGGATGCGGTGGAAGATGTTAAGTGGGAATTCCATGTCTATCCCATTTCTGGCATTGGGCAGAAAGGTTAAGGCGC
Source organism: Cellvibrionaceae bacterium WSDTSA12 (assembly GCA_033283335.1). Taxonomy (GTDB): domain Bacteria; phylum Pseudomonadota; class Gammaproteobacteria; order Pseudomonadales; family Cellvibrionaceae; genus Pseudomaricurvus. The sequence goes on along the minus strand of JAWMQP010000002.1, from coordinate 756,145 downwards.
TCGTTTCTCATTAGCTACAGAAGGTACATCCTATGGATAAGTTGTTACTCTTCGTCAGAGCGTTTCAATTAACATTGCCCAGGGCCGCTGCCGGTTGGTTGTTTGCCCTGTTGACCAGTAACTTCAATCGTATTGCAATTTATGAGTTGGGGATCACTGCTGTTGTGATTACAACCCTGTTGGGGTTGTATCACTTTCTGTCACCGTTTCAGGTAATTTATGGACGAATTGCGGATCGGGTACCCATGTTTGGCTTGCACCGTACCCCCTATGTGCTGATTGGAATGCTTATCTCGGCCGTGGCGGTGGCGGCCTTGCCCTACATCGTTGTGCCCATGTCACAAACGCCGCATGAGTTTTACTTTCTCAGCTTTCCCTATGCCACCTATATAGCAGCATTCACCGTGCTGGTATTTTTTGGCATTGGCTTCGCCATGGCGGGGGCCAATCACTTGGCGCTAGTCGCGGAAGTCATACCTGAACGCAGTCGTGGACTGGTGACTGCGCTGATCTGGACCATGTTGATTCTCGGTATGATCCTGTCGCTGCAATTCATTCGTGGATATATGCCGGAATACAACGAACAGACGATGCGTTCCCTGTATCTCCTGTCGGTTCCCGTGGTGGGTATCATTACGCTGCTGGGGCTGATTGGCGTTGAACCCAGAGTTAAACCCGGTGAAAGTATCCACGCAGGTGGCAAGCTGGAAGTGGAAGAGCATGGTTCGTTAAAAGATTTTGCCATCGATGTGGTGCGTAACAGCACGGTACGCAACTTCTTTATCTTCATCTTCCTGTTTATGTTCGGCTACAGCCTGCAAGACAATATTTTGGAAGTCTTTGGGGCTGAAGTATTGAACATGACAGTAGGCGAAACCGGTCGCTTTCAACAAATCTGGGGCGGTGGTGCCATTGTCGGTATGTTCATGATGGGCTTTCTGGTGTTTAAAGGCGGTATTTCCAAAATCGCCGCCATCAGCTTTGGTATTACCGGCATCGGTTTGTCCATGTTTTTTCTGGCCTATGGGGCTTACCTGGCTTCGCCATCCATTGTCCACGTCTCCTTGATTGGCATGGGATTTTTTAATGGCTTTGCCTTGGTGGGTACCTTGACCAGCATGATGGAATTCACCACTGATAATGAGCGTGGTGCCTATATCGGTCTGTGGGGCCTGGCCATCGCTTTTGCCAGTGGTCTGGCGTCCATAGCTGGTGGACAACTGGTGACCTCTTTGATTGAAAGTGGTTGGTTTAGTGCCACTAAAGGCTTCGCTTTTATCTTTGTGCTGGAAGGCGGCATCAGTTTACTCAGCCTGGTGTTTTTATGGCAGGTGAAAGTCGAAAGCTTCCACAAAGCCATCAGCAAAGACGGCCTCAGAAATGCCATAGCAGCCGATCTTGGTTAAATTTCGGATACTGATTAACACAGGAGATTCACAATAATGAAAGTCAGTGAAGGTCAGGCAAAACTACAATTTACCCTGCAAAAGATCGCCATTGCTTGGAGCTTTTGCATGGTGGTTACCAGCTTTAACCGGGTGGCAATCATCGAAATGGGACTGCCCGCAGCCATTATTTCCGTGCTGATAGGTGTTTATACCCTGTTCGGTCCGATTCAGCCTGTGATCGGACGTATATGCGAACGCTGGCCGATTTTGGGTTACCGCCGCACGCCTTATATGCTGTTGGGTACCTTGCTCGGCGGCTGCGCCTTTCCCTTGATGCCCGGAGTACTGGTGGACATGCAGGCTGGCAGCTCTCTGGCGTATGTGTATTGCCTGCTGCTGTTTTGCGCCTTTGGTATTTGTATCGCCATGCAGGCCAATGTGTTCCTGGACCTGTTGAATGATGTCACTACCAAAGAGAGTCGTTCACGGGTGGTCACCTTAACCTGGACCGTACAGGCGTTGGCCATGGCTGGGTGGGCCTGGGTGTTTGGTTTGCTGATGCCTGTGTACAGTATCGAGGCCATGCAGGATCTCTATAACCTGACGCCTTTTGTGATGTTGGGAATTACATTCCTGGGCCTGGTTAAATTGGAAACTCCCTTGAATGCAGAGCAGTTGCAGGCGATTAAGAACAACCCGCCTAAGCCGGTAAAATTGCTGGAACCGATGAAGGAGTCTATGGCGGTGTTGAGTTACAACCGACATGCCATGCTGTTCTTTGTATTCATTATCTTTTCCCTGTTATCAGTGTTCTTACAAGACATGCTGCAGGAATTGTGGGCCGATGATTTGTTTGGCCTGGCGGCGGGCGAGTCCACCATCTACCAGCGTTTTTACAATGGTATTCAAACCCTGGGGATGGCCGCCTGCGGTATTTTTGTGGGAGTCACAGCCAAAAAGCGCATTGCTGCCAAGCAGGCGGCAGGGGAGTCAACGGAAAACGAAAAAACTCTGCCATTTGATTTTGGCAAGCGTTTGATGGTGGTGGGTGCATCGCTGTCAATTTTAGGCTTTGCCTTACTGGCTTGGGCTTCCTGGTTGCAAAACCTGACGCTGTTTAACGTCTTCTATTGTTTCAGTGCGTTCTCTCTAGGGTTGCTGGTGTTTCCTTCCATCAGCTTTATGGCGGATATGACGGTGGAGGGCCAGGAGAGTAAATACCTGGGGTTGTGGAGCCTGGCACAGGTGATTGGTTTGTTCCTGTCCTTTACGGTCAGTGGTGTGCTTTACACCCTGTTGGTGGAGAGCACCTGGTTTTCAGCCAATCTGGCCTTCGCACTGATCTTTGTATTGCAGGCCTTGATGGTGGTGATGAGTTATCTGGTGGTAAGAAACGTTACCATCGAAGGATTGCAAAACGCGGCTCAACCTGAGCAAGACCCTCAACCTGAGCAAGACCCTCAACCTGAGCAAGACATAGCCCATACAATTTAAGTCCAGGCTTGATGCCTGATTCTGATCAATAAATTCATTGCGGGATTAAAATTATGAGCACACAAGATTATACCGACATTTTACATTGCCCCCATTGTGCAGCCGACGATAAGGGTAAATTACACCTGGTCAAAACCGATTGGTTGGCTTGTCAGGACTGTGAACGTCAATACCCCATCGTTGAAGGTATTCCGGTCATGCTGCCGGAAGAGGGTGACAAATGGTTGGGCGTCGCCGTTGAAGAACTGCCGGAGATTACCGAGCATAATCGTTTTGTCAGCGCGGCCAGTTAATTCTGGACAGAGGTCCATACCGATAATAAAAATCGAGGAACATGAAACATGTGGAATACCGATTTGTTCCCTACCCAGTTGGTGGGAAGTTATGTCAAGCCGAAGTGGCTGGCAAACCATGACAAGGTCTACCAGAAAGAAGGAACCTGGTGGAACGTTGAACAACCGCTGTTACAAGATGCTATTGATGATGCGGTTCGCCTGGCGATTTACGACCAGAATCTGGCAGGTATGACCTTCGCAACGGATGGTGAAGTGCGTCGCCAAACCTTCAGCGGACATTTTTACAATTTGTCGGGCATCGACCAGGATCAACCGGAAGAGTTCACTAACTTCCACAACGACATCACCGAATACCTGAAGATGAAGCAGAAGGCCACCAATGTGGGGGCTGACCTGGCCAAAGATGAAAAGCCGAAGGAGCCCATGAAAGTGCTGTTCCCGGCAGTTCGGGAAAAAATTCAGTGGCCGGGGCCGATGGTAGTCAGTGATATTCCCTTCCTGAAACGCTATGCCTCGCAACGCAGTAAAATTACAGTTATTGGCCCTGTAACGCTGTCCTACCGTCTGGTGGATACCGGCGTTTACGCCAACCATGCCGAGCTGTGTTTTGCCATCGCCGATGCATTGAATCACGAATTAAAAGCGTTGGCTGCGGCGGGAGTGGATCTGATTCAAATCGACGAGCCTGAAGTGCATTTCCGTTACAGCCAGTGTCAGGATTTCGCAGTAGAGGCCATCAACCGCATGATACATGGTGTTGACTGCCTGACCCAGGTACATGTTTGCTACGGGTATTCCAAGAATATTGCCCTTAAAGAACCTTCGCCAATTTATCCGAAAGCCGTTTCCCTGATTGCCGAATCTAATATTGATGCCATTCATACTGAGTATGCCCAACCGGGCCACACGCCAGATTTCCTCACCTCAGTGGGTGACAAATTGGTTGCCATTGGTGTGCTCAATCTGGATCCCCAGGGTGAAGTCGAAGAAATTGAAAAAATTCGCAAGCTGATTATTGATGCCATGGAGGTTGTGCCTAAAGAGCGCATCAGTTTGGCGCCCGATTGTGGTATGTGGTTTCTGGATCGGGATTTCGCCTTTCGTAAAATCAAGTCAATGTGCCTGGCTGCGGATTCTCTCCGTAACCAGTTTAGTTAAGTGGGACACACTGTGATATACGGCGATGAATTACGGGATCGCGTAAGTGCTATACAGCTGAAAATAGCCGAGGGAGCCATTGTGGCTCCCGGTGATATTCAAGTACATCTGTATCGTGACTGCGTCGATTTCAATGTGTTGGATCAGCTGGATCAACATTTCAAACAACAAACAGCCATTCCCGAGCACCCTCTGGACAGCTTCACCGCTTTCATTCTCAGTAAACCCCAATCGCAGGATGGCAGGCTTCAGCTACACGCCATGCAGTGTCTGGATGAGAATGGCCAGCCCAATGGTGAAGTCTGGGTGAAGTTCAAATCTGCCCGTTCCCTGACAAGTGTGGGCAAGGATGTGACCGATCTGGATATTCAAGAGTTGCAGATGTGCATGCTGGAAGATCAATCCTTGCCGGCATGTCAGGGCAAGCTGTTGCTATCAGGACCGGAGTGGCTGCGCACTGGAATTGATCTGGGAAACGGGTTTAATGCCGGCGTCTGGCAACTGCCCGTATTGGAGACACCGGTGGATGTCCCTGAACGTTTCGCCGGCCATCTCTATTTGAAATTACTGACTTCGGCGCACCCTGTGTGGCGTGCTCAAGAATAATCAAAGGCTTGTGCAATGAGACAATACCATATCTATGGCTTGGGAGCGGCCCTGGTGGATACCGAGATTGAGGTGTCTGATACGGACCTGGTCGACCTCAATATTGAGAAAGGGTTGATGACACTGGTCGACAGTGCGCGCCAGAAAGAATTAATTGACCATCTTGACGGACATCTGGTGGCCTCCAAGCGGGCAAGTGGCGGTTCCGCCGCTAACACCATTATTGCCGCCAGTTATTTCGGTGCGCAGACATTTTACAGTTGTAAAGTGGCCGATGATGAAAATGGCGACTTCTACTTGCAGGATCTTGATCATGCCGGGGTGGATTATCACCGTGAGCTGCAGCGGCAAACCGGTGACACGGGCAAGTGTCTGGTGATGATTACCCCCGATGCTGAGCGCACCATGAATACTTACCTGGGTATCAGCGAAACCCTTTCGATGGCGGAATTGCATGAGGACGCCATTGTTGATTCCGAGTATTTGTATCTGGAAGGCTACTTGGTCACTTCGGATACCGGGCGTGCCGCAGCGATTCGTGCACGACAACTGGCGGAAGAGGCCGGAGTAAAAACGGCAATCAGTCTGTCGGACCCGGGCATTGTACAGTTCTTCCGTGATGGCTTGCTGGAAATGATCGGCAAGCGTGTGGACCTGCTGTTCTGTAACAAGGATGAGGCCTTGAGCTTCACCGGTGTTGAGGCGCTGGAAGATGCGATAGAAAATTTGAAGCGTTACGCGCGTACCTTTGCTATTACCCTGGGGGCCAGTGGTGCTTTGGTCCACGATGGTGTGCGACCGCTGATTGTGCCGTCGGAAGCCATCAAAGCGGTTGATACTAACGGGGCGGGCGATATGTTTGCCGGTGCCTTTCTTTACGCCATTACCCATGGTTACAATTTTGAACAGGCGGCGCAACTGGCTAACAAGGCTGCCGGAGTGGTGGTGTCGCAATTTGGTCCGAGGCTTGAACCAGCACAGCATCAGGCGATTCTGTCGCAGTAGCGAGCACGCAACAGGAGCCCTTCGATACTCGAAGGTGTCGAAGGGCAGTAGACATTTCGTTATGCCGGCATGGACTGTTGATGCTGGCGCGTGGTCAGCAGCAGGCTGACAATAAATACCACTTCGGCAAAATTCCCCACCAGAAATCCCCAGCTTTGTCCCGCGCTGGCGCCGTTAAGGACAAATATAAACAGCCCCCCGAAAAACATCCAAGGCCAGCCGGCAGCTCGCCAATACAGCCAGGCCATGGGTAAAAAGATCAGGTTGGAGACGATAGTGGCCCAGGGAGGGGAGGGCACCATATTGCCCAGCTTTTGCACGCCCAGGACTGATTTATCACCCAGTTGCAGCAGAATCACTTCGTGATAGAGGCCGTATAACAGGGCCAGGCTGCAGACCACGATTAACGGCCAAAACAGCAAGCGCTGATGCCTCATTCTCCCATGGGTTTCCTGTAACAAAGAAAAGGCAAACAGGGGCAGAAAGGGCAGGATTAAGGCGTGTAATACAAACCTGGGTACATTGGCTGTCGAGTACCAGTCCTGTTCGAAATAAAAATTACCGATCCCGGTAATCAGGTTGTCATACAGCATGCCGATCAACAACGCACAGACAAAGGTGACTCTGCCCTTTTGCCATGGGGTGCAGTTTGTTGGGCTGATTGACAAGACCCAGATTAGTAAACTGGCATGGATGAGGGCGTAGAACAGCAAGACTAAATGCAACATGGTGTATGTCTCATGAGACTTGAGATGGTGGTCCTGCTATCGTGCTAATTGACGTAAGCGAATTATCAGAAAGTTCAGCGAAAAAAGAGGAAAGAATGGCTAACACCGCGGACGGTGTTAGCCAGGGCTGGTTTAGAAGCGATAACCGACAGTTAATGAGGTCATGCGACCCATGCGGTTGACAATCGCAGGGATTTGCTCCTGAGTCCAGATGTAAGGACGATAGGAGGTGGTCGGCGTGTCATCATCCAACAGATTCGTTACTGTCAGCTTACCATACCAGTGATCGGCTTCGAGACCGGCGAGGAAATTGACATCCCAGTGGTCATCAATCCACAGAGTATTCACTGTATTGATATAGCGTTTGTCTTTCCAAACAGCGCTGACATCGGCGTAGAACTCCGCACCGAAGGACAGTTCACGAGTGTAGCGGAAGCCGGCATTGAAGGTGTTGCGATAGTTGTTGACCATCTCCTTGCCGGACAAATCGCCATCGGATACTTGCAGGTTTGTCATTACCTCACAGCTACCAAGGGCTGTATCAAAACAGTAAGGATAAGCTGTTGAGTCCAGGCCCATATTCTCGTAGTCGACAAAACCAAAGGTCGCGCTCTGGAAGCCTTCTTTGACTTCCGCGTCATTGAAGGTATAAGCGGCACGGAAAGTCCAGTTGTCACTGATTTGGAAGGCCGTTTCGATTTCAATACCTTGAATCTGCACTTCACCCAAATTGGTAACAATGGCAGATGGGATGGTATTGCCTGTGGTGTACTGAGAGAATTGACGAAGCTGCTGATCATCCCAATTGATCTGGTAAGCGGCGATGTTCATATAACCGCGACCGTTCAGCACTGTACGTTTTGCACCCAATTCATACGTGATGTTGGACTCCGGATCGAAGGTGAGTTCCGAATCAATCGGGGTGCCACCGTTGATACCGCCGGATTTTGTACCCTTGGCAATGTTCAGGTAGAAGGTTGTGAAATCGTCGTATTCGTAAGTGGCAATCAGCCGTGGTGATACCCAGTCCCACTTGCCATCATTTGCACCTTGAGCGCCGGTGAAATGCAAGACGTTGTCAGCTACTTTTTCTTCTTCTGTGTAACGCATTTCCAAACCGATGTTAAGTTTATCGGTGAAATCGTAGCCGAGGGAGAAGAAGGCGGATTTGATCTCTGTGTCATAGTTGGTTTGGGTGATTCTTTGGGGATCGCCATTCGCATCCAGACCTGAAATGGAGTAGGCCAGGGTAGCCGCGTTCACATCATCGCCCCAGGGACTGCCGCTGGCAGGCAGAGCACTGGAATCCAGCCATTGTTTCAGCTCAATGTCGGCGTACATCAGACCGGCACTCCACTGCAAAGGACCGTTGCCTTCAGACTGGATGCGGAATTCCTGACTGAACTCCTTGCGATCGTCGTTGGGCTGGCCGCCGTAGTCATAGCCGTAGGCATTTAAGATATGAGCCCCTGATGCCAGCGTGAACACATGGTTCGGCATCAGTTCGGTTGGAGTGACCGGTCCCATGCCAGTATCCACTGCGATCACTGGTGAGAATACCATTGTCTGGCCGTAATAAGCGTTGGCATAGCCTTGACGAGAGCGGGTATCAGTATGGGAAGTGGCGGTAATGGAACTGATGCTGAAAGTGTCGGCAAACCAATTCACAGTCAGGTTGTAGCGGTCCGACTTGTTGGTTACACCAAAGGCATCACCGACAAAACCATCGGGATCACCTGCGGTAGCCTCACCATAGTAGGCCGTCGCCGGACCAGTGACAGCGGCCAGGCCGGCATCGGTCAGGATGTTAGCGCCGGGGATGTAATGAGAAAACGGTGGAAAGGGGAACAGAACTGGAGCGCCACCGGTAACCGCCGGGTTAATCTCGGCGGCGTGTTCCGCATTCCGTTCTACCTGGAAGCCAGCGTTGTGATGTTCCTGCATATCAATGTGAGTGGCTGAGAAATCAAATTCCAGATTTTCTGTGGGAGTGAAGATCACTCGTAATCGCTGGGATTCGTTGTCGATGGCACCAAGGTAGGTATCATCCTGCTTGAAGGTCGAGCCGGATTCGGTGTTGACCAGGTCCAGGCTGAATGCCAGCGTATCACTGACTGGCACTTCCACCCGTCCCATCAGCCCCCGTTGTCCATCGGTGCCGCCGGTGACTTCAATCTGAGCTTCAAACTCACGGCCAGGTTTGGAGGTAATATAGTTCATGGCGCCCGAGAAGGCGTTACGACCGTAGATGGCCGACTGAGGCCCGCGTATTACCTCGACCCGCTCCAGTCCCATCATGGGCATAAACGACGCCGCTCGGCCGGAGGCATAGACACCATCCACGAACACGGCCACGTTGGTATCGTCACCGATCAAGCCTGGCTGGCTCATGCCGCGGATGCTGATGTTGCCGGTTGCCATGGTACCGGAAGAATCATAGACAAGGCCGGGGGATTTACGGACGACATCACGCATGTCTTGCATGCCGGATCTTTCAATGTCCTTTGCCGAAAAGGCATTAATGGCAACAGGGATATCCTGCAGGGTTTCTTCCCGTTTCCGGGCTGTCACAATGACTTCTTCCAGCATTGGCTGCGCCTGGGCAGACGCAGTCCATACTGGTGGGGTGAGACTGGCTACTAAGACCGCTATATACAATGGGTGCTGCTTGAATGTGGACATAAGTCCCTCCAAAGTTCGGGTGTTTTTTTTAAGTTCTCACCGAGCGGTTTGGAAATTTGATCTTGATTGATCCAGATCAATACAGCTTCCGTATCACCTAGTTATGTATTTATTACCCTGCACCCAAGCTAGCAAGCTATAAAAGTACTATCAATATACCCTTTTGGGTGTAAGGTGGTGAAAATTGAGAAATGTCAATTCCTGTCGAAATACTCTGGAACCCCCAAATAACCAGGTTCCAAGGTAGTTTCAGGCTTAGTGCCTGAGGTTATTGGTAGTAATTGGCCCCTGATGGAGCTAATCGGGGTTTAGTACTTATAGGCATCCGATTTAAAGGGGCCATCCACGGGGACGTGGATATACTCTGCCTGATCTTTGGTCAGCTTGGTTAAGACGCCGCCAAATCCTTCGACCATATCCAGGGCGACCTCCTCATCCAGCTTTTTCGGCAGTACCTTGACGTAAAGATGGCTGCTCTTATCCGCTGCTGGTAAATCCGCAAACTTCTTTTCCCACAAGTAGATTTGAGCCAATACCTGGTTGGCAAAGGAACCGTCCATAATGCGTGAAGGGTGGCCAGTGGCATTGCCCAGGTTAACCAGGCGGCCTTCGGACAACAGAATCAAATGGTCATCGGTGGCCTTATCGCGATAGATTTTGTGTACCTGAGGTTTGATTTCTTCCCATTCAAATTGATTCCGCAGAAACGCCGTATCAATTTCATTATCAAAATGACCGATGTTACACACCACAGCACCTTTCTTGAGGGTGGTCAACATGGCGGCGTCACAGACATTTATGTTGCCGGTGGTGGTTACCAGCAGATCGGTGGTACCTAACACGGCGGTATTGACATCGGCTACTTCCCCGGTGTTGATGCCATTATTGTAGGGAGAGACGACTTCGTAACCGTCCATACAGGCCTGCATGGCACAGATGGGATCAATTTCGGTGACCTTGACGATCATGCCTTCCTGACGCAGGGATGCCGCAGATCCTTTGCCGACATCACCATAACCAATCACCAGTGCCTTCTTGCCAGACAGCAGGTGATCGGTGCCACGTTTGATGGCATCGTTCAACGAGTGGCGACAGCCGTATTTATTGTCGTTCTTGGACTTGGTGATCGCGTCATTGACGTTGATTGCAGGGACCTTCAATTCACCTTTTTCCAACATTTCCAGCAAGCGATGGACGCCGGTGGTGGTTTCTTCACTGATGCCGTGAATGCGATCGAGCAGCTGCGGGTATTTTTCATGGCACAGCTGGGTCAGGTCACCGCCGTCATCCAGGATCATATTGGCGTCCCACAATTCGCTGCCGTCTTTTTCCGACAGTACGGTTTGCTCAATACACCACCAGAACTCCTCTTCGGTTTCTCCTTTCCAGGCGAACACGGGAATCCCGGCGGCGGCAATGGCCGCGGCAGCGTGATCCTGGGTCGAAAAGATGTTGCACGATGACCAGCGCACCTCGGCGCCCAGTTCCACCAGGGTTTCAATCAGCACGGCGGTTTGGATGGTCATGTGAATACAACCCATGATTTTCGCCCCAGCCAGTGGCTGGTCGGCCTTGTATTTGCGACGCAGGGCCATCAATGCCGGCATTTCGCCTTCGGCAATGCTGATTTCCTTGCGGCCCCATTCGGCCAGTGACATGTCTGCGACTTGGTAGTCGGTAAAGCGGCTCATAAAAACTCCTGAGTTAAAGATTTGATGCGGGGCCAGGCCCCGCGTGAGGGCAAATTTTGGTGAATATATCGAGCGCGAGCCCGTTGTTAGCGGGCAATGGCCGCTTTCAAAGCTTCCACTTTGTCGGTTTTTTCCCAGCTAAAGGCGGTGAAGGTGTCGGTGTGTTGCTCACCGTTTTCTTCCCAGGTATAGGTGTGTTCGAAGGGTTCACGACCGAAGTGACCATAAGAAGCGGTCAGCTGATACATGGGGTGCTCCAGGTCCAGTACTCGGGTAATGGCGTAGGGGCGCAGGTCGAAGACTTCCCGAATCGCTTCAATCAAGGTTTGGTCAGCCACTTTGCCGGTGCCAAAGGTATTGACAGAAATCGAGGTGGGTTGGGCCACACCAATGGCATAGGACACCTGGATTTCACAGCGATCAGCCAGGCCTGCAGCCACCACGTTCTTGGCGACATAGCGTCCGGCGTACGCGGCGGAGCGATCCACTTTGGACGGGTCCTTACCCGAGAAAGCTCCGCCGCCGTGACGGGCCATGCCACCGTAGGTATCAACAATGATTTTACGGCCGGTGACACCGGCATCGCCGACGGGGCCGCCGATGACGAAATTGCCGGTGGGGTTGATATGATATTGAGTGTTTTCATGCAGAAGGTCGGCTGGCAGCACTTCCAGTATGATGTTTTCCATCACCGCCTTTTTCAGGTCGTCTTGAGATATGCTCGGGTCATGTTGCGTTGACAGCACCACCGCATCGATAGCGGCGGGTTTGCCATCGTCACCATAGCGAATGGTAACCTGGCTTTTGGCATCCGGACGCAACCAGGTAAGGATTCCGTTCTTGCGCAGATAGGCCTGCCGCTCTACCAGGCGGTGCGAGTAATACACCGGGGCTGGCATCAACGAAGGGGTTTCATTGGTGGCGTAACCAAACATCAATCCCTGATCGCCGGCACCCTGGTCTTCCGGTTTGGAGCGGTCAACCCCTTGATTAATGTCGACGGACTGTTTGCCAATGGCATTGATAACGGCGCAGGTGGCACCGTCGTAACCGACATCGGAATTGTCGTAACCAATTCCGGTAATGACATTGCGGATAATATCTTCCAGATCGACGTAGCAGCTGGTGGTGACCTCTCCGGCAACCATTGCCATGCCGGTTTTGACCAGTGTTTCCACCGCCACACGGGCGTGGCGGTCGCGGGCAATGATGGCATCCAATATGGCATCGGAAATTTGGTCAGCCATTTTATCGGGATGACCTTCGGAGACAGACTCCGAAGTAAAAATGGAATATTCAGACATAGCACTTTCTACCTTATCTTTTATGTGTCGAAACGAGAGTGGGTGTTGGCAGGTGCCAGTCACCAGCCTGAACCCAGTCTACCGGCAGAAACCTATATCAAAATATTTTGATATAGTTGGTTTTTTGAGAATTCTCAATTTTTTGCAATCGGTTGCTATCGCCGCTTTTTCTTTGTTGATCAATAGGCTCACAATGGAGTCATCGGGTTTTTGCGCTTTATCAATGTCGGTAGAGAGCATTCGCCGCATCATTATCATCACATTCTTAAAAGGACTGATTTCCCATGAGTGAGCTATCCCTGCCTCGACAACTTTGGGGTGAAACTCTCGACAAGCTGATCAACAGCCTTCAATTGACAGAAGTGCATGGCGACGATGGTGGCTGTTTCATGTCATTGCAAAGCCAGGCTCCGTTTGCTTCAGGAGAAGTGGGCAATGTGCGTCTTTTTAAAGGCGACGGCATTCATCAGGTGGTGACTTGTTCATTGGTGGTTCCCGCCATTCACCTGGATTCACACATGTTGTTTGCGTTTATGCCGCCTGAGAGCCCCGTTCCGCATTTCACCTTGGACTCTGTCAGTGGGGGGGAATACTTTGCGTTCCATCTTGATCTGATCCCACGCCTGGATTTGGGTGCTCATCTAGATTATATGGATGCCGCTTTTACCCCCTTGACTGAATTGCTGAAAACCGGTCAGGCAGTTGAAGGCTTGTCGCCCGCTCAGCTTGACCCTCGCCAGTACGCCGTGATGTCTCCCTGGATGTTCGTGTCCCGTGCAACGGCTGATGCCTTCGGGCAGATTCACGACATCGTTGATGGCTATCTGGATCACTGGTTGCACCTGGTTGATGCGGGCGTGCCACAATCGGCTCTGGGCGGTGCTGATGCTCAGCAATTGGCGGAGCGGGACCAGCGTAATAAGGCCATTATTTTTGATCCTGATGTGGATAAGGTCTGGAATCAGATACAGGGTCTGATTGGTGAGCAGGCCTGTTTGGATTTGCGTAATCTGCTGAAGTCGAGCAGTTGATCGCAGCGAAGTGGATTTCGAGTCTGCATCATGTTGATGCCAGGCACTGAGTATTGAAAACAGGATGTCTATTATGAAGCTGACAGGTGAATACCTGGTTGAAAATATGAGTCCGGCGGCTCGCAATCGGGCTGAAATTGTTGAGTCGGTGTTGCCCATTGTCCGTGAAATGGCCAGAGAAGTTGATGAAAAAGCAGCCTTTCACATGCCACATGTGAAAACATTCAGCGAGGCCGGTCTGCTGGGATTGATCATTCCCGAAGAGTACGGTGGTTTAGGTGGTGACTTAAAAGATTTATCGGCCGCTTGTTTTGCTCTGGGAACGGCTTGCCCTTCCACAGCCCTGGCATTCTTCTTCCATTGCAGTGCCGCATCACGTGGTCTGTTGGCCATGGAGGCTCTGGAAGAGGGGTTGTTTAATGAGGACGAAGCACCCATTGTACGCCGTTTTGCCGAGCAGGTGCTCTACGGTATGGGCCGCGATGGCCTGTGGTTTGCCAATTTTGCGTCAGAATCGGTTAAATCTGAACAAGCTGCAGTTACCATCAGCACTACAGCCAAAAAAGTGGATGGTGGTTATCTTCTGAACGGTGTGAAAAGTTTTGGCACTGGCACTGGTGTGGCCGATCGATATCTGGTGACTGCCAGCCTGGAAGGCTATGACACTGCAGAAGGACTCTGTACCTTTTTCGTAGATCGTAATGCTGATGGAGTAAAGTCAAGAGCTCCTTGGAACGCCATGGGTATGCGCGGTTCCAGCTCCAATGGCATTGTACTGGAAAACTATTTCGTACCTGAAGACAAAGCGTTGGCTATTCCCGGAGCATTCACTCGTTGCATGCAAATGAGCCGTGGCAGCTTTGTGGGTAATCAGATGGCGGCTATCTGTGGATATGCCGGGGCAGCCTTCAGCGCCTACCGCCATGCAAGGGATTCCCTGACCACGAAAAAATTTGCCGATACCGGTAAGCCGATCGGTTCTGCACCTTTTCAGCAGGAACTTATTGGAAAAATGATGGTGGATCTGGAAACCGCTCTGCTGTGGTTGCGTCGTCAGCTGGAGTTGGAAACCAGTGAGCCGCCACTGTTGCCGAAACACGATGTCGTCAAGCAATGGCGCCTGTGTAAAGGTGTGGTTGCCGAGGCCGGTTTTAATGTGTCAGTCAACGCATTAAAGGCCAGTGGCACGTCTGGCACCATGGGCGATCCCGCCCGTTATCTGCGTGAGCTGGCCATGGGTATTGTTCAGGCTTTCCCGGCAGAGCGAGGTCGTCTGATGGCGGCTCAAATGGAAGTGGAAGGTTGTGAGCAAAGCCAATTCGGCGTTGGCAACAAAGACTAACGAGCTTCTTTTTCTTTTATATGCGAGAAGTGGCTGCATCCGGCTATAGCCGAATGGTGACCACGCCTTTATGTTTAGGAGTCGGCAATGACGTTCCCAGATAATATCGACCTGAGTCGAACCCGTGATCGTGATCAGAAAACCAATGGTCATCAGGATAATTATATCGGTCACCGTGCCAAGATCGGTGTGATTATTCCTTCGACTAACACTTCAGTGGAATACGATTGCCAACGCATTATTCCGCGAGGAGTTAGCTGGCATTTCTCCCGCTTCATGATTGATCATCCAGATTTGAGTGATGATGATAATTTCATGCAGTTTCTGGAGATGTTGCGGCAAACCATTGGCGACTCCATTGCCTCTCTGAAAACCTGCAAACCGGATCATGTCATGATGGGTATGTCGGCCGAGACCTTTTGGGGCGGCATTAAAGGCAATGACGGGTTTGTGGATCGTATTCAGGAGATGGTTGGTGAAGAGACAGGTTTGACCACGGGCGCCAATGCGGTTATTGCAGCGTTGGAAGCCTTAGGCGTATCAGGAAATACCAACAAGCGCATTTCTGTAATAACACCTTATCAGCCAATTGGTGATAAAAACGTACGCCTGTTTTTTGAAGACTCGGGTTATGAACTCCATCGGGTTCATGGACTTAAGTGCGAAAATGCTCACGATGCCATTGCTCTGGTGTCAGAGCACCAGGTGCTGGACCTGATTAAGGAGCTTGATGCTGACAATGTGGATGCCATCGTGCAGGTGGGTACCAATCTGTCGACGGCTGGCATTTTTCCCGTTGTGGAAAAAATGCTGCAAAAACCAGTGTTGCCAATTAATGTCGCCACTGTCTGGCATGCACTGAGATCCTGCGGCATCAAGGATCAATATGACAATATGGGCCGTTTACTCGAAGAGCATTAAGTCGCCATAAGATCCTATCCCTGCTTAAGGCTTTCATAGGTCAAAAGTTGGCGATAGGGTCGAAAGCACCTCCTTAATTGTTACCAAAGATCTGCCGGTGGTGCAGATTCAAATCTGGATTCGTTGGAACAGTCTATGTTAATTGCCTTTGTGGTGATTTTGTTGGATATGATCGGCTTTGGCATGATGGTGCCGATCCTCGCCTTTTATGCTTTGCAATTGGGCGCCGGCCCTGAAGTCGCCACTTTCTGCATGGCACTTTATGTCATTGGTATGTTCTTCAGTACCCCATTGCTCGGACGACTTTCGGATTATTACGGCCGTAAGCCAGTGTTAATGATCAGTATGGCCGGCTCTGTGATCGGTTACATCATTCTGGGTTTTGCTGACACGGTTTGGATGATTGCACTGAGTCGGTTGGTCAGCGGCCTTATGGCGGGGAATATTGCCGCTGCGCAGGCTTATGTCACCGACATCAGTACACCGGAAAATCGAGCCAAGGGAATGGGGATGATCGGTGCCGCATTAGGGCTGGGTTTTATTTTTGGCCCCTTGTTGGGGTCATTTCTGGCCGGTGACAATTTTGAAACCGCCAATCTGCAGTTGCCTGCACTTGTTGCTGCCGGCCTGTCTTTTGGGGCTTTGTTAATGGTTGTTCTGGTGATGAAGGAAAGCCTATCACCCGACAGTCGAGTAGCCTTAAGGCAGGAAAAGCGTATTAGCCAATGGCGAGCATTTTACCAGGTAGTTCAGCATCCAATTATTTTGCTGTTGGTATGTGGTTGTCTGACTTATAACATCGCCGCCGGCTTGGGCGAATCTATTTTCCCAATCTGGGCGGAAGCTGTAGCGGTTGCGCAAGGTCCGCGCGATTTAATGCCGATGCTGTTAACGGCTGGCATTGCCATGGTTATAGTCCAGGCGGGATTAATTGGACCATTGACACGACGTTTTGGTGAAACGCGGTTGTTGTTGACGGGAGCAATTTTATTCACGCTGGCTATGCTGGCTATGACTGTGGCCGGTAAAGCAGCAAGCGTGGTGGGAGTAATGGCCGCTTTGGCGTTGCAATCCGTGGGAGCGGCCATGATTCTTACTTCTATGCAAAGTTTAGTGTCTCAATGTGCAACGGAAACTAACCGCGGTACGGTGCTGGGTGTTTATGGTTCCATAGGGACTCTCGGTCGTGCTATTGGTACAACCGCAACCGGTTCGATGTTTGCAAACCTTGGGGCCGATAGCCCTTACTACCTCTCAGCTTCCAGTACCGCTGTGTTGGTGGTGTTGGCGCTTTTTGTGATGGGGAGCTGGCATCGCCACAGGCTTAACGCCAGCCCGGTATCATCAGCGATTTAAACTTAGTAGGGATTATTATGGACAACTATCAAATCGCCCGCCGGGCACAAATTGGGGTCATTATTCCTTCCACCAATACCGGAGTGGAATACGATCTGCAAAAATTTATTCTGGATGGTGTTAGCTGGCACCCGTCGCGTTTTTGGATTGAGTTACGTAACTGGTCTGATGAAGTCGATAAAACCGGTGATGATGAAAATGCCGTTTTTGAACGTTTTCTGGATATTATGCGTGGTGAAATTCCGATATCACTGCGTAATGTCATATCTGCCAAGGTTAATCACATTATGCTGGGTATGTCGGCGGAAACGTTTTGGGGTGGAGTAGAGGGCAATATTGCCTTTGAAAATGCTGTACGTGAACACATAGGTGATATTGGTTTGACCACCGGTGCTACGGCAACCAGGGAAGCTCTGGACTGTTTTGGGGCCAAACGAATTTCTGTGATTACGCCCTATCCCCAAGTGGGAGATGATAATGTTCGTCAGTACTTTACTGAAATCGGGTACGAGGTCAAGCACGTAAAAGGTTTGAACCGTCCATCGGCAACAGCTATTGCAGAGACTTCCATCCAGGATGTTTTGGCAGCCGTTCGTGAAGTGGATGGCGATGATGTGGATGCGATCATTCAATGTGGCACCAATCTGTCCACCGTGGATTTGTTTCCCGTATTGGAACACACTCTGCAAAAACCCCTGATTCCGATAAATGTCGCCACTGTCTGGCATGCACTCCGGGCATGCGGCATCAATGACAAAGTCACGGGTAAAGGGCGGTTGTTGGAAGAGTTTTAACAGAAAAGTTATGTAATTCATTTTAGGAAAATGATATTTCGCATATAAGCATGTATAGCAATTAGTAAGCTTAACCTCAGTAAGCTGCGATTAATTAACTGACAATAATAAGTGGGTGTGAATTATGAGTGATGCGGATCTTGAGTGGGATATCTTCGCGGAAGAATCTTTAAAGATGGCACCGGTTTTTGTACGTTCAAAAATCAAAAAGCGTGTTGAAGAAGTTGCGCGTGAACGCGGTATCACTTTGATTACTTGTGAATTCATGAATGAATTGCAAAAGAATGAACGTGCAGATATCAAATAAGGTACTCTCTGATAGAGGTATTTGGGCTGATATTGGAGGCACTTAATCCAGTGCTTGATGGTTCACTACTGTTAAAGTCAGCGACGGAATTGGCGGGTTTGTTGGCCCATGGCCAAATCACCAGCGAAGAGCTTACGGTTGCAACATTGCATGCTATTGAATATTGGGATGAAAATTTAAATAGCTACACCTCCGTTGAACCAACAGAAGCAATTGCTGCAGCTCGACAGTCCGATCAGCGGCGACTGATAGGAAAGTTGTTGTCGCCTTTGGATGGCTTAACTCTCGCTGTCAGTGACAATATTGATGTGGCGGGGATGGTAACAACGAATGGGCATGTGGTGGCCGCTAATCATATTCCGGTCTTGCGGGATGCGTTTGTGGTGGAACGCCTACGCGCTGCAGGTATGGTTATTTTAGGGAAATTGCATGTTCAGGAGACAGCTTCCACAAATTCGTATCCAGACAAAATGCCAGTACGTTGTTATAACCCCCATAAATTATCTCATGCAGCGGGCGGATTGAATGGAGGTTGTGGAGCAGCGGTTGCAGCTGGCTTATGCAGTCTAGCTCTTGGAACTGACACATTGGGAGCGCTTAGAATTCCAGCAAGTTACTGCGGTATTACGGCCATCAAGCCCAGCGTTGGGGCGGTAAGCACATCAGGTACATTCAGGCTGAGTCGCCGCCTTGACCATGTTGGCCCCTTGGCTAGAAGCCCTGATGATCTGTATATGATGTTACCGTACATAATGACGACGGACCCGGACTGTCCTGGTTCTAGGTCATTACTCGCTCCCACGCGTCCAATGCGAGTTCGCGACCTTTCCCTTGGGGTACTGCAAGGCCTTGAGCATTGGGGCTTGGATCCGGAGATTGCCGCAGCCTATAAGTCTGCAGTAGAACTGTTTACAAAGTATGATGTGCAAATACGTCACTGTAATTGGGAGGATTACCGCAGGTATCAATATCAGGTTGCCAGTTTAACCTTATGTGAAGCTGAGGTTGGTGTTGAACATGGCAGTAAATTGTTGGAGGCAACCAACAGCCTGCCAGAAAAACTTCAACTTATGATCAGCCGTGGCCAAAAAATTACAGCAGCGGATGTGGTTGCTGCAGATCGCCTGCTGGATGAGAGTGTTTCAAGGTTACAGAGGGCGTTGGTAAATAATGATTTTTTAATAATGCCTACCAGCTTACAACCGGCTTTTCATTTTGATGGGGCAGTACCTTCATTGCAAACTCAGCTGACCAGTATTGCTAATTTCAGTGGGCATCCTGCCGTGAGTGTGCCTATGGGGTGGTCAAAAAATGGTCTGCCATTGGGGTTGCAAATTATTGGCGACTACGGCAGTGATATGCAATTGCTTAGGTTGGCCCAGTGGTTTGTGAATCAGCTTAAGCTGGATATGCGTCCGGTTAACATAAAAGACGTGATAGATCAGTCGGATCTTTTACCTGAGTATGGACTTTTTCACTGACCAGATTTGACACTGTTTTAATTAACAAAACAGCTCTCAGATTGTTTCGTTAAATTGCTTGTTTTGGGCATACTTTCTGCATTGCAATTGAATGCGGTTAATATGTAAATGATTAAATAATAACCGTTCTAGGGAACAAACGAGGTACTTTATGACTGCGCAGATCGCGGTAGGTAAAAGGGTTGATAAAGCTTGGTACTATTCAGCACCTATGGTAGGCCTCTTGGCTTTTAGCTGGGTGCTACTTGAAAAAATGGTTGCTCATATGTATCTGGTAACCTTGATTTACGCCGGTATACCTATGGCAATCTCTTACGCGATTGCCTTTGTTGTAGGTGCTTTGGGTTTGTACCTGGTGTGGAGAGGGCTGTCGCAGCCTAATGAGGTGAAGGCCACCTGGCTAGGTTACATGGGCGGTGCCTTGATATGGGTATTTTGGTTTGAAATGTACTTGCATTTTATCGGGGCTGAAAATAATTTCGCTCTTGCCAAAACCGCGGAAGGCATTGTTTATCTGGACAAGGAAGCTGTTAGTGCCTTGTTCAGTGGCGATACCAGTATTCCACGGCCTTACTTTATGGGATCACATGTTTTCCTGCAGAGCAGCACCCTGTTTTGTGTGATGATGATGATCTACATGGGGATGAATAAAGATATCCGTTGCCGATTGATCTTGTGGGTTCGAAATCTTTTCCGCTTGCGGACAGGGATTCCCAGTCGTGGTTACAAACCTCAGTATGCGCGTGTGGCCGCGGCGGAGGTGATGTTTGTGAACTGGTTCATGTATACCCTGATGTTGGTGGTTAACGACGAGAGATTGCTGGGGCTGCATCATCCGGTCAATTATGTGATTACTGCAGCAGTGGCGGGATGGGCTGGCTATATCATCTGGACACAGAGTAAACAGAGGGAAGTCGGGCTGGCTATTCGCTATGCTATTGCTGTGGGAGGTGTTTTTTGGTATTTGCCTGAACAAGCGGTATTGTGGGAGTTGTTCAAGGAGCCTTGGGTGTACTACCTGGATTTTCCCATTACCTCATTGTCAATTATTGCTGCGTTCGTTGTCTTGGCTGTGATGTTTTGGAAGACTCCGGTTAACCCTGATACTGGAAAGTCCTTTTAACCATTAATCAATCCCAACCAATCTTCAATTTCTCGTAAAACCGACTCCATTACTGGTGTCGGTTTTTGACGTTTTAGCATTAATATAATTACGGTAGGAAACGTTGGTTTGATATCTCAATGGGTCTGACTTTGTCTCTTTTTGGTGCTTGTTTTTATTTCTTTCACTACTTTGAGGCAGGATTTTACCCCTGGTTTGAGAGCCCTTCCCCTGGATTAACTTGGCTTGTTTCAATAATTGATAAATGTCATCTTTTACTTTTTTTAACATTTTTGAAATGGGATCTCCAAGATAGTCTGGGTGCAGTTGCTGTGGAAATTAAGAGATACCCTGTGGCAACACGTTAATAAATAAATCTAAGTATTGAGTAGGGCTAAATCATGAATCTTAGAAATAAATTGTTCTTAGCGGTTGCTGCAGCTTCGTCGATTACTGGTATCGAAGCTTCTGCACAGTCCATTTCCGATTTTATGATCGAAGAGGTGGTGGTTACTGCTCGTAAACGTGCTGAGAACCTTCAAACCGTTCCACTGGCTATCGATGCCATTTCAGCCGACAAATTAAGAGAAAAGAACATTCAGGATCTGGAATCAGTGGCCAAACTGACTCCAGGGCTTGTGTTTGATGTCGGACTGTTACCAAATGATACCCGCCCGGTTATCCGTGGCTTATCCGCTGACCGGGGCCGTCCCAACGTTGCCGTTCTGGTAGATGGTATTGATATTTCCAGTGAGGCCATGACCACCGCCGGTGGTGGTAGCAGTGCCAATGTGGCGCTTATGGACCTGGAACGTGTAGAGGTCGTGAAAGGCCCGCAAAGCGTTTTGTATGGTCGTGGTGCGTTTACCGGTGCGATCAACTATGTAACCAAGCGTCCATCACATGAGACCGATATCCACGTGGATGTGGATATGGATGAGTACAACTCACACAGTCTGAAATTCGGCGCAGCCGGCACCATGATTGAGGATGTTTTGGCGGGTGGTGTTAACCTGGCTTACGCCCGCGGTAAAGGTGCCTACGAGAACCCCAATACCGGCGGCGAATTGGGTGGCAGTGAAATGTCGGGTGCAGCGCTGAGCTTTAACTGGACGCCAACCGATACTTTCTCGGCCTTCACCCGTTGGGAATATTCCGAACAAAAATACACTTCCCGGCCCATAGTGTTTGCCAAGGCTCTGGACAATGCGGTTCCTGACATATTTTCGGATTTTTTTATGCACGGCACCCTGGCTGAAGGCGCTACCTGGAGTGGAGTGCCTGGCACCAGCGGTTGCGGTACTATGCCGTCGTATTCTGATACTTGTCGTCCGCACCTGGTCGGTGAAGTTGGTACCCATGCGAAAGAATCCGATATCGATTTATCGCCTAACCCGGCGACGGGTAATGATTTTGAAGGCACCAACAGCGAAAACTTCCGTACCCACCTGGAGCTGTCCTGGGATATTAGCGATGATTACAACCTCATCTCCCTGACGGGCTATAACAAAAACAATTCCTACATCCAGGAAGACTTTGAATTAACCGATTACAGTCTGGAGGCCTACCCTGGATTTGGCGTTTCCCAAATTGGATTCTCAGCCGACTCTGATACCAGCCATGAAATGGAGCAGTTCAGTCAGGAGCTGCGTTTGTCTTACATTGGCGAAAAGTGGGACTGGATGGCCAGCGCCATGTACTGGCACGAAGAGCTGACTTCAACTCTGGGCGCGGCCTGGTGGCTGCGAGACGGTGCCGATAAAGATACCCTCTTGCCTTTACTGGGTCCTTATATCACTGACATCAACACTGATCCAAATTTCAGGGCGGTGATCCCCATGTACCGGGAAACCAAGCACGCCTCCATCGCCGGCTCTGTCGCTTATCGAATCAGCCCTTCTCTGCGTGTGACCCTCGAAGCCCGCTATCTGACGGAAGATATCGATTATGAGGGATCGGCCGATGATCAGACGATCCATGGCGCCTTTGCCTATCCCACTTTCGGTTTGATGACCGAAAATTCACGCAGCGACGAGGCTTTCCTGCCGCGCTTGACGTTGGATTGGCAAATTAATGATGACGTTTTTGCCTATGGTAACGTAGCCACTGGCTTCAAACCGGGTGGTGTTTCTACTACCGGTGCCAGTGGTGATATGCGTACGGGCGAGTACGATCCTGAAAAGCTGACTGCATTTGAAGTCGGTGTCAAAAGTTTGTGGTTGGATAAGCGTCTGCAGGTCAACGGTGCCGTATTCCACAATATCTACACCGATCAGCAGATACCGTTTAACTACACCAATGCCTGGGGTGTATTGAATACCTCCATTGCCAATGCGGGCGAATCGCAAAGTACCGGCTTTGAAGTCGATGTTCAGTATCATGCCACCCAGAATCTTTCACTGTGGATGTCCTACACTTACTCGGATGCCGAATTCAAAGACTTTAACCTGAGCGACGCTATTCAGGGACAGGTTGATGGCTTTGGTCGTCCACTCGAAGTGTCCACCATGGAGAAAATCGAAGCGGGCAATGTGGAAGGTGACTTCTCTGGAAAATCACTGCCATTTTCCGCCAAGCACGCGGCTAACGTAGGTGTTCGATATGAAGACCAAATCGGCATGGAAATGGACTACTTTGTAGAGCTGTCGGGTACTTACCAGTCCAAGCGCTTCATTGAGAAAGGCAACCAGGCTTGGATCCCTGAGTATACCCTGTGGGATTTCTCTGCGGGTCTGCGTGGCGATAAGTGGAGTACGGTGTTGTACGTGGAGAATCTGTTAGACGATGATACCCCACGTTCGGTTCTGGGTAATCCGGATTATGGCCATATGCCTTTAACCATGTCTGGCTTGGGCCTGACGTTTGGGGCGAACATTACCTTGCCTCAGCCTCGTACCGCAGGTATCCGTTTTAACTATGAGTTCTACTAAGAATTTATAGGGGTTAAACCAAAAAAACCTGGGAGTAACTTCCCAGGTTTTTTTTTGGGGTAAAGAAAATGACACCTGTTACGCACAGGTGTCATTACATGCAATTTAGTATAGCTTTGTTTTCTCCATTTGCTGTTTGCCCATGCGCAGATCCAGCATCGATTGAACTTGATCTTTGCCAAACACTTTTTCCGCCAATGCATTCATAGGGTCACGCTCGTAACCAAGGCGACGAATCTGATGGCTATAGGCCTGCAGTGAAGCTTGCTCTTCTTGTGGAACTGGCTTGGCATTTTTCACCCAGCCCAGCCAATGATCCAGCATGCGATAGGCATACTTTTCCAGAATGTCGATGTTCTCATCGTTCAGTTCGGCAGTCAGGCTCTGGGTAGAAGGATTTACCATGCTGCGCATGTAAGTGCCATGGCTGACATTCCACTGGAAGTTTGCGTTGCCGCGCAGGGCAAGATAGTCTTCGTTGATCGGTTGGTAATAGGTGTCCAGGTAATCAGTATCTACCATGATATTGCGGCGCGGGGTAAAGTCGAAGTAAAAAAACAGTGACGGAATGGTGCCAAATACCATGACAAAGTTGGGCACATCAATCGCGGCGCTGGGGAAGCAGGTGGCATTCATATCCAGAATAGAGGCCTTGCGATTACCCAGCCAGGAATTTACCAGCCAGTCACAGTCTTTGCTGGACCATGCCTGGAAAGAGCCTTCAAACTCGCCATTGGGTGATGTGTAGTATTCACGTCCGGCGCAACCTGGGTCTAGGGCAAGATCGTTAAATTGTTCGGCAATTTTGTTTTTCACATCGGTGAGAATGGTATAGCAACGATCCCAGTAACGACTGACATCCACATTGGGATTTTCGGCCAGGAATTCATGAATGGATTTTGTATCAGACATAGTTATTAACCTTTTATAAAACTGATATTTTTAGGAAGGGGATTGAACCGCAATTTGCGGAAATTTGTCTTCAGGCGTTTTGAAAGACGCTGACAACATACGCCATGTGATTTTTCCGCCGCTCAACCAGGATATTTTGCTGCCACTCTTTTGACACTTGAGCATGCGATCGACCAAATAGGGGCAAACGGTATCCACTGAATCCGAAAGTATGTTCATCATTCTTCGATTTTTATGAAAGTTGTCGGGATCTTCGTGTATTTCCCGAATTACCGCTTCGGTCACGACCATGCCGGGGCGCACTTTACCAATGATTAAGGGCGTTTCTTTGAGTTCTTTTACCAGGGCGTCAGTAACGTAGTCCAAGCCTCGCTTGGTGGATCCGTAGATGCCCATTCCGGGGAAGTATTCACCATTGGAGCCGCCCCCCAGAATATTGAAGATTTTTCCATGCTCTTGTGCCAGCATGCCTTTCACGGCAATTTGCAGTGCATAGATATTTCCTTTCAAATTGGTATTGATCATCTTGTCGACGTCATCGGCTGAATAGTCAATGATCGCTTCGGTTGTCCTGGCAAAGCCGGCGTTGTTAATCCAAATGTCGATCGTATCGAAAGCGTCCTTGGCAAAGTCCCAAAACGCTTGAATATCACTGGCGTTGGATATATCGCACAGCTTACCGATACAGCTTCCACTGGTATTCGCCAGCATTGAGAGGGCGGACTCCAGAGTGGCACTGTTACGTCCGCAGATAGCGACATTATGCCCTAGATTGGCGAAGGTTTTAGCCAATCCCAGGCCAATGCCCTGTGTGCTTCCGGTTATGACAATGTTGGCCATCCAGTGCTCTCCTTATCAACTTTTAGGTTGGCGATAATCGTTGTTGGGATCGGCGTGTTCCACACAATAGCCACTGGCATAGAGTTTGTCGGCAGAGATTCTCTGGGTTGGGGCTTTGATATGATTGGTGTACTCCAGGGCTGAAAGATTCAATTCCTTACAGATTGCGTCAAATACTTCAGCGTTGGTGCCCGGCAAGTTAAGGTTGTCACAGACGTTGTAGATTCCGCTTAACTGTTTATCAAGAGCATGCAGAATTGCGCGCACCACATCTTCAAAGTGAATGGAGTACAGCAGCGCCTCGCGGCCAAACAGAATTTTTCCTCCAAAAAAATCGTGCGCCATTTTCACCCGCTCGCTGAAACTCATATCGCCTGGGGCACCGTACATATCCGGGAAGCGTAACACGCAGCCCTTTGGATGGCGTAAAACCTGTGCTTCAGCCAGCTGGTAGTATTTTGAAGAGGGCTCCTCATGGTTGGCAGTTGGGCTTTCTTCGGTAATGTCCGTAGCAACCTGGGAGCCATCGCCATAGACGGAAAACGAAGAGCAGAACAGCGAGGGGGTTCCGGATTCTGCAACGTTCTGGCATGTTTCCTGTAAGGTTTGCTGGTAATGTTGATGGCGTTCTTCAATGGTTTTGGTGTTTTTAACGTTTGGCGCAACGGTGATAATGACATAATCCACGTCGCTGGCGGCTTGAATCACAGCGTCGCGATCATTACCCTTCAAAACGATAATGTTATCCGCACATTCTTGCAGGCTTTCAACTTTCGCGGGTGTGGTGGTGGTGCCAGTAACAACATGACCCTGCTGTCGCAATGCTGTGGCAAGTGCCTTGCCTATGTGTCCCATACCCAATATCAATATCTTCATTCATAACCTCTTTTTTGCGGATGGCTTTAGGATTTGGTTTCCCATGTGGAACCATAGATTTTCCCTAGCCAGTAACCATGATAATTATCAAAAAAGTTCTTTATACGCCTAGAGTTAGTGCGACACTGTGTGGTATTTGTAGTCTTTGGAAATGATGCAGTGAGGCAATGACATGGCCGTGATCTGGCGTGGAATAAAATATACCTTCCTATCAATCTTGACAGTGAGCCTGGTGGCGATCGCATGGGTGCTGATACGGGGTTCGGAACTTGCTCCGGAAGTCGTTCAGCAGCGTCATTATGATTTTGATGTACAGTCCATGGACATTGACGGAGTGAAGGTTCATTACCAGGACGTTGGGCAGGGGCCGGTATTGTTGTTAATTCACTCGCATTTCTTTTCTATGACCCAGTGGGATGATTGGGTGCCTGGCCTGAGTCAGCATTATCGTGTGATTCGTTATGATATGCGATCACATGGACTTACAGGCCCTGATCCGGTGGGTGATTACAGCATGGCGTCCTCATTGCGGCTGGTGCAAGAGCTGATGAAACGGCTTGAGGTGGAGCGTTACAGTGTGGTGGGAAGCTCTCTGGGAGGCAATGTCGCGTTTAATCTGGCAGCCGCAACTCCCTCAAGTATCGATAAGTTGGTGTTGGTGAATTCTGGAGGTCTCAAGCGCGACAACGCCCGTTCGGGAACCATACCGGCCTGGGTAGATTACGTGGCGTATTTGATTCCTCGTTGGGCTTATAAGAAATTCCTTCTTTGGATGATTGTCGATGACCGACTGGTAACCGACGCCAGCATTGATGCATTCTATGATATGTTTCGTCGCCAGGGGAATCGTCCGGCTGAACTCGAACGCATGCGAGACTTCGATGTGGGAGAGCCTGATCCGATACTGGCGAAAATAACGGCTCCCACCCTGGTTCTTTGGGGAGAGGCAAATCCACAGTTGCCTTCTAAACTGGCCTATGTGTTTCAGGAGCGGTTATCCGGCAGCAGTTGTGTATGGGTCAAGTTGTATCCTGATGTCGGGCATGTGTTACCGATCGAATCCCCTGATGAAGGCAGGGCCGATGTTCTGGCCTTCCTGCAGGGCAAGCCGCTGCCCGATATGAGTCAGGTGCGAATTAAGTCTGGGGGGCAGTTGTTTGCAGCCTCTGAATCCGAGCAAGGCAGTGCGGTCTGTCTTTGAGGATGCTTCGCCATTGATGGTCAAGTCTGACATAAATCAAAAATCTTTCTGAATATTTCTGAAAAGAGTCGGCTAACACAGTTAAATAACCTCTACATCAATTCGTTTGACAAGAGGTTACGTGCCGATGAAAAAAGCATTGGACGGTGTCAGAATCCTCGATCTGACTCACATGTTATCTGGACCCTACGGCACCATGCTGCTGGCCGATTTGGGGGCCGACATGATCAAGGTCGAGCCGCTGCAAGGGGAGGGTACACGTAAGTTGCTGGCAACCGACCCGGATAATTCCATTGATGGTTTTGGTGCCTATTATATCACCCTGAATCGCAACAAACGCAGTGTGGCGCTTGACTTAAAATCCGAGGGCGGTAAACAAGTCTTCTACGACCTGGTCAAAACCGCTGATGTGGTATTCAGCAATTTTGGTCCTGGTGTGCCTGAACGGCTGGGTATCGATTACCAGACTCTGTCGGAGATAAATCCACGCATTATAACTTGTTGCGTATCCGGTTTTGGCTCCGACGGTCCAGGCGCCAAACGGCCGGCCTTTGATCAAGTGGCCCAGGCTTACGGTGGCGGCATGTCTATTACCGGTACAGATCCAGAAGATCCTGTACGTTCAGGTATTCCCACTGGTGATCTGGGAGGGGGCATGTTTGCGGTCATGGGAGTATTGGCAGCCCTCTATGAGCGCGGCGTCAGTGGTCACGGGCAACACGTTGATATCTCCATGGTGGACTGTCAGGTCTCAATGTTGAATTACATGGCCACCATGTATTTTCTCAGTGGCAAGAATCCTTTTCCCATCGGCAATGCGCATTTTGTACACGTGCCCTATAACAGCTACAAAACTGCTGATGGATTCCTGATTATTGCGGTGATTACCGACAATTTCTGGCAAAATCTGAAAGAAGTGGTGCTGGAGCCGGCATTTGATAAACCGGAATATGATGGTCAGCCAGGTCGATTTGCTGACAAGGAGTTTATTGACCGCCGGCTGGGCGAGATTTTCTCAACCAACACTACCGATTACTGGCTGGAAAAGCTGGAAGCCAAACGTATTCCCTGTGCTCCGATTAACAACTTCGAACGTGCCCTAAGTGATCCTCAGGTTTTGCACCGCAAGATGGTGGTTGATATACAGCATCCCAATGGCAAAACCACCAAGGCGCCGGGAAACCCGATCAAATTGTCGCGTACACACGAAGACAGTTTTACCCCCGCTCCTCATATTGGCCAGCATACCGATGAAATTCTCAAGGACCTATTGAATTACACGGACAGCCAGCTGATGGAATTGCGCCAAAGCGAGGCTATCAAGTAATGGCGGAAGGTTTTGTCTGGATCAATGATGTGGGACCGCGAGATGGTTTGCAAAACCAGGCGGTGCACCTGAGTGTTGAGCAGCGTTTACAGCTGATTCATGGTCTCATCGAAGCGGGCGTACCTTCTGTGGAAGTGGGCAGTTTTGTATCACCCAAGGCCGTGCCAGCCATGGCTGGTGCTGCCGATATTCTCGCAGCTCTGCCCAATGGAGCTACAGACTACCAAGTGCTGATACCCAATCTCAAAGGCTATCAATTGGCCAGAGATGCTGGTGCCCGCACCGTCATGATGGTGGTATGCAGCACGGAAACCATGAATCAGAAAAACGTTCGCAGCAGCGTGGAACAGTCATTACAGGCTGCTGCGGAGCTGATTCAGCAGGCCCGGCAAGACGGTGTTCGTGTTCTGGCCTGTGCCGCTGTGGCCTGGGAGTGTCCTTTTGAAGGTGCAACCCCGCCGGCACAAGTTTTAAAGCTGGCGGATCGTTTAACAGAGGCCGGAGCCGAGGAACTGATCATTGCCGATACCATTGGTGCGGCGAATCCGGACAGTGTCTTCAACCTGATGCGCTCACTGGCGGCAGAGCAGGGTTCAGAACGTCTTACCTGTCATTTCCATGATACTCGAGCGATGGGGCTGGCCAATGTCTATGCCGCTCTGGAGGCTGGTATTCGAAAGTTCGACAGCTCTGTGGGAGGGCTGGGTGGTTGTCCATTTGCGCCTGGGGCCACTGGCAATGTCGCCACAGAAGATGTGGTCATGATGCTACATCAAATGGGTTATACCACCGGCATTGATTTACCAGCACTGATGAAGGTTGGGCTGTTGGCAGGCAGTATGACCCAGCAGGATACCGGTGGCCGTGCTGCTCGCTGGCGACAATTGCAGCTGGATAAAGGCAAGTCACTTAATTAACAACGTCTACAGGTCCGCACGTTGATGAAAAAAACCCTGTTTGACAAGCTGTGGGACAGCCACTGCGTTGAAAGGGACACTGATGGCAATGCCTTGTTGTATATTGACCGTCACATCGTTCATGAGGTCACTTCTGCCCAGGCGTTTGAAGGCCTGATTGCTACCGGGCGACAGCCACGTCGTCCTGAATCGGTGTTGGCAACCGTCGATCACCAGGTGCCGACCACAAAGCGCACTTTGGGGCTGAGTGGTTTCACCGACTTGATCGCTCGGGAGCAGGTAACCACCTTGGCTCAAAATTGTGAGCGTTTCGGTATTCGCCAGTTCGGCCTTGATGATCCGCGCCAGGGCATTGTGCATGTGGTTGGGCCAGAGCAGGGGGCAACATTGCCCGGTATGACCTTGGTTTGTGGCGATTCCCATACCTCTACTCACGGTGCCTTTGCCGCTTATGCCCAGGGAATTGGTACCTCTGAAGTGGAGCACGTGCTTGCTACCCAGACGTTGGTGCAACGAAAGCCGAAAAGTCTGCGTGTACAAATTGACGGACTCCTGCCGCTTGGCATAACGGCCAAGGATATGATTCTTCACATCATTGGTGTATTGGGAAGCTCGGGGGCCAATGGGTATGTGATTGAGTATTGTGGCGATGCCATTCGCAGCCTGAGCATGGAAGAGCGCATGACGGTGTGCAATATGTCGATTGAGGCTGGGGCCAGGGCGGGCCTGATTGCTTTTGATGACATTACGGAACGCTATCTGTGCGAAAGACCATTTGCCCCGCGTGGGCAACTTTGGCAGCGGGCCCTGGCTTACTGGAAAACTTTGTACAGCGATGACGACGCTGTGTTTGATCACCATGTCAGCATTGATGCCAGCTCGATTGAGCCCCAGGTAACCTGGGGAACCAAGCCTGATCAGGTCGCGCCGATCTCCGCTTGTGTGCCGGACCCTGAGCAACAGGACGATTCGGTCAAGCGCCTCGACTACCGACGGGCTCAGGAGTATATGCAGTTGAGTCCTGGTATCCGCCTTGATGAAATCGCTATTGACACAGTATTTATTGGTTCCTGTACCAACGGCCGATTGGAAGATATTCAGCAGGTGGCCACTCTGGTAAAAGGCAGGCGTATTGCCAAAAGTATCCGCCAGGCGCTGGTCGTTCCGGGCTCAGGTGTTGTCAAAATGGAAGCCGAAAAACAAGGGCTGGACAAGATTTTAATAGCGGCAGGTTTTGAGTGGCGCGATCCGGGCTGCTCCATGTGCAATGCCATGAACCCCGATCGTTTGCCGATGGGGGCGCGTTGCGCATCCACTTCGAATCGAAATTTTGAGGGTCGCCAGGGCGTCGGAGGTCGTACCCATTTGGTCAGCCCGGCCATGGCTGCCGCAGCTGCCTTGAGTGGTAGATTGATGGATGTACGTCAGCTACAGGCAGCCTTGGAGTAGGAGAAATGATGCAGCCTCTACAACAACATCAAGGCATTATCGCCACCATGAATCGCGCCAATGTGGATACCGATGCGATCATGCCCAAACAATACCTGAAGTCAATTCGCAAGTACGGTTACGGCGACTGGTTGTTTGATGACTGGCGCTATTTGGATCCGGGCGACGTTGACATCGACACCAGCCAACGCCGCCTTAATCCGGAGTTTGAGTTGAACCAGCCTGCCGTGGCAGGGGCATCGATTTTATTGACACAGGATAATTTCGGTTGCGGTTCCTCCCGTGAGCATGCCGTCTGGGGCTTGCGTGATTTCGGTTTTCGAGTCATTCTGTCACCGGGTTTCGCTGATATCTTTTTTAACAACTGCTTCAATAATGGCATTTTGGCAATTGTCTTGCCACAGGATGTCATAAATCAGTTGTTTGCCTTAACGGAAGCCCAGCCGGGTTTGCCATGTATAGTCGACCTGCAGCAACAAACCTTGCAGTGTAGCTCGCTGGAGTTCAGCTTTGAAATTGAGCCTGCGCGACGCGAAAGGTTATTGCAGGGGCTGGACGCGATCGAGGTAACTTTGGGTAAACAGGAGGCGATCAATCGCTTTGAAAACCATCACCGACAACAGTTTCCCTGGTTGTTTGAAGCGTTGTAATTCATGTATATCGTGCTGTTATCTTACATACCGACAGTGAGGTGAGTTCATGTTCTGTAAATCAATGAAAGCTTTTTTGGTGGGACTGGCTGGCTTATTTCTGTCGGCAATGGGGGCGCTGGCCCTGGCTGAGGGCGTCACATTATCTTTAACGATCAACAATGTTAAATCTACCAATGGCAGTGTGTTCATCGCAGTTTATGACTCGAAAGACACCTTTCTCGGCGAGAGCAAGGTGCTGAGTGAGCGAATTTGGCTTAAAGATAATGTCGACCAGGGGCAAGTGAAAACAGAATTGAAACTGATGCCGGGTGAGTATGCGATTATGGTATTCCACGATGACAACAATAATGACAAGCTGGATACGAATTTTATCGGCATTCCCAAGGAGCCTGGCGGCTTTTCCAATGGCCATGTGCCCAAGTTTGGCCCGCCACGTTTTTCTGCCGCACGCTTTTCGTTAACAGCCGAAGGTGGCATCCAGACTATTACTCTGAATTAATCCTTTTTAGACAACCCTGACAATATGTAACCTGAAATGATTGAACTGTTTTATTTTCCAACGCCAAATGGCCGAAAGATCACCATAGCTTTGGAAGAGTTACAGCTACCTTACCGATTGCGTCACATCAATATCCTGGCACGAGAGCAATTTCAGCAAGCTTTCCTCTCCATCAGCCCCAACAATAAAATCCCAGCCATTATTGATTACGACACTGGCGGGGAGCCACAGTCTGTATTTGAGTCCGGTGCAATCCTTGTTTACCTGGCGGAGAAAACGGGACAACTTCTACCACAATCAGGTTCCTCAAGAGTGGCGGTATGGGAGTGGTTGATGTGGCAAGTGGGAGGCCTGGGTCCGATGGCAGGGCAGGCGAATCACTTTAACCACTATGCCCGTGAACAGGTGCCCTACGCTCAAAAGCGCTACACCACTGAGCTTCAGCGACTCTATGGCGTTATGGATCGGCGCTTACAGGCTGGTGAATATTTGTGTGATGAATTTTCCATCGCAGACATCGCCTGTTACGGCTGGGTTCAGCAGGCGGCCACCGGAGGCGTCACGCTGTCAGAGTTTGAGGCAGTTCAACGCTGGTACGACCGGATGTCTGACCGTTCTGCGGTGAAAAGGGCACTGGCCCAGGACGAGGCGTTTGCAGCACCCGCTCCTTTAAATGACGAACAACACGCAAGTTTGTTTGAACATACCCGTTAGCGAATCAGGAGATATTGCCTATTTTCAATAGGCTGACGGTGATTGTTGCGGGCGGCCTTAGTGGCCGCCAATAGGATCCTGAGGGGAAATGCCGACTACCCGCGCACCGGTAAAGAATTCAATCGATTGCGTGTGTCCTTCTTCGCCAATACCGGATAAACCCCAAGCACCACGTGGTGCCTCCTGACCCAGGCTCAGCAGGCTGTAGCCATTAATTTTGACACCACCGGTGCGCATTTGACGAGCAAACGCGAACGCGCGCGCTTCATCTTCGCCATAGACGTAACCCGCCAATCCCAGTTCGGTGCCGTTGGCCAGCGCCAGCGCCTCTGCTTCGTTCCGATAGGTGTGAATAGATGCTACCGGGCCAAAAATTTCATCACGTGTGTCTTCTGGCGAGCAGCCATCCACCAGGGTTGGGGCAATGAAATAACCGGGTAAGTCCGGCAGCGACGTGCTGCTGTGAACGACGCCACCCTTGCGTTTGAGATGTTCAATTTCACTGAGAATCAGGTCATACTGCCCGCGGTGCACCATGGGCCCCATATCGCTCTGTTCACTGAGGGAATGCCCCAGGCGAATACCAGCCAAGCGCTCCAGGCATTTTTCCAGCAATCTCTCTTTCATGGATTCGTGTACGATTACACGGCCAAGAGCACGACACCATTGTGCATTGAGGTTGGTCAGGCCAAAGACAATGCCTTCAGCGGCTTTGTCCAGGTCAGCGTCTTCCAGAACCACCAGTTGGTTGTTGCCGCCGAGTTCCAGTTGGGTTGGAATAAAACGCTCGGCACAGGCACTGGCAATGGCCCGCCCACCAGCCAAACCACCAGTGAATGAAATGGCCTTGATGCGTTCATCAGCCACCATTTGGCTGCCGATGGTGCGGTTGCCACAGGTTAATTGAAAGGTGCCTTTAGGCAGACCCACCTTGTGAATTGCCTGGGACATGATAATTGCGGAATGTGGTGCCCACTCAGAAGGCTTCATAATACATGGGGCGCCGGCAGCCAGAGCACTGGCAATTTTATGGGAGCCAATGGCGGTAGGTCCGTTCCAAGGTGATACCAGCAGAGCGGGGCCCCAGGGACGACGGAAGTATTCTACGTCACCCCGTGGACCCGGAAGCCGATGCTCCAGGCCACCATGACGAATAAAGTTGGCCGCGCCGCGGAAAACGATGGGAACCAGCCTGGCCATTTTAAGCGTGGTGCGGATGATGGCACCGGTAGTGATCGAGTCAGCTCGACTGATACGATTGATATAGTCTGCATTTTCTAGCTCATCGGCGATACGATCCAGTACATCAGCGCGTTCAGTTGCCGGAGTGTTTTCCCATTCTCCTTGTTGATAAGCCCGCTCGGATGCTTTCAGGGCCTGCTCGACCTGTGCCTTACTGCAACTGAATTGTGGCTGCAGGGGCTCGGCCGTATTGGCGTCGCAAATCTGATTGTGGCGATCCACTTCGGGCAATGTAAACTGCTCGTCAATCAGGTTTTCCAAGTGCGGCAGTGTGTGTGTGTCCACAGAAGCATTCATGTAAAAATAACTCTCGCTGTGCGGGCGTGCCCGGTTAATGTGTGTAGCGTTCGCTGTCGGCCAATAAGGCCGGTGCTTCCAGCAAATCATTCAGGTAATTCAGATCGACCAAGGGTGATCCCTGCCAGTCGTGGGTGTTACCTGTGTTCAGAATGTGTTGCAGCAAGGTTTGCGCCTGAGGTACAAACAAATGCAGCAGAGCAGCGGGGTAGAGGGCGATTTTGTAACCCAAAGCCTGCAATGGCAGGCTGCTATCAACAGGGCTTTTGCCGCCTTCCACCAGATTGTGTACGAGTGGCAGCCTGTCTCCAAAACGATCGCCAATAAGCTGCATTTGCTCCAGGCTTTGCGGCGCCTCGATGAATAGCGCATCGGCTCCAGACTGCAAATACAGTTCGGCCCGTTGCAGAGCATCCTCAAAACCGTTTACCCCAAGGGCATCCGTTCGGGCGATGATCATGGTTGCATCATTGTGTCGAGCATCAACGGCGGCTTTGATTTTTCCCGCCATTTCTTCCGCTTCAATCACTTGTTTGCCTGCCATATGTCCACAGCGCTTAGGCATCACCTGATCTTCCATTTGTAAGGCAGAGGCTCCGGCGCGTTCAAAGGTGCGCACGGTACGCTGTACATTGAGGGCATTGCCAAAGCCAGTATCCATATCCACAATCAGTGGCAGTTCGGTGCGCTCACGTATGGCGCCAATCGTGTCGATGACCTCAGTGGCGGTCACCAGGCCCATATCCGGCCGTCCAAAGCGTGCAAACGCGATGCAGGCACCTGACAAAAAGGCGGCCTCAAAACCGGCTTCTTCCACCAGGCGGGCAGTCAGTCCGTCGTAGACGCCTGGAGCTTTTAACACCTCAGGCCGCTGGCACTGGGCTCTCAACCTATGGGTGTGGGACAAGCCTTGATTCGCCATAGAAGGGATTTTCCTCTCTATATTGTGGGTTTTGATTATTCGCATACTGCTCTAACTCTGAGGTTATATCATCCATACTCTCGTGCGAATGTTGAGGAATGAGTATGCCGAAAAATGAGAATAATCAAACCTGCCCTGCTGTGGCGATAGTTACTGGAGGAAATAGGGGAATTGGGGCGGAAGTATGCCGTCAATTGGCCCGGCAGGGGATACACGTCATTGTTACTGCCAGGCAGCTGTCCAACGCCAGAAAATTGGTGGATGACATCCTTGATGAGGGTGGGAGCGCCGAGAGTTTTACCCTTGATGTTACCTGTCAGCAAGACGCGAGTGCGCTCGCTGCGCATGTGCGTCAGAAGTTTGGACGGCTGGATATCCTGATCAATAATGCCGGTATAGCCATTGATCAATGGGTCTCTGGTTTTGATGTGTCACTGGAAGCCATGCAGCAGACATACAACACCAACGTCGTCGGTGTGCTCAACTGTTGTCAGCAATTGATGCCGCTGATGCGTGAGAATGGTTATGGCCGGGTGGTTAATGTATCGACGGAGCTGGCCTCATTAACTCAAATGGAGCTTGGTTCAACGGTGGCTTACCGGGCATCGAAAGCGGGTCTGAATGCCCTCACCAGATTGTTGTCACTGGAGCTGAAAGATGAGCCGGATATTCTGGTCAATGCGGCCTGCCCAGGCTGGGTTAAAACCGAGCTCGGTGGTGAGGAGGCTCCACGTACTGTGACGGAAGGGGCCGATACTATTGTCTGGTTGGCGACCTTGCCAAGCTCTACGACCCTGGGGGGTGGTGGATTGTATCGAGATCGCCTGCCCTACCCCTGGTAGGGCGGCGATGATAAGTCCCAATGAGGTGAGTGCCTGCTCAGAGAGTGCCTTCACTGGTCTGGACGGCGCCCACGGATTCCCGGTGGCGCAGTAGCAGAGCCCATATGCAGACCAAGGCGTTAAGACAGCCAAACAGCACAAACGGCGCAGACGGCTGGAAATAGCTGAACAGCCAGCCGCCTCCGGCGGTGCCGACTAGAATGCCAATTGCACCGCTGACGCCGAAAAAGCCGATAACAGCACCTCGGTCAGCCGCCGGTGCCTGTTGTCCCACCAGTGCCTGACTGCTGACAAAAGCACTGATTTCCGCAATGCCCATGCAAAACAGCAAGCCCATTACCCAGTCAGTGGTGGGGTCTGTGATCATAAACACGCCCAGATAGACACAGGCTGCCATGCCGGCTGCCAGTGCCACAGCGCTGACCCGATCAATGCGGTCGGCCAGCTGTCCCATCAGAATTGAGCCAAGTAACGCGCCGGTAACAACCGCCAGCGTACGAGGTACCGCCAGTTGGAACATGGCTTCGCTGGGGGTGAGGCCCAGCGTAGAAACGCCGTATTGCACCAGCCACAGTGACATGAAGGCACCAGTGACCGCCAGGTCGCCGCGAGAGATGAAAGCGGCCCCGTAGGACAGGGCGGTGCGTTGATCGCGGGCCGCGCGCATGCCCTTTCTCAGTTGTTGGGTCAGTGTCGATTCGTTCCTTGGTGTCTGGCAGACCGGTGCCGGCGACAACCCAAAAAAGGCAATCATGCCACCCAGCCCGCCAAGTGCGCCGGCAATGGCAAAGGTCAGTTGTTGGGCGCTGAGTTCGGTGTGTCCTTGCTGGGCAAAAAAGGTGGGTAGCGAGGCCAGTAAAGGTGGTACGAAGGCGCCCAGGGTGGCCAGTAATCCCTGTAGACCGTTGGCCTTGCCACGAGATTCGTCACGGGCATAATCGGCTACGACGGTGACCATCATGCCGATCATGGCCGCACAG
The DNA here is from genome assembly GCA_033283335.1 of Cellvibrionaceae bacterium WSDTSA12. Lineage (GTDB taxonomy): Bacteria > Pseudomonadota > Gammaproteobacteria > Pseudomonadales > Cellvibrionaceae > Pseudomaricurvus. The sequence continues at coordinate 718,858 of JAWMQP010000002.1, read as the reverse complement.
CCAACGGCCACAATCAGCCGAAACAGCACCAGTTGAGTCACATTGGCGGCGTGTGGATAAAGTGCAAAGCCTGCACCGGTCAGCAGCAGGCCGGCCACATACACCGGCCGCCGTCCAATGCGATCGGACAGTGCCCCCATAACACCCATCAGTAAAATCAGCACGATTTCCTGCAGGGCGCTCAGTCCACCGGTGAGCATGGCCTGTTGGCCTTTATCGATGCCCATCACTTGCAGCAATCCGGGCTGAAGCACAGCCAGGGCGCCGGCGTAGCTCGATGAAATAAAAGCTACTGCGAGGTAGGCACGCATATGGGACTTGCGTATGCCGTCACTCAAGCGAATGCCCAGCAGACTTTGTTCATTAGCAGTGATCGGTTTTGTCATGGTCAGCTCATAATAAGAATTAGTTGTGTCAGGGTTTGTGATTTATCAATTTAACCGGTGTCGATTTTTCATATTATTAAAGTTATGACTTTAGAGCAATTGAAGAGGGGGTCCGATGAAGGTTGCCGCGGTTCAGTTTGCCACAACCTGTGATGTAAGGGAGAACTTGCAGACCTGTGTGCGGATGATTGATCGTGCCGCCGCCACTGGAGCTCGTCTCATGGTGTTGCCCGAATTTTGCAATCACCTCTCCTGGTATGATGATCTCAACCAGGCCTGGGATGTTGCCGTCGAAGAGAATGACGAGTTTTACCGAGCCATTGCTGCCAAGGCCAGGCAGCACCGATGCTATATCGTTATCAATGTCTCTTACCGCCGACAGAGACCTGCCATTACGGTTACATCTTTGTTGTTTGGGCCAGATGGCCGCTGTCTGGTTGAGGCCGATAAGCAAACGTTAATGGGTCATGAAAACATCTTCTTCACCCGCGCAAAGCACATTACTCCAGTGGTGGAGACGGATGTGGGTCGTCTCGGGTTGTTTCCCTGTCGCGATGGTGTCACATGTGAAACTCCACGCAGTTTGGCCCTCCGGGGTGCACAAGTATTCTGCGATTCACTGAATTCATTCGCGTTTGATGAAGCGGCCCTGCATGTGCCGGCACGGGCTGTTGAAAATAAAGTCTTTTTGGTCGCTGCCAACAAAGTGGGGCCGTTGATTCCTGAGGAACATCTGTCTGCAGTCAGTGAGCAAACGTCCATTCCAGAACGCCTCTTGTACGGCGCAGGTGAGAGCCAGATTGTATCTCCCACGGGAGAAATTCTGGCCCGTGCACCACGACAGGGCGAGCAGGTGATTGTGGCTGACATTCATTTGGAAGATGCGCGACCATTCCGTCTGGATGGCACTCATTGGATTTCTTCCCGTCGACCCGAACTCTACCAGCCCATTGTCGAGCCAACGGCACCATGGTCGATGCCTCCCGCAACCGAGGAAGCCAGAGTAGCTCTATTGCAGCCAAAAGGGGTTGGCGAACTGGCGTTGCATGACAGCCTTTCCTTATTGCAGCAGTTACCCGGTGGAACAGCGATTGCGGTGCTGCCTGAGTTGTTTTGGCTGGGCGTCAATCAGGATCTTGCACTTGCTCAGACACAGTCCGAATGGTTGCAGGATCGCATTCAGACGATCCTCCAGCAGCGCGATGATGATCTGGTGGTTTGTCTGTCGATGGTTGATGAGATGACCGGTGAAGAGGCGACTGGCCGTTGTCATGTCGGGGTGTTGTTGAGTAAACACGGTCGCCAGCTGGTGCAGCCACAGTTGCACGCGGTGAATCGTCTGTCCTGGAGCCAGCTTGGCCACAGCCTGCAAACCATTGACCTGCCCATTGGCCGCGCTGCGGTGTTGGTGGGAGACGATGCGGCTTATCCAGAATTGGTCAAAGTGGCTGCGTTACAGGGTGTGCACATGTTGCTATTGCCTTATCGTGGCCAGGAAGCCTGGGAGTCGGAACTGGGGTTACCCTCTCGCGCTGCAGAAAATCGGATTTGTATTGTTGCATCCGCTCCGTGGGGTAATAACTGTGGGGGGTTGATTGCGACCCTGGAACGAGACTTTACCCTGATGACGCCGTGGCATGAGCGCACCTTTGATGGCTATATCAACACGCCTTTAATTACCGGTCAGCGACCGGGCATCACATTGGCCGCTATTCACCCGCAAGCGGCTGAGAATAAAGTTATGTCGGAAAATACCGATTTATTACTGCAACGTCCGTGGCGCCTGAGTGGCACACTGGTAGCTCCGCTGGCGACCTTACCGTTGCTGCCACAGGATTGCGATGTCCGTTATGAAGCGGTTTAACCCTGAAGGGCTCAGCCGCTACATTACCGGACTGGCGCATGTAGGCTATGTGGTTGAGGACTTAGCCGGTGCGGTAGCTGATTTGCAGCGTCTTTATGGTTTTGCAGAGACTGCGGTTCGTATCGTGCCGCCTTATGACACTGAGGCCCTGACTCGTTTTGCTTTTGTGGACATCGCACCGGCAGTGCAATTTGAGCTGATCGAACCACTGGCAGAGGAATTCAAGTCGCAATTATTCGCGCTCACCTCTGGACCGGGTGGAATCAATCACTTGGCTTATTGGGTTGTGGATCTGGACTCTTTGCTGGAATGCCTGGCTGCCGACAGTATTTTGCCAGGCTATGTGACACCTGACGGTCCGGTTATAACCAGTGCCTACCGCATGGTGTATCTCGATCCGTCTCATACGGGTGGTCATCTTATTGAATTGCTGGAGCCGATCGAGTCATGACTTTACACCACGACTGTGCATTGGTTGCTACAGGCTGTTATCGATATAGCCTCAATAATCAACGCCAACACCTGACCGAGCCCTGGGCCTTGTACCGCAAAGATGAAGGCTGGTTGTTACGTTCAGAGCGGCAGGTCCCGGAAGCGGGCTTGTATATCGCCACTGAAACCGTTTGGCGCGATGCAGAATTAGTGTGTGCCGACTTGCACTGGCAGCAACGCGCGCCGGCTACCTGGCAGCGATCAGTGCGCTACCAGCGACACCTTAAGGGTGGTTATGAGTTGACTGAATGGTCCGATATGCCGGCTGACTGGCCTGAATTTCCATCAGTAGAAGCGAGCCCGCGCCCATCCTCCACGACAGTATTGTTTCCTTTAATGCGCATTTATATGGGCCATGTAATTGGGCAATTGCTGCAAGGTGGCGGTGAGGGGACCGTAGTGGTGCCCTGGATCAAAGACCCGTTTGATCGGCACCAGCTACTGAAGCCCAGTGAGTCCCTTCGTTCGGTGCATTGGTTGAAGGATGAGGAGATGTGCCTGGCTCCTGGAGACGTCGGCCATCAGAGTGTTGTCGCCCAGGCTTACTGTTATCAGGGTGAGCAATATGGCGAGGACAGTACCTTTTGGCTGCACCGAGGACTGTTGCTGCAATACGATTGGCAGCAGCCGGGGGTGGGGCAGTGGCGTGTGAGTTTGTCGGATTTTCAATGTCTGCCGGGAGCATGGCCCGGACTGTTTCAATCCTGGTCTAAAACGGCAACCGAGACAAGCTGAAGGCCAGGCCAGACACTTTATTATGATTTTCGCAAGTGAGTTTGATGCACTATGAACGAATACCTGTTGATTAAATTACTGCACATTGTCTGTTTTGTGTATTGGCTGGGCGGGGATCTGGGGACCTTTTATGCCAGCCGCTTTGTCGTGCGTTCCGATCTGTCCAATGAATCCCGCTCTACGGCGTTGACCATTATGATGGGATGTGACCAGGGCCCACGTTTTGCCATGCCGCTGATTCTACCGCTGGGTTTGCATCTGGCTCATATTACGGGCCTGTTTGCGGTGTCGGAGGTCTGGTTGATGGTTACCTGGTTGCTGGCGGCTGTGTGGGCAATCACAGTGATGGTGTTGCATTTTGCCCACGGCAAAGCGTTTATTCCGGCGCTGACTCAGTTTGATTTCTATTTTCGCGCGGTGATGATTGCCGGATTGTTGGGGGTGTCGATTTACGCCCTGCTTACCGGTAACATTCTCAAAGCCGACTGGCTTGCCACCAAACTGTTGATTTTCGCCCTGCTGGTGGGTTGTGGCCTGATGATTCGTGTCGGTCTAAAACCCTTTATGACTGGCTGGGGCAAGTTGATGAGCGGCGATGGCTCCGAGGCTGTAAACCAGCAGATCCAGGGGGCAATCGCGAACTGCCGTCCCTATGTATACGCGATTTGGGTCGGTTTGCTGGTCAATGCCGCGCTCGGCACCCATTTGATTTAGCTGAACCTTAAAATCTAACGGACTCAATTGCATGAAACTGTTAAATCTGGACCACTCACCCTATGCGACTCGGGTACGCATTCAAGTGCGAAAAAAAAACTTGCCGGTTGATATTGAAGCGCCGGATGTTGCCCTGCGCACACCTGAGTTCACTGAGCGTTATCTGCTGGGCAAGGTGCCAGTGCTGGTGCTGGATAACGGTGATTCACTGGGTGAATCGACGGTCATTATGGACTATCTGGAGGATACCCAGCCCGGCCCATCGCTGCGGCCTGAGTCACCCTGGGACAAGGCTCAGATGCAGTTGCTGACTCGCTATGCGGACACACACCTGGGCCCCGGGGCTCTGTTTCCCCTGTTTAAGCAATTACTGGCACCGGGTGAAAAAGATTTTGCCAGTATCGTGCCCCAGTTACACGCCGAGTTGGCCAAAGGTGACCGCCTGCTGGCTTCTCAGTCGGCTCTGGAAGCGCGCAATTTGCATTTGGGGGATATTGCGCTGGTACCCACACTGGCTTATGTGGTGCTATTGGCGCCTGCCGTGGGAGAAGGGGATATTCTGAGCCACTATCCAAATCTACAGGCTTGGTGGCAGTGGGTGATGAGTGATAACAGTGTACGTCAGTCCATAGACGAGCTTTCGGAAGCCTTTAAGGCGTTTTCATCCGCGAAAAAATAGCCTTACTGTTTCCCCTGGCAGTCTGCTACTTGCTCTTCTGTTGAAGGCCTGTAGCAGGCCGCTTTTCAACGGGCGCTGGCCAGCGCATCCAGTTGTTCATTATCGACGATTCGTACCCGGTGGGGGGAGTCGACTGCGATGATGCCATCTTTTTTCAGTTTCGAAAATGCCCGACTGACGGTTTCAATGGTGAGGCCCAGGTAGTCGGCAATATCCTGTCGGTTCATGAACAAGTCAATGGTCTCCCGATCCGTACCGGGTTGGCGAAAACTCAATTCATGCAGCAAATAACAGACGCGTTCGTGGGCTTTTTTCTGGCCCAAGGCAAACAGTTGATCCAGCGTGTGTGTTAACACATTGCTGCCGGTGCGGCGAATATTGTTTTTTAAGATGGGATTACGGTCGGCGAGCTCAAGGAAGTTGCTGCGTACATAGCATTGCAGGTGGGCATCGCGCAAGCAATAGACACTGAATTCAAATTCGTCATTGTTGGTGATACCGATGAAGTTGCCGGGGTGGGAAAAATCAATCACCTGTCGGCGACCGCTTTGTGACGTGCGTTCCAGCATCAAAGCGCCGCTGATCAAGGTATAGGCGTGGGTTGCTTTGGAGTGTTGTCGAAACAAATAGGTGCCGGCCTTGATACGCTTGCTTTTGGTAAAGCCGGCAACCTCTTGCATGTCCTCTTTTGACAGTCCTTTAAAAAGCCGTGAATGAAAAAAGGTTTCCTGTGGGGCGATATCTTGGCTCACAAGTGCAGGATCTCCAGCAGATTGCCTATAGCGTTACGAGCTTATCAGTTGTCATAGGCTCAAATTGACGCTTAGCTTAAATCAGGCTAAATGAGCTGTCCAGACTCATGGAGATATCAATTGTTTCACTCGAGGACTTGGTTTCTAACCATCCCAACCTTCATCTTCCATTTCGGAAAAGCGTTCATCGCTCTGAGACTTCTGTTTACGATGGATCATTTTTTCCAGCCAGCCTTCCTTATGTCCATTAAGCTGGGTTTGTAGATCTGCAATCAGCTCTTCAACATCAGGACCGCCCTTAACCTTGATCGGGTGTGCCCCCAAGGCCAGCAGTTGCCGAGTTGCCGATCCACCTATTGAGCCACAATATACGATGTCGGTACCGGCAAGCCAGGCCAGTTTGGGTTTGAGCTTGTCCTCGTTACCGTCCTTCTTTTCAACCCCAAAATGTTGCGAGGCGATCAGTGTCGAGGTGTCGGCGTTGATCGCATACAAATAAAAAGCCTGGGCCGAGCCAAAGTGCTGATCGACCATATCGCCGTCCATAGACGCAAAGGCGACCAGTAGGTCGTCCGTGTTAACCTCAGCCTCGGCGGCACAGGCCAGTGTAGCGGGATTGTTCATGGGAGCGTCCTCTGAATATCAAACTCGGCAACCGTCGTATAATGTTGAGTAAATTGGGTATCCGTCGAAATGGTCCTGCAAAAGACTGGCCAAAAGAATTCGGGTGTAGGGTATTAAAAACAGAGCAATTCGACGCTGTTGAGTGGCTGTAGCTGGACACGATTGTCGTATTTAGCGCCATGTTGCTATGGCGTTGTCGTGTTTACGACAAGCCGCAGGGGAAACTACAATACACCAGAACCCAGATGGGTTCTGGCACAGTTTGGGGGGCAATGGGATTACTTGATACCTTTGAGGGGAGCATGATGGGAATCGAAATTGAGCGCAAATTCCTTGTGGATAGAGATACCCTCCCCGAGCTAGGGCAAGGCGTGACGATTTCACAGGGGTACATTGAGACCACGAGCAATACCGCGGTGCGAGCAAGGGTTAAGGGTGACAAGGGCTACTTGACGCTCAAGGGTGAAAATACCGGTATCAGTCGCAGTGAGTTCGAGTATGAGATCCCTGTCGCTGAGGCTCAGGCCATAATCTCAACACTCTGCAACGGCAAGACCGTGGAAAAAACGCGCTACGAATATATGGTTGCCGGTCACGTTTGGGAAGTCGATTTTTTCCACGGTGCGAACGATGGGCTTGTGCTTGCGGAGATTGAGCTCAACGATGAAAGTGAGTCATTCATATTGCCGCAATGGGCTATTGAAGAAGTCACCGGGCTGCCTCAGTATTACAATTCCAATTTGTTGCATAAGCCCTACACGCAGTGGGGTTAGCGGTTCTTTGGTGGCTACTGAGCGGGGGGCAGTGTTACTCTAGTCAGGTACATTCATAACTCACAGGCGAAGCTCCTTGAATACCCCGGCCGTTAAGATCCCATTTGATAACACCTACTTGCAGCTCGCGGATACTCTTTATTCCAGGCAGATGCCGACAGCTGTTGAGGCCCCCGAGTTAATACGTGTCAACGAGCCTTTGGCTGAGCGACTGCAGATTGATCCCGCTCAACTGAAAAGCATCGACGGGGTTGCCGTACTGGCTGGCAACCTCGTACCACCTGGGGCAGAGCCCATTGCCACGGCGTACGCAGGTCATCAATTTGGCAGCTGGAACCCCCAGCTTGGTGATGGTCGTGCCATTTTGCTGGGTGAGGTGATTGGTATCGATGGTCTGCGTTACGATGTGCAATTAAAAGGCGCCGGACCTACTCCCTATTCGCGTATGGGCGATGGTCGTTCGCCACTGGGACCTGTGCTTAGGGAGTATATTGTCAGTGAAGCGATGGCAGCACTGGGCGTGCCCACGACCCGCAGTTTAGCGGCAGTGACTACCGGTGAGCGGGTGGTGCGGGATCAGTTGCTGCCAGGGGCTATCCTGACGCGGGTGGCGCGCAGTCATATCCGCGTCGGTACATTTCAGTATTTTGCCGCTCGTCAGGACATGGTAACCGTTCAAAAATTGGCGGATCATGTGATCGACCGCCATTATTCCGAGGCCGCCCAGGCCGAGAACCCCTATTGTGAACTGTTAATCCAAGTGGTCAAGGCGCAGGCCAAACTGATCGCCCAATGGCAAGCCCTGGGTTTTATTCACGGTGTGATGAATACCGACAACATGCTGGTCGGTGGTGAGACCGTGGATTACGGGCCTTGTGCCTTTATGGAGAATTACGATCCGGAGACGGTCTTCAGTTCCATTGATCACGGCGGTCGCTACGCCTACATCAACCAGGCACCCATCGCTCGCTGGAACCTGGCGTGGCTGGCTCAGTCATTATTGCCATTGTTGGATGCCAGCGAATTGACCGGAATTAAAAGGGCCGAGGCTGCCCTGGATCTGTTTATTTCCGAGTATGAAGCCCATTATCAGCAGTACATGAGCCAGAAAATCGGCGTGGTTCAGGCCGATGATGTGACGAACCAGTTGGTGGACGATTTTCTCGCGCTTATGCAACAGAACCGTGTCGACTTCACCCTCGGTTTTCGTGTGCTGGCGGATGAAGTAACTCCAGCGGTGAAGGGTGAGATTGCCAGCTTCTACGCGCTGCCTGATGCGTTTCAGGGCTGGTTGGAGAGCTGGCGGCAGTATCTGGCGTTGGATCAACGTTCAGCTGCTGAGGTGAGAGACATTCGTCGCCGTATGAACGCGACGAACCCGGTTTTCATTCCCCGCAACCACCAGATTGAAGCGGCTATACAGGCGGGTAACCAGGGCAATTTCAAGCCTTTTCATCAACTGCTGGAGGTGCTGGCCGATCCTTTCAAGTTTGATCCGGATAAGCAGGGCTACGCGCTGCCGGCAACGCCCGAACAGCGCGTGCTGAGAACCTTTTGTGGAACCTAGTGCACTTATTCCTGCTTGGCCAACACCCAGCGGGTGCCAATAGTGCCCACCAGAAAGGCGGCCAGAACCGTCAGGATATCGCTGTTAACGAAACTCAATGATGTGATCATCGGGCCGGGACAATAGCCGGCCAGACCCCAGCCGATACCAAAGATAATCCCGCCAATGACAATGCGTTTGTCGATTTCCAGCTTGCTGGGCAGGCGAAAATGCTCAGCCAGTAGCGGCCGCTGACGCTTCAGGATCAACCAGGTCAGCAGTGTATTGACTGCCAGGCCACCGCCCATCACAAACATCAGTGATGGGTCCCAGTCGCCGAAGATATTCAGGAAATTGATGACTTTGGCGGGATCAATCATCTGGGCCACGGACAAACCCAGACCAAACAAAGTGCCGGCCGCCAGAGCTGCTAACAGGTGAGTCACCTTTGACATCAGGCACCTCCCAGCAAGTGACGGACAATATAGACGGTGACGAAGGCGCTGCCCATAAAGCACAGAGTCGCCACCAGTGAGCGAGGATTCTGCCGCGCCAGGCCACAGATGCCGTGACCGCTGGTGCAGCCGCTGCCGATCTGGGTACCGATGCCGACCAGCAATCCACCGGCAATCAACAAAGGTTTGCTCACGACGGCTTCAATATGCGCTGTTCCTACCCCCAAGCCCAACCATTGATAGATCAGGCCCCCCAGTACCAGACCGACAAGAAATACCAGCCGCCAGGGAATCTCGCGCTTGGATTCTGGGAAGAATACCCCCCCGGCAATACCGGAAATACCGGCGATTCGACCTTTGGTCCACAGCAACAGGGCGGCAGACAAGCCAATAAGGGCTCCGCCGATCAGCGCCGACCAGGGTGTGAAATTAATGATTGTCATGTGAGTTAAACGTTTCTGTTGAGATGGGTGATTAGATGGCTTTCAAGTGCCCGTAGCGGGCGCGGGTAGTCTAGCGCCGACCGGCTCAATAGCCAAGTCGAGAGGCCTCGCATGACAAGTCTACATGGCCTGTTGCTTATAAGGCTAGAAAGAAAAGTTATTTGTTTAATAAAAGTAATGGTTATAAAGTGTGCGACTTTTTAAAACCAATACGATGGAAGTCATCCTATGATCCGCCAGTTACACCCGGTAGCACCGCTATTGCTGAGCCTTCTTCCTTTTACCGCAGAAGCGACTAATGGCTATTTTACTCACGGTAGCAGCATCAAAGCTCAGGGGATGGCAGGTGTCAGCTATGCGCTGGCTCATGACAGCATCAAGGCGGCCAGTAATCCGGCGTCTTTGATTGCCCTCGGTAACTCTGTGGATGTGGGGGTGACCTGGTTCAAACCGGATCGCGAGGCGAACATCACTGGCAACCTCTATGGCCTGGACGGAGAGTACGATGGTAACGACGAGCAGTATTTCCTGATTCCAGAAATGGGGTTTGCCCGTCGCTACTCGGATCGTATCAGTTACGGTGTAGCCATTTACGCCAACGGCGGTATGAATACTTCCTACAAGCAGTCGCCTTTTGCCTCACTGGGTTCCATGGGTTCTGCAGGTGTTGATCTGTCCCAGTTGTTTGTAACCGGCTCGGCTGCCTACAAGCTGAATGAACAGCACAGTATCGGCCTGGGGGTGACCTATGTCTACCAGCGCTTCTCAGCCGAAGGTATCCAGACCTTTGCCGGTATCAGTTCCGATCCCACAGCAGTCAGTAACAACGGTGAAGACAGCGCCGACGGCTGGGGCTTGAAACTGGGCTGGCAGGGCAAGATCACTGACGATCTGACCCTGGCATTGACCTGGTCTTCAGCCATTGAGACCGATGAGTTTGATAAATACCGTGGCCTGTTTGCCGAACAGGGTGGTTTCGATGTCCCGCAAACCTTTGGTGCCGGATTTGCCTGGCAGATCAATCCGGCCTGGACTTTGGCGGGTGACTGGCAGTATATCGAGTACAGTGAAGTGAAATCGGTGGGTAATCCTTTGGTCCTGAATGCGCCTCTGGGTACTGATGAAGGTGCCGGTTTTGGTTGGCAGGACATCAATGTCTACAAGCTGGGGGTGATTTATCAAGCTTCCGATCGTCTGACTCTGCGAGCCGGCATCAGTCACGCCGAACAACCTATTCCTGCCGATCAGACGCTGTTCAATACCCTGGCGCCCGGTGTTATCCAGAACCACGCCAGCCTGGGCGCCAGCTGGAAACTCAACACCAATCAGACTTTGTCCTTGTCCTACACCCGTGCACAGGAAGAAGAAGTGAAAGGCAGCAACTCGATTCCTGCCGCCTTTGGTGGCGGTGAAGTGGATCTGCGCATGAGTCAGGATATTGTGGGTTTTGCCTGGCAGTACGACTTCTAGCAGTACGACTTCTGGCAGTACGATACATAGTTAACCGACATGCCACGCCCGCCTTTATGGCGGGCAGGTACATCACTTCGCTATCACGACCACTTGGTCTTTAGGCAAGCAGTCCGTGTTACCGGCAGTAAATTCTTCGCTTTCTCCAGACTCATTGTTCCTTGAATGCACCAAAGTCCAGGCAGGCCGCGATCAGTCGCAGTAGGCAAAGCCTGGGCACGTCGTTTCAGGGAAGTCATGGTGTCGCCTTCCTCGAATACAAAGTGCTTAAATAATCAACCAGCTCAAGATACCTTTTTTGCGGGATTCAGTTTTTATTTGACTATAGTACTAATATCAAACTCAGGATTGCTCACTTTGACCACTAGCATAAATGGATTTGGCTATGAGTATCATAATAAGAAATCGCTATGTTATTGGGTTAATGCTGGTGATAATCAGCTCCCTCGCTTTAAGGCATTACTTTATACACAAGGAACCCTATTGGTTAGATGAAGCCTATACCAGTTGGTTTGCGAGCCAGAGCTTTTATAATTTGGTGTTCTGGATTCCCACCTTTGAATCCCACCCCCCTTTTTATTATTTACTCATAAAGCTATGGAATGGAGTACTGGGTCACTACCTGGAGCATTCAGAGCGGTATTTGTCACTGGCCTTGTCAATCCCCTTAATTTATCTTCCTTACAAGATCCTCAGGAAAATTAATTCTGACAACCCCTTCGCTGCAGGGTTTTTAATCGTTTTTCTGTTTGGATTCAGTCCCATTGTAAGCTGGTACTCACTGGAGGCCAGGCCCTATTTGTTGTTTATGTTGTCGTATGCCATAGCACTCTATGGCTTTGTCCTGGTAATAACTGAAGGGGATGATAGGTTTGGGCGTACATGGATGATATTTTCGGTCGGGGTGCTACTGACCAACTGGTGTCATAACCTGGGGCCTGTCTATTCGTTTGTTTTTTACGCGCTGTTGCTGTTTCACTGCCTGTTCGTAAAGGATCTTAAAAAACTAAAGAATGTCTTTCGATCAGCTACTTTAGTGATGGTGTTTTCTTTGCCTTTGTTGGTAACACTGTTGTTTCAGTTGCAAGGCTGGTCTTCAGGAAGTTGGATACAGGAGCCGGATCTGAATGCGTTTTTTCTCACACTAAAGAATTTGTTCTTTCCGCTGAATCATGTGCATGATTCCCTTGTGTCACGCTTTGTCAGTCATGCTTATATTGGTAAAGGCCTTTCAGACGTAATAAATTTATCGTTTCCAGCGCTGTTTGCTTTCGGAATATTTGCCTCACTGAAAGAAAAAAATCTCATATTTTTCTACTTGATGTTTTTGATTTTTTCAATACCCGTTATCAGTTATATAGTATCAGCGATGGGGCCAAACGTGTTTTTGGAGCGAACCTTTACGCCCATACTTGTTCCTTACTACATTTTTTTAGCATTAAGTCTATCAAGGATACAATGGCCGGTCGTAAAGTACGCTTGCTTATCAGTTCTATTTTTCCAATTGTGTTACGGGTCTTTTTATCACTTGAAGTATAGAGACAAGGAGCCATGGGATGACATTAGGGATTTTATTTATCACCAATCTGATGTTGATACCCTGGTCTTGCTTTTTCCAAATTCAATAAAACTCCCATTGCTAAAAGATGGGTCTGAAGTATTGAATAACTCTGCTATGGAAAGCATTCCTTATGAATTTCCAGCTCTGGATAAATCTACTTTCTACCCGGCAGGAACGCCATCGGTACCAGGGTTTACGGCGGAAGATGTGTCGAGGTTCGATGAGCTGACAAAGGAAGGTCATAATCGAATAATTCTGATAACAAGAAGAGAGGCGTTGTATGATCCCAATGGGTTGCTGAAAATCGCGTTTAAAAAGTCTGACTATGAACTGGTAATGACGAAAAGTTATGACACAATTAACATATATAAATATGACTTAAGTGGAAGCCAATTATAACCGCCACCGGTTGGGAAATCTTCTAAACTTCTAATTAATGAAAGTCTTCTCTGTTCAAAGAACGACCATTTGGTTGGCTGGGACGCTATTAAAAGAGGCTTTCTAGATAAGTATCCGGATAGTATGTTCAGAAAAATATCCAGAAAATGCCTAAAAAAGATGTCTGGATAAATTATCTGAAAATGACTTAAACGACAAAACGGCTGACTGTGGGAATAGCTCATCCAATGGAGGAGGGCATGCCATGCAAATTGAAACCTTAAAGGATGTGTTGCACTGGACCAGGAAGTTTCATCAACAGCTGAGCCAGTCATTATCCAACTCGGTCGATAAAAATACCGATGAGCGAGCTCGCATGGTGCTGGAGTATTTGGCGGATCATGAAAAGACTCTGGACAAAGTAATTAGTGGTTTCGAAAAATCGGGCGATGAGGACGCCTTAAACACCTGGTTCAATGAGTATGTGAATAAAAGCCCTGTGCTGCAGAATGTTCATACTAATACACCATTCGCCAACATGGATGCGGCACAAATTATGGAAGTGGTGGCCGATCAGCACCAGCAGGCCATAGAACTCTATCGTTATTTGGCCCGGCGGGCTGATATTGATTCGGCCAAGGATATGCTGGAGTCATTGCTGTCGTTGGAGGAGCATGAAATCATGCGCATGACCCAATCCACCAACCGCTTCAGTGATATGTAAATACAATTAGAGAATGTTGATTTTTTTTAATCTTAAATCAAATTATTATGAACTCACATATCTGTTAAAGTGTTAAAATCTGAATAATACGTACTTGAATACTACTGATGGACCAATGAATACAGTCTCTCGTAAGTCAATAAATTGGATTTTTGTTTGCGACACTGAGCTGCTTCTTGAAGGTGAGTGTCGTAGAATCAATGTATTCTTTCGAGGCATTTCCGATTCGGTTCTGGTGCTTCGTTACCGGGGACAAATCAAAGCTTATCGCAATATTTGTGTTCATATGCCCAGGGAATTGGATGGTGAGGGTGAGGCCATATTTGATGGTGGGAGGGGGTATTTACGTTGCTCCATGCATGGTGTCGTTTATTCCCCGGAGACCGGTGAATCGCTGAGTGACATCTGCCGAGGAAAAAAACTAACAACCATTCGGGTGGTGGAAAGCGGACAGAAACTATATATTAAAGACCGACGGGTTACACCAATTTAACACTCGGCAGTTGATATTTTTTATACTCAGCTAGCCAGAAAAGATTTATTCGATATCGTACTCCACCAGTAGATCCTCATCTCGAACGATCATCTGACAAGCCAGTCGCCAGGTGCAGGGGAAGTCGTCAACCAACATTTTATCAATTTGCTCTTTGGTGATCTTACCCAATTCCAGTAATACGGCCCTCTCTTTATCGGTTAAAGGACCGGCCATGCGCTCCTTTTTTTCAAGGGAGGTAACTTTCACCAGACAGGTACCACATTCACCATCCTGACAATTGAAATTGATTGGTATTTTGTACTCCCGAGCAATTTGCAGGACCGATTCTGTATGACTTCCTGCAATAGCATAGAGGGTTTTATCTTTGTAGTTTGGACTGCTAAAAGTGATATTTGCCATAGTGTTTGCCTCTCAAAAAGTTGTTGGTTCTGTCAGGCTGGACTTACAGTAACGTCACCGAGTACCTGTGCCTGGCAAGCCAGACGAAAATGCCTTCCGGCAGCATTTTCCCGCAGGACCTTGTCTTCGATAACGGATTTTGTCGACAGGTTGTCCCAGCCTTCTTCCACCTTCATCAAGCAAGTTCCACAATCACCTTCACGACACCCATAGATGATGCCAGATCCGATTTTGTCGGAAATTTCGATGACTCTAACACCGACTGGAACGGTGACTGCTACATCAATATCCTTAAAGGTTAATTTGGCTTTGGCCATGTGTGCCTCCTGAATAAAATAATTTAATACTCTAGGCGATGAGCAATAACCACACCAATGTAGAGAAACTTTTAACTGTCTAATATTTAAATAAATATTCTCAGGGTAAACCGGAAAATGTTTGTCCAAGAAATTAAATTGTTATGTTTCTGACAATCAAAACGGAGAAATATGAAGTCTGAAAATCACGAAAAAATCCTGTCGCCTTTACGACAAAATAACAAGCTGGGAAGCTACACTGTTTTATAAGAAGAATGTTTATTGGTGGCCTGATGTGAAAGCCATGGTGTTGACACAGATTTCTGATGTCATGGATGGAGGTGAACCACTGCAATGGATGGAAGTCCCCAATCCCTTGCCGGCTGCCAATCAGGTGTTGATTAAGGTGCAGGCGTGTGGGGTATGCCATACGGAACTGGATGAAATTGAAGGGCGTCTTGCGCCCAGGCACTTACCCCGAATTCTAGGCCATCAGGTGGTTGTACGAGTGATTGAAACCGGCACAGATGTCACGGTTTTAAACGTTGGTGACAGGCTTGGTGCAGGCTGGATAGCGGAGAGCTGTGGCAAGTGTAACTATTGCTTGAATGATCGAGAAAATCTATGCGCTTACTTTCAGGGAACAGGACTCGATATCAATGGCGGCTACGCTGAACAGATGGTCATTGACGAGAACTATGTTGCCCGTAGTGTCGGCGATGTCACAACTGGCGCCAGGGGGAAGGTTAGTAATCAATGCCATCCGTAAGGAGGCCACAGATAAACACGTTTGGTTAAACCTCAATTACCCCCGTGACCTCTGGCAAGAAAAGAAAATTAAATCCGTCGCTAATGTCACGCGTCGCGATATCCGTGAATTCCTTCAATTAGCTGCAACGATGAATACCCGCCCAGAATTTGCATGTTATCCACTTAAAGAGGCTAATCGGGCGTTGGTCGAGTTGAAAACCCGGCGAGTTCAAGGCAGTAAAGTCTTGATGATGGAATGACGCTAGCTCTTTACTGGCATTTTTAAATTCCAGGTTTTAAGCGTCAGAAGCTTCCATGTTATAGAATTCGCAGTTGTCTGTTAAAGGGGCCATCAACATTAACACCAGCATGAGAGTTGATGCGTTAAAATGTGTTGTAAAACTAAAATTAAAAAGATTGAATAAAACCGTGAATGAAAGAAATTGTGACAGTTCTCCAGAGTTAATCTACGAGATGAATCAGACATGAAAATCATTTTTTTATTGGAGGATCCTTTAGCCATTACGTTCAATTAGGTTTCAATTATCATAATTAGTATAAATTGGTGACATTTCGAGTCTTGCCCGATGGTTACTGTAGTGAATTGCCATTTTACAGAGGGCGTCGGAATCCAAAAGTGAACTAGACTGGAGGAAACTCTCATTGAAAGTGAATTTCTCATGAGGACATCTCCGCTTCTGACGTATTTTTTAAAAATATTCACCTTGGCGAGTCTGCTGATTTTAAGCACGTTGACTCGTGCACAGGATTCGCCCTGGATGATTGTTCCGACAGTCAGTAACGACCCTAAGTTGGGTTTTAAAGGTGGCGTCATGGCGGCATATCTGACCAAGTTCGACCAGGGCTCCAATCACTCCATGATAGGGGGGTTTGCGAATTACAGCGATACCGACTCCTACACAGGAGGGATCTTTACCGATTTGTACTGGAATGAGAATCGCGACAAAGTCCGTGGCATTATTGTCAATGGCCATATTAACAATGAATACGAGGACTATCTCGGATCTGGCGAGACGGTAGAAACTGAAGACGACTTGAAAGGTTTGTTTATCCGCTATGCGCACTTGATACGTCCAAACTGGTATGTTGGCGGTCAGTTCGTGTCATCCAACTACGCCATCGGGGTGGAAGAGGCATTTGAGGAAAGTGCGCACCAAGTAGGATTGACGGGCTTTGATTCCAACGGTGCGGGCCTGTTAGTTGAGTATGATGTACGGGATAATGTCCGTAACGCCACCCGCGGTCAGTATCTGCTCGTAAGTAACATCGCCTATCGGGAATGGTTGGGTGGTGATGAATCCTTTGATGTTTATCAGGGGGATTATCGCTGGTTTACTTCCCTCGCAAAACACCATGTGTTTGGTTTGCAGGTTAAGGGGCGCTGGACCAGTGACGCTCCCCAAAGTGGCTATTCGTCTCTGCAGTTGCGTGGTTACACTCGCGGAAATTATCTGGATGAAAATTACACTCACCTGGATATGGAAGCCCGCTTTAAACTCAAAGAGCGTTGGGGTGCCACTGTGTTTGCAGGCGTGGCCTGTCTCTATTCTTCTTTTTCCGATTGTGATGATGGAGAGCATCTTTACAGCTCCGCGGGAGCGGGCATCAATTACCTGATAAAACCTCAAGCCGGGTTTGTCCTAAAGATGGAGTATGCCGTTGGGGAAAAAGACAATTCGGCGTTTTACATCAAACTGGGGCATAAATTCTAAATTTACATCGTAAGGGTTTAGTGTGTTGCCGCCTGTGGCGATAATCAACAAGACGACGTGTTAATCGTCATCATCATCATCTTCATCGTCCAGGGAACGGATAATTTTTCGGTAAATCTCCACCCGATCGCCTTCCTGAAGCTTTTTGGACAGGGGCGTAAATTTCCCATAGACACCGACTTTCATGGTATCAATATCAATTTCCGGTAACTTCTCTAACAAGCCGCATTGTGTGATGGCCTGCCCTACGGTGGCCTCGTCATCCAGCTCAAGATTTACCCAGGATTTGTACTCTTTCCCGGCATAAACAACACTGACTTTCATGTTTATACTCCTGAATTAAACTGTGGGCATAACCAGTTCAGACTTGGCTTTTCGAGCGCTGAGCCTGCGATCAATCAACCGTTTTATGGCAACCAGCAAACCCAGTGAAATAAAGGCTCCCGGCGGCAGGATAGACAGCAGGATGCCGGAAAAATTGGGAATCACGGTGATCTCCAACCAGGAAAATCCATCCCCCAGCAACAACGAGGCGTGAGCAAACAGGGTGCCGCTACCCAAAATCTCTCTCATACCGCCAATGGCCACCAATACCCAGGTAAACCCGAGTCCCATGGCCAGTGCATCCGCTGCCGCCAGCCGGATGCCATTTTTACAGGCAAAACTTTCAGCCCGGCCAAAGATGGCACAGTTGGTGACAATCAGGGCAATGAACAAACCCAGCACTTTATACAAGGGGTGTAAGAAAGCATTGATGGCCATATCCACCAGGGTCACCACAGAGGCAATGATGACAATCAATACCGGGATTCTCACGGGAGCGGTAATGATTGAGCGTAGGCTGGATATTAGGATGTTGGTCAATAGCAAGACAGTGATCGAAGCCAGGCCCATACCCAGGCCATTGGTAGCTGAGGTGGTGACAGCCAACAGGGGACAGAGTGCGAGCATTTGCCCCATCGCAACATTATTGTTCCAGATGCCATCACTGAAGATCTGACGATAGGACATGCTCATGGTGATGTTGCCTCCGGTTTGCCAGCGTTAATCAGTAGTTGCTTGTTCTCTTCTAAAATGAGTAAGGACTCATGAATGCCATTGACGAGCGCCCGCGGAGTGATGGTGGCACCGGTAAACTGGTCAAATTCACCTCCGTCTTTTGTCACGGCCCATTGCGCAGGGCTGGTGTTGGACAGTGACTTGCCATTAAACCCGAGAATCCAGTCACTTTTTTCAATTTCAATCTTGTCGGCGAGACCGGGAGTTTCCTTGTGACTGATAACGCGAACACCGGTGATTTTTCCATGCGCGTCGACGGCCAGAATGAATTGAATATCACTGCCCCAGCCGTAAACCGAAGTCTGTAGAGCAACGCCATTGAATTCACCCTTGCGGGTGGCGACATAAAGCGTTATCGGCGAGCTTAGCTGTCTTTGCTCTGGCAGGGTTTTGCTGTTCGTTAAGGGTTCATTATCGAACAAATCTGGAGGCAGCACTTGGTTAATAGTTCTGCGTTTTTCCTGTTCAATGTGATCGGCAATCTTCTGCTGGGTTTCCATATTGCCAATAATGAGTAACACACTGATCAGAAAGCAAATGCCTCCCAGCAACCCGGCATGATAGGCGAGTCGTTGGCGATAACTGGGTTCGATGACGGTGTTCATATTACTTGACCCTGCCTGGTTTGGCCTTGGCGTTTACGGGTTTGCCTCGCAAATCGCGGCCATAGACTCTGGGTCGGCAATACCGATCCAGCAACGGGGTCAGGGCGTTCATGAACAGCACGGCGAAGCCAACACCTTCAGGAAATCCCCCCCAACTTCTGATGGCAAATACAATCAGGCCACAACCAGCGCCAAACAGCAGTTGGCCTGTCTTGGATGATGGTGATGTCACATAGTCGGTGGCGATAAAAAATGCGCCCAGCATGATGCCGCCGCTGGTCAGGTGGATCAGTGTGTTGGCATAGTGAGCGGAATCGCCATGATGAAATACAAAGGACATGATGGCCAGACTGCCCAGCATGGCGACCGGAATATGCCAGCTAATGATGCGCAGAGACAGTAACCACAGCCCCCCGGCCAACACCAGTAATTCCGAGGTTTCGGCAAGACTGCCTGGTGTGTGGCCGAAAAAGGCATCTGAGAGGGAAAATTGTGAGGCAGAAAAGCTCTCGACGGTACCTGCAGTTTGCACGGTTTTCAGCTCGCCCAGGATTGTGGCACCAGTAATTCCATCGGTGCTGCTCATAACTTCTGCCATAGGCGTCTGCATAAAGACCAGCTGCATGGATGACAGAAAATCCGGCGTGTCCAACCCAACCGGTAGGATCCAGGTGGTCATATGAACGGGGAACGACACCAGCAGGGCGACTCGAGCCAGCATGGCGGGATTAAAGATATTGTGCCCGACGCCACCGTAGAGTTGCTTGCCTACGGCAATGGCAAAAGCGGCACCGCCGGCACCAATCCACCAGGGCGCCCAGGGAGGCAGGGTCATGGCAAGTAGCCATCCGGTCAGAAGGGCGGACGTATCACGTACTTGTGACGGTGATTTACCTTGCAGTAACAGGCACACCGCTTCTGTGACGACCGCTGTCAGACAGGTAGTGGCCCACAGCAGAAAGGCTGGCCAGCCAAAACTGTAGAAGCCAAAACCGGTGGCGGGTACCAGCGCCAGGCATACATGCAACATGATGCGAGAGACACTGGTGTTGTCGTGGGTGTGAGGTGAAGCTCGACGGGCCTCAGTGGTCAATATGCTGCTCATTGGTCCGCCTCCTCTTTATTTGCCAGGGTTCCTGATTTACTCGCTGAGCGTGTAGTTCGCTTCTTCTTGGCGGCTTTAGCAGCACGTTTTTCTTCGGCTTCCTTTTCCATCCTCGTATTGCGCGCGGCGGTTAAAGCCTGGGTATATGCCAGTTTTTTCTCGCTCAGCTTGCGTTGTTTCAATTCGCCTTTGGCGTACTCAAAATAATTCACCAGCGGTATGTGAGAAGGGCAGACGTAGGAACAGGATCCACATAGGATACAGTCCGACAAGCCATAGTGACTGGCATTGTCAAAATCGTCGACCCGGGAAAATTTGGCCATTTCCAGAGGCATTAAACCCATCGGGCAGGCATCCACACAGCGGCTGCAACGAATGCAAGCCGAAGGGGTTTGTTCATTCACTTCCTTGCGGTTCAGTGCCAGAATGCCCGAGGTGCCTTTCATTACGGGAACCTGAGTGGACGGTAACTGCTGTCCCATCATTGGACCGCCCATAATTAAACGTGAGGGTGTTTGGCTTAAGCCGCCACAGTGGTCCAGCAAATGTTGAACTGGAGTGCCAAACAACGCTTCCACATTGCGCGGGGAGTTGACACAGCCGCCGGCAACGGTAATCACCCGCGATAACAGCGGACGACCCAAGCGCAGGGCTTGTTGTATGGCATAGGCTGTGGCCACGTTGTGAACCAGGATGCCCAGATCATTACTGCGACCTCCAGAGGGTACTTCTTTACCGGTGACGGCCTGAATCATTTGTTTGGCTGAACCCATGGGGTACATGGCCGGAACCGCTTGCACGCGGATTTTCCCGTAGGGAGCGGCGGCCACTTTCATGGCGATGATGGCCTGGGGTTTGTTGTCCTCAATGCCTATAATGACTTCATAGCAGCCAATAATATGTTGTATCAGGCGTGCCCCTTCGACGATAGCTTCTGCGCGCTCACGCATTAGGCGATCATCAGTGGTCAGATAGGGTTCACACTCTCCACCATTAATAATCAGGGTTTTGATTTCAAAGCGACGGCCTTGTCGTAATTTGATGGCGGAGGGAAAGATCGCACCACCCAAACCCACAATGCCCGATTTTTCTACTTCATCTGACAAGCTTTCTGGATCACGGGCAAAGGGGTCATCCACCCTTGCCGGTTCCAGCCAGCGGTCGTCGCCGTCGGGCTCCAGAATAATCGCCTGTGATGGCAGGCCCGACGGGTGAGGTGCCACGGCCGCCTCAATGGCAACAATGGTGCCGGAGGTAGGGGCATGCAGGTTAGCCGATAAGCCAGCTCCCGAGACAGCAATGGACTGTCCCTTGGCCACTTTCTCACCCACTTTCACAATAGGGAAGGCATTGGCACCGGCTTGCTGAAATAATGGCAGCGTAAAACGAGATGGTAGCGGCAGCGATTGCAGGATATCCCGCTCGGCTGTTGTGGCTTTATGGGCGCGGGGATGCACTCCCCCTCGAATTCGCGACAGGTTAAACATGATCATGCCACCATGGGTTTGGGCCAGTGCCAGTTGTTCAGGTCCAGAGATTCCACATCCAGATGAATGCAGTCTTCAGGACAGGCTTCCACGCATTTGCCACAGCCGGTGCAGGCCTCATCAATCACCGCATGAATCTGTTTGTTAGCCCCGACAATGGCATCGGTGGGGCAGGCCTTAAAGCAGCGGGTGCAACCGGTACAGAGGGTTTCTTCAATGCTGGCCACCATGGGAGCGGCAACTTCGCCAATCGAATCCACATCGACTCCCAGTATTTCGGCGATCTTTTCCGCCAGCGCGCGGCCACCGGGTGGACAGCAGGTAAGGTCGACACTGCCTTCAACAATGGCTTCTGCTGCAGGTTTGCAGCCTGGAAATCCGCATTGACCACATTGACTGCCAGGCATCAGGGCTTCAATTTCCTGGACCAGCGGGTTTTCTTCTCCGGTAGCGAAGACTTTTGCTGCGAAAGCGAGTGCGCCTCCCAGGGTTAATCCCAAGACGGTTAAAACTAATGTGGCTGTAAACATAGTTCTCTCCTTAAAGCATTCCACCAAAGCCCATAAATACCAGCGACAAGATACCTGCCGTGACCAAAGCGACCGGGGTGCCGGCAAAAGTCTCGGGCACATCAGCGATAGCCAGACGTTCACGGATACCGGCAAAAATAACCATAACCAGGGAGAAGCCCAGAGCAGAGCCAACCCCATAGATCAGACTTTCAGCAAGGCTGTGTTTGGCGGTGACATTGAGTAGGGCCACACCCAATACGGCACAGTTAGTGGTGATCAGGGGCAAGTAGATGCCGAGGGAGCGATGCAGAACCGGACTGAACTTGCGCATGACCAATTCGGTAAACTGGACGATCGCGGCAATCACCAGAATAAAAGAGAGAATCCGCAGAAATTCGACATTTAAGGGGATCAAGATCCAGTTTTCCAGCATCCAGCCACAGGCTGCTGACAGGGTAAGGACAAAAGCCGTGGCCAACCCCATGCCCAGTGCAGCGCTCAATTTATTGGATACGCCCATTAACGGACACAGTCCCAGAAACTTTGCCAGCACGATGTTGTTAACCAAAATGGTACTGCCCAGCAATGTCAGATATTCCATAACAATCACTCATGTCGGATGGCAGGTGGTGTGTTAAGCCCATGTGCAGGGAATATTGCATGGAATGTGCCATGGGTTTTATGGGCCAAAGGAAACCGCTGCCAGCCTGGTTACAGCTCGCATTTAATGGGCGGTTTATGGAATTTATTTGATCTGGATCATGGTGAAAGGCTGTTTGGCTGTGGTGTATGGCGTGAATACCCCGTTTTTTTGTAGCAAACCCGACAATCTCTTGAGGCGTCACATTTTCCTTTTTGTCGGGAATCGAACAATTGGCTTCGACAAAATGTTGGTTTTCCACCGGTTTGGGGCTATTGCCACATGGGCACGTGATTTGCAAGGGACACACCATGGCCAGGCAGGTACCGCGGTTATTACGATGTGGGTCTACCGGGTCACCACTCAGTGAAATGCAGCATAGGGACAGAGGGTAAATGCAACGTAGCTGTGACTATTATGATCCGGCGGGGAAACACTATGTCCAATTCCAAACAGACTGAAAGCTCGCGCATGTCGGTGGCCCTTGAGAGTGCCGCTTTTGCCGACGCAGGACTGACTTTTAGCCAGGGTGGCTTATCAGAGGAAGTCTTTTTTCAGGCGGTAGAGCATTGCCCGGTCGCCATTTCGATCACCGACCTGAAAGCCAATATTTTATACGCCAACCGATCCTTCACCCAAGTGACCGGTTACTTGAATGAAGAGGTGGTGGGGAAAAACGAGTCGATACTTTCCAATCACACCACCCCCCGACTGGTCTATCAAGCGCTCTGGGGGCGTCTCGCTCAACAGCGACCCTGGACCGGCATGCTGGTCAATCGACGTAAGGATGGCAGTCTTTATCTGGCCGAGTTAACGGTAGCCCCGGTGATCAATGAAGTGGGGAAAACGGTCTACTACCTGGGCATGCATCGGGATGGCACCGAGGTTCACGAATTACAGCAGCGGGTTTTGAATCAAAAATTGATGATCGAGTCGGTATTGAACTCGGTACCTGCTGCCATGCTGGTGATTAACAACAAGGGTGATATCGAACTTTCCAACCCCAGCTATGACGCCATGGCTCGTGAGCTGGAACCCAATGGGGACCGAAAGGATTTTCTGCAGCTGTTGGCCAAGCAACTGGAAGGTGACTACGAGCGTTTGATTGCCGAAATGTGTCATTTCAACAGTCGTGAAATAACCATTGATCGTGGAAATGGTTTTCCCAGGCACTTTTCGTGCTTTGGTACCACCATTGATGTGGCTGGTGAGCGCCCCGATGGTTTTTTTGAGCAGGAGGTGGGTCATTATTACCTGCTGATGATCACTGATATTACGGGTTTGCGTAAACATCAAGAAGAAATGCATTTGAATACCCTCAAGGCCTTGATGGCGGAAGAAGATCTGGTTCAGGGTATGCGTGAGACGGTCAATGGTGCGATTCACCAATTGCAGGGCCCAGTTAATTTAATTGCCGCTGCGGTAAGCAGTCTGAAGCGAAGGGCCGCGGAGAAGGTTTCGGAGAAAGACGCACTGGTCGTGTCGGCAGCGGAAGAGGCATTGGAAGCGGGACGTATTGCGCTGGAAAACTTGATGGATACCCTGCCGCCGCCGCTTGAAGAGAGCAAACAGCCGGTCAACATCAATCAGACCATTCGCGATGTGCTGGCGTTAATGACCGATCAATTATTGGCTCAGGGGATTACCATCGCCTGGGAGCCTTCCCTGCATTTGCCTTCCGTGATTGGTCAGGAACGACGTCTACGCAGTTTGTTTAAACAGCTCATTCAAAATTCAATTGAGGCAATGACCGACAGACTGGTGAAGACCAGGGAGCTGACCATCAAAACCCTGGTGACCAAAGAAACACTGACTGTGGAAATCATTGATACAGGAACAGGTATTCCTGAAGATAAACTCACCAAAGTGTTTCAACCCTTTTTCAGCAGCAAAAAAACGCGTAATGGTTTCCGGGGTATGGGTCTACCGATGGTGCAAGAGATCATAACTGACCATGCGGGTACCGTTTACATCGACCCGGAATACACTTCCGGTTGTCGGGTGGTAGTGCAACTTCCTGTCACTCGCTACAAATAACGGGGTAAAGGATTTATGGTGACCTCAAGCGTTGCAAAGCCAGGTTTCAGAATTAACAGTCGTCTGGATATTATTGAACGCCAGTTTAATGCTCTTTGTGATATCGCTCGTACGCTCAGTCAGGTAACCAATATAGAAGACATCTTGAGTGAAATTCTCGGCATTCTGCACAACAATACCGGACTGTTGCATGGCATGGTCACACTCTCCGATCCAGAGCATAGCAGTTTACAGGTGGGTGCTGTTTACAGTGACTCGGAAGCGGTGATCAAAGCGTCCAGTGCGACACGATACCAGGCCGGTGAAGGTATTGTTGGGCGAATTTTGCAAATCAACCAGCCGATCGTATTGGGACGTGTGTCGTCGGAACCCCGCTTTCTCGACAAATTATCCCTGTACGATATGGACTTGCCATTTATTGGTGTCCCTATTCGAGATCAGGATGGCAGTGCCATCGGTGTATTGGCGGTCCAGCCCGATGTCCCGGCCGACGATTATTTGCCGGACAGAACCACGTTTTTGAAAGCTGTCAGTGATCTGTTGTCCCAGACCACCCGTTTACTGGTCAATGTAGAGAGAGGCCAGTCCCTGGTGAGAGAGCGGGATGAGCTGCGGCGTGAGGTTCGTGGAAAGTACGGCTTTGAAAACATGGTGGTGGGTAACACCGATGCCATGCGTCGGGTCTTTGATCAGGTAAGACGTGTGGCAAAGTGGGACAGTACGGTATTGGTACTGGGGGAATCGGGAACCGGTAAAGAATTGATTGCCAGTGCCATCCATTACAACTCTCCTCGTGCTCACAAGCGTTTTGTTAAGCTAAATTGCGCTTCACTGCCGGAAACCTTGTTGGAATCGGAACTGTTTGGTCATGAAAAAGGAGCTTTTACCAGCGCGGCCAAGCAACATAAAGGTCGGTTTGAACAGGCGGACGGTGGCACCTTGTTCCTGGATGAAATTGGTGAAATCTCAGCTATGTTCCAGGCAAAACTGCTGCGAGTATTGCAGGAAGGTGAGCTTGAACGAGTGGGCGGGACTCAAACCATCAAGGTTGATGTCCGCATTGTCGCTGCCACCAATCGCAACCTTGAAGAAGAAGTGGACAAAGGCAAGTTCAGGGAAGACCTGTATTATCGCCTGAATGTTATGGCGATTCGGCTTCCACCATTGCGAGAGCGGTTAATGGATATCCCCGATCTGTCAGATTTTCTGTTGGAAAAGATTGCCAAGCAGCAGGGCCGTGAATTACGCCTGACGGATGGAGCCATCCGTATGTTAATGGGCTATGACTGGCCCGGTAATGTGCGGGAGTTGGAAAATTGCCTGGAGCGAGCTGCGATCATGAGCGAGGAAGGCACTATCGACACGGATGCCATTTCCCTCAAAGGGGATCATTCCCTGATGGCAGCGAACCCCGTGAGTGGCGGTGGAACCCAATCCATCGATCTGGATGATCCCGAATTGGATGAGCGGGAGCGATTGATTGCCGCCTTGGAACAGGCTGGCTGGGTACAGGCCAAAGCCGCCCGTTTGTTGGGTATGTCACCGCGGCAGATTGCCTATCGTATCCAGACCATGAAAATCAATGTACGAAAAATCTAAATTATCGATATAAAACCATCGATATTAACCCATTGGTTTTCCCCTCACTTTTCTTATTCATAAGACGGGTATCCAGCAGCGTTGCTGTGGTGTCCAGTTATGCGTTAGTTGTGTTTGTCTTTTTGCTGTACCGGATGTGTTGAAGACCTGTCGATTAAAAAACAATTAGGAACAAAAGTGTTGTCTGAAACCGTACATTCACGGCAACATGAAATAAAAAAATATAATAAAAACAACTAGATACAAATCCGGCACAGGCATTGCAAAAGCTTAAGTGACCTTCGCGTTATGTTGGGCGTTACTGGCTTTATAACGCAAAACCGAACTTAAGTTCCCAAATTGGTTGGGGATCGAATAGGAGTTCTTGTGATGGAATTGACCGTGCTTGGACAAAACGAGGGAATTGCTGAAATCGCTGATGCTGGTGGTTGTTCCAGTGGTTCCTGTGGAAGTACCGATGACCAAATGTCTCATTTATCGGATGAGATTAAGGAAAAGGTACAAAATCACCCCTGTTATTCTGAAGAAGCCCACCACTATTTTGCGCGTATGCATGTAGCGGTAGCACCTGCCTGCAATATCCAATGTCATTATTGCAACCGTAAATACGACTGTTCCAATGAGTCGCGTCCCGGTGTGGTCTCGGAATTATTGACCCCGGATCAAGCGGTGAAAAAAACCAAGGCTGTGGCCGCCAATATACCTCAAATGACGGTGCTGGGTATTGCCGGCCCCGGTGATCCTCTGGCCAATCCGGAGCGTACGTTCGAAACTTTCCGCCGCCTCTCTGACGAAGCCCCGGACATCAAGCTGTGTGTCTCGACTAACGGCCTGGCTCTGCCTGATTCGGTAGAGGAACTGTCTAAACACAACATTGACCATGTCACCATCACCATCAATTGTGTCGATCCCAAAGTCGGGGCAAAAATCTATCCCTGGATATACTGGAACAACCGCCGCATCCGTGGAGAAAAGGGCGCTCAGATCCTGATTGAGCAACAGCAAAAAGGACTGGAAATGCTCACGGAAAGGGGAATTCTGGTCAAAGTGAATTCTGTGATGATCCCCGGTGTAAACGATCAACACTTGAAAGAAGTCAGCCGCATTGTCAAAGAGAAGGGCGCCTTTCTCCATAACGTTATGCCTCTGATCGCCGAGGCAGAGCATGGCACTTTCTACGGCATTATGGGACAGCGTGGTCCGGAACCCGAAGAGTTGCAAGACCTGCAGGACGAATGTGCTGGCGACATGAATATGATGCGCCACTGTCGCCAGTGCCGTGCGGACGCCGTCGGCTTGCTGGGTGAGGATCGAGGTGAAGAGTTCACCATCGATAAAATCGAAGAGATGGATGTGGACTATGCGGCGGCAATGAAAACCCGTGCGGTGGTTCATGCTGGTATTCTCGAAGAACTGGAAGAAAAGCAAGCCAAGCGTGACCGCCTGGCGACCATGTCAGTTGCCAAACAGGATGATGTGATCAAAGCAGACTATCGGCCTGTATTAATGGCTGTGGCTACCAGTGGCGGTGGCTTGATCAACCAGCATTTTGGCCACGCCACCGAGTTCCTGGTGTATGAAGCATCGCCAGGTGGTGTGCGTTTCATTGGCCACCGTAAAGTGGATCAGTACTGCATTGGTAACGACAGCTGTGGCGAAAAAGAATCGGCCTTGACTGGCAGCATTCGTTCTCTGCAGGGCTGTGAAGTGGTCCTCTGTTCAAAAATTGGCTTCGAACCCTGGGAGCAACTGGAAGAAGCCGGTGTAACCCCTAACGGTGAGCATGCCATGGAGCCTATCGAAGAAGCGGTCTTAGCGGTCTATCGGGAAATGGCTGAAGCGGGCGCACTGGAAGAAGATGCCCCTATCACACTGGCTCAGCAAGTCTCAGCCTGAGTGTGATTTCCGGGTGGCAGAACACCGTTCTCCACCCCTCTTTTTGAACCGTACTACCTGACTTAGGAGGTACATATGTCTCTGTCAATCGTGGATTCCTGTGTGAACTGCTGGGCTTGTTACGATGTGTGCCCCAGCGATGCCATCTATCAAGGCTCCCCGCATTTCTTAATTGATGCAAAAAAATGCACCGAATGCGAAGGAGATTATGCCAGCCCCCAATGTGCCACAATCTGTCCCATCGAAGAAGCCATTTTGGATGCGTCAGGCCTGGCAATGAACCCTCCGGGTTCACTGACGGGCATTCCGCCTGAGTTGATGGCTGAGGCCATGGCCGAAATGCAGGCGCGCTAGGAGTCGACAATATGTCGTCGGTGATTTTTTACGAGAAACCCGGATGTGTAACCAACCGCAAGCAGAAAGCCATTTTGCAGGAAGCGGGGTTGTCACTGCAGGTAAAAAATTTACTGAATCACCCCTGGCAACGACAGGAGTTAGCCAGTTATTTTCAGGACTTACCTGTAGATGACTGGTTTAATCCATCAGCCCCTGATGTGAAAAACGGTCAACTGCAAGTGCATGGCCTGGACAGTGAAACTGCACTGGATTTATTGATCAATGATCCCTTGCTGATTCGGCGTCCTTTATTGGACGTTGATGGGGTGCGCATGGCGGGTTTTAGTCCATTGAAGATTGAGACTGTTGCCAAAGTGGCTTTGCAGCAGACAGATGTGACGCAACAAGCCCTGGAAACCTGCAGTCAGACGTTGTCTTCCGGGGGCTGTCCATGATGGGATCCCAACAGCAATTGTTGGCAGTATCGGAATGCGGATTATCTCCCCGCCGCATGGGGGGGGAAATGCAGGTTGAATATTTTTTCAGGTTGTTGCAAGGACAGCGTAGTGGCAGAGGCGTATTGCCGTTTTACCTGGGGTTGGAGCCTGAAGTTTGGGGCAGGGTTGTTAAGCAGTATTCCTCAACTGGAAATCCCCCTCCAGGAATATCAATTGAGAACGCAGATGCACAGCAGGATTTGCGTCAGGAACTGTTGGAACTAAGGCGTGATGAGTGGCGCGATATACGCGATTTGCTGGCACATCATCAGGCAGGTATTCACCCCCTTGAAAATGCCATGGCGGATATAGTTGCGGCGGGGTGTTTAGGTGGGGATCACTTATGGCGCGATCTGGGGTGTACAGATCGCAGTCAGCTCGGAGAGTTGTTGCACTTGTTTTTTCCAGATCTGGCCAAAAAAAATACAAAAGATATGAAATGGAAAAAATTTTTCTACAAGCAGTTATGTGAGCAAGAAGGTGGCTATGTATGCCGCGCACCCAGTTGTGAAGTCTGCGCTGCTTATAGTGACTGTTTCGGTGAAGAACATTAGAGGAGATAGTGGCAATGACATCTTGGAAGCACATTTCGGCCGCTGAGGCTGAGACATTAATGCAAACTGAAGAGATCATGGTTCTGGATGGGCGTGATATCAAAAGCTACATTCAGGATCACCTGCCCAATGCCGTACAGCTGGGGGCAGACATACTGCGAGCCATGTTGCGAGGGGCCAACCGGGAAATGCCCTTGTTGATTTATTGTGACAACGGCTTGCGACGCAGCCAGGATTTAACCCAGCTGTTTGCCGATTTCGGCTTCAGCCATTGTTACTGCCTGAAAGGTGGCTATACATCCTGGTTTCAATACCAGGACAGTCAGTGGCAGTTGACCGAATCCGTGGCCTAAGTTGAAGCCCAGTTTCAGTTAAAGCCCAGTTTCAGTTAAAGCCCAGTTAAGTCGAACTTTAGATGGAGAGTACGAGCATGAACCAGCCCTCTACAGAAGAGATCATTCGTCAACAGCTAACGGATAATCCTGTCCTTATCTACATGAAAGGCACCCCGGATGCGCCTGAGTGTGGATTTTCAGCAAAAGCGATTGCGGCCCTGAAAAGCACCGGTACAGACCTGGCTTTTGTGAACGTCCTGCAAGCCCCCTTTATCCGAGAGCGTTTGCCCAAGGTGTCGGGCTGGCCCACGTTTCCACAGCTGTTTATCAACGGTGAACTGGTGGGTGGCAGTGACATTATCTGCGACATGGTGGAAGCTGGCGAACTGCAGCCCATGTTAGAAACTGTGTCAGGTACAGCGCTTTAATCCGCTGTCGACAGTGAGGAATTCGTTATGGATCAGCGACAGGTTGTAGAGCGGATACAATTGGCTGTGCCCGAGGCCAGTGATATTAAGGTGGAAGGTGCCGATTGTGATTTTACGGTATTGATCCTGAGCGATAGCTTTGACGGTGTCAGCCTTGTGAAGCGTCAACAAATGGTTCTGGCAAGGTTCAGCGATGAACTGGCGACCGGGGAACTACACGCGTTAACCGTGAAGGCCCATACGCCTTCGGAATGGCAAGCCAGGAAGGGTAATACGCTTGCACAAATTTCACTGTAATGTGTAAACCCGTTCTGCGGAGGAGACCTCATGGCCGATATCAGCAATCTAAGCCGGGAAGCGGCACTGCGTATCGCTCTGGCTGCACGAACCTTGCCGGATATTGACGTTGGCAAGCTGTTAGACATTCTGCATCGTCGTATTCATGAAGAGCTGAATGAAGAGTCCTTGAAAACCATCACGGTAACTGATTTGAAAACCGGTTTTGCCAGTGTGGATGGTGAGGAAGATGGAGAAGATATCGGCATTGGTTTGCCGGCCCTGAAAGAAGCTGTACGCATCTTGTGGGGGGAGGATGAGCAAGACGATCTGCCGGATATCCACGAGTATGCGGAACCACTGGCCAACAGCATCCGCGTGGCGGTTGCGTCAAACAGTGGTGAATTGCTCAACGGTCACTTTGGCTCCTGTATTCGTTTTCTGGTGTATGACGTGAGTGCTATTGAAACTCGACTGGTGGCCATTCGATCTGCCTTGGAAGCAGACTTTTCTGATGATCGCAATGCCTTTCGCGCAAATCTGATTAACGATTGCCAGGTATTGTACGTGGTGTCTGTCGGTGGCCCCGCCGCCGCCAAGGTCATTCGGGCCGGGGTTTACCCCATCAAAAAGATTGAAGGTGGCACGGCTGAGGAAGTGTTGCTGGGGCTGCAACAGGTGATGTCAGGCAACCCACCACCCTGGCTGGCTAAAATTCTGGGTGTGGATGCGGAATCCCGAGTAAGGTTCAAGCGCTGCGAAACTTCCTCCTAAACTCCAGGAGTGAAGGTGTTGGTAAAAATATCGCCGGGCATTGCACCTTTTAAAAAACAAAGTTCCTTAAGCTGATCGACCATGGCGGTTGCTCCACACAAATACACCAGGCAGCGTTTTAAGGTGGGATGAAATTGAGGAATCAAATCTATCAAGTCACCCTCGGTTAAATAGGATAACTTATCAGGGTTGCGGTGGACGACGGGTACATAGTGAAAATCGGGGTTATTCGCAGACAACTCTCTGAGTTCATTCACCATATAAAGTTGGCGGGCTTCTCCGGCTGCAGCATAAAGAATTATTTTACCGTGGTGACCGACACTCAGGGCTTGCCTGAGTATGCCATAGAGTGGCGCAAGGCCCGTACCGGTACCAATTAAGATGACATCCTGTCCGGGCATTGCAGGACTGTAATAGCAGTCACCAGCAGGTTGGCTGAACTGGCATTGACTGCCTATCATCAATTCGTGTTCAACCCAATGACTGATGAGACCGTTAAGTCGTCGACGCATATGCAGCTCGATGTAACCGTCTTCCGGTGAACTGGCGATGGAGTAGGTTCTGCCACGGGTTTCTGATTTCCAGATAGTCACATGCTGGCCAGCCCGCCAATCCAATTCCGCTTTAAAGCGTACCAATAACACACGTTGATTCAATTCACGTTTTTCAATCAGGGTCGCCTTACGCCGATCTTGCAGATTGGTGGCTAATTTGATGTGTAAGTCGCTGTCCGGGTAGCACTGGCAGGTGAGAAAGTATTTAAGCCGTCGTTGATTGTTGGATAAACCTGCTTGCGCAGCAGCGGGCACTTGTCCTTCAATGGCCTGGGCCATACAGCCGTGACAGACACCGGAATGGCAGCTGCAGGGAACCTCAAAACCCGCCTTCTCTAAACTTTCGAGTAAGTTCTCATATGGATTCAGGTCAAGCTGATGTTCTTCATAAGTGACTGTAGGCATCAGGCGTCCGCCAGCGGAACCTTCCACTGTGCTTGATCGGTTTGCATTTGGCAATTGCCGTCTGTTATGACCCGGCAGCGCCCCCAGTCCGTCTAATGAGGCAAGTTTTAAGCCATTTAATTGTGTGCTTCCTTAGGATAGTAAAAGTGAAGTTGTTTGACCTGCCAGCAAACTAGTATGTGATTGAATGTCGCGGTGCAACCCATTGAATCACTTACTTTTTTATTCACAGTGAGGTCGAGTTGAAAAATGAATAAAAGGCTAAACCCCTGAACCTGAAGTACACTAATCGCTGCAGGGCGCGCGCAACAGTTCTGAATATGGATACCTTGAGGGCCAGACTGGTGCAAAGGGAACCATGTTGGTCAGGTCTTAACTGTCCAATGTGTATTCCCCGGCGTTAAACATACCAGTAAAAATTTCAAACAGTCGATGTGGGGTAATTTTACAGCCAGCCTTGTCTGGCGCAGGCATAATCTCCAGTATGATATCGTCTTCCATCAATTCCCCCAGCGTCTGGTAGACAAAGTCCTCCAGCGATTCGGCAGTGGCTGTATAGCCAGACCATTGTTGCCGAGCCGCATCTTCAGCCAATTGCCGATAGGGCCAAATGGGCATCAAGCTCTGTGCCGGATTGTCGGTCACGATCCATTCACAACCATCGTCCAGCCCCCAGACCTCTTCGGTTTCAAAGACCCGGGTCAGAAAATACTCCAGTAACTGAGCTTCATTCATGGTGGCTATATCAATCACTTCTTCAGCGTAGGGAGAATATCGCATAGGCCAATCACTCAATGTGTCATAAAGTCATCAAAGATCATTGCAAAAATGAATCCATCCAGGCCATTGATCAGACCAACTGTGGGGTCAATGCAACAAATCAACTACTTACACCAATTCGATGGAATGTTTGAAAGCAGCGTTCAAATTTTGCTTGAAGTAATGCCTGATATTTTGTCGCATTTGCTGCAAACCTTGAGTTATCCGAAAATTATTTTTGTCGCTTTCACGACATAAAGCTGTGAGCTGCAGGTGAAGATAAAGCTAAGTGATTGTTTGTAGTAGAGTTAGCACTAATGACCTTGATGGGCACGAAGTTTGCCAGAAGCTTGTCAAAGTTGGACTAACAATATTTTTCATCGTTGGACTTCATCAATATCTCATTGCCTGGCTGGAGGATAGTTTTGTGATTCTGGATCAATATAAAGCGAACAACCTGTTGTTCAACAGTAATTTTCTTGAAGCAACCAGCCAGTCAGGCATAAGCGGATATCGCGGTGACATGGTCATTATTGATGGTGGCCTGGATGACAAGGGACACCCGAACCCTCCCCAGGAACTGTTGCGCGGTGCTGTCGTGTTGGCGGGCGAGAAAATCCAAATGCTCATCGGCAGTCTTGATCGGATTGATGCCTTGCCACGCCTGTTGGAAAAGTACCAGCCCGACTTTGCCGATGATGTACTGGTGATGTTATTTGTGGTGAATGCCAGTGAGCGGGCGCAGTTCGATCTGGGGGGAAGCAAGATCACCATCATTCCCCTGGTGCAGGGAGTTTGCTGGAACGAAGCGATTGATGAACTGGCCCTGGAAAAAAGCGATTTTAAAGGTCAGTCACCGGCCGATAAAATCTATACCCTGTCTCAGGAAATGAAGAGCTATCGTGCGAAAGGGCAGGTTAAAACACTGGATGAGTTACTGGCATCGGCCACATCCGAAATGCGTGAGGCCTGGGGAGCGGTTTAACGGAGGATTGTCATGCAGCACCGAGAGATGCAGAAAGGCGATGCCGTCTTTGCCACGACCACCATCGTCAATGACGGCTCAGTACCGGGTTGTGAGGAGGGTGAAATTTTCGCCACTCCGGGCACCATGGGGATGCTCCTCAATACCGGCTATGTAGAGCTGGAACCGGACACTGAGCTGTTTCTGGTCAGTTTTCGTACCGAATCGGGCGAAGCCGGGCCGCCGGTTACTTGCCTGGCCGATGAAATAAGCCCGAATCCACTGTCCTGACTGAATGCGCTGATATGGATGTCTGGCAGTACCACGAACGCACAAAACATCGTCCCGATCGCTACGCACCGGGTCCGGAGACGATTGATTGGGACCGGCAGCCGGATCCGTTTCGGTGTTTTTCCGGTGCCCCAATCGTGTACTTGCCGCTGACGCAGACGCAGACAGCTACGAGTGAAGACTCTGGGTTTTGGTTCGAAAATCTCAGCCTGAATGATCTCTTTTCGGTGAACCCGATTGGATCGCAATCCGTGTCGTTGCAAAGCCTGGCAGTACTGTTGGAGTATTCCCTGGCGTTATCAGCTTGGAAACAGTACGGCCAGGCTCGCTGGTCCCTGCGTTGCAATCCCTCCAGTGGCAACTTGCATCCCACGGAAGCCTATCTGGTCTTACTGGGAATTGAGGGATTTAGTGACGGCCTCTATCACTACCGGGCCGATCTCCACGCTCTAGAGTGGCGCTGCGCCTTTGAGGCTGCCGATGATATTCAGGCTCTCGACGCTGTTCAAGGGCCACAGGTCTTTGTAGGGCTGAGCAGTGTGCACTGGCGGGAAGCCTGGAAATACGGAGAGAGGGCCTTACGATACTGTTATCTGGATTGTGGTCATGCGGTCGCGGCTTTAACATTCGCAGCCGCCCTGAATGGTTGGGAGATGCAATGGCAACCATGGGGGGGTGATCAGCTGGCAACGTTACTGGGTACTAACCGCGCAGACGATTTTGTTGATAATGAACGGGAGTGGGTCGAAGGGCTGTGGCGGATCAATCTGGACACGCCAGTCCAAGCGCTGGAAATTTCCCAGCTTGTTGCTCTAGCAGAGCAAGGACACTGGCAGGGCCAAGCCAACACTCTGGATAAGCGCCATTTTTACGACTGGCCCATAATAGCCGCTGCAGCAGAAAATGCAGTTTTTCCCGCGACCATGCAATCCCGACCCGGCCAGATACGTCGAGAGTGGGTTGAGTCAGTGCCCTTGCCGGGGAATTATCTGGATAGTTTATACCGTCTAATCCGATTACGCCGTTCGGCCCAGGCTTACGATGGCAGCACAGCTATGACCGCAGAACAGTTCTATACCCTGTTGGACCATATGCTACCAAGGCTGTCACTGGCTCCCTGGCCAGCTTTGCCGGAAACTGCGGCGATTCACTGTGTCTTGTTTGTGCATCGGGTGGAGGGACTAAAGCCCGGTCTCTATGCATTGCCTCGTACAGATAGCGGTAAACAATTGTTGCAAAAGGAACTGCGTGAAGAGTTTCTATGGCAACCGGTGGAACAGGCCCCTGCACAGCTTCCCCTGTACAGCTTGCTGCACGCCAGGGCTGAGCGGACGGCGGCGAATTTGAGTTGTCAGCAAGCAATCGCTGCAGATGGTGCATTTTGCCTGGTGATGCTGGCAGAGTTTGAATCGGCAATCAAAGAGACACCGTGGCGTTATCCGGAATTGTTTTGGGAGGCAGGCGCGCTGGGCCAGATTCTGTATCTTGAAGCGCAAGGGATCGGTATTCAGGGAACCGGCATAGGCTGTTTTTATGATGATGCGGTGCATAGTTTATTGGGACTTGAAAGTCAGGCCCTGCAAAGCCTGTATCACTTTACCGTGGGCCAGCCGGTGGTCGATACACGCTTGGTCAGTTTTCCGCCGTACCATACACGTCAAGTGTAATGTTTAGTCCAGGCTTGATAGACATAGGCATGGTTAAGTTATTGAGTTGTCAGTCAATCTCACTAATAAATATGCGGCCTGGAATTTGCAGTTCGATATCAGTAGGGATTTAACAATGTTGTTGGAAAGGTTATCACCTGTGAAGGGAAAACCATGAATTCACTCAGTTTGTGCCTGGCTGTAGCCAGTAAAGACGGTATATCGATCAATCAACATTTTGGCCATGCCAAGTTGTTCTGGATTTATCGCGTAACCGCTGATCATTGTGAATTGCTGGAACAGCGGCACGTGGCCAACTACTGTCATGGCCAGGAAGGCGATCAATCAGCCATGCAGGCTATTTTAAAGACCATTCCGGATTGCGATGCCATTCTGGTAGCAAAAATTGGTGAGGGCCCGACCGATAAACTGGCGGCCATCGGTGTCAAGGCAAACGCCGATTACGCCTATTTGGAAATCAACAGTTCACTGTTGGATTATGCAGCGTCGGAATTGGCCCGTGTCGATGTGAACTAAAGAAAGCGATGATGAGTGATGAAACCCTACCAAGACGTGGTTGAGTGGCTCCAGAGCCATCCGTTAAAGCCGATTTATGTGGACTGCGCGACGGCAGTGATGCTGAAAATTCTGGATGGCAAGTGCAAGATGCGTACTGAGGAAAAACAGGTCATGCGGTATTTGTACCGTGCGACTCAACATTTGTCGGGTGAAATTCTCGATGGCTCTTTTCACCAATTGATTGCCGAGGCAGAACAGAGTGCTGATGATCAACTGAGGGAAGCCATTTATGAAAAAAGGGTTCTGGTGGAAACCATGATTTCAAGGCCGGTGATGAAATCCTTCAAAGCCATGATTCGACAACAAGGGCTGATTGAAGCACCTGACCATCGCCCGCCAGGAACTGGCTATGCAGCTGCGTGATTTGTTCGACACCTTGCCGGTCACGCCCAGTGAGGTGATTCCTCTGACCCTGCAGCAGTTACTTAGAGCGGAGTTGCTGGTTGAGGAGGATTGGCAACAAGCCGAACATCTATTACTTACAGCCAGACGAGAATTGCCTGAACAAGTCGAGGTCTTGATCGCGCTCTACAAATTATATGCCTACAGTAATCGGTTTGAAGAGTCCCTAAACTTGATCGAAGAGGTCTTGGAAAAATCGGCAAGTCTGGCGGGTTTTTCGCCAAACTGGAACGAACTAAGCGCAGACAGTGCAGACTGGACGCCAGCCTCAGGTGCCCTGAGACATTATCTATACAGCCTGAAAGCCATGGGCTTCGTGTGTTTGAGGAAAGGTGAGCCTGAGCAGGCATTACAGGTATTAAAAAAGTTACTGGAACTGGATCCGCAGGACCAGGTTGGTGGCAGTGTTGTCTTCGAGCTGGCCGAAAGCATCTGTGAAGAGGAATAATCCGTTAGGAGGTAAACCATGAGTGGCTTCAAAACTCTGTCGGTATCCGAGGTGCCGAGTGTCTTGTCAGACGATGAGGCATTGTTACTGGATTGTCGACTTCTTAAGGACTATAAGGACGGACATATTGAAAACGCCATGCATGCTCACGATGGATTGGTAGAATCGTTAATTAAGAAGGCTGATAAAGCCACTCCGCTGGTTATCTACTGCTACCATGGACATAACAGCGAACATCTGGCGGAACTGTTCAGTAGTTTTGGTTTTAACCGGGTCTACAGTGTCGCCGGTGGCTATGCAGAATGGACTGGCAACAACAGTCAGAATTAAGCCTTGAACAAGGCTGGGAGGAAGACATGTTTTGGCGTCAAACTGTTAAAGATCAACCCTCTGAGATGACGACATCGATCAATATCTGGTCCTTAAAAAAAGATCGTCAGTTGAAGTCGTTTCTAATTTTACTGATTGATTATTTGGGTGAAAGTGAGTGGCATGTTGACCTGTCGATACAAACCAACGATCAGGCGGTGTATTTGAGTCACAGTCAAAACCAGGAGTTGAGAGCTTATTTGCACACCTGTGGGCAATCAAAAGATCGCGTAGGGCTGCATTTGGAGTACCCTGGTGTGTTTGACAATATGGCCTCTTACACGACATTTGATGAACTCAGCTTTCCCAGGCTGGTGGATTTGCTGGCGGCCCATTTTGGCGTGAATCAAGTCAAATCAACCAGGGGTTTTGTGAACTAGAAGGTTTGACCAATTGCTCTCTTTGGATCTGATACAACATATTGAAGGTAAACTTCGCGCGGCCATCAATGTCAGGATGACTCAAGAGGATACCTGGTTATTGACACTTAATTTGGTTTACGACGGACATCCAGCAGGAAAGCTCAGTTTCAACTTGAACGGTTACAGTGAAGAAGAAGCTTATGAGGTCGCGCGTAATTTGAATCAATATCCCTATTTAATGCGCGAAATTGATGAATATCTATGGGGGGAGAGTGATTAACTCCCCCCTCCCTGATCAGGCCGCTTTGAGTTCCTGTAGCAATTGATCCCAATCCGCGTTAATAATTTCCAGGCCTTTCTTTTCACAGAAGCGCTTTTCCTTGTCGGAAGCGTTTGGTATGAAAGCCCAACCAGCCGGTTCTTGGGCAGCGTAAATGATATCGCTCAGCACCATGCGCTCAGTATCGCGAGTCATGCGCATGCCAAGAAATACGTACTTTTTATTCATCCGGTATTCTTTCAGGAAGGCCGGTATGGCAAAGCCGCCCATAAGCTCTGTGATGTAATCGACGTAATCCGCATCAGAGGCAATATAGTTTGGTTCTGGCGTTGGACTTCCCATGGGTTTGAACAAAACCGGCAAGTCTTTGTTTACCTCACTCAGGGAAATTTCACGATAGACGCCATTCGTGTTCTCATACAACTTGAACCTGTAATCTGTGCCTGAGATACGTGCCAGGCCGATGACCAGGACATGCGGGCGCTCTTTATACAGGATTTGCAATTGGGTATCGCGATTACAGTCGATAATGTAAGGCAGCTTCAGATCTGCCAGCCAGCGATGAACGACAGACTCAGACCATTGTTTTTCCCCGTAAGTGGTGGTCAGGAAACGTTCAATAAATTTCCGGCCTTTTTTCTGTTCCAGGTTCATGGCCGCGCGAGGAAATTCGTACATCAGTTTTGGAGCCATGGGCGTTCCATTATTCATGGCCAGGATCAGGCTTTCACCATCAGCGGGTATGTGTGTGCCATCGGCCAGATTGGTAACTCCACGCAATACACCAGCCCCCAGATAAGGGATAACAGATCCATCAATGATACCTTGGGTAATGGTATTGATAGTGGCTGAATCGATCATGTTTTTTCCTCTCAATGAATGGCTCTGATTTAAAACAAAAGTCAAGCCGCGGCCTCATTGCCACGTTAGAAGTTCAGCGACGAAATATAAATAACCGTAACTGAAATGAATGCAATCGAAATTGCCCTTACTCAAACCAATAACGCAAAATGCACGCCATTATTAAGTTATTGATTTGCAAGAGATTGGTATTGAGACAAACCCAACAAAATCCCTGTAGCGGAATCAACACGGTTAGATTTTGGCGGGTTTGCGACAAAATGATCTGGCACTGGAGCAGGTTTTTTATGTCGGAAAATTGTTGTCTTTGAGCAACGGCTTGATGTTGTCATTGCGACATTTCTGTTGGCATTGTCGGGAAGATAACTGCCCAGCATGCACTCACTAAATTAATAAACACTAATAAAATCAAGTAGATATTTAACGGCTGTGTGGCTGGCATAAACCCTGCACCTCTGAGCGTGAACAGGCAGCACCCGTTACGCAGGAATTTAGTCGTTGCCTGACACTCCATGTACCAAAGGCATTTAATTCATTCGCCGGTTGAACCAGAGGAGAAATAACATGGCAATGCGTCAATGTGCAATTTACGGTAAAGGCGGTATCGGTAAGTCCACGACCACTCAAAACCTCGTGGCTGCTCTCGCTGAAGCTGGTAAAAAAGTAATGATTGTAGGCTGCGATCCTAAAGCAGACTCCACTCGCTTGATCCTTCACTCCAAGGCGCAAAACACCATCATGGAAATGGCTGCCGAAGCCGGCACCGTGGAAGACCTGGAACTGGAAGATGTACTGAAAACCGGTTACGGCGATGTCCGCTGTGTTGAATCTGGCGGTCCAGAGCCTGGTGTTGGTTGTGCAGGTCGCGGTGTAATCACTGCGATTAACTTCCTGGAAGAGGAAGGCGCCTACGAAGAAGATATCGACTTCGTATTCTACGACGTGCTGGGTGATGTTGTGTGCGGTGGCTTCGCTATGCCTATCCGTGAAAACAAAGCTCAGGAAATCTACATTGTGGTATCTGGTGAAATGATGGCTATGTACGCCGCCAACAACATTTCCAAAGGTATCGTGAAATACGCTAACTCAGGCGGTGTACGTCTGGCTGGTCTGATCTGTAACTCACGTAACACGGATCGTGAAGACGAGCTGATCATAGCCCTGGCTGAAAAGCTGGGTACCCAGATGATCCACTTCGTACCTCGCGACAACGTGGTACAGCGTGCAGAAATCCGTCGTATGACCTGCATCGAATATGATCCATCTGCTGCCCAGTCTGATGAGTATCGTGCTCTTGCCAACAAAATCATCGAAAACAAAAAACTGGTTATCCCAACTCCCATCACCATGGATGAGCTGGAAGACCTGTTGATGGAATTCGGCATCATGGACGAAGAGGACATGAGCATTGTTGGTAAAACTGCCGCTGACGAGGCAGCTTCTGCATAAGTAATATTGCAGGGGTATGTTCGGGATAGGACAGATTAGCCCTATCGGATACAGGTGTTGGCGAGGTCTTGAAGCCTGTATCCGTGACCCGTAACCATATTTTAAGAGGAGGCTTACCATGGCCGTTATGTCACGAGATGAAGTTGAATCCTTGATTCAGGAAGTGCTGGAAGTTTATCCAGAGAAGGCGAAAGCCAATCGCGAAAAGCACTTATCACCCAATGATCCCGATTTGGAGCAATCCAAAAAGTGTATTACCTCTAACAAAAAATCACTGCCTGGTGTAATGACCATTCGTGGTTGTGCTTACGCGGGTTCCAAGGGTGTGGTTTGGGGTCCAGTGAAGGACATGATCCACATTTCTCACGGTCCCGTGGGTTGTGGGCAATACAGCCGCGCTGGTCGTCGTAACTACTATATCGGTACCACTGGTGTGAATGCCTTCGTTACCATGAACTTCACGTCCGACTTCCAGGAAAAAGATATCGTATTCGGTGGCGATAAAAAACTCGCCAAACTGATTGACGAAATCGAAACCCTGTTTCCCTTGAATAAAGGCATCACCATTCAGTCTGAGTGCCCAATTGGTTTGATTGGCGATGATATTGAAGCGGTTGCCAAGGCAAAAACCAAAGAGCATGGTAAAACCGTGGTACCCGTACGCTGTGAAGGGTTCCGTGGGGTATCCCAATCTTTGGGTCACCACATTGCCAATGACGCCGTACGTGACTGGGTGCTGAGTGCCCGCGACGACGACGATTCCTTTGAAACCACTCCTTACGATGTGGCTATCATCGGTGACTACAACATCGGCGGCGATGCCTGGTCTTCTCGTATCCTTCTGGAAGAAATGGGTCTTCGGGTAGTCGCTCAATGGTCCGGTGACGGTACCATTTCAGAGATGGAATTGACACCAAAGGTCAAGCTGAACCTGGTTCACTGCTACCGTTCCATGAACTACATCTCTCGTCATATGGAAGAGAAGTACCAGATCCCATGGACCGAGTACAACTTCTTTGGCCCGACCAAAACCGTTGAGTCACTGCGTAAGATCGCTTCTTACTTCGACGAAACCATCCAGGCCAAGTGTGAAGAAGTTATTGAAAAATACCGTCCTGAGTGGGAATCGGTGATCGAGAAATTCCGTCCACGTCTGGAAGGCAAAAAAGTCATGTTGTATGTGGGCGGTTTGCGTCCCCGTCACGTGATCGGTGCCTATGAAGACCTGGGTATGGAAGTCGTCGGTACCGGTTACGAGTTTGGTCACAATGATGACTATGATCGTACTCTGAAAGAAATGGGCGATGCCACCCTGTTATACGATGATGTGACTGGCTATGAGTTTGAAGAATTTGTCAAACGCATCAAGCCTGATCTGATCGGTTCCGGAATTAAAGAGAAGTACATCTTCCAGAAGATGGGCATTCCATTCCGGCAAATGCACTCATGGGATTATTCAGGTCCTTATCACGGTTTTGACGGCTTTGCCATCTTTGCCCGTGACATGGACATGACACTGAACAACCCATGCTGGAACAAACTGCAAGCCCCCTGGGTTAAGAAAGCCGAAGAGGTCGACACCGCAGTTGCCGCCAGTGCGTAATAGACATTAACCGATTTGGGCGGACCCCGGTCCGCCTTCCTTAACCGTAACCCGCCGGACCACAGATTAGTGGCGCGGGAGGAGGAAAATCATGAGTCAGCAAGTTGATAACATCAAACCCAGTTACCCCTTGTTCCGCGATCAGGACTACAAGGATACCCTGGCCAACAAACGTGATAATTTCGAAGAGAAGCACCCGCAGGCGTTGATCGACGAAACCTTCATGTGGACAACCACCAAAGAGTATCAGGACCTCAACTTTGAGCGTGAAGCCTTGACCGTCAACCCGGCCAAAGCCTGTCAACCTCTGGGTGCGGTGTTGTGTTCTCTTGGGTTTGAAAAGACCATGCCCTACGTTCACGGCAGTCAGGGTTGTGTGGCCTACTTCAGAACCTACTTTAATCGCCACTTCAAAGAGCCCATTTCCTGCGTGTCGGACTCTATGACCGAGGATGCGGCAGTATTCGGTGGTCAGAAAAACATGTTTGATGGCCTTGAGAACTGTAAGGCCACTTACAAGCCGGAGATGATTGCCGTATCGACCACCTGTATGGCCGAGGTTATTGGTGACGACCTGAATGCGTTTATTGGCAACTCCCGCAAGGAAGGCCATATCCCGGATGATTATCCGGTACCTTTTGCCCATACTCCCAGTTTTGTCGGCAGCCATACCACCGGTTGGGATAACATGTTTGAAGGTATTGCCCGTTACTTTACCCTCAATTACATGGAAGATAAGGAAGTTGGCAGCAACGGCAAGATCAACATTGTGCCCGGGTTTGAAACCTATCTGGGTAACTACCGTGTGATCAAGCGTATGCTGAATGAAATGGACGTTAACTTCAGCTTGCTGTCCGATCCGGAAGAAGTGCTGGATACCCCTGCTGACGGTGAATTCCGTATGTACGCTGGCGGTACCACCATGGATGAGATCAAGGATGCTCCCAACG
The DNA here is from genome assembly GCA_033283335.1 of Cellvibrionaceae bacterium WSDTSA12. Lineage (GTDB taxonomy): Bacteria > Pseudomonadota > Gammaproteobacteria > Pseudomonadales > Cellvibrionaceae > Pseudomaricurvus. The sequence goes on along the minus strand of JAWMQP010000002.1, from coordinate 675,526 downwards.
GACTGAACACCTTGTTCCTGCAGCCCTGGCAGTCAGACAAGAGCCGCAAATTTGTAACCAATACCTGGAAGCATGAAGTGCCGGGTGCTGCAAATCTGCGTATCCCTATGGGTCTGGATTGGACTGATGAATTCCTGATGAAAGTCAGCGAAATCTCCGGTCAGCCAATTTCTGATTCTCTGGCTAAAGAGCGTGGTCGTCTGGTAGACATGATGACTGACTCCCATGCCTGGTTGCATGGCAAGCGTTATGCCCTGTGGGGTGATCCAGACTTTGTGATGGGTATGACCAAGTTCCTGTTGGAGCTGGGTTGTGAGCCTATCCATATCCTGGCTAACAATGCCAACAAGCGCTGGAAAAAAGCCATGGATGCGATTCTGGCTGATAACCCCTATGGCCTAAACAGCACCGTGCATATCGGTAAAGACCTGTGGCACATGCGTTCTCTCGTGTTCACTGACAAGCCTGATTATATGATCGGTAACTCATACGGTAAATTTATCCAGCGTGATACGTTGTATAAAGGCGAGGAGTTTGAAGTACCCCTGATCCGTATTGGTTTCCCGATCTTTGATCGTCATCACCTGCATCGTCAAACCACTATGGGTTATGAAGGTGCCATGCAAATTTTGACCACCCTGGTGAATACTGAGCTTGAGCATCTGGATGACAAGACCCGTGGTATGCAAACTACTGACTACAACTATGACTTGATTCGCTAACGTCGACTTGAATCGTTCAATACAAGTTGATAGTCAAAGTTTGTACATAAGTGTTCAATTCGCGATGGAGGGATCCGTCGCGAATTGAACATGTTTAAACAGGCGCTTCAGTTTAGACTGATTCATTCTGCAGGAGTAGGTTATGCCAAGTGTAATGATCCGAAAAAATGACAGCGGTCAGATGACCATCTACGTGGCGAAAAAAGATCTTGAAGAGACCGTGGTATCCATTGAACACGACACCCCGGAAAAATGGGGTGGCGAGTTCACCCTGGCGGATGGCTCGGCCTATTACATAGAGCCTCTGACTGCGGCTCCGAATTTGCCGATTACTTTGCGGGCAAGGCGTGCAGGGGAGGGCTGAAATGGCTATTACCGGTTTAGAAAAAGCGGCACCTATCAATGAACAGGTGGCGTTACGGGTAGGATTGGCTGCCCGTGAACTGCCGGATACCGATGCCGCCTTACTGTTAAAAATCCTGCTGCAAGCCGTAGGAATCCCGTTAACCACCAGCAAGCTGTCAAAACTGCGCAAGGCGCGGTTGATGGCGGCCGCCAATGGCTTACTGGACAGCGCCACTGAAGATCAGATTAAGGCTGCGGTCAACTTTCTCAAGGGACGTGGCATTGAGCTGGAAGCCGAACCCTTGCCCCAGGTCTCACCATTTACGGAAGGCGATATGCCCGGTTCCATTCGCATTGCCTGCAGCTCCAACAGTGGCGATAAAATCGATGGTCATTTTGGCTCTTGTGCCCGTTTCCTGATTTATCAGATTTCAGCCGATGAAGTTCGCCTGATCGATGTGCGTACCCAGCCCAAGGTCGATGCGGATGAGGATAAAAACAAAATCAGGGCAGAATTGATCTCTGATTGCCATGTTCTGTGTACGGCTTCCATTGGTGGTCCGGCAACGGCAAAAGTGGTTCGTGCGGGACTCCATCCTATGAAGATGAAAAGTGTTCGAGCCGCACCAGAGTTTATGGCTGAGCTGCAGTCGGTGCTGACAGCTTCACCGCCACCCTGGCTGGCCAAAATCATGGGTGAGCAGCCAGAGCAGCGGGCCAGATACGTTGCAGGAGTCTGAAATGGTCAATCAGGAATTGGTGGATCAGGTAATCCGGGTTATTGATTCTCAGGGGTTGAGTGAAGCCACCGTCAGTGAGTTGCGGAAAAGTTTCGACAGTACGCACTTTACTTATTGTATGGATGATGACGTTGGCGAAGTGGTTCCGTTTCAGCAGTGTGAAGGCTTCAATATCTACCTCGTCGATTCGGCTGATCACTGTTCAGTACTGACGCGAGATCTTGAGAGTGCGTCAGGTATGGTGTTGGCTGAAGTCTTTGACGATGAATAAACAGTTATGAACCAGGATAACGACGCCAACAATGATCTGACGCCAATAGCAGATTGCCTGTCATGCCGTTATTGCGAGAGTTTGTTGCAGCAGGGGCGCTGTAAGCCCGGTGATGCCTGTGTGGTGGTCGACAGCGGTCGACAAATTGACCGTTTTTTTCGTGCCAATCCCGAATTAAGCCCTCGCTATATTAAAGACCCGTTCTGGGAGCGTCGGGCCATTGCCGCACGTTATTTGCCGGCGGATATGCTGGAACTGTTGATCAGTGATCCGGATGAAGCAGTACGCCGTGCGGTGGCTTATCGCTTGCCACGTGAACGGCTGGTGGACTTGATCGATGACCAGGATCGCGAAGTTCGGATCACGGTGGCGGACCGCCTGCCCCTTGAACAACTGGAACGTCTTGCCAACGATGATGACTATCTGGTACGTGCCTATGTGGTCCAGAGAATTCCCCATGGACGCTTGTTCCGCTTTATTCGGGATGCTGATCGGCAGGTTCGAAAGCTGGTGGCTCAGCGTCTGCCAACGGAAACCCTGGATCTGATGATCGCAGATCCAGAGCCCGAAGTTCGTCGTATCGTAGCCAGTCGATTGCAGGGGGAAAGTTTATTGCCCTTACTGCAGGATGAGGACTGGACGGTCCGCTTAACCGCTGCTGAAAATGTGCCTATCCAGTTTCTCAAACCATTACTGGATGACAGTGATCCGGAAGTCAGGGAAGTGGCGCAGCAGCGTTTATGTGCTTCAGCCGCTCCCTGCCAGAACCCTCGTTAATTGCCGTCTGCAATAAGATCAGGCTCTCCCACAGCAATAAGATCACGCTCTGGCAGTTTTTAACAATTTCAGGCATTCTCTATTACTGGCCAGTTCCAATGCCGTAAAATCATCAAGGGATTTTAGTGTGGTGTTGGCACCTTCATTTAGCAGGAAGGTAACCCAGGGTGTTTTTCCGGCCGAAGAAGCGTACATCAACACGGTCGCACCATTGTCATTTTGGTGATCAATATCCGCTCCGCGTGATAATAAGGCGCTGGCAAGATCAAAGTGATTTGACACCACACAAGCCCATAACGCCGTAGTACCGTCCATATTGCTGTGGTGAATATCCGTACCGGCATCCATCAATTCCAGCGCAACCGTCACATTACCCAGGCGGCAGGCGGCCATTAACGCGGTATCTTCATACTTACCGGTTTGCTGGATACTGTCTGGATCAAATCCATTCTCCAGCATCCACTGTTTCGTTTCATTCGTTAACATATTCAGTCCTATCAAAATGATCGGTTGCCATTTGAGAATCTATAAAATACAAGTCTTCAGCTGTCAGAAGCTTTGTCATGTTCAGTGTTGTATCTGCCACAATACATGTCGTGTGGTTGTGCTGTAGGTTACAAGGGTGTTTTATTTGTCCCCATTTCACGCTTTTAAGTATTTGGATAAGTTCTTGATTTTTCTACGTGTCTTTGTCTCGCTAATCAGTGGGCTAACAGGTTTTACTGGTATGGTTTTCGCACGTTGCAGAAAAGATGCCGACGGTTTCTATGGAACTGCTGGTATCACTTACAGTGAATATCCGAACCAAAAACCTGGAGAAGAAAACCATGGCCGAATACATTATGGAAGCGTTGAAAACCGAACCGGCAACCTTTCAAGTTCATGAGCTGAGTTGCCAAAAGGTGACCTCAGATGAGACACCTCGTTACCTGGGCTCCTATGGCAACCCAGAGGCTGCTTTAACGAAAGCTATTGGCCTTCATAATGGTGTCTCATCGTGTCCTGACTGCATTAAATCCTAATCGGTCTTTCTACTCGCATCCCTTGGCGACAGGTCTGCTGCCAGCGCCCTGTCCATGGTGCGAGTATGATTGGCAAACCAATCCAGCAAATTATCACTCACCCAGGCTCTGGCCATGGCGCCGCGCCCTTTTTGGGCTCGCTGACACAGACGTTCCATATCACCGAGAATTCGTTGATGGTCCGCACGATGTTCGGAGAGCATTCGGTGGTTCACGGATTGCATTCGCTGCTCTTCGTCGGTGAAGTGTTCGCGGGTATGCTCGAATAGAGACTGCATGGCAGGGGCAAGCTGATCGGTAGTTGAAGACGCTACATGCTGGGCAAGCGCGAGAAACTCTCGATGGGAATGATCCATGTCACGATCACCCAATAATGGCGTTTTCTGACTCAGTGTCTCATGGGATGAATAGTTAGCTTCTGAGGTTTTTACTGTCGAGCTGGACATGAATTTTCCTTAAATACTGACGCATTGATGTCTGTTATCGCAGGCATCGATTGGGTGTCGTTATGAAAATGGCATCCGTTTACGTTAACCTGCTTTATTTACATTTGCTGCATATAAACTCTGCCCGTATCGGCAACGGGGAGGGTTTGCAGTGTTTGTTGTAGACAATCCTTGGCGCAGGATGCACAACGCCCACACTCGGTAGCGACACGTAAACTGCGGCGCAAATCCTTGAGACATGCGGCCCCATCATCAACGGCCTGTTCGATATGTTCTTCGGTTATTCCGTGACAAAGACAGACATACATAATGGCTGTTCCTGTATTGTTGATAAGATGTATTCTCATTTGATTTAAGATCTGCAAACTTTGGGCCTAACTGAGATAATGAAAAAAGCATCATAAAATCAGTAGGATAGAGAATTTTATAAAACATGCAGAAAGAGCTTGTGGTAATCATTACAAGGCCACATAAACCAAAAAGGTGGAAAATGTTGTGTTTGCAACAATCACACAACAACCCGTAAACATCACAAAGTTGTATCCGTCGTCAGGTGGAAAATAAGTCTTTATACGTAAATAAGTCTTTATACATCGTCATTTATCGGCAAAGACATGAGAAAGCGATGACTGGAGATGAGGTCCAGATATTTGGCCTGTTGTTTGCAGGAGGATAATTTTCAGAACTTAAGTTTGCAATTGAATAACTTATGTAACTCAACCTGTTGAGCGCTAAGAGGCAAAAGAACATGAAACTGGAAGATATACCCTTTGAGGATGAAGCCTTTAAAGCCGCGGTGTTTGCCAGCGGTGAAACAGAAGCGGAGGCAGTCACTGTTATTAAAGGCCGTAAACAATCAATCAAGAGTGTTAAAGGCATCGAATTTCTGCCAAATCTTACGGTACTTGATCTTACCCGTAATCGTCTGACGTCACTAGATCTAAGTCACAACACAAAACTGAAGCAACTGTTCATTGGCAATAATCAACTGGAAGAGTTAAACCTCAGCGGACTGACGGACCTGGAAGGTCTTGAAATTTTTATGAATGACATTGCCGAATTGGATTTGAGCAATAATCCAAAGCTTGAAGTGCTCTACGCCAATGCCAATGATTTCAGTGACCTGGATCTTTCTGGTAACCCCTTATTGGCTGATGTACAGCTGAATGACAACAGTCTCAAAAATATCGAGCTGCCGGAAGGTGTTCAATTTGAAAGTTTTTCTGCCATTAATAATTTGTTTGCCGATTCAGTGAAAGAGAGGTTACAACAACGTATTTCCAGTTGCTCTCCAAACTTATAAGTTATCTACAAAAAAATAGAATAGAATAAGTCATCCAGAGTATCCTAGGTGACTTACTCTATATCTGTCATCTCTGTTACTGCAATATTAAACAATTTCTCTCTATTATAAGTTATTACCTATTTATAAAGGCCTCGTGTATCTCACGGTAACATGTGTAAAACAGGTTCCAGTTCCTCCTATTTTCTGGGTGAATATACGCATTGATCCCGTCTCGTCTATACGTAGTGGCTTTGGAAACGAATAGTTCAAAGTAGAAGTTGTTTCGGTATTTGTGGTATGCCAAACAAAGTCATATTCTCCTCCTGGAGGTCCGACTTGAAAACGTGTGGTACATACGATTGGTCCAGTAGAACCTTTTTCGATGTAGATAGATACATCTAAAATATCAGCGCCTGTCGGCGACATATAAGTATCTGAGCAATTTGGATCAGTTTGTAGAAAGCAGCCTAGGATGTGAATAGAAGCTCGAGCCTGACCAGGACCAACAACCGTTAAAACGTCAGGCAATTTATTCTGAACTTCTACGTTTAAAGGATCTGGAAAATTGTTAACCTCTACTGAAGAAGGGAAATTTTCAACATTAACGCTAGGCTCGTTAACGACTTCCACAGGTTTTGGACTGTCAACATTAGCAGCAAAAATGATGGGTGAAATAATAGTTGTAAATAGAGTTAAAAGAATTAATTTATAACTCACGATTGATACCTCCTTAATTAATATTTATTAACGTTTAATACAAAAATATTTAATTAATTGGTTGGAATTTACATCTCATGCCTTTACTTATGGAAAATACCATTGATAACGGTGCCAGTATCATGGCAGGGCCGTTTCAAGTAAAAAGCTGATATCATCGTTAAATGAAAGAAATAAAAGAGTAAAAAATCGGAGAAAAAATAGAATTAGTGAGTAATTATTTTTACATCACTTTAAAAATATACAATTTTTATACCACCAAATTAAGTGTCTGATTGAAAGGGTGTTTTCTGAAATCGGACGAAGCAAAATTCAAAAACTGTAAATTAACCTGACACTATCTAGATGGTAGCTACTAAAAAACGCCTATCGAAAATGTAGCGCTCAATTCTTGACGTGTACTTCTGTAAGCTTTTCGACAATTTCATTCCCATGTCCTTGGTTAGCCTTATCAAAATCAAGCTGAATTGTCGGCTTTGCTGCAAAAGCCTGTCGATGTCACAACTGTTACAGCCAAATAAGATTAAAAAATAACAGAAAATCAAAGAGTTATGTCTATGGCCTGAGTATTGCAACCTGACCTTTGCCAAGCAATGGAAGTGATCCGTGTGACCGTTGGAAACCAATGAAGGGTGCAATCCATGAAAGCCAAAGACATCGCTGAACTGTTGGATGAACCGGCCTGCGAGCACAACAAGAAAGAAAAATCCGGTTGTGCCAAGCCCAAGCCGGGCGCTTCAGCAGGAGGTTGTGCATTCGATGGGGCACAGATTGCCCTGTTGCCGATCGCGGACGTGGCGCATATTGTCCACGGTCCAATCGCCTGTGCCGGCAGTTCCTGGGATAACCGCGGCACCCGTTCCAGCGGTCCGGATTTGTACCGCATCGGCATGACCACGGATTTGACGGAACAGGATGTGGTGATGGGACGAGGCGAGAAGCGTCTGTTCCATTCCATCAAACAGGCGATCGACAGTTATTCGCCGCCTGCAGTGTTTGTTTACAACACCTGTGTGCCGGCCCTGGTGGGGGATGACGTTGACGCCGTCTGCAAGGCGGCCGAGGAACGCTGGCAAGTGCCGGTAGTGCCTATCGATGCGGCTGGTTTTTACGGCACCAAAAACCTGGGCAACCGCATTGCCGGTGATGCCATGGTCAAGCATGTGATCGGTACCCGGGAGCCGGAAGCCTTGCCTGCCGGTAGCGACAGGCCGGGTATCAAGGTTCACGATGTGAACCTGATTGGGGAATACAACATCGCCGGCGAATTCTGGCATGTCCTGCCATTGCTTGATGAGCTGGGTATCCGTGTGTTGTGCACCCTGTCGGGCGATGCGCGCTTTCACGAAGTGCAAACCATGCATCGGGCCGAAGTCAACATGATGGTCTGCTCCAAAGCCATGTTGAATGTCGCCCGTAAAATGCAGGAGCGCTATGACATTCCCTGGTTTGAAGGCAGTTTCTACGGCATTACCGATACCTCCCAGGCGCTGCGTGACTTTGCTCGCTTGATCGGCGATGAGAATTTAACCGAGCGCACTGAAGCGCTGATTGCCCGTGAGGAAGACAAGATACGTCAGGCTCTGGAACCCTGGCGTGATCGCCTGAAAGACAAGCGTGTGCTGTTGTATACCGGTGGGGTGAAATCCTGGTCAGTGATTTCTGCCCTGCAGGATCTGGGAATGAAGGTGGTCGCCACCGGCACCAAGAAATCCACCGAGGAAGACAAGGCCCGTATCCGTGAGCTGATGGGTGACGACGTCAAAATGCTGGACGAGGGCAATCCCAAAGTACTGTTGCAGACGGTAGCCGATTACAAAGCCGATATCCTGATCGCCGGGGGCCGCAATATGTATACCGCGCTCAAGGCACGGATTCCATTTCTGGATATCAACCAGGAGCGGGAGTTTGCCTACGCCGGTTATACCGGCATGCTGGAACTGGTCAGACAACTGTCACTGACCCTGGAAAGTCCTGTCTGGGAAGCGGTGCGCCGGCCGGCCCCCTGGGCAGGAAAAACCGAAGGACTGCTGACAGCGAACGGGTGATGTGATGACTGAGATCATTAAACGCAAGAAAGCTTTATCGGTTAGCCCCCTGAAAACCAGCCAGACGGTGGGCGCTGCACTGGCTTTCCTCGGTATTTCCGGGGCCATGCCATTGATGCACGGCTCACAGGGATGCACGGCGTTTGCCAAAGTCTTCTTTGTCCGTCACTTTCGTGAACCCGTACCCTTGCAGACCACGGCCATGGATCAGGTCAGTTCCGTTATGGGGGCCGATGACAATATTGTTGAGGCCCTGCAAGTGATCAGCGAAAAGAACAACCCTTCCATCATTGGGTTGGTCACCACCGGGCTGGCGGAAACCCAGGGAGCAGATATTCGCCGCGCCGTATACGAGTTCCGCGAAAAAAATCCGGAATTCAAAAACGTTGCCGTCGTGGCCGTGAACACTCCGGACTTTTCCGGCAGTTTTGAAAGCGGTTATGCCCTGGCTCTGCGCGGTATTATCGAGACTTTGATCCCGGAAAATCATGAGCGAGTGGGTCTGCGTAAACGCCAGGTCAATGTGCTCTGCGGAGCCAATCTCACTCCTGGTGATATTGAATTCGTGGCCGAGAGCATTGAAAGCTTTGGCCTGCGTCCGCTGATGATTCCGGACTTGTCCGGCTCACTGGACGGGCACCTGGATGACAATGCCTACAACGCACTGACCACCGGTGGCGTCTCTGTGGATGACATCATCACCGCCGGCGAAAGCATTGCCACCCTGGCCATTGGTGAGAGCATGCACAATCCGGCCAAACTATTAGAAAAGCGAACCGGCGTACCCAGTTATCTGTTTGGTCACCTGATGGGTCTGGATGTGGTGGATGCCTGGTTTGATACCTTATCGAAAGTCAGCGAATCACCCGTTCCACTACGTTGGCAGAAACACCGCAGCCAGTTGCAGGATGCCATGCTCGATACCCATTTTATGATTGGCCATTCCCGTGTGGCTATCGCTACCGACCCAGATATGCTGGTGGGCTTTGATCGACTATTGCGAGGCATGGGGGCGGAAACAGTAGCAGCTGTTGTGCCGGCCAAAGGCCCAGCATTACTGGGTAGCGAGCTGACTTCTGTTCAGATTGGCGACCTGGAAGATCTAGAGAACCTGGCTCGTGAACAGAAGGTCCACCTGCTGCTGGCCAACAGTCACGGAGTGGAAAGTGCCCTGCGTCTGGGTGTGCCGATCATGCGCATTGGATTCCCTCAATACGATCTGGTGGGAGGATTTCAGCGCTGCTGGTTCGGTTACCGCGGTTCATCCCAGACATTATTTGACCTGGCGAACATGGTGATGTCGCACCATCAGGAAACCGCTCCATATTACTCCATCTACGCGCAAAAATTTGAGCGGGGTAGCAGCGTAGTCTCCGCCAGCGACTGGAGGCACTGATGACAGACGTGACTCGCCAACTGCGGGTGCTGGATGAAGATCAACCAGATTCTTTGTTGAAGGTCGCGTTCGCCACCTCTGACAGAGACACTGTCGATCAGCACTTTGGTTCGGCCAGATCGTTTGCTATCTATGGGGTTGATCCCCACGAAACAAAATTACTCACGGTTACCGAATTTGGCGACCTGGCGCAAGACGGTAACGAGGACAAGTTGGCTGTCAAATTGGAATTGTTGGAAGGCTGTATAGCGGTGTATTGCCGGGCCTGTGGTGCCTCGGCGGTTCGACAGTTACTGGCTCTCGGTGTGCAGCCGGTGAAGGTCAGCGAAGGCGCCAAAATTACCGAGCTGATTCGCGCACTGCAACAGGAGTTGAAAGAGGGGCCATCCAGTTGGCTGGCCAAGGCGATAAAACGCCATCAGCCTGGAGACAGTGGACGCTTTGATGCTATGGAGTCGGAAGGCTGGCTGGATTAATCCCGATCAGCGATGTGTATTTGATTTTGATTGGTAACTTAAAACACCACCGCTAAAGGTGGAAGCGAGAGGACAATATGAACGAAGCCATTGTGTTATCTGAAACCGATGAACTCATGAGTCATCCTGTGGTACGCCAGATAGTAACCCAGCTGCGTGCCCTGGACAGTTATGGCACCTACGATACCTGGCCGGATTATAAAGTGTTGGATCCCATGATTCTGACCAAGGAGCGGCGCCGGGAAATTCCGGTAGTAGGTGATCCGGATGAAACCACCGTTTCGCGTTTGAAAGCCTATTACAATGCGATTGCCGCCGGTATTGAGCGCGAAGCAGAACTGATGGCTGTGCCCTTTGTGAATTTATCTCATGAAGGCTTTGGCAAGGCGTTGATTTTGGTGGGGCGTCTGGTGGTCATGAACAAGACCCTGCGCGATGTACACCGCTTTGGTTTCGACTCGCTGGAGAAACTGGTAGAAGATCTGGAAAAGAGTATCGCCCAGGCTGTGGAACTGATTAACGCCCACCGCGATGTGGCCGAGCTCTAGATGTTCAGGATTTCTGGATATGCAAGAGTTCTAGATGTTCAAAAGTTTTGGTTGATAAAAGAGGGTGGAACAACCCTTCGGATGAACAAAGGTTAGGAGGTGTACGATGACTGACGATGAACTGAAAGAGCTGAAAAAGGAAGTCAGCAAGAAAAAACGCATGGCCATGGACTATGCCTCAATGATCCATGATCTAGTGGAAGATCGACTGTTAAGTGATTATCCCCAACTTAACGAGCTGGCTCAACAGACCGTAACTGCCTGTGAAGCATGGGCTGAAACGAACGCCCGTTATCAGGAAGCGTGTAATTAGGGCATGTAATAGGCGTTGTCGAAAGACAATAGACGAGAGGTAATAAGCCATGACTGAAGCCGTAATTGTAGGGCGTACAAGGGGCGGAGAAGAGTGGACTCCCCAATTTGTCACCGAACTGGATGCCGCGAAATGCATAGGTTGTGGCCGCTGTTACAAAGTGTGCCCGCGAGATGTGTTCGAACTGGTTGATCGCGCCGATATGATTGATGATGAGGACGACGACTTTTACGATGAAGATGATGAAATGATGGTTATGGCCATCAATAACGCACTGGATTGTATTGGTTGTATGTCATGTTCCCGAGTGTGTCCCAAACAGTGCCACACTCATGAGGCTCTGGCGGGGTAACGAATTATGTCTAAACCGGAATATCACGTATTTGTCTGCTCGCAGCAAAGACCGGCCGGTCATCCACGAGGAAGTTGTGGTGAACGTGGTGCCGCCTCCCTTTTGCCGAAGCTGTCACAATCTATTATGGCTCGCAGCTTGTTGCAAAAAGTCTCCATAGTCCCAACCGCCTGTCTTGGACCCTGTGATAATGGCGCTAACTTGCTGGTTTATCCCGGTGCCTTTATGTACACCAGCGTCAAGCCGGAGGATCTGGATGGCATTGTGGAACAGCACTTGATGGGTGGACAGCCGGTGACGGAAAAACTGGCACCGGCCGAAATTTGGTGACAGTTATAAGTCTGGAGACAGGTATCAGTCTGCTGACACGGAAATGGATGAGATAAGTGGCGATGGTAGAGTCAACGACGGCCCCGGTGTCCCCGGGCGATGCTTTGCAGCACCGCTTGCAGAGAGAACAGCAAACCCTTGAGCGGATTTGCGAGGTGATGATTGCCGAACTGGAACGCTTTGGGTTTACCGACCTGATGTCGGCAATCAATGAGCCGATGGTTAATCCGGAGTTACGCAAAGACAGCTTTGATGGCAGCGAGTCGCTGTTTATTGAATGGCGGACCCCCACTGGCGCTTTGTTGGGGTATGTGCTGATTCACGGCGGGGGGCAGATTTACGCTGAATTTGATGTGCTGAAACCCCATCCGAAAAAGCCCCAATGGGTAATCGAAGCCATAACCGTCTGGGGGACGGAAGCCGAGATTAAGGCAGACCCTCGTTTATTACCGGCACTGACTGAATGAAATCGGCTGGGCGTTAGTTCCATGGCAATGTCAACGGATCTGTATTCGCTGTTGGTTGATGAGTTGGAACAGCAACCATCCACCAGGGACTATTCTGTCACTCAGGCATTGTTGGGCATTAACTGGAGCCTGTTAACGTTATCCGCAGCTGCGGGCGATACTCCTGCTGCTGAAATGCGCTATGGCTTGTGTTACAGCCCTCAACTGATAGTACGCAATCTTTCCTGGTCCGGGTCGCTGCGGGGACGTAGCGCGGGAGAACTGCTGGGTTGGCTGAAGAGCGATGAACCCGGAGCCATGGCCGTCGGATTGGCTACCCTTAATGCGTTGACCAATCACCTTGACAACCCGCTTATCCAACGCGCGCAATCCATGTCGCCTGCAGAACACCCACACCTGGCCGTATTTGATCACTTTGCTCCGCAGTTAACCGACGCCAAAGTGGCGATCATTGGACGTTATCCGCAGTTGGACAGTCTCCGCTCCCGGTTTGATTTTGTCTGCATTGAACGCCGACCCGGCCCTGATGACCTGCCGGAAACGGCGGCAGAATGGATACTGCCTTCGATTGACTGGGTGTTTATCACAGCCAGTAGCATAGCTAATAACACCTTGCCTCATTTGCTGCAATTAAGCCAGAACGCCACTGTGGTACTCATGGGCCCCAGCATGCCCTGGCTCGATCTATGGGCCGATTTCGGGGTGGACTATCTGGCCGGAGTCACGGTCGGTGATCCGGAATTTCTCTATCAGGTTATTGCAGAAGCCGGTGGAACTCGCATCTTTGGCCAGGGCGTTCAATACCGTGTTCTGCCGTTATCCTAACGCTCGTTAGTGGCTAGGTTAACCCCTGGGTTTGAGTCACATCTTTTCAATATCTTTTCATTAATACCAAGTGGTCTAGGCGTGGAGGAATTGTCGTCTATCACCCTGTAGTCCATTTCCCTGTAGTCAATTTCCATGTAGTTAATCCCTCAGCGTGTTCAGACCTTGTCGACTTAACGACGCGACACGGTCTTTGTTGTCGTTGCGGATACGGCTTTGTAGCAATCCCGACAAAGGCGCAGTCAAGTGCAGTTTGCGACAGGTCGTCAAAATTTATATCTGTTCATAACCTGCTGATTAAAAACAATAAATTTAGCTCATTGAGTCATGGCATAGGCATTGCAATTCTGTTATCGAAAGCACAAATGTATGACTGAATGGAGCTTGAATCATGCTGACATTAACTGACAGTGCAGTAAGTGCAGTACAACGGTTTATCGAGTCCGCTGAAAAACCGATAGTGGGTTTACGAATCAAAGTTGAAGGTGGTGGGTGCTCAGGTCTGCAATATGGCATGAAGCTGGAAGAAGACGTCCAACAAACCGATTCGGTTTTGGACTTTACCGGTGTCAAAGTGTTGGTTGATTCCGACAGTGCCAATTTACTTGAAGGCGTCACCGTTGATTTTATTGATGGTCTGGAAGGTACTGGCTTTAAATTTGAAAACCCCAATGCTACCGGCAGTTGTGGCTGCGGGAAGTCATTCAGCAGCTAGTCATTCTTGCTAATACAGGCTAATGGCTTCTTTTGAAGCCAAGCGTATTCAACAGATAACAGGTTTCAATACCTATGCGTCAGGAGATCCGCAACCATGTGGGACTATTCAGAAAAAGTTAAAGAGCACTTTTATAACCCCCAAAATGCCGGCGCAGTGACTGAGGCTAACGCGGTTGGGGATGTAGGGTCCATTAGCTGTGGTGATGCACTGCGCTTGACTCTGAAAGTAGATCCGGAGACCGAAATCATTCTCGATGCTGGCTTTCAGACATTTGGTTGCGGTTCAGCCATCGCATCCTCGTCGGCACTCACTGAAATGGTTAAGGGACGGACGCTTGATGAAGCCCTGCAAATCACCAACCAGGACATAGCGGATTTCCTTGACGGTTTACCGCCGGAAAAAATGCATTGCTCAGTCATGGGACGTGAAGCACTGCAGGCCGCGATTGCGGATTACCGTGGCGAAGAGTGGGTCGATGATCACGAGGAAGGGGCTCTGGTGTGTAAATGTTTTGCCATTGACGATGTCATGATTCGGGAAACCATTCGCGCCAACAATCTCAGCACGGTTGAAGACGTGACAAACTACACCAAAGCGGGCGGTGGCTGTTCTTCCTGTCATGAGGGTATTGAGAACATTCTCGTGGAAGAACTGGAAATGCGCGGTGAAGTGTTTGTTGCGGGTCCAGTGAAAAAGCAAGCCAAACCGGCTCAGCAGCCACTGGTAACTCTGGAAACACCACAGGAAAGCGAGCCCAAAGCCGCATCCGGCATGACCGCTTTTCAGCGCATCAAAAAAATCGAGTCCATTATTGACCAGATTCGACCCAATCTGCAGGCGGACCGCGGTGACTGTGAGTTGGTCGATGTCGATGGCAAAAACATCTACGTCAACCTGGTTGGTGCCTGCAGCGGTTGCCAGATGGCGGCCATGACCGTGGGCGGTATCCAGCAAAAATTGATTGAGGGACTGGGTGAATTTGTCAAGGTGATCCCTGTCGACAAATCCAATTCGGTACAGCAACAGGCTTCTGCCTGAGTGGAGGTGAGTGATGGCTGATATCTATCTTGATAATAACGCGACTACCCAATGCGACAGCGCGGTAGTCGAAGCATTACAACCATTTTTTTGCGAGCAATTTGGAAACCCGTCCTCTCTTCACAATTTTGGCAATCAGGTGGGTTTTGCCATCAAGAAAGCCCGCAAAAGCATTCAAAAACTGCTGGGGGCTGAGCATGATTCGGAAATCATTTTCACTTCTTGTGGTTCCGAATCGGATTCAACCGCCATCCTGTCGGCATTAAAGGCACAGCCGGATCGGAAGGAAATCATCACAACGGTGGTCGAACATCCAGCCATCCTGACGTTGTGTGAGTACCTGGAGACCGAGGGCTACACGGTTCACTATTTGAAAGTGGACGAGAAAGGACGATTGGATCTGGACGCTTACCAAGCCCTGCTGAGTGATAATGTCGCGGTGGTGAGTGTCATGTGGGCCAATAATGAAACCGGCACAATCTTCCCGATCATGGAAATGGCCAGGATGGCGGATGATGCGGGCATTATGTTTCATACCGATGCCGTGCAGGCGGTAGGTAAAATCCCCATCGAATTGGAAGACAGCCCTATTCATATGCTGTCCCTGTCCGGTCATAAATTGCATGCACCTAAAGGTGTTGGCGTGCTGTACCTGAAACGCGGCACCCGTTTCCGTCCCTTACTGCGCGGCGGACATCAGGAGCGTGGACGTCGCGCCGGCACTGAAAACGTCACGGGTATTGTCGGCCTGGGCGTCGCCGCGGAACTGGCTATGGCCAACATGGAACATGAAAATACCGTGGTCAAGGCCATGCGCGACCGCCTGCAGGAAGGCATTCTGGCTGAAGTGCCGAACGCCTTTGTCACCGGAGATCCGGACAATCGTTTGCCAAATACCTGCAACATTGCCTTTGAATACATTGAGGGCGAAGCCATCCTGCTGCTGATGAACAAGAAAGGCATTGCGGCCTCCAGTGGTTCGGCCTGTACCTCGGGTTCCCTGGAGCCTTCCCACGTGATGAAGGCCATGGGTATCCCCTATACGGCTGCCCATGGCACGGTTCGCTTTTCCCTGTCTCGCTACAACACCATGGAAGAAATTGAGCGGGTCATCGCCGAAGTGCCTCCTATTGTGGCTCAACTGCGTAAGTTATCGCCCTATTGGGGTGAGAATGGCCCGATAGAAAACCCCGAAGAAGCCTTTGCGCCAGTGTATGCATAAACGCACCGATGCGTAACAAACCCGGCTGAAGGTGATTACGCCGGTAGAGGAGAGTGGAAATGAAACCATCAACGGTCATTATCGACGATACAACGCTGCGCGATGGCGAGCAAAGTTCCGGTGTGGCGTTCAGCGCTGAGGAAAAACTGGAAATCGCCCGTCAGCTGGCCGCCGTGGGTGTGCACGAGTTGGAAATTGGTATTCCAGCCATGGGAGACGAGGAGCGGGATGTTATGCGCTCGCTCGTCAACCTGAAGTTGCCGGTGTCCACTCTCGCCTGGTGCCGCATGACGGATGCCGACTTGGCTGCGGTCAAGGGCATTGACGTTGATATGGTGGATTTGTCCATCTCCGTATCGGATCAGCAGATCGAGCATAAACTTGGTCGCAGCAGGGCGTGGGTACTGGAACAGATCAACACCATGGTTAAGCGTGCCACCGACATGGGCTATGAGGTCTGTGTCGGTTGTGAAGATGCGTCCCGGGCGGACATGGATTTCCTGTTAGCGGTGGGCGAAGCGGCAGCTACAGCCGGTGCTCGCCGTCTCAGGTTTGCCGATACCGTTGGCATTCTGGAACCTTTCTCCGTTCACGCCAAAATATCACGGTTGCGTCAAAATCTGGATATACAGCTGGAAATGCACGCTCACGATGATTATGGGCTGGCCACGGCCAATACCCTTGCCGCGGTAACGGCAGGCGCTACCCATATCAATACCACCGTCAACGGTCTGGGCGAACGTGCAGGCAATGCGCCACTGGAAGAATGTGTGCTGGCGTTAAAGAACCTACATGGCATCGACACGGGTATCAACAGCCGTGGCTTCCCCGAGTTGTCCCGTTTGGTTGAACAGGCTTCCGGTCGCGATGTCGCCTGGCAAAAAAGCATCGTCGGGGCCGGAGTGTTTACCCATGAAGCGGGTATTCATGTGGATGGCATGTTGAAGGACTTCCGCAATTACCAGGGATTGGATCCTCTGGAAGTCGGGCGCAGCCACCAGTTGATACTGGGCAAACACTCCGGTGGAAAAATGCTTCGCCATGTTTTCCGGGAGTTAAACATCGAATTACTGGACTGGCAGGTACCCGTGCTCTTGTCCCAAATCCGGGTGCTGGTAACCGCCAGCAAGCGCAGTCCCAAACCCGAAGAATTGATGGATTTGTATCTGGCACTGGAATCGGTGGTAGCCACCGATATCAGAACTCACACTGAGCCAGAGGGAGAAGTGATATGTCAAACTCTGCAATGATAGGCACGTCAATTGATGCCCAGGACAAGACCAGCTTATGGAAAGAGTGGCAACAGGATATTGCCTGTGTGTTTGAGCGGGATCCGGCGGCGCGTACGCACTTCGAGGTACTGGCCACCTACCCAGGCGTGCATGCGGTGATGATGCACCGTGTCAGTCACCGCTTGTGGAAGCGTGGTTGGCGCTTTACCGCCCGCTGGTTATCGGCGATGGGACGTTTTATCAGCAACGTCGATATTCACCCCGGCGCCCAACTGGGGACACGAATCTTTATCGATCACGGTGCCTGTGTGGTCATCGGCGAAACCGCGATCATTGGCGATAACGTCACCCTTTACCACGGAGTCACCCTGGGTGGAACCAGCTGGAATAAAGGCAAGCGCCATCCCACTTTAGAGGACGGTGTTCTGGTTGGTTGTGGGGCCAAAATCCTGGGCAATATCACCGTTGGTAAAAATGCCCGGGTAGGAGCCAACTCGGTTGTGGTGGATCCGGTTCCCGACGCTTGTACCGTGGTTGGTATCCCCGGCAAGGTGGTCAAGGTGCGTGAGGCCGGGATCCTGAATCCCTATGGGGTGGATCTGGATCATCACTTGATACCGGATCCCGTGTCGAAAGTGATCGCCTGTTTATTAGACAGAATCGATGCGCTGGAAATGCAGGTAAACGGTGCCAAAGAGGTTTTGGCTACTGAGGTAGCCTGTAATCCGGACAACGAAATCTGTGAGCAGGATTGCTCAAAAGGTCTGGCAGTTAATCAATAACGACAGTAGGTATAAGTTATGGATTTGCAGGATTTTGAAGCACAACAACTTTATTTTGATAAACCCACGTCGGATCAGGTGAACCAGTTAATCCAACAGGCTGCGGAACACTATGCCGAAGGTGGCGCAGAGGATTTTTTGCTCAAGGCCTATGACCTGGAGCCTGACAGCCTTCTGGTGCTGGTCGCCCTGTATCGATTTTACTACTACCAGCACCGTCTTGATGACGCAATCAAAATAGCCTTTGAGGCCATGGCGGTAACCGCCAGGTTGATAGATTTCCCCGAGCACTGGTCGGAAATAACGAGCAATCATCTGGCAATGGGCGTGTACACCTCATTTACCATGGTGCGATTTTACCTGTTGGCCTTGAAGGGGTGTGCGTATTTGCACCTGCGGCTGAACCGCCTCGATACCGGTGTGAAAATGCTGAACAAAGTCATCGAGATGGACAGCAAAGACAGACTGGGGGCCAAAGAGTTGTTGCGGGCGATGGGGCCGGCCAATGTGGTCGATAACACCCGGTCGGTGAAACAAGCTGTTGCCGCAGGCGTTTAAATCGGGTGCTTGGCTTTAGACCCTTAATCAAAAAACCTGAATGAGGTGCCAACATGACTAGTGAAGAAGCGTTAGAACTGGAAGATGCCCTGGAAGAATTAAGTTCGGCTGAGGATTTTTTGCAGTATTTTGGCATTGATTACGAGCCATCAATCGTACACGTGAATCGCTTGCATATTATGCAGCGTTTTCACGATTACATTGAGCAAAGTGCTGATGCCATGCAAAGCTACGAGGGCAATACTGAGGCCATGACGGCAGCCTATAAAGCGCTGTTAGCGAGGGCCTACACAGACTTTGTTGAGTCTGATGCCTTAACCGAAAAGGTGTTTAAGGTATTCAAGATGCAGGAAGCCCAGAACGGCTTTGTGTCATTGGACTCTCTGTTACAAGGCTGAAGCTTTTTAAATGGCTGAAGGCTGCTTATTTACAGGCTGAAGGCTCTTTATTTACAGGCTGAAGGCTGCTTATTTACAGGCTTAAGGCTCTTCTCTGAACAAACGAGGCAGACTGATGAAACCACGCTATGAATATGGTGAAGAAGTCCGACTGATTCGCAATGTTCGCAACGACGGCACTTATCCGGGTATGGAAGTGGGTTCGCTACTGATTAAACGCGGTGCGACTGGCTGTGTTTATGATGTGGGCACCTATCTCCAGGACCAGTTGATCTACCGTGTTCACTTTATGGAAGAAGGCCGTACTGTGGGGTGTAGGGAAGAGGAACTGATTTCTGCGGATGAACCCTGGGTTCAAAATCAGTTTGAATTCCACGATAAAGTCATTTGCAATATGTCCTTGTCTGTTTCTGGCGAAGTGATTGTCGAGGAAGGACAAATCGGTGAAATTCAGAAAGTGGTTCGAGACGCCCTGAATATTTCCTATCACGTCCGCTTCAACGATAAAGTCTATCTGGTTCCGGAGCCATGCCTGTCACCAATCCCTTCAGAAGTCGAAACCCCAGTGACGGGTTAATCTTAGGTGATCAGCAATGGATAAGACAACCGAAGAAATTGATAGTGCCAGCATCAGTTACCGTTTGTTGCGAATTTCCCAGGAGCGGTTTGGGAAAAAGCCCTTAGCTCTTGACCCTGAGGAATATCAGCAGGTGCGTACCATCGCCGCCAAGGAATACCTCATTGAACAAGCGGTGTTGTCCAGTGAGGAAGCCATGGATGTGGTGGTTCCGAAGTCGCAAGTGGATAAGGTGGCTGAACAGATCCTTGGCCGTTATGAGGATGAAGACTCTTTTTATCAGGACCTCGCTGAAAATGAATTGAGTTTCTCAGACCTGAAAGGTGCCCTGGAAAGAGAGTTGCGAGTGGAAGCGGTGCTTACCATGGTCGCCAGCCGTTCGGCCAAGATTGATGATGTGGATATCAATCTGTTTTATTACATGAATCGGGACAAGTTTGATCGGCCAGAGCGACGGAAAGCTCGCCATATATTGATCACGATCAACCCGGAATTTGAAGAAAATACCCGCGAGTCGGCACTGCAGCGTATTGAAGCCATTCAACAGCGAGTCAGTAAGAAACCCGCTCGCTTTGAAGAACAGGCGATGAAGCACTCTGAATGCCCAACCTCGTTACAAGGCGGCCTGTTGGGCGAAGTGAAAGACGATACCCTGTACCCGGAGCTCAGTGAAGTGCTGTTCAAAATGAAGGAAGGGCAGGTGAGTGAGGTAGTGGAATCCCAGGTGGGTTTTCATATTCTCTATTGCGAAGCGATTTATCCCGCCGGCATTGCCCCACTCAGTGAAGTAATGGAAAAGCTGAGAAGCCAGCTGCAAGAGCGGCAGAGCAAGCAGGCGACCCGGCGTTGGGTTAAACAACTGTTACAGATTCAGGCAGACAATGACGACTCTATGCCTGCCAAGGAGCTCGCATGACTGATCTAGAGACCCCCCCAGCAGACAATCACCCCCTGACTTGCTCGTTTTGTGGCGTTGAAAAGTCAGTCAGTGTACCGCTCATTGCTGGCAATGACGGCCATATCTGTGAGCAGTGTGTCAAACTGGCTTATCAGGTCGTCAATAGCTGGGGCAGAAAAGTGGCGCTGGCCAAACCTGAACTGAAGGCGCCTTCGGTCATCAAATCCTATCTTGATAATTACATTATTGGCCAGGATGATGCCAAACGCTCTTTGTCCGTTGCCCTCTACAATCATTACCTGCGGCTGAACAACCAGGACGAGGCTTCACCGTTTATCAAAGACACTCACCTGGATACTGAGCCGGTCGAGGTTGAGAAATCCAACGTCTTGATGACAGGACCTTCCGGTGCGGGGAAAACGCTGCTGGTGAAAACCCTGTCCAAAATAATTGGTGTGCCATTTGTTATAGGTGATGCCACGTCCCTCACTCAGGCCGGGTATGTCGGGCAAGACGTGGAGAGTCTGTTGAAGCGATTACTGGAGGCGTCCGAGTGGGATACCCAGCGGGCCGAGTGGGGCATTGTCTATATTGACGAGATTGATAAATTGGCCAAACGCGGCGATGGCGGCACTGCCGTCAGGGATATTTCCGGTGAAGGGGTACAGCAGGCGTTACTGAAAATGATCGAGGGCTCGGAAGTGAGAGTCACCAAGCCGGGACAGCGCGAAGGTCACGGTGAAGAAGTGGTGCTGAACACACAGAATATCCTGTTTATTGTCGGTGGTGCTTTCCCGGGTCTGGTGGAACTGATCAGCAAACGACTGCAACCCAGTGAAGGGGGAATCGGCTTCAATTCACCTTTGCGCAAGGAGTGTGAGTTCAGCAACAATGAGTTACTGGCCGCACTTCAACCGGACGATCTTCAGAGTTTCGGCTTGATACCGGAGTTCATTGGCCGCTTTCCTGTGGTGACATTCTTACAGGAGCTGGACATAGAAGCCCTGGAGAAAATCCTGGTCGAACCGAAAAACGCCCTGGTCAAACAGTACCGGCGGTTGTTCTCCTATCAGGGGGTGGAGCTGATATTCACCCCAGACGCCATTCATTATATTGCCGAACAGGCCGTCAATCGCGGTACGGGAGCCAGAGGGCTAAGGGCTCTGCTGGAAACCACCCTGTGTGAAACCATGTTCGAGTTGCCAACCGTTGATAATCTCGAAGCCTGCCGGGTTGACGTGTCGGGTGAAGGGAATGACAGCACCCTGGTGGTGAACAAGATACTGAAAACCCATCAAGAAGGTATCGAGCCACCGCATCAGATGGTCTCTATCGCAAATTAAGTCTCGACATTTAAGAACAAAACCTTTTTAAGAGAAAAACCTTTCGAGAAAGCTTTCAGAAGGTCGAAAAAGGGTTCAAATTTTGCCCCATTTCGGACAGCCCGCAATGAGCCTATCTCGGCCACCTGCGGGACGTCAATCACCCTGGTCCCGATCGGCGTCAGCTTTATGCCCGCCTCTAGAGGCACTTCGATCTGAGCTTGGGCTAAGGCAGTCGGGTTACCTCCAAAGAAAGTCGTTATTCCGGTGTAGCCAGTGTAACCAAAGCCACATACTCAAGCCTGCAACCCACGGCGCCTTCACCGGTTTCCTGCGCGGTCACTTCCAGCCTCAATGCATCGCTGTAGCAATTTTTTTGGCTACACAGCCTCTATTACCCGTTGTAGCTCAGGTGGAGATAGTGTCAGTTGACACACCGGTGACAGAGGTTCGCGAAATATTTGATTACTTCCACACCCCCGCCAACGTCGTCCAAATTCAGGTCGCCAGTGAAAATCGGTGCCCAAAATGACGGTTTTATCGGGGTGACCAAGTATGGTTTGGGTAATGGCTGGGGATTCATGAACTCTACTCTGAGGGATATGGGGTGCTTTGCCATTTAGGGTTGGTGCGCAATAAATTCTGACGCCATAGATACTGCCCGAATGACTGGTTTTTTTCTGGGCAGTAACTACGCTTCCCGGAAAGGCTACATTGCTACAGCAATTGCTTCTTTGTCGGGATCAGGGTGCGCAGGAAGATAACACCATGAAGAACAGGTCTTTACAGACAGTCTA
The DNA here is from genome assembly GCA_033283335.1 of Cellvibrionaceae bacterium WSDTSA12. Taxonomy (GTDB): domain Bacteria; phylum Pseudomonadota; class Gammaproteobacteria; order Pseudomonadales; family Cellvibrionaceae; genus Pseudomaricurvus. The sequence continues at coordinate 652,904 of JAWMQP010000002.1, read as the reverse complement.
TATCGTACTTTTGGTGTGTGCTGACCTGTTTCTGGCATCCGTTACGTCCGCCGAGGATGATGTGTCCGACCTGGGAATGGGACCAGGTTCAGTTCAGAGTCAACTGCACGAGGTTGAAAGTGCCAGAAGATCTGAACACCCCAGCTGGCCCAGCATTCCCTCCTTCGAGCAATACAATCTTTCGCTTGCTGCGGATTACCAGATATTAGCACAGCAACTTGATAACAGCCCCGCGGATGAGGAGGCTGTCGGTGGCGTCGCGCGTTTTTTTGGAACCTGGAAGATGAACCCTCAATCCAGTGCGCCGGGGCGAGTGACGTTCAAAGTCGAGAATCGTCATCGATTGGGTACTGACCTGCCTCCACAGGTTCTGTTACCGGCAGCCGGAGTCTCCGGCTCCAGCGGCCCCACGTTCAACGATAAGAAAGGGGTCCTGACCAACCTATACTGGGGGCAAAGCTTCAAAGACAACGAATTTGGCTATATTGCGGGCATCATCGATGTTGCGGATTTCATTGATGTCTACGGTCTGATCAATGTCTGGACTGAATTCAATAACGTCGCCTTTGCCACCAACCCAACCATACCTGTGCCGGCCCAAGGCTTGGGGGCGGCAGGCCGCTGGTCGGTGCCCGGAAAATTTTACCTGACCGGCAGTGTGGCCGATATCAATGGCGACCCCCACAGGCCGGATGATGCCTTCGACAGCTTTTTCAGTACCTCGGAGTATCTCACGCACGTGGAGTTTGGCCGTGCGGGCTCCTGGGAAGATCGTTGGGCAGACAATATGCATCTGACCCTGTGGCACGCAGATGCCCGTGATGAGGCGGGACTTGCCAGCGATTGGGGTGTGGCCGCCTCCATCAGCCAGCGGTACGGTGCCTGGTTGCCGTTTTTCCGGGCGGGTTACGCAGACCGGGGGGTGAGCCTGCAGAAGAAGACCATCAGCACTGGAGCCGGATACACCCTGGACAGTAAGAACTTTGTTGGCGTGGGTGCGAGCTGGGGGCAGGCGGCTGGCAACAATCGCGATCAATACACGCTGGAAGGCTACTATAAATGGCAGGTGTTCAATCACATCCTGCTGGTTCCCAGCGTCCAGTGGATCAGAAACCCGTCTCATAATCAGGCCGAAGATCAGCTCTGGTTGGCGGCGTTGAAATGCCGAGTGACATTCTAGAGCGATAGGCTACAGAGAAGTGTTGATCAGCCAAAAGGGGGATGAATGGCACAGCGGGCTATAGCTTCCCAGTGGCCTTTCATGGTGCGTCTGTTACAGGATCTTTTCGTGGTATTGATGTTTTTTCAGAGGGATTAAAATGATGAATAAGTTGATAAAGATTGGTAGCGTTTGTTTGGGTTCGGCGGCGTTGTCTTTGAGTCTGTTGTCCCAGGCTGATGACACAAAAGAATTTACATCCATGCAGATGACGGGTATTGAACCTGTAGAGATTAAGGTTGACGTTGATGCGGCGGCAAAGCGATTGTCGAGGGGCGTACAGTTTCCCACGATTTCCAATCAGGATAGGAATGACTTCGACGCCAAGGCATTCACCGACTATCACCAGTTTTTGAAAGACTCCTATCCCAATGTCCACAAGACGTTAAAAAGGGAAGTATTGGGTGACCCTAGACCTTTCAGCTTGCTTTACAGCTGGGAGGGTAAAGATCCCTCTCTGCCTCCGGCTTTAATCTATGCGCATATGGATGCGGTTCCCGTTCCGGAGGATTCCAGGGAACAGTGGAAGCAGGATCCGTTTTCCGGCGCCATAGCTGACGGTTATATTTGGGGGCGGGGCGTTCTGGACGATAAATGCCAGGTTCAGGCGATTCTTGAAGCGGCGGAAATGAAAATCAAAGAGGGTTGGCAGCCTTCTCGTACCCTGTATTTCGTATTTGGCCAGGATGAAGAAGTAGGTGGTCCGGAAGGCGCCAAACATATTGCTGACGTACTGGAAAAACGTGGTATTAAGCGATTCGCGTTTGTTATTGACGAATCCGCGCCGCTAACTCCGGGTATTTTCCCCGGGATTCCCGATAATACAGCCCTGATTGGTATCGCTCAAAAGGGTTACTTGAGTCTTGAGCTTGCCATTCATGCTGTCGGTGGCCACTCATCACAGCCACCGGAGGAATCCAATATTGGCATACTTGCTAAGGCCATAACGAAGCTGGAAGCTGCGCAATTTCCATATCGAATTCATCCGGCGCTTCGTGAGCAGTATCGTTATTTAGGCCCTGAACTTGACAAAAAAATGCAGCCTCTATTTGCCGCTGTCGCTTTCGGAAAAGACGGTGAAATGACGGCAGAGGAGAAGCAATTTATTGACGTAATGGCAAAACAGCCGGTGACGAGAGCGATGATGCATACCACCATTGCCGTTACCATGTTCAATGCGGGCATTAAAGATAACGTGTTACCGCCGTCAGCATCTGCGGTCGTAAACTTCAGGCCCATGCCCGGCGATACTCCCGATGTAATTATTGATCATGTCAAAAAGGCAATTAACGACGATCGCATAACTGTCAGAGATATTTCAGCTTCAACACCAGCGACCAACGTCGCTGACGCTCGAGGTCCGGGTTACAAAGCCCTGGAAAAAACCATCCGGCAGATATGGGGTAACGATCTTATCGTCGCACCATTTTTTGTGATTGGCGGCTCGGATTCCAAGCATTTTCAAGCGCGTCCGTTTGCACCGGATGTGTATACCATCACTGGAGTCCAGCTCGAAAACATCAAGGAGTTTGAGGGCTTTCACGGTGTTAACGAACGGATTCGAGTGGATGAATATGGTAAATCCATCGGGTTCTTTTACCAGTTGATGAATAATTTAGAAGCGCTTTGAGTAGAAAAGGACTGCGGACTCCTGGTTTTGCTGAGGCTCAACTCAATGCTCACTAGTCATGGTTTGATGGGTTTGAGCTGCCGTCGTGACAAAAATCAGAAGTCCGCTATCCAAAACTTTATCTGCCTTAACTTTATCTGCCTTAACTTTATTTGCTGTAAAAAATTACAGAGGCAGGCCGAAATCCGGTGCAATTTGCTTCAGCCAGGCGTCCAGACGTTCGTCGGTTAAACCACTCTGGTTATCCAGATCCAAAGCCAGTCCAACAAACTTGTCATCGACAATGGCTTCTGAATGATCAAATTCGTAACCGTCGGTTGGCCAGGCTCCCACCACTTTGGCGCCACGCTCGGACACAAAGTCGTAAATTTCGATCATGGCATCGACAAATTCGTCGGCATAACCCACCTGGTCACCCAGGCCGTAAATGGCCACGGTTTTGCCGGTAAAGTCGATGTCTTCACAGGTTGGCAGAAATTCCTCCCAGCTCTCACTTTCACAGTCTGCGGATAAGCCCGGCAGAAGACCTTCGCCAAGGGTTGGCGTACCCAGAATCAGATACTGATATTCGGCCAATTCCTCGGGGCTGGCGCGATTGACATTCACTGGTTTACCCAGCAATTCGTCATCTTCCAGTTTTTTTGTGATCATCTTGGCTACCTTGCGGGTTTTGCCGGTATCTGTGCCAAAGTAAATACCAATCTTAGCCATAGCTGCTCCTCGCTCATCGTCACATGTAGTTTAAAAAAACTAACTGCTGCTTTGCCTGTTAATGCTGCTTTAACTCTTACTGCTGCTTTAATTCTTACTGCTAGCTATTGCAGGGGGCGTGCCATCCGATTGGTGCGAAAGCCAAACCGTAACCAGTTGATACTAATGAGAAAAATATTTAATGCGGCAGGGATGGATTGCCAATTGTGGGAAAGCCGACAATCCCGGAATTGAGAATTTTTCCCAATTGTCGCAATTACCACAAAGATTTTGAGGTTGGGGTAAACGTGTGAGGGAAAGGTGACAGGCTGTGCTCAGGTAGTACTGGAGTACTGCTATGCGTCATGTTGGTATCCGTGTTAAATCACCGCCACGGATTTGATTTGTGCCCATATTGTAAGCCCCTGTTGCAGACCCAGCAGGTGAGCGGAGCGCCGTGTGACTCGAGAAATAAGGTAGGTGTTGCCTACTTTTAACCGTACCAGGGATAAGCCCTCATGCTCGTCGGTGATAATTTCCACCACTTCGGCGGCTAGGGTGTTGATGATACTGGTATCGTCGTGCGGTGCTTTCGCCAGACTGATATCCCGAGCCAGGATCCGAACCCGAACCTCACTGTGAATGGCATGGCCACTGTCGCGCAGCCAGACGTGACCACCGTCAAATTGAACCCGAGTCAGCTTCCAGGTTCTGTCGCGTTCAGTGACGATACCCTCAAGTACTACACTGGTGTCTTCGCCCAGTTTCAGCGGGAAATCCAGTTGTGACAGGGTTTCGCTCAAGCTGCCGGAGCAGAGTGCACGGCCCTGTTCCATGGCAACCAGGTAATCGGCCAGGCGCGCAACCTCATCCGGCGAGTGACTGACATAGATTATGGGCAAATCCAGTTGACGTTTGAGGCGCTCCAGATAGGGAAGGATTTCCAGTTTGCGGGGCAGGTCCAACGCCGCCAGGGGCTCGTCCATCAGCAACAATTGGGGCTGGATCAACAAGGCCCTGGCTATAGCCACTCGCTGGCGTTCGCCACCGGAGAGCTGATGCGGTTGCCGCTCCAGCAGATTGCCAATCCCCAATAGCTCGATTGCCTGCTCCCTCTCAATTTGTGGCGATCCGCTCTCTGAGGTTTTGATGGCCCGTTTAATGGCGTAGTTGAGATTGTCTTTGGCGGACAGATGACTGAACAGGCTGGCTTCCTGAAACACATAACCAATTGGCCGTTTGTGCGCCGGTAAAAACTGTTTGCCGGCTTGCCAGCTTTCTCCCTTGAATGACAACTCACCAAACTGAGGTCGTTCCAGACCGGCAAAGCAGCGTAATAAAGACGTTTTGCCTGAGCCTGAATGCCCGAACAGCACACTGACACCGCGGGCAGGCAGTGACAAATTCACATCCAGAGTAAAGTCGGGATAGGAGAGATTGAACTGGGCCTCAATCTGGTCCGAGGTCATGATTTCACCCCCGAGCTGAAAGCGGCACGAGGATTAAAGGTATAGAGCAACAGCAACACCATAAATGAAAAGCCTACCATCAGCAAAGACAGTTCGTGGGCACTGCTGTAATCAAGGGCTTCCACATGATCGTAAATCTGTACCGAGACAACCCTGGTTTCACCGGGAATATTGCCGCCGATCATCAGCACCACGCCAAATTCGCCTACCGTATGGGCAAAGCCCAATACGGCTGCGGTCAATAGCCCCGGCCGGGCCTGAGGTAGCACCACACTGAAAAAAGTATCCAGTGGACTGGCGCGCAAGGTGGCGGCCACCTCCAGCGGTCGTTGGCCCAGCGCTTCAATGGCATTCTGGATCGGCTGTACAACGAAAGGCAGGGAATAGACCAGTGACGCCAGCACCAGGCCTTCAAAGGTAAAGGGCAGGGTGCCGAGTCCAAGGGTTTGGGTCAGGTGTCCGAGTGGTCCATTGGGGCCCATGAACACCAGCAGGTAAAAGCCAATCACACTGGGCGGCAGGACAATGGGCAGAGCCACCAGGGCGCTGACCGGATTCTTCCAGCGGCTGCGGGTGTTGGCCAGCCACCAGGCGATAGGAGTGCCAATCAACAGCAATAACAGGGTTACCACCGTAGCCAGTTTGAGCGTCAGCCAGATGGCGGCGAGGTCAGCGTCCGTAAAGTTCATAGGGTGGCAAGTTCAGTCCTTGGTTCTGAGAGAAAATCTAACAGAAACCCCGTTCCAGTGTAAGTCAGGATTGAACGGCTTCTTTTAAGGGCTGCGCATTGTGGTCGGTTTGCACGAGAACGTAGAATAACCTTGTTGAAGAGTTGTTCATGATCAAATGAGGTGATTATGTCTCTAATTGCACACACCCCGGCAGCGCCGTATTACGCTGTGATCTTTACTTCATTGCGTACCGAGGGGGATCACGGCTATGGGGAGATGGCGGAGCGTATGCTGGAACTGGCTGTGGCCCAACCTGGCTTTCTTGGGATTGAGTCAGCTCGGGAAGAGGTCGGCATCACCGTTTCGTACTGGACTGATCTGGAATCCATCAAACGCTGGAAAGCGAACCTGGATCATCAGCAGGCCCAAAAACTGGGTCGTGAGCAGTGGTACTCGGCGTATAAAACCCGAATTTGCCGGGTTGAAAGAGACTATGGTCTCTGAGGACGGGTTTCTGAGCGAGGCCGGGGTTTCTGAAGCCAGGTCAGGGGCTCTGAGACGCCGATTAAAAGCCCCCCCGTAAAATCAAATCGCTGACCGGCTTTCTAACTCGAGGTTTGGTATCCCGCTCGGCATAGGTTTCCGGGATATCTTCCGGGGTCCCGGTATAACCGATGGCGAGGGCCGTCAGTGGTTCCAGTGATCCGTCGATCCCAAATACGGCACGAGCCTTGTCGGGATCAATACCAATCATCTGATGGACGACAAGTCCTCTGGCCGTGGCTTCCAGTGTCAGGTAGGCCGAGGCGGCCCCCAGATCGTGACTGGCGGCTTTATTTGACTGACCGTTGTGTTCAAAGTGGTGTTCCACCACACCCAGTGCGAGCACCGGGGCATTGAGGGCCCACGGCTGGTTGCCCACCAGCAGTACGGAATGAATTTGTTGCCAGGTATCGGGATCCCTGGCCTTCACTCCGACAATATAACGCCAGGGTTGAGCATTGTACGAGGACATGGTCCAGCGGGCGGCTTCAAACAAGGCGCGGACATCCTCTTCTGCCACACGGCGTTGAGGGTCAAAGGCATAGGGACTGTGGCGTTGTTGCAACAGTGGGTGAATATCCACATCGGTCGGTGCTGAACGGTTCATAGGGACTCCTCTAGCTGTATCGGGGTACGATCCCTTATTCTCCACGGCTGATTGGAAGTATAGATAACTCGTTTACCGCCGTGTCGAGCGATGGTGGCGCTAATCTGATCCCGGTTTCTGTAAGTGGTATATTGGGCGCCGCACAGTGATTTCAGAAACAATAGTCTCAGAAACAATAGTCTCAGAAACAATAGTCTCAGAAACAATAGCCTTAGGAACAACCTTATGAAACTGATACGTTACCAAACCCCAGACGGCCCACGCAGTGGGGTTGTCGTCGAAACCGACGAAGGTTTGGGCGTGGTGGATTTGCAGTCCGCCCATGCCCCGTACACTACGGTGATGGACATTGTCAGTGGAGGGCCTGTGGCCATCGATGCGGTCGCTCAGGTCATTGCCGGCTGCAAACCCCATTGTCTGTTAAGCGACGCTACCTTACTGGCTCCCATCGAAAAGCCCGGCAAGTACCTCGCCATTGGTTTGAATTACAAAAAACATCAGGAAGAAACCAGTCATCTTGGCCTGACCGAATTACCCAGGCAGTTGTGGTTTAACAAGCAGACATCATGCATTGCCGGTCCCTACGAGGATATTGATCCCGGCGTAACGGAACAGCTTGATTACGAGGTGGAATTGGGGGTGGTCATAGGCAAGCCCGCCAAACAGGTGAATGCAGAGACGGCCATGGAGCATGTGTTTGGCTATTTTGTTGCTAACGATGTGTCGGCGCGCGATTGGCAATTCCATTCGCCCACGTTTACCGTTGGTAAATCCTTCGACAGCCATGGTCCCATCGGCCCCTGGATTGTGACTGCCGATGAAGTGGAAAATCCCCACAATTTAAACCTGCGCTGTCTGGTTAATGGTGAACAGCGACAATCGAGCAATACGTCACTTATGTTGCACAGCATCGCCGAACAGATCGCTTATTTGTCACAGGCCTTTACTCTGGAAAGTGGCGATCTGCTTGCCACCGGTACCCCGGAAGGCGTGGGTCTCGGCATGGAACCGCCTGTGTTTCTCCAGCCGGGTGATGTGGTTCGTTGCGAAATTGAGGGTGTTGGGGTGATCGAAAATCGGGTTAAACGGTGATATTCGTCAACAGGCCTCGCATGAGGCCTGTTTAAAAACGCGCTGACCAGTGACAGCTTTACATATACAACTTGTTGATTTCAGCCGTCAGTTCATTGTTTTGATCAGTACTCATGGCCGCGCGGGTCAGTTCTTCCAGTTTCAAGGATTTGTCGTTGAATCCAAGTTCTGCCAGCTGGTGGATGTCGGCAGCGACCACTTTCAAATCCTGCCCGGTCTCCTGTTGGTATTTCCCCAGAATGCGCTCGGCTTCCATTAAACGGGCCTGCACCCGGCGGTCAATAAAAACATGTTTTACCACTTGGTTTTCTTCGGCTCCTGCCGATACGGTCAGCTTGCGAAGGTCGGCTCCTGTCGCATTGATGATATCGAACAGGTCCAGATCCGTGGTGCCGTTATTATCGACGGCTTTGGCCAGTCTGACGGTGCCGCTGTTGAAAGTGACTTCACCGGCAAAGGGCTTGGTGACATACTCTTCACGCTCGTCCAGCACTCTTACATCATCCGTTAACTGCTTTCTTTCGACACGCGTGGTACTTTCAATATTCATAAAAGGGTTGAGGCCAGCGAAACCCACGTACAGGGGTTTATTGGTGAACTCATTGGGGATCAATCCCAGTAATGCGAAATCAATAACGTTCACCACGACGCCTGCGGTGATGGAAAAAATCCCGACAAAAGGCTCATACAGCTCACGGGCTGGCTGATAGGGTGTGGCGACGTCAAAGGTTACGGTTCTTTCGCTTTCGGTGATTCTGAAATGCTCGCGCTGTTCCGACTTGACGGTAATCTGGTGACCTTTGGCGTCGGCGTCCAGATTAATTGTACGGCTCAATGCTTGACGATCAATGTCGCGTTGCACTTCTGTATCAACACGGACATGGTTGGAACAACCGTTGAGCAAAGCGGCGGAAAAAATGAGGGCAGTGGTAGAAAAGGCTTTGTAATTCATGGACACACTCCTGTGGTTTTACTTCTGGTCCTGTCGTCAGGGGCATGCATTATCTTTACATAAACTACACGCGCAAGTTTTTTTTGAATAATCTCTCGAGGCCGACTTTTCATTGTCGTTGGCTTGAGTTGGTTGCTCAAGTTGGGGGTGAGTGTCAGTGTGTTGACGGTGAGCTATGCTTGTTTCTTGGATACGGGATTAACAATACCTTTGGCAAAATACCCTTGGCAAGGAAGGTGTACATCATGACTATGATGCTGATTGGAATGGTTCTGTTTTTTGGTGCCCATTCGGTGTCGATTGTGTTGCCGAAAACACGCGATCAGCTGGCCGCACAACATCCGTTGTTGTGGCGGGGGATTTATTCGCTGATTTCCCTAATAGGGATTGTATTGATGGTGAAAGGCTACGCTGCCGACAGGACAACCAGCAGTTGGTTGTATTCGGCACCCGTATGGATGTGGAAGGTAACCGCCGTGTTGAACTTGCCGGTGTTTATGCTGCTGATTGCGCCTTACTTTCCCGGCAAGATTTCGAAGTGGACACGTCACCCACAATTACTCGGTGTGATCTTGTGGTCGGCCGCTCACTTGCTGGTGAACGGCCGACTGGTGGACGCCCTGTTATTCGGCAGCTTTTTGGCCTGGGCCACGGCGGATCTGCTCTCCATGAATTACCGTAACCATCGGCCAGTCCCGAGCCTTCCAGCCTTGGGCATCAATGATGCCATCGTCGTGGCGCTGGGCTTAATGTTATATCTGTTGGTGGTCAAATACCTGCACGAAGCCTGGATTGGGGTCCTTCCTCACTGGATTTAACCATCAGGACTAATTTAACGACTCAAACAGCTCCATATCGGCAAAGCCGTCGGCTTGCAGATTCTGGCTTTTTTGAAACGCGCGAATGGCACTGGTGGTTTGTGGTCCCAGCTGGCCATCCGCTTCACCGGGCTCAAACCCTCTGGCCTGGAGTTCGGTTTGTATCTGAACTATCTGCTCCCGGGTCAGGGGTGGGGTATCGGGCAGAGACTGGTGCAGGTGACCGGCGCCATTGATTCTGTCTGCCAGTACCCCGACCGACAGCGCGTAAAACTGTGAGCGGTTCCATTTCATAATGACATGGAAGTTGTCGTAGGCCAGGAACTTGGGGCCATCGGCCCCGATCGGGACCAGCAGAGCCGCTTCGACATCCGCATCGGGTAATGGGGAGCCGTCAGCTTTGGCCACACCCAACTGTTTCCATTCGCTCAATGGGCGAGGGGTTTGGATACCGGCATGATGGTAGGGGAAATCATCGGGCAGGTGGACTTCCCGGCCCCAGCGCAACTCACGGGTCCAGCCCAGTTGTTGCAGGAAATAGGCGGCCGAGGCCAGCGCGTCTTTCTCACTGCGCCACAAGTCCACCTTCTGGTCTCCGTCACCGTCGATGCCGTATTTAACATAGACGGAGGGGATAAACTGGGTCTGGCCAATGGCACCGGCCCACGAACCTTCCATATCGCCAGCATCAAACTCATAGGTTTGCATCAATGTCAGGGCGGAAAACAGTTCACCGGTAAAAAATGTGCTGCGGCGGTTGTCGCAGGCGAGGGTGGCGAGTGTATCCAGTACGGGAATCTTGCCGATAAATCGACCAAAGTTACTTTCCATTCCCCAAAAGGCCACCAGATACTGGCCGGGAACGCCATAACGCCGGGTCAGATCCGCCAGGAAATCGCGATGCTCCACCAGCATCTTACGGCCTTTATCGATCCGGAAATCGTTGACACGTTTGTTGTAATAATCCGCAAAGGTTTGGACGAACTCGGGCTGGTTGCGGTCGTATTTAATGGTGCGCTCCAGGGGCTTCACGTCTCCCAGGACGGCCACCAGATGGTCGGGAAAGCCTCTCTCACGGGCTTCTCCCTGCAGTCGCTGGACGCACTGGGGAAAGGATTCCGTGTCAGCGACGGTGTTGCCCGCCAGCAGGGATATCCCCAGAAAGGCAATCAAACGGCCATAAAATTTGGTCTTTATCACGAGTACAGCACTCCCTTACAGGGGCAGGTTGAGGGTTTGATTTTATCTGTCTGCAAGCAGATCTTCTAATCCGATTTTGGATTCTGTGACTAATCCCATGACGGAGAGCGGGCTGCCACTTGTCACATAAGGATAGAAGTAAAACGTGCCGAGTGGATTTGTCGTGAAATTCATTTTATAAATAAATAACGGGTCTAGGAAATTGAGGCAACCATCCAAGTATGTGCCTGTATCAACAGTTGACCAGGATCAGAGGAGGGGGAGGGGGAGGGAAAGACCCGGTACTCAGACTGGATTACGGGGATTGAGCCGACCTTCTATATTCGGCTGCCGTTACCTGAAACCACTTTTTAAAGGCCCGGAAAAAATGGGGGTGTAGTCGTAACCCGGTAGATAGCTGATTTCCTGCAGGGGTAAGGCGGTGTTGGCCAAGTACTCTAACAGCAACCAACGCCTTACCTGATCCACCAGATCGTTGTGGCTGTCCAGCAGCCTCACGATCAGTTATTCAGCGCCATGAGCTGGCAAAGCAAGCAGCTGCTCGATTTGAGGTTGTTGAGACAAACCTTGAAAAATCTTCCGGAAACATTTGTCGAGCCAAAGGCTGGGTTCATTGGCAGGATCTTGGTGGAGAGTCTTGCATGAATACCCGGCAAATAGTCTCAATGCTTGATCAGTGCTGTATCAGCGATTGATCAAGATAAGCTTTCCGGTATCCGGGTCCCGATAAACCGTGCCAAGAGACTCCATGCCTTCGGGGCCGGAATTCAAAGCTTTTTTGAGGCTTTCGGGAACCTCTAGCAATTCTTGTCCAGGCTGAACGATCAGGTTCTCTTGTAACTGAAAATATCCGCGTAATTCCTGGCTCTGACTCAATAAGACGATGAGTAATCCAAGGGCGAACACCAGCATCACGTCCATGATGTTGGCAAAACCGGTGAGCGGATCAGTATCGGCATCTTCAAAATGGTTATGGTGCCAACGGGGTTTTGTGTGTTGAGTTCTCATGTCAGCTATCCTCCAGCCGCTGCCAGGTAGCGTCGTACCAGCGACGACGTACACGACTGAGAAAATAGGCGACCAGGCCAATCAATAAACCCAACACGGTTGTGTCGAAGGCGACGGTCATCGCTGTGGCCAATTGACTGATATCTCCGCTTCCTAGCGCCATCAAACCAGGACCGAGTGGAATCAGGGTGCCCATCAAACCCAGGATGGGACCGCTTCTGGCTAACAGGTCACTCCGCTCCAAACGTTTGAGTGCATAGACCTCAAAAACCCCGGCAGAGTGCATGACCCTGGCTAGCGTATGGCTGCGCTCTGCAACAGCAATACCCAATTCCCACAGGGTGGCGAGTAAAGCCAGACCTAGAGCGGCGATGACTGGGTATAGCAAGTAACCCACCAGTGTGTGTAATGTGCCTAACACGAATCCGTGAATCATAGGATCTCCCGTTGCAAACGTTAAAGAGTTAAAGAGTTAAGGAACCAGAGCGCGACGGGCATGAACATATCCGCCAATCAGCATGCTTATGACCATTGAAAGTATTAGAACCAGATACTGAGACGGTAGTGATGTGGTCTCGGGGTGGTGAGAAGCGCCAGTGTCTACATTCGTGGATGTTTCCCTCTTTGTCTCGGTTGCCTCTTGATTCTGTGAGGCGGGAACTTCGATTTCAGTGAGACGTTTCAAACGGGCTTCCTCCTGGGCACTCTTCGGCTCGCCCAGAGCTTGCTGGATCACCTCCTGTAACGCCTGTTGCGCATTGTCAGGGAGGTATTGCTGCACCCATTCGAGCATGGGGTTGTCCGGAGCGGTATGTCCACTGCCCGGAAGACCGTTTTGCTGCACCAAGCGGGCAAACTCACTGGCCAGCTGCTGACGTGTATTCAGGTCCGCCTGCCAAAAACCTTTGTGAATGGCCACCAGCATAATCGCCAGCATGTTACTTTTGACGTGCACGTTATGACCTTGCTCCAGAAAATCATCCAGTTGCAGGTTATAACGATCGTCCACGTACACACTTTTGACTTCTTCCCAGGCCCAATCGCCCACCAGGGTTGGATTTGTCACTTGCCAGCCCCACAAATATTCCAGAAATTCACTGCCCATGGTGCGGGCGCCAGCGTAGTCATGTTTCATCAAACCTTTGAGCCATTCCGGATTGAGAAAACGACCGCGTAATTCCTGACGCAGGGCTAACGCCAGCGGCTGGGCTTTGATGTTGTTAGGATCGGCGTGGTTAAGCACGAAGTTATTGGGAGCCTGGCCTGTCAGGGTTTCCACGACCAGACTCAATCCGCCCAGGTAATCAAAGGCATCGTTATTGTCTATCAGACCGTAAAGGTTACTGGAGCGCCCCAGGTAAGTGTTCTCCACATCGCTTAACAGATCACGAAATACCGATTGCACCGGCGTGCCGAAACCTTTGGCGCTAAAACTGTGTCCCAGACGCCGCAAATACACAGTTGCCAACTGGCTGCGTTGTTGCCAGGCACCGGAACGTTCTACCAGGCGATTGACGCCGGCACCGTAACTGCCAGGGGCATCACCGAACACCCGCAGAATGGCCAGTTCACCGGCCTCGGCTGAGGTATTGCCTTGTGCCAGAAGCTGTTGAGCTTGTTGCACCCAGTGGGCCGCAATCTGATTGCGTTGTAGGGATTCATTACCCAGCTCGGTATCGGCTTTCAGGTCAGAATCTTGTAACGGTTGTAATGCTTGATACAACGCTTGCGTCAATGCCGGATGATCTTTCACGATGGTATTTCCGCTGGCCTGCAATGCAATCAAGCTGGCTTGATCCAGCAACAGCATTTGTCGACTGTACAGATCGCGAAACAGACCGGAGGTGGTAAACACCACATCGCGACGCACTCGATGGTCTTGCAATGGTTGCAGTTCGAGACCTTTCACCAGCCCACGACTGTTCCAGGTGGGTTTCAATCCCAACATGTCCAAACCAAAAGCGATCATCACGCCTTCATCGCGCACGACGTCAGAGGCCCATAACACCAGGGCCTCACGTTTGTCAGAATTTTGAGGATTGTTGGCACGAGCTTGTCGGGCTAATTCACTGCCCAGCTCCCAGGCCACTGGACTGGGAATTAAGCTGTTGTCCAGGGCATAAAAATTGCGGCCGGTGGGCAGGGCAGCGGGACTGCGAATGGGATCGTTGCCCGGACCAGGAGACACAAAACCACCGTTCAAGGCATTGCTCAGGCTCTGCATTTCCAACCCCGGTGACTGACTAAGCAGTTGACGCCAGCGCTGCTGTTCGTCATCATCTGCCGGTTTCATGGACGTCAACATTTTGTCGATGCCCTGGCGCTTCCAATCCTGGCCAAACACATGCAGACCATAAGGCATAAATCGCTCCTGCAGGTCGGTGAGGTAGTGGCCTACCTCATGCACCAGCATATCGTCATCCACCTCGTCGAAGCTGATCCCCATCACCGCCAGTTCTGCGGACATGGCCTCACTGAGTTCATCCTTTAATTCCAGTGCTTCTACCTTGTCACGAATCTGTTGCACAAGCCGTTGTGCCAACACTTCATTGTTGCCATGACTGGTTTCGAAGCTCTCAATTAACTGTCGCAGTTGCAACAGGTCGTCATAAAGCGGAGTGCTTTCCAGCGGCGGTGTCAGATGGTCAATCATGACCGCCAGTCCGCGCCGTTTGGCCTGAATGCCTTCGCCGACACCATCCACGATATAGGGGTAGATGCCGGGAATGTCGTCAGCGATGATGCGGGCATAATCGTCTTCCGCCAGTCCCACCGAGCGGTGGGGCAAAAACTCATAGGTGGAATGGCGGCCAAGATGAATGATGGCATCGGCCCGAAAATCTTCTTGCAAGTACTGATAAAAGGCCAGGTATTGATGTGGCGGGGGAAAGGCCAGGTTTGCGTGCAGCAGTTCTTCATTGATTTCCCAACCTCGGGGAGGTTGGGGACCGATAAACACATTGCCAAATTGTAAACCGGGCAATAACAATTCACCGTTGAAGGTCATGACTTGTCCGGGAGCTTCACCCCAGCCACCTAACCCCTCAATACCGGTGCGTCGCAGTGCGGCAATAATGGACTCGGCTTGCTGCCAGCACACGTCTTTCCCAGCAAGAGTATCCTGATAACAGGTCTCCAATTGGCGCGTCAGGGTCAAAGCCCGTTCCCTGCCTGGATGATCCACCCCCTCCAGCAAGTGATAAATTTCTTCCATCGTGTGCGATAGGACAGTTTGTCCGAGTTCTGGCTGGCTGGCGGTACGGGCATGCTGCAACTGATTGTGCAGTCGGCCCAGCGGACCAGAAATCATTTCCTGTTGTACGCCTGCTGGCAGGCTGGTAAACCAGTTGCGATAGTGATCGTTTGAAACCGTTTTGATGTGCGGGAGCATGTCGACGAGTGCCTGCTGGTCATTGGGCAGATTGATGCCGCGGGCTTGAATCATGTCCAGCAGTGCTTCGGGGGAATCAGGCAAGGGGCCTGTATGATAACCCTGTGCTTGTAAGTGAGTAAGCGTATGAAACAGGGAAGCAGGCACATCCAGGTTGTCAGCACCGATGTTATGTCGACCGGGCGGGTGGTTGTAGTAAACAATCGCCACTCGTTTGTTACGGTTGGGTAGCTGGCGCAAGTGCTGCCATTTTTGCGATCGCGACAATACGGTATCGATTCCCGATTCATACGCAGCAATCGGTTGCACCCGTATGCCCGTTAAAGGATCCGACTGCACCTCACCCGCGGTAGCCACCACCAGGGGTTGGCTGGCACCCTGTAGCTCCGGCATTGCAACCTGATAGTAAACCTTGTCATTGGCCAGGCCGTCGCTCGAAAGCTGCCATTGCCATCGACTGCGGTCACGCAACTTGATGGCTTTCAAGATCGGAACGTTGAGCTGTTCAAATTGGCCAGTCACTTGTTCCCGTCCTTCGCCACCACCGACGACAAAATCCTGCAGCATAATCACACTGGCGATATGGCCTTTCAGTGTCTGCAAGGTTTCCGCGGCTTCAACACCAGCTTCGCCCCAGTAGGCGAGTGCAATCAAGCAATCCATAGTGTACTTTTCACGGGCTTGATGACACATTTGACGCAGCAGGGTGTTGTCGGCGGGGCGATCACCCCCGGCGTGATCGATTATGACCAGCAGTGGTTGGGTTTGATCAATGGCGGGTAATGTTGAGCTGATGTTACCGTGATATTGCCAACGCAAACGGGGTAGAGGTTTGGCGTTTGGCACTGTCACTGAGTGATCCAGCTGGGATAAAGCCCAGCGAAAAAGAAGGGAAGTGTTATCGACTCCTCCCGCTTGCCAATAACGACGACCGGCTATCCACTGGGCTTGACGTGGGTATTGAGCTTGAAGCTTAGCCACGGCTTGTTCAAAGTCCGAACTGTGATGCAATCCGGCCACACGACGTAATTGATCTTGATTGTCGAACATCGGGCCGTGATGCAATTGGCTTAACTGCATCAGGCGGTAATCACTGCTGTATAACAGCCGGGGAGTCGTACTGCGTTTAAAACTGGCCTCCAGCTCCGCCACGCTAGCGCCGAACAGTCCCAAACCCAGTACCAGATCACTGCTGTCAATCAGCGCCAGCTGCTGGTCTGCAGTCATCTCCCACAACTGGGCATCAGAACGCGCGACAATCTTTATTTCAGGGTAGTGCCGATGGAATTGACGCGCCGCTTCGGCAACGGTTTCTGCATTGCGCTGTGAAGTCAATACCAACAATGTCGGCTCAGCCGAAGCTGCGGTTATCTGCGTATTGATCAGCAGGGTGAACAGGCCCAGGCAGGCAGCAATCAGTTTAGCGGTTTGCTGGGATAACATGGATTTTCCTCATACGTTGGTCCAAAAAGCAATGTATGAGGAAGGAAATAAGCAGCTCAATGGAATTTAAGCCATGAGCGCACCTGAAGCCCTCCGCTTCATTGCTGCAATTGCATCGCAAACGTCAGAGGGAGGTATAACCCCAGTGGGGTCATAGAGTTCTCGAGGTAGGATACCTGCGTGAAGCCCTCCGCTTCATCGTTTCGTGATTTCGCTCAGGCCGGTTTCGGACTCTAGAGAGTGATCTCTCTATTACCGTTGCGGGGGCAGTGGAGGGTTTACCGCAGACGCCAAACACCCAAATACTTTGGGGTAGCCTGCAGTGCACCTCACTTCCCGTTTAACCTGCTCAAGGACTTTTCGGCAAAAAAGTACTAGCAGGCACCTGAAGCGGTTGGGATTGTACGGTGATCCCTCTGTCAGGGTCAACGTCAGTTATTACTTGGAATCTTTGATGAACTTTAACGTCATGCGATCGCTTTCGCCGATGGACACATAATAGTCTCGCTTTTCTTCGCCCAGCCGTAAGCTGGGTGGCAGTGTCCAGACGCCTTTGGGGTGCAAGGTGGTATCGGCGGGATTGGCATTGATATCGCTTTTATCCAACAGGCGGAAACCGGCTTGCTCAGCCACTTTGATCACATATTCTTCATTCATATAGCCACTGGCGTCCTGATCTGACAAGGGCCGATTAGCCGCCAGGCGATGATCTACAACCCCGAGAATACCGCCTGGTTTCAATGCCTTATAGAATGCAGAGAAAGCTGCACCCAGACGGTCGTCGCCACCGCCACGCATATACCAGTTGTGGACATTACGGAATGTCAGCACCCGATCGACTGAACCCGCGGGTGCGATGTCGGTCATGGCTGGCGGATCAAAGGTGGTTATCGCGACCTGATCGAAGAGTTCAGGTTTAGCTTGCAGATTCTCTTCAAACTTCTGGCGTGATTTGCGGAAATACTCAACATCGGATTCCGGATTAAAGTGCGCTGCATACAGCTTGCCCTGATCGCGCAGATAGGGAGCCAGAATATCCGTGTACCAGCCACCGCCGGGCCAGATTTCCACCACCGTCATATCTGGCTGGACGTCGAAGAATTCAAGGGTTTCAGCGGGATGGCGATACTGGTCCCGCTGGGCAGCGTCCTGCCGGTGTTCTGCGGTCAACACCTCATCCAACGGGGCCGCAACCAGGTTGTTAGCCAACATAGCCCCCGTAAAACACAGTACTGATACTAAACTTCTCATTGACTCAATTCTCCATGCTATCGATTCCAGCCTATCACCCGGCTATTTGCACTGTAGCTCAAATACCCGGTAGTGCTAACTCCATCATAAGCCGGGCAAGATATCAATTAAGTGATCGTTATTAACCTGATCAATGTGCTGGGCCAACTTTTTCAACCTGGAAGCCAGGTTTGGGTACTGTTGGCAGAGAGTATTGTCATGTTTTCGATAAGCCAGCGAATGAACCCCCTCCTGCTCCCTAAAAGACTCTGCGGTCTAGCCTCTCGTACAGCCCGACAAAAGTTAATTAACAGTCAGTCGACAGTTAATTAATAGACAGTATGGTCAATTAATCGACGAAATTGACCCCTCTACCCTGAGTCCGCATATTTGATGTTAATAGAGTTTGTTTTTCTCAATATCAGGGCGATGACCTGATAACAGTGAGAGGGAAGCCGTAAAATCACATTAGCCGTTTATTTTCAGTGGGTTACTGACGTAGTATTATGCGACAAGTAATTATCAGGGCTTCCTTATATTCATTCTTATGAGGGCGAAGCCCTCATTAACAGACTGTTAAGTTTCACTCATGAATAAACTATGGATTTTGCTCGCAAGTACATTCTTATTGGTTGCATGCACGACTGTAGATGTGCGAGAAGTAGCTAATGTCCCACATCTAGGAAACTCAGTTTCTCTTGGTGCTCCAATGGTTAGCCCAAAACTCAGTTATCCTGTAAAGATGTATCGCTCCGGGCAAGAAGGTTGGGTACATCTAAAAGCTGATGTAAGTAAGGACGGAAAGCCAAGCAATATAACGGTATTGGGCTTTAGCCCTTACTCTGACTTTGTAGCTTCGGCGGTTTCATATTTGTCGGCTACGCAGTATAAAAACCAAGATTCAGTGGTATTAGGTCATCAATTTCTAGTGGTGTTTACAATTGAACCAAAAACTTAACAAGGCCAAGCACAAGCGTGCAATGCAAAAAACGCATTGCACTGGACGGCCTACACTACGTTTCGGCCGCCTGTGTTGGCGGCGTTAAGCGCATGTCCAGCCAAGAGCCACGATACAAAAACTGATAGAATTTCGAATTAAAATATAGATAGGTAAGAGACCTTTAAATGTCAGAGCATACAGAAGTACGGCTTCCTTTAATTGATAAACTGATTAAGCTTGGTTGGGACAAAAATCAGCTCCAATATGAACCTGAATGGAGAGTCCCCAAAACCCCTAGCGAGGCAGGAAAGCGAGAACTAGGACAAAGTTTTAAGTCTTTTCCTATTGATGTGGCAATTTTTGATCACCCATCCCATGTTGGGGAATATGAGCACCTTCAGATTATTATTGAAACGAAGGCTCCAAATAAGAAAGAAGGAGTCAATCAATTACAAATTTACATGAGTTTGGAGCCTCATGTTCTTCTTGGTATTTGGACAAATGGATCGGATATTACGCTTGTTTACAGGACATCTGATGGCAAATTTGATATTCAGGAAAATGGAAACCTTCCAAAGCCTACAGATACTCTTATTAGGGCTGGTGACAAGAAGCTAAAATGGAGTGACCTTGAAGATCCATCGACTTCTGATCTTAAGCGAACCTTTAAGAGGTTATTAAATGTCGTCGTTGCCCGTGACACTAGAAGTACAAGAAGAGATGATCAATTAAACAATCTATGTAATGTGATATTGGCAAAGTTAGAAGGTGATAAAGCGGGGAAATACTCTCCTGATGACCCTGTCCCTTTCCAAGTTTGGGATACAGAAGAGAAAACCGATGAAAAAATTAGAGAACTTTTTCACGGGATGCGAAGGTCTCACAAGGATCTTTTTGTCTCAGATAATGATACAGATATCAATCTAGATTCACACACCCTTGCAACTTGTGCTTTTGAACTATCAAAATACAGGTTGATGGACACCCCAATAAGCGTTATCTCTGAAGCGTTTCAAATATTTCGAACCTCAAGTCTGAAGTCCGAAGAAGGTCAATATTATACGCCTTACCCTGTCATTCGAAGTGCTATCAAATTGATGGAGATAAAACCAACAGATTCTGTACTTGATCCTGCATGTGGTACTGGTGGATTTTTGCTCGAAAGTTTTAGGCAGCTAATTGAATCGCATCCTACAATGAGCGCGAGTGATTCCATAAAATGGGCAAACAGGCATTTATACGGAGTTGATAAAGACAGAATCAATGTTAAGTTAACTAAAGCTATAATGTTGACTATCGGCGATGGCAGTACTCACACCCATCTTGGTGATTCGATCCGAAAGCACCTATGGAATGCATACTACCCTGAGCTTCAGGGTTCTTTAACTCCTGAATCATTCACCTGTATTGTAACTAATCCCCCATTTGGAAAAGGCCTCAAGGTTTCAAAATCTGATGCCAAAGCGGCGGGGTTAACTATTTCCAGAAAACCTATTAAAGACAAAAACGGCGGGATTTCTTTCTCGAAAACAATCCATGAAGAAAGAGAGATAGGAATTATTTTCTTGGAAAGGTGCTTTGAGCTTTTAGCATTAAATGGGCGGTTAGGAATTATTCTCCCCGAGACATATATGTTTTCACCGTCGTATAGCTGGCTACGATTTTGGTTGCATGAAAAGCTTGAGCTGAAGGGAATGTTAAATATTCCTATGGAGGCATTCCAAGGTTTTTGTCGAGCTAAGACTAACTTCTATATTTTTCAAAAGGTAGGAAAATAATGCATATACCTACTTGGTTTTCAAATGGAAAAGTTCTGGTCGTTAATGCAAAAAGCTGCGGCATTAATAAGGATGGAAAAGAGCAATATCTTGTCAACCCATCTACTGGAATACGATCAGCTTCAGAGATAGACGATACGCTTGCTGAATGCTGTGATGACATCGTAAAAGGAAATTTCCAAAGAAAGGAGATCTTTTACCAAGATTATAATGACTTGGTTCAAAGTGACGCTTACGTTCCAAAATATTTTGATCATGAGACTTTAACCGGCATCGAAGATTTAGTCGCTCAACATAAAGATCTAAAGCTTATGTCTCTAGGGGAGCTCCATGATAGTGGGGCAATACTTATTTTCGGGGGGCACGGAAGCCCTAGTTCCGATCAAAGGCTTGGAACTGTACCTTATATTAAGGTATCTGATTTGCGCGCAGGCCACGTCAATATTAATCCCACAAACATGATTCCAATAGATCTGGCAAAGAAGTTCTGGGGGGGAGAGGCTTCAGGCTTGATGCCGTATGATCTTATTTCTCCTGAGCGGGCTTCAAAAAATATTGGAGAATTTTGTGTCCTGATGCCTGGGCAAGAGAATGCAGTTTTTACAAAAGAGGTAATAATAGTAAGAGCTTTAGATCTTAAAATGTTCGATCAATTTTATCTGCTGTGGGCATTAAGTCTGAACGAAGTCAGAGCGCAATGGGAAAGAATAGTCTTTATGCAAACCAACAGAGAAGATGTTGGGAAGCGTATGCGTGAAATATTGATACCTGTACCTAGCGGAATCAAATCAGCGGAATTGTATTCAGCGCCATTTAAAAAATACTATAACTCTCTAGAAGAAAGCCGAAAAAACTTTATAAGCTCCCTAGAAAAGAGTGAGTTTAATCACCACATACATCTCGGCGAGTAAAGGCGCTTAACAAGTGCGTGCACAGGACCCCAGCTACGTTCCGCCAATTGTGGATCGCTTCGCTCACTTTACCACAATTGGCTCCACTCCACTGAGGCCTGTGACGCAGGCGTTAGTTTTCTAGGGGGTATATGAGCCAAGAATTAACTCTCAAAGGTATTGCTCTTGAGAAGCTCAATCGGATATTGAATCCTAATTTTGATTCCAAATTTATTTGGGCTTTGCTCTCTGGGGGAGTGCTTTTTGCCGGTTATCAGCGCGTCATACAGCTGTGCTCGAGCTTAGAAATAGTTTCAGGTGGAACTTATGTAAAGCTGTCCCTTAGTTCGGGCACCGATGCAATTTTCATCTTCATCGGTTCTGTGATGATATTTTCATCGATCATCATATTCATTGTAAGAATGATAAATCGGGAACCATGGGCTGTTAAAAAGTATAAGTCTTTGCAACGCGCAGCAAAGGATATTAGGCCGCTGATGGACGACAATCGCCGGATATTTACCGTATTCGGGCCTAATTCTGAGAGTGGGAATGTAGATGATTTAAGGCAAGACTATGAAGTATGGGAGCAGCTAAAAAGGGATCAGATTGTACCTAATAACGATGAGATATTGAGTATATTGAACAGAGTAAAAGTGCTTACGCAATATGAAGCTTCGATTGTAAGTAAGATGAAATCACATATTTCAGCATTTAAAATGCACTGTTCCAACCCAAATTTTAGCTATAGCAATAATCAGTTTCCATTGAGTTTTGCTGATTTGATTTTCGAATATTCGAAGTCAAATGATAATAAAATAGAAGAGTATTCGGAGTGGCTGAAGAAATCTCTTTCTCTATATGCAGATAAAGTTGAATCCGTATACATCTTTGGGAGCGCGCTCTATGGACAAGAAAAGACTGATGTAGATGCGATCATAAAGAACAACCTTGTCAGTATTGAAGAAATAAAGGCGTTCGCTGAAATATCAAAGGATCTGAAAAATGCCTTTGAGAGGGATTTTTCCCTCTCATTGCACTTAAAGGTGTTCTCAGAGCGAGAGGCTCAGAGCTTTGGTAGGTTTTTAGAGAAAATATACAAATCCGAAAAGGTGATCTAGCTTGGGTAGAAATCTACATTACACGATACCTCAATATCTTGAGAGTGCTCTCAACAAACATGCGAAAGTGCTGTCTTGGGAGCGTATTGATAGCAGTGAATCAGATGATCACTACATCTATTTAATCAGGAGGTCGGATGGGCTTTCCCCGGTAATCGTTCATTTGTCTGACGAATATGAATACTCCTTAGATGATTATTTTCAAAAGCCTGACAGCATCAAGGAAAGTGCATTTATCTTGATTGCTCGACCTGAAGCTGTTTATGACGATTCAATCGTCGAAGTGGCACAACAGGATCAAGTGAGTATAGGTAAGTTTGGCGCTCTTATGGGTGCTCTTTATAAGGAAAAGCACTGGGAATATGTTCCCAAGGAAAGAAGAGACGAAAACTAACAAGCGACTGTGATGTCAAGCAGCCTGTTTGATGTCACTTTCTCCCCAGTAAGTCCCGTCTCTTACCATTGCATTCAGTACAATAATCATCTTTCTCATGCATGCGGTTAGCGCTACCTTTTTGTGCTTTCCACGTGCGACTAGAGCTTGATAAAAGCGTCTGATTTCAGGGTTGTGGATTGTAGATGACATCGTTGCCATATACAGAACCGTCCTCACGCTGGCTCGCCCACCTTTGATGCGTCTCTTGCCTCTTGCAAGGCCGCTGTCTCGATTAAACGGTGCAACACCTACCAGTGCCGCAATCTGTTTGGGGTTGAGTTCCCCAAGTTCTGGGAGCTCTGCAAGAAGGGTTATAGCGAGTACTTTTCCAACGCCAGGGACAGACTCCAGCTGTTGACGTTTAACTTGCCATTCACATTCTGTTTCAATTGATTTATCCAGCTTGCTATCGATTCGTTCTACTTCTTTTGCTAAAAATTTCAGATGTCGCTCATAGTCCGCCTTCAAGGCTTTCGGCATAACCTTTACCCGGTTGAGCTCCATCGTTCTCATGACCATAAGCTGTCGACGACGGACGAGTAAGTCTTTGATAAACCTTTGTAATTTAGATTCTGGCGCCCTGATTTTTGGTTGCATTATCGCCGCGAACTCTGCGATCAGCATGGCATCCACCTTATCGGTTTTCGCCATTTTACCTGCTGCACCGGCATATCGTCGGACATTGATTGGATTGACGATAATCGCAGGTAAGCTTCTCTCTATTGCCAGCTCATAAAGTAACCTTTCGTGCCGGCCTGTGGCTTCCATAACAATCCGATCCACTTTGAAACGGGAAATCTTGCCAAGCCAGGTTTTAATGGCTGGTGCGGTATTTTCAATTTGCCAATAACGATCTCGCTCATGGCAATAAATATCCAGGGTGTTCTTGCTGACATCAACACCAATATTGACCCACTTTGTAGCTTTATCACGCATTGCCATCGTATCTCATCCTTGCTACATTCGGGCTCGAGGCCCATTCGACTGTTCGAGTTGGAAATTAGAATCGGTGTGATGCTGCACGCTTGTTAACGGGCTAGGTTAGACCTGCGCCTACAAAGCAACGAGCTATCACACCGGTAACTTGCTGCAACAAGTTACGGGCCTCAACTTAACAGAAAACAAGGAAATTGGACCATACAAGCGACAGCACGCGGCCGGTGTGCCGGGCGTTAACTCACCCAAGGGAGCTTCATGAAGTCACGATCTCGATTAATGCTTGAAAAATCTATTGCGGCAATGCTGTCTGCAATAGAGATATACAATAAACCCGACTTCAAGTATCGCGAGGAGACTTTCTCTGTTTTGTGCATTAACTCTTGGGAGTTGCTGCTAAAAGCAAAAGTTCTCAATTTGGCCAGTAATAAAGTGGCTTCACTTTATGCAATGGAGTATAGGACACTAAAAAGTGGGAAGAAATCTGCCGTTAAGAGGCCAAAAACTAATCGATCCGGAAACCCTCTTTCAATTAATCTCTTTGAAGCCTATCGGATCGCTGCCGAGGATTATGGCGTTAAGATAGATAAAGCGGTATACGACAATTTGGTCGCGCTTACTGAAATTAGAGACAATTCAATACATTTTGTGAATGATGACTTGCTCTTGTCCCTGAAGGTTCAAGAGCTAGGCAGTGCATCACTGCAAAACTACCTTCACCTGGTATCTAGTTGGTTTGGAGATGTCCTATCAGGATATAATTTTTACCTAATGCCACTATCTTTCTTTCGAAACTTCAATGGAGCCCCCGGGGTTTCGCTGAACTCAAATGAACGTAAAGTTCTAGAGTATATAAAAAAGTCAGAAGAGGGGTATGATAGCAGCGAAGATATTGGCGATTACAACTTAACGCTGAGAATTGATGTTAAATTCCAGAAAGTTAAGAGCACGTCTGGTTTACCTGTTCAGGTCACTAATGATCCAAGTGCCACCGCAGTTTATCTATCAGAAGAAGATTTTGCGGATAAGTATCCGTGGGATTACGATATCCTTAGTACGCGGTTGTCTAAGCGATATTCTGATTTCAAGATGAACGCAAAATATCACAAAATCAGAAAAAAATTGGAAGCAGATAAGAAATATGCGTACGAGCGGCTTCTGAACCCGAAGAATCCAAATGGTGGGAAAAAGACATTTTATAACCCGAACATCCAGAAAGAGTTCGATAAACATTATACAAAGATAAGTTAACAAGGCATTGCAGCGGACAAGCTGCTGAATGAGGCGTTGACGGATCGGGTCTTCGTCATCAACAACGCATCTCTGATTTCAAGCGATACAGGATCACCACGTCGAAAGGGCCGGGAAAACTTTATGCGCCAACACCAACTCTTTGCAGCTACCGATGTTTGTCATGAAGATCCTTATCTTCATTCAACGGCCTAACCGATACATCATTCTTATGCCGGGACAAAGTATTAAGTATGGTGAGCTTGTCACTGTTAACGGTCAGAAACGCAAAATTTTCAACCGCAACCCCCTATAGGTGATCCACAATTTCGTGTCATGCGCTGATTCATGGTCATTTTTGCCAGACACGGGTAGCCAATGGACAGTCTCTGGGCTGTCCTGTGCACCCTATCAGTGATACCACCGAGGGTGTTGTGGCCTCTGACAGGTCGAGAATTGTTATGTGGTTTTCTGATGTTGGTGGAACCAGTCAATCATCAAGGCATTCACGGTTTCCGGTTTTTCCTGATGCACAAAGTGCCCGGCACCGTCGATGCGCTTTATCCGTACATCCGCGGGAAAATCATGTTCAAATACCGTGTGTTCATAAACCCGGGTATCAATACAACCATCATTGACACCTGTGATCGCCAGATTAGGTACCCGTATTTGCCTGATCTCACCCGCGGAGCTGGGTCGGAGCCCAAGCAACTGAGCCGGAGAGACATTCTGCCGGTAATAACTCAACATGGCCCGCACCACACCTGGCTGGCTGAAAGTAGTGACTAAGTCCTGCCACTCTTGTGAACCGAGTTGAAAATCCGGAGACCAGCGCCGCCAGAGCCAACGGAGGAAT
The DNA here is from genome assembly GCA_033283335.1 of Cellvibrionaceae bacterium WSDTSA12. Lineage (GTDB taxonomy): Bacteria > Pseudomonadota > Gammaproteobacteria > Pseudomonadales > Cellvibrionaceae > Pseudomaricurvus. Next base: position 626,754 of record JAWMQP010000002.1, on the reverse strand, counting down.
GCGAAATCGTTGTATTGGACAACGTAATCAGACAGCCCAGGGATCTGGTTGAACAACATATACCAGGATTTTAATCCCTGCGCAGGCACCTTTTTGATGGCGTTTTCGATAAATCGCCCGGGGTGGGGGACAGCCATGGTGACCATGGACAAAAACCGTTCCGGATCCCGAGCAGCAGCCATATGGGCGACCACGGAGCCCCAATCATGGCCCACCAGATGAACTTGCCCTGTACCCAGCTGATCCAGCCAGGCGAACACATCACCAGCGAGTTCGGCAATGTCATAGTTTGAGTCATCAATGATCGAGGAGGGCTCATAACCGCGCATGGTTGGGGTCAACACCTGGAAACCGGCTGCGACCAGGTCCACCACTTGATGGCGAAAAGAATTGGCGTTGTCGGGGAATCCATGCAGACAGAGCACCATAGGTGCCGATAAGTCGCCATAACGGTTGGCACTGAAGATACGTTTGCCGTTGCGCAGTGTGATGTCCTGCAAGGTTTGCCCCCTCTGGGTCAGTTATGGTCCCCATAGAGTGGGGTGTTCCCAGCACAGTAAGTCACAATTTATGTTACTGAGCGAGGATTACCTGACGTTAACGATCAGTTCAGCTCCGAATCCTACCAGAATTTGGTGCCTTTCACCGTCGCCTGCAGTGCCAGGCCATTTCCTGCAGTACGATGGTGGCAAAATGTAAATGCATCCGCATTCAAAACACTCAGCTAAATATCCTTCCCGCCCACACGGTTAAGCCACTGGCCACACTGCCAAAGTGATCGCCATCCACCACCTCAATGTCCCCGAGCGTATTGCGAATAGCTTGGCGAATTATCGGCGATTGGCCGGAGCCTCCGGTCACATACACTAAATCTGGTTGTGTGCCGGCCTGGTTAATGGCTTCTGTCATTAGCGCCATCATATTGGCGAGTGGACGCTCGATGGCCTTGGCCAATTCATCACGAGAGATGTAGCGTCCCAGATCCGGTTCTAAATAGCCCAAGTCAACAAAGGTGTCATTAGCGTTGGATAGGGCGATCTTGGTTTGCTCCGCACTGCGCACGACATGGTGATTTTGTTTTTCGTTGCGCATGCGAATAAAACGATTTAATAGTTCCGGTTCTGCAGTGTCCCGCATGAGTTGCTGAAGTGATAATGTGGTGGCTTTGTCATGAAAAGAGGCTTGTGAACCTACGTCATTGGTACGCACAGCATCCCAAAACGTTTGCGTGGGTGTGGGCAAGCCATTTTTTAATGGCGATAACATGCCAAATAACGGCATTAGGTGTAGCCCGGCTAATTGAACGTCCAAGTCATTACCGCCAATACGTTCACCCGAATGGCCAATAAAATCCTGTTGGCGTTCGCTCTTGTGTTTATGGTTGGGCCCCATGCGGGCCATGGCACAGTCGGTGGTGCCACCGCCTATGTCCATCACCAGTATGGTTTTATCCTGAGTGAGGTTTTGTTCGAAATGTAAGGCGGCGCCAATGGGTTCGTATAAAAATTCAACCTCTTTAAAGCCTGCACGTTGCGCGGCGGTGGTTAAAATACCTATGGCTTGTCGGTTGCTCTGCTCAGCATTTAACCCTTGAAAATTGACTGGGCGTCCAATCACGGTGTGGGTGATCGCTTGTTGAGTGGTTATTTCCGCGCGTTGTTTCACCGCCATCATCATGGCGGTGACGATGTCTTCAAAAAAATGAATGGCGGTATCTCTCAAGCCACTGGCGCCGAGAAATGACTTGGGGGATTTAACAAAATAGCCTTCACCCGGCCAGGCGAAATATTCTTCCAGTGCAGACTGGCCAGTGAAAACACTGGTTTCATCGGGATCAAAGCCTTCCTCATGACGCACATTGCGGGCAAGGTTGAGGGCGTTACGACGTAAATCGATAAATACTTGTTGGTCGTGCTCACTGGGAATTTGATGCGCCACGTGCTCGGTGATCAGTTCACGGCTAAGGGCATACAGGGTAGACGGCATAAAGGCTTTGCCCTGCTCAATTGGCAGCAACTTTACTTGTTGAGCGCCGTTGAGCACACCTATGGCACAGTTGGATGTACCAAAGTCAAAGCCAGTAATCATAGTTGCCTCTTGGCGGCTGGATAAAAAAGGGGGCGCAAATTAACACATCTGCATAACGGAGGCCAGTGTAGGGGCCCGCATAGAAGGGCTGATCTCTGCCGATGCGATCCGAGCCCCTGGCCCTTGTGAAGAATTTGGCGCCATAAGAATGCGGCCATTCAATATGGTCTAGGCTTAGATGGCTCCCGGAGTGGAGCGTTAATGGATACTAAAATGAATTGATTCGATAAAGATCGGGGCAGTCAATGGAAGCAAAAGATTTCAATACGGAGTGGTGTTTACTGCAGAATCAGTTTGACAGCTATGAGAAGCATTCGCTTTATATAAAGCTGCTGAGCGTCATTGTCATGCTGGCGGCGCAGCTATCGGGTGTCATCACTGTGATGATCGTGCTGGTGTTGGTTGTGTTGTGGCTGCAAGATGCCGTTTGGAAAACATTTCAGTCACGCATCGAACCTCGGTTGTTGCAGGTTGAGGCCTGTATTTCAGAGGAAAGTACCGTCGGTGCATTCCAGTTTAACCGTGAATATCAACAAGTTCGCCTAAAAGGTATTGCCCTGATAGGGGAGTATGCACATCAAGCCCTTCGGCCTACGGTCGCTTTTCCTCATATAATATTGATATTGATGTTGTCGGTTCAGTGCATGCTGTATCAGGGACAGTAGTTTCACATAATCAGTGACAGTCGCCCCCGTGAAGTTCTGTTTAAAATGTATTGTCTATAGTGCATGGAGCGAATTTCGGAAAAAGAATTATAACTACAATAAGCAGCGTAAAATTGATTAATGGAAGGGTTCACCACCAAACTAATTAGCCCTAAAAGGGAACTCTTACCCACCCCTCCATCAGTACTCGGGCACTTCGGCTCATCATGGCTTTGCTCACCTGCCAGGCTCCTTCCGAAAAACTGACTTCGGCCCCGACGGTCAAGCTGCCGGAAGGGTGACCAAAGGTCACGGATGAACCTTGGTCATTATCCGCTGCTTGTGCGACCAGGGTGCCGGGAATGGCTGCGGCAACGCCAATGGCCACGGCGGCGGTTCCCATCATGGCGTGATGCAGTTTGCCCATGGACAGGGCACGCACACACAAATCAATGTCAGAATGTTGTACTAGCTTTCCACTGGAGGCCTTATAGCTTTGCGGCGGGGCTACCATCGCCAGTTTAGGTGTATGCTGGCGCGAAGCGATTTCGCTCAGGTCTTTAATCAATCCAATGTATTGGGCTCCATAGGCACGTATGGCTTCCAGCCTCTGAAGTGCCTGCCTATCTGTGTTGAGATCCACTTGTAATTCAGTGCCAAGATACCCTAGATCTCTGGCGTTGATAAAAATGGTGGGAATGCCGGCATTAATAAAGGTGGCTTTGAGGCGGCCATCAGCGACAAGATCTGTAGGTAAAATCAACTCATCCACCAGGTTGCCGGTCGGGAACAGCTCCTCATCGCTATCGATAGGTTGCAGAAATTCCAGTTTGATTTCAGCGGCGGGGAAGGTGACACCATCCAGTTCAAAATCACCGCACTCCTGAACTTGACCATCGCTAACAGGTATATGGGCGATGATGGTTTTGCCAATGTTTTTCTGCCAGATCCGAACCTGGGCTATCCCGTTGAGAGGAATTCGAGAATTATCCACCAGCCCGCTACTGATGGCAAAGGCACCGACAGCCGCTGTCAGGTTGCCACAGTTACCGCTCCAGTCGATAAACGGTTTATCAATAGCCACCTGCCCAAATAAGTAGTCCACATCGTGTCCTGGTTGTTCAGAGTGCGACAGGATCACGACCTTGCTGGTGCTGGAACTGGCGCCGCCCATGCCGTCGATTTGCTGAGCATAAGGGTCCGGGCTGCCGATTACTCGCAAAAGCAACTGATCCCGATAAGGACCTGGGTGTTGTGCCTTTGCAGGTAAATGATTCAGAGCGAAGAAGACCCCTTTGCTGGTGCCTCCACGCATATAGGTTGCTGGAATTTTAATCTGCTGATTTGAGGTCATATGTCATATCAATCAAATTGATTGCGGATTTACAGTCTTGAGAGTCTTCATCGATACAATAATGCTAATGACTTAATACAATAAATCAACAAGTTACGTAACTTTCTTTAATCTTGAGTAACTTGTAGTTGACGGATAAAGCTAACAGATTGTCTTTGCAGGGAGACCCTGCTACTCAATTGCCGATTTTTCCTTCTTTTTTGGGGCGTAATGGTATTTGTTGCACTCTAATTGAGCGATTCAAAGTGATAATTGCTTGAATCGAAAGAGACTCCCTTTCTATTAATCAATGATTCCTTGATGAAGTAATCTAACTCGAAGAAATCGTCGCATTTTTTTTGATGGCATAGTTCGTGCTGTATATATAGTGTGGCGTCATATGCAGCATTATGGCGTATGTATTTAGTTTCACCAGCTAAAAAGGATTTGATAAATGCATCGTCGAAATTTTCTCTTCGTACTTTTTCTGACAGCAGTTATGCCGTCAACCTGGCTAATAAAAGACAAGCAGTCCGTCAGGGTTGTTGAGGGTTGGATTTTAAAAGAAGAAGATATTTAGGAAAGGAGAGTTTGCATGATTTTCGATTTGGAGGTTTTGCAGGATGAAAGCGATTACCCATCACAGTTCGATGTATGTATTGTGGGGGCAGGTGCAGCAGGTATTACGCTTGCCACCGAACTGGGAAAATCGGGACTGAAAGTGGCTCTTTGTGAGGCGGGTGGAACAGAGTACACGCAAGAATCCCAGGATTGTTACAAGGGAAGCATTGAAGGTGACCCCTATCTTCCGCTAGACGTTTGTCGATTGAGATTTTTCGGCGGCACCACCAACCATTGGGAGGGTTACTGTAGAAGCTTTGAAGAGGTGGATTTTAACCTTGGGTATTTAGGAGAAAAATATAAGTGGCCCCTCGGTTTTGAAGAACTGCAGGAATATCTAATCCCCGCTTGTGAGATTCTCGAAGTAAAACATGATTTTGAATATACCGGGTCGTTTAGTGAAAAAATTCAAAAAATTAAATTCCAGTTTTCTCCGCCGGTTAACTTCAGGGTCAAATACGAAAGTGAAATAGCTCAATCGGACAATGTTTATCTTTTTTTGAATGCAAATCTGGTTGATGTTGACGGCGGTCAACGGGTAATTAAATCTGCCCGTTTTGACAGTTATAAAGGCCAGTCATTATCCGTAGCCGCTGATCGCTTTGTTTTTGCCATGGGAGGTATTGAGAATTCAAGATATCTACTCTGGTTCGCCAAGAAATATGGTAATAAATATTTTGATTCAGAAACCCCTATTGGGAAATACTGGATGGAGCACCCGCACTTCACTTTGGGGAGAGCATTGGTTGATAAATCCGTTAGCAGTCTTGATCCTGTATGGACTTTCTATTCATTAACACAAAGTGCGCAATTGGAATCCAAAATATTAAATTGTGGATTCCGGCTGGAAGCGTTTAGTGATGACACAACCAGCAGAATGGTTAAAGAGGTTATGTGTGTTGCGCCTAAACTGGGTAAAAAGTTAGCGGGCATGGCAAATCAGGAATTACTTTGTGGTGTCAGGTTTTTTGCTGCTTGGGAGCAGGCGCCTGAGGTCTCCAATGCTGTTACCTTATCTAAAGACTCCGATAGTTTCGGTATTCCCAAAGTTAATCTAAAGTGGCGAAAATACCCCCTTGATCGAGAAACCATCAATGAATCGACCCGGCTTTTTAATGAATGGTTGATGACAGAAGATCTTGGTCGAGTTCAGTTGCAGCAGTGGCTGGTTAAGGACTTGGAATACCCAGAACACGATGAGTTGGGTGGGAGTCATCATATGGGCGGGACCAGAATGTCACACTCCTCTGATTACGGGGTGGTAGACCGTGATTGCAAAGTGTTTGGTTCCGACAATCTCTATATGGCCGGCTCTTCAATTTTTACCACCGGCGGTCATAACAACCCCACTCTGCCTATTGTCCAGTTCACTTTGAGGCTGGCAGAGCATTTGCTAGCAGCTTGAAAATCTGGTTCAGGTATATGGTTCAGGGTTTGAGAAGCTCGGACATTTTATCCAGTAACGCTCCTGCAGCGTTATTGGAAAACCGCTGACCTTCCTCAATGTATTCCCTCACCGTCTCATCACTGCGCCAACCACCTTGCTTTTTGATGGATTCGAAATCCACCCCGTCCCGGGCAGCCGAAGTGGATAATCCCCGCCGAAAGCTGTGACTGCTCAGGTCGGGTACAAAATCAAAACCGCAGGCCGTACCCAAATTCTTAAGCAGTTCATTTATAGCACCAGGGTTCATCGAGCGTGATTGGACTTGGTCCCAGCGGTTCACTGGCCGGAACAGTGGCCCCTCGCTAATGCCTGCTGTATCGATCCAATCGCGGGTAGCCTTGACCGGGCAGCAACCGGTAACCCCATAAGGCAGGGCTCGAACCAACCCTTGGGCGGATTGATCGGTTTTGGAGCGGGGCAGGCTAATGGCCAGGCCTTCCGGCTCCCACATTAAGTCCTCCAATTGTATTGCCACCAGTTCACTACGGCGAAAAGCCCCGAAAAAACCGGTCAGAATCAGGGCGATATCGCGCAGCTTTTTTTGACTGGCAGGCAGTGCCGACAGGTGACTTAACAGCTGAGCAATATGTTCCAGCCGTAACGGTTTGGCCTTGCGTTTGGGTTTGGCGTGGGTCCGACGGATGCCCTCCATGGTTTTGCGCACCAAAGGATCGCGCACAGGGTCGAGAATACCCTGGTAATTATGCCATTGGCTGATGGCGGTCAAATGCAGGTCCAGTGTACGGGTATTGAGTGAATCGGCTCTCGTCAGCAGATAGCGGATGAGAGTATCCCGGTTTGTGGGCAGGCGCCCACCCCATTTTTCAAACTGGCGAATGGCTGAGCGATAGGCCTTGCGGGTATTTTCTGAGGTGGCCTGCTGCAGATAGTGATGCAGTGTTTCTGACTCCAGCGGCAGGAAGCTTTCTTTTGCAGAGTTACGTAACTCGGCGTGCTCTGATTCAGATGGTGAGGTGAGCGCTGGTGGGTGATCTTTTGGAGACATGTTTCGGTTATGCCCTTAATGCCCATCCTGTAACGCGATTACGCTAACTTATGAGCCCTGTTGATCTATAACACGTGATAACAATCATTATCGTTGGTTATAAGGCCTATTTCAATAATGGGGTTAAAATTAAATTTTATGATTAATAACGTAATACGTATTATGATACAGAAAAGTTCAAGAGGATAACGTCATGGCCAGGCCGGGTGTCACCTATTTCGATATTGCCAATGCCGCAGAAGTCATCAAAACTCAAGGTCATGAGCCCACTGTTGACCGCGTTCGGGAACAGTTGGGGACCGGCAGCAAGAGCACGATTGCGCCGCTATTAAAGCGTTGGCGCACGGAAAATGAGGGCAGCGGCCATGTTCAGGGCCTGCCCACTGATTTGCTGGAGACCGTCAAATCCCTGCATCAACGACTGCAAGAACTGGCCGACCAGAGAATCGACGAGTCAGAGAAAAGTTTTCAGGCAGCCAATGATCAATTGACCCAGTCATTAACTGCTGCCCATCAGCGGATATCGCAACTGACAGCCGAGCAGGAAGCGTTGGAAGAGCAGGTTGCGCAGCTTGAGCGTGATAAGTCCCAGCAGGCCCAGACCCTGGAAAACACACGCCTTGAACTTGTCAGGTCGGAATCACAACGGAGTGAGGCTGTGAAACGCACCACGGAGCTGAAGGACAACATTGCAGAGCTGAAACAGGAAAACAAAGACATTCGCGAACATTTCGACCATTACCAGCAGCGGACCGCCGCTGACCGGCAGCTTGAACGGGAGCAATTCCGCAGCACCAGCCAGCATCAACACGATGAGTTGCAAACGCTGAAGCACCAGCTGTCAGCTGCCCAGGATAGGCTTAACCAGTTGCAGGATACCAACACTGAGTTGCAGCTGCAGCAGGCATCTCTACAGGACAGCAATCAGTCCCTCAAGCAGGACAGCCAGCAACTTACAGTCGCAATGGATAATCTGACGCGTGAGCTTGAAACCACGAAGACACAGAATCTGGCTCACCAAAGCCAACAACAGGAGCTGCAGCAGGCGATGGCCTCAGTGACACAGCAACGATCTGAATCGGACAAGGAGCGGGCGCTGATGTCTCTGCGATGGGAGGCCACAAAATCCGAACTCGGGAACCTGAAAGCACAACTTCGTGATCTTTCCGAGGAAAACCGGTTACTGCTGCAGGAGAAAGCGGAAATCCTTGGGAAATTTAAACAGCTGCAACAATCCAGGGCTCAAGCAGATTAGTCTCGATCACAAGAAATCTACGAAACCAGACGCAATCCATTCTGAGGGGAATTATAATGCCTAAGTCACTAACGGGTAATTGTTGCTGTGGCGCTGTAAGCTATTCGCTGAAAGACTCTTTCAGCCATTTTTACTTTTGTCACTGCCAACAGTGCCGAAAGTTAACCGGCTCAGCGCATGCGTCCAATCTATTCACGAGTCCAGACAACATTACTTGGGATAAAGGTTTAGATCAGGTAAAGCGTTACGACGACCCGGACCGCTCTTTTTCCATGGTGTTTTGTACTGAATGTGGATCCGCTCTGCCGTTTGTGTCGAAAAGTGGTCAATTCCTCATTGTTCCTGCCGGCAGTCTGAATGATGAACCCTCGAAACCACTGGATGCTCAAATATTTTGTGAAGAGCAGGCAGTTTGGCATAAGAAAGGGCTCCAAGCTAAAAAAGTTGAAGGATTTGCATAAAAACTAAAATTAAGTCAATTAAGCCTACATATTGAAAAGGATTGATATGGACATTGCCGTTTTAACATTTGATGGTTTCAACGAACTGGACTCGTTTATTGCCTTTGGTATTCTGAACCGGATGAAGGAATATGGCTGGAATGTTCAGATCACCTGTCCTGCAGAGTCCGTGACGTCTATGAATGGTGTCAGTATCTCTGCCCAGCAACCTCTGGAATTCGCCAACAACGCGGATGCCGTGTTGTTTGGCAGCGGGATTTATACCCGAGACATCGCCAAAGACTCGGAGATTTTATCCCGGCTATCGCTGGATCTGGAGACACAGCTGATTGGTGGGCAGTGTTCCGGTGCTTTATTGATGTCGGTGTTAGGTTATTTACACCAGATTCCAGCCTGTACCGATTTAACCACGAAACCCTGGGTTATTGAATCTGGCATCACCGTGTTGGATCAACCCTTCTTTGCCCAGGACAATGTGGCCACCGCCGGCGGTTGCATGTCATCCCAGTATCTGGCCACTTGGATCATCTGCAAATTAGCAGGTGCAAAGTACGCTCAATCGGCCATTCACTACGTAGCCCCGGTTGGTCAAAAAGAAACCACTGTGGACCTGTGTTTGTGTGTGGTTGACCCTTATCTTTAGGTCGTCGGAAATACCGCTAGGTAGTTAGTTGTAACGATGTCTGCTTTACTGGTGTTATCAGTCGTGCCAGTGATGATGGAAATTGTTGCGCAATTCACCTAGCCCGAGTATTACCGGACGAATGGTATCGGCCATTCAAAACATGGATAAGCTAAAGGGTCAGTTTTAGGCCGGTGCATGACGGCTGCCGTTGCATAAGAACCACGCCTTGGCGTACTGACATCAACACGTCGTCTTGATTACGTAGTACGCTGTAATCGTCTTCGCCTTGCAAAAGAATAAAATTGCCGGGATTTCCCACTTCGATACCATAGCCATCCTGGATATTCAGGGCCCGGGCACTGTTATCGGTAATCAGGTCCAGCGAGGTTTTAAAATCCTGATAGCCCATCATCTGGCAAATATGCAGACCAAAATCCAGAGTTCGCAGTAACTTTCCATTACCGAGCGAGTACCAGGGGTCAAAAATCGAATCCTCACCGAAACCAACGTTCATGCCCGCAGCGATTAATTCCTTCACCCGTGTGAGACCTCGTCGTTTTGGATAGGTGTCGAACCGTCCCTGCAAATGGATGCTCTCGGTAGGGCAGGAGACAAAGTTAATTTGTGACTGCTTCAGAAGACGAAACAGTTTCGAACAGTAGGCGTTATCGTAAGAGTGCATGGCCGTAGTATGGCTGGCTGTTACGCGTGGGCCAATGCCTTTGAACAGTGCCTCGCAGGCAAGTACTTCCAGAAACCGAGAGCTGGGATCGTCGATTTCGTCACAGTGCACATCCACCAACCGGTCGTATTTGATCGCCAGATCCACTACTGTTTTCATGGACTGTTCACCCAGTTCCCGGGTGTATTCGAAATGCGGGATGCCCCCCACGACATCGGCGCCATATTCCAATGCTTCTTCCATTAACGCCAGTCCATTCGGGTAAGACAACAACCCATCTTGCGGAAAAGCGACGACCTGAATCTGAATGATGTCCGCCAGCTCATAGCGGATATCGCACAGCGTCTTCAACCCGATCAGGCTGGGGTCGGAAATGTCCGCATGGGTACGGATATACTGCACGCCGTTAGCGATGAGTAATTCGATGGTTTCTTTCACACGGCGTCGAATATCGGCCTCATTGAGCATTGGTTTGCGTTCACCCCAGCGTTCGATCCCTTCGAACAGGGTACCGCTTTGATTCCAGTTGGGCTCGCCGGCCGTCAGGGCAGCATCCAGATGGATGTGGGGTTCCACGAAGGGTGCACAGAGCAGCCGGCCATTGGCGTCAATAGCTTCTTCTCTATCAGACAGATGGAACGGTTGTGGTTCAATGCTGGAAAACAGCCCATCCTTGACCTCAAGTGTAAAAAGTTCATTGCGTTGTCTTAATCGTGCATTGATGATCTGCATATCAACCTTCTGTTGGGTCCATAGCCTGGTTTCCCAAATTGAACTTAAGCAAGATGGCATAACAGACAGCTGCGCCAACAATACCGACGACTGGAGGTAAAAACGGTGAAAAATAAGCCACGGCTGAACCGACGATATAGGAAATTAATCCAATCCAATTGAAGGCCGGTAAATGAGTGGTAGCGAGTTTTGGATAATACCCCCGGTGAGCGATCCAGTAGTCGGCCATAATTACCCCGCCGAGAGGGGGAATAAAAGTACCTAGCAAAGTTAAGAAGGGGATCAATAAATCGTACATGCCACCTACCGCCAGCAGAGTGCCGATGGCGGCACCGCCGACTGTCACCAGTCGACGTTTGTCCGTACGCAGTAAGTTACAACCGGCCACGGCAAAGTTGTAGATGGTATTGTCCTGGGTGGTCCAGATATTGAGAAACAGCATCAGTACCGCCAGAACCGTAAAACCCTGTGCGATCATCACATCAACGATGTCTGCCTGGTGGTATACCAGGATTCCCAGAGCGCCGGTCAACACCATCAAACCGTTGCCGAAAAAGAAAGCCACCAACGTGGCAATGACAGCGATTCTCGGTGTCCGCGCAAAGCGGCTCCAGTTGGTGGCCTGGGTGCCACCGCTGACAAAGGTCCCGAAAATGACGGTGATGGCGGCGGCGAAACTCATACTTTCCGTGGGAGTTTGTTCCGCCAGGCCCGCAAAGCCACCCACATCCAGCATCCCCGTGTAGATGGAGATCACGATGAACACCATCATCGCAGGCACGGCGAAGCGGGATAACCAGTCCAGTCCCTTGTATCCAATCATGGCCGTTATGCAAAAGGCAAAACCAAACAGGATCATGAGTGGGGTCTCAAGCGATGCGGGCAAGGCGGTGGTTTTCACCAGCACAATGGCGATCGTTGCCGTGCCCCAGGCGTACCAGCCAACCTGCGTGAAACCGAGGATGACGTCTGAGAGCTTGCTGCCGATCTCACCGAAGCAGAATCGCGCCATGAGCACCGAGTTAAGGCCACTGCGGCAGGCGATGTGGGCAAGTGCGGCCGAGTAGATGCCAAGCAGTAGGTTGCCAATAATAATGGCCAGGATCAGGTCTTTTACGGAAAAGGCGTTACCCAGCGATGCTCCCGCCCAGATGGTGGCGGTAAAGAAGGTAAAACCCAGTAATAAAAGAGAGATGGAAAGCAGCCCTTTGCGCTCACTGCGGGGCACTTCACTGAGCGGGTAGTCTGAGGGTTCCACGTCATTCTCCACATCATTGAGGAAGCTGTTCTCAGTGTTTACCCGATAAAACAAAGGCCGTTTATTCGGCAGCGGGCCTTGAAAGTGTAGTGCCGAGTAGAGGGCTGATCCATGTCAGGTCAAGCATATGGCACCACAATAGGGTCGTTGGGGGGGGCTACGGAGGTGGGAGGGCTAGACTGTATCAAGGACTGGTGATGACAGAGGATTCTCATACATGCCAAATCGACTCGCTTCCTGCAGCTGTGGTCAGCTCACCGCTCAAGTTGCCGGGGAACCGGTACGAATTTCCATTTGCCATTGTTTGGCCTGCCAGCGCCGCACCGGTAGCGTTTTTGGAGAACAGGCTAGGTTCGACCGTGTGAATGTCTTAATCTTAGGTGTTTCTTCCGAATATGTTCGTATCGGTGATGAGGGCTCTAAGGTGACATTCCACTTTTGCCCCCAATGTGGCGCTACGGTTTACTACGAACCCGAGGGGCTGGAAGAATTTCTCGCCATTCCCGTGGGGGCCTTTGCCGATCCAGATTTCCCGGCGCCAACGGTTTCAGTCTACGAAGAACGTAAACATCAGTGGGTTGTTGCGCCGCCGGGAGCGGAACATATTCCCTAATGCCAAGTCATTCACCGGCGGTTTATTCCGGACTCGTTCACCTGTCAGTTATTTCGGGCATACAGCCCTGTCAATACCGGCTCCTGCATAGCTATAAACGAGGCTTAAGGCGCCAAAAAAATCGTTACATATAGTGTGAAACCGCATAAAGGGGTAAAGCGCTTACACTATACTCAGTTGAGGGAATCAGGGTGTTTGATATGCCATGAGTAATGATTCAAGAATCTTATCACCGCAGTTTCAGGCCAAAGTCATGTCGGCGGATGAAGCGGCTGCCCTGATACCCCCCGGGGCGACTTTGGGTATGAGCGGCTTTACCGGTGCCGGTTACCCCAAAGCCATTCCTCAGGCCTTAGCCAAACGGGTGCGCGAGTTTCAGGCCCAGGGGCAGGAATTTAAAATCAATCTCTGGACCGGCGCTTCGACAGCGCCCGAGCTGGATGGGCTCTTGGCCGAAGCCGGTTGTATCAAGAGTCGCTTGCCGTTTCAATCCGATCCGGTGTGCCGCAAACAGATCAACGAGGGAAAAATAGAGTACCTGGACTTGCATCTGTCTGAGGTATCCCAATACGTGTGGTCAGGTTTTTTTGGCAATCTGGATATCGCCGTTATTGAAGTGACGGCCATTACCCGGGACGGTCGGCTTATCCCATCCTCTTCGGTCGGGAATAACAAAACCTGGTTGGAACAGGCCAAACACATTATTTTGGAAGTCAACCACAATCAACCCCTGAAACTGCATGGCATGCATGATATCTACTACGGCACCGCGCTGCCTCCGTTCCGCGTGCCCATCAACATGATACACGCCGATGATCGCATTGGTGAGACGCTTTATCACTGCGCGGCGGAAAAAGTCATCGCCGTGGTAAATACGTCGGCACCTGATCGCAACAGTGAGTTTTCTCCCATCGATGATAACTCGCGAAAAATTGCCGAATATATCCTGGAGTTTTTTGATCATGAAGTGAAGCGAGGCCGTTTGCCAAAGGATTTGTTACCGATCCAAAGCGGTGTGGGCAACATCCCCAATGCTGTTCTGGATAGTTTAAATACGGGGCCTTACAAGAATTTAACCGCCTACACAGAGGTCATCCAGGATGGCATGCTGTCAATGTTAAGGTCCGGCACACTGCGAATGGCTTCCGCCACGTCCTTCTCCCTGAGTCCCGCTGGCATCAAGGAATTTACCGACAATATCGATTTCTACAGGGATAAGATTATTCTTCGCCAACAGGACATCAGCAATCACCCTGAGCTGGCTCGGCGGTTTGGTGTTATCGCCATGAACGGTCTGCTGGAAGCGGACATCTATGGCAACGTCAACTCAACCCATGTGATGGGCACACGCATGATGAACGGCATTGGCGGCGCGGGGGATTTTGCCCGCAATGGGTATCTGTCTATATTTATGACGCCATCTACCGCCAAGGGGGGAAGCATTTCCTCCATTGTCCCCATGGTGTCGCATGTGGATCAGACGGAACACGATGTAAAGGTGATTGTGACTGAACAAGGGCTGGCCGACTTGCGGGGTAAATCCCCGAAGCACAGAGCGCGATCAATCATTCAACACTGTGCCCATCCGGTATTTCGTGATCAGTTGTGGGATTATTTTGACAGGGCCTGTGCCAGTGGTGCAGGTTTGCATACGCCCCACATCCTGAACGAAGCACTCAGTTGGCACGAACACTATGAGCAGTATGGTACGATGCCGAAAACTTGAACTGTAGCCGGTACGGAGTTCTCTCCGTTCCGGCCACAAACACAATCTGCTAGCTTTTGGTCATCAGCTTCAGCATCATCTTCGATAAAAACGGCATGTCCACGGAAATATCCACCCGGTTGATGGTGCCCTGGAAAACACCCTGGTTGGAATATTCATCGGACACCGCGCTGTTGGTGTCACGGCCGGTATCAAAGGTTTCACCACCACCAGCAATCATGTGGGGGATGTATTTGACGGGACCTTCAGCGACGGTGTTGCCATCGACGATGATCGTGAGATGGCCACCTTCGTCTTCCTTTTCGATTTCAAAACGCAGCTTGTGATTACCTGGCTCCAGCGGCACCGGTGCTGCTACCCGTGATGAACCGCCGGGCAGGGGGGATACAGAGGAAACCGCCACTGGCCGATTGTCTTTCAGATAGAAACTCCAGCCGCCGAATTGACTGCCGGCTGCAAAGATCACACCGTCAGCACCGCCTTCGGGAATGTCGATGTCGGCTTCAATCGCAAACGGGAAGTTAAAAATCGGAGGAGTGGCCGCCAGCGGCAAACTGATGTTCGGCCCCCATAAAGTTTTTTCGGAAATGAAGCGGAAGTCAGAGCCTGGTGTACGCATGAATTTCATCATACGCGCCTGGGCACCGGTATCGTGAATGGGATAGACCTGAAATTTCTTGGCCTCCTGGGCGAACACTTCCTGCATTTGTTTCAGGCGTTGCGGGTACTCATCGGCCAGGTTTTCGGACTGACTGAAGTCCTTATCGATGTGGTACAGCTCCCACTCGTATTCGGTAATGTCGCTGCCATCGCGAACTGCCGCGATGTTCCAGGGCATGTTGCGTGGTCGGGTGTTCGCCAGCCAGCCGTCGTGATAAATGCCACGGTTACCCATCACCTCATAATATTGGGTGGTACGTACCGGTGCCGCATCGGCATCGTCAAAGCTGTAGACCATGCTTTTGCCATCAATCGGCTGTTGCTTGATGCCATCCACTGTGACCGGGGCGGGGATACCAGCAGCCTCCAGAACAGTGGGCATGACATCAATGATGTGGTGGTACTGGTTGCGAATTTCGCCATGATCTTCAATGCCTTTCGGCCAGGAAATCACCAGCCCATTGCGTACTCCACCCAAGTGGGAGGCAATCTGCTTAACCCAAGGGAACGGGGTGCTGGTGGCATAGGCCCAGCCCACCGGATAGCCGAGGTAGGTTTTCGGACCACCCAACAGATCCAGGTTGTCCGCCAGCCAGTCCACGTCAACGGGCATTTCACCGGCGGCACTGGATAAATGCGCGAGTTCATTCAGGGTACCGTGGTCACCACCTTCACCACTGGAACCGTTATCCCCCTCGATAAAGATCACCAGGGTATTGTCGGCAATCCCCATGCGTTCCAGTTCGTCCATCAAACGGCCGAATTGCGCATCCTGATAAGAGAGCATAGCGGCGTACACTTCCATATAGCGGCTGTACACTTTCTTCTGGTTAGTGCTCATGCTGTCCCAGGCAGGAATTTCGGCTGGGCGCGGAGGTAACTGGGTATCTTGCGGTACGATCCCCAGTTGTTTTTGTCGAGCCAGTACCCGTTCACGCTCGACATCCCAACCGTGGTCAAATTTGCCCTTAAAGCGGGTGATCCAATCTGCCGGTGCCTGCAAGGGAGCATGGGCACTGCCGGGCGCGTAATACAGGAAAAAGGGCTTGTTGGGATCGGCCGCCTTTTGGTTGTGAACCCAGGTAATGGCGTGGTCGATCAGCTCTTTATCCAGCAGCGTGTCTTTGGGACGGCTGCGGCTGTCCACCGGTGTGGTGCCACTGAACAGGGTGGGCTCCCACTGGTTGGTGTCGCCAGCCACAAAGCCATAGAAAGTTTCGAACCCACGCCCTGTAGGCCAGTGATCAAAGGGGCCAGCCGGTGAGCGATCGGCGGAGGGAACATTGTGATCCTTACCAAACATGGCGGTGTTATAGCCATTGCCACGCAGAATATGGGCAATTGTGGCAGCGGTTTTGGGGATGCGTGAGCTGTAGCCGGGGTAGGGAGACGTCAGGTCGGCCAGCATGCCGGCCCCCACCGCGTGGTGGTTGCGCCCGGTAAACAAGGCCGCCCGAGTGGGCGAGCAGATGCCAGTGGTGTGGAAGCGGTTGTATCTCAACCCTTCGTTGGCCAGTTTATCCAGTGAGGGCGTCGGTACTGAACCACCAAAGGCGCTGGAGCTGCCAAAACCCACGTCATCGGTCATCACCACAATCACGTTAGGTGCATCTTGCGGGGCTTTCACTTTAGCTGGGTAATAAGTGGTGGAGTCGTCTTCGGTTTCAGTTAACTCACCCTTAAAGGGCGGCGGCATGATAGGTAGGGAAGAGCGATCGATGTCGGCCTGAACCTGGACTCCCGCACTCAAAAGAAGAACTGACGCTAGCAGTGGAAGGGCCCGCAGGCTCCTCGGGCATGTGAGTCTAAACACCACGTTATCTCTCCATTGTTCATTATTTTCTTCACTATGCCCCATTTTTTCGATAAATTTAAATGCCTAAAATAACATCTATTTATAAATGTCAGGCATGAAATACGATTTGCGAAAACTGGCCCAAGTGGTCGCCGTAGCCCGCGCGGGCAGTTTTTCCGGCGCTGCGGAAAAACTGCATATGACGCAACCGGCCTTGAGCCGGAATATCGCCGCTGTCGAAAAAAGCCTTGGCATCACCCTGTTTGAGCGGGGCAGACGTGGCGCTGTCTTAACCTCGGAGGGCAGTTTTGCGGTGCAGGCCATTGAATCCCTGTTGCGGGAAGCCGACAGCCTTGAACACAATCTGCAGATGATCACCAAAGGGGACTTTGGCCGTATTGAATTTGGCGTAGGCCCCATGATTGGCAGCCTGGTATTGCCCAGCATGATGGAGACTTTCCTTAAGCAAAGCCCCTCGCTGCAGATGAAAGCCCTGATTAAACCGGCAGAGGTCCTGTTCGAGGAACTCTATGAGGGTCATATTGAATTGTTCTTTTGCGGCTTGGAGCAGGTGCAATTTACCCTTAAGCCGGATGTGGATGTGCAACCCATCGCTACTGTCCCCGTTGCCTGTGTCGTAAGGGCCGATCACCCGCTGTCATCGTGCGCGCGCTTAGAAGCTGCTGATATGGCGGATTACCCGATTCTCGTGGGGCAAAGTTTGCCAGTGGAACGCGCCTCTGGCGGGCAGCTGGTGTGTGACAATTACCATATCCTCCGCGATACCACCCTCTCCAGCGATGGCATCTGGATCACTTCTCCCCGGATGATTGCAGCCGAGTTGGCAGCGGGCACACTCACAACTTTGAGTTTTGTCACCCCCCCTCATCATACCGAGACCAACGTCTGTGTGGTGTCGCGCAAAGGTTTTACCCTGTCGCCCGGAGCTCGCAAGGTGCGTGATTTTGTGCAGGGGTTTCTTCAGCGTTAAAACAAGTCGTTACGGTGGCCCATTAAGGTTAAATCTAGAAAAACCTCAAGTGAAGTCGAGAGTAGGGTAAACTCAAATCGAGAAGTACTCGCTAACCTATTGATTTGTTATACATCTTTGCCGAATTGAAAACGCCCACCAGTCCCTGATAGCAAACTCAATACGACTGAGAGTCAAAAGAGGGGTTCACCGAGGGATAAGCCAAATCGATGAAATCGGTTTTGCCCAGCAGGGTAAACCCATAAAATATAGGGCTGTCAGCATACATCCACAGCGATGTCTGAAACCGATCATTGATAATCTCAAACCGATCATAGATAAAAAGGACTCGAGCATGAGCAAAGCAATCGTCGCCGGCGTCGACATGGTGAAATTCGTCAAACCTGGCACCCAGGAACCTTATCGAGTCATGGCCTCCAAGGCGATTCAAGGCGCCGTCAAAGAAGCCGGTATTGATCCCCGTGAGATTCAGCAGGCCTATGGCAGCTATATTTACGGAGATTCCACCTGTGGCCAGCATGCGCTGTATGACGCCTTCCAAACCGGCATTCCCGTGGTGAATGTGAACAACAACTGCTCCTCCGGATCAACGGCCATTTTCCTGGCCCGCCAGGCGGTGGAATCCGGTGCGGTGGAGTGTGCACTGGCCTTTGGTTTTGAAGAAATGCAACCCGGCGCACTGGGCTCTCATTGGGATGACCGTGAGTCCCCATTCGACAACTTCATGAAAGTGCTGGATGAAAAAGGCTATCCCGAAGCCCCCCTGGCACTGCGCTGCTTTGGCGCCGCCGGGCATTACTATATGGAAAAATACGGTGCCACGGCCGATTTGTTTGCCAAGGTATCGGTGAAGACCCGCAGTCATGCGGTTTACAACCCCTTGTCCCTGTTCTCCAACCCGCTGACGGTTGAAGAAGTGATGAACGACAAGATGGTGTTTATGGATTACCTGACCCGCACCATGTGCTGCCCGCCGACTTGTGGCGCCGGTGCTGCCATCATCTGTAGCGAGGCGTTTGCCAAAAAGCATGGCATCAGCAACGGAGTGGAAATTGTCGCCCAGGCCATGGCCACCGATACCCCGGAAACCTGGCAGGATCCGATCAACCTGATCGGTGCCGATATGACCCGCCGCGCCGCGCAGGCCGTGTATGAACAAGCCGGCTTCGGACCGGAAGAAGTCCAGGTGGTTGAGCTGCACGATTGCTTTACCACCAACGAAGTCATTACCTATGAGGGCTTGGGCTTGTGTGCCGAAGGCGGAGCCACCGAATTCGTCGATAATGGCGATAACACCTACGGCGGCAAGTTTGTGGTAAACCCATCCGGTGGTCTTATGTCCAAAGGCCATCCTATCGGGGCTACCGGATTGGCGCAGTGTTATGAGCTGGTAAACCAGTTGCGTGGGCGTGGCGACAAACGTCAGGTGGAAGGTGCTCGGGTGGCATTGCAGCATAACCTGGGCCTGGGTGGAGCGGTTGTGGTGACCATGTACCGTCAGGGGTAAACCATAATCACGTTTACCGAACCACTCAGTAGGCAGCTTGCCGCCCCGTGCAAGCTGCCTGGTATCTGTCATAGGTTCACTGTGACGTTGTTTCCACTGATTCCAGCCGTTGATGGTGTTGATTGAAACGGATAACCAGCACCGCTGCCACCAGCAATAATCCCAGATAGCCCAACAGCGCCCAATCGTAACTACCGAAAAGGTCGTACATTAATCCGAACAGTGGCGGAGCACTTAAGGTGAAGGGGACGAAGCACAAGTTCATCAAGCCCATCATTTTACCCAGTCGGTCTGGACCGTAAATTGACGCCAGCAACAGGCTCCATAAAGGTGACGCGGTTCCGGAAAACAGGCCAATGGTCACACAGGCCAGCACCATGGTGGCATAGGTCTGTGCTGACATCAGTGTGAAAAAGCCCACACCAATCCCCGTGAGGGTCACGAACAGGGCGATGGAAATGCTCACTCGATCCACCAGGCTGGCAAAGATCAGCTTTCCGGTAAATCCAGCAGCGGCAAATATAGACAGTAGGTAGACCGCTTTATTGGTTTCGATTTGCCGGTCACCCGCGATTTGAATCAAATTGCTGATTACACCAATTGGACCACAAAATAGAATGCCCATGGTAATGGCAATGAGCCAGAACTGATTATCTCTAAAGGCCGTTTTGGCTGTGGCCAGCAAGCCTGAATGAGCAGGGGGTGATGACAAGCCAGCTTGTTTGTGACTCTCGGCTGGATCGGCTGGATAATCCTGCACCAGCAACAGAATGATTGGTCCGGCAATCAGCAATATACCCATACCGAAGTAGCGAAAGGCGACACGCCATTCCAGCCCGTCAATTAAACTTTGTATTAAGGGCGGGAATAGCAGACCACCAATAGCCCCGCCACTGGCAGCAATACCCAGCGCCAAGCCGCGTTTTGCCGTAAACCAGCGGGTTAATAACGCCGACGTGGCAATGGGTCCCAACAAGACGCTGGAGATAGCCATAAACACCGCATAAATCAACACCGCTTGCGTCATGGATGTGGTCACAGACAGCAGCAGAAACCCGGCTGAAAAAAGTGACAGCCCCAGTAACATGAGCTTTCGAGCTGAAAACCGGTCAATCGCGGAACCAATGGTGGGACTGACAAAGGCTGAGCACAGGGAAATTACCGTAAGCCCAAGCATCGAGACCATATTGCTTGATGCAAACTCACTTTTCAGGGACGCGGCAATCAAGCTGTACGAACTGAAAATGCAACCGGCACTGATAGCTTGTACCAGCACCGCACAGGTAAGCTGACACCAACTGGCGTATTCTGTCAGGAAGCGATTGGATGTCATCATTTTATTATCAGGTACCAGCAGTGGATAGCATTATGAAAGTGTATCCTAGCGTCATTGAGCGCATAACTGTCTGTAATACCAATTGTTTACTGTGGATGAACGCTTGATTAGCGCTTGAGGCAAAAATGAACGAGGGTTTGCAAAATATCGCCAGGATCTGCTTATTTGCACTTGCCCTGTTTGGCACCAGTTCATGCACCTACCTTAACCATGTTGCCAAACAGAGTGGCTATTCAAGCCAACAAGAGACAGACCCCAGCCTCCAGAACCTGAAGCATATTCTCAATCAGCAAACTTATTTCGTCTACGGGCGGATAATCAATGACACTGAGGCAGTGCCAAAACTGCCTTTAGCCGTTGTGGCCTTTTCAGATAAATTTATCCATCGAGAGATCGTAGATGTAACACAGGTCGCTCATGTCAACACGCATTACGGATTGAATCTACCTGAAGGTCAATACGACTTGCTACTGCTGTCTGACTTCAACGCCAATGGAAACTATGACAGCTCGGAGGTGGTTGGTCGTCGTCATATTGTCGTTAATCAGTCTGCTTTCAAGGCCAGGGTCGCCGATAACATAGATATCATGTTATCCGAACCTGAAACGGTTTCCTGGACTATCAATCTTCCGGTTCCCGTTCAGGAACAGCTGAAAGAATCCATATTTTTCCCCAGGGGATCTATTCGCAGCCTGGAAGATCCCGTTTTCGCGCCTCAAATGACACAGCTCGGCTTGTACGAACCCGCAGCGTTTTATGAGATTGCCCCGACGATGTTCTACGCACTGGAAGAGGATTCCTACAAAATCCCGGTGGTGTTTGTGCATGGGATTAACGGCAGCCCACGCCAGTTTTCCAACATAGTGAATGCCTTGGATGAGAGCCTGTACAAGCCCTGGTTTTTTTACTATGCGTCCGGGGGAAACCTGAACCAACTGGCAAAGATGTTTTATGAAATCTTTTTATCCGGCAGGGCCGTCACCGGACACCTTCGTCTGATCGTTGTGGCCCACAGCATGGGCGGGCTTATCGTCAGGGAGGCTTTGAATGATTACCAGGGCACCGAAACCGAAAATCGGGTAGCGCTGTATGTCTCCATTGCGACGCCCTTTGGCGGGCATCCTTCCGCAGCAACTGGTGAGTCACACGCCCCCTTGGTGTTACCAGCCTGGCACGACCTGAACCCCAATGGGGGCTTTATCCAGCGCTTATACCGAAAACCCCTGGATTCTTCCACCAACCACCAACTCATATTCACCTATGGAGATTCGGATGGGGTGAAATTTGGAGAAAACAGTGATGGTGTTGTGCCGCTGTCGAGCCAGCTTTATCCGGTAGCGCAGAATCAGTCATCTGCGGAGTATGGAGTGAATGCCAGTCATGCCGGCGTACTGGAGAATCCAGAGGCCATTGCTCACATCATTCAGACCATAAAGCAAGTAAAGCCTCCTTATCCTGAGTCACATCTAAACGCCAATCAGGCCGGTGGATTTGATGTTGAGTTAAGCAGCGACTACTCCAAAGTGGAAAAGTATTATATTCGTACCCGCGGGCACTACCTGTTGCAGTTGGCAACGGGTGTTCTTGACACTCTCGACGAGCCTGTGCTCGAGCATTTTGTGGCGGTTGCCCAAGGCCGCGCCGAGGCTCAATCACCGGCTGAGACCGCCTGGCTTAAATTTGTTCGGGATCACCCGGACTATTTGAAATAAATCCTGCTCAAGCAACGGCAGGCAGGATCTATATTTGGCCGCCTACTATGGCATGTCGACATAAGGCTAAGGCGAGAATTCCGCTAGACTAAACCTATTGGCTTGTTCCCAGAAGTTAAAAGGTAATGGTATGAAAATTCTCGTTGTGCTTACGTCCCATGATCAACTGGGTGATACCGGTAAAAAAACCGGTTTTTGGCTGGAAGAGCTGGCAGCGCCTTATTACGTGTTTGTTGATGCAGGTGCTGACTTGACTCTGGTATCCCCCAAGGGTGGTCAGCCGCCACTGGATCCCAAGAGCAATGAGCCTGACAGCCAGACAGAAGCGACTCGCCGCTTCCAAGCCGATGCCACGGCCAAACAGGCGCTGGCCACAACCGGCAAATTGGCGGACGTATCCGTGAACGATTTCGATGCAGTTTTCTACCCAGGTGGTCACGGTCCCTTGTGGGATCTTGCGGATAACCCGGATTCCATCGCCCTGATCGAGAACGCCGCCCAGGCCGGAAAACCCGTGGGGGCGGTATGTCACGCGCCGGCGGTATTTCGCTGCGTCAAGGGACCTGATGGCAAGCCCCTGGTCACCGGCAAATCCGTTACCGGATTCAGCAATAGCGAGGAAGAGGCCGTTGAATTAACAAAAGTAGTGCCCTTTCTGGTGGAGGAGATGCTCAAAGAGAACGGTGGCAACTACAGCAAGGCGGCAGACTGGCACCCTCACGTAATAACCGACGGACTACTGGTAACTGGGCAGAATCCGGCGTCCTCGGCCGGGGCGGCAGAAGCCCTGCTCAAATTGCTGGGCTGAATCTTATTGCGCAGAACCTGGCGTCTATATAGAAATTTCTGCTCGGCTTGATGTATTGTGCGTGATTGAGACAGGTTCCAGGAATGCACAATGAAGTTTATCCACACGTCCGATTGGCACATCGGCCGTCAGTTCCACAACGTGTCGCTGCTGGATGACCAGCGTCACGTTCTTGAGCAATTATTGACCTACATCGAGCAAGAGTCGGTTGACGCGCTGGTCATTGCCGGCGATATCTATGATCGCGCAATACCTCCCGCTGCTGCAGTTGAACTCCTGGACGACCTGCTGACAACCATCTGTTTGGAAATGCAGGTGCCAGTCATCATGATTCCGGGTAATCATGACAGCGCCCAACGTCTGCGGTTTGGTTCACGGCAGTTTAAACAGGCCGGATTGCACATTCTTGGTGATCTCAACAAGGTTACCGAGCCTGTGGTAATACCTCATCCTGAAGGGGATGTGGCGTTTTATGGCATTCCCTATAACGACCCGGAAACCGTGCGCAATCAATTTGGTGAAGCCGTGTCCACTTACGACGAGGCTCATAGTTTCCTGGTGGACCAGATAACCGCCGCCAAATCCAACGATATCCGCAATGTACTGGTGAGTCATTGCTTTATCGACGGCGCCGAGGAGTCGGATTCCGAGCGGCCACTGTCGATAGGCGGTTCGGACCGGGTCAGTTATCTGCCCTGTGTGCCGTTTGATTATGTGGCCCTGGGACATCTTCACAGTCCTCAGTATAAGGGTGCTGAACATATCCGCTATTGCGGGTCGCTGTTGAAGTACAGCTTTTCCGAACAGCACCAGAAAAAGGGCGTCACGCTGGTGGAGATCACGGCCGATGGCCTGCAATCCATCAAACAACTGCCCCTATCACCTCTGCGGGATATGCGTGTGCTGGAAGGGGAGTTAAACACCCTGATTGAGCAGGGCAAGGTCGATCCCAATCATCAAGACTATCTGTTGGTCAGGCTGACGGATCGTCACGCCATTCTGGAGCCCATGAGTAAATTACGGGCGGTGTACCCCAACGTACTGCAGCTGGAAAAACCCGGCATGCTGGAAGTCGGCAATAAGGAAATGAGTCGAGAAAAGCTCAAGCGCAACGAACTGGATATGTTCAGCGATTTCTTCCTGCAAGTGACGGGTCAAGAATTATCCGATGATCAACAAGCGGCGATCCAACAAACGATCAGCGAGATCCATAAGCAGGAGGACGTCCTGTGAAGCCGTTGAAACTGTCTTTGCAAGCCTTCGGCCCTTTTGCCGGCCAGGAAACGGTTGATTTCACCAGTCTCGGCGAGAATCCGCTGTTTTTGATCAATGGCCCAACCGGTGCGGGTAAAAGCTCCATTCTGGATGCCATCTGTTACGCGCTCTATGGTCATACCACCGGCGCAGAACGGGATGCGACGCAGATGCGTTGTGATCACGCAGATGTGTCGGTGCTGACGGAAGTCAGTCTGGAGTTTATGTTAGGGGACAAGCGTTATTTGATCCGACGGGTCCCCCTGCAGGAACGCGCCAAGAGTCGCGGAGAGGGCACCACCACTCAGCAACCGGAAGCCCAGCTGCGTGAACTGGATGGGTCCGAAGACGGTCGGTTAATGGTGTCAAAAAGCGTCTCGGAGGCGACCACCCACATCAAAGACCTGCTGGGGCTAGATGTGGAACAGTTTCGTCAGGTTATGGTGTTGCCGCAAGGTAAGTTTCGTGAACTGTTGATGGCCGACTCCCGCGAGCGGGAAAAGATCTTTGGCCAGTTATTCCAGACCAATATCTACCGTCGTATCGAGGATCGCCTGAAGGCCCAGGCCGCCGGCATCAAGCAACAGGTAGAGGGGCATCGCAGTGAAATCAAGGGCATTTTACAAACCGTCGAGGTCAGTAGCGAAAACGAAGTCGCAGCAGCGCTGGAAGCGCTCAAACCCCAGCTCGCCGATGCTTTGGCTGCGAAGCAAGCTGCCAATCAAACACAGCAGACTGCTATTGCCAACCGCGACCAGGGACTGGCACTGCAAAAGCGTTTCAGCGATTATGGGGCTAAACGTGAAGCACTGAATACCATTCAGGCGCAGTTACCGCAAATTGAAAAAGATCAACTACGCCTGCAAAATGCGCTCAACGCTCAAAAGATTCAACATCATTTTGACCAGCAGCAATCCCAAGCCAGCCATCTAAGTCAGTTGGAACAAGAGATCACCCTCAGTAAACAGCAGTCCGAAAAGGCCAGTGCTGATCTTGAGCTGGCCACGGCAGCATTGTCGCAGGCTCAAACCGCACTCAATGGCCTGGATGAGCTGAAGAAGCAACAAAATGACTTGCAACGGTATGAAGGGCAATTGACCCAGTTGACCCAGGCAGAATCGTCGTTGCAGGCTCGTCAAAAGACTGCAGAAGCCAGTCGCCTGCAATATGAAGTCCAGCAGCGTGAGTATCAAGCGTTGTTAACGGAGCAGACGGCGACACAGACAAGCACACATCAACTCACTATCGAGTTGGAAACACTCCCTGGCCTGGAAGCCAAAGTGGCAGACTTGAGTCATAAGTTGAAGCTGCGCCAGGAATTGGAAAGCCTGCGACAGGAAGCGGCCCAAATCGCGGAACAGATTCGCCAGGCGCAAACGGCCTTTGATAGCCAGACAGCCGAGCACAGTCAGGCACAGCGCATCGCCAATCAAACAGAATTTCAATGGCACAGCGGCCAGGCGGCACTGTTGGCAAAAGAACTGCAACCGGGTGAACCTTGCCCGGTGTGTGGCAGTGCCGAACACCCCAAGCCGGCATCTTTGCAATCTGGTGAGGAATTGGTCACCAAAGAGCAAGTTGATGCCGCACGTTCACACCAACAGCAGGCGCTCAATCGCTTGAACACCTGCAAAGAGGCGTTGGATCAGGCCAACACCCGTAAAACCCTCAATACCCAGCATGGCCAGCAGCTGAGAGCCAGCATTGCCGATTACGCCGATACCCCGGTTGAGTTGATGGTCGACGAACTGGCAAATGCTGAAGCTGTGGTCAAACAGTTGCAAGCCAAGCGAATCCAACAGCAACAGCTCAACCAACGCCTGAGCGACATCCAGCAGCAGCTGCAACGTGTCTCAACATCCAGCACAGAACTTGAAGCCCGTGTCCGGCAAGACCATGAGGGCTTGGCCCAAGTGTCTGCCCAAGTGCAGCAATTACGCCAGCAGATACCGGCAAACTATCGCCAGGCGGATGTCCTGACTCAGGAATTGAGACGACTCAGCGAGCGCATCCAAACGATCACCCAGGAGGCCGCAGCTGCCCAGCAGCAACAGGAACAACGGAAGTCGGTGAAAGATAAAGCGGAATCGACCCTGGAAGCGTTAACCAAGCAATCCATAGACGCTCAAGCGAAATTACAACAAGCCCGTGAAACCTGGGAAACCGCCCTCAAAGCGAGTGCTTTTACGGATGTGACGAGTTTTGAGGCAGCAATACTGGATGAGCCTGAACAACAGGCCTTGCGAGAGGGTGTCGATCGTTACCAGGCGGAAGTCAGCAGCCTCCAGGCCGTGCTTGAACAGATGCAATCCGAGTTAGCTGAGAAGAAGACACCCGACATGGAAGCCTTAGAGGCCGACGTCAGCGCTGCATCCGCGCTGTTTGAGCAGGCCGATCTCAGTTGGCGGGAACTGCATGAACGCAATAACCTGTTTCAATCCGTGCAGGCCAAGTTGAAACAGGCCCACCAGAAAAACGAAGCCCTGGAACAACAGTATGCGGTTATCGGCACGCTCAGCGACGTTGCCAACGGCCAAACCGGCGATAAGATCAGTCTCAATCGCTTTGTGCTCAGTGTCCTGCTCGACGATGTACTGATACAGGCGTCACAGCGCCTGCGACTCATGAGCAAAGGGCGTTACCAGCTGGTACGCAAGGAAGACCGGGCCAAAGGCAACAAAGCCTCGGGCCTGGAGCTGGAAGTGGAAGACGGCAATACCGGTAAAACCCGCTCGGTAGCGACCTTGTCGGGGGGCGAATCCTTTATGGCGGCGCTGTCACTGGCACTGGGGTTGTCGGATGTGGTGCAGTCCTACGCTGGCGGCATTAAACTTGACGCGCTGTTTATCGATGAGGGTTTCGGCAGCCTGGATACCGAATCGCTGGATGCGGCCATCCGCGTACTGATAGACCTGCAGCAAACCGGCCGGATGATTGGAGTTATCTCCCATGTCAGTGAGCTTAAAGAGCAGATGGCGTTGCGCCTGGACGTAGTCAGCAATCAATCGGGCAGCAAAATTTCTATGAAGGTTGCTTAAAAAAGCAACCTAAACCTGATTAGGGCTTACTGCAAGTACATATGTCGTAAACGCTGCAGATCTTTCTGGTCCACACCCAGCTCCTGGTCCAGGAAAGCCTCAACGGAACCAAAATCACCTTCAATCTGCTTGAACGCAAAGTAAAGGTAAGGAATACCATCATATCGTATAAGTGGTTCAGCCCGAGTTGACTTTTTGTCAACGTAACGCAGCATCAGCTTGGCGAAAGGGTTCTGTTCAGCGGCGCTTTCCAAGTCAACCTCACCCATCTCAACTTGCGGACGACGATATTCTGTTGAAAGTACATAGTCCTGCATGACCTGCGGGCGTGGAACACCTAATGCCGTCAGCATCAGGGCTGCAGTAATACCAGTGCGGTCTTGTCCGGCAGAACAATTGACCACCATCGGTACCTCTCCGGCGAGGGCTTTGTCAAAGTAGGCCTTTAACTGGGGCTTGAGGAAGTAAGGCATATCTTCGTAAGGATTGGCCATGTCCGGACCATATTCTTTACCTTTTATCATGTCCATAAACTGATATTCGATCGCTACGTAGTCGATACCCGCTTTCGGAGCCCAATGGTTGGGAAACAGATCACGTTCCTCATTACTGCGCAGGTCGACAACGGTTTCAAAGCCAAACCCGGCCAGGTAATCCTCATCCTTTTTCGTGAGGTTGGTCATCACCCCAGATCGGTACAGCAAACCCTTGCGTACGGTCTTGCCATCCTCTGTGACATAGCCCCCTAGATCACGGAAATTGGATCCGCCTTCGAGGGTTAGTACGTTCCGGTAGCTGTCCAATACACCACTGTTCGCCTGTAGCGCCGTGGCCTGAGTTATATCGGCTTGTACCAGGGATGATGCCCCAGAGACTGCCAGTGCAGCAGCCAGAGCCAGGTGTTTGAGAGTTTTTGAAGTGAGTTTCATGTTCAACAATGGTTTCGCTCCTGCTCAATCATAAAAAGGGATAATTTCGATGTCACTGGGATCCATTGTCGAGTTGAAATATAAACTTTTTGTTACACCTTCAGGAATTCATCAGAAAGAGATATTTCTAAAATAATTTCCTTCATTATCAGTAAGATAATCCGACACACTCGTCTCGGACACTTTCCAAAGTATGGAGTTTTCGGGCAGATCCGAGCAGATATGGGACGATAGTCCTATAATTGATTGAGCTATCCCAGGCAATACCATCTGGTTTCCGCAAGGATATGTACCCCTGCAAAGGAAGGACACTCCTATGATCGCTAGCACCGAGCAGTACAGAGACGCCTTAGTCCAGCTCCGGGACTCAGGCAGGCTGCGAAGAACCCGCTACAAAGAAATGCTGAAAGCCCAATATGCGATGCCAAACCACGCCATAACCCCTCCCCAAATGGCGCAAGCTGTGGGCAATCAAGATATGAAGAGGGCAACCCTTAGATACGGCGCCATGGCGTTTGAGTTGGCTGTAGTGCTGGGGCTTGAACTGCCAGTGCAAAAAGGGGGCGATTTTATGTGGTTCTGGACACTGTCCATTGGCAGTGAGGATTCTGAGGCATCTGTGGACGATCAATATGAAATGGTGATGCGTCCAGAGTTGGCGGAGGCCCTGGAGTCATTGGGTTGGGTCTGACCCAATTTATTTCGCGCCATCAATGTTATACCACCCTTCTTTCAAGCCTTGTCTGCAAAATATAGGCGTATAATTTCTGTACACCCTGGCATCTTCAGCGGGTGAACAGTTGAGTTGTGAGAACAGGCAGGGCAGGTGCACATGGTTTTTAAGGCGACAGTCAGTGAGGTATCCCAGCGGCTGGATGGTGGCGCTTCTGAAGTCTGGGAAGTGCATGATCAGGCCTGCGCGATGGCCGAAGCCGGTGAGGATGTACTGCTGCTGTCGGTGGGAGACCCGGATCTGGCTACTCACCCCGATACCGTAGACCATGCCATCGCCCAGCTGAAAAAGGGGCGCACGCACTATGCTCCGGGCATGGGAGAGCCAGAACTGCGCCAGGCGATAGCCAACATCGAACAGAAGGCCTCCAATCGTCCGTGCTCCATTGACGAAGTGTTGATTTTCCCTGGGGCGACCAACGCGATCTACAGTGTCATGCGCTGCCTGTTAAATCCCGGCGATGAGGTGATTGTCGCCGAGCCCATGTACATCGGTTATCACGGTATATTCGATGCCATCGGCGCCAACCAGGTTCATGTTCCATTGAATCTTAATGACAATTTCTCACTGGATCTGGCGGAACTGAAACGCGCTGTGACTCCCAAAACCCGGGTGGTCTTTATCAATACACCAGGTAATCCGGCGGGCAATATGTTGACAGCCGAACAGCTCCGCGATCTGTCCGCGTATTGTTATCAACATGACATCTGGCTGGTGAGCGATGAGGTGTATTCCATGATCACCTTTGCCCAGAAGCATGTGTCACTGCGTACAGCCGCCGAAAAACTCGACAACATTGTCACGATTGACGGTTTATCCAAATCCCATGCGATGACCGGTTGGCGACTGGGGTGGGTGGTGGCACCGGTTGCCCTGAGGAGTCATTTGTTAAACTTTACCTCGGCCACGGTATTTGGCTGCTGTCAGTTCGTCCAGGATGCTGCCGCCTTTGCTCTGAAGAATGACGCTGAGTATATGGAGCAGGTGCGCAGTGAGTATAAATCGCGACGGGATTATGTCTGCAAGCGCGTAGCGGCTATAGATGGCTTGAGTTGCCCGATTCCGGAAGCCGGCATGTTCGTGATGGTGGACGTGAGTAGGGTAGCCAGTGATGGTTTGGCCTTCGCCCGTGACTTGCTGGCTGCGCAAAAAGTCTCTGTTCTGCCGGGTATCGGTTTTGGCGAGGTAACCAGAGGCTGTGTCCGTATCTCTCTGGCCCAGCCCAAAGATGTACTGAGCCGATCATTTGACCGGATTGAATCTTATATTGAAAATTTGGTATCTGGTAAATAAGCTGCAAATACCGCGAAAACCCTCATACAGCCTCTTTTCAATTCACGCATACCTCACATTGAGTATTGTTCACCCTGAACCGGCAATATAACTTTCGTTATTACGGAAGGCCTCTCCGTGT
This sequence comes from Cellvibrionaceae bacterium WSDTSA12, assembly GCA_033283335.1. Classification (GTDB taxonomy): domain Bacteria; phylum Pseudomonadota; class Gammaproteobacteria; order Pseudomonadales; family Cellvibrionaceae; genus Pseudomaricurvus. Next base: position 596,086 of record JAWMQP010000002.1, on the reverse strand, counting down.
TAATCAATAGTTATGTGAGGGATTATGATGCGTGTATTTATGTTGCTTGCTGGGGTGTTACTGACCCTGTCCGCCTCCGCTGCGGATTTTGATTACTCTGGACATACCGTAACGGTCAAAGGCATACCCTCTGCGGTATTTGGTGGCTACAACAATTACGAAGGCAAGGGGGGCGGTTTTTCTCCTGACGGCAGTACCTACGACTTCGGCAAAGATGGCACCGTCACCGTCAACTGGGCTGGCGGTCGCACCGTTAAGGCAGACTGGGGCCTGGTAAAGACCAGCGATGGCAGTGACTTTATGCGCATCGAGACCAGTCCGGGTAAGCCGGAATTTGTGGGCGCTTATATTCTGGCCATGAAGATCAAGGACCAGTACCACATCTCCAAGTTTTACTACCTGCCGAAATCGAACGAAATCTGGGAAACGTCCGCCCGCTACCAGATGATGAAAAAACAGTAAGCAGAGACGTTTTGATGATGCTCACAAACTGCATGCACTCAGTGCATGCCCCCAGTTTTTTCTAAATTCTTCGAGTCTTTGCACTATGAACAATGTTAAAAAAGCCGTCGTGCTAATGATGATGTTAGCGAGCCCGTTGTATGGTGCGGCTTCAGACCTCACCTTTGTTGTGATCGGCGATCTGCAAGATGGCTATTACGGTTATCCTAACCGCAGGAGCAATGATACCGTGTTTGTTGGGGTGAGCCATGGTGTACCAACAATCTACAAGCCTGCGTCCAAAGACTGCGGGATGCCCTTCAATGTCGATACAGTCTATTTCCGCAATACCAGCCGGGGCGATATCTGGCTGTACAATGGTAATCGTTATACGAAGGGCGACCCTTACATCCGTAACAGGCCCGGTCTTTCCGAGCAGGGGTTAATGGCACCCGCTAATAAAGTTTCAATTGGTAATCACATTGCCTGCAACGGGAAGATCGAGAGAGTCAAAGAATAATCATCCCCCAATGAAGGGGTTATTCCACTACCGCTACGGTAGCCAGTGCCACATATTCACCGCACCTTCACTGGTTACCAGCTAATGGCGGGTAGGTCATCGTCACTTTGGTCGAAGGTTTAGAATAATAAAAACCATATATATCATATAGATAAGCTCGATATCTCCAAGTTATATCACCAACAAACTAAATTTAACCGGCTCATTGCGAAGACATTCTGGCAATCCTATAATGTACACATATTTGTCACCAAAATTTCTGGTGCTACATTAAAACGGAAACTCAGATGGACCTGAAATTCAGGAGCGATGGCTTTCTCGTTCACCGTTCCGAACCGTATGAGATGACTTTACTGGAGATCAGGGAGACCTTTGGTCATCAAAGCCACAATCGCAGGAACATCTGCGATTTCTTGGAACGGGGAGTCGAGAACCTATTTGATGCCGGTGTAGAACGCATCATCTTAGGTGGCAGCTTCATCACTACCAAGAAGTCACCAGAAGTCACCAGATGACGCCGATGTCTGCTGGTATTGGCATACTAATGTTGATATGGACGTTCTTGATCAAGTGTTTCTTGACACAAAAAAAGCAGCCGTTCAAGGAAAATACTTGATGGATGCAAAAATGGATGTCATCTGGAAGCTTGGTGATATTGATACGCACGAAGCATTCCTAATCACCAATACCCGACTTGTTTATAAGCAAAAGATTGGAATTGTTCGAATCGTTAAAGAGGCATCATTATGATTACGACTGATCGCCAACGTAAACTTGCCGAGAAAAAACTGGCTCTTTTCACTGCCAGGCTGAATGACCCTGCTGACGGAAAAATACTGCCCGAACCCGTACTGAAAAAAGTGGCGGCTGATATTCAAGACAGTATTGACAAGCTACAAGCTGATATTGATCTGTACGATTTTGCCATGCGTGCCGACTTGGATAATTTGGAACCAAGCCTGGAAAGTTTGGGGCTAATTCCCATAATCGTGCGCTTAAAAAAACACATATCAGTACGAGAATTTGCAGCTATGCTAGGCGTTGGTCATACTCAGATTACCCGCTGGGAGTCACAGAATTATGGGCAATGCTCTCATGATAAGCTCACTAGCATAATTTCAACTCTCACTGAAAAACAACTGGTTCGTATCACAGGCCTCAGTAAGGCTTCATGATATTACTCTGAACTTTGAGGTGACCTTGAATCGTATCTTTGCTCTCGGAGATGTTCACGGGCACATCAATGCGCTTCGAGCAGTCATTGATGCCGCAGAACTTGCTCCAGAAGATACCTTGGTTGGTCTGGGTGACTATATCGACTATGGGCCAAGCTCTAATGAAGTCATGACTTTTTTAATGGAGTTAGACAAAAATATAAATTGTCACTGGGTAATGGGGAATCACGAAGAGCTATTGATAGCCGCTGTAGAAAAGCCTGAAGATTTCGAAAGCACATGGTTGCGATACGGTGGGCAAGCCACGCTGGACTCGTACCAAGGGAAAGTATCCAGCAGGCACCTATCATTTCTTAAACAAAAACTTATCCCTTTTTGCAGCACAGAAAATTATCTATTTGTGCATGCAGGTGTTGAATATGGTAAACCACTGTCTCTGCAGAACTCACAAGTCTTAAGGTGGGATCACTCATCGGGTGAAATTGAAAGCCAACCATTCAATGAAAAAATTGTAGTGAAAGGGCATACGCCTCAAAAATCCGGTATGCCAATGTTTAGTGATGGGACTATTCTACTGGACACTAACATTGCAGCCGGCGGATGGTTGAGCTTATATGATCTTTTGGCTGGAAAACTCTACCAGGCCAATCAAGAAGGTAATCTTCGTACCTTCAGCATTGAGTGTTCATTCGAATTGGCGTCCTAGAGTGAAACTCTGAAGTTTTCAAGTTTGCGAAAATACAGCAGGTCTAATTCATTCGATGAAATCTTCATATCACAAACTTATTAAATTGTGAGCTCGCTTCTTAAGTTATGAAATGCGGGTGATCGACAAGCCTGCCTAATCACTGTACATACCTACTTGTTCCATTACCACTATCTGAGAACCTCTGATTGGCACCATACCCTCCGGTATCAGAAACAAGCCAATTCATAAAATACTCACCTCGAAATGTGATGTATTTCTAGTTGCTCATCCTAACGACTGATAGTTTATCAAAAATTGAGATAATTTCTTATTAATTGCCAACTAGATGCTTTGAATCCAATGTTATATTTGGAATTCTAAATGACATGGAATATCAACCAAATGGTGTTGGTTGATGAATGGATATCTTCCGTTTTTGAACGGCCAATAATTATGGATGATTATGGATACTGGGCTCAGTTCTCTGGTGGCCATTGCGCGCTTTCACCAGGTCCCTGCCGAAGCAGACCAATTAATGCACCAATTTGGAAATCCAGGGAAAGCGTTTTCCAATACCGAGTTGTTGCAGGCAGCCAAGGCCCTTACGCTTAAGGCCAAGCTTCTCACACCATCTATTTCTCAACTGGATAACGCAATACTGCCGGCCATAGCCAAATCTGTCGATGGCTCTTATTTTGTGCTGGCAAAAGTATCACGGGAAACCACGGATGATAGAGAGCAAGAGTCTTCCGTACTGATACACAATTTACGTGAAAGCTCGCCTCGGATACTGCAACTGACTGAATTTACGGAAATGTGGTCAGGTGAGTTGATAGCCCTAAGTAAGCGAGCAACCCTGTCTGAAACACTGAACAAACGGTTCGATATCTCTTGGTTTGTCCCTTCACTTGTTAAGTACCGCAAGCTCTTTGCCGAAGTTTTAATAGCTTCTTTCTTTCTCCAGCTTTTTGCACTGGTTACACCACTATTTTTCCAAGTGGTCATGGACAAGGTGCTGGTCCACCGAGGATTTACAACATTGGACGTGTTGGCCATAGGATTCTTTGTGGTGGTGGTGTTTGAGGCGCTACTGGGCGGCATACGCAATTATCAGCTAACCCATACCACAAACCGGGTCGATGTTGAGCTGGGTTCCCGTCTGTATGGCCATCTCATGGGGCTACCACTGGCTTACTTCGAGGCCAGGCAGGTAGGACAAAATGTCGCCCGCGTCCGAGAACTGGATACCATCCGTAACTTCATTACGGGAACGGCTTTAACCCTGGTGATCGATCTGTCCTTTGTGTTCGTGTTTTTAGCAGTGATGTGGTACTACAGCCCAACTCTCACATGGATCGTATTGGCTACCATCCCGTTTTACGTGATTCTATCAGTGGTGATTACGCCCATTCTGAGGCATCGGTTGGATGAAAAATTCAAGCACGGTGCCGCAAATACGGCGTTCTTGACGGAGTCCATCACGGGTATAGGGACGGTCAAGTCCCTGGCCGTAGAGCCTCAAATGAAGCGTAAACTGGAAGATCATCTCTCCAGTTACGTGCATTCCTCTTTCCGCAGTCAAAATCTCAATAATGTGGCCAATCAGATCGCCGGATCTATCAACAAACTGATGACCTTGGGCATTATCTGGTGGGGAGCCCATCTGGTCATTGGCGGTGAGCTGACGGTGGGTATGCTGGTGGCATTCAACATGCTCGCGGGTCGAGTCAGTGGACCTATCCTGAAACTGGTTCAATTGTGGCAAGACTTCCAACAAGCGGGTATTTCCATTAAACGCCTGGGGGATATTCTCAATTCGCCGACAGAGCCCGGTTTTAACCCTAATCGGGCTCGATTGCCGGCCTTGGAAGGGCGGGTGACTTTCGACCATGTACGCTTTCGCTACCGACCCGAGGGGCAGGTCATACTGGAAGACATGAGCCTGGAAGTCGCGCCAGGAGAAGTGCTAGGTATTGTAGGACGCTCAGGCTCAGGCAAGAGTACCCTGACCAAGCTGATTCAGCGGTTGTATACCCCTGAATCAGGGCGAGTCATGATTGATGGTGTGGACTTATCCGTTATCGACACCGCCTGGTTAAGAAAGCAAATTGGCGTGGTCTTGCAGGAAAACTTCCTGTTTAACCGCTCCATTCGTGAAAACATTGCTTTAGCCGACCCCTCGATCTCCATGGAACGCGTTGTGGCAGCGGCGAAATTGGCCGGTGCTCACGAGTTTATCACCGAACTTCCCGAAGCCTATGACAGTATTGTCGGTGAACAAGGCGGGAATCTGTCTGGAGGACAGAGACAACGGCTGGCCATTGCCCGGGCTTTGATTGGGAATCCTAGAATCCTCATCTTTGATGAAGCTACCAGTGCGCTTGACTATGAATCAGAACGGCTGATCCAGGATAACATGGCTGCTATTTGCCGAGGCCGTACGGTGTTCGTTATTGCGCACCGGCTCAGTGCTGTCAGAGGTTGTCATCGAATCGTGGTGGTGGATAAAGGCCGCTTGGTTGAGCAGGGTGATCACGAGACCTTGATTCAGGCCAATGGTTATTACGCCAAACTGTACAGCTATCAAACCCACTCGCCAACTTTAAAATCGGTCATCCCTACCAGACCTGTTAACCCAATCACACAGCCAGACTCAGAAAACCCAGTCTCAGTAAAAAAATGGCACTGCAGAAGTGGTAGTAAATACGGATATGGACGAGGTCTGACAGATGTCACTGATAACAAGAATCAGACAATCATGGGGTAACCGCGAGTTTCTGGGGGATGATAGCCGTGCCCGAGAGATGGCGGCATTTCTGCCAGCGGCCCTGGAAATTCAGGAGTCGCCGCCCAATCCACTGGCTAAGTGGTTAGGACGCTCACTGATCACGTTGTTCACGATTGGGGTTATCTGGGCATGTGTGGGCAAGGTAAACATTGTTGCCACAGCTGAGGGCAAAATCGTACCTTCCGAGCGGGTAAAGCAGATACAGCCGCTGGAAAACGCCGCTGTCAGCAAGATATTGGTTTCAGAAGGCCAATATGTTCAAAAAGACCAACCACTGATTGAGCTGGACAGTACTCTGACCAGTGCTGATCGCGATAGGCTCCAAGCAAGCCTCAGCGATACGCAAGCCAAATTAAAGGTTACTGAGATTTTATTGAATTGGCTGTCATTACCGTTCTCTGCACAGAGTGTACTTCAAGATACCGGTATGAATGTAGAATACACCTTCCTGGATATCAAATCTGCGAGCATCTATCAGCAATTGGTCTTGGAAAGTTGGGGTGATTATCGATCGCAGCTCCAGTCACTACAAAGCGCCATTGAGAAAGTGGAAGCTGAAAAGCGGGCGATTCAGGAGATCGTGCTGAAACTTGAAAAGACACTCCCAATCGTAACCAAGAGGAGCGAGAGCTTATTAGAATTACTGGATAAAAGCTTTGTATCAGAGGCAGAGTATCTGGAAATCGAACAAGAGCGAATTCAGCAGCAGCAAGACCTGGCTTCGGAAAGGCAACGGTTACAGCAACTGCAAGCCGGGATCAAAGAAGCCAAAGAGCGATTGAATGCCTTCATAGCACAAACGAAAGCCAATTATTTGGCTCAACAATCAGACTTAAGCAATCAAATTGATCAGCTCAGCCAGGAGGTCATCAAGGCGCAGGATCTGAATGCCAAAAAAATACTTTATGCCCCAGTTTCCGGTCAGGTTAAAGAACTGGCTACCCATACGGTGGGTGGGGTGGTGACCGAGGCACAACAGTTAATGCTCATTGTCCCTACTCAAAGTTCACTGGAAATGGAAGTCTTTCTGCCGAACAAAGATATTGGATTTGTCGAAAAAGGGATGCCTGCTGAAATAAAAATTCACACGTTTCCCTTTACCAAATACGGAATCATTGAAGGCGAAGTAACTTCCATATCAGATGATGCCATTATGGATGAAAAGCTTGGCCTCATCTATAGCATGAGAGTGCTGATGAAATCTGACAAGATAGCAGTCGGTAATAAATGGGTGAAGCTAATACCTGGCATGGCGGCTACAGCAGAAGTGAAGACAGGCCATAGAAGAATATTTGAATATTTTTGGTCTCCTATATCTAAGGTCACCAAAGAAGGATTGAGAGAAAGATAAAATAATAAGAAATTTTAAGTGATTTTTATATCAATTCAATAAATTGAGTCAAAGGTAAATAAGAGTGTGTTGAAGAAATTACTATACAGAATGAGACATAACATAATTATATATATGAATTGGGACATTCCTTTGAACAAGGGCTATGATGAAAATAGCCCATGGGAAGCTGCCAAAAACGTACTTAAATTTGGCTTAATGACCAGTGGACTTTTCTTGGCTCATATATGGTATCCTAAATCCCTTCCTCCTCCATCATATTCAGATTTGAATGAATTGAATGGGCAGTTAAAAGAAATAATAAGAAATACCGGGCGGGGAGGAGCAATTAAAGCTGTCGTAATTGACAAAGAAGGCCGTAGATGGCTATTTCCTAATAATACCAATTATCTGCATAAAATATCAGCTGTACAAGCTACGAAATTAAATGAAAGATGCGCGGGAAAACCCATCGTCGTATTGTGGGCTGAAGAACCTAAAATGTTTTTTGGGTCCAATATTGATGCTTGGGAAATGTCAACCTGCGAGCCATCTATAAAAATTAATTACAACGATAAAGTTAAGATACGAAATAAATACAGAAAGCAAAATCAAAAAGTTGTATGTTTTGGCTTGCTTATGTCTGTCTTTATTTTTCTAAGTAATCTTCAACACTACAGGAAAGCCAAAGAGTTATTGGATAAAAAAATTTATTAATTACGCTATTTAACAAGGATGTGAATTACGGAGAGAATATCTTATAAATGAAATGAAAAAATATCTATAATGGAAATCCAAGGAATTTCTATTAATGTTATTGCCACCGCTTGAACGTTGCATCATGAAAACAGGTAAATACTAGTTAATAAATTCCATGTTAATGAGTAACTCTAATCAGGAGTCATTAATAGAACGGCCTCGAAATTAAGCGATGTGCTTCCGAGGGTGAAGCAGAGTGGGTTCATAATATAACCACACTGGATATTCGGCGATAGGTAAATATGCATCGTAGTATGGAAAACGCATTTAAAGTCAGCCCAGGTCAGATTATGAACAGCATTAAACAAAACTATATCTATGGTAATACAATGTTGCATGTCAAATTTCTAAAAAATATCAATCCCCATCTAGACTGGGGCGAGGACTGATTTTTATATCATATAAGAGATGGCGACAGAAGGAGATTCTGAAGTGGTCAGTCCGGCCTGTAAATGGTCAGGATTACTTGTAGGTCATTATACTAACAGCCATAAGCGTCTGATACATATCCATGAGTTAATCTCAGACCGTATTACCAAAAAATTAATGCAATAGGAGGGAACATGTTTATAGTTTCTGGACTCATGCGGAAATGCACCTGCACCATTATTTTATTCGTGATTCCAGTCCTCCTGATTAGCTTTACTCCTTATGCATTTTCTGAGAAGTCCGAAGTAGAAAGCAACATGGAAAATCCATTAGTTTCTGATTCTTCAATAGGAAAAGTGGTCTACACCATAGAGGGAACAAAAGACCCAAGATTAGATGCCACTTTTATGGCCACCTATATAAGTACGAGCAAATTCGATGCCTGCTCGTACCGTAATCCTTCAACAGCAACCAGAAAAGTCAAAATTGGTAGCAAGGTATATCCAGTTTCTGATGAAACCTATCGAATTGAGATACCGGTTTATTTGGAAGAGAACGAAAATGAGTGTGGTTACCGGTTTTCACGTATAGAGTTGATGCTCCGCCGAAAATATGACAAAGAGCTTTACTCTCGCCATATAGTTTTAGATAAAACTTCTAAGGTTACTGCTATTTATTATGGAAGAAAAACTGGTTTTGGTGGTCAGGCAACGCTAACTATGCCTGCATGAATGACCACCGGAAAGAACTATTTTCGTATAGCCAGAGACACACAATATATCTGTGGGACAGAATATTTCTTAAGGCTGAAGATGACTAGTTTTTATTGCTACATGCGTATTAAGAATGGCGAAGTTTAAAATATGTTTATTCCTACCAATATGCAGAAAACAGTTGTAATTCATCCAGAATTTGGGGTTTAGGAAATCAACGATGACACTCTGAGAGTGGATATTCTAGTGGATGATCAAGGTAGCAGAATCTATACGGGTAAAGAGACCTTGCAAGATCATTTCCGTACTTTGCCTAAACCACCTAAACTACAGGTTTCAATAGTTGATAGATTTAATCATTGGCTATCGAGCATGTTTGATTAAATTTTAAAATCATTGATGTTTGTATCAGTAAACGCGAATATAAGGAGAGCAAAGTGTCAAAAACATTAAGTGTTGGTAAATTGTTAAAGCACTAAAATTCAATTGATATTAATACGCATGGAGAGATGAAAGGTTAGTTTCAACTAGAATTTTAATGTTATAAATATTTAAATGAAAATTATATGTGTAGATTTATTATACTAATATTGTCGTGACTTTTTAGCTATGGAATTAATAATAGATTACGGATTCGTTATTGTTTTTTTTATAATTATATTAATTAAATTCCTAGTGTATTTAAAAAGATTATTTGTTTCTAAACATCTTTATGATAAACACAATTTTTTTGATATTGATTATTCAATGCTAATTTCTGAATTCCGCATTGAATATTTATTTGTGCTTAGTGGTAAGTACAAAAAACCAATTTCATTTCCGAAATATGGGATTATGAGAGGAGCAAAAATATGTATTTATCTCCAGCTTGGAGCCCAAGGAGGGATGTATAGACCATTTGCCGGATCTACTGTAATCCTCATTAGACTTGGATTTTCATTGAAAAGATTCCTTCTGGTTACAGCTTCTAGCTCATTACTTATAGAAGCAGCAAATAAAAACTATAGGTTCAAAAAATATCCATTAACAGTCCAAGATAGATCGGCATTCTTAGGTGATCTTGATCTTAATTCTGATATGGAATCATTATTTGGTAATGAAGTTCTTAGTTATCCTCCGCTCATGGAATCTAATGAAAATTGTTTGTGTTTGTTTTGGAATGCTAGAGTTATTTCTACTTTAGAAGAAGTGGAAGAAATAATAGAGTTTTGCATAGGGATTTGCAATAAATCAAAATGTTAAGGAGAACATCATGGTCGTAGCAAATATAAGTAATACTTTGTTAAATGCATATGACAACAACGTTGCTTTTGGAGATGTGTGTAAGAGTTATAAGTCAGCAGTGGATGAGATTAATTCCGGTGTTGAGTCTTTGTATGATTTAAATTCCATGCATGAGAATTCTGACTATATCAAACAAGATAGCAGTAGGTAATGGGTGGGTAAGATTAGTTACTGGTGTGGAAGATACAAGAGAAGTGAAAACAGGTCATAGAAGAATATCTGAATATTTTTGGTCTCCTATATCTAAGATCACCAAAGAAGGGTTGAGAGGAAGTTAAAACAGTAAGCAATATTAAATAATTTTTAAATCAATTCAATAAATTGAGTCAAAGGTAAATGATAGTGTGTTGAAGAAGTTACTATACAGAATGAGACACAACATAATTATATATATGAATTGGGACATTCCATTGAACAAGGGCTATGATGAAAATAGCCCATGGGAAGCTGCCAAAAACGTACTTAAATTTGGATTTATGACCGGCGGTCTGTTTATAGCGCATATATGGTATCCTGAAACACTCCCCCCACCTTCACATTCAGATTTAAATATCTTAAATGGTCACTTAAAAAAAATCATAAGAAATACTGGACGTGGTGGAGCAATTAAAGCGGTTGTGATTGACAATGAAGGCCGTAGATGGCTATTTCCTAATAATACCAACTATCTGCATAAAATATCAGCTGTACAAGCAACAAGATTGAATGAATCATGCGCTGGTAAACCCATCGTCGTATTGTGGGCTGAAGAACCTAAAATGTTTTTTGGATCCAATATTGACGCTTGGGAAATGACAACCTGCGAACCATCTATAAAAATTAATTACAACGATAAAGTTAAAATACGAAATAAATACAGAAAACAAAGTAAAAAAGTAGTTAACTTCGGTTTAATTATGTCACTAATTTTACTATTAAGTAATCTTCAACACTATAGGAAAGCCAAAGAGTTATTGGATAAAAAAATTATTAATTAAGTCATCTTACAAGGATGTTATTTATGGCTAGCATACCAACAAAACAAGTTGAATTGGCACAAAATCTTTTCAATGGAGTACCTGGAGCTGCTACTAATATTTTTAGTGCCGCCTCAACGTTACATAACGAGAAGGACAAATACGAAACCTTATTGGATGCGTCAAAAGCCATAACAGATGTTCTTCAAATGATGAAAGTTATGGCAAAGGTAATCCCTGCAGTCAGTGTTGGAATTGATATTGCCCAGGCAAATGAAAATATTCGTGATATTGAATATTCATTAAAAAATAATGAATCCATTAATAAAAGTGACCTTTTGTCTCTGGCAGGTTCAGTTTTAGGGTTATGCTCTGCAGCTGCTGCCGTAGCTGCAGCTGCAGCAGTATCAGCTCCTGTATTAGCGGTAACAGCAGGAATTTTGGCTGTTGCCGCAACAGCTACTACATTCCTTGGTGCTGCCACAAACGATAATGATCCCGCGGTTCCATCAGACTTTGATGATTTAGTAGATAGTTATGCCGATCTACTGGGCGTAGTTCCTTCCTATGGATTTGATGACTTTGATAATTTCATATATAGAATTGCTAAAGAGCATGTTCTTGACAATGGAACAGCCTTAATTAACAGCGAAAATCTTCACCATATTTTGTTACAAGAAATCGATATCAATTTGGGTGATTCAGATTTATTAAATGATTATGCATACTCTTTTTCTAATTCTAATAAAGAGGGGGTTGAGGGTTTAATTCTTTATCTATCTGATTTGATGGGGCTAGGTGCAGGACCTTTATCTGATGAACTTTCGTATTATAATCTAGTTGGAGATATTTATACTGAGATTTCTAATTCAGAGTACTCAGCAGTATCAATTATACATACCTCAACTGATGATCTTGTCTTAAAAGCAAAGCAGGATACAGCAGAAGGCAGCGCTGTCCGATATGCACTACTTAACGATAAGCCTTTGGCTGTTATTGGAAACATAGCGAAGTATATTGAATCCGCAGATATCCTGGCATTGGACAACTTCAGCATGGACTTTCTCTATGACCGAGCTAGTTATGTAAAGGGAGTTTTGTCAGTCAATTTAGCCAACTCTGATGGTACTGTTGGAACAGTCGTTGGGGCTAAATTGGGTCTTTATACAGATATTGGTAAGCCCAATCAAAATGTATGGATATCAGATGATGAAATAAGAATCAATAAATCAATTCTAGCTAAAGAAGAACACCCGCAAGTTATTTTCGGGACAATGAATGATGAATTAATTGAAGGCGGAAATAGGGATGATAGTCTCTATGGAATGGGGGGGATGGATACTCTCACAGGAGGTGTTGGATCTGATTACCTCGAGGGTGGAGACGGAGGTGATTTATATAAATTTGAAAATGGTGATGGACTTGATGAGATATTCGATTTAAGTGGTGGAAATAATGTTGCCATCAACAATTTGATAGTAAGTACACTATCTGCAATTACGTCAAATAATAAAGTGTACAAAAATGAAGCGGGAGATGTTTTTCTAACGAAAACCTCTAACGGCTTTATAATTACCTACAATCAAGAATCAGGTAAAACGGATAAAATTGAAGTAACAGGAAATGTTAATAATTTTGGCATCTCGCTAATTGATTACAATTCTGAGAGCATGGCTCAACCGATAAGTAACACTGATGAATTTAACATCAATGATGGAAGCATTATTATTGATGACGGTAATGGAGGGCTGGAGTCTTCCTGGATAAAATTTTCATATTCTGATCGTTCTAATGATGCTAATCAGAATTGGATCAATGATCGTTCAATTGTTTTTGATGCTAATTTACTCAACACTAATAATGGGTATTTCGTGGCTAACCCAAGTAGTGAAGGATATTCATTTGAAGGTGGTGATAATAACGATACTCTGATTGGCAGTTTATCCCATGCAAGACCTGCACTTTTTGGGCTTGGTGGTAATGATTTAATTGTATCCAACTCTTCTGTTTCTAGTTTTTCTGTAGGAGGGCTTGGTAACGATTATTTGGTAGGGAACGGTGAAAGCTGGTTGCATGGCGACGGTTATTTTAATCTTAATACTGGAGACATTTCTTTATTTATAGATGATCTAGATGGAGATGATATTTTAATTCAAAACGACGGTAGTGATAAATGGATGGATGGTGGAGGTGGCGATGATGTTCTTACTGCTGTACATGGTGGATTTGGTTATCTGGCTGGAGGAAGCGGATCTGACAGTATTTCAGGTGGAGATGATGATGATCTAATACTTGGCGATGGTACTATTCGTGCGGGCTCTAACAGTGAAGGAATTTATGATTCTTTTACTATAGGAATTCAGGATATCCAGGATTCCACCAAAAATTATGATGACAACATTGATGCCGGAAATGGCACCAATCAAATAATTGGTGGCGCAGGAAATGACGTCATAGTTTCAGGCTCTGGTGAAGATCATATCTATGGAGATGTAAGTTCTAAAGATCGATATAAAGGTGAGGGTTGGGAATTATTGAATGAACTTGCCAGCGAACTTCATGGTAATGATTTTATCATGGCGGGCATTGGTGCTGATTTCGTAGTAGGTGGCGGTGGAAATGATACCATTTTTGGAGAGGATGGTGATGATGTTCTGTATGGTGAGGATGATTTTCTGCCAGACTTAACACCGGGCAATAATTTTATAGATGGCGGCGGCGGGAATGATACTTTATATGGAGGAAATGGAAATGACATATTAATAGGTGGAATTGGTAATGATATAGTTGTTGCAGAAGGCGGTAACGATCAACTATTCGGCGGCGAAGGCTCAGATATTCTTCACGGGGATTCAGGAAACGATTATTTATCAGGAGGTAGTGAGAACGATGAACTTGATGGCAGTGATGGTGATGATGAGTTAATAGGTAACGAAGGTGATGATCTTATTTTTGGGGGCGGAGGAAGCGATTATTTAGATGGTGGCGACGGTGATGATCATCTCCAAGATACAATAGGTAGTGTAACAGGTGAAATTAACATTCTGTCTGGTGGTAATGGAAATGATACGCTAGTAGCGGGTGATGCTGATGATGAACTTTATGGCGGTACTGGCAATGATGTTCTGTTTTCTGGATCGGGTTCAGACACATTAAGCGGTGGTTTTGGAAATGACCAGTTGGAAGGCGGACTTGGAGATGACACTTATTTATTTTCTGTAGGTGACGGAATTGATCTTATCATCGATGATTCAGGGGATTCGACATTAATATTTAATGGAGTGATTATTGAAGATATTTCCATAATAAATGCTGACCGTTTATATCTAATTTATGGAAGTGGAGATGTAGTTTCATTTGACGAGGAATCTACTAAATATGTATCGATGCTCGAGATTGGGGGCACAATTTATTCTCTTCCTGAATTGATAGAAGAGCTTTCAAATAAGGATGGTAATATATCCGTCACCTACAGTGGTGGTCTTAACACAACGTCCCGACAAGTAATTCAAATATTTTCTAGTGCTCTGGAAAATTCAGAATTTGTTAATGATATTAGAAGTGGAACATCAGGGAATATTTTCGTTTTCGGGTTTTCTCAAGTAGATCCAACTACCGATACCCATGTTATCGATCCAAACTCAGAGCAAGAAAATATCATTGGCGATCAAAACTACGTCAGCAATTATAACCTACAAAAATTTACCGGGGATGCTCGGAATAACACCATCATTGGAGACTTCAATCGAAACAACATTATTGATGGTGGTGCAGGTGATGACGTCCTATGGGGCGGGCAATTATCTGACATCTACTACGTTGACAGTGAAAATGACGTGATCGGTGGTGAATTCGATAATGGTTTTTATGGTGCTAATACCGACCGGGTAGTATCCACTGCCCTCCAATATTCTCTAGGCGATAAGTTAGAGGTCTTGGAGCTCGCCGGTGAAGTGGCTGAATATGGCGGTGGAAATGACCTGGACAATATCATGTTACTTTCATGGGGACATGATAATGTGACTTTCGAGGGAGGGGCAGGAGATGACTTCTACATCATAAATTCGACAACTGAGGTTATTGAAGACCCAGATGGAGGGCATGATACTCTCGTTGTGCGAGCTTTTGATTCAGAGTATTCGCTGGCAGTGAATATTGAGGATGCTAAAGTCCAGGGTAAAAATGCCACGTTAATCGGTAATGATTTGGACAATACACTCTGGGCTTATGGTTCTGACATAAGTTCAGAATTACCGGATTGGAATTGGGGGTTTCAGCCTGGAGCTGCTTATGTCGAGCCGACAGGGTCCGATCTCATTACCTTGGCTATTGAGGATACTGTCAACTGGCAAGTCTCTGTATCTCATGGATCAAATCTGCAAGGAGGTGGAGGCAATGATCATCTCTATGGTGCAGAGTTAAATGACACTTTAGAAGGTGGCACAGGAGACGATATTTTGAGAGGGGGTAGTGGACGAGATACCTACCTTTACAGCCTGGGTGATGGCAATGATACTATTCTAAGGAATCGAACTGGCACGGGATATGGAGACAAGCTGATCTTAGGCGAAGGAATTATTGAGACTCAAATTAATTTTTCCCGTGGCGGCACTGATTACAATGACCTGACCATTAAATTTTCAGATGGCGGAAGCATTCTTGTCGAAAATCACTTTAGTGAAGATGTCATTGATTCAATAGATGTAAGTGACGCTGATGGAGAAATTGTCACAATAAGTAGTACTGATATCCGGCAAAGGGCAGGCGTCTTTTTACCCACAGAAGATCACTTCTCGACAACTCAAAATCAATCTATCACATTGTCAGTTTCTGACCTGTTAGATAATGACGGAGGTAACCCAGATTTTCCACTGACGGTTACTTCCGTTTCCAGTAACTACGGAGGTGTCGCCACCTTCGACGAAATTAATCAGACGATTACTTTCACCGTTGAAGAAGGTTACATTGGACAGGGTTTGTTTTACTACTATGTGTCCGATGGTACCTTTACCGATAATGCTAAAGTATGGATTGATATTGCCGAACCAGGTCCAACCATCATAAATGGCAATGAGACTGACAATACCCTCACAGGTACTGCCTTAGATGACGAAATTTACGGGCTACAGGGGAATGACACCTTGTCCGGAGGTGCAGGGGATGATCTTATGTCTGGAGGAGAAGGAGATGACCTTCTGATAGGAGGCGAAGGTGACGATACCCTCTATGGTAAAGATGGTAATGACCAATTGGATGGCGGTAATGGCAACGACCACTACTATTACTACGCTGGTACAGGGCAGGACACCATTACCGATACTGGAGATGGACAGGATGTACTCTTCTTTAACGATGTCGATTCATCTCGATTAAGTTATCATCAGGATGGTGATGATTTAGTTGTGCTGGTTGACGGGGATCTCGATCAACAAGTCCGTGTGGTAGGGCATTTCCTTAGTGGTAATAGTGCCATCATGGTCCAACCCAACGGTAGTTATACCCTGACTCCAACCGATATTGTCAACCAATTGATCCCATTACCAGACGCTGACAATGCCGATGACGGATCTGGTGATCCTGACAATGGTAGTTCTGATCCACTGTCCTTGACATTTGATTTCAGTGGCGATGACACAGTGGTTGGTTCCATCGCGGATGAAATTTTGGTGTCTGGGGCTGGAAATGATGAGCTTCACGGGCTTGATGGAGATGATCGCCTTATGGGTGGAGCTGGCAACGACACTTATGTTATTGGCAGCGGAGAAGGCAGTGATACCATCATCGATACATCCGGTATCAATACTATCCATTTTACGGATGGTCTTACATTTAGCGATGTTGCCAGTGGACTATTGAAATCAGGGGATGACTTGATCCTTTCGGTTGCTGGAGGTGGTGGTCAGGTGCGTATTGTTCAGTTTTTCTCAATGGCCAATACCATCGAATCCATGACGTTTGACGATTCATCGAAGCTGACTGCTGCCCAGATCTATGGGGCTTTTGGCTTGTCAGAACCGACGGCTACCGCCACAGAAGGTGATTTGATGTTGGGAGATGGGCAGGATAACAGCCTAACCGGGACAGCCAATATTGACACTTTGCTTGGTGGTCGTGGGTCGGATACGCTTGCTGGATTAGCAGGGGATGACCAGCTAATCGGGGGCGTGGGGGACGATACGTATGTGATTGGTTCCGGCTCTGGAAAAGATATCGTAATAGATACTGAAGGCTCGAATTCCATCAAATTTGTGGATGGTATCTCCTTTTATGATGTGGCCAGGGGGTTAACGAGTACCGAAAATGATTTGATTATCAATATTGCCCGTAAAGGTACTAAAGTCACTGTTTCCAATTTCTTTGCAATTGCGAATACCATAGACCAGATAACTTTTGAGAGTGGATACTCATTAACCTCTGCACAGCTCTATCGAGCCTTCCGGGTCTCTGCACCGACTGCCACTGCAACGACAGAAGACCTGTTGACCAATGTGATTGGAGGAACAACGTCTAATGATATAATCACCGGCACCTCTGCCGATGAATTCATTTCCGGCTATCAAGGCAATGATGAGCTATCAGGTGGAGCTGGAAATGATGTCATTGATGGAGGTAGTGGTAATGATCGGATTTTGTTCGGACTCGGTGATGGACAGGACATAATCGTTCAAAACGACACAGATACTGCCGCGGCCTACAATGATGTCTTGGCTTTTGAGTCCGATGTGTCTTATGACGACCTCTGGTTTAGCCGAAGTGGAGATAACCTACGGATCAATGTAGCTGGTACTGATGATCAGGTAACAATCGCCGGTTGGTACAACAGTGATTCTCAAAAACTCGATCAGTTTGAGTCTGACTCATTGGTATTAATTGATCAGCAGGTCGAGCAGCTTGTTTCGGCAATGGCCTCTTATGATGTACCTAGCGGTGCTGGCAATGTGATTCCACAATCGGTGAAAGATGATTTGCAGCCGGTGTTAGCAGCCTCCTGGCAATAGACCAGATAGGAGGCATGTCAGCTTGGGCTGGGTGATTTCCTGCTCGGCCCAAGCTCTTCAAATACCTAGAGTGAATTTTTAAAGGTTTGGTTTATAAACCCTCTATTTAACATAAGATAGATTCTTTGTTCATTTGGAATAAAAAGAATCCCCTTATATATCAAGGGGTTATGTGGATTCTAGTGACGACAAATTGTCACGGTTTAGAAGGGGATTAGGCGGCTGTGGTCTGAGCGCGTTCAGCAGCCAAAATTTGGTCTTTATAGGCCGATTCAACGACACCTAAAATGCGACCTTGAGCTGCTTCCGCAGGAGTGTTTAGGGAGCGTTCCAGTTCAATGCTAGCCAGCAGTACTTCTTCCGGCAAACCCAGTATTTCTGCGGCCTTCAGGGCAGTTTCATTCTTCATGACACCACCTTTTTTACGCCAGTGCTGAATGGCCTGGTGGCTTACTTCCAACATCTGGGCACAGCGATAATCTGACCAGCCTTTCCATTCGTTAAGGCGGTCGACGATAGCAACCGTAGTGAGCATTGTAGAGTCCGTGAGCTTAGAACTTTTGTTTATTTAGTATGTGCCAAATAAGGCAAATTTCAACCGGCACATGCGCAAGTGATACTTGCAAGTGCAAGAGTCACTTGCATACGATCCGTCCTGCCTGCTGATCTGAGTCCGTGAGCTGTTCTCTTTGATGTGGGCGCCTTAGCCATCCCGGCGGCCGAATAAGGGGGTAGCTCCCCCTCGGCTTTTAAGACGCCGGGAATGTTAACTACTACGGGATGGAACCACTATGACAGCAATAGCCTGTATCAAACCTGAACAACTTCCATGTTTGGCTTTGCCAATGACTGGCGACCCTGAAGCCTGGGAAATGACCGCCCAGTTCACCGACCTCGAATACACCGCACTCGCGTTGTTCCTGAAAAAACTCCGTTTCGCTGATATCGCCATGGTGTTGAATCGTGTGGCTGACAGCGATCCTGATGTTGCCGATCTGATTGAATACGCGCACATGGCGTTGATCGAGCTGGACGACTCGCTGGAGTTGGCGGCTGAAATCGGGGAGGGCGCGTGATGATGAGTTTACGTGTTCCTGCAGCTCTGTCCGTGAGCGATCGTCCAGAGGCCCTGGTGCAAAGCGTGTGGATGGTATTGTTTCCGCAACTGGACTCAGTACCTAACGTGGCATCAACCATTACTGATGAGGGTCTGCACAAAGTCACCCTGGTGGTCAACAAGGTTCAACTGGAATTTGGCTGCTTTGAAGATGCGCTGAAGTTTGCTGAGTCTGCAGGCTATCAGGTTTCCACGTTCACGCTGATGGAGCATCGCGAGAGCTTTTGGTACGAGCAGGCTTATCCCGTCAGTGAAGATTATTTTTGGAATCGTTTCCAAGCGGAGGCGATTCAATGAGCACTCCCGCCAACGTTCAATCCAAGATTCAGCAGTTGAAGGATCGCATTGCCGATCTGGAAGCCTGGTTCGTTGAGGGTCAGCCCTGCGCGGAAGCGATTCAGCATCACGCTGAAGTGGTGACCTGCACGGCTTCAGCGTTGGAGCGTGAGATTGATCGAGCGTTTCCTTATATCAACACATCAGGGGCGGACGCATGATTGACGTTCGCCACCTGGCCCTGCACCCACAGGTTGAGCCTGTTGCTCGCTACGTTGCTGCGTATGAGTCAAGCAAAGGGCGCAAACCTGAGCGCGTTCACATCGGCCGCAAAGAATTTGATTCGTTGTTGCGCCTGGCCCGCCAAAAAGCCCTGGATCCGATGATGCGCGGTAGCGATCGGGTGAGTTACCAAGGTATTCCGGTGGTGGGTATCTAGTGAGCGCGCAGACACCTTCAAACTCGAAACGAGCAAAAAGCCGCAAGCAGCGGCTGGCGCAGCGCGCCAAGCTCGATCGTGAGTTGAGGGAAGGTGTCTCTAAATCCGTTTCAAAAGGTAATCGCTGTGGGCATGACCCCAAAGCGATGAGATTCTGCGACAGCGCGATTAAGCGCGGTCGATCTTCCAAGACTTACAAACCGCACCATCAGTTGATCCAGGTTATGGCTTCCTACGTCAGAGAGGCCGGGCTGTATGGCACCAGGTTAAAGACCTGGGGCTTTATGAATCGTTCAGGGTGTCGTCGCAACTCGGCACGGCGTGAAGCGATGGTGGCGGTGATTCAGTATCTATTGGGCAAAGATTTCCAGTTAGAAACGCGCCGCTGTGGTCGCCGTGAGGGTGATTACATTGTGGCGCCATACGCGAAGCTGATTGCGCGCGGCATATCGAAGTCTGATGAGTGGCAGGGCACCCATGAGATAAGTCCTTGGCGAGTGCGCCATGTGATTCAGGACTTTGAGGCTTGTGGCTACATCACCAGGACCAAGCAGCAGCGCCGTAAAAAAGAGAGTGGCCGTTGGCTGCCAGGACCGCGCATGATCACCTTCACCAAAAGGTTCTTCCTGGAGCTGGGAGGTAAGGCTCTGCTGGGTAGGGTGATGGCTGCTGGGAAAGAGAAGTCCGAACAGATCAAAGAGCAGTTTGCCGGAAGCGTCGAGCACGTCTCCCGATATTTCATGGCTGACAAGGTTATTGCCCCATACCAGCGTAACCTGGTTTCCAGGCCGCCTCCCGATCCCTACAGCGTCTACGCACAGTAGAAAACATCCAATTCCAAACACTCTCTTCAGCGGCCAGAGCGGTCGCTTTTTTTATAAGCGTTTTCTCGCTCTATATATGTGCAGATAAATCCTTCTTAGAATACCACACAATTTCCCTGTCGCTTAAATTATTTTTCGGCTGGCTATTTTCGGTTATCCACAACCGCTTTTATCCCCAGTTTCTGGGGGTAAACCAGTGGGTAACCGCTGAATTGCTGTGGGCGGACCTTCTTAAGTTCAATCGGGTAAGTTCCACCGTAACGACGATTACTACGTAATAGGAATAGAAATACTCCTATTCAGATATTCATCTGAATAGATAATCAGCCTTAGGCTGATCAAAAAATGCCCGCCCAAGGGCGGACCCCTCTCTTTACGCTCTGCGAGCCCGTGCCGCTTCGTCCTGGGGGAGTGCTGTAGGAAAGGGCGAGGTATTTGGTTTATCAGTGATAAAGCTTGGGCAGATCCGAAAGAACGTCTCTCGTAGCAGACTTCAGTGCCAGTGAATCGATCAGAAACGGGGATATTAGCGCGATTAGCGCTAATCGAGAGCATCGGTACCAGTGCAGGGTCTCAGAATCGATTCTGGGGCGTTTCAGGGCGGGTGTTTTGACGGGTCGCACGCGGGGCCCCAGGGCGAGTTCTGCCCGGCGGCGATCACCGCCGACAGAACGCGCTGTTCCCCCTCCACGCCTGCGGTGCTTATTGGATGTTTTTTTCTTCACCAGGAAAGTGTGTTCCGGGGCGCGCGCGGCGGGGGCTGACTGCAGTTTTCCATAGGGGTGAAAATTATGCGAATTTATGCAACCTCGGGGGTTTCAGCATGAAGTAAAAGTCAACGAAATCCTGGTGAGGCGTTGTGACAAATAGCTCACTCTAATTGTTTCGCCAAATACAATGTGAATGAGTTTTAGGTGCCAGCTAGAGTGTCGTACTTCTTTACACTTTATTGGCCTTAGAGTGAGTAGCGGCAGTTAAGTTTTTGATTTTATTCAACCGGCATAAGATTTGCTGGGTGAGATTTCAACCTAAATTGCTGAGGGATTCGGCCATGGCTTCAAGGACTACCACCTTAATAATAACTTTGGGGTTTGCTTTTTTCAGCTCATTCACACTGGCAGCTTTTATCACAGTTGAGGATGTACGAGAAGGAAATCCACGATTAGTCTCGTACATCGCCTTTACAGATAACCAGTCAGTCTCTTATCAAACGCTATCGAGTGTTTCTGCATCTTCCGCATATAGGCCAAGCCCAAATACAGTAATGGCCTCCGCTTTTGCCTCATCGAGTTGTTCACCAGATCCTGATCGTGTTGAGCTTACAGGTCGAGAATCTTGCTATGGTGACGCTGTTGCCACCGCTAGTGCTTCATATAATTACGCAGTTAAAATTTCACCAATAGGTTTAGCTATAGATGGAATCCCGCTGGATGTTCCCCAATTTATTTCAGTTTATGTAGACTATTTAATTTTCGCTAAAGCCGTATATACTCCAGATTCACTAACCACGTCTGGTTCATTGGCACGAATCCAAATAGACAGCATTCAGCATGAAGTGACTGCAGACTCTGTTAATGTTACTAATATGAGTAGTTCTGGAACTGAAGTATTAACCTTTGATTGGTCTGCGGGGATTGAGTTTAATATTGGATTGACGGCTTATGCGACAGCAAATGCATCAAGTCAAGGATTAGTGGATATTATTAGAAATGAATATCTAAATATTGTGGGGTTCGGTAGCACTGAAGCTTTCGCAGATCCAACTATATATCTTGATCCTATGTACTCTAATTTATTTAATATTCAAATAGAAGAACTGAATGAGATTGAAAATTCACTTTCGTATAATGTGAATCCAAGTAATAATTCAGTGCCAATTCCCAATACCTTTTTTCTAATTCTCCCTTGGTTGTTAATGCTCTATAGATCAAATAGAAAATTTAACAATTAACGACGCCATTAGTTTTTACATGTAAAAAAATCCCGCCGGGTTGCGGGCTTTCTTCATGAGTTGCCTGTGTTTAATCGTCGATCACTTCCAGCTCGATGTCAGTGGTTAGACCACTGTCGTTGAGTTGGTGGCGCACCCGCTCGGAGATCCAGGGTGTGTTGTCAATGTCGGCCTTGAAACCTATGACGGTGACTGGGGTTTCTGGGTAGAGGTTCGGATTGCCTTCTGCCAGGTTGAGGCTCAGTTTGCTCCCCGCGCGTTTCAGTTTCCGCCATTCCGATTGGGCGGCGTGTTTGGCGTCGGTCTGGCTGGGGTGGTTGTGGCGCATGAGGCGGGGCTTTTCGTCGCTGCCTGCAGTGCAGGTCTGCTGTTCGCCGGTTTCCGTGTCATGCCAGCGGGTTTGTACACCGGTGTAGTCGTGGTCGCGATCGGTCTGGCTGTAGCTGTGCTGGTCACCTTGTTGGCGTGTGATGGTAATGCCGGGGATTTGATTGCCGCTGCCAGTCTGCCCGGTACCGGCGGGCAAAAATAGCAGTCGCCCGGCTTTCACGGTGGCCACCGCGCCGTATTGCTCACCTAGTCTGGCCAGCAGGTTCAGGTCGCTTTCATTCTGGTCGATGTGCTCGATGTCGATGGCAGCAAGGTTGTCGTTGGTGACGGGTATCAGGTTGCCTCGCTTGGCGATGGTTGCCAGCAGGTCGCCCAGTGTTACCTGGTGCCAGCTCTGGTCGCGCTTGCGTTTCAACGATCCTTTGAAGTCGGCGCTGCGTGCCCGCAAAGTTAATGTGTCCGGCGGGCCGCTGTGGCTGACTTCATCCAGGATGAAGTCACCCTTGTCCACCAGGTTGTCTTGCCACCCGATCCAGCAGCGAATTTTGGCGTTGCGGGGCGGTATGGCCAGGCGGCCGTCGTGGTCGGATAGCACAATGTCGAGCTGATCGGCTTTATCACTGCGCTCGTCGGTCAAACTGAGGCTGATCAGGCGGCCATCGAGCACGGGCGTAATATTCTGGCCGTTGACCAGAACGCGATAGCTGGGTGTTTTTGTGCTCAAGCGATCACCTCTTGGGAATTGGTGATCATCCCCACCTGGTCGATCTGTTCGTCATCGACACGCTTCAGGCTGATGCTGAAATCAATCCGGCGGGGTTTGCCATCGATCTGGAAGAGGGTGCCGGTTTCGCTGATGTTCTCAATGATCCATAGCCCAAACACATTGCCCGTGGCATCGACCAGGACATAGGGGGCGCCGTTATCGGCCATGGTTCGTAATTGATCCAGTGATGTGCGATCGCCACACAACTCCGGTGAAATCCAGCCACTCAGTGTGATGGCGTCATCACCGGGCCCTACGAATTGGCGAGCAGGTCGGGTGCCGATCCGGTTATTGGTGGCCCAGCGCCAGCTGGTTTGTCGTTGTAGTTGCTGGTAGCTCAGGGTAGGGATGCCAAACACAAATTGGCCAAGGCTCAATAACATCATCAATCCTCATCGCGCAGGCGTGAACGGTTGCCGGCAGCCATGGCTCGTTGGCGTTTGTCGATTTCTTGGCCGACCAGCTTTGCTAGTGCCATTTCATCCATCCCCGGTGAAGGGTGAATACTGATCCCCTCAACTGTCAGTTGATTTACGCTGGCGGGGGCTTTTGACTGCAGGGGTGGGCTTTTATCGAAGGCTGCTGTTCCGGCTGTCGCAGTCGTCATCACTACACCTGCAGTGGCTTGCTTGATGCGCTTGCTCATTCTACCGGCTGAAGCGACTTTGTTTTCAGGTTTGTCCATGCCGAGGAGTTGGCTACCGGCCTTGGTCAACGTCTCAGGAAGCTCCACACCGAGCATAGCTATGCCCTTGCGAATGCCTTTGTACAGCAGTCCGATTGGACTCCAATTGATCAGAAGCGCTGCAACACCGGCGATACCACCGGCAAACGCTTCTTTGATTTCCAGCCAAAGGTCACTGAAAAACAGCTTGATGGGCTCCCAGTTTTTGTAAATCAGGTAGCCACCTCCAGCGATCGCAGCAATGGCCGCTAGTAACCAGCCAACCGGGGTGGCCATGATCGCTGCCCCAAGGGCGGTAAATCCACCAGAAAGAATTGGTAGTAACGCAGCCAGTCCTTTGAATAACCCCAACAATGGAGCCAGTCTCAAAAGTCCTGCCCAGCCAAACATGACAGTGCTGGTGGCCAAGCCGAGTGCACCCATGGTGGTCACAAGCACACCCAGTATTACCGCCATTTTGACCAGAAACGCCGCCAGTTCTGGATGGGCTTTGGTCCAGGCGCTGATGCCTCTAACCACACTGGTGATGCTCTGAATTGTGTCCCTTAGCGGACCGTTGTTGGTTTCAAATAATTCGATTTTGACATCAGACCAAGCCGAGGCGAGTGACTGCAAATCACCGGTGGCGTTATCAGCCATATCACGCGCAGTATTGAGGGCGGTGCCTTGCGCGTTGTTCAGGTCAGTGATCATCGCCTGCAGGTCGCCACTGCCCGCTTGATCTACCAACACCTGAAGTGCTGAAAATGCTTCTTCACCGGCTATTTGCTTGAAGATACCAGCGCGTTCAGCGTTGCCAATATCTTTGGTAATTTCGCTTATCTCAGCCAACAACTCTGGCATGCTGCGCAGATTGCCTGCGGCATCCTGTGTTTCCAGGCCTAATTCAGCGATCGCATATGCTGCCATTTTGGGTGGCTTGGCCAGTCGGCTGTAAATAGCGCGCATGGCAGTACCAGCCATACTGCCTTGAATCCCAGCGTCACCCAGTTTGCCAGCCATGGCTGCTGCTTCTTCAAGGGTGCCACCCAAACCACTGACAACCGGGCCAACATATTTCATGGTGTCGCCCAGCATTTGCAGATTGGTATTGGAACGGGTGAAAGTGGCGGTCAGCACATCGCCAGCGCGTCCCATCTGATCGGATTTGAGCTTGAAGCCTGTAAGAATATTGGAGCCGATATCTGCTGTAGCCCCCAGTTCCTCACCAGCTGCTTTCGCCAGGGACAGCATGCCGGGCATTGCGCTTTTAATGGCGTCGGGCGTGAAGCCAGCCATGGCTAAAAAGCCTTGGCCTTGGGCCGCATCCTGAGCGGTAAAAGAAGTGCTCGCCCCAAGCTCTCTCGCTTGCTCGCGCAGCATCTTCAAGGTGTCAGAGTCTTTGTCCAGGCGCGTCAATGCCTGCACTCGGCTCATGGTCTGATCGAAACTGAGCCCATCCTGTGCCATGCCAGCCATGCCGCCCAGGGCTCGGGATCCACCATAGGCAGCAGCACCGGAATACAGGGCGGTTTTCATCGCGGTTTTCTGAATCTGGTCCGACTTCGCGCGTATGGCATTCAGCTTTTGCTGCTGTTCCCCGAGCTGGGCCAGCTTGGCTTTTTGCTGGTCGATTTGCTGATTGGCGCGCTTCATCTGCATCGCCAACAGATCCTGATGGCGGTTCAGGTTGTTCGTTTTGACGCCGCTTTGCGATAACTGGTTGCCCAGCTGATGCAGTTGGTCACGATTTCCCTGGTGCGAGGTCTTCAGTTTTTTGGCGGAAGCGGTAGCGCGATCGAATTGCCGCTGCAGGCTTTTGGTCGGGTTGTCGGTGGCTTTGAGCTGCCGGGCCAGATCAGCTACTTTCTGCTGTTGCGCCTCTAGGGCTTCGCCACTTTTTTGGGTGGCCTCCTGCAGTTTTTTAAAGCTGGTGATGTCGCGTTGTTGTGCCTGCAGCTGCTTGAGCTGATCGCGGGTGGACTTGAGTGCGCGGGCGGTGGCACCACTGTCGCGGTCGATCGCTTTCAGTGGTGCGCTGGCTTTGTTGATGGTGTCCAGAATAACCTGGAGTTTCAGTTGATCCGTGGCCATAACGTGTCCGGTTTACTCTTTGGGTTCGTGTCGAGCGCGGGCACGCTCGCGCCACTCCATCAGTTCTTCCACCTCCATGCCTGCCATATCGCCCGGACGCCAATGAAACACCAGGGCGATATCAGCCATGGCGTCATCTACGCATTGAGGGAGCCAGGGATCTGACCCTTCGGAATAAAAAAACCGACGGCAATGGTCCCCAGCTGCACCAGGTCGGCTGGATCAAGCGCGGCAACGTCCTGCTCAGTCAAAGTTGGGGTGCTGATGCGCGGTAAGAGTTTCTGCAGTGCGTTCACGTCCAGCTGCAGAAGATCCTGCAAGCTCAAGCCACGCAACTCACCGGTTTTAGGCTTGCGCAGCGTTACCAGGTCAATCGTGGTGTTGCCACGCTGCAGGGGTTCATCCAGCAAGCAGCTGTTGGCAGGCAGTTTGGTTTCGGTGGCGGTATCAGTATCAGTGTTTTCCATGGGTGTTGTTCTCTCGCGTCGGTTGAAAATAAAAAGGGCCATCCTTGGCCAAAGGCAGCGGCAAGGCTGCTTCTCACGGGGTGCTCGTTAAACGCCGATCGCTTTGCGGTGTGCCGCCAGGCGATCTTCGCCGTTGACTTTCTCGATCATGTTGATGATGTCGATTTCGATCACTTCCTCACCGTCAATGGTGAGCTTGTAGTAGCTCAATTCACAGGTGACTTTGAAGGGGCTGGCTTCACCGGTTTTGGCGGTACCCATTTCAATGCTGCTGTGACGACCACGCATTACCACCTCAACGGCAGCCACCTCACCACTGTCATCACGCTGATAGCTCCCAGCAAAACGGAGCATGACGCCATCGTGTTCCAGGACGCCGAACTGACTGAGGGCGTCTTGCATGATGCCGCCGCAGGTAAAGTCTGCGGTCAGTGCTTCCATCCCGTGATCGGTTTTGATCGGGGCATTCATACCACCACCGCGCCACTCTTCCATTTTCCGGGTGAGCGTGGGCAAGGTCATTTCTTCAACCTGGCCAACGTAGCTGACCCCGTCGTTAAACATGTTCATGTGCTTCAGTTTGCGAGGAAACATGGGTTTCTCCTGTTAGCAGTTAAGGGCTGGTCAGCTCAGATTAGGCCTGAACCTGGCTGGCGAAGTTGACCAGGTAGCGATCGGTGATCCGCTGCTGGAACATCAGGTTTTCCAGTGGCGGTACCGGCGTATAGTCGTAGTCGATGTACAGCTGGCCAGCCTTCAAGGTTTCTTCCGTGTTGACCGTGTCGTCGTACCAGGCGATTGCATCAATGATGTAGCCCTGGGATTTCAGCTGGCGAAACTTCGCATTCACACCTTCGATGATGTCGCGAATCAGACTGGGGTGCATGGGCTTATCGACGGCCCACAGGTGCGCTTCCGCAATGGTGTCGGCCAACACCTGAGCGGTACGGGTGTAGTTCTCAAAGGCAAACAACGGGTCTTCGGTGCAGGTACGGGAGCCCCAGAAGCGGAAGCCGTTTTTATTGATCAGGGTGGTGACTTCGTTTTCGTTCAAGTAGCCCGCGTCAGTGGCGGGGTTTTGCAGATCCCAGTAAACATCCGCGCTGATGCCTGTAACGCCATTCACTGGCACGTTGGACATGGTTTTGTGCCAGCCATAGTCGTTGTCGATCTTTGCACGCAAACCCATGGCCCGTGCCACAGCGTGGCTGGTGGCTTCGGCATTGGCGGTGCTGTCCCAGCTCAGGAAGTCTGGCCAGATCACCATGGCTTCGCGAGCACCAAAGTTCTCGCGGTAGGTCACGGCTTCTTCTTTGGTGGCTGCGCCAAAGGCGCTCAGGTATGCGAAAGCGCGCAGGCTTTGGGCAATGGTGACCAACTCTGCGGCCACCGTTTGATCATCCAGACCCGGCACACCAAGAATACGGGGTTTAATCCCGAACTTACTCTCAGCGGCCAGCAGGGCTTTCATACCGGTGTATTGGCCACCAGCTGTAACCGTGCCCACCAGATTGGTGGTGGTCTCTGCCGCGTCGGCGCCTTCCGGTACACGCACGATAACGCACACGGGTTTGGTTTGATCGGCGATCGCATCCAGGGAAGCGGCCAGAGTGCCTGCGGTACCGGCTTTGCCGATCGCTTCCAGAATGTTGGTCACCAGGACGGGCGTGTTTTCAGGGAAGTAGGTCGCGTCGGCATCTTCTGCGGTGGCCACCAAGCCGATGACTGCAGTGGAAACAGTACGAATAGGGCGTGTGCCCTCGTTAATCTCTATGACGCGGACGCCATGATGATAATCTTCTGGCATGGGGCTCTCCTGCGATTGCGCTGTGCGTTTAAGGGGTTGTAACTGTCAGTGTGCAGTCGCGCGCGCGAGGAGGGGAGCGGGGGAGTGTGTAAAGAGGCGTGTTACCGTTGCGAAATCGTTAACCAGCGGCCATCAGGCCTGCCCAGTTTCAACCAGGTGTAAGGCAAATCATCCCGCGATCGCACCCAGCGAAACCGGTTATCCAGGATCCAGCCATCCACCGAGCACACAAGGTGATCACCGGTGGATTTGTGCACGCCACAGAATATCAGGTCCGACGCTATGCCATGCTCAGCCAGTCGAGCACGGCACCACAGAGCGAAGTCTTCGCAGTCACCGGTTAACGACTCTTGCCAATATTCCTCAATGCCATACTGGTTGCGATCGTAAAGGTACTGGTGGCTGCGGTGGGCCTGATCAAGCACATCCTGGAGCCGGGCAAGATTGGTCATCAGCAGTGCCCTCCTCGCTGTCTCAGGTCCACACAGCCAGAGGGCGGCGTGGTTTCCTGCTCAAGGACAAAAGGTGTCGGCTGCGTAGTGCAGCCGAATAGGGAAATGAAGAATAACAATGCCAGAGCTTTCATGATGAATCTCAGTACTTGATAAGGGCCAGCATGGCGATGTTTCGTGGCCGGGTTTCTGAGCCGCCACTTTGCTGGACGGACACGCTGTGGGAGTGATTACCGGCGCTATTGATGCTTAAGTTGTGGGAGTGGTTGCCCGCATTGCCCACAGACACTGAGTGAGAGTGATTGCCCGCAGTTTCAGTGGTTCTGTTCATGTAGGGTTTGTAGTTATTGTCAGTATCAGAATCACCTGAACCTACGCTTTGGGCCTCATGTAAACGGCCATCCGCACCTTTGGTGCTACCGTTGTACTCTGCAAAGAAAGTATCTTTGTAGCTGTGAGTGTGGGCTCCCGTGGTACCTGTGCTGGCAGAATGTGAGTGGGCCCCGGCGCTGTCAGCGTTGCCGGAGTGGGTGTGGCCTCCAGTGCTGTTGGTTGAGGCCGAGTGGCTGTGTGAGCCAAGATCATCTGATTGAGTGCTACCCAGTGCACGGCCACCATCCACACCGCGGCCATCATCCCAGCCGCGCATAAATTCACCACGTAAATCCGGCAGGTTGAAGGTACTGAAACCATCACCGGCGCCATAGGTGATGCCAATGGCCGAAAAGAGTGCGGCATAAGCGGTACGACTCACAGCGGCGCCATTTGCTTTCAGCCAGCCTGTAGGTGCAGTTTGCCGAGCTGTGTATTTGATATCACCAGGTTGGCCTGCTGCATTCGACTCGGTTTTGCTGTGGACCTCCAGATTAGTACGTGCGGTTGGCTTGTCTGCTAGGTCTTGCAGGTTTTTGTTACGCTCCAGGGGAGCTGGGGCGCTACCGGCTGGTTCGTTTTGTACGCAGAGTATTTTGGTGCCCGCCACGTATGACTGCCCTAACGTCAGGCGCGTTTCTATGACTTCGTCAGGTTGCCACTCATCGGATCCCGATCCTTGGTTGAGTCTCAGTCCATCGATGTAAACCGCCAGACCATAGGTAGTGGTCTGCGTTAAATCAACAATCACCTGGCTGTCGGCGAGGGTTTGTTGTTCTGCAATCACGTCAACAGTCACATTGGCGGTGTCGGGGTCTCCCCATTCCGTATCACCATCGGTGTTGGATTTTTTCTTGAGCACCTGACCAGTGGTGCCACCAGGTATCAGTGCGCCTGCGGTTATGTTGTTGGAGATCCAGGTTTGGGTGGCCACGGTGACATTAGGATCTACTTGCAGGGTAATGATACTGGCGTTGCTGCAGACAAACTCGACCCGCACCACGGTATCAGCGAACGAGCCTTCACTGCTTTCGGGTTTGTAAGTTTCCGGTAGGTTGCCAACGACAAATAACGTCCCCTGGTCATCGAACAAACCTACTTCTCTCAGCGTGAAGCCTCCCTCGCTGGCGGGAATAACCAGCTCTGCAGTAAAACGTGTGGCGTCGGTAGAGTCCTGATAGACCCGATTTACCGCAGCTCGGAATCGTTCACGCACCAGAGTGGCTTGAGACTCGACGGGTTCAACGGGATTACCGTTGCCATCACCGACCGCCATTTCAGTCAAGTTAATAGGAGATCCCGCTGTCTGTGCTTCGCTGATGGCTTGAAGTCCAGCAATGGTGTGTATGGTTTTAAAGGTCATGCTGCGATCCTCGTTGCTGGGCTAGGCTGATAGTGTCTTCGCTGGCTTCTGCAATCACTGCCTCAGCAGCAGCCAGATTATCGATGGCTTCGATGTAGTCTCGATTGGGTACCGTAACTGTGATACCGAATTCATCCGGGCGTTCGATTATTTCCGGCAATGGTTCAATACCTGGTATGGCTGGCTGAGCAGGGGAGTACTCCTGAATAATTTCGCCAGTCTCTGGGTCGCGTTCTTCTGGTATCTCATCGGTTGCTGGAATTGCGTCACGACCATTGATTTTCAGAATCAACGCCGCCTGATCACGGATAGCCTGCTCATAGGTCAGCACCAGTCGTACCCGTTCATTCTGAGTCCTCGCCTCAATGCCTGCTTGTTGAGCGGCATACATTGCTGCCTTTGATTCTTCCAGAAGTACCTGCTCGGAGGGTGAGAGTTCATAACCGTCTTCGGTCACTGCTCTGAGCTTGCGGTTCAATATCATCTCCTCTTTTGGTGGCAGCGTTTTCTGAACCATCAATTCTGTCCGCTTTGTAATCTGCTTTTCAGTCCAGATAACATTGCAGGTCAAGGGGTCAATAAAATTCATTGATTACACCTCCACGGCTTCAACGTCGATGTCGGTGCCACTGCCCGGCGCCACAGCAAACACCACCGAATAGACGAACCCATCAAACTGGGTGATGTAGTCCTCGGCAGCGCCTTGGCGTTTTTTGGCACCGTCCACATACACCCGCTTGGGTTTCCAGCCTTTCGGTAATGGAAATTGAAGCGTTGTGGCATCGCCCTGAAACTCAAAGTCTTCCGATGATTTCTGTCGGGTTGAGTGTTCCAACTTTTCGCGAACGGAAAGTGACGGGATGTTGATGTCGGCACCACCTTCTCCGCCTAGCAACAGGGAGCCGTTGACGGAGTCGACTGACGTGAATGGAGCGGTAATAGAGATTTCATACACTTTTGGAATAAATGGTTCAGATGCATCGACCCCGCCATTTCTGAATCCCAAACTGTAATCTGCAGTCGCCGTAAAAACACCATTAGAAATTCCCCAGCCAGCCCCATTGTTCGTAATCACTCCATCAGGCATTCCTGTAACAAAGTACACATGCCCTGATCGAAGGGTGGCAGGGATAGAGTTGGTAATTATTTCTAGGTGATCTAACGCAGCTACTTCACCAAGAGTCCACAGGTTAGGCTTATCGTCCAAGCTTGAGTTTAC
Organism: Cellvibrionaceae bacterium WSDTSA12; assembly: GCA_033283335.1. Taxonomy (GTDB): domain Bacteria; phylum Pseudomonadota; class Gammaproteobacteria; order Pseudomonadales; family Cellvibrionaceae; genus Pseudomaricurvus. Next base: position 563,924 of record JAWMQP010000002.1, on the reverse strand, counting down.
CCGCTGCAAACCACGAAAGGTGCTCACTACGCCCTCATTGGTAGCGTGTAACAGCCCGCGCTCTTTATCGTAAGCCAGGGCTTTGATGTAAGAGTTGTGGCCGTCGAGCGTGGCCTTGCCTTGAATCATGGCGAGCGTGTCACGCTCCATTTTTTTAAGTTGGTCTAAGGTAGGGGCGGTTGTAGTGAATTTAATGTTGCTTAACTTGTGATGTCCGCCCCCTACAGTTCCTCCGTCCTGTACAAAGAGGCCGTATGTCACGTTGATTCCTTCGGGAATATCTAAAAGATTATTAGTTGGACCATTTAACTTCCCATCTGCGTATAAATAACAGTCTCCGTTGCCATCCCTAAACACAGCGAAAAAAACCGGTTTGCCTGGACTTATCAACTGAGATGCTACAGGGGCGTTTCCGACAGTCATATTAATCCCTGATGGCCCACCGATCAGTCTAACTAGACCATTGCCAATACTGGGGCCGGGGTTTATGTCAAAAACTCCGCGATAGTTTGTTGAATCAAGGTTAATTACCCCATAGTACATAAATTCACCTGCACCAATAGCAGGGGTTTTCCCTGTCACGTAGTTTGTATTGTCAACAAACCCCCTCCAAAACGCTATCTCACCATCGTCAATAGTTTCACGATCAAGTGTACCCACCAGCTCAAGATGGTTGCCATTGCCGGAGCGGTCTTCTACGACCCTCTGAAGGGAAAGTGATTCCGTGTCCACATCAAAATATGTACCTTCAATTGCTGAGGAATGAGAAAACTTGATTTGGCAAATGGAGGTAGTTGCCACGAAGTCAAAAACAACTTCTGTGGCTGCAGTACTGCCCGGACTTTTGGATCCGTAGCTTGCAGCAGCAACGCTGCTATCTGTACCGTTATTCAGCATCAACCGGGCAACAGCACCTGTAGTGCCGTCGGTAAGTGTGGCCTTTAGTCGATACTGTTTTCCGACAGTCAGACCTAGTACTGTAAACCTTGCGTAAGGGTTCGTGCCACCTGCGGAAGTAATCCGTAGAGAGCTGCCTTCCAATGTCACAGCTGATTGGTACAAAGCAGTCCAGTTACTCAGTATGTCAGCGTCTACAACTAATTCTGGAGCACTGATCACCCCAGTCTCAGTGTCACACAGCCAAGCACCTTGTACATCACCTACCATCCAGCCAGTGTTATAGGTGTCTGTAATGTGAGCAGCCATGCCCTTTAACGGAGAAGACGGGTTCTCATGTAGCACAGACAGGCCAATGGCCCCTCCAAAAGCCCAGCCGTTCTTGATAGCGCGTATGTCATTAGAACCACTTAGAATGTTAATAGACTGGTATGCGCTAGGATGACTGGGTTGAAAGTAGGTATACGTTGTTGTAAAGCCGTCAGCATCGTAATTTCCGTGCGTAACCACAGATGCGTAACGCTCCCCCTCTCTCCAGTGAATTAGGTTGTAATTATCGTCGAACTCCACAATAGAGTTCGCCCAGGTCACAGCGCTGTTGGCCACGCTACCATCGTTGTGGATTACGCTCACGCTGCCAGCAGTAGCCACTGCAACAGTAGGGATTTTTAAACCGGTATCAGGATCAATAGGGGCATCAGGTAGAACGGTGAAAGAAACATCATTCACTAGATTAGATACAATAATCCCGCGTGTACCATACTCACCCCAGCCATTAGCTGAATTTCTCAGAGCAAATCCACCAAGATTTTTTCTTTTACCGCTGGTCGTGTATTGATACGCACTGTCGCCAACCAAGTCGAACTCAAATAAACCTGCGTTAGTTGTCGGAAGAAACACCCTACCGTTGGTGGCGACGAGGTTTGGTACGGCGGCATTTCTCAGCCAACCCTCGAGCAGGTTTTTTGCAACCATCCACATGGTTGCTTGCTTGCCGGATACATCAAAAATAATTACTCGGTCGGCTTCGACTACAATAAGTGCTTTACTAGGGAATTTTTGTGAGCCCGCACGGAATATCTCTTCACTTCCGCCAGATCCTGATACCAAAATCCGCCTCCAAGTATTTGAAGCGCCACCACTTGTTGCGTAATACCAGTCCCCTGCAACCATGTCAGCCGCAACCGCCGCCAGCTCCCCATCATTAGGTGATAGAGCCCCCCAGTATTTACCACTTGGGCGATCCTCGCTGTACCAAGGCAAATGCTCACAACGATCACGCCATGCACCACTATCACTATCTTTGCTGGTGTCATAGAGGGACATGGCCACCACATTCAGACCGGCCAGCTGCTCTTTGAGCCCGGCGATGTTGCTGGACATCACATACTCAGACAGCTCACCATTGGCATCGGTCAGCGGTACAATGCCAGGGCCTTTAAACGCAGCGCTGATGTTATCAACGACTATATTAAGATTGTTATACCAACCTTGAATGGTGTCGCGCATGGTCTGCACCAGGGAACGCTCTTGAGTTGCGATCCCGGCTTGTGTGGTAGCTGTGCTGGCACTGTCAGATGCATTTTGTTCGCTGCTAAGGGCTGACGTTTTGGCGGTTCGTACCTCCTGAACCAACTCATCATTGACTTCCATCAGAGTCGCCAGATGGCTATCCAAACCCTCTGCACTTGGGTATCGCTTGATTTCGGTGGCTACTGGGCCCGCGTCATGCCGATATAAGATCAGGTGTTCACTGGTCTCGCCACTCGGCACACTGAAATAGTCAGCTTCAGCAGTGGTGGCCAACCCTGAAACGGTATCAGCGTATACAGCTCCTGCTTGCAAAACGGCATCGCGTGCAGCCTCAGCATACTGTTTGGCGCCTTCTGCAAGCTGTCGATCCTCATCCACTTCAGCGGCATAGCCAGCGATGTCAGACACTGCCTGAGTCGCATCAAAGAAGGATACCGGTACCGTGTAATCTCGACCGCCAGCCACAACGCGCAAACTATAGCGGCCGTTTGGGGCGGCAACTTTGATGATCCCCTGTGCGTCAGCATTGAATGGGTTGGTGAGTGTGTTGCCTTCGTGATCCTCCAGGCCGTCAATTATGTCCTGTGTGTTTAACGTAAAAATGAATACCAAGGCATCGGGTAATGCATTGCCTTCCAGGTCTTGTGCGACAAAAGTTTTAAGTTCCACGATTACCCCGCAATAGCAAGTTCGTTGATGAATAAAGGAGAGGGCTGGACGCTAATGGCAATTTCCGAACCCATAACAGAAGCGGCACCAATGTACGTGGCCGCTTCAGAACGTGATGACACCTCCACTTCAGACAAGCTGGATCGAACGGCTTTGTTAGCATCGGCCAATCGGAGTGAGTTGTTGATACCATCCTGGGTAACCGGCGTTTGATCCGATTGGAGTAGTACTTTGTATGAGTGTGGCGCCCCTTGCGGGGTTTGTTTTGACCATTCCTGTACACGCACATCGATACCCAATGCATCAATCGCTTTGCGCACAGCACCAATCGTGCCTTTGATTCGGTGCACCTCGACGGTTTTTTCAATGGCTGAACGCTTTTGAATATCGCTCCAGTCAGGGTTCCATTCGTCTACCGATAACGCCCAAGCGAGCCAAGGCAGAAGGTTCGCTGGGCAGGCTTGTGAGTTCCACAGGTTGCGCATCGGCGCTGGCAGATCGGATGTCCTGGCTGTCGTTGCTTCCAGGTCGCGTTCCAGCTGAGTGGCGTTAGGCGGAAGCAAGCTACTCATGCGTACCTCCGATCACCACATTGATGCTGGTGCAGTAGGCACTGGCGTAATCGCTCACGCTGGGCGCCTCAGGCGGTTCATTCAGAATCACGTCATACACGCCTGGTTGCTTCAATGCTGCATAAAACCCCGACAGGGTTGGTGCTGCCCCCATGGCCCTGGAGTTCTCAACATACTGAGTCAGTGCATCGATAGCCGCCTGCAGCACCACGGCAGAATCAGGACCAGGAAACATGATCAGCGAGGCATCCACGGCATAGGTCACAATCGTTGCCGATCGGACTCGTGGGCGATCGGTAAAGGGCCGCACGGTCTCTTCATCCAGAGCACTGCTAACGGCATCCAGCAGAGGCTGGTCAGCGCTGCCATCGCCTTCGGTGGACAATACCGTCACCGCCACATCACCTGGCATTGGATCTGTAAGCCCAGCGTCATGGTTCGCCATCAGCACAATGGCACCTTCAGGTAGTGCGGCGATCATTTCTGGGGTCTGCTCCACCAGGTCAAAGGCGGGGGCGTCAATCTGGACGGATTTCACCAGCGCACTGGCACTTAAACTGTGAAACTCATAGGCGCCTTTGGGCCCGGCGGTTGAAAACCCTTCCAGGGCCAGCTGACCTCGGAGTCGTAAACTGTCGTCATCCTCATAAACGGCTTCTATCGGTGGAATCGCATCAGGATCGGCTGGGGTGATCAGCAATCTCTCCACACCAAAGCGAGCCACTTCATGATCCAGGTCCGAGCCTTTGGCATAGGCCAACATGGTGGCTTTGGAAGATTCATTGATGCGCTGACGCATTAGGGTTTCTCGAAAAGCGGCCGTCTCCAGGATCTTGCGCGATGGCTCGCTTTCGCGCTCCAACACCTCGGCCATCTCCGGCTGCCTGGCAACCAGGTCGGCAATCATTTCAGCCAGAATGACTTCGTAGCTGATTTCCTCAATGACCTTGGGTGCGGGCAACTTATCCAGGTCAATGGCTGTGAATCCGCTCACAGGCCGCCTCCTATACGAGTGGTGGTGTTTACGGGGGTTTCGCCAATGCTGCCAGAGACTTCAACTTGAGCCCCAGCTGGGGCGACGTAGGCCATGCGTATGCCGGTGATCTTAAAGCGTGGCTCCCACTTCATGATCGCGGCGGCTGTGGCAGCGTACAGGCGCAGCAGAGTGGTCTGGTTAAAGGGTTGATCAATGAGATCCGGGATTACACTGCCGTAATCTCGGCGCATGACACGGGAGCCGACCGGAGTGGTCAGGATGTCATCAATGCTCTGACGTACATGCTCAGTCAGGTCGGTGATGGTGCGGCCAGTGGTTTTGTTCAATCCCATCATTTCGGTTTGCTCACATCGGCGCCGTCGCCTTGTTCGGTGTGGGTGTGGTTTTGCGCGGAGATGCCATCGGAGGTCATATCACCGCCGGTCTGGGTCACTGGCCCCTCCAGATGCAGGTGCGTGTAGGACAGAGTCATTTCGCCTGCAGCGTGAACCTTCAGGGTGTTGGCACTGGCGTTGTGCTCGATGTAGCTGCCGTCCTCAAACTGAATCAGGTCCACATCGGGATCCACGTTGGGCGCAGTTAGTGTGTTGGTGTACAGGATTTGGACGATCACAGCCTGAGCCAGATCGCCACTGGGGCATGCCAGCACCACCTGGGTGTCTTTGCGCAGCGGTCGCCAGCGTCGGTAATTTCGGCCGATGTCGGCGGGCCAGGGTAGCCAGTTAGTCAGCAGGTCGCCGCACTTCACCCGCAGTGTACGGGCGGCATGATTCACCTCAGCAATGGTGCCAAGGCGAATCAGGTTTTCCAGGCGGCGGTTGAGTTCGGCTGTCGTAGTCATGACTGCCAGATTACGGCAGCTCGCGCGCGCGCGTAGAGCGCGGCAGTGTGTAAGAGGCGTTGTTACAGGCCGCCAGCTTCTGAGAAGTACTCCATCAGCAGTTGTTCGATCAGTTGCATGTCGTCCGCACTGAAGCCCAGCAGCTCACGGCGTTGATAGTTTACGGTTGGGCCACCGGGACTCACTTGATCCTGCAAACCCAGCTGGTGGACGCGGGCAATGCGTGCCACGCGCCCCATAAAGCCCACAACCATGCCGTTGCTGTCGCTGGTTGCCTTGAGGTGGCGAACCTGGCGGAGTTTCACAAACATCGCTTTGCGCTTGATACGGCCTTGCCGCTGTTGAGATCGCCGGCTTGGGTAGGGGCTGCCATCGGGGTTTTGCTGTTTGCGGATGCGTTGCTGCTGGCTTTTGCGCAGCGCTCGTGCCAGCGATCGCGTCAACTGTCGGCGTTCGGTCGGCTGCAGTCTGGCCAGTAGCGGGGCGGCCCAGTGTTCCAGACGTGCAAGGTCGTCGGTATTACTCATCGGCTGCCGGTGTTATGCGGTCGCCGTGGGCAAACAGCACCTGGAACGTCACGGGATCTGGCAGGTTGTATTCTGGTACCGGCTCGGCCAAGTGTTCGGTGAGGTAGTTGCCGTCTGCATTTTCCGTCACCAGGACACGCTCAGTCAGCGGTACCGTCAGGGAAAAGTCCACGGTGTCGTTGTCCAGAATATCCGCCTCAAATTTCACCGCGTCATCGGCCAGATCGGTTTGGTTGACCTTGAGCCAGCACAACAGGGGCACCAGCACATTGTCAGTGTGATATGCCATATCCGTGACGATGATGTTGAGCGTGTACTGGTATTCAAAGTTCAGGTTGTTCTGCAGTCGCGCCTGCAGGGTACCGGCGTCAATAAACACCTGCAGCTTTTGCGGGTTGGTGGTCAGCTCGGGCACGCAGGCCAGTAGATAAGCCCGCAGTTCACTCGGCTTTTTCACGGTCTTTCTCCTGGCAGGCTATGGTGGCGTCCACCTGGGCGGCGCAGCTGGCCCATGCGGCTTCTACGCGGTCAAAGTCGTCCATCAGGTCACTGTTGTGGGTTGGGGCTGTCGCGGGCAGCAGGCAGGGTGTCAGGTTGGGACAGGAGCCACTGCTGATAATCACGGGCGGAGGTGAAGGCGGGGCGCTTGCGCAGCCGCTGAGTATCATCAGGCAAGCGAGTGGCAGCCCAGTCACGATAGAGTTGATTTTCACGTTCTAGCTCCTTGATCAGTTGTTCCCGTCGGTGAAGCGTGGCCTGCAGGTCTCGCTGTTCGGCGGCCAGTGTCTGTTCGGCCGACACCCGCTGCAGTGTCACTAGCTCCAGCTGCTGAATTTTCGATAGCCGATCGCTGGCCGACTGCTCGGCTTTAGCGGCACGCTCAGACTGTGCCTGCACTTGCTGGTATTGCCACCAATTGGCGCCCAGTAAAGCCAGCATCACGCCTGCGGTGATCAGAAGTCGATTCATGCGGTGGCCTCCTGTGTGGCCCGGTGGGCGTCATAGTGTTGCGCCAATCGAGTGTGGTAGGCGTTCTTCTTATAACCAGGGCCGTTGTAGGTGCGGGCAAAGGTGGCCCAGTGTTTATCGCGTAAGGCGGTGAGAAGCTTTTCATCGGTGAGGATGAATTGCACAAAGGCTTGCAGCTGGTTGGCTTCGTTGGTGGCCATGGCACGAACGAACTCATCCACGCCCTGATACCCCAAGCGCTGCCAGTGGTGGCCCATGATCTGAAACAGACCCCAGCTGCAGGATTCCAGGGCAGCTTGTTCCCGGATGAGTTTGGCGAGCCCCAGGCGGTAGTGCTCGGTGCTGCCGCCACGATAGCCGCCCGGTGTTTTGTTGATCAAGGCGGGGCTGCGTTGCTCCAGAATTTCCACTTGCTCTTTGCTGAAGCCATGACTGCGCAGCTGGCGACGCATGATGTGACGTTCGTAAAGGATCACCGGGCGACCGTCATCCAGGAAACCACAGCCATTGCTTTCGACAGCGTACACCGCACGCACGGCAGACAGTTCGACACCCAGCTGATCGGCGGCCGCCTGCAGATCCTGGTCACCGAGCCAAAGCCGAATCTGCCCTCGCAGGGTGGTGAGGGTTTTGCGGCCCACTATGCCGTCAGAGATCAATCCCTGATGCCGCTGGAATTCCCGCACGGCGTCAAAGGTGGCAGGGCCAAAGTGGCCGTCACAGCTTAGCTGGTGGTCGTGCCGGTTGAGTTGTTGCTGCAAGCTGATGATGTGATCGCCGGTATCACCCAAAGACCAGGGCAGTTTAATGGCATCGCTCATAGTGTTGTCGTCAATAGTCAGAGTGTGCCTGTCAGGGTACGGACTACGCGCGCGCGCGGGCACCAGAGCGATGTGTAGGAATGGCCTGTACAGCCGAGGGATTATTGGTGCCGATGGTTGCGAGCGGGCAGTGTTGGGCGAGGGGGACGCAGCAGGCGGGCGATGTTGCCGCGCACGGCAAACACAATGGGGACCGAAAAGCTCAGCACAAACACCAGCATTGGGTGCAGATCTTTGGCGTTCAGCTTGCCAGTAACCAGGCACAGGGCCAGTGAACCGGTACCGACAATCAGTACCCATGCGATCAGGGAAATATGGCGTTTGAAGGTGGCGCCGTTACGACGATAGAAAATCAGCCGCAAGGACGTGGCGCTGCTCAGCAGGAACACCAGCAGATCAGACGCAGTCACTTTTTTACTCCTCGCATTAGCGTCAATAGATCGCTCTCGCCCAGTTGACGGACCAAGGGTTGGGCCACTGTGATACACAACAGGCCGCCCATAAAGCCCGCCACACCGCTTTGGTTGATAAAGGTGTGGCTGATGATCTCGGGGGCCGCAATGTAGCCCATGATCAAACTGATGAGCAAATACACGGCTCGCTGCCAGTGGGGCAGCTCTCGGGCAGAAATCACAAACAGGGTGGCACCGGCAAAGCTGCCAATCAGGGCGTTGCCATCAATGCCAGGGAACAGCGAAGCCAGGCCAATCCCGGTAGCAGCTGCCGTGGTTAGGGCTGTAGTGCCTGGTTCAGCCATAATGTGTCCTTGCTCAATCCCAAAGATGAATAACGTTGTCAGCCACCGGCGCCGCGGCAATGTCGGGCATGATGACGGCGTGCCCGTGTGGCAGCACCGGGCCAAGGTCTGCCAGGCCGGGGTTGGCGGCCAGCACGGCTTCTGTCACATCCCTGGTGCGGCCGTAATGGCGCCAGCACAGCAGATCCACCGTGTCGCCCTGGTTGGCGTTCAGGACCGTGGCCATCAGATCAGCTCAATGGTGCAGTGTGACAAGCCTTTGATGCTACGCGCGGCCAGGATGCCTTCACGGCGGTATTGATCAATGGCGCTGATCAGCTTGTCCTGCTTGCGATCGCCACTCAGGCTGGTGTCGTAATCGCTCATGCGCTCGATCAGCTCGGCCTTGGCAAAGCTGTACACGGCGCGCTTGTATTGGCTGACTTTAACGCTGCTGCCATCAATGCTGCCAGCAGGTACGTCCGCCAGAGTGGTGTAACCGGCTTGGGTTTGTTCCAGTGCCCACAGTGCCAGGTTCTCGTTGGCCTCCTGCATCGCGCTGATCAGGGCATGCCGCAGGCGATCAGGGGTAATGTCCTGACCAATGGCCATGGTGGTGCGGCAGGCGCTGGGAGAAATCGCCGGGAAAAACGCCGTGTTTGCAATGTCCTGTTCGTTAACCGGCGGGTTATTGGCAACAAGTCCTGTCATGGTGTCGTTCCTGGCGATTATCAATAAAGCGGGCGGTGGTGGCGCTCGTCAGTGGGGAACCTTGGGGGAATTCCACATCGGAGCGCCAGCCGCCCGGACGCGAGGGTCAGTCGGTTAGCTCGACTCACCGCCGGGGTTGCCAGCGGTGCTGTCGGCTGAAGTTTTTAACTGCTTTTCCAGTTTTTTAATCTCGGTTTTCACACCGCTGCGCTGATCCAGCGCCAAAGCCTGTTTCAAATGGCGCAGGGCGCAATCAGGCTTGGTCTCAGCCAACGACTGCCCCAGTGCTTTGTGCAGCTTGGCGCGCACCTGGTCGGGCATGTCGTGGCCTTCAGTCAGGCTTTCAACTCGCAGCAGTAAATCCATGGCCATCCCGGGGCCTTTCAGGGACGCTTCCGCAATTTCTTCTGCGATCAGGCAGGCGGTAGAGCGTTGGTACTTGTCTGGCATTGGCAGTTGATGTCGCAGGGCATAGTCACCAATGTCGAGTGCGTCAGCGTAATTGCCAGCATCGATGTGCCAGAGCATGACCGTCATCAAAATATCGTCATGGTTGCCGCTGTCGGCTTCCAGGATGCCTTTAATATATGGTTCGTAATCTGGCAGCAGCTCGGCTTTCAGCTGCTCTTTGGCCTTGACGGACTCCAACGCTTTCAGGCGGCGGGAATCTTCAAACAGTTTGGCCTGCATCAGATCGTAGGTATCACCGTGCGGGTTGTTGTCACTCGCAGCAGCAGCGGCAGACTCTTGGGCTGCCATGGCTCGCATATAGTGACGTTTAGCGGGGGAAATCATAAAACTCTCCTGCAGGGGTCGGGGGAGTTAGCCGCCCACAGTTTTTACATGTAAAAACGGGGCGGCCAGTTCAGAGGATTAAGGCGCAGTGGTGATGATGTTTTCGATCAAGCAGCCACGGCCGTAATCTTCAATCACGTAGTCATCGTTGGATGACTCGTAGTTTTCGATGCGATCACGCTTGGCGTTATCGACGATGGTGCGACGACGGGTGCCTTCCTGCCAGTAGATACTCAGGTTATCCAGCGGCGTGATCAGCATGGCGCCAGCAGGGACGAAAGGTACGCGCACGGCTTGCAGGCCACCCACACGCTTCTGACTGATGATCATGTCGGTAGCCAACATTTCTGTGGCAGGTTGATTCTGGTTGATCAGCGGAAAGTATTTATCGGCGAGCAGATCACGGCCCATGATGGCCACCAGGGCAGTATCTTCCTGGAACCAAGGTTCAACCAGGTTGTTGACTGCATCAGTCACCAGCGCATCCAGGTTCGCGTAATCTCCGCCCTCATAGACTCTGATCTGGCCAGAGGCATCAACGACTTCACTGAGTACGCGTGCAGGGGCATGGTTGCGATACTTCTGCAGCCAGCCAATGTTGACATCCTGCAGCATCGGGTTGGCGCCTTTGTCGGATGTGGCCGCATAGCTGGTGCCGTTCATGCCAATGGTGATGCGATCCAGGGCTTGACGCTGGATGATGGCGTTACGCAGCCGAGTCTGAAAGTCAGGAAACTTGGCCCACATATCCAGAGTGGGATAACGGATGTGCGTGTCCGAGTTGTTCTGGCGGCAGTAGTAGCCGTTTTCGTCGATGGTGTGGGGGTCGCTGGTGGCTCGATCCTGTGAGGTGGTGTCAGTGTTGGAAGCAATCGGTCCGCCAACACCTAAGCCAAGTTTGGTGCCTTGTTGCTCATCTACACCATGGATGTTGATCCTTTTCAGAAACTCACTGGATTCCTGCATTTTGGTTTCCAGTGTTTGCTGTACGGTCGGGGAGACCGTGAATTTAACGGTCGCATCGGGCACGCCGTTGAGCTTTGCAATTTGTGACGTGTAGCTGTTGTACGCTTCGCGAGTGTTGTTACGCATGGTCTTTCTCCAATGGTCGAGGGCAGGGTGTTAGGGGTGAATCAGCAGTCAGTGACTTGCTGGTTGTTGCCCCCGGACGCCGGTGGGCGTTGTGTGAAATTGGGTGTGCCATCCAGCTGTTCGGTCAACTTGTCCAGTGACTCTTTCAGTTCAGTAACTTCAGTCTGCAGCTGATTGAATTGTTCGTTGTTGGCATTCTCACCAGGCGTGGAGCTTTCCAGTTGTGTTTTGATGCCAGCCACTTCAGCGGCAACCGCCTCAATGGCCTGGGTGAATTGCTCATCAGCTGTGCCGCGTTCTTTCTCTTGCTGGGTGAACATGGCTTTGACACGATCCACCAGGTTGGTGGAGTCTTCAAACTCCAGCTCAACCTCAGTGGCCACACTGAACAGGTTTTCTGGGCGCTGTTTGCGGTCAGAGAATGGGTTCTTTTCAGCCTTTGAGGAAAACTCCAGCATCTCAGTGCTGAGCGATGCGGGTGAATCGGTAATGGCCAGACCCACCAGATAGGCTTCACCGCTTTTGGAAAAGTCGTAATCAATTTCCATGCTGGTGTAGACCTTCTTGCGCTTCTTGTTCAGTGCCAGCAGGTCGTCGTTGGGTTCGATTTTTGCCAGCAGGGCCAGTTTCTTCTCGCCGTCAATCTCAACCTTTTCGGTTTTCAGCTCGACCACATCCCCAAACGCACCAAAGCTGCTGTCAGGCGCCAGGCCGCGGATGTGCTCACAGTTGATGCGGCAGCCGTACTTTTCAGGGTTAAAGTTCTTCGCCATCTGCTCCAGCCATTCCGGCTGAATCTCGCGGCCATCGGTGGTGTCACCGGCTACGCCGATACGGAAAAACTTACTTTTCTTTTTGGCCATGGGGCTTGTCCTCATTTTGTGGTCAGTGCCAGCGTATTCAGCCGGTGGTTGAACGGGCTCTCGTATTGAGTGAGGTCAGAATGGGCTTGCGCGCGCGTAGCGGCAATGCGGCGCAGGTGTAGGGGTGGGCGTTACACAGCGGGGCAGGACGTTAAATGGTGGCGCAAGCGATACGCTGGCGCTCATGACAGAATTCAATCTCCCCATAGAGTTGCCAGACGACAGTCAGGCCGACATCGATCCGCGCCGCCAAGCCAAGTTTTTGTACTGGCAGGGCTTTCGTGTGGCTCGCATTTCTGAACTGCTCAGCATCAAAGAGCAAACCCTGCACAGCTGGAAGCAACGAGACAACTGGGACGACGCTAAACCCATCGAGCGGGTCGAGGGTGCCCTAGAGGCTAGACTGACTCAGCTCATTTTAAAAGACCCTAAGGATGGGAAAGATTTCAAAGAGATCGATCTGCTGGGGCGTCAGGTGGAACGCCTGGCTCGTGTTCGTCGTTACCAGGAGCCCGGTGGCCACGAAGGCGATCTGAATCCCAAGGTGGCGAATCGTAATTCAGGCGAGCGTCGCAAGAAAGTCAAAAACGACTTTACCGAGGAGCAGGCCGAAAAGCTGCGGGAAGCGTTTCTGGATGAGCTGTTCGATTACCAGAAGCACTGGTACCGGGCAGGGCTGGTCAACCGGATCCGCAACATTCTCAAATCGCGTCAGATCGGCGCCACCTATTACTTTGCCCGTGAAGCGCTGCTGGATGCGGTCGAAACAGGGCGCAACCAGATATTCCTGTCTGCTTCCAAGGCGCAAGCGCATGTGTTCAAAGAATACATCCTGGCCTATGCCCGTGAAGTCGCCGACCTGGAACTGAGTGGTGACCCAATCGTTCTGCCCAATGGCGCGACGTTGTACTTCCTGGGTACCAATGCACGCACCGCCCAGAGTTACCACGGTAACCTCTACTTTGACGAATATTTCTGGACCTATCGCTTCCAGGAACTGCGCAAGGTGGCCAGTGGTATGGCCATGCACAAGAAGTGGCGGCAGACCTACTTTTCTACCCCATCCAGCTTGAGCCATGACGCTTACCCCTTCTGGGCGGGCCAGCTGTTCAATCGTGGCCGCCCGAAGAAGGATCACATTGAGCTGGATATCAGTCACGGCGCTTTGAAGAACGGCAGAACCTGTGAAGATGGCCAGTGGCGTCACATCGTCACCGTTGAAGATGCCCTGGCGCAGGGTTGTGATCTGTTCGATCTGGATCAGCTGAGATTGGAATACAGCGGGCCGGAATACGACAACCTGCTGATGTGCGAATTCGTCGACGATAATGCCAGCCTGTTCGGCATGATGTTGATGCAGCGCTGCATGGTCGACAGCTGGGAAGAGTGGGACGATTTCAAGCCCTTCGCTCAGCGGCCTGTGGGCTTCCAGAAAGTCTGGGTAGGCTATGACCCCAACGGCGAATCAGAAACCGGGGATAACGCCGCTCTGGTGGTTGTTTTGCCGCCCGACAAACCCGGCGGCAAATACCGTCTGATCGAACGTCACCAGTTCCGTGGCCTCGATTACGAAGACCAGGCAGAGCAGATCCGCAAGGTCACCGAGCGTTACAACGTGGCACACATCGGTATTGATACCACCGGCATAGGATCGGCGGTGTACCAGCTGGTGCGCAAATTCTTCCCCAGTGCCACGCAGTACCAGTACAACCCTGAGCTGAAAGGCAACCTGGTGATGAAAACTTACAACATCATCAGCAAGGGCAAGCTTGAATTTGACGCAGGCTGGGTCGAAATCGCCCAGTCCTTTATGGCAATCCGTAAAACCACCACCGCCAGCGGCCGCCATGTGACCTTCATTGCAGGCCGTAACGGTTCTGTAGGTCATGCTGACCTTGCCTGGGCCGTAATGCATGCCCTGGACAAAGCCCCGCTGGATGTCGATAGCGAAGCCACTACCAACAGTACCAGCATGATGGAGATTTATTGATGAGTGTCACCACAGAGCAAGTAAAAGCCACGCCTGGTGTCGAGGCGTTCACCTTTGGGGATCCCATCCCGGTACTGGATAAGCGAGAGATCCTGGATTACATCGAGTGCTACCAGGTGGGCAAATACTTTGATGTACCGATTTCCTTTGATGGCCTGGCGCGGTCGTTCCGATCGGCACCACATCACAGCAGCCCGATGTACTTTAAAGCCAACGTGCTGACCAGCTCATTCATCCCTCACAAGCTGCTGGGTCGGCAGGCATTCAGGCGCTGGGCGCTGGACTATATCATTTTTGGCAATGGCTACCTGGAACAGCGAAGCAGCATACTGGGCCGCAGGATGACCCTTGAGCCCAGCCTGGCGAAATACACCCGGCGAGGTACCGACCTGGACACCTACTGGTTTGTGAAAGGGTGGGGCGAAGAACACGAATTCAAAAAGGGCAGTGTGTTCCATCTGATGGAGCCCGACATTAACCAGGAGATATACGGCTTGCCGGAATACCTGGCAGCACTGAACAGCGCCTGGCTGAATGAATCCGCCACCTTGTTCCGTCGCAAGTATTACCAGAACGGCAGCCACGCCGGCTTCATCCTCTACATGACCGATACCGCCCAGAATGAGGATGACGTGAGCAATTTGCGCCAGGCACTGAAGGACAGCAAGGGACCAGGTAACTTTCGCAATCTGTTTATGTACAGCCCCAATGGCAAAAAGGATGGGCTGCAGGTGATCCCAATCAGTGAGGTGGCCGCCAAAGACGACATATTCAACATCAAGAATGTGACCCGGGATGACCTGCTGGCTGCCCATCGCGTGCCGCCACAGCTGATGGGCATTATCCCGAGCAACGTGGGTGGGTTTGGTGATGTTGAGAAGGCGGCCAAGGTATTTGCCCGCAATGAAATGCAGCCGCTGCAGTCACGATTTGAGGAGCTTAACGACTGGCTAGGTGAGCAGGTGGTAAAGTTTGATCCGTATGTGATCGAGCAGTTGGCAGAAGAGCAAAAGCCGGGGTGAGCCCGGCTTTTTTACATGTAAAAATCAGCTACCGCTCAGGAATTACTTAAGGTGATTGCCAAGTCATTTCTCGCAGCACGAATAAAGCTCTTGGCGTCATCGTAGTCAAAAAGGACAGCGTCACCTCTGGCATCAATAAAGCCTTCATCTTGAAGGGAGAAAGTGAATGACCTGTCAGCAGTTGCTAGTTCGACCTGCTGGTTGTCGTCACCATAAATGCTAAACAAGAATGCTTTACGCCCGAACTGGTGCACATAAAACATTATCATTGGTGTTGGCTCATCAGGGCTTTGCACTTCATAAGTGATGTCATCATACAATTCGAGGACATCCAGAAAGCTGTTCTGCAAATGTTCGTAAGCTTCTTCAAAGTTCATTTTAATTCCTTTTAATGGTGGTTTTTTCTAGCTGGGTTATCCCATATAGCCGAGTACTTTTTTTACATCCTGCGGCGCCCGTCCGGTAATCACCAGGAAATCCCGCCACACCCCATAAGGCACCTTGCGATCGCCTTTTTTGAACTCCCTAATGCGCCGGTCACCAGAGAGGCCCAGCAACTTGGCCAGTTTGCTGTCGGTACCGTACTCGGGGAAGTGCTCTTGGAAATGCCGGAAGTAGGCCCGCACGATGGCAGGATCTGGCGATTCCCAACCTTCATGCTCACGCAATAGGTGGGTGTTGCTGTATTGGCTTTCGTCCACCTCAGTCTGTGGTGGGTAGCTGGGTGCCTTCAGGTTTTTCTGCAGCGTTTCAATGGCCTCGCGGGTGCTTTCCTCAAAGATAACGCGCTGCTGCCCCTCAAGACTCGGTAAATCAATTTTCATGGTGTTGCCTCGGTTGCTGGTAAAAGCGCTGGGGCCTTTCGGCCCCGTTGCTCAGGTCGGTGACAGCTCGATGGCTCGAACGTCTGACACTTTGATATGCACCAGGCTTAGCGTCCCTGTGGCTAGTCTCTGCCAGTTGCCTTGGGTGTGGATATTAACCATGGCGTAGTAGAGGTAGTCAGGTAGGAGGATGTCAGTTCGGTTAACCCTGATCCCGATGTGCTCCTGGTAGAAGTCTCGGGTGGGGCGGCCAACATTCTCCGCTGAGCCCCGACGAACCAGCCAGAAATGTGCCCCTGGGAAGTTCGTCTGGATGGTGCAAATATCGCAAAGTCTCATCTCGTTCTCCGCGATGGCAACGACTAGCCCCCTCGGAGTTGAGTGGCTCTCTGCGTGCCACCGTGAGAACATATTAGGCGCATTGCGCCTAATAGTAAAGAGTTAATTTAGGCGGGAATTACTTTTCGTTTTCCTGACATATCCGTACTTGAGCAGGGAATACAGCCCATACAATTACGCTTTGAGTAGCTTAATAACTGGCTGGGGGATGAGGCTGTGTAGTCTCATCAGTGTTGGATTGTTCAGGAAGCACTGGTTCACCTCGGCTTTTTTATCTGTAAAAAGCTGAGGCCTCTAAATTTTATGATGACATATACGCCACCATGGCAAATATGTGGCAATAGACACCAGGTTAACCTATAATAATTATTGCTTTTCAGGTCATTGCCTATAATAATTATAGGCGTCACTGTCGGTCACGGAGCCCCCGAAATATGCCTGAAAGCCCACAAGGAAATGTAGTACCCATCAATTTAACGGTGCAGGATGCAAAAAAGCATGTCCAAGGCGCTCTGGAGCCTAGCGGTCAGCTGAGATTAACAACGCATGTGAGAAGCAGAATGCGAGAAAGGGATATTTCAATCACACAGGTACGCCAGATACTGAAGCAGGGAGTTATCACAGAAGGCCCATTTAAAGATACTCAGGGAAGATGGAATTGCCGGTTTGAGGGGTATGCCGCCGGGGAAGGCATAGGAGTAGCCGTTGGCTTTCAATTTATGGATGGTGTCGAAGTGGTGGTGATCACCACATTTGAACTCAACAACTATCGTTGATGGTTGTTATTTTTTAAGTCTTAAAACGTAAAGTTTCACTAATAAGAATAATAATACTACTTACTAATGGAAAAGGGATGGCAGTTAATATGTCTTATCAATACACAGAGTGTGGTCTCGGAAACGTGTATTTGAAAAATGGCTACAGGATTGATCAAACGGAGTGGGGTGAAGCTGTAGTCATTGATCACGTTGAAGACCTGCATTGCGCAATTGGCAGGGATATCGTGAACAGCCCAGATGGATTAACAGGACCAGAGCTGCGTTTTCTACGCGTGGAACTGAATATGTCTCAAAAGTCGCTGGGGGCTTTGGCGGGCTATAAGGATGGCCAAATGGTGGCCAAATGGGAAAAGGGAGAGCGGGAAATGCCACGAGCAGTCGATGTGGTGGTTCGCGCCCTGTATGTTGAAAAAGTGATTAAACAAAGCAGCAGCAACATTTCTGCCCTGCTTGATAAACTGAGCGATCACGATCAGGAACAGTTTCATCAGCGTCGTGTAGAGTTTTCAGAGCAGGACGGCGTCTGGCATGCCGATATCGAAGCAGCCTGAAGGCTTGCTTCTTTCAATATAAAAAGCCGGGTTCACCCCGGCTTTTTTACATGTAAAAATTACAAATCCTTCAGATGCTGCCTTAGCAGTCTACGTGACAGATCTTGCACTTTGCGCATTTCCGATTCCGGCAGGGCGATTGTTTCGATCACCCAGCCTTCGGGGAGAGCTGGCAAGTTTTGATAGAGGTCCCATATCTGGCGGACCTTGCGCTGAATGGAGCGGTCATTGAGTCCGGTCAGCTTGGAGACTTCTTCAAACGTGCGTTGCTGCACCATGTACCCAAACACCGCCATACGCATGGCGGGCTTCATGGTCAGATCGGCCGTGGCACGCTCGAAGTCGAGAGAGGAGAGGTGTCGTTTTTCACGTTCAACCATGGTGTTGTCTTAATCCTTTGCCAGTAATGCGGTGCGTTCGGCAGCGTAGGCCGCCTGGGATTGTTCCAGTTCCTTGATGGCGTCTGAAATGGCTTCCAGAACGCGATCATAATGCAATGTGCGACCAGATCCACTGGTTGCCAGTAATTTTGCTGCAGCGGTACCTGCCCGGTTGATGCTGTCGGCTGCAGCCATCAGCGCTTGCCTGGCCTTGCCGGTGTTGTCATAGGTAGGTTTAGGGGGCTCTGGGGCGTCCTCGAATATGGAGCGAGTGAGGGCCTTGGCGCAGGTGGTTTCGACTGGGTCGGGCTCTTTGGTCGGCTGGCTTTGTATTGGCTTAGGCGTCACGTCACCGCCCAGCACCTGGCGACTGCCGTCCGTTCCCATTGGTGAGACGATGCCATCAGCTTCCATTTCTTCGATCAGTCTGGCGGCGCGATTGTAGCCTACGCGCAGTTTGCGCTGCAGGGTGGATATAGAGGCGGTGCCTTTTTCACGAATAACCTTCACCGCTTCCTGATACAGAGGGTCGCAGCCCTCATCCGTAGGCTCAGGTTCTGCAGGGATAGCCGTCGTGGCTTTCTGGCTGGCTTTGGTATCCCGAGCCAGCATTTCGACGTAGGTACGGAATGAGCCGCGAATAGCGCCATCATCAAAGTCACTGATCACCTGCTCCACCATGCGCAGGTTGCCGTGTTTGGCCAGTCGTGCCAGGGCGGCATAGGTGGCCGGATCTTTGAGGTCTGTGCGCTGCACAAAGGCCTGAATAACAGGATCGGCATCGAGCAGGGATACCCGGTTGCTGACTTCTGCAGGCGTGCGGCCACGGGCTTTGGCCGCCTCTGACAGCTTGCCGGCATGGTAGCGATCGGCGTAGGTCCGCCACCAGCGGGCATCAGCCAGGGGGCTGAGCTCTTTCTTCAGCTTGCCGTCGTTCTCGACGTACTGGAGCACAAAGATCTGCTCCCGCTCAGCCTCGGTAAAGCGCTTACAAATCGCCGGTATGGTATCCCGATCCTTCAGGCGGAATGCGGTGGTGCGGCGCTCGCCCACAACGATCGTGCGGCGGCCATCGTCTTCAATGTGGTAGACAGGGTATTGGGCCAGCACAAAATTATCGCGCTCCAGTTCATCAGCAAACGCCTCAATACCTTCCATTACTTCTGCCAGCGGGCGTGGCTGACCTTCGTCCCGGTCCACCAGATCCAGAGGGACATCTTCTACATCACCGTGGGCCAGCAAACGTTCAAGGTCTTTGTTGCCGCGGCCGCTGTTGCGCTTAGCAGACAGTTTTAAATTGGGCTTTGCCATGATTAACCTCCCAGTTCCAGGTCGTTCCACAGCTCCTCTACTACAGCCACCACATCCTGCTGAGCGTGTTTGTAATCACTGTATTCGAACACCGTCTGGCCTACGCCAAAGGTGGTGCGGAATCCCTTGAGGTCGCGGATGGTGTTTTGCAGTACGGGGTAGGGGAACTCACTCAGGGCTTCGCGCACCTCCTCCACCAGCTTGTCTTTCTTCTTGGTGCGGGTCATCAGGAATGCTGTTTTGACGGGCTTGCCTTCCAGAGCATCGACCAACTCACCAATGGGCTTGATGTCCGCAGGTGATGGCTGGGTGACGATCACTATCAGGTCCGCCACCTTGGACACCGCCATGAACTCCCGAAAGCCCTGAGCCAGGCCATCAATCACCAGGACATCAATGTCCTGCAGTTCCGGCATCTGCCGTACCCCCAGAATGTCGCTGCGCTCCCGCAGCTCATACACCGGTGGCTGATTGTCGTCAGGGTTGGGGTTGTCGGCCGCCCATTCCCGCAGCGTGCCCTGGGGATCGGTCTCTGCCAGAGCGGTGGCTAGCCCGGCTTTCTGAAAGGCGCGGGCCAGGTTAACGCTGGTGGTGCTCTTGGTGGCGCCACCTTTGGTGTTTTGTATTCCAATAATCAGCATGAGGTCACTCCTTTGTTTTTACATGTAAAAAAGGTACACCATAACCAAGAATAAATACAACATTTTACACAACATTAAATTTGTTCTAGGATGGAATCACAAATCAAATGACAAAGGAGTGATCTATTTTGAAAAGACTAATTCTCATGGGTGTTGTGTATTTCGGGGTTTTAACCACGATATCAGGTTGTGCAAATGGTAGTGGTGGATTTCAGGTTTCGGACTTTGAGGGCCTGCAAAGCGTGGAAGTGTTTGGCAATAAAGCCATTAACAGCAAGCTGCTCAACAATATTGGCGTGAGTGCCAGCAAAAGTGGTGAGTCGGTGGGCATTACCCTGAGCGCCGACATGTTGTTGGATGGGATAGCAGAGGAGTGGAGCAGTGAATAAAACTCAGCAAATTAAGCGAGCCCGCCGGATGATGGCGGGACTGCTGATTGAGTGGACCGATCCCACGCCAATGGAGCCGGGCGACACCATCACCAGGGAAAGCGTCACCCACAAAAGCCCCGTTTTGAATCTGCAAGCCAGAAAGATCTGGAGACAATACGGCGAGTGGATCATCACCAGCCCGGTATTGCTCTGGAAAGTCGACATCACGGTTGTGTTCAGATACCCGAATGGAAAGGATCAGCTGGAAAAGCGGCGAGTAATAGGGCGAGGGCGACTCAATGATATTGGGGATGAATGCCTGCCAGCTCTTGAAAAGGTGATGCGTTATGGCGCCACACCGCTGGAGACACAATTTATGGTCGAGTGCCTGGGCGATCGCTCAGCTATTGAGGCGGACTTTGACGATTACGAGCCCATGCAGGAGGCGTCATGAAATTATTGAATAAGGGGCGAGGAATGAGGGTTTCCTCAGTTTGATCGTGGAGGGGAGGCCTTGTGGTAAATCCAATCACTTAGCCTACCCTGCGTGAGCTTAATTTAGAGGCGAAAGACCTTCACACTTCTGATGGAATAACTGCAGACACTTGTTTGGCCTTCTGTAATTTTATAAGTTGTTTGACATGAATGGCATTAATCAAACCATGAGCAGGCCAAATACTTAACAAAGGGATAAAATAATCCCCATTATCTATAAATACTTTTTCGGCTTCCATAGACAACGGAAATGCCATAACTAGCGGTATGATTAGAAAGCTTGTTAAAAAGAACACTTCCACGCTGCCATTCTCACTCCACTGACCATTATTGCCTGCCCAATATGCAGCAGGAAATAGTAGCGACAGCATCGATGATACCAGTGAGATTTCAAAAAAAGGATAAACACGGACACCTTCAGAAAATAAAACATCGAAACCATTTGCTTTACTTTCAAGCCAGAGTGTTGCCAATTGAATCAAAAGTGCGCCCATATAAAGAATAAAAAATCTAAGGATGAATTTCATAAGTTTGCTTTCTTAAATGTTCAATCAGTCAACGCATTAACAGTCGAAAGGGATGACTTGTGAAATGACCATGGCGTACTGGTCAGCAACTCGGGTATTGCGTGCTGGCCAGCTCAGGAAAGGATTGGGCTGATTGCTGAGTCTGATTGGAGGCCGCTGGAGCCTCTGGCGGTGTCAAGCCTGAGCAGGCGCCCAGCAGCAAGGTAAAGAATAGGGCCGTCATTGGCCGATACAGTGTAGCTTTTCTCATAGCGCATCCCGTTGCGTTATTACATGTAAAAACTTCCGTTAAGCAGTGGGGGGTATTATTCCATGTCTGACGGCAAGTTTCACACCAAGACGTCGTCAATGTGCATCTGCTGTTGATTGGGTCTTTCGATCGCCCCCCTGCGCATTGCCTGGTCGGCCACCGGCAGATCTACGCCGGGGTTGCGCAGGGTGGGGGGGCTCATTTCGTGGGTGATTTCAAACTGGCCGCGAAAGGTCGCACCGCAGTTGAGGTTGGTGCATTGCAGATAGGCTTGTCGAAGCAGGGGGTGCATCGAGAAGGAATTCCGGACCCGAATGCCCTGCTGGCAGTGGGGGCATTTCAGTTTGTAGGCGCTACCACTCATTTGCTGTCCCTCGTCTCCGTAAGTGACAGCCATCCCAAAGGAACTATATAACAGATCACTTTCGCGCGCCAAGTATGATGTAGTAGTCGAAATATTTTCTTAACTTCTAAAAGTGATTTTCCGAAGAAAGTTTTCAACGTCGCGAGAGCGTTTCCACCTTCTCGCAAGCCAAGCCATTTCTCGATAAATGTAAGGGTTGTTTTTTCTCACCCGGCTTTCATCGATAAACGGTTTTAAATAGGCCATTAAGTTGATTAAATGTCCTCTATAGACACGGCGTAGGACTTTTTCAGAATAAACATCACAACGAACACCATTGCCGCATCGCTCCCAAAGGTTGAGCACTTCTTGAACTGCAATATAGGCTTCATTGTCAATACTACGATCAGCCGCGAGCCGCTTAATCGCCACCACGTCGTCATTAGTTTGCTGTCTAAAAGACAGAAGATCGGATATATAGCCTCGGTATTCGCTGGAATCTTCGACATTTTTTTCAAAGTCGATAGCGTTCTTGCTCCTGGCAAAGTGGCCATTTTTCTTGACGGTTACAATGGCAACCAACGAGCCAATGACAGCGACTAAAAAAGTAAGGCTGGCTGGTAAAAATAGGGGGGTACTTTGGATGGAATTAACGAAAAACTGGTAAAGGGGGCTTAGATGGTGATCAAAACCCGTCATAATCGTGTTCAGAACGGAACATAATGTCTCTCCTTTAGTCCTGGTTTGCATTATAAAGCGGCATAAGACCGGTTTCAAGAACTAAGAATAGCCTGATTTTGGCACTCTGGCAGGGAAAATGGGCGCCACTTTGCGCCCGAAGTCCATTATTGAGGATATCGTTTTAGCAGCCGTCCTGTCGATACCACTCTTTTTGTTGCAGCTCCCGCCAGGCTGAGCGTCCACGCTCAATCAGCTCCGCACGGGCAGCGTCGAGCTTCTGGTAATCCACGGGTGGGAGATTTTCGCGTTGCCGCAGCTCGCGCAGTTCGAGTTCGAGTTCGCGCATCCGATCGCAAGCCGCGCTCCATTGATTCATGATCCAGTCGAGCTGGCCAATACTGGCCCAGTTGATCTGCCGGTGGGTGTCAAAGCCGGTGATTTGATCGCCGCGAAAGCGAATGTGTTCCGGCCAGCTGTCGGGCATGATGCGCTGTTCGTAGGTCAGTCGCACATACTCAAGCAATCCGCTGGGCGGTTGGGAGTCACCGCTTTGGTAACGCTGGGCGGTGCGCACGGATACACCCATGATGTCAGCGAGCTGTACGGCGGTGTAGGCGTTCAAGACCTCTCTCTTTGAACGGTGGTACTTCATTGTTGTGACTCTCCACGTCGGAAATTTCCATTAAAAGCACCCGAATCCCGCTTTTGCGGGCAAGGTGGAGAGCAAGAAAACCCTATTTTTGTGGGATATTCCTAAAAAATCTAAAAGCCGTATACGTCTTGAGCAGTCTGAACAATGTCTGTTCGGTTTGTCACTTTTTTGATTGAAATTGCCTTTGGTCAATTGTGGCCAGCGGCGAGAGGGTCTTGACAACTTCAGAAGGTTCGCACAATTTAACATAAGATAGATTATGCGTAATTTATGTAATATATCCGATATTAGACACTACTGGTAAGGGGAATAGATTAGAGGTCCCTTCTGTGCCAATAGCAGACGATCGGAGTCCACTTTTTTGGGGAAGCCCTCCAACGGCTTTGATGTCCCATTAACGAAATATGGGAATTCCAAGCAATAATAGAGGGTGTCTACAACTCGTGGGTAACTCGGGTTACTTAACGCCTGCGTAAAAGGCGCGAACTTGTGAGCGTCCTATTTGACGCACTTGTTAGCTTTTTGCTCGTCAAATGGAGCGCCTATTTCTTCCCAAACATGTTGCAATTCGCCCTTTTCACTAACAACTATGTTGAGGCGTATGATTTTTAACACTTCACTGTCCTCTATATCTAACGGGCATTCGAGAATTACGTTGATATAGGTTCGCCTCTTATCATTGGGATAATAATGATGACTGTAGTATGTAAGCCGAAAAGTATCTGGCTCAATGCCATATTTCTTAATTTCTATTTTTCCCAGCTTAGCTTGTGAATTTAACCATTTATATATTTCGTCTGATTTATTCTCTCCAGGCACCAAAAATAAATCGTCAGACCAAGACAAACTTGGAGCAGATAGAATTAGAACCAATAGTGCTATGTATTTCATAATTTCTAGAAGCTAACATTTGTATATGGAGCCATCTCGTTTTCCGAAAAACGTTCAACCGTCAGGGAGTGGTAACGCTTTGAAATAAATCAGGAAATATAAGCCGCTGATTATTCCCTTCAGCAAAAAGCGAGTTGGCTCGTATATTTGAATATGGGGTTTCCCCATATTTCCCTCCCTGAGCCTGTAAGCCACTGATACTGCAACATATTTCGTTAATATTCCAGCGCAAAGCGAGCCATTGGTTATATGAAGCGAGAATTGACTATAAATTAGACAAATACTTTGGTAAGCCAAATCCTGACCGGCCGCTATGGGTCAATAACACACCTTCAGGACACTTTAGTGCCTGAGTCGGGCGGTGATCAGTGCGCAAGCATCTGCACCATTCTTGCTATTGTCACGTCCTGAATTGCTTTATCGCTCAAGAGGGGCGATGACTTAGAACTCTCAATTTGACTGGACCTCGGCGCAGGTCCGACCGGCTGCAAGCGACCTTCAAGCATCGTCCCCCAAACCTGTATGTCTCTTAGTTTTTCCGGAGCGATCTCATAGGGATTTTGCATCAGCGCGGTAAGATTTGCGTCCTTGCCCACCTCAATGGAGCCTACCCGCTTTTCCATTTGTATGGAGTAAGCGGCCTCGATGGTGATGGCTTTGAGTGCAGCGTCCAGAGGAACCCGGTGCAGCGGCCCGGCAACCGGCCCTTCAGCCGTAAAGCGATTTACCGCGGCCCACACAAGTTGCAATGGCTTAGCGGGGGCCATCGGCATGTCCGAGTGGAAGGAAAGTGAACCACCGTGTTTTAAAACGTACTCGTTCGGCACCATATTGGCGGAACGTTCCGGGCCAATACCCAGCTTGGCGTAGCGTCCGGCCAAGGCCGTCACGTAGTAGGGATTCCCGCTCACGATGCCGCCGAGTTCTATCCAGCGTTTGACTTGCTCGGGTTGGGCAAAACCAAAATGTACGAGTACCGTACGGTGGTCCTCCCGTGGTTTTCGTGCCATTGCCTTCTCGAGTTCACCCAGTAATACGTCTAGGCCCGCGTCTCCGTTATTGTGCACATGAATCTGGTAACCGGCGTCCCAGTAGGTCTGGAACATAAAGCCAAAAGCCGGTGGGTCGATAATCCACGCCCCGTGATGACCATCGGTGTAACCGTCTTTCATCTGCATAAGCTGGCTGTAGATAGCACCATCGGTAAACAGCTTTACCTGATTCGGCAGGTACCAGGTACGACCTTTACCCCAATCTTCAACCGCGCGCGTTTCAGCGAGCAAGCTGGTAGCGTCGTCAGGTTTTTTCGCATAGAAGCTCTTGCCGTCACCGATAAAACAGTGATTGAACGGCGTGCTGTCAGGTGAATATACCGCATTGGTCGCTTCCTGTAACGGCTTCGAAAGAAACCCGCCCGGTTCACAGGCGAGGGTAATGCCATTGCGGTGGTAATAGGTTTTGGTGAACTCAAGTCCACGTTGGAACTGCTCCGGTGACGCCAAATAGGGCGTGAGTTTTGGAAGGATCCCGATAACCCCCTGTTCGAAGAAATGCCCTTTGGGCAACTCAATCATGGAGATGGCACTCGATCCAAGACCCGATACGTAGGCCTCATCAATGCCAGTCAACTTAAGAGCAGCAGAGTTGAGGTAAAATTCGTGCTGTGAACGATGCCATACGAAAACCGGAAAATCTGGCGCCAACTTGTCGAGAAAATCACGAGACATCTGGCCGTGAAAGTAGTGATGGTAACCCCAGGTGATAAAGGGTTTACTCTTATCTTCGTGCGCGGAGAGCGCTTCTGTCAGGCGATCCCGATAACCCTTATCGTCGCGTACGGCCGGGGAAAATCCGTCTATCGTATCCCAGTCCTCGATTGATATGACTTTCATGTTCATCGCCAGTGCTGCCAGCACCGGGTGAACGTGCTGCTCAACGAAGCCTGGCATCACAACCTTGTCGTTGAGTGATTTGTCGAGTCGTGCACCCTTACCAACCGCCGCAGCAACATCGGTCCGGCTACCGACCGCGACGAATTTTCCCTCACGCACCGCGACCGCCTCGGCTTTCGGTCTATTCGGGTCCATGGTGATAAATTCACGAGCTGTATAGATTACTGTGGGAGGTGACGACTCAGCGAGATTTTCGAGATCTTGCAACCTGATGGCCTCTGCCAAAACGAAACATGGCAAGGCGAATAAAAAGACCAAGGGTAGCTGGTGTATTTTTGACAATCTCATGAAATTATCCCTGAATTATCGTTATCCACATCAGTGAATGTAAATCGGGAGAAAGGTAAATATGCCTCTAAGTACCAATACCAATGATCGCGTTTACCGCAGGTGGCACTCAATATTTGAGTATAGAAGGGATGTCATTGAACTGCTGCCAGGTTAGGCATGTCCTGGAAAAAACTGTACTTTCTGGCCGATTCTCTTCATGGCTTTTACTTCGGCAAGAATGAATTCAGCCACAGGGTCTGGTTCACCGCCATTGTTGATGTGTAGCTCGTACCAGCCATGCAACAGCGCAGATACGTTGTCATCTTGTTTCTCGGTAAAATTCTCGAATGGAAAATTGCTGGCTTCGCAGATTCTATGGATGGGAGCCCAGTTGAAACGTAAATTGGTACCGTCGACAAATTCCAGTTCAAGATCTGAAATATCAACATCCGGTGGGATTGTTAACTGCACGGTCTCTTTACTCATGTTCGTCCCCTTCTGGTTAGAAGACGCCGTTGCCCTTTGCGAGATGACAAGGGCTTTGACATGTATTTAAACAATACCATGACCAATACGTTTTACAAGCAGAAAAAATGATACATAGTGTGACTAAGAAAGCGTACCAGCCGGACTAAGCCAGCTAGTACGTAGGCAGTATGATGGTTTAGAAACGGTAGGAGAAATCAAGTCCGTAAGATCGAAGGGCCGAAGGATGATTAAAGCTGCCTCCAAACTCGGGAGCCGGAATCACTTCCTGCAGGTACTCTTCATCGGTGAGGTTCCGTCCCCACGCCATCAAAGACCAGTCGGTTCCCTCTATACCCACCCGCAAGTCAACGGTGTCGTATGGGTCACGAGAGGAGCGCGAGAAGTTCTGGTTAAAGCCGGGTGCAAAGAACGCATTCCAGATAGTCGGTGTCTCTTCCCCTTGCAGGGTATGGAACCAGGTCTCACCCACATATTGCCAGTCCAGACGAGTGACCAGATTAACTGAATCACCCAGCGGCAGGACCCATTCTAATCCCAGGTTGGCGGTAGTATCCGGAGCCTGAGGCACGTCATTGCCTTCGGTCAGGGGGCGATTGCGGTTTTTCTTAATCTCGGAATCGAGCAAACCGACACCACCGTACAACGTCAAACCTTCAGCGGCGATGAAGGTAAAGTCCGCTTCGATACCTTGAATATAGAGCTCGTCAATGGTGGTCACAGAGCGCAGCAGACCGAAAGGTCCGGCAAAAAACTCGAAGAACTGGTTATCTTCGACTTCTGTGCGAAACACCGAGGCATTCAGTCGCAGGCGCTGATCCCACCATTCGGATTTGAGACCGATCTCATAGGCCGTTGACACTTCCTTGTCGTAGTCATCGGTCACCTGTAACTGGGCGTTCACCGCTTCACCCGGCCCACCGTAGCCGGCGTTGAACCAGAAATTGAGCAGGTCTTCGGTACCGACCGAGTTGAATCCACCACTGCGGAAACCCAACCCATAACTTGCGAACAGGTGAATATCTTCGGCCACGGCCCAGTCCAGCGTCACTTTAGGCTGGAACTGAGTAAAGGTGTCATCCCGGTCGGGCACCCCACCCGGGTTGCTGGCCAATGCTGGATTGATGGGTCCCGGTGCAAAGGTCACCGGGTCAACCAGGTTGACGTTAAGCCCGGAATTTGACACGTTGGGTACCTGGTTATCCACCTCGCGCTCCTCACGGTCGTAACGGGCCGCGATGGACAGCTCCAGGGACTCCGTCAAATCCAGTTCAATCTGGCCGTAGGCGGCGTACACGGTGGTATCGAAATTATCCCAGAACAAGAGGTCCGTTGGGTTGGGCCCATCCGCGGGGACGTAGGGCTGGCGGGCAAAGCCCAATCCCTGGTCAGCGCCATAAGCCACCACCACTTCGCGCTCAATCTCGGCATAGTAGAGACCGCCGATCCAGCGCAAAGATTGATCCGCGTGTGATACCAGTCGCACATCAACGCTGATATCTTCCTGGTTGCGCTCCTGATACTGGTAACCGTCACAGGCAGTGGCAGTATAAGGCCCGTAGATACCCTCGAAATCTGAGCCGGGCCCAGGCGGCAACACCACAAACGGTGCCGCAACCGGTCCGAACAAATCCGGACGAGTAAAACTGTTGAGCGCAGCACGATCCGCCTGACAGCTGGGCGTCAGCTCATAGCCATAGAAAGTCGCGCTGGTCCCGTCGGAAAGCAGATACTCCTCCAATTCACTGTACGCAAAGCTGGCAATCAAATCTGCAAACTTCAGGTCCCACTCTGCCTTGACAGAAAAGTCCATCGTCTCCTGCTCGTTTTCACCTGGCACGTTAAAGGTGAAACGAAAATCCATGTCGTTGACGTCTTTGTAGAATTCGGGTGATCCCACCACATCCACAAACAACGGAATGGCAAAGGCGGCATTAAAGTTAATAGCACCGCCCTTCACTTCTGAGTAACCGGCGCGAAAATCCAGTGACAGGTCTTCGGACAGGTTCCAGATCATGCGTCCGCGGACACTGGTGTCCTCAAGATAATCGACAGCGTCGTCTTCACCGGTGTATATATTTTCGTAGAAACCATCTGTCTCACGGGTACTGACCGCCAGACGTGCCAACAAGGTGTCCTCAATGATCGGACCGCTGACCATGGCATTGACCTTGTAACTGTCGTTGTTCGCAATGCCACCACCGACTTTGACCTCGAAGTCATTGGTCGGTTGCTTGGTGGTGACCAGAATGGCGCCGGCCACGGCATTACGTCCGTATAACGCCCCCTGCGGCCCCTTGAGTACTTCAATTTGCTGAACATCAAACAGCTCTTCATTAAAACTGTTGGGGTTGGTGCTCAGGACACCGTCTACCACATAGGCAAAGGTGGACTCTGCATCCCGGGTTGAAACAATACCGCGGATACTGACTTGTGTATCACCCACATTGGCGGTATCCACCAAAGTCACATTAGGTACCAGACCGATATAATCGGCAGCACGCTCGATACCCGCTCGCTGGATGGTTACCTCGTCAATCGCCTTGATGGCGATAGGTACCTCCTGCAGGTTCTCACTTCGCTTGCGTGCTGTCACCACAACTTCTTCGATGCTGAGTGAATTAGATTGGGCAATTGCCACTGGCTGCTGAATCCCCCATGCGGCAACAGCCGCAGACAGCCCGAGTACCAAAGGTTTCTTTTGTAGTTTCACGTTCCTTCTCCAGGTTGATACAACGATTTTGATAGCTATGGGTTTTGATATCTATGTCTTCTGATCACTACCTTGTGAATTACACTTTTTGTTGATTGATATCGACTGAATCCAATTCTCGCAACCGACGCCACAGGGTTGTTGTACTGATTCCTAAATGTTGGGCAACCTGGCTTTTATCGCCGTTAAAGGCCTGCATGGCTTCACGGATCGCTATTTCTTCTCTTTGTCTCAGGGAAGCGACTTGCTCACCGCCATCAGGCACAGGCAAAAATAATTCCGGCAATATCTGGCTTAGCATTGCCTCGCTAAATTTTCCTGTCGGATCTGCCTGGAGATTAACCACCAGACGCTCAATAAAGTTTTGCAGTTCTCGCACATTACCTGGCCAGTGGTAATGACGGAATACCCGAAGAATACTTTGAAATATCTCGCCAGCATCGAAATTGACATCATAACGAAAGCCGTATTCCCGCAAGTAATAGTGGGCAATGTCCTCCACATCCTCAGGCCGCTCCCGTAATGGTGGCAAGCTGAGGGAAAATACATTCAAGCGATAATAGAGGTCATCGCGAAACTCCCCTTGACGGACAGCCTCTCGCAAGTCCCGGTTTGTCGCAGCAATGACTTTAAAATCCAGGGGAATTTCCCGGTTAGCGCCTACAGGTCTGATACGCTTTTCCTGCAGAACACGCAACAATTTTACTTGCTGCGAGAGGGGCATTTCTCCAACTTCGTCCAGGTATAATACGCCGCCATTGGCGCGCTCAACCAACCCGACACGACCACCACGACGCGAACTGGTAAATGCACCGTCGGCATAACCGAACAGTTCGCTTTCGAACAGCTCGTTAGGAATACTGCCACAGTTAACCGCTACCAATTCACCCGAACTGAAGTCGCTGTGCCGGTGTAATTCTCTGGCAATATGCTCTTTGCCGGTACCACTTTCGCCATGAATCAATACCGACGCCGGACCTCGTGCATAGGTGCGCACCAGTCTTGCCAGCTGTTTCATATTATCGGAACGGATGACAAATGTTTGTTGCTTGTCAGACTGATCATCACCCACACGCATGTGTGCTTGATGTCGACCCACGTCAATAGCTTCACGTAACATAGCTCGCGCTGATTCCTGACTATAAACCAGGATCCCAGGTACCCCTTGCTGCTCTGCCAGATGGCAAATATAACTGGGGCCGACAACAACTTGCGGGCTGTCCTCAGCCAATGCCAAATGCAGCAATTGACTGGCCTGCCTGGCAGTACTGTAGCTATGAAAAACCACATCAACATCCAGCAATCCTGGCAGGCTTTGAAACAACCGGGGGCTGGGCGTGTTTTCCGGTTGATAGAGGAACAAATGTATCCTGCGAGAAAGACGCCTTGCGGTGGCTAACGCCTCAATCACATCGGTGTCAGTCACCTGCTGGCTAATCACCGGTACCGACAGGGTAGCGGCAAGATAAGCCGCATTGGAACCCGCACTGGCCACCACATCGGGCTGTCTTTTGGCGACCAGGTCGTGATAGTCGGTGTTGCCACCAGCCAGTGATTCTACAATATTCACGTCGACCTGATCAGCAAACTCCTGGGTGACGGAATTAATGAGCTCACTGAAGCCCCGATAGCCAATCAGAAGCATGCGCACTCGCGGGTCGCTCGCTCGGCTCATATCAGGGGTCCAATCCGAAGCGACGTCAACATGCTGGTCAGCCACTTTGCTCGTTGGATGCCAGCAAAAAGCTCGGTGATTGCGGTGGCGGTAAATGGGTTTCTGCCTGACATTTTTCTTTCAGCTGCTCAATGCTACCCCCTCGATTGAACAACGGGGGTTCTCCTCTTGTCTCAACCAATTGCTGGCGTAGTTGCTGGGTGGCTGCAGTGTCCACCAGCCCATCAGGGGTAATAACCACCCCATAGCGGCGTGCACCCTCAATCGTCACTAACCGACGATCAACATCCTGTCGCACCAGCTCAGGGTCACGGGCATAGGGATCGCCCCAGCCGCCGCCACCCCAGGTATTGAAGTACAAGAGATCCCCTTTCTTGACCTTCACCCCTTCAATTTTGGCTGGCAACCATTGCTCGCTGCCATCACTGCGAACCAGTCTCTTGGTCGAGCGCAAGCCTGGCTCACCGCCCAGCACACCCCAGGGGTAGGTCAACCAGCGTTCGTCGTGAATACCGATTTCACCATCGACGAGAAAACGATAAGCCACACTCAAGCCATTTCCACCCCGATGCAAACCAGCCCCCCCTGAATCGGGAATGGTCTCATAACGCTCGATGCGTAACGGGAAATAGGATTCAATAAACTCATTGGGCACATTGGTAAAGCCCGGCCACAGGGAGTGGCCATCTGGGCCATCGCCCACGGGCCTGCCGGGAATGCCGCCGAAACCGATCTGAAATAACTGAAACCACTCGCCATCTTCCTTGTAGCCGGAAAAGAACAAATGGGGCGAATCGGAAAACCCAGCCGCATTGAGCATCTGTTCCGGTGCACCCATACCCAGCAGTGCCCCCAGTAAATCAAAAATTCGACCCAGGGCATGGGTTCGACCCGAGAGCGCCGCCGGAAACTTGGGTTTCAACAAAGTCCCTTCAGGAATGCGCACATCGACCAGTTCGTAAAACCCATCATTGAATACAATCTGCGGATCGACAACATTAATCGTGAAGGAGCCGAAAAACATTTTGAACATATCCTCATTGAGGAAAAAGTTCACAGAGCTCTGGGCTTGCGGATCAGTACCGGTAAAATCGAAAATGGCGGTATCGCCTTCACGCCACATTTTGCACTTGATCCGGTAAGGCCCCATGCCCATACCATCGTCACACAGATAGTCTTCAAACTCGCGCGGCTGTTCGGGGATAAAGTTCTGGATAATGTGTTTCATGGCATCATGATTGCGTTGCAGCATGATGTTCATGGTGGATACCAGTACATCGTCGCCAAAGCGCTGTGCCAGTTCCACACATCGTCTGGCCGCCGAGTTACAGGCGGCAACCAGGGCATTGAGATCAAAGCGGTTCCATTGAGGTGTGCGCACATTATGCAGAATCAATTCAAGCAGGTCGGATTGCAATACACCTTTCTTGTAGAGCTTAATGGGGGGAATGCGGATACCTTCCTGATAGATGGTGGTGGCCTGGATGGGAATCGACCCGGGGACCATGCCACCATTGTCTGACATATGCCCGAACATGGCAGACCAGGCAATATGGCGACCTTCCTTGAAAACCGGTACCAGTACCACCCAGTCCGGCAAGTGCGATACAGCCGCGTTGCACATATAGGGGTCATTGGTGAGAATGATGTCACCTTCCTCAATTTCCTCGTTATAGGCTTCTAAAAAAGGGCCTATAAACGAACCAAACTGACCCACCACCATCTTCCCTTCCGGGTTGGCGATCATCGGGAAGCAGTCTCCCTGCTCTCGAATACCCGGTGACATGGCGGTGCGAAACAACACTGCGTCCATCTCTTCCCGGGCATTGCGCAGGGCATTTTCAATCAGGTCTACCGTGACGCCGTCCACCTCGACGGTCTTTAACGGCGTGTTGTTGCTCTGGATAATGGTTGCTGTCACGAGACTTCCCTCCTCACGCCTTCGGGTTGATCAAGAGATTGCCGACCTGGTCCAAGCGTCCCTGATGGCCAGGCAGGATAACCGTGGTCGAATCCATTTCACTGACAATTGCCGGGCCCGGCACCACCAACCCCGTGTGCAAGCGGTTGCGATCGTAAATGTGGGCATCATGCCACTGGCCTTCAAAATAGAGTCGCGTTTCATGAAGGCTACAGTCTTCGAGGGAAGCTGTTGTTTGACTTTCCTGCTGTTCGGCAAAAACCCGGCTTTTGGCTTTGACCACGGCTCGGATCATTAGGATTTCGTGATTGTCCGCCAATTTGAACGTAAACAACTGTTCATGTTCGGCATCAAACTGCTCGTTCAGCAATGCCACTCCCCGTTGGCGCAGTTCGTCCTTGCTGAATTCCACCGTCAATTGAAATGCCTGCCCGGCGTAACGCAGGTCAGCCTGAAACGTCACTTCATGTTGAGACGTTGGAATACCATCCGCTACCAGGGACTCACCGGCACGAGACTGGAGCTCAAGCAGGTCTCTCAGCAGTTGTTCATCACTGAGCTCGGACGCCATCATTAAATAGGTCCGTGCCGCTTCATCCTGAATCTGGGTGGTGACATCACCGTACGCACATAGCACCCCCGGTCCCGGCGGGACGATCACAGGCCAGGCATTGGTGAGCATGCCCAGGGCATTGGCATGCAACGGACCGGCACCGCCAAAACCAACCAGAGCAAAATCGCGCGGATCGTATCCCTGTTCAACCGATACCAGTCGCAGAGCGCCAAACATGGATTCATTGACGATGCGGATAATGCCCTCTGCGGCATCCAGCAGGCCAATACCCATAGCGTCGGCGATCTTTTGTACCGCTTTTTCAGAGGCGGCGCGGACAATTTCCATCTTGCCACCCAGGCGCACGTCCGACGGCAGGTAACCCAATACCACATTGGCATCACAGACTGTGGGATCTTCCCCGCCTTTCATGTAACAGGCAGGACCGGGTACCGCGCCGGCGGATTCCGGTCCCACGCGCAGGGCACCGGTAAGCTCCGGCACAAAGGCAATTGAACCACCGCCCGCCCCTACGGTCCGGACGTCGACAGAGGGTGCCCGAACCCGGACATCACCAACGAAGGTTTCACGGCGGACACGGGCACGGGCATTCTGAATCAGCGCCACATCGGTGGAAGTGCCGCCCATATCAAAAGTGAGAATATTATCGAAGCCGGCACGACTGCAGAAAAACGCCGCTCCCGCCACACCTCCGGCGGGGCCCGACATCAACAAATTAACCGGTGAGTCTGCAGCAGCACGTGCGGAAGCCAGTCCGCCATCAGAGCGCAGGATGGACAACTGGGTATCGTCTCCCAACTGCTCCTGCAATGCCGCTTGTAAATTGGTGATGTAACGGGAAACTTCTGGCCGAACATAGGAATTGACGACTGTGGTTTCGGTGCGTTCATACTCCTGCATTTCGGGCACGACTTCACTGGAGATAGAAATCGGCACATCCCCGAATATCTGACGTGCTATATCCCGTGCCTGGATTTCATGCGCGTCATTGACGTAGGCATTAATGAAACAGATGGTCAGGGCCTCGACCTCTCCCCGCCGATGCAGTGCTGTCAGGTCACTGCGTAAGCGGTCTTCATCCAGGCCTGTGATAATAGAGCCATCGGCCGCGATCCGTTCATGGGCACCGATGGTGAGCTCAAGCGGGGCCAATAAAGGCTTCTTGACATAACTGACCCAGCCGCCCAATCCGCCGGGGCAATAAGATCGCGCCACCTGCAAGGTATCTTCGAAACCCTGGGTTGTCACCAGGCCAACTTTCGCTCCTCGACCCGTGAGTACGGCGTTGGTGGCGACGGTAGTGCCGTGCATAACACGCTTGATCGCCCTCGAGTCGATACCACTGGCCTCACAGATAGCCGCTACACCCTTGAGTACTCCGATGGAGGAATCTTCAGGGGTAGAGGGCACCTTGGCGGTGAAGGTCTCTCCGGTTTCTTCGTTCATTAACAAAAAATCGGTGAAGGTCCCCCCCACATCGACACCTAATCGAAATGACATCCTCTCCACCTCCTTGGTAAATTCATCAATAGAATCAGGATTGATTGTGATTTGTAACTCGTCGTTTTGAGTCTTCTACATCGGCTTCTGCCGAATGATTCACTCCTTGTGTTATCCGAGCCTTATCAGGATGGGGTATTCATCAACCAACTATGTGCCCGACCTCCCTGGGGGTAACCGGTCAAATTCGTAGCCAATTGCACGGCTTGCAGAAGGGCCGGCATGGAGACACCGGTCTCCAGACCCATTTGTTCGCACATCATCACCACATCTTCGGTGGCAACATTACCCCGCGCCCCCGGGGCAAAGGGGCAGCCACCCAGGCCACCAATGGAACTGTCAAAACGACGCACACCACTTTCGATGGCCGCAAACACATTCGCCAGACCCATAGCACGAGTGTCATGAAAGTGACACGCTAACTGAGGTGAGCCCAGCTGGCTCACCAGCGCATCCATCAGAGTTCTGACAGCCGCTGGATCCGCAGCCCCAATGGTGTCGGCTATCACGACCTCATCCGCCCCATACTCAGCCAGACGATTGGCCTGGGCCAAAACTGTTTTTGATTCCACGGGTCCCTCAAAAGGACACTCGAAGGCGACCGAGAGATAGGCCTGAACACGCACTCCGTCTGATTTACCTCGAGTGATTATGCTCTCGGCCACCGCAAACGTCTGTTCCAGACCCATGCGGATGTTCTTTTGATTCATGGTTTCGGTGGCACATACGACAATTGCCACAGTAGCAGTCCCTGCGGCTCGAGCCAACTGGTAACCTTTCATGTTAGGCACCAACACGCTCAGTTCGGATCCAGCAGGTGGTTCAAGCAGAGCCAGTAACTGGTCCGTGCCCGACATCTGAGGAACGGCTTTGGGGGACACAAAACTGCCGACCTCCAGGTGTCGAATACCCGCCAACATCAATGCTTCAATCAATTGTTTTCGCTCTTCGAGCGTCAGGTGTTTGGACTGACTTTGCAAGCCATCTCGAGGCCCCACTTCATTGATGATGATTGTCTCAGCCATCAGCCAATGACTCCTTGTTTACGCAACTGTTCGATTTTTTGTTCACTGCAGCCCAGCAATTCCCTGAATACTTCATCGGTGTGCTGACCCAGTAAAGGGGCTGGAGAAAAACTTTCTTCCGCAGTGCGTGACAACTTTATAGGATTGCCAGGGCCTTGGGTCGACGTGCCATTGGGGTGTTTCAATTCCACCACCATATTCCGATACTGGACCTGGGGATCGGCAAGTGCCTGGCTGAAACGGTTGACGGGTGCACAGGGTATGCGCTTTTCTTCCAGCAGATTCAACCAATGTTCACAGGTATCGCTTGCTAAAATGTCATTGAGTCTGGCATTGATCATATCCCGCGCTGCCCAGCGTCCGGGTTGAGAATCAAGCAGCGGATCCTCAAACTCGTCGCAGGCAACAACCTGCTTCAGGTTTTGCCAGAAATTGTCCGTGATCACCGCGATGACAATAAAACCATCGGCACACCGAAAAGTGTTGTAGGGCACATGCACAAAATGTGAATTGCCAATCGGGTATGGATCTTGTCCCGAGAGAAAATACATGGTCGCCATGTAGTTCAGCATCGAGACCTGACAATCGAGCATCGATATGTCCACATGCTGGCCCAGACCACTGCGCTCACGCTCATACAAGGCCGACAGAATACCCATAACCCCAAACATACCGCCGCCCAGATCACCGATAGGAATGCCTGCGCGCACCGGGTGTTCCGGATCGATGCCGGTAATGGACATGCCGCCACCGGTCGCCTGGGCCACTTGATCAAAAGCCGGACGCTCACTGCCGGGACCGGTGGAGCCAAAGCCGGTCACAGTGCATGTGATAATGCGAGGATTGATTTTACTGAGTGAATCGAAATCAATCTTTAACCGTTCCGGCACACCCGCACCGAAGTTACTGATCACCACATCGGATTTTTCCACCAGGCGGTGAAACTGTTGCAGGCCTGCGTCGCTCTTCAAGTCGATGGCCACACTGCGCTTATTGCGGTTGAGGGTAATAAAATAAGCCCCCATGCCATGCAGAGAATTGGCTGGATCTTTCGCTAGTAGACTGCGAGTGCCCTCTCCTTTCAGCGGTTCAACCTTGATGGTTTCCGCTCCGAGGTCAGCCAGGATCATAGCGCCGTAAGGTCCTGACAGCATGTGCGTCAAATCGAGAACACGAAGACCGGAGAGCGGCTTATTCATTATTCACTTGCTCCTACTTTGATGATCGATAAAGACCTTTAAGGAGGCAAAGCGCAGAAAGTGTGCCAATCCTCGGAAGTATCCGAAAAAACAGCGAAGAAAATATTTTTTATCTTTTAATTCAGAAGCTTACCAATCTTGCTCGGGACCAGCATGATCGCCTGAGTCGTTTGTATAGTTGGTAATATAGTACAAATATAATTCACTTTGAAATCTTTAATTTCATTTTGAAAATTCTTCATCAGTCTGTAATTGCGTCAATTGCAGTTGCGCCCCAAAAAAATCCTCGGCATCAAGATCAAGCACCTGCCAGCCATCGAGCCCAGTACGTGGCTCATGATCCACTACCGCGGCACCGGACTGTTCGACGCAACGACGTGTAGCATCCAGTGAGTCAACCCCGAAGGACAGTAGAAACAGTCCTTCACCGTGCCTGGCAAGATGCCTTCCCGGCACACTGTTTTCATCGGTTGGCTGAACCAAAACCACCCAGGTTTCGCCGGCACGGAATCGTGCAGTTCGAACGCCCCGGGCAGGCAGTTCGCCAAACTGAAATTGCGAGATATTCAATGCATCGCGATAACGGCTTACCGCAGCATCCAGGTCACGAACGATCAGATTGATATGATGTACAGACGAAATCATATGAAACCCTCCCCAGAAGCATCATGCACATAGATTGTGCTTGCGCCAAGGTGATTTCACTTCGATAAGGAGCAAATCTTGTCAGACTACTCTATTAAACCCCTCGGATAGGTATTTGTTCGAAGGCGGATGTACCGTCACCTCCGGACTACTGTCGGATAGAAAGGCCCGTAATAGTAGGTTTTTTTTAAAATCATAGACCCGTTAATCATTAATAATTTTCCGGGTTTTAGTCGTACGACCCCCCTTAATACTCCCATTTTCCTTCTTTAAGGTAGGCAATAACCGCCTCAATGACCTCTGGGTTATTCATCATCATGGCGTGGTTGACGGGAAGCACGATATGCTCATTCATCCCCTCTACCTTGGTATTGTCGATGGACACTTTGCCATCATCTTCACCCGGGATAATCAACGAGAGTATCCAGTTGATACTTCGATCTCCGGCAATGATCCCAAGGTCGAAGTCCACTCTTCCCAACTGGTTGGGGACGCTTGAATGGCCCGTACCCAGCTGCAATCCTGCCGGGCCATGAATCCACTCAAGGCCATCAACATTGCCCAGTGAATCAGCCAGTTCAGAGCCCTTATTCGGCGGCCCAAGCATTACGACGCGCTCCAGCTGTGGCATGGCATGATGTGTGAGATATTGACGAACCAATATCCCGCCTAAGGAATGTGTGACAAAGCTGACCCCCTCCCCCTCTGGGCAGGCCTTTAGGGCGGGCTCAATAGCCAGATCGGCAAGCACTTCAATGGGGTGTTTTCTGGAGGGATAACCCCGATTAACCGTGGCAAACCCTTCTTCTATCAATGCTTTTTCCAGCTTAATCAGCGAGGACGGGGTACGGAACAACCCGTGCAGCAGGATCACACACGTTGCCTGTGTTCCAGTAGAGAGCAGAATCAGAAGCAGTACCGAGAGAATGCGCATCACCGTTGAATAACCTCAGAACAACAAAGCAGCAACTGAGGCCCCCGTGATGGCAGCATCAACAGGGGCAAAGAGTGATCTACGATTCCAGCTGGAAGCTGAGACCGGCGTTGTTCTGCAGCCGCTCGATCAGCAGCTCTCCCAAAGCAGACGCCGGTGTCCAGATCCCTCCGCTGGCCGCCTGCGGATTTTTCAGCAGGCACACCGCACTCTCGGCAATCATTTTGCTGGTTGAGCCATAACCCGGGTCTTTATCGCCCTTGACGCAGGCACGAATACTATCGCCCTGGGTCGTAGTACCGACAAACAACAAGTCGTAAAAACCGGTTTCACGCTCTTGCCTGGACGGCCCCTCGCCAGGCTTGAGGTCGTTGTCTGCCATAGAGGTATCCTGAGCCACCGCGTTTGCCATGGCCTCACCCTGCTCGCCCGGCCCGATCAGCAGCATTTCGTCATAGACAAAATCATCGCCGTAGTCATGGCCCAACAACATATTAGAACGATGGATGTTCTTGGTGTTGATGGTCGCCATGACAAACGGCGCCGACCAACTGCCCAGATCGTCATCGTACACTGGCTTCGTGCCCGAAGGTTGCTGTGGGCCGGTAAAGCCTTCCGTCAAGGCAAACGGGTTCATCAACACTTGTCCCAGTTGCGGGTTCTTGGCCGCTGCTGCCATCGTGGCGTTAAAGCTCGCCAGGGTGCCACCGGAAAAAGTGCCTTTCATGGCCCGCACGCGGCCTTTGACTCTGGAGACCGGTGCGCCCAGGGTTTGTTTGGCGGCCTGCTGCAGGAAGTAGATGCCCAGGTCAAAGGGTACAGAATCGAAACCACAGGAAAATACAATTCGCGCGCCACTGGCTTTGGCTGAGGCGCCGTGGGCGGTGATCATCTCGTGCATCCAGGCGGGCTCGCCGCACAAATCCACGTAATCGGTGCCGGCTTCAGCGCAGGCCTTGACCACATCCGAGCCATACAACTGGTAAGGCCCTACCGTGGTCAGGAGTACCTGCGTGCTTTCTGCCAATTGTTTGATGGACTCACTGGAGCCGGAATCAGCCACCACCAGTGGCACACTCGCGGGGATGCCCATTTCGTCGCGTACGGCCTCGAGCTTGTCCAGACTGCGCCCCGCCATGGTCCATTTAACCTCACCGTTCACACCGTACTGGTTATTCAGGTATTCGCACACTAAACGGCCGGTGTAGCCGGTCGCTCCGTATACTACGATTCCGTACTCTCTATTCTTAGACATAAAGACACTCTTGATTATTGTTGGATGTGAATCAACCTTAAAAATAAATTCCGCAGAAAACCATCGATTTCTTCGTTCAGCAAGTAGGTACGAGTAGGCTGGCACAGTACCAGCGCTGTTCACCAGTATATGGACTTAGCGGAACCGATCTATCCCGGTATTTGAATAAGAATTAGTCAGAATTGGCTCATTCGCAAAAAGCTTGTTACTGTTATTGATATCGTCTGATGAGTCACTAGACCTATGACCGATATCCTCCTGCTCGCGTTTATTTTCCTGATCGCCGGTATTATCGCAGTGCCCCTGGCAACACGTTTTTCTCTGGGTTCTGTGCTGGGCTATCTGATCGCCGGCATCGCCATCAGTCCCCTGCTGACCAAGCTTCATGTTGATGTGAATGCCATTCAGCATTTTGCTGAATTCGGGGTGGTGATGATGCTGTTTCTGGTGGGGCTGGAGTTGGAACCTAAAACTCTGTGGTCCATGCGCGCCCGCCTGTTGGGGCTGGGGGGCGGCCAGGTACTGCTGACAACCCTGGTGATCATGCTGGTGGGCATACTCTCCGGATACCGCTGGTCTGTGGCCTTAACCGTGGGTATGGTGCTGGCTCTCTCATCCACGGCCATCGTCCTGCAAACCCTATCAGAGAAAGGTCTGCTGAAATCTGACGGTGGACAGGCATCCTTTGCGGTGTTGCTGTCCCAGGACATTGCCGTCATTCCCATGTTGGCCTTTATTCCTCTGTTGGCACTGCCAGAACTATTGGAGATCGTACAGCAAAGCCAGGATCATCTTTCCGCAGACAGTGCGCATCACGGTATGAGTCTCGTTAAGGGCCTCAATAGCTGGCAAACAGCCCTGGTGACAGTCGCAGCCATTGCTGCTGTCGTGATTGGTGGCAGTTACTTAACATCACCGGTATTTCGATTTGTCGCAACCGCTCGCCTTCGCGAACTGTTTACAGCGACAACACTGATGTTTGTGATTGCCATTGCACTGTTGATGTCACTGGTAGGTTTGTCACCGGCATTAGGCACGTTTATCGCCGGAGTAACACTCGCCAATTCCAGCTACCGCCACGAATTGGAGAGCAATATTGAACCCTTCAAGGGATTACTGCTGGGCGTGTTTTTTATCACGGTAGGAGCGAGCATCAACTTCAGTCTGTTGCTGGAAAACGTAAGTGACATCATCGCTCTGACTGTCGGATTAATGGCTTTAAAAGTTATGGTCCTGTATGTTCTTGCCACTCTGTTTCAGTTGCGGGGCAGCGATCGCTGGCTGTTTGCACTGGGCCTGTCCCAGGCCGGTGAATTTGGCTTTGTGCTGTTGGCTTTTACCTCGGCTAACGGGGTTATTTCAACGGCGCTCAGTGACCAGTTATTGTTGGTCGTAGCCCTGACGATGTTATTGACTCCGCTTCTTTTCATCCTCTATGACCGTGTTATTGCTGCCCATTATTGCTCGGGGCAGGTTCGTGAAGCCGATCCCCTGCCCGGCGATGCCAAAATCATTATCG
Source organism: Cellvibrionaceae bacterium WSDTSA12 (assembly GCA_033283335.1). Classification (GTDB taxonomy): domain Bacteria; phylum Pseudomonadota; class Gammaproteobacteria; order Pseudomonadales; family Cellvibrionaceae; genus Pseudomaricurvus. The sequence continues at coordinate 522,186 of JAWMQP010000002.1, read as the reverse complement.
CCGGCTCTGGTCGTGTCGGTGGTGTGGTGGATCGCATCCTGCGAATGGCGGGTTTTGAAACCACGGTCATCGATTTCAGCTCTGAACGCTTGGAAGAATTACGCATTTACGGAGTGAGTACTTATTTTGGTGATGCCACCCGGCCTGATCTGTTGCATGCTGCCGGGATTGAAGACGCCCAATTGCTGGTGGTTGCCATTGATGATGCCGAGCAAATTTCCACACTGGTAAAATACGCCGTGGAAAATTATCCCCATGTGCATGTTCTGACCCGAGCTGTTGATCGGCATCACGTTTATGACCTTTATGCCTACGGTTGTCGGGATATTGTCCGTGAAACCTACGACAGCAGTTTACGCATTGGCCGCTCGGCCTTTGAAGCACTGGGAATTCCTCGGGAATCCGCTGAAGCGATGATTCACGTTTACAACGAGAGCGACAAAGTGGCTATGTTATCGGTGGCCAGTGCTTACAAGGTCGGCATCCCAGCCCATGAGAACGAAGAGTATGTTAAACGGCTTCGGCAGGTGATGGATGAAGGTGAACCTAAGGTTCAGGCGAGAATGCGTGCTATTCGGTTGAAAAAGCCTGAAAATTCAACCCCCGACGCTGACAGGTAGCAGTCACCTATCTATGCATGATGACTAACTAGGCCACTTTACTGGCGTAATTCAGTTTTTGCGTGATGTCGATTGAGGTTGGGGGCTGAATAAATCGCTTGCTTATCGAGTTTTTAAAGAATATAAAGCCATCCTTTTATTGTATTCATCAATATCCAATCGCCTTTTCTGAGTTGTCAACTCCGCAGTTTTCAGGGAATGTGCATTGCTCGAACCTCTATTAAACTGAAATCTCCCAGGGGACTTGAAGTTTCAATACGCCCTCTTTCAACACTACTTCCGCCGTTACGGGATCTCTAAGCTGATGTAACAGGTGATGAAATGAATAATACAATCTTGGTAACAGGTGCGTTTGGTAATATCGGTTGCTGTGTGGTCCGCGAGCTGCTGTTGCAGGGCTACTGTGTCAGAGCTTTCGACAAAGACACGCGAGTCAATCGGAAAAATTGCTGCAGGTTATTTGCGCAATCGAACATTGAAGTCGCGTGGGGAGACATCCGAGATGCACGCAGTGTCACTGCTGCGGTGAAGGGAGTCGATGCTGTGATACACCTGGCGGGGATTATTCCGCCCAACTCAGAAAAAAATCGCTCTATTACCCATGCCGTCAATGTCGAAGGCACAGCTCATGTGGCCAATGGCCTTAGGCATTCAGGTCGGGGCCAACGTATTATCTCTGCGTCGTCCATTGCCGTGTACGGAAAAAATCAGCAACCTCAGGCAAAAATTCTGCAAGCCAACGATCCTATTTGCCCCGATGACTATTACAGTGAGTCGAAAGCAGCCGCAGAGGCGTTGATGACATCTTCTACTCTGAACTGGACGATTCTCAGAATAGCGGGCTGTGTGCCGGTTGATGTGAGGCATATGGGATCGTTCAAGGGCAATCCGTTTCTGGCACAAAATCCGCAGTGCCGGCTTGAATTGGTGCATCCTGCCGATGCGGCACTTGCCTTTGTGAACGCAATCGGTTGCCGGGAATCCTTTAGCAAAACACTGCTCTTAGGCGGTGGAGAAACCAACCGCACCACGACTTTCGAGATGTCATCAACAATGTTTACCGTCTTTGGCCTAAAGCCCCTGCCGGAAGAAGCCTTTCAGGTTGGCGGTAAAGTCACTGTCCCAGGGGACTGGGTTGATAGCACAGAGAGCGAACAACTCCTCCGCTACCAGCGCCACAGTTGCCAATCGATCTTTGAAGATCTGAAATCGTCTTTGGGTATGGGGAAATACCTGTTATCCACCAGTAAACTTTTCTCTCCTGTGCTGTACTGGGCGATGTTGCGGTCATCACCTTATTACCGGCTATCGAAAGCAAAAGGTGCTTCTGCAGAATTTGCAGATTGATATTGGTTAAAAATGAAAACCGGGATCCATTACGATTCAACTCATCGAAGGGAATTGCACATGCCCAGGCAAGAGGATACAGAACCAAAACAACCGTCGCCCCAAGGCAGTCACAAAATCATCTTAGGGGTATTGTGTGCAACAAGCGTGATCGGTGCCCTTTTATTTATGGCAATGGACTGGTGGCAACACAGTCGTTTTATTGAGTCTACCGATAACTCCTATGTCGAGGGTGAAATCACCGGCGTCACCACGCGTGTTGCAGGTTATGTAACGGAGCTGATGGTCTCTGACAACCAAAGTGTCCGCAAAGGCGACATTTTGCTCAAAATTGATGATCGGGAGTTACTTCAGCAAATTACGGCAGAAGAAGCTGAAATCAACCGCTTACAGGCCGAAGCGGATACCTTGAGTTTGCGCCGGGAATTGCAGAATTTCTACGTTCAGCAAGCAGAAGCTGAACTGACCATAGCCAAAGCGGAAATGACACGTTCCAAGTCCGAGTTAACCCGCATAGCCCATCTGTTAAAATCCGGCAGTAACAGCAAACAGGAATACGATACTTCGGTAGCGCTTCACGCTCGAGCCCAAGGCAGCCTCTTGAGTGCTGAGGCCAGTCTGAAGGCGCGCGATGCCGAAACCCGGATGATCAACATCGAACAAAGTAAACTCGATGCCTTGATTCAAAAAACCAAATCCAACCTCAACATCCAGAGAATTCGCTTAAAAGATACTGTGATTCGCTCACCGATTGATGGTGTCATCGGCAATCGGTCTGTTCGAGAAGGTGAGTATGTGTCTCCCGGACGTTTCCTAATGGCCATTGTACCTTTGGATGAAGTGTGGGTCGTTGCCAACTTCAAGGAAACCCAGCTTACCGATATGTCCGTGGGCCAACCCGTCAACATTGAGGTTGATACCTTTCCCGACGTCGTTATCCAGGGAAGGGTTTCCGGCTTTTCACCCGCGAGCGGTGCGGAGTTCAGTCTTTTGCCCCCACAAAATGCCACCGGTAACTTTACAAAAATAGTTCAGCGCATTCCGGTCAAGATCTCAATTGAGCCTGATGCCGCTGTTACAGGCCGGCTTGTCCCAGGCATGTCAACCGTTGTCAGTGTGGACACCAAGCAAGTCGACCCCGGGACAGATTCAGACCCGGTAGTACTGGCAGGCCAGGATTGATGGAACTCGCAAACCCACTGGACAAAGACTCATTCATTGTTCAAGACGTCACTACAAAGGACCTATTTGCCTTCACTGCCCTAGTGGTATCCGCCTTCTTTGCCATATTGGATATTCAGGTCGTTTCCAGCTCTATTACCGTACTGGCTGCTTCCCTGTCGGCAACCGTTGAGGAAATTGCCTGGGTGCAGTCTTCTTACCTTACCGCCGAGCTGATTGTGGTACCGATGACCGGATGGTTGATATCCACGTTTTCAACCCGACGGGTCATTTTCACCGGCATGCTCGGATTTATCCTGTTCAGTATCGCCTGTGCCTTTGCCTGGAACCTGGTCAGTATGATCGTTTTCCGTGTATGCCAGGGATTTTGTGGAGGCGTATTGATTCCCACCATGATTGCCTCGGTGTATACCATTTTTCCCAAACGCCTGCAGTCGGCGGCCTTGGCAATCGGCGGTTTTGCCATCACCTTGCCCATAATTGTCGGTCCGATGATGGGCGGCTGGATCACGGAACTGCTGTCCTGGCACTGGGTTTTTCTCATCAATATTCCCTTCGGTATCTATGTCCTGATCACAGTCCTGTTGACCGTAAACTATGACAAAGCCGATTTCATGTTGCTGAAACGCATTGATCTACCGGGGATTGTGTTCATCGTGTTGTTTCTGGGTCCGCTGGAATTCATTCTCAAGGAAGGCACCAAATGTGATTGGTTCTCGTCGTCATTGATCGTCCAGCTCGCTGCACTCTCTGGCTGTTCATTTGCCCTGTTGATCTGGAGAGAATTGACAACAAGGTACCCTATCGTTGATCTGCGCCTGTGGGGCCATTCCCAGTTTGCCTATGGGGCGATACTCGGTTTTGTTTCTGGGGTGGTCACCTACGCCCCGCCCTACCTGATGGCCAGTCAGCTGAGTATGATCGGTGGTTACAACAGTCTGCAGATTGGCAATGTGATGATCGTAACAGGGCTGGCCAGTTTCGGTTCCGCCATTTTGATTGGCGCAATGCAGGGACGCCTTGACTTGCGCATCATGGCTTTTGTCGGTTTTTCATTAACGGCCATAGGCATGTGGCCAGACAGCCATATGACCCATGACATTGGTTTTAGAGAAATGATGCCTGGCCAATTGTTTCGCGGGCTGGGCATGCTGATCATGTCGATGGCCGCCACTGACCTGGCCTTAAGCAACCTGCCACCAGAAAAAGTGGGGGCCGGCAGTGGGTTTTTTAGCCTGATGCGTAATCTTGGAGGAGCCATCGGGTTGTCGGTATTGACATGGATGATGCAGGAACGGCACACACTCCATTATGAAAGAATAGCCGAAGTCACGATTATGGGCAGCTCTGGTCTAACGTCACTAAACCCCTCCCAAACGGCGGGACTGCCCTTCAATGCAAACGTGACAGACCCGTCTATGGCCTCGTTGGAGATGGTGCAATTGCTGGCTTCTCGCGAAGCGTTGGTGATGACTTTCAATGATCTGTGGTTACTGATGATGGTAGTGACTATCGCCACCTTGTTTATTATTCCCTTGATGAAAACGCCAGTGGATAATCCAGCGCCTCATCCATCTCACTGATTGCCCCTGCCCAGCTTTAACGGTCAAAATTCAAGCTCTAACTCCAGTCCCCATTCTCGCGGCGGCGAATAGATACCTTCCACCGCACCGAAGGTGGGCTTGTCAGCAGCTCCGGAAATCAAATAGCGTGTGTCCTCTATGTTTTTCCCATAGAGCGCCAACTGCCATTTGGCATGGGTCGGTTCAAATGACACCCTCAAGTTGGTAACACCGTATTCCGGCTGAATGAGTTCCGGCGTGTTGATGGCATCGTTGGCCGTTTTGCTTTGATAGGAGTAATCGGCAAATAACATAATTTCGCCCTGCTCTATGGGCATAAAATAGGTAAGACTCAGATTGCCGGACCATTGTGGACTATTGACGAATAAATTGGACTGATCAATCGGTATGAAGACGTTACTACTGGACTCATCAAATTCGGTGTAATCCGTATCCAGATAGGCAACTTTTATGGCGACCAAAAACCGGCTGGTCAGGTACGCATCGACATCCAGCTCAAGTCCCGATATTTCTCCTTTTGCGGCGTTATGCGTTTCGGGAACCGGGCCATTGAATATGAGAATTTGCAAATCTTCGTATTCACTGAAAAACAGCGATGAATTCATTCGAATTCGGTGTTCCAGCCAGGTTGATTTCATGCCCATTTCATAACTGGTCAGAGTTTCAGGATCAAACGGAATCGGCCTCTCAACTCTCGTAATATAACGCCCATTAAAACCACCACTTTTGAAACCGGTCGAGTAGGAGGCGTAAAACAACAAGTTATCGCGCAACTGGTAACTTAGGGCAAGGCGTTCGGACACGTCTTCAAAGTCAGTGCTTGCATGGGGGATGTTCAGAATATCTTGCTGAGCATCAAGGTAACGATAATCAAGATTTACCGACTTTTTTTCATAGGTATAACGCGCTCCCACTTCCAGGGCCAACTGAGGTGTGAGATCGACCGTGAGGTTGCCGTAGGCGGCGTAACTGCTGTTGTCTACCGTCATCGGGCCACCCAATGTCACCGGGACGCCGATAGCTTCGTACAAGCCGCTGGTGACCTCTACCAACACGTCATCTTTGCCGCTTTCTTCGAAATAATAAATACCTGTTGTCCAGGTCGTCGAGTCCTTAACATTGCCCTGCAAGCGGATCTCCTGGCTAAACTGGTGATGATGAAAGCGATTCGAGGAGTGGGAAATCGTCAGCGGTGATCCATCCGGATCGCGACCAAATCTACTGTCAAGGGTCCTGTAACCAGTGATGAATTTATACTGTATTTTTCCGGGTCGATAGTCGGCAATAAATGAACTGCCCAATATTCTGTATTTGGAAAAATTAGCTCCCGTCCCATATGTTGTATCCATATCGTTGGTGAGAAAGCGGGCATCGTAGGGGACGCCATTCCCGAAACCGGGTACGCTATTGCCCGGTGCGACGAAGAAGTTGTACAACGAGGTATACACACCTTGCCCGAATTGATCCGGGGCGTCCTCCCACAAAACGACACTGGCTGAGCTCTGTTCATCGGCATGGCTGTAATCCATAGCCAGATCGAATAAAAGTGCGTCGGTTGGCTCCCAGCGCAGCGCGAGTCGTGCACTTTGTCGATCTACGTCACCGGTAGTATCGCCGCTGACGAGACGGTCTACGTATCCGTCACGACGTTCGGATCCCACACTGAAACTGGAATAAAGCTTGTTGGGCAATAGGGAATGATTGTGGGAAAAAACCACTTTACTACGACCGATATTACCCGCTGTCATGCGCAGCTTTGTGAGGTTTCTGTCGCCTGGTTTTTCTGAGGTCAGGCTTAGCGCACCACCGATCGTGTTCCTGCCATAGAGTGTGCCCTGGGGCCCCCTTAAAACTTCGACACGTTCAATATCGATCAAGTCAAGAACAGCTCCTATCGATCTCGAAATGTACACTTCATCCAGGTAAACCCCAACACCGGGATCGTTGGTTAGCTGGAAATCCGACTGTCCAACACCACGTAAAAAAATGACCGAGGCATTACTGCTACCACTGATCGGGGCTGTAGAGTCCATCTCCAAGCCCGGTATATTTTCACTGATATCCTCAAGATTATTCAGCCCCTGCCGGGCTATTTTCTCAGCGGATACGACAGTTAAAGCAAGGGGAATCGTCTGTGCATTTTCGGTGATTTTCCTTGCTGTAACGGTAACTTCCTCCAGAGCTGACTGGCCATGAGATCCGATGCTCCATAGAAATAGCAATATAGATGAAAGAACGAATATACATGTAATATTGATCTTTGATGAATCCTTTTTCATTTTCTTATTCCATTTTTGATTTTTATTCTTTGTCTAGGTTACGTCTCCATAACTTTGTGCTTAGATTCAAGCCCTACGGTGAAATAAGTTCCAACAATAACGACCTGGCACAGGCCTGGGTTCGAGTCTTGACTCCTAGTTTGGCTTTGGCGGAATCGATATATTCATTGACAGTGGATGTCGATAAGTTCAACTTGTCGGCAATTTGTTTGGTAATCAATCCGGTAGACAACCAAGCGAGGCAATCATACTCCCGGGGAGTCAAAAGTGGCCTTGTATTATCGGTTTGTTTAAGATTGTTGACTGCGAGTCCTTCACAAAAGTAGGCATACGCTAGCTGAAGCCTATTAGAAAAGTGATGAATATTCTTAGCTTCTGAAGCAGGCAAGTTAAGATTGAGGCCAATAAAGTTCATTTGCCCTCTCGATGCATCCGAACAAACATCTACAAACATCGATGTTGACCAACCAAAACTGAAATTCTTTAAGAAATTTTTGTCTTCTTCGCTGTAGTAATTAAAAAATGGGCACCCCTCATAAAGAATCGCGGGTTGCCCCAGCCTCAAAATGTGTTTCATCGTAGGTTCCCTTGCCAGATTGTCGCCCATTTTCAGAAAGTTCTCCCACTCTTCATTAACCATCAAACCTCGTCTGTAAGGGGCAAGTTTTTCAATTCTAGGGCTGATTGTGAACATATTGACAGGGGCTTCATTCACATAAGTTGCGGGCACACCAAATGCAAGCGACAACTTGTGATCTAGGATGTCACGGGCTGAAGTAAGGGATTCAGAATTGGCACCGATAAGGGCCCATTCAAAGGGATTGAGAAGGCTGGCTTCGTTACTTTCCATGGTTTATCTCACCTCGCTTGGAGAAGAAATAACTGGAAGACTCGACTGACCTTTTCTACTATAGGGGATCCAATTTTGTTTGCAAAAATCAATTATTAATTGTTTTTGTTATGCACCAAAGTAAGACTTGAACCTAGTTTTCAGCAGTAACTGTTCAACTACATATAATTGATAAGAACACTGGCACCTGTCTTCCGCTAGTCAACGTAGCAACACGCTCACTGTTTGCCCTAAAAACGATCGTTCCGCTGAATTCCTCAAAAGTGTTTCAGGTTCCCGTTACTTCCTAAGATCCATCACAATGCGGCCATCAATAGCCCCCTGCTCCATACGCTGAAAGATATCGTTGATGTTTTCCAGCGGCTCCGTCGTGAAATGGGCGGCAACCTGCCCGCGTGCAGCAAATTCCAATGATTCGGCTAAATCATTTCTTGTGCCCACAATGGAGCCCCGAATCGTCTTACCGCTTAACACCGTATCGAAAATGTTCAGCGGGAAATCGCCTGGGGGGAGTCCCACCAGGCTCATGGTTCCTCCCCTTGCCAGCATACCGACTCCTTGTGCGAAGGACTGGGCGGCCACCGCAGTGACCAGCACACCTTCAGCGCCGCCACCGGCCTGAACAGCCTGTACTGGATCAGTCTCGCGGGCATTTATGGTCATATCCGCACCCAGAGAACGGGCCAGCTCCAACTTGTCCGCTGTGACATCTACGGCGATCACATACAACCCCATCGCCTTGGCGTATTGCACCGCCATATGACCGAGACCGCCAATACCGGTAATGACAACCGTTTGGCCAGGCCTGGTATCCGTCATCTTGAGACCTTTATACACAGTGACACCCGCGCAAAGGACCGGTGCGGCTGCAGCCGACGTCAATTGCGCCGGGATATGGCCGACATAGTCTGGGTGAGCCAGAACATACTCCGCAAAGCTGCCATTGACACTGCAGCCTGTATTTTCCTGCGACAGACAAAGAGTTTCCCAGCCGCCGTTGCAGTGCCGACAATGGCCACAGGCTGAGTACAGCCAAGGCATGCCGACACGATCTCCCTCTTTGACGGCAGTGACACCGGTGCCGACTTGCTCAACAATGCCAACCCCTTCATGCCCGGGGATAAACGGTGGTTGCGGTTTTACAGGCCAGTCTCCTGACGCTGCATGAAGATCCGTATGACAAACGCCGGTGGCTTCCACACGCACAATAATTCGTTGGGGGGCTACCTGGGGTTTGTCTACCTGGCATATCTCCAAGGGGCGACCAAATTCCCGAACTACGGCCGCTTTCATGGTCGTCATCTGCGTCACCTCCCTCCGTCTGACTCACCGGGATAGAGTATAGTCTTTTCATTGCAGCTTAGTTGGCATGTCTGGAACTAGGCGCTACATGCTACATCATGTCTTCACATAGGAACGACCGGCTTTCCCTGGTCTATAATCCCTTGATAAAACTTGATGCTTACATAACCTCCGGTGTCATTTTATCCTTTAAGTACAGCTTCTGTTGTTAGTTCAGTGCGGTAAGGAGTCGCCATAATGAAAATAAATCACCTGAGAACAAAGCTAGCTGCCACCTTGTTACTTCCCTGTTTTGCTGCACTTGCTGAAGACATTCCATCAAACCCCAATCGCGATGTTTTTTTTGGCAACTTGCACGTGCATACCAGCTGGTCATTTGATGGCTACATCAATGGCTCGGTCAACAACCCGGATGATGCCTACCGTTGGGCCAAGGGTGAAGCGATTCCCGGTGGTGGCGATGGCACGCCACTGCAGATTAAAGTCCCCCTCGATTGGTACATTGTCTCGGACCACGCGGAGTATCTGGGCGCCCTGCCGATGATGGCCGATCCCGACAGTCCGGTCAGCAAGCATCCCCTGGCAGCCGACGTCACGGGTGATGATCCCGCCAAATCCTTTGCCGCCTACGGCAAAATCAGCGACGGCATGTACAGTGCGCCGCCCAAGATCGATCCCATTCTTGGCGACCCAGAACTCGCTAAATCGGTTTGGTCAAAGGTCGTGGAAATTGCCGACAGCCATTATCAACCCGGTAAATTTACCACCATGGCGGGGTATGAGTGGACAGCCGCGCCGGATTGGAGAAACATTCATCGCGTCGTCATTTTTCGGGACAGCAAACATGTCCCTAAAGTGCCATTTTCGGCACTCGATTCCAGCAAGCCGGAAGAGCTGTGGCAGTGGATGGACCAGCAGCGTGCAGCCGGCAACGACCTCCTGGCAGTGCCTCATAATGGCAATGCCAGTGACGGAATTATGTTCCCTGTCGGCAAGAGCTTCGGTGGCAGTGAACTGAATGCGGAGTATACCGCCGCCCGCATGCGCAATGAGCCGGTTTACGAAATATCCCAAATTAAAGGCACTTCGGAGACTCACCCCACGCTATTTCCCAATGATGAATTCGGCGGATTTGAGATCTGGGACTACACCCTTGCCCCAACCGCCACACCGCCTGAACACAAAAAAGGTGGATACGTCCGTGAGGCACTCATTCGCGGGATGAAGTTGGCCAACGAAGGCAAGGGCAATCCTTTCAAGTATGGTTTCATTGGCGATTCCGATACGCACAATTCAGCCTCCACCATTGAAGAGGACAACTACACCGGGAAATTCGGTTTCGAGAATAATCCCAAACACCGCCTGCAGGGCCCTCCTGGTACGCCGCCTGAAGCCGCACTCCAGGTCAGGTCATTCAGCAGTGGCGGCCTGGCGGGCGTTTGGGCGTATTCCAATACCCGCGACGGCATCTTCGAAGCGATTAAACGCAAAGAAACCTTCGCCACTTCCGGCCCGCGTCTTAAAGTCAGGTTCTTCGGCGGTTTTGGGTTAAAGATCGACTCCCTGGGATCCGACGGCGACCTGAAGAAAGCTTACGCGGATGGCGTACCCATGGGCGGCGATCTGAAGTCAGCTCCCTCCGGCAAGTCACCCACTTTCCTTGTACATGCGGTCAAGGAAGCCAACGGGGCCAACCTGGATCGCATCCAGATCATCAAAGGCTGGGTGGATAAAAGCGGTAAAGAACAGTCCAAAATCTATGATGTAGCGCTGTCAGACGATCGCAAACCGGGAGCGGATGGCAAAATACCCGCCGTTGGCAATACCGTCAACGAAGCCGATGCGACCTACTCAAACTCCATTGGCGATACCCAGCTGAGTATTTCCTGGAGCGACCCCGACTTTGATGCCTCACTGGCCGCAGTCTACTACGCCCGGGTTCTGCAAATTCCCACTCCACGCTGGTCAACCTACGACGCGGCACGCAATGGGCTCGAACGGCCAACAGATGTTCCTGTGAGTATTCAGGAGCGGGCCTGGACATCGCCTATTTGGTATACGCCGTGATTTTTCTTTATACAAAGGGCGGGTGACCGCCCTTTTTTTATTTCTTTGATGACAGCAGCTCGCTATGGATTGTGAATATCAGTAACTCTGATGCATAGATCTACAAACCAATCTTTTGACGTCTGTTGACCCATAGCGGTCATTCAGAGTATTGATTGGAGCTCAAATTACCGTGTTCAGAAGACCGTGGCTCTATAATTTTGAAATAACTATGCAAGTGCTTGATTTTTATAGAGCCGAACCTAATATGTAAGCAAAGGGATTTTGATATTACGCATGGTTTTGGCGCCCTATCTCAAACCACTTCTGCTGTTTCTGAATATTATAAGTTGATCTATAAGCGCTTTTTCTCAGATCCAAAAAATCCCTACCTAAGATAATAAGCCAAGGCGTTATAAAGCCTCAGGCTTTTGAATTAAATGTTAGGCTTATAGCCGCTTCAAGAGGACATCCCCAATCCTCATGAAGAAATTTAGAGGGGAATATAAACAACTGGAGGTTTTTATGATCAATCTAAAGAAGCTGTTAGTTGTTGTAACTTTTGCAATTCTGCCTTTGTTTTCTTCAAACACATTTGCTGTGGATGATGAGCATGTGAAAGAAGCTAAGCAACATGCAGAAATAGCAGAGGCCGAGGCCAGAGAAGCGCGAGCGAATGCAGAAAAAGCAGAATCGAATGCACGAGAGGCTGAGGCACGAGCTAGGGAAGCAGAAGCCAAAGCTAGAGAGAAGAAGGCTAGCAAATAAATATTGCCTAACAAAGCCAGCCAGAGGGACACAAAAACCGCCGCTGAAGGCTTCCCCAAGAAAAGTAGACACTTCATTCCCAACTAACGAGGTGTAATACAGATGAGAAAGAAACGGAAGAACAAGTACAACCACTTTTCTGATGGGTCGTCCTATGTGACAAAATTGAACGCCCTGAATTTTGAAAACGACTCTTACCAGCTGGGTTTTTGGTACATATTTTGACGTGTCCGCTTGCAATGCCTCCGTATTATCAGATTGGAGAGACTTCTGAGCATATGGCCAATGGAACATTACAAGGTTGAAATCACAACAAATCGATGCAACAGTACTATCAATCGCAGGAAGCTCGATATACAGTGGAAATCGTAGGCCGCATAAACGGAGCTAGCCGGGACCTCCACTCTCGTGTTTCGAGTCAGCGTTATTGAAATTAACCGCCTCCTCTGCACTGAACTACCAAGCACCAAATCGCTTCGAACAACATTTAGCCTGGCGAGCGGCTTGGTTTGTGGAGACCTCTTGGTCCAGTCCTAGCGGTTCACTCCAATCCAATACACCCGCTTCCTTGGCTGCACCAATACAACTGGCACCGGCCTCATGCTAGTCTTAATTACCTACCACCGATTAGCCAGAGTGGACTATCTGTGAACAACCTACTGAGTGACCATACCTAAGGTTCACTCACCCGAGTCTTCTCCACGGCCCCAATGTCACAGGCATCGCGGCCGCGCACGTACCATCTCTGGTCCGGCGAGAGACATGCTGTGCCCGCGTTGATCAATATGCTGGTGGGGCCTGGCATATGATTGAGTGTACGCCCACCGTTGGGGGCTAGAGGCTCTAGGGCAAAATCACTACCCGTCAACGTAAAACCGCAGGACTCATCGCTCGAAGCGCTAGCTGACCGCTCCGCCAAACTCGCCGAAGAGGCTATCCCACAGTCGATCGAGTTGATGGTCTCGCCCACAACGGTGTTGTAGATCTCTGCACTACAGCTATTCGCTAGGTTTAATGAGCCTGCCGATTCTGCCGCGACCTCGTTTCGCACTATCGTCGCGTCTTTAACCGTCATAGAACCGTCTTCGCAGAATACGCAGGCAATGGCGCTAACATTGCGGCTAATGGTAGTCGACCTGATCTCTATACTTCCTCTGTTTCTGATTGCACCGTTACTTAAAAACTCATCAGTACCGTTATTATTGATACTGCTTGCCCAGAGTAGCATCCCGCCCAAGTTCACAATGGGGGTATCACGTTGATGGTCCTCAAAACTACTGTGTAAGAAATACGCATGCGCGCCTTCGTCGTTGTACACTGCCGTTCCCTCTGAGCCGGTACCACCACTGGCATTCCCTCGAAAACTGACCATCCTGCCATCCAAACCGCGCTTATTGAAAATGCCGGCGCCAAGCAACGCACGATTTTCGACGAACTCCACGCGATGAGCGAGTTGAACCCCCCCTTCATTGAAGATTCCTCCACCCCGTCTTGCGCGGAATCGCTCAATTCGGACCCCTTCAGCGTCAAGCAGGCCCTGGTTACGAAACGCACCGCCGAGACGACCCTCATTGCCCGATAGGTCGCTTCTAAGTGTTAAACCCCTTATGCGCAAATGGCCATCGGGGGTGATTTGAAACAGTGTTTCTGAACCCTCGCTCGCATCAATTACTGCGCCGTTTCCATCAATTATTAAATCCCCGTAAATGTAGGGAAGGAGCACATCACCGCCGGCACTGTTAGCTTCACGCCATAGCCGTGAAAACTCTGGCCTCTCTTCATGCACACGGGAGACAGTGTACGTCTCATCGCGCGCGAGCTCGATGCGCATGTGCCTCGCGTCTCGACATATATTGGCGGTATTAATCGCAGCTCTAAGCGTACACTGGTCCTCGCCGGGAATACAACATGTAGCCGCATCTATCGGGTCTCCGGTCGCGTTAACTAAAATCGGATCCTGTGCACAAAGTCTTTCTAAATCCTCTAAAATGTCAGACGTTACTTCACAGCCACCTGTCGCAACACTCAGAATGAATACTACCGCTATTCGGATGCTATCGGTTGTGATTTGTTTCATTGCCGCACCACCGCTTTCAGCTCGCGTTATAGATAGTCTAGGTAGCAACTCTTCAGGGTTTGTCACGTCGGGTCATGGGAAGACGATAGTAGGTTACGTCCCACGGGCAAAAATAAGTCCGCACCGTGCCTTCTTGAGCGAATTTTTTTCGGCCTAAGTCTGGTATAGGAACAATTATCCCCCGTTTTTCTTTGGGACACTATAACCCGCTCACCCGTAATTCTCCAACTCTTTCCCGTACTAGCCGTAGCCAGTACTTAAGAGCATATGGCGAATAAAATTCATAACAAATTGCACCACGCAAAGCAGTCCAGCAAGCTGGGATCGGACCTCCGCACTGCGTACTCCGGCCCGTGTGCAAGGCGTTATAACTCCGAGTTACCCACGAGTTGTAGACACCCTATATAGTTATATGGACTTCCCACCGTCCGTTATTGGCACCCTACCGACAACCGTCGGTGCTAGTCGTGAATGGTACACTCAACTATCTAAATAACTGACTGAAACGAAAATATTTTTTGTAGATTCAAGCATACGACCAAAGCCGTATGCTTGAAAAAGTCTAATCTTACCTACCACCCGATCCCTTACTCATAGCCTCAATCACTTCATCCAAATTGAAAGAAGACGGTTTCTGCCGTGGAGGGTATTTCTGGAAGGTTTGCACCATTTGTCCGGCGATGGCCTGGGCGGGCACAATCATCCATTGCAGCTGGGCTTCCATCCATTCCAGGTAAGTGTTGGAGTTGTGCTGCGCTCGTTCGAAGGGATCCATGCGCAGGTCAAAGGCCAGCGGTGCTCGCAAGCTGACAAAGGGTTCCATCCAAACACGCATCTGTTTGGCGGTCTGCTCTTTAAACACCAGCTTCCAGCGATCGTAGCGCATTGAGACCAACTGACCGTCATCATTCCAGTAGTAAAATTCCTTGCGTGGCCATTCGCCGGCGTCTTTCGAGTCAGTTATATGAGGAAGGAGATTGTAACCGTCCAGGTGAACGTTGTAGCGCTTGCCACCGGCTTGATAACCTTTCAGCAATTTTTCTTTGACATTGGGTTCACCGGCCGCGGCCATTAAGGTAGGTACCCAATCGTTGTGGGCCGCAATTTGATTGTTGACGGAATCCGGCTTGATTTTACCCGGCCAGCGAATCAGGAAAGGCACCCGGTAGCCCCCTTCCCAGTTGGTGTTCTTTTCTCCCCGAAACGGGGTGATACCACCATCGGGCCACATATTAAAATGCGGTCCGTTATCGGTGGTGTAGATCACGATGGTATTTTCCGAGATGCCCAGTTTGTCCAGGTGATCCAGCAATGTACCCACCTCGGCATCGTGCTGCATCATGCCATCCGCATAAAAGTTCAGGCCGGATTTTCCCTCCCACTCTGGCGGCACATGGGTGACGTAGTGCATGCGCGTGGTGTTCATCCACAGGAAGAAGGGTTTATCAGCCTTAACCTGCTTGTCCATCCAGGTGATGGCGGCGTCCATAAACTCCTTATCGGCCGTCTCCATACGTTTTGTGTTTAACGGACCGGTGTCCTCGACTTTACCGTCTGCCGTGCTGTGAATGACGCCGCGAGGGCCAAACTTCTTACGGAATTCCGGGTCTTTAGGGTAGTAGGGATTTTCTGGGGCTTCTTCAGCGTTCAGGTGATAAAGGTTGCCGTAAAATTCATCAAAGCCGTGATTGGTGGGCAAGAACTCGTCCCGATCACCCAAGTGGTTTTTACCAAACTGGCCACTGATGTAACCCTGTGTTTTGAGTAGTTCAGCCAGGGTTGGATCTTCAGGCTGCAAACCTAAGGCTGCTCCTGGCGCCCCTACTTTGGTGAGGCCGGTTCGTACAGGCATCTGTCCGGTAATAAACGCTGCCCGGCCAGCCGTACAAGACTGCTCTGCGTAGTAATCGGTGAAACGCATCCCCTCTTTCGCAATACGATCAATGTTGGGCGTGCGATAGCCCATCATGCCGTCGTTGTTGTAGGAGAGGTTCCAGAAGCCAATATCGTCACCAAAAATAACAACAAAATTGGGTTTGTCAGCCGCGAATGTTGCTGGTGCTGTTACGACCACCAGTACGAGCAGCACATACCTCACTATCGATTTCATGAATTCATCCTCTGACAATTTTGAAAGTACACAATTGCTGTACTCATACAGGTACAGAATCTAGTGTAGTTTGACTGATTGCGACATCAAGTAAGAGTGTTCATGCTTCTCAAGGTGCTTGGTAAAGTTGACATGTGAATAGTTTTTATTCATTTTTTGTAAATTATTTTTACAGTACTGACATACTACCTCCCAGCAAAAGTTAAATCCGATCGGTGTAAAAATCAGCCACGATATAACTTGCCTCAATAAAAACCGTTGACCTCAAAAACCGGTTATGGATTTCTCTAATCATCATCGAAACTCGCTCTATACTCATCCTAATATCCCGTTGCCTACTGGTATCAATGTCTTTGAGTCCAGTCCATCTGCCTCACCTGAATGCAGGAGATCATTCAATGATATCGCGTAATCAATTTATCCCGCTGTTACTGATCACCGGCTTGATCACCACCATGGCGGTTGAGGCTCGGGATGAAAAGGTCGAGGGTGTCAAACGTAATTTCCTTAAGGAGGCTTATTTCGGCGAGCTGCATTTGCACACATCCTATTCTCTCGATGCTTATATCTTCGGCAATACGATGAATGATCCTTACACCGCATACCGGTTTGCCAGAGGTGAAGAAGTAAAGCTGCCGACCGGTGTGGCCAAAAGAATAAAGAAACCTCTGGATTTTGCCGCCGTTACGGATCATTCAGAGGCTTTGGGTGAATACGAAATGTGCACCAATCCGGAAATGAAATATTACAACTCGGAAACCTGTGCAGGCATTCGTAAGGGCGATATGAAACCGTTTCAGGATCTGTTTGCAGGTATGGCTGTCACACCTCCCAAGCGGCATGTCGACATTTGTGGCGAGGATGGTTCAGCCTGCCTGAATGCCATCAGTGGTCCCTGGGGTCATGTGCAACAAGCTGCGGCAGAAAATTACGTGCCGGGCAAATTCACATCTTTTGTCGCCTACGAATTTTCAGCCAATGCCCCGGAAGGCAAAGGCGGTATGATGCACCGCAATGTGATCTTCAAATCCAAACATGTGCCCGATACGGTATTCTCCGCGTTTGAGGGCACCGGCGAGGATCTGCACAAATGGCTGGAGGAAAACTGTACCGGTGATTGCAGCGTGCTGACGATTCCCCACAACCCCAACTTTTATTGGGGACGGCTCTATTGGGGCAAAACCTCCGACGGTAAGCCCTGGACCCAAGACAGCCTGGACCGTCGGGCACGTATGGATCGCCTGGTGGAAATCATGCAAATCAAGGGCAATTCCGAGTGTCAAACTGGCATCATGACAACCGATGAAGAATGTAACTTTGAGATGGTGTTTAAAGAGTGTCCTGACGGAGAAAATGCTGGCTGCAGTAACGAATACGCCTTTGTCCGTAACGGTTTGAAATTGGGTTTGCAGCATCAGGTGAATCTGGGCATTAATCCCTTCAAACACGGTTTTGTTGCCGCCACCGATAACCACAATGGCACACCGAGTGATACGGCTGAAGACGATTTTGAAGGCCATTACGCCAGTAATGACGGAACCCCCAAAGTGCGTCTGGGATTGGAACCCAACCCCACGGCCCTGGCCATGGGCATGTCCGCGGAGGATGACCCAACCAAACTGTACAATCCCGGCGGGGTAACGGGTGTGTGGGCCGAGAGTAATACCCGTACCGATATCTGGGACGCACTGCATCGCAAGGAAACCTTCGCCACCAGCGGCACCCGTACCAAGGTACGCATGTTCGGCGGCTATGACTTTAAGCAGAAAGCGCACAAAAAACGTCATTGGATCAAAGACGGTTATGAGCATGGCGTCCCGCAAGGTGGGGATCTCGTCAAGGCTCCTGAAGGTAAAGCCCCCACGTTCATGGTATGGGCACAGCGAGATCCAGACAGTGCGCCACTGGCCAAAATCCAGATCATCAAGGGTTGGCGTACCGCCAATAACGAGCTGAAAGAAATGACCTACGACATCGCCTGCTCGGATGGCGATGAACCGGACCCAACCACCCACCGCTGTCCGGATAATGGCGCTACTGTCGATCTGGAGGACTGCTCCATCAGCAAAGGCAAAGGCGATGCGGAACTGTCCACCACCTGGAAAGATCCGGAGTTCAAAGCCGGTGAATACGCGTTCTACTACGCCCGGGTGCTGGAAAACCCGGTGTGCCGCTGGAGCATGTACGACGCCAAAAAGGCTGATGTGCCGCATCCGGAGATGTTGCCCAAGGTGGTGAAGGAACGCGCCTGGACATCGCCGATCTGGTACACCCCCTGAACACTGGCTCAGGAAGCGTGTCCCAGGACTAACAGTATTAGGATAAGCAAGTGTTGATGGCGTCCTTATCCAGCGATTCCTGTTCCAGTAAGGCACTCACCAGCTGGTCCAGCTGGGGGCGGTGTTGTTGCAGAATATCCATCGCCTCCTTTTCGGCTCGCAGCAGCAGTTGCTTCACTTCCTCGTCGATCTGTTGAGCCAATGCCTCGCTGTAGGGCCTTGGCTCGGTCAGTTCACGACCGAGAAACGGGTGTGTTTCTCCCTCGGCAAATCCCAGTGGGCCAATGGCTTTGCTCATGCCCCAGTTCACTACCATCTGCCGGGCCAGTTTGGTGGCCTGTTTTAAATCATCCGACGCACCGGAACTGGTACTCTGAAAAACGATCTGCTCCGCGCAGCGTCCCCCCATAAAAATACGCAGGCGGTCACGCAGGTAGTCTTCATCAAAATTGTGACGGTCCTCACTGGCCATTTGTTCGGTCACCCCCAACGCCCGTCCCCTGGGCACAATGCTGATTTTTTGTAAGGGGTCGGCGTTTTTCGAGTAGAAGGTGACAAGGCCGTGGCCCGCCTCGTGGCAGGCAATACGATCCCGTTCTTGGGGATTCAGCAGGTTGGGACGCTCTTCACCCATCAGGACCTTGTCCCGCGCCAATTGGAAGTCGGCCAGTGTCACTTCCGAGCGCCCTTCACGGGCGGTGCGTAGGCTGGCTTCGTTCACCAGGTTCTGGATATCGGCACCGGAGAAGCCGACGGTCATGCCCGCCAGTACTTGCAGGTCCACATCGTCTGCCAGCGGTGTCTTGCGGGTGTGCACTTTAAAGATACTGCCACGGGCCGTTTTATCGGGCAAATCCAGCACCACCTTGCGATCAAACCTCCCCGGACGCAAGAGTGCGGGATCCAGCACATCCGGCCGGTTTGTCGCCGCCAGCACCACCACCACGTCTTCCGGCTCAAAGCCGTCCATTTCCGCCAGGATCTGGTTGAGGGTCTGCTCTCGCTCATCGTTGCCTCCGCCCATACCAGTGCCCCGCACCCGGCCAACGGAATCAATCTCATCGATAAAGATCAGCGCCGGGGCTTCTTTTCGAGCGTTATCAAACATATCCCGAACACGGGATGCCCCCACGCCCACGTACAATTCGATAAATTCCGAACCGGTGATGGAAAAGAACGGTACCCCTGCTTCTGCTGCCGTGGCTTTGGCCAGCAACGTTTTGCCAGTGCCGGGGGCGCCCATCATGAGGATCCCCTTGGGAATCCTGGCCCCCAGCGCCTGAAAACGCTGCGGGTTTTTCAGGTAATCAATGATATCCCCCAGGTCCTGCTTGGCACCCTCCAAACCGGCCACATCGTCGTAAGTGGGCCCCCCTTCGGTGCGTTCATAACGCCGGGCTTTGGAGCGGGAAAAGTTCAGGAAGCCCCCGCCGCTGCCCATCCGGGACTGCAGGGAACGGGACATATAGACAAAGGCCGCAATGATGATGATCCAGGGAATAAACCCCACCAGCAAGTTGACCCATAACGGGTTTTCCGTGGCCTCGACATTCACTTCGACCTTGTTGGACTCAAGGCGCTGCAGGAACTCATCACCAACAAATTCCGGCAGCAGGGTTTTGAAATCAGGGGTTTTACTCCCTGGCGATTGCGCGCTGTTGACATACAGCCCTTTCAATTCCAGGCCGCGAATGTCGACCCGCTGGATTTTTTCCTCTTCCAGCGCCTGCAAAAACTCACTGTAGGGAATCAGTTTGCTGCGAGTTTCGGGGACATGGCTGAACCAATAGTAAGAGAGGAAAACCATCAGCAGCAGCCAGATAAACCAGGGGTCGCGGTGCAGTTGTCGAGACGTGATGTCCTTTTCAGGGCCTTCCGAAGGTTTGGGTATTTCTGGCATCCGATTGCCTCACAGGTTCCCGATGGAGTAGGTACCCCACTGTATGCTGAATTGTTGTTGAGATAAACCCTAATCCTTTATAGCTTGTCTCAGGTCAACATCAAACAATCAGGCAAACGACTTTGTATAGCAACGAGCAAAGAGGAATCCCAATAATGTCATACTGAGCCCGGGTAATATATGAAAGATCAAAATATGAGAGGCCTCATACATACATGCCAATTGCATATAGACCGCAGGCAGAATTCCCCCCGCCAGGCAATAACTGCATGCTGTCAGCAAGGGGGTCATGGGGTACAGATGCCGAGTCATGAGCAGGGCTAACACCATCAAGGGCAACGAATACACTATAATTTCCAGCCAGCACCAGTGTCGCTCACCCAGAGGCAACGGGGAAATTGCAGGGCGCCATAAACCAACGAGATACTGCGTCACCCAGAGGGCCAGCATAACCAGTCCGCAACCAACCAACCTTCGATAATGCATGCCTGGAAAAGAACTGCGAAACACGATCAAAGCAAAACAAATCACAGCCAGTATCGCAGTTACAGTCTCAAGGGCAAACCTGGGGGTTGAGACTAACTGTTGCCAAGCACCGACCCTTATTGGGGCGATATATTGCGTAATCGCCACTACGAATACAGTACACACCAGTAACCACAAAGCCGCCAGACGCTGTGGTGATAAAGCCGGCCTGACAGGTTTTAAATCAGAAGTGAGTGATTGAATGGTATCTTCAATTTTCTTCATCACTGCTCCAGCTCCAAGAGTTTTTTTAATTTAGCTATACCACGATGAACTCTAACCTTGACGGCCGTTTCGGAAATACGCAGTTTCCTTGCCGCTTCTGCGTTAGAAAAACCGCACAATTTGGTCAACACAATGGCCTGTCGAAATGGCAAAGCCAACTTGGCGATTAATTGGCTTTGAACGATCTGCTCGTCGATTGTATTTTGCGATAATTGCTCAAAGATTCTATTCTGTTCGAATTCCCCGACCAACTTCAGGTAACTGCCCTGTTTGCGCAGATTATCGAGGGAGCGATTATGAATGATGGCGAATAGCCAGGGTCGAAAGGGTCGGTCTGGCTGATAAGTATGTCGAGCACGATGTAAGGACAGCAAGATATCCTGTACACAGTCGTCAATAATATCCAGTGGACCTAAGCGGCTGATCAGGTAATTTTTGATCATCAAGGACAGTTCTTCCAACAGTTGTTGGTAGGCCAGCTTATCCCCTTGCTGCGTGCATTGCATCCACTCAGACCAACGCAACTCATCGTCCTCGTAAGTCCTTGTACATTGTTCCTTTTCGGTCACGAGTTGGCCCGGTCAAAACCGCCGCCTGATTCAGGCGACGGCAGGTGTATTGACTGGCTTTTGCCAGTTATTGAACCCTTTTGACCGTTACTTCCGCTACCGGGTTCCTCCAGTCGTATTCTTTTGGCCCCAAGACTTCCGCACCATTGATGTCATATTCACCCAACTCATGAAACCCTTTGCCAATATGGACAAAACCTTCCTGTCCCTCTTCCGGAGATGCAGAATAGCCTATACCCCCGCAACGTGGCCCGGGTATGTTCTGGCAGCTTTGATCGTTGGTTTCTGTGCCAGCGTCGTAGGCAGGAATCAAATAATTCTCCGCGCCGCGTTTGGGCAGCGACACATTTTGAAGTGCAATAAAATTGTCATTGGTTGGAATCATCATCGCCGCCAGACTGAGTAAGCCACCGCGCAGCGGTGCCTGTATGGCTATGATCGCAGTCTCCCCCGGCCCGAGAAGCTGAGCGTTGGTGGTGGCATTATAAATTTCATCAGACAGAGCTTCGGCCAAAGGTGCGGTATCCCCTCCCTCTGCCAGAATTTCCAGCTCTAGGGTAGCTGGCTGGCCCAGTTCAAATACCGGGATGAGGCCTTTGTGGGTCAAAATCAATTGTGGGGTAAAGCTCTGTCCTGCGGACAGATTGGTGATTGTCACTTCGTAATGAGCTGATCGGGGGTTACTTTCAGCCAGAACCACACTGCTGAGCATAGACAATGAAACTGCTGCCAAGAAATTCTTCACCATAATTTTTGCCTCCTGGAGTCTTTGATAGAGCCCGGATTGTCCGGGTCTCATCAAATTCGGAGTCAAGCGCATTTTGGTTACTGACAAGCGAAAATAATGGCACCAGTGTCATCAATTCAATATCAAAATTCGATCTCCAACCACCGGCCAGATGCACTAGCCTTGCAACACTTCAATCACAAGAGCTTTCAGGTCCTTACCCGAGCGTTCTATGGCCTCGGCGGAGCTTTTACGCACTGCTTTGACGAACTGGGTCACTGTTTTCAGGTGCTTTTGTTCCCAGTGGTGAGTGAGACCCACTTTTTCACCCTGGGGATCAAGCATAATGCTGTTCTCCTGACGGGCATGTGCCCAGTTAGCGGTGAAGCGGGCGTACAACAGGTAGCGATCCAGCTGCACAAAGGGAAATTGATCGGACACATTGGGCCCCACCGTGATTTTTAAGCCACCCAGCGGTAATTGTTTGATTTTCGCCCGCGCCAGATCCTTGCCCTTCCACAGGGCGGATCCCGCCCCCAGCACTGCCCCCAATGTCGCCACTAGGCCCACACTGGCCCCACCGACGGCAAGATCTGCGCCGGCGCCAATACCGGCGCCCAACAAAGCCCCGGCGACGGCCAGTTGCCGTTGCGTGAGCCCGAGTGCCTGCCAGGAGCGTTCGGAAAACAGGTCTTCCCGCAAGATGGAGTTAACCGGCAGGGTAAACTCCGCTCGCCGCACGGCGTAAATTTCCCGTACCTGATCCCGAAACCGCTTTTCAATGCGTTCCAGCTTTTGCCGATAGGCATCTTCCAGGGAGTGTTTTTCCAACTCTACCCCGCTGTCTCTTTCAAGGTACGAACTGCACTGGCAGGTCAGGGATTGCTCCAGATGGTCCAGTACCGCTTCGGCGGTCAGTTCTATGGCCCGCTGTCGATCCAGTTGCAGTAATTCAATGGCTCGGCTCAGTGCCGGCTCCCAATCCTGATCAATACTTTTCAGCGCTTCCAGCAATTCAATACGATCGAGGTATTGTGCGGTCTGGGCGTTAAAGGTCCGGACGGAATTGAAGTTTTGCCGGAAGGCCGATTTCCAGTTTTCCAGAAAGCGGGTTTCGCTGGATTTTGGATTAATAATGGCCATTCGCGGTCGGGCCGTCAGCCGCAAAATCTCCATTTCGGCGAGATCGACGGAGGTCAGGGGACGGGAGGCATCGACCACGTATATGATGCCGGCTCCCTGGGTTAAAGGGTGAAGTAATTCGCAGTCGTGGTCGAAGTCCGGATCATCTTTGTGGGCCTCGATAAAGTGGGCAGTTCGCGCCTCCCCCATGGCTTCATGTTGACGAAACCAGGCCAGGGTCGCCTGGGGGTTTTGAAAGCCCGGCGTGTCGACAAATTCAATGATGGTTTCATCACCTGCCCTGAGATCGAAACGCTGTTGATGAATGGTTTCACCCGGGGTCGAGCTGATGGCGACCGAATCGTTTTGGGAGAGGGTCGCGACGATAGACGACTTGCCCTCGTTGGGATGTCCGACAATCGCAAATGTGGGTATGGTATTCATCAGCATACAACTCTAGGCGGGGTTGTCGAGAATCAGGTAAGGGTCGCCCTGACGCCGGATGAACGCGTCCCAAATACCGGCATAGTGTTCGGTGGGTCTCAACACTACAGCCTCGTCGCCATCCCCGGGGATACCCAACAGCACCACCTTGATCAGGTTGCGCGAGTCGATTTGTGAGCGCAAGCTGCGCAGCTGGCGTTCGATTTCCTTGATTGGTGGCATCCAGGATTCGTACACCAGGGCAAATTGATCCCGACTTTCGCTCGCTTCCGGAATAGCGAATGCCTGGGCACTGGTATGTATTCCGACATTGGCATTCATTCCAGCACTGTCATACACCCGTATCGTCACGTTGTCCTCGGGCAGATTCCAGCGCTGTGCCAGTTTGCGCTGCAGTAACGCTGGATCCAGCTCAGCCACCAGATCACGGGAACAGTAGGTGAACACTTTTTGCTGACTATCCGTGGCCACAGACCTGTCCGGCGCGGGCTGTGCAGGGACCTCCGATGCCCCCTGCTTGACGGATTCCACCTGAAAACGGGTATGGGTTGGTAACAGGCGAGAAAACAGCCGCTCTGCAGCGGCATTGCGAAAGTCATAGCGGTTGAGCGCTGCCGCCAGCTGGATTTTCCCCAGCAGGGAAAAAAACAGACGCGGCAAAATGCCATAGACCACAATACCAAGCGCGAGAAATCGCCACCAGGACGCCAGGTTGTCAGTGTCCAGAGCCTGAATGCCTTCTTTCAAACGGATTCGGCTGCCCTCGATTTGAGCCAGGTCCGGAAACCCCACCCCTTCCCCGTACAGCCAGGACCAGGGTGTGGCGAAGCCTTTGACCATGGTGTAAATAGTGTCGCTGGACACATTGAGGGTGGTCTGCCAGCCAAAAGCGCGATCGGTAAACACGACCGCGGCCAGTAAAGCCAGCAGCGCCCCGAGATTAAAACACAATGCCGTGGTCTGGACTTTGCGAAACACCAGCCATTTCATCACCCCACTGTGCAGGGTCATACGGCTGGCCGCCTCGGCGGCGATATCTGCCGCCTCATGACGTTTGTTGCCAGCGATATAGCGGCCAACCAGCGTTTGTATTTTTTTATAGACGGTATTGAATAGTCCCCGTGCCACCCTGAACAGCGGGCCAAAAGACAGTTTTTCTTTCAACAAACGGGGAAACAGAAACGGCAACGCGGTAAGGAAGGCCGATATCGCCTGCAGCAGCACAAAAACACTGAAGAAGGCCGATACATTAATCGGGGCCTTACCTGTGTAGGTTAGAGCCGCCGTAGCAAGGCCGATCCCGCAGATAAAGCCACCCAGCGCCAGCAGCTGCCCCGTCAGGCGAATCGTTTGAGCGATGCTGTCGGCCGCTTGTTTTAGCGTAGAGTCCTGTCCCAGACGAGCGCTTAACCATTGTCTGGCAATGTTTCGACGAGAACCGGAAGTCAGCAATTCAGCGGACAAACCCATCGCCTCATCCCGGCGCTTAAGCTCATTCCAGTTTTGTTCGTCGTCTTTGGCCAGAGCACATTCGAATGCCACCTGCTCTGGCAGACTCCAACGCTTGTTATTTGTATCAGGCAATCTGTTGCTTCCTTCTCAACCCAGTCGGCAAGATGCCAGAATCTATGACGGTGGTAAAGGCTCCTAAGGTATGAGCTCGTTTGTCAGCACCATTGTAGCGCCATTGAGTGTATTACGGATGCTGAGAAGGCCCTGTCAGGGGTACGAAGGTTACCGGCAAGATTGTCCGCTGACTCCATGCACCGTCTTCATTTTTGTTAACTAAGATCAATTTTTGTCCCCAGAGTGGACCACCGATAGGGATCACTAAGCGTCCGCCAGGTCGTAACTGCTCCAGCAACGGCGGCGGAATTTGCTCTGCCGCCGCCGTCACGATGATCGAATCGAACGGTGCCTTCTCAGGCCAGCCTTGATAACCATCGCTGCAGCGCGCCTGAACATTGTTGTAGCCAAGTTGGGCCAGCCTGGCGCGAGCCTCTTCCGCTAATTCCGGTATGATCTCAATGCTGTAAACCTCATTCACCAGTCTCGACAGAAGCGCCGTTTGATAGCCACAGCCGGTGCCGACCTCTAATACTCGATGATGGGGCTGAGGGCATAGCAGGTCGGTCATCAATGCCACCATATACGGCTGGGAAATGGTCTGACCGTGGCCGATTGACAGCGGATGGTTGGCGTAAGCCGAGGCCTGCAGTTCATCCGCAACGAACAGGTGCCGCGGGACCCGGGAAAATTCCTCCAGCACCCTTGGATCCAGCGTTGCCTGACCGGTGTAGGTTTCTGTTGCAGCCACTTCTTCGCGAATTTCCCGAACTAATTCGGCCATTTCAGGTTTCACAACCGTTTACCTTTTCCGCTTAAAACCAGCGACGACGTTTAAAATACATCAGCATGCCGATGAACATGCCAAGGATGATCAACCAGGCGAACAGGTAGCCATAACGCCATTCCAGTTCCGGCATATTAAAAATACTGACACTTCTATCAAAGTTCATACCGTAAAGACTGACAATAAACGTGGGAGGAATAAAAAGTGTCGCGATAACTGTCAACACTTTCATTACTTCATTCAGTTTATGACTCATGCTCGACAAATAGACCTCCAGCATGCTGGAAGTCATCTCACGATAGGTTTCCAATAACTCAAAGATGGAGATGGTATGGTCGTAACAATCCCGAAGGTAAATACGCGTTTCTCGGCGGATGATTTCATATTCTTCATCCCGCAACAGCTCACTGACAATTTCGCGATGGGGCCAGAGCCTCCTGCGTAACAGCAACAACTCTCGTCGGGTTTTATGAATGTCCTGCAACACATCAGATCCTGGCTGATCAATCAGGCGTTCTTCAATCTGTTCAATCACATCCGCATAATATTCCAGCACCGGAAAACCGTAATCTATAACAGTATCAATCAGGGTATAAAACAGATAATCAATGCTCCGACTTCGCAGTTTGCCGGAAGCGTGCCTGATCCGGTCATATACCACATCAAACGGATTGCTGACACCAGCGCACATGGAAATTACAAAATGGTCACTCAGAAAGATACTCAGCTGTGAGACAGTGACATTATTATTTTGAAAAACGGGCAGGCTCAAAAGCACAAACGCCTGTTGGTCTATCACATCGAGTTTTGGCCGTTGATCATAATTGGCCGAATCTTCGAGGTGAAGTCTGTGCAGTCCGAAGATTTCATCCAGCTGTTCCAGAGCCTGTGAGGACGCCTCTCCCTGAATGTGTATCCAGGTGATTTCATCTTGACCGATATAGGCTTTACAGTCAGCTAACGACAAGGGGAATTCTTCTTGATATCCAGACGCATTATAGGATACCAGAGTCAGTAAAAACTGACCGGCATCCGCAACAGGCAAGGTGCCCGGCATGGTGCCGGGTTGATGGTAGTGCCGACCAAAGAGTTCCATTGCACGAATTCCACGAGGATGTATTGCGAAAATGCCTTAATTTGCCGTCGATCAGGGTCCTGTTAACCAATAATAGACTACCTGCCCTGGGCTTCGGCCTGACAGGATTCGCGGTTGACGTTTGGCGGCGTTATGCTTCTCTTTATAGGGTTATATCCAATTAGGGAGTCACAGGTTTGAAATGTAAGGAATACAACATTCTATATCGGTCACTGGCTCGGGACAGAGCTCCCAAATTCAGTCCTTCAGAATGAAATATATGCCATGAGTCGCGTCATTCTGGTTTTCAATGCCGGTTCATCAACGCTGAAGTTCGCTTTGTATCAAGTGGCCGCAACTGATCCGGTGATGATGGCCCAGGGAATCATTGATCAGGGCTTCAGCCCGGCACGAGTCAGGATTCACAGCGCCAGCCAAGAGATTGTGTTTGATGGCCACTTATCGGCATCCAGTATCAAGGCCCCGTTTATCTGGATCATCGAGTTGCTGACCCGTCATTTCGCCGATGCCGAATTGATAGCCGCCGGGCATCGAGTTGTCCACGGAGGACATCGATTCAGCGCCCCTACCCTGCTCAATAACACTGTCGTTCGCCACTTGGCCGACCTGTCACACCTTGCCCCACTGCATCAGGCACATAATCTGGAGGCTATAGACAGCCTGGCCGATACGATGCCGGCACTGCCACAAGTGGCTTGCTTTGATACCAGCTTCCACTGTACAAATTCAGCCATCACCACCCAGTTTGCTCTACCTCGTGCCCTGACCGAGACGGGCATCCAACGCTATGGTTTTCATGGCTTGTCCTATGAATACATTGCCGGCAGGTTGCCAGAGTATGCCGGTCACCTGGCGATGGGCCGGGTAATCGTGGCTCACCTTGGCAACGGTGCCAGTCTCTGTGGGCTGTACCAGGGTCACAGTGTTGCCACTACCATGGGGTTTTCGGCGCTGGATGGTCTGCCGATGGCAGAGCGCTGCGGCAATCTTGACCCGGGTGTCATACTCTATTTAATGAAAGAACACGGCATGGATTACGAGGCATTGTCAGATTTGCTCTATCACCAATCCGGCTTGTTGGGGGTATCTGGCATCAGCGGCGATATGCGCACTCTGGAAGCTGATGGCTCCGCAGCAGCGCAGCGGGCGATTGACTTGTTTGTGTATCGAATTCACCGGGAAATCGGTTCGCTGGCAGCGGCCCTGGGTGGACTGGATGTGCTGGTGTTTACCGGAGGTATCGGCGAACACTCGGCGTTGATTCGCGCACTGGTCTGCAAACAAGCCAACTGGCTGGGAGTTGTCATAGACGATGAGGCCAATGCACAGGGAGCGGCCAGCTTCCACGCCGCGAACAGTTCAGTCAAAGTGTATACCGTTCCCACGGACGAGAATCGAGTCATTGCCAGGGCCACACAGAGGCTGGTGTGTCAATCCTCTAACCAGGAAGCGTAAGCAGCTATGCCAACAAACTGGATCGAAATCGACCACCTGCATTTCAGCCATGGACCGCGTGTCATTCTCAATGGCATTAATGTCAGTATCCCCAAGGGTAAGATCACCGCCATTATGGGCCCCAGTGGCTGCGGTAAAACCACTCTACTGCGATTAATCAGCAGCCAGCTGAAGCCTGCTGCGGGTTCCATTCGGGTCGACAATATTGATATCACCGGCCTTGATCGACAACAGCTGTTTGTGCAGCGCCGACGCATGGGAATGCTGTTTCAGACCGGTGCTCTGTTCACCGATTTATCAGTATTTGAAAACGTGGCGTTTCCCTTGCGGGTCCACACCAACCTGCCTGAACCGATGATTCGTGATCTGGTACTGATGAAGTTGCACGCCGTAGGCCTGCGAGGCGCCAGGGACCTGATGCCGGCCGAGCTGTCCGGCGGCATGACCCGGCGGGCAGCGCTGGCGCGAGCCATTGTCCTGGATCCGGAATTGATCATGTACGACGAACCGTTTACCGGCCAGGATCCCATTTTTGTTGGCTTACTGAAACACCTGATCCGCCGCATTAACCAGACCATGGAATGCACCTGCATTATTGTTTCTCATGACATCAATGAGACCCTCGCCATTTCTGATTACATGGTGGTGCTGGCCGATGGCCGGGTCATTGGCCAGGGAGAGCCTGAGGCTGTCATCAACAGTGACAACCGCTATGTGCAGCAGTTTCTGAAGGGATTACCGGATGGTCCCGTACCGTTTCACTACCCGGCTCCGGACTATCGGCTGGATTTGAATTTGGAGAATTCCTAGATGCTGACGTTGGTGACGGATTATCTGCAGCAGCTGGGCCGTTACGGGCTTAATCTCGCAGCCGGTTTCGGCCGGGCCGGTCTGGTGTTCTGGCACGCCCTGTGGGGATCGCCGGATTGGCGCGCCGGCCCGAGTCTGCTGATTCGGCAACTATACTTTATCGGGGTCTACTCACTGATCATTATCATTGTCTCAGGCCTGTTAATAGGCATGGTGTTGTCGCTGCAAGGCTATACCGTGCTGGTACGATTCGGCGCGGAGACGGCACTGGGTCAGTTGGTTTCCTTAACCCTGTTGCGCGAACTCGGTCCGGTGGTTGCGGCCCTGCTGTTTGTCGGTCGCGCCGGCTCAGCCGTTACCGCCGAAATCGGCTTGATGAAAGCCACGGATCAGCTGGCCGCCATGGAAATGATTGGTGTTGATCCCCTGAAACGGGTGATTCGACCACGCCTGTGGGCGGGTATTATCGCCATGCCGATTCTGGCCCAGGTGTTTAATATGGTGGCAATCTGGGGCGCCGTGGCTGTCGGGGTCAATTGGCTGGGAGTCGATGCGGGATCCTTCTGGTCGAACATGCAAAACGTGGTGGAGTTCCGCGAAGATATTGTCAATGGCATCATCAAGGCCTTTGCCTTTGGTGTCATTATTACCTGGATTGCCGTCTTTCAGGGCTATGACGCCGTGCCGACTTCTGAAGGCATCAGTGCCGCCACCACCCGTACTGTGGTGCACTCTTCACTGGCGGTGCTGGCGATGGATTTTTTATTGACCGCCGTGATGTTCAGTACGGATTGACCATAGACAAGACAGACCATAAATAAGTGGACACGAGTTTATTCAGTGAAAGAGGTTAACGGATGCAGTCACGCAAGGTAGAAATCCTGGTTGGTGTGTTTATATTGCTGGGCGTTATCGCCCTGTCATTTCTCGCCATTCAGGTCAGCGGCCTCAGTCTCAGCAGCAGTCATCGCGACACCTACCGAGTCTCGGCCGTATTTAACAACGTGGCCGGATTGACCTCGCGCGCCAAGGTTTCCGTGGCGGGAGTGACCATCGGCCAGGTCACGGGCATTCATCTGGACCCCGTCAGCGTACGTGCTGTGGTGGATATGGCAATCTATAAACACGTCGACTATCTCACCACTGACAGTATTGCGGCTATCAAAACTTCCGGGGTGCTCGGTGATCAGTATGTCAGTATTGCCGTCGGTGGTGCACCGGAGATTCTTGCCGACGGCGGTACCATTACCGACACCCAGTCGGCGCTGGTACTGGAGGATTTAATCGGCAAAATTGTTACCAGCATGGGGTCTGATAAATGAGCTGGTTAGCTACATTCCTGTTGTGGGCCGTTGCCCTGACTCAGGCCAGTGCCTCCACAATTGATCGTCATCAACCGGAACCCATGCTCAAACAGGCCACAGATGAGTTGTTGGCAGCGGCCAGGGAGGCTCGCCAGCTTGATGTCAATGAGCGTCCCCAGTATTACCAGCAGGTGGCCGCCATTCTCGATGAGGTAATCGACCGCGAATACGTCGCTCGCGGGGTGATGGCGACCTATGGCAGTGAACGACTGTACAAATCACTGCAAACGGAGCAGCAACGCACCGCCTTTAAAGCACGCATTCAGCGTTTTGCGGACATTATGGAAACGGTCTTGATCGAGAAGTACGCCGATGCCCTGCTGACCTTCAACGGCGAACGTATCGAACTGGAAAGTATCGCCAGCAGCGAGACCCGGCCGGATAAAACCAGCCTGCTACAGACCATTTATGACGAGGGCAACAAGACTTACAAGGTGCAATACAACTTGCATCGCAAGGCGGACGGCCAGTGGTGGATTTATAACGTGATCGTCGAAGGCATCAATCTCGGTGTCACTTACCGCAATCAGTTTTCGGAGCAAGTGGAACAAAACCATGGCGATGTGGAATACGTGGTCGCTCACTGGAAAGAGTTGATGGGCAAACAGAAACAGTCGGAGCAGACAGGCGGTGACTGAACGGGCTCAATTGTCCTTCAGCGAGGACACCCTGTATGTTGAGGGGATTGTGGATTTCAGCACGGTAGTGGACTTGCAGACGCGCGGCGATCTCTGGCTGCGCAATACCGCGCCACAAACCTGTCGGCTTGACCTCAGCAAGGTCGTACGCTGCAACAGTGCCGCCACCACTTTGCTGTTGTGCTGGTTGCGCACCGCCCAACGACTCGACAAACAACTGCTTATAGGCCAGGTGCCAGCGGCACTGCGATCACTCATGGATCTGGGTGGGCTGGAGTCACTACTGCCAACCGGTTAACCACAAATGCCCCAATGTTGACACAGATAGTCGTAGGCCTCTTCGGCATTATCGACGTAGTGAAACAGATTGAGGTCTTCCTCGGCAATGGCACCCTGCTGCACCAAAAATTCAAAATTGATCAACTGCTTCCAGTAATCTTCACCGATCAGTACCACCGGTAAGGGTTGTATTTTTTTTGTCTGGATCAGCGTCAGGGTTTCGAACAACTCGTCCAGTGTGCCAAAACCGCCGGGAAAAGCTACCAACCCCTTGGCCCGTTTCAGGAAGTGCATTTTGCGTACGGCAAAATAGTGAAATTGAAAGCAAAGTTCCGGTGTGATGTACGGGTTGGGCTGTTGCTCGAACGGCAGCACAATGTTCAAGCCGATGCTTTTGCCGCCGACATCGGCAGCGCCACGGTTGGCGGCCTCCATGATCCCCGGACCGCCGCCGGTCACCACCACATGCTTGCGACCGTCGCTCTTGAGAGACAACTGCGTGATGCTGCGCGATAACCGCCGGGCTTCCTGATAATAGTGACTGTTTGCCAGCACATTGTCAGCGACTGCCGGCGAGTGAGCAGCTGATGATACGGCTTTTGCCGCGGCGGGTTCGAGGAAACGAGCCCCGCCAAAAATCACTACGGTCGATTCAATATTATGGTCTTCCATGACCAGATCCGGTTTCAACCACTCCAATTGCAAGCGCACTGCACGCAATTCATCGCGGATCAAAAAATCATCATCGGTATAGGCCAGTCGATAAGAGGGACTGTCCAGACGGCATTGCCTGGCCAGCGCCAGGTCTTCCGCAGCGCTGGGAAACGCCGATTGTTTGCTTTCCTTGGGTGTCATTACGATTTCACTCAAAACTGAATTTTTTGCCCCAACCTGGCGATGTGCGCCTGCCAACCCAGTGGTTTGACGGCAGCGGCCAGGGCTTGCTTGGCATCGTCTTCACCGTGCACCAGAAACAGGTTGGGCTTTTTGCCTCGAAAGTGACCGAGCCAGTCGATCAATTGGGCCTGGCTGGCGTGCGCGGAAAAGCCACCCATCGTATGGATGCTGGCTTTCACCACGATTTCTTCACCGCCAATCCTATAGTATTTGGCGCCATCGACCAAGGCACGCCCTGGGGTGCCGATGGCCTGATAGCCGACAAAGATAACGTGGGACTGTTTGCGCCAGAGATTGTGTTTCAGGTGGTGCCGGATGCGTCCGCCATTACACATTCCACTGCCCGCGATTATGATGGCACCACTGTCCAGCTTGTTTAAGGCAATGGACTCTTCAGTGGTGGTCGAATAGCGCAGCGTGGGCAGAAATGTGTGCAAGCTCTTATCGTGAGTACGGCCCGCTCGAGTGGATGACTCAATCTCCGCCAGGTCTTCCTCATTGTAAACATCCTGATAGCGGTGATAGATCTCGGTGACGGCAATTGCCATGGGACTGTCGAGATAAATGGCCTGGTGCCGCAGCTTGCCGTCCTGGTAAAGTTCCCCCAGACGGTAGATGATTTCCTGGGTTCGGCCCACGGCGAAAGAAGGAATGAGAATGTTGCCGCCGTTTTCTGAGGCCGCTTCGATGACATCCTCAAACTCTTGCAGAGTGTCCTCCATTGAACGATGTTCCCGATCACCGTAAGTGGATTCGAGCAGCAGAATATCGGCTTCTTCCACCGGGTCTGGATCACGTAACAGGGCGGCCTGGGAATTACCCAGATCACCCGAGAACACCAGTTTCTTTGTTGCGCCCCCCTCCTGAATAAAAACCTCGACAATGGCCGATCCCAGAATATGACCCGCATCGGAGAAGCGAATTTCGATATCTTCGGTGATGGCGGTTTTGTGGTAGTACCGAATACCGCGGCAATGGTTTAAGGTTTCTTCCACGTCTTCCAGGCGATAAAGGGGTTCAATCTCTTCCTTGCCGGCCCGCCTTCTGCGCCGGTTTTCCCATTCTGCATCACGCTCCTGCAGCGAAGCCGCATCCTTGAGCAGCACCTCGATCAGATCGCAGGACGGTCGAGTCATGTAAATAGGGCCCGGGTAACCCTCGGCGATCAACAGCGGCAGCCGTCCCGAATGGTCCAGGTGCGCGTGGGACAGAACCACGGCGTCGAGTCGGGATATGTCAAATGGCAAGGGATCTTCATTGGCTTTTTCTTCTTCCCGCCGCCCCTGAAACAAGCCGCAATCCATCAGAATGTGACTGCGTTCGGTTTGCAGTAGATACAGTGATCCGGTGACGCCTTCGACGGCACCATAGAATGTAAGTTGAGCCATAAGAACCCCCGTGATTGTCCGGCCTTCAATCCGTTAAGTGTAGCCTTTCAAGGCTGGCTGCCCCTGTCGGCTTGGACAGGGAAAATTTTGGTCATTACAGGCAGGATATGCTTGTCGCAGCTATAGTCATTATGGTGTTTGATGACAGCGCTACCCTTACCGGGAGACCGTCACCGTAGATGTGCAATAACGATAGAGATGAACTTACGATAAAGATGAACTTACGCTAAAGATGAACTCACGATAGTTGCGTAATAACAATAAGGACGCGTAATTATGATCTATGCCAATCCCGGCCAGCCCGGCTCGTTGTTCAGCTTCAAAGCTCAGTACCAAAATTATATCGGTGGCGACTGGATCGCCCCTCTCAACGGTCGATATATGGAAAATATCAGTCCCGTCAACGGCCAGGTATTTTGCGAAGTACCCCGCTCCGATCAGGTGGATGTGGACCTGGCTCTGGATGCGGCCCAGGCGGCGGCCACGGCCTGGGGTAAAACCTCTGTCGCCGAGCGTTCCAATGTCCTGCTGCGCATCGCCGACCGTATGGAAAAAAACCTGGAGACGCTGGCGGTGGTGGAAACCTGGGACAACGGCAAAGCCGTGCGGGAAACCCTGGCGGCCGACATTCCCCTGGCTGTCGATCATTTTCGCTATTTTGCCGGCTGTATTCGCGCTCAGGAAGGCAGCATGGCGGAAATTGATGAGACCACGGTCGCCTACCATCTTCATGAACCCCTGGGCGTGGTGGGTCAGATCATTCCCTGGAACTTTCCCCTGTTGATGGCAGCCTGGAAGCTGGCGCCCGCCCTCGCGGCCGGCAACTGCGTGGTATTGAAGCCCGCCGAGCAGACCCCGGTATCGATTTTGGTATTCATGGAATTAATCCATGACTTACTACCTCCGGGAGTGATCAATATCGTCAATGGCCTGGGAGAGGAAGCCGGTCGCGCCCTGGCGTCCAGCAAGCGCATTGCCAAGATTGCCTTCACCGGCTCAACCGCTGTGGGCCAGGAGATTCTTCGCTGCGCCGCCGAGACCATGATTCCCAGTACAGTGGAATTGGGGGGTAAATCACCCAATATCTATTTTGCCGATGTGCTGCTGCACGAGGATGACTACCTGAGCAAATGTGTCGAGGGGATGGCGCTGGCGTTTTTTAATCAGGGAGAAGTCTGCACCTGCCCGTCACGGGCCCTCATTCAACAGGACATCTATGCCGACCTGATTGAACGGGTGATGGTCAGAGCCCAGGCGATCGTCCGCGGCAATCCACTGGATACCGACACCCAGGTGGGGGCCCAGGCCTCGGCCGAACAGTTTGAGCGCATCATGGAATACATCCGGGTGGGCAAGGAAGAAGGGGCCAGGGTGCTGCTCGGCGGAGAAGCCGAAAATTTGAAAGGCGATCTGTCCAAAGGCTTTTACATCCAGCCCACCATATTGTTGGGCCGCAATAATATGCGGGTGTTCCAGGAGGAAATTTTCGGCCCGGTGATCGGCGTCACCACCTTTAAAGACGAGGACGAGGCGTTGATGATCGCCAACGATACTCAATACGGTCTTGGCGCCGGAGTCTGGACGCGGGATATGAACCGCGCCTATCGGATGGGACGGGGAATTCAAGCCGGCCGAGTCTGGACCAATTGCTACCACGCCTACCCTGCCCATGCCGCGTTTGGGGGCTACAAGAAATCGGGCATTGGTCGCGAAACCCACCACAAGGCACTGGAGCATTACCAGCAGACCAAAAACCTGTTGGTGAGTTACAGCACCAGCCCGCTGGGTTTCTTTTGAGCCGTGTACCGATGGGATTACAGCGGTACCCAGGTCGGCAGCGGTTTAACATGCTCGGTGCGCACGCCCTGGCGGTAGCTGATGAGTGGCCGAAAGGGCTGGTCGAGTCGCGAGTTGTCGAGGATCCGGACCTCGTCACAGAGCGGAATGGCGGCATTGACATGCGCCAGCATGCGCGGGATGCGGGCGGTGATTTTATCCGGCGGCACCCCGTGGCCGCCCTCTTCGGCACGCTGGAAGACCCGGGCGATATTGAGCTGGGCTGACTCCACCAGGATCACCACCAACACAATCCGGTAACCGCGACTTTTGGCCTGGGCGATAAAGTCCACTTTGGAGGGGTGCGAAAAGACGGTTTCGAAACAGAAACTGTTGCCCTCTTCCAATTGCTGATAGCGCATTTGCTCAGCCACTTGCGAGGCGAGGTAACTGTTGGCCTCAGGAGCCTCGGGGAACAGCTCGCGGGCAATATTATCGGCATTGATAAACGGCATTCCCTGCGGTCGAAGGGCCAGGTCGTAGAAGGTGCTTTTACCGGCCCCGTTGCCCCCCACCAACATCCACAGTTGTTTCATGCGCTGCCCTGCATTGCGTGCTGCTTAACCCACTTGCTGAGCGTTAAACACCCCATCCTGAAAGGAACCCAACACGATTCGCCCATCCGGATGGACCTGCTCCAGCAGTCCCGGATGCAGGCTTGAGGCCTGGTAACGAATGGCGTCCGACTGAATGGCTTCACTCAGGGCACCGCGCTCCCGCTGCCTGTCCAGGGAGGCAAACAGGGCGTCAGAATCAATCTCGACCGGGTTGCTCGGCACCAGCGTGACTTTGGCAATACCCGCTGAAACCGCCAGCAAATCCTCCGGATCCAGCACGCCAGAGACGCGGCGACCCAGTTCAGCCCAGTATTCCACTTGCTCCGCTGCACTGCGATGGTGGGTAATGCCGGCCAGCTTGGCTGCTTTCATCAAGCGGCTCTCGAGCCGTACCGGCGATTGTGCTTTGGCCATGGTGGACGCCTCCGTCAGGTGAGTACACAGCCATTGTAGCAGATTGCTACAATGGCGCAAATCCGACGTTGAGATTCCCCCTTACAGATCCTCAGCTACCTCCGCCTTGCGGATCAGCTGCACCAGCTCAGAGCGATAGCCAAAGAGATCCTGACCCCGGTTGTTCTGCGCCAGGGTCAAGGCATCCTGATAGCCCCATTGACCGGTGTATTGACCCCCTTGCAGCAGCTGGGCAAAACCGGCCACCGCAGTGGCAAAATGGGCTTCCTGTTGCAACCGCTCAGAGGGGTTGGCATCCGCGCTGATTGGCTGCTGGATCAGCCGTGACTCATCGTCATCCGGTAGTTTATAGCGCAGCTGCAGGAAACCGTATTCACTGTCCCTGCCATCGCTCTCGCTACCGGCATCCTTGTCAGTACCGACCTCGTCTGACCGCTGGTAACGGGACGGTGAATAGACGCCACTGTGCTGACCAACCGGGGTGATTTCGTAGATGGCCGTGACGGCATGCCCTGCCCCGATATCACCGGCGTCCACCGCGTCATTGTGGAAATCCTGCTCATCCAGGAGGCGGGTTTCATAGCCCAGCAACCGGTATTCACTGACCGTGGCCGGGTTGAACTCCACTTGAATTTTTACGTCCTTGGCGATCGGGAACAAACTGGACGTGGCCTCATCCACCAGCACCTTCTGCGCTTCGCCCAGAGAGTCGATATAGGCAGCCACACCATTGCCATTCTGAGCCAGTGTCTGCATCAACTGATCGTGGTAATTGCCCTGACCAAAGCCCAGTATGGACAGGAAGACACCGGTCTCACGCTGGCGTTCAACAAACCCTTTGAGTTCTTCGACATCGCGAATGCCGACGTTAAAATCACCGTCTGTAGCCAGAATAATCCGATTCACACCGTCATCAACGAAGTGGCTGCGAGCCAATTGATAGGCCAGTTTGATGCCCTCGCCACCGGCGGTAGAGCCACCGGCTTGTAACTGGTCCAGTGCCGCGATGATTTTGCCTCGCTGTTTGACCGGTGTCGGCTCCAGTACCGTACCGGCGGCACTGGCGTAAACGGCAATGGCGACCGTATCCTCGGGATTCAAGCGGCTCAGCAGCAGCGACAGCGACTGTTTGACCAGCGGTAACTTATCCGGGCTGTTCATCGAGCCGGACACATCCAGCAGAAACACCAGATTTGAGCGTGGCTGCACCGCCGGTGCCAGGTCATAGCCCTGAATACCAATGTGAATCAGTTTATTGCCGGCTTTCCAGGGCGCATCCAAGATTGTCACAGAGGTGGAAAACGGCTGCTCGCTGGTGTCAGGCAAGGGGTAATCGTAGGGAAAATAGTTCACCATTTCTTCAAGCCGGACGGCCGCTTTTTGCGGCAGGACTCCCTGGTTGAGCTGGCGACGCACAAAACTGTAGGAGGAGGTGTCCACATCGATGGAAAAGGCCGAGACAGGCACATCACTGACACGCTGGATGGCATTAGGAACTGTTTGGGTAAAACGGTCACGCCCCTGTTCCTGATGGGCCGGCGTCATCACAATACTGTCGTAGGCGGCAACGCTTGAAGGTTTACTCGGTGGCGACATACGCAGCGCATCCGGCGCGCGCTTGGCACTTGACTCGGCCTGCATAGCCTGGAATCTGATGTCCCGCTCATGTTGCGCCTTTTGCAAGGTCGCCACCGCCTCGGGACTTGGCAAAGCGATGGAGTCATCCCGAAACGCAACCAAACTCTCCACGCCATCATCCACTACCTGTGTACCAAGGTTCATCACCACCGATACCGCTAATACCAGCACGGCTGCGCTGGCCAGGCCACTGTAGACCCAGCGATGCCAAGCGAAAGCAGGTTGGTTGGAAGCCGTAGAACTCGTCAGTGCGGTCATCGTGTCTCTCCCGTTTTTGTGGAGGTTTTTGTGGAGATGGTCCTGGGAATTCACATCAGCGTCTGTGGTTCGATGTAGTTCGTCATAGGCGTTTAAGGCCGCGGCCATTGCCCGAGCCTTGGCCTGTGCATCCGGGGTGGTTATGTGTTGTGTCTTGGGGTCAGTAAAGAGCTGTTTCAGCGTGTCGTTCATGCTTTTCCCTCCAGCTGAAGCTCGACGTTCAGTCGCTTGCGAATTTCATGCAGTCGCCAGGACACCGTGGACTCTTTAACGGCAAGGATGTCCGCCGCCTGGGCATGGGTTAAGCCCTCACCAATCACCAGTGACAGTGTCTCGCGAAAGCCCTCTCCCATACTGTCGACCTTCGACAACACCTGCTGCAAAAGGATAATGTGATCGGCCTTGAGAGTGACGACATCGTCGGTGTCGAGCAGTTCATGGTTGGGCTTCTGGGCTTTGTAGTAATCCCGGCAACAGTTAACCACCAGCCGATACAGCCAGGTGGAAAAACGGGCTTCAAAGCGAAACTGCTGAATCGAGCGAGCCAACTTGATACACGCCTGCTGGGTGATGTCTTCAGCGTCCTGGCGGTTGCCGCAGTAATGGCTGGCAATACGGTACATGCGCTCATAGTGTGCATCCACTATGCGCGCAAAGGCCTCGCGATCACCGCCCTGGGCTCGCCGAATCTGGTCATTATTATCTGTTGTCATGTACTGCCCATGTCCTGGTTCCTGTCAGGTTATTAGAGTATGACGACAGGCCGGGGGCAATCCTTTGAAAGGAATTAAGAAATTTTTTTAAACGGGAAGTGTCCGCTCCGGATCGCAAGCTGTTGCGATCCGGAGCGGAGGGTTTTTAGTCCTGCAGGGCTTCAATATCGGCGTAGAGTGCCAGCGATTCCGGATTGGCCAGTGCCTCAACGTTCTTCACCGGCCGACCGTGGACCACATCGCGCACCGCCAGTTCGGTGATTTTACCGGAGCGGGTGCGGGGGATATCCGTCACCGCCACAATTTTGGCCGGCACATGGCGTGGTGTGGCATTGCGCTTGATGGCCACGCGAATGCTTTGCTGCAATTCATCGGTCAGGGCATGGCCTTCACGCATTTGCACGAACAGGACCACGCGCACGTCGTTATCCCAATTCTGGCCAATCACCACCGCATCAAGGATTGCGTCAATGTCTTCAATCTGTCGATAGATTTCTGCCGTGCCGATGCGCACACCACCGGGATTGAGAGTAGCATCGGAGCGGCCCAGAAACACCATGCCGCCCTCGGGAGACAGTTGCACCCAATCGCCGTGGCACCAGACGTTGTCGAAACGATCAAAATAGGCGTCGTGGTAACGACGGTTGTCGGTATCCTTCCAGAAACCCAGCGGCATGGCCGGATGCGGGTTCAGGCACACCAGCTCACCCGGCTCGTCGACCAGCGCTTGTGCCTGATCGTTGAACACCTGCACATCCATCCCCAGCTGACGCTTCTGGCATTGACCCGGGTACACGGGACCGATGGGGTTACCACCCACAAAGCAACCAATCACGTCAGTTCCACCGGAAATAGAGGACAGACAGACATCGTCCTTCCATGCGTCATAGACGTAACGAAAACCATCGGCCGACAGCGGTGAACCGGTAGACATAAGGGTACGCAATGAGGAGAAATCGCGGCTGTCTTTGGGACGGATACCCTGTTTGGCACAGGCATCCAGGTATTTTGCCGAGGTACCAAAGTGGGTTAAACGCTCTTCCTCGACAATTTGCGGCAAGCAGTTGGCATCGGGATAAAACGGCGAACCCTCGTAGTGTACCAGGGTCACACCAGAGGCCATGGCACTGACCTGCCAGTTCCACATAGCCCAACCGCAGGTGGTGAAATACAACAACCGGTCGCCGGCTTTCAAATCGATCTGCAGCTGGTGCTCTCGCAAGTGGTGCAGCAGGGTGCCGCCCACTGTATGCACGATACACTTGGGCAGGCCGGTGGTGCCGGAAGAGAACAGAATAAACAAGGGCGCGCGGAAACTGACCGGGGTAAAGGTCAGTGGCTGGGGTGTATAAGCCGCCGCGAACGCATCCCAGCTCACCGCATCACTGGGCAGATCGGCCAGCTCAAGCTCCGGGCCCGACTGCCGGTATGGTATGACCACCACTGTTTGGATCGAGGGCAGTTCCTGACACAGTTGCTTGACCGTCGCCAGCGAATCAAAAGACTTGCCGTTGTAGTGATAGCCGTCGGCGGTAAACAGTACTTTGGGCTCTATCTGTCCGAACCGATCACTCAAGCCATTCAGTCC
Organism: Cellvibrionaceae bacterium WSDTSA12; assembly: GCA_033283335.1. Lineage (GTDB taxonomy): Bacteria > Pseudomonadota > Gammaproteobacteria > Pseudomonadales > Cellvibrionaceae > Pseudomaricurvus. The sequence continues at coordinate 480,947 of JAWMQP010000002.1, read as the reverse complement.
ATAATCCGGCGAGCAGGAAGACCAGACCGCCCCCAGTGAGGTGACCGCCAGCATGGCAATCACGGTCTCTGGGATATTGGGTAAATAACCCGCCACCCGGTCGCCCACACCCACGCCCAGATCCCGCAGGGCTTGCTGCATCATGGAGACCTGCGCCTCCAGCTCCGTGTACCAGATCTCACGCCGCTGCCCTTGCTCATCCCGCAGGATCAGGACCGGAGCTTCCTTAGGAGCGCCGTGCAACAGATTCTCGGCATAACTGAGGGAAGCATTGGGTAAAACAGCACTGCCCATCAGGCTCGGCTGCAGGTCGACTACCGGTTCAACCAGTTCGCCTTTGACGTCGCAAAAGGACCACACACTGGCCCAGAAAGCGGCTGGCGACTCTATCGACCAGGCCCACAGATCATCGTAGTTGCGATGGCCGCAGTTGGCATAGGAGGCATCAAAATCGGTGCCATGGCGATCATTGACCCAGCCAATAAACTGGCTGAGTCGAGTGGAGTGGATACGCGCTTCCGAAGGCGTCCAGAGAGCTTCTGTCATAATCGGTTCTTAGACTTAAAACGTGATCAATGGGTGCATTAGTGTTGGATACCAGGCACTAATCCTGTAAGTAGCGATCCATTTCCTGATGAAAATTAAGGATGATTTTTTCGTAATAGTTGGCCAGCCAGATCTGTCGACAACCGGACGTCTTCAAGCCTTTCTGCATACGTGGAATATTTTCAAAGTCCTGCCGCGGGATCTGCAGGAACTGCTCAGGATCTCCGACATCAGTCATCTTTTGCACCGTGGCCCGCGGCACCGGTTGCGCCGCTGGATAGGTCTTGGTAGAGAAAATTTCAAAGATGCAGGAATCCGGATCGTTGCCATTGGGGCGGACCCGATACATCATACAGTTACCCGCCTGAGGCAAAATCATCAGGTTCGGGAACACGAAAATTTCACCGCCCCACATATCGAGGATGTCTTTCTCCATCTTCGGCATGGGTCGCTGTTGTTCCGCAGCGGTGGTGTAGAGCGCTTTAACGTACTCGCCGCCCAGGGAAGAGCCCTCGGGGATGGGCTTTCCCTTGAGAGATCGCACCAGTTCCACATCCTCTTTCAACACCATCGCGTCCATGCCCGTCACCAGCAGATTGAGACGATCAGCCATCATGTCGACCGGGTCACCGGGAATGCGGGTTTTGCCTGCCATTGGGGTATTCGGGCCGCCATAAAAACGGCCATGGCCCTTGTCAAAGGTTTCGTAGAAATGGTTGTCGTGGGCGAAGCTCATATCACCACTGACGTCATCGCCAAACAGAAAGTCAGCACCGGGTTTTTCCAGTTGCGGATGCGTCGCTGGCACATGGTAACCTTCCAGGAACGCTTCCAAAGCCACTTTCCAATTGGCTGGAGCCACCACTGACTTCCACCAGTAGTGATGCATGTCACCGACCGCCAAACCTTCAATCAGATCCCGTACCGGGGCGATAAAGTCGTCAAAGGGCTGCGGTTCTTTGCTGAAATTGATGAAAATAAAACCGGCAAATACTACATGGGTGACTTCACGCAAGGCGACGTCGCTGTTGCGCAGTTCACCGTTGCGGAAGTTATCGCGTTCCAGAACGTATTGGTTTTCGCCTTCCAGGTTCCAACGCCAGCCGTGGAATGGACAAATAATGCGGCCTTCATCAAAGTGACCTGAGCAGTCTCCCAGGGCTGTGCCGCGATGGGGGCAGAAGTTGTGGTAGGCCTTGATAGTGTCTTCATCGACTCGTACCAGCAGTACCGACTGATCGCCAATCTCATAGACTGTGTGGTCGCCGGTCTGTGGAATTTCATCCACCCGGGCGGCCATCTGCCAGGCATTCAGCCAGAGTTTGTCGTGTTCCAGTTTGGTAAATTCCGGGTCGGTATAACGACCGCTGCGGATACCGTGTTCGAGCGTCAACCAACTGTCGGGCCATTGTTTTTGTGTGGAATCGCTGTCTGATGAAGTTGGCGTCGTATTGACTGTCTTATTGGCTGTAGTATTCATGACCTTCTCCTCCCTCCGGGTCGGTTAACATAGCTTAGCCCTCGTTCAGAATCGAGGAACGAATTGCAGTTGTACGTACAACCTATACTGCCAAAAATAAAATTATTCTTGCTTTGCTGGTCAGCCGCCGTTTAACGATGGCTGTAATTATTTGTCCTGACAAATTGATTCAGACCTTCAGCCTGCGCATGGTCATCGAATGCTGAAAACGGGCCGCCGGATGGGTGTTGATCGTCACCTGTGCCACCTGCCCTTCGCTGGTGGAATAGGTGCGCCTTACTTCCAGTGCGGCTGAACCGGGCTCCACCTTGAATTCACTGGCCAGTTCAGCAGAGATTAACGCCGCAGAAATTTGCTGGTGGACCTCGCCGATGGTTTGGCCAAAGAGGTCTTCGATCATGGGAAAGATCGGGCCGTTGTAGTTTTGTAACAGCCGTCCTACTGAAGCAAAACCGCGATAGATGTAATACTCGGCCAGACACACCGGTGTCGTCACGCCTTCATCGTAACGAAAGCCCTTCACTTCCAGCCAGTCGCTGCCTTCTTTCAAGCCCGTGCGCTGGGCCAGTTTGCGATTGACGGTGATGGTGCGGATGGAGTGCGCTTGAAAACGGGTCTCTTCGGCAAAGGCCAGTAAATCGTTGATCGACATGACCTGATGGATGTCCGAGCTGCTGCAGCGGGCCGGGATTACCACTGTGCCCGCCCCTTGGCGGGAAGCGATCAAGCCGTCTTCTCGCAGTCGCCGCAGAGCCTCTCTCACTGTGTAGCGACTGACGCCAAAACGCCGACAGAGGCTGCCTTCCGTCGGCAGTCGCGAGCCGACCATATACTGCCCGTTGAGGATTTCAGTCTTCAGTGTTTTTGCCACCTGTAGGTACAGCGGCGCAGCGCTATCCGCTTCTGCCTTATTCACCATATAACATTCACCATACAACTTTCACCATACAACTTTCACCATACAACCCCTGCTCTGGGCTATGTCTTTTTGGCATTATTTGTCCGGACAACATCAAAATAATGTCATCCCGGGCACACCCCTTATTGATCAACACCGGTGTTTATGACATTTTAATCATACGGACAGGTGAATGACACTAAAAATTTATTCGAACCAGAGTCCACCATGACGGGATTAAGGGAGAGGGTCATGACTGAGCAACAGAATACTCAGCAAAAAACTGCCAATGCAGACAATCTCATAAAAACGGTCGAGGAATTGGAACAACCGGTTACTTTTTCGGCCGAGGCTTATATAAGCGAAGACTACGCCAAAGCTGAACGCGACAAGCTGTGGCGTAAAGTCTGGTTGCAGGCCGGTCGTGTAGAAGATATTCCCAAAGCCGGCAACTACCTGACGTTTGAAATCATGGACGATTCTGTCCTGATCGTCCGTAGCGATGAGCATACCATCAAGGCCTACCACAATGTCTGCCCCCACCGTGGCCGCCGTTTGGTGGACGTGCCGGAAGGCAAGCGCAACGCCTCCGGTCACCGCTTGCAGTTCGTCTGTGCCTACCATGGCTGGCGCTTCAATCTGGAGGGGGAAAACACCCACATCCAGCACCAGGACGATTGGCAAGGGGCGCTGGATAAGGAATGCACCAGCCTGAAACCAGTCAAGCTGGATACCTGGGGCGGTTGGATCTGGATCAACCTGAATCCGGATTGCGAACCCCTGAGTGAGTTTTTACAGCCGGTGCCGGAGATGCTGGAGCCGTTTGAATTGCAGAACATGCGCCCGCGCTGGCGCAAATGGGGCATCTTTGATTGCAACTGGAAGGTGGCCATGGAAGCCTTCAGCGAAACCTACCATGTGCAAACCACCCACCCGGAATTCAACCAGTACGGCGAGTTCCGCGGCTGGGCCAAGTCCCATGGCCTGCACAGCAACATCGGCTATGAAGCCCCCAAGGACATGGACAAAAACCAGTCCGCCAAGCTGCGCCTGGGAACCAACGCCGACCCCCGCATTGCCACCGCTAAAATGCAGAAATACACCTGGGAAAAAGCCAACACCAACACCACCCAAACCCTGGTAGACGCGGCTGCGCGACTGGCGGATGAACTGCCTGAAGGCACTCCGCCCGGAGAAGTCCTGCAGCACTGGCTCAGCAGTGCCCGTAAAACCGATGAAGCCCGCGGTGTGGTCTGGCCAACCGTAGACCCGGAACACGTGGGCAAGAGTGGCACCGCCTGGCAGGTTTTCCCCAACTTCCAGATTGGTCATGCCGTCAATAACGCCCTCTGTTACAGCGCCCGCCCTTACGGCAATGACCCCGACAAGTGCATTTTCGAAGCGGTGGTCTATGAGCTGTTCCCCGAAGGTGAAGAACCCAAACCCGAGTGGGAATTCTGTCCGCCAACGGAAGAAGACTGGTGCTATGTCCTGTCACAGGACTTTTCCAACATGGCGGCCGTACAGCAGGGCATGAAATCCCTCGGATTCAGTGGCCCTCGTCCCAATCCCTATATGGAACGCAGTGTCGCCAGCCTGCACTTTAATCTGTCCCGCTACATGAACGCCGGTGAGCCGAAGACCTATAAGAAAGACCTATAAATCAAACAGCGACAATGCATGAGTGCATGCTTGAATCGGAGTGAACTAACGTGAAAACCACTGGCCCCCTGTCCGGGGTATGCGTCATCGACTTAACCGCTATGGTCATGGGCCCCTATTCCACCCAGATCATGGCGGACATGGGGGCAACGGTGATCAAAATTGAACCCCCCAGCGGTGACCCGACACGCTATGTGTCCACCGGTGTTGAGGCCGGTATGAGCGGCGTCTTCGTCAATGTCAATCGCGGCAAGCGCAGCATCATCCTGGATTTGCAGAGTGACGAAGGCAAACAGTCGCTGCGCAAACTGATTGAAACGGCGGATGTGTTTATCCATTCGATGCGGGCCAAGGCCATCGCTCGCCTCGGCTTCAGTTATGAGGACGTGGCGGCCATCAATCCGGCCATCGTCTATACCAATTGTTACGGTTACGGCCGTCGTGGCCCCAGTGCCGACCAGCCAGCTTATGATGACACCATCCAGGCCGAGTGCGGACTGCCCAAGGTACAGGAAGCGCTGACCGGAGAGGCCAATTACGTCGGCACTATCATGGCAGATAAGGTCGCCGGACTGACCGTGCTCTACGCCACCACCATGGCCCTGTTTCACCGTGAGCGCACGGGTGAAGGCCAGGAGGTAGAAGTGGGCATGTTTGAGACCATGGCCTCTTTTATGCTGGTGGAACACGCCGACCAGGCCATATTCGACCCTCCCGTCGGGCCGGCCAACTACCACCGTGCTGTCGCGCCCAATCGCCGTCCCTACAAAACCAAGGACGGTTACATTTCGGCGCTGGTGTACAACGACAAGCACTGGTCACTGTTTATGGACGCGGTGCAACCCGCCTGGGCCTGCGAGGAGTTCAACACCCTGCAACAGCGCGCCCGCCAGATCAACACCGTCTATGGACTGCTGGGGGAAACCTTTCTGGAGCGCACCACCGAGGAGTGGCTGACCTTGCTGCGCGAGTTGAATATCCCCGCTGCGCCACTGCGCTCACCGGGCGAGCTGTTTGACGACCCGCACCTCAATGCTGTGGGCTTTTTTGAAACGGTGGAATCTTCAGGCGGTAAGGTTCGCTTTCCCGGTGTCCCCACCTGGTTTTCAAAATCCCCTGGGCGCGTGCACGGCCCCGCCCCGACACTGGGCGAACATACTGACAGTGTGCTGTCGGGCCTGGGTGATTGATTAAAAGAACACAGGGGCTTAACCGCCTTTGAAAGAATGGAAGGAGTAGTGTCTTGGATTTTACCTTGACCGAAGATCAGCAGAATATTCGTGAGGCAGTGCTTAAACACTGCTCTCAGTTCAGTGATGATTACTGGCTGGAGCGCGATCGCGAAGGCGCGTTTGCCCACGACTTTTATCAATCCATGGCGGATGCCGGCTGGCTCGGTATTGCCATGCCGGAAAGTGTCGGCGGTGCCGGCCTGGGCATTACCGAGGCGGCCATAATGATGCAGGCAGTGTCGGAATCCGGCGGTGGCATGACGGCCGCCTCCAGTATTCACGGGCCAGTCTTCAGCCTGGAGCCCATTGCCCTGTTCGGCACCGAAGAACAGCAGCAGCGCATGATCCCGCCGATGTTATCTGGCCAACAAAAAATGTGTTTTGCCGTCACGGAACCCAACGTGGGGCTGGACACTACCCGACTGAAAACCCGAGCCGAAAAATGCGACGGTGGTTATCGGGTAAACGGTGAGAAAATCTGGATCACCAACGCGCATGTGGCTGACAAAATGATGTTGCTGGCGCGCACCACGCCACTGGAAGACTGTAAAAAGAAAACCGATGGCCTATCTCTGTTTTTTACCGATCTGGATCGCAGCCACATTGAACACCGGCTGATCCCGAAGATGGGACGCCACGCTGTGGGCTCCAACATGCTGTTCATCAACGACCTGTTCATTCCGGAAGAAGATCGCATTGGGGCCGAAGGCGACGGTTTTAAAATCATCCTGCAGGGACTGAATCCAGAACGTATTTTACTGGGGGCTGAAGCTATCGGCCTGGGGCGGGTCGCCATTCAAAAAGCCGCCCAGTACGCCAAGGACCGGGTAGTGTTTGATCGTCCCATAGGCATGAACCAGGGCATTCAACATCCGCTGGCAAAGTGTTGGGCACAAGTGGAAGCGGCCAACCTGATGGTGATGAAAGCCGCCTGCCTGTTCGATCAACGCAAGGAGTGTGGCGTGGAGGCCAATGCAGGGAAATACCTGGCGGCCGAAGCCGGCTTTGAGGCCTGCCACACCGCCATGCTGACACTTGGTGGTATGGGCTATGCGCAGGAGTACCACGTAGAGCGCTACTTGCGTGAAGTGATGATCCCGCGCACGGCGCCGGTCAGCCCCCATATGATCCTCAACTTCCTGGCAGAGAAAGTACTTGATCTGCCCAAGTCCTACTGAGGGTACGGAGCATGAGTGACGCTGTTTTGTTTGATGCCCGTGATGACGGCATTGCCGTCATCACCATCAACCGCCCGCAATCGCGCAACGCCCTGACCCGGGAAGTCCGCCAGGGCCTGTTCGATGCCTGGAATAGGTTTGAACGGGATGAGCACCTGCGGGTAGCGATTCTGACAGGTGCCGGTGACAAAGCGTTCTGCGCCGGTGGCGACCTGAAAGAAATGGTGGAAACCGGCATGCAGGTACCGCCACGGGATATGTTTCCCCTGCCCTATGACACGATTGAGTTGTCCAAGCCCACCATCGCCGCGGTCAACGGTGTGGCCTTTGCCGGTGGCTGGATGATCGCCCAGGCCTGTGACCTGTGTGTTGCCAGCCACAGCGCCCGCTTCGCGGTGACGGAAGTCAAGGTAGGCCGCAGTTCACCCTGGGCTTCACCGCTGATCCATATGATTCCGCAGCGCATCATGATGGAAATCCTGCTGACCGGAAAGCCCATCAGTGCCCAACGGGCCTACGAGATCGGACTGGTAAATCGATTGGCTGCACCGGAACAATTACTGGATTGCGCACTGGAGTTGGCTGCAGACATTCTCGAAGGCGCACCACTGTCGGTTAAGGCAGCTCGAGAGACGGTTATGTTGTCCACCGAGATGGGACGCTCTGCTGCCCTGCAGGCGGCACGGCACGCGTCTGAGCATTGTTATCACAGCGAAGACGCTCAGGAAGGGCCAAGGGCCTTTGCCGAGAAACGTCGGCCTGAATGGCGGGGGGAATAACAGATTCAATAGTGGCTTTTTTGGATAATTTACTTTGTGAGTAATTAATAAAATTGATCATTCGTCATCGCGAGAAACGTGCCAGATAGGCACCTAAAGGTACTAAGCACTCCGTCGTTGATAGCCTGCTAATAGTTGATAGCCTGCTAATAATGGATTGCTTCGTCGCGGTAAACCGCTCCTCGCATTGACGGTTGTTACAGTTAAACTTTAAGCAATAAAAACGAGGCAATAACATGACTGTTAAAGTGTATGAGCGAGTACTGGATCTGTTCGAAGCCGAAGGCATTAAAACCCTGTTTGGCATTCCCGATCCCAACTTTGTGCACCTGTTTCTGGAGGCGGAAAAGCGTGGCTGGGATGTGGTCGCCCCCCACCACGAGCAGGTAGCCGGTTCCATGGCTGAAGGTGTCTATCGCATGACCGGCAAACCAGCCCTGTGTATCGGCACACTGGGCCCGGGTATCGCCAACATGGCCGGTGCCATGCAATGTGCCCTGGTGGAACATTCACCCGTAATTTTCCTGGGTGGTCAACGCGCGCGGATTACCGAGCAGCGTGTACGTCGCGGCCGTATCCAGTTCATCAAACAAATGCCGCTGTTTGAAAACTCCGTCAAGTATTCGGCCAGTATTGAATTTGCTGAGCAGACCGATGAGATCATCCGCGAAGGTATTCGCCGCGCCATGGACGGAACGCCGGGCCCGGTTTACATCGAGTACCCCACACACATCATTCAGGAAGATCTGGTTGTACCACCGGTGCTGACACCCGCCGAATACCGTCTGGTGAATCAGCAAGCCGGCCCCGCTCAAATTGCCGAGGCGGTAAACCTGATCAGCGCCGCTGAGCGTCCAGTGTTGCTGGTAGGTCACGGTGCTCACTGTGCCCGCGCCCAGGCCGATGTGCGCCAGCTGGCCGAACTGATGAACTGCCCGGTGATTCAAACCTCCGGTGGTTCGGCGTTTATTGAAGGCCTGGAAGATCGCACCTTCCCCTACGGCTTCTCCGATTCCGCTGTCGATGCGGTGGTGAATTCCGATTTGTGCCTGGCGGTAGGTACCGAGCTGGGTGAACCGGTGCACTATGGTGTCGGACGCCACTGGGAAGAAAAAAATGCCGAGCGTAAATGGATCTACATTGAACAGGACTCCACCACCATCGGTGTGAATCGTCGCATTGATGTGCCTCTTGTCGGTGATCTGCGGGCAGTGGTTCCACAATTGAACGAAGCCCTGAAGGATTCTGCCAGACAACCCACAGCCGAACTGGAAGGCTACATTACTGCCGAGAAAAAACGCCTGGCCGATCTGGCCGAAGAGGTCAAAGGCAAGCCATCCACCCCGGTTCACCCGGCAGCCTTGATTGTGGAAGCGACCAAAGCCTTCCCCGACAGCGGCATTATGGTCCGCGACGGCGGTGCCACCACCATCTTTGCCTGGACCTACACCCAGTGTAAACCCAAGGATGTCATGTGGAACCAGAATTTCGGTCACCTGGGTACCGGCCTGCCCTACGCCATTGGCGCCTCAGTGGCTGAAGGCAAAAAACGCCCGCTGATGATGATCACCGGAGACTCCTCCTTCCAGTTCCATATTTCTGAACTGGAAACCGCCCAGCGCCTGGGTATTCCTTTGGTGGTAGTGGTTGCCTGTGACTACGCCTGGGGACTGGAAGTGGGCGTCTACAAGCGCACCTTCGGTCACGGATCTCTGGAGACGGGCGTGCACTGGAACAAGAACACCCGTTTCGACAAGATTGCCGAAGGTTACGATTGTTACGGTGAATATGTGGAAAAAGCCGAAGACATCGGCCCCGCCATTGATCGTGCCTACGCCTCAGGCAAGGTTGGGGTAATTCACGTGGCCGTGGATCCTAAGGCTAACTCTGAAGAAATGCCCAACTACAAGGAGTTCCGCACCTGGTACGCAGAGGGCATGCAATAAACGATCAACAACCAAGGCCGAGTCGATGTGTTCGTGTGGAATAACACATCGACTCGGTTTTAGTTCATGCCTGACCAACTCGAGCTGTGTGATATTTTAGTAACTAGAAGAAGTTCCAGCAGGTCAGGTCTGATTGTCGTCTATTGACTGCGCGCGCTGAAACTAACGCGAGGAGAGTCAAGAAACATAACTGTCGGTTTCTCAATATATCTATTGGCGAGATAAGAGAGCGCAAGCACCGGAGCAGGCGTGACTAGAAGTAAGAAGAGCGTAGCTTCGAAACCCATTGTCTTGCCAATTTTTTCTGCCACAATATTCCAGAAGACATGTGACAGGTAGACCATAAACGCTAAGTCGCACATCATATCGATCTTCTTGGATCTCCAAGATAGACCGCACAAATCCAACAACATCACCCCAGACACGATCAACAGAGCCGGCCCTCCTAAAGCTATCATGCGGATACTATCTGGCCAAAGAAAAGGTCGGGCTATGGCCAGACTGAAACCAGCGAAAATAAATAAACAAGCTGTGGCAATCCAGAGTGACGTTAGGTTGTCAGAATTATCATAGAAGGTATGCTCATAGGATTTCACGACAAGGGCCAGGGTTCCCCCAAGTGCCAGGTTCATCAAGTCGTCCCGCATATAACCGCTAATTACGACGTGCTCATTTGGCACAAGAAAGCCTAAGATAGAGAGGATAGCGCAAAAAATAATGGAAAGCTCTAAACCATTCTTCGGAAAGACTGATTTGAAGATACCGAGGAAGATCGCGAACTCTATAATCGGTAGAAGAGTGTGTGTTGGGTATAAAACAGGGCCTTCGGCATGGGGAATAAAAAACAACGACCGTATAAGTTGATCAGTGGTAGCATGATTCTCTGGGCTCATTCCGAGATTTTTGAATACGAAGAATGCTAAGGTAAATATGGCATAGGCGGGAACAATTCGTGATAATCTGCCGTATATAAAATCCGAGCCAGTTCTAGTGCTGTTCGAGAGAATGAATACCGAAAGGAAGCCTGACAGAACAAGGAAGGAATCGGTAAATATTCTGAAAGACTCAAAAATTCGAAAATCTACGCCGAGACTTAATATGGCTTGCTCAAGGTGAATGTAGACTATTCCAAAGCTTGCGCAGAGTCTTAACAGTTGGGCATTGTGCCAATATCTCTTTCCTGATGAGGCCATAACATCTTCCTTTGATATTATTTAGGATCATGGTAAAACCACACCCCCTACAGCAGCAGGTAAGCGTGTTCAGAATGGTGCGAATTCAAGAGACAGCCTCAAGTACTGTTTACGTGTTTATTGGGATCTGTCGATTGACTCATTCGTCGCGATGCATGCCGAATCAGAGTAGCTGGCGACCTTACTGATCGTATTCGGCTATACCTCTAGGGCTATTCGTCTAGGGCTATATTCGTCGCGTTTACATGTCTGCGTTCGTTTTCAGCTAATTGAATAATACTTTCAAGTTTTGCATCAAACTGATGGGAGGCCAGGAAGAATGAATGCCCCTTTTGGAAATACCTTAACTCATTCACACTCTATGGCGCAAATATCATCCTAAATGGCGGTGTCCGGCCATTACAAAACGCCCAATTGATCAATATGTGATCAGAAGATTCTGACATCAACCAAATTTGCTTTGAGTTTTGGTTCTGGCAAGGTTATTCAAGTAGTAGACAATACATGCTGTTGTCGAAGTGACAATAAGTGTGCCATGGTTATTTTATGATCGAGGAGAGAACAATGACAACAGCCCCTCCGACGGCATTACCCCAGGTTGATCGCTTCAGCGATCATATCTCGGATCACCCGCACTGGAACGAGAGTGTCTGGTTTTCCTTCTCGATACCACAACAACGTAAACACGGTTTTATCCAATATTTCTTCCGTCCCAATATGAACCAGCTCAATGGCGGGCCGGTGTTGTGGGATCCGTCCGGCACCCAGGTATGGAACTGTCTCTATTACAACTGGAGTCAGTTGCAGGCCTGTCCGCCCGATGCGGAAAAATTCAACATGACAGCACCTAATTCCCTATCGGTAAAAGTGCTGGAGCCAGCCTGCCGTTACGCCATTTGTTACGACGACGAAAGCCTGGTGCTGAATCTGGAATGGCAAGCCATCGGCCCCATCCATCAACTAAAAAGTAAAACTCGCGCCCAGCAATCTGCCCATAAATACCATATGGAACAGCCCGGGCGTATGACTGGCACCATGTCATTGGACGGACAGCTGTATGTCATTGATTGCTTTTCCATGCGCGACACCTCTTACGGGCCACGGGTCTACGACCCGGCCTCAATGGGCGGTTATTTCTGGGGCATTACCGAGAATTGTGCGTTTCATGCCATCGCTAAAGGCCACGGGTGTGAACAGGATGTGATTGGCGGTTTTCTCTGGCAAGACAATACCCTGGGTAGCCTGGTCAGCGGTAAGCGCTTTGTCGAAGAGTACGGTCAGTATGGTCCCAAGCGAGTAGTGTTCACCGGCACCGATGAACACGGGCGCACTCTCACCGCCGACGGTCAGATAGAGGAGGGTTTGATTTTCACCGGATACACCGATAGGACCGTGGTGTGGTCTTTGATGCAATGGAATTGGGGTGGTAAGACCCTGTGGGGCGACAACCAGGAGTTTTGCAATACCTTGCGTTTCCGGCGTATTGCGCGCGGAAACATTACTTTGGGTGATTAAGCCTCGATCCATTACCAACACAACCGTCATGGAGAAAACAGTGCCCGATAATAATAAAGCGCAAAGGCCAGGGCATATCATTATCGTCAATGGCACCTCGGGTTCGGGAAAATCCACGACCTGTGAACACTTTGTGCAGCGATCAGAAGATTTCTGGATAACCCAGGGAATCGATCAGTTTATGGGATCAAGTTTCCCCAAACGCTATGGCCATCATGGCGATCGTTGTCGTGAGGGCTATTGGAGCGAGCTTGTCGATACAGATGATCCTGAAGGCCCATTACGCTGGCAGTTCAGTGATCAGGGACTGCAAGCGTTCAGTGCATTTCACGAGTGGATTGCCGTCACCTCCCGACTGGGCTGCCACATCATCCTGGATCATTTGATGATGCTGGACCCTCCCCTGTTGCAGGACTGCATCTGGCGTTTAAGTGGTTTACCGGTCTTGTTTGTGAACTTGAAGCCTCCCTATGAGGTGTTGGTGGAGCGTATTGCCAACCGAGAAGTCGGCAACCGTTTCAGCAATTCCCGTTATTCTTCCGAGCAGATCCAGCAATCCAGAAAACGGCTCGACCGTCTAAGGCCCTGGTTTTACCAGGCCGTTTACGCCAATGACTGTTATGACCTGGAAATTGATTCTGCCCACTGCCTTCCGGATGAAGTATGCGAGTTGATTGAGAACCGCCTGGCCGAAGGGCCTGGCACGGCTTTTAACACTTTGCGCCAGCAGTATCCCAAGCACTTTTGACCGTGACGAACTAATTGGCTGTATTGGCCATTTCAAAGCTGTAGCGAATATGGTCCACATGGCCGGAGGGAACTACCGGAAGAATCAGAGCATCTTCAGTATTGCCAATGGCCTGCATCTGCTCACCCACCTGTTGCATGCTCCACTCCGCCTGATAGACCCCCTGGGTCTCGGCAATATAAGCTTTGGCCACTCGCCCGGCGATGGAAATCAACATTTCACCATTAATATTGCAGTTTTCATGAGCCAACCAGCCTACTACCGGCGCCACCAGTTCCGGCCCCATGGGAGGGTAAGCCGATACATCAATGCCTTCGGCCATGCGAGTTACCGCACCGGGTACAATGATGTTGCACTTTACGCCCTCTGCCTCACCTTCAAGGGCAGCCACATTGCACAACCCGATCATGCCCGATTTCGACATCGCATAATTGACGACATTGTGATTGCCATACAGCCCACCAATGGACGAAGTCAGCACAATGCGGCCATAGCCGGCTTCACACATCAATGGGAATGCCGGACGTACTACATGAAACGCGCCACGCAGATGAACATCCAATACCGAGTTGAAATCATCAAAACCCATCTCTTTCAAAGACGCTGGGCGCACATTACCAGCGTTGTGAATCAGGATGTCAAGCCGCCCATAATGTTTGATGGCCGTATCGATGATGGCCTGACCGCCTTCCGGCGTGGCTACTGAAGCTGTGCTGGCAACCGCTTCACCACCCGCTGCTTGGATTTCATCCACCACAGCCTGGGCGGGGCCGATGTCCTCACCCTCGCCCTGTAAGCTGCCACCTGGGTCATTGACCACGACTTTAGCGCCCTGGTGAGCCAACAGTAGCGCGTAAGCTTTACCCAGGCCTCGTCCGGCACCGGTGATAACGGCAACACGGTCGTTAAATCTCAAATCGGACATTGAACTACTCACCTTTCATCGCTTTGAGGAAATCTTGATTAGTAATCAGTACAGGGGTGTTATCTTCAGCCAGGTGAGACCATTTCAGGTTAATACCGCCATCCACGGTCAGGCACTGACCTGTCATATAGCTGGCCATGTCGGACAGCAAGAACAACACGGTAGCGGCCACTTCCCGCACATCACCTTTGCGCCCCATGGGGATGGCCCGGCGTTCCAGTTCAGGATCGGGTGGCAACAGCGATGCGGGAGAAGACATGGCTCCAGGAGCAACAGCGTTAACGCGAATGTTGTCGTACGCCAATTCCAGCGCCATGGTGCGAATAGCGGACAATACTGCTGCTTTCGCAGCTCCATAACCAATGTTGAAAGGTTGGGAGCTGAGGGCCGTGATGGAAGAAATCGCCACGATGGAACCGGGCAATTGCTGCTGTTTCAATTCTTCCGCCACCGCCTGGCAAATGAAAAAGGTAGCGTCCAGATTTTGACTGAAAAGATTACGCCATTCCTGGCGGGACACTTTGGTGGCTGGCTTCCAGGTAGGCGGCGCGCCGCCACCAATCACAGATACCACTCCATACAACTGCCCCGGCGCTTTCCGGGCAGCCGCCATGGCGGCCTCAATACCCGCTTCGGTTTCCAGGTCAGCGGCCACGGGGATAACAGATAACCCCTCCGCCAGCATGGGTCCCAAGTGAGCGTCCAAATTGTCCTGACGGCGGCTGACGCCGATCACTGTGGCCCCAGCTTCTGCTGCCAGGCGGGTCACCGCCGTTCCCAGACCGCCGCCACCGGCGCCGGCCACAATGATTTTACGGCCAGTCAATCCCGCTTCCACATTTAACATAAGGGGCTCCCTCTGTCGTTGTATTTATTACTTGCAACAATATACAACAATGGTGTTCAATGACAAGCAAGGGGACACCTAAATAACGTCTAATTACCCCAAGAGGTCTTTCATGAGCGAATCTGTAACCAGTCGTTTTTTGCACATCGGTGTCTGTGTGGCCGACAGTCGCAAATCCATTGATTTTTATACCAATGCCCTGGGCTTCACCCACGAGCGGGATGTGTGGGATATGGGGCCGCCCTATGACCATCTGCTGTCGTTACCAGGCGCACGCTTCAGCGTTCACCATGTGAGCTGTGGCGATGTTCGATTAGAGTTGATCGGTTTTCCCGCAGAGCTGGTCCAAACCGGCGAGATTCCCAGACCCATGAACCAGTTGGGCTTTACCCATGTCACTCTTGTCATTGACAATCTTGACAGCGCCTGTGACCGAGTCCAGCAATGGGGTGGCCGGGTGTTGTCCGATACCCGCGTTGACTCGGATTACGGTCCAATTGTGTTTTGTACCGATCCTGATGGGACCCGTATCGAACTGATGCAAGCCTCCGCCTAATTTCCCTATTACCGCAATCTAACACCGGTTGAATCTGACAGGAGTTTATCTAGATGTCTTCCAATGTATCCGCGGCACCGGGCGCTGCGCTGGGCGAATGGCGCAGCTTTTGGTTTCTTCCCCTGGCCGCCGCTCTCGGTTATGCCACCTCCGTCTTACACGTCTATTCGTTTGGTCCTTTTATTGAGCCTTTGCAGCAGGAGTTCGGCTGGAGACGTGCACAGATTTCTTCCGGACTAACCATCGCGTCCATCATCAGTGCGATATTCTGTATCCCCATTGGCATCATGGTGGACAAGATTGGACCGCGACGGGTAGGCCTTATTGGTGTGCTGGTGATGGGTGGCTCAGTCGCCCTGCTGAGTACGGCCACCGGGGGCACCGGTAACTGGATACTGCTGTGGGTCGGTGTGGCAATTGGAACCCTGTGGGTACAGGCCACCGTGTGGACCAGTGCCGTGACCAGTCGCTTCGAAGCCTCCCGAGGACTGGCATTAGCGATTACCTTGTCTGGAGCAGCCATCAGCGCGGCCGTATTTCCCATCCTGGCCACCTGGTTAATCGGTGACTATGGCTGGCGTACGGCGTTTATGGGATTGAGTGCCCTGTGGGTTGCCATGGTTTTCCCTATCCTGTTTTTTTGCTTCCGCGGAGCCCGGGACACGCACACATCCGAGGCGGCAGGCACCCAGACTCCACCAAAAGTACTCAAAGGACTTTCCATTGCCGAGGGCCTGCGGTCGCCTGCACTCTATAAACTGCTGATGGCCAGTGGTCTGTTTTCCTTCACTGCCATTGGGGTCGTTGTTCACTTTGTTCCCATTCTCACCGACCGGGGGGCCGAGCCCCTGGCGGCCGCTGGAATTGCGTCACTGGTCGGAATTTTTTCCATCATCGGACGTCTGGGAACGGGTTTTCTTCTGGATCGTTTCCGAGCTCACCTGATCGGTGCCTTTGCGTTTCTGATTCCGTTAATCGGTTGCAGCCTGTTGTTGATTGACGGATCTAACCCTCTTTACCAAGCCATTGCCGCGGCGATATTTGGGCTGACACTGGGTTCGGAAGTCGATGTCATTGCGTATCTGGCAGCAAAATATTTTGGCCTGAAAAATTTCGGCGCGCTCTATGGAGCGCTGGTCATGGCACTGTCACTGGGGACCGCCTTCGGCCCCTTGGCTGCCGGTGCTGTGTTTGATAATTACAACAGCTACGCGCCGTTCTTGATGTTGACCATGATGCTGATGGGGGCCAGCGCATTGGCGCTGTTCTCATTAGGCTCGACACCATCAGCCGAGGAAGCAACGGCGGCCGTGCATTCCTGAAACCGTGCCTTTCTAAAACAAAGCCAAACCCATTGATGAACAACAGCCAAGGTGACGCATGTTAGCGGGTCGATTTTATTCAGGTTGGGCGGTGCTGACCGGTTCTTTTATCTGTGCTGCACTGACCATTGGGTTTACTTCCTACATCTATGGCATGTTTACGGTGCCCGTCACCGAGGAGCTGGGCATTTCCCGCTCCACTTTCAACAACGGTATGATTGGCCTGATCATCGGTGGCATGATTGCCTCACCGGTGATCGGCAAGTTGCTCGACCTGGTATCTCCGCGCCTGATCGTCACGCTGTGCGGGCTGGCTTTTGGCACCACGCTGATGTTGTTATCACGGCTGGATACCCTGTGGCTGATGATGTTGCTGGTGACCCTGCCACTGTCGTTCAGCACCGCCGGTTGCGGCGTGCTCGGCGCCAATACGGTGGTGGTTCGCTGGTTTCGCAAACGCCGCGGGCGGGCATTGGGTATTCTCTCACTCAGCACCTCGGTCGGCGGTTTTATCGCCCAGCCTCTAACCGCGTTTTTGATTGAAAGTTTTGGCTGGCGGGACGCTCTGTTCCTGATAGGCCTGGTGCCCATGCTGATTTTCTGGCTAATGGCCGCCCTGGTGATCCGGGCGAAACCCGATGACACAACACCTGGCTATGACAAAGAGTTTATCGAGGCTGGCGAGAAAACCGATGCCAGCGACATCAGCCAACAGGAGCGCGCCTGGAGCAATAAAGAATTGCTGTTCAGCCGTAACTTCTGGTTGACGGCACTGGGCATCGGTATGTTGTTTGGCATTGACCAGGCGGTGTTGTTGTCACAAGTGCCCTACTTCCAGGATGTGGGATTTGATCTGAAGACCGTCTCACTGTTGGTGGCGGTGAAAGCGATATCGGCCATTGGCGGCAAACTGCTGGTCGGGTATCTGGCGGATAAAATTGATTTAAGGCTCATGTTTGCCTTCGTCGCTGGTTGCAATGCCCTGCTCCTCGGCGTCTACATATTACAGCCGTCATTCTGGTTCCTATTGCTGGCCGTGGCGACGCTCGGCATCGCCGTGGGCGGCGTGTTCCCCGCCTGGAGTACCATTCTGGCGTGGCTGTTTGGGGCTCGCAGCTACGGTTCCGTCATGGGCATGATGGCGATCATCATGCAGCCATTCGCCATGTTGACTATGCGGTTTATCGGTCAGGTGTATGACCAGACCGGCACTTATGTACCAGCCTTTGTTGCGTTTATTGCCATGGACGTCATCGCCATCATTTTGATTGCGCTGGTGCGCCCGGACTCTGGTAAGAATGATGAAACCATGTTGGATACTCAGACTCTGGCAATGTCTCGTTAAAACACGCACGCTCAACCCTGATTTACCCTGTCTACTCAATAGCGGCGCAGATAGACATCAAGAAGGCCAAAAAGGCTTGGGTTTTATTGGACACCAGGCGCCGGCTGGGATAGACCACGGACAAGACCGCAGCCGAGATATCAAATTCCACATCTTTGAAAACATTGATCAATTTCCCAGCTTGGAGCAGTTTATGACAATACTGATCAGGCAGGACGGCAACACCAAAACCATTGAGAACAGCCTCTCGCACGGAAATGGGATCGTTCATCTTGACCGTCCGGGCTTTAAGATCAATATTCTTTTTTTTCCCTTCTTTGCGGATGGGAAATTTACTTAAAGCGTATCGCGTTTCACAGATGTTAATATGGTCTTCAAGGTTCGCTTCTGGCGACTGCAGTTGATGCATTGCGGCGTATTCCGGCGTCGTTACACATGTGAGCCTGCTCTCATAAAGTGTGCGGACGATTAAATCCGAGTGCTCGAGAGCTCCGATCACTACGGCCAGATCAATTTGTTCGTGAATGATATCCACCGGGCGACTGTCCACCAGCACTTCAAGGTCGATGTCCGGATAGAGATGGCAAAACTCTGCAATTTTAGGGGCGATAAACTCGCGGGTAAACGCGATCGGCAAGGCAACCACCAGCTTGCCACAGGGATGGGCGGCAAAGCCGGCCATCAAGCTACTGGCTTCATGCACCTCTTCCAAGATTCGAAGACTTTGTTGATACAACACCTCGCCTTCACTGGTCACTCTGATATTGCGAGAATTCCGCTCCAGCAAACGCAATCCCAGTGAGTCTTCCAGGCGTGTCAGTGATTTACTGACTGAAGATTTCGGCATCTGCAGGTACTTCGCTGCTGCCGTAACCCCTTTGTGTTCTACTACAGCAACAAAAATGGGCAGGAGATCGATGTCCCAGGCTGGCTTCATGGCAGATATCCAACATTATTATTGTTTCTGTACGTGAACGAATCGTCCAAGTTCAGCTAATTGTTTCTCTTTGGGTACGCCAGTAGGATAGCCCAGGCTGTCTGGAAAAATCAAAGCCAATCAGAGAATGCCCGATACGACTCAGCTGCAACATGAGAAGCCATCGGTATAGACCCATAATTCAAATAAGAGGGGATATCAGTGATCTATCATCATACCCATGCCTGTAAACTGCCAGCCATCGGGCTGTTGGCCCTGTCAGTGATGGCCGGCAATCAAGCCTTGGCCCAAAATACCAAGAATTCGTTTGCTCTTGAAGAAATCACCGTAACCGCCCGGAAGGTGGAAGAGAATCTGCAGGATGTCCCGGTTGCGGTTTCCGCATTCACGGGTGACACCCTGGAGCGTCGCCAGATAACCGGCACGGATGACATTGGAAAAATCACTCCGAACCTTCAATTCACCGCCAATGCACCGCTTGCAGGTAATAATAACTCCTCGGTGATTTTTATTCGGGGCGTCGGACAAATCAGTCCCCGCGCCAACACCGATCCCGGTGTCGGCTTATATATTGACGATGTGTACATGGGACAATCTGTCGGTGGCACCATGGAAATGCGTGATATTGCCGGCGTGCAAGTACTGCGTGGTCCTCAGGGCACGCTGTTTGGCCGCAATACCATCGGTGGTGCGGTGCTGATCAATACCACTCAGCCCGGTGAAGAATTTGGAGGCACCATAAAGGCCGGAGTCGGTGAGGACAGCCTGTTCGAATTTTTTGGTGCCGTGGATATTCCCTTCTCAGATACCGTCAAATCACGATTTACCCTGGGATCAAAAAAACAGGACGGCTACGTAAAACGTCTGAATGATGGCACTGACCTCGGTGATACCAACAACTGGACCGCCACCGCCAAATTCCTGTTTGAACCGACCAATGACCTGGCCGTGCGGTTGGCTTTTGACTACACCGAAGCCGATGAGAACGGTTCTCCCATGGTGTTCGCCGGTGTCAATGCCAATAGCGACATCAACAATCTGCTACCACCCAATGACGGCTGGATTGCGGCTAATGCCAGTGTCGCCGCCGGTTGTACCAGCGCCTGGGTGATTTCTGCCGGCGGCCCACCCGGACGCCCCCTGGAAACTGCGCCGGGCTCAACCATCACCCTCCCGAATGGTGGCGTCACACCCAATGGCGGTCCGCCGCTGGGTTATGTGGATGCGACCGTGGATGATCCCACGTGTGCCAACGATTTTCAGAACGCAGGCCCTTACGCCAATAACGGTACCAAAAAGCTGGAAAGCTCTTTGGAAAACTGGGGTGTTTCCATGCACGTCGAATACGATCTGAATGAGGCCATGACGTTGAAGTCGGTCACGTCTTACCGTGACCTATCCTGGACGGGTGTTCGCGATGCCGATAATACCCCGTTGCTGATTCTGGAAACCGATTTTGAATCCTCTGGTGACCAGTTCTCCCAGGAACTCCAACTGACCTATCAGGGCGAAGGCTTGACTGGGGTTTTCGGCCTGTTTTATTACGAAGAAGAAATTGAAGACATTCTTACCCTCGGCGTCAGCGACCGGCCCTCAGGCTTCAGCTGTGGTGTGGGTACCGATCGCTGTCATCTGGATAGTGATAACAACATTACCGAAAATGAGTCCTGGGCCATTTTTACCCAGTGGACAAAAGACTTTACCACTCGCCTGAGTGGCACTTTCGGCATCCGTTATACCGAGGAAACCAAAGGCTCTTTGCCGGAGCAGTTTGACTGGATTGATTCCGTCAATGGTGATCCGGATACGGTCAATCGCACACCGACTGCCGATCAGCTGGCGGCCAATGGTGTTGGTTACGGTGATTTTTACCTGGAACCCAAACTCTACGAAGCCGACTTCCAAGCCACCACCATTTCAGCCAACGTCAGTTATGATCTCTCGGACACCAGTATGGTGTACTTGAGCTATTCAGAGGGCTTTAAAGGTGGTGGTTGGAACTCCACATTCAATTTTCCCATCAGCCGTGAAGACCTGGCCGAGGGTCAACAGTTTGATCAGGAAGAAGTAAAAACTGTCGAACTGGGCTTCAAGTCGGATATCACTGATAACCTGCGTATTAATGGTGCCATTTTCAGCTCCGATTACACCGATCTGCAATTTACCTACCGAGTATTTATCGCACCGTGGTTTTTCAATGCGGGTGAGGCCTCTATTGATGGGGCCGAACTGGAGCTGACCTGGTTGCCGAGCGAAAACTGGATCATTGAAGCGGGTATAGGCTATCTGGACGCGACTATTGATAAACAAGCGGATATTTCCGTTGGAACCCAAGTCATCAGCGGCGGTGTCGAAGAGGGCAATAAACTGCCTTTTGCCCCGGAATTGCAGGGCAACCTGGGGATTGGCTACACGGTCGTAATCGGTGATTTTACTGTGATGCCACGAGTCGATGTGACCTACAGTGACGAGGTGTATTTCGATGCATCCAACACCGAAGTCATCGCCCAGCTGGACAGCTACACCACCGTTGATCTTTCACTGGCAGTGGAAACGTCCGACAGTCGCTGGCGTGTGGTTCTGGGGGTGAATAACCTCACGGACGAGGAGTACCGGGTTTCCGGAAACTCTTCCTACACCTCAGGATCCGGTTACGCTGAAGTCGCCTATGCACGACCACGCATGGCCTTCGCCAATCTTACTTACGAGTTTTAAGCACGGCTCTGCCACAGGCGTGACCGGGTATTGAATACCCGTCACGCCCACAATCTCCAGGTCGAGTAATGCCAGACCTCTAAGTCTGGCTATTGTGAAGACGCTCTGTCCCCAAATGAAATGTTGTGTCTATGAATATTCATCAAATTATCGATGACCTGCCCTTCTCTGGCCTGCAAATCCGCATTATCGCTATTTGCTTCTTTCTCAATATGCTGGACGGGATGGATGTGCTGGCTATTTCTTTCGCGGCGCCGCTGATTGCCGACAACTGGTCTATGAGCCCACAATCACTGGGTATTGTTTTCAGTGCCGCCCTGGTGGGCATGGCTATAGGTGCGGTGTTTGTCTCGCCCTACACCGACATCATCGGCAGGCGCACCATGATCCTGCTCAGCTTGATCGTCATTACCGCGGGCATGATGGCCACCGCGTTCGCGCAATCCGTGACGCAGTTGGCGGTACTGCGCTTGCTGGCCGGTATAGGCATCGGCTCGATGCTGGCAAGCCTGACCTCGATGGTGTCGGAGTACTCCCCGGACCGTCATAGAAACCTGAATATATTGCTGTTGCATGCCGGCTACCCCATTGGTGCCATTATATCCGGGTTCCTCGCCGCCTGGATGTTGCCGCAGTTCGGCTGGCGTCCGCTGTTTATCACGGCAAGCGTAGTGTCATTGATTGCCCTGCCGGTGGTGTTTTGGGGCTTGCCCGAGTCGTTGGCTTTCCTGCTCGACAAGCAACCACGTCTCGCCTTGTCACGGGCCAATCGTATTCTCATTGATCTCGCCCACCCACCACTGAACCGATTGCCTGATATTGAAGCGTCAAGCCGACAATCCATCGGTGTCAAAGCCCTGCTGAGTCCAGCCTTAAAACGTTCGACCTGCATATTGTGGCTCGCGTTTATGATGAGTTTTGCCACCTTGTATTTTCTCTTCAGCTGGGTGGTTAAGTTGGCGGTGGAATCCGGTCTTGATATAGAAAATGCCATGTACGCCGGAATCTCGCTGAATTTAGGCGCGTTTTTAGGCTCCATCAGCCTCGGTTATCTATCGAAAAAATATGGCCTACAACCGGTCATAACGGTGTTTTTTATCTGCGGCTCAATCATGGCTGTGGCCTATGGCAATGTCAGCGTATCGGTGATGGTCATTCTGGTGTTGATCTTTATATTGATGTACTTCGTGCAAGGGGGCTTCACCGGCTTGTACGCAGTAGCCGCCAGACTCTATCCAACCGAAATACGAACAACCGGTGTCGGCTGGGCCATCGGCGCCGGTCGAATTGGGGCCATATTGGGACCCAGCCTGGCCGGCTTCTTTCTCGCGGCCGGAGTTTCTATCAGTTGGACCTTTGTAATTTTCGGATTACCGCTGGTGGTTGCCGGCATTGCCATCGCCAAGCTGTCAAATCCTAACATTCAATAAACAGGAAACGATTATGGCACAAATAATCGGAGGTATTGCCGCCTCACACTCACCCACTATTGGTTTTGCAAAAGATCAAAAATCCGCTGACGATCCCAGCTGGAAACAGGTATTTGAGCTGTTTGATCCAATCCAGGAGTGGTTGAAAGCGAACAATCCGGATGTGCTGTTCTTTATCTACAATGATCACATCACCTCGTTTTTTTTTGATCACTACTCCCCCTTTGTATTGGGCGTAGATGATTGTTATGTCACAGCCGATGAGGGCGGTGGTCCACGAGAATACCCGCCAGTTCCGGGCCACGCCCAGTTAGCACGGCATATCGGCCACTCGCTGTTTGCCGATGAGTTTGACGTATCCTTCTTTCAAAAAAAGCCCATTGATCACGGCTTATTTTCTCCGCTATCAATGATGACCGATCGTGGCAAATCCTGGTCCAATGCGATCATCCCATTCCAGGTGGGGGTTTTGCAGTTTCCAATACCAACGGCCAAACGCTGTTTTTACATGGGCCGTGCTTTGCGCCGGGCAATAGAAAGTTACCCTGAAGATTTGAAGGTGGCTCTGGTGTCAACAGGCGGTTTGTCTCATCAAGTCCACGGCGAGCGCTGTGGCTTTAATGATACCGATTGGGATGAGCAATTTCTCGACTTACTGCAACATGATCCCGAATCACTGACCCATCTCACTCATGCCGATTTCGCCAGACTCGGCGGTTTGGAAGGTGCCGAAGTGATTATGTGGCTGATTATGCGCGGGGCGCTGTCGTCACAAGTTCGCTGCGTACACAGGGGCACCCATCTCCCATCCATGACCAATATTGCCACAGTCATTTATGAGAACGAATCACAGGCCTTTGATGTCACCCTTCAAGAGCAGCGACAGAAAGTAAAAAAACAGCTGGCTGGAGCAGAAAAACTGGAGGGAACCTATCCCTTTACACTGGAAACCTCGCACGCAGCCTATCGCATCAATGACTTTTTGCATCGCTTGATTGAACCGGCACACCGTCGCCGGTTTCTGGATGAACCCGAAGCCCTGTTTAGCGATTACCAATTGACGCAACAGGAAAGAAATCTGATCAGTTCCAGAGACTGGATTGGGCTGATCCACTATGGCGTGATCTTTTTCAGTCTTGAAAAAATGGCCGCTGTCGTAGGACTCTCCAATCTTGATGTTTACGCACAGATGAGCGGTAAAACCCTGGAGGAGTTCCAGGCCACTCGAAACGTCGCCATGAAATACTCCGTGGCCGGGCAAGACAACTAGTCTCACCCGGAAAGACTTTTGGCCGGGCATGGCCCGGCGAAATTCGAGTAAAAATCAGCCTCAAAAACTCGATTGGATTTTTCGAAGTTAGGCCTGGGTCATCTGGTAACAACCAATCAACACCCCATACTCGTCCAGATCATCGATAGTCCCGATAAAGATATTCTGGGTTAACCAGTTGTACTTTCCGGGCGAGGTCTTAAAACTTGGTGTGGTCAGGCAATAAAAATCCTGCTCCAGCAATGGCTCACCGGCCTTCAGCTTTTTCAGCCCCACATCGTTGGGTCGCCAGATGCCCGGATTGTGGATGATGATGATCTGGCCATCATCCGTTTTCAGGCGATACAGGGCTTCAATCATTGTCACGCCATCGTTGCGCTCAACGGACATGTCCGCGCCACCAGGCACCACTTCGCCTTTCAGGCCTTTACCGACAAAGTGACCACCGACAATCGGGTAGTTAATACGATGTCCGTCGGCGCCCTTACCCATATCTTCGGTTTCACCCAGTTTCACATGGATTTGTAACACCAATTCAGCGTCGATGTTTCGATGGGCCAGTTTTTTTTCTGCCCCCCACGCCAGGGCCGATGCTTGAGCGCCATTGCTGGCCTGGCCTGCCGCATTCACTCCGGCCGAACCCAATGTCAAGCTGCCCAGCCCCACAGAGCCGATGCCACTTGCCATACCCATCAGTGCCGTTCGTCGCGATAATGTTTTACTCATTGGTCTCACCTGTTGTTTGATGGTTATACACCCATTGCCCTTCCAGCATTGTTTGGGCAACCTGAACATCTGCTATTTGGTATGAACTCAGATTAAATAAATTGTTTTCCAGTACCACCAGATCGGCCGATTTACCAACACGGATGGAACCTCTCGAATCCTCTTTTCTGAGCTGATAAGCGCCATTGATGGTGTAGCCCTGAATCAGTTGCGATAAGGTCAAACGCTCGTCGACTGGCTGCATAATATGAGCTTGTGTACCGCCTTCAGGCTCCTGCCGATTCATACCAATCTGCATACCGAGAAACGGGTTGGCGCGTTCAAACTCAATGGGCGCCACCACGTCACTGGAAAAGCTGACCGTTGCACCAGCCTCAATAAAGGATTTTGCCCGCATCTTATGCTGGTTGCGTTCCCCCAGAGTCTGCTCTCCCCCCTGGAACAGGTCCCCGAACCAGTGAGGGGTGAAGTTGGCGATGACCCCAAGCTGTTTGAAGCGGACGATATCTTCATCATCGACCAATTCCAGATGACAAAGGGTGAGTCGGGGATAATCCCACCCCTGCTGTCGGGCTTCTTCATAGGCATCCAGCGCGATATGTGTGGCTCGGTCGCCCACCACATGCAGGTGCAGGTCCAGTTTTTCCTGATGCAGTTCCCGCAGAAACTGAACCAATCGCTGCTGGCTGATCAGGGTTCCACCGGTATTCTCAGGATCGTCTTCAAACCCATGCAATACTGCGGAAGTACGAATTTCATGCACACCATCAAAATGAATCTTGATGGTGTTGAAATGCAAGTGGTCGCTGCTGTATTGCTGACGCAAACGCTTGAGTTCCGGAATCGCCCGGTCGATTTGATCCGGCAAATGTACATGCACCGTGCCTTCATAATCGAGAGGCAGGCGGCCTTGTTTATCCAAACTGGATAGTACCGAATACACTTCATCATGCAGCCACAAGTTGCCACCGTCATACAGTCCGGTGACACCTTTGCTGGAGAGAAAATTCAAGAACGTTTCCAGGTTGTTGGCGAAGCGTTGTGGATCCTCAGGCTTTAAAATCCGCTCCTGAATGGCCGCCGTGGCAAATTCCTTCACCCAGCCGGTGGGTTCGTTATTCTGATCGCGAACATAGAACGCCAGTCCGGGAGCGGGATCAGGGGTGTTAGCGTCAATGCCCATCACCTCAAGCGCTTTACTGTTAAGCCACATACTGTGACCCGAATCGTCCATCAACGCGACCGGGCGATCCTTAATCGCCTTATCGAGCATCGACTTGTGAGGCCCGGCCACACCAAAATCGGCTGTTCGCCAGAAGCCGGCAATGATAAAAGGAATGTCCGGATTTTTACTCGCGTACTGTTGCAACCACTGCATCAGTTTGGCTGGTTCTTCCTCGGGGGAGACCACCAGATCCGTCGATGCAAACAACGAAAGAATACCGGCGTGTGTATGCCCATCGATCAGTCCGGGCACAACAGTTTGGCCCTGCAACTGTTTGACCACTGTAGTGGGACCTATCCACGAACGGGCGCTTTCATTATCACCCACATAGACAAACTTTCCATTGCGAATCGCTACAGCCTGTACTTCGGGATTCTGAGGATCTGAAGTCACAATGTTTCCATCCAGCAAAACCGTATCGGCACTCGGCAATGCATGTTTATCTGAACTGGAGTCAGTGCAGGCACTCATGTGAAGGGTAAAGAGGGCTAACAGGCAACAACGTAGCCTCGACGTTTTCATGGTTTCTCCAGTAAAGCTCGCAGTGAGTGGTTCTTGCTTGGAAAAAATACCGGTTCACCTCCGTGAACCGGCAAAGCTTGAGAGAGATTCACACGTACACCAAGCACGTGTTTATCAAAAGGTTACGCCGAAACGCAGCCCATATTCCCGGGGAGCCCCGTAGAATTCTGTGGATAAATATTGACCGGACACATATTCTTCGTCGGTCAGATTGGTGCCGTACAGCTCCACCTTCCAAAGATCGTTGGTCAGGGTTACCGAGGCATTCACCAGATCCCGGCTGTCCAGGGTATCCGTGACGGGTGAATAGGCCAGGTAAGCGTACTGCTCGTCGGTGTGCGAGTAATTCACCCGTGGGGTCAGGTACAAACCGTCGCCCAGCTCAATTTCATAACTGACCGCCAGGCTATAGGTCCATTCAGGCGCAAACAGGGCATCACCGCCAGAGTTGGTTTCAACGAACGGACTGTAGTCGAAGCACACACCAGGGATCGGCGGCTGTCCAGGTGCACATTGTACTCCCAGGCCACTGCCAGGCAGTTTACGCACATTGACAAAGGTCTGGGCCGGTAAATCAGACTCGGTGTAACCGGCGTTCGCATTGATCAACCAGTTACCCAGGCGGGCCTGTACCTGTGCTTCAAAGCCTTTGATCGTCATATCCGCAATATTCTGCGCGCCTTCCACGCCTGTTTCAGGCTGCAGCACAGCAAACTGGAAATCCCGGTAGTCGGTATAAAATGCGGTTAATTGTGTGCGCACACGATCGTCGAAACTGCTGAACTTCCAACCCAGCTCATAGCTGGTGACATCTTCGGATTCGAATTGAGTCGTTGAGGAATTGAAACCACCCGGTTTATAGCCGGTGGATACTTGTGCGTACACAAGACCATCGTTGACATACCAGTTCAGGGCAAGTTTACCGGTGGTGCGGTCATCATCGTATTTGCCTGACAGGTCCGCCACCTGTATTCCCCCGGGAGGAAAAGCTGCGCCACTGAGGAAGACCCCCCCATCCCCCACAATTTCATAGGTGGAATGGCGGACACCGGCCTGCAATTCCCAGGACGGCATAAACTCGTAGTTAGCCTGGGCAAAAAAGCCGGTAATTTCCCGCTCATTGCTGCTGGGGATATCGGTCACTATGTTAATGCCTGGTGGCGCAAAAGGAATCGGCTGGGTATCCGTAATCTTCACGTCTATGTCATTGCGCTGATAATACGCGCCCAGCACCCAGTCAAACTTGCCGTCGGTCGGAGAAATGATATTAATCTCCTGACTCCACTGGGTTTCATTGGCGTAGTAATTTTCATCCACATCGGCGTTGGCAATCACAGGAGCATCACTGCCGTCAACATCGGAGATGTTGGTAATTTCCTTGTCCTGATAACCGGTCAGTGAACGTAAAACAATGCCGTTTGCCAGTTCGTAGTTCAGTTCCAGGCTGTACATGTCCCCTTCGTCTTCATAGGACACGTCTTCATCGAAAGCGACGGTAAAGGGATCGTCAATGCGATAGGCATCCAGGCTGGTTCCTGGAATGGGTTGCGCCGGATAGCCCCCGGTATCACGCTTGTTGGTCTGTGCCTTAAAGAGCAGATCGAAATTTCCGGGATTCCAAAGCACTCCCAGGCGAGCGCTGTATTCATCCAGCTTGCCAGGCTCATTAGCGTATTGACCAATGTCGTCATAGTAACTGTCACGGTCACGGGTAAAGCCAGAAAAACGAATCGCCAGGTCATCCGACACCGGTATATTTACCGCACCTTCAAAACCCAGGTTACTGTAGTTGCCGGCGCTCACTTCACCATAGCCACCGAACTCTCCCAGCTGCGGATCTTTACTGTTAATAAAGATGGCACCGCCAGTAGCATTATTACCAACAAAAGTCCCCTGTGGACCGCGCAGGACTTCAACAGTGTCGATATCGTAGAAACTGTTCGACTGAACAATAGGAGGCTGGAATAAGCCGTCCACGTAAGTAGCTACGCCTGCGGTTACATTGGGATTATTGGTGGCAATACCAATACCGCGGATATTGACACTTAACGTAGGGCCAGTATCGGTGATGGACAGGGATGGAGAAGCTGTCTGCAAATCGATGATTTTGGCCACACCCTGATTTTTCAGCATGGCACCGTTAAAAGCCGTGGCGGACATGGGCAAATCCAATAAGTTTTCTTCACGGCGTTGCGCAGTTACTACAACTTCCTCCAGAAACAACTTGCTATCCGCTGTGTCATTCTGGGCGAAGGCGGGGCCACTGGTAGCGCCAATAATGGCACTCAGTAACATGGTGTTTCTTTTCATAGCCTATTCCTCAAGGTATCGAAGATTATTATTTTGGTTGAGCCGGGGAATCTTCCCCGGCTTAAACCATCACTCTCTCCGTAAAGTGTTGGTTGTTATTTCTGTTTTTAGTTCGGATTCCACTGTGACGCTGCTGCAAAGAAAGTGAAAGTCTCCCGCATGGCTGCTTCTTCTTTGTCCTCCGGCGGAAAGTAACTCAGTTTCACAATAACGGTATCAGTGGAAGGATCGACAAAGATAAACTGACCCTGCAAACCGATGGCGGAGTACGCTGGCGTGTTAGAAACTGTCCACCACTGGTAGCCATAATCCATCGGGTACTTTTCATCGCCTGCGGGCTTGGAAGCGGCCTTGACCCAGTCCGCAGAAACGATCTGTTTACCATTGATACGGCCTTCATTAAGCATCATCATTCCGATGCGCGCATAGTCACGCAGTACAGCATTGAATCCGGCACCACTGAATTCACGACCGACGCCAGGCTGGCCATCCATAATGTAGAAACCATCAGCTTCAGCACCCAGAGGCTCCCACAGTTTTTCCGCCGTGTAAGCTGCCAGGTGTTTACCGGTTACCCGCTCCAGCAACAGTCCAAGCACAGCGGTATCAATGGTTTTGTAAGCGAACACTTTGCCCGGCTTATGAGCACGTTTAATGTCTTTCGCCGCATCCACAAAGCGGGTGACATTTTTCACCAGCGAGGTGATGTGGTTACTGGCCGCAATGCCCGGCTTGTCAAAATCGTAGCTCTCTTCGTAATCGACACCAGAGCGCATCTGCAGCACCTGACGGATGCTCACGCCTTTATAAGCGCCTTTTTTCAGTTCGGGTAAATAGTGGGTAATGTCTTCGTCGAGGGATTTGATCAGGCCTTCTTCATAAGCCACACCCACGAGAATGGAGGTGATGGATTTGGTCATGGACCAACCCATAAAATGGGTATCTGGCTGACTGAGATTCAGGTAATTCTCATAAACCACTTTGCCATCTTTCATCACCAACATGGCGTTGGTGTAGGTGCGATCGAGAAATTCCTCCGGGGTGTAGGTTTTGCCCTCAAACTGATAGTTGAAATCCAGCTCGTGATCCTCCCGGGGCAGATTGGTTACCGTCCCCGAATGCCCCACGGTGCGAGTGGTAAACAAGGTCCGCATGCTGCGAAACGCCAGCGCGTTATACTCGGCGTCGTTCATATGCCAACGCAGGTTTTGCACGGCTACCGGCACGTCAGAAGTGGCACCGACAGCGGCCACATGAGGGTCGAGAGTCAATTCAGCCTGGGCTGCTGGCAGGTAAGTCAAAACTGGCAGCACACTGATCGAGACAAGGCGAACCAGAGGGGTCACCCAGCGCTGTTTGAGGGTATTGCTCATAATCTGTTCACTCCAAAGAGACCTGAGCCTTGTATTCATGATTGCCCAGGCGGTTTGTTACATCTGTGACTCGATGCTACAGAGGGGTGAACAAAGCGTCATATCCAATATGAGATATGACGCTTGAAGAAGTGAGGTGGGAAACGATAAGTGTGGATTTCAGTGATCGTGGTGTGAAATAGCCATTTTTAGCTAAGTTTGCCGCCATATACCGGAAAAATGCTGGCTTCTCCGTAATCCTTGATTTTCTCCATGGTTTTCAGAAGCTCCATATCCTCCTCTGAGATATCAAAATCCACATCCGCATTATCTTTCATATGGGCTGGATTTGCTGTTTTGATGCAAACATTCTGCCCTTCCAGAGTAGAAGATCGTTAGAGCAATGCACTGAATTTCTTGCCTAATACTATGGAAGACTCAGCTTTTCTTCCGCCGGCAAGAACCCACACAGCCAGACTTCTGCCTGATAGAACCCAGTGTGGTCTTGGTAAGGCCATGAGCCCTTTGCAATACCAAAAGTGGTTACGCCTCAACGAAGCCAAGAGAATGATGCTGAACGAACACCTGGACGCTTCCAGTGTCGCGTTTGAGGTAGGCTACGAAAGTCCGTCCCAGTTTAGCCGGGAGTACAGTCGCATGTTTGGCATGCCGCCAAAGCGGGATATAGAACAACTGCGGCAACAGGCCGGCGGCTTGTTGATGGGTTAACGATGCGTGGATTGACCGTGGCTAATCCGCCTTGTCAGACGCGATCAGAGTCTCAGCGACAGTGATTGTGGACGTGTTGGGTTCGGGTTGTGATCGAAGCCCCCATCAGTCGAACCAACTCCGGCTGGCGATTAATGCCCAGTTTGGAGAAAATACTTTTTAACTGAATGCGCGCCGTCCCGGCCGAAATACCCTGCAGGTCCGCGTACTCGTTGATGGACAAGCCGTCATGCAACGCAATCGCCAGCCTGGCTTCAGCGGGTGTCAGGCCAAACAACTTGACCACCTCGGCGACGGATAATTCCAGACGGGGGTCCTGCTCAGCCAGATACAAAGCGATGTATGAGGCTGTGGAAGTAAACATAGGGGATGCCAACAACTGCAGCGGCTTATCCCACAGGGGCCCCACCGAGCCGACCAAGCGTTCCCCCGCTTGCCGGGAAAGGCTGGCACAGGCAATCAATTCGTTGAGTTGCTGTTGATCGTCCGCAACAGCACAACGTAACTTCGCGCCTTTGACAGCCATGTGCGGTGAATCCTGCAGCAGCTGCTTGGCCCGCTGATTCACCCAGCGCACTTCACCCGAGTGATCGAGTAATACCATACCGGTAGTAGACTGATGCAGACACTGACTGAAGGCGTCGGATTGGGCCTGTAACTGCCCCATTTTTTCCGACAATGAAACGGTTTGTTTTAAATGTGGGCTGAGCCGGTGCAAAAATTGTGCGTGACAGTCTTCAAAAGCGCGACTGTCATCACTGCGTCGGTGGAGTACCATGCACAGGCTGCTATCCTCCGAGTACTTTACCCCCAGGATAATGGGACGCCCCAGGCCGATCATCTGCAAGCGTCGCTCCAGTGCCCTGAACTCTGGCTGGCGCAAGGGATCATAGTCATCCCCGCGGTAGACATCAGTGTCCTGCAGCACCCGTTTTACGTGGTTGAGATTTAAGCGGGGATTTTCATCGTTATTCACCAGGCAATCGTGGGATTCGGCCTGTTCAGTAGAGACCGTGTCACGAACCGCCCACTGCTGACGCAGATGGTTGCCGCTGAGCGTCATTTTCTGCACGACCACACTGCCCACCTGCATCTCGGTTTTGATCTGATCCAGGGCAAAACGCCAGTTGTCCGGCTGTTCCGCCGAGTGGTAGAAAACCGGTAATAGTCGTTCCAGAAAACTCTCAGTCAGAGCTTGAGCATTGAGCATGGTATGTCGTTGACCTCATCTATCAGGCCTCCCTGCAAACGGCAGCGGCTTTGGCTACGGACTTACGCCCGAGCGCCAGTAACGCGATGGCGGCCACCAGTGATCCTATCGCCATACACAGAGATACTACCGGCAAAGGCTGACCACTGGCAAACAAAAATCCCGCCACAATGGGACCCAGGGCTGCCCCACCCCGCCCCAAGCCAATCACCAGTCCGGTACCACCTGCGCGCACCCGGGACGGGAAGGACTGAGCAAAAATCGCGTACAGACCAACAATGGCGGCATTGGTAAAAAACCCTGCCAGGGCGGCATACATGGACAAATGTTGCAGACTGGCAGAGGCATAGCCAAAGACCGTGACCATCATAAACGCCATAACCAGTGCACCTATGACCAAACCCCGCACATCAAATTTTTGCGTTAACAGGCTGAGCACCAAGGCACCGCTTGCTCCTCCAACATTGGCCCAGACCAATACACCACCGGCAGATGACGCGGCAAAACCCATATCCACGACGATCTTCGGAATCCACTTCAGTATGTAGTAGAAGGTCATGATATGCGTAAAATAAGCCACAATCAGCAACAGGGTAACTCGCACCAGGCTGGGTGAAAACAACTCACGAACACCGCTCAGAGACTCCTGCTGCTGCAGTTTAGGAAATTGCTCAATGACAGCATGCCCCATGCGCTGCAAGGTGGCATTGACCTTTTGCAAAGCCCCAGCCGGGCGTTTCTGGGTAAGAAACTCCACCGACTCAGGTAACCATAACCAGACTAAGGGCAGAAAAACGGCCGTTATTATCGCGCCAAAGAGAAATACCGCTCGCCAATCAAATTGAGACAAGAGTACCGAGGCTATAGAACCGCCGATGATCGCGCCCACCGGATAGCCACCGGCCATTAGCGCCACCGCCAGGTGTCGGCGTCGGGCGTTGGAGAATTCCGCCACCATGGCATTGGTGGCCGCCAACATACCGCCAATACCCAGCCCGGTGAACAGGCGCACGACGGACAGGATCACCACCGTCTGCGCCACGGAAGCCAGGTACATACCGCCAGCCATGACCACCAGACAACCGAGAATGATCGGCCGACGACCAAAGCGATCTGCCAGATTGCCGATGACCACGGAACCCACGGCCATCCCTATTAATTCCATCGACAACACAAACCCCAGAGCGGCCCGATCAATGCCCCAGTCACTGGCGATTCCCGGTGAAGCAAAACTGATGGCAAGGACATCGAAGCCATCCAGGGCATTCAACAGGATGCATAGAATAATCGCCACTATTTGCAAACGGCTCATGGGCGACTGAGCAATGATGTCTCTGGGGTCAGATTTAGTCATTTATTATTTCTCTCTTGCGCTCAGTTGGGGTGCGCAACTTTAAAATTATGGTTATATGCTACCGATATTATAATCTTTATCGGAGACTTCCAATTCTGCGATTGTCAGTCGGCATGCACCAATGACTTTTTATTGAGGACACATGCAAAAAGCTTATAAAGCCCCTGATCATAGATCAGGGGCTTTACCTTTTACTATTGCTACTGAAGCAAACTCGCAGCAACGAACTTGTGCTGAAGATCGACCTCAAAAATTATACCCGAGAGTCAAGCCATAAGTTCTCGGGGGCGCCAGGAATCCGGCATTGGTGCGCGAACTGTTGAGTATAAACGTCCCCATGTAAATGGTTTCATCGGTCAGGTTTTTGCCCCAGAAATTCAAACTCCAGCGCTCATCGGCAGAGGTTACGTTAAGATTCGCGTTAACCGTGGTTACTGACTCCTGACTTAATGCCTCGTGATTAAACTGGGAGAAATAGACCCGATCTTTATAGGCCGCTGATACACTGGCCGACCCCATCCATTCCGTCCCCGGAACGGTAAAGTCCAACGTGGCTCCAAGGCTAAAAGCCCATTCCGGCGACTGTACCATTTGATTGCCAGACAGCTGTTGCGATAAGTCCACGTTGGCATCAATCAATCCCAACTGCTGATACACAGTGTCGAACGGATCGGTGGTGACATAGTCTTCAAAGGTGGCATCCAGATAAGTTACCGAGCCATCAATGCGTAGGAACTCTGTCGGCAACCATGTGAGTTCCGCTTCTACCCCTTTCACCTCTGCCGAGGCAGCATTTTCATACACCAGGGTAAAACCACTGGAACCGGCTGGAACACTGCGACCCTGTTGCAGATCGGTATAATCGTAGAAAAAGGCAGCCGTGTTAAAACGTAAACGGCTGTCGAAAAACATCCCTTTCAAGCCCAGCTCATAGGCATCGACGATCTCAGGTTCCAGCACCGGCGATGTCTGTCCGGTGAGGAAAATACCGCTTTTGAAACCCTCCGAGAAACTTGCATACAGAATCACGTCCTCAGCGGCTTCCCATTCCAGACGGATACTGGGGGAAAATTCACTGAAATCTTCTTCATCCTCAAACGTCAGCGGCGTAACCAGGCCTGGGGCTATCCAGCGATCGGTAAACCCCTCTTTCTTTTCATAGCTGTAACGACCGCCCAAAGTCAGGGTCAGGGTCTGCGTCAGGTCGTAGCCGAAATTGGCAAACAACGCATAGGCTTCGGTTTCACTGCTGCCACTGAAATTAAAGCAAATGTCGTTGACGTCGGCATTGAGCAGTGAGGGTGAGACGTTATCGGCCACAGTACAGCGAGGTGGTCCCGGATTAAGTGCCAGGTCCAACTGATTGATGGAATCGATCTCTTCCGTGTAATAGAAGAGCCCTAGTAAACCATGCAGTTTTTCGCCCTCGTAGTTGAGGCGCAGCTCTTCACTGACCTGCTCGGTTTCAAACCGTTCGGACCACAGATAAAAGTTCTCTTCGGTCATGTCGAAATCGGCTTGGGGGGTTTTATCGAAGGTTTGGTAGTTGCTCAACGAGGTCAATGACCAGGTATCGTTGATGTTCCAGTTGTATTCCAGGGTAAAGGAGCTCTGATCCCGCTCATTTTGCAGATCCACATTGGAGTTGAGATCCCGACGATCCGATGCGCGGGTGCCAGTAACCGGTTGAGGCGCCAACGCTGGTATGGGTGCAGGATCGTAGGAAGGAGCGCGGAATTTCGGCATGTAGTTGTTATCATCTTCCTCATGATATTCTGCCGCCAACCTCAGATCCATGCTGTCATTCAGCTGCCATAACAGCTGACCGCGTATCGAGCGCTGCGAGGCATCATCAACATCCTCTCCGGTGTGGATGTTTTCACCATAACCATCACGCTCAATCACTCGTAACGCGAGACGCCCCTGCACATTGTCCGCCAAAGGCCCACCCACCGCCCCTTCGAATTTGGACAGGTTGTAATTACCCATGGTGAACCTGCCGTAACCCTGCAGTTCTTCAGTGGGCTTATGGGTAATGACGTTAATGGATCCACCGGTGGCATTGCGACCATAGAGTGTCCCCTGCGGTCCACGCAGAACTTCAATGCGTTCAACATCAAACAAGGAACCAAATTGCGCGGATGATTGACCCGTAACAACGCCATCAAAATGCATGGCCACAGACGGATCACCTCCGGCAAAAGGGTTATCGGTACCGATGCCGCGAATCATGACCTGAGCGAATCCAAAACTCTCGCCAATCTGCAGGCTGGGCGCCATGTTCTGAATATCCTGGATATTATTGACATCGGAATTAACCAGCTGGTCGCCGGCCAAGGCGGTAATGGCGGCGCCAATTTCCTGACTGCTTTCCTGGCGTTTCTGGGCTGTAACAATGACCTCTTCAATGGCAAAGGACTCTGCCATTGAGACTGCGGGTGACAGTGCTGGCAATGCCAGGGTGATGGCGGATGCCAATAGGGTTTTATGTCGATTTTTCATTGCGGCCTCCCGGGCTAATTATTATATTGAATGTATGTTATACATACATTATAGCGTGTGTGGGACTGCTTCTCTCTCGTTGACTCCGATCTTAATCGGTTGGCACCTCCTTGTGTTTAACTGCCTACTGCTCCTGAATCCACAATGTGTGCATCCACAATTTCTGAAACCACAACGCGGTGTCCCGGCAGCGGGTCAAGCTGTTAGCCGGGACAGGCGATGGTTCCGGTCACCTGTATCAATTGATCACTCTTTTCCTAAAATATTCAAATAGCGCACCAGATCCCGCAACTGACGCTCTGTTAGACGCTCTTTAAAATCATCATCGGTCTGGCGTACTTTCTTTTCGACGGCCGTAATTTCCTTTCTCCCTTTGGCCGTCAGGTATAACGCATGTCGGCGCCTGTCGACGGTTGAGCGTCGGCGCTCAATCAGTCCGGCTTTTTCCAACTTGTCCATAATGGCCATAGTGGAGGCACGGTCCATGTTGAGGGCCTCGCCAATCACCCCCTGTGACATACCTTCATTGTCAGCCACCAAGGTAAAAATACTGTACTGCACCGGGGTCATGCCCACGCTGCTGATAAACTTCTTGTAGATTGCTCGTTCCGCCATGCGAACGCGAAAGCCCAGTTTATCTTCCAGGGTACTGCGATTGACCAGTTCATCCTCGGTTTTGGTTAGCGCTTGGCTCATCAATATATCCTGTCTTAAACACCATTTGCCAAACTATACCTTGCCCACCCTGAAATGGCATCTACAAGGCCGCCGCGGTACCCAAAATGGCCGTGGCCTGGCTCGATAAGTGGCCACCATTACCATTGCACAGCGCAATCTCCGGCTTGCTCACTTGTCGCTCACCCGCCGCGCCGCGTAATTGTTCCACCGCTTCCACCATCAGCATCAGGCCGTACATGCCAGGGTGAACACAACTGAGTCCGCCGCCGTTGGTATTCACCGGCAATCCCCCTCCCGGGGCAATATTGCCACTGGCCACAAAATCACCAGCTTCGCCTTTGCTACAAAAACCCAGATCTTCAAGAAACAATAACGTATTGATGGTAAAGGCGTCATAGACTTCAACCACATCCACATCTTTAGGACCCACCCCGGCCATGGCATAAGCGCGCTGGCCCGACTGGACAGCCGCCGTTGTGGTCAGGTCCGGCATCTGACTGATCCCCGCATGGGTGGTGGCCACGCCAACGCCCAACAAATACACCGGTGGCTTGCGTAGATCGTTAGCCCGCTCACGACCGACCAAGACCAGTGCGGCGCCGGCATCGGCAATCAGGCAACAATCCATGACCGACAGGGGATCACAGATCATGGGCGCCGCCAGGACTTCTTCCATTGTCAGGGGCTCACGTCGCATCGCACGGGGATTCAGCTGTGCCCAGCGACGCGCGGCAAGCGCCACTTCTGCCAGGTGTTCCCGACGGGTACCGAATTGATGCATGTGACGGGCAGCGGCCAGGGCGTAGGCATTCATGGGCGCCTTGGGACGGTATTCGTCTTCATAGGGGAAAGACTCCCGCGGCCCATCAATTATCCCCAACTGCTTCAGCTTGCTGCGTGTGTTACTGCCCATGGCAATCACCGCCACCTTGCACACCCCCGCATGGATAGCGGCAGCGGCATGCTGCAGCTGGCTGACATACACCGCACCACCAATATTGGTATCATCCAGCAGTTGCGGCTGAATGCCGAGGTACTCGGCCAGGTGCAAGGCGGCAAAGGTATCTGGAAAATTTGACGTGAACAGCCCATCCACCTCATGTTTTTGTATACCCGCATCCGCCAGGGCACGACCGACAGCTTCAGCGGTATTTTCCAGCGCACTGTAACCCGGTCGACTGCCAAATTCCGTCAGACCGATACCGGCAACCGCAATGCGCCCACGCAATACATGACTCACGCTACGTCCCTCCCCGAGAAGAATCATCGAGAGGCCTGAACAACACCAGCGGTTGGCAGTCTCCTTCCAGGGTGTCGACAAAAGCTTGTACCTGCATGCCAATCGTCACCTGTTGCGGATCAATACCCACCACCCGGGTCATCATCCTCGGACCCTCCTGCAAATCAACCAACGCAATGTTGTAATCACCTTGCTGTTGACGCGCCACCGACGTGGAATAGACAGTCGCCAAGCCCGAGGGTCTGGTCCAGATCAGGCTTTCTGAACCACAATGCGGGCAGAGGCAACGCGGGTAAAATACATGCTGATGACAGTCGTCACAGCGCTGGATATGAAACTCGCCTTGCTGAAGGAAGTTTGCATAGCATTGATCGGGACCGAATCGGCTATTCACTGCGCTTTTGCCTGCTCTACCAATTTCGATTTGATGGTCTTGCCAGTGCCGGTGCGGGGGATGCTGTCCACCAGCAAAAACTCCTTGGGAATTTTGTATCTGGCCAGTTGTGTTTCACAATGTTGACGAACCTTGTCGATATCAAGGTCACTCGTCGAGACAATAAACGCCACGCCTTTTTCGCCCCAGGTAGAATCGGGTACCCCCACCACCGCCACCTCGGCCACGCAGTCCAGTTGCGCGATAATGCCCTCGACTTCGACCGGATAGACGTTTTCACCCCCGGATATGAACATGTCTTTCTTGCGATCGACAATATAGAAAAACCCATCCTGGTCTTTGCGGGCGATGTCACCTGTGCAGAACCACCCATCCACATAAACCTGGGCGGTCAATTCGGGTTGATTCCAGTAACCAGGCGAGACGCAAGGGCCACGCACCCACAGCTCGCCGGGCTGATCAGTAGCCAAAGCCTGACCCTCACCATCCACAATGCGGGTTTCCAGGCACAAATACGGCAAACCGCAAGAGCCGGCCTTGTCAATCAAACGCTGGCGATCGGACACCGGCATACCGAAATTCGAGCCACTTTCGGTCATGCCAAACCCATCAGACATGGGAATACCGGCATTGACGAAGCGCTCGATCTGCGCGGCTGGATTGGGGGCCCCTCCGGTTGCATAAACCTGCAGACGCTGCAGTTTTTCCGGTGAGAACTCGGGGTGATTCCACAACATTTGCGCCATTTGCGGCACAGAAAAATAATGGGTAATAGCCAGCTCTTTATCGGCCAGTCGCGCCAACGTTTTGCCGGCATCGAAGCCGGAGGAAACCAGCAAAACACCACCGGCGGTCAAAGGCGCACGGGCATTGGTCAGCAGACCTGCGGTGTGAAACAGCGGCATGTCACACAAAAAGACACTGTTGTGTGACACCTGGTTACTGAGGTTGAAATTGACATTGCTCCAGAACACATTGGCTTCGGTGACCATCACGCCCTTAGACCTGCCACTGGTGCCAGAGGTGTAGAGCAGCAGAGAGGTTTCGTCAAAAGCGCATCTGGCTGAAAGCTTGCCATCCGGGTAGGACTGGCTCAGCGCGAGCAATTCCGAGAGCCGATAGTTCTCCAGATCAAGATCCGACAGTTCGAATTCCGGGTCGAAGAAAAGCAAACTGGGACTGGCGTCGTCCAACAGTTGGCGCACTTCATTGACAGACAAGCGCCAATTCAGAGGGACAAAAATGGCACCGGCACGGACACAGGCCAGATACAGAATCAGGGTCTCGGCA
This sequence comes from Cellvibrionaceae bacterium WSDTSA12, assembly GCA_033283335.1. Classification (GTDB taxonomy): domain Bacteria; phylum Pseudomonadota; class Gammaproteobacteria; order Pseudomonadales; family Cellvibrionaceae; genus Pseudomaricurvus. The sequence continues at coordinate 440,891 of JAWMQP010000002.1, read as the reverse complement.
CGGTTTCGAGACAAGGTAGCTACCCGGGCGCTGCTGGTCGCCCCCAAGCGGTCAACCAGCCAGTTGGCGACCCGATTTATCGCGCTGTCAAATGCGCTATAGGTCCAGCGTTGTCCGCTCTCCAGATCAACACAGGCCAATGCCATGGGGTTGGCGCGGGCATGAGTGGCTACAGCATCTACCACAGTGGTTGTCACAGCACTCTCCGAAGTTATATCTATATTTGTTGTATGTTCCAGCTGAAGCTGGAGGCCCGTCTATGCGGGCCTGTCAAACGGTCAGTCGTCCTATTTAGACTTATCGTAGGCACCCAGCCCCGGTTTGTAGGTCTTGTCATCAATGAACTGCTTGATGCCTTCCTTGCGACCATCGTTATCAAAGCTGTTGGCGGCTTCCTGGGCACGCACCAGATAATCCTCAGCGTTTTCATAAGTCATCTCACCCACCCGACGGATGGCATCTTTGGTCGCCTTGAGAGCCACCGGGTTTTTCTCCAGCAGCACCTTGGCCACCTCAGTAACACGAGCTTTCAAGCTGTCCAGGGGCACTGACTCGTTGACCAGCCCCCACTCGGCCGCCTTTTTACCATCGATGTTTTCACCCATCATGGCGTGGTACATGGCGTTGCGGAAATTTAACAGTTCCACGGCAATTTTGGTTGCACCACCGCCAGGCAGGATACCCCAGTTGATTTCACTCAGGCCAAACGACGCTTCATCTGCGGCAAACGCCAGGTCACAGCCAAACAGTGGTCCGTAACCACCGCCAAAACACCAGCCATTGACCATGGCAATAGTCGGCTTTTGATACCAGCGTAACCGGCGCCACCAGCCATAGGATTCCCGCTGTGCCTGACGTACAGCCCCCAGCCCCTTCACCTCTTGTTCACGAAAATACTCTTTCAGGTCCATACCGGCGGACCAGGCAGTGCCCTCTCCCGACAGCACCAGCACACCGACATCGTCACGAAACTCCAATTCGTCCAGCACACGCATCATTTGGCGATTTAGGGCCGGGCTCATACAGTTGCGCTTTTCCGGACGGTTGAAACTGACCCAGGCGATACCCTCTTCCACTTTAAAGGCTACAGTATCCTGTTCGGCTCTTGGTTCAGACATAGTTACTCCTACTTCAATATTCATTAAAATTTGCGATCAAACCTTCAAGTTTTATATCGGGTAATGTCCTGGCTGCGTGTCCATTGTGATCCACCGCAACTCGGTAAACTGGTCTATACCGGCTTTCCCGCCAAAGCGGCCATAGCCGGAAGCACCGACGCCACCAAACGGCATCTGCGCCTCGTCATGAACGGTGGGTCCGTTGATGTGACACATACCGGCCTGCACTTGCTTTGCGACACGCAGACCACGCGCGGTATCGCGAGTGAAGACCGATGATGACAAACCAAATTCACTGTCGTTGGCGATGCGAATCGCCTCCTCTTCGTTTTTGGCTCGAATCACCGCAACGACTGGACCAAAGCTTTCGTCCCGGTAAATGTTCATGGATGAAGTGACACCATCCAGAACTGTAGCCGGCATAATGACACTGTCGGCCTTCCCCCCTGCCACTACAACAGCACCTTTGGACAGGGCATCGTCGATCAAACTGTTGACATGATTGACGGTCTTTTGATCCACCACCGCGCCCAAGGGCGTATTGCCTTTGGCCGGATCCCCGGCTGGCATGGCAGCGGCTTTGGCTGAAAACTTTTCCATAAACGCGTCAGCAACAGCATCCACCACAATCAAGCGCTCAGTGGACATACAGATCTGCCCCTGATTCATAAAGGCACCGAAGCTGGCGGCGGCAACCGCCTCGTCAAGGTCAGCGTCCTCCAACACAATAAAAGGCGCCTTACCACCAAGCTCCAACAGACAAGGCTTAAGATGCTCCGCCGCCCGCTTGGCAATAATCCGACCCACCTCAGTCGAGCCGGTAAAATTGATGCGCTTAACCGCCGGATGATCAATCAGCGCGCCCACCACCTCCCCAGCATCGACCGGTGCATTGGTCACCACATTGACCACCCCATCCGGGAAATTGGCTGCCGCAAAGGCCTCGATGATCAGCTCATGAGTGCGCGGGCAGACTTCAGAAGCTTTAAGGATGACACTGTTGCCGCAAGCCAGGGCCGTGACAATGGCACGTACCGCCAAAATGATCGGGGCGTTCCAGGGGGCAATGCCGACAATAACCCCTACCGGCTCGCGCACGGCCATGGCGACACAGCCTGGACGGTCGGAGGGAATGACTTCTCCATTTATCTGGGTCGTCAGTGCAGCGGACTCACGAATCATACTGGCGGCCAACGTCAGATTGAACAAGGACCAGCCTTCGGTTGCCCCGATTTCACTCATCATCGCTTGCACAAAGTCATCGCGGCGAGCCTCCAACTGTTCAGCAGCCTGCATAAGGACTGAACGACGGGCGTTAGGCCCCATGGCTGCCCAGGCGGGAAAGCCCTGAAGGGCCCGATCGGCAACTGCATTAGCGTCAGCGGCCTGCATGGCAGTAGCTTGACTGGCCACAATGCCAGTCAGTGGGTTAAGACGTTCAAACTTCATCGTTCCTCCCCGATCTGCAACCGAAATTTAATTCGGTTATATAGTCTTTGATTATTAGTAGCATTTTTTATTTATGCAGCAACACATATTGTATGTAGCACATACTATTTTAGCCGGAAGAATTTTGTCAATTAATTTCCACTGGCAGTTCGAATTTATCGACTCGCGTCTGACTTGTCCAGGCTTCAAAGTCTTCTACCAAACCTGTGGCGAATCAGCATAAAGACCGATTTAAACGCTGATGGTACCTTCATAACGCTCGACATGACTCTTCTCCGCTGAAATTTTATAGATAATTTCTAACCCGGGAATTGAACGACAAAGGCAGAACCTTCTGCTAATCGACTTCAGCCGCTTTAATCGACTTCAGCGGCTATGAGCTTATCCAGCAAGCGACGGGACTGGGCTCCGCCGGCGTCGATATTGAGAGTCATCAAGCGACGTTCGGGATACTCCGACAAATTGCGTTGCTGACACTCCAGCATTTCGCGGTCTTCGGCAAAAATCCTACCCTGCCCTTCGCGTATGCTGTCGGTCAATGACTGATCCTCGGGTTTGTAATTGCGAGCCATGCCCCAGAAATACCAGATGGAAGTCTCGGTTTCCGGGGTCATAAAATCCACCACAATACTGTGGGCCTTGAATTGAGGATCAGCGTTGTACCCTCCCTTGCCTGCCAAGGCCACGCCCACCTCAATCATCACCTGACTGGGCGGGGTAAAGCGGCACACCTGCCAGCGATCGACGAGCACATCGTCGGGCAGGTCATTGGCCGTTAAAGCATCTTGCCAGAAAGGGGGTGGCATAACGTTTTCCATAAATCGACTGGTCACCACCTCACCCTCAACCAACCTGGTGTTGACCGGTGTTTCGTCAATTTCTTTTTGTCCGATACTACTGGCATGAACGTAGGTTTCGTGGGTCAGGTCCATCAGGTTATCGATCATTAATCGGTAATCACACTGGATATGATAGAGACCGCCACCGTAGGCCCAATCGGAACTTTCAGCCCAGGCCAGGTGAGGAATCTGGCGTATATCGGCCTTATCTTCTACGCCCGGCCAGATCCATACAAAACCGTAGCGTTCATGCACCGGGAAGCGCTTCACACAGGGAAAATTTTGCACTTGCTGGCCGGGCATGGAATCGGTTTTCCCCTCTGGCCCCATTTTCAAGCCGTGATAACCGCACACCAAAATGCCATCCTCCAGGCTACCCAGCGATAAGGGGGCGCCACGGTGAGGGCAGAAATCCTCCAGTGCCACAACCCGAGCTTCGACATCACGATAGAGCACGACAGGCTCATTACAAATACGACGTCCCAGGGGTTTGTTGTCGAGTTCGTCAGAAGTACAGGCGACATACCAGCAGTTTTTGGGAAACATAAGGCCTTCTCATGATTTATTAGTATGTATAACATACTAAATAATAGACCAAAAAACTGTCAATTGACGAAGTTAAATAATTGCATTGAAATTCGACACTTTTCCGTATGTTTGTGTCTGGAGCTAGAGATAACCAAAATAATCTATCACACTCTCGAGAACGTTAACTGTTGAGAATGTTAACTTTTGAGAATGTTAACTGTTAAGAGCAATAATTGTTGCGAGCAATAACGAGAGGGAACAGAGAAATGGTCGTCAAGACCTCGTCAATACGAGCCGGAGATTTAGGACTGCGCTAGGATCTGTAGATTCAATATTCAGTAACAATATCAAGTACAAATATCCAGCGACAACAAACACTGTGTCATCGCTGGATGTAGGAGTTACAAATGCTTCTGCAAGAAACGCAGGTGCTCTTCTATGAAAGTGGCGATAAAGTAATAACTGTGGTCGTATCCTTCCTGTCGCCGCAGCTCCAACGGATAGCTGGAAGCTTTGGCGGCCTCTTCCAGCGCTTCCGGCAACAACTGTTCTTTCAAAAAATTATCCGCTTCGCCCTGATCCACCAGCGTTGGTAATTGCTGCTGACATTCACGCATCAGGACACTGGCATCATATGCTTGCCAAGCAGTGCGGTCCTGTCCCAGATAATAGCCGAGGGCTTTTTGGCCCCAAGGGCAATTCATCGGATTGCAGATGGGGCTGAACGCACTGATGGCCTGGTAACGATGCGGATTTTTTAAACCGATGGTCAAAGCCCCGTGCCCGCCCATGGAATGACCACTGATGGCGCGCTGCTGAGTCACCGGGAATACATCTTCAATAAGTGCCGGCAACTCATCGACAATATAATCGTACATCCGGTAGTGCTTATTCCAGGGCTCCTGCGTGGCGTTCAGGTAAAAACCTGCTCCCAAACCGAAATCGTAGGCTCCGTCGGCATCGTCTGGCACCCCCTCACCGCGGGGGCTGGTATCCGGAGCGACAATCGCCACTCCGAGCTCCGCGGCGCCCCGGTGGGCACCCGCTTTCTGCATGAAATTTTCATCGGTGCAAGTCAGACCCGAGAGCCAGTAAACCACTGGGACTTTGTGATCCGCTGAGGCTTGTGGCGGCAGGTAAATGGCAAAGCGCATAGTACACTGGGTTACTCTTGAGGCGTGAGTGTACTGCTTATGCCAGCCACCAAAGCTTTTCTCCTGACTGATCATTTCCAATGACATGATGATCCCCCTTTCAATCGACTGCTATTGAATCAGTAATGAATCACCGAGCGAATGCTTTTGCCTTCATGCATCAGATCAAAAGCTTCATTAATATCATCCAACGGCATGGTATGAGTGATGAAGTCATTCAGCGCGAATTTTCCAGCTAGGTAGTCTTCAACAATGCCTGGCAATTGTGAGCGACCTTTGACACCACCGAAGGCCGTGCCGCGCCAGACGCGACCAGTCACCAGCTGGAACGGACGGGTGGAGATTTCCTGGCCAGCGCCGGCCACACCGATGATCACGGATTCGCCCCAGCCTTTGTGACAGCACTCCAGGGCAGAACGCATGACATTGACGTTGCCAATACACTCGAACGAATACTCCACGCCACCGTCGGTCATCTCGACAATCACTTCCTGAATCGGCTTGTCGTAGTCGTTGGGGTTGATGCAATCGGTAGCGCCCAGTTTTTTGGCCAGTTCGAATTTGCTCTCGTTGATATCAATGGCAATGATACGACCCGCTTTGGCCATAGTCGCGCCGATAATCGCGGACAGGCCAATGCCCCCCAGGCCGAAAATGGCGACGCTATCGCCCTCTTCCACTTTGGCCGTATTCAACACCGCGCCCATGCCAGTGGTCACTCCGCAACCCAGCAGACAGACTTCTTCCAGCGGTGCATCCTTGTTAACTTTGGCCAGAGAGATCTCCGGCAGGACGGTGTATTCCGAGAACGTGGAACAGCCCATGTAATGATAAATGGGTTGGCCATCTTTATAGAAGCGGGTGGTGCCATCGGGCATCAGGCCTTTGCCCTGAGTTTCACGTACCGCAGAACACAGGTTGGTTTTGCCAGACGTACAGAATTTACACTTGCCACATTCAGCGGTGTACAGAGGGATAACATGGTCGCCGACCTCCACCGAGGTGACCCCTTCACCCACAGATTCCACAATACCCCCGCCTTCATGACCCAGGATGGCCGGGAAAACCCCTTCAGGATCGTCGCCGGACAAGGTAAAAGCGTCGGTATGGCAGACACCGGTGGCCACAATACGAACACGGACTTCACCCGCTTTGGGGGGATGCACTTCCACTTCCTCAATGGACAGTGGCTCGCCCGCTTTCCAGGCAATGGCCGCACGGCATTTGATGATATTGTCGCTCATGGTACTTCCCCTGTGACTTAAGTGGGTTTGGGATTTACTGGTTTGTAGCTAATGGGGCATAGTGTAATTGTTTCTTGAGGATATATAATACCTATTTTGTAAAATCACTATTACAATATGGTAACAATCTGCTGAACCTAACTCATGCTGAAACTGGATGGCATCAACGAATTTATCGCAGTCGCTGAAACGGGCAGCTTTACTGCCGCGGGCAAGCGGTTGAAGGTATCCACCGCACAGGTGAGTCGGCTGGTGGCCGCCCTGGAAAAGCGCTTATCCACCGTGTTGCTCTACCGAACCACCCGTCGCGTTTCCCTGACGGAAGAAGGTGATGTCTACTATCGGCACTGTAAGCAAGCCCTCGAAGGGCTGGAAACGGCCGAACAGACACTTGGACAGTTAAATCTAGTGCCTCGGGGCAAGCTTAAAGTCACGGCGCCCCACACCTATGGCGAACTGCGACTGGCTCCACTGTTGAACGATTTTGTCGTCCAATACCCGGAGATTGAACTGGAATACGAGCTGACCAACAAGCAGCTGGATCTGGTGGAAGGGGGTTACGACCTGGCCATTCGGCTGGGCCATCTGGAAGACAGCAGTCTGATTGCCAGACGACTCGGATCGCGGCGGCTTTACGTTTGCGCCTCACCCGAGTATGTGGTCAGCCACGGCGAACCCTATTCCCTATCGGAGCTGAAACATCACAACTGCATCCTCGGCACTCTCGATTACTGGCGCTTTGAGGAGAGCGGCATCGAACGCAATGTGCGGGTGAAAGGCAACTTGCGTTGCAACAGCGGTACGGCGTTGCTCGATGCGGCCCTCAAAGGCATTGGCATTATTCAGGTTCCCGATTACTACTTGACCGAGGCGCTGGCCGATGGGTCACTGGTAACCCTGTTAAACCACATCCAGTCCTCGCAGGAAGGCATTTGGGCGGTGTACCCCAACCGCAACCTGAGCTTCCGGGCGAGAACGCTACTGGAATTTTTGGTGGAAAAAATGACCAATTAATTTTCCAGGACTAACACACCTGCCCCCGTATTCGAGATGGGTACGTGATAGTGTTTGTGGACCACGTTAACCTTATCGGCCAGGGCTCCGCGCATCACCAGCCACATGATAGTTTCAATCCCTTCCGTTCCAGCTTTTTCCATGATGTCAGCGTTGGAAAACTGGGTCATCCATTCCGGTTCACGGGCGATTTTTTCCATACAGTCCAGATCAAAGTCCACATTAATCAAACCAGCCCGTTCGCCCTGCAGTTGGTGTGACATGCCGCCGGTGCCTAACACCACTACGCGCAAGTCTTCCGGGTAGGATTCAATGGCTGTACCCAGGGCCTTCCCCAGTTTTAAACAGCGGGCTGCCGAGGGTACCGGGTGCTGAACCGTATTCACCGCCAGAGGAATGGTTTTGACCGGCCAGCTTTCCGTGCTGCCCTCTTCACGGTTGCCGTACAAGGCACGAATCGGGTTCACAAATCCGTGGTCAACTTTCATCTCCTGGCAGGTGCAGATATCAAATTCCTGCTCGATCAACGACTCCGCCAGGTGCCAGGAGAACTCCGCATCACCGGTGAAAGGAGGCACCGGTTTCAACCCCCAGCCCTCGTCGGCATTTTCATAGCGATCGGCACAGCCCAAGGCGAAAGTAGGCACCTTGTCGAGGAAAAAGTTGAGGCCGTGATCGTTGTACACAACAATAAAGATATCCGGCTTGACCTGGTCGAGCCAGGCCTTGGCCGGTTCATAGCCATCAAAAAACCGCTTCCAGTAAGGTTCCTGGGTTAACCCCTCGGCAATGGCATTGCCAACAGCCGGAATGTGCGAACTGGTAATACCGCCCATGATTTTAGCCATGCCAGTAACCTCCTTTGTGTCTTAATTTTTCTTCCAGATCCGCCTGGTTATCCAGCAATTTTTGTTGAAATTCAGCGGTGGTAATGCCCTGAAACGCAGCCCCGGCATCCTGCACCGAAACACCGCGGGGCAAGGCCATCTTTGCCATATAGTAAATATTGGCTCCCAAACGCAGCATTCCCAGAAAATCATTGTTCAGAATAACGTTCTTGTATTCACCATCTACACCAAATTTGTCACAGTAGGCGGATGGGTCCTGATCAAACTCTTGCCGATTTTCTTCCTCGTTGAAGGAATAGAGCAGCTTATTGAGAGGATATGATGGGTGTGCACGCTGACCATCGAACACATAGGTTCCCGGTATCGTGTCATAATCGTGGGCCTGCCAAACCATGGTCAGCGGATCTCCTCTGGATTTTTTTGACTTTTTATTTGGTTTTTAAAATTTTCTTAAAATTCTTCCGTATCGATTTCCGCCTGAGTCGCTGCCGGATATCGAGCCCCCTGAACGGAGTGCAGGTTAACGAGAGCACTTGCCCGGGACAGGATGTCTTGGCTTAGAGTAAATTGTGCTGTTGATAGATTTTCCTTCAAGTGAACGAGAGACGTTGTTCCAGGAATGGGCAGCACATGTTCCGCCTGAGCCAGCAGCCATCCCAGTGATAACTGTGCCATGGTGCAGTCTGCCTCTTTCGCCAGGTTAGCGAAGTCGGACAGCCATTGAGTGTTGGCTTGAAAGTTCGGCTGCTGAAAGCGCGGCATATTACGGCGGATATCTTTTTCGGTAAAGTTGGCGGGATCGTTAACTCCTCCTGCCAGAAAACCGCGTGCTAGCGGCGAAAACGCTACAAAAGTTGTACCCAGCTCCTTACAGGTTTCCAGTACGGCGATTTCCGCATTCCGTGTCCACAATGAGTATTCCGTTTGCACCGCGGTAATGGGGTAGACAGCATGGGCTTTTCGCAATGTTTTCGCGCTGACTTCCGACAAACCGATGGCTCCGATTTTACCGGATTCCACCAAACGTGAAAGTGCTCCGACACTGTCTTCAATGGGCACACTTTTGTCCCAGCGATGCAGGTAATACAAGTCAATATGATCGGTCTGCAGACGCTGCAGAGCCGCGTCCAGGGTTTTTACCAGGGTTGCCGGTCGTCCATCAATGACGCGTTTGCCATCAACACCGGTCATACCACACTTGCTGGCCAGGTGAATCTCTGAGCGAAATGGCTTCAACGCCTCACCCACCAGGGTTTCATTGGCACCAAAGCCATACAAAGCTGCGGTATCAAAATGCCGGACACCGAGATCGAACGCCTTGCGCAACAGTTCTATCGAGGTCTGCTTATCGGGTGGAGTGCCATATGCGTGGCTCAGATTCATACAACCCAGGCCAATGGCAGGCACTTCGACGTTACCGATACGACGGGTTTGCATGACGTTTGTTCTCCTCGTGCAGGATCAGATAAGGACGTTAAGTTCAGGATGCCGCGTTCAACTGCTGCTCCAGATCATAAAGCACCTTGTAACACGGCAGCACCTGAGCAACACTGGAATTGGGCTCGCGACCTTCTTTGATAGCGGCAAAGAATTCCCGGTCCTGCAGCTCAATGCCGTTCATGGAAACATCCACGTTGGAAACATCGATAGCTTCTTCTTTGCCATTGACCAGATCATCGTAACGAGCAATAAAAGTACCGTTATCGCAGATGTAACGGAAGAAGGTACCCAGGGGACCATCGTTGTTAAATGACAGAGACAGGGTACACAGCGCACCGGTCTCGGTTTTCATTTGAATCGACATATCCATGGCGATACCCAGATCGGGATGTATGGGACCTTGCATGGCGTTAGCGGCGATGATCTTTTCTCCCGCCTGGTAGGCAAACAGGTCTACCGTATGAGCGGCGTGGTGCCATAACAAATGGTCAGTCCAGCTACGTGCCTCGCCCAGCGCATTGGTGTTGGTGCGACGGAAAAAGTAGGTTTGCACGTCCATCTGCTGAATGTTCAACTCACCGCAACGCAATTTTTTGTTCACATACTGGTGCGATGGATTGAAACGACGGGTGTGACCCACCATGCACACCTTACCGGTTTCTTTTTGCACCTTGAGTACTTGCTGGGCTTCTTCCCAGCTGTCGGCCAGCGGAATTTCCACTTCCACATGCTTGCCCGCCTGCATGCACTGGATAGCCTGTTTGGCATGCATTTGGGTGGGAGTGCAGAGGATAACCGCATCCACCTCGGGCAGGGCAAGTGCGTCTTCAAGTTCGGTGGTGGTGTGTTTGACACCATATTTTTCCGCGACTTTTTGTGTTTTCTCCGGCTCTCGACCAATCAGCGATACCACTTCCACACCGTCAATTTTTTCGATGGCATCCAGGTGTTTGATACCAAAGGCGCCAGGACCTGCTAATGCGACTTTCATGATAGTCTCCCTAATATGTTCTGCTCAGTTCTTATCGTGGTGCTTATTCAATGTTTTCCAAAATCAAGTGCCCTACCGCCGTATTCGAAGCTGGCACGTGATAGAAACGGTGTTTCTCATCCACACGGGCGTTCAACGCCCCTCGCATGACCAGCCACATCACCAGTTCGATACCTTCGGAGCCGGCCTCACGCACATAATCAATATGAGGCATTTTCGCCAACTCGTCTGCATCGTTAACCAGACGTTGCAGGAAGTCCTTGTCGAACGCTTGATTAATCAAACCGGCGCGTGGACCTTGCAACTGGTGACTCATGCCACCCGTACCCCAGATCTGTACGTTGAGATCCTCGTCAAAGCTTTCGACGGCCTTGCGCAGGGCCTTACCCAGGTCATAACAGCGCTGTCCGGAAGGGGCTGGATAGAGCACTACATTGACGGCGATGGGTATTACTTTACAGGGCCAGGTCTCGGGTTGACCAAACATTAACGACAGAGGCACCGTCAGGCCATGATCTACGTCCATTTTGTTGACCACCGTCAGGTCGAAATCCTGTTGAATAACGGATTGACAGATATGAGACGCTAGTCGTGGATGACCTTCAACGATGGGCACAGGACGTGGTCCCCAGCCCTCATCCGCAGGCGCAAAGCTTTCGGCACAACCAATAGCGAAAGTGGGTACAAAGTCCATACTGAAAGCGGAAGCGTGATCGTTGTAGACCAGTAAGATGACATCGGGCTTCTGTTCAGCAATCCATTGCTTACTCAATTCATAGCCTTCAAACAGTGGCGCCCAGTAGGGCTCTGACTGCTTACCCTGATCAATGGCCGCTCCAATCGCAGGAACGTGTGAGGTGGCAACCCCAGCGGTAATTTTTGCCATATTATTTTTCCTCCTCAGACGGGCCATCTTCTTTAAGCAAATAACGATTTCCTTCCGGTGAGCGCCCGCCGGATAACATCATCTGCGCATAATCCTCCTGACTCATTCCTGTCATGGTAGCCGCAGCGTGCTGGAAACTGAGACCGTCGGTAGAGAAAATCTTGGCGAGAAAATAAATATTGCCACCCTGATCGATCATTCGGTTGTAATCACGATCCAACACCGCCAGCTTCTGCTCTTCGGTCATGGGCCAATCATCCAGGTATGCCCGCTCATTGGCCTTGAAACGTTCGCGGTTCTCCGCCTTCATCAAAGACATACAAAATTGATTCAGGTGGTAACCAATACGGCCCATATCCGCATCGAATATCGTGGTGCCGGGTATATTGGTGTAAGGTTTATCCAGTGACATCTTGGCTCTCCATCACATCAAACTTCGTCGGGCCAGTACAAACGCATGGGATTGTCCACCAACAATTTATGCTGCAGCTCTTCAGTCACCGCAATGCGAGGGATCATGTTCACTAATTCGCCATCGTCGGGCATGTGACTTTTCATGTTCGGGTGCGGCCAATCAGTACCCCACAACACACGATCTGGAAAGGTTTCCACGATGCGGCGGGCAAAAGGTACCACATCGTCATAAGTGGGAGGCCCTACTTGTGACAGGCGTTCCGGGCAGCTGACCTTGGACCAGAAATTATCGTTCTCGCGCATCAGTTTGACGAAAAGATTGAAAGCAGCCCCATCCACCGGTTGCGTCACATCCGGGCGCCCCATATGATCCACCACTACCGTCGTCGGCAGCGAGGTGAAAAATTCGTACAGCTCCGGTAACTCCTGGGACTCAAAGTAAATCACAATGTGCCAACCCAGAGGTTTGATCTTCTCGGCAATGGTGGCGAGGCTGTCAAACGGCAGTGTGTCCACCAGGCGTTTCACAAAATTGAAGCGGACTCCCCGCACACCCGCCGTGTGCAGTGCCTGTAACTCTGTATCGGTGATGTCGGCGGTGACAGTGGCAACACCCCGTGCCAGACCCTCGGAGTGCTGCAGGGCATCGACCAAAGCGCGATTGTCTGCACCGTGACAGGTGGCCTGCACAATCACGTTGCGACTGAATCCCAAATGGTCGCGCAGGGCCCAGAGTTGATCTTTGGAAGCGTCACAAGGCGTGTACTTACGCTGCGGGTCGAAGGGAAATACATCGCCCGGACCAAACACGTGGCAGTGCGCATCCACAGCCCCCGCGGGAGGCTGATAAGCGGGCTTGACCGGTGACGGGTGAAACGGCAGCCAATCGGCGTCCATGGTAAAGGTATCTCCCATCTTACAGTCCTCTTGCTTTCAGTGATGCATCCAGGCGCGGATAGACACGGCGAGCGTTCCCTTCAAAGACTTTGTAGCGGTCTTCTTCCGACAGCTCGAGCGCCTCCAGATAGCGCTTGGTGTCGTCGAAGTAGTTGCCTGTCTGGGGATCGATACCGCGCACTGCCCCGACCATCTCGGAGCCAAACAGGATATTATCGATATCAATGACCTTAAACAGCAAGTCAATGCCTGGCTGGTGGTAGACGCAGGTATCGAAGTAGACGTTTTTCATTACATGCTCGTCCAGCGGTGGGCGTTTCAACATATCGGCCAATCCGCGGTAACGACCCCAGTGATATGGCACGGCGCCACCACCGTGAGGGATAATAAAACGCAATTCAGGAAAGTCCTTAAACAAATCACCCTGGATAAACTGCATAAACGCGGTGGTATCGGCATTAATATAATGTGCACCGGTCGCGTGGAAATTGTGATTACAGGATCCGGACACATGGATCATGGCCGGCACATCCAATTCCACCATTTTCTCAAAGAAAGGGTACCAGCTCTTGTCTGTTAAAGGGGCTGAGGTCCAGTGTCCACCGGAGGGATCGGGGTTGAGGTTGCACCCTACAAATCCCAATTCGTTAACACAGCGCTCCAGCTCATCAATGGAATTGGCGATGGAAACTCCAGGTGACTGAGGTAACTGGCAGACACCGATAAAATAATCCGGGTAGAGATCTACTACGCGCTTGATCAGGTCATTGCAGGCACGGGTCCACAGTTGGGACACCGCTTCGTCACCTACATGATGCGCCATGGCCGAAGCCCGGGGAGAAAAAATGGTCATATCGGCGCCGCGTTCACGCAGCAGCCGTAGCTGGTTTTCCTCGATACTTTCGCGGATTTCATCGTCGCTGATGGACGGAGGGGCCGGCAGCGGTTGCCCCCCCTCGAAGGCCGCCAACTGGGCTTCTCGAAAAGCCTGATGCGGTGCCGGGGCCGTGGTGTAATGTCCATGACAGTCAATAATCAAGGGCTTACTCATGGGGTTGCTCCTGGTTTTTATTTTGCTGGAGCATGGCATCCAGCATCGGATTCAAATCGGTGTATTGCAGACATTCTTTAAAGTGGGCTGCCCATTCCTGCCGCTCAACGCTGGCGTTGCTCATATGCGGGTTAATCCCTGCCTCCTGTACGGTCTGAGCTACCTCACGCATTTCTTCAGCTCGACGCACGCCATGCTCGACACTGCGCGAAATCATGTAGCGCGCGTGAGTGGGCCAGTCCGGCATGGGAAACAGATTATTCAGGGACTCAAGCACGGCGTCTTCCACCCCATAATGACGGGCGGATAACAGGGATTCGGTGATCAGGGCCTCCATGCCTTTGATCATGACACTACGACACATTTTGGTGGCGGCTGCCTGGCCGATGTCAGCATGGCAAAAACTCATACCAGAGAAACCCAGGGCTTGCCCCAGAGGTAAAAACGCCTCTGCGTAACTGCCACCCAGAAGAATCGGTGCCTGCAGTCGTTTGGGTTCTATCGGAGACATGATAGAGGCTTCTACAAAGCGGCCGCCGGCCGTGTTTACCCGTTCAGACAAACGTTGTTTGGTTACTGGTGAGACAGAGTTCAGATCCACATAATAAGTATCTGGCTCCAGTCCCGGCAGGATACTTTCAGCAGCGGCTAACGCCTGCCCAGCCGTGACGGCGGAGATAACCAATTCGCATCCCTGAGCTGCAACATTGGCACACATCACAGGACGAATAGTGGGATAGCGGCTCAGCGCCTGGCGAATCGGTGTCATGGTCCCGCCGACCTCGGCAAGCTGGCAATCATAGACACTCACGGTCAATCCGGCGTACGAACAGGCCAAAATGCCCTCGGCCAGCACCTGGCCTACTTCGCCAAAACCCAGCAACAAAACAGATTTAAAAGGTAATTTCTTCATGCTCAAAGCCTAAGCCAGGAGGGAATTGGTGACCAATGCAATTGCGTTGCCCCACCATGAAAAAAGTTAAACACTATGACTCACTCACTGACCATCCCTGTACACTCTGGAGCATTAAGTTTATAGCTAGTGGTTGTGAAAGTAAGGGCGTTAGCAGTATCCTTACAACTAACTCACTCCCGCTTAACAATGAGAAAAGCTTTTGGACATAGCCTACACACAGGGTGTTCCCAATATCAGCCTAAGGCATTTAAAAGCGATGCTGACGGTGGTCCGTTACAAAAACCTGACCCGTGCTGCGACCTTCCTTAACCGCTCCCAAACGGCTATCACCAAAGCTATCGGCGAGCTTGAGACACAACTGGGTGTACTTCTGTTTGAACGCTCATCTGGCGGCATGCAACCAACCCGAGAGGGGGAATGCCTGGCTCAGTGGACCGAGCTGGCCGAGTCAGAATTCCTTGCCGCCGCACGGATTTACACCGACTACCAATCTCACTCCCTTAGCGATGCCATGAAACTGCCCATTTTTTCCATGAGCATCAGCTACAAAAGACTGGCTTCCTTTATCGCTCTGTACGATCATCGAGATTCAAAAATTGCTGCCAACAACCTGAATGTGACTCGTGCAGCCATTTCTGGAGCAGTTAGGCAGCTGGAGGAACTGCTGGAACTGCCTTTGTTTGAACGAGGACCATCAGGCATTAACTGCACCCCCTTTTGCGAGCAGCTGGCCCGCCACATCAAACTCGCTTTTGCCCAGATCCGTCATGGCCTGGACGAACTCGCCAGCCTAGATGGCGCCATTCAAGGCAACCTGGCTATTGGAACACTACCCTACACCCGTACGGTATTGATTCCGCGGGCTATCAATCGAGTGCTTGCGCATCATCCGCAGCTGCATGTGTCCACCATTGAAGGACGCTACGCCCAATTGGAAGTGGCTTTGCGCTCCGGCGACCTGGACTGTATTGTTGGAGCGACCCGCCCCGCTATTGATGATAAAGGCTTGACCACTGAAACCTTGTTTGAAGACCGACTGGCCATCATCGTCGGCAGTAACCATCCATTACTTCAAAATGCCTCACCAACCCTGGCGGAAGCCCTGCAATATCGCTGGATACTCCCGGCCAGCCGCACACCGGCCCGATTTCTGTTTCGCCAGGTTTTACAAGAACAACAGCTGCCTGAACCCGAACACTCCATTGAGACCAGTTCAATGTCTACCATACGGGGCCTTCTGCTGGAGAGTGACAGTGTCGCTCTCTTATCGGAACACCAAATTTATTTTGAAAAGCTTTACGGTGTCCTGACAGTGCTGCCCATAGAGTTAAACAACACTTTCCGTCCTATCGGTGTCACACTGCGCGCTCACGCACGCTTGTCACCGGCCACCGAACGCTTCTTGCAAGAACTGCGTACAGTGGCCGCGGAATTACCCGGTTAAACACCTTATGACAGAGAGTCGTAAGGTAAACCAACATAGTTTTCGGCAATGGTACGGCGACCAGCATCACTGCTTAGGGTATAGTCCAATTCTGCCTCGATTAGCTTGCGTTCAATATCGTCGTTATCCAGCTTGTGCAACATAGTCGTCATCCACCAGGAAAACCGCTCTGCTTTCCAGATACGTCGCAGGCAGGTTTCCGAGTATCTCTCAATCAAGTCAGTGCGACCTTCCCGGTAGACTTTTGTCAAAATCGTATAAAGCGTATGGATATCGCTAGCCGCTAGGTTTAAGCCTTTAGCCCCCGTGGGCGGAACAATATGGGCTGCGTCGCCCGCCAGGAACAGTCGTCCGTATTGCATCGGTTCGGCAACAAAGCTGCGCAGGGGCGCTATGCTCTTTTCCAGAGAGGGACCAGTCACCAGCTTGGCAGCCGCATCGCTGGGCAAGCGGGCTTTGAGCTCTTCCCAAAAACGATCATCGGACCAGTCCTCGACTTTTTCGGTCAAGGGAACTTGCACATAGTAACGACTGCGAGAGGGAGAGCGCATACTGCACAGCGCAAAACCACGCTCATGCTTGGCATAGATTAATTCATCCGACACCGGTGGCGTATCGGACAACATACCGAGCCAGCCAAATGGGTAAACACGCTCGTATTCTTTCAGAATCTCCGATGGAATAGTTTTACGTGATACACCGTGGAAACCGTCACAGCCGGCGATGTAGTCGCATTCCAACTTGCATTGCTCGCCGTTTTTTTCGAAGGTCACATAGGGCGATTCGGATTTCAAATCGTGCAGCTGGACATTTTTGGCTTCGTAGATAATGGGAGCACCATTCCCCTCACGCGCTTCCATCAAGTCACGAGTCACTTCAGTCTGGCCATATACCATGACGGTATCGCCGCCGGTCAATTCTTTCAGGTTGATACGCTCTCGACGATCACCGATCACTATTTCAAACCCTTCATGCTCCTGGCCTTCGGCGTCCATTCGTTGAGCTACGCCGGCTTCATGCATCAGGTCGACAAAGCCTTGCTCCAGCACCCCGGCCCGAATTCGGCCCAACACGTAGTCCGCTGTCTGGCGCTCAAGGATCACATTGCCAATACCCTGCTTGTGTAACAACTGTCCTAACAACAGCCCAGACGGACCGGCACCAATAATCGCAACCTGAGTTTTCATAACCGATTTTTCCTCCATCAGTAGTTATTATTTTGTCTGTGTGTTTTTCTGATGGTTGTATTTTCAGCATATGAAGCCACTGTTAGAAGGCAATTTCACATGATAATATTGGACTTTCCCAAGATTTTTACAATTTGTATGCATAACATACCATGACACAGAATCCGACAGCTCCTGCAATCCCCCTGTTCAAGCTTTACGGAGAATCAGGCGACAGCTGGCACACGCCGGATTTGGTTCATTGCGAGACCATTGCCGAGCGCAGCCAACTGCACGACTGGGTGATCAAACCCCACCGCCATTCCGACCTGGTGCACCTGCTGTATTGCCAGTCGGGAACAGCGACTGCCACGCTGGATGGGGTGGAACAGCCGTTACCCGTGCCCTGTATTCTGTTGACGGCGCCTATGTGCGTTCACGGCTTTGAGTTTTCCCATGATATTGAAGGTTTTGTGCTCACCTTGGCGCCGCCACTGTTACGTCAGTTGGGTAATACGCTGGGAGATCAACAAAGTGTGCTGCATGACACACACTGCTTTGTCGCCGGCAGTCAAGGCCGCGTTTTAGACACCCTGTTTGATACACTGCATCGAGAATATGCCGAGCAACAGCCAGGGCGAGAGGCGTTGATTGAAGCTTCCGTCAATGCCCTGATGATTTTACTGAGTCGTCAGGCGATTGCCCGTGCCGAAAAGGCATCGCTACGACCGGATCGGGGCAGTCTGCACTATGCATCGTTCACCCGTCTGGTGGAGCAACACTATAAAGAGCATGGCTCTATAGAGGAATACGCCGAGACCTTGGGGATTACCTCGGCCCATCTCAATACATTGTGCCGTCGCTTTGCTAATCGCACAGCACAACAATTATTTCACGAGCGTTTGCTACTCGAAGCCAAGCGCAATTTACTTTACACCGCCATGACCATCAGCCAGATTTCTGACAGTCTGGGGTTTAGCGAACCGGCTTATTTCACGCGCTTTTTCAAACGCCTGACGGGTCTGTCACCCAAGCAGTTCCGGCAACAAAGTAATTAAAGCGGTATTCAGAGCTTGTAGTAATCGTCCAGTGAGTCCAGATATTGAAAACCGTTTTCGGCCAGACGTGGCCGCATATTGTACAGATCGATACCCAGAATCCCAGATGCCAGCTTCTCGCGTTTTTCTTCCTCTAGCGCCTCGCGAGCTCGACCAACTTCCACCACCGATTGAGCACGTTTGCGTTCCACCACGACCACACCGTCATCATCAGCCACGACTACATCACCCGGATAAATCAATTGACCAGCGCAGACCACAGGCACATTGACCGCACCGAGGGTATTTTTAACGGTACCCTTAGCCGAAATGGCTCGTGACCAAACCGGAAAATCCATCGCCTGCAAATCCCACACATCACGACAACCGGCGTCAATGATCAAGCCTTTCACTCCCCGGGCCTTGGCCGAAGTGGCCAGCAAATCCCCGAACATGCCATCGGTATTGTCCGTGGTACAGGCAACCACCAGAACGTCGCCTGGCTGACACAGCTCAATGGCCACATGCAGCATCCAGTTATCACCCGGTTGCGCCATGATGGTGACAGCAGTCCCGCCGATACGGGCAGCCGGGTAAATGGGGCGCATATATGGCTTTAACAATCCCACACGTCCCTGTGCTTCGTGGACGGTAGCAACTCCCAACTGACCCAGTTTTGTGGCAGTGTCGGTGTCAGCTCGCTGAATGTTTTTTACAGCTACGGTTTTCATTGGAAAATCCTCAATGAGATCATTATTCTGGTAAATACAGCTCGCCACGACTCAGCAAACGGGCTGTGCGCAACAACCCCGCCTTGCTCACCTGCGGCAGATCGGCCCGGTAATCCACCTCCAAACTGACAGAAAACTCTCCCGACGGATGTTCAACAGATAACTGCAAGGGATTACCCTCGCCCACTCTGGCTATGCCATCCGCTACAGAGCCCGGCAGAATACAGGCCGTGGCCACTGATACCGCTCCGAGGACTCCAATAGCCGAATGGCATGTATAAGGTATAAAGGTTCGGGTGTTGATCACACCACCCCGTTGAGGCTCAGATATCATGCACATCTTTGGTACAGCGGCTCCATCCACATCGCCCAGGTTCATTTTAGGGCCTAGCTGTAAACGAATTTTTTGTAACTGAGTTTTAAGTTTTTCATTGGCATTGAGCTCTTCAGGGGCCTCATCGCCTCGAATACCCAGGTCGCGGGCACGCAGCACGACAACTGGCATGCCATTGTCAATGCAGGTAACTTCGATACCCTCTACCACATCTAACACTTGCCCCGTGGGCAGCAGAGTCCCACAGGCGGAGCCAGCTACGTCCATGTAGTTACAAATCACTGGCGCTGATGTGCCAGGCACGCCGTCGATACAGGCATCACCGGAGTAAGTGATTTTTCCGTTCGGAGTCTGCAGTACCAGCTCACAAATTTTGCCGCTATTGACCATATGTACACGTACGCGTGTCTCTGGGGAAGTGGAGGCAATCAAGCCGCTTTCGAGTGCAAAAGGTCCCACTCCGGCCAAAATATTGCCACAGTTTGGGGTGGTATCGACTCGATTCTCTCCTACCACAATCTGCACAAACTCATAGTCAATATCGGCGTCCCCACGAGAGGTCGGCGCGATCACTGCCACTTTACTGGTGAGGGGATCCGCCCCACCCAAACCGTCAATCTGGCGAGCGTCTCGACCTACTGCATCCAACAGCCATTGATCACGTTCAACAGTATCTACAGGTAAATCCGACGCCAGGACATACAGTCCCTTGGAACTACCACCACGGAATTGCATAAAAGGAATTGCACGCTGGCTCATAGTGATCCAATCGAAAGGTTTCAGGAGATATGGCTCTCAGTATAAAAGCAGATCGATGACCAGTCGCAATGGATTTTTCTTGAGCGGTCATGAATAAAGTTTCCACAAAGAATAATATCGCAGGCAAAAAAAAGCTTGAACCACCCGAGAAACGATGATCCAAGCAAGAGTACAGAAATCCATAACTTCTACTCAGCCATGAGTTAATTTGGCTCAAAGCATGAACAAAAGGATACCAGATGATGAATCTGGCAGACATAGTATGGATTATGGCGAAGCCCTCAGCCAATGGGAATTACTTTTCT
Organism: Cellvibrionaceae bacterium WSDTSA12; assembly: GCA_033283335.1. Taxonomy (GTDB): domain Bacteria; phylum Pseudomonadota; class Gammaproteobacteria; order Pseudomonadales; family Cellvibrionaceae; genus Pseudomaricurvus. The sequence goes on along the minus strand of JAWMQP010000002.1, from coordinate 420,326 downwards.
CTATATGCAAAAAGTTTTCTATATCACACGCAGATTTCATTATAAAAACTCCTCAGGCGACTGCTGTGAGCGGCTCACCGGCCTCTTCTTGCTGTGCTTCTGAGACGGCAGTTGCACTGCGCTGAAGGGTAAGTATCAGGTTATGAAACATGCCTTCAATAATCAGCGGTCTCTGCGACTCTGCCGGAGAACTCACCTCCTGCAGGGTGATCAGCTCAAAAAGTTGCTGGCAGGCGATGGGAAAGTATTCGTCGAAGTCGCCCCGGGTTGAGGATATGAATGCGACAGACAGCGCTTGCTGCCAGGACTCATATGCCTCATCAATCGCAGGCGAATCGTACTCATTCAGTAACCGCTTCAGGCGTAGAATTACATGCCCGAGGTTGAGTCCGGTTAACCCCAATCCAGTCATATAGCGTGCAGAGCTGTCTTTTTCCTGATCATAGTTGGCAAGTCGCAACAGGCGTTCTCCCATGCGATTATTAAACCAGCTGTCCGGATTTGTATGGCGATGAATACCCAAAAAATCCCGAGCGGTGGCTTTCAACAAACGCTGCTGCATGAAATCACTGTCCAGGGGAGTAATCAACTTAAATACCCAGTAAAGCACTGAGATCCCTACCAACAAACCCAGTGCCGTACTGAGAGCGCTGTCGACCTGAAACACCATCTGGTTACTTGGTTCAACAATAATGGTAAACGGAATGCAAAAGCCCATGCCATAAGACATGGTGGCACGGTTGGGTAGCGTAAGAAAGCCCACAAAATAAGGCCCGGCCAATACCAGAATCAGGATTTCAAAGTCACTGCTGCTTTGCGACAGAATTCCGAATCCAATAATCAGAGCCACCGGAACAGCAACTATGGCACCCAGCAACACTTGCCTTAACTTGGTTGTCAGGGACTGCAAGGGAAAGCGGGCAAACATCATGGAATAGACCACGGGCATCACCATCATCATGATGGCCGCTGGCGATGCCGTCTGGACCCAGACAAACGCGCCCAATAAAAACACCACTGCCGTTCTGGAGCCGTTCACCATACCGATCAGGGGATCGCGATAATTTTTCAGCCTAGCAGATTTCAACAGAGTCCTGTCATATTCTTCCAGCGCATTGTAAGCCTTCAAAATCATCGCCAAATCTGCAACAACATCCAAGGCTGTTTGTGTAAGCCTGATCACGATAGGTGATTCATTTTCATAACTGTTACGGTGATCCAGCATTTCACGGCGCAAAGTCTGTGCCAGCTGATATGCTGCTTCATAATTAGTGGACATCGCAATTTTTTCAAAATACTGACGCATCAGCGTTAGCAGCTGTGCAAACGCAGGTGTTACTTGATCGGCATGATTACGCTGAAAACGTCCCAGACTTTGTGCCACTGCCAACATCGACAGAACCTTCTGGCATAGCAAAGTAGCCGCGCGGCCCCAGCCAAGACCTTCCGGCCCCTCATAGGCCACCGCGCTGGAATCATCACTGAGTGACACCATTGCCTCAAATACCTGGTCGGAATGGAGATGACGCTGTTTGTGAGTGCTGATTGAGCCCAGTTCAAGAATTAAATACTGTAACGATTGATTGATCACCGTGCGGGCATGAGTACGCAAACTCTCTTTCACCGACACCGGCCACAGCAACTGACTAACCAGCATCGCACAGATGGCACCGACTATAATCTCACTGATGCGCAACTGGGCAACATCAAATACGACCTGGCTGCTTACGTCACCCGGGGTAGCCATCACCAATACCACCACTAGCACCGCTGTCATACCCGCCATGGCAAAGGCGTAAATATAATTGGTGTTATGCACCATGGAAGACAAGGCAGAGTTCAATCCTACCCAGAGAGTGAGTACCCCCAGTGCCAGTATCGGATAAGGTATCAATACAGACAGAACCAGTACGGCCAGAGCCCCTCCCACAACAGACCCTAAAATCAGGCACAGGGCTTTTTCAATCACCAATCCACTCTCGGGACGTAGCTGCAAAAAGACAGCAGTGACCAGCGCCCAGTAGGGACGATCCAGTTGCAGGTACATGGACACAAGTAATGCCAGAACCATGCTGACGACCCCTTTGAGCGCAAAGATCACCGATCGGCGGTCGGGGCATAAAAGCTGTTGCTGCAGGGGATGTAGTGACATGACGTGTGTTTTAATCAGGCTGCAGGCGGATAGACACCGTCATACCGGCACTGATATTGATATCGTCAGGGATTTCGTCGAGAGCAATATCCACCGGAATACGCTGGGCCAGGCGCACCCAGTTAAACGCCTGCTGGACTTCTGGCAGTAGCTGATTGTTCGTGGAGGTGTTGATGTCAGCAATACCCTGCGCAATGCTGCTGACCTTACCGGTCAATTGACGACCGCCACCGACCAGGGTGATACGGGCTTTTTGACCGACATGGACATGTTGAAGCTTGGTTTCTTCAAAATAGCCGGTGACGTAAAAGGAGCCTCGCTTTATCAAGGAGAAAACCGCCGTTCCCTTATTGACGTAATTGCCCTCGCGAAGATTCAAATTGTTGACGGTACCCGCTTCCGGAGCCCTAACCTCGGTTCGCTCAAGATCAATACGAGCCGTATTTAACTGTGTCTGAACAAGATCATAACTGGCTTTGGCCGATTCCGCTTTAATACGCGCGGTGTCTACATCGTCCAAACTGATGTCATCGCGGTCTGTGAGTTTAAGCCGGCGCTGATACTGATATTTGGCCAGTTCCCAGACAATGCGCTGCTGTTCCACTAACGCCAGCTGCTCAGCCATGGCCGACTTGTAGCGGGTGTCATCTATGATGAATAACACATCCCCCTGGTTGACCTTCTGGTTGTTCTCCACATTCGATTTAGTCACCCAGCCAGAGACATCCGGCGTAATGGTAATGACCTCTGCTCGAATGCGCCCATCACGGGTCCAGGGCGAGTACAGGTAATGGTGCCATATCCAACTGCCGGCAGATACGGCTGTGACAACCACCAGCAAGGTCAGTCCAACACGAAGAAACTTACCCATACTAAAGCGTCCTTCTGAACAATGCGTTAGGGCGAGTCAAACAAAGATCAGTGCCAATACAGGAACGTTAGTGCAAGAAAACACACAAAAATCCCAGCATCAAACCAGGCCCCCTTCCAGATAAATCGACGCCAGTTCAGCTGGTGCAGCAGCAAACGGGTCAGGTAAGTCAGCAGCCATGCGACCGGCACCATCACCAGCAGGGGACTGAATAACAGACCACCAAATCCCAGTTCATGCATCATAAACAGCTACACAAGAAGAACCATTTTAGAGAGCATAGTCAATTCTGTTGAAATGAGGTCAGGAAAAAGCATATTCTGACGCCACCGCCCTACTCGGCCGAATTACGAAAAAAGCAGTAACACGTGTACCGCGAAAACAATGATGGTCCCTTCAGCGGAAGGATTGGAAAGAGTAAAAGATTGCTTGCCTGGCGTTCGTCAAGGGAGTTCAGGTAAAGTTGCCTGCCTTATTCAGACCGACAACACTGACTTTTATGCCAGTTCACCTGGTTTCTACGACTGACAATTCGACTTGCTGTATATGAAAAATATCTTTCAGAACGCTCACTAGAAAAACATCCATGAACACAGCCGATGAAATTTATTATTTTTCCCATTTATGGGCATTAATTGGCTTATTGATTACTCATTAGAACCTAGAATAATTTGCCTCGATATTCAATCAGCTTAAAAACCAATTTAGATTCCAGCCTTATTATCTTATGCTGTAACTGTACGCCAGCAAGCCGCTGCCAGATAGACACTCAGGCAAAAGGAAGGCTAACTTTTTCTATTGGGAATACCATAAAAAGACAGCTTCCTGCACAGGAAAATGGCACTTCTCCTACAGACATAAATTAACCATTTATAATTATTAATAAAAGTCATAATCGTACTCCTAAACATAGATTCAAATTTGACCTGCGAACTCAGATCCAGTACTGCTCAGGAAAATAAGTAATTTCATTCCAGAAACAATAATGATAACAATACAGGCTGTTCAGGAGGATGATTTCTATAATGAAAACCCAAGAGCAAACACACAACTCGCCTTGCATTACCCCGAAACTTCTTTTGTTATTCCTTTCTCAATTACTTTCGGCATGTGCTATGGAAAAACCTGATCCTATTCTGCTTACTCAACAAACCGCTCCTGCCATGAGCGAAGCTGCAATAGCTGCAGATCCACTGTTTGTCAGCCCATATATTGATGTCGATGAGAGTCGTGAACAGCCCATTCCGCATCGCTATGTCCATGGTGGGTTTGCGGGTACGGAAACGCGATTTTCATTTTACTTCCCGCCCAAAGAGCAATATCAAGGACGTTTTTTTCAGCACATAACACCCGTACCTGACAGTGAAAACCTTGCTCCCAAGTTGCCCGCCGGCCCATTCAATAAAATCGGCTTTTCGATTGACAGCGGGGCGTATTTTGTCGAAACCAACGGCGGTGGACAGCTCGACTTTTCGGCTGCGGGCGGAAATCGCCAAGATCCAACCATTACTGCCTTCCGAGCGAATGCGGCAGCCGCGCGCTACTCGCGTCAAGTGGCCCAGACCATTTACGATACGGATAAACGCCCTTATGGTTATGCCTACGGCGGTTCCGGCGGAGGTTATCGAACCATCGGCTCCATGGAGAACACCGACGGAGTCTGGGATGGTGCCGTGCCCTATGTTATCGGTTCCACCATGGCAATTCCCAACATGTTTTCTGTACGCATGCACGCCATGCGACTCCTAAACGATAAGTTCCCACAGATCATTGATGCGGTCGAACCCGGTGGAAGTGGTAATCCTTACACTGGATTAACCGCAGAAGAGTCTGATGCGCTGCGTGAAGTCACCCGGATGGGCTTCCCCCCACAATCCTGGTTTGGCTATAAGACCATGGGCGTTCATGGTTTTGCCGCTTTGTACCAGGGGGTCAGGGCTGCGGACCCCACTTACTTTGTCGATTTCTGGAAAAAACCTGGCTATTTAGGGTTTGATCATCCAGAAAGCTTTAAGGGTTACCGCATTCAGTTTGCCACGTCTATTGCGGAAGTCATTACCGCGGACGACGCGGCCCGCTTAAGAATCCACACCAATGCCTTTGACGATAAGGATCGCGGCGGTGTAGATGGTGCCTTTCAGGTGCTGGGGGGCACTGAAGGCAAGAAAGTTGTTGGCTTTCGCTTAACCGACACCCCTCCCGATGTCGATTTTCTGGGTGGCGATTTGATCATTAACAGCGGTACGGCCAAAGGTAAGGAATTGGCGTTGGCTAGTATCAATGGGAATGTGGTCATCCTCGGCATTACCCATGCTGCACTGGCCAATAGCCTCGTTCCCGGAGACCAGGTAACCATCGACAATTCCAATTTCCTGGCGGCACAGACCTATCATCGCCATCAGGTGCCAGGCCCGGATTTCCCGGTATGGGACCAGTTTCGCGATGCGGAGGGTCAAGCCATTTACCCGCAACGACCAATGCTGATCGGTCCTCTGTTTGTCCAAGCCACATCCGGTTCGAAAATGACCGGCGTGTTTGATGAAAAAATGATTGTTGTTGCTTCGCTGTGGGATCGCGAGGCTTTGCCCTGGCAAGCAGATTGGTACCGCCAGCGAGTTGAACAGCATCTCGGTGATGGTGCCGATCAGCAGTTCCGCCTCTACTATACCGACCACGCTTTGCATGGCGATGAGCCTGCATGGGAAGATGCAACTCGCGTGGTCTCCTATCAGGGCATGTTACAACAAGCCCTGCGGGATTTATCAGCCTGGGTCGAACAGGTTATAGCTCCCCCATCCAGCAGCAGCTATAACATTGTCGATGGTCAGGTTGTGGTATCGGAATCTGCTGGCCAGCGCAAAGGTTTACAGCCAGTGGTCACGCTCAGCGTCAATGGTAGCGAACGGGCGGACGTACAGGTCGGTGAAGCGGTCAACTTTACCGGCACCATTGCCGTCCCCCCCGACGCTGGAAGCGTAACCACAGCCAACTGGGACTTTACCGGTTCCGGTGACTTTCCGGTGAAGTCGTCAATAACACAGGGACAACAAACGGTGACTGTCTCTTACAGTCATACCTTTGACAAGCCGGGCGTGTATTTCCCAGCCTTGCGTGGAGCCTCTCAGCGTCAGGGGGACGGCAATAGCGATTATGGGGTTATTTATAATCTCGGCCGAGTACGAGTGGTCGTTCAATAACAGAAAAAAGGCCGGCAAGTTGAGCTTGCCGACCATCAAACTGACTTAAGATGCCTGACTCAAGTTCCCTGATTCAAGAAGCCAAGGCATGGGCCATGCTAGAGTAGTCTTCGGACTGGTGTCTGGATGCCTGGCACTCAGATCGATATTCCCGCGGGCCTTTGTCATAGGCCTGTTTGAAGATCCGACTGAAGTGAGCCGGGCTTTTGAAGCCTACTCGAAACGCGATTTCAGCGATGGTAATGTCACTGGCGTTGGAGGAGGACAGCCAGCGGCGAGCTGAAGCCAGCCGTTTTTCCTTCACATAATCGGCAAATGTCAGGCCCTGTTTTTTCAGTAGAAAGGACAGATAGCGTGGCGAGATGCCACAGGCTTTAGCCACTCGCGCGTTATTCAGTTTCGGATCGGATAAATGCAGGTCGATATAATCCAGCGCGGTTTTCAGGCGTTTCTCCGACACACTTTCTTTTTGAGGCGTCAATCCCTGGTGTTTCTGAATGGTGTCGGAGAGTGCGGATAAAGCTCCATCAAGCATCAGCCGCTGCGTCTTTTCCGTAAACTCCGTTTGACTGGAAAATATTCCACTCATTACCTGATCAATGAGCGCAAAAGCCGGACCGCTGGCCTGCACGAAAAATCCGCTGCTAACCTCACCCGGAATAAATTTTCGAAACAGATGAGCCGGCACCATGATGTGCATGGCTTCGTACTGCGAGTTTTCGTCCACCCGGCACTCTATGGCAAACTGGTTGGTGGATTTGGTAATGACAAAATCCCCAGCTTCCGGTGTGCTGGTATTACCGGCATGGAAAATACGCAGGCCACCACGCTTAATGAACCACAAGATAACTACTTCTGTAGCGTCGTCGCGGATGTGGTGCCAGGAACGATTAAAGGAAATGGAGCGCTCTGATTTAAAATGCACAATGGAACAAGGCCCCACGTCTTTCTTGACCGTGATAACATTTTCCTCATTCCCTCCTGAGATGGCATAATCTCCCAGATAGTTGGTTTCACCCTTACCCTTGCGGGCAAGAGAGTCATTTTGAAAGACTTTCTTATCAAAAGACACGACTGACTGGTACATAATTACATCTCTCCACGACACGACTGATGCGCATCAAGACCGGGTGTTGCTCCAGCCTGATATTGATTATTTTCTTCCAGCACTCTCGGCAACACAGCTGATGTGAGATATGCCCTTGGCTGAAGCCAGCCCGGACAAGCAAGTGATCAACACACCCATAAATATACACCACTGTTGATCATTGTAAAGCGTTCACTGTGCTGATGGTCGCTAAACCACCTCTCAAACCTGGCGATACCCCCACCTCTCCGGTGATTTACCCTATAAATAAAGCCAAGCCTAGAGTAAAATGCTCAACACCATAGACCCGTTAATAATGGACACTGCTATGATTGCCGGACTTGCCCTTGAATGCGAAACCCTGCTTGCCCGCTTACAGCCGCTATTGGATCAATTACGGAATCACGTGATTAATTCGAGCGGGTATGTTTACTTTCAGGAAGGCACAGAGCCTCCACTCCAGGACCAGGAGGCTCGCCTGGCCATTGCTCAACACCTGAGCGAAATGCGCTATCCAGGCCCGGAACAGATCGGCGAACAACCCCAGGATCGCTTTATGGCTCTCGCGCTCCCCCCAGCTCTCCGCCCCTTGATCGAAGAAATCAATCGAGCCAAAAAAGACCTGCAAGACTGGCATGAGTCCCTGGCCCGCACCCAGCCGAATGCCTATGCCGCTGCCCAGTTGAACCGCGCCGTTTTAAAACGGGCTGGAGAACCCTTGCTGAACCTGCAGATGGCCGAGCGCGCGCTGCTGTGGTTAAACGGTCAACCAGTGCGTCTTAGCTGGCATTACAACACCACCTCTAACAGCCGCAGGAAAACTCTGGGGGATGCCCTGGAAGCGCTGGAAAAACTGGCTGACAAGTTACCGGATTTTCGCCTCGGTGATGTGGAAAATGCCCGTCTTAGTCTCGCCAGCATACCGCTTAACACACCGGTGGCCCACCGCCCAAGCAAACCGATCACGCACCTGAAATGTCAGTATCGGTATATAGACACAGGCGGGAAGGCGACACGGGGGATATGCTATGCCAAGAATCCGATTTTTTATCCTACCAGCGAAATAGTTGAGACACCCACCATTACACTACCTGGAGAGGTCACCGGCAAAAAACGCCGTCAGGGGGCTGGAAGGCCATCCTTAATCAGCGATATCCCGGTATGTCCCCTTCTACCCACCTGGTTCTGGTACAAAAACTAAGACTTGATGGCCAATAAAGACAGGAATTCATTGCGTGTCGCCGGGTTATCCCGGAAGGCGCCCAACATGGCGGAGGTTTTCATCGACGAGTTCTGCTTTTCAACACCGCGCATCATCATACATAAATGTTTTGCTTCGATGATGACCGCCACACCGGCTGCATCGGTCAACTCCTGAATCGCGTTGGCAATTTCAGTCGTGAGGTTTTCCTGAATCTGCAGCCGACGGGCAAACACATCTACGATGCGGGCGATTTTTGATAAGCCGATGACTTTTCCGGACGGCAAATAGGCTACGTGGCATTTACCGATAAACGGCAACAGGTGATGTTCACACATGGAATAGAGTTCCACATCGCGGACGATCACCATTTCGCTGTTATCGGACGGGAACAGCGCCCCATTGATCACCTCTTCCGGTGTTTTCTGGTACCCCTGGGTGAGGAAATCAAACGCCTTTGCCGCTCGCTTCGGCGTATCCAGCAAGCCTGCCCGTTGCGGGTCGTCCACTTTGGCAATGATATCGAAATAGGCCTGTTCGAGGTCTTTATCCACTGTACTCATAATCAATACTTCTGAGGCTATGTTTATTTTTTATTATTATACATCAGTGTTGCATAATTAACAGCTTGGGGGTTGCCGATTCAGCAACCCCAGTTCGATTGGCATCAGTTAACCGCCGAGATGGAGTAGTCCTGGAAACTGCTCATCACCGGCACGGTGGGTTGCTGGGCTTTCTCAGTCAAGCGTGCCACTTCCTTCTTGGTGAAGAAAATCATTTCCATCAAGGACACAAACCCGTCCTCATCACCGGCATTTTTATCGGCCACACCTTTAATCGCCTGCAGGATGGCGTAGGTGAAGGCACCGTGACCGCCACCAAAGCGCTCATCTTCCAGCGATTGCTGAGCCCCGGTGGATGAGGAAAACACGGTGGTGGCCGTACCTGACGACAGCTTCTTGATCACGTCTTCCGACGAAAGACGACCATTGCTGGTGTTATCAAACGCCCCAGCGTGGCAGATGTCCATCAGGAATAAAGCCTTTTGGTTGATCGGGCGCTGGTCGAGGAAGTTCTTGAAGTCATCCATCGCCATGCCGGTAAAAGGCCGGCGCATATCACCATCGTGCGGCATGTAGTACAGGGTCTGGTTGTTGTCCTGCACACCGTGACCGGCAATAAAGATCACCACGTTGTCTTCCGGTTTGGCCTGCGATAGAAAATCGTACAGCTGAATCTTGATATCGCGGGCGGTCGCATCACCATTCACCAATACTTTGGTGCGCACGTCCTCAAACAGACGACCTTTCTGGGCCTTAAAGGCTTTTTCCAATTCCAGTGCATCGCGGTCGGCAAAGTCCAGGTTCTGCATGGTGTTGGCGTATTCGGACACACCCACACCAAAAAACCAGAGGGTGTTCTTACTGAGTTGCGCCTGGCGGTTCTCCTGGCGGGTCACCGTCACCACTTTTTTCGCCACATCCACACCCTTGTACTGCACAATGGCCTCAATGGTATTGTCTCCCACTCCCAGTGGAATGGTACGCACAAAGGTCAGTGATTCGTCCATATCAGCAAAGGGATCGCTGTCGAAACCCCGTGACTTACGACCATTGACCAGATAGTAAACGGTCGGATCCGGCACCTTCTTGTTCTGTTTGGTGATTTTCAGGGTCAGTTTGTAAGTTTCATCCTTGGTGGTTACCGAGGTGTTGCTAGTGACGGCAATATCAAACGGCACATCGAGAATATCCGGCTCGATAATCGGCTGTGGATCAATCGGTGCCTGGCCATTAAACAACGCCGCCAGCGATTCCTTCACGCCGCGCGGGTTTTCATATTTTTCCCGCAGGGCTTCAAACGGCAGGAAGTTATCACCCAGCGACCAGTAGGTATTGTCCGTGCCGTTCAGTGAACTGGTAAAGTAGCCCCGAGTATCCGCCGCCAGCCACTCGCCATTCTTTTTAAAATACACATACAGACGCGGCTCCAATGTATCCAGGCTGTAGTAGGTCAATATGTTGCTTTGAGACTGGGTGATAATGACGTTCCGTTTGCTATCGGCCGTAAGATCAACAATATTGTCTTTCACCTCTCGACGATGCCCGTTGTATTCCAGAACAAAGCTTCCGTATTTCAGTGTTTTGCCATTGTCCAGGCTTACACTGTTCCAGTCTCTATAGATGACATCACGATGCTTGCTGGTGGCAAGGTCCAACGTCAACTTCTGCGTCAGCAGGCCAACCCGGATATCATTATCCGTCATGCCGTTGTAATCCAAGCTGTAAATGGGCCAGGAACTTAATACATCCTCACCCAGAGACGAACCATCCTTCAAGCGATAGCGCTGAATATTCTTTGAATAGGTTTGTTCAAAATTATCATTCCACCAGGTCGATAAGGCCAAAACCTGCTGATCGGTATTGATGGTCATGGTTTTGATACCCGAGCGAATAACACCATTTCCATGTCGTAAAGGCGCAGTTATTAGATCCACACTAAACTCAACCTGTTTCCGACGACTGCGCAGATCGAACACCGCAACCCGAGCGGATGACGCACCATCGTAAGTCACATCTTCGGCCACCACCATCCAGTGGCCTTGCTGAACAGCAAAGTTTGGCTTAAAACTAATGCCCGGGAAACGTTGTACCGCATAATCGCTGGTTGAAAAACTGAGCAGCTCGCCGTCGTTGGTAAAGGTCCACCAGCGCTGATCATCGCGGGAATCCTGTCTCCAGCGGATGGTTTCCTCAGACACCCGCTGCACCAGTCGCGCTTGGCTAACGTGCCAGATATTAACCCCGGCTTCATCTTGCACAAACAGTAGATCACCCGCTTTATTCCAGTTCAAACCCGAGCGCGCAGGATCAGCAGCACTGACAAAACCCATAAGAGGCTGAAAGGTTGTGCGATTGTACATTTGCACCCGATGGTCCGATGCTATCCAGATGCCTTCACCATCTGGCGTGGCACCCACTCGAGATTTTTCTTTCGTTTCTGACACCTTATCCCAGGTACGGGTTTGATAATCAAATATCGCAACCGTTTTATCTTTGAACTTATCGTCCAGGACGACTTTAGTTGTTCCTGGAATGGCATAGATATTTTCTGCCGTCCGGGTTTTTAAAGGTACAACATCCATTAACCTCCAGTTGACCGTGTCATAAAGGGATAAACTGCGGTCATTATTAGAAACCAACAACACACGACCATCATCACTCAATCCCATGCCGTGAGGCCAGCTAACACCAGCCACTGATTGTACTTTGGTTAACGTACGCGCATCGAAGATATCAATTTCTGTTCGCTGAGCTTGACCAGCCACCACATAACGACCGTCTTTTGTCCACTCCACCCGTGCACTGATACGCCTTTTACTCATAGGCGTAGCCGCTACCAATCGCTGCTCATTGACATCAAATACCGATAAAATGCCGAAGTGGTTAGTGTAAGCCAGCTTTGTGCCATCGGGGCTCCAGGTTAGGCCACCTCCTTCGTAGGCAAGAGGAATAATCGCAGCAAAATAGCCAGTCTTAATATCGGTGATGTAAATCGCTCTGGTTTCAATTCCTCGGACGTCCGTCCAATCAGACATGGTCGCCAGATAACGATTATTGGGAGAGAAACGACGCTGGCTACCCCCGATATAAAGATCGCGCAGGCGCACACCATAGCGGGTATCCCAGAGGGTGATGGGGCCTTGTCCTGTGGCCACAAATCGACCGTCGTTACTGAATACCGCCGACTTGGTATCCAAATAGCCACTCGTCACCAAACTCGGTTCACTGATATTGCCATAGGGGCGAATATCCACACGCCGGTTACGCTTACGCCCCGCTTCGGTAAGGTTTGTGGCAACCGGTTGAATGTCGCCCATACCAATCGACTGCAAGCGGCCTGCATCAATGCCATGGCGTTCAACCAGAAAGCGTTTTACCGCTTCAGCCCGTTGTTGCGACAGAGGGATATTGACTTTGTTGCCACCGCTCGGGTCAGTATGCCCTTCAACCCGGAAAATGTATTTCTCCCCGCCTTTGCGCTTTAGGGCGCTGGCCGCTTTATTCAATGCAGCGTAGGCCGCTACAGGAATAACGGCAGAATTAATCGGAAACTCAATAGCCAGGCTGAGGGAACCGCCAAACTCTGTATCCCAACGGGTCAAAAATGGATTAACCTGGGAATACTGCTGTAGTTTTTGAGTATTTTTTTCGCCCAGTTCGGCCAACCTGACATGATCCTTATCGATCGTTATTTTATGTTGCTCGGCGGCATTGATAAGCTGACGAGCTTTGCCGAATTGCTGATTCAACAGAGCGACTTGCATTTTTGACCGATAGACATTTTCGTGATGCAGGTTTTTAGCTTCTCTTTCCAACAGGGCCTCAGCTTCATCAATCATGCCAACATTAATGGCATCACTGACGGCTAAAGATACATAGTTGGCTTTAACCTTATCACTGTAGGCTAACTGAATCGTTTTTTCGTTGGCTGCAAACATGCGGGCAGTGTTGAGCTCACCATTTTGGTAGTAAATACCAAGATGTGAATATAACGGTGCATAGTCCGGATAATTTTTCTGCTGCTGATCGAGTATGTCTTTAAACCGATGAATATCCGTCGCAGACAAAGGGCTGTAATAATCATCAATGAGTCCCGGCGATTGACGCACCTCATAAGCCAGATCAAGCAGTTGGATTTGAAGGTTATAATCACTCACCAAGGTACGAGCGTAGTCCTGAACACGCTTATAGTAATATTCCAGAATCGGAGCATCCGCCGGGTAAACTTCTAACAAATACGCCCGTTTGCGCAACATGGCTCGGAGGGTGCTGTTGGCACCGGAGCGCTGCTGCTGTCCCAGTTTGTTAATCACAGCCAGTTCCAGGTCGATCAGGTCCTTGCTGGTATTGCCCGGATCTTCATCGTAAATAACATCCAGAGCTTCCTGGTAACGGCCCTCAGATTTCAGTTCTCGCGCCCGGATGTGCATTCCGGCTACACGCTCGGACACCCGTCGGGACTGTCCCAATTGAATATAAAGTTGCTTTTTCTCACGCTCAGATTCCATACGGCTGTGTAACACCGAGTGGTAGATGTAGACGAAGTAATCTTCCAGGGGGTCTTGATTTTTAATGGCGGATTCCATCGCCAGTTGGCGATAGCGGTCAGCCGCTGACTTATCCGTTTCTTCCAGGATTGCAGATAAATTGTTATAGGTTGTAGCAACTTTGCCCGCTCGCTCGGATTGGCGATAGAAGTCCAGAGCTGCCTTCTCATTGCCATTCTGATCGGCCAACCAGCCACGGGCGAAGAGTCCGTACGCCGTATTCGGGTATTGATCCGCCAATTTTTTCCGATAGTAACCCCGCAAATCCGCGTCGTTAGCGGTCAGACTTTTCTCGTACAGGGTTTTGGCGTCATCTTTCGCCAATGCCCAGGGCGCTCCAAGCGACAAGACTAAAAACAGTGTTCCGAGCAGAATACGGCCAGACTGAAAAACGTTTGGCTTGTTCATGGTTTCACCCTTTTGATGGTAATAGCCTGTGTTGATTCGTTGTTGTGTGCATCGCGGCTGCGCACAGTGATAACTTTGCTGCTGCCGACGTCCACGTCGGTCAAATCCACTCGTGCCACAAATGGCCCACGGGAGGAAAATTTAATGTCGAAGCCATTGGTCACTTCCAGGTCGGTGATCTCGCTTTCGTCCTGGGCCAGCCCTTTAATGGTTACCTCGTCACCGCTCACATAACGCAAGGTCCGTTCACCATCAGCGTAGGCATCGGCGTTATCCACCTCCGGCGACAGAATCACAATCTGTGGCCCCAGCCGGTCAGTGCCACCCGCAGGCGTTGCCAGGTGCTGCAGACTGACCACACTGGCGACAATGCCGTCATTGCCCATGACCGCATCATAGTCACCCCTGCCACTGAAATTGAGTTTGTCCTGCATTACCAAACGCGAACCACCCGCTGCCTGCAGGCGCTGATGCACATTCTGCCGGGCGGACAGATTCATGGTTTGCGCCAATTTCTGAGCATCGACCGGTTGGCGGCTGTGTAACACAATCAGGTAATCGGTACCGGCGGTCTGATCGAGGCGGGTATAGAAGTCTTCGGTTGGCCCGGGCAAAAGAATCGTATCGCCAGCACTGACCAGGGGACTGACCTGCCCCTGCTGGGGGAACAAGACTGTATGCCGTCCACTGCTGTCATCGGTGCCGATAACATAGACATAGCTGTCAGCCGAGACGCTGACCTCGGCCCGCAGACGCGCACCGGAATGCAGCGGAACTTGTAGGCGGAAACCCTGTTCTCTGGCGCTCAGTGGCAAATCCAGCTGGCGAAAGCCCTTGAGGGCAATACGCCCCTTGAAGTCGGGCTTTTCGGGCTCGGGTGCTTCGGGTATTTGCGGAATCACCTCATAGGCACTGCGCACCCAGCGGATAAAATCATCGTAGCTCACCCAGGCAAAACCGTCCTCACCCCAGTTGGTGTCCCAGGAGTTCATGATGTGGAAGGCTCCACCGGCGCGATCATCGTCGTAGCCCACCACCGCCATGGCGTGGCCACCAAAGGCTTCGTGTTGGGACACCTGTTGCAGCCCTACCTGATCGTAGAACGTCTGCTCCTGTTCGCTGATGTGCAATACACCATTGCGGGTGTTGTATTGCATAAACGAAGGCCCCACCAACATGCCGAACACAACCGGATGCTGTTGCGCCAGAGCACGGCGAACCGACAAGTGCAGAGAGCGGCGGGAGTATTCCGAACTCAGGCGGCGATACCCCTCAATCGCGAACTGTCCGGCGCGGGCGTATTCAGCGCGGCTGGGGGTACGATCACAAGCGTTTTCGGAGTAGGCAAACTGCGACAACGGCAAGGTACCATTGGCCGATAAGTCACTCAGTGCGCGCTCAATGTTGCTGCCACCGTCGCAATTACCACTGACTTTGATCCGGTTGAATACAAACGCCGGGGAAAAGGGCCCGACAGGCGACATCCGCCCCTGCGACTGCTCCACCGTGAGCCCCCAGGCAATGGTGGCCACGGCGTAGGTGCTGGCCCAACCGACACAACTGCCGGAGCCGCCCTGATTGCCAATCGGCGGCGCATAGTCCAGTAAGCTCACCCGAGAGGGCAATTCATCGAAACTGCCCCGTGACAAGGGGGCCACTTTGGGCACCGACAGATACCGCTCCGGGTCGTAGTCCTCTCCGAGGGTATAGGTTTGAGCGTCGATGGAGGCAGAACCCAGTCCCGCCCAGAGCAGAATTGCCCTTAGGAGTTGTCGCTGCATAAGCAGTCCCTGGCCGATTGCAGTGGAAGTTGGTGGCTGCCACCGAAAAGGGTTCAGGCGACAAAGGGGTCTAGATTACCGTCTGAAGAAAGAGACGACAAGGGCTAACAAACAACTCTTGAGTCACACCTCCTCATCGGATATTTCGTCCACCAACCCCCATTCCAGGGCATTACGGGCATTGATCCGGCGACCGCTTAACACCAGCCAGGCGGTTCGCTGACGGCCAATGCGTCGCGCTATACTGACTGTTCCACCAGCCCCCGGAATCAGGCCAAATTTCAGTTCCGGCAGTTGAAAATAGGTTTTGCTGTGTGCGACCAGGTGGCTGGCAAAAGCCGGCAGCTCAATGCCTGACCCCAAACAGGCGCCATGGACATAGAAGCTTAATTTTGCGGCGTTGCTGGCCAGCATGCGGGCTGGACTGCGTACGGCGCGCACCCAGTG
This sequence comes from Cellvibrionaceae bacterium WSDTSA12, assembly GCA_033283335.1. Lineage (GTDB taxonomy): Bacteria > Pseudomonadota > Gammaproteobacteria > Pseudomonadales > Cellvibrionaceae > Pseudomaricurvus. The sequence continues at coordinate 404,072 of JAWMQP010000002.1, read as the reverse complement.
AGCCGTAGCTGGATCTGGCAAGCTACCAAATTCCATCAATTCCCCACCCACACTGAAGCACGCTCCCAGTCCTCGCACATGCATTGTCTCGATACTGGTATCGGTCTCCAACAATTCCAGTGCCTGTACCAAGGCATCGCGCATTTCTACCGTAATTGAGTTGCGCATAGCCGGCCGATTCAGGACGGCCTCGACCCGGTTGCCCTCGCGCGACAGCAATACCGCCTCCCCCTCTGTGGCTGGCAGGGGATGAACTTCCCGACTGCTCAACCAGGCACCAAATTCGGGGCCCGACTGCAGGGTGGAATAAGCCAGGGACTCCATATCCAATCCCAGCTGGACGGGCAGACGTTCCGTCGAGCGCAGCACCTGCACCAGTGTCAGGGCGGCAATCGGTGACTCCTGGATTCTCGCCAGCAATGCTTCGGCCGCTGCTCTATCCGCTACAATCACATCGGCCTGTTCCACGCCCGGCATGTCGCCGCCATAGGCGATCACCGGACAGGGCTGACGGTCGAGCCAATGAGGGTCATCGGGCAATTCGCACAGCGGCAAGATCAAAGCAGTTTCCGTCATCGGGTGCCTCCCGTTACGTCATTGGGAACGGTATTTGGATCGATATTTATTGATTTGACCTGAATTGGATCAACAGGTATTGGATGAACATTGTTAATGATCAGGGAGGGTGACTGGTATTGAATGCGCCCACCACAGAGCGTCAGGGCCACATGCTCTGCACTGAGGTCTCGCTTCAAGTGCTGCCAGTCACAATCCAGCAGACACAAATCGGCCGCCTGACCCACCGCCAGGGAACGTATTTCGCAACCCGGTAACTCCTGACTGCCGGCGTACAGATTCAGCGCCTGGCGAGGAGTCAGACATTCAGAGGCCGCCATCACAACCCCGCTTGGGGTTTGCCGTTCAACCGCCGCCTGCATCGACCGCCAGGGGTCAATGGAACCATAGGGCGCGTCACTGCCAGCCGCCAGACGAACGCCCTGCTCGATCAACCCGGCTCCCCGGTATAACCAGGGTTGATCATCGGCATCCACATCCTTGCGGTACTGATCACCACGCTCGGCAATGAAGTGCGGCTGGGTGACCACCGTCAAGCCCAGTTGCGCCAATCGCTCGGCCGCGTAGTCATCGACTATCGAGCCGTGTTCAATCCGATCTCCGGGCCGAACTCCAGCCTGGGAAAAAGCCTCCAACATGTAATAGAGCTCAACCCGGGTGACACAGTGAACCGCTACCGAGCGACCGTGCTCATGGGCTCTAATGACTCGCTGCACCAGGGTGTCCAGATCCGGCAGGTCAATCTCACGCAGGTACTGCTTGACCGGACCAACTTGAATAACAGACTGAGTGGATTTCTTCGCCTGCTGCACAAAGGGATTCAGGCTTTCATTGCCCATCACCAGCAACCGCTGGGACAGCTCACCCCGGTTAACCGCTGACTGGAGAGCCTGCCATACTTCAGTATCGTTATTCGCCCCGGTGTCCGTGACAGCGGTGATACCTACACGCGCCAGATTTCCTGAGAGGTCACGCAAAGATGGCCAGGCGCGCTGCAAACGCTGTCCCAACCAGTTATCCAGATTATAAAAGCGGCCGGTCAAGCGGCCCTGACGATCACGCTCGGCACCTTCCGGCAAGCGCTGTTCCGCAGGCAGGTTGAGCTGATCCAGGGCACAGGAGTTCATTACCCACATCATGCCCGTGCGATGCTGGACACGCACCGGACGGTGCGGACAGACACGATCCAGCCAGTGGCGATCAAGATCCGGGCAAACGTCATGGTGAAAGCCAGTGCCCCGCAACCAGTCGTCACCTGGAGCGGCCAGCAATGCCTGTCGCAACTGTTCAGCATCATGAACGTGGGGAGGACCACAGTGAATGGATTGACGGGCCGCCGCTGTGGCAAACAAATGCAGGTGGTGATCCTGCAAACCGGGAAGCAACAGATGGCCACGGGCTTCAATCACCCGTTCATGACTGTGTGAACTTATGCCAGATGCCAGCTCAACAATGTGCCCGGCCTCGACGCGCAAGTCACAGACTCTTCCATCCAGTAAACTGGCCTGGCGGATTAACAGGGGACGATCAATATCCAGCTCAGTCATTGCAATTCATTCAGAATGCGGCTGGTGTCGTCACCCATGACGGCCGCCACACAACTGGACGTCCGGGCCTGTGGGCGACTCACCGGATAAGACTCGGGTACCTTACCTGACAAATCCAGCAGGCTTGAAGTATGCCCTGCGCCAATGCAGTGAGACACTACATCGTAGAGCGAGATGTCCAGCAACACCCCACCACCCTGTAGCCAGGAGGACAGCGCCAGCAGGGCCGCATGTAAGCCGGTAAGCGGGTCAGCAATGGCATCACTGCAGAACACCGGATCGTTGTACTGCCCGCCCATCAGCCACGACAATCCCGCCGCGACACCGGCATCGTCACCATAGGCGATCCAGTCCCGCATCGGTGCCCGCCGACCATAACCGGTGATACTGAGCCAGACCATACCCGGCTTGGCCGCAAGAAAGTCCTGCGCCACAATTCCCATCTGCTCCAGCCCCCGGGGGCGTGCGGCTTCCAACACGATATCCGCACGCTGAATAAGGCTGCGCAATTGCGCTCGCCCTGCTTCCACACTCAAATCCAGAGCGACGGATTCCTTGCCCGCATTGAGCAGGTTAAAAAACTCCTCCGGTCCCTGCCGAGCGCCATCGGGGCGACGGGTACTTTCCACCTTGATCACCCGGGCTCCTGCCCGCGCCAACAGACTGCCACACAAGGGACCGGCCCACAGCGAAGTGAGATCAAGCACTAATGGGGATTCCGGCAGGCGCTGTTGAGGTGACAGCGGCGGTGCAAAACGGGTCCCGCGAAACCAGTGCGGATTGATTCTTGGCGTTACCATCGGCGCTGCCGCCAACCCCATCATCCGGGCACGACGCACCAGCGGAGCGACTTGCTGTTGTGTAACGGCACTCTTGAAGCAAGCGTCGTTTTCAAGGGGCTGTTGTAACCAGGCCGGCAGTAACTCACGGTCGTCTTCGCGAGCCAGGTTTAACGCCAAAAAGCCATCTTCTGCTTGCAACAAATAACAGGCACCACCGGCCGAAGTTGCGCCCTGGCGACCCAAACCCACGATGGCGGCACGCTCACCGAGCAGCCGGTGAGCGGGGAACAAGGGGTCAATATAGCGTGAGGAAAGACTGGCGAATGCCAACCAGGCCCCCTGGGCACAACTCGCCAAGGGCACCGGACAAGCCCGTGGGGCTTCAGCGGGATGGCCACTTAACCACATAGCCCCCGATTCCGCCCACAGCTGGTCTGCCGGGCGAAGGTCATTCAGCGGCAGGTCCAGGTCTTTCAGCCCCAGCTCTGACAGCAGACATCTTGCGTAATGAGCTGGCGTGTCGCGACCTGGCAAACTGCCTGAGGCAACGGAAGGACTGCTTGTGACAACACCAGGATTAAGAGGAAGACCCATGACGGCAACAGCTAAATAAGATGACGATGAGTTAAAACTGGCTTTCAGGCAGGCGTAACACCATGCCGTCCAGCTTGTCGTCCGTCACGAACTGACAGCAAAAACGGCTGCTGGGCAGCATATAAATGACCTGGGGCATGACTACTGATTACTCCACTATTCAACAGCATTGTTGAATATAATATCGGTATCCAATACCCCTGTAAACAGCTCTGTCGATATTCCCCAGGTCCGGGATCAGACCCGGCCAGTCACGGGGATCAGAGCACCGGTTACCGCCTCAGCCTGGTCGCTCAACAAGAAGAGAATCACATCGGCCAGGGCCTTCGGCGTCACCCAGGTGGAGAAGTCCGCGTCGGGCATGTCGTTGCGATTGGGCAGGGTATCAATGATGCTGGGCAAGACCGCGTTAACCGTAATGTTACGCGCCTTGACCTCCTCGGCCAGGGCCTCGGTAAAACGAGCCACACCGGATTTGGAGGCCGCGTAGGCCCCCAGGCCAGCTGCTGCCTTCACCGCTCCGGCAGCGCCAATGCTGACAATGCGACCGCCTGACGCTGGAATATGGGCCAGGCTGGCTTTGCTGGCGTTCACCGCAGTACGCACATTCAGCTGATAGAGTTTGTCCCAGGTTTCAATACTCCCGCCCTCCAGGGTCTCCCAGGCGAAACCTCCGGCCACATTCACCAACCCATCGATTCGACCGTATTGACTGGCGATCGCACTGAACGCTGCTTCGGTGGCGGCACTATCGCCCAAATCCAGAGCAGGCGTAGGCTGCACGCCGACTTCTGGCTGACCGTCCACACAATCCACACACACCGCCGTACCACCGGCGGCAACAATAGCCGCAGATACAGCACGCCCCAGGGTACCCAGAGCTCCGGTCACAACGATGACTTTATTATTCAAATCCATAACTTCTTTTCCTTAAACAGATTCGGCGTCTGGTGCGCCGAGGTATTTATCCAGCCACTGATGCATATTGAGAATCATCGCCTCGTGATTTTTGGCCAACCATATTTGCTTTAACCCTTTGGAATGCAAGCCCTTCTGAATTCGGGCCACATTGCCAAAATCCTGCCGCGGAATCAGTAGCAACTGCTCAGGATCGGTTGCATCAGTGACAATCATAGGCTCGGCACGAGGCACTTGGTGTTCCGGTCCATAAGTGGTTGTCGAGAAAATTTCAAAAATACACTTATTGGGATCTTCGGCATTGGGGCGGATACGATACATCATCACATTGCCCAAATTCGGAAGAATCAACAGGTTAGGGAAAATAAACACCTCACCACCCCACATGGCGGCATTCTCCGGCGTAGGTGCCGGCATTGGACGCTGCTCCATCGCCGCCTGGGTGTAAATGGCTTTTATGAATTCGGCACCGTAATTGGAGCCCTCCGGGACGGGTTTTCCTCGCAAACTGCTGGCTATATCCACATCCCGTTGCAACACCATCGCATCCATCTCTTCCACTAGATGCTGCATGTGCTCAATCATGTATTCAAGACGCTCTTCACCGGCACTTTCATCGTTGGTGGTCATGGGTTTCTCACCAGCGTAAAAGCGTCCGTGGCCGTGCTCCATAGCCTCAGTCAGCACGTGCTCGTGTTGCAAGGGCTTGCCTGGTACATGCATATCGTCATAAATAACAGTCTTGCCGACGGGATCCAGCTGCGGATGGGTACAGGGTACATGGAAAGTTTCAAAAAACGCTTCCTGGGCCACTTTCCAGTTACAATCACCTTCGATGCGACGCCACCAGTAGTGACGCATATCGCCGACAGCCAGTCCATCGAGATAGGTTTTTACCGGTGCAATAAATTCTTCAAATGGCTGGGGATTGTCAGAAAAACTGATAAATACAAAGCCGGCATAAACTTCACAATGCACTTCTTTCAAAGGCACGTCGTCGGAGCACAGCTGGCCGTTTTTGAACTCTTGCGGCTCCATAATAAAGAAATTTTTACCACTCAGGTCCCACTTCCAACCGTGGAAGGGACACATGATGCGCTCGCCCTCGAAATGCCCGCAGCCCTCTGACAGTGCCGTTCCGCGATGGGGGCAGGCGTTGTAATAGGCTTTTACGGTATTGTCATCCACACGCACAACCGTCGCCGACTGGCGGCCAATATCGTAGGTGGTGTAATCACCCGGTTGGGGAATTTCATCCAGTCTGGCAGCCGACTGCCAGACTTCACTCCACAGCTTGTCGAACTCCAGCTGGGCAAATGCGGGATCGGTATAACGACCCGTGCGCAATCCGTGTGCCAGGGTACGCCAGCTGTCAGGCCATGCAGTAGTTGCAATTGTATTTGTGGTAGACATATCCGTGCCTCTCTTCAACTCTCAGGCAACCAACGTATTGGTTGTGTTTATATGTTTATAATACGAGCGGTTAATAATTTGAGCGATCTAACCAGCAAGCGAAATTTCAGATTGCCAATAGCGATCATGGTTTCAAACACCCATCTCGCTGATAGCGACTGCATGAAGTGCACAAAGAACAAAAGAAAAGTAAGGCAGAAAAGCCACTGGCCCTGAGTGGGCCAGTGGCTTTTCTGAACAGAAGGGAAAACCTACGGTTAAACAATTTCCCCAATCTCAGTGCCTACATCGTAGGTTTCACCAGCAGCTTTCTTCTGCACCAATTTGCCCGCTGCAGGCGCTTCAATTTCCTGCACAGACTTATCGGTCTCCAGAGAATAGATAGGCTGACCTTCCTCTACAGAAGCGCCATCTTCCACCAGCCATTCAGCCAGGGTTCCTTCAGTACTGGACATCTGAAGTTTTGGTATGGTCAAAGAAGTCGACATGTATATCCCCTTATTTTACTTAAACATTGCGCGTACACGCGCAACAATGCTGTTTACGTTCGGCACCTGGGCAGTTTCAATGGTCTTAGAATACGCAATGGGTGCATAAGCTGCACCAAATCGCGAAGCTGGCGCCTTCAATTTAGTGAACAGTTCCTCATTGATGGTACTGGCGATTTCGGAACCCAGACCACAAAACTCAACGGCGGCGTGAACCACCAAAGCACGTCCCGTCTTCTCCACAGACCCGAGAATACGATCATAATCCAACGGCAGTAAAGTTCGCAGATCGAGTACTTCAGCGTTAATACCTTCCTGTGCCAATATTTCAGCAGCCTGGAGACACATCATGACCTGCCAGCCGTAGGTCACCAGAGTAATATCCGTACCTTCACGCTTCACTTTTGCCACACCCAAAGGAATGCGGTAGTCGCCGACGGGGACCTCCTCTTTCATCGAGTAAGTCAGCATCATGGATTCCATTTGGATACATGGATCATCGTCGAAGATACAGCTCATCAACAGACCTTTGGCTTCTGCCGGACTGCTTGGATACACAACCTTCAAACCTGGTTGATGCAACAGCAGTGCCTCGGTCGATTGAGAATGCTGAGCACCGAAGCCACCTATACCGCCACCGGCAATCATACGCACGGTCATTGGGACATTAGTACTGGCCCCGGACATGTAACGCTGCTTGGCCGCATGGTTGGTGAGCTGGTCCATGCACACACCGATGAAGTCGGCAAACATGATTTCAGCCACCGGGCGCATACCAACCAGTGCAGAGCCCGTGGCACACCCAATAATCGCCTGTTCAGCGATAGGAGTAGGACGAATACGCTCACCCCATTTGCTCTGCATGCCTTTAAAACACTTGAACACGCCACCGGGGTCATCGCCGATGTCCTCACCCAGGCAGTAGACGTTGTCATCAATTTGCATGGACATATCCAAAGCATCCTGAACCGCTTCGAACATTGCCATGGTTTTGGTTTCACCGGTGTACTCAGGCTCAGCTTCACGTTTGGTCCGTTGACCACGTCGAGGCACAGTGTCCGGATCGCCGTAGACGTCCAACAGCATTTCGTCTTCGCCGGTGACCTCGCTGGCCAGGGCCCACTCCATCGCATCGGCCACTTCCGCAACGGCGGCACTATCGATTTCATCCAGCTCGGCGACGGTACAGATACCTGCATCCAGCAAACGCTGGCGAGTGGCGGGCACAGGCCATTCAGCTTTCGCAGCCGCAAGCTCATCACCTTTCAGCAAGTGACTCCAGCCTACCCCTGCATGAGGCCCCAGGCGATTGGTCATCGCTTCAACAAATACCGGTCCATTGCCACTGCGGACACTGTCGATAATTTCTTTCATACCATTGTGGAACTCAACCGGATCATTACCGTTCAACTTCACACCACGGAAACCCAAGGCTTCAGCCCGGGCGGTAAAACCTTCACTGGCGGTATAATCAGGGATGGCAGTGTACTCGCCAATGAGGTTGTTCTGGCAAAGGAAAATCACAGGCAGTTTCCACACGCCCGCCATATTCATGGCTTCGTGAACGGCACCAATGCTGGTCGCACCATCACCGAAGTTTACAATGGTCACCTTGTCCGTACCGCGCATTTTCTCGGCCAGGGCCAGACCGTTGGCGATAGGCGCACCCGCCCCCACAATGGCCGTGGTCAGCATTGAACCCGAATTCGGGTCTGAAATATGGGGAGAACCACCCTTACCCTTATTCACACCACCTTCACGTCCCAAGGCTTCGGCAAACAACCCCTTCAGAGGTACACCTTTTGCAACCTGGTCATGGATACCGCGATAGATCGTTACCATGTGATCTTCACTGGTAATCAGAGGAGCGATAGAAGCAGGAATAGCCTCCTGTCCTGTCATTGGCCAGTAAGTAAACATGAACTTACCACTGGACAGGCCGGCCTGGATGCCCTTATCCACCTCACGGATACGGGACATCTGGCGGTAAATTTCCTTGAGCGTACCTGGGTCTATTGACTTGATGTCAGTTGACATTGATTAATTCCTCTAGGTTCAAACTTTGCAACATCGTTCGTTTTTTTTATGCATCTGTCCTGACAATACTTTCCATGGGTTTAAGTAACGTCAGGAATCTGCCTCCGCCCTCTTCAACTTGCACGCGCTGGCATCAACAGGGGTTGGCCTTGAGAAAATTTATGTACTTGCTGAGCAGAGCCGATAAGGAGAAAGATCTGGTAACCATAGTTCTAGGGATACTCAACTGAGGAATGCATTCCATTGGTTATTGTGTGAAAGTTATTATACAACACCGCTGTACATTATCAATAACCAGGCCACGTTGCAAACCTTCACTGGTCCCCACACCAGCAAGGTCGCCCCAAAGCCAGACGGATCGTCTCATAAAGGCCATCTACCCCCTCGCCATTCAGGGATAGAATGGCTTTGACGCTGGGGGATTCAGGGTATTTGAACCACGATCTTGCCAAAGTGCTGACCACTTTTTAGTCGCCGCAAGGCCCGTGGCAACTCTTCAAAGCGGTAGCGACGGTCGATCACCGGATGCAACTCATGCAGAGCCATTGCCCGACACAGGTTGATGAGATCCTCCCGGCTGCCAACCCGTATGGGGGTTATATCCACACTGGTGGAAAACAATCGGCTTACGGCTTCCGGCCAGCCCGTCAGCAGTCCCACCAGGGCCACACGCCCTCCCATCCTGGTTGCCGACAAACTGCGATCAATGGTTTTGGCACCGCCGACATCAATGGTGAGATCCACGCCCTGCCCATTCGTCAATTCCCTGACCGACAACTCCCAGCCCTCTACCCGCTGGTAGTTAATGACCTCATCGGCGCCCAGTTGTCTGAGTCGGTCACAGCGCTCGTCGCTGGAGGAAATGGCAATCACGCGGGCACCAAAGAGCTTGGCAAACTGCAGGGCAAAGGTGGATACGCCACCACCGCCCTGCACCAGTACATTCATACCGGGCAGCAAGGCGGCCGAACCACAAAGCGCATGCCAGGCGGTTACCGCCGCACAGGGCAAGGTAGCCCCCTCGTCAAAACTCAGGTGCTCAGGCAGGGGCACCACTTCATGGTGCTGCAGCAGCATCTCTTCCTGCATGACTCCCTGTAGCGGGCAGGCACGGGTGTTCATGGAGGTTTCAGCACGCCAGGGACCGGCTTGCCAGCCGGGGTTAAAGGTCAGCACCACCCTGTCCCCCACACTGTATTGATGCACATCGGGGGCGACTTCCAATACCTCTCCGGCGCCATCAGAACAGGGAATCAGGCCGTCGGGAGGTGAGCGTAATTGCCCTTGCAGAGTCATTAAATCGCGGTAATTCAAAGACGCGGCTCGAATGGCCACCCGTATCTGACCTGATGAAATAACACCCGGCCGGTCCAATTGCTCTATGCGGAGTGAATCGATACCGGAGAAGGTACGAGTGCGAAACGCTTTCATAACAGGTGCCTGTCGTTAATATCAGGTGCTCAGGGTTTGTGGAAAAGCTTGTGCAGACTGTTATCCGTCATTTCCCCAATCTGCAGAAGCGGCAGCCCAGTTATAGCATTTTACACATCAATGTTGAACAGGTATAAGTTCCAGCAGCATTCTCAAACTGCCGGCAAATGCAACACGGCCACCAAGATAAATGAACAGGGAAGCTCAACGGCGGCGAGAAGACATGAGCTGGAGGGGGAGGAGGTTCCGGCTGGACATGTTATTGCAAATGATTCAGGGAGGGTCCCGAAAATACCCTCCACAGAATCGACAAATTGACTACTGCATTTGATCAGATAAATACAATGTTAAATTACAACGTTAAATTACAATGTTAAATTACAACGTTAGCTCAGGGTATTAGGCAAACAGATTACTGTAAAATACATCGTAAGCAGAGGCATTCATACCCGCACTGCCTTCCAATTCAATGCCATGAATGAATTCTTCATTTGGCGAATCCGACAACTCAATTCTGTAAGGGCTATCATCCGACGTCCCCGCGATCAACACTTCCAGAGTCGTCACGTCTTCCAATTTAAAAGCCAATACCCCGGCGCCGTTTTGACTCAGAAAAGGATCTGAAGATACCTGCCCGGTTTCGGGGCTAAGTTGCCACAGACTCGTCGCCAAGACTGAGCCACCAGCAACATTCAGCTGATAATTTCCAGGTTGTAGATCGATAAAAATGTAGCTTTCATCATCCACACCAGTCTCTGGATTATTTTGAAAAATTCCATCAATAACAGGGGTTTCATCTTTTAACAAAAAGCCCCCGCCAAAATAACCCGATGACAGGTCATTTATCCGGTCTATTGAATAGGAACCATCGTTAATATCATCTACCCTCGCCAGGAATTGAGCAGCAATATCATCTGGCTGAATATAGACATCGGAAAACTCTTCGCCAAAATTATTGACAATAAAATTGGCTCTTTCAATCCAGTGTTGCGTCCACTCTGAACCCACGGTATGAATCAAATCGATACCAACCTGATTCGCCTCTCGGCCATCAAAATAGGTAATATTGTTTTCATCCAGAATGCGGGTAAATTCATTGGCAACTGCCAGCTTATCTGCAATCAATGGCGCGTCCGGGGTTCCCTCAGCCACCCCATCCAGGATATTAAGAGCAATGGTTTGCAGAGTCATTTCACCCGAATTCAACTTTCCCAGGTAAAACTCGAGGCCGGCGGAATCCGCATCTCGATTAAAAAGCCTCATATAGATGGCATTTATAAGCTGCTCATTATTCAGACCACCAAAGCTTTCTGTGAATTCCACACTGGTGCCGAATTCTTGCATGATGGCCCTCAGGCCGCCTTCGTTGTCAACCCTCTCCTGCCAGTAAGCCAAGCCTGCCGGGTCAGCAGGCCGCCCATAATAGGCGACGTATATTCCCTGAACATCTGGTGCGTACATAGCAAATCCTTCTTTCACATTTATGGGATTATTTACAATCCAAAAACACACAAAACAATAAAATCAAAGAAAGAATTTTTATGATTTTATCATTTCTCCCTTGTGAACATTACGAACAACTACTAGGAACTTTCCATGTTATAAAACACAGATACACTCCATGTTCTGACTATGCAGGCTAAGTATTGTTGCAATCCTCCAATACGTCCAGACAACTGATGAAGAGTTTCGAAAATGAGGTAAAGTTGAAATTTTTGTCTAACGTCACATCAACACGTTATAAAATAATGCAGCTTTTATAGGCATCCAAATATATAAAGGCCACAAATGCAGACTGTTCGATAGGATTGGAGAATTGGATGTAAATGCTAAATCTTTATAGTTATATGTCGTTTTTTTTTAATGATGAAAAACTGAATATTCAGATAAAAAAAAGGCACACTAACAAAATTTAATCTGGTAAATGTGCCTTTAAAAACTGAAGGATTATTAAATAATGTGGATATGAATAAATGGTAAAAGATTTAGCTGACAAAGGTATGTAAAGATGGGTTTACACGATGTATCTCACCGTCCTTCATCACCATCGACAAACGTGACTTGTCGGTAAGAATGCTCAAATCTTGTAGGGGATCGCCATCGACCAGAAGCATGTCCGCTAGCATACCTGGTTGCAAAGTGCCCAAATCCCCCTGTGAACGCATGGCCATACCACCGTTGCGAGTGGCGCATATCAACGCCTCAGCCGGGGAGTAACCATAGTAATCCACAAAGTACTGCAGATCCCGAGCCTGGCTTCCCTGCATATTCCAGGTAAAGCCATAATCACCACCAATCAAATGACGAATACCGCGCTTGCGCAGTGCCGTATGGGTTTCAACCGACGCTTCTATCAACTCGGGAATGCCCATAGCTTCCACCACTGCGCGTGGCAATCCGTGTGCCTCACCGTTATGCAACATGGTATGGAAAAGGCCGATAGTAGGTGCCACAAAAATACGGTCTTTGGCTTCTTCGAGCAGGTCAAGCGTCTCTTCGTCGCTATATTCGGCATGGTAGATCATGTCCACCCCGGCAATGACCGAGTTGCGTACTGAAGCGACAGATCGCGCGTGGGTATTTACCATCTTGCCAAAACTGTGGGCCGTAGTAACCGCCATCTGCATTTCTTCCAGTGACATGGTGGTCGCTTTGGCCGGAGCGTTCGGGTAAAAAGGGTCACCTGAGGCATCCAATTTGATGTTGTCACAGCCCTCTCGACAGCAGATGCGAACAAATTTGCGCATTTCTTCCAGCCCATCCACCACTTTGGACGGCGCTTCGGCGACCCGCTGATTGTGCAGGCGACTTTCATCGCCCAACCCGCCAGTAACGGTAATTTCGATGGAACCTGCCCGAATTCGAGGGCCTGGTAATCGCCCCGCGTCCACCTCGTTGCGAACCGCCACCCCCAAACGCAATTTTGCCTCTGATGCGCCATAGGCACTGGTGAAACCGTGATCCAAAAGTGTCTTTGCCACCCTGGCGGTGAGGAACGCGTGTTCCTCCGGTGTTGGCGCAATCAGGTCTTCGGTACAAGTAAACGCATCGAAGGATAAGTGAGCATGACCTTCGGTCATACCTGGCATTAGGAATTTGTCACTGCCATCAATGGTTTCATCCGTTTGCGGAGGTCGACTCTGGCCAGCCGGAGTCACGGATTGAATCTGGTTGCCAGCGATGAGGACATCACCAACAAAGGGTGCGGCCCCGGTTCCATCAAAAATTGTGGCATGGGTAATTAACGTTGTTTTCACTCTGCCCTCTCCTTTTCAGAAGCCTATTGTGGTTATTATCAGTATCTTAGAGGCAGGCCAGGCACAGCTAAATGACTGCTCAGGCAGGTGGCATTGCCTGTCAGTGCAGGTGACGCAGTCGCTGCCGGAATTGCCCAGGACTATCACCCACAGCCCGTCGAAAGGCATAACAAAAGCTTGAAGGGGATGAAAAGCCCAGGCTATAGGCAATGGATTTCACACTGGCCTCTGTCGCCAGCATCCGTTTGGCATGCTCGATGCGGCTATTGGCCACATGATCCCCAATGGTACACCCCCGGCTGATGCGAAAGCCGCGGGTCAGTTGGCGCACGGAGATATCGCACAAGCGCGCCAATTCATCCAGCGTCGGCACAGGTAGCAATTCCCCCAGGCGTTCATCAATCAACTTCAAACGCCATGGCGCCAGCCCCCCGGATACCTTTTCAAAATCGTTATTGAAACAATAGCGAGACAACTCGATTGAGAGCTGTGCGACGATCAGCTCCACCAGCATGTCACTGGCAAATCCCGGCTGCCTCGCCTCTGCCACCAAACGCATCAACAGTTGGCGGATCGTGGCATCCCGAATATCCAATCCGGCTACCAGTCGTTGACTGGTCCATTGCAGTTCCCCGTCAAACCAGGCCTGGATTGAGTCGGAATGTAACCGACACAACAGCGACGTTTGCTCACATCGTCCGTCACTGCGTGCCCGCAGGGTTTCGCCGGGAGGCACGAGAAATACCTGCCCCAACCTTTCAAATCGTTGATGATTCCAGCGATTGAGAAAACAGCCACGAGCATTATCCGGCCGCGGGGTCAGACAAAGATCCAGCCGGTAAGACTCGGAATCTTCGTTCATGACATTATCAATGGGGTCCGGCAGGTGAAATCGGACAAGCTGAGCCGTGGCTGTGGGCACATTCAGCTCCGCATCCACACTCATCAGCTCGGATACTCGCGCTACCATATTATCGAACTCTCTCAAATGTGCAGGGTACCTGGGATTATTATATAGACACTTGTGTTGAATATATCATAGCGGTGATGGGTGTAAAACCAGGCCAGCACCCCATAACCGGCAAACAGGCCTAATGACCTGATAGGTCGTCAGGGCACTGCCAATAAATGAAAAATGCGCCAAATTCGCCTAAATGATTCGTCCTGGCACGTTTAAACGTCGATTTTTCCTAGCCTTACGGGGCGTTTTTAAATACATTTCTTCTATAATGATTTGCTTGCATATAGCCAAAAAGAAAATCCAATGAGAAGGGAAATGGGGACACGACCTCGACAGCAGCGATATCCTCGGATGATTTCATCTTGCGCCTTCAGCGCGGGATTTGGTGCATTGATCTTTGCCTCCACCGCGCTGGCTGAAAAGGACTTTAACCAACTGGCGAATATGAGCCTTGAGGAATTGGTGGAAATCGATGTTTTTACGGCTGCCAATCTGCTCCCCACCCAGTCCAGCAAGGCACCGGGCACTGTCCATAGCTTCACCAGTGCAGACTTTCGCCGCTACGGCGTACGGCGGGTGGAAGACCTGTTGCAATATGTCCCCGGCATCCAGCTAAACCAGTATCGCAAGCGCCATCAATCCATTTGGGCGCGTGGGATTGTCGAGCGCTATAACGACAAATTTGTGCTTCTGGTCGACGGCATACGCCAACAAAACCTCTATTACGGACACTTTGCCCTGGGGGATAACGTCCCTATCGAACAAATTGAGAAAGTAGAAATCATTCTTGGTCCTGCCTCAAGCCTGTACGGGGCATCGGCCTTCAGTGGTCTGATTTCGATCACAACCAAGGCCTTTGCCACTGACCCAGCCTTCACCACATCACTGGAACTGGGCAACCACGACCGCCAGAAAATTACCAGCCTGTTTAATAGCCAACGTCTGCAGGGCTTTATGTCTTACCTTGATCAGGAAGCGCCATTCGCGGACGACCGGCGCAGCTTTATCGGTGGCACGACCATGCAGCCAGAGGATGAAGACTATCAATCGGTCTATCTGAAAGCCCAGTTGGCCCCAGGCCTTACCGCCAAATTGGATTATCAGCAAAGCGAAGTCCCGTTTCTGTTTATCCCCGCATCCCAGAATGCCTTCATAGATAACGAGCGCTGGTCCGCCTCGTTGAGTTATGCCCACGGCGACCTGGAAAACGGTCGCCTGGAGGCCAATGCCTACTACCAGCAAGAGGATATTCTTGAGTTCGAGCAGATACAGTATAACCAGCAGCGAGGCTATCAGGAGTATCAGAACGCAACCATGGCCGGTGCGTCTTTAACCGGTTTCAAGAACTGGGGGCAACACACCGCAGCAGTGGGAGCCAGCTGGCGCTATGAGGAGTCCGAGAACACAACCTACACTCGCTGGTACCGCTTTGATCGAGGGCTATATCAGCTGCCTGAGCAAGGTAATTTATTGAGCCAACCCAATATCATCAATGAAGACTATGCCGTGTTTGTGCAGGATGTGTGGTCCGTCAACGACGCTCTGAATATTACCCTGGGGTTGCGCTACGACGAATTCGAACAATTTGACAGTTACATCAATTATCGCCTGGCGATCAATTACTCCACCAACCCATTGCACAATTGGAAACTGATGTATGGCACTGCCATACGAACGCCCACGTTGCGGGAATACCTGAAAGCCCTGGAAAACACCAGTTTTGTGGCGCCTATCCCAGATGCCGAAAGTATCGAAAGCCTTGAACTGGGCTACTACTTAAACACTGACCAATTGCGGGCTTCCCTGACGTTCTACCACAATACATTGAAAGACTTTATTCACGAAATGCCCACGCCCAATGGCGCAGATGAGTATTTTGCCAACACAGATCAACGCGTGCGCATGTATGGCGCTGAAGGCCTACTCAATTACTGGGTGACGGATCGCTGGTCGGTACGCTTAGCCGCGGCCTATGTGGACTCAGATTATCATTCTTACAACGAATTGCCTTATGTGGCTAATTGGAGTGGCAGCCTGACGTCCAACTACCAGTTAACGAATGATCATGAGCTGACCCTGGCGTTTGTTTACAGCAGTAAACGGGTTGATCTTAATCCATATACTGAAGACGACAGCAACGCTTTCGTGCTGACCAACCTCTATCTTCAGGGCCGTCTCAGTTCGACCATAAACTACCGTCTTGGTATCGATAATTTGATGGATGAACACATCCACGACCCCGCCGCCGACTTTGGTAACCAGTACAATAGCGAAAAATCCCGGCGCCAACTTTGGCTGGAACTGACCTGGGCACCGAGTTTATAGCAATGCACAGGCAGTGGGGTTGCGGTTTCCTGAACCGTCTCAGAACGTGGATATTGATTGGCCTGGGCCTGCTGGGAGTCTCTGCAGCCCCATCAAACGCCAATGTACATCCCGCATCAGATCCGCTGACACAGCTGGACCGTGTCAAGGCAGTGTTTGTGCTTAACATTGCCAAATTTGTTCGCTGGCCCGAAGACACAGAACCCGCCCCGGCAGCCCCTTTAACCTTGTGCAACTTTCGGGAAAATGTGCTCGGTCCGGCTTATGACCTGATTGATGGTCGCTCAATCGCCGGTCGTCAACTGCAACATCTGCAGATTTCAGAGCCGGGCGAACTCAAGAGTTGCGATATTCTATTGTTATCCGAGCAAGGTATTAAAACCTATAACCAAAGCTCGCTGTTATCCACTGATAGCCCATTGCTGGTGATCGCGGATATGACCGCTCATAAATCCACAGGTAAGGCTTATCCGGGTGTGCATGTGGCGCTGGTGCGCATGGACAGTCGCATCGGATTTGAGATCAATCTGGCTGCCGCCAACCGGGCGGGCCTCAAGTTCAGTTCACGGTTGTTAAAACTGGCCCGTATTGTCGGGGAGGACACCTGAGATCATGGCTGACTATCGTCACCGATCCATCGGTAACAATATGCTTCGGGCTCTGCTTGTCACCACGGCTTGTGCCCTGTTGCTGGCCACCATTGCCTTTTCTGTCAGCGATTGGTTTTCCTCCCGTGTGCAGATCTACCAACAGCTGAAATCGGAAGCGGGCATAATTGCCCACAACAGTGTGGCGGCACTGCTGTTTGACGACCTGGAAGCGGCACAACACACGTTAAAAAACCTGCAGAGCCAGGCCAATATCGTTGGCGCCATGCTGTATCTGCCAGACAATACGCCTTTCGCCCATTATGAACGCCTGCAAGGTGTCTTGCCGAGTGTCCCTCCCATTGAGGATCAGGGCTCCATCAATCAATTCTGGTATGTCCAACTTAAAGTCGAATTTGACGACGAGGTGGTTGGCAGTATCCTGTTGTTGTCCGACAACAGCCGCTGGTTAAAGGAACAACTGGTGCGCCTATTACTGGCCTGCCTTGTATTTGCCATTTGCCTGCTGGTGGCTTTTCTGATCGCCAGTTATTTACAACGCGCCGTCAGTCGGCCCATCATCAAGCTGGCTGAAACCACCCGCCGAATTACCCAAAAGCGTGACTACAGCTTACGCGCCACACGTCTCTCCGATGATGAGATTGGCGATCTGGTGGATGACTTTAATGAGATGCTGAATCAGATACAATCACGCGATAAGGATCTGCAGCTGATTCAGGGATTGCTGGAACAGAAAGTCGAAGAACGCACCCGGGAATTGGCTGAACTGGCCAAAAAGTATGAACACCAGGCCTATCACGATGCCCTCACCGGGCTCGCCAATCGCATTACCTTCGACAATCGCTTACAGGACGCCATCAGTCACGCCCGCCGCTACGACAGCCAGGTATCGGTTCTGTTCCTGGACCTTGATCGTTTCAAAGTCGTCAACGACACACTCGGTCACGACATTGGTGATAAGTTGTTAAAGGAAGTCGCCTGTCGCCTGAAACAGTGCCTGCGTGAAGACGATACCCTGGCTCGCCTGGGTGGTGACGAGTTCGCTATATTACTGACCGATTTGTCCCTTGGGGCAACCGGTGACGTTGCCAATAAGATCAGCCGTCTGGTAACGTCTCCCATGACTCTTGATGGCCACAATCTGACCCTCACCACCAGTATCGGTGTCAGTGTCTTTCCATCTGATGGAAACAGTGCCGTCGAAATTTTGAAAAATGCCGACACGGCCATGTACCGTTCCAAGGATCGGGGGCGCAACCGCATTACCTTCTTTGCCCCCGACATGAACCGCAAAATGGAGCGCCGACTGGTTCTGGAAAACAAACTGCGCCAGGCGGTTAACAGTCAATTGTTCACTTTGCACTACCAACCCAAAGTGGACACCAATACACTTGCAGTCGTTGGCGTGGAAGCCTTGATCCGCTGGCATGACCTGGAACTGGGCCAGATCCCCACCTCAGAATTTATCGAACTGGCGGAAGAATGTGGCCTTATCGGCGTCATCGACCAATGGGTATTGGAGCGCGCCTGTGCCGATATTCTGTCCATTACCCCAGGGGGAGAGACTCCCCTGCAACTGTCGGTCAATTTTTCTCCTTCCCACTTTTACCGCTACAGCGCTCCCGCAGAAATTAAGGCCGTACTCGAGAAAACCGGTTTTCCCGGACACAGACTGGAACTGGAAATCACTGAAAACCTGGTGGGTCCAACAGCGGACAATATTCTTGATCAGCTGCAATCCCTGCGCCAACTGGAGGTTGAGATCTCCATTGACGACTTTGGTACCGCCTATTCCTCGCTGAGTCGCCTGAAGCAGTTCCCACTCAATACCCTGAAAATTGATCAAAGCTTTGTGCACGACCTGGGCCGGGATCCGGACGATGAAACCATGGTAAAGACCATCATTACCATGGCTCACAACCTGAATCTCAAAGTGGTTGCCGAGGGCATAGAGACCCAATCACAGTACGAATTCGTCAAACAGCACGGCTGTGATCAAGTACAAGGCTACCTTTACAGCAAACCCATGCCGCTGGCACAACTGCAACAAACTCTGCAGCAGCAACAGACCCAGGTCTATAACTAACCCCCCGCCCGGCAGTCTCCTCTGGCCTTAACCGGCGGCTCTCGGGTCTCCACGTCTATCTCTTGCTTCCATTAATGGCGGGTAACAATAGAATTTTATCTGCCAAATTATCACCTTAAGTTTTCCTTAAGCATTATCTCCTAGTCTAGAAACACACCAAGAAGGTACAGGAGTCATGTTCATGCAAACGCTGTTAAAGGACATCCCATTCACCAACAATCATTCACCATCTCATAACCGACCAGGTGAGACGCTGGCGTTTGCCCTCACAGATTCGACCCACCCCCTGCGTCAGGCTCTGGAGCACTATATAGCCGAGCAATATCGACGCTGCTTTGAAGCCGATATCCATGTCTTTGCTCCCTTGCTACTGTCCATGTGGCAGCAAATACCGGTTCCCCAGGAGGCAAATGATGGTGTCAGAGACTGTATAGGCGCCATAGGATTGCGCGAAGCGCGTTCATCCAGGCTATTTCTGGAAGCCTATCTGGAACAACCGATTGAGCAGGCCATTGCTCAATTTGCCAAACAGCCCGTGGCCCGGGATCCCATTGTCGAGGTGGGCAACCTGGTGGCGACCCAGAAAGGTGGCAGCCTGTGGCTGTTTGTGGTGATGGCCGCGGCTCTGGAGCAGGCCGGCTTTGTCTGGATGACGTTTACTGCGACGGCCCAGGTAAGCAAACTGATTCAGCGTTTGCAGGTTGTCCCTCATACCCTGGCCCAGGCGGATTACTGTCGGCTGGGGGATAAGGCCGGCAACTGGGGACGTTATTATCAACACTGCCCCCAGGTCATGGCCGTCGACCTGGTGACTGTGATGCCTGAAGCATTACACAATCCGTTGATCCGCCAGCTGCTGCAGCAAAACCAGGACGCTATTGATGAGTTGGCCACCCGGATCCGACACTACCGTCAGGTGGAGATCAACCATGCCGTCGTCTGAAACATGGCACGACAAGCTGTCTATGCCCGATGATCACATCCTTCTGCAAGACGAAATGGGAGATATCACCTATGGTCAAATGCGTGAGAGTGTTGACCTGTTGGCCCAGTGGTTACTTAACCAACAAGCCGCAGTGGTTGGATTACTGGCGAATAACCAGCGCGACTGGGTGATCACGGATCTGGCCTGCCAACAGGCGGAAGTCACCTGCCTGCCAGTGCCGGAATTTTTTTCCGCCGAACAGCTGCAGCATTGCCTGACCGCCGTCGATCTGTTGCTCAGCACTCCTCTTGAACGGTCTCCGGATGAGCGTTTCAGTCCCCTCCACGATCCCGTACCGGGGGTTCAACTCAGCGCCTGGCGACAGCAGATTGACCACAGCCAGAATAGGTCTGACACAGACTTGCCCATCGGCACCGGCAAAGTCACTTTCACTTCCGGCTCGACCGGACATCCCAAAGGTGTCTGCCTGACGACACGGCACCAGTGGCAGGTGGCAGAATCCTTAGCTGGCGCCATTGATGTTAACCAGCCCCGTCATCTCTGCCTGCTGCCGCTGGCCACCCTGCTGGAGAATATCGCAGGCATCTATGCCCCCATGTTACGCGGTGGTCAGATTCTTCTGCCTTCGGCTCGGTCAAGGGGGTTATCTGGCAGCAGTGGTCTGGACATCCCTCAATTACTTGACTGCATCCAGCGCAATCAACCCGACACATTGATCCTGTTTCCGCAATTGTTGCGAGCCTTGGTCGTCGCCATCGAATTTGGCTGGCAGCCGCCGGCCAGTCTCAAGTTTGTGGCGGTCGGAGGTGGCAAAGTGGCAGCGGAATTGTTAGCCCAGGCCCGACAGCTGGGGTTGCCGGTATTCGAAGGTTATGGGCTGTCCGAATGCGCATCGGTGGTGGCCTTGAATACACCGGCAGCTGACCGGCCCGGCCTCGTCGGCAAACCATTGCCGCACTGCCAGGTAACCGTTGATGCGAATGAAATTGTGGTTCATGGCTCGGTCTTTCTCGGTTATATGGGACAACCGGACAGCTGGTATCCGGATCGTGTTCGCACCGGTGACCTGGGAGCGCTGGAAGATGACTGGCTGGCCATCCACGGACGTCGCAAGAACCTGATCATCAGCAGTTTTGGTCGCAATATCAATCCGGAATGGGTCGAGAGCAGCCTGCTGGCACAGCCCATCCTCCGTCACTGTGTGGTTGCCGGTGAAGGACGTCCGTATCTGGTTGCGATAGTCGGCTTGATAGACGGTGTCAGTGAAGATGATCTGCAACATTGGTTTTCACACGTCAATCAGACCCTGCCGGACTACGCCCATATCCAGCGATGGTTGGTGCTACCCCAAAGTCAATGGCAGCACTACCTGACCGCCAACGGACGACCACAACGAACCATGCTGTTAAGGGATTACGACACAGATATTGACGAACTCTATGACGAAACCCACTCGATAGCCTTGAACACCGGAATGTAAAAAGGAAAACCTATGAAGTTTTATGACCGCCTGCAACTGGAAACACAAGCAGAACGCAGCCAATTGTTGAGTGCACCGATTATTGCTCGCTGCCTCAATGGAGACATCACCACGGCCGATTATGTGTCCTTTTTAAGTCAGGCCTACCATCACGTAAAACACACAACTCCCCTGTTGATGGCAACGGGTTCCAGAATTCCCGAGTCGATGGAATGGTTGCGCAATGCGGTGGCTGAATACATTGAAGAGGAGCTCGGCCATCAGGAATGGATTCTCAACGACATTGACGCTTGTGGTTACGACAAGGAGAAAGTTCGACTCAGTCAACCCAACAGTTCTACCGAACTCATGGTCGCCTATGCCTATGATATGGTAAGCCGGGTTAACCCGGTGGGATTTTTCGGTTCGGTGCAGGTGCTGGAAGGCACCAGCATTGCCATGGCCGATCGCGTCGCTGACACGATACAGGCAACCTTAAATCTGCCCGATTCCGCCTTCAGTTATCTGCGCTCACACGGCAAACTGGACCAGGAACATATCCAGTTTTTTGCCAGTCTAATGAATCGCATTAGCAATCCAGAAGATCAGGAACAGATTATTCACAGCGCCAAAATGTTTTATCAACTGTACGGGAATATTTACCGGCAACTGGCCCCAGAACAAGCCCTGGCCTTTGCTGCCTGATGCCCTGCGCCGATCTGTTTCAGGAGAAAACAGCATGAACGTTACCGATAAGAACATCTTGTTGACCGGTGCGACCGGCGGCATAGGTGCCGCTATCGCCACACTTCTTGCAAACCAGGGAGCGCGCTTGCTGTTAACCGCGCGCAAACCCGAAGCTCTACAAGCCCTGCTCACCCAGCTGCCGGGTTCCGGTCACAGCTTCATAGCGGCAGACCTGAGTCAAAAGGATGATCGACAGCGATTAGTGGAACAGGCACGAGCTGAATCCATCGACATTCTGGTGAACAACGCTGGCATCAACGCCCTGGCCCTGCACGAAGACCAAAGTGCTGAGGCGATTGAACGTATGGTGAACATGAACCTAACCGTTCCGATGCAACTGTGCCAGGCATTGATCCCCTTTCTCAAAACCCGGCCACAGGCAGCCATAGTCAATATTGGCTCTATCATGGGCAGCATCGGCATGCCAGGCTCCGCCAGTTACTGTGCCAGTAAATTCGGGTTACGGGGATTTACTGAAGCCTTGCGACGAGAATTAACGGACAGCGATATTCAGGTGATCTACCTCGCTCCCCGCATGACCGCCACCGCCATTAATGATGAACACATGGTGGCTATGAACCGGGAATTGGGGACCGCTATCGATGATCCACAGTGGGTCGCCGAACAATTCATGCGAGCACTTGGCCAAAACACAGCGGGCGATCACTATCTGGGGTGGCCGGAGAAATTGTTCGTGCGTGTTAACGGACTGCTGCCCAGCGTGGTCGACAAGGCTATCCGCAAACAGCTGACCACCATTCAACGTTTTGCTCAACAAAACGCTTTATGATCCATAACAACCCAGAGAGGAACCGACCATGAGACGTGCAACCAATCAGTATCTCTTCAGCTGGGGCCACCTGAAAGCACTGTGCTGGTCTGTTGGCCTGTGCTTAAGCCTTGGCCTGGGATTCAGCCCATTCACACTGGCCGATTCACAATTGACCAATGCACAACTTAACGGTCCACAGCTTACTGCCCCACAAAAACGAGTTGCCCAACTGCAGGAGCAGTGGGCTATCACCAACTATCAGACCAGCGGTGATGCACAAAAAACCGCTTACGAAAAACTGCTGCAAGACGCCGATCAGGCCCTGGCCCAGTACCCCAATAACGCCGATATACTAATCTGGAGCGGCATTATCAAATCCAGTTATGCGGGAGCCAAAGGCGGTATTGGGGCTCTGAAGTACGCCAAGGCGTCCAAAGCGGATCTGGAGCAGGCCCTGCGACTGAATGAGAAGGCCCTGGATGGCTCGGCTTACACCAGCCTGGGGACCCTCTATTTTAAAGTGCCCGGCTGGCCTATCGGTTTCGGCGATGACAAAAAAGCTGAAGAACTGTTGCTCAAGGCACTGCAGATCAACCCCACAGGCATCGACCCCAACTATTTTTATGCTGAATATTTACGCGATAATGGCGACTATACTCAAGCAAAAGCGTATTATCAGACAGCATTAAAAGCGCCAGATCGCCCCAATCGCCCCCTCGCCGATGCCGGTCGCAGGCAGGAGATTCAGCAGGCCCTGGACGCGTTACAAAGCAAACTGCACTGATGTTGCCACGAAAATTGAAGCTAAAAATCAATTGGTAGTATCCGGCAGAATACATAGAACAAGGAGTGCCTGTGAACATCCTGTTAGTCGAGGATGATGCCGATTTAGCCCAGGGCCTGGTGAAGGCCCTTAAACTGGAAGGCTTTGCCGTGAACCATCTGGATGAAGGCAAAGCCGCATTGCGCTCGGTGCAGACATCTGCGCCGGACGTTATCATTTTGGACCTGGGATTACCCGACATCAGCGGCATGGAGGTACTGCAACAATTACGTGTCCGTCACGCCGACTTACCGGTATTGATTCTGACAGCCCGCGACCAGCTCGATGATAAAGTGATGGCACTGGATGGCGGCGCCGATGACTATCTGGTAAAACCCTTTGATATGCCAGAGCTGCTGGCTCGACTGCGGGTGGTCGCCCGTCGACTAGGGACAGCCAACAGCAGCCTGATTGAGCTGCAAAACGTATGCCTCGATACCCGTCATCATCAACTGTCTGTCGACCATCAGGAGATTAAGCTCTCAAGGCGGGAATACATGCTGATCCAGGCTCTAATGGAAAATGCCGGACGCATACAAACCAAAGAAACCCTGGAAAACAAACTCTACGGCTGGGGTGAGGAAGTTGCCAGCAATGCCATTGAGGTGCACATCAGCAATTTGCGCAAACGGCTGCCTAAAGGTTTTATTAAAACCATCCGGGGTGTAGGTTATAGTGTTGATAAAAATGGTGTAGGTAAAAGCGGCTTTCCTAACAGTAACACAATCAGTAAACCCACTGATAAGCCAGGGATCCAGGGCTAGTAATATAGATGCGCTCCATTCGAACCTTTCTGGTAGTGGTGATTCTCTCGACCATTTGCCTGGTAAACTTTTTAGCCGCATTGCACGGCTACCGCAGTAGTTTGCAGGAAGCGGATGCGTTACTGAAACGGCAACTACACAATACCGCGTTGCTATTATCCGGCCTGGATTTTAGTGATCACCCTCCCTTGCAACATAACCCTTCACCCACCTTCTGGTTTCAAATCTGGGATGGCCAGGGTCTTTTGCAGTACAAGTCGGATAATGCCCCGGCCAAACCCCTAACGCCAGATACACCCCA
The DNA here is from genome assembly GCA_033283335.1 of Cellvibrionaceae bacterium WSDTSA12. Taxonomy (GTDB): domain Bacteria; phylum Pseudomonadota; class Gammaproteobacteria; order Pseudomonadales; family Cellvibrionaceae; genus Pseudomaricurvus. The sequence continues at coordinate 379,237 of JAWMQP010000002.1, read as the reverse complement.
AGCGGTGAGCCCTTTACATCGAATCAGTTATGACGGTTTCAGTTGGCAGGCCTTAGCCATTAACGCCCTGGACCGATATGGCCAGCCGCAGCGAATTGTGGTCGCGGAGCGAGCAGATACCTACAGTGGCCTGATGGAAAAGATGATACTCGAATCCATCCTGCCCATTATCTGGGTACTGCCACTGCTGGGCCTGCTGATCTGGCTGATAGTCAGTTTTGGCCTGCATCCCATGCGCCAATTGGCAAAACTATTGAGCCGGCGACACGGTGATGACTTTAACCCTCTGCCGAATCAAGGTTATCCAGAGGAATTGACGGTGTTGGTCAACTCCACCAATGAACTGCTGTCCAGTCTGGCGGCCGCGTTTGAGCGTGAACGCCGATTTACGGCTGACGCCGCCCACGAATTGCGAACCCCTCTGGCATCGCTAAAAGTGAACCTGCACAACCTGATTCAGAACCCAGAAGCCATGGATCCTGACGACACCCAGGCCCTGGTGGCCAGTGTCGAGCGCATGGGCCACTCGATTGAACAGTTACTGGCACTTTATCGAACATCTCCCGCAGCCTTATCATCATCCCTGCAACTGGTGGAAATTACCTCCATCGCGCGGCAGGTTATCGCCAATCTTTACCCTATGCTGGAGCAAAAGCATCAGCAGATCGAACTGGTCGCCGAACCCGTCAGTTTGAGATCCGATGAGTTTGCCATTGAAACCTTATTACGCAATTTAATCGATAACGCCAGCAAGTACACTCCCAAAGGCGGTCAGATCCTGGTGACGGTGAAAGCCAGCACCATCCACCATACACAGGGCATAGTTATTGCCGTGGAAGATACCGGGCCCGGCATACCCACCGAAAGTTACAAACGGGTATTTGACCGCTTCTATCGACTGGGAGGCGATCGGCATCCATCTAAAACGATGGGCAGCGGCCTGGGACTTTCTATCGTTGATCATATTGCCCGCCTGCATGAAGGAGAGGTCATGCTGGGACGCTCCGACAGTCTCGGCGGACTGAAAGTGACTGTTTATTTACAGAATCGTTTTGCGGACAAAAACCCACATGCGAACTAACCGAATCCAACAACTTCTGTGTACACTGGCGCTGCTCTCAGGCTGGCTGGGATGGAACAACCCGGTGACAGCAGCCCCGCTGTTTACACTGGAGATAAAGAACCACCTGTTTTACCCTGCGGAGCTGGTCGTCCCGGCCAACACCAAAGTCAAGTTGTTGGTGATCAATCACGACCCGACCCCAGAAGAATTTGAGAGCTATGAGCTGAACCGCGAAAAAGTCATTCTGGGTAACAGTAAAGCCGTCATCTTTATTGGCCCACTGGCACCTGGCGAATACCCATACTTTGGTGAATTCAATATGTCGACGGCGCTGGGTAAAATCATCGCCCGCTAAAAGCTACCACTTTCTGGAGCACGAGATGCTGTTAAATGCCGTCATCATTGTCCTGCGAGAGGCCCTCGAAGCCGGTATCCTGATCAGTGTTCTGCTGACCATCAGTCGTCAGGCCGACCTGTCCAGCCGCTGGTTGCTGATCGCTATGGCGGGCGGTCTTCTGGGTGCCGCCCTTTACGCCTATTTTCTGGGCGACATTTCCACCTGGTTTGACTATGTGGGTCAGGAAGTCATTAATGCCGGCCTGCAGTTTGGGTTGTTCTTTAGCCTGGCCGGTGTCTGTGTGTTATTGAGTCTGCGCCCTCCCATGGTAAAGACACGGCATCGTCAGTGGCTGACGGCCCTACTGGCTGTCGCTGTGATTCTGGCCAGCATTCGTGAAGGCTCTGAAATTCTGGTTTTCTTTATTGGTTTTTTGGCCCAAAGCGATGTATTCCTCAAGGCCATGACCAGCGGCTTTATCGGCCTGATGATCGGTGTCAGCGTCGGGGCACTGTGCTACTACGCATTGATGTCACTGCCGCAACCCGTCTGCCGCCGGGTGCAACTGATACTGCTGGTGTTACTGGCCGGTGGAATGGTGGCCCAGGCATCGCAACTGCTGGTACAAGCCGATTGGTTACCTGCAGCTGAACCGCTCTGGGACAGCAGCCGATGGCTATCGGAATCGTCCCTGTTCGGCCAGTTGCTGTACGCCACGTTTGGCTACGAAGCCTCGCCGACACCAGTAGAAGTGGCTCTATACCTAGCTGCCATTGTATCCATTCCCCTGCTACTGCTGTGTGTGCGTAACCTGCCGGAGAAATAAGCCCCATGATGTCCACTCGCTGTCGTTTATCACTGCTGGTGCTACTCACCACAACCTCCCTGGTCCACGCGGATGGCAGCAGTATCGATAAAGTCTATAACCCCTACGTCCAACCTCTGGAAACCGAACTGGAATACCGCGTTCGCTATCAGTCAAAATCCAATGGCGATACCGGGGAAGCAGTACAAGCCGGCTGGAGGCACCTGTTTGGTGTCGGTCGAGCCCTCAATGAACGGCTTTTTGCCGAACTCTATGTGCAAGCGGATGATCCCCACGGTGACTCTGCCGATGTTGCCGCCATTGAAGCCGAACTGAAATGGCAACTCAGCGAACAGGGGGAGTTCGACAACGACTGGGGCTTGCTGTTTGAACTCGAAGCCGAGCGCGATGAGCATGTGCGCGAAGCCAGCACCACCCTCATCGCTGTGCACCAATGGAATCGCTGGCTGGGCACCGCCAACCTGACACTGGCCTACGAATGGGGCAACGATATAGACAACGAGTGGGAAAGCGCCTTTGCCGGCCAGCTACGTTATCGATACCAGGCTGCGCTGGAGCCGGCCATAGAAGTCTATGTCAACGATTCAACCCAAGCAGCTGGACCGGTGCTTACTGGCAGCCAGCGCTTTGGCGGTCGACGCCAGCTGATGTGGGAGATGGGCCTGATTATGGGCCTCGATAAGGACACCCCCGACTACACCTGGAAGGCAACCCTGGAATACGAATTTTAGCGAGGTGGGAACTTCGGCACCATCACCGGGCGCTCCAGCCAACGCTGAAAACGGGGTTCGATGCGATCCAGATGTTCAGACCACCAACGCGCATTCAGTTCTATCGCCGTTTCCAGGTGCGCACGGGACGTTGGTAATTTGGCCCTGGTGTCCATATCCAATAACTCCATGGATGAGCGCCGCATCGGTCCATAAGGGATGTAATGCGCCTGTGCTGCCAGGCTTTGGGTAGACGTGGCAAAACGGACAAAGTTGTGGGCAACTTTTGTGTTGCGACCATTTTTGGGGATACCCCACACATCGTAGTACCACAACTGGTGATCCCATAAAGACACCAGCGGCTGACCACGCTCCACCGCGGCGGCAACACGTCCACTGTAGACAGAGGTCATGGCTACCTGGTCGGTCTCAAGAAAATGAATGGCCTCCTGGCCTGTCACCCACCAGTCAACATGAGGCTTGATTCGATTCAGCATTTCGAACGCACGGTTGATTCCCGCTTCTGAAGACAGCTGCTGATACACTTCGGCAGGCGCCACGCCATCGGCGATTAAGGCCCACTCCAGGTTGCCCATCGGCGATTTACGCAATCCGCGCCGACCGGGAAAATGTTCCAGATCGAAAAAATCCTCCAGCCTGGTGGGCGGTTGTTTAAAGCGGTCACGACGGTAACCTACCACCGTAGAGCTGACCACATTGCCAATCCCACAGGGTGTTTGTTTCAGCTCAATAAAATCATCCGGGGCGGGAGTGCCATCCGGTGCAGGTGGCAGTTCAGCGGCATCCAGAATTTCCAGCAAGCCTTCATTACACGCACGTATAGCGTCGAACAATTCCAGATCGACCACATCCCAGCTGACATTCCAGGCTCGAACCTGCGAACGGATTTCATCAATACCACCACTGTACTGAATGACATTTACTCGCTGCCCGGTGGCGTCCTCAAAGGGACGGATAAATCCCAGAATCTGGCTTTTGACATAAGCACCATCCCAGGAAACCACATTAAGCTGCTGGGAGAATGCTGCCGGAACAAGCTGGGATACCCACAAAAACAGTATCGCACCGACGAGTGACAACTTCTTTATCAGCATAGCCATTACCAGTAATAACCTACGTTGATATTGAAGCGGCCTTTCCAGTCATCTTCTCCCTCAATAGATAATGACCCCTCGCCAAAGTAGGGCATATTCTTGGCGTAGACATAGTCAATGTAAGTATACAAAGGGCCCACCCCCACCAGACAACCGATCGTATTGACCTGCGAATCGGTGGCGTCGTCGAGGGATTTGAACAACCGTGAGTAATCGTTGTAGCAGGTAATACTGTCAATCGCATCCCACGGGGATGAGAAGTTATAGGCCAGATTTGCCACCACAATATCGCCATTGCTGTCGATATCATAAGCATCTGCAAATGCTCCGATACGCACTATCGAACTGTCAACTCCAGGGGGATTTTCCGGGTTGTACTCGTAACTACCGCCCTGCAATTGCAGCCCCCAGCGCCCGCAACGACTATCCAGGTGAAGCATGGCAGCCCAGTGATCACCGCGATCATTGGTGCTGGTGTTATACACCTGACTGGCCTGATAGGAAGCCCCCAGTTCTGATTCGCAATTGCTGCCCATCCCAAAGGTGTAAGCCAGCCTGGCGTTGATCTGGTTGGTTTCTTCATTTTGCTGTTCACCTACACGAACCAGATCGAAGCCAAACCGATCCAGATTGGTGGCGTCGTTTAACTCACTGTTTTTATAGAATGCCAGCTGGGTGTTCCAAGGGCCGTCGTGACGAATGTATTTCACCCCGACGTCATAATCGTCTGCCAGGCCGACAAAATAGGGAACACCGTACCAAAAGTTGTGCGAGGCGTAAGGCAGGATGCCAAACGGTACTTGGCTGATGCCCACGTGGACCTGGCTGTTATCGGTAAATTCATAGCCAATCCAGCCGTGATGAATCACGTCCATGTAGGGATAAAAGCGGTATTCGGCTGAGATCAGGATATTGTCAATGGCACCATCCACATTGAGACGAAAGACATCCAGGCCGCTCTCACCGCGCTTGCTCTCGGAGGCATCCACCCCCTCTCGATAACCGAGGTTAAAACGCAGGGTCCCGCCGATATGAATGCTGTCCTCTTCTTCCTCGGCCAATCCCTTTTCAGAACGATCAGCGCCAGATACGGCCGTCTCCATATTCAGGGATTCCACCGGCATGGAGAAGCTGTTACGGCGTTCAAGCACTTCTAAACGCGCCTTCAATGCTTCAACTTCTTGCCGTAGAGCGGCGACAGTAGGGTCTTCGGCCAGGCAAACAGTACAGTAAGAGGACAGCGTTAAAAGTGCCAGCAAACTTGTCGTTCTGGCTGTGGGCATCCCCGCAAAGAACTTCATTGCTCGCCTCCCGATCAAATGATGGTATTGCCATCGATGCAAGATCCGGACTGCTCAATGTCTCAATCGATGGTAGACCCCTCTGCCGTCTTCCGCTGAACGCGATCTGCTCGACTATCAGCCTTCACACCGGGCGCCTGTGCAGGTGGTTCCGGTGGAGAAGTCAGCATGTCATCGTGTTCTTCCATTCTCCACGGCAAAATAGCCGGTGAGATATGCAGGAAGTGCAGATGTTTTTCAAACTGATCAAGAATATCGGTAATAATATCCTGCTGGTCAAACCCAAAAACATCGTACAACTGCCCGCCACGACGCAAAAACACTTCAGCGCGGTAGTAGGAAAGATCACTCTCTCCATCGCGTGGCATTTCTGGATAAGCATAGTCGGGCAGAGCATGTTCGAGTAGGCGGATTTCGTAAACAAAATCGACCTTATCTTCCTTAATCACTTCCAGGTAAATGCGCTGGTGCTCCTCATCATGGTGAACCTCAGCCTGCCACCCTTCCTTCAACAGTTCCCGCTCAACTCTCTGCATGGCCTTACTGGCGGTTGTATCCATAAAAGCCTGTACTTCCTCACGCTGAGGAAAGGACACCAGAGAGTGTAGTCTCCGACGCCAAAGTCCCCGGCCATTGGTACCAGAAAAGCGCTGCTGAATGTCTACCTTTAAACTCTTCTGATGATGGCCTTCAATGACCAGAGCACGCCACATCCCCACAGCGGCAATAATCATAATCACACAAAACGGTAAGGCACTGGCGACACTCATGGTCTGCAGTGCACTCAGCCCACCAGCAAGCAACAACACTGATGCCACAATCCCTTCAACAGAAGCCCAGAAAACTCGGTGCCAAACTGGCGACTCCAGCGCTCCTCCCGATGCCAGGGAATCAATCACCAAAGACCCAGAATCCGACGAGGTAACAAAAAAGGTGATAATCAACAATACCGTGATGAAGGAGACAATCGATGTCAGCGGCAAAATTTCATAGAGTTTAAACAGGGCAATGGCCTTGTTGTCCTGGACTTCCCCGATAAGTGAGGTATAGCCCTCATTCATAATGGCATTAAGCGCAGTATCCCCAAATATCGAGAACCATAAAAAGGTAAACAGGGTCGGCACAAACATAACACCAAAGACAAATTCACGAATGGTGCGGCCACGACTGATTTTGGCGATAAACAATCCCACAAAGGGTGCCCAGGCAATGGTCCAGCCGAAAATGAACAACGTCCAGTTACCAATCCAGTCACTGCGCGAATAGGCCTGCAGGTTAAAAGTGCGCCCAATAATGTTATTGAGATAACTGCCGGTATTTTGCAAAAAGCTCTCAAGAATATGAATTGACGGTCCGGCCAAAAATACGAAAGTCATCAATACAATGGCCAACACCATATTGAGGATAGACAGACGCTTGACCCCTTTATCCATTCCCGCCACCACGGAAAATATCGCCAACCCGGTTATGCAGATAATACTGATAACTTGCACAGTGGTGTTGATGGGGATTTCCGGCCACAGATAGTGAATACCGGTATTAATCTGCGTGACCGATAAGCCGAGGGTAGTCGCGATCCCGAATAAAGTGCCGAGTATTGCAAATACATCCACGGCATGACCAATGGGGCCGTAAATTCGATCCCCGATCAGAGGGTAAAGTGCTGAGCGTATCGATAACGGCAACCCATGACGGAATGCAAAATACGCCAATGCTAAACCGACAAGGCCATAAATCGCCCAAATGTGAAAACCCCAGTGGAAAAAAGCGATCTGCATTGCCTGCATGGCAGAGTCTACGGTTTCTGCCGCGCCTTCAGGCGGTGAGGCATAATGCAATACAGGCTCGGCCACGCCAAAAAACAACAAGGCAATGCCATAACCAGCAGAAAACAGCATCGCAAACCAGGCGGGAAAACTGTATTGCGGATCTGCGTGATCCGGCCCGAGCTTGATATGCCCCCAGCGAGTCAACGCAATACCCACGATAAACACGAGAAAAAATGCCACCGACAGCATGTAAAACCAGCCAAAGGTGCTGGTAATGTAGGCCAGTGTCGATGCAAACGCAGAACCGGCCACATCAGGATTGCTGATAGTGCCCAAGACCAACAGGACGATCACAACAACAGCGGGGACGAAGACAGGGACAAGTACCGCAGAGCCGGACTTGGCTGCTTGATCACTCATGGATCCTTCCTTTTTTACAGCTAATGTCCCTACTAGCCTAACAAATCTAGGATTCGACTGCACCCGCTGTGCCGGACGGTTCAGCGGGCTGAAGGATTCAACAACCTTCCGGTTCCACCTGGTAACGGTCCAGATAGCGCTCAAAAGCCGGTGTCACCGAATCAACACTCAAACCAAACTTCGCAAGATTGTACTCATGCTTGCCGAATTTATTTTGCGGGTTGTCATCGAGCCAGGTTTGCATGCTGGCCTCGGCCTCGGAAGTAAATTCATCACCCAGTGATTGATAGAGTGCACGCATGGCACGAATAGGATCATTCATCAAATCGGCGTAGTGAACGTCAATAATGCGGTCTTCACCAAATTTATCGCGAAAATCCATTATCCGGTCAGCGTGTTCTTTTGCCTGATACAAACAGTTCTCACCAATGTACTCAAGATCAGCTCCGCCCTCGATAAACGACTGATGAGCCACCGAAATAATGCCACAGAATGAACCCGTGGCCGTCAAGGGGTCGCGATGAGTCCAGACAAAACGCGCATCGGGATAGACTTTCAATAAGGTGTCCAGCCACAGTGCGTGTGAAGGCATTTTCAGATTCCAAATACCCGGTGCATCGGCCTGTAACACCTGTAAATAACGGCGATGGTACTCATAAGCCGACGTCATATCCGTGGACAACAACCAGTCGCGGTAGTTGGGCAACTTGCCGCGGGATTCCCACATCAGGGTTTTAAAATCGTGCGCCATGATGTACACATCTTCGTTCGGGTAAATGGCCGAACTGCGATAATACTTACCGGCTTCGGGCATGGCCGCCAGCATTTTCTTTTCCATCTCCAGGCGTGCCAGAGCGCGCGGATCGGTCAATAAGGTCGCGCTGGTGGCTGGCGGTACAGGGTCATCGATTTCCCAGGTCAGAGGCGAACGCCGGGCGGGATCGGCGGCCAGCAGATTGCTCAGCAGGGTGGTGCCGGTACGGGGAATACCAAACACAAACACGGGTTTCTCAATTGGCCGATCCAGCAATTGCGGGTGCTGATTGAGATAATCCGACGCTTTCAGACGGTTAGCCAGCGACATGACCAGCGTGCCGACAAGGCGTTGATGGGCCTGTTCGGAGCGTTTGTTGTTGTTCAAGTCCGCCAGCAAAATATCCAGCCCCTCACGGTAACTGTCACTGTCGAACGTTTCCAGGCCCGTGGCCCCCTGTGCCTTGGCAATCAGCTCCTCGGCAACCAATGTCTGTGACATATCCTTATTACCTCCCACCTGTGACTCAGGCATGTACGTTATTGATATTCAGACGTTAATGATGGGCTCGGGATGCACCGTGAGCAATATAGATCAGCTTCGACAAGTGGCCAGAATGTAGGGATCCGGCCGTTTATGTCCATCCGTCACTATTGCGGCCGTTTATCGACATTCTTGCCGGTTGAGCGGTTAGCGCCTGTGAACGACACTAACCTCCATAATTCCAACCACATAAGCTACGGTCCCCGACCTGCACAGGAGGAGTATCATGTCTCAGGGTTTATTTGATCTCAGCGGTAAAGTCACTCTCGTCACCGGAGGCAACGGCGGTATCGGCCTCGGCTTTGCCCGCGGAGTTGCCAAACAGGGTGGCAGCATTGCCATCTGGGCACGTAACGCGGAAAAGAACGCCGCCGCCAAAGCCGATTTAGAAGCCGCAGGGGCTGCCCGAGTCGAAACCTATCAGGTAGATGTCGCCTCTGAAGAAGCCATTATTGCAGGTTATGAGCAGTTGATTGCCGATTTTGGCCGCATTGACTGTGTGTTTGCCAACTCCGGCCGCGCGTCCAGATCCCGCTCTGTGCTGACGCTGGATTCCGAGGAATGGCACGACCTGCTGAATGTAAACCTGCACGGCGCCTTTTACACCTTGCGTGAAGGAGCCAAACAGATGGTGAAGCGCGCCGAAGCTGGCGAACCCGGTGGGTCCCTGGTCTACTGCGGTAGCCTGTCCATGTTCCAGGGTGTCGCTGGCATCAACAATTACGCTGCCTCCAAAGGCGGAATGGGTGCTGTCGTCCGCAGCATGGCGGCGGAACTGGGCAAATACGAAATTCGCTGCAACACCATAGCACCCGGCTACATTAAAACCAGCATCGGTACCGACGGCGAGATGCCAAAAGAGATGGCCGAACGTATGGCTCAGGTGGATGCCCACTTTTCGGCCAAGACTCCCATCCACCGGGTCGGTAAGCCGGAGGATTTTGAAGGCATTGGCGCATACCTTTGTAGCGACGCCTCCTCTTTCCATACCGGTGACACCATAGTTATCGACGGCGGCAGCTTGATCTACCCACCTTACGCATTCTAAGTCCCCCAGGCTTTTTATCTCAGGAGGATCATCATGGAATTATTGAAAATTTACGGTGTAGGCGATGTCCGCCTGGACGCCTATGACCGCCCCGCCACCGGCCCCAAAGATGTGGTTGTGAAAATGAAAGCCTGCGGCATCTGCGGCAGCGACCTGACCTACATCAAGGTCGGCGGCATCCCCACACCCGGCACCATTACGGCCCTGGGCCACGAAGGCGCCGGGGAAATCCTGGAAGTGGGCGCAGACGTGGACGGTATCGAAGTCGGCCAGCGGGTCATTATCAACCCCATGCAAACCCCCAGTTATGTCGGCAGCGGCGGACCCGAAGGCGCTTTCACCCAGGAGTTGCTGGTGCGCGAAGCCCGGCTGGGCGCCTCGATCCTGCCCATTCCAGAAGACATCCCCTACGAAATCGCCGCCATGTGCGAACCGTTAGCGGTCGCCTTACACGGCGTCAATCGTGCCGAGGTCAAAGCCGGCGACAAGGTGGTGGTGTTCGGCTGTGGCCCGATTGGGCTCGGCATGGTGCTGTGGCTGGTAGAACGTGGCATCGACGTGGTAGCGCTGGACCTGGCACCCGAGCGACGGGAACGGGCGCTGGCTCTTGGTGCCCAGGCGGCCTTTGATCCCAGCCAGGTTGACCTCCGTGCCGAGTTGGTCAAGCTCCATGGTGAAGTGCCTTCCTTCGGTCGGGTCGGCGTAGGGACCGATGCTTTTATCGACGCCGCTGGCGCTCCCAATATCCTCACCGACGTGGTGATGCTGGCCAAATATCACGCTCGCATGGTGATCACCGCCGCCCATATGAAACCGATCGAGTTTCCCGCAGGGCGAATGTTGACCAGCGAAATGACCATCACCACCGCTATGGGCTACCCCACGGAAATGCCCGATGTCATTGCCGCCATGCCACGTCTGAAAGATAAAATTGCCAGCATGATCAGCCACCGGCTGCCGCTGAGCGAGGTGCTGGAGGGGCTGCAGATCGCCGCCACACCGGAGTCCTGCAAGGTGATGATCAACATAAACGAGGAATCCCCATGACCTCGGTGGTAAACGACGACAAACCCCAGCTCGCCTCTCTGGTACAGGCGGGTGAACAACAAACCGAAGCGGTGTCGATCACCCCGGATATCCATATGGTGAAGGACATTTCCAACCTTTACCTGGTGAATACCGCCGCTGGTGATGTGCTCATCAACGCCGGCTTTATGGCCAGTGCCGAGCGCAACAAAGCCCTGCTGCAACCGGTGAGAAGCGGTGCTTTGATGCACATCATTCTGACCCAGGCACACCCGGATCACTATGGTGGTGTGCCGCAACTGCGCGAAGCCGATACACGCCTTGTTGCCCAGCGAAGGTTTGTCGATACCTGGCAGTTCTTTGATCGCCTGGGTCCCTACCTGAAAACACGGTCGGGCAAGCTCTGGAGCGGTACGATCAAAGGCCGCAATCTTCCTGTGCCGGAAGTAATTCCGGATATCAACGTCGACAGACAACTGGCGTTCGATCTTGGCGGTAAGCGTTTTGAATTGATCTCCACACCGGGCGGCGAAGCCCCAGACGCCCTGGTGGTGTGGTTGCCCAATGAAAGGGTGGTGTTTACCGGCAATCTGTTCGGGCCCATTTTTATGGCCATGCCCAATCTCTGCACCCTGCGCGGCGACAAGCCTCGCTCAGCGCAATTGTGGCTCGATTGTCTCGACAGGGTTCGGCAGCTGAATGCCGACTTGCTGATCACCGGTCACGGTGAACCCATTCAAGGCACAGACGCAATTCGTCAAAGCCTGGACAAAATGTACGCCGCCGTGGATTATGTACTCCAGGCCACACTCGACGGCATGAACGCCGGCAAGGATGTGTATACCCTGATGCGGGAAATCCAATTGCCGGACGAGCTGCAAATTGGCGAGTTTCACGGTAAGGTGTCCTGGGCTGTGCGCACCATCTGGGAAGAACATTCGGGCTGGTTCCATATGGACTCCAGCACGTCCCTTTACGCCGTGCCCCGCACCAGTATCGATATGGATCTGGCGGAACTGGCCGGCGGTGCTGACAACCTGGCGCGCCGTGCCCGGCAGCACCTGGATAAGGAGCAGCCATTGCAAGCCATGCATTTGCTGGATGTGGCCCTGGGAGCTGAACCGGACAATGCCAGTGCCCTGGAAGTCAAAATCGACGTACTGAACGCACTGCTGAAAGCGTCCGGTGGCCACAACCTGAGTGAAGTCATGTGGCTAAAATCCCAATTAACCGCCACCGAGTCAGCCCTGGGGTAACCGGACAAGCACATCCTGCAGGATTGATGGACAAAAAAACAACGCAAGGACACTGACTATGATTCTGCGCTCAATGCTGGCTTTGCTGGTGGTTGCGGTAATCGCTATTGGAATCGCCGGGTTTCGCTGGTCCGATACGCCTCATGGCGAACTCGACTATCGGGCCGCCCTGTCGTTGCACTTGCTAAGCTTTGAAATTGAACACCAGCCAGAAGCCGACATGAACTTTAGCTTCAAACTGCCGGTGAATCTGATTTACGGCTTGAGTCGATTGGTACCCAAAGAATCAGTCAGTAAAGTCGAGGACATTCACATTCCCAGCGACGGCGTCGAGATTCCCGCTCGCATCTACTGGCCGGACAGTATGGCCGAGTTAACCAGCCCGCCTCCGGTACTGGTGTACTATCACGGCGGCGGATTTGTGGTTGGCAGCGTCGAAATTTTTGATTCACTGACCCGCTCACTGGCCAATACCGCGCAGGCCATTGTCATCTCAGTCGATTACCGCCTGGCTCCAAAGCACCCTTATCCTGCCGCGGTGAACGATGCCTACGCGGCCTTGCAATGGGCCGCCGCCAATGCCGAGGGCCTGGGTGGGGATCCCGAACGTCTGGTGATTGGCGGTGACAGTGCCGGCGGCAACCTGTCAGCGGTGACCGCGCTGAAAGCCTTGCAAGAAAATGGCCCCAAACTCAGCGCCCACATCATGTACTACCCGGCCACCGACCTGACGGACAAACCCTACCCAAGCATTGAACACTTTATGGATGGTTATGGTCTCTCCACCGAAGCCAAACAGGCTTTCCACCAGGCTTACATTGGCCACGTCGAAGACCGCACCATCCCCTACCTGTCGCCGCTCTATGCCGATAGCCTGCAAGGCCTGCCACCGGCGTTGATACTCACCGCTGGATTTGATCCCTTGACCGACAGTGCCCATGCCTACGCTGAGCGTTTAAAGTCGGAAGGCGTGGAAGTCACCCTGAAGAAATACCCCAGTACCATCCATGGGTTTATGAGTGTGGAACTGTTTTCCCAGCGTGAGGATGGGCTCGAAGATACCCGTGAATTTCTGCAGCGGGTGTGGCAGGCTTCCACCAACAAACCTGTCGCCGTTATGCCTTAAATCCAGGGGAGATGGATATTGCCCTGGCCATTGGAAACCGAAAGTGAGCCGGTTGATCTTAAGTCGGCCGCTATTTCCTGACCTTGGGCTCACCGGTTTCCGCTTCAATCCGGTCCAGTGAAGGCCCCTGGTATTTATCCAGCAGCAACTCGACAACGGCATCGCCGTAGTGTTTGAACCAGAAGTCCCCCATCTCCTTCAACTTGCGAATATTCGACTGGCTGAAGTCATCCATGGCATCATCCGGTGGGTTCGGCAATCCGGTTTGCTCTTTCATTTCCGCATTGACCCGAATGTATTGGCCCGGGGGAAGAATGGTATAGGCCTGATAGGACACCACTCGTTCATCCGTCAGCACATCAAGAATGTGGCCTTTGGTAAACCACTCTAAGGCTCCCCAATTTTGGGATTCGGGTCCGTTGATTTTACGGGTGCGATAACCGGTTCCCACAGACAAGACGCGAAGATCCTGGATCGACGTACCGGGCCAGGCTTTGATGGCTTCAGCGACCACACACATGGTGGGATTATTGGCGGTTACACCGCCATCGACTAACCAGTAGGCGTCTTCAACCCCGTGCATGGCCAATTCCTTGGTGGGGAAATAAGTCGGTGCGGCACTGGAAGCATCCGCCACCTGCCAGGCGAGCAACTTGCGATGAGTTGTGTCAGTGGATTTAATGACCTCTGGCTTACGACGCTCAATGGCATAGGTAACGGCTAACACATGTTTGTTACGGGGAACACTGCTCAGTTTGTTTGTGCCAAATTTTTGCTTCAGAATCCTGGCTTTGCCATCGGCTTCATATTTGGGTGCATTTATACCATCAAACTCAAACCAACCTTTGTTTTCGGAAAATATTTTCTTGGCATTTGGATAACTGTAAAGGTTATTGATATCGGCCATCGTCATATCGGTGGTCGCTAACGCCAGCGCGATAATACAGCCCGTACTGGTACCAGCGTAAAAGTGCACACAATCCCTCAGGCTTTTCCTGTGGTCCGATTTAAGTTTGTCTTCGATATGGGCTAAAAACTGGGTAGTAGCGGCTCCGCGAATGCCGCCGCCATCCAGTGAAAGAATGAGTTTGGACATCTACCCTCCCTGTACGCTGCAACCAGTTCTGGTCCATACACCGACCTGTCACATCAGGCAACCATTCAACTGCACGCCCTCTGCCAACAATCATCAACAATCATCAACAACAGTCATCAACAACAGTCACTGGCTCAATATTTTGAAATTCAGATTCCTGACAATGAGTACACAATTTTTATGCCACATACTCAACTCTTTGATTTTTGGGTATTTTTTTATGTATAAAAAGCAGGATTGTTAAGCAATGTTAAAAAATCTGACAACAGCGGTCCGCGGGGCTTTTCATTATTTTCTCTTATCCCTTGGTAACCATTCTGTTCATTGATTGAAAGGTGTCTTTAATATCTGCTCAACCATCAATACCTGCTCAATCAGCTTGTGCTCTCCTGCGCTTATTTCCCTGTAGCCCCTCGGGTAGGGCCAACCGTACCCCCAGCGAAACTCAGTCGGGAGATAAGGCGAACCACCCACCCGAACCCCCGCCAGCATAAGAGCGGCTATCGTCGGTTCGCCCACTTGTTCGACACAAGCCTTCAGAGCCTGATCCGCAATGATACGCTCTTCATAAGTACCACCTTTCCAGTAGGAAAAATCATGGGCTGTGCAACAAGACAGCCACAAGCTCTGATGCCCCAGCGTACCATCCGGAAAGGCGCTGCAACCATCCGTCGCAAAAGGTTTGATATTGTCCTCAGCCATAAGTGAAGCGGAGAACAAGAGGGCTGAAATCACTAACAGGCGGTATATCATAGGGGGTAGTCTAAACATCAAACCGCAGGAAAACCATCTCCAGATCGATATCCAGTTCCTCGGCCACTTGATAGCTTGAGCCAACCACCGAGGAAATCGCGGATGCCCAGAACTTCAGGCCAGCCGTATTCTCTTTCATAATTCGGATTTGCCAATTGCCCCGATGTCGAGCAAGCAATTCCTGCACAGCCAGCTTTCCGACACCCTGCCCCTTGTACTTTCGCAGCACAAAAAATTGCTCAACATCGAGTGTGCGGGGATTCGTCGGATAAGGTCGGACCAGAACAAAACCGGCTAATTTCGAATCGACCTGGATAAAATAGGGAACATACTGGCTATCGACAAAGTAAGGATCAAGGCTGGCAGTATTAAAGGTGTACTCCCCCCGAAAATTCGGATCCCACTTCATGAATTCGGACAAATCATACACATAATAGGTAAAAAGATTTTCCAGGACTCCCCGTGAAGCCTGAGAAATCTTTGAGAGAAATACATCCATACTGGTTCCTGCCACAACAAGTTTTTGCTACTCAACCCTAGCGCAAATAGAACCTGGTACTTCTAGAATTGGGGACATCTAGAATGGGGTACGTCTAGAATTGATTACTACAGCCTGGAAGCCTTAGCGCAGGCTTAGAGTTTAATCCCGCATTATATTGTCATGATTGGCGCCCAGAAACCCCGAGAAATGCCATAATCAATGTTTTGATGATACTGGCCGCTTTGTCGTTCAAATGAATCTGATCAGTGACAAAGTAAAAACCATTTTCACGGGAAATGGTGTCCCAGCTTTGTCCCAGCAGTAAACGCCTGAACATCGCCTTGCGGGCAGGCCCCATGGCGCCCCGATAGGCTGGGGGTTGGGCGGCCTCTGGCAAGGCCTGTGTCAGCTGTTCGAACAGGGGCAGGTAGCTCACCGACATCTCGTCACACAGCCGTCGCAACAGGGCATTATACTCCCTGATTCGATAATTCATGGTACTGTTCATATCTTCACCCAGCATAGGCAGGCTTAACACCGCAATCCGGATGATCCCGGCCGCCTTAAGCCCTAGCAGAATCGTCCTGACCTGCTCGTCATACCAGGCCTTGTCTGGCTCCACGGGGAGTTGTTTGTACTTGCGATAAAACCTCACCATTCTGGAGCTGTATGTGGCATTGACATCGTTTGTGCCCACCAACAGGGTCACAGCATCCGGCTTACACGCAATGATCTGGTCCAGCCTTTGAGCAACGTTGTAGGCCAGATCGCCATTGATTCCAGCGTTGATAAATTCAAAACCTTCATCCGCTAGGGAAGCCTGCAAAGCCTCGACATAGTTTGCGCTGATAACCCCATGAGTGATGCTGTCACCCAGGCAAGCCACCAGAGTTTTGGTGGCGGTTTTTTTGCCCCTGGCCAAAAATTGCCCCGGGCTGTCTGCAGGTTCGGCCATTGTCTGATGCAACGCTTTGATTCTGCCGATCATATTGACGTCCTATTCGGGTGTCTTCTCATACTAGCCTTCCTATCTAATGACTTCGTATGGCAAGTATCGTAGCTGAGCCGTTGCATAGCTGATGGTTTTTTGATTAATTCTGTAACACTGACTCGAAGCAACTGACAATCCAGTGGCGGACCTTCTGTATTCGCTTTATATGTCGATAATCCCGGTGGAACAATAAATACGGTGACCGAACCGGCAATTGCTCAGCCGCCACTTCAATAAGGCCCGCCCTGCGAGCGATAAAGTCTGGCAGCAACGCGATACCACAATGATGCAGGGCAGCCTGGCACAAAGTGCGCACACTGCTCGATTGCAGTTGTTGCTGTTGAGACAAACCCTGTCGAACAAACCACATGGTTTCTGGTATGTCACCAAAACTTTTGTCCATACCCAGAAAGGTTTCCTGGCTAAACTGTAATGCGGATGGGTCCCTTCCTTGCAGGTAACCTGCTGAAGCATAAAGTCCCTGTTTGATATCGGGTAATCGCTTGATCACCACATTGTCTTGTGTAGGCCTGGCCAGGCGAATGCTCAGGTCGGCTTGCCGTCTGAAAAGACTGACATTGGCTGTATCGACACTCAACCGTAATTTGATGTTCGGATTTTCACGCCAGAACTGTGGCAAGTTTGGAGCCAGTATTTCCGCCACCACAGGTTCTGTGGAAGATATCACCACCGGTTCAAGGTCCACACCCTCACTCAACGAGACCGCCAGTCTCTCAACCTCCGCCATTTTATCGATCGCTGAGGAAGCCGTTTCATAGATTATCCGCCCCTCGGTGGTTAACTGCACCCCGGATACCTGGCGATTGAAGAGTTTTAACTTCAACGACAGCTCCAGCGCTTCCACTCTGCGACTGATGGTAGCCACGGAAATACCCCGTTGCTTTGCCGCCCTACTGAAACTGCCACATTCGGCCGCGCTGACAAAATAATGGAAATCATCCCACACCGCACTTCCCTCACCAGCTTTGCAAATATGCAAATCAACTTTTCATTATTGGTTATAGCGTGACTGTGCCACCGTTGCCAGAATTCCCAAGTATGAGACAGCTAACCTATACCCGTGCCGGCAAGCTTGAATGGCAGGACGTGCCCGCCCCCAAAATAACTTCGGCCAAGGCCGCACTCGTGAAACCCCTGGCCGTAGCACGTTGCGATCTGGATTATTACATTGCTGCCGGGGCCTACCGAACTCCGGGGCCCTTCGCCTTTGGCCATGAAATGTCGGCCGAAGTGATCGAGATCGGTGATAGCGTCGAAAGCTTTGTGCCCGGTGAACGGGTGATTGTGCCCTTTCAAATCAGTTGCGGCGAGTGTGGCAATTGCCAACGCGGCTGGACCAACGCTTGCACCAGTGTTCCGCCTTGCGCCGCCTATGGCCTTGGCACCCACCCCGATGGCGATTTCGGCGGAGCATTTTCCGACTTGTTGTGCGTGCCCTACGCTGAGGCCATGCTGATACAGCTGCCAGACGCGCTGTCTCCCGAGGCCGGGGCAGGACTGTCAGACAATGTCGCAGACGGTTATCGAACCGTTGCCGACGGATTACATAGATTTCCTGGAGAACCAGTCCTGATTGTGGGAGGACTGGCGCAAAGTGTCGGGCTTTATGCGGTCTACGCCGCGATCGCATTGGGCAGTCGGCGGGTGGTGTATGTGGATACGGACAAAGGTCGATTGCATCTGGCACAAAAAGCGGGGGCTGATATTGTTCCAATAACAGGCTTCAACAGCCACCCCAGGCATCAAGAAGAGTTTTTAATCACCGTGGATGCCAGTGCCACAACCGAGGGCTTAGTCTACACACTGGCCTCAACCGCCCCCTGTGGCTATTGCACCAGTGTCAGCGGCGGCCTGAACGCCACCACAGAATTGCCCCTTGCCACACTCTACCTGCGCGGGATCACCTACAACATCAGCCGCGTACACGGGCGCGCTCTGCTACCCGAGACGCTGCATCATGCCTGTTGCGGCTCGATTGATCCACTGGCTCCGGTAACGCGGATTCTGACCTTTGACGATTGTATTGATGCCATGTTGGATCCGGCTCCAAAACTTATTTTCAGCACTTGGAATAACTGAGTTTTACTCGTTACTCAGCTCCAAAGGTACATACTGGACTTTTTGTTTAAAATGCTGAGTTCAAAGGTCTCGCTACAAGGGGCATGCGCCATGCCATAACAGACATGCAACGGCAGCAGGTGTTCCTCTCTGGGATGACAAAAACGTGCCGCCGGGGCTTTCTCCCAGTTGATCAGGCGCGTCTCCCGTTCGGCTTCCGTCAGTGACAAACTCGAACAGGTCTCCAGTAACCAGGCCTCGAAAGATTCATTCTGCTGCCTGATTGCTGGTGATTCAGCCGCATAAAAAGCTTGCATGTTGTGGAATGAAAATCCCGACCCAATCACCAGCAGATTATCATAGTCGAGATCATCCAGGGCTGCCCCCATACGCAAATGCTGAACGGGGTCCAGACTATCCAGCAGCGATAATTGCACACAGGGAATATCAGCATCCGGGAACATGATTTTTAACGGCACAAACAGACCGTGGTCAAAACCACGCTGTTGATTGAGTCCGGTGGGGATTCCAGCGCGGGTAAGATGTTGATGAATGGCTGACGCCAAAGCCGGTTCACCCCGGCAAGGGTATTGAATATGGTAGGACTCTTCAGGAAAGCCGTAATAGTCATAGATCAATGCAGGCTGATCAGCGGCGGTTATCGACGCTGCAGGTTCTTCCCAGTGAGCACTGATCACCAGGATGGCCGAAGGTCGTTTAATCTTTCTTGCGATATGCTTTAGGCATTCCACCATCTCTTCATGACCGGCATCGCCCAGCAGGGGCATGGGCCCACCACCGTGGGACAAAAATAACAACTGCATCTTTGACATCACCCACCTCCTATTTTGGTTATATTACTGGTGTCTGCAGCTCTTTATTCCCGCTCCGTTTTGTAAAGCTTCATCCCCCTGGCCTGATAATTGGCAAGGGCGACGGGATGATCCAGGCTGCAGGTGTGCACCCATACTCGCTGTGTCTCACCCCAGGCCCAGGCGTTCTTAATGGCATGGGATAACAGGAAACCACCAAACCCACAGCCCAAAAACTTCGGTGCCAGACCAAAATAGGCAATTTGCACATTGTTGTCAGCCTGTTGCTCCAGTTCATAATAGCCGGCAATCGACCCACGACTGTAAGCCACCCAGGTACGCAAACTGTCTCTTTCAGCGTAATCCTGCCACTCCTGATCAGACTGTGACAGTTTATCCTGCCAATTCCAGGGTTTACCCACTAACTGGTAAAGGTAACGATTGAAAGAAAATTCCTTCACTTGCGCCTCAACCACCTCCAACCCTGTCGGCTGCGGCTTGCTTTTTAAATCTTCGGAGAATTTCATTTCCAGATAGTAAGTTGTTACTTCAGTCATTTTTCTACGATCTTAGAGTCAACATCTTTACTTGATGATGATTATTTTTGTCCGGAAATATCCTGCAGGAATTTATCCGTATCGTCAGAATATTCATCAAT
Organism: Cellvibrionaceae bacterium WSDTSA12; assembly: GCA_033283335.1. Classification (GTDB taxonomy): domain Bacteria; phylum Pseudomonadota; class Gammaproteobacteria; order Pseudomonadales; family Cellvibrionaceae; genus Pseudomaricurvus. The sequence goes on along the minus strand of JAWMQP010000002.1, from coordinate 359,073 downwards.
CAGCTTCTGCCAGTCCTGTTGATACTCAGAGAGCGTTGTGGATTCCACCCCGGCCAGTTTCTGCTGTACCGCCGCCATATTCAAACTGCTGCTGGCGATCGACAAGGGCGAGTCTTGATTAAGGGCTTGCCGGCTTTGCTGCAGGTCATAGACAGCGGATTGCAATAACTGCTGGTCATCAACGGTAAGTTGATTCTGCTGATCTTGCAGTGCCTCATTGATGGAGTCTTCCAGCTCTTCTAGAATGTCATTCAAGTCATCCGCATACTCTTCCATCGCCTCTGTGACCCGTTCGCTGATTGCCTTTTGCTTGGCATCTATCTGTTCCATCATACGCTCCAGCTCATGGCTGGTTTCCTGGGAAGATTGATTAAACTGTTTGGACAACTCCTTACCAAAGCGGTCAAAGGTATTGAACAACTCACCAAATACACCGCCGTTAAGGCTGGAAGCCGTGCGGTCGTAGTCCACCAACCACATTTCACCGTCCTTAATCAGATAGGTAGTGAAACTGCGGGGCTGGGCGGTTGGTTGTTCAGGGCTGGAGTAAGTGGATTCGATACTGGCTTGATTCCCATCGATAACCACCCGTCCCCAGGACAATTGTGATCCACGCCAATCCCGTTCAAACGCATCAAACTCAGCGGCGGTTTTGAGGGTGGAATATTGACTGGCGTCAGCAGCATCATTCTTAACCACCGCCTGCCAAAATTCGGCGGAGACGTCCTGTGGCGATTCTGGGCCGAAACAGGCGGTTAACAAAATCGCTATTGCGGGAATAAGAATTGTGGGTTTTAGAAATTTTTTCATTGTAAATCAACGACTCTCTCTGTCAGTCATACGTTCTGTAAACCAGGGATACTACCAGTCAGATTATAACCCTGTTGCCGGCAAAGTCTGTGTTATTGCGCCCGCAAAGTTGATACATAAACGGTTCAACAGGTTCTGACTACGCAAAAGCAACCGATAGCAGCGGTTATAGCCGTTTCATTGCATCAACCAGAAACGCTGTAACTCTGTACTCAACCACTCACCATCAGGGCAGTACTGGACATTCCAGTAATTAGGGTACAACGACTGATAAAAAGCTTGCGTAAAACGATGGTCGGCCAGTATCAGCACTCCCCGATCGGACTCAGTGCGAATGACCCGCCCGGCCGCCTGTAAGACTCGGGTCAGGCCGGGATAACGGTAGGCATAGTCAAACCCCCTGCCCGGCAATCGATCTTGATCATAGACCTGCCGCAGCAACTCCTGTTGCGGGTTGATTTGTGGCAATCCCACCCCCACGATTACCGTACCGACCAACTGTTCACCCACATAATCAATCCCCTCTCCAAAGACACCGCCCATAATGGCAAAACCCAGACTCTGTCTGCCCTCGCGAAAATGCGCCAGAAAGGCCTCGCGCTCACACTCGCTGGCGCCAGGGACCTGCAGTAACAGCTCGATATCGGGAAAAGTCTGGCTAAACCGCTCTGCCAGTTGCTGCATAAACTGGTAAGACGGAAAAAACACCAGGTAATTACCAGCACGACTGTGAAAAACTCGAGCCACCATGTCCACCAGAGCGTCTATCGACTGGTGCCTGGCACGATAGCGGGTATCCACGTACGGACAGACAAACACCCCCAACTGTCGGGACTCAAACGGTGACGGCAGCTGCAGATAGGGGGACGGCATCTGCAAACCCAATTCCCGATAGACAAAATCGGCGGGACGCAGGGTAGCCGAAAAAACAATCACCGCGTGAAACTGGGAATAGGTTTGTTGTAAATACTGCGCAGCAGTCAGACACAGCAAGGTGAGCTGTTGCTGAGGCCATTTACCCTGGTGTTCCATTCGCGTCAGACCGCGATGGCTTTCATCCGTTAACAGCTGTTCAATCACAAGATAACGAAAGACGGCCTTTAACCAATCGGCAATGGCTTCCGGTGGCGCCAGGGATTGTTCCCACAGCAGGCTGACTTCCGCCAGCAGTTTTTCGGCGGCCCGGGTCACCTTGGTGGGCCGGGCCGCTAAGGTATCCATGACCCATAAAGACGCCTGTGGGTTAGTGTTGTCACCACTGGCAAGCGGTAACTGCTGGCACTCCGCTACCCAGTGCTCCAGTGCTCGCACCAGCGATTGGATAGCACGCCGTAAACCCGGTTGTGATCCTTTACAGATGGCCGCGGCTTGCTGGCTGTCCCGCCGGTTGAGGCTGGCCGAATGCATGGCACGAGCCCGATCTCCCAGGTTGTGAGCTTCGTCCACCAGCAGCGCACGTCTTCGGTCCGATGACAAGAGTGCACTCAATCGCACCAGCGGGTCGAACACATAATTGAAGTCACACACCACCAGATCGACCCAGGGCAACATTTCCAATGCCAGGGCAAACGGGCACAGATGCCAGCGATCAGCAACACCGGCGACAACATCCGCCGTCAGCATGGGTTCATGCAACAATGTCTCGCGTGCCTGCGGCAGTCGATCGAAGAATCCCTGGGTCCGCGGGCAAACCCCATCCGCATCCCGACTGCACAATCCCAGCCGGCAGGCGCAGGTCTTATCCCGCGCCTGGATCTCCAACAGCGACAATTTCAATCCCTGTTGCTGCAGACGGGTAATGGTATCGCGTACCACCTGGCGACCGGAGTTTTTCGCCGTCAGGTAGACCAGCTGATCCACCTGTCCTTCCCCCACGGCCTTAATGGCCGGGAACAGGGTACTGACCGTTTTGCCGATGCCAGTGGGGGCTTCCACCACCAACTCGCCCCCATCCCGCAGGCAACGATAGGCGGCTACGGCCAGTGAGCGCTGGCCGGGTCGATACTCTTCGAAGGGGAATTGCAGCGCCCGAGCGGATTCGCGCAGACGCTGCAGGTGTTGTTGCCATTGACGATGCCACTGCAGATACGAACTGACAACGGTTCGGGCAAAGGCCTCCAGTTCAGACCAGTGAAACTCACGCAAGTCTGGGTAGGTTTTCTTCTCTTTGAGGTTGTACCACACCATCTGCAAAGCTATGTGCAAAGCTATCTGCGGAGATTGAGAATTTCCCACCTGTTGTTGATGTAGCTTCTGATGTTGAACCAGTTTCTGATGCTGAAGGCCGTAGCAAAAGCCGTACAGTTTCAGTTGTGCCCAGTGCCTATCGCGCACGGATTCCTGCAACTGTTCCGGGGGGCGATAGGTGGTTTTGATTTCATCCAGCTGTACCGGCCGATGCAGATCCGTTTGTGGGTGCAGGATATCCACCCGGCCACTGAGTTCCAGCGCCTGCCCGTCACACTGCCAATTGACCTGCAGGCGATATTCGGCCTCACTGCTCTTTGGTCGTTGCTTTTGCAGTTTCTGATGGGCACGAATGCCTTCCTGAGCCGTTGGTCCGGAGATATTGTCACCCACCAGGTCGCCACGGCGGCAGGCAAATTCAGCCAGCTCGCCAATGGACAGGCTCAGAATAGCGTTCGCGTCAGGCAAGGCTGTTAGTCCTGCTCATGGCTGTTTATTCTGGCTCATGGCTGTTTATTCTGGCTCATGGCTGTTTACTCCGCTCAAGGCTGTTCCCACTCGATATGCAGGACGCGGTGGGGGATCTGGTGACGGGCAAAAAACGCCAGCCAGCGTTGCTGGTTTTCCTGCAGCCGATCGCCAGGTCCTTTGACTTCCACCAGTTCGTAACCACCCGCGGCGGGAAACCAGATCAAGTCCGGCAGTCCATTGCGATGGTGCTGAATGTCTTCCAGCAAACGTTGGAACATTGCCCGCCAGTGGGCTGCCGGGATCCGCTCCAGAGCCAGCTCCAGCAAAGGTTCCGGCAGGGCGGGCCATGCTACCAGAGGATTGGCAATTCCCTGCTTCAACCGATAATGGTGCAATACCCGTTGTCTTAAACGGTCAGAGTCCAGCTCCGCCAACCGTTGTTCAAACGCGGTGCGACGTAAGCGGTAAAAATCCGCGCTGCGAAAGTCACTGGGAGCCGACTGAAATGGATTGAAGAAGGCTCCCGCAAGCGGGGCAAAGAGAATGTCCCAGATGTACAACCCCAGGGTGCCATTCAGTAGAGTATTTTCCACGTAGAAACACTGCCCACCTGCAGGATCCTGTTCCAGATGAGCGGCTGCCAACAATTCAACTCGGTTTGCCGTGTAGGGAAGTATCACGGTTTCGGTTGGGGACACATATTTGAGCGGGGGCTTCCAGTCCTGCAAGCGTTTTGCTTTCTTCGCCGTTCGATAACCAAAGCCTTCTGCAAACACCGTCTCGGCTTCGGTACGGGGCGCCTGCAAAATTTCACGGCACAGGTCCAAACCAGCATCAATATTTCCACGCCTGATCGCGATCCGAGCCCGGCGTTCCCTGGCCGGGGGCTGCGTACACTGCCGATAGAGTAGGTCAGCCGACTCCAGCGCCTCCAAACGCTCCAGCTGTCGGGCCAGAGTCAGGCGTACCCGCTCCAATCGACGCTGCAAGGCGGCATCGCCCTGCCAACCGGGAGGCAGTTGCCGTGCCAGTGCCAAAATTTCCTGTTCGCCCCCCGCCAAAGCGTTTTCCAGCTGCTCCAGGCACTGATAATAACTCAGGTGCTGTTCGAGTTGCGCACGTGTTTGAAACGGCAGGTTTTGCCGGTCCAACGGATAATTTTCAAACCGGTAAAGCCCCAGGTCCCGCAAAACGTATTCGGTCAGGTCCTGCCGCAAATTGCCAAAGAAACACAATTTGAAAGTATCAAAGTGGTTGGCATCGTTCACCGCCAACACCGTATCACTCTCCCGTAACTTCTCAGCCAGGCTGTGTTGCAGATTGTCCGCATTCAATTGCAACAGAACCTGTTCCAGCAGCGGACGTTTCAATGTCTTGGGCAGGGACTGCGGCGCCTGTTGCAGCAACTCGGTTTTGGTAAACAGCGGCAACAGCTCCGCCAATGGCAGCTCAGGGTTGTGTTGTAACAGGCCAACATCCACCAGCGTGTTTGCTGCAGCTGTAAGGTTCTGGATTTCCGGGTAATTCAATTTGCTTAGGCGAAACAGGGGCCCCGCTGACGACAACACCCCTTTGCGGGATAACAGCCTGACGTACAAGCGCTGACTGTTGATATCCTGAGCGGTGAATACGGAATAAAAGTGGCGTTCACGGGCTGAAAGGAGCGGTTGATAGTGCTCCATGACAAAGTCCACCAGAGCGCGGAAATTGGTCAGGTAGTAATCTGCGGGTAACTCAACTTGGGCCATCATCGCTTGGTTTTAAGGAAAACCTACTCCCTGTTTATAGCCAGGCCCCATAATAACCCAATCAGCCAGAGCGTATTACCAGAATTCCCTAAAATCAGCCCCAGAACCGAGTCTGCCTATCGCTGTTTGGGATATCGCTGTTTGGGATATTGCTGAATGGTTACCAGTCGATGGATTTACCCTGCCAGTCCAGGTAATCAATTTGCCCGTCAGGCTCCAAGGAAGCCATAACCCGATCCAGGCAACTGGCCACAAAAACGGGACTGAACAATTTATCAGGCGGTACACGTTCCTGAAAGGGGCGAGAAAGCTCCGTATCTGTAGTGCCAGGATGAAACAATAACAACTTTACGTTATCAGCCCGCCTGGCATATTCGATTGCTGCGGTTTTGAGGAACATATTCAAGGCCGATTTGCTGGCCCGGTAACCGTACCATCCACCCAGCCGATTATCACTGATACTGCCCACCCTGGCACTGAGGGTTGCATATACACACGGACGCTCGCTTTTTAACAACGGCAGTAGCCTCGCGGCCCACAAGACCGGCAACACGGCATTGGTGTATAGACTCAGTTGTAAGTTTCCTGTACTTAATTCTTCAAGTCGTTTCTCCGGCCACATGGATGGCCGTTGGCCGTGCAATATGCCGGTACAGACAACCACCCGGTCAATCATTCCACGTAGCGACATTAACTGATCCACCACCTTGATGATGTCAAACTCCGTATCGGCACCGGTAACATGAAGTAACTCGGAATGGACGATATCGAGTGGATGCCGACTGACAGCAATGACACCGCGCCCCAGCTTGAGCTCATGTTGCACCACGGCTCGACCAATACCTCCTCCGGCCCCAATGACCAATGCAAAAGACCCTTCTGTCACATTCATAAGCTGATCAACCAGCCGTGACACAGAGCCACAACCAGTGTCAGCCCACAGCGCAGGTATTGATAACCCATTGCATAGTGGGCACGGCAAACCTTGAGCTCCCAAGCCAACAGCAACAGATACATCAACATAAGTGACGTTAAAGTGGTGTCTGTTTGCAAAGGCAAAACCAACAGCAGCACCACCGCCAGCGCGAAGCCGTTTGATACCAGACTCGACCAGCCAGCCCCCTGCCACAGACTCCCCGCTAAAAACGCCAGTATGACACAGCTGTACACAATGAAAGCTCGTTCAGGTACCAGTCCCCAAGGCAAGGGTAACAACAGAGCGGTGTAGACAAAGGGCAGCAAGCCAAGCAACCCCAGGCTGAGTTCCAGGTTAGTTAGTGATCGGTAAAGATTTGAGGCTTCCGGTTTTTGCATGGCTCAAAGTTATTGTCATCACATGCCGTACTATACGAGGCTTGGAGTTGTCTGGATTCATAGGCGAAGCTTGAAGGCGCTGACACTACACGGTTGTCTATACTGTTTGGCATTAAACACGTGTTTTTTAAACACTTTCGTTTACTCCTGACTTTAGTTTCCACCTAAAGGGACGCCATCAATGGCAGACAGCCACTCCGCAACCCGGTTTACAGATACCCCAATCGGCACGGTTCAGGCGGTTCATGGACCTGTGGTAGACGTGCGCGCCAACCCCCTGCCCCCGATTGGCCAGGCCCTGGTTATCTGCGCTCACTACGATAATCCCGATGCCGTACCAGCGGGTACCGAACCGGTCTGGTTGGAGACCTTTCAACACCTGGATCAGTATCATGTGCGAGCCATTGCCCTGCACAGCACCGCGGGTCTGGCGCGCGGCATGACGGTTTACGACAGTGGCGCGCCTCTACACGTGCCAGTGGCCCCCGAATGCCTGGGGCGAATGCTGGATGTGTTCGGCCAACCACTGGACAAGCAAGCACCGTTCACTGAAACCAACTTCCGCAATATTTTGTCTCCACCACCACCACTGGCCGAGACGGTTCCCGCCACCGAAATCCTGACTACTGGCATTAAAGTCATTGACCTGCTGTGCCCGTTTGTCAAAGGCGGCAAGACTGGCCTGTTTGGGGGTGCCGGTGTGGGGAAAACAGTACTGATGATGGAATTTATGCAGGCTGTCAGCAGTCTGCATCAGGGGGTGTCAGTGTTTGCCGGTGTGGGTGAACGCATGCGGGAGGGCCATGAATTATGGCATGAAATGCGCGATGCCAACGTACTGTCCCAGGCCTTGATGGTCTATGGACAGATGGATGAATCCCCCGGCGTGCGCTTTCACGCCGGATTTACCGCACTGACCTATGCGGAATACCTGCGCGACAGCCTGCAAACTGAGGTGTTATTCCTGATGGACAATATGTTTCGCTTCGTGCAAGCCGGCAGCGAGATCAGTGGTTTACTGGGCAGAATGCCCGCCACCGTCGGCTACCAACCCACGCTGGTGACGGAAGTGGCTGAACTGGAGGAGCGCATCGTCTCAACCCGGCATGGCGCCATTACTTCGGTACAGGCCGTCTATGTACCCGCCGACGATATGACGGACCCGGCCGTCAGCGCGATCATGGACCACCTGGACACCAGCGTCATTCTCTCCCGCCGACAGGCCGCCAAAGGCATCTACCCAGCGGTGGACCCACTGCGCTCCAGCAGCCGCATGCTGGATCGGCAGATGCTGGGTGACCGCCATTACCGCGTCGCCATGGCGGTGCGTGAACACCTGGCCCGATACGCCGAACTGGAGGACATCATCACCATTCTGGGGATTGAGGAATTGTCGACTCAAGACCGCTTGATAGTAGAACGCGCTCGCCGCTTGCAGCGTTACCTGACCCAACCGTTCGCGGTGGTTGCCGAGCACACCGGTATGGCGGGTGTCAGTGTCACCCTGGATCAGTTACTGGATGACTGCGAAGGGTTTCTGGAGGGACGCTTTGATCACCTGAGCGAATCCGATTGCTATATGCGCGGTGCCATGGCCGATACGCAGGCCAACCAACCAGCAGTCAGTGAAGCGTTGCCATGAACAGTTTCCTGTTGAGCATTATCGATATTGAGCAACAGCTTCAACAGGACGACATCACCAGCTTTGTCGCCAGCGATGACAGTGGCAGCTTTGGTATCCTGGCTAACCACGCACCCATGGTAACCTGTCTGCGCCCGGGCATTGCCCGCTATCGTCGCCAGCAGGGAGCCTGGTTGTATATTGCCCAGGCTGGGGCGGTACTCACCTTTCGCAGCAATCACTTGCACATTGCCACTCCGCAGTTTTTACACAGCGAGGATCACAGCCAGCTGGTGGCGCAAATGGATGCCGCCTGGCATGCCGCTGCACAGGAACTGCAGCAGGATCGGCAGCATGTTGTCGCCTTGGAACAATCCCTGGCTCGCAAATTGTGGCAATTGAGTCGTGGAAAACAAGAGTGAACCATAAAAAGCCATTCCGTAAAGCGGTGCAACAGGACAGCGAACGGCAACGGCTGGCCGAGCGTGAACCCGCCAGCTTGTTGGGAATGCTGACCTACGGTGGTGTGATCGGTTTGTTACTGGTGTTACCCGCTGTGGGTGGCGCTTACCTGGGTCGCTGGCTGGATTCCCTGAGTGAGGGCTACCAGACCCGCTGGACCGTGAGCCTTATCATTCTGGGGATCGTTGCGGGCATCTGGAACGTGTACTGGTATATCAAGGAACGACTGTGAAACGAATTAAGAGTTGGAGCATACCGTGAACGAGGGACTGATTCAGGAAAGTTATGCCCTGCAGCTGGGGCCATTGACCCTGTCGGAATCGGTGTTGAACACCTGGCTCATCATGGCTCTGTTGGTTGGTCTCAGCGTCTGGCTGATGCGCCGTATCCAAACACCGGGTACGGCCTTGCAAACTCTCCTGGAAACCGTGTATACCAGCATGGAAAACGCCGTTAAAGAGGTGGCACCCAGTGTGTATGCGCAACTGACGCCGCTGATAGCCAGCCTGTGGATTTTCCTGGTGGTAGCCAACTTGCTGGGGCTGGTGCCAGGACTCAGCTCCCCCACCGCCGATTTGTCGGTGACGGCAGCTCTGGCGATTATCGTCTTCACCGCGGTGCACTGGTTCGGCATACGTCACTGCGGTTTAAGGGCCTACCTCAAACACTACATCAGCCCCAATCCGATTCTGTTGCCGTTCCACCTGATCAGTGAAATTACCCGGACACTGGCGCTGGCCATTCGCCTGTTTGGCAACATCATGAGCCTGGAAATGGCAGCCTTGTTACTGTTGCTGGTGGCCGGCTTTCTGGTGCCGATTCCCCTGCTGATGCTGCACATTATCGAAGCCCTGGTCCAGGCCTATATTTTTGGCATGCTCGCACTGCTGTACATCGCCAGTGGCCTGGAAAGTTCGCCAGTGATCACCCATTCAACACCCTCCAATCCACAGGATACTGACCATGTCTGATCTTCATACCTTCACCGTGGCCTCCACCGTGGCAGCTGCTTTGGCCATCGCGCTGGGCTGTGCCCTGCCCGCCTGGGCCATGGGCAAGGCCATCAGCAAGGCGCTGGATGCCCTGGCGCGACAGCCCGAAGCCGAAAAGATCATCACCCGCACCTTGTTTATCGGCCTGGCGATGATTGAATCCCTGGCGATTTACACCTTGGTGGTGGTGCTGATTATCCTGTTCCGCAACCCGCTGCTGGAATTTATTTTGCCCAAATAGAGCCCTTCCATGACACTTGATCCACTGACGTTTATTCTGGAAATAATCAATTTCCTGGTGTTGTTGTGGCTGCTCAGTCACTTTCTCTATAAACCGCTGAAGTTGGCCATAAATCGCCGCCAGCAGGCATTGCAGGAAGCGCAGTTAGCCACCCAACGGGAGCAACAACAAGCCACCAATCTGGCCAAACAGTACCAGCAAAAGCTGGATGAGTGGCAGCTTGAACAAGCACAGCGCCAACAGCAATTACAGACCGAAATCGCCAGCATGCGTGATAAAGCCCTGGCCGATGTTCAAGCCAGTGCCAGAACAGAACATCAACGACAACAGAGTCTGCGGGCAATGGATGCCACCAACCTGGAACATCAGCAACAGCAGCGGGCCATCGACAGCGCCCTGCAGCTTTGTCAAAGGTTCCTGCAACGTTTAAGTGGTCCGGAACTGGACCAGGCCCTGCTGCATATGTTGCTGGAGGATCTGCAACATATGCCGCCAGAAGCCCGCTCTGAGCTGCAGCGGGCATTAGAAGAAAACCACCATCGCATCGACATTCTCAGTGCCCAGCCTTTACCCGAAACTTCCCAGAGGAAACTGGAAAACAGCCTGCAAAGCTTATTTATCCGCCCACCCACTTGCCACTTCCAGGTCGATGCCGGACTGGTCGGTGGGTTTAGGCTGGTTATTGGGGCGCGAGTCTTACACGCCAACCTGCACGATGAGTTAGCGTTTTTCCAACAATCACTCAACCACCATCAACAGGAACCGGTGCATCTGGGACGTACCCATGACTGAGGGCCACCAGGAACTTCTTCCCATACCCGATGACTATCAACTGAAGACCCGCTTGAGCGAACAAGGTATGGTCATCAGTGTGGGCGATGGGATTGTCTGGGTGGAAGGCTTGCCGTCGGCCATGATGGACGAAATTCTTTACCTGCAAGATGGCAGCCGTGCACTGGTGTTTTTGCTCGACCCACAGTGGCTGGGAGCCATTGTACTGAGCCAGTCGCAGGACCCGTCCGTTGCTCATGGTCTGGCATCAGGCACATCGGTCATTCGCTCAGGCAAGCGCTTGTCGATTGGGGTGGGAGACAGCTTATTAGGCCGCACACTCGATCCCCTCGGCAACCCCCTTGATGGACAAGCCGAGCCGGTTACTGAACGACAAGGCCCACTGGAAACTTCCTCTCCGGAAATCCTCGACCGGGATTTCGTCAGCCAGCCGCTCTACAGCGGTAACCGCTTGATTGACAGCCTGATTCCAATCGGCAAGGGGCAACGCCAATTACTCATTGGCGACGGAGGCTTGGGAAAAACCTCACTGGCCATTGACGCCATCATCCGCCAGCGGTCGGAAAATGTGCGCTGTGTATATGTGGCGGTGGGCCAGACCCGCAGCAGCGTGGCCATGGTTCGGGATATCCTGGCCAAACACCAGGCGCTGGAATACACCACCTTGATCGTCGCCGAAGCCAATGCCCTGTGTGGTCTTCGTTATCTCGCACCATTTTCCGGCTGTGCCGTTGCCGAATACTGGATGCGTCAAGGCCAGGATACGCTCATTGTCTACGACGACCTCAACCAGCACGCCCAGGCGTACCGTGAACTGTCGCTGTTGCTACACCGCCCCCCTGGACGAGAAGCCTACCCCGGGGATATTTTTTATCTGCACGCCCGCTTACTGGAGCGCTCGACCGTGCTGTCCCCGGAAAAAGGCGGTGGCTCCATGACGGCACTGCCGGTTATCGAAACCAAACAAGGTGAAATTTCCTCCTACATACCCACCAACCTGATCTCGATTACCGACGGGCAAATCTATCTCGATCAAAAGTTGTTTGCCGCCGGAGTACTGCCCGCTATAGACGTCACCCGCTCGGTGTCGCGAATCGGTGGCAAGGCCCAGAGCCCGGCCATCAAACGTGAAGCCGGCCGTATTCGCCTTGATTACCTGCAATTCCTTGAACTGGAGGTATTTACCCGTTTCGGCACTCGACTGGAAGCGGACATGGCCTTCAAACTGCAACGCGGTCGCATCCTGCGCAAGCTGTTATTGCAAGAACGTCTGCGCCCCATCAGCAGCAAAGTCCAGCTGGCCTGGCTGATTGCCTACAACGCCGGCTTATGGGATCACCATGATATCGACCGGATTCCCGGGTTACTGGAGACCCTGCAACAACGCGTCGAGCAGAGCTCACTGTCATTGGATGACAACCGGGAAGTATGGTTAACGCAATTGCGTCAGTGGCTGCAATCCCCATGAGCAGTCGCCACGATTGCCGACAGCAACTTGAACTGTATCGCGAACTGGACGAGATCATCAGTGCCATGCGCAATCTCGCCCAGGTGGAGCTGCATCGCGTCGAGCGGGTGCTTATTACTGAGCAACAGGCGTTTGATACCGTCTGTGAGGCCTGGCGGCTGACTCAGGGCCTGGTTCGCAACCAACCCCGGCACAAGGTTAGCGCCAAAGGCGGTGACACCAAACTGTTGATCGCCATCGGTAGTGAACGCGGGTTTTGCGGAGGGTTTAACGAGCAAGTCTTACGGGCCATTCAGCAACCGACACTCGCTTATGATCAATTGCTGCTGGTTGGTAGTCGCCTGAAGGACAAGTATGCTACTTCCCGGGATTCAGACACACTGCCGGCTTTCACTGAATTTACAGCGGCCCCCACCAATGCGGACGAGGTCCTGATGGTAGCACAGTCCATTTATGGGAAGATTAACGCACTGCAACCGCAAAGCCTGGTTCTGTTACATCACGGCAGTCTTCAACTCAGTCAAACCCAGTTGTTACCTGCTACATTGCCTGCAGAGCGGTCCATTGAGCAGACAGCTGATCACAGTTCCGACATCGGGCTTCAGCCCAGCACTTGTGTCAGCTACCTGCCACTGCCTGCCCTGTTGGAAAACTTGCAGCAACAATACCTGCTGCGGGCGTTAATTCACTATTCACTCATATCCCTGGCGCAAGAGAATCGCCAGCGTTTAAGCCAAATGCAAGCTTCTCGCGATCATCTGGAAGACCTGCTGCAACAATTGCAACTGCGCATGAACCACTTGCGGCAACAAGAGATTGTCGATGAAATTGAAGTAATTTTGGGCCAGACCTACGGCGGTCGGTATAATTTGGCCAAATTTTCTCGCAAGGATCCAGTATGAACACGGAATCATCATCGCCCATGGGGGTATTTGAACGCTATTTGTCCCTGTGGGTGGCCCTGTGCATTGTCGCAGGCGTCTGCATCGGCGCCATGGTGCCCTCGCTATTCCAGTTCATAGCCGGGCTGGAATACGCCAACGTCAATCTGGTGGTGGCGATTTTCATCTGGGTCATGATCTACCCGATGATGGTGAACGTGGATTTTGCCTCACTCAGAGACGTGGGCAAAAAACCCAAGGGCCTGTGCATAACCCTGGTGGTTAACTGGCTGGTAAAACCCTTTACCATGGCAGCACTGGGCATCCTGTTTTTCGAACATGTCTTTTCCGCCTGGGTTGATCCGCAAACCGCGAAAGAATACATCGCCGGCATGATCCTGCTGGGGGTTGCCCCCTGTACCGCGATGGTGTTTGTCTGGAGTCAGCTGGTGCGGGGCGACGCCAACTACACGCTGGTGCAGGTGTCCATCAACGATATCATTATGATTTTCGCTTTCGCGCCGATTGCCGCGTTTCTGTTGGGCGTTACCAATATCGTCGTACCCTGGGAAACCCTGTTGTTATCCGTTGTTCTGTATGTGGTCACTCCACTGGTCGCCGGTTACATGACCCGACGCAGTCTGGATGGCAATGGCAATGAAAAACGTGTTGCTGATTTCACCGCCAAACTCAAACCCTTCTCCATTCTCGGGTTATTGGCGACGGTGGTGTTGCTGTTTGGTTTCCAGGCACAAACCATCCTGCAAAAACCGATGGTTATCGTGTTGATCGCCATGCCCCTGTTGATCCAGAGCTACGGTATCTTCTTTGTCGCCTATGCCTGGGGTTACCTGTGGCGGGTACCGTTCAGTACTGCGGCACCCGCCGCCCTGATTGGCACTTCCAACTTTTTTGAACTGGCGGTGGCTGTCGCCATCAGCCTGTTTGGATTGAATTCCGGAGCCGCCCTGGCGACGGTGGTTGGGGTCCTGGTAGAAGTGCCGGTGATGTTATCGCTGGTGGCCTTTGCCAATCGAACCCGGCCATATTTTCCTGCCATATCCCCAACACCCGGCCATGACTGAATCACTGGCTCTAATACCTGTTCTAACACCGGTTCTCTGTGGCGCAAATCCATATTAGACTGGTGGCAGGTGAAGTATCACGATTCATAAAGCCCAGGACTTCTCATGCGTCCAATCATGTTGCAATGCATCTTTTCCATTTGGCTTAGTTTAACTGGAGCCAACACATCTCTGGCAGCAGAGGCAATCAATACCCTGGATGCCAAGGGTATTATTGAATCTGCGATGGACCACTGGCGCGGTGTCAGCTCTTACTCTGAAATGACCATGACCATTCACCGACCCAGCTGGCAGCGGAGCATGAGTTTACGGGGCTGGACCCAGGGTAAAGACAACAGTCTGGTGCGGGTGACCGCACCGGCCAAAGACGTCGGCAATGGCACCCTGATTCTGGACCAGGATATGTGGACCTATTCCCCCAAGATCAACCGTATCATCAAAGTGCCTTCGTCCATGATGGGGCAAAGCTGGATGGGATCGGACTTCTCCAATCGCGATGTGGCCCGCGATGACGACATCCTGGATGAATACACTCATACCTTGTTGCAGACGACACAGGACGATGGCTTTACGGTTTACCATATCGAAGCGATACCACATCCAACGGCAGCGGTAGTTTGGGGCCGACAGGTCATTCAGGTGCGCGAGGATTTTGTTCTGCTGCGTGAAGATTATTACGATCAGGATGATGCGCTGGTCAAAAGCCTGGTGACCAAAGACATCAAGACCATGGGGGGGCGCACGGTAGCGGCACGCCAGCGAATGAGCAATATCGAAAAGCCCGAGGAGTGGACCGAGATTATTATGGAGACGATCGATTTTGATATCGATCTCAATGCCCAGATGTTCAGTCTTTCCAACCTGCGCAATCCCCGTCAGTAAGGCCTGATCGTGGGATTGGAACTGACACTGGCATGGCGCAACCTCTGGCGCCACGCCCGCCGCACCTGGCTAACCGTTGGCGCGATGGTGTTTTCCAACATCCTGCTGGTGTTTTTGATTTCCTTTCAGTTCGGCACCTACCAACTGATGATCGACAATACCCTCAGCTTGTTTACCGGTCATATTCAGATACAAAAGCCCGGCTATCATCAAGAGCCACGGCTCCGCGACACCCTCAATGACATCCAGCCACTGGCGCAGTCAATGCGCGCTCAGGTCCAAGGGGCGGAGTTCAGTGCACGAGCTATGGGGTTTGCCCTGGCCTCCAGTGAAACTCGCAGTTATGGGGTACAGGTGGTTGGCGTTCAGCCAGAGTCAGAAGCCATTGTCTCAAGTTTGCCCGGCCTGGTGACTCGCGGTCGTTATCTTCAGGATGACGATACCCAGGCTGTGGTGATTGGTGAAACCCTGGCCCGCAACCTGAAAATCCAGCCGGGGGATGAGCTGACACTGCTGGGTTCTGGCTGGGATGGCTCCTTCGCGGCGGATATCCTGACCGTGGTGGGGATCTTCAGCGTCGGGGTGGCCGACCTGGAACGACTCATGATCCAGATGCCACTGCCGCGCTTTCAGGAGACTTTTTCCCTCGGCAACCGCGGACACAGCGTGGTCGCCAAGGTCAACAACTTCGAGGCTATCCCGGCCACCGTCAATCGCATCCAAAACCTGACGGCGTCAGGCCTGGACCACAATAAGCCACTGGCTGTGCTGGATTGGAACCAGTTGCAACCGGGCCTGAAACAAGCCATACAAACCGATATGGCCAGCTCCTGGTTTATGTACGGCATTCTTGTCATCCTGGTCGCATTCAGTGTTATGAACACCCAGCTGATGTCCGTACTGGAACGCACCCGGGAGTTTGGCATCGTCTTGTCGCTGGGACTGCGAGCGGGTCGACTGAGCAAGCTGGTGATGCTGGAAACCGCATTAATGGCCGGGTTGGGCATGGTGATCGGTATTGCCCTTGGGGTGGCCTTGACGGCGGTCCTGACCCATACCGGCTTTACCTATCCTGGCCTGGAAGAAATGTCACAGAAATTTAATCTGCCCGGGCGCATGTACCCGCAGTTGTCGCCACTATCCATCATTCTGGGACCGGCCATCATCTTTCTCGGCAGCCTGCTGGCTGCCCTCTACCCCGCCTTGCGGGTGCATTGGTTAAAGCCCGTCGAAGCCATGGGGGCAGTATGAACGTTGCAGCGACAAGCCACACTTGGGGAATCGTATGGCGACTGGCCTGGCGCAATCTTTGGCGCAATTACCGCCGCACCCTGATCATGTTATCGGCCATTGCCATTGGCAGCTGGGCCATGATTGTGATGATCTCATTCATGCGCGGCATGGTAGATGACATGATCAACAACAGCGTGCAGCACTTCCTGGGGCATGTCCAAATTCACAATCCCCACTACCGTGACGACCCGAGCATTGTCAATCGTATGCCGCCATTGCCCGACCAGGCTCGCCAGTTTCTGGATCAGCCACCTTGGCGCTGGAGCCAGCGTATTCGTGTCCCAGCGGTGATCTCCAGCGAACGCGAGTCGCTGGGCGTGGAGCTCATGGGCATTGTGCCCGAGGGTGAAATGACCCTGTCAAGCCTGCCCAAGCAGATCAGCAGCGGGCATTTTCTCAACTCCGCTGACAGCGATGGCATTGTCATCGGTGCTCGTCTGGCCCGGCGCCTGCAGACGGAACTGGGCAAGCGGGTGGTGATCATGAGCCAGGATCCCGACAACAACATCGCCGATCGGGGTTTTCCGATTGTCGGTATTTACACCGCCAGCATGGAAAGCCTGGAAGAGCGCTATGCCTTTATCGGCCTGCACACCGCCCAGCGCCTGTTGAATGTCGGCAACAGCCTGTCGGAAGTTGAAATCCAGGGGCCGGACTTTCGCCATGTTGATAACCTCTATGAAACCCTGCAGCAACTGCTGCCTGGACGGGACGTAGCCCCCTGGTATCGTCTCGATACCTATCTCGGCACCATGCTGGGTGTAATGGATGGTTTTGTGCTGGTATGGATTGTGGTGATCTTCCTGGCGCTGTCGTTTGGTCTGGTCAACACCCTGGTTATGGCGGTGTACGAGCGGGTACGGGAAATTGGCTTGATTATGGCCCTGGGTATGCGCCCGGCGGCCATCATGCAGCAAATACTGCTGGAAACCCTGCTGCTGTTACTGCTGGGCTTGCTGCTGGGCAACCTGCTGGTCCTGCTAACCGTTATCCCCCTGCACGATGGTATCGAGCTGACCTCGGTGGCCGAAGGCATGGAGATGTTTGGCGCAACGCCCCGCCTCTACCCGGTGCTGTATGCCAAAGACTGGTGTCTGGCCAACGGCCTGGTGATTGTGCTGGGGTTGCTGGCCGGACTCCTGCCAGCCTACCGGGCCAGTCGTTACGACCCGGTAAGGGCCTTATCAAAACACTGATTAACTGAGCCTAAACCCACAATTGGAGGCAGAGTGGCGGAAAATAAACGGGTTGATAACAAATTGATTGATGACAATGTGGTTAAAACCAATGTCAGTGAAAACAGTGCCGTCGACTGCAAGAACCTGTGCAAGGTGTTTGTCCAGGGCGATGCCCGCATCACGGCCCTGGATCACGTCTCCCTGACGATTCCCAAGGGGGATTTTGTCTGCCTGTCTGGCCCATCCGGCTCCGGTAAAACCACCTTGCTGAATGCCATTGGCGGTCTGGATACTCCCGACAGCGGCGAAGTGCGAATTGCAGGCCAGCGAATTGACCAGCTGGGCAAAGCTGCCATGGCCGATATGCGCTTGCACAACATTGGCTTTGTGTTTCAGGCCTACAATTTGATACCCGTCCTGTCAGCACGGGAAAACGTCGAATTCGTGATGCAGGTGCAAGGTGTATCCATGGCCGAGCGACGCCAAAAAACCCAGGACATCTTGTCCGAGGTTGGACTCGACGGCATGGAAGACCGTCGCCCACACCAATTATCCGGTGGTCAACAACAACGTGTCGCCGTGGCTCGTGCCATTGTCTCCCGCCCGGCGCTGGTGTTGGCCGACGAGCCCACGGCCAATCTGGACTCGGTCAGCATGGAGCATCTGATGGATCTGTTTGTGGAGTTGAACCAAAACCACCGCATCACCTTTGTGATTGCCACTCACGACCAGCGCGTAATGGCCTATGCCCGTCGTCAGATCCATATGCAGGACGGGAAGATCGTCAGCGATGAGCGCCGCTAATCCCGCTCCTCATCAACGTCTGAAATCGGTGTTGCTGGTGCTGTTTGCGCCTCTCATCCTGTCACCTGCCAGGGTTTGCGCCTGGCAATGGCAGAGCGTCAGCGGCCACCTGAAGTACCAGCTGCAGGCACAGCAATTCCCGCGCGACAGTGTTTACCAAACCCTGTTTAACGACAGCAACCTGGATCAACTGCTGGACAATCGCTGGAAATTCTCTGGCCAGCAAGGACACTGGGACCTCAATCTCGATTACCAATTGCAGGGGATTCGCAGTGATCGATTGCAATACGGTCTTGGCGACCCCTTGAACCCCACTGGGGTACCCAATGACGACAGGCGGCTGTTTAATTTCACCCACGTGTTCAGCCAGGATGACAACAGCGCCATACTGCACCGATTGGATCGCTTCAACATCGGTTACACCCGCAACAACCTGGTCCTGCGCTTCGGTCGCCAGGTGGTCAGCTGGGGCAATGGCTTGATGTTCAACCCCATGGACTTTTTTAACCCCTTCGATCCCGCCGCATTGGATAAGGAATACAAAACTGGCGATGACATGCTCTATGGCCAGCATGTATTGCCGTCCGGTGATGACCTGCAAGGGGTCTGGGTTGTTCGCCGCGATACCGACGATGATCGAGTGGCTGCAGCTGACAGCAGCGTGGCCCTGAAGTACCACCACTGGTTGTCAGCCGGAAAGGATTCTTTCTGGCAGGGCGCGGAACTGGATCTGTTAGTGGCGCAACACTATGACGATCAAATCAGTGGACTGGGTGTGACAAACAGCATCGGTGGTGCCGTATGGCGAAGTGATCTGCTGCTGACCCACACGGATTCAGACACCTATTTGTCGCTGGTCAGTAATCTGTCGTACTCCTGGGTATGGAATAACAGAAACTGGAGCGGTGTGCTGGAGTACTTTTACAATGGGCTGGGGCTGGCAGGCGATGAGGTAAGCCTGGTCGACGTCCAAGCCAAACCCGACTTGGTTAACCGCCTGCTGCGGGGAGAACTCTACAGCACTGGAAAACATTACCTGGCCACCAGCGCCAGCGTTGAACTGTCGCCCTTGTGGTTGGCGACCCCAGCGCTGTTTGTCAATCTGGGGGATCAGTCGGCTTTATTGCAATTGGGCAGCCAATACAGCCTGGCGCAAAATTGGCAAATCACCAGTGCGTTGAATGTACCTTTGGGAGATAGGGGTACTGAGTATGGTGGCTGGGCAGCAGGCAACAAGACTTACCTGTCTTACGATTTGGGACTCTTTTTTCAATTGGCGTTTTATTTTTGATTTAAAAAACAAATACCAACTACCGTCGGTGGCGTTTTCGTGCTTGGATCGCGTTTCGATCAACTATACTCAAACCTCAGCTCTTTAAGGGCAAGCAATGGAGGCAGACAGTGGCAGAAAAATTTGATGGGCTAGCGCCCAATCACCAGGAGTTTATTGAACAGCAAAAGCTTTTCTTCGTCGGCTCGGCCGGGGCTGAAGGCTACGTCAATGTCTCCCCCAAAGGCATGGACAGCTTAAGAATTCTGGGTCCCAATCGTGTGATCTGGCTGAATTTAACCGGCAGTGGCAATGAAACCGCGGCCCATGTACTCGAAAACGGCAGGATGACCATTATGTTTTGCTCGTTCGATCAGCAACCCTTGATCTTGAGAGTCTATGGCGCAGCTCAAGCCATTCACCCAGGCCAAAAACACTGGGAAACTTTAATCAGTCACTTTCCCGAATACACCGGTGCGCGCCAGATTTTTGATGTAACCGTCGAGATGGTGCAGACATCCTGTGGCTTTGCAGTTCCCTTCTACGAGTTTCAGGGAGAGCGAAAAACTTTGGTGAAATGGGCTGACAAACGCGGTCGGCAGGCTATTGAAGAGTACTGGCGGGAAAACAACCTGCAAAGTCTGAACGGTAAAACCACAGGCATGGAAGAGATCTCATAACAATCGATTAGTGACATGAAAGACATTGAATTTTCCAAAGACCAGAAAGAGCGAATAGTCGGTAAAATCAAGACCTATTTTCAGGACGAATTACAGCAGGACATCGGCGGTTTCGAAGCGGAATTCCTGATTGATTTTTTTGCTGAAGAAATCGGCGCTTACTTTTATAACCGCGGGCTGTTGGATGCGCAACAAGCACTCCGTGAAAAAATGGATGAATTCAGTTACACCCTACACGAATTGGAGCAGCCCGAAACCTATTAACACCGGAGAATTGACATGTCTTATATTGACGGTTTCGTGATGGCTGTACCCAAGACCAACAAACAAAAATTCATTGACCACGCAAGTACAGCCGACCCCATGTTTATAGAAATGGGTGCCATTCGCGTACTGGAATGCTGGGAGGACGAAGTGCCGAATGGGGATGTCACCGACTTTCATCGAGCCGTGCAGGCAACCGATGACGAGGCCGTAGTATTTTCCTGGATCGAGTGGCCGGATAAGGCCACCCGAGATGCCGCTTTCAAAAAAATGATGGACCCGGATAACCCGGACCCACGGGTGGACCCGAGCAAAAACCCGATGCCATTTGATGGCAAGCGGATGATCTTTGGTGGGTTTAATCCGCTGGTGTCACTGCCAGCTTAACGGGGTTGCATCCGGATGGCCCCATCCAGGCGAATGGTTTCGCCATTGAGGTAACCGTTGCGGACCATCTCCAGTGCCATACTGGCGTACTCTTCCGGGGCTCCAAGACGCGCGGGGTTTGGCACCATGGCCCCCAGGGCATCGAGCATTTTTTGCGGGGCTTTCATCAGCGCCGGCGTGTGGAAGATACCCGGCTGGATGGTGTTGACGCGAATGTTTTCCCGAGCCAGGTCTCGAGCAATGGTGAGCGTCATACCGACAATACCGGCTTTGGCGGCTGAATAAGCGGCCTGCCCCATTTGGCCTTCGGTTGCGGCCGCCGAGGCCGTATTGATGCAGACGCCGCGCTCGCCGTCGATGGGATCCAGGCTCATCATGCCGGCCGCCGCGCGGGTAATACAGCGGAAAGTACCGACGGTATTCAGTTTCAGCACCCACTCAAATTTATCCGTAGGGAAAATATCAATTTCACCGGTTTCTTTATTGCGACGGGCGGTGGGGATGGCATTGCCTCCGCCGGCACAACACACCAGCACCCGTTCCTGACCGTTGGCGGCGCGGGCCTTGGCAAAGGCCGCATCGACACTCTCATCGGACAAGACATCCACCTGGCAAAACACGGCGCCAGTTTCGGCTGCCGCCTTTTCGCCTGTTTCCTCATTCAGATCAAAAATGGCCACTTTGGCTCCTGCCGCCCGAAGGGCTTTGACGGTTGCCAGACCGAGACCGGACGCTCCCCCGGTAACGACGGCGGCAATTGTAGAATCGATTTTCATAGTTCTCTCCCGATGAATTGTTCTGTTTATGAGGATGCTGGACCCAAAACCGGACCACGATGACCACGGCTGAGCAGCCGGTTGACTGGTCAGGAACACAATCCTGACGCCAAGCGCAGTCTCTCACTGATACTGATTTATACCGGAAAAAACAGGCATATACAACAACGCTGTTGAATAGTATACTCACAAAAAAGAGACTCGAAGGAGAGTGAAATGACGCAAGTGATGAAAGGGGTAAGAGTCCTCGAGGTAGCCCAGTTTACCTTTGTACCAGCCGCCGGAGCCATCCTCGCCGACTGGGGTGCCGATGTGATCAAGATTGAGCATCCGACTCGCGGCGACACCCAGCGTGGTTTCGTAAAAATGGGCGGTGTCGACACCAACCCCAATCGCAGTCCCTTTGTCGAACATCCCAACCGCGGCAAACGCAGTGTAGGGGTTGATATCTCCACCCCCGAAGGTATGGAAGTCATCTACGAGCTGGCCAAAACCGCCGATGTTTTCCTGACCAACTACCTGCCTCGCCAGCGCCAGAAAATGGGCTTTGATATTGAACATATTCGCGCAGTAAACCCCAACATCATATACGCTCGTGGCAGCGCTTTCGGCGACAAGGGACCCGAGCGTGATGTCGGTGGTTTTGACGGCACTGCCTTCTGGAACCGCAGCGGCATTGCCGATGCGATGTCTCCCAAAGAGTTGGGTGGCCCCATTTCCCAGGGCATCCCTGCGTTTGGTGACTCTATCGGTGGTATGAACATCGCTGGCGGTATCTCCGCGGCTCTTTTCCACCGTGAGCGCACTGGCGAAGCCATTGAGCTGGACGTCTCCCTGTTGAGTACCGCCTGGTGGGCATCCGGCACCTCCATTGATATGGGTATCGAAACCGGCCAAGTGATGGGCAACCGTATGCCACAGTCGGGGGCCAACCCAGGCAACCCGCTGATGGGTAACTATTACGCCGCCGACGGTGGTGTCATTAATCTGTGCACATTGACACCCGGCCCGCACATCAAGAACTTCTTTGAGCACATTGGCCGCGCCGAATGCGCCGATGATGAACGCTTCTCCAGTGTTGAGAGTCTTATGAAAAACTGGGAAGCCGCCAGTGAAATCATCGTCGCGGCGTTTGCCGAGAAAGACTTCCAGTACTGGCGCGAGCACCTGAAAACCTATTCCGGCCAGTGGGCTCCGGTACAAAGCCTGTTGGATATCGCCTCCGACGAGCAAGCCCTGGCCAATGATATGCTGTTTGAAGTGGAAGCCTCCGACGGTGGTGAGCCGATCAAACTTGTTCGCGGACCGGTACAGTTCAACCACGAGCCGGTGAAGACAGACCGCGCGCCACTCGCCTCTGAGCACACCGAGCTTGTGTTGATGGAGCTGGGTATGGAGTGGGACAAGATCGAAGAATTGAAATCCAAAGGCGCCATTGCCTGATCCTTTACTGATACGAATCTGAATGCCTTTAGTAGTGAGCGAGAGTACTATGAAACCAGGAACAAAACTGAAAAGCACCGTTTGTAACACCGAAGTTATGGTCATTAAAGGCAGCGATCTGGTGGTCGAATGCGGTGGTGCACCCATGACCGCTGAAGGCTCTGATGACAAAGGCAGCGTCAACCCGGACTTTGCCAGTGGCACCCTGATGGGAAAACGTTACGTCAATGAGGACGGTACGGTTGAACTGCTGTGCGTTAAAGCCGGTGAAGGCTCACTGGCCATTGACGGCAAAACCCTGCCGACCAAAGACGCCAAGCCACTGCCATCGTCTGACTAATCTGCAGTCTCGACCTGATTTGTGAACTGATAAGAACCTAGTCTTGATATGAACCTAGTCTTGATATGAACGTAGTTTTTATATGAACATAGTACTGATCTTACAAATGGCCGCTGAAGCCGGCCCGGATCGAGTCGGCCTGGTTTGTGACGGTCGCCGCTGGACTTACGGTCAATTGCATGAAGCGGCCAAAGGTGCTGCCGAAGTGTTTGTAAACAGTGGCTGCTCACACGTGGCCTTGCTGGATGAAAGCAGTGAAGCGGCCCCTATTGCCCTGTTTGGCGCCGCCATGGCCGGTATTCCTTACGTGCCACTCAACTACCGTTTGGCGGACGAAGCGCTGGCTGCCCTGCTGGACCGCATTGCCCCTTCCTATGTAATCGGTGATGTCGAACGCACCAACCGCCTGAGTCAAGGCCATACCTGCGCGACCCGCGAGGACTTTGTCGCTGCTGCCGAAGCCGCTGCTGATGGCGCCTCCGGCGAGGAACGTGACGGAGAAGGCATCGCCGCGCAGATCTTTACCAGTGGCACTACTGCCGCACCAAAGGCTGCATTGCTGCGTCACACCAACTTGTTGGGCTATATCCTCGGCGCCTATGAATTTATGACCGCCGAAGAGACCGACGCCCAGCTGGTGTGTGTACCGCCTTACCATATTGCCGGTATCTCGGCGCTGTTGAGTTCTTTCTATTCCATGCGCCGGATCGTGTTACTGCCGGCATTTGACCCCGATACCTGGCTGAAACTTGCCGCAGAGGAGCAGGTCACTAACGCCTTCCTGGTCCCCACCATGCTTGCCCGTATTATCGAGCGCATGGACGAAACCGGTAATGCGACCCTGCCCTCGGTACAATCCATTGCCTACGGCGGCGGCCGCATGCCACCTGAATTGATTGCCCGTGCCCTGGATCTGTTCCCGAACTGTAACTTCACCAACGCCTACGGCTTGACCGAAACCAGTTCCACCATTGCCCTGCTGACCCCGGAAGATCATCGCACAGCCCATCAGTCCAATGACCCGGCGGTGCAGGCACGGCTTGGCTCGGTGGGCAAACCGCTGCCCACTATCGAATTGGAAATCCGCGATGATGAAGGGCGAGTTCTGGGCGCTGGCGAACGCGGTGAGATTTACGTGCGCGGCGAACAGGTCTCTGGAGAATACCGTGAGAAAAGCGTCCTCGATGCAGAAGGCTGGTTCCCCACCCGCGATGCCGGTTATCTGGATGAGGAAGGTTATTTGTTCCTCGCCGGTCGCGCTGACGATGTGATTGTGCGCGGCGGTGAGAATATCTCTCCCGGTGAGATTGAAGATGTTCTGACCGCACACCCGGCCATTGCCGATGCCGTTGCCGTGGGAGCCCCCTCGGTGGAATGGGGCGAGGCCGTAGCCGTTGCATTCGTAACCAAAGCTGGCCAGGGCACACCAGCTGATGATGAGTTACGCCAGCTGATCAAAGAGAAATTACGCTCGTCACGGGTTCCCGAACGCATTATCCAGGTGGACGAGTTGCCCTATAACGAAATGGGTAAATTGTTACGTCGTGAGGTCCGCAAGCTGTTTCAGGACTAAACTGTACCTGTAACTATCAAAGCTTTCAGTTCAAGGCCGCACATGTTGCGGCCTTTTTTTGGTAATCGATGAGCACCATCAGGAGTCTACTTGCATGAGGAAATTCAGTCAGTGGGTCAGTTCAGTCGCTGACTCAGGCAGACAATTTTTACCCGGTCGAATCCGGCAGGAAAAACAGCAACCTCTCGCCAGCCTGTGTCATGACCTGTGTACCAGTAAAGGCGAAGCTATGGGTACCGCCATTGCCCACGAAGTGGTCAAAGGCTACCGCTCCCTGGATGAGCAGGGGCGAGAAGCGTTTTTTGAATTGCTACACCGGGAGTTCAGCCCCGACCCCAAACGTATTGTAGAGTGTGCTGAGGCTTTTAAAACAGACACCAACCTTAATACCTACCGGGCACTCTATCATGCTGTAGAAGCGCCCCGTCAGCGCCTGTTCAGCCGTATCAATATGGCCCCGGATGGCACCGCGACGCTGATCAAAATGCGGCAGCAACTGCTATCGTTTATCGACAAAAAACCCCACTTAACCGCGATCGATTACGACCTGAAGCACTTGATGATTTCCTGGTTTAACCGTGGTTTCCTCACCCTGGAAAAAATTTCCTGGAGTACCCCCGCAAAAATTCTGGAAAAATTGATTGAGTATGAAGCGGTCCATGAGATGAGCGGTTGGGACGACCTGCGCCGCCGGCTGGCAGATGATCGCCGCTGTTTTGCTTTTTTCCACCCAGCACTCGACGACGAGCCACTGATTTTTGTTGAAGTGGCTCTGGTAAAAGGCATGGCCGGCAATGTGCAGGCGCTGTTGGCCAAACCTGAAGAGGCCGTGGAAAAAGTCAATGTGAATGGTAACGGCAATGGAAATGGCAAAGACCATGTGGTTGATACGGCCATTTTTTACAGTATCAGTAACTGCCAGGAAGGCCTCAAAGGGATATCTTTCGGTAACTTTCTGATCAAGCAGGTGGTGCTGGAGCTACGCCGGGAACTTCCCCAACTCAAACACTTTGCCACCCTGTCCCCCATACCCGGTTTCAAGCGCTGGTTGTCGAAGGAAATGGCGGATCACAGCAGCGGCCTGATCAACAACAAGGAGCGACACCTGCTGGATATCTTGAGGCATGATAGCTGGGTTCAGGATGAGGACGCCTGCGAGCTGTTACAACCGTTGCTTATCCGGCTGTGCAGCCACTACCTGTACCATGCCAAAAAAGGCGATAAGCCACTCGACCCCGTGGCCCGCTTTCATCTCGGCAATGGTGCCCGTATCGCTCGCCTTAACTGGCTTGGCGACACCTCGGCCAATGGCTTGCGTCAATCCGCCGGCTTGCTGGTCAACTACGCTTACGAACTCAAGCATGTGGAAGAAAACCACGAGGCCTTCGTCAACGAAGGGGAAATTGCGGTCTCCCCCGAATTCCTGAAACTCTTTAAATAGAATCAGGATGTTAAAGAGATTCACGACGTTGACACACTAATTCACAGTCCTGAAGGGGTTGGGCGGCAGTCTTGCCGCCACCAATTCAGGCTGTGGACACCACCTTCCCCATCACGCCTCAAGCGTTTCCAAACGCTCAGCCGCGATTTTTTTCAGCTCTGGTCGACGAATTTTGTTGCTGCCGGTCATGGGCAACTCGGGCTCGTCAAAGAACAACACTCGGCGCGGCACCTTGTAGCTGGCCAGAGCCTCTTTGGCGAACCGCCTCAGGCCATCTTCATCCAGCGAATGACCATCGCGCAGCAGCACGCAGGACACCACAATTTCACCCAGGGTATCGTGTGGCACCCCGACCGTGAACACGCTTTGAATGGCCGGGTGCTCTACAAGAACGGCGTCAATTTCGGCCGGGGATACATTCGCCCCTCCGGTTTTGATAATATCCCCCAGGCGTCCTTTCCAGAACAGGTTGCCCGCTTCATTGACATAGCCGCCATCGGCGGTATGGATAAAGCCTTCGCCATCGAAGGTATCCTCAGGCGCTATTTTCAGGTAGCCCATCATCAGGGTAGGGCCTTTCACCACAATTTCGCCGGTCTCGCCCACAGGCACCGTATCACCGGTGAAAGGGTCCACAATTTTGACGGTGTTGCCTGGCAATACCGGGCCGTTACTGCCATCGGTGATGTCCCGTCCCCGCGCACCGGCAACAAAGGTAAAAGTTTCGGTCATGCCAAAACCGTTGGGCTGGAGCCACTGGCTGTTGATGGAAGGATGGGATTGCAAGGTCAGGTTGGCATCCACGTAGGTCATAAACGACAGATCCGCTTCCAGCCAACCCGGGCATTCGGTCAGTCGGGCTTCCTGATGTGGCCACAACAACGGTAGGGTGACCTTTTCAGTCAGGAACAGCTCCAGTGCTTCGTCCGGGTCAAAGTAGCGCTGCAACACCAGACAGCCGCCAACGCTTAAGGTGCTGCCAAAGGCCATGGCAAAATTGCCGGAGAAGAAAAATCCGTTGGCGTTCCAGGTCCGCACATCCGCATCCACATCAAACCAGTGACCAAACCGCCAGCATTGCAGAATCGCTGCACGCTGGGATTGCTGGATTGCCTTGGGCAGAGCTGTTGAGCCTGAGGAAAAGAAGATCAAACCTCGATCGAGGGGACAACAGGCCTGCAGGGTCGCGTCGATCATGGCTGGGGACACGCGGCTACCCATGCCCAGAAATTCCGTCCACCCCTGCACACCTTTGCGGGTCTCTGAAAAGTCAGCGCACACCACCCGGCGTAAAAAGGGAAATTCCGGTGTAAACAAAGCACCAGGTTCACTGGTTGACACCACCGGACACAGTGCGTGGATTTCCTCAACGAATTTTTTCGAGGCGACCGCTTCTTCCAGAATCAACACTTCGATATCCGCGGTCTTCAGCTGATAACTCAACTCCTGCTGGGTGGAAAATGTATTCAGGGCCACCACCGTAGCGCCCGCCATTGCCGTACCGAAGGCGCCGAATATCCATTCCGGACGGTTACTCAACAAGATGCCAACACGGGTGTCTTTACCCGCACCCGCCGCCAACAGGGCACTTGCCACCTTGCGGCATTCGGTGTACATGTCATTGTAACTCCAGCGTCGTGTTTCACCGGAGAAATCTTTCCAGCACATTGCCTCGCGCTCGCCAAAACGCTTGGCCACTTCCTCGATGAAGCCTCCCATCGTGAGCGGACCCAGATTTTCTTCGTTAATGGCAGGCCCGGTAATAATCGATAATGGCTGAACGGACGAACTTGCTTCAAGTGCCATGAATCACTCCCTCACATCTTATTTTGCTGTTTATATCAATGTAGTTAAGCAAATACAGTTTTTACCACGGTCAAATTTAAACGGTAAAGTGATAGCGAATTTTTCTTCCAACCGTCTAACAATGACTCCGATGATAAATTGATGTAACTGTCTTTAAAATATTTGTTCGAAAAAAATAAAACTTCTGAGGACATTAGAGCTGCAGTTTTTTATCATTAATCATGATATTCACAATAACACCAACCTGGAGCCACTCATGTCCAACACGTCTGAAAAACCCACCCCGCGCATCGAACCCATCTTGCCCTCAGAGTGGAACGAAGAAATTCTCGATGCACTTGGGGCGTTTCCCAGCAGTATGAATTTTGTACTTGACCGCTGGAATGAAAACAGTGAGGACATTCGAGGCATGCACGTC
Organism: Cellvibrionaceae bacterium WSDTSA12; assembly: GCA_033283335.1. Lineage (GTDB taxonomy): Bacteria > Pseudomonadota > Gammaproteobacteria > Pseudomonadales > Cellvibrionaceae > Pseudomaricurvus. The sequence goes on along the minus strand of JAWMQP010000002.1, from coordinate 330,446 downwards.
CTCGGTTTCTTCGCTACTTATCCAAAACTGGCCAAGGCGTTTCTCACGCTGAACAAACACGTCGCCGCCGATTCCGCCCTGTCCTTCCGCGAGCGGGAACTGCTGATACTGCGCATCGGCTGGTTAACCAAGTCTGAATACGAATTTGGCCAGCACCTTATCCTTGGCCGTCGGGCAGGCCTGACCGACGCGGAGCTGGAGCGTTTACAACAGAGTTCAGACGCCGAGGGCTGGAGCGAGGAAGATGCCGATTTCATCCGCGCTGTGGATGAACTGCATTTTGATTCCCGCCTCAGCGACGATACCTGGGAACGTTTATCCAAGCGTTTAAGCCACGAACAGATACTGGATCTGATTTTTGTGGTTGGTGTGTATGGCATGATGGCAACCGCCATCAATACCTACAATATCCCCGCCGAACCCGGTGCCGCCGACCTGGACCCTGTAATCCGCGACCGTATGCTGGCCCAGTAAATACATCACGCTCATCCTTATCAGATAAGAATGAGCGTGTTACTCCTGTCGATTACTGCTGTGGTGCGTACCCAAGGATCGCCTTGACTTCCAGGTATTCATGGAAGCCGTGCTCGCCCCACTCTCGACCGTTTCCGCTCTTCTTGTAACCACCAAACGGCGCATTAAAGTCAAACCCACCGTTGATGGCCAACGAACCGGCGCGCACGCGTTTTGCCACAGATCGACACAGATCCAGGTCAGCACCGGCAACAAAACCCGCCAGACCAAACTCGGTATCGTTGGCAATATCGATGGCGTGATCGATATCGTCGTAGCCAATCATTACCAAAACCGGACCAAAGATTTCTTCCTGGGCAATGGTCATTTTATTGTCGACCTTGGCAAAAACCGTTGGCTTCACATAGAAGCCTTTGGCCAGGCCATCGGGTCGCCCTGGTCCACCCGCAATCACTTCGGCACCTTCTTCAATGCCAATATGAATAAGGCGCTGAATGGAATCAAACTGCTTTTCCGATACCACCGGGCCCATATACACATCGCCGGTTGGATCACCCACGGTCACCTGTTCAGCCGACGCTTTGGCGATTTCAATGGCTTCTTGCATACGGGAATTAGGCACCAGCATACGTGAAGGCGCACTGCAGGTCTGGCCTGAGTTCAGCATCATACTGCTGACACCGCCGCTGACGTTGGCAGCGAAGTTTTCATCATCCAAAATAATGTTGGGGCCTTTACCGCCAAGCTCCTGACATACCCGTTTGACGGTTTTTGCTGCCCTGGCCGCCACATCCACACCGGCGGTTTCTGAGCCGGTGATGGACACCAGATCCACATCGGGGTGTTCGGACAAGGCCACACCAATTACTGAACCCTTACCCTGCACCATATTGAACACACCTGCCGGAACACCGGCGGCGTCAAGAATTTCTGCCAGCACTTGAGCCGAGTAGTGGGATTCCTGGGAAGGTTTCAACACCACCGTACAACCTGCGGCCAGGGCTGGAAACACTTTCACGGTAACCTGGTTCACTGGCCAGTTCCAGGGAGTGATTAAACCGCAGACCCCGATGGGTTCTTGCACGATCAGGGTCTCGCCCTGCTGCTCTTCGAAAGGAAACTGTTTCAGCACCTCAATGGCGGTATTGAGATGCCCCAGACCCAGACCCACCTGGAAGCCGTTGGCCAACTCTTTCGGCGCGCCCATTTCTACGGTGACGGCCTCAGCCAGATCGCCGACACGCTTATTGAACTCTTCCATGATCCGTTCAAACAAAGCCAGACGCTCTTCCCGGCTGCTCTGTGACCAGCCAGGGAAGGCTTTGCGGGCGGCTTTAACTGCCTTGTCCACATCCGCTTCAGAACCCAGGGCAATTTTACCCGAGACGGCTTCTGTTGCCGGATTAATGGTATCTACGGTTTTCAGTTCAATGGGGTCAACCCACTGACCATCAATGTAAAACTGTAATGATTCACGCATGGTAGTTATCCTTATTTTATCGCCGCTAAAAATCGCTCAGTAAGCGTCTTCCGCTTCAGCGCCGTAACCGGCTTTGAAGTCGGTATACCAGGATTTGAACTCTTCGTAGTTGGGCGCATCCATGGCATTGGCATAAGCATCGACCGGCACCTGAATCACAGCGGTTTTGCCACTGGCAATCGCACGCTCAACCGCCGGCGCGATGTCTTCCTCTCTCTCAATGTATTCACCCAGGGCACCAAAACCCTCGGCAATCTTGTCAAACCGCACCCAGTTGCCCCAGTGAGCTTCAGTCTCGGGGGAATCCATCGCTACCTGTTTTTTCCAGCAGCCGACTTCCAGCCCCCAGGCGTAGTCACAGGCAACAATAACCACAATGGGCAGCTTCTTACGCACCGCCGTTTCCAGCTCGGATATAGCGAACAGGAACGAGGAATCACCGGTAACCATCACCACGGGTCGTTCACCCTTGGTCGCAATTGCAGCACCAATGGCATAGGGCAAGCCTGTCCCCAGATGACCGGTATTCTGATTCCACACCAAATCTTCAGGGGCGTACTGAGTATAGGTCCAACCGTAAATGGTGGTAGAGCCTCCATCCGCCGCATAGATTGCGTTGTCAGGGATGACCTTGGTCGCCTCTACAATCAGGCGAGCTGGATGCACAGGATTCTGGCCACTGGGGACTTCTTCCAACAGTTTGGCTTTCCACTCTTTCTGCATCACCTTCCAGCTGTCGAACTTCTCACTGGCAGAGCCCTGGTAATCACCCAGGGCCTCAAGCAGCTGCGGCAATACATCGCGCATATCACCAACCAAAGGCGCATCAATAGGACGGTTCACCCCCATGGCAGAGGCATCACGGTCCAGGTAAATCCACTTGCGCTGGGCGTCGCCTTTTTCCCAGTGACGGCCAATACCCATATGGACGGGCTCACCCAGCTCTGTACCAATGGCGATACACAGGTCCGATTCGCTGGCGGCCTCACGACCCGCTGGTGAGAATCCATAAGCAAAGGTCCGCTCTTCCTGGCCCTTTATGGTCATGGCACAACCGGAGGTCTGCAGAATTGGGCAATCCAGCTTTTCCGCCAAAGCCGCTACGGCGTTGTGTGAGCGCGAGGTAAACATACCCTGCCCCACCAGCATCACCGGATTTTTTGCTGCTTTGATCAACTCCACTGCTTTGTTGATCATCGGACCACTGGCCGCTTGCTCCACCAGACGATATTGTTCCGGTTTCATCAAGGGCGGCCAATTGAAAGTTTCATGAATCACACTCAACGGTAGCTCAATGTAAACCGGGCCTGGCTTACCCGTGGTGGTCTGGCGAATGGCTTCGCGAATAATTTCATCGACCTGATCAGGCTCTTCAATAATGGCCGCGTACTTCACCAGCGGCTTAAAGTGATCCAACTGGTTCATGTACTGGATGCGACCCACACGCGCACGTTGATTGGCAGTGCGAGAACGATTACCGCCAAAAAAGATGGTGGGCGATCCCTCTTTCTTGGCGACGATCATGGCTGTGGCCAGATTGGAAATACCTGGGCCTTGAGTACCGAAACACACGCCCGGCTTGCCGGTCATCCGCGACCAGGCATCGGCCATAAACGCGCCGTTCTGCTCATGGTGTGGCGCAATCACATTCCAGCCACGCTTTTCGGTAACCATCGCCATGTGAATAAAACCCGGATCGGGAATACCAAACAGGGTATTGATGCCTTCCATTTCGAGCAGGTCGATAATGCGCTCATAGACAGGGACTGACATAGAATTCTCTCCTACCATTCATTCTTTAAATTTTTTACTTTTTAATCAGTTTGGGTGCGCCAGTGCCCATCATCTTCGATAAATGCCGGTGAAAATTGGTGATTTTCTGTTCCTGGTGCGGGTTGGGTAAGGTGCCTCGGAAACCACGAGCTTTCATGCCCTTCTGTACCCATTCCATATTGTCAAAATCCTGCGCCAGCACCGAACCCCATTTTTCGGCCGTAGGTTCCGCATGCACCCACTCGGGTTTCGGCTCCTGGCCCTCCGGGAATCGCTCAAGTGCATAGGATTCAAAGATGCACTTATCCGGATCGTCTTTGTAAGGACGCACCCGATAGCACAGGGCGAAGGTCACGCCCTGGAGGATGGTCTGGTTGGGGAACATGCTCCAGGCCAGGCCAGCTTCCGACATCACTTCCGGCGGAATTTCCGGCCAGATCACCCCCCGAGCCGCATCATCGGCCTTGGCGGATTTCATCAGATGGGCAATCACCTCGTTGCCCGGCGTGCCTTCCGGTAACTCATCGACCAGGCGTTTGGCCGCATTCACCAGAGTTTCCGTGGAGGCGGCATAATTGACCGTTTCGTAATTTTCTCGAATGAGTTCATAGGTCGAAATGCGAGGATCCTGGTCTTTACGACCGGTACGAGTGACGGAACTGCTCTGGCTGTTTTTATTGGCTTCGTCACGCTCATCAAAACCACTAACCCCATGCAGACCATAGGGTTTGCTGTAGGCGTAGAATTCACCGTATTTCAGCAGTTGAGTATGGGTACCAGCCACATGATAGGGCTCCATAAAGGCTTCAATGGCGGTCTTCCAGTTACAGGGATACACCGCCCACTGACGCCATTTATAGCGCATTTTGTCGAATTCAAAATGATCGAGGATACGACCGGCTTCACCCAGGAAATCACTCAGGGGCTCGCAGTCCGGATCCATATTGATGTAGATCCAACCGCCCCATGTATCCACTTTAACCTGCGACAGGCAGGTCAATTCCTTGTTATCCAGAACGCCTTTCCAATCGTCCTGATCAAGGATGTAAGTATTATTGCCGTCTCGATCGAAGGTCCAGCCGTGAAAGCCACAAACAAAACTCTTCTTCCGCCCTTTCACACAGTTGACATCGTCAGGCGTGTTCACCAATTGTCGGCCACGATGAGGACAGACATTGTAAAAAGCGCGAATGGTGTCTTCGTCGGAGCGCATGATGATGAACGAATCATCACAGATGTTGTAGGTGATGAAATCGCCCACATTAGGAATGTCTTCCAACCGCGCGGCCATCTGCCAGACTCTGGGCCACAACTTTTCTTTTTCCGCTTTAGCGTATTCCGGGCAAATAAAGGCTTCGACCGGATAGGTTAATGGCTCACCCAGATCTTCATCCGTTAGCTCGCCATGATCAGTAACTGTAGGAATGCGCATCACAACCTCGCTTTACTATCGCTGTCATTATTCGATTAATTGTTATTCCACAGTGACGTCTTCGAGTACAGGCTCAACGAGCATACCCTCTAGCTCACCCTGCTCACGCCAGTCTGCCAACAATTGTTCAAACGCGCTCCAACCGAGGCCATAGGTTTCACCGAGAAAGTTACGGAATTTCTTTTCGCCTTTTTCATCTTCAACTTTTTGGCCTTCGTTATTGTAGTAGCTGGGTGGGCATTGAGCCTGGAATTCACTGATGTCCACAGCGGTTTCACGCAGATGTTTGACGTAGGCATCCTGGGCCGCTTCACTCGGTTCCACTGAAGCCAAACCGCGCTTCAGAGCTTCTTTAATGATATAGGCGGCGTGGTATCCCTGCCGGCCATACTGCTCGGTAGTGGTTGCATTGATACCGCCCTGGTAATACCCAATAAAAAACTGATTGGGAAACTGAGTGGTCATCAGGCCATGCAGGGTTTTGTAGCCATACTTCCAATGTTCATAGATGGACAAGCCATCCCGGCCTTCGTAGGTATCAATACCCCAGCGACGATCCAGGTCACTGGTGACTTCAAAACCGCTGGCAAAAATCATGCAGTCAATGTCGTACTCTTTACCGTTGGCGATAAAGCCTTTCTCGGTCATGCACTCAACACCCTGGGTCTCGGACACATCAATCAGGTGTACGTTGGGACGGTTAAAGGTATCGTAATAATCGTCATTGGACAGCGGCCGCTTACACAGGAAGCGATACCATACCTTCAAAGCCTCAGCAGTCTCTTTATCGTCAACCAGACTCTCGACTCGACGACGCATGCGCTCCATCACTCGATAATCCATCACTTCACGACGAGCGAAATAGTCTTCAATGGTGATATCTTCTTCGATACCTTCCGCGCGCAACTCCGCCTGCATATGGCGAGAAATTTCGGTCCAGAAATCCTGCACCTGATCTTCTTCATGGGGCAAAAAACGACCTTCCATGGCCGCCCGATGGAAGTTGGCCATACGCTCTTTTTGCCAGCCTGGCTTCAGGTTTTTCACCCACTCGGGATCGGTGGGGTTGTTGTTGCGCTGATCCACTGGGGACGGGGTCCGTTGCAACACGTACACCTCTTTGGCGTACTTGCCCAGATAGGGAATCGCTTGAATCGCAGTGGCACCGGTACCAAGAATGGCCACCTTTTTATCGGCCAGCTTATCCAGCACCGGCTGGCGATAGCTGCCACCTGTGTAATCGTATTCCCAGCGCGAGGTATGGAACATCTTGCCCTTAAACTCATGAATCCCGGGAATTTTTGGCAGTTTCGGTATATTCAGCAGGCCATTAGCCATAATCACAAACCTGGCTCTAATCTCATCACCACGGTTGGTGCTGACCCGCCAGCGTTTGATGTCGTCATCCCACCGCAGTGCAGTCACCAGGGTATGAAACAGCGCATTGGCGCCCAGCGAGTACTTGTCGGCGATGACCTTGAAATAATCGTAGATTTCAAAACCGTCGGAGTATTTTTTGCTAGGCATAAAACCGGTTTCTTCCAACAACGGCAGGTAACAATACGCATCGTTGTCGCACTGAATGCCTGGATAACGGTTCCAATACCAGACGCCACCCCAATCCCCGCCATGGTCAATATTACGGAAATTGGTTACACCCGCCTGCTGAAGGTGGTAAGCCGCCAGGATGCCAGACCAACCGGTGCCCAGAATGGCCACATCCAAGTCTTCTGACACTGACTCGCGGGGCTCAATCGGCGTGTGAGGATCGTCGAGATACTGCTCTTTGAATTCTTCCTTAACCTTGGCGTATTGTTTCTGACCCTCAGGACGAATGCGCTTATCACGCTCCTGTGTGTACTTGGCTTTTAACGCCTGGATATCGATTTCATCGGCGGCGGGAAGCTGGGTGTAATCACAACTCATAGACGGTCTCTCGATTCGTTGCGGCCTCGTTGACTGATTCTCACATCAACAGTCGCAGGAACGGCCTTATCATTAGTGTTTTGTTGTCTCCGATACTAAATTAAGTCAACAGTGTTGTCTACTAATGCGAAAGGCAGACCTGACCATTACCGGCCACGTCAAAACCGACCTCCCTACCAGCCATATCCCCTGGACAGTCCCCGGACGGGCTACAGCATGTATCGTCCGCCGTTGACGCTGAGAGTGACACCGGTAATGTAACTGGACGCCTCTGATGCCAAAAACGACACCGCGTTGGCAATATCCTCCGGTTGGCCTACCCGTTTAACGGGAATTGTGCTGTTGACATAGCCCTCAATGCCACCGGGCAAACGATCCTCCACAGACTGCAAACCCGCGGTATACACAGTACTTGGCGGAATGTTATTAACGGTAATTCCCAGCGGCGCCACCTCCTGGGCGAGGGCCTTGGTAAAGGCGATGACGCCGCCCTTGCTGGCCGCATAGTGCACCATGCGTCTGGCCCCCGATTGAGCACTGGATGACGAGATATTAATAATCCGGCCCCACCGCGCACTGATCATGTCGCCAATTAGCGCCTGGGCACAAAAAAATGTGCCCTTCATATTGATATCGAATACTCGATCCCATTCCTCCTCCGTAATGGCGACAAAGTCTTTCTCAGGAGAAATAGCGGCATTGTTGACCAGAATGCTGACCGGCCCCAACTGCTCACGCACGGCCCGGGCAGCAGCATCGACCTGCTCCTTGTTGGACACATCCACCGCACAGGCCATCGCCCGACGCCCCTGGGCCTGGATTTCAGCCGCCAGTTGTTGCGCAGCCGCCTCGTTCACATCCCAAATGGCAATATCCGCCCCATCGCTGGCCAATGAGCGACAAATGGCCGCACCGATGCCTGTACCACCACCGGTGACAACCGCCACCTTGTTCATCAAACCCACCATGTCAGCTCCTCAACTGGCGTTGATCGTGAAAGTCATGAAAAAAGGCCCAGCCAGTGGCGACTACGCCAATCTCTCGGGGCCTCGAATGGTCGTGCGGTGCATCAGCCGGCCCGAGTCAGCGGGATAACGATGAGCACGATGCAGCAATCCTGGGTTGTTCCAGATCACCATGTCCCCCTGTTGCCACTGATGCCGATAACAGAACTGCAGCTGGGTGCACCAGACCAAAAGTTCCTGTAACAATGCTCGTCCTTCCGCCAGGTCCATGCCGACGATGTGATCCGCCGTTGAGCCGATCATCAGCGAACAGCGACCGTCGGCATGCCGCCACACCAACGGTTGTTCCGTGGGTGGACCGTCGGTGAGCCAGCGCTGTAAATCGAGAATGGAAGGCTTGGGAAACGTCCGTAAGTTGGCATTGGCGGCGCTGTGCACAACCCGCAGATTGGCGATCTGGGCCTTTTTCTCTGGCGTCAGTTGCTCATAAGCACGAAACAGGTCAGCGAATTCCGTATCGCCGCCACTGCTGGCAGGCTGTTCACATTTGAGACACGTGGCTCTGGGCGGAACCTCGTAAGTGGTGCCATCCATATGCCAGTGTTCATTGGACAGAATGTAGTCGATGAATTTGGCCCGCTGCGGGTCGAGGGTCACTGGATAGATGCCCAATGCATCGGTGGCGTGATTGCTGCGGGAAGTCAGTTTAGACGCCTCCATGTGACCCAGCCGCTCGCTGAAGGCCACCTGCTGCTCATCGCTGACGCCAATTTGGGGAAACACCAGCACCCCATATCGCTGTAACAATGGCAGGCACTGTTCTGCCACACCATCCATCAGCAGTTGATCTGCCGTAAGACTCAAACGCACGCCCAGATCCGGCGAAATGGGTTCTGCCAACAGGTCGACCATACACCCCTCTCTCATTATTATTCAGTGGGCTTGAAGCCAGAGTATTATTGTTATCACTGTAGAATCGGCGGCAACGTGAGACAGAATAGTACGATTTGGGGTCGGATGCGACTGTGGGCTGGCTCAGATAAACGTTGGCCCTTGACGAAGGCAGTGCAATAATCCGGATCTTCTTGTGTTAGATCAAAGCTTGACGGGTCAAGAATTTCTACTCTGTAGGAGCTTGCTCAGCTCAGCTGACGCAAGAGCTTATGAATATTGAATGTACGACCAAAACGATAAGAGAGTGGCAATATGTCTACCGCCAAAACCCCCTACCAGCTACTGGGTGCCGAAGGCATCGAGCAATTGGCTGACGCCTTTTACGACGTCATGGATGAACTACCCCAGGCCGACCGGATTCGCAAGATGCATGCACAGCATCTGACCGAAATCAAGGGCAAGTTACGCGATTACCTGACCGGCTGGATGGGAGGCCCTCCACTGTACCATGCCAAGTACGGCACCGTGTGCCTCACTGATCCTCATGCGGCCTATCCCATCGGCCCGCAGGAACGCGACCAATGGGTGCTGTGTTTTGACCAGGCACTCGAACGCATCGGCGCCAGCGAAGAGCTCAAGGCCATGTTGCACGGCCCGATCCGCCAGATTGCAGGGGCGGTGCAAAACCGCGAGGAATCCATCCGGGAAAACACGGACCCTAACGTGATCGCCATCGGTTAATGGGAGGCGCTCATCAGAGCGCGTCCATTGCCGCCACAGTGAATTTCCTGAGCAGCTACAGATAAAACATTCCGCGTCATCGGCGGGGCGTTTTCTATACTGAAACGATGTCTCAATTTCATTCAGGGACATATTGACCCAGGGAAAAAGCATAATGATAACCAAGCCCACTATCCCCGCAGATCTGACGTACAACCCTTACGATAAGCACATCGACGAAAACCCGTATGGCGTCTGGAAACGCCTGCGCGATGAAGCCCCTTTGTACTACAACGAAGAATACGATTTCTACGCCCTCAGTCGCTATGACGATGTCGCAGCCGCGTTGCACAACTGGCAGGACTACAGCTCTGCCCGAGGTACAGTACTGGAAATTATCAACACCGATGCCCCGGACGAGAATCTTTCCTATGACGACGGCAACCTGGGAATGATGATTTTCACGGATCCACCAGGCCACGATATCGCTCGCAACCTGGTCAACCAGCACTTTACCCCCAAAGCCGTGCATCAATACGAACAGCGTGTGAGAAGCCTGTGTCACAACCTGTTTGCCAGGGTGGAAGGCAAAACCGAATTTGATTTGGCAGAAGACATCATTCGTCCCATTCCTCCCATGATGATCGGCGAAATTCTCGGTGTACCCGAGGAGGATCAAGCGTATCTGGGTCGTCTGGTGGACGAATCCCTCGCCTTCAATCCTGAAGCCGGACCCGATGATATCGTCGGTGGTGTGCGCCAGGGCAATGACAGTCACAAGATCATCGGTGAATACATCGCGCGCCTGGTAGCCGACCGTACAGCCAACCCCACCGGCGATGTACTGTCTCAACTGTTGGCCAGCGATGTAAAACTGGATGACGGCAGTATCCGCAAGTTGGATACCCGCGAAGTGATCAGCTTTTTTATGTTGTTACAGGGCGCAGGTTCTGAAACCACTGCTCGGGCGCTTTCCTGGGCCGGTGTGCTGCTGGCTCGCTACCCTGAGGAACGACAAAAACTGGTACAGGATCCCGCCAAAATCCGTACGGCCGTAGAAGAAATTCTGCGCTTCGAACCGCCCTCTCCGATTCAGGCGCGGTTTGTCAAACGGGACGTAGAGTGGCACGGCATCACGGTGCCCAAGGGATCCAAGATCGCCCTGCTGAATGGCTCTGCCGGCCGTGATGAGCGCCGCTTTGACAACCCGGATGTGATCAATGTGGAGCGCCCCAACATCCGCCATCTGAGCTTTGGCTTTGGCAAACACGTGTGCCTGGGCGCGTCGCTGGCGCGACTGGAAATGCGGGTGGTATTGGAAGAGCTGCTGCAGCGTTACCCGCAATGGCAGGTGGACGAAACAAAAGTGAGGCTGGTACACACCACCACGGTTCGAGGCCCGTCTACAGTGCCCATTGTGGTCGGAACTGCTAGTTAACAATTTCCACGCACACTTCATTGCGTCTGTTCCAGGGTGGGGTCCAAGGCGGGTTGTACTGATTCAGTGAAGGGGGACCCAGAGTTTCAATACCATGGGCTTGGAGTGTGTCCAGCAATTCCTGGGTTTTACGCTTTACCTTGCCATCCGTTGCCCAGCCACCAAAACTGAGCACGGCCAGCCGTCTGGCGGGCAGTTTATGAAGACTGACGTTGTCATTAAGCGGCAAGGGGAGATCCGACAGGCTGTATTGTGAAGGCATGGTGAAGGCCATGTAACCGTGTGCATCCATTCGAGTCTCGACCGGAGCCGTCATGGCTATGGATTGCTTGCGCGTATTACCGCCAAAAATGTAATTTGCCAATCGCTGAAATGTGCTGGAAGACCGGGATTCAACAGTCATTGGCGTGCGAGCTTGGATACTGGGGGCATACTCCCGTAACTCGATTTTACCGACCTGGCCTAGCGGGATGTAGGCTGGTTCTTCTATCGCCTGGACCATAGTAGCTGCTCCGATAAAGACGAGACTCAGCAGTGACAGGTAGATTTTCATCACTGAACTCCTGAAACGGATGATCAGTGGTTACGTGGATATACGAATAGCGGTTCAGTGATGACAGGAGAATTATCCAACGCGGGAAATGATAATCCTTCTGCGTGCGGCAGCAACCCCGTCACAGATGAAGAACCTTGTCATTTAATTCGACGTCAATATGGGTAAATAAACCTTGTCATTTCAAGCCAAAGAAGTACATTTGAACTATCTAGCCTGAACAGACGTAACAACAATTATAATGATCGGCTGTGCTGCCTCTGACATAACTGTATTGGAAAAACTCAATCCTGTACTGGTTGTAATGAAGCACGGCAGTCATTGGTTTGGAGGGAGTAGTGAAACCTACGGATACCCAAAATCCGGAGTACTACCATAAGGTAGTGGATTGCCAGTATGCCTGCCCAGCGCATACACCCGTTCCTGAATACATTCGCCTGATCGCAGCAGGACGCTACAGCGATGCCTACCTGCTTAACTGGGAATCCAACGTTTTCCCTGGAATCCTTGGCCGCACCTGTGACCGCCCCTGTGAACCGGCCTGCCGCCGGGGACGCATTGACGAAGAGCCAGTGGCCATTTGCCGCCTCAAGCGAGTTGCCGCTGACAATAAAGACGACGACGCCATCCTGGCGGCAATGCCGTCAATTCCCACTGAGAAGAATGGCAAACGTGTTGCCCTGATCGGTGCTGGTCCCGCGTCTTTGACGGTCGCCCGCGATCTGATGCCACTCGGTTACAGCGTTGATCTGTACGACGACCAACCGGCTGGCGGCGGCTTTATGCGCAGTCAGATCCCCAGCTTCCGGCTGCCGCAAAAAGTCCTGGATCAGGAAGTGGGGTATATCACCGACATGGGAGTCACCACCCACTACAACACCTATGTTGACAGCCTCAGAGCCATTCTCGACAAAGGCTACGATGCCGTGTTTGTCGGTACCGGGGCACCGCGCGCGAAAGATCTGCAACTGCCCGGCCGCCAGCAAGCCGATGCCCATATTCACTTGGGTATCAACTGGCTGGCTTCTGTTGCCTTTGAGCACACCAAAGCCATCGGTAAAAAAGTGCTGGTGCTCGGCGGCGGCAACACCGCCATGGACTGCTGTCGCACCGCCCTGCGGCTGGGTGCCGAGGATGTCAAAGTCGTGGTGCGCAGTCCGCGCACGGATATGAAAGCCTCACCCTGGGAAATTGAAGACTCCGAACGTGAAGGCGTCTCCATGTTCGAAAACCACACCCCCAAAGAGTTCGTTATCGAAGACGGCAAGCTGGTGGGTATGCGCTTTGAGCGGGTTCACGCTGAATACGACGACAATGGTCGTCGCTCCCTGATTCCAACCGGCGAAGCCGATGTCATCTTTGAATGCGACGACATCTGCATTGCCGTTGGCCAGGACAATGCCTTCCCGTGGATTGAGCGCGATCTGGGCCTGGAATTCGACAAGTGGGAACTGCCTGTGGTCGACGAAGTGACTTTTCAGTCCACCCACCCGAAAGTGTTCTTTGGTGGTGATGCGGCTTTCGGCCCGGAAAACGTCATCACCGCAGTCGCCCATGGCCACCAGGCTGCCATCTCCATTGACCTGTTTTTGCAGGGCAAGGATACCAGCGAACGGCCGGCGCCGGGCTCCAATCTGATCAGCCAGAAAATGGGCATTCACGAGTGGAGTTACGATTCCTCAGTCACCAATGACCACCGCTATGCCGTGCCCCATGAGGATGTGGCTAAATCGGTCAAGGACCGTTTGCTGGAGGTGGAACTCGGTTTCAATACCGACACCGCCCTGCAGGAAGCCTGGCGTTGCTTGAACTGTGATGTGCAGACCGTATTTGAAGAACCCAAGTGTATCGAGTGTGATGCCTGTATCGACATCTGCCCGACCGACTGCCTGACGTTTGCTGAAGTGGGTGACGAACAGGATGAAAGCAGCCTGCGTCAACAGTTGAAAATGCCCGCCACCAATGAGGATCAGGCCATTCTGGTGTCTGATCGCTTGCCCACTCAGCGAGTCATGGTCAAAGACGAGAACGTCTGCCTGCACTGTGGCCTTTGTGCCGAACGCTGCCCGACCGCTGCCTGGGACATGCAAAAATTCACCTACCACGTGACCAAAGCCGGCAGCGTCGATTACTTTGACCCAGCTGCGCGAACGAATCCATCAGCTTTAAATAAAGAGCCTTCAGCTTTAAATAAAGAGCCTTCAGCTGTGAATAAAGAACTTACAGAGTGAAACATGGAGCACTCGGCGTGAAGAATAATGTTCAGCGTCAGCCACGGGTCAACGACATCGTGGTGAAGTTTGCCAACGTGAACGGCACCGGTTCAGCCAGTGCCAACAACCTGTTTGCCAAAGCCCTGTTTCGCATGGGCCTGGCGGTGAGCCCGAAGAATATCTTCCCCTCCAACATTCAGGGCCTGCCAACCTGGTACGAGGTCCGTGCCAACGACAAAGGCTATCTCGGCCGGCGCGAAGGGATCGACATCATGGTGTCGGTCAACCCGCAGAGCATGGCCAAAGACATTCAGGAAGTCACGTCCGGCGGCTATTTTATCCACGACAACACCAAGCCTCTCGACTTGCGCATGATGCGCAACGACATTGAGTTTATCGGTCTGCCCCTGACGCAGATGTGTCTGACCGAGTACAAGGATGCGCGCCAGCGCCAGCTGTTCAAAAACATCATCTACGTCGGCGCACTGGCGGCCTTGATTGATATTGAGTTCCGCATATTGACCGATCTGGTGGCCGATCAGTTCAAAGGCAAGGAGAAGCTCATTGCCCCGAACGTGCACGCGTTGGAGCTGGGCTTCCAGTACGCCAAGAACAATCTCGACTGTCCTCTGCACGTGACCGTGGCTACGCGTGACATGGGCGACCATATTCTCATCGATGGCAATGCCGCCTGCGGCCTGGGTGCCGTTTATGCTGGCGCCACCATGGCCGGCTGGTACCCCATTACCCCATCCACTTCCGTGGTGGAAGCGTTCGAAAAATATTGCAAGCGCCTGCGCATAGACCCGGGCACCGGCAAGAAGAACTTTGCCATTGTCCAGGCTGAAGATGAACTGGCAGCGATGGGCATGGTGATCGGTGCCAGCTGGAATGGTGCTCGTGCTTTTACCGCCACCAGCGGCCCCGGTATATCACTGATGAGTGAATTTCTGGGCCTGGCCTACTTTGCGGAAATTCCCGCGGTACTGATCGACGTGCAGCGTGCCGGTCCGTCCACCGGTATGCCCACCCGCACCCAACAGTCCGACGTGGTGGCCTGCGCGTACGCCTCTCACGGTGACACCAAGCATGTACTGATCATCCCCTCGACACCCAAAGAATGCTTTGACATGACCGCACAGGCCTTCGATCTGGCCGAGCAGCTGCAAACCCCGATCATCATGCTGAGCGATCTGGACCTCGGTATGAATGACAATATGTCCGAACCGTTTGAATGGGATGACGAACGCCATTACAAACGCGGTAAAGTGTTGTCTGCCGAAGATCTGGAAACCATGAACGAGCGTTTTGGCCGTTACCTGGATGTCGATGGTGACGGCATTCCCTACCGTACCTACCCCGGTACGCACCCCAGCAAGGGTTCCTTCTTCACCCGTGGCACCTCACGCGATGAGTACGCCGCCTATACCGAAGATGGCAGCGCCTATGTGCGCAATATGGAACGCCTGTTGAAAAAATGGGAAACCGCCAAGTCACTGGTGCCGGCCCCAGAGATTATCGACAATGGCAATGACATCGGTGTGATCCATTACGGCACCTCCATGTACGCCACTTTAGAAGCCACCGACCTGCTGCAGGGTCAGGGCATTGAGATCGACAGTTGTCGACTTCGAGCATTTCCCTTCAATCAGGAGGTGGAAGACTTTATCGCCCGTCACGACACAATCTTTGTGATTGAGCAAAACCGCGATGCCCAAATGCGCTCGCTGCTGGTGAACGAATGCGATATCGATCCCAGGCACTTGCGCAAGATACTGAGCTATGACGGCATGCCGATAACTGCACGCTTTATCGCCACCAACATCAAACACCAGCTGGGCGTTAACACCGGCAATGTGAAGCCGCTGCCGCAAAAGCGTGCCGCCAAAACTTCGTAGTGGAGAGCAGAAACCATGTCGTTTGTAAGACCGGAATTCCGTCACCCCAGCCTGCCAACTAATGAGCTGGGTTACACCCGGACAAACTACGAAGGCGCCCTGTCGACCCTGTGTGCCGGCTGTGGTCACGATTCCATCAGCGCCGCCATTGTGCAGGCTGCATTCGAAATGTCGCTGGAACCACACAAGATTGCCAAACTGTCCGGCATCGGTTGTTCGTCCAAAACACCAACCTACTTTCTCGGCAACTCTCACGGATTTAACTCCGTCCATGGGCGCATGCCATCAGTGGCGACCGGCGCCAATATGGCCAATCGCGATTTGATCTACGTGGGCGTATCCGGTGATGGTGACAGCGCCTCAATCGGCATGGGCCAGTTTACTCACGCTGTGCGACGCAACCTGAACATGATGTACATCGTCATGAACAACGGTTGCTATGGCCTGACCAAGGGCCAGGACTCGGCCACCGCCGATGTCGGATCTATCAGCAAAAAAGGCGAGGCCAATCCGTTTGAAGCCATCGACATGGCCACCGTAGCCCTGGAGCTGGGCGCAACCTTTGTGGCCCGCAGCTTCTCCGGCGACAAACACCAGTTAATCCCGCTCATCAAGGCCGCGCTGGCACACCGCGGCTTTGCCTTTATCGACGTGCTCTCCCCCTGCGTGACCTTCAACAACAACCCCGGCTCCACCAAAGGCTACGAGTATGTGCGTGACCATTTGGAGGCCACCGGTACGATCGACTATGTCCCTATGCGCGAAGAGATCACCGCCTGCTACCCCAACCAGACATCAGAAGAAGTCACTTTGCACGATGGCTCCGTCGTGCACCTGTGTAAAATGGATGACCAACTGGATGTACACAACCGCCAATCGGCACTGAACCGAATTGCCGATTACAAACAAGAGGGTAAGATACTCACCGGCCTGCTGTACATGGACCCGGATTCCCAGGAATTGCACGAAAACCTGGGCACAACCAAAAAACCGTTGCGCCAACTGAACGAACAGGACTTGTGCCCGGGCTCCAAGGTGCTGGCCAATATCAATGAAAGTCTGAGGTGAAAGGCAACAAAAGTGAAACATGAGGGTCGTATTGGGTAATGCCGCCATTTTCCCCCTTAGCCAATTGACACCAGTTTTACTGGGCCAAACCATTCTAGAACTGAAACTTCAATCGTATTTACGACCTATCCCTATACCTCAAACAATACACCCGAGCGTTTATTGTCGGCATCCGGTATTGGTACTCCTGTATACCCCTGACGTAACTCTTTAAGCCGATATCGAACCTTATAGTACTGGAGATGTGAAACTGAAAAGAGCTCCGGGTGTTTAAGGCATTACTATTTGTAGCCATGAACGTTTCAATAGGGTATACACCGTTTATTGATAGCTTAAATCCTGATCTACTTAAAAATGGAAAACACAAAATGACCGACCACATTTTTCCCGCGCTGTTTATTTTGCTTGTATTTATTGTTGCGGCGATCTTGTTCGAAAAATTGCTGAAAAACATAGCCGAGCGCTATGATGCCAGTGCCTCTGAGAGTTTTCGGTTGCTTTCCAACTCCCAGAAAGCGATTTTGATTTTTATCGGCGGTGTGCTGGCACTTTCCAAACTGGGATTTGATGTTTCGGCGTTGGTGGCAGGATTGGGTTTGACGGGGTTCGCCCTCGGGTTAGCACTTAAAGACGCTATTTCCAATCTGGTAGCCGGTATGATGATTGTGCTTTACAAACCTATTGAGCTGGGTGATCGGGTAGAGCTGGCGGGGGTCAAGGGAACGGTGGTGGACCTGAACCTGAGGTACATCGCGGTACAGGCCGACGACGCTGTGCATTTGGTACCGAATTCCTTAATACTGAATTCTAAAGTGAGCCTGTTGGAGAACGCGCCGGAGACAGTAGTTGGTGCTGATATTGAATAGGGATAAACATGCGTCTCATAAGACTGTTCAAAAACGATCTGGCCAAAGAAATATCCGGCTGGGTTGATAAGGATCTGATCTCTGTCGAACAGGCGCGATCCATATGTCGAGTCTACGGTGTGGACTACGATTCGATTCAGAATCACTCTCTCGGGTACCGGTTGTTAATCGGATTGGGGTATCTGTTTATTGGCCTGGCAGTGATTACCCTACTGGGGGCCAATTGGGATGAAATCCCCCGTGCGCTGCGCATGGGTGGCTTGCTGTTACTCACCCTGATGACTCATTGCATCGCCTTCAAGGCTTATTTTACGGGCCGAACTTCAGGGGCCGTAGGATTGTTTTTGTTGGGCAACCTATTTTACGGCGCATCAATCATCCTGATCGCACAGATCTATCATCTGGGCGAGCATATGCCCGATGGGGTGTTCTGGTGGGCATTGGGAAGCTTGCCGTTTGGTGTCTTGTTGAAAAATACCTGGTTGACACTGTTCAGTTGTTGTTTGGCGATAATATGGTTTCTGCTTGAGTTCGGGATGGGTTTTTTCCCCTCGATGTTTCCTTTGTTCATCCTGGCAGCGGTGTATGTGCTGTATCAGGGGCCGTCCAGCAGTATGCTTTTCTTGACCACCATTGCCAGCATTGGTCTCTGGCTAGAAGCGGTTCTGTCATTTCTTTGGGCTGGTGACGGTTACGATTACCGCTTTCATTCCGAGCATCTTCTGGTGAGTGTGGCACTGTTTGTCTGGGCTTACGCCGTCAGTGGCTGGCTTTATGCACAGAACAGTCACAAGGCGAAAGATTACGCTGTACTGCTCTCACTCTGGGTGTTGAGATTCGGCCTTGTCGCCTTGTTGGTGTTCAGCTTTGAAGGCCCCTGGAAAGCTCTGATCGAATCCGACTGGGATCAACAGGGTTCAATGTGGCTGTGTGTCAGCGTCTTGCTGACGGCCTCTTTGTGGTTTGCCTGGCAGGGCAGAGTTCTGACATTCCTGCTGCCAGTGGCTGTATTGGCCAGCCTGACGATGATTGCCCTGATTGCTACACATCACCCGTCAACTGCGGTCTACTTTCAAATCGTCTACAACATCGTGTTGATTGGCAGCGGCATTGGGCTCATTGTCCGTGGTATCCATCAGGGCATTTCCCACTATTTCTTTTTAGGCGTGGCCACCATTTTATTGACGGCGTTTATGCGCTACATCGACTTAATCGGTGACTATATTGGCGGTGCCATCCTGTTTATAGTTCTGGCCGTCGTATTGCTGGGCGCAGCCAGATACTGGAAGCATCAACAAGGGCATGGAAGCTCGATATGAAGCGATCGTCGATTACGACCGGATTAGGTCTGGCTGTCCTCCTGCAGTTGTGCGTTCTGGTTGGCATGCTAGTGAAAGCCTCAATGCCCTTGTGGTCAGGCGATGAAATTCTGGTGAAAACGGTCCCCGTGGACCCCCGCTCCCTGTTTCGAGGTAACTACGCAAGCCTGAACTACGAGATCAGTCAATTGCCAGACAGTGCCTTGTCTGAATATCCAAGGTTGCGTATGGGCGAGGTGGTTTACGTCAGCCTGCGACAGGGTAAGGATGGCTTATACCATTATGCCAATGCCTCACTCTATCCACCCGCAACGGGTATCTTCCTGAGAGGACGAATCACCAGTAACACTCCGCCTTATCAGGTGAAATATGGTATTGAAGCTTATTTTGCCCCAAAGGAAAAAGCCCTGGCACTGGAACGAGACTTGCGAGATGGTGGTGTTGCAGTTCTGATGGTGTCGGACAATGGGCAGGTGGCGCTGCATAATGTAATGCCTGGGCAGGATAAACAATAGCAGTCGCCTGTATTTGCGTGGGTTTCGGTAGTCCTCACTAAAATGGATACTTATAAAGTCAGAGAAACTGCTATCTGCTCTGGTTTCGGCCCCGCGTCAAAACCACCCTGGCTGAGAAAACTGACCCATTTCGAACAATCCGCATTTGGCACAATAGCGATAAGCAAATAATTCTACTTGATCCACTGAATAATAATTTGATGAAGGAAGTAACCAACGGAAAGCAAAAACACACCAGCCACATAGCTTGTCCAAAATCCCAATTGCAGTCGATCAGCCACTAAAAAAGGTAGAAAAAACAGTAGTGAAACCGGTATACCGACTAGAATGCTTTTTGCAAACGTCACAGTAGATTCAGCATTACCAAACTCCGCATATGAGAACAGAAGTGCCAACATAGAGACCAGGGGAAGTGCAACGATAAACCCAGCCAGTTCCGGTCGCTTATTGGATAGCCACGATGTTGTCACGATAACGGTCACTGCGATAAGTACTTTTAGAATAGGCAAGTAAGGCATCAGGGCCTCCATGACAAACGAATCACCGTATCAATAATGCTCCAAAACACTTGGCTTAGTTCTGGACTCGCAAGCGCAACGCGTTGCTGACCACTGAGACTGAACTGAGGCTCATGGCCAGTGCAGCGATCATCGGTGACAGCAACAAACCAGTGAACGGATACAACAGACCAGCGGCTATAGGCACGCCAATACTGTTGTAGAGCAGGGCAAAAGCCAGGTTTTGGCGCATGTTGGACACCGTTTGCTGAGACAGGTTGATGGCTTCGCCAATACCTCGTAGATCCCCCTTGACCAGTGTCACCTGGGCGCTGTTCATGGCGATATCGGTACCGGTCCCCATGGCGACGCCGACATTCGCCTGGGCCAGAGCCGGTGCGTCATTGATGCCATCGCCAGCCATTGCTACGGTACGACCTTGCTGTTGCAGTTCACTGATGATCTGTAGTTTTTTATCCGGTGTCACCTCCCCATAGACCTCCTCTATTCCTAATTGTCGAGCCACCGCTCGAGCGGTGGTTTCGCCGTCACCTGTGGCCATGATCAGTTTCACACCTGCCGCGCGTATCTGTTCGATGGCCGACTGGGTGGTCTCCTTGATGGGGTCGGCGACGGCCAACACACCGGCCAATTGTTGGTCTACAGCCAGGTAGATCACGCTGGCGCCCTCTTGTCGGAGTTCGTCGGTATCGGCTTCCAGTGCGCTCAAGTCAATACCGTGTTGGCGCATTAGCGCTGGGTTGCCCAGCACCAGTGCCCGGTCTTCCACCTGGCCAGTGACTCCGATACCGGATTCCGATTCAAAGTCGTCCACACGGGCCAGATCCAGTTCTAACTCGCGAGCCTGGTTGACGATGGCTTGAGCCAATGGGTGTTCGCTGCCCTGATCAAGGCTGGCGGCAAGGCGCAGAACCTCATTGTCGCTAAAGCCAGGCATCGCTAATGCCTGACGGAAGGCCGGCCGTCCTTCTGTCAGGGTGCCGGTCTTATCCACCACCAGGGTATCGACCTTGCGCAGCGCCTCAATGGCAGCGGCATCACGGAACAGCACACCTCGGGTGGCGCCTTTGCCGGTGGCAACCATGATGGACATGGGAGTGGCCAGCCCCAGCGCGCAGGGACAGGCAATGATCAGAACGGAAACGGCATTGATCAAACCGTAGACCCAGCTTGGCGACGGTCCCCACAGACCCCAGGCGAAGAAAGCGATAACCGCGATAGCCACTACGACCACCACAAAATAACCGGCGACCACATCGGCCAGGCGCTGCATGGGCGCACGGGAACGCTGTGCCTGTGCCACGAGGTTGACGATCTGGGACAGTGTACTGTCCTGTCCCACATGTTCAGCACGAATCACCAGACTGCCACTGGTGTTCATAGTAGCCCCAATGACCTTGTCTCCCGCCTGTTTCGATACCGGCACCGGCTCACCCGTCAACATGGACTCATCAATGGCGCTTTTACCTTCCACGACCTCGCCATCCACCGGCACTTTTTCGCCAGGGCGCACTCGCAACCGGTCGCCTTGACGGACCTTCTCTAAGGGAACGTCGGTTTCAGTGCCGTCGTCATTAAGGCGACGGGCGCTGTCGGGAGCCAATTGCAACAGCGAACGGATAGCCTCTGAAGTTTGTGAGCGGGCCTTGAGTTCGAACATCTGCCCCATCAGCGTCAAAGAGATGATCACAGCTGCCGCTTCAAAATAGACGCTCACCTTTCCATCCATTACGAAGGAGTCGGGAAAAATCCCAGGTGCGACGGTGGCGACCACGCTGTACAAGTAAGCTGCACCTGTGCCCAGGCCAATCAGCGTCCACATATTGGGGCTGCGGTTGACGATGGACTGAAACCCACGGATAAAAAAGGGTAAACCACACCAGAGCACTACCGGCGTGGCCAGTAACAGTTCCACCCAGTTATGGCTGTCGCGGGGTAGCCAGCCATGGCCGAACATCGCCAAGACAAACACCGTCAGGGTAAATGGCACGCTGACCCAGAATCGACGGCGAAAATCCACCAACTCCGGGTCTTCCGTTTCATCCAGTGTCGGGGCTTCCGGCTCCAGTGCCATGCCACATTTGGGACAGGAGCCGGGGCCTTTTTGCCGCACGTCCGGGTGCATGGGGCAGATGTACCAGGCATCGCTGTTGCCCTTTTCGGAAGGGTGGTCATTCAGGTATGCATCTGGCGCGGTGGCAAACTTGGAACGGCAGCCAGCGCTGCAGAAAAAGTAATCCTTACCCTCGTAGCGGAAATGGTGGCTGGAACCCTGGCTAACGGACATCCCACATACAGGATCCTTGAGATTGTCCGTTGCTGTGCCCGCGGTTTTGTGGTGATCGCATGTCTTGCTGTGTCCCATGGGTTACCCTCTCGCTGGAAACGACGCAGTAAACAAGCTCCTGCCTGGGGCCGATGCAATGCCTACTTATAACCAGTATCGTCTGTCTCTGGATACTGACAACCGTTTCACCTGGTGGGTAAATGAGAGTTAGCGTGTGATATGTGCCGGATCTGACTGGGATGCCAAGATATAATGGAAAAGCCCCCGGTTCCGGGAGCTGTATAGAGATGGCTCTGGGCAACTAGTCCTGTTTCAAACGCGTTTGAGTGGTTTCATCCCACTCCGGCATGCCTGGGAAAGGACCGTAGTCCGGTGAATCCACCAGTGCGTCGGAATAGTCCATCGGACCGCGATAGGCCAATGAAAAATGACGCCAGCGGAACAACCAGCGGTCTCCTTCTTTGACGAAACGGTCGTAATACACCCCCAGCGCCATGGAGGAGCTGCCATCGGGCATTTTGGTGATTTCGGTGCAATGAATACGGGCGGTGGCTTCCTCGCCATTCACTTCCAGCACCGGATAACCCAGAATCATCTGTACTTTGGCGGTGTACCCCAACAGCTTGTCGAAAGTCGCGTGAATGTCTTCACGGCCGTGCATGTGCATGGCGGCCAGTTTCCATTCACCCTTCTCGGCAAACAAGTTCGCGTAGGCTTCACCATCCTGGCGCCAGACGGCGTCGATAAAGCGAGCGTAGAGCTGGCGGATTTCACACTCCGCCTGCATAAAGTCTGTCATGGATTCACCTCCTTCATTGGTGTTGTCCACGATTCTAGGTGGCCTCGCCCTACCAAACAACCGGCCACCCCCACCCGACTTGTCCGACAGGGCAATGACGCTAGTCATCCAGTGGCCTGGGCGCTCCAATTCCCATATAACGGGCCAGATTACGATGAAAATTGGTCACTTTCTGCTCTTGGTGAGGGTTAGGCAGATTTCCGCGAAAACCGCGCGATTGCAGACCCTGCTGCACCAGCTCCATATTGGAAAAATCCTGGGCAATCACCTTGCGCCAGTGTTCTTCTGTCGCCTCCGCGTAAACCCACTCGGTAACAGGCTCATCGCCTTCCGCAAAACGCTCGATGGCCACCGCCTCGTAAATGCATTTGTTGGGGTCGTTGCCATAGGGACGGGTGCGGTAGTAGAGAGCAAACACAGGACCCTGCAAAATACCCATATTAGGGAATATGTGCCAGGCAAGCCCCGCCTCGGCCATCTGCGTCTCAGTGATTTCGGGCCATGCCACCCCCAGCGCCGCGTAATCCCGTTTGCAGGACTCCAGCCAGTGATGATGCACCTCCGCCGCAGACGTGCCTTCTGGCAATTCCTCCACCAACCTGGCTGCCGCATCCACCATCACTTGAGTGGTGCTGGCCCCGACCGTGTCCCAGAATTCTTTTTGCATCTGCCCCATCATCACTCGGGCATCGCTGCCTTTGCCGGTGCGATGCACGGTGGTGGTCGCCGCCGACTGGTCTTCACTGTGATCCGGGGTATCGTAACCGTCATTGCCGTGCAGCCCCTGGGCTTTGCTCCAGGCGTAGAAGTCACCGTATTTGGTCAACTGTGGGTGCGTGGCCGCCACATGGTAGGGCTCCATAAAGGCTTCGAGTGCGACTTTCCAATTGCAATCGAAGACCACCCACTGACGGAACCGGTAACGCATTTGTTCGAACTGAAACGGGTCCAGCAGGCCCGCAGCCGGTTCCAGATACTCCCGCAGGGGTTCGCAGTGTGGGTCCATATTGACCCAGATCCACCCACCCCAGGTGTCCACCTTCACTTCGGTTAAACAAGTACGGGCATCGGTCAACACCCCTTGCCAGTCTTCCTGATCCAAAATGTAGGTGTTGTTACCATCACCATCAAAACTCCAGCCGTGATAACCACACACAAATCGCTGCCGGTTACCACGAGCGCCATTACTACCTTTGGGTACGGGTACCAATCGTCGCCCACGGTGGGGACACACATTGTGATACGCCTTGAGAGTATTCTCAGCGGTGCGCACAATCAAAATGGAATCGAGCCCGATTTCATAGGTGATGAAGTCGTTTACCTTGGGTATTTCCTCAACCCGGCCTGCATGCTGCCAGACTTTGGCCCACAACTTGTCGGCTTCCGCTTCCGCATAACGTCTGGAGGTATAGGCTTCTGCTGGGAACGTCAGGGGTTGCGACAAATCCACACTGTCAATTCGGTTTTCATCAATAGGTTCAGGTTTGTTCACCGTCATCTCCTCTCAACAGATCGTTATGGTTTCCAAGGATTCAGTACTTAGAGCAGATATAGATGCTTGGCCATTCAGGCTGAGTCCCTGCAGGTCACCGGCCTGGCGCCACTCATCCAGCAAGGCCACAAACGCGTCCCAACCCGGACCGTAGACTTCGCCCAGGTAAAATCGATATTTCTCATTGCCCTGTTCATCCACATCCGGTTGCCCCTCGTTATTGAAGTAACCCGGCGTACACTCACGAATCCAGTCGGTGCGATCGATTTCGGTATCGCGAATGTGCTGCACATAGGCCTCCTGCGCCGCTTGTGTGGGTTCGACTGTTGTGGCGTTTTGCCGCAGCGCAGATTGAATAATGTAGCTGATGTGTTTCGACTGCTCTTCGAAGTTGAGAGTGAGGGTAGAATTCAGTCCCCCCTGATTCAGGCCGATGATGTACAGATTGGGAAAACCGTGGGTCATCACCCCGTGGAAAGTCCGGTAGCCACCGCGCCAGTTGTCGTACATGGATACCCCGTCGCGACCGGTAAAGGTGCCAAACCCCCAGCGACGTTCAAGATCGCTGGTGACTTCGTAGCCACTGGCAAAAATGATGCAATCGACTTCATATTCTTCACCATTGGCGATAAAACCCCGCTCGGTTAACTGTTCCACCCCTTGCGATTCGGACACATCGATCAAGCTCACGTTGGGGCGGTTGAAGGTGTCGTAATAGTTATCGTTGGAAGTGGGTCGTTTACATTGATAGCGATAATACGGCTTCAGTTTTTCCGCCGTGGCCTTGTCTTTAACAATCGCATCGACCCGTTGGCGCAGCCGCTCCATCACCCGAAAGTCCATCACATCGCGACGGGCTGCGTACTCCATATCGTCGGGCCAGTGATCGTCTTGTTCAAACTCGATGGATAGATGGCGATTCACTTCAGTCCAGATATCCTGGATTTGATCCGCCTCACCAGCGCGAAAACGCTCGTTGGCACCGCGGTGAAAATTAGCCCGGCGTTCGGCCTGCCAACCGGGTTTCAAATTTTTGGCCCAGTCCGGATCCGTCTCTGAGTTGCGACGGGTATCGACACAGGAAGGGGTGCGCTGTAACAGATAAAACTGTTTGGCGTACTTGCCCAGATACGGCACCAACTGAATCGCTGTGGCTCCGGTACCTACCAGTGCCACTCGTTTGTCGGCCAGTTTATCGAGCACGGGTTCACGCTGACTTCCGCCCGTGAAATCGTAATCCCAACGGGCGCTGTGAAACATATGGCCTTTAAAATCATGGATACCCGCAATGCCCGGCAGCTTCGGCATGTTCAATAAGCCGTTGGCGACAATTAAGTGGCGGGCGCGGATACTATCGCCCTGTTTAGTACTAATATGCCAGCGCTGTTGGGCCTCATCCCAACGCAAACCATTGACCAGAGTGTGGAACAAAGCATTCTTATAGAGATCGTACTTGCGGCAGATACTCTGGGCGTATTCGAGGATTTCATAACCTTCGGTGAATTTTTTCGACGGCATGTAATCCATTTCTTCCAGCATAGGGAAGTAACAGTAGGCATCATTATCACACTGCAAACCTGGATAGCGGTTCCAGTACCAGACGCCACCAAAATCGCCGGCGTGATCGATATTGCGAAAATTGTGAATGCCGGCTTTACGCAACTGTACACCCGCCAAAATGCCAGACCAGCCGCCTCCCAGCACCGCCACCTCGAGCTCTTCGCAGATGGGATCACGGGACACCACGGGCTTGTGGGGATCCCCCTCATACACCTGGGCAAAATCCTCTACCGGCTTCACATACTGCGATTGTCCTTCCCGGCGCAGCCGCCGGTTTCGCTCTTGTTGATACTTGTCTTTTAACGCCGGAATGTTGATGTCGTCTGCGCTTGGCAGTGGTGTGTTGACGGTCATTATTGTTGTCCTCCCTCAGGGTCATCTCGACCAGTTAACCTACCCATATAAAACAACACCGTTGTTTATTTATAAATAGGCCAACGAGCCAATCTGGGAGTTGCTTGATCTGTGTCAAGCGTCGACAGAAATTTCAGTTCCTGCCTTGAACAAGGAGTGGGTGGAATGACAATTGAGGACAGGAAATTGAGGCCAGACAATGGACAATAGAAGAGGCGACATAAAAGCCCAGGTGTGCCGAGGAAAGGTAGCCAACAGTTCCGTCTGGTCGTTAGCTACCCGTGGCTGTAGTTATATTGGAATTATGGGTTGACACAAGTATTCACAGTCACCCCATTGCGCAGGGTTTGCATCACCACACAACTGGTTTCAGCAGCACCCAATAGTGCGTCGAACAACACCGCATTGGTGCCCTTTTCGGGTTCAATGTCGATGTCCACATCAAACTGCTGGAAACCCACCGGTACCGAATCATCCAGTCGCAAGGTACCCCGCACATCTACCTGGCCGGTGACCCGCACATTCAAGCGCTGCAGCTGGATATCGAGCCGGTTGGCAATCACACACAGGGTGCTCTCAATACAGCTGGCCAGGGCGGCACAGAGGATATCACCAGGAACGGGGGCATCACTCAACCCGCCCACGGCTTTATGTACGGCGAAATCAATGGCAGTGTCTTTACAGTGAACGCGGCCATGTAAAGGATCACGCAGGCTGGTTTCCCCGGAACGGGTTTCGGCATGATCCGTAATCCAGGCATCCTCAGGGTGTTCAAGATAACGGGCTTTCAGTGGTTCATGGCGAGCCGCCATGGAGACATTGGCGTTAGGTTCATCGGCGTCAAAGTGGGTTGGGTTCTGGTAAGTGGTCATAATTGTGTCCTCTACATTGTGGTTAGTAACAACATAAAGGCGCCAGTTTTCCTCTGGCGAAGCGCTAGAAAACATCTGGCGGGTAAGAATAGATTCCTTGGCGCTTCAGGTACGCCAATGAATGGCATATTGAGGATTATAACGACAATAGGTGCCCGTCATGATGGATTGGCTCAAATGCTCGGCGAGTTCGGGATGGGTTTGGCCAATACGCTGGATGCTCGATTTGATGCGAGCCGACACGGCCTTGCGGGCTTTTTCGGCGGGGCTGTTCATCACCCGGCGACGACCGCCAAGCCCCAGGCCCTGACTTAACACCTGCAACAGCTGTTCTTCTTCCTGCTCCAGCAAGGCGTAAACGGCTTCATCCTCGATGGCCGCGGCAGCGTCTTTGTCTGTGGCAAGCTGCGATAAACGCTGTCGGTAGGCCGCAATGGCCTGCTCATCCAACAGGTTGGATTCGGTGGTGCCTGCGTGGAGGTCGTCAGGGCGACTGGCCTGCATACCCATGTCGTCTCTGGGCTCTGCGGCCAGACCCAGTACATGCAGCTCTTCGCCTTTCGCGTCCAGCAAGCGGGCAATATCCTGTAAACCTCGCGCTTGCTTCAAATAAATGCACTTGTTGTTAAAACAGATGGTCCACACATCACCGGTCAATCGAAATTGATTGGCGATATTTTCGTCCTGCTCGTCCGTGGGCGCACTTCCGGCAGTAAAATTCACGATGGCCGACACGATGGTATCCTGACGCTCACCTGCCCAGGGCAGGTGAGCATCGCCGGGCACGCTGAGCAGTTGCGCATCCGGTAGCAGCGTAGCCAGTTGTTTGCCCGCCTCAAAATGAATGGTTTGGTCTTTCTGTCGATGTATGACTAAAGCTGGCAGCTCCAGTGTTTGCAATATGGATCGCACATCCATGCTGAAAGTCAGCTTAAGCAACGCCTCGGCCATTTGTGGCGAAGCTGATTTTTTGTGTTTTCTGCCGGTTTTCGTGCGTTGATCGGATGGCATCTGTGGATCGAACAGATCGAGAATGGTTTTTGCCCCCATCCCCCAGTGAGCCGACACCAGCGAGCAAAGCGCTTGCTGGATGAACGGATCGGCGGTATCAGAACCCTGGGCAAATGAGCCGAGGAACACCAGCTTTTGGACGTAGTTTTTGTGACCATGGGCAAAGGCGGCGGCAACCGGACCTCCGCAGGAGATGCCCAATAAGGAGCACTGCTCAATCGCCAGGTGATCGATCAAGTCCTCCAGTGTGTTGACCTCATCTTCCAGCGTGTAACTGCTGCGATGGTGATCGCTCATGCCCACGCCGGGGCGATCGTAGCGTACTACCGTGTGATGCTCGGCCAGCTGCGAAAAGAACTGTCGATAATCATCGTCCTCCCAATCCAACTCCAAATGACTCACCCACCAAGCGGGCACCACCAACCAGGGACCTTTCCCGTGCGTGGTATAGGCCACGTTCTGATCCATACGATTAGTGAAGAATCTTATGCCAATAGGGAACGACTTCAAGTTGACGATGCCCTCTCCACAATGGGTGGATGTGGTGTCAGTGGTTCGAATGCTTGACTCATTAGATAGCATAGACGGTTACGCCCTGCTGCAAACTGCACAGATCCCCTATGGAAAAAAATGGCCAGCGTAATGCTGGCCAAAAGCTAAGGTGGATCTTTACGGAGAATAGCAACAGTCAACTGATAGGTTCTTCACCTTCGGTTTTGGTGCGGTGCAGCAAACGGCCACAGTCTGGATCGTAAGGCATGGCACGGTGCATGGTACCGGTATTGTCCCACATCACCGCATCGCCCACAGACCATTCGTGACTGTAGACAAACTGTTCCTGAGTGGCCCATTCCCGCAACCCATGCAGGATTTTGGCGCTTTCCTGGCGGTTCTTGCCCACCACTTCCTGAGCGGTATTGCCGAGTACCAGCGACTTGCGACCCGAGCGGTGTTTCCACACCAACGGCAGCTCAACCTCACCCATGGACGTCCATTCCTCCAGCTGTGCCAGCGTCGGTTCCGGGGTGTGGTATAGCTGGGTGTTCCACATGGAGTGAACCACACGCAGCGACTCTATTTCCTGTCGCTTTTCTTCCGGCAGGGCTTCATAAGAGGCATAAGTGTTACAAAACTCGGTGTTGCCTCCCCAGGTGGGTAACACCTTCATCGAGAGCACTGCAGCACCAATGGGGCGTTTGTTCATGGTACCGTCGATATGCCAGAACAACGAACCTTTGAGGTAATCACGGTTCGGGTTTTTTGCCTTGTCCAGGGAAATGTTATACACCTTCTGTCCCTTGATCTCCGGTAGAAACGTGCCGATGGTTTCAGTAAATGCCGCCTGCTCGTCATCCGTAAAATCAATTTTAGGGAACACCAGAACGCCTCGCTGTTCCAGTAATTCGCGTAAATCCGCGGCGAATTTGCCACTCAGCAAATCGGCTTTGCTGAGGTTTACACGACTGCCGATCAGTGGCTTTAAATCTTCGGCGGCCAGACGTGCTTGCAATGTTGGTTGTAGAGCGGTTGCTGTAGACATCAGTAGACTCCTTAACGCTTGATCAGGCCACGTTGGATTGTTTTTTCATCATTTTCATGATGTCGCCGGAAGTAACTCGACGCAGAGCTTCACCCTCTTCCAGAGGCGCCGCTCCACCTGTGGAAATTGGCGTGGTATCAACGCCGTCAGCTACCGCTTTAGCACGCAGCGCTGCTACGGTTAATTCTTCCCGGCGGTAGTGTTTGAACGGATCGAAGCGCAACCAGCGCATGGCATTCAAATGGGTGATTTTGTCGATTTGCGTATCGGTCAAGTCGGGAAAGCTTTTCCACAGATACTCCGGGACTTCCGGCCACAAGGTATCGGAATGGGGGTAATCACATTCATAAGCCACCATGTCTTCACCGACGTCTTCCAGGTTTTTCAGGCCAAACGCATCGTCAATAAAGCAGGTCATAAAGTGACGGCGGAACAGCTCACTGGGTTTCATGCCGTTATAACCGGAATGGGTCCAGGCCTTGTGGCGGGAGTGACTGAAATCCGCGCGTTCAAGGAAATAGGGTATCCAGCCAATACCACTTTCCGACAGGAAGATACGCAGGTCTGGATAACGCAGCAACGCATCCAGCTGCAGCCAGTCAGCAGCCCCGACGGCAATTGACATTGGCATGGTGGTAATCCAGGCCTCGATGGGGGTTTCATCGGAGGCGTGTGGTTGCGGGTTGCCAGAGCCAATGTGCAGACAGATGGTAATCTGGTACTCGGACAACGCTTTCCACATGGGCTCCCAATACGCGTTATGAATGCTGGGCAAACCGATCTTGGTGGGGTTTTCGGTCAGGGTAACTGACGTGCAGCCCATGGCGGCAATGCGTTTGATCTCCGCCACGGTGGCGCCCATATCCCAGGTGGGCAACAAGGCGCAGGGAATAAAGCGACCGGGATCGGTACCACACCAATCCAGGATATGCCAATCGTTATAGGCCTTCAGGTGAATCAAAGCCAGTTCTTTATCGGGTGCGTTATGGAAACATCGACTGCCGTCAAAGCCACCAATACTGCCAAAGTTCAGCGAACAGGCGATACCATTGACGTTCATATCTTCCAGACGTGCCTTGGGGTCGTAACAGCCCTTGCGCACCTGGGCCAGGGATTGGGGTTCCATGCCATATTCTTCCGGCACCCGACCGACCACCGCGTTCAAGCCCACCGAGGTCATAGTCATGCCCTGGTAGGTCCAGTAGTTGGCACCGTCTTCGGTGGTGTGAAACTGGGGAGCTGTGGCCAGAGCCTCACCCTCAAGGTGACGCTCGAACATATCCGGGGGTTCACTGATGTGATCGTCCACGCTGATGATCACCATATCGTCCATTTTCATCGCTCTTCCTCCGCTTGAGATGACAGGGTTAGGTACCCGTTGTTATCAGTATTGGAAGAGGAATCATGAAGCATTAACTGGACAACATTGTTGACCTATATCAAGTAAACTTAGCTATTAGCTCAGCCAATTGGCGCCTTAAGTCTATGAGAGTTTATAGAGGTAGTTATCTGGCAAACCCAAGCGTCTGCAGGCGTGCACTGCCGGACTGGCTTTAATCACCAGCCGATCGGCCAGACGGCCTGTCCATTGCACGACATTTAGCTGCCAACCCGGCAATTGCCAGCGGGCCTCAAGATTCAGGTATTGCCGAATGTCGCGGGGTAGAATGCCCACGGCTACACGCACCAGCAGGTGCTGATAAGGTCGAAGGAATTTGGGGAATACGGGAGTCTGTAACATCAACTGCAGGAACTCTTCAATCACCTCAGTAGGCTGCAGGTGCGCGCGCATGGCATCAAACAGCGCCTCCTGCTCAGCCACTGACTCCGGCGCTCCCACAGCGCCGTAGAGTCTGGCAGCGACGGCCCCCTCCCGATAAACAGCGTCCTTTTCCTCCGCGGAAAGTTTTTTTACCAATTGGCAATAGGCCTCAAGGAACCCATAACTGGCCGTAGCCTGCACCCAGTTCAGCAGCTCCTCGTCAAGGGCGTTGTAGGCCTGTCCCGCCGCAGTGACACCGGTGATGTTGCCGTGCATCCTGTTGATGCCGGCAATCATGGCCTTGGCTTTGCTGTGCGGCCCGTAGACCGTCACCATGGCAGCCAGGCCGGTACGGCGCAACCGGCCAAGAGGATCAGTTCTGAATGTGGTGTTATTCCAGACTCCATCGCACACACGCGGCTCGGCCAGTTCCAGAATGACGGCCGTGATACCGCCGACAAACATGGCAACCGGGTTTTTAAACACACGCCAGGTCACTGAGTCAGCGGGCAACAAGGCCTCCTCGCCCTGGGGCTGGAGAAAGTCGAAGCTCTCTGCCCCCTGCCAGGAGTTGCTTTTGGGACCGGTTCTACCGGATGCCTGCTGTTGATAACTTACATCAGTCATAACCACATTTGTCCTTTTAATAAAGGTCAGATCTATGCCCTCAACGTCGTTGCAAAAAAAATTAACGCCCGTTTGCTGTGTCGATACCTGTCTATCATAGCCGGGATGTAGGTACGCGGACATGCCACACATTTCATTCCCATATGACTCGCCGGTTAAGCGAACGCCATTGATCGGCCAGCGCAAACGGTTGTGGCTGCCCCGGCCCCGTAGTGCAGGACACGTCAATATCGGATAAGCGCCCAATTTGTTCTCTATCGGAACCGGCGCTACGTATTTTCCTTTGCCGGTTTTAAACAGCTCTTTAACACGACCGATAACCCTTAAACTGACTTCACTGACCACGATGTCTCGATCGCCGGTGTGAAAGAAACCATCTTCAGTCATATTACCATCGATTTCGGCGGTCATTTTGTAATAGCCCAACATCTGACCTGAACTTTTGCCTCGAACAAGAGGCCCTGCTGCAAAACAGCGCCATTCGCAGCGAGGATTTTGCCGAAGGCGCCCTGGCCTTTTTTGAGAAACGCCAGCCCCGCTTTAGAAGGCCAATACAGGTGGCTCACCAGAGACTCAACAAGATGACATTTAGCGCCATTGCCTATAGGCTTAATGATGCAATAAGGAGATTTTTCACTTCGCAACATACATGAGTTGGTTTATGCGCCACCTTCTTGTCGGTTTACTCACAATTTCCCTGGCAGCTTGCACGAGCCTCCAATCGACCGAGCATGCTGCCGAGTATTCCCATACACCCAGCGAAGCGCCGCTGTGGCAGACCCTTGACCGGATTCATCCCGACAATTGGCATCTCTTGCTCAACGATGGCCCCTCTGCGCTGGATTGGCGTTTGTTCGCCATCGACAGCGCCACCGAAGAAATCGAATTGCAGACCTTTATCTGGTATCTGGACACCGTGGGCTTGAGGGTGATGGACCATCTGGTGCAGGCCGCTGATCGCGGTGTCAAAGTCCGGCTGCTGGTGGACGACAGCTTTATGCTGAAACAGGATAGTGAACTCCTGATCCTGGAACAGCACCCCAATATTGAATACCGCATATTCAACCCTTACAAACATCGATCCGGAAACTATGCGCTAAGAACCCTGGAAAACCTGACCGAGTATCGACGCCTGGATCACCGCATGCACAACAAGTTGATGGTAGTGGATAACCAGGTGGCAATTGTCGGCGGTCGCAATCTGGCCGATGAATATTTTGGCCTGGCAGACAACTTCAATTTTCGCGATATGGAACTGCTGGTCGGCGGTCCGATAGTGGATGAGCTGAGTCATTCCTTTGATGACTACTGGAACAACGAATGGGCTTTTCCCGCCCATGAAATCACACACGCCAACCGACGAACCATTTCGTTGGATGCTTTGGCCCAGCAGGCGCAAGCCGCCAGTGAAGTTCACAGGGAACCCCATGATTTCCACAGGGAAAATAGCCCCGACCAATTACAGGAGCGCTGGCAATTGGCGGTGACAGCAGCTGCAAATGGCGAAACCACCCTCTATGTAGACGCCCCTCCCCAAGGCAACCCCGCCGATGTGGACAATGCCCCGGTACAAGTGGCCAATGAACTGGTGGCCCTGTTTGACGATGCCGAGCGTGAAGTACTGATCATCGCCGCCTACCTGATTCCTACGCCACAACTGGAAGGGGTGGTGCAACGCGCCATCGACCGGGGAGTGGACGTGCGAATCCTGACCAATTCCATTCGCTCCAACAATCACCTCGCGGCCCACAGCGCCTACAGTAACCATATTCGAGCCCTGATGAGTGCCGGTGTCGACCTGCATGAGGTTCGCGTGGATGCCCGCGACCGTCACTTGCACATGCTGAGCCCCATTGAAGACAAGTTGCTGGCCCTGCACGCCAAAGCGCTGGTCATTGATAATGACAAGGTCTTTATCGGCAGTGCCAACCTGGATCCGCGCTCGCTGCGCATCAATACCGAGATTGGACTGCTGGTACAAAGCCCGCAACTCAATAGCCTGGTTCGCGAAGCGATCACTCACGATTTTTCCGAAGCCAACGCCTGGCATTTGCAACTGGATGACAAAGGCCATATCGTCTGGGTATCGGAGGATACCCGACTCACTCAGCAGCCGGCCGACTCCCTGCTGCAACGCCTGGAAGATTGGTGGTTTGCACTATTGCCGATAGAGGGCGAGTTGTAACATCATTATGCAACAAGTGAATACCCCAATCGTAAACCCCAATGCCTAACCAATTGACCATTAGATCCTACAGCCGCCAGCGCAGAGGCCACTTCCATAATTTTTACCAGCTGGTCCTGCCGCTCAAGGGAGTCATCAACCTGGAAATCGGGGCCTTTACCGGTAAAGTAGCACCGGGGGAGTGTGTTGTTATCAAGCCCAATGAAACCCATCACTTTACTGCCGATCCGCAAGCACGCTTTGTGGTGGCGGATCTGCACACCCTGCCCCCGACACTGGCTGACACCAGCCAGATTGTGTTTTCCATCAGTGCACCGCTGAACAGTTATTTAACGTTCATTGAGCGGCAATTGGAACATCAGGTTAACCCGGCACTGGAACAATCGGTATTCGATACCTTTTTTTTACTGCTGGCTGAACAGCAACAACTGCCCCGAGTGGATAACCGTATTCAAGCGGTATTACAGTTTATTGAGGCCCAGCTGGCCGACAAGATTACCCTCTCTCAACTCGCCAACATCGCCTGCCTGAGCGACACCCAGTTCAAAAAACTGTTTCGGGAACAAGTCGGCCAAACACCGATGAACTATGTAACAGCTCATCGTATGGAAAAAGCCAGAGCGTTATTGCAGCACACGGATTATCCCATTCAGGTTATCGCCAACCAGGTTGGCTACGATGATGTGTCAGCTTTTAGCCGGCGCTTTTCCAGCCATTACGGCTTATCACCCTCCCGCTTTAACCATTAAAGTGCGACCGATCAACCACTAAAAGCGTCTTATCAGCATAAATCCCTCATCCATCTGCATCTAAGATATCGGCAGAATTCACAGGAAATCGAGCTTGTTATGAGCGCCAGCCTTCAGTCTACTAAAGCCATCTCGGCCATTCTCTTTGCCAGTGTCCTATGGGGCACAACCGGCACTGCCGCCAGCTTTACTCAGGGAGTCAGCCCGCTGGCGACCGGCGCCTTTGCGATGGGTATTGGTGGCGTACTGCTGTGTCTAGGCGCAGCTCGGGAACTGTATAACGATCGGATGACTATTTTGTCACAGGGCAAGACCATTCTGCTCGGTGGTCTGTCCGTGGCACTCTACCCGCTGGCATTTTACAGCTCGATGCATCTGTCTGGAGTCGCTGTGGGTACGGTCATCTCCATCGCCAGTGCGCCTTTTTTTGCGGCGCTGTTTGAAAAAATATTCAACCAGAAGTCGGTGTCGATGCGCTGGATGTTGAGTTTTGCGATTGGTGTCCTGGGCATTGGATTTCTGGCCCTGGGTAAAGATCAACAGCCGGCGCAAAACATCCATTCCTTCAATCACTCCCTGGGGATCCTACTGGGACTGGTGGCAGGGCTAACCTATGCCAGTTATTCCTGGGCGGGCAAAAGCCTGATCCACCAGGGCCTGCATGGGAAATCCGCCATGGCCAGTCAGTTTGGCATTGCCGCACTGCTTCTCCTGCCATCTTTAGCACTGACCGGCGACAACTTATTTTCAGGCAGCATCAACACATCGGTAGCCTTGTACATGGCGGTTATCCCGATGTTTGTTGGCTATTTACTTTTCGGTTTTGGGCTCAAGTACGTGGATGCCAGCACGGCCACACTGTTGACACTGCTGGAACCCGTTATCGCCACATTACTGGCAATCGTCATCGTCAGAGAGACGTTTATGGCAATTGGCTGGATAGGTATCGGTTTGATATTAATCTGCTTGCTAATTCAGGCCACCAGTTCCAACACCAGCTCAGCACCAAAATCGAAAGCAGAGTCTTTGGCGTGAGGACATCCACATTCACATTTGG
Source organism: Cellvibrionaceae bacterium WSDTSA12 (assembly GCA_033283335.1). GTDB lineage: Bacteria > Pseudomonadota > Gammaproteobacteria > Pseudomonadales > Cellvibrionaceae > Pseudomaricurvus. Next base: position 294,099 of record JAWMQP010000002.1, on the reverse strand, counting down.
AGTTCTTCGACCTACACGAGGATGAGACGGCGAGCAAACAAAGAAGAAACCCGCAGCAGGCAAACTGTTACTCTGGCAACCTTATTACCACCTCCATCTCCACCATGAGTTCCGGCGATGCAAGCGCCTGAACTCCAACACCTGTAACACAAGGTTTTACACCTGCAAAAGTGGATAAAAATGCTGGCATAAGTGCTTCTAATTTTTCTGGATTAAGGTCAACCACATACATCCTTGTCACACTATATCCTCAGCTGACGCCCCCACGGCTTTAACTGCTTCTTTTACATTTTCCGACACAATAAGCATTTGCTTAACCAAGTCGTTTGGTATTTCTTCCCCGGCCGGTCGTGTCGCTACCTGCCCAGAAACATAAGCCATCCTGCCTGGCTCAACGATTGATATTTGAGAATAGCCAATTTCCTCGCTATTGGGCATTGTTGCTGGATTAACTCTATCGATAGACATACTCGAGCCTCAAGGGAAATTATTGATTTTTAACATAGAGATTGAGATGTAATTTTCAACTTGAAAATCATGTCAAGTGTGTCCGCAATCTAAGCATCCAACAACATCTATTAACTCTAAAATTGCAAAACTCTAACAGAAATGACCACAACCAGATCAAAGAAGACTAATACTTTGACATTTAAATATTCATCTTTTATCGAACAGCGTGTCAATAATTTTTACACTGCGCACATTTCTTGGTCGAACACCAAATATAAGACTTTGTTTACAAAGCCTATTTTTTAAATGGTATGCAACTGGCTTGTAAAAAATCCAAACAAGACAACTACGGAAGGTAATCATTATGCGTCACGGGCTTAACCTCTTGTTTATGATACTGTTTCTGTCAGTGAGTCAGATTTCGGATGCCTCCCTGATAGGATCCACAGTCAATGTCAGCTATGTCAACGATGGAAATCCCTCCGGGAATATCTCAACTAGCGTCCTGGTTGCCGCCGGCAATGTCGACGCCTTTCAATTTGGATTTGCAGGTGTTGGGGGGTTTTTCATCGACATCGAGGACGATCAGCTTCTGATGACCTGTACGGGATTTGGGTGTAATACGAACCCGGACTTAGGTCCGCAACATTATATCTTTGATGGATTTGACTGGGGTGGCATGGGTTTTTTGATGAATGTAGTACTTGACCCTTCGAGCAATTGCAACCTATGTGGTGCTGTTGCCTCATTGCTATCACCAACGAGTTTTGAAATTTTTATGCCAAATTCAGCGAACCCAGACTTGAACGACACCTTAATTATTAATCTCCAAGCTTCGCATATACCTGAACCGGCAACACTCATACTTTTTAGTTTTGGCCTTGCTGGTCTGGCTTTAATCCGCTGGAAAAACTCTATTCTTCTGGAGTAACAGTAGAGTCAGATTCATGATTAATGAAGAGATCAAAAATACTTCACCGCAGATCATCAGCAATGGCCGGTGAAGTTTTAACGATCTAAACCAAGTAATACAGGTCTGTCCCCGCCTGCTCTGGAGACATAATACCTATCCACCTCTCGTATTCAATCCATGACAGGTTCTCCATGATCTGTTTTTTTTAAACAGGCCTGCGCCTGAAACAACATAGCCTCTTTGTTGTCGATGATGGGTTCTGCGGAAGCTTAGATATTGAGAGTTTAGTTGGTGCATAAATTGCAATACCACGAGAAAACTGGCTTATCGGAACCATTTTTGTAGTGATTCCTCCAATTCGCTGAACAACTGCCCTTCCCGCTGCCCTAGCACTGAAGGGATGACAGTTAGCTGTGAGAATTCACCTTGCGGTATTCGCTACAGCCTTGCTTTGGAACCACCACATGCAAAACACATCAGATGCTGTCTGGCAGGAAGAATGGGTCATCTGGAACGGTGCGAATGGTCTCGTCACCACTGTGACATTGGGACAGATTGAGATCGGCGCCAGAGGCCGGATGGCCTGGCTGGAAGAACCCTTCGATATGGTGGGGCCATTTTGCCTGGATACACTCGAGAGGCAGGGCTTAATCCACTATGCCGCCTGTACGGTTATGTCTCGCCAGCGGTGGCAGGAAGACCAGATGGCGTTGCGGCGGGAATCCCGCAAACAGCGCCGACAGGCAGAAGCTCGGATCAGGGAACGATTGGAGAGGATTGCACAGAACCGCAGCAGGCCCCGGCACAACCCCATACAAATCGATGACCGACAGCATCGGCTGACTCTGGAGTTGCCCGTCGATGGCAAACTGGAACCTCGCCAGATCAACACAGCATTTCGAAAACTTGCCCAAAAAGCGCACCCTGATGCGGGCGGTAGCACAGAAGCATTTGTGCGTATCTCAACAGCGCGCGAAGCGTTAATAGCGTCCACTACAACATGACCGACGGCAATGTGTATGTCAGAAATCATCCAATTCCCCTTACCAGACAAACAGCAAAAGCCGGATCTGGAGGTGCAGATCGACAACATGTTGCAGTCGATTCCGAAAAGGGACCGGGACAAGATCCGTTTCGAGCTGATTAAAACCATTGATAGCTACGATGCTTTTTTCACCGAGTGGACACTGAATCTATCCGACCAGGACGACAAGCAACTGAAAAAGCAGATCTACGATATCGCCCACCAGGAACACGACCGCAAAATGCGCATGCTGGGGGACATCATCAAACTTAAAATCAGGGCCCTGGTCGCCGAATACCAGCGGCAATAGGGGTGGAGCGAGAGGTTGTATGCTGAATTTTTACATGACCCCCGGTTCATGCAGCACCGGCATTCACATTCTGTTAGAAGAACTTGAATTGGTGTTCAGCGCCAATGTCGTTAACCTGGTGAAGGGAGAGCAACGCTCACCGGAGTTTCTCGCTATCAATCCTCGCGGCAGCATACCGGTATTGGTACTGGAGGACGGTACAACGCTGACATCGTTTTTGGCCATTGCCTGGTGGCTGGGTAAAACTTATCCAAAACGACAGTTAATACCAGAGAATTATCTGGCCCAAACTAAAATGCTGGATGTGTTGACCTATGCAGTTCATCAAATCCACGGCCAGGGCTTTACCCGAATTTTTACCCAGGAGAACTATCGCATTGGTCACGAAGATTGGGAAGAACAACAAGCAGTTCTGACGGCGCAGGCAAAAACCATTCTTACCAATGGATTTGATTGGATCGCCACTCAGTTGAACGGCGGCTTTGTTTGCGATCAGTTTAGTCTGGCCGACGCCGCCTTATTCTATGTCGAATTCTGGGCTGTTAAAACAGACATTGAATTACCACAGGCCTGTGTTGAACACTATCAGGCAATGTTGGCCAGACCTGCAGTGCGGCAGGTGTTAACAGAGGAGGGTTATCGGGTGTAGCTTTACATGACGCAGGGACAACAGGACTCTCTTCTTTGAGCCACCTGACAACCTTTTTATACGTGTCAATCAGAGACCACAATTCTTGCCCACCCGCGATCACTGTATTAATATACAGACCAATTTACAGTCAAGTATCCCAGATTCGATCATGCGCCCTTCCCGACAGTTCTATCGCAATGGCCCAAGACATAGGGACACCCAAACGGTCAGCTTTGGCGATATCCGACAGCGGTTTGGTTTCCGCTCCATCAGTATTGGTCGCTGGGTAACGGACGCAGAACGGGATCGGGCAGCGGGATTGTTTTACGACGCGCTGGTGGATTTGATGACTATTCTGCAGGGACCCGAATTGCTGATTTCCCTACGGGGAAATTTGTCGTTTCAGTACGGCATTGGCGGGCAACCCGGTGTTTCTGCCCATTATGAACCAGGTGCCCGCAGCTTTGCCCTGGCCAAAAATGCCGGCCCCGGTTCCATAGCCCACGAGTGGTTTCACGCGTTGGATCATTACCTGGCCGACAAGGCCTTCAGTGATGTCTCCAGCAGTATGTATGCTTCGGACGCCTGGCTGCAGGACGCTACGCCAGTGCCTCACCCGCTGAATGACCGCCTTTTTGCCTGCTTTCGCGCCATTATGCTGGATGGTGACTCAGAACACCCCAGTGAGTTGGTGCGGATTTCTGCGGAGGTAGATCGAGAAAAAAATTGCCATTATTTCAGCCAACCGGTTGAACTTTGTGCCCGTGCGTTTGAAGCGTTTATCCAGGATGCCGGCCTGAAAAACAATTTTCTGGTGACCGGCACAAAATCTTCCGAGGAAGCGCGACTAGGACTCTATCCCAGTGGACAGCAGCGCGAGAGAATCAATCGTGCCTTTCAGCAATATTTTTCCCTCCTCGGCCAGGCTTTGAACCGAAGAGGGTAAGCCGCCACTGCGACTGGGGGAAAGACTATTCCATCGCCGCCGATTGAATTAAGGCCTTTGACAATTGCACCGCTCGCTCAATCGCCTCCAGTCGAATCCGCTCATTGGTACCATGCACCGTTTTGGAGTCATCCATGGGTATGGTGTAAGGGTGGAAGCGATAAATATTCGGAGCCAGGTCAACATAATGAGGGCTGTCGGTGCTCGCCATCAGCATCGACGGAGTCACCAAAGCTTCCGGGTAGGCTTCATTGATAGCACTTTTGACCCGGGCATAACCTGGACCATCGATATCTGCCACCGGCGGTCCTTTTTTCCCAGCCTCGGAGCTGATCTCGATATTTTCATCATCAACAATTTTGGTAACGGCTTCAATCAGCTGTTCTTCAGTAAAGCCTGGCAACAGGCGAAAGTTCACCTTGGCTTCTGCCTGCTGGGAAATCACATTATCCTTGATACCCGCATCAAACATGGTGACGGCGGTGGTAGTCCTGACCATGCCCATCGAACCGGGATCATCACTCAATATTTTTAACAACACCGGCTCCGTCAGCCACTGCTGCTCCATCACAAACCCTTTCAAGCCTCCCAGCTCCTGGCCAACGATTTTCAACATATCGGTGACCGGGGCGATCAACTGCGGCTCAAAGGGGTTTTCATGCAGGGCTTGTACCGCTTTGGCCAGATGTACGATCGCGTTGTTGGCGACCGGCATGGAAGAGTGGCCGCCATCGCCTTTGGCTTTGAGGGTCAATGTCACGTAGGTCTTTTCTGCCAGACCGACCATGGCGATATCTTTACCCGGCACCAGAGGGCTGTTTTTTACGACCAGACCGCCTTCGCCAATCATATACTGCAGCTCGATATTGTGGGACTGCAGGTGCTTTACAATATTGGCGGCGCCGTCGTTGCCGCCAATTTCTTCATCGTGAGCAAAGGAGAACAACAAAGTGCGTTGCGGTTGAAAATCGCTCTCCAGCAGTGCTTCCATCGCCTCCAGTGTTGCGATCACGGAGGCCTTATCATCGATGGCGCCCCGCCCCCACAAGTACCCATCCGCAATGGTTCCTGCAAAAGGATCGTGAGTCCAGTCCGCTTCCGTTCCAGGTTCAATCGGCACCACATCATAATGCGAATCCAGCAATACAGGTTTAAGTTGCGGGTTCTGTCCCGGCCAGCTAATGACCAGGCTGTAATCCGCAACCGTCTCCACCTTCAATTCGGTAAACACATTCGGGTAGCGAACCCGTAAAAACTCAAGAAAACCTGTAAAGTTTTGGTAGTCAATGCTGTCACTGTCTTGATAACTGACAGTGGGAAAGCGGATCGCTTCGGCCAAACTATCGACGGCTCGATTAGATGCTGACGACGGGGACTGAAAGCCAACCACCATCAATCCAGTCCACAACAACGGGAGTAACTTTTTCATATAGTGTATTTCAATATTTCTAAGAGAAGTTTTACCGGCGGAATACAACAGTGCGACTGCCGTTTAATAACACACGCTGCTCAGCGTGCCAGCGCACCGCACGGTAAAGCACCACGCTTTCAATATCGTGACCGATTTCCACCAGCTCTTCTGGAGCATTGGCGTGGGATACCCGCTCCACTTCCTGTTCGATGATCGGGCCTTCGTCCAGGTCGGAAGTCACAAAGTGCGCCGTCGCGCCAATCAGTTTAACTCCACGCTCGTAGGCTTGATGATAGGGTTTGGCCCCCTTAAAGCCCGGCAGGAAAGAGTGGTGAATATTGATAGCGCGGCCAGCCAGCTGCTCACACATGTCGTTGGACAGGATTTGCATATAGCGCGCCAGCACCAGGAACTCGGCCTGGCTCTCATTCATCAACGCCAGAATTTGAGCTTCCTGCTGTGGTTTCGTGTCTTTGGTGATGGGCAAATAGTGGAAAGGTACGTTGTACCACTCCACCAGGTCACGCATATCGGTATGGTTGGACACCACCGCCACAATCTCGACCGGTAAAGTGCCCTCTTTCCATTTGTGCAGTAAGGCATTCAAACAGTGCCCCCAGCGTGATACGGCCAGCATCACCTTCGGCTTAATACTCATATCGCGTAGCTGCCAGGTCATGCCATCGCGTTCTGCCAGCTGAGCAAACGCCTCCCGCAGATCGTTCAAAGGCGTGGCTTCTTCATTAGCCGCCATCAGCTCGGTGCGCATAAAAAAGCGGGTTTCCTGACGATCTTCAAATTGCGAAGACTCAGTGATGTTGTAGTGATTGGCAGCCAAAAAGGTGGTCACATCCGCCACTATCCCATGACGATCGGGACAACTGAGCGTTAACACTAAACGATGCTGACTCATGATTACGTCTACTCCAAAATCTCTTAAAAATCCGTTAAACCTTCACCCGCGCCGACGTCGGGTCATACAGCGGTCTTAAAGACGCTTTAGCCGGATAGCGTTTGCCAGCCACTTCAATCTCATAGCTGCCGTTGTTGATGTAATCCGCATCCACCCCGCTGCTTTTATTGACATAGCCCATGGCTACCGAAGCACCCAGCGTATGCCCGTACATTGCGGACGAAGTATACCCCACCAGCTCACCATTTCGGTAAATCGGTTCATTGTGGTACATCAGGGGTTCCGGATCCTGCAACAGAAACTGTACCAGGCGCTTAGTTACCCCAGCTTCCTTTTGCGCCAGAAGGGCCTCCTTGCCAATAAAACCATCCGGCTTGTTGAAGTCGCAGGCGAAGGTTAAACCAGCTTCAATCGGAGTCTCATCTGCCCCAAGATCATGGCCAAATTCCCGATAGGCCTTTTCCATACGCAGACTTTGCAACGTGTGGTAGCCACAGTGTTTTAACCCCAGCTCCTGACCGGCTTCCACCAACAGATCGTACACATGGGGGGCAAATTCCGTCGGGATATACAGCTCCCAGCCAAGTTCACCCATGTAGGTCAAGCGCAGTGCTTTGACCGTGGCATAGCCAATTTCGACCTCCTGCAGGGTGGCAAACGGGAAGGCCTCATTGGATAAATCGCTGTCACACACCTTATTCAGCAACTCGCGGGACTTGGGCCCCTGAATATTGATGCACATCAGCCCCGAGGTGACATCGGTCAACACCACATGGGCGTCTTCGGGAATGTTGCGCTTCAGCCAGGTATTCACATGAGTGTGGGTCGCCGGTGCCGTCACAATCAGATAGGCATTTTGCTCCGTCCGAGTCACGGTCAGGTCGGCTTCAATGGTGCCCTTAGTGTTCAACCACTGGGTATAGACACTCTTGCCCACTGGCACGGCCACATTGTTGGCGCAGATGCGGTTAAGGACCTTCTCGGCATCCTTGCCCTGCACCAGGAACTTGGAAAAGGAACTTTGATCGAACAGGCCGACGCCCTCGCGCACGGCCTTGTGCTCGTCCGCCTGCCAGTTAAACCAGTTTTGCCGACCAAAGCTGTACTCATATTCCGCTTTCTCTCCGGCAGGCGCGTACCAGTTGGCCCGCTCCCAACCCGCCAATTCACCAAAACAGGCCCCCGCAGCCAACAATTTGTCGTGCAGGATGGATTTGCGGGCACCACGGGCGGTGTTGTATTGACGGAAAGGCCAATGCATCTCGTACAGCAAACCCAGGGATTCCTTGGTTCTATCGAACAGGTATTTGCTGGAGTTCTGGAATGAAATCATGCGAGTGGTTTGCACATCCCAGAGATCCATCGGCTGGATGCCATCCACAATCCAATCCGCCAGCACCTTGCCCGCCCCGCCGGCGGACTGAATACCCACCGAGTTAAAACCAGCGGCAATGAACAAGTCTTTGACTTCCGTACACTCACCCAGCCAGTAACGATCATCCGGGGTAAAGCTTTCCGGGCCGTTGAACAGCAGTTGAATACCGGTGTGCTCCAACGCCGGAATCCGCTTCATGGCCTGTTCCAGGAAGGGGAAAATCCGTTCCCAGTCTGCGGGCAGATCGTCAAAGAAAAAGTGCTCGGGGATACCTTCATGGCCCCAGGGCATGGCATCGGGCTCGAACAAACCCAGCATCAATTTACCGGTTTCCTCACGGTAATAGGCGTAGTTATCCATATCCCGCAGTACCGGCAGGTTTGAATGCATACCCTCGAGGGTTTCGGTAATCATGTAATAGTGTTCCGCGGCGTGCAGGGGCACACGGGAACCGGCTTTTTTACCCAATTCACGCGCCCACATGCCGGCGCAGTTGACTACGGTCTTGGCCTTGATGATGCCCTGCTCGGTAACCACACCCACAGCCCGGCCTTTTTCCGTCAAGATATCAGTCACCTTGACGTTTTCAAAAATTTGAGCCCCACCCATACGCGCCCCCTTGGCCAGCGCCTGGGTAGTGTCGGTGGGGTTAGTGCGGGAATCCTGCGGGAAGTAAAAAGCACCGACGATGTCATCAACCTGCATCAACGGCCACATTTCCTGGGCTTGTTGCGGTCTCAGCTCGTGGGTTTCCACCCCGAAACAGGAGGCCATGGACGCCTGCCGGCGAATCTCTTCCCAGCGGTGTTTATTGCTGGCCACCGTAATCGCACCGCATTGATGAAAACCGGTGGCCTGTCCGGTTTCCGCCTCCAGGGTTTTATAAAGCTCCTGGGAATACCGGGCCAGTCGAGTCATGTTTTCTGTGGCACGCAATTGCGCCACCAGTCCAGCAGCATGCCATGTGGTGCCACAGGTCAGCTGACGCCGTTCCAGCAGAACCACATCGCGACAACCGCGCTTGGTCAGGTGGTAGGCCAGGCTGCAGCCGATAATACCGCCGCCCACAATAACAACCTGCGCTTCTGACGGAAGAGCTTTACTCATAGTGTCTACCTCATCACTATTGCGACATTAATAAATTGGTGGGCTGATAACCCAAATAGAAATGGAGTCCTCACTGCCGTTATTCAGGCAACGACGGCGCTCGCCTTTTGGAATCAAAAAGCTGTCACCCGCTTTCAACTCCAGCGTTTGATCGCCCACCTGCAAACTCAATTCGCCCGACAGCAGCATGCCGGTCATTTCCGCTGCCGTCGAAACCGGTTCTTCACCCGTCGATGCGCCGGGCGCAAATGTGGTGCGAATCATCTGTATATCGCTGGTTACATTCGGGGACAACAGCTCTTCTGACACGCCTGCCGCCGACAGTTTTAATTGCCGTCGATTTCGCTGCCGTACCACCAGTCCTGCCTCCTCCGGGGCATCCATATCGAAGCCCTGGAAAAACCAACTCACCTGAACGCCGAGGGCTTCACTGATGCGGTTAAGTACCAATAAGGTGGCTTCGCTCATGCCCCGCTCAATGTTGTTGATATAACCCGCCGACTTGCCAATGGCTTCGGCCAGCCTGGCGGTACTGAAACCTTTGGCTTTGCGCAGATCACGGATTTGTTGCCCAAGGGGTAACAACTTGTCGCGATCAGAGTCCGTCTGTTCTTTCATCAATCTCTCCTCTGGCGCCCGATCATTTGGCCTTTTATGCGTCATGCCAGTGCATCACTGAAAACCCTGCACTTCACTAGAGCAAGCCAATACAATAATTTAATTCATGAATATGAATATATTTACTATTTTATTCATATACAACAAAAAGATTGAGATTTTTATATTTGCCCTTAAGGTAATGGGGAATACGCAACATCAAGTCCAGACAAGGGTGGTAGTAATATGGAATGGATAAATGCATGGGTGGTCAGCGCCTCTGACTGGATCTGGAGCTATCTGGTCATCGGCCTGAGCCTGTTTGCAGGAATTTATTGCACTGTCCGCCTGGGTTTTATTCAGCTCCGCAGCCTGCCTCACTGCTGGCAACTGATTCGCGGCCGCTACGATGAAGGCAGTGGAGCCAATGACATCTCAACCCTGCAGGCCCTAGCGACAACCCTCGCCAGCACTACAGGGATTGGCAACATCGCCGGCGTAGCCGTCGCCATCAGCCTGGGTGGCCCCGGGGCTATCTTCTGGATGTGGGTGATGGCCTTTCTCGGCATGTCACTCAAATTTGTTGAAGCCACCCTCGGCAGTCTTTACCGGACACGGGAGGCAGGTGTCAGCAATGGAGCACTGGTCGGCGGCCCCATGTATTACCTGGCCAATGGCCTGGGGCCCAAATGGAAGCCCGTGGCACTGGCCTATGCGGTACTGGGATCCATTTCTTTTCTGGGGGCCTGGAATATGTTTCAGGCCAACCAGGCAACTGCCATTCTTGAAGATCAATTCTCCATAGCGCCCTGGATGACGGCACTGGTGTTGGCGTTTTTTTCCGGACTGGTGTTGATTGGCGGCATCCATCGCATTGGCCAGGTAGCCAGCAAAGTCGTCCCCGCCATGTGTCTGGTGTATTTGTGCGGGGTTGCCGTCATTCTGGTCATGAATTACGACAAGGTTCCCGCGGCACTGGGATTAATCTTTGTCGAAGCCTTTAACTTTGATGCCGCGACCGGTGGAACCATTGCCACGGTGATTATGATAGGTATTCGCCGGGCCATGTTTTCCAACGAAGTCGGCGCCGGCTCGGCGGCGATCGCCTTTGCCGCTGCCCATTCAAAGTACCCGGTGCGACAGGGTGTCGTGGCCAGCCTGGGGCCCTTTATCGATACCGTTGTGGTCTGTACTGCCACGGCTCTGGTTATTCTTATCGCCGGATTCTATGACAGTGAGCGTTATCAACCATCCCAACTGCAAAGCCTGAGCTTTGAACGCCAAGACACGGCCAACACAAGCTCGGCTGACTGGCTCCTGACGGACACGTTCCCAGCCACGGAGAATCCCCTTCAAACGCTGACTGACGGCCAATCCGTACTGACCTCGACCAGCGGCAAGGCTTTGGTTCTCTCCCTGCCACCACTGGAAACTGCGGAAAGCGCCTTGCCTGCGGCCCTACGTTTTAGCCTGCACGCCGATGTCGACCTGAAAGCTCAGATATTCGATCAGCAGGGTCAACTACTCACTGACGTAGAGCTTGTACCCGGCAATCATTGGCAGGCCGCTTTGATGCCGTTGCCTACCAACCCGGCCCTCATAGATCAACAGCTGACACTGGAATTAACACCTGCCAGTCAGGGGACCGTGTTCGTCGATCGCGTTCAGTGGGTCAACGAAGCCAATGGTATCGTGCTGTCATCTGCAGCCTTTCAGCAATTGCTAGGCGCTTTTGGCAGCATTTTTGTACCGTTGGCCGCATTGCTGTTTGCCTACACCAGTATTCTTGCTGGCAGTTACTACGGTGAGGTCTGCAGTCAGTACCTGTCCGGTCGCTTGTTGATGCCTTACAAGTGGCTCTATGTGGGCTCCATCATTCTGGGCGGGGTGGTGAATCTGGATCTGATCATTAACTTTTCTGACCTGGCCTTGGGACTGGCTTGTATTCCAAACCTAATTGCCATTGTGCTCTTATGCCCACGTGTTTCTCGGGCCGAGAAAGACTATTTCGCTGAGATGAAAATAGAAACCCTGCAGACAAGATCCCAGGAAGCTCTATAAACACTCGAAAAATCCGCGAACTTCCCCCAAGACGACTCTATTAAACCAGCAACTTTATTAAAAACGCTAGTAGAGTGGCCAACCTCATAGGCCTCTGGTCAGCGGCGTCAAAACTCGCCAGGAGCAGCGGGGCATTCTTTGCGACCACGGTCTGCCTGATCTCCCTCAGCAAAGGCCCGTTTTTGGTAGCCGCCCTATCGGATTACTTGTTCGGCGGTAATGTGTCCCTTGGCGGCACTGACCCTGCTCTGGGGGATGAAGTCAACTCACAGGTCGATGTGATCGGCCTGGAGATTCTTGCTCGCATTTCAGTCTCCGGCAGTCTCGATGTTGAATAAAACCTTGTAGCTACCGCCGAGAATATCGTTGGCGAAAGTTTCTTCCAATGTGGCCAACGCGTCACTGGCATCGACTTCCCCCGTATCAAGAGGGAACAACAAGCGATGAAATCGCACTGGCGACAAGCGGTAATTCAGTCTTCCACCATCCAGCTGGACATTCCCCTGGACAATGGAATCTGAGCCATCGACGACGGTATTCAGGCTGTCCTGTAAGGCCAGGAACGCGGTAAATGCGGCACCAAAGATGAACCCGTATACCGCAGCCAGGAATGCGGCTGCGATCGGCATCGCAATAATCTCCGCAGTGCCCAGCGATATGATGCCAAGGCCCACCAGCGCTATAATTATCGCCGCGGTGATCACGGTGATCACCGCGGCTACAATAATGGCCATGGCAACCAGTGCGGCGAGATAGACCAGCTGCGCAATGAATTTGTCTAAATCCCCTTCGACCTCGAGCAGGTCGAAACTGGCAATCACCGATTCGAAGTGTGCAAGCTGATCGAATCCCGGATTCTCTGGAAACAGGCGCATATTTGTTGTCCATATTCCGGGACTGGTGAGCAGAATGCTGTCTTCACGAGGCACCAATGGAATAATTTCTTCTTCAAAATGGTTACTGTCGCTCGAAAAGATGATGCGATGTTTCAGTGCGCTGCCGAGCAATAACAGGTCGTCTGGGTATGGAACCCCGAGAATTGATTCAGGATCCGTCAGGTTAACACATTCAACTTCATCGATTTTAGCGCGCAACGGTGACTGCTCGACTGCCGGCAACACCACGAAGAATATCTCCTGGGTTTTGACATCAGAGTGATCGACGACAATCGAACAGTCATCATTCTGGGTAATTTTGCTCGGGTATTCCGACTCGTTGACGAACGACAACCTCAAACGATATATACCCTCTCTGGACGCAGTCTCGGGCCACTCAAAGATCACTTTGTCCCCGTTATAGTGTTCAGAATCGGCACCATCAGTGAGCGGTATCTGGTTACCGAATACTCCGGCTTCCAGGTTGACAAAGCCATCGGCCGGTAACACGTTGCTGTCGGGCACCAGCCGCCCATCGGACAATGTCGACTCCCAGTGACGAAAATCTACCTGCAGGCGTGCCTTCTCACTGACAAATCCGGAGCCGTACAGGATTACTCTCTGCCCAGGCGAAACATCTGTTGCGAGAATCTGACGCCCAGATTGATCAGCCTCAACAATCAAACAGGCAACATCATCCAGGGTGACATCCATATCCACGGCCCGATCTTCCAAGCTTAGGTTGCCACCCAGATCTTTCAACACCCGAATATTGAGCAACTTGTCGTGAACCTCGGACATGCGAACAATATCACCGCCGCGAAAGCTGCCATCCCAGATTTCAATTAAATTGATTGAGGGCTGCGCCAGTACAAGGCCATCAGGCATGAATGGCTGCATAGCTTGGCGTACACCATCATCAAGCAAGTCCTGATTGTAGCGCGCGAGACAGACCTTGTCCCAGTTGATAGGCACACCAATGCCACGCCCCGGGCTGGTTGCCGGCAGGTCGTCGAGGGGATCGGGCACCGGGTCGTCGAACAAGCTGTTGAGGCTACTGAAGCGACTACAGTCGTGTAGCAGCTTCTCCCCCATTGCTTCAATGCTCAGACCACCATCACATTCATGGTAATCGTCACCCAGGCAATCCTTAAGCGAGGCACGCGTCTTGCGTGCCAGCTCGGATACCTGTTTTAGAGGCTTCGTATCCTCGCTGGTCAGTCGCAACAGCCTGGCAGCCTGCTTTTGCATCGGTGTCCTCGGATTTTCCAGCCCCCCCATGATGTCGAGCATCAGGTCCTGCAGGCACAGATCGGATTCGGCATGCTGATCATTTTTGTTATGCAATCGCTTCTTCCATCGGTCGCACAGCTGTTGAATCTTGTTTGTCGACCGTCGCAGCTTCGATGGGTAAAAACCAATCTCACGCAACACCTCGAAATTCACCGTTAGCGTGACAAGTTCAGCTGGACGAGTGGGGTCGAGATGCATGCGCATGGCTTCCTTGCCATCCGGGCTCAACAAACGTAACACCAGTTCCCCTTCGATATCCGCATCACCACTCAGATGATAACCATTAAGACGTGGTTGCAAGCGCAACATCTCGGCTCTGCCGAGCTTGTTGGTCCGTGTCCGCAGCAGACGCCGTGAAGTTCTGCTTTGTAGCTCATGTAACTCCACCTGCCATCCCGCCAGGGGTGTTTCCAACCCGGCCACTTGCGCCTCGATCATCAAGCCGAGACGTTGCAGATTCGGCGAACGCATAACCGGCAGACTCTTCGGTGGCTTTGACGGCAGGTGTGGCATTCGCGTCGCTTTCATATTGACACTTGCCTTTATAGCGCCAGCACTCGCATTCAGATCGATACTGAAACGTCGGTCGTTACCCTGCTGCATTTGCGCGAGAACGAACAACAGTCCCAGACAGGCCTTGTGACCATCGGGATCGTCTTGCGGCCCGAGCTCAAGCGAAAGACCGGTACGTCCGATCTCCTGCACCACTGCGAGAGAGACGATTGCGGCAGCAAGGTTATCGCGTTTCGACCGCTTGCCTGACGTTCCAGCTTTCAGGGCGCGAGCGAGTGGTTTTGTCAAACCCGGCGGCAATCTGATGTCGATCGTGAAGGCACCATCACGACCAGCGAGTACGCCCAGCATGACCTGAAACAGGAACGGCCCAGCGGTATCTCCGGCTGCGCCATTGGAAAAGTCGAAGGTAAAATCTACCGGCTTCCAAGTCTTGACCGCCTCGCGCACGACAACTTCCAGCGGCGCGTGTGAAAGCGCTTCGATGAGCTTGTCCTTTTCCGTGTTCACCATGTCGACGAGCATTGCAAGCCAGTCACGAATTGTGCCCTCGACCCGATCGCCCGGTATCGGCCTACCATCGCGAGGAACATGCGGCAGCTCCCAGTCCATGTGGTTGGGTTTGTCAACGCGCGTGTTACAGGTCCAGTTAACCAGCTTCGGTTGACCGCTGTTGTGGCTTTCATCACCCAGGTCGATGGCCCAGATACATTCCTCGTACCAGCCGGTCATACCGGTGTTCAGGTAGTAGCTCTTGACCAGGCCAAGCTCGACATCAAACAGACCGAAGGTGGCGCTGGCGATAGCATCCTGCAAGCCGACCAGGGCTTCTTTCACGTAAGGCAGAACTTTGAGATCCCAGTACGGCTGGTTGTGCGGATTATGTGTGTGGCCGAGCGTCATCAGGTTAAACAGGCAGCGGCCGTCGAGATTCAATAGAGGGCAATCGACATCACCCGGTCCAGGAGCGATTGGGATCAGCATACCCATCAACGAGGCCAGTGTCTCTGAGTACATTACGTCGTCAGTCAATCTTCGTGCCTGATCGTCCATGTGCTGGATCTGGTCCATTCGCACCACGCCGGGCTCGTAGTTCTGCCACGAATTGAACACCGGTAAGTCACCGATGATCTGCTTGAAGTTGACCAGCGGTGAGCCATTGTGCGACAAGCCGGCCAGATCTCGTAAGGGGTCATCGAGCATGTCCAGCGGAGTGACGACTGCACTGACGATCATCTTGCCGAGAATATTGTTGGCCTCGCAGTTCCAGAAATCCCACTGGTGCCCGTGGCCAAGTAGCATTGGCTTGCGTTCACTGTTCGGCTCCGAATCGAGGCCCAGGTAAAAAGGCACGTCCTGCATGCTCTTGACCCCTTCGATAATTGCGAAATCGAAAATTTCGAAAGGCATGGCACCATCACTTTCGATGGCATCTCTCAGCACAGCAAAAGTCTCGGTTTGCCGAAGATAGGAGTCATGGTTACCCTGGATGCGCACGTAACGGCCTTGCGCATGCAACTCGCGTAGCAGTGCGTATATTTCCTGATGAGTCTGCACGATTTCCTGTAACTTCTCCGCTGGTGTCAAGCTGAAATCACGGTAAAACCAAAGTTCTTCACAATCGCCGATCTCTATAATCGTGTACTCCGGTATTGCTGAGTAGTGTTTGAGAACCTCCAGATATTGCCCGCGATTGGGCATGAAATGATCGATAGAGCCAAACTGATAGGGCGGACGTGCATCTGAAACCGCGTCACGGTGAATATCGCTGAATAAAATATAACGGTTGCTTGCAGATGGTGCCGACAGACGCAGTACCTGCAGATCTGGATCTTCCTCAATCGGATTCAACATCAAGCTCAACCATGGCGCCGGGCTGGTCAGCAGCTTGTAGGTAGACCCGACCACCACGAATAGGATGCCAACCGGCGTAAAACGGGCGAGTTGCAATACCAGCCACTCTATCTCGAAATCGTTTTCGGCTCGCTGTAGCATGCGCTCGATCAGCGCATCGAGGAGGCTGTCGATCGTGTTCAGGTAATCGGACACTGCCTGCGCAATGACCTCGACCACCGGACCGAGCATGGTTTGAAGAAAGGGATTGGGAATATCAACCGGTTCCGGCAGCAGATTGGCATAGCTGGACGCCTGACGCATGGCATCGAACATCGCCGTCATCATCCATACCGCGCGCGGTAATCGAAACGTTGGGGCCTCAAGCATGTTGACCTGAAGTGCGGGAAGATCGTTCGCCAGCAAGCCCAAGTCGTTGCAAGTTACGTGGTTGCTCAGAACACTGCTGCTGTCGGTCAGCACTTTGATCAGAGCCTGCACGCCCTGCTCGGCGCCGAACACTGAAAGCCCCGCATAAAATAGTGGGAGCAGAAATTTTTCAAGACCATCGAGATAGAGCGTAGGTTGAGTGGCGACTTCTTTACAGAGGCGATGGAACAACTCGGGGAATCCATCAAATGTGCTCGTCAGGGCTTCAATCAGGGTGCGAAAAACTGTTGCCTGGTCACTGAACATGTCATACAGTCGAGAAAATAGGTCGACTATCGCATTAAGATTTTCCTGCAGGTGTTCAGACCAAGTGTCGAAAGCACCAGGTACCAGCCCGGCAAGGTCGCTTTCGCTTTCGATGGCGACCTCGATCAGCGTCAACAGGCTGTCATTAACAGTAAAGAAATCGTCGGGATCGTTTTCCAGAATGCTCTGAGCCAGATCTTCAAAATCATTGAGTGCCTGCTGTAAATCGTCCTCAATGTTGTTTACCATCGAGTCGATCAGGTTACCCAAGTGTTCGATTGGACCGAGGTTTCTGAAATGGTTTCTGGATGACATATTCGCTCCCCTAAGTAGTTATCATTGTTGTTTTTCACTTAAAGCTAACCCGGAACTCGCGCTTGATTTTGACCCATTCGACAACCACAGTATGGCGTAGTTTTCAGTTTCCAGGATAAAACTTTGGTGTCTCAGCCGAAGCACAGTCGTCATCTTATCGACCCAAAAACCCGAGCACTACTCTGTGTAGCCCAGGGCCAAAGCAACGGCCTGCCCCAAGATTTCAAAGATCGAAAAAATCATTATAGTGATTTTCTCTCTGTCACTACGCCCATAATTCTAGATTCATCATAAACACCTAGCCTTCGTAGAGTAACCGGATGTAGTTGCGGTATTCCTGCAACTGTCGAACCAGCAGTTTTTTATCGCCAATAGCTCTGGACACCACAATTCCCCCTTCGATTACGGTTGATAACATGTCCGCCAGGTCCGACGTGTCCACTTCCAGCTTCGGGGTATAACGTTGATGAACCTTGTCCAGCTGTTCTGAGAACAACTTGCGCCAATCCATCACACTGTCGGCGGTAATGGCTTTCACCTGATCATTCACTTCGTGAGATTCGTAGGTGAACGAGGCCACCAGGCATCCTGGATGAAGATCTTCCAACTCGTCCATCATTTCCGCCAGCAACCTGATAAACAGCAACATTTGCTGCAGTGGATCATCCAGTAATTCTTCGGCCCGACGAAACAGGCCACTGAATAAAAACGCATCCTGCTCACGATAACGCTGCATCAGGGCATAGGCCAGGTCGTCCTTGCCTTCAAAGTGATAAAAAAAACCACCTTTCGAGATGCCCGCTTCGGATATTATTTCCTCAATAGATGTCGCAGAAAATCCTTTTTGTAAAATAAGACGCTCGGCAATGTCCAGAAGATTTTTTCGCGTAATACTTCCTTTGCTGGTGATTGCCTTGGAAGACGTTGTTTTAGATGTCATAGCTACTGTACTCCGAGTTCAGTTTTCCTGCTGCCTGTCAGAAAAATCCTTTTATGTTTCAAGAACTATTTTGTTAACTCTCTGTTTTTAAAATGTTTTAATTTTTATTTGAAAAAAAGTACCGCCAGTTCACTAGCCTAACCCGCACCGACTCCTTAACCTAACAAGCCTCAGAGCACATGCGATCTGCTGAAAAAAAGTAAGTTTAAACAACCACTATAAAAATCTCATTAAGGAGCACGCTATGGGTATTTACCAACAACGTCTACCACAGCTTCAGGGCAAGGTTTGCATCACCGATGGCGGCCTGGAAACCGACCTGTGTTTTAACATGAATTTCGATCTGCCCGAGTTTGCCTCGTACGATTTACTTCGCAATGAGGAAGGCTACGCCACCCTCTACGAATACTATAAACATTATGCCGAACTGGCAGCCCACTACAAAGTGGGGTTGATCCTGGAAACTCCCACCTGGCGAGCAAACACCGATTGGGGAAAAAAAATAGGTGACGCGCCTGAGGCTTTATGGGAATTCAATCTGGCCTCGGTCAAACTTCTGGAACAGATCCGCCAGGATTTTGAAACCGAACACAGCCCCATTGTGATCAGCGGTTGTTTAGGCCCACGGGGTGATGGCTATGCGCCAGGGGCGTGCATGAGTGCTGCGGAAGCTGAGGCTTATCACTGCACTCAGATCAACACCTTCGCCGAAGCCAATGTGGATATGATTGCCGCATTGACGCTAAATTATATTGATGAAGCCATCGGCGTTACCCGGGCGGCGCAGAATGCCGGGTTACCGGTCTGCATTTCCTTTACCGTGGAAACCGACGGCAAGCTGCCCACAGGCGAAACACTGGAATACGCCATTACCCAGGTGGACCAGCAAACGGATCAAGGACCGGCTTATTATATGATCAACTGCGCCCACCCCACCCATTTTGATTACTTGTTTGCTGCCGACGCTCCCTGGCACCAGCGATTGAAAGGGCTAAGGGGCAATGCCTCCTGCATGAGCCATGCAGAACTGGACAACTCGGAAACGCTGGATGACGGCAACCCGGTTGCGTTTGGCAAGGAACTGAGTGACCTCCGTAAAGCGGATGCCCACCTGACAGTGCTGGGAGGCTGCTGCGGGACTGATCTAAGACATATCACAGAAATTTGCAAAAATATTTCCCAATAATACTCACAAATGAACATGGGCCCAGAAACTGGGCCCTGCAGGTCAAACGCTAAAATTGAGAGTCAATATTAAAATCCGATACTCCCGAGCGTTGATGTCCAATTTCGTGATTTGTCATCTATGCTGATCATAATGACAAAGCATGAACCCTCAGGAGGATCACTTATGGCAGTCAATCCAACGCCACCCCCGCCCACCGGAAGCTCAGGTAACCCCACCACCTCTCAGACGATTCAAACCACATGGCGGGAGAAACTGGATAATGGAGTAGAAGTGTTCATTCGACCCATCAGTAAAGAGGATGAATCACGGGAACGTCAATTCATTGAAAGCCTGTCACCCAAAACACGAAGTTACCGATTTTTTGAGGGCATGAAGTCCCCCAGCCCAAAACTGCTGAAGCAATTGACCGATATTGACCATCAAAATTCCGAAGCGTTGATCGCCTTGATCGACAAAGATGGAGAAGAACTGGAAATCGGCGTCGCCCGATATGCCCTTACCAGCGACGATAATACTTGTGAATGCGCCTTAGTCGTCGGCGACGAATGGCAAAACAGCAACTTAGGGGTTATCTTGATGCAACACCTGATTGACATTGCGCGCCAGCGAGGCATTCAGAAGCTGTACGCGATTGAGGCCTGGGAAAATACCTGGATTCGCAATATCGACAAAGCGCTGGGGTTCGTATGCAAGTCAGATCCCGGCGACGCAACCCGGATCATTTGCACACTGGATCTTTAGGCCTGGTCGTCCCCCTGTCGATACACAAGCGCTAAAAATTCTGTCCAGGGTCCGGTTACCGGACCCAACGTGCATTACTGGCAGATTAAGACCCAAGTGTTAAAAGTTATAGCTCAAGCTAACGCCGTAGGTGCGTGGCGCTGAAGGCACCGCCACATCCGCCAGGGCACTGCCGAGCTTTTGCACATAATAGGTCTCATCCGTCAGGTTGCGACCCCACACCTCGACCCCCCATTGCGGGGTTATCTGGTACAACATCGAAGCATTGATGGTTTCAAACGCCGGCTGCTCAAGACGATTATCGGCTTCGAAATAGTAACCGTCGTTGTAACTGTACAACAGTGTCATTTCCAACTGACTGCTTGAGAATGGCAAGCTGTAGGAAATGCCCAGATTGCCGGCCAGTTCCGGTGCCAACGGCGTATCGTTACCCTTTGCACTGTCAATCACCGTACTGGACCCACCGATAGCGGGCGGATTTGGTATGGTATAAGGTGCAAATGGGAAAGAGCCGAATTCAGAATTCAAAGCGCTGATGGATCCGAACAGCCGCAGATTGTCGGTCGGCAAAGCCTCAAATTCAATTTCCAGACCGTCCACTTCCACTTCGGCTGCATTCAACAAAATTGGATCCGCACCGACGCCGGTGGCCGCACGCACCTGGTAGTCACTGATTTCATAGTGATAGGCAGCAAGATTCAGGCGCAGACGACGCTCCAACAATTCGGACTTCATGCCAATCTCAAACGCGTCAATCACCTGGGGTTTCACCGGTGGGTTGGTAAATGACGTCATGGAGTAGGTGCCCGACTTAAAGCCGCGATTGTACGAGGCATAAATATTGATATCGTTGGTGAGGTCATGGCGCAACGCCAGGCGATACGTCAGCTCCTCGTCGTCCACCGAATCACGGAAATTAATCTCCGGAATCGAAGCATTATAAAACCCCTGTTGTGCATCGATAGAGCGTTTATCCATGGTATACCGCAGCCCCAAAGTGAGCTGTGTATCATCAGTCACCTGATAACTCATTTCTCCAAACGCCGAAGTTGACCAGGTGGTGAGCGTGGAAAATACCTGGGTCCCACCGCCCACGCGCGTCAGTGCCAGGCCGTAAGACTCTTGCGGGTTTAACTCATTTTCAGTGCGCAAGAGAAAGATCCCCGCCTGCCAGCTAAGGGGATCAACTTCATTGGACGCCAAACGTAGTTCCTGCTGCCAGGATTCCGTGGTCGAATCAATATCAATGTGATAAAACGGCAACACGCCCGTATCGGGGTCCAGTGCACTGATATTTTTATTATCACGATGGGCGGTAATGCTGGTCAGTGTTGCCCAGCCCAGATCGAACTCACCGGTGAGGTTAAATCCCCAAGTTTCCTGGGCATTGCGCTGGGAATCGGCGGAACTGGTGTCGTACGGATCTGCTGGTGGCAAAAAGCTGCCGAGCGGCGACAGACCGATGGATTCAGGTGCCAGGCGAAAAGCGGTGGTAAAATCGTCGGCCTGCTTTATGTACTCCACCGAGGCGCTGATCTTGGTGGCTTCGCCGGGACGCCATACCCACTTGCTGCGTATACCCCAGTCCCAACCTTTACCCACGTCGCTGCCATCGTATTGATTTTCACCCCAGCCTTGACTCTGGTTGCTTGAGGTCAGAGCCAGATCCGCACTCAGGGTGTCCGTTATCGGCGACGCAACATACACCTGGGCCGAGGATGAATCGTAATTGTTCACCCCCACTTTGACACGGGCTTCCACACTGTCGCCGGGCTCGCGGGTCACGACATTCACCAAACCACCGGATGAGTTACGGCCAAACAGCGTACCTTGAGGTCCTTTCAGTACTTCTATGCGCTCAATGTTATTAAATTTCAGAATCGATTGCTTAAGATCGGGAATGAACACACCATCGACATAGAACGCATTGGCGCCCTCTTCCCCAGTACCACCACTGGTATTGCCGACACCCCGAATAAAAAACATGCCAGACGGACCCGAGCGAACCAGCTGCACACTGGGCACCAGTTCCGGAATCGCCGTAGTACCATCCACGCCGGATCTCGCTAATACGTCGTCTGAGATGGCGACCACAGAAATCGGTACATCATTGAGGTTTTCTTCTCGTCGCTGTGCCGTAACGACAATTTCCTCTAACGTTTTAACTCTATTGCTATTACCAAGGGTACTACTATCTAGGGATTGTGCCGACACAGCGCTGCTAAAACCAACCATCGTGACTGCGGCTGCAAGTGTTTGAAATATGAAACACGTTCTTGTGCCATTCATGGAATGCCTCCCCTGAAATGGGTGAATTATTGTTATTGTTAATGAAGCAAGTGCCGCTCGATCAAATCATAAAAACAGAGACTGAAGCAATACAATTGCCCGTGGAATCTGGAAAGACTTCAGTTACAGATAAATTCAAAAAAATATAAAACCGTGACACCATTCACCCACTCATTTTTTAATTCATGTTAGCGGGCAAAAAAATTGTCAACTAAAATGACTTGAGTGGCATGAAAAAGCAGCTCAACCTTAAACCTTACCAAGGTACTAATTTGATCGGCTTTTCCACTAAGATCCACTAAGAATCAAAACTACAATTGTGAAAGTGGGGTTTCGCATGTGCAGCCAATCTTGTTTGCTTGGGTCTTCTAAATCCCTTATCTCCATGTTCAAACAATTCACCATGCTGTTGTTTTTCTGGTTAAGTGCTGTTTCATCTGTACACGCGATAGCACCGTGGCAAGAAATTGATCTCCTCGGTGTCGGCCTTGTTAATGAGATCGGTGAGCTGGTGAATAAAGAGGGTCAAACACTGACTGACAAAGGCGGTAATCCTCTCGTACCAAATTGTGCCCTAACGGATTTAAATATCGGTACGGGGTTTAAATTCTTTTATCAACCAGGCTCGTCAAAAGAACTGGTGATATACCATTCCGGTGGCGGTGCTTGTTGGGAAAACAACACCTGCAGCTCACCTTTGATACCGGGCATGATCCCGACGTATTTTCCCACCATTATTGTCGACGCCAATTCGTTAAATTTTGCCAAAGGTATTTTTGATACATCTGAAGCTACCAACAACCCCTATAAAAACGCCAGTAAAATCTACATCCCTTATTGTTCCGGTGACGTCGGCTGGGGAAATAAAGACATAGAGTATGAAGTTCCAGCCATCCCCGGCATGACCTTCACACTTCACCACCGTGGCTACGCCAACATTCGCGCCGTTATCGAGTGGATGGAGCGGAGTTTTTCCGAAAATGCACTTCCGAAACGCGTCATGGTCTCCGGATCCAGTGCTGGCGGTTACGCGGGAATAGGCACCCTGTTACCGGAAGTGACGAAAGTCATGGACCCTGACAAGACCATGATCTCTTTTATTGGCGACAGCTCCAATGGCATTGTCAATGATCAATTTTTAGCCGCCGCTCCCGGTGCCTGGGGCACTGACAATACCTTGCCCGATCATATTCAGTCGGCAGTCTCAGGCGGTGCCATTGGTCTGGGTTCGAAACTGTATTTGAACAGCAGTCAGCGCTACCCCAATATACGTTTTGGCCAGTACCAAAACGCCTTTGATACCATCCAAGCCCGTTTCCTCAACATTATGAATCATGTCGATCAGCCAGAACTCTGGAATGATCCCGCCGAAATTGAAGCCGTTGTGGCGGAATGGAATTTACGCATGACGTTGAACACCAAATTAACCGCACTCAAAAGTCGTCAATACCGCTTCTACACAGCAGCAGGCTTTCAGCATGTGGTGCTGGAATATCTTTCTGAAGCTGGGTTTGGCTGGTGCAGCGATAATTTTCAATATGAAAACTCCGCCAGCTCCATCCTTCAATACCAATTAGCCGTTGCCGACTGGGCTGATGATATGTTCCGGTCAACCAAACTGTTTAAAAGTGATTGGCGCAATGCCAGTTGTGGACTGGATTGCCAAGGCGGTGGCCCGACAGAGTGCCCGTAAAGAGTGCCCGTAATTAGCAGTTACCCTTTTTGGCCTGCCCGGGTGGGCAGAAGCGCTGTTTTGGTTGCTTATCGTAGTATCGTTTATCGTAGTATTGCTTATCGTAGTAACGAACGTCTTGTCGCTGTTGATGGTGGTGATCGCCACCGCTGTCTTTGGTGGAAATGGCCGTACCAGTTGCCGCGCCGATGGCCCCGCCGAGAATAGCACCATCTTTACCACCGACTTCATTGCCGATGGCCGCACCGATAGCTCCACCAATACCGCCGCCAATGGCCGCATCCACTGTACTTTTATCGGCCATGGCCACAGGCGCCATTACCAGAGACAAGACCGTTACCCAATGCTTTACTTTCATGTATCAAATACCCATCGCTGGTGAATAGATTGACCTCAGTATGCAGCAAAATGGCACGTTCTTCTTTATGCTGCAGTCACTGGTCAATTATTTTGCGATCTATTTGACAAGCCCTTTGGTTTTGTTTGAACACAGTCACAGACCTCGCGAGAGGCTAAATGCGCGAGAGGCAAATTGATTGACACGTCGGGGGAAACTCGATGAATCTGCCTCTAAGTTCCATTTTAGAACCAATGAACTTGGTATCGAGGCCGTATCGGGAGCGGGACTCCCAATACGGTTCGGCAGCTGTATTCAGGAAGCTCGCTGTACCGACAGAGCCTCGCCGTGATTTTGCACAATTATCTGGTCTTGCCTAGTTATCTTTTCTTGCATAGTCATCAGTGACGTGTTTCCACCAGCGGCGGTGGTATCGGTGCTGATGGACTTCTCTACCACCAGGCGCAACAACAAGCCGGTGTCGGGCGTTTCGAGTAACAACGGCAAAATGGCTCCGTCGCGTTCGGCCAGGATTTGACGCAGATGTGCAGTCATCGGTGAATCGGGGGAAGCCATAACGCCCTGCAAACGACGATCCGTCAACACCGCCTGCGCATGACCCAGGCTATGCACAGTGACAACCGACTGCGGCAACCCGGATCGCTCCAGCATGCGGACAAGCTCTGCCATCCAGTCACGCTGGCTCTTATCGGCAACCACCAGCAATCGATTGCCAGACAGCACCGCAGCCAGCAATTTCAGCAGCTGCTCGTCAAGGCTTTCGCACTCATCACAGAAAAGTGCCAACAGCCCACGAGGCGCCAGTGACCACTGGTTGCGTTCACCCGTCGGCCCGGGCAGGGACAGGGTTTGGAACAATTGATTGCGTGCCAGTCGCAGTAACTGCTGGCTGGCGTTGAGCAATGCATCCAGCGATAACTGTATGGCCGATTGCCGCACCAGCTCACTCAGGAAGCCTTTCACGAGCGAACAACGTTGATCCGCAGTCGACGCCGTCCAGCTAGTCAGCTCAGATAAGGCATCCACTTGCGCGGCTGGTGATGACTGGGGTAATGCGAGCTGTGGCCTTGTTTGTGGTAATAGCTGGGACGCAGTGTCCTGCTTGAAGGTCATCAGGCGCTGCAAATACAAAGGCCCGCCGGCTTTAGGGCCCGTACCCGACAGGCCGTGGCCACCAAAAGGTTGCACGCCCACAATGGCACCAATCATATTGCGATTCACATAAACATTGCCGACGTTTGCCCGTTTGGCCACACGCTCGCACACGCTTTGGATGCGACTGTGAACCCCTAGCGTCAGGCCAAAGCCGCTGGCATTAATCTGGTCAATGACTGTATCCAGTTCACTCGCCTTGAATTTGATCAAATGCACCACCGGACCGAAGACTTCCTGTTTCAATACCGTCAGGTCACTGATCTCATAAAAATGGGGGGCGAAATATTGTCCTGCCGCACAGTGTTCCGGCAGCCCACAAGCGTAGAGCAACTTCGCTCGCTCGCCACAACCGCTCAGGTAATCGCGATGTGCCTGCAGTCTGGCCAGGGCCTTGTCGTCAATCACCGGGCCCACATCGGTGCTCAGCAACGAAGGGTCACCTATGCTCAATTCCTGCATGGCACCCTGCACCATCTGGATAATTTTCGGCGCAACGTCTTCCTGCACGAATAATACCCGAAGGGCCGAACAGCGTTGGCCGGCGCTCTGGAATCCCGACATGATGACATCGTCCACCACCTGTTCAGGCAACGCAGTAGAATCCACAATCATGGCGTTTTGCCCACCGGTCTCGGCAATCAACGGCAGGTCGAGATCCTCGCGCTGAGCCAGTGCCTGATTCAACCAGCGACCGGTCTCGGTGGAGCCGGTGAACATCACCCCTTTGATGCGCGCATCCGGCACCAGCAGCTCACCCACGGGCTTGCCCGGCGACAGAATCAACTCCACCACACTCTCGGGCATACCCGCGGCGTGCATCAGTTGCAATGCTTCCAAGGCCACCAGACTGGTTTGTTCGGCCGGCTTGGCCAGTACGGTATTTCCTGTCACCAGGGCAGCGCTCACCTGCCCCAGGAAAATCGCCAGGGGGAAGTTCCACGGACTGATACACAGGATCACGCCGCGCGCCTGCCGAGCCGGGTCCTGCTGCAGCTGTTCGGCTTGATCGGCATAGTAACGACAGAAATCGATCGCTTCCCTCACCTCAGCCACACCATCGGCAATGGTTTTGCCCGCCTCTTTGCAACATAAGGTCATTAGCAGGTCTTCGTTCTGCTGCAACTGATCCGCCAGATCACGCAGCAATTGAGCACGGCTAGCGACCGGTGTTTGTGACCAATGGAGTTGTGCCTGCTGAGAACGCTCGAGTTTATCCAGCATCTCCTCGCGAGTGTCATACACAACATGACCGACAACTTCCTTGACGTTCGCAGGGTTTGTAACGGCAACCGCTGGCGACGGCTTCGGATGATCGCTCACGTGTTGTTTGAGCCGTTGCCAATGCGCCATCATGCCCTGGCGTAAAGGTACCAATGTACTGACATGGGTCAGATCCATGCCCCTGGAGTTACGACGAGTACCGGCTTCACTCTTGGCCCCCAGGTATATGTCTTGCGGCAAGGGTATCCCTTCATGCCTTACGCAAGCCCAACTGCGAACCGTTTCGACAGGGTCCTGCAACAAGCTGTCGACGGATACAGACTCATCAACGA
Organism: Cellvibrionaceae bacterium WSDTSA12; assembly: GCA_033283335.1. Classification (GTDB taxonomy): domain Bacteria; phylum Pseudomonadota; class Gammaproteobacteria; order Pseudomonadales; family Cellvibrionaceae; genus Pseudomaricurvus. Next base: position 266,918 of record JAWMQP010000002.1, on the reverse strand, counting down.
TGTTATTCACAAACGAACTGTTGGCACCGTTTTCCAGCAACCGACGCACCAGATACGCCAATAGGTCAGCATGCTCACCCACCGGTGCATAAATACGGCAACTGAGTCCCTCTTCCGCCAGAATTTGATCGTAGAGCGCTTCGCCCATGCCGTGCAGACGCTGGAATTCGTAACCTTGACGAGAGTTTTGTTCACATTGATCATCCAGCTCAAGGATGGTCGCCACAGTGTAGGCATTGTGCGTGGCAAACTGCGGGTAGAGGCAATCGCGATAGGACAGCAGGCGCTTGGCACAGGCCTGGTAACTCAAATCGGTACTGGGTTTGCGGGTAAACACCGGGTAATCGTCAAAACCGCCTTCCTGGCTCCACTTGATTTCCGAATCCCAATAGGCCCCTTTCACCAGGCGTACCATCATCGGTCGGCGCTCAGCGCGTGCCAATTGCGCCACCCAATCGATCACATACAATGCCCGCTTTTGGTAGGCCTGCACCGCCAGGCCAAAGCCTTTCCAGCCAGCCAGTTGCGGATCCCGGAACACCGCTTCAATCACTTCCAGTGACAGCTCAAGACGGTCCGCTTCCTCCGCGTCGATGGTAAAGCCAATGTCGTAGCGCTTGGCTTGTATCGCCAGGTTCTTAACCCGCGGTACCAGCTCATCCATGACCCGCTGGCGATGGGAAAACTCGTAGCGCGGATGCAGGGCTGACAATTTGATCGAAATCCCCGGGCTGGTCATCGGACCGCGACCTTGAGCAGCCTGACCTATCGCATCAATGGCCTGGCGGTAACTGTTGTAGTAGCGCTCGGCATCGACCATGGTGCGGGCGCCCTCTCCCAGCATATCGTAGGAATACCGGTAGCCCTTATGCTCCTGTACCTTGGCACGATTGATCGCCCGGCCAATGGTCTCTCCCATCACAAACTGGGAGCCCATGATTTGCATCGCCTGACGAATGGCCGAGCGAATTACCGGCTCCCCCAAGCGGCCCAACATCGACTTGAGCACACCCAGTTTTTGCCGATCCACCTCGTTTTTGCGTTGTCCGTTGTAATTCACCAATTTGCCAGTCAGCAACAACCCCCAGGCGGACGCATTAACAAACAATGAAGGGCTGTTACCCAAATGAGCCGACCAGTTACCAACGGACAATTTATCGCGGATCAGTTCATCAATGGTGAGCTTATCCGGCACCCGCAGCAGCGCTTCGGCCAGACACATCAACACCACACCCTCCTCGGTGGACAGGGCAAATTCGTTCAGTAACGCATCCACTCCGCCTTTTCCCACCTGGGCTACGCGGATTCCCTCGACCAACTGACGGGCTTTCTGCCAGGCCTTGACCCGGCCTACGGTACCGGTATCCGCCAGTGGCAATAACCCCTGCACCACCAGGTTTTCATCCTCGCGATAGTAATCGCGCATGGATTGGATCAGGGCAGTGCCCGTGGGTAATGGTTGAGCGGTAAGCATGCAGAAAACCCCAAGTGTGTAGTCATATATCCTGAATTATATGGATATGACTGCCGAATTTTTTGGGGTTGTTGGCTATAATGCAGAATAATATTCTACAAAAACCCTCTTTTACAGAATTCAGCAACCATGAAGCTCAAACCATGAAAAACGACAGAAGCAAACCTCTGGATCGGATTGATGTTGCCATCCTTAAGACCCTGCAACAGGATGGCCGCATCTCCAATGTGGAACTGGCCAAAAAGGTCAATCTGTCCCCCAGTCCCTGCCTGGAGCGGGTACGACGCCTGGAAGCCGAGGGCTATATCGAAGGCTACTCAGCCCGTCTCAACGCCGCCAAATTGAATCAGAGCATGACCGCCTTTATTCAAGTCACCCTGGACCGCACGACCGGCGATGTGTTTGACCTGTTTAAGGAGAAGCTGGTAGAGATCCCCCATGTGGCCGAGTGCCATATGGTCGCCGGCGGGTTTGATTATCTGGTGAAGTTGAGAGTCAGGGGGATGGAGGCCTACCGGGATGTACTCGGGCAACTGGTGGGGTTGCCCGGTGTGGCTCAAACCCACACCTATGTAGTGATTGAGCCAGTCAAAGAAGACACGGGGTTATCGCTGTAAATCCCTTAATTATGGCTTGAAGGCTCTTTATTTATAGCTTGAAGGCTCTGCCCCAACTTTGAGCAGCTGTTGAACCTGGTCAAAGGTGTTGCGGGTGGTCACGGACGGGGCTGGCGTCAGCAAGGAAACGACAATGACCGCCACACCTGCCGCCAGGAACCCTGGCACCAGTTCATACACATCGTACAGGCCACCCTCAAGCTGTTTCCACACCACCACGGTGACGCCACCGACAATCACGCCTGCCAAAGCCCCGAAACCATTCATGCGTTTCCAGTACAGGGATAACAATAACGCCGGTCCGAAAGCCGCCCCAAACCCGGCCCAGGCATAGGCCACCAGGCCCAGCACGGTGCTGTCCGGATTCATCGCCAGAGCCAGCGCGACTAACGACACCCCCAACACCGCCAACCTGGCGACGATCACAATCTCTTTCTCGCCGGCATCACGACGCAGCACTGCGTGGTAGATATCTTCTGCAAACGAAGACGAGGACACCAATAGCTGGGAATCCGCCGTGCTCATAATCGCCGCCAGGATGGCCGCCAGCAGAATGCCGGCCACAAACGGATGGAACAGGGCATCCACCATCACCATAAAAATTTTCTCGGCATCATCAATACCCGCCGGCATATGCGTTTCCACATACAACAGACCAATCAACCCGACCCCGAGCGCACCCAGCATGGACAGAAAAGTCCATCCCACGGCAATACGCCGGGCCACGGGCATGTCCTTGGCCGAACGAATGCCTTTAAACCGGGCCAGAATGTGAGGCTGGCCAAAGTAGCCCAACCCCCAGCCGACCAGTGAAATAATGGCAATTGCCGATAACGGAGCCCCCTTGGCATCGTGCCACAGGGACAGGAGGTGGGGGTTCAACTTTTCCATGGTGGTAATCGCTTCGGCGGGACCACCCACCGCCTGTACGGCAACCAGCGGCACATACACCAGCGCCGCCGCCATCAACAGCCCCTGAACCAGATCGGTCCAGGAAACCGCCAGATAGCCGCCCAAAAAGGTGTAGGCCACCACAAAAGCCGTCCCCAGGGCGACGGCCCAATGGTAATCCATGCCGAACACCGTCTCGAACAGCTTGCCTCCGGCAACCAGCCCGGCGCTGGTGTAAAACAGGTAAAACAGCACAATAAACACCGAGGCAATCAGGCGCAGTGGTCTGTTGTCACCGTCGAACCGGTTGGCAAAGAACTCCGGGATGGTCAGCGATTCATTGGCACAGACGCTGTACACCCGCAGACGTTTGGCCAGGAACAACCAGTTACAGTAGCTACCCAGCAACAGCCCACCGGCCAGCCAAAACGCCTCAATGCCAGCCAGATACGCATAACCGGGCAAACCCAACAGCAACCAGCCGCTCATATCGGAGGCTCCGGCCGACAGTGCAGACGGCAAAGGTCCCAGTGACCGCCCTCCGAGAAAGTAATCGGCGGCGTTGTTGGTACGACGAGAGGCATAGACACCGATGGCTAACATCAACAGGAGATAGCCACCGAGGGTGATGATCGTGGCACTGTTCTGAACTAACATATGGCTGCGATTTCTCTTTAAGTAGCTGTTCTATAAGTAACTATTCTATAAGGAACTTCCCAAACACATACCATAACACCATATAGATCAGCCATTGTCAGTCATTTATTGATCGGGTTTTAATCCTGGTTTGTACGACGCAGGCGATAGAAATAGTTGGCAATCAGGCAACCACCCACCAAAGCTCCGCCAATGGCTGCCAAAAAAGACAGCGTCGGGCCCACCGTCACTGGCGCATAGTGGAGCAACAGGCCCCCTGACACCACATTTATCATACCCCAGATAACATTCATCACCGGGTGAGAGTTTCCCACTCCGGGCGGTTTAGCAAACGGGGATGGAAACAACTCTCCCCGCAAACCTGAAGCCAGATGAGGTATACAGTTACACAAGAATACCCCTGCAAAAAAGTTTGCGATTAATGTCATCACGTTGGCCTGCCCGATCAGATTTGTCGTTAGCCTATTGTGATCCCTATCCTCTCGCTGATGTTGACCAGGAGGGCTACGTGAATCGACTGAACAGGCCTACATGCGACCATGCGACTGGCGGAGCCAAAATATGTTTTGAAGCCAACGAATTACATTAACACTGAAAAATAGGCCTATCTGATAGATCCCAGCCTATCGATTATTCAGCAAAAGACTTTCAATTGCTGCTCGTTCATTACCACTGCTATTACCCTCCTTTAATCCATTGGTCTGTGTTTACCGCTGAAACTGTCGAGGCGTTGTTCCTTTTAAGGACTGAACGGATGAATAAGGTTGGATACGCCTCCGAGGCCTAAATGCTCGGAAAATTCTTCCTGTAGTTGACGGTAGGCGACATCTCGGCGCTTTGGTCAGCATATGGTGCGATAGTTTTTGTAAATTAATGGCAATTCCATCACAGTGTCCTGAATTCACCATTACACTTCCGATTCGGCCAAAAAAATACTGCGAGAAAGCTTGTAAACTCCTGACATGGGTATCCACTACCTACGCCGAGGGAACATTAATGACGCATGTTTCTCACCATCAAACACCATGCAAGCTTCTCATCATTGGGGCCGGTTTTACCGGGCTGGACCTGGCCATGCGAATATAGCAACGGGGTGAGAATGACGTTTTGATCCTTGAGAAGGCAGCGAAGCAGGGGGAACCTGGCGAGACAATCATTACTCTGGATCGGCTTGTGATATTCCCTCACACCTGCACTCCTTTTCATTCGTGCCCAAGCTCGACTGGTCTCAACGTTATGCCTCGCAGCAGAAAATTTTTGGCTATGTAAATGATTGTGTATCCCGGTATCGGTGGAAGAGAAAATACTCATTTATCATTGATCAAAGTGACTTTAAGTTTGTGCATCAAAGCAGTACGGAGAAGTCATAGTTTGATACCGGTCCGCCATGCACCTATTCAGCGTGTGTTTAAGATTCTGGTACTGGGTCTCTTCGCATATGAATAGTTGGGAAATTAACGTATAATCCACGCCTATCACAAACGTTGTATTCAACCGTTTCGTCATTTATCTCCGATATCTGGCTTAGCCGCTTTGCTTAACCAGGATAAATGATGACCCTCCCTCTGCGCGTCCGCTACCAAACCATTGAAATTGGCACCACTGACATCCACTTGTGTACCCTTCGGGATAAACAGCAGTTCAGCGATCCCGCTGGCGAGGCTAAGGATCTGGGGATTTCTTCCGCCAGCTGGCCCATCTTTGGGGTGGTCTGGCCGTCCAGCCTGGTACTGGCCAATTACATGCAGGACTACCTCACCGAAGGCAAGCGCATTCTGGAGATCGGCTGTGGCATCGCCTTGTCGAGCTTACTGCTCAACGAGCGAGAAGATGATATTACCGCCACGGATTATCACCCTGAAGTGGAGAGCTTCCTGCAAAGAAACACGCAGTTAAACAATGGCAGCTGCATCGCCTACGAACGAGTGGACTGGGCCAACGATCAGAGTCAACTGGGCCAGTTTGATTTAATAATCGGCAGCGATTTGCTGTATGAAGATCAGCACATTCCACTGTTGGCCGATTTCATTCAAGCCCATGCCAGACCGGCCTGTGACGTGATTATTGTAGACCCGGGTCGAGGCAGGAAAAACAAATTCAGCCTGCAGATGAGTGGCCACGGCTTTACCGGCAACCACACTAAACCCACACAGCCCGACTATTTAGACACTCTTTTCAAAGGCCATATCCTGACCTATTCCCGCGCCACCGGCTGATACCCCTCTCACAGACCTGAACTTGACCCCAGGGCAATGAAGCCGCTGAATGATGTTTATTTAGGGTTTTTTTAAGGTTTGCTGACGGGAATCTTAAGCTCACCCCCCTGCGCGAATACTTATAATCACCAGTCATAGCTGTAGACAGATTATCTCGTATTCACCCGCAGGAGTTCAGTATGAAAAGTCGATTTCAGACTTTAGCCAACTTGATGGCGTTTTCAATGATGTTGGCAGCAAGCACCTTTTCTTTGGCGTCAGACAAGAACCTAGAACGGGGGCGATATCTGGTGGCAGTGGGCGGTTGCAATGACTGCCACACTGCGGGTTTTGCTGAAGCGTTAGGTGCCATTGATGAAAACCTACGGTTACTCGGCTCGCCGGTAGGATTTTCCGGACCTTGGGGGGTCACCTACGCGGGTAATTTGCGTCTGGCCGCGCAACGGATGACCTTGAATCAGTGGCTGCAACGGGTTTCAAATCCAGGACTTCCTCCCATGCCCTGGCCGTCACTGTTGGCAATGACCCACGACGATAAGATCGCGGTCTATACGTACCTGAAATCCCTGGGGCCTGCTGGCGTTGAGTCACCCGCCAATCAACCGCCGGGAATTCCCATTCAGACTCTGCACATTCCCTTTGTGCCTCAACCCGCTGAACAAGCTAGCACACAGGAGGTATCCTCAAGCGCGCTGAAGCACTAACTCTACCGGACGATCAAGCACCAAACGCAGTTTGCCTCGGGCGAAGCGATCCAGAACCAGATGGTCGCTTCGCTCTTGCAATCGGCGTGACAACAGCAACAGGCGGGCATCCAGGTTATCCACCATATCCGGCAGGGGCAAACGGGGATCCAAACGCAATTCGCGATTGCTGAACTCGGTTCGACCTTCCTGATTGTGGAGCTCCAGCAGGCGCCACAAGATGGCACCCGCGACGCCTTTGATGAGGTAGTCATTGTCCAGAAATATGCTGTGATCATGGCCGTAGTAGCTCACTTTCAGACGGTGTCCCCCACCAGCGTGGGTGGCTTGGTCGGCGGGAGCATGCTTTCTGGCGGTGGCAGGCATTGATTCAGACTGAGACTGCAGTTGAAGCACATGGATGACACCACCGACGTATGCGCATAACGCCATCAACGCGTCTTCACCGTCATAGGTAAAACGGCAGGCCTGTTCACTTTCGACATACAACACCCCCAACAAAAGCCCATTATGAACAATAGGAACCGCCAGTTGGGTTGAAGGCTTGGCCAACCCGGGCAGCGGTATGGCCTCTTCCAAAAATTCTGTCTGCCCGGTGGCGATGACCTGTTCTCGCACAGCGCGGGTGTAATTGTATTCAACCGCCGCAAACATGCTGCGTATGGGTACCTGTTGTTGTGCTGCGATGCCGATCAAGCCAACGCCCATGGGAATTTCCGATCCCACACCGGACGACGGATAGCCACGGCTGGCCACAGTAAACAACTTATGCCCCTGAACATCGTGCATGAGTACAATAGACTGGCGGATATTAAAGTGGCGCTCCAGGCATTCCAACAAGCTGTCCAGCAGCGACTCCATGGAATGGTAAGTCGCCAGGGTATCCAGAGTGTTGCGCAACGCCGGCCACAGGGCTGGCCCAGGTGGGATAATCGCCAGTTCTCGTCCCGGTACATGCTCAATGGACAGCACCCGATAGAGGTCGGCCCCCTGTAATTTAAACACCCCCACCATGCCTTCATGGGCGGCAATACCCGCCAGCTTCGCTCGCATTCGTTCAAACACCGCACCATTCGTTTCCGTGCGCAGATACTGAATCAACAGTCGATAACGAGCCGCGCTGAACGGGTCCATAAGCAGCAAAGTGGCTATGGGATTGTGCAGAATGTTTTCCCGGGTTTTATTGAAAAATTGAAACGACAGGGCGATGTGGTGATGGTCTACGTACATCGCCTGAGACACGTAAGTGACATTCGGCATGCCCTGCAAATCGCAGGTGGCAATACAGGCGGGCACAATACCCTCAAAACAGTCTCGTAAATTCTCGAGTTGCGGTGCTGTATTCATACCAGCGCCTGTCCTGCTTGTTGACCCGGTGTTTGCTGATAAAGCCGTGATGGTGAGAAGGTCAGTGACATCAGATCTTCGCGATCACAATGGCACAGTGCGTAGATATAATTGTCAGGCACATCGAAAATTTTGAGACGTTGGCTAAATGCTTTCAAATAGATTGGCAGATAACGTTTATCCGCTTCTTCAGCGTCACCGAGGACCGCATCATCGCCCTTGAACTGAATGGTGCGATGGGTCTCTGGTTCGTTAAACACCACCGCGACTCGACCATTGGTCATCACCAATTGCTGCAATAACGTTGACTGCGAGCGGGAAAACAAAATCGTAATGGAACGACGATCTTCACTTACTCGACAGCCCAAAGCACGCACCAGTGTCGGGTCGAGTGACTCAGAGCATGCCGCAATATGGATGGATAAGTGGCTGGTGATAAAGCCGGCAAGCTCAAGGGAGATGGCACCCGAATCGTCGAGATAAGTCATGGTCATGAGGAAATGGTTTGATGGTCTACTGAGTATCATTCAGACCAGTCATAAATCAAGACCCTAGCACTGCTACTCTGGACGATGAACGCACGGATTTTGACCTTGGCTTTGACGATCCCCAAAGGGCGTGTGGGCAATGCATTAAAGACCCAGATGCTGGTTTGACGTTACAGAATAAACAGCGTCGCCAGAAACAGCATCAAACCCATGCCAATGATATCGGTAAAAGTGGTCAAGAAAATGCTGCTGGCGGTGGCTGGATCGGCGCCAAAGCGCTTTAGGGTGAGAGGCACCAATACCCCGAAAATACCACTGCAGATACAGGCACCGGTCATGGCGGCCACAATCACCAATCCCAAACGCAGAGGTTGCTCGGCGCCTGTCAGGCTCGCGTAAGCAAACATTGCGGCACCGGCCACGAGCCCCACCAGCAATCCGTTGAGAGCTCCCAGCCGAATCTCCTTACTCAGTAATTGCCGTATGGGATAGTCATGCAGCTGCCCCAGCGTCAGACCTCGCAGGGTGATCGCCAACGCCTGACTGCCAGTATTGCCACTCTGCCCCGCCAGTACCGGCAGGAAAACTGCCAGCGCCACCACCCGGGTGATGGTGTCTTCAAACAATCCCACCACAAACGCCGCGGCAAATGCCGTCAGCAGATTCACCTGCAACCAGGGATGCCGCATGCGAAATGCCGACATTACCGGTGTGGCGACTTGCTCCTCCTTGGCCACACCCACTTGACTACCGGCCTGCGTACTCAGTTCACTGGCGACTCGTTCGTACAGTTTCCAGCTGCGAACTTCACCGATGACCCAGCCGCTTTTATCCACCACGGGGTAAACCGGATAATGCCGGTACAGAGCTTCACTGACGCCCTCTGCTATGGTCGTATCGGCCTGGAAGGCAAAGGGTTCCCTGACCATAACCTCGGACAGCAATTGGGAGGGTTTGGCTAAAAGCAGATCCCGCATGCCCACCACGCCGGCCAGGCGCTGTTTTTCCGTGGTGTAAAAATACGTAATATCCGCTAGGTCGGCAGTTTTCACCAGCTGGGCAATGGCTTCAGCCACCGTGCGGTCTGCGGGTAAAATGGCCGGTGCGGGCGTCATCAATTCACTGATGATCGATTCTGCACCGATGGTGGCCTGCTCTCTCTGTTCCGGCTGTTGGCTAGATGACGCATTCAGATGGGGCTTGATGGCTTGTGCCTGCTCGGGAGGCAGCCGCGACAAGATTTCCGCCAGTTCGGCGGCGCTGCGCCCCGTTAACATGGTTGCAGCGTCCTCGGGATCTCTCTCCTTCAGCTCTTCAACCAGGTCACTCATATTGGGGCTCAATGTCATAGTGCACTCCATGGCAACCGCCGACGAGTTATCGCCCTTGAGGCAGGTTTTGTGTCTGTTTACATAAACTATAGGCAATTGTCGCCAGGAGTCACAGAATTCCCCAAAACCAAAAAAATCCCCTGGGTCCTTCGACCCAGGGGATTGTTTCAACGCATCCTTTCAGGGATTTAATAAGCCACTCAGCGTCTTAACTTGAACGCCATGACAGCATCCCCCATGGTGGATCCGTACATGCTATGGCCGCCGGCCGCAATCACGATATATTGTTCCCCATCCACTTCATAAGTAACGGGAATTGCCGTACCCGCTGCTGGCAGGTCACCTTCCCACAAAATCTCGCCACTGTTCAAATCAAAGGCACGCAGTGTGTCATCCAGTGAATAGCCGATAAACACCACCCCCCCGGCTGTTACCAATGGGCCGCCGGCACCGGGCGTTCCCAGATGCACATCGACAGGGATTGGCGATAGTTTTTTGATGCTGCCCAGAGGCACGTCCCAGAGGATTTTTTTCTGCACGATATCGACTGCGGTTAATGCCGCCCAGGGAGGTTCAGAACACGGCGATCCCAACGGCGACAACAACGGTTGTACCTCAATCACATAGGGAGAACCTGGGTTTTCAAACTGCATCTTGCCACCCATTTCGATTTTCTGGCTCTCACCTAACTGAATTTGTTCACGCGGAATCAGCTTCACCGCCGTTGGCACCCGGTTAGAAGGCACAATCATAATGTGGCTGTCAGGATCGTAGGCGCCACCGCCCCAGTTGGGTCCGCCACCGACGGACGGTGAAAAAATCGTACCCTGCTCACTGGCCGGGGTATAAATAGGGCCATAGCGGAATTCTTCGATTTTTTTGCGGCACATCCATTTATCGATGGGGGTAAAGCCCCAGGCATCATCTGGAGAAAAACCGTGCTTCACGATTGTTGGCATACCTTGGGTAAAAGGTTGCGTCGGTGACAAAACTTCACCGGCGACTTTGCCCTCCTGTGGCACCGGACGCTCTTCAATCGGTACCAGCGGCTCGCCGGTGGCGCGATCGAAAATAAAGATTATGCCCATCTTCGTGTTCTGTACCAACGCCGGCACCAGCTCGCCATCACGAGGGTAATCGATCAGCAGTGGGCGCGACGGAGTGTCGTAATCAAACACATTGTGATGCACCAGTTGCTGATGCCACACCACTTCGCCAGTCGCACCCTTTAAAGCCACCACGGAGGAGGTGTAGTGATTGTCGCCGGGTCGCTCTCCACCGTAAAAATCGTTGGAGGCACTGGTGGTCGGCAGGTAAACCAGATCCAGTTCTTGATCTACCGCCATGCTGCTCCACACATTGCCCTGGCCAAACCCGTTAGTCCCTTTTATCCAGCTGGCCATAGCCGGGTCGGTGGCTGTGCGTGGCACAGGGTCAAACTCCCAAGCAGCCTCACCGGTGCGAGCATCAAAGGCCAACACCCGTCCACTGGGGGCATCCACACGCTGGTTGTCAGCCACCGCAGAACCCACGACCACCACATCGTTGACGACAGCGGGGTTGGAGATGGCCGCCACTTCCCCGGGCCACAATTCCGGCTTACTCGGCTGCATCTGCACCACACCCTGCTCACCAAAATCTTCACAGGGTTGGCCGGTTTTGGCATCGATCGCCAACAACCGATAATCGGTCGTCCCCAGGAAAATTCGCGAGCGACACTGGCGATCTTCTGCCGCAGCAGTATCCACCCAATTGGCAATACCGCGGCACTTTTTCGTGCTCAGCTCTTTGCCCTTGGGATCAAAACGCCAGCGTTCTTTTCCAGTAGCCGGATCCAGGGCAATGACGTGCCGGCGAATGGAACACACCACCAGATTGCCTTCGATCAGGCTTGGCTGATCCTGGAAAGAGGTCAGAGACATTCCATCATTATTCGGCGGTAAGTCACCGGTGTGGTATTCCCAGGCCAACTCCAGGTTGGCAACATTGCCGGAGTTAATCTGCGTTAACGGTGAGTACTTGGTGCCTGTCTGGTGCTGGTCTACGACCGACGCCGCCACGGCGCTGGCGGATACGCAAGCGGACAACAGCCCCCCCACAATCACTCTCAGTGAGTCATGCATGATATTCAACAACTTCTTTCCTTATTAAAGTGAAAACAGCCTTCCAGTGTCTTTAGATGTGTTTTTTAGGCGTGGCCTGTAGCTTTACAGCTTTTCCCCCGTAAACGGGAAAGACCCCATAAAGCCGGCTTTGACTTTGCCTGACATTCGATTGCCTTCAACTGAACCATTAAATGTCAGCGTCATTTTCATGGGCTTGCTGATTTTGTTGATCCACTGAACCTTGCCGGTTTCCGGTTCGTAGTGGATTTCCTGAATGTCCGTCGAGGTGCCATCTCCGGTTTGTGTACCCCCCAAACCTTCACTGCCGGTTGTCAGCTCCAAGGTGGAATCCATTGCACCGGTAGGACCTTTCACAGTCACCGACCAGGCCCCCTCAATGGACTGCGGGGCATTACTCGACAGGGCCTGCTCCGCCTGTTGCTGTTCGGCCACTCGCTGTTTGATTTTCTGGGCACCGCGGGCATTGACATAGGCGGGCAAGGTATCCCAGCCGCGCACTGTAGAAGTCGACAGCAGGTTGGCATTGCTCATATCCACGTCCCATTCGGGGATGCGTTTCAACCACTCTTCGAACACCACGCGCCCTTCCAAGCGCGCCAAAACATTACCCACACAGGTATGAATACCATAACCAAAGGTTACGTGCGGCAGTGAATTCTTGCGATGAATATTGAAGGTGTCCGGATCTTCAAAAATTGATTCATCGTGGTTGGCCGAACCCACCAGAAACAAGATGGCGCTACCCGCCGGTACGGTTTGACCGTAGTATTCCACATCTTCAGTAACGTAGCGGGCTACATGTGGACCGGGCGGTTCCAACCGCAATACCTCTTCAATGGCATCGGGAATCAGCGAGGGATCGGCCACCAACTGCCGCCGCTGCTCAGGGTACTCTGCCAGCGTTTTCGCCACCCAGCCAATCAGGCGGTTGGTGGTTTCGTTACCGGCACCGGCCAGAACATTAAAAAAGGTAATCAGTTCATCGCGGGTCAACTTTCGTTGCGCGCCCGTCTCATCGGTAAACTCGACACCCAGCAATTCTGAGGTGACATCATCACCGAGATTTTTGCTGCGCCAGTCAATGTAATCGCCAAAACTTTGCTCGAGATTCAACTCGCCATCGTATTGAATCGCCTGCCCTTCTTCTGTACGCATTTTCGAATCGGTAATCTCGCGCACGGTTTGCAGTTCGGATTCAGGGATCCCCATCAACATGCCAATCACTCGCATGGGAACCTGGCGCCCCACTTCATTGATCACATCGAATTCGTCACGGCTGGCCAGCGGATCCAGCACCTGTGCCGCCAGCTGTCGCACCATGGGCTCAAGGCCGCGCATGCGTTTAGGGGTAAAAATTCGCTGAACAATCTGCCGGTACATGGTATGACGAGGGGGATCTTCAAAAATAAAGGTCCCGGGTGGCATGGTGATTTTTTGCTGGATCATTTCCAGAATACCGCCATGACTGGAGATAAACGTCTTGTGATCTCTCAAACCCTCTCGCACATCGTGGTAACGGCTGAGGGCATAAAAATCGTACTGTTCGTTGTAATAGAGTGGTGCCTGCTCTCGCAAACCCCGATAGACCGGGTACGGCTGCTTGACGATATCTCTGGAATACGGGTCGTAATAAACCGCGCTGTTGCTCATAAGGCTGCCCTCTCTGGGATGCATTATCGTTATGAAAATTGCCCTACCAACTTATTGATGTCACAATCATGACACCAATTTAAAACCTTGGCAAGCCAGCCACCTGCTCTGGACTGGCTTGCCAATCGCGCCCGGATGACCAGATACCCGGATGACCTGACAGTTGGCACACACAGAACAGGAAGTTGTATTAAATGACAGAAACCAAACGCCGCCGCTATAACAGCCCACTGCGGGAACAACAGATGGCGGAAACCCGCCAGCGCCTGATACAGGCCGGGGTGGAATTGGTGCAGGAAATTCCTGACTGGGATTGGAAAAACCTCACCTTTCGGGCAGTGGGGAAGCACGCCGGCATCAGCGAGCGTACCGTCTACCGTCATTTTTCCTCGGAACGGGAATTGCGCGATGCGGTGATGGAACGGATGGTGAGCGAATCCGGTGTTGATATTTCCAAGCTGGAACTGGATAACTTTAGCGACGTTGCCGAACGTATTTTTGCCTACATGGCGGCGGTCAAGGCGCCCCCCGCGCTGGTGGAAGACCCCACCCTGGCATCCATGGACCAGCTGCGGCGTGAGGCCTTGCTATCCGCTGTCGTACGCGCCAAACCGGACTGGGGCGAGCAAGACCAAAAACACCTGGCTGCCATGCTCGATATCCTGTGGGACCTGCCGTCCTATGAGCGCTTGCTGGCGGCCTGGGATTTTTCTTCCGAGCAGGCCTCTGGCGTGATCAGCCGTATGATTCAGCTGTTGATCGACAACTATAAACCTGAATGACGGCCAGCCCGTTAAGCCTGCCGCAGGACAACTCAACACCAATGTACAATTATTGACGATAGCTGTTAAAGTACCGGCATAACACCAATAAGGATGAGATATGCCGCAATCCGCTCCCTACCCTTCCGCCTCGGTTGCCTGGCGAGCCACGCTGATTCTGTCGTTTCTTTACTGGCTGTCGATTCTGGATCGTTTCATCATTGCGTTGCTGGTGGATCCCATCAAGCGGGACCTGGATTTGACCGATGTGCAATTCGGTATGCTGCAGGGTCTGGCCTTTGCCATTACCTATTCTGTATTTGGTTTGTTGGCGGGCGTGCTGGCTGACCGCTTTAACCGACGCAGAATCATTTTTATTTGCGTCACCACCTGGTCGCTGGCCACGGCGGCCTGCGGTTTGGCACAAAACTTTTTCCAGCTGTTGCTGGGCCGGGTCGGCGTGGGTGCTGGCGAAGCCGGCCTGAACCCCAATGCCACCTCCATGCTCGCCGACCTTTTCCCCCGCGACCGGCTGACATCGGCCATGGCGGTTTACTCCATCGGTGCCACCCTGGGTTCCGGCATGGCCTACCTGTTCGGCGGCCTGATTGTCGACTGGGTGTCCAATACCGAAGCCATTGTCCTGCCGCTGGTGGGCGAACTGCGCAGCTGGCAAACCGTGTTTCTGATTGTCGGTATTCCCGGCGCCCTGTTGTCGCTGGTCATTTTTACCGTGCCAGAACCGGTCCGTCGCGACCGTCGTCAAGCCCTGACAACAACATCCAGCGCCAATCTGTTGCACTCCTATCGGGACCTGCTGGTGTTTATGAAACCCCGCTGGCGATTTTTCCTGTGCCACTATTCGGGTTTTGCCATTGCCTCTGTGGTGCTCGGCAGTGGCGCTATGTGGTACCCGGCTCACATGGGACGTACCTTTGGTTGGAGCGCCGGTGAAATTGGGATATCTCTCGGTGTGGCCCTGGTAATTGCCGGGATTTCCGGCAAACTGCTGGGCGGATTGTTAATGGACGCCATGTACCGCCGCGGCTTTCGCGACGCCCAGCTACGTTGGTACGCCATTAGCCTGGTCGTCAGTGTGCCGCTTGGGATAGTTGCAACCACCAGCGATAACCCCTGGTTGTTTTTGTCCGGCATCGGTCTGTTTTTGATGCTGGTTGCCCCCCTGCCAGCCTGCTCCAGTGCCGCATTAAATCTGGTCACCCCCAATGAATTGCGTGGTGTTGGCATTGCGTTTTTTGCGGTAACCGGTGGTTTGATCGGCAATGCCGCTGGTCCCATTGTGGTCGCAGCCCTGTCCGACAATCTGTTCAACGGTTCTCTCGGCACGGCCCTGGCCGTCACCATTGGGATCTGCTGTCCGCTGGCCGCCCTGCTCCTGACACTGGGTTGCAAACCCATGCGCTCGGCCATGCAGGACATGGAAGCATCGTATGGGGTAGAAGAAACCGTGGAGTTAAAAAAACAGGCGGGAACGCATCCCGCCTGAAACATTAGGCAGAGAAATGAGACGGTCACCTGAGTGACCTTTGTACGCCAGACTGAGATTAAAGGGTCGCTATTTTTTTGACTACACAAAACGGCGTTATCGGCCGCTTTGTGCGCTTCTCGTCAAGAGAAACTTCCGTTCAAAGACAACCGTCGTACCCAGCTGACATACAATAAGTCCCTCTGCCCAACCACAGGTGCGCGTTAGTGAAACCCCTTTTCGGATCCCAAGCATGCAAATAGACAACTGGGTCATTGGAGACAGCTCTGGGCTTGCCATCCCTTCCCATCCTCAGGCCTTACTGGAAGGCGGAACGGCTTTTTTGACTCGAGCCTTGCACCATGAAGGCGTACTGGCGCCGGACAACCACATTACCGATATTCACCACGTGAGTGAATGTGGCGGCGGCAGCACCGGTCGCAAACTGTTTTTAACCGTCGACTACGCCCTGCCCAGCCCACACCTGCACCGGCATTTATTTGTGAAGTTTTCCAGGGATTTCGACGATCCCATTCGCGACCGTCTCAAGGATCAATTGGCAGCGGAAGTGCGACTGGGTTTGCTGTCCCATCACCCGGCGTTTCCCATCGCTGTGCCGGCCTGCTATTTTGCGGATTATCAGCTGGCTTCCGGTACCGGCATTCTCATCACCCAGCAAGTCGAGTTTGGGGAAAACGGTCTTGAACCGCTGTATGAAAAGTGCCTGGATTATCTGTTACCAAACGCATTGGAACACTACCAGACCATTTTTCGATCGCTGGCCACTTTGGCCGGCACCCAACAGGCGGGACTGTTGGACGAGCGCCTGCAGCAGCTGTTTCCCTATCAAGTCGACACGCAATCGCTGCATCAACCCATTCGCTACACTACTGATAAATTGCTCTCAAGGCTGCAGCGCTACGCAGAATTTGCCCACAGGCATCCGCAGTTAATGCCCGACCATTTACGCAGTCCAGAATTTATTCAACAGCTGGCCATCGACATTCCGCGTTTTTTGCAATATGAAGCGTCCATCAAGGCATTTTTGCTGGACGACTCGCCCATGATTGCGCTGATGCACTGGAATGCCAATCTCGATAACGCCTGGTTCTGGCGTGACACTACCAACCAGTTGAACTGCGGCCTGATGGATTGGGGCAGTGTCGGGCAGATGAATATGGGGCTCGCCCTTTGGGGCTCGCTGAGTGCTGCTGAACTCGACATCTGGGATGATCACCTGCAGGATTTGCTGCAACTGTTTACCCTGCAGTTGCGCGCCAGTGGCGGTTCGAAAATAAACGTCGACGACTTGCGACAGCATCTATTACTGTCGGTGGCCATGATGGGCCTGGCCTGGCTGATGGATGCACCCGCACTAATTCAGGCGGAGATACCGAATCTCGAGCAAGTGCAAAGTCGATTTTCCCAGGAGTTTGAGCACAACGAAACCGCACGCACACAACTGCACATGTTCACCAACTTTCTCAATCTGTGGAGGCGCTATCGGTTTGGGGAAATGCTGGACGACTGGCTGCAACACCAGCCTGACGTCTAGAGTCAATAAAGAAGAGAACCAGCCACGACGCGGACGCCGAGGCTGGTTTGACAACTGCAGCTGAAACGTCAGGCGCGCACTACGCGACCGTTGTTGAGAATACCCTTCGGATCCAGGCTTTGCTTCAGTTGTTTCATCAGGGCAATTTCAGCCTCGGTACGGCTGTATCCAAGCCAGTCGAGCTTTTCAATGCCGATGCCGTGCTCAGCCGAAACAGAGCCACCAAACTCCTGCAACAGTGGGTAAACAATGCTGTCGCAGTCATAATGCCAATCTCCCTGCTCGCCAGGACGTACAAACAGGTGCAGGTTGCCGTCGGCGATGTGTCCCAGGACAATACATTCGCTGTTCGGCCAACGCGCTTTCAAGTTCTCTGTCAGGCGATCCACATAGGTCTGCATATCCGGGATGGTCAGGCTGACATCGTAGAGGTAGAAAGGTGGGCGTTCGAGCAAGGCCTCGAAGTTTTCACGGATATCCCACAACGCGCGACGCTCGCTCTCGGACTTGGGGATAACCGCATCGACAATCAAACCCGCCTCAAAGGCCTCTTCCATTACCCGGTTGAACTTCGCTTCATCAACTTCGGGTTGGGTACCTTCAGTTTCCAGCATCACATAATAGGGGTAATCGCGACTCATAGGCGCGCGATGCCAACCGGGAGCCGTTACCGCGTGGAAATAATTGCCCCACATGACCTCAAAAGCACTCAACTCGCTCGCCAGCTCAACCCGCAGCATGTTTAAAAAGCCAGTCAGTTGATCGAAGCTCTCCATTGCCACCATGGCAGAATCCCGACTGCGCGGCTGCGGGAAAACTTTCACCACAGCCTTAGTCACCACACCCAAAGTGCCTTCGGTACCGATAAACAGTTGCTTCAGGTCGTAACCGGCGTTGTTTTTCAGCATGCGGTTCATGGATGAGATGATGGTGCCATCGGCCATTACCGCTTCCAGGCCCAGCACCAGATCGCGCATCATGCCGTAGCGCAACACGTTGATACCGCCGGCATTGGTGGCAATATTGCCGCCGATGGTGCAGGAACCCCGCGCGCCCAGGTCCAGCGGAAACAGCAGGTCATCTTCCTCCAGTTTTTCCTGGAAGGTTTGCAGCACCACACCGGATTGCACCGTAGCGGTTCCACCGATGGGGTCGATGGCTTCAATGGCGTTCATGCGCTCCAGAGAAATAATGACGTCCTGCCCAGTGGCAACCTGGCCTTCCACCATGCCGGTCAAGCCACCCTGCACGACGACACTCTGATCGTGAGCGTGGCAGATTTTCAGGATCTCGCTGACCTCTTCGGTAGTCCGGGGACGCAACAGCATCAGAGCCTGGGTCGGTGCAGGGTTCCAGTAACTGGTGGCACGCTCTTGCAGCTTGTCACCCATGATAATTTCGCTTTCACCTAAACACTCAGTCAACGCTTGTACGACAGCATTCATCTTCTCACCTCTTTTCACCGGCAAGCATCGGACATCGCCGAAGCGCCAGCTCAGTACTTAATATTGATCGATCTTAAACTTGTCAAAGTATGGTCGCTATCGATATCTGTGCAGAGTTATCGATATACTGAACGGGTTTGTAACTCTTACTTGCAACCAGCTTAGACCATACGCCTATGACCGCTGCTCACCTAAAATCCCTGCAGGCGCAATTTTCCCACTTGCCTGGCATCACCTTCGAAACCCATAACGAACTGGTGGCCGTGCACGTCCACAATGAGGTCGCCAGTGCCAGGGTGTTCCTGCAAGGTGCTCAGCTCAGCCACTATCAACATCACGGTGAACCCCCCATCATCTGGTGCAGCCCACACTGTGATTACTCAGCTGGTACGCCCTTGCGCGGCGGTGTACCCGTTTGCTGGCCCTGGTTCGGCAATCTGGTCGATAACCATCACGTCATCCAGCGCCAGGTGGGCATCGACAACCCCAGCGCCCACGGCTTTGTCCGCAACCGCCAATGGCAACTCAAGGCCATTGAGCAACCGGACAGCACCGTCACCCGATTGGTGTTTTCACTGGAACTGGCCGAGCAGCAGGAGAGCGCCTGGCCAACAGCCACCTCGCTGTGTCTGACCATAACCATAGGCAAGCGGCTGCAAATGTTCCTCGATTTTGCCAATCGACACCGTCACCCTGTTTACGTTTCCGCCGCCCTGCACACTTACTACGCCGTCAGCGATATCAACACGGTCAGCGTGCGAGGCCTGGATGGCCTGAATTACCGCGACAGCCTGCAGCAGGGTCAACTCAATCGTCAGCGCGGGGATCTGATCATTGATCAGGAAGTGGACCGCATCTATCACGGTACCTGGAACCCGATTACCTTGGTGGATCAGGGCTGGAATCGAGCCCTGATCATCAGCAGCGAAGGCAGTGACAGCAGCGTGCTCTGGAATCCCTGGCAGGACAAGGCTCGTCGGCTGTCCCATTTTGCCGACGACGCCTACCGGGAGATGTTGTGCATTGAAACAGCCAATGCGGACGACGATTTTGTGGTCCTCAAGCCCGGCGAACGTCACCGGCTGGGCTTCACCCTGCGCTGCCGGCCACTGAGGGGCTGAGAGAGCGGTTTTTTGCCCGTGAAGGCAACTTTGACTGTCCGCGGGTCGAGGGGTTAGGGCTGGTCAACCGTTAAATTTGGTGTCATTATTGTGACACCAAATTTAATAACAATAACCCGAAAGAGGTTGCCCTATGCAAATGACCGGCGAGCAGTATATCGCTGCGCCCCGCCAGAAAGTCTGGGAGGCCCTGAACAACCCGGATGTCTTGCGCGACAGCATTCCCGGCTGCCAAAGCCTCAGTAAAGAAGCCGATGATCGCTTTAATGCCACCGTCGAAGTCAAAGTAGGCCCCATTGGCGCTCGTTTCAAAGGTGCGGTAACACTCTCAGATCTCAACCCGGCCAATGGCTACTCCCTCCATCTGGAAGGCAACGGCGGTATCGCCGGCACTGCCAAAGGCAGCGCCCGGGTCAAGCTCGCTGATCAGCAGGGCGGTACGTTGGTGACTTATGACGTCGATGCCCAGGTGGGCGGTCGCATGGCCCAACTGGGTGGTCCCATTATTGAC
Source organism: Cellvibrionaceae bacterium WSDTSA12 (assembly GCA_033283335.1). GTDB lineage: Bacteria > Pseudomonadota > Gammaproteobacteria > Pseudomonadales > Cellvibrionaceae > Pseudomaricurvus. The sequence continues at coordinate 246,538 of JAWMQP010000002.1, read as the reverse complement.
GCCACAGCCAAACAGCTGGCGGGCAAGTTTTTCGGCCGTTTCGGCGACATTGTCAGCGGTGTCACAGTGCCTGCCGCCGAAGCGGCCCCAACTGTCGCCCTCGCCGCACCTGCTGTGGCCGGCACCGGCAAGCTTTCCTGGGCCTGGGTTGTGGCCCTGCTGGTCGCCACGGTGGGCGGTTTTCTGTTGGGGCGCAGCCCCGAACTGCTGAGCGCCGAAAGCTCTGGCTGGGCCGGACTGGCCCTGGGATTGCTGCTGATATTGATTGCCGTATCCGCATTTGAATATGGCCGACGCACTGCAGCCCCGGTGGTCATGCTCGACCCGACCCTGTTGCGACGCTTGCTGGACGCCCCCCCCAAATGAAGCCTGCACCGTTTGACTATGTGGCCCCGAGCAGCATCGATGCAGCCTGTAAGGCACTGGCAGAAGCCGGCGGCGGCGCCACGGTCTTGGCCGGTGGCCAGACCCTGATGCCGCTGTTGAACCTGCGTATGAGCCAACCGTTTATCCTGGTCGACATCAACCAGATTGACGACTTACAAGGTATCCATCGAACCGCCGATGGTTTGCGCATCGGTCCGATGACCCGCCAGTGCGAGGTACTGACCAATGAATTGCTGGCCCGCGAGTTACCGGTGATGGTAGAGGCGGTTCGTCATGTGGGGCATCATCAGACCCGCAACCGCGGCACCGTCGGCGGCTCCATCACCCTGGGTGAACCAGCCGCCGAGTTGCCCGCCACCGCCGTCGCCCTGGGCGCCACACTGGAGATCCGTTCGGTTCGCGGTAGCCGTCACTTGCGTGCTGAAGAGTTTTACCTCGGCCCCTATATGAATGCCCTGGAGCCGGATGAACTGGTGACCGGGATTCAATTTCCGTCGTGGCCACAAGGTCATATCACCCTGTTTCGAGAACTGGCACAGCGTCCCGGCGATTTTGCCCTGGTGGGTCTGGTAGGCGCGCTGGCACAGGAAAACGGTGTCGTCACTCGTGCGGGCCTGGCCTGGTTTGGCATGGGGCCAACACCAATTCGCGCCAGCAGCGCAGAGCAGTTGCTGATGGGCCAGCGACTGGATGCTATTGATCCACAGGCGGTGGCCGAGGCGGCGGTAACTGACACCGCGCCTTTCGATGACCAACACGCCACCGCCGAATACCGTCGCACCGTGGGTCGCCGTCTATTCACTCGCACCCTGCGTGAAGCCCTGCAAACGGCACCTGCTGCTGGAGAAATCCTATGAGCAAACACTCTGTCGCCCTCACCATTAACGGTCGCCAGCACAGCGGTGACATCGAGGCCCGCACTTCCCTGTCGGATTTTTTGCGCGACGATGCCGGCTACACCGGTGTGCATATCGGTTGCGAACACGGCGTCTGTGGTGCCTGCACCGTGATCGTCGATGGCAAGGCTGTGCGCAGCTGCCTGATGCTGGCGGTACAGGCCAACGGTTGCGATGTCACCACGGTGGAAGGCCTGGCCGCCGAAGACGGCACCCTCCATCCGGTGCAACAAGCGCTGCAGGACGAGTACGGTTTGCAATGCGGTTTCTGCACACCCGGGATCGCCACCACACTGGCGGCCTTGACCGATGCGCCTGAGCCCACCTGCGAAGCACAACTGCTGGGCGCCCTGTCCGGGCACATCTGTCGCTGTACAGGCTATCAGGGTATTCGCCGCGCCGCCAAAAAGCTCGCCGCGGCTGAACCGGGGAGTGATCACCAATGAATGCGCCCACCCAAACGACCTTGCGCTCAGCAGAGGAAATCACCGCCGAGTCCCAACCTGAGGTTCGCGATGAATCCCGACCGCAACCATCTGTTACCCAGGGCCGCTATATCGGCCAACGGGTACCGCGTAAGGAAGACCCGCGCCTGCTGACCGGCCATGGCAAGTTTGTGGATGACATCACCGTACCCGGTATGCTGCACGTGGCGTTCGCCCGCAGCCCCATCGCCCGCGGCAATATCCTCAGCATCAATACCGAGGTGGCCGGGGATCTCGATGGCGTCCACGCCATTTACACTCAACAGGACCTGGCCGACTTCAACGTCGATATGCTCAGTTTTTACCTGGCTTCTCCCTCGGTCAAAACCACCCCGCTGGCCGATGGCCGGGTGGCTTACGTCGGCGAACCGGTAGCACTGGTGATCGCCGACAATCGGGCTATCGCCGAAGACGCGGCGTCGTTGATTGAGGTGGATTTCGAGGAACAGGATCCAGTGGTCACCATGGATGACGCCCGCCAGGGGCCAATCGTCCACCCCGACACCGACAGTAACATCGCCGCGCAGATGGGTGAGGAAGAAATCGAGGAAGAGCTGCAGGCCGAGCTCGACTCGGCCTTCTGTCTGGTACAACACAAGGTTGTGCACCAGCGCATTGCCCAGTCACCGATGGAAACCCGCGGCGTGCTGGCCTCGCCGGAAGGTGCCGGTGAACTCACGCTCTATATCACCTGCCAGAGCCCGCACATGGTGGCCCGCTGGGTATCCCAGGCGCTGGGCCTGCCAGACACCTCAATACGTGTGATTGCCAAGGATGTAGGAGGTGGTTTTGGCCTGAAAAATCACCCCTGGAAAGAGGAAACGGCGGTGATCCTCGCCGCCCTCAAATTCAACCGGCCGCTCAAATGGATTGAGGACCGCTACGAGAATTTGATCAGCGCCAATCAATGCCGCGAGCAGGACATGTTACTGCAGGTGGCCTTCAGCGAAGACGGCAAATTGATCGCCTCCCACGGCGACTACAACGTCAACAACGGTGCCTTTCCGCAGCTGTCAGAATGCAATATCGCCGTCCACATGTTTATCTGGGCGGCTTACAAACTGCCCGCCTACGGTTTCCTGACCCGTGGCTGGTACAGCAATACGGTCGGCTACGCCGCCTATCGCGGCCCCTGGGCCATGGAGTCACTGGCTCGGGAAACGGCGCTCGACGTGGGCGCACGCAAACTCGGTATCGACCCCATCGAGATTCGCCGCCGCAACCTGGTCACCCTGCAGGATCAGCCCACCGAATCCTGCATGCAGATCCCGTTGGAAGACATCACCCCTGCCGAGTGCCTGGAAAGGTTGCTGCGCAGCTTTGATGTCGATGCCTTTCGCCAGGAACAGGCCGAACAACGTCAGCGTGGACGCTATCTCGGTATGGGCATCGCTACCTATATCGAACCGACCGGATCAGCCGGCTCCATCGCCACCATGACCGGCGAGCTGGCGCAGGTGAGAATTGAACCCACCGGTAAGGTCACGGCCGTCATGAGCACCCACTCCCAGGGACACGGAACAGCCACCACCATGGCGCAGATTTTTGCCGATCGACTGGGTGTGCCCTATGAAGATGTGAGTGTATTCGAGGGTGACAGCTCTCGCGGTGGTTTTTCCCCCGGCGCAGCCGGCAGCCGCCAGGGGGTCGTTGCCGGTGGTGCGGCCATTATGGCGGCGGAACGGCTGGCAGACAAAGTTCGACGGCTGGCAGCTCATCTGGCAGGTGTCAGCCCGGAGGATATTCTGCTCGACCAGGCTAACGCACTGGTCAATGGCCAGCCGCAGCTGACCCGCTCACTGGCCGAGATCGCCAACATTGCCTACGGTGAACCCGATCGCCTGCCGGAGGGCTTCGAGTCCGGCCTGGAAGCCCAATACCGCTACCAGCCACCGCCGATGACCCTCAGCAGCGCGGCCAATCTCTGCCTTGTGGAAGTGGATACTGACACCGGCTTTGTGAAAATCCTGCGCTGGATTTCGTCGGAAGACTGCGGCACCCCCATACACCCGGCCATTGTCGAGGGCCAGATCTCCGGCGGTCTGGCCCAGGCCATTGGCATGGTGTTGCTGGAAGAGGTGGGTTTTGATGAGCGTGGCAACCCCATCGCCGCGACCTTCAAAGACTACCATCTGCCCACCATCCATGACGTCCCTGAATTTGAGTTTCTGCACTGCAACACCCCGTCCCAATCCGTCGGCGGCATGCGCGGTGTGGGTGAAGGTGGCGCCATCATTGGTGCGCCAACACTGGTCAATGCCATCGCCGACGCCCTTGCGCCTTTTGGTGATGTGCCGGTTGATTTGCCGCTGACACCCGCTAAGTTGCTGAGCGTGATTGAAGGTCGCGATCTGGCCAATCCGACCAAAGCAGCCAAAGTACCTGCGACTTCCGCCGTGATGCCGTCAACCAAAGCCAACGAGGAAACTGAGCCTGCCGCGCCACAAGCAGCATCTTCGCCAGCGGACGCCCCCCCTGCCGTCAGTGAAGCCGCTCTCATAGACGGAGACTGGAAAATGGTGCTGTCGACCCCGGTGGGTCCGCAGGAAATGCTGGGGCACTTTGAAACGGATGGCGAGGCTCTGAGTGGATTTCTCAGCAGCCCGGAAGGTCAGATGGACTTCACGGGTCAGATTGAGGAGGGATACCGCCTGAAGTTTGATCTCAAGGTGCAAAAGCCCATGAAGATCACCCTGAAATACAACCTTGAGGTGAAAGGTGACAAGATCAGCGGCAAAGTGAAGATGGGTATTTTTGGCTCAGCCAAGTTGACTGGTGAACGAACCTAGTAGAACTCAGTGTGAAGCAGTCACCAGCGACATTGCCGTAAACGACGACATAGCCGTAAAACACTGTCGCTGGCTTTGAGGCTTATGAACTCAAAAGGCGACTTTCCGGGTGGTCAGTCCCGACCAGCCGGACAGCGCCCGCCAACCCAGCAGACCAATGGCCAATAGCGCCAGGCTGCCTGGAGACGGTACTTCTTCCCCAGGACCATCGCCGATCAGCTTCGATGAGCCGTCCATACGGGTGTCTCCATATTGGATACTTTGTACCCTCATGCCCACCTTTTCATTCGCAAACAACATGGCGGAAAATAAGAAAGATGACGAAAGCATCTCAAGCATCACGGTTTGTACGAAGCCGGCAGCTGCACCAACAATCCCCAGGCCAATCACAATATCCATATTGCGCCCAGGCTGACCGGAACCGCCTGTGAACAATTCACAAGAATTGGCGCCAAAACAGGTACTGGTAATGATCCCCAACGGGTCTTCATTACCGTTATTGGTCACACTGAGGGAGCCTAGGAGAGATTCGTCGGCGATGTGAAACCCAATTCCCAGAATATCTCCATTCGTCAACCCAGTATTGATTGGGTCAGAGATATCCGCAGTGACTTTCACCCCGCCCGCAATATCCTCAATGATCAGTTTGGCAAAGAAACTAGTCGGATTCGTCACATCTTCCAGATCGGCGACAACCAGCCCCGCATAGGAAGAAACTGACGCCACCATCCCCAAACACCCCATTAAAAAACCGATCCGAAGTTGTTTCAGTGTTTTTCTTATCTGTCTTATGTCTTGCATCTTTTTGTCCCTCAAAAGATCGTTGTAACTGAAGAAAAACGGCTGGCACGGATCTTTAAGAGCCGTGCCATATCAATAACTGAATTGCACACCACGAAACACTTAATCGGTACGACCGTCGCAATCACAGGACTGGAATAAGCAAATACTGAACCACATCCAAATTCACCAATGGTTTCAATTCGTTACATAATTCATTGATTGTGACCCTTGTCACAATGTAAAAAATACTGACAATTCAGCGAAAAATCCTGGCCTTCAATTCATCCGAAACATTGACGGATAGACCCTCCCCTGGGCCGACAGACAGATTAATCGGCAGTTGATGTGGGTTTCTGACCCGGGAATCAGGCATAATCGCCCACTTTACCCAAACAGTGGACATTTATTATGAGCGACCTGCCCAATTGCCCCCAATGCAACTCTACCTACACGTATGAAGACCGCGATCTGTTTGTCTGCCCCGAGTGTGGCCATGAGTGGTCTGATGCTGATAATGATGCCCACTCGGATGCCCTGGTTGTGAAGGACTCCAACGGCAACCTGTTGAGTGATGGCGATACGGTCACAGTGATCAAGGACCTGAAAATCAAGGGCTCATCGTCCGTGGTCAAGGTCGGCACCAAGGTCAAGAACATTCGCCTGGTGGAAGGCGATCACGACATCGACTGCAAAATTGATGGCATCGGTGCCATGAAACTGAAGTCAGAGTTTGTTAAGAAGGTCTGAATTGCTGCAGAACTTAATAGTTTGAGTGCTTGCCGGGATTATCCCAGTGATAACCCGGTGAGAGATTCGACCTGATGCACCAATTGCTCTGCCGTCCCTGGGCAGAGCGCATAGGGCAAGACCCCAGAGCGAAAGTTGGTTTTTTCCACCACCACCGCCACATTACAGTCCTCCAGATAGGTTCCACCCTGACCGACCAACATGGGCGATAGCGCTGCCCAAACCGTGGTCGCGGCTCCCTGTTGCAGCGTTTTTTCGGTGTCCTTGCTACTGAGCATTGCTACCTGCTGTTCTTCTTCGCTCAAGAAACGACCCAGTTTGGTACCCATGATGGCTCCTGGGTGTACCGCCGTAGAAATTAAGCCCTCCGCTCCCCAACGCTGATGCAGATACACCGCCAGTAGGCTGTCAGCCGTTTTCGATTGACCATAGGCTTTCCACTTATGGTAGTCACGACGGTCAAAATTAAGGTCGTCGAGATGAACCGCAGACATATGATGACCCAGGGACGTCAGGGTAACCACTCTCGGATCCGCCGACTTTAACAGCAAGGGCATCAACGACACCGACAACAAAAGATGACTGACATAATTGATCATCAGCTGAGATTCAATGCCGTTTTCGCATCGCTCAAGCGGTTTGGCCATCACACCAGCATTATTGATCAGCAAGTCCACGCAGGTTTCAGTTTCCAGCAGGTGATCCACCAAAGACTGGACACTCGCCAAACTGCTTAAGTCCAGTTCCAGCATATCAATGTGGGGATTACCGGTTGCGACCTGCAGACTTCGAGTCAGTAACTTACCCGCTTTAGCGTCTCGCCCGAGCAATGTGACTTTTGCCCCTTGGTGAGCCAATACTCTGGCCGTCTCCAGACCAATACCCGCTGTGGCGCCGGTGATAAGGACCCGCTTCCCCGCCAGATCGATGCCCTGAGCGACCTGAGTGGCGCAAGTAAATTGATCATAGGGTGATGCCATAGGCGTTTGCATAGTCATTCCCAGCGTTTTTGATGTGATGACAGATTGGGATTATTGTTATTGAGCGATTCGCCGAATTCATCCGAGCCGGTAGATTTCAAGACGCTCTCATGGGGTCAGTATAGCAACATCGATCTGCCCCGAAATGCTTTGAGCTAGACATGATCATTGAATTAACACAGCAAGATTGAATCAGACCACCTTAAAGCAGCCTTCACCGTGTCGTTTTCCGACAGGAACTGAAACCTATCCAGCTGTCTGTATAGCGATTGTGAAGTCGGCAGTAAAAGCCTCGGCCATGATAAATGTCAACGACCACAGCGGGTCCAAAATAGTAAGCTCTTTCAATTGACAGAGCCCGCGGATTAGCCTTGATTACGAGCAATTGCGCCCGGCTCTGTGGGCAAGATTAAGGCAAATAATGAGGGTCAATACGTGCGTGACTCAACGTCAATCAGGTAATGCTATCTGACTCTGGGCGACCGTCTTGTTCACTACTACACATCGGGTCAAGGACCCGCACTGGTGCTGATTCACCAGTCTCCGAAAAACGCCAGGGGACTTCTGCCCCTGATAGAAATTACTCAATCAGCATACAGCCTCTGGCAACAACAGTAGAACTTCCTTCGTCAACACGACATCAATATACTCGTCGCTGCCAGTGGTATTGCAACAACCATCATCCCGCGCTGTGAGCTAAGCCGCTGGGCTGCCGTGCTGTTACCGGTCCTCCAAGACTGACACCATGTTCTGAAATGCCAACAGGTCAGCCGTCTAGTATGAGCAGCCTGCACATATGATTTAATGTTACATCATTAGATCTTATGGTATAGTTGTCGCATTATTTATCTCCATATCAGCCCTACAGTGACGGGAGCCCGACTATGCCAGATTTATTAGAGACCCTAGCGGACATACTTGGCCAGGACGGCCTGCTTACTGACCAAGAAAGTTGCATCTTGTATGCACAAGATGTTTTAACCAAAGATGAACCCGCCATTGCGGTGGCCCGACCGGCCGATACCGAACAGCTCTCCGCCTGCGTTAAGGCGGCTGTAGCTGCCGGAGTCGATGTCCTGCCACGTGGCGGAGGTATGTCCTACACCTCGGGGTACCTGCCCCAGAATAAAGGCTCATTGATTATTGACATGGGCCGTATGACCCGGGTGCTGGAAATCAATACTGAGGATATGTACGTCACAGTCGAGGCAGGTTGTACCTGGGCCTCCTTGTACGAGGCTCTCAAGGAAAGTGGCTGGAGAACCCCCTTCTGGGGCACACTCTCCGGTATTTTCGCCACTGTTGGCGGTGGTGTTTCACAAAATTCCATCTTTTGGGGTGCCGGCACTTACGGCTCCGCCGTTGACTCCGTTGTTTCCCTCTCCATCGTCCTGGCTGACGGCAGCGTGTTGAATACCGGCAGCGCCGCACACTGCAAAGGTACGCCATGGTTCCGCCACTTCGGCCCCGATCTTACCGGTATCTTCCTCGGTGACTGTGGAGCCCTGGGCTTTAAAGCCAACGTCACCCTGAAACTGGTGCCCGAATACCCCGCCCGCAGCGGTCTCTCTTTTGCCTCTGACACCGGCGAGGCCATGCTCGCATTTGCCAGTGATGTCTCCCGCCTGCAGCTGGCCAGTGAAGTCTGCGGTTTTGACCCTTACCTGCAAGCCCAGCGACTAAAGCGTGAAAGCCTGGGCAAAGATGTGAAAGCCCTGGCCGGCGTAATGAAGTCCGCCGGCGGGCTGGGCAAGGCCCTGAAGGCCGGTGCCAAGGTGGCACTGGCCGGCCGCGGCTACATGAAGGATGTGAAGTTCTCCATTCACACCCTTATCGAGGAGCGTTACGACGCAGTGGTCGGCATCAAGGAAAAAGAGCTGCGCGAGCTGGCCAACAAGCACGGCCTGCGTGAAATTGAAAACAGCATTCCCAAAATCCTGCGCGCCAATCCCTTCGGCCCGGTCAATAACATGATTGGTCCCGAGGGGCAGCGCTGGGCTCCGGTGCACGCACTGGTGCCTCACTCAAAGGCTGCACAAACCTTCCAGGCGATCGAAGCAACCTTTGCCCGGCATCAGGACGCCATTGAAAAGTTCGATATTGGTTGTGGCTACCTGTTTTCTTCCATTGGCAATAATGCCCTCGCCATTGAACCGGTATTTTTCTGGCCCGATGAACTGAACGAGCTGCACCATCACGCCGTTGAAGAGAGCCACCTGCAACGCCTGAAAGGCTTCCCGGCCAACCCAGAAGCCCGCGCAGCAGTCATTACCATTCGCAAGGAGCTGGTCGCACTATTCGCCGATATGGGCCTCGCCCATCTACAAATCGGCAAGGCCTATCACTACAAAGAGAGCCTGCGTCCGGAGGCCTGGGCGCTGGTGGAAGCACTGAAACAACACGTCGATCCCAGCGGCAAGATCAACCCCGGCTCCCTCGGTTTGAATCGGGCCGACTAGCCCTTCTGCCCCGAGCAGATGGTCAGCCAGGCAACAATGCTGCATCGTTGCACTGGCTGACGACCCCACCCCACTTTTCCCGCAAGCTTTACCTGCCTGACCGGCGCCTCCGCAACTGGCCGTCAACTGCCGCAACCGGATTCAGTGTGCAGCAGTGAAAGTCGACAACTAACAGTGAGAAAACGCAGAGCATACGCTGAAGGGATGTAACCAGGGTGCGCACATCAAGCGCCGGGGACAATGCGAAGAGAAAACCATGACAGAAAAAGCCCGGTGCAATCACTGCCGGGCTTTTACAGTTTATCCGGCTACAGCTTATCCGGCAAAAAAGCCGTTCATGACAGCGGCCACAGTATCCGGTTTTTCAAAGGTGCTCAGTGCGCCACAATCTTTCATGACTGTGGTTTTGCAGTTCGCCAATCTCTGCTCGGCCTGCTGCATCAACTCTTCGCTGTAGAACAGGTCGTGTTCGGCGGTAATGACCATCAACGGGCACTGTACTTGATTAATCCACTCCGCCTGTGCCATCCATTCCAGTACCGGCAGATGGGCATCGTAAGGACTCATACGCGCCAGCTGTCCCAGCACAAACGGGCGGAAGCGCCTTTCCAGAGGTGCGGTGGGCGCCAATGCCTCGTAGCGACTCCAGGCATCCTTGAGGAAATCACCCTCTTTATCCATCGGCAGGTCACGGGACAGAGGCTTGCTTTTCAGCCCCTGCAGGAACTGATCGATTTGCGTTTTGCCGATCAGCATTTCACTGGAAACCAACAATTTCTTAATTCGCTCAGGCTGCTTGACTGCAACGCAGGTTGCTAGGGCAGCACCGGAGTGCCAGCCAGCCAGCATCACGTTATCCAGGCCGAGGGCATCCATAAACTTGATACTGATGGCCGCATAGTCCTCCAGACTGTACTCGGTCTGAGGCATAAAAGAGTTGCCGTGACCTGCCATATCCGGCGCAATCACACGGTACTTTGTGCTCAATTGGGGGATAATTTCTACCCACTCCTGGGAACTCATGGGTGCCTGGTGGAACAGCAGCAGAGGCTCACCCTCTCCTTCAGTCAAATAGTGGATTTGCCCTTCGGGCAGGTCGATATAAGCACCTTTCATTGGATACTTCCTGGGGTAAATCTTCTAAAAGTGAGCCCCTTGAATAGAGACTCAGGTTTAAAATACCATCAAGCCTTGATGATAACCTTGCCGTTATTCTCACCGCGCATCAGCTTGCAGAAAGCGTCGGGCGCAGTCGCCAGCCCTTGATAGGTATCCACAGAAGGTTTCAACGTACCAGCCTCAATATATGGCAGGCAGGCCTCAATAAATTCGTTGCGACGGGAATCAAAATCGTAAACCACAAGGCCATAAACAGTCGCACGGGCCTGAATCCATACTGCTGGATAAGGGCCACAGGCACGGTCACTGTTATTCAGGTCGGACATAATGCCGCACAGCACTACTCGCGCACCGATCGCCAGACGCTTGGAAACGGTATTCAGTAACTCGCCACCCACAAGGTCAAAGTAGATATTGACCCCATCCGGACACAGCCGGTCCAGCTGCTCGGCAACGTCTTCATTTTTACGGTCAATACAGGCATCGTAACCCAGCTCATTGACAGCCTTTTCACACTTATCCTTGCCGCCGGCAATACCGATAACACGGCAACCGTAGATTTTTGCCAACTGGCCAGCAACGGAACCCACACCGCCAGTCGCAGCGGGGATAACCACCACATCACCAGCTTTGGGTTGCGCTTGCCAAATCAGACCCGCGTAGGCAGTTAGCCCCGGCATGCCCAGGGTAGAGAGATACAGTGAGGGGTCATTGCTGTCAGGTAATTTCTGCAAGGCTTCAGGCGCTTGTACCGAGTAGGCCTGCCAGCCAGCAAAGCAGCGCACCAGATCACCAGGCTTAAAGTCTTCGACATCACTACTGACTACCCGGCTGACAACTTCACCGCGCATCAAGTCACCAGGCTGAACGGAGCCGGAGATGTGACGCCCTGCAATCTGGCTACGCATATAAGGGTCAAGGGAAAGATACAAAGTTTCACACAAGACTTGTCCAGCTCCGGCAACAGGCATGGCAGCGTGGTGAATTGTAAAATTATCAGGGGAAGGCATACCTTCCGGCGAGGATGCTAACAGCACCTGGGTATTTGCGGTCACTTGGGATCACTCTCCACGGCTTAAATACGGTTTTTTCTTTGTAAAAATGTCAGCTTGTTTGGCAACAGCTGCAATGCGGATAAAGCGCTCCTACGGGGCAGCGCTTTATCCAGAGACCTCGCTGATTGTAAATCAGGAAGCGAGGGAATCGACCACCTCATCCATGCTTGGCTGGCCAGCCTGGTTTTCAGTGATAGCTTCACGCTCCTGCTGCACGATGCGCAGGATGCGGGCAATAAACTCCTGCTGCCACAACTGGCGCTCGTCTTCCACAGACTTGGAGTCCGGGACGTAGTTTTCAATAGTGTCGCGGGTCAAAGCGCCAGACTTCTCCAGCAGGCGTTCAATCGTATCCAGGCGCTCACGGGTTACCGCCAGCTCACCGGCAAGAGCCATGGTGATATTCAGCAGCTGTTCCGTCTGGCGATCCTCAAAAAAGTAGGGACGCTTACCCTTGGCCTTACGTCCGGCTTCGGTGATATGATCAACACTCATGCTACACACTCCTCTTTAACAGGCTTCCAGGCTCCAAACACATTCCAGACCGGCGCTCGTCCGAAGTCCTCTGTCTTAGATTCGGTATCTACCTTGGGGAAAATGGTTTCATCGACGCTGGCGGCAATTCCCGTCTGGAACTGTTCTGCAGCCGGGAGGCCGGTGGCATCGATCATCGCGGTGAGATCCTGGTCGTGCATGGTGCCCCAGAACGGCTCGTTGTTGTTAAAGGTATCCCAATCACGCATAAACTGCTCGAACACGGGGCGCCCTTCGTATTGCGGCTGCTCCAGATGCAGGGAGAGACCGCCTGGAGCCAGCAATCGACTGATCTCCGCCAGAATGCGCGGCATGGACTTGAACGATGTCTCATGCAAAAACATGCTGGTGGTGATCAAGTCAAAGGAGCCGTCTTCAAATTGGGACAGGTTCTCTGCGTTCGCCTGCATAAAGGTCACATTGTTAACCCCCAGGGATTTTGCGCGAGCATGACCGTAACGCAGCACAGGTTCGCCGGTATCAATGGCAATCACCTCGGCCTCAGGGAACGCTTGGGCAATCGGGAGAACGTTGTGACCAACGGTGCAACCGATATCGAGAATACGACGGGGCTTGAAATTGGGTTGGTCCTTTTGCAACCACTCAGCGATCGCTTTACCACCACCGTCGGTGTAGGTACCCAACAGTCCCGCCGTGGTCACGAACAGACCACAGTCATAGTTGGCGCCAGCACTAACATCGCCTTCGCTGATAGCGGTGTGATAGCAGCCTGGCATACAGTGAATATCCACAGCTGAGGCATACACAGGCACCTTGACACTGGAGTCCAATTTCAGGGTCTCTGCACCCTCATTCAGTTTTGCCGCTTTTTCGTTGATGCTGTCAATCTGACGCAAAACCATGGAGCGTCCAGCCTGTTGACGCATCTCCATAGTGCTGCGACGCAATGCGCTCCACCATTGGTAGTAGCTGTCGCGATTCATCAGTTCGCGAACTTCCTGGCGGGTTTCCGGGCTACGGCCATTTTGCTTGCGAAATTCCGGTTCGGCGCGCTGCTCATAGGCTTCGCGGACACCGGGGATCACCGTACCTGACAAGTGCATATTCAAATTGGTGAGAAAGTTAAAGCGGGCAATCTCATCGTGCTGCGGCTCAGGAAAAATATCGTGCCGCCCAACTTTATTCCAAACTGGCGGCAAACTCCGGTTTCCACTCATAAGTAACTCCTGGATTGATTAATGTTGGTTACGACGCCATCCTATATACCAAGCAATAACAATATATTGATATAGCTTAAGTACATATCAGATAACCGCTGGCGCCAGCCAAAAATTTGCACACCCGTGTGCTTAACCTCTTTACAGAATGTATCAAACTGTGTGACAGGTGCCATATTATTAGTTGCGGCGTCTGCCTTACAGGACGCTCCCGAGCCAGACACTCTGTACTGTCAACACTTCGGCTGTTTTTCCCGACAGCCCCCAGAGTCCGGCCATAATGTATTATTGATATTACATTATAATTTTATGCCAGCCAACAGTTCATTGCCCACACTGGCCACACACGACTGGCGAGACTGCCGGCTCCCCTATCGCCAAGCGAACCATGAAATAACGAGGGTACCTCCCAAAAAAAGGGTGGCAACCATCTTGGCAGCCACCCTCGATAAACCCTCAGAATTTATAGCCCACCTTCATAGCGACTTCACGCGGTGTGATTGGGTTGTTGATTTGCATTTAATTTTGACCATCATGTAACCCCGGCTCGACGCTTTGGAATGCCTTTTAAGTGAGTTGGGGTCGTGTTGCACTGGTACTGAAAAATGACTGATGCCCCAAAACTAGAGCGTGACCAAAACCTGCGCATTAACAAAAATCAAAACCCCTGAAAAATTATGGGTTATCAATATTCATAAAAAAGTTGACTCGCCGAAAACTGGTTACGTCATCATCGGAGTCTAGGGTCCGGATTTCGAGATACACACCCTATAACGAGAATTACCCCCCGGTTACAGGATCTATATGGATAGCTTTAAGCGCAATTGTGGTAAGATCAGCGGAATTCGACACAAAGATTGTTGACACAATCGGAGCCGTGGCAAGGCCAGGAACGAGTGACAATGGAGCGATTCAGTCTAACAGGTCTAATTGTAGTCACCCTGTCGTGCCTTCTGGCAGTATCCAGTTGGGCAGCCTCGTCCACTTGTCCGAACCCGCCTGTTCAACAAGGTCAGCTAGATCTGGCCTGTCTGCAAGCCGACCAGCCACTTCCCCTGAGCGGTAACTGGAAACTCACTTATCAGGCTTCACATAGCGATTATCACTTTAACGGTATAACCCCAGTGCCCGGCACCTGGTTGGAGTTGACGGGTAATCCTGATTTTCGCGGCATGGGTACCTATCGCCTCACATTTGATGGGGTCAACAATCATCCCTCGTTGTCGTTGTCTTTGCCCAACCTATGGGCCGCCAGACACGTCAGCCTGGTCTACCCGGACGGCCAGATAGAGAAATTGTTCGAGGCAGGCGAGATCGAAGACCAGGCTAATTTCTGGAAATCACCGGCCCGCAACCCGCTCATACCATTACCCAGACTGGAAGACGGTACTGTGCTGGAAATAAGCCTGGGGGTTTATGCCACCAGTTTTGCCGGTCTCTGGCGAGCGCCGGTCATCGGTGCTACCGAAAAGTTGCAGTATTCACATCAGTTAAAAAAGATGGCAACCATCGCCACCGCTACGACTCTCCTGTGGTTTTGCCTGGTGATCATCGCCCTGATGCGCATCAAACTGGATATCTCTGGTTCGGGATCGCTGGCATGTGTAGCCGTCCTGCTGGCTGTGTATCAATTAAACGATGCAGGGATTATTTACGATCTTTTACCCACTCTTTCCGTGGGCCTGGAGGCCTGGCTGTCCTGGCTCAACTACCTGCTTGGGGTAGGTGCCGGGTTCCACTATATGTTGGTGCGTTATCGGCAAGATGTACCAGGTTGGGCAGCGAGGCTTCCATTAGTTATGTCGGGCATCGGTCTCATATTGTTAGTCACTACTGACCTGGCAACCTTGCAACACTATGGGACCTTTCATCACCCGATGGTGATGACAATGGCGCTACTGTGCTTTATCAGCCTGGCCTACCGACTGGATACCAGTAGACCGGATCGGTTACTGACGGTAAGCGGCTTTTGCGCGATTACCTTCGCCTTGGCGTTCGACTTGATTGATTATTACTATCTCAATGACGCGGTTGCCATTCCCATGATTTCTCTGGCCTGGATTCTGTTTATTGGTGGCCAGATTCTCTTACTTTCACAGCGTTATGTAAAAGTTTTTGATACCAACGCACAACTCAACGAAGAGCTGTCTGAGCTCAATCAGAGTCTGGAAAAGCGTATTCAAGCCCGCACACATGAACTTGATACCAAAAACCGGCAACTGGAAGTGTTATCCAGAACCGACGCCCTGACAGGCCTGGCCAATCGACGGGTGGTGCAAGAGTTCGTCAACCATGAATTTGCCCGCCTTAATCGACAGCCTGGACCAATGTCCGTTGCCCTATTGGATATCGATTATTTTAAACGCATAAACGATCAACATGGACACACCGTTGGTGACGACGTGTTAGTGAGTGTGGCCGCACTGCTGGCTGAGTCTGTGAGGGAATCAGATCTTGTGGCACGCTGGGGCGGTGAAGAGTTCTGCATGATCTTTCCGGGTATTACCCTCGAAGAAACCTATGGCATTATTGAGCGTATCCGTAAAAAACTGGCTAGCACTCCCATCAAGACAGCCAATGGTCATTTTATCGAAATCACCTGCAGTTCCGGACTTACCTGCACGAATCATCCCCTGCCTTTTGAACGCCTGATGGATAACGCCGACATAGCCCTGTACCGGGCGAAAAATGAAGGCCGAAACCAGACTCAACTCGCGGAAACCGCTTAGACCATGCACTGAAACTGGTTGGGCTGTTCGCTGAAATCGTGTGGGCTATACGCTAAAACCTTTTAGAATTCCGAGCCCAGATTTAGGGCTCGGGACTCATTCAGTCGGTTACATTTTCCAGGCAAAGCGGGCACCGTAGGTACGCGGCTTGCCCCAGACCCCATAGCCCCAGTCATCACCCAGCGTATTTTGATAAGTGAAATATTCTTCATCCGCCAAATTGTTCACAAATACCTCGACGGTATAGCGCCCATCCAGGGAGTTCCACCCCAGCTTGGCATTGGCAATGCCGTAGCTTTCGTGATGGGAATAGGGATCATTTTCTACCTGCAGATAATGGTCATCCTGCCAGGAATAATCCGCTTGTAATGCCAATTCGCCCATATCCCCCAATGGAATGTAGTAGCGTGCCACCAGGTTATAGCTCAGCTCCGGGGCGGAAGGCAGCTCATTGCCATCAAACTCATAAATGTCGCCGGCCACTTGACCGGATTTATCCGAGTCCATTTCAGTAGTCAGAACGCCGAGACCTGCGATCAACTCAAAATTATCCGTCACACTGGCGGTAATTTCTGCTTCAATCCCATAGCCTGTCACATCACCAGCGTTCAGGATTCGCCCCCCACTGGCCAGGGTATCAAACAGCTGAGCTTGAAAGCCTTCCAGTTCATAGGCGTATGCGGCACTGTTGAAGCGTACACGACCATCCGCAAAGGTGGTTTTTAGACCTATTTCAAAATTGGTTATCTCTTCTGAATCCACGGGATTCAGCGACTCTGGAATCAGATTATAACTGGCCGAGAAACCACCGCTACGAAAGCCCGTAGCTAAACTCATGTAAATCAAAGTGTCATCAAGAGGCCGCCAATCCAGACCAATTCTGCCAGAAACGTTGTCCTCACTGATCGAGTCTTCAAGAGTTAAGGAGCCCGCTGTATATGTCACAACCCGGTCGTAATTAAAATCCCGCTCTTCCTCGGTATAACGAGCCCCCAACAATAAAGTCAGTGAGTCAGTGAAATCCCATTCCCACTGACCAAACAGTGCCGCCGACTGAGTTTCCAAAAGTACTTCTTCCCGGTGTGCGTAACCCGGAATTGCCAATGCGATATCAAACTCTCTATCGGCTGGGTTTTGAGTTGTCATATCCCTTTCATCATCATAGAGATATAAACCCACTACCCATTTAGTCGATGTATCCGCTTTACTAAGACGAAATTCTTGAGACCATTGCTTGGCATCCGAAGTATATTCCTCATCGAAATACGCATCAAAATTATCTCCTGTACCCACGCCGTCCCCATCATCTTGCAAGTATTTATCAAGAGTTTCATAAGCGGTAATAGAGGTAAGCTCCAGGTCATTGGCGAAAGTCCACTCGAGTTTGGCAGACATCCCAAAGGTGTCGATTTCCGTATCCAGTCCATCACTGACACTGGAAGAGACGTCTTCAGGATTAAAATTACCACCCGCTTGCTCTATACCAGTGGTTCCAAACGTAGCGCTGGTACAAGCACCTTTATAAATTTTTGAAATTGAACAAGTATCTCCACCCGGAGTTTCCTGATAGCCCATGTGAGCAAAACCGACACTGGCCTGATCCGCCTGACTGCCATGCACATCCAGCAACAACTCATCACTCATTCCAAGATCAAAGGCCAGTTTGGCACGATAGCCAAAGCTATTGACCTCATTCAAATCCTGACTCGTGTCTACAGATTGTCCATAAGTTGCCGTATTTACCGGATCAGCATGATTTTCCTGCCAACCATCGGTATTGTTGTATTTGACCGCGACACGACCGCGAATACCGTCGCTGATAGGACCACTGATCATGCCCTCAAAAATGCGTTCTTCATAACTGCCTAGACGCAGGCTGGCAGAAGCTTCCAGCTCGTCCGTGGGATCGTTGGAAATGTAGTGCACTAAACCACCCGTGGCATTACGGCCGTAGAGGGTACCCTGAGGACCCCGCAAAACCTCGACCCGGGTCAAGTCGAAGAGCTGGATGGCCGAACCCGCGGGGTTGCCTCGGTAGACATCATCCACGTACATGGCGATGGGTGCCTCCCAGGAATCGGAATAATTCACCAGGCTGATACCACGCAGGCTGATGGAGGGGCTGGAAGCCTCACCAAAAATGGCGAAAAAGTTCATGTTTGGAACCTGGGCGATAATATCCAGACCTTCCTCAAAGCCCATCTTCTCAATCGCATCGCCGGAGAAGGCACTCACCGCAATGGACACGTCCTGTAAGTCCTGATCACGCTTCTGTGCGGTGACAATCACCTCCTCCAACACCGACTGCGCAGCCAGAACAGAGCCCGGTAATGAAGTCGCCAATATCACAGCCCCCAGCCGGGACAATTTAAATAAAGCTGCACCGATGGAAGAGCATTCCTCCCGGGCTGGATGAAAAGTATGGAAAGTGGCTTTCCGGCTGGGTGAATACTTACTGGCGTTCTTCATGAACAGTTCTCCTTGTCGCGGGTTGATGCTCGTTTCAACTCAAAAGAATCAAGCTGAAAACGGTTGTACTGAGCTGATTGTCCGTTTCAGAAACGGTTGTGACTTCGCTATAAGCGTTGAAGCCGGTCAACTCACTGTCGGGCAGTGAATGACCCATGTTGATGTGCGAGACTTTCGGAGCTATTCGATATTGGGAGCTATTCGAAATTACCCAGAGGTCTGCAGATTAGAGGTACTTTGGAAGCGACCATAACACTGAAGGTTAAAGAGACACTGGCTGCCTGTCAAATCAGCAGCCCAAATTGGCCATGATGGCAACGCGCCATCTATTAGAATTTCGCCTATTATTGTGATGTGTCATGCCAATACTTAGCTATCGAGATGTGGCTGTGGCACGATAAGCAATGGATCTCGCTTGAGTACGGACACCGGCATGAACCACTCCTCGCATTTTTACCTCGCGCCTTTGAAACATCTATCCGTTCGTCTGGATCGCCTGGTTCAGGGGCGCCTCTGGCTCAAGGTTTTAATTGGCCTGGGTGCTGGCATAGTCTTTGGGCTTCTACTGGGCCCGGAGGTGGGTTGGCTCGATGCCAAGACCGTGCGCGTTATTACTTCCTGGTTAGCACTGCCGGGGCAGGTCTTCCTCGCCCTTATTCAAATGATTGTGGTACCGCTGGTACTGGCTTCTGTCGTCCGCGGCCTCGCGGCCAACAGTGATCCGGGAGCCCTGAAACAGATCGGCATGATTGCCCTGACGTTTATCCTCCTCACTACGGCCATCGGTACCGTCACCGGCATCAGTCTTGGGCAGTGGATACAGCCCGGCACCCATATTGATAGCAGTCAGTTGCAAGAGGACATAATACCGTCTTCCACGCAGCCCATCGTGGCAACCGGTTTTCCCGCCGCCGAGGAAGTGCCGGAAAAAGTCATCTCCATTTTCCCTAAAAACCCTCTCGGCTCCATGGTCAGTGGTGAGATGTTACAGGTGATCCTGTTTGCCGCGATACTTGGCTTTGCCCTGATTTCCATCGAGCCCAAACAGGCACAACCCCTGTTTGATCTGTTGGGCGCCTTACAGGAAGTCAGTATGCGGGTCGTCTCCTGGGCCATGTTACTGGCACCACTGGCTGTTTTTGGTCTGATCACCCGGCTGGTGGCCAACCTGGGGCTGGAGGTTCTCGCCGGCATGGCCCTGTATGTCATTACGGTGATCTGTGGTCTGCTGGTGCTGGCGATCCTGTACCTGGTGCTGATTCGGCTGTTTGTTAACCTGCCCATCAAACACTTTGTCCGGGAGATGAAAGAACTCCTGCTGCTGGCCTTTTCCACCAGCAGCTCTGCGGCCGTTATGCCCATGTCATTGCAATTGACGGAAAACACTTTTGCAGTAAAAGCCAGTGTGGCTCGTTTTCTGATACCTCTTGGTGCCACCATCAATATGACCGGTACCGCTCTGTATCAGGGAGTCGCCACAGTATTTCTGGCGCAGGTTTTTCATGTCGAGCTCACCTTTGTCAATTACGCGTTTGTGGTGACCATGGCAATCGCCGCCTCAATCGGTTCACCGGCTACCCCCGGTGCCGGCATTGTTATTCTCAGTATGGTACTGGAAGGGGTAGGCATACCCGCCGCCGGTGTGGCATTGTTACTGGGCGTGGACCGGGTGCTGGACATGTGTCGCACGGCCATCAATGTGCTGGGCGATGTGGTGATGTGTTGTGTAGTCAATAAATTTGCTACAGAGGAGGTAAGCGTCCCGAGCCTGGATACAGTCAATAACTCAATGGATTGATATGACCCATAGCATTACCATTATCGATTGGCTAATCATTGCCATTTATTGTTTCGCCTTGCTGGGTATGGCCTACTGGCTGGCTCGCGGACAGGAAAGTCGTGAGGATTACTACGTCGGTGGTCGAAACGTGGGCGCCTGGCCCGTCGGTTTATCCATCATGGCCACCCAGTGTTCAACCAACAGTATTCTGGGCGCCCCGGCGTTTGTCGCCTTTACTGCGGGAGGTGGCCTGATATGGTTGCAATACGAACTGGCGGTTCCACTGGCAATGATCATCCTGATCCTGTTTGTCATGCCCCTGTTTCGTCACCTGCAATTGGTGTCTGTGTATGCCTATCTCGAAAAGCGGTTTGATCTTTCCACCCGTTTGACTCTCAGTGGCCTGTTCCTGTTTGTACGCGCATTCGCTACTGCGGTGACGGTGTACAGTATTGCTCTGGTGATCGATCTGATTACCGGTATGGGCTTTGTCGCCTCAGTCCTGCTGTTGGGAGTATTCACCGTTGTCTACGACGTGATGGGCGGAATCCGGGGAGTTATCTACAGCGATGTTATCCAGCTGATCATACTGGCGGGAATGCTGGTGCTGGTGCTGCTGTTTCTGGTGGATACCAATGGTGGCTTTTACGCAATGTGGCAAGCCTTTTCACCTGAACGCAAAGCCACTCTCGACTTTGTTCACCATGGCCTGGGAGATGGAGAAACATTTGCGTTCTGGCCCATGCTACTGG
Source organism: Cellvibrionaceae bacterium WSDTSA12 (assembly GCA_033283335.1). GTDB lineage: Bacteria > Pseudomonadota > Gammaproteobacteria > Pseudomonadales > Cellvibrionaceae > Pseudomaricurvus. Next base: position 225,396 of record JAWMQP010000002.1, on the reverse strand, counting down.
GTGGGTTGTTTCTGTACGTATCCTATTATGGTTGCGATCAGAGTCAGGTACAGCGTCAACTGAGTACCCGTGATATTGATGCCACCAATAACGCCCTTCTAATCAATGGACTGCTGCGATTTCCGCTGGTGTTGTTGTACTGTTTTGTCGGTGTCGGAATCGCGGTGTTTGCGAGTCAACACCCTGAATTCCTAGCTGCCCTGCCACACAATGGCAATGGGCCAGAGTATAACCTGGCCGTACCTCTCTACATGATCAATTCGTTGCCGGTAGGACTGGTTGGGTTGAGTCTGGTGGCGCTATTTGCCGCGGCCATGTCGTCTCTGGATTCTGTGCTCAATTCCCTCAGCGCCACCACCATGGAAGACTTTGTCCGGCGTTTCCACCGCGGCAGCTGGACATCCCATAAAGAATTGATCCTCTCCCGTTGGCTTACCACCTTGTGGGGTTGTATTACCCTGATCATGTCTTTTTATGTCGACGATATCGCCCCGACAGTTTTGGAGGCCATCAACAAAGTCGGTTCACTGGCCAATGGCCCAATCCTGGCGGTGTTTGCCCTGGGCTTCCTCACTCACCGGGTCAAAGGTCCTCATGCTATCGCCGGTTTATTACTGGGAATTATTGGCAATGGCATCTGCTGGTTGTGGTTACCGCAAGTGTCCTGGCTATGGTGGAATGTACTGGGTTTTGCAGTCACTGTATGCACGGGCTTGCTGTTAAGCATTGCCGTGCCGGTGGTCATAAGTGGAACAAGATTGCACGCCGCTAATGATTTGTTTGAAACCGCAATCCGCCGATTCCTGCGCGAGGAAGCACGTTGTAACTGGTACCGTCGAAGTCTCTGGCTGCTGGTATGGTTTGTCGGCCTGTTGATTCTGTTAATGGTTATTCAGTAATAACCCGACTTAAACAGAAACCAACAGGCACTTCTGGATCAGCAGGACAGCTACTTGAGATAGCAGCTGTTGGCACAGGCCGGTGCTGGATTATTCTTCAACTCCAGAAGAAATTCATGGGCAGCTTTGGCGGTGTCTTCCGGTCTTTCAAGATTGATGTAGTGACCGCCCTCATCAAAGGTTACCAGGTCTACACTGCAGGCATTGACCAGGTAATCCACAAACGTTTGAGCTGTGGTAGTATCCAACGCCTGGTTGCCCGTACCCCACATAATCAAGCTTGGTGCACGCACATGGGAAAGAATGTGTTTTGGGTCACCCCTTTCGTAAAAACGTAGTGCAGCTTTGGCAACATCCAACCGACCTTCAATATTCAGGAAATCCAGTTTACGTTGAATCAGTGCCGGAGTTCGGCGACTTTCATCATTCACATAAACCTTGTAAAAGTCCATCACGTCCTGCTCCGTCACAACAGGCTCAATAAACATATTTTTTCTGGGCTTAGTGGATGATTTATCCGCCTTGGGCGGTTTACCAAATTGAATGCCCGCAGAGTTCACGAGGATCATCGATGTGACTCGATCAACCCGGGTAGAGGCATAACGAAACATCACCATACCCCCGTAAGAGATCCCCACCACCCCAAATCGATCAATGCTCAGGTGGTCCATCAGGCCATCAATAAGAACATGAGACCTCTCAACCGAATAGTTGCCATTAGGAATATCTCCGGACAGGCCGAAACCCGGCAGGTCCATACGGATGATACGAAAATCCGATTTAAGTTCTTCAGTCCATTCATCCCAATCGGTCAAATCCCCGAGTGTACCGTGCAACAAAAATACGACAGGGCCTTCACCCTCGTCACGGTAGTGAATATTGATACTACCGATATCGACAAATCTGGATGCCGGTGTTGCGTACTTCTGCCGGACTTCAGACAGCTTCAATGTACGGCTGGTTTCTGGTGTCTCAGTGGTGGCAGCTTTTTCGGCTGTAACCGTGGCATTGGCCAGTAACAAAACAACCCCCGCCAGTAAACTTCCCACTCGGTTTCTGATCAACATGTTATTGTTCCCTCGGATAATCCTACTCAGTTTTCAAAAAACTCCAGCCAGCCACCTTCTGGAGCACTGACAATAAACCGCTTTGTGGTGCCATAGGGTGACACTTCCAGGGTTTGCAACTTACTGACAATGGGTATCTGATGATCCAGCAGATGCTGATAGAGATACTCAACGTTTTCGACTGGAAATCTCAACATCGCCACACCCAGGTTTGGCAAATGCGCGTTGGCTGATAAATCTCTTCCAGTCACACCATTAAGCTGGATCAGCTCTACCGAACCTTCATTTAATTTTTCAGGGTGTAAAATATAAATTTCATGGCTGATTGTGTCGGAGAGATTATGGGGCAACCCAAATACATTGGGACCTGCTGTCAGCTCAGTGCTGGGCGTGTGAATATACTCCTGCATGTTCAGTACATCTCTGAAGAAATGCACTGAGCGCTGGATATCTCTGACAATAAAAGTGGAATTAAACACCCGGCTAAAGTGCTTCAGATTCGGCCAACCCTCCAACGGCGGAGCAAGTCTTTCAATTAAAGCCAAGCGTGTTCCATCGGAGTATCTGGGCACCCATTCTGTGACCGAAAAAGGTCCAAAATGATGTAACACAGGATCGGTATTGGCCTGCCATTGGGCATCGACCATTTTATCTCTGACCTGCGCCATATTCTCAACTCGAATGTTGATATCAAATATGCCACCGCTATCCCAGGGTTGGTCATTAGCCCGGATTTCTGTTTGCGCCAGCCCCTCGAAGCAGACAAACCGAACAAACCCAGTGTCACTGTCGGGATGCGCCATCAACATCTCTTCAGCGGTCAAGGTTTCTGGCAAACCCCAGGCTCGCAGTTGCTGAGGTAAAACTGGATTTTTAGATCGGGTATGCCAACCACCGATGTCGTGAAAGGTAGCCTCGTATTCATCCAGACTCCGAACGCTGATAACAACTTCCGAGAAGCCGTGAATTTTAAATGCAGGGGTAGATTGGGGCATACATAAATGACAGGGTATTTTCAGGGACTCACAACAACACTGGTATGCCGGGAAGTCTTCCTGTCGGAAGCTTCCCGGAACTCAAGCCAAAAACATCAAGATTGATGTCTGTTACTTTTTGAGCGGAGCGGGTTTTTGTTCCAGAGCATAGTTTTCAAGACTCGAATGACTGGGTTCAGACCACTCCATGGGTGCTTCAAAGTATTTGGGATAATGTTTTTCCGCATACTCACGCACTTTAGGCGACAGCACGTCCATACTGTCATAACCACCCATCATGCAGTCATAGAAACAATGACCTTCCGCTTGTCCCATCAGCATCCACGGCAGCCAAGGCGTAATCCGACTCCAGGAACCTGAATAGGACACAGTGGTTTTCTTGGGATCAGCCAGGTCTTCTTTGTCAATCACGTAAGAAAACATTTCAGAGACGCGATTCATTTTACCGGAAGATTCACGCGGCCATTTTTCTGGTTGTAAGGCAGAAGGATAGTATAAATGAATACCGGTTCTCATGAGTACTTTGTTGTCTGCCGTTTCACGCCAGGGCAGCAGGAAAGGAATGTCCGGCATTTCATCCTTGTTCAAGCCACCGTACGAAGGTGGTTTTGGAATGATAGAGCTGATCTTATAGTTAAACGGATCATTGGCGATCGGAACAACCTTGACCTTTTCGTTGGTGTAAGGATTAACCCACTCTTCCAGGATTTCGCCGGTTTTCAAATCGGTATAAAAACCAACTTCACGCAGTACTTTTTGGTAAACCCCATTTCCTTCATCAATCAGGCGAGCGTACGAGAAGCCTTCAAAGCCAAATAGAGGTTTGACTTTTTCATCGGCCTTAACACCGTTAACAACGCCGGCATACCAACCAAACTTTTGTTTGCCAAAGTCAAGATCCCCGAGCAGACGAGCCATGGCATCGCGATTCCATTTGGGATCATCGTATTTTAACGTACTGTTGTTGGCACTACTGGGAGCGTCAACTTGAGAATCTGCCATCGCTAATGTTTGAGTAATGCCCGCAGAGGCAATACCCGTACCCAAAACAACCTTACCGGAATTCATTAAGAAGTTCCGACGATTAATACCTTCTTTCATCGACCCCATATGCTCCTCACCTATTTCGATTTTCACATACTAATGCAGCAATTCCTCTATAGCCACTGCTATGGTGGAATCTTGGAAATAAACCCTTCAAGAACTGCTTAATTATTTATCAGCATTGCTGATTATATTTATCGCCTCAAACTGGCCATCTGGTTTCTTTCGTACTACAAATTTCACCTGATGTTCTTTTCTTAGATGTTCGATCTGATCCGGAATAATGTCTGGTGAAATTCGTTTCCCATTAAAGAAAGACACTCCTCGCAAACGTCCCACATCCGCTTCTACTGAAGAGTCAGCATCAATTCCCAGGTTAACAGTATGACGATAGTTCCTGCCTGCAAGAGTGATCAACATCCGATAGCTGTCATTACCTGAGGCTAGGCTGGTAATCGTTAACAAGGCGGCATTCTTAGTCAGGGGAGTAATGGTAGAAATATTTTTCTGAACACTGGTATTTTCAACCACAACACCATCACTTCCCGTTGACAGCCAGCGGCTTTCACTGACGAACTCCACGCCGCTATTTGCCGGGACATTCAGGCCAATTGCCTGGCCATAAAAAGCACCGGGTGGATAGTACTTTATCTCTTGCATGACAACATCAGAAACACCTGGCTTCACAACGACTATGGAGTTATAGGATTTGATTTTGTAGTTCAAATCATCACCAAGATAGGTATTGTGACTCAGCCATGCACCTTTGTTGCCCTGCCAGAAAGGGTGTACATCCAAAGACTGACCGAAAGCAGGCAGAGCCAGAACCCCCCCTAACAACAAGGGGGATAATGAAATAGAGAGTTCCTTTTCTATGGCTCTGCGCATACCACTTATCCAACAATCAAATGAATTTAGAACGGCTTGGTAGACCCGAGGAAAGCCACCGTTGCAATACCAACCCAGTACACATAGGCCATTTTTCTGGAAAACTTAATGGACTTGATCAATACTGCTTCTAACTTCTCATCCTCTTTCATTGCTAACTGACGGAAGATCGTGGTCCATTCACGCATGACAAAGCGAAGCTTCAAACCAATAATTAACAACAGTCCAAAAATCAGCACTTTCGCCGAGAACCATTTTTGGCCCGTTTCAGCAATAAAGGGTCCATGGCCAAACAGCGAAGCAATACTGCAGATCAGCAAAGCAGGAATGACTACAAAGCGGATAGCTTCGTCGAGCTTAGTCAACTTAATACCGCGGTCAGTTTCCCGAAAGACAAAAGCAGACCAGCAGAGTAGCAGCCATGCACCGAAAAACAGCCAAATCGCCCATAACGCAGCACCACCATAGGGCTGCACGCCCCAGATGTATCCCATATGTAATCCCAGAGGCAACAACAACAGAATCCCGGTTCTCGCCAGGATGTCGATCCTATAAGCTGTTTCCATATGACGGCGACGCTCTGCCATCGGCAGCTGACGATTGACAATATTGTAGGACGTCTGAAAAACACCCCACTCCCCTCCAAGCCAATATACAACGGCAATGATATGGACCCACCGAAGCACAGCTAATTCTGTAATAAACATCTATTGTCCTCTGTACATCATTGAAACAGTTCAGGCATTTACCTTATCCCTTGGACCTGCCTAACACATTAACAAAAATCAAAACGCTCTAAGAATATAATGACGTAAAACCAGCTATTCCATGCTGGCCACATGTCACTGAAAATATGCACAAGTTTTGTGTTAATAACTGCCTAAACGACGAAGATAAGCGCAAAAAGAGAAAACAGATGAGCCGGAAAAAATGATAATCAGCCTGAATACTGGGCAGATTCAGGCTGTTAGAGAAACCACGAAATCAGAGCGAAGTCTGATTAAAATAGGGTCTTACTTGAGGCTTGAATAGTAAGCAGCAATGTCTTTAATGTCTTGATCGCTTAACGGTTTGGCCATGGCATTCATCATGGCATCCTTTCTCTCGCCAGCACGAAACGCCTTTAACTGCTTTTCCAGATAGGCTGACTTTTGCCCTGCCAGGTTCGGCCAAATCGGGCTGTTACTGATGCCTGCTGCTCCATGACAGCTAACGCAAGCGACCGCTTTCCTTTTCCCCGCCTCGTTGGGCTCTTCGGCAAGAGCCACCGACGACACATTGAAAGCGGATACCATAAGCATGCATTGTATTGCGAACCGCATTGATCTACTCCATATACCATTCATGAATTGATTCGTTCAATAATTTCCGTTGCGGCGCGTTCACCAGACTCCAGTGCCCCCTCCATACCTGATGCCCACTGCGCTGTATGTTCCCCGGCAAAATGGAGCCGGCCGGCCGGCTGGGCCAGAATCTGACTGTACCGCTGAATTTGACCTGGAGCCCAGACCGCGAAAGAACCTTTGGCGAATTCCTGTTGCTGCCAGGAGTGTATCTTTGCCAGACGGACCGCACCCTTGGCCTCCGGTAAGGCTTTGTAAAATTCTTTCGAGATGAAGCTTTCGGCCTCCTGGCCGGACATCTTATCCATGTGCTCTACCGCCTGCCCATTAATCCACACCGTCAGATTGGTGATCTTGCCGCTGTACTGAGGATCACTGGCAAAAACCCTTTCTATGGGTGAGTCCGACCATACATTCGGCAAAAATCCACGACCTTCCCAAAATGGCTTTTCAACGGCAAAATGGGCTTGGAACACCTGGCCATAGGCCAGGCTTGACACCGCCTCAGCTTGCAGAGCGGGTAATCCAGGCTCAATACTCACATCCCTGAGTGTGGAGAACGGCAGGCTGGAAACAACGTAACTTGCCGTATGACGGGAACCATCGGCGCAGGTTACTGTCACCCGACTGCCCTGCTCTTTAATGGAAACCACTTTTTTATTCAGATGAACGTCCGCCTGCAATGACCTGGCCATGGCTTCGGGAACTCGTTGATTGCCACCCATGACCGTTTTAATCCCACCGGGCGTGGTCATCGAGTCGTAAACGATTTTATTGTTACGATGCAGGAACAACAAAGAAGACTCCTGCAATGAACGGCCATAATTGTTGCTGAGGCCCATCATCTGAATGGACGCCTCATCAAAACCCTTGCTCTTCAGGAAATCGGCTGTCGGGACATCCAAGCTGAATTTGTCGGGTGACAACCAGTCACCGCTGGACTCAAACGGTGGTTGCCCCATGGCCCGCATCAGCAGCTGGTCAGGCGGAATGGCTTTATAGGCCTGCGGAAATGGGTTGTGAACTGAAGACGGCCACTCTGTCGGTAACACTCGTTCACCACTCACATACAGTATTGAACGTGCCGGTTCACTGCCCAGGTTGAAGTCCACATTACCCAGCTGAACACCCTCGCGCATCGCTGTATAGATCATACGACCATAAGTGGGACCGATGGTTTGTCCACCGGCTTCAGGCTTACCGGGCACATCATCCAAAGTGAAGAGTCGACCACCTATTCGATCACTGCCTTCCAGCAGGGTAACTGACAAACCGGAAGCTTCAAGCAAGTGAGCAGCGTTCAAACCCGACAGCCCTGCACCTATGACAATGACATCTTTATTATTAGCACCCCAGACCACGGGCGGCAGCATACTCGCGCCCAAGAGCAGCGAACCGGATTTGAGGAAGTCTCTTCTATTCAGTTTGCTTCTTGACATGGCGGGAGCAGGGGCCTTTGGATGTTTTCAACTGGGGTTTTCAGGTAGTGTTGATTTTCATCCTAGGGCGCCTCCGGCAAGGTATCCATGATAAATATCAAACGCCTAACTGGCACTCAGAGAAGGAAGCCTGCGTCGGTACAGATATGTGGGTTACGGCACACCCAATTAGGTATCCGCTAACTCTTTCACAGCATCCAGATCCAGGATGTTCAAATGATTGAGGGAGGGAATGGCAATCACGCCATCGTTTTTCAGTTTCGCCAGGGAGCGGCTAACCGTTTCAATGGTCAACCCTAAATAATCAGCCATATCCTGTCGGGACACAATCAGGTCAATCCGCTCTGGCGTGGCCCCGGGCTGACGCTCTAACAATTGAATAAAGAGAAAACACAGCCGTTCATGGGCTTTCTTTTGCCCCAGAATATAGAGGTGATCGAGGATACGGGCAAAAATAGTAGAACTGATCTGATCGATGTTAGCCTTCAGATGAGGAACTTCTTTAGCCAGGCCATACAAGCGTTTGCGATTAAATTGGTACAACTCGGCATCGGTCAGGCTTCTGACTGCGTAGTCATAATGGTCGGAGTTGGTTATTCCAAGAAAATCGCCAGGGTAAAGAATGCCGATAATCTGACGGCGACCATTACTGGATATACGCTCTACGGTGACCGAACCCGAAATGACATTATAAACGTTGTCAGAGGGTGAGTTTTGATCGAACAGGTATTTCCCTGCCGCAATCTTTTTCTGCTCTGCAAATGTATCCAACATTTTCAGTTCGGTGTAAGTCAAACCGTGAAATAAGATGCATTCATTGTAAATCATATACGACAATACCTATTACTCTGGGTAATTTACCTATGCATGGCTGACTCACTCCTTGAGACATTTCGTCAATTACATACCGAACATCCGGTTGCCGCTCACGAACTGCCAATTGACATAAGTCATGGCCGGGGTTCGTGCCACTGACTCGATGCAGCTCGGCTACACGCCGCATCACAGCAATATATATGCTACTCCATCAATTAACACAAGGCGCCCTATTTCTCACTCTGCGCCATGTCTGCATTGTTATAGCTGACAGCCATAATAAGAGCCAAATTTAATTCTCGTCAAGAATCTTCAGTCGTCTGCGTATTCCGCCTTTATTTTGCGGCTAAACAGTGGGCTCGCAACTTATCTTCCATCAATAAAAGCTTTTCTTTGCAACAACAAATCCTATTGTCCGGTAAATGTCCAGCAAACCCACCACTTGCACTTATTGATATATTGATATAACATTCACCCTAAATATCAAGCAGACTTTATCTGCACCACATCAGAGCAGAAATAGACGGGATCACGTTCATGACAGACGCCTGCGTTAAGCCTTTACAAGATTTGAAAGTCGTTGAGTTCACCCATATGGTCATGGGGCCCGCAACCGGGGTAATTTTGGCGGATCTGGGTGCTGACGTTACCAAGGTTGAACCGTTGCAAGGTGACAATACTCGCCGTTTGAAGGGGTCAGGTGCTGGTTATTTCCCGATGTACAACCGCAACAAGAAAAGCGTCTGCATCGATTTAAAATCCGATGAAGGTAAAGAAATTGCCCTGAAGTTGATCATGGATGCGGATATCCTGATTGAGAACTTTCGCCCAGGTGCCATGGACAAACTGGGGTTTGGTTACCAGGCCATGAAAGCATTGAACCCTGGTCTGATTTACTGCTCCCTGAAAGGCTTTTTAAAAGGCCCCTATGAAAACCGAACCGCTCTCGACGAAGTCGCCCAGATGATGGGAGGCCTTGCTTATATGACTGGACTGCCAGATAGACCCATGCGGGCGGGCTCCTCCGTGATTGATATTACCGGTGCCATGTTTGGTGTCATTGGTATCCTGAGCGCGGTGCATGATCGTCATAACACAGGCCAGGGTAACCATGTCACCAGTTCATTGTTCGAAACTACCGCTTATATGGTGGGCCAGCACATGGCCCAGCAAGTAGTTTCCGGTGTGGAGCCGCCCCCCATGTCGATTCGCCAAAGTGCCTGGTCGATTTATGACATTTTTCATTGCCTCAATAACGAACGCGTATTTGTCGGCGTGGTAAGCGACACACTCTGGAAAAAATTCTGTGAAGAATTTGAACTCACCAGTTTCCTACATGACAGCTCACTGGAAAAGAACGGTGATCGAGTGAAAAAACGGGATGTCATCTTCCCGGTGATTAGCGAGCTGTTTGCCAGTATGGACAAAGAAACCTTGATGGAGCGTCTGGACCGTGCTGGTGTACCCTTTGCCCCCATCAACAAGCCGTCTGACTTGTTTAATGACCCTCATCTTAACGCGGGTGGCCTGGTCGAGGTTACGTTTGCCGGCAAAAAGAGCAAACTGCCTGCCCTACCAATTGAAATGAATGGTGCACGCACACAACTGTACCGGGATGTTCCAACAGAAGGTGAGCATTCCGAGCAGGTTTTACAAGCAGCCGGCTACTCCCAGGACTCCATTGACGAGCTGAAATCCAGCAATGTGATCAGCAGCAAGTAATATTACTGAAGCTTAATTTAAACTTTTTAACCATCTCTCGTTCGACTTAGGGGGCCCTCTGCCCCCCCTTTTTTGTCTCCAATTTACGTTCTGAATGTTAGCCATTCAGGTGTGTTGAAGTACTCTTCAAATACAGCTCTTGTACTACAGATAATTTGATCAATTTTACAGCCCGAATCAAACCGAGTATTCGATGAATCCGGTACAGACTATAAATCAGACAAATAGTGTAGCAAGCTAAAACTGGAACGGCTTCTTTAAGTCAAGTACAGCCAAATTAGCGTATTGCTCAGTGTTAGTCTTTGAGCATATAGGGGAAATGATGAAGGAATGTGAATGCGAGGTCAGGCATCCTTGCCCTGGTAAAGTAGAAAGACTATTTTACCACTCCTTTCAAAGAAACCGTTTTACGTTTGTGAATCTGTCTGGACGAAGAGCCAATGGCAAATTTGTATTTCCCTTCAACCACTTGCCATGTAGAGAGATCCGGATTGTATTCAGCCAGGCTTTCAGCTGGAATCACAAAAGTCAGCGTTTCCGCTTTCCCCGGTTCCAACAAACGTGTTTTCTGAAACGCCCGGAGCGTAGCAGGGTTAGCAGAAATAGTTGACGTCGGGCTGGAGGCATAGACCTGAACCACCTCTTTGCCGGAAAATTTACCGGTATTTTTGACAGTGACATCAATCGTTAACGAACTAGAACCATCAAACTTGCTGAATTTTACGTCGCTGTATTTGAAGCTTGTATATGAAAGTCCAAAACCAAATGGGTAGGCAACCGGTTTATTTCCTGCATTAAAGTAGCGATAGCCGACTTTACCGGCGTCTGTATAGCTGACGGTTGATGGCTGGGTACCCATAATGCTGGAAGGTTTTGCGGTAGGATCATCCACAACACCCGGAAAGCCTTTGGCCGACGGAAAATCATGCAAGTTTACCGGAAAGCTGCTGGTCAACTTGCCAGAGGGAGTCACCTCACCGTCAAGAATATCGGCAATGGCGTTGCCAGATTCCTGGCCCGGCTGCCAGGCCAGCAAAATGGCATCCACCTTGTCCCGCCAGCTCACCATCTCAATGGGCCCGCCAATATTGAGCACCACAATGACTGGCTTGCCCTGGGCTTTGAACACAGTCGAGACAGTTTCAAGCAAGGCTTGTTCCGCCTCACTCAGGGAAAAGTTGGCTTCATCCCGATCGGCAAATTCTCCGGAAGTTCTGCCCAGTGTGATCAGAGCCACCTCATTGGCTTCTGCGGCCTGCAAAACCGCCTCTTTGGCAATAGGCATTTCCGCGATGGGTGTCTGTGGCAGGAACGCGGCAAAGCCCTCCGGCTTTGGTCTTTTCTCGGTTTCTTCCCGGAGATAGGCGCTATAGAGTGAATTCAACGGCTCACTGAGCAGAAAGTCCTGATTAGCCAGACCTTGCAAAAGGGAAACCGAATAGGCTTCATTGACATCACCGCTGCCGGTTCCACCCGTGATCATCTGGTAGGAAGCATTACCAAAAATGGCCAGTTTGGTATTGGGCGTCAGAGGCAAGCTGTGGTTATGGTTTTTCAGCAATACCATACCTTCAGCTGCGGCTTGACGGGCCACTTGCGCATTGTGTTTGAGGTTTGGCGCATCGGAATAGTCATAACCCTGAAACGTGGGTGTTTTCAGAATGATTTTCAAAATGGCCTTGACGCTGCGATCCAACGCCGTCTCATCCAGTTTCCCTGCTTCCGCGGCAGCCAGCAGTGTTTGCTCTTGTTTATCGGTACCCGGCATCAACAGGTCGTTACCTGCTTCTATTTGAGCCATCGGGTCTGCACCGCCAAACCAATCCGACATGACAAAGCCCTGGAAACCCCAATCCTGTCTCAGGATCTTGCTCAACAGGTCGTAGCTTTCAGAGGTATAAGTACCGTTGACTTTGTTATAGGACGACATAACCGTCCACGGCTGACTTTCTTTAACTGCAATCTCAAAGCCCTTCAGGTAAATTTCCTGTAAGGTTTTTTCATCAACCTTCACATCCAACTGGTTACGGTTCCACTCATGATTGTTGGCAACATAATGTTTGATGGAGGTGCCCACACCATTGGACTGGATACCACGGACCATCGCCGCCGCCACTTTCCCGGTCAGCAGTGGATCTTCCGAATAGTATTCAAAGTTTCGCCCACCCAGGGGATAGCGCTGAATATTCATACCCGGCGCCAACAGGATGTCGACACCGTACTCCTTGGTCTCCTCCCCCATGGATTTACCAACTTCTTCCACCAGTGATAAGTCCCAAGTGGAAGCCAACAGGGTCGCAATGGGAAACGCTGTCGCATAAAAGGTTTTATCGGGCTGGTTTTTACGGTGAGGCTGAATTCTCAACCCCGCCGGACCATCGGCCAGCACAATGGATGGTATCCCCAGTCTGGGTATGGCATAGGTATTACCCGCAGCACCGGCGACTTTGCCTTTGCCCGTCTCTCCCACAGCGGGGCCGCTTTCCTCATCACTCTGGGGCATCTCCATGCCGGTACCACGCACCAGCTTGATTTTCTCTTGCAGGGACATTGCGGAGACAACGTCTGCCAAAGGATCCACCCCCAAGGTCGGAGCTGCACTGACATGTACAGAAGAGACCGCAGCTACAATGGCCGCCAATTGTGTCAAGCTTTTCGATACACCCGTTATTGTTCTCATAGCATTCCTGACTTAATAGAATTCCTGACTTAGGTTTGGGATCAAAGGCTCGGCCTATGGGCCAAGCCCTCTGTATTTAGGAGTGTTACAGACTAGACAGGTAGCTCAGAATTTCATATTCACTCACTACATCCGCGTATTTGGCATTCATATCGAATAGGTTGGCTTTGTGAGGGGCTTCATGACGATCACCGCAAGCCTCTTCCACCACAATTGGAATGAAGCCATGAGAGCAGGCATCAACACAGCTCGCCCGCACACAGCCACTGGTCGTCAGGCCAGTGAGAATCACACTATCGACACCAGCCGCCGTTAAGGTAGAAGCCAGAGATGTGCCAAAAAATGCGCTGGGGTATTGTTTATTCACCACCAGCTCATCAGCCGCGGGCTTCAATTCACCGGCCCAGGCTCCCATTGGTGAACCCTCGACCAGATGACGAAGAGGCTTAGCCTTCTCAAAGAATCGACCGCCGTTGATGCCGGAAGGGTGGTAAACCACATTGGTATAAACCACCAGTATTCCCGCGTTGCGGGCTGCTTCCAAAACCCGGGTCGCTGAAGCCAGGGCTTCTTCCACATCGGCGTACAGGTCACAGGATTTGTCGTAATAGGCTTCCACGAAATCGATCAGTAACAGAGCTGGCTTTTTGCCAAAACCAATGCGGTTGTTATACACATTGGCATAGTTCTCTAATAAGTGGTTGTCCAACAGGTTGTCTGTCATAATTTGTTTCTCATATATCCAGCAGCAATTTAATTGATAATGTAAGCAACCTTACTTGGCCCACTTCTTATCAAATGCCCACACGTCTTCAAAACCGATCAAAGAGCAGAATTCCTTGAAGTTGTTGATCGGAATCCCCTCTGGTTCAGGACTGCCCTGGGCTTTCATCGCGATAAGCGCGGCTTCAACCGCATGAGCTGCAGCCAGGCTGGTTAATGACGGCGCGATGGCTACGGAATAACCCACCTCTTTCATTTCGTCGACGGTGAGCATCGGCGTGGAACCGCCGTTGGACATATTGGCCATCATGGGGGCGTCAACTTCGCCACAGGCAGTAACCATCTCGTCTTTACTTTCCAGCGCTTCAATAAACAGGATGTCCGCACCTGCTTCACGGTAAGCCTCGGCCCGGGCAATGGATGCTTCCAGACCTTCTGATTGTCTGGCATCGGTACGGGCAATGATCAACAGGTTGGGATCGGTTCGTGCATCAACCGCGACCCGAATCTTATCCACCATCTCTTCGGTCGGAATCACAATACGGTTGGGGGTATGGCCACACTTTTTGGGAAATTGCTGATCTTCCATCTGAATGGCAGAGACACCCGCCGCCTCATAGCCACGAACGGTATGATGCACATTGAGCAAGCCACCAAAGCCAGTATCGGCATCGGCAATCACCGCAGAGTTACTGGTGCGGACCAGGGTTTTCATCCGATCGAGCATTTCCGTATAGCTGGCGATACCGGCATCCGGCAGTCCATGAGCGGATGCGGTTAACCAGTAGCCACTGCCATAAACCACATCAAAGCCAACCTTGTTGGCAAGCACGGCCGTGATCATGTCCTGGATACCGGGAGCGAAAATAAATTCTCCTCGGTTAAGTTTTTCACGCAAAATGGGGTTGGCCATGGAAGTACCTCAATAAATTTAAAATGCTTGTTGATAGATAGACAGTGCCTCTTCCCGATTTACGGAACGAGGGTTATTCACTAGCAGCCGTTGCTGAAGCATGGCTTCATCTGCGAGCTTACCAAGATCTGCTTCCGGCACATCAAGCTCTCGCAATTGTTTGGGCAGTTTTACCTGACTGATCAGGTCGTCAAAATACTTGATAAACGACAGTGCGCCTTGCTCATTGTTTGATGAACATTTCCCAGGCGTTACATACGGCAAAAGCTCAGCATAAAGATCACTGGCAGCAGGCAGGTTGAAACGCAGCACATGCGGTAAAACCAGGGAATTACTTAACCCATGGGGAATGTGGTAATTACCACCCAAAGGGTAAGCCAGTGCATGAACGGCGGCAACCGGAGCATTGGCAAACGCCTGCCCCGCCAACATGGCACCAAGTAACATGTTCGAACGCGCCTCGAGATTGCTGCCACTCTCAACAGCCTCCAGCAAATTGCTGCTCATCAGGGTCAGCGCCTGTCGAGCCAGCATATCCGAATAAGTATTCTTATGAACCTTGCTGGTAAAAGATTCAATGGCATGCACCATGGCATCAATGCCCGTCGCCGCTGTGACAGCCGCCGGCAGACCAACCGTGAGTGCCGCATCCAATACCGCGATGTCAGGCAATAATTGCTGAGCAACGACACCGGATTTGGTGGTAGCTCCCGTAGTAATAATGGATATGGGTGTCACTTCCGATCCGGTACCGGCGGTAGTGGGTATCAGGATCAAGGGCAATCGACCACCACGGATATTGTCAATGCCATACATCTCAGTCAAAGGCTGTTTGGCATAAGCCAGCACCGCAATAAGCTTGGCCACATCCAGGCTGCTGCCCCCTCCCAGACCGAGAATGCCATCCACACATTCCCGGTTGGCGTATTCGGCGGCCTGTGTAACAACGGCTTCCGGAGGATCCGGCTGGATATCACTGTAAATCACCACACCAACGCCGGCATTGCGCAAGGGACCTGCTACCGCATCCACCAGTCCAGCTTTCACCAGGCCTGGGTCCGTCACCAGCATCAATCGCTTAACACCCAGATCACGGCAATGGTCGGCCAGCTGCTGGGCAGCGCCTACCTGACAAACAATTTTTTTGGCCGTAATAAATTCAAAACTCTTCAACGACTCAGCTCTCCAATATTAGCGGACCACTTACACACTTTTCAGCTGCTGCATGGCTTTGTTGTACTGGGTAAAAATAGCCAGGCTCAGTAGCAGAATTCCCGCAGGAATCACCGAGTAAAGCCATACCATACCCTTGATGGCTTGTGCATCCTGGGCTACAGCACCACCGGTGGAAGATTCAAATCCACTCATGCTCAGGACGACGCCGGCAATTACAGGTCCAACCGCAAAGCCCAGCTTTTCAATCGCGGAGAAAACACCCGAGAACAAGCCTTCATCCACACTGCCATGAGCAATCTTTTGCTGTTCAATGGTGTCGGTCAGCATGGAGAAACTCAACAGTGAGAAACCGGCGTTGGTACAGCCAATGATGAAGCCCCTGAACAGCACCAGCATATGCTCGGTAGGCATGTCTCCCCACAAGGGCAGCGTTAACAACACATCATCAGCCGGAACAATAAACAACCAGGTGATCGTCACTAGGACCCAGCCGATACACGCAATCCAGAACGCCAGTTCCTTACCCAGCCGGCGGGAAATTTTCAACCACAGCGGCTGGCTGAGAATGGAACCGGAGGCCATGACCAGTATGAATGGCAGCAACAAATTGATATCACCAACGGCGTAGAGAAAAATAAAACCCACCACCGTGTAGCCACTCGCCTGGGCAATCGATTGGGTCAAGTAGGTGCCTGTCAGAATCACAAATGGTTTGTTTTTCAAAACACTACCAAAGCGGGTCACCAACTTTTTCGGGTCAGCGGCCTGAGTGGGACCATAGTCTCTGGGAACACCAAAGGCGGTAGCCAGCATTGCCATCAGGCAAATGCTGCCGAAAATAAGTGCCATCATACTCCAGGCTGCTGCGTCCCCTCCCAACATAAACACCAATGGCTGGGCAAGTCCTACCCCCATAACTACACCAATGACCGCAAAAATCATGCGGAAAGCCAGAACTTTGGTGCGCTCATGAGGATCGGGAGACAATTCAGAAGCTACGGCCAGATAGGGCACCGAAAATGCACTAAATGCCGTTGAAGCCAGAAAGAATAATACCCCCACAGCAATGGCAGCCACCCAGGGAGAAGGAAATTCCGAAAACGAAAACAACGCGACAAAGGAAACACTGGTCAGGATAGCACCTCCCGCCAGGAATGGCCGACGCCCGTGTTTGGGTTTCTGTTGATCGGAAACCGCCCCCATAATCGGATCACACACAATCACCCACAGCTTGGGAATCAAAATCACAATCCCAGCCAGCCAGGCGGATACGCCCAGCATGGTAGTCATAAACAGGGGTAACAGGGCTGCAGGGGCATCGCGGAAAAGCTGCGCACCCATTTGACCAAACCCGTACATGATCATGGTTTTTTTGGAAACTTGTTCAGGCTTGTCGATCGACGTTGGCGTTGCCACTGTCTCTGTCATTGCGTCCATAAATATCTGCCTTAAATCCTGACCGCTAGAAAAGGGCCACTGTCATGGGCAAACGGCACTCGCTAGTGAGTGCCGTGTGGAGGAGTGTTCTACGGGTGTTATACCGGGGTGGTGGTACAGTCGTATGCGAAGAGCCCCAGAGTTTCCTCATTACGCAGGTTACCCAGGCCATACATCTCGGTTTCCTCGCCCTGCAAACGATCGGCATTGGCATTGGATTCTGCCTGGACAAAGGTGGTTCGCTCAAACCGCGCTGCATGGTAACGGGTAATTGCCTCGCCAATGGTGTCTGCGTCTTCCAGAGCTCGGGCCAGTACGACTGCGTCTTCAATACCGGTTGCGGCACCCTGTCCTAAAAATGGCGTCATGGCGTGAGCCGCATCACCAATCAGGGTGACTTTGTCATCCTTGTTCCAATACGGCAGCGGACTGTGAGCATTGATCGCCCACTTGAATACGGTACCCGGCTTGATCGCTGCAATCATGGTTTGTATATCAGGACACCAGCCCGCGTAACGTTCACGTAACTCGTCCAGATCAGCAGGAATGGACCAACCGTCTTCAGTCCAACCTTCCTCTCGGGCAAAAAACACCAGATTCAGAATGTTGCCCTTGCGCAAGGGGTAACGCACGACCATTTTGCCTGGACCGATGTGCATACCGGGCTGATCGATCAGGTGCTGGATTTCTTCAGTAGCCGGTGCCAGGGCCCGATAAGCGACATGTCCAGTGAAGTGAGGTGCTACGGGATCGAACATCTGCCGGACTTGAGACTTAAGACCGTCGGCACCAATCACCAGATCAGCACTGACACTGCTACCATCCTCAAACGTGATCGTGGGCTGGTCAGGCTGGGTATCAATCGCAGCGACCTTCATACCCAGATGTATTTTGACGCCAGCATGCTCAGCGGCCTTGACTAGAATTTCATGCAGATCGGCCCGATGAATGTACACATAGGCGGCCTGGTATTGTTCCCGGGTGTGAGAGCGATCAACCTTGAGGAGTACCTTGGCGTTTTCCCAGTGGGTGACCTCCTGGGTCACAGGTTCCATACCACTGGCAGCGATGGCCTCCCCCACCCCCACAAAATCCAGACCACGCATGGCATTGGGCGAGAGCGTGATCCCCGCCCCGACATCTCCCCAGGCCGGGGCCGCTTCATAAAGACTTACCTGATGCCCTTGTTTAACTAAGGCCAGCACTGCAGTCATGCCTGCAATCCCACCGCCTACCACTGCGATGTTAAGAGATTTCATATTTTGCCCCGACTATTGGTTAGCGTATGACTTCCATCCCTTGATCAGGAAGCTCTGTGTCGAGATCTTAGTTTGCAGTTTTCCAGAATTGTGGCCATGACAATTATCAAGGCCCCTCGGGGCAGCAGATAGTATGTTGAATCAGTCCATTGGAGTACCACTCTTTAGCCGTAGGCTCTCCAGACATGCTCCAGATACAGTCTCAGCGACTGTCGTAACCAGGTTTTAAAACCGTTTCAACTAATACCGTTTCAACTAATACCGTTTCAACTACAGGCTTTTGAAGAATGAACGATTTACAGACTGCCGACAGCACCAGCCCAGACAGAACATCAGACGCAGATATCAAAAGCCAGGTTGCTGACATTGTTGGAGCAGACCACGTTTACTATGGATCTGCCGGGGAACAGTTTTACACCGACGTCTACCGCCAGCTGGAAGTTCCAATCGCCGTCGCCCGACCACAAAGCGTGGAGCAGCTGCAGGCTCTGGCAGCCTGTTGCCACAACCAAGGGGTAGCGATCAGCATTCGTGGCGGCGGTGCCTCTTACACCGATGGCTACCTGCCAAACAGCCAAGAACAGATACTGATTGACCTGAATCTGTTAAACCGGATCACCGAGATCAATGAGGAAGACGGTTATGTTACCGTCGAAGCCGGTGTCACCTGGGTTCAACTGAAAGAAGAACTGGATAAGCGCGACCTTAGAACCCCATTCTGGGGGCCCTTTTCCGGCTTAAAGGCCACCATTGGCGGCTCCATGTCCCAGAATACCATCAGTCACGGTTCTGGCAGCTATGGTATTTCTGCCCAATCGGCCCAGTCCATGGACATCATTCTTGCCGATGGCAGCCTGCTGCAAACGGGTTCGGCCAGTGCCGGCAGCACACCGTTTACCCGTCACTTTGGCCCTGATTTAACCGGCTTGTTCACCGGTGATTGCGGAACTTTGGGAATCAAAGCACGTATTACCCTGCCGTTGCTACGCTGTCGACCCGCACACAGAACCATTTCTTTTGCGTTTGCGGATTTTGAATCCATGCACGAGTCCATGCGCCGCATTGCCATGGAGCGGCTTGAGGATTCCCACTTTGCCCTTGATGGGGCTCTTTCCCAAGGACAGATTGCCCGTCAGGATAAGGCCGGTGAGTTGATCAAAACCGCACTTTCCATCCTGACCAGCTCGCCGTCTTACTTTGATGGCATCAAGCAATTACTCAAATCCGCAATTTCCGCGCGCAAGGAAATTTCGTCATCACCCTATATGACCCATTATATTGTTGAGGGTGTCCACGACGCCGAGGCCAAAAGCCGGTTGCACCGCTTGCGGCAGTTGAATCTTGACCTGGGGCGGGAAATTCCTGCCACGGTTCCAGCGGTGGTCCGCGGCATGCCATTTGCGCCCTTTTTCAATACCCTGGGCCCAGCTGGTGAACGCTGGGTTCCCCTACACGGTATTTTGCCCCACTCACAGGTCAAAGCTTTCCATAGCGCTTTGGAAGACTTCTACGCTGAACGCGCTGACGACATGAAAAAGTTAGGCATCTGGTATGGCGGCATGTTCGCCACCGTGGGCTCATCGGCATTCCTGTATGAGATAGCCCTGTACTGGCCTGATGAAACCACTGTTTACCACACTGAGGTGGTGCCTGCAGAGTATCTGGAAAAACTTCCCAAATACCCGGCCAACCTTGAGGCGCGAACCTACGTCCAGCAGTTAAAGAACGATCTCACCTCGCTGTTTATCAAGCATGGTGCCACCAACTTCCAACTGGGCAAGGCATACCCTTACGCGTCCAGATTATCTCCGGAAGCTCGCACACTGGTGAAAAGCATTAAATCGACGCTCGATCCGGACTCACGACTTTCGCCGGAAGGATTGGGGCTGTAAGCCCCTGAAACTGGCCACAGCCGATTGATAATTATCATAGAGCCATTTCAAGGACCTCGATACTCTCAAATTACACTACCGCAAATTACACTGCAGCAAATCACACTCCATAAGTTCCACAAGGCTTGGAACTGGGCCAATTCTGTTAAGGAGAAACACAATGAAGCGCAACAAGAAATGCCTGTTAAGCTCAGCCTTGCTAACACTTATGCCGATGGCATCTGTCCATGCAGAGCAGGGCAATAAGCCACAGGAAATCGAAAACATTGTCGTTACCGCCCAGCGCACAGCCGAGAATATCCAGAGCACCCCGGTTTCCATCACGGCGTTCAGCTCTGACAGTATCGAAAAGTTCCAGATCGATAACGCCAAGGACATCAGCCAGGTAGCACCTAATGTCATCATTCGTCCGGTAACCGGTGGCAGCGCCGGCATCAGTCCCTATATTCGCGGCGGCGGTGTCAGTGACGGGGCGAACATTACTTCTGAAGCGGAAGTAGGTGTTTATATTGATGATGTTTACCAACCCCGCTCTGCTGCCTCTTTTATTGAATCCCTGGACATTGAACGCATAGAAGTTCTGCGTGGTCCCCAGGGCACGCTCTATGGCCGCAACAGCTCAGCAGGTGCCTTGAAATTCATTACCCGTCTGCCGGGCGAAGAACTGCGGTTTAAAAACGAAGCCGGCTTTGGCAGCTGGAATGAGAAGTACGATAAGTTGTCGGTGAGCGGCCCCTTGTCAGAGGGTGGTCGCCTGCGCGGTGGTTTCTCCGGCATGATGCGCGAACGCGACGGCGGACGTCAGTACAATACCAGCCTCGGCAAAGACGTCGGTGAAGAAAAGTACAAGGGCTTCCAAGCGGATCTCTACTACGTAGCCGATACCTATACTGCACGGCTTAAAGGTTTTTATACCGACTTTGACAGTGACGGCCTGTACGCTTCTTCCGTAGACCCATTCAGCCTGAGTCTGCCCTACGATAAGATGCCCTACTCCTCAGGCAAAATCGATCGGGTCGTTTCGCCCTACGAATCCTATACCTCCGATGAGCAATTTGGCGTTAGCCTGCATCTGTCCAAGGACATCAATGAACTGATGACACTCAGTTCCATTACCTCCTGGAATCGACTGGAAGACGACTGGGCCACTGGCTTCTCTGGCGGTGTTGCTTATTCAGCACTCGGCATTCCAATGGATGGCTATACCGAACTCTACCAGCGTGAAGCCTTGAGCGATCAAGAAAGTTTTACTCAGGAACTGCAACTGTCGGGCAACTCTACCAGCGGATTCATCAATTATGTGGCTGGCCTCTATTATTTCCACGAGTCCGGCACACAGAAAATTTCCTCGTCCATTTTCTTCACGCCTTCTTACACCACATTTGATGTCACTACTGACAGCTACGCGGCCTTTGGCCAGGTCAGTTTCAACCTGACCGACGCTTTGGCCCTGACAGTTGGCGGTCGTTATACCGAAGATGAAAAATCAATTGATGCACTGGTAGCCAACGAAATTGTTGACCGCGACGATACCTTCAGCAAATTCACACCCAAACTGGGACTGGACTATCAGGCATCCGATGAATTGCTGTTTTATGCCAGCTATACCGAAGGTTTTAAATCCGGTGGCTACAACAGCCTTGCCTCGTCGGCGGCTTCACTGAACCTGCCGTTCGATATGCAGGAAGTCAATGCCTATGAAATCGGCACAAAAACAGACTGGCTGGATAACAGACTGCGAGTCAACATCTCTGGTTTCTTTAACGAATACAGCAGTCTGCAACAGCAATCGGTTACTGCCGAAGGGGTGTTCATCACCGAAAACTACGACGCGGAGCACAAAGGGGTTGAGCTGGAAGTATCCGTCCAGGCGTCAGACAGTCTGTTCCTGTGGGCCAATGGTGTGTACCAGAACAGTGAGTTCACGGACACCAGTGTTGCCGGAGGATCTCTGCTTGGCAATCAAATGACCAACGTCTTTGATTATCAGTTCGCACTGGGATTTGATTTTAGCGTGGATGTCGGTCCGGGTTCCTTGTCACTGGGCGCCAATGCCAATCGCCGGGATGATTTTTATTCCACCGCCGACAACGCCGAAATTGGCCATGTGGAAGCCGTTACCCTGGTGGATGCCTACGCCTCTTACAGCTATGAAAACTGGAAAGTGAGCCTGTCGGGTAAAAACCTGACCGATGAAAAGTACGCGTTTACCGGTTTTGGTTTCAGCCTGGTGCAACCACGTTTCATGGCTGATCCAATGACTTGGAGACTGGCGGTTTCCTATGAACTGTAAATTTCATCAACCAACTTTCCAACTCACGATAAAGATGTAAATAGAAACCCGGTAGCGAATGTGTGTAGTTATACACGTCCGCTACCGCGGTGACTGAATGGAAAACGATATGACCGATACAAACCGTGAATTGCAGGCCTTCGACCCACTGGAAAACATTTCAGTGACAACCAGACAATTCCTGCAACAACCCCACAAACTGCTGATTGATGGTAATTGGGTTTCCGGTAGCAATGCTGAAACGCTGGAAACCACCGATCCAGCTACCGGACAGCGTCTGTGCGAGGTCGACATAGGTGGAGCCGAAGATATTGACCTGGCCGTATCCTCAGCGCGTCGGGCACTGTCTGGTCCCTGGTCAAAACTGAGTAATTTCGCAAGAGCCAAGCTGCTTTCACGCCTGGCCAGACTGATCGAAGATCACAGTGAATTATTCACGCAACTCGAAGTGCTGGACAACGGCATGCCTGAGTTTATTGCGAGTCTGACCATCGATAACATTGCCGAAATGTTTGACTATTACGCTGGCGCTGCGCAACGCATTGAAGGCACCACCACTACCCCTCCGGCTCATATCACTGAATACGCAGAAGCACTGACTTACACCGTTCGTGAACCGATTGGTGTAGCCGGGCTCATTGTCCCTTGGAATGTACCGGTCTCTACCGCCGTACTCAAGCTGGCGCCAGCTCTGGCGGCGGGATGTACCGTGGTCATCAAGCCCTCAGAAGAAACCCCCCTTTCGATTTTGCTGTTGGGTCAGTTAATTATGGAAGCCGGCTTTCCAGCAGGTGTGGTCAATATCGTGAATGGTTTTGGCAGCACAGCCGGTAACAGACTGGCTGAACATCCCGATGTGGATAAGATTTCCTTCACCGGTTCCACAGCCACCGGTCGAAAAGTTATCCAGGCCGCCATGGGCAACCTGAAAAAAGTGTCACTGGAGCTAGGCGGAAAGTCTCCAGTCGTGGTATTACCGGATGCCAATCTGGAACTGGCGGTGCCGGGCATTGCCATGGCAACCTTCTTCCTGCAGGGTCAAAACTGCATGGCCGGCACCCGCATCTTTATTCATAACGCCATTTATGACGCTCTCATCGAACAGCTGAAAGCCTTTACCGAATCGCTCGCACTCGGCCATGGCCTGATGCCAGGCACGCAGCTTGGCCCGCTGATTTCAGGGGCACACACCAACAAAGTGATGGGTTATATCCAGCAGGGCCTCGACGAAGGTGCCACGCTCATCACCGGCGGCAAACGTCTGCAAGGACCCGGCAATTTCGTGCAACCGACGATTTTTTCTGACTGCACGGCGGATATGAGCATTGTACGGGAAGAAATTTTTGGTCCGGTTATGTCCATCCAGCGTTTCGATACAGACGATCTGGATGAAATTGCCGCTATGGCCAATGACACGGTCTATGGTCTTTCCGGCAGCGTCTGGACCCAGAGTTTATCCAAAGCACACGCACTGGTTTCCCGTATCAAGGCCGGACAGGTTTCCATCAACTGCCATGGCGCTATCGGCACCAACATTCCCTTCGGCGGCTATGGACAGTCCGGTTGGGGACGCGAGTTTGGCCAGGAAGGTCTGGATGCCTATCTGGAAACCAAGGCTGTGACCGCGCTGCTTTGAACAAGGTACAGAGTTTAAACATAAGTATCGAATTTAACTACAAGTACCGAATTGAAATAAATGATTCTATGGATGGAACTCTACCGACACCATCCGATGTTTGATAAAGGTAAAAGAGTATGAAATCGACACAAGTTATCGTAGCTGGTGCGGGCCCTGTCGGGACCGTCGCCGCCCTGCGTCTGGCGAACCTGGGTTTTGATGTGATGTTGTGTGAAGCCGGCCCCAATTGCGCCATTGATTTACGCGCTTCCACTTTTCATCCCCCCACCCTGGAAATGCTCGACGAGCTGGGCATTGCCGAAACCCTGATTGAACGAGGATTGAAAGCCCCGGTTTACCATTTCCGCGAGCGCGCCACGGGCGAAGTGGTGGAATTTGACCTGTCCGAACTGGAAGGCGAAGAGAAATACCCTTACCGTCTGCAGTGCGAACAGCACGTGCTGTCGAATATGATTGCCGAGAAGCTGGAGGCTCACCCCAAGGCGGAAGTGAAATTCAATCATCGCGTTGTTCACTTTGAACAAACCGAGGATGGCATTGAAGTCGCACTCGAAGGTCCTTTTGCGATTGAAAAAGTCAAAGCCCAGTATCTAGTGGCCGCTGATGGTGGCAATTCCATCATCCGTAAATGGCTGGGTGTTGAGTTCGAAGGTTTTACCTATCCGGAAAAATTCCTCACCTTGTCGACCAAGCTGGAACTGAAAGATTACATCGACAACCTGGCTTACGTGAATTACGTCTCCGACCCGAAAGAATGGATGGTGTTGTTACGCGTGCCCAGTGTATGGCGCATTCTGGTTCCGGCCAGTGAAGACCAAAGTGACGAGTACCTGTTGTCCGACGAGAAAAAAGATCAAGTATTTAATGATCTGATTGGTCGCAGCGACGTGAAAACCGAACACCGGACCATTTACCGTGTCCACCAGCGCGTCGCCAAGAAATTCAATCACGGTCGCGTCTGTCTGGTGGGCGATGCCTGCCACATGAACAACCCACTGGGTGGTTTCGGTATGAACAGTGGCATTCACGACGCCTGGAACCTGTGCGACAAGATCGCCCAGAACCTGACCGAAGGCCACGATGACGCTCGTTTCGAGCTGTATGACCGCCAGCGTCGTCCAGTCACCCACAGCTTTATCCAGGCGCAAACCATCCAGAACAAAAAGCTGCTGGAACATAGCCCGGAAGAAAACCACAGCATGCGTTTACAGGAAATGCGCGATACCCGTGATGACCCGGAACAACGCAAGGCTTTCCTGCGTCGCCAGGCCATGTACGCCAGCCTGGAACAAGAACGTTCGATTGTATAGGAGCAGACTCATGACAGATATTCTCGGCTACCGTGCCAAATTTGGTGTATTGGGCCCATCCACCAACACCACCGTTCAACCTGAAATGGATGACATGCGCCCTGAGGGCGTTACCAACCATTACAGTCGTATCATTGTGGATAACGCCTCGGCCATCTCCAATGACACCTTTCTTAAAGGTACCCAACTGATCGATCAGGGTACCGTCGATGCCGTAAAAGGTGTTATGACCTGTGCGCCGGATTATCTGGTCATGGGCATGTCAGCCATCACCTTCTATGGCGGTGCCAAAGGTGCAGAAACCTGGCAGAGCAACATCGAAGAAGTGGCTGGAGTTAAATCCTCCATTGGTTCCGTGTCAGTGGTTGAAGCCTTTAAAGCGATTGGGGGCATTAAAAAGGTCGCCTTCCTGTCGCCCTACTACCCGGTCGCTAACGATGAAGTTCGCAACTTCCTGAGTGATTACGGTTATGAAGCCGTCGCCGATCATCCCTTCCAGGCTCCAACCTGGACCGCCATCGCTGAAATCACCAACAAACAGGTGCGTGAAGTGGTCGCCCAGATGGATGACGACAGTGTCGATGCCATCCTGCAGGTGGGGACCAATCTGTCCATGGCACGCCTAGCCGGAAAACTGGAGCTTGAACTGGGCAAACCGGTCATCGCCATCAACACCGCAACCTATTGGCATGCGTTAAGAACCTACGGAATTACTGACAAAGTCAGTGGCTTTGGCCGCTTGCTGGAGGAACTTTAAGTCATGCAGTACGATTACGTCCCCCTGCCCGAACGCGGCCAGTTAAAATGGCCGGACGACAAACGGGTTGCCCTGATCCTGACGTTCAACCTGGAAACCTGGGACCTGATTAAGGATACCGACAAGCCCTACTACGCCGGTGGTCCCGACATCCTGCCCAGTTCACTGCCCGGCAACACCCCGGATTACCCCAACTTTACCTGGCGTGAATATGGCCAGCGAGTGGGTATCTGGCGCCTCTACGAACTGTTTGACCAGATGGGTGTTAAAGCCAGCTGTACCACCAACGCTGTCACCTTTGAGCGTCGCAATGCCATGACCCAGGCCTGTCTGGATCGCGGCTGGGAACTGATCACTCATAACTATGAGCAGGGTGAACTGCTGACCAACTTCGCCCACGAGCCGGACAAGGAAGAAGCCATTATTTCCCGCTCCATTGAGATGTACGAACAACATGTCGGCAAACGTCCAGTGGGTTGGCTGTCTTCGTCCCTGCGCGGCACTCTCAATACCCCGGCGATTCTGGCGAAAGAAGGCTACAAGTTTTATTGCGACATCATGAACGACGATCAGCCATTCATGATTCGCACTGACAATGGCCCCATTGTGTCTGTGCCTTACTCCAATGAGATCAACGATTTCACCATCATCACCCGTCGCGGTCATACCACCGACGAATACCGGGACATTCTGATCGAAGAATTGAACGTGCTGCATGAGGAAGGTTCAAGCCAGGCCCGCATCATGAACGTTGGCATCCACCCCCATGTTTCTGGTCGTGCGTATCGCATCCGGGCACTGCGTGAGTTTATCGAGCATGCCAAATCCTTACCCGGTGTCTGGTGGGCAACTCGTGAAGAAATTGCCGACTGGTATTTGCAACAGCAAGAAACGCATATTCCAGGTCAAATGGGGAGTTGAACATGACTGAGCTCAACTTTACAGACGGTAACATTCCTGCACCACAAAGCGATGCAGTCCGCGAACTGCTGGCCAACACACCAGATAAGCAACTGTTCATTAACGGTGAGTTTCAGCCGGCCAAAAGCGGCGCCTTGATTGACACCTGTGATCCGGCCAGTGGGCAACTGATTGCCCGCCTGGCCAACGCCGGGGCAGAAGATATTGATGCCGCCGTGGCCGCTGCAAGACAGGCCTTAACCGGACCCTGGGCCAGCATGACACCGGTGGAGCGCAGTGTGATTCTGCTGCGGGTTGCCGAGTTGATTGAAACGCATATGGACGAGCTGTGTGAGCTGGAAATTCTCGACCAGGGCAAGTCCTGGACCGTGGCCCGCTGGGCAGAAATTCCCGCCGCCGCCAACCAGTTTCGCTTTTTTGCCGGCCAGGCCATGACCATTGAAGGTCAAACCCTGAGTCCATCAGTAAATTACCAACCGCCGGGGAAGGAAGTACAGGCCTGGACTCGACGTGAACCCGTCGGTGTCGTTGCGGCCATCACCCCCTGGAATTCGCCGCTGATCCTGACCGCTATGAAACTGGCACCCGCTCTGGCGGCGGGCTGTACAGTGGTCCACAAGCCCGCTGAACTCACCTCGCTTTCTGCCCTGCGTCTGGCCGAGTTGATGAACGAAGCGGGCTTGCCAGCAGGTGTCTTGAATGTGGTGACCGGTGAAGGTGCCCACACCGGTGCACTGCTGGCCTCGCACACTGGTGTCGACAAGGTGGCCTTTACCGGGTCTACCGCCACCGGTCGTGCGATTGTGGAAGCCAGCAAATCCAATCTCAAACGGGTTACCCTCGAACTGGGCGGTAAGTCACCGGCCATTGTGCTGCCCGATGCCGATCTCGACCTGGTCATTCCCGGTGTTGCTAACGGGATCTTCTTCAATGGCGGTCAGGTGTGTGTCGCCAACTCCCGTTCCTACGTGCATCGCTCCATTTTCAACCAGGTACTGGAGGGCATTGCCGAATACGGTTCCGGATTGCGTCTTGGACATGGTCTTGATCAGGAAACCCAGATGGGCCCGGTGGTATCACCGCAGCAGGCTGAAAAAATCGAACACTATATCCAGTCCGCCAAGCAGACAGGTGCCAGTGTGATCTGTGGCGGAGAACGACTGGGCAGCAACGGTACTTTTATCCAACCCACCGTGGTAACCGGCACCCATCAGGACATGCCGATTCACTGTGAAGAGGTGTTTGGTCCGGTATTGGTGATCGAACCCTACGATGATATTGAAGAAGCGCTGGCCTGGAGTAACGACAGTCATTTTGGCCTGGCAGCCAGTGTCTGGACCCAAGATCTGTCCAATGCCCACAGGCTGTCACGTCGACTGGAAGCCGGTACGGTATGGATCAATACCCACTCCATGTTCGATCCCGCACTGCCGATTGGCGGCATGAAGCAATCGGGCTATGGCCGTGACAGTGGCAAGGTGGCGCTGGACAACTATCTGGAATGGAAAACCGTCTGCGCGGTGGTATAACACCAACGGTCACCTTTCCGAAAAGGTCCAGACGTAAAAACCCCGCTATCGAATCAGCAATCGATAGCGGGGTTTTTCGTATCAGGCTTATCTTTCAGGTACTTGGGTTTGAGTGCTGGGTTTAAAGTACTTTCAATTTAAGTACCTAGCCTTTAACAACTCAGCCTTTAAGCGGCGTTAATTTAGGTGGCTGATACCCTGGAGTTTCTGGCGGTACGGTTTCCGCGTACTCTTCCAGAGTGCCCCGTACACCGAAATCCGGACCATCTTCGGGCTCTTCCAGCAGATCGGGACGATCCCGCTCCACCCGTTTCAACACTGCCTTGGGTACATCTTCAGGGCCACCGGTGATCTGGTAGCTGTGCATGCGGCCGATTAACACACCATCAACCCCGCTTTGTCCCATCAGCATCCACGGCCACCAGGGCGCCTGGCGAGTGAATCCGGCCGAGAAGGTGGCGGTTTCCAGTGAACGGTCATCGATTTCATTGCGCGGAGTAATAAACGTAAAGTGCTCCGAGGGATTCACCCGACGCCCGGTGGAGGCTTTCGGCCAGCCTTCCGGCGTTACCGGGTTGGTGTACTCGTGGGCGTAATCCCAACCCAGCAGGTATTTATCGCCAATCGGTTGCCAGGGCAATCGATAAGGTTCAGCCTTACTGTCTTTTTCACCCATGGCATTGTTGAGGGTTTCGCTGTCGCCCACTTTGAACACCTGGCGGGTCAAACCCACCGTACCGCGAAACTTGTCGTTCAGGAAAGGAAACACTTCCACCCGTTCACCGGTCCAGGGGTTATCCCAGTGATCGATAATTTCGCCGGTGGCCAGATCGGTAAAGTAACCACATTCTTTACCCAGTACCCGCACCGAGCCATCTTCCAGAATGACGTTGCGGATATTGCCGAAACCACAGTAGCCAAACAGTGGCACCGCACGCTTGTCACCCACCACGGCGTACTGAATGCCCTGATAACCCGATAACACCGCCTTGGAACCGATGGTGCCCCAGAGCTTGGCAAAGCCGTAGAGATTTTCCCGGGGATCCTCAATATCCAGGGGGCGGATGCTGGAACCTGCTGCAGCCTGTACACTTCTGCTCACTGACAAACTCGCACCTGCGGCAGCGGCGCCTGTCGCAACGACGCCACCCAGAAAGCTCCGCCTTGACAGTGAATTGACTATCGAATTATTGAACATGTTTCCTCCACAACGCTTATGTGATTTATCGTTTTCTCTATCTAACCTGCTCTAGCTTCCTGAATCGACGACCGCACCGCATTGAGAATTATCAAAGCGGTTTCAGGCTTTACCTTGTCTACAGAAACATTGTCTGCAGAGGATTAAAACGCCCAGGGCTCGCGTTGCTGTAAGTGACTCTCAAATTGCCTGATGACATCCGATTGCAGTAAGGTCACGGCAATTTCATCCCGCCCCGTCAGCAAGTTTTCCCGCCGACCGGCATCGATAGTGAACGACCAGGTCTCTGACTCACTGATCCTGATCTGGCAGTTTTCCAGATCGACGGTTAATTCCAGTGATTCGGAGTCTTTGCACAGCTGAAACAACTGACTGATTTTTTCCACCGGTAACGCCAGCGGCAGAATGCCGTTTTTAAAACAGTTGTTGTAAAAAATATCGGCAAAACTGGAAGCCAGCACCACGCGGATACCATAGTCCCGCAACGCCCATACCGCGTGTTCACGGCTCGAACCACAACCGAAGTTGGCGCGGGAAAGCAGTACGCTGCCGCCTTCAAATCCGGGCTTGTTCAACACAAAATCCGGGTTTAAACGACGGCTGCTGGTGTCGGTATTGACATCACCTGGATCCAGGTAACGAAAGTCATCAAACAACCAGTCCGCAAAACCAAATTTACTGATGGATTTGAGATATTGTTTCGGCAGAAGCGCGTCCGTATCCACATTGGCTCGATCCAGTGGAATCACTTTGCCTGTATGTCGAATAAAAGCCTGCATGGTTACCATCCTCCCTTACTGATATCGACAAAGTGGCCGGCAATCGCCGCCGCCGCTGCCATGGCCGGACTCACCAGATGCGTTCGACCACCAATACCCTGGCGACCGACAAAGTTTCTGTTAGAAGTGGATGCACTATGCTCGCCGGGTTGTAACTGATCGGCGTTCATACCCAGGCACATGGAACATCCCGGTTCACGCCATTCAAACCCAGCGGCTTTAATAATCAGATCCAGGCCTTCTTTTTCTGCCTGGCGTTTGACCAAACCAGAACCCGGCACCACCAATCCCTGCTTTACCGTTGACGCCAGTTTTTTACCTTCGACAACCGCCGCCACAGCCCGTATATCTTCAATACGCGAATTGGTGCAGGAACCGATAAAGACACGATCCACGTTAATGCTGGTCAGCGGCTGACTGGC
The DNA here is from genome assembly GCA_033283335.1 of Cellvibrionaceae bacterium WSDTSA12. Classification (GTDB taxonomy): domain Bacteria; phylum Pseudomonadota; class Gammaproteobacteria; order Pseudomonadales; family Cellvibrionaceae; genus Pseudomaricurvus. The sequence continues at coordinate 194,255 of JAWMQP010000002.1, read as the reverse complement.
TTGCAGTCCCATGTATTCCAGAGCCGCACGGTAATCACTCGCGCGACCTGCATCCTTCTGTACATCAGGATCCGGGACCAGAGCATCAACCGGGGCCACCATCTCTGGCGAGGTACCCCAGGTGACCTGAGGCCGGATATCGGCCGCATCAAAGCGGAAAATTTCATCAAAGTGAGCGCCAGCATCGGAGTGCAAGTTGCGCCAATGGTCGATGGCTTGTTGCCATTGTTCGCCAGCGGGCGCGTGCGGGCGTCCTTTGACATAGGCTGCGGTGACGTCATCAAACGCCACCAACCCGGCTCTCGCACCCACTTCGATCGCCATATTGCAAACGGTCATGCGACCTTCCATGGTCAATGCCCGGATGGTTGAACCGGCGAATTCAATGGTACAGCCGGTACCCGCCGCCGTACCGATTTGCCCAATCACATAGAGCACCACATCTTTTGCTGTCACACCGGTGCCGAGTTCACCGTTTATTTCGATCAGCATGTTGCGCGCTTTGCGCTGCAACAGACATTGTGTGGCCAGCACATGTTCCACTTCGGAGGTGCCAATACCCACCCCCAGAGCCGCCAGTGCACCGTGAGTCGAAGTATGTGAGTCACCACAAACCACTGTCATGCCAGGCAAAGTCAGTCCCTGTTCTGGTGCAATCACATGCACAATCCCCTGGCGCGTATCGTTCAAACCAAACTGCCGTAAATCAAATTCCCGGCAGTTATCGTCGAGGGCTTTTACCTGGATTCTGGATACGTCATCGCGGATACCGTCAATGCCGAGTTCCCGCTCTGTGGTTGGAACATTATGGTCGGGCGTGGCAATGACCGACTCCCGACGCCAGGGTTGTCGGCCACTGTCCCGCAAGCCCTCAAACGCCTGCGCGGAGGAAACCTCATGCAAAATATGTCGGTTTATATAGATCAGCGAGGTCCCATCGTCATAGTTCTTTACGCAGCGACTGTCCCAGATCTTGTCGTAGAGGGTTTTAGGTGAATTCTCAGCACCCATGCTTGAATCTCCTGCAATCAGGCACCTGATGCGAATGGCATAAGGATTGAGTAAGAAATGAATAAAATAAAAGAATAATGCGGATTATTTCGTTCGCCGTGTCGAACGTTAAACCACTGGCCGGCCACTAGCCCTACTTGAGTGTAAGACTGGTAGCCGACCCGAGAGCTGAACGGATTCAGACTTAGTTGCTGACTACCTGAAACGTCGGGGAAACCGGTGGTTGCATGTGGGTTTCTTCCAGACAGCGGGCCTTGATCTCTTCGATCGTGCCACCGTGGTTAAACATCGACACCGCACCCCGCTCGGCTTGCAGTTGATTGCGCAGCGCGGTCGTTGCCGCCTCATCCACAGCGCCATCGACGATCACAACACCGTAGCGTTTGGCCCCTTCCACCGACACCAGATTACGCTTCACATCGGTCAGTACCGCGGCGGGATCACGCTGGTAAGGGTCGCCCCAGCCACCGCCACCCCAAGTGTTGAAGTGAAGCAGGTCACCGGCTTTCACCTTCACGTTTTCACACTTGGACGGCAACCACTCTTCACTGCCATCGACACGCACCATACGCTTGGTAGAACGCATGCCCGGCTCGCCACCATTGACGCCCCAGGGGTGTACCAGCCAGCGGTCATCGTGAATCGCGATCTCACCGTCACACAAGAAGCGATAGGCTACGGTTAAGCCATTACCTCCGCGGTGCAAACCGGCACCACCGGAATCGGGAATGGTTTCATAGGTCTCGATTCGCATGGGGAAATAGGATTCAATAAATTCATTCGGCACATTAGTAAAGCCTGGCCACAGTGAGTGACCATCCGGACCATCGCCAACGGGACGTCCGGGGATACCACCAAAACCAATCTGGAACAGCTGGAACCACTCGCCCTTGTCGTCGTAGCCGGAGTAGAACAAATGCGGGGAGTCAGAGAAACCGGCCGCATTCAATAACTGCTCGGGCGCGCCCATACCCAGCAGGGCACCAAGGATATCGAAGATACGGCCCAGGGCGTGGGTACGGCCAGACAGTGCCGCCGGATACTTCGGCTTCAGCAGGGTTCCCTCTGGGATACGCACATCCACCAGATCATAGAAACCGTCATTAAAGATGATTTGCGGATCCACCACGTTGATGGTGAACGAGCCGAAAAACATCTTGAACATTTCTTCGTTCAGATAGAAGTTGACGGAGCTCTGGGCTTGAGGATCGGTACCGTCGAAATCGAAGATAACCTTTTCGCCTTCACGCCACATTTTACAGTTGATTTTGTAAGGCCCCATGCCTTTACCGTCATCACAGAGGTAATCGGCAAACTCGCGTGGCTCTTCCGGGATGAACATCTTGATGATCTCACCCATGGCCATCTTGTTACGCTCCAGCATGATCTGCATGGTGGAATCAAACACATCGTCACCAAAGCGATCAGCCAGCTCATTACAGCGCTTGGCCGCGGTATTACAGGCTGCCACCAGAGCATTCAGGTCAAAACGGTTCCACTGGGGCGTGCGCACGTTGTGTAGAATAAGCTCCAGAACTTCTTCCTGCAGCTCGCCTTTTTTGTAGAGTTTCACCGGCGGGATACGCACCCCTTCCTGGAAAATGGTGCTGGCCTCAATGGGCATGGAACCTGGCACCATGCCACCGTTGTCTGACATGTGACCGAACATGGCCGACCAGGCAATATGACGGCCGTTCTTGAATACCGGCACCAGTACCAGCCAGTCATTCAAATGGGAAATGGCGCCGTTACACATGTAAGGGTCATTGGTCAGAATGACATCGCCTTCTTCCAGAGTACCTTCGTAAGCGTCGGTAAAACCGGTAATGAACGACCCCATCTGGCCCACCACCATTTTACCGTTGCGGTTGGCAATCAGCGGAAAGCAGTCACCCTGTTCACGAATACCCGGTGACATGGCGGTACGAAACAAGACCGCATCCATTTCTTCACGGGCATTACGCAAGGCATTTTCAATGATATCAACCGTTACGCCATCGACATCGACACGCTGCAGCGGGGTTGGGTTGGTTTCTAAAATAATCGCACTCATGGTTCTACCCCCACTTATTTCACAGGATTGATTAACAGGTTACCGACGGTATCAATGCTGGCGGCATAGCCGGGCAATACCACCGTGGTGGAATCCATTTCACTGACAATGGCGGGACCTACTACCACCAGTTTGGTGTGCAGCTTGCTGCGGTCATAAATTGCCCCATCGTGCCACTGGCCGTCGTAATAGAAACGGGTGTCCTCAATCTTGCAGTCTTCCAGCGACAAGGTGTCTTCACCCAGTTTGCGCTCGGCAATCGACCCGGATTTGGCTTTAACCACCGCACGAATCATGAGAATTTCATGACCATCACCCAGCTTGAAGGTAAACAGTTTTTCGTGTTCCTCATCAAACGGCTCGGTCAGTACCGCCAGACCTTTTTCGTTGAGTTCTTCAGCAGAGAATTCCACAGGAATTTCGAATGCCTGACCGGCGTAACGCAGATCAGCCTGGTATTCCACGTCCAGATCAGACTCGGCAATACCGTCAGCGATCAGGGATTCAGAGGCTTTCGCGCGCAGATCTTTCAGATCCTCAACCAGAGATTCTTTCGAAGTGTTTTGCGCCAGTGTCAGGTAGGTGCGCGCCGCTTCATCCTGCACCTGGGTGGTGGCATCACCATAGGCACACAGTACACCGGGACCCGGAGGTACAATCACCGGCCAGGCTTCCGTCAGGATGCCCAGGGCATTGGCATGCAGAGGACCTGCACCACCAAAGCCTACCAATGCGAAATCACGGGGGTCGTAACCCTGCTCTACCGAGACCAGACGCAGCGCACCAAACATGGCTTCATTGGCAATCTTGATGATTCCTTCGGCCGCTTCCATCACACCGATGCCCATGGCATCGGCCACTTTGGTCACCGCCGCCACAGCTGCCTCGCGGTCAATGGCCATCGCACCACCCAGCTGCACATCGGAGGGCAGATAACCCAGCACCACGTTGGCATCACATACCGTGGGTTCGGTGCCGCCTTTCATATAGGCCGCAGGTCCAGGAACCGCACCGGCAGACTCAGGGCCGACACGCAGCGCCTTGGTCAGCTCCGGCACAAAGGCAATGGAACCACCGCCGGCACCGACGGTGCGCACATCAACCGACGGCGCACGCACACGCACGTCACCCACCACGGTTTCCCGGCGAACTTTAGCCTTTGAATTCTGAATCAGGGCAACGTCGGTTGAGGTTCCGCCCATATCGAAGGTGAGAATGTCATCATACCCGGCCCGACTACAGAAATAGATCGCACCGGACACCCCACCGGCAGGTCCGGACATCAACAAGTTAACAGGAGATTCGGCCGAAGCACGTCCGGAGGCCAGGCCACCGTCGGAACGCAAAATCGACAACTGCACCTCTTCTCCCATGCGCTCAATCAGGGCGTTTTGCAGGTTGTTGACGTATTTGGAAACTTCAGGACGCACGTAGGAATTCACCACCGTGGTTTCGGTACGCTCATACTCCTGCATTTCCGGCACCACTTCACTGGAAATGGAAATCGGCACATCACCGAAAATCTCACGGGCAATATCACGGGCGCGGACTTCGTGCTCACCGTTGATGTAGGCGTTGATCAGGCAGATGGTCAGTGCTTCCACCTCACCCTTGTCGGCCAGTGCCTGCAATTCCTGCCGCAATGCAGCTTCATCCAGGGCTTGAACAACTTTGCCTTTGGCATCGATACGCTCTACTGCACCAATGGTCAGTTCCAGCGGGGCCAGCAATGGATTCTTGACGTAGCTGACCCAGCCACCCAGGCCACCCGGACAAAACGATCGAGCCACCTGCAGGGTTTGTTCGTAACCTTTAGTGGTGACCAGACCAACTTTGGCGCCCTTGCCGGTCAGTACGGCATTGGTGGCGACGGTGGTACCGTGCATAACCCGTGCGATTTGTTTCGGGTTCACGCCCGACTCTTCACAAATGCGAGCCACACCATTCAGCACACCCTCTGACGAGTCATGCGGGGTGGAAGGCACCTTGGCTGTGAAGGTTTCTCCAGTCTGTTCATTTATCAAGAGAAGGTCGGTAAACGTCCCCCCAACATCAACGCCTAGACGATAACTCATATTGTAACTCCCTCAATGGTATAGGCAGATCTGGTTTGTGTGGTAATCGATCCCTACTCAGGCCCAGCGTGAAACGACATTTCGTAACATCCAAATGTGGTTCCTCAGTAACGATCAAGGTTGGAATTAGAGTATCCGGCTGCCCATTTTCTTCCATGACAATTGTCAATGCATTTCAAGAGGTCCATCCCTATCGTTAACCGGGTATCGATCATGAATCCATTTTGCCAAATCCATCGTTTTTCAGATTTGCCGGGATGGTTCACGGACTAACAGAGAGGTTCATCATGCTTAACTGTTTTCAGCAGGCCCGCCATGACATGCTGCCTGATATCACTCACGACGAAGCGTCGCGCCAGGAGTTTGCCAAAAGCCTTAAAGGTTTTATCCAGAGCGATTTGCTAACCGGCCTGCAACCCATTTATGAAAATCGCGTGGCAGCCAAGTTCCAGAAAGAGCACGGTCATGCCCCGGAAAACCGCCAGGAAATTCGTAAGGGCATGATCAAGGATCCCTATTTCCGACTGTATGCCTCCATCAATCGCGTCGCCCAGGAGTTATTGTGGGAATCCACCAATGTCAGCATTGATCGCCAGCTGCCGGAATTGATTGAGAAAGCTGCTCAATTATCCGCTCAATCCCCCGCGGAATTGCGTATCCCTGAAGGCTTTGTACCGCCTCGCTATGTCAGTGCCATTGATATCCACTGCATGCCCGGCGGCTACTGCTCGGAAGTGACTGAAAATGATATTTCCGTAGGCGCTCTCTACGACCGTGGCGTTTATCTCTATAGCATGGGCTACACCGGCCCCGACAATGACGACATGGGTCGCTCGGTGTGCAACTACCTGAAACGCCACAAACCCGATTTCAAACCGCGCAGAATTCTCGACATGGGCTGCACCGTCGGTCACTCGACCCTGCCCTACAAAGAATATTTTCCGGATGCGGAAGTCTGGGGTATTGATGTTGGCGCTCCAGTGGTGCGTTACGCCCACGCGCGCGCACAAGCCATGGGTTACCCGGTTAACTTCGCCCAGATGAATGCCGAGGAAACCACCTTTGAAGACGGCTATTTTGACCTGGTGGTGAGCCATATCCTGCTGCATGAAACCAGCGGCAAAGCCATGCCCCGCATTTTCAATGAATGTGAACGCCTGCTGGCACCGGGTGGCCTGATGATTCACGCCGACCTGCCACCGTTTGATCTGATGGACCCGTTTACCCAGTTCATTCTCGATAATGAAACCTGGTACAACAATGAACCATTCTGGGGCGCCATGCGCGACATGGACCAGATTCAGTTGGCCGAATCCGCCGGCTTCCCACACACCCAGGTGCGCTTTGACACCGCGCCAATGGCGGTGATGGAGTTTGCCGCCCAGGCTTCCGGCTACGACGATGCGTCCACCGGTGCGGTGGCTGACCGGGACTTTACCGCGGGCGAGTTTGCGCCTGGCGGTGGCTGGGAAGTACTGATCGCCGAAAAACCCCTGGCAGAAGAAGAGGTAGCATAATGACTCAATTTACGGAAACCGATCGCCCCCACGTAATTCGCGATGCCAAGGGCAAGCGCCCGGCCTTTTACGAGGCAGAAGGTATTGACCAGGTCATGTCCATGGTGATGGTTATGGCCAGTGAGATCACGGTGTTGCGTGACCGCATCGACGCCCAGGAGCGTGTCGCCAAACAGAACGGGCTGGACATGGCGGCCGCGATTGAATCACTGGAACTGGATGAGGCAGCCCTGCAAGAACGCGAAGCCCGACGACAGGACTTTCTGCAGCGCCTGTTTTACCTGGCTCGCAAGGAAGCCAATGAAGCGGCGACCAACCAGACCAGCAGCGACTTTAACAAAACCATTGAGGATATTGCCGCGCAGGATTAATCGCACAGCAGTATTGGTCTTACAAAAAAGGGCTGAGAATTCAGCCCTTTTTTGTTGATATTTACTGCCCACGCAATTCAATCGCAACCTTAAAATCGAGCTGCACAGAACAAAAGCATCCCGCTATTCGCTTTCTTCCTGTCCCTCATCATTCAATGACATGCTCATCTGATACTGAAAGATGGCCGGGTTATAACTGCCACGCAGAATATCAATCAATTTGCCGTCGTTATCGTAGGAACGCCTGACCAGAATCAGCAAGGGGTCACCAATCTTTAAATTCAACTCACGGGCAACCGTGGCATCGGCTGTCTCAGCACTGAGCAATTGATCAATACGTGAAATGGATACCCCACTGTTACGCAGAATTTCCACACGGGTGGATTTTTTCAAGGCCGCCTCGGAAAAACAGCTGGCTGGCGCCAGTGTCCAGCTAACGTAATAGGCAAATGGCAGCTTTTCATCTTCGGTTAAACGCACACGCAATAACCGGCATGCCACTGCGTCTTCTTCCAAACCCAACTCTTGGCGAATTTCGGCTGGCGGTATGGTTTCAGCTATATCCAGAGTTCGGGTGAGGGTATGCCGGCCCATGGTTTCAATGCTCTCCAGCATACCGACGAGGGGAGCCTTGACCGGCTTTGGCTTATACTTATAGGTGACCGAGGTGCCGCGCCCCCGGCGACGCTCAACCAGATTCTCGGCCGCCAATTCATCCATCGCCCGTTTCACAGTAATACGAGACAGCCCGAAAGCATCCCCCAGTTCCTGCTCAGTTGGCAGCTGTGAGCCGTAACCGATGGTTCCATCCACGATTTGTTCTTTCAGCAAACTATAGAGCTGGTAGTAGAGCGGGGTCGGACTTTCACTGACAAGCCCCTGCTTACTGCGTTTTTTTAATAATGAAATTACAGATGCTCTAGCCAAGTTTGATCTCCTGTTACAGTGTCCATTGCAACACCTGCCAGGTCCTGACAGATACGAACACGAGCGCTCACTCTTAATGTATCATTGGTAACTCATTATACCTTTTGTGGGCGATACTACCATCTTCCAACCGAGTAAAATATCACGCCACAGTCCGGACTGTTCCAGCCTGGACAAAATTGATCCCCCAGCAGGCATGAAACAAGCCTGAAACCACCCAAATACCGGAACAGACCGCCTCAAACGAGGCATCAGTGTACATTGCCTTAATGTATTATTGATATTACAATATGATTTTAGGCGGCCAGCAGCACCGACCAATACGTGGATCCCTGCCATGACCTTACTTGAACAACTGACTCCGATACTCCGCCGCCAACCGACGGACAATGACCGGGCACGGGCAGCCCTTCACCTGCTGGACTGGCTGGGAAACTCTGCCCTGGGCGCAGAGACGGCCACCGGGCAAAAACTCGCCAGGCTGTGGCGCACGAGTTCCAGCCAGGGTTCCTGCAGCGCCCTGACACTGGGACACGCCGATCTCCAGTCAAGCCTGTTTTTTAATGCCACCATCGGCAACATTCTGGAAATGGACGATGTCCACCGTACCTCCATTCTGCACCCGGGACCCGTGGTCATACCGGCAGCTCTGGCTTTTGCCCAATCCCGAAATTGCTCTGCTGAAGCTCTGTTGGATGCGATCATCAGAGGCTATGAAGCCGTAATTCGTATTGGCCGCTGCCTGGGAACCAAGCATTATACATTCTGGCATAACACCTCCACTGCGGGCGCCTTCGGTGCTGCCGCTGCTGTCTGTTCGCTGCTGGAGGCCGAAGCCGGCACATGGGTAGATGCACTGGCCAATGCCGGAACACGCACCGGCGGGCTGTGGCAAATGCGCCATGAAGAATGCCAGAGCAAGCAACTGCACAATGGCTGGGCGGCACTGACCGGATACCAAGCCGCCCTGGCCGCCAGTGTCGGACTGAAGGGTCCCTCCTCGCTGCTGGAAGGGCCTCAGGGACTGCTGGCGGCAACGGCATCAGGCGGCAAACCGGAAACGTTACTGCTCGATCCAGCTGGCGACTGGCTGCTGTGGGAATGCAGTTTCAAACCCTGGCCAGCTTGTCGACATACCCATCCGGCTATTGATGCGGCATTGGACTTTGAGGGTAATGTCGCTGATGTTACCCACATCACCTTAAAAACCTATCGTGACGCCATCAGCTTTTGTGACAAACCCGATCCCGGTACGGAGTTACAGGCAAAATTCAGTTTACAGCACTGTGTCGCCATTGCCCTGCTGAGAGGCGAGCCCACACTGGCCGATTTCACCGAAACCGGTCGTACTGATCAGGACGTATGCGAACTGCGCAAGCGCATCAGCGTAGAAGAAGATGCCGAACTCACCGCCGCCTTCCCAGAGGCTTACCGGGCGACGCTGGACATACAAGTTCGGGACGGCTCCACTCACACTCTGGTGATTGAGGATGTCCTCGGAGATCCCGCCAACCCCCTGAGTCCTGAGGCGGTATCCAATAAAGCCACCCAACTGTTGCAACTGGCAGGATATGACCCAACCCAGATTAGCAACCTGCTCGACGGCATAGACACCCTGGCGGCAGGCGGTCAGTGGCAACAATGGGCGGAGCATCTTGCGCAGTTACCCACCAATCCATCTAACCAGGGTGAGATCAGCTGATGAGCGAATACTTTGATGTCGCCGAGCGACTGATTGAGCATGTTTACACGCTCGACTATGACGATCTGGACAGCCGCACCGCCACCTCGTTGAAAACCTTTATTCTCGACTCGCTCGGCGTCGGTATTTGCGGCTCAAGGGTGCCCTTCAGTGCAATCCTTACTCACTTGAATCAGCAGTGGGGCAGTGGCCAGGACGCTCAGGTGTTGTGCACGGGCGAGTGGCTGCCAGCCGCAGCGGCGGCGATGGTCAACGCCTGGCAAATTCACAACCAGGAATTCGACTGTGTCCACGAACCCGCCGTCGTCCACCCAATGGCTGTGATCCTGGCGTCGTTACTGGCCTTCGCCCAACGGCAGGGCAATGTCGATGGCCGCTCATTCATGACCGCAGTCAGCGCGGCTGTCGATGTCGCTACTTTGCTCGGCAGCGCCTCCCGATCGCCGCTGCGGTTTTTCAGGCCCGCCATTTGCGGGGCTCTGGGTGCTGTTCTGGGAATGGCCAAATTAGCCCAACTGGATAAGGAAGCGATGCGCAATGCCCTCGGCATTGCCTACAGCAGTGTCAGTGGCACCATGCAGGCCCATATTGAAGGCACACCCATGCTGGCCATGCAAGTGGCCGTCAACGCTCGCAACGCCGTGATGGCGGTCGACATGGCAGCCGCCGGCATGATCGCCCCCAAGGACGTCCTAGAAGGACCGTTTGGGTTTTTCTCCTTGATAGAGCCCGAGGCGGATATAGCCTCCATACTGTCCAGGCTGGGCCACGAAGCTCAGATCAATCTCGTTTCCCATAAGCCGTTCCCCACAGGCCGTGCCTGTCATGGCGGGTTAGATGCTATGCAGCAGCTGCAGCAGGAGCACAACTTTACCGCCGGCGACGTGGTCAGTGGGCAATTGTACGCCCCGCCGTTGATTTTACGACTGATTGGCCGCCCCCCCGAGGACAATATGTCCACCAGCTATGCACGCCTCTGCTTTGCCTACAGCGCTGCCACCTTGCTGGTCGACGGCGACGTACGGGTCAGCTGTTATGACGATGACAAACTGCACGACCCCGTCAGGTTGAAGCTGGCCCGATGTTTCAGTGTCATCGATGACGGCAATCCGGACCCGAACGCCATGACACCTCAGAAGCTGTGTCTCAAGCTCATCGATGGCCGTGAACTGAACTGTTTCCTGCCTGCTACTTTAGGCAGCCCAGACAGTCCCCTGAGCCGGGAACAACACCTGAACAAATTCCGACGTTGCTGCAACGATGGCATCCAGCCACTGCCTGCCGCGACGATTGAGCAGTTGATTGAAGCCACCGACACACTGGAACAACTGCCGGATATCACCACTTTGATCACGTTAAGTACTCAAAAGCATTTCTCTACAGGAGCCGAGTAGTATGACCTATCCCACCTATTTCGAAGCATTTGATGCTAAAAAAATGCTCAAGGACTACCCTATCGGTGAGGATCTGTGGAACCGATTCAAGGGCATGAGCCGCGATGAACTTTACAGCATTCAGAACGAACGCTTTCTCGATGTGTTAAAACGTGCCTGGGAAGTGCCTTTTTACCAGCGTCACTGGGGAGCCGCAGGGGTGGAAGCAGGCGATATCAAAAGTCTTGAAGATATCACCAAACTGCCCACGTACTCCAAGTCGGACCTGATGAAAAGCCTGGCCGATTACCCACCCATCGGGGATTTCAGCGGGCTGGACAGCTACACAGCGGAAACACGTCCACCCCTGATTTTCCACACGACTTCTGGAACCACTGGAACACCTCAACCCCTGTTGTTCGGCGCCTACTCACGCGAGGTGCAAAACCTGTTACTGGGTCGAACCTATCGTTTCCAGGGCTTGCAGCCAGCGGCGACCGTCCAGTCCTGTTACGGCCATGGCATGATCAACGGCGGCCACTATATTCGTGAAGCCGTGTTGCATTACACCAACGCCATGTTTCTATCCGCCGGTACGGGTATCGAAACGCGTTCGTTACAACAGATTAATCTGATGAAAGATTTTCGCACCAGCGTGCTGATCGGTTTTGCGGATTATATCAAGCGTCTGGCAGATGTGGCTCGTGAGAACGGCATCATCCCCGGTGAAGATATCAAGATTGACATGATCTCCGGCCATTTCGGCATGGAAAGCCGTGATGTTCTGGCAGACGCCTGGGGTGGACCGGAGCTGTTCGATTGGTACGGCATTGGCGACACCGGAGCCATTTCTGCCGAAGGACCGGATCACGATGGCATGTACATCTGGGAAGACGCCCAGTATGTCGAAATCCTCGATCCCGATACCGATGAACCACTGCACGGTGAAGGCGTTTTCGGCAATCAGATTGTCACCTGCCTGTTTAAAAATGACATTTACCCGATCATCCGTTACAACTCCAACGATGTCACCGAGATCATGCCCTACTCCAACAGCCTCGACCTGCCGTTCCGTCGCACCCGGGGTTTCATGGGTCGCTCGGACAATATGGTCAAACTGCGGGGCATCAATATTTACCCACAGGGTATTGGTCCCATTCTCGAACAAAACGAGAACTTTGCCGGTGACTATATCTGCCTGGTGGAACGTGACAGCAGTGGCCGCGATGAAATGACGGTACGGCTGGAAGCCAAAAGTCACACCGAGGAAACCGCTGCTGCCTTCCGTAAGTTATTGAAACAGAAGCTCGGCATCGAGATGAACGTTGAACTGAATGATCAGGGCAGCCTGGCCAGCGAAACCGGTATTGAGCATCGGCAAAAGCCTATCCGCCTGGTCGACAACCGCTTCAAGAAATAAGGGTAACTGATGGATAAAGCTGCCGATATCCTGTTACTGGATGGCACGGATCAAGCCGCCGCGTTAGCGGCCGGCAGGTTAACCAGCGAACAGCTGGTTATCACCTTGCTGGCCGCCATTGAAGACAAAAACCCTGAACTCAATTGTTTTCTGGTTGTTGACCCTGACACTGCACTCAGTGCAGCCCGGGCCAGTGATTTCCGTCGTGCTCAAGGTACCTTGTTAAGCCCTGTGGACGGCTTGACCGTGGCGGTAAAAGACAACATTGATGTCGCCGGCTTCCCGACCACGGCCGGACTGGGAACGGAACTGAAAACATCGGTTGAGGATGCACCGGTGATTGCCAGCCTGCGAGCCGCGGGTGCCATCCTGTTGGGTAAACTCAATATGGATGAGGCAGCGGTGGGTACTGACACCAATAATCCGCACCACGGTCGCTGTCATAACCCCAGCTATCCTGGTCGGGTACCCGGCGGTTCCAGTGGCGGTTCTGGCAGCGCCGTGGCTGCGGGTCTTTGCGCCATGGCTCTGGGGACCGACACCATGGGCAGTGTGCGTATACCCGCCAGCTGTTGCGGCATCGTTGGCATGAAGCCCTCAGCCAAAACCGTTTCCAATGCCGGTTCTGTCCCCTGTGCACGTCGGCTGGATACCATTGGCCCACTATGTCGCAGCAGCCGGGATCTGGATTTGTGGCTGCCGCTGATGAATCAGTCTGACCCGACCGACTTTACTCTGCGCTCGCCCGCGCCTGCGTATCAGCCGGCCCGCTGTGAAAAACATCAGCTGAACATCGGTGTTATTCCGGCCTTAAAAGACAGCGTGGCTATGTCGGCGGCAGTGGAATCGATGTACGATGCGGCCATTCAGAGCTTATCTAGCCATATCGAGTCGCTGCAGCAGATTACAATTGATGCGGTAGACTTCGGCAAAATTCGTCGCGCCGGACTGATCGCTGTGGAAGCCGATTTGGCGGTTGAATTCGATGAACTACTGCTAAGCCAGCCGCAAGCGATCTCGCCCGGTCTCAGCAAAATGCTCCACTGGCTTAAGCAACAACCCGCCACCACTCTGGCGCAAGCGCATCATCATATTGATGACATCGGTTGCTGGATTCGTTCACTGCTGGCCAATACCGATGCCTTGCTGTTGCCGACGGTTCCGGTGGATATCCCCGCCTGTGATGATCCGGTACCGGCGGGTATCTCCGACCTGACAGCACCAATCAATATGGCTGGACTGCCCGCTGTCAGCTTTCCGGTGGGTCATGATGCAGAGGGTTTACCGCTGTCGCTGCAACTGGTGGGCCGTTGGGGCAACGATGCTCAACTGGTGGCGATGGCCAAAACCCTGTCGGAAACCCTGTCAGGTTTGCTCTATAAGCATTGAAAACAAAAAAGCATTTGGAAAAACCAAATGCTTTTTTTATTCATTAACTTTATTCCACCTTAACGACCGCTACTGGCCTCGATCAAATCGAGTCGCTCTCGCCAGGGATCATCCCCACCCTGCGCACCTTCATTGCCAAACAACATCAGCGGACGGGATTGTTCATCGTATGCAGGCCAGTCTGGCAAACCTTCGCCATTGGGGTTTCCGGTTTTGGCAAAGTTGACAAAGTAAGCGCTCATCACCTTGGCCATGTCGCGGTCCTGCTCCGCCACGTCACCCGGGTAGCGCGCATCGATGGTTTTAAAGAAGAAAGGAATTTCCGCCGCATGGGGTAAGCCCGGCCATTGCGCTCGCATCGACTCCGGCACATAGGCCGCACGATAATGCCAGGCGGGTTGACCGGCAAGGTGCATCTGCTCGACCGAGTAACGGGCCGGCTCAACCATGGTGGCGTCGGCAGCGGCAATGTAGGTCATCATTTTTTCATTGCCACCCACCGCTTCAAGATAGAGCTGCCGCGCATGGTCTTCCTGATCACCGAAGCGACTGAAAAAATCAGGGCCCGGAAAGCCAATGTCCATGGTGTTGGCTCCGGCCATAAACGGTACCTGTGCACGCACAGCCGGGTCATAATTTCCGCTGGCACCGGCAAGCACCAGCTTGCCATCCGCGACAGGCCCGGACGGCATGGGCGGAGCGGCAGGATCCGGCTTGGCAAACATGGCTCCCATGCCCACCCCTAACGCGAGCTTCTCGGCAGGCAGTGCCCGCAGAGCTTCCAGTGCAGCCTTATCGCTGCCTTCGATACCGGCCCAGGCCGCAAATGCCTGACCGGCTTGCTCGGCCGACGTGATGGTGGCACCGGACATCAGGCCGTTGGGGCGACCGCCACCGGACATCACAATAGCCTTATCAAACAGCCCTTTGGCCAAGGGTGTGGTCATTAAGGTGTGGACTGACACACCGCCGGCAGACTCACCAAAAATGGTGACGTTGTCCGGATCCCCGCCAAAACTGGCAGCGTTGTTTTGCACCCAGCGCAAGGCGGCCAACTGGTCCATGTAACCGTAATTCACCGCCAAATCGTCTTCTTGTGCAGCCGTTAACGCCGGGTGCCCGAAGAAACCAAATCTGCCCAGACGATAATTCATGCTGATCAAGACAACGCCTTGTTGCGCCAGCGCCGCACCATCGTACACCGCTGGAGAAGAGCCGCCATTGACAAAGCCGCCGCCATAAATCCATACCATTACGGGCAACTTATCTGCAGAGGTGACAGTGTCCGGCTTCCAGACATTGATATAGAGGCAATCTTCTGCAGGCTCTTCACCCAGGGGAGCCGCATCAGAAGGGAAAGGGGTCTGCATGCAATCGTTACCGAATTCAGTCGCCTCGCGAACCCCTTGCCAGGCTGCCACTGGCTGGGGCGCGCGCCAGCGCAAATCACCTACGGGGGCCTCGGCATAGGGAATGCCTTTAAAGGCGACCACGCCATCGGTTATGGAGCCTTTGATGACGCCTGTATCCAGACGGGCAATATCCGCCGGATAATTCTCCTCGGCCTGAAACAGAGAACAGCCACTCAGTAAAGATGCCGCCAATAACGGTGCAAACAAAGATTTCAAAATACGTCCCTTTCCATGTCGTTTCTCATAACATGACAGTATTGGTGCTCCCCCGAATCACAGCCTTAACAATTATCAAAACACATCGATTTAACAATTATCAATGAGGCTCATCTTTATTAAGAGTAAACAAAGAGATCCCTTTGCAAACTTACAGTGACATATCATGCTAAATTGTCTTAAAAACTGGTGGCGACTTGATCCCACCGAAGAAATACACAGTGAGGACAATCCCTTAACACCATTGTCCGAAGACCAGCGACGCAGCGCGCTGCCACTGCTGGCGATGGCTTTTGGTTGGGGCTTTCTGGTGACTGGCCTGTTAACCGGTGGCGCACTTGGCCAGGGACTGTCTTTTATGCCGGATCTGTTAATGGCATCTTTCCTGGGCAATGCCATGAATTTTGTGATTGGTGCCCTGGTTGGCTATATCGGCTATAAAACCGCGTGTAACAGTGGCCTCTTGTACCGCTTTGCTTACGGCAATATCGGCGCTTATATTCCCGTTCTGTTTGTCGCGTTGCTGACCATTGGCTGGCAAGGCATTACCGTGGGCGCATTTGGTTATGCCTGGGCCCAATCCTTTGAAAGCACAACTTTCTACGTGGTGGCAATTTTTGCCGGACTGCTGTTTACCGGCACCACCTACCTGGGCGTGGCGGCACTGGAAAAAGTCAGTTTGCCGTCCGTATTGTTGCTGGTAGTCGTCGGTATTTATGCCACCTGGCTGAACATTGACAAGGTTGGAGGCTGGGAGCCTTTTCTGGCCATGTCCGCCGAGAAGGTCGCTGAATCCCCTCTGCTGATGCGAGATGCCATCAACCTGGTGGTCGGTTCCTGGATTGTCGGGGCGATCGTTATGGCCGACTACACCCGCTTTGCTCGCAAGGCCTGGGTATCCCTGGCCATCCCGTTTGTGGTGTTGATTATTTCCCAGTGGTTTTTGCAAATCATTGGCGCCATGGGGGGCATTGTGTCCGGTACCTACGAATTCACCACCTATATGTTGGAACAGGGTGCCGTGATCGGCGTGCTGGGTGTGATCGCCATGAGTCTCGCCTTGTGGACCACCGGTGATACCAATTTGTATCTGCCTGCCGTACAGACAGCCAGTGTCTTTCGTCGACCCAAACGCGTCACAACGGTTATATGCGGTCTACTGGGTACTATTCTGGGACTGGGGGTTTATCAACATTTCCTGAGCTGGATCAATTTACTGGCCGCGCTGGTGCCACCGATTATTGGCCCGGTGATTGTCGATTACTATGTGGTGAATCGGTTGCGTTACGATCCTTCCACTTTAGAGCATCTTCCCCGCTGGAATCCGGTCGCCATTGCCGCTTACGTCATTGGTGCATCGTCTGCCTATGCGGCCAGTGCCGGCATCGCCTTACCGGGGGCGAGTGTGCTATTCCCGTCTCTGTATGGACTGGTGGTCTCCATGATGGCCTATGCGGTTCTCTTTTATGGAGCTAAAGCCGTGGGTTATACCGTGGGAACCGCCGCCCTGAAACAGCAGGCGGATACTGTTGGTTAATAAGATCACTAAGAAATAAAGGCTTTCCTTCTCTCATAAAAAAGCCGGCTCAGGCCGGCTCAAGAGATAGAAAGTTCTTACTGAAGAATTGACCTTACTAAGGTTTGGGGTAAAACCCTGCCCCCATCAGTTGATCAATATCGCTGTCGCTGTAACCAGCAGACTGCAGCAATTGACGATTGTCCTGACCCTGACTGGGACGCTCAAGACAAGGCTGAGCCGGCTGATGCTGAAATTTAATCGGCACGCCCAGGTGGGAATGACCGTCTTTATCCGTCAGTAACATTTCGCGCGCCTGCAGGTGTTCTTCATTCAAAGCTTCATGCAGGTTGCGAACAGGGGCATAACAAACGTCCACATTCGCAAACCAGTCATCCCATTCCGCAAGGGTCCGCGTCGCAAAAGTATCTCGAAAAAACGCTTTAACCGGGTCCTGCTCGGGTCCGGGTGGCTGCAAGCATAACGGGAACAAATCTGGACGACCCAATGCCTCCAGCAAGTTTTTGGCAAACTTGGGTTCACTGCCACCCAGTGTCAGGTGCTGATCGTCTTTAGTGCGATAGACCTGGTACATGGCCGCTCCCCCCCAGGATCGCTCGTGTTTGGGCACCGGCGCACGATCTTCCGCAAACACCGGCCCCATCACATTGGGCGTCCAGGCGATCAAGGTGTCCTGCATGGAAATATCCAGGTAATCCCCTTGCCCTGTTTTCTCCCGACCAACCAGGGCCATCAGAATACCGGACAGGGCCATCAGGCTGGCTGCCATGTCGGCACAGGGGACCCCGGGGCTGGCAGGTTGGCCATCGAGTCCTTCATTGACAGAAACCAGGCCCGAGTCGGCCTGGATCGATAAATCATGGGCTGGCTTCAATCGTTTGGGACCGGTTTGTCCGTAGGCGGAGATGGAGCAATAAACAATACCTGGATTGCGTTGGGATACCGTGTCATAACCAATTCCCAGACGATCTACCACGCCCGGCCGAAAGGCTTCAATGACAACGTCAGCTTCATCGATGATTTTCAACAAGGCCTCTTTTGCAGACTCGTCTTTCAGGTTCAGGCTCAGGCTTTTTTTGCCACGGGCAATGTTTCGGAACCAAATAGCCTCACCCGCCTGCTTGAGGCCGATACCCCGGGTTGGTTCGCCACTGGGAGATTCCACCATGATCACTTCGGCACCGTGATCAGCCATCATCATGGATAAATGAGGCCCAGGCAGGAACTGGGACAAATCGACAACTTTTATGCCGGATAACTTCATACTTACTTCCTAATTGACCGAACAAGTTACACCAGGCCGATCAAATAATGCCTTTGTCTTTCAACGAGCTGATGTCTTCCTGGCTGTATCCCAGCTCGTCCAACAAGCTTCCAGAATCTGCGCCAAGTTCAGAACACCCTTTACCCTTCAAGCGCTGGCCATCAATCTTGATCGGATTCGAGACTACCCGGAAATCAGGATTGGTCGCATGTGGCAGAGACTGAACCATGCCAATTTCTCGGAGATAGGGATTGTCCAGCGCCTGATCCAGACCATAAACTGGCGCAATGGGAATTTTGCCGCTGAAATGTTTTACCCACTCATCCGTGGTCTTTTGAGTAAACGCCGCATCCAGAATCAGTTGCAACTCCTGCCGATGTTCGCGTCGTTCAGCGACCGTCAAGAAACGGGGGTCCTCGGCCAGTTCCGGCATCTCGATGCCTTCAACAATCAACTGCCAGAATTTTTCGGTCATGCCCATAACAAATACCCAGCCATCCTGACTGGTATAGGTCTGGCAGGGTACCGTAGAGGGATGGGCCGAACGATCCAGACGGCCGGTCACATGACTATTGTTCAGATACCAAGTGGCGGGGTAGGTCAGCTGGTGCAGAGCCACATCAAACAAACTCACATCCACATCACTACCCTGGCCAGTGCGCATGGCACCAATCAGCGATGCCATCAGGCCACTGGCACAAGTGACTCCAGTCATAAAGTCCACCATCGACAGGCCAAAACGCGCTGGCGGTTCATCCGGAGCACCCGTCAGAGACATGAAGCCCGCTTCTGCCTGCATCAGATAATCGTAGCCCGGCCAATTGGCCCGGTCATTATCACGACCGTAGGCCGACAGGTGGGCACAGACTATTTTCGGGTTGACCTCGCACAAGGAGGCATAATCAAGCCCCAGTTTGGCCGGTTGATCACCACGCAGGTTATTCATCACCGCATCTGCGGTGGCCACCAGCTTGTGAAAGATTTCACGACCGGCTGAATCTTTAAGGTTCAGCGTCAGGCTCTTTTTGTTGCGGTTAAAGGTCTGGAAAAAGTCGCTGTCATTGTCACCGAGAAAATAAGGCCCTGTATGTCTTGCAACATCCCCTCCAATAGCAGGATTCTCAATCTTGATCACTTCGGCGCCCAGATCAGCCAGATACATGGAACCGAAAGGACCGGCTCCATATTGTTCGACTGCGATGATACGAACTCCCGCAAGGGGGGATTGCTTGCTCATATCTTATTACGCTCAATTAATTGCTTGGCGATGATCATGCGCTGCATTTCATTGGTGCCTTCACCAATGCACATCAGCA
This sequence comes from Cellvibrionaceae bacterium WSDTSA12, assembly GCA_033283335.1. Lineage (GTDB taxonomy): Bacteria > Pseudomonadota > Gammaproteobacteria > Pseudomonadales > Cellvibrionaceae > Pseudomaricurvus. The sequence goes on along the minus strand of JAWMQP010000002.1, from coordinate 174,672 downwards.
TGGCGTCACGATAATAACGCTGGATGGGATATTCCATGGAGTAGGAGTAGCCACCGAATATACGCATGCCTTCATCCGCACAGTAAGCCCCGGTTTCTGTAGCAAAATACTTGGCCATACCCGCTTCCATATCACAGCGTTCATGAGCATCAAATTTGCGTGCGGCCTGTTCGATCAGCAGTTTCGAAGCTTCCACCCGTGAAGCCATTTCGCCCAGTTTGAGCTGAATCGCCTGATGCTGGCAAATAGGTTTACCCATACTTTCCCGTTCCTGCGAATAACGCACAGCCAATTCCAGGGCACCTTGTGCAATACCTGCACCACGAGCCGCCACGTTAATACGACCCAGCTCCAGACCGCCAACGGTAATGAAGAAGCCCTGCCCTTCGGCTTTGATCAATGAGGATGCCGGGATACGAAAATCTTCAAAATTCAATTCACAGGTATCGATCGACTTGTAACCGAGTTTCTTCATTTTGTTAACTGAGAAGCCCGGCAATGGATTGCCCTGTTCGTCCTTGGTACGAATGGCGAACATACTCATGCCTTTGTAACGCGGCTGAGCATCGGGATCCGTTTTGGCCAGTAACAACAGACAGTTACCATTCAGGGAGTTGGTGATCCAGGTTTTTGAACCGTTAATCACGTACTCATCTCCATCGCGCACTGCACGAGTACGAATGGCCTGCAGGTCAGTCCCTGCATTAGGTTCAGTCAGGGCAATACCACCGCGCATTTCACCAGTTGCCAACTTGGGCAACCATTCCTGCTTCAGTTCTTCACTGCCGGCACGCTCAATGGCGGAGGCCATGATCAGATGTGAATTAAAAATTCCCGACGGAGCCATCCAGGCTGAGGCGACCTTAATCACAATTTTTGCGTAGGTAGAGGCCGACAGACCAAGACCACCATATTCTTCACCGATAGTGGCACCAAATAATCCCAGCTCGGCCATTTGATGGGTCAGCTCGTGTGGGTATTCATCCGCTTGATCATATTGATCGGCAATAGGGCGGACATCATTCTCAACCCACTTATCAATGGTATCCAGAATCGCGGCTTCGTCTTCAGGGCTCCAGACCATGTCTTTCTCCAGCAATCGTTTGGGGCAGTCAACAACCGAACTGCTTAATCTCTTTATTCAGCTGAACGACCAGACCTTCGGTCTCTGATCGTTCAGTTTCTTTAACAATGTAACGTCTAGGTCTTGCAGTATTTAGTAGTTCACTTTGCCTTCGGCATCGTTACCTTGACACATCACCAGAACCTTACGCACAAAGGAGCTAACCATCACACCATCCTGGTTAAAGCCTGTGGTTTTAACCGTCACAATGCCCTGTCCAGGACGGGATTTAGACTCGCGTTTATCCAGAACTTCGGATTCACAGTACAGCGTGTCCCCAACAAACAGGGGGTGAGTCATTCTGATATCATCCCAGCCAAGATTGGCGATGGCTTTCTGAGAAACGTCGGTTACGCTCATCCCCACCATCAAAGCAACGGTAAAGGGACTGGCAACAATGACCTTGCCGAATTCAGACCCTTTGGCATATTCCTTATCGAAATGCATCGGGTGCGTGTTCATGGTCAACAGGGTAAACCAGGTATTGTCGGTTTCGGTGATAGTGCGGCCTGGGCGGTGCTCATAGATATCACCGATGGTGAAATCTTCCAGGTAGCGTCCAAAGGTTTCACGGTAACGGTTCTCACCAACTTTCTTCCAACCTTGAGACATAACAATTCTCCAATATATTCAGGGGTATTAACTTCTCCAGGTGCTCAACAGCACCTGCTTTTCAATCTCGGTAAGCTCGTTTTACAAACCCAGCTGCTCAGCCGTAGCCACAATGCGAGTGGCCGCCAGCAAAACCGGCCGATCGACCAGTTTGCCATCCACCAACAGCGCTCCACCACTGCACTCTGAAAAAGCCTTCAGCACTTTACGCGCCCGATCAATTTCACGCTGCTCAGGCGTAAACGCCTTACTGATAGCTTCCACTTGTGCTGGATGGATGGCCGCTTTACAGGTGAATCCGAGGCTGCGAACGCGAACACTCTCTTCAAATAATCCCTCTGGGTTTTTAACATCCAGATAGGGAACGTCGATCAGATCCAGCTGGTTGATAGAGGCGGCCATGGCCAGCTTGCTGCGTGCCAGCAGCATAGGTTCCCAGGACAATTCGGCTCGTAATTCAGCCGATAAATCGGCCCCCCCAAGCATAAGGCCGGAAACTCGTGGGCTGGCGACAGCAATCTGACTGGCCGCCTCAATGCCTTGCGCGGTTTCCATCAGGGCAATCAGGTTCATGTCAACATTGGCCAGCAGACCGTCCACAATTTCAATATCCGTCGCCGCACCAACCTTGGGTAACATCAAGGTCAAAGGCGGCAGGTCGTCACATTCAATCAGGGCCGACAGATCTTTCAAACCATAGGGAGTTCTCGGTGAGTTAATTCGCAACACCAGTTCCGGCTTTCCTTCATAGCTCTTCAGATACTCCAGAGCGGCCTGGCGGGCAGATTCTTTTTCTTCAGGCAGACAGGCATCTTCCAGGTCGATGCACACCATATCCACGCCCGTGGCTACTGCTTTTTCAAATCTTTCCGGGCGAGATCCCGGTACAAACAGCAACGAACGTCGCAACTGCTTCATGATACACTCCTACCTTAAATACATTCAGCCGAACCAATTAGCTGACGGCTAATCCCTGATGGATTTCCGTATCTGTTTATCGGCGTTCTGCTGGGCAAACTGCTCGGCAATTTCCAGTCGTGTGGCCATCCACACATCCGATTTTTCAGAAACATACCGAAAAAATTCTTCCAGGGCACCAATACGTCCCGGACGACCAATAATGCGCAAATGCAAACCCAGGCTCATGATGCGGGTCTGCTCTTCGCCTTCTTCATACAGCACATCAAAGGTGTCTTTTGCGTATTGCAACCAGTCCTTTGGGGTCAACGAAGGGCTTGTCCAGAACTTCATATCGTTGCTGTCGATTGCATAGGGGACAATGACCATAGGCTCCTGACCACCATCCACCGAGCCCCAGAAGGGTTGGTCTGCGGAGTAATCATCCATATGGTAGAAAAAGCCTTCTTCCTGCAACAGTCGACGTGTATTCTCGGTGTGCAGATAACGGGACAACCACCCCTTCGGGCGTTGGCCGGTGGTTTGCTCCATGCTGTCGGCCGCCTTGCGGATAAATTCCCGTTCCTGCGCTTCATCCATCATGAACTGGTGCAGCCAGCGATAGCCGTGCGAACACACCTCATGCCCTTCATCGCGAATCGCGGCGGCAATTTGCGGTGCCCTTTCCAGAGACACGGCCGCAGCGGTAAAGGTGGCTTTCACCTTATACCGCTGCAATAAGCGATGAATACGTGGCCAGCCTTCGTGAATGCCATACTCGTAATTGGATTCATTGGCATGAACCCGCATCGGTTTTTTGATCGCCAATCCCAGCTCATCAACAGGTTCCGGTCCACGATCACCATCCAGGATGGTACCTTCAGATCCCTCTTCCACGTTAACCACGATCGACAGAGCCAGGCGGGAATTACCTGGCCATTGGGTATTGCGATTCATATTGTCTCCTACGATCAATATTACAGCTCAGGGGACTAGTGGTATTCCTCACCACCGGACACATTCATAGATTCACCGGTGATGTAAACCGATTGATCCGAGCAGAGAAAGGCACAGGCATTAGCGGTATCTTCCTGCAAACCAGGACGACCCAGGGGAATTCTGGCACGCATGTCCGCCATATACTGATCAAGATCACCGTTGGCAAAACGGCTGTTCTGCCAACTGCCCAGACCGGTGGTGACATGATTGGGGCAAATAGCGTTGACATTGATACCGTGAGCGCCCAGCTCCTTGGCCGCAACTCGGGTCAGACCTACAACGCCATGCTTGGAAGTGGTATAGGCACCGGCTTCTGCAAAAGCACTTTTTGAGGCCTGTGAACCGATATTGATGATGCGACCACCGCTCTGCTTCATCATGATCCTGGCGGCATGCTTAATCCCCAGGAAAACACCACGCAGATTCACGCCCAAAACGGTATCCCACTCAGCAGCTGCCGTATCCACCAGGGCTTTCATCAAATAACCTACGCCGGCATTATTGACCCAGATATCAAGACGACCATAGGTATCGCAGGCGAACTGGGCCAAAGCCTCAACCTCTTCTTCCTTCAGCACGTTGCAAACAAAGGTCGAGACATCGATGCCATCGACACGCATCTCAGCGGCAATGGCCTCCATTTCTTCGGTGGTTCCAATTGCATCTGCGGGCAGGTATTCACCCTCGGGTTTGCCAATATCCGCCAGAATAATCTTGCAACCTTCGCTACCCAGTCGGCGGCCGATGGCCTCGCCCAGGCCTTTGCGTCGACCTGCGCCGGTAATGACTGCGACACGCCCCTGCAACTCAGAATAATTCGCCATGGTCACACCTCACAGATTTACTAAGGACTGGGTGACCATGAACAGTGGATTATCCGCAAGTTCCTGAAACTCCGCGGAAACTTTTTGCATCACCTCAGTGGCCACATCTTCACCCAGTGCTGCCAGATCTGGTACATCAATGATTTCAACATACTGGTAGGGGGCTTCACCGCCACCCAGCAAGCCGCTGGTGCGGAACACATCAAATGCATCCACGGATTTCAGTCCGTTGACAGTGGGAATATCCGTGGCCAGGGCCCAGGCTTCATAGGCCTCAACACTCACTTCGGCTTTCAGATTGAATAAGACAATTATCTTGCTCACGGCAACGCTCCTGCTTTGGCTGGATTCAATGTTAGTGGTGTTCTCAGCACATCTGCAGCAAGCTTAATCGTTGTTTGAATGTTATGTCAATATATCAATTGCCAGGGGGTGCCGCATTGTCATATAGTTATGCTATTAATGTTTAAGCATAGCCATATGTGAACAATAGCCATTTGTGAACAAAGGTGTATCCCGTTCTTTGGAGGAGTTATGGAGCTATCCGATAAAACCGCACGTGAGATTTATGAAGAAGTCCGTGCCAACCCCGCCCGCAAACGCTTTGGCTTCGGCAATAAGGCCATACTGGTGAATATCGATCTGCAAAAGGCCTACACCCGTACTGACCTGTTTAAGACCGCCTATGAAACTGACCCCAAACAGCTGGAATACGTCAATCAGTTGGCCCAAACCTTCCGCACTCTAGGCTGGCCTGTTGTCTGGACCCACGTGGCCTACATGGACTCCGGTGAAGATGCCGGCGTCTGGGGCACACGCACCGACACCCCCGACAGCCTGCAGAATATCAAGTTTGACAGTGAGCGATCTGAGTTCGACGACCGCCTGACCATTGATCGCGACCGCGATGTGATCTACTGCAAAAAAATGCCTTCGCCGTTTTTTGAGACACAACTGCAAAGCTTGTGCGTCTGGCATCAGGTGGACACCGTCATCCTGACCGGAGGCTCCACCTCCGGCTGCATTCGTGCCGGTGCCGTTGACAGTCTGTCACGTGGCTATCGCACCATTATTCCCGAGCAATGCGTGGCAGATAAACACGAAAGCTACCACTTTGCCAACCTGACCGACTTGTCACTCAAGTATGCGGACGTACTGTCGGTAAAGGAAGTGTTTGACTGGCTGGCAAAGCAGGCATCCTGAGGATCGACTTATGCGCAATGACCCCGGTTACTACGATTACTGGCCCTACCATCAGCGCCCCAAGATTGAATGGCCCAATGGTGCTCGCATCGCCTTCTGGGTAGCGCCGAACATTGAATTTTACGAACTCAATCCGCCCCCAAACCCCTTCCGCAAGGCCTGGCCACATCCCTACCCGGCGATTGCCGGTTATGGCATTCGCGACTACGGCAACCGCGTCGGGCACATGCGTCAGATGAAACTGCTGGACAAGTATGGCATTCGCGGTTCCATTTCATTGTCTACCGCACTGTGTGATCACCATCCGGAAATCATAGAGATGTGTAAGGAGCGTGACTGGGAGTTTTTCAGTCACGGAATCTATAACACCCGTTACACCTATGGCATGAGTGTCGAACAGGAACGCGCCATGATTCGTGATTCCATCGAAACCATTCACCGCCACACCGGCCAGAAATGCGCCGGTTACCTGGCACCGGCCCTGTCTCACAGTGATGATACCGTCGATTTGTTTGCCGAAGTGGGCACAGAATTATTTGGTGATGACGCGGGTTTCTATACCTGCGATTTGTTCCACGACGATCAGCCCACACCAATCCACACCCGTTCCGGCAAGCGGTTTGTCTCTATTCCCTACTCCCTGGAAATGAATGACACCATCGCCTATGTCACCAATAAGGTTGAACCACGTCAGTACGGCAAGATGATCAAGGCCAATTTTGATCGCCTGTATGAGGAAGGCGCGGACAGCGGCACCATTATGTGTATTCCGACACACAACTATCAGGTCAGCTGTCCACATCGATTGAAAGCGTTCGAAGAGGCACTGGAATACATTACCGGTCACAACGATGTCTGGGTCACTACCGGCCGGGAAATCGCCAATTATTATCTCGACCATTATTACGACCAGAGCATGACGGATATTGCGGCCAAATCGGGAGGAGCGAAATAATGTCTCTTGATGATACTTACTTAGAATATCCCATGCGTCGCTACGGCATGGACCATGAGTTGTATGAATGGTCCATGCTGACCGAGCGCGCGCCGGTAAACTGGCCGCAGGGCAAAAAACTGGCACTGTGGGTCAATGTGAATCTGCAGCTTTTCCCGCTCAACCAACGCCAGAACCCGGTGGCTGTTCCCGGCGGGATGACCATGCCCTACCCCGATCTCAGGCACTTCAGTTTGCGCGATTACGGTAACCGGGTTGGCATTTTCCGCCTGTTCAAAGCGCTGGATAAATTCAACATCAAACCGACAGTTGCGATCAATGGCAGCATGGTCGAACGGGCTCCCTACCTGATGGACTTCATTCGCGATCGTGGCGATGAAGTTATAGGCCACGGCTGGCAGATGGATATGCTCCACCACGGCCAGGTAGAGCGTGAGGAAGAAGCCGAGTGGGTCAAACGTTCACTGGATACCCTGCGGCAAACCTTTGAACAACCCATTCGTGGCTGGCTCAGTCCAGGGCGGATACAGAGTCCCAATACCCCGGAGCTGCTGGCAGAAAACGACATCGATTATATGTGCGACTGGGTCAATGATGATATGCCCTATCCGTTTTCAACGGCGTCCGGCGGACTCACTGCGATGCCACTTTCCAATGAGCTGGATGACTTCTTCATCCTCTGCAACAACCTTCACAGTGAAGACAGTTACGCCGAGCAAATCGAAGACACTTGCGATTTTCTGTTGCAGGAAGCGAGTGAACAGGGTGGACGCCTGCTGGCATTGAATATTCATCCCTGGCTGCTGGGCCAGCCTCATCGCATTGCCTCGCTGGAACGCATCCTGGCGTACATCAGCGCCAAACCCGAAGTATGGAGCGCCCCGGCTGGCGTTATCTGTGACAGCTGGAAGCAACAGCAATAACATCGTCGGCCGCCATTCCCAGGAATGGTGGCGACGCCTCACTATACGAGCCAAGCATGTCGAAAACACTGTTTGAAAAGATTTGGGACAATCACCTTGTCACCGAGCTGGGGGATGGTGCCTCTCTGATCTACATTGACCGCGTCTTTTTGCATGAACGCACCGGTTCCATCGCCCTGCAAAGCCTGTCAGAAGCAGACCGGGAAGTGCGTCACCCGACACAAGTCTTTTGCACCATGGACCATATTGTCGATACCTTTCCCGGTCGCGGTGACGCCACCGTCATGCCGTCCGGTACCGCTTTTATTCAATCCACCCGCCATGAAGCCCAGGCCGCTGGCATCACCCTGTTTGATATCGGTGATCCACGCCAGGGGATTGCCCACGTCATCAGCCCGGAACAAGGCATTGTGCAACCCGGCCTGACTCTGGTATGCCCGGACAGCCACACCTGTACGCAAGGGGCAATGGGTGCGGCCGCATGGGGAATTGGCTCGTCTGAAGCCGAACACGCCATGGCCACCCAGACCCTGAGAATCAACAAACCCGCCAACATGCGGGTGCGATTTGAAGGCGAACTGGGTTTTGGGGTGACCGCCAAAGACATGATACTGCACCTGATTGGCCGCTACGGCGCCAAGGGGGGGGCTGGCTATGCCGTGGAATTTGCCGGCAGCGCCGTCACCAGCCTGTCCATGGAAGCCCGCATGACCCTGTGCAATATGGCCGTAGAATTCGCGGCTTTCACGGGCCTGGTTGCACCGGACGACACTACCTTCACCTACCTGGCCGGACGCCCTTATGCGCCGGTGGGTGAAGACTGGGATCAGGCGCTGAGGTTCTGGCAAACTCTCTACAGTGATGACGAAGCCATCTTTGATCGTGAGATCGTTATTGATGCGTCCACCATTGCGCCTTCGGTGACCTGGGGCACCAGCCCGCAACACACCTGCGCCATCACTGACACCATCCCTTCTCTTGCCAGCTTTATTGATGAGAATGACCGTACCGCTGCCGAACGCGCCCTCAACTATCAGGGACTCGAGCCCGGCACAGTGATGTCAGAGCTGCAGATTGACAATGCCTTTATTGGCTCCTGCACCAACGCCCGCATTGAAGACCTGCGCATGGCGGCTACCATTCTCAAAGGCCATCATGTGGCATCTCATGTGAAAGCCATCTGTGTTCCTGGCTCGCAACAGGTCAAAGCCCAGGCGGAACAGGAAGGCTTGCACCAGATCTTTCTGGATGCGGGCTTCGAATGGCGTGAAAGTGGCTGCTCCATGTGTTTCTTTGCCGGTGGCGAACACTTTGGTGCCGGTGAACGGGTTCTCTCCACCAGCAACCGCAACTTCGAATCGCGCCAGGGACCCGGTACCCGCACACATCTGGCCAGTCCCGCCACGGTCGCTGCCAGTGCCATTCGTGGCCATATCACCGACCCAAGAACACTGATGGGGAATAACTGATGCAGCCCTTTATCTCTCACACCGGGGTTGCGGCCCCTTTGTTACGCATAAACATCGATACCGATGCCATTATTCCCAGCCGGGAAATGAAAGGTGTTTCCAAGAAGGGCCTGGGACAGGGCCTGTTCGCCGTCTGGCGCTATAATGACATCGACGCTCGTACCCCCAACCCCGAGTTCGTGCTGAACCAACCCGACTACACCAACACCACAATATTGCTGGCCGGTGACAACTTTGGCTGTGGCTCCTCCCGTGAACACGCGGTGTGGGCGCTGGCGGAATACGGTATCCGAGCAATCATTGCGCCTGGATTTGGCTCGATCTTTTATCAAAATTGCATTCGCAATGGTATCTTGCCCGTGACACTTGCCAATGAAACGGTGCTGGATATGGCAGAGCTGATGCAAAGCGATCCCCAGTCCAAACAACTGACCCTTGATCTCGAACGCAAGCTAGTGATTGACTGCGCAGGCAAGCAATACAGCTTTGAGATTGCTGACAGTCACCGGGAGATGTTGTTAAGGGGCCTCGACGTGATCGGTCTCACTCTTCAGTTAGATGACCGCCTTAAGGCCTTTGAAGAAAGCTACCAGCAACAGTTCCCCTGGCTCTATCCAAACACCAACAGCTGAAGTTCTAGTGTGCCGGTAGCAGCTGGCGAGCTGCGGTAAAAGCCGGCTTCTGTGAGCCGGCTTTTTCAATAACGAATCAAATGAAAGTCGAGACTTTAAAAAAATTAAAAATAATCATTAAATTTTAAAGTCATCTTTCAATTCGTTCACCTTATCCAGGCGCGCCTGCCAGCTGTCATCAATAGTGGCAGAACCTTCCAGTGTGAACTGCATAATGTGATTGCCATCGAAGGCCTTCCACTCCGGCAGATCCGTGCCATTGGGGTTGGTGGTCTTGGCAAAGTTGGCCCAGTATTTCACCATCTGTTCGGAAACCGTTTTCTGCTGCGCAGAAGGCTCAGTGGGATCGCCGTGATCGCCGGTAAAGTTGCCAAACATATACGGCAGATCGGCAGCATGGGCAGCGCCGTACACTTTACTGTCGCCAACCACCATACTCTTCATACCCGGTGACGGCACACTGAAACGGTAAAAGTAAGACGTCTGCTTCAAACGGTTTTGCAGCTGGGCCAGGGCGCGAGCCTGGGCAGTAAACACATATTCACTGTACAACAGGGTATCGCGGTTTTCCTCGCCAAAATACAGTGGTTCCAGTTCGTCCAGTGCGCTTTCCGGTAACAGGGGTTTCATGATATCGCGCTGCATAGTCGGCGGTACCATACCGAATTCAAAATCCGTGCTGCCGATCATCAGTGGCACTGCGGTCTGTTCACCACGAGAAAATACGGCATGAAGGTCATCAGTGACGCTGACACCATCGACGGCAAAGGAAATGAATCCGCTGAAATCGGTGGCTTCGACGATCTTCTCAGCGGGCACTGACTTTAACTCCGCCAGGCTGGCTTCGGGCATTCCCAGAGCCTCGGCGATCTTCGTGCCAACGGTTTCCACAGGAACATCCGTCTCGTTGGCGAGCGACGCCACTCGAGGCTGTCGGTCGCGGCCATAGCCCGACTGGGAAATCGCCGCCGAGAACAAGCCGTCAGCCAGTGGCGAACTCATCAGGGTATTGACCGAATAGCCACCGGCAGATTCACCGGCAATAGTTACTTTTTCAGGATTACCACCAAAGGCAGCGATGTTCTTCTGCACCCAACGCAGCGCGGCTACCTGGTCCATCAAGCCGTAATTGAAGAGGACGCCATCATCCGGGTTTTGCTGACTGAGCTCCGGATGGGCAAAAAAGCCAAAGCTGCCCAAACGATAGTTGATGGAAACCACCAGCACGTCTTCACGAGCGAGATTGCCACCGTGGTTGACTGGACGTGAGCCGGAGCCGGACACGAGGCCACCACCCGGGATCCACACCAGAACCGGCAGCTCACCCTGGACATCCGCAGGTCGATAAATATTCAGGTATAAACAATCTTCACTTTCAGGCTGGATATAGTCCTCAGCCTTGCGTTGAAACTGTGGATTGACCGGACGCTGAAAACAACGATTGCCGAATGCATCCGCAACCAACAGCTCAGGTCTTGGCAACGCAGCCTGTGGTGCACGCCAGCGCAGATTCCCTACCGGAGCCGCCGCATAGGGAATGCCCTTAAAGACAATCAAATCTTCTTCGACGATTCCTTGCACCGGACCTTGTTCGGTATTCACTTTCTCAAAGGATACAGGCTCCTCAATGGATGCAGGTGTAGCTTCTGCCGATGTGTTTGAGGTGGAATTGTCACAGCCCATCAGACTCATAAACGTGACACTCAATCCCAACAGCACACGGTATTTCAAAATGTTCATGTATGGTCCTTCCCTTTTTACTGAGCGAGGTCTCGGATCAGCAGGTTCGGTAAATAGCTGTTATCCCATTCCGGCGACTTCGGCGGCGTCGGTCCCATTCTCAGGATCACGGTATCGTGACCGGGTAAGATGTAAACCACCTGGTTGGAGTTACCATCAAACAAATACAGGTCCGGATCCAGATAAGGCTCACTGTGTAAAACCTGAGGACCTGGACCACCTTTGCCGGAATATCCACGGCGTTCAGCATAGGGCTGACCCACCCAGATACCCAGACCATAGTGAACATTTTTATCCGTGCCGGTACTCATCTCTTTCACATAACCTTCCGGTAACAGTCGTTCGCCCTCACTGACACCATCATTGAGCATCAAAACTCCCAAACGCAGCCAGGTTTCGGCCGGCATATACATGCAACACCCAGAGTGGGCTAAGCCACCTTCTCTATCGACCCAGATGCTACCGCCAGGTGCGCCAACCGGCGCCAGGATTTCCTTGCTGACGAAATCACCATAGCGCTGGCCGGTTGATCGTTCGATCAATACCGCCACCATATCCGCCGTGGCATTGCTGTAGCCATAGCGAGTGCCGGGCTCATCGGTCAGGGGATACTCCTCAACGATATATTTGCCATGAATGGGTGAGATATAGGCCCGATTCCAGGGGGAATCCGGATCCCGGCTGAATCCCTGTGGCAAGAAACCGGAACGCATATCCAGCAGATGACGTACCAGCACACCTTCCTTGGGGGTACCTTTCCACTCGGTAATAAAGTCGGATACCGACTGATCCAGGGAATCAATGGCACCCAACGCTATCGCCCGGCCAACCGCAATGGCAGACAATGGCTTGGACAGGGATTTAGACACCAGTGGCGTTTCCGCAGTAGTTCCGGCAAAGTAGCTTGCCGTCTGGACTTCACCCTTGTGCCACACTATAAACGCCGCCGAATTGTTCTGCTCGGCGTATTCAGTGGCTTTAGCCAAAGCTTCCTCAGAGAAAACCACCTCACTGTTCGATGCCGCTGGCAGTGGTAAATAGTTATTAGCACCTGAGATTTCTTCCAGCGGCTCATAGGGGGACATCATGCCACCATTGGCCATCAGGGCTTTGAAGCGCTCTTGATAGATAGCCTCATAATCTGGCTCTGCGGTAACACAACCACCTGCCAGGGAAAAGAGCACAGGCAAGAAGACACTGAGTTTTTTCACGCTTATTCTCCCTTTTGTTTTTCTTTCATCATCTTGTTGTAGTAATCAAGGGAATCGAAACGGATATCGGTCCAGGTATCAGTTTCAAAAATTTCCGGTGTAATCTTTTTAAACGTTTCCCGGACTTCGGGCTCCAGCGCTTCAAATCCGGAAATGTTGGTGCCGAACGCCCTGACCATACTTCTGCCCGGCACTCGACCCAGCTTCAGGAAGGGCTGCCAGCTGGTCAGGTTTTGCATATGAATTTCAGAAGGCGCTGATTTCAAGTCAGGATTCAGCACATCCTCAACCGAGGCTGAGAAAGTCAACATGGAATCCCAGTAGATTTTGGGGCCGTTGGACAATTCCGGCCACTCCTCCGGAGAGAACATATTGGGAAAGGACTCGATGCTCTGAGTCGGAACGTAGATCCGATCCCCAATCACACTGATGGTCAGTGGTTTGGGCGCAATACCCGGGGACACAACCCCTTCCGGGGTGTACATACGGTTGATCGGGCCCAGGATAAAGGTTTCCAGCTCAACGTTCTCACCAGTGAATTCATTTTTCCAGTGGGTGATGGGCTTGTTGGTATCAAACTCGGTGAAATAGCCAACTTCATAGTGCAGCAGTTGGTAAGTCCCCTGCTCAACCGGAGTCCACTTTTGCACGACATAATTGTTCATGGAAAACATGGGGACTACATTGCCATCGTTGGCAAAACCATAAATATGAAACTTCAGGTAGGAATGAATTTCTTCATTGCCGATACTGCCCAGCACCTTGGTAATCACCTCGGAACGCTTTTCCGGTGTGGAGATGTCCAGGTCTTTGATACTGGCACTCGAAGCCAGAGAGCAGACGCCACTTAACAGCCCGGCCATACCTAACATAGTCAGTTTTTTAATCAGCGATCGTCTCGGATTTCCTTTATACATATTCATCATCTCTTTAAATTTTTTAAGCACCAGGGCAATGTGGAAATTGTAAATTTTTCAATAAATTGCTGGATTTACTTTCTGGTCAGAACCGCTGCTCCTTTTTCCTGCAATCGAGCTTGCAACAGTGCGGGGGCTTCTTGATCTTTTTCGAAAAAAGCTTCGATCAATAACAGGGAAATATCGGCAGCGGTCTTTAACTGCGTAAGTTGTTTGGGACCAGACAGTTCAGGACGGCAAATGGCACCGCCGAAATAATGATCCACCCCTTCCAGAACCAAAGCAAAGCGGTAGCCACCTTCCGGCGCCATCTCGTAGGCATCCAGGTGCCCCTGCCAACCTTCTTTGGCGCCAAACGGATTGTCTTGCGTACCGGTCTGGATCAACGCGGGGACTGACAAGCCAGAAAAACCGTCTTTGTCAATCAGACCCGGCAGTGCCGGTGGTGGGGAAAAGGCCAGCACCAATTTAACTCGTTCATCGTCCATTGCAGCAGTGTAACCTTCAGGGATTGTTGCCTCAACGCCACCCAAGGTCAGTGCCAGCAAGGCACCATAGCTGTGGCCAGCCGCAATATACCCGCTGTTACCATACACATCGGCCAGCATGTGCATATCTTCGAGTCGGGTTTTCCAGGAAGCCATACCTTGATAGGCCTCACGTTGGGGATGGTCGATTGAGTCAACATGCAAAGGGGCATGGACGTTGAACCCCGCTTTCACCCAATCGGCAATTAACGATTCATATTTCCACGGAGCAGACGCAGCACCGTGGGAAAATAGGATCACACCTCGTGGAGCACTTTGCGCATACCAGGACCAGATGGATACGGATCGGTCTCCGATTGTGAGCTCTGACGTGGTGGATTTAAGGGCTTCATCCTGGGAAAACGCATGTCCTGAAAAGATCAGTAAAATCACTAACAGATAAAGGTTTTTCAGTACAGTTATTACAGGATTACTCATAGTAAAGACACACTACCAAGTGTTTTAGAATAGAGAAAGCCACCTCAGTGACTTTCTCTACAAGATATTACTTATCGTCCGACAGGATAAAATCAACCCTGTCGGACGATAGACCTCTTTGACCCTAAAGATCAGAAGTCCATCTTCAGCTTAACCCCATAGGTACGGGGCTGAGACATGCTCAGTACGGTACCGGAGTGATCGCCAAAATAGGCAAAGGTGGGAGTGAAAGCAAAGTAGTCATAAGCCGTGGTGTATTCATCGTAATCGAAGACATTGTCCACATACGTTTGAATGGAGAAATCACCAATGCTGACACCTGCACGCAGGTTCACCCGATGTACATCTTCGGTTTTAATCAGATTAGCAGCATTTGAATACTGACCAGACTTATAGATGTAATCAATACGTGCAAACCAGGGATACTCCTGCGCACCTGAGCCAAAGGCATTACTGTACTGCACACCCAGGTTACCTGAGTATTTCGCAACGCCAGGCTGTTCTTTGCCGGAGAAGTCCGACATACCGGTCAGTGAGGTCAACAGCGTGTTCTGGAACTTATCAATTTCAGTACCGGTATAAGCCGCAGTCAGGTTAACCAGAATATTGTCGGTTGCCGCCCAGTTTCCTTCAAACTCAAGACCATAAAGATCGACTGCACCAGTGTTGGCAATACCAGAAAAGCTTGTTGCAGTAGCTTCACCAGGCTCAACAACTACCAGGTTGATGCGGTTGATTTGCTTGGTCCACTCAGCGTAGTAAGCAGCGGCCGCAAAGTTAAGTCTGCCATCCAGGGCAGTACCTTTCAGACCAATCTCGAAGTTCTCAACTTCTTCGGGATCAACAGTGAGAGTAATACCAGCGTCAGTAGCCAGATCCTGCAGGTATTCACTTTGTACCAACAGCCCAAGGTTAAAGCCAGCTGGATTCACACCCTTGGAATAAGAAGCATAGGCCATCAATTCATCGGTCAACTTGTAGTCGGCAATCAGACGAGGCAGGAAGTTGGTGAAGGTTTCGGACAGAATTTCATTACCGCTAGGATCGAGCGAAGAAATCTCATCTTCCTGATAACGACCTTCCACACTCAGCTTAAGCTTGTCGGTAACATCGTAGCTGCTACCAAAAAACAAGCCTTTGGTGGTAGCGACACTTTCACCGCTATAGGTAATTTCAGTAGCGGAGACCGGCGTACCAAAGGTCAGACCGGAGGCATTGGCACTTTTGCTGGAAGCATCCAGGTAATTGACACCAACAACACCACGGAAACGTCCACCGTTATCGTAGTTCAAACGAAATTCTTGCGAGAAGTCTTCCTTCTTGTTCTCTACCAGGAAGCCATAGTTGAAGCTATCAGAACCATAGTGGTCGATGTCGTTCAGCAGAATCCACTCTTCATTATTCACGCCGGTCAAAGACGACAGAGTGAAACCACTATCCCCGAAGTCATAATCGACAACAACATGGCCATGGGTAAATTCACGGGCCATGCCATAGTCATCCAACATGTCGGTGTCCGTCAGACGATTTTTGGGATTGTCGAGCAGGGCTTTCATTGAAGCATCAGCTTTCGTGTTGTAAGAAAGCTTGTCGATTTTTTTAGGATAGGAACCACAGAAATACGGGTTCGAATTAATAACACAATTTGCCTGCCCCTGGACCATGACGTTGCCAAAGAAATCGGTAATGTCATAGGCGGACAGGAAAGCTGACGCTGAAGGACCATCATCATCCTGAGACATAAAACCAAAGGCTTTGATGGTCAGGTTGTCGGTGGGTGTGGCGAGCACATACAGGTTAGCCATTTTGGTTTCCTGATCACCCAGGGTGCCACCATCATAGCTATTTTTCCAGGGACCTTCTTTCTCGTACATCTCGGCAGAAGCACGGAAGGCCAGCTTGTCTTCAATCAGCGGCCCCTCAACTTCACCGCGTAAACGGAAGTAGTCATAGTTACCCAGTGTGGTGCTAACTGAACCAGCCCACTCATGACCAGGTTGCTTGTTAATAACATTCACCGCACCGGCAAAGGTATTACGACCAAAATAAGCAGCCTGGGGGCCACGCAGAATTTCCACTCGTTCCGGGCTGCCCACTGAAGACATGGCAGTGGTAGAAGATACCGCTACACCATCAATAAACGTCGATACGGTATTTTCTACACCACTGCTTGGGAAAAAGCCACGCAAGCTAAAGCTTTGGACTGTACGGTCAGTTTTTCCTGAAAAGTTATCGGAAACCACCAGACCGGGAGCGTTGTCAGCAAGATCTTTCATGGCAACAACACCGCGGTTTTCCAGATCAGAACCCGTGATCGCGGAAACCGCTACCGGGATATCCAACAGGTTTTCATCACGCTTACGAGCGGTTACAACAATTTCTTCCAGCAGTGCGTTTTGGATATTTTTGCCTTCAGTACTTTCTTGTGCGATGGCTAAACTCAATGGGTTTAGCGCGAATACCGAACCGGCGACCAGTATAAATCTGGTCAGGCTATTATGTGCCATGTTGCTTCTCCTGCGAATCGCTAATGTTTAAAATTACCCCAATAATTTTTTGCTTAATCAGACCCGTTGTTGTAACCCACCAGTAACAAAGTCTGTGTAAGTGCTTATTGAAACTAGGTCCTGCAAGGGGCAATCGCATTAACAATTATCAAAAATGTAAAAATATATATGGCTCAATAATTAGCCTTATTCATCATCTCTTCTGGCTCGCTCGCTAAAGGTGCGTGCAATCTGTTGCTGCTATTTTATTGTGCAAATAATAGTTTTATCCGGTTAGTAGCCTAGAGAAATTTACAGGATGTCCAACCCCCACGTCCAACCTTAAATCCCGCCCGCTAATAGTTGCCTTTGATAACTACTCGCCCATTTATGATTCCTGCCAAACTGAATAATGACGTTTGACTTTTGTTAAGGCGCAATTAAAGAGAAATGGTTAAGTTCCTATTAGGGAGAAATAAAGATTAAAATCCTAAAAAATCCATATTAGCGACTCTACAACCGGTTAAAATTCCACCGAGGTCGCGTGTTTATTGCTCAGTCTGGTTCCAGATTTATCAAACACATTGTCTCAAAAGACGAGGAAACCAACTTTTGCGAATACTTCCATTAGCATTATTATTCAGCCTTTCATTCAACACCTATGCCGACGCTTCCTGGCCGTCACAGGCACAGATCGACCTGGTTCAGGAACGAAAAACCAACCTTCCCTGGAAAGACATTGTCTCAGCTGTTGATTGGTACTCCCCTCTTGAAATCGTTAAAGGCGATGGCGGACAACCCCTTGCAACCCAGCTTGAAACATCTCCCCAATTCGCTGAAGCAATAGCACTCGCAGAGCGCCATCAAAGCTACGCCTTACTGGTATGGAAGAGCGGTGCGTTACGTCTCGAAAAGTACTGGCCCGGCTTTGACGAACAATCCCGCTACGATACCGCCTCTATGCACAAAACCGTGCTGGGTCTGCTGTTGGGCGCAGCCTGGGACGAGGGATTGTTCAAAAGTGTGGACACTCAACTGTCCAATTACTTGCCTGAATTAAAAGATACCCAGCGCGGTGACGTGACCATACGTTCACTGCTGGAAATGACCAGTGGTATCACTTCACCGCCATTCAGCAATGATCCAGACAGCGTCTTCTGGCAAACCTTTCTAGGTAATGACTTGCAGCAAGCCTACGCACACTGGCCGGTCACCATGAAGTCTGGTGAAGAGTTCTACTACGCCAATGCCAATCCGCAGTACCTGGGCTGGATGATTGAGCGTATTAGCGGCAAACGCTATGCTGAGTTTCTGTCTGAAAAGCTGTGGCAACCCATTGGCGCCAGTGATGCCCGAGTCTGGCTGGATTACCCCGGCGGCAACCCGCGTACGTCCTGTTGCCTGCAGGCCAGCGCCAGAGACTGGCTGAAAGTAGGCCTGCTGATTCTGAATCAGGGCAAAGTGGGTGAGCAGCAGGTTATTTCTTCCGACTGGATTGAAAAAATGACCGCAGCGTCCTCTCACAATCCAAACTACGGCTGGCAAATCTGGCGAGGCAGCCCACACAACCCGAAACGCACCTACAGCAAAGAAGGGACGGCTGTGGTACCCGCCAAAGAACCTTTTGCCGCAGAAGATACCGTGTATCTGGATGGCTCCGGAGCACAGCGGGTTTATATCATTCCCTCCGAGCAAATGGTCATTGTCAGAATTGGAACGCCATCTCAAACCTGGGACGATTCAGAATTGCCTAACCTCCTGCTGTCGGAAAGCAAGTAACAACATACGAACTGACTGAACATAAAAAAGCCCTGACTTGGCAACAAGTCAGGGCTTTTTAAATAGCTCCCATTCAGGGGTGGACCGTTAAGGCTCCACCACCGCACGAGTCACACTTTCTTCAACCACTTCTTGCATATCTTCTTCTGAACTTATATAGCGGTAGCGCCCCATCGCCAACAACATCAGAGCCCCGATCAACAACACCACCATCGACACAATCAGGATGGTCGAATAACTTTGTGTCTGGTCAAAGATCTTGCCAAACACCGTGGGTCCCAGACCGGCGCCCAGGGCATAGGCCCCATAGAGAAAGCCATAGACGGTGGAATAGCTCTTCATGCCAAAGTAACGGGCAATCAGGTAAGCCAATAGGTCGTATTCCACACCTGAAGCAAAGCCGATCAGGAACACCGAAAACATCGCAACTGCAAAGCTCACTTCATAATTGGCCAACACCCAGCAGGATAACGCCGGCAGCGCCAACAACACAAAGGCCACTCCCGGCGCCCAGTAATGATCGATCAAAAACCCACCCAGGGTACGCCCCACCAAAACGGATATGCCGATGACAGGCACAATGGAAGCCACTTCCATGGCAGTGAAACCCTTGTTAGCCAACAGGTTTTCCATATTCGGAATCGGGCCACCCAGCGCAAACGAAATGGGCACCAGAGCAATCATCAGAATCCAAAACCGGTAATCGCGAAAGACTTCTCCCATTGTCATTCCGGTTTTAACAACGGGTTTAGCAGCTAACTCCGCTGTTGCTGAAGTTTCATCTTCTGGAGGAGTCTCCTTAAATAAGAACCAGGCCACCGGGAGAGCAACAATCACAGGTAGAGCGGCCACCCCAAGATAGGCACCGCGCCAGCCAAACTCCGCTATCAACCAGGCGGTATAGGGTTTGAGCAGCGCTCCAAACACACCCGTACCGATCAGTGACAATCCCAAAGCCAAGCCTTTTTTCTTTTCAAACCAGGTATTGACGGCACGGGTCCAGGTAATCGGCAATGTGCCAGCCCCAACAACCGCAATTAGCCCCCAACTAAAATAAAATTGCATTAAGGAGCCGTTATTCAGGGCAAAGGAGGCAAAGGCAAGCGCAAATAATACTACCGAGGTGAGAGCCACTTTGCGCACACCGAAACGATCAGCGAGGTTGCCAATGATCGGACTGGCGACCAGAGCCATAAAGGTCATGACCATGATGCCCACCATGATGTCCCCAAACCCCCAGCCAAATTCACGGGCCAGTTCTGGAGCAAACATGCCGATGGTGTAGAAAGGCACTGGAGACAGACCTAATCCTATTCCGAGCGAGGATGCCAGAATGATTGGCCAACCTCGTGCAAACTCTGTGTATCCGGTAACTGTCTTTGTCATGCTTGTTTACAACCTCATTTTAACTTTCATGGACTGACTATTCTTTTATGTAGAACTTATGGACACCAACCCATTGATTCTAATGATAATTTACCAGCAAAATCAGGGCCAAGAAGCTGGCCCATCAGCAAAATCCAGCAAGTGCAATCCTTGCCCATATATACTAATATTATATTATTATATCTTTTATACAAGTTGCAGGAGCATTGCCCGTGAACACAAGGCAAGATATCGATATTGAAATCAGCGAAGTTGGACCGCGTGATGGATTGCAAAGCATCAGTCCCATCATGGCCACCGATGATAAGAAACGCTGGATCAGCGCTTTGGCTGCCGCTGGCTTGTCTGAGGTGGAGGTAGGCTCATTCGTACCAGCCAAGGTGTTGCCACAACTGGCAGATACTGCTGAACTGGTCGCTCACGCCCGCACCATTCCCGGATTGACCGTGGCTGTTCTGGTTCCAAACCTGCGCGGTGCGCAGGCTGCGGTAGAAGCCGGTGCCCACAAGATCACCATCCCCCTGTCCGTCTCGGAAACCCACAGCCTGAAAAACGTGAAGCGTACTCACGCGCAAATGCTGGACGAAGTGCGGGCCATCAGTGAACTGATTAGATCCCAGCCTGCTGACAAGCGCCCGGTGTTTGAGGGTGGGCTGTCCACAGCCTTTGGTTGCACACTGGAAGGAAATGTACCTGCAGCTAAGGTGATTGAAATGGCGGAGAAACTGATCGAGGCCGGCTGTAACGAAGTGGGCCTGTCAGACACCACCGGCTTTGGCACACCACTGCAGGTCAAACAGCTGACGCAAGGAATCTGGGATGCTGTCGGTAAACAGCGCCTGACAGGCATTCACCTACACAACACGCGCGGGCAAGGCTTGGCCAATGTGATGGCGGCACTGGAGATGGGACTGACCACCATTGACGCATCCATGGCAGGTATTGGCGGCTGCCCATTTGCGCCGGGAGCCTCCGGCAATATCATTACCGAGGACCTGGTGTTCTTACTGGAAGGCATGGGCTTGAAAACCGGCGTGAACTTTGAGCGCCTGCTGCAGGCCCGCCAGATCTTGAGAGACAGCCTGCCGGACAGTGTCGAACTCTACGGCTTTACCCCTGATGCCGGACTGCCGAAAGGCTTTGAGATGGCAACGCCACAAACCTGATATCGTCACAGCCCGGACCTAACAACAGAATGATTGATGTTGAAGCCGGGCTTGATTGAACGGGCTTTGTGCCGGTGACTAGCGCAGGATAAATTCCACCAACTCTCCAGCTGGACCACGGTACAACTCTGCTTGATGCCCCTGATAAAATGCATCGTTGATCGTATAAGCCCCCGCCAACGGCTCACCCGGAATATCATCAAACGAATCAACCATGAAGCTGACCATGGCAATGCCGGACGGCAACCCGGTCGCTGACGCAGGCAAAGCGGTAAACTCTACTACTTCATCAATTTCAATCAGGCTCTCACCATCCAGTTGCAGGGTACACACCGGAATACGTCGTTCAACCGGCTTGCCCAACGCCCGATTGATCACGGTGACTTTTGTGTCAAACGCCAGTGCCTTATTGCGGCTGGACGCCTCATAAAAATTCATCGCATCCGCCCGACTGGGTACCGCCATCACCGGAATAAACAAGCGATCAACCGACGCCATGGCCATCGGCAATTCAAACGGCGGTACCGGTTCTGCCACCGCGGTTAAATACAGCACTTCCCCTGCCGGCCCTACGACCTGACAAGCGGTGATGCTGTCGCTGACATCCAGCTTGGCCGGAGGTCC
Organism: Cellvibrionaceae bacterium WSDTSA12; assembly: GCA_033283335.1. GTDB lineage: Bacteria > Pseudomonadota > Gammaproteobacteria > Pseudomonadales > Cellvibrionaceae > Pseudomaricurvus. Next base: position 152,761 of record JAWMQP010000002.1, on the reverse strand, counting down.
AATAAATTCGAAGGGACTGTCCTGCAAACGTTCGGCCAATGTAAATACATCTTCCACCAGGACTTCCAGGGATAACCAGCCGTGTCGTGAAATCGGCTTGGCCTGAACAGATCCGGACTGTTCCACCACACGCAACCAACAAGCCCCCGACTGGCTGCCCAGGATCACATAAGGTGCTCCCGCCAGTTCGGCCATGCCCCAGCCCTCAGCCAATGCCTGGGGCAATAAGGCCTGTTCGACCACATTCATATCCAGCCATTGCACATAGGCCTCGACCACTGCTGCCAGATCCGCTGTCACCAAAGTGCCCCCCTGTACCGGGCCCATGTTACGCTTACCTGGAGTGCTGCCATGTTCAGTCATATGTTTCACTCTGTATTGACGTTCAAACATTAGAGATATTGTTATATAATTATAACTTAATAGAGACGCCATCTAAAATAGAAACATCATGCTAAAACGGAAGCGTAATGAAAGATAATAGTATCGAGTTGGTCCGTAAAGGCCCCATTGCCACCCTGGCGATCAATCGTCCGGAACGCCGTAATGCCCTGAGTCAGTCCATGTGGGAAACCATGGCCGAGTATCTGGATGAGGTGGCCGCCGACAATTCCATTCGCACCCTCAAGGTCACCGGCCACGGTGGGTGTTTCAGTGCCGGTGCCGATATCAGCGAGTTTACGGAGATCGCCTCCGATCCGGAACGCTTACGGGTCAACAACCACATCGTCCAGGTCGCCCAGCAAAAGCTGGAAGAGCTGGCAAAGCCCACCATTGCAGTAATTGATGGTGCCTGTATTGGCGGAGGCTGCGGACTGGCACTGGCTTGCGATATCCGTATCGCCAGCGACACATCCTTCTTCGCCATCACCCCTGCCAAGCTGGGGTTGATCTACAGCCTGCGTGACACCCGTCGCCTGTTGGCTCTGGTAGGGCCAGCCTTCACCAAGGAAATGTTGTATACCGGCACCAAACTGGACAGCGCTCTGGCATTGGAAAAAGGCATCATCAATCGCCGGGTTGCCGCCTCAGAACTGGCAGACACAGCTCAACAATTGGCGCAGCAGCTGGCCAGCGGCTCGCAATATTCCATCCGCGGCATCAAACAAATTATTGCTGCCCTGGAAGGCTATGGGACACTGGACGAAGACGCTGCACAGCAGCTGTTTGATGAAGCCTTTACCGCCGCTGACTGCCAGGAAGGTGTTCAGGCGTTTCTGGATAAACGACCCGCCAACTTTACCTGGAATTGAAAAAGAGAGACACATCCACAAGCCCTCAACGGTTCGATTAAGGGCTTGTGATGCTTGAGGATCACGACTTGCTTTTGACCTTCTTGTAAACCGCCGTTGCGGCCAACACAATCTCATCATTCACCAACAGCTCGCCTCGCACAAACAGCAGGCTGCGTGTTTCCCGCAACACCAGTCCCTGCCCCAATACACAAGCATCTTGGTGAACGGCCCCTAAATACTGAAGCTGCAGGTCAACGGTGGGAGTAGCCAATTCATGTTCAACTGCCTCGCCAACCACTCGGTACAAGACATAATCCATGGCGGACGCCAGTACGCCGCCATGAACAAAGCCTTCGGGGTTCAGGTGTCGCTCATCGATAAACAGGGCGTATTGCTGCTGGCCTTCAAAGAAAGGACCAATCCATTCCCCAAAGCCCTGTTGATTGGCACCCACACTAAAACCCAGCTTTGAGGCTTTTGCCTTGGCGCTATCTTGTAATGCTTGCAAGTCCATAACGGCTTAGGGATTCCAGATTACTCAATGGTCAGCTCTACCAGCTCATAATGAGTCTGCATATAGCCCTGGACACCTGCCCGCAATAAAATGAAATCATCATCCGCAGTCACCCACACGCTGTAAGGAGGATGCTCTTCCGGCAACCCCTCGGCAGTGTCGGTCACCTGGAAATGGCGAGCCTTAAAGGTACCTGCCTCCACCGTGATTTCCTCTTCACCCACATAGACCAGGGAAAAACCAATAGGGAACAACATGGGTCCTGTCGCCCCGCGATGATCCGGCGATGACAGCATGATGTTATTGAAGTACTGCTTGCCTGGACCTTGAGAGAGATCGTAGAGCTTCATCAACAAACCATCACCAAAAATCGGATGGCATTGCATCCAGCGGATGGGCTCTTCAATCTCGATTTTCTGGGTGATGCGGCCATCCCGATGATTAAAGGTTTCACATTCAACGGCCTTTTTGCCGAAGCGAAACCAGCCCGTACCCTCAAAACGATCACCAACAGTAAGCCGTACCGAACAATCCAGAGGCGCCGATGTTTTATGATCCATCGCCTGACTGACATCGCGGATAACCGCAGGGGCGTCATCAATTTCGCAGTGCGCCAGCAACACATCCACACCATCGGGCTGTTGCGTCAGGGTAAAGTACTCACGCCCACGCTCTTCGTTCATGCGCTCGGGTTTTTTACTGGTATAAGCCAACTTGCCGCGTATTGTTCGGTAACCATTTCTCGCCATACAGCTAACCTCTTGTTTCTGTTGATGCGTCGTCACAGACGAAAGGCGTTTGTTTTTTGATCAGCATCGAAGATGCCCAACCAAATGACATATAATAATATCATTATGCTTTTTGCAGAGCAAACAAGAAGCCGTCCATATATCGATACTCAATAACAAAGTTATCCTATAGGACGAGGTTGTATATCATGTTTATATCTGATGTATATACTTTAGATATCTTGATCTATTCGGATCCGTTACAAAAGTGGCTAAAGACAATAGCGTGACTCCTGAAATCGAGGAAAAACGCAATACGCGCAAAAAAGACGCCCAGCTACTCATCCGCCTGAACAGCGCAGAAAGAGACCGGTTTATTAACTTGTGTAGTGAACTGGACACCAGTGCGGCTCGAGAGATCAGGAAATTCATCCGAACGTTCATCCGAAGACATTCCGACGATTAGTCGGAGCATCTTTCGCAATTGAATGTCTTAAATTTAACTCTGATCGAAATGGAGTCAGTTCAATGAGTAAAAAGCCATCCAAGAAAGTCGTCAGCATTAAAAAAGACATAAAGGTCAGCAAAGCCAAAATTGAAAAACAAGAGAAAAAATTAAAGAAACTGAAGAAAAAACTGAAAAAGGCTGCATAAAGCAAATTCCTGCTTTTCACTTTCGGCGGTGCTTATCTAAAAGCACCGTCGTCTCTCAAGCTGGTGCCTGATATACCAAGATTAAAACCTATACTCAGATTAAAAAACATGAACACAGATGCCAGTTCATTCTTAAATCCCATACCACTTACCTACCAGCGTGTTATCAGCTCTACTTGCAAGAAAATTGGCTCCTCCCAACCTTCCACGCCTGAAGAAATTCACTCCTTGCGAATCGCCACCAAACAATTGAGAGCACTGCTGAAGCTTTACTACCCAACCAATCACAAAAACGATGTAAAATGCCTAAACCAAGAAATTAAACGCCTGGCAGATCTATTCTCCACGCCCAGGGATTATGACGTTTTTCGAGAGTTGATCACTAAGCTTTGTAAAGCAAACAACAAAAAATCAAACGCAATACCCTTGAACACAGATCAAATACTACTCACTTTCACACCACCTAAAACCGCGAATCAGCAATACCCTATTAGCGTCCATCTCATTAACGCATTTTTCTCTATTGAAAAGAACTGGCAGCGAAATTTAACTCTCAAACGATCAAAAGACCTGACCAAGGGTCTCGTCCAATCGTTTATCTACATGCAAAAAACGGGGAAAAAAGCCTTAAAGACCGGGTCTGACTGCGACTATCACACATTCAGAAAATGGGTAAAACACCATTATTATCAACAATATTTGTTATTTGGAAATCCATCATCCAAGCGGAAAAAATATTTTCGCAAATTGAAAAAACTCGAAAAACGACTTGGACGACTGCATGACTACAGCCAGTTGCAGCAACGGTTAAAGACGGTAAAAGACCATAGCCAAGCGGATGAAATTGAGAAACAGAGAAAGCAATTATTGAAACTGATAAAAAAGCAAAAGCGCCAGTGCAAAGAAAAATGTCATTCACTGATCAAACAGGTATTGTACAACGCCAAGTCTCATAAATTATCGTGACAATAACTCCAACAGAGGATGGCCTATGGAAATGGTTTGAGGATCTCTGCGGCCAGTAGCATCTGGAACCTGCGCCTCGGGTATCAGACCGCTGACTGGACGTTCAAGGCTGACGTACTGAACCTTAGAGACAGCGACGATCACGATATCGACTATTTTTACGCCTCCCGTCTGCCCGGGGAGTCTGAGGGCGAGGACGATATTCATTACCACGTGATTGAACCACGCACTGTCGGGCTGTTTGTGGGCTATCAGTTTTAATAAATGATGTTTGGCTGCTGCTGTTCAGGATTTACTTCCCGCCTGCAGCTGTTGGGTTAACGCATGATGCAGGTCTTCCACGGCTTTTGACGGATTCACCCACCAGTCTATAGACCAGGCGCGATAGAGCGTCCAGCCCAACCCCTGCATAACAGACTGGCGAATCTTGTCTCGCTCGCGGGCATAGGCAACACTGGCGTACATGGTACCATCACACTCAATGCCGGCAAGATAACGGTCGGGATACTGGGGATGTACCACACCCAAATCGACCCGGTAGGCAGAAACTCCGACGCCGGGATGAATGATCCAGCCTTTGGTTTTCAGGGCTCTGGCGACCGATTGCTCGAAAGGCGACAGCACCTCTGCGGTTGAGTAGGGTGATCGACCGCCGGGTACCACAGCACCACGTTGGGCAAATTCAAGAAAGTGCTTCAAATCAATCACCGCTCGGGCCTGAGTCCGGGTCAGATCCATTTGCTCTGGAGTCAGGGTGGAAAATACCACCATCTCGAATCGTGCCCGGGTCAGGGCCACGTTCAAACGACGCTCCCCTCCTAGTCGATTCAAAGGACCGAAATTCATGGATAGCCGGCCCGATTCATCCGGTCCGTAAGTGATGCTGAAGAAAATTACATCCCTTTCATCACCCTGTACTGTCTCCAGGTTTTTCACAAAGACCGGCTCCTGACAGGACTCTTCCGAAAACGCCCATTCAATGGAAGGTTCCTCAGCCCGAGCCTGATCCAAGAGATCCTCTATCAGTTCCTGTTGTTCAGCATTGAAAGTCACTACCCCCAGGCTCCGGCAACGAACTGCCTCCTCCTGCGACATCAATCGGCGTACAATTTCGGCCACAATGGCCTGCGCTTCTCCCTGATTGTGACGGGCTTTCCCCCGCGCATAGAAGCCATTCGGTCGCACCAGTGAGACGCCTCGATCCGGGTATACCGGCGCCGGAAACGTCGTCAGCGAACGGTCGTAGTAGCGGTTGTTGGAAAAGGCTATCAGACTTTCACGACGGGAACGGTAATGCAGGTTCAACAGACGCTGCGGTACACTCGCCCCGATCAGTTCATCCAGAATACTTTCCAGATCCGCCTCGTCTTCCATCTCGCCATCGGGGTCTTCCTCCGAACGGGCAAAGAAATTGGTGGGCGGCATTTGTTTCGGGTCACCGGCCATCACCACCTGATGACCTCGCGCCAGCGCCCCCACCGCATCCCAGACGGTAATCTGTGAAGCCTCATCAAAAATCACCAAATCAAACAAGGTTTGTTCCGGTGGCAGGTACTGGGCGATGGATAACGGCGACATCATCAGACACGGTGCCAAAGTGGTGATCACTTCGGGAATCTCAGCCATTAACATACGTACCGGTTTATGACGGGCTTTTTTTTGCAACTCGTGTTGTAACACCCCCCAGGAGGTTTTTCGGTTTATATCTTTTGGATCGGGCATATCGCTCGTCAGTTTAGCAGCGATGTAATCAGCGGTCAGCTGACTGAAATCTGTGTCCAGCTGCCGGAACTGGTCAATAACGGCATTGTGCTCTGGAGACGAAAAAGTTCTCAGCACTTCATCCTCTCCAATTACGGCAGCGGACCACCAGGCGCAATAAGACGCCTCAAATATTGCCACCAACTCCTCCGCAAAAATCTCACCCTGCTCCAGGGCTTCCACCAGTGGATGCAATTGAAGATCAAGAGCTTCCGAACGTCGACGCATCCATCCACACCAATCTTTTAGCGACGCCTGGTATTCAATGAGCTTTTGGCAGAAACTGTTGATCACCTCAGCCACCGGCCGTTGAGTATCCAGTTCCGTTTCTATGGAATTAGCAATGAGGGTCTCAAGTATCTGACGTTGTTGTATAAACTCTTGGTACTGGGCGAGAAAGTGCGTCAGAGCACGACCCACACTGCTCTCCACATCCAACAGCTCAGCAGCACCATTCAGCAGGAACCGGACTTGTTCATACAGGTCCCGCAGTGAATCAGAATCCCCTGCCAGTTTTGCCAGTACTGCTCTTCCCCGCTGTCCACCGGATGCCGCTGCAGTGATCGCCGGCACTTCCGTTTGAAACGATTGCCATCCACTTACGCCTTGCAAACGCTCATCCAACCGCAGCAGTTGTGTGCCAGAAACCTGCATGGCTTGCAACACGGGTATATCAGTATCGGCTTGAGGCGTTCCTTTCACGGCGTAGTCGCGTAACTTTTTCAACACCGAGCGTTTGGCAAAAAACCGTTTGGGCCACCATGCCTGATTAGCCTTGCGCCACTGGAACTCAAGCGCATTTACATCCAGTGCCTGCCAGGCTTGCGGTTCATACTGGCACTCCAACCTGGCTTCCGCCTGCTGATAGACCTGTAGCTGCTCAATCGCGTGCTCAAGGTCTGACAAACGCTGCCCACCATCTTTTGCAAAGGCAAAGCTGAGCGGAGTATTCGCACTGCTCAGTAAAACCTGGGCGAGTTCTGCAACCCAAGGTAGCTTGGACAGATTGACCGCACCCAAATCGATACCGGTAGCTGAGACCAGGGTCGTCAATGCCTGATCCAATTGCAGTGCTGATCGTTGTAATTGCTGGCACTGGCTAACCACCTCTCGCTGCCATTGAGGTTCCCATTCGAATTGCCGAACCATGCGCAGAGGATGATCCCTTATCTCTTTCAGGGCTCTGGCCTGGATGCTGAGTTGTTCCACACTATTACGCAGACGCTGCCATTGAACTTCATCGTGTTGATTTGCAGAGGGCCAGCTAAGCGAGATCAAGGAAGCCAGTTTTGCATCGCGTATGGCGACTCCCATGGCATAGTGAACGCTCATACCGTTATGTCGATGCCGGTGCAGGCTATCAACCAGGGCATTAAGTTGATCCCGCAGTGATTTTAAGCGCATGGCCTCGCCGCCCCAATCGTGCACATCGGTTTCCGACACACTGTTCCAGGAGGCCCTGAGTTGATTGAGAACATCGATTTTCCTGGTTTTATTGGAGTGCAACTGCAGACAGAACTGGCCCAGGCCCATGTCTTTTAAGCGCCGGTATACCACTTCAAGGGCCGCTGTTTTTTCCGACACAAACAACACCTTCATGCCCTTGCCCAGCATATGGGCAATCAGGTTGCTGATGGTCTGGCTCTTACCGGTTCCCGGTGGTCCGATCAAAATAAAATCCTTGCCTCGGTCAGCACTGGCAATAGCAGACATCTGGGATGAATCGGCCGAAAGCGGTGTAAAAAAGTCTGCCGGTGTATACAGTTGATCAAGATCTTCGGCATCGACAAACGGGATAACATTGTCGAAAGAGGATTTCGAATTATCCAACAGGTGTCTAACCAGACGACTCTGTTTTAACGCTTCAGAACGGTCGACTAGGTCTCGCCACATCAAATACTTGGCGAAAGAAAAGTGCCCCAGGACTGAATCCTCAACCACTTCAAAACCGGACATATTCTTGATCAAGACCCTCACCTGATGCCAGATCGCTTCAATGTCGAGACCCCGTTCATCGCGGGGCAATTCACCCTGCAGACTGCCAACTTCGAGACCAAAGTCCTGTTTCAGTAATTCCAGCAGGGTGGTGTTGATACTGGGTTCTTCATCACTGGCGATTAACCGAACACCACTGCGAACGGTTTTTCGTTCCAGTTCAACAGGCAGTAGCACCAGCGGTGCGCGATAGCGTCGGTCTGATCGATCCTCCGGCTTCCACAACAAGAAACCCAGAGCAATATAAAGGGTGTTAGAACCGCTTTCCTTGAGAGAACGTCGGGCTTTGCGATAGATATTAATCGCACGCTTATCCAGTTCCTGTTTAGGCAGATCCACCAGCAACTGTTTTTTCGATAAACCTGTGCGAGCAAGATCAGCGATATCCCGGGGCTCGCCGAGGAGAGATGGTTGCTCCGTTAATGACACCATTGAGAGCTTTACCCCTGTCGACAGCACATCTTCCAACGCCGTTGGGACGACACCGACAAATGCCAAACTGGTTTTTCGGGGTTTGAAATTTAACAGAGGGTTCCGGGCTGACAAATCCAGCAGTTTCCTCTGCCAACGGTCAAGGCGACCGCCTGCTGTCAGGTTCTCTTCCGCCCCGGCAATATGATCGAATACCGCGGGGAAAGCGGGGGCCTCGGCCAACTGGGGAATATCCACAGCAGGAAAACTGACGCTGGGGGCGCTGTCATTCGACTGCGGTGCCAAAACCAGAGGCTCAATTCCCAGTTGCCGGGCGCGACGAACATCAATCGCACAGACAAACTCCGGGTCGTGGCTGAGGGCAACAGCCTGCTCACCCAGAGAAACGGCATCGGCGAAGGGTAACTGCGGACTGGCGGTAACCGCCATCACATCAATAACGATCAACTCCATCAGAGGGATTCTTTGCCGCAGTATTTCCCCCTCATCAATGACAACCGTGTTGAAGCCATCCGCCTGCAACCAGACCCCAACCAGGACTCGATGTTGTGTCAGTACCAACAGCGGGTAGAGCCCCGCCTGTTCCAACGTCGCGGCCAGCAACAACGCCGCATCAAGTTCCGTCGCTTGGTGTCCAGTCGCCACCTGCCCTGGCCAGAGGATCGTCTGGCCGTGTTGAATAAAACCTACCGGGGAGTCCGCCGACTGCAGCTGCAGGCTGGCAATGGCCGCGTAGCACGCCGAAGTGATTAACCACACCCGCTCGCGGCTGCGGGATTGATAGGCGTCCATATGCTCAGCGACATTGGCTTGTCGAAGTATCTCCTTGGCGTAGTCCAGAACAGCCCCTATCAGGGGATCTGTCGGTAAACTGAAGCTTACCAGTAACTCCGGCAGGGATGTCACGCCGCCCCATTGATTGGGTGCCAGCAATGCCACCGGTTTGCTCCATTCCGCCAGCAACAGGTTGTTGTGAGTGACCTTAAGCGTAAGCCTGGCAGACGACGCTTGCGACAGCCCGGCCAACACCTCGGCCTTCAAGCTCACGGCGCAATCGTCAATATCACACCGTTCACCAGCATCCAGCTGGCTGATGGTCCAGGTTCTCGGCTCCAGAAAACAGGGAGTAGTCTCCAGCGACAGTGTTAAATCCGCCAGATCCAGATGGGAGTTGAGGTTTTCGAGGGTTACTTGCCGCAGGATCGCAATACCACTCTGCTGGCAGGCAAGATTGATTTGCTTAATCAGCGCGGCCTGAATCCGAAGAGTTTGTTGTTCCTGCCCTGGCATGAGCCTGACCTTCTACAGGGTAAAATCTGCCATTCCCGAGCGACGCTATGGGTCCTTTGGACGTATTTGACATGCTCGACCGTTAGACGTTTTCGACTGTGAAATCTCGCTTTTCGATGTTCATCTCGAGCTCACATTTCCCGCCTTTTGCCAGGTAGGGTTTGAAGCGGTAGATGGATCCCGCCACAAATTCTCGAGTGACACGCTGGGCTGAACGGAGTTTGAGATCACCCCTGGCCCAATGGCAATTCACCACCACCGTATGCTGCCCAGGTTCGATCTTCAGCTCCCGATTGGAAATATAACCCCCCAACGCTTGCACATTCTGACCATTCAGACTGGAAAATGACGCTTCAAATACTGGATTAACCGAATTAAACACAGAGGAAAGTTCGGAGGCTTCCCCCCGTAATATGGCCAGAGAACGATCCTGCAAAACCTCTTGCTCAGATGTCGAGGTGCAGGCTGCTATGGTAATAACGGAGATCAATACCCAGACTTTCACACTGCCTCCCTGTCCCTGTGATAATTCATTTCGCGACAACTTAGTGGTCAGTATAGTTCAGCAGCTGGAGATGGCGCTCGGCACTGTATCTCGGAACTTCAAATTGAGTTACGAATAAAAATCCGAAGTGTCAGCAAAAATCGCATAATCGCAAATTTTCGGGCCGTTCAGCTTCAGGATCGTGGCAAAAGGGATACTCAACGATGAGTCATCGTTACGCGTGTAGGTAACATGGCCATGACAAATAAAGCCATCCGCGCCAATACGAGGCGTTTAATGTCATTCTGGGTGTAAAGTACTCACCAAGGTCTTGAATATTTATTTATATGATATTCACCATCAATAATCTAACTAAAATTCTGAGATGGCTACAAAGTTCAAGAATGCCCAAACGCCAAAAATCAGAAACACCCATGTTTGAACAAAACCTAAAACTTCTTTCCAGTACGGATGCCGCAAACCTGTTGCTATTCAAGGTGACAGATTTCGAATCTAAGAAGGCTGTCTGTGAATTACGCTTCCGAGGCTATAAGGGGATGTTTCCCTCTCCAGAGTCCACCTGGGAGCATTGGGATGACACAGAATTTTCGACAGTACTGTTGGCAACAACTCGTGAAGGCAGTGCCGTAGGCACCATACGAATTCTCGAATCCTTTTCCGGACCGCTAGAGATAGATGCCTACTGCGAGGGATATCGTTCACAACTGCCTGCAAGAAGCACTTTTATTGAAGGCGCAAGGTTAGTGGCAACCCACAATGAATCTATCACGAAATTTACCGTTCAAGCATCTCTTTGGAAATCCGCCTACCGCTATGCACTGAACAGGAAAATTGATTATCTCATTGCATGGGCAAAAAAAGGACCAGACAGAGCCTATAAATATTTATGTTTTAGAGAGCCTGGCAATTCGGAGTTCAAACACAAACAGCTGGGCAATATTAGTCACCGTGTATTTTACTTGGATCTTGCCAAGTCTGAAAAAGAAATCAAGTCTAAAAACCTCCACCTATGGTGTTTTTTCCATAGGGACCAGCACCGCAACCTAATCTGGTACTGACACAACTTTTTTGATTAATGCTAACGGCCACATTGACTACTATGCAACAATTCTTATTTGATCATCTGGACGCTTTGAAAGTGACAACCTTAGTCATTCTGGCATTGATCAATTTCGCCTTCGTTAAAGGTATAGATTTTTATATACACCACTCAAACGTCAAATTCATCTACACCACCAAAGCCACACAAAGCCAAATTCTCCGCGAGATCAAGAACTCACTCTTAACGACGCCCGTTCATGCCATTTTATTACTGGCTTTTGTCTTAAGTGGCTGGCTGAAGACCCAAGAAACAATCATCAGTTTTATCTATACGTTAGTGATCGTTTTTTTATGGACGGAAGTTTGGCACTATTCATCACACATTGCGATGCACACGAGATTTTTGCACTTTATTCATCGTGAACATCACAAATCCATGATCACCAACCCATGGACCTCCATATCATTTTCACTCACTGAGAAATTTATATTTTCCCTTGGGATACTGGGCTTTGCCGCCCTAGTGTCTCAAATCGTTCCAATGTCATTTTACGGAATCTCGGCCTATTACTTACTTTACTTCTATACAAATACACTAGGCCATTCCAATTTTGAAATTCGCGAACCCGATTATTACAACACGCGGTTAGGTAAAGTGTTCAACACCCCCTCATACCATGCGCTTCATCATGCCCGCTACATTAAGAATTATGGGTTACTGACACCCTGGCTAGACAAACTCTTCAACACCTATTGGGACGATTACATTGAGGTGCAAACCAGGGCTGCGAACAATTTGCCAATGACCCGGATTAACGAAAGGCCCAAATTCACGGATACCTTAGATCGCCAATAGGCAGGTCTGTTATTTTTCCTTAGCCTCAATTTTTATCAACGGGTAAGCCAACTCTTCCAACCAGTGGGGATCTTTACCCGGTATTCCGTAATGTGCAGGCCGCCCTTCTGGAAGATGCAAGGTGCCAAACACCCAGTCCCAGAACGATAAAACAGTACAAAAGTTGCGGTAGTTTTTACCGTCTTTGCCATAGCCGTGATGGGTGTGGTGGATGCCCGGTGTGACAACAATATGCTCCAGGGCACGGAACCAGGGACCGACTACGGCGTGACGGCGAAGGGCATCATCCCAACGGAAATTGGCGTGGGTTACAGTATTCCAGGTCATCAGCAACAACACATAGGTGGTTACCGCCTCGACCATCCCCAGATACAGGGCCAGGCCATTTATCCATCCGGAAGGAATAATGAAAAACCAGCTGAGGTTCAAACGAAAGTCCAACATCACATTCATGTGTCGACCCGAGTGGTGGGTACGGTGTATTTTCCATAGCACCGGATGACTTTTCGGCTGATGAGCCCAGCGGTGCACCCAGTAGAAGACAAACTCACCGACCAATAACAATGCGGGAAACGTCAGCACAAAAGGTGCTTCTGACAATGAGCCCGCCCAGGACTGCGGCAGAAGCCATTGGTAAAGACTGGCGATGAGGCCAATGGCCAGTGGGGCCATGAGCCAGCGACCCAGAAAGAAACTGCCAATCATCAATGGCCAATCGCCCTTACGATAGGCCCCTTTGTGCCTGCCTAACACAACCTCCAGCAGCAGTAACGCCACCGTAAGCACGGCTACCCAGATAAAGTATTGGCTGTTCATCGTCCCTATTCTCGCAGGTTATTAATTATAGTTATCAGCTTGCTCCGCCTTGAATCATATGTAAAATGCATATTAAGCAGATATGGAATGCATATTAAGCATGGATCTGGACCTGAAACGCCTCCAACAGGTGATAACCGTGGTACGCGCCGGCAGTATCTCCAAAGCCGCCGAAGAACTGCATATGACCCAGCCTGCGCTCAGTCGCAGCATCGCCACTCTGGAAGACCGTTACGGATTTCGTATCTTTGACCGTGGACGGGGCGGTGCGTCACTGACGCCCGTCGGCAAATCGGTGGTTCGCGAAGCGGAAGAGCTTTTACGCCAGGCCAGATCGGTCGATCACAATTTCAAGCTCTACCAATCCGGCAAGGCCGGTCAAATTGCGTTTGGCATGGGGCCGCTCATTGCCAGCCTGCTGCTGCCCGCCTTGAGCGTTCACTTCCTGCGAGAACGTCCTCATTTACAGCTACAAGCGGTGACACGCCCTGCCAGCGTTCTCTATGAGGAATTATTGGAAGACCGAATTGAACTTTTGTTTTGCGGTGGTAGCCAGCTTCAAGACAAACCGCAGATTCACTGCCACCCGGTTGGCCACATACAAATTGCCAATATTGTGCGTAGCGATCACCCGCTGGCTCGGCAAAAAGCTACCCGGCTCGAAGACATAGCCGCCTTTCCCCTGTTGATTGGCGCCGAAGTCATTGGGGCATCCTGGGGACGGCAGACCGGTGCGTTTATTTGCGATAATTATCATATTCTTCGGGATACCACTCTCGATACCGATGGTGTATGGATTTCATCCCCGGACCTGGTGCGGCAGGATATTGAGGAAGGGCGATTGCAATCGCTCACCCTGGAAGACAACAACATTCAAACTCTGACGGAAGTCTACCGAGTCTCGAGAAAGTCCAATCAATTATCACCCAGTGCGATCGCCGTATCCGACTATGTGTCCGAATACCTTAAGCGTCTTCCTACCACCTGAAACTTGAAATCCTCACTACCCGATTGAGTTTTCTGATCAGGTTGAAGCCTGTGCTGCTGACGCCGCCTTGAACCTTTGCAGTACCTCTGGCGACCAGACTTCCTTGGGGTTATACATATCCTCAGACCTCTTTGCGTCAACCGGAAGCGATACCCAGGGTTGTTTTGAGGCAGTGTAGATGTGAATATCCGGTGGCATTGATTCAGGTTGGTCAAGAGTTCCCACACGTATAAAGCAGATATTGGGGCCGGCGCGATAATAATGACTCCAGACGGCCACCCGGCATTTTGGGCAGCGGGCAATCTGTTGACCATGGCCACTGGCCGAGGGCGTATGAACCAGCTCAGGTGTTCCATCCTTTATCTGCACGGCAGCTTTTTCGATCAGCGCATTCACCGCAAACGCGGACCCAGTTTCACGCTGACACCAGCTGCAATGACAGCAGTGAACGATCAAAGGGGATGCCGTTATCCGATAGCGAACATGTCCACAGGAACATTCGCCCGTTAAATTCCCCGCCGTTGACGTCATGCCACTCTCCCTTATTGTTGTTCAAAGCTGTTGTTCTTCATGACTGCTCACAACAAGTCTAGTGCAGCATGTACACACAGCTCATCCATTGGCATCAAATTCTCTGAGCCAAGAATTGACGCAGCTTTAATTGACTGCCATTGAGAATTGAACGCCATTGAGCTGATGAGCAAAGAGGATATTACCCAGTATAGGTTCCCTCGAACCGTTCATCAGCTGATGTTTACCAGAATGGAGTAGTATTGAAGGGATAAATAGACGTTATCAATACGGCGCAACTGTGCTAGCGTAGGTCTGCTAGATTAAGTCTGCTAGATTCGCTCTTCTAGGTTGTATAGACATACTAATAACAAATCGTACACCCAGGGAATTCCCTTATGAACGTCGATGGAAGCTGGAAAGTCACACTGGCCACCAAGATGGGCTCCCAAGCCATTACCTTGGTTATGCAAACCCAGGCAGGGAAAGTCTCCGGCCAGATAGAGAGCCCAATGGGCAACATGGGCTTTATCGGAGAAATCATCGACAACACTCTGGCCTGGGACATGAAAATCAGTAAACCCATCCCCATGAAAGCCCGCTATGAAATCACCATAGACGGCGACACGCTGCAGGGATTCGCCAAACTGGGATTGCTGGGCAAAGCGAAAGTCTTCGGTGAGCGAACAAGCACAGCTACCCCCACCAACTCCAGCAGTGTTTCAAAAGACATACCGAGCTTCATTACCGCTGACACCATCGACCCGGACTACACAGATCCCTACATCGAAGCCGATGAATGGCGCAATGAACCGGTACGCCATCGGTATGTGCACGGGGGGTTTAAGGGAACTGATGCACGCTTTTCCTTGTATTTTCCCCCCGAGGAACGCTACCAGGGTCGATTCTTCCACAACACCTATCCCCTGGCCCTGACGTCAGATATTGGTCCCTTTCCGATCCCCTTCGATGTGGCAACGGGTGACCTGGGGTTTACCCTGGACAGTGGCGCCTACTATGTGCAGACCAACCTGGGAGGCGCAGACCGCACGCCCATGGCCGATCCGGCAATGGCGGCTTATCGGGTGAATGCGGCCACGGCAAAATTTTCTCGCCAGTTGGCCGCTCAATTTTATGGCGACCACCGGCCCTATGGTTATCTCTTCGGCGGCAGTGGCGGCTCTTACCAGACTATTGGCAGCGCTGAGAATACCCGTGGCATCTGGGACGGCTTTGTTCCTTTCGTGATGGCTTGCCCCAATGCCATACCCAGTATGTTCACGGTACGCCTGCATGCCCTTCGCATACTCAGAAAACGCAATAAGTTTCCCGCCATCATGGACGCCATTAACCCCGGCGGCAGTGGTGATCCTTACGCGGTGTTGAATGAAGAAGAACAGGCCGCCCTGAGGGAAGCCACACGGCTTGGCTTTCCCCTGCGAGGCTGGTACAGCCATGCCACCATGACCAGCGGTTACTTCAGCCATGTGGCACCACTCATTCCGTTAATGGATCCCACCTACAACGATGACTTTTGGAGTAAACCCGGATACCTGGGTACTGCTGCAAACGTGAATCTGGAACAAGAGCGCTTTCAGTTTGATACGACAGTGACTCGTTGTATCGACGGCTTTCTCAAACAGCTGCAGCTGGCGGAAGTGCCCGAGCGGGATTTTGCCGATGCTCACCTGGTCGTATTGAACGGCGCGGCTGAAGGCAACAGCATTCCCATCGCCGACATCCACGGCAAAACCCTCAGCTTTCAATTAGCCGCTGACCAAAGTGCCCTCAGCCGTATCCAGCCCGGCGATCAGGTCCGCATCGATAATGCCTGGGCTCTGGCCCTGCAAACCTATCATCGTCATCAAGTGCCAACCGCCGATATGGTCGGCTGGAATCAGTTCAGGAATGCCAGCGGACAACCGCTCTACCCGCAGCGGGATATCCTGATCGGCCCACTGTCGGCGGCGGGCACTGCCGGCTCCGTCCCCATCGGTGCCATTCACGGCAAGATGCTGGTGCTGGAGGTGCTGATGGATATCGATGCCCTGCCCTGGCAGGCCGACTGGTACCGGCAGCAAGTCAAAGAACAGCTGGGAGACGATTTCCACGATCAGTTTGCGCTCTGGTACATCGATCACGCGCAACACGACGACCCGAAGACCCCACAAGCCCACGCCCACAGCGTCAGTTTCCGTGGTGCCTTGCAGCAGGCATTGCGGGATTTGAGTCTCTGGGTTGAGCAAGGTATCCGCCCCAACGAAACCCGCTATGCCATCGCCGACTCTCAGGTAGAGTTGCCAACATCCGCCGCCGAGCGTGGTGGGGTTCAAGCGGTGGTCGAGTTACGGGCAAATGGCGGTGCGCGGGCAGAAGTGTCCGCAGGAGACACGGTTACTTTTTCCGCCACAGTCGAGGTTCCTCCTGGTGCGGGCTCAGTGATCGCCATTGAGTGGGACTTTGAGGGCGAGGGGTCTTACCCGACCCAACACACATTAGATACTACAGTTTCATCGTTGCAGCTCACTGCAACCCATGAATATCACAGGCCCGGTAGCTATTTCCCGGTCATCCGGGTGACCTCTCAACGCGAAGGTAACCGTGAAACAGACTACGGCAGGATTCAAAATATTGGCCGTGCCCGGGTGGTGGTCAGCTGAGATTTAATCGAGGCTTTTGTGTAACAGCTGGACCTTTGAACTGGATGTTCGCCCCTGGGCGGAGCATTGGTACGTTTTTTCACACCACCAACCGATTGCGAGAGTCTGATTATGGTTTCCCTCGATTTTTACTTTGATGTCGGCAGCCCGACTGCCTTTTTGGCCTATAAGCGTCTGCAACAGCTGCAGCAACAATACGACCTGAGTGTGAACGCTATTCCCATTTTGCTCGGCGGCATATTCAAGGCTACCGGCAATACCTCACCGGTGGCGATCCCGGCCAAAGGCAAGTACATGCTGGAACATGACCTGCCGCGCTTTGCCAGACGTTATGGGATAGAACTGATTTTTAACCCCTACTTCCCCATCAACACACTGGCATTGATGCGTGGCGCGGTCGCCGCTCAACAGCTGGGAGTATATGAAACCTACCTCGAAGCCGTTTTTTGCGGCATCTGGCAGTCAGCACTGAACCTGGGAGATACAGACGTCGTCCAACAGCATCTCACGGCGGCTGGACTGGATGTGGCTGAGATTTTTAATGGCACCCAAGACCCGCAAAACAAGCAGCGCTTGATCGACAACACGGAGCAAGCCGTTGCTCGCGGTGTCTTCGGTGTCCCCACCCTGTTTATTGGCGACGATATGTATTTTGGTCAGGATCGACTGGACTTTGTCGAAGAATGTTTGCAAGGTGCATCAACGTAACCCGTGAACATTGATTACGTTTACCACAAGCCCCAACAGGCAGGGAAGCTAACCCAATTTAATCTGAGGTGTGCGGATAAATCAGAGAAGGGAAATAAGAAGCCGTAAAGAATAGTTTTATTGTTTAAAAAATAGATCCATCCAATAGTAAGGATCAATATAACTATTGAACTCGTAAAAATTAGGTAACCAACCTGCTACACATAAAAACTGAACTGTATTGATATTTCTAGAAGCCTCCGAGGATATAATTTCCTGATGTTCCACCTCTTCTTCCCCCAATGATTCCGACCTTCGAACACAGTATACAGCCCAGGTGTGCTCTATAAACCTCCTTGGGACCGTAACAAAAAATATTCCGAGGATTGTCAAAATAGCACCAGCGATATGGATATTGGCCGTTTCACCAAGTGGCGAATGTTTCCAAATGATGATATTTAAGGCATAGCAAACAACAAGACCAACCCCCAGATAGTAACCAAATACAAGTCTGTCCAAGCGCTGGCGAAAACTTTTAAAATTCAAGTCAGGATGAGCTTCCACCAACTTCCTGGACAATTGAATACCATCAATCGAAATACTGATGAAAGCGGATCCCCCCAGAAACGTAAGAAAGAGCAAACAAAAATTTAAGACGATATAAAATAACCCCGCACCATTTAAACGACGCACCCCGTCAATGGTTTCAATAAACCAGTAATCAACAGAAATGACCTTGGGATCTAATGCATCAGACACATAACTGGTAATCAATACAGATGATAGCAACGTAATTGTAAAGAGAGAGACAAATAGTCGTCTTGCTTGTGAATCTGTTGAATGTTCAACACAACAGTGATCAACACTCGCATCCCTTTCCATGGCCAGAATAATCATACGAATGCATAAAGTTACATAAGCTGGGCATATAATGCTGTAAAGAGCGATATTCCACTTATCTTCAATAAAGCCAAGAGGACTGCCCGGTATTTCGTTAAAAGTACCATAATAAGCTGTCACCGCCATCGTCAGAAAAAGCGTATGAATCAAAGCCGCAACGAAAATAAAGCCAGTAGTCCAAGAGAGAAATCTGCCGGACTGTTCTATACGATATGGCTCAGCAAATGCCGGAGTAAATCCACGGAAAATATGCCCAAAAAACAGTGCAACTGCCAACCCGCCTCTGGTATCGATTACAGAAAAAATGGCTCTGTACAACCTGAGAGTTGTGGCACGCACTTTATATTGCATATTGATCCCTCAATGGTAACGTGACCTGAATCCTTAAATAATGTAGCACAGCCCAAGAGCTTCAACTTGCCCTCCGGCGATCTTAATTTATAACTCCCAAGACACTTAAAAGTTTCACCCCACCCAGCCCACTGGCCACCAGCACCACCAGTCCACCCAGCAGATTACGGAACCAATGGTTGCAATAATCGCCCAGCAGCGCGCGACGGTTCATCACCACCAGCAGGAAAATAGCGACCAGTGGTAACAGAAAGCCATTGGCGGCCTGGGCAAACAGGATCGCCGCAATCGGCTTGGTACCTATGGCGGCGAAGAACACACCACACACCAGCACCACCAGCCATACCGTCTTAAACCGGACGTTATCCAAGTCACGGGGCCATCCCATCGCCCCACACACCGCATAGGCGGCCGCTAACGGAGCCGTAATCGCACTGGTCAATCCCGCCGCCAGCAATCCCAGGGCAAAGAAATACTTGGCGGCCTTGCCCAATAAGGGTTCTAGTTGGCTGGCCATGGTGGCCGCACTGAGTTCGGTACCGGTACCAAAGAATGCCGCTGCCGCGGTGCTCATCACCGCCAGGGTAATCAAGCCACCAATGCCTATCGATAAACCGGTGTCCCAGCGAGCTTCCTGGATCGACTGATCCAGAGGAACCTCTTTGCCCCACTTCTCCTGAATGGCGCTGGCATGAAGAAACAGATTATAAGGCACTACGGTGGTGCCAATCAGAGCAATCACGGTGAGGATACTGGCCTCAGGCAAAGAGGGAAGCAACAGGCCGCGGGCCATAGCGCCAAGGTCGGGCTTAAGCATCAGCATGGTGATGATAAACACCGCGCTCATCAGCAACACCAACACAATCAAGGCCCGTTCCAACAACTTATATTGGCCACTGATCAACAACAGCAAAGCCCCGGCACCAATCAGCAGGGATAACAGCCAGGAAGGCCAGTCGATCAGCGAGGCAGCGCCCAGTGCTGCACCGGCAATATTGCCGGCTTCATAGGCGGCGTTGCCAAAACCCACCGCCGACACCACCAGCGCAATCACCAGGCCTCGCAGCCACGGCCGGCTGAAACTGGAACGCAGGGCTTCGGCCAGGCCGGCCCGGGTCACCAACCCCAGGCGCGCCGCCATTTCCTGCAACACAATGGTGGCAATCACCGAAAAGAGTAAAGCCCACAGCAGGGCGAAGCCAAAGTTAGCTCCAGCGACACTGGCCGTAGTGATGGTGCCGGGGCCAATAAATGCTGCGGTTACCAGCAGACCGGGGCCAAATTTTTTCATAGGGGGAAACAACTTCGTCGGATACGGGTTACCGCATCATAACGAAGCTGCTCTACGGTGCAAAGGCGGTGAGGACAATCCACAAACTGTAAAGCACCCATCCACAGATTCGAGTCTATGCTCTTCAGAATCACTTCCTATTCATACCGCTGCGACTGAACTGTGTTTGCCATTAGACGCTGTCCGGGATAGGTTTCTGGTTGCAACTCACCATCCTTGACCAGATGCACACCGTTGACAATGACATGGCTAATGCCTTTAGCTTCCTGATAAGGGTTCAAGTAAGTGGCCTGATTAATGACAGTGTTGGGGTCAAAAATCACCAAATCGGCATCCATCTGGGGTTGTATACGCCCCTTGCGTTTAAACGCAGGTGCAAAACCTTCCAGGCGCTTGGCGGGTAACAAGCTCATTTTGGCAATGGCGGTAGGCAGGTCAATAATTTGTTCTTCACGTACGTACCGGCCCAGAATCTTGGTAAAAGCGCCGTTGTGGGGAGGGACTTTAGCCTCTTTGCTATTCATTGCCAGGGCGTCGCTGACAATCATCACACCCGGTTCGATCAGTGCACGTTGGGTCCAGGCTTCTTTCAAGTAATGGTGTATCACAGGGCCATTGGGTTCAGTTTCCTGAAAGTGTTTAAAGCGTTCTTCCGTCAGCCATTCGCCGGTTTCAGCCCATTGCACATCGCTGTAGTCGATATCAAAAATGGTTTGCCAGTCACGGTGAAACACC
This sequence comes from Cellvibrionaceae bacterium WSDTSA12, assembly GCA_033283335.1. GTDB lineage: Bacteria > Pseudomonadota > Gammaproteobacteria > Pseudomonadales > Cellvibrionaceae > Pseudomaricurvus. The sequence continues at coordinate 131,846 of JAWMQP010000002.1, read as the reverse complement.
GCTGCAGAAATAAAAGCGGAACCGGCATTAAACGGCAGCAGTTCCGTGGTGACATCAACTCCCGAAGCTTGGGCATGCTGAATTTCTGTCAGGAACAGCTCAATGTTTTTCATGGCATTGTGGGTAATGTGACAGATGTGAAGTGGGGCGCCGGTTTCGCGGGCCAAAGCCAGAACTTCGCGCAGACCGCTGGGGTCGCCATTTATGCCGCGACGGATATGAACAAACACCGGAAGCCGGCGTTGCCCGGCCACCTGAAAAACCATCCGAAGTTCTTCGAGCTTGACCGCTTCGCTGATGTAATCCAGCGCCATGCCGATACCTAGGGCACCGTTATCAAGACTTTGGTTAAGCATTACTTCCAACTCTACCAACTCCTGTGCGGAGGCGGCTTCCATAAAAGATCGGGATAACGCTTCCCGCTGTCCTAGGAATAACACCCTCAGCAGGGTACCCCAGCCCTTCAGGCCGGAGACTTCCGGGAGACCTCCAGACTGAATACCGCGCAGGCCATCCTTCTTAAATACTCTTATCCCGGCATAGCCTGCAGATGCGCCGAAATTAATCAGGGGGGTATCGCTGATCTCGCCACCATAGCTGGCTACAGGATAGGCACCCGCCTCTAGTTCCAGTGCCGTTGTGACACCATCGAACAGCTGGTAATACTGCCCCAGCGGTGTCGATGTATGGGTGTGCAAATCAATAAATCCAGGGGCGACCACCAACCCTCTGGCGTCAATGAGGTTATCTGCGTCTAGCGGGGTTGCCGAAACAGAGGTTATTTCACCGTTTTTGATCCCCAAGTGGCGAATGTCATCTAGCCCGGTTTCCGGGTCAATCACTCGGCCGTTATTAATTACCAGGGTGTAATCTTGAGCAAAGATGTCGACGCTTGCAACTGCAAAACTTATGAACATCGAAATAGCGTAAATGAGATTGCGCACCGATGATGATTCCTGAATAAGTTGCATATGCTCACCTACTTTATATTGAGAACCAAATTCACACAACGCTATCAATTTGTATTCTACAAAAGAAGACCAGTGCGTGATTTTTTATCATACCAGCTATTAAATCTTTGTCGGATACTTTCATTTCTCACGTTTATACCTGGTTGATTCAAAGCAATGAAATCTTATAGATTCTTAATAACGACGGCCTGATCAAATTCAAAGTTAAGTTGATAAAGCTCCATACTTTTGAAAATTTCATTATTTATCTGGTGAGGTTTTTAAAAGGTAACTGGTACTTATTCGATTATCAAATTCTTAATAGCATGAAGTTATTACGCTTTATCAATGCAGAGGAAAAGGCCGTGAACAACCCAAAGGACATTATTACATCAGACAAAAAACACGTTTGGCATCATCTTACTCAGCATAAGTCTTTCGAAGATGATGACCCTATGATTATTGCTTCTGGCAAGGGTATGCGTGTTACCGACATTAACGGAAAAGTTTACCTAGACGCCTCTGCCGGAGGCGTCTGGACTGTTAATTTAGGTTATGGTCGGACAGAAGTTGTCGATGCTGTTCGCGACCAGCTGTTGGAGATGTGCTATTTCGCCAATACTGCAGGCACCATTCCCGCTGCGCGCTATGCTCAAGCACTCACTGCAAAGATGCCCGGTCTTTCCCGAGTTTACTTTTCAAACTCAGGCTCTGAAGCAAATGAAAAGTCGTACAAAATGGTACGGCAACTGGCTCATATTAAAGGCAATGGTGAAAAATATAAAATCATCTACCGCGACCGAGATTATCATGGAACAACGCTCGGCGCTTTGAGCTCCACAGGCCAGAAACAACGTCGGGAGCACTTTGGCCCCTTCGTACCTGGGTTCTCATCTTTCAGCCATTGCTGCTGTTATCGCTGCCCGTTCGGCAAAGAATATAGCAACTGCAACATAGAATGTGCCCAAGACCTAGAGCGCGCCGTTCTTGAAGAGGGGCCTGAGTCCGTAGGGGCGGTAGTTCTTGAACCAATTACGGCCGGTGGGGGCTTGATTGTTCCAGTTCCAGAATACTTCTCCATCATTCAGGAAATCTGTAAAAAATACGATCTCCTCTTGCACATAGATGAAGTTGTGTGCGGACTGGGAAGAACTGGTGAATGGTTTGGCTATCAAAATTTTGACGTAAAACCAGACATCGTCACTATGGCCAAAGGCGTTGCCGGTGGCTACGCAGCTATCTCATGCACCGTAACCACGGAAGAGTTATTTACTGCGTTCAATAAAGACGCCTCGGATCAATATAACTATTTCAGAGATATCAGCACTTTTGGCAGTTGCACGGCAGGCCCAGCCGCAGGAATGAAAACACTGGAAATTCTTGAACGCGAAAAACTTTTGCAAAACGCTCGCGAAACAGGTGCTTATCTCATTGACGGGTTATTAACCCTCAAAGATCAATTCGAGTGCATTGGTGACGTTCGAGGGAAAGGATTATTAACCGGTATAGAATTAGTTTCTAATCAAACAACAAAACAGCCCGTAGACGAGAGCTTCACCATAAAGGTTGTCAAAGAATGTGCGCGTAGGGGCTTACTTATCAGCCGGACAAATCGCAGTTTTGAAACCTTCAATAACACTTTATGTCTCAGTCCTGCACTAATCATTGGTCGACAAGAGGTTGATGAAATCATCGAAACTCTGGCGCGTGTTCTTTCTGATTTGCAGCCGCAAAGTAAATAATAAATAGGAGAGACCCATGTCGAAGATGTTTCCCAAACTGACTCCGACCTTATTCCCGGCTTGCCTGTCTCTCGCTGGTATGATGGTGGCCGGGCATGCAGAAGCAAGCATTGACCAAACACTCAATGACTTAGCTGCCCCGGTGGCAAAGGCATTATCATTCCTTGTATTTTATAAAATTCAAATGATGGGCGCAGAATTGCCACTGGTTGTTTTGTGGCTGATCACAGCTTCTGTTTTTTTCACCTTCTATTTCAATTTCCTTAATGTTCGAGGCTTCCGTCACGCGATCAGTATCGTGCGTGGTGACCACAGTACAAAAGGGCAAACCGGTGAGATCAGTCACTTCCAGGCGTTGGCCACTGCTGTATCAGGCACAGTTGGAATTGGCAATATTGGCGGGGTGGCAATTGCCATATCGGTAGGAGGACCTGGTGCCGCATTTTGGATGGTCATTGCCGGTATTCTCGGCATGTCAACCAAGTTTATCGAATGTACTCTGGGTACCATGTTCAGAAGAGAGAATGCCGATGGTAGTGTATCTGGAGGCCCCATGTACTACCTTGAATATGCCTTCAGTCGACTCGGCCTGATGCGAACCGGAAAATTGATTGGCAGCTTTTATGCTCTTGGCATTGTGATTGGCTGTATGGGTATTGGCAATATGTTTCAGTCAAATCAAGCCTACACCCAGGTTGTCAATGTCACTGGCGGATTTCAATCCAGCTGGCTTTCTGATAAAGGATGGCTGTTTGGGGTAATTCTCGCTCTGTCAGTGGCACTGGTTATCATTGGCGGCATCAAATCAATTGCCAAGGTAACCAGTAAAATTGTTCCTTTTATGGCGTTATTTTACTGTGTTGGTGCATTAACTATCCTCGTGATGAACCACGTTGCAATACCAGCTGCTCTGCAGATGATTGTTCAAGGTGCATTCGATAGTGACGCTGTGGCCGGGGGCATTCTGGGAGTAATTATCTTGGGATTTCAGCGTGCGGTATTTTCCAATGAAGCAGGCATAGGCTCGGCTCCCATTGCCCACTCCGCGGTACGTACAGACAATCCCATTACAGAGGGTTATGTCTCTTTGCTAGAGCCGTTCATCGACACCGTTATCATATCTTCTCTTTCAGCTTTGGTCATAGTAACCACCATGGTTTTCGAACCGGGATTTTTTACTGGCCTTGGTGGAATTGAAATGACGTCCCATGCATTTGAACGTAACATTCCCGGTTCCCCAATATTTATCGCCATAGCCGGCTTTTTGTTTGCTTACTCCACCATGATTGCTTGGGCTTATTACGGCCTGAAAGGTTGGACCTATCTGGTTGGTGAAGGCCGTAACCGAGAACTTCTATTCAAGTTAGTCTATTGTTGCTCTGTGGTGGTGGGTTGCAGCATGCAACTCCAGTCTGTGCTCGACATATCGGACGCCTTAGTTTTTCTGATCTGTACACCCAATATTCTGGGACTTTATATGCTGGCACCGCTTGTTAAAGAAAAGTTGATCCAATACCAAGACTCACTTACACAAAAAAGCAAGAGGGACATATTAGTTCAAATGGAACCATGACTTACTGTGTGGATTTATTCCACTAACTGTGATGATGCCTAGCTTACCATCGCCCTAGGCACATCACGAAAGATTAATCCGACAGTCTCTCGGTTGCCAGCTGGCGAATATCACTGGCTTTCACCTTGCCACTGCCGGTGATGGAAAACTCTTCTTCGGTAAAGAACAACACCTGGCGCGGTACCTTGAAACTGGCCAGTTTCGATTTCAGATGGGCGATGATCTCCGCCTCATCGAGACGGCTACCTTCCACCGGCACAATGCAGGACACCACCATCTCACTCAAGGTATCGTGCGGTACGCCCACAGTTTGCGTACGTTTCACACCCGGGTAGTTGCCGATCACGGTATCCACTTCTTCGGGTGAGACATTGGCACCACCGGTTTTGATGATGTCGTTGAGGCGACCTTCCCAGAACAAATGACCTTCGGCATCGATGTAACCGCCATCGCCGGTGCGATAGAAGCCGTCCTCGTCAAAACACTCTTCCGGCGCCTTGCCCAGATAACCCTTCATCAGGGTCGGGCCTTTGATGCACACTTCACCGCGATCACCCAGCGGAACAATCTCGCCAGTATGCGGATCAACAATTTTCATAATATTGCCAGGCAGTGGCAAACCGAAGTTGCGCGGGTCGGCGTTGGCCGGGTCGCCGGCTTCAAACGAGGAAAGAATGCTCATGGTTTCGGTGGTGCCAAACGCGTTGGGCAGTTCCCAATCGGTATTGACGGTCGGGTGCTCCATGATCAGTTCACCCTTGGTGATGTAGCGCAGGCTGCTGAGGTCGGCATCGGCCCAACCATCGGCGGCCTGCATACGCGCCCACTGGTGCGGACGTCCATTCATCAGGGTGACTTTCTCCTGCTGAATCAAGGTCAGCGCCTGGTCAGCATCGAACAGCGGCTGCATGATGATCGCACCACCGGTCGACAGCGCACTGCCGACAATAATCACCACCGGGCCGGACCAGAAAAAGCCATTGCCAGTCCAGCAACGACAGGGTTCGTTCAACCCCCACAGCCGCTGCCAACGCCAGAATTGCAGGGTAAAGGCGCGCTGGGAGTGCAAGATGCCTTTCGGCAAGCTGGTGGTACCGGATGAGAAAAACAGACCGCCCGTGTCCGTTGGGTGCACGGAATTCGCCCGCTGTTCAACCACTTCGGTGGCCACACTTTCACCCTGCTGCAAAAACGCCTGCCAGCTCTCAACGGCAGCCACCGTCGACAAATCCAGTTCTGCTTCGGCGACGGCAGTTACACCAGTTAAACTGACGAGACGCTGTAAATAGGGAAACTTTTTCGATGATAAGCTGCCATGGCTGGCACTGAGGATAGCCGGCTCCAATTCCGCCAGTATCGCGCCGAAATCTTTTTTCAGCACCCGGTCTTCAAACAGCAGCACCGAGGTATCCGATACCGTCAACAGGTGTTCGAGCTCATCTGGGGTGGAGAAGGTACTGAACACCACCGCCACACCGCCGGCCATGGCAGTGCCGAACAGGGCGCTCAAGTACTCTGGCCGGTTGGTCATCAGGATGCCCACCCGGGAATCTTTACCCACGCCACCGGCAATTAAAGCCTTGGCCACGTCCACCGAGCGGTCCCACAGATCCTGGTAACTCCAGCGCACCACACCGTCAGGCTGATGCATCACCACCGCTTCCCGTTCGGCGTAACGCTGGGTAACTTCCCGCAAATAACCGGGAATCGACAGGGCACCCAGGCCGGACTCTTCACTCAACGGTGGTGCGTGAAACAGGGATAAAGCAGGTGTGACAATGGAAGTCTGTGATGTGCCCATGATGCGGATCAGGCTCCTGTGGACGCTTGGAGGGCCGAGATCAGCCCTCCAGAGTGTTTATTATTGTGATGTCAGATTAGGGGCTGCGCACTCAGTACGGCAATTCGACTTCAGCGGTCGCGCTGAGAATCACATCACCCGTCTGGGTGGTTTGTTTTACCTTCACCTGCACCAGCGGCATGCCATACGGCGACTGCTCGATCTTGTCGATCACTTCACCGTCGATGTAGGTCACATCGCCTTCGAAAGCCGGCTGGCGGAACTGGGATTTGGAATGCCAGATGTAGCCATCGTGACCGGCCCAGTAGCCCACGTAATCGTGGAACCAGGCGCTCATGGAGGCCCCGTAACCATAGGCGCCGCCCATGCCAATGTTTTCCGCTTTGTCGGAATTGATGTGGCCGCTTGAGGGACCGTGAAACAGTCCATCTGCCTGACGCGGATCGATCTTGCGCGCTTCGTGATCGTAGGTCATGTTCTCAGAAAAGCCCGCATCTTCCTTGGCCGGATCGTAGACACCTTCCGGCACATTCCAGCGCCAGGTGCCCCAGATGTTCTGACGGTGTGCACGACACTCGAGCGCGAAGGACACCACCGAATGCGGCCCGACCACACGCCGCGGCAGCTTGTCGCCGATCTGGACTTCCTCGTAATGCGGCGAGAGTCCTTCACGGTTCGACTTGATCCAATCCAGACGCAACTTTTCAATTTCCAGCAGTTCTTCGCGGGTCCACTTCTTCGGCTGGCGCTGTTCCTTGTCGTACATGCCGCGCTTTTTCGCTTCTTCGATCAGGTAGCGAATGGCGGTGGAACGCTCCTTGGCGATCAGGCCGCCGTACTGGTTGCGATGCACGGTATCACCGCGGGAAAACACGGTGGGGCCGGCAAACTTGGTGTCGGCAATGTTGTAGCCATCGAAACGACGATTCTGGAACAGTTTGTCACCGGGACGCACAGGCGTGCCGTAGAACCACCATTCTTCGCCACCAAAGATCAGGTGGGAACCGGGGATTTTACCGACACAGGCCGGGTGACAGCCGTGACCATAGTCCATAGCCACTGTAAAAGATTGCGGTGCGACAATACCGCCGAACTTGGATTGACGAGCGAATTCTTCATCCCAGTGCAGCGGGTTGGCGTAATCCATCGCCTGTACCCAGCGACGGATGTCGGTGGCGTTACAAGGGTCCCACAGTTCGGCGAAAATTACCGGTTTGCCAACCCACTTGTCGACATCACTCATATCCAGTTCAACGGTCATACTACACACTCCTCTGAAGGGAATTGCACACTTGGGTGCGTTTTTATCGTTGTAGAAATGCTAATCAACCTGACCGGGGACGTCTCCTCCGATTCCGCGCCTGCATATACAGTTTGCGCAAACGCCGGTCGCGCAAACTGTTCCAGGCTCACAAAAGCTTAACCGGCCAAGAAACGCTCGGCGATGTCCAGGCGGTAATCGCCGTCGCCGCTGCCCAGATGCTCATTGAGCATGGCCCGCTTGAGGAACAGATGGCAGTTATGCTCCGAGGCCATACCGATACCGCCGTGCAGCTGCAGAGCTTCCTCGGCCAGAGTGGCAAAGTGATCGCAGGCGATCAGCTTGGTCTTCTTCGCCTGCAGTTGCGCCTGTGGTGTACTGAGGTCATCACCGATAAGTGTCAGGCTGTCAGCCAGTAACGCCTCAGCGGCGGCCAGCAGGGTTTTGATGTCGGCACAGCGGTGCTTCAACGCCTGGAACAGCGCCAGCGGACGGCCAAACTGTTCACGGGTTTGCAGGTGCTCAATGGTCAGATCCAGCAGACCACCGGCAGCGCCGATGGCGTCAGCCGCCAGCCCCAAATCCCGCTGTACTTCTAAACGGGCGATCAACGCACGGGCAGACTCACCTTGCGCCAACAGGGTTTGCTGGGCCATCGGCAGGTCGTGCAGCGTCACATCGAACAATCGCCGGGTAGTATCCCAGGTGGTCCGGGCTCGCCAGGCAACACCCGGCTGGTCCAGCGAAATCAACAGCACCCGATCAGCCACCCACAGCAGCAGTTCCGTGGCGTTATCAACCGAAGGCACCGCGGACAGGGTACCGCCCAGCGTCGATTGGTCTTCACTTATTGCCAGATCGCTGACATCCGCCAGGGGCGCGGTCGCCAGTTCACCGGTGGTAAAACGCCCGAGCATTTCCGCTTTGGTATCCGCGTTCAGATCGCTGTGTACCAGCGCGTCCACCGCCAGGCTGGCGGCCAGGAACGGCGCCTGGCCCAAACCACGTCCCAGTTCGGTTTGCAGCGCACAGGCACCCTGCACCCCCAACCCCAAGCCATCCAGCGCTTCCGGCACCGCCGTCAGCAACCAGCCCAGCTCGACCGTCAACGGCCACAGGGTTTGCTCCGGCGCGGCCGTGCCTTCACCGTCCATCACCTGACGGGCGGACGCGCTCAATTCATTCAGGTATTCGTTCATCTCACTCACGCGCGACCTCCATCCAGCTTCCAGGTTTTCGGTTCCCTCGGCATGCCCAGCATGCGTTCGGAAATAATGTTGCGCTGGATTTCGTTACTGCCGCCGGCGATGGACCAGTTGTAGGAGTTCATAAAATCGAGCGTCCAGTGACCGGTTTCCTGAGTGGCACCGCGCATAAAGTCGGGGTCAAACTGTCCTTTGAGTCCGCTGATGCGGCGACCCAGTTTGGTGAAAGCGCGCAGGGTCTGGGCGTAACACAATTTCACCAGGGAGGCGTCACCCACCTGTTCGTCGCCGGAAATACGTTTCAACAAATACTGATCCGCCAGTGCGCAGCAGGCATCCACCTTGCTAATCACCTCGCCAAATTCGCGGCGCAGGGCGGTATCGTCCAGTTTACCCGCGTCTTTCAAGGCATCGGCCAACATGGTGAGGGAATAGCGCATGCGCTGGCTCAATTCGACCAGCGTCAGGCCGCGCTCAGAGGCCAAAGTCGCCTGAGCCACAGCCCAGCCGTTGCCCTCGACCCCCACCAGGTCATCGACAGACACTTCCACATCGTCGAAGAAGATCTCGGCAAATTCGTCGTCACCGGTGATCTGGTGAATCGGCACTACGGAAACACCAGGTGCCTTCATATTCAGCAGCAGGTAGGTCAGGCCTGCCTGGGGCGGGCCGGAATTGTCGGTGCGACACAACAGCAGACAGCGGTCGGCGTACTGGGCCATGGTGGACCAGGTCTTCTGGCCATTGATGATGTACTTGTCGCCGCGGCGTTCGGCACGGGTTTTCAGCGACGCCAGATCGGAACCGGCATTGGGCTCGGAAAAGCCCTGACACCAGATCTCGCCATTGAGGATACCCGGCAGGTACTTTTCCTGTTGCGCCGGCGTACCGCATTCCATCAGGGTACAGGCGGCGTGATAGAGGGCGACGAAGTAGAGAATCAGCCGTGGCGCATCGGCGCGGGCCACTTCTTCGTAGATAATTTTCTGTTCCGCCAGGCTGCGACCGCCGCCGGGCCAGCCTTCGGGCCAATGGGGGGTGGCGTAACCGGCCTGGGACAACTTGCCAAACCACTCGCGCTGCAATTGCACAAACGCTTCCTGATCCACACCGGTCATGGCTTCGCGCCAGCCACTGGGGACATTGTCTTGCAGCCAGGCTCGCACCTCCCGGCGCAGCTCTGAGCTTTCGTTAATATCAATAAAGGCTTCAGTGTCGTTATTGGACATTATCAGTACAACCTTTCAGTGTCGAAACGGTGCCATTATTATAATCAACACTGGTGACTAATTAACACCTTTGATTTGACCCAAAAGCCAGCCCGTTCTTGACGCAGCCGGCTCAGCGGGAAAGAGACTCGGCTTTTGGCCTAGATCTTGACCTCGATCCAGTCATCCACCACCCGCACCTCGTAGGTATCGATGGGTTTGGTGGCCGGCAGGTTGAGGGCCTCGCCGGTTTCGAGACTGAACTTGGCGCCGTGCACCGGACAGGTAATCGCACAGTTGCGCATTCGACCCGGCAACAGCGGTTTCACCTGGTGAGAACAGATATTGGAGACCGCAAACAGGCGGTCCTTGGTGTTGCACACCAACACCCAGGTGCCGTTGATCTTGGCGGCTTTTTTACCGCCAGCCGGCACGTCTGCCACAGGACAGAAACGGGTGAACTCACCCGCCTCCACCTTGGCATCGCTGGTAATTACATCTGACATTACAGCGGTCCTTTATGTTTGTGATCGTCCCAGGATTATTGCCCGGAGACGTATTTGTCAATCGCCATCTCAAAGTGACGCACGCGGATTTCCTGATAGTTGCCCAGCGTCAGTCCCGGCTTGGCACTGGCTTCAATGCCCTGCTGCTGCAGAATCAGGTTCTCGGTATCCTGGTCCAGAATCGCACCAAAACCAGGGTCCATGCCTTCCGCTTCGGTAAACGACTGGAATTCATCCAGCTCCACCATTTCCGCCGGCTCCGGACGCTCACCGTCTTTCGGTACCGGACGCAGGAAGAACACCTCGTAAATAGTCATGCGGTGATCTTTCGGATCGGGCCGGAAACGGTACACCATCGGCAGGGAAATACCGGGGAACAGGAAGGTGTTGGGGAACAAGGTGTAGGAGAAACAATCCAGCAGTTCCGAATCGGAGACATGGCTGAGATCCGCGTTGGCGGCCTGCTCGAACATGCTGCGCATCATATCGGCCATACGCTGACGAGCGGTCTCACCCTCGCCCAGTTTGCGATCGGCGCCTTCCAGGAACGACGAGTCACCGACGGTGAACTGATCCAGAATATCCTGCTCGGTGTGCTGGCCTTTCAGGTGTGGGCTGAGCACTCCGAGCGGCGAGATAAAGCGGTTCACGTGCTCACCGTAGGTGTCGTACTGGGAGTTCGCATCGCCGTTGGAGACCGCCACCTGCGGGTGGGTTTCGATCACATGGTAAGCCTCCATGAACGCTTCCATGGTCAACTTCCAGTTGGCCGGGATTTTCTTCGACACATGGCAGTTGATGTAGCGGTTTTCCAGGCCCCAGGCTTTGATGTGAGCCATAAACTCCGGCCCCATGTAGTCTTCCAGGGTCGGCGCGTCTTTATCCATATTGATGAACACAAACCCGGCCAGGGTTTCCACCCGCGCTTCCGGCAGGGAAAACTCTTCCGCTTTCACATGCGGGAAATCCCAATCGCACACGGCTTGCTGCAGGCTGCCGTCCAGGTTCCAGGTCCAGCCGTGGAACGGGCATTTGAATTCACTGGTGCAACCTTCGGTGCCGGAGGCGCGCAACTTGGTGCCGCGGTGCAAACAGGCGTTGTAGTAGGCGCGAATGTCGTTTTCGGCAACACGGGTGATGATGAACGAGTAGCGACCCAGGTCGTAGACGTAGTAGTCACCGGGCTCGGGAATGTGTTCTTCGCGACAGGCAAACTGCCAGGTGCGCGACCACATGTTGTCGTATTCTTTTTTGGCGAATTCCGGGTCGTAGTAGCGCTCGGTGGAGATGTCTTCGTCGCCGAGGAATTGGTAGGACTCGGAGCACACCCAGCCAGGTGCCGTCACCTTGTCACGGGCAATGATTTCCTGGGTCGTCGGCTCATCCGGACAACGAGCTTCGCCACGGTCCAGTGCTTGAGATGATTGGTCTTGTTCTTGTTCTAATATCTGTTCGCTCATGGCTCTCCTCCATAGGCTGTGGATACAACCTCACTTTAGGTATGGAAATCATTATGCCACCCCCCCAAAAGTGCCAAAATGACTACAGTCGCACACCCTATTGCCTGTCTCAGTGGGCCCTCTTATGCGGCTTGGGGCTCCCCGTTAGACTAGTTTTAAATCGCGACATTGCCCACTACAACCAGGGCCTAATGACAAATACCACCAAGGCACCCAGGGAGATAAGACCATGATAAGAGGCGTACACCATATTGGGATCCACGTTCACGATCTGGACCGCATGATTGAGTTTTACCGGGAAGCGTTCGGCTTCGAGCTGGTGGGTGAACCCTTCGGCTGGAGCAACGACGAGTTCATCGACCGCATTGTGGCGGTACCCGGCTCCGCCGCCCGCGGCTGCATGCTGAAGGCCGGCACCTGCTACATGGAACTGTTCCAGTACAGCGCCCCGGCGCCAGATTCCTCGGAGCCGAAAAATCCCTACGACAAGGGCTATACCCACATGTGCATCGATGTCACCGACATCGAGGTCGAGTTCGAGCGTTTGAAAGGCCTGGGCATGACCTTTCCGGAGCCCGCGCCCATCGATGTAGGCCACGTAAAATCCATCTACGGTCGCGACCCTGAAGGCAACGTGATCGAAATTCAGGAAACCGCGGATAACTGTGATTTCCCCCTCAGCGAGCTGCCACCGCCGCCGACCCGCGCCTGAGCGCATCAGCCTTGCGCGTCAGACAGCTCCATGTGATAGCAAGCCAGAGATACCGGAATCGAATGACACACAATTACAGTGCCACCATGAACCCTACCGACGCCACCATGACCCCTACCGACAGCCGCGAGCTGCCCAAAACCACCTCGCTGGACGACAAATACACCCAGTCCAGCGGCCAGGTGTTTATGACGTCCAATCAGGCGTTGGTGCGCTTGCCGCTGGATCAGGCCCGCCGCGATCAGGCCGCGGGCCTGAAGACCGCCGGCTACATTTCCGGTTATCGCGGCTCGCCGCTGGGGGTTTACGATTCCGCTCTCTGGGCCGCGCAGGCGCTGTTGGATGAGCACAATATTGTGTTCAAACCCGGTTTGAACGAAGAATTGGCAGTGAGCGCCATTCGCGGCACCCAGGAATTGAAGTGGTTTGGCAATTCCGAGTACGACGGCGTCTATGGTCTCTGGTACGGCAAGGGCATTGGTGTCGATCGCGCCTGTGAATCCATGAAACTGGGCAATTTCGAGGGCGCCTCCGCCACTGGCGGCTTTCTGATCGTTGCCGGTGACGACCACGGCGGCAAGTCCTCCGACAGCGCGCACCAGTCCGAACACACGCTGATGGCGGCCATGGTGCCGATCCTGTACCCGTCGACCATCAGTGAAATCATCGAGTTCGGCCTGGCGGGCTGGGCCATGTCCCGCTTCAGCGGCTGCTACGTGGGCCTGAAAACCATCACCGATACCCTCGACCTGTCCGCCTGTGTCGAACTGCCCGATCCCCACCGCGAGTATGTGATCCCCAATGATGTGACCATTCCCCCCGAAGGCCTCAACCTGCGGGAAAACCTGCCGCCGTTGGTGGAAGAAGAATGGCTGGTGAATTACCGCCTGCCGGCCGCCACCGCCTTCGCCCGCGCCAACGGCCTCGATAAAGTAATGATTGATGGTCCCCAGCGTAGCCTGTCCATCATCACCGCCGGTAAAGCTTATTTGGATGTGCGCCAGGCGCTGGCAGACCTGGGCCTCGATGAGGCCGCCTGTTCACGCCTGGGCATCCGCCTGTACAAGCCCGGCCTGATCTGGCCCATGGACCCCGAGGGTATCCAACGCTTTGCCGCCAGCAGTCAGGCAGTACTGGTGGTGGAAGAAAAACGCCCGGTCATGGAAGAGCAGGTAGCGCGTGCGCTCTACGACCTCGAGAGCGATCAGCGCCCGGCACTGGCCGGTAAGAAAGATCTGAATAACGCGGTACTGCTGCCCTCTGTGGGCGAGTTGAGTGTCGCCACTGTGCGCCACGCCCTCAAAACCCTGCTCGATCAACTGGGCATTCACGACGCCGAACTCGATCGCCAGTTCCAGCAATATCTGACACTGGAAGATCGCGCCCGCAGCGTTGGCAGTGGCACATTGCGTCCCGCCTATTTCTGCAGCGGTTGCCCGCACAACACCAGCACCAAGTTGCCAGAAGGCTCCCGAGCCATGGGCGGCATCGGCTGTCACGGCCTCGCGGCCGTAGTCATGGACCGCGACACCATGCAGTTTATGCCCATGGGCCATGAAGGCTCGCCCTGGCACGCTGTCAGCCAGTTTGTCGATACGCCGCACATGTTCCAGAACATGGGCGACGGCACCTATTCCCATTCCGGTATCCTGGCGATTCGCGCCTCGGTGGCCAACAAGGCCAACATCACTTACAAAGTTTTATACAACGATGCGGTGGCCATGACCGGTGGCCAGCCGGTGGAACAGCAGATCACCCCCATCGACATGGTCAATCAACTGCTGTCTGAAGGGGTGCGGCCGGTGTATCTGGTGTCGGACAACCCGGACCAGTACCAGCAGCTCAAACTGCCGGATAACGCCTTCCTCAAGCATCGCGACGAGATGGACAGCCTGCAACAACAATTGCGCGACATGCCCGGCGTGACCGCCATTGTCTACGAGCAGACCTGCGCCACGGAAAAACGCCGGCGCCGCAAACGCGGCCTGATGGACGATCCGGACAAGCGCGTGTTCATCAACCCCGATGTGTGCGAAGGCTGCGGCGACTGCTCAGTGCAATCCAACTGCATCAGTGTGCAGCCACTGGAAACCGAGTTCGGCCGCAAACGCAAAATTGACCAGTCCACCTGCAACAAAGACTTCAGTTGCGTGAAGGGTTTCTGTCCCTCGTTCGTGAACGTCAGCGGGGCCAGGATCGCGGTCAAATCCAGCGGCGATCCCGCCCGCTTGCAGCAACTGATCGACAGCCTGCCTACCCCGGCCATGGCACCGCTGGACGAGCGCGGTTACAACATTCTGGTGGCCGGCATTGGCGGTACCGGCGTGCTGACCATCGGCGCCCTGCTGGGCATGGCCGCGCAACTGGACGGTAAGGGCTGTACCATTCTCGACATGACCGGCATGGCCCAGAAAGGCGGGTCAGTGACCAGTCACATACGCATTGGCCCAAGCCCCGAAGGGATTTACACGTCACGACTGTCGGAAGGCATGACCGATGTTCTGATCGCCTGCGACCTGATCAACGGCTCCGGCGCGCCGGTGCTGAAGACCGTGCGTCCCGGTCACACTGCCGCCATCCTCAATACTGATGTCGCCCCCACTGGCGATTTCCAGAGCAACAAGCACCTGGATCTGGGTGAGGCCCGTTTGCGTCAGGCCATCCTCGAAGCGCTCGACAACGGCCCGGCCTTTGACCTGCACGCCAGCCGCCTGGCCACCGACCTGACCGGCGACAGCATCGGTACCAACATGCTGATGCTGGGTTACGCCGCCCAGAAAGGCCTGCTGCCGGTGTCCATTCCCGCCATCAAGGAAGCCATTCGGTTGAACGGCACCTTTGTGCAGGGCAACCTGCGCACGTTTGATCTGGGTCGCCTGGCGGCGCACGATCCCAAAGCCCTGGCAGCAGAGCTTAACGATAAGGTCGAAGCCGTGCCGCTGGATACGGTGGAACAGGTTCTGGCCAGCCGCCGGCGCCTGCTCACCGCCTATCAGAACGAGGCTTACGCCCAGCGCTATGAAGATTTTATCGAAGCCATCCGCGAGCGCCTGGCCAAGGTCGCCGGCGCGGATACATTTGTGCGGGAAGTGGCCCTGACCCTGGCGCGGCTGATGGCCTACAAGGACGAGTACGAAGTGGCTCGCCTGTACACCGACCCGCAGTTTATGCAACGCATCCGTGAACAGTTTGCCGGCGACTTCAAACTCAGTTTCAACCTGGCCCCACCCATGCTGCCGGGCAAAGACAAGGCCACCGGCCGACCGAAAAAACGCACCTTTGGTCCCTGGATCTTGTCCGCGTTCTCACTGCTGGCCAAAGCCAAGGGCCTGCGCGGCACGCCGCTGGACCTGTTTGGCTACACCGCCGAGCGACGCATGGAACGCCGCCTGATCGACGACTACCGCCAGCTGATTAAGGATGTGGTCACTTACGTGAACGAGCACAATCTGGACGCTGCCGTGGCCCTGGCGGCGGCAGCGCGAGACATCGCCGGTTACGGCCCGGTGAAAGAAGCAGCGGTGGCGCAATACCAGAAAGCGCTGCCCAACTTGATTGATCAGCTCAAACAACCGAAAATAGACAGTGCTGTTGAATATGTAGAAGTGCGGCAGATATCATAACCTTCCACGCTGGAGACGGATAAACCATGAACCTGAAAACTCGCTTTACGGAACTGGTGGGCATTGAATACCCGATTGTACAGGGTGGCATGATGTGGGTAGGCCGTGCGGAACTGGCCGCCGCCGTCTCCAACGCTGGTGGACTGGGTATCCTCACCGCCCTCACTCAGCCCAGCCCCGACGAGCTGCGTCGCGAGATCGACCGC
Organism: Cellvibrionaceae bacterium WSDTSA12; assembly: GCA_033283335.1. Lineage (GTDB taxonomy): Bacteria > Pseudomonadota > Gammaproteobacteria > Pseudomonadales > Cellvibrionaceae > Pseudomaricurvus. The sequence continues at coordinate 115,599 of JAWMQP010000002.1, read as the reverse complement.
TGTCGCGAGCTGACCGACAAACCGTTCGGGGTGAACCTGACCATTCTGCCGTCCGTCAATCCTCCGCCTTACGCCGAATACCGCAAAGCCATCATTGAAAGCGGTATCAAGGTGGTGGAAACCGCTGGTCACAATCCGCAGGAACATGTGGAAGATTTCAAATCCCACGGCATCAAGGTGGTCCACAAGTGCACGGCGGTGCGTCATGCCCTGTCCGCCGAACGCATGGGTGCCGATGCGATTTCCATCGACGGCTTCGAGTGTGCTGGCCATCCCGGTGAAGACGACATTCCCGGTTTGATCCTGATTCCGGCGGCGGCCAACAAGGTGACAATCCCCATGATCGCCTCCGGTGGTTTTGGCGATGGTCGTGGCCTGGTGGCAGCGCTGGCCCTGGGTGCCGAAGGCATCAATATGGGCACCCGCTTCTGTGCCACCAAGGAAGCCCCCATTCACGACAAGATCAAACAACTGCTGGTGGACCACGACGAGCGCGATACCAACCTGATTTTCCGCTCGCTGCGCAACACCGGTCGTGTGGCCAAAACCGGTCGCTCCAGTGAGGTAGTAGAGATCCTGAAAAATCCGGAAGCGACCTTTCAGGATGTGTCCCATCTGGTGAAAGGTGCCGACGGTCGTGTGGCGCTGGAAACTGGCGATACTGAGGCGGGTCTGGTGTGGGCTGGTCAGGTGCAGGGGTTGATCAATGACATTCCTACTTGTGATGAATTGATTAAGCGGATTGTTAAAGAAGCGACGGAGATTATTGAGTCTCGTTTGCCTGGGTTTGTTCGGTAATTTGTTCAAGTAGCCGTTCTCGGATCGGGGCGGCGCTTGGGGGTTGGCTGGCGGGACACGCGTGAATCCATCCATGGAGCTCGACAGCTGCCCTTCGGGGCCGGCCACCAAGCACAGCTTGGCGTCGTTCCGGAGTGCGCAAGGCAGTGCCTTGCAAACACACTCCTCCACCCTTGCGGTGACGGTCCCGCCAGCCAACCCCCAATCACCTTTCTGCTAGTCTTCTAGAATTCGTTCTTTATCCATTTCTATTTTCTAAGGATCAATTATGAACACTCGTAATATTGGGAAATCCGGATTAAAAGTGTCCAGCATTGGTCTGGGGTGCAATAACTTTGGTTTGACCATTGATGCCAAGGCTTCGACTCAAATTGTGCAGCGGGCGCTGGATCTGGGCGTGACGCTGTTTGATACGGCTCCAATCTATGGCGGTGAATGGGGAACCTCTGAGCGTATTCTGGGTAAAGCGTTGGGCACGCGCCGGCAGGATGCGGTGATTGTCAGCAAGTTTGGCATGACTCCTAACATGGGTGCGCGGGATACGTCTCGTCGAGCCATCATCAAAGACATTGAAGACAGTCTGTCCCGCCTGGGTACCGATTACCTGGATGTGTACATGCTGCACTGGCCCGACCCCTCCACACCCATGGAAGAAACCCTGCGGGCGCTCGACGATGTGATTCGTGCGGGCAAGGTGCGTTACATCGGTTGCTGTAACCTGCCTGCGTGGCAGGTGGTGGAAGCCCAGTGGCTGTCGAAAACCGAGAGTCTGAATAAGTTCATTGTTGCCCAGGATGAATACTCGCTTATCAATCAGGCTGCTAGTTCCAAGTTGACGCCAGCACTGGAGCAGTATGGTATGGGGTTGATGCCTTACAGTCCTCTGGCGAATGGGTTGTTGACTGGGAAATACACTCAGAATAAAGAGACTGTTGGTGAAACACGGTTGAGTAAGAACCTGTGGAATATGGGTGACCGGTATCTGACGGATGCCAATTTGAAGAAGACCGAGCGTTTGGCGGACTTTGCGGCGGAGCATGATCGCACGTTGTTGGAGCTGGCGGTGTCCTGGTTGTTGGCGCAGCCGGTGGTGTGCAGTGTGATTGCTGGGGCGACGAAGGTTGAGCAGTTGGAGCAGAATGTGTTGGCGGGTGAGTGGGCGTTGTCTGCTGCGGATATGGATACTATTCAGGGGCTTTGTTCTTAAGTTCCTTTCTTTTGTAAGTGCTTGAGCTTTGGCAAGTGCTTAAGTTAGTGCTTACTGGCGCTGTGTTGTACTGAAATCAATACGCTGACTTTTCTTTTGGACGATCGTTTGGTTAAGGCTTGGCCTTGGGTAAGTGATTGTTTATTATGGGTTTTTTGAAGGATTGTTGGTGGTTGGTTTGAGATGGATTTTTGCCTTTCTTATTTCTCCTCTAGTGACTCTTTGCCCTGGTAATTAATTATTGGGGTTCTTTCTAGTGATTATTTTGAAGCAGAGTCCTCACTAACAGACTGTTAAACCCATAAGGAGTCATAGCTAGAATGGCAAGAAATGGAACCTACTACGTAGGTCGAGTTCTCAAACTTGGCCTTCTCGATCAATCGATGCTAATCGATGGGATCTTGAGGCCGACATCCATAAAAGTTAGGGGTAATAAGTGGACAATAATCGATTCTCAAGAATATAAGCAAGGCGGGGATCATTTTATCTATGGAAGACTTAGCAAATATGCACCAAATGGTGAAGTCACAATTATTGATGAAGTAAATCGGCAGCAAGTACAGCAGAGTGAGCCAAACCTGTTAGTAGCATCAAGTCCTTTTGTTTATATTCCAAATCACTCTGGGATATCTTTTCTTAATGTTTACTCTCATATCGAGCAAAAAACATTTATTGACAGATTTAGTAGAATAATCGAAGAAAGTCACAATGGATTTTTTGTCGACTGTGATATTGAGTTGATATCAGATCTTAAATCGTTTGCAACAAAGCTTGGGGGGCTCGATCGAATTTATCAAATCAACTCTAAGATATCTCCTCCTAACCCACTATTTGGCCCCCTTTGGTCATCTTTGAAAGATTATTTGATAGAAAGAAATACCGATCGAATGACTATTATCGAAAACGCTCCTGAATCACAATCTATTGAAACTGACTTGCCGAATATAGTTCAGCTCGCAGCTGATCAAGAGGGCGATCAGAAATATTTCACTGAAGAGGCAATTCCGATAGGCGATGCGGCCATTCTTATGGCTGCTGATGGTTATGGAAGTGGTACGGTAAGGGGCGTACAAGATGAAGAGGTAGTAACAATAAAAACGAGCGAAACAGCCAAAAACTTTTCATTTACGAAGATTCCAGACCCTTATGAACTGTATGCAAAAGTATTATCCATATTGGAAAAAATTAAAAACAATAGGCATATGCAACATTAACCATGAAGCGATTGTTAGATATCATTAGGTTTACATTTGTTTCGCCTGAATTTGTATTGGTTTTGGCGGGCACTGTTCTTCTATATAGCTACCCATTACCTCTCTCAATGGTAGGCGACAAAATAAGTTCTAGTGATGAAATCTGGAAATGGCTGCCAACTTTGCCGCTACTGTTTGCAGGGTTGGCATTTAGAAATTCATCCAAAGTTCGCGCTCCTTTTGATAAAGGGAATAAACAGCTATATGATTGGTATCAATATAATCGCATTACAGATCGTTTGTATGCATCCTATATTCTTGTATGCGTTTCCGTAGTCGCGGTAATTTCAGTTTGGTTGTTTACAAAGGAATTTACCTCGACCATGATTGGGTACATATTTTTATGCTCTGTAGGTGTATCTGGGTTCGTTGCTTTTCAAATTTTTTTAGCGTCACAAAAAATAAGAGAGATTCTTGAGCAGTATGGCGACCAGCTTTAACAAGAGACTATGAAGAAAATAACAAGAAAAATAACGGGGTAGCCAATAAAAGAACAACAGGGACCGGCACCACTAAAAGAATAATATGCCCGCTGGTTAAGGCATTAGGTTTTATTTGAGATGACTGCACAAGTATCAGAAAAACTGATCAATAAAAACAGCGAAGTCGATTTTGATGGCTACGCGCTTTATTCTATTGGTATTGAAAACCCTGAAAACGATGCCAACTTCAAGCCCTACCCTTTTAAGCAGAAACCCGACCCAAGTATACCCGTGGTTTTTACTGCTTGTTGGCGAGGTCATGTTTCTGTCTATGAACTGGAATCATCGGGTGAACTGCGGCTTATCAAATATGAATACCCATTTCATGAACCCCCCATTGAACCAGACACCGCTGATGAAATTCTGGAGGGGAATTTTTGGCTGGAACTACGAACGCAGTTCTTCGGTGACCAGCTGTTCGTTCCTTTCGAGAATGGCAGGATTGTGACTGACAGGAGTAAATGGCATGAGGTCAGGAGAGTTGATAGTGTTTCATCAGGGACAAAAAAGCGCCGATTTGCAGGGGTTCGGGGGATGATCAAAGTACTGTCTGCTAGAAATCAATAACAGGGATAGGAATCTCATAAGCACTCTCATTCAAGGAGAATAAATGATGCGACAGATCAAGAAGGGCATACCCGTGGAGAAGCTAACAACAACAGGGACAGACACTATTAATATGCGAATAACAGGGACAGGTGAATCAAAAACGGGGACAGGCACCGCATAAGCACTCTCATTCATGGAGAATAAGTGATGCGACAGATTAAGAAGGGCGGTGACAGGGCGGTGACAGGGACAGGCACCGATGAAAGAATTGAGGATTGCGGAGATGTGATTAAGCTTCACGGCATAGTTAAGCCGCGGGATGTCCGCTCGTTTTGTGTCTGTCGCTGCATTCCATTTTCACACAAAAACGCTCTCCGCAGCATGTTCCGGTGAGCAAAGCGTTAGGAGAATTTATGAAAAGATATCTAAACCTTGTCGTCCTTGTTCTATTTATAACCGGATGCGTAAGTAAACAAGCCATGTTAGTGAACCCAGATACCGGCCAAACACAAAATTGTAGTGCTTCAGGTTGGGGTTGGTTTGGTGCTCCACATGCATCTCATATATACAATAAATGTGTATCAAATATGCGAACTAATGGTTATAAATATCCCTACGAAATAACCAGTGAGCAGCAGCCAGAGTTTATAGGTAAGAGCAAAGAAAAGCTTCCAGAGGTCACAATAGTTAAGCCAAAATTATCTAATGTTAGGGAAGCTAAAATTGCGTACAAAACTGGGCGAATTTCAAAAAGTGAGTACAAAACTACTATTTACCAATTGAAATCAAATTACAAAATGAAAGTCCGAGAAATTAAGCTTGATTTTAATGCTGGTAAGATTGATGAACTTGAATACAGAAAGAGAATTACCATCGCAAAAATGGATTATGCAGGGTAAGTCTCCTAACAAACGACTGTTGAAATTCAGGGACAGGCACCTCTTATAGAAAAATAAACAAATAACGGGGACAGGCACCACTGAATGAACTTGAAGATGTACGTGAAAAGATTGAAAATTGGCGGGTCGAGTGCAACGAGTATCGACTCCATTCTTCACTACCAATAACAGGGACAGGCACTGTTAAAAGAAAACAAGCAAAGCGCTAAATTTTGTTTGCTGCATCAAGGGCGCAAACCAAAATCCGCTGCTCATTCAGATTTAAAGCTACTTTCGACGCCAAACTCCAAATTTCAGACGTACTAACCCCACAACCCAAAGAAATTTTAAAATTCAGGCGACTTTTCGAAATCTTCGGTGAACTAAATAACGGGGACAGGCACTGTTAAAAGAAAACAAGAAAAGCGCTAAATTTTGTTCAAATAACGGGGACAGGCACCACTGAATGAACTTGAAGATGTACGTGAAAAGATTGAAAATTGGCGGGTCGAGTGCAACGAGTATCGACTCCATTCTTCACTAGATAATTTAACGCCGAGCCAGTATCGGGATCGGCATCAACAAGCTGAAAATTTCTAGTTATGGACGCTTATGATTATGGCAGGAGGCCAATTCCACTTAAACTTAACTACACTCTTATCGCGAGAATTATTACTAAATAGGAAGTGTATTTTACACTCCCTAAAGAGTAGCTTTTTAACGCTTATTTTTATGGTGAGTTAAATCTACTAATGCAATCATCAAAGCCCTAAAGTTCATAATGTAAAAAAGTACTACCAAAAAAGGAGCGCCAACTTTAAAAAATACTACCGCATCACTTTTTTCCCAACCAAAAAACAAGCAGAAAGAAAAACTAACAAGTGCTATTCCAACCACATTGTAAAGAGGAAATAAAATTAAATATTGAAACAATAATTTTCCATTACCTGACCTCAATAACATCCTCCAATTTTATCACACTAGGAATTAAGATTATCCATTATATAAGTAAATAACAATAACGGGGACCAATAACAATAACGGGGACAGGCACCGCCAAAAGAAAACAAGAAAAAATCTGAATTACGTTTGCCACATCAAGGGCGCAAACCAAAATCCGCTGCTCATTCAGATTTAAAGCTACTTTAGACGCCAAACTCCAAATTTCAGACGTACTAACCCCACAACCCAAAGAAATTTTAAAATTCAGGCGACTTTTCGAAATCTTCGGTGAACGATCTTTTCAAAATGCTGGCTTCTACTCAGCCATTGTTGCGGCGGAATATTCAGACGAGAAACAATAACCCAATAACAGGGACAGGCACTGTTAAAAGAAAACAAGCAAAGCGCTAAATTTTGTTTGCTGCATCAAGGGTGAAAACGAAAATCAGCTGCTCATTTAGATTTAAAGCTACTTACTGTGCCAAATCCCAAATTTCAGACACACTAACCCCAAAACCGAAAGGTTCTTTCTAAAATTCAGGCTGATTTCCGAAATCGTCGGTGAACGATCTTTTCAAAATGCTGGCTGCTACTCAGCCATTGTTGCGGCGGAATATTCAGACGAGTGAGAATGGGTGACAATTTGTCTGGTATGGAACCTCGTTTATCATCGCGGATAGCCCGTCCCGTCCAATCGACCAGCTGCAGGTAGTCAATTAGTGAGTAAGGAACCCCGAGTTGAATATCCGGCTTTATCGTATCGTCAAAGGGCAACAATGGTTTGACTGGGAGATTAAAGCTTGAAGTCAGATGTTGATCTTTTATCGCGTCAGCCAGATTGAATGTGGGCTCTATGCGTTCCTTGATGCTCGTGTGTTCGGTAAATAACGGGGACAGGCACCGCTAAAAGAAAACAAGCAAAGCGCTAAATTTTGTTTGCTGCATCAAGGGCGAAAACGAAAATCAGCTGCTCATTCAGATTTAAAGCTACTTACTGTGCCAAATCCCAAATTTCAGACACACTAACCCCAAAACCGAAAGGTTCTTTCTAAAATTCAGGCTGATTTCCGAAATCGTCGGTGAACGATCTTTTCAAAATGCTGGCTGCTACTCAGCCATTGTTGCGGCGGAATATTCAGACGAGTGAGAATGGGTGACAATTTGTCTGGTATGGAACCTCGTTTATCATCGCGGATAGCCCGTCCCGTCCAATCGACCAGCTGCAGGTAGTCAATTAGTGAGTAAGGAACCCCGAGTTGAATATCCGGCTTTATCGTATAGTCAAAGGGCAACAATGGTTTGACTGTGAGATTAAAGCTTGAAGTCAGATGTTGATCTTTTATCGCGTCAGCCAGATTGAATGTGGGCTCTATGCGTTCCTTGATGCTCGTGTGTTCGGAGGATTCTGGTGTTTTGGCCATGCCGGCTCTTACCGGGTTGAGATCCACATAGGCCATACAAGACAGTAATGCCTCTTCCGTCAGCAATGCCTGGGATTTAAACCGAGACTCCCAGAAATGGCCAGTACACTTATCTTCGGCATTGGCTTTGCGGGCAATCGCTTCATTTAACGTCTTCATGAACCAGCTCAGGTTAGCCAGGCGTTTACGCCACACCTCAATAATATGGGATACTGTTTCTTTCTCAGCCGCCCCAAAACTTCCCCGTTGCGGTATCGTTGCACCAGGAGCGGACCTTTATATAGGGTTAACCAGCGCTCTAACACCTCTTGATCGGTCCAGTTTTCTGATGAACCAATTTTAACCACCAGATGGTAGTGATTGCTCATTACCGCATAGCTACAAATGTCGATGGCAAACAGGGAGCTCAGTAATCTAATACGGTTTTCCAGCCATTGTCGTCGATGCTCATAGTTCTGCCCAGTGAAAGAATCCGTTCCGCATAGAAATGCACGTCTTACACAGCGGGAAACACAGTGGTAGTAAGGAGTATCTGATATTGATACAAGCTGTTTTCTTGGTTGAGTCATTATTGATGGCCAGACAACAGATAAAGATTTCCATCTATCAATAGATTGCCTCAGTAAACTGTTCAAGGCTTTACAATCAAGGATATGCCTGCCGTTCGGTATTTATACTCTACTTTCATCCAAAAGTTGGAATTTTAGTAGGATTGTAAATGCCTGTCCTAGCCTAAATGATCTCCGTTGGGTTGCTGTACTTAGCCATTCTAGCGGCGTAAAAGTTTATGACTCCTACCAAAACCAGAAGCGGTCATAACTGGAAATTTTCAGCTTGTTGATGCCGATCTCGATATTGGCTCGGCGTTAAATTTTCCAGTGAAGAATGGGGTCGGTATTCCGGATTGAATGAACACAAATTCAGGCCATGTTTCTCAGTCCAATTGACACGTCTTACCACGGATAAGCCTGAACCCGATGACTTTTCAAATTAATTCGCGACAATTGCTAAGAAACATCATATAAAGGTATACGGCTAAACGATTAGAGCACATAATGAACAATTAAACTTGTTGTCATCGCCCCGAGCGTCTTTACTGGTTTATCACCATATATCTCTAGATTGTGTTAGTGCCAGAAAACCCTGTTCTCCTCCCTATCTTTGACAGTTATGCATGCCGGAAAAATAACCAAACCGTGCGGTACACCTAGCGATAATACAGACGACAAGAAATATAGATCGTAACGTGCTCGTTGAATAAATTTTAGCTCGACAATATGTCGCCACGTTAACTCTAAAATTAGAGATTCTGATTAAAAAATATTAAAGCCTAAAACCATTAAATTCTAGAAAAGAGAAATAATTTGGAGCGATTTAAGATATACCATAAAACGAGATATGACTTCTCAGAAAATGTAGAACTTTTCCCTCATACCTTTCGTTTGAGACCCCGTGAGGGGCATGATTTACGAATTGAATCATCGAAATTAAAAATTTTCCCTCCAGCTATTGTACGGTGGCATCGTGACGTAGAAGGAAACTCAATCGCGATTGCTTCATTTAAAGAAAAATCAAAAACATTAACTATAGAAAGTGAAGTTTTAATACAAAAATACGACTTGAACCCTCTTGATTTCGTAATTTCTGAACATGCACTAAACTATCCGTTTCAGTATCAAGTTGAAGATAATATTTCTTTGTCTCCATACTTAATAAACACAGAAAAATTAAGTGGTAATTTAATTAACTGGACGAATGCAATATGGGATAGCCATGAGAGCATTCAAACATTTGCATTACTGGATCGTATCAACCAGCGTATTTTTAAAACGTTGATGTATGCCAGACGTGAGGAAGAAGGCGTTCAAAGTGCGGAATGGACTGTTGCCAGCAATTCAGGGTCGTGTAGAGACTTTGCCAGCCTTTTTATGGCTATCGCGCAACGACTCGGATTTGCTGCACGCTTTGTGAGTGGTTATATATATCCGGGGTGTAGCCCAAAAGTAAGTCAATCTACCCACGCCTGGGCTGAAGTATTTATTCCTGGAGCAGGCTGGAAAGGTTTTGATCCCACCTTTGGAACTGTAGCTGGAGCTCAACACATCGCCACTGCCGTTGCGCGTCGCCCCGAATTAGTTCCGCCAATTTCAGGAAGCTTCTATGGAAACACTGGTTCAACAATGACAGTGGAAGTTTGGGTGACTGAGGCCAGTTAACGAATATGTTAAGGACATAATTTCATGTGGTTACGAACAAGCTGTAAATTAAAGTTCAATATAAAAGTTCCTACACCGTTTATTTTGATGCTTCGACCTCGTAGTGGAGCCCAGCAATGGATTGCCTCTGAGGATTACATCCTTAGTCCAAGCGTTTCCGCTTTTGAATTTACGGACGACTTCGGAAATCTTTGCCAAAGGCTTGTCGCAGAACCCGGTGATTTTATGATATCGACTACAGCAAAAATAATGACCTCAGATCAGGTTGATATCGCCACTGGCGGGGAATTTATCAATGTTCAAAACCTACCGGATAACGTACTTAAGTATCTTCTCCCCAGTCGATATTGTGAATCCGATTGTTTTAATGAAATGGCCACAGAAATAGCTCTAAATGAATCTCCGGGGTATGATCAAGTAGCGGCAATTGAACAATGGCTGAGAAAGACTATCCGATACCAACCAGGCAGCAGTTCTTTTCCTTCGTCAGCTATTGAGGTAAATAAGGCCCGTATCGGAGTCTGCCGGGATTTATCTCATCTTGGTATAGCGCTTTGTCGAAGTCTCAGCATTCCAGCCCGCATGGTCGTCGGGTATTTTTATACTTTAGAACCTATGGAATTGCACGCTTGGTTCGAAGCATATGTCGCTGGTCGTTGGTATACTTTCGACGCCACACAAGAGTCTAAAAAAGGAGGCTACGTGGCCATAGGTTATGGCCGTGATGCTGCTGATGTTGCAATCTATAATCAATTTGGTCCCCCTGTGTTCCCATATGAAGAAGCGGTAAACGTTACACTATCAGATAACATATAGCCCTCTTTAAACCAATTAATTATTGAATAGAAGAATAACAGGGACATGCACTTTTAAAAGAAAATGCGACTTTCCAGCCATTGTCTTCGATACTCACAACTCTGTCCCGTGAGAGAGCCCGTATCGCATAAAAATGCACGTCTTACACAGCGAGAAACACAGTGGTAGTAAGGAGCATCTGATATTGATACAAGCTGTTTTCTTGGTTGAGTCATGTTAGACGGCCCTGCTAGGGGTCAGAAAAGTCGTCTATCAATAAGTAAGTTCTGTGAACTGTTCAAGTCCATGTTGTCATGGTTATCGTGGCACGTCGTTTAATATACCCAGATTCCATTCAAACGTTGTAATTTCCATTCTATTATTCATGCCTATTGTTCATGCTTGTCCCAGGCATCTGACTTCTTGGATAGAAAAAGTTCAAGATGCATTATGTTGAAATGAAAGCCAAAAGCATTCCTGCGAGCGCTCAAGCAGATGAGATGTTAGGCTTATAGCACTCCCTTGCACCATCAGGAATGTTGTACGATGTCCATCAGCATTTGTGATCTCTTCAAAATCGGTATTGGCCCTTCCAGTTCTCATACGGTCGGCCCGATGAAGGCCGCCAATTTATTTGTTTCCCAGCTGCGGCACAGTGGACACTTAAGGCAAGTGGCGCGGGTCCAGTCTGAAATGTTTGGTTCCCTTGGCGCCACGGGTTTAGGACATGGAACACCGAAGGCGGTGCTTCTTGGCCTTGAAGGTGAACAACCCGAGACAGTGGATGTCAGTACGATTACTGAGCGGGTTAGTGCGATACGCTCCCGGCGAACACTTACGCTGGCAGGAATCCATGCCGTCGCCTATGACGATAACACCGATTTGGTATTACATCGTCGCGAAGAATTACCATTCCATCCCAATGGAATGCGTTTTACGGCGTTCGATGCGGCAGGAGACACACTGGTTGCCTGCACCTACTATTCGGTGGGAGGAGGATTTGTGATCAATGAAAACGAGGCCGGCAGCGACCGTCTGGTGGAGGACAATCGTGAACTGGCTCTTCCTTTTTCATCAGCCGTTGAGTTACTGCGAATCTGCGAACAACTGGGGTGCAGTATCTCTGAGGTGATGGCCACCAATGAAACCGCCTGGCGACAACCGGAACAGACCCGGGCTTACTTGCAAGACATCTGGCAGGTGATGCAAGCGTGTGTTCAAAACGGCATGCATCACGAAGGTATTCTTCCTGGTGGTTTGCAAGTTAAGCGCCGAGCACCGGCACTTTACCGGCAATTGCTGAGCCGTCCCGAAGCCTCCCTGGCAGACCCCTTAACGGTCATAGATTGGGTTCTGTTGTATGCCTTAGCGGTCAGTGAAGAAAACGCTGCGGGTGGTCGGCTGGTAACCGCCCCGACCAATGGCGCTGCCGGTATTATTCCGGCGGTCTTACATTATTATGTCCGCTTTGTTACGGGAGCAAACGACGATGGAGTCATACGTTTTCTGCTAACGGCAGCGGCCATTGGTATCCTATACAAAAAGAACGCCTCCATCAGTGGTGCTGAAGTCGGCTGCCAGGGGGAAGTGGGTTCTGCCTGCTCCATGGCCGCAGCCGCCTTGACGGAAGTGACGGGGGGTTCACCCGCACAGGTGGAAAATGCGGCGGAAATCGCCATGGAACACAATCTCGGTTTGACCTGCGATCCTGTGGGTGGATTGGTGCAGGTGCCCTGCATTGAGCGCAATGCCATGGCATCGGTCAAAGCCATCAGTGCCGCCCGCATGGCCCTGCGTGGCGACGGCTCCCACTTTGTATCGCTCGACAAGGTGATTCGCACCATGCGTGATACCGGACTGGACATGCAGGATAAATACAAGGAAACGGCCCGTGGTGGCTTGGCGGTGAATGTAATTGAGGTGCCGGTCAATATTATTGACTGCTAAAACAACAGGAATAACAAATAATCAGCACAGGCAACGACAAAAGAAATCATCATAATAAGACGTACGAAAGGTCGGTATCGCCAAGCACTGAAAAACAGCGTCGCAGACTTAATCTTAAGGACATTTAAAACCACCACTCACGAATTTCTCTGCTAGACTCAGTTACTTGGTTCGAGAAGTTAAAATGCCTGTACGGAAAACGCTTTCAGTGTTGTCGCGAAGACACATGCTCGCAACCATGGCTGGCTTTGCCGCCTCGATGGCCTTTGCTTCCACTACGCCCGCCACTGCCAACCAGAGAAACCCGACAATGCCCAAAATCGATCTTGATCATTTTGTGCAGGACTGCATCATAGCAAATCAAGAAGCGGAGGCGCAGGCTTCTGTAAGAGAAGTTCTGGCTAAAGCGGTCTGCGAACCGGAAAAATTACGCCGCTCACTCGAGTCACTCAAACGCGCCGGAATATCAGTCCTGCACCGATCTCCAACACTGACCATCTTAAATGCCGTATGGACGCCTCAAATGAATCTGATGCCACACAATCATCTCATGTGGGCAAATATTGGCATCTATTCCGGGCGCGAAGACAATATATTTTGGCACAAGCCAAATGGCCGCCTAGCTGCATCAGGTGCTGAGGCCCTGTTCGAGGGTGACGTGGCGTCGCTGGAGGAGGACGCCATTCATTCGGTGACAAATCCCTTGTTAAGGTTCACTGGTGGGATTCACATTTACGGCGGTGACTTTTTCAATACCGCCCGTAGCGAGTGGAACCCGGAAACTCTTGAAGAAGAACCTTCTAACGGTGAGAAGATAAGGGCAATGTTCGAGCGCGAAAATCAACGGCTAGGTCTGTAATCCTTCTTAAATGGGACAATCAATAACGGGGACAGACAGCGCCAAATCCCAATGGAAACGGCGAATGCATCCGACACCCTCGACACCAAATCAAAATCACTTCTCAAAAATATAGATAGCAAAAGTGCCGATGAGCTTTTAGCGCTATTGCTAACAATTTGAGCGGACAAATATGGCAGTAATAGGCGTCGGAACACACTGATAGCTCATATAAATTCCGATAGAAATAAGGTTTTTAAATGATTGAAGTTTTGATTTTAGCGATTGCGCTGAGTATGGATGCATTCGCCGTTTCCATTGGGCTTGGCTCAAAACAGGTTAAGAAAACCAGCTCGCTGGCGATCAGTGCCGCCATCTATTTTGGTCTGTTTCAAGCACTGATGCCCTTAATAGGTTTCTTCGGCGGCAAAGGGGTTCTCGGCTGGGTTGAGGATTATGCCCATTGGATTGCCTTTTTCCTGCTGATACTGATTGGCGGAAAAATGATTTATGAAGCGATTAGCGAAGGCATCGAGGAAGACATTGCCCAGGTTACCCACAAGGTAATGCTGATTTTGGCGATCGCCACAAGTATCGATGCCATGGCTGCTGGCTTCACGTTAAACCTCTTAGAAATCAACCCGCTGCTTGCCTGTGGCATTATCGGAGTCACTACCTTTGTGTTCAGTTGGGCGGGCGTCTTTGTGGGCGCGAGGAGTGGGACCTGGTTAGAGAGCAAAGCAGAGCTCCTTGGCGGCATCACACTCATCCTGATTGGGTTCAGAGTTTTACTTTTTTAACAGCCTGAACGGGGATTAACATGCCAACCAAGACGAACCACAAGGAGACCGCTCATACAACAAATCTCCGTCTGTGGGTCAGATTAGTGGTGGCCTATACACTAATTCCCCTGACCTTGTTCCTCTGCGCAGGAGACCTTAAGTGGTGGCAAGCGTGGCTCTACTCCCTGCTTCTCATGATCGCAGGCATTGGTGGTCGCTTTTGGGCGGAACAGCGACACCCCGGGCTAATGGCCGAAAGGCAGAATCCAGAAAGCTTACAAAGCGCCAAAACCTGGGACAAAGTGCTGGCGCCACTGATGGCGATAAGCATCGGCTTTCCAATGGTGTTTGTGGCAGGATTGGACCACCGCTATCACTGGTCACCTGAATTTCCACTATGGATGATTGTTGCTGGTTTTATTTTGATTGTGTTCGGTTACGCATTCTCGGTATGGGCATTGGCCGAGAACCGCTTTTTCTCCAGTGTGGTGCGCATTCAAATAGATCGAGGGCATGTGGTGTGCGACACAGGGCCTTACCAAATTGTGCGGCATCCGGGATATGCCGGTAATGTGGTAGCGTTGTTCGGTATTGTGCTCGCCCTTAATTCGGTGTGGACTCTGATCCCTGCATTGGTGGCTTGCATCATCGGAGTGATTAGAACCGCATTGGAAGATCAGACGTTACAGGCCGAACTGCCGGGCTATCAAGACTATGCAAAACGCGTGCGATACCGGTTGATTCCCTGGATATATTAAGAAACATTAGATCCGGCGGGTACCTCCAGGACCCGCCGCCATTTCGTACCCGGTTATTGTTCCGACTCTGCCTCCAGCTCATCAAAACACGCTTGCGCCGATTGCCGCTTCGCATACTTCGCCGCTTGTCCTACCCATAACGATGCCACATCCGGATTACCCTGTTGACCTGCGGCTTTACGAAAGCCACGCGTTAACCAGTATTGGAACGATCGGTCAAATAAATAGAGGGCTACGAACTAGTCGAGGTTGGCAGGCCAGTGAGCGCCAATTGCGACATGGCAACCAGACTCGGAGAGGATGGGTCGGCTTTGGCGAGAACAATCATGCCATTGAGGCAACCAACCAGATAACGGGCGAAAGTTAGGCAGTCAAAATCTTGGGGAAGTTCGCCCCGCTCACGAGCATTGGTCAGTGACTGGTAAAGAATGTTTTCCTGGCCGCGCTGGCTTCGAGCAACCAGGTCAGCTGCTTGCAAATCGCGGTCGGCCAGTTCCATCGCGGTGTTGATAATCAGGCAACCGCGTCGCTTTTCGAAGCTGTTTTTGTGGATGTACTGATCGAACCAAAGCTGCATAGATTCCCGAAAAGGGTGCTCGGTCAGGAAGTGTTCTGACATCAGATTCGCGTACTTGTTGACCTGAGTTTCCACCGTTTGCAAAAACAGCGCGTGTTTATCACCATAGGTGTTGTACAGGCTTTGCCGGCCAATGCCCATGGCCTGCACCAGGTTATCCATGCTTGCCGCCTCATAGCCTTTGTTGTGAAAGACATCGAGCGCAGCCAGTAAAGCTGCATCCTGATCAAATGCACGTGGTCTTGCCATGGCAGCTCATGGTCCGGTTATTATTTGAACGAATAGTACAAAAATAAACAAATCACAGCAAGGACTGCAGACAACGCTAGAGGGGGGAGGTAGCGGTGTGACCCCCTGCCAACCCAGCATCGCATTAATCAACGGATCGGCCAGGATGGTTGCATCATCATCGACATTAATAATCAGTGGTTGAAAGGTGATGGGGGCCAGTTCGTCCAAGGCGTCCACAGCAACATGCCCGGCGGGTATGATACCAGGCAAGTTCATTCCTGGTCGCTAAAATATATGTCTCCGTCATCTTCCATAAGGATTATCGTGAAAGAAATAACCAGCATTCATCATATTGGTATCCGCGTTGCTCAACTTGGTGCTTCTCGCGATTTCTATGAAAAACTTGGGTTTACCTTTATCGCGGGCCCTGTTGGGCCTGAGCCAGTAGCCATCATGAGCCATCCGTCGGGTATAACAATCAATTTGATCCTCAATGCAACCCCTGACAAAATTGAAAATATATTGATGGACACTCCGCAAAAACCTGCAGGTTATACCCACATGGCGTTGGAGGTGACCGATCTGGAAGTGATACGATCACAATTAGACGAACTCGATATTGCCATAACCGGCGGACCGATTGTATTGTCAGATGGCGCAAGCTTTATTTTTGTCAGAGATCCGGACCGAAATGTTATTGAATTCCATAAGCCTGGCCGGGACAACAAACCCTGAGACGTAGTGCTTTAAAAACCGTAATCCATGACAACCAATTTTGACGACTAGCGACAAATTTTATGAATCATGAAACAGAGAAGAATTTTATCCAATACCATAAAGATGGTTCGGTGTGGGCCAAGGGAAAAGTCATTGGGGATACCCCAGTGGGCTACTGGGAGTGGTTCCGGAAAGATGGCACCCCAATGAGATCAGGCAGTTTCAAAGATGGTATTCAAGTCGGAGAATGGACGACTTATGACAAATCTGGTGCAGTATATAAAGTGACTGACATGAAGGAAGGGAAGAAAAACGCACCCAAAACCACATTGTCAAACGTAAAGTAGTTATGGGTAAAATCGATTACAAAAAAGAATGGAAGTATCTTTACGGTGCCACCTCAAAAAACATCCAGTTTGTAGAGGTCCCCACATTGAACTATTTGATGGTACACGGCAAAGGCGAGCCGGGAGGCAAGGATTTCACCGAGGCAGTACAAGCACTTTACCCGATTGCCTACACCATCAAATTTTCCCTAAAACAGAATACAGAATTTGATTACGTGGTTCCCCCACTGGAAGGCTTGTGGTGGGCAGAGGATATGGAAGACTTTGTTAACAATCATCGAAGCCAGTGGCAGTGGACCATGATGATCATGCAGCCGGAGTTCGTCACTCAAGATTTTTTTACCCAGGCGTTGCAGCACGTTAAAACCAAGAAAAACCCAAGCGCCATTGAGAAAGTCGAATTCCAGCCTTATAGCGAAGGTAAATGTGCCCAAATTTTACATCTCGGCCCGTTTTCAAATGAAGGTCCGACGGTTGAAAAGCTTCACACGGCTATCGCTAACGAAGGATTCACTTTGACGGGGAAACATCACGAAATATACCTCAGTGATATGCGTCGAGTATCCCCAGAAAAATACAGAACCATTATTCGCCAGCCCATACACCTGTGAACATTTGACACATAAATCATCCACGCAGCTTACCGCCAATCACTGATTGACGATTTTCAATTGTCAATATATTCCCCTGGGTGTAGCCTTTAGGGCACAACTTCACAATAAATTTGGCCCGCTAAATTCCAGTTCCAGGAGGGAATCATGGAACAAGTAAGCCCGATCCTCAGCCAGAATGTCAATTTTGTCCGAGTTTATGAAGTCTGGACACCCAACGACTCCAGCGAGCTACTGCAGTTGAACAGCGCCTATTACGGTGGCTTGACGTCTTTTGAAGAACTCAGCCTCAAGACCAGCTTTGCCTATGGCGAAGGATTGCCGGGCATGGCCTGGCAACAACAGCGACCTGTGGTACTCAAGGATTTCGACACAACCAGCTTTCTCCGGGCAGAAGCTGCCCATGCCGTGGGCCTGACCTCGGGTGTTGCCATCCCCATTTTTGCCAGCGATGAATTAAAAGCCGTACTGGTGATGCTCTGTGGCGAAAAGGACAGTGCTACCGGAGCGATTGAAGTTTGGCAGGATGACCAATTAAGTGGCATGGCTTGGGTTGATGGTTACTATGGCGACATGCAGCGCTTTGAGTGGCTGTCGAAACTGATCAAATTCCCACCCGGTGTCGGTCTGCCCGGCAGTGTCTGGCAATCGGCCACACCGCAAATCATTGGTGACCTGCCTCACTCAACGTCGTTTTTACGCGCCGCCAACGCACGGGATGCTGGCATCAGTACCGGCATTGGCATTCCGTTTTATTCTCCTGCCAACACCATTGACGTGACGGCGGTATTGACCTTTCTTTCCGCCAACAAAACCCCCATCGCCCGACGCTTTGAGGTCTGGGAAACTCTCGACAACACGGACGATCTGTATTTTGTTGCTGGCATTGACCAGGATCGTGACAAGGTAGAGCCGGCCGATACACATCGGCGCCTGACAAATTTTGAAGGGACAGTTGGTCAGGCCCTCAAGACGGGGATACCGATCATCTCGGACTCACCCAAGAACTCAGCCTATCACTCCATGCTGGCCATTCCGATTCAACGGCTGGATAAGTCCTACACGGTGGCAGTTTTCTATCTATAGCTGCATGACGCCCGGCCACCTCATCGAAGAGGTGACACTGCGGGTCTTGAATGAGCCTTTGCCACCCACATGCGCCTGCACACTAATCTTCTAAGCACCAAAATTGCACAACCAGCTTTCTCCTGCATCCCATTGATACTGCAATTGACCGGTTTCGGTATTTTCCACCCCATAATTACGGAATAGAGTTTGCATGCATCCAAAAACTTAACTCATCAAAATTAATCCTTTGGAGCCTTTGCAGATGCTGGCTGGACTTCAAATGTTACGAGCCATTGCTGCAATTTTGGTTGTGGTACACCACTTACTGGAAGAACTACGAGCAACTTCACTGGGGCTGCTTGTGCCAGACTACCTAGTCCGCGTGGGCGCTGTTGGAGTAGATCTCTTCTTTTTAATCAGTGGTTTTATTATGTATTACACAACCCAGAATGAAAAAGTCAGGAGTAAAGCCTTCCTTTTTGCGCGATTGGCACGAATTTACCCACCATATTTAGCAGTTTTAGCATTGGTTCTGTTATTGCACAGTACCGGTTACTTTTACCGGTCATTGGATATCTCAGTTTCAGGTATTATCCGATCTGTTTTTTTATTGCCAACAGATAGTTTGGTTGTGGGTGTAGCCTGGACGCTGGTTTATGAAATGTATTTTTATGTGCTTTTTTCCCTGTCGTTAATGGCCCCAAGGCGTTATTTATTACCTGTATTATCGGCATTATTAGTAATCGGATATTCCATATCCGGGTACATCAAGGATTCTGCCTTACAAAGTTTTCTCTCTAACCCTGTGGCGTTTGAGTTTTTACTGGGTGTTCTTGCAGCTATTTATTATCATCATTTGAAAACTCTCAACACACCATTTATTTGGTTGCTCGCTAGCGTATTGGTTGTGACCATGGCATCGGCATGGCTACCCAATGAAGGCACAGTGGGCCTGGAAGGATGGGGTAGATTTTTTGGGTGGGGCATCGGCTCTATGGGGATCTTTTTATTCTTCCTCTCTCTTGACTCCAATGGCTTTAACGTTGCCCGGATATGGCTGGTGTTAGGTGCGAGTTCCTACGCGCTGTACTTGACTCACCCTTTGTTTATGACCATAGCTGCAAAAGCTTTTACATGGAACTTGACACATTCTTTTAATGTTTTTGCATTTTTCACGGCTCTGATAGTGAGCATTCTGTTTGGCTTATTTTACTATTACCATGTTGAACGAAAGTTATGCGCTTACGCAAAGTCCATGTTGTAATCCCTTTTTCTACATGACCTATTAATCCTCCGCTACAGTCATGAATTATTTCATTTAAAGGCAAAACCTCCTAGGCGGTCGCCCTCTGTTTTCATTACTTCAGGTGATCTTTAGCCATCACCAATAATTAAATCATTTGACTTATTTATTTAGGCGATACTAAGCTTGTGGCAATAATCATAAGACTGGATACCCCATGGCTGCCACGCGCCGTACTCGCAAAGACCCTCGCAAAGAGGCCACCCGCATCGCCATTCTCGAAGCTGCAGAGAGCCTATTTGCAGAGCAGGGCATAGAAGGGGTTTCCTTACGCCAGATCGGCAGTGCCATTGGTTCAGCCAACACCAGCGTGGTGGCCTATCACTTTGGCAGCAAGGATGCGCTGGTCGAGGCAATATTCCACTACCGCCTGCCGGCCATTGAGATGCGACGCGAAACGCTGTTACAGGAAGCCCTGCAACAAGGCTGTGGCAGCGAAGTCTACTCACTGCTGCGCGCCCTGTGGTTACCTCTGTTTGAACAGGTCAACGAAGCCGGCAAACACAGTTATGCGGGTTTTATGGCAGCCCTGATGCACTCGAGCTTTGCCGATATTCGACTGGCGGTGAGCGATGACTACCCAACCGCTTCCGAACTGGGAGAACGATTAAAACAGGCGCTGCCTGCAAACTCGCAAGCGCGTTTTGACGGGCGCCTGGCGATGACCACGATTATGGTCACCGGTGCCCTGAAAATGATTGATCAATCTGCAAAATCATCGACCTCTGGCCCGCTGTTTGAAGACACGTTACGCATGGCTTCTGCCGCATTTATGACCCCTATTGGAGAATAATTATAATGTTAAACACCCAACTCACCGGGCGCGGTGTTGCACGAGCCCTGAAACTGTTAACAGCCCTACTGCTGAGCCAGCAGCTACTGGCACTGGACCTCAATGCGTCCAAAGAGGATCTGGCCAAATCCATACCCGGCACACGCCCGGAACGCGTTACGGCCCAACCTGACGCACCCAACGTATTGGTGTGGTTAATGGACGATGTCGGCTTTGCCCAGGTATCCGCGTTCGGGGGCATCGTCGACACCCCCAACATTGATCGCGTCGCGGCCAAGGGACTGGCCTATTCCAATTTCCGGGCCACCCCCGTGTGTTCCTCCAGCCGCGCCGCTTTACTCACCGGACGTAACCCGCACACCGTCAACGTGGGCGGGCACGCCATGGGTCCGCGTGGGCTGCCGGGTTACACAACCCTGGTACCGCGTGACGCTGGCACCGCGGCTGAGAACTTTCGTCAGGCCGGTTACCGCACCTTCGCCATTGGTAAATGGGACCACGGCCCACTCAGTGACCTGAACGCCGCCGGCCCCTTCACCTACTGGCCGCAGGGACAGGGCTTTGACCGATTTTACGGTTTCCTCACCGCCGATACCGATAACTTTGATCCGGTGCTGTTTGAAAATAATGTACCGGTCGATAAGCCGGACACTGACAACTACCACTTTAATCAGGATATGGCTGACAAAGCCATCGACTGGATCAACAGCCGCAGTACCGGTTTGCCCACCCCACCCTTCTATATGTACTGGGCCACCGGCACGGCTCATGCCCCCCACCATGCCCCCAAGGAGTGGATCGCCAAGTATCAGGGCCGCTTTGACGACGGCTGGGATGTGGCGCGAGAAAAAATTCTCGCCAAACAAAAAACCCTGGGTATTGTAGCGAGCGATACCCAACTGCCCCCCCGCCCCGAACACATGCCCGCCTGGGAGTCATTGTCTGCCGATGAAAAACGTCTTTTCACCCGCCAGATGGAAGTCTTTGCGGGATCGCTTTCTTACGCGGATTATGAATTTGGTCGAGTGCTGGACGCGCTGGAAGAACGGGGTGAGCTGGACAACACGCTGGTGGTGATCACTTCAGACAATGGCGCCAGCGCCGAAGGTGGCCCCACCGGCTTGATGAACGAGATCAGCTTCCCCAATTCCCACGTGCCCACCGTAGCCGAGAATCTTGCCTGGATCGATCAGTGGGGTGGACCGGAGACCTTTCCCCACTATGCCTTTGGCTGGGCGGTAGCCGGCAACACACCCTACAACTACTACAAGCAGACCGCCTGGGAAGGGGGCATTCGCGTACCGCTGGTAATCGCCTGGCCCAACGGCATCAAGGCGCGGGGTGAATGGCGTGAACAATTCGCCTACATCGCCGATATCACCCCCACGGTTCTGGCCGCCGCCGGAGTGGAACCGGCTCAGATGGTGAATAACCTGCCGCAGATCCCGTTCGACGGACACAACCTGGTAGACAGTTTTGAACAATCCGCTCCGACCCCGGATCGGGCACAGTACTTCGAAATGTACGGTAACCGCTCACTGGTCAAAGGCGACTGGAAGGTGGTCGCGTCCGACCGCACCGCCACCTGGGATCTCACCACTTCCGCTTCCATCGATAACGACTGGGCACTGTACAACCTGCAAAGCGATCCAGCCGAAACTGTGGACCTGGCAGCGCAACAGCCGGAAAAAGTGGCCGAGCTGGATGCGGAATTCAATGCTCAGGCCAAGCAGTTCAATGTGGATCCCATTGACGGTGGCGGTGGCACCCGCGTCTACATGCGCAACATCAGCATGGAAGATTTCAAAACCCGCCGCGGCCAGTGGGTCTATCCTCACCCGGTGTCCCGCACGCTGGAATTTAACGCACCGCCCATCAAGTTCATGAACCACACCATGACCGCCGAAGTCTTCCTGCCCAACGGTAACGAGACCGGCCCCATCTATGCCATGGGTGGTTCGCTGGGCGGCATGGGTCTCTACCTGAAAGATGGTAAACCAACTTTTATCATTCGCGGCTTGATGGGTGAAGAGGTGAAAGTCACCGGCGAAGCCTTAGCCAAAGGCGATAACAAGATGGAAATGACGCTGGATCTGGGGGGTGGCTCGCAGGCGCACATCGAGCCCCTGGCCACACGTCATATCACCGTCATCCTTAGCAGTAATGGCAAGGAAGTCTTGAATGAGACAGTGCAGTTTGCCATGCCGGCCACCATGTCCTCATCCGAGACTTTTGATATTGGTCGCGACGATGGCAAGGCGCTGACCGATGACTATGCCGCCGAAACACCGTTCCCAGGAACCATTCGCAATGTGGTGTTCGACTTCATGCCCAAAGGCCTGGCGAAAGCCAAAATGCTGTTGCAAATGGTGGGCAACAAAGCCAAAGCGTTATTGAGTTCGGAAAACTGAAAACAACTCTTCGCCCAGAAATGGGCCCATAAAAAAGGCCATCAACTGATGGCCTTATTGCATTTAAACACCACGGTTCAATCGGGGTAGGATTTCCCCGGTCCAAATGGATTGTTTAAATTTTTCCCGGAACCAGCCCAGATGACCAATGAACTTCTCGCCGATCTCTTGCGGGCTGAGACGCACCATGGTCACATGATCCTGATTAAAAAAGGCATGCAAGGCATTGATGTTTCTTTCCGATAGCATTTCATCGTCAGAAAATGAGATAGAGGTTATAGGAGTACTCACATCGGCATAGCGCTGGCGAATCTCAGGCCCTTCAACACCTACAGCGTAGTCCTTCTGTAAACACCAGGCCCGCCATTGCAACATCACCTTAGCCGGCAAATCCCCCACCATCTTGAACTTTTTGCCGGGGAAATAGCCCCAGAATTTAATGCTCAATGGCGCGATGACATACCACATTAACCAGACAATCCGGCGGGTTTCCGGCGAATTATGCAGCCAATAGCCGGTACCGCAAGAGAGAGTGAGGGCATTACTGAGCTTATCGGTATTGCGAATCATGCCCAGTAGTTGGCCGCCGACACTGTGTCCAATCCACTGTAACGGTAGATCGGGGTACTGCGTATGTGCAAAATCAATAATGGCCTCGCAATCTTGCTCTCCCCAGCTGCGGACATCGGTCTGGCAGTCCTTAATCGACGTCTGTAACGATCGCCCTGTACCAAAATAATCAAAGGTAATGGCACAATGGCCTTTTTCACCCAGGAAGTGAGCAAATTTTTCGTAGCTTCTTTGACTTACCCCCATGGCCCCCGCGATAATCACCACCGATTTGGGATCTTTCGCGTCAAATACCCTGACGTGTATCGTCCGGTTTTCCGCTACCGTCAGTTGACGTTCCGTTACGGAATCTTTGATGTTAGGGGTTGTTGGATTTGCAACTGTCATAGTGTCACCTACGCTTCAAAATGTCTCATAAGATGCGTTAAAAATTTAACAATAACCTTGATCTCTTCATCACTGAAATCTGCACATATGGCCTGATTTAATTGCTGAATAAGGGGCTTGGCCTTCAGCACTTTGTCCTTGCCCAACTTGGTTAAGTACAGCCGAAAAGCACGCCCATCCTGAGCACAGGGCTTGCGAATAACATAGCCGTTTTGTTCAAGTCTGTTTCCCAAGCCGGTGACGGCTGAATTATTCAAGCCAAGCGCCTTCGCAATGTCTTTCAGTAAACAACCTTCATTGTCTTGAAGCAGCAAGAGAGCGCCGAGTTGCGTAATACTGACACCGAGCTCGTTTTCGGCGTGTTTATCCGCAAATTTGTACACTCTGTGGCGAGCCATATTGAGTAGATAAAACAGTCTTTGATCCAAAGGACACACTCATATATTACACATGTGAAATTAATATAGTTCACACATGTAATAGTTTGCAAGTGCCTTTTCTAAGCCGTAGCTAAAAGTGGAATAGGCTCGGTTTCTGAGAGCTTCACCAACAAGGTTCACAATACCCTAAAACGCTTACCTTCTTGTGTCATGGCACGCAATTCGTCACCGATCGATAAACTATAATAAAGCCGACCAATAACCGCATCTTTCATTACAGGTCTTCTCCATCATGCAAACAATACCCGAGGTCGACTACACAAGAACCGGTGATGTTCTCCTCGCTTACCAGGTTCTGGGTGAAGGGGATCAAACCCTATTGCTGGTCAATGGCTTTGTCTCTCATCTGGAATGCATTTGGGAGGAACCTGGGTTACGCGCCTTCCTGGAAACTTTATCCCAGAATTATCGGTTGATTCTGTTTGATAAGCGCGGAGTTGGATTATCCGAGCGTATCAGCGCTCCACCCAGGCTTGAAGACACACTGGAGGACATCCTGGCTATCTTGCAGGCTTGTCAGTGCGACAGGGTCAGTCTGCTGGGCGTATCCGAGGGTGGTCCTCCCGCACTGTTGTTTGCCGCCACCTATCCGCAGAAAGTGGAAAATTTAATTCTGTATGGCTCTATGCCAAAATGGATCCGCAATTTTGACTATCCCTGGGCTCTGTCCCGCATACAGTATGAACAGTGGATGGAACAGATGGTGGCCGGTTGGGGCAGCGCGGTTTCTCTGGACAGACTCGCCCCCAGTCAGTTGAACTCGGAAGCCTTCAAGTCGTGGTGGGCCCGAGCACTTCGAATGGCCACCAGCCCCGCCAGCATGCGCGCTATCTTGAACGCCATGCAGACCATGGATGTACGGGATGCCCTGTCCCATGTGCGTGCCCCCAGTTTGATATTACATCGCCGCCTCGATCAGGCCGTTCCCTTCGAGGGCGGTCGCTACCTGGCCCAGCACATTGCCAACAGTAACTTGCAGGAATTACCCGGAGAGGATCATTTTTGGTGGACCGAGTATCAAACCGAACTGCTGGATCACATCCAGCAGTTTTTATCCCGCTCCAGAAACTCTGACACTGCGACGTCTGGTGACAGCGACGTACAGCTCTCCGAGGCACTGACCAAACGTGAACTTGATGTGTTAAGGCTGGCAAAGGTCGGTTATACCAATCAGCAGATTGCCGATGAATTGCATCTGTCACTGGGCACTGTGAAAACCTATTCCAGCGCCCTCTATGGCAAGCTCAATGCCCGCAATCGCACTGAGGCCATTGCCATTGCCCGCAAGTTAGGCCTGATCGTATAGCTCTCGAACTTCTCTGGCATGACTCCGCAATCCGGGAATCAGCGCGGGTACAGACTGCTGATAAACCCGATACGCATCGCCAAATTCCCTTACCAGGCTTCGCTCTTCAAAACGAATCCCGATCAGAATGTAAACCGTCATGGTCAATGCAAATACCAAATGCCCGACCGTCATGTGCGGTGTACACCAGAACGCCATCAATACACCCGTTTGCATTGGGTGACGCACAATCCGATACAACCAGGGCGTCACAAACTGTGGTTTAGGCGCTTCCTTGTCCAGCCAGTGATGGTAGACCTGCTGCAAGCCTGTAAAATCAAAATGATTGATGGCGAAAGTCGCCAGCACCACAGTGAGCCAACCCAGGCCATGCAGGCCCAGAATGGCCCACTGCACCGGAATGGAGTTCACCTGCCAGATTGACAGCGGTAATGGCTGCCATAACAGCCCAATGCCAATAAGAATGGCACTGGATTGAAACACATAGATACTGCGTATGGAGCTATCCGGCACCCAGCGACGCAGCTTTTGTTTAATGGATTCACGTGCCAACAGGCTATGACTGAAACCAAACACAGAAACAAGCCCGATGTTGATCAGCAAGGCCAGCCCCAGGCCAGCACCGTCACCCTGATCTATGCCGGAAGGTACCCAGCGATTATTGAGGAACCCTATGGTGAACAGGGTACAAAAAATAAACAACAGATAACTGAAAACTCCAAACAGCACTAACAATAATTTTTTCATGACTCTCTCCTCGCAGCGAATATTCAGACCATTAATACTTCGAAGGACATTACACCTCCTCCTCTTCCAGACATAACCTGTGATGTCGAAGCACAATGGTAAGAAACTCGGGGAGAGCCCGGTACTGACGAAAGTTAGTAATGAAAGTTAAAATCGGCTACTGCAGAAAGGTAGATTACTGCATGTGCGAGGGCGTCAGTCCGCAGCCCAGCAGAATAATTTCACACAGTTGGCGGCTGGCGTGTTCGATATAGTCATCATCATACTCCCCCTTGTTAATGACGGTGAGTACCTGAGTATCGAAGTCGGCGTAGTGCTGGGTTGCCCCCCAGATCAGGAAGATCAGATTTTCCGGATCAATGGCGCGCATTTTTCCGGCGCCGATCCACGCTTTCATGACCTCGGTACGAGCCCTCACCCAATGTCGCTGATCGGTTCTGAGGTGATCTTTGAGTTGTCGCCCGCCCTGAATGATTTCCGTGGCAAAAATCTTGGAGGCTTTGGGGTGCGTATATGCCAGCTTCACTTTGCTGCGGATGAATTTTTCCAGCATCTCTGCCGGATCGTCTGTAGCGGTGATATCCGGCAGTGAGGCATTCCACAGGTCAATAATGTTTTCCAATACCGCATTGTAAAGCGTTAATTTGTTTTTAAAGTAGTAATGGAGATTAGCCTTGGGTAATCCAGCCCGATCCGCGATCGCCTGGGTACTGGCACCTTTAAAGCCATGCAGCATGAATTCATGTTCGGCAGCTTCAATAATCTGCTCAACATTGTGTTGCCGAATCTTTCCCGGCTGGTATTTACCCCGATTCATAAGGCGTTATTTAAGATTGAGGGCGTATCGCATCACAAATATTGCCGCCAATAAATAGGTGAAAAGGGTAACTTGGCGATATTGACCGGTGCCCACTTTAATGCCGACATAGGTAATAAAACCCAGGGCGATACCTTCACTGATGCTGAAGGTCAAAGGCATGGCCAGCAGTGCGACAAAGGCCGTGGAAAAATCGGCAAGGTCATCGAAATTGACGTTGCGGATGGAATCCATCATTAACACACCCACCATAATCAGTGCCGGCGTGGTGGCCATAATGGGGATGACTTTCATGATTGGGGTGAGGAACAAGGCCAACAGGAAACAACAGCCGACGACGATAGCGGTCAAGCCAGTTCGGCCTCCCGCCGACGCACCAGCGGCCGATTCCACATAGGACGTCACTGGCGAAGTGCCAAGCACTGCACCCGCCAGACTGGCCCCGGCATCTGCGGTCAATGCTGGCCCCATCTTGGGCAGCTGGCCGTTGGCATCCAGCAAATTGGCGCGGCGGGATACACCGATGAGTGTGCCGATGGTATCGAACATATTGACGAAAATCATGGCGAAGATAATGTCCCAGGTATCATTCAGGTTACGAATGGGATACATCAAATCCATAGCCATAAAGGTCTCGCCAATACCTTCGGGCAGGCCGATCAGTGTCGAGGTGTGCTGGGTCAGATAGCCATCGGCGGTGGGAATAAACAAGCCGACCAGCGAAATAATGATAACGGACAACAGGATGGCTGCAGTGACCTTTCGAATCACCAGAATCATGGTTAATACGATGCCGGCCAGCGACAGCAACACGGGGGCTTGAGACAGATCGCCGATGGTCACAAAAGTCGCCGGGTGGTCTACCACCAGACCGGAATTTTTTAACCCCAAAAAGGCAATGAACAAGCCAATGCCGCATTGCACACCAATTTTCAGCGCCGGTGGTATGGCATTGGCAATCTTGGTTCTCACCCCGGTCACGGACAGTAAAAGAAAAATCACACCATTCCAGAACACCAATCCCAGTGCAGCGTCCCAGGGTATTTCCCGGCTGATACAAATGGTAAAGGCAAAGAACGCGTTTAGACCCATGCCTGGTGCCAGAGCGATGGGGTAATTGGTCAGTAACGCCATCAACAGCGTGCCGATAAACGCTGCCAGGGCAGTTACCGTGATCAACCCCTCAACAGGCATACCACTGACCCCCAGGATACTGGGGTTCACCACCAGCACATAGGACATGGCAGCAAAGGTGGTCAGGCCGGCAATGATTTCGGTTCTGACATTGGTGCCATGGGCGGTCAGTTTGAAAAACTGCTCAAGGAAGGACTGCCTCTGGTCTTTCAGTTTGGAAAGTTGATCTAACATGGGTTGTCTCACTGTGAATAGCTGACCGATTGGTGCAATTTTTAAACCAACTTCATTGAGAAACGGTTTAAGTCTTGCCTGCTGTTCTTTAGCCGCCAACAGGTAAAAAAATCGTGTCAATATCACACCTACCTAATGCTCTAAAGTACTGGATCCCTTCTTCACGAATCTTCGAATTTTGGAACCACTATGGTGCAAGCACTGATTTATATGGATTTTTTTGCTCTGTAAAATGACAAAATGGCAAATTATTTCAGCGCTGGCCTCCAGAAAATTTCTCCCATAGTTCATCGATAGCTCGAAATCAAATCCATCTGCCTGAAAACTTGACTAACTGGTAAGCGATTGGCACAGAGATTGCTCGAGCTGGTTGCAATTCGATGGATCGCAGTCTGGTGAAATCGACCACCCCCTCTTTAAATGGAGTTACGGCTATGAGACAGATGTATTTCCCACCGGTACTGTTATCCGTTGCAGCTGCCGCTGTAGCGACGAGTCTTGCTACAGGCGCCCAGGCCGAAACCACTTTACTTGAAGAGGTGATTGTAACCGCGCAAAAGCGTGAACAAAGCTTGCGTGATGTGCCCGCCTCGGTTTCTGCTATCACCGCGGAAAATGTGGAAGACTTTCTCGACGGGGGTGAAAATATTCGCGCGCTGGCTGGGCGTGTACCGAGCTTGCAAATTGAATCGTCCAACGGCCGTCAGTCTCCGCGATTTTATATCCGCGGGCTGGGCAATTACGACTTCGATGTGAATGCCACCCAACCCGTTTCCATGGTCTACGATGACGTTGCTCTGGAAAATTCGGTCCTGAAAAGTATCCCCCTGTTTGATATCGCCCAGGTCGAAGTACTGAAAGGCCCCCAGGGCACCCTGTTCGGTCGCAGTACCACCGCTGGCGCGATCAAAATTGATTCGGTCAAACCCACCTTTGAAACAGAAGGTTATGCCAAGTTCAGCTTTGGCAGTCACGACACCAAGAGCACCGAAGCCGCGATTTCAGGTGGTCTGACTGACACACTCGCAGCTCGCCTGGCCATTAAGTATCAGGAACGGGATGCCTGGATTGACAACATCGCTAACGGTTCCGGCGATGACTTTGGCGGGTTCGACGAGCTGGCCTATCGATTGCAGTTCCTTTATAAACCCAACGACGATCTGTCAGCTTTGATTAAATTTCACGGCTTTAATCAAGATGGCGACCAGCCCCAGGTGTTCTACGCCAACGCCTTTACCCCAGGTGTGGAGGGTTTGAGGTCCGGATTTGACGTGGAGAAGGCCGGCCACGATGCACCCAGCAGCTTTGAAATGGACCATTTTGGCAGCAGCGCCAAAATTGAATACCAGTTTGACGACGTCCTGCTCACGTCCATCACCGCTTATGATACGGTGGACAGTTTCTCCCAGGCCGATGTGGATGGGGGCATTCAGGGTGGCCCCGAAGCCATTGGCCAAATGAACCAGCAGGCCTTCTTTAGCGTTTCCTCCGGTGATGGCCTGTCAGATCACTATCAGTTTTCCCAGGAATTACGTTTATCCGGCGAGGCCGGCAAATTATTCTACATGGCCGGTCTCTACTATATGGATGAAGAGATCACTGTCGACAGCGTCAACTTTGACAACAGCGGTACCGCTCTGGATTTAACACAGCAGGAACAGACAACCACCTCGGCGGCTATTTTCGGGCAAGTTGAGTACGCCGTTTCCCCGCAACTGTCACTCACCGCCGGCCTGCGTTACACCGAAGACGATAAAGAACTGGAAGTGATTCCCGGTCCTGGTTCCACCGCTCCGGCCGATACCATCAAAGCCAGTGATGAGTACTTCAGTTGGGAGTTGGCGGCCAACTATGATCTGACGGAAGATGTGACCGTTTATACTCGCCTTGCCACCGCCTCCCGCGGTCCCGTTACTCTGGGCCGCTTTGGCTTTACCAGCCAGGCGGACACCGAGAAGAACACGTCGTTTGAAATCGGTACCAAGATGGATTTGTTTGACGGCCGTGCTCGCTGGAACGCCAGCGTCTATGCCTTTGAAGTGAAAGACCAACAGTTGACCGCAACAGGTGGTGTAGGCAATACCAATGAGTTGCTCAATGCCGACAGCACCACCGGTTCTGGCTTCGAGACCGATCTGGAAGCTTATTTAACGGATAACTTCAAACTGACGTTCAATCTTAGTTACAACAAAACCGAAATTGAAGACTCCAATCTGAATGTGGAACTCTGTTCAGCCACCCCCCTGTGTACGTCCAAGAACCCGATCGTGGATACCTTTATGGGCGGATTTGGCCCGGTCAACCTGGTGTCCGTTGATGGTAACTCATTACCCCGTGCACCGGAGTGGATGTACAACATCATTCTGGATTACACGATTCCCCTGACAACGGGCCAGATCTATATGCAGACCGATTGGAACTACCGCAGTGATTCCAACATCTTCCTGTACGAGTCGGTAGAATTTGTAGCGGAAGAACGCTGGATCGGTGGTGCCAAGATTGGTTATTTGTCAGAGGACGGTACGCTTGATGTGGCCCTGGTTGGCCGCAACATTACCGATGAAATTGTCGCCGACGGCGCACTCGATTTCCTCAACCTTACCGCCTTTACCAATGAACCACGATTTGTCGGTGTTGAACTCAGCAAGAGCTTTTGATCACGTATGTTAACCACTTTGTATCGTGTGGCAGTGTCAGCCTTGCTGACACTGCCGTTGTCGGTCAATGCCTTAACGGTGGATGACTGGTTTGAAGAATTCAAAAACGAAGCCAGCGATCAGGAGCTGTATCGGTTTTTGTATGCCCTGCCCAAGGGCGCAGACCTGCACAATCACCTGACCGGCTCTAATTTCAGCGAATGGTGGTACGAGTTAGCCACCAACCCGGACAAAAACGGCGGTTATCGTTATTACACCCGGGTAAAAATTGAAAACTGTGCGGAATATGGCTCCGACATGTTCAGCTTTTCTGCCTACCTGATGTATTTCCATAATCTGCAGGAAAGTGGTTTCAACCAACTCAGTGACTGTGAACAATCCGAATACAAGCGTTTGGAAGACCTGAATGAGGCAGAGAAAAAAGCCTGGCTCAACAGCCTTCGACTGGATAAGGATCATGAAGGCCGGGATGAATTTTTCCAGACTCACTGGCAGCGACTGAACGATTTAACGGCGAATCCCTATCTGGTTGCTGAAACCCTGTACCTGAATATGGAAGCTTTCGCCCGTGAAGGTGTAACCTACCTGGAATCTATCCAGGGCATGCGAGGTTTCAAAAAGCCCGATGGAAGCCCGCTTGAACCGGATACGGTGGCGGATATTTTCCGCGACCGCCTGGCTCAGGCGGATGCCCGTCAAACCGGTGTCACCGTTCGTTTGCAATATTACCTGCTGCGATTTCTTCCCCAGGCCGAGGACGACCTGGAATGGATGTATGACTTTGTCGACCGCCACCGGGATCTGTTTGTCGGGATTAATTTTGTTGGCCGGGAGGATAATGACAAGGGTTACCCACTGCGATTTTTGCCGGTTTTGCGCAAGCTGAGACAGACAACACCTACCCTGCCCCTGTCCATTCACGCAGGAGAGGTGGATGAACCCAACCATCATGTTCGCGACACTCTGTTACTCGGTGCCTCGAGAATAGGCCACGGTATCAACCTGATTTCAGATCCAGATACCATGCTGACAATGCGCAACAGCGATTATCTGATAGAGATCAACCTGATCAGCAACCTGTTGTTAAAATACGTCAATGACTACAGCCAGCATCCATTTCCCGAGTATTTGCGAATCGGTATTCCCGTGGCGCTCAGCACCGATGATCGGGGCATGTGGGATTCGAACCTGACGGATGAGTATTTTGTTGCGGTCAAAGAATTCAACCTGTCCTGGCAAGAGTTGATAACCCTGGGCAGTAACTCCTTACGTTTCAGTTTTCTAGATGACACTTCAAAAAAGCGTTTGCTAAATGAATACGATCAGCGAGTAACTGCATTCAGCCAAGCCTTCCAGCGCAAAGGCCTGAAATCACTGCAGGGAGTTTCTCCTGTCAGCTACAGTTTTACCTGCAGGTTTTATGATCTCTGTTTACAGCCCTAGTGTTATTAACCATGTAGTCTCATTAAGCATATAGTCTCATTAAGCATATAGTCTCATTAAGCATATAGTCTCATTAACCATCTAATAGCTGGAGGCCTGTGTTACCTCGGCTATAACTTTTAATTGCCTTTATTTAAAAAGCAACTCACGTTTCACAACAAAGAGTAGAATCTCATGACCCGGATTTTAAATGTCGCCTTGCTTGTATTTCTGGCTGGCTGCGGTGAAATCAATCCCCAGACAGCCAAAAGCAATCCATCTGCCCAGGTGGCTGAGCCGCCGATTCCGGTAAAAGTCGTCATCGTGAATATGTTTGAGCTGGGAGAAGATGAAGGTGACGCAGCGGGTGAATTTCAACTGTGGAAAGAGCGCCAGCATCTGGATCAAAAGTTTCCATTTCCTCAATCCCACCACGATCTGTTTTTAAACCCCGAGACCGGTGTTCTGGGAATGGTAACGGGCATGGGTACCAACCGCTCCTCATCGGCTATCATGGCTCTCGGTCTTGACCCACGATTTGATTTAACCAAGGCCTATTGGCTGGTGGTGGGTATTGCCGGCTTTGATCCTGAGGATGGGTCCATTGGTTCTGCCGCCTGGGCAGAATGGGTAGTGGACGGTGATCTTGGACATGAAATCGACGCTCGCGAACTGCCCGATGGCTGGACAACCGGGATCTTCCCGCTCTTCAGTCAGGGCCCCTATCCTGAGAAACGGCCTCCCAATCAGGGTGAAGTGTTTCATCTGAATGGTGAACTGACCGATTGGGCCTACCAGCTCACCAAAGACATCGAACTCACCGATGATCCCCACATTGCGGAAAGTCGCGCGGTCTTTACCGAGTACCCCAAAGCGCAATTGCCACCACAGATCATGAAAGGGGATAACCTGGCCGGCATGACTTTCTGGCATGGTCAGCATTTGAATGACTGGGCCAATGAATGGGTGGCTTACTGGACAGAGGGACAGGGGGAGTTTGTCTCTTCCGCCATGGAAGACACGGGAACCGCACAATCGCTGTTCTATCTGGATAGAGCCGGCAAAGCCGATTACCAACGTCTTATGGTGCTGCGTACCGCGAGCAATTTTACTGTGCCGGAGCCTGGTATGACCGCAGCTGAAAGCCTGCTGCATGAAGGTGAAAGCTACGCCGGACTGGGTTTGGCTCTGGAGACAGGGTATCGTGTTGGTAGCAAGGTGGTTGAGGAGCTGGTCAACAATTGGGATAAATATGAAGGCAAATTACCCTACCAGAACTGAAAGCCCTGAATAACAAAACTATATAAACAAGTACCGATACACTGGAAAGTAGCTGTCAGGACTGCAACGATCTCAGTCCTGACAGCTTGAGATTAACAACCTTCCCGTTTTAGAACTCGTACCGTACCTTCGCCATCAGTTGACGCGGTGCAATCAATTCCACACCGGTTGCCGCCACGCCAAAGACGTCAGTCATGCTGGAGTTCACACCTTCTTCATCAAACAGGTTCATCGCCATCAGGTCAAAGCCCCAACCCGTGTCGGTCATATCAACCGACGCCACCAGGTTAACCACCTCGTAGGAATCGACGCGATCCACTTCGGGGTTGTTGAAAATACGCTGGCTGAAACCTCCCCGGTAGGTGTACTGCAGACTGCCGTTGATCAGGAGATTGTCACTGATCATGGTTTCATAGCTCAGGCTCAGGTCGGCGGTCATATTTGGGGCCTTGGCCAATTCATTACCCTTCACATCCTCACGCAGGCCGTAGCGAATCAGCTCATCGCCGAAGAAATAGGGTTGTGCCTTGACATTATCCAGCGCTTCGTAGGAAGAGGTGATTTCGGTATCCAGTGCGGATAATTTCAGATCCAGTGTCCAGGACTCACTCAGCAATGCCAGCAGTTCCAGCTCTACCCCACTGACTTCCGATTCAGGAATATTGGCTACACCGCCCTGGAAAACATCCGGGTCCGTACCCTGGAACTGCATATCCGAATACTCGTAGAAAAAGGCCGCCAGGTTGGCGCGCATGCGACCATCAAACATTTCCGCCTTTAGACCCAGTTCGTAGGCGTCAATGCTCTCATCGGCATAGGTGTTATTGACCAGGGCCGGAGAGCCATCACTGCTGTCACCGTAGGTGAGGTTACTGCCACCGGGCTTAAAGCCCCGGGTGTAGGAGGCATAGGCCATTATGTCGGGATTAATGTCATATTCCAGCGCCAGTCGACCCGTCACTTCATCGGTTTTGGTCTGAATCAAATCCGGCGTCGGTACAAAGAAGTTCGATACTTCACTTTCCACCTCATCCTCGGTGTAACGCAGACCGGTAACCAGGCGCAAGCTGTCGCTCATGTTAAAGGTTGTCTGACCATAGAACGACAGTGACTCACGGGTAGGGTAAGCATCGGAGACAAAACCAACATCGCCACTGAAAACGTCCGGGAAAGTGGTCGGATAACCGTCCAGTACGCCATTGCCATTAGCATCCAGCTCTTCGCGAATGGTTATGTCAATATCCGTATCCAGATAAAATACCCCCACAATCCAGTCAACGCTGCCGAACAGAGGCTCATTGGAAATCACATTAAGCTCGTAGGTTTTGGTTTCCTGAACATTGATCTCAGGATCAAATTCACTGATGGTGATCTCCGGGTTCATGGCATAAGAGTGACGGTCGTTATCCCGCACCACCAGAATGTCATCCTTCTGCCAGCTACCCAGCGCTTTCACAGTCGCCAGGCCCGCATCCCACTCGTAGATGGCCCCATAAACCTGGGACTCCAGCTCGTACTTGGCTTTGGTGTCCTGATAGAGTTCACGCGGATCACTGGCGGGATCATAAATGCCCTTAATGGCCGCGCCATTGGAATCTTCTTTAAAGTACTGACCAAACAGGCGCAGACTGCTGTTGTCGGTCAAATTAAACAACCAGTCCGAGCGCGCACTGAAATTATCGGCCTGGTCAAGCTCCTGGCCAGTCAGCTGGTTTTCTGAATAGCCGCTGTGACGGTACTGTGAAACGGAAGTCCGCATAGCCACATTTTCGCTCAGTGGTACATTCACGGAACCGCGGACTTTGGTCAGGTCATAAGTGCCCACCGTAAGGTCGGCTTTGCCGCTGACACCGGTAAAGTCAGGTGCTTTACTGATGACATTAATCGCACCACCTGTTGAGTTCTGGCCAAACAGGGTGCCCTGGGGACCGCGCAATACCTCAATGCGCTCCACATCAATAAAGTCAGCCTGAATCGCAAAGGGTGAGGCCACATAGATGCCGTCCATGTGGTAAGACACCGACGGATTGGCAACCGCATTCTGGTTAGCCTCATTACCAAGACCGCGAATCGCGATCACGGTTTTAAATCCTTCGTTCTTGGTAATGTTCACTCCGGGAGCCAGGCCGCTCAGATCCACAAAGGAAGTGATGTTTTTGTTGTCGAGCGCATCACCGGTCATGGCGGTTACCGCTTGGGAAACGCCTTGCAGGCTTTCACTACGTTTTTCGGCCATCACCACAACTTCTTCCAGCTTATATACCTCTTGGGATAAAACAGTTGAGGCGGTTGATATTGAGGCAAGGCCAATGGCCGTGCTCAACAGGGTTTTACCGTTGATATTCATGGCAAGATTTTCCTTCTAGTGGCTTTTTTAACGGTTATAAATGCAACATTGATGAAATATTTGACATCGATGTAGCAACACACATGCCAGTTCTTGACACAACCGTCAGATTTTGCCTTTTGCAGATTTTAAGCCCAATAAACGGGGAAAACTGGCTGATTTAACCGAAGTTCGGCAAATACCAGTAACTCAGAGTGATGCTTAAGGCGTTGCAGTTGGCGCGCGAGGGTCAACACATGCACAGAAAATACGCGTCCTGTGAAAAACGCACCGCAATTGAGCTTTCGTGGACTGTATTATTCCGAGGTATCAGGCAGGCAGTGCTTAATGATGCTATACAATTCTGGACGATGGCTCGCCACTTCCTCATGGGTTAAGCCTTCCAGAGAATGGGGATACTTCAACCAGGCATCGGTTTCATGAATGTAGTAGTCCGGAGCGACACCGGTTTGGTTGCGGCTCGGTTTGTAATAAGGCACCGCAATACGGATGTCCCGAGGTTGGTTCAATCGAGTTCGCTGTTTCAGTTCGGCAATAACCGCCTGAATGGTCAGACCGGTATCGTAGACATCATCGACAATCAACAAGCGATCTGTGTGGCGTACATTTTTCACCAGATAACTTAAACCATGGACCCGGACCTCTTTGGAACGGCCATCGATACCAGTGCCATACGAAGACGTGCGAATGGCGATGTGATCGCTCTTCACCTGGTGATAGGCAAGAAACTCCTGCACCGCGACACCAATAGGAGTGCCCCCACGCCAGATAGCAATGATGTAGTCGGGGTAAAAACCGTCGTTGAGTATGGCAGCTCCCAACCGAAACGAGTCTTCCAGTAGGGTTTGTGCATCCAGATAGAGTTTATGAGTCATGGCAGAATATTTTTTTGACAGCAGTGTCAATTATAGGAAAAATTTCACCCCGGAGACAGGCCCTAAAGGGTTTATACCATTTTCAGTTTATACAATTTTCGGCCGATACCCTGCGTTTCGCCAGTACTGATAGGCAACCACCCCATGACTGAACCCACAAAGATTTTTATTACCGAAGATGAACTGATCCAGGATGCGTTTCGCCTGGCGGTAAAGATATTTGAAAGTGACTTCCATCCCAACTTTGTGGTGGGGATATGGCGCGGTGGCAGCACTGTGGGCATTTACGTGCAGGAGTGCTTGCAGTATCTGGGTATCAAAACCGATCACATTGCCATCCGTACTTCTTATCAGGGACTGCCCAGTTATCAGTCTATGATTGAAAATCAGGACAGCATTAAGGTACATGGCCTTAAATATTTGCTGGAAAATCTCAATCGAGATGACCACCTGTTGATTGTGGATGATGCGTATAGTTCGGGGGTCAGTATCCAGGCGGTTATCGATCAATTGGCCGCAAAAACCAAGCGCAACATGCCCGAACAGATTCGTATCGCCGCGCCGTGGTTCAAACCCGGTCGTTTGCGCACCGGACGCAAGCCCGATTTCTACCTGCACGAGACCGATAGCTGGTTGGTGTTTCCCTATGAAATGGTCGGACTGAGAGAAGAAGAAATCGCACAGCATAAACCGGGGTTAAAAGCGATTCTCGATACCGTCAAGCTAAAAGCTGACCAATAAACGATATCTTGATCGATGCACTATACTCGGAGCGATGCACTACACTCGGATCGATCTCCCCCTGAAAGTTAACTGCCATTCAGGGGAAACTGCTCTCACCGTCCCATGTCAGGTGGACAGCCGATTCCCTTGGTAATCACCGCCGTCAGGGTTTCTGCGGCAGAGAGATAATCTTTATCCTCCAGGGTTTCTTTCCCCAACGCCGACGCTATCTGGACCTCAAAATCGGCGTAGTGCTGAGTCGAACTCCAAATCAGAAACAACAGATGTGCAGGGTCGACTTTGTCAATTTTCCCGGATCGACTCCAGCTGTCAAAGATTTCCAGTTTGCGGCTGAACCACTCTTGATAAGCCTCTTGGTAGTAGGCCTTCAAATGGGGGGCGCCTGAAATGATTTCGCTGGCAAAAATACGGGACGACAAAGGGTGTTTACGCGAGAATTCGATCTTACGGGTGATGTAGGTACGCAAGGCTTCGTAGGGTTGGTCATCAATGCTGATGTCATTCAGTGCCGTATCCCAAAGCTCGAGAATATTGGAAAGAACCTCGCCATAAAGCTTGAGTTTATTGTCAAAGTAATAGTGCACGTTGGGGCGGGCGAGCCCGGCACGCTTGGCGATGCTGTCAATTGTCGCGCCTTCAAAGCCTTTTTCGGCAAATTCGAGTTCTGCCGCTTCAAAAATGATTTTTTCTTTTTTCTTTCGCACCCGTCCGGCGCGTTTTTTCTGCGTATCATCAGTCGCAATATTCGTGTTGTGGGAACTTACCTCAACAATCATTGTGTTCCTGTCTCCATCTTTTGCTCTGACATCCCGGCCTCTTGTTTGGCATCAAGAGTCTCTGGCAGCACCAGACTCAGTACAATAGCACTTAACCCTGCAGCGGCCACCGGCGAACTGAAAATATTCTGTAATATCTGCGGAGTTTTTTCCAATAAATCGGGCAAGAGAGCAGTCCCGGAACCAAAGCCAAAGGACACTGCAATGATTAACATTTTGCGTCGATCAAGATTTTCAGTGCTGATGATTTTTATACCCGCTGCTGCAATAGTGCCAAACATCACCAATGTGGCACCACCCAATACCGGTTTGGGAATTTGTTGCAAAAGACTGCCGATTGACGGCAGCAAACCCAGTAATACCAAGCCCGCTGCCACATAACAGCCGACATAACGACTGGCGATGCCGGTCAGCTGGATAACTCCGGAGTTCTGGCTGAAGGTGGTGTTGGGGAAGGAATTACACAGTGCCGCAATCATTGAGTTCACACCATCGGCAAATACGCCGCTTTTGATGCGCTGTAAGTATGCGGGTCCGCTCACAGGCTGGCGAGAGATGACACAGTTGGCGGTGAGATCGCCGGCGGTCTCGATAGAGCTGATAATATAAATCAATGCGATGACTACAAAGCTGGACCAATCAAAGCTGAAACCAAACTGAAATGGCACGGGCAGATTCATTCCAGTCTCAATCTGTGCCAGGTTTAACTCCCAATAACCCAACAACCAGGCGGCTAAAGATCCCACCAGCAAACCAATAATGATGGATGACATGCGCAACCAGTGATTGCTGGTCACGCTTAACGCCAGAATGACCCCAATCACTGCCAGGCCCAACAACAAGTTCTCAATATTGCCAAACGTCGGCGATTGGTAGCCACCGGCCAGGTCTGTCATACCGACCTTAATGAGACTGATACCAATAGTGGTGATCACGATGCCCGTCACCAGCGGCGTAACAACCCGGGTCAAATAGGGAATGACCTGACTGAGTCCCATTTGGATCAGCGACCCCACCAGGCTCAGTGACACAATCAAACTGATCACCTGCTCATCCGTACCCCCCTGGCTGCGCACCAGAAAACCCGCAGCCAGGATGGCACCAAGAAATGAAAAGCTGGTGCCCTGCACACACAACATGCCCGCACCAATTCCAAAGGGCCGATAAGACTGAATGAAGGTACCAATACCCGAGGCAATCAGGGCCATACTCACCAGATAGGGAATATAGCCTTCCAGCCCCAGGATGCCTCCGATCACCAGTGAGGGGGTGACAATACCCACGAATGACGCCAAGAGATGCTGACAGGCGGCAAACATGGATTTCATGACCGGTGGTCGATCCTCAAGCTGGTAGATCAACTCCGATGCTGTTTCCGGCTCCATAACCACCCTCATAAAATTCAACACATGTGTC
This sequence comes from Cellvibrionaceae bacterium WSDTSA12, assembly GCA_033283335.1. Lineage (GTDB taxonomy): Bacteria > Pseudomonadota > Gammaproteobacteria > Pseudomonadales > Cellvibrionaceae > Pseudomaricurvus. The sequence continues at coordinate 75,522 of JAWMQP010000002.1, read as the reverse complement.
AAGTTTTAAAGCATTATCCATGCCATGCAGCGCCCATTTGATTTTTGACACTTGTGTCAAGTTTGGCATGCAATATGCAAAAACTCTGGATGAGATGAGCATGCCCCCTATCCTTAATACCCCCTATCCTTAATATAAGGAGGCTGCACACGTCTAAACCCGCGTAACCCGCAGACATAGACCAAACTTATGATTGAATTACTGCTAAACGGTGAACCCCTGCAGATCGATAACGTCGATCCCAATTGCACCCTTTTAGATTTTCTGAGGGATCAGCTGCACCAAACCGGCACAAAAGAAGGCTGCGCCTCCGGAGACTGCGGTGCCTGCACGGTGGCGGTTGGGGAGTTAGATGGAGCGTTGGACGAAGAGTGTATTCACTACAAGAGCATCAATGCCTGCATTACCCCTCTGGCTAATGTCCACGGCAAACATCTGGTGACGGTAGAGGGCTTAAAGCAAGGTCAACAATTACATGCTGCCCAACAGGCCATGGTGGATTGTCACGGGTCACAATGTGGTTTCTGTACCCCCGGGTTTGTGATGTCGTTATTTGTTCTCGGGCGTGAGCAGGCGGGTCCGCCTGAACGTCACACCATCGAAGCAGCCCTGGGGGGTAACCTGTGTCGCTGTACCGGTTATCGCCCCATTGTCGATGCCGCCGTGCAAATGTTTGACCCCGCCCGGCAGGCTGACAGTGATCCGTTTCAAGAGAAAGAAACGCAATGGGTGAAAGCCCTGCAAGGCATGAATCGCACCGATGAAGTGCAATTGAAGGGCGAGGGCCGTCAATATTTTGCCCCCGATTCCTCAAGCCGCGTGTCGCAACTGTTGCGCGAATATCCCGAAGCCCGGCTTGTGGCCGGCGCTACGGACCTGGCACTGGAACTGACCCAGCAGCTGCGCGAAATCGACACGTTAATTTACACCGGTCGCGTCAAACAGATGACCGCTATCCGCGAAACCGACAGCCACCTGAGCATTGGGGCGGCGGCCAGTTACAGTCAGTTTGGCCCCGCATTGACGGCACTCTACCCGCACTGCGGCGAGTTACTGGAGCGTTTGGGCTCACGCCAGATCCGCAATCAGGGCACTCTCGGCGGTAACATCGGCAACGCGTCCCCCATTGGTGACATGCCACCGCTGTTACTGGCGCTCGACGCCAGCCTGCGTCTGCGCTGTGATGATCAGCTGCGCGAACTGCCGCTGGAGCAATTTTTTCTGGGTTACAAACAGACCGCCCTGCAAACGGGTGAATTTATAGAACAGGTACTGGTGCCAAAACCCGCGCCGGATGATTGCCTGCGGGTGTATAAAGTCAGTAAGCGTTTCGAAGATGATATCTCCAGCACCTGTGGCGCTTTCTGGTTACGCCTGGAACCGCATGAACAAGTACCTGAACAACAGGTCGTCACTCAGGTACGGGTGGCGTTTGGGGGCATGGATGCGATTCCCCGTCGGGCTCATGCCTGTGAACAGGCCCTGCTGGGACAACCCCTTAATGATAATGTCATTGCTGCAGCCATGACCGCACTGGCCCGGGATTTCACCCCCATCAGTGACTTTCGCGCGAGCAGTGACTACCGCCTCAAAGTCAGCCAAAACCTGCTCAAGCGCCTGCAACTGGAGCTTGGTAATGACTCCCTACTGACCCGGGTGAACCAACATGCGTAATCTACCTGATACCGCCGTAATCACCGATACCAAGCAGGCCCGGATCCAGGGCGGCGTGCAGCAGAGTGTGCAGCACGAGAGTGCCCGTCGTCATGTCAGCGGCGAGGCCCTCTTCACCGACGACCGGGCGCAACCCACCGGCACTCTCTACGCCTACGTTGGCCTGGCCACCATTACCCGTGGCAAGATTCTGTCGATGGATCTGTCAGAGGTGAAAGCCGCTGAAGGCGTGGTGAGCGTGATCACGCTGGATGACATTCCCGGCCATCGCGATATCGGCCCCGTGTTCCCCGGCGACCCGGTGTTTGCCGATGGTGAAGTACTGTTTCACGGCCAGCCATTGTTTGCGGTAGCGGCTGCCAACCAGAATCAAGCGCGTCGCGCCGCGCGCCTGGCCAAGGTCGACTATGAACCCTGGCCTGCCGACCTGACCATTGAACAGGGTCTGGCTCAGCAGAGTTTTGTCCGCCCCAGCCACACCCAGCAGCGCGGAAATGCAGCGGCGGCCATTAGCAAAGCTGCCCGACGGCTCAACAATCAACTGTACATTGGTGGTCAGGAGCAGATGTACCTGGAAGGCCAGGTGTCGCTGGCCTGCCCGGATGAGGAAGGCGGCATTACCCTCTACACCTCCAACCAGAATCCCACCGAAGTGCAAAAACTGATTGCCGAAGTGCTGGCCATTCCCATCAGTATGGTGACCGTGGATATGCGGCGCATGGGCGGCGGCTTTGGTGGCAAAGAGACCAACGCCAATCAATGGGCCGTAATTGCCTCTGTGTTAGCGCGCAAAACCGGTCGTGCGGTGAAAATACGCCTGGCCCGGGCCGACGACATCACCGTCACCGGCAAGCGCCATCATTTTCTCAGTGAATACGACGTTGGCTTTGACGATCTGGGCCGTATTGAAGGGCTGGAGATGTCCTTAAGTGCCGGCTGTGGTTTTTCCCCGGATCTGTCCGACGCCATTGTCGACCGCGCCATGTTCCATTCGGACAATGCCTATTTTTTACCTGCGGCCAAAATCACTGGGCACCGGGTTAAAACGAACACTGTATCCAACACGGCCTTTCGCGGCTTTGGCGGCCCTCAGGGCATGCTAGCCATTGAAGGCGTAATCGACGATATCGCCCGGGCGGTGCGACGCGACCCCCTGGATGTCCGTAAAGACAACCTCTATGGTCCCGAGGGCGATCGGGATACCACCCACTATGGCCAGAAAATCGAGCGTCATATCCTGCCCGGTCTGATCGAGCAACTGGAGCACTCCAGTCATTACCGCCAGCGACGTCAGGAGATCATCGACTTTAACCGGTCACAGCCCATCTTGCGCAAGGGGATCGCCCTGACTCCGGTGAAGTTTGGTATTTCCTTTACCGTGCAGCATCTGAACCAGGCCGGTGCCCTGATTCACGTCTACACCGACGGCAGCATCCAGCTGAATCACGGCGGTACCGAAATGGGCCAGGGGTTGTTTACCAAAGTCGCGCAGATTGTTGCCAGCGTGTTTCAGGTGGATATGGATCGCATCCTGCCGACCGCCACCCGTACCGACAAGGTGCCCAATACCTCACCAACTGCAGCGTCATCCGGCACCGACCTGAACGGCATGGCGGCCCGCAACGCCGCCGAAACCATCAAACAGCGGCTCATCGATTTTGCCGCTGAACACTTTCAAACTTCAGCGGAGCAGGTGCAGTTCCACAACAACCGGGTGGTCATCGGCGAGGCCGCAGACCTGAGTTTTGGCGAACTGGCACAGCTGGCCTACCTCCACCGTATCTCTCTGTCGGCGACCGGTTACTACCGCACACCGAAAATTTACTACGACCGCGATCAGGCCCATGGTCGTCCGTTTTTTTACTACGCCAATGGCGCAGCCGTGTCCGAGGTGCTGGTGGATACTCTCACCGGCGAATACCGGGTAACCCGTGCCGATATTTTGCAGGACGTGGGCCAGTCGCTGAACCCGGCTTTGGATATTGGCCAGATTGAAGGTGCCTATATTCAGGGGATGGGTTGGCTGACCACCGAGGAACTGGTGTGGGGCGACGATGGCCGCCTGCAAACCAACTCGCCGGCCAGCTACAAGATCCCTGCCATTGGTGATACGCCAGCCGAGTTCAATGTGGCGCTGCTGGCCGACAGTCCCAATGTTGAAGCCACGATTTTTCACTCCAAAGCGGTGGGCGAACCGCCATTAATGCTGGGCATTTCGGTGTGGTCGGCACTGCGCGATGCCATCGCCAGTCTGGCGGATTATCGCATCAGCCCGCGCCTGGATACCCCCGCCACGCCGGAACGGGTACTCAAGGCCATCTGCACGCTACAGCAGCCATTTGATCGGCAGGAGGACAGCCATGCCAACGACTGATCCGGTTCTCAATAGCCGCCATTGGGCCAGTGCCATAGCTGAGCTGGAGCAATTGGGGCGTGCTTATGTGTTGATTACTATCATCGGCGCCAGCGGTTCCACTCCCCGCGACCAGGGCAGCAAGATGGTCGTCAGCAGCGATGACAAAGGCGATCTTCAATGTTACGGCTCCATCGGTGGTGGTCACCTGGAATACCAGGTGATTGCCCGCGCGGGAGAACTGCTGACTCAGAATTCTGCCCAGCAGCGATTGGAACACTTCCCGCTGGGCGCAAAACTGGGTCAGTGTTGCGGCGGAGCCGCCTCGATCCTGCTGGAAAGCTTTCAACCCCGCCCGGTGAACCTGATGGTATTCGGTGCCGGGCATGTCGGCCGTGCCCTGATCAAAATACTGGCGGACTTGCCCTGTCGGGTGTGGTGGGTGGACGAGCGCGAGTCGATGCTGCCACAGGATGCGGATCTGGCAGCCTTGCCGGAAAATGTGACCGCAGTCTGTGACACCGACGCCGTGGACGCCGTTGCTCGCATGCCCGACCACAGCTACTACCTGGTGATGACACACAATCATCAACTGGATTACGACCTGTGCCGGACCCTATTGAAACGGGGCGACGCACACTACATCGGTTTGATCGGCTCCCACACCAAATGGCAGCGTTTCAAACTGCGCTTTGAACACCGAGGTATCGATGCCGGGTGCTATCAACAGATCCACTGTCCGGTGGGGCTGTCAGCCGTAAGCGGCAAATTGCCGATGGAAGTGGCAGTCAGCATCGCCGCTGAAATCATTCACACTTATCAACAGCAACAGGTGCCACAAGCCACCCGTCGCGGCGTGGCCTGGAAAGAAGTACAAACCGCATTAACGAGAGAAGTCCATGAACAGCCCTGATAAACCTGTGAAATCAGCTGCCGTCGACTTTGCCTTGCACAGCAAGCGAGTGGTGATTGATTCACAGCTACAGCCAGCACGGATCTATATCAGAGATGAAAAAATCCTGGCCGTGATCGTCGATGGCCAGGAAATTCCTGATGAACTGCAAGGTATTGACATCGAAAAGCTGGGCAACCGCGTTTTGATGCCCGGGCTGGTGGATACCCACGTGCATGTGAATGAACCCGGCCGTACCGAATGGGAAGGCTTCAACACGGCCACCAGTGCGGCCGCTGCGGGTGGCATCACAACTGTGGTGGACATGCCACTGAACTGCAGTCCGGTAACAACCACGGCCGAGGCTTTACAGCAGAAGCTCGACAGCCTGCAGGGCAAACTCTGGGTCGACACAGGCTTTTGGGGGGGTGTGGTGCCCGATCACATTGATCAACTGCCCGCGCTGCTGGATGCCGGGGTGCTCGGCGTAAAGTCCTTTACCATCCACTCGGGCATCGACGAATTCCCTATGGTCACGGCCGCAGACATGCGCCGCGCCATACCTATTCTTGCCCGGTACGGTGTGCCCTACCTGATTCATGCCGAACTGGAAGAGCCACCGGAACAACCCATTGAAATTGGTCACAGCTATCAATCTTTTTTGGCTTCTCGACCCCGCAGTTGGGAAAACAACGCCATTAACATGATGATCACACTTCTCACGGAAGCCAAAGACGCCGGTGTTGACGCTCATCTGCATGTGGTGCACCTGTCCTCTGCGGATGCCATCGATGCCATTGCTGAAGCCCGCGCTAACGGTTTGCATCTCACCAGCGAGAGCTGCCCCCATTATTTAACCCTGTTTGCCGAAACCATTCCCGATGGTAAAACCCTCTACAAATGCTGCCCCCCCATTCGCGAAGACGAAAACCGACAGCGGCTGTGGCAGGGGCTAACCCAAGGCCATATCGACTTTATTGTGTCCGACCATTCGCCCTGCACACCGGAGTTAAAACACATTGACAGCGGCAATATCGAAAAGGCCTGGGGCGGCATTTCTTCTTTGCAATTTGGCCTGGCATTGATTTGGACCGAAGCACAACAACGCGGTTACAACCTCGCACAGGTTGTCGATTGGATGTCACATAAGCCGGCTGTGTTTGCCGGCCTGGGTCAATACAAAGGGCGAATTGCCAGCGGTTACGATGCCGACCTGGTGGTGTTCGACGATGGATGTGACTATACCGTTCGCGCTGAAGATATTTTGTACCGCAACAAAATCACACCCTACGAGGGCAAGCAAGTTCGGGGGCGTGTCGAGCGTACCTACGTGCGCGGCCACAAGGTGTTTGAGCAGGGCGCCATGGTGGGAGCTCCGCAGGGGCAACCCATTTTACACCGCCGCGCAGCCGGCGAGCCTGTAGAACTAACCAATTAACCCATCATCCGAGACAGTTATGCAAGATCAACAACAACCCCATGATGATCGCCTGAGTTCACACTACATTGATCTGCTCAGTGAACGCGTGGGTGGTAAAGCACTGACCTGCAGCGACGAATGGTTTGCACCCTGTAGCAATCTGGTAAAACCCGGGCGGGGCATTTTTAAACCCGGTCACTTCGTGGATACGGGACAGTGGATGGATGGCTGGGAATCGCGTCGCAGTTACGACCGCCAGCGCGCCAGTGGACTCGACCATGACTGGTGTGTGTTAAAACTGGGTATCCCAGGGGTCATTCGCGGTCTGGACGTGGACACCAATCACTTCCGGGGTAACGCGCCGGAAGCCGTGTCGGTGGAAGTTGCTCATGTCACTGGTGAGGTGGACGATGCCACTGAATGGCACCTCCTGCTGCCCCATACGAACACTCAGCCACATACCCAGCACCTGTTTGATATCGACAATGACCAGGTCTGGACCCATGTTCGCTTGAACATTTTCCCCGATGGCGGTGTGGCCCGCTTTCGGGTTTACGGCGAACCACGGGCGAACCCGGCCAACTTTGTCGACGGTGAACTGGTGGACCTGGCCAGTGTCATCAACGGTGGCCGGGGACTGGCTTGCAGTGATCGCTTTTTCAGTTCGCCCAGTAATTTGTTGATGCCCAACCGGGGGATCAATATGGGTGACGGTTGGGAAACCAAACGACGGCGTGATCAAAACCACGATTGGGCCATCGTTAAGCTCGGGCTGATCGGCAATATTCGCAAAGTGATATTGGACACCGCCCATTTCAAGGGTAATTACCCGGACCGATTCTCCTTGTGGGCAACCAATACGCAACGCGAGGACATCGATGCAGCAGACATAAGCTGGACCGAAGTCATTGCCGAAACCAAACTCTATGCAGATCAGGAACACCTGTTCATCCAGCAGATACTGGTGCCTGAAGAGACCGAATTTACCCATGTTAAGGTCAATATCTTCCCCGACGGCGGTATCAGTCGCTTGCGTATCTGGGGCACCCCCAACTGGGCGGCATCCAAGACTACGGTTACCGCGAAAAATCCAGGATAGTATCGTGACATTACAACAACTCAACCAGCTGTCCGAGGCGGAAGCCAAACATCAATTTTTACAATGTTGCACCAGTGAACGCTGGGTGGAGCGTATGGTGGCTTCGCGACCCTATGATTCCGTTATGGAACTGCACGACGCTGCCGACAGGTACTGGCGCGATCTGAGCGAACATGATTACCTGCAAGCGTTTGACGGCCACCCCAAGATCGGCGACGTCAATTCACTGAAAGCCAAATACCGAAATACCAAGGCGCTGGCTGCCAACGAACAGTCCAGTGTGGACTCAGCCAGTGACGATGTGATTCATGCCCTGGCGCAAGGTAACCAGGACTACGAAGACAAATTTGGTTTTATTTTTATTGTCTGCGCCACCGGCAAAAGCGCTGCCGAAATGGCCGAGCTGTTGCAACGCCGTTTGCCCAATGATCGGCAAACGGAATTGCACAATGCCGCCGAAGAACAGCGCAAGATTTTTCACCTGCGGCTGGAGAAACTGTTATGAGTCAAATCACCACTCATGTTTTGGATACGGCGATTGGTATGCCTGCCGCAGGCATTCGCATCACCCTGGCTCAACTCAGTGATGATGGCTGGCAAACCATTGGCAAGGGTGTCACCAACAGCGACGGTCGTTTACCCGGACTCTGCCCCGAGGGTCCGTTACCCGCCGGCACCTACCGCATGCACTTTGCGACCACCGAGTATTTGCAAAGCCTGAGCAGCCCGGTGTTCTACCCTTACGCCGAGGTCGTGTTCTGCATTGACGGCAGTGGTCAGCATTACCATATCCCGCTGCTGCTCTCGCCTTTTGGTTATTCCACTTATCGAGGCAGCTGATGCGATCTGTGACCCTGACGCTGCAACCATTGACCGCTGAGGCCTTCGCGCCCTACGGGGATGTCATGGAAGTGGATGAACGCAATCACCATTTCCCCATCAATGCCGGGCTGACGGAGCGTTATCATCAACTGGCAACGGTGGATGTGAGTGATAAAGGAGGCTATCCCATTATCAGCATCTTTCGCTCGCAGCCTGTCACCCTGCCCTTTCAGGTGCGGCAGATGGAACGCCATCCGCTCGGCAGCCAGTCGTTCACTATGCTCAGCGGCAAGCCCTATGTGGTGATCGTGGGTCGTGCCGGCAAGTTGCAACCCGGCCAGCTGCAAGCGTTTTTGGCCGCACCCCACCAGAGTGTCAACTACCACAAGGGCACCTGGCATCACTACTGTCTGTGCCTGCAAGAGCAGTGTGATTTTCTGGTGGTGGACCGCGGCGGGAAAGGCAGTAATTGTGATGAAGTGACCATTGACTCTGAATTCAGTATCACCGTTGAAGCGGATCCCATTCAAGAAGGACTGACCTTATGACACGCTCCGCCTATCGGGCCGCCATCTTGCATTTTCTGGATGATCCATCCCGGCAGCTGGAGTCATCCTACGAATATTTTGAGGATGGCCTGTTACTGGTTAAGGACGGCAAAATCGAGGCCGTTGGACACGCCAGTGAGCTGCTTCCCAGCTTGCCCGAAGACACCGCCGTTACCCACTATGACAATGGCCTGTTGACACCCGGCTTTGTCGACACCCACATCCACTTCCCGCAAACGGAAATGATTGCCGCTTATGGTGAGCAGTTGCTGGAGTGGCTGGAAACCTACACCTTTCCCACCGAGCAACAGTTTGCGGATAAAACCTATGCCCGCAGCGTAGCGGAACGCTTTCTGGATGAACTGTTACGCGCAGGCACCACCACGGCGCTGGTATTTGGCAGCGTGCACAAGCAATCGGTTGAGGCGTTTTTTGAGGCCAGTGCGGAGCGTAATCTGCGCATGATCTGCGGCAAGGTGATGATGGATCGTCACGCTCCCGAGGCGCTGACGGATACCCCGCAAAGTGCCTACAACGACAGTCGTGAGTTGATTGAAAAGTGGCACAACTGTGGCCGCCAGCGTTACGCTGTAACACCACGGTTTGCACCCACATCCACTCCGCAACAACTGCAAAAAGCCGGCGAGTTGTTACAGGAATTTCCCGATGTGTATATGCACACCCATTTATCTGAAAACGCCAATGAAGTAGTGTGGGTCAGTGAACTGTTTCCCGACTCCGAACACTACCTGGATACCTATGATCAAGCGGGGCTGCTGGGTAAACGCAGTGTTTTCGCCCACTGCATTCACCTGCAAGACAACGAGTGGAAAGCACTGGCTGACAGCCACAGCAATATCGCGTTTTGTCCGACATCCAACCTGTTTCTCGGCAGTGGGCTGTTTAACCTGACCCGCGCCGAAGCCGAGGGCATCAATGTCGGGCTGGGCACCGATGTGGGGGCCGGTACCAGTTTCTCCATACTGCAAACCCTCAACGAGGCTTACAAGGTATCGCAACTGCGTGGCGATAAGCTGTCACCGTTCAAGAGTTTTTATCTGGCCACCCTGGGGGGTGCCCGCACCCTGGATCTGGACGATGTGATCGGCAACTTTGTGCCGGGTAAGGAAGCGGATTTTATTGTCCTCGACAAAGCCTGTACGCCGCTGATGGAATTCCGTTTGCAACACTGCCGCACGTTATTTGAAACGCTGTTTGTGTTCGCCATGTTGGGGGACGACCGTGCCGTGCAGGCCACCTATGCCGCGGGTCAGTTAGTGCATCAGCGGGATCAGTAGTACGTCAGTGGGGCAAGTAGTACGTGGTTACAAAACAGGAACTTGAGTAAGAGATGGATTGATGGAAGCCTATATTGTTGACTGGCTGCAGCTGGTGTTGCGCTGGACCCATATGATTACCGGCATCGCCTGGATTGGTGCCTCTTTTTATTTTGTCTGGCTGGACAATCATTTGCAAAATGCCCCGCAATGGCAACAGGACCGCGGCATCGGCGGTGAACTGTGGGCGATTCACGGCGGCGGCGTGTACGAAGTGGGAAAATACAAGAAGGGACCGGAGCAGATGCCGGAGACCCTGCACTGGTTCAAATGGGAGGCCTACACCACCTGGATCAGTGGCATGTTGTTACTGGCAGCGGTCTACTACCTGGGCGCCGATGCTTACCTGATCGACCGGCGGGTTGCCGATTTATCCAGCACGCAGGCCATCGCCATTGGCCTGGGATTTATTGTGGTGGGCTGGTTTGTATACGATCTGCTGTGCAACAGTCGCCTGGCAAACAACATTGTCTTGCTCAGCTCACTGCTACTGATCATGCTGGTGGCCAGCAGTTATACACTGGCGCACCTGTTCAGTGGACGCGGCGCTTATATTCATATTGGTGCCATGATTGGCACCATGATGGTGGGCAATGTGTTCGCGGTGATTATGCCGTCCCAAAGGGCCTTGGTGAAAGCCATTGAAGAAGGCAGTCAGGTGGATCCCAGCTGGGGCGCCAAGGCCAAGTTGCGATCTACCCACAACACCTACCTGACCCTGCCGCTGCTGTTCATTATGATCAGCAATCACTACCCCATGACCTACGGACATGAATACAACTGGTTGATCCTGTTGGTCATCACGGCGATTACCGCCTGTGTCCGACAATATTTTGTACTGCGCCATAAAGGCATTGTTAAACCGGCGCTATTGATCGGTTCCGTGCTGGCGACGATCCTGTTGGCGGCCCTCATTACTCCGCCGTCAGCAACCTCTACCACGCCAAGTACAAGTACAAACACCCCGACCCTGTCAGAAATACACACCATTGTGACCAGCCGCTGCAGCAGCTGCCACAGTGCCCAACCCACCGATGACGTGTTCACCGTGGCACCTGCCGGGGTAATACTGGATAGCGAGGCACAAATTCGACAATGGGCTCCTCGCATCCTGGCCCGCACGGTGCACACCCAGGATATGCCCTTCATGAACAAAACCGGGATGACCGACAGCGAGCGCCAACGGCTCGGCGCGGGTCTGACCCAGCTGGTTGAATAACGGTATTTTTGACCATCCTGAAACAATGAGTGAAACAATGAACACAGCAAACCGTCACTGGATCAAGAATCCTCTGGCCACCTTTTCCAACCGCCACTCCCGCGATGAGATGGGCGGCGGCATTGTCATTGAAGACGATCGTATCGTGGAGTTGGTTGCCAAAGGGCGACTACCCCAGACACCGGTCGAGCAAACTTTTGATGCCTCCCGTCATGTGTTACTGCCCGGTTTGATCAATACCCATCACCATTTTTACCAGACCCTGACCCGGGCATTTCCCACAGCCCTGGATAAACCCCTGTTTCCCTGGTTAAAAAGCCTGTACCCGGTGTGGGCCGGTTTGCATCCAGACAATATCCGTCTGTCGTCACAGTTGGCATTAGCGGAACTGTTGCTGTCAGGCTGTACTACAGCCGCTGATCATCACTACCTGTTCCCTCGCGGGCTGGAACAAGCGGTGGACCTGCAAGTGGAAACCGCTCAAGAGCTGGGTATCCGTGTGACCATCACCCGCGGCTCCATGTGCCTGGGCGAAGATGAAGGCGGCTTGCCACCGCGCACTACCATCCAGACTGAACAAGTCATCATGGATGACAGTGAACGCGTCATTGCGGCTTTCCACGATGCCAGCGAAGGGGCGATGACCCAGATTGCCCTGGCGCCCTGTTCACCGTTTTCTGTGACACCTGCAGTAATGAAAGCCAGTGCTGACCTGGCCCAACGGGAAGGTGTTTTGCTGCACACGCATTTGGCGGAAACTCACGATGAAACGGATTTTTGCCAGCAGCGCTTTGGCCTGCGACCTCTCGACTACCTCGACAGTGTCGGCTGGCTGCATGAGCGCACCTGGCTGGCCCACGGCATTCACTTTGATACCGAGGAGGTGGCTCGCTTAGGCGCCAATGGCGTAGGCATCTGTCACTGCCCCTCCTCCAATATGATTCTCGCGTCCGGTATCTGCCCCACCCTCGGTTTGGAAAACGCGGGTAGCCCGGTGGGTCTGGGTGTCGATGGCTCCGCCTCCAATGACGGCTCCAATATGATCCAGGAAGTACGCATGGCGTTTTTGCTGCAACGGCTGAACGAAGGCGCCGATAAAGTTTCCCATCTGGACGCCTTGCGCTGGGCAACCCAGGGTTCCGCCTGCTGTCTGGGGCGCAATGATATCGGCGATATCGCTGTGGGGATGCAGGCGGACATCGCCCTGTTTAATCTCGACGAGCCACGTTTCAGTGGTCATGGCGATCCCCTGGCCGCGTTGATTTTGTGCGGTGCCCACAAAGCCGATCACGTGATGGTGAAAGGCCAGTGGCGAGTGGTGGATGGCGTTATCCCTGGCTTGGATATGGAGCGACTGCTGGCCCACCACCATGCCAGCGCTGTCGACTTGGCATCACGTTATGAACAGGTCATACGGTCATGAGCTATACAGGTGCCGGGCCCTTAGCGCCTGGCTAACCAGTAATCTACGCTCAATTTGCCTGCGCCATAGATCGCAATGTGAGCCAGTAATAGGCCCCAGATGACATGCAGGTACAGGGCTGCTGGGGCGATGTCCTGCAGGCTGATCACCGCCACCACATTCACAACACTGAGGGCTGTGGCAGCGAAGCGGGACCCCAATCCTGCAACCAACAACAGCGGGAATACCAATTCGCCCACGGTTCCAAGGTAAGCTGCTACGTCATAGGACAGCCAGGGTACATGATACTCTTCTTCGAACAGGAACAGGGTGGTATCCCAATCCTGAATCTTGGTCAGGCCAGCACTGAAGAATACTTTGGCCACATACAGCCGCGCCGCAAGTGAGCCCAGGTGTTGGAACCACAGTAAAACATGTTCCAGCGGCCGAAGATTCCGTAAATTTGGTTGATAGAGTTTAGTCAGTAAAACAGTCATGATTATCTCCTGAAAATTGAAGGGTTAGGGTTCTAATGAAAGGGCCGTTATCCAGCCTGAGTTAAGGGCACGGGACAGCCAATGAATGAAATCAAATTCAGCGTATTGTTCCACCAACAGGCCCAGATTCGATCCCGCCTGCGCAGTCTGCATAGCAAGAAAATCCACCTGACTGACTCGTTCCTGCCGGAGTTCGTGCTGCTGCTGATAAAGCACCAAATACATCGGTTTTGCAGCCATCAGAGTCTGTTTGATCATCGATGACGTGGGCATGTAGTCTGCTTCGTTAACCCGGTGCAGGTACCACAACTCATCAACGGCAAAGTCACTGCGTAGCAATGTCAATGCGCCATTGAATCGTAGAAAGATTTCATCCAGTGAATGTGTGTTCAGCAAATCCAATGATGTCAGTGAAATTTCATCGACTGAAGCTCGACTGATACAATGACGTTGCCACTCAAATCGAGCCATCTCGGCGAGAAAAGGCAATTCTTGATGCAACTCACTGTGCTCCAGAATTTTCGCCAGACCTCTGCCCCACTCAGCCCAGTCACCACGGTTCGGTGATTCTTTAACCAGGAGGCGTGCAGCCAGGGGCAACAGCATCTCTTCGCCAATCATTTTTGACAGTACTGGATAGCTTACGGACAAGGATCGTGCAGCAGACATCAAGCGATTGCTGCGGTAAATATTCAACCCCGCCTCCTGCTCCAGAGGGGTACGGGATAGCTGAAAGATGACCTCAGCCAACTGATGCTGCCATTGGTTCAACTGTTGTCGATCAAGGTTCATAATTTGTTTCCCATGCTTGCAAACTGCGATGCATCACACGCCTGGCTTTGTCTGCCTCCTCGATAAGACGCTGCCAAGACGGCAAGTTATTATCCCACTCAATCAGAGTCGTCTGCGGACCAAAGTGCCGGATAGCCTGTTCATACAACAACCAACATTCCTCGGCCACCGGCTGGCTATGGTCGTCCACAATCAGCTGATCATTTTCTACCGGCGTGAAACCTGCCAAGTGAAACTCCTCAACAGTATGGTTAGGCAATTGCCTGATTTGCTGTACAGCCACTTCGAGAGGCTTCTCCGCCCGCGAATTTCGAGCATTAACCAGTAAGTTGTTCAGGTCCAACAACACACCACAACCACTGTGTTCCGTCACTTCATAGAGAAACTCCATTTCTGACATGGTATGCTGGTCTATTACCAGATAGCTCACCAGGTTTTCTATCAACAACCGCTGTCCTAATTGCTGTTGCACACGATCAATGTTGTCAGCGAGCACCTTGATTGCCGTTTGCGTAAACGGCATAGGCAATAAATCACCCGCGTGTACACGACTGCCACTGTGTCGTAACCAGGCAAAACTGGCATGATCCGATACGACAAAAGGTTTTACCTGTTGGACCAATCGCGTCAACTTTGTCAAATAGTCAGCGTCGATGCCTATTTCAGAGCCTAAGCCCAACGCGGTACCATGCAGACTGATGGGGTAACGTTCGCCAATCTGTTGTAGCAATACCTTGGTTGGGCCACCATCGGCAAAGAAGTTTTCGCTGTGCAACTCGACAAAGTCCACGCCAGATGTTTCGCTCAGAGCATCACGGTAATGAGAATGTCGCAGGCCGACACCTACAGGTTTACTTAAGGCTTGCAAATAAAAGTCTGAGCGAGACATGACCTTCTCCAGTAAATATTGGTACTAGCCCTGATTGGCCTGTACTGCATCGTAACGTTTCTTGGCCTCCGCTTTTAGCAAACCACCAAGATCCATACAGGTTCCCTTAGCGACCAACTTCCATTCGCCAGGATCATTATCGACGGTGGATTGACCGGCACAGGAGTGTGTCCCAGCCAGGTTGCCACAATCGTTCTGTCCTGCTTCAGCAATGCCGTAGCATTTTTCCTTGCCAGCCGCGTGCACTGGTGCCACTACAGCGGAGGCCAAAACCAATGCCAGTGCCGCGGATGCAATTCGTTGCTTATGATTCATCATTCATTCCTCATTTCAGTCTTGATTGTCGAGATGTGGCTGCAGCCATTGGCTCAGGGCATGAACTGTCATGACTCCCGTCTGACTGTCAGCAACACCGTTTTTCTTCATCAGTTTTAAAGTGGGTACAGCACGAACACCAAAATCTGTGGCCAGGTCATGAAAATCATCTACATCAATTTTCACAACCTGGACTTCCCTCTGGTGCAGCTTGGCAATTTCATTCATAGCCGGAATAAACTGCATACAGGGACCACACCAGCTGGCAGAGAACCACAACAGCAGTAATGGTTGCTCATAGTCGTGACCGCTCGTACTAAACTTGAATGGGCGAGCGGCCATACCTTATTCCTCCGCGTTGGTGTCTGCGACAGACAGCTCTTCAATACCGTCCCAGACGCGATAGGCTGTTTTCAGGTGAGCGGGAACATCAGTCAGCCACTTTTTCTGCACATCTTTATTCAGGTTCAAAAAGAGTTTCCCATCAGTAATGTAAAAAGCATCAGGATCCACATCTAACTTTTTGTTCAAGGCCACACCCATGGCGCAGTAGCCACCAAATTGCGGGGCATACTTGTCGGCGTTGCTTTTGAACAGGTCACGGTTTTTCTTACTTGAAAAACGGTAGATCGCGCCATCATGGGTAGCTGTGTACTTGGCGGATCCCTGCACAGCTTTCTCCTGGGTGAAGTAGGCGACCGGATCATAGCCATGAATAGCAACATCGTTTTCGCCAGTATTGACAGCAGAGGCCATACTCAAACTGCTGAACACCAGAGCACTGGTTGCTGCAGTCAATTTCAAAAAGGTGGAAATTTTCATATCGAGTTCCTGTGTAGTTTGCTTGATTTCAGGTAATGTTAGGGACTTAAGGTTGCCCGTCGTCCTTGAGAGGTAGAATAGGGTTTATCGACCTGTAGGAATTGGCAGTTCGTCCACAAAAACTGGCAGATCGTCCAAAGGAGTATGTATGGATACCCTCAGCCGCCTGTTGCAAGACCTGGATCTGCAGGCAGAGGTGTTTTTTAGTGGTGGCCTGTGCGGTTTGCAGAGCTTCAGCGAAAATGAAGAGGCCGGCCATTTGCACTTGCTCCGCTCAGGAGCAATGACCCTGTTTACCGATCAGGGGCATAAAATGCACATTGATCAACCTTCCGTGTTGTTTTTACCGTCGGGCAGCCGACATCGCATTCAGGTAGAGGAAGGATCCGAAGCACAGTTGGTGTGTGCAACAGTACTGTTTCGAGGGCAACAGAAATCACAGCTAATGGTCCAGTTACCCAAATTTATCTGTATCGCCATTGAAGATGATGCCGCCGTACTGGAGATCGCACGATGGATATTTGCAGAAGCTTTTTCTGAGCATCCCGGCAGGGAGATGATGATCAACCGCCTCTGCGACATCTTTATGGTGAAGCTACTGCGTTTTGTCTTGGTCCAGGGTACGGTCAAACTGGCCTTATTAACGGCGTCTTCCCATTCAGCATTGGCTCCCCTGATGAAAGAACTGCAACAGCGGCCAGAGCAGGATTGGAATCTCGACACGATGGCGTCTTATGTTGCCATGTCTCGTTCCAAATTTGCGACCCTGTTTAAAGAGACGGTAGGTCAGGCACCGATGGAATATGTGACAGATTTACGCATGGCCATGGCACAAGGCCTGCTTAAGAATAACAAACCCGTAGGTCTGGTGGCTCACGAAGTAGGCTATGAGGACGCATCCTCCCTCACCCGGGTTTTCAAAAAAAGATTTGGCCTAACACCCCGACAATGGCTAAAAAAGTACTTGAGTAGTTGAAAGTACTGGATAGGCTGAAGAAATTCATGAATTACTTGCGTCGAATTCCCATTTGATTTAACCGGTAAGTCAGGGTTGATGGCTTCAGACCTAGCATGGTAGCCGCCCCATTAGGCCCGGCAATTTTCCAGTTGGCTTTTTCCATCGCCGCCATCAGGTTTTGTTTCTCCAATTCACGCAACTGCGCATCTGTCATGACTGTTTCACTATCGGCTGACTGGGGCGGGGCTACCTCGAATCTGACATTTGCAGTGGGTACGCCAAGGTCGAGATTTAAAGAGTTGTTGGTAGAAAGTATCACTGAACGCTCTATGACGTTCTTAAGCTCCCGGATATTTCCCGGCCAGCTGTGGCTTTTTAACCGGTCGATGTTGTTTTGGCTTAAGCGGATTGGCTTTCGACCTAATTGACTGCATGACTGGTTGAGAAAATGCTGGGCCAGCGGTGGAATATCGGCGAGACGCTCTCGCAATGGTGGCACCTCAACCGGGAACACGCTAAGTCGATAGTAAAGATCTTCGCGAAAACGACCTTGCTTAACCTCTTCTGCCAAATCCCGATTGGTGGCAGCAATCACCCTCACATTGACTTTGGTGGTGTGTTCGTCGCCCACGCGTTCAAACTCGTTTTCCTGCAGCGCACGTAATAACTTAGCTTGCAGGTCTAACGGGATCTCACCCACCTCATCAAGAAAAAGTGTGCCATGATTTGCCAGTTGCATGCGTCCTATGCGGTCTCTATGGGCGCCGGTGAAGGACCCTTTAATATGGCCGAAGAACTCACTCTCAAACAGTTCTTTCGGAATGGAAGCGCAATTCACCTTTACCAAAGGTTGGTCCGCACGATCACTGTGCAAATGAATTGCCCGCGCCACCATCTCTTTGCCAACTCCGGATTCCCCCAGAATCAAGACACTGGTGGGGGTTTTAGCCACCGCATCTATCTGTTGCAGCGTGCGTTTCAGCGCCTGACTTTCGCCAATAATTTCTCCAAAGTTAGAGGAAATGTTGATCTCATCCCGCAAGTAATCACGCTCCAGCTCCAGCTGTTCCTTCAGCAATTTTATTTCAGCAAAAGCCCTTTCCCGTTCTTCTTCAATTCTGACTCGTTCTGAAATGTCTCTAAAAATGACCACTGCGCCCATGAGTTCACCATTCTCCCAAATGGGTGTGCTGGTGTACTCAACCGGCACCGCATGTCCATCGGAGTGCCAGAATACCTCATCACAGACTTGATGTACTTCACCATCTTTCAAGGCGGCATAGATGGGACACTCGACCTGGGGATAGGGGCTGCCATCGAGATGTGTGTGGTGGTGAAGGTCGTGCAGTGAGACGCCGATGACCTCCGATTCACGCCAGCCGAGAATACGGACAGCAGCCTGGTTGACAAAGGTTGCGCGGCCGTCGGAGTCGAGTCCGTATATGCCTTCGCCCGCAGCCCCGAGAATCAGATGGTGAAGTCCCGCCAGATTCACCGCAGAAGACCGCACGTCATTCATGCCACGCTCCTGTGAGATAGAGTGGATACAGACTAACAAATATTTGAGAGTTAGATCACAGGAATCTGTGAATCCTCAATAATTTGAGAGCCTTGGAAACACTATCGTATTGATTTATATGAATATTTTAATTGGCACATTTCCTGAAATACCAATTTTGCAAAAAAACGCAACATCCATGAATGATGACAGGAGATCAATATGCATGCCTCCCCCCAACCACCAGAAGCGATACCGAATAAACCGCCGCTGCCACCATTTTCCGAAGAGTCGGCCCGACGTAAAGTCCAGGCCGCGGAGGACGCCTGGAACAGTTGTGACCCCATTAAGGTGGCCCAGGCCTATACCATGAACTCCAAATGGCGCAATCGCTCTGAATTCATTGAAGGCCGGACACAGATTGAAGCTTTTTTAACGCGTAAGTGGCAAAAGGAATTGAACTACAGATTGCACAAAGACTTGTGGGCTTTTACGGACAATCGCATAGCCGTTACGTTTTATTACGAATGGCACGATACCTCCGGCAACTGGTTCCGGTCCTACGGTAATGAGCTGTGGCAGTTTGCCGCCAACGGCTTAATGGAAAAACGCATCGCCAGCATCAACGACATGCCCATTGGTGAAGACCAACGCCTACTTACCCATTCCAGAACAGGAGACCGTCTATGAACTCTGTGGAAATTTATACACGACCTGGCTGTGGCTACTGTGAAAGTGCCAAACTGCTGCTGGCAAACCATAACATTGAGTATGTCGAATACAACGTAATGACCGATCAGCAACGTCTAGAGGAAATGCGTCAGCGCACTCAAAACCGTACCTTCCCACAGATCTTCATCAACGGTGTTCACGTTGGCGGTTTTACAGAGTTGGCCACCCTGAACAAACAATCAAGGCTTTTACCTTATTCATCAAACCCGAATGAGGCACATTAATTAATTTTCCAAATCACGATTTGAGGAACAAAAGGAGAAATCTTTCAAACAGATTTCTCCTTTTCAATATATCCGTCATTTTCTTTCAGGAATATTTTCATGGCGACACCAGAAGATCTACCAGCCGCTTCATTTTTACCCACTCCGGATTCACCTTTCCATCGAGGCGAACAGCTAATTCAACAGCGGTTAGGCGTGCGGGATAAAATAGAACATTTAGGTAATCGGGTGATTCGTAAATACATGCCTGACCAACACCGAGATTTTTATCGCAAACTACCATTCCTCCTGGTTGGACATGTGGACAGCAAAGGATGGCCCTGGGCATCGCTGCTGTGCAATCACGAACAACCAGGAGAGCCTTTCATCGAATCGCCCACGGATCAGCAGTTGATTCTGCAGGCGGCACCTTTTCCAGAAGACCCTCTGGCTCAATCTGCACAGGTGAATCACCAGCTTGGACTACTGGGAATAGACTTGCATAGCAGGCGTCGGAATCGAGCCTCGACCACGGTTGAAGCGGTTTCAGGTACTGCCATAGCATTACGGGTTAATCAGGCATACGGAAATTGTCCCCAATACATCCAAAAACGAACCCTCCATCAACGCACTCAGAAAAAATCTTTGGTACGGGAAACGTTTTCGGCGTTCGACCAGGAAGTAACACGATTAATTCGCCATGCGGATACGTTTTTTGTTGCCAGCTCTGCAGATAGTGATGATACATATACATCAACCTCTCAACCCGTGTGGGGTGCCGACGTATCCCATCGGGGCGGACCGCCAGGGTTCATCGCAGTCGAAGATTCAAAGTGCCATATCCCCGATTTCCCCGGCAATAATTACTTTAATACGCTGGGCAACTTTGTTGTAAACCCCAAAGCCGGCTTGCTGTTTATCGACTTTGAACAGGGTCATTTGTTAATGCTTACGGGAAATGTCAAAATTCACTGGGGACCGGATTCTGGTGCTGACCTGGAGCATAGCGAACGCTGTTGGACATTTAAGCTAGATCACGGGATGTGGTTACACAATGCACTACCGTTTCTTTGGCGTCGGGAAGATTAGTGTACGTAGCGAATCTAGCCAGATATTTACAGGCCGGTTGGACCTCGTCAACGATAAAATTTAACGATGAGCAGTGGTTTTCCGACTTACTGAGCAGAACAAATCAGTGACCGCCTGTGTACTAGCGGTCACTGAAAAAACTTAGCTTACTGAAACAAAAAAATCCGCAATCTAAAAGTTCATGACCGGCACTTAAATACGTCTGAGATACCAGCCAATTACCTACTCATTTTGCCTGTTTCATATTGAGAATTTGCGCCTGCACTTTTTCAATGTTCTTGCCAACATCCCCACTCAAACCCACTTGACGCACAGGATACTCTTTAAAGGTATTCAGGTGTTCCACAACCATGTTCATGATTGGTGTCAAAATCCAGGTTTTGTGTTCAGCGTACTGTCGATCAAGGTCTCCCAATTGACGTTCGAACGGGTCCATTAACAGGTTGGTAATAACCGGGCGACCAAAATTTTGTAAGGGACTGTCCCATCGTTCACCGAGCTTTGCGGAGAAGGTCACTTTGAATTGCTTATAGCGAATGGCTGTGAGCACCGCTTCATCGTAATAAAAAATAGTATCACGCGACGACTCCTCACTTTTACCGGAAAACAACGCGGTTTGATCATAACCATCCAGGTGAAGTTTGTAGCTGCTGTCGCCGAACTTCGCGCCTTTCTTTATTTTGCTGACGACATCCGGTAGACCCGCGGCGGCCGCCAAGGTTGGCAGGAAGTCGGTCATATCGACAATTTCACTGCTCACACGTCCTCCCGGCGCCCCAGGCCAACGCACGATCGCCGGCACACGCACCCCCCCTTCCCAGGTGGTGCCCTTATCGCCTTTAAACGGAGAGGTACCACCTTCCGGCCACATGTATTGATAGGCGCCATTGTCGGTGGTGTAGATGACGATGGTGTTTTTATCGAGACCAGTTTCTTTCAGTTTATCGAGGATTTGCCCCACATGGGCATCGTGCTCTTTCAAACCATTGCCGTAAATATCCTCACGCCCAGCCCGGGACTGGCCCTTAGCTTTGTCTTTGAGGTGAATGAAGACGTGCATACGGCTTGCATTGTGCCAGAGGAAAAAGGGTTTCTTATCCTTGGCACGTTGTTCAATAAAATTAACCGAGTGGGCGGTCACCTCATCATCGAAGGTTTCCATGCGCTCTGTAGTCAGCGGACCTTCATCTTTGGTGGGGCCATCCGCAGTGCCGGAAATAATACCCCGCGGATCATATTTTTTACGAAACTCAGGGTCACTAGGGCGATCCGGGTCTTCCAGATCCTCATTGGCGTTGAGGTGATAGAGATTGCCCCAAAACTCATCAAAGCCATGTCGATGTGGCAGGTGTTCTTCCAAATCCCCCAGGTGGTTCTTGCCATACTGGGCAGTCGCATACCCGCGAGTTTTGAGGATTTGCGCCAGGGTGATGTCTTCCTTTTTCAGTCCTGCGGGTGAACCCGGTGTCCCCACCGTTGTCATCCCGGTGCGCACAGGAAGTTGACCGGTTAAGAAAGCCGCCCGACCCGCTGTACAACTGGGTTGTGCATAGAAAGAGGTGAGCCTCAACCCCTCGCTGGCCAGCTTATCGATGTTGGGTGTTTTCACCCCCATGATATCGCCACCATAGGATGACAAATTCATGTAGCCAATATCGTCGCCAAAGATCACCAAAATATTCGGTTTTCCATCTTGCGCTTGAGCAGGTACCTGACTCACCAAGCCAACAATGAATAAAACCGTCGCGAAAAAAGATAAGTATTTGTGATTACGCATTACAACCGCTCCCTCTAAGCCCTACTGATTGCACAACCAAATTGAAGCATGTGACAGGTAGGAATAGTCAACTCAAGTTGAGGATAGACCAGTAGAAACTATTCTGTGCAGGAGTTAAGCCTATTGGTAAATTCCTCCCTTCCAGACACAATTATGCGACCGTCCTGAAGGAAATATCAGCTATGGTGTTTATTACTTTGGTAAACCAGACGTTGCCTTTCGTGCAACGCAATGCTCACATCGATCACTTGATCAAGCAGGGGTTTATTGAATTACTGCATCATTGCCTTCAGGTGCGCAACCACCGAACGTGCCAACGCCGATAACGCATACCCCCCCTCCAGAAACGACACCATGCGTCCCTCGCAGTAGGTATCCGCTATGGCTTTTATTTCCCGGGTAATCCAGGCGTAGTCAGATTCCGTCAAGTTCAGGTCCGCCATCTCATCTTCAATGTGGGCATCGAAACCGGCGGAGACCAACACCAATTGGGGTTTGAACTGGTGCAGTGCGGGCAGCCACTGGTCGCTGATTTGTCGCCTGAATTCATCTCGTCCAACCCCGGCAGATAAGGGAAGGTTCACCAGGTGAGCGACATCGGTGGCATACTCAGTATCCGGGTAGAACGGATACTGAAAGCTGGAGCAGAATAACACCCGCGCTTCCTCTGCAAAAATGTCTTCCGTTCCATTGCCATGGTGCACATCAAAATCCACGATGGCCACACGCTCCAGCTGGTGAACTGCCAGGGCGTGAGCTGCCGCGACCGCGATGTTGTTGAAGATACAGAACCCCATGGCGAAATCCTTGCCGGCGTGATGGCCTGGCGGACGCACACTGCAAAACGCCGAATTGATCTCAGCCGCCATCACCATATCCACCCCCAGAATACCCGCACCGGCCGCACGCAAAGCCGCCGACAGGCTGTGTGGGTTCATGCCTGTGTCCGGGTCAAGAGTGATGCTGCCCTGTTGAGGGGCCCGCGCGAAAATATCATCCACATAGGCCGCGGTGTGTGCGCGAATAAGCTGTTCTCGTGTTGCCAGTGGCGCGTCCACATGGCGAACCACCGCATCCATACCTGACGACAACAATTGATCGTTGATGGCCGATAACCGCTGGGGACGCTCCGGGTGGCCATCAAAGTTTTCATGCAACAGGCAATCGGGGTGGGATATCACGGCTACAGTCATTATCGGGACTCTTGAGTCATAAGTGGAAACTCTTAACTATTCTATAACTTAACCCAGAACCGGTTCGATGACACGGAAACGACTTAAGCGAAAAGTGCATTATGGGTCCACACTACCTGAATCACCTGTTCGAACCCAAATCCATTGCGGTATTTGGCGCCTCTGATCGGGAAAATTCCCTCGGGCAGATTATTTTCCGAAACCTGCTGGCCGGGGGTTTCAAAGGCAAGCTCTACCCGGTGAACCCCAATCACTCCACCGTGCAGGCACATCCCGCCTACCCTTCCATTGCCGAAATCCAACAGCCGGTAGACCTGGCGGTGATCACCTCACCGGGTCATAGCGTACCCGACATTATCCGCCAGTGCGGTGAAGCCGGGGTTCACGCCGCCATTGTCTTCTCGGCCGGCTTTCACCATGCGACAGCCAAAGCCGAAAACAAACACCTGCAGACCCGGATGATGGCTTACGCCCGTCAGTACGGTGTTCGCATATTGGGACCTAACTGCCTGGGACTGATGCTGCCGGCACGGGGGCTGAACGCCACGTTCAGCCATGCCATTGCCAATCCCGGTCGTATGGCCCTGGTGTCTCAATCCGGCGCCTTGTGCACCGCCGCCGTGGACTGGGCCCAGGGCGAAGGTCTGGGATTTTCGGCGGTGGTTTCACTCGGGGATGCTAGCGATGTTGGTTTTGGTGAGGTGTTGGATTACCTCGCCCTGGATCCGCGTACCCATTCGATCCTGCTCTACATCGAGGGCATAAGGGATGCCCGCCGTTTTCTCAGCGGCTTGCGGGTGGCATCGCGCATCAAACCCGTCATCGTGGTTAAAGCGGGTCGCTTTCCGGAAGGGTTGCGGGCTGCGGTCACCCACACCGGCGCCGTGGCCGGCAGCGACGAAGTCTTCCATGCGGCACTGCGGCGTGCCGGCGTGGTGCGCTCCTACAGCATAAAGCAGATGGTGGACGCCGCCGAAATTCTCTCCCGCCGACGCTATCAACTGCACGGTGATCAACTGGCCATCATTACCAACGGCGGTGGCCCCGGGGTGATGGCCAGTGATCGGGCCGCAGAATTGCAAGTGCCGCTGATCCAACTGGATCAAGGCGACCTGGATCAGCTCAATCCCCACTTGCTGCCTCACTGGTCCCAGGCCAACCCGCTGGATCTGCAGGGGGATGCGACGGTGGAACACTATCGCATTGCCCTGCAGCACTGTTTGCAATCCGACCAGGTGGGCGGGCTGGTGGTGCTACTGACACCCCAGGCCATGACCGATGCCACCGCCGTCGCCCACTGTGTGATTGAGGCTGTCCAGGCCAGTAGCAAACCGGTGATCTGTTGCTGGCTGGGACGCCGGCAAGTGGTGCCCGCGCATCGTTTATTTCGACAGCACAGCATTCCCCATATGACGACGCCGGAATCCTGCGTTGAAGCCTTTGCCCTGTTAACCAGTTACCGGCGCAATCAACAATTGCTGATGCAAGCACCCGGCACCTTCACCCAACAGCGCAAGCCCGATGTCGATGGCGCCCGCCTGATTATCGAAGAGGCCCTGGCCAGTGGCCGTCAGCAACTCAGCACCCTGGAAAGTCGAGCGGTCTTGCGGGCATTTCATCTACCCATGGCTCCGGCGATTGCCAGCACAAGCGCCAACGATGCCCTGGTGGCGGCAGAGACCCTGGGCTTCCCGCTGGCGATGAAAATCAATGCCCCCGATATCCATCATAAGTCCGATGTTGGCGGTGTTCGTCTCAACATCAGCAGCTCGGCCTCAGTACGCAGCAACTTCACCGAAATGTTGGCGACCGTACGCGAGCACTTACCCAACGCCGATATCCAGGGTGTGACACTGGAACCCATGTATCGACGGGCGCATGGCCGTGAATTGATGATTGGCGTTAGCCGTGACCCGGTATTTGGCCCCGCCATTCGCATTGGGGCTGGTGGCAAAATGGTGGATGTGATGCAGGATCACTACGTCTCACTCCCCCCCTTGAACCAGTACATCGCCCGGCAGATGATTGACCGCACCCGGGTGTACAAACTGTTGCAAGCCTACCGCGACATGCCGGCGATTGATTTCGATGCCCTGGTTGAGGTGTTATTGCGAGTGTCGGAGCTGGTGTGTGAACTGCCGCATATTCAGGAACTCGACATCAACCCCTTGATGGTCGACGAGCAGGGCGCACTGGTCATCGACCCGCAAATCCTGGTCCAGTTACCACCTGCCAATGCCAAGCCCTACCAGCATATGGCCGTCCACCCCTACCCATCGCACCTGGAAACCACTTTGCAATTGGCCGACGGCACAGAGTTACTGATCCGCCCCATTCGGCCGGAAGACGCCACCATGGAACAGACGATGATTCACCACCTGTCTCCACAGACGATCTACTTCCGGTTTATGCAGGCGATTCAGGAACTGACTCCGGAAATGTTGATGCGGTTTACCCAGATCGACTACGACCAGGAAATGGCCTTTGTCGCCGTAGTCCTGCAGGATGAGCAAGAAATGGAAGTGGGGGTTGCCCGATATGTCACCAATCCCGACAAGAACAGCTGCGAGTTTGCCATCGTGATTGCCGATGCCTGGCAGGGCAAGGGCATCGGCTCACGGCTGATGCAACAGCTGATCAAACACGCCCAACAGCAGGGATTGAGTGTGATGGAAGGTGAGATTTTGGTGGAAAACCGCGGCATGCTCGCGTTGATGAACAAACTCGGTTTTACCACTCGCCTGAAACCCGATGACCACTCGTTGAGGGATGCCGTTTTTCCGTTGAAAGAAAACAGTTGAGGACTGTGCCAAATCGGCATCATTTAAACACTTTGGCATAAGGCTCCTCAGCCCGTTCCCCTGCCAGTGCAGGGGCTTTTCTATAGCTATGGACTGCTCCAGTCACGCTGTATTGCCTTACCCCCACTCCAATCTCACGCCGTCAGGGTGGACGCTGGCTGTCCCGATAATCCCCAAGGGCAGAGTACAACCAATCCCTGGCTGACAGTTTTTCACCGCCGATCGTCACCACAGTATAGGGTCTTCTGGTAATCGAACTTTTACTGGCCAGGTTATCGATAAAGTCTTCGGCGGTTTTAGCGTATCGTGATGCGCGACGATATTTCATCGCCAGGTGATCGGCGGCATCCTTAGCGCTGTGCTCAGTGCCATTGCGAATGAAGATTGCGCCGCTGTCGGCCACAAACTGGATCAGGTAGTGGATTTCTTGTTGCGATTGGGTCTGTTTATGCGTGTCAGGCGCTTGGATCTTGTCAGACGCCGCGACGCCTGCGCTTAGAATCAGGCTCAGAAACCACATTCCAAACGACGTCCATCTAAGCACAGTCAGGCGTGCAAGCATCGGTCTATAACGCTGTGAGTGGGTCCACAGAGACATAACCCCGGCGCTTGGTCTCGTCACTCACGGTGACCATCTCCGCCTTTGGTGCTGGCACAGTGGATTCAGCCACGCCGGTTTGGTTGGCAGGATTTGAGTGACGTTCGCGCTTCGCACTGTACTGTGAGTCGTTATGCAAATCAAAACGAACCAGCAATGGATTATGATCGGAGCTGGTGAAAACCGGGACTTCGGTGTGATTGATGTTGATCCCACGCAACCAGACGTGATCCAGCGGACGTCCCCAAAACCGGGTGCGGTTATCTTCCGTAAAGGTCGCCTCTTCAAATCCCAACGACAGCAGACGTTGTTGCAACAGCTTGCCGCGCCGCAAACTCCAGCTGTTGAGATCGCCGGCAAACACCACTGGCCCCTCATGTTGCTTGATGACCGCGATGGCATCGTCCAATTGCTGGCGATAGTCCGTCAAACCGAGGGAAAAATTAATGGCGTGTAAATTAACAGCAAGCAGACGCCGGCCGTCGTGCAACACGTACTCCACAATGTTGGTGGCCTTGGGCGTCTGCAACCAGGGCTCCTGATGCTCAAACTGACAGTGCACGGTAGCGGGCCAGCGGCTCAAGGTTAATACCCCGGACTGTTGGTCACCATCTTTATAGCCGGGGGCAAAACGCCAAAACGGTTTTAGGTTGACCAGGCCGTCGTTTAACAACGCCTCCTGCAACAATAAGATGTCAGCTTTGTCGTTTAAATTTGCAAGATCCGAAGCCAGGTTCTGGTGTTGAGCCTTGTAGATGTTCCAGCTGATCAGTGACACCTGCTCCGGCAAGGTGTAACCATCCGGGTAGTTTTGTTGCTGGCTGGACTGCAGACGCTTGATGCAACTGCTGGTATTCAATTCCAGTTCAGTCAGGCCAGCACGCTCATCCGACATCTCGGATGCGCGGGTGCCCGCCAGCCCTGCAACACACAGGAGACCCGCGAAAGAAATGAATTTCAGCGCACGTTTGGTCACAGGCAACACCCAAATTGAAACATAAAGCCGAGAGTATATTTCAGTCAGTCTGTCTCTACCTAGACCAAATTCTTATAGGAACAGAGGCAAAAAAATTATAGAAATATAAAAGTCGTATTTTTTATTCCAGTGGCACTCAAGACGAATCACCTTCTTCAATCACCGAAAGCCTTGCCCAGGAGTTATTATTGGCCATAAGTTATCAAGGAGCCTGACCATGAATCCCTCGAGTCCAGAATCACAGTGTCTGAATTGCTGGATCACCTTTCTGGCCCACTCCTTATTTATTCTCGCCGCATGGACGCTGTTTATTAAATACCTGTTTCCAATTGGCTACTCCTTGGCTCATGGTGAACCATGGTCACGCTACATATATTGGGATGCCTGGCCCATGGCCCACATCTGGGTTGGCTGGGCACTGCTGACACGCCCGAATTACACACGCACGTTGGCACTGGTGGTGTCCGTCGTCGAGATAATCATAATCATCAGTTTATTTGTCCAATTCCTTTCTGAACCGGACTGGACCATCTGGCGTACCAATTGGTTTATTAACAAAGTCTTTGTGCTGTCCTGTTTTATACTGCTGTTAATCACGTTGATTACCCCTAACGGCTTACTGAAAGACAAACCGACATGATGTACTACACGCGTCGACAGAGCCTGAAATTTGTACTTGCCGGCGTAACTCTTGCCGGCGTAACTACGCCCTTGCTGCCCGTTGCATGGGGAACAAGCGAATCCGGCAAGCTGTTGACCAAACCCATTCCCAGTACATTACAACCACTGCCTGTGATTGGCCTGGGCACCTGGCGCACCTTCAATGTAGGCAGCGACCCCGAACTGATCAATGCTCGCGCGGAAGTGGTGCGGGCGTTCTTTGATCATCAGGGTGGGCTGATCGATTCATCCCCTATGTACGGCTCTGCACCGGACTTTATGGGCCAGGCTCTAAAACGGCTTGGGATAGCACCTTCCTTATTTTCCGCCGAGAAGATCTGGAGTCCGGCGGGCGGTTCGGCTGCGGAGCAGGTTTCGCAACTGAAGCAACGCTGGGGAGTAAAGCATTTCAACCTGATTCAGGTGCACAATCTCACCAACTGGCGAGAATACCTGCCAGCCTTGCGAGATTTGAAAGCCGCTGGTGTCCTGGATTATATTGGCATCACCACATCTCATGGTCGGCGCCATGCCGAGATTGAAAAGATTATGATGTCTGAGGACATCGACTTTGTGCAGATGACCTACAACATCGCCCATCGCGATGTTGAAAGTCGTTTGTTGCCGTTAGCGCAGGAGCGAGGCTTCGCCGTAATTGCCAACCGCCCCTACGACGGGGGCAATCTGATCAAGGATCTCAAGCGCCGGCAGCCAATACCGGAATGGGCTGCCAAAGAATTCAACTGCCGGACCTGGGCTGACTTTTTGTTGAAATTTATCGTCAGCCACCCAGCGGTGAATTGCGCTATTCCGGCCACCACCCAGGTCAGCCACTTGAAAGAAAATATGCTCGCCGGCCATGCCCCCATGCCTTCTGCCCGTGAGCGACAACGAATGATCCAAACTATCACGTCTTTATGAGTGATTGGACCAGTTACCAGTTTCAGGACTTCGTTCCGTTCACAGCGGAAATCTATTACCGATTGCAGGAACGCACCGGCGAGATCTTCTGGCCTTTGCATCTTATGACATTGTTGTTGGGAGGCCTGTCATTATTTTGGGCCATCAACCAGCGACCACGGATCGCCTGTCTGTTACTAGCGCCCTTGTGGGCATGGGTAGGCGTCGGCTATTTTCTGCAGCGTTATGCAGCGCTCAACTGGGCCGGGCATTATATTGGTTGGGCTTTTTTGGCCCAGGCGTTGTTATTCCTGGTGCTGGCCATCACCCATTGGAAGCTTGTGCCACCAGCAAACCTGCAACGAGTACCTGCAGTGATCGGCCTGCTGACAGCACTATTCGGGTTGCTTGTGTACCCGTTGGTCGCTCCATTACTGGGGCATCCCTGGTTCCAGGCAGAGACATTTGGCATTCATCCAACTCCCACTGCTATTACCTCTGTTGGTGTTATTTTGTTGATTTCCCACGGAGTGGGCCAGTGGCTAGTGGCTGTGATACCACTGCTGTGGCTCCTCTTTTCCGGAATGACGCTGCGGGTTGTCAATGCTCCATGGGACAATGTGCTGTTTTCGGTAGTGGCGCTGTGCTTGATTGGGATGGCCGGAAACGTTGCATCAAACAACCCGGATACGCATTAAACAACAGCCACTGAGAGCGTTATAAAACTGTCGCAATTTTTACAGGTATAAAAAAACCAGCCCCTTTGCAGGAGGCTGGTTATAAAAAAGCTGGTTAGCGTTGGCCGCTTTAATTAGCCAACGATAGCGTTCAAGCGCTCGGCAACAACCTGTTTGGCATCGCTGACAATGGTGTCAATCAGCTCTTGACAGGTTGGGATGCTGTCGATCAAGCCGCCACACATACCAAAGGTCACCATGCCCGCATTCACATCACCGGTGGTCCAGGCTTTCTCCTGGTTTTTACCGGAAACGTACTCGTGCACTTCACCAAACTCGCCGCCGGCTTTTTCCACTTCCAGAACTTTGTTCGCCACGTCGTTCTTATAAACGCGTGCGGTGTTGCGGTAGCTGCGGAAAATCAACGCGGTGTCGGTTTCTTTCATGTCGACGATGGCTTTTTTCACGTTCTCGTGCACAGGTGCTTCCTGAGTCGCCAGGAAACGGGTACCCATGTTGATACCCTCGGCGCCCAGAGCCAAAGCAGCAACCAGACCACGACCATCAGCGATGCCTCCAGAAGCCACCACAGGGATGGACAATTGTTTAGCGGCGGCAGGGATCAAGACCAGACCGGGCACGTCTTCTTCACCGGGGTGACCGGCACATTCAAAACCGTCGATGCTCACTGCGGCGACACCGATTTTTTCCGCTTTCAGGGCGTGACGAACGGCCACACACTTGTGAATCACCTTGATCCCATGGGCGTTGAATTTTTCCATGAAAGGCTCAGGGCTGCGGCCGGCGGTTTCAACCACTTTGACACCGCTTGCACAAATCACATCAACGTAGTCGTCGTAGTTGATTTGCGTGGCCACCACACCCACAGTCAGGTTCACACCAAAAGGCTTGTCAGTCAGGGACTGGCACTTTTCAATTTCCTGTTTCAGCAGTTCGGGAGTTGGCTGGGTCAGGGCAGTCATAATGCCCAGACCACCGGCGTTGGAAACCGCAGCAGCTAATTCAGCGGTACCCACGCGCATCATGCCGCCACAAATAATGGGGTACTCAATACCTAACATTTCCGTCAAACGTGTCTTCATTACTTTTTCCTGTCTCAACTCGACAACTGCCGAGATTACATCAATCGGTGACATGCCTTAGGATGCCACCGGTTTTGTTTAATCTGTATGCTGGTCGGTGTGATCACCGCACAGAGCGCTTTCAAGACTATGCCGCAGAGCATGCCGGAAACCTCTGTTTTCCAACGACGGGGCGAACTCTACCCCAGTTTTCCGAGGATTTCGACCAATCCCGCACATCCGGAGCCCCATAGCGGTTTTGGCTGATTTCATGGCAAAAATGACACTGAAAATCGGCGCCTCTTTGTCCAATTCAGGACAGTCTCGGCAGTCTGAAAGCATCCTGCGCGAAAGCAACAAATTTTTGAGATGCTCCGCAAACGAGTGAGATTGGGACAAGATTGATTGCCCTCGTGGCCAAAAATAAACTATTGCCTATGTGACTGGCCTAAGCTTTAAGAGGCCTTCAGTAATCATCGCTCAGTGAGTCCGGAGGTAGGGCCATGCAGTCACAACAAGCCACTATTAACAGCTTGCCCTCACACCTGCGCCCCTTTGTCGCCACGCAGGATTACGCCCGCTACACGCCTCGCGACCAGGCGGTTTGGCGCTTTCTTCTACATCAATTGCGAGATAACTTGCAGTATTCCGCCCAGGAAACCTACGTTCAGGGCCTGGAGCGCACGGGCATCAATCTGGAAAGCATCCCCAAAATCGAAGAGATGAACGACCGGCTGAGTCACATTGGCTGGCGAGCCGTCGTGGTCGATGGCTTCGTGCCGCCGGCGATTTTTATGGAGTTCCAGGCCCACCGGGTGTTGGTGATTGCGGTCGATATACGCACCATCGACCATATGCTTTACACCCCTGCGCCGGATATTGTGCACGAATCTGCGGGTCACGCGCCGTTTTTGATCGACGTGGATTACGCGGAATTTTTACAGCGTTTTGGCGAGCTGGGGATGCACACCATCGCCAGCCAGGGCGACATGGCGGTGTATGAAGCGATTCGCGCCCTGTCGATCATCAAGGAAAATCCAGCCTCTTCACCCGAGCGCATTGCCATCGCCGAACAGACGTTGCAGCAGACCATCGCCGCAAACAACGAACCTTCCGAAGCCGCGTTGCTGTCACGCCTGCACTGGTGGACGGTGGAATATGGGCTGGTAGGGACACCCGCCCATTACCGAATTTTTGGTGCGGGTTTGTTGTCATCGCTGGGTGAGAGTGTCAATTGCCTCGACGATGCACGGGTCAAAAAATTACCCTTAACAGTCGATGCTATCAATACGCCATACGATATCACCAGCGAACAACCGCAACTGTTTGTGACTCGCAATTGCCGTCACCTGAGTCAGGTTCTGGAGGAGTTTGCTCGGCAGATGTGCGTCAATCGCGGTGACGCCGAATCCATTCGTAAAGCCATTGCCGCTGCAACCATTAACACGGCGGTGACCAGTGCCGGCCTTGAAATCAGTGGCCAATGGTGTGACTTATTGACCGATGCGGTGGGTAACGTCACTTACGTAAAAACCCAGGGTCCGACTCAGCTGGCCTATGGGGCCAAGCAACTGGAAAACCACGGGACCGAGTTTCACCATGCGGGTTTTGGCACACCAGTGGGCCGTCTGCAAGCCATGGAGCGCTGTTTGTCCAGCTACACCGTGGATGAGTTAAAGCAACACGACATTGCCATTGACCAGGCAGTGGAGTTGAATTTTCTTTCCGGTATCTCGGTGAATGGGCGCTTGACCAAAATTGTGCGTCGCGATCAAAAAAATCTGGTGATGACGTTTGAACCGTGCCGGGTTACTGCCCCCAACGGCGATCTGCTGTTTGATCCGGCCTGGGGGGTATTCGATATGGCGATCGGTGACTCAATCGTCTCTGTGTACGGTGGCAGTGCGGATCAGGATAGTTTTCCCCTCTTCAAGGCACCCTCACACACCACCACCCAGATACCGAGTTACGATGAAGCAACCCAGGCTCTGTTTCACGACTACCAGGCAGTCCGCGAAGCCCGGCAAGCTGCACAGCTGGACACCGCTACACTCAACCACTGGATCGAAACCTTATCCGACAGCGAGGAGTGGTTATTGATATTTGAAGTGTTGGAGCTGATGCAACAAGTGGGTATGGACATGGATCGACGCTTACTCGATCGATTACAGAAGCTACAACAACAGGGCAGTAACGATCAACGCCAGCTGATTGGCTACGGTCTTGGCCGCTTGCACGTCAACGACTTACCTGAAGCGACTGGCAGCAACATGACAATCGTCTAGCCTTTAAGAATTGCTATCCCTATTCTAATAAACGTTGAAGACTTCCTAAATGGCTGAGGGCTTTCTAAATGGCTGAGGGCTCTTCCGAATTAGGAGATTTTATAATGAAAATTCATCTGATAATTTCATTTTGTTTTCTCAGTTTACTTTCTGCGCTGTCTTCCGCCGATGAAACCTGTATGTCCCCTTATATGGCCAAGATTGAAGGCCAGGAAGATTTTGTCTACATCTGGACACTGGGTCTTGAAGGCGTCGGCGATGGCCAGGACAAATTGGTGACCGTGGACGTCAACCCCAAATCCGATCAATACGGTAAAGTGGTGGCCAGCTTATCCGTTGGCGGTCGCCACGAAGCTCATCATTCCGGTTTTACAGATGATCGTCGTTTTCTCTGGGCATCGGGCCTCGACAGCAGCAAAATTTTTATCTTCGATGTGTACAGCGATCCTTCCAACCCCCGCCTGCACAAAACCATTGAGGATTTTGTCGAGAAGAGTGGCGGCGTGGTCGGGCCCCACACCAACTACGCCTTGCCGGGCCGTATAATTCTGACGGGTCTGTCCAACAGTGATGATAATGGCGGTCGCACCGCGCTGGTGGAATACACCAACGCTGGCGAGTACGTGGCCACCCACTGGATACCCACCGACAAGGATTTACGGGGCGCGACAAAATCCGGTCAGTTTGCCGATGGCTACGGTTACGATTTACGCGTGCTGCCCCGTAAAAACCTGATGCTGACCTCCTCCTTTGCCGGTAAAAACAACTACATGCGGGAACTGAGCAGTGTCATGGGCGATGAACAAGCCATGCAACAGTTTGGTAATACCATGGTGATCTGGGACCTGCACGCCAAGCAACCTAGAAAAGTGCTCGACGTGCCAGGTGCCCCGTTGGAAATTCGCTGTGCCTGGAATAAAGATCATAATTATTGTTTTACCAGCACGGCGTTAACGTCCAAAGTGTGGCTGGTGTACGAAGATGACCAGGGCGAATGGCAGGCAAAAGCCGTGGGGGATATTGGCGATGCCAGCAAAATTCCACTGCCAGTGGACATCTCCATTTCCAAGGACGATACGCGCTTGTGGGTCAACACCTGGAACGATGGTATGACCCGCTTGTTTGATATCAGCGACCCTTTCAACGCGCGTCAAATCTATGAGAAGAAAATTGGTACCCAGGTGAATATGGTCTCCCAGAGCTGGGATGGTTCACGGGTTTACTACACGTCTTCCCTGCTGTCGAAGTGGGACAAGCAGGAGCCCGCTGGCCCTGACCTGCAGTACTTCAAAGCTTACGAGTTTGACGGCCAGAAACTGACCCCGACCTTCGCTCTGGATTTCATCGCCGAGGGATTAGGAGCGCCGCATCAAATGCGCTTTGGCGCTTACGCACTGCATGGCGTAAAAGCCGCCAGCCGATGAAACGATTCCTGCACACGGTTTGCCTGTTGTTATTTTCCGTCTGGAGCACGGCAAATGTGTTGGCACCGGGTTATGGCACTCTGGATTATCAACCTCCGGCAGTTGGCAGCTACGTCCTGCCTTCCCTGGGCAAAGCAGCGGATGGCCAGGTGCGCGACGATCAGGGTAAGGCGCATCGATTGCATGAGCTGTTTGATGATCGAATTGTCTTGATGGGTTTTATTTACACTCAGTGTCCCGATATGAACGGTTGCCCGCTGGCCAGCTATGTCATGAAACAAGTACAAGAACGGCTATTGCAAGAACCGACACTGGGCAAAAAGGTGCGCTTGATCAGTCTCAGCTTTGATCCCCAGTACGACACCCCAGAGGTGATGCAAGCCTACGCTCATCACTTTCGCCGTGCGAATTCTGACTGGCGCTTTGTCACCACCGATTCAGAAACCGAACTGACACCAATTCTGAGCGGTTATGATCAATGGCGGCAAAAAGTTTACAAAGACGACGGTAGCTATTCCGGCAGCATGTCGCATATTTTGCGGGTTTATTTAATCGATCAACAGAAGCGCATCCGCAATATCTACAACGCCGGGTTTCTGCACGTCGATACTGTGCTTAACGATATCAAAACCCTGGCCAATTAACGCCAAGCAGGGATTTAACGTAAGGACCACTGCACCCGCAAGGCCCCCATCCAGGGGTTTTCACCATCAAACTCACTGCCGGGACGATCCACACCCAGCACTTTGACGATATTGGCCTGGACCCGAAACTGTTGATTGAGATACCAATTCAGGCCCAGGGAGACATTGCGCTGGCGTCCACCATAAACGTCGTGATCATTCAAATTGACCGCGCTGGCTCGCAGGGCCAGCTCCCAAGCTCCCCAGCCGTCGTGTCCCACAGGTTCAACGGGAATCACCGGGGTAAATTTGCCATCGGCCGAGTTGTAATTGCGCGTCTCCCCAGTCAAAAACCAACTGGCAAAGAAATAACCCCCATGAAAGAACACATCTTCGGCGTCTTGCCGGCGTACTCTTGATGCCAGAAGTTCCGCCTGCCAGGAAAACGGACCGGACACCCGGTTCGCTTCCAAGCCTACACGCAGGATGTCTTCAGCACCGGAGATGTTGCCGGTATCCACAAAATAATCATCACCTGTACCCACTTCCGGTAAGGACCGAAAGCGGGTGGTGTCTTCACTGGCATTACCCCGATAAGAAATCGATATGCCGGACCATACTCTGCGCCAGTTAAAACGTCCGCTTCTTGTCTCCGATGGCATATCCAGCGGCGCGTGCATATAGCGCAGCACAATCGCCTGGCCATTCTCCCGTTGCCCTTCATCATCCGGGCTCAACAGGTAAACACCGCCCTGCCAGATACTGTCGGTGGTGCGTTTAAGAAAGCTGATACCGGCACTGCGCCGATCCGACAATGCCGCCACGGGTAGGGCGCGTTCCATAAAGGTCAGTGCCAAGCGACTGGTCATATTTTCCAGACTGTAGGCGGGTTTTCTAAAACCCAGTGTCGCCTGCATCGTTTTCCAGCCCGTGTAAACAAAATAGGCGTCGCCTATTTCAAAATGGCCTTCGCTGTCCCAGCTGCCTTGAGCCTTGACCGACCATTCAGTGCCAAATGAACGATAAAATACCAGACGGGCCAATCTCAGTTTCGCTGTAGCATCATCAGGCTCACTGTTTAAAGGTGTGTCTGCCTGAATATCCGCCCCCCAACGAATGCCAACCAGGGGCATTTCTTTATCGACCAACAGAGAGCGTATGGGCTTAAAAGCCGTATTCAGAAGACCTTCGCGCAATCGCTCCTGGTTCACTTCCGGTGGGGCAGTTTCGACAGTTGTCTCAATATACTCTGCCGACAACTCGACAGGCTCCAGTTGGCTGGCTTCCTCTGACTCCTGCTCGGCAGTCTCGGCCAATGCAGGGGTACAAAGCATGCAAAAAACCATGACGTTCAACGGCAAAACCAGCCTGAAGCTTCGCCACAATTCCATAGACGCAGCAATCCAAGGGAACAAATTCTAAGTGTAGCACGGGCTTATGCCAGATAATGGACTAACAGTATCGTCATTTTCCCTAGTCAATTGGGCCACAGAACACCTCCCAGGCAGGCAGGTCTCAGCTGTTAATTAGGCGATGACAGGGTGATTACTGCGGCGTCCGTATCGCTCGCTTATTCGTTAGAGGACGCCAATAAGAAGGATCACTTTTACTGCGGGAAGAACAACCGTTCAGATGCAAGTCTTCTACCTCGGCGAATGGAATGGGTGCCGTGGGCAACATACCGGACCACTCAATCACATTGCTGCGAAAGGCAATTTTCCACTTACCTTTACGCCGTTCTAATTGATCGAGGTAACGACCTCCGGCAACCCAGTTACTGTCATCGCGGTTACGGCCGGGAAATTCCGGAGAACAGCCATCTTTCAATTGCGTCGCCGCCCCCTGTTTCAGACCAGGGACCGTTGCCAGGTTGCGCTCAGCACGCTCAGTCAGGGTCAAGCCTTGCCAGAGAGACAGTGACGCCATAGGTATAGGCAACGCCGGTATAACCGGAAATGGCGACAATCAGACCGCTGTTTTGCGGCACCATGATTTGGGCGGCGTGCCAGGCGGCCACAAAATTGGAGCGCACCCCGACGTCGATCATCTCCCAGTTGGACAGTGGTTTTTCCCAAAAGCCTTTGGCTTCGGTTAGATCATCGGGCAGCGCAAAAGCGTTGTTGACCAGGATATCCAGGCGTCCCTGTTCGCGCTTTACCTGGTCAAACAAGGCTGCCACCTGAGTGTCATCGCCATGATCAACCTGCACCGCAATCCCCCTGCCGCCGCGATTACTGACTTCGCGGGCGGTTTCACCCACGGTGCCCGGCAGAGGATGCTCTCCCGCACTGACGGTACGGCCGGTTACATAGACAGTTGCACCTGCCTCTCCCAACGCTAAGGCAATGCCTTTACCGATACCGCGGCTGGCCCCCGTGACTATCGCCACCTTGCCAGATAATTCTCCCATCTCAATTCTCTCTCTCGAATTTTTCTTGAGCCCGATTTATTCTTGAGTCCTTGTCAGGCTCCGCCCATCTGTTTCCAGCGCTCATCTGTCATCCATACGTATTCCAGGTAATGACCCAAGTGTGGTCGCGCGTCAAGATACAGAAACTTCAGATGTTCACTGCCGCCTTCGAGAACCACCGGGTAGTCCTGCTCGAGAACCCAGCTGCGGAATTGGTCCCAGTCGGCAACGCGCATACAGGTATGGTGAAGTTTGAGGCTGTCATCATCAGGCAACTGCTCGGTGTAGATATCCACCATCCCCGACACTGGCTCAATCAGTTCGTATTGCAGGTTATTGACCCAGATAAAGGCCAGTTTCGAGACCGCGATGCCGCGCCCTCTGGGTGTGGTCAGTTCAACCGGGATTTCATAAACGGCGATCTTGTCCGAGTCGACAGAGCCACGGAAGTGTTCAATCGCCTTATCGATGTTACGGGTGATGTAAGCGTTTTGGTAATGTTGACCGGTAATCATAGGTTGCCCTCGCTGGCCGCACGACGAGCCTGGTTCATGGCCGCAATCAAACCACCGTCCACCAGCAGGTCACAACCGGTGATATAGGCCGCCTGCTCTGAAATTAAAAACAACGCTGTATTGGCTATGTCTTCAGGCTCACCCAAACGCTGTAAGGGCAACTGGGCCAACATTTTTTCGAAGGTTTTGCTGGCTGCATACTCCATCTGGCCGGCTTCCGTGTTGATCATGCCGGGGGAAATAGACACCAGACGCTTGCCTTCACGGCCCCAGGCAAACGCCCGCTCAGAGACATAACCACGCAGCGCTTTTTTTTGCGTAAGCATAGGCATAGCCGGTGTTCTGTAATGGATTGTCAGGCAGTCGTTGCAGACATTCCATAACCTCATCGCTGAGGGGATCGGCCAACAGGGATTCAATCTCGACATGGGTCGGGCACATGTAACCGCTGGAGGACGAAATACACACCACCGCCGAACCTGGCTTCAAGGCTGGTCGCACGGTTTCCAGGAATTTTGCCGTGGCCAGCAGATCGATATCGATGATTCGCTGCCAATCGGTCATATTGGGTGAAACCCCCACCGTATGGATCACAGCGTCCAGCTTTCCCGGCCCGTTACTGACGTCAACCAGCTTGTTAACGGAGCGCCGGTCCGTCAGGTCAAAAGCATGCACACTGACGTCCGCTCCCATGCCATCCAACTCCCGGACGATTTCCCGCATCCCGTCGACCACCAGGTCGGCCAGGATCAGGTCATAGCCCTGACGAGCCGCCAGTCGGGCACAAATTTTACCCATGCCCCCACTGGCGCCAGTGATCAGTAACCGCTTAGTTTTTATTGTTGTCATCCGCTTTGCCTACTCTATTAACTACACTTTTTTATTACAGTCTCGATCATGAGTTTAAGGGGATGTTAGCAAAGTGGATATGTAGTTAAATTTATACACCTGTTAAGGAATATTTATGTGTTGGCTGCAGTAATTTTCAATTGCTGCCAGAGGCACTCACCCATCAACCCTACCGGTCGATCGGCTTTACGCAGTGCCCATACACTCAGGGTCATGATCTGATCAAACGGCGCCTGCGGCACCATGTGCAAAGTGCCCTGCTGCAGTTCCTGTTGTACACAGCTGAGCGGCACTTGGCCCCAACCTTGTCCGGCACGGATCAGGCGCAACTGCGTCGCCATATCGCTGATGGACCAATAGGGCCCCTGCTGGGCACGGCGGAAATCAAAAGGATCTAACTCAGCTGGCGTATCAACAACCAGTCGACGAATACCACCAAAGCCAGGTATTGAATCAGCACCTTCCTTTAACTCCCGCAGCAGCG
Source organism: Cellvibrionaceae bacterium WSDTSA12 (assembly GCA_033283335.1). Classification (GTDB taxonomy): domain Bacteria; phylum Pseudomonadota; class Gammaproteobacteria; order Pseudomonadales; family Cellvibrionaceae; genus Pseudomaricurvus. Next base: position 35,707 of record JAWMQP010000002.1, on the reverse strand, counting down.
ACGTCCGCATCACATTAACCGTCACCAGTTCACCCAGCCTTAAACGCTGGTATTGCTGCAGAATGGGTGAAGCGTCGTGGCCACAGACAATCGCCAGATCGACCCGGCCTGCGTCCAGTTGACTGAGCGGCATATTGAAAGAGCCGCACAGAGTGTAGAGGTTGGTCATCGGATACTGACCAGCCGCCTGACTGACCGGAGGTTCATAGTAGGATTCGGGAATAATGGCGTGCACACAGATGCGGTAGGACTTTTCCTGTCCGGCGGCCAGCAGGCTGGCATAGTGTTGCAGTTGGGTTGACTGATTCAAGAGTTCCGTCGCGCGTTCATAAAACGCCCGACCCGACTCCGTCAACACAAAGCGGTGACCGCTGCGATCAAACAGTTTGAGATCAATGGTCTCTTCCAGGCGCTTGATCGCCTGACTGATGGCAGGTTGGGTTTTATGCAGTTTTTCAGCCGCCAGCTGCAAGGTACCTTCATTGACCACCACGACCATGGTGGCCAAGTCCCCCAAATTCAGCATGCTGGCGATCCTCGAAAACGCGACGTCTCTTCAAATAACATGTCAGCTCAAATAACATGCCAGCAAGATGTCAGTAAAGCGTTTGCCAGCCGGATAACTGTCTGCGCACAGAGTGATTTCCCGATGGGAATATATCGATCACATCAGGTCATACTTTAATTAGAGCAAGAACCGATCTAAGCGCTGGCGCAATTGGCGGTTTTCCAACTGCAACTGCTCTACCTGGTCCAGCAGCTGCATCGCCAGGGCTATGCCCGGCCAGTCCACTTCCAGCTGTTGATGCAAGCGGCTGGCACGTCGAATCATGGCCAGCATGTCTGCATCAAATTCCCAACTCTCAGGCGTGTTTCCGCCGGGTTCCACAATCCCCAGCTCGACAATGTGTTCGAGTTCCGGTTGTGGTAGTTCCACTACCAGACAAACCTGCTCAAAGCTGAAGGTCACGGTTCGTTCTCCCACAGTCATGATTTGCTCCACTCTTGGCGAGGATCAAAGCTGGATGATTGCGATAACTCCTGCCAGTGTTTGCGCTGGTTATCGTCCATGTGATCGGGCATGACCACTTTTAACAAGGCGAACAGATCAGCACGTCCTGCACGGGTGGGTAAACCCCGACCCTTGATGCGCAACCGCTGTCCGGCCTGACTGTTGGGAGGCACGGACAGGCGAATACTGCCGTCCAGCGTTGGCAGTGTCAGCTTCGTGCCGAGTGCCGCTTCCCATGGGGCAAGTGGTACCGTGATGATGAGGTTATGGCCTTCCACATCAAACAAGGGATGGGGGACCAGGCGGATCACCAGATACAGATCGCCTTTTTCACCACCGCCAAACCCCGGTGCGCCCTGACCTTTCAACCGAATACGCTCACCATCGCGTACACCCGCGGGAATGCGGACTTTAAGGCTTTTGCGTTTGTACACTTGCCGTCCGCGCTCATCGATGTCCGGCAATTCGAATTCGATGGTTTTTTGCTCTTCCGACAGGGTATCTTCCAAAAAAATCGGCAGTTGGGTTTCGATGTCCTGGCCACGACTGCGGTAGGCCCGACTCTCCTGACGAAAACCACCGCCACGGCCACCAAAAATGGATTCAAAAAAGTCGGAAAAATCACCCTGCTGGAATCCGCCATCGCCACTGAAACCACCACTGGCCTCCCATCCTGGCGGTGGACGAAACTGACCGCCCTGACCGTAGCGCTTGACCTCATCGTACTCGGCCCGCTTGTCCGGGTCCTTGAGGACTTCATAGGCTTCGGTCACTTCTTTGAAACGCTCTTCCGCTTCGTGCTCACTGCTGACATCAGGATGGTATTTGCGGGCCAGCTTGCGATAAGCGGTTTTGATGGCTTTGGCGTCTGCGTCCTCGCTAACACCCAGAATTTTGTAGTAGTCCTTGAATTCCATGCCGGTTTCCCAAGATTCGACAACATCAATCAACAACCCGATAAACTTTAATGAGTGTAGTAACCTGACCGGCAAGTGCAATTGATGAAGATCAACACTTCTTTAGGCTGGTACGAAACCTGCTTGTTATGAAACAGCGGTCACTGTATACACGCATAACCATAACAGGGAATAATGGATCATCTACACTCGCTGGATGTAGCGGTACTAGCCGCCTACTTGCTCGTGATTGTGACGGTTTGCTTATACGTCACCAAGCGTTCACCGAACGCCGATGAACTCTTCCTCGCCGGTCGCAGCCTGGGACCTGTGGCGATAGGATTGTCCCTGTTTGCCTCCAACATCTCTTCCACCACCCTGATTGGGCTGCCGGGTGCGGCCTGGGAACACGGCATATCAGTCGCCAACTATGAATGGATGGCCGCGCTGGTGCTGCTGTTTTCTGCAATTTTTGTGGTACCGGTGTTTATCCGCCGACGCCTGACCACGGTGCCGGAAATTCTGGAACGACGCTTTGACGCGCGACTGCGTAACTACTTGTCTGTGTGCACCTTGTTCCTCAGCATAGCGCTGGATACGGCTGGCAGTCTCTACGCCGGCGCCCTGGTGCTGATGTTGTTTTTTCCCGGTATCGGCCTGGTTGAGACAATCAGTATCATGGCACTGTTTGCCGGACTATATACCACCGCAGGCGGGCTCAAAGCGGTGGTCTACACCGATGTGTTACAAACTGTCATTCTGCTGCTGGGGTCCATCGTCCTGACCCTGATTGTGTTTGCCGAATTTGATTTTTCCTGGTCTGCCGTGACGGCCAATATCGATTCCGAAAAGCTGTCACTGATACGTCCGCTGGATGATGAGGTGTTGCCCTGGCTGGGTACGATCATCGGCTTGCCGATACTCGGCTTCTACTACTGGACCATGAATCAATATGTGGCACAACGCCTGCTGGGCGCACGGGATGTGAACGCCGCCGCCAAGGGTGCGCTGCTGGCGGCCACACTCAAATTGCTGCCTTTGTTTATCATGGTATTACCCGGTGTGATGGCGGTGAATTTATTCACCGATCTGGAACGGGCCGACACAGTGTTCCCACGATTAATTGCCGAATACGCTCCGCCGGGACTGGCAGGATTGATGTTAGCCGGTTTAATGGCCGCCATCATGTCCAGTGTCGACTCGACCCTCAACTCTTGTTCAACCCTGGTCATGATGGATTTTGTTAAACCCCGCCGCCCCGGCATAAGCGCGCAACAACTGGCCAAAGGTGGTCGTATCACTACCCTGGTGTTAATGCTGGTGGCGGCAATCTGGGCACCGGCGATTGATCAGTTCCCGGGCATCTTTGCTTACTTGCAACAGACCTTTGCGCTTGTCACACCACCCTTGGTGGCCGTATTTGCCATAGGTTTTCTCAGTCACAAGGTGGGAGCACAGGCGGCCTTTTCAGGTACCTTACTGGGACATGCCGTGTCATTAAGTTGCTTTGTGCTTCAGCAACTTGGATGGCTGAATATTCATTTCACCATCCTGGCCGGGCTGCTGTTTCTGTTAACGCTTGGGTTTATTATGCTGATACAGCGTGTTACCCCCGCGCCCGATCAGGCTTCCGAACCGTTGCGATTCAATCCGGAAGCCTCATCGAAACAGGCGGATTCTAACGTAACACCGGTGATTAAGCTGTCAGCACTGGGGCTGACAGCGATCACCTTGCTGTTGGTGCTGAGTTTCTGGTAGCGCGCTTCAGGCAACCTTGGAGCGGGAGTTGGGCAAAGAGCCACTGTTCAACTTTTTCAGGGCAATGATATTGGACTTTTTCGCTGCCGCCACTGCCGCCATAAATTCATCGCCCCAGTAGGTGATATCGTAGTAATACACCACCTCGAACGCCTCTTTCAGCCGACTCCTGGCTTCCTGACTGTGCATGGTCAAGGCAAAATAACAGGTATTGGCCAACTCCACCGGATCGTGGGGATTGGCCAATACCGCACCTCGCAGCTCAGCCGCCGCGCCAGCAAACTCCGATAACACCAATACCCCCTGGCCATCCGTCAAACCCTGGGTGGCCACATACTCTTTCGCCACCAGATTGAGACCATCGCGCAAAGGGGTAATCCACATAACATCCGCCATGGCATAATACGCCACCAACTCCTCGAACGGTAAGCTGCGGAAAAAGAACTGAATCGGTGTCCAGCCTACCCGGGCAAAGCTGCCGTTAATACGTCCCACCGCCTGTTCAATTTGAGACTGCAACTCGTCATAGATGGACATTTCTTTGGCCGCCGGCACACACACCATCAGTAAGCTTACCTTCTCAATCAGCTCAGGGTGTTCATTCAGCAACCGTTCGTAGGCAAGCAGCTTTTCCAGAATTCCCTTGGTGAAGTCCAGTCGTTCAACCGATAGGATGACCTTAATGCCATGCATTTCTTCCCGCAACTCCTGCATGCGGGTTTGAATGGCTGGCAATTCAAGGGCTTGTTTCACCCGCTCCATACTCAACCCCACCGGGTGAGCCCCCAGGCATATGGTGCGGCCGTTGACCTCGATCTGGCGAGTCATCTCCTCCAGGCCAACCGCACAGCCAAAGGTAAGAAAGCGCGGGGCACAACTGACTTTTTCTTTGACCTTGAACGGCGTTACGCCCCTCACCACATCGACAAAGTTTTCTGACTGACGAGGAATATGAAAACCGACGTAATCGCATTGCAGCAAGCTGCCGATGATGTCCCGCCGCCAGGGCAAGACATTGAAGACATCCGCCGAGGGAAAGTAGGTATGGTGAAAGAACGCAATGGTGACATCCGGTCTCAATTCACGCAGGTAGGCCGGTACCATCCACAGGTTGTAATCGTGAATCCAGACAACGGCGCCCTCTGCGGCTTCGGCTGCTGCCCTTTCGGCAAAGCACTGATTGACTCGCAAAAACACTTGCCAATGATCTTCTCGGAAACTGGCTCGTTCCCAAAACGTGTGCAAGGTGGGCCAGAATGCCTCTTTGGAAAAGGTCCGATAAAAAATATCGACGTCCTCTTTCGACAGAGGCACTCGCGCGGCCATCAGATTAGGGTAGCGACTGGCGTCCACTTCCGTATGGGTTTCAAAATCCCCCAGGGACTCGTCATGCACTGACCAGGCCACCCAGGAACCGCGGCGACCTTCGTCAAAGAATCCAAGCAGAGTCGGAATAATGCCATTGGGCGAGCTGGGCCGGCGGCGACGCAATTCGCCGTCTTCAATCACTTCTTCATAGGGGAGGCGGTGATACACGATCACCAAATCGGACTTTCCCGGGCTGATAACATCCTGTGCTTCGGCCGCTAAACCGGCTTTACCCAAAAAGCCAAAATGCTCAATGGCCTGCAAAATACCACCACACCCTGCGGATCTGGCGTGCAGTACACGCGCGCGTTTCTCCGTTGCATCCAACAACGCTGGCTCAGATTGCCCAACACACACACCAATAAATCCGTGTTCATACATGGACAGGTCATTCAGTGTATCTCCCGCCACCAGGACGTCTTCGGGATGCCAGCCCAGGTGCTCAACCAAACTTCTCAGGGTTTTGCCTTTGTTGATACCCGGTGGTAGAAAATCGAGATAGAGATCGGCGGAATACAATAGGTCGCAGGATAAGTCGTCCGCAATTTGTTTGACTTCATCCGTGATGGCTTCCGCCGAACAGAAGTAGGAACAGCGCCGCTCCTGGGGAACATCCTGCCGCTGTAAGCCCCCCATATCAGCCAGCGCGCTCTCGATAACTTGAGTGCCTGGCCACAACTCATCAATCGTCGCCTGAATCGGTTGCACAGGTTGCTGAGTCTTCCCATCAACCACAGTGCAACCCACATCACAAATAATGTAATCCGGTTGAGGAATTGTCGGATCGGACAACAGTGGTAATACCGACTCCAATCCACGTCCAGTGACAAACACCAGCGTGATATGTGGATGAGCGGATATCAAGTGGTACAACTTAAGTCGATCTTCCGGACTACCTGCAAGAAAAGTTCCGTCCAGATCGGTAGCTAACAGCATAACAACCTCCAAAGTCTGACTGACGTTCGTGACCATCAAATCAGTGGGTTACGCCTTTAAGACAGCTTGCCGCTGAGTGCAGAATGTCGGGAACCTGCTTAACCTTCCATGATAACCATGACAACGCCTGTGATGATCATGACAACGTGTGAATTGCAACAATTTGTCTTACGACAACTTGGAAACTATTGGCTACTACGTTGTCATCTACGTCCGATTAAACTCACCGTGTTATCAGCTGATTGTGTAGGCTTTCCCATTGAGGGAATACTTGCCCGTCATTGACTGCATCTCGTGCGATGTAGACTTGGGGTCCTGGAGACCCCAAAAGCGACAGCCTTATCTTAAGGCTCGGCACGCTCAACCTCTCTTTCCAACTCACCGTCGGGCTCGCTTTGCAACTCACTTTCAAGCTCAGCTTGATGATCAGTTTCAAGCACGTCCTCGTCAGGCAGCATTTCCAGAACGGTTGGCGTAGTGCGCACCATAGCCACAAAGTGGGCCGGGTGTTCAACTGGTGCTTCTTTACTACGATGCAAATTCCATACCGTGAAAAAACAAAGGGCCAACTGCATGACCGCAAAGTAGAGGGTAAGCGCCTGGTGGCCCACCCAACCCATTAACTGCCCGGCCAGTGCAGGCCCCACGGCCGCACCAATACCGTGCAGAAACAACAGGCCGCTGGCGCCGGAAACGATATGCTTGGGCTCGAGATTGTCCATCATCATCGCCACCGACACGGGGTACACCGAGAACGCAAAACCGCCGTAGAGCGCGATTATGACCAACACCCAGTAATAACCCAGACTGGAAAACAGCCACAGCAGACTCGCCGACAGCGCCGCCAACCCGGTCACCACCACGATCACCCAGCGTCGGTCGTGAGTGTCGGAATAGCGGCCGAAGGGGTATTGAAACAGCGCCCCGCCAAGAATGGCGCAACTCATAAACACCGCCACGCCATGGGCGTCGAGCCCAATACGCCCCGCGTACACCGCCCCCATGCCCCAAAAGCCTCCCATCGCCAAACCCGACAGCAGTGCACCGGCGACCGCCAGTGGCGAGGCCTTCACCATGGAGGATAATTTTAACCGTGGCACCGGTTCCACCGTCGGCTGGGGCATACGAGTCAGGGTGATCGGCACCAGGCTCACACTGATCAGCATGGCAGCGAGGGCAAACAACACGAAGGTTTCCGGCGAGCCCAGTCGCAATAGCTGTTGCGCCAGAGCCAACGAGCCGAGATTCACCGCCATATACACGGCAAACACACGCCCACGCTGGGGACCGCTGGCCACATGGTTGAGCCAGCTTTCAGTGACGGTGTACAGAATCACCAGCACGGTGCCGGTCATAATACGCAGCAGCAGCCAGCTGATAGGGTGTACAAACAGCACATGCAACAACACCGAACAGCTCACCAGCGCGGCACAACAGGAAAACGTCCGGATGTGTCCCACCCGTTGAATCAATGGCAGGGCGATAAACGTGCCGAGGAAAAAACCGAGAAAGTACCCGGACATAATCACGCCCAGAGTATTATCGGCATAACCCTCGAGGCCGCCGCGCAAGGCCAGCAGCGTGTTCAGCAACCCGCTGCCCAACAGCAGCAAGGATACGCCCAGTAGCAAGGTGGTAATGGGTACAATCAATTGCAACATCAGCTTTCCCTGTGACGTTTAGTCGGTGAAATTGGTTTAACGGTTAAAAATGAACGGACAGAACTTGATCAGATGCCACATCCCGGTACTCGACGGAGGTGGTTTTAAAATTGAGGTCCACAAACAGTTGGCAGTAGTACTCACCGTGCCGCCAGGCCATGCACACACTGCTCTGGTTGGAATAATTCAACTCGAAATGGCCATCAAACGCCGGATAGGAACTGCGAAATCGCATCAGCGCCAGTTGCCGTTGCACCACAGGCTGCTGCACCGCTTCATCGATTTCTTCCATGCCATAGAAATGGCGATTGATGTCGCGCAGTTCTCCGGTTTCATCCATCAGGTCATAATCGTTACAGCCGGCCAATAAGCCCACATAGTAAACCTGAGGAATGCCGGGGGTGAAAAACTGAATGGCGCGGGCGGCGATATAGGCGTCATCGTTGCGCATCAGGGCTTCATAAAATGTGCACGTCAATTGGTAAATTGCACCGACACTGTGCACGTTGGCGGCATTGCGCCGCAGGATAGGATCTGCACTGCGGTTGTTGATGTTATCAATCAGCACACTGATTTTGTCTTCCGGCAAGATGGATTCCACGTCCGGAATGCAAATACCATCGTGGGTATCCAGCACCGTCACCATATTGCGCGGGCACATCCGCAACCAGTTTTTCAGATACACACTGTTGGCGTCCAACAGTGAATAAAGCAGTAAAGGCGGCAACGCGAAGCCATAGGGGTGCATATTGCGCCGGCCGATGGCGTATTGATAACTGGGATGGTCGTGCACCTCTGGCAAAATTTCAGCGCCATTGGCATGAGCCACTTCATTCGCCCAATCCAGTAATCGGTACACTTCCGGTTCAACCAGAAAACAGCTGCTGCCGATACGCTTGGTGGTATAACCGAACGCATCCAAGCGAAACAGTTTCACGCCTTTTTGCGCCAGGAAACGCATGTTCTCAGCCATGAAATGATAGGTGTGTTCGGAGTCGTAATTCAGGTCGATCTGGTGCTCGGTAAAAGTACACCAGACGCGGCCTGTAGAGCCGTCTGCAAAGTTGACTTCCCGAAACGGTTCTTTCTCTTTGCGGATGTGGATTTTTGCCAGGTCATCGTGGGAGATTTCTCCCATTTTATCGACATCGACAAACAGGTCGGCAAATTCGGACTGGTCGCGCCTGGCGATATAATCCTGAAATTCGACCGACTCGTCGGAGATGTGATTGATGGTCACGTCGCATACCAGATCAAAGTCGGCCGCAATGGCTTCAATATCCCGCCAATCGCCAAATGCGGGCTCCACTTCCTGGTGGGTCAACGGCGAAAAACCGCCATCGGCGTTAGACGGGAAAAAAGGCAGGATGTGCACACCACCAATGCAATCCGAAAAGTGGCGTTTCAGGACTTGATGCAGTGCGTTTAAATCGGGTCCCATACGATTGGGATAACAGATTAACTGCACAGCATTACGCAACGACATGCTTCCTCCACTCGTAAACTCGTGAGCGGATTATCACGCAAGGAGCATACCAGTGCTTGTCGACGCTTATCCGAGATAGCTGACCGAGGATTGCTGCTCAGCCTGCTGAGCCGATTCCAGTTCGTCGTGTTGATGCGTACGAGCCATCACCAAATACAGGCACGGCAACACAAACAGGGTAAAGAAGGTGCCAAGCATCATGCCCGCCACCAGCACAATACCGATGCTGTTGCGAGCTTCGGCGCCGGCACCCGTCACCAGCACCAGAGGGAAATGACCCAACACGGTCGCGGCGGTCGTCATTAACACCGGTCGCAGGCGTGTTTCCGCCGCGCCTTTGATCGCCGCCAGTTTTTGCAGGCCTTCTACCTGCAGGTGATTGGCAAATTCCACAATCAAAATGCCGTTCTTCGCCACCAGCCCCACCAGCGTGATAAAACCAATCTGGGAGTATATGTTGATCGTGGTCCAGCCGAGAAAGGGAAACAACAACGCCCCGGACAAAGCCAGCGGCACAGAGCCCAACAGCACCACCAGCGGATCGCGAAAGCTGTTAAATTGCACCGCCAGTACGAAGTAGACAAACACCAGCGCCAGTGCCAGCGCGCCAACCAGGGTATTGCCTTCCTTGCGGATTTGACGGGATTCACCGGCGTAATCAAAACGGTAACTCGCAGGCACCACCTCACGGGCAATCGCCTCGATGGTGTTCAATCCCTCTTCCTTGGTAATCCCCGGCAAAACACCGGCGTAGATGCGAAAAGCATTTTTCTGCTGAAACTTATCGTAAAGCCGGGGCGCCACGAACTGTTCCAGTGTGGCAATGGCGGAAACCGGAATTAAATCACCCGCCGGCGTACGAATTTGCAGATCCAGCAACGCCTCAGGATAAAGGCGACTCTGTCCCTCCACCATGGGAATCACTCGATAGGCGCGGCCATGGTAGTCAAAGCGATTCACGTAATTGCCGGACAATAACACCGACAACTGCCGACCCACACTGGCCAGATCCATACCCAGGTCCGCTATGCGTTCACGATCCAGCAAAAACCGCACCTGCGGCATATCGATGCGCAATCCGGTTGAGGCAAATAAAAACTTACCTGAAGCCAGGGTGCGCTCCACAATTTCATCGGCGTAGGGTTTCATGTCTTCCAGTGAATCGGTCGATAAGGCAACCAACTCCACATCAAACTGACCGGCGGTGGGCAGTGCGGGGAATAATATCGGATAGACCCGGATACCCGTGAGCTGGTTGGCGGCGGCAAACACGGCCGGTCGCATCTCCATCACACTCTCCGGCCGCTGAGACAAGTCCTGCAAAATAAGCCCGCCGAAGCCACCGTTGGGGCGCAGCACCTGCCAGACAAACTTGGCACCGGGAAACTCCATCAGGTAATCCACCGCATCGTGCATGTAGTCGACGGTGTAATCCGCCGAGGCACTGGGAGGGGATTCGACAAACAGATTGATTGAACCCTGGTCTTCCAGCGGCGCCAGCTCTTTCAGGGAAAACAGATAAAACGGCACCGACAGCAAGGTAATCACCACCGCAGCCACCAGAACCTGCCAACGCCAGCGGAAAATGTGATCCAGCAGACGGCCGTAAAATCGATGCAATCGATCAAATAACTGATTGACCCAGCGCGCCATAGGCGCTTCTTTACCCGCCTCAGGACTGGCATAGGCACTCATCACTGGCGACAGAGTCAATGCCACCACGCCGGAGATCAACACGGCCACCGACAAGGTAAAGGCAAACTCTTTAAACAGTAAACCGGTCAGCCCGGACAACAACCCAATCGGGGCATACACCGCGGCCAGGGTGATGGTCATACCGATAATGGGTGACAGGAGTTGCCGGGAGCTGGCCAGAGCCGCCTGAGTGCGACTTTTTCCCTCGCGCATATACCGAGAGACGTTTTCCACCACCACAATGGCGTCATCCACGACCAACCCTACCGACAGCACAATGGCGAGAATCGTCAGCAGATTGAGTGAAAACCCCATTAAGGAGATCATCGCCACCGCCCCCAACAGCGAAATGGGAATGGTCACCAGCGGCACCAGCGCTGTGCGCACAGACCCCATCAAAGCCAGCACCACAATACCCACCAGGACAATGGTTTCCGCCAGCGTGGTAAAGATTTCTCGGATGGCATCACGCATGTAGAGGGTGCCGTCATAGGCGATATCAATGTGCATGCCCTCAGGCAAGGTGGGGTTGATTTGCTCCAGCGCGGCGTACACATCGTTGCCGATCTCAATTTCATTGGCACCCGGCAGCGGCCAAACCGACAGATAGACCGCTATATCCTGAGTGTGACGAGCCGTGACTTCCCCCTCTTCTTCACCCAATTCCACCCGGGCCACGTCACGAAGGTAGATCAAGGCGCCATCGGATTCGCGAATCACCAGGCGTTCGAAATCTTCCACCGTTTGCAGAGTGGTGTCGGCCAGCAAGCTGAACCGCTGACGCGAATTTTCGCTTTCTCCAAAGGTGGCAATGGTGTTGTTGCTCGACAGCGCCGCCTGAATGTCCTGGGCGCTGATGTTGTAGGCGGCCATTTTGACCGGATCGATCCAGATGCGCATGGCCGGCTCTCGACCGCCTTCAATACCGATGCGCTGAATACCCGCAATGGAAGAGAGAATGGGACTGACGTGACGTGACAGATAATCGGTTAATTCGGCTCGGCTGAAGGAGCCGGTCACCACGTCCAGATAGAATACAGCACCCTGACGATCTGCCCGTTGAACACGCACCGCCGGATCTTCGGCGCCGGCCGGCAGTTGATAGCGAATCTGACCCAGTCGCGACGACAGTTCTGCCAAAGCTTCGGTGCTGTTTTCATTCAGCTGTAACCACACCGTCACCGTACTCAATCCGGGCACGGTAACAGAGTCTACGTAATCGACTCCCGGCACCGTGGTGGCCACCCGCTCAATAGGTTCTGTCACAAACCCCTGGACAGTTTCCGCCGAGGCCCCCACGTAGGGCGTTTGAATAATCAGGGAAGAACTTTCCATTTGCGGGTATTGCAGCGTCGGAATCGTCTGCGCGCTCTTCAAGCCGGCAATCACCAAGCCAATACACAGCACCACCGCCAGAATCGGACGGGTTACAAAAATGTCCATCACATTGGGACGGCCGTCCATAGCATTCATGGCAGGGCCTCAACGGTTGCCCGCTGACGGTTGATATCGGCCTGTTCCTGTGAGGGCCGCTGGCGTACAAAGGTCAACATATTGGGCGTGAGCTTAAAGGCCCCTTTGGCAGCAATCAGTTCACCGCTCTTGAGCCCCTTTTCAATCACTACCCGCTGATCGTCCTTGAACCCCACCGTTACCGCACGGCGATGCGCACGGTAGTTTTTGCCCTGGGTGTCTCTCGTGTCTCCGTTATCACTGGTGTCTGGCAGCAGTACATAGACATAGTCACCACTGCTGTCTGAGGAGATGGCCGTGCGCGGCAAGATCACCTGCTCACTCTCGCCCGCCGGTACTCGCACTTTTACCAGGGTGTTTGGCGGCACCATCACCGCTTGATCAATGCGGGCACGCAGCTTCAGGTTACGCGACGTTTCAGATGCCATGGTATCGCGGGCAATGATCGTCGCCAGCAGTGTCTTGTGGCCAGCACCGGGCAGCAGTACCTTGACCGTTGTACCGGTACTGACATCCATTTGGCTTTGCGGCAGGTAGAAGTCGACCCAGACATAGTCATTGATTCCCACCAGCGACACAATGGGGGTATTACTTTGCAGGAATTCGCCTGGATCGAAGTGGTGTAAGCCCACTTGGGCGTCAAACGGCGCTCGCAGGCTTTTTCTCGCAATACTGGCTTCCAGGGCCATGACGTCCGCCTCGGCAATGGCGAAGTTCGCCTCGGCCTGATCGACAGCTTCTTCACTGACATTTTTCTGTTTGATCAGGCGCCGGACGCGTTCCACATCCAGTTTCGCCAGGTTGACCCGGGCCTGGGCCGCTTTCAGACGCGCGGTTTCTTCCCGAACGTCCATCTGCACCAGTAACGTGCCTTTCTTCACCAGATCACCGGGCTGAAAGCGAATATCGGCAATCACCCCTTCCTCTTCATTGCGCAGTTCCAGCGACTGAGGGGCGATGATTTCACCGATGGCGGTCACCTCATGCTGGAAATTCGACACGCTGGCCGTGACGGCTTCAACACTTTCGGAGGTTTCCGGAAACGACTTGCCATAAGCGATGGCGGCCTGAATCTGCACGTACTTGTAGACTGCCAGGCCTGCTATCACCAACACACAAGCCAACACTGTGACGATCCATCGCGCAGAGGTATTCATAAGGCATCGCTGAGAAATCAGTAGGGAATATTAAAAGGCTTTATAACACCTGAAAGTAATAACAGAAGACACATGAACTCATTGTCACGACCATTATAAACCGTGTACAGGAAATATGTGGTTTATGCTTTCCCAGCCACTACGCCCCCATCGCAGAGAATATCCACACCGGTCAAGTAACTGGCTTTGTCACTGGCACAAAATGCCAACAATTCTGCAATTTCCCGAGGTTTCCCGGAGCGTTTCAAGGCCGCGTGTTGCAATAACTCATAGGCACCGCTTTTCTCTTCCAGACGTCCCATATCAGTATCGAACGTGCCCGGCGATACCGACACTACCCTGGCACCCTTCTCTCCAAAACGAGCTGCCAGTTTCTTGCTGTACCAAATCACAAAATGTTTGCTGATGGAATAGGCCATGCCTTTGCGGTAAAAATCCTTGGGCATTAACCGGCAGGGAAACAACAGCTTTCTCTGCAATGCATCCAGATCGGTAAAGGCTAAGGCGTAGGCCCGTTGCCGGATGAGCAATCCCGGCAACAAATGAGCCGCCATGGAGGCCACATTGACCAGCGTAAAGCCATCACTGGCCAGGGGGTAAAAGGCGTTGGCGATATGCACGGTGCCCACGGCGTTGACTTTGATGATGGCTGCCGGATCGGCCATTTGCGGACTGAGGCCCGCCGTATGAATCACGGATACGATCCGGCCCAGTGCCGCCGACTGTTTTGCCAGTGCATCCACTGAGGCCTGATCAGCAATATCGCAGACAATGGCATCACAGCCAATGCCCAGTTGTTGCAACTCGGTCGCGGCCTGTTCCAATCGCTGTGGGTTAATGTCCGAAATGATGACATGATGATCCCGGCCCAGAATTTTTGCCGCGGCCAGTCCCATTCCTCCAGCGCCACCGGTAATGACGCTAATATTTTTCACACTATCACTCATCAAACTATCACTCATTATTATTTTCCGGCTGGCCTGCCGGGCAAATCGCGTTATCCAGTAAAAATGCCATGATGTTATCCAGATGCCGGTCGACGCCGAGAAAGCTGTGATTACCCCCTTGTTCTATCACGACCAGGCAGTTGCGATAGAAGGTCAATACATCCCGCGGATTGATAATTTCATCGCCCAATTGTTGAATCACCATCAATTGGGATGCCATTTGTTGTATGGCTTGCGGCTCAACCAATAGACTGGCCAGAAAACCGATGTCCTCTTCTTCGATACGAAATGAGGTGTCCGTATGAGGGTTGTAACAATCGCCAAAAAAATTGCACATGATTTCATAACCCCGCACCACGGGATTGAGCAACACGGCCGGCAACTGATAGCGATACGCAAGATAAGTTGCGTAATAACCTCCAAGAGAATGCCCCAGCAGGGCCAGTGGCTGCTTATGGTGTTTGGACTCCCGAATCAACTCGTTCAGGAGTGCCATGGCGGCTTGAGGTTTATCCGGCAGTACAGGAGACACCAGCTCTATACCCAGCGATGCCTCCTCAATGTAGCGCCACAAGGAAGCATCACGGGCAATGTGGCTGGAACTGAGAAACCCGTGAATATGGATTAACCGAGGCATCAAATCATCAAAATATCCCGATCCACTCGCTCCAGGATTTTTTCAATCATGTTACCGCGCAAGGCGCCTTTAAAGCCGGAACGCTGTTGACTGGCGATCAGGATCAGGTCGGCGTTCATGGCGTTGGCCGTCTCACAGATAACATCTTGAGGCTCACCCAGCTTGACATGGATGTTTTCATTGGCAATACCGCTTTGGTTCGCGATCCGGGTACGGTCGGGAAATTCCATGGAATCGTCATAGGCATTGACCGCGTGAACCTGTAACCCAAACACCTCGGCAAAGCGTTTGGCCGTGGATACCACGCGCTCGTTGCGCTCCTGATAATCCGGATCCTGGGTTTTTAACGTGCACAGCATCCGCCCAGAGTGATCGGTGGGTGCACGTGAAGCCATCAACACCGGGTTTCTGGACTTGCGCAACAGTTTCCATTTGTCATCGCTCAGTAAGTGTCCTTTTGCCTGGCCGTAGTAGGGCGCGATGGTCAGTGCCGCCCCCACATCCGTCGCCGCCTGAATGATGATTTCGTCGCTGCTGCTGCCCCAGCCCAAGATCACCGAATAGTCGATCGGAGTGCCTGACAACGGCTGGTGAATGTTTTCCTTCAGCCATTCACTGGTGCACAACACCGTACCGGAAGACTGCTGCTGGAAAGGGGTCACCACAAAAACCATGCGCGCCTGAATATCCCCTTCTGCGCGACGTGCCAACAACATGGCCCGATCCAATGCCGGGTGGGACTGTTGGCTGGGGTCAATGACCACAAGTACCGTTATCTGCTGTTCCATAGTGCTCTCACTCTCTGATTGTTAATGATGCATCGACATCACCGGCACACAGTGTGTATTCCACACCTCAAATTAATTCAACACTGCTGTACAATAAATAATAGCGTTTCTTCATCTGGACTGTCCATAGCCCTGGCACCCAATCTGATCGGAGTTTGATCTGCATCAGCCTGGCAACAATCCTAATTAAGTTTGCCAATAATGATGATAGCTATTATCATTAGCACTAACACTTTCTCCTGCCGTTACCGCCCTGGTGACGTTCCGAGCAGGAATCTTGGGGAACGACTAATGGATAGCGTCATGAACTGGACTCTGAATGGAGGCCCTGTTGTATGGATTTTGCTCGTCGGCTCAATTGTGGCCATCACTCTGGCCGCCGCTAAGCTGTTGCAATTCTATGTCCAGCTGAAATTACAAAGCGAAAACGCCGAACAGGCTCTGGAGCATTTGCGTCAGGGCCAACTAAAACAAGCCTTAATGCTCACCAAAGGCAGCCCTACACCGCGGGCCATCATCATTTCCCAGGTACTGGGCCTGCACCAATCCGACCTGTCCCAGCCCCATCAACGCGAAGAAGCCCTGCGCCTGGCGCGCCGTCAGGCACTGGTGGTGACCAGTCATTTGCGCCCGCTGGAAGTGATTGCCACGCTGGCGCCGTTATTGGGTTTATTCGGTACCGTTTTGGGCATGATCGAAGCCTTTCAGGCCATGGAAGCGGCTGGCGCCCAGGTCAACCCTTCGGTGCTGTCTGGCGGTATCTGGCAAGCGCTGTTGACCACCGCCGTGGGGCTTGCCGTCGCCATTCCCACCTCCATGGTTCACAGCTGGCTTGAACGCCGGGCGGAACTGGAAGTGGCTGCAGTGCAGGATCATATGGAAGCGACTTTCACCGAAGCGGAACGCGCTGGTTTGCAAACCACCAGCCAGCAACCGACTTCTCAGCAGCCAGTCGTACCAAAAGGCTGAACACCATGACCGCCCTGCTCGCAGCCCGGCCCCGCAAGCCCATCAGCCTGACGGCGCTGATTGATGTGGTGTTTATTCTGCTGATGTTTTTCATGCTGACTTCCAGTTTTACCACACGCCATGAAACCCGTTTACAGACCGCCACGGCGGCGACTGAAAGCACGGACACAAAGCCGTTGCAACTGGCCCTGACTGCAAACGGGCACTGGTTACAGCTGCCACAAAAGAACCCTGTGGATCAGGCCTGGCTACAAACACAACCGGGTGACAGCAGCATCATGGTCTACCCGCAGGCCGACACTCAGGTGCAGACCATCATCACTCAGATGCACCAACTCAAGCAGCTGGGTTTTGAACGAGTAAACTTAGGCGACGCACTGGAACCTTGACGCCACGCTGAAATATCAACGACGTCAGTAAACCTCAAACAACAACCTGAAGATCCCGGATCCACCGCGCTAACGGAAAGCTAATGGACACGCTCTGGAACAAAGTAAAACCTGCCAGCGACGACAATATGATTCCCCTGATCAATATTGTTTTTCTGCTGCTGATCTTCTTTATGGTCGCCGGCCAGATGCAGCAACAACTGGCCGCAGGGCTACAGCTGCCTGTTAACGCTGACGGCCAACAGAGCCCCGCAACTGAATACCGGGTCGAAATGAACGCGCAGCAGCAACTGTTTCTCAACGGCAACGAAGTGTCGACGGAACAAATGTCCCTGCAATTACAGTCATTCAACAACCAAGGCGATATTCAGGTGTTTTTACATCGCCAGTTGAGTGCTCAACAGATTCAGCCACTGCTGTCTCTGCTGCGTCAATTGCACATTACCCAGATCACCCTGATCAGTGAATCGGAAGGCTGACTCCATGCAACGTCGACACTGGTTTATGGCTCTGTTGGTTTCACTACTGTGTCACAGCCTGCTGCTGTGGGCACTGAGTGCACCAAAGCCTTCCACCCAGTCCGGTACGGAAGCTGAAGGTGATGGCGGACTCGAGGTTGGCTTGGGTCTGGCCGGCTCTTACATCAACAGTGTGGAGAGCAGTGCCGCTGACAGCGATACCATATCCGAGCCGGTAGAACCTGAACTTCAACCCACAGCGGTAGAACCCCCTCCGCAACCTGTCTCTGAACCACAACCGCCAGAGCCAGTGACCGAGCCCGTTATCGAGACTCCGCCCGAGCCGGCAGTGCCAGCACCTGAGCCCGCCGCCAAACCACCGGTTGAGTCCCCCCAGGTCAGCAGTGAACTCACCAGCGAAAACGGTTTGGCAGCACAACAACAGAGCGTACCGGCTCAAACAACCGAGTCCTCACCGGCTCCGGCAGCGAACTCCACAGCCTCAACCACAGTGGCACAACAGAAGGCCACCGGCAGCCGTAACGATCAGCAGCGCGGCGGCAAGGTTGGCAAGCGCAAGGATTATTTTGCCCACTTGATGGCGTGGATGAATTCCTATCGCAGCTACCCCAAAGAAGCCAAGAAGCTCAAACAACAAGGCATTGTGCAGTTGCAGTTCACCATGAACCGCGATGGCACCGTGCTGGAAAAATCCATAAAAGTCAGCAGCGGTTATCCGCTGTTGGATACCTCCGCGCTGGACATGCTGGAACTAGCGCAACCGTTACCTCCATTTCCGGAGAGCCTGAAGCGAGAGAAAGTCACACTGGTCATTCCCATTGAGTATTCACTCATTACAAACAATTAATTTACGGAGATCACCATGAAAACCAACAAGCTCGGAACACCGGCGCTAACCTTGCGCAAACCCAAGTTCAATCCCACAACGGCTCTGGCGGTGGGCCTGCCCTCCCTGCTGATGAGTACTGTGGTTCTGGCCCAGGACGAAGAGCCGATCATGCTCGGCACCATGCAGATTGAAGAGCGCACGGTCGACACCAACCCCTACGCCGAACCCGGCGCGCCCTACAAAGCCAAAATTTCCGGTGACAGCCGCCACGTCAAGCCACTGGCTGAAACCCCGCAAACCATCAGTGTACTGACCCAAACCGCCATCCAGGAATCCGGTGATACCGACCTGCGTGCGATTCTGGCCAACCAACCCGGCATTACTCTCGGTACTGGTGAAAACGGCAACGCCTTCGGTGACCGCTACGTGATTCGCGGCCACGAAGCTCGCTCCGACGTATTCGTAGATGGCCTGCGTGATCCCGGTATGACCATTCGTGAAAGCTTCGCCGTGGAGCAGGTCGAGATCAGCAAAGGCCCAAGCTCGACGTTTGCCGGTCGCGGCTCCACCGGTGGTGCGGTGAACAGCATCACCAAACAAGCCAGTACCGAGTACAACTTCAACAAGGCCCAGGCGGCTGGCGGCACCGATGATTACCGTCGCCTGACGCTCGACAGCAACCTCAGCCTGACCGATGATGCTGCGGTTCGTGTCAACCTGCTGCACTCCTATCAGGAGGTGCCCGATCGTGAGCCTGCCGATCGCGAGCGTAACGGTGTGGCCCTGTCTGGCGCTTTGCAAGCCACCGAAAAACTGAAGCTGATTGCTGACTACTACTACCTGGAAGCGGAAGACAAGCCGGATCTGGGCACCTACATCAATCGCGACACTGGTAAGCCCGCTAAAGACATCCCCGTCTACCTGCAGGATGAAGACTTCCTCGAGTCCGAAGTAAATACCTTTACCTTCCGTGCCGAGTATGACTTCGCCGATAACCTGCGTCTGGTCAATGCCACCCGTTACGGCACCACCGACAACGGCTATATGGCCACGGGTCTGAGCAGCAGCAACAGCCTCAGCACCCATCAAGGCTGGCAGGAAGTGGACTACTTCGCCAACATGACCAACCTTTTCTGGGACGCGGAACTGGGCGGCAAGAAGCATCAGTTTGTCACCACTCTGGAATACACCAGCCATGACGTTCTGAACGGCAACTACTTAAACTCCGATGGTTCGTCCTTTTTCGCAAAACAGGGCGACGGGCCTACCAACTGTGATACTGGCCGCGGCCCCGGCTACTGCATCGTGGACGGTGACGGTAATTACCTGTCAGATCTGAATAACCTGACCCAGCGCAATATCATCAAAGGTGGCGAGGATTCTGACTACAGCATCGATACCTGGTCGTTGGCGGTGATGGACACCGTCGATTTGACGGACAAGTGGAGCGTGTTTCTGGGGCTGCGCGCCGATCACTTTGAGTATACAAACATTGTCGGCAGCGACACCAAAACCAGCTACGACTACTCAGACACCCTGTGGAATGGCCACGCTGGTGTAACCTACCAGCTGAGTGACGCAGGCATGGTCTACCTGACCTACAGCACCTCGGATAATATCAACGGCGGCGAATCCGACGTGGGCGGCAACTGCGGCTACGGCGGCCTGTGTGGTGGCGACGACATTGTCGGCAATTCCAAGCCCGAGCACACTGAAAACATTGAACTGGGTACCAAGTGGAACCTGTTCGACGAGAAGTTGCTGGCCACGGCGGCACTCTTCCAGATTACCAAAGACGATGTTATGGAAGGCGCCGATTACGAAACTACCGGCACGCTTAACACCGGTAAAAACCGTGTTGAAGGGGTAGAGTTCTCCATTTCGGGTAACATCACCGATCAACTGAGCATCCAGGCTGGTGCAGCATTGATGAATGCTGAGATCCTTGAGTCTTTCAACGATGGAATCAATCAAACACTGGTAACTCGTGGTCCCGATGCCGGTAGCTACCGCACCACCTCGGACGACATAGGTAAAACCCTGGCCAACTTCGCTGACAAGAGCGCGTTTGTCCAGTTGCGCTACCAGCTGACCGATGACTTCTCCTTCGGTGCCAACGCCACCTATTCCAGTGAAGTGTTTGTGGGTCAGCCAGATAGCGCTGCCAACGAAGACCTGGGTGTGCCCAGCTACACCGTTTACGACCTGTTCGCGACCTATGAGTTTTCGCCTCAGCTCAATGTACGCATGAATGTGGGTAATGTAACGGATAAAGACTACTACCTGACCGCTTACCGCAGTGGTTCTTTCACCTATATCGGTGATCGCCGCAACGCTCAGGTGACCGTCTCCTACGAGTTCTGATACTCGTATCTCAAGCCAGAGCCGGCTGAGACTTCAGCCGGCTTCTGTTAAAATGCCGACTTTCACCTTTCGTGGCGTACAGGCATGAACAATCTTTATGTTCCCAAACTGACCCAACTGCCAGCGGATATGATCAGCCTGGCGGACTATGAACGTCGTGCGCCTGAGTTTATCCCCTACCCTATTTTTGAGTACATTGATGGCGGTTGTGGCGATGACCTGACCCGCCGCTCCAACACCAGTGCCTTTGATCGCTGGCAAATCCTGCCACGAACTTTGCAAAATTTCTCCCATGCCAGCACCACCAGTCAGTGGTTGAATCAAACCCTGCCGCACCCGATTGGTCTGGCCCCGGTGGCCTACCAAAAGCTGGTACACGCCGACGGCGAGCTGGCCAGTGCCCAAGCCGCCCAGGCGCTGGACAGCCTGTATGTCACCAGCACACTGAGTTCGGTGACACTGGAAGACATCGCGAACCAAGTACAGTCACGCTGGTTTCAACTCTACTGGCAGCACAATCGTGAAGATTCTCTGGCCTTAGTCAGACGAGCTGAAAACAGTGGCTATCAAGCCATCGTCATTACCGTCGATGTGCCAGTGAATGGACTGAGGCAGCGCCCGCAACGAGCTGGCTTTCAATTACCAGCCGGAATTACTGCGGCGAATCTGCCCGCGCAACAGCACAGTATCAGCCAGCTGTCACCCGGTCAGAGCGCCATCCTCCATGGGATGATGAGCAAAGCGCCCAACTGGGATGACATGGTCTGGTTGCGTCAACAAACGAGATTACCGCTGCTATTAAAAGGGATACTCAACCCACTGGATGCTGGCCTTGCCCGCGATGTTGGTATTGATGGCCTGATTGTCTCCAATCACGGCGGTCGTTCGCTGGATGGCATCCCGGCCAGTATTGATATGCTCGCCAGCGTTCGAGCCCAGGCCGGTGATGATATGCTGCTGTTACTCGACAGTGGCATACGCCGTGGCACAGACGTTTTTAAAGCCCTGGCGCTGGGCGCCAATGGCGTCCTGCTGGGCCGCCCGCTGATGTACGGTTTGGCGATCGCTGGTGCTCTGGGAGTAGCCCATACCATGAAACTATTGCTGGAAGAGCTGGAAATGACCATGGCATTAGCTGGATGCGCGACCCTGAATGACATTAGCGCTGATCACCTGCAACGCACCTGATAACCTTTACGTACTCTGGATATACTCATCATGTTGTTACCGATTGAAAACCTGCTGAGCCAGGACGAAGTCTGTCAAATTCGCCAGCAATTGAATCAGGGCCATTGGCTGGATGGTCGCGACACCGCCGGTGGCATCGCCAGAACGGTTAAACACAATCAGCAGGCGGATGAATCGCTGCCACAGGTACAACAGCTGCAGCAGTTTCTGTTGCAAAAACTGTCGCGTCATCCGCTGTTTATCACCGCTGCCTTACCAGAAAAAATTTATCCGCCGAAGTTTAATCGATACGCCGAAGGCGGCACCTATGGTCTGCATGTGGACAGCGCCATGATGTATCTAGCTGACGGGGAAAGCCTGCGTACCGATGTGTCGGCGACATTGTTCCTGTGTGAACCAGACACCTATGACGGTGGTGAACTGATTATTGAAACCCAGTACGGTGCCCAGCAAGTTAAACTTAATGCCGGTGACCTGATCCTCTACCCCTCCACCAGTCTGCACGAAGTACGGCCCGTCACCCGGGGCGAACGGGTGTGCTCGTTTTTCTGGGTTCAAAGCCTGATACGACACGCCCATCAGAGAGAACAGTTATTCGATCTCGACCAGGTGGTTCAAACCTTGACGGCAGATCGCGGGGCCGATGATGCGCAGGTGCGATCGTTGAGCGGTCTGTATCACAACCTGATTCGCAGCTGGGCAGAGAATTGATGGCGTTGGTGACAGCAATCTACACAAGGTGATTTTCACTAAAAAAACATAAATAAAGATATCATGTCGTTGAGACTTGAGATCAAAGTAGCGAAACCCTTTGAGCAGGACTACAACTGACGCCATTACCGCCCTACTTCTAAATCATTATCTTGGCGATCCTGGAGTCTCGACATAAACTATAACCATATTCTACTCTCCATGATGGTTTTGGCTTCTCTACCAACAGATACCAGTCAGTATCCGACCAAGGGCAGGACCATTACCGAACCTGAGGTTCTGTACTCCCCCTACGCAAGCCGAGAATTCCCGACAAACATCTATTTTGGTGACACACATCTGCATACCGCCGTGTCGGTGGACGCCGGCACTATGGACGGCAACAACTTGCACCGAAATGTAGTATTCAGAGGGAATTCCAGAAACACACCGGCGCTGAAGTTATCGCCGCCCGCCTTTTATTACGCCCGGGTCATCGAAATACCCACGCCCCGCTGGACCGCCTACGAGGCCAGGCGGTTTGGAGTGGCGATGGACAAAAACGTCCCCATGACCACTCAGGAAAGGGCTTACACCAGTCCCATTTGGTATACCCCCTAGCCGCTAACTAGCCAGGTACGAGTCATATCTGACCGGACAAATTAAACAGCAGTGTTGATTAAATAATAATGATGTAGTACCTTCGTCTACACGGTGGGAAGTACCCAGCGCCTTTGGGAGAGGACATAAACATGAGCTTTTCGATCACCGATATCGAGCCGCTGATCGGCGCGGAAATCAAAGCCGATAAAGAAACCCTGCTGAGCGGAAAATACGCCAACGAGATCCGGGAAACCCTGGAAGCGCGCGGTGTGTTTGTCATCCGTGAAATCAATTTCACCGACGAAGAACAACTGGCGTTTACCAAGACCCTGGGTAACGTCATCGACGAAGGCGAGAACGGCGTCTATAAGGTCACTCTGGACACTGAGTTGAACGAGCACGCGGACTATCTGAAAGGCGCCTTCTACTGGCACATGGACGGCTCTACCCTGGAAGTTCCTATTCTGGCCTCACTGCTAAATGGGCTTAAGCCTTCTGATGAGGGTGGCAACACCGAATTCTGTAACACCTATGCCGCCTATGAAGACCTGTCTGACGAAGACAAAGCCCAGTGTGAAAACCTGCGTGTGGTTCACAGCCTGGCCGCGGCGCAAGCGATGGTGCACCCCGAACCGGATGCCCAGCAACTGGCCATGTGGCAGCTGGTTCCACCACGTTCCCATCCCTTGGTCTGGACTCACGCTTCCGGTCGCAAGTCACTGGTGATCGGTGCCACGGCTTCACACATTGAAGGCATGGATTATCAGGAAGGCCGCGCTCTACTGCACAAACTGCGTCTCCATTGCACCCAGCCACAGTACGTCTACTCGCATAAGTGGACCAAAGGTGACCTGCTGGCCTGGGATAATACCGGTACGCTGCACCGCGCCACAGCCTATCCACTGGACAGTGGCCGCCTGATGCACCGCACCAAACTGGAAGGTGAAGAGCCCATCGCCTGATATTGTCGCGGTTTACTTTCTGCCAAAGCCCGGTTAAGCCGGGCTTTGGCGCATACAAAAACCGCAAACTGGCTGTTCACAAGTAATTTTCAAGGGAGTATATTGGCCTTAATTGTACAGTCGTTTAATTTAAACCAACTGACACCATGGCCTTAACCGAAACCAATTTTAAACGGCTGTTTGAGCTCAGCGGCGACGCCATGATGTTGCTGGATGAAGAAACCTTCATCTATTGCAATCCCGCCACCCTGAAAATCTTCGCTTGTTCCGATGTGGATTTGTTTTGCACCAAACACCCATCCGATGTCTCCCCTCGATATCAACCTTGTGGTAGCTCTTCCCTTTGGCTTTCCAAGCACCATATCCAAGAGGCGAAACGCCAAGGACATAAACGGTTTGAATGGGTTCACCAGCGCCTGAATGGGGAACAGTTTTATGCCGACGTGCTGTTAAGCCCCGCTATCTGGCAGGACAAACCCGTAATTCAGGCGATTGTACGGGACATTTCCGCCTATAAAGCCCTGCAGGACAGTTTGCGACGCGAAAAAGAACAATCAGAACTGGCAACCAAAGCCAAATCGGAATTTCTGGCGGTCATGAGCCACGAAATCCGAACTCCGATTCACGGCATTCTCGGCACCCAGGAATTGTTACTCAACACGCCTCTTACTGAAGAACAAAAGACCCTGGCCAATCTCGCCGTTGATTCCACCAAACACCTGTTAAACCTTGTGAACAATGTGCTCGACTTTTCCAAGATCGACGCAGGCAAGTTGCTGATCGAAGCTATTCCATTCAGTAGTATCGACTTATTGACCAGCATCTACAAACTGTATCAGGTGGAAGCCGACAACCATGGTATTGAGTTTTTATTGAATGTTGATGCCATTGATGTCAGATTCATTGGCGACCCCCATCGGATCCAACAAATCCTGGCTAACCTGATCTCCAATGCGTTTAAGTTTACCCAGCCGGGTGGCAAGGTCATTCTAGAAAGTCAGATCAATTCTGAAAACTCCACCTCATTAGCACCTTCTCAACAGGGAAGCTGGATACTGTCGGTCAGTGATACGGGCATTGGCATGACGGAGGCTCAACAGAAATCCGTGTTTGATATGTTTGCCCAGGCCGATTCATCCACCTCGCGTCACTTTGGTGGTACCGGTTTGGGGTTATCGATTTGTCGTGGACTCATCGAACATATGGGCGGTGATATTACCGTTACAAGCCAACCGGATTTGGGTACGGAATTTCAAGTGAAACTGACGCTGCCTATTGCACCTGTCGAACGCGCAACAACGGCAAATCACACCAAGCGCTTATCCAGAAATTATCAACAATCCGTACTGGTGGCGGAAGATAATCCCACCAACCAATTTATCATACGCAAGCAGCTAGAGCGTTTGGGCATAGCACCTTGCATTGTCAATAATGGCCAGGAAGTCATTGACGCCTATCAAGCATCGCTTCAAAGTGACCAGCAAAGTCACTTCGCCATGATTCTGATGGATGTACAAATGCCAATCATCAGTGGATTGGAAGCCACGCAAAAACTGCAAGAACTAGGTTGTCAGTTGCCGATTGTGGCACTCACCGCCGACGTCCTGATGGACCGTCGACAGCAGTGCCTGGATGTTGGCATGCAAGGGTTTATAGGTAAACCCTTTGTTGAAGCCAAGTTAGTAGAAGTCTTTGATACATTTCTTGGCGCTCTTAACAACCCGGTGCAGGCCTAGGCCGTTACAGTTTAACCAGCATTTTCCCTTTGTTTTTGCCGTCAAACAGGCCTAGGAATGCGTCGACGGCATTCTCAATGCCTTCGTAAACGGTTTCCTCCGATTTGACCTTGCCTTCTGAAATCCATTGCGCCATTTGGCCAACAAATTCTTCAAATTGATCAAAGTAATCCATCACAATATAGCCTTGCACGGTCAGCTTTTTCATATTGATAAAGAACAAGTTGCTGGGGCCCGGTTGTGGTGTGTCGGCATTGTAATCTGCAATCATTCCACAGACGGGAATACGACCGTATTCATTCATCACATTGAGGGCGGCTTCCAGGTGTTCACCGCCAACATTCTCAAAATACACGTCGATGCCTTCAGGCGCGGCTTCTTGTAGCGCCTGGGTTAAATCATCGACAGTTTTGTAGTTAATAACAGCATCCACACCCATAGATTTAACCAGGTCGGTCTTTTCGTCAGAGCCTACTGAGCCGATCACTTTGCAGCCATGCAGCTTGGCAATCTGGCAAGCAACGCTACCCACCGCCCCCGAAGCGGCCGAAACAAAAACCGTATCCGTAGGTTTCAGTTTGGCAATTTTGGTGAGACCGACCCAGGCGGTTAAGCCTGTCATACCAACCGCACCCAGAAATTGTTGCTCTGGCAGGCCAATTTCCGGCAGCAGAGTCAGGTCCTGACCATCACTGATAAACGCCGTACGCCAGCCGCTGATATTATTGACCTTCGCACCCACCGGAAATTGAGGGTTTTTCGACTCAATCACTTCACCAATCGCCCCACCTTCCATAACATCATTGAGCTGGAAAGGGGGAATATAGGATTTGCGATCCATCATGCGACCCCGCATGTAGGGATCAACCGACATCCAGGTGTTTTTGACCAACACCTCTCCGTCTTGTAAGTCGGGTAAGGCTACTTCCACCAATTGAAAGTTTTCGTGGGATGGCAATCCCGTTGGACGGGAGAGAAAATGGATTTGTTGGCTTTTCATCGTACGTTACCTCTATGACCACGCAGAAGCATTTCCCAAGCTTAACAGTGTACGATTAAGCCGAACCCTGTAGAACGGGAATTATATTTGCGCGCAAACTATTTGCCCGCCAATCTAACCAACTCCCCCAGTAAAGGCAATAGCCACCCCAAAATAATTTGCGCACAAACTATTTTGGGGCAATGAATTTTGCTAAGATGCGACTAAAGCCGCTACTGGATAGGACGATAACGTGTCACAGAACTTATCTGACAACGTGTGTTTTGCGTTGTACACCGCCACCAATTCGCTGGTGAGAGCGTTTCGTCCCATTCTGGAGTCCTACGATTTAACCTACCCACAGTACATTGTGATGCACTCACTCTGGTACCAGGATCACGTCAGCCTGAAAGAGCTGTCCAAGGATACGCGGCTTGATTCCGGGACTTTAACCCCGATTGTAAAACGCCTGGAAGCCAAAGGATTGCTGACCCGACAGATCTCCGAAGAAGATGAACGTAAAAAGGTCATATCCCTAACCGAGAAAGGTCGAAAATTACAGGAAGATGCCGACGAGCTTACCGCAACATTGATGTCGCGCTCCAGCATGTCCGCGGAGCGCATCGAACGATTACGGCAATTATGCCTGGAGCTGGATGCTGAATTGGGTAAAGGCAATTAAGTTTGAGACGTGGAGCCACTCGCTAAACCTTTTGCACAATTAGGTAAGCGTGCAGTTCAGGGTATTGATCATACTCAAGATGCCGACACTGACAATCCAGATCTAGCAGCAACTTCAAGAAGCCGTTTGTGCCTAAGGTTGAGTAGTACACTTCAGGCCCCATAAAGTCATCGGTGTGCTCATCTGCCTTGTCCGTCCCCCCAAAAGAGAAAATCAGCACTCCATCTTTATCAAGCCATGAAACCAGTTTTTGTAAAACGGGTCGTTGCTGATCCAGTGGAATGTGCCAGATGCTGTCCCAGGCTGTAATAAAGTCATATTTCGTACTGGTATGGCATTCACAGATATCCCGGTGATGGAAAACCACTTCGGGGTGATGAAGCCTGGCTAAGCGGATCATTTCCTCAGAGACATCAATACCTTCTGCAGTAAACCCTTCACTCAAAAGTAAATCAATGAATCGGCCACTACAGCCACAACCAACATCCACTGCATTCCCTTTATGTTTAACAAACGTCAGCGCACGTTTGTGCTGATCAATGCCATTATTTCTATTAAAATCATTCCGCATCCAAAGATCAGTAATCTTATCGTACGCTTTGCCGATGTCAGTTGGGTCCATAGGAATTCAACATTTTCTAGTTGGGCACAAGCCATATTGGGGTTTCAGTTAGTGTTCTTTTTCAGACCGTTGCCTTCTAAGAACCCAAAAAACCATTGGCGCAATAGCAAACCAGGCGAGCCCTACTAAATAGGCAGAGCCCGCAATAGCATCACGACTTTCCAGGTACTCAGCGAGTGTGAACCCTCTGATCTCCAGCACCACTGCAAGTTCGACACCGAGCAGCAAGACCAAGGCGAGCATACCCACCATGGCCGCGCCACCAACATTGAGATAGGTAGCATACCTTTTGATGATATAGTGTGCCGAAAGAGCACAAACCATCGCCATCAAGGGCATTTCAACCAGTTCTGCATTGCGTTCACCAAGCCTATCAACCAACATGAGAACTCTAAAAGAACCCAACAAAAAACCTGCTGAGAACACAACCAGAAAATACAGTAAGGATGGGCGAATCAAACTAATGGAAAAGCGTAGGATAGGATTAAGTTTTTCATCTTGCTGCTGGAGACGTTTGTAAATAGTCATCACTAACTTCCAGCTTATAAACGGTTTTCGATTGAACTAAGCAGTTACGCATGTCATCACTTGCTTTTTTATAGACAGAATCGCTAATCTGATGATCTTTTTCCCACTGCTCTCGACTTGGCCATTGAGCATAGCCAACAAACATATTGGGTTTATCTGAAGTATGTAACCTTGAGCCAAAACTTCCACAAAATGAGTAAATAGCTTTAGTTACCTCGAGCCATGATTCTCGAAATGAATCCTCCATACCTTCTTTAACTTCAAATTCATACACTACAATATACATATTATTTATCTGATATAACCGTCAAATTTAAAAATGGATGCTGGATATTCTTGCAGACATAATAATGTATTTTCTATGAACACCCATGCACTTTTTTAAGCACATCCCTATTTGGCATTGACTTATCATCATATAAATTTTCAAGTCCAAAGTTTTGTAATATTTTTAATCCATCATCAATTAATTTTGGCACTAACTCATTCATCCACGACGAAACCGGTGAAGTTCCTGATATTAAGTTACTTTCTGTGCCTACAACGCGACTTGGACGTTCAATAACATTTTCGGGGATATCACTCGATAGCTCTTCCCGCTTGTCCCTGACAAACTCAAATAATTTTAATACTTCCTTGCTTGGTTCACTGTAAATATCCTCATAAAAGCATATGTGTATATTTCCAGGTTTAAATTGACGCAGAGGGACGTAGTTTATGATGGCCCAAATAAGAACCTGGTTCAGTATGTAGTTTTTCTGATTGCTAATTCTTTTTATTTCTTCTTCAAACGGGTGTAAATAATCAGCAAAAAGAGCGGGCTGGTTTAAAAGATCCAATGGTTCTGTAGCCCAAAACCAGTCTTTCTTTTTAGATTTAGAAAGGACGACGGAAAATGGGTTTCTGATCAATAAAACCGGCTTTACTTTCGGAAACTGTGATAACGCCCAATAACATAAAAGATTCGCAAATATATCTTTAATCAAAAGACCTTCATATCGAAGTGAACTATTTTCAGAGTCAACTCTTGGGTGGGTAAACCTGCCGTTGAATATTTTGCCTGCCAGCGCTCTTAGTTTTTCATTGGGGGCGCCCTGCTGAACATACTGATGTGGCGCAATAAACTGCATATCTTCAATAAGTTCGGGATGGAATGGCTCGAACATTTCTCGATATCGTTTGTCATGATTAATGATGTCAGAGACCCATGTCGTGCCGCTTCGCCCATCCCCTAGCAGCCAAATAATTTCGTCGTAGTTATCTAAAGCGTAGTTGATTTTTAAAATTGCTGTCCTGGTCAAATCCGATACTCTTGACTTAATGCTCATTGATTACCCATTCCTGACAATTTCATGCATAACGCCTTGGTTTGGGGCGACGAGGCGTCATCGCTGCCATCCTGGCCGCATTTTATGTAGCCACACCACCACCGTGCTATGTATTCGATTAATTGCAGCAATTTTTATTCCTGATTGCGTCAGCTGCAGAGAAAAAGCTTTTTAAGAAACCCCTTTTAGGTTCGTACTTGCGGACATTACTAAAAAAGAGGCGTCGCCGGTCAGAACCGGACGTTAGCAACCATTTTAAAATGATCCGGAGAAACTGGTTAGAACCCGGCCGGTCCTGACAACTCTTCGATCAGCGGCCGAAACAGACGCCGGTACTCGCCAGGTGTCAGCCCCGTCAACCGTTTGAACAGGCGGCGGAAGAAGGACAGGTCCTCGTAACCGACATCCAAACTCACTTCTTCTATAGAGAGCTTGCCTTCTTCCAATTGACGCTTGGCCGCTTCGATTCGAAGATTTTGCAAATACTCGATCATTGAAGAGCCGGTGGCCGCTTTGAAGCGCCGCTTGAGCGTTCTCTCTGGCAAAGATGCGGCCTCCACCAACAGAGAGATGGCCGCTGAATCACGGTAATGTATTTTGAGCCACTCCTCACATTTGCGCACCGCCGAGTCAGCATGATGGGTGTGCCGCACCAGTTCCGTAAACGGCAACTGGCCTTCTTGATGCCATTTCAGCAGGTACACTTTGGCAATACGAAGCGCTTCGCCGACGCCTACATGACGGGCGATGATATGCAGTGCCAGGTCATGCCATGAGGTCGTTCCACCTGCCGTCACCAGCCGACCATCAGGATGGGCATAGACCAGGTTGCTCTCCGGCCGGAAGAGCACCTTCGGATAGTGGATCCGAAACAGCTCCTGGTATCCCCAATGCGAGGTTGCTTCGCAGTTATCCAGCAAACCGCTCTCTGCCAACAAGACTGATCCGGAGCAGGCTGAATAGATCGTTGTGCCCGAGCGGAACCTGAGTTTGATCCAGTCCATAAGCCCATCATAGCGGTCACTGATGACTTCCCGGGGACCGAGCCAGATTTCCGGAAGGATCAGGATGTCCGAGGCAGGCGCATCAGCGATGGCATACGCAGGATCCACCGGTATCCCATGGCCGCAACGAAATGGCTTCGAATCCACTGAAACAATTTGCACATCAAAGGGTTGCGACGGACTCGCCTGCCCCACCAGCGTTTGCCAGATATTACCCGTGGCACTGAGCACATCCACCATCCCGTAGAGCGCCGATCCTGCCGTTTCTGGCAATGCCAGAATCAGAACTTTCTTCTGCGGGCACGCCATGCTTCCTCCTCCGAAATTGATGGCACGAATGCCCCGTTTTTGTCAGATATCCATCTGATCGCAGCCGCTGGATTGCCTTACTCTACACCCAGACGCTACAGAAAAGCATCTCCCGGTTCCCGGGTCCCCTTGGACAAATGAAGAAGTGAGGTAACAACGATGAACGCACATGTGGATATCCAAAGCCGCAACGGTCTTGACCTGAACCAGATGGGCCAGACAGTCGCAGCCCTCAAAAACGACCCCAGTCTTGCGCAATTCGAATTCCGGGCAAGCAACCAGTGGATAAACGGCGGTGAAAACCGGTCAACCATCCGCGGCTTCTACGGCGCCGGCGGCGAAGATGAATCCCGCCACGCGGACTTTGTCTTCACCAATGGTGAGCCACCGGTTCTGCTGGGCAACAACGAAGGCGCAAACCCGGTGGAATTCCTGCTGCACGCGCTGGCCGGCTGTGTCACCACGACCACGGTATTGCATGCGGCAGCACGGGGGATCACTATTCGGAAGTTATCGACCAGGCTGTCCGGTAATATCAACCTGGAGGGGTTGCTTGCGCTGAATGACGAAGCTACCGTCGGCTACGAGAGCATCCGTATCCTGATGGATATCGAGGCCGACTGCAGTGAAGAAGAGCTGAATGAGCTGTTGTCCTTCGCCAAGGAGCATTCACCAGTGTGCAACACGGTTTGCCGACCAGTTCAGGTCACACTCGAGCGGGTTTGACAGCAAGTCCGGGGCGGGGGAACTCGTCTCGGATTCGCCTGTTTGACGCCGGGTACAGGGGCCACCCGTTCCACTGGCTATCGTCTGCTCTTCTCCTTTCAGCCAGGCCTTCATCATAGGGCATGAGTAATCATTCCATAGATGTCGTACTCCAAAGAACATAACTTTTCCTTGCAGGGCCGCACAGTGCTCCCTCACAAGTTTATGTGTAGTCTGCATTTAGGCGGGTTTGATCATATCAATATGTGGAATGCCATCTTCATCGTATGGTTCACTGACAGCTTCAAAACCAAGCGATGCATAAAATTTTTGCAGATAGACTTGTGCGCCAATTTTTATACCCCTGTGGGGATATTGTTCTTCAGTAAAGCGAATGGCTTCATTCATGAGTGAACGACCGATTTTTAGATTTCTAAATCCAATAACGGTCATAACTCGGCCAATTGATGGTTGTTCGTATTTAATACCGGGATCAACAACTCGAACGTAAGCAACCAATTGATTATTGATTGTTGCTGCAAGATGCCAAGAATGTAGATCCATATCATCGGTTTCTTGATAAGGACACTGTTGTTCGACAACAAAAACAGATTCTCTTGCTTTAATGATTGTAAACAATTCAAGAACGGAGAGGTTTTCTATGCGAGACCACTTGAAATCTAATTTCATGAATTAACATATCCAATTGAACCAAGATATTGGAATTATATCATCCAGGCTAACGCGCCTGAACGGGAAGAAATGTAGGGGCGAAGCCCCGAAATGGAGGTCCGTGTCTTGCAAGATTTAGGCTAGGACAAGCAATAAAAATACCACTAAAACTCCAACTTTTGGTTGAAAGTAGGATATAAATAACGAACGGTAGGCATATCCTTGATTGTAAAGGCTTGAACAGTTTACCGACGTTGTCTATTGATAGATGGCATTCTTTACTTGTTGTTTGGCTATCAATAATGACGCAACCAAGAAAACAGCTCGTATCAACATACGATACCCCTTACTACCATTGCGTTTCTCGCTGTGTAAGACGGGCATTTTTATGCGGTACCGATTCTATTACTGGGCAGTGCTATGAACATCGACGCCAATGGCTGGAAAATCGCATCCGGTTACTGAGCTCCTTGTTTGCCATCGACATTTGTGGTTATGCGGTGATGAGCAATCACTACCACCTGGTGGTTAAAATTGGCTCATCAGAAAACTGGACCGATCAGGAGGTGTTAGAGCGCTGGTTAACCCTCTATAAAGGACCGCTCTTGGTACAACGATACCGCAACGGGGAAGTTCTGGGTCAGGCTGAGAAAGAAACAGTATCCGATATTATTGAGGTTTGGCGTAAACGCTTGGCGAATCTGAGCTGGTTCATGAAGACGTTAAATGAACCGATTGCCCGCAAAGCCAACGCTGAAGATCACTGTACCGGCCATTTTTGGGAGTCTCGGTTTAAATCCCAGGCATTGCTGACGGAAGAAGCATTACTGTCTTGTATGGCCTACGTAGATCTCAACCCGGTTCGAGCTGGTATGGCCAAAACACCAGAAGCCTCCGAACACACGAGCATTAAGGAACGCATAGAGCCCTCGTTCAACCTGGCGGATGCAATAAAAGATCAACATCTAACCTCAAGCTTCAATCTCCCAGTCAAACCACTGTTGCCCTTTAACGATACGATAAAGCAGGATACTCAACTCGGGATCCAATACTCCCTAATTGACTACCTGCAGCTGGTCGACTGGACGGGGCGAGCTATACGCGATGATAAACTGGGTTCCATTTCAGACAGGCTGCCACCCATTCTGACTCGCCTGAATATCCCGCCGGAACAATGGCTAAGTAGCAGCCAGCATTTTGAAAAGATTGTTCATCAACGATTTCGAAAAGCCGCCTAAATTTTAAAAAGAATCTTTGGGTTATGGGGTTAGTACGTTTGAAATTTGGGATTTGGCACCGAAAGTAGCTTTATGTCTGAATGAGCAGCTGAAATTGGTTTGAGCCTTTGATGTGGAAAACAAAATTCAGCATTTTTCTTGTTTTCTTTTAACTGTGCCTGTCCATTTGTTTTCTTTGGTAGCCAAAGGGAAGCATAAGAAGGTTGCATTGGTTGCCTGCATGCGAAAAATGATCACTATTTTAAACGCAATGGTGCGGGACAATTGCGAGTGGGCTTACTGATTTTTATTTCGAGTTGACACCACAGTCGCTTGTTATGGCGATATAGCAATTAACATCCCCCTAAAGTTTTGGATGCCCTTTAAGTAATGTTCGTTTTAATTCACCATTATTAGCACTTGGCTCAACCCAAGTTTCACCATATTTACGACCTTTTAGATAAAGGCAAAATTCTTTGGGCGGATTATATGGCTGCGGAAGAACTGTTGCACACATACTGTCTTTAGTTGCCCGCCATTTACCATTGCTTTTAGCTCCTTGCTTAGCAAGGTGAGTAAATGAACCATCAGATTCAAAATAAATAATGCTCTCAGAAAATTTATTTATGATTCTAAGAGAGTTTCCAGACACTAAATTAGTAATTTCTTTAGAATCGAAAGCCGAGGCATATATTTTGGTAGATAGAAACAATATCACTAAGACAAGCAACGCCTGTAACTTACAACGTTTAAATTTGAGAGGCATTTTCAATCCTTGAGTAGCCATAACGCCCGGCTTAGGGGCGGACTTGGAGCTGATTGCTTTTGTGCTAGCGTAGCGATAAGCGCAAAAACAAGCAGCGGAAAGGCCGTCCCAGCCATGCGTCTTTTGCATGGCGATTAGAGCCGCTTGTATGGTTGAATTCGTATCAAGACAGAAATTCCCTGCTCTTTTACAGAATGGTAAGTTGAAGCCCGTAACTTGTCCCACCAAGTTACCGGAGTCCTAGCCCGATGAGCGAGTGATCATAAAGATCGTTAACAAGCGGGGGCAGGTCTCCGACCCGATTTATTAACTCGAACAGTCGAATGGGCTTCAAGCCCGAATTTAGCAAGGATGAGTCCTTATGGCAACGAAGAAAACGAGTGATACGGGCATTAATATTGGTGTCGATGTAGGTAAGCATTTCCTGGATTTTCACATCCATGAGCGCGATCTACACTGGCAAGAACAAAACTCTCCTGAGGGCATTAGATCTGCCTTAAATCGTATAGGGCGCTATCGTGTAAATCGCCTGGTAGTTGAAGCGACCGGGCGCTATGAGCTTCCACTGGTAGATTCCGCGTTTGAGAAAAATCTACCGGTTGTCATTGCCCAACCTTTGCAAGTCAGACGGTTTGCAGGAGCCATTAACCAACTGGCTAAAACCGATAAAATTGATGCCGCTGTAATCTCTGAATTTGGCGCCAAAGTACAGCCCGCCGTAAGTCGTTCGATCGGCAAGAATATACGATATATCAGAGACTTAATTGCCAGAAGGCGACAGCTCATTGAAATGCTGGTGAAAGAGAAAAATCGCCAGAAAATTATGGGAGATCGAATGGCAGCCTCCCATAGACGTATGCTCAAGGTCTTTG
>JAWMQP010000001.1:0-1260803 GCA_033283335.1 Cellvibrionaceae bacterium WSDTSA12 | reverse complement strand
GGTGCAGGTGAATTAAGTTTACAGAGGAAGGTGCGTAGAAATGTATTGTGACCGTGCCATCCGCATGCAGCCGCGATAGACTTTCGCTTTCGTCATTGCGAGGAGCAAGGCGACGAAGCAATCCATTTTTAGCACTTTGTACATTTGACTGTGCCAACCATGGATTGCCGCGTCGTCCTTTGGAGTCCTCGCAATGACGGTGCTGAATATTACTGTGGTGTAATAGCAGGTTAATTAGGTTTCCAGCAGATCCTTGGGCTTGATGCTCTCGTCGGCCAGCCGCGCCGGATCCACCACAGCCCCATTTTCAATCAAACGCTTGCTGATCATAAACTCCTGCGGACGATTGACACAGTCGGCGGAAATCAGCTTGCCCTCTTTCAGGTAGAAGGCCACAAAGCTGCGGCTGTTGTCTTTATCACCGCGAATCACCACCTGGTCGTAACCCTGGCTCAAGCCCGCAATTTGCAGTTTCAGGTCAAACTGATCGGACCAGAACCACGGCAACGCATGGTAGACCTTGTCCTTGCCACAAATACTGGCGGCTGCGGATTTGGCCTGCTCGGTGGCGTTGGGTACCGATTCCAATCGCAGGCGTTCGGCGTAGAGGGCATTGGGGTGGTTGGCACAGTCACCCGCGGCGACAATGTCCGGGTCGTTGGTGCGGGCGAACTCGTCCACCACAATGCCGTTTTCCACGGTCAGGCCAGCGGCTTCCGCCAGTTCCACGTTGGGCACAATGCCCACGCCAATCACCACCAGGTCGGCGGCAAAACGGGTGCCGTCACCGCAAGTGACTTCGGTGACATGACCGTCTTCACCTTCAAAGCCGGACACGGCGATGCCGGTTTTGATTACTACTCCTTCATCGCTGTGCACACGGGTGTAAAACTCCGACAGCTCGGGTGCCGTCACTCGCGCCAGAACCCGGGGAGCCATTTCCAGCACGGTGACGTTCATGCCCATTTTTTTCAGCGAGGCGGCAGTTTCGAGGCCAATATATCCTCCACCGACGATTACGGCATTTTTGCCCTCGCTCACGTCCTGCTGGATCTGCTCCACATCCTTCATGTCGCGCAGGTAGTGGATGCCTTTCAGGTCGACCCCGGGAAGGGAAACCGTGCGCACCCGGGAGCCGGTGCAGAGGGCCAGCTTATCGTAATTCAGCACTTCGCCGTTATCGAGAGTGAGAGACTTGTGAGCGCGGTTGATGTGAGTCACGCGGGTGCCCAGTTTGAACTCAATGTCGTTTTTCTCGTACAGGGCCTGGGCGCGAATGTAGAGGTCATCGACGCTCTTTTCGCCGGACAGTACGGCCTTGGACAGAGGCGGGCGGTGGTAGGGCAGGTAGGGTTCATCACCAATTACCAGGATTTTGCCATCCCAGCCTTCCTGACGCAGGGATGGGGCCAGCTGGGCCGCCGCGTGGCTGGCACCGATAATAATGCAGGTCTTGGACATAATGTGGACTCTTATTCGCGGTTTACAGTATGTGGATTAAACAGGGGTGTTTAATAGCGTGTTATCCGATAGAGTACTGAGATCTTCTTGAAATGTGGATATCATTTAAGGCCAGTTGTGTAGCATTATCGGCCTATTTTCTATATCATTTTCGGCCATGAGACGACCCTT
Source organism: Cellvibrionaceae bacterium WSDTSA12 (assembly GCA_033283335.1). Classification (GTDB taxonomy): domain Bacteria; phylum Pseudomonadota; class Gammaproteobacteria; order Pseudomonadales; family Cellvibrionaceae; genus Pseudomaricurvus. The sequence goes on along the minus strand of JAWMQP010000001.1, from coordinate 1,259,171 downwards.
AGAGCGTGAACAACAGCAATTTGTCGATTCCCAACTGATTTGTCTGGAACAGGTGTTGCGGGAAGAGTGCCCCTATGTCGATCGCGAAGCGCTCGGGCACTGGTGTGGCTTGATGCGTCAATGGTGGTTGCCTGACAGCGGCTTGAGGCAGGAGGAATATTTCCGCTTACTGAAGCAACTGCACTTGAACGAGGTGCCCAACATTGCCTTGCGAGTGGCCCGCCGCAGCCGCTTGGGCGACAGCGGCGTGATTGGTTACGCACTGCTGGCCAGCCCAACCCTGATGCAAGGCCTGCAATTGACCACTCATTTGCTGGAGCGCCACTTTCCCTATCTCCGCGTGGGCCTGAGCACCGATGCCGAGCACGCGCTGGTCAGCTGTGAGGTACTACCGGCGGGTGGTGATTATTTCCAGTTGTTGCTGGAAGAGTGGATCATCTCCCTGTGGAATTATATTCAGGCCCTGTTGCCGGAAGGGGTGGCGGCCTGTGCCAGTTATGCGACCCTCAACTACGCCACACCGACCTACCACTGGCAGTACCAGCAGATGCTCGGTTGCCGGGTTGAGTTTGATCAGCCGCGGGCGCTGTTGGCGATCCCCAAGCAGTGGCTCTACATTGGTGCCCGAGGCTACAGCGGCCAGACTCAGGAGCTGTACGACAACCAGATCAAGCGGGTGTTGAAAGAGCGCGAACACAGCGGCGATATAGTCAGTCGGGTCAAGCGCCTGCTGTTGGAAAAGCCGGTGGAGACGGAGTACAGCTTAGAGAAAACCGCACCGCTGATGTCCCTGTCAGCACGCACTCTGCGGCGTTATCTGGCGGAAGCCGGTTGCAGTTTCCGCGAAGTCAGCTTGCAGGTCAGAATGGAACTGGCGCAGGACTATCTACTCAATACCCAGCTGACCGCCCAGGAAATTGCCTATCAGCTGGGCTATTCACAGCCCAACAACTTTTATCGCGCGTTCAAGAGTTTTACCGGCCAGCCGCCGGAACAGTTTCGCCGCAACCATGCCTAAAAGCAGCCATTCCAGTTAGGCGTTGATGTCTGTCAGCTTGTTGAACGATGCGTCAGTATCGCCGGGTGCATTTGGCCATTCGCTGCTAAGGTGTAGGTATCATGTTGCCGACGCAGTGGTGGCCTCAATGAGCGATCTGTTTGACAACCCGATGGGGTTGGACGGCTTTGAATTTGTGGAATTTGCTGCCCCAAACAAAGGGGTGTTGGAGCCGGTGTTTGAAACCCTGGGCTTCACCCAGGTGGCCCGGCATCGATCGAAGCAGGCGGTGCTCTATCGCCAGGGCGACATCAACTTTATCATCAACTACGAACCCAAGAGCGATGCCCGGTATTTCGCCGAGGAGCATGGCCCGTCGGCCTGTGGTATGGCTTTTCGGGTGCGGGATGCACAGCAGGCCTATCAGCGAGCCCTGGATCTGGGGGCGCAACCCATCAATATCCCCACCGGGCCTATGGAACTGCGTTTGCCCGCCATCAAGGGCATCGGTGGGGCACCTTTATACCTGATTGACCGCTACGGTGATGACCTGTCCATTTACGATATCGACTTTGTCTACCTAGACGGTATCGAGCGTCATCCCAAAGGCTGTGGTTTCAAGGTGATCGATCACTTAACCCACAACGTCTATCGCGGTCGCATGAATTACTGGGCAGGTTTTTACGAGAAACTGTTCAACTTCCGCGAGATCCGTTACTTCGACATCAAGGGCGAATACACCGGCTTGTTGTCAAAGGCCATGACCGCGCCCGACGGTCGAATTCGTATCCCTCTCAACGAGGAGGCCTCCCAGGGCGGACAGATTGAAGAGTTTTTGCTGGCCTATAACGGTGAAGGCATCCAGCACATCGCCTTTTCCTGTGACGATTTGCTGGCCGCCTGGGATCAGCTCAAAGCCCGCGGCTTGAAATTCATGACGCCACCACCGGCTACCTATTACGACATGTTGGCAGAGCGTTTGCCCGGTCACGGTGAGCCGGTGGAGGAACTGAAAAAACGCGGCATTCTGCTGGATGGTTCCACCGACGGCGATCAGCCACGTCTGTTGCTGCAGATTTTTTCTGACGCGTTGATTGGCCCGGTGTTTTTTGAATTCATCCAGCGCAAGGACGACGAAGGCTTTGGCGAAGGCAACTTCAAGGCGTTGTTTGAATCCATCGAGCGCGACCAGATCGAGCGCGGCGTAGTGGGCAAAGACTGAAACAGCTTTATCCCAATTGCGACAAATACCAGGGCACCAGTTCACTGGCTGGCCCGTAGTGCGCCTCGTCAAACAGGGAGCCGTGATGGGACGGTTCCAGGTTCAGCTCCACGGTGTGGGCGCCGATCTGTTTGGCCATCTGGAAAAACCCGGCCGCCGGGTAGACGTTGCCGGACGTGCCGATGGAGATAAACAGGTCGCAGTGACTCAGTGCCTGTTCGATCTCGTCCATGTACAGGGGCATTTCACCAAACCAGACCACATGCGGACGCAGGTTGCCGGGCATCTGGCAGCAGGGGCAGGGGCGCGTGTTGTCCACGGCTTCCCGGCAGGGGTAGAGTCTGTCGGTTGCCGCACAGCGCACTTTCAGCAGTTCGCCGTGCATATGCAGCAGGTTGCGTGAGCCGGCCTGTTCATGCAGATTGTCGATGTTTTGCGTCACCAGGGTAAAGCGTCCCGGATGACGTTGCTCGAATTCGGCCAGCGCCAGATGGCCGGCGTTGGGGGCAATGCCATCCAGCAGCTGGGCGCGACGCTGATTGTAAAAGCGTTGCACCAGCTCCGGGTCGCGAACAAAGGCTTCCGGTGTGGCCACATCTTCCACGCGGTGGTCTTCCCACAGGCCGTCGGCAGCGCGAAAGGTCCTGATGCCTGACTCGGCGGAGATGCCGGCACCGGTGAGTACCACAATATTTCGTGCTGTGTTTGCCATGGTTATCCCCCTTGATTCCTGTGGTTATGCCGCTGTTACAGGCAGCGCATCAGCATGGCGTAGCCACCGTCTTCCGCCAGTGCCACATCGGCGGGCATGGGGATGCGCACCTGATGTCCGGAGCCGGGGGCGACCTCAATGGCCTGGCCCTTCTGGTCTTCCAGTTGCTCGAGGGTAAAACGCAGGTTGCCCTGGGGCGTGATCAGTTCCAGTTGGTTGCCGGTTTCAAAACGGTTTTTCACATCGATGGCGAGCCAGCCGCTGTCTTTATCGTAAGCGGTCGCCTCGCCGACGAACTGTTGGTTATTGTTGGGCGTGCCAGCCTCGTAGTTCTGGTATTCACTGGGCACATGACGGCGGTAGAAACCTTCGGTGTAACCGCGGTTGGCCAGGTGTTCCAATTCTTTCATCAGGTTCATGTCGAAGGATTTGCCCGCGTAGGCGTTATCAATCGCCTGGCGGTAAACCTGGGCGGTACGGCCGACGTAATAGTGGGACTTGGTGCGGCCCTCGATCTTGAGGGAGTGAATGCCCATCTTCACCAGTCGCTCGACGTGCTGAACCGCGCGCAGGTCCTTGGAGTTCATGATGTAGGTGCCGTGCTCGTCTTCATAGGCTGGCATGTATTCACCCGGCCGGGAGCGCTCCTGCAGCAGCACGGCGATCTCGTCATTGTCCTGATGGGCACTGGCTCCAGCAGCCTTGGGATCAAAGTTGCTGACAATCGCGGGCTGGTCGACGGCAATCAAATCACCGGTGTCTGACTCGTTGGCGGCATGCACATTGTACTGCCAGCGGCAGGAGTTGGTGCAGGCGCCCTGGTTGGAATCGCGGTGGGTCATGTAGCCTGACAGCAGGCAGCGGCCGGAATAGGCAATGCACAGGGCACCGTGGACAAACACTTCCAGTTCCATCTCCGGGCAGCGCTGACGGATTTCCTCAATTTCATCGAGGGACAATTCGCGGGACAGGATCACCCGTTCGACACCCTGGCGGTGCCAAAATTGAACGGTCGCGTAGTTAACGGCATTGGCCTGCACCGACAGGTGCACCGGCATCTCCGGCCACTTTTCCCGCACCAGCATGATCAGGCCGGGATCCGACATGATCAGGGCGTCGGGTTGCATCTCAATAACCGGTTCCAGATCGCGCAAATAGGTGCGTACCTTGTCGTTGTGGGGCGACAGGTTGCTGGCCAGATAAAACTGCTTGCCCTGACTGTGGGCCTCGGCAATGGCCGAAGCCAGGTTTTCCAGTCGATTGAATTCGTTGTTGCGCACGCGCAGGCTGTAACGTGGTTGTCCAGCGTAGACGGCATCGGCGCCATAGGCAAAGGCATAGCGCATGCTTTTCAGCGTGCCAGCGGGGGAAAGCAGTTCGGTGGTCATGGGGTCTCGCAGGGTTGTTCAGTGCATTTGTGACTAGGAGGTCACAATTATTTGCTGAAAATGGATACAGATATTCAAACTGGACGCAATTTTACCGAAACACGGCCGATATTGCAGGGTATCCAAAACGACAAATATCAGGATATACGTGTCAAACGTTGATTTATCGCAAGAAAACGCCAGATTGAAACTGTCAGTTCGGTCGCTGCTGTCCCGCATTCAAGAGAATCAGCGGATTGAGCGGCATTTTCAGGGATTTGAATTTCAGTTGTTGGGCTGCCACCGACTGAAAGATGTACTCGATACCCTGCTGCTGGATGCACCGCGCCATTTTGGGCTGGCTGACGTAGGTCTGATCCTGGTGGACCGGGACTTTGCCCTGGCCGATCTGTTGGCCAATTTGGAGATCGGGCATTATCACAATCGCCTGCAGTTGCGTCACAGTGAAGATTTTGCCCTGACCCTGTATCGGGGTGAATATCAAGTCACGCTGGGCGAGCAGGACGCGCTGTCGGCCGGCCGGCTGTTCCCCAATCTCAACCAGCTGGGCAGTGCCGCTCTGTTACCGCTGGTGCGCCACAACCAGTTATTGGGCAGTTTGCATTTGGCCAGTCGGGATCGACAGCGCTTTACCCAGGACAAGGCCGTGGATTTTATGCACCACCTGGCCAGTGTCTGTGCGGTATGCCTGGACAACAGCCTGACCCATGAGCAGTTGCAGCGTCAGAGTCTGTTTGACCCGCTGACGCAAGTCAGTAATCGTGCCCACTTTGAGCTGGAATACGCGAGGGAATTGCAACGGGCCGAACGCAGTGGCAAACCCATGGCCTGTCTGTTTCTCGACCTGGATAACTTTAAGGCTGTCAACGATCAACACGGGCATCAGGCAGGGGATCTTTGCTTAAAGCAGGTGGCGGCCACCATAAAAGATGAGTTGCGTAAAACCGATTTTCTGGCGCGTTATGGGGGCGAAGAGTTTGTGGCGTTGCTCCACTCGTGTGATCAGCAAGAAGCGGCGCAAATCGCTGAGCGAATTCGGCAGGCCGTCGCCCGGTTAAAAATCAACGGTCGCAGCGTCATCAGGCCGACCGTGTCGATTGGTTTGTCTTGCTGGTATCCGGCTGGCGATCGTCTGACCAAGCTTGATAAGCTGGCTGGGCGATTATTAAAAAGTGCTGATGAAGGCTTGTATGAAGCTAAAACCAGGGGCCGCAATCAGGTGGTTTCCAAGGTGTTTTGCCAGGTCATCGGTTAACCCGGATCAAATAGCGCTTGTCCCAGAATTTGCCCGTGATCCAAAATGCCTGGGCTTGTTCGTCCCAGGCAATACCATTCAACACGGCCCCGCGTTTTGCATGACGATGCTTGTTCGCCAGTGGTTCCAAGGACACCGTGCCGATGACGCGACCGCTGTCGGGATCGATGGCGAGGAGATCATTGCGAAACCAAACGTTGGCCCAGACTAAACCCTGAGCGACGGTGAGATCGTTAATCCGGTCTGTCGGTTGGCCGGCTTCGGTCACCGTTACCGTTCGCTCAATGGCAAAATCGTGTCGGTCGCGAAAGTTGAGTTGACTGCTGCCATTGCTCATCACCAGCTGCTGTCCATAGGTGGCCAGTCCCCAGCCCTCACCCTGGTAACTGAGGCGTTGTTGCAGTTGCAGGGTTCGGGGGTCAAACACCAGCACCTGTTGCTTGCGCCAGGTCAGCATATAGAGTTTATTATCCAGCAGGGCGATACCTTCGGCGAACAGGTCGGCGCTCAGCGGCATATACTGGCCGTCGTCCTGTTCCGGGCTGTAGGCCGGGTAGCGATGCAAAAACGATTTTCGGTACAGGCCGCTGCTCTCAATCAGAAAGTTGCCATCTTTGACCAGCCCCTGGGTAAAACTGTTGGGGGAATGGGGCAGGGTTTGCAGCAGCTGGTAAGACCACTGGTGTGGCTGGTTGCCAGCCTGAGCTGCCAATGTGCCCAGGGCAGGGAGCGCCAGCGAAGCCATCAGTAACGCCAATACACAACCCTTGGAGAATGACGCCATGATGCAACGCTTGAGATCTTTCGTCGCTTTGACCTTGTTAGGTGGACTCACGGTGGTTCTCCCAATTGCGATCTTTGTGCTGCTGTTTCAGTGGTTGCTGGATCTGGTCACTGATTTTATTGATCCCTTGAGCGATATGCTAATCCAGCGGGCTGATTTTCGCAGCCGCATGGCCGATGCCATGGTGGTTCTGCTGTTAATGGGTTTGTGTTTTGTGATCGGCCTGCTGGTCAAAACCAGTGTCGGTCGCTGGATGCATCACTGGATGGATAAAGGCCTGACCCGCTTTGCACCGGGCTATCGTACCATTCGCGATATCGTGGTGCAGTTCGTCGGCGGCTCGGAAGAGCACTCGCTGCTCAAGGGGCAGCCGGCACTGGTGAGGCTTTATGGCGATAGCTGTGATGTGCAGGTAACCGGCATTGTCACGGCCAGTTTTGACGGTGGCTTTACCGTCTTTGTGCCGACGGCGCCGATGCCCACTTCCGGTATGGTCTATCACGTGCCGGAGGCGTTTGTAACGCTGCTGCCTGAGGTGTCGGTGGAGCAGGCCATGCGCACCGTCATTGCCTGCGGGGCCGGCTCCCAGGTGTTAATGGCCTTGGCGCATCCGCAGTCTCAACCACAATCTAAATGAGTAGCCCCAGTAACACTTAATGGAGGTCGGGCTTAACCAGGTTGGGCTTACACAGATCAGCGTTTGTTGCGGGTCAGATCGCGAATCCAGAAGCGACCCGGATGCAGGGCGCGCTCGACGCTGGCACCCACCGGGGAGGGGTCGCCGTGAATCTGGGCCGCTAACAGCTCCGCGCACAGGGGAGTGTAGACCAGTCCGCGCGAGCCATGACCGACGTTGAGGTAGAGTCCGGGCCAGTAGTCACCCGCAAAAGGGATATTGGCGCGCGCGTTTTTTCTCAGCAGGGCGTAGTCTTCCAGCAACTGGTCATAGCGTGGCAGGGCGCCGGTCAGGGGTAAATAATCCGGGGTGGTGCAACGCAGGGCTGCGCGCCCACCACAAATTCGCTGTTCGCTGAAACTGTCCGCCAGTGCCGGCAATTGCTGTCTTTGGGTGGCCAGGTTGAGTCGATGATCCTCTTCGGTGAGGGTCAGATCCAGGTTTCTCGGATTGAACGTGGCGCCGAGGCAATGTTGACCATGGACAGCTGGCGGCAGGTAGCCATCCCCGCAGATCACGGTTTGCAACCGCTGACTGCCCGGCGTGGCCTGCAGGTAAGTAACCTGGCCGCGGATGGGCTTCAACGGTAACTGTGGAAAAAATTCCCGCGCCTCGTTGGCGGTGGCGATGATAACGACCGGCGCTTCAACTTGGCGGCTTTCCTGATGCGGGGATTGCGGGTGTAGAATCTGCAGTCGCCAGAGTTGCTGGGCATCGTCGAAGCTCAGCTGGCTGACCTGCTCACACATCCTCCGTGTAATGCCAGGATGAGCCAGCAATTGCTCGCACACCGCCTTCGGTTCCAGCCAGCCGGCCGAGGGAAACCAGAGGCCGCCACTGGGGCAGGCGACACCGCTAATGTGACTGGCTTGTTCGGCGCTGACCCGCTGCAACAATTCCTGCTGACCCAGCTGAGCGATCAGCTTGTCGTGCAGGTCGGCTGTCTTGTCATCAACCGACAGTTGCAGTACACCGCAATTGGCACCGATACCCTGGGCCCAGTAGTCACGGTAGCTGCGCAAGGCAAACTGCAGTGCCTGCAAGTTGAAATCTGACAGCGTTTCCTGCCGATGGGAGAGCTTGGCGTAGAGCACGCCCTGGGGATTGCCGGAAGCGGCGGTAGCCAGTTGGGGTTGCTGTTCCAGCAGAGTGACCTGCCAGCCGCGCTCCGCCAAGGCGCGGGCACTGTGACATCCGGCCAGACCGCCACCGATTACCACAGCATGACGTGGTTGAGGTTGTGTCTTCTCTATTCCCGGCGCGGCATAGCGGAGGGCCGTGTCTCGATTGACATACCAGGGCGCCGGTTCGGCGGCGTTAAAGGCATTGTGCGGCAGGGTCGAGGGGGCGGGGCACTCGGCGGCCTGCACCAGGTGACCGTAGACCATATCCCGTTTGTGGCCGTAGCCATTGCCCTTGTAAATCTCGAATCCCGATGTCGCCAGCCCACGCCGAACAATACCGGCGGCCGTGAAGGTGGCCAGCGTAGTCCCTGGCGTGCTCAGTCGCTGCATCAGTTCGAACAGCTCCGGTCGCCACATGTCAGGGTTTTTGGCCGGCGAAAACCCGTCCAGAAACCAGGCGTCAACGGGGCGTTGAGGCAGTTGCCAGGCCGGGTGATGGCTGAGCAACAGTTGCGAGAAGCCGGCGCAGGCCTCATCGATAATCAGTGTCAGACGGACCTGGCCCTGATCAAACTTGAGGTGATGAAAGCCAGGGTTTTGCATGGCCGGGTACAGTTGTAACAGGGCCTCGATTTCATTATCCAGTTCCGGCCACAAGCCCAGTGCTCGTTGCAGGTCATCCGGGTGCAGGGGGAATTTTTCGACACTGAGAAAGTGCAGGCGGGCGCCATTGGGCGCCAGTTGACGCCACAGGTGCCAGGCCGCCAGAAAATTCAATCCAGTGCCAAAGCCGGTTTCTCCAATCACAAACTCGTCGTCGGCCGTCAGCGCCGACCAGCGTTCGGCCAGTCGGTTGTGGTCGAGGAACACATGGCGGGTTTCCGCCAGGCCATTGTGGCGAGAAAAGTAGCCTTCCTGGTAGTGACTGGAGAGGGGTTGTCCCTGTTCGTCCCAGTCCAGGCGGGCGTGGCTGATATCGTGTTCGGGGGGGGTATTGGTGGACATGTGGCTCAATGCCGCAGCGCGAATTCCCGCATGATCTGGTCGCACCATTTGGCCAACCGTTCATCGGTCATATCAAACTGGTTTTCATCATCCAGCGCCAGCCCGACAAACAGCCTGCCGTCGTCAGTCAGCGCTTTGGAGGCTTCGAACTCGTAGCCCTCGCTGGGCCAGTAACCCACCGGTTGAGCGCCCAGCTTGAGCAGTTTGAAGTGCAGGTAGCCCATGGCGTCGAGAAACCATTCCGGGTAGCCGACCTGGTCGCCGAGTCCGAACAGGGCCACCTTGCGACCACTGAAGTTGACCTGATCCAGTTCTTCCCAGATCTCTTCCCAGTCTTCCTGCAGCTCACCGTAATCCCAAGTGGGAATTCCTAGGATCAGATAGTCGTAAAACTCCGCAGTCATCAGCGACTCGTCGGTAATATTGTAGATATCGACAACCTCCTCGCTGAGAATGTCGCGAATCTTTTCGGCCACAATTTCGGTATAGCAGGTGGAACTGCCATAAAACAGGCCTATGGGCGCTTTACTCATAATTGGATCCTGACTACAGAGGGCGCCATTGTAGGGATATGACCAACAAATTGCACGAAATCAAAGGCTTACTGGCACTCATATAGACTAAAACGGGCACTGATTTCCTTTTCTGGAAACAAGTTATTCGGACGCGGCTTATTGCAGGGATTATATGGCGCCTGGATAGCCCATTTGTCGCCAGGCCTCGTACAAAATGACGGCGGTGGCGTTGGACAGGTTCATACTGCGACTGTTGGGTTGCATGGGAATGCGGAGGATATGGTCGGCCGCCTGTTGTTGCAGGATGTCCGCCGGCAGACCGCGGGTTTCCGGTCCAAACACCACATAGTCGCCGGCCTTGAACGGCGCATCGGTGTGGTGGCGCTGGCCCTTGGTGCTGATGGCGTAGAGGGTTTGGGGCTGGCAGGTTTCCAGGAAGGCCTCCCAACTTTCGTGCACCTGCATGTCTTTCCATTCGCCATAATCCAGCCCCGCCCGGCGCAACCGTTTGTCATCCAGGTCAAACGCAATCGGTTTGATCAGGTGCAGCTGGGCGCCGGTGTTGGCGGCCAGGCGGATGATGTTGCCGGTGTTGGGGGGGATTTCCGGCTGATAAAGCACCAGATGCAGAATGGGGCTGGGGGTATTGGAGGACATGACGATCAAGTTTCCAGGCTCAGGATTACGGGCCCGGGATTATAACCACAAATCAACGACTGTGGCCGGACTGGAGTGCTGCCATGGTCATGGAACTGTCATTTTCGGCGGGTAAAGTGCCAGCCAGTGATAAGAAGACTGCAGGGACGCAGGCTCTCCACAGATTGAAGGGGCGTACAGCCCCTTTATTTCAGGCTTTTTCTTTCTGCCTAGGGTTCATTCCCAGTCCACCTCATTCCCAGTCCAGCGGTGAATCCTCCGCTTCGCCCAATTCAATGTCCACGCCGAGTTCGTCGGAAATATCGTTGAGTCGATCCATCAAGCGGTCCAGGTCCACCTCGGAGGGCAAACTGATGATGCCGTGGGCGGTAAACATGGGGTCGCCCGACCAGGGCATACTGGTGCACTGGGTTTGCAGGTCGTCGAGGTTGATGTCGTGGCTGGCGAAAGCCTGTGACAGCTCGCGGACGATGCCGGTCCGGTCATTCCCCATCAAGGTGAAGTGCAGGGTCTGGATGTCCTTGTCGTCGTCGGCTGGCTGGGCAATGGCCTCGGCCGATACCATTTGAATACCCCGTTGGGCCTGGAGATCCAGGAGGTCGGCTTTCAGAAGCTCGAGTTTGTCCTCGGGGACGCTAACCTGCAGAATACCGGCAAACTTACCGGCCAAATGACTCAGGCGACTCTCCATCCAGTTGCCCTGATGTTGAGTGATGGTCTTGGCCAGGGCCTCTACTACCCCGGGTTTGTCGTCACTGAGTATGCTGAGTACGAGTGTGCGATTCATAAACGTGCCTGTGTGAGGATCATTATTTTGCGATGCTCCTGAGTATAGAGACAGTTGAGATGATCTGACAGTGTCCCGCATAATCACGTCTTTGTCAGAGATAGAGGCCATGTCAGAGGTAATGTCTTGATTATTCCGACAGATCGAATTTCAGCCGAGGCCCTGCAGGGGTTGGTGGAGGAGTTTATTACCCGTGACGGTACAGATTACGGGGAATACGAAGTCGCCCTGACGGATAAGGTGGCTGAAGTCAGCGCCCAGCTGTCCCGGGGAGAGGTTGTGGTTGTCTACGACACCGTGACTGAAAGTGTCAGTTTGCAAACCCGTCAACAGGCGCTGGCATCGGAACGTGAACAGGCGTACTCCAATGATGCGGATGCCGAGTACCAGCAGTGGGCTTACGAGGAGGGGAATTACGGTGACTCGTGACCAGGATGCCGTTGTTCATCTACTAAAAACCGGCCCGGATTCTCCCTGTTTGCTGTTGGCTCACGGCGCCGGAGCGCCCATGGACAGTGAGTTTATGGAGCGGTTTGCGGAACTGCTGACAGAGCGTAATGTGGGGGTGCTGCGGTTCGAGTTTCCCTATATGCAGCAGCGTCGGGTATCCGGCAGCAAGCGTCCACCGGATCGCCAGCCGGTCTTGCTGGAGACCTGGGTAAAGGTGATAGAACAGTGTCGCCAACTGGGGCCATTGTTCATCGGGGGTAAGTCCATGGGGGGGCGCATGGCGACCCTAATAGCGGACGAGGTGAATCAGGCTCAGCCCGGTGCGGTGCGGGGGGTGGTCTGCCTGGGGTACCCGTTTCATCCGCCTGGCAAGTCTGAAAAAACCCGCACTGAGCATCTGCAGGGTTTGATAACACCGACGCTGGTGGTGCAGGGGAGCCGCGACAAGCTGGGAAATCAGGAGGAGGTTGCCAGCTATGAACTGTCCTCGGCAATTCACCTGCAGTGGCTGGAGGATGGGGATCACGACTTGAAGCCGAGAGTGCGTTCAGGCTTCACGCACCAGCAGCATTTGCAGGCTGCCGCGGATACCGTGGCAGCGTTCATTAAAGCGCGGTAATCAGTTTTCCAGCAGAGTGATCTTTTCCTGATCATTCAAGAGCAGATTCAATTCGCTCATCATCTCCCGGCGAGCCTCGGAGTGAAACCAGTTATACCAATCCCTGGCACTGCGCCACTTGGACATGACGAAGCGACGATGGGAGTTGTGCAAGTCGGCAAAGGTCTCGCCATTGATGAAGCCAGGGGCCTGGTACGCCAGGTGCAGCGTTCGTTTTGCCGCTTCCTCGTAGGTACTTTCCATATCCTCGGCGATATTGCGTTCAATTAAAACATGTATCATTGGACTATCCTGCGAACTGATCAGATTACAGACATGTTCTGCATTTTAGCCCGATTCTACGCAATGACCGCTGCTAATGATACGTCTGTGACTGGCAATCGGCTTGCATCACCAGCCATTCCGCCAGTGTCATCCAGTCCTTCATCAGGGTGCGAATAATAAGTAATTGACTGCTGCCGTGGTTTGATTTGTCCAGTTGACTTTGCCCCAGAAGGGTCAGGGCCTCAACCACTTTGCCGATTGTCCGGGCATTGAGTGAAACGTGGTAATAATCGGCGGCAAACCGTTGTTGGGGGCCGCTGGTCAGATGTCTCTCGGCAGAACTAAAGAGAGCCGCTGAGCCGGTGGCTGGACTGGCCTGGTCGTCCATAATCAGGTTTTGAACATCCATGGCCAGCAGCGGGTTATGGCCCAGCAGAAGGCGAAACGTTAGCTCCAGGGCTCCACGACTGAATACATCAGGTCGAGAGGTGGAGTGCGGATTGGATTTTATAGTCATTATCAGTCATCCCTCTCTAACAGGAACCAACGCGACCTGTTCATGCCCCTAAACGGGTTCATGCCCCTAAACGGGTTCATGCCCCTAAACGGGTTCATGCCCCTAAACGGGTTCATGCCCCTAAACGGGTTCATGACCTTAAACCGGTTCATGACTTTAAACGGGTTCATGACTGTGGGCTGGATCAGGGCTGCGTCGAACTCCTTAATTGGATAACCAGTTTAACAGCGTGACAAAAAGGCGACGGGTGATTTCTTACCACTCAACACCAGGCTTTCAAGAGAATTGGAATATGAATAGCATATCCAGATCAAGCAGTTATAAACGGACTCGCCAAGGGGGATATGTTATAAAGGCCCGCTTTGGCGATGATTAAATCCATAGTAGAGAGGCTAACAGCGAGTGTCTGAGTCAGAGGAAATTAAGCAGGTTCTGGATACCAGTGGGTTGCTGTGCCCGGAACCGGTGATGCTGCTGCACAAAGCGGTACGGGAGGTGCAGGCCGGTGACATTATTCAGGTTGTGGCTACGGATCCATCCACCCAAAGGGACATCCCCAAATTTTGCCAATTTCTGGGGCATGAGTTGTTGAGTCAAGAGGTGGCCGATGACTGTTTCGTCTACCTGATTCGCAAGGCTGTCTAACTTCCGCTGAAAAGTACCCTGCTGAAAAGTACCCCGCTGAAGAGGGCTCTGGTGCAGAGTACCCTGGTTTAGAGGGCATTGGTGTATGGGAGCATCTTTCCCAGTCATTTCCGCCTCGCTGGAAAGAGGATACTCCGGATACAATTACACTTCGTCGACCAGTGAGGATATGGCCGCCAAGGCTTCCGGATCTTCAGCCTTTATTTTGTTGGCAATCTGATGTTGAAAGAAATAGCGGAACTCAGACCGACTCTGAGCCGGGTAGAGGCATTCGTCACCAGGTAGCACTGGGGTGCAGACGATTTTTTGGGGATCGGCGAGCATGCCGCACACACTGCCATCATGATGCAGGCGCCAGCTGACCACTTCGGTTAGGGTAATGCTGTGAAAGCCGTTGTCGGATAATACAGCGTGAGTCCCGATGGTATCTGGGATTTCCTGAAGCACATCTCGAGGGTCTTCGCACTGGAAGTCGTAGTACTCAGCCGCAGTTTCCAGTTCTACGATTTTATGGATGGGGCCTTCAAAGAAGATCTCATCAATACCGGGATCGTAATAGCCTTCCCACTTGCCATTCAGTGGGTCCTGGATCTCGGGCGCGGCGACTATGTCGTCCAGCCAGGGAACCAGTCCAACCACTTCACCATTGGCGCGCAGAGCCCAGCAAAGGATTTTCAGGCTAAAGAGTTTATCGGGGCTTGCTTCGTTGGAGTAAAGCATCTCCAAACCGTCGAGCTCCGGAGAGAGACGAATGATGCGAGAGTTATGCAGTGCCGAGTAGGTCTGCCCAGTGAAGAGATCAACCACATTATCCATATTGTGGCCGGTTATTGAGGTCTTCATAATACCACCTCCATGATAGGCCTCTGGTAGAATTACCCTTTTAGCCGTCGTTGAGAGATTGCCAGCGTCAGGGCGGATCGTTGAGGCGGATGTACTTTTTGATACACCTTCACCACATAAGGTATATGCAGTTTTTCAAAAGCACAATACTTTGAAGTAAATTTATTGAGTGTTTTTATAGTGAATTCTGATAACGGGGGCGGCCGATTTGTCTGAGTACTACTTTGCCTATGGCTCCAATATGAATGCTGAACGAATGCGGGACCGGGGTCTGAGTGTCCATCGTGCGCTATCTGGACGCATTTCGGGGTTAAAACTGGCGTTCAACAAGCGGGCGGCCGACGCGCCGCATCGAGCCTACGCCAATGTGGTGCATTCACCGGGAGAGTGGGTGGAGGGGGTGCTGTATCAGCTCTGCCACAAGGATGAGATCATCAAAATGGACCCTTTTGAAGGGGCGCCGAGGCTCTATAGCCGCGATATTTATGTGATTGAGACCGCGGAAGGGCCGATTGCGGCCTGGGTGTATATTGCCAACCGGGCCATGATCACGGAGGGGCTGAAACCCGAGCGCTGGTATCTGCAGCATCTGCTGGCCGGCCGGGATTTTTTGTCCGAACCCTATTTCAGCCAGCTGGCGACTACCACCTGCCTGGATGACAGCCTTGAGCCCATAAGCAGCCCTGAGCCCATAAGCAGCCCTGAGCCCATAAGCAGCCCTGAGCGGTCGAGTCACCAGTTCGTCAAGGGGACGCCGGTGTTATGAGTGCCCTGGAGTTACCACCGACCCAGACCTGCCTGGATCACCGCCAGATCGAGGAGATCTTTCACCGGACCTTTGCCGACAGTTACCGCACGCGGCTGCAGGGGGGCGCTTCGGAACCCCTGTATCGGCCGGCGACGACACCAGAAGACTGGCACTGCGTCTATTACACGCGGGATTATGCCGCCAGCGCACTTCACGAAATTGCCCACTGGTGTGTGGCCGGTGCCCATCGGCGTCAACAGGAAGACTATGGCTACTGGTATGCACCCGATGGCCGCAGCGCAGAGCAGCAGGCATTGTTTGAGCAGGTGGAAGTCAAGCCGCAGGCTTATGAGTGGATTTTTTCCATCGCCGCCGGTCGCGGATTTCGGGTCAGTGCGGATAATCTGGAAGCTGGCTTAGGAGCCAGTGACATCTTTAAGTGGGCCATCCATCAGCAGGTGCTGCACTATTGCCAGCACGGGCTGCCACAGCGGCCGCGGTTGTTCGCTGAGGCGCTGGCTGCCGTAACCGGGCTCTGCGATCCATTTAAGCCCGACTACTACCTGCTGGAAACCCTGTAATTGGAAAACTGTAGCAAGCAAAGGCCATCCCTGTGTCTGTTGGATGCGTCCATTTACATTTTCCGTTATTACTTTTCCCTGCCGGATAACTGGTTCGCACCGCAGTCTGGTTATCCCACCGCGGCTGTCTATGGATACACCCATTTTTTGCTGGGGTTTCTGACAGAGCAGCGGCCGCGGCAAATGGCAGCCTGCTTTGATGAAAGCCTGGGCAGCTGCTTTCGCAATCAATTGTATGCGGATTACAAATGCAGTCGGGCTTTGCCCGATGAGGCGTTGGCCTTTCAGTTGCGCGCCTGTCGGGAGGTGACCGAGCTGTTGGGAATTGCCACCTATGCCAGTGAAACCTATGAAGCCGATGACCTGATTGGTTCGCTGTTGATGCAGGCTCAACGCCAGAGTGATGCCGGGGTGGCCATTCTCACCCGCGACAAGGACCTCGGGCAGTTATTGCTCCGCGAGCAGGATTGTCTGTGGGATTACGTCAACCCACAGAAGCAACAGCGACTCTACCGGCAGCAATTGTGTGACAAATTTGGTGTCTGGCCGGAGCAGCTGGTGGATTATCTGGCGCTGGTGGGCGATGCCGCAGATGATATTCCGGGAGTACCTGGGGTCGGAGTGAAGACCGCCCGCACGTTGCTGCAGTGGGGCGGTACACTGGAGAACATTTTTGCCCGTTTCGATGACATCGCCGACTTGCCTATTCGTGGTGCCAGGAGCCTGGCTGACAAGTTGTTGGCGCACGCCGAACAGATCGCCCTGTCCCGCAGCCTGGCTCAAATTATTACGGATGTGGACTGGCAGGCGGAGGGCTACGCCCAGGGTTCGGCTGATCCGGAAGCGCCAATAATTCAGCCCCCCCAGCGAGAAGCCTTCGAGGATTTTTGTCGGCGCATGGGGTTCGGCTCCGGGTTTCTGAACAAGCTCGAGGCGCTGCCTCCCCTGGAACACATTTCGTAGGACTGGTTTATGACCTCAATTACCCCTCGGCTTAACATTGTTGCCGACGAAAATATTCCCTTTGTGGCGGAGTTCTTTCAGTCCCTGGGCAACGTGACCACCTACCCGGGACGCACCCTCAGCGCTGGGCAGGTTCGCGACGCCGATGTGTTGCTGGTGCGTTCGGTGACAGCGGTCAATGAAGACTTGCTGGCCGGTAGCCGGGTGGGGTTTGTCGGCACGTGTACCATCGGCATTGATCATCTGGATGTGGATTATCTGCAATCTAAGGGCATTGCCTACCACAGTGCCCCGGGCTGCAATGCCAACTCGGTGGTGGAGTATGTGTTCAGTGTCCTGGCGCGGCAGAAGCCCGACTGGTTGCAGGCGAGCTTCGGCATTATCGGGTGCGGCAATGTGGGAGGACATCTTTACCGCCGCTTGACGGCCCTGGGATTGGCTTGCCGTTGTTATGACCCGTTTAAAAGCAGTGACAGCCAGGCCGATTTGACGGAGCTGGAGCAGGTGTTGCAAGCCGACGTGGTTTGCCTGCATACCCCGTTAACCACGGATGGCCCTTTCCCAACCTTCCACATCTTGGACGAGCGGCGGTTGCGAGCGTTAAAACCCGGCTGCCTTTTGATTAACGCTGGCCGCGGCGCGGCAATTGATAACCAGGCCTTAAAGCAGGTCTTGGCGGAGCGGGCGGATATTACCGCAGTGCTGGATGTCTGGGAGCCGGAACCCCTGTTGGATGCTGGATTATTGCAGCAGGTCGCCATCGCCTCCCCCCACATCGCTGGCTACAGTTACGATGGTAAAGTGCAGGGTACTGCCATGATTTATGCGGCCCTGTGTCGGCATCTCAAGGTTGATCTGGCCGTGGCGGTGAATCAGTTGCTCGGTGCTGATGAGAGCGGGCGACAGACCATTTCGCTGGCGCAGGCCGCTGCTTCAACCCCCGATCAGGCGCTGCTCAATCAATGCATTTTACTGGCCTATGATGTTGCCGAGGATGATGCACGTATGCGGCAGCGATTGTTAAGTGCGGACTGCCAGGCTGATCCGCAGGCCTTTGCTGAAGCCTTTGACCATCTGCGCAAGCACTACCCCAAGCGACGGGAATTTCCCTGCTTTGCTGTGGCGGGGCTGGAGCCAATGAAAAAAAAGTCGCTAATCAAACGATTAACGACATTGGGATTTACCCTAGTCAATAGAGAGGAGAGTTAAGTCGAGAAATGGTCATCCGCGTGCCCAACCGAACCCTGGGCATCCCGTAAAGCTTTCTCCACCATATCGGCGGTGATGGGAATCTCAACGCCATCTTCACGTACGATTGCCGCGCCATGAAAATCGATTTCCAGTGGCAGGTTAACAGTGTCGTTGGACGTGGAAGTCATTCTTGCTTGCATTGAGATACCTGTGTCGTCGATATGGTCACTTTAGGGGCTGGATGTGACAGTTTGGTTACGCGGCGTCAGGTTCTAAACAAAGCAGGTCTTTTCAGGAACCTGGGCAACCAAAACTGTGTTTTTGTAAAAGTATCTTCAGTATAGATCGGTGTTAATGCCCTTTGCTGTGAGCTGGGTAAAGCTTGCTAGACGAAAAACGAATAACCAACGGGCTGTTACAACTGAAGCTTTTAGTGGGTTTGAAGGTGCTCAAGCTGGGGGCATTCCTCAACAGGCGTGTTGCATTCTGATACACATTTAAGGTGCAGGTTGACTCGGCAATTTGTTGAGTATTCTGGCATAGTGCGCGCTCTGGCTATGCTGCAGGTCAGCTGCCCCTTTAAGACTCTCATTTGATAGATACAGACTTCCATTTGATAGATATAGACTCTCATTTGATAGATACAGACTCTCACTCAACAGATGTAAGAACACTCTCCTTATGGCAATGCATCGATTAAGACTCGGATTGATTATCAACCCCTGGGCCGGTATTGGCGGTCCCGCCGGTCTCAAAGGCAGTGATGACCGTGCTCAGGTAGAGCGGGCTTTGAGAGATGGGGCGGAGCGCCGTGCTGCCGGTCGGGCGCAAAGATGCCTACAGCACCTGCAGCGGGCGCTTGACCATAGCGGCCTGTTGGCGGGGGTACAGTTGCTGACCTGCAGCGATCGGATGGGGGAGGAGGCAGCGCGTGACGCTGGATTCGCGCCGCAGGTCGTGTATCGCTGTGACAGCGACCTCAGCCAGGCTGCTGATACCCAGGCGGCTGCGCGGCAGATGGCGCAGTCGGGTATTGATCTGCTGTTGTTTGTGGGGGGGGACGGTACTGCCCGCGACCTGTGTGAGTCCCTGGGGGAGACTGTACCGGTTTTGGGGATCCCCTCCGGTGTCAAGATGCATTCCGGAGTGTTTGCCATTTCACCGGAAGCGGCGGCCGAAGTGGCGGTGGCGATGATGACTGGCGAGCTGGTGGATTTGCGCTTGCAGGAGGTGCGGGATATCGATGAAGCGGCCCTGCAGCAGGGAGTGGTCAACAGCCGGTTTTACGGTGAAATGTCGGTGCCGGAGTGCGGTCACTTTGTGCAGAGCACCAAGAGCGCTGGTCGGGAAGTGGAGGAGCTGGTACTGGATGACATTGCGGCTGACCTGCGTGAGCGCCTGGAAGACGACACGCTCTACATCGTCGGGGCGGGCACCACGACTCGGGTGCTGATGGACGAGCTGGGTTTGCCGAATACTTTGCTGGGGGTGGATGTTATTCGCGATGAACAGCTGGTGGCTGCGGATGTCTCCGCTCCGCAACTGCAAGCTATTGTGGCTGAGCATCCGGGCAAGGTGGTGTTGATCGTGTCTGTGACCGGGGGGCAGGGTTCCCTGATTGGTCGAGGAAACCAACAGTTATCGCCCGGCGTATTGCGCCGCGTGGGCCGCGACAATGTCTGGGTACTGGCCACCAAATCCAAAATCAAATCCCTGCAGGGGCGATCGCTGCTGATGGACAGCAACGATCTGCAATTGGATCGGGAGTGGCAGGGCTATATCACCGTGATCACGGGTTACCATGACCAAATTCTGTACCCCCTGGGGCTCGACATTGAGTCCACTCGGGAAGGGGGTGTTCAATGACGGGCACAATGGATTGGATCCAGGAAGTCTCTGGAAAATTAGCCGACAGTTTCGCTTCGGTTGCTGACCAGCCTGACTCCCGCCGCCTGTTCCATGGCCGCGGTCAGTGTTACCCGGGGTTTGAGCAGGTGACTGTTGACCTGTTCGCGCCGGTGGTATGGGTCACCTTTTTCAAACCGTCCTTTGCACCAGCGCAACAGCAGCGTTATGAAGAAGATATTCTGCGGCAGTTGCAAACCTGTATTCAGCAGTACCCGCTCAGCGCCCTGATGGTACAGCGCCGCTATTTACCCCAGGCGCCGGCTGAGCTGGTGTGGGGGGAAATGCCCGAGGTGGTGTTTGCCCGCCGCCAACAGGCCCGTTATGGCATTCAGTTGGGCGGCAAACAAAATACCGGTTTTTTTCTCGATATGGAGCCGGGGCGCCAGTGGCTGGAAGCGCGTGCTGAAGGCAAGCGGGTGTTGAACCTGTTTGCCTATACCTGCGCTTTTTCGGTGGTGGCACAGATGGCCGGGGCGCGCTCGGTGGTGAATGTGGATATGAGTCGCGGAGCCCTGAACCAGGGGCGGGAAAACCACCGTTTGAACGATTTGCCCACCGATCCGATTCGCTTTTTGCAGGAAAATATCCTCAAGTCCTGGGGCCGTATTCGCCGTCCCGGGCCTTACGATATCGCCATAATTGATCCGCCCAGTTTCCAGAAAGGCAGCTTTGTGGCCGAGCAGGATTACCGCAAACTGGTGCGGCGGCTGCCGGAGTTGATGGTCGATGGCGGCGAGGTGTTGTTGTGTTTGAATGCGCCCGAGCTGGGCGAGGATTTTCTGATGGCGCTGGTTGCCGAGGAGTGTCCGGGCTGTGAATTGATCGAGCGGCTGACACCGTCAGCGGACTTCCCGGATACCGATAAACACCAGCAATTGAAATTACTGCATTTTATCTACGGCGCTCATTGATGGGAGTAATAAGCAAGATGGATGGCGTCAGCATCCGGTGCGGGCTTTCCAGACACGCCTTAAACCCATCCCTGGGGGCTCCACAGCGGCATCCATGCCGCTGAGGGTCTGGAAAGCCCGCACCGAATCCTGACTTCGCGTGACCAGCTGTTCTCTTTTCAGGCTTTTGGGTGTTTGTTTTACTGGTGTTGACTGGCTTGCCGCATCAGCTGCTGCATAACCCGGCGAATGCGGGTGGAGTCACCGGAGCGCAGGGCTTCGCGCAGCTGGTGGATGTTGGTCTGGTGGATTTCCTTCACCGACTCCGGCAGGGTTTCATCGAGCGGAGTGTCGATGCGCTCGGCCTGGGCGCAGAGCAGGGTGAAGGCCTTGTGAGTCAGGATGGCCTGGTCCAGGCCTTCCTGGCGGATGGTGTCGGCGTAACTTAAGTAACCGGACTCGGCCAGCCACACAGCGGCTCCAAAGCAGGATTGGTGCCGCTCGCTGTGCAAGCCGTACTCATCCGGTGTGTCGGGGCCGCTGATATCCTCTACCAGCAACAGGGTTTTGCGCGGAAAAGCGCGGTAGAGCTGAGCCAGCATCTTGCCCGCGTCCTTGTAAAAGTCCTCGATATGAAGATCGCTCATACTCTGTCCGACATTTCAGGTCCCTGGTTTGTGCTGTGGATTACCGCTGTGGTTTGAATTACTGCTGGTAGCGCTCAATAAACCGGGCAAAGCGGCTGATGGCCGTATCCAGGTCGTCCGTGCGTGGCAGGAACACAATGCGGAAATGATCCGGGTCCTTCCAGTTAAAGGCAGTGCCCTCAACCAGCAGGATCTTTTCCTGAATGAGGAAGTCCTGCACCATCTGTTGGTCGTTATGGATCTTGTGCCGGTCCAGGTCAATCTTGGGGAACAGATACATGGCGCCCTTGGGTTTGACACAGCTGACGCCGGGGATGTCGTTGATCTTACGCCAGGCAACTTCACGCTGTTCGTACAGGCGGCCGCCGGGGCGGATCAGTTCATTGATGCTCTGGTAGCCGCCCAGCGCCGTCTGAATGGCAAACATGGCGGGGACGTTGGCGCACAGGCGCATGGAAGACAGCATTTCCAGGCCTTCGATGTAGCCTTTGGCCTGGTATTTGGCCCCGCTGATTACCATCCAGCCGGAGCGAAAGCCGGCCAGGCGATAGGTTTTTGACAGGCCATTAAAGCTGATGCACAGAACGTCTTCGGCCAGTCGTGCCATCGGCACAAATTCGGTATCGTCGTAGAGAATCTTGCTGTAGATCTCATCGGCAAAAATCACCAGGTTGCGCTCGCGGGCCAGCTCGACAATCTGCTCCAGCAGCTCCTGGCTGTAGACCGCGCCGGTGGGGTTGTTGGGGTTGATGACCACAATGCCGCGGGTCTTGTCGGTAATCTTGGACTTGATGTCTTCCAGGTCCGGGAACCAGTCAGCCTGCTCATCGCACAGGTAGTGTACGGGTTTGCCACCGGCCAGATTGATGGCGGCGGTCCACAGTGGGTAGTCGGGCGAGGGCACCAGGATTTCGTCACCATTGTTCAGCATGGCCTGCATGGACATAACGATCAGCTCGCTGACGCCATTGCCGAGGAATATGTCGTTGATCTCGACTCCGGGCACGCCCAGCTGCTGGCATTCCTGCATGATTGCCTTGCGGGCGGCAAACAGGCCATGGGACTCACAATAGCCCTGGGCATTGCGCAGGTTATAGATGACATCCAGAATGATTTCGTCGGGCGCTTCAAAACCGAAGGGGGCAGGGTTGCCGATGTTCAGCTTGAGGATCTTATGACCTTCCTCTTCCAGCCGGTTGGCGTGTTCGAGGACGGGGCCGCGAATGTCGTAACAAACATCATCGAGCTTGTGCGATTTATCAATGCTATGCATTTGCATTACCATCAGGCAGTCAACGAAAAATGGGACCGGATTATGGCAGATCATCCATCAAAAGACGATGCACAACCATTCACAGACAATGCACAACAACGGGCCGAATGGCAACAGGATGAGTATTGGCGGGATAAACTCACCCCGGAACAATACCATGTGTGCCGGGAGAAGGGCACTGAGCGGGCCTTCACGGGTGAGTACTGGCAAACCACCACACCCGGACAATACCTGTGTCGCTGTTGTCACAAGCCATTGTTTGATGCTGGCACCAAGTTTGATGCCGGCTGTGGCTGGCCCAGTTTTTACCAGCCGTTGGAAGACGAGGTTATTAAAGAAGAGCGGGATCAAAGTTATGGAATGATCCGCACTGAGGTCATGTGCCAGCGCTGCGGCAGTCATCTTGGCCATGTCTTCCCCGATGGGCCGGCCCCTACCGGGTTGCGGTACTGTATCAACTCGGCTTCGGTGTTACTGGAGCCTGAAGCCAACGAAGGGGAAGATCAAACTGCATGAGAAGTTTTCAGTCCCTGTATGAAACCGCCGTATTGCACAAGGGTGGTGTGGACGCTGTCGAAAGTCAGTTGCCGTCAGTGCTCAATGTCGAGCAGCTGCGGGCCACAACGGATGATCGCTATCTGTCAGAGTTGAGCCGGCGCATATTTCGGGCCGGGCTTAAGCATTCGATGGTGGACGGCAAGTGGCCGGCGTTTGAAGAGGTATTTTTCGGTTTTGATCCTCATCGGGTAGCGATGATGTCCGATGAGGATCTGGAAGCGCTTACCCACGAGCCCCGCATCATCCGACATTTCGGCAAGATTAAGGCCGTGCGCGCCAACGCCATCTGGATGCTGGAAGTGGCTCGGGAGTATGGCAGTTTTGGCTCCATGATCGCCGATTGGCCCACAGAGCATATCGTTGACTTGTGGAGCTTAATGAAAAAGCAGGGGGCCCAGCTGGGCGGGCAGTCGGGATCACGGTTTTTGCGGATGGTGGGTAAGGATACCTTTCTGTTGACCGACGATGTGGTCAGCGTGCTGAAAGCCGAAGGGGTGGTGGATAAGCTGCCCTCCAGTAAGCGGGATTTGCAGCGGGTGCAGGAAACCTTCAACCAGTGGCAGGCGGAGAGTGGGCGTTCACTGGCCGAAATCAGCCGGATTGTGTCTTTCACCACCAACGCTCAGGTGTAGCCCGCGCTTGGGGGCTAGCCGATGATGGCGTCCTGGTGCAAACGTCCTGACCAGTAAAAGCGCCCTGAAAAACTGGGGTGCTTTAATCGTAGAGAGACTTCTTCTTTTTCCAGCTGGCTTCCTGATCGAATTTGTCCCACTCGCTGGAAGCCTGTTGCCGGGAGGCCTCGGTTTGCTGGCTGGTGCTGCCAGAGGATCCCGTTTCTTTTACTTTGACTTCCAGCTTTTCAATGATGGTGTTCAGCTGCTGGATCTGTTTCTGGTAGTTTTCACGCCCGCTGTCTCTGGCAAGCAGCTTTTTGGCCAGGCTGTAGTAGTGAATGGCCAGGCGGCCTTTACCACTGCTGAGAGCCTGTTTGGCGTTGACGACATAGGAATCGACGCTTATCTGAATGACCAGTCGTTTAATTTGATCGTTGTACTGCTTGTGCTGCTGGTTGCTTAAATGTCCCCGGCTGTGCTGTTGAGCTATAAAGCTATTGAGGCCCTGCAGCAATTCCTTGATCTCTTTCACCTGGTGGGGGTCATTGAGCGGTGTGCGTTTGACTTTGGGGCTGCGGCTGATTTCTTCCAGTTGCTTGCTGTAGAGAGCCAGCTCCTCGATCAGGACTTGATTTTTGGGTTCCAGGGCGATGGCCTGGTCCAGCGCATCCAGCAGGCAGCGGTAGACCAGGGTGTGCAGTTCCTTGGGTAAAAAGCCGGGAGGAAAGCCCTGTACCAGGAATTTAAAGTCATTGATGCGTCGGGTCAGTGCCTTTTGCAGGCGCTGGCGTTGTTTGCGCCGGCGTTCCATGGTCTGTGAAATGAAGGCATAGGCGACCAGTAAGACCAGTAGGGTAATGATGGCTGAGATGATAGCGGTAGAAGACATGCAAATACGGTATCTGAATAAGGTGGAGTTGCCGGCTAGTCGGCGCCCGGTTCAGCTGGGTTAGTGCACTGTTGTTGTGTTGTAGCTATCGGCGCCCTGTTGCAAAGGTTTAACTGCATAGGTTTAACCACGGGTGCATAGGTTTAACCACGGGTGCAAAGGTTTAACCCCAGGCAGTGGTGGCGTTTTATTCATCTTTAATAGGAAGAGAGTGCCACTGCCACAGGCCGGAGTCCACCCCTTTTACAGGCCTCGTCAGGATTTTCCAGGGCAATCCAAAGTTTGGCGCTAAGTCCTTGTATAAAAACTGAAAAAAATAACACCTGATTGTTGACAGAGTAGGGCTTGCTACTTAGAATGCGCCCCACTTCTGACGACGACGCCACATCAGGTGAGTCCAGGAAGGTCCGGGTCCCCTTCGTCTAGAGGCCTAGGACACCGCCCTTTCACGGCGGTAACAGGGGTTCGACTCCCCTAGGGGACGCCATTGCGGGAATAGCTCAGTTGGTAGAGCACAACCTTGCCAAGGTTGGGGTCGCGAGTTCGAGTCTCGTTTCCCGCTCCAAATTTTTGAAAGCCGCGGGCTTTGGTCTGCGGCTTTTCTTTCCTAGGAAAGAAATTTGCTGATTTATCAGCAGCGATTTCTGTCCCCTTCGTCTAGAGGCCTAGGACACCGCCCTTTCACGGCGGTAACAGGGGTTCGACTCCCCTAGGGGACGCCATTTTCCACCTGCTGATCAGCAGGTGTATGCGGGAATAGCTCAGTTGGTAGAGCACAACCTTGCCAAGGTTGGGGTCGCGAGTTCGAGTCTCGTTTCCCGCTCCAATTTTTAATAGCCGTGGGTCTTGGCCGGCGGCTTTCTTTCCTAGGAAAGAGATTTACCGTTTTCGGTTCATTTTCTGTCCCCTTCGTCTAGAGGCCTAGGACACCGCCCTTTCACGGCGGTAACAGGGGTTCGACTCCCCTAGGGGACGCCATTTTCCGCTCAAGCTTCTTGATCTGGCCCAGCACCGGTTGCCCGAAGGTATTCAGGTGGTCGGGTCGTGTGTTACACCGGCTGTGAGCGTCTGCCGCCCTGTTGCATGGCGGCAGGGATGGTCTTCAATGCAGGCCCAGAATTCTGGCGCGCTCCTTCTCGTAATCAAAATCGATGTTATTATGCTCGGCCTCAAAGCGCCGCTCATCCAGCTGTTGATAGATTTCAATCTCTTCATCCGGCATATAGTGCAGGCAGTCGCCACCAAACAGCCAAAAGAGATCCCGCGGAATGTGGGGCGCTAAATGTGGGTAGGCGGCAACAATGCGACAAAGCGCTTGCTGGCCTGTTGAAAAAAATGTGTCAGTAAATGGGTCGCATTCGGCCAGATAGTCCAGGTTCTGCAGCAGTTCCAGATCGTCCTCGCTGGCGGTCTGCTGGTCGGACGTATCGATGGCGCTGTGGGCGATTTTTTGCAGGCCTTGCAGCAGTGAGCGATGAAAATGAATGTATTGACTGTTCATGGGACTCCTAATCTTGAATCAGGCCATTTTACCCCAATTTGGGTAGGCTGATTGAGACAAAAATTGGATGGCTAGTTATGGGTGTAGCACTATCGATCAAAGGTCTGGAAAAAACCTACGACAATGGGTTTGAGGCCTTAAAAGGCATAGATCTTGAGGTCCGGGAAGGGGATTTTTTCGCCTTGCTTGGGCCCAACGGCGCAGGTAAGTCCACCACCATTGGGGTGATCTGTTCGCTGGTCACCAAGAGTGCTGGTGAGGTGGCTATATTCCAGCACAATATTGACCGTGATTTTGCCGCAGCCAAGAAAGAGCTGGGCATTGTGCCTCAGGAATTCAATTTTTCCCAGTTTGAGACGGTCTGGTCGATCGTGGTCAATCAGGCGGGCTACTACGGGCTGAAGAAGGCCGTTGCCGCTGAGCGGGGCGAGCAATACCTGAAGCAGTTAGGTTTGTGGGACAAGCG
Source organism: Cellvibrionaceae bacterium WSDTSA12 (assembly GCA_033283335.1). GTDB lineage: Bacteria > Pseudomonadota > Gammaproteobacteria > Pseudomonadales > Cellvibrionaceae > Pseudomaricurvus. Next base: position 1,232,482 of record JAWMQP010000001.1, on the reverse strand, counting down.
CCATACCCAGGCCAGAATGTTGTCTGGAGGCATGAAGCGCCGACTGATGATTGCCCGAGCGCTGATTCACGAGCCGCGCCTGCTGATCCTGGATGAGCCAACCGCTGGCGTAGACATCGAATTGCGTCGCTCCATGTGGGAATTCCTGAAGGACATCAATGCGCGCGGCACCACCATTATCCTGACGACCCATTATCTGGAGGAGGCGGAAAGTCTGTGCCGCAATGTGGCCATCATCGATCGCGGTCGGATCGTGGAAAACACCAGTGTGAAAGCGCTGCTGAAAACCTTGAACCGGGAGGTGTTTATCCTCGATACCCGTGAAGCCCTGAAAGACCTGCCGCAAGTGCCTGACTATCAATTGCAACTTGTTGAGGAGCACACTTTGGAAGTGGAAGTTGAAAAAGGACGCTCCCTGAATGAGTTATTTGACGCGTTGACGCGGCAGGGAGTGCATGTGGTCAGTATGCGCAATAAAGCCAATCGGCTGGAGGAGTTGTTTGTCTCGCTGGTGCGGGCCAATGCCGAGGAGGTGCAGTCATGAATCCACAGGAACAATGGATCGCCTTGACCGCCATTGTGCGCAAGGAAATCCACCGGTTTATGCGCATCTGGGTGCAGACCCTGGTGCCGCCGGTGATTACTATGGCTTTGTATTTTGTGATTTTTGGCAGCCTGATCGGCTCTCGTATCGGCGAGATGGGTGGGTTTGATTACATGGCGTTCGTGGTGCCGGGGTTGATTATGATGTCGGTATTGACCAACTCCTATTCCAATGTGGTGTCTTCGTTTTACAGTGCCAAATTTCAGCGCAGCATCGAAGAATTGCTGGTGTCGCCAACCCCCAACTACATCATTTTGCTGGGGTTTACTCTGGGTGGTGTGGCTCGGGGCCTGGCGGTGGGCTTGATTGTGACCCTGGTGTCGCTGTTTTTTACCAAGTTACACATCCATCACCTGGGCATCACGGTAGCGATTGTGCTGATGACCTCCGTGCTCTTTTCCCTGATGGGTTTTGTGAACGCAGTCTATGCCAACTCTTTTGACGATATTTCCATCATCCCCACCTTTGTGTTGACGCCTCTGACCTACTTGGGTGGTGTGTTCTATTCCATCAGCCTGCTGCCTGAATTTTGGCAGGGGGTGTCTCAGCTGAATCCGGTGCTGTACATGGTGAATGCCTTCCGCTATGGCATCCTGGGTGTTTCCGACATCAACATCGCCTTCGCCTTCGCCGGAGTGGGTGTCTTTATTGTGGTGCTCTATATTTACTGTCTGCATCTGCTAAAAACCGGCAAGCGCCTGCGGGCCTAGGGTGATTGACAGTGCAGTGAGGGCTTACAGCAGGTAACAGTGGTAATGAATATGGTAGGTTCTAAACAACATCACGGTACGGTACTGGGCAAGCAGACGGAATACGTTTCGGTCTACAGCCCCTCGCTACTGTGCCCGATTCCACGGCAGCAATCCCGGCGGGAGCTGGGTATCAACCCGGCTGCGTTGCCGTTTCGCGGGGTTGATATCTGGACGGCGTATGAGATTTCCTGGCTGGACGCCAATGGCAAGCCGGAAGTGGCCGTGGCCGAGTTTGAAATTCCGGCCAACAGTCCGGCCATCATTGAGTCCAAATCCTTCAAGTTGTACTTGAATTCCTTCAATCAGACGGCCTTTTCGGATTTTTACGAGGTGGCCAAGACCCTGGAGTCGGATCTGTCGACAGCGGCCGGGGCGCCGGTGATGGTGCATCTGCAGTCGTTGAAGCAGGCGATGGCGCAGCGGATTGGGCACTTTGCCGGGGAGTGTATCGATCAGGAGCCGGTAACAATCAATTGTTATTCCCCCAGCCCGGACCTGTTGAAGCTGGCCGCGCCTGAGAAAATCGTCAGCGAGTCCCTCTACAGCGACCTGCTGAAAAGTAATTGCCCGGTCACCGGACAACCGGATTGGGCCAGTGTGTTTATCCAGTATCGCGGTGTGCAAATTGATCGCGGTTCACTGCTGAAGTACATCGTCTCGTTTCGCGAGCATCAGGACTTTCATGAGCACTGTGTGGAGCGTATGTTCCTGGAGATTCGCGAGCGCTGCCAGCCGGAGTACCTGACTGTGTACGCCCGCTATACCCGTCGCGGTGGCCTGGACATCAATCCTTATCGCACCAATGGTTCCGAGGGGCCTGTGGATGTGAGGCTGGTGCGGCAGTAACCGGCGTGGTGGCTGTTTTGCAGTCAACGTCAGGGTAACCCGATCGGGGCTCAGATGACCTTGTCTTTGAGGGCGTTGGAAGCCTGTTCCAGGACTTTTAAGGCCCGCTCCCGGTCATAATTGCGCAGCTTGTCCATATCCAGGTGCATGGAAAAGCCATCCAGGGTGTGCTCAAAGTAGCTCTGGTTGCGGCCCAGGTCCTTGCGCATGCCGACCACGCTGTAGACCTTGATGGGGTGGCTGAAGCCTTTGACGCTGATTTCACCCTTATCGCGGCACATAATGGTGTCGCGGCACAGGGACCAGGTTTCGTGGGTGATCAAAATCTCTTCCGGCGCGGCGGCGGACTCGAGTCGGCTGGCCAGGTTCACGTGAGTGCCCAGCACGGTATAGTCAAGGTGATGTGAAGTGCCAAAGGTACCCACGGTGCAATAGCCGGTATTGATGCCCATGCGAATCTGCATGGGGCGCTTGATGCCCTGGCTCTGCCACTGTTTCTGCAGGTCTTTCATGCGCCGGCGCATGGCCAGCGCCATCGATACGCACTGGATGCTGTCGTTCTTGATACCCTTGCTTTTGTTGTCGCCAAAGATGACCATAATGCCGTCGCCCATGAACTTGTCGATGGTGCCGCCATACTGGTTGACGATGATGGACATTTCTTTCAGGTAGGTATTGAGGATTTCGGTCAGGGTCTCGGCCTCCAGCTCCTCAGACAGTTGGCTGAAGTCTTTGATGTCGGAGAAGAAAACGGTCAGGCGTTTGCGCTCTGTCAGCAGCGCGCTGTCGCGTCCCTCATTGATGGCCGACCACACCGGTGGGCTGATATAGCGAGACATCTTGTAGGTGCGGACTTTAAAGGTGTTCTTTTCCCGGTTCAGCAGTTCGGTCTGTTTGCGCAGGTTGTGAATCTGGCTGTAGGTATAAAACGCCGAGGCGCAGAAGTAGGTGAGAATGCCGATCAGGCTGGCCAAGCTGATATTGAGTTGGGCGGACAGGATCCACTGGGGTTTGTAGATCAGGACCCCCAGTGCGGCTCCCGCCATCAGCGCCAGATTGTCCATGGCCCACTTGCGCCCGCCACCGTTGAGCAGGGCGTTAAACTGGATCATGGCGGCGAACAGCATGGTCGGCAGAATGCTGAAGTTGGCCAGCGCTAGGATAAAGCCGATCAGTAGCGAATCGGCACAGCCCAGCCACTGGACGATCGAGGGCAGCCGGTCGGGACCAACGGTGCGGCACAGGCGGTAAGCAATGTAGATATAGACCAGGCTGAAGAGAATCACGCCGGTGTGCAGGAGATTGATGGAATCCAGTTTGATTTGAGATGCCAAGGTGCCAGCAGCCGCGAAGCAAATTAATGCTCGGAAATAGTACTGGGACTTCACTGAGTCCATTTGTGCGACTGGGTCATCTGTCATCATGCTGCTGTCTACTCATCTGTCTCGGCGAGTCGAGGTTTGACTCGTGCCGAGCACAAAAATGGTTGTTCAAAAGCGCTGTAAACGCCTTATTTTATTGGAACACCCCCAAGACTCATGACTCACCTTCACCCGCAAAAATTGTTGTTTATGGGTATGGATTTTCGGGTGGCTGAGTATGCGTTTTGTAATAATTTTTCAAATAATTGATTCCGCTTAGTTATAAGCGGGTGTTTTTCAAAAAACCTAGCGGCATAGTAAGTTTATTGGTGCTTTTTGTCTATCGGTGGCTGTGGATGTGGCATTTCCTGGCTTTAGTGGGTTTCTGGTTCGGACGGGGTGTTGGCTTGCATTTGCTGCACCAATTGTTCGTTTTCGGCGTGCAGGCGATCCAGGGTTTGCTGCAGGCGTGACTGCTCGTCCATCAGTTCGCTGGTTTTGGCTTGCCAGTCGCGAGTTTCGAGCTTGAGAGTGGTGAGTTGCTGCTCCCGTTGTTTTACTCGGGCTTGCAGTTGTTGGATGCTTGCCTGAGCTTCTTCCAGTTCCCGCTCCATCAGTTTTATGCAGGTTTCCGACTCCTGAAAATAGCGTAACTGCTGATCCAGTTGGCTCTGCAGCTCTTGAATAAGGCTGTCTGTGTCGGCTTGGGTGCGGGCAGCGGCCAGGCGTTTCTGCAGGTCGTTGATCAGGCTGTGTTGATTGGCGGCAATGGCTTTCAGGCGCTCCAGCTCAGCAGCGGCATGACCGGGTGGGGAGGTGTTAGTGCGATCCGGCACGGCTTGAAGTTCTGTATGTTGCTTTGCTTCTATTCCCGCATGTTGTTCTGTGTGTCGCTCCGTCGAGAGCTCATGCAAGGGCATTCGTTCCAGCGCACTGAAGTCCTTGCTGCGAAAAAAGGTCAGCAGGTTGCCAAGCTTGCTGTAGAGGATGTCCCAATTGGGTGTTGCCGACGGTTTGTCGGTTCGGGCGGCGGCTTTTTCCGATTGCAGGAACGCAAAGCGGATGGACGTCAGCAGGCGCTGGGATGGGCTCTGTGAATCCAAGTCGTCTTCGATATCCCGCTCTCCCGGCAATGAACGGTGATGGTCGATGGTGCTGTCGAGCTGTTCGTCCAGCAGCAAAGAATAACTTTTCACTTGCCGGGAGGCCAGCTGCTGGTAGGCATTGCGGGCTTCATGGAGATCCTGTGCCAGTTGTCGCGCCTTGTGTTGCAGGCGCAGTGCCAGGGCCGTCAGGCTGCGTGCGTGGATGAACAGGTACACACAGACCAGTAACATCAATCCGATGAGTTCAATAACCCCCAAAATGACCCACTGTGAAACCTGCATGGTATTCGCCCTGATTACCGGTGTTCGATAAGGTGTGTGGTTGACTGGTTTCAGGGATATCGGCAGCTATAGCGGAATCCGTAGTGAAAAGTGGCCAAATGACTGTCATGGGCGGTGTTGGCATCTGGAGCAGGGGAGTGGACTTAAACTCAGCGTGTCTGAACCGGGTTGCTGGCCTGAATCGGGTGGCTGGCTTATATCGGATTGCCGAAAGTATCGCAGGTGGACATATCGCCCGAATCAAAGCCTTTTTTGAACCAGTACACCCGTTGTTCGGAGGTGCCGTGGGTGAAGCTGTCAGGCACCACATGGCCGCTGGTTTGCTGTTGCAGGCGGTCATCGCCAATGGCGGTGGCCGCCCGCAGGGCCTCTTCCAAATCGCCGGCCTCCAGCAATTGACGCTGGCTGTGGGCGACGTGGCCCCAGACGCCGGCCAGACAGTCGGCCTGCAATTCCTGGCGTACCGACAGGGCATTGACGTCTGCTTTACTTCGGCCCATGCCCGCACGTTGCACTTGTTCACTGATGCCGAGCAGGGTTTGCACGTGGTGGCCAATTTCGTGGGCCACGACATAGGCCTGGGCAAAATCCCCGGGGGCGCCAAAGCGTCGACTGAGTTCATTGAAGAACGAGAGATCCAGGTAAACCTGGCGGTCGTTAGGGCAGTAAAAGGGGCCGACGGCCGCCGACGCGGTGCCGCAGGCAGAGTTTACCATGCCGGAGAAAAGTACCAGCCTCGGCTCCTGATAGCGCTTGCCATTGGCGGCAAACAGGGTGTTCCATGTGTCTTCGGTGTCCGCCAGCACGACGGAAACGAATTGGGACAACTCCTGTTCGGCGGCGGAGGGCTCGCGGGATTGGTTCACCATGGCGGGGCCTCCGCCGCCGAGCATGGGCAACAGGTCGATGCCAAACAGTCTACCGATGATAATGGCGGCAATGCCCACAATCAGTATGGTGCGGCCGGATTTGCTGGCCAGCAGGCGAGGAACGAACCTCAGCAGGGCCAAGCCGACACCGGCAGTGGCGATGCGCTTGCCGCGTTGATCGTCGATGTTGGTGCTTTGTCTTCGTCCCCGCCAGCGCATTGCGTTACTCCTAATCAGACCTCAACGAGTTTTGACCTCAGCGTGCCTGGTGTGAGGCGGTTTGGTCTGTGGCAACTTAAGGTCTGTATCTACTATAGACCAGTAAATTTAGGCCGTTCCTGCCACTTGTCAGTCCGGCTTTCGCTGCCCTTGTCGACTGGTTTAGAGTTGATTGGTTTAGAGTTAACTGGTTTAGAATGGTCATTCAGACAGAGAGGATCTATGGACGCCATTGAATTATTGTTAAACCGCGTATCTTGCGGCAAGGTGACAGCGCCAGCTCCCACAGTTGAGCAGCGCCAGATCATGTACAGAGCGGCTTTGCGAGCTGCGGATCATGGCAGTTTGAAACCGTGGCGTTTTTTGGAGGTGGAAGGTGAGGGGCTGGACCGCTTGGGGGCGCTGTATGAGCAGGCGGCACTGGCCGACGATCCGGGCTTGAGTGAATCTCAGCGCGAGCGTTTTCGTCGCATGCCGCATCGGGCACCGCTGGTGATCGTGGCCATTGCCACGCCGGTAGAGCACCCCAAGGTGCCGGCCCAGGAGCAGGTTCTGGCGACCGCTGCTGCCGCTCAGAATCTGGTTAATGCGGCCTTCGCCCAGCAGATAGGTGCTTATTGGCGGACTGGGGTCATGGCCGGGCACGAACTGGTTCGACAGGGCTTGGGCTTGGCTGAAAACGATGTGTTGGTGGGGTTCATTTACCTCGGAACCCGGGCCGCACCTTTGAAAACCGCGCCGCAAACTAATCCCGATGATTTTTTTCATGCCTGGCCTGCGAATTAACGTTGCCTTTCAGAAATCATTTGTGTAGAGTACCGCCCTCGCTGACAGGGGGTTCCTCTTTCAGTGAACTGGAGAGGTGTCCGAGTGGTCGAAGGAGCACGCCTGGAAAGTGTGTATACGGCAACGTATCGAGGGTTCGAATCCCTCCCTCTCCGCCAGATGTCAATCCCAGAGAGCTCTGGGTATTCCCAAAAAAGCCGCAAACCTTAGGGTTTGCGGCTTTTTTTGTTTGCTCTGCCGTGGTCTGAAGGGTGGGTAGTTGTCTCGCTCCCGCTTAGCTTTCGCAAGGATAAGCGGTGGCAACAGCGTTGTAGACTGCCAGTTGAGCGTTAGAGCTTTGTTGCTCTGGATTATCACGCAAGTAAGTCAGAACTTCCGCCAGCAACGTGTTTGCAGGCTTGTTGGGCGGGAGGCAAATAAAACCGTGAGGAATCAGGTTTTTTTGTTCAAGTAATTTCCCGATCAAATCAACTCCACTGATGACCCCGCCAACAAAACCGGAGCAGGCGCCGAAGTTCATTGCCCGATCGGCTATTTCCTGAGTGGTTTCACGTTCTTGCGCTGTAGTCAGGTTGTCACATCTCTGAAGGAACTCCTGGGCGGTGTACGCTTGGCTATTGGTGGCGAAAGACAGAAGTAGCAGGGCTTGTAATATTCTATGCTTCATTATTTGTCCCGGTAATATTTTCAAGGCAAAATCGTCCGCGAATACGAAGAGCAAAGCCGCCTCAGTGCGCGGCTTTGCTGGGGTGGCTATGTTGCTCAGTAAAGCATGGCACCCTTTTTGTTTTGTGATGCAGGCAAACCGCTCAGCGTCGACGGATGGAAGCTATTCCCAAGCCGATCAGTATTAGCGCAAGGCTGCTTGGCACAGGCACTTGTGAAGATGGATCTGTTTCAAACGTGATGGGTGTCTGTGTCATTTGTACTACGCCATTGCTGTCAAAGGTCAGGCCAGTTACAAAGGCGGTTGGGTCGCTGGGATCCAGGCCGAGCCCGGGTTCAATGCCGAGGATGCGAAATCGATCAACACTCTGACCAAAGTTGTACTCCACGCCACCAGCAAGTTGGCTTAAGAACTCATAATCGGAGCCGTTCCACTGGTAAAGGTCAAACAGGTCATCGCCAAAACCCGTAGGAAGTAATACTGAGGCGAAGTTTGGCCCACTGGTGATTTCATAGTCATAACCAATGGCAACCAGTGGGTCAATAAATACTGTCTGCTCCAGTTCGACGCCGAACTCAAACACAAACGAGTCTTCCACGGCGATAGGCAGCAGGGGGTTGTCGGGCGTTTCGCCAGGGGTGGTGCCATTGCGGATGGCGAAGGACCAGAGTCCGTCTTCAGCGCCTGCAACATTGGTTGTGTCGGCCAGCGCCAGTACACTGTCAGAAAATGAGCCCGGTAAAACAAAGTAGTTGCTTCCGTCACCGGCGTCGAAACCGGCTTGCGCCGGGGTGCCACCCAGGCCATTGCTTCCACCGCTGGCGTCGCCAGTTGTCCAGTTGAGCTCGTCATAGCGAAATTCGATATCAAAGTCGCCGTTGTTCTGGTTGCGCATGACCAGCTGGAAATTGTTGGTAAGATTGGTTTGCTGCGAGTAATACCCGACGTTATTCCAGGTTACGACCACGGTATCCTCGTTGGCGGCGCCTACGTAAACAGCGCCTGTTCCGCGTGTATCCACATCGGCCCAGTAGGGTGCGATCATCGGCTGGTTCGAAATCGGGAAGGGGCTGGGGGTAAAGCTGGAGAGGCCGGAGTTAAAACTGATGTTGCCATTGTTGTTGATGAAGAAGCTGTTGTAGTTGTTGCCGTAAAAGTTTATTTCAAACGGTAACGATATGCTGTTGGATGATCCGTCATCGTTGGCTGTCATGGCCAGCTCACCAAAATCTGCATCACCTCCCAGGCCTGCGATAAGTGGTATAGCCGATGCGGAGCCAGACAGAAGGATGCCGGAGCAGAGTAAGGCTAGTCTGAAATTTACCTTCATGGTTAATTCTCCCTGTTGATTGAAATGCTGACTCTTGATGTGCAGCGCCTGCTATAGGCAATAAGCATACCGGCAGCCTTCAGCCCCCCGTGTTAAAGGGGTTGGTAAAATTCAGACCCAGTTATAGGCTCAGAAAATCTTTAATTATGTAAAGTAGTTTGACAGTTCAGGAAAAGCGTAACTAAAAGTTTATAGGTGACAAAATCTTCGATTCAAGCGTAAGGCCAGGAAGGGTATTGGCATTTTCAGAGGCCTGGTTTCTAGTGGTCAGGAGGGCGCGCGCAAGGTAGTGTTCTTGCGGGTTTTCAAATCTTTACATTCTGGGGGGTATTCTGCTTCGCAGCAGGATTTCCAGGGGGTAAAGCGAGATGTGGGTTGATATTTGGTCGATAAGTCAGTTCTGTGAACAGCGTGTCATGTTTAATGCATGAATGCACTCTTCGCCGGCAAGTTGAAAAGGCCTGTTATCTTGGGGTGCTGGAAAGTCTGGAGAAAATGTCGACTTGCAAATGCCGCTTAAAATGTGAATAATCGCCCCCGCTTTGCAATGGTGGCTCTTTCCGGTCCCCTCGCAATGATTAGCTGTGAACCCCGCCAGGCCCGGAAGGGAGCAACGGTAGCAGTGAGTTCATGTGCCGGGGTGTGGCTGGTTTGAGCCGCCACCCAAATTTCCACAGCCGTTCAGGTTGCTTCCCAGGCTGCTCGCCAGAGCAGGCTTCAATCGATATAATCCCCGTTTAGCTTCGATGCAGAGACGTTCGCTTAATGGCGTGCTAGTGCGTTGATATCAAAGATACTTTTGTGATCAGGACAGGGGATTCCCGACCTCCATGAGCTACCAAGTTCTCGCCCGTAAATGGCGCCCGCGCAGTTTCCGCGAACTGGTTGGACAACAACATGTGTTGCAGGCACTCGTCAATGCCCTGGACCACAATCGACTGCACCATGCCTACCTGTTTACCGGCACTCGAGGTGTGGGTAAAACCACCATCGCTCGTATTTTGGCCAAATGTCTTAACTGTGAAACGGGCGTCAGTTCTGAGCCCTGTGGCCAGTGTGGCGCTTGCGTGGAAATTAACGACGGTCGCTTTGTCGATTTGATTGAGGTGGATGCCGCTTCCCGCACCAAGGTGGAAGACACTCGGGAGCTGCTGGAAAACGTTCAGTATGCACCGACACGGGGGCGCTACAAGGTCTACCTGATCGACGAAGTGCACATGCTCTCCAGCCACAGCTTTAATGCGCTCTTGAAAACCCTGGAAGAGCCGCCGCCCCATGTGAAATTTCTGCTGGCTACCACCGATCCCCAGAAGCTGCCGGTCACCATCCTGTCGCGCTGCCTGCAATTCCATCTGAAAAATATGGATCCAGAGCGTATCGTTGGTCATCTCAAGCACGTGCTTGGGCAGGAAATGGTGCCGTTTGAAGAGTCAGCCCTGTGGCAGTTGGGGCGCGCCGCCGATGGCAGTATGCGCGACGCCATGAGCCTCACTGATCAGGCGATTGCTTTTGGTGGCGGCAAGGTGTCCGAAGGTGAAGTTCGCGCCATGCTGGGAACCATTGACCAGAATCTGGTGTACCGGGTGTTGTCAGCGCTGGTGTCTGCCGATGGCAAACAGGTGTTGCAGGCGGTCGAGGAGCTGTCGCAGCACGCACCGGATTACAGTGCGGCACTGGCCGAATTGTTGTCCGCGCTACACCGGGTTGCGATCGCCCAGGCGCTGCCGGAGGCGGTGGACAACAGTCGCGGTGACCGCGATCGAACACTGGCTCTGGCCCAGCAGCTGCCGGCTGAAGATGTGCAGTTGTTCTACCAGACAGCACTGCTGGGGCGGCGGGATCTGCCCATGTCACCGGATCCGCGTTCCGGTTTCGAGATGGTCCTGCTGCGGATGATGGCGTTTCGGCCGCAGGGTGTTCACAGTGTGCCGAATCAGGCCCTGCCGACCACGGCAGCAGCGCCGGTGACACCGGCGTCAGTTGCGCCCTCGGAGCCACTGGCTGAGCAGCAACCGCCGTCGGAACCACAGCCCGCGCAACCGCCGTCGGAGCCCGTCTCGCCTTCATCAGAGGAAACCGGCGAACCGCAGGCGTTGCCGTCCGATCCAGTTGCGCACGCAGAAATGGCACCCGCGCGAGAGCCTTCAGCTGTATTGTCAGAGCCTTCAGCAGCCTTGTCGCCGTCAGGGACGCCGTTAACACCCGAGCCCCCATCAGTGCCCGAAGCCCAGGCGCCGGTGGATTCGATACCGGCGGAAGTATCGTCTCCGGCTGTGGCTCCGACCCCAGAACCGCAACCTGCCCTTGAACCGGCCCCGGATCTGGGACCGTTGGCGGTGGAGCCGGCAGATCCCGCATTCGACAATGGCGGTCGTGGTCGGGGTTTGACACCGGAAGCCATGCAGGCCATGGGGTTGCAGTCTGCCCGCAAGGTTCAGCCGCAGGAAAAACCGGTGCCCGCCGACACCAACATCCTGCCGCCGATCGCCTTGAGCGCGGCCCGCCCCGAGCGCTGGATCGAGATTTACGCACGCCTGGGCGTTGGCGGCGTGTTGCAAAGCACAGTGTCCAACTGCCTGTTGCAGCACATTGAGGGTGATTGCTGGTACTTTATTCTCGACCACAATCACAGCACTCTCTATGACGAAAGCCATCAGGCGCGTCTGGCCGAACTGCTGAGCAAGTACTTTGGCCAGCCGCTGCAGGCCATTATTGAGCTGGGTACCGTCACCGGCGAGACACCGGCTGCGTGTGCCATCAGAATCCGGCAGGAGCAGTACGCCCAGGCGCTACAATCCCTGAATGCCGACCCCCTGGTGCAGCAGTTGTTGCAGCAATTCGAGGGGGTGCTGGATGAGGAATCGGTGGAGCCGATCCTGCACCAGTAGTTTGACCAACAATACAAGTAAGACGAAAGCCAAAACTGAATGATGACGAGGTGTGTATGAAAGGCATTGGTGACTTGATGAAACAGGCCCAGGAAATGCAGGCCAACATGCAAAAAATGCAGGAAGAGTTGGCCAATGCGGAAGTCCAGGGCGAGTCCGGCGCTGGTATGGTGAAAGTTACCATGACCGGTCGTCACGACGTGAAAGCGGTGGAAATTGACCCGAGCCTGATGTCGGAAGACAAAGAGATGCTGGAAGACCTGCTGGCGGCGGCGGTGAATGATGCTGTGCGCAAAGTGGAAGCCAACACCAAACAGAAAATGGGTGATTTAACCGCCGGTATGCAGATGCCGCCGGGCTTTAAAATGCCGTTTTAAGGCTGGACGATAGGGATCTATGTTTTCACCTTTAATCGATGAATTGATCAACAGTCTGCGTTGTCTGCCCGGTGTTGGTCCCAAATCAGCGCAGCGCATGGCGTTGCACCTGTTGGAGCGCGACCGTCCCGGCGCCCAGCGTTTGGCTGACAGCCTGGCCAGCGCCGCGGAGGGGGTGGGTCACTGCAGCCAGTGCCGCTCACTCACCGAGCAGCCGGTTTGCGGTATCTGTGCCAATCACCGCCGCGACAGCTCATTGCTGTGTGTCGTGGAGACGCCGGCCGATGTGTTGGCGATTGAATCCGCCGGTACATTCCAGGGGAAATATTTTGTCCTGATGGGGCACCTGTCTCCCATTGATGGTATTGGTCCGGCGGACATCGGCTTGGATGTGTTGATTGCGCGCCTGCAAAGCGGCGAGGTGGAGGAGCTGATCCTTGCCACCAACCCAACCGTGGAAGGCGAAGCCACAGCCCATTATATTGCTGATCAGGCCAAGGCGCTGCGGGTACAGGTGAGTCGCATTGCTCACGGCGTCCCTCTGGGGGGAGAGCTGGAATACATTGACGGCGGTACCCTGGCCCACGCCTTGTCCTCCCGTCGCGCTGTCTGACCCTGAATTGAAATCTGCCGAGCCCAAGCATGTCTGTGATTCCCTCTGAGCCCATCTGGGTTGATGATACCGCTGAACTGAATACGCTGTGTGAGCGCTGGTCCCATCAGGCGGCCATTGCGCTGGATACAGAGTTTATGCGCACCAGTACCTTTTTCCCGCAGACGGCATTGTTCCAGGTTGGCGATGGTCAGGGTTGCTACCTGATTGATCCGCTGGCGATCGACGATTTTTCCGCCTTCCGCGATCTTATGCTCAACCCAGGTGTCATCAAGGTATTGCATTCGTGTTCAGAAGATTTGGAAGTCTTTCAATCGTTTTTGCAGATTACACCGGCTCCCATATTTGATACCCAGATAGCCGCGGCCATAGCTGGCCACGGTTTCTCGCTGGGCTACGCCAAACTGATCGAAACGCTATTGGGTGTGGCTATCCCCAAAAGTGAGACTCGCTCCGACTGGTTGCAGCGACCACTGAGTCAATCCCAATTACAATATGCGGCTGTTGATGTGGCCTATTTGTTGGTGGCTTATGGGCTGTTACTGAAAACCCTGAAGCAGCAAGGCCGTCTCGATTGGGTTGTGGCCGATTGTGCCGAACTGGTCGAACAGGCTCGCCAGGAAGTGGACTACAGCAGCTTGTACACCAAAGTGCGTTCGGCCTGGAAACTGAACCGTTCCCAGCTGGCAACGCTGCAGGCCCTGACCGCCTGGCGTGAAGAGGAAGCCCGCTCCCGTAACATCCCCCGCAACCGGTTGGTAAAAGAGCGTGCGCTGTGGGATATGGCCCGGATGCAACCCACTGAATTGCGACAGCTCAATGGTCTCGAAGGCATGACGCCGCGAATGATCAAGGCTGATGGTGACACCTTGCTGGATATTATCGAGGTGTCTTCCTATTGTCCGGAGGCACAACAGCCTCCGCGTCTGCCCCGTCCACTGCCACCGGAACAGGGCGATTTGCTCAAGGCGTTGAAGGCATTTGCCCGTGACACCGCCGACCAATTGGGCATTGCGCCAGAGATCCTGGTGCGCAAAAAAGATTTTGAGGAGCTGGTGCGCTCTGGTATGGACAATCGCAACTATAGTTTATCGGGGCGTTTATCCGGTTGGCGACGGGAGGTGGTCGGTCAGGGATTGCTGGACGTTGCCCGGGCTCGATCAAAGGATTGATGGCAGGACCCTGGCCGAGGCATTGATCGTGCCATGTAAAAACCTGAGACGTAGCTGGTGTCTTAAGGGAAAGTCTTAACGGAAAGTCTTAACCGAATGTCATATCGACAGGACTCAAAGATGAAGCAAATTTGTGATATTTACAAAAGTCCGCGAGAACAGGAAATGTACCTGTACGTGAAGAAGTCTGATGCCTTGTCACGTGTGCCGGAAGCCTTGCTGGAAAAATTTGGCCAGCCCAGGCACGTTATGACCCTGTTGCTGCAGCCAGGGAAAAAATTGGCGCGGGTAGATGTGGAAAAAGTGCTTGAGCAGCTGGATTCCACAGGCTATTACCTGCAAATGCCACCGCCAAAGGATCCGGAAATGCTGCAGATTCATTTGCAAAATTCCAAAATCAATCTCTGAATGAGCGAGCTAAACGACTTGGCTTTGTCGCAGGTTGTGCCCCGATGATTGCGCAAACGGCTGACTTTTGGCAGCGCAAAAGCCTGTCGGAAATGACGGAGGAAGAGTGGGAATCCCTCTGTGATGGCTGTGGTAAATGCTGCCTGCATAAACTGGAAGACGAAGATACCGGTGAGGTGCACTATACCTGTGTGGCCTGCCGCCATCTTGACCGGCACACGAGTCGCTGCCGGGAATATTCACGACGGCTGAAACTGGTAGCCGCCTGTATTGATCTTACTCCTGCGGATGTCGGTCAGTTCCACTGGTTGCCGCAAACCTGTGCTTACCGTTTGGTGGCCGAGGGCAAGCCGCTGGCAGATTGGCATCCGTTGGTTTCCGGTTCGGCGGAAAGCGTGCACAAGGCGGGTATCTCAGTGCGGGGGCGGGTGTTCAGTGAGGACGAGGTCGATGAGGATGACCTGGAAGATTACATCGTTCGCTGGGTAGAATAAGGCTTGTCCGGTACGAACAAATGACTAACTTAATGGCTTAAACAACATATAAAGACAGGTGTTAACGCAATGATGATGCTGGAAGACCCGACGGTAGCGTGGGGGTGTTACTTGCTGGGGGCCGTTGGTTTATTCGCGGTGTGGTGGCGCATGACCCGCGGTATTGGGTGGTCGACACTGCGGCGGGTACTGCGCAGTGTTATGTTCGTGTTGCTGTTGTGTCCGTTCAGTATCGGCGACGGCTATCACGACCTGGCTCCGGCCGTGTTGATGGTGGCGATGGAAACGGTGTTTGAAGGCGTTGAGCAGTTTCAGCGTGTGGGGCCGTTTTTACTGTGGGCGTTACTGCTGGCAGCGGTGGCGGCATTGGTGTTTGATGCCGCCAGTCGATTTTGGCGCTATCGTCACCCTGCCAAACCCTCAGCGACTGGTGTTCCCCAGGATTCCGCCGCGGATTAACCAGCGTCGTTTACAAGCGCTGTGTGAGTCACGGAATTGTTTTTTGACCGTCGATATGATTGAGTAACCAAGCGCAAGCTGAAATCAACAGGGAAAAGTATTGTTATGGCAAACCACATCATTATTCTGGCTTTAGTCATGCTGGTGGCCGGTGTTTTCGGTGGATTGATTAATTTCTACCAGATTAACCAGAACATCAATGATCGTGGCAGCTTGCCTCGCTGTATTGTGATTGGCGTTGGGGCTTCCTTTCTGGTGCCGGTGATTCTCGATCTGGTGAACAGCAAGCTGATTTTTGAAGTGCAGGGCGATCCGTCCCGGCTGTTGATTTTTGCGGGATTGTGCCTGATAGCAGCCCTGGCCGCGCGGGTTTTGATCATTAACATGTCCGACCGCATCTTTCGTGAAGCGAATCTGGCGCGGGTACAGTCTGATGCGACCCAGCAGGAGTTGCGGATGCTGAAAGCGGAATGGTTGCCGTTGATTGAGGCACAAACCGAACACGAGTTACCGGAAGGGGTCACGGAAGATGTCGATACCGAGCTGGATGACTACCAGTCCCGGGTACTCAAGTCCCTGGCGTTTGGCCCTTACACTTTCCGCTCCAATCTGGGCATCTGTCGTGAAACCGGTCTGGATGATGCGACCGTGGGCAAATCCCTGATGACCCTGGTGGGAAGGGATCTGGCGAGTAAGATCCATGGTGCCCAGGGTGTTCGCTGGTATCTCACGGATAAAGGTCGCCGCAGTCTCGCGGCCTTGAATATTTAGCTAAAGCCCTTATTGTATGGCCGCCCGTACCCAGATGGGTTGCAGGCAGGTTGCCGGATAGCCTATGCAGCAGATTCAACGCGTGCAAGCGACCCCATGCCCACGTTGCCATTGGCGCCTGGATTTATGTCTGTGTCAGCGGGCTCCCCAGTTAAGTTCGGAGCTGCACCTCGTCATTTTGATGCACGAGCGGGAACAATCAAAGTTAACGAACAGTGGCCGTTTACTGGAGGCGGCGCTGCCCAATAGCCAACTCCGATTGTGGCAGCGCAAACAGTCCGGCCCGTCGCTGCTGGCCCTGGCCAAACAGCAGGGGCGGACACCGGTGCTATTGTTCCCACTGCAAACCGCATCGACCCAAGCCGCCAACCTGGCTCCTGCCACCGATGTTCTGGCCCGTTCACTATCAGACTGGTTGTTTGTGATTCTCGATGGCACTTGGCAGCAGGCGGGCAAAATGTTGCGCAGTTCGCCTGAGCTGCAGGCAATCCCCCGTTTGCAGCTGGAGGCGACGGCCGACAGTTGTTACCGTTTGCGTCGCAACCAGCAGTCTGGTCATGTCTCAACCGCCGAGACCGGCGTGCTGCTCTTGCAGGCAGTGGGGCTCGAATCATCCGCGCTGGCGCTGGAGGTGTATTTTCAGCAATTTTTATGTCACTACGAAGCCCAGCGCAGTCAGCATCCCTTGACTGGTCTGTGAAATTCCCATGACGGCAAGTCACCAATCCCGTTACCAGTTGCAGCAGCTTCCCGAGCTGCAAATTCCGTTGCTGAACAAGTTTTACAAACAGTGCCGCTATGCCGCCAAGGCCGGTCGTGGAGAGCTGCTGTTTGTGCTGAAAGACTCGGAGGCCGGCCAGCAGATCGTGGCCGGGGTGCGCCTGTTGGCCAACGACCACGGCTGGTATTTCCTGCGCAGCATGTGTGTGTCACCCGCTGTGCGGGGGCAGGGGCTGGGCTCGCAGTTACTCG
The DNA here is from genome assembly GCA_033283335.1 of Cellvibrionaceae bacterium WSDTSA12. Lineage (GTDB taxonomy): Bacteria > Pseudomonadota > Gammaproteobacteria > Pseudomonadales > Cellvibrionaceae > Pseudomaricurvus. The sequence goes on along the minus strand of JAWMQP010000001.1, from coordinate 1,215,506 downwards.
AGCAGATGGCCGACTTTCTGCAAACCCATCGGGTCTATTGTTTCCCCTTTTCCCCCTTGCAGTCGTTTTACACACAGGCTGGCTTTTTTCTGTTGCCTCCAGAGCAGGCCCCCGCTTTTATGCGTGAGCCCTTTCAGCGATATACACTTCAGGGGCGCGATATCTGTTTGATGGTGAATTCTTCGGAATAAGCCATACTGGACAAGTGTCCTATAACAACAATTGATTCCCGAGGCATCACCATGTGCGAACTGCTTGGAATGACTGCCAATGTGCCCACTGACATCTGTTTCAGCTTCCAGGGGTTGATTCAGCGCGGCGGCGGGACAGGGCCGCACAAAGATGGCTGGGGAATTGTCTTTTACGAAGGCAAGGGCGTGCGTGAGTTTCGGGATCCGGCTGCAGGAGTGGATTCAAAAATAGCCAGCTTGGTGCAAAAATATCCTATCAAAAGTTGCTATGTTATCAGTCATATCCGTCAAGCCAACGTTGGGCTGGTCTGCCTGGAAAATACCCACCCCTTTACCCGGGAGTTATTGGGCGAGAACTGGACCTTCGCTCACAATGGTCAGCTCCAGGACAGTGAGGGCTTGCCCCTGGGGCAGGACAGGCCTATCGGCACGACCGACAGCGAGCGGGCATTCTGTTGGATACTGCAGGAGTTGCGGTCAAAATTTCATCAACCCCCGGATGTGCATGACTTGAGTGAGTTTCTCTACCCTCGATGCGAGCAGCTCAGGGCTAAAGGCGTATTCAATTTGTTGTTGAGCAATGGCCGTTTTATGTTGGCGTATTGCAGCACCAAACTGCATTGGATCACTCGCCGTGCGCCATTTGGCAAGGCGCGCTTAAAAGATGCCGATGTGACCGTGGACTTCGCCGGTGAGACTACGCCCAACGACGTGGTAACGGTGATCGCCACAGAGCCACTGACCCATGACGAACACTGGCATGAGATGCAGGCCGGCGATCTGGTGGCGTTTGTCGACGGTGAACTGGAACTGGAAACCGGCCCCCGTTAACGCCGTGTTATCTGTATCGGCAAAGCCTTATAATGGGCGGTTTCCTCAGTTCAGTTCTGGAGCCCGTTTTGTCCGCAGAAGTATTGGCCGCACAAGTGTTACCTGCCCTGGCCGAGCTGGAGTCACAGCTGAATCAGGTCATGATCAGGGATCGCCAGCGCCTCGCCCGGCAGATACAGCAAATTCGTGATCGGTTAAACTCTGACCAGCCAGTGGGCAAGTCACTGGCAAAACTCAACCAGGCCTATGATACCTCCAGGGACCTGTGCCTTCGGCGGGCTGAGGCCGTGCCAGCCATTGAGTTTCCCGATAACCTGCCGGTATCCGCGCGGCGTGAGGAAATAGCCGAGCTGATCGACAAACATCAGGTGGTGATCCTGGCCGGTGAAACCGGGTCCGGTAAAACCACCCAGTTGCCGAAAATCTGTCTGGAACTGGGGCGGGGCATCCGGGGGGTGATCGGTCATACCCAGCCCCGACGCATTGCCGCCCGCACCGTGGCATCACGGATCGCCGAGGAGCTGAATACCCCACTGGGACAGTCAGTGGGGTATCAGGTTCGATTCACCGATCAGTCGCAGGACACCAGTCATATCAAACTAATGACCGACGGTATCCTGCTGGCCGAGATTCAAAACGACCGCTATCTCAATCAGTACGATACCTTGATTATTGATGAGGCCCATGAGCGCAGCCTCAACATCGATTTCCTGCTGGGCTACCTCAAGCGCATTCTTCCTAAGCGGCCGGACCTGAAGTTGATCATCACCTCGGCCACCATCGACCTTGAACGCTTCTCCCAGCACTTTGAGAACGCGCCAATTATCGAAGTATCCGGTCGTACCTATCCGGTGGAAGTGAATTACCGGCCCATGGCAGACGCCGATGATGATCTCTACACCGCTATCACCGACACCGTGGACGAAATCCTGCAAAGTGAAAAAAACAGTACGCGTCGCGGTGGCGATATCCTGGTGTTTCTCAGTGGTGAGCGGGAAATTCGCGAGGCGGCTCTGGCACTCAGGCGGGCGCAATTCCCCCATGTGGAAGTGCTGCCACTCTATGCGCGCCTCAGCCTCGAAGAGCAGAACAAGGTGTTTCACGGTCATAAAGGTCGTCGCATTGTGTTGGCCACCAAGGTTGCGGATATAGACTATCAGAAATGGTTCCCAAGTAAAACCATTGATATGACCAAGAAAAAAGTCCTAAAAAGGCGAAAGAAATCAAAAGGATAGGTGGAATTTATGGGGGCTTGGAGAATAAGTGAAGCCAGATTTTTGAATGACAAAGGTCGTTTTATGTCTTCAGTTTTTTAAATGTTTTTATCCATGAGCGCGGCGGACTTTTGCAAATATTATCTTTAGTTGCAAATGCACATGTATTGGGAATCATATTCTTTGCGCAAATGTTAGGGTTAGTATGCCTACAACCAAATGTCTGGCGTTCGGTGTCTAGTTCGTGAAGAGGTTCATTGTGTGAATTAGGGTTTCGCATATGAATACTATAAGTATCAAAAAGGCTCTGTCTGTGATAGCCTATCAAATCGTGAATTTATATAAAGTATAAGGCGGATGGCCTGTAATGAGTATCGCTGAAGTAGGACTTTACAAAGCAAGTAGTGCAATGGAAAACATCGTTCGCTGTGGTGACAGCATAGACTTAATTAAAGAGCTTCCGGACAATTCAGTACATTTGATTCTGAGTGATATTCCGTATGGAATTGGGCTTGATGATTGGGATGTGCTGCACGCCAATACAAACTCTGCATACGGTGGTAAAAGTCCCGCACAAAGCAAAGCTGGGGCTGTGTTTAAAAAGCGTGGAAAGCCAATAAATGGCTGGTCTGAAGCTGATAGAAAAATCCCTTATGAATACCAAGAGTGGTGTTCCACATGGGCAAAAGAATGGTTAAGAGTTTTGAAGCCCGGCGGTTCTGTTTTTATCTTTGCTGGTAGACGTTACGCCCATCGTTGTATTTGTGCCTTAGAAGATGCAGGGCTTAATTTTCGTGACATGCTTGGTTGGACACGCCCAAAAGCGGTTCACCGAGCACAGCGTTTAAGCGTAGTTTATGACCGCCGTGGCGACCAAGAATCTGCGGATTTTTGGGACGGGTGGCGTGTTGGTAACTTGAAACCGACGTTTGAGCCAATTATATGGGCATTCAAACCATACAAAATCACAATTGCTGACAATGTTCTAGAGCATCAAGTGGGTGCATATAATCAGGACAAATTTGAACAATACTTTGGTGGCAAAGATAATATTTTTGAGTGTGGTATGGAGGGTGGTGAAAGTGGACTGCACCCCGCACAAAAGCCGGTAAAGCTAATGGAAGCCTTAATAGACTTAGTTACTATTCCGGGGCAAATCGTAGTTGATCCATTTGCAGGAAGCGGGACAACTGGAGTTGCAGCTAATAATCTCGGACGGAAGTACATTCTTATGGAGCACAACCCCGAATTGTGTGAAGTAGCAAAAAAACGTCTGCAATTACCTACACAGCAAGGGCTTCTTTAATTGTAATTCTCATCAAAGAAGTCCTTGAGTGTTATATCAAGATTTTGGCAAATTACTGATAGGTTTATGACTGTAATATTGCGTTCTCCACGCTCACATGAGCCAATGTAAGTTCGGTGTAAATTAGCAGCCTCTGCAAGCTGCTCCTGACTAAACCCTTTCAATTTCCGAAAATGTCGAATCCTGCTACCTATCCAGACTGTAAGTTCAGGATTCTCAGTCTTCATGGTAGCCATCCGCTACAGTGCGAAAGTTATGGATTCTGTCTTTTTGCTTATGCAGGTCATCGGTAGCTTTTTCGTACTCAGCTTCAATTGCCTTACGACGCAATATTTCTATATCTGAAACGTGCTTAAATTTGTCCTCAATTTCTGAACGAATTTCCTTTATGTGCTTATCTAAACTGTCAGCACAGTGAAAAACCTTTTCGGAAATAATTTTCTGTGAGGTTTTGTTGAAGCTAATCCAATCGTCCTGACGATTAGAGAATAATGCTTGATGAAGGTTTTCATAATAATAGGCACGGTTATTATCTTTTTTACCCACCTTATTTGGGAATACATCAGGGTATGACCTATATAGGCTTATCAGATCATTGGCCCCCATGTCAGAAATGAGGAAATATGCTAGATGTTCATAATATAAAGAAACGGTGGGTGATTTTTTATCTGTAGTATACTGATAATAGTCACTCCCTTTTTTCCAGTCATGCTGAGAAGGAAATGTTACGAGTCCACCAAGTCGCTCATATTTATTTTTATCGTATGCGCTTAACCATTTTTCAATATCGGCATGCTTAAGAACATCCTTAACATTTGGTGCCCCTTGGCTTCTGCCTAATCTGAATGATTTTGTATCACATACAATAACGTGATCATCATCTAAGATAGACACATCTTCCATGCTGGCCTTTTGTGTTGGCAATAGGCTTTTAGTAAATCCAATACGTTTGGCCCATTCAAGAACCACAGTCTCAATTAATTTTGAGTAAAGTGTTTCTGCACTTGAATCGGGTTCATAGCTCTCAGGTATGTAGCCTGAATGGACTACTAGAAACGCAAAGTCCTTTGTGCTTAGTGAAGAAACTTCGGTAATGAACTGTTCAACTATGCCGCTTGTATGTGGGGCTTTAGACCAATCTAAATGAGCTTTTGAAATAAAATTCTCGATAAAGTCATAACTTGCAATTCGCTTTTCCGTATCTGAATAGCTCTGACCAAAGTACTTAACAATATTGTCCATGAATCCCCCATGATAGTCAGGGGTAGATTCTTATTTTGAACACTATAAGTCGACATACTATAAGTAGCATTGAGCTGATATTATAGTCATTTAGTAGAAATAGGAGCGGGGTGAACTAACTGTGGGGAATTAGACAAGCATTCGTGATGATGTATTTTTTACAAAATACTGAAGAGGGAATAATTAGGTTTTGAGGTTTACCAGACGTAAAAAAGGGGCTTTTCGCCCCAGTGTTATTTTTCATCATCTACCCCCATTTTTTCCCGCCATTCTTTAAGTTTTTTTTGTAACCTAAACCGCGTCATTTCAAGCGTTTCTTCATATATTGCTTGAGTTTCTACGTGCTGATATTCGTAAGTGAAACTTCTACCGTGATTTATTTTCTCCCCCAGATAGTGACTTGGGCTGTGTCTAGTGCAAAATCTCTCTGGAAAATCTTTGTATTTTTCATGCAAATCAATTAAATCTAAATCTTCCCAGTTTCCCTTTAACCAATTGTTACTTACTTTGGATTCTCTGTTTTTTTCTGCTTCAATTTGCCACGGCAATTTGTACCAATAGGGATATTCTGGTTCTTCCCAGTCTGGTTTTAAGAGAGTTTTATCAAATTTGTTCCATTCTTTTTTCCAATCCTTGCCGTACATATATTGCAATTCTTCCCGTTTTTTTTGATAAATTTCATGCCTTTCAGCGTTCCATTTGGCTTTTTCATCTTTATATTGCCAATGCAATGCACTTGATTTGTACATGCATTCACCGTTATACATTTCAAAAACATCAAAATCAGGGTCTAAATCCTCGTTTTCGCACCCAAAAGCCGCATTTGATGCGGCAATTAGGAATATTATAATTGTTTTAATTAGTTGATTTTTCATTGTTTTTATCTCCTTTTTCGTTTCTTGTTTTGTCCAAATATTCAACTTTTAATTCACCAATTTCGTAAGTTTTTAATTGGTTTGCTCTTTCAATTCCTTTTCTAATACTCGTTAAAGTCATTGATATTGCTATAAGCATTATCAAAAAAGGAAAGGCTGGGCTTGTAATTTGTTCCATAAATGTATTAATCATTTTCTTAATCCTCCTCATCTTCGTAAGCACATGAATAACAAAGCATATAATTAGCAGCATCAATCTCATCAATTTCAACACCGCAATCATCGCAATAATGTCTTTCGATGTCCTTGTAGCACATCGCTCTATGTTCATTTTCGTTGTAAGTCATTTTTTTATCTCCTTATTTAATTTTTCGCTTTCAGATTTTATTGTTTTTGTGTAATGGCAATTAGAATTTTCGCAACGCAAATATTCATCATATTGCGAGATTACCTCAAAATGTTGAAATTCAAATTCATCATAATAATCTCTTTCAATGTCGCCACTTTCGACACAATGCTCTAAACTACTTTTACATATTGGGCATTTTTCGTCTTTATACATTTTATTTATCTCCTTTATTGTTTTTATTTTTCTTTCTGTGACTTTCCCCAAGTGAAGATGAAACGGTTTTATTGCCTTCATCGTCATAATTAACCATTAACCAAAATTCACTTAATCGTCTTTCTCTTATTTCGTTCCACGAACCCCTACCGAAAAGCTCAGGGTTTGGCTCGTAAACACCTGTTTCAACGTGCCTTAAAACACCAGATTTAACGCAGCTTGTTAAATAGTTGTTTAAAACAGCAACAGTTTTATAACCAACCCTTTGAGCTATTTTTTTCTTAATCGCAGCATTTAAAATGATTTGATTTTCGTAGTTTAAAAGGCTCAAAAGCTCAATTAATGCCCTCTCGGAGGGTAATCGGTAAATTCTTGCAATATCATCAATAAAAAGCTTTATATAAGGCGGTTCATTGCCTTTATTTGATACTGTTGTTTTTTCATGGTGATGAACATTACCATTTAAATCTTGTGTTGTTGTCCTGTCTTCTAAATAGGTTTTTGCACCTCTTAAACCATCTAAAAGAGCTTTTTTTCTTATTCCTATATTTTTGTTATTTAATTCTTCCGACATTTTTATAACCTCCTAAAATTATAATTATTGTTATGTCTCTTAAAAAACATAATATTTAAAAATGATAAGTCAATACCCTTAAAAATGATTTTTATGTTTTTTTTCATTTTTTAAATTAATAAAGTCTCACCCCTGAAGTGAGACCATCTCACCTGTGAATTGATAACTTATCACCTGTGAAGTGAGAGTCATTTTTCTAAATCCCTTGCTATTACTGGTTTTTTTTTAAATTTTTCCCTTTTGTTATTGTGTACCCTCAAATTTAAACGCTTAAACCAGATGAAATCTTTTTATAGAAATTTTTATTTTAGAAATTAATTTTTAGATGATTTTCATATTGGTGATTTCGCAATATAGGTTTTATTGCCTTCTTTCCATTAACAACTATATAAAGCCATCCGTTTTTGGGCTTTCTGTGCCCTTTGATGGCGTTTTATGTTGTCTAATGGGTGATGGCCCATTAAAGGGCTTTAAAAGCCCGTAGAAGGCCAAATAAGGCCAGTTTTATAATTAATGGCGTCGAGCCATTCGGAAAACTCAAGAATTGACGCCATGCGAACGCTGGCGGGGGAGGATTTCGGACTACTTCAAAAGAAAAATACGGTTTTCTTCAAAAGCATTTATAAGCGATTACCTCTAATTTAAAACCATTTCTGGGGGAAAATAATGGGATTATTTTTCTTTTTTCAAGAATCCCCCAAGATTCGCGAAGGCAATGCAATTGCCGGAGGTATTTAAAAACCAACTGAAGCCCCCAAAAGGGGCAAAAGGCGGAAAACAATTTTTAATTGTTTGGAGGTTAATAGCGAAGCGGTTTTGCGAAAAGCAAAAATTAAGGGAGTTTGAGGGGCCTAGCCCTTCAACAAGTAGGGAGTGTCACATTGAAAAAAAGTTTACTTTTTGATATGGACACGCGGTTTAATTTGAGGAACGAGAATTAAAGCCCCTATCTTGAATAGTTTGTAATTAATTAAAATAAAAAAATTAGGTTTTTTTAAAAAATTCATTATATTGTTTTTAGAGAGCATAAAAAGGAGAAAATTAAAATGCTGATGATAAATAAAAAAACTGTTTTCACTGGTGAATCTCTAATTATAAAAAATCCCGATGATGAAACATCAATTTATGTTGAAGGTGATTTCTGGAATTTTTCCCAAAAATACTACAATAATAAACACTTTTTAATTGTGGAATGTTATTTTGAAAATAAAAGAGTTTTTTCTAAATCTTTTAGAATTTCCGATAAAAAAGCTAAAAAACTGACAATTGAAGCATGTGAAAAATTTGATAATGTTTTTGATTTAATGCATCACGACGAACTACCTATTACATTAATAAAATCGCGTAAAAAACAAGTATTTGAAATGGATTTGAGCGAAAAGAAAATTAAAGAAATAAGGTAAAGTTATGGCAATCCCAAATTTTACCGTCAAAACCAAGCAAATTAAAAAGAAGAGGAAAACCAAATCTGGCAGGACTTTGAAAAGCTCTGCTATGAAATATTATAAATATTTAACCAATAAAAACGCCCCAAGTCACGAATTTACAAGCATAGTCAATTTAAAGGGAAATAATGACGCTATTTTTGAAATAGAAAGACAAATTAAAAATAGAGAGTTGTATCGTCAAGCCAATGGCTTGCGTGGCGGTGGTTTCAACTGCGAAGCAACAAGCTTTGTTTTTTCCCTTCCTAAAGATGTTTACCAACCCACCCGCCAAGAGTGGCTAGAAATAGCTAAAAATGCGGTTAAACACATATCTCAAGCTACTGGTATAGATGAAGAAAAACTTTGGAAGCAAACCGCCACTATTTTGCATGAAGAACCGAACGACGATAAATGCAACCATTTGCATTTGGAAATAGGTAATGTTTTAGATAATGAGTTTTTAAAGGCATTGACGCAAAGAAAAAGCACTTATGCCGCAAAAATGGCCTTTAACGAATCAATGCTTAAACTTGGTGTTGACCATAAAACGTACGAACCAATAAACGAAAATGTAGGAGATAAACAACTTTTTGAAGCGCGGTATATAAAATTGCATAAAAAAGATTTAAAACTGAAAGAAAGAGTAAGAATTGCTAATGAAATTCTGGAAGAAGCTTCCATAACTGAAAATAGAGTCGATGAAAAGACAAAAAGACTTGATGAAAAAGAGAAATTGGTTGATATAAAAATAACCAAAATGGAAGCACTTAAAAAACAATTAAAGAATTTCACTAAAAACCTTAAATCACATATAAATGTTTTCAAAAATAAAGCTTTTGAAAATGAAAAACAAAAACAACGTTTGTTAAAGAAATCTGCAAAAAATGTTGTAACGGCGCTGGATTTCGTTAATGACAATAATAAAAAAGAACAAGCCGCAAGACTTGCTTTTGCCGAGGAAAAAGCGGAATTAAACGATGATTCAATTTTTAAAGAATATCAAAGAATTCAAGCCGAAAAAGCCGAATCAAATAAAACTTGTAATAAGTGCGGGAATACCGAAAGTGAATGCAAATGTGATGACACGGGCGGCGGTGATACCCAAGGCGGTAATGTTGGGGCTATTGAAATTGATAAACCTGACTTAAAGCCTTCAAAACCTGCAAATAGCAGCAATAGAAAAAGAAGGCGTAGAAAATAATTCTAAATCAAATTAGGTTTTTTTATAAAAATATGTATATTTAAATTATAAAAATAGAAAAAGAGGCATTTAATTATGGAAAAAAGAGAGATAAAAGATTGGAAAGATATTGGAATGGGTCTGGGCAATCTGGCTGGCGCTTCGGGGGCGGTTGGGGGCCTCGCGTTTGGTGCAGGCGGCTTGGTTGCTTTGTCCACAGTTGCACCTATTCTTGCTGTTGGCGCTATCGCTGGCGTTGCAGCTATACCAATGTCATACCCTGATAAAACAAGTGATTTATTAAAAAGGGTTAGTAAAAAACTCCTCTCAAGAGCTGTTGAAAACAAAATCAAAAGGGATGAAGAGAGAGAATTGGAGCTTGGAAATAAAGAGGTTTTAAATAAAAGCGAAGCTGAAAAACTAGAGCAAAAAAAGGAAGTCGCTAAAAAGATAAGAAGCGCCGCTATTAAAAAGAGAATCGAGGAAGAACCATCTTTTGATAGTGAAATTATGAAAATGATGAAAGAAAATAATTTCCGTTATGCTATTTTCGATGAGAAAAAATCTGGCCTTTTTTCTGGTATGTCTGGGGATAAATTAAACCCTCTTTTTGATTTATCAATTATGTCAAAAAACAATAAGCCGCTTATTCATATTGGCGCGTTTAAAAATCAAACTGTAATGATGACGCCGGAGTGTTTGAACGAGCCACAGGCTTTCAAGCTTGCTGCTGAAATCGCAAAAAGAAAAGGCATTGAGAACCCCTTAATAACACCGCCAAAATTTGAAAATATAAAAGACAAAGATAAGAGGAATGAGCTTCAAGAAAAATACGTTGAAAGCACTGTTGCCGCACTTATAGAGGCGGGTTATCCCCCCGAAAATATTGCATTAAACAAAGAGTTTTCGCACCTTGTTATTGAAAAGCCGAAAATGACTGCTCAAGAGTTTGTTAGAAATGAGCTTATGATTGAGGAAAAAACCTTTAAGAAAAAATCTGGATTGGGCTATGGCTATGATGTCGCACCCGTTGAGGGGCAAAAAAGTATTGAAGAATATGAAGAGGAAAATAAACCAAAACAAAAAAGAGGAGGAAAATATAAGAGAAAAATGTAATACCGGAACATTTATTATCTAATTAAAACTCCGATTTAATGCCCTTTTTTCGGGGTTTTTTATTGCCTGTAAAATTATTTTTAAATCACATCTTGATTTTTTTAAAAAAATTATTTTAATAATAAGTATAGATAAGAAATAGTTCTTATTTTGTAATTTGAAAATAATAATTATGAAAATTGGAAATAGAAAAGAATGGCAAAATGAAGTTGTTCGTTTGGAAAATGCTTTCTCCGAATTAAATGATTTATTGCTTGAGCATTTAGATGATTTATTTACTGAAAAAACAGAGGCAATAGAAATTGCCATTAGTTTAGTTCGTCGCGAACTCAAAGCGGCAGAGATTCAACTAGATATTTGTATAAAAAATGATGAAGGTTTTTTATATGAATGATTTAGACAAAGAGCGACTTTTAAAAGAGGCAATGATTGATTTCAAAAAAGCCGAAATTAAAGCCTTAACTGACCAAGTAATTAACTTTATTTATGTTTATCAACAACTCGAAAAAGCCACAAAAAAAGGCCATTGTGGGCGCGATTTTGAGGTTTTATTGCAATTGCTTCATGGAAATAAAAAAGTTGATGAAATAGCCCAAATTCTGGGCATGGAACGCACAAACGTGGTTAGGAGCTTTAGAAATTTAAATAAAAGATTTGATATTGATTTAAAAAAATTAGGAATTAAAAAAAAGGGGAATAAATATGTATAAACTAATTATAACACTGTTAATAACGGCTTTTTCAATTGCTTCACAAGCTCAAGAGTTTGTTTTTAAGAGAGATTTAAAAAAATCGGAACAACAGCCATTTGCTGCTTTTATTTCGGGCGGTGCTGGTTCTTTTGCTCCACCAATTGCACCTTCTTGGGTTGATGACACTGATGAATGTGCCGGGGTCTCTCCCACTGCCTCATCTCCCGATTTTTATTACCTGAGAGCGCAAACTTCAATTTACAACAAGGGTGATTCTCCCGAAATTCCAAGTGGCTACCACTGGGCAAGTTTTAGTGAATTTGTGCAAGTAAATCTGGGAAATAAATCACAGCCTTACGCTGGTTGCGGCGAGGTTGGTCAATCTTATTTGGCAGATTCACCTTATCCTCAAGAGAATGTATTGCTAAGTGACACAAATGCCGAAGGCGACCCTCTTTATGCACTAGTTATGTATGGAGTTGAAGACGCAATTTTATATGTTCCAAACTCACCTGATTATAGCAATGGTGTTTTAAGCGGTTATTTTGGAATTCTTGTTGTGAGGGATTAAGACAATGAGCAATGAATTAGTGGAATTACAAAGCCAAATCATAGCGATTAAAAAGCGCATGATTAGCGAGAATTTAAGCGAAAAAAATAAAGATCAACTGCGCTTTGAAATACAAAAAATAAACGCACAAATAGCCAAAATAAGGGGGTAAAAAATGTTTATACAAAATTCAATTTACACAGTTGAGGAACTACAGAAATTATCAAGTAAAGAGGAATTGGTTATAAAAGAGATTTTAAAAAATTTTCTAAAGCTGGGTGAAGAATGCTCTAAAGATAAATCCATTGATTTTAGCATTGGAAATTTTGAAGAATTTAAAACTAATGTTAAAGCTGTAGAAAGTGATTTTATCAAGCTCGCCGCAATTTACGACGATATATATAACAAGGAATTTAATAATGATTAAAAATATAGTTATGGATGCGTTTGAAAGTATAGCCGGAAGTAAGGCCGCGCCATACATCAACGATATAAGAGAAGTAGAGAAGGAATTAGAAAAGATTGAGATAATGCCCCGAAATTACGAAGATTCAAAATATATAAGTGATAGTTATGTTAATGCCATTATTCAAAGATATGTGGAATGGGCTGAAATTTGCGTTAGTGACGAAAAAATAGCATATGGTATTGCTGATTTAAACGCTTTTAAAAAGCTAGTAAAGCGTTACTTAGTGGATTTATTATCTAACGATGAAAGCCGCGTAAATGGCGCGTTAGACGCATTAAAAAAGGATATGATGGAACTCATTAAATTATATAATAATGTTGAGAGGGAAGAGATTGAAAACGGTTATGCTCACGACATTCGCAATGTGAAATATCACGTTTACGACATGGATTGTATTAGTTTTACAAAAATCGCTATATGCTACATTGCCGCACATTACATTAAAAAAGTCGGTATTAGATGGAATGAAAAAAATAATCCAAAAAAGTCAAAAGCCGAAAAAATAGATGATGCTTTTAACTATGAAATAGGCAATGAAGAGTGGAATCAAGAGCTTGCAAGATTTATAGAAAAATCTAATCAAAAGCTCCAAGCTGGGGGCAAATAATGCGATTAATTTTAGCTTTTTTGTTGGTTATTTCGGTCAATTGCTATTCTCAAGAATCAATTAAAAAGTTGCCCGATACTTTAAATTATATTCCTCCCGCCACAAAAGATTTTTTAATGTCTGTAGATTTTACGGGCATGTGTCATTTCAATGGAAATGCTGACTTTTTAAACCGCACTATGTGCTATGGCGTGATGCATAACACGAAAAGGAAAGGGTGCGGTTTACTTAATTTTGATTGTAAAAAAGTGGTAGAAAAACTTGAAGAGATAGATAAAGGGTTGCTTGCTGCTCTCAATGTTGATTATCAAAATGGGGATTATTTAAACCTAAAAAAAAGCCCCTAGAATCGGGGCTTATCGTTGTTTTTACTTCTTCTTTAGTTCTCCAAGTGATCCCGCCGCATAAGCCTCATTTACCCATGCAGGGCGCTTTCCTCTGCCCCCAGAAGTCCACTCCTCCCCGTCCTTATTAACGTATGTTCCTTGCTCTATAGCTGGGGCTTTAGGGCTGCTTGAAGTGCTAGATTTTCCGGCCTTAATGCCCAAAATTTTAAAAGCCTCATCTTTTGTAAATCCTGACTTTTTAATGAACTCGTCAAATTCCTGTTTTAACTTGCTTTTGTTATGTTTTAGAACTTCCTTTTTCTCTTCCTCAAGCCTTGCCTGTTCTTTTTCAATCTCTTCAATTGTTCTTAAATTAGTCATTTATAAAAGCCCTTAGTTAATTGAGTGAGTTATTTATAGAAAATAAAACACGGTTTTCCAATCAAATAATAAAAAAACATAATTATTTATACTTTTTTCATTTTTCCTAAATTTTCAAAAAAGCCAGTGTTTGTGCGGTATTTAGCCTTTTTATATCAAATTGAAAACAAAAGTACAATTTGACAAAGGTATTAAAAATTATACTATATAAATATGAAAGGCAATTAAGCTTTGAAATAAAAACAAAAAGGGGTGAATAAAATGAATACAAATTATAAAAAAATAAAAGATTTAGGTTTGGATTTGGAAATAAAAGCAAATAGAAACGGCTGGAATAAGGCTTATTTAGTAAAAAATAATAAAAGGCTTGTATCTGTGTTTTTTCGTAGAAATTGGGGCGGCTCGGATAGCGTTGAAAATTTTGTTAATTGTAGAGAGTTTGGACACAAAAATGAGGCAATGCTTGAGTTATTAGAGGGTTTAAAATAAGGGGCAATTCCGCCCCCAATAATAATAAAAAGAGGATAGAAAAATGAATAAAGTAAATGAATTAGAGATAAAAATAGAACAATTTAAAAATTATATATTATGCAGCGGAATTACACTGCTAAACCAAAAAAATGATTTGGAGGTATTAAAAGAAATTATTTTTGAAATATCACTAAATGAAAAAGATTTTTCAAATATAGATTTTAAAATAATTTCAGATAATTTATATATGAATCCAAAAGCAGTTTTCAGGGCAAAAAAACACATTTTGGATGTAGAAGATTTTAATTTCAAAAAGGCATTTGAAAATCTAGCAAATGCGGAGAAAAAACTAATAAAAGAGAGAGATTCTTAAATAAGGGGCAATTCCGCCCCCCTATAATAATAAAAAGGTGATTAAAATGGAAAAACTAATTAAGAAACACATACAAAAACCATCATATATTGAAGACCATTATGATGAAAATGGTAATTTTACGCATCGTCACATTGTTGATTTTGAAAGTATAACAATCAGTAGAGATAATTTGCGATTATTTAGAATTGGAAAGGCTGAAAGTGTGATATTTAAAGCTGCAATTCAAGAAGGTTTCACAAGAAATCAATTAAGAGTTTTGAGTGAAATAATTAAAGATATTTTGCGGTCAAAAAAACATGATTGGAATTATATATCCTCAAAATTACATATAAATATTAAAAACATTTATAAGTTGAAAAAAGATATATTTGGAAATGAGCTGGTGAACTTGACTATTGAAGAGTTGAAAGCAATTGTACAAATTGATGTTTAGGAAAGGGCAATAACATTGCCCGCCTCAGAAAAGGCCATTATATGGCCTAAATAGCTTTTTTGTCGTATAACTCTTTTGCTTGTTTTTTGAGTTCAGCCATTGCCTTAATTTCTTCTGCTGGGCCTACCCATTTCCTATAATCTTTGTAGCTTTCAAAGTCTTCTAAATGAGCTTTGCGAATAGGGATATAGTCAAAATTCATTCGTTTATAAATCGCTCCCCGTATAAATATTCCCTCGAATTTTAAAAGGGCAGGGGGGTAGTCGATTTTGTGTTTTTCTCTCAGTAATCTCAAAAGCCTCTTTTGGTTATATTGCAAATCACAATATTCTTCATACAAATCATTTGCTATTTTTTCTTGTTTTAAGCAATTTAATAGCGTGGTTATTTTCTTTTTTGTTAATGGTTTGAATGAGTAATTATCTATTAAAGTATTTTTAGGGTGATTCTTTTTGTAGTGATTAAAAAGAACCTCGGCGGTTTTTTCATCTAGTGCAATCATTCGTCTATAAAAATAATTTAGTGCGGATATGCTAAAGGCGTTTTGCCCTTTCTTTCTCACTAAAATAAAGCCGTTTGACCTTGAAATTAAATTAACATCACGGCTTATCAATTTATTATATTGTTCTCTTTCGTCTGCATTTTTTAGGTCTAGTTTTAAAAGCTCATTTTTATCTATTTTTTTTTCGTCTTGCTCTTCTTCAAGCTTTACAATTTTCTCTGTAATTTTGTTTTTTGTTATAGATGCGTTGTTAATTGCCTTTGCAAAATTTCCTAATACTTCTGGCGTTGCTTCGGTTCCTAGTGACTCAATCATAATATTATTTTTTTGTATTATATGATCTTGCTTTGTAATTTCTGCCTCTAGTGAAATTATTTCAAGCCGTTTATTAGCTTTGCTTTTTGGTGCTACTAAAGCATCACTTTGTCTTAAGAGATCAATGGTAACTTCTTCAAATTGATGGTAAGGGCTAGATAAAGAATTACACTGCAACCCCTGAGCATTACAGGTTAAATAATCAAATGAATAACCCCGTTTAACAACTAATGCTGTTCCACAATCCCAGCATTTAGTTAAGCCCCTATATAGGTTTGCAAACCGGCCTTTTTCCCCTCCAACGCCTCTCTTTTTTCCATCTTTTCCAACCTTTGTATTTTTCTCAAATTGCAGCTTGATACGGTAAAACTCGTTTTCCGTGGCAATGGGCATATAGTAATTTTCGATGGGGTCGCCATGCGGAGCATCAAAACGTTTTTTCACCGTTACAAGTTTGCCCGCTGGATATTCCTCACTTTTTTTCTTTACCTGTTCCTCTATTACTGTGCGCCTTGTGGGTTGCCACTCCCCGAAAATGGCCCTTGAGTTTAAGACGTAATAAACACTAGTTTTAGTCCATTTTTTAGATTTGGAGTTAGGAGGGCGGGGGTATTTACCGCCATTATCATTAAGGTAATTAGCTATTCTATGTGCTCCCCAACTCTCATTAACACATAGGTCAATAATTCTTCGGGCTGTGTGAGTATATTCATTTTCAAAAAAATCTTTTTTTTCAGGGTCGTAACTCATCCAAAAAGGGCATTTGGTCGTCCATTTAATGCCCTGTCTAGCTTTCTCTAGTCGAATATCAAATGTGGCTAAAACACGCTGGGATTTATAAAGTGACTCTTTGTAGGCCATTTCCATTGCATGACCTATTAGTACGTCAGAAGCAAAATCGCCTCTATCGTCCCACCTTATAATCATGCCCATACGAACAATGGCAAGGTTGCATTTCAACCTCACAAGATCGGATAAAACAAGTCTGGACTGTGTAATACCCATTCTGCCGAGGCGGTCTAGCTGCTCAATAATTAAACAGCTGTCTGGGGCTACATTTCCGTCTTTAAGGGCGTTTATAAACTGGCCCAGCCCTGCATCATCTTCTAGGTGTTCGGCCTTGTAACCCGATTTACCAACGTCCTCGTAACTGTCTACGAGATAAAACCCCTCTTTTTCTATAAAATCCTCGATTAATTGTCTTTGGCGTTCGATCCCTTCGCCCTTTTCTTGGCGTAGGGTGGAGACACGAGAATATAAATAAGCGGGTTTTTTATTATTAATGTCAGTTGATAGCATCGGTTTTGACCAGTCGGGCGAGTATGAATTTGTCCTCGTAGACAACGATTTTGACCCTAACAATGACCCAGAATATGACTATTTTGAGGTAGAAGAGGGTGATCAAGTTGTTGAATATACTGAGGATAATAGCCCCAGTACGTCAAAACGCAAGATCGTATTAGCTACAAACGTCGCCGAGACCAGTATCACTGTGCCGGGCATTCGCTATGTCATCGATCCCGGTTTTGCCCGCATCAGTCGCTACAGTTTTCGCTCCAAAATACAACGTCTGCCGGTTGAAGCCATCTCCCAGGCCAGTGCGAACCAGCGCAAGGGCCGCTGCGGCCGTGTCAGTGAAGGGGTGTGTTATCGCCTCTATGATGAGCAGGATTTTCTCAATCGGCCGGAATTTACCGACGCGGAAATATTGCGCACCAATCTGGCGGCGGTGATTCTGCAAATGCTGAACCTGCGCATTGGCGACGTGCGCCACTTTCCGTTTGTGGATAAGCCCGATCAACGCTTACTGAACGACGGGTTTAAATTGCTGGAAGAGCTGCAGGCGGTGGACAAACAGGGCAGTGTCAAACCCCTGGGTCGACAGTTGATGACCCTGCCGGTGGATCCGCGTCTGGGGCGTATGGTGTTGGCCGCTGCCAAGCTGGGTTGCTTGCGAGAAATGTTGATTATCGCCAGTGCTCTGTCGATTCAGGATCCGCGTGAACGACCGGCAGAAAAAAAACAGGCGGCGGATGAGAAGCACCGGCGTTTTAACGACGACCATTCCGATTTCATGGCGTATTTGAATCTGTGGGAGTACGCCGAAACCCAGCGTCAGGAACTGTCGCAAAACCAGTATCGCAAACAATGCAAAAAGGATTACCTGTCTTATATGCGGTTGCGGGAATGGCGAGAGATTCACCACCAGCTGGTGACTGCCCTGAAACCGCTGAACTTGAAACAAAACAAAGACAGTGCTTCCTATGAGACCATTCACCGTGCTTTGTTGAGTGGTTTGCTCGGTTATGTTGGCACCCGGGCCGAAGACAAGGAATACCTGGGTGCGCGCAATCGTCGCTTCCATATCTTCCCCGGTTCGTCTCAGCACAAGAAGGCGCCCAAGTGGATTGCGGCGGGTCAGCTGCTGGAGACCTCGCGCCTGTTTGCCCATCAAGTGGCCAAGGTTGAACCTCAGTGGGTGTTGCAAGCGGCCAAGCATCTGGTTAAGCGCAAACAGTTTGAGCCCCACTACGACGTCAAATCCGGGCAGGTGATGGCCTTCGAACGGGTGACGCTCTACGGTTTGCCGCTGGTGGAAAAGCAGCGTGTCAGTTTTGGCAGTATCGACCCGAAAACCGCTCGGGAAGTGTTTATTCGCGCGGCCCTGGTGGAAGAACGCTACCGGGGTAAGGGCAGTTTCTTCAGGCACAATCAACAGTTAATGGTTGAGCTGCACGAGTTGGAAGCCAAGTCGCGTCGCCGGGATATTCTGGTGGATGATGAAGCCATTTATCGATTTTACGATGAGCGAGTGCCTGCCGATATAGTCAACCTGGCCGGCTTTGAACACTGGCGCAATCAGCTGGAGCAATCCCAGCCAAAGCTGCTGTATATGCAGCGCGACTACCTGATGCAGCACGATGCCAGTGCGGTGACCGAGGCGCAATTTCCGGGAGAGCTGGTCTGGGAAGGGTTGGCGTTTGAGTTGGGCTACCACTTTGAGCCGGGGCATAGTGAGGACGGCGTCAGTATTCGAGTACCGGTGGCAGCCTTACATCTGGTGCCAGAGCATCGACTGGAGTGGTTGATTCCGGGCATCCTGCGGGAAAAATGCATCCAGTTGGTAAAAGGGTTGCCCAAGCAGTGGCGCAAGCACTTTGTGCCGGTACCGGAGTACGTCGACAAGGCCCTGGCGTCCCTTGCACCCGATAATGTGCCCTTGACCGAAGCGCTGGGGCATCAACTTAAGCGTCAGACCGGTCTGCAGATCCCCACTGAGCAGTGGCAACAAGTACAACTGGACGATTACTACCGTTTCAATATTCAGGTGGTGGATGAGCGGGGGGAAGTTCTCGCACAAGGTCGCGATCTGAGTGTGCTGCGTGAACGTTATCGCGATCAGTTGCAGCAAACATTGCAGAGCAGCGATGAATCCCATGAGCGAGCAGGCATACTGGAATGGGACTTCGATAACTTGCCTGAAGAAATTCAGTTGAAGCGAGCCGGTATGACGATTACTGCGTATCCGGCTTTGATTGATGAGGGCAGCAGTGTCGCCTTGCGCCTGCAGGATAACCCGCTGGAAGCTGGCTACTACACACGCAAGGGCATTGTCCGGCTGGCAGTGCTGGAGTCACACACTATCGTCAAATATCTGCGCAAGGAACTGTTAAAGGGCAAGGATATTGGCCTGACCATGGTGTCACTGGGCAAGCGCGAGGCTGTGGTAGACGATATGATCATGGCGGCGATTGCAGACTGTTGTTTTCCCCAAGGGCAGATCCCCCGAACCCTGGCTGGCTTTCGGTCGAGCCTGGAGTCTGGTCGTGAGCGCATCACAGCGCGGGCCCAGGAGCTGGAAGCTTTACTGGTTGGCGTGTTGTCCCAGATCGTGACGATCCGAAAAACCATCAAGTCCAGCAAGAATGCCCTGGCGATTGCAGTCGCGGCTGGAGACATCAATCAGCAGTTACAGCGTTTGGTCTACCCGGGGTTTCTCTACCAGACCCCGGAGCAATGGCTGCAACAGTACCCTCGATACCTGAAGGCCATCATGCTGCGGCTGGATAAAGTGGCGTCGCAAGTGCAGAAAGACAAACTCTGGACGGCCGAGATCGACAGCTTATGGGTACCCTGGCAGCAGCGTCTGGACAAAGACGGAGAAGCCATCGTCTACAGTAATGAAACTCTGCTGCAATATCGGTGGATGCTGGAAGAATACCGGGTATCCCTGTTTGCCCAATCGTTAAAAACCCTGATGCCAGTGTCGGATAAGCGTTTGAAAAAACTGTGGAATGAAGCTTAGATGGCGGCCGGGGTGGTATTATCGTTTCCGTAAAAATAAAAATCCCAGAAACTTATCCAGGTTAACCAGGTCATAACAATCGGTGTCCCCTGAACAACAACCAACACAGGAATTCAATCATGTCGAAGAAAGTGACTACGCCACTGGCCGCTGCGGTAGGCGCTGCTTTTATTGCCTCAGCTGTTCTGACTCCGGTTGCCAACGCGGAAACCAATCCGTTTGCCGCTGAGGAGTTGTCCTCGGGTTATAACCTGGCCAGTAAGCACAAGGAAGGCAAATGCGGCGAAGGTAAGTGCGGCGAAGAGAAAAAGGCCATGGAGGAAGGCAAGTGTGGCGAAGGTAAGTGCGGTGAGGGTAAAAAAGCCATGAAGGAAGGCAAGTGTGGCGAAGGTAAGTGCGGTGAAGGTAAGAAAGCCATGAAGGAAGGCAAATGTGGCGAGGGTAAATGCGGTGAAGGCAAAGGTGAGTAGTTAAGCCTGATTCGTTTTGATGAACACAACAAACCCCATTCCACATTTTGCTGTTGAAGGTGCAGGCCTTGGTCTGCGCCGCAGCATGCTGGACGATTGCCATAAGCTGACGCCTGAGTGCGTTCAGTTTATGGAAGTCGCGCCGGAAAACTGGATCAACATTGGCGGTCGTTTTGGCAAACAACTTCGAGCCTTTACTGAACAGTTTCCGTTTGTCTGTCATGGTCTGTCCCTCTCCATCGGTTCAACCGACCCGCTTGATTGGGAGTTGCTGGGCTCAATCAAAACCTTTCTCAAAGATCACAATATACGCCGTTACACCGAACACCTCAGTTACTGCAGTGATGCAGGTCATCTCTACGATTTGATGCCGATCCCCTTTACTGAAGAAGCCGTTCGGCATGTGGCCGGACGCATTGCTCAGGTGCAGGATTTTTTGGGTGAGCGCATCGCCATGGAAAATGTGTCTTACTACTGCGCCCCCCATCAGCAGTTGTCCGAGCTTGAATTCATCAATGCGGTCTTGCTGGAGGCGGATTGTGATTTGTTGTTGGACGTTAACAATATTTACGTCAACAGCATCAATCACCACTACAATCCCAGCGAGTTCCTGCGGCAGTTGCCCGGTGAGCGGGTGGCCTATGTGCATGTGGCGGGACATTTTGAAGAAGCTGAAGACCTGCGGGTTGATACCCACGGTGCGGATGTGATTGATCCGGTCTGGCAACTATTACAGGAAGCTTACGACTGTTTTGGGGTGATGCCCACCTTGCTGGAGCGGGACTTTAATATTCCGCCATTGCCCGAGTTGCTGCATGAGGTGGCCATGATTCGACAGCTGCAGGCCAACGCCAGTCATTGTCGACAGCGGACGCCAGATGCTTCAACTATCCAAGGGGGGTGACAATATGGCGAGCCATCCTGACAGCAGTGCTTCCCCGGCTGAATTTGTTCGGGTTCAACAGCAGTTTGCCCGTCATATGCGAGATCCGCAGGTGCACCCGGCCCCGCAGGACATTGAGGATCGCCGGCTGCAAATCTACCGGGATTTAATCTTTAACAATATTGAGAGTTTTCTCCGCGGTGGCTTTCCGATTCTGCGCAGCTTGTATCAGGATGGCGATTGGTACGAATTGATCCGTAGGTTTGTTCGCGACCACCAATCCCAGTCCCCTTATTTTGTGGAAATCAGTCAGGAGTTTTTGACCTTTCTGCAAGAGGAGCATCAGCCGAGGGACTGTGACCCGCCTTTTATGCTGGAATTGGCCCATTACGAATGGGTGGAGCTGGCGCTGGATATTTCCCCTGAACGCTTGCCGGTCACGGGCGATGAACGCCTTACGGAGGATTTGTTGTCCGCCTGCCCGGTGGTGTCTCCGCTGCTGTGGACGCTGTCCTATCAATACCCGGTGCACTTGATTGGGCCGGAATTCCAGCCTTTACAGCCTCCCGAGCAGCCGACTTTTTTGCTGGTGTATCGCAACCGCAAAGACGAGGTTCAGTTTATGGCGGTCAACCCCATGACGGTGAGGGTATTGGAGCTGTTACAGGACGAAACAGTCCAATCCGGAGAGGTGGCCTTGGGCCAAGTCGCCCAGGAAATCGGTCATCCAAACCCACAAAAATTCACTCAAATGGGAATGGATTTACTTCAGAAATTACAGAAATGTGACATTATTTTTTAATAAATATCCTTTTCATGGCGTCTCTTCTATTCTTAATGTGTATAACTAGCTGATTTTTAAAGAATTATTTTTTTTACCTGCTGGTGTAGATCACTATTATTCAAATGCAATAAAACATCCCTTTTTTAAATCCCCGTCATATTACTGACATATTCCGTCGTCAGAATGCACCTCACAACCTAAAGCGGAAAGCACAGATTGCGTTTCCGAAGGTATCAACTTGGGTTTGACAAATTCCGGCAATTACAACTTGGAATATCCAAAAATATTAGGGGAAGACACCATGAAAAAGACTTTGCTGTCTCTGGCCATCGCGGCCATGGCAACTACTGCTCAGGCGGGTTCTGTCATTACTGATGGGGCGGATATTAAACTGAGCACCAAAGGCGGACTCAAGGCTGAAACCGTTGACAATAAAGCTTCTGTTAAGCTGGGCGGTCGTCTCCAGTGGGACTACGATGCCACGGAGGCCAAAGACAGTGATATAGACACTGACGATTTCGATGTGCGCCGCGCCCGTATGTTTATACAAGGTCACTACGGCGATTGGGAATACAAGGCCCAGTTCAACATTGCCGAGAGCAGTGGCGCTAAAGGTGGCGACGCGGAAGACCTGTTCATTGGCTACACCGGTTTTGGCAAGGCGGCCCGTATTACCATCGGTAAGCAAAAAGAGTCGTTTGGTCTGGAGCAGATGACCAGCTCCAAGGATATCTCCTTGCTGGAACGTACAGCCTTGAGCGAATTTTATACGCCGGGCCGTAGCGCAGGTATCAAATTGGATGGTCGCGGTTCCATCTGGACTTACGGTATTGGCGTGTTCGAAGCTGACGGTGACGGCAGCGACGATGTGGACCAGACGGCGATTACTGGCCGTGTGACCCTGGCACCGATCAAAACTGACAGCATGCTGGTGCACCTGGGTGCCGGTTACACCTCACGTTCAGCCGACGATTCCGATGACGATTACGACGGTTATAACCTGGAACTGGCATTCGTAGCCGGACCTTTCCACGCTCAGGCTGAATACTTTGATGCCGAAGACGGTGACACCGATGTCGATGGCTATTATGTGCAGGCTGGTTGGGTGATTACCGGTGAAACCCGTCCTTATAAAGACGGTGCTTTCAAGCGTGTGAAAGCTTCCACTGGCGCAGGTGCCTGGGAAGTGGTTGTCCGCTACGAAAACGGTTTTGGTAAATACTCTGACGTGGGTCTGGACACCGTTGAAGGTGAGCAAACCAGCTTCGGCCTGAACTGGTACGCCAATGAAAACGTCCGCCTGGGTCTGAGCTACATGGACGGTGAAGAGGATGCGACTGGTTACGAAGGTGATGAGCTGCGCGCGCGCTTTCAGTTTGCTTTCTAAGTCCCAGTTCGCCTTCTAAGTGAAGGTTGACGCAAAATTGAAGCTATTGAGTCACTCTTCTCAATAGTTGGCAAACAGCCGCCCCCCAAGGGGCGGCTGTTTGCGTTTATGGACAGGAAAAGGATGAATACTGTGCCGACATGGCCCTTTGCCTGTTGCAGAGGCTGCGCTAGAATGCCCTTGATGTGATCAGCTAAGAGAAAACTACCAATGGATTTGACGTTATCAAAGCCGAAAATGGCCGGGTTCAAAGCCCGCCTGGCATCGGCGGCAGCGGGAGTGCTGTGCTTGGCCATGGGGCAGACTGTATTGGCTGCACCTGAACAGACCATGTCTGTGGATACAGTGTCTGTGGATTCAATGTCTGTGGATTCCATGGATGCCGAGTTTGCCACAGCGCAAAATTTCGACAAACGGGATCCGTGGGAGGGCATGAACCGGCGGATCTTTGCCTTCAATGATACGCTGGATACTTACTTCTTGAAGCCAGTGGCCAAAGGCTACCGAACGGTTACCCCCGATCCGGTGGAAACCGGAGTGTCCAATTTCTTCGCCAACCTCCTTGAAGTGCGCAATATCGTTAACGATCTGCTGCAGTGGAAGTGGCAGCAAGCGGGTAATGACACAGGACGACTATTGATCAACTCCACCGTCGGAATCGTGGGTGTCTTCGATGTGGCTCAACATGTTGGGTTGCCGCGCAGCGAAGGCGAGGATTTTGGTCAAACGTTCTCGACCTGGGGTAGTGGCCAGGGGCCCTATCTGGTGATTCCTTTTTTGGGCTCTTCTACAGTCCGCGATGCCGTGGGAATGCCACTGGCGGCCTACGTTAACCCCATCACCTATGTCGATCATATACCCACTCGCAACACCCTGATAGCGGCGGATATAGTGGACACACGGGCTGCGATTTTGGATGCGGAGGAGCTGTTGAGTGGGGACAAATACACCTTTATCCGTGATGCCTATTTGCAGCGACGTGATTACCTGATTCAGGATGGCAAGGTCGAGGACGATTTTGGTGGTGAGTTCGACTTCTAGGGCTTGGGTTTCCGCTGATGGTGCCTTGAGCCTACTTGAAGCCGACAGCCTATCAGAGTAGTGTATTGCCTCAAATTGTCGTTTCTTTCTTTGTTATTGGTTCGTGGTGCTTTTTCTGACGGCCTGGAGCTGACGGGCTGGACACTTAACACGCCGGTAGTCCTTCCATGATGTGAGGGAAGGTGGCTCAGTGCTTAGGGTCGATGTCGGTCAGATCGCTTCAGAGTCTACAGAAAGCGGGCGGAAGGAAGTTTGATTGGGAACTCAATGCCTACGGTAAGCCGAAAACTGCTCATCATTGATGATGATATTATCGTGCGCCAGAGTGTGGTGGCTTATCTCGAGGACAGTGGCTTCGAGATGTTGGAGGCTGACCATGGTGTCGAAGGTATAGCCCTGTTTGAACAGCATCGTCCTGATGTGGTCCTGACCGATCTGCGCATGCCCTCCATGGATGGCCTGCAGGTTTTGGAGCAGGTGCACCAATTATCCCCCGATACCCCTGTGATTGTGATTTCTGGTGTTGGGGTCATGGGGGATGTGGTTAAGGCATTGCGTTTGGGGGCTTCGGATTTCCTGATCAAACCTCTGGTGGATATGGAAGTTTTGGTGCATGCCGTCAGTAAGAGCCTTGAGCGCCGCGATCTGTTGGCTCAGAACCAGCGCTATCGGGAAGACCTGGAAGCAGCCAATAAAGAGTTAAAAGAACACCTCAAGACATTACAAAAAGACCAGGAAGCTGGCCGACGGGTTCAGCAGCAGCTCCTGCCGCCAACCCCGGTGCGGCGTGACGGCTATACCCTGGAACATCGCATCATCCCCTCTTTATTTCTCAGTGGCGACTTTATTGACCTTGGTTACCTGGGGGATCGCTACCTTGTCTTTTACCTGACGGATGTTTCTGGGCATGGCGCCTCTTCGGCCTTTGCGACGGTGTGGCTTAAGCATGTGACAGCCGAGCTGGTGCGCAGTACCGAGTTGTTCAGGGGGGGGAGTTCCGTCGCCGAAGACCTGAATCTGGGGTTGGCTGAGGTTAACCGGTTATTGCTGGAAACCCGGCTTGGGCATCATATGACTTGTTTGTTGGGAGTAGTGGATATACAGTTGCACCGCCTGCATTACGCTGTGGCAGGTCACTTGCCTTTGATGGCGATGGTGGGGCCTGACGGGGCGCAATTTCTCGATGGCCAGGGCCCTCCGCTGGGCTTGTTCTCCCATCAGGAGTGGCAGTTGTACGAGACGGACTTTCCTCCGGAAACCAGCTTGCTGGCTTTTTCAGATGGTATCTTGGAAGTCATGCCTGCACAGGATTTGCTGGAAAAAGAAGCGCAATTGCTGCAAAGGCTGGCCAGTGCCGGTGGCGGAATGGCCAGAGTGAATCAGGCTCTGCAGCTGGATGCTATCACTGATGCTCCAGATGACATCGCTGTGTTGAGTATCGTCCGGACTGATTCGCTTTAACAGCTATATTGAATAGGCAGTGACTGACAACAGTGAAGAGCACAGACGTCTTGCAACTTAACGGCTGATTTTGGTGTTGGTAAATTTATGAGTGGCACAGGTTTTATAGGTGTAAGCTATGCGGCAGGGTAAAATCTGGGTAGCAGATCATGCCGGCGTCTATGTTATTAAGATGGAAGGCGATGTCAGGCTGACCTTGTGCATGTCCTTTGATCACTTTATCCATAATATGTTTGAGGCTGATGACTTCCACTCCATTATCTTTGATCTGAACGACGCCGAAGCCATTGATAGCACCACTCTCGGATTAATGGCGAAAATCTCGATTCTGGCGGATCAGCGCAAGCACCTGCGGCCGGTGGTGATCTCTACCTCTCCGGGGATTAACCGGCTGTTGGATACCATGGGGTTTGCCGAAATTTTTGATATTGTCACGGACCTGCCCGACAATCCTGGCGCCGTGCAGTGTCTGGAAAGTCGCGATATTGATGAATCCTCGGTGCGACGCAAGGTATTGGAAGCGCATCACATCCTTATGAATCTGAACGAGCACAACCGGGAAACCTTTCGGGACCTGGTGAAAACGCTCGAGGATTCCCCCTGAGGTCTTAATCGTTCACTGTTACTATTAATTGCACCAGTGTTTCTCGGCTCTGGCGTTAACTGGATTGAGACATTTTCTTGGCCCGGATAAAGTCGCTGTGGGAGACATAAATCAGGTCGCTCACCCGCCGCACAATGTGCTCCTCGTATTTATCCAGTCGGTTGTCCGCGTAGGCAATCCGCCACATGCCCAATAACAGCTGGAACTTCTCGTCGGCCGAGCAGTGGTCGTTGATGCAGCGGGTAAACTGGTAGAGGGAGGTGGCATCGTCACTTTCACGGCGGGCACTATCAATCAGCTGGTGAATGGTTTCACTGTCCAGGTCAAATTGACGCTGTAACTCCCTGGCTAACATCCGGATTTCGGTGGCGTCGAAGTGTTCATCGATGGTGGCAACTTCAATCATTAAGGCGGCGGCCGCCAGGTGTTTGGGATCGGTTTGTTCCAGTGCGCTGGTTTCAGTATCCAGTAATTCGGAAAAGAGCGCTTTAATACCGGATAGCATAGAGTCTCCCCATAGTTTCAGTGTCCCCCTGTCAGTGAGCTAACCATTAATTGTTGCCCACTAGTGCCAGTGCATCCTCAAGTACCGCAATAGAGGCATCAGGCCGGTAGGCATTTTCACTCAAATGGCGCCGAAAACGTCGGGCTCCCGGCATGCCCTGGAACAAGCCTAACATATGCCGTGTCATGTATTTCAATTGTTGTCCGCGACTGAGCTGGTCACGGCAATAGTCAGCAAAAGCCTCGGCAATGTCCAGTCGTGAGGGAATAGGGCGAGCATCACCGTAAAAGCGTCGATCCACTTCAGCCAGCAGATAGGGGTTGCTGTAGGCCTCGCGGCCAACCATGACACCGTCCAGGGGCAGGTTTGTAGCGTCATGTTTCGGGCCCAGAGCCGTCTGGCACTGCTCCAGGGTTTGCAGGCCGCCATTTAGGATTATATTTAGCTCGGGAAATTCCTGCTTCAGGCGCTGGACCATGTCGTAGCGCAAAGGAGGGACTTCGCGGTTTTCTTTCGGACTCAAACCCTTTAACCAGGCCTTGCGGGCATGGACTATAAACGTGCGGCAACCACTATTGGCGATGGTTTCCACAAAGTTAAACATGCCGGGGTAGTCATCCATATCGTCAATCCCGATACGGTGCTTGACGGTTACCTCAATACTGACGGCATCCTGCATGGCTTTAATGCAATCGGCGACGCGCTGCGGGTGTGCCATCAGAATGGCGCCAATCATGCCATTTTGCACCCGATCACTGGGGCAGCCGCAATTGAGGTTGACCTCGTCGTAACCCCATTCTTCGGCCATTCGACTGCACTGGGCCAGGTCGGCGGGGTCGCTGCCTCCCAGTTGGAGAGCGAGGGGGTGTTCTGCGTCGTTGTATTGTAAGAAGCGCTCCGGTTCTGCATGTATTAAAGCCCCGGTAGTCACCATTTCGGTGTAGAGCACCGCATGCTGTGAAATCAAGCGCCATAAGTAGCGGCAGTGACGGTCGGACCAATCCATCATGGGGGCAATGCAAAATGTACGATTCAATTTAGCGGATCTCTTCTTACATATCGGCACCTTAATCATTCTGCGATATGCAAAATCTGTCTACCTTAAGGCACTGGAAAGTAGGGATTATAACGTTTTTCGGGGGGAAATTCGGGAAAAATCCCAGCTTTGAGTCCACAATGAAATACGTGCAATTTGCAAATAAATTGGCAGCTGACTTTTTTCAGGGAATAAGATGAACAGACGACGGTCCAGGGTTGGCTTAAGCTGCTGTCTTTTAATGATGGCAATGTTGTGCGTGGTATTCCCGGCCGTCGGTTCGCTGCCGGATACCATTGATCAGATCCGTGGAAGTGTAGTGGCGATTGGCAGCGTGCGACCAGTAAAGGCTACCCGTGCAAAAGGGCCTCCACTGAAATTTACCGGGACGGGATTTGCAGTGGGGGATGGACGTCACGTAGTCACCAATCTGCATGTCCTGCCACAGGAGCTGGATGCTGACAACCAGGAAGTGTTGGCGGTATTTAGCGGTCGGGGTGAGTCAGCCAGGGTCTTGAAAGCTCGTATCGTTTCAGTGGATGAAATGCACGACTTGGCACTGTTGAGTGTCGAGGGACAGCGCTTGCCTGCGATGAAACTGGCTGATGACAACTACTTGCGCGAAGGCAGCTCTGTCGCCTTTACTGGATTTCCCATTGGTATGGTGTTGGGTTTGTACCCGGTAACACACCGTGCCATTGTTTCCGCCGTTACGCCCTACGTGATTCCGGCCCATTCATCCTCGACCTTGACCGCAGTGCAGATCCAGCGCTTACGACAACCGTTTGAAGTGTACCAGTTGGACGCGATCGCCTATCCGGGTAACAGCGGCAGCCCACTTTACAATCCTGACGATGGACGGATTGTGGGTGTTGTCAATAGTGTTTTTGTCAAGGAATCCAAAGAAAGTTTACTGGACAAACCCTCTGGCATTACCTACGCGATACCCATTAAATATGTAAAAAAATTGATGCAGGTCCTGAATGACCAATAAGAATGTGCCACTATCCGTGCTCTTTGTGTGTACGGCTAATGTCTGTCGCTCGCCCATGGCCGAAGCCATCTTTCGGCAACGATTGACAGAACTGGATCGTATACATGAGGTGAAAGTGGCGTCGGCAGGTACCATGGTCCCGCCGGCACTGAAGATGCGAGTAGACCTACGGGCGCAAAAGATTGTCTCCCAATACGGCATGGATGTCTCCAGATACCGTTCCCGCCCCCTGGTGCCATCTGACCTGCAGACGTTTCAATACGTTCTGGTTATGGACAGGAAAAATCTCCAACAGGTTCAGGATATGGCGGATGGGCCGGTTTGGGCTCAGGTGAAATTGTTGTCTGAGTTTAGTTTTCAAGGCAAAGGTGAAGACATTCACGATCCCTACTTCGGCAGCTTTGAACACTTTCAACAAATCTTTTTTATGATTGATGATGCTGTTCAAGGTTTTATTCAGACCCTGGGTATTGCGCCAGCAAGTTCCGCCGTGCGGGAAGTAGAGCGGCGGCCGGTCAGTCTTTGGTCGAAACCCTTTCGGTATCTGATTGATAAATACCACAATCTCCAAGATCACTCTTAACCAGGGATCCGGTGTGTCTGTTGAGATAAACAAACACTGATACTGCCCATTGCAGTGAAGTACAAACGTATTATCGGATTACACATCATGAAGTACACAAGCACGCAGTTTGACCACGCCCAGTTTGACCCCGACCAGTTTGACTACGCTGAGGCTTTCTCCCGCAATCTGGGGTGGGTCACTGAAGCGGAACAGGCGGTTTTACAGGCAAAACGCATTGCCATCGCGGGTGTTGGTGGCGTTGGGGGCGTGCATCTGTTGACCTTGACCCGGCTGGGAATTGGGAATTTCAATATCGCAGACCTGGATATTTTTGAACTGGGTAATTTTAACCGTCAGGCCGGTGCCTATTTGCAGAATATAGGCAGACCCAAAGTTGAAGTGATGGAGCAAATGGCGAAGGAGATTAATCCTGAGCTCGACATCAGAAGCTTTCCCAATGGCGTGAGCTTCGACAATATTGATGAGTTTCTGGACGGTGTTGATCTGTATATCGATGGTTTGGACTTCTTTGTTCTGGATTTGCGTCAGGCGGTTTTTAAGGCCTGTTATGAACGGGGAATTCCGTCTATTACCGCGGCGCCACTGGGTATGGGAACTGCGTTACTGTGCTTTATGCCTGGCAAAATGACTTTCGAAGAATACTTTGGTATGGCTGGGCAGTCAGACGATGAGTGTAGATTACGTTTTCTGTTGGGGTTGTCGCCTTCTTTACTGCAATTGGGGTATCTGGTAGATGATACGAGAGTGGATTTGGATGAGCAGAGGGGGCCATCCACGCCCATGGCGTGTGAGTTGTGTGCGGGTGTTGCAGCTACTAATTCCCTGAAAGTTCTTCTCAATCGAGGTGATGTTGTACATGCTCCGTGGGGACTGCATTTTGATGCCTATAAAAATACGCTGAAGAAAACCTGGCGACCCTGGGGCAGCGCCAATCCTCTGCAGTGGCTGATGCGCACGGTCGCCAGAAAACAGTTTCTGGCTAAGGCGAATTCAGTCTCTGGTGTAAATCCTTCAACTCGGCAAGGGACTGAATCAAAGTCAATTCACTCAATGACAGATATTGACCAAAATCCAATGTCCAAGATTCTGAATTTGGCACGTTGGGCTCCGAGTGGTGACAATACCCAGCCTTGGAGATTTGAGGTAATGGACGACTACTGGGTGAGAATACATTGTGAGGATACCAGAGATTGGTGCGTCTACGATTTGCAGGGGCGTGCGAGCCAAATTGCGCAGGGGGCCCTGCTGGAAACGCTGGCTGTCGCCGCCTCTGATCAAGGACTGCGTATGTCATGGGCAGAATTGCCTACTGATCAGTCGACACTGGTTGTGCTGGATGTGAAATTTGAACCGGATAATTCCATTGCCCCTAGCCCCTGGTTGCCCTATGTGCCCGTCCGGACAGTGCAGCGACGCTCCCTGAAAACGATATCCCTCTCTCAGGCCCAGAAATCTCAGTTAGAAGCGGCTGTGGGGACTGGATATAAAGTGATTTGGCTGGATGGGAAAAAGGCCCGCTGGGATATGGCTAAACTCCTGTTTAAAAGTGCAAAAATACGCCTTATTACCAAAGAGGCTTATAAGGTTCACAGCCAGATTATTGAGTGGAATGCCCAGTTCAGTGAAGATAAAATTCCGGACCAGGCGGTAGGCGTTGACAAAATGTCGCTAAAATTAATGCGTTGGGCATTAAAAAGCTGGTCGCGTGTGCAATTCCTGAATCGATTCTTTGCCGGAACCTGGTTACCCAGAATACAACTGGATTTACTTCCTGGCTATTTCTGTGGCGCGCACTTTTTACTGGTGAGTGAGGCGGAACCCTCGACAACAAAAGACTATCTGGATGCGGGCGGGGCGATGCAGCGTTTGTGGTTAGAGGCGACAAAGCTGGGATTGCAATTTCAACCGGAAATGACCCCCTTGATTTTTGCACAGTACCATAACCGTTCCATTTCCTTTACAACTGATGAACATTCGCAGTGGATCGCAAAATCACTCGCAACATCACTCACCGGCCTGTTCTCTGAGGAAGCGGTACACATGGGGGTGTTTATGGGGCGCATGGGCTATGGCGACCGACCTCATTCCCGTTCAATACGTCTTCCGTTGAGCCGACTGTATCAACAATAACATCATCGATAATGTGTCGATTTTTTTTACATCCGTGTAACGATTGCCCCGGACCAATTATCTAACCTCTTGATTATTTTGTTCTTTTTGATGTTGGCCCGGGAAGTGCTTTATCTAGGTTGTTAGCCAGGATAAATCATCGCTGGTTTGAATGACAGACTAACCGTTAGTACTAAAAACGAAGTTGTAACGTCTTAAATAAAGCAGTGTTTTCACGGAGATGTTCATATGATTAATAAATTTGTAGCTTCAGCGATCACGGCAGCCACACTTGTTGTTGGCGCTCCGCTGGCCAGTGCTGCGTTCACCCAAGACGATGTAGTCGATTCCTGGGGCTTAAACACGCCTGGAGGTGGTCTTACTGAAGATATTGGTCACTTGAATCTTGGGGGCGGAATTGCAACGGTTACCCAAGAAGTGGATTCCATGAGCTTTGAGCCGTTTGTTGGCGCCAGGTTCACTGAATTCGGCAATATCTTTACCATCACGTTTACTCCGGAAAGTGACCCAGGTCAGGGGGATTCTGGTCCTCAAGGCATTTTGAACAGTTACCAGC
This sequence comes from Cellvibrionaceae bacterium WSDTSA12, assembly GCA_033283335.1. Taxonomy (GTDB): domain Bacteria; phylum Pseudomonadota; class Gammaproteobacteria; order Pseudomonadales; family Cellvibrionaceae; genus Pseudomaricurvus. The sequence continues at coordinate 1,183,123 of JAWMQP010000001.1, read as the reverse complement.
TGGAATTACGCTTCAGCGGACTAACAGGTTCAGTGACCAGTTTCAATTCTGGAACTGGGGCTTTGGGGTACGAGTTTGATGCGGGCGTAGGTACCATTGGTCTGTACGAAGCTTCAACCCCCAATCTTTTGGCTTCTTTTCAAATGACAGATCCTTCCGGTGGTGGCCTCAATAACTTCTTTGGTGCAGCCCAATCAACGGACGGTACATCAACCATTTTTGGCCTGGTGTTGGACAGTGTGCCTAACTTGTTCCTGTTTGATGATGGAACCTCTATGGATCCATTGATTCTTCAAAGCTTGGTTTATGGTCTGGTGATTACCACTAATACCATATCCGCACCGTTCATAAACGCCGGAGCCTGTAGTTTTGATGCAGCTGCCACATGTTTTCAGGGTAATGTAACCAGTGAAGGCACCTTTGATTTGCTGGTTGAAACGGTTCCAGAACCATTACCAATTACTCTCTTAGGCTTAGGTATGTTAATGCTGTCTCTGGTACGCAGCAGAAAGGCGTAAAAGCCCCAACTTCCAAAGGTACAAAAGTAGATACGCACTTATGCTGATTGATACTTTGCCTTTATTAAAAACCGGCTATTAGCCGGTTTTTTTTTATTATGGTCTACACTTTACACTTAGCGGTCTATATCAATGATATAACTCAAAAATTTCTCCGGCTATTTTGATAAAGCAAGGATCGTGGAGGGTGAATGAAACACGTAAAGGCTTCCTTTAATTTCTGTTTGGCATTAAGTTTTTTTATTTTAATTTCTTGTAGTTCTAATGATAGTGAAACAAGATTCGCCAGTGCGGAAAAGTACTTCCAGGAAGGAAGCTTAAATGCTGCGCTGATTGAAGTAAAAAATGTGTTATCTATGGATGCTAGAAATTCTGATGCACGAGTACTTATGGGCCGTATTTATTTGGCTCAGGGAAGTCCTGCACTGGCTGTAGAGCAGTTCATCAAGGCTATTGATTATGGCCATGAATATGCGGATATTTGCGGGGATTTGGCAAAAGCACGCTTGCAAAGTTTTCAGCTTAAGGACCTGTTGGCCATGACAGTGGATGATCTGCCAGATCCTGTGGTGGCAGAAGTCCGTGCTTCAAAGATTTTGGGTTACATACAATCCGATAACTTGACTCTGGCTAGATTTGAACTGAATGGCATTAATGACGATAGCGATAAATATGTTAAAGTCGCGAAAATAAAACTCATGATGGCAGAAGACAATATTGAACAAGCCCAATCAGATTTGGAAAGATTGCTCGCCATTTACCCTTCTTACTCTTTAGCTTTGGAGCTAAAGGGTGATGTCGCCTCAGTCAATCAAAACTATACGGCCGCTGAGGAAGCCTATTCGGAGGCGATGAAAAACAACCCTAATGATTATACGAATTATTTAAAGCGTGCAATAACAAGAATAAAATTAAACGATATTGAAGGCGCCACAAAGGATGTAGAAAGCATTGATGTGAATAGGTATCAATCCCCCATGCTTTTTTACGTTCACGGAATCATCAGTTTTGCCAAGCGTGACCTGGACGATTCGCTGGAGAAGTTTTCTACCATTTCCCCCATGTTTTCTACTTATCCAGAAGCCATGCTGTATCTGGGCAAAATTCACTATGCCAAACAAAATCTGCAGCAATCAAAACAGTATTTGGAAAAATATTTGAGGGTGAACAGGCATTCCAGAGATGCGATAGGCTTATTGGCTTCAATAAACTTAACGCAAAATGAACTGGAGGAAGCTAAAAAATACCTTGAAATGAGGAAGTCAGAAGGGTTTCCTGAAGATACGGAGTTTTTAGGTCTGCTATCGCAATATTATCTTAAGACACAAAATTATGACCAGGCGGTAGAGGTTTTAGAATCTATTGTTGGAGAAAACCCCGAGTCGGTGTCGGCTAAGTTAGGTTTGGCGATGGGCTATTTATCATCTGGCGACAGTGAAAAGTCCATAAGCGAATTAAGGGACATAGTGTTATCGGATCCCGATTCGATTGTAGCGAATAAAGTGTTGGCGTTAGCCTTAATGTCTTTGGGGGAAATTGAATCTGCCTATGCCGTAGCCAAAGTATTTAAGACAAGAAATACTGATTCTTTTGAAGCCTTTAATCTTATGGGCGTCGTTGATCTCTATGCCAAAAACTATGAATCGGCGAAGAGCAATTTTGAAAAGTCCCATGAGCTAAATGCAGCGGATAGTTTTTCTGCCTATAAGTTGGCAGAAATGGCTGTGAATCAGGGTGATATGGATAAGGCAAAAGAGTATTACAGGACGGTTGTTGATTATAATAAGAATGATTTCAAAGCCTATGTCAACTTAGCCAAGTTGGAATACAGGGACGGGAAAGAAGAAAGCTATGTTAAAAATCTGAATAAGGCCATTGATGCTAATCCCAACGAAATCAGCCCAAGAATATTGTTGTCTGACTATTACTTTAATAAGAGAGAATTTGAAAAGATTGATAACGTTTTTTTTGGTATGCATGAGGATCTTAAGAGAGATCAGTCATACTTGAAGGCTATGGCCCTCGTGAAAAACGAACAGGGAGAATATAAAGTTGCCATAAGTTATTTGGAAGATATTTTAGAGTCATACGGTGAATCAGCGTCAGTATATTTTAATCTGGCAAAAAACTATGGCGCAGTCGGCAACAATAAAAATCTTAAATACTATCTTCAAAAGTCCCTACAGCAAGATAATGAATTTTATCCTTCGAGAATAGTGTTGGCGCGATTGATGATAAAGGACCGAAATTATGAGGCTGTTGGCGACATTATTAATGGTCTGTTAAAAGATGCCCCAAAGAGTCCTGAGGTTCTTGAGCTTGCTGTAACCTACAAGTCGAAAGTGGGTGAAAATCAAGCTGCTTTAGGCTACGCAAAAGAAAGGCTAACTTTGGTTAATGATTCTACTTCATCTATTTTGATGGCGTCTTCTCTTTGGAATGTGGGAGAGAAATCGAAAGCGGTGGAGCTGCTCGAAAAGTGGTCGAAGAATAACTCCGAGGATATTGCGGCAATAGAGCAGTTATCCCGATTTTACCTGGCCGAAGGAAATTACAGAAAGTTAGCGGAAAAATATAAAGAGCTTGTTAGATTAAATCCCAGCAATGTAGCGATATTAAATAATGCTGCCTGGATTTTAAAAGATTTTGAACCAAAAGAAGCTGTTCGTTACGCGGAGACGGCCATAAGTTTAAGTCCAAATTCGGCAAACATTATGGATACTTTAGCTATGTCCTACTGGAAATCTGGTGATATTGAAAAGGCCAAGTCGCTCATACAAGAAGCGATGAAAATAAGTCCAGATAGTAAGACGATTTCTTATCATGGTGCAGTGATAATGGAAGCAAGTGGTGATGATAAGGCGGCAGTTTCAATTCTTAGTTCGTTGGTCAGTGGCAATCTTGAGTTTCCTGAAGGCAAGGACGCGGAAAAACTCTATGAAGAGTTAACGGTTAATTAAAGGGACGGGTCTAGCCGATTGGAGTGATTTTCGTATCTTATATATTTCCAGTTAAATAGGAAGAGCGTCTAAAAGTGATTAATTTGTAGGTTGTCTCATTAGAATGTTTTAGAAGTTTTGACGCTGTGCGGGATATGAAATTCATTTGTGGTTATAAAATATCTAAGTGATATCTTTAATTGTAGTAGTGAAATATATGGCAGTGATAATTAAAGTGGCAAAAAGTTCAAGAGAGATTGACGATGTTTTCAGGCTGCGTCACCAGGTCTATGTGACAGAACGAGGGAAATTTGAATCCGGTTCTAGCTCAAGAATTGTTGATTGTTTTGATGCGGTCCCAGGTGTAGTCAATATCATTGCCTATTCAGAAAATCAACCGGTAGCCGCTGTGCGAGTCAATGAAGATTCAGATATAGGGCTTCCGGCAGAGCAGTATTTCAACTTTGATGAAATACGTAAAAAAATCAGTGACGAATATTCTTCTGGCGTTGAAAGTAATTATTTGAAAAGCAAGATTCCTCCAAAGCTGATCAGTGGAAGTATGTTGGCAGTGCACAAAGATTGGAGAAATCGACGAAATGTCATTTACGCATTGTTCAAATCGTTTGGCGGGGTCATGTACAGCGCAGGTGCGACTCACATCATCGGCTCTATCAGCGAAGAAACATTGTCTATGTATGGAAGGCTTGGCTTTCAGAAAATAGGTGAAAGAGAGTGGAAGGAAGACGTTAGAGACTACATGGTCCCTATTGTTGCACCGTTTGATAAGGCATTTTCATGGGCATTTGGAAAAATTCAGAAAAAAGTAGACCACTTTTGGTTGGATAATTTTTGTGGTCAGTTTGAGAGGATTTTATTGTCACCGGGAGAGATTTTATTTGAGCAAGACGATGAGGCTACACATACCTTCGCTATAGATGAGGGGTGGGTTAATATTTCGAGAAAAGATCCAGTTGGCAATGAAATGGTTCTGGCAAATTTGTCCCGTGGTGCTTTATTTGGTGAACTGGCTGTTTTCGATGGGGAACGCCGTTCCGCTAAAGCAACTGCTCTTGTCAACACTGAGTTGATTGCCATTGAGCGATCCCATATGTTTGAAATGCTTAAAAGGAAGCCTGAAAATATGGCTCAGTTGTTGAAACACTTTGCTAAGAGAGTTCGAGATACGGATAACTTGGCCATGGTACAAGCATTTGCTCCGCAAACTGGCCGTGTGGAATATGCATTGAAGGAGCTTTGGAGTTCCGCAACGTCTAATCCCCAAAACCCAAATCAGAGGTCAATAAAAGTCGGTCCCAGGCAAATTGCGAAGACTGCCAGAGTTAGGGAAGATGAAGTGAGAAAAGTTCTGGAAGTCAAAAAGTCAGAAGGTTTAATCGATTATGGTGAGAATATAATACGTTTTTATTGCGATCCGGCAGATGAAACAATAAAAAAGGTGTCTGGTGACTCACCAGTTTAATTTTTTTTAGTGATAAAGTGCTTGTCATATCTGCTTTATAAAACAATAAATCATAAATATAGAAAGAGAATTGTAATCAGAGTTTTCTAACCTATAGTTATCACAGTAACCAGCTCTCACAGCTAGAAATCCTGGCGAATATCGGTCTCTAAAAAGTGATAAAAGTGATGATCTATCCTCGTTTTACTGTGTATTAGGTTATAACAATCTAATAATGGACTGTCGGTGTATTGGGGCATTTAGAAATGGATCAAATTAAGGTGCAGGTTCAGAAAAAAGTCACCTCTCTCACGGAGCCCGCTGGACGCTCCCAGGAACACGTATTTGAAACAAGGGATCCAATAGAGGTATCCCAAACCGTTCACTTTCCAAGAATTCATTCCTTGCGTGGTAAAATCCGCCTAGGTGGTCACTTCGTGCATGTTGAATTTCTGCTTTTAGCTCTTGTTGAGTGGTTCGCCGCCGTGACGGCTTTCAGCACTTTGAATGCCCTGGTTGCTAAAGCTGATTCGTTATTCTTATGGTCGTTTGACAGCTTCATCTATGCGTTCTTAACTACGTTATCTTTAACGGCTATGGGGTTGTATGACTCCCGACAAAGGCATTCCCTATTTGAAATATTTGTCCACATTGTTGTGGGGTTGGCGTTCAGTTCAGCAGCAATACTGCTGATTAACAGTGTCTATTTTGACTCGAAGTTATCCTACCAATATGTTCTTTTTGGCGTGGCTGCGCTATCGATGATTCTCATGGTGATTCGGACAGTGTTTTCTCGCTATCTTGATGGCTTCGTGTTGCGAAGAAATGTGCTGGTGCTAGGAACGGGTAAAAGAGCCAAGCGCATTGAAGGGTTAAGGCGCAAAGCGGATCAGAGAGGATTTAATCTTTTGGGCTTCTTTCCGTCGAGAGGCTGTCAACATTACTATGTAGACCCGCAAAAGCTACTTTCGATCGACAAATTGTGCCAGTACGCACTCAGTCGCAATGTTGATGAAATTGTGATTGCGCTGGATGATCGACGTCAAGGACTGCCAGTGAACGATTTGTTGGATTGTCGTATGAGCGGTATCCAGATAACTGAAGATTTGGACTTCTTTGAGAGGGAGTCCTCCATGGTCCATCTTGACTTAATTCAAAGTGGTTGGCTTATCCGCTCACAGGGCTTTGGGAAAAGCTATCTCACTCACATTTTGAAGCGTAGTTTGGATCTTTTTGGCTCGTTGATTCTGGGCGTCATATTTTTGCCCGTTATGATTTTGACGGCAGTGGCCATTAAGTTCGAATGTGGTTTACGCTCTCCGGTTTTTTATACGCAGCAGAGGGTTGGGCTGGCAGGAAAACTGTTTACCATCTATAAGTTTCGTAGCATGTACCAAAATGCAGAAGCTGATGGTAAGGCTCAATGGGCTAAAACCGGGGATTCCAGGATTACCAAGGTCGGCCGAATAATACGAAAATACCGCATTGATGAATTGCCGCAGCTCTGGAATGTTATCATTGGAGACATGAGCCTAGTGGGACCGAGGCCAGAGCGAAAAGAATTCGTGGACTCACTGTCACACCTCAATGAATTTTATTCAGATCGTCATCGAGTTGCACCTGGCTTAACAGGCTGGGCGCAGTTATGTTATCCCTATGGCGCCCCAGAGCTGGATGCGATTGAAAAGTTGAAATTTGATCTGTACTACATCAAAAATCAAAGCTTACTTCTGGATGTCTATATCCTGATAAAGACGGCTGAGGTAGTATTGTTTAAAAAAGGAGCGCGATAAGCACTCCTTTTAAGATTAAGCACCAGGAAGAGCCTGAACTGCTAACATAACCTGTACAGCGAATATAAAGTGCCTTTTTGATGTAATATAAGACTGTGCTGGATCAATGTCAGACTTTCAGGTTGTATTTTTCCAGCATATTGTAGAGAGTAGGTCGAGTAACACCCAGGCTTTTTGCTGTTTCAGAAATGTTGTCATTCGCATGATTTAAAGCCCGTAATATGGCTTTTTTTTCAGCCTCCTCGCGGATTTCTCGAAGATTCAGAGGTTCCGTTTCCAGTTCTTCATCGATTCCAATTTGGAGGTCTTCAGCAGTAACAATACCATTGTCCGCCATAATCACTGCACGCTTGATACGACTTTCGAGTTCTCTTACATTGCCTGGCCAATTGTAACTTTCAATGGCTAATATTGCGTCGTCCGAGAATCGCTTCAGATTCTTTCCGTGTTCTCTGGAGAATCTATCCAAAAACGTTCTGGCCAGTAAAAGTGCATCTCCATCACGGTCTTTAAGTGCTGGAATGTCAATCGTGATTTCACTGATGCGGTAAAATAAGTCCTCGCGAAATCTGCCATCGCGAATATGTGTCGTCAAGTCCTGATGCGTTGCGCAAATAATCCTTACATCTACCGGAATTTCTTGGCGACCACCAAGCCGTTCTACAACCCTTTCCTGGAGAAAGCGCAGTAACTTGGCTTGTAATTCCAGTGGCAGATCCCCAATTTCATCCAGAAACAGGGTGCCTCCATTGGCGTATTCAATTTTCCCAGGCGTCTGTTTAGCTGCTCCTGTAAAGGCACCTTTCTCGTAGCCGAAAAGCTCACTTTCCAGTAAGTTTTCGGGAATGGCTGCACAGTTTATGGCGACCATACGTTGTTTTTTTCGTGGGCTTAGATCATGCAAAGCGCGGGCAAATACTTCTTTTCCTGTGCCGCTGGCTCCCAATAATAATGTGGTGATATTACTGGGGGCGACTTTTTCAATGGTACGGAAAACCTTGAGGATTTGAGGGCTGTTACCGATAATGCCCATAGAGGGGGCTTGAGTTTGACTGGTCAGAAGCCGCCTATTTTCCTCTTCGAGCTCATAAACACTGTATGCCCGGTCAACCATCAAGGTTAAAATTTCTGCATCAACTGGCTTTTGATAAAAATCATAAGCGCCCAGCCCGATAGCTTTAACGGCATGATCCCGATCGTGAACGCCTGTTACCACAATAATTCGACTGGCAGGGGATAAAGACAATATCTCTTTGAGTGCAGACATGCCTTCAGTAACACCGCCGGGGTCGGGTGGTAGACCAAGATCCAGTAAGACAACACCAGGTTGTTGACGACGAACCAGGGTGATGGCCTCTTCACGATTGCTACAAACTGAAACCTGGTAATCATCAAAGCACCAGCGTAACTGGCTTTGTAGACCTGGATCATCTTCAACAATTAATAGGTGTTTGTGTTTTCCGTTCAAAGACAGCTCCTTGTAGCAAATAGCTCTTATTCACTATGTATTTCGTAAAGTCGATGTTTCAACATGCGGTTCAGACTGCATTGATTTTAGCTGTTCCGAAGGCATATCTACAGGAAACAATTCAGTGGTAGGGGTGGCGCTTGTGTGTAATGGCAGGCTAATGGTAAATGTACTTCCCCTGCCTGGAGAGCTTTTTACCTCAATAGATCCGCCAATTGAATGAATGTATTGACGACTTTCAAAGGCTCCTATGCCCATACCCATCAAGCCTTTGGTTGTATCAAAAGCTTTAAATAGTCGTTCTTTAATAAATTTGCTGTCCATTCCATGCCCATTGTCCACGACCTCAATACGGGCTTGGTCATTACTTGTCCCCAGGGTGATTTGGATACTGCCCTTATCGTCCGTGGCCTCTTGGGCATTTTGAATGAGGTGGGTGAAAACATTCTTTAATTGTTGAGGGTCCGCCAGGACCGATACGATGGGTACAGTGCTCTCGTCATGCGAGGGTTCGCACTCGCGAATGTTCAACGTGGGTTGGGGAAGTCGTACTGCCGTATCAAATATGACTTCTTCTAACAGGGGCACCAGTAGAACAGGGGAGTGTATCTCAGATCGAGAACCTCGTTTCATCTGGCGAAGCAGTCGATTCATGCGATCAACCGAATTGCTGATGGTTCGAATGACGTCATCGACAAATTCCGGATTGCCTTTATGTTTCTCGGCATTGGAAATGATCAGTGATTGTTGTGCCAGAATGTTCTTCAAATCATGCATTACATAGGTGGATAATCGGTTGTAAGCTTCAAATTGCCGGGCTTCTATCAGGGCTTCTTCGGCGAGGTGTTGGGTTAAATGGATGGCGGCCTGCTGACCGGCCATTTTTAACAGATCACGGTCTTCCCAATTGACAGGTTGGCTGATTTCGGACTTTTTCAACAAAATAAACCCCAAAATTCCATTTTGCATAATCAGGGGCACGATAAGCCATGCCTTAGGCATAGTGGTTAGCCAATGCGGCAGCTCCAAATCCCCGTAGAGATCTGGTCGACTGGCCTTTTCGTCAAAATCTACCACCCACTGTGTTTGTCCAAGAAATCCAATTAATGAAGCAAGGTCTTTCTGCATTTGTTCAGCGCTGACAGACGGTTCAGGTATGTGCCAATGACAGACCATTTCGTAATAATTATGCTGAGTCCGGCACCACAGCATGGCACCTGAAGCCGCTACGAGTTGGGCCATAGCTTCACAGCATCTTACTGGGACGGGGTTGGTTGAATTTGCCAAATTATGAGTAAATTCAAGCCATTGCTCTCTATAGTCATATTTATAGCTATAAAAGTGTTTATTTAGAAGGACTTTAATATTTTTTCGAAATTTATCTGAAAAAATAAGGCTGGCAAGTAACAGACCTCCCGTAAACAGGAAAAGAACTTGAAATAAACTGCCCCAGTTTCCCCCCAGATAGCGAATGTAATAGCCCATCGCCGACATGGTTAACAGGTAAATGCCTGCACCGATGACAGTCGCTGACTGAAAGACCACCTGTCTTGAAACATGAATTCCAAGGTTCAAACTGGTGTGGCGAGCGGCCGACACAGCAATAAGCGGTATGATAAGAGCGTTCGCTATGCCACGTATCTGCCAGATATTTGGATTGATACTTTTAAACAGAAGGGATTCGCTGTACATAAAAAAGTCATAGACGAAAACCGCGCCAACACCCAGGCATATAAATTTAATGGCCCAGCGCTGTTCTGTCGTGCTGCTGCGAATCAGTTGCTCAATAATGCCAAGCCCAATGATAGTCAATAAAATCAAGGTTGAAAATTGGATGGTTTCGGGTAGGACAAATTGAAATACCAGGGATTCCAATAGCATGCTCTGGGACCCCAGAGTGGGTATTATCAATGCCAGGAATGAGCCTGTGGCAACACATACCCACAACAGTGGGATGCCGGTGGGACGGTTTGTACCGGCTTCGGGCGCGCTCACATTGCCGTCTGAATTCTGGGAGAAGTTGAGATAGCTCAATAAAAAGTAGAACCAGGTGACATAGCGAAACCATTCAAGTGAAATCTTGACTTGAAGGGGCGTATACACCCCGCTGCTGGCTAAGGTTGCATCCAATGCCCAGAGAAAGCTGGCAAAGCAGGCAAGCATCAACTTCCAGCCATGCCTTTTTCTAAGGGATGAGGCAAGCAGTAGTATCAATAAGATAAGAAACCCTATTGACGCAATCAGATAGCTATAAAATCCGAAGAAATTAATCATGTATTCGCAGTTTTGGATTTAAGCGGTATCGATGGGATCAATGACGCTTAAATCTTCTTGGTGATTGATGAAGATGACCTGCCGGCAGAGTCTTTCCCTTTAATTCTTATAGCATTTCCGTCTATGGAAATGTATTGTTATCGATTCTATTCTACATTACACAGTGTAGATACTTTTTATGAATTGCTTCAGTCAATGCAGTAATTTGGGGGAAGACTTGAACATATTTGCAGGTTATTTACTGCCACATGTGTTCAGAATCTGTATCCGCGACTACAGTTTAAAACCTATAGTTTATTATAAAGAGGGCTGCGGGTTTAAACAGGGTTTGGCCCACTGATTTGTTCCTCTGGTCATCAACGGATGTACTAATTCATGGAAAATCACAGCGAGCTGTACTTTAAGAGACTTCAGGAGCTGGAATCTGACCCGAAGGTATGGCTAATAACCGGTGTTGCAGGGTTTATTGGTTCAAACCTTCTGGAAACACTACTTCGACATAAACAGAAAGTTGTCGGCCTGGATAACTTTGCCACCGGTCACCGACATAATTTAGAGGGGGTTCGAGCGGCGGTTGGGACGAAAGCCTGGGAGCTTTTCTCATTTGTTGAGGGGGATATCCGGGATTTTTCCTCTTGTGAGTCAGCCATGTCGGGCGTGGATATCGTTTTGCACCAGGCCGCACTGGGCAGTGTGCCGCGTTCTATCCGGCAACCGAGGGAGACAAACTCTGTCAATATTGATGGATTTGTCAATATTTTGGTTGCTGCTCAACAGCAAAAGGTCAACCGGGTAGTTTACGCCGCCTCATCTTCTACTTATGGCGATCATCCAGGCTTACCAAAAGTGGAGGACACAATTGGCAAACCGCTCTCTCCGTATGCCGTCACTAAATATGTCAATGAGATGTATGCGGATGTCTTTTATAAAACCTATGGCTTAAATTGCATCGGGTTACGCTATTTTAACGTATTTGGGCCTCGTCAAGATCCTCAAGGGGCCTATGCCGCAGTCATTCCTCTTTGGTTTCACGCTTTAATCAATAAAGAGCCGTGTTATATCAATGGTGATGGTGAGACCACCAGGGACTTTTGTTTTATTGAAAATACCATCCAGGCAAATATTTTAGCTGCGACTGTCCCTGAGCAGGAGGCATTGAATCAAGTTTACAATGTAGCTTATGGTGCCCGCACCAGTCTCAACCAATTGCAGAATTATATGGGCTTATTGGTCCAGGAATTGTTGCCGGGTGTGACTACCCTGCCTGTGCAGTACCGTTCGTTTCGGGAGGGGGATGTTCTGCATTCTCAAGCGGATATCACAAAAGCGAAAAGATTATTAGGCTACAATCCTCAATACGGTCCGTTCGACGGATTGCAGCTTACGGCTAAATGGTTTGTTGGCTGCCATCAGCGCCGAAACAATACGCAATCAATTGCCCCTCCCGGGACTGTTGTGGGCCAAAAATAAGATAAAAGCGAAAGTGTTGTTTACGATCAGGGTAAATCCAGTTGGAGTAGATAAATAAGATGGAAACTGTAGCGGTTGTAGGTTTGGGGTATGTAGGCTTACCTTTGGCAGTTGCTTTTGGGCATATCACCAAGACCATTGGTTTTGATCTGAATGAAGAAAAATTAGCCAATTATCGCAATGGCATTGATCCCAGTGGGGAAGTCGAGCCAGATCGCCTCACTGGCGCCAAGCAACTCAAATATACTAACGATGCGGCGGAACTTGCTGCCGCCGATGTGATTATTGTTGTGGTGCCCACCCCGATAGATCATGCTCGACAGCCGGATTTGAAGCCGCTGGAAGGTGCTTGTCGGAGCGTTGCGCAACACATGAAACCTGGCGTAAAAGTGGTATTTGAATCAACCGTCTACCCTGGGTGTACCGAAGAGTTCTGTGTGCCCATTCTGGAACATTATTCCGGTATGCCGTGGTTGGGCAGGCCTGATCTGCAGGGAAGCCCCAACCGTGATGCGGATAAGGACGGCTTCTTTGTCGGATATTCTCCTGAGCGTATCAACCCGGGTGATAAAGAGCACCGGCTGGAAAGCATTATTAAAGTGGTATCTGGTGATACACCCTCTACCCTTGAACAGCTGGCCACATTGTATGAGCAAATAGTGCACGCAGGTGTCTTCCGTGCGAGCACGATCAAAGTGGCTGAAGCCGCAAAGGTGATTGAAAACACCCAGCGAGATCTCAATATTGCCCTGATGAACGAGTTGTCTTTGATCTTCAACCGTTTGGCTATTGATACCGCTGACGTACTGGAGGCAGCTGGCACCAAATGGAACTTTTTACCGTTCAGGCCCGGTCTGGTCGGAGGGCATTGTATTGGGGTTGATCCGTACTATTTGACCTATAAAGCGGAAGCTTCTGGCCATCATCCACAGGTTATTCTTGCAGGTCGTCAAATCAATGATGGCATGGGAAAGTTTATTGCGGAGCAGACCATAAAATGTCTGGTACGCAATAACAAATCCATCAAGGGGACGAACATTGCTGTATTGGGGTTAACTTTTAAAGAGGATTGCCCTGATCTCCGCAATTCACATGTTGTGGATATTATTCATGAGCTGAAAGAGTATCGGTGTCAGGTGCATGTTCACGACCCGCTGGCCTGTCCAAGGGAGGCCATGGAAGAGTACGGTGTGGAACTGGTGGATTGGCAAAACTTGCCATTGGTAGACGCTGTTGTTCTGGCGGTGCCACATAATAAATACCGTTCATTACGGGTATCGGATTTTCAGGCATTTATGAATAGTGGAGCTATACTGGTGGATGTTAAATCCTGTGTTGATCGGATGGAGCTTGAAGCTGCAGGTGTCGATTATTGGCGTCTGTAACACCGGGCTTTGCTGGCAAGCTGTCTGCCGACAGTGAAAAACCAGAGAGTGTCAGCAAGCTTTACAATGTGTGGGCGGATTGCAATTGAGAGTCACTTCAAGCTGAAAAAAATACTTATAAAACAGTTGGTTAGTGAAAGGGTACGGAAATTGCATTATGCAACTGGAATGTAGACGTATCGACTCGCATGGGCTGAGTTGTCAGGGTTTAAACAGGCTTTTATTATGAAAGATAAGCGCACAGTGGATAATTCATCAGTTGATCTTTCAGATGCCATGGATACTTCAGATGGCTCAATGGATTCTGGCGTTTCTGAGAGCTCTCCAGTGGGTGCAAAAGGGGTATCTCGACGCACTCTGGCAAAAGCCGGTGCTTCTGCTCCTTTGCTGATGTCATTGTTTTCTCGGCCTGTATTGGGTGCTACAACCAATTGCTTCTCGGCGGATGTCAGGAATTCGGCTGACACCTCGGGCAGGCATGAGGAATGTGACGGTAAGGGCTGTCGCCCCACTTACTGGAAGGATCATACACAATCCTGGAACGGTACGGGCTGTTCCGCAGGGCAACAGGTGTTCCGGGATGGGCGATATAGAAAAGAGTGGAATACCCAGGATGGCACCACCTTCTACTCGGTGTTTGGGTTTCACCCCACGATCGCTTCGCGAATGAGGGATTTTGGTAGCGTTACTCTGATGGATGTCTTGCTGGAAAACGACAAACAGGGCAACTCGGAGTGCTTTGAATCGCATATGGTCGCGGCGTATCTGAATGCAGCTAAGGCACCTTTCATTTATGGTGCAAACTGTGAACAGGTTGTTGAAGTGGTTCAGGCCTCAAGAATGGGAACCACCGTACGTGGCGTAGAAATTTCTGAGCAAGAGTGCCACGATTTGTTACTGCAGATGAACAATACGGGTGATTGTTTTCTCAACAGCTTTGGAGAATGTGGTCCAGGCTATGTCGAGGTGAACGGAACATGCGTGCCAGCTTGTCCGGAGGGCTCGCGTTTTGATGTCAACAGCCGTTCCTGTGTCAGGTATGAGGACTGGGATCCAGAGACGTGTAAGGGAATAGATGATTGATTCAAGACTTTGGAAGGTACGCGATTCGTTGATGGTAGTAGCTTGGCCTGACGAGACTGAATCTATTGTTTATTGTGTAGACTCGGGGGACCTGCATTGTCTCTCTGATAAAGCCAGCTCTGTTATCGGCTGTTTAAGTGATCACCATCTCAGTCTTGCTGCTTTATCAGAACGAGTCTCCATGGCGTTGTCCTGTTCTGCCTATGAGATTGATCGTCATGTAATACCTCGGCTGTCCCGTCTTGGGTTGATTCAGCCTGTTACGCTTGCTGGATAAGAAAAGAGAATCTACGTTAGCCCATGATAACTAATCAGAAAATAGGGTTGCAGGTAGGTCCTCTCACCGTCTCCCTGTCCTCCAATTTATCCAGCTTGCTCTCTGACGTTAAGTGGATCTACGACGGTAGTGTGCTTGATCAAACCAGCGACAATACCAATGCCTTTTATGATTTTCACATTACGGTGGATCAATTGGGGGGATTCAGGCGCTGGTGGCGGCCTCAGGTTCACTTTTCCCTGGATGGATTAAACCCCTTTAGGCCTTTACCGAAATCTCAGGCATTGGCCCTGTTTGAATGGGGGCTCAATTGGTGTATTGCCAATAATTGTCACGAGTATTTGATCATACATGCCGCAGTTGTTGAAAAAAACGGCCGAGTGTTGATGCTCTCTGCACCGCCTGGGGCTGGCAAAAGCACGTTATGTGCTGGGTTGGTTTGTCGGGGGTGGCGCTTACTGAGTGATGAATTGGCTTTGTTGAGACTTGATAGCGTCGGCAGTGTTATGCCATTGGCACGTCCTGTCAGCTTGAAAAACCGGTCCATTGATATTATCCAGCAATTTTCTCCTGATGCGCGTATAGGGCCCTTATGTACCGGTACAACCAAAGGTACCGTGGCGCATATGTTGTCCCCTGCTGAAAGTGTAAAGCGCAGTAGGGAGTCGGCCAAACTCAGCTGGATAGTTTTTCCTCAATACGCCAGATCATCAAAGACGATCATTTCGTCCAGATCAAAGGCCCAGTCATTCCTTATGTTGGCACGTCAGGCGTTTAACTTTCATTTGTTGGGAGAGCAAGGGTTTTCATTGTTGAGTGATGTGGTCAGTGATGTTCAATGTTATGACTTTCAATACTCGGATTTGGATGAAGCCGTTGAAATGTTTGATGGCATGGCGCTAGAAACAGTGACAGAGGGTATGAGCTATGCAGTCTGATAGTGGACAAATGCATGGTCTCTATGAGCGCTGTCCGCTGTTGCACATATTGGCAGACAAGCAAAGGGCACTCAGTATCTCACTTTCTGAGTGGGACCTGGTTGTCCGCCAGGCCAGAAGTCTCGATTTTCTGGCGGCACTCTATGTCCACTTGGCAGATATAATCGAGCAGTTACCTGAAGCCCCGGTAAGGCATATGCGTTGGGCGCACACGCTGACTCAAAGACATAAGCAATCCATTATGAATGAGGTGGATCAGCTGGCGACCACCCTGGCGCCATTGAATACTCCCATCGTTCTTTTGAAAGGTGCCGCTTATAGATATTCTGAATTATCGCCGGCTGAAGGTAGATTGTTTTCTGATATAGATATTTTATTGCCTGAAGTTGAATTGAAACGTGCAGAGTTACTTCTGGAAAATTCGGGTTGGCTAGCCACCCATTTGGATGGTTATGACCAGTATTATTATCGGCAGTGGATGCATGAACTGCCGCCCCTGAGGCACGGTCAGCGCCAGACGGAATTGGATGTCCACCATGCCATTGTACCAAGAACTGCCCGGGTGACTCCATCCAGTCAAGCCATGTTGGAACAGATTGTAGCAATAGACTCAGAACGCAACCTCTATCGCTTGGGAAATGCTGATATTGTCCTGCACAGTGCCACTCATCTATTTTTTGACGGTGAGTTCAAGCATGGACTTCGGGACTTGTGTGATATTGACCGGCTGTTGCGTGAATTATGCAAAACCGAGCTGGATTGGAAGTGCCTGATTGAGCGAGCAGAGCAACAAGACTTGAGTACACCGTTGTTTTATGCGCTCTACTACTGCACGAAATGGTTGAACACTCCCGTGCCTGAAAGTATCAAGTTTTCCCTGCCCGGATCTTTTTCTAACCTGCGCGCGTCGATTATGTCAGGGCTTTTTGATCGAGGCCTTCTGCCGGATCATATCAGTTGTTACGACCCATGGACGCAGATGGCAAGGAGATTACTGTATCTCCGGTCACATTACTTGAAAATGCCTATGCATTTGTTAATCCCGCACTTAGCTTATAAATCCTGTATTGCTCCTCTCGTCAGCAAATGGGAAGAACTTATGAGAAAGGAGAAACCCAATACATTGGAACAACTGCTTGAGGAAAAGAAAGCCAGAATGTAGTGCCGAGACCGGCATTACCTCCCGAAGGAGGTTAGATACTTTTGAGAGGTTAGATACTTTTGAGAGGTTAGATGCTTCTTAATAACGCCTTGTCATTATCTATTAAATCATTGATTTTAATCAGTTCTTCCTGTGCCAGATTTTCAAGAACCAGCTTCAGATCGCTAAATTCCAAATGGTGTTTTTCATCCACCATGCCATGCAGCATCATGCGGCTGCAGATCAGATTGATAAGCCTCGGGATACCGCGGCTGACTTGGTGGATAGCGCTGAATATTTCAGGCGCAAGAGTGGGATCATTCTTCCACCCGACTTTTTTCAGCCGATAATAGATATAGGATTCTGTGTCTTCCTGGCTTAAAGGGGCGAGGTGGCAAGTGGCAACTATCCGTTGATGTAACTGCTCAAGTTGGGGCGTAGAGATAGTCTTGCGAAGTTCACTTTGCCCCACCAAAAAAATTTGCAGTAATGGCTGATTATTTTGTTGAAGATTCGTCAGCAGGCGCAGCTCTTCGAGAGCTCCCTGTGGTAAATCCTGGGCCTCATCAATAATAAGTAGGGAACGTCGACCCTCATTGTACAATTTGAGAAAATATTGTTTCAGATTGTGCAGTAGCAGTGATTTATACTCGGTATTACCGTCCAGGTTGAAATTAAGGGCAATCAGCCGCAGTAAGTCATCAGCCTGAACTTGCGTACAACTCAGACTGGTGAACAAAACTTTTCCGCCATCAAACTCAGAAGTTAAGTCACTGATTAATGTGGATTTTCCTGTGCCAGGCTGGCCAGTGACCACAACGAATCCCTCGCGACGATAGAGGGCGTATTGCATATAGGCCTTGGCGTTTTTATAGCTGGGATGGCTGAAGCAAAGGCGGGAGTCTGGCGTCAAGCGAAAGGGTTCTTCCGTCAGTCCATAATATGATTCGTACATAAAGATTCCAATTCTTTAGCTTGGGTCTGCCGGATAAGCTGGCAGACCGGAAAAATGTAGCATGTACTTAGCCTGGGTGCTTTAAGGACCAAAGGATAAATTCCTGTTTGATCAACATACAGAATACCATCAATCCTATGCCCACATTGAAAAGCGTCATGCTCTCATGGCCAAGAAAATGATAATAGCCCATAAAACGGGCTATGACGGATATTCCACAAAGAATGATTCCTAATACACCGGCACTATTTCCCAACGTAATAATGGCCTTGTTCATTCCTGTATCCGCTTGAGGAATTAAAGGAGAAGTAAATAAAGCGATTATTAATATTCTGGTCAAGAATAACTCATAGTCTGACCCGGTAATTGATGTTAATAGGTTAGACGTCAATCCCAATGTGGACAAGAGAAAAGGAAGGATTAAGCACCGCAACCATATTAATGGGCAATGACCTTTAGGGGCACATTCAATGGACGAAGGTTGGAATATTTCGGAGTTCAAATGAAAAATGTGCCATTTGATACATAAAAAGACAACCGATCAGGAAATTTTCGATAATTGAATGGCGCATTAAAATCCTTGTGTCTATGTTTGTACCCAATATATGTATGCCTGTGTTACTTGGTTGAATACCCCACGTCATTTTTAGGCAAGTGGCCTGTCTTTCTAGGCCGGTTGAATGCCTTTATGGCCTCGCTGACGGGATTTTCAGCTTGAAATAAAAATGGATGTAATTTCAATGAATAATGGGGTGGAGTTGAAATGTGCGTCTATACTTTCGAAGGATTTCGCAGGTCTTTGTAATATCTCAATGGAATTTCAAGGAGGATGGTCAGTGTTTGTCCCTCAGGCATTGGTGCGCTCACCAGGATACGCGGTAAAAGGTTTTATCAAAGGGTGGTTATCCCTTTTAGCAGTGACCATACTCACTCTATCTGGCTGTGGTTATCTGCAGCCGGAAGATCAGGAGCATTTATACCCCGTTGCTAGCGAAACGCCTCCAGAATATGACTATATTATTGGTCCAGGTGACTCTATTGAAGTGTTTGTCTGGGGGAATGAAGAGCTGACGACGACGGTTCAGGTACGTCCAGATGGCAAAATAACAACTCGCTTGGTGGAAGACATACCTGCCAGCGGCAGAACGCCGACTACTCTTGCGCGGGATATCGAAAAGGCCTATCGGAAATACGTTAAGAACCCAATTGTCAGTGTCATTGTGAATGGATTTTCAGGCGTCCCCAACCAGCAAATTCGGGTTTTGGGTGAAGCCGCAGAGCCCCTTAGCGTTCCCTATGACAAGCATATGACGTTACTGGACCTGATGATCCAGGTTGGAGGGATCAGCGAATTCGCAAATGGCAATAAAACCGTATTGGTGAGAAGTTATAACGGCGAACAGGAAATTTACAATTTACGTTTGGAAGACTTGATTAAAGATGGCGATATTAGTGCCAATTTACCCCTGTTGCCAGGCGATATAATTATTATTCCTGAAGCCTGGTTCTAAGCCAGTAAACTGATTAAAGGTGGTGGTATGCAGCAAGAACTGGCTCAGATTTACGTTTATCTGATTGGCCTATGGCGTTTCCGTTGGCATGGCTTGGCGTTGGCCTGGGTGTTAGCCATTGCAGGGTGGATGTGGGTATGGAGTCTACCGGTATCCTACATGGCCAATGCCAGGTTGGAGGTTGATAGCTCCAGCTTGTTGAGGCCTTTATTAAGAGGTCTTGCCATTCAACCGGATCTAAATCAACGGGTTGAGCTGATGAGTAAAACCCTGCTTAGTCGGCCTAACCTGGAAAAGTTGATGAGGATGGCCGATCTGGATTTGAATGTGAAAACAGAACTGGAAGAGGAGAAGCTCTTGACTGATCTCAAGAGTTCAATTTCTCTTCAAGGCGATCGCACCAACACGTCACTCTATTCAGTATCGTTCAAGCACAGGGATCGGGAAACGGCTAAACGGGTTGTGCAATCTCTGATTACCATATTTATCGAATCTACGTTGGGCGAAAAACGTAAAGAAAGTTCTGGAGCTCAGGCTTTCTTGGATCAGCAAATTTCTGATTATGAAATACGTTTGTCCCAGGCCGAATCGAGACTGGCAGACTTTAAACAACGGCATGTTGGTATGTTGCCAGGTGAAACTGGTGGCTATTATCAACGGCTGGAGTCTGCTCGAACGCTGTTGAGTTCAGCCAAGCTGGAACTTAGCGAGATGGAGAACCGACAGAATGAGTTAAATCGACAGTTGGAGGGTGAAGAGCCTGTATTCTTTTCTTCTGATCTGGGTGGCAATATGAGCATGACGCCCATTGATTTAAGAATACAAAGCCTGAAAGAACAACTGGATCAGCTTTCGCTTAATTACACTGACTTGCATCCAGAGGTGAAACAAATAAAGCGCATGATCAAAGCTTTGGAAGAGGATAAGAGAAACGAACTCAGCCAAGCCATTGAAACAAATCCATCGTCGATCAGCAGCCTTGGAACCAGTCCTGTTTATCAAAATATGAGGACTATGCTAGCGGAAGCAGAAGCTCGTGTGGCAGAGCTAAAGGTGCGAGTTAAAGAATATGAAACCAGGGTTCAAGAGCTGGAAAACACGGTTAATAATATCCCAGAAATTGAAGTTGAACTACAGCAACTGGATCGTGATTATAAAGTCATATCACAGCAACATAATGCATTACTGGAGCGACGTGAGTCGGCCATGTTGTCAGAGCAGGTAGAAAAAAGTGCTGACGACATTAAATTCAGGGTTATTGATCCACCATTTGTACCTCTAAAGCCCACTGATCCGAATAAATTGTTGTTGAATGCCATGGTGTTGTTGTTGAGCCTGGCGGTTGGCGTTGGCTTGGCATTAATTCTCACCTTGTTGAAACCAGTGTTTGTCGATCGACAAACACTGGGTGAGAAGTTGGGTTTGCCTGTTCTGGGTTCCGTATCAATGGTTATGGATGCCAAGCAGACTCGGAAAGAGATGTGGGCAACAGCGGTTTTTTCAGGGGTATGTGTCTGTTTGTTACTAACCTTTGCGGGTGTGACGGTCAGTCAGGATCTATTTTTTTAACGGAGATTTAAGGCTGCCTATCTATGAGCATAATAGAAAAAGCCATTAACAAACTGGAAAACGAAAAAGGGCGGCAGGCTCTGCTGGATGGTAAGGGCTCTGAAGAACACGCCTCTGAAAAATCCAAGGTCGCTGGTGCTGTTGAAAAGAGTGATGGTGTGGATGACGATGTTCTGGTTTCAACATCTTCTGCTGATGCTAACGATCTTGAGAACAAAGAGCCAACAGAGCGACCACGGTCATCCGAAGGTGACCCAGAGTATGGCGAACACCAAGGGCCTCGGACAATACATCAACTACCGCTACAGGCAATGTCTGAGTGCGGGATGATTACTCCGCTCAAGCCTCGGAGTCAGATCGCCGATGAATATCGAGCCATAAAACGGCCGCTATTGACAAATATAAAGAATAAAGACATCAACTCGCTGGACAACGCAAACCTGATCATGGTGGCCAGTGCCCTGCCCGGTGAGGGGAAAACATTTTGTGCCATCAATTTGGCGATGAGTATTGCTACAGAACAGGATAAGACAGTTCTCCTGGTGGACGCTGATGTAACGAAAGCAACAGCAGCTGAGCATCTTGGGATTTCTGATCAGTGTCCAGGCCTGATTGATTTGCTGGACGATAGCACGCTGAGTTTTTCGGATGTGTTGGTGCATACGAATATTCCAAAGCTCAGGGTTCTGCCAGTAGGAAAACTGCACGAGCACGCAACAGAGCTATTGGCCAGCGATAATATGCGAAAAATGATGAAAGAGTTGTCTGAAAGATATTCAGACCGTGTGATTATCTTTGATTCCCCGCCGCTGCTTGTCACAACTGAAGCTACGGTGCTGGCGAGCCTAGTGGGGCAAGTAGTTTTCGTAGTGGCGGCTAACCAGTCGTCACAAAGCGCTGTTGAAGAAGCTGTTCAGCACATAGGCGATGATAAAGTTGTAGGTTTGGTGCTCAACAAAGTTAAGAAGAATCCACTTTCAGCACATGGTTATGGATACGGTTACGGATACGGCTATGGATATGGCAATGGAGCCAGAAGGAACTCCCATTATCGATCGTCAGCGACAAATAACTGATACATCAAGACAGTTATACATTTCGTACCTATCCCGCTGGGCATTTAATTTCTTGACAGGCTGTTCAGTGTCTCTGATGGCATCAAATAGTTGGTCTGGTGACTGGGATGTGCTGTACGGTTTCAGTCTCAATGAAGTATTTACTGACAACATTTGCCTTGAAGATGGAGATAAGGAGTTTGGCTGGTTGACGAGCGCCACGCCCTCAATTGCCATTGAAGGGGAGGGTGGTCGCAGCAAGCTAAATCTATATGGCTCTGCAACTGGAAGTGTGAACCAATTAAGAAATGATCGGTGTTCACGCGGCGACCGAATTTGGCTTAACCTAATGGCGGATGGGTCGGTAGAGTTATTGAAAGATCTATTCTATGTCGACGGTACAGTCAGAGTGGTTCAAAATGCTGTAGATCCTTTCCGGGCAACTGGAGACCAGACCGTGGGTGTGTCAGAAAATATCAACACAACCTATAGTTACTCTGTCAGTCCATATATATTGCACAGTTTTGCAAATTTTGCCCACTTAAGTGTGCGCTACAATTATACTAATCAGATTAACAGTGAGTCCGAACTATCTGATAATGAACGCCAATCTGCTCAGTTCTCTTTGAGCAGTTTGTCTTCCTGGTCCCGGCTAGGTTGGGATATTTCGGGAAGCTATCAAAAGCTGTCATACGACAACGAGCGACAGCAACCTAATCGTCTCTCTGAGATAAGTACAATTTATTATACCCTGAGCTATCTGGTTAACCGGAAGCTCAGTGTTTATGCCTTTGCTGGTCAGGACTCTAACGATTATGAGTCCACACATGATGAGATAGATGGTGATGTTTGGGGGGCTGGAATGGAATGGTCTCCCAATCCACGGGCTAAAATAAAATTGGAAACTGGTGAGCGATTTTTTGGCAGTACACCAGCAGTCAATATCAGTTACCGCCATCGCCGCAGTCGTTTGGAATTGGATTATCAAACCACTTTAACTTATTCAAGCTATCTGAGGGAGGATCCAGTTTTCGGCTTACCTCTCAATGAAAGTGGGGCACCGATACTGGATTCGGATGGAAATCTTATTGTATTCGGGTTTAATCAAACGACACAAACTCTTGGGCCTGTGATCGATGAGCGACTGAGGCTTAATTATCGTTGGGAAGGTAGGCGTTTATCCATTTATCTTGATGCTGCTGAATCTGAACAAACCCGTGAGGAGGACAATTTGGTTTCAACATTTACCAGTGTGTCCTTAGGTTTCGATCAAAAGATGTCTTCTGTTTTAGATTTTGACGGTCGTGTTTCTTACTATGAATCCGAGCCAGATACCGGCTCGGAAATCCTGGGGCCTGCATCTGAAACCTGGAGGTTTGATTTGGGCCTAAAGCGTGAGTTGGGTGAGCGCAGTGATTTGTATGGACTCTACACTTATACGCAAAGATTTTCTGATGATAGTCTGGACGAGTATAAAGAAAATCGGATAACGATTGGTATTTCTTTTAACTGGTGACAATCTGTTTGCCAAAGTGATTATGTTGTCATTGCGTTAGTTTGCATTAGACTATCCTGAACGTTTGGACTTTATCCCTTAACGTATAGAAATCATCGAGGCGGCTGCAGTTATGGTTAAGGATGCAGGTATGAATAGTAGCAAGAAGAAGCAGTCTGTTTTGTGCATTGTCGGCGCCAGACCCAATTTCATGAAAATAGCCCCAATCATGCGGGCCTTGAAAAAAGACGACAGTGGATTTGATGCCAGCTTGCTTCATACTGGACAGCATTACGACAGTGCCATGAAGCAATCGTTCTTTGATCAGCTGGCAATTCCTGAGCCCGATATTGACTTAGAGGTAGGGTCGGGAAGTCATGCGGTACAAACAGCGAATATTATGATTCGGTTTGAGTCAGTTCTTAATGATTTAAACCCTGATGTCGTGCTTGTTGTTGGCGATGTTAATTCGACCATTGCCTGTTCCTTGGTGGCAGCTAAAAAACTTATCCCCGTCGTTCATGTGGAAGCCGGTCTGCGTAGTAGGGATCGCAGCATGCCGGAAGAAATAAACCGTGTATTGACGGACCAGATTTCCTCACTATTGTTTACCACTGAGCCTGAAGCTGAACAGAATTTACTCAAGGAAGGCATTGCCAGCGATAGAATAGAATTTGTTGGCAATGTGATGATCGATACGCTCTTATACAACTTGCCGCGTGCCGTACCCTACAGTCAAACTCTGGGATCAGAGGATAAATTTGGCCTGGTAACCCTTCACCGGCCCTCTAATGTCGATGATTCATCGGTCTTATCAAAATTGATTCAATCATTAATCTTGATTCAAAACCGCTTGCCACTGGTATTTCCTTTGCACCCAAGGACTGAAGCTCAATTGCGCAAGTTTGATTTGCTGGAAGCTCTTGAAAGCAGTGGTATACGAATTTTGCCGCCACAGGGTTATTTGCAAATGTTGGGGTTGATGAAGGGGGCGAGCCTGGTTTTAACAGACTCTGGTGGTATTCAGGAAGAAACAACCGCTTTGGGTGTTGCGTGTATCACTTTACGTGAGACAACAGAGCGACCCATTACTCTCAATGAAGGGACGAATGTTCTGGTTGGCACAGATCCGGAAGCAATCGAAGCCGCTTTTGTCGACGCGATGAGCACAGAGTCAAGAGAGCATCGTATACCCAGGTTGTGGGATGGAAAGGCCGCTGAGCGTATCGTTCAGAAGATGAGGGAATGGTCTAAATCCCTATGATTAACGCAATGAGTGTTGACGTTGAAGACTACTTTCAGGTGTCCGCGTTTGAGTCCGCAATCCCTCGAAATCAATGGGAAAAAATACCTTGTCGGGTGGAACATAACGTTGCACGAATTCTGGAGTTATTTGACCGTTATAAGGTGAAAGCCACCTTCTTTACGCTAGGCTGGATGGCCGAACGTTACCCTGCCATGATTCAGGACATTATTGCTCAAGGGCATGAAATCGCCAGTCATGGCTGGGAGCATATCAGGGTTGTAAATCAAAGCCCGGATCAGTTTCGCAGCGATGTTCTGCGTACAAAGTACCTATTGGAAGATCTGACAAGTCTTCCCGTAAAGGGGTACCGAGCTGCCAGTTATTCAATTAACCGGTCAAATTTATGGGCCCTGAATATACTGGACGAAGCCGGCTACGAGTACAGTTCCAGTGTGGTACCCATTGAACACGATCTTTATGGCATGCCTGGCGCTTCGCGTTTTCCGTTTCGTCCTGGAGATACCGACTTTCTGGAAATTCCTATATCCACGGTGAATCTGGCAGGAAAACAGCTAAATTGCGGTGGAGGCGGGTGGTTTCGTCTTTTTCCTTACCGCTTTAGCCGTTGGGCCATGAAAAGCATCAACGAAGTGGATCAGCTGCCATGTGTCTTTTACTTTCACCCCTGGGAAATTGATGAACAGCAGCCCAAGGTCGATGGAATCAGCCTGAAAACACGATTTCGCCATTACTATAATTTAGGTAGAACCTATAACAGGCTTGAGAGCTTGCTGAGGGATTTTCAATGGTCAACCATGGATGACGTATTTTTGCAGGATGCAAATCAATGTTTTCAGCCTAAAGGACGTTTGTCGTGTCTATAACGGTTCATTATTTGTCATCAGAATCAAAGGACTGGGAGGGGTGGGACCGCTACGTCGATATAGCGCCTGATTCTACTTTCTTTCATCGTGCTGGATGGTCTCGTATCCTGCGTGAGGCGTTTTCTCATAAGCCATATTATTTGTACGCCAAACAGGGCGGTGAAATTGTCGGTATTCTCCCGCTTGGGCATGTTAAAACCCTGCTGTTCGGCAACTCATTAATGTCTGTGCCTTTTTGTGTTTACGGTGGTGTAGTTGCGAATACTGATGAAATAGCCGACATGTTGCTCAACGAGGCCTGCCGACTGGCCGAATCTTTGAAAGTTGACAGCCTGGAGTTAAGAAATTGTAAGCCATCGGGTAAAGAATGGCCGACCAAGTCGCTTTATGTCACATTCCGGAAACCACTATTACAAGGACACGAAGCTATACTTAAAGCTATCCCGAATAAACAAAGAGCTGTGGTGAGAAAAGGTATCAAAGCGGGACTTGAAAGTGAAGAAGGCTGGCATGCTGATCGTGTCTACCGAGTCTATGCTGAGAGTGTTCGGAATTTGGGGACGCCAGTATTCCCAGCCAAATATTTCAGATTATTGCGTGTCGTTTTCGGTACTGATTGCCGGTCTCTGATGATCACGCATTCCGGCCTGGATGTGGCGGGCGTTGTCAGCTTTTATTTCAAAGATCAGGTGTTACCCTATTATGCCGGTAGTACAGCCGCTTCCAGAGATGTGTATGCGCATGGGTTTATGTATTGGCAATTGATGTGCAACGCCAGTGACCAGGGGGTTAGGATTTTCGATTACGGCCGAAGTAAAGTGGACACCGGGTCATTCAGTTTCAAGAAAAACTGGGGGTTTGAGCCCGAGCCACTGTTCTATGAATACTATTTGGTTGGATCCTCTGACATACCTGAAGTAAATCCGACCAATCCCAAATACCAGTGGTTGATCAAGACCTGGAAAAAGCTGCCATTACCCATGGCTAATCGCGTTGGGCCCATATTAGCCCGGGGATTGGGATGACATGCCTACGGTAGTAAAACCTCTGGTTTCGGGTGGCAGTACCGAAAAGCCGAAATTGCTGTATTTATGTCACCGAATTCCATTTCCTCCCGATAAAGGCGATAAAATTCGTTCATACCACCTGTTGCGTTTTTTGGCCGAACGCTATCGGGTGTATTTGGGGTGTTTTTTGGACGATGTTAACGACAAGCGTTACCTCTCTGATGTGTGGGAGGTCTGTGCCGATGTGCATTGTGAAGTTCTGAACCCGACGGTGAGCCGCGTGCGAAGCCTGGTTGGTTTGGTGAAAGGTGAGCCACTGACCCTGCCTTTTTATTTCAGTAATACCATGCTGGAGTGGGTAAATCGCACACTCCATGAGAATGACCTGACTCGATGTGTTGTATTTTCATCGGCGATGGCACAATACCTGTACCCTCGCTGGAAATCCGAATCAACTATTGCCGAGACCGGGTATCGAAGTGTAAATGCTCTTGAAAATCATCTTCGTGTGTTGATTGATTTTGTCGATGTTGATTCTGATAAATGGCGACAATACGCTCAGACTAAACCTTTTCCCTTCAGATGGTTATATCGCCGTGAAGCGGACCATTTGTTACGGTTTGAAAAAATCGTCGCCAGCCATGCAAGTCGAAGCTACCTCGTGTCGAAACGTGAAGCTGCTCTGTTTAAGGCCTTGGCTCCAGAGGTAAGTCAAAAAATTCATTTCTACAACAATGGCGTCGATTCAGAGTATTTTGACCCAAATTTGAATTGCCGTGATCCATATCGTGATGCATCCCCTGTATTGCTCTTTACGGGAGCCATGGATTACTGGCCCAATATTGATGCAGTGTGCTGGTTTGCCGAAGAAATATTTCCACACCTTAGAACTAAAAAAAATCAACTCAAATTCTATATTGTCGGAAGAAATCCGTCACATGCAGTTTCTAAGCTCAGTCGGTTGCCAGGCGTCGTGGTAACTGGGCGAGTAGACGATGTCAGGCCCTACTTAAAATACGCAACTGCAGTGGTTGCCCCACTGAGAATTGCCCGAGGAATCCAGAATAAAGTGCTTGAGGCTATGGCCATGGAGAAGGTGGTTATGGCCAGTGATGCGGCGCTGGATGGCATTCAGGCTGAACTTGGGGCTGAAGTTATTCTCACTAATGCGCTGGAAGACTATCAGGAGTTCCTGCCACAAATATTGAAAGGAAATTGCCTGTCTATAGAGCATGCTGCCAGAAAGAGAGTGGTAGAGGACTTTAATTGGTCAAATACACTGCCTACGGTAGTGGCTGAACTGGAAGCTCAATGGCAGTGGGAGTTGGAACATGACTAACTCAGTCGGCCTGTCAAAAGAGTGGCGTCAAACTTTATGGTTGCTGATTGGGTATATCGTTTGCCTGGTGATATTTTATTTTCCTTCGATAAAATCCATGGTAGACATCTGGTTACGCTCAGAAACCTTTGCCCACGGATTCATTATTGCACCAATATCCCTTTGGTTGATATGGCGATGCCGCTTTGACGTGAGCCCCATGAGACCTAATTTTCAACCTCTGCTCTTGATCCCACTTGTGATAACCGGGCTGCTCTGGTTGCTGTCGAATTTGGTCGATGTATTAGTTGTTCAACAACTGGCATTTGTTACTCTGCTAATATTGGGCGTCTGTGCGATAGTTGGCTTAAAAGTCAGCCGAGTGATAATTTTTCCACTCGGTTACTTGTATTTAATGGTCCCAATGGGAGAGGAGCTGATACCTCCTTTAATGGATCTTACCGCACAGTCTACGGTGGCACTCATTCGCTTAACCGGTATTCCGGTATACCAGGAGGGACTGTTTTTTTCACTGCCTTCCGGCAACTGGTCGGTGGTTGAGGCCTGTAGCGGCATCCGCTATTTAATTGCGTCTGTGACTCTTGGGGCTCTCTTCGCTTATTTGACCTATCGTTCAATGACTAAGCGAATCGTGTTTGTGGCTTTTTCTGTAGTGGTTCCTGTACTTGCTAACATACTGCGCGCCTATATGATTGTCATGATAGGGCACTATAGTGGTATGACACTTGCGGTTGGGGTAGATCATTTGATTTATGGATGGCTGTTCTTCGGTGTTGTCATATTTATAATGTTTTTAATTGGCAATATTTTTAAAGACCCCGATATTGATTCGGCAAGTCAGGCAAAAGTTAGAACTTCTGACTCCAATGACTTCCCTGTAAAACGATCGGTTCTGGGAGGCACATCACTCATTTTTGCTGCCATGGTGTGGCCGCTCGTTCCCTTGTTTTTATCCAGTAATAGTGAGCTGCCGGAAAACTTTGCATTCATGAATCTGGAAGTTCCAGATGGCTGGATTGACAGTCAACCACCTGAATGGGAATGGCACCCATTAATTAACAAAGCCTATATGAATCACAAACGTTTTTACCGTGAAAATAGTGATTCTGATACTGTGGGTGTCTTTATCAGTCACTATGTACAGCAAGATCAAGATGCTGAGATGGTGAGTTCTCTCGATAAATGGATAATTCCTGAGTTGGAGGGATGGCGCTTGCTTGAAAGCAGCAAGGTTCCTATGCGTTTATCTCAGAAGCCCATAACCGTTGAGCAGGCACGGCTTTTCAATGGAAAACACGAACTTTTGGTGTGGCGATGGTATCGAGTTGGTGAGTACGATACAGCGAGTCCGTATGTGGCCAAGCTGCTGGAAGCCATATCCAGACTGGGTACAAATGCTACGTCGGCAAGAATATATGTGGTTACTCCAGTCCGTGAATCTATGGATGATTCCAGGAAACACTTACAAACTTTTGTGGACGTTTTGTCGCCCAAGATGGATCTTGTGCTGAGTTCGGGGCCAGAATCATTATGAGTTCCGCACCCCTCATTGCTCATATCGTGTTCGCTTTGGATACGGGAGGGCTGGAAAATGGATTGGTTAATATCATTAATCGAACATCGACCAGTCAATTACGGCATATGGTCATTTGCTTGACGTCTAGTGGACGTTTTTCAGAAAGAATTCAATTGCGTGATCAAGTGCCTGTTATTGAGTTAAGAAAACCTCCAGGTCATTCGTTAGCTACTTTTTGGCGGCTGTGGTGTGTGTTAAGGCAATATAAGCCCGATATTGTGCACAGTAGAAATCTTGCAGCACTGGAGTGTCAATGGATTACGTTGCTTTTGCCGGGTATCAAGCGTGTTCACAGCGAACATGGACGTGGTGTTGCCGATCTTCATGGTACCAATTGGAAGAATAACTTACTGAGAAAACTCTCACGCCCTTTGATACATCACTATGTGGCGGTCAGCCAGGATTTGAAAGCCTGGTTGGAAAAAACTATTGGCGTTAGACCCGATAAGGTCAGTCAAATTTATAATGGAGTCGACTTCGATCAGTTTTCAGCCAATGATAAGGTCCATAAAAAGCTGTCAAAAACTGAGAGTTCATTCAGGGATCCGGGTAGATCACCCCCGCAGTATGACGAGGAAAATCTGGTTATTGGTACGGTAGGGCGATTGACTGCTGTTAAGGATCAGCGATTGATCTTTGAAGCTATAGCCCATTTAAAGCAATCAGGTCGGTGGTGTAACAATATTCGGATCTTGATTGTCGGCGGAGGAGATCTAAGGCAAGAGTTGGAATCGTTAGCAGATACTCTCGAATTATCGGATATTACACATTTTACCGGTGATAGAGACGATGTTAACAGTCTTTTGCAATTGATGGATATTTTTGTATTGCCGTCTCTGACTGAAGGTATCTCCAATACTTTATTGGAAGCCATGGCCAGTGAATTGCCTGTTGTGGCTACCCGAGTTGGGGGTACCCCAGAAATTATTGAAGATGGACAACAAGGCTTTCTAATCCCTTCCAGAAACAGTCAGGCATTAGCTGATGCTCTTTATAAGTTGATCCATGATAAAAGCTTGAGAACGGCAATGGGCCAAAGAGGAAGGACAAACGTTGAGGTTAACTTTAACTGGGAAAATACCATTAATTTTTTCTCAGCGTTATACCTGAACTTGGCAGCTGATACGAAAATACCGATACCAAATAAAAGTTTAACCAATTCTGGGATCAGTAATGATCAGCGGAGGAGTACCTGAATGTGCGGCATCGTAGGACTGTTTGACACTCTGGAGCGGAGAAAAATCTCTACTGAGTTACTGGAGTCAATGAACAACCTCCAGTTTCACCGTGGACCAGATGGTGGCGATATTCACCTGGAACCAGGGCTTGGGTTAGGGCACAGACGCCTTTCTATTATTGATTTGGCCAGTGGTAAACAGCCATTGTTTAATGAAGATGACACCGTCGCAGTGACCTTTAACGGTGAAATCTACAATTTTATCGAGTTAATGGATGAGCTGAAAAGTCGTGGACACCTGTTCAAAACCCGGTGCGATACCGAAGTCATTGTTCATGCCTGGGAAGAGTGGGGTGAGAGCTGTGTAGAACATTTTCGGGGAATGTTTGCCTTCGCCATATGGGACAGGAATCGGCAACAGCTTTTCCTGGCCCGTGATCGGATGGGCATTAAACCCTTGTATTACACTTTGTTGCCAGATGGCCATTTCGCCTTCTCTTCTGAATTGAAAGCGCTCAAGATTATTCCTGGGCTTGAACGGAAACTGGATCCTACCGCCATTGAGGACTACTTCTCTCTGGGCTACATCCCGGAGCCGAAAACCATTTATAGCCAGGTTAAGAAACTGGAGCCAGGTCATACATTACTGATCCAGCGTCAGCTGACGAAGACATTAACAAGTAAATGTTATTGGGATCTATCTCTTCAGCCCCAAGAAAATTATTCCCAAAATGAAGAAGACCTGAAAGCCGAATTGGAATGCAGAATACGTGAGGCTGTGAAGGTCAGACTGGTCGCAGAAGTACCTTTGGGTGCGTTTTTATCCGGTGGAGTCGATTCAGGTACTGTAGTTGCCATGATGGCGGGCCTGACGGATAAACCCGTAAATACCTGTTCCATTGGCTTTGATGTAGAACGGTTTGACGAAACCGATTATGCCCGTAAAGTAGCTGATCGCTATCAAACGGCCCATTTTGAAGGGCTGGTGGCTAGTAATGACTTCAGCTTGGTGGATCAACTGGCTCAATTGTATGACGAGCCCTATGCTGACAGCTCAGCAATACCAACTTACCGGGTTTGTGAGTTGGCCAGGCAGAAGGTCACGGTAGCCCTTTCAGGCGATGGAGGTGATGAGCATCTTGCCGGATACCGACGTTACCGTTGGCATATGAATGAAGAACGAATGCGGGCAAGACTGCCCCTGGGTATTCGGCGCGAAGTGTTTGGAACATTGGGAAAACTGTACCCCAAAGCCGATTGGGCGCCTAAAATGTTTCGAGCGAAGACAACCTTTCAGGCGTTGGCACGAAGTTCTGTTGAAGCCTACTTCCATACCGTGGCTTTGACCACTCCGTTACAAAGACAGCAGTTGTTCAGTGAAAAATTCAAACGCGATTTGCAGGGCTATGGAACTCAAACCCTGTTTGAAAATTATGCCAACCAATCCCAGTTTGAAGACCCACTAAGTCTTATCCAGTATTTGGATGTTAAAACTTATTTGGTAGGCGATATCCTCACGAAAGTTGATCGGGCCAGTATGGCACACGCCCTTGAAGTACGCGTACCCCTGCTTGATCATAAACTGGTCGAGTGGATATCCGGCATGTCACCAGAATTAAAGCTCAAAGGTCAATGTGGCAAGTATTTACTCAAAAAAGCGATGGAGCCCTATTTACCGAACGATGTCCTATATCGTCGAAAAATGGGTTTCGCGGTACCGCTGGCCGAATGGTTTCGGGGGCCCTTAAAGCCGCTTCTCAAACAAAGGTTATTGCAGGGCGTAATGGCCGATACGGGTTATTTTAATCTGCCCATGATAGAAACCTTGATCCAGCAACATTTCTCATCGCTGCGGGACCACAGCACCCTGATTTGGGCTTTGTTTATGTTTGAGGCATTTTTACGCAAAGAGACTGAACTTGGTATCGATCATGCCCCTACATTTATGCCTGATGGATTAAAGGCCGCCTCGGTATGAAAATTCTACACGTCCTTGATCATTCCGCACCGTTACACAGTGGCTATACCTTTCGCACGTTATCAATTTTAAATCAGCAACGGGCCTTGGGGTGGGAGACCGAACACCTTACTTCGGCCAAGCATTCACTCGCTGCCAACCGAGATGATGCCCAAACAGTAAGTGACTTGCCGTTAGTAGAGGAAGTTGATGGTTTCAAATTCCATCGGACCCCTGAATCCAACGCATTTTGGCTCAGTAAAGCGCCGGCAGGGATTGTGGAGCCGTTGGCTATTATTCGGGGCCTTGAAAAAAGGCTGTATGACTTGGTGGAAGAATTAAAGCCGGACGTTCTTCATGCACATTCCCCGGCATTGAACGGTGTGGCAGCAATACGTGTAAGTAAGCGTACTGGGATACCAGTCGTGTACGAATGTCGAGCATTCTGGGAAGATGCAGCGGTTAATCATGGCTCCACACAGCACGGCAGTCTTCGCTACCGATTAACCCGATCAATGGAAAGCTATGTTTTTCGTAGAGCGAATGCGATTACCACAATTTGTGAGGGCTTAAGACAGGATATCATTGCCCGTGGTGTCAAAAGCGATAAGGTCACTGTAATACCGAATGCAGTAGATATCGATTTATTCCATAACCTCGCCAGCAGTGCTGTACAACAGGATTTGCCTGTGGCAGTGGCTAGCCATTGGGAGCCCGAATCCTCAATTATTTTGGGTTTCTTTGGGTCTTTCTATGATTATGAAGGGCTGGCCTTCTTGCTGGATGCGATGCCGAAAGTGCTGGAGCAGAACCCCAATATCCGTCTGCTGTTGGTTGGTGGTGGTCCTCAAGAGGCATTAATCAGAAACAAAATAGCTCAACTACAGTTAGGGCCATATGTACTGATGACGGGTCGAGTTCCGCACCAGCAAATTCAAGACTACTACCGCTTGGCGGATGTGATGCTCTATCCACGATTGCCCATGCGGCTTACTGACCTGGTGACGCCCTTAAAACCATTGGAAGCAATGGCTATTGGGAAGCTTGTGGTTGCATCTGACGTAGGTGGGCATAAAGAACTGATTCAAGATGGGCAAACAGGGTACCTGTTTAAGGCTGGGTGTCAGGTCTCCCTGGCGGATAAGCTGAGCCAGGTCATTGCCGAACGCGACAACTGGCCAGAACTGCTGTTACGGGGTCGGGAGTTTGTCGTTAACGACCGAAACTGGGCTCGTAGTGTTTCGTATTATAAAGATGTTTATGCCCCCCTGTGTAATTTCCTGTCTCTTGGCCGTGAGGGAGTGGTATGAGCCGCTTTAAGGTCGGACTTATCGGTCCTGGAGCACCTCCGGCGGGAGGAATGGCTGCCCAAACCGAACAGTTGCGTAACCTGCTGCTTGAAGAAGGACTTGAAGTCCTTTTCCTGCAAACCAACCGCCCATATTCCCCTGCCTGGCTAAAAGATATTAGGGGGGTACGTGCAGCCGGACGATTATGTGACTATCTGTTCAGGCTCTGGGGCTTTCTTGGAAAGGTGGATGTAGTGCATGTCATGTCAAATTCCGGCTGGTCCTGGCAGCTATTTACCGCCCCGGTTATTTGGTTGTCACGTTGTAGAGGCCGTCCGGTCATTGTTAACTATCGTGGTGGCAGTGCCTCGAAATACCTGGCTAAATCCCTGCGTTGGGTAAAGCCGTCCCTGGACCAGGTCGATGCATTGGTCGTGCCTTCAAGTTACTTAAAGGAAGTGTTTCAACAATTTGGCTATGAAGCCAGGGTCATTCCCAACATCATTGATACCACAAAGTTCAAGCCTCAATTGGCCAGTAAAAATGCACACCGTCCAATGCGGCTAATTATAACTCGTAATCTGGAAGCCATTTACGGAATTGATACCGCACTGAAAGCGATGGCAGCATTGAAATCCAGAAGCATAGATTTTCATCTTTCCATTGCTGGAACTGGACCGGAAGAGTTATCACTTAGGAATCTCGCAAAAGATCTCGGCTTGACCAATAATGTCTCTTTTCTGGGGCGACTAACAAGAGAGCAGGTGGGTGAGCTCTATTCTGACGCTGATTTGTTTATCAATACCTCTCGTATAGATAACATGCCGAATTCCTTGCTGGAGTCCATGGCCAGTGGTGTTCCGATTGTGACCACTAATGCCGGAGGTATTCCCTGGATTGTTGAGCATGAGAAAACGGCCTTGCTGTGCCCTGTTGATGATATAGAAATAATAGCCAAAAATATTGAGCGTCTGATTTTAGACGATTCACTGCGGGCTACTCTGACTGAGAATGGTTTAAAAAATGTTGAGGCCTATAGCTGGCCTCAGGTTAAGTCGCAATGGCTGTCTCTTTATCAGGGTTATTCTCAGGCAGGCAGCTTTAAGCTGGGTGGTTTACCAAGGTGACTTTATGAGTGCGTACACCCATATAATTTCTAACATGGTGTTTCCACTTCAAGAAACATTCAAGCAACATGACACGGTCCATCGGCGGAAGTCTCTGGAAGATAGCCAGTGGTGGTCCCGGCAGAGAATTGACGATCTACAGCTGACCAACCTGAAAAAATTTCTAAGTGAGTGCCAGGCGAAGGTACCCTATTACCAAAATTTATTTAAACAGTATGGATTCAATCCTGATGCAGTAAAGTCTGTAGCCGATCTGCAGCAGCTTCCCACGCTGGATAAAAGGACCATTAGAAATAATTTACAAGCCTTGAAGGCTGATGGAGCTCCCCTGAGTCAATTTAATACGGGGGGATCAAGTGGTGAACCCTTGATTTTTTTTCTCGGGAAGGATCGGGTTAGCCATGACGTGGCGGCTAAATGGCGGGCCACTCGCTGGTGGAATGTGGATATTGGGGATCAGGAAGTGGTCATTTGGGGGTCGCCAATTGAGTTGGGGGCACAAAGCAAGTTGAGGCTGCTGCGGGATAAAATATTTCGCAGTGCGTTGTTATCCGCAACCAAACTTTCAGATCAACGGTTGGATGAGTTTCTGGGTAGGATCGAACAGTGCCAGCCGAAAATGTTGTTTGGCTATCCCTCTGTCATCAGTATGCTGGCGGAAAGAAGTATTCAACGCGGCATGGATCTAAAGAAATTAGGTGTCAGAGTCGTGTTCGTGACCGCTGAATGTCTTTACCAACATCAACGAGAACTCATTGAAGCCGCATTTGGGTGCCCCGTTGCTAACGGTTATGGCGGGCGGGATGCCGGATTTTTAGCCCATGAATGCCCCCATGGCTCCATGCACATCAGTGCTGA
Organism: Cellvibrionaceae bacterium WSDTSA12; assembly: GCA_033283335.1. Classification (GTDB taxonomy): domain Bacteria; phylum Pseudomonadota; class Gammaproteobacteria; order Pseudomonadales; family Cellvibrionaceae; genus Pseudomaricurvus. The sequence continues at coordinate 1,147,330 of JAWMQP010000001.1, read as the reverse complement.
AGATATTGTGATTGAGATTCTTGACGCTGATGGTCAAGCTGTTGGGCCGGGAATTGAGGGGGAGATCGTCGTTACCCATACGGCAACATACGGTTTCCCCTTTGTACGTTATCGGACAGGAGACATTGGAAGTCTCAGTGATGGAAAGTGCGAATGCGGACGTGGCTTGCCCATGATCGAAAAAATCATTGGGCGAACAAATGATTTTGTTATTTCTAACTCAGGTGAAAAGTTCCATGGTTCTTCTTTAACCTACGTCATACGGGGCATTGAAGGCATTAACTCTTTTAAAGTTATTCAATTGGATCGCCATACCACCAGTGTGCAGTTAACGATCAATGATAGTTATCAGCCAGGCTCAGAAGAGGTCATACGCCGTGCTTTCAAAAGTAAGCTCGGGGATATGGTCGAGGTTAACTTTGAATACCTGGACGCAATTCCTGCTGAAAAATCGGGAAAATACCGATATGTGGTGAGTCATGCCGATTAGAGATCTTTTAATCACTTTCGCGGTACTGGTAAGTCTGCCATACATTTTCAAACGTCCCTATATTGGGGTCTTGATGTGGTCATGGCTTAGCTACATGAATCCACACCGGTTAACCTGGGGGTTTGCCTACGACTTGCCGTTTGCTCAAATAGTAGCCATTACTTTGTTAATGGCCGTGTTATTTGATAAATCTAAGAAAACGATAGTCTTCGATAAAACCTTGGTAGTATGGCTTATGTTTTTGGTTTGGATAACCATCACTACCATCTTCTCCATGTTTCCAGCCAGTGCGTGGCCGCTGTACATCAAGATCATAAAAATACAGATTGTCACTTTCTTAACCCTGATGTTAATGACGGATCAACGCAAAATTGATCTGTTGATCTGGGTAATCACCTTATCCATTGGTTTTTACAGTATTAAAGGTGGTTTATTTACCCTTCGTACTGGCGGTGGCTCAAGGGTCTATGGCCCTCCAGGAGGGTTTATTCAGGAAAATAACAGTTTGGCCCTGGCCACCCTGATGATCATCCCTTTGATGGTGTATCTGTTTCAAATTTCCGCTCAAAAATGGGTGCGATGGGGCTTGGCGGGAGCCATTTTATTGAGCAGTGTGTCAGTGCTTGGTTCTCAGTCTCGTGGTGCCTTTTTGGCTATTATTGCGGTATCGGGTTATTTTTGGTTGATCTCACCCCACAAGCTGATTACCGCTCCTGCACTGATGTTGTTGGCTGCCTTAGGCTTTAGCTTTATGCCGGAAAGCTGGCATACACGCATGGAATCAATTCAAAATTACGAACAAGACAGCTCAGCGATGGGGCGAATTAACGCCTGGTATTACAGTTTCAATGTGGCAAATGACCGGGTGACCGGAGCGGGATTACAGTCCTGGAAGATTGAAAGCTTTGCCAAATATGCCCCGGACCCGTTGGCAGTACATGCAGCACACAGCATCTTTTTTGGAGTATTGGGAGATCATGGGTGGCCGGGCCTGATACTTTTTCTGCTGATTATTGCCTTTACCTGGACTAACTTAAATTGGATTGTTAAACACGCACCTGACTCGCGACAGACAAAATTAGCAAAAATGATCAAAGTCAGTTTGGTGGCATATTTCTCAGGCGGGGCTTTTTTGAGTCTGGCATATTTCGATCTGCCATGGCATTTGTACGCAATTACGTTACTGATGAAACATCAAATAACAAAGGCTAATTTGATTAAAAAAGGTTCAGAAACGTTGCATCGTAACAGTGTAAAGAAAGCAACCACCACGCCCATTCAACAAGAAGTCAGTGGTCACAGTCTTTCAGGTGCAAGGAAAGGATCCATTTCATGTTGACGCAGGCAATGGCTCTCAGTATTACACGCCTGTTACCCAGGTTATTACCTGTGGATGGTGGCAGGCGACTATCGATTCTGGTTTACCACAGAGTATTGCCTCAATCCGATTATCTCCGTCCAGGTGTGCCGACAGTATCTGAATTTGATTGGCAGATGGAGCTGGTATCCAAGTACTTCACTCCCTTGTCATTATCTACAGCTCTGCAGCTAATGTCAGAAGATCGACTTCCAAGCCGTTCAATTTGTGTGACTTTTGACGATGGTTATCGCGATAACCTCCACCACGCCCTGCCGATTTTAAAGAAATGGAAAGTGCCGGCGACTGTCTTTGTGGCTTCGGGATTTCTCAATGGTGGCAGAATGTGGAATGATACGATCATTGAAACCATACGTAATTTATCTGGCGATGACCTTGATTTGGAGTCGTTTGGGATGGGACGGTATCCCATTGCTCGTCCGGAGCAACGATTAATGGCTTGTGAGAAAGTGATTAAAGAGTTAAAACACTTGCCATATAGGGAAAGGCAGGAGCATGTTGATCGGTTAGCTGGGTTGGTCGAAGCGTCACGACTTCCCGATGATTTGATGCTCAACACGCTGGAATTACAGGCATTATCTAATGAACTGGTTGAAATTGGCAATCACACGGTCAATCACCCGGTATTGACATCGCTCGGCTCAGACGCCATTGAATGGGAGTTGAGACAAAATAATCGCGACCTGGAAGATATTATCCAAAAACCCATCAGGTACTTTGCCTACCCCAATGGGCAGCCGGGTAAGGATTTTACCGAGGCTCACAGTAGGCTCGTACGCTCCCTGGGTTTTCAAGGGGCAGTAACCACATCCTGGGGTGTGTCTGATAAGAAAACCAATCCATGGCAACTGCCAAGGTTTACTCCCTGGGATAATACGCCCTGGCAATTTGCACTTCGGTTGGTCATGAATATGAAAAATCTACAGACTAACCTCTTGTGTTGACTGTTTTGATCCAACAATTTCCTTATCCATGCAGAACTCTTTTCAACATGCTAGAGGATGCTGAAAAAGTTCGAGGGATGTTAAAAATCACTGGGTAGAGTTTTTCCAATGTCCTGCGGCTATCAGCTGCTTTTTGAGTCCCATTAATGGGAATTGTCTCTGATAAAGAGTGGTCGCCAGATCGCGCGCCTCATCGAAACGTTCCAGATCTACCAGTAATAAAGCGTAGTTGTATTGCAATTGTGCATTTTGCGGGGATAAATTCAGTGCCGTCTCGTATTCCTGCAGAGCCTTATCATAATGGTTTGTTCTATGAAGTAAAATTCCATAAAGCATATGGGCCATGGGGTCTTTGGGACTGAAATAGATAGCTCGCTGCAAATAGCACTCTGCAGGTTGGGTGTCTTCCCAATTAAAGACCTGGTCTTGTCGTAACTGATACGTGATTATGGTATTTAAAGCGCGATGATGATTCGGAAAAGCGCGTAGTGTGTAATCTATATCTGGCAGTGGATTACGACTTTCAAGTTTGGCGCCCGCAGACAATGATTCGACGTTCTCATCAAAGTGGGCCCCTTCGACAAGTCTTAGCTCTTTTTTCAAGCGGTGTCTCTGGGTGTAGTCATAAGGTCCATAGCCGCCAACTTTACCTTTGCATGGCTTGTTGCCAAATGATTCTCCCACCCAATATTCGTTGTTAGCAAAGCTTTGCGCGCTAAATATCATGGTCAGAATAAAAGGTATCAATTTGATCTGGCCGCGAAAGGGCTTGCAGTCCAATAAAATCATGTTCTTTCCTTCAGGAATTAATTTTTTCAGAGTGATTGTCTGCAGATCTATTTTTCTCATATGGTATGTGTTTGATGATAAAAAATACAGTAACATACAGGTCGAATTGTAGATTGATGAAGATCAGACCTAAAGCGACTCATGTTTAGCATTTTTTCTATCCCACAGGAATTCATAGGTTGTCAAGGATTCTGTCTACATTATTATGGTCGTTTATAAAAATTCATTTATTAAAAACATCAGGTTTTATGATGCTTAGGCTATCCGATTTTTTGTCCATTCAAAAACACGTTTCATTTCTTGGCATATGGGGTGCCTGAAAACCACTACCAGGAACAGCCACAGTAGAAGACCGCTTAACGCCACCACAACCATTTTAGTCATCAAGTCATCACCGAAAATGGATAGGTGCTTTTCGGCGTAAAACAAAATAAGCAGAATTGCCGCAATTCTTAAATTTTGCAATGTAACGAAAATAACAGATCGGTAGTCGATATTAAGTTGAGATTTCAGCTTTCGCATCAATAGTACGCAGCGAAGTACAGGGGCCGTGGCAAACATTATCAAAAGTTGCAGTACGCTAAGGTCCAGTGCAACAAAAATCACTAAGTAGATAACACGTAGGCCAACAAGTACCAAGTTCATGTTGAGAACAAATTTGGCTTCGCCCAGGGCCAAAAGTATCTGATCAGCTATGGGCAAAATATAGAGAATGCTCGTTGATATGCAGACGATCTCCAGTAAAGCAGGAACTTCTCCCCATTGTGAACCATAGAGCAGTCGTATCACTTCTTCTGAATAAAAGAACAGGAATCCATAAAAAGGGAATGAAAGGACTTGGATGTATGAGAAAACCGTTAATATCGGCGCGGACAAATTTTCTTTGTCGCGTTTAAGTTTGGCCATATAAGGTTGAATGGCCGGTGCTATGGATTGCAGGAGAAGTCGGGCGAACAGAGATGCCGTCGATGAGGCCTTGTTGTAATAGGCTACATAGTCTGCGGATATTTGCTTGCCGATGACAAACTCCGGTAAGGTTTTTTTAACCTGATCAAGAATGTTAGTCAGGCTGACCATGGAGCTGAAGCTAACAATGCTGGAAATGTTTTTGAATGTCAGAGAGAAGTGACTGAAGTCTGTATAAAAAAAGGTCATTAAGGCGGTCGAGAGTGTTCCAAGGATGGAGGCATAGGCGAGCGCAATCAATCCGTAATCCATGCTGACTAAGGTGATCGTTGCAATTGCAGCTATCGAGTTGGAGATGGTGTCAATAATCATGATCTTGTCAAATTGCATATTGCGTTTTAACAAGGTCAACGTGAAAGTCCCAAATGGGATGATAAGGAAGTTGATGGCCAATAATTTTACCAGTAGTTCAATCTCAGACTTGTCAAAATAGTTGGCTATGAAGCCCGATGAAAAGTAGTAGATGACGGCAATGGTCCAGCAAAGACACAAAGAGATGGTAAAGCACGCTTGAATCTTTTGTTTATTCAGGTGTTCTTCCTGAATCAAATACATAGAAAGTCCAAAATCCCTCAGCATTTGACCGATCACGATGCTGCTTGAAGCTAGGGAATATATGCCCAGCTCTTCCGGGGTCAGGATTCTGGAGACAACAATAATCGAAAAAAACTGGATAAATAGCGAGGCATATTTGCCTGCAAAAGAAAAGGCTATCGATTGCCTAACGTTCGCCATAGAGTGCTTCTTTAATAGTTACAGTCACGGTTATAGTTACAGTCACGGTTATGGTGCGAGGCTGTCCGGGTACATTATGTCGATGGTCGGCAAGCAGTCAGTCTTTAAACCGGGTTCTGAGCAATGATGAGCTCAGGAAAGTTGTCTTTAGTCTGCCATTACATAGTGTTTGTGGTCATTTTCGGCCTGCCTGAGCGGGGGTAGATATGGTCAATCAGTTCAATGGCTTTTTTCTGCGCGCCAAACAGATGGGAGAGACGCTCATGAATCATCGTTTGATGACGTTCCGAGGGCTCTGATATAACGGCATTAATAGTTTCTGCCAGCGATTCAGCTTCACTGTCGGGGCATTCGTAAACAAGACCCTTTTTTAACAGGGTGTTGTACACCGGGTAGCTGGGGTAAGACGGCTCCCAACCAGGGGTAACCACCGTGGGTTTGAGGAAATTAAGTGGTTCCAGAATGTTATGATTCAAACCAACATAACAAACATCACCAATGGCATAAAAATGCTCCAGCTCCCCCATAGTATTGAGCACTAAAACCGAAGTGTCCAGATCTATAGGCACGTTCTGATCGCTTCGCAGTGCATAGTGTAAATTACGTTCTTGCAGCATGTTCTTTAAGGCGGTCATTCTGTCGGCGTTTTCTGGATGGCGTGGCGCGAGAATAAGCAGGGCATCAGGATGCTGCTTCAATATGATCAAATAACTGTCGAGCAGCAACGCCTGTTCACTCAAATTGGTTACACAACCAGCGACAATCGTCAGTCGATCATCCGCACAGATCTCTTTTTTTATGTGTTTTATGTCTGGGGTTTCCAGGCTAAGTCGATCAAATTTCAAATTGCCGGTGACATAAATTTTTCGAGAGTCAGCTCCGTCGCGAAGTAATATTTCACGATCATCTTCGGACTGCAAAAGAAACAGATCTATAACGTTTAGATAGTGACGATTAAAAAATGAATATTCCAACTTATCCATTCGACAGCTGGGCTCTCCTTTATAACGCCAGCCATTCACCAGCGCGATAACGGCTTTCCGCCTACTGGCTTCCAATACAACTTTAAAAGACAGCCGGCAAGGAGCATCATAGAGCTGTAATGGAATTTCAGATATGACAAACAGGTCTGGTGGATACCGGTCCATAAAGGTGTCGATAGTCAGTGCACTGTTGCCGTGGTTTATGATCACGGCATCAGGATAGCGCCTTGAATAGGCGTCCAGGTAATGTGGATGATCGGTAAGCAGAACCATATGAAGTTGGTAAAGTTCCAGCAACTCATCCAGCAGATGTGAGATCGCGTTGAGTTCTCCCAGGGTTGAGACAAATACCCATAGGTATCTCTGCGAAGATGCCTTCAATGACTCGTCTTCAGTTGCAGGGCTGTACAGGATCCGGCTGACCGCAGTTGAGTCTTTGGAAGTATGTGACTCCAACCAGTTAAAAACGTGATTCTTTAATGAGACATACACCTGACTCATTGCTTCGCTTCCGACTCGGCTGATCCAGCTTCCGGGGAAGTGCTTTCAGCAGTGGCTGTCGTGCGTATATAGTTGATCAACGCCGTGATTTCAGCTTCGTCCAGTACCGATCCCCAGGGTGGCATCATCGGACTCAGGCCATGAGCAGCTCCACCGTCAACAATAATTGCACGTATCTGATCATCATTGCGACTTTGAAACTCTGAGCCAGTAAAGTCGGCTATTTCAATCTTTAACAACGGTTGATCGGGACCATGGCCGCGACCATCGGCTCCGTGACAGCGTGCACAATTGGTGGTGAATATCTCAGCGGCATCGTCTTCAGTCACTTCATAGGTCGGCTCCGAACCCTCGTTCAGGGCGGTGGCGTCATCCGGTTCACCGGTAATGAGCTTTAATACTTGACCCGTGCTGGCTTTTGCCCGGCCCAGGGTCGTAACGACTAGATCGCCGTTTGATAATTGGACTACAGAGGAAATACCTCGTTGGGCATATTCTCCCGCTTGCGCGATCAGGTATTTTTCAGGTTGATCTCCATCGCGTTTGAGCTGGTATAGGTTGCCCGAGTAGTTGTCGGCAAACAGGTATTCACCTTCCAGCTCAGGATAAGTGCTTCCCCGGTAGACAACGCCACCGATAACCGCTCTTTCTGAAGCACTGTGAAAATAGGCAAAGACAGGTTCCTTTTCCTCTCCAATCAAGTGCTCAGGCTTGGCAGGACCCGAGGCCTCAAAACCCTCTTTAAAGGGGAATTGCAGGTGGTTTCCTCTTTCAACGATATTGACCTCTTCCCACTCTGTTGAGCCTACATCACCGGCCCATAAATCATGTGTGGTTGGATCAAAGCTCATGCGAAATGGATTGCGCAGACCAAGTGCCCAATATTCATCCAGTAATTCGGGGTTATCCAGAAATGGATTGTCCAGAGGGACGAAATAATCTTGAGTCGTGCCATTGCTGGGGTGTCTTTGAATGGGTCTGCTAAAGGGGGCTCCGCGCTGGTCCACATCTATACGTAAAATGCCCATTCTGAGGGTTTCATTCTGTTTGGCGTACTCAGGTGTCCTGATGCCTTCTCCCAGGGCGATGTACAGATAGCCATCCGATCCAAATTCCAGTGACCCTCCATTATGATAGCCACTCGTTTCCCGCTCCAGATTAATCAAAGCAAGTTCGGAATCAGTGCGACCCTCAACAGTATCCAGCGAAAGATCAAAGCGGGAGATGCGGTTGAACTGACGATTATCATGGACATCGGTGTAATAGACATAGAGGTAGGAATTGCCTTGATCAGTAGCGCCGAACTTTGGATGGAATGCAAAACCGAGAGCGCCATTCTCCATTTCTATATACCCAACCCTCTCACTTAAATCCAGTATGAGCGCTGGATTACGATCGTCCATGTTTTCCAGTCGAAACAACTTACCGCTTCTTTCCAGAAGGTATAGGGTCTGTGTCTGGTTTGGGGGATTTTTGATCAGCATAGGCTGGTGAAATCTCAGATCTCCAAGCGCACTGACTAGATGAAAGTTGGCTTTTTCCTGGTTAGAAAACAGCATGCGTATCTGCGTGACTCTGTTCGCCAGATCCCGATTGCTCACATAACCTTTTGCCAGAATAGCCGGGGTTAATGCCAGTAGCAGGATCAGGAAACCCGGGATGGAAAAGATACGACGGATCAGTGCCTTGAGAAATTCGGTCAATGAACTAAAGAATTTCTGCTCAATAATCGCACTGACGAGAAAGACCAGAATAAAATACACAGCATTTAATATTGCAATGCCAACCATTAAATTGGGAGGAAAGTTCGCTTGACTGGTCAGGAACTGGGCCAGGGTTGATAATGCAAACGCGGACGCCAGGCCAAACAGTTCTATTACCGTACGTTTTCCACTGGACGTCTTCCAGGGGCCAAACAAAAAGCTCATCAATATAAAAATGATGATGTGAACGACGACAAAATATTGCAGAGTTGTCAGTAGGTCAGAAAAGGAGTAGCTGACATCGGGTAACCGTATGATTGAAGAAGGTATGAATTCAACGTGGTTTTGTAAAAAGTGAGAGCTGAAAATAGCCGCTATCAACAAACCCGTTTCAAAGAGCAATATTTTTAAGCGTTTCATCGGTAGTCTGGGAATTCCTTTTGATTGAGTTCCGTTGTTATTTTCCTATTGACTCTTCCTATTGACTCTTCCTACAGCTTTAGAAGATTTCTCACAGGCTGGGCAAGGCGTATGGCTTTTTTGGCCATATGGGCAGGCCAGGAGTAGTAGGTTATATGATAGAGAGTTCTGACGTCATCACTCCATTTTCTGTGCCAGTCCATCACTTTACCGTAGAACTCAACCTGTTGTATTTCAGTGTGTTCAAACAAGTGCTGGAAAATTTCTTGATGCATCAGTACTGCGGGGGATGATGTGTTGATTGATTCGTCATAGGTGGTTTTTAACAGAATGATGGATTGGCCATTATGAATAGCGAGATCCATGGCTACCAGTTGGTCTTTTTCATCCTGCTGGTAGTAGTAGGCAAAAACTAACGCCTGCTGTTTGGCCATCATGGTTTGCAGAAGCTGCTGGTAGAAGCGGCCCTGATCGTTATCGGGGTGAATGGCGGTGTCTGTGTGTTTTTTCCAGCCAGCGCTTTCCAGGTTTCCATATTCACGAATACACCGGGCGACTTGTTGCTCATCGTTGATGATTTCCAGTCTGGGGGTAATACCCTCCCGTTGCAGCCGGTTGCGCTGTCGCCGTAGATTTTGACGATGATTTTTACTCCGTTGCTGAAAGTAGTCATCGAAATTCCCGGTGGTGGAAAGCCGTGCGGTGTCTATATAGTCCATGCCATTGAAGTTATCGCTGTCCTTTGGCCTGGCCAGTAATTCAGGGTCCTGTTGGGTAATACTGAACACCCAGTTAATGCCGGGTAAACGGGATAAAAGACTGCCCGCCAACTGTTCAGTTGAATGCTCCCTCTCCTGTAGCCAAAGACCAATAGGGGCTTGTGAAGGTTGAAAGGTAGACCATCCGTTATAGTGCTCCTCCGATATAATGGCCATGGCGATGACCGCCTTGGACTTATGGCAAATGGCAAGGACGGTATTAGTCCCAAACACATCAATCAGCGGCTGGATAAATTCACTGCTCAAAAGGAGAGATCCGCCATTTTGAGTGTTCAATAAATCCCACGTCTGGGCCCAGCGGGTAAATTCATTACTGGGATACAGGCGCCATTCCATAGTGCTCTCCGTAGATTTGATCAGTCAGCGACAGGCGAATTTGTTCAATCATCCAGTCTATCTCGCTTGTGAGAAGTTCTTGATGACAAGGAAATTGAAATACATGTTTTGATAGGGTTGAACTGGCTGGAAAGACTTCCAGGTCAACTTCTGAATCCAGATACTCTCCAAAACGCCAAATGGGTACACCAATGGATTTTAGAGCATGAAAATGACGATCAGGTTGCTCAACGAATAATGGATATACCAAAGGTACACAGTGATCCGGCAGCGTTGGAAACAGAGGTCGAACCCCTGGGAGATCTTTCAGGGCGCGATCCAGCCGAATATAGTTGCGGCGGCGATCATTGATGATTCGCTCTAAGCAGCTGTTTGCCAAAATCTGTTGTGAGGCACGGGTGCTGGATACGTGTATCCATTTTTCGTCCAGGCTATAAGCGCCCTCTGAAGAGGAAGGCCCTTGAGTTTCAAGATGACTGCTTGATTTGATCCACTGCCAGATATGGCTTTTAGCCAGCAGCAGCTTTTTAAGCAGCCAGCCGGGAACGCCTAAGCGGCCATAACGCACTGATTTCTCAAGGGTGTTGAGCAGGGATTTCAGTTCTATGCTCCAGGAAGGCTGTTTCAAGGGAATGCGGCCGATTCTGCGTCTTTTCGATACCAATAGACCGCCGTCGTAAATCGGGAAAAATTTCATGCTGCTGGCGATGGCATAATCGCCACAATCGCCCACAGAAACAGAAGGATCCGAGGCCAAATTGCCGAAGAAGGCGTGTGCACAGTCCTCAATGAAAATAACCTTATTGTCGTCACACCACTGGCGTAGAGGTCGAAAATCCTGCATAAAGCCAAAATAATGGGTGGCAATGATCGCTTTGCAATTTGGCGTATAACGGGCTCGGATATCATCCAAATCAATAGAGGTGTCTTTGCGTACCTGGTAAAACAATGGGCGCGCTCCCCGCCAGCGAATGGGCGAGATCATTGATTCACAATGAAATGCCGGAGTCAGTACCTCATCGCCAGCACCCACCCCGGAGTTTTCCAGGGCTAGGGCGATAGCCGCGCGGCCGCTGGTTACATAGCGGCAGTTGGGGGAGTTCAACAGCGACGAGATCGATCCTTTGGGATGCCGATCAAATGAATGGCTGGAGACTACGGGTGACAGGGGGATAGCCGGAGGAGGGAAATTGTTCATGCCACTTGCTCCCAATCACGCTGGGGTAATGTCTGGTGGTGCTTGGCAAGCCATAACTCCAGCACCATCAGGACCCAGATCAATTCACCATAGTAAGCCGCATGACCCTGTCGATGCTGGTTGATGGCCTGATCAATAAACTCCGGTCGAAACAGGTGACGTTGTTTGATGTCCGTGAGTGTGTCATAGGCCATATCCTGCAGCGGTTTGTGGTCTCGCATCCAGACGCCAAAGGGCAGGCCAAAGCCTTTTTTGTTCTTATCTATCGTCCTCTGCGGAAGCCAGCCACTCAATGAGCGCTTGTAAAAGTGCCTTAATCCGCTGTTGCTGTCACGCAGATTGGATTTCAACTTCCAATGGCTGGGTATCCGACAGGCAAATTCCAACAGTTCATCGTCCAGCATTGGGTAGCGTACTTCGATGCCAGCCAGTGCGCACATGTGGTTAACTTTGCGTAAGTCGTTGTCTGCCAGAGTAAATTGCCAATCGAGGAACAGCATACGGTTCAGTTCGCTAGCGTCCTTAGGAGTGTTATAGACGTCTTGTTGCAGCTCCTTGGGCTCATGCCTGGTGATTTCCTGCAATAAATCCTGCTGGAAGAGCTGATCCGGGTCAAATTGGTGAAGAAAGTTATAGGTCTGCAGACGTTCTGGCAGAGCGATGTTGGCCTGGGTAATGTAGCTGCGGGCCTTACTGGCATAGGGGAGGGCATCGGGCAGCCGAAAACAAAGAGGCTCAAGCAGGCCCCGGCGCAGGAAACCCGGTAAGCGCTGATAGTATTCAAACAGAAGTTGCTTACCATAACGCTCATTTCCCGCAAATAGCTCATCGCCACCGTCACCGGCTAACAGCAAATCTACTCCGTGCTTCGCGGCAAGCTTGGCGCAAAAGTAAGCCGGTAAAGCCGAAGAGTTACCAAAAGGTTCTTCATAACTGGTAGCTACCAGAGGCAGAGCGGACACCACATCCTCTGGCGTGACGTAGTACTCGTTAAGAGAGACGCCAAAGTGCGATGCGGTTAGGCGTGCAAACTCAATTTCATCATAGCCCTCCGCAGCAAAACCAATAGAGAAAGCAGGGTAGTTCCCGAGCGAGGAAAGAGCCCCTGTGACGCTGGAGCTATCCAGGCCGCCACTCAAAAAGCTGCCGGTGCTGCTGGCTGAACCTGGCAGGGCGCGAGCAACACTTCGCGTCAGAATGTCGCGTAATTCATTCCCTAGGGCATCGATGGAATCGCTAGGCTTTTCCTCAAAGGTCGGTGCCCAATAACGCTTAACTTCAAGCTGATTGTGGGTGGCTATGAGACAGTGACCGGCTTGCAGTTTGCGCACGCCTCGATAGATGGTTTCTGGCGCTGGCACCATATGAAAATAAATATAGTTATAAATTCCTTGCTCTCTTATTGCTGAATCCGCATTTGAGAGGCTTAAAACCAAACTCGCCCGGTTGGCGATCACAAATCCCGCTGAGTCGTGGGTATAGTAGACAGATATTTGTCCCAGGCGATCCGTAGCGGCAATACAGCGTTGACGTTTGTGATCCATAATTACGATGAAAAATGCGCCTTTGAGACTGTTAAGACAGTCCAGATCATGCTGTTCATACGCTTGCATCAGCGCGAAAGCATGGCCCGTTTCTTTTGCCAGTTGAGCTAAAGAGGGATCGGTCCAATAGGGTGAACCGGTCACAGTTACACTAAGATGCTGTGTGTCAGGATATTGTGCTATGGGAGTGTCACTGCCACAGACAAAGTCATGGGATTGGACTTTAAAGCATACTTGATTAACGCTTGGTAAATTTTCCCGGGCGGATGCAACATAAACATTCGGCTGGTTGACCGAAGGTTTGGCTGATGGAGTCATGTGAAGTTAACATCCCTGATATACATAATATGAGTTTAACTGCTACCCTTTGATAGCAGATTGTTCTGGCAGGTTATTCGTCTGGAATTAGTCTAGCAGAAGAATTCAAAAACCGTTTTTTTATAGTTAACTGGTTGATATCGTACAAATTTATCAGTAATGGAGTAGGCAAATGGAGTCGACCGAAGTTTCTTTGGAGCAAGTTACTCAACTCTTGGGTGATGTCTTGCAGTTAGCGGATAGGTCCGCCAGTTTTCATCGCGATACGCCTCTGCTCGGCAGTGTTCCGGAATTTGACTCCATGGCCGTTGTGGCGGTCATAACTGCACTGGAAGACAATTATGGCTTGTCATTGGATGACGATGAAATTACAGCCGAAATATTTGAAACCGTAGGCAGTCTGCAGGACTTTCTCAACAGTAAGATATCCGCCTGACAGCTTTACCCAGCAATATCACTCAGAAGTAATCTGTATGAATTCATGGCCGACTGAAGCCGAAGTCACTGCTTCGGCTATGCGGGAACAGGTGCGGGAACAAGTGGAGCAACCAGCCGACTTGCCATTCCCGGCCACCACCATGCCGTTATATTTGCCTACTGATGCCGGTGTTGTATTTACGTTATCCGTTACGCCTCCTGCCACAGCCTGCCCCAAGCACTGGGTGCTTTATTGCCCTCCGTTGGCCGAAGAAATGAATAAAAGTCGGGCCATGGTTATGCTTCAGGCCCGTCAAATGGCACAGGCCGGGTGCGGCGTGTTGATACCCGACTATGCGGGTACTGGAGACAGCCCGGGGGAGTTCGAACAGGTATGCTGGGATCAATGGCGAAAGCAGATGGTATGGCTGTTGAACTGGCTCGCCGGGCAGGGCGCGGAATCTGTCTCCTTGTGGGGGCTGCGGCTTGGTGCCCTTATGGCCGTCGATGTTATGACACATTATCTATCAAGACAGCAGGAAGCTTTGATTCGGCCATTGCCTATTGAGCGTTTGCTATTGTGGCAACCGGTGGCGAGCGGTAAAACCTGGCTGAATCAGTTCCTGAGATTACGGGTTGCCAGTGGAATCTTCCAAAAGCCGGACGCAGGGATTAACGCCGAGAATAAGGCAGGTAAAAAAGAATCGGCCCAGGATTTACGTCAGCGTTTGGCATCAGGTGAAGTCCTGGAGGTGGCAGGCTATCGGATATCGCCTGAACTGGCCGAGGCCCTCGAATCCCAGCAGTTAACAGATTATACGCCACCCCCGTCTACCGAGGTAATGTGGTTGGAAGTCGGCGCTCAGACTGACCCTAAAATATTGCCGGTATCCGCGCGCATCATTGATCAGTGGCAACAAGCTGCGGTGCCGGTCCAGGCTCATGCCCTGCAAGGCGATCAATTCTGGATGACACAGGAAATAAGCTATGCCCCCGGTTTGTGGCAGTGCAGCCGGTCGTTCTTTCCAGCCCAGGAGACCATAAAACCAGCTCAGCAGACTGGCAAAAGCCCGGTGCAGGATGGTACCTGTTTTTCACAGTGTTTAGCACAGTGGGAAAAGCATCACTCAAGGCATGTGCAACAGGCTGGCGTGGAGGCTCCCGGGCTTGTCAGTCAGGCCCTGAGATTTTCCTGCCAGGGGCAAAGTCTTATCGGTGTACTGGAGCAGCCCTGCACAGACCCGCAGGCAGGGAGCCAGAGGCCGCAGCGGGGGGTGGTCATTGTCGTGGGGGGGCCACAGTATCGGGTTGGAAGCCATCGCCAATTCTTTCAGCTTTCTCGGCAGCTGGCTGGGGCGGGCACTGCGGTATTGCGGTTTGACTACCGCGGCATGGGAGACAGTGAAGGCGATTTTCAGGGCTTTGAGCGAATCCACGACGACATCCAGGCCGCTGTCGATACCCTTGTACAGAAATGCCCCTATTTGGACGGGGTTGTCCTGTGGGGCTTATGCGACGGCGCTACGGCGGCTGCCAGTTATGCTTCCTGTGATGAGCGTGTGCAGGGCCTGGTATTGCTTAACCCCTGGGTGCGCTCGGAAACCGGGCAGGCCAGGGCGTATATCAAACATTATTACCTGCAACGTGTGCTGCAGCCTGAACTCTGGCAAAAGATTGCTCGCGGGGAATTTCAGTTCAAGCAATCCATTGGTTCCCTGTGTGGCTCCGTAAAAAGCGTACTCCGGAAAAAAACTCCCCCCCCAGCGAGCAGCGCTGAAGCCCTGTCGGCGACTCCTATTCCGCCAGGAATGGAGCAAGATAACCTGGTGAGAACCATGGAGCAGGGGCTTGAGGCCTTCAAAGGTGAGCTATTGCTCATACTGAGTGGCAACGATCTGACGGCCCAGGAGTTCAAGGATGCACTGAAAGGCTCGTCCATCCTGAAAAAAATTACCCGTCAGCCGCGCTGCAGCATAAAGCACTTGGATAAAGCCGATCATACTTTTTCCAGTCTTCACTGGAAACGTCAGGTGAGTCAATGGACACAGGAGTGGTTAACAGCGTGGTAAGTCCGGTGACTAAGACGAAAACTCAGGATGAGGCCAAAGGCAAGGTGGATTCCTCGAATAGGGCAAGACGTGCTCTGATGATTGCTTACCATTACCCCCCGGTTCAGATAAGCAGTGGAGTACAGCGTACCTTGGCGTTTTCCAGAGATCTGCCGGAGCACGGCTGGGAGCCGTTGATACTCACCGTACACCCACGCGCCTATGCCCAGACCAGTGAGGGTCAGTTACAGGACATACCGGCGGACACTGTGGTGCAACGAGCCTGGGCACTGGACACAAACCAGCACTTGTCCATCGGCGGACGTTATCTGGAGCTGATGGCCCTGCCGGATCGCTGGGTGAGCTGGTGGCTGGGTGGGGTAGTCAGTGGTTTGAAAATGATACGTGAATATCAGCCCAGCGTAATTTTCTCGACCTATCCCATTGCCACGGCTCACTTGATTGCCTTAACCCTGCACCGTTTAACCGGTATTCCGTGGGTAGCCGACTTTCGGGATTCGATGACTGAAGCGGATTACCCCAGGGAGGGGCGTCGACGCCGGGTTTTCCAGTGGATTGAGCGTAAAGCCGTGCATGCTTGCAGCAAGGCCATTTTTACCACAGCAGGTGCGGTGAAAATGTATAAAACACGTTATCCCGACATACCTGAAACCCGCTGGATGATGATTCCCAACGGTTACAATGAAGTTATTTTCTCCGAGGTTGAAGCCTCGCTGCAGGCTCAACAGCCGGCCGTGGCTAGTGCAGCAAGAGTTCCAGACGGACAGCAAGGGTCACCATACCGGCTGGTCCACAGCGGTGTACTCTATCCGTCTGAAAGGGACCCCAGGGCTTTTTTTGCGGCCTTGAGTGCATTGAAACAGCGTCAGGAAATCAGTGCCAGGCGAGTACAGATCGTCTTGCGAGCCACTGGCCACGATGAATTGTACGCTCCGATGCTGCAAGAACTGGATATCGAAGATCTGGTATTGCTTGAGGCGGGGGTCGACTACCGTCAGGCCTTGGAAGAGATGTTAAATATTGACGGCTTATTGATATTCCAGGCGAGTAATTGCAATCACCAGATTCCCGCCAAACTGTATGAGTATTTTCGCTGTCGAAAGCCCATTCTGGCCCTGACTGACCGTCAAGGTGATACCGCGAGAACATTACTGGATGCCGGTATGCAGGACATCGTCCCACTGGATAACCAGCCCGCCATTGAAGCGGGGTTAATGCAATTTCTCAAAAAGCTTGATGACGGCAGTGAAAATCGACCCGATGAATCAGTCATTTTTCAATATTCACGTCAGGAAGGGGCAGCCGTCCTGGCTCAAAGCTTTAATGAGCTATTGAGTGTTCCCCTGAGCTTGAAGCCGGAGCACCAAACATAGTATTAGACATAGAGCCAGCAGCTTCGTCTGGTTTAGCACCGGCAGCTTGGGCGGGTCAGTGGATCGGGCTGGATATTAGAGAGGAGTATCCGGCAGGCTGTTGAATTTGGCTTGCTTGCGGCTGGTAAATATCGTCACGGCGGTTGCGTAGTAACTGAGGGAATGACCCCCAAGGCGTTGTGCCAACAGAAACGCATTACCTCGACTCACCAGTTTCAAATTGTTCAGTACCAGGCGATCTACCCCGGTTTTCCAGGAAAACAACCGGTTTGCCAGTGAGGCAGGTGGAGCGCGATCAAAAATGACAGCGCTGTCCTGGATCTCAACATCACCACCCAAAAGGCCATGTACACAGTTTTGTGAAGATTCCACACCGATAGCAATCAAGTCCTGGTTATCTGATATTGAACTGCTTTGCAGAATGCTGTGCTTGATGTTCAGTTTGCCCCCACAGGGTATGTCGATAACCCGACTGTGGTGACTGTCGAGTCCCAATACCCTGGTGTCCATCAAGCTGGTGGATTTCGCCCTGGATTTCAGCAGATGCCCGAGATGGTGAGAGCGGCGGATTACACTGTTCGTGATCTCCAGCGATTCTATGGATCCCACATAGATATTGTGACTTAATCCCTGCTTTTTGTAATAGCCAGCATCTTCAATCACACTGTTGTGGATGCTCAGTACACCGCCGCGGTTGTCCGTCATAATACCGATAGCCGTTTTGCGGATTTCAACCTTATCCAGCGTCACGTTAAAATCGATGCCTGAAATACGAATGCCAGCCAGGTTACTGTGTTGGGCGGCGCCATTTTGGGCGTTGATTCTAAAGTTGCGGATGGTTACGGGGCCTTGACCGGCATTAATGTTGAGAACCCCTTTATGGTCAGACACCGATAACAGCTCAACCCCATCCAGGTCCAGTGTTATGGGTTTCAGGATTCTCAATCCCATAGGGTAGATACCGGCCGGGATTTTAACCTCCGAATAGGGTTTGGCCTTATCGATCATCGCCTGGGGATTGATGGAGGATACGACACGTTCAGCTTGAGGTTTTTCCGGTTGCTGATCTACCCATTCCTGCGCAGCGGTTGCGTGGCGGTTAAAAAACTCCAAGTTGCTTGTCAGCAGAACACCGACAAAAATACCAAGCAGGATGGTCGTATTCGGCAAAGCCACACGTTTTCGAGATCTTCTGCTCATGAAATGCTCAGGCAGCTTATATACTGAAGTTCATTCCTAACCTCAAAAACCGTCCAGGACCACTGAAGCCTACCGATTCCTGGTAGTCTTCATCCAGGACATTGTCGATGTGCAGGCTGGCTTGTATCTGAGGATGTATTTGCCACAACAGATTGAGATCACATCGGCTGTAGGCACCCAGTACATAGGTCTCGGACTGGCCACTGTGCAGAGAGCCACCAAAGCGTTGATCATTCCAGCGGTATTCCAGATGAGTACTGAGGGAGTCCAGGATCTGGTAATCCAATCCTACTCCTGCCACCCATTGGGGTCTGCCACTTAACTTGGATGCATTGTGTTCAACATCGATATCCGTATAGGTGGCTGTCATACGCAACCCGAAGGTGTCCAGGGGTTGCCAGCGCCAATCAATTTCACTGCCCTGGGTGTTGACGCGTGAGCGGTTGACGTTTTTGAACTGTTCCTGATCGAAATCCACCAGGTCTTTATAATCGATCTGAAAAATCGACAGAGATAGCGTTTGGTTTTTGGCGGGGACAAAATCCAGCTGTATATCCCAGCCTTCGGATTTTTCCGGTTCCAGTTCGGGATTCCCCACCAGAGGATGACCCAGGGCAAAAAAGCTTGGCAGTTTGTAGGCTTGTCCCCAATTGGCACTCATACTAAACAGGTTGAACAGCTGGGGCGAGCGCAAGCCCACTTGAAAGGTATCTTGTGTATCGTCCAGGAGATTGCTGGTGGTGATGGGATCCGTCTCAGAGCGATCAGTCCGTGTCGATAGCTGCACTAACCAGTCCCTGGAGGAACGCCAGTTCAGGTTGGCAAACAACCCCAGGGTGTCTCGCTCCAGAATGAAGTTGGTGGGCAACAAAAAACCATAATCCAGGTAACCCTGACTGTGACCTTTTTCCTGTTGATAGTCTAAGCCGGCATTCAACCACAACGAGCTGTCATCCCCAATTTTATTCAGCCATTGCCAATCCGTGTTGCGAAAGGTGGATTCTTCCAGACGGGGAGGCACGGCAAAGTAAGGTGCGACGCCGGGTGAATCCAGCTGGTTGTCGCGTTTGAAATGCGCCACGCTGAGCTCACTTTGCCAGAGCGGGTGCCACTGGGCTTTCCAGGCCAAACGGCTGCTGGTGTCGCTGCCCTCATTGAGGTCCAGATTATATGCTGTGGCGAACAGATCGCCCCCGCTTTGCTCTGGCAGGTGACGTCGCTGTTCCTTTTGATAGCGGCCATGAAGTGACAAACTGTGTTTATCGGAGATATCCCATTCAACTCCGAGATTCGCAGAGTGACTTTCCAACCGGTTATGTTCAACAATATGACCCGCGTCCAGGGTCTGAACTCCCAAAGACACGGCCAGGCGATCAGTACTGCCACTCAATTGATAACTTGCTTGCTGATATTGTTCTTCGCCAACTTCCAGTTTGAGTTGTTGTTGCCAGTCTTTGCTGGGTTTCCTGGTGATAATATGGATGGCGCCCGCCAGGCTGCCTGATCCATAAATGGACGATTGAGGGCCCTTGACGATCTCAATACGCTCAATCATATCCGGTGAGAGGGTGTTGAAATTGACCGATCCGCCCCGGCTGTTGCTTGGGTCATTGATGGTGACACCATCCACCAAGACGGTTACAAAGTTGGGCTCTGACCCGCGAATAAACAATTCATTGATGCCACCGGGTCCACCTTGTTGATTAATAAGAATTCCGGGTTCACTGCGTAACAGGTCCGTGGCGGTTACTGGGTTGCGTTGCTCAATGTCTGTTCTGCTGATGACGGACACATCCGCTGTCGTATCCTGGCGCAAGGATTCCCCGTAAACACCCGTTACGATCATTTGCTCCAGCGCTTCCGAGACTGCCGATGGACCAGCGGCCGTTAAGACGAGGGTTACAACAATACGGCTTGAAACAGTTTTCATAAAAATCCTTTTATCAAATTACTCACTAGTGGCAAAAGTCTTGGGGGCCGGTTCCAGCAATTCATTCAGCAGTGTGTAGAGCCGGTCGGCCTGGCTGTGTCGCGTCCGCTCAGAGAGAAATACCCCCAAGGGCTTTTTCGGTGGGGTGTTCAGCGGGCTGATGCTGTCATTTAGTACCGCGCCTAATTTGTGCTTCTGCTCATGCCCAATCAGTACTCCGGCAGAAGTGTCTTCTAAAACGCTGGATACCTCGCCGGGGAAGCCAATGGCCACCACCGTTTTTTTCTGGCTGAGGTAATCGTACAGCTTGATTGGCAAATAGCTGGTCATTTCCTCGGGAATCAGCATTAACAGGTAATCCGAGCTGCGCATGGCTGCCAGGGCCTGGGATTTGGGCACCGCAGGAATCAGGTGAAGGCGGCCATTTGGGGTGCGATTAAACTCACGACGATAGTGGTCTAACACCTGGGTGTGACTGGGGTGCTTTTCCCCGATGATTCTCACAATAAGATTGCCCTCAATTTCTGGCAGTGTATCCAGAATCAGTTGCAAGCTCTCGGGCAGGTTGGTGTACCAGTTGGAGAGCTTTCCCACAAATGTCAGGCTTGTGGAATTCTTCTGCATACGGGGTTGGGACAGCTCTTCAGTGTGGGGATCAGTCAGGGAAGACAGGGGAAAGCCAGAGCTGACAGACTGGTTTTGGTCTACGTCCCAGCCGTTAAACACCACAGCCTGCTTGTCGGCAGGGATATCGAAAGCACTGGCATGGGCGGTGACATGTGAATCTGTGGTGTAAATAATCTTCTTGGCTTGCGTGATACAGCGGGCTTCAAACCAGCGATCCAGCCAGCCCTTGTGAATGATGTCAAAGGGATACAGGGTCCACTCGTCGCGATAATCCAAAACCAGTGGTATTTGAAACATGCGGGATAAATACAACCCGGCAATGACAAAGTTAAAAGGAGGACCGGATGCGATAATGGCGTCAGGTCGTTGCTGCTTGAGGAGCGGGATGGCCCTTTTAACCAACGCTATGGTGTTCAGCAAGCCACCGTCCACCTGGGGGGTAAAGTTCCAGCTGGTGGGATAGGGATCGCTGGGGTATTCATAAATTGGGGTATCGTCCGGCACCAACTTGAATAATTCTTCGCCGGCTGCACTGATGTCTGTCAGGGGGCTGTTGGTGATGCCAAATATCGACCACCCATGTTTTCTGGCGTATTTTAAAAAAGAAAGCGGCCGGTGGGTGCCGGAATTAAATTGCGGCGGCATACAATAGGACAACAAAGCAACACAAGGGCGTTCCCCTGCGTTTTGACTGGATTTGCCGTAGGGCTTCAGCAGACTTAAGGCCTCCAGCTGCAGCCATTGGGCATAAAGATTGACGGTATTGCATAAATTCTTTATTTGCGTGTGCATAATCCCACTTCTGTCATTTGTTGCCGTTTATGCATAAACATCGATCCTGTCTGTGGACGAATGCCCCGTCTTATTCAGATATCAGCTATGGTGTGTGGCCAGCGATTTGGAGGCCTGAGTCGTTGGCCATTGCCTGAGCACATTCATAAGCTCCCCATATGCCGCCTTGCGCGAATAGTACTTCTCGGCATAGGGCTGGCAATGACGTTGCATTTTCAGCAGTTCCTCGGGCAAGCTGAGCTTTTCCAGTGCTTTGCACCAGTCTTCGGGCGTATCGCAGACCAGGAAAGGACTACCCCCCATTGGCGATTCCATACCTTCTACACCGGTTGACGTGCTGATCAAGGGGCGGTTATGGCTGATGGCTTCAACACTCTTAATTTTTAAGCCGCCACCGGCCAAAACCGGGTTGATGGCAATATCCAGCTGCCGATAAAAGTCCGCTACCTGTTCCTGAAAGCCCAGCGCAATCACATTATTGGCATGGTTTTTCAGTTGGGAGCATACCGAACCCGCAACCAGCAGCTGAAGGTGCAAGTGTTTGCACATGGGCATTACCGTATCGATAAACCACTGGATACCCTGCAGGTTGCTTCTCATACTGGAGCCGATAAAACCCAGTGTCAGTGGCTGGGATTGCGTAGTGGATGTGCCTTGGCCCAGGTGCTCCCTTGCCGGCAGGGGAGTGAATTCGACAGCATGAGGCGTATAAACAACCCTGGAGATGCCCATTTTTTTCAGCTTTTCTACATCATCCAACTGGATGGCCAACACCTGATCAAACTGTTTTAACAGTCTGGATTCTTCTTGGCGGGTGATGGCCAGATCAGAACTCAGATTCTGCTGCTTGAATTGGGCATGCCTGAGATGCATTAAGTCGTGAGTGTCGATCAAGAGTTCGCAGTGCCGTCGCAATTTGGGTGAAAGGGCATAACGAAGGTAGGCGGTTCTGGCGTATTGGAAGACGATGGCGTCAGGCTGTTGTTGTTCGAGAAATCGTCGCAGTTTGCCAATTTCAACGGGACGGTAGTAATCAATCAGCCTTGGGCTTCTTTCCTCATGCGTCGAAGGTTTATTAAATAGCTGAGTCAACCACTGCTGGCCTTTGGCGAGAACTTTTTGACTTAAGATCAGGCTGTTGTAGCCAGCATCAGATGGCGACTTAGCTGGATTGGCACAGTCTGAAGAAAAGTAAACCGGGTGAGCAAGAGGCTGTATAAGCTGCCGGTCCTGTTCCCTGGGGGAGCCAACGAAGTAGGTGGATATGTCAAATTCGCCCGACAAATATTCCAGCATTTTATGGATTCTCTGGTGAGACCCAAGCTGTTGTCGCCAGTAGCGGTTATCCGTAATGATGAGAATCTTCATGATAGGAAGCAATCTTACAGAAGCACTTCTTTAGGCAGTGGATGGCCGAGAAAGTTAAGGGGGCTGGCGCTATAGCCGTAGGCCCCGGATTGATAAATCGCAATCAAATCCCCGGGTACCACACTCGGCAGGGACACTTTCGAGCCCAGGATATCCAGCGGAGTGCAGAGTGGACCCACAACGCTAACCGTTTGCAGATCATCATGCTGCACTTTGTTGGCCACACAAACTGGGTAGTTTTTACGAATCACCTGGCCAAAGTTGCCCGAAGCCGCCAGGTGATGATGCAGGCCGCCATTGGTGATGACGAAGGTTTCTCCACGGGACTGCTTGACATCAATCACTTCACAGACGTATATCCCGGCTTCCGCTACCAGGTACCGTCCCAGTTCCATCACAATTTCTGTTTGAGGAGCGGAAAACTCCTCATATTGAGACAGCAAAACCTGCAGGTTATCGCCGATGGGCGCCAGATCCAGCCGCTGGTCGCCAGGGAAGTAGGGAATGCCCAGCCCTCCACCTATGTTTAGCCAGCGCAGCGGTTCCGATAATGAGCTGGCCAGGCGCCGGGCCAGTTCAAAGGTTTTGCTTTGCGCCTCGATAATCGCGTCGGCCTTCAGGTTTTGTGAGCCACAAAAAATATGCAACCCCCTGAAATCTACGCCGAGCTCCTGAATGTGTTTCAGCAGGTCGGGCACCAGCTCGGCATCTACGCCAAAGGGTTTCGGACCGCCACTCATTTTCATGCCGGAGGACTTGAGTTCGAAGTCGGGGTTTACTCGTACCGCTACTTTGGGACAGCAGCCGGTTGTTTCCGCCGCCTGCACAATGCGTTGCAATTCAAGCGGAGATTCGATGTTGATAATAACTCCGGCTTTGGTGGCTGCCAGGAGATCGTCTTGAGATTTCCCCGGACCGGCAAAGCTTATATTGTCTGCTGCAGTGCCACTGGCGAGAGCAATTGCCAGCTCACCATGTGATGCCACATCCAGGCCATGGGTGAGGGTAGACAAGTATGTCACCAGCTCGGGCATGGGGTTGGCTTTGATGGCGTAATGGAGGTGTATGGGATCTGGCAGATATTGACGGAGGTGAGCCACCTGTTGCTTTATCACAGCGCGGTCATACACATATAAAGGCGTGTGCCCGACTTCGGCGACAATGTCCGTCAGGGGGCGTCCTCCCACCTGCAGGGTATTGTCTGCCACCGGGAATTGCGACATGGGAGGGTGCACAGGGTTACTCACACGTTATCTCCTGCGCTGGATGTTTCGGCTGGAGAGGTCTGGGAATCCTGGTCAGCAGGACTGGATTCCCTGGCAGCAAACAGCTCCTGGAAAGATTGCGACAGACTTTTTCGGTCCAGTTTACCGTTCGGGTTGCGGGGCAGGGCCTCCATCAAAACGATCTCCTGCGGTTGCATAAAGTTCGGTAGCTGTTGCCGGCAATGCTGTGAAATGGCGTTTTTGTCCGAAGGTCCACTGGCGACCAGCACAATCGCTTGCCCAAGCTGGGGGTGAGGTACGCCGATGGCGGCGACTTCTTTGATCAAACCGGATTGATGCAGGCATTCTTCGACTTCAGTGGGGCTGACACGATAGCCTGAGGTTTTAATCATTTCGTCCTTGCGACCCACAAAGTAGAGATAGCCTTCTTCGTCGCGGTACACCTGATCGCCGGACCACACAGCGACCTCCGCAAAGGGGAGCTCCTGTGGCTGGTTTGGTACAGGCTTAAATCGCTCGGCGGTTTTGTCGGGAGCATTCCAGTAGCCTAAGGACACAAGCGGACCGCGATGCACCAGCTCACCCGTTTCATTGGGGGCGCATTCGCTACCGTCTTCCCGGACCACAAGGATATCAACATTGGGGATGGCCTTACCCATGGAGGTGGGTCGAATACTGACTTGATCTGGAGGCAAATAGGTTGATCGAAACGCCTCCGTTAAACCGTACATCAGGAAAATGTCCGTCTGAGGTAACAGTGCTTGCAGTTTCAAGGTCGTGGACTGGGGCATTGCCCCACCACTATTGGTGATGTAGCGCAATGAGCCACTGACCGACTCGGGCCATTGCAGCTGCACTAGCTGGTTCCACAACGGGGGGACGGCAGCGAGTCCGGTAATCTTATAGCGTTCGAGAGCCCGGATGACATCCTGCGGAAACAGGTAGTCCATCAACACCACAGAGGCACCCACTGAGAAGGCCGTGGTCAACTGGCTGAGGCCGTAGTCAAAGCTGAAAGGCAATACGGCGAGCAAGCGGTCCTCGGCGCTGTTGGACAGATAGGAGGCAACACTGTCGGCGCCCGCCAGCATATTGCGATGACTCAGTACGACGCCCTTGGGCTGACCGGTGCTTCCGGAGGTATAGAGGATTGCTGCCAAATTGGAGTCAAGCCCACCTCTGGTTTGGGCCGAGGCAGCACTAAGAAGGCTGTCCCAGGTGATGATTGGTGGGGTGTTGTGTGTGGATATATCCGGGTCACCCACTAATACTACGGCCTTCATATCGCCGCAGTCGGACAGGGATTGTTGCAGTAATTGCCAGCGTTCAGGACTGGTCAGGAGCAGGCGAGCGTTACAGTCTTGTACGATATGCCTGACCTGAGCGGGCTTTAATAAAGGATTGATCGGGACAAATACCAGTCCTGCCATGGAAGCGGCAAAAAAACTGATCACAGTCTCAATTTGTTTGGGAAGATAAATGGCAACCCGATTGCCAGGCTCAAGGCCGCTATCCAGGAATCCCTGGGCAACTTTCTGAACCTTGTGGAAGAGATCCTGGTAAGACCATTGCTGACTCCCGTGATATACAGCAGGGCTATCTGGGGCTCTCCGCTGCTGTAGTTCTAGCAGATGATGGAGCATAACTGGCATTGATCACTTCCTGTGGCAGATAAAGCAGTGAATAACTTCAGCCACAATCATAGAAGATCAAACCTGATCGGGCTAATGGCGGGCGAAAGATTTTTTTCAGGCCAGGATAGCCTGTGGTTTTCCCAGGGCATGAAAATGCAAAGGGAGCCTCGGTCTTTCAATTAAATATATCCAAAAGAAATTAAAAGCAATTCTCAATATTCAAAAAACTGTAGTGCTGACGTCCCAGGATTTTGCAGGCCAGCCAGGCTGTATTTCTTTTACGCTAGTAAAATATTAAATCACGATGTTTGAAAATTCCTCTGCCAGCGCTGGCTTTTATCGGGTTTATTCGTGATTTCTAGTAGTTGTATCAGGGAGTCTTATCAATGAATCCTATCAATTAATCCCATCAATTAGCCGTATCAAGGTGTTTTTTCAAATTACGCTGCTGAAGCCTGGTTTACCTTCTATTCTATTGATTCAGGGGAAGTGGATCGAGATAAGGAGATCGCCTTGAGAATCAGCTCTTTCAACCCGCCTGGTCTCGAATCGAGCGTCAGACAGCCATTTTTGTATCAACTGCTACTGCACCACCCGCTATTTATCCCCGTTTGCATACTAGTTGGGCTTGGTATTCGCTTGGGGGTGGCAATTTGGTTGCCTGTAGAACCCTATTCGGATGCCGCCTGGTACGTGGCCAGGGCGCAAGAGTTGGTCGCCGGCGTGGGGTATCAGGAAGACGGTCACCCCACAGCATATTGGCCCATCGGATGGCCGGCAATACTGGCTGGCGGGGTGTTACTGTTTGGTTCTGTACCCACTGCTGTACTGGCGCTGAATACCGTGGCGGCAGCTACCATTATGTGGCAGTTGCTGTTGATTGCCCGAGCAGTGGGCGCCAGTGAAGGGGTGGCGCGACTTGCGTTGTTACTCTATGCCTTGTATCCCAGTCACATCGCTTATCATGGCGTAGCAAATTCTGAGACCGTCTATCTCGCGGTGTTTATGGTGGCCTTTAACCTGCTGATTAAAGGCCGGGATAACCTGACATTACTTGTGGTAAGCGGCCTGTTTTTTGGTGTGGCGACCTTGATCAAACCTCAGACACTGGCATTTCCCCTTGGAGGTGTCATAGCTCTGGGGATGGTCTTTCAAGGTTTTACCTACTTAAAGGTTTTGCGGGCCGGATTAATCATTTACCTAAGCCTGTTGTTGGTCGTTTTACCCTGGTCTTATCGCAATCAGAGCGTCTTTGGGGAGTTTGTCCTGGTATCGACCAATGGCGGTGTGGCACTGTTCATGGGAGCGAACGATCAATTAACGGGCAGTCACTTTAATTACCAACATACACCCGTGTTCCAGCAACTGGGCATTGACTGGGAGGAGAGAGTCGAACGGCAAGTTGAGCTGAATCTTCGGCAAAAGCAGGCGGCAAAACAGTGGATTTCAGACAATACCGGTAAGTGGATGATGTGGATGCCAGTGAAAATCTACAAGCTTTGGTATAAGGATACGGATGGATTCTGGAATTTTCAGCGGCAGTATCAGCAAGGCATCATCCGGGCGTTTCAAGTTATAAATCAATTCTATTATATTGGTATATTATTACTGTCTCTGTTACCAGCACTGCTTGCCGCAAGAAGTTTTTTGCGTGCTGATGGCGAAGAAAAACGGCTTGGACTGTTATTTTGTGTTCCGGTTTTTGCCAGTTTGGTGGCTGCGGTGTTTACCGGGCAGATTCGTTATCATCATGCGGCCATGCCGTATTTGGTGGTGGCTGCGGCCATGACACTACAGATTGCGTGGCAGAAGCGTCGACGGCCTGTTTAAAGGCCTATTGCAATACCTGCAAAATTCAATCTGCAAAAATCACTGATTTCGTTCCAATAGACAGTGATGGCTCATATTGAAGAACAGTTATTCCTGGATGGAGATGACATGAATAAGAGTTGTTTGAGCATATTGTCTAATGCAAAGTCTACAGACATAAGGCTGGAGCCTTATCCGCACATAGTGATTGAAAATGCCCTGGAGGATTCAGTATTCCAGCAGCTGCAAACTACTCTACCAGGGGTTGAAATCATTCTGGAAGGACGGGAAATTAAGGATACCTGGTACGATTTGCCAGCGTGTAAGGTGATTGATCATCCGCAAATTCCGAATCTCTGGAAACAGTTCTTTGAATATCACACGTCGCGTGACTTTTATCTGGAGCTGATCACTTTATTGGGGGAAAAGATCAAGCACTTGAATCCCCAGATTGAAATGAAGCTTGGGAAAACCCTTGAGGACGCTGTGGTGTCCATGAGGCCTGGTGGTCGCTATGATCGATTGGCCAAAGACGCCGATGTTTCCATGGAATGCCAGTTCTACGCCAACTTTACGCGGCAAAAAAGAGCGGTGCGAGGCTATCATGTCGATCGTCCTTCCGAGTTGTTTGCGGCCTTACTGTATTTTCGTCAACCCGAAGATAACTCAGTGGGAGGGGATCTGGTGGTTGGCAAGGCCAAACAAGGTGCAAATCTATTTCCTGACGGAAACAGTATCCTGGTGGATAAGCTGCCTATGGAAATTGATGAACGAAAAATAGAACAGGTTAATAAGGCTGCCTATCAGCCTAATACTCTGGTCCTGTTTTTAAACTCACCAAAGTCGATTCATGCAGTGTCAGAACGCAGTCCAACGGATATCCCCAGACGCCATATCAACTTTTGTTGTGATTTGAACTTTGATTTATTTACGGTGAAAAAGCCCGTTAAATTGGCATTAAAGGATAAAATATCAACGGCACCGTTGGTTTGGCGGTTTGCAAAATGGATATGATATTAAGAATTATTCTTGACTGATTGGGTAATTGAGTCGGTATAAAATAACAAGAAAGCAAATGCAGATGGAGAGGACTGAAATTATCTTCCCTAGAGTTTCGATGGGCAAAGGCTTCCATAAGATTTCAATGTGGTGATTTCCCTTCGGAATTGAGATTTCTATCAAGCCGCTGTCGGCAGCATTCATTCTTTGAGCTTTGATGCCATCGATGGTTACGAGCCATGATGGGAAATTAAAAACTGGAAGGATTAAGCGAGATTCAAAGGGTGAAATAATTGTCCATGAATAAAAATGGGATTCATGGTTAACTTCCTTACAGGAAATTCCTCTATTTTGACATTCCTTTTCTAAACCGCCTTTTTCAAAGTAATTCTTATAGCCGGGCATTGAAGTGCTTGGGTAGTATTCCCTTTGACCTATCTCGTCCTTTGATTTTTTCTGTAGGTATTCGATGGCTATGCCACCGCTGCCCCATATTTGGCTAAATAACAAAAGGCTCAGCAGTAATGGCATTGAAATTATCAGGTGGGTTGTAGGGGCTGGGATCCTTAGGGATCTGTCATGATTGCCAAGCCAGCTATAGAATAATACAGCAATGCATAAATAGGTAACTGTCAAAAATCTAAATGGGAATTGTACATTTGAAAGCAAAGGGGCATTGTTCCAAAAAAGAAATGAAATCTCACTGGCAAATAGTAATGACGCCATAATGGTTAATGTTGCCATTAAATAACTCCATGGATCTTTTTCAAGAGTCAGCTTTTTGCATCGGACCAAGAATAGAATCGATACTAAAGGCGCTAGTGTTATAAGGGGGTGTAACCACTGGACACTAAGCCATCGAATTCCATAGTTCATAGCAGTTATGATTGGGAAAACAAAGGCATTTTTCCAGTCTAATATGTCCGGTTTGTACCAGGCATCTGGATGAATAAAATTTTGAGTAAGTAACGCTGGAGCCAAATAATACCCCGCTAAGCCAAGGCCCAAAGCTACCGAAATGCACCAGTATATTAGTGGTTTTGTCTTTTTTTGAAGGATGGCCAGAATCAATTTGGCGGTTCCGACAGTTAACAGGCACATGAATGCCGACAGAATATGGCTCAAGGCTAGTAAAGCAATAAAAAGGCTTAACCGAATGTTGATTTTATCATCCGTCTGGCTGCAGCTAAAAAATAGAAATAAATAGGTTAATGGTAAGGAAAATGCCCAAGGAAAAGCTGTTAAGAAATATAAGATGAATATATAGATCGGATGGCATTGAATCATGCCAGCTACAATTATAGAGGTTGTATTTGTCAGTCGTTTTCTAAGTGTTGACCAAACGATTATTCCCAAAGTCAAGTTCGATAAAAACAGGCTTATTTTCATGGCTTCCCAGGCGGAAAATCCAAAAACTATAAATGGAGTGATCGAGTAATAGAATCCTGGTTGATAGTAGAGGAAAGAAGGGTCGCCTGCGCCAAAATGAGATCTTGAGGCCCATCGCGGAATAAAATTTCCTTCGAACAATGCTTGTTGGAATTGAAGGGCCCATTGATAATGCTCGGACATGTCTCGGTTGATCCAAAACATGTCTTGCCATAATGACATTGCGTTGGTTAACAGCGAAACACTAATAAGAAATAAAATTGATAATATATTTTCGGTCCTTGGAGAGAGCGTATTTGAAATATCCATATTTCCTTCTTTTGTGTTTTGGTGCCAGGTTGGCTACTTCAATTCAATCTCCCGGGCTTCGTGATGGCTCGTGCCAGTGTGAATGGACTCATTAGAAAGTGTTGAGGGAAAGTAATCGCCGACTATATACAGCGGTCGATTTTTGGTTTCGCTGAACGTCCTGGCCAGATATTCGCCTATGACCCCAAGTGCTATTAATTGCACACCTCCCAGAAACAGTATGGCGACCATCAAGGAGGGATAGCCTGCTACCGGGTTGCCAAAAATTATTTTCTGCAGCGCAATGTACAGCGCGTAGAGAAACGCCAGGGTGGCCGTGCCAAGGCCAACGTATGAGGCGACTTTGAGGGGTTTTGTGCTGAATGAAGTGATGCCTTCCAGGGCAAAATTCCACAATTTCCAATAATTCCACTTGGTATTTCCCGCAAACCGTTGGTCCCTGTTGTATAGGATTTCGGTTTGCGGAAAACCAACCCAGGCAAAAAGGCCCTTCATAAACCGATGGTGTTCTCGAAGCCTGTTGAGCTGATTGACGGCCCGCCGGCTCATGACCCTGAAGTCGCCGGTGTCTGCTGGAATTCTAGTGCTGGAAAGCGTTTGGATGACTCTATAAAAGAAGTGGGCCGTTAACTTCTTAATAAAAGTCTCTCCCTCCCGGCGATGTCGTTTGGCATAGACCACATCGTAACCTTCTTTCATCTTGTCGATCATGTCGATAATCAACTCTGGTGGATCCTGAAGGTCAGTATCAATAATTACGACGGCGTCACCTGAGGCCAGGTCAAGTCCGGCAGTCATTGCCGCTTCTTTACCAAAGTTTCGGCTCAGGTTGATGATGCTGGTGTGAGAGTCCCGTTCCTTAATGCCTTTGAGTTTGTCCAGGGTGTCATCTTTACTTCCGTCATTGATGAACACGATTTCGTACTTCATGCCAAGCTTATGCAGTACCGTGCTGAGCCGTTGGTGAAACTGAATGATGCCTTCAGATTCGTTATAGGCAGGCGCTACGACGGAAATGGATTTCGGAGACATAAAAGGATCGGAAACTTGGGGGAGGTGATTGACGTTGTCGTTCACAATTATCTCTCTCTAGGGTTTGATGTTTTTTTAGGTCTGTTGGCTGCTTTTCACGCTTGAAGGTTTATAAGTCCAGCTTTTGTGAGCAGTGAAGTTCCAGCCTAAAACGATCACGGTGGCGATGACTTGTGACAGCAGATAAGGCAGTTCTAGGTGGTGATGTAGGTAGTACATTAAACTGCTGTTGATCAGTAAAGCAGCAGTCAGCACGATGATGAATTTTGTCAGGGTGCTGCTGTGGTTTTCAGTGCAATTGAATGTGAAGTGGTAATTAAGGATGTAATTGACCAAAGCACCCAGAAGAAAGCCCAGCACTGAAGCCAGCACGGCATCCATTACCGCCAGCTCAACGAATAAAATAAGGGCAATATATTGACAGAGTGTCGCGATGGCCCCGACACCGATAAATTTCAGAAGGTGAGCTATCAACTTTTGACCCAATCCCTTGTTTGTTACATCCTGGCTAGGATGCTGCGTTAGGTGGAGACTCGGATACCCAGGGATAAAAGTTCCCAAACAATAGGTGCTAAAGTTACTTGGGGAAATGCCATTCCGATGACTCCGTGCCAGGTGGCTTGTTCCGGAAATCGCTGTGCTTGGATGTTTATCCTTCATGTTTAGCAAAGCATCCGTGTTATTGCCAGTCGGTCACCAACAAACAAGTACGAGTTGGCACTCGGAACGCTGGAACCCAGTTTTGTCGTCTGAATTTTCAGCAACGCATTTGCCAGGGCTACCGCGCAGCTGGAGGCTATACTGATGGGAGATGTCAAATGAGGCTCATATCATGTTGATGATGCTGAAAGACACCGGGGCCCTGGTGGAGCTACAAGCCCCGGAAAAGCTCTGGAATCCGTTTGAACACCATGTCATGGCCTGTCGCCTGGCCGGCGAGGAAATGCAGGAGCCCGAATCCTTTAACAAGAGTGATCTGGCCTTCCTGTCCGGGGAAAGCATGCCAAAGTGCTGGCTTAACCCTCACTACCGCGACGAGCGCTGGCAGGACTACCGGGATCCGATCGATGCGGCCTCCGCTGCGGGCCCGACTAGCTATTACGGCGCCTGAAGCGGGTATCTGTCCTTTCTCGATGTGCGTATAATCACCGGCTTTGATTTTCCGTTAACCGCTAGAGAATACCAAGTCGATGACCGTTCGCACCCGTATTGCGCCGTCGCCTACTGGCGATCCCCACGTAGGCACGGCCTACATTGCCCTGTTTAACCTGTGTTTTGCCCGCCAGCACGGCGGTCAGTTTATCCTGCGCATCGAAGATACCGACCAGGCGCGCTCCACGCCGGAGTCCGAACAGGCCATTCTCGACAGTCTGCGCTGGTTGGGGCTGGACTGGGACGAAGGTCCCGACAAAGGCGGCGATTTTGGCCCCTATCGTCAGAGTGAGCGCGGCGACATCTACGCCCGCTACGCCGAAGAGCTGATTGAAAAAGGCCACGCCTTCCGCTGCTACCGCACTCCCGAAGAGCTGGATGAACTGCGTGTCGCCCGCCGTGAAGCGGGGGGCTTTGCCGCCCTCAAGCCGAGCGAGCTGAAGCTATCGGACGAGGAAGTGGCCCGCCGCGAAGCCGCGGGCATGCCCAGCGTCGTGCGCATGATCGTGCCGGAAGGCGAGGGCCCGTGTCCGGTGGACGACATGCTGCGCGGCACCATCGAGCTGGACTGGGGACAGGTGGACGCCCAGGTACTGCTGAAATCCGACGGTATGCCCACCTACCACCTGGCCAACGTGGTGGACGATCACCTGATGGGGATTACCCACGTCCTGCGCGGTGAAGAGTGGATCAACTCCGCGCCCAAGCACAAACTGCTGTACCAGTACTTCGGCTGGGAAATGCCGGCCCTGTGCCACCTGCCACTGCTGCGCAACCCGGACAAATCCAAGCTCAGCAAGCGCAAGAACCCGACCTCCATTCTCTACTACAAGAAAATGGGCTTCCTGCCCGAGGCACTGCTCAACTACCTGGGCCGCATGGGCTGGTCGATGCCGGATGAGAGCGAGA
The DNA here is from genome assembly GCA_033283335.1 of Cellvibrionaceae bacterium WSDTSA12. GTDB lineage: Bacteria > Pseudomonadota > Gammaproteobacteria > Pseudomonadales > Cellvibrionaceae > Pseudomaricurvus. The sequence goes on along the minus strand of JAWMQP010000001.1, from coordinate 1,114,011 downwards.
AGTTCTCCCTGCAGCAGATGATGGACAGCTTTGACGTCCAGCGGGTGTCCCTGGGGGGGCCGATTTTCGATGTGGAAAAACTGTCCTGGCTTAACGGCCTGTGGATCCGTGAGGATCTGTCCACCGAACAGCTGGCTGACCGACTGCATGACTGGCTGCTCAATCGCGATAACCTGCTGACCGTGCTGCCCCACGCCCAGACGCGCATGAACACCCTCAGCGACTTCGTGCCCCTGACCGGCTTCCTGGCCGCCGGCCAGCTGCCCATCAACGCCGCCAGCTTCAACGAGGTCAATCTGGACGACGATGAGCTCAAGCAGGTACTGCAATTCGCCCTGTGGCGCTTGGAAGCCCTGCGCCATTGGGACCGTGACGAGATCTTCGGCACCCTCAAAGTACTGGCCGGGCAACTGGGCATTAAGCTGAAAGACTTCCTGGCGCCCCTGTTTATTGCCATTGCTGGCTCCACGGCCTCGTTTTCGGTAATGGACTCCATGGTGCTGCTGGGGCCGGACATGAGCCGCGCGCGCCTGCGCCATGCCCTGAATGTCCGCTTTGGTGAGCTGGGTAAGAAACAGCAGAAAAAACTGGAAAAAGCCTACGAAGCCCTGCGCTGAGCTGGCCAGTGCCCCTGCCTTCTCAGCTGAGAGGGCAGGGTCAACGACAATTGGAGCTGTCGTTCAAGACCAATAATTCGACGATTCGGCCGTATTTGACACATTCTGGCCCGGACCTGAGAAATTATCTAAGCTACTGAAAAATAAACAGTTGACAGTCGGGGAATGGGTGATAGAATGCGCCCCGCTTTCGACGAAAAGCTCAACGAAAGCGAAACACTTTGGGGCCTTAGCTCAGCTGGGAGAGCGCAACACTGGCAGTGTTGAGGTCAGCGGTTCGATCCCGCTAGGCTCCACCAATTTAAAAAGCCCGCACAGCAATGTGCGGGCTTTTTTCGTTTCTGCGATATCCAATGGCGCTGGGCGTGATATCCCCCTCAAAATCGAGCCCAATCCTTCATGTGGAGGTTATATGGTGCTTACCGGAACGCATTTCGGCAGTCGCTCATCTTCAGGAAAGGGCAATTGTCCCATCTTCCAATCGGCTCAAGCGCCACATTCAACCACCTGGCTGTGCGCCAGTTATCAGCCACCCTCATGTGGATATTATAAGTCGCCTTTAGCTCAGTGCTTGGTGCTTGTCCTTAAGGGTGGGGAGAGTGGTATAGTTGGTTTCAACAGTACGGCTTGGAGAAGGTCAGATGAACCCTCTTATTGTGCAGAATAAAGCATCCATACTCGCCCTGGCGAAGAAAAACGGCATCATCAATGTCCGAGTTTTTGGTTCCATGGTGCGTGGTGATGCGACCTCGTCAAGTGATGTGGATTTTCTAGTAGAGCTGGAAGAGGGGCGAAGCGGTTTGGCTTTGGGAGGCTTTTTGATGGATGTTACGGATTTACTGGGACGACCTGTGGATGTAGTGACTGAAAAGGCTTTGCATCCCAGGATTCAAGCCCAAGTGTTATCTGAGGCCCAGCCACTATATTCATAAGGATAATAAACCTTGGCCAAAGACAATCGTGTCTATATTGAGCACATGCTGGAATGTATTCAAAATATCCATGAGTACATTGACTGCAAAGAGTCTTTCTTTAGCACTCGTCTTATTCAGGATGCCGTAGTTCGTAATCTTCAGATAATGGCTGAATCCAGTCAGCGTTTATCTGATGATCTGAAGTCTCAATATGACTTCATACCATGGAGAGCAATTTCCGGCTTTAGAAATATTCTGGTCCATGATTACTTGGGTGTTGATCTGGACGTTATTTGGAGCGTAATTGAGCAAGATGTTCCAGCATTAGAGAAAGCTTTGGAAGCTATGTTAGCTAAAGATTCATAGTTCCTGCCGCAGTATTCTCTCAGGTCGGCTGACGGGCTCTCGGATCGGTATCCCATCCATGATTCAAATCCACGCCACCAAAAAACTGTTGGCTAAGCTGCCCATTGATGAACATGGGCAGCTGCCTTTGTCAGCAAAAAGCCAGTTTCTGGCAGGCAGGGATACCAGTATCTCCAGCCCGCTGAGCGGCTGGCATGCCAATCTGCTGACCATCCAGCGCCGCAATTGTGTGCTGTTGGTGCATGATGAAACCCGCTTTCCGCTGTTTATACCTGCCCTGACCAAGCCGGATTTTGCCAATCTCGACTATTGGTTTGGCGATGCGCTTATGAACACGTTATTGAAATGCGGGGCGACCGAGCAGCAGATGGACAATGCCTGGGCGGCGGCAGGGCGGTTATATATCGATAGCCAGTGCGACCGCTCAGTGCAGGGCAGCATGAACCAGGTGGCCCAGAATCTGGAGCACTCGTTGTATTACGAGGGGGTGAATGTCGCCGAGATCACCGGTCATCGTCTGGCGGCATGGTTGGCTGACCGGCCTTGTTCCCTTAAAGGTCGCAAAGAGTTCATTTGGCCGAAACAGGCATTTTTGGCATTGTTGGATACACCGTCCGAAATTTCATCATCCAGTGAAACCGTTCCAGGCGCTTGACGGCATTTACCTGCCAATCTAATATTTACCAATTATTGGTATATATAAACCATATTATGACTCTAATGGTTCTGGTTTTGGTATATGGCCTAATTGAGTGCCTGATTGGAAATGGCTGCAGAGCAGCATCTAAGGTGGTGAGATGTTTGTCTTGAAAGGCGTGTTGCGCGCAGAAACCCAGGAAAAAATACTCGTCTACCTGCTGCTGAGGGGCAGCGGCTACGGCAAGCTTATCGCCGAATTCTATGACGTGCCCGCCAACCCCATCCAGAAACAGCTGGCTAGGCTGGAAGCTGACGGGGTGGTGGTCAGTCACCTGATCGGGAAAGTGAGGAATTACGAGTTGAATCCCCGCTACCCGTTTATGGAACCTCTGAAGGCTTTACTTAAGGCAGCGGTGGCGGCATACCCGCCTGAGTTGCAAAGTGCCTTGCTGGTATTGAGGTCCCGGCCGCGTCAGGCGGGTAAGCCTTTGATTAGTGCCCGCTCGGAACAAGTTGACTAGCCTCGAGGCAGTGATGGATTTCAGTAATACCCCCATAGAGCAATTGGCCGCTAGAGTGGCAGCTCACCTGCAACAGCAAGGTATTGAGGTGGTGTTGACCCGCAACCTTTATCTCACCAAAGACATCGACATGGTGAATACCAATTACCAAAAGCCGAAAGTTTTACATGCGGCTATGGCTGAGTTGGGGTTTCGGAAGCAAGGTCGGGTGTATGTCAATGACACCACTGAGATTACGGTAGAGTTTCCGCCGGGACCGCTATCTGTGGGCGACGAGATGATTCAGCAGAGCACCATCGTACAGCTGGGGGATGGCTACATCCCTATTATGGTCGTAGAGGATGTGGTGAAGGACCGATTGGCGGCATTTATTCATTGGCAAGACCATCAGTCTTTGGTGCAGGCGGTGGCGGTTATACTTAATCATGACCTTCGTGTTGAAGACTTTTCCGCTTTCTGCCAACGGGAAGGGAGTGCTGGCAGCTACCAATTGCTGCAACAGCTTTCCAGCAGGGCAATACACCAAGGGCTCACTACTATGGAGCAATTGCAAGCTGAACTCACCCTGTTGTTGCTAAACGCCTTATAAGGGCTACATTCAACCGGCTGGCAATTCGCCAGCTATCTGCCGCCTCTCCCAAATAGGTTTCTCAAGTCTCGGCCCGATGGTTCCGCTTCTTCAATAAAGGAGGCAAAAGCCTGCCATCAAGCCGGGCTCGTTGAGCCCATTGGTTAGCGTGGAACCGTTCTTCACCAAAAGAGTAGCCAGGTTGTCTGTATCCAGAAATACCAGATCTGAAGGTAGTCATGTCCCATGATCATTTAGCTCCGTCGAATCTGTTCAGGATGAGGTCTGTCAGTTGGTCGCTAAAGCTTATCAGGCAGTTTTTCACGACAAGAGGCCTGAGCAGGCCTTTACAATCCGGTAGATCCAAGCCTGAATGCAATGCAACAGATGAACAACACTTGGGCGACAGTGGGGCGTAGATAAATCATTGTCCCGGTACGATCGCTTGGTGCGGGGCAGTCTGTACCAGGTGGTTCAGCATCTGTAGTACTCGCTTTAATACGTCAGAAGGCTAATTGAATCAAACCGCTTTTATGTCTGATAAAGTGGCCAATCATTCGGCCAAAAAAACTTTTTTTATTAAAAATATTATTGAATATCAGTAAGTTAAAGAGGTTTGTAAGCGGCCAGCAGAGTTGTTTACGTGCCACCTTATTGGCTTCCGCTCTTGTTGTTCCCTCTATGCTTGCTTGGCTTATTGTTAGCTGATTTTTTGTTTGGTTGTATTTTTGAAAGGTCGCTAATTTAACTTAAGCCTAAAGGTAAAATAAGAAGTAAAGTAAATTTAGTTTTAGCCTTGCCCTGTCCCAGTTTATTTGTCGGAAATTTGCAGGACATGAATTCGTAAAACAACAAACTAAATATGTCCTGTTTCTTAAATAGAGTTAGGCGCCTTTCTATATTTTCTGGGTCAATGTGCATTTCTCTGCGATTTAACACTTTTGAGCTTCGTGTGCAGGGGGTTAGTGAATTGGGGTATTTTGTTGTTGGCTCAGAGAGTGTGAGGCTGGCTTTCTTTGAAGGCATGTGATCTGTCAATTTTTTCTGGAGTTATGCCGCATTAATAATTGAGAACTAGGATTTTCCGAAACTTTAGCTACCCAGTGGCATCTGAGCTGGTTGATTATTGATCACTTTGGGGGTATCGGTTTGTTTAATAAGTTTCAGATGCATAGCTCGCGATTAAACTGATGTTGGATTAGCTTGATTCATAATCAATGAGAAAACTTTTAGGCCTTCAAAATCATAACTTGACTAAACTTGACATGGAGATATACTTCGCGCATGGAAAAAAGACTAAATACAGAAAAGGCGCAAAAAGCGATTGATAAGGCAGGTCTGACACAGACTGCTGTCGCTGATGCTTTGGGTGTATCCAAGGAGGCAGTTTCTCAGTGGCTTAAAGGAAAGTCGTTTCCTCGTCCTAATAAGTTACTTCAGTTAGGCAAATTCCTGAATCTTCCCTTCGATGACTTGGTTATCAGAGAAGACCCTTATGCCCCAAAAGTAGCATTCCGCAAAATGCGAGGCACCAAGACAAAGGATCACCATATTGAAAAGGCGCAAGAGATTGGCCGCTTTTTGCGCCATCTAGTTCCCTATCTTCCATTTGATACCTTTGAAATGCCACCGGTACTCAAGTCACCCAGTTGTGATTATGACTACCTGCGCAGGATAACGGCTAAGGTCAGAGAAGATATTAATATTGGGTCGGTAGAGTGTGTTAATTTTGCGCATTTGATTCGCCGTTTTGGTGAGCTGCAGGCCGTTGTTGTTCCCGTAATGTGGGGGGCTAAACAGCGCCACGAAAATGCTATACACATATATCTTCCAGATTCTCAAAGTACTTGGGTGTATTTGAATTTGGACACCAACGTTCATGACTTCAAGTTTTGGATGGCTCATGAGCTGGGGCATTGCTTGTCACCAAGTCTGGAAGGTGACGAAGCTGAGGATTTTGCTGATGCCTTTGCGGCAAGTCTGCTCTACCCTCATGATTTGGCAGTGCAGGCGTACACATCCATCAAATCTCAACCCTCACCCGCTGCAAAAATTGCTCATGTTATCGACTTAGCCAATCAGTTAACTATCTCCCCTTGGACAGTGATTGGGCAGGTAAATAAGTATGCTCAATTCGTTGGGCAGGCAGAAATACAGCTTAGCCAGCGTGCATTTCCTGGGGCAGTAACAAATTTTAACAAGCAGTATCACAACCTCAGCCAAGCCCTGTTTGGTAATGCTGAACTTGATGAGCAGGGGCAGCCAAGCGCTCGCGATTATATCGAAAAGGCAGAGGGCGCTTTCGAAACCCCATTTTTTGACCTGCTCCGAAAGTATCTGAAAGAACATGATAAGGGGCCGGGCTTTGTTCAAACTGTGTTGGATATGCCGCTACTTGATGCACGGAGTATCCACGCAGAGTTGACCTGATGCCGCAATCGAAAATTCTCGTTGATACCAATGCCTACCTAAGGCTGGCTAAAACTATACGTCCCTTATTGTTTACGCCCTTTGGTGGCAAGGAGTATTGCCTGTACATCCTTCCCGAGCTCAACGAAGAGCTTACGGGTAGGAAATTGCAAAGTAAGTTCCCTTGGGTAGATGAAGAAGAGTACGCAGATAATCGCAAGCACTTCCCCAAGATCGGCAAAAAACAGAAGAAGTCCATCCAGCAAACCTTTGAATACGTCTGGGGCTATGTGCAAACCGATTTGCAAGGGCCGTCCCGCGTGGATGCCTGGTATATCGCCTATGCGCTGGAGTTGGGTGTTCCGGTGGTGACGGATGATCAAGATATGACCGAGTTGGCGAAAGCCTTCGACGCACAAGTCATACCGACCTTAGAGCTGCTCAAAATCATGCTGGACTGTGGCCATACGGACATGAAAACCATCAATGGCTTGGTCGAATACTGGAAATACTTTACAGACATGCCTGCCAACTTTAAAGCCGATTACCAGCGCCTGTTTGGCGATCAATAAGTCTGAATACCTTTCTAACTTGATCTCCCTCCCAGATTCTATATATTGACAGTCTTGTACTTTTTCGACATTGGTGAGATATCTCGTCATGAGTGACCCCATATTGACCATCAAAGACGTGGCCGATTACCTCAAGGTAAACGAGCGGACCATATACCGTCTGGCCGCAAATGGCGAACTACCGGGCTTTAAGGTGGGTAACTCCTGGCGCTTCAAACAAAGCGAGCTGGAGCAATACATCGCCTCTCAGCACAATCGCGCCAATGTCAGCGAAGCCATTAAATCACCAAACAGTAAATCAGAAGATAACTAGGAATCAGGCCCAATGGCACAACTGGAAAATATTGAAGCAATTGAAAAACGCCTGTGGAAATCGGCTGATACCCTACGCGCCAACTCCGAGTTGGCCAGCAACGAATACTTTTTGCCGGTGATGGGGCTGATCTTTCTGCGCCACGCCTACAGCCGCTATCTCTCGGTGAAAGACGAGATTGTCGCCACCCTACCCAGCCGTGGCGGTAAAACCCGCGAGCTCACCAAAGAAGACTTCTCTAAAAAGAGCGCAATCTATCTTAAACCCGAAGCGCAGTTTGATTACCTCATAGCCCTGACTGAATCCGATAATCGCGCCGAAGCCATCATTCATGCGATGGAGTCCATCGAGGCCGATTACACTAATCTTCGCAACCAGCTGCCGAAGCAGGAATACAATAACATCCCAAACGACGTGTTGGGCATGCTGCTGCGTACGCTCAACCCTGAGGAATTAAAAAAAGCCACCGGCGATATCTTTGGTCGTATTTATGAATACTTTCTGACCCAGTTTGCTGATCAGGGTGCGCACGATGGTGGAGAGTTCTTTACCCCAGTCTCATTAGTGCAGTTGATTGTGAATGTGCTGGAACCAGACCACGGCAAAATTTTTGACCCGGCTTGTGGTTCTGGAGGTATGTTCGTACAAAGCGCTCACTTTATGGAGCGCCATGCGCAAGACCCGCATGAACTCACTTTTTACGGTCACGAGAAAAACCGAGTCACCACCCGCCTGGCCAAAATGAATCTGGCAGTACATGGCCTTGAAGGCAATGTGGAAGGTGGTGAAGCTGCCATTACCTACTACAACGATCCCCACGAAGGCCTGTTTGGCACCGTCGATTATGTAATGGCGAACCCGCCCTTTAACGTGGATGAAGTCGACGCCGATAAAATCAAAGGGGATAAGCGCCGCCTGCCTTTTAGTTTGCCGGGTGTGAATAAAAACAAGAAAGTCAGTAACGCCAACTACTTGTGGATTCAGTACTTTTATAGCTACCTCAACGATACAGGCCGGGCGGGCTTTGTCATGTCATCCCAGGCCTCCAGTGCCGGGCGGGACGAGGCCAAGGTCCGCGAGCAGCTAGTCAAAACCGGCCATGTGGACATCATGGTCGATATTCGAGGTAACTTTTTCTATACCCGCACAGTGCCTTGCCAGTTGTGGTTTCTGAATAAAAACAAACCTAAGCATCTGAAAGAAAAGGTTTTAATGCTGGATGCCCGCAACGTCTACCGCAAAGTCACCCGCAAGATTTACGACTTCAGCCCGGAGCAGCAGCTGAATCTGACGGCGGTGGTTTGGCTCTATCGAGGCGAAGGTGAACGATTTGTCGGATTGGTTCAAGAATATGTTGGCCAATCACTGAGTGAGGCAAACGAGTGTCATTCCCGCGAAGGTGGGAATCCAGTGCCAGACTTTATCCATCGGTTGGCAGCTCTCTTTAATGGTTTTAAGCCCTTTATAGCGTATTTAAAAGAAAAAACTATCAATGTCGATGCATATGAAGAGTTTGTTGCTTGTGCAAAGGGTGTGGAAAGTGCCTGGCAATATTTTCAAACCTTAACTTACGAGCTCAATCAAAAGTGGCAAGAACAGGAATACAGCAATGCAGAGAGCTTGCTGAGCTTTGTTGACGGTGATGCCGGCCTGAAAGATCTCGCTGAACAAAGTCGCAATCTAGTTAAAGAAGTCGATCTGGCCTATAAGCTGGCAACCCGCGTGATGGAACTGGCTGAAGCCAATGACGCCACAGACAGTGAGCTATGGGACAACACGCTGTTGAATGGCCGTGGTCGTAGCAATCTAAAGAAAAGCGCCGATGAGGCCCGCAAGCTGGCGGTAGAGCAGCTCAAGCAAGTGCGTTACTTCTATAAACAGGCGCATTGGTTATTAAGCCGCTTCCCGGAAGGCAAACTCTGCGACGTCGAAGGCCTGGCCAAACTGGTCGATACCAAAGATATTGAAGCTGCTGACTGGAGCTTGACGCCGGGCCGCTATGTGGGCGTGGCCCCGGAAGAAGTGGATGAAGACTTCGACTTTGAAGAAGCACTGCGCGATATTCATATTGAGCTGCAAGGCTTAAATGCCGAAGCCGCAGAACTGGCTGAAAAGATTGCCCGTAACTTTGAGGAGTTGGGGGTATGAGTTGGTCTGAAAAATCATTAGATCAGCTAGGTTTTGTATCGAGGGGTCGATCCAGGCACAGGCCAAGGGATGCCGCTCATTTGTATGGTGGCCAGTATCCGTTTGTGCAAACAGGAGATGTTAAGCACGCCGGGCTGTATTTAACAGAATACTCCCAAACTTATAGTGAAGAAGGCCTTGCTCAAAGTAAGTTATGGCCGGTTGATACTCTTTGTATAACAATTGCAGCAAATATTGCGGATACATCCATTCTTGCTATTGATGCCTGTTTTCCTGATAGCGTAATAGGGTTTATCCCTGATCCAGAGAAAGCAGACGCCCGTTTTGTAAAATACCTTTTTGATGCTGTATTGAAGTTGCGTTATCGGCAATTCACGCAAGGTGCCGCACAGGATAATCTTAGCCAGGCAAAGCTATTGGCCTTGAAATTCCTGGTGCCAGACGACGTAATAGATCAGACGAGAATTGCTGATTTTATCGCGACCTACGACGATTACATAGAAAACAACCGCCGCCGTATTCAGTTGCTGGAAGAATCCGCTCGCTTGCTGTATCAGGAATGGTTTGTTCAGCTGCGCTTCCCTGGCCATGAGCAAGTGAAAATTACTGAGGGGGTACCGGAGGGGTGGGGGAAAACTACCGCGGATAACGTTATGGAAGTGTTAAGTGGTGGCACTCCAAAAACGAAAGTTCCTGAGTTCTGGGGTGGTGAGATTCCTTTCTTTACACCTAAAGACGCTAAAGGTCTTTTTGCATACGACACTGAAAAGACCATTACTGAACTAGGCTTGTCTAAATGTAACAGCCGCCTTTATCCAAAATATACGGTGTTTATTACCGCTAGAGGAACGGTAGGAAAGCTCGCCTTTGCCCAGAGGCCAATGGCCATGAACCAGTCTTGCTACGCGCTGATTGCTAAGCACGGAATATCTCAAGAATTTTTATATTGTTCACTTAAAGCATCAATAGAACAGTTTAAGGCGAGAGCTAGTGGCTCTGTTTTCGATGCGATTGTCGTTGATACGTTTAGAAATATTCCTGTCATAATTCCATCGCCAAGTCTGCGCGATGAGTTTACTGAGCAAGTTAAGGTTTTGTTCAGACAGATAGATAATTTAAGTGTTCAGAATATGAAGCTCGCTCAAGCCCGCGACCTGCTACTGCCCAAGCTTATGAGCGGCGAGCTGACCGTATAAATCAAGGAATGATAATGAATTCCAATACCGAAAAACAGGAAGCTCAACAACTACTGCAAACCGCGTTAGCCAATCCCGCAGCCGAGTTCCGTGATGGCCAATGGGAAGCCATTGATGTCTTGGTGAATCATCGGAAAAAGCTATTAGTCGTGCAGCGTACCGGTTGGGGCAAAAGCTCGGTTTACTTTATCAGCACCAAGATCTTTCGTGACAGAGGTATGGGGCCAACAATAATCGTCTCGCCCTTGCTGGCGTTGATGCGCAACCAGATTGAATCGGCCCGGCGTTTGGGTATTGTGGCTGAAACTATGAATTCAACGAATACCGATGAGTGGCTTTCTGTGACTCAGCGCATTCTTAATAATCATATCGACTGCTTGCTGATTTCCCCTGAGCGGTTGGCAAATGACAGCTTTATCGCAACGGTGTTGCAGCCCATTGCCGACCGCATCGCCCTGATGGTGATTGATGAGGCGCACTGTATTTCTGACTGGGGTCATGACTTTCGCCCCGATTATCGTCGTATTGTGAATATTCTTCGCCAATTACCTGCCAACACACCCGTGCTGGGTACCACGGCGACGGCTAATACCCGCGTAGTCGAGGACATACAAATCCAGTTAGGTGATATCCAGATTCATCGCGGTCCACTGATCCGTGAAAGCCTGGCATTACAAACCATGGTATTGCCCGATCAGACTTCTCGTTTAGCCTGGCTAGCACAGGTGATACCCACGTTGCCGGGCACGGGTATCGTTTACACCTTAACTGTGCGAGACGCTGAGCAAGTCGCTGAGTGGCTAAGTGCCAATGGCATAGACGCCAAGGCTTACCATGGCAACGTGGAAGCCGATGGTTTTGAAAATAGTAACGCCTATCGCCAGTACCTTGAAGAGCTGCTTCTAAACAACCAGTTAAAGGTGTTGGTGGCCACCACGGCCTTGGGCATGGGTTACGACAAGCCGGATTTAAGCTTTGTCATTCACTATCAAGCGCCGGGCTCTATCGTTGCCTATTACCAGCAGGTAGGTCGTGCCGGGCGTGGCATTGATTATGCGGTAGGTGTGTTGATGTCGGGCGTGGAAGATCAGGATATTCACGAGTTTTTTCGTGATTCGGCCTTTCCTTTAGAGGCGCAGGTGAATGAGATCTTGTGGGTGCTGGAACAGAGTGATGGTTTGTCGCTTCGCAGCATTGAAGAACAAACCAACCTGCGTCATGGCCAGATAGAAAAAGTACTGAAGCTGCTCAGCGTGGAAAACCAGGCTCCAGTAATCAAAGACGGCAGCCGTTGGTTTAGAACGCCAGTACACTACCAAATGGATCATGCTCGAATTGCTCACTTAACCGGGCAGCGTGTGCAGGAATGGCAAGAGGTTCAGTCGTATCTGGCGGGTACTGGTTGCAAAATGACTTATCTACGGGCTAGCCTGGATGATTTTGATCCTGATCCATGCGGAAAGTGTTCGGTCTGTTTGGGGCATCCCGTTATTAACATAGATGTAGACCCTGGTTTGGCGCATCGCGCAGGTACTTTCCTTAAACACGCGGAAATGGTGATCGCCCCAAAAGCACAAGTGGCGGCCAATGCGTTTCTGGATTACGGCTTTCGCGGCAATCTACCCCTGCAACTTCGAGCACAGGAAGGCCGTGTTTTATCCCGCTGGGGTGATGCCGGTTGGGGGAGGACGGTTGCCGACAACAAACATGCCGGGCGTTTCAGTGATGATTTGGTTGAAGCCATGGCGGAAATGATTCAACAGCGTTGGCAGCCCAATCCTGCACCTCAATGGGTGTGCTATGTCCCATCGCGTAATCATCCTGAATTGGTGCCTGATTTTGCCCGTCGTTTGGCTGCACGCTTGGATTTGCCGTTTGTGGATGCCATCAACAAAGTCAAAGATAACCTACCGCAAAAAGGTCAGCAGAATCGCTTCCACCAATGCCGCAATTTGGACGGTGCATTTGCAGTGGCTCAGCTGTATCAGGACCAACCGGTTCTCTTGGTGGATGACATTGTGGACTCAGGCTGGACGCTGACGGTAATCGCGGCACTTTTACAGCAAGCAGGCAGTGGTGTGGTCTATCCCGTCGCGCTGGCTTCTTCTTCGGTGAATGACTCATGAATGTATCCATTTTATTATCACCCACGGCACAAGCGACCTTGCTGTTGACCAGCTACTTTTCAAAATCCAGCAGCGAGAACGCAAAGCCGTTGACCAATGCGGAGTGGGGCCGCTTTGCCTTATGGTTAAAGGAGAAGTCCGCCACGCCAGCCGATCTATTGGTTGCCGATCCGAAAGACTTGTTGCAAGGTTGGCACGATTCGCGTATCAGTGCGGAGCGAATCATTGAATTGCTGAACCGTGGTCATAGCCTCGCACTGGCCATGGAAAAATGGCAACGGTCTGGCCTCTGGGTGGTGACCCGTTCTGATCCAGAATACCCAAAGCGCTTGAAACAGAGGCTGAAAACAGATTCCCCGCCCGTGTTGTTCGGCTGCGGTAACAAATCTTTGCTGAATGTTGGTGGCTTGGCGGTCATCGGTTCGCGCAATGCCAGTGAGTTTGATCTGGCCTTTACCAACCAAGTGGGTGCAAAAGCCGCGTCTGAGGGCATTGCCATCGCTTCCGGTGGTGCTCGTGGTGTTGATGAAACCGCGATGCTGGGTGCTATCAAAAAAGGCGGTGTAGTGATTGGCGTAATGGCCGATAGCCTGCTAAAAGCGGCGACCAGCAGTAAGTGGCGTAAAGGATTGATGGATGGTCATGCTGTGTTGGTATCACCTTTCTATCCAGAGGCGGGGTTCAGTGTTGGTAATGCCATGGCCCGCAATAAATACATCTATTGCCTGGCAGACAGTTCTTTAGTGATCCACTCTGGCAAAAAAGGCGGCACTCTGAGCGGTGCGGAAGAAAATTTGAAAAAGTCCTGGGTTCCGCTGTGGGTTAAACAGACGACGGACAAGGATGCCGCCAATGCCGATTTGGTCGCCAAAGGTGGCCGCTGGCTGGAGGCTGATACTCAAGCCTTTAAAATTGCGGATTTAATGAGTAACGAAGGTAGCCTTGCGAATCAGGTGAAGAAACAAGTGGGTGACCTCTTTTCCATGCCAGCACAGCCCGAGTTGTTTGCTGAGACTGACTCTGGCTCTGAGATTGAATCTGAGACTGAAAAAGAAGTTGTCGCCACAGAGATCGAGAGTGTCATTAGCGAAAACCAGGCAAAGACTAAGGTTAATTCAGATCAGGCTGCCGAAAAAGAATCTGCACCATCAGGGCCTGTCGATTTCTACCAGCTGTTTAGCTCCGAGCTTCAACGTTTGGCTGAGAAGCCAGTTTCTGTCGATGAATTAATTGAAAGCACACAGCTTCATAAGACTCAGTTAACTGAATGGTTGAAACGTGCTGTTGATGATGAGGTAGTGAAGAAGCTCAATCGCCCTGTTCGATATCAAGTCAAGAACTAGAAATAGAAGGATTTAATCATGACCATGACGGAAGAAACCCTGGTACAGGAAGTCACCGCAGACTACTTGCTGAATCAGTTGCGGTGGGATAAATCTGTTCTGGGCATGTATGAAAAGCTTGGCAAGGAAGGGGATTTAGGACGGCTCTCAGAGCAGGAGGTAGTGTTAACGCGCTATTTGGGCGAGAAGTTGGTTGAGCTAAACCCTGGCTTGCCGGATATCGCCTACCAAGAAGCATTGCGTGTCGTCTGTGAAATGACCTTGTCCACCAATATTGTTGCCATGAATAAGGAAAATTATTCCCTCCACAAGAATGGCGTCGAAGTCAGCTTCCATAACGAAAAGGGCGAGCGGATAAAGAAGCGACTTCGCCTGTTTGATTTTGATAACTACGAAAACAACCACTTCTTGCTGGTCAGAGAGTTTTGGATCAAAGGCGATATTTATCGTCGCAGGGCAGACCTTGTAGGCTTTGTAAACGGTATTCCGTTGTTGTTTATGGAGGTGAAAAACGTCCATAAGGATATTCGCGCTGCCTATGAGCAGAACCTCGCGGACTACAAAGACACGGTGCCTCACCTGTTTTACCACAATGCTTTTATTATTTTGGGCAATGGTATTGATGCCAAGATTGGCTCGATTTCCAGCAAGTTTGAGCATTTTAATGACTGGAAACGATTGAAAGAGAATGAGCCCGGTGTGGTGGATATGGAAACCTTGCTGATGGGAACCTGTTCCAAAGCCAACCTCATGGACATCTTTGAAAACTTCACCCTATTTGATCAGAGCTCGGGGCGGTTGGTAAAAATCGTTGCCCGCAATCATCAATACCTTGGTGTCAGTCGTGCTGTTGATGCCGTTGTTAATCGAGGTGAGCGTTTGGGTAAATTAGGGGTTTTCTGGCATACCCAGGGCTCAGGCAAGTCCTATTCCATTGCGTTTTTTGCCCAGATGGTGCACCGAAAACTGGGTGGGAACTATACTTTTGTGGTGTTAACCGACCGGGAAGACCTGGATACACAGATCTATAAAACCTTCGCAGGTTGTGGCTTGGTTGATAACGATAAAGACCCCTGCCGAGCGGATAGCGGCAAAGACCTGAAAGCACTGATTGGCCAGCAAAAAGCGTTTGTGTTCACCCTCATTCAAAAGTTTAACGAAAAGGTCGACCCTGAAGCCCCTTATTCCGAGCGTGATGATATTATCGTTATCACCGACGAAGCTCATCGCACGCAATATGGTACCTTGTCGTTAAATATGCGCAACGCTTTGCCCAAGGCCAGCTTTATCGGCTTCACCGGTACGCCATTATTCAAAGACGATGAGATTACCAAGAAGGTTTTTGGCGATTATATCTCTACCTATGATTTTCAGCGGGCTGTTGAGGATAAGGCGACGGTTCCCTTGTACTACGATGCCCGGGGTGAAGAGTTGGTATTTACCGATGAAGATAACAACGAGCATACGGTTGCCGACCCGAAAGGTATCAATGAGCGCATTGCAGAAAAACTGGATCAGTTGGAAATTGAGGATGTGGATGTTCAGCAAAGGTTGGAGCGAGAGCTGAAGCGCGATTATCACATCATCACCGCAACAAGCCGGCTGGGTCAGATTGCCCGTGATTTTGTGGCTCACTATGCCAACGCATGGGAAACCGGAAAGGCCATGTTTGTGTGTCTTGATAAGATCACTTGTGTGCGTATGCACAAGCTGATCGATTTTTACTGGCAGCAAGAAATTAAAAGCAAAGAAAAAGCGCTTGCTTCAGCTACCGATGAGCAGGATCTAGCCTGGCGAGAGCGGCAATTAGCGTGGATGAAAGAAACGCTGATGGCTGTTGTGGTCAGTGAAGAGCAAGGTGAAGTTGCCAAGTTTGAAAAATGGGGGCTGGATATCAAACCTCACCGTCAGCTGCTTAAAGCCGGATTTGAACTGGCTGATGGCTCTCGTCTGGATATGGAAGAAGCTTTTAAATCCAGCGATCACCCATTCAGGGTGGCCGTTGTATGTGCCATGTGGCTAACCGGTTTTGATGTACCAACACTTTCTACCCTTTATTTGGATAAGCCGTTGAAGGCGCATACCTTGATGCAGGCCATTGCCAGGGCAAACCGCGTAGCGGAAGGCAAGAATAATGGCTTGATTGTGGATTATTGCGGAATACTGAAAAATCTGCGTAAAGCCTTGGCGACCTTTGCCGGCGCTGGCGATGAGGGGCACGGTGGTGGTGAAGGCGAAAACGAACCCGCCAAGCCGAATGAGGAGTTGCTGGAAAGCCTGAATGAGTCGATAAGTTTCGTTGGCGAGTTTTTACAAAAGCATGATTTTGAACTAAGCCGGATTATTACAGAAACGGGTTTTGCCAAGAATGCGGCAATTGCTCAGGCCAAGGAAGTCATCAATCAGAATGACGAAACAAGGAAGCGTTTCGAGGTAATGGCTCGAGAGGTATTCAACAAGTTTAAAGCCTGCATTAACGTTCCGGGCGTTAATGGCTATCGTGATATGCGCGATGCGATCAATGTGCTTTATAAGAGTTTGCAGGCAGATAAAGAGAAGGCTGACATCTCCGACATCATGAAAGAGCTGTATGAGATTGTTGAGCGCAGTATCGACACCACTAATAAAGTTAAAGAGCCAAAACCTGACGGTGATCGAATTTACGATATCAGTCAGATCGATTTTGATAGGCTTCGCCAAGAGTTTTCTAGATCAGAGCGAAAGAATACAACAGTGCAATCACTAAAGCATGCCGTTGAGAAAAAGCTAGCAAGACTCATGATGCAGAACCCGTTGCGTACTGACTATCAGGAGCACTATGAAAAGCTGGTTAAGGAATATAACCAGGAAAAAGATCGAGTTGTTATTGAAAAAACCTTTGAGGCACTGTTAAAACTGAATGAAGAACTTTCCCATGAAGAGAAACGCGCAATAAGGGAAGGTCTGGACGAGGAGTCTTTGGTGTTGTTTGATCTCCTTAGTAAGCCGGATTTGCAACCAAAAGAGATCTCCAAGATCAAACAAGTCGCTACTACTTTACTGGCAACGCTAAAGGGGGAGCGGTTGAAAGTTGCGAACTGGCAGCAGAAGGAATCTACCCGCGACGCGGTTAAGCAGCAAATATTTGATTTTCTCTATGACGAAAGAACAGGGTTGCCCGTTGAGGAATATGAAGAGAATGAAATTTCAGATATTACTGAAAGAGTGTTTCTTCATATATATAGAGCTTATCCGGAAATTCCCTCACCAATTTATAGTCGCACTTAGGTTTGTTTATTAACCGGTATTTTATTCAGTTAATAACCATAGCTACTAGAACCCCGAGAATGTGGTTTTGGATTTTTATATATCTAATGGTGTTAAAAACTCATTGGTACGATGTCCAAAACCTTAGAATATATTGGCAATTTTTTTGCTAAATTGAGATAGAACCGAGGACCACATCCTCAGCAAAAATGGTCCGGGGGTACCTTTGGGGGTATCTGTCGCCAAAAACATCAAAATAAATCGTTAAATATCAGGCAGTTATAATTTTCACCGAGATCGAGCTAGGCGGAAAATAACTGCCCAGTGGTATGGCCCACTCGGGGTGAACCCTGACAGTGATGCCCTGGAAGACGGTCTTACCGCCGATATGCGCAATAAGAGCCATTGGTGCACTGTCGATTTAACGGCCATTAATCCGGCCAAGTAAGTGCCTTTTTAAAATATAAAATATTAAAAAACACTTAAATATCAATAGGTTGACTTTCTTTGTAAACGGCCAGCAATTCGGCCATAATGGGTCTACTTTTCAGCGTCCGCTATGCAGCAGAGGTGTTGTTTGGGTACATCGATTATGGCCGTGGCACCTTTTATCCCCAGTGATAAAACACTGGGGGAGTCTGACCTGCCCGATAAAGCGGTCGCGCTGAATGTGGCCTCCATGGCCTTGGCGGCACAATTATCGCCCATCACCCTGGATACGCTAGAGCGTTATATGCGGGTGATTAACTCCTATTACTCCAACTTGATTGAAGGCAATACCACGCGCCCTCACGAGATACGTGCCGCTCAACGGGGTGATTACAGTCAGGATGCCGCCAAACGCGACCTTCAGTTGGAATCCCTGGCCCATATGGCGGTTCAGCAGTGGATGCGTGAACAGGCCCCCACTATCGATCAGGTCTTCAGTCCGGATTTTATTCAGGCGTTGCACCAGCAGTTTTATCAGCGTGTGCCGGAAAGCCTGTGGCTGATTAAGGATGAGCAGGGTAATGAGGTCGATAAAGTCGTGCCTGGGCAGTGGCGAGCCCGTACGGTTGAGGTTGGGCGGCATATACCGCCTGCCGATAAAGATTTACAACCGTTGATGGAACGCTTTTGTGAAACCTATAACCCCAACCGCTTTAAAGGCGATCGCAAGTTGGTGGCGATTATGGCGGCCCATCATCGTTTCAGCTGGATTCACCCGTTTTTGGATGGTAATGGTCGAGTAGGGCGATTAATGACCGATGCGGCGTTAACGGCGGTAGGCTTGACCAGTTGTGGTGCCTGGAGTTTAAGTCGGGGGTTGGCAAAAAGCTCCGCCCAGTACAAAACGCTGCTGGCGGCTGCGGACAGTAATCGTGAGGGGGATCATGATGGCCGTGGCGCGCTAACCGAAAAAGGCTTATTGAACTTTTGTGAGTATATGCTGGATACGGCCCAGGATCAGGTGGCTTATATCAGCAGCCTGCTCAATTTGGTGGATTTGCGCAAACGTATCAATGCCTATGTGCAGGCGCGCAACGATTACCGGGTGGCTGGCATGACGGAACCGCTCAAACCGGCGGCTGCTTTGGTGCTACACACGGCCTTTACCCACGGTGAGATCGAACGGTCGCAAGCGCTGGAGCTATGCGCCATGCCAGAGCGTAGCGCGCGTCGTTTATTAAGCCAGTTAAAGGCCGAAGGACTGTTGAGTGAAACCAGCCGCAAGTCGCCTTTGCGTTGGGAAATTCCCGAACATGCAGAGCCCTGGTATTTCCCACAGTTGGCTCCTCTGGAGTAAACCCTGGGCTAGCGATCAGGCAAATTAAGGGATAATGGTTGGCTATTGGGCAAATCCGAAAAGCCCCGCATTGCGGGGCTTTTTCGTTTAGTTATCCCTACCCGACGGCTTGGCGTAGTGATCATTCAGCGCCTGCACATAGCTGTCCGCATCGCCCAGCACATTTTGCAGGTTGCGCCGTCGCAGCCAGTTCCAGCCGCGGGGGGAGGTGGTGGTGAGGGATTCCCACCAGGCGCGCAGGTTCCACTTGAAGGCTTTGATGATGGAGTCTTTGTCCCGTCCCAGGGTTTTGTCCTTTTCCAGTTTCCGCAAGACGCTGTGGCCGGCCCAGCTGCGCAGTTTGAGGTGGATCAGCCAGGCGATAATGAGTCCGATAATAACCAGGGTCATTTGGACGGGAATGTCGAGGGCCACAAAGGGCTTGAGGTTGAATCCGTCCCAGTGATTGCCACTGATGCTCCACCAGAGGAAGAGGGCCAGTAAACCGCCAAAGACGGGAATGTCCAACCACAGGGTGCGCCGGCGCCAGTCGCGCCTGGCCTGACTCAGCTTGGGTACCAGCTCATCGCGAATATGGCGGGCGGATTTGTCCAGCAGACCCACCACCCGGTAGGAGCGTTCCACTTCCACTTGATGAATGCGACCCTCGATGTCCGATAAGTCTTCGTCCCGTTTGCGTTCCAGCCGCAGCCGCACTTGTTCGTCGTCCACATTGGGGGTCGATTGGCGGGCGAAGATGCGGTAGAAGCGGCCGGCGGTCAGGCCGTGCTGCGCCAGGGCTCGCTGCCAGGCGGCCACCACTTCCTCTGGGTTGTCTTCCTTCGCGGTATTGTCGATTTGATTGAGAATGTACAGGAATTTATTGGCGTCGGAGCGATGCACCGTGTCGGCCACCAGGTGTTTGAGGGTGTCGCTCATGGCCCCCGGTTCCGGGTGGCGGGCATCGAAGAACACCAGCACCAGGTCAGACAAGGTAATGATGTGGTCAATGATCAACAGGGTGGAGGAGCGTTGTTGGTCGGCGTCAAAACCTGGCGAATCGATAAATATCTTGCCCAGCAGTGAATCAGCCTGAATCGTTTTCAGCTGCAGGTAGGAATCGACCCGTCGACCCTCGCCCTGGGCAACCTGCTCAATCGCCTCGCTGATCTGGTAGAAGGGAAAGCGGGGATCGCTGTCGAGGGCCAGCCCCGGCAGGGAGGCACCGTCAGTATCCGCGCCGTAGCAAAGGATGGTGAATTTATCATCCACGGCTTGGTTGCCGGTGCGCTGCAGTTCCCGGCCGACGTATTGGTTGATGAACGTGGACTTGCCCGCTGAATAGGTGCCCAGCACCGAAATCACTGGCCACCAGGAAACGTAATTGGCGTAAGTTTCATCATTGTCCATCAGCCCTAGGTGGCACGCGATTTTGTCCAGTTTCTGGAAGCTTTCTACGCAACTCGCAAGGGTTGGATTTTCCTGCTGGAGATGGCTTTTGAGTCGGTTAATACGTTTTTGCGTTGTATTTCGCGCCACTTGAACATCCCATTATGTTTTCCGTTCACTATAGAACCCAAACGCGGATCTGGCCAAGCTGTTACAAATTCAAGCTGCAACAAATTAATGATAAACAAGAATGAATTTAAGGACAGGTCAAGGTGGAAAGTACATATATACTTTCTACAATTAAGGCTTTTGGCGCTCTAGTGATTCATATTCGAGCCTAGACTTGTAGTCTTAACTGTAGTCTTAACAGTTGTCTGGAATGTTGTGTCGTACTGAGAAATTTTAGGAAAGGCGGAAATGGAAATGTACATTGTCTTGGCTAATTCAGTTTTAACATTAATGTTGTTGGTTTTTATTGCGTTAGTATTTTACAAGGTTTACAAGCTGCATCTGATGCAGTACGAACTGTCGGATCGGTTGACACTGGTGGGGGAGTATTCGTTCAAACAAGTGGAGTCATTGATCGCAATTTATAAGGATCTGGATTTTAATAAAAGCATACCCATGACCCGGGGCTGGGTGGCCTCTCCGGATTTTTTAAGGTACGTCTATGAGGGCATCGCAGAGTGCCGGCCAACCACGGTCGTTGAGTGCAGCAGTGGTGTCTCCACCGTTATTATTGCCAAGGCTTTGAAGCTGCAGGGTTTTGGTCATGTCTACAGTCTGGAATCCGATGAGCACTATGCCAAAAAGACCCGGGATTTGCTGGCCAAGTACGAACTATCGGATTGGGCGACGGTGATTTATGCCCCTCTCAAGTCCATCAACCTTCAAGGACAAGCCTATCAATGGTATGACGCGAAGGAACTGGAGGTTGAACAAATTGATATGATGGTGATCGATGGACCATACGGCGGAATCTGCAATATGGCGCGCTATCCAGCGGTTCAGTTGTTTCCCCGCCTGTCGGCCTCGGCGCGTGTGTACGTGGACGATTACCGCCGCAAGGATGAGAAAGCCATGGTGGAACAGTGGATGGAAGAGGATAAGGGCTTTGCGTTACAGCTGTTGGGTTGTGAAAAAGGTGGGGCCCTGTTAACAAAACAATAAAAAATAATAAAATTTGAGATGTGTAAGTTCATGCAGCAATCCAGGGTGTGCTACTACTGAATGAAATTAAATGGAATTTAACACTGTTTTTGTAGGATGAGTCTTTGAAGTATTAGGTGTAAAGCTCATGAATGTGTTCGTGTTAAATGCGGGTAGATGCGGTTCAACGACGTTTATTAAAGCCTGTAAGCACATCAATAACTATTCCAGCGAACATGAATCAAGATGCGCGTTGCTGGGTGAGGCGCGTTTTGACTACCCGGATGGTCATATTGAAGCTGATAATAGATTATCCTGGTTGCTGGGCCGGCTTGATAGAAAGTACGGTGACTCCGCCTTCTATGTTTACCTGAAGCGAAACGATGCCGACATGGCATACAGCTTTACCAAGCGTTACGCCTCGGGGATTATCAAGGCCTATCGCGGCAGTGGCATTTTGATGGGGTTGCCCGAAGAGACGGATCCCATGTCGGTGTCGCTGGATTATTGTGACACGGTCGATAGCAATATTGAGCTGTTCCTGAAAGATAAAACCCGCAAGTTCTCCATCAATCTTGAACATATCCAGCAGGAGTTTCCAACGTTTTGGGAACTGATCGGGGCTGAAGGGGATTTAATCTCCGCGCTGGCGGAGTTCGATGTTAAATACAATGCAACCCGGGTACGATCTGAACCGCAACATGAATCACTGCTGGCAAGAGGTGCGGGAAAGCTGAGCCGCTTGGCCACCAACCTTCCCGCTTACATAAAGAATGCCTAGAGCTGTTGTCGTAGAGCTGTTGTCGTAGAGTTGTTAGCGTAGAGTTGTTATATGACTGGTTGAGTGGTGGTATCAGCAGGTTTATTAAACATCAATATTAAAATGGCAGGCAACAGCAACAGATCAAATATCAGCGCCGCCACCAGGCCAATGCTCGATAACAGGCCAAAGTAGCCCATGGGCACAAACGCGCTCGCCAACAAAATCAAAAACTGACAGCAAAGAATGACGGTAGTGGTCATCACTGCCCGGCCCGCCTGGCGATAGGTGCGCACTAATGCCAGAACTGGCGATATGCCATTGCGTACTCGGTGAATAAAACCGTGGTAGATATGAATGGTGTCGTCAATGGCAATGCCCACGGCGACACTGGCAATCATGGTGGTGGCCATATCCAGATTGATCCGTAACAGTCCCATGATCAGGAATATCAACAGGATGGGGGACAGGTTGGGGATCATGCACAGCAGGGCATCCCGTAGCGATCGCCAGGAAATGACCAGCAACAGGAATATCAGCCCAAGCGCACCGCCCAGGCTTCGGATTTGACTGTTGGTCAGCAGAGCCTCTTGATCGGCAAATAACCGTCCGGCACCACTGATATCCCATTCAATGCCATTCTGCTCCAGTTCGGTCAGCGTCTGCAATTGTTGACGAATGCTGTCCATCAGGTGGCGTATTTCTTCGGCGCCATGGACATTGGCGTTGATGGCAATACGGGCATTCAGATAATCACTGTCCAGAAAATCAAAAAGATCTTCACCGTCGTAGATAAACAAATACTGGCTGATCAGCTCGGCATCATCGGGTATGGCGCGATACTCAGGCTGCTCGGCGTGAAATCCCCAGTGCATTTCTTCGATAAAATCTGCCGCAGACAAGGTTTTATCGATGGCAGGCAGCGACTCCAGCCAGGTTTGCAGGCTTCGCACTTGCTGCAGCGTTGCGGGTAACAGCAGTGCATCGGGGTCGTCGCTGGTCAGAATGATTTCCAGGGGCAAAGTGCCTACCAGCTTGTCTTCAATGTGTTCGGTATCGACGCGCATGGGATGGTATTTGGGAAAAAATTCCAGCAGATTGGTTTCCACTTTGATACGGAGTAACAAGGGCATTGCCAGTACCAGTGACAGCATAATAACGGCAATGACAGGTAGCGGATTACGCAAGCTGATCCGCAACAGCTTATTGACCAGGTCATCCAAAAATCTCAGGCTTTGCCGGCGTTTGGGCCAGGGGTGTCGATCGTAGTAGGCGATGATGGGGGGCAGCAGGTGTATCACAATGAGGTAAATTAAACTCACGCCCAGAGCGGCGGAAAGACCGAGGGTGCGGATGGGTGGAATGTCACTCAATCCCAAAGACGCCAGCCCGATGGCCGTGGTCAGGCAGCTGTAAAGCGCGGGCCGACGGATGTCGGCCATGGCGGCTTGAGTTCTGGCCCTGCCATACAGACCGTGTTGTGAGGCAAGGGAAAGAGCGTTATATACGTGCACCAGCACGGCCATGGTCAAGGCTGACAGCAGGGGTGGCAGAATGCTGGCAATGGAATTGAATGGCTGGTTAAACACGACATACAGGGCAATGGTTGAGTTGACCACGGCTCCGGTCACCACGCCGGTAATGATCACGGCCAGCAGCCGATGGAACAGCAGCCAGGTCAGCAGCAATCCCAGCAACACTGTCAGCGGGACAAAGATCATGTTGTCATGCAAGATCATGCGCATCTGGGCGACGTCGATGGCAATTTCTCCGCTGCTGGCTTCAAGATAGCCATCCAGCCGATGCCGCTCTACCAGGGCGAATATATCGTCTTCCAGCCGCAGGTTAAGGATGCTGTTGTCGAGCCCGGTGGGCACAATGATCATGGCTATGGCTGAACCGTCGGCTGCCACCAGGGTGTTTCTGGCAAAACGATCCGTCACTGCCCGGGCTTGGCGCTCAGCGGGGCGGTGGTCCTCAAGGGTGTTGATATCCACCAGCGGGCTGATGACAAAGCCGTCTTCCGTTCCTTCGATATGATCCTGGTTGGTCAGGCTGAACACATCTTCGACCGCTTCCAGACTCTGGATGTCCTGACCCAATTGATCATAGGCCTGCAGGAAACCGTCCGAGAACAGGGCAACCCCTTCAAACAGCAAGACGATGACTTCATCTTCTGGAAAGATCTCTCGCACCTGATCGTTCAGAATCCGGCTGGGGGCATCCTCCGGCAGAAACGTGGCAGGTGCATTATTGATATTGAGTTTGGGGAGGATCAGGTTGGGGATGACGATAAACGCCAACAGGCAGGCCAGGCACAGGTACACGGGCCACGGCTGATGACGGAGGCGATTGGACAGTTTGCGGTCTTCATCTGAGATGAGGTGCAGCTCTACCATGTCATTGCCATCCAGGCGGATGTGGCAGGCTTTTAATACGACATGCAACGGTTCTTCATCCGCCGTCAGCAGAGCGGTTTCCAGTTTGGGCCAATCGTCATCGGTGGGGTGAGTCAGGGCTGCCTGCTGCAAAAACAGCCGCAGTTCTTCTTTTTCGAGGCGATTGGCATGATCGAGCAAGCTGCTGGCTTCCAGCCCAGAAAAAGTCGGAAAGCCGAGTCGCTGGAGAAAGGCGTCATTTGCCAGCACAAAAATGCCATCGTCCAGCAGTGCACAGGCTTGCCCGCGCCGATGGCTAATTTGCCAATCGGCCCGTTGCTGGTTGGCTTCCGACATCGGGGTGCTCGCTATAGTCCTGCCCTCGGTTGTTAATTCAGAGATTGAGGCGCCAGCCCACAGTCAGCAATGAATTGTCTTCAAAGAATCCGCCCACGCTGCCTTTGGCTCCATCGAAGACATGGGTCTCGAGGTAGACTTCCTGGTTTCTGATGCCGGTATAGGTTAGCTCCGGGTTCAGGTAAAGATCATGCATGTCGAGGCCAATGTTGAAACGCAAACGTGCCCGCCAGTTGTTGTCACCGAAGGGAGATTCAAGAGAGCCGTTGAAGGCCAGGGCGTTGTCTCGATCCAGCACACTGGGATTGTCGAGAAGATGGTTGCCAATCAACTGCAGATTGATACGGGTGTCGGCATCGCCCGGGAACAGTTCAAAGGCTATTCCCCAGGCCAGGCTTTCGACACTGGTAAAGCGGCCGTCGCTGCGGGTTACCGGTGAGTCGCTGTTCCAGGCGGCCTCGAACTTCACCGTCCCTCCCAGAGCCTCAAAACCCAGATCGCCGAACAGTGTGGTGGAGCGCAGATAGTGGGCTCTGATCTGGTTACTGACCGGGTTATAGGCAAAATAGGGTAGGGTGGCAATGCCTCGAGATACGCCCACGGCAAAGTCCAGATTGTTGCCCAGCTGGCTGAAACGCAGCCCGGCACCGCCATCATTCTCTGGTTCGTCTTCACGCACCGGGGTAGTTCGGACTACGTGTTCTACCATCGAGTTGGTGTCCAGCCCCAGTATGGTGCCTTGCTGCTGGTTGATGGGATACCACACGCTGTGTTGACCCGGTAGCTCGGTTTCGCGGAATTTGGGTAGGTAGAAAACATCCAGCTGGCTGTTGCGAAAGAAATGCTCGTACCGCAACGCCAGGGAAGGCAGGCGACGTTCTTCCAGATCGTCGAGAATGCCGCGGCGAAGATCCTGGGTGCTAAGGCGGTCACTGGGTGGGAACTCGTCAATACGTCCCCAGATGATAGTTTGTGCACCCACCGTCACCACATCATGACGGCCTTTGTAGCGCACAAAGGTGTCGCCGTAATCTACACGAGTATCATCCCAGTCTCCGCGTTTTGGTTGAATGTTATCGTCACTGGGGTGTTCATAATAGGTTTCGAGCCGGATGCCTGCCTCTGCTTCCCAGTGGCCCGCCTGCCAGTTGAGAGAGGCTTCCAGGTTGCCAAAGAGTTGATAATCGGCATCACTGTCACGGTTAAAATAACCGTATTCCAGCCACACTTGGTCAAGGTTGATGGCTATGCCTGCGGTTGAAGACGAGTAATCCGTGTTGTCTGCGGGCGTTTCATCGTCATCAATAATCAGCAGGTCGCCTGTATCACTTTCGAGCAATTCATCGGACTCATCTTCAATAATCAGCGAATCCTCCAGTTCATTACCTGGGCTCTCGGAATTGCCGCTTTGCGCGTGGGTAGCCATGTTGCAGCCGCTGATGCACAACCAGAGAACGACAGTGAGGGTCTGAGGTTGAATCAGGTTAGGCATGATCAGTTCCTGTGGGGTTGTTATTGTTGGGGGCGAAACGGAAGTTCCAGGCTTTCATCCGACAAACCCCGCTGGCTGAAGAGGCTGTCTGGCAGCCCCTGGTCATACACCAGGTCGGTGGTAATAAGCCGGGTCTTGTGGTTCTTTTTTAAGTCCGTCATGGTGCTTTCAAAGACGGTCCAGTAGCCCTGGACTTTGCGAATTTTACTGGCTTGCAGGCGTTTGACGGGTTTGTCTCCCCGCTGGTAAAAATCCACTCTCAGGGGTATCAGCAGCTTGGGATGTACGCAGCTGATGCGCTTGCTGTAGACGGAGTTCGAGGACTTAACGGGAGTACTCTCAAGCAGGGTGCAGCTGACTTTACCGACTTTGTCGGTTCCCAGGATTCGATGCTTATCCATATTCACCTCCCTGTCGCTAAGGTCTTCATAGAAGAAGTCCGATCCGACAAATCGCCCTCCTTTGCGATTGGAGGCGATACGTCTGACTCTGTCCAGTGACGGCAGGTATAACCATTGGTCGGTTTCATCGCCGGGTTGATTCATGGTCAGCAGACCGGTACCTGCGATGTTGGCGGGTTCGACAAAACGCATTAAGCCATGCCGGTTGGCATTGCCTCGATCTGCGCTGAAGCTGTAAAGCAGGCGTTGTTTAGGCTTGTCTCCGGTTTTCTCTAGCAGCATAACAACTCGCGCGCTGATGTCATCACCGGCAGGGCGGTCATACACTTGTTGGGCTAACTCTTCAGCGCTCATTTCAGGAGCGGATGTTTCGCTGGCATTCGCAACGGCGGTAAACATCAACAAAAATACCCAATGGCAGCGCATAAAACGACATCCTCTCAGAAGCTCAGAACCACTTGAATCCAGCCGGATTGTTCTAATTCAAACTGTCATTCTTATTATTGTGGCGTGTTGGTCAGTATAAGCCTTATGTCCACGTTTGGTTCAGTTTTAAAAATATGATTGTATTAAACGTCACAAAAACACATCAGACGCCAGTGCTGGCGCTTGGTGTGTTGCAGAATAGAATACGGGAAGCATGCAGGAAGACCTACTGTTTAATGCAGTTTAACTGCAGGTAAACTACAGGTTAACTGCCGATAAACGCCCGGCTGACGATCAAGTGCCTGTACCAGGCTACTCTATCTGGCTCGCCAAGATTGGTATCTGCTTTGGTGGAGTGAACTTGTAACCAGATTTTGCCATAGCCGAAATAGCGGTTGTCAGGCTCCGCCAGGTAGAGGTTTTTGTCGATGACTTTGGTTAAGGGTTTGCCTTCGTGGGAAAACCAAAACTTAATGTTGGATTTGGGCTCCCCCGACTTTTGAGTTTGCCATTCACCAATGGTGACCTGCATTTCCAGTGTCATCCACTCATCCGATACCATGGTGGCACAGTTAGGCCCGGTGCCGCCTTTTTTCCAGTTGGCTTTCTCGAGTTTGGTGCTGTCAGGAATACGCAGGCAACTGAAATCTCCGCCGGGTTGGTGATCCACCTGTGTACTGCCACCGACTTTACCTGGGTAACCATTAATACCCGCGTACTTACCGCAGTGGTGAAAGGCTCCAAAGGTCATGCCGGTGGTTATGTGCGGTACTATCTGGATACGAACACAGGCATTGGCCGATTTTCCGATTTGGTTGTCACCCTCTCCAATAATGGCAATTTTTGCCCCTTGTGAGGATTGGCCACGTTTAAAGGGACGATAGTCCGTTTTGTAACCCGGGGAGTCAGGATCACAGTCCAGGTAGACAAAATCGCAGTTGTAGCGGAATTGAAACTGCAAATAGAAGGTGTCCCCTTCACCGAACTGGGTTTTCAGGTCGGGACTGAAGTTGGTGGTGAACAAGCCACTGGAAGATCGCTGGTCTGTTCGCGTCAGCTTTAATGCATCCATAGCGGGATCGTAACCGGCTAAACCGCCGGGTTGGAATTCTTGCACTCCCCGCCATACTTGCCACCAGGTCTCGCTGGGAACCCCGTGGCTGCCATCGGGGTTCTCAAGTTGGGTAAGGCGCCCATCGTTGACTGCGTAGGGACCGTGAGTGGAGAGAGGGTCACAAAACACCACACCTTTCTGACGGCATTTTGTCATGAAGTCGTTGTCCGCCGACTCTGGTTCTTTGACGGAAGCAGCGGGACTGTTTAAGGTCGTGGCGCTGGCCACAGTGGATTTGTAGTTGGCCTGGGACAACGCCAGCGGCTTGGGTTGAGCTGCTGGGCTGGCGACCGTTTTCGTTTGCTTTATTGGTACTTTCGAAATTGGTACTTTCGAAACCGCTGGGGAAGCATTGTCCGAGTCAGAGTGGGGCAGGGGCGATCCTGTTGCCGGAGTTTTCATGGTGCAGACATTGGCCGGTAGCGTTGCCAGGTATACGCCTTCCCGCGCATCAGCCACACCGATACCCACGCAGGGAAGTTTTTCGATCATATCGAACTTGCCATACAGGTAGCCTGCGATCTTGCTTTTTGCGGGAATGCCCACAGGTGCGCTGATGTCTATTTCTTCACCCGTATCCCTGTCGATAACCAGGCCATAGCCATCGGTGCCGATGATGACAAGATCGCCGGTGGAGTGCTCCACAGAGAGGGATTGGATACGATATATTTTCGACTTGGAATGGAAAACCTTGCTGCGGTTTCCTGTTTCAGGATCAAAGTGTGTGCCGATAATGCCGATCGCCCGCTTATAGATGTAACAAACATCCCGTTTCTGATCCATGGCGGAATCAAAATACTCGGAATTAGACACCGAGCCACCGGCATTCATGACGCGCAAGGCGTAGTTATTGCTGGCATCCAGCTCGAAGAAAACGGTTTTACCGCCAGTGCGCACGTAGATCATATTGCGGTTACGATGATAACAGGCGCGAGGGTAATCGATGACGGCGTCTGACCTTTCTGTGACTTTGCGCCACTCCTTGCGGTTGTGGACATAGCTGCCCTGGCCAGGGCCCTTGGGTACATTGCAGCCTTTTCGGTTGGGCCAGCCACCGGTGGTACTGTGCCAGTACTCATCATTGGCTTCCACATAGACGGGGGATGCATAAGTATGGGATGAGACCGGGCCGGAAATCGGTGGTCCACACTTCCCGTCCGTCAGTGGTTGTGGGTCAATGGGGCGAGACCAATCAACGCGCAGATGATTTTTGTTATTCAGTTTGAGCTCGGCCAGGTACACTTCATTACCGCCGTAATCGGCATGCCCGCCACCTGCGGGTTGGGCCATTTCCCACCCATTCCAGTTCCAGGCGCCACCGGTCCAGTCGGTAAAGGCAAGATAGGATTTATGGCAGGCAATGTTATTGCCAAAGTCAAACTCATCACACTGCACCAGAACGTCAATTTCACTGTTCGGAATTTTCGCAAAGCGGGCTTGGGTGGGGTGCTGGCTGGGCGCCATGGCCAAAATGGCTTTGATCATTTCCTGATCGTTTTTGGCGTCATGCAACACTTCTTCCTGGGGGGCTGCCTGCTCCAGCGGTTCCGCCTTGGCCTGACCAATCAGGCCGGCCGCGGTGCTTTGCGGAGGCGGCAGGTCGCCGGGTAATTCAGGGGTATCGGTCTTTAGAAATAAGACGCTGCCGACAACCGTGACGCAGATTGTCGTCATAATCATTGCAGAAGTGATGTTGAATCGCATGAAGACTCCAGCTTCGGGGGCGGCTTCCTTAATTCAGCAGTGGCGCTTAATGCCGGTATGGGTTCTAAATCGGATTCTCCTGATTATGGTTGATCGAGATGATTTTGCATGAACCACTCATCATTTAATGCATTTTCTGTGGTGATATTCACACCGGCTCAGCCAGCTGCCTTTCCATACGGACGCCATTGTCGCCATTGTCATAATAGCCGGGTAACTTCGCTATGCTGTGAAATCCCAACCGCTGATACAGGCCCTTAGCCGCGGTATTGGTGTCGGCCACCTCCAGCCGCAAGCGTTGATAGCCAAGCTCCACTAGAGCCTTTATCAAGAGTTCGCACAGTCTGTTGGCAATACCTTGCCCACTCCATTTCGGCAACACCGCCAGCGAATAGAGTCGGGCAGGGCGCGGTAAAGCGGGGTGTAAACACAGGCCATAACCTATGAGTTCAGGCGGGCCGCTGGTGTTCTGGTCCTCGGCCACCCAACAAACGGCTTTGGCGTGTGACAGCATATAGCGCATCTGCCTAGGGCTGATACGATCACCGCTGAAGCACTGCTGCTCTATGGCCAGCAGTCCCGGCAGATCGCCGGGACCAGCTGGCCGAAACCGGAGTGTTGATGACATCAATTTTGGCGACATCAATTAACGGCCTCGCATTTCCAGCCGGCGTAAAAACTCCGACATGATTTGCATGTACAGCTCTTCGCCCAGGTAGTGATCTTCCACCCCGTGTTCGATGCTGGGGTTGTCGTTGACTTCCAGCACATACGCTTTTTGATCCACTTCCTTGATGTCAATGCCGTAGAGTCCGTTACCCACCACGGCGGCGGACTTCAGGGCAGCGGTTAATACGCTTTTGGGTACCTCAAACGTAGGCAGCGTATCAAACCCACCGGAGAAGTTTCGTTTCGAATCGTGGTTGTAGATCTGCCAGTGGTTGCGGGCCATGTAATAGCGGCAGGCGTAGATGGCCCGTCCGTTGATGACGCCGATGCGCCAATCGTAATCGGTAAACAGGTATTCCTGGGCCAGCACCAGTGCCGTTTCTTTCAGCAGGTTCTGCAGAATCTGTTGCAGGTTTTCACGGCTGTCTGCTTTGAATACCCCTTTGGAAAATGAGCCCTCGGGCATTTTCAGCACGATCGGGTAGGCAAACTCCTGCTCCAGCAGGTCCAGGGTCTGCTCTTTACAATCACTGATGAACAGGGTCTTCAGGCTCGGCACTTTCTGGTAGTTGAAGGCGTCGTGCAAAAACACTTTATTGCAGCAGCGTAAAATCGAATCCGGATCGTCCATCACCACCAGCCCGTTCTCTTCCGCCAGGCTTGCCAGGCGATACGTGTGGTGGTCAATGGCGGTGGTTTCGCGAATAAACAGCGCGTCGTACTGGTTGATGTGCACCAGTTCCGAAGCCGTAACCGCCTGCGCCCGAATGCCGAGTTTCTCGCCCGCTTTGATAAAACGGGAAATCGCCCCTTTATTGCTGGGCGGCACACGCTCTTCCGGATTGACCAGAATCGCCAGGTCCCAACGGAAGCGTTTGTGGGGGCCTCGCTTGCGCCAATTTACGCGGGAGTAGTCGGTAAAGACCTCCTGGCAAAAGCTCTGTTGTTCCGCCGTCAGTTCCCCCAGCGAACAGCGCTGCAAATGAATATTGACGCCAGATTCGCCGGGTACCAATGCCATTTTGATCAGCGGCGCCGGATACAACCGAAACACCTTGCGGGCCAGTTTCTTGCAGCGACTGTCGTTGACCTCGCCCATGCAGACGATATGGTTCTGGGCTTCACTCAGCTCAAGTTGTTGCAGCAGGTCGCTGTCCTGCAGCCACAGGCTGTGGCTGCCGCTGTCGTTGCGCAGGGTATTGATGGTCTTGATGCTGGGCAGCACATCGTGCCGCCGCGCTTCGGCCAGCAGCGAACAGTAATAACCCTGGCTCAGGTAGCGCTCGGTATTGCACAGGTTGATGATGCGCAGGCTGGGGTGATTGGGTTTCAGCTCGTTGAGTTTGGGGTAGTCGCGCAGATAGGTTTCAAAGCTGATGGCTTCCAGTGAGGCGTTGGCCAGCACCGTGGCTTCGTCGTCCACGACAAACAAAATTTTATGCATATAGAGTCAGTCCATTTGCTTGGGCGATGCTTGGCACATCAGTGACTGACGGTTTGGGCACCCCAATGCGTAAAAGGGGAAAGTCATGCCGGCAGCGGGGTCCGGACGGATGCTATATACGGCAAAACCAAGACGCAGGCAATAATTTTTTGAGGGCGGATTTTAAAGTTTTGTTGCAGCCTCACGCGGCCAAATCGATTTGTTACAATGACCAGACTTTCAGTAAAGCGAGTAGTGGGATTTGGCATGTTAAAAGCACTGTTTCTGGATATGGATGACACCCTTTGTGACACCAAAAACGCCAACCGAGTGGCGACTCAGAGACTGGCCGAGTACGTGGAGGACCGCTTTGGGGCCGATCTGGGTGGAACCCGATTTGCCCGCGATTACGTCACCGGTATCTACCGCGACTGGACCGCAGATCAGCGAGCCCGTTACATGCCCATTATCGAGTCCCGAGGGGAAGGGGCTTTTCGGGTACAATTGATCCGCGACCTGTTAGCGGAGCAAGGTATCAATGCCATTGGCCAGTCTGAGGCGATGGAGGTGCAGGACAAATTTGATCGTGACCGCATCGAAGCTTTCGATTTTTACCCGGGTATTGAGGCTTTTCTGACGGAAGCGCGCCAGCTGTTTACCCTGGTGGTGATCACCAATGGTCCGGAGTTTTCACAGATTCCGAAAATAGAGCGGGTTAACCTGGTTGCCCATGTGGACCATATCATCATTGGTGGCCAGGAACCGGAGCAAAAACCGGCCCGCTCCATTTTCGAAAAAGCCCTGCTACTGGCCAACTGCGAGGCGCACGAGGCGATCCACGTGGGTGACAGTCTGGCGGCCGACATAGCCGGGGCTCACAGCAGTCGTATCACCTCGGTATGGATTCAGCACCAGCAGCCGCTGGATGCGGAGCTTGGCATCGAACCCAGCCACACGGTCCTGCACCCGAGTGAAATCCCCGAGCTGATTCGGCGTCTGCACAATTCCCACCCCTGATCACTCCAGGCCTGAATGGATACAGCTAAGCCGCCTTGCAAGGCGGTTCATTCCCTTCCATAGTCATAGGTACCACCGTGTTGGATAACCCGGGGTACTATGGCCGGACGACTGATTCTTTCAACGTTAGTGCTTTTAACCTTGCTTCTCCTGACGGGGCAGAGCCAGACCCCTTTGGCTCAGCCAGTCGAGGGTTCGTCTGCCTGGCTGATCCGCATTCAGGGGGCGATTGGGCCGGCCACGGCCGATCACATGATCCGCGGGCTCAACAAAGCCCAGGACGCCGGAGCGGAGCTGGTGGTACTGCAGCTGGACACTCCGGGAGGGTTGGATCTGGCCATGCGGGATATGGTCAAGTCGATTCTCGCATCGCGAATACCCGTGATTGGCTATGTGGCACCGGGCGGTGCGCGTGCCGCCAGTGCCGGTACCTACATTCTTTACGCCTGTCATATCGCCGCCATGGCGCCAGCCACCAATTTGGGCGCCGCGACGCCTGTCCAGATCGGCGGGCCATCGGCTTCGCCCTTTGAGGACAAAAAACCTCAACCACCGCCCGCAACCGAGCCAGAAAAATCCCCGCCCGACCAACCTGAGTCTGATTCGTCAACATCCAGGGCTACTGCGCCGGATGCCATGCAGGGCAAAACCGCCATGGAGCGAAAAATCATCAATGATGCTGTGGCTTATATCCAGGGGCTGGCCGAGTTGCGGGGGCGCAATGGCGAGTGGGCTGAGCGTGCCGTACGGCAGGGAGCCAGTTTGTCCGCTGAGCAGGCCCTCGAGCTGGGGGTGATAAACCTGATAGCCAGGGATAAAAAGGAGTTGATGGCACAGCTGCAGGGCCTTGAAGTGACCGTTAACGATGTTCGGCGAACCCTCGATACCGCCAATCTCGATCTCTATGAACACCCGGTTGACTGGCGCAGTGAGTTCCTGTCGGTGATCACCAATCCCAACGTCGCTTACATGCTGATGATCATCGGCATCTACGGCCTGATTTTTGAGTTCTCCAACCCGGGCTTTGGTTTGCCTGGGGTATTGGGGGCCATGTGTCTGTTGCTGGCTCTGTACGCGTTTCAGGTATTGCCGATCAGCTACGCCGGCCTGGGATTGATCGTCCTGGGGGTGGGGTTGATGGTGGCGGAAGCCTTTGCCCCCAGTTTCGGGGTGTTGGGGCTGGGCGGGATTGTGGCCTTTGTCATCGGCTCGATCATTCTGATGGACACGGAATTGCCGGGTTACCAGATCGCCATGCCCCTAATTGTCGCCTTCGCCTTATTCAGTCTCGGTGTGCTGGTGTTTGCTCTGGGGATGGTGCTGCGTGCCCGGCGTGGTGCGCTGGTGTCAGGATTGCAAAACCTGGTGGGCATGGACGCGGTGGTCGAGACGGTACGCCAGGGAACTCCCCGGGTACGCCTTGAAGGTGAGCTCTGGCAGGTGGAGTGTGATCAGCCTCTGCAGGTAAATGATCGGGTCAGTGTCACCAAAGCTGAAGGGGTGGTGTTAGAGGTGAAGAAGTTGTCCTCGTAAAAATCGTCACGACAAAAGAGTCCTGACAACAGGAGACAGAACATGCTGGATTTACAACTGATAACCGTCGCGCTGACGTTTCTGGCCGTGGCACTGGTGGCATCGATGTTTCGTATCCTGCGGGAATACGAGCGCGGTGTGATTTTTATGCTGGGACGGTTTTACAAGGTCAAGGGGCCGGGCCTCATCATCCTCATCCCCATCCTGCAGCAAATGGTCCGCGTCGACTTGCGCACCGTGGTGATGGACGTACCAACCCAGGATGTGATTTCCCGCGATAACGTGTCGGTCAAGGTGAATGCGGTGATCTACTTCCGCGTCATCGATCCAGAGAAAGCGATCATCCAGGTGGAGAACTTTCTCGAAGCCACCAGTCAATTGTCCCAGACCACCCTGCGGTCGGTGCTGGGGCAGCATGACCTGGACGATATGCTGGCCGAGCGGGATCAACTCAATGACGACATTCAGGGGATTCTCGACAAGCAGACCGACGCCTGGGGCATCAAGGTCGCCAATGTGGAAATCAAGCATGTCGATCTGGATGAAAGCATGGTGCGGGCTATCGCCAAGCAGGCCGAAGCCGAGCGGGAGCGGCGAGCCAAAGTCATCCACGCTCAGGGGGAGTTTGAAGCCGCCGAAAAACTGGCCGGTGCAGCCGAAGTGCTGTCGTCCCAGAAGCAGGCCTTGCAGTTGCGCTACCTGCAGACTCTGGTGGAAGTGGCGGGCGATAAAAGCTCGACCATTGTCTTTCCCGTGCCCATCGACCTGATGGACTCCATCACCGAGAGAGCCAAGCAGGGGGGCGGGCCGACCAGCTGATCAATATATAAATGAAGACTACAAAGCGATGATTACAACAGGCCTTTCAAACCGCCGACGAACACACTCAGGCCGGACAGCATCAGCAAGCCCATGGCGCAGCGGCGCAGCGTCAGCTCATTGATAGGGGGCGGAAAGCGTTTGCTGAGCCAGGTACACAGCACAATCCAGGGCATGCCGGCGGCGATCAGCCAGAATATGTCCCGATCCACCTCCGACAGGCCCGAAGCGATGGCGATGCGTAACACCGCCGTTGACCAAAACACCGCCAGCAGGGTGGTGAGGATGGTTTTGATGGGCAGGGGCTGGCGGTAGGCCAGATAGGCCAGTGGCGGACCAAAGGCGGCAAACAAGCCACCTGTAATACCAGCAATGATGCCGGTGCCGGCCACCACTCCGTTGGATGAGCGGTGTGTCAGTGGTTGGGGCTTTTGCAGCATCAATAGACCGCACAGCACGATCGTCACACCAAAGGCCACCTTTAACCCATCCTGGGAATGGGTGCTCAGGCTGTTCAACAGCCAGACGCCGAAAACGGTACCGGGAATACAACTGACCAGAATCCACCCCAACAACGTTCGGTCGACGTGTTTCATAGCACCTTTCAGGGCGATGGTGGAGTTCACCAGACTCAGGAAACTGACCGAATAGGCCAATACACCCAAAGGCAGTACATCAAAGGCGCCGCCGAGGCTCATAAAAATCAGGGCAAAGGCAAAACCAGTGTTGGTCTGGATGTAACAGGCCAAGGCAATGATGGTGAACAGCAAAGTGACCGTGCTGAATGTGAGCTCCACAGCAGTATCCCTGAGAAAATGGTTAGGCGGGTGTATCAGGGAATTGTAAAGGAAACTCGGGCGCCAGTGCTCCGGCCAGGGCAGATGGGAAAATCAGTCCAGTCTCCAGCGTGATTTACGGGTTTGAATTGCGGCAGGCCTCATGACCAGGGCGGACCACCCGGCAAAAGAAGGCGCCAAATAAGTGACTGATAAAATTACGCTTTTTTTCCAAAAAATGGCTTGACTCATCCAGGGCTCATCCCTATTATACGCGCCTCAACAGCAACGCATCCGTAGCTCAGCTGGATAGAGTACTCGGCTACGAACCGAGCGGTCGGAGGTTCGAATCCTCCCGGATGCGCCATATTAAACGAAAAAGCCCGGCCTTGTGCCGGGCTTTTTCGTTTAACCGGCTCACTCCGGTCGGGTGAGAAACTCCCAGGTTCGATTAATTGCGCAGCAATTAAGACCGCCGAAGGCGCCCGCAGGGTGCCAAAAGCCCCAGGGCTTTTGGCAGTCCATCCTCCTGACTTGGCACCTAACTCGAAAATATCTCACTTGGCCTTGTGCCGGGCTTTTTCGTTTAACCGGCTAACTCCGTTTGTCTATCAACCTATCTATCAACCGTATCTATCAACCATTGCCTCCCGTCTTCCAGGCACCAGCCATCTTCGCCATCCGGTAACGCCACTGGGCGTCCTAATCTTTTCGCATCAAGACCCAGTCGGGATATTGGGTTGGAGGATCTTGTATATCATTTTATCTGCTGATAGTGTATGTACATATTTATGTACATGTACAGGTTGAAGAAGATGGAAAGCATTAGCTATAC
Source organism: Cellvibrionaceae bacterium WSDTSA12 (assembly GCA_033283335.1). Taxonomy (GTDB): domain Bacteria; phylum Pseudomonadota; class Gammaproteobacteria; order Pseudomonadales; family Cellvibrionaceae; genus Pseudomaricurvus. The sequence goes on along the minus strand of JAWMQP010000001.1, from coordinate 1,077,026 downwards.
GGCCGCCCGGAGCAAACTTGCCAAGACAATGGAGCAGGTGTGTAACGACCATGCCCCAGTAGCCATTACCCGCAAGGGTGAGGGCGCTGTGGTCATGATCTCGATGGAGGACTACCTGGCCTTGGAAGAAACCGCTTACTTGTTGCGAAGCCCCAAAAACACGAGACGATTGATTGAATCTATTGCCGAGCTTGAAGATGGAAAAGGGCAAGAAAGGGAATTGCTTGAGTGAAATTAATTTTTGCTGAAAAGGCATGGGAAGACTACCTCTACTGGCAAAAGACCGACAAGCAGATTCTTAAACGTATTAATGCGCTTATTAAGGAAATTCAGAGAGACCCATTCGAAGGAATTGGTAAGCCCGAACCTTTGAAGCATGCCCTGTCCGGATATTGGTCCCGGAGAATTAACGACGAGCACCGGATTGTTTATAAAGTTCATCAAGATTCACTTCTCATCGCTCAGCTACGATATCACTATTAATCCAGCATGCCGCAGCTCAAGAACCGAAGTGGCGTGGAGCGCATCGACCGGCAGAAGGGAGCCTTCTTTATGGGTCGCTATCTGGGATACACCGTTTCTTGATCATATCGGTTCTAAACACCAGCCCTGATCACCGGCGACCAAATGATCGGTCAGTTTAAGATTGTTCACAAACACGTCGTCATGCGAGACCACCAGCAACGCACCTCGGTAGCTGCGCAACATGGTTTCCAAAGCTTGAGCAGAGGGCAAGTCCAGATGGTTGTTCGGCTCATCCAGTAATAGCAACTGCGGGGGCGAGTCAGCGTAAAGGATGCAAGCCAGCGCAGCTTTTAGGCGTTCACCTCCACTCAGTGCCTCCAGAGTCCGCTGCACACCTGCCAAGTCAGCGACGGTGGCGTTCTCGGGAGGTGCCACTTGTTGGGCGAGGTAATACACGCTGCCAGAGCGTTGGCAGGTTCCGCTGGTTGGTTGTAGCTGCCCGGCCAGAATACGTGCCAGCACGGTTTTGCCGGCGCCATTACGCCCAACCAATCCGGTAGTGCGGCTGTCGAACTGTTCATGAAGACCGGAGAAAAGGGTTCTGCCATCCGGCAGGACGTGGGACACGTCGTTGAGAACGAGGTTGTTGTTTAGTGCGAAATGGGTATTCGTCATGCGATATTCCAAAGATGCCTAGAACTCCCCCTGCGTTTGGGGGCTGGTGGAGACTGGCCGTTATGACAACGGCGGCATCAATTGCGCATCGGACGAATACCTCATAGGAGATGGGTGAGCAATTATTGTACAGAAACATGCTGATGAACAATGCGGTGCTGTGACGAATCTCGATCCGTCGACTAGAAACCCCTCCAAGACCGGGTGGGGTTTTCGGTCGCTTGAGGCCCTGAAACTGGCAAACTAGGAAAGTGGAAACAGGGGCGATTAGAGCAGTGAAAGCTAAAATGTGAGACTTTCGTACCAGAGTTGCCCTCGTCACTGGCAACACGAAGTGGGGGAGTGACGAGGGCGGGATCGCCAATAACCACGACGCTGGCCGTCGGAATTTCGGGATGCAATCGGGGTTCCGTGCAGTTATTCTCGGCTTGTACACAGATCGCGTACATGGATACGAGCTCTGCAAACGATTTGATACGTGGCCACAACGGGTAATGTGGATCAGGGGTTTCACCCTGGCCAGCGTAACTGGCAAAAATGGAAACCGCGCAATCTGGCCCTTACATGCGCAGCAACTTCGGTTGTGGGTCAATCTTCAAACACTGCCGCACTGGCAGAAATTCCAATCCAGCGGAACCTGAGTTCTGCCTGTTCTAACTGAGTTAGTTCTCCTCAATCCGCGAGCCTTTAGCTCGTTTCTTTAAGTTGGTCGGTCGGCCTGATAGGTGACTGATCATGGTCAACTCACGATCCGTTATTGATCGTTCTCGTCAAGTTCATCCGTCAAACGGCGGTTCTTCAACTCAGTGGGTCAATGGTCCCACGTTTTCTAAGGAGGTGAATTGTTCACCATTGGTCCGGGCTTGTACCCGGTGAAACACGCAGCCGTGATTTCCATAGAAGTGCACCTGCGTGGCCTGCAGCTTGGCAAATCAGATCGACAGGGGAGTTGTGTCCCCAGGCGTTAATCGCGCAAGCGATTCCCATATGGCTACGCGCCTATGGCAGCCAAAAACACTTATCGAAAGGATGACACTATGCGAGACCTGAACTATCAATCGAAACAACTTTGCTTTCACAATCGTGATGGCAGCTTCAGCACCCAGGCCAATCGGGCAAAGATTCTCAATCTGGTCGCCAATCAGTTGGTTGAGCTGGGCTATCGGCGGATGGGGTTGAGGTCTCTCAAGCCCAAACACGTGGACGCTCTGGTCAAGCGTTGGCTGGCGGAGGACTTGTCTTCGGGTACCATCAAGAATCGGATGAACTGCCTGCGTTGGTGGGCGGCGAAAGTAAATCGCAGCAATGTGGTGGCCCGTTCCAATGAGTTCTATGGTATTCCGGATCGGAGTCTGGTGGTGCAGTGGTCCAAAGCCACCGAAGTGACTGAGGAAGCGTTAGCCAACATCGCCGATCCTTATGTGAGGGTGAGTTTGGAGCTGCAGCGGGCCTTCGGACTGCGTCGGGAGGAGGCGATCAAGTTCATGCCCAGCTATGCAGATCGGGGTAATCACCTGCATCTGAAGCCTTCCTGGACCAAAGGTAGAAGAGCCCGGGATATACCCATTCGAACCCGGCACCAGCGCGAGCTTCTTACCGGGGTACATGAGTTGGCAAAGCAGGGGGCTTTGATCCCCGCATCCAAGAGCTACATCCAGCAGTTGCGGGTTTATGAGCGTCAAACGGCTCGGGCAGGGTTATCCAAACTGCACGGATTACGGCATGCCTATGCTCAATCCAGATACAGAGAGCTTACGGGTTGGGAGGCACCGGCTTGTGGAGGGCCTTCGTCATCGAGCTTAAGCGGCGATCAAAAAGCCAAAGATCATGAGGCTCGGTTAATAATTAGCCAGGAGCTGGGCCATAGCCGAGAGCAAATAAGTGCGATTTATTTGTCTAGATAACACGAGAACAGCTTGGATTAATAGTAGGAATATTTGCGAAGTATGAAACGAGGAGGGACTGGAAACTGTGGTCGTAGTCGCTTAGACAGATTGTACAGCAGATCTCTGGTGCCGGTGTGCCCAATTCTGCTTGCTTGGAAGCAAAAGCAATCTGTTCCTCGTTATATCTCGACTTCCTCTATGGCATGTGTTCGCTCAAGAGGTTTTAGCGTGCCAGATTTCCAGTTTTATGTACTGCAGAATATTGGGGTAGAGTCAGGTTCAGTCATCAAATTACCTGTAGTTAAAGGCACAAGCTAATCGGGTTTAATATATTAATATAGAAGGTGGTCCATCTCAGGTAAAGACAGGCTTCCCCCACTCGCGCAGATAGCACCTCAATAGTATTTTTTTGTCTAAATGTTTAGCTTAATTGGATGTAGCTATAGCTATAGCTACAGCTATGAATTGAAAATTTTGTATGGTACGGTAAATAGGCAATGGGTGTAAGTCTAGCAATATAATTATATTAGTTTCAAAGGATTGTTGCTAATGATGGACTATAAGGACATGCTCAGTAATATAATTAACAGAAACAAGCTCCATGGAAACGAACGCCTGTTTTTAGAAGTCGACGTTCAGAGCGACAAATTCCCCCTTGTTTCTGTAAAAAATCCTTCAGACCAGTCAATCAAATATGCATACACATATAGTCATATAGACTACTTAGGCTTAGCAACATCTCCGATCAGCGTCCCTTCATCGAAAGATCCGCATCTTGCAATTGGAAGCAGTGGTTCTCGCTATATAGGCGGAACTCGACCAGTTCACACGCAACTTGAGCGCAAACTTGCCAACTTAACGGCAAAGGAGTCTGCGCTACTTTTTCCCTCAGGATTCCAAGCGAACTATACCACCGCTTGCGTATTTGGAAGAAAAATTCCCAATTTAGTCTATTTGATAGATAGTGACTGCCACTCATCCATCAAAGAAGGGGTTATTGCATCAGGAAAAAGGCATACTTTTTTTGAGCACAATGATTTATGTAGCTTAAAAAACAAACTAGTCGAGAACAGAGTGAATCCTATTCTAGTTATTGCTGAATCACTCTATTCTATGGATGGAACCATTGCGCCTCTTGAGGAAATAATTAGGCTCTCTAAAAGTTTCAACGCGCTTTCTATGGTCGATGAATCACATTCTATTGCAGTAATGGGCCAACAAGGAAGAGGCTTGTGCCAAAGTCTGCCAAAAGATTTAAAGCCTGACCTAATTACATTCAGCCTTTCTAAAAGCTTGGGATGTCAAGGAGGAGCCCTTGCTGGAGATAAATTATTTGTGGATTTAGTCCGGACTTTCGGTAGCGGTTTTATATTCACATCAGCACTTGACCCTCAAATTGTAAGTAGATGCAGCCAAGCCCTAAGTGATACAAACTGCCTTGACCAACGAAGAGCTGAGCTTGCAGGCAATGTAAATACTCTAAGACATCATTTAAAGAGAAACAAAGTTCAAACCCTCTCACAAGATTCTCACATTATTTCTGTTCCGGTTTCTGGAGCCAATCAATGTAAAGAAATATGCGCGACCATGTTAGAAAAACATGACTATCTTCTAATACCCATAATTTACCCTAGCGTCAAATTAGGCAAAGAGCTTATTAGACTAACTGTGACCCCATTGCACTCGGAAAAAGAAATTATCAAATTTTCAAATGTATTTTCAAAATTAGTTTTGAGGATTAAAAATGAGACTAACTAAAGCCCTAGCATTCGTGCTCATAAGTTTTCTATTTACCGCATGTGAAAATGAGACAAAAGAGAATTCCCTAAGAATTGTTTCATGGGGTGGAAATTTTCAAAAAGACCTAATGGATGAATGGGTCAAGCCTGCAGCAGAACGATGTGAAATTAGTGTTTCCGACAGTACCTGGAATGGCGACTATGCGTCCTTAACTCGCAACATTGATAATCGTGTAAATGTTTGGGACCTGGTTCATGTTGAAGACTACTATGTTAATCATTCTAGAAAAAATGAGCTATTTATTTCAAAAATAGTACCAAGTGAAATCCCAGAACTAAACCAAAATTCTCATGCCGCTCCGATCTTGCAATATGGGTACATAATGGCATACAACAAAAAATTCAATGACAGCCAAGATAGCCTAGGCTGGAAAGAATTTTTTGATACCCAAAATTATCCTGGTTCTAGAGCATTGAGAGACTTTCCTGTTGGAAATGTTGAGATAGCTCTATATGCTTTAGGCGGAAAGGGATTAATAGAAAAACTTTATTCTTCTAAGTCCAGCCCTGAAACAAAAAAAATGGTTGGCAGGTCGCTTGATCTTATTAATAAGTTAAAACAAGAAAATTCTATTTACTGGTGGAAAACTGGAAACCAGCTGCAAAGCATGATTGAAGGCCAGCAAGTGGATATGATAGCTGCCTGGACAGGAAGGTTAGGGTCGGCATATGAAAACATCTGTTTGGATCAAGCTTGTCCGTTCTCATGGAATTCAGAACAATCTTTAGTCAGCACCGATTGGTGGGTGTCTCCTGCCAATAGCACCAATTCTGAACTTGTTAAAAATTTAATCAAATGTTTGTACTCTGAAGAATCTAATGACGGTGCTATAAGCTTTTCCCGCCTTCAAAAATATTCTACATACTTCGGTGCACCAAACGGGACAGTACCCACAGAGTTAATGGATATACTTAATGCAGGAACAGCAAATATGAAGTTAGAGAATAATTTGGCAATCAGTAATAAGTTTTGGAGTGAAAACTATAATTGGATAAAGCCTAAATGGGATATTCTCGTTCTCAATTAAATCATGAAAATTGATTGTTATAATTTACAAATATTTTTAACAGGTATACAGAAAATTCTGTCGAGTCATGCTTTGGGGTTTATTGCCACTTCTTTTTTGCTCACGCTATTTGGTTATTGCCTCGTATCAATCGAAACTGGTAGTCGTTTCAAGCATCAAGCGAAGTGGATAGCTCTAGTTCACTTGGCTCCTCTCTTACTATTCCCGATTGTCGTGGCAAACGAAATCATTAATTTTTCATCACTTAATATTACCTTTGGCCCTAAGGTAAAACAAAGCAAGCATCTCCTATATCTATTTGGATACATCTTTCATGCCTACCTTTCATACCAAGTTCTTAGACTTTTCTTGGGGTTAGAGGATAAGCTTAACGTTTATCAGGTATACGCTAAATCATTTAAAAATTTGGGTAAGAATAGAAATTTTATCCTATTCTTCATGCTAGTTTCTCCATTATTAACGACCTCTTTTTTGATAAACTTTTTCCTCCAGTGTGCCATGGTTTCAGCTCCTGTATTGATGCCTAGCATTGAGACTCTTGCCTCATACTCAAATAAATTCTTTAAACTAGATTCCAACACAAAAATTGGAGTCCTATCCCTAGCACTAGTTTTTTTTGTGTTTATTTTGATAGTGGTTCCATTCGGCCTTACAAAACTACTCGAAAAGCTAACTACTATAATGGGTTTTTACGCATTTAAGATGGAATGGGTATTGCCGTCAACAGGAAAGAAAGCTTCACGAGCTAAAAGTAATATTGCAGCCTGCTTTGAATTTTCACTTATATGCGTAAGTTCTATATTACACATTGTTGTATCGGCAATCACGATTATTGGGATAATTTGTAGCGGAATATTTTCAATCGATAGTGTCACTGAAAGTGCGGATGCAATACTTTTACCTGTGAAGACTCTTATGTCACCTTCAATCATTGTATTAGTATTTTTAATAATTTCTTTTTCTCTTGTGGCAACTATGCCGTACCTTCATAGCATTTTGTTAGTACAGCTTAAAAAGATTCGCTTTTTTATACTCCTCCCTCCCTCTGTTCTTGCTTTATTTGGATACCTTTTTCCTACAGGTTTAGATAGTAGGGTTCATTTTCTTGGAGGTTGGTTAATACTTACATGTTACTGTGTCTTTCTAATGTCATTTTTTTCGGCGTCACTAGAATTGAATAGAGAGTTAGCGACCAGTAAAAATATGTTCACATCAAAGATGAATCGAATTAAACGTATCAAATATTGCATCAGCACGAACCTCAGATCGTGCTCAATGATTTTCTTAATGACAGCCTACTTTATGTGGATGGAGGATGCGATTCAGCTAAATCTACTTCAAAATAATAATGGCGCATACGAAATGGTGCATGGAATGATTATCAGCGGAATTGCTCCTGAGAATTATTTAGCTTTGACTGTGAGTTTTTTATGCTGGTTAGTAGTATTCTTTTTGGTAAGCAGGATAAGGTATATATGAAGGATTAACATTTCTTATGGATAGAGTTATAGCCAAATTTTTACTTATTTTCTTCGGTATTGTCTCGAATGTGTATTCTTCAGAGTGTACTGTAAATTTTGACAACTCTAGCATTCGTAGCTGCAAGGTTAGCTCATGTGAGCTATCTAATGACCAAATCATTGTCGATGTCCCAAAAAGTTGTAGAGATTTACACATAGAAGATGTAGATCTAAAGGGTAAAAACAAATTTTCGGTAAATTCTGATAGGCTTGACAAGCTTACCGTAAATGTCAATGTTTTAAGAGGGAAAAAGTCAGATTTAGAATTTTATCTTAACTCACCGCATGGCACTGAGGTACGCTTTGATTTCGGCTCAATGTCCAATGGGCGTAAGATCAAGAAGAATATAAACCTTAGCCTTTCTGGATCTGGTCTATCTGAAATTTACATGGTCGGAAATAATAATGATGATGTACTGGTTAGTTTAGATACAAAAATAGGAGTTAACGATATAGATAGAATAGATATCGAAAATCTAAACTTTCAAGCTGAAATTACAGCATCTGCTAAAAACCTAAATAACAACAATAGCAAGTTATTCATAAATGCTGTAAATTCATCTATTAATCAGATAAGTATCAAAAGAAACAGTACACATTCAAATGAATCTGAAGATATTAAAAATAATCTCAATTGGCCAATAGTTGAGTTAGATCTAGACCAAATTAATCTTCCTGAGGACATTTCATCACAGGTCGTAAATTTGTCTTTGAGTGACGTAAAAATAGCAGATCTCAGAGTAAAGGTAAGTAACAGCTCACCACCCGGCTACTTTGACGTATCTATTGATCGCTCTCGTATAAGTAATGCAAGCATAACCTCCAGTTCTGATGGTGTTAGTATTTCATTAGACGTTAAGAATTCCGAACTTGAAAATAGCATCTCACTAAACGCAAAAAAACAAGAAAATTTAGTTCTAGAGGGCCTGTACAAAAAAGAGCCTGAGGCTAGATTTTACGCTGCTTCAGATAACTCTTCGGTATTTATTCGAGGGGATTTACCTCATAAAATTAAGCTCAAAGATATATCTATAAGAAGACTTCGAATATGCGGGGATAACTTTATCGATAAAAAGATCATTGGTAATTTAGTTTTTGAAAATGTAGATATTCTAGAGATAAAAATATTTAAAGAATTGCTTGGGATTATTGAATCCACCGATGCAGCATCAACTCACAAAACTAATTTTTTTAAAGTATCTGCAGAGAAAGGGGCTTATTGCGAAAGTACAAAAACAGTAGACATCGATGCCTTACATAGCCTTAAAAAAAGCTTCATAAGCCAATTCAACTGGTCGGCTGCTGAGGTTTTTGACTATTTAACAGGATACGGCTACGACATTAAAAAGCCATTTCTAACTTTTTTTATTGTTTATTTAATTGCTTTTTTTTCTAAGTCAATAGCAATTTTTTACAAAAGACCCGGTGGCGAAGAGTCTATACCTAAGAGAATCGTAAAAGAAGCTGTTATGTTTTACAAATCCGATGTCCCCTGGGTAAACCGAATTACTAATGCGATGGGGTATTTCTTTTGGTTTCAGATGTTGTTTATTAGTATCTACTTATCTCAACCTTATTTTTAATTATGAATATACTGACTGATAGAATTTCTTATTGGAATAAAAAATATAAGTATCCATGTTGGGATGAAAGAATTCATTTCTCATTATTGGAGAATCAGGATGACTGTAAAGATTCATTTCAAAAGGGCTTGGATTTTAATGATAAATGGCATTGCGATTGGATTTTAAACAATGTCTCCATGCATAAATTAACTAGTGGCGCTAAAATACTTGATATAGGGTCAGGAAGTGGCAGCCTGCTTCGTTATTTAAGCAGCATAGTACCAGAAATAAAGTGTTATGGACTTGATATTTCAGCCGAGGCCGTAGAAATAGCCAAGGAAAAAGTCGATAAACTAAAAATTTACGATCATGAATATCAGGTAGGCACACTATCTGATTCTGGTATTTATGAGAAATATAGTGAAAATGAATGTAAATATGAAGCCATTATATGCCGTGACACATTCTATCTGCTTGGAGATGATGAAAGGGGTGAATTGAATAGGCTAGTTCATGACTGCTTATCAGAAACCGGTGTTTTTGTCTTGACTGACTTTGCCGTGCACAAAGACTCTATTAACGCTGCAGATGAGCTGATGTGTAAAAGACAATTCGGAAACACTCCTATAATTTGGTCACATCAGGGTAAACAGAAAAATTTTGACTTTTCGGTAGGCTTATCTGTAGATGACCTTGTCCCTGTAGGCAAGCCAGTTGAGAGAGAGAATGCTGTAGCAAAAAGCTATAAAATTGCCGCTACATATATTGCAGATGACAATTCAGTTAAAGAAAGCTACAAAAATCTGGTAGACTTGGCTGAATCTAAAGTACCTATGACTAATTTTAACGTCCTAACATATGTATCTCACATGTTTAGGCGTGGGGCTAATAGAGAATGTCTAACTCCAGAAGAGGAAAAAATAATTTCCGTTCCTTTAAAAAATGGACTTATCTCAAAAAATAAAAAAGAAACATTATTGCTTGATAATGAATTCTCATTTCCTGAAGGGAAATTTTCACTTCTAATAGGTCGATCTGGATGTGGTAAATCTACACTACTAGAAAAGTTAGAGTCACATTTAAATAAATTCCATAAATCGAAAAGATTTTACTTTCTACGTCAATCACAAAAACCCCTTCCTATTTCAGCGCTCAACAATGTAATGCTTTTTTCTGGTGACGAATCAGCTGCTCGTGACATGCTAAAACGTTTCGGGATCGACCCGAATGCTCCAATAAAAAGAGCTGATTTGGAGCTGAGTGGCGGCCAACAGCAGAGGGTTTTATTGGCTCAGGCGCTAGCGGCTGATGCTGATATTTTAATACTTGACGAGCCATGTGCTGGGCTCGACCAAATATGGAGGCAGCTTTTATTTAGCCATTTAAAAAATAATTTCAAAAATAAAACGGTAATTTGTGTTGATCATGAATTCCACACTATAGCCAGATTTTTTGACAGGATTTATGAAATTGTTGGAAAAAGAATATATAACTGCCAGCAAGAATTACCTGCAGAAAATACATAGCGTTTTTTGGATAAGTAAATGTATTTTACAAATTGAACATCTTGCATACTCTTATATATATGAGAACGGCTGACTTTTCCCCTATAATATGAAGTTCGTTTGGTTTTGGGGATTACCACCCTAGGGTGCTGATCCTGGATTAAATCGGCTTCTTGCCCATGAAATTGTAAGAAGTCAGCTTATTCTTCCGGCTGGTTAACTGTCACTATGTGCGAGCCAGTACGATTTTAACTTCGAACAAAAGCTACATGGATTGGGGAGAGGTCTTCGGGTATCTGGTGATTGCCACATCAATATCAAAGGAGAAACTGTCGACTAAAAAACAAGCGCAAGGTTGGCTTGATAACTAACAGGAATGAGACAGAGGAGGTAGATGACAAAGTCCAATAGAAATCGGCCGCGGTAAACTGTTAAAGTTGGGCAATCTAAACTGGCAAAATGTGGTCAACATTAAGTGTTATTGACAAGGATTAACAGTGAGCCTTCGGGCTTTGTAGGGAATGAGCGATCAAGTTCAAGTTCAGCTTTCAGACAGGGAGGCTCATCTGCACCTGAAATCCACCTGGACCAAAGGCGGAAGGGCGAGGGACATACCCATTCGAACCCGGCACCAGCGCGAGCTTCTTACCGGGGTACATGAGTTGGCAAAGCAGGGGGCTTTGATCCCCGCATCCAAGAGCTACATCCAGCAGTTGCGAGTTTATGAGCGTCAAACGGCTCGGGCAGGGTTATCCAAACTGCACGGATTACGGCATGCCTATGCTCAATCCAGATACAGAGAGCTTACGGGTTGGGAGGCACCGGCTTGTGGAGGGCCTTCGTCATCGAGCCTAAGTGCCGACCAAAAAACCAAAGACCATGAAGCTCGGTTAATAAATAGCCAGGAGCTGGGCCATAGCCGAGAGCAAATCAGCGCGATTTATCTATCCAGATGAAAGAGGGAGGCTGGACCTTCCAAGGTGGCATTATGGGAGGTCCAAATCGCTTACAAGGGTTGGCAACCTTGAACCGCCAGGCCGATGTTGGCGTAAGTAACCGCTTGCTCATAACGCTCTGCGGCGCTGGTGTTCTTGGCGATAGAGCTGACATCCAGTTCCGGATTGATCAGTTCAACCATCTGTACCCAGGCATCCAGAGAGTTGCGATCCTGTTTATAGGCATTGAAGGCAGCGTAAATTTGCTGGCATGACAGCCCGTTCATTCCGGCCATGGACATATTGCCCAGCTGGCCAGCAGTCTGACAGCCGGTCAGCAGCAGTACGCTAAAAAGCAGTTTTTTCATGAAATCCCCAAATCGGTCTTAAACGTTCTAAGTTGTACAGGCGGCATCAACAGCTCGATATCAGCAATAGCCCATGGATCTGTCGGTCGCGGCGAGCGCTATTATTTGGGTTTTGGGGGTTCTGTGCCAGTAAAGAATTGGGATTTCGTGCGCTTGGCGGCAAGATTGAGATGGGTGCACGGATTCAAGTGAAGTGCCAATGAACCTGTATCTGGGGCATAGTCGGAAGGTCATATCTCGGAAATGTCCGGTAAATGACAGACTTTTCGGTCTATCTTGTAGATTGTTACGATTGGCTCATTGCTTGGCCACAGTCTCAGATAATCATAGTTTAGGAGTACTTTACACATGGCTGCTTATGCAATTTTTGATGTTGAAATTTATGATCTGGAGCGTTACCAGGAGTTTATGGCCAAAGTTAAGCCAGTCATTGATTCCGTGGGTGGTAAATACCTGACCCGTGGTGGAGTCCATAAAGTTTATGAAGGCGATTGGGAACCTCGTCGAATTGTCCTGGCTGAATTTCCATCCATCGAGGCCTTCGAAGAGTTCTACTATGGGGATGTATACCGCAGCCTGAAGGCTATCAGAGATGAGTGCAGCTCAGCGCGTCTGGTTAGCGTTGAAGGAATATAGTCTTAATTACAGGCACGTTGATAATGGGGGGTAGGTAGTTGATTGTTTCCTGATCAACACTGCTCTGCTTGGAGTAAACATCCTATTTCCACTTGACACCAGAGTTCAGCTTCCTTAGTATGCGCGCCCTGACAACGCATCCGTAGCTCAGCTGGATAGAGTACTCGGCTACGAACCGAGCGGTCGGAGGTTCGAATCCTCCCGGATGCGCCATCTACAAAGGGCTTGCCAAAAGGCAGGCCCTTTTTCATTTGTGGACATCGTGCCTACGGTTCGGATTCCCGGTCGGAAATCACAGATTTCCGCCGCAACGATCACGGCGAAGCTGTGTTTCGCCCAAAGCGTGATCTTATGCCCTCCCGGATGCTCCATTTAAACGAAAAAGCCCGGCCTTGTGCCGGGCTTTTTCGTTTAAATGGTTGACTGAGCTAGGGTGAGACCGCCCAAGATTCGATGAATCGCAGCAATTAATACTGCCGAAGGCGCACATCCTCTCTGGTTGGAACCTAACCGAAATATCTCTACAGAGCCTTATTCAAGGCTTTTGATCGTCCATTCTTGAGAGGTATAACACTGACTTGCTGGCGAAGCTTTCCTTTACGGGCCAGCCATTCTATGTCAGATTTCCAGTCGTAATCACGGATGCTTGTTGCGAATTTTTCTTGTTCTAAATCGGTAAGATGCTCAATGTCGACATGTAATTTCCGGCTGGGCCATGATTTTTTTATCTCCGACCTTGATAGAGCGTCCGCCATTGATGAACTTGAAAAAAGGTGGTGATAGCCAGTGCAAGAAAAGTGCAGTTAGGAAAGTGATCCCCACACAAGTGGTTGGTAATGCAAAGAAGAAAAAAAGCATACCCATTTCACTGTCGTGACCGGGTATTGCCCGAACTATGGCACGAATAAATTCCAGGGTTGGGTAGTGAAACGCGAAAATGAAAAAACTTAAGGGCGAGAGGTAACGTAGAGTGCGTAAAATGGCATTGTCGCGGGAGGTTAATGACCTTATTGCCAACATAAAAACAAGTAGCCCGACGCCTCGCAGTAGGCAGAGGTAGGGATATGAAGCAAATACGTGATGAACACTCTGGAATATCCTGCCTAGCAGCAGCGCGACAAATACAAGCCCGATAAGCCAGCGGAAAGGTTTGAGAAAATTAAAGCACCACTCAAGATCAAAGCGGGTAGTGGCGGATAAAGCCCCCAGAATAAAAAAGAACAAAACATTCGTTGAAAAGAAAGGCTGAATGTTAACATTTAACATCCAGATTAATCCCGTTGCGGTTAAAACAACCCAAGGAATTCTCCGGATCAACCACCCAATCAACGGGCACAACATAAACGTTAATACAAGGTCATGAATAAACCAGAACTGGTAAGCAAATGGCAGGCGGTTAATGCCTAAAGTGCCGTTAAGGTAGAGTTTTGGTCCAAACCTGTCAAAATCGTAGTCGAGCCAGTCAAAGTAGCCATGGCTTTTGCCCCAGGTATGAATTAAGTAGGCGAAGAAAAACCAACTGCTGGTCCAGAATAAAGAGGGAAGCACCACTGTTGTGATACGACGATGCAGCTGATTAAAGTAATTAATGTTCGCACGTCTAAAAAACAGATACCCAGAGATTAAGCTCAGGCAGGGTACGGCTGCCATGGAGCTCCAGTGGATTATGCTGTTCATGTAATCAGCAATGTGGGCGGTAGCTGTGTCGAGTCCTTCACGCGGGTAAAAACTACTACCGGTTAACGTAAAAACATGGTGAAAAACCAGCGCAATGATCATGAGGATACGGGCAAGTGCAATAAAGTCGCTGTCTTGGTCAGTGATATAAGGACGAATTTTACTGCCCAGCTGAACCTGGGGGCGCATGTCGAGTGAGCCGATATTGTCCATTGTTGTCCCCCGCTAGTTTTGGCTGATCATTAAATCATAAGGGTAGTGATCATATGTCGGATGCCTGTGAGAGGAGCTGAGCCTATTAAACCGGTGGGCATGCTGTGCCAGCTGCTCAGAAATGGCCTTCGCAATCAGCGGGTTATATTCCTCCTCCCACATTTGCAGGTGCTCTCCTGGGAAGGTGGCGATGGAGATTGGCCCGTCGATGTATTCTCGCCAGCCATACAGAGGATCGTCCATGTTCATGCCCACCAATTGGGGCAGGTTTTCTGTTCGGATTAGCAGCAGTGTGAGATCTTTTTCCAGATCATTGGGGCGATAAGTAGTTGCAGCTTGGGTTTGACGTTTTAAAATCTTGTTAATGTGATCTTGAAACTTGTATTTAACATCGGCCGGAAATTTACAACGGTCCTTTAGAAGTTTGAGTCCATTGAAAACCTTTGTTCTAAGATGACTACGGAAATCCTCCTGTAAAATCCATTTTATTTTCTTGCTGCGGGTAAAAAAATCTTTTGCGTAGTCCAACATTCGTAACACAATGGGCAAGGGTTTAGGATAGGCGGGAGAAAACCCGTCAAAAGATATCAAAAGAGGCACTTGATAACCTTTCTTTTTCAGGCGACGTGCCAGCTCGAATGCAAGTAAAGCACCGAAGCTGTAACCTCCTATTATGATGGGTGAGTCACCGCAGACCGCTAGAATTTCCTCCTCGTAAAGATCGGCCATAGCCTCAAGGGTATCTGGGAGGTTTTTACTGCTGTCTCCGGTCAAAAAATCAATGACGTATATGGGTTGCTGGGCTCCGAGAGCTTTGGGTAGCGAGCGAAAGGTAAATGCCGACATCGCTGCTCCCGGGAACAGTATCAATGGAGGTTTCGAACCTTCGGGGTTAAAAGCCTGAAGATGTTGGGTGATTTTCTTTACCCCTATTTGTTGTTCAATGTGTGGGGCCAGGCTGCGAATGGTGGGATTGGCGAGCAGGGTGGCCAGGGGTAAATCAATGTTGAACCATTGTCGGATTTGGGTAATCAGAACGACCGTCAGCAGGGAATCACCGCCAATATCAAAGAAGTGATCTTCAGCTCCGACCCGATCTGTTTCGAGCAGGTCACGCCATATCCAGGCCAGTTCTTCCTCCATCGCGCCCTTGGGCGGAACGAACTCTACAGGTTCATTCTCAGGGGTTGGGATCGGCAGATTGGCTCGATCCAACTTTCCGTTAGCGGTTGTCGGAAGACTGTCGAGAAATATGAGTTTGGAAGGCACCATGTACGATGGCAGCTTCTCTGCGACAAACGATTTGATGGCGGCCTCACTGAGTTTTAGACCCTCTTTGAGCACCACGTAAGCCACCAGTGATTGCTGATTCGCTGCGTCAAGATAAGTTGCACAAACCGTTGAGCTGACCTCGTCAATGTGCGAGATCAGCGCCTCGATTTCTCCCAGCTCTACCCGGAAACCACGGATTTTTACTTGAAAATCCGAGCGGCCAAGAAATTCGAGATTTCCGTCTTCGAGATAACGCGCCAAATCCCCCGTTTTGTAGAGGCGCTGCTCTTCTCCCGGGTGAAAAGGGTCCTGCACGAATCGCTCCGCCGTCAACTGTTCCTGGCCGTGATAGCCTGATGCCAGGCACGTACCGCCAATGTACAAATCGCCCGCAACCCCCACTGGCACCGGTTGCATGCGTCGGTCAAGCACGTGGTAGCGAGCGTTTTGGATCGGCTTGCCGTAGGGAATGCTGAGCCATCTGTCCTGGATGTCTTCAACCGGGAAATAGTTGGACCATATGGCCGCCTCAGTTGCGCCGCCGAGGCTCATGACTCTGGTTCTGGGAAAGGCCGCCTTTACTGCATCGGGTAGTGACAGTGGAATCCAGTCCCCGCTCAACATACACAGTCTGAGACTGTCTCCCCCTCGCTTTGCCATATACGGCACCAGGCGTTGGAGTGCGGCTGGGGCGGAGTCCCAGATGGTAATTTTCGCATCGCTGATATAGCTGGCGAGTGTACAAGCGTCGGAAAGAACTTCCTCGGTTGCGACAACGACGGTGCCTCCGGCGCCGAGGATTCCGAATACATCGTAGACCGACAAGTCGAAGCAGGGCGAGGTGACGAACAGCAGGCGATCCGAGGGCCCTACCTCAAACTCGCGATTGACCCACTCGAGTGTATTGACGACGGCGCTATGGGTTAATACGACACCCTTTGGGCGGCCGGTACTGCCCGAGGTAAAGATGGTATAGCAGCGAGACGTCGATGTTGTTCGTCTCATGGGGCGCTCAGTCGAGGCTAGGTTCCATTCCTCCTTATCGATACCATCGAGCACGATCCGCGCATAGTCGAGATGTTCCTCTGACTTCGTTTCTGTAATGACGAGGGCTGCACGGACATCTTCTAACATCAAGGACAAACGCTGTGCCGGGTAGATTGGATCTAAAGGGAGATAGGCGGCACCTGCCTTTAGAACTGCCAGCATCGCAGTGACCAGATCCAGACCCCGACTTAAGCAAATACCCACATGCTGTCCCGGTTCAAGCCCTCTTGAAATAAGGACCTGAGCGAGTCGATTAGAGCGTTCTTCCAGTTCTCGATAGGTGATTGTCATCCCTCGAACTTCTACGGCAGGCGCGTCGGGCTGTAGATTCGTCTGGGCTTCGAACAGTTCGTGAATACAGGCCTGATCTGAAAACGGTCGCGCGGTATGGTTCCAATCAAACAGAATTTTCCTCCGCTCCGAGTGAGGTAAGACGTCGATTTCGGCTAGTTTGCGATTGGGATCCAGAGTGAGTTCATGTAATGTGTGTTCACACGATTCGATCAATCGGCGAATGGCGGTCTCAGTCAAACGCTTGCGGTCAAACAGCATGCGGAATTCAAGTACCGCACTATCGACAACCGTTAAGGTCAGGGGATAGGCGGGTTGCTCGTACAGATGTATGGCACAGTCCTTCCAGGTGTCGCCATCCAACTCGATCAAAACCTCCTGCAGCTTGCGGTTTTCAAACATCAGCAGGGTCTCGAACAGAGGCTCTCCCGAGTCCATATCTGAAGCTTGAAGCACAGCGCTCAGGGGTATGTATTCATGGGGCCGCACCGCCAGGCTCTGTTCGCGCAAGGAGCAGATAAGCTCCTTTACCGAGCGGCTATCACGAACGTCAGCCCGTGTGACTACAGTGTTAATGAACATCCCCATCATCTGAGCTGCATCGGGGCTGAAGCCAGCTCGTCCCGCTCGGGTACTGCCAAACACTACGTCTTGATCACCGCTGTAACGCGACAGAATAAGGCTCCACATAGCTTGAATGACGGAGCCGACTGAAGTCTGAGTCAATATCGCCAGGTTGCGGATGCCTGCACTTAATGGTACTGAGCAGGCATGCTCTATTTCACCATAACCGGAGTGTTTCAATGGTCTCGAACGGGGTTCCGCCAGAGGCGTTGCTGTTGGGGTTTGCTTGCCTGCAAGAAGTCGCCTGAAATACTCCACACCGTGCTTTTTATTTTGCTTGGTGCAAAACTGCAAAAAATCACTATAAGGACGTTGCTGGAGCCCCAGGCCCGGCATTTTTCCGTTGCGAAACGCGGCCATCGTGTCAAACAGTTCGTAGATAAACAGGGCAATGGATCGACCATCCATAAGAATGTGATGGAAGGTCCAAACGAACGTGGTCTTCCCCTCGTCATCTGTGATCAGTGTGGCTCGCATCAAGGGGGGGGTGGCGAGATTGAATCCCTGATCCCGATCATCAGCCAGAAACTGTTGAAATTGAGCGTGATGCATGGCGGCAACCCGGATGGGCACTCGCAGGTTAACGTGGAAGTTCTGGTAGGGTCTCCCGGCAGCAGCACTCTGTATTGGTGTATTTACAGGTGTATGAAAACTTGCTGAGAGGGCCGGGTGGCGATTGAGTAAAAGAGTGAATGTGTTCTCAAGAAGCGATAGATCACAGGGCGTATTGAGCTCAAGCACGAGTTGCTCTATATCGAAACCGCCATCATGCTGGTCCGATAGCAGCGACTGAAAGAACATTCCCTCCTGTAATGGAGACAAGGGAAGTCCAGTATCGGTCTGCTGGTGAAACACGTCATGGGTTGAGACGTTTTGAGTCAGTAGGAGTGGCAAGTCCTGCATGGTGTTATGCGTCCATTCATTGAACTATCGATCATAATCAGCTCTTCCCTGAACTAAGAGGTTGCTCCTCGCAATGACATGAAACGAGGAAAGCGATGGGGTCCCATGGTCTTTTAGTGCCAAGCCGGGATCTTGTTTATCTAACAAATAACACAGCAGGTATCCAGCAGTGGCCGTGAGCTGGTTACGGCAAAACTGTCACCGATAATCATTTTTCAGCCAATTGTTCAGAGAATTGATTGTTTACAGGTTTTTGAACTGCAACAGGGTACCTAACTTATTGAATTTACAGAGAATTTGTAATTCAGGGTGCATTGTTCTTCACGCTTCAGTGTCAAATGTTGGCACTCTATACATCCAGCTTGGCACAAGAGTGATTTATGTCAAGGTGATAGCGTTAATTGGATCACACTTTTTTGTTGGGTCAATTTGACTGCCTGGGTTAAGCCTTTCTTACTTGAGCGAGTTTCTTACCTATGCCGGGTGTGCGGTTTTAAAAAGGCTTGCTGGTCAACGCTTTTGAGGAATGGTTCTCGTCCGGCGGGTGACTGTTTCCTGTTCTTTGTGACAATGGCTAGCTAGGATTTCAGGTTTCATTATTGGACAGTGAAGTCAACATGTCGGACGTTCTATTTCTTTTTGAACTCACCACGGACACCGTCAGGGATAATCTTTATCAGAAAATCCAGGTGTGGTTGTCTGAGCAGGAAGCGAGTGAGTCAGCAACAGCCAGGTTGAACTATTTACAGCCTCCCTTTGACTCTTCCCAGGAAACCCATCAATTCGCCTGGCTGGAATCCCAAACAGGTTGGATGGATATCTTGCGCAGTGGGGACAAAATCGTACAACTGGTTTTGAACTTGCGCTACCCCAAACGGCGTTGGTTTTCCCGGCATAAAAAAGATCTGGCCAAAGTGCAGCAGATAGCAGAGTCGCTGTTTGGTGATGCTCAGGTTATGAATCTGGGTGATACGCAAACCGCTCTTTTTGGTAATCACCAGCTCAAGGTGCTGCTGAAGTCCTATCAGCGGGGAAGGCACGCCTTTATAGAATTGAAAGTCGCCCGGGGTGCATTCTGTTCTTGATTCACGATTAACCGATCGGCTTGTAAAACAGTCGTTCAGCGCGCTCCCTGCTCATGCACTCTATTTTTGGGGCTGGTTAGCTGATGCACGCCTAAACTGTTCTGGCGAGTATTAGTTCCGCCGCTGGCGCGACCCAGGTTGGGTGCGTGGTGTGATCAAGTTACTGTTTATCAAAAAGACCCGCTGTGCTCCCTGTAAACACCCAGCTGCCTTCTGGTAACGTCGATTGGCGTGAATATAATCCATTCGACTTCTATGTCTAAATTTCTGTGCTGATGAATTTCGGGTTTCTTGGGGACGACGGCTGAACCTATGTTAAAGGTGAATAAAATTCTAGGGGCGCTGCTGGCCTGTTGGTTAACTTTTCCGGCAGCAGCTCAGGTCTCTAAAGAACAAATCAAGGGGCTGGACGAGCAGGTTCAGGACATCAAAACCGATGTGCTGGCGATTTCTTCAGAATTGAATCTGCTGGAAGAAAAACTCCTGTTCCCATCTAACACTCAGGTATCCCTGTTTATTGCCCTACAAGCGGCCGACAGCCTGCAACTGGATGCGGTAGAAATCGAAATCGATGGCCAGCCAGTGGCCCATCATATTTACACGTTCAAAGAACTCGACGCCTTGCGCAATGGTGGAGTGCAGCGCATCTATACCGGAAATGCTCGGTCTGGTGAGCATGCGATAAAGGTCGGTTTTCGAGGAAAGTCTGCACTGGGTAACGACTTTACCGAAGTCGCCGAGTATACCTTTAAAAAAGGTGTAGCGCCGGGTTTCCTGGAAATACAGTTGATTGGCTCAGCGATTGGCGCCAACAGCATTGAATTCAGTGATCGCTAACGTATGCGTGCTCTTGCTCTCAGTCTGCTGCTCCTGCAGGTGGCTGCCCCGGTTCTGGCGGCCACAGACGATCAAAAATTGCCGCGTGACAGTTATTTTGGTGAAGCCCTTTATTACGCGCATCAGGGCGAATACTTTGATGCGATTTCCCGTCTCGACAGTGAATTGCAACTTCATTACGGCGTTGATGAGCCTCAGCTGGATCAATTGCATTTTCATGTTAATGATGCCGAGTTTTCGGTGGGTGACTTTGAGCTGAGCTACCGTATGCATCACAAGGCCGGACGGGCGCTTAAAGCCGTTATTGAAGGCAATGTGGCGGACGAGGTGCGCAACGAGGCAATCTACCGACTGGCCAAAATTTACTTTCAGAAAGAACAGAATCTGAACGCCTTTCATACCATAGAACGCATTGAAGGGTCATTGCCCGACGGCCTGGAGGAAGACGTCACGTTTTTGAAGGGCCAGATTGACATGGTCAATGGTCGGTTTGAGGCGGCGGAACAGCAGTTTTCATCCCTGGAAAAGTCTGACAGTCACCAGGGCTTTGCCAATTTCAACCTGGGCTTGGCCAGGCTGGCCCAGGATGAGGTGGTCGAAGCGGCCTTAACCCTCGAAGAGGTAGGGCGTTCGGGCTCCGATGATAAAACGGTGCTGGCGATCAAAGACAAGGCCAACTTGATGCTCGGCAGTCGCCTGATGGACGCCGGGCAATATGAAGAAGCTACCCGGTTTCTGGAGCGGGTGCGCCTGGATGGCCCCTATTCAAACCGGGCGCTGCTGGGGTTGGGCTGGGCCTACGCCAAATACGACAATTACCAGAAAGCCCTGGTGCCCTGGAGCCTATTAAGTGATCGTCATGTGACCGATGCCGCGGTACAGGATGCCCTGCTGGGGGTTCCCTACGCTTACGGTAAGCTCGGGTTATTTGGCAAAGCGGCTTTGGGGTATGGCCGGGCCCTGACGGCCATCAATGCTGAGTTGGATCGCCTGGATGCTTCGGTAGAGAGCATCCAGCAGGGCAATCTTCTCAAGGCGTTGGTGCGTGAGGAAATCAAGCAGGATCGCGACTGGGTAATTCGTTTGCGCGATCTGCCCGATAGCCCCGAAACCTATTATCTGATGGAGCTGATGGCCTCTCACGATTTCCAATCGTCGTTGCAGAACTACTTTGATCTGGAGCAGCTGCGTCTGCGCCTGGAAACCTATCGGGTCAACTACGCTGCCTACGAGGATATGATCGCCTTGCGGCGTCAATACTACGAACCCTTGCTGCCGGCCATTGATGAAAAATTCCGCCAGCTGGATTCGCTGATCAATTTGCGCCTGGAGCAGCGTGACCGTATCCACAACCGCCTGCAGGCAATGCTGGTTTCTCCCAGACCTGAGTTTCTCGCCACCGCTGAAGAGCGTGTCGCCATGCAGGCTATTGATGCGGTTGAAGCCCGTTCGCCCTCTGTCGATACCGATCGATTGAGACGAATTGCGCGCTTGAGAGGTCATCTTCACTGGGTTCTCGAAACCGAATATGACCAACGCCTGACCACAACCTTTGAGCATCTGGCTGCGTTGGATGAGGACATCGCCAGGCTCAAACAGCAATACAATGAATTTGTTCGCACTCGTCAGGCGGCAACTCAAAGTTACCGGGGCTACGATGCGCAAATCGCCCGTTTACGCCGACAAACGGAGCGAGCCTACAACACGGTGGAAACCTTGATGTTACGCCAGGGGCGGATGTTGGAAACCATGGCGATTGACGAGCTAAAACGCCGCAGTGAAAAGCTGGAAGTGGCACAGGTGCAAGCCCGTTTTGCGCTGGCTGAAAGTTATGACCGGGCGACCATGAGCCAGTTGGAGGTTGAACCCGAAGATGCTGCGGAGGATGCCTTGTGAAAGGAGGTCGCACCTTGTTGATACTGGGGTTTCCCTGGGTGTTGATTTCCTGCTCTGTCACTGAAGAGCAGGGTACCCTGGCAGAGTTACGTGACGTTGAATTGGCGCTGGAAGATACTCAGGTCAACGATGGTCTGGATAAGGCCATGGCCAGTTACCGGGTATTCTTGGAAGAAACGCCGGAATCGGCGATGACTCCTGAAGCCATTCGACGTATTGCGGACCTGTCCATTGAAAAAGAATATGGTTACATCAATGAAAAGGGCGGTGGTCAGACTGCTGCAGCAACCACATTGGATACGCCAGCTACCGCTCAGCTTCAGTTGGAAGACACGGCGGGGCTTGTCCCGGCCGAAGCGCAGGACAATGATCGGGAAAGCGACCAGGATTTCGAATCCAGGGCTGCTGAGATGCCTTTAATGACATCGTCCCAGGGCCCGAAGGGTGAATCACCGGCATTGACAGGTCATCCCGCTGGGGATCTGGAAAATGCCAATGCCCGACAGGCGATCACCCTGTACAAAAAATTGCTGCACGAATACCCGTTGTACGATCGCAACGACCAGGTGCTCTACCAGATGTCCCGTGCTTACGAGGAGCTGGGCGAGATCGACGAAGCCATGCGGGTGATGAACCAGTTTATTCAGGCGTATCCCAATTCCCGTTACATGGATGAAGTCCAGTTCCGTCGAGCGGAATTCTTTTTTACCCGTAAACAGTACCTGAACGCCGAACAAGCCTATCAAACCATCGTCGCCATGGGTCCAGGCTCTTACTATTATGAGCTGGCCTTGTACAAGCTGGGGTGGAGTTTCTACAAGCAGCATCTCTACGACGAGGCGTTATCCCAATACATTGCTTTGCTGGATTACAAGGTCTCCATCGGCTACGACTTTGACCAAGCTCATGATCCCATTGAAAGCAAGTTGGTGGATGATACCTATCGGGTGATCAGCCTGAGCTTTTCCAACCTGGGTGGCCCTGAAGTGGTGGCTGAATTCTTCGGCCGAGTGGGCGCACGCAGTTACGAGGATAAGGTCTACAGCAACCTGGGTGAGTTTTATCTGGACAAGCGTCGCTACGCCGATGCCGCCGGAGCCTATAAAACCTTTATCGATGGTCATCCATACGCGGAAATCTCTCCGCACTTTGCGATGCGGGTGATAGAAATCTACCATCAGGGGCGTTTTGCCCAGCTGGTGATTGAAGCGAAAAAGGATTTTTCCTACACCTACGCTCTCGATGCTGACTATTGGCAGCACTTTCAGCTGGAAGAGAGGCCTGACGTGGTGGGGTTCCTGAAGGGAAACCTGAAAGACCTGGCCAACCATTACCACGCCCTCTACCAGGATAAGCGCTTTGCCAAGGAAAAACCGGTCAACTACAGGGAAGCGCTGGTTTGGTATCGTAAATACTTGTCGTCATTCCCCCAGGCTGAGGAATCGCCGTCAATTCACTATCAGTTGGCGGACTTGATGATGGAAAATAAAGACTTCGGTGGTGCGGCGCAAGCCTATGAATTCACGTCTTATGGGTATCCCCAGCATGAGCAGTCGTCTGCGGCTGGCTATGCCGCCGTCTACGCCTACCGCGAACACCTTAAGACGGTGGTTGAGGTTAATCGGGATGTGATTCAGCAGAAAGTGGTGGATACCTCTCTGAAGTTCGCCGATACCTATCCCCAGCATGAGAAAGTGACGTTGGTGCTTGGGGCTGCCGCCGACGATCTGTACAAAATCAAGAATTATTCGCTGGCCGTAACCACTGCTCGCAAGTTACTGGAAGGCTACCCACAGGCGGAAATGCCGATTCGGCGTTCGGCCTGGCTGGTAGTGGCTCATGGGTCGTTTGATTTACAGAACTATTTTGACGCGGAACACGGTTATTTGCAGGTTCTTGAACTCACTGCCGAAGACGATAAAACCCGTACCGAATTGGTGGATAACCTGGCTGCCGCCATTTACAAACAGGGCGAAGCTTCCAATCAGGCGGGTGAATTCCAGCTGGCTGCGGAGCATTTTCTCCGGGTCGGTCGCCTGGCGCCCACGTCAGGAATTCGCCCCAATGCGGAGTTTGATGCAGCCACAGCCCTGATAGAATTGCAAAACTGGTCTCAGGCCACCGCCGTATTGCAAGGGTTCCGGGAGCAGTTTGGCGGGCATGAATTACAGTCTGAAATCACCAAAAAAATGGCCTTTGTGTACAAGTCGGATGGCAAAGCCGAGCTGGCTGGCGCTGAATACGAGCGGATCGCGAACGAATCGGATGACGACGAGGTGGGCCGGGGAGCACTGTTGCTGGCCGCCGACCTTTATGAGCAGGCAGGTGTCCAGGCAAAGCAATTGTCCGTCTATCAGCGCTTTGTCAAACGCTTCCCTGCGCCATTGGAAAGTGCTTTGGAAATTTACAACAAAATGGCCGCCGTCTACCTGTTGCAGCATGACGATCGCAATCGCACGGCCACTTTAAAAACCATCGTTCAGTTGGATCGCAAAGCCGGCAATGACAGAACTGACCGTACCAAGTACCTGGCGGCGGAGGCGTCCCTGGTGCTGGTCCAGCCTCAGTTCGACGAATTTAATACGGTGAATATTGTTGAGCCGATCAAAAAGAGCCTGGATGTTAAAAAGCGCCTGATGAAAAAGGCGATCAATGGTTATACCGCGTTGCTTGATTACGAAGTGGCGGATGTCACGGCAGCGGCCACCTACCATATGGCCGAAATCTATTACAATTTCAGTCGTAGCCTGATGGCCTCCGAGCGCCCCAAAAATCTAAATGAACTTGAGTTGGAGCAATACGAACTGGCTCTTGAAGACCAGATTTACCCGTTCGAAGAGAAGGCTATTGATGTCCACCGGAAAAACGTCGAGCTGCTCTACGTTGGCGTTTACAATCCGTGGGTTGATAAGAGCATTGAAAAGCTCGCCGATATGTTTCCTGCACTTTATGACCGGGATGAAGTGCACAGCGATTATGTTGAAACCATTGATTCATTCCTCTACACCCATGTGATTAAGCAATCTGAAGAGCTGGTGAAAGACAGCGCGGAATCTGTGGTGGATTCTGAAGAGCATCCCAAGGCAGAGCCAGTTATCGAAGCCGACGTGGAAACAACAGTCAGCAGTCTGTAAACCGCAAAAGTGTGATCTTCATGTCGTCTTAGGTGCCATTCGGTTAACAGACTTTTGACGTCAGATTGATCAGACTTACCAAACTGATAATACGCAGCATTAATTGGGGAATGGGGCGGTTATGCGAAGAGCCAGGTTGGAAAATGTTCGGCTATGGCAGTCTTATGTGTGTCTGATGATGCCATTATTCCTGTCGGCGTGTGTGCATAACGGTCAGCCCAACTTGCCTGATACTGCCGATGAGACTGTCACCCGTATCTATTTTGTCGAAAACCGCAGTGTCGACTCCGCCATTAGAAAAGATTTTGAGCTGGCTTTGGAATTGCTCGAAACAGGGAAATATCAGAACGCCGTCGACGTGCTCAACCGTGTTGTCAGCGGAACTGAAAACAACAGCGCACCTTATATCAATCTGGGCATCGCCCATACCCATTTACAAAATTCCGAATTGGCAGAGGAAAACTTTCTCAAAGCCCTGGCCATAAACCCGCAGCATCCGGTGGCCAACAATGAGTTGGCTCTGTTTTATCGCAGTGTGGGTCGCTTTGAAGAAGCCAGAGCTTTGTACGAAAAAGTACTTGCTAAGTACCCGGACTTTTTACCGGTACGACGAAATTACGGCATTTTATGCGATCTGTATCTCAATGACATTGGTTGTGCCTTGCAGCAGTACGAAGCCTACAGCCTGGCCAATCCAACCGATGAAAGCGTCAAGATTTGGATCGCCACCTTGCGACAAAAGCTGCAAGGCTGAGTTTCTTTTAGTCTCGATTGGCGCTGGTCAAAGTTAAAAATCAGACATGTTACAACTTCAGCCATCTGGAAACATTGGCCATGTCTGAAGGCTCGCCACGCCAGGAACTTAAGAGAGGGAAATTGATATGAAGCACAGCGCTGTTTTCCTGGGGTTTGCCCTGTTGTCTTCCGTTGTCAGTGCCCAGGAGTCTGGCACCCAGGAAGCCAAGGAAATTTCCGGTATGTCGATTGTGGGCAATGACGAAGCCCCCAAGTCGCTGTTTATTGTGCCCTGGAAAAGTTCTGAAATTGGTTTTGAATCCGGTTTGACGGCCAAGAGCTTACTGGATGGCTCGCTGAGACCTCTCGATAAAGAGGTATTTGCCAGGGAATTGCGGTATTTCGACATCAGAAGCAGTGAGTAGAAATGACGCGAATAAATTTGTTGTTTACCTGTAAAAGTTCAATGTCTGGCGCCTGTGGGCGGGGAGAATAGTTAAATGGGCATTATTAACACTGTAGTCGCCTTCTTTTTGGAAGGTGGGTTTTGGATGTATCCAATCATGGCGGTCGGAGCGATCGGCTTGGCCACCGCGGCTGAGCGCTTTATCAAGTTGACTCGCATCGAGTTGGCCAATAAAAGCATGTGGGAGCGTATCCAGCCGGCATTGACCAAAGGCGACTTTGAGGCCGCTCGTAAAATGACGGCTGATGACACCTCGACGGTCAGTAAATTACTGGAATCCGGTCTGTCTCTGCAGGGTACTGTCAGACGTCGCGAAGATATTGAGATTGCCATGGAAGAAGAGATGATGGGTATGATTCCGATGCTGGAAAAACGCATCAGCTCGATTGCGCTTTATGCCAACATCTCAACCCTGCTGGGACTGTTGGGTACCATTCTGGGGCTGATCGCCGCCTTTAATGCGGTGGCCAATGTCAATCCGGCTGAAAAAGCCGATTTGTTGTCAGCCAGTATTTCGATTGCCATGAATACCACCGCCTTTGGTCTGATCACGGCAATCCCTTTATTGCTAATGCATTCATTTCTGAACTCCAAGGCCGGAGCGATTGTGGATAGTCTGGAAATGGCCTCGGTACGTACCCTGAATGTAATTTCCCGCAAAGCCAAACGTGTCGAGTTGGCGCAAGCCGCCTGAAGAAGTGCTAGCTATGAGAGCCAGAAGACACCATTACCGTCGCAACAAGGAACAGGCCGAAATCGATGTCACCACTTTCCTGAATCTGATGGTGGTGTTGATTCCTTTTCTGTTGATTACTGCCGTGTTCTCTCGCATTACTATTCAGGAGCTGAACTTGCCCCAACAGGCGTCGGGAGGGAATTCCCCGGATAAGCCGCTGATTACCATTGAGGTGATTTTAAGAAAAGATCGCCTGCAGATTACCGATGGCGACAAAATCACGGACACCATAAAATTGGTGGATGGCAAGCAGGATTACGCCACGCTCTCGGAAAAGCTGCTTGTGTTGAAAGAGCAATACAAGGAGAAAGAGGACGCGGTTATCCTGATTGAGCCCGACATTGAATACGACGATGTAATTCGGGTTATGGATGCTGTGAAGGTGGCTGAAATTCGCATGCCGGACCAGCCTGATGCGGAAAGAATACCGCTGTTCCCAAAAATTTCCCTGGGTGATGCCCCATGAAGAATTCTCGCCGCATAAAACGCATGGAGCGTGCCAGACGCAATAAAGCCGGGGGATTGAATCTCACCTCGTTGATGGATGTGTTTACCATTCTGGTGCTTTACCTGCTGGTGAATCAGTCGTCGGTTGAGGTGGTTGAGCCTCCCAAAGACGTTATCCTGCCTGACTCGGTGGCCGAAGCGAAACCCCGTCAGACAGTGGTTGTGATGGTCAGTGAGGACATTGTGTCAATTCAGGGTGAACCGTTGATGAAAACGACGGATGTCTTGAGCCGGGAGCAGGATTATGCCGTGCCACTCAAAGATAAGCTGCAGGCCATCAAAGACAGCGCCCTGGGGCTCAATACGGAGGCGGTAGCAAAAAGTACTGAAGTAACGATCATGGCGCATCGCAAAGTACCGTTTGATGTTCTGAAAACGTTGATGTCGGTATGCACAACGGTGGGATACACAAAGATCTCACTGGCGGTCAATCAAAAAGCATCACAAAGTTAGTGTGGAATCGTGACGACTTCTCTTGAAAATGAACGCCTATCGCTTGAATCCTTGATTCAGGCTGCGGAAGAGCGTGTACAGGCCCTGAATTTTCGCCTGGTCAACAATCAACAAGAGCATGAGGCTCTGTTGGAGTCAGGTCAGCAGTTCAAAATCCTGGGTGATATCTACAGTTCACTCAATCAATTGGATGAGCTGGGTGTCTCGGAATTATTTTGGGGAGAGAAGGCCTCGCCGGAAGCTCGTCAAAAGCACCTGGGCAAAATTCAGCACACCATTTCGGCTTTCCAACAACAAGTTGCCGGATTTGAGGCACAGCGCTCTGAGCTGCAAGAGCAGGTGAGTCTGGAACAGGATCAGTTAACCGATTTTAATGCGGAGTTGGATGAGGTTCTCGAACGGGAAGAACAGCAACTGTCGGAATACGTGATTGAGCGTGATGAGCAGGAGCTGCCTTACCGACCGATGCTTATGCCCTGGCTCAAGGTGCGCGATGACCAGCTGCGTTTCCGCAAAGCCCTGGGTGGTGCCTTGGCCGGGGTGCTGGTACTTAATTTACTCATCGTCTTTTGGGAACTGCCGGAAGTCGCACAGGAAGAGGTCGAAGTGCCGGAATACCTGGTGCAGATGGTGAAAAAAGACAAGCCCAAACCCAAACCCCCGGTCAAGAAACCCGAGCCCAAAAAGGAACCGAAGAAACCCGAACAGAAAGTAGCCAAGAAAACCGAGCAGCCCAAGCCGCAGCCAAACAAGGCTTCGGCTCGTGCCAAGGCCCAGGCGGCAGGCGTATTGGCCTTCAAGGACAGCTTCGATGAGCTGCTGGCCGATAACGTGGATCAAAAACTGGGCGCTTCTGCCAACTTGAGAAACAAGGCCGCCTCCGCTAAAGGTGATGCCAGTCGGAGTCTGGTGATGTCACAGGCAAAAGCCAGCAGTGGCGGTATTAATAGCGCCAAGCTGAGTCGTGGTATTGGAGGCGCGGCCGGTGGACAAATGGGCACGGGGATGTCGTTTGCCCGGGTAGACAGTGCCATCGGTACGGACATGGTGGCTGATGATCGACCACTCAGCGACGGCGTTGGACCTTCGCGGACGGATGAAGAAATTCAAATTGTGTTTGACCGCTACAAAGCCACACTGTATCGAATTTACAATCGTGAATTGCGCAATAACCCGATGTTGAAAGGCAAGATGGTCTTGCGGATAACCATTGAGCCGGATGGGGCTGTCTCCATTGCCCGGGTTGAATCCACCAATATGGATTCACAAAACCTGGTGGCAGGTGTTCTTGATCGTGTGAAACGTTTTAACTTTGGAGCAAAAGATGGCGTACCAACAGTGACCATTCTGTATCCGATTGATTTTCTTCCGGCTGCCTGACAATGAGTGACATGGAACACGTTTCTTCAACAGAAGTCGTTCCATGTCACAAGTCTTCTGTAACGATTTAACACTTCCTAAAAAATCTAATTGGCGCCTGATTTTTTCTTAAAAAAATATAATAAGATTCATCGGCCAAATCAGCGATTTACGTTTTCTCTGCACTCACAACATGGCGTCGACTACCAGCTTGTCGACGTATAAGTCACGCAGGTGACGACTAAGTTCAACGTAGATTAAAAAGATAGTTTGAAAACATTGGGGGAATGACTGCTGCTATGAATAGCCGGGTCTGTAATTCTGTGTGTCTCACTATCTTCAATGCACTTTATCATTGCTGAGAATATTCGTGAGATTAGATTATCTTCTTGGGGTTGGCCGCAACCAATCTCTGTGCCAGCGATTCGCAATCATATCCCTGTTGCAACAACGACAAATCGGGTGGTTTGTCGCTTGTGTATTGGTGCTGCTGTGGGCAATGATGCCTGTGGCACAGGCCGCCGATAAGTTCTGTTCGGATGCGCCATTTTACGGGGTAATTGATGGTGATGTGCTGGCCAATGCCCCCACCCAGATCACCATTGACACCACCTGTACGTTTCAGAATTGGCCTATTGAGAACCCCCTTAGCACCAATATCAACTTTCAAACCAACGACCCGTCCATTTACCTGATTATTTTCGATAATGTTTACCATACGGGAAACATGGCGTGTGCAAATATTCCCCATAAATTATGGGTGGTGAATTCCAGGGATGATGCCTTTTCAGTCAGGTGTCAGGAGTTTATCATCCCGGCAGAGACCATTGATAAGCAGTCTCCGATCAGCTCAGTAGGTATCGGTGAGCAGTTTACTTATCGCCTGGTATTACCCTCCATGGACTACCCGCAAGGCCAGCCATCACCTAACGACATTGGTGATGTGGTGATCACGGATGATCTGAGTGCAACCGGGGCATCGCTGACTTTGGTTGGTACACCGACGGTAACCTTCGCTGATACCGGTATGCCTGTTGGGCACACGTTCACCCAATCAACTGCGGACGGTGGTCTGCTTACCTTTGTCTTCGATAACACCATCCTCTCCGGCCAACAGATTTACATTGATATTACGGTGGAAGTGGATGACGCGCCCACCACCAATATCGCCGGAACGCAAATTGTGAATACCGCCGAATGGGTGTTCTCCCGCTCTATTGACCTGGATGAAAACGGTATTATCGAAGACGGTACTGTCGACCTGGACGGGGATGGCTTGATTGAAGATGAATTCTTCAATCCCTTGCCGGGTGAATCGGGCATTGCCGACCCGATTACCATTGCCGAACCGGACCTGATTGTTACTAAAACGGCCAACCAGACGGCAATGAATATCGGGGTCACGGCTAAGTTTACCCTCGATGTGCAGAATGCCGGGGGGGCAGATGCCTGGGACATCACCATCACCGATTTGTTGCCACGAGTGCCAGCGGCGCCAGCAGGCATGTGTGAGACAGATCCCAGTGTGAGTTTGACGGCTGAAGTGTTTGCCGCCGATGGGGTGACGTCAGTGTCGGGGCCCTTAATCGCCAACACAGATTATGTGGTGAGTCACAGTGGTTTTCCCGCCTGTCAATTCAGTGTAACGACTTTGTCTGCCAATGCCGTTGTGGGGCCATCAGAGCGACTCATCATTACCTATGAAAGCCAGCTGGATTCTGATACCACCGGTGATAATGAGCCCTTAGTTAATATCGCCGGTGCTGACCTGTGGTTCAGTGGCCCAAACAGTGTGTCCAGCCGCCGTGAGTTTGATACCACACTGACCGATGGTACCCCTGCGGTGGAGGATTTTCAGGACAGTTATACCGTTACAACGGCGCTGTCTGGCTATTACTTTGAAAAGACCGCGACCAATACTGTCACTGGCGCTCTGCCGGCGGTTACCGCCAACGTCGGAGACCGAATCCGCTATACCTTGCGCCTGTTTAACGTCGATCAGACCATCAATAATATCGTCATCAACGACACGCTGGATTCGACCGAATTTGACCTGGCCAGCTTCAGCATGATTGATGCTGGCGGTGCCGATTACCGTTACAACAATGTTACTGGTGAGTTGATCCTTGATGGCGGCACGGGCTCGCTGGATGTGGCTCAGGGTAACGACCTGACCATCGTCTACGAGATTGATTTACGTACCACCCTGAGCAATGGCTATGTGGTGGAAAACCAGGCCAGTTTGCAAGCAGATCAGAATACTGCGTCAACTGCCGATGACTTTTCG
This sequence comes from Cellvibrionaceae bacterium WSDTSA12, assembly GCA_033283335.1. Classification (GTDB taxonomy): domain Bacteria; phylum Pseudomonadota; class Gammaproteobacteria; order Pseudomonadales; family Cellvibrionaceae; genus Pseudomaricurvus. The sequence goes on along the minus strand of JAWMQP010000001.1, from coordinate 1,045,122 downwards.
GCACTGAGTGATGATCCCTACACCAATGGTGTATCGGATCCCACTGTCGATGGCGATGAAGACCCGACGCCGGTCACCATTCAAACGCCAGGCCCCTTGAGCAAAACAACAACCCAAGCCACAGCGGCGATAGGCGAACACTTCACTTATCTGGTCACGATTCCTGCAACACCGATTAATTCACCGCTGTATAACGTGCATGTACTGGAAGACTTGACCAGCTCAAGTGCGGATATTCGCTTCATCAGTGCGACCGTGCAATCGGGGGGCAGCTGGGTGCTGAGTAACACCGGTACAGCCACCAATGTGGTGTTGCAGGATCTCACTACCGGTATCGACATTCCTGCCGGCAGTCAGGCGGTCATTGCCATCACGGTTGAACTGCAAAACACGCTCACCAACCAGGCCGGTTTGACGTTCACCAACACCGCCAGTTACACCTTTGGCCGCAACAACGATCCGTCGGCCAGCCAGATTGCGGGCGGGGCCGATGTCAGTGGCAGTATGACGGTGGTTGAACCGCAGTTAAGCATCAACAAAGCATTCAGTTTTGTATCCCCGGCGGGCAAGTCGAGCACGGATAACGCTGCGGTGGGGGATGTGTTGGAGTACACGGTCTCTCTCACCAACACGGGCGACTCGACCGCTTACGATCTCAGTGTTACAGACAGTTTGCCAACCGAAGTGCAGCTGGTGCCTGGTTCGGCCCAGGCGGTTCTTAATGGCACAGCGGTGAGCGGGTTTGTTACCAGCCCGGACACGCAGACTTCTGGGGCGCTGATCTGGGGTGATTTGAACGAGGACAGCAGTCTCGATGTGCCTGTGGGTCAAACGCTGTTGCTGACTTACCAGGTGGCGGTAAACGCTAGCACCGACACGGGAATTCTCAATTCTGTGGTGGCCGAATGGTCATCGCGTAACGGTGAAAACGCTTCAGAACGTGATGGCCTGAATTGTCCGACCGTTACCGCACTGGATGATTACTGTGTCGGTCCGGCCACGGTGACTGTCACCGCCACCGATGCCAGTGCTCTGCACAAGCAAGTGGTCAGTGACAGCTACGCCGAAACGCCGCCCAGCACTGGCGATCCACTGTTGCGGGTGGGCGATACCGTCATCTATCAGCTGACGCTCGATTTGCCCGAATATACGACTCGTGATGTGCGGATTGACGATAACCTGCCGGGTGGTATGGCTTACGACAGTCTGGTCAGTATCAGTCCAGCCTCAGGTGCCAGCAACTTTACCTATACCGTCAACGCACAACCCGCTGCTGGTGACGTCGGCACCTTGAGTTGGGATCTCGGCGATGTGATCAATAGTCCCAGTGGTGATGGCACGCCATTGGATTCCCTGGTGATTCAATATCAGGCCAAGGTCATCACCGATACGGCCCCGCAGGGTTTGGGCACGGCCAGTCGTTATGACCTGACCAACAACGCAGCCATGTCCTATATGGGGGGCGATCCAGCGCTGCATCCGGAACGGCTCACAGATACGGCCGCCATTGATGTCTTGCAGCCCCTGATGAGTGCTATCAGCAAACGCGATACCGGCAGCGGACGAGTTGGTACAGGAACCTCTTCAGATCCCTACCAGGTGAATATTCTGAATGACACCATGGCTTTTGAAGTGTCGTCCTGTAACAACGGCCTGGCGCCAGCCTATGGTGTCATTTTCCGCGATCAATTGGCGACGGAACTGGATGAAACTGATCTGTTGTCATCGCCACCCCAGGTGACGGTGGGTGGTGCGGCCTTGATATCGGGGGTGGACTTCAACCTGACGATTCCGACTCGCGGTGGAGTGATGGAAATTGCCCTGTTGGACAGTGCACCGGTCAATCCCGGTGACTGTGTAACGGTTACCTACAACATGGGTTTCCACAGTGATATTGCACCCTTCTCGACCTGGAACAATACGGCCATGCTGACGCAATACCGTTCGTTGCCCTTGTCGGAAGTGGGGCGGGTATACAGCCCCGCCACCAGCGCACAGGTTTTCATGACCAACCAGATCGGTATTTCTCGACTGGCCAAAGTATTGATGTCCGGCAACGAAGCCACCATTGGCGATGAAGTGGTGTACGAGTTGCGGGTGCCCGCCGTTGCGGAAAATGCCACCCTCAATAATGTAATTGTGACTGACACTCTGTCGGCGGAACTGGAATATCTGAGTGCCAGTGCTGTCGATGGGGCCGGTAATCCCGTGGTTCTGGTGGACAATACTGTGACACCGGGTGATATCCAGTTGCAGGTTGCGCAAATTCCCGCCGGTGAACAGGTCTTTATTACGCTGACGACACGAGTGCTGAACAACACCGCCGCCAACGCCGGCGATCGTATCAGCAACCGCGCTTCCTATCGCTATACCGGTTTGGATCCGGCGGCGGATACCAGCGGCATCAGTGAACCTTTTACATTGGTGGAACCCTCGCTCTCCATCGATAAAGCCGTGGTTAACCTGACCACCCCGGGAGCGGCGCCCATTGCCGGTGATGTGCTGCGCTATAGCCTGACTTTCAGTGCCATGGGTGGTGCCAGCGATGACAATTTCACTGATGCCTTTGATCTGCAGATCGACGACAGTCTGGGGCTGGGGTTGTTGTATCTCACCGGCACAGCAGCGGTTAATGGTGCGGGCAACAGCATTACCGATCCTCAACTCAATAGCGGAGACGGTATCTCCCTCGGTCAGACCCTGACCTGGGACCTGGGCAGTGCCACGGCCGATATCGATGTGCCGGAAGGCGCCCAGGTCACGGTCAGTTATGACGTGCAGGTGCTGGGCGGTGTGCAGGCCGGCCAGACCCTGACTAACCGGGCAACGGTTGAATGGACCGGCCAGGACGGCAGTGACCCCGCTGAACGAAGCGGGAGCCAATCACCCGACGTCAACGATTACGTTGCCGGACCGGTGCAAACCCGTACTTTGACGCGGCTCGATGTAGACGTGATCAAGTCGGTGGTGAATACGACTACTGGCCAGTCCCCGGGTGTGGATGCCGAACCCGGTGATGTCCTGCGCTATCGCATTGAGCTGACCAACAACAGCATCATTCCGGTGGACAATATGGCGTTTACCGATGTGCTGGATGCCGCGTTTGTCGCCGACAGCCTGCAATGGCTCACGTATCCAACCGGTGCCGATATCAGCGGCACGCTGACAGCCGGTGGCAGCAATGGCACTGGATTGCTGGATCTTCGCAATGTCAGTCTGGCGGCCAGTGGTGATGTCAGTGGTAATGATTCCGTCACACTCGAGTTCAGTGCGCAGCTGGCGTCGGTGTTGGACCACGGTACTCAAGTGCAGAATACCGCTTTTGTGAGTGGTGATAACCTGGCGAAATTGCCCAGTAACACCACTGTCACCACGATTGCGTCGGCACCTTCTCTGCGGGTGGAAAAAACCTCCAGCGATCTTACCGGCGATGCCAGCAGCTTGCAGCCGGGGGATACCCTGCGTTACACCCTCACAGTGAAAAACCTGGGTAATGAAGACGCCACAGCGGTAACTCTGAACGATCTGGTGCCTACTTTCACCACCTATGTTGCCGGTAGTACCACTTTAAATGGCGTGGTGGTGGATGATCCGTCTGTGGGAGTGTCGGCCTTGCGCGATGGGCTGGCGATTTCCACGCTGGAAAATCCGGGCAGCGGTCTGATGCCGGCCGACCCCGATGATGGTGCGGGTTATGACGCAACCATCACCTTCGATGTCACGGTCAATGACGGTGTTGTCGGCGGTACCGCGATCAGCAATCAGGGTTTTGTCAATGGAGAGGGAACCGGCAGTGGAGAGTTTGTCGAAACTCCGTCGGACGATCCCGACACTCCAGCGGTTAATGACCCCACGGTGGATGTGGTGGGTGATGTGGCCTTGCTCGATGCCCATAAGACCGTGCAACTGGTGGTGGACAATGGTTCCCTGGGGGTTGTCGATCCGGACGATGTGTTGCGCTACACCATTGTCATTCACAATCAGGGTGTGGTGGATGCCAGCGGCGTGCAGCTAGTGGATACGGTGCCTGCCAATACGCAGTATGTGGCCAACAGTCTGCGCGTGAACAGCCAGCCCTGGGCCCAGCCCGATGGCGGGGTGTCGCCTTTGGAGAATGGCATTGCCGTGCAGTCTGACAACGGTGCACTCAGTGGGGTTGTGTTGGCGGGGGCGTCGTCGACCATCACTTTTGAGGTGAGCGTCGACAGTGGTGTGACACCCGGCACTTTAATTCGCAACCAGGGAGTGGTCAGCAGCCAGGCGCAGGACGATGAACCCACGGATGCCGATGGCATCGACAGCAATGGCGATCAACCCACGGATGTCATCGTCGGTAACATCCAGCTGCTAAGCATCATCGAAGAAGTGTTTGATGTGAACGGCGATGTGGTGCTGGCGGGTGATGAACTGGAGTATGTGGTCACCGTGACCAACATCGGCAGTTTACCCGCGCGTGATGTAACCCTCAGCACCAATCTCGATGCCCCGATTGCCGGCCAGCTGCAATATGTTGCCGACTCCGGGCGACTGCAGGGCAGCACCAGCGCAGTGACCTATCTCGATCCCAACCTGAGTGCCGATTACGCCACGCGCTTTGGTGACCTGGACACCGGCGACAGTGTGGTGCTGCGTTTTCGCGCCGTGGTGGATCCTGCTCAAGTGACGGGCAGTACCATCACCAACACCACCCAGGTGCTGTGGAACGCCGGCAATCAGTCAGACAGTGCATCGGCGTCGGTGGTGATTGGTGCCCCCCCAGGTGAAACGGCTGCTGTCGGCGGTAGCGCCTGGCACGATATTAACGACGATAAAATCCCCAACGCCGATGAAACCAGCCTGGTCGATTGGCAGGTAAGCCTGTACCGCAATGGCGCTCTGCTGGCCAATACACGCACCGATGATCTGGGCCAGTACCGGTTTATGGGTTTGTCACCCAACATGACCTCCAGCACACGCTACAGCATTCGCTTTGCGGCGCCTTATGCCAGTGACACCACCGCCATGTTGGGCATGGCAGACTCGCCGTTTGACAATGGGCTGCAGTCCATTCAGCAGATCCAGGTCAGTGGCAGTTCAGTGACCGATACGCTCAACCTGCCACTGTTGCCCAATGGGGTCTTGTACAACTCAATCACTCGAGACGTGGTCGGTGGCGCGGTGATCGAGATGTTGAATGCCGGTAGCTTACAAGTGTTGCCGGATACGTGTTTTGACGATCCGAATCAGCAAGGGCAGCAGGTAGCAGTCAACGGCTTTTACCGCTTTGATATGAACTTCAGTGCGGCGGCTTGCAGCACGTCGGGCAGTTATCTGCTGCGGGTGACGGCACCATCGGCCAGTTTTGAAGCAGGCGTATCGCGCTTGATTCCTCCGCAAAGTGACGAGACCACGGCCGCCTTCGATGTGCCGGCCTGCCTGGGCAGTCCTGACGATGCAGTGCCGGCGACGATCAACCTTTGTGAGGTGGCGGTGTCAGCGGAGGCTCCGTCATTGTCGGTACCCGCACGCAGTGCCGGTACGGAGTATCATCTGCACCTGGCTCTGAACAATGGCCAGCAACCCGGTCAAAGCCAGTTGTTCAACAACCACATCCCCCTGGATCCAATTCTCGACAACGCTGTGGCGGTGCGCAAAGTGGCCGGCAAAGTGAACGTATCTCGTGGCGATCTGGTGCCTTACACCATCACCATCAAAAACAGTTACCTGGCCGCATTGCAGGATCTGGTGTTGGTGGATACTTTTCCGCCAGGCTTTAAATACGTGGAGGGTTCTGCCCGCTACAACGGTGAAGCGCTGGAACCACAACTGGTGGGTGGCCAATTGCGCTGGGACAATCTGGATTTGTCCCTCGATGCTGAAAGTGAACTGCAATTGTTGTTCATTCCCGGCAGTGGCGTGTCGGAAGGTGAGTACATCAACCGGGCGCATGTGGAAAGCGTGTACACCGGCGAGTCGGTCTCCAACAGTGCCAGCGCCGCCGTGCGAGTGGTGCCCGACCCAACCCTGGATTGTTCCGACATTTACGGCAAGGTGTTTGATGACGTCAACTTCAATGGCCATCCCGATCCCGGTGAACGGGGCATTGCCGGTGCACGGGTGGTCAGTGCCCGGGGCCTGCTGATCAGCGCCGACGAACACGGTCGTTTCCACCTGACCTGTGCGGCGGTGCCGAATGAATTGCGGGGTTCCAACTTTATTCTCAAGGTCGACGAACGCAGCCTGCCCAGCGGTTACCGTATGACCAGTGAAAACCCGCGGGTGATTCGCCTCACCCGAGGTAAAGCGGCCAAGTTTAATTTTGGCGCCAGCTTGCATCGGGTGGTGCGTCTGGACGTCGCCGACGGGGTGTTTGAACTGAACTCCACCGATATGCGTCCCCAGTGGTTGCCACGTCTGCCGTTATTGCTGGCGGAGTTGCAAAAAGCACCGTCCATTGTGCGGGTGGCTTACCTGGCCGAAGTGGAAGACGAAAAGCTGGTACAGGCACGGGTCAAACATTTGAAAACCATGATCACTGAGCAATGGGAGTCGATGGATTGTTGTTACACGCTCAATGTTGAAACCGAAGTCTATTGGCGACGAGGATCCCCGCCAGACCGGTCAGGAGTATTGCAATAATGGAAAGGGTGAGTGTGAACGACTGGCTGCGTGATCGTATCCATGGCAGGCTGCTGCATGGCAAACCATTGATGTGGAGTCTGTTGTTATTGGCGGCAGGGCCAGGCATGGCGGATGAGTCTGTTGAAGCTACGCAATCCTCCTGGTTGTCCCAGTCGCTGAACTGGAGTCGCAGCGCGGTAGGTTGGCTGCAGCACCCGCTGGGTGAGCCCGCCAACCACCGTGACAGTGCCTATGGGGATAATGCCGAGCGTCAATTCAATTCCATGGACGGCGCGGCAGTCTGGGCACTGCCGGAGCCGGAGGATAACCAGGGCGATCGCCTGGAAACCCAGCAAGTCACGGAGCAGGTGGTGACCACCGTGAAACTGCCGAATGTGGTGCCGCCCATTCATTTTGATTCCGGTGATGCACAGATTCCGACGGATTATGTGGCACTGTTGCGCGATGTGCTGGAGACCATGCGCGACCGCGACAATGTGCGTGTGCATTTTGTCGGTCACACCGACAGTGCATCTCTGAGTCCGGAGTTGGCCAGTCTTTTTGGCGATAACCTGGGCTTGTCCCGCGAGCGCGCTGGCACTACTGCGGAATACTTTATGCAGGCGTTGCAGTTACCGCCGGAATCGATTTCTTACGAAGGCCTGGGCGATACCCGGCCGCTGGCCAGCAATGCAACCGCCAGCGGCAAGGCGAAAAATCGTCGTGTGGAAGTGGAAGTCTGGTACGACGAGTTCAGCGAGCAGCAGGTGGAAAAAGACGTGCTGGTGGCCGAACAGATGAATCGCATCAAGGTGTGCCGTGTCGAGACCGTTTGTAAATTGAGCTACAAAGAAGGTCATGACAAACGGGCCAAGGTCAAAAATATGGTGGCACCGCTGGGCTACGATGAAGACCGCACCACGCTAAGCCCGCGTTTTCTTGAGCAAGTGCAGCAGGCATTGAGTAACCTCAGCAGCAAACAGAATGTGGTGGTGCGTTTTATCGGCCACACCGATAATTTACCGCTGACCGGTCGTGAAGCGCGTATCTACGGTAATCACCTGAGTCTGTCTCGCGCCCGCGCCCGGCGTGTGGCCTTGGCGGCCCAGGAAGCCCTCGGCTTGCCCAGCCGTGCCATTGACAGTGATGGTTATGGGGCCGACCAGCCGCTGGCGGCCAACGATACCGAAAAGGGCCGCATGCTGAACCGCCGCATCGCCGTTGAATTCTGGTACGACGATCCCTTGCAGGCGCTGCCGGATGAGCCGCAGATGTGCCCCGAGCAGGCCGGGGCGGAGACGGTGACCAAGGTCTATAACCCGCCTTCCGGAGCGATTGCGCCCGTGTATTTTGACGCGGGCAAGCCCCAGTTGCCCGCCGGTTTCAGTCAGCGCCTGCAGCGCCTGATGGGGGAGATCAGCGATAAGGCGAATGTTCGTTTACGCTTTACCGGCTATATCGCCAATGAACGTCTCGACCGTCGTACCGCTGCGGTTTATGGCGATGATATCGGTCTGTCCACCGCCCGGGCACGGCGCGTGATGGAACAAGTGCGAGAGGATACTCAAATCACCGATGCGCAGGTGGAATTTGAAGGCCACGGTTATGTGCAGACCGACGATGTAGTCAATGCCGGCTTTATTGAGTCCGACCGCTCGCGGGTGACGGTGGAAGTGGTCTACGACGAACTGGCTCTCCTGGAAGACCTCGACGGCATGGACATTACCCGACTGACCCGTGAAGTGGAAACCCAGAACCCGTTTGCCTTGAACCTGATGCGTATCACGGTGGATGGCCAGCCGCTGCACGACCCCGGCAAAAGTGTGGCCGATGTACAGCGCTGTACCGATGTGGCGCTGGAACGGGCCAATATTCAATTCACTCACGACAACTCTGAATTCAAGCCGCGCCTGAACATCAGCGCCTGGCCCACCAGTGTGCGTTACCAGGATGACTTTAACACTCGGCAGATCGAAAACCGCGTGGCGTTCAAACTCTACAGCAATTACCGCAGCCGTTTTGACCAGGCGGAAGTGCGTCTGTTCGATGCCGGCCAGTCGAGCCGGGCTGAGCCGCTGGCGGTGATCCCCCTGAATGCCGATGGCGAAGGCGAGTGGCTGGCCGAGTTCGAACAGTTCCAGGCGCCGCGACGGCATCTGCACTATGTGCTGCGGGTCTACGATCAGCAGGGACGTTTTGACCAGACTCAACCCCAATCCCTGTGGGTGGTTGACGCTGTCGATACCGAAGCGTTGGCAACTACTGACAAGCCACGGGAATTGTTGGTGGGTTATGGTGAAAACCGTTTGGCGGAACAACGTATTCCTCTGAATGGCGGCGCCATTCAGGTATCCGGTCGAGGCATCCCGGCGGGACATTCCATCTGGTTTGCCGGTCACCCGGTGCCACTGGGAGAAGAAAACGGTTTTGTCGCCGAAGAGCTGTTGCCCACCGGGTTGCACACCGTGGAAGTGGCGGTTTTGGACGAGCAGGGCAATGGCGAGCTGTTTCAGCGGGATTTACAACTGAAGAAAAACGATTGGTTTTACGTCGGCATTGCCGACCTGACATTAGCCCAAGACGATACCAATGGGCCGGCCCAGTTGGTCACCCAGGACGACGGCCATTACGACAACGATCTCAGCATCGACGGCCGTCTGGCGTTTTATACCCAGGGTAAGTTTGGCGCTGACTGGGAATTAACGGCCAGTGCCGATACCCGTGAGGGACCGGTGGAGGAACTGTTTACCAACTTTACCGATAAAACCTCGGAAGCCTTGTTTCGTCGTATTGATCCGGATTACTACTACCCCAGCTTTGGCGATGACAGTACGGTGGAAGAAGGTGCACCCACACTGGGTAAGTTCTATCTGAAGCTGCAACAGCAGCACAACTACGGTTTGTGGGGCAACTTTGAATCGGAGTACAACGACAACAGCCTGGCGCTGGTGGATCGAACTCTCTACGGCATTAATGGCCATCTGCAAGCCGATGAGCTGATGGAATTTGGTGAGGAACGCTACGCGGTGGACGGTTTCTTTGCCGATCCGGGTACCATCGCCAGCCGCGACGAGTTTCGCGGGACCGGTGGCTCACTCTACTACCTGCGGCATCAGGATATTGCCCAGGGCTCGGAAAACCTGCGCGTGGAAGTGCGGGATAAGGATTCCGGGCTGGTGCTGGCAGTGAAAAACCTGGTCAACGGCCTGGACTACGACATCGATTACATTCAGGGGCGGGTGCTGTTGAGCCAGCCCTTGTCGACCGCCTACGCCGATGACATGTTGATCAGCAGTGACGGCACAGTGGGGCATCAGCTGTTCCTAGTGTCACGCTATGAATACACCCCCGGCTTTGACCAGCTGGACACCATGGCGCTCGGTGGCCAGGCCCACTACTGGATCAGTGATCAGGTGCGTCTCGGACTGACTGCCTACAACAACGAAGCCGACGAAGAAGAGGGCAGCCTCAACGGCTTTGAAGTCACCTGGCGTAAAAACCCCGCCACCTGGGTAACGCTGGAGGCCTCCCAGAGTGAAGGGGCTGGCATGCAAACCCTGAATTCGGCGGATGGCGGCTTCAGTTTTGCCGACCAGACAGTGATGGACAATAATGCCAGCGCCAGTGGTTTTCGCCTCGACAGCAGTGTAGCGTTGAGTGATGTCCACACGGCGCTCGATGGCCAAATGACCTTTTATGTACAGGAGCTGGAAGCCGGTTACGCCGCTCCGGGGTTGCAAACCCAGCGTGATACCCAGCAATTCGGCGGCACCCTGGCGCTGCCCTTGGGGACGAATCTGAACCTGCGCGGCAAGCTGGATGTGAAAGAGCAGGATCTGGGGTTGGAGACCTTCGCCACCGAGGTTAACGCTGAATACCGCTGGAACGATCAATGGTCTCTGAGCAGTGGCTTGCGTTATGACGAACGCACCGACCATTCAACTCTGGTAGCAGTGACCCAGGAAGAAGGCGAGCGTATGGACGTGCGCGTGCAGGCGGACTTCGATTCGAAAACCGTCTGGAGTGGGTATGGCTTTATGCAAGCGACCGTTGAAGCCACTGGCAGTCGCGATGACAACAACCGTGCCGGGCTGGGGGGCAGCTACCGCTTCAGCGAACGCCTGGCGCTAAATGGCGAAATCTCCGGCGGTGATCTGGGCACGCTGGGCAGTGTGGGCACTGAATACCTGATGTCCGATCGCACCACCCTCTATACCAACTACGTGATCGAGAACGAGCGCTCGGACAATGGGGTTCGATCGCGCCAGGGTAATCTGGTGTCGGGTTTTCGCACGCGCTACTCGGACTCTGCCAGTGTGTATCTGGAGGAGCGTTACACCCACGGCGATGTCCCAGCCGGTTTGACCCATACGGCGGGTATCGATCTGGCCCCGAACGATCGCTGGAACTACGGTGCCAATCTGGATATTGCCACGTTAAAAGATCCACAGACGGCGGCCCAGACAGAGCGCACCGCGTTTGGCCTGAGCGTCGGCTATCGACTGGACGACACCACCTTTGCCAGTGCCTGGGAATATCGACTCGACGACAGCGAGAGTGCCAGCACCGGCCTGACCTCCGAGCGTACCACCTGGTTGAGCAAAAACAGCGTTAAAGTCCAACTCAGTGACAACTGGCGTTTGATCGGCAAGTTGAATGTGTCGGAAAGTGAAAGCTCCCAGGGCGAGTTTTACGACGGCAACTTCACCGAGGCGATATTGGGGTACGCCTATCGACCGGTGGCCAGTGATCGACTCAATGCCCTGTTCAAATACACTTACTTTTATAACCTGCCGGCGACAGACCAGGTGACGGTGGCCAATACCGCCGCGGAATACGTGCAGAAAAGCCACGTGCTTTCCGCCGATGTCACTTTTGATCTGACCCAGCGCTGGAGCCTGGGTGGCAAATACGCGTTCCGTCGGGGTGAGCTGAGTCTCGACCGGGAAGACCCGGAATTTTTCAGCAGTGATGCCTACTTGTATGTGCTGCGCGCTGACTGGCATTTCCTGCACCGCTGGGATGTGTTGCTGGAAGCGCGGCTGCTGGATCTTCCGGACGCGCAGGATCAGCGCAGCGGTTTCCTCGCCGGTGTCTATCGCCATTTTGGCGACCATTTGAAAGTGGGGGTCGGCTACAACGCCACGGATTTCTCCGATGACCTGACCGACCTCAGTTACGACAGCAAGGGCGTGTTCGTTAACGCGGTGGGCAAATTCTAATTCCCGCCCCTCAGGGGCGGCGTAGTTCAGGAGCGGAAAGCTATTTTTCCGCTACCTGGCGATTGCAGGCTTTGTCCATCACCGGATTGCGATTGCCTTGCAGGCGTTCAATGCGCTGCGCCCGCTCGCACTCCCAGGCCGATGCAGGGTACATACGATCCCAGGCTTCCATCAGCTGGCGGGTTTGCCGTGACATGCGGTAGTGGGCGTAGGTGCTGTCCATGTACAGGTAAGTACGGGCAATCGCACCGCGGGCCGCCTCCGGTGGTTCGGCTTTGCGGTTGTCGATTTTCATGGCGCAACTGCCAAAGTCGGTGGACTTCTGCGGCAGCATGGTGAAGTTGTAATTGCTGCGCTGGGCGTTAACTGCACCGATAGCCGGATAGAGGTTGTACATGTCCGCCTGCATGTAGCGGTATTCCATCACCATTTTCTCTGCGCACTTGCGACCTTTAAACGGCTTACCTTTGCTGTTGACGCACTGCGGATGGCCTTCACGCCACTCAACCAGGTCGCGACCAAAGTTTTCCGCCGGTACCACATGTTCCCATTCAATACGCTTGGCCCGTTTCAGGTGTTTGTCAGTAAAAAAGCCTTCTGGCCAAATCACCTCCTTGTCATCACGGTAGGTTGCCCCGCAATAAAGGGTTTGGCGGTGGGGCGCATCGTAGACTTCGCTGTGGAGCAGACGTTTGGCCTTGCTGAAGGAATCGATACGGATGTTGGCATCGGCCAGGCTGAAACTGGCCGTGGGGAATAACAGCGCGAGCACAGTGCTTCGCAGTAACTTCCTGGTTTGCATAGGGAATAAAGAGCCATGTTGAATTAAGTGACATTTGGGTTGGCACTTTAGTATGAAAACCGGGGGGCAGGGAAGGGAAAGTTGGCGCGAAAATTAACTATATTGTGAAAGTGTGAATCGTCTTAAGGCCTAAAAGGTCATCGTGAAAGGTCATCGAGGTCCAATGTCAGAGGAAGGTTCCAAGAGCAGCATATCGAGGGCATCGTGCAACCGGTCAGTGGCCTGCCAGATCTCGCGATTGATGTTGAGCAGGGTAGGCAGCTCGTTGGGGGATAGACGATGGTTGGTTTTGTAATTGATGATATTTCCGTGCAGGGTTTCGTGCATGCCGGCGTTATCGCGATCAAATTGTTGCAGGCATTCGCGGATGTAATTGCTGTCGTGACTGCCGGCCATGAGTGGCAGGATGGGATGGTAGAGTTTGTCCAATTCTTGCTGGAACAACCGGTGATAGGGGCCCAGTTCGCCCTCGCTCAGTTGTTCCAGGTTATCGCGCAAACCCTTGATGCTGCGTACGCTGAGGACCGCTTCCCGGGCGCTGCCCACCCAGCGGTTCAAACGGTCACTTTGCTCTGTGGCCAGAGGTTGTTGTTGCAGTTGCGCTGCACTGCGAAGCAGTCTTCCTTCGGTACTTTTCAGGGCTTCGTAACGACTTTCAAAATCGGCAGCCGTTAATGGCTCAAGTTGTTGGCGTTCGCTTAAGGGCAGAGACAACTGATTGAGTTGGATGGCATCACTCACCAGTAATTGAGCGGTGCGCTGCATGGCTGCCAGGGCCGATTCCGGTTCCGCGACCGAAATATCCCGCAAATCAGGATAACGCTGCTGGCGAGTGTCCTGGAAAAAACTCTCGATCCAATGGCTGAACGGTTTCAAAAACGGAATAAAGACGGACAGACCGAGCAGGTTAAACAAGCTGTGAAACGCCACCAGGCTGAACAGTGGGTCGTGCAAACCGAATAAATCCAGTAAGGAGGGTAGAATCGGCAGCAACAGGAAAAATGCGAGTAAATCCACAACCAGATTGAAGGTAATGTGGGCCAGTGCCAGTTGCTTCTTGATGGCCGAGCCACGAATACTCGCCAGGGCGGTGGTGCTGGTTGTGCCGAGGTCGGCACCAATGATCAGCGCGGCGGCGGAGGGCAGGTCGAGAAGGCCGGCGTTGAGGGCAGTAAGCGCAATCATCATGGTGGCGGAGCTGGACTGGATGATCGCAGTCAGGACGGTGCCAATCATTAAAAACCCAATGGCTGGAATGCTGTCCAGCTTGTCCATGGGTAACAATGCTGGCAGGTGATCGACGGCGTTTTTCATCTGGCCGAGACCGAACAGCAACAACCCCAGTCCCAACAAGAGGGTAAACCAGGCCTGTGATTGGCGGCTGCGCGGGTAGAAAAATAATCCCAGACAGGCGATTCCCATGAGGGGAATGGACAGGTGGTCGAGTGACAGCTTGAAACCCAGCAAGGCTACCAGCCAGCCTGTCAGGGTGGTGCCCAGGTTGGCGCCAAGAATGACGCCAATGCCGTTGATCAGCGGCATTAAGCCGGCGGCTGCCAGCGCTTGCACCATCAGACTGACCATGGAGCTGCTCTGCAGGAGCGCGGTGGTAATGACACCCAGAGCGACACTTTGCCAGGCCAGCAAGGGCACCTCATCATTGTCTGTCCCGAGTTTGGAGCCAGGATCAAACAGGCGTTGCAGGCGTGAGCGTCCCAGCTGTCGGAGGGCGTTTTCCAGTTGCTGGAAGCCGTAGAGGAAAATTCCCAGGCCGATGAACAGATTGAACAATGCCATTGTGAACAGATCCTTGGCGTTCTGCCTATATAGTTAACCGTACATCACGTGTTTTGGTTCTGCCACTGACGGGGTGACAACCCCGTCCACTTCTTGAAGTGGCGGCTGAATACAGCCACTTCAGAGTATCCCAGTTGTAGTGCCAGATCGGTAATGCTGAGGGATTGGTGCCGTAAAAATTGTTCAGCCAAGTCCTGCCGGGTGTCTTGCAACAGCTGTCGATAACTCAAGCCTTGCTGCTGCAACTTGGTTTGCAGGGTGCGCGGATGCAGGTTGAGGCTGGCTGCCACGCTTTCAATGGAGCAATCGCCGCTGGGTAACAAACGGCCAATGACGTCCTTGACCTGGTGTTCAAGATTGTTCGGGTAGCGACTCTGTAAATGTTCCAGGTAGCTGCTGAAGTGCTCACTTAATGCACGGGTATTTTGCTGGTTACGTGCAGTAAGGTGTTCTTTCCTGACGATGGTGCCATCAAAATCCTGACCAAATTTGATGTTGCGGAAGCGGCCGTTGTGCAATTTGTCCAGCCCATGTGATGGCGCCGCCTGGCGCAGGCGTACGGGAAAATCGATGCGATTGGCACCGAGCAATTCTGCGGTGAAGGTGATCAATTGCCCGACGCTCATTTGCACCAACTGGTTTAACCCTCGGGCAATACTGAAATTGAAATGCAGCTGCAGTTGTACCAACTGTTGTTGAGGTTGCATCTGCAATTTTACACCTGAAGCGTGCAGATACAGGTAATTGTTGCCGGCTTCCAGCGCTTGCCCCACGTTCTGAACGGTAGAAACCAGCACTGGCAAATCGCCCAGGGCGTTAGAGGTCTGGCGTTCGGCCAGCATCATGCCAAACAGGGGAGCATTGCAGTGTGTGCTGCACAGCTCCATCAATTCGGCTACCTTGTGATAAGCAATGTAGGTGTTGGGGTTGCGAAACTGGGACTGGCGCAAGCCCAGGCTCTCGATCAGGGCAATGGGGTTTTCCCCCAGGTCGGCAACCAGCTTTTCCAGCCCATCCACAGCACCACTTCTCACCAGATACATCTTGATAGCCCATTTTCAATTCGAGACTTTGACTGCTGGACTATCCTCCTGGACTCACAAAAGGTCAAGTTTCCGATGCGCGTAGCGCTCGCAAAAGGTCAAAAGTGTTGCGTGAAAGGTCAAGTAATGCGCTGTGCCTGAATTTATAGTTCGCCTGTCTAACAATAAATACTCAATCAAGAGGGATGCCTCATGCGCTATAGCGGAAAGGCAAGCACTACCACCAATACTGTTCATGGTATTGGACACAACACCATCATTTCCCTGATTGAGGGGAGCGCCCAGGCATTTGCCGCGTATCTCTTCACAGTACGACCTGATCTACACGAGCCTCTTCATACGGCAGATTCCGTGAATGCCGGTAGTGGGTTACATCATCGCCCAGCGAATTTCGTTAGTTAAATTTTTCTGAGCTCAGTCAAGCCGATGACGGTCCTGTTGGATCCGTTAATGGTGCGTCTGTGATTCACGTTTAGTCCCTGCCATACGCGGTCGGGATACCTATAAGCAAAAAAAACGAAAGCAATTACATAACACAAACATCAAAAAAATAGTATCTGGAGAGTTTCATGAAATATCACAAGTTATCAGCTCTGAGTCTGGTGATTGCCGGCGTTGCAGGTGCCTCAAGTCTCAGCTATGGCCAGGGGCGGGCCTTGGAAGAGGTGGTGGTGACCGCGCAAAAACGTGCGGAAAGTCTGCAGGATGTACCAATTTCTGTGAGTGCCATGGGCGCAGAACAAATGGCCCAGACCGGTATGCAGCGGTTTGAGGATGTGGCCGGTGCTGTACCTAACTTCTCCGTCTCCAAAGACCCGATCGGTGACAAAATTAATATTCGCGGTATCCAGTCCGGCAACCAGGCAGGCTTTGAGCAGTCTGTCGGTACTTTTGTGGATGGCGTTTACCGCGGCCGTGGCGTACAGATCCGTAACGCGTTTATGGATGTGGAGATGGTGGAAATCCTGCGCGGTCCGCAGGGAACCCTGTTCGGCAAGAACACCATTGCCGGTGCCCTGAACATCCGCTCGGCCAGGCCGACTGAAGAGCTGGAAGCGGAAGTCAGCACTGCCCATAACTTTGATTTTGATGAGACTGAAATCCAGGGCTATGTTTCCGGTACAGTGGCTGACGGCGTGCGCGCTCGCCTGGCCGTGTTGTCCCGTGGCATGGACGAGGGTTGGGTGAACAACGGCTATTACGATCAGGACGGTCCCGCCACCGATGAGAAGGCTGCACGCTTGACCGTTGAGTGGGATGTTAATGACACCACCATGCTGACGCTGCGTCACGAAGACTACCGCTTCGACAACAAGGCCATGGGCTTTACCATGATGGAGGCGGGTAATTTGGCGGCTTTTGGTTCCGTCAACAGTCGCACGGAAGCTTCCATCGGCAACGAAGGTCCGGTGATGGATTTTGGTTCTGACAGCGCCATTGAAGGTGACAGTCAGGAAACCTCTCTGACCCTGGAAACCGATTTCGAGCAAGGTACCCTGACCACCATTCTGGCCCACTCCCAGTACCAGTTTGACCGCTCCCTGGATGCGGACTTCTCCCCCTTGAATGGCTTCCGCTTTGACGACTCCGAGGATTTTGAGCAGAACAGCCTGGAAATCCGCTTTGCCTCTCCCGGTGGCAGTGACTTTGAATACATCGGTGGTCTGTTCTACCAGCAACAGGATATGGCTCTGGATGGTTTGACCAACTTCAACCTGCCCGCGTTGCAAGGCGTGTTGAACGCTGGTTGTCAGGCCGCTCTGGGCGACTTCTACGATGATGTTTACGTAGCAGGTGAAATGCTGACAACCGCCAGCAACGCGGCCCAGTTCGGTTCCGCGGCACTGTCCAATGCCTGTGGTCAGGCGGCGGCGTTTGATGGCGTAACCGACGGTGTTGGCCGTTATGCGCTGTTGGAACAGGAAACCGAAACCCTGGCGATTTTTGCCCAGGGTACCTGGACCCTGCGCCCAGATGTGCGCCTGACGCTGGGCTTGCGTTACACCGAGGAAGAAAAAGAAGCGGCCCAGTCGGCCTACGCTGTCGATTTCGCTCCGGGTAATACCACTGAGTCCAGCAATCCGCTGACCATCGGTCTGGCTCAGGGGGTGGGTGAATTCACCACTCACCGTTTTACCGCCAACGATCCTGGTATGACCCGTGATGAAGAGAGCCTGACCTGGTCGGCCAACCTGCAATGGGACATCAATGAAAGTGTGATGGCCTACGCCAGTGCCTCCACCGGTTACAAGGCCGGTGGCTACAACTCCTTCTTTATGGGACAGCCATCCGGTGCCGGTGCGGATTCCAATAATGTTGGCTTCGAGCCTGAAGAAGTGCTGACGTTTGAAATCGGTTCCAAAATGTCCCTGCTGGACGGCGCTGCGGAAGTGAACGTGGCTGTGTTCCAGACTCAATTTGATGACCTGCAGGCCTCGATCTTCAGTGGTGGTACTACTTTCGTGGTGCAGAACGCTGCCAAGGCGACTTCCCGTGGTATCGAGATCGATGGCCGTTGGGCTGCAACGGACAAGCTGACTGTGAACGGTTCGCTCGGTTGGATTGATTTCGAGTACGACGATTTTGCCAACCAGGCCTGTACCAATGATATTTTCCTGAGTTCGCGCCAGGACGCTTTTGATGCGGCGGCGACCAATCAGGATAAAGCCCTGGTGTCTCTCGCTTACAACAATGGTTCCTGTGCAGCTCTGGGCCTGAATGACCTGTCTGGCAAGACCTCAGCCAATACGCCTGAGTTCTCTGCCACTCTGGGCCTGAACTACCTGGAGCAGATTGGCGACTACGAGCTGGTGGCCAATATGGATATTAACTACCTGGATGAAGTCTACCGCCAGGATGACCTGGATCCACTGGGTCTGGACGATGCCAGCGTTAAGGTCAATGCGTCTCTGACCTTTGGTCCGCAGATGGGTAACTGGGATGTCTCCCTGATTGCCAAAAACCTGACCGATGAAGAGACCTTTACCTACATCAACGATGTGCCTCTGTTTCCGGGTGCTCACGACATGAGCCCCAGTGCACCGCGTTCGTTTACCCTCAGAGGTCGTCTGCGTTTCTAATTCTCTCCAACCTTTAAACTATCTGTTGAAAGTTTAATTTACGGGGCCGCAAGGCCCCTTTTTTGTTAGTTACATAGCGAAAACCTGCAGGCCGGCCGTCGGGGAATGGATTTTCAGTTTCGTGGTCTAATTTCGCTTGCGCTCACGTTTTCGTGGGCCCTGTGAATGTCGAATTGATGTAAAAGGCGAAAATGCATGGAGATGTCTGCTATTGGTCGCTGGTTGGCGCCAGCTTCCCTTGGAATTTGTCTGGTGGTGGCGGGCTGCTCGCAGCCGTCTGTTGAAGAGCAAGCGGGACCGTCTAACAATCCCACGGGGAAAGCCGAACTGTCGAGAAAAGCCCAGTTGGGCGAGTGGGGGATTCAAACCCACCACATTGCTCAAACCACCGAGCCGGGCGATGATTTTTACCGTTATGTTAACGACGGTTGGTTGAAAACCGCTCAATTGCCCAAGGGCATGTCGCGCTTTAATTCATTTACGGAAGTATTTCTTCGCACTGAACAGCAGTTGCAAACCATTCTGGAGCAATTGCAGGCGGGCACCCTGGACAAGGGGCAAACCGGCAACCAGGTACGCGACCTGTATCTGAGCTATATGGATGAGGCGACGATTGAATCACGTGGGCTGGCGCCGATACAAGATGAAATAAATGCCATTCTGCAGAGCCAGAACTATGAACAAATCGCCCGCTGGATGGCGAAACCGTTGCATGCATCTACCGTGGGCATTGGTGTAGGGCTTGACCCGAAAAAACCCGAGCAATATGTCTTGATGCTGTACCAGTCCGGTTTGGGGCTGCCGGAGCGGGCGTATTATTTACGCGACAAGGAACCGTTTGTGAAAATCCGTGCGGCTTACCTGGACTATATGCAGAGCGTGTTTCAGCGCAGCGGCATAGATCGCCCGCGTGAGCGGGCCGAAGCCGTGCTGGCGTTTGAAACCGAGTTGGCCAAGGTACAGTGGACACCGGAACAACAGCGCGACCGTTTGAAAAACTTTCACCCAATGACCCGTGAGCAACTGCTGGAGTTCGCGCCTGGTTTCGATTGGCCGGCATTTCTGAATGAGTATCAGGTGGACGGCGAAGACCGGTTTGTTGTTAATACCGACAGCGCCATTCAGGCCTCGGCGTTGCTGCTGGCGAAAACACCCATTGATGTCTTGCGCTCGTACCTGGCGTTTCACTTTATCGACAACTGTGCCCCGTTTTTACCGAAAGCCTTTGCCGATGCCCGCTTCGCCTTTTACGGTGGGCAATTGGAAGGTATCGATGAACAGCGAGACCGGCCTTATCGTGGTTTGAACCTGGTCAATAGTTTACTCGGCGAGCTGCTGGGCGAGCTCTATGTCGAGCAGTATTTCCCGGCCAGCAGTAAAACCGAAATGGAGAGTTACATTCCCTATATTCGCGAGGCTTTTCGCTCGCGCATTGCGGCCTCCACCTGGATGGATGAGGCGACCAGGCGCGAAGCCTACGCCAAGCTGGACGGCTTTACCGCCAAGATTGCCTACCCGGATAAATGGAAAGACTACAGCAACCTGAACATTCAATCGGATGACTTGCTGGGTAATTACCGGCGCGCGGTCGAGTGGCACATGGCCGATGAGCGGGCCAAGTTGCACGAGCCCCGGCGCGACTGGGAGTGGGGCATGTCACCGCAGACAGTGAACGCCTACTATTCTTCCACCAGCAATGAAATTGTGTTTCCGGCGGCGATTCTGCAACCGCCGTTCTTCGACCCCAATGCCGACCCTGCCGTAAATTTTGCCGCGATTGGCGGTGTTATTGGCCATGAAATGGGCCATGGTTTTGATGACCAGGGCAGTCGTTCCGACGGCAAGGGGGTGCTGCGTGACTGGTGGACCGAGTCGACCCGGGCGGACTTTGAATCTCGCACTTCGAAATTGGTGGCTCAGTACGATGCCTATGAACCGCTACCAGGCACCCATGTCAGTGGGCAGTTAACCTTGGGTGAGAACATCGGCGATCTCGGCGGCCTGTCGATTGCCCATACCGCGTATCTGGAATTTGTGGACAAGGAATATGATGGTCGTGCACCGGTGCTGGATGGCTTTACCGGTGAGCAGCGGTTCTTTATGGGCTGGGCGCAGATCTGGCGTCAGTTGAGCACCGAGGATACGCTGCGCAAGCAGCTGCTGTCCGACCCCCACAGCCCAGGCGAATATCGGGTCAATGGGGTGGTGCGCAATATGGATGACTGGTATCGAGCGTTTAACGTTGAGTCCGATGATGAACTCTATCTGCCGCCGGCAGATAGAGTTCATATCTGGTAGGACATTGATTACTGGTCGACTGGAAGCTGGGACAGGGCTTGTTGGCGATACTGTCTGGGGGTCTGGTGATGACGCTTTTTGAAGTGGGTAAAGTAGGCGGAATTTGAATTGAAACCCGCTTGCAGACCGATATCAGTTACGGACAGGTGCCGTAGGCCAGGGTCACGTAACTGACGGGCGGCATCGTTCACCCGGTAGTGATTGATGAAATCGTAAAAGGACTGCTGGGCATAGCCATTGAGCACTTCGGACAAGTGGTGACTGGGGATGCCCATTCGGTCAGCCAGGTCGGCAATTTTCAAGCCCGGTTCCAGGTAGGGGTGTTCTTGTTCCATGGTCCTTTGCAGCAGGCGCCAGATGGCTTCGCCCCGGTCTGTCGACAGGCTGCTGGTTTGGTACTTCTGGCTGTCGGTATTGTTTGCCGCTTCGGTTTCGGGTTCCAGAACACTGGGGAGTTCGGTGATCTGAATGTTGCGTTGCTGCAGTCCAAACCAGCCCATCAGTATCGCCAGGATGAGCGGGGACAGGGACATCAGCAACCCGGGGGTCCAGCTGTCGATGATTAACAGGGATCGGAACTCCAGCACAATTGCCAGCAGGATGATGGTCAGCTGGAAGGCGATCAGTACTTTCAGCCAGCTCAGATTCACTTCTTCAATGGCTGAGAGCTGCTTTTTTAGGCGTTGCAGGTATGGCTGCAGTAATCGCAAGCTGGCAATGGCATAGGCAGTGAGAGAGAGGTAGGTCGACCAGCGATGGATGGAGCGGCTGCGATAAAGCAGGTCGCACGCCTCGGAGTTGACGCAAGTCTGGTTGACCAGGCCGTCGGGCTTAAGAGGCAGTTGCAGCTGCCACACCAGTGCCATCAACAGGGCCGGCAGGGTATGCCAGAAATGTTGCTTGTGCCAGTGAAAATCGGTTTCGGTCATTAGCCGGGTATAGAAATACATCAACGGACCGACGAGCAGTTGCAGGGAAAAAATGATATGGAAGTTGACAGCCAGGTCTGGGCGCTCAAGACAAAAGACAAACGCCACGGCCAGAATGGTACAAGTGGCCAGATGCAGGCTCAGTACTTGATTGGCACGACGATTTCCCCAGGGAAATAGCCACAGCTGCAGCGCCAGAATCGACCCGGTTGTGATTCCGCAGAAAATAATCAGGCTAAGCAGATGCAGGCTGATTTCCATAGTTCAAAAACTGCAGAATTTCATAGCTGATGATGATGGCATTCTACTGTTCCTGAGGGTGAGCGCAATGCCTGTGCTCTATCCATCGAGTCTGCTCCCTGATAATTTTTGGGTGCCAAGAATGGCATGTGGCGTAAAAAGTGGCCAATAGCTAACTTTGCCCACCGTATTACTTGAGCTTCCATTCGGTTTTTAGAATAATCCCGGCCTACTTTAGTGAGCGCTATCACGGATCTTGTGGGGGGATGTATGCTGAAAAGATTCTGGGGGCAGGTGACCGTGATGGTTGTTGCTGTATTTAAGACTGTAGCTATGACCGTAGCTATGATCGCTGTAATGGTCAGCCCGTTAAGGGCAGAAGAGCCGGTGTTGAATGTCTACAACTGGACTGATTACATCACCGACGAGTTGCTGCAGCAGTTTGAGCGTGAAACCGGTATCAAGGTCAATTATCAGACCTATGAGAGTAACGAAGAACTGAACCGCAAGCTGGCGTCCGCGTCGGCCGACCTGGATGTCATCGGGCCCAGCGGTGAGTTTTTACCCATGCATTTGCAGCGCGGAGCGTTGATGCCCCTGAAACAGGAGTGGCTGCCTAACCTGCAACACCTGGATCCCGCCTTGCAGGAGAAGATGGCCACCTACGACCCTCAAAATCGCCATGCCATTCCTTACTTGTGGGGCAGTGTCGGTATTGGCTACAACGTCAATCAAATCGTAAACCAGTTGGGTGATGACCGTGCGCTGGCTACTTGGGACAGCTTTTTTGACCCTGAGTTTATGGCACAGTTTGCGGACTGTGGCATTAACCTACTGGGCTCACAGGAAGATATCTTTGACATCAGTTTGAAGTATCTGGGGTATGATCCCAAGAGTGATAAAAAGGCTCACCAGTATCAAGTGGCCAATCTACTGGCGAAAATTCGCCCCTTTATCTCTTCTTTCGATTCCAGTGATTACATCGATGATCTGGCCACCGGAAAAATTTGCGTGACCCTGGCGTGGAGCGGTGATGTCGACTTTGCGCGAGAGCGTGCGGCTGAATTGAATTCAAAAGTAAAGCTCAAGTATGTCATACCCAGTGAAGGCACGGCCCTGTGGATCGATACCCTGGCCATACCGGCCCAGGCCGCTCACCCGCAAAATGCCCATAAATTTCTCAATTTTCTGATGCGTCCTGAAGTGATTGCACAGGTGTCGAATTATGCCCGCTATGCCAATGCCAATAGCGCAGCGACACCAATGGTGGATAGCGCAATGCGTAACGATCCCAATATTTATATGCAGGCGGACACGATTAACAATACCTGGTTGAGTAACACCCCCTCGCGGGAAATTCTCGACAGCCGTGAACGCTTGTGGCAGCGACTGGTGGTGGAGCGTTTTTGAGCTGTTTCAGCGGATTTCGCCGAGGTCGAGTTCGTCGAGGCCAGCCGGCAGCGATGGTGAAAATCTTCCTGCCCAGGTGAAGGGGAACAGGGTATAGTGGTTCCGCTACGCCGGTCATTGGCCGGATTAACAAGATTCATAAGCTGGAGAGAGTTATTATGATCGGATACGTTACCCTGGGTGTTCAGGACATGGACAAGGCCAAGGCCTTCTGGAGTGAATTGCTGGCCGAGCTCGGTGGCAAAGTGTTGTTTGATATGGGGCGCATCGCCATGATTGGGCGTTCCATGGAAGAGCCCATGCTTGCGGTTTGCATTCCCTACAATCAAGAAGTGCCGGTACCTGGTAATGGCAATATGGTGGCTCTTAACCCGGGCTCAAAAGAAATGGTGGATAAGCTTTACCACAAGGCGCTGGAGCTGGGTGCTACCTGCGAAGGCGAGCCCGGCCAGCGTATTCCGGATATGTTCTACGGTGCTTATTTCCGTGATCCGGATGGCAACAAGGCGTGTTTCTTCCAAATGGGCTGAGTGTTACACATCAAGCGTTAAGCTCTCAAAAGACCTGCCTTGAGCAGGTCTTTTTGTATCAACAACCATAACAACAGTGGCACCTGGATCAGACAAGCAGCTTGCGGGCCCCTTTGACAAACTCCTCTTTTTTTATCTCCGGTCGTGGTGGCACGTTGATGCCTCGCTGAGCTGCCGGTCGCTCGCCAATGTTCTGCAACCAGCGTTGCAAGTGAGGCAATCCCTCAACTTCTACGCCGGACCATTCGTGGGTTCGCACCCAGCACCAGTTGGCCATATCCGCTATTGAGTAATCGCCAGCGAGGTATTCCTCTTTCGCCAGTTGATCATCGAGTACACTGAACAGACGCCGCACTTCATTCTGGTAGCGGTCTATGGCCGGTTGAATGGTTTCCGGAAAGTAGCGGTAGAACACATTGGCCTGGCCCATCATGGGGCCCACACCGCCCATCTGGAACATTAGCCATTGGATAACCCGGGAGCGGCCTTGGGCATCGGTGGGCAGAAACATGCCGGTTTTTTCCGCCAGATAAATCATGATGGCACCGGATTCGAACACCGCAAAGTTGCCATTGTCGCGATCGACAATGGCCGGGATTCGACCGTTGGGGCAGATGCTCAGAAAGTCGGGTAGCTTTTGCTCCCCCTCCGCCAGGTTTACCGTGTGCAATTGGTAGGGAAGGGCCATTTCTTCCAGCGCGACCGATGCTTTGTGGCCGTTAGGCGTGGCGGCCGTGTAGAGATCAATCATAACCACTCCAGGGTCAGGCTTTGGCGGACGGACGATTGGCGACATCTTTATACCAGCGCAGCAGGTGGGTGTATTCCTCACTGGGCTTGATTTTCACCACCCGGGCAAAATCCAGGGCACACAGCAAATTGATATCGGCGATGCTGAAATAATCACCGACCAGGTAGCGATTGTTGGCCAGGTGGTCGTTCAGGGATTTCATGTAGGCCACGGCGTTCTGACCAGCCACCGTTCCCCACTCGGGAACCGGCGTCATACGATCCTTGAAATAGCCGGTGGTGTGCTGGAAGCACATGCCAATGGGCAGCATGAAATAAAACTCGACCCGTCGTTGCCACATTTCCACTTGTGCTTTCTCCAGCGGGCTACGACCCATCAACGGGGGTTCGGGCTGGATTTCTTCAAAGTAACGACAAATGGCCAGGGTCTCGCCGATGCAGGTACCGTCGTCCAGCTCCAGGAAAGGTATTTTGGTGGTGGGATTCTTGGCGCGCATTTCGTTAGATAGGTTGTCGCCGGCGGCCAGGTCCAGTTGTACATATTCCATGTCGATGCCTTTCTCGGCCAGAAACATGCGGACCCGACGGGGGTTGGGAGCGGTGTGGGCTTCGTAGATTTTCATGTGAACTTTTCCTGAGTGGTGGCTGAGGTCAGAGTATGGTCCGGTTTATTCTGAATGATTGGTTAGAAATGGTAGTTGGTTTCTAAACAATCAGTCAATAATCCAGTACACTTTGGTCACAGCAGTCATTATGAAAGAAGCACACCATGGCGAGACCTTTGGCATTTGATCCGGACGAGAAGCTGCAACAGGCCATGATGCTGTTTTGGCGCAAAGGCTATAAGGCCACCTCCATGCAGGATCTGGTGGAGGAGCTCGGCATCAATCGATTCAGTCTCTACAACACCTTTGGGGACAAGCAGGCGATGTTCCTGCGGGCGATAGAACGCTATGAGGAGCAGGTGTTTGGTCGTCTTTTGCACGCCTTGCAGCCACCCGAAGATGGGCTGCGGCGGCTGGAGGCCTATTTCGACAGTCTGTCCCGCGGTTTGCGAGGCCAGTATCAGGTTGGCGGCTGCTTTTTGCAGAATGCCATGTTGGAAGGAGGTGTTTGTGACCCAAAGGTCGTAGAGCGTATTCGGCTGGTGTTTCTTCGTCTGCGCGGGGCTTTGGCGGATGTTATTGAAGGGGCCAAAGGCCTAGGGGAAATATCAGCGTCCTATTCGACTGAGGAGTTGGCAGACTATCTGTTGTTGCAGGCCCAGGGGCTTATTGCGCTGCATGGCCTGGGGGTGGGGCCCCAGGCGGAGAGTGCCCTGCAGGTGATTAAACGCCAGATTCACGGTTGGCGCTAGCCGGCAGTTTGCAGCTACTGCACAGTGGCGGCAAAGCTGGCATAATCCCGGTCCCAAAATCACTCGTGCTTTCTAACGAACCAAGAGATCACACTATGCAGCCTCAGTTGAAACCGGCTAACCCTAATTTTTCCTCCGGCCCTTGCAGCAAGCGTCCCGGCTATGATGTTACCGCCCTGGACTTGCGTACCCTGGGCCGCTCCCACCGTTCAACGCTGGGCAAGTCCGCGTTGCAGCAGGCCTGTGAGCAAACCGCCAGCTTGCTGGGCTTGCCGGAAGGTTACCGAGTGGGTGTGGTCCCCGCGTCTGATACGGGAGCGGTGGAGATGGCACTGTGGTCCCTGTTGGGACCGCGTCCGGTGGATGTGGTGCACTGGGAGTCCTTTGGTTCTGGCTGGTACAGCGACATCACCAAGCAGTTGAAGCTGGAGAATGTACGTTCCTTGACAGCAGATTACGGCCAGCTGCCGGATCTGTCTGAGGTCAATCCCGAGCACGACGTGGTGTTTACCTGGAACGGTACCACTTCCGGTGTGAAGGTGCCCAATGGCGACTGGATTGCCGACGATCGCGGTGGTCTGACCATCTGCGACGCCACCTCGGCGGTGTTTGCCATGGAGATGCCCTGGGAAAAACTGGATGTGGTGACTTTCTCCTGGCAGAAAGTGCTGGGTGGTGAAGGCGCCCATGGCATGCTGATCCTGAGTCCCCGTGCGGTAGAGCGACTGGAAAGCTACACGCCACCCTGGCCTATGCCGAAGATCTTCCGCATGACCAAGGGCGGAAAACTGATTGAGGGTATTTTCGAAGGCGCTACCATCAACACTCCATCCATGCTGGCGGTGGCGGACTATCTCGACGCCCTCAACTGGATCGACAGCATTGGCGGTACCGCTGAAGCGATCAAGCGCTCCCAGCAAAACCTGGCGGTGGTGCAGCAGTTTGTGGCTGACAATGACTGGATTCATTTCCTGGCGCAAACCGAAGAAACTCTGTCCAACACCAGTATCTGCCTGACCCTGGATGCCAGTGCCGAGCAGGTCAAGAAAATGGTGAAGCTGCTGGATCAGGAAGGTGTCGCCTATGATATCGGTGCCTACCGCGATGCGCCGGATGGTTTGCGTCTGTGGGGTGGGGCGACGATTGACGTAGCCGATATGCAGGCGTTGATGCCCTGGATTAAGTGGGCATTTGATCAGGTCCAGTAGGTGACTTTTGCCGCTTCTTTGTTTCTAGCTTAAGTTTTGGCTTTAGTTTTCGCTGTCGTCCTGTAAGACATTGCAGGGCGACAGCGGTTCATAACAATAATTTCAATCAGCACAATCAGCACAATCAGCACAATCAGTACAGACGACAACCCGTACAACAATAATTCAGACACGCACGACGTTGGCTATTTTTCTTGACGCCAGACGTGATCCAATGCAGTCGTAAGGAGGGAGTATGTTCAGTATCAAGACCTATAACGCGATTTCCGATAAAGGCCTGAGCCGGTTTGAGTCGGAGCGTTACCAGGTGTCCGAGTCGGCCTCATCGCCGGATGCAATTCTGTTGCGAAGCCATAAGCTGCACCACGAGGTTCTGCCAACAACTGTCAAGGCAATTGCCCGCGCTGGAGCCGGTGTCAACAATGTGCCCGTCGACATGTGCACCCAGGCGGGTATTGTGGTGTTCAATACCCCCGGCGCCAATGCCAATGCGGTCAAGGAGCTGGTGCTGGCCGGCTTGTTATTAAGTTCACGTGACATCAGCGGCGGCATGTCTTATGTGCAGACATTGACCGATATGGCCGATGCCGGTGAGATGGGTAAGCTGCTGGAAAAAGAAAAGAAACGCTTTGCCGGCCAGGAGCTCTATGGCCGTACCCTGGGTGTGGTTGGCCTGGGGGCGATTGGTTCCATGGTGGCGGAAATGGCTCTGGCGCTGGGAATGCAGGTGGTTGGGTACGATCCCGCACTGTCGGTGGAGGCCGCCTGGAAACTGCCGAGCCAGGTGGAAAAAATGGACAGCCTGGAATCCCTGCTGGGACGTTCCGATTACATCACCTTGCATGTGCCGGCGATTGAGCCAACCCGTCATATGATCAATCGCGATTCATTGCGTGCCGTCAAACCCGGTGCGGTTCTGCTCAACTTTGCCCGCGATGCTATCGTGGATGCAGAAGCCGTGGTGGCGTCTCTCGATGAACGGCAGTTGGGTCAATACGTGTGTGATTTTCCCGAGCCGATTTTGTTGCAACGGGCGGATGTTTTGGCCATGCCGCACATCGGCGCCAGTACCGCCGAGGCGGAGGAAAACTGTGCGGTGATGGCGGTGGACCAGCTTAAGGATTTCCTTGAGAGCGGCAATATTCGCAACTCGGTCAACTTTCCCCAGATTCATTTGCCGCGCACCGACGGTTATCGCATTACCTTTGTGAACGATAATGTCTCCGGGGTGTTGGGCAATGTGTTGTCGATTTTTACCCAGAACAACATCAATGTTTTGGATATGCTCAACAAAAGTCGCGATAACATTGCCTACAACATCCTCGATGTGGAGCAGATGCCGGCGGATGATGTGATTGCGGCCATCTGTGCCGTGGAGCATGTGATGTCGGTGCGCGTTTTAAAATAACACAGCTGGAATGTTTGTTGAGTCAGGTAGGTAGGCCATGTACAAACTGTGCTTCTTTGTTCCTGAATCCCATGTCGATGTGGTCAAGCTGGCGGTGTTTGCCGCCGGTGCGGGGCGCATTGGTGATTATGACAGTTGTTGCTGGCAGGTGTTGGGGCAAGGGCAGTTTCGTCCGTTGTCCGGCAGCCAGCCGTTTATTGGCCAGCAGGGCAGGGTTGAAATCGTGGATGAGTATCGGGTTGAAATGGTCTGCGATGATGAACACATTCGGGAGGCGGTGACTGCTCTGAAGAAGTCGCATCCTTACGAAGAGCCGGCTTATGATGTGGTGCGGGTGGAGGATTTCTAGTTCTTATCCGAGGCTGTCAGGGCGGGCGGGGCTCTGGCCGGGCGCATGTTGCCTGGCTGATCCGGTCGCTCCGGAACTCGCGCTTTGCGCTCAGACACCCGTCGCTTGTTCCGGACCCGCCAGGCACCATTGGCGCGCCCTGATTGGCCAGAGCCCCTCCCGCCCTGACAGCAACCAGCAATGTGCAGGTAATTGAGTTGTCGGATTAACGTTTACGGTAGAGAGCTTCACTGCGCAATGGGAAGTTACCGGTCTTGCGATCCTCAAAATAGTATTGCAGGGTTTTTTTCATTACTGGGAAAGCGATGTCATCCCAGGGGATATTTTCTTCGGCGAACAGTTCCACTTCCAGGGATTCCGGTCCGGCACCGAACTCCAGATCGGCCAGCTCCCCTTTGAACAGCATATACACCTGATTGATTTGCGGCAGGCTGAACAGGGTGTAGAGTCCGTGCAGTTTGATGGTGGCGCGGGCTTCTTCCCAGCTTTCCCTGAGCGCGCCTTCTTCAACACTTTCTCCGTTTTCCATAAAACCGGCGGGCAGTGTCCAGAGGCCGTAACGGGGTTCGATCGCGCGTTTACAGAGTAAGACCTTGTCTTCATGGATGGGCAGGCAGCCCGCTATGATGTTGGGGTTGTGGTAGTGAATGGTATCGCATTCCGGGCAGACATGGCGCTGCCGATCATCCCCTGAGGGAATCAGCAGGGTTACACTGGCGCCACAAAGGCTGCAAAACTTCATTTCAACTCCCTCAAGCTTCGTATTCGAACTCTATATTCGAACTGTAAATCCGAATTCAATATTCGAACGACGTGCCACTCAAAAATGCTATTGGGCACAGTATAAGGGAGATGGGGTATTAAGTGGTGGGATTTCCCCGCGGGTTGGGAAAATCTACCACGGTGGCCGTAGTGATGGTATTCGTGATGGTATTAGAGCCGGGAGGGCGTTTTGAGGGTTGATGGATCCCGCTCGAGTTGAGGTCGTTGAGAAGGCTGTTCAGTTCGGCAAAGGAGTCGTGCATCATTTGGCTGATCTTGATGCAGGCGCCAAGGGGATTGTGGTGCAGTTGTCGCTGCGCATCGATTTGAAATTGCAGTCCCCGCAGGCGCTGTTTCAGGTATTCGGGCGCGTTGTCTATGAGGTTGTTTATTTGTTGCTGACGGTAGTGTTCGAGACTGTCAGGGTCGGATTGAGCCATCACTACCAACTCGTCAAACGGCAACAGGCTGGAACCGTGGGGCGTGACGGGTGGTTTTTCCATGCTCGATGCTCCTTTTGCCAGAGGCAATGTTTACCGATAGCCATGTTTACCGATAACAATAGTGTCGTTATCAAGATGGTGATCTAAACGACATGCTTAAAAAATAGTCTAGCATGGGCTCGTTGGGAATGGGTATTGCGTTATTTATATCTGTTTATTATATAAAGCCTGGTTTTTCATAATGCTTCTTTCCCCGTTCAGTCGATTTTTGCTTGTGGCTTACCAGAGACTTGTTTGCGGGTTTTGCCTGCGGCGAAGTGCGGCCTCTGAGGTGGACCTGAGTGGGGATTTTGGGTAGTGTGACAAGGATCTAATAATATTGACTTTGAAGTAGACGGTTCACTTACATGCTAGAGCGATTGCGCTCTTATCTGGATCAATCCCAGGTGATCGCGCCCGCTGTGGATGAGCTTCTGGCTCCAGCCGCAGTTTTGGTGGCCATCACTACCGATCCCGAGGAGCCCTCTGTCCTGCTGACCCGGCGGGCGGATCATTTAAAAAACCACAGTGGCGAAGTGTCACTTCCCGGTGGTAAATGGGAGCCTCAGGACTCCTCTCTGGAGTACACCGCCTTACGTGAGACCCAGGAAGAAATTGGCCTGTCACCTGATCTGGTTGAAGTGCTCGGGCCGTTGCCGGTGTTTCAGACCTGGCAGGGGATTAGCGTTGTGCCTTTCGTGGGCTTGGTGCCCACTGAGTTACAGCTTACCCCCAATTTGGATGAGCTGGATGCAATATTCCAGGTGCCATTGCGCTTTTTTCTGCAGGATGAGCGGGTCCGCACGGATGTGTTTGAGCGCAATGTGGGGCACCTGTGGTCGCCGGCCTATGAGTTTGACGGCTTTGAAATCTGGGGTTTTACTGCCCGCTTACTGGTGAACCTGCTGAATGAAGTGTACGACGCAGGCATTGACCGTGACAGCCTGGCGCCGATCAAAGAGTGGCCGCCCTATGGGTGAAATTGTGGCGCGCATGGGTATAATGCCGCATCTCAAATCTCCAGTGTCAATTTGCTTGGTGCTGTAGCTCCAAGAATGGCGCTGTGGCCCAATAAATGAGGCTGTGGCCTAATGAAGTTAGCCTTATGAGCAATGTCGAAAAGCCCGTAAAATCCCCCTGTATTTCCATTTGCGCCCTGGATGAAGAGGATGTGTGTCAGGGCTGTTACCGCACGGCGCATGAAATTACCCAGTGGACCACCTACACCAATGATGAGCGTCGGCAGGTGATGGTGGCGGTGCTGGAGAGGGCGAAAAAGAAAAACCCATTCCTGTCTTGAGTTACCCGCGATAATTCGCTTACCTTGTTCACTGCTCCATCTTTTTTAGAACGCTTTAAAGGTAGATGTCTATGCCTACGATTGGTACCCCGTTTTCTTCTTCTGCAACCAAGGTGTTGTTGTGTGGCTCCGGTGAGCTTGGTAAAGAGGTGGTCATAGAGCTTCAACGCCTGGGCGTGGAAGTCATTGCCTGTGACCGATACGACAATGCCCCGGCGATGCAGGTGGCTGATCGCAGTTACTCTTTATCAATGCTGGATGGCACTGCCCTGCGTCAGGTGATTGAGCTGGAAAAACCGGATTACATTGTGCCCGAGATTGAAGCCATTGCCACGGATACGCTGGTGGCACTGGAAGCGGAAGGCTTTAATGTCGTGCCGACAGCTCGCGCCACTCAGTTAACCATGAACCGTGAAGGCATTCGTCGTTTGGCCGCCGAAGAGTTGCAGCTGCCCACTTCGCCTTACGAATTTGCCGACAATTTCGAGGACTTTACGGCAGCGATTGAGCGCATTGGCTGCCCCTGTGTGGTCAAGCCGATTATGAGTTCGTCCGGCAAAGGCCAGAGTGTGGTCAAATCCGAGGCGGATGTGGAGTATGCCTGGCAGTATGCCCAGGAGGGTGGCCGGGCAGGTGCCGGCAAGGTGATTGTTGAGGGTTTTGTGGATTTCGATTATGAAATTACCCTGCTGACGGTTCGCCACAAGAACGGCACCAGCTTCTGCGAACCCATTGGTCATCGCCAGGAAGACGGCGATTATCAGGAGTCCTGGCAGCCGCAAGTGATGTCCTCGGCGGCGCTGCAGGCGTCGCAGGAGGTGGCGCGGAAGGTGACTGATGCGCTCGGTGGCTGGGGGCTGTTTGGGGTTGAGCTGTTTATTAAAGGGGATCAGGTGTACTTCAGTGAAGTGTCGCCTCGGCCCCACGATACCGGCCTGGTAACGTTGATTTCCCAGGATCTGTCTGAATTTGCCTTGCACGCCCGGGCGATTCTCGGCTTGCCGATTCCCAACATCCACCTGCACGGTCCCTCGGCATCGGCCGTGCTGTTGGTGGAGGGGGAGTCCTCCAGGCCAACGTTTGGCAATTTGGCCGAGGCTCTGGCACAGCCGGATACCAGTCTGCGATTATTCGGTAAGCCCGAGGTGGCTGGAAAGCGTCGGATGGGGGTGGCCTTGGCGCGCGGGGAATCCACGGATGTGGCCAAAGAGAAGGCTGTGGCCGCTGCCAGGGCAGTGAAGGTAGAGCTTTAGGTTTGATTTAGATCTGAGTCGTTGCGCCCCCGGCTTGCGGGGGCGCGCTCTGATTTACACCGCTTTAACCCGGGCGCTCTCAATCATTTTGTCAGACAGGGTTGCTGTCTCGATTTTGTAGTTGCCGATCTTCAGGCCTGTGTGGCCTGCCGGAATGTTCTGTAATTCTTCCACAATCAGGCCGTTGAGGGTTTTGGGGCCGTCGGTGGGCAGTTCCCAGCACAGGTGGCGATTGATGTCACGAATCGACGTGCCGCCGTCAATCAGGTACCAATCGTCGGTCAGGGAGGAGATCTCCGGGTTCTCTTCTTCCGCCAGGTTGGTGGTAAAGTCGCCGACAATCTCTTCCAGCAGGTCTTCCAGGGTCACTATGCCCTGCACATCACCGTACTCGTCCACCACAATGGCCATGCGACCCTTTTGGTGCTGAAAGTGCATCAGCTGAGTATGCAGCGGTGTGCCTTCAGGGATGAAGTAGGGATCATGGGTAAAGCGGCGGATGGCTTCGTGGGTGATGGTGTCGGTATCACCGTGAATGAAGCGGGCGCAGTTGCGCAGGTGCAAAACCCCCACAATGTTGTTGATGTCACCCTCATACACCGGCAGGCGGGTGTATTCAGAAGTGCGGATGCGCTTCATCAGGGTGGGGATGTCATCCTCAAGATCCAGGCCGTAGACTTCATTGCGGGGAATCATGATGTCTTCCACGGTGGCCTTTTCCAGGTCCAGCACATTCAGCAGGATGCCCTGGTGCTGGTCGGGAATCAGGTCGCCGTGTTCGTCCACCACGGTGCGCAGCTCTTCCGGGTGCAGGTGTTCGCTGGTGCTGGCTTTGGTGGGGTCGACCCCCATCAGTCGCGCCAGGGCGTTAGAAATGTAGTTCACCAGCCACACTGCGGGATAAAAAATAAACAGCAGGGGCTTGAGGATCAGGCTGAACGGGAAGGCCACTTTCTCCGGGTAGAGGGCGGCAATCGTTTTCGGGGTCACCTCGGCGAAAATCAGTACTGCCAGGGTCAGCAGAATGCTGGCCGGGGCAATGGCGTTTTCACCGTACAGGCGAATGGCAATCACTGTCACCAGGGCCGCAGCAAAGTTGTTGACCAGGTTGTTGCCGATCAGAATCACCCCAATCAGCCGGTCTGGGCGCGCCAGCAGGCTGGAGGCACGCATGGCTCCCTTGTGGTGTTTTTTTACCAGGTGTTTTAACCGATAGCGGTTGAGAGACATCATGCCGGTCTCGGAGCTGGAAAAAAATCCGGACAGCAGAATCAGAATGGCCAGTATCCCAAATAAGAGGCCAAGGGGAGCATCGTTCAAAGAGGGTGAAACCTGTGTAGCCTTTATAATTCGCGTATCTTGGCCCAGATTGGCAGTTGGCGCAACCGTTTCTTGACGGGTGCAAATACAGGCTCTATGGGGGCTGGAGGGGAAGCGCTAAGCGAGCAGTATTTCCAGTACGAATTTGCTGCCGAAATAGGCCAGCATCAGGGCGGTAAAGCCGCCCAGCGCCCAGCGGATGGCGGTGTTGCCACGCCAACCGAGGCGGACGTGCCCCCACAGCAGGGCGGCATAGATGCACCAGGCTAGCAAAGACAACGCGGTCTTGTGGACCAGGTGCTGGGCAAACAAGTCGTCTATAAAGAAGAAGCCGGTGATGATGGCCAGGGTCAGCAGGATTTCCCCTGCCCACAGAATTTCGAAAAACAGGGCTTCCATGGTCTGCAGGGGAGGCAGCAGGCGAATGGGGCCTGAAGGGTGTTTGTGTTTCAGTTGATAATTCTGGTAAGCCAGCAGCAGCGCCTGCAGGGTGGCTATGATCAGCAGGCTGTAGGCCAAAATGGACAGCAGTATGTGAATGATCATCTCGCCGTTGACCGGGATGAAGGCGGTGGCGTTATGACTGAAGGCGGCGGTCAGGAGTGCTAGGGCGGAGAGCGGGAATAAGAAGATAAACAGTGTGCTCAACGGTTTCTTCAGGCTGCTGATCAGCACCAGCAGGTTCATTACCCAGAAAATCAAAGCGCCAATTTTGAAAAAGCTCAAGTTAAGCCCTTCGGCCTGGAACAGCATGGGGTAGATACCCACGGCATGAAACAGCAGGGCCGACAGGGCAAATGACATCATCCACTGTGGGTGGGGGGCCCGTTTCTGGCTGGTGCAGGAAATCAGATAGGCGGTGCCGCTCAAGTAAACGGCAATGGCCGCAGCAATCATAACCAGGTGGGTGGTGGCTGTCATAGGGAGGTTATATCAATCTGTGAATACGTATAGTCCTTTGGATGCTCCGCAGTGTGTCACAGCAGAGAGTTAATGAGAAGTCACAATTCGGTTCCAAATTCGGTATACTGCCGCCTTTTCTTCGAGTCACTCTGCGTAACGGTTGCGAAATACCATGTTTGAGAATTTGCAGGATCGCTTGTCCCGTACCCTGAAAAAGGTTACCGGCAAAGCCAAACTCACCGATGACAATATTAAGGATACCTTGCGTGAAGTGCGCAAGGCGCTGCTGGAGGCGGATGTCGCCTTACCGGTGGTGAAGGCCTTTATTGAAAGTGTCCGTAAGCGTGCGGTTGGTCAGGAAGTTTCCCGCGCCCTGAACCCGGGTCAGCAATTCATCAAGATTGTTGAGAGCGAAATGGTCGCCATGATGGGCGAGGCCAACGAGACCCTCAATCTGGCGGCCAAGCCGCCGGCCGTGGTATTGATGGCGGGTTTGCAAGGGGCGGGTAAGACCACCTCGGTAGCCAAGCTGGCGAAATTTCTGTCCGAGCGGGAGAAGAAGAAGGTGGTTGTGGTGTCGGCGGATATTTACCGTCCGGCGGCCATTAAACAGCTGGAGACGCTGGCCAGTGAAGTGGGAGCCATTTTCTTTCCTTCAACCCCGGATCAGAAGCCGGTTGATATCGCCAATGATGCCATCCTGCATGCGCGCAAGCATTACGCCGATGTGGTGATTGTCGATACCGCTGGTCGCCTGCATGTGGATGAGGCCTTGATGGATGAAATCAAGGACCTGCACGCGGCCATCGAACCGGTGGAAACCCTGTTTGTGATCGATGCCATGATTGGTCAGGATGCGGTCAATACCGCCAAGGCCTTCAATGATGCCTTGCCGTTGACCGGTGTGATCCTTACCAAGGCGGACGGTGATGCCCGTGGCGGTGCGGCCCTGTCCGTGCGTCATGTGACCGGCAAACCGATCAAGTTCCTGGGTATGGGTGAGAAGGTTGACGCGCTGGAGCCTTTCCACCCCGATCGGGTGGCGTCCCGTATTCTGGGCATGGGCGACCTGCTGTCCCTGATTGAGGAAGCTGAGCGCAAGATCGATAAATCCAAGGCTGAAAAGCTGGTCAGTAAGGTCAAGAAGGGTCAGAAGTTTGATCTGGAGGATTTGCGAGACCAGTTGCAGCAGATGCAGAACATGGGCGGTATGACCTCCATGCTGGAAAAACTGCCTGGTATGGGGAATGTCGCCCAGTTGGCGGAGCAGGCTAATATGACCAAGCAGTTCAAAGTGATGGAGGTCATTATTGATTCCATGACCCCTGCTGAGCGGTCCAACCCGGATTTGCTCAATGGTTCCCGCAAGCGTCGTATCACCCAGGGCTCCGGTACCCAGATTCAGGATCTTAATCGCCTGCTGAAGCAGCATAAGCAAATGGCGAAGATGATGAAAAAAATGAAGGGCGGCGGCATGAACAAAATGATGCGCGGCCTTGGCGGCATGCTGGGTGGTGGCGGTGGTGGTATGCCCCCGGGCGGCATGCCTCCGGGTGGATTTCCGGGCGGTGGCGGTGGCTTGCCGCCGGGTTTTAAATAATCGTACGGACCACTATACATGCCGGTATATTTCCCCTAAAATACCGCGCCTTTCGTGGGCTGTCTCTGCTGGCAGTCCGTGTGGATGAGAATTTTGACTCTGTGCCCTGCCGAGAGGCATTGCACTTCATTTGATTTACAGGAAAGACTTAAATGGTAAGCATTCGTTTAGCTCGCGGCGGTTCCAAGAAGCGTCCATTTTACCACCTGACCGTAACTGACAGCCGTAGCTCTCGTAATGGCCGCTACATTGAGCGTGTTGGTTTCTTCAACCCAATCGCCCGTGGTCAGGAAGAGCGTCTGCGCATCGACCAAGAGCGCGTTGATTTCTGGGTAGAGAAAGGTGCCAAGGTTTCTGACCGTGTTGCCAAGCTGTTGAAAGATCAGCAAGCTGCTGCGTAATCACCCCTGATTGTTGATGGCAGACCGTTCTATGTCGGATCAGACCAAATCGCCCTCCGGGCGGAGTTCGAATCTGGTAGATGTAGGACGCATTACCACGGTGTTCGGGGTAAAAGGGTGGGTGAAAATCCTCTCTGCTACCGAACCCGCGGATAACCTCTTCGCCTATTCTCCCTGGTGGCTGAAAACCCGCCATGGCGTGAAACAGGTCGAAGTGGAAGAGTACCAGCCGCACGGCAAAGGCTGGGTAGCCCACATCAAGGGTATTGATGATCGTGAGCAGGCACAGGCGCTTTCGCAGGTAACCATTGCGGTGGAGCGCGACCAGATGCCTGAGCTGGATTCTGGTGAGTATTACTGGCACCAGCTGCAGGGACTCGCGGTGATCACTGAATTTGGTGGCCACAGCCAGCGTCTGGGTGTGGTCCAGCGTCTGCTGGAGACCGGTGCCAACGATGTGTTGGTGGTTCAGCCAGATGCAGACAGTATCGATGCTAAAGAGCGCCTGATCCCCTATCTTCCGGGGCAGTTTGTGACTGAGGTGAATCTTGAGGCGGGTCTGATTCGGGTGGATTGGGATCCCGAGTTTTAATGTCAGCCTGCAAGCGCATCGCGGTAGTAACCCTCTTTCCGGAGATGTTTGCTGCCATCCGTGATTACGGTATCACCAGTCGTGCGATTAAGCAGGGTCTGGTGGAGCTGGAGCTGTGGAATCCTCGGCAATACACCCAGGATCGGCATCAGACGGTGGACGACCGCCCCTACGGTGGTGGCCCCGGTATGTTGATGATGATCCAGCCGTTGCGCGATGCCATAGCCGAGGCCAAAGCCTGGGCCGACTGCCGAGAGCAGGGCGGTGCGGGCTGCAAGGTGGTTTACCTGTCGCCCCAGGGGCGGCCGTTGGACCAGCAGGGTGCAACCGAGTTGGCCGAAGGCCAGAATTTGGTGTTGATTGCCGGTCGTTATGAGGGCATCGACGAGCGCCTGATTGAACTGGAAGTGGACGAAGAGTGGTCCATTGGTGATTACGTTCTCAGTGGTGGTGAGCTGGGGGCGATGGTAATCATTGATGCCTTGACCCGCTTATTGCCGGGTGCCCTGGGGCATGCCCAGTCGGCGGAGCAGGACTCCTTTACGGAAGGCCTGCTGGATTGTCCACACTACACGCGCCCCGAACTGTATGAGGGTCGCGCGGTACCTGATGTTTTATTGTCCGGTAACCATGAACGAATTCGACGCTGGCGATTGCAGCAAGCGTTAGGCAGGACCTGGCAGCGACGCCCGGATCTGCTGAACAAACTGGAACTGACCGCGGAGCAGCAACAGCTACTGCTCGACTTTCAGCGGCAGCTGCCCGAGCAGGGCGAGCCGGGAAACGGTCAGACCGATTAACCGGGGAACTTACGGTTGGCGAACCCACTGACAGGATTGGCCTGTGAGTGGGACTAACTATTGTTCCTCATCTAGCTGTGAAGCTACATTACTGACTCTAGGAGCAGATCATGAGCAACAAAATCATCCAGGAACTGGAAAACGAACAACTGAAAAAAGACCTGCCGGAATTCTCCCCAGGTGACACCGTTGTTGTCCAGGTAAAAGTTAAAGAAGGCAACCGTGAGCGTCTGCAGGCGTTCGAAGGTGTGGTTATCGGTATTCGTAGCCGTGGTCTGAACTCCGCTTTTACCGTTCGCAAGATTTCACACGGTATCGGCGTTGAGCGTACTTTCCAGACTCACAGCCCGCTGGTTGACAGCATCTCTGTCAAGCGTCGCGGTGACGTGCGTCAGGCCAAGTTGTACTACTTGCGTAACCTGACTGGTAAAGCCGCTCGTATTAAAGAGAAGCTGTCCAGCAAGTAATTGCGAGATAGGCCATTACTGCAGCTTGTCTGTCAGTAGGAAAACCGGTGTCCGAAAGGGCACCGGTTTTTTTATGTCTATTTGTTTATGGCTGTGGCTGGCTTTTTGATATTCTTGGCGCATGACTGAACTTGCCGCAACACTGGTCCAGCCTCAGGACCAGCAGACCATTGAACACTACCTCGATGCCACCTGGATGGAGAAAGGGCTGAGTGATAGTACGCTCGCTTCCTACCGCCAGGATTTGCACATGTTTGCCCGTTGGTGTGGGCAACAACAAGTTACCTTGTTGTCTGTGAGTGATGTGGATCTGCGTTCCTATTTGGCGTTCCGGTTTGAACGGCTAAAATCCTCCAGCCGATCCACAGCCCGCTTTCTGTCCTGTTGTCGCGGGTTCTATGCCTACTGGTTACGGGAAGGGCGTATTCAGTTGGACCCCACGGCACTGGTGGAAAACCCCAGTCTCGGGCGGCCGCTGCCAAAAACCTTGTCGGAAAGCGATGTGGAAGCCCTGCTGGCGGCTCCGGACCTTGAGGATCCGGTTGGCTTGCGTGACCGCACCATGCTGGAAGTGCTCTACGCCTGCGGTTTGCGGGTCAGTGAATTGGTGGGATTGAGTCTGGGGGATGTCAATCTGCGCCAGGGCGTTGTGCGCATCATGGGGAAGGGCGGTAAAGAGCGCCTGGTGCCCATGGGAGACGAGGCTGTTCGCTGGCTGGAGCGCTATCTGTTGGAGGCTCGACCTCAGCTGCTCAAGCAGGCCAGCGATGTGGTGTTTCCCAGCCTTCGCGGGCAGCAGATGACCCGCCAGACCTTTTGGCATCGAATTAAGCACTGGGCACAGGTGGCGGGTATTATCACAAATTTGTCCCCTCACACCTTGCGGCACGCATTTGCGACCCACCTCATAAATCACGGTGCAGACTTACGGGTGGTGCAGTTATTACTGGGTCACAGCGACCTGTCCACCACTCAGATCTACACCCATGTGGCCATTGAACGAATGAAGAGCCTGCATGAAGAGCATCATCCTCGGGCCTAGGCATTACCCATCAGGTATTGCGCTTACATCTTACATGATAGGTATAGCGTTGGAACTTCACCCGCTGGGCAGGCTCCAAAACGGTAGAGCCTGGCGGTTTTCCAAAACCCGACTGTGCTAAAGTTCGGTAGTTATGGCTGTCCTACGGAGTGTCAGGGCGGTTGAGCAGTATTGATATCAAAAGTAGGGAGTGGCTAATGCCGCAACAATCTTCAGAGAAATTCTTTTTACGTCGTTTACAGCCTGGTTTTCGATTGCTGCGCAGTGCGCGTGTAAACAATAGTCTTAAATCTCGTCTTGGGGCCCTGTTGCTGGTTGGCTCTGCCCTGTTGTCAGGGGCGGTGAGTGTGCAGGCGGCGGATGTGTCGACGGTGCCTGCCGGGGTGGCGAAGACTATTCTGGACAAGCTGCAGGCCGCTCGCGTTGACCTCGATTACGGTGAGGTCAGGTCCAGCCCGGTTGAAGGTTGGTACCAGGTTCAGGTCACGGGTGGGCCCTTGCTGTATGTCTCCGCGGATGGCGATTTTGCCCTTACCGGGACATTGCTGGGGGTAACCTCCAACGGCTTTGTCGATATGCGGCAGCTGTTACTACAGCCATTGCGTAAAGAGAAGCTGGAAAAGGTGGCAGCCAGCGATGAAATTATTTTCCCGGCCGAAGGCAAGCGCAAAGCTTATGTGTATGTCTTTACGGACATCGATTGCGGTTACTGCCGCAAGCTGCACAAGGAGGTGCCGGCCATGAATGCACTGGGAATTGAAGTGCGTTATCTCGGCTATCCTCGAGCTGGGGTGGGGTCACCATCCTACGACAAGCTGGTGTCGGCCTGGTGTTCGGACGACCCTCGCAAAACCTTGACCGACCTCAAGAAGGGCGGCTCTTACCAAAAAGCCAGCTGTGATAACCCCGTGGCAGAGCAGTATCAATTGGGTGGCGAGTTGGGTGTGCAGGGCACGCCAGCGGTTATCCTGGCCGATGGCACTATGTTGCCGGGTTATGTTGAGGCTGAAGAGCTGGCCCGGATTCTTAAGCTGTAAAAGCTTCTTTGCTGCAAATTCTTCCTTCTTTCTGACATAGGCGCCATTGGCGCCTTGCTTTATAATGGCCCACTGATTGACAGGGCAGGGGGTGGCCAGTAATGTGGCCCCTTTTCTCTGCGGGGTCACCGGCTATTGAGTGGGTGACTTTGCGAATAATATCCAGTGCTTTTCACAGGGGAATAGACGTTGAAACCGGTAAGAATTGGTCTTTGTGGGTTGGGTACCGTTGGTAGCGGCACCTTTAATGTTCTGACGCGCAATGCGCGTGAAATCAGCGCCCGGGCCGGTACCGACATTATTATTGAGCAGGTGGGTGCGCGTCGTGATAATCCCGCCTGTGACACTGCCGGTTTCAGCGTTACCCGTGATATTTTCGATGTCGTGCGCAACCCCGATGTGGATGTGGTGGTAGAGCTGATTGGTGGCACCACGATTGCTAAAGAGTTGATCGAGGAAGCCATCAACAACGGCAAGCATGTGGTTACCGCCAACAAGGCCCTGATTGCGGAGTTTGGCAATGAGCTGTTTGCCAAGGCTGAAGACAAGGGCGTGACCATTGCCTATGAAGCGGCCGTTGCCGGTGGTATTCCCATCATCAAGGCGCTGCGTGAAGGCCTGAGCGCCAACAAGATCAACTGGCTGGCGGGCATCATCAACGGAACGGGTAACTTTATCCTGACGGAAATGAAGCAGAAGGGTCGTGCTTTTGCCGATGTGCTGCAGGAAGCTCAGGAGTTGGGCTATGCCGAAGCCGACCCCACTTTTGATGTGGAGGGAATCGACGCTGCCCACAAGCTGGTGATCCTGGCCTCGATTGCCTTTGGTATTCCCCTGCAGTTCGACAAAGTCTTTACCGAAGGTATCAGTACCATCGATACCCAGGATGTGGTCTACGCGGAAGAGTTGGGTTACATCATCAAGCATCTGGGAATCGCCCGCCAAAGTGATCGCGGTGTGGAGATGCGGGTGCACCCAACCCTGATTCCGAAAAAGCGTTTGATCGCTAATGTGAATGGTGTAATGAACGCGGTCACTGTCCATGGCGATGCGGTAGGCCCGACTCTGTATTATGGCCCGGGTGCCGGCGCCGAACCGACAGCGTCAGCTGTAGTCGCGGACCTGGTGGATGTGGCTCGCAGCATCAGCGCCAACCCGAATGACAAGGTGGCTCACCTGGGCTTTGCCTCAGATTCTCTGCGCGATCTGCCGATTTTGCCGATAGAAGAAGTGGAGACTGCTTACTATCTGCGCATGACCGCCGAGGATCGTCCCGGTGTGTTGAACAAGGTCACCCAGATTCTGAGCGATTCGGGCATCAGCATCGAAGCGGTGATTCAGAAAGAACCGGAAGAGGGCCAGACTGCGGTACCTCTGATTCTGCTGACCAACCGCGCCATTGAAAAGCACTTACAGAGTGCCATTGAAAGCATTGAGAACCTGGACGCGATTCTCAGCAAAGTGATTCATATCCGAGTTGAGTCTCTGGCTTAACAATAAAGCTCTGGGTTAAGCCTAAAACTCTGGGTTTAGAAAAATACATTGAGGTGACTGTGAAATACATCAGTACACGTGGCGAAGCGACGCCACTGTCTTTCGAAGACGTGGTTTTAACAGGTCTGGCTCCCGATGGCGGTCTGTATGTGCCAGAGACACTGCCGACTTTTTCCCAGGAAGAAATCGCTTCCTGGGCGGGCCTGAGTTATCAGGAACTGGCGTTTAAGGTGATTGCGCCGTTTGTGGCTGGCGAAGTACCCGATGCCGACCTGCAAAAGATCATTGACGATTCCTACTCCACCTTCCGTCACGATGCGATTGCGCCGCTGGTGCAAACCGCCCACAACGAGTGGATTCTGGAGTTGTTTCAGGGGCCGACCCTGGCGTTCAAGGATTTTGCCCTGCAATTCCTGGGCAACCTGCTCGATTACATTCTGAAGAAGCGCGATCAGAAAGTGGTGGTTATGGGCGCGACCTCCGGAGACACCGGCTCGGCGGCCATTGAAGGCTGTCGTCACTGCGACAACATCGACATTTTTATTCTGCATCCCAACAAGCGGGTTTCCGATGTTCAGCGTCGCCAGATGACCACGGTGCTGGAAAACAACGTTCACAACATCGCTTTGGAAGGTAACTTTGACGATTGCCAGAACATGGTGAAAGCCAGTTTTGGGGATCAGTCCTTCCTGCCCGAAGGGCGTCAGCTGGTGGCGGTTAACTCCATCAACTGGGCGCGGATCATGGCCCAGATCGTCTATTACTTCTACGCTGGCCTGGCCCTCGGTGCGCCGGCGCGTCCGGTGTCCTTTTCTGTGCCGACCGGTAATTTTGGCGATATTTTTGCCGGTTACCTGGCCAAGCAGATGGGCTTGCCGATCGATCAGCTGGTGATTGCCACCAACGCCAACGACATTCTGCATCGCTGTATCAGTGACAACGATCACTCCAAGAAAGAGCTGATTCACTCTTTGTCACCCAGTATGGACATCATGGTCTCCAGCAACTTTGAACGTCTGCTGTTCGATCTCTACGGTCGTGATGGCAGCGCCATCAAACAATTGATGGAAGATTTCAAGTCCGGTTCCATGTCGCTCAGCGACGAAGCGCTGGCTCAGGCCCGCACTTTGTTCAGTTCTTATCGCCTGGGTGATGAGGAAACCATCGATGTGATTCGCGAGGTGTTTGAGCATACCGAGTACCTGCTTGATCCGCACACGGCAATCGGTGTACAAGCGGCTCGTAAGACTCGCCGCCGCCAGGACA
Organism: Cellvibrionaceae bacterium WSDTSA12; assembly: GCA_033283335.1. Classification (GTDB taxonomy): domain Bacteria; phylum Pseudomonadota; class Gammaproteobacteria; order Pseudomonadales; family Cellvibrionaceae; genus Pseudomaricurvus. The sequence goes on along the minus strand of JAWMQP010000001.1, from coordinate 1,001,380 downwards.
TCCCGATGGTCTGCCTGGCTACGGCGCATCCGGCCAAGTTCCCGGAAGCGGTACGCAAAGCGGGTCAGGATGCAGATCCAGCCCTGCCGCATCATATGACGGACCTGTTTGAGCGCGAAGAGCGTTTTGATGTGCTCGACAACGATTTGGCCATGGTGCAGCAGCACATTACGGCCAACGTCAGGGCCTGAATGAAGTACTGACTGCATTTGCGATGGCAGTCCCAAGCTTGCAGGAAGCCGCGTCATTGCGAGGAGCAACGCGACGCGGCAATCCATGGTTAGCACTAAAGTGGATGCAATGTGCCAGATATGGATTGCTTCGCTCTGCTCGCAATGACGTACTCGAGGGGTCGAGCTGCCCTTCATTATTGGAACGTACCTACCATGCTCTTCGGTAGCGATGACGTTTGCTGACTAAGTTAGTATCCTAAAGCCCACCCATCGGTGGGCTTTTTTGTCTCAGCCCAACCCTTAATATCCGAGCCATCAGGACGTTATGCAAACCAAGATTTCCCGTCGACCCTCACAACCCTGGCAATCAACCTGGCCGGAAACACTGCACCCACGGCTGCAGTCGATTTACACCGCCCGAGGGATAGAGAGTATTGAACAGCTGGAGCGCTCTCTGCAGGCCATGTTGCGACCGCAACAACTGAAAGGCCTGCAACCCGCAATCGATTTGTTGGTCAAGGCGGTGACGGAGCAGCAGTCACTGTTGATTGTGGGTGACTTTGATGCTGATGGTGCCACCAGCAGTGCGCTGGGTATGCTGGCACTCAGGGATATGGGTGCGGCCCAGGTGCAGTATCTGGTGCCCAACCGGTTTGAGTTCGGTTACGGCTTAACCCCGGAGATCGTGGCGGTGGCGCAGCGTCGCAATCCGGATCTGATCATCACGGTGGATAATGGCATCTCTTCAATTGAAGGGGTGGCGGCGGCCAAGGCGGCCGGTATGGATGTGCTGGTCACCGACCACCATTTGCCCGGCAGAGAGTTGCCGGCGGCTGATGCCATTGTCAATCCCAATCAACATGGCTGTGGTTTCCCCAGTAAAAATCTCGCCGGCGTCGGAGTAATTTTCTATCTGATGAGCGCCTTGCGATCGGCTTTGCGCGAACGGAATTGGTTTGCGCAGCGGGGCATCCCGGAGCCCAATATGGGCGATTACCTGGATCTGGTGGCCCTGGGTACGGTGGCCGACGTGGTGCCGTTGGATCACAACAATCGCATTCTGGTACACCAGGGTCTGCAGCGAATTCGCAGTGGCCGAGCCCGACCCGGAATTCTGGCCCTGCTGGAAGTGGCCGGGCGACAACGGCAGCGGCTGGTGGCGTCGGACCTGGGTTTTACCGTGGGTCCCAGGCTGAATGCCGCGGGTCGTCTCGACGATATGTCCCTGGGGATTGAATGCCTGTTATGCGACAGCCCGGATCTGGCCAGGGAAATGGCCATTGAGTTGGATGACCTGAATAAAGACCGTCGCGCCATTGAGGCGGGAATGCAGCAGGAAGCCCTGAAAACCCTGCAGAACCTGACACTGGATGATGAGGATGCCTTACCCTGGGGGTTGTGCCTGTATGATCCGCAGTGGCACCAGGGGGTGATTGGTATTCTGGCGTCACGGATTAAGGAGCGCTTCCACCGGCCAGTGATTGCGTTTGCCGATGCCAGCGATGATGAGATCAAGGGCTCGGCCCGCTCTATCCCCGGACTTCACATCCGCGATGCGCTGGATGCGGTTGCCAGTGCCCATCCGGGCCTGCTGAGCAAGTTTGGAGGCCATGCGATGGCGGCGGGAATGAGCTTGAAAAAAGCCGATTTATTACGCTTTCAACAGGCGTTTGATGCCGTGGTTCGGCAGTCTTTGCGGGCGGAAGACCTGACCGCCGAAGTGTTGTCGGACGGTGAGCTAAGCGGGGATGAATTCGGTCTGCCGCTGGCCTACACGCTGCGCGAGGCGGGTCCCTGGGGACAGCACTTTCCTGAACCGGTGTTTGACGGTGAATTTTATGTGGTGCAGCAGCGCATTGTGGGTGAAAAACACCTGAAGCTGGTGCTGGCGGTGGATGCCGGGCATCAGCAATTGCTGGATGCCATAGCGTTCAATATTGATGTCAACGAGTGGCCCAATCAGCGGGTGGACAAGGTTCGCCTGGCCTACCGCCTCGACGTGAATGAGTTTCGCGGGCGGGAGTCGTTACAATTAATGGTGGAACACCTGGAGCCGGCCGCTTTTACCACGCCTTAACTGCAGTCTGTTGCCAGCATCGACTGCAGGGCAGGCCAGATGTTATCCAGCATTCGAGGCTGGGCCTCGGCCGTTGGATGAATGCCATCCTGCTGCATCAGGTTCTTGTCCGTGGCCACGCCATCGAGAAAAAATGGTACCACTTCAACGTTGTTACTGTCGGCAAGTTTGGGGTATACCTCGCTAAACAGGCGGCTGTAACGGGGGCCGTAATTGGGTGGGATTTGCATGCCCAGCAGCAGTACGTCGGCGTTCGCCTGCCGACTCAGCTCGATGGCTTTCTGCAGTTGTTGGCGCAGCGATTGGATGGGGTAGCCGCGCAGGCCGTCGTTACCTCCCAGCTCCAATACCACCACCGCCGGCTGATATTCGTCCAGCAGGCGCGGCAGTCGACTGACGCCGCCGGCACTGGTTTCCCCGCTGATGCTGGCGTTGACAACCGCCTGGGGGCGCTCCAGCTGCTGCAGCCGCTGGCGCAATAACGCCACCCAGCCATCCTCTTCATTAATACCGTAACCGGCGCTGAGGCTATCGCCCAGTACCAGAATCGGTTGCTGGCATTGAGCTTTGGCCAGTGCCCCAGGGCTCAGCAGGACCAGGCTGATAAGACTTAGCGTCAAAGTCCAGTGCGTCAAAGTCCAGTGCGTCAAAGTCCAGTGCGCCAAAGTCCAGCGGGGGGGGAATCGTATCGACATCGTGCTCTCTGAGAATGCTGAGGGAGTATACAGACTTTACCTTATGTGCATTCAGCCAATACAACAACCCACAGCTGCACGTTTCTGGGGCGATAAGTCCCCCGGCAGGGTAAAGTTCTGTGAAATTCTTGGACACGGGTGCAGGCCCCAACAACAATAGGCTCATCCGCCAAAAGTTATTGAAAATAATCACTTTTTATGTGCGGCTCAAGTTAAGACGATCCGCAAATTACGCCGTCTGTGCAACGACCGAATTTCCAAATAAGTGGGTGACCAAAACTCTATGCTGCATGCCCAGGCCCTTTCCAAACAGGTCAATACCGCTGCCGGTCAACTGACCATTCTCAATGAGGTGTCACTCAATGTTGCCGCCGGGGACAGTCTCGCCATCACAGGCACCTCTGGATCGGGAAAATCGACCCTGTTAGGTATTTTGGCAGGTCTCGACTCACCCACCAGTGGCAGCGTTAAATTGCATCAGCATGAGTTGACCTCCCTGAACGAAGAGGGGCGGGCGCGGGTGCGCGCCGAGCACGTGGGATTTGTGTTTCAGTCTTTCCAGTTGTTGCCGGGTTTGACCGCCCTGGAAAATGTCATGATGCCGCTGGAGTTGCACGGTATGGGTAATGCCCGCGGGCGGGCCGAATTTTTTCTCACCCGGGTGGGGCTGAACCACCGCTTGCAACACTACCCACAGCAATTATCCGGAGGTGAGCAGCAGCGTGTGGCCATCGCCCGGGCTTTTGCCAGCGAACCGGATATCCTGTTTGCCGACGAGCCGACCGGCAATCTGGATTCGGCCACCGGGGCACACGTGATTGATCTGTTGTTTGAACTCAATCGTGAACAGGGCACTACCCTGGTGCTGGTGACTCACGAACAACGGTTGGCCCAACGGTGTCAGCAACGGCTCAACCTGGAAGCCGGCAAGGTGGTTGAGCGCAGTCACAATACACAGGTGGCCTGATGCTGGCCCTGCGACTGTTATGGCGCAATTGGCGCAGCGGGGAAGTCCGTATCCTGGCCGGTGCACTGGTGCTGGCGGTGGCCGTAGTGTCCTGTATTTCCATGTTTACCGATCGCCTGGAAACGGCTCTGGTGGCACAAAGCCACACGTTTTTGGGGGCTGATCGGGTTATCCGTAGCAGTCAGCCGATTCCGACAACATGGGATCAACTGGCCGCTAAACACCATTTGCGTTCAGCTTACACCACTCAATTTGCATCGATGGTGTTCGCCGGGGAGCGTATGCACCTGGCCGCCGTCAAAGCCGTCAGTGACGCCTATCCCTTGCTGGGCCAGCTCGCCGTCAGCCAGCAACCGTTTGCTACCAACGCTGCACACATATCGGCCGTTGCCGGAGGGCCTTCACCCGGTGAAGCCTGGGTGGACTCCCGCCTGTTGCCGCTGCTGCAAATCAGTTTGGGGGATGAGGTGACTGTGGGTGAGCTGCCACTGCGGGTGAGTCGGGTTATCATCGACGAGCCGGACCGCGGTAGCAGCTTCGGCGGTTACGGTGCACGGTTGATGATGAATCAGAGTGATCTGGCGGCCACTCAGGTGGTGCAACCGGGCAGTCGTATTCGTTACAGCTGGCTGATTGCGGGTGACGAATACGATTTATTGCGCGGACTGGCCGAACTGAAACCGCAACTGACCCCTCATCAGCAAGTCCTGGACGTGGAGTCGGCCCAACAGGGGTTGGCCAAAACTCTCGATACGGGTCGCAAATTCTTGATGTTGTCAGCCATGATCAGTGTGCTGTTGGCGGGAGTTGCGATTGCCATTGCCGCGCGACGTTTTGCCCAGCGTCATGTGGATCAGGTGGCGTTGATGAAAAGCCTGGGCGCCAGTGCCAGTGCGGTAAGGCGCCTCTACGGTGGGCAATTGTTGGCGCTGGCTTTGTTGGCATCGCTGTTGGGGCTGGCACTGGGTGCGGGTTTGCAGGCCCTGGTCGCTACCGGCCTTGATCAATTGTTTCCGGTGGAGCTTGAAAACGCGCGCTGGCAATCCCTGTTGCCTGGCCTGCTAACGGGCATTGTCTGCCTGATGTTTTTTGTTGCGCCGCCGCTGTGGCATCTGCCGGTCATTCCACCAATCAAGATTTTACGGCGTGAACTGAACGTCAGTGGAATCAGTTTTTACTGGCAGGCCATGCTGGGACTGCTGGCTATGGTGATGCTGGTGGTGCTGTTCAGTCGTGACTGGTGGCTGAGTGGCAGTATCGTGCTGGCCATGCTGGCGTTATTGCTGTTGGTCGCCGTGTTTGCATTTTTGTTACTGGGCCTGGGGCATTCCCTTGGGCGTCGGGTGGGCAGTATCTGGCGACTGGCATTAGCCAGCCTGCAACGCAATGTGCAACAGAGCGTGATCCAGATGATGGTGTTCGGGCTTGCCATTATGCTGTTGCTGAGTTTGACCAGCCTGCGCACCAGCTTGTTGGCAGACTGGCAGCGGCAACTGCCGCCTGGGACTCCCAACCATTTTCTGTTGAATATTTCGCCGGCTGAAGCTGGCGAGGTAGCCAACATGATCACCGGGCAGGGCTTGAGCTACCAACAGATGTTCCCCATGGTGCGGGCGAGATTAACCAACATAAATGGTAATGAGCCCGAGCAAAACCTGCGCGACAAGGCAGAAATGCTGCGTCGGGAAGTCAATCTCAGCTGGACGGATCATCTCAACAGCGATAACAAAATCATTGCTGGTGAGTGGTGGGACGAATGGGATGAACCTGGCGTGTACGGTGTATCAGTGGAGGAGGAAGCGGCACGGCAACTGGGGTTGGAGCTGGGGGATGATTTGCGCTTCAGTATCGGTGGCCTGGAATTGGAAGCTCGGGTGGCCAGTTTCCGCAGCCTCAAGTGGGATTCCATGAATCCTAACTTTTATTTTCTGTTGTCCCCCGGAGCGCTGGATGAGTTTTCACCCACCTTCCTGACCAGTGTCTATCTGCCCAAAGAGCAGAAACTGTTTATCAATGACCTGTTACAGAGTTACCCCACAGTGGTGGTGATTGAGATGGATCGTGTTATTGAGCAGATCCAGGCCATTGTTGCCCAAGTCAGTGGCGGGGTGGAGTTAATGCTGATCCTGGTGCTGCTGGGTGGGGTCATGGTGATGTGGGCCGCGGTCAGTGCCAGCATGGGTGAACGCATGCAGGAGGCTGCCTTGCTTCGGGCGCTGGGCAGCAGTCGCCGCCGCCTGTTGGGCAGTTTGTGGATTGAGTTTTCCCTGCTGGGCTTGTTTTCCGGCGTTATGGCGGTGTTCGGTTCAGAGATTTTGCTGTTGTCGATTCAATACTGGGTGCTGGATATCCCCATGAGCCTGCACTGGAATATCTGGTTTTGGGGCATCGTCGGAGCGGCACTGTTGATTGGGGCGCTGGGGGTGTTTTCCTGTCGCCGGGTGGTGAGTACACCACCCGGGCTGATTTTACGGGAGTTAGGGGGTTAAGGCTTTAGGGAAACTTAGAAACGCTTAATTTTAATGAGTTTACGATCACGGAAGTTTACTGCGAGATATAACATCGTCATTGCGAGGAGCAAAGCGCCAACAGTAGGGGCTTTAAGCCACGCGGCAATCCATGTTTGGCACTAAAGTGGTTACAGCGTGCCAGACATGGATCGCTTCACTACGTTCGCGATGACGTAATTTTACAAATTGGCTTCGGCATACTCGGCCAGCAGTGAGCGGGGCACGCCTTGCAGTTTGATGTTGCCGCCGTACAGAAAACCTTTGAAGCGTTCGGTCAGGTAAGTCAGTCCCGAACTGGTGGCGTTCATGTAAGGTGTATCGATCTGCGCCAGGTTGCCCAGGCAGATGACTTTGGAGCCGCTGCCCGCCCGAGTGACAATGGTTTTGATTTGGTGGGGTGTCAGGTTTTGGGATTCGTCGATCAGAATCAAGCTGTGCTGGAAACTGCGACCTCGAATGTAGTTCAGTGACTTGAAGTGCAATGGCACCTTGTTGAGCACATAATCAATGCTGCCGGAACAGTCTTCATCGTCACAGTGCAGGGCTTCCAGGTTGTCGGTGATGGCCCCCAGCCAGGGTTCCATTTTCTCCGCTTCGGTACCGGGCAGGAAGCCAATGTCCTCGTCGAGCCCCTGGGTACTGCGCGTAGCGATGATACGGCGGTATTGTTTGGTGGCGACGGTCATTTCAATGGCCGCTGCCAGGGCCAGAATGGTTTTGCCGGAGCCAGCCGAGCCGGTCAGGTTAACCAGATGCACATCCGGATCCATTAACAGGTTCAGCGCCATGGCCTGGTAAACATCACGCGGTTTCAACCCCCAGGCTTCCTGTTCAAGAAAGCTGTTGGCGTCAATGTGCAACAAGTGCACTTCCTCGTCATTGACTTCAATGACCCGACCAATAAAGCCCAGCTCATCAATGATGAATTGATTGGGAAACAATTCGCCACCTATGATTGCCGTAATGTTATCCCTCGGAATCCGGTGTACCGTGCGGCCCATTTGTTGTTGCGTTTCAACCTTCTCGACCTGGTCCCAGAAGTTGCCTTCGAATTCCAGATAGCCCTTGTTCAGTTGCTCGATGTCTGTAACCAGCTGATCGCTGTGATAATCGTCGGACTCGATTCCACAACCGCGTGCTTTCAGCCGCATATTAATGTCTTTGGTGACCAGGACTACTCGATGATTCGGGTATTGATGTTTAAGTAACACCAGGTCGTTGATGATTTTGTTGTCGTTGAGGTGGGTGGGAAGGACGGTGAGATTTTCGGGGGGGTGGGTCATCAGGATGGAGAGTCTGCCGCAGACATCGTTGAGATGTTCTCGCCGGATTGGCACGCCTCCTTCAATCTCTTCCGGCGAGGCTCTGCCGAGTATCTTATCGATTTCCCGAATCGCCTGCCGACAATCGGCAGCCTGGGTCTTGCGTCCACTTTTGAGCTTGTCGAGTTCCTCCAGGACTGTCATGGGGATCATGACGTGGTGTTCTTCAAAGTTGAGCAGGGCGGTAGGGTCGTGGATAAGGACGTTAGTGTCGAGGACGTAAAGAATGGGTTGTTCTTGACTGAGGGGTTCAGCAAGTTGCATATCTACCATAAGCGAGCATCCTTCCTTCTGGCTGATAACATCGCACTGGGCTGACCGGCTTTGCACCGAAACCCAGTGCTCGAGGAGCAACGCAGCGTCGCGGGGATGAGCAGAGTCCTTCGGCTGCTGGGAAAAGCTATTGGACTGCGAGCTCTGCGCCACTCTTGATTATGTTGTATCAGAAAACAAACTAGGCTGGCAACATGACAATTGCGTGAACGTGAGAATTTTTCACGACGGATATTTTATAGCCGGAAGTGTGCTCGATGGCAGTGCGCCCCGCTGGAGGTCGGGGCGTTTACGGTGCATCAGGCGCGTCGAAGTGACGCCTGATAACGCTCAATATAAATGTGTTCGATGCGGCCAGTGGCAGGGTGGCGTGAGTGGCGGAAATTGTGATGGTCAGTGGTGGAGCCCATATACTCCCAGCTGAGTCCCTGGTGCACACACAGCGGATCACCGCCGTTGAGTCGGTCTTTGGCCAGGGCCTGCCACATGGGGTCCCATTCGGGGTGGTGGCTGTCGATATATTCCATAATCCCAGAGCTCGCTGCGTCTACTCGATAAGCCATGGAAAAGGCCTCCTGGCGCGATCAGTGACGGTGGTAATTATTAAATTTTGACAGATACTGCTATTTCTTAAAAGTCTTTGTCAATACTAGTTTGTAACCTACTGAATTATTTATAAAAATCAAAAGCAAAATGGTTCGGCAGTCTTGATGTCCGACCTTTGACAACTGCAATGGCCGTTAAAGAGTAAGGCTAAAAATAAGAGTAAGGCTAAAAATAAGAGTAAGGCTAAAAACGGGAGGGTTGACAGTCGTCAGATTGTCAGACTGTGACCGTGTTGACGAAGCCAGTGTCGGGCACGTTGATAATCCGGGTAAAGCTGTGAGACGAGATGCCAAAAGGCGCGACTGTGGTTGTGGTGAACCAGGTGGCAGCATTCATGTACAACCAAGTAGTCCACGATCCATTCCGGTGCCTGGACAATCAGCCAGTTGTATTGAATCACCCCCTGGCTGGTGCAGTGGCCCCATTTACTTTTGGTGCGTCGCAATTGTACCCGCGAGTACTGGCGCTGCAAACGCTGGCAAACCTGCTGGGTTTTCTGTTCCAGCAGGGCTAGGGCCTGGGACTGATACCAGTGCTCGAGCGCCTGCTTGACCTGTTCCGGCCTGGGTTTGCGGCTGCGGGACGAGAGGGTGATGAACAGCTGTTGCTGTCGGTGTTCAACCCGTTTCTGCGGACCGGTATCAATCTGCAGAGTCAGTGTTTGGCCGAGCCAGGACCAGTGTTCGCCATCGTCGTAGTGTCGGACAGGGACCAGTTGCTGACGTTCCGCTTGCAGTTGCAGCTTCTGGCGAATCCAGTCGGCCTTGGTATCCACCCATTGCTGCAGCTCGCTTTGGCGGGCCTGCACAGGCGCAGCGACCAGTACCCGGCCCTGGCGGACTTCAATCGTAGCGGTCTTGCGATGCGACAGGCGGATCAGGTAATCAAATCCCAGATGGCCCGGATCTTTCATCTCAACGTAATGGGTACGGGTATTTGATGGTCTGAGTTTTCGAAGGGTAGGGAAGCTCACAAGGGCAAGGCGTTTCAGGCTGTTGTTGACGTTGGCGGTATTATAACGGCAAAAACTGATTATAACGGCAAATACTATGTCCACAGAGATATTGCCCGGTGATGTCTTAATCGTCTTGACCTTCCAGTTGGTGTAAGGTTTATGGTGGTATCAACCTCAGGGTTATCCATGGGTTAGTGGTTACAGGAGTGTTGTGATGAATATCAGTCAAGCAGCCAAGGCCAGCGGTTTGTCCCCCAAAACTATCCGCTACTACGAACGCATTGAATTGATTGGTCCCGCCAGTCGCGGGAATAATGGTTACCGGGATTACAACGACAGTGATTTGGACGTGTTGCGTTTTGTGCAGCGTGCCAGGGCGACCGGATTCAGTGTCGAGGAGTGCCGGCAACTGTTGTCTCTCTACCGGGAGACCAACCGCCACAGCGTTGAAGTGAAAGCTCTGGTGCAGGACAAATTGCAACGGGTTGAAGCCCAGATCATCGAGTTGCAGCATATGCGCGATACGCTGGCGGACCTGGTGCGTCGATGTCCGGGGGACGAACTGGCTCAATGTGCCATTATCGATCGCCTGACTCATGAGGGCATCGCCGATTCTATTGATAGCCACGCCGGTTCTATTAAGAACCAAGCCCATACTAATCAAGGCCAAACCACTCGTGGTCGGCCACAGACCGAGTTGAGGTGACAGGCCCGTGTCAGCAAGTGGTGATTCCATAAAACAACATTCCTGTTGTGATTCTGCGGCCAAGCACCCCACTCATCACACTGGGGGAGATCACTGTGCGAGTCAGGCGTCCAGCCCGAATCCTGCTGCGGTGAGCTCTTGTTGTGATAGCGGCGGCGAGGATGGCAAGTCCCAGCGTTTCGACGGCTTGCTGTGGGGGAGTTTCAGCGGAGTGGTTGCGGGTTATCTGCTTTACCTGTTGATGCCAACGGCGTACTTACCCCATTGGCTGCACACTATGAGTCACGGCATTTTCGAATTGATCAACACCATGTGGTGGGGGGTGGTGCTGGCGGCCTTGTTTGTGGGCTTGCTAAGTCGTATACCCCAGGCCATGATCACTTCGGTACTGGGGCGTGGTGGCAGTTTCTCAGGTGTATGCCGGGCTACCATGGCTGGTGTGCTGATGGACCTTTGCAGCCATGGCATTCTGATGGTGGGCATGCAGCTCTACCAGCGTGGCGCCAGTTTGGGACAGGTCATGGCTTTCTTGATTGCCAGCCCCTGGAACTCCCTGTCCTTGACCATCATTCTGGTGGCGTTGATTGGTTTGCCCTGGACCCTGTTGTTCATCGCCTTGTCTATGATCATCGCGCTCATCAGTGGCAGTATCTTCGACCGATTGGTAGCCAGGGGCACTCTACCGCAGAATCCACATCAGGCGGAACTCCCAGAAGATTATCATCTCTGGACCGAAGTAAAGTCGGCGTTGGCCCAGGTCGAATGGCGTTTTGGACTGGTGGGTGAGGTCCTCTTAGAAGGCATCAAGGGTTCCCGCATGGTGTTGAAGTGGTTATTTTTTGGGGTGTTGCTGGCAACGGCTCTGCGCAGTTTTGTCTCGCTGGAAAGCTTTCAAGCCTGGTTTGGGCCGACGGCACTGGGGTTGCTGGTGACGCTGGTGGCGGCCACGATCATTGAGGTCTGTTCAGAGGGCTCAACCCCGATAGCTGCAGACCTGCTGACTCGTGCCGGGGCACCAGGTAACAGCTTCGCGTTCATGATGACCGGCGTCTCCACGGATTACACCGAGGTGATGGTTCTGCGCGATACCACCCGCTCCTGGAAGATCGCTTTGTTTCTGCCGCTGGTCACGGTGCCGCAAGTGGTGGCGGTCGCCTTGGTGCTGAATCAATTTTGAGCGACCAAGCATCATTTTGGTTAAGAAAAACAACAGCCCGCACAGTCATTGTGCAGCTCTGAAATGGGCTGGTTGCCGAGTGACCAATTCGCTGAAGTCATGAAGTTAGCTGGTCTGGAGGCGATTGTTGATAACTTATCTACAATCTTATCCACAGTTTTTGGGGATGAGTTTGATGTCAATAGTGTTCGATAAATGAACCAAGATAAATCAAGCTTTCTGTCACCGCTGCCGTGCTTGATTCCGTCAATCTCAGAATTGTCCTATTTCATCACGACCAGCTCCAAGGTATCCCCAGGTGTGGAAGATTCTCCAAGGGGGTTTGCGGGCTGGTTATTCTTTTAGTTATTGTTTTTCCTGCTAAATATTGCCAGAAGTTAGGAACTTTGGCAGGCTTCATGTTCTATCCTCTCAATCGGGTTGGATAGACAACAGTGATTAGCGTGTGTCATCACCACTGGTTTATAAAAACTGGTTCATAAAAAAACGAGGTAAGGACAATGAGAAAGCAAATTGTATCGCTGGCCATGGCGTCAGTGGTGAGTATCAGTGCTTCAGCAGCGGATGTGAAATCTCAGATTGAACATCGTCAGGCGATCATGGAAGCCATCGGCGGGCATTTTTCGGCGGTGTTTTCCACGTTGAAAGGACCAGCTTCGGAGGCTGCAAATCATCAGTTTCACGCTGAAACCATCGCCCGGTTGGCGCACATGAGCCGGGATGTTTTCCCAGAGGGGTCGGACAAAGGGAAAACCGAAGCCAAGGCCGATATCTGGGACAAGCCTGACGCTTTCCAGGAGGCCCTGGACACCTTTGTAACCCGCGCCGATGCCTTTGCCGCAGCGTCCAAAACCGGTGATCGCGGTGAGCTGGCCAAAGCCGCCAAAAACCTCGGCGGCTCTTGTAAGGGTTGTCACGACGATTTCAAAAAAGACTGATTACAGCCAGGCCGGTAACTCTATCACGCACCAGGTGAAGCCGGCCGCCAGTGCCATTAACAGCATTTGAAGCCAGAGCGGAAGACGCACGGCCACAGAGGTCGGTGGGTTTTCCGCTTTGTGCGTTTTATGGCCAGTCAGCATGGCTCTGGCCAGACTTTCTTTCTTCACCAGTTGGTAGTAGACAATCGCCAGCAGATGCATCGCTGCCAGACCGAGCAGGATTTGCCAGTTAAAGTGGTGAATGTTGCCAGCCAGACTGACCCACTTTTCCTCGAACCAGTAGACCCAGGGACCTTCGACAAAAAAATCGTCGGTGGTGAGCAGGCCGCTGAGGGCTTGCAGGGTAATGGCCAGCAACATAAAGATGACCATCCAGGAGCCAGCGGGATTATGGCCCAGGTAATGATGCTCGGAGTTGCCGCGCAAGTAATCGATGACTTTTTTCGGGGACAGGGCAAAGTGGGAAAAGTGGCTGTAGTCCCGCCCAACGATACCGATCAACAATCGGAAGATCATCAGGCCGAGCAGACCATAACCAATCCAGACATGCCACTCCATCCAGTCCATTTCACCCAGCAGGCCGGTGATCATGGCGGCGGTAAACAAAATCACCAGTCCCCAGTGGAACAGGCGAGTGTGGAGTTCCCAAACAAAATTTGTGTGTTTCATAGTTACATCAGTTTGTCTAAAAAGCTTGTGCAGTCTCTGGCTGGTTAATGCTGGGCTGCGTAGGCTTCTACCTGCTCCATCACCCGCAACACGTTGCCCCCCAGGACCTTCGCAATATCGTTGTCGCTGTACCCTTTTTTCAGCAAGGCATCCACTAAAACCGGGTAGGTCGATACGTCTTTCAGGCCTTCCGGCAGTGTGTTGCCGACGCCATCGTAATCTGACCCAAGACCCACATGATCGATGCCGACACGCTTGCGGACCCGCTCGATGTGATCAACCACATCGACCACGGTGGCGTAAGGGTAGGGGAAGCGCTGACGATAGCTTTCTGAAAAGGCTTTGGACTGTTCTGGAGTGACTTGCCCCATGCGCTCTTCATAGGCTGCGTAGGCGGCCTTGTATTGATTGCCCCAGTTCATCGCCTCTTCGGTGACAAAGAAACTGCCGAAGTTGATCATAATGACACCGCCCTTATCCGCCAGGGCCTCCAGCATTTTGTCATCCACATTGCGCTCCAGACCCGGGGTGAAATGACGCAGGGAGGAGTGTGAGGCAATCACCGGCACCTCACTGACTTGCAGGGCTTCGTAAAAGGCGGCATCGGATACATGGGACACATCCACCATGATGCCGAGTTTGTTCATGGCTTTGATGAGCTCCACCCCGAAAGGGCTCAGGCCCTGCCAGACTTTGGCCTGGTCGTAGGAAGAGTCCGAAATATGGTTGGCTTTGGAGTGAGCCAGTGTGATGTAGCGGATACCCCGATCATAGAAATGCTGCAGATTGTCCAGGTTGCCCTCAATGGCCGCGCCATTTTCCATACCCAGTGGCAGGGAAATTTTACCGGCACTGAAGTTGTCGCGAATATCCTGTGCCGTGTAGGCCATGGCAAAGGTATCCGGGGCCCGGGCGACGATGGCTTCCACCTGGTCAATCAGGATATCGGCGAGTTCCTTGGCACCGTCGTTTTCCTTGACCGCTGGAATGTAGATGGACATAAAGGGAGCATCCAGACCACCTTGTTTGGCTCTCGGGTAGTCGAATTCACCGTTTTCTGTGGCTTTGGTCACATCTTCCCAGCGACGTTGCATACGGAAGGGTACGTCAATGTGACCATCCACGATGGGGTGTTGATGGGCCAGGTCGATGGCGCGTTGGCTCGGGGCCGCCTGGGTGGCGAGAGACAAACCCAGCACCGAGGTGACCATCAATGTTTTCAGGGGTAAAGCGAAAGACATGTGCTCTCCTTTTCTTTCGAAGATAATGGCCCATTGAAGCACGCTGCCGGTGGATTGGCCAGAGAGGTGGCGGATTGGGCTCAAGAACTTTACCCTTTAGCAAAAGTCAGAAGCTGTTGAACATCAGATAAACCACGGTGGATGTGAAGTGTGATTAACAGGGTACATAGCAACAAGGTGCATAGATTCACGGCCACAGTATCTCCGACTGGCTTGATACTGTTGCTCACGTTGTTATTGGCAGTGTCGGGGTTGTCTGGCTGCAGCTCAGGGCCTGACATGCCTCTGGCTAAAAACGCGATGGTCTTACCCGCCAATTTTAACGGCAGTTGGGAAATGGATTACGTCCTAAATGACAGTGTTGAGGCCAAACTGGATACCTACTTTTATCGCATGCGTCGGCGTATGGAGCGACAATCGGGGAGGCAAATGGAATCCGAACGGGGGACTGCGTCCGTGAATCAGCGCAGTGCCCAGACTGTTTTGGCCATGGCCCAGTTTGTGGAAAAAATTTCCCGTCCGCAGGTCATGGATATTGAACAGACCGTGAGCGATATCCGGGTAGAGCGTGAGGGCACCTTTGCATTGACCTGCCAGTTTGGTGATCGTGCAATGCAGGCGTTGGATAACCCCTTCGGTACCGAAGTGTGTGGTTGGGACGGTCACCAGCTGGTGTTTCAGTTGCGCTTACCCGAAGGGTTGGTCGTACAACAGCGCTTAACACTGTCCCAGGATGGCCAGCAGATCAATGTGGCCACAACCATGATGTCGGATCAGGCACCGGAACCCTTTACGCTCAATCGCTCTTATTCGAAATTTGACAAGCGACATCAGGGCTTTGAATGTGAACAGACGGTACGCAAGGGGAAAGTCTGCACACTGAGGCCAGCGCCTGAGCAGGCGGCCGAGGTGCCCGAGGCCCCCAAGCCAGTTATTATGAATGCGGATTAACCAGGTTGCTGGTATGGGATTGGAAGTCAGGTGGAACGAGGTGTGCGAATGAAGTGGTATCGGTGGTTGAGCTCGCCTGCGGTATTGGTTCTGTTAATCGCGGGGTGTGCCCAGCAGCCCCTACCATCTGGTGCACAACCAAATTCAACGATTGCGGCGGCCGTCAGTTCTGGTCCGATTGATGAAAAGCAGATGGCCAGGCAGGTGGATTCCACTTTATCACGGCAGCTGGGCACTGGTAACGATCCGCTGGCTGCCGAGGCGAAGCTGCAGTTGGATGTGGGAATCGTCAGCTTTTTCCAGCCCGCGACTCTGGCTGATCTTCCCAATGAGCAGGTTCAACGGGAAATCCGTTATCCACTGGTGCGCAAGGCCGAATCCCGATTTTTACCCTATCTGTTACGCCAGACATTGAACCGGCAGTCCGAACAGCTCGGCAGCCGATCACCCTGGGGAGTCATCCGTGTGTTGCCGGCGCCTCATGTGCTGGCACACCTGCAGGTAGAGGGTGAAATTCTGCAGTCGGATGGTGAACGGCTGCAACTGCGTATTCGGGCCAGCGACAGCAGTCAGCGGCTATGGCTGGACAAACAGTATGAACACACGGTCAAGGCTGGGGCTTATCAGTTGGATGGATCAGTCCCTGTGGATTTTGCCCGCGATCCCTATCAGCCGCTGTTTGATCGAATTGCGGAGGATCTGCTGGCTGCGCGCTCTCAACTGACTCCCGCAAGGATCCAATCCCTTCATCAGTTAACCCGGCTGCGCTACGCTGAGACTCTGGCCCCTGACGCCTTCAATGGGTTTTACCAGCAGACTGCATCTGGTGAGTTGCAGCTGGTGCGCCTTCCTGCCCACAATGACGCTATGCTGCAACGAGTCGAAAAGGTGCGCCAGTACGAATACTTCTTCATTGACCACGCCGATCAGCAATACGGAGACTTGTTTCGGCAGATGCAGGAAACCTACTGGCGCTGGCGCCAGTATGGCCGAGAATTAGCACTGTATATCCGTGATTATCGCGCGCGGGAAGAGGGTCAGGGCAGTGGTTACCGCCGTGGCAGCCTGGCATCCATGAATGAAGTTTATGGTGATTACGAGTGGTTTCGTATGCAGCAGTCCAATCTGCGTGAACTGGCAACGGGCTTTAACAACGAGGTATTGCCCACGGTGTTAAAGCTGGATGACGGTATGATGCAATTAACCGGCGATATGGACGCTCAGTACGGTCAGTGGCAAAGTATCCTGCAGGAGATATTCCTTTTGGAGCAGGGAGACAACTGAGACATCATTCCTGGGTCAGCATCTTCTGACGTAACCAGTCTTTTTGCGCCGGGAAACGCCACTCAAAGTCATCAAACTGCTCGGGACTCAACCACATGGCCTGTTGGATTTCCAGGTGAAAGGGAATTTTGCCAATCTCTGTCGTTCCCTCGGGAGCACAGGTGAACAGGTGAAAGCCGTTGTCAAAGACCCTCGCTACCTTACCGGGTAATACATTCAGTCCGGTCTCTTCCCAGGTTTCCCTGTGAGCGGCGCAGTGCGCGGCTTCACCAGCATTGGCGCTGCCACCGGGAATGCTGACTTTGTTGCTCATTTCCTGCACCACCAGCAATTTTCCTTGATGGATGGTCAGGCAGCCGGCACTGGGAGCCTGTAATATCTGCTCTACCTCCGGGCAGGGCAGGGCGTCTTTTTTGGTGCAGGCGGTCAATTGAAATAACAGGCAGCAGGTCAAAAGGGCTGGTAAAGATTTCATGGAAAACTCGGCTGGTCAGTCGGGACACACTATTGTGTTTACCGCAAATGACAATGTCTTGTCAAAAACACCTTGTCAAAAACGCCATGACAAAAAAAGGCGCCGTACTGCAGATTATCGGCGCCTAAGCAGGGTGAACTGACTGCCCACAAGTGTTAACTCGTACGGTAAGGATTAGCTGGCATAATGGCTGCGCCGGATAAAGGGGTTGAACAACTTGGCAAAAAAGCCGGTAAACTGAATCGGTGCTTCCACTGCGGTCAGGCAGATGCAGTCGGCATCCTGGCTGGCAATAGGGCGGTGGTGCTTGTCTTCCCGATTGCGATAGATGATATCCCCCGGACCATAGACTCCTTCGTCATCGGAAAAACTGCCTTCCAGCACCAGGGTGATTTCCTCACCCGTGTGGTTGTGGCTGGCCACCTGACCGCCGGGTTTGATCTTCAGCATTTCCACCTTGCCGCCATTGACGTCATTGCAGAGTTTGGAGGCGAAAATGGAAGGGCTGAGCCGTTTCCAGGCAATGGTGTCGAGGCCATCGGGTACCAGTGTCTGCAAGCAGCGCGGCATAGCCCGTTGATGGGTTTTGCCTGGCTTGGAGGTGGTCGGGGACGGTTGCAACGCTGTCTCCTGACGGGTATCGGCTTGTTGAGTCAATTGTTGTAACACCCTGGATTTCAAATCAGCGGGTACCGCAGCCGGTTGCAGTTCATGCAGCAACTGTGAGCCAATCAGGTTTAAGCGTTTCACTTCGCGACGACACTGGTCACAGAACTCCAGGTGGGCACTGATGCACAACGCCTGGCTCATGGGTACGCTGCCGGCAGAAAAGGCTGTCAGTCGGTCGGAAGAGGGGTGGTGCCTGATCATTGTGCGTAACCTCGGATAATGATCTCAAGTTTTTGCAGTGCCAGTCTGATGCGGGATTTTACGGTGCCCAGTGGCAGATTCAGTTCAAGGGCAACCTCTTGCTGAGTTTTGCCTTCCATATAGACTTTGCTCAGTACCTGCAGCTGTTCCGTGGGCAGCTGGTTAAGGCCATCGTGTATCTGTTGTGCATTGCGTTTCTCCAGCGTGGCTTGGAATGGTCCAGCGGATTCATCCTCAATGGAGTCGAACAGCTGGTCACCGTCCACATCATTGCCGTAACGGCCGTTGCGACGCAGGTAATCGATGCGACAGTTACGAGCCAGGGTATAAATCCAGGTGTTGGGATTGGACTTGTCCGGGTCGTACAAGTGGGACTTGTTCCACAGCTTGATCAAGACATCCTGCACCAGCTCGTCCGCCACCAGATGGGCACCGGGTTCGCGCGCCAGGCTGTAGGCCCGTAACAGAGGGGCATAATGCTCAAACAGCTGTTCAAACGCCTGCCTGTCGCGCTCTTTCGCCACCTGCTGGATCAGTTGCTGCAGCCGGGGGATATCCATGGCTTTGCTGGTTGCTTGGTTCATTCGGTTGTGGACCTGGTCCGTTCCTGATTGGGTTTGACAGGTAATACGGCCAGCCTGCCAACTTGGATCACGTTTTTCGTGTTTTGGCGATTGATCTTAAAATCAACCACTTGCGTATAGATCAACATATCGAGCTTGGAGCAAGACATGACGGCTTTATCTGAAAGGTTCAAATCTTTATATCGGGATGTAACTCGAGTCCCAATGGAGGCCTTTGCTGACGTATATCAGGATGATGTCATCTTTCGCGATCCTGTGCACGAGCTGCGTGGGGCCGCCGACCTGCTGGCCTATCTCGAGGGCCTGTGTGAACGACTTGAATATTGTCAGTTTGAATACCTGGACGAGATTGTCGGCGAGCACTCAGCCTATATAAAGTGGAACATGAACTTCCGCCACCCGAGCCTGGGGGATGGTATTCATACCGTGCGTGGCATGAGTCATATCCAGTTCAATGACCGCATTTACTACCACGAGGACATCTACGATCTCGGTGAGATGTTATACGACCACCTGCCAGCCCTGGGGACCATAACCCGCTGGCTCAAGCGTCGCCTGGCAGCCTGAGGAGAGAGCGTGAAGCGTCCTGTTGGGGAAATTATCTGGATTACCGGTGCCAGCAGTGGCCTGGGGCAACAGCTGGCCTTAAAGCTGGCAGAGCTGGAAAATCATGTATTGATCAGTGGCCGCAATCGAGAGGTGCTGGAATCCATGGCCCGGCAGAGACCAAACCTGACTCCGGTGGTTGCAGATCTTGCGGACCCCCAATCGGCAGATCGACTCAGGGTCGACCTCAGGCAACATGTGGAATACCTGGATCGCATGATTCTTAACGCCGGCACCTGCGAGTATTTCGATGTCGATGAGCCCGACTGGTCGATGATGGAGCGTGTCATGCAGGTAAATTATCTGGGTACGGTTCGCTCTTTGCAGGCCGGGTTGCCCTTGCTGCGCCTCTCCTCCGGCGCCCGTCACATTGTCGCCATGGGGTCGCAGGCCAGCCGTGTGGCTTTTCCCCGTGCCCAGGCCTATGGGGCTTCCAAGGCGGCGGTCAGTTATTTTATGGAGGCCATGGCGGTTGACCTGGCTCGGGAGAATATTGCAGTTACCACCATAGAGCCGGGCTTTGTTGATACACCGCTGACCCGTCGTAACGACTTTCCCATGCCGTTTATGCTAAGTGCCGAAGAGGCTGCGGATCTGATCATTAAAAAACTACCGGGCCGCTGTCGCACTCTGCGGTTCCCCAGACGCCTGAGTGTCTTTTTGGCACTGGGAAGTGCCTGCCCGGCATTGTGGCACAAGCTGGTGGCACCCCGCCTGGTGCGGGAAAAATCTTCGTCGAGTTACAGGAGTAAACCTTGAAAATAGCGATTGTGGGAGCGGGCATTTCCGGTTTGACCTGCGCGTATTTACTGCACCGGCAACACCAGATTACGGTGTTTGAATCGGAGCCGGATATCGGTGGTCACACGGCCACCAAAGACGTTGAATGTGACGGGCAACGCTACGCCATTGATACCGGGTTTATTGTCTACAATGACTGGACCTATCCGAATTTTATCCGCCTGCTGGATGAGTTGGGGGTGGACACGCAGCCCACGGAGATGAGTTTCAGTGTCACCTGTGAGCAAACCAGATTGGAGTACAGTGGCAATAACCTCAACACCCTGTTTGCTCAGCGCCGGAATCTGCTGAATCCCTCCTATTGGGGGATGCTGAAAGACATTGTGCGGTTCAATCGGGAAGCGGTGGCCGATCTGGAATCCGGCGTGGTCAATATGGAAGCCAGTCTGGGAGCCTATCTGGATGGTCGTGGTTATGGGCAGATGTTTGCTCACAAGTACCTCATACCCATGGGCAGTGCCATATGGTCGGCATCGGTGAAGACCATGATGGAGTTTCCGCTGGTGTTCTTTATCCGTTTCTTCAAGAACCATGGGCTGTTAAGTGTCAATAACCGACCCCAGTGGCGGGTGATCAAGGGCGGATCGCGCAATTATCTGGAACCTTTGACGAGGGCTTTTTCCGACCGCATCCGCCGCAACTGTGCCGTGCTCTCCATTCGCCGGGAGGCGGAGGGAGTGTGGTTGAAAACGGCAGATGGTGATCCGGAATATTTTGATCAGGTGGTGCTGGCCTGTCACAGTGATCAGGCACTGAAACTGTTACAGGATCCCGGCTTGGAGGAACAGCAGGTTCTTGGCGCGATGGCCTACCAGTCTAATGATGTGGTGCTGCATACCGATGCCTCTCTGCTGCCACAGAGGCCCTTGGCCTGGGCCTGTTGGAATTATCGCATTCCAAAGTCTACCGCGACTGACACCGATCAACAGGCGGTGCTGACCTACAACATGAATTTGCTGCAGGGGTTGGAGTCTGAGCAAACCTTTTGCGTGACCCTTAATCAGACCGATGCCATAGACCCAGCGACAATTCTCGGCCGTTATCAATATGATCACCCGGTATTCACCCGGGAGTCGGTCGCTGCCTGCGAGCGCTGGTCCGAAATCAATGGGGTTAACCGCACCTGGTATTGTGGCGCCTACTGGGCCAATGGTTTTCACGAGGACGGTTGCAGCAGTGGTATTCGGGTAGCGCGCGCACTGGGAGCGGAATGGTGATTCTTCACAGTGGTATTTATCAGGGCTGGGTCAGGCATCGCCGATTCATGCCCCACTCTCATGAGTTTCGTTACCCGGTCTTTATGATGTACCTGGATCTGGACGAGTTGGATGAGGTTTTCAGTCAGACCCCAACCTGGTCAACCCGGCGCGGGGCACCAGCCAGATTTTGTCGGGCAGATTACCTGGGGGATGAGTCGCAAACCCTTAAACAGGCTGTTCAGGATTGTGTCGAGGCCAAGACTGGCGTTCGGCCTTCTGGCCCCATTCGCATGCTGACCAACATCCGCTATTTCGGTTTCATTATTAACCCCATTACCTGCTATTACTGCTTCGATGAGCAGGAGCGCTTGCAGACACTGGTCGCGGAAGTAACCAACACCCCCTGGAAGGAGCGACATGCTTACGTGTTGCCCTGTGACCCGAACCAGAAAGTGCAGCGTATAACCTTTGACAAGGCCATGCATGTATCTCCATTCCATCCCATGGATATGACCTATCGCATGCGTTGTAGCAATCCCCGGGTGGAGTCGAGTTCGCTGTCACTGCATCTGGAAAACTGGCGTCAGGGAAATCGCGAATTCGATGCGAGCCTGACGTTGCAGCGCCAGGCGATTACTGCTCGCAGTCTCAATCAGGTGCTTTGGCAATACCCTTTGATGACACTTCAGGTTTGCTGGGGTATCTACTGGAACGCAGCAAAGTTGTGGTTTAAACGCGTACCCTTTTACTCACATCCAGAACAAGAACAGGTGAAGATACAATGAGTGACATGAGTGTCGGACAACCCCGGTTGCCAAAGACATCGACCCGTGAAGAGCAGCAAAACGTCGCGACCAATCCCGGTTGGGCCAAGCGTATGGTGTTCCGTTTTCTCGACGGTTTGCCCGAGGGACGCTTGACCATCGAAGATGCCCAGGGGGTTTATCATTTTGGGACTGCTGACGATCACTCAAAGCTTAGTGCCCGCATACAGGTTCGCCATCCAAGGGCCTATCGTCAGTTGTTATTGGGGGGTAGTGTCGGGGCAGGTGAAGCCTATATGGAGCAGGATTGGAGTACGCCCTGTCTGGTCAGTGTGGTAAGGCTGATGGCTCGCAATATTGACTGGCTGAACCGCATGGAAACCCGTTGGCCCTGGCTGCAGCGCTGGCTGAACCGAGTCCTGCATAAATTCAATGCCAACAGCCTGTCGGGCTCGCGTCGCAATATCGCCGCTCACTACGATTTGGGGAATGATTTCTTTGAGCTGTTTCTGGATCCCCAGTTGATGTATTCCTCGGCGGTTTTTTCTCAACCGCAACCGTCAGAGAATGTGGCAGGTGAATTAGAGCAGGCCTCCATTTACAAGCTGGACCTGATCTGTCGCAAATTGCAATTGTCACCTTCAGATCACCTGCTGGAAATCGGTACCGGCTGGGGTGGAATGGCCATCCATGCCGCCAAACACTATGGCTGCCAGGTCACCACCACCACCATCTCACGTCAGCAGTACGACTATGCCCGGGCAGCGGTGGAGCGGGAAGGGCTGCAGGACAAGGTGACCTTATTGTTTGAGGACTACCGCAATTTACAGGGGCAGTTTGACAAGTTGGTGTCCATAGAAATGATCGAAGCAGTTGGCCACGAATATTACGACACTTACTTCAAGCGTTGCTCTTCCCTGTTAAAAGAGGATGGTTTGATGCTGATCCAGGCCATCACCATACCGGATCAGCGTTACGATTTTGCCCGGGATTCTGTCGATTTTATTCAAAAGTACATTTTCCCCGGTGGTGGTCTGCCCTCGGTGAATGTAATTGCCAGTGGTATTCGTCGCTGCACCAACATGATGATGGTGGACCTGCAGGATATCGGACTGGATTACGCCGAAACTCTCAAACAGTGGCGCACTCGTTTTCATCAGCGTCTTGAAGAGGTTAAAGGTCAGGGCTTTGATGAGGTGTTCTGCCGGATGTGGGACTACTACCTGGCTTACTGTGAAGGTGGCTTCCGTGAACGGGCTATCAGTACTGTGCAGGTGGTGTTTGCCAAACCCGCTTGCCGCCAGATTCCCAGTGGTGTGCGCTGATGTGATCAACTCCTCGCTGCGGCTGAATCTTATCAATGGGGCCTTGTTTCAGGCAGGCTGGTTGGCCGCAGTGTTGGGTGGTAACGATTGGGCTTGTGTTGCCCTGGTCCTGATGGTTGCGGTACACGCCTTTTGGTGGGTGGATTCGGTTTGGGAATGGTGGCTGATATCTGCGGTGGTGGTTGCTGGCAGTTTGCTCGACAGCTTCTGGATGCACCTGGGGGTGTTGCTGGGCCCTGAAGCGTTCATCCCTTTGTGGCTGATTTGTCTGTGGGGCATGTTCGCCATGACCCTGGTGCATTTTTTCAGCTGGTTGCACCAGCGCCTGTGGTTGGCATGTCTGTTGGGTGCCGTGTCTGGCCCCGCCTCCTACTGGGCGGGGGCTCAATGGAGCGATATGGCGATCGGAGTGCCCAGGTCAATGGCCCTGCTGTGTATCGCTATGGCCTGGGGTGTGTTGATGCCGGTATTGATGTTGCTGGCAAGGCGGGTTAATCGTGTTGAGGCTTGCGCTTAAATTATTCTCCTCCTTGGCTTTGCTGCCCGGTTGGGCTTTGGCCATCATTACGCTGTTTGCCTGGCCTCCTGTCAGTGCGGAGGAGGTCGCTATCATTGGCAGGGCCACCTTGCTCGATGCGGGCACCGAGGCCTATGAGGAGCACTACTTCTTCGACGCACCTGACCCCTCTACTCGCAGGTCGACCCGTGTGGAGTACCGGCAACCGGACGGATCCCTGTTATCCATCAAAAAGCTGCATCATGGTTCTCATCCTCAACGGCCTTCTTTTCGGCAGCGCAATCTCCTGACCGGAAGGTTGATTGATGTGAAAACCAGCAGTCGTGGAGTGACGTTGCAGTACCGCGCGGGAGAGGGCGAACCGCTGCTTAGTTCAGACCTTCCCCTGCCGGATAATGCGGTGGTGGATGCCGGGTTTGATGTGTTTGTACGACAGAATTTTGAGGCTTTGAACGCTGGGCAGAGGATGGTGTTTTCCTTTCTCTTGCCAACCCGGCAACGTTTTGTGTCTCTGGCGATTCGCGAACAAGCCTGTGATGCCGACATGGAGCTGGGGCAGCGGGTGTGTTTTGTGATTCGACCGGAGAGCCGATTGCTGAGCTGGTTTACCACCCCGATTGTGCTGCAGTATGACTTGGAGGAGCGCCGGTTAACTGGTTTCAGGGGCCTATCCAACCTGTTGGACGCCAGGGGTGAGGGCATGTCAGTAAATATTCAGTACTGGTATGCCGACAGTCTTATTCCCAGCGGAAGCCGCAGCTGAACTGAGGCGGTATTTGAACATCGCTGTCGTGTTTTTCGTTTGACCGATGCTGCCGGGGCCAGTAGAGTCATGTGTAAAACAAGACAAAATCGCTCACATCTATGGCAAACTCGAACACGGTTTCTGTTTCCAGTGGCATCCGTCCCGATGCAGAAGATTACGATTTTATTGTGGTGGGCGCCGGTACGGCCGGTTGCGTGCTGGCCAATCGGCTGACCGCTTGCGGTCGCTATCGGGTGCTGCTGCTGGAAGCCGGTGGCAAAGACAATTACTTCTGGATCAATATCCCGGTGGGCTATCTGTTCACCATCAATAATCCCCGCACCGACTGGTGCTACAAAACTCAACCGGAAGCTGGACTCAACGGTCGTCAGATTGGTTATGCCCGCGGACGTGTGCTGGGTGGCTGTTCCTCCATCAATGCCATGATCTACATGCGTGGTCAACGCAGTGATTACGATCACTGGGCTTCACTGGGGAATCGTGGCTGGGGCTGGGATGATGTTCTGCCGGTGTTCAAGCGTTCGGAAAACTATCAGCATGGAGCCAATGAGTTTCACGGAGCCGATGGTGAGTTGCGGGTTGAGGAGCGACGAGTCAACTGGGAAATTCTGGATGCCTGGCGCGATGCCGCCCGACAATGCGGGATTCCCAAGATTGAGGAGTTCAACCGGGGCGACAACTTTGGTAACGCCTATTTTCAGATGAACCAGCGCAAAGGCCGTCGCTGGAGTGCTGCCAGGGCGTTTCTGGATCCGGTAAAAAAGCGCCCCAACCTGACCATTGAAACCGGCGTGACGATGGAAGGGCTGGAATTTGTCGGAGACAGCCTCAGTGTGTCGGGTGTTCGGGTACGCATGCCCACCGGAGAAAAGCGCATCTTTAACGCTCGCCGGGAAGTAATTCTGGCCACCGGGGCGGTCGCTTCGCCGCATTTGCTGCAACTGTCCGGTATCGGTGATGGCCGTCAATTGCAGTCACGCGGCATAGACACTCGTCATCATTTACCGGGTGTTGGCAAAAACCTGCAAGATCACTTGCAGATCCGCAGTGTCTATAAAGTGGAAAATACGGTGACCTTGAATCAGCGAGTGCACTCGCTGTGGGGCAAGATGTCCATGGGACTGGAGTACCTGCTGCGAAAAACCGGTCCCCTGACCATGCCGCCTTCACAGTTGGGGGCGTTTGCCAAAAGCGGTCCTTCGCAACCCAGTGCCAATATTGAGTGGCATGTGCAGCCCTTGTCGCTGGATAAATTCGGCGAGCCACTGCATCGTTTCAATGCCATCACGCCGTCCGTGTGTAATTTACGACCCACCAGTCGCGGTCATATTGCCCTGCAAAGTCCCGATCCCCATCAGGCGCCGGCCATTACCCTCAATTATCTGTCCACCCCGGAAGACCAGCAGGTGGCGGTTGATGGGTTGAAGTTCACCCGACGCATTATGGCTGCGCCGGCCTTGAACGCGTTCAAGCCCCAGGAGTGGCTGCCGGGTCCGGACGCCCAAACCGATGAGGCCTTATTGGAAAAAGCCGGTGACCTGGGAAC
Source organism: Cellvibrionaceae bacterium WSDTSA12 (assembly GCA_033283335.1). Classification (GTDB taxonomy): domain Bacteria; phylum Pseudomonadota; class Gammaproteobacteria; order Pseudomonadales; family Cellvibrionaceae; genus Pseudomaricurvus. The sequence goes on along the minus strand of JAWMQP010000001.1, from coordinate 975,380 downwards.
CACCATTTTCCATCCCGTCGGCACCTGCAAGATGGGACATGACGAAATGGCGGTGGTGGATGATCGTCTCAAGGTGCACGGCGTCCAGGGGTTGAGGGTGATTGATGCCTCCATCATGCCCACCATCACCTCTGGCAACACCAACGCGCCGACGGTGATGATTGCCGAGAAAGGTGCTGAGTTTATTCTGGAAGATGCGCAAATATCTGGCTGAGACTCAGCGTGTGTACACCCGTCTGGGACCAACGCTCGGCGCAATGACCGATGGCATGACCCAGCTGTTCTCCCGTAATCGGGCGGTAGGGCGCAAGCGCTTTAAGCTTCGACGTCAGTGGGGCTAGCAGGGTGTGTGCCAGTTTCTCTCCCGGGCGCTTGTCTGGCCGCTCGCCAATGATTAGTGACGGTTTGAACAGTACCACGCTGTCGAACCCCTGTTGCTGAGCCAGTTCATCCAACTCACCTTTGATCCTGGGATAGAAAAACAGTGACTTGGCATTGGCTCCGGGTGAGGACACCAGAAACAGCCGTCGAATGCCCTGCGCGGCTGCGGCTTTGATGACATTGGCCTGATAGGTGACATCCACCCGATACTGAGCCTCGCGACTGCCCGCTTGTTGACGGGTTGTGCCCAGCGCCGAAAACAGATCATCTCCCTGAAGCAACGTTTGCCAGGATTGCGGCTGACCAAAGTCGACAATATGGTTGGCCAGTTTGGGATGATTGAAGCCCAACGGCCGGCGACTTAAGACGATAACCTGTTGGTAGTGGTCGGACTCCAGCAGGTACTGGGTCAGCGGCCGACCGGTGACACCGGTGGCGCCAATCACAATGGCGGTTTTCATCTGTTTGACGGCTTCCTGAATCTACGGTGATGGGGATGGTAAGAGATGCTAACATAGCGCACCCGATGTAACGGTTGCTTTTGTCTGCGTTGTGAAAATAATCCTCAGTCGCAAAGGGTTCGATTCGTCTTCAGGCGGCTGCCCAAATCCGATTTTTCCCGATGGTTCCCTGCTGGCTTTGCCAATTCCGGATCAGCGCTCAGTGGTGCGCTATGAGCGGTTGCACCATCAGGGTGTGGCGGTGGGTGAGCTGGTGGAGCAGCTCACCGGTGGCAAAGTGTCAGCCGGCGATGGCGCGCACCTGGATCCGGATCTGCTGACTGAGCAGTATCTCCGGGCGTCAGGCTGGCAGCCGGTGTTGGGGCAGAGCGGTTCCGCTCAGGGGCACTTGCGTAAACAAGGGGTGGCCTGTGGCGATTTGTTTGTGTTTTTCGGATTGTTCCGGGCGGTTGAGCAGCATTGCCAGCGTTGGCGTTTTGTGCCCCAGTCACCGGCCCGCCATATCATTTGGGGCTGGTTGAAAGTCGGCGAGGCAATCAATGTGGATGAGCTGCAGCCGGGTGTGCACTCCTGGCTGGGTTACCATCCCCACTGCCAGCGGCAGGAGGCCGACCCAAACAACATGCTTTATCTGTCGGCTCAGTCCATGTCCCTGGCAGGACAAACCATGGCCGCAGCGGGAGCCAGCAAGCAGGTGCATGATTGCTGTGTGTTGACCGATCCGGCCGCGACTCGCCCCAGTGCCTGGCGGTTGCCGCGCTGGTTTTACCCTGGTGACCGACGTGAACCGCTCAGCTATCACCATAAAGCGGAGCGCTGGTCCCGCAACAGCCGTCACTGCTTTCTGCAAAGCGTGGCTCGAGGGCAGGAATTTGTGCTCGACAGCCGTCAATATCCGGCGGCCAAAGCCTGGGCTGCCGACTTGATTCAAACCATGTCAGAAACCTGAAAGACAACCCGTCTCATTATTCCCTGTTCGTATTTCCAACAAACCTGAATCTATTTATGAAAGTTGAACACCTGAAACACCATCCAAACGCTATCGATACCCTGTCTGCCTGGCATTTCGATGAATGGTCACACCTGTATCCGGATATGACCTTGGCAGACTTTGCCGACGATCTGCGTGATTGCCTACCCGGAGCTGCGATTCCCGCCACTTGGGTGCTGGTGGACGAGCAGGGAGTTTGGGGTTCCGCGTCGGTGATTGAACAGGATATGACCACCAATCAGGATTTGTCTCCCTGGCTGGCCAGTGTTTACGTAGACGCGAGTCGACGCGGCGAAAGGCTGGGGCAGAAACTGGTTCGGCATGTGATGGCGGCATCTGCGCGGGCAGGCTTGGAAGAACTGTACCTGTTTACCCCGGGTCAGGCGTATTTTTACCAGACTCTCGGTTGGAGTGTGCTGCGGGAAGAGGAATATCAAGGGCAGGCCGTCACCATTATGCGTGTCGATCTGCCCGAGTGGTTGGCTGCCCAGCCGCAATTATGAGTGACTGAACTGTTGGCCACTGATCTCGCTGCTGTCGTCGCTCATTAAATAAAGGTACAACGGCATCAAATCCTCGGCCGGTTTGACGCTGGCGGGATCTTCCGCTGGGTAGGCGGCGGCGCGCATCTGGGTGCGGGTCGCGCCCGGATTGACGCTGTTGGCGCGAATGCGGGTGGTGCCTTCCAGTTCCTGGGCGAGGGTCTGCATCATGTTTTCATTGGCGGCTTTGGAGGCGGCGTAAGCACCCCAGAAGGCGCGGCCTTCATAGCCGACGCTGGAGCCGGTAAAGACAATGGAGCCGTGCAGCGCTTTTTCCATAACCGCGAGCAGTGACTGGGTCAGCATAAAGGGGGCGTTCACATTCACCTGCATGACACGCTGCCAGGTATCGGCGGCGTAGTTGCTGATGGGCGTGCGCTCGCCCAGGTCGGCGGCGTTGTGCAGTAGACCATCCACCTTGCCGAATTCATCGAACAGGGCCTGGGCCAGATCGTCGTAATCCTTGGAGCAGGCGCCTTCCAGGTTGATGGGGTAGATGGCGGGTTGTGGGCCACCGGCTGCCTCAATCTCGTCATAGACCATTTCCAGTTTTTGAATGGTACGACCCAGCAGTACCACAGTGGCGCCATGGCGGGCGAACGTCAGGGCGGCCACCCGGCCAATACCGGCGCCGGCGCCGGTCACTACTATCACCTTGTCGTTGAGGCAATCGCTGGCGGGAGTGTAGTCAGTGGGAAGGTGCTTCATAGTCAAAACTCTGGGGCTTGATGGATTAATGGTGTTTTAAAAGTTTAGAGGTAAGCTTGCAGAATCGGGATGATGTCTGCAGCGTGATTCACCCGGTGTGTGGCCTGCCAGCTGTCAACCTCCGCCGGATCGTTGATGTAACCGTAGGCCGCGGCAATGGTGGGGCAGCCTGCCTGGCGCCCGCACTCGATATCGCGAGCGTGATCCCCGACGTAGACAATCTGTTCCGGTTCGCAGCCCAATTGCGACGCGGCCAGGTACATGGATTCAGGGTGAGGCTTGCGTTGTGCCACATGATCGGGGCAAATAACGCAGCCGGGTTTCAGCGCCAGGGCCGCGAGCAGGGGGGTGGTGTACATCTCTGGCTTGTTGGTGGCGATCCCCCAGGCCAGCTGCTTTGTATCGATAAAGGCCAGCAGTTCGTTGATGCCGTCAAAGGGTGCACTTTTAATCGCCAAGTGACGGGTGTAGGAATCCAGCAGGCGCAGTCTTAAGGGTTCGAAACCCTCTTCGCCTTCCTGCAAACCAAACCCCAGCGTCACCAGTGCGCGGGCGCCTTCCGAGACGGTATTGCGAATGGCGGTCTCGTCCAGCGGCGGCAGGTTTTCTTCCGCCCGCAGGGCATTCAGGACATAGATGAAGTCCGGGGCGGTGTCGAGCAGGGTGCCGTCCAGATCGAACACCACCGCTTTAATCGGGGTCGACATCGGTTAAAGATCCTTAACCGTGTGAACCATGTAATTCACGTCCACATCGCCGGATTTTAATTTGTAAGATTGGGTAAACGGGTTGTAGGTCAGGCCTGTCATGTCTTTCAGGTTTAGTCCGGCGGCACGTATCCAGCCGGCCAGCTCCGACGGGCGGATAAACTTGCTGTATTCGTGGGTGCCTTTGGGCAGCATCTTCAACACGTATTCCGCACCCAGCACCGCCATGGCGTAGGACTTGGGGTTGCGATTGATGGTGGAAAAATACACATGACCGCCGGGCTTGCAGAGGGTAGTGCAGGCGCGAATTACCGAAGCGGGATCGGGCACATGCTCCAGCATTTCCAGGCAGGTGACGATGTCATACTGGCCCGCTTCCTGTTCCGCCAGTTCCTCGGCGGTAATGCGGCGGTAATTGACCTCGACCCCGCTTTCCAGGCTGTGCAGTCTGGCCACTTCCAGGGGGGCCTCGCCCATATCAATGCCGTACATCTCTGCACCGCGCTGAGCCAGGGCTTCGCTGAGGATACCACCGCCGCAGCCGACGTCGAGCACTTTCTGGCCGGCCACCGGCGAGCGCTCGTCAATGTAGTTGCTGCGCAGGGGATTGATGTCGTGCAGGGGCTTGAACTCGCTGTTTTTGTCCCACCAGCGACTGGCCAGAGCTTCAAATTTGGCGACTTCGGCGGGGTCTACGTTGTTCATAATGCGTGGCTCGTATCAATTGCTAAAAGTGGATGTGAAATCATGTTCCTCAGCCAATCCGCGCCTGCCATTGCAGGGCTCGTTGCCGAATATCGACTTCGTCCAGGGTCTGCAGGCGACGATTGTCCAGCAGGCAGCGTCCGTTAACCCAGACGTGACTGACTTGCTGTGAGACATTGTTGTAACTCAGCGCCGCCACCGGATTATACAGGGGAATCTGTTCCAGTTGGTCTATGGCAATAGCGGTTATGTCCGCCAGCTTGCCAACTTCCAGGCTGCCGATGTCGGCATCCAGCCCGAGTGCCCGGGCGCCGTTAAGGGTTGCCATCCGCAGGGCCGTATGGGCATCCAGGGCACTGGCGTCACCACTGACCCCCTTGGCCAGCAGGGCGGCGGTGCGCATTTCCCCGAGCAGGTCCTGATCGTTATTGCTGGCCGCGCCATCGGTGCCGAGGGCGACGTTGACGCCCGCATCCATTAACCGCTTGATCGGACAAAAACCACTGGCCAGTTTGAGGTTGGATTCCGGGCAGTGGATCACATGAGCGCCGGACTGCTGCAACAGGGCCAGGTCTTCGTCGGAGATCTGGGTCATGTGCACGCACTGGGTCAGTGGCGACAACAATCCCAGTCGTTGCAGCCGCTGAATCGGTCGCTCGCCGGTGGCGGCCAGTGCCTGTTCCACCTCGCCGGCAGTTTCGTGCAGATGGATCTGGATGGGCACCTGCATTTCTTCCGCCAGGGTGGCAATCCGTAGCAGGGGGTCATCCGATAGCGTGTAGGGTGAGTGGGGACCAAAGACGATATTGATACTGGGGTGGGAGCGAAAATCGTCCGACAACGCCAGGCCTTTCTGCAGGTATTCATCTGGTCCCTGTCCCCAGGCTGTGGGGAAATCCAGCACCGGAAAGGCGAGCTGACAACGCAAACCGGCTTTTAACACCACCCGGGCGGCCTCTTCGGGGAAGAAGTACATGTCAGAAAAGGTGGTGGTGCCGCTGCGAATCATTTCCGCTGCACTCAGCATTACCCCGTCGCGCACGAATTCCGGTGATACCCACTGGCCTTCCGCAGGCCAGATATGCTCTTCGAGCCAGGTTTGCAGGGGATGATCATCGGCGTAGCCACGCAACAGGGTCATGGCGGCGTGATTGTGGGCGTTGACCAGGCCGGGAAAGACAATATGACGATCCAGCTCGACCGACTGCTGGGCCTGGTATTGGCGTTTGGCCTCAGGGGTCGGTAACAGGGCTTCAATGCGGTCGCCGCGAATCACCAGACTGCAGTCGCTCAGAACCGTGTCGGCTGGCACAACAGGAATCATCCAGCGGGCATGAATCATCAGGTCGACAGGTGTTTTGGTATGGCTTTGGGTCATAGTCAGCAATCAATTGTTGGACAAACTGTTTTAGGCAAATTGTTTTAACCAGACCAAATTGTGCCAACCAAACATTGTTGGCTTGTCCGGGATTAGTGGCAAGTGCGAGCTAAGGGTCATGCCTTGGTTGTAAAACCGGCAGTAAGTGTGCTTTTTAGCCGCATTTGGCCGTCTTTTGGCTTGTCCGCCAGTATAACCGAAGCTTGGCCGGGAAGTTGACTGTCCCAGCCGCTTATTGTCTGCAAATGAGATCCTGAGGAAATCCCTATGCTACTGATTTTATGGTATTATCGAGCGCTTGATTGACCATCTAGCTTGAGTGGAATTTGACCGCTGTATAGGAATGACTTTGTCGTTTAATTCGACACAGTTAAGCCTGCCGCAGGGTGTCCGACATAATAAGGAATGCCGACCCTATGGGTGAATTAGCCAAAGAACTCCTGCCCGTTAATATTGAAGACGAGCTGAAACAGTCCTATCTCGATTACGCCATGAGTGTAATTGTTGGGCGTGCCTTGCCGGATGTGCGTGACGGTCTGAAGCCTGTGCATCGACGGGTGCTGTTCGCCATGAGCGAACTGAACAACGATTGGAACAAACCTTATAAAAAGTCGGCCCGTGTGGTCGGTGACGTCATCGGTAAATACCACCCGCACGGTGACTCTGCGGTCTACGACACCATTGTGCGTATGGCTCAGCCGTTCTCGCTGCGCTATATGCTGGTCGATGGCCAGGGTAACTTCGGTTCCATCGACGGTGACGGCGCCGCCGCCATGCGATACACCGAAATCCGCATGCAGAAGATGGCCCACGATCTGCTGGCCGATCTCGATAAGGAAACGGTGGACTTTGTCGACAACTACGACGGCACCGAGCAGATGCCAAGCGTTATGCCGACCCGAGTGCCCAACCTGCTGGTCAATGGCTCTTCGGGTATTGCCGTCGGCATGGCGACCAATATTCCGCCCCACAACCTGCGAGAAGTGGTGAAAGGCTGCTTGGCCTACATCGACAACGAGGACATTTCCATTGATGAACTGATGGAACTGATTCCCGGTCCCGATTTCCCCACTGGCGGTATCATCAATGGCCGTGCCGGTATTGTGCAGGCCTACCGCACCGGTCGTGGCCGTATCTACGTGCGGGCCAAGGCTGATATCGAGCGCGACGACAAAGCCAATAAAGAAACCATTATCATCAATGAGATTCCCTACCAGCTGAACAAGGCGCGCCTGATCGAAAAGATCGCGGAGCTGGTAAAAGAGAAGAAGATCGAGGGTATTTCCGAGCTGCGAGACGAGTCGGATAAAGACGGTCTGCGGGTGGTGATTGAGTTGAAGCGCGGTGAAGTGGGTGAGGTGGTATTGAATAACCTCTACGCCCAAACCCAGTTGCAGAGCGTCTTCGGCATCAACATCGTGGCGCTGGTGGATGGCCAGCCCAAGCTGCTGAACCTGAAGCAGTTGCTGGAATACTTTGTTCGCCATCGTCGCGAAGTCGTCACTCGCCGAACGGTCTACCTGCTGCGCAAGGCCCGTGAACGTGGCCATATCCTCGAAGGCCTGGCGGTTGCCATTTCCAATATCGACCCGGTGATTGAGCTGATCAAGAGCTCACCGACACCGGCGGATGCCAAAGAAGCGCTCATCAGTCGCGGCTGGCCGGTGGGTGAAGTCAGTGAATTCCTGGAGCGCGCAGGTGCCGATGCCTGTCGGCCGGATGAGCTCGAGCCACAATTTGGCATGCGCGACGGCAGTTATTACCTGTCTCCGGCCCAGGCCCAGGCGATTCTGGAGCTGCGTCTGCACCGCCTGACCGGCATGGAGCACGACAAGCTGCTGGCCGAATACAAAGAAAAGCTGGAGCAGATCAGCGAATACCTGGAAATCCTGGGTAATCCGTTGCGGCTGATGGAAGTGATTCGCGAAGAGTTGGAAGAGGTCAGCCAGAACTATGGCGACGAGCGTCGCACCGACATTCAGAGCTCTCAGCTGGACTTGACCATTGAAGACCTGATCACCGAAGAAGATCGGGTGGTGACCATCTCGCACGGCGGCTATGCTAAAACTCAACCCTTGGATGCCTACCAGGCCCAGCGCCGAGGTGGTATGGGTAAGGCGGCTACGTCCGTGAAGGACGAGGACTTTGTTGAGCACCTGCTGATCGCCAGCACCCACGATACGATTCTCTGCTTCACCAGTGTGGGTAAAGTCTACTGGCTCAAGGTCTACCAGATTCCTGTGGCGGGGCGTCAGTCCCGTGGTCGCCCGATGGTGAATCTGTTGCCACTGGAAGAGGGAGAGCGCATCACTTCTATCTTGCCGGTCAAAGAGTACGACGACGATCACTTCATCTTTATGGCCACCGCCAACGGTACTGTGAAGAAGACCGTATTGTCACAATTCTCCCGTCCCCGCAGCGTTGGCTTGCGAGCTCTGGATTTGGACGAGGGCGATTGGCTGGTGAGTACGGCGATTACCGATGGTCAGTGCGACGTGGTGTTGTTTGCCTCCAATGGTAAGGCGGCACGCTTCCAGGAATCCGATGTCCGGCCTATGGGGCGTACGTCTCGTGGGGTGCGCGGCATCCGTATGCCAGATGAGGAAAGCCGGGTGATCTCCATGGTCATTCCCCAGGAAGGTGGTGCAGTGCTTACCGTCAGTGAAAATGGCTACGGCAAGCGCACCAGTGTCTCCGAATTTCCTACCAAGGGACGCGGCAACCAGGGTGTGATTGGCATGCAGACCACCGAGCGTAACGGGGCGGTTGTCGGTGCGGTACAGGTGTTTGAAGGTGACGAGATCATGTTGATTTCGAACCAGGGTACCCTGGTGCGTACCCGGGCCAATGAGGTCTCACTGCTGAGCCGGAATACCCAGGGCGTGCGCTTGATACGCGTAAAAACCGATGAACATTTGGTCGGGGTTGAGCGCATTGAAGAAAGTGGCGCTGAAGATGAAGCCGGTGAAGTTGAGGCAAGCGCCGAGTAATACCGGAAATCTGACCTGGATTTGCTTGAGAGAATGTGGGGCTACACCCACTTGGATGTGACATGACAGAAGATACGGAAAAGTTGCAGCTGGCCGCCTTGCGCGATCGCATTGACGACATTGACCTGAAAATCGGTCAACTGATCAGTGAGCGCGCCCGCTGCGCCCAGGAAGTGGCCGAAGTTAAACAGGCTCACAGTGACGGCAAGGAGATCGTCTATTACCGGCCTGAACGTGAAGCTCAGGTGTTGCGCAAGGCCATGGAACGCAATCAAGGGCCGCTTGACGACGAAGAAATGGCACGGCTGTTTCGCGAGATTATGTCGGCCTGCCTGGCGCTGGAAAACCCCATTAAAGTAGCGTTTTTGGGGCCCGAGGGTACCTTTACCGAGCAGGCTGCTCTGAAACATTTTGGTCATGCCGCAGTCACGGTACCCCTGTCAGCCATCGATGAAGTGTTCCGTGAAGTGGAGGCGGGGGCTGCCCAGTACGGGGTAGTGCCAGTCGAGAACTCGACCGAAGGGGTGGTCAATCATACCCTGGACAGTTTTATGGATTCCGGTCTGAAAATCTGCGGTGAAGTGGTGTTAAGAATCCACCACCACCTGTTGATTTCCGATGTTACCAAGACCGACAGCATTACCCGTATTTACTCCCATTCCCAGTCGTTGGCTCAGTGTCGCAAGTGGTTGGATGCTCACTATCCCAAAGCGGAGCGAGTGGCCGTAAACAGCAATGCCGAGGCGGCCAAACGCCTGAAGGGCGAGTGGAACGCGGCTGCGATAGCCGGCGAAATGGCGGCTGAAAAATACGGCCTGACCAAATTGGCGGAAAAGATTGAAGATCACCCGGATAACTCGACCCGCTTCCTGATTATTGGCACCGAATCTGTGCCGCCCAGCGGCGTCGATAAATCTTCTGTCGTGGTTGCCATGCGCAATGAGCCGGGTGCGTTGCATGATTTGCTGGAGCCTTTCCATCGCTTCAAGATTGATTTGACCAGGGTTGAGACGCGACCTTCGCGCAGCGGTAACTGGAACTATGTGTTCTTTATCGACTTTAACGGTCATTTGGACGATGATGCCGTGCAAAAGGCGATTAAAGAAGTCAGCCAGCGCGCAGCGGACCTCAAAATCCTCGGCTCCTATCCCCACGGTGTGTTGTAGCCGGGTGTGAAGTTGGCTTATAGAGAAGTTCTAGGAATCAATATTTTGAAACCCTGTGTAAACCCGCCGGTGGTGAATAAACTGGTCGTTATTGGCATTGGCCTGATTGGCGGCAGTCTGGCTGCCGGTCTGAAGCAGGCGGGGGCATGTCGTGAAGTGATCGGTGTGGCCCGTCGCCAGCAAACCTGTGACGATGCCGTCAGTCTGGGGGTCGTGGACCGGGCGGTTTTATCCCTGCGCGATGTGGCGGACGAGTTGACCGCAGGCGATGTGATTTTTATTGCAGTGCCCACGCTGACAGTGGAAACCGTTCTGCAGCAAATCAAGGATGCCGTTGCCCCTGAGGTGACGATTACTGATGGAGCCAGCGTCAAAGGTTCGGTTGTACGCTCAGTGCAGTCGGTGTTTGGGTGTATTCCGCCACAGTTTGTCGCAGGTCATCCTATTGCCGGGTCGGAAAAAAGTGGTGTCGAGGCCACCAATCCCGACTTGTACGTGAATCATCGTGTGATCATCACCCCAACTCCGGAGTCGGGCAGTGAGCATGTTCAGCGTGTCACAGCCATGTGGCAGGCGGTGGGGGCGGAAGTGCTGCCCATGCCGGTGGCTGAGCACGACGAAGTGCTGGCGTCCACCAGTCACCTGCCGCATGTGATCGCCTATTCGCTGGTGGATACCCTGGCTCATGATGCGGAAAATGAAAACATCTTCCGCTATGCCGCCGGCGGCTTTCGGGACTTCACCCGCATTGCTTCCAGTGATCCGGTGATGTGGCATGACATTATGAAGGCCAACCGGGACAGCGTACTCACTGCCTTGGATTTATTTGCAGACAATTTACAGCGTCTGCGTGCCGCGATAGAAAACGAAGACAGTGAGCATATGCTGGGGGTGTTTACCCGCGCTAAAGCGGCTCGCGACCACTTCACCAAAATGTTAACCAAACAGGCTTATACTCCGTCCATGCAAGATAATGAGATTACTTATACCGTCCAGCCCGGCGGTCAGGTTGCCGGTGAGCTGCGTGTTCCTGGCGATAAATCCATTTCCCATCGCTCAATAATGCTGGGTTCCCTGGCGGAAGGCATTACTGAAGTGGAAGGCTTTCTCGAGGGAGAGGATGCGCTCGCCACCTTACAGGCATTTCGGGATATGGGCGTGGTGATAGAGGGGCCAGATCACGGTCATGTGCGCATCCACGGTGTTGGTTTGCACGGTCTGCAGGCGCCTCCCGGACCCCTGTATGTCGGCAACTCCGGTACTTCCATGCGCTTGTTGTCTGGTCTGCTGGCTGGGCAGAAATTTGATTCCGAGCTGACGGGTGATGAATCCCTTTCCAAGCGCCCCATGAATCGCGTTGCCAATCCGCTGCGGGAGATGGGCGCTGACATTGCAACCGCCGAGGGTGGTTTGCCGCCGGTAAAGATTAAGGGCGGCGCCAAACTGACGGCGATTCAGTACGATATGCCGATGGCCAGTGCCCAAGTGAAATCTTGTGTGTTGTTGGCGGGACTCTATGCCGACGGTGAAACACAAGTCACTGAACCCGCACCAACCCGTGACCATACCGAGCGTATGCTGAGTGGCTTTGGTTACCCGGTGGCGCGCGACGGGGATAAGGCCAGCCTGACGTCTGGCGGACAGTTGACCGCTACCAGGATCGAAGTCCCGGCGGATATTTCTTCCGCTACCTTCTTTATGGTGGCCGCTGCTATCGCGCCAGGCTCGGATGTTACTCTCACCCATGTTGGCATTAATCCTACCCGCGATGGGGTGATCAATATCCTGCGCTTAATGGGGGCCGATATCACCCTCAGTAATCAGCGCGAAGTCGGTGGCGAGCCGGTAGCCGATATCCGGGTGCGCTACGCGCCGCTGAAAGGTATTCAGATTCCCGAAGACCAGGTGCCCCTGGCGATCGATGAATTTCCGGCATTGTTTGTCGCCGCAGCCTGCGCTGAAGGTAAAACCGTGCTGACGGGTGCCGAAGAGTTGCGTGTCAAAGAGAGCGATCGGATTCAGGTGATGGCCGATGGCCTGGTCACTTTGGGGGTCAAGGCTGAACCCACGCCCGACGGAATCGTCATTGAAGGCGGTGTTATTGGTTCTGGCGAAGTGGAAAGCCATGGTGACCACCGTATTGCCATGTCGTTCACCGTGGCCGGATTGCGGGCGTCAGGTCCCGTTACCATTAAAAACTGTGCCAATGTGGCAACATCCTTCCCAACCTTTGTGGAGCTGGCGCAAAAAGCCGGGATTAAGCTGGCAGTTTCTGCCGCTTAAAACCAGTGTAATGTAAGACCAATGCAATGTAAGACCAATGCAATGTAAGACCAATGCAATGGGCCGCCGTACTGAGCGGCCCATTGGGGTTAGGGCTACTGATGAAGGTTACTGATAGTTACTGAACTGAAATCAAACCCGCATTTTTGGCCAGAGTCGACTCGCCAATACCCTTAACGTCCAGTAAGCCCTGCTCGCTGGTAAATTTCCCATGGGCTTCACGCCAGGCCACTATGGCCTGGGCTTTCTTTAAGCCAATACCTTTCAGCGAGCTGGCAATCTCTTCGGCCGAAGCGGTGTTAATGTTAACGGTTGCAGATTGACTGGCTGCAGCCTTGGCGGGTTGCGTATGTGAGGTGGGCTCGGCGTGGCCGGCCATACTGCCCAGGCACAAGGTGGCCAGTACCAGCAGGGCGGGGGCGAGGCGAAAGATCTGATTCATAATAAATCCTTTTAATTGGGTTAAAAATCAATAAACGTACATCCGTGTTGCGCGTTTAGCCTAACCTAGCTTTAGGTAAAATCAATCTGGAAAAAAGCATGAAAATCACCCATATGTGAAGAAACTCGCTCGCACTTCACGGTCAAGGTACAATTTCGCCCCATTGGACATATTCACTTACCAGTTGTAACGAAGGTAAAACTCTCATGACCTCACCCGTCTCGGAACTTTCACCCATCTCGGTACAGGGCCCCCGCATTGTGGTGGCCATGGACTTCGATAACCCCCAAGCCTGCCTGGCGATGGCCGACCGACTCGACCCTCAGCTTTGTCGCCTGAAAGTTGGTAAGGAATTATTTACGGCAGCCGGTCCCCAGGTGGTTGAGGGGCTGATGGGGAAGGGGTTTGAGGTCTTTCTGGATCTGAAATTCCACGACATTCCTAACACCACAGCCAAGGCCGTCAAAGCGGCAGCAGAGCTGGGCGTGTGGATGGTGAACGTCCACGCCAGTGGCGGTGAGCGGATGATGGCGGCTGCGCGTAACGAACTTGAAAAGCGCTCAGGCGCCAGCCCGATTTTGATTGCGGTTACCGTTCTGACCAGCATGGAGGCGGCGGACCTCGCCCAGATTGGTATTACCCGAGAGCCCAGGGAGCAAGTGTTGCATTTAGCCTCTCTGGCCCAGCGCAGTGGGATGGATGGTGTGGTGTGTTCTGCCCAGGAGGCGGGTATGTTGAATCGAGAGCTGGGCAGCGATTTCTGCCTGGTGACGCCCGGTATCCGCCCTGCAGACAGCGCTGCGGACGATCAACGCCGTATTGTGACGCCGCAGGACGCGGTAGCAGCGGGCAGCCACTATCTTGTTATTGGTCGCCCCATCACTCAAGCGGCAGATCCGGTGATCGCCTGTCGTGATATTGCGGAATCTCTGGGATAACACATGACACAGGTAATCACTATTGATGGTCCCAGCGGGGCCGGTAAGGGAACGATATGCCAACTCTTGGCCAGGAGATTGGGCTTTAATCTGTTGGACAGCGGCGCCTTGTATCGTTTGACAGCGCTGGCGGCTGAAAAGCAGGCGGTGGACTTTGCCGATGATGAGGCGCTGGCCAGGGTGGCGTCTGAACTGGATACTGTGTTTCAACCCTCTGATCGGGGGGTGCAGGTGCTATTGGCAGGCGAGGATGTTACCGAGGCTATTCGTCAGGAGAGAGTCGGCATGAATGCCTCGCGAGTTGCAGCCAGCCAGGCCGTGCGGGCTGCACTGCTGCAACGGCAGCGGGATTTTGCCCAGCCGCCGGGCCTGGTCGCCGATGGTCGCGATATGGGCACCACCGTCTTTCCGCAGGCCAGCGTCAAAGTGTTTTTAACGGCAAGTGCTGAGGAGCGTGCCCGACGGCGGGTGACGCAACTGGAGCAGGCCGGTCAGCCAGCGGATTATGATCAAATTCTTTGTGATATCCAGGTTCGGGACAAGCAAGATCGAGAGCGCGCGAGTTCTCCGTTGAAGCCCGCTGATGATGCAGTTGAACTGGATACCACAACCATGTCCATTGAGGCGGTATTGCAAGCGGTCATTGATTTGGCAGCGGGTCGCATGGCAGATTAGTTGTTCTCGGACGGGGTCCGCGAAGATTCGATGCGATTCCAGCCGAATGTACGGTGAGCGTAAGGGAGAGTCAGGGGTGGCCTTTTTAAAAAAATTACTGATATTGTTGATGTTGTTGGTCGGGCTGGCGCTCGGTATCTGGTTTAGTATCGACAACCCCCAGAAGGTCACAGTGACCTTATTGGGCTTTCCTTTGCCTGCGGTCTCGCTGGGAGTGATGATCTTCGGTGTGTTTGCGCTGGGGACTGCGCTGGGCTACGTGATCAGCCTGTGGCCGGTGCTTGGGCTTAAAAATCACAACCTTTCCCTCAAGCGCAAGCTAAAACGCCGCGATAAGGAATTAGAGCGTTTAAGGCGGGTGCCGGCAAGCAAGTCCGTAAGTGGTCGTGCAGCAGCGGAAAGTCGCTAAGCGGGCCAGTTAAAAAGTCGGCAGCTTGGGGGGCAGCAGGTCTTACAATGTTCATAAATACAGTGTTCATAAATGCAGTGTTCATAAATGCAGTGTTCATAAATGCAGTGTTCATAAATACAATGGTCATAAAGGAATAGGTAACGTCAGGCATGATCGACTGGGGGATGTTGGTATTGTTACTGGTGGCCATTGCCATTGGTTTCGCGTTGGGTCGTCGTTCCCGGCAGCTGCCGGATGACTCCGATGCGCCTTCCCTGGAGCCGCATTACATTCAGGGGTTGAACTATCTCCTGAATGAACAGCCCGACGCGGCTATCGATACCTTTATTGATGCGCTGGACGTTAACAGCGAAACCCTGGAAACCCATCTGGCCCTGGGGAACCTGGTGCGTAAACGCGGTGAGGTGGACCGGGCCATCAAAATTCATCAGAACCTGTTGGCCCGGCCTGGGTTGGGAACCGAACAATCCCGTCAGGTGCAACTGGAGCTGGCGCGTGATTTCATTAAATCAGGGCTGCTGGATCGGGCCGAAATGCTGTTATTGGAGCTGGTGGAAACTTCAACTCACCCGGTCAGGACGCAATGCCTGGAATATCTGATTGAAATCTATCGGGACGAGAAAGAGTGGCAGAATGGCATCAATGCCATTAACCAGTTGCCCAGCCGTCGCTTCTCCAGATTGTCTGACCAATGGCGGCTGATGCAGTCACACTTTTACTGTGAGTTGGCCGAAGAGGCTTTGGGGCGCTCCGATTACCTGGCTGCCCGCCGCCATTTGAAAGCTGCCATGCTGGCCGATAAACAGTCAGCCCGCGCCAGCCTCTTGTTGGCAGACCTGGAATATCGATTGGGACAAAATAAAGAAGCGGTGAAAGCGCTCAAACAGGTGTTCTACCAGGATCCCGCCCTGCTGCCAGAAGCCTTGCCTTTGTTGGTCACCTGCCATCAGGCTTCTGACAGGTTGCCACAACTGAAAGTGTATTTGCAGGAATTGCTCGATCATGGCGCTTCAACCCCAGTCGCCATGACTCTGGCAGACCTGATGGCAAAAGAGGAGGGCGCACCCAAGGCGGCCGAATTCCTCAAGCAATATTTGGCGCAGCATGCTCCCAGCCTGAAAACCGCAGGGCAAATGCTGTCATTGCAGTTGGCGGGCACTAACTCCCCGGCAGAGGGGATGGTTATGGCCGACACGGTGATTCGCCAGCTGCAGAAAGTCTCCCATCAATACCGCTGCCATAACTGTGGTTTTGGCGGCCAGCAAATGCACTGGCTTTGTCCCAGCTGCAAAACCTGGGGCAGTGTCAAACCGGTTGAGTAAATCCGAGTTTAAGCCGCGCACTGCAACAACCTGTCGTCATTGCGAGGAGCCGTAGGCTCCGCGGCAATCCATGTTTAGCGGGTTCACAGCCCTTACTGCTCGGCCATGAACCCAGCACTGTGCCAGGCATGGATTGCTTTGCCTTTAGGTGCCTACTTGGTACTGCGTTCGCAATGACGTACTTTTCTGTCAGTCGCTTAAATCCCCGTTCAGTAGAGGACAAGAGGGTGAGCGTTACATGTTGCTATAATGCTTTGTCTCTGGTATGCTCCGCCGCCACTGTCACAGGGTATGTCCCTTGATAGTAGGTAAAACCACCGTGCAAGCCAGCCCGGGCGGAGGTTTTATCAATATGAATCGGCCCACACGTCTGGCAGTGTGGTATGCAAGTTTACCGGTAATACCAATCCTGACGCCCGGTAGGCTTCTGCTGTTACCTTATAGGTTGTCCTAATGAGCGAATCTTTCGCAGAACTCTTTGAAGAAAGCTTGAAATCCGTTGACATGGTACCTGGTTCAATCGTGACCGGTGTTGTTATCGATGTCGACAAAGACTGGGTGACTGTTCACGCTGGTCTGAAATCTGAGGGTGTTATCCCTGCCTCCCAGTTCCTGAACGACAATGGCGAACTGACCCTGCAAATTGGCGACGAAGTACAGGTTGCTCTGGAGTCCGTAGAAGACGGCTTCGGTGAGACTCGCCTGTCTCGCGAAAAAGCCAAGCGCGCTGAAGCTTGGAAAGTACTGGAAGCAGCTCACGAAGCTGACGAAATTGTTAAGGGTGTTATCAATGGTAAGGTTAAGGGTGGTTTCACCGTTGACGTTTCCAGCATCCGCGCTTTCCTGCCAGGTTCTCTGGTAGACGTGCGCCCAGTACGCGAAACTGCCCACCTGGAAGGCAAAGAGCTCGAATTCAAGGTTATCAAGCTGGATCAAAAGCGCAACAACGTGGTGGTATCACGTCGTGCGGTTCTGGAGAAAGCCAACTCTGCCGAGCGCGAAGAGCTGCTGGCCAGCCTGCAAGAAGGCATGACCATCAAGGGTATCGTTAAGAACCTGACCGACTACGGTGCTTTCGTAGATCTGGGCGGTGTTGACGGCCTGCTGCACATCACCGACATGGCCTGGAAGCGCATCAAGCATCCTTCCGAGATCGTTAACGTTGGTGACGAAATCGACGTTAAGGTGCTGAAGTTTGACCGTGAGCGCAACCGCGTTTCCCTGGGTCTGAAGCAACTGGGTGAAGATCCATGGGTCGAAATCACCAACCGCTACCCAGAAGGTGCTCGCACCAAGGCGAAAGTAACCAACCTGACTGACTACGGCTGCTTCGCGGAAATCGAAGAAGGCGTTGAAGGTCTGGTACACGTTTCCGAAATGGATTGGACCAACAAAAACATCCACCCATCCAAAGTTGTCAACGTTGGCGACGAAGTGGAAGTGATGGTTCTGGACATCGACGAAGAGCGTCGTCGTATCTCCCTGGGTATCAAGCAGTGTCAGGAAAACCCATGGGATGCCTTCGGCAAGCAATTCGCTAAAGGCGACAAGATCTCCGGTAAGATCAAGTCCATCACCGATTTCGGTATCTTCATCGGTCTGGATGGCGGCATCGACGGTCTGGTTCACCTGTCTGACATTTCCTGGCAGGAAGCGGGCGAAGACGCTGTACGCAAGTACAAGAAAGGCGACGAGCTGGAAACCGTTATTCTGGCCATCGACCCAGAGCGCGAGCGTATCTCCCTGGGTATCAAGCAGCTGGACAGCGATCCGTTCTCTGACTACGTTGCCACCAACGACAAGGGCTCCATCGTTACCGGTACTGTGAAAGAAGTTGACGCCAAAGCTGCTATTGTAGTTCTGGCTGACGACGTTGAAGCCGTACTGAAAGCCTCTGAAATCAGCCGTGACAAGGTAGAAGATGCCCGTAACGCGCTGAAAGAAGGTGAAGAAATTGAAGCGGTGATCCTGAACGTTGATCGTAAGAACCGCACCATCAACCTGTCCGTCAAGTCCAAAGATGCGGCTGAAGAGCGCGCTGCTGTTAAAGAGCACACTCAAAAGGCCCAGGAGCAAGCGTCTCCTGCCACCATCGGTGACCTGATCAAGGCGCAGATGGAAAGCCAGGACAAGTAATTCCATAAGAATTACTGTGCTGACGAAAAGGCGACCTTCGGGTCGCCTTTTTTGTACCTCTAATCCTGCTGGGAGCCCGCTGGACCAGGCGCAAAGCTCTGTCAAAGCTAAATAGTACGATCGTTTGTGAGCAATATCTCACACAACTTGCAGACATTGCCCAATAGATTCGAATAACAGATTGGTTCAATATAACCACTCACATGGAAGTTCACAGGGAAGTTCAGTTGACCAAGAAGGGTCAAGGGAAGCGTCTGATTTGCGATAGGTAAGGATGCCTGATCAAGTGACTGGAAGTCTGGTGGTATCAACCGTTGGAAGGTCATTTGAGTCGTAAAAGGACAGGCAGGCCGGTTCCGTAAGGAATCGGCCTGTTTTTTTGTGGGGATTGCGAGGGCTGAATAAGGGATATGACAACATTGTCACTTGCCGTGACAGTCTCATAAGCCTATACTCCTTTGAAAACAATAGCTTAGGAAATGAGACGCTTGTAAAGTGGGGTAAGGCAACCTGACAGGTTGGTCGATTTATAGACAAGTGACTCGTTTTTGCACATTTCGAAGGAATGGCCATGACCAAGTCAGAGTTGATTGAGCGGATTGCTGAGCAACAAGACCAACTGTCATTAAAGGATGTCGAGCTAGCAGTTAAGCTCATGTTGGAACATATGTCACAAGTCCTCGCCGCTGGCGAGCGCATCGAAATCAGAGGCTTTGGTAGCTTCTCCCTTCATTACCGCGCACCTCGAGTAGGTCGCAACCCTAAGACCGGTGATTCGGTAGAATTGTCGGGTAAATACGTGCCGCATTTTAAACCTGGAAAGGAAATGCGGGATCGGGTGAATGAAAGCATCCACCAATAAATTCAATTTAGATAAGCCACTCGTCTTATCGAAATTGTTAATAAAAAATAAGGCCCTAGTTGGGCCTTATTTTTTTAGTTATAAACTGCAGTCTTATTGTATCAATTATATTGGGGGAGTTGTGCCGATTTTAAATCGAGCTGTTAAAGTAAAAAAAGCCGTTATACCTGTGGCAGGTTTGGGGACTCGAATGTTACCGGCAACGAAGGCAATACCAAAAGAAATGTTGCCTATCGTCGATAAACCATTAATCCAATATGTGGTCGAGGAAGCTATTGCAGCAGGAATTCGTGAGATCGTTCTGGTAACTCATGCGAGTAAGAATGCCATTGAGAATCACTTTGACACTTCTTTTGAGCTTGAGGCTCAGTTGGAGGCGAGGCTCAAGCGACAGCTGCTTGACGAGGTGCGGTCAATTGTTCCAAGTGATGTGACTGTCATTTCAGTAAGGCAAGCTGAAGCGAAAGGGCTTGGGCACGCCATCAGTTGCGCTCGTCCAGTTGTTGGTGAAAATCCCTTTGCTGTATTATTGCCCGATGTTCTAGTTGATCAATATTCCTGCAGTTTGGACGCAGACAATCTGGCAGCAATGATCCATCGTTATGAAAAAACAAATTTTGCACAAATCATGGTTGAATCCGTTGAATGGGAAGAAGTGCATAAATACGGAATTATCGATTGCCTGGGAGAAAACTTGATTACTGGTGATCATATCAAGATTAATTCGATGGTAGAAAAACCTGAAGTTGAGTCAGCGCCTTCGAATATGGCTATTGTTGGTCGCTATGTTTTACCTGCTGAAGTATGGGGGTTGTTGGAAGACACTAAACCTGGTGCTGGCGGTGAAATTCAGTTGACTGACGCGCTGGATATGCTTTTACAAACATCAAACATTGAGGCCTACAGGATCAAAGGAAAAAGCCATGATTGTGGCAATAAGTTTGGTTATTTAATGGCTCAGCTTGAGTATTCGTGTAATCACTTCGAAATTGGTGATGCAATGAAGGATGCCATTCAGAAACTTTCCTATGAAAAACTTCAAAATTTAGAAGATCTGAAGTTATTTAAAGGGTGAGAATACATTTAGATCGTATGCTTTCTAGCATACTCATGTTTCTGCCAACTTCTATATTAGAAATAAAGCGCCAATGAATTCTATACAATTGCTAAATGTCATTTGGGAAAAATCCAGATTAAACCTAAAGTCGGAAGCTGCAGAGAATCACCTAAGCTATGCATGGTGGTTTATCGAACCTGTCATCCATATGGTTTGTTACTACGCGGTATTTGAGTTATTAATGCAGCGTGGTGGTCCTGGGTTTGTGTATTTTTTACTAGTCGGATTAGTCCCCTGGCTTTGGTTCGCGAGGTCTGTGTCGCAGGCATCCAATAGTTTGGTTAGTGGTCGGGGGTTAATAAGCCAGCGCCCAATACCAAAGTCGTTTTTCCCGTTGGTTCTTGTTGTCCAGTGTGCATTAAAACAATTGATTGTACTTGGTATTTTGCTTATTTTTTTGATTTTCTCTGGTCATCAATTCACAAAAGTGTGGCTGGGGTTGTTTCCAATTTATGTTGTCCAGCTAGCTTTTATCATTACTGTTGCTATGGTGGTAGCTCTACTTGTGGCATTTGTAGTGGATTTTAAATTTATTATTCCTACAATCATTCAGTTCATGTTTTTTTGCAGTGGTATTTTTTTCAGTTTTGAGAAAATATCTTCTGAATATAAAGACTATTTCTTAATGAATCCTATGGCAGGACTGATTCAGGCTTACCGTAACGTATTGCTGAGTAATAGCTGGCCGGACTGGAGTTATCTTGCTTGCGTATTTGTTTTCTCTATGTTGGTGTTGCTGCCGATGCTACATATCTATCGTAGATTCGATACTAAGATTGCCAGACTGGTGAACGCGTAATATGGGTGAAGTCATTATTTCTCTAAGAAACGTTGCTGTTCGGTACCGCAGAGGCCGTTCGCTTTTTAAAACTGATTATTATGAAGCGTTAAAAGATATAACGTTTGAAGTGCGTCGAGGTGAAACGCTGGGTGTTATCGGTCGTAATGGGGCCGGTAAATCAACTCTTTTGAAGGTGCTGTCTGGTATTTATAGTCCTGATGAAGGGAGTATTACCAATCATGCCAAAAATACTTCTTTGCTGACATTGCAGGCAGGATTCGACCAAAACTTGAATGGTCGTGATAATGCAGTTATTAGCGGAATGATGTCAGGGTATCGTAAGGCGGATGTTTTGGCGAAACTGGATCAGATTGAAGAGTACAGTGAGTTAGGGGAATTCTTCTACCAGCCTTTAAGTACCTACTCGTCAGGAATGCGAGCTAGGCTGGGATTCGCAACGGCTACTTATCTTAGGCCTGAAGTGCTTCTTATAGATGAGGTTTTGGGAGTTGGTGATGCAAAGTTTAAAGTCAAAGCAACAAAAACAATGGAGTCGATGATTTGTTCTGACCAGACAGTGATACTGGTATCTCATTCGGCAGTCGCAATGAAACAACTCTGTGATCGTGTTGTCTGGATTGACGGAGGGAGGGTGGTCGCAGATGGTGAGCCTGTGAACATTGTAGATATATATCTGTCAGGAAAAACAAATAATAAAAATAACGAAGCAAATGAGCTGTCGATAGAGAGTTGAGAGTTACTATGAATAGTCAAATGTATGATAAAAACTTTTATGATAATCAAGTAGATGGTTCAGTTAAATCCGGTTTAATAATATTGGAATATTTGTTTCAGTTTTTTAAGCCAAAATCTATGATTGATTTTGGTTGCGGGCGTGGAAGCTGGCTGTACGCAGCAGAAAAGCTGGGTGTAGAAAGATTGGTCGGGCTTGATGGGGACTGGGTCGATCAAAGCTCATTGCTGCCTGAAAAAATGACTTTTCATCAGATTGACTTTACCAAGTTAACGGCAGATTTTGGTAAATTTGATTTGGCAGTGTCAGTAGAAGTCGCAGAGCATTTTGAAGAGCAGTATTCCCAGAGTTTTATTGAGAGGTTGTCTAATCATTCAGATTCCATAGTATTTGGTGCTGCTAGGCCGGGTCAGGGTGGCACTAATCATGTAAATGAGCAAGAGCAATCGTATTGGATAGACAAGTTTAAAGGCTTGGGTTATCAAGTCTACGATTTAATTCGTCCGGCAGTTTGGCAGAATAAGGATGTGGAGTTCTGGTACTCTCAAAATACATTCTTTTTTACCAAGGATGTAAAAGTGATTCAAAGCTTGCCTAGGGAAATGCCTTTTCTTAGCGACGTTATTCATCCTGATTTATTTAATAAACGCTGTGTCAAGGGCAATGCAAAAAGAGAAAAGGCTGATATCTTAAGGGATGCGGCTCTGGAGTTAGAAAATGAAGATATACATCTAGCGATAAATCTTTTAGAAATGGCTCATACAGCTAGGCCACACGGGAAATATATCTTAGAAAAACTTGAAGAATTTCGTAGTAGACTATTATGTCAATGATATATGTCTTCTATTTGATCTTATAGATTTCATTAGGTGTTACAGTGTTAAAAGTATTTAAAACTAAGATTGGAAATGCCCGAAGACGCTATATCAAATCGAGAGGCGGTAGAGGTGTTATAGAGAAATTAACCGCTGGAGGCGCAACTGGTTGGTTGGTGACCAACATTGATAAGAGACCCTCTTCATGTATAGTTCACTTTGATAAAAAAGACTACGAGGCCAGTGTTGATTGGACCTATCGGAATGATATATCTAATGCTTATGCGGCCTGGTCGCAGGAATGTGGCTTTAGCATAAGCTTTCCAACAAGGTTGAAAGAATTACTGTATTTTGATGCCGACTATAAAAAGAAAGTAAAAGTTTCCATTTGTGATATTGATGTCAAAAACCCTTTTT
The DNA here is from genome assembly GCA_033283335.1 of Cellvibrionaceae bacterium WSDTSA12. GTDB lineage: Bacteria > Pseudomonadota > Gammaproteobacteria > Pseudomonadales > Cellvibrionaceae > Pseudomaricurvus. The sequence continues at coordinate 952,397 of JAWMQP010000001.1, read as the reverse complement.
TAAACAATTCTTTCAAGCAGTATCATCGCCGAACACTTGTCTCGTCATTGAATATAGTGAAAGGGGAGTCAATGGCAGAGCCCTTGGCGTTGGATTCTTTCTCGGTATACATTTTGGGGGCAGCATCACTCGATACGAAAAAAATCGAATTGCAGGTTAATGGGCGACTCATAACATGTCTTGTAACAAAAGAGTCAAACTTCTTTATCGATAATAAGATTGATTCAGTTAAGACCAATCAACATGTCTATTGTTTAGAGTTGCCGGGATTGGTTTGGCGCTTCCTTAATTCAGGAGAAAGAGAACTCTCTATCAATGTCTCTTATGATGGCAGACTCTTACTTGAAAAACTGGTGAGCGTTTCTGTTTTGGACGTGTCTACATGGATTAAAGAAGTGCTGGATGGTCGTTTCGGCAATGAAAGCCATTTTAACGTGTTGGCGTTAGAGCATTTTAATTTTCTAAGTCGTATTGATCCCTATGCCGTCAAAGAATTTGATCTGAATCAGATTCAAGAAAAATCGAAGTTGTTTAATGTCCCTTTTGAATGGAAAAAACAGCCTGATTATATGCCTGTTGCTTTAGAGAATGATTCAGATTGGGAGTTCAAGAAAAAAGTTCTTGAAGATTTTAATTTGCAAGTTTCCCCGGGTTCCAAGTTAATTAATTTGGCTCTTGAGCTGGTTGGTAAGTATTCTCTAAATTCGGAACAATCATTCACGTTCCTTCATTCGCTGAGTTCTTATTTTTGTCAAGAAGGACAGTTTTCCGATCTCGCTGACGCTATCGATAGACAAAAATTAAAAACCTATACAGAGTCTAAAAGCTTTTATAGGTTATCCGAAACTATCCCATATTACGCATACTGGGGAGACATTGAAAGAGCGTCAAACCTTTTATTATCTTTAGTTGGTAGGGATATCTGGATTGCTACACCTTGTTTGTACACTTCACTTAGAAAAATTCTGGAAAATGAAGGCCTTCTGACAGAGTCCAAGCATAAGTTTGCAAGTTCGTTTATTAAGTATCTTGAAGGTTTTGATTGGACTTATTGGCAGCGTGATCATGATGAATACTACGTCAAATCCATCCTATGTTTACTGGAATACCAATGGACTTTTTCCAAGTCATTGCAATGTAAAATACTGAATATTTTTTATCGTCATTACTCCTTGTCTCCTGTCTTTTGGAAATCAGTTAATTACGCCAAATCATCATATCTGGGGATAGATCATGCTTATACTGATTTTGAGCTAATATCTGCATTGTTTAAAAGATTGGGAACTTTGTCCAAGAAACAATTTCGCGAAGAGTATTCCAAGGTAAGAGCAGTCTTGGATGGCTACATTCAAAGAGGAACTATTGACGCTTGGCAGTTTAAGCGTGAGCTGTCTCAATACGGAATTCAGCTGACGGGAGGTGAAGTTCTCGAGATAACTATTGAACAATTAGCATCTCCTTACTTTAAAGAAGACAAAAATATCATTGGATCAATAAAACTGCATCATCTCTTCAATTGCTCTGATTATTCGGAACAATATGAATTGCAGAAGCAGGTATCAAAGCTGCTACGTCAGGACTTGGAAGGTGAGTTTTATCGATTAAACTCTGCACTGTGCACAAGTTCTCATGGATATCTGGGTTTAGATTTTTACGTACAAAAATTACATTACTGTATTGAGACTGTTTCAGAGGATGATTTAGCTAAGGTGGCTGGGTTAATTGTTCAGGCTCAGGATCAATGTGGTTCTGAAGAAGCTCTGCCTGCTCCTTTATATGCTGCAATGGTTGGTTTTGAAAAGCTTTTGAACAATGAAAAACTCTCTACTTTTCGAAGTAAGTTTCAATTACGACTTGACCCTGCCAAGGGTATTTCAGTCGAAAGTAATGAGGTGCATGATACGGTACTGCTCATTTATACCTGTCAAAAAAATCTAAATAGCCGTGTAGAGGCCATTAGGAACTCATGGTTGAAGGATTTAATACAGCAAGGCATACCGTATTTAATTGTGGTTGGTGGAAGTGATAAATCTGAGCTGAAAGAAGATATTTTGTATTTATCTGCAGGTGATGCTTACGAAGACCTACCTGAAAAGTCCGTGTCAATGTTCACATGGTTGTATGAAAACACAAATTATCAGTACATGATCAAGCTGGACGATGACTGCGTAATGAACGTCGAAGAATATTTCGACAGTGCATCATACAGAAAGCATCATTACTACGGACATTCACTTTACTGTAGTGAAGGTAAGCTTGATAGGAAATGGCATCAAGAAAAGTCAACGACAGAGTTCGCCAAATTTTCGTTAGATAAGTCACCAGAACCATCAATGTATGCCAATGGTGCAACTGGATATAGCTTGTCGCGATATGCCGTCAGTCATCTTGTAAATATTTCAAGAACAATTGAAGGTCAACGTCTTATCCAGTCCTCTTTCTTTGAAGATAAATTGATAGGGGACCTTTTAGGCTATTCTGGGATTCAGGTGAGTGAAGAAGACTTTTATATCCATGTGTTAAGGAAAACAACGGTTACTGGAGCACCTGTACCTATATGGGAAAACCACTTTCTACCCAGTAGAAGCGCGCCAGCTAAAGTTATTCATACGGATTCAGGCGAATTGTATGAACAAGTAATGAAATATAAAAATTCTACTGGGCTGTACCCTTCGAAAATATTTCCGACCCATAGCCCGGCTAAAATCAAAGGTGAACCCAATCAATTAGTCTTGTTGAGTGATTTAAAGCCTCTTCGGGGGCGTGGATTGATGGATGTTTGTGTAGTATCCGTGGTGTTTAATGAGATGATAATGCTGCCTTCATTTCTTGAACATTATCGCAAACTAGGTGTGCATTCTTTTATTTTTGCCGACAACTTGTCAACTGATGGAACAAGAGAGTTTTTGTTATCTCAGCCAGATGTGGTCTTGTATAGTGCTGATACTCAATATAAAAGTTCTCATTATGGGGTTGAGTGGCAGCAAGCAATGCTAGCAAGTCACAATCTCAATCGATGGGCACTGGTTGCAGATGCTGACGAATTTATTGTATATCCTGATATGGAAGATAGAGCGCTCTCGGAATATATTTCAGAAGTTGAAGCTAGGGGAGGGGACGCTGTTAGTTTATATATGGTGGATATGTACCCGAAAGCTGGTCTGGAAACTGCAGATTTCACCGTTAAAAATCCATTTATAGCAGCTCCATATTTCGATAGAAAAACCATTTTACAGTGGAATCTAGATAAAGGATATTTCAGTAATTCGAAGGTTAAAAGAAGTGGGCTTCGCCATCGGTTAACACCCACTGCCCAGTCTGGGGCTTTTGTAACGCAAAAAAGAGCATTGTTAAAATATCGGCCCTGGATGAAATTGAGTGAAGGGCTGCATTATGTAGGGGCGACGAATGTGGATGAAATTCCTATCGCGTTTGCCCACTTTAAATACCATGCTGCATTTAAGGCTAAAGTTGAACTCGAAATACAGCGTAAACAACATTATAACGATGCAGAAGAATATTTTGCATATCGTACCTTGCTAGCTGAAAGTGAGGGGAATTTGGCAAGTGAAGATGACAGCCTGAAATATGAAAGTAGCAGTCAGTTTTTAAAAGAGGTGTGTAAATAAGTCTATGAAAGGCATTGTTTTCGGTAGTAATAAATATGCTTATATTGATGTTCCTAAAGTTGCTTGTACGTCTATTAAAAATGCTATTTATTCTTTGGAAGAACGAAGTGAGTTTGAGCGATCAGAAAAATACCCAGACATACATAGTTACTATGTTAAAAACAAAAAAACAATTAAAGGCTGTGAAAGAACCTTTCTGATTGTTAGGGATCCTATTAAACGGTTTTTGTCAGCTTATGGTAACCGTGTTTGCTACCATGGAGAATTAAGCAGATGGTTTATTTCTACTTATAGGCCTGAATTATTAAAAGAAATACCAGTATTTAATCCTGGCATTGGACAGTTTATTGACTATCTTGATATTTATATCAAGTCCCCCAGCATTTATCATCATGTACAACCTATTAATAAGCTATTAAATGTGAGTTCTTTATCTAAAATCTCTGATTTATACAAAATTGAAGATTTATCGGATTTTTCTGAAGAAATTACTAAAAGCACTGGCAAACCCTTTGAGTTAGGGCGTTACCAGACTCATGGAAAGAAGATTCACATTAAAGATTTATCTAAATTACATCTAGAAAAGCTTATTGACTTTTATAGAAAAGACTATGATTTATTGAGGGGGATTTATTCAATTGATGATGTCTGGAAAGAGTGGTCTCAAGAAAAAAATTCATCCTTTCCATCTAAACCCAAAGCTCCTAAAGTCAGACGTGAAGAACGACCTTTCATCATATGGACCTTAAGAAGAACTGGGGGCACTAACTTAGCAAATGCACTATTTGGGGCCTCTAGCTATAAAAATGCTTATCATGAGCCTTTCAATATTGATAGAAAATTCAACTTTGTTCAAAATAACTGGAAAGCCTCTCAGGATCCAGAGCAACTGTTGTTAGATGTTCAGCAGGCGTTCACTGGCTTGCCTCTTATAAAGCATTGTTTGGAAGTTTGCCCAATGCCAGTGAATATGGCTATTATGGCCGAGGCCGCTAGGAAGGGTTATAAACACTTATTTCTCTATCGTGAAGGAGCTCAAGAAAGGTTGCTAAGCTTAAATTTTGCCCAGCTAACAAATGTCTGGGGTAAGGAGCAAGTTCCCGAAGGAGGAATTAGTGATGATGTATATAAAAGCGAAATACCAGTTGAATCAATAATTAAACATGAACTCAATTGTCGAAAATCCCTGGCCTCAATGTATGAGTTGTTGCTAAAAAGAGAGCAAAAAGTAGAGGAGGTTTCTTTTGAGGAGCTGTATGTTCAAGAGAAAAATTCTTCCAAGGCGAAGTTAGATAAGATAGTAGACTTTTTAAAGCTCGAAAAGGGTTATTTCTCCTCAGAGGTGGTTAACAACATCTTAATGAGGGGCAGTCAAGGGACGAAAAGTGATTATTTGAAATTTAAAAGAAGCGATGAATTTATAAGTGAGGTTTCTAAGCTGCCAGCATTTAAACTCACTTTGTTAAAGTTGCCTATGCTCATTCGTAATGAACTCTCTGTTCCGGTTACTCATTTTGAAATTTGGGATCTTCAGCTTACTAAAAATGGCACCTACATTTTAAGTGGTGTACTCTTGGCAAAAGATCGTGGAAATGTTTGGTTGGAGAGCGAGGATGGGCGAAAAATAGAAGTTAACGACTTTGTAGAATCTGCAAGGATGAAGAATCTATATCCTAATGAACCGGGCTCGGGCAACTGTCGTTTTGAATCGCAGCCTTTTATTTTTATGTCAGATGTAAGTGTTTTTACACTGCTGGATGGTAAGAAGACCTTGTTGGCAAAAATTGTTTCCAAAAGTTAAGATTACCCTCTTCCCCTTGAGCTTAGCAAAGGGAAGAGGGAGCGCTTTAAGCTCTTCTAGCTAGCTTTATTAAAGACACGATAAAATAATAATCGCTTAACTAGTAGCCAAAGTGTTTGTAACCCAAATTTAGGGTCGTTTCTTATTAAGCTAATAAGTGAGCCTAGTCTATGTTTTAGGGGGAAACGGTAGTAAAAACATGAATGGAAGTATTTGTACGTTACGGTGTTGTTAAAACATTTTTCGTCAAAAACTTCGTGAGTTCTATTGGATTGTAAAAGTTTGTCCTTCCAGTTTCTGATATCTTTTTCAGCTACGGCCTTACTGCTTTTGTTGAGTGGATGTATTAAAAAGTCTAAATGAGTTGAAATATCATTTTCAGATAACGATTCCCTGAAGTTTTCTAGAAGTAACTCTTTGACAATTTTTCGGGATGTTTGAATTTGAGCATCATAATGCTTTGAAGACACTTGGGCATCATGCCGGTTATATTTTAAGAGTCCTTCCTCAAGGTTGTATAGCTTTCCAAATTTTGCGAGATCTATCCATAACGTGTAATCCTCTGCATGAAGATATTCTGATCGGTACTTAATGTTGTTTTCGTGAATAACCTTCGATCTTATAACAACAGTAGGATGACAGATGTTTCGCTCAAATAAGAAAAGGTTGGAAACAATCTCCTCATGAGTTTTGGGGTATCGCATATAAGATGAAACTTTACCATCAAAATTTATAATAGATGTTCCGCAAGCGCAATATTCAATATTTTTTTCCAAAAAAGATATTTGTTTCTCTAGTTTTGTAGGTAAAGCTATATCATCAGAGTCCATTCGGGCAATAAACTCACCTTTAGCTTGTCCGAGGCCGTAATTGAGCGCTGAAATTAACCCTTGGTTCTTTTGGAAACGGTGTCCTGAAATTCTCGGGTCTCTATTGGATGAAATGATTTCCCAAGTAGAATCGGATGACCCATCGTCGATAATTAAAAGCTCGAAGTCAGTATATGTCTGGTCTAGAAGGCTATCAATTGCTCGCTGAAGGTATTCCGATGCATTGTAAGCTGGTAAAATGATCGATACGGTTGGTTCAGGCATGAATTCAGTAAATCTTTTTAAGTTTAGTCGTAGTTCTCTGACTACGTATTTTATCATGTATGGAACCTGTAGCGCGAGGCAATCTCAAGATGAGTTTAAGGAGAGTTAATGCCTAGTTTAAAAAACAAAAACAAAAGAAAGCTATTGTATATAATCAATGTCGATTGGTATTTTGTTCTTCATTGGTTGGATCGTGCGTTATCCGCAAAAAAGGAAGGGTTTGAAGTGCATGTGGCTGCGCGGTTATCCTCCGAGGATTACATTTACAAGTTAAAGTCCTTAGGTATTCATGTCCATGATTTACCTATTGAGCGGCGCTCACTTAACCCTTTAAAAGAAATATTTTGTTTTTTTAAGACGTTGAGGTTAATTACGAAGGTAAAGCCTGATGTTTGTCATGCTATTACCTTAAAGCCGGTACTCTATACAGGGACAGTTTATCGTATTTTGGGGCGTGCAGCCGTGTTGTCTTTGCCAGGTTTGGGTGTATTGTCAACTCACACCAGTCGTATGGGGAGATTGGGATGGCAAATATTAAGACCTGCACTTTCTTGGGTTCTCAGAGGGCGTAACATACCAATGTTCGAAAATTTTCAGGACTCTGAACTTCTTTTGGGTGAGTGTGCAAAATCTATGGCCAAAGCGACTGTGGTACCTGGGGCTGGGGTGGATCTTGATTTATTTACACCAAGGCCTGAACCTGAAAGTCATATAATTAAAGTATTGTTCGCTGCCAGACTGTTGAAAAGTAAGGGCCTAGAATTCTTGGTTGAGGCAATTAATCTATTGAAAGCAAAAGGAGAGCCTGTCGAACTGCATGTGGCAGGAATTATTGATGAAGACGCTTTTTCTGCTATTTCAATAGTGGATATTGAAAAATGGTCTGTCAATAATGAAATTGTTTGGCATGGGAATGTTTCAGATATGGCAGAGCTAATTTCACAATGTCATATTGTTGCTTTACCCTCAACATATGGAGAGGGAATACCCAGGATTCTCATTGAAGGAGCAGCATGTGGTCGCTCTATAATCTCTACGAACATGTCCGGTTGTAAAGAGTTTGTCCTGCACGGTGTTGATGGATATTTAATAGAGCCTAATAATATCGAATCCTTAAGAGGCGCGATAACTAAACTAGTTCACTCTCCAGACTTGAGAAAAGAATTTGGCAAAGCAGGTAGGGAGAAGGTGGTAAGCAATTATAGTAATCATCATGTCATAAATCTTACCCTTGATACCTATAAGTCATTAATTGTCTAAATTATAGTAGTTCAGGCGACCTATTGAAAAACTGTCAGTTCTCCGAAGACCATCCCCACCCCGTATTCATAAATAGTATGCCGAAAACTCAAATAGATTTCATGCCCGAGAATCTAGATCATCTCAACACATGCTTCTTAAACAAAAAAACGAATTCGCTGGTTATAAGCCATATTCCTATTTGGCATATTAGATTATCTTATTTATCTAATAAATAAAAATCTCACAGTATTCTACTGAATAGAACTTTAGATATAATTTATCCTTCTTTATTTAAAATCACAAACTATTCTTCCTAGTAATTTAAATCATATAGGCTTTCTCCCTATAAGAAATCGCTTGATTAGTTGATAAGTCTTTACCTGAAAACTGGCGCTGAATTTTAACGCCTACTACTCTTAATCATAAGCAACGTAACTGAGCATATCTATTCGAATTACAGGGTAGTAGATAATCAGGGAATGGGATGGCTCCGCCATCTTTGAAGTAACTTTCAGGCTGGTAAGGGAGTTTGGGATGGTAGCTGCGAATAGGGCGGTTATTTCGAGACCAATTAGCGTTGAACCAATTATAAAAAAAGTTTCTGAAATGCAAATTGGTAATCGATGCTTAAAAGTTTTGCAGGTTTATCGTACCTATTTTCCTGATACGCAGGGTGGGCTGCAGGAAGCTATACGGCAAATTGCTCTGAATGTAGGACCTGGGGTAGAAATGAAAATATTCACCCTTAGTCCTTTTATAGATAAACCTGAAAAAATGGAAGTAGATGGCGTAAAAGTCATCCGGATACCACAAGCTTTTGAAATTTCTTCCTGCGGATTTGCCTGGCGCGGATTATCTTTATTTAAAGAAGCCTGTCAGTGGGCAGATGTCGTGCACTATCATTTCCCCTGGCCGTTTGGAGACCTGCTGGAACTGTTAATAGGGCGTTCTCAAGGGAAAGTTCAAGTGGTGACATACCATTCTGATATTGTCAGGCAAAAATATTTCTCTGGCCTCTATTCCCCCTTGATGAGAAATTTCTTTCGTAATATCAGTTGCATAATTGCTACATCTCCGGCCTATGCTAATAGCAGTCTGATATTAAAAGACTATAAAAATAAAGTAGATATTATCCCTTTGGGGATTAGCGAAGGTTCTTACCCTGAAATTGAAGAAGAGGAATTGAGCGCTTTAAGGCACACCTATGGCGACGACTTTTTCTTATTTGTTGGCGTTCTTCGCTATTACAAATGCCTGGATACCTTACTCGAGGCAGCAGCGCTGGTACCCGATAAAAAAATTTTGATAGTAGGAGAGGGGCCCGAAGGTACAAAACTGCGCCAGAAAGCCAGGGCTATGAAGCTAGAGAATGTGATTTTTATTGGTCGTGTAAACGATCAAACCAAAATGTGTTTACTAAACTTGTGTCGTGCTTTTGTTCTTCCATCTCATCAGCGTTCTGAGGCTTTTGGTGTCAGTTTATTGGAAGCAGCAATGTGCAGTAAGCCTCTCATTTCTGCTGAGATAGGTACCGGTACAACCTATGTCAACTGCCATGAAGAAACCGGTTTGGTCGTAGAGCCTGGCTGTGAAAAAAGCTTGGCCAGGGCTATTTGCCGTTTAAGTAATCCTGGTTTGGCAGTCTCAATGGGGCAGCAGGCGCGCAGACGTTATGAGCAGTTGTTCACCGGGGAAAGGATGGGAATGATGTATCAAAACCTGTATTTCCGTCTGGCCGATAAAGAGAGTTTGATGACTGAGAGGGCTTTCTCGACTACCTAAACAGTTGTTCCTGGCTCAATATGGATACTAACCAATCAGGTCGCTATGCATCAGAGCTGTCAGCGGCGTTGGCAGCGTGCAAACCCTACTTTTATTATGTGGGTCTGTTTAGTATGGCCATAAACATCCTGATGCTGGTGCCGGCTCTCTATATGCTCCAAGTTTATGATCGGGTAGTGACCAGTGGCAGTCTCTCTACATTGGCCATGTTAACCCTCATATTGATATTTCTTTTGTCAGCCATGGGGGGGTTAGAGTGGGTGCGTTCGCGTATCCTGGTAAGAGCGAGTAATAATCTGGAGCAATTACTGCGCGAGAGAGTATTTAATGCTGCGTTCAAGCAATCAATAGTTTCCGCTGGACTGAAGAGCAGTGCCCAGCCAATCTCTGATTTAACGGGGTTGCGTCATTTTTTGACCGGAAGCGGGTTATTCGCGTTTTTTGATGCGCCTTGGTTCCCTATTTATGTAGCTGTCATGTTTTTATTTCATCCTTGGTTTGGATGGATTGCAGTGTTTTCTGGGGTGGTTCTGGTCGGCATCGCCTTTCTAAATGAAAGATTAACCAGTGCCCGTTTGCAACAGGCCAACCATGAGGCTGCTTGGGTCAATAACTACACCACACTTAACCTCCGCAACTCGGAAGTTATCGAGTCCATGGGGATGTTGGCGGGAGTTCGTAACCGCTGGAATCGCCAGGCTGACCGGGTATTGGCACTACAGTCTGATGCCAGCGACTGGGCCGGTATTTTACAGGCTGCTTCTAAGACCTTTCGTATTGTTGTGCAGTCTCTGGTGCTGGGACTGGGCGCTCTGCTCGCTGTGAAACAACAGATTTCTCCGGGCATGATGATTGCCGGTTCAATTCTCTTGGGTAGGGCGCTGGCACCTATTGATCAACTTCTGGCGGCATGGCGAGGCTTTAGCACTGCAAGGGCACAGTTTAATCGCCTTAATACCATTCTGACACAAATACCTGCTGAGAGCGTGGGTATGCCTTTGCCCTCTCCAAAGGGAGAGATCTCAGTTGAGGGAGTGGTGGTTCTGTCACCTCAAACCCGTTCTCCAATTCTTAAAGGCATCAATTTCAGCTTGAAGCAGGGAGAGTCTCTGGGTGTTATCGGTCACAGCGCCGCTGGAAAAACCACTCTGGCGCGGATGTTACTGGGCATTTGGGCTCCAATGGCTGGCAAGGTGAGACTGGATGGTGCTGAAATCAGCTCCTGGAAGCGGGAAGAGCTAGGGCCTTATCTTGGGTATTTACCTCAGGATATTGAGCTTTTCGATGGAACAATTGCTGAAAATATAGCCCGTTTTGGCCAAGTAGACTCCGAGCTGGTGATTGAAGCGGCCAGGATGGCCGGTGTGCACGATTTAATTTTACATCTTCCAAATGGTTACGATACGGCCATTGGTAATTCTGGCGGGTCCTTGTCTGCAGGCCAACGACAGAGAATTGGTTTGGCCAGGGCGCTTTATGGAAAACCTTGTTTAGTTGTTCTGGATGAGCCTAACTCCAACCTTGATGATGCTGGAGAGAATGAGCTCATCAAAACCATTCAGCGTATCAAAGCCAATGGCATAACACTGGTGGTCATTGCACATCGTCCGGCTATCTTACTGAACATGGATAAGATACTGGTTCTGAAAGAGGGAAGTGTGTTGGATTTTGGTTCAAGGGAACAAGTGCTGGGCAAATATATGCAACCAGCTGGGATTCGACCAGCGAGTATGAATGCTCAGCAATCAATGGCTGGTAATCAGACCACGGGTGGCAACCTTTAGGTCTACTTGAGGTGAAAGCTCATGACCGATGAATTGGGCACACGCAAGATGTTTATAGCTTCGAACCCCGGAAGCCAGAAGCATAGCATCAATGAATTTCAATCCAATGCACAAGTTCCCCATTTAGTATCGATTGATACAGCTTTTACCAGGCCAAAGCTTATTGGGCTGTTCATTGTGTTTCTGGTTTTCGGGGTTTTCGGATTATGGTCTGTTTTAGCCCCCATTGATGCTGCAGCACTGGCTCCTGGCGAGGTAACAGTGAAATCCTATAAGAAAACAGTACAGCACCTGGAGGGGGGGATCGTCGCCGACATCCGGGTAAGGAACGGTGACTTTGTTCAAGCTGGGGATGTTTTGCTGCTAATGGATAGCACTCACTCACTAGGGCAATTGGCCATTATTCGAAATCAGTATCTTACTTTATTGGCCAAGGAATCAAGGCTTCTCGCAGAGCGTGATGGTAAGGAGCGAGTAATTTTCAATAACCCGATATTGGTGAACTATCCTCGCGCCGTTGACGAAATGTCATCACAACAACAAATTTTTACAGCTCGTAAAAGGGCTCTCGAAGGAAGTCGTCGAGTTCTTGAACAGCGTATCGAGCAATTACAAACTAAAATTTCTGGCTTACAAGGCCTTAAAGAAAGCAAACAAGATTTAATAAGCTCTTATTCTGAGGAGCTGGTGGATTTAGGAAGCTTGTTGGAAAAGGGGTTTGTGGAAAAGACGCGCTTGCGAGATCTTGAGCGAAATCAAGCTCTGTTACAGGGAGAAGTGGCTGAGTTGGTGGCCAGTATGTCTGGGGCTCAAATTCAGATCGGAGAAACACAGCTGCAAATATTGCAAGAAACAAAAGAGTTCCATGCGGCGGTTACCGACGATTTGGCACAAACACAAAACTCTCTCAATGATACGCTTGAACAAATGAAGGTACTTGAAAACACTGTGGATAGAAGTCAGGTCAAAGCCCCTGTATCCGGTGTGGTCCACCATATGGCTGTTCATACCATTGGCGGTGTGATCAATGCGGGTAGCCCGATTGCTGAAATTGTACCTCAATCTGAGGCGATGGTTATTGAATCCAGAGTATCAACAGCGGATATTGATCGTGTGAAAATTGGCCAGGAAGCCAAAATTCGGTTTTCTTCCTTTAATCATTCCGTTCCGGCAATAAGTGGAAGAATTTTGAGTGTATCAGCTGACAGTCTTGTTGATGACAAAACGGGGCTTCCTTATTACCTTACTCGTGTTGAAGTGACTGATGAAGGTCTGGGTAATCTACAGGGGCTAGAGCTAATGCCGGGTATGCCTGCTGAGGTCTTTATTTCAACCGGATCCAGGACGTTATTTCAATACATGATACAACCAGTTGTGAACTCTTTGGCTCGAACTATGATTGAAGATTAATAGTTATTTGATTTTGCAGCAGGAGTACAGGGCTGAATCAAATACCTATATGCCAGCCCAGTATCATGGTCTAGGGATGAGAAAGTGAAATTGATAGTGAATGTAGACTGTCTGCAGCCACCACTGACGGGTATTGGAATATACACAAAAAATATCCTTTCCCGATTGCTTAAGAATACCAGTTTTATTGATGTCAGAGGAGTATCCAGTCGGGGGTGGTACAGCCGGCAGCAGTTAGAGGACTTGTTGTTGGATATTGAACCAAATTTATTGGATGGACATAGAATAACAGATAAGGATATGTCTTCGTCCTTTAAAAAAGTATTGTACTCTGCCAGAACACAAGTGCATCCCTTTCTTAGGCGAGTGCCGATGGTGATAAAATTAAAGCATTCCATCAAGCAATGTGTGGCTCTATTACAGGCCAATCAGGTTAAAGATTATGTGTATTGGGAGCCCAATTATTTGGTGCTTCCTGTAGGTAAGCATGCCTACCCAACCATTCATGATCTGTCTCATATTCGTATGCCAGAACACCACCCTCGTGAGCGTGTGGAGTTACTGAATCAAAAGCTTATGGAGTCAATTCGAAAGGCTTATCGCATCATTACCGTGTCAGAATTTTCTAAGAGAGAAATTCAGACACTTCTCGGTGTTGACAGTTCTCGTATCGCGATTGTGACTCCAGCAGTTAACCACCCAAGTACACTGCCATCTAATGATAAGGTATTAATGATACGGGAGAAGTATCAACTACCTGAAAGCTACATACTTTCTCTTTGTACCATAGAGCCCAGAAAAAATCTGGAACGCTTATTTAAGGCTTTTTCGGCATTGCCGGATGATCTTCAAAGACAATTCCCCTTAATCCACATAGGGGTTTCAGGTTGGAAAAGTCATGGCCTTGATGACCTTATTGAACAATTACCGAATGTGAGAAAGCTGGGTTATGTGATGGATGAAGATCTGGCAGCAATTCTTTCTGGCGCTACGATAATGGCTTATCCGACGTTGTATGAAGGATTTGGCATGCCGGTCTTGGAAGCAATGGCCCTGGGTGTTCCTGTATTAACGTCAGAGGGCGGTGCAACCGAAGAAGTTGCAGGTGATGCTGCTTGTTTGGTCAATCCACATTCTCTCGAATCCATTCACAGCGGTTTGTTAAAGCTTATAACTGATCAAGAATACAGAGGAAGCCTGTCGAGAAAGGGGCTTCAACGATCAAGGAAGTACTCATGGGATTATTCAGCCGAGCAATTAATAGATTTATTAAGAGCGTCGTCTTGATTAGCTTGAATAGTTTATTGGATTTTATCAGATAATAATTGAAAGCTTATGAATGACTCAACATATTATCACTCATTATCAATAGACCAACTACTGGAAAATATCCGCCGGGAGGCAAAGGCCATAGATGTCGAAGTTGATGTTGGTGTGCCTGTTGCAAAGTTGGACGTACAAGAGTTACTTAGACGTCTTTCCTCTGTGGGGAAAGCTGAATTAGAAGGCAAGCTTAATTATCATAAATATGAATTTTATCGTTATAACGACATTGATTTTGTAAAAAATGCGGCTCGCGTGATACTAGGTCGCGAAGTCCGAGACGATGAAATGGACAATCACGTCAAGTCGTTGCGATTGACCGGCGATATGGACCACATACTCAAGCAGATGGTGGATTCAGATGAAGGTCGACGGAGAGGTGTTCTGATCTACGGTTTGAAGGACTTTTATTGTCCTCAAGAATATGAAAAGGAAGTGATCATCCCCCTTTCTGGTTCTTTAAGTAAGTATCATTTTTTAATGTTTGAAGGTGAAGAGTTTGTTCGGGCCGCCTACTGGGGAGTGTTAAAACGGCATCCTGATGAAACCGGTATGCGCAACTCTTTGTTGGATCTGGGCAGAGGTGTGAGTAAGGAGGATATTTTAATATCTCTGTTGCGATCCGAGGAAGGGCGTCAGAAAGGTGTGAACATCACTGATCTTTGGTTTGACCGATCGTTATATTACATTGATCGAGCGCCGATAGCCGGGAGAGTATTTCGTTATTTTACTCGGTTGCTTCGCCGTGTAGGGCCTGGGGTGAAATTTCAAAAATTCATTCAGGTAAGTTATGCCTATGGTCCTTTGGTTAAATTTCAAAAGCATCAAGACTATTGGCTTAAAAAGGTAACGGCTGAACAGTATCAAATCCAGTTGGAAGTCAGAACTTTGGTTGAAGCGTTATTGGAAAAGGAAGTTAAAAGAAAGATCAGTGGTACAGATGCTAAAAACGGAAGTAACTGAAATGGACAGTCCAAAGGCGTAACCATGAAAATTATCGTTACTGCGAACATTACCCCTTTTATGTATGGAGGGGCTGATTACCATATTTCAGGTGTTACCGAACAACTGCGACGACATGGGCATGAGGTTGAGTTAATTCGTTTCCCATTTCGCTTTTCACCGGAATCAGCAGTTAATGACTTAATGGAATATTGTGAAAAGGTGGATTTGGAAATGCCTAATGGAATCAGTGTTGATCGTGTGATTTCACTGCAATTTCCAGGTTATGGTGTCAGGCATCCAAATCATGTGGTTTGGGTTATGCATCAACATCGTGCTGTGTACGATTTGTATAATATGAATCCGAAAAGTGAACAGCTTATTCAACTAAAAAAGAACATTGAGTCATTTGATTTCAGAGCGCTGTCGGGTGCCAAACATTTATTTGCAAACTCTCTCAGGGTTGCGGAAAGATTGACGACATACAACAATCTCAAGGCAACTCCTCTTTATCACCCGCCAAGATTCCTTGACTCATATTACTGTAAACCCGCGCAACCCTATATTTTTTACCCCAGTAGGCTGGAATCTCTAAAACGCCAGGAATTGCTCATAAGGTCTGCGACTTACTTGAAAACCTCGACAAAAATACTTATTGCTGGTGATGGGGGGCAATACACCCACTATCAAATGTTGATTGAAGAGCTGGGTGTTGGAGAGAAGGTTCGTCTTCTTGGTCATGTTAGTAATGAAGAAAAAATGTCATTGTATGCTAACTGCCTGGCAGTCTTCTTCGGGCCACTGGATGAAGATTACGGCTATGTTACTCTGGAGGCCATGCTGTCTGAAAAACCGGTAATTTCATGCACTGATTCAGGTGGCCCACTCGAGTTTGTGATGAATAATGAATCCGGTTACGTTATTGAGCCTTCTGCTGAAATACTGGCCAATACCATTGATGAGTTGTATGCAAATCCTGGTAGAAGTTCTGAAATGGGCAAGTGTGGGAGACAACTTTATGAAAAAAGTGATATCAGCTGGGACAATGTCGTATCTAATCTTCTGAAGCCATAGCAGGTTTAGATGCAATGAAAGTGGCAATTGTAGCCCCGAGCGGTGTGCCTTACTCAGTTGGAGGCGCGGAAAAGCTATGGTGGGGTATGCTCCAAGAAATCAACGCCAATACTCGGCACGAGGTGGAGTTGTTAAAAATTCCGTCTCCTGAGAAAAGCTTTTGGCAGGTAGTCGATAGCTATCGAAAATTCCATGAACTGGATTTAAGTCACTTTGATTGTGTAATTTCTACCAAATACCCTGCCTGGATGGTGCGCCATCCAAACCATATCATCTATTTACAACACAAGTTAAGAGGGCTGTATGATACTTACCCGGATCAGCTTCCCACGGGCCTTGAGTCAGTAACTACATTGATGCAGCAGCTGCCACAAGGCATTACTGAAGCTCTAAATACAATATTACGATTGTTGAAACCTGAAACGTCTGGGGCTTATATTCCCAGCAGTAAGGTCACACATCTGTTTGATGCGCTAGAAGTTCTGCAAAAGGAATACGACTCTCTGCCCGTTTGCTCTACGCTAGAGTCTATTTTTGTGCACCCCGGCCCCTTATTGCGAAACATCGTTCATTGGCTGGATTCAGCGGCAATGCAGCCTGATCGAATTCAGAAGTACTTGGCAATCTCTCAGAATGTGGCAAGCCGAAATGAATACTTCCCGAAGTCGGCCACAGTTCATGTGGTACATCACCCCTCAGGACTGTCGGTGAATGAACCAACAGGCAAGTCCTATATCTTCACGGTAAGCCGACTGGATTCGGCAAAGCGTCTTGATTTATTGATCAAGGCTATGAAGTTCGTTGTCGCTGACGTAGAACTGCGTATTGCGGGAGATGGGCCCATGCTGGATGTGTTACAGGCGTTAGCAAATGACGATCATCGAATTCGGTTTTTGGGGCGCCTCAGCGATGCTGAAATAGCCAGGCAATACAGTGGTGCAATCTTTATTCCCTTTATACCTTACGATGAAGACCTGGGGTTGATTACAATAGAAGCTATGATGAGCGGAAAACCTGTTCTGACAGCAACTGATTCGGGAGGAGTAAATGAATTTGTAGAAGATGGAGTCAGTGGTTGGTCGGTGGCACCTGATGTTGAATCCCTTGCTGATGGGATTCGACGCATGTTAGATGATCCGAAAAATACTGAGCGTATGGGAGAGCTGGCACGGGACAAGGTGGCTCATATCAGTTGGCAAGCACTAATTGATGCATTATTTGCTATGGGCGACGATGATGCGGTTCAACAGCGCCCGTCGTTAGTGGTCGCCGTGACGTTTCCAGTATTCCCTCCAAGGGGAGGTGGGCAGCAAAGAATTTTTCATTTGTATCGAAATCTGGCTCGTTACATGGATGTTACGATCATCACCCTTGGTTACCATGATAGCGTAAGGCAGGTTCTGGAAATTTCATCTGGATTGACGCTTGT
The DNA here is from genome assembly GCA_033283335.1 of Cellvibrionaceae bacterium WSDTSA12. Lineage (GTDB taxonomy): Bacteria > Pseudomonadota > Gammaproteobacteria > Pseudomonadales > Cellvibrionaceae > Pseudomaricurvus. Next base: position 934,887 of record JAWMQP010000001.1, on the reverse strand, counting down.
CTGCATACCCAAATCATACCGCCATCATCAAGCCGAACTGCAACTTGCTGATGAACTGAATGCATCAGTTGGTGATCTCTATGCCATGGAATACATTGATGAGACACCTGACTACGTGTCCCTGCTGTCAGAGTATCTTAGCTCTGCTGATATAGCAGTGGCATCCCATCACTATTTGTATACGACAATCCGACGATTTTTCAGTGGTCCACTCATCTATGAGGCCCATAATGTTGAGGCCGATATGAAGCTATCTGTGTTGGCGCCGGATGGGGTGGTTACTCACAAGGTTGAAAAATGGTTAGATAAAGTTAAATCGTTGGAGCAGGCATGTTGTATGGATGCCGCTCAAATTGTTACCTGTTGTTATCAAGATGCCTTGCGTCTGTCTGAATTATACGATCATGGAACGTCAGAAATTATTTCTAAGTGCTTAACTATTTCCAATGGTACTGATTTGGACAGTGTCACATTTGCCGATCACTCTATCAGGCAGCGTTTCAAATATCGTCAGTCTTTGGAGGATCGTTTTATTTGTCTGTTTATCGGTAGTTGGCATAGGCCTAATATTGATGCAGTGCGCTGTATATTAAAAATTGCGAGGGATTGTCCGGAAATAGATTTTTGGATTGCCGGGAGTGTGTGTGACTACCCATTTTACTCCGATAGCCGGGATTGGCCCGAGAATGTATATCGGTTTGGGATTATTTCCACTGAAGAAAAATCGGTCATCTTACAAACAGTTGATCTTGCCTTGAACCCCGTGATAAGTGGGGCAGGAACTAACCTTAAGATATTAGAGTATGCGGCTGCTGGAATACCTATTTTGACGACTCAGTACGGTTGCCGAGGAAGCTGTTTTGAGGATGGAAGCTTTGTATGGTTGTCTGATATGGACGATTTTGCTCAAGGTATTATTAAATTGAGTCAGGAGGATATGACTGCCTGGCAAGCCCATTTGAAATCGGCCAGTGAAGCCGTCAGAAAGAGTTATGGTTGGGGGGATTTATCAAGGACTTATTTTACCATGCTAAAGGCTTGGGTGAGCAAGGAGCATACTTCAGATGATAATTTCGGCGAGCATTTTTGTTACCCATCTGACCCCATTAAAGTTGGCTGATATATGTTTTCGATAAAACAAGCGCTTCAAAAAATAGTGACGATCCAGAGTTTTCCTGATAAATCCGTGGTCGATAATAATATTTATCCTCATGACTTGATAGGCCGTGACCGATCAATTCTTAAGGCGCCGCAAGGTTATTCCCGACCGGCTATGATAATAATAGAGACCATCAATAGCTGCACGCTGGATTGTATATTTTGTGCCTATGGCTCGATGCAAAGACCAAAAGGGGTAATGCCTCTTGATACGTTTGAAAAAATTTTAAAGGATTATGAAGAAATAGGTGGTGGCCAGCTTTCATTAACGCCGGTAGTGGGAGAGGTGTTTACAGATCCACTGTTGTACAAAAGATTGCAAATGATAGAGAAATATCCGGGAATCAGTGGTGTCAGTTTTACAACCAACTTGGTTGGTATGAAACGGCATAAAGGTGATAATTTTCGTGATTTATTATCCAAATTAAATCGAGTTCATATATCGGTGTATGGTTTGGACGCTGAAGAGCACAAAACCATAACTCGTAAAAATACGTTTGATATTTTTCTACGGGAATTGAAGTGTTTAGTTGAGTCATTGGATGATTTGGGTAAATTATGGTTAAACTTTCGCCTTCTAAATAAGCGTTCAGAGAGAGACTTAGAGCGCTGGCTTGAACATCATTTGGGCTTTGTTCCTACCCACTTTTATACCTATGATTATGCAAAGTGGAGTGGTCATGAAAGCGCTCCTGTAGAGTTACCATCTGATGCCCAGTGGAGCGAGCGAGCTGGTATCCAATCGTTCTGCACGATTCCAATTGTGGCTGCTCAAGTTCACTGTAATGGCAATATATCCATTTGCCATTGTGATGACTATGAGTGTGACCCGGACTTGTCATTGGGAAATGTTGGCGAAACCACACTCGCTGAGGCGTTTCAGAGTCTGAAGTACTCTGAATTTTGGAAGCTTCGAGGAGATGCCATGCCTGAATTTTGTCGAAATTGTGGCTTTTACAACCCGCCTGGAGATATCGAAAAACTGAAAAGGGCCCTGGTTGACCCTTTAAGTTTTATCGGCGGCTAGAGATTTCTGTATAACGAAAACCATATTGCTGAACTCTGGCTCAGTTAATTGTGTGTCGTTATCCCAGCAGTCTGAAAAGTAGAAAGCTTTGGTTTGGCCGCCTGCCTGGGAAATGAAACCCAACATTTCTGACAGGCAGTATTCCCGGTGGTGGTGGTGTGCGTCCCAGTTGTCATCTCCTGCTGGGTAGATAGCTTGGGGGTTTATTTTATCACTGATTTTTTCCAAATTTGCTTTTCGGAAAAAGTTGGGTGTACTGAGATAGATATAACCGTTTGCTTTAATCAAGATCAGTAACTGTTTTAATATTTCTACAGGATTGGCAATCAGGTGTTCAATTACCTCGGTGAACAAAACCAAGTCATATTGACCATGGAGGTGCCTGTGTTGATCTTCAAGTAGAGTAAGCGGCAGGTTCAGGTCCACACTGATATAAGATTGGGCGCCACTGATCTTAAGGCTTTTGGAAGCGGTAAAACCAATATGATCTGGTTCTGTGGGGCGGTCCGCGCAGTCAAGAATAATACCCTTGCGAAGTTTATGGTAGAGGGCTGAAAATTCAGAGGCGCCAAATTCAATGATTTTCGGCGATGTTGATTGTGATGTTAACAGAAGAATGGCGTTGCATAACTCAAAGAAACGTTGTTTGTGTTGTATGCCGTATTCCGCCTGGCCTTCAATCAGCTGGCGTTTCGTATTAAAGATGTTTTTCCAGAGCGATTCGTATTGACTTTGAGAAATGTTTTGGCAGCTTCTTAAACTTTCAATCAATGATGGGTCGAACTCTGACAGGAACTTATGAATTAATGGATCACTTACATGATTGTATGGTGCATGAAGCTCCAGGTATTCAACACTTTTTTTAAGGCTGTTTAAAACATCGAGGTGGTCTATAAGCCCATCATTCAGTCGCTGGGTGTAGTTTTGTAAGCCATCGGGATCGGCCTCCCGCTGGAGTAGTTCCTGGTAGCATTGGCGAACAAACTCCAGGTTTCTTTCTGACTGTGAGCATGTGGGCATGCATGAGTTTTCGGTGGAAGGCTGGCTCTGAGGCTTTTTGAATCTGGATATGATATTCATTATTGCATCCTGCAGGTGTCTCAGATTGATGAATGGCTATAGAGGTTCTATCATCCAATGACTAAAGTATAACTATTACATGAACATAGTTGTAATTGAAATGGCTGCTGCAACTAGCTGCTTTGGTGAAGCCTTTACCCGATTCATTTAAGTCATCTATATTTTATTATAGGTAAACAGGTAAACAGGTAAACAGGTAAACAGGGATAGTGTTTGTGCAGCCTTATCATTTAAGCACTTTAAAAGATTTTGTCATTATCAGTGTGAGTGCACTGTTTCGGTCAGAGGCTGCGAAAAACAGACTGGGTTTAATTTGGTGGGTGCTTGAACCCTTTCTGATGATGCTGGCTTTTTACGTGGTTTTCGGCTTGGTTTTGCAGCGAGGTGGGGAGGGCTTTGTTTTCGACTTGTTGGTTGGGATTTCGGTCTGGACCTGGTTTTCTGCGAGTGTGGATCGAGGGATGATGTCAATCATAAGAGCATCTCGTTTGATTCAGCAAGTTTATGTGCCAAAGTACTTACCTATTCTAGTAGATTTATTATTCGAGTTTATAAAGTTCATAATTGTTTTGACTGTACTGTTGATTTTGCTGGCAACAATAAACAGTGTTTATCTCCAGTGGTTGTTTTTGCCTTTACTGATTTCAGTTCAGGCATTGTTTATCTTAGGGTGTGGTTTGGTGGCGGGGGCAATGTTGCCTTTTCTGCACGACTTAAAGTTTGTGCTCACCTTATGTCTTCGAGTGGGAATGTTTTTGTCAGGTGTTTTTTTTGTGGTTGATGAGAGAATACCGGAGCCGTATCGGGACTGTTTGATGCTTAATCCCATGACCGTCCTGATTACCTCCTATCGAAATATTTTAATCGATGGGTCATCGCCTCATCTGAGCAGTTTGTCAGCGGTTGCTGTCCTTTCAATAGTGCTGATCTTTCTTGGCCTGGCTTTGCTAAGGCGTTTCGACTGTCTATACCCAAGGGTTCTGGCTTAATGAAAATGGATGTATCAAACCCTGTAATTAAGGTAAGAAATATCAGCTTATCCTACAGGCAGCAGGCGTCTCTATGGCAGAGGAAATCATATGTTTATCAAGCGTTACATGATGTGAGTTTCGACCTGAATCAAGGGGATTCACTGGCTATTATCGGGCGCAATGGCGCCGGCAAAAGCTCCTTGTTAAAACTGCTTGCGGGTATCATCCAGCCGGACCAGGGAACTGTTGAGCGGGCAGGGGTATCCGCTGTTCTGATGGGGTTAAATGCAGGTTATTATCCAGAATTAAGCGGACGAGATAATGTACTGGTGGCAGGCGTTCTATTGGGTTATAGCCGAAAACAGATTCTGGTTAAAATGGATGAGATCGTTGAGTTCTCCGGCCTGAAGGCCTTCATCGACAAGCCGGTAAAAACCTATTCTGATGGTATGAAAGGTCGGCTGGGTTTTTCGGTCGCCAATATTCTACATGCTGATGTACTATTGATTGATGAGGTCTTATCCGTCGGTGATAAGGAGTTTCGCCAGAAATCACTTGAGGTCATTCACAATCGACTGACTTCGGAGCAAACGGTCGTATTGGTTTCTCACAGTGAAGATATGATCATGGAACTCTGTAATCGAGTTGTCTGGATAGAGGACGGGCGAGTGCATTTGGATGGTCTTGTTGAAGACGTAATCCCGCTGTATAAACCCGCCGGCCGGAGTTGATGTAACGGTGAAGTCACTTTTATTGATTGGCTTTCCCAGGGGGTTTACCTCGGAAGCCTATCGAATATCAAAATTAATGTTGCCTGGCCTTAAAGAGGGGGTGGTTTCTTCTGGTGAAGTATTAAATCACCAGCGCAATAATGACTTCTTGCCTGTCCCTTTCCATGTGCAAGAGTCTCACCCAGATTTTGAGCGCTTTTATGAAGCATCTCGACAAGAGCTGTTAAAGTACAGAGAGGGCTATATCATCAAGGATGTCGTTCAACCCTATTTGGTATTGCGATTTATTCAACAATATCCTGACTGCTTTAATGTCCTGTTTGTGCATCGCCCCCTTGAGCATGTTAAGTTTTCCTTAAGGCGAAAAAATTGGAGCTTTGTCAGGGATGTTGATGAGCTGTTTAAGCAGTTTAACTGTTTTCCTGCTCTGGACGTTAGCCGTGCCTATTATGATGTCACTGCGTTTGAAGAGTCGCTGGGTCAATTTTATGATTCGGTGCTTCCGCATGATTATCAAAGCCCGGAGTTTACCCTTGTTCGAGATCGTTTTTTCGAGGATTTCCATTCCGATGGAGGGAGATTTGGTTACTTGTCTCCAGCAGAAGACTATTTCTCTTTAACTGGCTGTCATGAGTATGACAAACAGGCAGGAGTTTGCTGGTCCGCACAATCTTTATTTTCTGTCACCGTAGACCTAAAGAAGTTACCTTTTCCACCAGGCAAACTCATTATCGGCTTTATGTTGCCTGAGCTCTTTGAGGGCATGGAATTCAGGTTAGGTTATCGGTGTGGTGAGGGTGTACAGCGATTTTATACTGTCAGTCAAAGTGACAGGCTACACTTTTTGGATATTGAGCTGTCAACTAAAGGACAAGACAAGCTGGTGCTGGAGTTCAGCAACTCCCGGCTGCTATCTCCTGTCAGCCTTGGAAAGTCCACAGATACGCGTAATTTGGGGGTTGGTATTGCTTCAATAGGATTGTTCGCTACTGAGGCTAAAAGCAGCGGAGATTCACCTCAAGCCTGGCGACGGATTCTTAAATGTGTGGCATTTACCGCACGTAAACTGTGGTATTCAGGGAAATTGTTGATCAGGGAAGGGCGAATTCACATTCATTGATCAGCCTGCTGGCCAGTAAGACTACTGAATACTTACGCGCTAGGGGTTGTAGGCACTACCTGCAATGCGGGCACTTTAGTATGTGCTTGCTTCTCAGTATGCAACAGGTCATTGATATGGCCATTCCCGGCATAGACAGTCAGGGTGTTTGTCAGCAGTTCCTGGACTGAAGAGTAATCAAAGGCCTTGCAAGCGCGGTCCAGCATGGCGATTAGGCTGTCAATGACTTCTGCGTCTAAGGCCGGGTCGAGCGCCTCGGTAATCCGGGGATGCTTCGTTCCCACAACGTTCTCGTTAATGAGCAGCTCTTCATAGAGCTTCTCGCCAGGACGTAAGCCAGAGAAGGTGATTTCGATCTCACCGCCGGGGTTTTCCGAGCTTTTAACGCTGAACCCGCTCAGTTTGATCATTTCTTTGGCCAGGTCCACGATCTTTACAGGCTCTCCCATCTCCAGCACATAGGTTTCTCCGCCTTTGGCAATGGCACCAGCCTGGATAACCAGCTGGGCGGCTTCGGGGATGGTCATAAAATACCGGGTTACTTCTGGGTGGGTTACGGTAACAGGGCCCCCTTGAGCAATTTGTTGGCGGAAATGAGGTACTACAGAGCCTGAGGAACCCAGTACATTGCCAAATCGAACCATACAGAAACGGGTGTGCTGGCCTGTCTTTTTACCCAGGTTTTGCACAATCAGTTCGGCCAGGCGTTTACTGGCACCCATAATATTGGTAGATCTGACAGCCTTATCGGTTGAGATTAATACAAAGGTATCGACTTTGGCGGTTTGAGCGGCCAGGGCGCAGTAGTAGGTACCAAAGACGTTGTTGCGAATACCTTCAATCATATTGTGTTCCACCAGGGGAACATGCTTATAGGCCGCCGCATGGTAAACCGTCTGCACACCAAAATGCTTCATGATGGTTTCCAAGCGTTTTTGGTCCTGAACAGATCCCAGCAAGGGGACAACACGAGTGTCCAGTTTCTTGCTTGTTACTTTCTTTTGCAGTTCTTGTTCAATGTTGTAGAGGTTAAATTCGTTCAGTTCGAATAAAATTAACGTTGTTGGTTGCTGTTGGAGTATTTGTCGACAAAGCTCTGAACCAATTGAACCACCTGCGCCTGTGACCATGACGACTTTATTGGTGTTATTGGCCTTCATAAGGGCCTGGTCAGGCATTACCGGATCACGCCCCAATAGATCTTCAATCTTTACATCGCGAATTTCGCCGATGTCCGCATCACCTTTGGTGAGTTCCTCCAGAGGCGGGATGGTTTGAATTTGTACCGGGTATTGTTCCAGCTGCCTGATAATGGCCAATTTGGTAGCACGGTCTACCGCTCCCAAGGCCAAAAACACCTTTTCGCAACGATGTTTTTTTATGAGGGCGCCGATGTCCTGGCCGGAATGTACAGGAAGCCCCCTGATCTTATTGCCTTTTAACCTTGGATCGTCATCCAAAAATGCGACCGGTTGAAACTCCTGACTGGGGCGCAAGGAGTCTGCCAGCATGCGACCTGCACTGCCGGCACCATAGATCAGTACTTTGGTGTCGCCAATGGGAAATAAAACCTGTACCACATTGCGAACCATGAGACGCGGCAAGCCAATTAAAAAGGATGCCGTTAACAGATAAATAACTGGGACGGAGCGGGGGATTGAGGCTTTCAGGATGAAACTGCTGGCGGCGAGTGTCAGGGACGAAATGATCAGGCCGATAGCAATACTGAATGCAGCGTCCTGAGCCATGTAGCGCAATATGGCTCGATACAACCCCAGCCGGATGAACGCTACCAGGGAAACCATGACGGTGATTGTCAGGCAAATGAAATCGATCTGGGATGGGGCTATGGCCGGCTCGCCAAGTCGCAAGGCCCAGGCGATATAGAGAGAGAGGCAGAGAGCGAGCGTGTCGTAAGCTACCGAAATCAAGCGTTTGGTGGTGCGTTTAGCTTCCAGTAGGGGACGTAACATAATAGCTCGACTCATTCTTTCCATAAATCCGTGAGCAGAATAAGAGGGCGTTCGTTTGCGAGCACCTCTAAAAAAGAGTAGTTCACTGCGGGGCTCAGTAAAGATTTTTACCAACCAGTTGTGATCAATATCTGCTTATTTGATGATAAATAGTTATTGTAATTATTGACGGACTTATTGTGAACCAAAAAGAGATCAATCAAGCGTCACTCTCGGGCTTAATTAATTTTTGAGAAATAAAAAAGGCCGCTCAAAGAGCGGCCTTTTTGTATTTGGCTCCGCCTGCTGGGCTCGAACCAGCGACCCAATGATTAACAGTCATTTGCTCTACCAACTGAGCTAAGGCGGAATTGTTCTCCTGAGTGGTTGTTGTTGCCCCCGTCTCAAGATGGCGCGTATATTATAGCCCGATCGGGGCCTCGTCAAGGGGTCTTTTAAAATAATCTGTAAAAAATAACCGGTTGATTTATAAGCAAAAATGGCGCGAATATCAGAATCAGAAAAGAGTGTGACTCCGCGCGGGTTCGCTAGTCGTTGACCAGGCCTGCGTGGCATCTCAGGCAGAGCAACGCCAGTGGGCTGTAGGCTATTAAGAGAAAAGCTATTCCCAGATGGGGGTTGGCGCTTGCCAGCCAGGCCATGGGTGTCAGCCAGAATAGGGTAATCAGGCCTGTGCCCAGGGTGACAGGTAGATGACTGCCTATTTTGCGACTCAGAATTTGATAGCAGTGGCTGCGGTGGGCTTGATGCCAGGTTTGACCTGTGACCATGCGGGTAATGAGCGTCCAGCCGGAGTCAACTACAAAAACGCCCAGGAGGATGGCCCAGGACCACAGATTGATGGCGGAGTGGTTGGAGTAAATAATTCCCAGCAACCCCAGGAAAAACCCTAAAAAGCCGCTGCATCCATCACCCATAAAAATACGAGCCGGTGGCCAGTTGAGCAATAAAAACCCCAGCAGTGGCGCCATAAGCATCAGTGAGGTGAGTGCAATGTTTGTGCTCCTGTCAGGCGTGGGTAATAAACAGTAAATCAGGCTGGCTCCCATCAGGGTGCACAGGGCTTCGGTGGCAGCGATGCCGTCGATGCCGTCCATAAAATTGTACAGGTTGATCAGCCAGGTTAATGCCAGTGCCAGGGGTAAAAGCCAGAAGCCTGCCAGCTGTAACTCTGTGCCCGGTAGGGGCAAGGTTGGCAGTTGGTCAAGCAGTAAGAGGGCCGCCAGGCTGGCCAGTAAGTGGGTGGCGAATCGCAGTTTATTGGGAAGGGAGTATAGATCGTCGAGAAAGCCGATCAGCGCCACTGCGCCACCGCCTGTCAGAAGTGCCAGGGCGGTGCCGGTATTCAAGGTATTGGTCCAGTAGCCGAGCAAAACCAGGGCTAGTGAGGTGATAACAACAGATATGCCGCCGCCCCGTGGTGTGGGGGTCGAGTGGGAGCTGCGACGGTTGGGCGTATCCACTACTCCTTGTTTGAGGGCGAAGTGCCGATATTGTTGTGTGATCAGATAGCTGGTTAAGAGTGTCGCGGTAAAGGTCGCTATATAGGCAAGAAGCGGGTAGGGCTGGCTCATGCTGTCTCCCCGTCTTGCAAGATCTCTCCGTCCTGAAATAGTTGGCTGGCAAAGGAGTTGTCTATTTCCAGGTTGCCTGTCAGCTTCTCCAGAAAGGCTGTTTGTTGCGTCAGGCTGCTCAACCGATGTAACCATGAGGCTGGGATTGGCAGCAGTCGAGGCGCCTTGCCGATATCCCTTCCCAGGCGCCTGATCAGCTCGGGCGTGGAACAGGGTTGCCCATTACTGACAAGCAGGGTTTGGCCTGCGGCGCTGGGGTGTGTGCTGCATTGTCTCAGGAGATGACAGAGCACGTTTAAATCGATAAGGTCGCGACGGTTGTTAAGGCTTCCCAGGGGTAGGGGCAGTCCAAGATTAATCGCTTTACGCAGCGTGTCGATATTACCCTTGGCGTTTGGGGCGTAGATCAACGGAGCTCGAACAATGACCAGCTCCATCCGGTTCTGGTTGCAGAGGCGAGTCAGTGAGCGTTCGGCTTCCAGTTTGCTGATGCCGTAAGCAGTTGTTGGGGCTGGGGTGTCGGTGTGGCGAAACGGCTGGGCGTCGGTCGTCTCTCCATTGACCTTAATGCTGCTTAGGAAGACCAGGCGTTTTACTTTCGCATCGGCTGCGGCAAGAGTTACTTTTCGGCTCAGGTCAACATTGACTGCCCTGTAGGCATCCAGTGTGGCAACGGGGTTGCGGGAGCGGTCTGTTTCGTGAGTCTTGGCAATCAGGTGGATGACGCAGTCACAACCGCGCAGGGACTGAGACAGGCTCTGGGGGTTGTCGTAGTTAACGGGATAATAAGAGTTAACGGGATAATAAGAGTTAACAGTATGTTCGCCACGGCGTGTCAAAGGGATGACGTCCATGCCGGCTTCTCTGAGGTGTTGGCACAGGGCCGTGCCGACAAATCCGTTGGCACCTGTCACTGCAATTCGCATTTTTGTGATTTTTCACTATCGGTGGATTAGCGGCGAATTCTACCGTTTCTTGCGGCCTGACTGTAGAGCCAATGGCGTCCGGAACTGAATCCTGCAGTTGTTGAAAAGTTCTTGAGTAAAGGGGCTTGTCAGGTTTTAAAGGTGCTGGTAAAGTACGCGCCTTCTTCGGGGGAGGCGCTGATTAGCCCTGTAACTCTCTGAAGGAAAAAGGTTTTAGTTAATAGGCTAGACTTTATAGGACTATAGCTCAGTTGGTTAGAGCGCTACCTTGACATGGTAGAGGTCCCCAGTTCGAATCTGGGTAGTCCTACCAAATTTGCGCGGCTTGCCTGCGCTCTTCTCGGCATATGATGGGGAGCAGCGGGCAGGCAGCACGTAATCACCCGCTTTTCAGCGGGTTTTTTCGTTTGGGGCCTGTCACTCTTTTTGAGGGGAGATGCCGGGGTCGAATCAAAGAGGCTTCAGGCTTCGGGGAGAGAAGATGCAAGCAGAAATCGCAATTATTATGGGGTCTAAAAGCGATTGGCCAACCATGAAGGAAGCGGCAGACATCCTGGATAAGCTGGGTGTCGATTATCACGTGGAAGTTGTATCTGCGCATCGTACGCCCGACAAGCTGATGGAGTTTTCTTCCACGGCTGCCGATAAAGGTTTTAAGGTAATTGTGGCGGGTGCCGGTGGTGCAGCCCATTTGCCGGGTATGGCAGCTTCCCAGACGCATCTTCCGGTGCTGGGTGTGCCGGTGCAAAGCAAGGCCCTGAGCGGTCAGGACAGCTTGTTGTCCATTGTGCAAATGCCCCGTGGTGTGGCAGTAGGCACGCTGGCCATCGGTGGTGCCGGCGCCTTTAATGCGGGCCTGATGGCTGCACAGATTCTGGCAACGTCCGATGAGGCGTTGGCCAAGCGCATTAACGCGTTCCGTAAAGAACAGACGGATTCCGTCCTGGCGAGCCCCGATCCTCGGGTATAAAGCGCCATCCAATAAATAGATGTGTTGAAGAGTTCAAGGTAGAGTTTCGGGGTTGTCGAGCGCTATGAGTAAGGTTTGGATTTTGGGTCACGGTCAATTGGGCGCAATGCTGCAGCATGCCGCCATGCCATTGAGTGTGGAGGCGATTCCTGTGGACATCGATTCAGACCAGCTGCCCGACCTGAAGCCTGACGACGTGGTGACCGCTGAGCGTGAGCAGTGGCCTGAAACACCTGTCACCAAGGCCTTGGCTAGTCATCCTAACTTCATCAATTTGGATGTGTTTGGTCGTTTGGCGGATCGCTATACCCAGAAGCAGTTGCTGGATGATTTGGGGCTGGCCACATCGCCCTGGAAGCTGGTGGATGACGCCCTGACCGCCGAAGAAGTGTATGCCGAATTGGGTGAGCGGGCGCTGATGAAGCGACGCACCGGCGGCTACGATGGTCGTGGTCAATTCTGGCTGAAGCAGGCAGAGGGCACCGCCATTCCTGACGACTGGCGCAATCTGGCCATTGTTGAGCAGGGCATCAATTTTGATGAAGAGATGGCGATTGTGGGTGTGCGTGATCGCGACGGTAACAAGTTCTTTTACCCGTTGACACTGACATTGCAGCTCAATGGTGTGCTGACAGCCTCTGTTGCACCGCTGCCGCGCCTGGCTAAGTTGCAGGGCAAGGCGGAGGCCATGCTGGGCAAGTTGCTGGATGGTCTGGATTATGTGGGTGTGATGGCCATGGAGTGTTTCCGGGTCGGTGACGAATTAATCGTCAATGAGTTGGCCCCGCGAGTGCACAACACGGCTCATTGGACCCAGGCTGGGGCCAGTGTGAGCCAGTTTGAAAGTCATATGCGTGCCGTGGCCGGAGTGCCTCTGGCTCAGCCATTGGTAAAGGGGCTGAATGTGATGATCAATTTGCTGGGCACGCCACGGGATGAGCGCTGGTGGGCAATTCCGGGGGCCGAGCCTTATTGGTATGGCAAAGAGGTGCGCGAAGGTCGCAAGGTGGGGCATATTACCTTCACCCACAGTGGCGATAAAAAGCTGATTCAGGGTTTGGATGAGCTGAAAACCCTGTTACCAGAGCGCTACGCCGAGGTGGTTGATTGGGTTGAGCGAGCGGTTGAGGGCGCTTGATTCATCTGCAGTCCAACAGTTTTTCTGATTCTAAAAAAAGCCCAGGCAATTTTCCTGGGCTTTTTTTTTGTGTTCGTCGGTGGCCGGATGTGAAGGCCTTCTCTATAATCCCTGTCTCGTTAAAAATACACATTCACGTGGCCTTGCGTAGGGGTCACCACTGAACCTAGGAATAGCAATGCCTGTAATTACCCTTCCTGATGGCTCGCAGCGCGAGTTCGACAAACCTGTTTCTGTAATGGATGTGGCCGCCGATATCGGTCCCGGCCTGGCCAAGGCCACGCTGGGTGGTCGTGTCAATGGTGAGCGCGTCGATGCCAGTGATCTGATCACCGAAGATGCCGACCTGAGTATCTTTACGCCCAAAGATGAAGATGGTCTGGAAATCATTCGTCACTCCTGCGCCCACTTGCTGGGCCATGCCATCAAGCAGCTCTGGCCAGATGCCAAAATGGCGATTGGTCCGACCATTGAGCACGGTTTCTATTACGACGTCGATCTTGAGCACAAACTGACGGAAGAGGATATGGCGGCGCTGGAGAAGCGCATGCTGGAGCTGGCCAAAACCAATTACGATGTGGTTAAGAAAAAGGTCAGCTGGCAGGAGGCTCGCGATGCTTTTGAGACCCGCGGCGAAACTTACAAGATGGAAATCTTGGATCGTGATATCGCTCGTGATGATCAGCCGGGCCTCTACTATCACGAAGAATACATCGACATGTGTCGTGGCCCGCACGTGCCCAACATGAAGTTCTGTCACTACTTCAAATTGATGAGCATCAATGGCGCCTATTGGCGTGGTGACTCCGACAACCAGATGCTTCAGCGTATCTACGGTGTGGCGTTTGCGGATAAGAAGCAGCTCAAGGCGCACCTGAGGTTCCTGGAGGAGGCGGTCAAGCGCGACCACCGCAAGCTGGGCAAGAAGTTTGACCTGTTCCATTTGCAGGAAGAGGCTCCGGGTATGGTGTTCTGGCATCCGAAAGGCTGGACCATCTACACCGCCATCGAAGAGTACATGCGCAAAGTCCAGCGCAATAATGGCTACCAGGAAATCAAGACGCCGCAAGTAGTGGATCGCACCTTGTGGGAGCGCTCCGGGCACTGGGACAAATTCCGTGAAAATATGTTTACGGTGGAGTCAGAGTCCCGCGACTACGCGGTCAAGCCCATGAACTGCCCGTGTCATATTCAGGTGTTCAACCAGGGCTTGAAAAGCTACCGGGATTTGCCATTGCGTCTGGCGGAGTTCGGCTCCTGTCATCGCAACGAAGCCTCCGGAACCCTGCAGGGGATTATGCGGGTGCGCGGCTTCACTCAGGATGACGCCCATATCTTCTGTGCTGAAGGCGCGATTCAGGATGAGGTATCGACGTTTACCGACCTGCTCTACAGTGTGTACGCCGATTTCGGCTTTGATGACGTCATAATCCGCATTTCTACCCGTCCAGAGCAGCGCGTCGGCAGTGATGAGGTGTGGGATAAGGCGGAACAAGCCCTGATGGAGGCGATGGACGCCAAAGGTAAGTCGTGGGAGCTGCTGCCGGGTGAGGGGGCTTTCTACGGGCCGAAGATCGAATTCTCCCTCAAAGACTGCCTGGGCCGTGTGTGGCAGTGCGGTACCATCCAGGTGGATTTCTCCATGCCCGGCCGGCTGGATGCTCAATACGTGGCGGAAGACGGTTCACGCCAGACTCCGGTGATGTTGCACCGTGCTATTCTGGGTTCGTTTGAGCGTTTTATCGGAATTTTGATCGAGAATTTCGAGGGGGCGTTCCCCGCGTGGCTGGCGCCTGAACAGGCGGTGATTATGAATATCACTGACAACCAGGCAGAATATGTGCAAAAAGTAGAAGAAACCTTGCGAAACAAGGGGTTCCGGGCAATTTCCGACTTGAGAAATGAGAAGATCGGCTTTAAAATCCGCGAGCACACAATTCAGAAGATCCCTTATCTGCTCACGGTGGGCGATAAGGAGGTTGAAACAGGGTCTGTCAATGTGCGTACACGCACTGGTGAGGACCTGGGTTCGATGAGCATTGAGGCATTTGCCGAACACTTGGCCGCGGACGTTGCACGTCGCGGCCGCTCGTCGTTGTAGGCCACAAAGGTGGTCAAATAGTAGGAGATTAGTACTATCAAACGAGAAAATCCCAAAGGACGTTCTAAAAAGGCTCCGATCAACGATCAAATCGAGGCGTCACAAATTCGCCTGATTGGGGCGGACGGTGAGCAGGTCGGCATCGTTTCCTTGGAAGAGGCGTTGACACACGCCCAGAACGCTAACCTGGATCTGGTGCAGATGGCTGGGGAGACCGAGCCAGTAGTTTGTAAGGTTATGGACTACGGCAAGCACTTGTTTGATATCAAGAAGACCAAAGCAGCTGCCAAAAAGAAACAGCGGCAGCAGCAGATCAAGGAAATGAAATTCCGCCCAGGGACGGACATTGGAGACTACAAGATTAAGTTACGTAATCTTACACGTTTCCTGGAAGACGGGGACAAGGTCAAGGTATCGTTGCGATTCCGCGGCCGGGAAATGGCTCACCAGGAGCTCGGTATGGAGATGATGAAACGCATCGAGACCGACCTTGAGGAGCTGGGCACTGTTGAGCAGCATCCAAAGATGGAAGGACGTCAGCTGCTGATGGTGATCGCCCCGAAAAAGAAAAAGTGATCGGGCTTTTAGCTGCCTAGATGACTTTGAAAATGGCGCTTAAACAGAGATCGTCCTAATTCCGCCCGCTCCTTTGGGGCCGGCGGAGCCAAGACAGGACCTGAAGTAAGTGTTTTTGTTTAACTAGCTGCGACTTCGGTCGTACGGAAGAAGAGATATTTCTCATGCCAAAAGCTAAAGTACACAGTGGCGCCGCCAAGCGCTTCAAGAAAACCGGTTCTGGTTACAAGCACAAGCACGCTTTCAAGAGCCACATCCTCACCAAAATGACCACTAAGCGTAAGCGTCAGCTGCGCGGCACCAGCACGCTGAACGCGGCTGATGTACCAGCGGTCGATCGTATGTTCCGCGCCAAGTAATTGGCCTGTTAACCACCGAATTTTGTAGAGGATTAAACCATGGCTCGTGTAAAACGTGGTGTTGAGGCGCGTCGTCGCCATAAGAAAGTCTTAAAGCAGGCTAAAGGTTACTACGGTGCGCGTTCACGTGTATTCCGTGTTGCCAAGCAGGCTGTTATCAAAGCTGGTCAGTACGCTTACCGTGACCGTCGTGTTCGCAAGCGTAATTTCCGTGCTTTGTGGATCACCCGTATCAATGCTCAGTCTCGCGTAGAAGGCCTGACTTACAGCCGTTTGATCGCTGGTCTGAAGAAAGCAAACATCGAACTGGATCGTCGTGTTCTGGCTGACCTGGCTGTTCACGATAAGGTTGCATTTGCAGCTGTTGTTGCTCAGGCAAAAGCAGCTCTGGCCTAATCGGCTAAACCTTATTCAGTACGAATGAGAAAAGGGGAGGGGCTGTTGGTTCAGTCTCTCCCTTTTTTACGTTTACGTGCTTGAGAATTACACGTCATTGCGAGACACATAGGCCTCGCTGGGCGGAGCATAATCTCTCGTCATTGCGAGGAGCAAGGCGACGCGGCAATCCATTGTTAGCAGGGCGCTGCTACAAAGTGCCACACATGGATTGCGTCGCTACGCTCGCAATGACGAAATGTTATTGTGAGATAAGCCCCAGCTAATGGGCATCAACAAATTGTCATTCCCGCATAGGCGGGAACCCAGAAGCCCACACACTGGGCAGCGGAGGAATTTGAATGGAAAATCTGGCAGCGCTTACCGATGAAGCGCTCAAACTGGTGGCCGAGGCGGATGACCTGGCGGCGCTGGATCACGTTCGGGTGGAATATCTGGGCAAGAAAGGCCAGATTACCGCGCTGTTAAAAAGCCTGGGCAAACTGTCCGCCGAGGATCGTCCCGCCGCGGGGGCCAAAATCAACGAAGCCAAACAGGCCGTGCAAGAGCAGATCAGTGTGCGCAAGACGGCTATGGAGCAAGCGGCTATCGACGCCAAGCTGGCCGCCGAAACCATCGACGTGACCCTGCCAGGGCGCGGTCAGAGTAACGGTGGTTTGCACCCTGTTACCCGCACCTTAAAACGCATTGAGGCAATCTTTGCTGCAGTCGGTTACGAGGTCGCCGAAGGACCTGAGATTGAAGACGACTATCACAACTTCGAGGCGCTGAATATTCCGTCGCACCACCCGGCACGGGCGATGCACGATACGTTTTATATTCGCAGCCAAAAAGTGGATGCAGACACCAAATACGTACTGCGCACCCACACTTCCCCGGTGCAAATTCGCACCATGGAAACTCAAGAACCGCCGATTCGCATCATTTGCCCCGGTCGCGTATACCGCTGTGACTCCGATCTGACTCACACGCCGATGTTCCATCAGGTGGAAGGCCTGGTGGTCGACAAAAACATCAGCTTCGCGGATTTGAAAGGCACTGTGGACCAGTTCCTGAAAGCATTTTTTGAGGCGGATGTGCCGGTGCGTTTCCGCCCGTCTTACTTCCCGTTCACTGAGCCATCGGCCGAGGTGGACATCCAGTGCACCAATTGTGGTGGAGAAGGCTGTCGTGTCTGCAGTCAGACCGGATGGCTGGAGATCATGGGTTGCGGTATGGTGCACCCGAACGTGTTTAGCGCCAGTGGTGTCGATGCCGAGACTTACACCGGCTTCGCTTTCGGAATGGGTGTTGAGCGTCTGGCGATGCTGCGCTATGGCGTGAATGACCTGCGTATGTTCTTTGAGAACGATTTGAAGTTCTTGAGACAGTTCTAGTCGTCTAGTGGATTACTGCGCGTCATTGCGAGCAAAGCGAAGCAATCCATGTTTGGCACAAATTCCAGAGATGCAGCATTAATAAGAAACTAGCGGTTTATCTTGTTGCTGCTCTTGAACGAGAGATGTAAACAGAGGCTGGCTCTAGGGCAAATTAAATCTCATCGATTGAGGAAATAAGCCCTAACAGGAGAGATTTTAATCCACAGCCGTGCGAATAATGGATCGCTTCACTGCGTTCGCGATGACGTCGAAGTGAAAACGAAAGAGTTGATTAAATGAAAGTAAGCGAGAAGTGGTTACGGGAGTGGGTTAACCCCAATCTGACAACCGAGGGATTGGCCGAGCAAATTACCATGGCCGGCCTGGAAGTGGACGCCATTGAACCCGTGGCCGGAGCTTTTGCCGGCGTGGTCGTGGGCGAAATCCTGGAAGCCGAGCAGCATCCGGATGCGGACAAGCTGCGTGTCTGTAAAGTGGCAGGGCAGGGCGATGAAATCTGCCAGGTGGTCTGTGGTGCACCCAATGCCCGAGTGGGTATCAAGATTCCTTTTGCGCTGGTGGGTGCGACCTTGCCGCCGGGCGACGATGGCAAGCCGTTCAAAATCAAAAAGGCCAAGCTGCGGGGTGTTGAGTCCTTCGGCATGCTGTGTGCCCAGACCGAATTGCAGCTGGGTGACGACAGTGACGGCATCTGGGAATTGCCGGCCGATGCACCGGTCGGTGCGGATCTGCGTGAATACCTGCAGCTGGATGATCAGTGCATCGAAGTGGATCTGACGCCTAACCGCAGCGACTGCTTGTCGATGAAGGGCATTGCCCGGGAAGTGGGCGTACTGAATCGCAAGGAAGTCCGCGAGCCCAAAATTACGCCGGTCGAAGCCCAGATTGAAGACACCTTGGCGGTGTCCCTCAATGCTGGCGAAGCTTGCTCTCGTTACGTCGGCCGCGTCATTCGCAATGTGGACTTGGCACAGCCAACACCGTTGTGGATGCAGGAAAAGCTGCGCCGCGCGGGTGTGCGCTCCATCGATGCCGTGGTGGATGTAACCAATTTTGTGTTGCTGGAACTGGGACAGCCCATGCACGCCTTTGACCTCGGTACGCTGCAGGGTGGTATCCAGGCGCGTATGGCGGAAGATGGCGAAAAGCTGACGTTGCTGGACGGCCAGGAAGTGGAGCTGAAAAGCGATACCCTGGTGATTGCCGATAGCGACAAAGCGGTTGCCATGGCCGGCATTATGGGTGGCGAAACTACCGCAGTCAGCAGCAATACCAAAGACATTTTCCTGGAAAGCGCCTTTTTCCATCCGATTGCCATTGCCGGTCGCGCCCGTAACTACGGCCTGCACACAGACTCCTCCCATCGCTTTGAGCGGGGTGTGGATTACGCCCTGCAAACGGTTGCCGTTGAGCGTGCGACCCAGCTATTGCTGGACATCGTTGGCGGTCAGGCTGGTCCCGTTATCGAAGTCAGCAATGAACACTTGCCCAAAACCCGCGAAGTGACCTTGCGTCGTGAACGCATCCAGTCGGGGCTGGGGTTCCGCATGGCGGATGATGAAGTGGTGGATATCCTGACTCGTCTGGGACTGGAAATGTCCGTCAAGGCCGACAGCGGCTGGCGCTTCAAAGTCCCAAGCTACCGCTTTGATATCGCTATTGAGGAAGATTTACTGGAAGAACTGGCGCGGGTCTACGGTTACAACCGTCTGCCAACCACCAGCCTGAATGCGGATCTGACTATCCCCATGCAGTACGAGGCCAAGGTCGGCCTGGATGTGGTGCGTCGTCAGCTGGTGGCTCGCGGCTATCAAGAGGCGGTCACCTACAGCTTCGTTGAGCCCAAACTGCTCAAGTTGTTTGATCCTGAAGCCGAGCCTGTTGAGCTGCAGAATCCTATCAGTGCCGATCTGGCGGTGATGCGCACCAGTCTCTGGCCGGGTCTGGTGAATGCGCTGCAATACAACCTCAATCGCCAGCAGGCACGTGTGCGCCTGTTTGAAACCGGGCAGCGTTTTGTGCCGGCGGGTGAGGGTATTGAGAACCTCAAGCAGGAGCCCATGCTGGCGGGCTTGATTTACGGTTCTCGTGACGAAGAGAGCTGGACCGGAAAAGCCGAAAGTGTTGATTTTTACGATATCAAGGGTGATCTGGAGTCGGTTCTGGCCCTGATGGCCGATAAAGCCAGTTTTACCTTTGAATCGGCTCAACATCCGGCATTGCACCCGGGCCAGACTGCCGCTGTGCTGCGCAATGGCGACAAGGTGGGGCTGCTCGGAGCGCTGCATCCACAGCTGCAGAAAGAGCTGGATTTGCCGCAAACTGCCTATCTGTTTGAAGTTACCCAGGCTTCCATTGCTGAGGCGGCCTTGCCCAGCTTCCAGCCATTATCCAAATTCCCCGCGGTCAGACGCGACATTGCGGTGATTGTGGATCAGTCGGAACAGGTCAAGGATCTTGAGGATGCGATTGCTGCTGCGGCAGGGGATTGCGTGACTGAGTTAAAGGTATTTGACGTATATGTTGGCAAAGGCATTGATCCACATAGAAAAAGTGTGGCTCTAGGCTTGACGTTTCAGCATCCATCGCGCACTCTTACTGAGGAAGAAATCAATTCTTTCATGGATGCAGTGGTCAAATCCCTGAAAGACAAGTTTAACGCTTCCCTGAGGTAGAGGGGCAGACAGAGGCCGTGAGCGATGTCGTCGCTGACAAAAGCGGATTTAGCGGAAATGCTCTACGAGGAACTTGGTTTCAACAAGCGTGAAGCCAAGGAGCTGGTTGAGCTGTTCTTTGAAGAGATACGCACCTCGTTGGAAAGCAACGAGCATGTGAAGCTGTCGGGTTTCGGCAACTTCGATCTGCGTGATAAGACCTCACGGCCCGGTCGTAATCCCAAAACCGGCGAGGAGATACCTATCTCCGCCCGCCGGGTAGTGACCTTCAGACCAGGGCAGAAACTCAAGGCCCGAGTGGAAAACTATGCTGGAACCAACCAATAACGACGAACTGCCGGTCATTCCGGGCAAGCGCTATTTCACCATCGGTGAAGTCAGCGAGCTGTGTGCTGTCAAGCCGCATGTGCTGCGTTATTGGGAGCAGGAATTTCCCCAGCTGACCCCGGTCAAACGTCGCGGTAATCGCCGTTATTACCAGCGTCAGGATGTTCTCACCATTCGCCAGATCCGTGCACTCCTGTACGATCAGGGCTTTACCATCGGTGGCGCCCGCCAGCAGATGAGCGGCGACACAGCCCAGCAGGACGCCTCGCAATTCTCCCAGTTGGTCAGCCAGATGATCAGTGAATTGGAAGAAGTGTTGGACGTGCTCAAGCGCGCCTGATTGCTCTTAAATCCAAGCTGAATTTGTTATTCCCGAACGCAGAAAATCACTTGCAATTTAAACGTGTTCGGGTATGATTCTCCACCACTCGACAAGACAGCTACCCTTGTTAAATCAAAGGCTTAGCAACAAAAGTGTTGGGATCCCCGCAAAAATCGGAGTGTAGCGCAGCCTGGTAGCGCACCACACTGGGGGTGTGGTGGTCGTCGGTTCAAATCCGGCCACTCCGACCATATTTTTCCTTACAAATTAGCCGCTTAGAGATTTACCACTTTAAGCGGCTTTTTTGTGTCTCGAATTTAAGTCCATATTAAGTCCAAACGTTTTTTTACTTGTATCTCTTCAGGAGGGGCTCAGTAGATCTGTATGAATTTCCAGTGTTAGAATTAGGGAAGTTTATATTAGGGGAAGTAATTGTGGGAGCTGGAATCAAGGGATTGCTGATAGTAGTTGGATCAATTTTAGGGACAACCTTGTTTTTACTGTGTGCTTCTATGTGGATTGGGTCGCCAATTCAGGACTTGGTTGTGTCAGCTCATGGAAGACTCATAGATCATCCGACACATAAATTGACAGCTGACCAAGTAGAATCATTAAAAGTTTTAATTGAGCACCATGCTGTCATGCCGGCAGAAAAGCTCATAGAGCAAATAGTAGAGTTTTATACAACGATCATAAACCTTCTTGTAACCATGATCGCTGTATTGGGAATAATTGCTTATATGTACATTCGTTCTTCAACACAAGAGCAAGTCTCTGATCAAACATCTAAATACTTTGAATCAGAGGAATTCCGAGAGAAGGTTAAAATAAGAGTGAATGCTCATGTGGAGGCGAGCTTATCTGAAGGCCTAGACCTGGCGGTTGGTGATATAGCCGAAAGGTTCGAACAGTTTGAAAATGAGACAGATTCTATCGTACAGAAAGTCGATTTGATTGAGAAAAAAGTTTCGCAACTAGATAGGGAAGAGACAGAAGGTCTTGAAGCTCATATTGGTGAGCAGAAAGTTGAGGATGAAGGTCATGGCAATTCTTAGGAAAAAGGTTAAGAAGGGAGATCTTCGGCACAAGGTAGGTATGCAGCCCTTAGATGCAAATACAGTACTTAAAGTTGCAAGCGATAATGGTCTCAAACTGGCCCCACTTGATGTCAGGGGGCTGGCAAGAGCTCTCGGTGTTCGGTTAAATATTGAACCTTTAGATAATGATATCTCGGGTTATTTGGAAGAAAGAAATGGCTTATGGAGTATTTATGTAAACTCCTTGCACCACCCGAGAAGACAGCGATTTACTATAGCCCATGAATTGGGTCACTACTTCCTGCATAGGGGACTTCAGAGCAAATTTGTAGATAAAAAGCTTTTTCGTGATGGGGCTTCCAACAGAATGGAAACTGAAGCAAATAGCTTTGCCGGTGAACTGCTTATGCCTGAAAGCGAATTTAGAAAATTTCTTTCTAGTAGATCCAATAAGGTTGAAGATATTGCTGAACACTTCGGTGTATCGGCTATGGCAGTCCAAGTGCGAGCCGAGATTCTTGGTTATTAACGTTGTAGTAAAAAGGATTTTAAATGGTAGGTCAAAGCTATATTCCGATATTAAAAACCACTGACGCGGAGCTTAAAGGTTATTCTAATCTAAGTGATTCTGTTAAAGATAGAATACTTCCATTGTTTGAGTTGACTAAATCAAGAAAAACAAAGCTTGAACCATATGGAAACATAGAAAAACGAATGCTTAAGCTAAAGGAAGTATGTGGAGATAGGCCATTCATTTTAGACCTAACTGCCCATGAAGATATGGTGAACTACCAAATCGAGGCACTACAAGATGAAGAAGATGGCTTCCAAAACTGGCGAAGTTTTTTAGACGATCATTCTGACTATAAGATCATTCCTGTTGTACATATTGTTCCTGATGATTTAGAACAAACTATTTCGTTAGTGAAATGGCTTACAGATAGATATGACCGTTATGCTCTTAGAGTTGAGTATTATGATGAAGAATTAATTAATTATCTGAGAGCGATTAGAGCTGCAGAGCCTCTTATTGAGAAATTGATCGTTATTGTTGATGCTGGGTTCGTTGATAACGATAACCTAGTAGAAAGGTTAGAAGGAAGTGTTCAACGACTTAGGGAGTCTCGGGATCAGGGGGTTGTAGATATGGCGCTTTGCTCTTCAGCTTTTCCTAAGTCAGTTAAAGGGTTTACCCCTGAATGTAAAGACTTTGAAGGTCAATTTCAGAAATTAGAACAAGTATTGT
The DNA here is from genome assembly GCA_033283335.1 of Cellvibrionaceae bacterium WSDTSA12. Taxonomy (GTDB): domain Bacteria; phylum Pseudomonadota; class Gammaproteobacteria; order Pseudomonadales; family Cellvibrionaceae; genus Pseudomaricurvus. The sequence continues at coordinate 911,801 of JAWMQP010000001.1, read as the reverse complement.
ATGAAAGAACAGCAAGAGCAGTGGAGGTAGATGTAATTTATGGTGACTTTGCATCGATTCACCCTGTTAGATACAACATCGGGGGTGGAACTTGGGTGCCAAGAGTAGATTTCCCTTCTCATGATCAATATATTTATACGCGCTATCGACGGAATGCTGGGGGCTATAAATTCGCAGCAGAAAAAATGGTTGCTCATCCTCAATATAAATATATTGATTGTTGGGGTGGTGATGAGATAGAGCAGGCAGCTACTGCTAAGCCTGGAGGGCTTAGCCCATCTTATTGGATCGCGGTTCGATTAAATATTCACGTCACTCAGGAACTTGCCCGGCTTGCTCCTTAGTTAGTAAATAAAGATCCTCCGGGTGCGTCACCATGCCCCGTTCGCTAATAAAATGCCGATATCTAGGGTGATATTTCATTAATAGATTTTCTATGACAAATGCCCTGATATTCTTTAATGGTAGTTTGGTTTTAATCGCAGCAATAATTTCATGTTTGCTATGAAGTGTGGCGCTTCTTAAATCGTTCAGGGTTGCAAATGTAAGTAGCTGTTGTTTCGTTAATAGGGATAGCAAAAGAGCTTTATCTAATCGTTTTTGAGGAGTTGCTTTCCTCAGCTTTTGTATGCCGAATTCAGTAGCTGTGTAAATTCCCACTTTGCGATTTGCAATATTTCTAGCACTACATATGTGCTTAGGAGCCAGTACTAGATATACAAGGTCAAAGCTTTTCTGATAGTCCTCTAGTTGACTTTCTAGTTTCTCAAGGCTGTCTTTCTGGCTCTTGATTTCAAAAGCAACAATTTTGTCCTTTTGAAGTACTACGAGGTCAGCCCTTCTGTTTCTATCGGCAAAAGGGAGTTCTGAGCACAGAACTATTTCTTTATCGTTAGACCTGTTTAATAAGTAATCAATGAGGCGAGATTTAATTTCCTCTTCATTCATATTTTGTGTTCATTTTTGGTGAAATTTAATATTGATAATATACTCGAGAATACCTTGAATCTCACGTACAGTTATTGACAGAACTCCAAGGGTGGCGCATTCGCGCCCCCAACTGAAAACTCCTCGTCAAAAGCGTTGTTGTTTTTCGACAGATCAACGGATCGAACCGTCCACACACGAATCTTGGTCTTAATCTGCTCAACACCCTGATAGATAATTCCCAGCAGCTTGTTAATGGCCTCGCCATACTTATTGGGTTTTTCTCGGACAACATGAAGGGCGCGTAAGGGTTGGTCATTACGCTGAGCAGTAGGGCCACCAGACAATTCAACAAAGGTTTTCCAGTCACCGGAATCAGCGGCTTCTATCAGGGCCTTGAGATGATCACTGTTTATCCGGTCCAGAGTAGTGTCTGCCTCCTCGCTATTGGCAAACTGCCGGGCCTCACGCCAGACGGTGACACTGGGGCCTCCAATGAACTGAAACTGCCGAATCCGCCAGTTAGAGGCCCAAGCCCGGATACGGGTAGCGCTTTCAATGGCGTCCAGCCCGTAGAGGTCTTCGCCCACATGCTCACCGTCAATGTTCTTGGCAATGTATTTGGCGATATAGCCCACAGCAGACCCTTTGGCAGGATCGATCTTTTCTACCTTCAGGCGTCTTTTCTGTGCTCCGGGCTCATGGCCATCCTCTTCAAGGGCATAGTGGCGCAATACCTCGGTGACAGCCTGCTCTATACCTGGGGGAAGGAATAACAACAGATGCCAGTGGGGAGTGCCGTCGTGGTGGGGTTCGACCACCCGGACACCATAAGGTTGAATACCCAGGCGCTTCAGTTTGGCTCGGGTTCGCTGCCATACCCGGTTGAGATAATCCTGGGTGTCGGCCGGGCTGGCGCCGTTGTATTTGGGGTTAGGCTTGCAGTTCCTGGCCAGTTGGCTGTGGTACTTTGAGGGGGCAGTCAGTGTGTAGAAAACTCCATAATCACCCCGATCCTTGGCCACGGCCTCAAACCCGGAAATACGGGTCATCAGTTCATTGCGGCGGTTGATCAGGTTGGAAACCCCGCGCTTGGCCAGATCCAACAGGTTAAAGACCTGGCCAAGGTCGTTTTCAGCTTCCAGTGAGGCCAGTAAATCTTCATTGCGTTGCCATTGTTTCAGCTTGCGTTCTACGCAGTGGTTGCTTGCATAGATACCTTTCTGCTTGTTAACCAGCCCCAGCTCAATAAACACATGCTCAAGGATCAAATCCTGTTTAGTCCGAATTTTACGACGCCACCAATCGGGATCACCACAGCGGGCAACTGCAGCGGCTATTTCTGCTTCTGTGGCCTTTTCTGGGTTTGGGTGAGGAAAAGCCAGGTCACACTCTTCAATTTTGGTGATGATTTTCTGAACGGCTTTCTTATAGCCGTACCTTTTGGCATTCCTTAAGAAAATCCTCTGGATTTCCTGAGAGCGCTGTTCCGCAAAGAGTTTGATGTCTTCATCCGGCGAATCAATAAACAATCCCTGAAAGTGCTTACCTAAGATTAAACGCTTGTGTAGGCGTCCCAGCTCCCGGTTGGCCTTTACATGGCCAGAGGCTTTGACTGTACGGGCATAGTGATGAGCGAGGGTCAATGACAGGAATTCATGGGCGCGAAAAATATGCTCCCGGTATAGGTGGCATTCGTGAGTACCGAACCCCTCAGTAACCTTAAGGGCTTGATCAATCTGAAACCTCATTGGCTGAGCCCCAGATTATGAAATTTGGCCTTAAGAGTTCGAAAGGGAGATGTGATGAACCTTAAGGTACACCGCAGGTTCACACCCGGGTACACCCCTAAGGTACATAGGTTCAGGCCTGGGGTTTGTACCTTAAAGGTTCCCCCCAGACCCTTATAAGGAATCATTCCGGAAAACCCGGCAAGGGTTCGATATGAGGAAGCCCGGGTTAAAACCCTTATAAGGGTTTCCCGGGTTTGGGCGATCACCAACCAGCCATACAGGTTGGCCAGTTCAATCAGTTGAGGGGCATTCATGCCGATTGCCCTAAATGATCCAGCTTTAAAAACTGATCAAGCCAGGCATCCAGATCTTCCCGCAGGTAACGGACAGACCGGCCAATCTTGATAAAGGGCGGGGCAGGAGTGCGATTGTTACGGTGGCCATCCATACGGGCTTGCGCCAGATAGGAGCGGCTCATACCAATGTATTTAGCGGCCTGGAACTCGTTAAGGGCCCGGGTTTTGGGGTTTACTGAAGGTGTATCCATAGTGTGCCTCGACGTTGTTTGTTGAACTGGAGGGCACTTTAGGAAGCGTAAATAGGGTGATAAGCTTAGCGATAAATTTAACTCTTACTGATAAGCTTACTGATCACTTTTTTGTGTTGGGGATAAGGATATGGATTATCCAATTGCTGCTGCAGTTTTGAACTGAAGTAGCCAGTCATCGAGAAAGCGTATTGGGACAATCAGGTAAATTCGTGAATTTTTCTGTGATTTTGTTTTATGCGTAGAACATATCCATTGGTAGATTATTTTTGAGGAGCTTCTGTGAGATTTGTTTTCGCATTGCTGATTGTTTTTTGTTCAGGGTTGTTGTTTGCGAATACTAACCTACCGCAGAGTACAACAGATCCGGATACTCTTTTGAAAGCTGCTCAAGCTGGTGATCCATTAGGCCAATATGCGATGTATGACTATCACAGGCGAGGCAAATACTTTGAGCAGGATAGTGCTGAAGCCCTGAAGTGGCTAAAAAAAGTAGTTAAACAAGGTTATCCACCGGCGCAGGCTGCCTTAGGTTATCACTACCTGGCAGGTGACCTGGTAAAGAATAATACCCGAAAAGCGCTCAAGCTATTTGAAATGGCTGCAGAGCAAGGCAATAGCTATGCGCTTTACCATCTTGGCGAGTTGTACCAGGAAGGAAATGGCGTTAAGCAGGATTATGCAAAGGCTTTTGAGCTTTATTATAAAGCCGCTCAGAAAGGTTATCCGGCTGCTATGACTCATATAGGTGCTTTTTACCTTCTAGGGAAAGCGGTAGAGGTAGACAATGCGGTTGCTTACAACTGGTTGAGCATGGCTGCTGCGGAAGATGAAGATGAAGCCTATTACTATTTGGGAATGATGTACTACAAGGGGTTGTATGTCGAACAAAGCCAGCAAAGAGCATTCGAATTCTTTAGCAAATCTGCGCACTTAGGAAACGCCCGAGCCCAATATAATATGGGCGCTATGTATAAAAGGGGTGAGTTTGTTAATCAAGATGATGAAGAGGCTTTGAAGTGGCTGCTATCAGCTGCTGAGAACGGTCATGTAGATGCTCAAGAAACTGTGGCTAGCGCGTATTCAAAAGGTGTTGGAGTAAAGGAAGATAAGGAGAAATCCTTTTACTGGTTTAAACAGGCCGCTCTTCAGGGGACACCTGATAGCCAAATGAATTTAGGGATTATGTACCTCAAGGCTATCGGAACTGAGCAGAATCATTACAAGGCCTATGCCTGGATTTCAATCGCACTTGGTAATGGTATTCAGGAAAATGGTTTGGAAGATATTTTAAGTCAGTATCATGAGCAACTTACAAAGGCACAGCTTCGTCAAGCTTATAAAGAAAGGGATGATATCCTAAAGCAAATTAAGCAGATTGAAAATGATGCACTATGAGAGTTTTTGATCGACTTGGAGAGGCTAGTTTAGTGGATGAACCGCAAAAGAGAGAAAGCTTATCGCCAAGGGATGGAGAGTTTTTATGATAATAAAGGCAAACTCTCTAATCCTTTTGCTAAAAGTAGTGAAGAGCACTGGGAGTTTGAGCGAGGCTGGGCGCAAGCCCTGAGAAGAGCCCCAGAGTCGACTATGAAGGAATTTGAAAGACAAAGTAAAACAGACGATTTAGCTGATCAGAAAAAGAGAAAGCTAATGGAAATGACTAAAGATCAGGTGAAATTAGCATATAAGAGAATGAAGGGGTAATACTTGGTTTTATCATGCGGCTATTAATTATTCAATGTTGAATATTTTGGTTCAAGACTGTTTCAGTAAGAACGATCAAACAATTTCTAACTTGGTTCTCGTATTTTATGGATGAAATAATTTCTAATTTAGTTGATCCTTCCTGGTGGTTTACTGGTATTTTTTTTGTTGCACTATTCAAATTTCTCCCAGTTGTCTTTAGCCATATAACTCATAGGACCAAGAGGTATTTTAGGGGGCGTCGATTAATAAGGGCTCTTTTCATAAGGTCAAATCGGCACAACTTAGCGGCGGTAAATTTTCACTCAATAAAATCACAGGCATATTTTGTGGTGTTTATGTTGGTGTGTGCTTTGTATCTAATCTTATTTGTGGGCGGTCCTTTATTTCAACTTCGACAATCAAATTTGTTAGTTTTCATTCTATTTATGATACCTATGGCGATAGCTCAGTGCTTTTGGATGTTGCAAGAGGATAAGGCTAAAGAGCTTGTTTCAGAATATAATAAAGTCCGTTCAGGACTTGAGAGTAGAAAACGCAGCTAAAACTTAACAAATGATTTCTATTAATTAACTAATCCTTATTAAAGCTATCTAATTTTTTTCGAATTTTAGATAGCCGAGTCCCAAAAGCACTCCAGCTCATTGAGCATTCAGCTCCATATCGACTGCACCACTCAATACAGTCGGCATCAACTTGACGGAGTATCCTGTCAGTATCAAATACAGGATCATCACTTTCGACTTCTTGCTCAATAATCTTCCAAACCTCTTTGGTGCTGGCCTTGGGGAATTTGATTAAAATTCGCTCCATCAGTGTGTGAAGCTGATTTTCACGCTTTCCTGAAGAGCGAGGTGAGCTGGCTTTTACCGACTCGATTAACCTTTTCTCTTGAGCTTTAGATTTCTGTTTTGCGAGAAACTGATTAACTTCAGAAGTTGGAATTCTTAAGTCATCGGGTGAAAACACGGAATTCTCATTGAGGTCGAGAACATAGTTAGGCCCAGAATAAGACAATATGCCAGAGAAAGCGGAAGTGATTTCCGGGTTACCGATAGTGCTGGTGGCCGCTTTTACGGTATCCGCCAGGGATTTCATGGCAGGTTCTTTTTCAATTGGCAGAGGTGTTGCTGAAACCTTAAGTGCACGCTGGAGAATCTCTTCTTTAGGAAAGCTTTTCCATTCTTTGATCGGGAGGAGGGGGAGTTCACCACAGTAGGGGTAATGATTTGACAAGTAGCGGATGCCGGAAGCATCAAGAAGACGCCCTGAATCCTGGCCTAAAGTAACGGGCTCATTATCAAGCAAAGTTGAAATATGGTGCTGCTTAACCTTTAAGTGCCCGCGATATTCACAAGTCGCACAGCCGATCCATTGGTTAAAGCCCATATTGCCGAAAAGAAGCATTCGGCGGGGTTTGGTGTACAACACCGCTTGAATGTCTCCCGTTTCAATATGGTATTTCAGTTCAGTCAGGCTCATGCCCAATATTTCGCTGGCCTCAGTCAAGGGGTAGCAGGGGGCTTGATAATCTTCCATGGGTTTCCTCATTATCCTATCAATGCAACAGCATCGGCTTTGTGATCAGGCGCCAAGTGTGCATAACGTAACGTGGTGTTCAGGTCGGAATGCCCACAAAGCTCTCGAACGGTATTCAGGGGAACCCCCTTCATCACCAGCCTGGACGCGAAATCATGCCGCATATCGTGCCAGCGAAAATGGCTGATATCAGCAGTTTTCAGGATCGAACCCCACGATTTGCGGATATCACCCAGCCGGCCACCGTCTTCACCGGGAAAGACGCGGCCGGACAGGGTGGTGGTTTGGGCTTTCCAATCGGTCAGCACCTTGAAGGCAGTGGGGCTCAAAGGGATATGGCGGGTTCGCTTGGATTTGGCGATTTCACCAATGATGGTGATGATTTTCTGATCGAGGTTGACGTTGTCCCACGTCAGGTCGAACGCCTCTCCCCGACGTATCCCGGTCTTCAGGGACAGGATGACCATTGGGGTCATGTGATCGGGGTAGGTCAAAACGCTTAGGTCGGGCATCAGTTCATAGCCCCGAATCCGCCGGTGCTCATTGCCTCGAGCCCTGGCGTCCTTCAATTCCTGGTCCCGATCAGCCAGAGCTTGGAGCAGGCGAGTTTCCTCCTCACTGTTCAGGTAGCGGATTTTAGCCGCTGAATCGACGTGCAGGGCCTTCAGCTTCTTAAGCGGGTGCTCGTCGATGACTTCCCACTCTACCGCCTTGGTGAGCACTCCTCGCAGGGCATTCACACAGCGGTTGATGGTGCTGGGTTTGATGCCCGAGTCCAGACGCTCGGTTCGCCAGGATTCCATGTAGGAAACCGTGATTTTGCTCAGGGGCTGCTTCATCAGCTTGGGAAAGCTGTAGCGGATGCTGTCTATGGTTGCCTGACCGCTTTTCAGGTTGGCCAGTGCCCATGGCCGGTAGTGATACTCTATAAAGCGCTCGAGGGTGTTCTGGCGACTTGCCGAGGCGTCTGCCCGGGTTTTCTGTTTAGCGGCCTGAATATCCTCGCCTTCTACTACCTGAGAGGCATATTTGAGCGCGGTATCCCTAGCTTGGGCTAAGGTCAGGCTTGAACCCAGCGTTCCAATCTTGATCCGCTTGCGCTGGCCTTCGAGGGTCCGGTAGGCGTAGTAGAAGGTCATGCGGCCGGTGGGCTGTACCCGCAGTAGGAATCCCTTGATTTCTGAGTCGACCACCTCATAGGCTTTTGGGGCTGTTTTGAGGTCTTTGACGACACGTGCTGTCAGCTTGGCTTTCATTGTCCTTAATGCTGTCCTTAAAATTTAAGTCCATATTAAGTCCAAATGTACTGAACTGGCCTGAATGGACCCTGAACAACAGTGAACAACGATGAATTTATAACTGTTTGAATTACTTAGAGAATCTCTGTTATTGGAGGGTATTGTTGTACATGGTTGTTCACCGGAATGTGGCCTCAGATGCCACTGGGGGTGTGGTGGTCGTCGGTTCAAATCCGGCCACTCCGACCATATCCAGAAAAGCCGCCCATTGGGCGGCTTTTTTCGTTTTGGGGCTGGGCAATATGCTCAGGGGCAGCAGTTGCTACCCCTGAGGCAAATCATGCAGGCAATCAATCCGGCAAGGTCACATTCAATTCCAGAATTGAACAGTCGCCATTGTTTTCCAGCTGCACATCAATCTGATCCTGGCTGATGTTCACGTATTTACGGATCACTTCCAGAATCTCCTGCTGCAAGGCAGGGAGGTAATCGGGTTGATTTCGCCGGTTACGCTCATGGGCCACAATGACCTGCAGGCGTTCCTTGGCGATGGAAGCGGTGTTTTTCTTGCTGTTCTTGAAGTAATCAAAAATACTCATGCTCACGCAGATCTCCGGAACAGTCGTTGGAAGAAGCTTTTGCTTTCCACAGAGAGGAAGCGGTGATCAACGGTTTCACCCAGCAGGCGAGCAACGGCATCCTGATAAGCCTGGCCAGCCTGGCTTTCTTTATCGTGGATCACCGGCAGACCCTGATTGGAAGCTTTCAGGACGCTCTCGTCATCGGGAATCACACCCAGCAGGGTGGTGGCCAGAATTTCCTGGACATCATCGACGCCCAGCATATCGCCTTTTTCAACCCGGTTGGGGTTGTAGCGAGTGACCAGCAGGTATTCTTTAACGGTTTGCCCTTGTTCAGCCCGGCGGGATTTGCTTTGCAGAATACCCAGAATGCGGTCCGAGTCTCGGACTGAGGACACTTCCGGATTGGACACAACAATGGCGGTATCGGCAAAGTAGAGGGCCATATAGGCACCGTGCTCAATACCGGCTGGTGAATCGCAGATGATGTACTCGAAGCCATCGGCCGCCAGGTCTTTCAATACCTGCTCAACACCTTCTTTGGTGAGAGCGTCTTTATCGCGTGTTTGGGAAGCCGGTAGGATATACAGCTGTTCACAGCGCTTGTCTTTGATCAGGGCTTGCTTGAGAGTCGCTTCGCCATTGATGACGTTGACAAAATCGTAGACCACGCGGCGCTCACAGTTCATGATCAGGTCGAGGTTACGCAGGCCGATATCAAAGTCGATGACAACAGTCTTGTGCCCGCGCAGGGCGAGACCGCTGCTGATGGCTGCGCTGGTGGTGGTTTTGCCGACGCCACCTTTTCCGGATGTTACAACGATAATTTCGGCCACAACTATTTACCTTATGTTAGATGGTGACTGTTATGTAGAGGCACTGGCCCGATACGACTGAGTTATCGTGCGCTCGCTTTTAATGGTTCGATATTGAGCGTTTCATCTGTCAGGAATGCCTGGATCGATTGTTTCCAGTGAGCATTGCGTAAATCTTCATTCAACTTGAAATAGCCCGCAATAGAAATCAGCTCGGCCTCCTGGCTCTGACAAAAGACTCGTGCACTGGTATTTCCTTTAACTCCTGCTAACGCTCGACCGCGCATGGCGCCGTAGACATGAATGTTACCGTCTGCCAGCAACTCAGCCCCCGCGGACACCGGGGCCAGGACGATCAGGTCACCGCCGGCGGCGTAGATTTGTTGACCGGAACGAACAGGCGTTGTGATCACCTTGGTGGGTACCATTACCGTTTCTGCGGTTGATGAATCGACGCTAGGGTGGGTATCGGTACTGCCTTGACTGGCTGATTTTGAGTCGGCCGCAGGCGTTTCCTCGATTGACACCGGCTTGTGAACCGTGTCCGTTTGGGAGACGCTTTTGCTGCGGCTGTTAGCCATAATGGCTAAATTGAGGGATTTAGCTTGAGCTTTCAGCTCTTCACCAGCACCGCGCAGAGCGACAATGATCACTCCAAATTCCTGACACAACTGTTGAATGGCTGCCAGGTCCAATTCGGTTTCATCCGTCTCCAGGGTTTCCAGGCTGAGTACCGCCGGAGCTTGTTCAAAAAAAGCCGGAGCTTCAGAGACTTTAACAGACAGGCTTTCACGAAGTTGTTGCAAATCGCCCGAGGCAAGTTCAAGGAGGGTTAAGGGAAACAATCCGCCTTTCAGACGAAAGCTGGGGGATTGCGACGGCTGATCCATCGCCATATTAGAATTTACATTCATGTACAACCTGTTACCTCGTGGTCGCGGGGTAGCTTTTCTGAAGGGGACTGCCGGTTTATACCTTGATGGAATACGCGAAGCAAGACTCCCGTGTGCCATTTTTTTTGTTGAGAAAATAGCTGACAATAATCGCACAAAAAATGATCGCCCCGACTGGTTGGTGATCTATTTTGGGTGGGGAAGGGCTGCAGGACTTGTTACAATAAGGCCCTTCTATCAAGACGCGATGACACAACCATGACCACGACTACTATCAGCTGCCCCGCTTGCAATGCCAAAAACCGGCTGCCCAGTGAGCGGCTGGGTGATAACCCCAAGTGTGGCAAATGCAAGAAACCGATGTTTTTTGGCAAGCCGGTCGAGCTGACATCGGCTAATGTGGCCGCGATGCTGAACCATACCGACATCCCGGTTGTGGTGGATTGTTGGGCACCCTGGTGTGGGCCCTGCCGGACATTTGCCCCGGTGTTTGAGCAGGCGGCACGTGAACTGGAGCCGAAACTACGGTTTGCCAAAGTAAACACCGAAGCCCAGCAGGGCATTGCCGGGCGCTGGCAGATTCGATCCATTCCAACCTTGATCGTTTTCAAGGCTGGAAAGGAGGTGGCGCGAATGGCGGGTGCCATGCCGCTGCCGCAGTTCAAGCAATGGCTGTCCCAGCAAGGGTTGCTTTAGGTTCAAGTTAAGTTTAACGGTAAAAGCCCCAACTTAACTCAGTCGTTGCTGCATCCAGTGTGCGATATCCTGAATCTGCTCCCAACACACTTCGTGCTGCATGGGATAGCTCTTATAGTTGGGCTGATAGCCTCTGGCTTGCAGCTGCTGGAGTGCACGCTGACCCAGCAGCTCGGGGACAACAGGATCTTGGGTGCCGTGGGAGATAAAGATATTCAGCCCTGCATTGACTGGGTGGGGTTCAACCGTGGCATGAGTGGCAAAGTAGGTGGACAGGGTCATCAGGCCGGCCAGCGGTTTGTCATAACTTAATGCGGCCTGGTAAGCCACGGCACCACCCTGGGAGAAGCCGGCCAGGACAATGCGTGAGCTGTCTACGCCCCGTTCAACTTCTCGTTCAATCAGTGCGGTTACCGCTTGGGCAGATTGAAGGATCTGTTTTTCATCGATGGTACGGTCAATATCCATACTGAGGATGTCGTACCAGGCGGGCATCACCATACCGCCGTTAATGGTCACGGGTATGCTGGGGGCATGAGGAAAGACAAATCGAACAGCGAGGGACTCGGGCAGCCGCAGTTCCGGCACAATCGGGGCAAAATCGTCGCCGCTCGCTCCCAGTCCATGCAGCCAGATAACGCTGGCTTGGGCGGGGCTGGAGGGCTCAATCTCGACGCAGGGTAAATAACTCATGGGGGCTCATGTCCTTCCGGTAAGCTGGGGGTTGCTGAAAGCCCCCAGCTTACTGGTGGTCCATAAGCTTGTCGACTGGATCGACGACTGGATTTCCGACTGATTTGTCGGCTCAGAATGATGAGGCCGAATTACTCGGCCCGGTCAAAGATCTTTAAACCGCCGACATAGGTTTGGGAAACCAGGATGTCGCGAATGGCTTCCGGATTGACCAGTGGGTTGCCATCCAGTACCGCCAGATCTGCCAGCTTGCCCGCTTCCAGAGAGCCGATCTTGTCTTCCTGGAAAATCTGCCAGGCGGCATCAATGGTAACGGCGCGCAGGGCACTCATGGGGTCAATACGCTCTTCTTCACCGATCACCTGGCCGCTGCTGGACAAGCGGTTGACCGTCGACCAGACCATCAACATGGGGTCCATGGGCACCACCGGGCTATCCAGGTGCACACTGAACCTCAGGTCACGTTCCTGGGCCGAATGCGATGGGCTCATGCGCATAGCGCGCTCGGGGCCCATAAAGATATCCCGGTGGCGATCGCCCCAATAGTAGGTGTGGGCTGAGAAGAAAGAGGGGGTGATACCCAGTCGCTTCATGTCATCCAGCTGGTCATCGCGGGCCATCTGGGAGTGAATCAGAATCATGCGAGGATCGGCTACCGGGTGCTTTTTCTGGGCCTGGTCGAAGGCATAGATAATGTCGTCAATGGAGGCGTCGCCATTGCCGTGGATGGCCATTTGAATGCCGGCACTGTGGAAGCGTTCTACCCACTCGGTCAGATTCTCACGGCTGATGTTGGGATAGCCGCGGTAGTCTTCATCACCACGGAAAGGCTCGTGATAGGGATGGCTGAGGTAACCGGTAAAACCCTGGATACTGCCATCGGCGACGATTTTGATAGCCTGGGTGCGTACCAGGTCGCTGGTGTAATCGTCGAGGTTCAGTTCTCCAGACAGAATCTGTTCACCCGCCTTGTCGTACAGGGGCCACAGTTCCAGTCGGAAGGGGATTAAGCCCAGCTTTGATACGCCGTACAGGCCTTTCAGCATCTTGGGGTCTACGGCGCCGCTTTGCGCGGTGGTCACACCTTTGCTGGCATAGTCATCGACTGCTGTGGTCAGCAGCTCGTAGAACTCCATGGCCGAAATATCCAGGGTTTTGAAGGCCAGGGCCTGAGAGGCGGTTTCTTCCAGCAGGCCGGTCAGCTCACCGTTTTCATCCTTAACGATGACACCGCCTTCCGGGTTGGGGGTGTCGCGGGTGAAGCCGGACTTTTCCAGTGCCAGGCTGTTACCGACGCCCATATGACCCGATACATGGGTAATGTAAATCGGGTGCTCGGTAGAGACGGCATCCAACTCCTGGCGAGTAGGGTGGCGGTGTTCGGCCAGCAGGGTGTCATCGTAGCCAAAGCCGGTAAGCCACTGGCCCGGTTCTTTTTTCGCCAATCGCTCGCGCAGCCGATCCTGCAGTTGTGGAATGGTGGTGATATTGCCGACCGGTGGGCTGCTGAGGTTAGCACTGATAACACTGATGCCTGTGCCGGGGAAGTGGCCGTGGGCATCGACAATGCCCGGCATCAGGGTCTTGCCCTTCAGGTCATGAATCTGGGTATCGTCGCTGATGAATTTCTGAATGTCTTCGTTAGTGCCTACAGCAACAATCTTGTTATCTTGCACTGCAATAGCTTCGGCAATGTCATTATTCACATTCATGGTCAGTACCTGACCATTGAGGAATACCTGGCTGGACGGTGGGGGTGTCGGACGACTGACCAGATACAGACTAAGGGCGGCGACGGCCACCACTACCAGTATCAAGGCCATCAAATATTTCAGGGTTTTGATCATCACAGTTCCTTAATGGTTCAGAAAAGACGTCGAAGACAATTTCTCACGCTCCATCTTATGCGACAGTGGTTTTGTGAACACTGCCAGATGGCGGTAATAGAGCAGTCCAGTGGAATTAGAAGGCTTGAGATTGGTGGGGGGAAATGGAGTGGAACATGGGGTTAAAACGAAAAAAGGCCTTTCAAAATGAAAGGCCGAAGCTTCTCCCAACGGGAGCTCAGAGAAAGATTTCGTTTATGCTTTGGGCATTAGAAATTAGTCCAGGTCACGCTCAAGCCATAGGTGCGTGGCATGGCGGGCACATGGATAAAGCCCAGGCCTGGCAGCTGATAGTTGTGAGCGTAGTACTCTTCACCCATCAGGTTGTTGACCCAGCCTGCAATTTCCCATTTTTCATCGGCTGTTGTGTAGGCCAGACGCGCGTTGAACACACGGTATTCTGGAATCGAGGCTTCCTCATAGTTTTTGGTATCCTGGTAGGCTTTTTCCTTGTGGATGTATTCCAGGCGGGCATCCATAAAGCCACCGAAGGGCAGGTCTTTCTGGTAGGAACTGACCAGGGTATAGGCATTGCGAGGCGCGTTGCGCAATGCATTGCCTTCGTCTTCCTTCAGGTTGCCTTCCATCTCGGTGTACTCGGTATCGAGATAGGCGTAGGTGCCAGACAGCTGCAGGTTTTCGGTGAGCGCGAAGGTAGCCTCCAGCTCTACACCTTGTGATATTGCTTTACCGGCGTTTTTGGTTACCAGTGGCGGGATGCTACAGTCAGTACATGGGAACTGTTGCAATACCTGCAGGTCTTCATAGTCGGTTTTGAAGATGGCACCGTTCAGGCGCAGGCGTTGATCGAACAGCATGGATTTAAAGCCCACTTCCATATTCAACGCATTTTCTTCATTGAAGGGCTCGCCAACCGGGGCGCCCAGAGCTGAGGAGTTATTAAAGCCGCCACTCTTGAAACCGGTCGCCGCGCTGGCATACACCATGCTGTTATCACCCACATGGTAATTGGCGACCAGTTTGTAGGTAGGTGCACGCCAGGTTTTCTTCAGCTCTGCATTGTTCAGCTCACTGCTGATAACGGGCAAGCTGGGGTTGTCATCGGCAACAAGGCTGGAGATGTTGGTGTAGTCTTTGGTTTCTTCGGTGTAACGCAGGCCCAGGGTCAGGTCCAGCTTATCAGTCAGGGAGTAGGTAGCCTGGCCGAAAATGGCCATACTCTCGGTGTCGTTGTATTGGTCGGCGAGATCATTGGCCGGGTTATAGGCTAACGCTGAATTAAAGCCGATTTCTTCCATGAGGTAGGTGGGGGAATCAAGTATGGTTCCTTCACCGCGATGTACCGATTCCTTGTTAAAGTAGATGCCGGCTTGCCAGTTCAGGTTGTCCGTGTCACCACTTAAACGGAATTCCTGGCTGAATAGACGTGAGCTCTCATCCGCATAGGAGTAAACGCCAAAGCCTGCCACAATTGGAGCTAATGAGGGACCAAATACGCCAGCCATACTGTCGACAGACATGGGCCCGTAATTTTCAAAAATGTCATTGCCCACGCTGCCCATGCCCTGGAAGAAGAAGGAGGACTTGGTTTCCTGATAAGCGGTAAGGGAGGTCAAGGTTGCCCAGGAAAAATCCCAGTCCATCTGCAAAGAAGCACCCCTGGAGTCAACCTCAGTAGAGCCTGTTTCTTCGGCATAGCTTTCATAGAAGTCGGCGACAGGAACGCCAGCGGCGTGGGCTGCTGCCAGAGAAACACCAATCAAGGCAAAGTCAGGGTCTATGGTTTCTGAGGCTTTAGACACTGCGCCTGAGCGGCGATCGGTACCATAATTTAAGGTCAGCAGCGCTTCAAAGGAGTCGGTAGGAGTCCACAGTATCTGGCTGCGCAGGTTGGTGCTGTCAAGGTCGCCTTGCTCAACATCTGGATTGATAACACTTTCGACATAACCATCGCGCTGCTTGTCGTTGAAGCTGAATTTGGCAGCCAGGGTGTCAGTCAGGCCGCCAGACACCATACCGCGGTAATTCTTCAAACCGTAATTGCCGATTTTCGTTTCCAGGCCAACTTCAAACTCGTCAGTTGGGCGCTTGGTGGTTACGTTAATCGCACCGGCAATGGCGTTTTTGCCCCAAAGAGTCCCTTGAGGGCCACGCAGCACTTCAATGCTTTGAATGTCGAACAGTTCGGTAGCACTGCCTGCACTGCGGTTGACGTAGACACCGTCGATAAACATGGCGACAGACTGCTCTCCGTTGCCGGCACCATCGCCGTTAGAGCCAATACCGCGAATGTACAGCTGTGGCTGGGTGGCATTGAACTCGCCCATACTGAAACCAGGGGTTCGTGCTGCGATACCGTCAACTCCGGTAATACCTGCTTTCTTGATCATGTCGGCGCTCATTGCCGTTACAGCAATAGGAACATCCTGCATGTCCTGTGCGCGTTTCTGGGCGGTGACAACCACTTCTTCCAGGGCCAGGCCATCTGCCTGGGTGTGCAAAGCGGTGGTCGCCGAGGCCATAAATACAGCCAGTGCCAATGGGTTGGTGCAGTTTGTCAATTTCATGGTGCGTACCCTTGCAGTAGTAATGTGAATACCGGTTCCTCTGAGCTCGGGCAGACAATCTCTGTGGATTGTTGGATGCAGTATTTTCTGCGTTTTGTGTAAGCTATTTAATTTCTGTAAAGATGAAAAAGGCCAGTTATCTTGGGAAATGCAGACCAGTGAGGGCTTGCACTGATGTGGGCTTTTTTCTGGCCTGCAAAGCAAAAAATGATAGCTATTGGTGCGTTTAGCTTGTCAATAATGGTGCAGCCAAAGGTGCTGAGAAAGATTTTGGTGCGTGCCAGAGGAGGGCTAACTGGCCAGTCGTCGACAAATCAAAGTCATGCAAGATGGGTTTGAAGGTTAAATTCACCGGGATAGTCGGGGGCTTGCTAGGATCTGGGGGGCTCTTTATGATGCTGCCCTGGATTTCAAGGCTGAGGTGAAAATCCTATGACAAGAAATGAGATGCCGCGAGGCAGTGAACGTGCAGAGGCCAACCTCGAGTCGCTCAATCGCATTTTCACCATCCCTGAATCCAGTGAGTCGACTCTGGCGCAGATTGATGCGGCCATCAGCCATAATCTTGACGGCTTTTTACATGAGCACATTGTGGCTTTGGAAAAGCCCATGCATGAGATCGAGCGCGACTTTGCCACCTCGGACATTCCCGAGCAGCCCTATTATGTGTCTGCCTATACGGACTTTATTCTCAAGCACTTGGTCGCCCAGTCTGTGCATACCGCATCGCCGGGATTTGTCGGGCACATGACCTCGGCGCTGCCGTATTTCATGTTGACCCTGGCAAAGATCGTCACGGCCCTCAACCAAAATTTGGTCAAGGTCGAGACCTCCAAAGCCTTTACGCCCCTGGAAAGGCAAGTGCTGGGCATGCTGCATCGGTTGGTGTTCGGCGACAGTGACAGCTTCTACCAGCAGTGGTTGCACAACGCAGAACATGCCCTGGGGGCATTTTGCTCTGGCGGCACGGTGGCCAATATCACGGCGTTGTGGGTTGCCCGTAATCGATGTTTGGGGGCTGAACGGGTTGCACGTCAGGGAATTTATGGCGCTTTGCAGCAGGCTGGACTGCAAGGCCTGGCGGTGTTGGTATCCCGTCGTGGGCACTATTCCCTGGCGAAAGCCGCTGATTTGTTGGGCATTGGTCGCGATCATATTGTGGCTATTGAGACCGACGCCAATTATCGAGTTGAAGTAGGGCAGATGCGTGAGCAGGCGAGACGCCTGCAAGCGGATGGTATTGGAATTCTAAGTATCGTTGGCTTGGCTGGGGCCACAGAAACTGGCAGCGTGGATGACCTGAATGCCTTGGCGGATCTGGCCAATGAACTGGGCTGTCACTTTCATGTGGATGCTGCCTGGGGCGGCGCGACGCTGTTTTCCAATACCCATCGTGGTGTCTTGTCGGGCATTGAACGGGCGGATTCAGTCACCATCGATGCTCATAAGCAGTTTTATGTGCCCATGGGGGCAGGCATGGTGTTATTCCGTCATCCGGAAGCGCTCTCCAGCATCGAACATCACGCGGAATATATCATTCGCCGCGGCTCAAGGGACTTGGGCAGCCACACCCTCGAGGGCTCGCGTCCGGGTATGGCTCTGCTGGTGCATGCGGGGCTGAACATCATCGGCCGCCAGGGCTATGAGTTGTTGATCGACCAGGGGCTGGAAAAAGCCGGTTATCTGGCACAACAGATCGAAGAGCATCCCGATTTTGAATTGCTGGTCTCGCCAACCTTGAACATCCTGGGATATCGCTTTGCGCCTGCGTGGCTGCAACAGCGACTGCCTGATCAGCCGGTTCAGGTGAAGGCCCAAATCAATGAGTTACTGGATGAGATTACCTGCCTAATTCAAAAAACGCAGCGGGCTGAAGGCAAAAGCTTTGTCTCCCGCACCCGTGTGGATGTCGCCAGGTACCGGGGACAAGTATTGACTATGTTTCGGGTTGTGTTGGCCAATCCCCTGACGACAAAAGCAATTCTTGACCAGGTTTTGCGAGAGCAAAGGGTTCTGGCCAAATCCGCGCAGGTTCAGCAGCTCCTGTCGGATATTCGCAATGCGCTCGTTTAGGCGTTAGACACCTTTTCACCTAGGGGCTGATTAGCCCACCTTACTCGTCTTAGAGGTATATTGGGCCGTTTTTGCTTCCCGGAATTTAACTAAATTAAAATATATGGTTGTAAATGACGATTTTAGTAAGTTAATATTTAATTTAATTAAATAATGGATAAAAGCAGTAACACTCATGTTTGACCCGATGACAGCATTCTCCAACGAACAGATGACTCAGGCTTGGCACACTCTGGAACAACTTGCCAAAGAAACAGGCACGGTAGACATTCGCAAGGCCTTTGCCCGGGATGGCAACCGGGTGGCTCGATATTCACGGCAGGCTGCGGGGCTGAGCTTGGATTTTTCCCGCCATGCCATAGACGGAGACATTTGGAACTGTTTGTTGGACCTGGCCCAGGCAGCTGAAGTGCCCGACGCCATACAGCAAATGTTGAGTGGGCAGGCGATCAATCATACCGAGGGACGCAAGGTACTCCATGCCGCGCTGCGCGGTGGGGCTGACCCGTCGTTGGACGAAAACCACTCGGTGGCCCTGGTACGACAGCGAATGAAAGCCCTGGTTGAAGATGTGCTGCAAGGCGAGCGTACCGGATATTCCGGGCAGGCGTTTACGGATGTGGTGAATATAGGCATTGGAGGGTCTGATTTGGGGCCAGCCATGGTGAGTGAAGGGTTGACGCCTTATCACACGCGCCTGCGGGTGCACTTTGTCTCCAACGTGGATCCATCACATCTGGTCAACACGTTAAAAGACTTGAATCCTGCAACCACATTATTTGTGGTGGCCTCAAAAACCTTTACAACCCTGGAAACTTTGGCGAATGCCGAGGCCGCTCGCCACTGGCTGCAGCAAGCCGCTGGCGCTGATAGCAATTTGACGAATCATTTTGTGGCGGTGTCATCCAATGTAGAGCGGGCAGAAGCGTTCGGCATAGAGCAGAGCGCCATTTACCCTATGTGGGATTGGGTTGGGGGGCGTTACTCTCTCTGGTCAGCTATCGGCTTGCCGATTGCGTTTGCGGTGGGTTGGGGGTCCTTTGAACAGCTGTGTGATGGTGCGGCAGCAATGGACCAGCATTTTGCCTGTGCGCCCCTGGCCAATAACCTGCCGGTGATTCTCTCGTTACTGGAGATCTGGTCTGTGAATCTGTTGGGCGCTCAGTCCCATGCGGTGTTGCCTTATGACCAGAACCTGACGCAATTGCCGGCGTTTTTGCAGCAGCTGACCATGGAGAGCAACGGCAAAGGGGTGGATCGTCAAGGCCAGGCATTAATCCGTGCTTCCTGCCCAGTGGTGTGGGGGGCGGCTGGCACCAATGGTCAGCATTCCTTTCACCAATTGCTGCACCAGGGGACACAAATGGTTCCCGTGGACTTTATTCTGCCGTTGCAAAGTCACAACCCCCTGGCCGATCAACACGCCCAACTGGTGACCAATTGCCTGGCCCAGGCGCGGGCGTTGCTGTATGGCAAATCCCTGGCTCAAGCTCAGGAAGAATTGAGAGCCGACGGTTATTCTGAAGCCGATGTGCAAGCTCTTGCGCCCCATAAGGTACTGCCAGGCAATCGACCCAGTATTACGATCAGCTTTGCGAAAACCACGCCACAGGTGCTGGGGGCGCTGATAGCTTTGTACGAGCACAAGGTGTTTGTATCCAGCGTGATCTGGCAGGTGAATGCTTTTGATCAGTGGGGGGTGGAGTTGGGTAAGCAGATTGGCGCGAAAATTTATCACGAAATTGAAACTCGACGGGCGACGGGTACCCATCATACGACGTTTGATCCCTCGACCGAGGCCATCCTGAAAACGTTTCTGCAGTTGGAGGAATAGGCGGATTATAGGTCCAACCATCTTGTCTCTGCACTTTTACAGTCTGTAAAATTGTGGCTTATGGCGCTTCACTGAAGCGCCTTTTTTTTGCCCGGTGATTTCTGGGGGGGGGGCTGGTTGTGAGGCGTGGGGCATCTCTCCTGAGGTTGCCTGGGCCATAGGCCATAGGGTGGTAAAATGGCGGTGTAGCGCCAGGCGCTATACCCGTGATCTGTTATGGTCAGAGCATCGGTATATTTCTTGAGTTGGGACATTATCCATGAAAATTGTCATTGTAGGGGGCGGTGCCGGGGGGTTGGAGCTGGCGACAACGTTGGGGAAAAGCCTGGGCAGTAAAGGCAGGGCCGATATTGTATTGATTGATCGAAATCACACCCATATCTGGAAGCCTTTGTTGCATGAGGTGGCTTCTGGTTCGCTGGATGCCGATCTGGACGCGGTCAGTTATCGGGCCCACGCTCATAAAAACCACTATGAATTCAAGCTCGGTACCCTTTGCGGTGTGGATCGCCAGCGCAAGGTGATTTTCTTGGACGCCCTGGTTGACGATGAGCGGGAAGAAATTTTACCTCGCCGAGAAGTGTCCTATGACTATCTGGTATTGGCGATTGGCAGCGTTTCCAACGATTTTGGGGTAACTGGTGTGGCGGATCACTGCATCTTTCTGGACCGGCCCGATCAGGCCCAGCGTTTTCACCGACGCTTGGTGGACGGTTTTATTCGCCTTGACCAGAAACTGCAGGCGGGTGATGCAGAGCGTAAGTTGCGGGTGGCGATCATTGGTGGTGGGGCGACCGGGGTGGAGTTGTCGGCGGAACTTTACAAGGCGCGCGAGTGGTTTTCCACCTACGGTTTGCGGGCTATCACTCCCGAGCATCTCGACGTGACTTTGGTGGAGGCGGGTCCTCGATTGCTGCCGGTGTTAAACGAACGCATATCCTCCGGTGCACATGAGGAGTTGGAAAAGCTGGGGGTGAATGTCCTGGTTAATACGGCCGTGGTGTCAGCCAGTTCCGCAGGCCTGCTCACCAAGCAGGGGGTGGAAATTCCAGCCGATTTGATGGTTTGGGCGGCAGGTGTCAAGGCGCCGGATTTTTTGAAAGGCATAGAGGGGCTGGAATTCAACCGCGCTAATCAGGTGGTGGTGGAGCCCACACTGCAGGCCAGGGGAGACGAGCGTATCTTTGTTCTGGGGGACTGTGCCGGATGCCCCATGGAGGGACCGGACGGACAGCCGCGTTGGGTGCCACCCCGTGCGCAATCGGCTCACCAGATGGCGGCCACCGTCGCCCGCAACCTGGAACTGCTGTTACAGGGTAAGCGTTTGACCGACTTTGTGTACCGGGACATGGGGTCTCTGGTGTCCTTGAGTCAGTACACCGCTTTTGGTCGCCTGATGGGTGGGTTAGCCCGCGGCGGATTGAGCCTGGAAGGTAAGGTGGCGCGGTTGGCCTATGTGTCGCTGTATCGCATGCATCAAGTGGCGATCCATGGTTGGCCGAGGACTGCAGTGGTGGCTTTAACAGACAAGATTAACCACTTTATTAGGCCCCGCTTCAAGTTACACTGAGACTTGTGTCTGCACCCCTTGGCAGGCAGTGAATATACTTGGAAGTGGCAGGTTAATATGGCATGAGCCATAGGAATTCACGAGCGAAAGGAATTCACGATGATCAGGTATGGGACGGTTTTACCCTTGTTGTTAGTGGCCTTTGCCTTGGCGGACGAGGGGTATCATTACAGTGACGGCCACCTGCATGTGCTGGACTTTTTTCAACAGGGCGAATCACTGGATAAGTTAGTGCAGGCCATGGATACAGGCCGCATTGATCACGCCATGGTCAGTGGTGCCCCCTTGATGAAAAAGTGGCATGAGGATGAGCCCAAGCGGCCGCGCTATTACGCCGGTGATGATGCGGCCATGTACTGGTACAGCGCCACCGACAGCTATTTGGCGGAGGCTTTGCGGCAGCTGCCGGATAGGCAGCGGCAGCGTTTACACCCTTTTCTCAGCGGCATAAACCCTACCGATAAAAATGCCGTCATCCACCTGGAAAAGATGCTCAGTCTGTACCCGGGTTTATGGCAGGGTATTGGGGAAGTGTTGTTGCGGCATGACGACTTGACCGCTATGACGCCCAATGAACCGCCCAGGGCCAACAGTGAAGCCATGCACCGGATTTATCGCTTTGCCGCCAAGCATGATCTTCCTGTACTGATACACACCAACATCACCTCGAAGCGCGAGCGCAATCCCTTGTATCTGGAAGAGCTTAAAGACGCGCTGGAGAAACACCCGCAAGTACGAATTATCTGGGCACATGCGGGCACCAGTAAATCCCTGCATCGCAATCAGGGGGTTATGGACTTTGTCCTGCCCGCGGTCAGGGAGCTGCTCCAGGCTCACCCCAACCTGACCGTCGATTTATCCTGGACGGTGTTGCACCCGTACCTGCTGGATAAGCAGGGGCGTCCCACTGCAGACTGGGTCAAGCTGGTCACAGATTATCCGGACCGCTTTATTTTGGGCTCCGATGCGCTGGGGCGTTTTGATGACATCGGCGAGCAGATGAAAGCCTTTGAGCCGTTTTTACAGGTCTTGCCCGAGACGACTGCGCGTAAAGTCGCACGAGATAATTTCCTTAGGCTTCTACCTTCATCAAGTCGATAATCTATTTCGGGTGCAACCAGATGGCATCGTATCTCAGTTCGATAAGCCGGGTTCAATCGACAGCAGCTGGATGAAAATGGCGTGATCTGCGTTCAATGTTGCCGATTTAAAACCCTGTTCAGCAATCAGCAAATGATGTTTGTCGATAACCGTGGTCTGCTGGCCTTTGACATCAAGAGAGATCTTATCGGCAAGCGGATAAATAAAACACAACCCATCTTCCGGTAATGGCCAGCTCGTCTGCTGGTCAAAGGTCACGATGTTCACTTGATACATGCCTTGTCTGGTCATCAGGTTTAAATCGGTGATTGCGCCATCGTGCAGTTTTCCTTCAGTGCGGCTGCCGCCATCAAATGTTGCATAATCCAGAGGCCGCTTAAGCTGGTGCATGGTTTCACCGCTTTTGCCCTCATCATGAATTAAGGTGACACCCTGGCCGCTCAGTAAAAACAAGTCCCTTCTTAATCCGGAAAAATCAGAAAATACGCCATTTTCCACTACTGAGGCAATGCTTATACGCCAGTCGAAGTGGGTTAAATCGCCGCCGTCATTGATCGCAAGTTCGGTGGTGGTGCCTTTACCATTTTTCCATAGGGTTTGTTGGTATTGCGCAGGCGTTTTGATCGTGAACATATTTGAACTCGGTGTAAAAGCTAATGGCTTAAGATGAAAGAAGTTATTAATAACTAACTTCTCAAAATAGAAAGGATTGGACTGTAACCTTCAGGTCGTGAGCAAGCCGGGGGGGATCGAAAACTGAATTTGGTTTCGCCCATGCTCCTTGGCGCGGTAAAGCTGTTTGTCAGCCTGGCGAACCAGGTCACTCAGTTCTTCTTTGCCTCTTGCGTTCTGTGCAATTCCGCCGCTGAGGGTCAGTTGAATTTTAGTGTTTTCGATACACAGGGGACTTTGTTCAATGGCCTGTCGGATCTTTTCCGCCACACATGCGGCTTGTTCTAAACTGGTATCCGGTAACAGCAGGCAAAACTCTTCCCCTCCGAGGCGGGCCGCGAGGTCCGTTTTACGCAAATGCTTGCGCAGTATGTTGGCGACATGAATCAATGCCTGATCGCCTACTTCATGGCCATAAGTGTCATTTACCGCTTTAAAGTGGTCCAGGTCAAACACCACCAGGGCCAAGGGGGATTGAATACGTTGGCTGCGGTGACATTCGTGCTGAAAGGCTTCACTCAATCGAGCCCGATTGGCCAGACGAGTCAGCGGATCGGAATGTGCCATTTGCAAGAGTTTGGTTTCGGACTGTTCACGGGTAACTTCATACACAAATGAAAACACCAGGATGATGGAGGACATGATGCTGATGTTGGCAATGGTGATGGTGTTCATCAAGTCAGGCTGGTTGTGGAATTTCATCAGGAAAATGGTTGCGGCCCCCAGCATGAAACCTATAGACATAAATGCGCCAAGTCGTTTGCCCAGCAGCAGAAAAGAGATCAGGGGAATGATCAGCACCCAGACAAAGACACTGGGACTGGTGCGTGGCGAGGCCAGGGCAAACATCATGGTGCCTAAAAAAGGGAGTAGGTAGGCCAGTATCCAGTTTTCCAGGCGATTCGTGTTTTGTATGGCAAACAGGATAACCAGGGAATACATCGCCATGACGAATTCAATGATGGCCACCGGGTAGATACCGCGGAGTGCATTCTGGATGGTAAAAAAAATACCACCCGCCAAAGTAATCAGCAGTAGGGCTGAAAGAACAGACTTACGATACGGGCGTGCCAGCTGTTGTAATGAGTGGGTCCGTTTAGGCTCCATTGGCGGTGATCATCCTATCAACACGGTACAAGAGTACCACATATTGACCTCATGCATACCCGTTGGGTTTTGCTTTAACTCAGCGCGGCTGAAGCGGCCCTTGATGAGGCCGGGAAGGATGGCCGTTAATGACCAATAGCTAGTGCGAAGTAAAAAAAGACTGATACTGTTTGGGGGTCAAGGCCACCCGCTTTTTAAAGCTGCGCTGAAAGTGACTTTGGTCGGTAAAGCCGAGCTGACTGGCAATGTTGGCCAGTGCCTGTCCTCGTCTAAGCAGGTGTTTGGCCGTTTTTATGCGTTCATCCAATAAGAGGGCGTGGGGCGAAAGACCAAAATACTGCTTAAACCGACGTATCAGGTGATAGCGGCTCATGCCCGCTTCGCAGGCCAGTTCAGCCAGGCTGTGGTTGTGGTCAAGTTGATCCAGCAAGCGGTCTTTCGTGCGCAATATTGAGCGGGGCACGGCCGTTGAACTGGCCGATACGCACCGGTCTTGGCTGGAAACCTGCTCCTGGGTCAGAAAGGCATATTGCAGATAGTCGATCATGGCGCTCTCGGTTTCCAGGGGCACTCGACTCTGTCTCAACATGACGAAAAGCTGGTCAAACCGCTGATAGTGTTGCTGCTGACGTACCAGTGGCGTGGCAAATGGGTGGTAATCCGAGCCCGGGTTGCCGGTCAGTTTGCTACCGGTTGAGTCCTGAAACTCCAGCTGCAGCTGGCCGACCCAGTCAGTATCGAGAAACAGCATACGATATGACCAGTGCTGGGAATCGGGGTTGCAGGCGTGCAAGTCGCCAGGATTGATGGTGACGGTGTCGCAAGGGCCGGTTCGCAGCTGTTGATTCAGGTTCTGGTAGCTGGCGGTGCCCTGATCTATGACACCAAACGAAAACTCATCGTGGGAGTGGGGGTGGTAGCAGGCGCTGGAAGCCGACGCCTGCCGCATTTCAACAAATGGCAGGGTGGCGCAGGGTTGAATACTAACGGTGTTATCGTTTTTCACGTCAGGGCGATCCCACTATTGCATCCGGTTCATCCAGCTGTGGTCATCAACTGAGTAACATCGACAGCACTGTAGCACAAAGCAGGCTTGCCATCAGTCGGTTAAAGCACCGCTGGTGTTCGACGTTGTGCAGATAGCGACCAATCCATTCCCCGGTGGCCGCCCAAAGTGAAATACCGGTAAAACAGGCGGCAAATGAAATCAGGCAAAATGCGACCAGGTACAGTTGCAGTGGTCCCTGATTGACAACAAATACGCTGGCCCCCGACAGGGCCACCAGCCACGCTTTAGGGTTGAGGTATTGGGACAGGGCGCCCTGTGTCAGGCTGGGTGGCTGACTGTGCTGGTTATTAGAGGAAGTGGCGGGTTCGGCACGGGCAATTTTGTACGCCATCATCAACAGAAAGACGCTGCCAGCCAGTTTGATCATCCAGGTGATGCGCGGTAACAGCTGGGCCAGCGATTCCAGTGCCAGGCCGCTCAAAAGCACAATCATGGTGTAGGCGACCGTGGCCCCGAGGATATGGGGCAGAGTTTGTCGATAACCGTAGAGGGCTCCGCTGCCTGTGGCGATGAGGTTCACGGGGCCTGGGGTGCATGCGCCAACCATTGCGAACACCAGCATGGAAGTCAGGGTTGTAATCACGGTATGCCTTTGCCTGTGGAAGTGTGGGCATACACTACCGCGGCAAAAAGCTGGGGTATTGAACAAAATTGCTCTGCCGGTGTTTATTTGTTGGTAGAAATTTACTCAGGTGGCAGGGCCGGGTGTCAGCGCTTCTCAGCCTTGGTGTGATCCAGGCTTTCTTTGATTTTCTTCAGGTGCGTGTCAATGCCGGGACTGCGCTTCAGGGCCAGGCCGGTGGCCAGGATGTCGATAATGGTGAGAATCATGATGCGGGTGGTCATGGGGACGTAGATGGTTGTATCTTCCAGTTCGCTGCCCGATGTAATGACAATATCGCAGGAGGCGGCCAGTGGGGAGTTGGGATCGGTGATAGCGATCACTTTGGCACCGCTCAGCTTGGCGGTTTCAGCGGTTTCAATGGTGGCGTGGGTACGTCCGGTAAACGAGATAAACAAAATTACGCTGTCAGCATCTGCTGCAGCGGCCGCCATGCGTTGCTTCAGGTTATCCTCGTAGGCAATGGTGGGGGTGCCAAGGCGAAACAGCTTGTGCTGTGCGTCTTGGGCGATGGAGGAGCAGCCGCCCATGCCGAAGATTTCAATGCGTTTGGCTCGGTCCAGCGCGTCTACCGCCGCGTCTATGATCCGGGTGTCCAATTCCTTGCGCAGGTATTCCAGTGCCCCCTGGTTGGCGCTGATCAGTTTGTTAACGTAAGTGTCGGTGTTGTCATCCACGGAAACCGATTGCGTCACATAGGAGGTATTCTTGGCCAGGCTCTGGGCCAGCTGGACCTTGAACTCCGGAAATCCCTTACAGCCCAACCCCCTGCACAGCCGTGAAATCATGGGGTCGCTGACTTCAGCTTTGCGGGCTATTTCAGCCGTAGTGGCGTGCACGGCAGCTTCCGGATCCGCCAGGATAACCTCGGCAATGCGGCGTTCTGATTTGCTCAAATTGTCCAGTTCGTGCCGGAGGCGGGTCAAAATCATAGTCATACCGGGCGGAGTTCCTTAAGTCGTCAGCTGTTTCATTTTAAGGCCAACCGCTGAAATTATTAATATTTAATTAAATTAAATTTTATCGGTTGTTTTTGGGGTCTTTTTCGGCCTATAATTTAACTAAATTAAATTCTTGCAGGAAGCGATTTCGCTGCGATTGGGGTATTCAGAGTTGTTATCCTGTCAGATTTGTAGTTTATGGGCTCGACTTATGCATAGTAAAGGTGTGTGGCCGTGCGTGGGTTTTTGGAGAGAAATAAATGACGCAGGAATTTGATATTGTCATTTTTGGGGGCTTGGGTGATCTGGCGTTGCGCAAGTTGTTGCCGGCATTGTATCGCTCCGAACTGGCGGGCCATCTGCCTGCCAGCACGCGGATTTTTCTGATTGCCCGGCAAATGGCTGAGCGTGAAAAAGAGATTGCCCGTGTGCAGGACTGGCTGACCACCCAGTTAAAGCCCGGAGAGTCCTCCAACAGCCACTGGGATACCTTTGAGCAACGGCTGCAGCTGTGTCCATTGGACGTCACTGAAAACAGTGACAACTGGGCGCTGCTGGAAGATCCCTTGTGTGCTGTGCCCGAAAAAGACAGAATCTTTTACTTGGCGATGCCGCCAAGTCTGTATGGCACCATTTGCGAGCAACTGAGCAGCCGCCATCTGATCACGGATGCCTCGCGGGTGGTGCTGGAAAAACCCCTCGGCTACGATCGCGCTTCCGCCAACGAGATCAATGCCCAGGTGGCGCGCTATTTTCCGGAAGACCATATTTTCCGTATCGATCATTACCTGGGCAAGGAGACAGTGCAAAACCTGTTGGCGCTGCGATTCGCCAATGTTCTGTTCGAGCCTTTGTGGAACGGCAACTTTATTGATCATGTGCAGATCAGTCTTTCGGAAGAGGTCGGGCTGGAAGGTCGCACCGCCTTTTACGATCAGGCGGGCGCCATGCGGGACATGGTGCAGAACCACCTGTTGCAGTTGTTGTGTTTGGTGGCCATGGAACCGCCGCACAAACTGCAGGCGGACAATATTCGCACAGAAAAACTCAAGGTATTACAGGCGTTGCGACCACTGACCGGCTACGAAGTGCAAAGCCATACCGTACGTGGGCAGTATGTCGACGGCACCCTCAATGGCAAGCAGGTCCCCGGCTATCTGGAGGAGCTGGGCCATGACAGCCACACGGAAACCTTTGTCGCCATCAAAGCGCACATTGATAACTGGCGCTGGACCGGAGTCCCGTTTTATTTGCGCACCGGTAAACGACTGCGTCAGCGTTGTGCGGAAATTGTGATTCAGTTTAAAGCCCTGTCACACAATGTATTTGTCGATGCACAACCCCTGCAAGCCAACCGCCTGGTGATTCGCCTGCAACCGGATGAAGGCATTCAAATGACGGTGATGGCCAAGGAACTGAATCAGTTTGATATGCGGCTGCAACAGGTGCCGTTGAACCTGAACTTCGCCGACACCTTCCAGAATATTCGCAGCGATGCCTACCAGCGACTGCTGTTAAATGTCATTCAAAACGATTTGAGTTTATTCGCCCATCGCGACGAGGCGGATTTGGCCTGGGCCTGGGTGGATCCCATTATCACCGCCTGGAACAAATGCGGGACACCGGTGCAGGCTTACGAGGCCGGTACTTGGGGGCCGGACGCGGCGGCCGCCTTATTGCACAGTGACAAGCGGGCATGGCACAACAACGGTGCCAACCAGCGGGGACGGAAATGATTCACGAGCATCGTTTTGACAGTCGTGAACAAATGCTGGACCAGCTTTACCGGGTTGTGATCAGCAGCCTGCAGCGTGATCTGGATAAACGTCGCTCGGCCTCGCTGTTGTTGTCCGGAGGTTCGACGCCAGGCCCCCTGTAC
This sequence comes from Cellvibrionaceae bacterium WSDTSA12, assembly GCA_033283335.1. Classification (GTDB taxonomy): domain Bacteria; phylum Pseudomonadota; class Gammaproteobacteria; order Pseudomonadales; family Cellvibrionaceae; genus Pseudomaricurvus. The sequence goes on along the minus strand of JAWMQP010000001.1, from coordinate 883,150 downwards.
GAGCGGCTGTCACAAGCGGAGCTTGATTGGTCACACGTATTTGTGGCCCTGGTCGACGAGCGCTGGGTGGACGCGGATCATCAGGCCAGCAATGAGCGGTTGCTGAAGCAGACATTGTTGCAGGGCCCGGCTTCGGCCTGTGACTTTACTGCCATGAAAAATACAGCCGCTTCGCCGTTTGATGGCGAGGACAGTTGTAATACCGATTACTCAGACATTCCAAGACCTTACAGTCTGACCTTGCTGGGCATGGGAGGGGATGGCCATACCGCTTCACTGTTTCCCCACGCCCAAGGCCTGCAGGCCGCTCTGGAGTCGACGCAATGTTGTGCGGCAATCGAGGCCCGGCGCTCCTCGGTGACCGGTGATTACTTGCAGAGAATGACGCTGACTCCGTGGGCCATTCTGCAGTCTCAAAAAGTCATTCTGCTGATCACAGGCGCGGATAAATGGGCGGTATATCAACAGGCGCGTTTGCAGGAAAATGTGCTGGAAACACCGGTCAGTCTTTTCCTGCAACAAGATCAGGTGGATGTCGATGTCTATTGGGCCCCCTGAAAGTCAGCGCTGCCGACAGCCTATGAAGAGGAATTGAAAATGACGAGTGTGCATCAGGTGTTGCAAAAGGTGACTGAAACCATTGTCGAGCGCAGTCGCCAAAGCCGTCAGGCCTACCTGCAGCGAGTGGCTGCGGCTGTAGGGCAGGGGCCACACCGTTCCACCTTGGCCTGTGGCAATCTGGCCCACGGTTTTGCGGCTTGCAGTGCCGCTGAAAAAGCCGATCTGACCGCCGACATCAAAGCGAATATTGCCATCGTGTCGTCTTACAACGACATGCTGTCGGCACACCAGCCCTTTAAACACGCACCAGATCTTATTAAAGCCGCCATCGAAGCGGCCGGGGGCGTGGCTCAGTTTGCCGGTGGAGTGCCCGCAATGTGCGATGGGGTGACTCAGGGCCAGCCCGGAATGGAACTGTCGCTGTTCAGCCGCGATGTGATTGCCATGTCGACGGCGGTATCACTCAGTCACAACATGTTTGATGGCGCTCTCTATCTGGGCGTGTGTGACAAAATTGTACCGGGTTTATTGATCGGTGCACTGACGTTTGGCCATCTGCCGGCGGTGTTTGTGCCCGCCGGCCCCATGACCACCGGCTTGTCGAACAAGGAAAAAGTGCGTATTCGCCAACTTTACGCCGAAGGCAAGGTCGGTCGCCAGGAGCTGCTGGAAGCGGAATCCAAGTCCTACCACGGTCCTGGCACGTGTACCTTTTATGGTACCGCCAACAGTAACCAGATGATGGTGGAAATCATGGGGCTGCACTTGCCGGGCAGTTCCTTTATTAACCCTTACACCCCGTTGCGCGATGAGCTGACCAAAGCGGCTGCACAGCAGGTGTTGAAGTTTACCGCCCAGGGCGAGGACTTTCGCCCCATTGGCCATGCAATCGATGAGAAGGCCATCGTCAATGCGATTGTTGGCTTGCTGGCGACGGGAGGCTCCACCAATCACACCATCCACCTGATTGCCATTGCCCGCGCTGCCGGTATTCAGATCAACTGGGATGACTTTGATGCGCTGTCCAAGGTTATCCCCTTACTGACCCGGATTTATCCCAATGGCCAGGCTGATATCAATCACTTCCAGGCCGCCGGTGGCATGGGGGTATTGATTCGCAAGCTGTTGCAGGCAGGGCTACTGCACGAAGACATTCTTACCGTGGGCGATGACCGCGGGCTCGCCTATTACTCGCGGGAGCCGGTACTGCGGGCTGGTCAGCTGAGTTGGCAGGACTCCCCCGAGGAATCCCTCGACCGGGATGTCTTGCGCGGTTGTGAAGAGCCGTTTGATGCAACCGGTGGTTTGCATGTGCTGCAGGGGAATCTTGGGCGCGGTGTGATCAAGGTGTCGGCGGTGCATGAAGAGCATCGCGTGATTGAAGCCCCGGCCATGGTCTTCGATGACCAGGACGATATTGTCGCGGCGTTTAAGGCGGGCAAGCTGGAACAGGATTTTGTGGCGGTCTTGCGCTATCAGGGCCCACAGGCCAATGGCATGCCGGAGCTGCATAAGCTAACACCATCGCTGGGTGTGCTGCAGGACCGTGGTTTTCAAGTTGCCCTGGTGACCGATGGGCGTATGTCGGGAGCCTCTGGCAAAGTCCCGGCGGCCATTCATTTGACCCCGGAATGTGCCATGGGTGGACCACTCGCGAAAGTCAAAACCGGTGATCTCATTCACCTGAATGCGAATACCGGTGAGCTCAAAGTATTGGTCAATCAAGTTGAATTTGATGCTCGTATACCTCTGGCGTCGTCGGCAGAAGGTCATCATTTTGGTATGGGACGTGAGTTATTTGGCGGTATGCGGCAGCAGGCATCTTCCTCGGAGATGGGGGCCTGCACCCTGTTTTCCCAGTTTGAAACCGAGTTGGCTTAAGTAAATCTTCATTTTGTTATGTACGGACAAGACAATGACAGTTGATATCAAAGACATTATGCAAACGTCGCCGGTAGTTCCGGTGATGGTGATCGAAAGTCTGGATGATGCGGTGCCGCTGGCAAAGGCGCTGGTCGAAGGTGGCTTGAAAGTCTTGGAAATCACCCTGCGCACCGAGCCGGCTCTGGAAGCCATTCGAGCGATTAAAGAAGCGGTGCCGGACGCGATTGTGGGTGCGGGCACCATCATCAATGTTGAGACGCTGCAGGCTTCCATTGATGCCGGGGCTGAATTTATTGTCACACCGGGCTCTACCCCGGCCATCATTGATGCCGCCCTGGCGGCCGGTATACCGATTCTGCCGGGTGTGAATACACCGAGTGAGGCGATGGTGTTGTTGGAAAAAGGCATTACGGCGATGAAGTTTTTCCCGGCGGAAGCGGCCGGTGGGATTCCCATGCTGAAAGCCATTGCAGGTCCTTTACCGCAGATTCAGTTCTGTCCAACCGGTGGTGTCAGTCCGGTGAATGCACCTGATTACCTGGCGTTAAACAATGTTGCCTGCGTGGGTGGTTCGTGGATGGCGCCGGCGGAATTGGTTACGGCTGGAGAATGGGAGGAAATTAAAAAGCGGGCAGCCGAGGCTGCGGCTTTGGTTTGATTGGCTTGAAGTGAGGTTGCATGCAGTTGAATCCGGGACCGCAGCCTGCAGGGTTTGCTCTTGGGGACACGCTGTAAACACGTCCGTGTGCGCTCGGCGTCGGCATCCATGCCTCCGACGGTCCCCAAAAGCAAACCCTACAGGCCGCTCAGTGCCAGAGTCCCAGATTAAATGCACTATGGTCTTTTGAGTTTGTACTGCGATGGTGGGAGTCTAAGTCCGGTGCGTATGTCCACGGCCGTCGGCAGCATGGATGCTGCCGTCGAGCTTCCAGGGATGGATTCACAGCGTGCCGTGGACATATGTGCCGGGCTTAGACCTACTGCCAGCATAGATAGGAATACCTGAATCGTAGCGCAAAAGTTACGGTCCAAATTATAAGAGCCGATAAAACGGTTCACCCTAAGTCGTTCGGTCAATGAAGTAGTCCGGCGACAGTCCAAGGTGCAAGAGACAAGTACTGTTAACTGGAATAGGGTGATTATTATGACAATTCGTGTAGCTATTAATGGCTATGGCCGTATCGGACGCAACACATTGCGTGCGCTCTATGAGTCCGGCTATCGACAACACATTCAGATCGTCGCTATCAACGATCTGGGTGATACGGCATTCAATGCCCATTTGACCAAGTACGACTCTGTGCACGGGCGTTTTCCCGGCGAGGTGAGTGTCGATAACGATGTGTTGCTGGTCAATGGTGACGTCATCAAGACCTTCAGCGAGAGAGATCCCCATAATTTACCGTGGGGAGACTTGCAGGTGGACGTGGTGTACGAGTGCACGGGCCTGTTTACCAGTCGTGACAAGGCGGCAGCGCATTTGGAAGCGGGCGCGAAGAAGGTGATCGTCTCGGCCCCGGCTGCTGGGGTGGATGCGACGGTGGTGTACGGGGTCAATCATCAAGTACTGACCGCCGAAAGCCAGATTATCTCCAATGCGTCCTGCACCACAAATTGCCTGGCGCCCGTGGCTAAGGTACTCAATGATGCCATTGGTATTGTGCAGGGATCCATGACGACGGTACATGCCTATACCAACGACCAGAATCTGCACGATGTGTATCACAGCGATATTTACCGCGCTCGTTCGGCCACTTTATCGATAATCCCGACCAAGACCGGTGCGGCACAAGCGGTGGGTCTGGTGTTGCCTGAGTTAAATGGCAAATTGGACGGTATGGCGGTGCGTATTCCCACGGCTAATGTATCGCTGGTGGACTTTCACTTCATTGCCGCGCGTGAAACCAGTGTAGAGGAGGTGAATGGGGCCATTCAGGCAATGGCGTCCCAAAAGCCTTTGCTAGGTATTCTGTGTTTTAACGACGAGCCGTTGGTGTCGGTGGATTTTAACCATCATCCCGCGTCGTCGAACTTTGATGGGACACAGACCCGGGTGAACGGGAAAATGGTCAAAGTGATGGCCTGGTACGACAACGAGTGGGGCTTTTCCAACCGCATGTTGGACAATACCCTGGCATTGATGCAGTCTTAGCTTTGGCCTGAATGGGATATCCTGGCCGCTTTTCAAGCAGCTGCTTGTTTACGACAGATTGACACGACAGAGAAGGATTTATTTTGCTGAGACGAACCAAAATTGTAGCTACCCTGGGGCCTTCAACGGATTCGCCAGAGGTATTGGAAAGTCTGATTCACGCGGGTGTGAACGTGGTGCGTCTGAACTTCTCCCATGGCTCGCCGGAAGATCATAAGGCTCGAGCCGAAATGGTGCGGACGTTGGCCAATAAGTATCATCGCAGTGTAGCCATCCTCGGGGACCTGCAAGGCCCTAAAATACGCGTTGCCCGTTTTGCCGATGGCCCTATTCAGCTGACTGTGGGCAAAGAGTTTTTCCTCGATGCATCCCTCGGCCGCGATGCGGGCAATCTGTTGGAAGTAGGGATCGATTACCCGCAATTGCCCGATGATGTGTCCGCCGGTGACCGTTTGCTGTTGGATGATGGGCGAGTGGTGCTGGAAGTCACGGGGGTGGAAGGCACACGCATTGCTACGAAAGTGGTTGTCGGTGGTAAGCTTTCCAACAACAAGGGCATTAATCGCGAAGGCGGAGGCCTGTCGGCCGATGCCCTGACAGAAAAGGATTTTCGTGATATTGAGCTGGCGGCGCAGTTAGGTGTGGATTACCTGGCGGTGTCCTTTGTCCGCTGCGGAGCCGATTTACAGAAAGCTCGGGAGCTGTTGCATCAAGCCGGCGGGGATGCCGGCCTGGTGGCCAAGGTGGAGCGCGCCGAAGCGGTTGAACCTGATGTGCTCGACGACATTATTCGAGCCAGTGATGCGGTAATGGTGGCGCGGGGCGATCTTGGGGTTGAGATAGGAGATGCGGCGTTGGTGGCCGTGCAGAAGCGGATGATCAGCCGTGCACAAACCCTCAATAAACCTGTGATCACGGCGACCCAAATGATGGAATCCATGATTGAGAGCCCTCTGCCCACCCGGGCGGAAGTTTTCGATGTGGCCAATGCGGTTTTGGATGGAACCGATGCGGTGATGCTCAGTGCTGAAACAGCAGCGGGCAGTTACCCCCTGGAAGCGGTTGAGGCCATGGTGAGGGTGATTCTGGGGGCGGAGCAACAGCCGCAAACCATGATTTCCAATCACCGTTTGTACGAAAATTTCGAGACCATTGATGAATCCATTGCCATGGCGGCCATGTACACGGCAAATCATCTGGAAGGGGTGAAGGCGATCATCAGTTTTACCGAAACCGGCCGTACCCCACTCTATATGACGCGCATTGACTCCGGTTTGCCGGTATTTGCCTTTACGGATCACAAGCGCACTGAAAATCGTCTGGCACTTTATCGTGGCGTTGTACCGGTGACGTTTGATACGTCTTGTCATGCACCGGAAACCTTGAATATGGCAGTGGTGAATGAGCTGGTCCGGCGAGAAGTCGTCACCAATGGCGATTTGGTGATTCTCTCCAAGGGGGACTTCCTCAATGTTCATGGTGGCACCAATACCATGAAGATTGTTCGGGTCGGGGATAATATTTGCTGACTGTGCGGATAGGCTGGGACAGGGTTGGATAAAATACTCAAAATTGGGTATTATTTGCCCAGCTGACAATAAGGTGATTGGTAGACCGATGAATTTCTTGACTGATTAAGAAATTGAGGCGCCAACCCCGCCAACAATAAAAAAGCTCACCCTTTTCGGTGGGCTTTTTTGTGCCTGATCGAAAAGTTTTACAGGATTTTTTCAATGCGTCGTTTAGTGAAATTGGTAGTACTGAATCACCGGGTGGTATCGCGTGGTAAGTTGATTGGCTACATGAATATCGAAGGTGAGCGTGCTGGAGGCTACTGGTTCTAAGCTCGTCGTAAGTGCCAACATAAAAAGCCCCTGTTTCAGGGGCTTTTTTTATGCCAGCGTGCTTAGGCGGGTTTGATCCAAGAGTCTGGTTTGCTCTTAGTGGTTGGTGACGGCAGACGATCCGCCGATCTTAGAAAGTCCAGGAGAGGCCAACCGAGAAGTAATCAATATCTCCATCACTGAGATCCAGCAGCTCGTATTCTCCGCGCACGGCCAGTGAACCAATCTGGAATTTGGCGCCAAGTCCGTAGAGCGGATCGGTACCATCGTCGGAGTTGCTGATGCTGCCGGCGTCGAAGTCACCATCCCAGTTGACAGCCCCCACCTTGCCAAAAATTCCAAAAGGTCCCAAATTGAAGCCGACCAGTCCCGCGGCACTCCAGGCCGTGACTTCGGCTTTACCGTCGATACCCGTATTGCCCAGCTCTCCGTCCTGAGTGCCAAAGTCGTAATAGGTGCCCTCAATGGCCAGGTTTAAAAACGGGATAATGCCCAGGTTGTAGCCGACAAACGCTTTGTAACCCACGTCATCATCATCAAACTTGAGTTTACCCAGATTGAGAATGTTGTCCGAGTAATCGACGTTGGCATTACCGATAGAACCACCCACATAGATGCCGCTATCGCTGCCAGCGTGAACTGCACCCGCAGCGCACAGCAGTGCTGCGGCTGACATTAAGGAAAGTGAACGCATCATGATTAGCTACTCCTCAAAGTTAGCTTGGAATATTAATAACGTGTGACAACTTATTGATTTTGTTGATTGACGCTATGTGTTTGGAACATAGTTGAAAGGCTAATGACTGTCTATGTACTGGGCCACAAATGACATATCAGTCCTTCAAATGACGTCAATAAACCCGTTCACAAGGCACACGCTATTGGGTCGCACATCCGATTTGAGGGTTGTCCGATTTGACTATTACTTAAGTTTAATCGGAAAAAGCAAAGGGTGTTGGGTAATACGATCAAGAGGAAGCTGCTGCCATAACTCAGCCGTGGCATGGTTCAGTGGTAAAAAAGAATGCAGTTGCCATTCGCTGATGACGCGATGGCGTTCTGGCTCAATACCGGTCACCAGCGTGCGGCTGGCAATGGCTTGATCCATCTGTGGGGTTTGATAGTGAATATCATAGTGGGATATCTGGCGTGCATCCTTGGCACGCATGGCCCACTTGCTCGGCAAACCAGGATACGCTTCCAGCCATTCGGCCAGTTCCGCCAACTTGGGGTTGTTGGTCAGGATCTGCTGTTCTTTGATTTTCAACAGCAGAAAACAGGCCAGTTCCTCCCAGTTGGCAATATGACGGCGTAAGCCCGCCTCAGAAAAATACAGATCCATCAGGTTGACCGCAGGGGCCATGAGACGGTCGTCCAGCTGGGCGATTTGCATCAGCGCCAGCCAGCTGCGGTTACACATGGCGATGTCGCCAATGCTGTTGATCACCAGCGCCGGGTAGGGATCGTGCTTGGCCAGCATCATGCTGAGGCTGTCTTTAAGGGGACGATTTTCTTTGGCATCCAGATCCAGCGGCGGCGGTTCGTGAACGAAACCGGCGGCAATCAGTAAGGTGCCTACGTCCCGCTCGCCCAACGTCAGTACTTCTGCCAACCGCTGGATCATTTCTCGGGTAGGATTGGAGCGACCCGTTTCCAAAAAGCTGATGTGTCGTGGGGCGGCTTCAACCCGTGCGGCCAGCTGCGCTTGTGACAAGCCCAGAGTCGTGCGCCAGAAACGTATAAGCTGGCCAAAAGCGGAGTGGGGAATACCCGAGCTGGGTTGGATGTGGGACATTGATCGCGGGGTACTTCCCTGTCAGGTAATTGCCGCTGATTATAGGTTGTGTCAGACTCTGGCTCAATTGACCCTAATAATTTGTGGGCCAGACCCCTCATGACAGCACAAGAACAACTATCAAACCCTTTGTCCAGCACCACAGAATCCCCGACGTCCCAAGCGGAAATCCTGAGCAGCCAGGCCGGCATATTGCCTGCTACGGTAGAATCCGCGGCCGACACGATCGAGTCTCTTCCTCCCTTTATCACCGATAAGCCCCTGCGCATTTGCCTGCTGGGATACCGCAGTCATCCGTTTGTGGGTGGCCAGGGTATCTACCTGAAATACCTCAGCAAGGCCCTGGTAGAGGTGGGCCACCAGGTGGATGTGATTTCCGGGCCACCTTACCCGGAGCTGGACCCGCGAGTCAGATTGATTGAGATGCCCAGTCTGGATTTGTTTGCCGCCGAGAGCCATGTGACCGCCTTGCGCCCCAAACACCTGTTGTCCTGGTCGGATTTTTTCGAGTGGTGGGCGATGCTGACCGGAGGCTTTGCCGAGCCCTACACGTTCAGTCGGCGTGTCGCCAAGTACCTGAAGCGCGAAGGGTGCCATTACGATCTGGTGCACGATAACCAGTGTCTGGGCTACGGCCTGCTGACATTGCAGCAATTGGGCATCCCGACAGTGGCAACCATTCACCACCCCATTACCCGCGATCTGAAACTGGCCCTGGAAGCAGCCCCCAACTGGCGCCACCGTCTGCTGGTGCGCCGTTGGCACTCGTTTTTGGGCATGCAGAAAAAAGTGGCCCAGCGCCTGAACCATGTGGTCACTGTGTCGGAGCAATCGCGGCAGGATATTGCCGAGGCGTTTGAGCGTGATACCGGCAGCATCAGCCTGATTCATAACGGCATCGATACGGACACTTTCAAGCCCCAGCCATCCATTCCGGTGAATCCCTGGCGAGTCATGACGACAGCCTCTGCCGATCAGCCCTTAAAAGGTTTGCGTTACCTGCTGGAAGCCATTGCCAGTCTGACACCCCGTTACCCTCAGCTGGAATTGCTGGTGGTGGGTAAGCTGAAGCAGGGCGGGCAAACGGATGAACTCCTCAAACGCTTACAGCTCAGTGACAGGGTGAAATTTGTCTCGGGGATTTCCACCGAAGCGTTGGTGAACTATTACGCAGAAGCCTGTGTGGCCGTATCGCCATCACTTTATGAGGGGTTTGGCTTGCCGGCCGGCGAGGCAATGGCGTGTGGCTGCGCGGTAATATCTTCCGATGGCGGGGCCTTACCCGAAGTGGTGGGCGATGCGGGCCTGGTAGTGCCCGCAGGCGATAGCCAGGCGTTGGCTCAGGCGCTGGAGACGGTGATGGCGGATGAAGTACTGCGTCATAACTTACAGCGCAAGGGACGTGAGCGGATCCTGAAGCGATTCAGCTGGCAGGTGGCGGCTCGCGAGTTTACGGATTATTACCATCAAATTCTGGGAATGTGACAAAGGCTTATGCAGACTATCGATTTTAAGCGCCTGCAATTGCGCGACGGCGATCGAGTGCTGGATGTGGGCTGCGGGGAAGGGCGACACACCATTGGTGCTTTTTTATCCGCCAATGTCGAGGCGATCGGTGTGGACCTGAGTGAGCAGGATTTACAGACGGCTCGCACTCGCGCCGATGATTTTAAGGCCTACAACAATCCGCAGCGGACGGTCAGTTTCCAGAAGGCCGATGCCCTTAAACTGCCGTTCGACGACAACAGTTTCGATAAAGTGATCTGCTCAGAGGTTCTGGAGCACATTCCTGATTATCAGGGGGTGCTTGCGGAAATCAATCGGGTGCTGAAGCCCGATGGGTTGCTCGCCGTCAGTGTCCCGAGGGCCTGGCCGGAAGAGATTTGCTGGAAGCTCAGCAAGCCCTATCGCCAGGTGGAAGGTGGGCATATACGAATTTTTAATGCCACTCACCTGCGTCACGATGTGGAGGACCTGGGGTGGCAACGCTATGCCCGTCATTGGGCTCATGCCCTGCATTCCCCGTTCTGGTGGCTGAAATGCTGGTTCTGGGGACAGGACGAGCATCCTGCCATCAAAACCTACCACCGGTTTTTGGTGTGGGATCTGTTGCAGCGCCCGTGGCTGACGCGTGGGCTGGAATGGCTGTTGAATCCACTGATGGGAAAAAGTGTGGTGATGTATTTCAAACGAGGCCCTGAACATGGATAGTTTGCTCCTCAGTAAAGGCATCTTCCCGGAAAAGTACCTGCGTAAAACCATCGACTACATTTTGTCGGTGCAACAAAGTGACGGTTGCATTCCCTGGTTCACAGGTGGCAAAGCTGATCCCTGGGATCATGTGGAAGCGGCCATGGGGCTGAGCATTGCCGGTGAGTTTGAGGCGGCCGAGCGGGCTTACCAGTGGCTGCAGCAGCAGCAACTGGATGATGGCAGCTGGTATGCCAATTACCAGGATGGTAAAGCACTCTACTGTGACAAGCGGGAAACCAACTTTGTCGCGTATGTGGCGACGGGTGTCTGGCATCATTTCCTGATCAGCGAAGACCAGCGCAGTTTGCAGCGTTTCTGGCCGATGGTGCAAAAGGCCATGGCGTTTGTGCTGCGCTACCAGTCTCCCACAGGAGAAATCTATTGGGCCGTGGGTGAGGACGGTGAGGCGTTGAAGGATGCCCTGGTTACCGGCTGCTCATCGGTCTACAAGAGCCTGGAGTGCGCCATCAATATTGCCACCGTCCTGAAGCAGGATACGCAGGCCTGGCGGCTGGCCTACACCCGTTTGGGTAAGACTTTGCGTCATCATCCTGAGTGCTTTGATCGCACTTGGGAAAGCAAGGCCCGCTATTCGATGGATTGGTTTTACCCGATTCTGGCCGGTGTTTATCGTGGCAGTGAGGCCCGGATACGCTTGCAGGAGCGCTGGGATACCTTTGTCCGCAAGGACATGGGCTGTGTCTGCGTGAGTGATGAACCCTGGGTGACCGTGGCGGAATCCTGCGAGTTAACCATGGCGTTACTGGCGGCGGGCGAGCGGACCAAGGCGATACGCTTGTACGGCTGGTTGCACCAGTGGCGTGACGGCGAGGATGGGGGCTACTGGACCGGGTATCAATACGCCGAGGACATTCTCTGGCCGGAAGAAAAAACCACCTGGACCGCCGGGGCGATTTTGTTGGCGGCAGATGCCATCACTGAGCATACCGCCGCCGCCAGGCTGTTTCTGGAAAACCGGTTGTTACCGGAGTCCCAGATTGAAGAAGACAGTCGAGAAATACGGGCCTGAAACACGCTTATTTGCGTCGGAATAAGCCCAGTGTGTTGACCGTTGGAAGCTCTTCGAATAGCCCCGAGGCTTTGGCCAGTTTCCAGATGTTGTAGGGGGCTTGTCCACCATCTTCCGGGTTGGGGAAGATGTCATGAATGGCGAGAATACCGCCAGGTTTGATAAAGCTGGACCAGCAGCGGTAATCGGTTTGTGCGGCTTCTTCGCTGTGGCCACCATCGATAAAGACCATGCCCAGTGGCGTTGCCCAGTGACGGGAGGCAATGGCTGAAGAAGACACAATGGGAACTACGGTATCTTCGAGATTGGCTTCACGCATGGTAGTGCGGAAGGTGCGGAAGCTGTCCATTAGCTGAATACCACAGTCGTAGAGATCGGGGTCGTGGTACTCCTCGCCCAGCTGGTGCTCTTCTGAACCGCGGTGATGATCGAGTGCATACAGAATGCCTTGCTGCTGTTGGCAGGCGCTGCCCAGATACACGGTGGATTTGCCGCAGTAGCTGCCAATTTCCAGGCAGGGGCCCAACTGACTGGCCTCGAGTGCATAGTGGTACAGTGCGGCACCTTCGTCATCGGCTAAAAAACCTTTGATGCTGTGAATATCAACGGGCAGTGACGGGCTTGGAAATTCAGAGGGCATGGCATTCTCTCTATCATCTTAACAATATGGATACTGGTGGCAGACATTAGCGGGCGCCCCAGTGAATAGCAAGAAGGAAATCAGCATTGCGTTACAACCACAGTCCTTACTTTGTAAAGCGAATAAAAAACCTTTGGAACGACTTTCTGGTTCAGCATTTTTTCAGCAAGCATTTCGACAAGCTGGGTAGTTATCCCATGGTGATATCGCCTATGTCGGCAGAAATTTTTGGACGTAATATCGAAGTTGGGGACTATCTGCATTTGATCAGTGATCGGACCAACCCCGTGCGTTTAACAACCTGGCGCGGTAAAGGCATGGACGGTCGAATCACGGTGGGCAACTATTGTCTGATGTCACCAGGCACCACGATCACTGCCGCTGACAGTATTACCATTGGCGACAATTGTATGTTTGCTGCAGGCTGTTATGTTGCCGACAGTGACTGGCACGGACTTTACAATCGTCTGCGGCCTTTCCGCTGCACCAAGCCTATTGTGCTGAAAAATAATGTCTGGATCGGGCATGGTGCGAAAGTGGGCAAGGGCGTGACGATTGGCGAAAACAGTGTGGTGGCGGCCGGAGCCGTGGTAGTGAAAGATGTACCGGACAATGTGGTGGTGGGGGGGAATCCCGCGAAAGTGATCAAGACCATCAATCCCAATCGGCGCATGTTAAAGCGGGAAATGCTGTTTTCGCAGGGTGAGTTCTATCTGCAAAACCAGCGCGACCTGGACCGCTACGTTCTCTCGGGCAATACCCTGTGGGGCTGGTTGCGGTCGTTGTGTTTTCCGAGCCGCAATGACTAGTCTCCAGGAAGGTTATGCAGCAGGCGCCCGATGTTGAAGGTGCAGGTGAAAGGCCCGTTCGATATCCGCCGCCAGCCGCAATCGTTTGATCGATTCAAACAACTCCTCGGCTCCGGTGTATTGCAGGCGCAAATAGGCTAACCACTGTTTGATCCGGTTGCCGAGAAACTTGGCGGGGTACAGAGTTTTGGTGGTCAGGTAATAGTCAAACAGGTAGGCGACAATGTGCTGCCATTCCAGGGCGGGCTGTTCCTCGCCAGTATGAGCGGCCTGGATAGCCAGGGCCAGATCTGGCCGGGCCAGCAGACCACGTCCGAGCATAAAGTCTTCACAGCCTGACTGCTCGCGGCAGCGGCGCCAATCGTCCACCGACCAGATCTCACCGTTGGCGATTACCGGGATCGATACCGACTCGCGGATATGGGCGATGTATTCCCAGTAGGCGGGAGGTTTGTAACCATCGGCTTTGGAGCGGGCGTGGACGGTCAGCTCATTGGCGCCGGCTTCGTAGACGGCCAGTGCGTTGTCCAGGTAGCGGCTGCGATCCTCAAACCCCAGTCGGATTTTAGCGCTCACAGGCACTGAAGCCGGTACCTGTTCCCGAACTGCCCTGACAATTTGAAATACCCGCTCCGGTTCTCGTAACAGGCAGGCGCCGCCATCGCTGTTGTTGACCGCCTTGGCTGGGCAGCCAAAGTTCAGGTCAATGGCGCAGGCTCCCAGTTGGGCAGCCTTGGCGGCATTATAGGCGATGGAGTCAGGATGTCCGCCCAAGAGCTGTAATCGAACGGGCGTGCCGGCTTTGGTGAGGCTCTGTTGGTCCAGCTCCGGGCAGAGACGTTTAAACACCCGCTCCGGAAGTCGCTGGTGCTCGCACACCCGCACAAACTCCGTCACACAGACGTCAATTCCGCCAATGCCGGTCAGCAGATCGCGAACATGGTGGTCAACCACGCCTTCCATTGGGGCTAAAAATAATCTCATGTTATTCCGTCGGGTGTGTCAGTAAGGGGAAATGCAAGTGCAGGTGATGACGATTTTACCGGTTAGGTCAACGAGGAGTCACGAACAGATTGATCAAAAATGCGTCGCTAATAAACGTCGTTGATGGCGCCTAAAACAGGAATATGATCAACTGGGCCTTGACCAATAAGAATTCTGCCCTGGCAAGCTGCCTAATTGACCGAGAGGCTTGAATACCGTGGCCTGCGTGTTAGTGTGGGCGACTGCAAAAGGCTGTCGGAAGGGCTATTTTGTAGTAATTGAAGAAATTTGCCTACAAGCTTGAATCACGCTAAATTCCACGCCCCTTCGCTAACTACCGGCAAGCAGAGGCCAAGTGGCCTGTTTGCCTTCCCCGGTCATGACACCCTGGCCTGGGAAATCTAGAGACTGGATTATTTATGCAACAAGAAATCATGCAACAGGGCTTAGATTTAATGCTCTTCGGGATGGGATCGGTGTTCGTATTCCTGACTGTACTGGTGATTGCTACGGCGATCATGTCTTCCATTGTGCAGCGCTTTTTTCCGGAACCCGTTGCCCCTGAGCCCACGCCGGCTCCGGCAGCACCACCTGCGGGCGTTAACGATCCGAAGCTGCTGGCCATTATCAAGGCCGCCGTTGATCAGCACCGTCAAAAGCGTTGAGAGTTGACTGATCTCCGCCAGGTACCAGAGCGAATCATTTTCCGAACAATTAAAGACTAAGGGCTTTCTCATGAGTGAGAACAAAACTCCACTAGGCATTACCGACGTTGTGTTGCGTGATGCGCACCAATCGCTGTTTGCGACCCGGATGCGTCTGGACGATATGTTGCCGATCGCAGCAAAACTCGACGACATCGGTTTCTGGTCACTGGAAACCTGGGGTGGGGCCACCTTTGATGCCTGTATTCGCTACCTGGGCGAAGACCCCTGGGATCGTATTCGCGAGTTGAAAAAGGCCATGCCCAAGACGCCAATGCAGATGCTGTTCCGCGGCCAGAACATCCTGGGCTATCGTCACTACGCGGATGACGTGGTAGAAAAATTTGTCGAGCGCTGTGCCACTAATGGTGTTGATGTGTTCCGTGTCTTTGATGCCATGAACGACATGCGCAACATCGAGACGGCGTTGAAAGCGGTGAAAAAGCAGGGTAAACATGCCCAGGGCACCATTTCCTATACCATCAGCCCGGTCCACACCGTGGATATGTGGGTGGAGCAGGGTAAGCGCATTGAGGACATGGGGGCCGACTCCATTGCCATCAAAGATATGGCGGGCCTGTTGAAACCCTATGTGGGTTACGAACTCGTCTCCCGGCTGAAAGCCTCCTGTGACATCCCCATTCACATGCAGTGTCATGCCACCACTGGCCTGTCCACGGCCACCGCCGTGAAATGTGTGGAAGCGGGTATTGATAACATCGATACCGCCATCTCCTCCATGTCAATGACCTACGGACACAGTCCCACCGAAGCGGTGGTTGCCATTTTGCAAGGCACTGATCGAGATACCGGTCTGGATCTTGAGAAGCTGGAAGAGATCGCCAACTACTTCCGTGAAGTACGGAAGAAATACGCCAAGTTTGAAGGTTCTCTGCGCGGTATCGACGGACGTATTCTCACCGCCCAGGTGCCAGGTGGCATGCTCACCAATATGGAGAGTCAGCTGAAGGATCAAGGCGCCGAGGATAAGTTCGGTGAGGTACTGGCCGAAATCCCTCGCGTGCGTGAAGATTTGGGCTTTATTCCCCTGGTCACTCCCACATCCCAGATCGTTGGTACGCAGGCGGTCTTGAATGTGCTGACGGGTGAGCGCTACAAGTCCATCTCCAAAGAGACCCAGGGCATCCTGAAAGGTGAGTACGGCGCTGCGCCCGCCCCCTTCAATAAAGAGCTGCAGGATCGTGTATTGCAAGGTGCTGAAGCCATTACCTGTCGTCCGGCGGACCTGCTGGAGCCGGAGATGGACAAGCTGGTCGATGAGTTGAAAACACTGGCTGCGGAGAAGAGCATCCAGCTGGCGGCCGGCGATCGGGAAATTGACGATGCATTGACCTACGCACTGTTCCCGCAGATCGGTCTCAAATTCCTGTCGAACCGCGGTAACCCAGACGCCTTCGAGCCGGCACCTACCGGTAAGGAGACCGCACTGGTCACCAACGACAGTGGTGAGGAAGTGTACACCGTCACCGTGGAAGGCCAGTCCTACACCGTGACTGTCTCCAATGGCGGCGACTTGACGGGTATTGCCCCTGTGGGTGGTGCTGTGGCCGCGGCCCCTGCTGCCGCAGGTGCCGTTCCGACAGGCGGTGACCCACTGGCTGCGCCGCTGGCTGGCAATATTGTCAAGGTGCATTGCGCTCCAGGGCAGGCCGTGCAGGAAGGTGACCTGGTCATCGTGCTGGAAGCCATGAAGATGGAAACCGAAGTGCGGGCCCCGAAAGCGGGAACCATTACCAGTGTGAACATCAAAGAGGGTGACTCGGTTGCCGTCGGCGATATTCTGCTGCTGATCGCGTAAGCCGGGAGTATCGCATGGATAATCTGTATGGGCTGTGGCTGGACTCCGGCCTCTATCACATGGCTCCGGGCCAACTCGTCATGATCGTCATTGGGCTGCTGTTGCTGTTTCTGGCGATCAATAAAAACTTCGAGCCGCTGTTGCTGGTACCCATCGGCTTCGGTGGTATTCTGGCCAATATCCCCGGGGCGGAACTGGCCTCGTCAGCCGTTGACGCCGCTTTCCACGCGGCCGACCCGGATGTTATGGCCGCATTTGCCCAGGCTTTGAACATCAGTGAGTGGGGGTCGGTGAAGCAGCTGATGGCGGCTTACGATGCCTCAAGCGCAGCGCAGCATACTTTGTTGCAGCAGATCGCGGCTGACAACGGCTATGGCAATGGCATGTTGTACAACTTCTACTCTGTGGCGATTGCCTCTGGTGTTGCGCCTTTGGTGATTTTCATGGGTGTTGGCGCCATGACCGATTTCGGTCCGTTGTTGGCCAACCCGAAAACCCTGTTTTTGGGGGCGGCGGCCCAGTTTGGAATCTTCGCCACCGTGATGGGGGCTGTGGGTATGAGCTATCTGGGGTGGATGGACTTCTCAATTGCCGACGCCGCCGCCATTGGTATCATCGGTGGCGCTGATGGCCCGACGGCTATCTATGTGTCGTCGCTGTTGGCTCCTGAGCTGCTGGGTGCGATCGCGGTTGCGGCCTATTCCTATATGGCACTGGTGCCGCTGATTCAGCCGCCTATCATGAGAGCGCTGACCACCGAGGAAGAGCGCAAGATCACCATGACCCAGTTGCGGGTGGTGTCCAAGCGCGAAAAAATCGCCTTCCCGGTTGTGGTTCTGATTCTTGTGGCCATGTTCCTGCCGTCGGCAGCGCCGCTGCTGGGCATGTTCTGCTTCGGTAACCTGATGAAAGAGTGTGGTGTGGTGGACCGTCTGAGTGACACGGCCCAGAACGCGCTCATCAATATCACCACGATCTTCCTGGGCCTGTCTGTGGGCTCCAAGCTGGCGGCGGATAAATTCCTGGACCCGAAAACCATGGGCATTCTGGCTCTGGGTATTGTGGCGTTCGGTATCGGTACCGCGATGGGGGTACTGATGGCCAAGCTGATGAACAAGTTCAGCGAACACAAGCTGAATCCTCTGATCGGTTCCGCCGGGGTATCCGCTGTGCCAATGGCTGCGCGGGTCTCCAACAAGGTCGGTCTGGAAGCCAATCCGCAAAACTTCCTGCTGATGCACGCCATGGGGCCTAACGTGGCCGGAGTGATCGGATCGGCGGTGGCTGCGGGTGTGATGATTTCCATGGTACAGGCCATGGGCGGCTAGAAGTTGTTGGCCGGACCTAGAGGCTCATAACTGTCAGTTGAAAGCTGTAAGCAGTAAGTTGAAAACGGTCACAGGATTGACGCCGGAAAAGCCCTGTCGGAAACGACGGGGTTTTTTCGTTGGTGGATTCCAGTATAGTGTGCGGTTGACTAATAGGTTCAATCCGGTCAGTAGGCGCAAAGGATCAGTCTTTGTCATACTGTCACAGCAATAGGGTTAGAGGAGTGAATATGGTGTTCAGAGTGCTGGGATTGGGAGTCGGTATCCTGTTCCTATCCGGTTGTGCCAGTTGGTTCCAGGCCAAGGACGCCAGTCAAGTCGACGAAACACCCATCTGCCCAACCTTTGAGCTTGTGCTGTGTCCGGTGCCGGCGGAGCCCAAGGCACCGGTGACGCCGGTCTGCCCCGAACCGGTTGAGCCGGTTCAGAATTGTCCGGTGGTCTATACCCCCGATGGGCGTCTGCGGACCCTGGGAGAGATCGAATACGTGGATATACTCCCGGCGGGTTTTCGGCAAAAAGCCCGTATTGATACAGGCGCTGAAACGACTTCAATCGAAGTTCACAATATTGTGGAATTTGAACGGGATGGAAAGCCCTGGGTGAAGTTTGCGCTGCGCGATCGCATTACCGAGGACACCATTGAGTTAAAAGCCCAGATCCAGCGCCAGGTTCTGACCAAGCAACCCGGCAAGGCGGAGCGGCGTCGACTGGTGGTGCAGCTGAACCTGGCCATTGGCGATCTCAAGGACGAGGTTGATGTCATACTGGTCGATTCTGAAAGCCACGAGCTTCCGATTCTGGTGGGGCGTAATTTCCTGCAGGGACGAGCAGTGGTGGATGTCAGTCGTAAGTTTCAGTCCCTTGAGAACGAATTATAAGTGAGAAAACACATGCTCTCGTCGGCAAGGCAAATCCAGATTCTGGTTGGCGTGTTATGTATTATTGGTCTGGGGGCGGCCGCGTATAAGCATTTCGTCCTTGGTTTTCCTTTGCTGGCCTCTGAGACTGAGACGGTTTGGCAGCTGGAAGGGCGTATTGTGTTCGAGCCCGAAGACGGGCCTATTGAGGTTCGCCTGAACCTGCCGGATGACAATGCCGCACGGCGTATCATGTCCGCCGACTATGTTTCCCCTAACTTTCAGTATGAGACCGTAACGGAAGACGGTTTAACGATGGGACGATGGACGTCTGAGGAGGCCGTGGGCACCCAGATAATCTACATGCGCTCCCAGAGTTTCTTTTCCGACATCGAAGACGAAGCGAAATTGCCCATCGTCAAACCCATGAAAGTGAAAATGGATGATGATCTGGAAAACAGGGCCAAGGCCTGGCTGAAAAACCTGGATAAGACCTTGAGCGCAGATAACGCCTTGAAACTCGTTCGGCGCCTAAATCGTCCGGGGGATGATACCGTTGCCTCGTTGATGCGCGGTCATACCAGCCCTTCCAAACGGACTCGCCGGGCGGGTGAATTACTGACGCTGCAGGGCTATCGGGTCCAGCCCGTGCAGGGTGTTTTTCTGGACGACAAGGCTCGCAGCCAGTCCATTTACCACTTCCTCGAAGTTGAGACGGCCAGCGCCAGCGACGAAAAGCGTAAAATCCTGTTGGATGTGCGGGAAAATGAAATCATTCCCTGGAATCGGGTTATTCTGCTGCAAAAAGGGGATGAACCGCTGCTGGAAGTGTTTGGCGGTCGGGATTCTCGGATTTCCTTTGCCACCTCCAAGGTGCAGCGTGGTACTTTTACATCCGCGGTGACCGCAGCCAGCCACGCTCAAAACCCGTTGATTGACTTTTCCATCTACAGTCTGCCCCTGGCGGATCAAAACGCGTTCAAACTGCTGCTGTTGATTCCGCTGGGTGCGCTGGTGGTGGTGGTGTTGCGCAATCTGATCGGCCTGCGTACGTCCGGCACCTTTATGCCGGTGTTGATTGCGTTGACGTTTCTGCAGACATCGCTGCTGACGGGCCTGATGTTGTTCATTATTGTCGTCGGGGTTGGCCTGATTCTGCGCTCCTACCTCAGCCACCTGAATCTGTTACTGGTGCCTCGCATTGCCTCGGTACTGGTTTTTGTGATTATTATTTATGCCGCTATTGGTATCCTCAGTACCAAAATGGGTTGGCAGGGGGGGCTGAAAGTCACCTTTTTCCCAATGATCATTCTCTCCTGGACCATTGAGCGAATGTCGATACTGTGGGATGAAGAGGGCGGGCACGAAGTCATGATCGAGGGTGGCGGCAGCTTGTTGACGGCATCCTTGGCCTATTTACTGATGAGCAATTCCTTCGTGGCCGATACGGTATTTCTGTACCCAGAGTTGTTGTTGGTATTGTTGGCTATCATTATTGCCATTGGCAGCTACAGTGGTTACCGGCTATCGGACTTGCGACGTTTCGAGTCCATGGCGCGTGGCCGTTAAGTATGAGCGTCATGTCGCGTTTATGGTCCATGCTGGGTATGGCATCTCCTGCAGCACTTAAGGAGATGGGGATCGTGGGGATGAATCTGCGCAATGTAAATTACATTGCCCGGAATAACCCCCGCCACTTGTATCCGAATGTGGACGACAAGCTCAAAACCAAGTTGTTGTGTGAGCAGCATGGTATTGCCACCCCGGAACTGTTGGGGGTCTGCCGGGTTCAGCAGCATGTGCACGAGCTGGAAGAGTTCCTGAAACCTTTACCCAGCTTTGTGATCAAACCGGCGCAAGGCAGCGGCGGTAAGGGTATTCTGGTGATCGCCGGTCGTCAAAATGGTGAATACATCAAGCCCAGCGGCAAGCACCTGTCTCACGAAGAGCTCTGCCGGCATGTGTCCAACATTCTTAGCGGTCTCTACAGTCTAGGCGGCAAGCCCGATGTGGCATTGATAGAAACCCAGATCAAGTTCACGGATGATTTCGAAGGCTTTTCCTACGAAGGGGTGCCTGACATCCGGGTGATTGTTTATAAGGGTTTTCCGGTGATGGCCATGACCCGCTTATCCACCAGTAACTCCGATGGCAAGGCCAATTTGCATCAGGGTGCGGTAGGCGTTGGTATTGATATCTGCAAGGGTGTGGCTCTGAGGGCGGTGCAGCATGGTCATCCTATCGAGTTGCACCCTGACACTGGCAAGGCGTTATCCAGTTTGAAAGTGCCTCACTGGGAAGACATTCTGCGACTGGCGGCCCGGGGTTACGAAGTCAGTCAGATGGGTTATCTGGGGGTCGATATTGTGCTGGACCAGCAGCGTGGCCCGCTGGTGTTGGAATTGAATGCGCGGCCGGGGTTGGCGATCCAGGTGGCTAACGGCATTGGCCTGGCGCCGCGGTTACGCTTTATCGATAATTGCCCGAGACACCTGAATTATGAGCAGCGTGTTGATCATATTCTCAAGTACTGGTGCTCTTAAAAAACCGGCTGGCATTATCTCTGGAAACGTTGTCTCCTGAGTCATCGCCCCTGAAACACTCGAAATTGAAGGACGATTGTGAACACGAGCTGTAATAATACCCTCCGTATTGAAGTGGCTGATTTTCAGCAACCTCAAGATTGCCAGGCGCTGCGTAGCTTGATGCAAATCTATGCCCGCGATCCCATGGGTGGCGGTCGTGGCTTGAGCGAAGAAATTTTGCAGGCCCTGCCTGGGCGTTTGCGCCAGTACCCCGGGGCTTTTACCGTGCTGGCCTGGCAGGGTGATACCGCCGTCGGTCTGATCAATTGTTTTGAAACCCTGTCGACTTTCAAGGCCAAGCCGTTGATCAATATTCACGATGTGGTGGTCAGTCCCGAAAGTCGAGGGCTGGGCATTTCCCATCGTATGCTGAGTGAAGTAGAGCGCATTGCCCGGCAGCGCGGCTGTTGTAAGTTGACCCTGGAAGTGCTCGAAGGCAATCAGCGAGCGCAGCAGGTCTACCAGGATTATGGATTCAGTGGTTACGAACTGGATCAGCAGTATGGGGTAGCACTGTTTTGGGAAAAAAGCCTGTAAAAGTCCTGTAAAAGTACCGCTTGTCAGAGGGTCGCTGTGCCCTGCACAGCGACCCTCTGAGGGATACTCTTTCAGTAAGAACTTTTAGAAAACGATCTTAGAAAGAGAAGTTGAAACCCAGTGTGTAACCGCTGATTTCAATGTCGTCATCGTCGTAGAAGTTCATGTATTCTACAAAAATGCTGGAAGCAGCAGTGGGTTGAAACGCCAGGCCGACCCCGTAAGAGATGTCAGAATCGCTAAAGGTTTCTGAGATGGAAATACCTTCACCCACCGCCGTGACCTTCGCATCCAGTTCCGCATGGGTGTAGCCCAGTAAACCGTAGAGCTCCACCGGACCTGCGGGGATAATGCCTTTTACAAAGGCGCTGGCGATGTAGTCGGTTTCCAGGTCGATTTTCAGGTTGATCCCGTCTTCTACTTGAGAGGCGCTGTCATCACTCAGGCCGGTACCGAGACGTGCCTCAACCGCAAAGTGCTTATTGAAGCGCATTCCTGTCTGTACTTGAATGGTGCTGAGCTCGAGATCTGCAACACCTTTCTCTTCAAAATCCGCAAAGCTGCTACTGGCGCCCATGTACCATCCTGATTCAGCTTGGGCCAAGCCGCAGACTGAGGTAAGAACGGTGGCCAGGGCTAAGTGTTTGGTCAATTTCATAGGGACTCTCCTTGCTGTGTATTGAATGTCCATGTCAATGTTTTTATATCTTGGAGTAATTACCAAGTACGCAGATATTACCTAATTATTAAATGCGACCAAAGACTCTGGGGGTAAAAGCAAATTACTCAGGAGGAAAAATGGAAAAAATGAGACAGGTGTCATGCGCCGCGGTGATTAATTTTGCTCGTGCAGCCCTTTTTTGTATTGACCTGGAGACAGGCCCGTCCAGCTCTTGAAGGCGCGAATAAAGGACGCGGTTTCGGTGTAGCCGACGTTTTGTCCGGCTTCGCTGATGGAAATGCCCTCCTGGCTTAACCAGTAGATGGCTTGATCCCGGCGCAGATCGTCCTTCATTTGTTGAAAACGGCTTCCCTCTGCCGTTAACTTTCGACGCAGGGTACGGGAGGTCATGTGTAACTGCTCAGCGATGTCTTCCAAGCTCATCAGGTGTGGTTTTTTCGATTGTTCCAGTAGCTGCATGACTCGCTCTGTCTGATAGTCGGCGAAGCGGGGTTTTCGAAACCATTGCAGTGGTACCTGGGCCATGTAGCGACGCAGCTGGTCTGGAGTGCGGTGTATGCTTTGTCGCAGAACGCTCTTGGGCCAGACCAGCTGATTGCGGGCGCAGTCAAACACGCGATTGCAGGGGTACAACAGTCGATATTCCTCAGCATGCTGAGGCGCAGGGTAGGCAAACTCGACCCGCTTCATGGGAATCACCTGGCCAATCAGCCAGGACGGGAAGCGATGCCAAATCAGCAGAAGAAACTCCATCAGTGTATGATCGGGATCCAGCTCAGGGTGCTTGAGTTGAATGGCTACCTGGACTTCGTCTTTGGTTTCAACCAGCTTGAACTCCAGTGCCGGGGAAATCAGGCTGTAGAAACGCTGAGTGACGGTCATAGCTTCAGCCAGGTTTTTGCAGGTGATGAGTCGCTCGGCCAGCAGTTCAAACACGCCCAGACGGCAGGGATGTTGGGTGAGGCCGAGAAATTCATCGTCCAGCCCACTCATAATGCACACCATCAACCGCGCCAGCTGTTTGGGGGCCAGGCGACTGCCCTCCTGTTGCAGCAGTTTGGGGGAGAGGGCGGCAGCGCTCAGCAGCTGTTGTTCATCGAGCCCCTGCCGCTTGCCGTTTTCCAGGTGAATCCTGGCAAAATAGCTTGAAACTGTATGCCTGACATCTGCCGCTGTATTCATATGTCCGATTTTGATAATTTTTTGCCTAAACCAGGCTGATCTTAGCACAAACAGTAAAAATATCCTGGTTTACTTGTCCGAAAGTGCTAATTATATGGCAGTATCCATCATTGCCTGACGCATCGGTGCCACTCACAATGCGCGTTTATTGACTCAACCACCCTTTGTCGACGAGGTCTACGATGTCTTATCAAGCCGAAAATAATGAAGAGCTGGAACTGTTCAGGGATATGGTGCTGCGCTTCTTTGAACAGGAAGTCCAACCCTACTATGAACAATGGGAAAAAGACTGCATTGTACCCCGGTCGTTTTGGAACACCATGGGCCAGGCGGGGTTGCTCTGTGTTGATATGCCGGAAGAATATGGCTCCGCGGCGACCTCGTTTGAGGTGGTTCAGTTGATCGAATGGGAAATGTGCCGGCTGGGCTTCGGCGGACTGGGCAGTAATTACAATATCCACTCCAACATTGTCGCGCCTTATATTAACAATCTGGGTACGGAAGAGCAGAAGCAGCAGTGGCTGCCAAAAATGGTTACTGGTGAAGTGGTGGGTGCCATCGCCATGACTGAACCTGGTGCTGGCAGCGACCTGGCAGGCATGCGGACCAGTGCTGTGCGCGATGGTGATGAGTATGTCATCAATGGCTCGAAAGTGTTCATCACCAACGGTATCCACGCTGACCTGGTGATTGTGTGCGCCAAGACGGATCCCAACGCGGGCTCGAAAGGGATTTCCCTGTTCCTGGTGGACGCCTCGTTGCCTGGCTTTTCCCGCGGGCAGAAAATCGAGAAAATCGGCCAGCACGCCAGTGACACGGCCGAACTCTTTTTCGACAATCTGCGTGTGCCGGCCTCAGCGTTGCTGGGGGGTGAAAATAAAGGTTTCGTCCACCTGATGGAAGAGTTGCCCCGTGAGCGTCTTGGCTGTGCCACTCAGGCCGTTGCTCAGGCTCAGGGTGCCTTTGATTTGGCGGTGGAATATGTCAAAGAGCGCAAGGCTTTCGGTCAGCCCATTGCCAGCTTCCAGAACACCCGTTTCAAATTGGCGGATGTGAAGTCCGATATTGCCTTGAGCAAGGCGTTACTGGATCAGAATATGGCCAAGTTCAAGGCCGGCACAATGACCGTGGACGATGCGGCCATTCTTAAACTGACCACCACGGAAATGCAATTGCGTGCAGTCAATGAGTGTCTGCAGTTATTTGGTGGGTACGGCTACACCACCGAGTATCCGATTTCCCGTTTTTATGTCGATGCCCGCATTCAAACCATCTACGCCGGCACTTCAGAAATCATGAAAGAAGTGATTTCACGTGGCATTCTGGGACGCTGACTGGAGCGCTGAAAAAGTCTATATGACATAAACACTTTACCAGTTAGCGCTATGCTTCATTAGTAATCTTTCAAGCCCGCACCATGCGGGCTTTTTTATTCCCCCTAAAACTGCACATTTCCTGAATCTTGACTAGGCTTCTGATAATTAGCCAGTACCTTTCGTCACGTCCAATTAAGCCTATAAAAAGGTTGTAAAAAGGGTTGTAGAAATGGCGATCAAATCCCAGGAAACCGCCCCGGATGAGTTGACCAAAACTCATGAATGGCGGCTCTTCATATTTATCATTGTTTTCCTTTTCCCCATTCTCAGTGTCATGTTCGTCGGAGGCTATGGCTTCATCGTCTGGATGTATCAGTTGATTGCCGGCCCTCCGGGTTACGGTTGATTCTCCGTTGATTGATGTGCGCCACTGTGACTGCAGAAACTTGCCAATTGCAAATGTGCCTGGAAGTTTAATGACCTATGAGTGATGCCGGTTTAATTGCAACAGATAGTCTTTTGCTTGACACGGAGTCCTTGAAGCAGTCATCTGTTCTGATGACGAATTGTGTCCATATCGCCAGTTTGGTGGTGCATGTGCGGCCGCAGTTTTTACACGGTTTTCGTGACGCGTTACGCACCATACCCAGCTTGGAAATTCATGCGGAAAGCCCCCAGGGAAAGCTGGTTGTGGTATTGGAGGCGGAAACGGAGACGCACATCGTCCGCATTATTGATGAGCTACTGTCCCAGTCTGGTGTTTTGAATGTGGCTTTGGTGTATCACGAAATACTCGAAGATGATGAGTCCGTGAACCAGGTAGCTGGTATTTGTTCAGAGGATAGCTGTCATGATCACTCTTAATCGGCGTCAATTTGCCAAGGCCAATGCCGCTGCCGTTGCCGCTTTAACCGTGGGGTTGCCGCTGCCTGGCAGTGCCTCGAATTTGATTACCAATCGCGAGCTCACCACGCTGGAATGGAACAAGGCCCCATGTCGATTCTGTGGGACCGGCTGCAGTGTGATGGTCGCCACCAAGAACGGTCGGGTTGTCGCAACTCACGGTGATGTTAAGGCCGAGGTCAATCGGGGACTGAATTGTGTAAAAGGCTACTTTCTGTCAAAGATCATGTACGGCAGTGATCGGCTGCAGAGTCCAATGCTGCGAATGAAAAACGGTCGCTACGATAAAAACGGCAGCTTTGAAACGGTGAGCTGGGACCAAGCCTTTGACATCATGGAGGAAAAGTTCAAACAGGCACTCAACGAATACGGGCCTGAAAGTGTCGCCATGCTGGGCTCCGGGCAGTGGACCGTGTGGGAGGCCTATGCCGCCAGCAAGCTGATGAAAGCTGGCTTGCGCAGCAACAATCTCGACCCCAATGCCCGCCACTGTATGGCGTCGGCGGTGGGTGGCTTTATGCGCACCTTTGGGATTGATGAGCCCATGGGTTGCTATGACGACATTGAACATGCCGATGCGTTTGTGTTGTGGGGTTCCAATATGGCGGAGATGCACCCCATTCTCTGGAGCCGGATTACGGATCGACGCCTGTCGTTTGAGCATGTGGAACTGGTGGCCATGTCACCCTACGAAACCCGCAGTTTCGAACTGGCTGACCTGGGCATTATTTTTAAGCCGCAGACGGACCTGATCATCCTTAATTACATCGCCAATCACATTATCCAAACCGACAGTGTCAATCGGGAATTTGTCGACAAGCACACACGCTTTGCTCTGGGACAGCCCGATATTGGCTATGGCTTACGGCCCGAGGATCCAAGGCAGGTGAGTGCTGAAGGGGCGAGTAAAGTGGGCGCGTTTGAGGAGTACAGTTTTGATGAATACGCCAATTTTGTGAAGTCCTACACCCTCGAGTATGCCGAGGAGCAAACCGGGGTGCCGGCCGAACGGCTGGAGCGGTTGGCGAAAATCTACGCTGACCCGGATAAAAAAGTGATGTCTACCTGGACCATGGGGTTTAACCAGCACACCCGGGGCGTATGGGCGAACAATCTGGTGTACAACCTGCACCTGTTGACCGGAAAAATTTCCGAACCGGGAAACAGTCCTTTTTCCTTGACCGGCCAGCCATCGGCCTGTGGCTCGGCCAGAGAAGTTGGCACTTTCTCCCATCGATTACCGGCGGACTTGCTGGTGGCCAAGCCGGAACATCGTAAGATTGCGGAAAAAATCTGGCAGTTGCCGGAGGGGACCATTCCCGCCAAGGTCGGCTTCGACGCGGTGGCCCAAAGCCGCGCTTTGAAAGACAGCAAAATCAAAGTCTACTGGACTCAAGTGTGCAATAACATCCAGGCTGGTCCAAACACCGCACAGGAAACGCTACCCGGTTGGCGCAATCCCGACGCCTTTGTCATCGTCTCGGATGTGTACCCCACGGTATCAGCTCAGGCGGCCGACTTGATATTGCCGAGTGCGATGTGGGTGGAAAAAGAGGGGGCTTATGGCAACGCTGAGCGTCGTACCCAGCTATGGCATCAACTGGTGCCTCCACCCGGTGATGCCCGCTCCGATCTCTGGCAAATGGTTGAATTCAGCAAACGCTTTACCACCAATGAGGTTTGGCCTGAGTCACTGTTGAATGCCAAGCCGGATTTTCGCGGCAAATCTCTCTACGAAGTGTTGTTTGCCAACGGCCAGGTGGATAAATTTCCGGTCGAGGATATCGAGAAAGGCTTTCTTAATGATGAGGCCAAGCATTTTGGTTTCTATCTGCAAAAAGGCATGTTTGAAGAATACGCCCAGTTTGGTCGCGGGCATGGACACGACCTGGCCCCGTTTGATGTCTATCACCAGGCCCGTGGCCTGCGTTGGCCGGTGGTGGATGGCAAGGAGACTCGCTGGCGTTTTCGGGAAGGCCTTGATCCCTATGTGGAAAAGGGCAGTGGTGTGCAGTTTTATGGCCATGCTGATAAACGTGCAATTATCTTTGCCTTGCCTTACGAGCCTGCGGCCGAATCGCCGGATGAAGAATACCCCTTCTGGCTCAGCACTGGGCGGGTTCTGGAGCATTGGCACACTGGCAGTATGACCCAGCGGGTCCCGGAGCTGCATGCGGCTGTGCCTTATGCAATGGTGTATATGCACCCTGAAGATGCCGAGGAGCAGGGGTTTCGACGCGGCAGTGAAATCCGTATCAGCAGTCGGCGGGGAGAAATTCGAGCCAGGGTGGAAACCCGTGGCCGAGTGAAACCACCGCGCGGTTTGGTGTTTGTACCTTTCTTCGATGCCAACCGTTTGATCAACAAGGTTACCCTGGATGCGACGGATCCCATCTCACTGCAGACGGATTTCAAGAAGTGTGCCGTTAAATTGGAACTGGTGAAGTTGGCTTAAGTGATGTCTGAACAGCGGCAGAGATAAAGGCCTCTAACGCGAAAGGCCTGTCGGTTGAAACGAGGTGCCTATGTATAGCAGGTGGATTGGCAATAAACTGTTGTTGGTTGTGCTCTTGTCCATATTTGCTCACGCGGATGACGTGGCAGATGCACCGGCTCCGGATGGCATTCGTCAAGGGGGAACGCTTAGTAAAGATCAAAACGCGCCGGCGATTCCCGGAGTTCTCACCCCGAAGAAAAAGCCCGTGCGCAACTATCCGGATCAGCCGCCGACGATTCCCCACACCATACGCAATTACCAGATCACGACGAATTTCAATCAATGTCTGTCCTGTCACAGTCGGGCTCGCAGTCCACTGACCGGTGCCACCATGGTGAGCATTACCCATTATCAGGATAGAGATCTTCAGTCTCTGGCGGCCGTGTCACCCAGACGCTATTTCTGTTTGCAATGCCATGTTCCACAACACGACGTCGACCCTGCCACTGGCAGTGACTTTGAGGGTATGGAAGTCATTCTGCAACGTGAAATCGCGGAGTAGGGTATGCTGAAATTTCTGAAAGATTATTGGCGTACTTTCAATCGCCCCTCGACTTATATTGGCCTGGGAACCTTGAGTCTTGGTGGGTTTCTGGCAGGGGTTATGTTCTGGGGGGCTTTTAATACTGCCATGGAGTTTACCAATACCGAGACATTTTGTACGGGCTGTCATGAAATGAAAGACAACCCCTTCCAGGAATTGAAGACGACTATTCACTATACCAACCGCTCCGGTGTGCGGGCGGTGTGTTCCGATTGTCATGTGCCGCACAACTGGACTTACAAGATCGCCCGTAAAATGCAGGCCTCGAAAGAAGTGTGGGGGAAAGTTTTCGGCACAATCAATACCCGTGAAAAGTTTCTGGAGAAACGACGGGAACTGGCGGAACGGGAGTGGGCGCGGTTAAAGGCCAATGATTCGCTGGAGTGTCGCAATTGCCATGACTATTCCTATATGGACTTTACCTTGCAGTCACCCCGGGCCAAGCAATACCACAGCACCTACCTGAACGATGGCCAGTACACCTGCATTGATTGTCATAAAGGTATTGCGCACCTGTTACCGGATATGGAAAACGTTCCATTGGGGGATCAGGTAATGCCGCTGGGGCACCACGCTATCGAACCATGGCAGCGTTACCTGGCGAGCCGCTTTACCGAAGAGTAAATGTGATATCCTTCGGGTTTGATCCTGCCTGCTGTCGATTATGCCTATGAATTGTCGCCCCGGTTGTGGTATGTGTTGTATTGCCCCTTCCATTTCCCAGCCATTGCCGGGTATGCCCAGCGGTAAGTCCGCAGGTAAAGCCTGTGTCAACCTGGACCCGCAGACGTTTGCTTGTCGTATCTGGGGGCAGGCGGATTACCCGGATTTCTGTCGGGGGTTTCAGCCGGAAAAAGCCTTCTGTGGCGACAGTCGTGAAGAGGCCGAGCAAATACTGACTTGGCTGGAAGCTTCGACACTCCCCTGAAATCTCTACAGCCGCTGACAGAACCTCTAATCCAGAGTCAGCAGTTCAGCTGCCAGCAAATGCTTCCAGTTGCCGAGGCCAGTATCGTCGGATTCCAGAATTGCCAGCCCCACCTGCCAGCGCTGGTCATTACCCGGCTGTGTCTGGCACCATTTCACCTCGGCCATCAAACTGATTGGCCCAGGTTGTTCTTCAAGCTGGATGGCAATGGCCAGAATACGATGGCAGGGCAGAGGCTGATCAAGGGTGACCTGCAAGCCATTGGCTGAGATGTCCACGCTATGACTGATTAATATCTCGGCGGGTCTGTGTGTATCCGGATCGGCAGCTACGACTTCGATAAAAACAACTTCCTGTCGTGCCAGGCGATATTCCTGTCGTTGATCGGGCTTGATGGTGGTGGTCATGCTGAAGGCTTCCTTAATCCTCGCACTATTTCTTCCAGGCTGTTTTCAAAGTTGGTGCCCTGGCTCAGTATGCGGAGCTGTTGTCCGGCCAGCAGGTGGAGCAACTCGGTCCGTGAATAGTCACCCAGGCGTTGTCCCAGGTGATCGGTAAAAATGTACTTGTTACTGGCCTGTAATTTGACCGCCAGTTTCATTTTAATGGGATCCACACCGGCTTGCTGCAATTGCAGCCAGGCACCGACGTGTAAACTGTCGAGCAGTGTCTGGTATTCCAGGTCCTGCTCGCCGTCGAGTTGGTTCGTTGAATCCCTGCCGGGAGAGACGGGTGTTTGCTGCAGGGCAATGGCCTCCTGGGATGCCTTGTGGGCGGCTTTTCCCCGCGCCATCTGTTCCTCTTGCAGCTGTTGATTGAGCTTTTGTTGATGTTGGAACTGTTTGTCCAGCTGACGCAAGGTCGCCAGTAAAGTTGAGCCGTAGAGTGAGGATACGTTGAGCGGGCGTATGACTCTGGAGGCCAGGCCGAGAGTGAATTGATCGAATGTGTAATCGGCTAGTTTTTGGCCACTGTAGCGGGTCAGCAGTATCCGGTCGTGAAGAGGATTTTTGTCAAGTAACTTGGCTTTGGCCCAGTAGAAGTTGCTTTCAGTGCCGGCTAAGCTCTGTTGGACAAAAAATAAATGGCCATGCTGGTATTGAGATAAATCGTCGATCAGCTGTTGGTCGATGACGGCGTGAACCTGGCTACCCGTTGTTGTGTCGGCTGTATCCAGTGGCGGGAAAGATTCACAGTCCAGCGGTTGTTGTGTCAACGCCTTCAAAAAATCGAGTTGCAGCTGGGTAAAAAAATTGCGGTAGTGATCATTGATGTCCGTCTCTGCGGGAAAAAAACGCCAATAATCTGTGTCTTGTTGATCCGCTATGGGGGCCAGTTGTTCAATCAAGGGGGGCAGCAAGGTATTGACCTTGTGCGGTTGATCACCGCTGAACGCCCAGGACAGCACTTGAATCAAACGCTGCCAGCGTTTCCACTGTGGGCACTCTACGCCCTGGTGTATCAACATGAACTGAAGATCACTGCGTAACCGCTGGCGAATAAAAACGCCGGTCTCCACCGGTAAACACTGTCCGCTGAGTCGTTTGTTCAGGTAATCGGTAACCGTTTGGCGCGCGGCTTCCAGGTTGTCATGAGCCTGGTAGGTCTCGAGTTGCCTCTGCTCCAATACCAGACGGCGTGAGATGTCCTGGTCTGTCAGCTGTTGCAAGCCCTGTTGCCATTCAGCAATAGTGGCCGAGGAATTGATATCCAGGCTGATCAGCTGGTGGGTCAGGTTTTGTAGCCAGTCGATGAAACGTTTGCCAGCTTTCCCCCCCACCGGCTCCCATACAGCGATTTGCTGGAACAGTTGCTGGATCAGTTTGCACAGTGGATGCCCGGCATGAATCAGGATATCGGGGCGCGTCAACAATCGGGTAATCAGCACCAATGTACATTGGTGGCTGGACTCTGCAATGTCCGGGTGTGGTCGACACTGCATCAGCAGCCGTGACAGCATGGTATCGACCAAACGCTGGCTCGAGCGCAGGTCGTCATGGAGTTGAGCCGAATGTGTGGTCAGCAGTGCGCCCAGCAGTGGGCGAGCGCTGTTTGGCTGAGTGGCTGCTTGCTGTGGTTTGACTGCATTCTGGTATGAATTTGACTCTTGCACCAGGTCCAGCAATTGTGGCTGAGTCAGGTGGTGCTCGATGGTCGAGACTTGCGGGGTTGGTGTGCTGGTGAGGTCAGGCTGGTCACAAAGCTGCTGCAGGTGCCGCAGTGCCTGGAACAAACTCTGGGTGTGACCTTTAAGAATTTGTTCGATGGGCAGGGCGTAGGGCATAAATGGACAACAGCTTATTGGCGTGAAAAAACCGATTCTACACGGCTCCACGCCATTCGAGCAAAGCATCTGTTGTCAGCGAAGTCAGTCCTTAGTTATGGCGTGACAGGCTGTTACGTGACTGACGTTTGACGTACCAGTTAAGCAGCCGATCAAGCAGGGATTTGGAGGCGTTGTCGGATGATTCCATGTCTGCCTCTGCCGTAAGGTTCACCTGGCCTCCACCGGCTTTGTACATGCCCGAGTACATTTCCAGCACCTTTTGCTTGACCATGCCGCGCAGGGGAATGTGGGCCATCAGGCCGTATGTAGCTGCTCCACCCTGCTCAGCCAGGGCCGGGTTGTCCTTTACGATGGCAACGCACTCCCGCAGGTCGCTGAGGTATTGATCCACCACCTTGAGGTGATGAGCGGTCACCATGGCGTGCAGGCCGGAAGGGTATTGGTTGCGATTGACCTGCCAGCCGCGTGAGTCCATCTGATCGCCAACGGCAAAGATATTCACTTCCGGATCAATGGATTGATAGGCGAATAGGGGGCCTTGTGGTTTGCCCATGATCGCCAGTTCGGGAATGGCTTCAATTCCGGCCTTCAGTCGATTGACCGCCTCAAGGGTTTGTGCGGCCAGTTGACGGTAACCCTCTTCGCCAAAGTATTGTAGCGTGGCCCAGGCTGCCGCATAGGCGCCTCCAGGACGTGTCCCCAGCAGGGCCGAAGAGGCAAAAACCCCACCGGGCCAGTTTTCATAGACAAACATCTGGTACTTCAGATAGTCCAGGTTGCGATAGGTAATGGTGGATGCACCTTTGGCGGCAAAGCCGTATTTGTGCAGGTCGGCAGAGATTGAAGTGACGCCCGGCACGCGATAATCCCACAGCGGCAGGTCTTCTCCATTCTTTTCCATAAATGGCAGGATAAAACCGCCGACACAAGCGTCCACATGCAGGGGGATACTGTATTTCTCCGCCAGGGCGCCCATGGCTTCAATGGGATCGATGGTGCCGTGCGGGTATTCCGGAGCGCTGCCAAGCAGCATAACGGTATTGCGGTTGATGAGTTTTTCCATCTTGCGCAAATCCGGGGTTAAATCGTCTTTCAACGGCACCAGCCGTATTTTCACTCCGAAGTATTCCGAGGCCTTGAACCAGGCTACGTGGGCCGTTTCGGGGATCACCATCTCCGGTTTTTTGACCCGGCGTTTTGCCCGCGCCAGATCGCGGTAGGTTTTTACCGCCATCAAACAACTCTCCGTGCCGCCGGAAGTGACCACGCCGCACACATCCTCGGTACCGTTGAGCAGGTCGGCGGTCGCACTGATGATGTCGTTCTCAAAGGCTTTCAGGCTTTTGAATGCGGTCGGATTCAGCCCATTTTCACAGGCGAATGTGTGATACGCGTCCTTTAAAAACTGCGAGTGATCTTCGTTGAGATAGTAGACCAGACTCCACACCTTGCCGTCTTTGTAATTGGGATCGTCCGCTTTAAATTCTTGCAAATGTTGCAAAATGGCATCGGCCTGGCGGCCTTGTTTGGGTATGGGCTTATGCATGGGGTATCTCCAAAAAAGTTACTAGCCAGCCTGAAGAATCAGGGCCAGGCTGATGCCGATGTAATTACCCAGGGCATAGCCGAGGATGCCTGTGGTCATACCGGACAAAATCAGGGAGGAATTGTTGAGGGTCTTGGCAATCAAGGGCACAAACGGCGGGCTGCAGATGGCCGCAACCGATGTCACCATAAATGTATGGCTATCAATTTGCAGCCAGCGACACAGGCAAGCATGCAAGCCAATGCTGCCGCTCAACACTGCCACAATATAGACGGCGATCATGGGGTCGATGGTAATGAGAGTCTGGTAATTGGCCATTGAGGCAACGGTAAAACAGAAAACATACACCCAGTACATACCCAGCTTGTAAGACAGGGACAGCTGCCGGATCGTCGGCACTAATGACAGGGCAAGTCCAAGGCTGGTTAATAGAATAATGGTCAGGGCGCCGGAAGTGTGAATGCCCAGTGTTTCTTCCAGCCTCTCGCTGAGCAGTAGTGCAGTTGCCACCACGGCAACACTGAGACCGAATATGGCCAGCAGTTGTGGTACATTGCGCCACTTCAAAAAATCTTGGTAGTGGTCGTCAAAGCGATTCAGCTCCGGGGTTTTCTGGCCAGGATTCGAATCCATCGAAGCGGCCTGAGTCGAGGGTTGTGCTGGCAACCCCCAGCGAAAGACTCGAACACCCAAGGTAAGCATAAACGTCAGATAGAGGGCTCCCAGCAGCGTATCGAGGCTGTGAAAAACCAAATAGGTTTCCCTCGGAATATCCAGTCCGGCCTGAATGGCAGCCAGGTTTGGCGTACCACCGGTGTAGACCCCGACAGCCATGGCGGCCAGCTGGGCGTGCAACTGCGTGTTCGGGGCTGCGTCGGGAGTGGCTGCTGGGGAGGTCAACAGCACAGACAGTAGGGTGGCGACAGTGACCACTGCGGTGGTGGCCAGCAGCATGGACACAATGGCCTTGCCGGCATTGCGCAACCATGCCCCCACATTGAGTGACATCATCAACATCGGCAGGGCGATGGCGATGGAAACTTCTGTCAACTGTTCCTGGAAAGCTGTGGCGCGTGCGGGCAGCCAGCCGCTGTTGCCAAGCAGCAAGCCGGCAAGATAACACAGAGCCACAATGCCCAGTTTATTGGCCCAACCATAGCGGCCCGTCATCCACATGAACACCATTGGCAGCAGCAAAAACAGCCCGGCAAACAGGGAGGAGGTCAGTGTCATAACCGTTTGGCTCTGAGGGAGAAAGGCAGCGAAGTCATAGTTTCTGGTTTGCAGGCCTCAGTGGAGCACGATGTGTGGTAAAAAGCAAAGATGGTACAATAGTACCATTTAAAAGTTGGTTTAAAAGGTAATAACTGGCCAAAGATTTTTGTTTAAAGGTTCTTACTCAAAAACCGTGGTCAAAAATAACTGGTCAAAGGCAAGCAGCCAAAGCTGGCGCGTTAAGGAGAGAGTGTGAAAAAGATTGTCATTGGGCTGGCAGCAGTGACAGGTCTGTTGCTGATGGTTGCAGGCTGGGCGGGGATTTCTCCCGCTTATGTGTTGAAAGCTCCGGCCATGTTGGCGGGCATGGGGGCAAAACTGTCCTGCTCGGGTCACTATGTCTCGGGTTTAACCAAGCCGCAGGCCATTAAAGACCTGCAGTCTTATTCCGCAATTCTTGGGTGGCTGGACATCCACTTTGATGACCGGGCGCAACTGGTGGAGGCTGACTTCCTGGGCCTGGAGAACCGGCGTGCTCGCTACCGCCCTGGCTTGGGCTGCGCACTGGAAATTGGTGAGACAGCCCCGCTTGATCAACTGGCGAACCAGCTGGCATCCGAACAGCTCACCCCTGAATATCACCCAATACGTGGGGCCGACTGGCCACAGGGCGACTCGGCCGGTGATATCGACCCTGAACTGCAGCAAAAACTGGATCAGCTGCGGCGCTCGGACAACAGCGAGGGTTTGCAGACCCGGGCGCTGGTCGTTATTTACCAGGGCAAATTGGTGGCGGAAAGTTATGCTCCTGGTTTTGATCCATACTCCCGCCTGCTGGGTTGGTCTATGGCCAAAAGTGTGACGGCGCTGCTGACGGGGCGGCTGGAAATGCTGGGTCTGCTGGATCCTGAACAGCTGCCGGTATTTGATCAATGGGCTAACGATGCGCGGCGTCAGATCCACTGGCAGGACCTGTTGCACATGAGCAGCGGCTTGAACTTTCCCGAGGACTATGAACCCGGCGCGGGAGCAACTGACATGTTGTTTAACAGTTCACGGGCTTCCGACCTGCCGCTGATGGCGGCACTGGTGCACCCGCCGGGCGAACTGTTTGAGTACTCTTCCGGCACCACCAATCTGTTGTCACGCAAACTGTATGAGTTGACTGGCAATGCGCCGCAACGGCATCACGAATTCTTGCGGCAGCAGCTGATCGTTCCGCTCGGGTTACAGGACTTTGTCATGGAGACCGATCCCAGTGGCATTCCGGTGGGCAGTTCTTACCTCTATGCCAGTGCGCGCGACTGGGCCAGGGTGGGGCAGTTGATGTTGAATGGTGGTGAGTTGAATGGCTACCGGTTGGTGGATCAAACGTGGGTGAATCGGGCCCTGCAACCCAATCAATCGGAGAATAAGAAAAGCTATGGTTATCAGTTCTGGCTCAATCGCGGGGACGTTGAAAGGCGCTGGCCGAAACTGCCGGCCGACAGCTATGCGGCACTGGGCAATCGCAAGCAGGTGATGATGATGGTGCCGTCAATGGAGGCGGTGATTGTGCGACTGGGTTGGACCACTGGCAGCTATCCGACCAACGACAATATGGCAGAAATATTATCCTGGTTAACAGAATCATCGGATAGGTTGAAATAACCCCGTCAGGCGCTGCGGCCAGGTTGCCGGCTGGGTTATACTGGCTCCAGTATTTCAGTGGAGAAGAAGTATGACCACCGCAAACCTTTGCCGCGGCCCAGCCGATGAGAATTCATTGGCCAGCAGTCCCGCAGATAGCAGTTCCGCTCACAATTCCACCAGCGACTGGAGTCCTTCCAGCTGGAGAGGGCGAGTCGCCCATCAGCAGCCAGTTTATGATGACGCTTTGGCACTGGCCGATGTTGAAACTGAGTTGGCTGGCTTGCCGCCCCTGGTGTTCGCCGAGGAGGCGCGTCAGTTGCGTCGCCAATTGGCCCAGGTCGCAGAAGGCAAGGCGTTTCTGCTGCAGGGCGGGGATTGCGCAGAAAGCTTTGTAGACTTTTCTGCCAATAATATTCGCGACACTTTTAAAGTGATTTTGCAGATGGCCATTGTGCTGACTTATGCCGGGCGCAAGCCAGTGGTTAAGGTGGGGCGTATTGCCGGGCAGTTTGCCAAGCCCCGTTCGGCGGATGTGGAAGTGCGCGATGGTGTCGAATTACCCAGTTTTCGCGGCGATATTGTCAATGGCTCCGGCTTCACCCCGCAAGACCGGCACGTCGATCCGCAGCGTATGTTGCGGGCTTATCACCAGTCCACGGCCACGTTAAACCTGTTGCGTGCGTTTGCCCATGGAGGCCTGGCGGACCTGCATCAGGTGCACGGCTGGAACCTGGGATTTGTGTCCGGCAATGATCGCTGTGAACAGTACCAGCAGCTGGCCCATGAAATCCGCGATGCGTTGTCCTTTATGGAGGTGTTGGGACTCAACAGTGACAATACTCCTGTATTGCGGGAAACGGATTTATACACCTCGCACGAGGCCCTGTTGCTGAATTTTGAAGAGGCGCTGACACGCCGAGACAGCCTGACGGGCAATTGGTACAACTGCGCGGCCCATATGCTGTGGATTGGAGAGCGGACCCGCCAGCTGGACGCTGCCCATGTGGAATACATGCGTGGCATTCACAACCCGATCGGGGTCAAAGTAGGGCCGAACATTTCCGCCGATGAATTGTTGCAGTTGATTGACGCACTCAACCCGAACAACGATCCCGGCCGACTGACACTCATTACCCGTATGGGCGCGGACACTCTGGCGGACAAGCTGCCGTCTCTGGCAAGAACTGTGACTTCGGAGGGGCGCTCGGTGGTGTGGTCCAGTGACCCCATGCACGGCAATACCGTGAAAGCTGGCAATGGCTATAAAACTCGCTCCTTTGATCGTATTCTGACTGAGATTCAGCAATTCTTCGCCGTGCTGAGAGCCGAAGGTGCGCACCCGGGCGGGATTCATTTGGAGATGACCGGCCAGCGCGTCACGGAATGTGTGGGCGGCTCTTACCGGGTGTCCGAAAACGATCTGGCCAGACGCTATGAGACCCAGTGTGATCCGCGATTGAACGCGGATCAGGTACTGGAAATGGCCTTCAACGTATCGGAATTGTTGCGCTAGGGCCTGATGGTCTTGAAGAGACTAGAGAATCGACTTGGCGGCGCTGGCCAGGCGGGAAACCCAGCGCCGTTGCCACGCTGGACTGCGGGGATTGTTCAGTACTGCATCTTCCAGCGATAAGCTGGCAAGGACACCTTGATAGCCGAGCCAGCGCAGCGGCTCTGGTTCCCAGCGACGCAGGCTGGTTTCCAGGCTGCTGCGGTGCGACCAGGGCATGCGTGTCAGTTCCGAGTCGTTGCCCAGCACCAGGTCCGCCAGGGTGCGTCCCATCAAATTGGAAGCGCCAACACCTTCACCTACATAGCCACCGGCGGTGCCAATGCCTGCGGTGGAGTCGAAAACCGCGTGAGGGCAGCCTCGGCGCGGTATCCCCAGGGTGCCGCCCCAGCAGTGACTGATGCGGGTGGTTGCCAATTGTGGCAGCAATTCACCGAGCACCTTGGTGATTGAGGCAAACACCGGACGGCAGTCGTCAAACTGGCTCTTGGGTTTACCGCCAAATTGATAGGCGCCGCGGGAGCCAAAAATCAGGCGGTTGTCAGCACTGCGTTGACCGTATGTGACCAGGCGGCTGGCATCACTGAAGGTTTCCATATCGCGCAGACCTATGTCCTGCCAGAGGTCATCGCTCAGTGGTTCAGTGGCCACAATCAGGCTCTGCACTGGCAGGATATAACGACGCTGCTGGGTCAGGTGAAAACTAAAACCCTCCACGCACGACAACACCGCATCGGCTTGCAGCTGGCCATTGGGCGTGGTTAGTGTGTGAGCGCCGTTTTTGTTGCTCAGCTGCGTGACGGGGGAGTGTTCATAAATCGTCACGCCCAGTCGTTCAATCGCTGCCGCCAGCCCGAGCACCAGTTTGGCAGGCTGCACGCGGGCGGTGTGGGCAAAGTGCAGGCCGCCATAAGTGTGTTGAGCGTTCAGTCGCTGTCGCATGGCATCCGCTTCGAGCCAGCAATAGTCCTCTTCTGTGTGGCCTTCAGCGTATTGCTCGCGCAGGTAGGCCTGCACCCGTTGTGCTTGTTCCGGGTAGCGAGCGGCAATATTGAGCCAGCCGCCACGATGAAAGTCACAGTCAATTTGCTCCCGCTCAATGACCTGCCGGGCTTCATCCACGATGCCGTAAATGAGTTGCTGTGCCCTGCGTTTGTCGTCTGTCGGTAACGGTTTCAGCAGCGCTGATTCGCCTTCAATGGCACCCATCAGCCAGCCACCGTTGCGGCCCGAGGCACCAAAACCGACAGTTTTGGCTTCCACCAGCGCAATGTTCAGCGTGGGTGCTTGTTGTTTCAGGTAGTAGGCGGTCCAGAGTCCGGTATATCCGGCTCCGATGATGGCGATATCGACATCCTGGGTTTCTGTGAGGGAGGGGCGTTCGATAGTCCTGGAGCTGTTTTGCAGATCCGACATCCACAGACTGATATCGGCAATTTGAGCGCTAGAGTCAAACACAGGCATGGGGCAAGCGATTCTGAAAAGTCAGTAGCGTACCAGAGTCGCCTCGACATTGCGCACCATATTCTTCAGCAGCGGTGCGACCTCATTTTCCAGGTAATCCACCGACAGTCGGTAGGCAGGACCGCCTGCGTTGAAGCAAAAGATGCTGTTCTTACCCAGGGTCAGTGGCACTGAGATGCCGTTAACATCCGGGTCCCAGTCACCATAGGAGTAGCAGAAGCCACGCTCTTGAAAATTGCGGATATTTTCCTCAATGCCCGCTTTGATCTCTGGCCAGCGGTCTGGATCTTTCTTCTCGATATGTTGAAAGAAAAACTCCCGTTCTTCTTCCGGCAGGGCCACCAGATACGCGCGTCCCGCGGAGCCGGTGGGCAGGGGCACGCGATCACCCACTTCGTGGCGAAAGGTCATGACATTGGTTGGTGAACAATATTCCACATAGATCATTTTGAGGCGATCACGGTCCGACAAGCCGACTGAGGTGCCGGTGTTGTTGGCCAGTTCCTGCATCAGCGGCTTGGCGATCTGGCGGATGGCAAGGTTGGATACAAAAGCATAACCCAGAGCCAGCACGCCGCTGCCCAATTGGTATTTTTCCATCCGCTCGGAGTAAGTCAGGTAGCCCAATTGGGTCAGTGTATAGGTCAGTCGCGATACGCTGGATTTGGGCAGGCCTGTGCGCTCGGCAATTTCCTGATTGCCGAGAAAACCATCGCCAGGTTGAAACGCACGCAGAACGCCGAGGCCCCGCGCTAACGCCTCAATGAATTTGCGATCCGTTTCGTCGCCTTTATCGCGCGGTAATCCAGGTATATCCAACACGTTAATTGATCTCCGTCAGTAACTGATTGAGTGTCTGCTGGTTCAAACTCACTGGGAAACTGCCAGGCTGCGCCATTCTTCCAACGGGATGCCATCTGGCTTTTCAGAGCCGGAGCGGTATTTCAATACCGCTTGCGCCGTGGCCAACAGGGTGTGGTTGGAGTCGTAAACGTCAGCGGCGGAATGGAATATTTTATAGCCGGCGCTGGTGATTCGGCCGATGGCATAGAGTTGGGATGTTTGTGCCACACCGACAAAACTGGTGTTTAGGGATAAGGTCAATGCGCGTCTTACCCGATCTGGGTGGGGGCAGTAGATGCCTGGCAGAGAGCTGGCGACGTCCAGCAGAGTGCATAAAAAGCCTCCGTGTGGAATGCCGTGAGAATTGGTGAATTCGGGTTTGAGATCAACCGTGACACGGGCGTGTCCCTCGGACCACTCGGTGACCTGAAATCCGAGAAATTTGTTGAACGGTGGTTCCAAAGGCATATTGACGGTCATAGACTGCTTCTCTTTTTGGCGGGGTCAATGGCAAGTGATGGCTGCTGGCCGGTGGATTGGGCTTCAGCCGTTGCTGGAGCGTCCTTGCTGCCAAGGTAGACAGTGAATACGCCGGCCAGAACTACCACGGCGATGCCGAAAAATGACAGGGTTGAGGGAACGTGATTCCAGACGACCCAGCCAATGAGTCCGGAGCAGACCACCGAAAAATAGCTGATGGGGGAAACCAGGCTGGGCTTGGCGTAACTGTAGGCCTTGGTGTAGAGCCACATGGCGATAAATATCGACAGGCCGATATAGATCAGATAAGGCCAGGCTTGCAGGGGGATGGGCTGCCAGTTCAGCAAGGCAAACGGCAGGCTCAATAAAAACGACAGGCCAAAATAGTAGAACATGATTTTGCCACTGCTCTCATGGCGAGATAACAGGCGTGTGCCGACCATGGAAACAGCCAGCAGCAGACCGGACGCCAGGCCAATCAGGTAGGCGATATCAAATCCGTTGGCGCCGGGTTTGGGGCGCAAAATGATGGCGATTCCTATAAAGCCGGTAATCAGGGGTAGCCAGCGATTGCGGGGCACGACGGCTCCCGCCCACAGCCAGACCACCAGCGGTACAAACAGGGGGGCAGTGTTGCGTAACAACGTGGCATCGACCAGGGGGATGCTGCCCAGGGCAGTGTAAAAACAATAGAAACTGATCCAGCCGCCCGCGCCGCGAATCAGATGGGTTTTCCAGTGGGGGCTGGCTATGGAGCTTAAGCCCAGCTGCATCATTCTCGGCAGCATCACTGCCAGGCAAATGCTGTACTGGATAAAGACAATCATGGTACTGGAGAGATCGGCCGACATCAGCTTGCCGGCGGCGCCCGCAGTGCTGCCAACGACCGCAGTGGCGAGGGCAAACAAAACCCCCTTCTGGGGGCTATCAATGGGGGTGACGCTCATGAAATGTGTCTCTAGTTCTGCTAGGCGGAATTGTATACTGAAATCGAGCTGGTAGCGATAAGGGGACCTGATCGGGGTCGAGTTTGGCCGTTATCTGGGGCTATAATCGACCATCGCGCTGTCGTCATCAGGGGTAGGCAAGCAAGTGGGTATCAAAACGTCATCGATAGGGGCGGCATTGGCTGGCCTGGCGGTTGGTATTTGTACTGCCTATGCCTCTGCCCAATTGATGGAGATGAGCCAGCAGCTGTTTGAACAGATTGAGTTGCAGTATGACCATCAGGCACGACAGCGAGTAGAGGCCTGGCATCAGTTGCTGTTGGAGGGGCATGCGCGCAGTGACTGGTCAGACCTGGATAAGGCCAGGCGCGCGAACGACTTCTTTAACCAGCTGGAGTGGGTGAGCGATCTGCAGCACTGGGGACAGGAGGACTACTGGGCGACGCCGATTGAAATGCTGGCCACCAATGGCGGCGATTGTGAAGACTTTTCCATTGGCAAGTTTTTCACCCTCAGCGAAACCGGGGTCGACGGGGATAAAATTCGCATTACCTACGTCAAGGCGCTGAGCCTTAATCAGGCGCATATGGTGCTGGCGTATTACCCCTATCCTGAGGCCGAGCCTCTGATTCTCGACAACATCAATAAAAATATCTTGCCGGCGTCCCAGCGTACCGATTTGTTGCCCATATACAGTTTTAACGCGGAGGGCTTGTGGCTGGCGCGATCGCGTGGCAAAAAGCTCAAGGCTGACAGTCAGCAGAGTTTGCCCCAGTGGCGGGAGGTCAATGAGCGTTTGCTGCAAGAGCTTGCGCTTTAAGTTTAGGCATAAAAAAGGCCGCTTCTCAGCGGCCTTTTTTGCGATACCAGAATAGCGGTAATTACTTGCGCTGATCCATAGGTACGTAATCGCGTGGCGTGTAGCCGGTGTACAGCTGGCGAGGACGACCAATCTTGTATGGACTGGAGATCATTTCGTGCCAGTGGGCGATCCAGCCAACGGTACGACCGGTCGCAAAGATCACGGTGAACATGTCGGTAGGAATGCCAATCGCTTTCATGATGATGCCGGAGTAGAAGTCGACGTTGGGGTAGAGTTTCTTCTCGATGAAGTACTCGTCTTCCAGGGCGATTTGCTCCAGGCGCATGGCGATGTCCAGCATGGGGTCTTTGATGCCCAGCTCTTTCAGAACTTCGTCGCAGGTCTCTTTCATAACCTTGGCGCGAGGGTCGAAGTTCTTGTAGACGCGGTGACCGAAGCCCATCAGGCGGAACGGGTCGTTCTTGTCCTTGGCTTTGGCGACAAACTTGTCGATGTTCTCAACACTGCCGATTTCCTGCAGCATGTTCAGAACCGCCTCATTGGCACCGCCGTGAGCGGGACCCCACAGTGTCGCAATACCGGCAGCGATACAGGCAAAGGGGTTGGCGCCGGAAGAGCCAGCCAGACGCACGGTAGACGTTGACGCGTTTTGTTCGTGGTCGGCGTGCAGCAGGAAGATCTTGTCCATGGCTTTGGCCAGAACAGGGTTCACTTCAGGGTCGTCACAAGGAGTGCCGAACATCATGTGCAGGAAGTTCTCAGAGTAGGAGAGCTTGTTGTTCGGGTACATGAATGGCTGGCCGACATGGTGCTTGTAGCACATGGCTGCCAGGGTGGGCATCTTTGCGATCAGGCGATGAGCGGAAATCTTACGGTGCTCGGGATTCGTGATGTCCGTAGAGTCGTGGTAGAACGCTGACAGGGCACCAACAACGCCGCACATTATGGCCATGGGGTGAGCATCGCTACGGAAGCCGCGGAAAAAGCGAGCGATGTTCTCATGCACCATGGTGTGGTTGGTGATGATGTTCACAAACTCTTTTTTCTGCTGGGCATTCGGCAATTCGCCATTCAGCAGCAGATAGCAGGTCTCCAGGTAG
The DNA here is from genome assembly GCA_033283335.1 of Cellvibrionaceae bacterium WSDTSA12. GTDB lineage: Bacteria > Pseudomonadota > Gammaproteobacteria > Pseudomonadales > Cellvibrionaceae > Pseudomaricurvus. The sequence goes on along the minus strand of JAWMQP010000001.1, from coordinate 839,466 downwards.
TCCGAGTGCTTAGCCAGCTGTTCGATTGGGTAGCCGCCGTGCAGCAGAACGCCCTTGCCACCATCAATGTAAGTCAGTTTGGACTCGCATGCGGCGGTTGACATGAAACCCGGATCGTAAGTGAAATAGCCGTTACCGGTCAGGCTGGTTACATCAATAACGTCGGGGCCAGTGCTACCGGAATAAATCGGCAATTCGATGGATTCATCCAAACCGTCGACCGAAAGTTGTGCTTTCTTATCAGTCATTACGGACTCCTGTAGTGAAAAATTTATATACAGTTCCGCATCGCTTGCTCTGCCTGAGTCAGCAAAAACGGAATGTGAGGCGGGCCACACTATAAGGCGCCCAAAATCATTGTCAATTGAAAAAAGCCTACAAAACGGGAGTTTACCTCAAAGAGAGCGTAAATGTCGCAGTTCCTTAGGGTTTATGTTGCAGCTGTGCCTTTCTGGTGCGGGGCGAGGCGGAGTGGTGCAATCTGGTGCAGGCGCCCGAATGTTGTTCAGTGTGATGACTTTTGCGCCGCCGGGGGACGAACGAGGCGCAAAAATCCTCAGAGTAAGTGACTGAAAAGGCGTGTTTTTGTTGTTTTTTTACAAGCGTATCTCTATAATTTTGCGCGTCTTGCAGGGGTAGTTGGCACTAGTAGTGCTGGCTGCCTATGCTTGGGGGATGTTTGCAGCCTTTTGCTGTTCTAGCCGTCAACAACTATCCGCTGTCGTCTTAGATATAGATGTAGTCATCTAGTCCATCAACTAGCTGTAGTCAATAAATGCCTGTTCAAGGGCTGATAAAAGGTGTGACTCAACCGTGAACAAGAACAGACCTGTCAATCTTGACATTGCCACAATTAAACTCCCGATAACTGCTTATGTGTCGATTTTGCACCGCGTTTCAGGTGTCATCCTGTTTGCCGGTGTTGCCATTCTGCTCTGTATGCTGGATGCCAGCCTGGAATCAGCAGAAAGCTTTGCGGCATTAAAAGAGGGTTTGCAGAAGCCGGTTTACCAATTCTTTATTTGGGGAACGCTGGCTGCCCTGGCATACCACCTGGTTGCGGGTATCCGCCACCTGATTATGGATGCCGGTATTGGTGAAACTCTTCAAGGCGGTCAAACAGGCGCCAAAATCGCTCTGGTTGTTGCCGTTGTACTGATTGTTTTAGCGGGGGTGTGGGTATGGTAACTGCAGTAACCAGTTTTGGCCGCAGTGGCCTGTATGATTGGATGGTTCAGCGTATTAGCGCCGTGGTTATGGCCGCTTATACCATCTTTTTGGTTGGTTTTATTCTCCTGACGCCCGAGGTGGGCTACGAGCAGTGGAAAGAGCTCTACAGTCACCTTTGGATGCGTGTTTTCAGCCTGATTACCTTGCTGTCCCTTGCTGCACACGCCTGGATTGGTTTGTGGGCGGTGCTGACTGATTACCTGACCACCCGCCTGATGGGTACCACGGGTACTGTTCTGCGGGTTTTTGCACAAATAGTGCTGGGTGTGGTCACCGTGACTTACACCGTTTGGGGTATCGAAATTCTGTGGGGGTTTTAAGCAATGGCTAACATGCGTACGATTTCATTTGACGGTATTGTGATTGGCGGTGGTGGTGCTGGCATGCGCGCGGCGCTGCAGCTGGCCCAGTCCGGTTACAAAACCGCTGTAATTACTAAAGTATTCCCGACCCGTTCACACACGGTGTCCGCGCAGGGTGGTATCACCTGTGCCATTGCTTCTGAAGACCCCAACGACGATTGGCGCTGGCACATGTACGACACCGTCAAAGGTTCCGACTATATCGGTGACCAGGACGCCATTGAGTACATGTGTTCTGTAGGTCCTGAAGCGGTATTCGAACTGGATCATATGGGTCTGCCTTTCTCCCGTAAGGAAAATGGCCGTATTTACCAGCGTCCTTTCGGTGGTCAGTCCAAAGACTTTGGCCGCGGCGGCCAGGCGGCACGTACTTGTGCGGCTGCAGACCGTACCGGTCATGCGTTGTTGCACACCCTGTATCAGGGCAACGTCAAAAACGACACCGTGTTCCTGAACGAGTGGTTCGCCATCGATCTGGTGAAAAACCAGGACGGCGTTGTGACTGGTGTCATTGCCATGAACATCGAAGACGGTGAAGTGGTCTACGTCAAATCCAAGGCTACCGTATTCGCCACAGGTGGTGCCGGTCGTATTTACGCCTCCACCACCAATGCTCACATCAATACCGGTGACGGTGTTGGTATGGCTCTGCGTGCCGGCTTCCCGGTGCAAGATATCGAGATGTGGCAGTTCCACCCAACCGGTATTGCCGGTGCCGGTGTACTGGTGACTGAAGGTTGCCGGGGCGAGGGTGGCTACCTGGTGAACAAGGACGGTGAGCGCTTTATGGAGCGTTACGCGCCTAACGCCAAAGACCTGGCCGGTCGTGACGTTGTGGCCCGTTCCATGGTTTTGGAAATCCTCGAAGGCCGTGGTTGTGGTCCTGAAGCTGACCATGTGTTCCTGAAGCTGGATCACCTGGGTGAAGAGACCCTGAACGCCAAGCTGCCCGGTATTCTGGAACTGTCGCGTACCTTTGCTCACGCCGATCCGGTTAAAGAGCCGATTCCAGTCGTGCCGACCTGTCACTACATGATGGGCGGTATTCCCACCAATATTCATGGCCAGGCCCTGACTCAGGACGCCGACGGCAATGACAAGGTCATCGAAGGCTTCTACGCCTGTGGTGAGGTGGCCTGTGTGTCTGTTCACGGCGCCAACCGCCTGGGCGGTAACTCGCTGCTGGACCTGGTGGTATTTGGTCGTGCCTCTGGCTTGTATATCGAGAAATCCCTGCGTGAGGGTATCGAGCATCGCGAAGCGACTGACTCAGACCTGGAAGCGGCCATGTCTCGCTTGAACGCTGTCAACAACACCAACAATGGTGAGGGTGCTGCTGAGCTGCGTAAAGAGCTGCAAAACACCATGCAGAATTTCTTTGGCGTATTCCGCAAGGGCGAATACATGCAACAGGGCATCGCCAAGCTGGCGGAACTGCGCGAGCGTATCGATAACGTTAAGCTGGTTGACAAGTCCAATGCGTTCAACACCGCTCGTATTGAAGCCCTGGAGCTGCAAAACCTGCTGGAAGTGGCTGAAGCTACTGCCATCGCTGCGGAAGAGCGGAAAGAATCCCGTGGTGCTCACGCTCGTGAAGACTATCAGGATCGCGATGACGAAAACTGGCTGTGCCACTCCATGTACTTCCCTGGAGAGAAGCGTGTTGGTAAGCGTGATGTGAACTTTGCGCCAAAAACCATGGAAGCGTTCGAACCTAAGGTTCGTACCTACTAATCGGGGGATGCAGATTATGTTGAAAGTAGAAGTTTATCGTTACAACCCTGAAACCGATTCCGCACCTTACATGCAGAAGTATGAAGTGGATACTCAGGGTAAAGACTTGATGGTACTGGACGTCCTGGAGCTGTTGAAGGCTCAGGATCCCAGTCTGGCTTTCCGTCGTTCATGCCGTGAAGGCGTGTGTGGTTCTGACGGTATGAACATCAGTGGCAAGAACGGTCTGGCGTGTATTAAGCCTCTTTCCGAGTGCGTTAAGAACAACACCCTGGTCCTGCGTCCACTGCCAGGTCTGCCGGTGATTCGTGATCTGGTGATCGACATGAGCCAGTTCTACGCCCAGTACAAGAAAATTGAGCCATACCTGCAAAACGACACTCCGGCCCCTGCCATTGAGCGCCTGCAGTCTCCGGAAGACCGCGCCAAACTGGACGGTTTGTACGAGTGTATTCTGTGTGCTTGCTGTTCAACCAGCTGTCCGTCTTTCTGGTGGAATCCTGACAAGTTCATCGGTCCAGCAGGCTTGCTTCAAGCTTACCGCTTCCTGGCCGATAGTCGTGATACCGCTACTGAAGCTCGTCTGGCCAAACTGGATGATCCGTTCAGCGTATTCCGTTGTCATGGTATCCAGAACTGTGTGTCGGTATGTCCAAAGGGCCTGAACCCAACTCGAGCCATTGGCCATATTCGCAACATGTTGATTCGCAGCGCTACTTAATTGCGATAGCCGCCCGTAAGAGGTGGCATCTTACAGAGCGTTTGTATTTAGTGCAGAGACCCAAGCCATCCACCTTTGGTGGATGGCTTAACAAGATTGAATTAATGGACATGGCCCTCAGTGTATCTGCTGAAAGGGCAGTCCGAAAAGGCGAAACGCTATTCACAAGATAGCGTTTTAACTGTTAGCTAATGCTAGAAATAGCTAGGGTAAGTGGGTTGCCTGATAAAATTAGGTCCCCGGCTAACTGTGTGAGGTAGATAAGCAATGGCTGCTTGTTTCTCACGGGGTTCACGCACTATCGGTATTTAGTGGTCCTAAATACGGGTGCTGTCTTTTGCAGTGTCTATGTCGAATCGTTGGTCTCGTCGACATGACTGCAGAAGTGAAGCCGTGTCAGATAGGTTGGTACATTGCTGTTGCTTGCGCGGGAAGCTCTGCCCTGTTTAAAGGTGGGCACACATGCAAGAAAGCATCATGGAGAAACTGTGGAGCACTTCCTATCTTTCCGGTGGGAATGCGGCCTATGTTGAAGATCTCTACGATACCTATTTACACGATCCCAATGCCGTCCCAGAAGAATGGCGTAATTACTTCGATCAGCTACCCCGTATCGAAGGCGTCGTTTCCCAGGACGTTCCTCACTCCGTTGTACGCGAACACTTTGAATTACTTGGTAAAAACCGTGCACGCCCACTGCCGGCTCCCGGCTCTGGCGGAGTTAACGTTGAGCACGAAAGCAAGCAGATTAAAGTTGTCCAGCTGATCAGCTCCTACCGCTTTCGCGGTCACCAGAAAGCCAAACTCGATCCCCTTGGAATCATGCAGCGTGAAAACGTGCCCGATCTGGAACTGGGGTTTCACGGCTTGACCCCTGCGGATCTCGATACGGTATTTCAAACCGGCAACACTTTCTTTGGAAAAGAAGAAGCGCCGCTGCGTGAAATTATCGCCGATTTGGAAAAGACTTACTGTGGTTCCGTCGGTCCCGAGATCATGCACATCACCAACCTGGCAGAGAAGCAGTGGCTGCAACAGCGCTTGGAAAGTGTTCGTTCCAACCCGGCGTTTGAAACGGATTTCCGTAAACACATCCTCGACCGTTTGACGGCCGCTGAGGGTCTGGAGCGTCACCTGGACAGTAAATACCCAGGGACTAAACGTTTTGGTCTGGAGGGTGGTGAAAGTTTTATTCCTTTGCTGGACGGTTTGATTCGTCGAGCGGGTGAGCACGGCGCCAAGGAAATCGTCCTGGGTATGGCTCACCGTGGACGCCTGAATACCCTGGTCAATACTTTGGGTAAGAATCCAGCCGATCTGTTTGACGAGTTCGAAGGTAAGCGCCTGCTCGACAGCTCCGGAGATGTGAAATACCACCAGGGTTTCTCCTCCAATGTCATGACTCCCGGTGGCGAAGTGCACCTGGCCATGTCGTTCAACCCTTCGCACCTGGAAATCGTATCGCCGGTGGTGGAGGGCTCCGTACGGGCTCGTCAGGACCGTCGCCAGGACCCCCTGGGTAACAAGGTTGTGCCTATCTCTGTGCATGGCGACGCGGCCTTTGCCGGCCAGGGTGTGGTGATGGAAACCTTCCAGATGTCCCAGACTCGTGCCTATGGCACTGGTGGTACCATTCATATTGTCATCAATAACCAGGTGGGCTTTACCACCAGCCGTCGTGAAGATGCCCGTTCCACCGAGTACTGTACCGATGTGGCCAAGGTTATTGAGGCTCCGATTTTCCACGTCAACGCCGATGACCCGGAAGCGGTGATGTTTGTCACCTTGTTGGCCATGGACTATCGCTACGAGTTCAAGAAAGACGTGGTTATCGACTTGGTGTGTTACCGTCGTCGCGGCCACAACGAAACCGATGATCCATCCGCCACCCAGCCGTTGATGTACCAGACCATCCGCAAGCAAAAAACCACTCGGACATTAATGGCCGAGAAAATGGTGAGCGAAGGTGTTGTGACGCAGGCTGAAGCGGACCTGATGGTGAATGACTATCGGGCTGCACTGGACCGTGGTGAACATGTGGCCCGCGGCCTGGTGAGTGAACCCGACGAGTCGCTGTTCGTTGACTGGACGCCCTATATCGGCCACGACTGGAAAACGCCGGCCGATACGGGTTTCGAAATGAAGCGTCTGCAAGAGCTGGCGCAGAAGGTTTGCGATATCCCCGATGGGGTTCAAGTGAATCGCCAGGTTTCCAAAATTTATGATGACCGTCGCAAGATGGCCAGTGGTGCCATGCCCATCAACTGGGGTATGGCCGAAATGCTGGCTTACGCCACCATCCTCGATCAGGGGCTGATGGTGCGTTTGACCGGACAGGATGTGGGTCGCGGCACGTTTTCGCATCGTCATGCGGTGATCCACAGCCAGAAAGATGGCACCAGTTACAACCCTTTACAGCATTTGAGTGATGACCAACCGGATTTTGACATCTACGACTCTTTCCTGTCGGAAGAGGCGGTACTGGCGTTTGAATACGGTTATGCCACCACGACTCCCAACGCCCTGATTATCTGGGAAGCCCAGTTTGGTGACTTCGCCAATGGTGCGCAGGTGGTGATTGATCAGTTCATTACCAGCGGTGAGCACAAGTGGGGACGTCTGTGCGGTTTGACCATGCTGTTGCCTCACGGCTACGAAGGGCAGGGGCCTGAGCACTCGTCCGCTCGCCTGGAGCGCTTTATGCAGTTGTGCGCCGAGCACAATATCCAGGTGTGTATCCCGACGACACCAGCCCAGGTATTCCACATGCTGCGTCGCCAGGCCATTCGTCCCATGCGCCGTCCTCTGGTGGTCATGAGCCCTAAATGGATTCTGCGTCACAAGCTGGCTACCTCTTCCCTGGAAGAGCTGGCTACCGGAGCTTTCCAGAACGTGATTGGTGAGCAGGAGTTGGCGCCTGAAAAGATCAAGCGCGCGGTCTTGTGCAGTGGCAAAGTCTACTACCACCTGCTGGAAGCCCGCATGGAGGGCGGCCAGGATGATGTGGCGCTGATTCGTCTTGAACAACTGTACCCGTTCCCGGAAGTGGAACTGAAGAAAGCTCTGAAACCGTTCACCAACTTGACCGAAGTGGTGTGGTGTCAGGAAGAGCCCATGAATCAGGGCGCCTGGTACAGCAGCCAGCATCATATGCGTCGCGTGTTGCAAGACCTGAATCCGCAACTGTACCTCAGTTATGTGGGTCGCAGTGCTTCAGCAGCACCGGCAGCGGGTTATATGTCAGTGCATATGGAAGAGCAAAATCGCTTTATCATGGAAGCGCTGACGGTTGGCTAAGAGCATTTGCTCCTCAAGGGTAGCCGGGCCCGAGCAGGTCCGGTGTTAGACAAGACAAATTGTTACAGACGATACGATTAGCGAGACGCTAAGGAACACAAGAATGACTATTGAAATTAAAGCCCCTACCTTTCCCGAATCCGTACAGGATGGCACTGTAGCTACCTGGCACAAACAGCCTGGTGAGGCTGTCGCTCGTGACGAGCTGATTGTGGATATTGAGACTGACAAAGTCGTACTGGAAGTTGTTGCCCCGGCGGATGGTACCATCGCTGAAATCCTGAAAGGTGAGGGTGAAACCATTCTTAGCAATGAAGTAATTGCCCAGTTTGCGCCGGGTGATGTGTCCGCCGCTGCGGCTCCAGCCGCTGAGCAGGCTGCTCCAGCTGCAGCGGAAGAAAGCGGTTCTGCGGCGGGCATTGCCAGTCCCTCTGCCCGTAAACTGGCGGAAGAAAAAGGTGTGGATCTGGCATCCCTCAAAGGAACCGGCAAAGATGGTCGCATCACCAAAGAAGACGTGGCTAAGGCCCCGGCGGCGCCTGCGCCAGCCGCATCTTCAGCCCCAGCTCCTGCTGCCGCTCAGCCAGTGGTTCTGACTGGCGAGCGCATCGAAAAGCGTGTGCCCATGACCCGCATGCGTAAGCGTATTGCCGAGCGACTGATGGAAACCTCTCAGGGCACTGCCATGCTGACCACCTTTAACGAGGTCAACATGGCGCCGGTTATGGAGCTGCGCAAAAAGTACAAAGACCAGTTTGAAAAGTCCCACAACGGCACCCGTCTGGGCTTTATGGGATTCTTTGTCAAGGCGGCGGTAGAAGCGCTGCGTCGTTTCCCGGCGGTGAATGCTTCGATTGATGGTGACGATATTGTTTACCATGGTTACCAGGACATCAGTGTGGCGGTATCCACCGACAAAGGCCTGGTAGTACCCGTGCTGCGTGATGCTGAGCACATGAGTCTGGCCACTGTAGAAAATACCATCCGTGACTTTGGAATGCGCGCCCAGTCGGGCAAGCTGACCATGGAAGAAATGACCGGTGGTACTTTCTCCATCACCAACGGTGGAGTGTTCGGTTCATTGATGTCGACGCCCATCATTAACCCGCCACAAACTGCGATTCTGGGTATGCACTCGATCAAAGAGCGCCCCATGGCGGTCAACGGTGAGGTCAAAATTCTGCCAATGATGTATCTGGCTTTGTCCTACGATCACCGCTTGATTGACGGTAAGGACGCTGTTCAGTTCCTGGTCGCGATCAAGGATATGATCGAAGATCCGGCTCGTATTCTGTTAGAGCTGTAAACGGTACAGAGCTGTAAGCTGACCTAAGTGTCATGGTGATGTAACAGGCGGCTGGGTACTCTTTATCTTGGCCGCACTAACACAGATAAACGCAAGTAGGATTCTTTTTATGTCAGATAAGTATGATGTGATCGTGATTGGCTCAGGCCCAGCGGGATATGTGGCGGCCATTCGCGCTGCACAGCTGGGACTGAAAACCGCCTGTATCGAAAAGTGGAAAGACAGTAATGGCAAAGGTATCAATGGTGGTACTTGTCTGAATGTTGGGTGCATTCCCTCTAAAGCGTTGTTGGACAGCTCGCACAAATACCATGACGCTAAGGAAACTTATCAGGTGCATGGTATCGGTACCGGTGATGTAACCATTGATGTGCCTACCATGATTGCCCGCAAAGAGAAAGTGGTGAAACAAATGTCCGGTGGCATCGGCGGTTTGTTTCAGGCCAATAAGGTGACCTCCCTGTACGGTACAGGCAAACTGCTGGCAGGACGCAAAGTGGAATTCACCGATAACGAAGGCAAGGTGGAAGTACTGGAAGCTGACAATGTCATCCTGGCTTCGGGCTCTGTACCGGTGAGCATTCCCGTCGCTCCAGTGGATAACGACGTGATTGTCGATTCCACCGGTGCGTTGGAGTTCCAGGAAGTACCCAAGCGTCTGGGTGTGATTGGTGCCGGGGTTATTGGTTTGGAGTTGGGCAGTGTCTGGAGCCGCCTGGGTTCAGAGGTGGTGCTGCTGGAAGCCATGGACGATTTCCTGGCGATGATGGATCAGCAGATTGCCAAGGAAGCCAAAAAGATCTACACCAAGCAGGGACTGGATATTCGCTTGAGCTGCCGGGTGACCGGTACCGAGGTGAAGGGCAAAGAAGTTGAAGTCACCTACACCGATAAAGACGGTAACGAGCAGAAAGAGACTTTTGACAAGCTGATTGTCTGTGTCGGTCGTCGTCCTTATACAGAAGGGCTGTTGTCCGGTGACAGTGGCGTCAACCTCGACGAACGGGGTTATATTTACGTCAACGACCTGTGTTCGACCAATGCGCCGGGTGTCTGGGCGGTGGGGGACGTGGTTCGCGGTCCCATGTTGGCACACAAAGGCTCCGAAGAAGGGGTGATGGTGGCGGAACGCATTGCCGGTCAGAAGCCGTTGCTGAATTATGATATCATCCCGAACGTTATTTACACCCACCCCGAGGTGGCGTCAGTGGGGCGCACCGAGGAGCAGGTGAAAGCTGACGGTGAAGAGTACAATGTGGGAACCTTCCCATTTGTCGCGGTAGGCCGTGCTGTGGCTGCCAATGAGGCGGACGGTATGGTGAAAATCATCGCTGATGCGACAACTGATCGTGTTCTGGGCTGCCACATCGTGGGACCAAGCGCGTCTGACTTAGTGCAGCAGGTAGCAGTTGCCATGGAGTTTGGCTCTACGGCTGAGGATATTGGCATGACCGTTCATGGTCACCCAACCTTCTCAGAAGCGGTGAAGGAAGCTGCCTTGGCAGTGAATGGTCACGCCATTCATATGCCGAATCGCAAAAAGCGCAAAAAATAAGATCAATAGCGCACTCTAGGGGAGATATCACGGTTGCAACGGACCATGTGGTCGACCTTCAAATGGGTTGATGACGTGGTTGTGTAATTCGGTGTCTCAGTCCGGATGGTTGGGGTGTTCAGTCGGAAGACACAAACGCTTTGACCATAACAATAAATCGAGCGCCATTGGCGCGAGTGGATGGAAAGTAGACATGAACTTGCATGAGTATCAGGGCAAGCAGCTGTTTCGCGAATACGGCCTGCCTGTATCACAAGGTATTGCGGCTGAAACCGTAGCCGAAGCGGCAGCCGCTGCTAAAGAAATTGGTGGTGACAAGTGGGTGGTTAAGGCCCAGGTTCACGCTGGTGGTCGCGGCAAAGCCGGTGGCGTTAAGCTGGTGAGCTCCACGGCTGAGATCGAAGAGTTTGCCAAGAAGTGGTTGGGTAACCGTCTGGTCACCTACCAAACAGATGAAAAAGGTCAGCCAGTCAGTCGTATTCTGGTAGAGACCTGCACTGATATCGCCAATGAGCTGTATCTGGGTGCTGTAGTAGACCGCTCAAGTCGCCGTATTGTGTTCATGGCGTCCACCGAAGGTGGTGTTGAAATTGAGAAAGTGGCCGAGGAAACGCCCGAAAAAATTCTCAAGGCGACGGTTGACCCTCTCACCGGTGCTCAGCCTTACCAGGGCCGTGAGCTGGCTTTTAAACTGGGTCTCGAAGGTCCACAAATCCAGCAGTTCGTAAAGATCTTCATGGGTCTGGCAAAGATGTTCCAGGAAAAAGACCTGGCGTTGCTGGAAATCAACCCACTGGTGATCACTGACGAAGGCAACCTGCACTGCCTGGACGCCAAAGTGGTTATCGATGGCAACGCCATCTATCGCCACCCTGAGCTGAAAGAAATGCACGATCCATCCCAGGATGATGCCCGTGAAGCGCACGCCGCTCAGTGGGACCTGAACTACGTAGCTCTGGATGGTGACATCGGCTGTATGGTAAACGGAGCCGGTTTGGCCATGGGTACCATGGATATCGTGAATCTGCACGGTGGTAAGCCAGCGAACTTCCTCGACGTAGGTGGTGGTGCAACCAAAGAGCGCGTTATCGAAGCGTTTAAAATCATCCTTGGGGATGAGGGTGTTAAAGCCGTACTGATTAATATCTTCGGTGGTATTGTTCGCTGTGACCTGATCGCAGAAGGCGTTATTGGCGCTGTAGAAGAGGTGGGTGTTAAGGTGCCAGTCGTTGTCCGTCTGGAAGGTAACAACGCCGATGTAGGTGCCAAAGTACTGGCTGACAGTGGTCTGAACATCATTGCTGCAACTAGCCTGACCGATGCTGCAGAGCAAGTTGTTAAAGCGGCTAAAGGTTAATAGGGGACGAGCACAATGAGTATTCTGATTAACAAAGACACCAAAGTAATCTGTCAGGGTTTTACTGGCGGTCAAGGTACTTTCCACTCTGAGCAGGCGATTGAATACGGCACCAAGATGGTTGGTGGTGTAACGCCAGGCAAAGGTGGTACCACTCACCTGGGCCTGCCTGTGTTCAACACCGTGAAAGAAGCGGTTGAGACCACTGGCGCCGAAGCCTCTGTTATTTACGTACCTGCACCTTTCTGTAAGGATTCCATCCTGGAAGCGGCCAATGCCGGCATCAAGCTGATCGTCTGCATCACCGAGCACATTCCGGTGATGGACATGCTGGAATGTAAAGTGAAGTGTGATGAGCTGGGTGTACGCCTGATTGGTCCTAACTGCCCGGGTGTGATCACTCCCGGTGAGTGTAAGATCGGTATCATGCCGGGCCACATCCACCTGCCAGGTAAAGTGGGCATCGTTTCCCGTTCTGGCACCCTGACCTATGAAGCGGTTAAGCAAACCACCGATTACGGTTTTGGCCAGTCCACCTGTGTGGGCATCGGTGGCGACCCGATTCCTGGTTCCAACTTCATCGACATTCTGGAAATGTTCGAGAAGGATCCACAAACCGAGGCCATCGTTATGATCGGTGAAATCGGTGGTTCCGCAGAGGAAGAAGCGGCGGCCTACATCAAGGCTAATGTGACCAAGCCGGTTGTTTCTTACATCGCTGGTGTAACGGCTCCTCCAGGTAAGCGCATGGGTCACGCCGGTGCGATTATCTCTGGTGGTAAAGGTACTGCTGATGAGAAGTTCGCCGCTCTGGAAGACGCTGGTGTTAAAACCGTTCGTTCTTTGGCCGGTATCGGTGACGCACTGAAAGAACTGACTGGCTGGTAAGCCGCAGGGATTTTCGTGTGAATAAAAAGGCTGCCTCGGCAGCCTTTTTTGTTTTCACAGCGTTACCTTCACGTGTTTATGTCAAAGCTAGGTTTACAGCTCGTCACTGGCATCGCCGACAAAAAAGTAAGCGGTCCATTCATCGTTTCTCAGGCCATTTGTCTCCACGGCGTGTACCGCCACTACGGTCTCCGATCCTGGATGACTGAAAACGGCCTTGACGCCTTCCCCTAGCTTGCGCGGCATTTCTTGCAGCTGCCAGTCATTGCCAAGGCATGCCTGTGTGGCGGATTTGGCCCTGTTGTAGTTGTCCATGGCGATTTGCTGGTTGGGTGCGGTGAGACTGCACATGTAATCGGTTTTCCCCTGGCCCCAGCCCCACACCTGGCAGTTCTTGCCGACCAGGTGATAGCGGGCATCCCAAATCGTGATCTTGTTGCTGGGCTTGGGATTGGTGCGCAGCTTTTCGAATTTGTTGGGGTGGGCATTAATCAGCGCCCGGACCTTTTCGCACTGGCTCATCTGGGCCACCTGGTCGGCTTCGGGAGCTTGGGTTTCGCAGGCAATCAGCAGGAAAGCGGTGGTTGCGACAGTCGCGAGAGGCAGCAATTTTGACATGGGTTCATCCTTGTGGTGGTGATGGCATAACCTGTATCTAGTTATAGTCCCGCTGGGCAAGCGTCGCAATTCGCATCGATAAGGGTATAATTTGCGTCCTTTGTGCGTAATCAAGTGGTATCTGTGTTATGGCAGTAGATCTGGACGAAGTCCGCAAAATGTGCGAGCTGCTGATGGAGGCAAACCAGGGCGATCACTTCCACGCTCTGGGAATCAAGGTCACCGGGATTGAGCGTGGCAGCGTCACCATGAAAATTGACTATCACGAGGACATTGTCGGTAATCCAGAGACCGGGGTCGTCCACGGCGGGGCCATTACCGCACTGCTGGACAGCTGCTGTGGGTTTTCCGCCAGCACGGTGCTGGAGGAACTGTCCCTCACACCCACAATCGATTTGCGCATTGATTATATGGGGCCGGCCGAGCCTCACAAGCCCATCTACGCGGTGGGAGAGGTATATCGCCAGAGTCGCTATGTGATCTTCACCCGCGCCATTGCCCATCAGGGGGACAAAAACCGCCCCATTGCCCAGGCCGTGGGAAACTTTGCGGCCATGGAGAAGGGCACCTTTAGCGAATTCCGGGACATTATTTTACAGAGCTATGACCAGCTGAAAGGAGGTCAGTCATGAGCAATCTACCTCTGCTGGCCCGGCAGGCGAGTGAATCCGGTGACTGGAATCCGGTACTGGCTGCCATCCCTTACGCCCGTTTGCTGGGGGTAGAGATTGATACCGAGGGTCGTTTCCGCCTGCCGCCAAAAACCAGCAATATTGGTAATCCCACTTTGCCGGCCCTGCACGGGGGTGCCCTGGGCGGCTTTATGGAGATGTCGGCCATTATTGAGTTGATGAAGGCCATGGATGAGATCAAGGTGCCCAAGGTGGTGGATTTCAGTATTGATTACGTCCGTGCCGGGCTCTACAAAGACACCTACGCCAAATGCGAGATTGTCCGTTTTGGGCGAAAATTAATCAATGTGGCCGTCGAGGCCTGGCAGGATAGCCCTGATAAACCCATCGCCAAGGCCAGGGCCCAGTTTCTGATAGACTGATTTGCTTCTCTCTGATTACTCGTCAAATCCGGGGCAAGGCAGAATCCACTGATTTGCCCCTTGAATTTGAAAACCCCGCCCCCATCTCCCTGTCAACGTGAATTGATACACATCCGTTTTAACGCAGATTTTCAGGAGCTATTCAACGATGACTGTGGAAGCGCATAAAGAAACCCGTGGTTTCCAGACCGAAGCCAAGCAATTACTGCACTTGATGATTCACTCCCTGTATTCCAACCGGGAGATTTTCTTGCGGGAGCTGGTCTCCAACGCCTCCGATGCGGCTGACAAACTCCGGTTTGAGGCCCTGTCCAATGACAGTCTGTACGAAGACGACTCTGACCTGGCGATTCGGGTGGAGTTTGATAAAGACGCCAAAACCATCACCATCATCGATAACGGCATTGGTATGACCCGTGATGAGGTGATTGATCACCTGGGTACCATTGCCAAGTCCGGTACCGCGCAATTCCTGCAAAACCTGTCCGGTGATGCGAAGAAGGACTCACACCTGATTGGTCAATTTGGGGTGGGCTTTTATTCTGCCTTTATCGTCGCAGACCGTGTGGAAGTCTTTACCCGTCGTGCCGGTGCGCCGGCGGCAGAAGGTGTGCACTGGGAGTGTACCGGAGAGGCCGAATTCACCGTGGAAACAGTGGAAAAAGCCAGCCGTGGAACCACCATTGTCCTGCACCTGAAGGCGGACGCCGAAGAGTTTGCCGATGGCTGGCGTCTGCGTTCTGTGATTAAGAAATATTCCGATCACATTTCCCTGCCGGTCATTATGAAGAAAGAGGCGATGGGGGAAGAGGCCGAGCAATCCGAGCCAGAGGATGAAACCATCAACACGGCCACGGCGCTGTGGACTCGTTCCCGTTCGGAGGTCAGTGACGAAGAATACAAAGAGTTCTACAAGCACGTCTCCCACGACTTCGAAGACCCGATGACCTGGAGTCACAACCGGGTTGAAGGCAAGCTGGATTACACCAGTCTGCTCTATATTCCTGCCAAGGCGCCGTACGATCTGTACAACCGTGAAGCTTCCCGTGGCCTGAAACTGTATGTGCAGCGCACCTTTATTATGGATGACGCGGAGCAGTTTTTGCCGCTGTATCTGCGCTTCGTGAAGGGTGTCATAGACTCCAACGATCTGTCGTTGAATGTGTCCCGTGAGATCCTGCAGAAGGATCCGAACATTGATGCCATGCGCAGTGCCCTGACGAAAAGGGTACTGGATATGCTGGGCAAAATGGCCAAAAACAAGCCTGAGGAATACACCAATTTCTGGAAGGCGTTTGGCCAGGTGTTGAAAGAGGGGCCGGCGGAAGATTTTGCCAACCGTGAAAAAATCGCTTCTCTGTTGCGTTTTGCCACCACCCACACCGATAAACCGGAACAGGATCAGTCTCTGGACGCTTACATCGAGCGGATGAAAGAGGGGCAGGAGAAGATCTATTACGTGGCGGCTGAGAACTTCAATACCGCCAAAAACAGTCCGCACCTGGAAGCCCTGCGCAAGAAGGATATTGAAGTGCTGTTGCTGTCGGATCGCGTCGATGAGTGGCTGATGGGTCACCTTATGGACTATAAGGACAAGCAGTTCCAGGATGTGGGTAAGGGCCAGCTGGATCTGGGAGAACTCGATACCGAAGAGGATAAGAAAGCCCAGGAAGAAAGTGCCAAGCAACACGAGGACCTGGTTAAGCGCGTCAAGGATGTGCTGGAGTCCCGGGTTGAGGATGTGCGGGTCACTAACCGCCTGACGGGTTCTCCCGCCTGCCTGGTGGTTGGTGAGCATGACATGGGTGCCCAGATGCGCCGGATTCTCGAGCAGGCTGGTCAGGCACTGCCGGAATCGAAGCCTATTTTCGAGCTGAATCCAGAACATCCACTGGTCACCAAACTGGATCAGGAGCCCGATGAAGATCGCTTTGCCGATCTGGCCAATATCCTGTTTGACCAGGCGTCCCTGGCGGAAGGGGGCACTTTGGATGACCCTGCCGCCTATGTCAGCCGGTTGAACAAATTGCTGATGGAGCTGAGTCACTGATTGTGTGGCCGGCCATTGAGCAGCACTAAGCCCTGAAAAAGGCGATCAAACTCTCACGGGTTTGGTCGCCTTGGCGCATCTGGGCTCTGCGCATCTAGGGTCAGATACGCTTAAACTTTGTGTCATGTACACCAGCTTCCCTATAATGACAGCGTAACCGAAGACCCTGTGGCCGTGATCCTAGTGTCAACGGACCATACACTGAAATCCGCCAGTTGAGCAAAACAATATGTCTGAAGAACTCACCATTGCCGTCATCGGTGGTGGCAGTTTTGGTACTGCCATCGCCAATATTATTGCGGTTAATGGTCATAACACTTACCTCTGGATGCGTGATGAACAGCGGGCTCAACGCTGCCAGCTTGCTCGTGAAAACCCCGAGTACCTGCCCGGCTACAAGTTGGCGGATAAGTTGACTTTGACGGCTGATTTGAACGCTGCGGTAAAAGACAGTGATGTGGTGTTTATATCCGTGCCGAGTGAATCTTTTCGGTCTGTCACGCGGCAAGTGGCGCCACTGTTAAAGCAAAACGCCATTGTGATCAGCACCACCAAAGGTATTGAGCCCGAGGGCTTTACGCTCATGAGCCAGATTTTGGAGCAGGAACTGAGTGGTGTGCGTATCGGTGTGCTGAGTGGGCCCAACTTTGCAAAAGAGATTGTGCAGCAGCACCAGACGGGAACTGTGATTGCCAGTGCGGATGATTCGGCCATTGAGTGTATTCAGAATATTCTGAGCTCACCCAGTTTTCGAGTGTACGCCAATAAAGACTGTTACGGGGTCGAACTGGGCGGAGCGTTGAAAAATATTTACGCCATCGTTTCCGGTTTGGCGGTGGCGGTTGGAGCCGGCAAAAACACCCAGGCCATGTTGTTGACCCGCAGTTTGGCTGAAATGGGACGCTTTGCCCGTGAAATGGGGGCCGACCCGATGACCTTTCTCGGTTTGGCGGGGGTGGGGGATTTGATCCTCACCTGCACCTCGGATTTAAGTCGCAATTACCGGGTGGGGCAGGCCATCGGCCAGGGTAAGAGCCTGAAGCAGGCGGTGGCTGAAATCGGCCAGGTCGCCGAGGGGGTCAATACGGTTCGAATTGTCAAGCAGAAAGCCGATGAGCTGGGAGTTTATATGCCGCTGGTGAGCGGTATGTACGCCATTCTGTTTGAAGACCGGCCATTGGAGGAAGTCGCTAAGGGGCTGATGCTGGGAGAACAGAACACCGATGTAGAATACTCTGGTAAGTCCACTTGACGGCTTGTCGGCCCTCACTTTTTCCGTTTTATGTCCAAGAGTTAAACCGCATGAATTCACAGCTGAAATCGAATCTGACGTCCATCCATCACTGGCTGCGACTGGCTTATATGGTGCTGTTTGCCGCCCTGTTGCAGGTGGCGGTGGCGGTGATGTGGATTTTGGTGGTACTGCAGTTCCTGATGTCCCTGTTCACCGGCAGTGACCATCCAACCCTGCGTCGCTTCGGTCATTCGCTGTCGGTGTTTATCTATCAATCCTGGCAGTTTTTGAGTTATAACAGCGAGGAAAAGCCATTCCCGTTTCAAGAGTGGCCCGATAGCCGCGACGACACGATATAACGTGCGTTCCATGAAGCTTTTTATCCTGCGACACGGTGAGGCCCAATGGATTGCGGACACGGACGCCCAGCGTTCGCTGACGACCAACGGTCAAATGCAGACCCGAATGGTACTTTCGGATGCCGAATCCGAGCTGCGCGCGGTTACCCGCATCATCGCCAGTCCCTATGTACGAGCTCAGCAAACAGCCAGGCTGGCTTCGGAATTGCTGTCATTGCCAGTAGAGACCAGTGACCTACTGGTTCCCGAGGGCCGCTTGGAAGACGTCATGGCATGGCTTGAGTCACTGGCCGGTGAGGTGCCATTATTGGTCAGTCATCAGCCGCTGGTCGGACGTGCCGTGGATTGGTTGTGTGGCCTGGCTCCCGGCCGCTACATCATGGGCACCAGTGCCCTGGCGGCCATAGAAACTGACCTGCTGGTTGCTGACTGTGGTGAACTGCGCTGGTTGCAGCAGCCTGGCATGTCGCAATGACTGTATGGATACCACAATAACCTTTTGGATCTCGCAATGAGCAAATGGATCTCGCAATGACTTCGGAACTGCCTGTGCCTACTCAGCTGACCTTTGATGCGCAGGGAATGACGTTCCATGCTCAGGCCTGGGGTGATCCATCACATCCGCCGCTGTTGGCATTGCATGGCTGGCTGGATAATAGCGCCAGCTTTTATCGTTTAGCGCCGCTCTTGAGTGATCACTATGTGGTGGCCCTGGATCTGGCTGGACATGGTTTCAGTGATCATCGTCCTACCGTCGAACCCTATAATATCTGGCAGGATATTGGTGAAATAACCGCCATTGCGGATCAGCTGGGATGGCAGCGCTTTGCCCTGATCGGCCATTCCCGCGGCGCGATCATCAGTATGTTGCTGGCTGGTACCTTTCCCGATCGAATCTCGCATCTGGTGCTTTTGGATGGCTTTATCCCCCAGCCCGTGGCGGCTCATAAAGCACCGGAACAACTGGCGCAATCCATTCTGGAGAACCAGTCACTGCGTCCGACGACGCGAGTTAAGGATCGGGAAAGCCTGATTCGTGCCCGAATGCTCGGGCGTTTGTGGCCTTTGACCAGAACGGCGGCGACCGCCATTGTTGATCGCGGCAGTGTTGAGGTGGAAGGCGGTTACCGTTGGCGCAGTGATCCGCGTTTGCACACAGCTTCAGCGGTCAAGTACAGTCAGGAGCAGATCGATGCGTTTTTGCAGCGTATCCAGGCAGTCTGTTTGTTGTTGGTGGCAGAAGAGGGGACCCTGTCCCGATTCGCCGAGGGGCTGCCACCTGTGCCCAATGGTGAGTTGATTCGATTGCCGGGCTCGCACCACTTTCATATGGAGGATCAGGTGGAAGTGATTGCGGGTATACTCAAGTCTTTTCTCGGTTGATAGACTGTTACAATACATACAGTTGCCGGGATTGAGTTTGCGGAGGATGAATGTGTTTCGTTATCCTCAAACCTGGCGAACCTTGTAACCCGTCGGTTGGCAGTTTATGAAGCGTATCTCTCTGAAGCTTACCTCTCTGTTGTTGTCCCTTGTAGTTATGGTGTTATCAGCGCCGGTGTGGGCCCTGCCTATGGCGCAGTTTGAGCAGGCCACGGTCCTGTTTGAAAGCCAGGAGTCTGTCCATGACTACCGTTTGACCCTGGGGGTGCTGAAAAAAGCCAACAGTCGCTGGCGGGCAGAGCGAGAGCAGCGCCTTTCCGGCCAGCTGGAACGTACCACGCTGGAGTTGATGGAAGGGCAATCGGAAAAAGAAGCTTTTGAATTCTATCGCCGCCAACTGCTGAAAATGGGTGGCCAGGAACTGTTTTTTTGTGAAGGTCGACGCTGTGGCAGCAGCAATGCCTGGGCGAATACCCGCTTTGGGATCAAGCAGCTCTACGGCCAGGATCGGGATCAATACTACTCCGCTCTGGTGGTTGCGCAGGAGGATGGCACTCAAGCCTATGTAGCGCTTTACGCCGTTCGTCGCGGAAATCAACGCAGTTATGTACAGCTGGATGTGCTCACCAGCAGTGACGCAGTCAGTGTGTTCAGCAGTTCCGAGGTGATCGTGGAGCGCTTGCGCTTGGGGCAGGCGTTTGTGTTGCCGCAATTGTCAGGTAATCAGCTGCATGCAGAGCAGCTGGAGGCCGTGGTTGAGGCGCTGCGGTGGCGTCGTTGGCATATTGCCATCGTCGGTTATGATGTTGCCGCCGGCTCGTTAACTCAGCAGCGGCAGCGTTCACTGGCGGCGGCCCAATCGGTTCAACAGCAGCTGTTGGAAGCCGGGATGCCGGAAGACTCACTGCAGGCCTTTGGCTTGGGAAGCTTGTCTCCACAGGCGGTTCCCGAGGGTCGGGAACGCAGTATCAGCCTGGTTAAAGTGGTTCCGGATCTCTAGCTTGGGCGGATCGCTTATTTGATCAGTGACAGAAACTCGGTGCGGGTGGCGGGGTTATCGCGGAAGTTGCCCAGCATCGATGAGGTTTTCATCACCGAGTTTTGCTTCTCGACACCGCGCATCATCATGCACATGTGCTTGGCTTCAATGATGACGCCAACGCCAGCAGCTTCGGTCACGGCCTGCAGGGTTTCGGCGATTTGAACGGTCAGCTGTTCCTGAATTTGCAGGCGACGGGCAAACATATCGACTATCCGGGCCACCTTGGACAAGCCCACCACCTTGCCAGTGGGGATGTATCCCACATGGGCCTTGCCAATGAAGGGCAGCATGTGGTGCTCGCACATGGAGTAGAGTTCAATGTCCTTAACAATGATCATCTCGCTGGAGTCTGACGGGAACAGGGCGCCATTGACGACCTCCTCAACGGTTTGATCGTAGCCGCGGGTCAGGAATTTCATCGCCTTGGCTGCACGCAGGGGCGTGTCTTTCAGACCGGGGCGATCCAGGTCTTCCCCTATGGCGCGAATAATTTCAGCATATTGCTCTTTCATCGGAGTTCCTCAGGAATTTCTTTCTTCTCTATCCTTATACACCATTCCCGCAAGCTTGGATGACTCATAAGGACCCATTCGGCTTATAAACAGTGCGAATTCGGCAGGGGCGGTACCCTACGTCAAGCCTTGGCGCGGGTAAAGTCTTTTTTCTGCCTGACTCCGGCGCCCGGACATGTGTTTGAACGGGGCATCTGCTGCTGGTGATTTTGACGAAAGCGGTTAGACTGTGCAGCCCTCCAAATTGGTAAGGAATCTATAATGGTTGAGCTCACCCCCTGGTTTGTCGCGTTGTTATTGGGGACGGGCCTGTTGGCGGGTGTGATCAATACTCTGGCGGGAGGAGGTTCCAATCTGACTTTACCAGCATTGATGGTCATGGGCTTGCCGGCAGATGTGGCCAATGCCACCAATCGGGTCGGGGTGCTTTGCCAGTGTCTGGTGGGCATGAAGGGCTTTGATCGGCGCGGTAAGTTAGAGCGGGCTGATCTCAAAGGTATTCTGGTGCCGACCCTGACAGGCGGACTGGCGGGTGGATTGGCCGCTTCCTTTCTGCCGGTCAGCGTTTTAAAGCCGGTGCTGTTGTGCACAATGGTGGCCATGGCGCTGTTGATTTTATTGCGGCCTGCCAGCGTTTTACCGGAGGCTTCGGAGCAACCGAAAACCGTGGCGGGAAATCCGGCAGCCTGGTGTTGGCTGTTTGCAGCCGGTTTTTATGGCGGGTTTGTGCAGGCTGGTGTTGGCTTCGTGTTGATTGCCGCCCTGGCCGGGGCGTTACGCTATGACCTGGTGCGAGCCAATGCACTGAAGTTACTGTGTTCGGCCGCTTTTACCGCGGTAGCCCTGGGGGTATTCATTTGGCGGGATCAGGTGGCGTGGGTGCCGGGACTGGTACTGGCGATGGGTACCATGGTAGGAGCGCAGTTGGGGGTGCGGCTGGCGCTGAACGTCAGTCAGCAAACGCTGAAATGGTTTTTGTTTGTTATGACTTTGTGTGCCAGCGCCGCAGCCATGTGGCTGTAAGGCGCGACCGGGTCAGAGAAGGGGAGATGGCTCTTTGATCGAGAAACGTGAATGCCCAATCCAGGAGTTGCTCTCCATTCGGGATTACTTGCGCTGGGCGACCAGTCGTTTTAACGAGGCGGGTTTGTTCTATGGCCACGGCACGGATAATGCCTGGGACGAGGCGGTGCAACTGATTATGCCCAGTTTGCATCTGCCCTGGGACAGCCCCCCGGATCTGCTCAACAGTCGCTTGACGTTGAGTGAGCGCCGGCATCTGGTGGAAGTGATCGAGCGTCGCATCGAAGAGCGTATTCCGGCCGCCTATATCACCGGTAAAGCCTGGTTTGCCGGACTGGAGTTTTATGTGGACGAGCGGGTACTGGTACCGCGTTCGCCGCTGGCTGAAACCATCGCTCAGGAGTTCCAGCCATGGCTGCAGGGATACCCGGCTCGAATACTGGATCTTTGTACGGGCAGTGGCTGTATCGGTATCGCCTGTGCTCATACGTTTGTGGATGCCGAGGTGGTGCTCAGCGATATCTCAGCGGACGCTATTGCAGTAGCCAATCGAAATATCGGTTTACACCATCTGTCCGACCAGGTGACGGCGGTGGAGTCCGATCTGTTTGCCGGCCTGCAGGGGCAGGTATTTGATCTGATCGTCAGCAATCCGCCCTATGTCAATGCGGAGGACCTGGCGGCAATGCCGGAAGAATACCAGGCCGAACCAGCACTGGCACTGGGCAGTGGTGATGACGGTTTGGACTTTACCCGTCGGCTGTTGGGCGAGGCCAGGGAGCACCTGAGTGATAACGGCTTGCTGGTGGTGGAAGTCGGTAACAGCTGGCCCACACTGGAGGCCGTTTTCCCGCGGGTACCATTCACCTGGTTGGAGTTTGAGCAGGGTGGTCACGGCATCTTTGTACTGACTGCCGAGCAGCTGGAGCAGCATCAGGCCGACTTTGAGTGAGCTTTCCAGCTGCGGGCCCCAACTGCGCAGAAAAGTGCGTATAATGGCGAGCTTTATTGACTCGGGGCTGCCGGGATTCGACCCCCGGAACGAACGGAAACGACGGAAATAACGGAAACAAGAGCATTATGTCCGGAAACACCTTTGGCAAATTATTTACGGTCACTACCTTTGGTGAAAGCCATGGCTTGGCACTGGGGTGTATTGTCGATGGCTGCCCTCCAGGGCTGTCACTGACAGAAGAGGATTTGCAGCACGATCTCGATCGACGCAAACCTGGCCAGTCTCGCTATACCACCCAGCGCCGGGAAGCTGATCAGGTAAAAATTCTGTCCGGAGTTTTTGAGGGCAAAACGACTGGCACTCCAATTGGCCTGCTGATTGAAAATACCGATCAGCGCTCCAAAGATTATTCCAACATCAAAGACCAGTATCGTCCGGCTCACGCCGATTACCCCTATATGCAAAAGTATGGGGTGCGGGATTACCGGGGTGGTGGTCGCTCGTCGGCCCGTGAGACTGCCATGCGGGTGGCGGCCGGAGCCATTGCCAAAAAGTACCTGAAGGATTTTCACGGTATCGAAGTGAAAGGCTATCTGTCGCAACTGGGTCCAATTAAAATTGACACCGTTGACTGGGACGAGGTGGGTAACAACCCATTTTTCTGTCCGGATGCCAGCAAGGTGGCAGAAATGGAAACCTATATGCAGGCCCTCAACAAGGAGGGGAACTCCATTGGGGCCAAAATTTCCGTCACCGCCACAGGCATGCCGCCGGGGCTGGGTGAACCGGTGTTTGATCGCCTGGATGCCGATTTGGCTCACGCCATGATGAGCATCAATGCGGTCAAGGGGGTTGAAGTCGGGGCAGGTTTCGATTGCGTGGAGCAAAAGGGGACGGAGCATCGGGATGAAATTACCCCGGAAGGCTTTCTTTCCAACCAGGCTGGTGGCGTGTTGGGCGGAATCTCTACCGGTCAGGACCTGCTGGTCAGCCTGGCCCTGAAGCCCACTTCCAGCCTGCATCTGCCCGGCCGCAGTGTAAATGTGCATGGTGAGCCCGTGGAGGTGGTGACCAAAGGCCGTCACGATCCCTGTGTTGGGATTCGGGCCACGCCGATTGCCGAGGCGATGATGGCGTTGGTGATCATGGATCACCTGTTGCGTCATCGCGGACAAAACGGCGGCGTATCCCATGATTTTCCGGTGATTGCGGGGCAGGCTCCCACGCCAGGTGATATCGACGCCGGGGCTTAAGGGCTTTCGCCTTGCGTCTTCTTTTTGTTGGATTCCCGTTTCCGCCGGCGGGAATTCTATGTCGCTAAAAGGCGTTCCCTACTGGCGCTTGTCCAGCTTCTATTTTTTCTATTTTGCCCTGGTAGGCACAGTGGTGCCTTACCTGGGGCTGTATCTTCAACATCTGCATTTCTCTGCCGCGCAAATTGGTAGCATTGCCGCGATCATGATGGTGACTCGTGTTGTGGCGCCCATGCTTTGGGGGTGGCTGTCGGATTTAACCGGTCGACGTCTGGGGGTTATTCGGCTGGGTTCCTTATGTGCCTGCATCAGCTTTGTTGGCATGCTTTGGCAAACAGAATTTTTTTGGCTGGCTATGATCATTGCCTGCTACAGTTTTTTTTGGAACGCAGTACTGGCCCAGTATGAAGTGATTACCCTGGGTTTTCTTCAGGGGGTGACACACTTTTACAGTCGTATCCGTCTGTGGGGTTCGATTGGATTTATTGTGTCGGTGGTCAGTTTGGGCTACTGGTTTGACTGGCGTTCCGTAGCGGATTTGCCAGTGGTGGCGATGCTGTTGTTGCTATCGATATGGTTCAGTTCGCTCACCATTCGCGAGCCCAGGCCCCTGTGTAAATCAAAACAGGCTGATGTTGGTGTCTGGCAAGTGTTGCGTTCACGCTCGTTGCAAAGTTTCCTGTTGGCTTCTTTCTTACTGCAACTCAGTTTTGGCAGTTACTACACCTTTTATAGTGTCTATTTGGAAAGCTTGTCCTACCCGCAGGGAACCATTGGTGTGTTATGGGGACTGGGTGTATTGGCAGAAGTTCTGGTTTTCTGGATTATGCACCAGTTAATCCGCCGTTTCAGTTTGCGACGCTTGATGCTGGCGACCCTCGCGTTCACGGTCTTGCGCTGGTGTTTAATTGGTGGCTACGCCCAGTCGTTGGGAGTATTGGTGTTTGCCCAGCTGTTACACGCTTTTTCTTTTGGTACCGCTCATGCGGTGTCGATTGAATGGGTACGTCGTTTTTTTCGCGGTCCGGTTCAGGGCCAGGGGCAGGCTCTTTACAGTGCTGCCAGTTTTGGTGCCGGCGGGGCGTTAGGGGCTTTGATCAGTGGCTGGGTGTGGGATACCAGTCCGATGTTGTCCTTTGCTATCAGCGCGGTAGCTGCAGCACTTGCCTGGTGGCTGGTTTGGTGGGGTATGCGTGACCAGCCGGATATACAATGAACAGGGGTGTTCAGTAGAAAAGTTGAATTCTTGTCCAGTAAACGATACTTTTGTTCCATAAACACTTCAGTGAGTTGGGGTTATCCTGAAGCTGGCGGGTGTTTAACACAATAAAAACCAACATAATAATAATTCGGAGAATTTCATGTCGGTGAAAGTTCCTGGTGGTCTGGCCTTTTGGCTAATAATTATGGCTGCCCCTTTGATGTTAAATACCAATAGTGTATTGGCAGAGGGAGCATGCCCGGTGTCGTGTCAATGCCAGTCCATTCCAGATGCTGGTTGGCGTGCCCAGTGTATTGAGCAGGAAAGGCGACTTCTCGCCAATTGTGGCAAGGGCGGCGCTGATCTCTCAAGCTCCTATCAATATTGTCGTATGACCGGCCCCGATTATGTGTCTGGAGCATTGTTGGTGGATCGTGTGGACATCACACCCATTGGAAAACTGGAAGATGCTCTCGAGCAAAGTCAGTTGTTGTCCTGGGCCGTCAGAGAGAATAACAGTCTGGCCGTGGTGCTGCAGGATCAGGGCGACTGGCGGGGCGCTCTGTTAAAGCGCAAGCGCGAAAGCGGCGTCCGCAAGCAAGTCTTTCAGTTGGCTCTGAGTCTGGGGAGCTACTTTGAGGAGCGTGATCAGCGCACGGAGCTTAACTCTCTCTACACCACCCTGATCGAACGTAATGTCGAGGATGCTGATCTGGCCGTCAATGAAGCCACTGAAATGAAAGCTGAGTTGCAGTCGCTAGAGGGCGACCCCAACTACGCTGTCCGCCAGGCCCTGGTGCAGCGAATTTTGCGTAATGCCGGAGACAGCTTGGCTTTTGCTGCCGAAGCAGCCCGTCGCAATAAGGATTTTGAGCTTGCCAGTGAGCTCTGGGGCCGCTCGGCAGACTTGTCCGCGCGACTGGTTGCCTGGAAAGAAGAGGGGAGCAGTAAGCCTTCTGTGGTCACTTTTTATCGTCAGCGTGCCGCTGCTCGCTGGTATGAGGCCGGGTTAATGGCGTTGATGGGCGATGATGAGGATAGCGCGAATGTGGCGAAACAGCGTTCTGAAGCCCTGTGGATTGCCAATCAGTAGTGTGTTTCAGCTGCAGTCTGGTTGTTCAACACCTGCAAAAAGGCTGTGGCGGCGTTACTGAGTGTGCGGTCCCGGTGGTGGATGCTGCCCAGTACTCGCCCGAGCTTGGCCTGCTGCACTTGCAGCTTGTGCAGCTGGCCATCGAGCATTGTGTCCGGTAAGGCGCTCCATCCCAGGCCAATGGAGACCATCATTTTCACAGTCTCCAGGTAATTGGTCGCCATCGTGATGTTCAAAGGGCACTGGTGCCGCTCAAACAATTCCTTCACTAGATATGTGGTATGGGTCGTAGGGTCCGGCAAAATTGCCGGATAGCGACTCAATTCTTTGACGTCAACCTGCTCCACTTGAGTCAGCGGATGATCGGTTGCGACGACGAACGACAGCGGGTCATGGCGCAGGGGGTGAGAGCTGATTCGCTCCGGTTGACGGGCTGAAAGGGTTATCACTGCCAGTTCCACATCCCCTTGCAATACCGCCGAATAGGCGGCTTCCGAATCCATAAAATCCAGCTCCAGAGCAACCTGTGGGTGTTGCAGGGTGAACTGCTTGAGCACCTGAGGCAGGTGGTGCAGGCCAATATGGTGGCTGGTGGCCAGCCGCAGACTGCCACTGATTTCTCCAGTGAGATTCGACAGGGCCAGTTCGGTGTCTTGTACGCTGCGCAGAATATGCTCTGCTCTTGGCAGCAGGGCTCGTCCGGCCTCTGTCAGGTTAATGCCCCGTCCTATGCGATCAAACAGCTTGCAGTTGAGTTGCTGCTCCAGCGCCGAGATACGCTTGCTGATGGCGGGTTGGGTCAAATGCAATTGTTCGGCAGCCTCGGTGAAGGATTGCAGGCGGGCGACAGTGGTGAAGGCTTTCAGGTGTTGGGTGTCCATGTCCCTTATTTAAATTCATTCCTTTTTGGAATTCAAATCATAAAAAAGATGAATTTGTCTTATTTAAGGGGCGGGCATAAAATGTCGGCACTGAATTCAGATCATGAACGATGCAAAAAAGCGTTCAAACCCAACAAGCACTGGTTAGCACTGTGAGGTTCAAAATGGCGGGTAAAACCCTTTACGACAAATTGTGGGATGCCCATCTCGTGAAACAGCGGGATGATGGCTCAGCCTTGATTTACATTGATCGCCACATTATTCACGAAGTTACTACACCACAGGCGTTTGAAGGCCTGCGAATTGCCAATCGCAAACCCTGGCGGGTGGACAGCATTCTGGCAACCCCGGACCACAATGTCCCTACTACGGCTGAAGAGCGTGCCTCAGGGGTGGCGGGTATCGAAGACCCAGTGTCCAAAATCCAGGTGCAGACCCTGGATGATAACTGCGATGAGTTTGGCATTGTGGAGTTCAAAATCAATGACCAGCGCCAAGGTATCGTCCATGTGATTGGACCTGAGACAGGCGCCTGTTTGCCCGGCATGACCATCGTCTGTGGCGATTCCCATACCGCCACCAACGGTGCCTTGGGGGCTCTGGCGCACGGTATTGGTACTTCCGAGGTCGAGCATGTCATGGCGACCCAGTGTCTGGTGGCCAAAAAAATGAAAAACCTGCTGGTCAAGGTGGAAGGTCAGTTGGCTGAAGGGGTTACTGCTAAGGACGTGGTGCTGGCCATTATTGCCAGGATTGGCACTGCGGGTGGAACCGGTTATGCCATCGAGTTCGGCGGACAAGTATTCCGTGACATGTCCATGGAAGGTCGCATGACAGTTTGTAATATGGCCATCGAAGCCGGGGCTCGCGCGGGCATGGTGGCGGTAGACGAAACCACCATTGACTATGTTAAAGGCCGCACTTACGCCCCCAATGAAGAACAGTGGGAGGCAGCGGTGGCCAGCTGGCGAGAATTGGTCAGTGATGCCGATGCGGAGTTCGATAAGGTTGTGGAAATTGATGGCGCCAGCATTCTGCCTCAAGTGAGTTGGGGTACATCACCAGAGATGGTGTTGCCGGTCAATGCCAGTGTGCCCAACCCGGCGGATGAGTCGGATCCGGTGAAAAAATCCAGTATTGAGCGTGCGCTCCAGTACATGGGCTTGCAGGCGGGACAGAAAATTACCGATATTCCGGTAGATCGTGTGTTTATTGGTTCCTGTACCAACTCTCGTATTGAGGATATCCGCGCGGCGGCGGCAGTGGCCAAGGGCCGCAAAGTCGCTGACTCAGTTATTCAGGCCATGGTGGTACCGGGTTCCGGTCAAGTGAAGGCCCAGGCCGAAGCCGAAGGTCTGGACAAGGTGCTGACGGAGGCGGGTTTCGAGTGGCGAGAGCCTGGCTGTTCCATGTGTCTGGCCATGAATGCCGACAAGTTGGGCAATGGTGAGCATTGCGCGTCCACCTCCAACCGCAACTTTGAAGGGCGGCAGGGCTATGGTGGCCGCACACACCTTGTCAGTCCGGCAATGGCCGCTGCCGCTGCGGTGGCGGGTCACTTTATTGATGTTCGCGATCTGTAATTGAAGGGTTATTTACTATGAAAAGCTTTACCCAGGTCAAAGGTATTGCCGCGCCAATGGATCGCGCCAACGTCGATACCGACATGATCATTCCGAAAAACTTTTTGAAGTCCATTAAACGCACCGGGTTTGGGAAAAACCTGTTTGACGAACTGCGTTATCTGGATGAAGGTCAGCCGGATCAGGATTGCAGTGGGCGTCCGCTGAACCTGGAGTTCCCGCTCAACTTTCCTCGCTATCAAGGTGCTCAAGTACTTTTGGCGCGTGAAAACTTTGGTTGCGGTTCCAGTCGTGAACACGCCCCCTGGGCCTTGGACGACTATGGTTTTCGTGCTGTTATTGCGCCGAGTTTTGCCGATATTTTCTTTAACAACTCGTTTAAAAATGGCCTGCTGCCGATCATTTTGCCGGCTGACGTGGTCGAGCGTCTGTTCCAGGAAATGTACGCCACTGAGGGTTATGAATTGGCGATAGATCTGCAGACACAAGCGGTCACCACGCCCTCGGGAGAGAGTTTCACCTTTGAAGTGGATGAGTTCCGCAAGCACTGCCTGTTGAATGGTCTGGACGATATCGGTTTGACCTTGCAGGATGCCGACGCCATTCATGCCTATGAAACCCAGCGTAAGCAACAGGCCCCCTGGTTGTTTGGGGCGATTCAGCCCAACAGCTGACGCGGGTACTGGGTCGGCGTGGCGAGCCCGTCGGCCAAAAGATGTCTTTGGAGAGAGTTGTGACTAAAAACGTATTGATTATGGAAGGGGACGGTATCGGTCCCGAAATTATTGCCGAAGCCCGTAAAGTGCTGGAAGCGGTCAATGAGCAGGACAATCTGCAATTGAATTTTGTCGAGGGCATGTTGGGTGGTCGCGCCTATGACCAATACGGTCATCCCTATCCGGAAGAAACGCGTCAGAAAGCCCACGCTGCCGATGCGATCCTGTTTGGTTCGGTAGGTGGCCCCAAGTGGGACGGCAAAACCGAGCGTCATTTGCGCCCTGAAGCGGGCCTGCTGGATATCCGTTCCGACTTGCAGTTGTTTGCCAATCTGCGCCCGGCGATCACGTTCAGTCAGTTGGCGGATGCGTCTCCGCTGAAACCAGAGCTGGTGGCGGGCCTGGATATCCTGATTGTGCGTGAGCTGACAGGCGGTATTTATTTTGGCGAGCCTCGCGGTATTCGCACTTTGGAAAATGGTGAGCGTCAGGGCTTCAATACCGACGTGTACAGCGAGTCTGAAATTCGCCGCATTGCCAAGGTGGCGTTTGACGCAGCCCAAAAACGCAACAAGAAAGTCTGTTCCGTCGATAAGGCCAACGTGTTGGAAGTGACGGTGTTGTGGCGCGAAATCATGGAGGAAGTGGCGAAGGATTATCCCGACGTTGAGCTGAGTCATATGTACGTTGATAACGCCGCTATGCAGCTGGTAGTGAACCCCAAGCAGTTTGATGTCATTGTCACTGGCAACCTGTTTGGCGACATCTTGTCCGATGAAGCTTCCATGCTGACCGGATCCATTGGCATGCTGCCATCCGCCTCGCTCAATGAGAGCAACAAAGGTTTTTACGAGCCTTCCCACGGTTCTGCGCCGGATATTGCCGGGCAGGGTATTGCTAACCCGTTGGCGACCATTATGTCTGCGGCCATGATGCTGCGTTACTCTCTTGGGGCTGGTGCGTCGGCGGACCGTGTTGAAGCGGCAGTGAGCAAGGTGTTGGATCAGGGTTTGCGTACCGCTGACATCATGTCTGAAGGTATGACGCGTGTAACCACGACTGAAATTGGCGATGCGGTTGTAAGCGCGCTGTAATCCGGTGCGACTATAACGAACTTTCCCCCGGGCCGTTCTGACCCACCTGAAGTCTTCTCTCGGGTGTGTTAGAATGGCTTTCTTATTTCCACACTTTCAGACGTAATTTGAGAGGGTAGCAATGCGTGTAGGTTTTGTAGGTTGGCGTGGCATGGTAGGCTCCGTGCTGATGGAGCGTATGTTGGCGGAAAATGACTTTGCCGATATCGAGCCCATTTTTTTCACCACCTCGAATGTGGGTGGCCAAGGGCCGGCCATTGGTAAAGATACGCCACCGTTGAAAGATGCCAGCGATATCAATGAGTTGTCCGCAATGGATGCGATTGTGTCCTGTCAGGGTGGTGACTACACCAAGTCAGTGTTTCCCGAGCTGCGTAAATCTGGCTGGCAGGGCTACTGGATCGATGCAGCGTCCAGCCTGCGCATGGCGGACGACGCCATTATTGTGCTGGATCCGGTAAACCAAAATGTCATCAAAGATGGCTTGAGCAAAGGTGTTAAGAATTACATTGGCGGTAACTGCACTGTCAGCCTGATGTTGATGGGCCTGGGTGGTTTGTTCCGCGAAGATATGGTTGAGTGGGTTTCGGCCATGACCTATCAGGCCGCCAGTGGAGCAGGTGCGCAAAATATGCGTGAGCTGATCGCTCAAATGGGTTTTCTGCGCGACACAGTCGCCGAGGAGCTGGCCAATCCGGCTTCGGCTATTTTGGACATTGATCGGAAGATTGCCGAGGCAATGCGCAGTGGCGACTTCCCCAAAGATCAGTTTGGTCACCCGCTGGCAGGCAGCTTGTTGCCGTTCATCGACACTCAGCTTGACAACGGCCAAAGCCGTGAAGAGTGGAAGGGGCAGGCGGAAACCAACAAAATCCTGGGGCGTGAACAGTCTCCAATCGCGATTGATGGAACCTGCGTCCGTATTGGTGCCATGCGTTGCCACAGCCAGGCGCTGACCATCAAGCTGAAGCAGGATGTGCCTTTGACCGAGATTGAGTCAATTCTGGCCGAGGCAAACGAGTGGGCCAAGGTGATCCCCAATGATCGCGATGTGACCATGCGTGAACTCACCCCGACCAAGGTGACTGGCACCCTGTCGATCCCGGTAGGACGCTTGCGCAAGATGAACATGGGGCCTGAGTACCTGAATGCCTTCACCGTGGGTGATCAGTTACTGTGGGGGGCGGCTGAACCTCTGCGTCGGATGTTGCGCATTTTGATCGAGTCCTGATTCTCCCTGCACTAAGTCAGGAACTTATAACCTGGATGTTAAAAAGGCTGCCCGCGGGTGGCCTTTTTGCGTTTTAAAGAAGCCTTAGTGGAAATAACTGGCGAAAAAGCCGGATAGGGGCTTGCCCTGCGGGGCGAATTCACAGTAAAAATGTGTTGTGCGTCAAATTCTCTGCCTGGAGTCTGACGGTCAGAGAGGGGGGGTATATGCCTTATGTTGATAAAAACCTATTTATAATGAATACTTACGGGCATTAGTGAAGAACTCTTCGAGGTTCTGTGCGATTTAATCTTGTATCGGGTTCACCTGAGCCATGCCGATAGGGACATCGGATCACAAATGGGTGGCAATTGGGGGCCAGGGAGATAATAAAAGGAACGTTCTATGCGTCTTCGTAAGCTGGCGATAGCGGTAGGTTTGGCCGGTGCCATGGGTGCCCAGATGGCCAGCGCTTTAGGTCTTGGGGAAATCAAACTGCTGTCTGGTTTGAATCAGCCCCTGGAAGCAGAGATCAAGCTGCTGCAAACCCGTGACCTGTCGGAAAGTGAGATCCTGGTGAGTATGGCCTCGCGGGAGGACTTTCAGCGGGCAGGTATTGACCGGGTCTTTTTCCTGTCGGACCTGAAATTCGAAATTGACATGGAGGCCGCTGGTGGGCCAGTCGTCCGTGTTACCAGTAGCAAGCCGGTGCGAGAGCCTTACCTGAACTTTCTGCTGGAGAGTCAGTGGCCCAACGGTCGGATCTTGCGCGAATACACCCTGTTGATGGATCTGCCGGTCTTCTCCGATCAAGCCGCGAAACCCGTACAGAGTACCCGCACCAGTGATTCTCGCCAGTCTTCAGGTCGCCCTGAATCCCAAACCTCCAGGCAGACAACCAACAGAAATAGCCAGCCAGTCGCCAAGGCCAAGCCACGCAGCGCTGGCAGCAGCGGTTACAGTGGTGATGTGTATGGCCCTGTAGACGCCAGTGATACCCTGTGGGAAATTGCGCTGAAAGTGCGTCCGGGGCGCGATTATTCGGTTCAGCAAACCATGCTGGCCATCCAGCGCCTGAACCCTGAAGCCTTCATCAACGGCAATATCAATTTGTTGCGTCGTGGTCAGGTACTGAGGGTGCCCCAGGCGACTGATATTGATGGGATGAGTGCCCAACAGGCGGTCAGCGCGGTCGCCCAACAAAATGCACAGTGGGAACAGGGTGTCAGCACGGGCGCTCCCCTTGACGCCAGTAAGCGCAGCCAGGCTTCGGTTGTCAGCTCTGAGAGCGGTGTGTCCGGACGTTTGAAGGTCTCAGGCGCTGATGCGTCTGACCCGCTGCAGGCCGGTCGAGCTGCTGGGGAAGTTGGTGGCGATGCCGAGGCGCTCCAAAACGAATTAAGTGTATCCCTGGAAGAACTCGATCGCTCACGACGTGAAAACGCTGATCTCAAAGAGCGTGTCACTGAGCTGGAAGAGCAAATTGAAACCATGGAGCGCCTGCTGGAGGTTTCCAGTCAGGAGCTGCGCGCCCTGCAGTTGGGAGCCAAAGAGGGTGAGCAGGCCGCTGAAGTGGCTGCTGCCAAACCGGTTGAGCCTGAAGTGGCCAAACCAGCCCCGCCGGCTCAGAAGCCGGACGCTTCCAAAGTGGTTCCTGCCCCAACGCCTAAACAGCCATCGATCATGGATATGATCATGGACAACATCGCCTATATCGGGGGTGGACTGGCCGCGTTGTTGTTGGGGGCTTTCCTGCTGCAGCGTCGACGCCAGCAGGATGACGACGACTCAGCTGCCAGTGACGGCCGTCAGCAAAGGGCCGAGCTGGAAGACGAAGATTCGCTCGAAGCGGCCATCGGTGCCGGTGTTGCTGAGGGCTTTGAAAGCGCCGAGCAGCCTGTCGATGACGTTGATGATCTGGATCTGGACGAAGCCATTTTGCCGGTTGAGGCCCAGACTGAGGATGCGGTAGGTGAGGCTGACATTTATATCTCCTACGGCAAATTCGACCAGGCTGAAAAGCTGCTGCTGGGCGCGCTGGAAAAAGACAATACCGATGTTGCGGCTCGTCTCAAGCTGATGGAAGTGCATCAGGAGACCGATCGTCTGGCGGATTTTGATGAGCAATATGCCCAGGTTATGCTGTTTGGGGATGCTGCCGCAATTAGCCGAGCCGATGATTTACGTCAGCAGTTTGTGGATGCCCCTGCATTTGAAGCCCCGGCATCTGAACCAGTGTCTGTCAGCGATGAGCTGGCAGGGCAGTCAGATACTGCGCTGGTTGAGCCCGAAGGGTTCGACTTGGGTGATGACAGCCTGGATCTGGACGAGCTTGAGTTTGATTTGGGAGATGACTCTTTTGAGGGGGATTTCGCCCTTGGCAGCGACGAGGCCGATGAGCACGCCACGGTTGTTGAGGAATCTGCAGCCAAGGATGTGGAGTTTGATGAAGACTTCGGACTGAATTTCGAGTCTCAGCTGACCGCTTCCTCTCCTGTCGATGCTACCGACGACGAGTTAACGCTGGATCTGGACGATGACAGTGACACGGTGGCAGCCGTGTCGGTAGAAGCCGAGACCGAGCTGGCAGCGGATGACGAGTTCTCCTTTGACCTGGAAGCTGACAAGGCCGATAGCGACCAGCCCCTGACGCTTGATCTGGATGATGAGCTGGAAGAGCCTGCGGACGAGGGCCAGCAGCCGGCAGCATTGAGTGCGGATGAGTCAATTGATTTTGATGAGGATCTTCTGGCTGACTTCAATGACGAGCTGGTTCTCAATGACGAGCCTCTGGAGTTAGAGGTTGAGCCAGCCCAGAGCGCTGATGCGCTGAGTGACGAGCTGGACCTGGAGCTGCCAGACAGCGAAGAGGATGCGTTTGATCTGGATGTCGAGGGTATGGACCTGGCGGCACTGGACGAGGAAGTGGATCAGTTGTCGGCCAATATGGATTTTGCCGATGAAGAATTCGGTGAAGATGAGACGCTCAGCCTGGATTTGGACGATCTGGAAACCCTGCCTGTAGAAGAGCCTTCCGCTAATGAAGAGCCCTCAGCCAATGAAGAGCCCTCAGCCAGTGAAGAGCCCTCAGCCAGTGAAGAGCCCTCAGCCAGTGAAGAGCCCTCAGCCAGTGAAGAGCCCTTGGTTGTAGAAGAGCCTTCAGCTAATGAAGAATTCTCACTCACTGAAGAATTCTCACTCACTGAAGAATTCTCACTCACTGAAGAATTCTCAAGCAGCGAAGAGCCTTTAACCCTGGAAGAGCCTTTAGCCCTGGAAGAGACTTTGGCTGTTGAGTCAGCCGGCGTCGAGAATGACTTTGCTGTAGTCGATGATTTTTCTCTTGAGGGTGAGTTTGAAGGCTTTGATGAAGCCTCAAACGAGGAAGTGGCGCCAAAACTGGAAGAGGAGCTGGTCAGCGACTTTGATACGCTGGAGTTCGACACCGCCTTCGACGACAGTGACGTTAAACTTGAGACTGCTGCACTGGAAGCGGACAACCTCTTTGAGGAAGCCAATTTCGCCGTTGATCTGGATGATGTGCCTACCCTGGCCCCTGAAGACAGCCTTTCAGCCGACGAAGTGCCTGTGGTCGAGGACAGCGATCAGGAATTTGATCTGGCCGCAGATCTGGGGCTTGATGCAGACGATCTGGCGGCTCTGGAAGACTCTGAGGACCTGGTGTTTGATGAAGCTTTATCCGATTTGCCATCACCGGAAGATGTGCTGGCCGATGAGTCCGACGATGACTTTGATACAGAGCTCGACTTCCTGGCCGATACCGATGAGGCTGCTACCAAGCTGGATCTGGCGCGAGCCTACATTGACATGGGGGATCAGGATGGCGCCAAAGACATTCTTGGCGAGGTTCTGCAAGAGGGCAACGATAACCAGAAGCAGGAGGCGGAAGAGCTGCTGACTCGCTTGGGCTAAAGCCTCCAATCCCACCGGTCAACGCCGATAAAAAGGCCTTGTGCTGACGCACAGGGCCTTTTTTATTGGTTACAGGGTTTTATTGGTTACAGGTTTTATTGATTACAGAGTTAAATTGGCCACTGAGTTATATTGGCACTGTGTTTTTTTGGCCGAGCTTCACCGGGGGCGTGTAGAATACGGCCTGATTCAACAGGCAGTGGTATTTTTGAATTGATTGGTTATGTCTGAACTCTATCCGCCAACCCAAAAACCTTACAGTCGCAACATTGAAATTCTGGAACCTGAAGCATTTCCTGCGGGCATGCAGCGGGTTGCTCTGTGCGTAGAATACAATGGGGCGACCTTTCATGGCTTTCAGAAGCAGCCTAGTGGTGTGGACACCGTGCAGTCACGCCTGGAGGCGGCTTTGTCGCAAGTGGCCGCAGAAACCATTACCCTGGTGTGTGCGGGACGTACCGACGCCGGAGTGCACGGCACCAACCAGGTGGTGCACTTCGATACTCTGGCAAAGCGCCCCTTAAAAGCCTGGACGCGGGGGGTGAATGCATTGCTGCCCGACGCCATCAGTGTTAAGTGGGCGTGTGAGGTGAGTCCCTTTTTTCACGCACGTTTCAGCGCCCAAAATCGCACCTACCGCTATGTGATTGCCAACACCCGTGCGCGACCGGCCCTCGGTTTCGAGCAGCTCACCTGGGTGCGCGAAACACTGGACCTGGCGTCCATGCAGCAGGCTTCCCAGATACTGGTGGGTAAGCACGATTTCAGCTCGTTTCGCGCAGCCCAATGTCAGGCCCGCAGCCCGGTGCGCCAGATTCACTATCTGCACATGGCCCGACGTGGTGAACTGATTGTGGCGGAGGTTCAGGCCAATGCGTTTTTGCACCATATGGTGCGCAATATCATGGGGGTCCTGCTGGCAGTGGGGAAAGGGGAGCAGTCGGTGGCTTGGGTAGACGCTGTGTTGCAGGCGCGGGACCGTCGCCAGGGCGGCGTCACTGCCAAGCCCCAGGGGCTGCATCTTGTGCACATTGATTATGCCCATGAGTTCGGGTTGCCGGAAAGTCATCCAGGTCCCCTGTTTTTCAGTGAGCCATTGGGTGGCTTCAAGGCCTGAAATCGCTTTGTTGGTCGGCGGCGCCATATACAGCATTTAGGGACTGGATCTGCTACTATTCGTCCTCTTTAAACGGCGCCCGTGTGGGGCCAGTATGAGTCTTTCTGGGCAAGCGTTTATGCAAGCAAGAGTCCGAGTTAAAGTGTGTGGCATTACCTGTGTCGAAGACGCCCGGGCGGCGGTGGCGGCCGGTGTTGATGCCATCGGCCTGGTGTTTTACGCCAAAAGCCCTCGGCTGGTCTCGGTTGAGCAGGCCCGCGATATTGCGCGGGCGGTGGGTCCTTTTGTCACTGTGGTCGGCTTGTTTGTCGATGCGGCGGCAGAGGAGGTCGAGCGCATCCTGCAGCAGGTACCCTTGCATGTTTTACAATTTCACGGCAACGAAACCGAGGCCTATTGCTGTCAGTTTCAGCGCCCGTTTTACAAAGCGTTGCGGATGAAGGAGGGGTTGAATGTCAATGCGGCGATGGCGGAGTTCCCCAATGCGGTAGGTGTATTGCTGGATGCCTATCGTCCCGGTATCCCGGGTGGAACCGGTGAAACCTTTGATTGGCAACGTGTGCCCCAAGATTCCGAACAAGCCATTATTCTCGCAGGTGGGTTAAGCCCTGACAATGTGGCGCAGGCAATCGAGGACACTCAGGTTTACGGTGTCGACGTCAGTGGTGGAGTGGAAGCTGCACCAGGGCGCAAAGACGCTAACAAGATGATGGCGTTTGTTCGCCATGCAATTGCGGAGGCAAGCAGTGACTGATGTAAATAACACGACAAGCGGCAATCCCGAGGGGATTGATTACAGCCAGTTTCCGGATGCCCGTGGGCATTTTGGCGCTTACGGCGGACGCTTTGTATCGGAAACACTGATGCCGGCTCTGGACGAGCTGGAAAAAATGTACACGCGCCTGAAGGACGATCCCGATTTTCAGGCTGAGTTTGATTACGACCTGGCCCACTATGTTGGCCGTCCATCGCCCCTGTATTTCGCCGAGCGCTGGAGCCAAAAGCTGGGCGGTGCCCGGATTTACCTGAAGCGTGAAGATCTCAATCACACGGGCGCTCACAAGGTCAATAACACCATCGGACAGGCGCTGTTGGCCAAATACAGCGGCAAAACCCGCATTATTGCCGAGACCGGTGCCGGTCAACACGGCGTGGCCTCTGCCACCGTAGCCGCACGACTGGGGCTGAAATGTGAAGTCTATATGGGCGCTGAGGATGTCAAGCGCCAGTCGCTCAACGTCTATCGTATGAAACTGCTGGGGGCGACCGTGCACGCGGTTGAATCCGGTTCACGCACTCTTAAAGACGCCATGAACGAAGCCATGCGCGACTGGGTGACCAACGTCGACGATACCTTCTACATCATTGGTACAGTAGCAGGCCCTCACCCATACCCGCAGCTGGTCCGTGATTTCCAGTGCGTTATTGGGCGGGAAGCGCGTCAGCAGTGTTTGGAAATGACCGGGCAGTTACCGGATGCGCTGGTGGCCTGTGTCGGCGGTGGTTCCAACGCCATTGGTCTGTTTCACCCGTTCCTGCAGGACGAAGGCGTCAAAATCTATGGCGTCGAAGCGGGCGGTTACGGGGTAGAGACCGGTAAGCATGCCGCGCCCCTGAACGATGGGATTCCCGGGGTGTTACACGGCAACCGTACTTACCTGATGGAAGATGAAGACGGCCAGATCATTGAGACGCACTCGGTCTCGGCGGGTCTTGATTACCCCGGCGTGGGTCCCGAGCATTCCTGGTTGAAGGACATTGGCCGGGCTGAGTATGTGGCCATTAACGACGATGAGGCCATGGACGCGTTTCGGGCATTGACTCGGATTGAAGGCATTATGCCAGCTCTGGAATCCAGCCATGCCTTGGCCTATGCCGCCAAGCTGGCTCCGACCATGAGTCCGGATCAGGTTATTGTGGTCAACCTGTCAGGACGGGGTGACAAGGATATTTTAACCGTTGCCGCCATTGACGGTATCGAGGTGTAAGCAGTATGAACCGAATCAATACCCGTCTGGCGGAGACCAGACAGAAAGGACGCAAAGCCCTGGCAACCTATATCGTCAATGGTGATCCGACACCGGAGGCTACTCTGAGCACTATGCACGCTATGGTGGAGGCCGGAGTTGATATTATCGAGCTGGGCGTTCCCTTTTCTGACCCTATGGCAGAGGGGCCGGTAATTGCCTTGGGCCATGAGCGAGCGCTGGCCAATAAGACCTCATTGAAGTCCACTATGGCCGTGGTCAAGGCGTTTCGCGAAACGAATAATGAGACGCCAGTGGTGCTTATGGGCTACGCTAACCCGGTAGAGCGCATGGGCTACGAGACGTTTGCCCGACTGGCCAGTGAGTCTGGAGTGGATGGCTTGCTGACGGTGGATTTGCCGCCCGAGGAAGCCGAGCCGCTGAACGCTGAGCTGAAAAAGGTCGGTATCGAGAATATCTTTCTGCTGGCGCCGACAACCACCGAAGCTCGCGCACGGGATATTGTCGGCCTGGCCGGTGGTTTTCTCTACTACGTATCCTTGAAGGGGGTAACTGGTGCGGGTCATTTGGATGTGGCGTCGGTCGAGCAAAAATTGACGCAGCTGCGAAAACTGACCGATCTCCCCATTTGTGTCGGCTTTGGGATCAAAGATGCCGCCACAGCGCAAGCCATCGCCCAACACGCCGATGGCGCGGTGGTCGGGAGTTTACTGGTTCAGCGCATGGGTGAACTGGCCGGACAGGCACCCGAGGTTATTGCGGAGGCTGTGGTAGAGTTGGTCAAACCCATCCGCCAGGGGTTGGATGCGATTGGCTGAGATAATCGGCTGAAGTTAAGTGGTCAGGCAGCCGCTGAAGCGGTTTCCAGAGATCAGCAATTAAACACGACCTGACAATAGAGACCTGATAATAGAGACCTGACAATTATGAGTTGGTTAGACAAAATTGTTCCCAATGTTGTGCGATCCTCCCGCTCACAACAGCGAACCCGCGGTTCCAGCAAGGTGCCAGAGGGATTGTGGAAGAAGTGTCTGAAGTGCAGTGCGGTCTTGTATCGACCCGAGCTTGAGCGCAACCTGGATGTGTGTCCCAAGTGCGATCATCACATGCGCATTGGTGCCCGCAAGCGGCTGGACATTTTTCTCGACGCCGACAATCGCGAGGAGTTGGCGACTGAGGTGGAGCCAGTTGATCGTCTGAAATTCAAAGACGTCAAAAAGTACAAAGAGCGTTTGGCCTCAGCTCAGAAATCGACTGGTGAGAAAGATGCCCTGGTCGCCATGCGAGGTGAGCTGAAAGGCATGCCGGTGGTCGCTGTGGCCTTTGAATTTGCGTTTCACGGCGGCTCCATGGGGTACGCTGTGGGTGAAAAATTCACTCGTGCAGCCCAGGTGGCACTGTCTGAAGACATTCCACTGGTTTGTTTTTCCGCGACGGGCGGAGCCCGTATGCAGGAAGCCTTGATATCGCTGATGCAGATGGCTAAGACCTCTGCGGTGATTGAGCGATTGAAACAACAGGGAACGCCCTACATCTCCATTATGACCGATCCGGTGTACGGTGGTGTTTCCGCCAGTTTGGCTCTGCTGGGCGATATCAATGCCGCTGAACCGGGTGCACGGGCGGGCTTTGCCGGTCCCAATATCATTGAGCAGACCATTCGGCAAAAACTGCCACCGGGTTTCCAGCGCAGTGAGTTCCTGCTGGAGCACGGCGCCATTGATATGATCATTTCCCGCCACGAGATGCGCGATCGGGTGGGCGGATTGTTGGCGAAATTCACCGAGCGACCCGCAGCCTAAGCAGTGGTTGTTGCAAGGTTCCTGATGCAAACCAGGTTCCTATACACTAAGCCCCTAAGCGGGGCTTTTTCTGTTTTATAGCCCTCCGAGTTTACCTCGCGCTAGTTAAACGTTTACTGCATTGGATTCTCCATGAGATACACACAACTGAATGATTGGTTGCATTG
This sequence comes from Cellvibrionaceae bacterium WSDTSA12, assembly GCA_033283335.1. Lineage (GTDB taxonomy): Bacteria > Pseudomonadota > Gammaproteobacteria > Pseudomonadales > Cellvibrionaceae > Pseudomaricurvus. The sequence continues at coordinate 798,748 of JAWMQP010000001.1, read as the reverse complement.
GCAGGAAAGCCTGCATCGTAGTGAAATTGAGCTTGGCCTGGAGCGGGTCAAGGCAGTGGCCCAACGGATGCAGCTGCTCAAGCCCGGGGCGCGGGTGGTGACAGTGGCCGGCACCAACGGCAAAGGCTCCTGTGTGCGTATGCTGGAGGCCTTGTGCAGCGATCAGGGCATCAAGGTAGGGGCGTTCACCTCGCCGCACTTTCATCGCTATAACGAGCGTATTCGAGTTGATGGCAGGGAAGTGGAGGACCGCTTGATTTGCGAATCGTTCGAGCGCATTGATCAGGCACGGGGCGATATTTCATTAACCTATTTCGAATTCGGGACTCTGGCGGCTATCGATATTTTCCAGCACCAGCAGGTGGATGTGATGCTGCTGGAGGTCGGTTTGGGAGGGCGTCTGGATGCGGTCAATATCATCGACGCCGACGTGGCGGTAGTGACCTCCATTGCCTTGGATCACCAGGATTGGCTGGGTTCTGATATCAATGTGATTGGTCGGGAAAAGGCCGGTATCTATCGTGCCGGGCGCTGGGCAATCTGTGCTGATGAGCAGGCGCCGGCGACAGTGGAAGACTATGCCCGCGAAATTGGTGCCTATTGGGTGGCGATGGGTTTGTCATTGAATGTGGTGGAAGAGCCCGGCGGTCTCTGGTCTTGGCAGGGTGTTGATGCCGATGGGGAATTGCTCGAAGTGGCAGCTTTACCGCCATCGTCTTTACCGCGCCCCAGTGTCGCCGCAGCCCTGCAGGCGTTTGTGCTGCTGGGGTATCCGCCGCCCGCCAACCTGGCCGACTGGTTGGCGGATGTGCGTTTGCAGGGGCGCGCTCAGCGACTGGAGCTGCGGGGGGTGGAATACCTGCTGGATGTCGCTCACAACCCTGCGGCCGCGGAAATGCTGGCGGAGCGATTGGCGGCTGAGCCTGTTGCCGGTGAGACTCGCTGTCTGGTGGCCATGATGGCCGACAAGGATCGACTGGGTGTTCTGCAAGCCTTGACGCCCTATGTACAGCACTGGCATCTTGCTGCGTTGCCGGGCAACTCCCGGGCGGCGTCGGTAGAGCAGCTGCAGGCGGATCTAAAGCTTCTGGAAGTAGTCGGGCAGGCGCATGGCAGCGTTGAAGAAGCCCTGGCTGAACTGGGACCATTGTTGCAAGCGGGGGATCGAGTTGTGATCATGGGTTCCTTTTTTACCGTGGCTGAGGCATTGTCCATTCTGGAGCCTCAGGTCAGCGCCTGATAAGTACTGTGAATGGAAAAGGTAGTTTGGTTGTGGATGATGGATTAAAACAACGCCTGGTAGGGGCACTGGTATTACTGGCGTTAGGGGTGCTGTTTATACCGGTGCTGTTCGAGCCAGCGCATCGACATGAACTGGATCGGACCAGTCAAATTCCGGCGGCTCCAGGTATTCTGCCAATTCAGGTTGAAGAGCCGGTCAAAAACCCGCAAATCCACCCGGCCAAAGCGGAGCAGGAACAGTTTGTGGCCGATGACCGCAGTGGCGGTTATCGCCTGTTAACGGATGATGAAAATAAGTCTGATTTGGCCAAAGAGTCTGAGCAGGTTAACAAGACCGAGCTTGAAGAGCCTAAAGTGGTGGAGCCAAAATCAGTGGAACCTGATGCCAAAGCCGGGCCCACATCTTCTGGGCTGGTGCCGAAATCCCCCGAGCCCGAACGCAAGGTTCTGGATCCAGCGGGATTGCCCGGTTCGTGGTTGGTGCAGGTGGCCAGTTTCACCAGCGAAAAGCGGGCTCAAGTCCTGCGTGATCAGTTGTTGAAGGACAATTACCCCGCTTTCACGCGCACCCTGAAAACCTCCAAAGGGCAGGTTACCAGGGTCTATGTGGGCCCGAAAATCAATCGGAATTCGGCTCTAACCACGAAAGCGGAGCTGGATAAATCCTTGCGCATTGACGCCCTGGTGGTGAAGTTTTCGCCTTGAAACTCCTGAACTTGCCCCTAAAAAGCGCTTAATTAATCCCTAATAGGTCTAGGTGATAAGGCCATGCCTTTGTTAGAATGCCGACCTGCTACGAACAACCCTGGTACAGACTGACACCCGGTTTATGGAATACTCAATGAAGTCGGCACTATGAATTGGGCAGATTGGACGATTATTGGCATACTCGCGGTTTCCTGCTTGATCGGCTTAAAGCGCGGATTCGTCAGAGAGGCTCTATCTCTGCTGTGCTGGGTTGCGGCTTTCGTTGTTGCCATGATGTTTCATCAGCCTCTCTCGGTATTGCTGTCAGAGGCTATCACGACCCCTTCCATTCGCCAGATGGTCGCGTTTGGTGGCTTGTTCGCAGCCACTCTGATCGTCGGTGCGCTGGTTAATTATCTTATTGGTGAACTGGTGCGTATAACAGGATTGTCCGGCACGGACCGTCTGTTTGGCATGGTGTTCGGGCTGGCAAGAGGCGGGGTTGTTGTTTTGGCTATTCTCTTGTTGGTGCCGCCTCTGATTCCTGTTGATCAGGATCCCTGGTGGCATCAATCGGTCGTCATTCCTCATTTTCTGGCTATGGAAGACTGGGCCCGAGAGGCTGGAAGCTTGATTTCGACCAAATTTCTTTCGTTTTTTTAATATTGTTGGTAAACCGGTAGGTGAGGTAAATCAGGTATGTGCGGCATTGTTGGTGTTGTCGGAAAAAGTGATGTCAATTTGCAGTTGTATGATGCATTGACTATGTTGCAACATCGTGGCCAGGACGCTGCTGGTATTCTCACTTGCCATGAGGGTAAGTTCGCGCAACAAAAGGCCAATGGCCTGGTCAAGGATGTGTTTCGCACGCGGCATATGCAGCGTCTGGTAGGGCATGCCGGTATTGGGCATGTGCGCTATCCCACTGCGGGCAGTTCCGGCCCGGCTCTGGCGCAACCTTTTTACGTAAATTCACCCTACGGTATTGCCCTGGCCCATAACGGCAACCTCACCAACACCGATCAAGTCAGTGATGAACTCTACCGCACCGATCTTCGCCACCTGAATACCGACTCCGACTCCGAAGTGCTGCTGAATGTGTTTGCTCAGGAGCTGCTGAAGCGCAACAAATTGCAGCCGACGCCTGAAGATATCTTTGTCGCCATTGAAGGTATGCAGAAGCGCATTCGTGGCGGTTACGCCTGTGTGGCCCTGATCGCCAATTACGGTCTGGTGGCGTTTCGTGACCCCAATGGCATTCGTCCACTGGTGTTCGGCAAACGGGAAACCAGTAAAGGCATCGAGTATATGGTGGCTTCAGAGAGTGTGGCGCTGGATGTACTGGGTTACCAATTGATTCGTGATGTTCAGCCTGGCGAGGCGATTTTCATTACCGGTGAAGGTGAGCTGCACTCCAAGCAGTGCGCTTCTAATGCCACCCTGACGCCGTGTATTTTTGAGCACGTCTACTTTGCCCGTCCTGATTCCATCATGGATGGTATCTCGGTGTATAAATCACGACTGCGTCAGGGTGAGCGCCTGGCGGAAAAAATATTGCGGGAACGCCCCAATCACGATATCGATGTGGTGGTGCCGATTCCCGACAGCAGCCGGGTAGCGGGTCAGGCACTGGCGCATGTATTGGGTGTGAAATTCCGTGAAGGCCTGGTAAAAAACCGCTACATTGGCCGGACCTTTATTATGCCTGGACAAAAACAGCGTAAGAAGTCCGTCCGCCAGAAGCTCAACCCCATTCGACTGGAATTCGAAGGCAAGAATGTGATGCTGGTGGATGATTCCATCGTGCGCGGCACCACCTGTCAGCAGATTATCCAAATGGCCCGTGAAGCTGGCGCGGCCAAAGTCTATTTCGCCTCTGCCGCACCGGCGGTGAAATACCCGAATGTTTATGGCATTGATATGCCGAGCGCCAAAGAACTGATTGCTCACGGTCGCACCGATCAGGAAGTGTGTGAAGAGATTGGCGCAGACTGGTTGATTTATCAGGATCTCGAGGATCTGATCGCGGCGTCGCACGATGGTAATGAAAACATTGATCAATTTGACTGCTCCGTTTTTACTGGCGAATATGTCACGGGCGATGTCAATCAGGCTTATCTGGATCAATTGGATGCGGCTCGAAATGACAAATCCAAGTCCAAGAGCAATAAGTCTATTGACGAGGGCGACAATGCCGTGATTGGTCTGCATAATGGTGATGATGCGGACGCCGGTTGACAGTTGTCAGCCCCAGGTGACGGCAGCCAAGGGCTGCCGTTTTTGTTTGTGAATAAAACCGTAAACACTTTGCGTAACGACAACATTTGCGTAACTACAATGTAAGAGGCTCCAGCCATGAGCGATTTTGAAGATCCCTATCTCAATGCCGGTATCGACACCCTGGCCGTTAGGGCGGGGCAGTGCCGCACCCCTGAGGGCGAGCACAGCGAACCGATCTTCACCACCTCCAGTTATGTGTTTGAATCGGCGGAAGCAGCGGCTGCCCGTTTTAACGGTGAAGATCCCGGCAATGTTTACTCTCGCTATACCAATCCAACCGTACGGATGTTCCAGGATCGTATAGCGGCGCTGGAGGGGGCCGAAGCAGCGGTAGCGACCTCTTCAGGCATGGCTGCCATTCTCAGTACCTGCATGGCATTGTTGCAGGCAGGTGATCACGTGGTGTGTTCTCGCAGTGTGTTTGGCACCACTACCGCCATGTTTACCCGCTACTTCAAAAAGTTTGGTGTCGATGTCACCTTCGTCAAGGCCACTGACTTGCAGGAATGGGAAGCGGCCATCAATGACAAAACCCGTTTGTTGTTTCTGGAAACACCGTCCAACCCTCTGTGTGACGTCGTGGACCTGGAGGCCTTGTCAGCAATTTCAAAACGGCGGGACTGTCTGCTGGTCGTCGATAACTGCTTCTGTACGCCGGCTTTGCAAAAACCGCTTGAGCTGGGTGCAGATATCGTCATCCATTCGGCAACCAAATACCTGGATGGCCAGGGTCGTTGTGTGGGTGGCGTAGTGCTGGGGCCAAAAGCTTTGATGGATGAGGTGCTGATCTTTTTACGCACTGCCGGCCCAACCATGAGCCCGTTTAATGCCTGGGTCTTCCTCAAGGGCCTGGAAACCCTGCGTTTGCGCATGGACGCTCATTGTGCCAATGCCCAGCAGCTGGCGGAGTGGCTGGATGCCCAGCCGCAGATAGAAAAGGTTTACTACGCAGGACTTAAAGACCACCCGGGGCATGAGCTGGCGGCCAAACAACAGCGTGGCTTTGGCGGGGTATTGTCTTTCCAGGTCAAAGGCGACAGGGCGGCTACTTGGCGCTTTATCAATGCGACCCGGATTATGTCACTGACGGCCAACCTGGGTGATGCCAAAACCACCATTGTTCACCCTGCGACAACCACGCACGGGCGTTTGTCGGGCGAGGAGAAGGCGGAAGCGGGTATCACGGAGAACTTGATTCGCGTCGCTGTAGGTCTGGAAGATCCAAAAGATCTGATTGCCGATCTGCAACGGGGAATTGACGCCTTATAAGCAGTGTTTACGAGCAGGGTCGTCACCTCGTCTGTGCGACCTTGTGGTCTCAAGCTTACGGAAATAACGACACAGCCATATGGAAAAACTGATTCAGGCGCTGATCGACGATATTAGCCAGGTGCTCTTGGGTAAGGAACAGCAGGTGAAGATGGCCTTGACCTGTTTGTTCGCTCGTGGGCATCTACTGCTGGAAGATTTGCCCGGTATGGGCAAAACCACACTGGCTCATGCCTTGGCCAATGTGATGGGATTGCAGTACAACCGGGTACAATTCACCAGCGACTTGCTGCCCTCGGATATTCTCGGGGTTTCAGTGTTTGATCGCAGCAGCAATGCCTTCAGTTTTCATCCTGGTCCAGTATTTACCCAGGTGTTACTGGCCGATGAAATCAATCGCACCACACCCAAAACCCAGAGTGCCTTACTGGAGGCGATGGCCGAGTATCAGGTAACGATTGAGGGTGAGACCCGGCGCTTACCCGAGCCGTTTTTTGTGATCGCGACGCAAAACCCCACCAGCCAATCCGGCACTTTTCCTCTGCCTGAATCGCAACTGGATCGTTTTCTGATGCGCATTGAATTGGGTTATCCTGATCCGGAAGCGGAAATGGCGATCTATAAGGGTATTGATCCGAGCCGGCGCATGAGTGAACTGCAATCGCGGATTACGTTGCCGCAGTTGGCTGCAATTCAAGCCAAGGTGGATCAGGTGAAAGCCAGTGACGCCTTGTTGAGTTACTTACAGCGCCTGGTCCACTTTACTCGAACTTCACCGGACTTCGCCTATGGTTTGTCTACCCGTGGTGCACTGGCACTGCTGCGGTGTGCGAAAACCTGGGCGCTGATCCATGGTCGTGGCCATGTGTTGCCGGAAGATATACAACAAGTTATGCCGGCGGTGGCGGCCCACCGGTTGCGGGATGCAGCTGACTATGGTGATCAATCGGGCTATGGGCTGGTAGAAAAGGCGCTTAATCAGGTCGATGTGCTGGGCTGACACGCCGGAACGCGAAGGGCGTTATTAAGCCAAGTCTGTCACCATTTCATTTAGGTTTCTAAACCGTTGCAGTACCCTCTCGCGGGCCTGGCGATAGTCCACGATGGGGGCCGGATAATTCAGTTGCTGTCGTTGCTGCTGGCTCGGGTTGTGAATGTCTTTGTTATCCAGTGAGGCCAGTTCCGGCAGGAACTTGCGAATGAATACGCCGTCAGGATCAAACTTTTCCGACTGCCGCAGGGGATTAAACACCCGAAACCAAGGTGAGGCGTCACAGCCAGTTGAGGCGCTCCATTGCCAGCCGCCATTGTTCGATGGGAAATCCCCATCAATGAGCTTTTCCATAAAGTAGCGCTCACCAATGTGCCAGTCCACTAGCAGCAACTTGGTGAGGAAGCTGGCACTCAGCATCCGCAGTCGGTTGTGCATCCAGCCGGTTTGATTCAACTGCCGCATGGCGGCGTCAATGATGGGATAGCCAGTACTTCCCTCTTTCCATCGGCTTACCCCGGCAGCGTCGGATTCCCACTGTAAAAAACGGGTTTCCGGTTTGAACGGCTGGTTGCGGCTAAGCTTGGGAAACGCCACCATCAGATAGCGGTAAAACTCTCGCCAGCCCAATTCCCGCAACCAGGTGGAGTCTCGCCAGTCTTGCTGGTAAAAGCTGCACGTCTCGATGGTCACCTGTGCACAGCGTCGAATACTGATCAATCCACTGGCCAGATAGGGCGACATTAAGCTGGTGCCGTTAATGGCCGGGAAATCACGGTACTGCGCATATTGTGGCGAGCGTTCGTGGCAAAAACGCTGCAGTTGTTGCAGCGCATGGGACTCGCTGGCAGGCCAGATATCGTGGCGGAACTCTTCACTGCCAGGTAATGTCAGCGGTTGGAAGCCAACCGGCGTGCGGGCCAATGGCTGAGGTTGCGGCAGCGGCTGCCACGTGTTGCTCGTCAGCTGGTTGAGCCAGCAGCGATACCAGGGTGTGAATACCTTGTAGAAATCCCCCTGCAGGGTGCGTACTTGCTGCGGAGCAATGACGAATTCAGATTCCATGCTGTGGCACTCAATACCCGCTGTCGTCAACAATTTTTCCACTTGCTGATCCCGCTGACGCTCATCGTGGGGTATCTCACGATTAAACCACAGCTGACTCACGTGGTGTTGTTGGCAGTATTGCAGTAGTTGTTGCGGCAGGGACAGGTAATCCTCCGCCTCAATCAGGTCCATCGGAATGCCCAACTGGGCAAGTTGTTGCCCCAGCTGGTTGAGGGCGTCGGCGCGAAAACCGAGCTTTACGCCGGCTTCGTGGTGCTGTTGCCACTGACCGGGTGTAGCGCAGTAGATCGCTCGCACTCTATCACCGGTCTGGCAGGCGCTGTAGAGAGACGGGTGATCGTCGAGGCGCAGATCGTTGCGGAACCACACCAGATGGGTGAGGGGAGTGGTGGCTGTCATAGCTGATTTCTAAGCCCCAGTTGATCCGGGTAAGGCTGCCAATATATTTGTTGTTTAACATAGTGGCTGCCTACCTGATTGATGTAGTGGTTGAGCATGGTGACGGGTGTCACCAGTGGGATTTCACCACAGCGATAACGATGGATGGTGTGGGCCAGGTCCTGGCGGGCTTCGCTGTTGACCGACTTTTTCAGATAGCCCAGCAGGTGCAACAGGGCATTGGTGTTGCCGGAACGACCAGCAGGTCGACTGAGGGCCTGCATCAACTTCTCAAAATAGTAGTGCGCGGTTTCTTCCAGCGGATCATCATGGGCGCTGGCCAGTAGCTGTCCCAGTTGACGATAGACGGTCTGGCTGTGGGCCATCAGCAGGTATTTGTAGCGGCTGTGAAAGGCTAACAGGTTGCTGTATTTCAACTGGTCCAGCACGTCTCGATGAAAGCGGTGGTGTGTATAGACCCGCAGAATAAAATTTTCCCGTAAATGCGCATCGTGCAAGCGGCCTTCTTCTTCCAGTGGCATCAACGGGTAACGCTGCTGCAAAGCTTTGGCAAAAATACCCATGCCTTTCGCTTCGTGCGGATAGCCGTTGTCCTGATACACCTTGACCCGTTCGAGACCACAGGAGGGGGAGTTTTTCATCAAAATATAGCCATCCAGGTGTGCAAAGGCATCCAGCTTGGCGTCGAAACCCGAGCGTAACTGTGCCGCCAGATCCGGTTGTCCGGGGTCACCATCGCTGAAGATCAGGCGCGGATTGTCGGGTTGACCCGCCAAGCGCATGGTCGGTCGGGGCGTGCCAAAGCCGGCAGCCACTTCCGGGCAGAAGGTCTCGAAGGTAAACACACGACTCAATTGATTCAGGCACAGTCGCGACTGGCTGTGGCCACCGTTATAGCGAACGGTTTGGCCGGCCAAACAGGCGCTGATACCGATGACGGGCAGGGTGGGCTCTTTGTCGGGGCTGTTGTCTTGCATTGACCTGGCCTCCATTGATCTCTATCTTTGAGGATGACGGTAAACTTGTACGGCACGGCTGTTTGTACAACTTTATTGTTGTACAAATTGCCTGGCTGTACAAATATTATTTTTGTATAAGTCGTTATTGTATAAGTCGTATTGCGGAACAGTTATGAATGTTAAGGATTCCAGCTCGGAGGCCCGCTTTGCCATTGGTGAGCTCAGCCGGCGCACCCAGGTAAACACTGTCACCTTAAGGGCGTGGGAGCGTCGGTATGGCTTGCTCAAGCCAACTCGTACGGCCAAGGGGCACCGGCTCTACAGTGAGGCTGATGTGGACCGGGTGAAGGATATTCTTACCTGGATCAGTCGAGGTGTGCCGGTTGGTAAAGTTCGTGAGCTATTGCGGGCCAAGCCGCAGGGGGAGCAACAGGGAGATGGGGATTCCTCCTCTGGGTTAACCCTTACCGATAATCACTGGTCCAGCTTTGCTGAGCGGTTGGTGTCTGCCAGCCTCAACTTTAGCCCGGATAAAAGCCAGGCTCTCTTGCAGGAGATTCTGGGGCAGTACCCGGTAGCCCAAGTCGCCCTATACGGACTTGAACCATCTTTTCAGCAGTTGGCAGATGAGCACGCGGCGTCGATCTTCCTGCAAAGTGAAATTATGCGTTACGCGTTGATGCGTCTGTATCGCCAACCTCAGGGCGATCAGCAAATGCTGTTGGCGTTTGGCGAGGGCAGTGACGGTTGGCGACTTGCAGTGGCGGGGCTGCTTATGGCGGATGCCGGTCTCGGGGTTAATTTGGTGAGCCAGCCGTGCACAATCGAGACCTGGTGCGTTTTAGCCGAACAGTGTGCAGATAGGACCGTCGTAATTTTCCAGGATGGACAACTGCCCGTCGCCGCTTCTGTCAGGGTCCAACAGCTGTTACTGAACCGTCAAAATGTGATTTTGTGCGGTTCAGCCGGCGTTCTGGCATCCTCAGGCATGGAAACACAATCACAGGTCTTTAGCCGCCTGGAAGACTTTTTGAAGCAATACCTACCTGCTGGTTAATGCCTGCGATTGGATTGAACTAATCAGCAGGCTATCAGCCTAAAGAAGCACATCGATCTGTTATTCCCAGAAGGATGGGTATGGGTATTACACGCGTCGCCAGCTGCTTTTGTAGGATGGGTCCTCTCCGGTTACTGCTCTGTTTCTGCTTGTCGTTCAGCCTGTTGTCATTCAGCCTGGTGTCGGCAAACCTTTGGGCCGATGTTCTGGAGCGATCATCAAAGCGTTCCTCTCAGGCCGCAAGCAAGGTGTTTGACAGCGGTGAAGCGCGAGTCACCCTGTTGGAGCTGTTCAGCTCCCAGGGGTGCAGCAGTTGTCCACCGGCGGAGCAGTGGATGTCGGCATTAAAGGATGATCACAGGTTATGGCAGGACTTTGTTCCCGTCGTCTTTCATGTGGATTACTGGGATCATCTGGGCTGGAGTGATCCTTACGCGTCCATGAAAAACTCCCAGCGGCAGCGTCGCTACCGTTTGTTTGGTCACACACAGGCAGTTTATACACCGGGGTTTATGTTATCCGGAACTGAGTGGAGTGGTTGGTTTTCCAATCCGGCGCTACCCGAATTGCCCAAGGTTGTGGCTGGCCGTCTGAAAATAGAGCTCGACGCGGATAAGTTGCAGGCCCGTTTTGTTCGCTCACAGGATAATCGCGGCTTGTTGTTGAATGTGGCCATTTTGGGCTTCGATATTGTGACACCTATCTCGGCGGGCGAAAATCAGGGCAAGCAAATACCCCAGGACTTTGTTGTGCTTAAACATCAGAGTTATACGTCTGACAATGGCTTGTGGAACGTTACGTTGCCCCGCTTTCGCTTTGAAGGGCGTACCGGAATTGCTTTTTGGGTCAGTCAGGGCAGTGATCCGCTGCCATTACAGGCTACGGGAGGCTGGTTGTGACTGAATTTGAGGTGCTGGCGGATTCACCTGCATGGGCAGGGCAGTTGTTGTTGGCAGCCGGTTGGAACACCTTGAAAGCTTCTTCAACCACCATGGCGTGGCGCCGTGCCAGAGCCGGACGATTATTGTCGTAACCACCGCCGATGACTGTGGCCACGGGAAGCCCTTTTTCCTTGCACAGCGATAGCACCAGATTCTCTCTTGCTCTCAGCCCAGCCAGACTGACGGAGAGCAAACCCAGGGGGTCTTTTTCGTACACATCCACCCCGGCATCATAGAGAAGTACTGCCGGCCGGCAACGGTCCAGGGCTTTCACAAATGCACGGCGTACGATGTCGAGGTACGCTTCATCGGCGGTGCCCGGTGTCACTTCAACATCCAGGTCGCTGTGTGCTTTGCGAGCGGGAAAGTTCTTGCTGCAATGGACCGAACAGGTAAACGCACGTGGCTCCTGCTGCAAAATTCTGGCAGTACCGTCGCCCTGGTGAACATCACAATCAAAGATCAACACCGAAGCTGGCCGCAGTCGGGCTTTACGGCTTTGGTGAAGCAGGCCGAGGGCGGTCACGGCCAGATCGTTGAGAATGCAAAAGCCGGAAGCTGAATCCCGATGGGCGTGGTGTGTGCCTCCGGCAAGATGACAAGCTATGCCATGTTGCAAGGCCAGGTTGGCGGCCAGAAAAGTTCCGTTGGGGGCAATCTGGGTTCGTTTAGCCAGTCCTGGCGACCAGGGCAATCCCATGCGTCGTATCTCCTGGGGCGTCTGGCGATTATGGAGAAAACGCTGCAGATAATCCCGGCAATGGGCCAGTTCCAGCAACTCTGTACGGGCTCTGCCAGGACGAAAGGTATTGCCTGGCGTTGCCAAACCCTGCTGGCACAGGTGCTCATGCAACAGCTTGAACTTCTCCATTGGGAAGCGGTGTTTGACCGGAAAATCAAAGCTGTAGTCCGGGTGGGTAACCAGGGGGATGCTCACAGTCCTCAGGATCCATAGCTACCGGCTAATCCCGGTTAAAGACATCGGGTTCGACATCAGGGCGTGGTTCTGTGTAGTTCAGTTTCAGGGCAAAGTCCTCGTGCTTGCCCAGATAAATCACGATACCACTGCGGCCCGCTTCAAGATTGTTGACGATTTCAAACTTCTGGGTCTGCAAAAGGGTAGGGCGTTTTTTCTGTTTATCCTGCTTGCCCAGGACAATCACTTCCTCGATGTCAGATTGCTCGTTACGGGGCACGCTGACGTAAATTTTGACTGCCTTGCCATTGTCAATGCTTTCGACCGATTCGATCCTGGTGCCAAGCTCCCGGTCTTCATGCCCGGCGATGGGCGGCATGGTGTTGGTCATAACCGTGGTGGTGATCAGTTTTTGACTGGTATCCAGCTGGGCGTTGTCTTCTTCAGAGCGGTCGCCAGCCGACAGCGCCAGCATTGGAAGAAGAAGCAGAATTCCCAGAAACAGCCCTGTCAGGCGGGGCAAATCCATGATCCGAGTGCTGCTGCGACAGGGTTCGAAGTGGGTGGGGAGTGATGGCAGTGAGACAGATTGTTTGCAGAACACAGTGGCGAAATCCTTCAGAGAGTGGGCGGCTGCTTTGTGCCAGTTGGATGCGGTTACAGGCCAGTAGGCCAGAGAGCTGGTCAGTGAGTTACTACCCAAAGTATAGCAGTTGGCGGGAAAAGCCACTTAAATTGATAAATAACCCATCTATTCAGCGTACAACTTAGATTTATTTAATCTAGTGTGGGTAAGTGGGGATTGCATACACTGACAGAACATTGAACCACCTGTTTGTAGTCCATCGGAGCCCGCTATGCCCAGCATGACGTTTCGTTTTACCACCGAGTGCGAATTGACACTTGATGGTCACAGCTACGAAGAAATTTATCTGCAGTTTAAGGATTTTATGCATGGCAAGTCGGAAACAAAGGCGCAGGCCAATGTCAGCATGTCGCCGCCGGAGTCGGGCCAAATATTCTTTGCCCTGGACAGTGATCCGAGGATGATGGAAATTCCCCGCTTCAAAGGTGATTTCACCGTGGACATTGCCCAGCACTGTCCTGGCAAATCGCTCAAGCCGGACCCTTATACCCCAGTCAGGCTCTCGCAAAAAGTCGCGGACCGGATTCCGGATGTCTATTGGTAACTCGCTGGCCTGATCAAATCCGCTGTAGCTGGCGGCTGTGTTATGCTGACGGGCCTGATTGACAGAATCCCGGAGCCTGGTCGCCCCTATGCGCAGTATGAGAACCGATGTCGCCTTTGGTGATGTTAACTGGTCAACCCTGAAATCCCTGCTTCCTTTCCTGGTCGAATTCAAAGTCCGTATGGGATTGGCGGTGTTATGCCTGGTGCTGGCGAAGGTGGCCAGTGTGGGCTTGCCTTTTATTCTCAAACATATTGTCGATGATCTCGACCAGTCCACGGAGCTGGGCAGCCTGGTGGCCTTGCCTCTGGGGTTATTGTTGGCTTATGGGGTTGTGCGTTTCTCCAACGTGTTGTTTGGCGAGTTACGAGATACCTTGTTCGGCCGCATCACTGAGCGAGCCATGCGGCGGGTGGGGTTGAAGGTGTTCAGGCACCTGCATTCCCTGGATTTGGATTTTCACCTCAATCGCCGCACCGGCGGACTCTCCCGAGATATTGAGCGCGGCACTAACGGCATCGCCTTCCTGCTGCGTTTTATGGTGTTCAATATAGTCCCAACGCTGTTGGAAATTGGAATGGTCATCGGCCTGCTGCTGTGGAACTACGATGCCTGGTTTGCGCTGATTGTTGCCGTAGCGGTGATCTGTTATGTGGCTTACTCAGTGGTGGCTACCGAATGGCGAACCCGTTATGTGCGAGAAGCGAATCAGGCTGAATCGTCCAGCAGCACGCGGGCGGTGGACAGTTTGCTGAACTATGAAACGGTCAAATATTTTACCAACGAAGAATTCGAGGCAAAGCACTATGATTCCGAACTGGCCGGGTGGGAGTTGGCCAGGCGGAAAAACCGTTTGTCGCTGTTTGCCCTGAATGGCGGTCAGGCCTTTGTTATCGCTGCAGCCATGACTGCGGCTATGGTACTGGCTGCAATAGGGGTCAGCCGCGGGCAAATGACACTGGGGGATTTTGTACTGATTAATGCCTTTATGATGCAAATCTTTATGCCGCTGAATTTTCTTGGTTTTGTCTACCGGGAGATGAAAGGCTCCATGGCCAATATTGAAAGTATGTTTGCGTTAATGCGAATTGCTCCAGCCGTGCAGGACGCTGAGGATGTGAAGCCACTGCAGGTAAATGAAGGCAAGGTGGAATTCCGGGATGTGCACTTTCACTATCACTCTGATCGGCCAATTCTCAAAGGCGTGAGTTTCACCGTGCCCGCTCGCAGCAAGGTTGCTGTCGTTGGGGCCAGTGGTGCGGGCAAGTCGACGCTCGCCAAAATGCTGTTTCGTTTCTACGACGTAACCGCCGGGGCGGTGCTCATTGATGGACAGGATGTTCGCGACGTCACCCAAGCGTCTCTGCGTGGAGCGATTGGTGTTGTTCCTCAAGACACCGTACTGTTCAACCTGTCCATTTTTGAAAACATTCGCTATGGCCGGGTGGAGGCCAGTGATACGGAGGTGTGGCAGGCCATCCGGCTGGCTCATCTGGAAGACTTTGTCCGGGATTTGCCAAAGGGTGCCGACACCATCGTCGGCGAACGGGGCCTGAAGTTATCCGGTGGTGAGAAGCAGCGGGTGGCTATCGCCAGGACCCTGTTAAAGCACCCGCCGATTGTTGTATTTGATGAAGCGACATCCTCCCTGGACAGTCGCTCAGAAAAAGCCATTCTGGAAGCCATCGCTGAAATATCCCAGCACCAGACAAGTCTGGTTATAGCCCACCGCCTGTCCACTATTGTGGACGCCGATCACATTGTCGTACTCGATCATGGTGTCGTTGTGGAAGAGGGAAGGCACGAGGAACTGCTGAGTCTGGATGGCCACTATGCGCATCTGTGGCAAATGCAGCAGCGACAGCCGCCATCGTTGGAAGTTCAGGACGGGGTTTCGGTTACGGCGACGCCTTAGACAATTTCAGGCCACAACAGCCATGCCAGTGCGGCCACTTGCCAAGGGAATCAACTGCTGTGGTCTTCACTCGGGAAGTCGGAAGTCAGTTTGGTGGCGTCTGGTTCAGTATCAAAAATGATATCCAGGTCATGTTCGTCCACCCATTGGCGCAGTCGTTGAATGGCCTTTAACAGGTTGTTGAGAAGGTTGTGGAGCAGGGTGCTTTCAGCATCGGGGATACCCTTCGTAAGCAGGTTGTCCAGCTTGGCGGCCGCCGCTCGTAACTCCGGTACGCCACAATAGCAGCATCCACCGTGGAGCCGGTGAACCTGCTCCTGCAATTCAGACCACTGTTGCGCTTTAAACAGGCGATATAAGGTTTCAACATCTTTTGCCAGGCTCTCATTCAACTTCGAGAGCATGTCGCGGGCTAATTCTTTATTGCCATTGCAGAGTCGAATAGACTCCTGCAGGTTCATAATGGCACTCTGCGGAAGTTGGGCGGCTGCTGTGTTGGCAGGAGAGTCCAGATCAACCGGAGCGCACACCGCTTCTTTCACGTAAACCGGTTCAATGTTCAGCCACTGGTTGATGAGATGAATCAGCTGTTCTTCAGACACGGGTTTGCTAATGCAGTCATCCATACCCGCTTTTAGGATCTTGCTGCGTTGTTCACAGATATTGTGGGCAGTGAGGGCGATGATGGGGACACGCTTGCCTGGGTTGCTGCTTGCCATTTCACGTGCCCGTATTTGACGTGTGGTTTCTATGCCATCCATGCGAGGCATTTGCACGTCCATAAACACCAGATCTACGCTCTCGCTATCGAATGCTTTTAAAGCCTGGAAACCGCTTTCTGCCTCGATGGCTCTGGCGCCCAGATCTTGCAGGAAAGTGCACACCAGCTGGCGGTTGGCTGTATTGTCGTCTACCACCAGAATGTTGGCTTTGATTGACTGCGGCAGCATCGGGCTTGATACCAGTGGCAGCGCGTTTTCGGAAGCCGCGAGGCTATTGTGTAAAACGTGGTACAGGTGATCGTGGGACAGTGGCAGGAAGAGCAGGTTGATGCCTTGTAGCTGCAGCTGTTCATCGTAGGCCAGAGAGCTGTCTGGCAACACGGCAAGCAGGATGGGTATCCCGCTGTTGATGGGTAAGTGTTGCAGCCACTGTTCGATTGGCTGGTTGTTTGTCGTCATAATCAGGAAGATATCGGTATCCTTTACCTGTTGAAGCTCCCTGCTGTCCTCATACGCTACGTATTCCATGCCCCAGAGGGAAAAGTATTCCTGCAGTTGGGCGAGCATGCGTTTATTGTCAAAGCAAACGGCAGCCCGCTTGCCCTGCAATTCTGTGAAGCGTGATTCGACGGTCGTGTTCTGGATGGGAAGTGGAAGGGTAAAGCAGACCGTTGTACCTTGCTTGGGAGTGCTCAGCAGCTGAATGTCGCCGCTCATTTTCTCAACCAGGCCTTTGGCAATGGCCAAGCCTAATCCGGTCCCGCCCCGCAATCGACTGTCGGAGGCATCCGCCTGCTTAAACGGCTCAAACAAGGTATCCTTCTGTGAGGGGTCAATGCCGATGCCTGCATCAATCACACTGATTTTAATCTGGGCAATATCCCCTTGTTGGCTCACCAGTTCTGTGTGCACGACAATATCGCCGCTATCAGAAAACTTAATGGCGTTGCTGACGAGATTGATCAATACCTGTTTCAGTCTCAGTCCGTCGCCGAGCAGTTGCTGTGGAATACCAGGTTGGCAGGTGGCAATCAGGTAAAGCTGTTTTTCACTGGCGCTGGGCGCCAGGATCTGCAGGGATTCCTCAATGATCTGTCGCAGGTTGATCGGCCCTCGTTCGAGCATGAGTTCATCCTCTTCCAGACGAGAAAAATCCAGAATGTCATTGATGATGCTCAACAAGCCCTGGGAGGAGTGGGCGATGGTGCGGAGGTATTCCCGTTGCTGGGGGGATAAAGGACTCTTTAACAGCAGATTGGTAAAGCCGAGAATACCATTGATTGGCGTACGAATTTCATGGGTGGTGTTGGCCAGGAACTCGGTTTTAGCCTGGCTTGCGGCGAGAGCTTTCTTGCGGGCAATATCCAGTTCAATGCTCTGGATTTCGACCGTTTCCAGAGTCTCTTGCAAGTCTGCGGTGGCCTGATCGATCTGTTGCCTGATATTACTTTGGGTTTGTTGCAGGGATTTCCCCAGTTGATTGATGCCGTGGGACAGGTTTTGCAGCTCAATGCTGCCAGCCACCGGGGTTCGACTGTCAAATTGACGTTGGGAAAAGTCCTGAAGGGTTTTCAAACTGTTGTGCAGAGGGACTTCGATCTGTCGGCTGAGGCGCCAGGCAAGTATCATCAACAAGGCTGAAGCCAGCAGGATGCCCAGCAGGATCAAGGCAATTCCCTGGTATTGTTGTGTTAAAGCCTCTTCCTTATGGACTGCGACGACAACCCAACCCCCCGGGGTCTGATTGGGCAGGGTTTCTGTGGCGGCAATGGGGGTGCTGTAGAAAAAAAGTTTTTTTTCCGGCCAGAAGTAGGGCTTATCTGTAACCTGGTCTACGATGAGCTTGTTGGGCCTCAATCCTTTTTTTAACAGATAGCGACCTTCGGCATCCAGCAGGTAAACCCCCCGGACATTGGGCATTTCCAACAGGTCATCAAAGGTATCGGAAATCTGGCGATTGTTGTGATGGCTGATGGCGTGCTGGGTCAAGGTCACCAGCCAGCGAGTGGCCAGTTCATTTTGGCGGTGATCGAGTTCCTGGGTCTGGGTGATTTGAATGGCGGTAAAGCCCAGGCCAATAAATAGAATGCACACCAATACTGGCAGCAAGCTCAGCTGCTGTATTTTATAGGCCAAACTTTTAGACGTGCTGGGCAGTTGCACAAAAAGCTCCTGTGTACATGTCTGGCTCTGAGTCTAATGGGGGACAGGGGAAACCGGTTTCACCATACCACAATCGGCGTTAAAATAGACCTTCTGCTTAGCCAGCTTGTGTCGCAATTGGCGCGGCTTGTGGCAGGGGTTCATCACCAACATTCACACTGTAGATTCCGGACATCCGGGGTAAAGGAAATTATGGACTATCCAACCATTGAGTCTTGCATCGGCCATACCCCTCTGGTGCGCTTACAGCGTCTGCCTGGCGAGACCAGCAACACAATTCTGGTCAAGCTGGAAGGGAACAATCCCGCCGGTTCGGTAAAAGACAGGCCGGCCCTGTCCATGATTAACCGGGCTGAAGCTCGCGGTGAGATTCGTCCGGGTGATACCCTGATCGAGGCTACCAGCGGCAATACCGGTATCGCCCTGGCCATGGCCGCAGCGATCAAAGGCTACCGTATGGTGCTGATCATGCCTGATAACATGACTGCCGAACGCAAGGCGGCCATGACGGCCTATGGCGCTGAATTGATTCTGGTGACCCGGGAGCAAGGCATGGAAGGTGCCCGGGATTTGGCCAAAACCATGGAAGCGGGTGGCAAAGGTGTCGTTCTGGACCAGTTTGGTAATGGCGACAATCCTCTGGCCCACTACACCTCAACGGGCCCTGAGATTTGGCAGCAAACCGGCGGAGAGATTACCCACTTTGTCAGCTCAATGGGCACAACCGGCACCATAATGGGAACTTCTCAATACTTGAAGGAGCAGAATCCCTCCATTCAGATTGTTGGCTTGCAGCCGGAAGATGGCGCCAGTATTCCCGGAATCCGCCGTTGGCCAAAGGAGTACCTGCCCAGCATTTTCGATGAAACCCGTGTCGATCGAGTCATCAATATGGCCCAGCTGGAAGCCGAGGAAACCATGCGGGCGCTGGCTCGGCAGGAGGGAATCTTTTGCGGTGTTTCCAGTGGTGGCGCAGTGGCCGGAGCCCTGAGGCTCAGCCGAGAGCTGGAAAATGCGGTGATTGTGGCCGTCATATGTGATCGAGGCGATCGCTATCTGTCATCAGGTCTGTACAACTGATTTATTGCTATGGCTCGCTTGTTTAAACCCCAGGCCCAGAAAAAGTCTTCCGGGGAATCTACACCACGTCAGTTGCATATCGTCGACCTGTCACACGATGGTCGCGGTGTTGCCCGCCATGAGGGCAAGACGGTCTTTGTTGATGGGGGGCTGCCGGGTGAATTGGTCACTGCGGCCCATTATCGTCGTCACAAGCGCTTCAGCGAATGTCAGGTGAAGGATGTGCAGCAACAGGCGACGGATCGAATCGCGCCTGTGTGCCCGCATTTTCACGACTGCGGTGGTTGTCAGCTGCAACACCTGCAGGCGGACAGCCAGCTGCACTACAAACAGCAATCGTTGCTATCCCTGCTGCAACGGCAGCAACACATAGAGCCTGATGTCCTCCTGCAACCGGCCCGTTCTGACGCTTACGGCTATCGTGCCCGTGTGCGTCTCGGAGTCAATCGACAGGGGCGATTGGCGTTTCGTCGGCAGGCTAGCGACCAGCTCGTGGCGATCAGTCGCTGTGATGTGCTGTTACCGCAACTGGCCGCGGTTCTCAAACCTTTACAAGCCTGGCTGGACAGCTTGTCGGGAAGGAAAGGTGTAACACACATTGAACTGCTGGCGGCGGCTGATGAGGCCGGCTTGGATGTAACCGTGGCCGTTATTCGGCATGTGGCTGAATTGTCCCCCGCGGCACGATTAGCTCTGTCCGATATTGCTGAGATTTCGGCCTGTTGGTTGCAAGGAGAAAAGGGCGGCGGTCTGCGCGATCTGTCCGGAGCCGCCGTTGATCCCCGTGTCTATATGCCTCTGCAAGAGCAGGGGGTGACACTGGCGCTTCATCCCCAGGACTTCACTCAGGTTAACCCTCGCATCAATCAGCATATGATTGCGCAGGCCCTGGACTGGCTGGACCTGAACAATGAAGACTGTGTTGCGGACTTGTTTTGCGGAATTGGGAATTTTACCTTGCCGCTGGCTCGCACAGCCAAGAAAGTGATCGGTATTGAGGCGGTGGAGTCCATGGTGGTGCGTGGGCAAGAAAATAGTGCAATTAATGAGCTGAATAACTGCTTTTTCCGGGCGCTGGATTTAGAGAGCCAGGCCTTGGGGCACTTTTTGCGTCAAGAGAGCATCAATAAGCTATTATTGGACCCGCCCAGAGCCGGAGCGCGCTTTGTCTGTGAACAATTAGCCGATTCTGTAGTCGAAAGGCTGGTTTACGTGTCTTGTAACCCGGCCAGTTTTGTCCGTGATGCTGGGATACTGCAGCGGGCAGGTTATCGGCTGGCGGAGCTGAGGGCATTGGATATGTTCCCACAGACCGCCCATATGGAAACTATGGCACTGTTTGTGCCTGCAAAGTCGGCGAAGTAATAGCCGCCGACAATGTTGGCTCTGAGCCAAAGTGGTCTAAAGCAAGTGTGGCTCTGAAGCAGGTTGCGGCTGAATGTGTGTTGTATCAGCTGACTGAACAGAAGGAAGTGGCTCGAGCATTATGGTAAAAGTAAGAGAAGATCATCCTGTAAAAGATGACGGTAGAGTGGATATTGAAGCCTGGCTGGATCGCCTTGCGCATACTTACACCCTCAAAGATATTGACCTCCCCCAGTTACTCAAAGCCTGTGAGACCAGCCTCGAATCCGAGGAGCGGGCTATCGCCCATGATAATGTCTGGGCTGAAGGAACGAGCAGCTTTCGCACCGGTTTGGAAATGGCAGAAATTCTTGCTGACCTGCAAATGGATGGCGAGACACTGGTGGCGGGTGTTTTGTATCGCGCCGTACGGGAAAATCATCTATCCCTTAAAACCGTGGAGGAGCTGTTTGGAGACGTTGTCGCCAAGCTCATTCGCGGCGTCATTCGCATGGCGGCCATCAGTACCCAGCGCAACGATTCCAATGAGCGCGTGTTAGGCTCACCGTCCCAGGAGCAAACCGACAATGTTCGCAAAATGCTGGTTGCCATGGTGGATGATGTTCGCATTGCCCTGATCAAGCTGGCAGAGCGAACCTGTGCGATACGTGCGGTTAAAAACACGGATGACAAAAAGCGTCGACGAGTTGCCAGGGAAGTGGCAGAAATCTATGCACCCCTGGCCCATCGTTTGGGTATCGGCCACATCAAGTGGGAGCTGGAAGACCTGGCGTTCCGCTATCTGGAGCCCGAAGATTACAAGAGCATTGCCCGCCTGTTGGATGAGCGGCGATTGGATCGCCAGCAGTATATTGAGAAAGTCGTTGAAATTCTGCAGCACGAAATGTCTGCGGCACACATTGACGCCGAGATTTCTGGTCGTGCAAAGCATATCTACAGCATCTGGCGCAAAATGCGCCGCAAGGATATAGGCTTCTCGCAAGTCTATGATATACGCGCGGTTCGAATTCTGGTGCCGACTGTGCGTGACTGTTATTCGGTGCTGGGTATCGTGCACAGCTTGTGGCGTAACATCCCCAATGAATTTGATGATTACATAGCCTCACCCAAAGAAAATGGATACCGCTCGCTGCACACAGCCGTGATTGGCCCGGATCGAAAAGTCCTGGAAATCCAGGTTCGTACCACAGCCATGCATGAGGAAGCCGAGTATGGTGTTTGTGCTCATTGGCGCTACAAGGGCACCGACAAAGAGGCGAGTGTCGATAGCTACGAGCAGAAAATTGCCTGGCTGCGTCAAGTGCTGGAATGGCACGAGGAGTTGGGTGGTCATGCTCTTGAAGATGATTTGTCGGTAGGGATTGAGCAGGACCGCGTCTATGTGTTTACCCCCGATGGTCATATCATCGATTTCCCCCAGGGGGCGACACCACTGGATTTTGCCTATCGAGTACATACCGAGATTGGACACCGCTGTCGGGGTGCCAAGGTCAATGGACGCATTGTACCGCTGAACTACGCGTTGAAAACCGCAGACGAAGTGGAAGTTCTAACCGGCAAACATGAGTCCCCCAGTCGAGACTGGCTGGCGCCGGCCCTGGGCTATTTGAAAACCGGCCGGGCCCGGGCGAAGGTGCAGCAGTGGTTTAAGTTGCAGGCACGTGACCAGAACATTGCCGAAGGCAGGGCCGTACTGGACAAGGAATTTCGGCGTCTGGCTATGGATGAGCTGGACTATGATCAGTTGGCCCGCAAACTCAACCTGCACAGTCTTGATGATCTCTACGCGGCCATTGGCGCCAGTGATCTGGGGGTCGGGCAGGTGGTCAGTGCGGCCCAGAAAATGCTCGCCAAAGGCCCCAGCATTGATCCAGCCATCAGTTTGGTGGGGCGGGCATCGCAGGAGCACAGCGACGCGGATTTGTTTATCGATGGTGTTGGTAATCTGATGACGCACATCGCCGGCTGCTGTCATCCGGTGCCTGGTGATGCCATTATGGGTTACATTACCCTTGGGCGCGGGGTTTCCATCCATCGACAGGATTGCCACAATATTCTACAGCTGCAGGCCGATGAGCCGGATCGTATTATCAAGGTTGACTGGAGTGAAGCGCCTCAAAGTGCCTACCCGGTAGAAGTGATGATTGAAGCCTTCGACCGACACGGGTTGCTGCGCGATATTACGGCGTTGCTGGATGCCGAACACATTAATATCAGCGCCATGCAAACGCTCTCGGATAAACGTAAAAATACTGTGGATATGCTCATCACGGTAGAGATAGAAAGCTTTACCGAATTGAGTCGTGTTTTGAGTCGACTGAACCAGTTGCCCAACGTGGCTTCGGCCCGTCGTAAACACAACTAAACAGATATAACTATCGGATTCCAAGTGATTGATACCACCCGCTATACGCTGGATGACCTGAAAGCTTTAATGCAGCGTCTGAGAGACCCGGACAGCGGCTGTCCCTGGGATATCAAACAGAGCTGCAAGACCATCGCCCCGTCCACACTGGAGGAGGCTTACGAAGTCGTCGATGCCATCGAAAGTGAAAACTATGGCCACCTCAAAGAAGAGTTGGGTGATTTGTTGTTTCAGGTGATTTTCTACAGCCAGATCATGGCCGAAGAAAAACGCTTTGAGTTCGATGATATTGTTTCTGACCTGGTGGCCAAGCTGGTTCGTCGCCACCCGCACGTTTTCCCCGATGGTACTCTCGCCAGTCGCTACTCGGGAGCGAGGACTGAGGCGGAGGAGGCCAGCATCAAGCAGCGCTGGGAGGAATTGAAACGTGAAGAGCGCGCGGCTAAAGGGCAATCGGGCTTGTTGGAAGATGTGCCGCTGAACCTGCCGGCCTTGACTCGGGCATCCAAGTTGCAAAAGCGGGCTTCATCAGCAGGCTTTGACTGGCCCTCCATTGACGGGGTTGTGTTAAAAATTGAGGAAGAGCTGGCCGAAGTGCGGGAAGCATTGCAGAGTGGCGATGTTCATGCAGTACAGGAAGAGCTGGGTGACTTGCTGTTCGGGGTTGTTAATGCCTGCCGTCACGCCAAGGTTGATGCTGAAACGGCGTTACGAGGAACAAACCATAAGTTTGAGCAGCGTTTCGCCTATATCGAGATGCAACTCAAACATCAGGGATTAACACTGGAAGAGGCGGATCTGGAGTTGATGGATCGACTCTGGGATGAGGCAAAAAGCGCACTTCGCGAATAGCTTGAAAAATAGTGGCGGCTGTCTGTTTGTTGTTGCCGTGCTCAAAGGGAATTTGGACTGGTGACCGGGCTGTAACACCCGGTGAGTCCTCAATCACCCATCTGTTAATCGCTAAGGCGGGTGGTGCTTATTTGGCAATAGCTTTGGTCTGCTCGCAATCCGCTGTCAGGCTGCTTCCCAGCAGTTCACTTTTGAGCTGAGACTGAAATTCCTTGGTGAGCTGAAGGAATTTGGGGGTCAGGCCACTGTCTTCGTAAATCTCTTCACCCCACTCATCGTGGGATATCACTTTATTGCCCTGTTCGTAGGGCATGGACTGTTCCATGTCCAGCAGTGCGGCGGCCAGCAGATCCCGTAGAATCTCGGCTTTATCCAGTCGTGGATAGCACTTCAGGAGTTGTTCGAGCTTGGCCTTGTCCTGTTTTTGGATCGCCAACTTATAGCTTTGACGGGTTAGATCGCCCCGACCAAATTGAGTCCATTTACGGGTGATTTCCGCATAAGGTTCCATAGCATTACCTGTACAGATCATTTCCTGGGTGCGTTGTGAATTAAGGGGCCAATATCGGTTGGTTTCATCCCGGATTT
The DNA here is from genome assembly GCA_033283335.1 of Cellvibrionaceae bacterium WSDTSA12. Taxonomy (GTDB): domain Bacteria; phylum Pseudomonadota; class Gammaproteobacteria; order Pseudomonadales; family Cellvibrionaceae; genus Pseudomaricurvus. Next base: position 774,699 of record JAWMQP010000001.1, on the reverse strand, counting down.
ATCGGAGTCTGGATATTCGATAAAGCATGATGCAGTAGGAAACTGATCAGGCTTTCTTGAGAGTGTTGAGGGTAAAGTTTTTCCAGGGCTGCGATCTTGGCTGCGTCCTCAAGGGGGAGGGCAGTTTCGCAACAGACTTCGGTCGGCAGGTTGGCTGGAGTGTCTAGCACATCCAGTAGGTCATAGGCTCCCATGAATACCTCGCTGTAGTAATACCTTACGGTAGTATTGCTGGTCTGTATTGGCCTCTCTCTTGGATATTGACGTTTGTGTTTTTAGGTATGTGGCCAGTATGACATATCCTTTACTCTAAGTTATAGCCCAGGCTGTGGAGGATCTGGAAAAATTAATTGGAAAAATCAAGCGGAATGGCCAAAACGCCATCCGTGTTAGACCATAGTCGTGGAATAGACGCGGAAAATTTCGGAAAATCAAGAGGTTATATAGGAGAGTAAGGTGGGATAATGGAAGTGAGCTTGAGATTAATAGGGGCAGAGTGTATTGTAGCCCCTTTTTTTAGACCCCTTCTTTCTATTTGATCCTCACCGCCCATGCCTGTATAAAAAGCAGAAGGTATTTGAGGTGTCCCGAGAGAAGCCTAAATAGGAGTTTACCCCCATATGCGTATCATTTTGTTGGGTGCCCCTGGCGCCGGTAAAGGTACTCAGGCCCAGTTCATTATGGAAAAGTACGGCATACCACAGATTTCCACAGGCGATATGCTGCGTGCTGCGGTCAAGGCGGGCACTCCACTTGGCCTGCAGGCCAAGGATGTCATGGCTTCCGGAGGCCTGGTGTCGGATGATTTGATCATCGCACTGGTTAAGGATCGTATTGCCCAGGACGACTGCGCCAAAGGCTTTTTGTTTGATGGCTTTCCACGCACTATTCCTCAGGCCGAGGCGCTGCAAGACGCTGGCGTGGCCATTGATCATGTGCTGGAAATCGATGTCGACGATGAAGAAATCGTCAAGCGTATGTCCGGTCGTCGTGTGCACCCGGCTTCAGGCCGCACTTACCACGTTATTTACAATCCCCCCAAGGTCGAAGGCAAAGACGATGTAACGGGCGAGGAGCTGATTCAGCGTGAAGACGACCTGGAAGAAACTGTCCGCAAGCGTCTTTCTGTTTACCATGATCAGACTAAGCCACTGGTTGGCTTTTACCAACAGTTGGCGGCCGCTGGTGGCCAGGCGCCACAATATTCTCGTATTGCTGGTGTTGGTGGACTCGATGACATCAAAGCCAAGGTGTTTGAGGCATTAGATTAATTGCTGCGGCGCTTGGATTAATCGCCAAGGCAAATGGTTGTGATAGCTTTTTCCTGACGCTGACGACCATCAAAAACAGGTAATATGGGCTCCCTTCGGAGCCTTTTTTTTGGCCGCAATAAATAGGAGACAGCAGCGAGATGCAAACAACACAATCCAAATTGGGGGTCATACTGTTGAATTTGGGGACGCCCGCCGAACCTGATGCAGCGGCGGTGAGAAAGTTCCTGGCCGAGTTCCTCGGTGACCGACGAGTGGTTGAGATTCCCAGGCTGGTTTGGTGGCCGATCCTGTATGGCGTTATCCTGCCTTTTCGCTCTCCAAAAGTGGCCAAGCTTTATCAGCAAATCTGGTTGCCGGGCGGCTCTCCACTGAAAGTGATAACCGAACAGCAGGTGGCAGGCTTGCAGGCCCGTTTTGATGAGGCTGAGGTTCAGGTTACCTATGCCATGACCTATGGCTCTCCCAAAATGAGTCAACAGATCGACAGCCTGGAAAGACAGGGCTGTGACCAGATATTGGTGCTTCCTTTATATCCCCAGTATTCAGCAACCACGACTGGCGCCGTTTATGATCAATACGCTCGTCTTGTTGTGCAGCAAAGAAATGTGAGTAATGTAAGGATTCATAAAAGTTATTATCAGCGGCAGGAGTACATTCAGGCGCTGGTGCAATCTATTCGGGCGCATTGGAAGGAAAACACACCGGCTGAAAGGTTGTTGTTTTCATTTCATGGCATTCCCAAGCGTTGCGTGGATAAAGGAGACCCCTACGAAGAACATTGCCGGTTTACTGCCGAAGCCGTGGTTGAAGAGCTTGGATTGGAATCATCTCAGTGGGCTTTAAGCTTTCAATCAAGACTGGGAAAGGCAGAGTGGTTGAAGCCTTATACGGATCAACAGCTTGAGACATGGGCAAACGAGGGTGTAAAAAGTGTTGATGTGTTGTGTCCGGCCTTTGCGGCGGATTGTCTGGAAACCCTGGAAGAGATTGATGTCGAGAATCGAGAGATATTCCTTTCAGCCGGGGGACAGCAATACCGGTATATACCCTGTCTGAATGACTCAAGGGCTCATCTGGATTTACTGGAGGCGCTTGTTAAAGAGTACCGTTAAGCTCACTCGAAACGGTCTTGTCGATCCCGGTTTTCTAACTTGAATGGAAAGACAAGCCGCATTCAAATGGGGGGTAAAACAAAAGAAACAAAAACCAATAGATGTCTCTGTCATTGGTTGAGCGAATGAATTTAGCTTTTTAACGTTTTCGAAAATTTCCCACCAAAACCTCCCATGCACTTAACGAATCGCTTTTGCACGAACAAAAACCTAAAAATTTCTTAAAAAAATCAAAAAAATCGCAAAAAAAGTCAGTCAAAGGGTGCAAATTACTGATTTTTTAAATAATATTCTTCTCGACGTCTTAGGCGTTTAATATTTGTGCTATGGTTCAATGTGTTAGTGGTTCTGCATCTTTTTAATCGAGGAGAATGAAAGATGGCGAGAGTAGCGAAAGCGAAAGCAAAAAAGGCACCGGCTAAACGCCGTGCGCCCGCCAAAAAAGCGACAGTATCCAAAGCAGCTGCACCGGCTGTTACCAAAGCTCAGGATGCACTGGGCAAATTGATGAAAGAAATCGAGAAACAAGCAACAGCCCAAGCAGCCGCTCGTAAAAAAGTTGCTGCTGCCAAAGCTAAAGCTGCCAAGTCCAAAAAAGTCACTGATAAGCGCTCAGCCGAATCCGCTGGTAATCAGGCGGCCAAACTGGGCGAAAAAGTGAAAGAGCTTCGCTCCAAAGCTGCTGAAGCCAAGTTGGCGCTGGCCAAGGCCAAGGCTGAAGCTGCTGCCAAGGCTGCTCAGGATGCCGCTCTGGCTAAAGTTGACGCTCTGGCATCCGGTCTGGCGACCAAAGCAGATGCAGATCTGGCCAAGGCTGTAAAAGCCTTCGAATCCAAGTGGAAGAAGCAGCGTGCTGCTGCCGATGCCAAAAAAGTAGCTGCCGCCAAGAAGAAAACTCTGGCCAAAGCCAAAGCAGCGGCCAAAAAGGCCTCTGACAAAGCCAAGGTTGCAGAGAAGAAAGCTGCTCTGAAAGCCAAAGTTGCCGCGAAAAAAGCTGCAGTGAAAGCCAAGGCCGCAGCCAAAAAAGCCGCAGCCAAAGCCAAAGCTGCTGAGAAGAAGGCTGCAGTTAGAGCTAAAGCTGCTGAAAAGCGCGCCGCAACCAAAGCCAAGGCAGCTCAGAAAAAAGCAGCTGCTAAAGTAAAAACTGCTGCGAAGAAAAAGGCTGCCCCCAAGCGTAAGCCTGCTGCCAAGAAAAAGGCTGCCGCCAAGGCATAAGTTGGTCGCTGGCAGGGCAAAAATTGGTATTTGCCGAAACTTGCCCTGAAAATAGACCTTCTTGCAGTACCAAAATCCCCGCAATGGAGACATTGCGGGGATTTTTTTATGGAAATCCTGCTGTTGCGGTCAAATGAAATCTGAGAAAATAGGGCCGTTTCCCCTGTTTCTTGCATCCTACTGAGGTTTTCCGGCTATGAGCACTATTTTGGCTGTCGATACATCGTGCGAAGCCTGTTCTATTGCACTTTTGCAGGGGCCCAGGGTTGAGTCGGAGTTTGTACAGGCGCCGCGCCAGCACACGCAACGATTATTGCCAATGATCGATGGCTTACTGCGTGCCCACCAGCTGACCTTGGCCGACCTTGATGCAATAGCCTATGGTCGTGGACCAGGCTCATTTACCGGGTTGCGGATTTGTCTGGGGGTGGTGCAGGGACTGGCTTATTCAATGGACTTGCCCGTCATACCGGTCTCGACACTGCACGCTATGGCTGTCGGCGCTGTGCATTCCCATCAGCTTGCCGATGCAACGGATATACTGGTGGCCCTCGATGCCCGTATGAACGAAGTGTACTGGGCGGTGTTTACCGTGAAGGACGGTTTTCCAACACCCAAATCCCAGGAGTTTGTCAGTGATCCATCTGACGTGGCTGAATTCCTGAGTTCTGAGGCCTCAGATTCTTTGACAGTCTCAAATTCTTTGGTAAAAGTAGGGGCAGGCTGTCACTATCAGCCTATCCAGGAGATTCCGGCGGACCTGGAAGATATAACCTTATTGCCCCGCGCCGAACATATGCTGGTTCTGGCTGATAAAGATTGGCAGTCCGGCCGTACCTTATCCGCTGAAAATACCCAGCCAGTTTACCTGCGTGATAGCGTGGCCTGGAAAAAGCGAAAACGCATTCGCCAGGCCTGATCTCTTATTCAGGCCTGACCACTTAATAAGGCTCTTTGCACCCCGAGTCTGCCTGATTGACTGCTAATTCACTTTCAATACTTTTCAAAGGGAATGACTGTAAATTTATGGATACAATTCATCTTGTGCTGTTGGCCCTCATTCAGGGAATTACCGAGTTTTTACCGATTTCTAGCTCAGGTCATTTGATTCTCCCCAGCGCGTTACTGGACTGGCCGGATCAGGGTTTGGCCTTCGATGTCGCTGTGCATGTGGGCTCTTTGATTGCTGTGGTAGGGTATTTTCGACACGATATCGCGCAACTGATCATGGCCTGGTTTGACAGTTTGCAGGGAAAATCCTCGCCGCAGAGTCGACTGGCCTGGTATGTGATTTGGGCAACGGTACCCGCGGGTCTCTGTGGTCTTGTATTCAATGATTTTATTGAAGCGCATCTGCGTTCTATTTTGGTTATTGCGGCCACCACCATCATTTTCGGTGTGGCGCTGGGCTGGGCGGACTGGGCTGGGCGACGAGAAATCAGTCTGGAGCGAATGACGTTGAGACAAGCTTTATTGATTGGCTGCTCCCAGGCTTTGGCCTTAATCCCCGGTACGTCACGCTCGGGCATTACCATGACGGCAGGTTTGGCGATGGGGTTGGAGCGCCAGGCCGCCGCACGCTTTTCTTTTTTGTTGTCGATTCCTCTTATTGCATTAAGCGGAGGCTATAAAGCACTGGGCTTGCTGCAGGAAGCCAATGTTGTCTGGGGCGATTTGCTGACAGGAGTTTTAGTGGCGGCGATCAGTGCGGCATTGTGTATTCACGTGTTTCTGCAATGGATCGACAGGGTGGGTATGTGGCCGTTTGTTGTATACCGTTTGTGTTTGGGGGCCGTATTACTCTGGGTAGCTTACAGTATGTCGGTGTAAACAATTTTTACACAGCAACCATTTCTTTGACTTTCCAGCTTCAAGACTGAGGTGATGACATGAAAGATATAGCGTTTGTTGGTCTTGGGGTGATGGGGTATCCCATGGCCGGGCACCTGCATAAGGCCGGCTATCGGGTCACGGTTTTTAACCGTACCCAGGCCAAGGCGCAGGACTGGGTTACCGAATTCGGCGGGAAAATGGCCGCAACCCCGGCACAGGCCGCAGCGGGTGCCGAGCTGGTGTTTACCTGTGTGGGCAATGACAATGATTTGCGGGAAGTCATTCTCGGTGAGGCAGGTGTTTTACGAGGCATGGATAGTGGGGCCACACTTATTGACCACACAACAGCCTCTGCTTCCGTGGCCAGGGAGATGTCTCAGGCCCTTGCCGCCAAGGGTTGTCACTTTCTCGATGCGCCGGTGTCGGGGGGCCAGCAGGGGGCCGAGAACGCGGCCTTAACCGTTATGGTTGGTGGCGATGAAGCCGTCTTTGAACAAGTCCATATGGATATTGCCGTGATGGCCCGCTCTGTTCAGCGACTGGGGCCGGTGGGCAGTGGTCAATTGTGCAAAATGGTGAATCAGATTTGCATCGCCGGGTTGGTGCAGGGGTTGGCTGAAGGGCTGCATTTTGCCCAGCAGGCCGGCCTGGATGGCCAGCAGGTGATCGATGTCATCGGCAAGGGGGCTGCTCAATCCTGGCAAATGGACAATCGGCATAAGACAATGTTGGCCAAGGAATATGAACACGGTTTTGCCGTTGACTGGATGCGTAAGGATTTGGCGATTGTGCTGGATGAAGCTCGTTTAAATGGCGCGAGTTTACCGGTTGCAGCGCTGGTGGATCAGTTTTATGGTGATGTTCAGGCGATGGGAGGCGGTCGCTGGGATACCTCAAGCTTGCTGGCCAGACTGCAGGCGAGACTGAACAAGCAAAAAGACTGACTGCCTCACGCTGTTTTAATGTGATAGCAGGACGCCGTACCCTGGCGTCCTTGTCGAGAGTTTCAAGCTGTAACATGCGAGTTGTAAACCTATGAGCCTTACACAATTTAATCGTGATTTGCTGGATTTCCTGGCCGCATCACCCACGCCTTTTCATGCCGTGAAAGCCATGAGTACACGCCTGGAAGACAAGGGCTTCGAGCGCCTGAGAGAGTCAGATTCCTGGTCATTGCAGCCGGGTGGACGCTATTACCTGACCCGGAATGACTCCTCAATCATTGCATTTGTGTATGGCAAAGCGGATCTGGTCGAGCATGGTATTCGCATGGTGGGGGCTCATACAGACAGTCCTTGCCTGAAGGTGAAACCGCATCCCGAGATGGTCAGGCAGGGCTATTTCCAACTGGGTGTTGAAACCTACGGCGGGGTTTTATTGAACCCCTGGTTTGACCGGGATTTGTCCCTGGCCGGGCGAGTGACTTACCGAACCCTGGAGGGGAAGGTCACGAGTTACCTTATCGATTTCGAACGTCCAATTGCGGTGATACCCAGCCTTGCCATTCATCTGGATCGGGAAGTGAACCAGCAGCGTTCCGTCAATCCGCAAACGGATATTCCACCGGTTCTGATGCAGGTCGGAAATGATGAGAAACCGGATTTTCGTCAATTGCTTGCTGAGGAGCTTAAGCGGCAAGGGGCTGCCGATGTGCAAACGGTGCTGGATTATGAGTTGTGCTTTTACGACACCCACAAGCCGGCGCTGGTGGGCTGGAAAGAAGAGTTTATCGCCAGTGCTCGGTTGGATAATCTGTTGAGCTGCTATATCGGGCTGCAAAGCTTGTTGACCGCGGACGGTGACGAATCCGCTCTGCTGGTGTGTAATGACCACGAAGAGGTGGGCAGCCGCTCGGCCTGTGGGGCTCAGGGCCCAATGCTGGAGGATTTTCTGACACGCCTCATGCCGGAAGCTCAGTCCCGCTTGCGCTGCATAAGCCAATCGTTGATGATTTCCGCTGATAATGCCCACGGCATTCATCCCAATTACAGCATGAAACATGACAATAACCACGGGCCTGTACTGAATCAGGGGCCGGTTATCAAGGTCAATGCCAACCAGAGTTACGCCACAAACAGCGAGACGTCAGCGCTGTTCCGGCACTGGTGTGAAGAGGCGCAAGTCCCCGTACAGGCCTTTGTTACACGCACGGATATGGCCTGTGGCAGTACCATTGGGCCCATTACCTCGGCCGAGGTGGGGGTCAAAACCCTGGATGTGGGAGTGCCCACCTTCGCGATGCACTCTATTCGGGAGCTGGGGGGCACCCAGGATGCCTATGGTTTGTTCCAGGTGCTGAACCTGTTTTTGCGCTACCCCCGGTCGCTGTTAGAAACATGACCTGCCTCATCAAGCGACTTGAGGGTGATTCAAGTCACAGTGGCACTAGGGTACAGTCGTTATAATGAGCGATTCGGATGACGGTTATCCATACCCGGCCGTCATCCGACCATCGACTTAACTTTCTGTCTTGACTGATTTTAGTCCTGACAGATTCCAGCATTGACAGAGTTATCCATGTCCCAGACCCCATTAAAACCCTTTTTAAAACACTTCCAGCCCTTTGATGGACTGGATGATCACTATGTGGAGCAGGTGGCAGCGCACACAGTGTTGATGGATGAGGAAAAGGGAAAGCTCCTGTTTCGCCGGGGCAAACCGGCGGATTACCGTTATTTCCTGATTGAAGGTACGGTGGACCTGATTGGCTCGAATTTTTCCACTGAAACGGTGAATGCTGATGAGCCCAGAGCCCGTATGATGCTGACCGAAACCTCACCGACTCAGGTGTCAGCGGTTGCCAAGACGGCGGTAAGGCTGCTGCGTGTTGAAGCCGACTTTCTGGATCTGGCAATGGTGTGGAGCCAGGCTGTTGATGAAGTGGCCAATGAAAGAATCCAGGGGGAGGGTGACGATCCTCTGTCGGGCCTGAATCTGTCCAAGGCCCAGGTGGAAGTCGAGGAAAATCATGGCGACTGGATGTCGGGATTATTTTCTTCGCTGTTGTTTACCCGGGTTCCTCCTGCCCATATACGTCAGTTGTTTACCAGCTTTGAAGCGATCGAGGTTAAGGCTGGCCAGGAGGTCATTCGCGAAGGGGAAACCGGCGATTACTTCTACGTCATTGATAAGGGCCAGGCACAAGTAAAAAACGTGACCGGCAAGGTCAATGTCAAACTCGAGACCGGTCAGTATTTTGGTGAAGAGGCGCTGGTGGCTGAAACCCCCCGCAATGCCAGTGTTACGATGCTGACCGATGGGATGTTGATGCGTCTGGGCAAAGAGGATTTTACCCGCTTGTTGCATGAACCGGTTCAGGAGACACTCACTTTTGATGAGTTCCAGACCCGCAAAGAGCAGTTCCAGCTGCTGGATGTGCGCATGCCTCTGGAATACCGGCTGCATCACGTCCCAGGCAGTAAAAACCTGCCCTTGGCGTCTTTGCGTGAGCGTCTTTATGAGCTGGATAGCAAGATGCACTATGTCGTCACCGATGATGCTGGTCGTCGCAGTCATCTGGCGGCTTATCTGCTCTGCCAGGCGGGTTTTGATGCGCGCATTTTGCTGGAATCGGAACAGATCTATTCCTCGACGGTTCAATAGCATTGGCGTTAAAAATTCTGCTGTTATCGGCCTATGACGCTGACAGTCACCGGCGCTGGTATCGGGGTTTGCAAGCGCAATTTCCTCATTACGAATGGACCGTATTATCTCTTCCCGCTCGCTATTTCAGTTGGCGGGTAAGAGGCAACAGCCTGAGCTGGGCTTTCGGGCAGCGGCAGATTCTGCAAAAACACTACGATCTGCTTATCGCTACCTCAATGGTCGATCTGTCGGCCCTGCGGGGCTTCGTTCCCTCCCTAGCAGCTTTGCCAACCCTGGTTTATTTTCACGAAAATCAGTTTGCCTACCCTGACAGCGGCCATACTAAAAACAACGTTGAGCCCCAAATCCTGAATCTGTACACCGCACTGAGTGCCGATGTGGTGGTGTTTAATACGGAATTTAATCGCGATAGCTTTTTCCAGGGAGCGCAACGCCTGCTGCGGAAATTACCCGATCATGTACCCGACGGTTTGTTGGACCTGTTGCATTCGTGTGCCAGAGTGTTGCCGGTGCCGCTGGAAAACGATTGTTTTGATCCTGTGTCGGGGCTCGAGACAGTTTGGCCCGAGGTTGACGGCAAGCGGCCTTTGAGGCTTCTCTGGGCGGCGCGCTGGGAATATGACAAGGGGCCAGACTTGCTGCTGGCTATCCTGCGAGCGCTTCGTGCGCGGTCAGTGGATTTTCAGTTGTGCCTGTTGGGGCAGAGTTTTCGCCAGGTTCCTGAACCCTTGACAACCATTCGCGCCGAATTTGCCCGGGAGTTGGTGCAGTATGGGCACGAGCCGGACTTGACCCGCTATCGGCAGTGGTTGGCCTCCGCGGATATGGTGTTGTCGACCGCTTTGCATGAATTTCAGGGATTGGCAGTACTCGAAGCCATGGCGCAGGGATGCTCACCTGTGTTGCCAAATCGTGTGTCCTATCCTGAATTGGCAGCGGGGCACTTTCTGTATGAGGTGACGAGTGCGGGTGTGGACTTGGAACTCTCGGTTCAGGCCCAGGTTGCTGTTGACCGGATTTGTGCCTTGCAGCAGGCTCAACTGCCAAAGCCGGATGTCAGTCACTGGGGATGGTCATGTTGGCGGGAGCCGTATCGTCAATTGCTGGAGGGCTTGGTATCATAGCGGCCCCCAGAGTAATGGACAGAGATTCAGTAGCAGTTATGGCAGACACTAAGACCCGGGTTTTGACCGGTATCACCACCACAGGTACTCCACATTTGGGCAACTATGTGGGCGCAATTCGCCCGGCCATTGAGGCCAGTCAGCAGCCCGAAAATTTGTCGTTTTACTTCCTGGCCAATTATCACGCGTTGATTAAGTGCCAGGACCCCGAGCAGGTGCATCAGTCCACCACCGAGATCGCCGCTACCTGGCTGGCTCTGGGGTTGAACACCGACAATGTGGTTTTTTATCGCCAATCGGATATCCCCGGTATCACCGAGTTGTGCTGGATGTTGAACTGCATGGCGGCCAAAGGTCTGATGAACCGTGCCCACGCTTATAAGGCGGCAGTTGCTGCCAATCAGGAAGCGGGCGAGGATCCAGACTTTGGCGTAACCATGGGGCTGTACAGCTATCCGGTACTGATGGCGGCCGATATCCTGATGTTCAACGCCAATCAGGTCCCCGTTGGTAAGGACCAGATTCAGCACGTGGAAATGGCCCGCGATATTGCTGCCCGTTTTAATCATCACTACGGTGAGACCTTTGCTTTGCCGGAAGCGGTGGTGGACGAGAAGGTGGCGGTGCTGCAGGGCCTGGACGGCCGCAAGATGAGTAAGAGCTATGGCAATACCATTCCTCTGTTCTTGCCGGAAAAACAGTTGAAAAAGCACATCAACAAGATCAAAACCAATTTGCTGGAGCCCGGTGAGCCGAAAGATCCGGATACGTCTACGGTATTTCAGATCTGGCAGGCGTTTGCTTCCGATGAGCAAACCGCAGAGATGCGCCAGGCGTTTGCCGATGGTATTGCCTGGGGTGAAGCGAAGAAGCAACTGTTTGAATTGGTCAATGGCGAGCTGGCGGAAGCCCGTGAGCGTTACAACGACCTGATGGCCAGGCCGGCGGACATTGAAGCCAAGTTGTTGGAAGGTGCGGAAAAGGCCCGTCAGTACAGTGAGCCGCTGATGGAGCATTGCCGCGCTGCAGTGGGTATTCGTCCTATCCGCTAAGGTTTTTTCGTGCCGGACGGGAGCCGGCACTTGTTGTCACGGCACGCTGTGAATACATCCTTGTAAGCTCGACGGCAGCATCCATGCTGCCGACGGCCGTGACAACAAGCGCCGGCTCCCATCTGTCTGGCCCTGTGCCAACTCCATTCTAAACTTGGAATAGCTCGGAGCGGGCTAACACCTTAGTCATCGCACTGGTCAGCGTCTCCAGCTCCTCATCCGTCATCACATAGGGTGGCATCACATACACCAGCTTGCCAAACGGGCGAATCCAGACGCCTTCGGCCATAAACGCTGTTTGTATCTCAGCCATAATCACCGGCGTTTTCATTTCCACCACGCCAATGGCCCCCAGTACCCGTACATCCGCCACATGTTCATAGTCGCGACAGGGCGCCAGTCCGGTCTCTAACCGTGACTGTATGCGAGCGATATTGCTTTGCCAGTCCTGGCTCAGCAGCAGGCGGGTACTGGCCACCGCAGTGGCGGCGGCCAACGGGTTGCCCATAAACGTGGGACCGTGCATGAATACGCCAGCTTCTCCGCGGCAGATGCCGTCACTGATTCGGTCGTTGCACAGGGTCGCGGCCATGGTCATATAGCCGCCGGTGAGGGCCTTGCCCAGGCAGAGAATGTCGGGTTCGATATCCGCGTGCTCACAGGCAAACAGTTTTCCTGTGCGGCCGAAGCCGGTGGCGATTTCATCGGCAATCAGCAGGACGTCGTGCTGGTCGCAGAGCTGGCGCACCTGTTTGAGGTATTGCGGGGAATAAAAGCGCATACCTCCGGCGCCTTGCACAATAGGCTCCAGGATGACAGCTGCCAGGGAGTCGCGATGCTGTCCGATCTGCTGTTTGAAGTCGGCTATATGGGCATCGTCCCAGGGGCGGTGATAGCCGGCAATCGGGGCATCGACAAAGTGATGCTGGATCAGGCTGTGATTGAACATATGGTGCATGCCGGTTACCGGGTCACACACCGACATGGCGCCAAACGTGTCACCATGGTAGCCGTTGCGCAGGCTCAGCAATTTGTTTTTGTTCGGCTTGCCCTGGCTGTGCCAGTATTGAATGGCCATTTTCATGGCGACTTCGACACTGACAGAGCCCGAGTCCGACAGGAAAACCTTGTTCAGGCTCGGCGGGGTGATGGCGACAAGCAGTTGCACCAGCTCTGCAGCCGGCTTGTGGGTCAAACCTCCGAACATGACGTGGGACATGTTCTGTAATTGTTCCTCTACGGCCTGATTGAGCGTCGCGTTGTTATAACCGTGAATCGTGCACCACCAGGAAGACATGCCATCCAGCAGCTGCTGGCCATTGCTCAGCGTCAGGGTGCATCCCCGGGCTGAATCCACCGGATACACTGGAGGTGCATCGATAAACGAGGCGTAGGGGTGCCAGACGTGCGAACGGTCTATAGCGAGGATATCCTGCTCGGTCTGTGGTGGCTCAGGAAGGGTGATGGATTCGCTCATGCGGGCTCCCAGTACGGCAAATGTGCGGCTATTGTAGGGCCGTGGCCGGGGAACGCAAACCGCATCGATCAATACGTCAGGTCAATGTGCTTGGACAGCTGCTTTCGCCGTGACCTGCCTGGTAATGTCGATGCGGTGTTTGTTTGCCGGCGCTGGCTTACTGGAAGCGCTCAATTAAGTGGTACTGGCTTTGGGCCAGGTTGGTCATTTGCTGGTTCAAGTCCGCTGCGGCGTTGGAATCCTGTTGAGTGCGGTTGGAAATATCAGATATGGCCTGGGTGTTTCTCTCAATTTCAATGGCCGTGGCCGATTGCTCTTCGGCGGCGGACGCAATTTGCTGGGACATCTGGTCAATACTGTTTACCGAGCTGCTGACGGCCCCCAGGGCATTATTCACATTGGACATTTCACCCACACTGCGCTCGGCCAGCTGCTGGCAAATGTCCATATTGGAGGATGCATCCGAGGTGGCGCGCCCGAGTTTTTCGATGATGTCCTGAATATGCTGTGTGGATTCCTGGGTACGCTGTGCCAGGGTGCGAACTTCATCGGCTACCACCGCAAATCCGCGACCTTGCTCACCGGCACGGGCTGCTTCAATGGCTGCATTCAGGGCCAACAGGTTTGTCTGTTCTGCAATGCCACCAATCACATCGATCACCGAAGAAATCTGTGAGCTGTCTTCTGTCAGTCGGTTAACCACCTGGCTCAGGTTGGATACATTATTCGTCAGATTCTGAATCGCATCACTGGCGCCTTGTAATACCTGGGTGCCTTCCGAAACCTGTTGCAATGCCTGGCTGGTTGCGCCCGAAGTTTGCGTGGCGCCAGCGGCCACTTCCTGTACCGCCAATGACATTTGTTGCATGGCTACCGCCACTTTTTCGGTTTCCATTTGCTGAGCTGTCATGCCATTGTGGCAACAACGGGTCTGTTCCAGTGACAGTTCGGCCCGCTCCAAGACCTGTTTTGACGATTCGCGAAAGCGTCCCAGTGCTGTGCGCATGCGGGCCTGTTGGGTCTGTTGGGCTAACAGGATTTCACCGATACCATCAGCCCGACCGGTATAAATATAAGCAGCCATCGGGTCATGGATGATGTTGCGGGCTGCGTGTAAGGCCGGCTGGCGGGAAAGCCTGGCCAGTCCGCAACCGGCCCCGGCCAACAGCAGCGCTCCAGTCAAGGTAAGTACTAAGGCAGTGCTGCTGATATTGCCGGTAAAAGCCTGTATCGCCAGAAGCAGCAGCCAGCTGACGGCGCTGAATCCTAGAAGTTCTGTAATCAGATATCGCCAACGCTGCAAAGCGGGGACGGCGCTTTTGCCTTGCTGTAATCGCTGGTAGGTTTGCTCGGCCCGCTGCACCAGAATCCTGTCGGCCTTTACTCGTACGGATTCATAGCCGGTCACTTGACCCTGGGCGATCAGTGGGGTGACATAAGCGTCAACCCAATAATGGTCGCCGTTTTTACAGCGGTTTTTGACCATCCCCATCCAGGGCTTGCCGGCTTTAACATTCCCCCACAGGTTGCCAAAAGCGGCAGAGGGCATATCGCGATGGCGGAGTATATTATGAGGTTCACCCAATAACTCGTCGCGGGTAAAACCGGCGATGTCACAGAAGGTGTCGTTGCAAAAGGTGATCATGCCCCGGGTATCGGTGGCAGAAACGATTTCATCGCCGGCTTGAAGCAGCACTTCTTTGCCGGTTACAGGGCCGTTATCACGCATAGGCTTTCCCTACTACTGATGGATTGTTCTCTCTGGGATCGGACTTTTAAAAGTCTTCGAATTATGTCTTTAACGGCCAGTCCAGTGGAATCTTGAGTGCCGGATGGCACTCAATGTTGGTTTTTTCAAGCTGCAATTTCAGGTGCCATCAGGGTGTTGATAAGCTGGTGCAGTTGCTGACTCTGTTGCGCCCCCAAATCCTCGAAGGCCAGGCTGATTTCGGTATGCCGATAGGGGCGGCGCTGGAATCGAAACGCTTTGACTGTGGCCTGGCAGCGGATCGTAAGGCGATCCTGCAATTCGAACTCACAGTTAGGTAGAAGGGTGTCACGCATCAGCTGATCGGTGACATTGCCGCCAACCACCACCCGCATGCCACCGGCTGAAATGTTATTGGCGGTGGCATACCAGGGCGTGCGCAATGGCGATTGTAATCTGACCGACAACGGCTGCTGGCGGCTTAAGTTGATCCGCGGATACTGGCGCCTTTGCTGATAGCCAATCGATTCAGGCAATAACAGACGATACACCGGGGTACTGTGTTGATGTTCAATGGCGACCAGGGGAGCTGACATTGTCAGGATGCGGCCCCGGTCGTGATGTTTAATGATGAGCTCATCCCCGACTTCAAAAAGGTGGCCGGTTAACAGCGGGAAAGGCTCATCCATTTCCAGTGTGTTGGTATGGACATCCACGGCCAGAATCATACTCTGGTAGCTTTCACCTGTGCGGTGGCTGCAGACTTCGAGTAGCTGACGCTTTTCCTGCAGGTCGAAAAGCGGGGCAAAGCGTTCGATCTTGTGGGCCAGACGGTGGGCCGGTTCGGTCAGCAAAGAGGCGGGCAATACGCTCAATTCAGGTTTGCGACTCAGCTTTTGCAGCACAGATTGCAAAATGGCCATGGGTAAAAAGCTCCTTTCCGGTGGGAGGGGAAGCCCCTCCTGTATGGGGTCTGAAAGAGCAATCCCTGTGCCAAGGTCTTTGGGTAATTGGGTTTTTCTGCCTGAGGCAAGGATTATAGGGTCTGCGGCTGTGAGTTCCGTGCAACCGATTCACTGGCGACGGGTAGAAGTGGGCAGAAGGCTGCCGCAACAGCGGCAAAATCTGCGCTCAGGCGGCAATATCTGAAACCTGGTGTCGGCACATGAACCCATGAGACTGGGCAGATTGCGGGAAATGATTGGCTATTCCCTGTATCGCTTAAAATCCGTACAATGCCGGCCTTTGTTTCGGGTAAAATTTCGTCGAATTTCCCGCTCAGCCTTTCAGGCACTCGCAGCGACAAGCAGCCCAAAGATAAAGGTTTTTTCATGACAGAGACACGTCAGTCCAGCCAGCTTTCAGAGTCTTCTTACGAGGCAGAGTCTTCTTACGAGGCAGAGTCTGATAACGAGATTGTAGCCAGCGAGCGAGACGCCAACGATCGTAAGCAGCGCCTGGAATTTAACAAGCTGCAGAAGCGCCTGCGTCGCAATGTGGGCAATGCCATTGTCGACTACAACATGATCGAAGAGGGCGATCGGGTCATGGCCTGTATCAGCGGCGGCAAAGACAGCTTTGCAATGCTGGATATCCTCCTGAATCTGCAAAAAACTGCGCCAATCCAGTTTGAGGTGGTGGCGGTGAATATGGATCAGAAACAGCCCGGCTTCCCAGAGCACGTGCTGCCGGAATACTTTGAGTCCATCGGTGTGCCTTATTACATCGTCGATAAGGACACTTACAGTGTGGTGCGGGAAAAAATCCCTGAGGGCCAGAAAACCTGTGGCCTCTGCTCGCGCCTGCGACGCGGGACCCTCTATGCGTTTGCGGAAAAGATCGGTGCGACCAAGCTGGCACTGGGGCACCATATGGACGATATTGTCGAGACCCTTTTCCTGAATATGTTTCATGGCAGCCGGTTAAAAGCCATGCCGCCCAAGTTGCGTTCCGATGATCAGCGCAATGTGGTCATCCGGCCACTGGCCTATTGCCGGGAATCGGATCTGATCCGGTTTGCGGATTACAAGCAGTTCCCCATCATTCCCTGTAATCTCTGCGGTTCCCAGGAAAACCTTCAACGCCAGGCCATCAAAGCCATGTTGCAGGATTGGGAAAAGAGCGATGTCAGCCGGGTCGAGCGTATCTTCAAGTCCCTGCAAAGCGTCTCGCCTAGCCAGCTGGCGGATCGCGACCTGTTCGATTTTAACAACCTGCCTATTGACCGCAGCGGTGAACGAGCGGAATACGAATACGCTGAAGCCACCATTGGCGCCTCCAACATCGAAGATGCACACACCCGCTCGGCTGATATCCCCGCAGGGGTTCAGATTGTGGAGGCGGTCCAGATCCCCTGATGACTTTTGAGATCAGGTAATCGGTTGTTTAGCCTGCGATTTCCGGGAGAGGGTTTATACTCTTTCGGGTAGAGGGTTTTTCGAGAGGAAAGAGGCGCAATGAAAGATCGGATGTCCAAAGCGGCAATAATGAGAACCTATGAAGTCGTATATATTGATAAGTTCAAAGATTCAATTGAAGCCGACTTGGCCAGAGTGTCTCTCAAGGAGCGCTTCAACCTGAGTGATCGCAAGCTTGATCTGATGTCCAGTGGCTTGCCTGTTGTGGTTAAAAAGGGAATTTCATTTGACGAGGCCTGCATCTTCGAAGACGCCATAAAACGCTCTGGGGGGGTCTGCTGGATCCAGGAGATGTCCCCGGATGGCTTGCACTACGAGCGTCGCACTGATCCTCGTCGTTTGCAGTTGGACAGGCGCGAAACCTATCGGGGGTCATCCATACAACCTGATCGGCGTATGGGGGTTGGGCGTCGCACCGACGATCAGCGCCGCTGGCAATAGTCGTTGGAAATAGTCGTTGGCAATAAACGTTACGCGCGGGCTGAATCCTAGCTCTCTGATAGTAATTGTCTGATGGTAACTCTCTGTTGAGGGAAGCTTTACGTCTTCTCGGTTGAACTGGCCCTTCAGGCCGCACTGGCTTCTAAGGGTTTGCCATAAGCGGGCAAATGGCCGGATCGGACATACTGGCGGTAGTGCAAAACGAACTCCTGACTGCCTGACCCCGGACTGCGCTGGTAATGCTTCCGCCAATAGCTTGCGAGTCCTTTTATGTCGGTTGCGTCAGGTAAGGGCTGGTTGTGGCGGTAGTAGATGAGCCAGGCAATCGCCGTGGCGTAGCGAAGGTTGATGGCCAGTTCGCCATGAGGGTCGGTCAAAAACTCGTGTTGGCTGGCCAGCCCACGAATCAATGACGCCATCGAAGGGTGGTGTATCAAAAAGCGATCCCATACTCTGCGATGGGTTTGTGGTCGAATGCGGAAAATGCCAAAACCCTGGTCTCCCCTGAGGCGGGTTCCCATGGCCGACTCCTGGGCGGCGGTGCCCATCAGCAGCTCTTCTGCTGCGTCAGATAAATGTCCCAAATGCCTTAAAGTGGGGCGAATGACGAAAGTACGCAGTTCTTGAGCACAAATACCCATTGCTTTCCCCTTATCATGAAGCGTGAGTCGGGTGGCGTTAGTCGAGTGGATTGCATCATTCCCTGTACCTAAAGTATTAGTTCGATTTTTTCCGAATTCCAGTTTTTCCTGAAATTTTAAGCCGTTAGCTTTAACTCTTTATCCAGTATCATAAAAAGCCGATTTAACTGTCATCCAGTCTATGGGTGGAAGAGTGATCGGGATGACTGAAACGCCGTGTGTTATGTGTTTCCCTGTCACAAACATTCGCAATCCTTGAGTCACCTGCAAACCGTGTGCCAGTGGCAAGCCGTGTGCCAGTCCATTCCCAAGCCAGTCCTTTCGCAACACAAGTTTCGGAGTCTGTGTGGCATCATGTTCACTGAATCAATGCTTTACTGTTTTAAGGTGCCCCCTGTTAGGGGATCTGGCACAAGTGAGAGTTCGCTGGAGGAGGGGCTATGACGGCCAAATTGGAGGTCATGGTGGGTGATATCACCCAATTGTCGGTCGATGTAGTGGTTAATGCCGCCAACAGTCGTTTGGCTGGTGGCGGTGGTGTGGATGGTGCCATTCATCGGGCTGCAGGGGCTCAGGAGCTGCAGGCGGCCTGTCGCCAGCTGGGTGGCTGCCCTGCGGGTGATGTCAGGGAAACCAGTGCCTTTCGAATGCCGGCCAAAGCTATTTTTCATACGGTTGGCCCGGTATGGCACGGTGGTGCTCAGGGGGAGCCTGAGTTGTTGGCGAGTTGTTATCGTTCATGCCTGAAGTTGGCAGGCGAGCGGGGCTTTGACAGCATTGCATTTCCTGCAATCAGTTGTGGTGTCTATGGTTACCCTCACCAAAAGGCCGCAGCCCTGGCGGTAGAAACCGTACAGCAAACACTCATTGCGATGGAAAAACCTTTGCAGCGGGTGATTTTCTGCTGTTTTGACGATGCTATGGCCTCACTCTACCGGGATCTTCTGGGTTGAGTTGAATCCCGGCTCGACTCAGGTTCATCATTGGACGCGCAGGTCCTGGGCCTTAATCCTCAAACATCAGCAGGCTGAATATGGGCATGCCGGCCTCTGTCAGCATCTCCCGGCCACCGAGTTCGGGCAGGTCTACCAGGGTGGCAATTTCTTCCACCTCCGCTCCCTGCTGATGAACCAGCTGGGCCGCCGCCAGCAGGGTATGACCAGTGGCAATCAGGTCGTCCACCAGCAACACCTTGTCCCCCGGCTGAAAGCTGTTCTGGTGGACCTCCAGTTGGCCTGTGGCGTATTCACATTGATAGTCGATGGTATCGACCGCTCCTGGCAACTTACCCGCCTTGCGGATCAGCACCAGGGGTTTGTTTAGGGCGTAAGCGAGGTTCGAGCCCATAAGAAAACCACGGGCTTCCAGAGCGGCAATATGCGTTATCTCACTGTCGATATAGCGTTGAACCAGGCAATCGGTAATCTGGCGGGCGGCCTTAGGGGTGCGAAACAAGGGGGTGATATCGCGAAACTGCACGCCGGGTTTGGGCCAGTCGTGAATGACCGGGATCAGGGATTTTAAAAAGAACTCATTCATGTTGGGCCCTATATGGCAGTTCGAATCACGCTGGAAGTCAATCCACTGGGGTAAATTAACGATTGTAGTAAACCGGGATTTCCGTGGTGTCTTTCACTTCCTCCATAACCACATAACTGGTGCAGTCCTGAACGCCGGGCAGGGTCAGTAAGGTTTCACCGTAGAAGGTGCGGTAGGCGCCCATGTCCGCCACCCTGGCTTTTAACAAGTAGTCAAAGCTGCCGGATACCAGGTAACACTCCTGAATTTCAGGCAGGGAAATGGCGGCCTCACGAAAAGCCTCGAAGGTATCCTGAGCCGTTCTCGACAGGCTGATCTGCACAAAGACCACCAGCCCTGCTGACAGGTAATCGGGGTTGATCAGGGCGGTATAGCCTTTAATGACACCTTCACGCTCCAGCCGTTTCACCCTCTCTTTACAGGGGGTAGGGCTTAATCCCACTTTGCGCGAGAGCTCGGCAAAGCTGGTGCGCCCGTTTTTCTGCAGGACGCGAATGATATTTTTATCAATAGTGTTAAGCTTTTCCATTGTGGTAGTCAAATCAGTTGTAAGAGGTTCGGATTGTAGTTGAATCGGCCAAATAATATCAATTTAAAGTTAAATATATAGGTTGGCACTTCATAAACTAGTTACATCAATTGCAGTCAAATTGATAAGAACCTAAAGACAACGAACTGATTGATGAGATGGATAGGAGAGGCAGCCATGCTAATTGGAGTCCCTAAAGAAATTAAGAACCATGAGTACCGTGTAGGCCTGACCCCTGCCAGTGTGCGTGAACTGGTAGAACGTGGACACTCAGTGCTGGTGGAAACTCAAGGTGGTGCGGCAATCGGCTTTGATGACGAAAATTATAGGGCGGCTGGTGCCCAGATTGCGACTACCGCTGAGGAGATTTTCGCCCAGGCTGACATGATCGTAAAAGTGAAGGAACCCCAGCCACATGAGTGTCGACAGCTGCGCAAAGACCAGCTGTTGTTTACCTATTTGCACCTGGCGGCTGACCCGTTACAGGCCAAATTGCTGGTGGAATCCGGCGCAAGCTGCGTTGCCTATGAAACCGTAACCGACGCCGCCAATGCCCTGCCTTTGCTGGCGCCGATGTCGGAAGTTGCCGGTCGCCTGTCCGTTCAGGCGGGAGCTTATCACTTGCAAAAGGCCCAGGGTGGAATGGGGGTTCTGTTGGGTGGTGTGCCAGGCGTAGCGCCGGCGAAAGTACTGATTATTGGTGGCGGTGTTGTGGGTACCCAGGCGGCGACCATGGCTATTGGCCTGGGGGCTGAAGTGACTCTGCTGGATCGCTCCCTGCCTCGTCTGCGCCAGCTGGATGCGGAGTTTGGTGGTCGTATCAAATGTGTTTACTCCAGTTCAGAATCCATTGAAAGCTATGCGCTGGACGCCGATCTGGTGATTGGTGCGGTATTGATTCCCGGTGCGGCAGCCCCAAAACTGTTGTCCCGAGAGCTGATTTCCCGCATGAAGAAGGGCTCCGTAGTTGTAGACGTGGCCATTGATCAGGGCGGTTGCTTTGAAACATCGAAAGCCACCACTCACCAGGAGCCCACCTATGTGGTAGATGGAGTAATTCATTACTGCGTTGCCAACATGCCAGGGGCTGTAGCCCGCACGTCCACCATGGCCCTGAACAATGCAACCTTGCCGTTTGTGATTGCCCTGGCGGATCAGGGGGTGGAAAAGGCCGTCTCACGCAACCCGCACCTGCTGGCAGGTTTGAATGTCTACCGGGGTAAAGTGACCTGTGAGGCCGTGGCGGAAGCTCTGGATATGGATTACGTACATCCGGCTGCATTGCTGCCACAGCCGGCATTGGCTTCTTAAAGAACGGTTTCCTGAAAACCGGTTTCTTGAATATCGGAGACCGACCGCTACCTAAAAGCGGTTCTCATCTATCTTTGTTCTGTGGTTGAATTCACACCTTCGAGCCGGCCCTGTGCCGGCTTTTTTGTAAGTTCTGATCCATTTAAAGTATTGCCGCTCCCAGCCGACATTTTACCTGAGAAGATTTAACCGGCGTCATGTGGAAATCCTGTCTAAAGCGTGGCATCTTTATCGTCTCATAAGAGATAGATGTCCATGGTGTACGTTCATCATGTTTGAAAAGAGTAAAAACAACTGATGGTGACCAAGTCTTTTTTTCAGGGAATCGCTTATCGCCTTGCAAAAATTGGGGTCATCCTGGGGGTGTTACTGGGCCTGATCATGGGGTCAGTACAGTTGTATGTTGACTACCTGGAAAATGAGAGACAGCTGAACGCGCTCATCAACCGGGTGGTAGAGGCTGCCTCACCACCCGCCACCCGATCGGTGCATACCCTGGATCGCGATTTGGCCGCAGAAGTCGTGAATGGCATGCTGGCTTACGACTTTATCTTTCAGGCCGCTATCTACGATGAAGTGGGCACTTTGCTGGCTGAGAACAGCAAACAACGCACTGCATACCCTGCCAGTTGGTGGGCCGGTTTTTTTATGGAGGATGTGACGCTCCACTCGGCTCCACTGGCCATCCCCGACTATGGCGGCACCACCCAGGGTCGCTTGACCTTCAAGGTTGATGTCAGCTCAGCCCTGAATATCTTTTACAAGCGCTCCTCTCTGGTATTGGTCATAGGGCTGGTTCGCCACGGCATTTTAGTTTTGCTGTTATTGGTGGTGTTCTACTACCTGCTGGCCCGGCCATTGATCCGCATGGCGTCTGAGTTTCGCCAGATCCAGCCGGACAATCCCGGCTCCCGCCGCATCACCGTGCCCAATCCCGGTCGCGGCGATGAGCTGACTCAGTTAGCCCTTTCCAGCAACCAGATGCTCGATGCAATTGATTCGGCTTTCAATCAGCGCCTGGCGGTAGAGCAGGCGCTGATTGAAAGTGAAACCCTGTTCCGCATGATTGTGGGCCAGTTGCCGGCGATGGTGGGGGTGTTAAACCTCGATGGCAGCATCAAGTTCGCCAATCAGAAGATGGCTCAATTCTTTGGTGAAACCGAAGACGATATTGTCGGCTTGAATGTTTTTGAGCTGGGTTATGGATTTGGTGAATTGCGAAGCGTGAAGCGGGCGGCGGCAGGGAAAGTGCCGGGTTCTGAGCCCTTTGAAGGGTATTTCTCCGCTACCAATGGAGAGCGTCACTATTTGCAGGGATACGTCAACAGCATTGTCCTGTCTGGCGAGAGTTATGTCCTGTTCGTTGCCAACGACCTGACGGATCGGAAAGAGGCCGAAGAAAAGATGGCCTATATGGCCTTTCATGATGACCTCACCGATCTGCCTAACCGCGTCCACCTGGTGAATCGCCTGGAAAGTGAAATCCATCGTGCCCGTCGTCACCACTACCACGGCGCTGTGTTATTTATTGACCTGGACCATTTTAAAAACATCAATGACTCACTGGGGCATCCAGTCGGAGACCAGATCCTGAAACAGGTTGCCGGGCGTCTCCGCGGCCTCATTCGGCAGGAGGACCTGGTGGCGCGCCTGGGGGGCGACGAATTTGTTGTGGTGCTGACGGTGCTGGATCAGGAAATGGAAACGGCCGGTAAAAAAGCCGGTGAGGTGGCGGAAAAAATCCGCCGGGCCCTGTCTATTCCCTATGCCTATAAAGACATGAAGTTACACCTGGCCTGCAGTATCGGTGTTGTGGTCTATTCCGATAATGAACATTCCGTGCATGAATTATTGCGCTTTGCGGATACGGCAATGTACCAGGTCAAGTCCAAGGGGCGGAACGCCATTGAGTTCTTCAATCTGGATATGGCCAATAGAGTCAGTAATTACCTGCAGATGGAAAGCGAGTTGTATAAGGCGGCAGCGGATAACCAGTTTGAGCTGTATTTCCAGCCCCAGGTTGACGTCAATACCGGGGTTATCCAGGGCGCTGAAGCCTTGTTGCGCTGGCAGCACCCGCTACGCGGGAGGATTTCTCCGGCCGAATTTGTGCCGGTGCTGGAGGCTTCCGGGCTGATGCTCGATGTGGGGCGCTGGGTGATTGAGGAAGGTTGTCGGGTTGTGAATCACCTGGACCGGCAGGGGCTGTGGCGTGAGGGGATGCGGCTGAGTGTCAACATCAGTCCACGGCAGTTCCGGGGGCAGAACTTCGTGGATGAAATCACCACGATATTGCAGGAAATACCCATTCCAGCGAACAGCCTTGACCTGGAAATCACTGAAGGCGTTGTTATTCAAAACGTTGAAGAGACCATTGCTACCATGTCAGCCCTGTCGGCTAAAGGCATTAATTTCTATCTGGATGACTTCGGCACAGGCTATTCCTCCATCAGTTACCTGAAGCGCCTGCCAGTATCAACCCTGAAGATTGATCATAACTTTGTCCGGGATATTGTCGACGATCGCAATGATCGGGTGCTGGTCGAAACCATGGTGACCATGGGGCAGCTGCTGGATATGTCGGTGGTTGCCGAGGGCGTGGAGAGCAAGGCGCAACTGGATGTGCTGGCTGCCTTTGGATGTGACTCCTATCAGGGTTACTACTTCAGCGAGCCGTTGCCGCTGAGGGAATTTCAGACCCTGCTTGAGCACGAGAAGGAGGGATTGCTGGCAGTGGATGAGGTCGTGGTGGAATAGCTATGGGCCTTTTCCTGTGTTGTCGTTAGGGAAACAGTTTTGCCAGCAACACCGGTACGGCGGTTTCAACCCGTAAAATGCGTGAGCCAAGGTGGATGGTCTGACAGCCGGCGTCGTTCAGTTTGTCGATTTCGTAATCTATAAATCCGCCTTCAGGCCCAATCACCAGCAGGCTGGGCTCATTGCTGGCCGCAGGGCAGGGGCGGGCATTGTGGGGATGGGCTACCAGTGCACGCTTGTCCCGGCACAGACCGGGCAGCTCGTCTTCGACAAAGGGTTTGAAGCGCTTTACCTGCCGCACCCTGGGCAGCAGGGTGTCCACACCTTGCTCAAGTCCCAATAGCAGTTGCTGCAAGATATTTTCATCCTTGAGCCAGGGGGTTTGCCAGTAACTCTTCTCCACTCGATAGCTATTGAGCAATATCAGCTCTTTTACTCCCATAGTGGCCGCCGTCTGGAATATGCGTTTCAGCATTTTCGGGCGTGGAAGGGCGACAATCAGCGTTAATGGCAGAGGCGCGGGCGGAGGGTGATCAAAAGAGACGCTCAAGCTGATGGTGTCGGGACTGATTTCTTCAACAACCGCTTGGCCCATGTTGCCATTCAGCAGGCCCGCCTGTAAGCGGCTGCCGCATTGGACCCGATGCACCTCCATCAGGTGTTGGCGTCGGCGATCGCGCAACACAACCGTGTGCTCCCCGGTGCCGTTTTCATTGCTGATAGGGGCTTTCTCAGGGGGAAAATCTTCGGGTAGAAGCAACAATAAATTCATGGGGATCGATCAGGCCGGTGTTTCGTCGGCAAGGTCCTGCAGAAAATGGCCCGCCCTAGTGGATTCGAACCACTGGCCTTCCCCTTAGGAGGGGGACGCTCTATCCTGCTGAGCTAAGGGCGGAAACTGGCTGCGAATAGTAACAAAACTCCTACGCCAGCATCCACCCTCAATATGACTGAATTCAGGCTTTAACAACCGTGTGGCTGGCGTTGGCGGTATGGGTATCACCGCTTGCGGTGTAGAGTTTGGCGGGGGCAACGGTTTGACCGCGCATTATCCCCAGCAGCTGTTTGAGGGTGCGTTGACCGCGGGCTATCAGTTTGCCATTGGTGTCATTGAGGGCTTTACAGGCGTCCACTTTATCCTGGAATGTTTGCCACAGGGCGGGCAGTTCAGGGTCTTGCAGTTCGTTCAGCAGGCGCTCCCAGCAAGCCTCACGGCTGAGCTGTGTGCGTTCCATCAAAAACTTTACCCATTTACCACGCTGTTGAGCATTGTGCTCCAGCTTGGCCATATGGGCCTGTTTGTTGCCGAGAATTTCCGTCAGCCGCGTGTGCTCACGTTGTTGGAGAAGCTGGTGTTCTTCCTGTAACAGCGTGGCCAGGGCTTCGGCGGTGCGAGTGTCGTCCTCGATCAGCTGGCGAACTGATTGGGCAGACACCTGTACGTTTGGTGACATGGGGTTTCCTGCGAAAACGGATTTAACCAAATGTTACTGACTGACGGGTGGGCAATCAGCGAAACAGTGAGTCTTGCTCCAGCATGCGTTCAGCAATGCTCTCCGGGTTAATGTCAAAGGTGCCGTCGGCGATAGCTTTTTTGATGTCAGCTACGCGCTGGCTGTCCATGTCCGGAGCGGCTTGTATACGGCTTTCAAGCTGGTTCATTTGCTGGGCCTGGGCGCTTAGAGTCACTTCAGGCTTGTCGCTGGCCGGGGTAGGGGTGTCTGCCGGACGGCTTTTGGCCGTAGCATTGTGACTGCCCTCAATCCGGTTTTTGGTGTTACCCGAGGAGGAGAGTAAGCTGTTGCCAGAATCAATAACCATATCTGTGTTTCCCGTATTAACGTTCCCATATCAGGGAAATGATGTGGACACTTTTCCCTGCTGAGGCTTTCGGCCGCTATCGGCAATACTTTAGTCAAAACCTTATCTATTTTGTGATTTTTTTCACAGTTTCCCGCGGAGGGTCAAAATTTTGAATCTTTGGCTGGTTGGCCGCTCCTATAGGCGCACTTCCACCTGACCTCTGGCGGTGACGAGGGCTCTTATCACTTTGTCGCCCTGTAAATTGCGAACCCGTATTTGCTGGCCCACCTTGCCGTTATTCAGCGCAGTGCCGGAGCTGCTGACCGTCAGTTCATCTGCAATGGCCTTAATCACCACCTGGTCACCCTTGCTGATGACCTGTGGCGCTTCCAGGCTGCTACTGCGAACGGCTTCTCCTTTGCTGATTGAGCGTTTCACCTGTTGTCCCAGTGCGTTTTGCGGGTCGCTGATAACTGTATGGCCCAGACTGCTGATGTCCCGCGGCTGCAACAGAACATCGGATGAGGTCAACAGTTCACCCCGAATCAAGTTTCGGCTGGCGATTAAGACCGGCCGGCTGTGTTTGACCGTGCCAGTCAGGTAAAAGAACCAGGGTTGCTGGCCGCTGCAAATGACGCGCAGTGTCACATTGCTGGCGCCGGTCAATCCGCTGCGCTGTTCATATGTCAAAGCTTTGTCGCAGGCATGCAGGCGCAGGCGGGGGTCGATAGCGGCGATCGATACCTCAATTTCATCGCCCGGGAAGGTGGCCTGCAATTCACTCAGGAGGTAACTCTGTGCACCGCTGGCGATGCCTGAGAGATCCTGCCACTGGCGGTCTTGGTTCGTGGCCAATGCGGCTTTGCCACTGGCCCAGGCCACGCCGTACGGGGCCAGCAGGCTAAGGCCCAGTAGGCAAACCGGAATCAGCGCTGTCAGTGAAATTCTCCTGAGCATGAATAAAAGTTACCAGTTGTATGTTTGTCGGTTCCCGCAGACCAGGCAGCTTTGACTAAAGGCTTTTTAATCACGGCCGCTATAACCCTTAACGATCATGTCGTCGGTCATCAACCTCGACGAGGGATGTACGGTTTCAAGTTATCAATGTCCTGCAAAAGCTGCGCCAAGAGAGAGAGAAGGTGTGGCGGCTGACAGGGCAATGCAGAGGAAAACATATGGCGGGAGTCCTGGACAGTGTCAATCAGCGCACACAGCTGGTTGGGCAGAATAGACTGGAATTATTGTTGTTTCGCCTGGGTGGAAACCAGCTGTATGGCATCAATGTATTCAAGGTGAAAGAGGTTTTGCAGTGTCCCCCCCTGACCGCTATTCCCCAGCGTAGTCCGGTGGTGCGAGGTGTGGCCCACATTCGTGGCAATACCGTGTCAATCATCGACCTGAGTCAGGCAACAGGCCATCGGCCTCTTGAAAACCTCGACAACTGCTTTGTGATCATCACGGAATACAATCGCACCACCCAGGGATTCCTGGTGCGGGGTGTTGAACGTATCGTCAATATGAACTGGGGCGATATCCATCCACCACCGAAGGGAACTGGCCGCGAGAGCTATCTGACGGCGGTGACAGAAGTGGATAACCGGCTGGTGGAAATTGTAGACGTGGAGAAAATCCTGGCCGAGGTTTCACCGGTCAATGAGTCGATCAGTGCCGGAGTTATTGAGGATGGCATTGCCGAGCGAGTGGTACAGAAACATGTGCTGATCGTCGACGACTCCGCCATTGCCCGTAAGCAGGTGCAGCGGGTGATCGAGTCCATGGGTATTCAAACCACGTTGAAAAAGGATGGTCGCGAAGCCATTAATTACCTGAATCAAATGATTGAGCAGGGTCAAAATCCTTATGAAGAGCTGATCTTGATTATCTCCGATATTGAGATGCCGGAAATGGATGGCTATACCTTTACCGCTGAAGTACGCAATAATAGCGCCATGAAAGATTTGCACATCGTCCTGCATTCCTCGCTGAGTGGAGTGTTTAATGAGGCGATGGTGAAAAAGGTGGGCGCCAACGATTTTCTGGCCAAGTTTAAGCCCGATGAAATTGCCCGGCGTGTGAATGACCGAATTTTGACCATCAGCGGTGAAGACCTGCTGGCTGACCAGACTTCAGTGTCCAAAGAGCCCTCAGCGTCTTAAGGGGCTCGATGATGTCGGTGGCCCAATCAAACATACACAGGTTGAAAGCGCACACAATGATGAGTGGTTTTTCTGAAACTCAGCCCGGCGGTCAGGGCATTACCCTGGGGGCTGGAGAGTTTGAATGCTTCCGGCAGTTTTTGCAGGAGGCCTGTGGCATTTATCTGGCGGAAAACAAGCAATACCTGGTGACTACCCGTATTCGCAGGATTCTTTCAGATCATCAGCTTGGCAGTTTGACTGCCTTGGTGGAGCTGTTGCGTCAGCAGCGTCATTCGCGGTTGCGTGAACAGGTGATCGATGCGATGACCACCAATGAAACCTTCTGGTTTCGCGATACCTATCCCTACGACTACTTTCAAAATACCCTGTTGCCAGAGTTGCAGGCCAAAAAAGAGTCCGCTCCGATTCGCATCTGGTCTGCGGCCTGCTCCTCAGGGCAGGAACCCTACTCGATCAACATGGCGGCCGAAGAATGTCGGCGCCGCAATCGGATGGTCTTCAATCGCCCGCTGGATATTGTCGCCACCGATGTCTCCGTCAGCATGTTGCAGCAGGCCAGGGCGGCGGAATACGACAGGATGTCTGTCATGCGCGGGCTGTCCGAGGAGCGGTTGACGAGCTTTTTTGATCAATTACCTGGGGATGTTTGGCGAATCAAGTCCCAGTTTCGCAGCAACGTGCAGTTTCGCTCTTTGAACTTGATGGATTCCTTCGGCGGCATGGGCAAATTCGATGTGATCTTTTGTCGCAATGTGTTGATCTATTTCACGGCCGATCTCAAGCAGGACATCCTGCGACGCTTGCATACAGCTCTCAAGCCCGGCGGCATGTTGATCCTCGGATCCTCTGAAGGGCTGGGGCCTGCCGGTGAGCACTTTGACATGGTTCATTGTAAGCCGGGCATTATGTACCGGGCTCGCTAACCTCTTTTGTCCGGTTGAAAGGCCTTGCCGCCCAGAGGTAAGGCCTTGCCGCTTTTCCTTTTTCTCCCGTTTTTTTATTCATTCGATTTGCCTCTGTATTGCCGTTTAAAAGCTTTAATTGACTTGCAACACATTGATATATAAGGGAAATAAACTTTTTATCTGTTGCTGGCACACCCCTTGCATTTCTCACTGCAGTAATCAGTAAACGTGATGCAATGGGAGCAACACAATGGCTATCAGTTTTGACAGGGCGCTGGGCATTCATGATGACGCGCTGAGTTTTCGCAGCCAGCGGTCATCGGTCCTGGCCAACAATCTCGCCAACCTGGATACGCCGAATTACAAAGCGCGCGACCTGGATTTCAAAACCGCATTGGCCCAGGCCAGCAATCCTTCCCAAACCATTGCGCTTGCCACCACTCACAACAGCCACCATCAGGCTAAAGGGTTCAGTCACAGTGATGACGCCATGCTGTATCGGGTTCCATCGCAGCCGGGCATTGACGGCAACACGGTGGAAGAGCATGTGGAGCACGCCAAGTACATGGAAAATGCCCTGGATTTCCAGGCCACTTTTACCTTTCTGAACAGCAAGTTCAAAGGCTTGAACAGCGCCATTCGCGGCGAATAAGGAGATCTGGATTATGGCACTAGGTAACGTATTCGATATCGCCGGTTCCGGCATGACGGCGCAAAGTGTGCGCCTCAACACCACCGCCAGTAACCTGGCCAATGCCCAGTCCGCGAGTTCTAGCAGCGACCAGGTGTATCGCGGTCGCCATCCGGTATTTGGCGCGGTTCTGGGGGATGCCATGTCCGGTACAGGTCAGCAAGCCCAGGCCGGCGTGCAGGTGTTGGGGGTGGTGGAAAGCGATGCGCCGCTGCAGCGTCGCTACGAACCTCATCATCCGCAGGCGGACGAAGAGGGGTACGTGTTTTACCCCAATGTGAATGTGGTTGAAGAGATGACCAATATGATTTCCGCCTCCCGTTCCTTTCAGGCCAATGTGGAAGTGATGAATTCTGCCAAGCAAATGGTTCAGCGTGTGCTGACCCTTGGCCAATAATCGATTTTAGAGAGACAAGGTTATGGATGTTGGTAGCACTCAAACCAGTAGCGTGTTGAGCCAGTATTCTTCCAGCAGTACGGCAGCAAGCAAAAGCAACGAGCTGGGTAAAGATGAGTTCCTGAATCTGCTGGTGACGCAGATGAACAACCAGAATCCGCTGGAACCACAGGACAATGGTGAGTTTATTGCCCAGTTGGCTCAATTCAGTTCCCTCGAGGGAATCGACAATCTGAACGATACCGTCAGTGGGTTTGTGAGTTCCTACCAGTCCAGCGCCGCGCTGGAGGCTACCGCCCTGGTTGGGCGACAGGTCCAGGTGCAGACGGATACCGCCTGGCTGCATTCCGGTGAAATGTTTACCGGTGTTGTGCAACTGCCAGTGAGCAGTCCGGATGTCTCGCTGAGCATCTACGATGAATCGGGTCAGTTGGTACGCAATGTGGACATGGGCAGTCAGGTGGCCGGCAATCACGACTTGATCTGGGATGGACTGGACAACAGCGGCGAAACCTTGCCGTCGGGATTGTACACGGTCAAGGCAGAAGCTCGAATCGACGGGCAAATGACCCAGCTCGGCACCTTGTTGGGAGCCAACGTCAACAGTGTCACCCTGGGCAGTGGCGGTTCATCGCCAATCCTGAATCTGGCGGGACTGGGTAAAGTCTCCCTGGATGATGTACAGACCATTATGTAAACGGTCGAACTTTTTGGCGGGATAAGCTGAGTTTGATGAACTTGGCTTGGTGGAAACAAGCAAAAACAATTATTGCTTAGCATCGCTAAACAAATAAGCAGCGTTAAGCAAATAAGCAGCGCGACATCAGTAAGTGAGGACAGGTTATGTCATTTAACATTGGATTGACAGGGATTCGGGCGGCGGACAACGAGCTGCGGGTTACCGGTAATAACATCGCCAACTCCAGCACCACAGGTTTTAAGCGCTCGCGCACAGAGTTTGGCGATGTCTACGCCAGTTCCATTGTCGGCACAGCCAACAATGCCGCCGGCAGTGGTGTGATGCTGGCAGACATTGCCCAGCAGTTTACCCAGGGCAATATCACCTTTACTGACAATGTGCTGGATCTGTCCATCGATGGCAGTGGCTTCTTTATCATGAGCGATGGTGGCGATATCAATTACACGCGCTCGGGTATGTTCTCCACTGACAGCCAGGGGTACGTGGTCAACAATTCCGGCTTTCGTCTACAGGGCTACGGTGCTGATGAAAACGGTAATGTCACCAGTGGTGTCCTCACTGACTTGCAAATAGATGTGGGTGCCCAGGCGCCGCAACTCACCACGGAAGTGAATTCCCGTTTTAATCTTGATTCCACCAAATTGGCTCCCGAGCGTATTATTCAGACTCTGGATTACGCGGATCACAACAGTTTGGGTGTTGTGGACCTGGTCACAAGCACGGGTACTCATTCCATCGACCTGAACAGTTTATTGGGGGTTGATCCTACCGCCTGGGACATTGCGGAAGCTCTGAATACCCAGGCCAAAGAGCTGGGCTTGGATTTGACGGCAACGGCTGTTGATGGCGTGGTTACAGGTACCGGCAGCGTAACTCTTTCCATGGGGGACGGTACTGAGCTGAACTCATTCGGCAACTTCACGTCGGCGGGGCCAGCAACGATCAGCAATCAATTTGACCCAACCGATCCCGATACCTACAACTCCGCCACATCTGTTACGATTTATGACAGTCTGGGCAACCCCCATGTGATGACTCAGTTTTTCGTGAAAGAGAGAACCGACTCGACGGATATTTCAGGCACCTCCAACAGCTGGTCCATGTATGTCCAGATTGATGGTGAGGATGTGGGCCCTCAGGATCCGATGACCGGTGAGGCCACCCAGGCGAACTTTGCGCTGCGGTTTAACTCCGATGGCAGTTTGCATCCGGCCTCTGACAAAACATTTATGATCGACAACTGGATGCCGCTGGATGGCAATGGCAATTACAACGGCGCATTGATGCCGAACAACGGCGGAACTTTGCCGCTTCCGACACCGGCAACCTCCTCAAACTTTGTTATCAGTGTCACCGGCTCCACCCAGTTCGGGTCGTCGTTTGGTGTGAGTGATGTCAATCAGGATGGTTATACCACCGGTCGCTTGTCCGGGGTCAGTATCGATGACACTGGTGTAATTTTCGCCCGCTTTACCAATGGCGAAGCCCAGGTGCTGGGGCAGGTGGCGTTGGCAGGATTTGATAATGAGCAGGGTTTGCAACCGCAGGGTGGTACTGGCTGGACGGAGACCTTCGAGTCAGGTACGCCGTTGATCGGTGCTCCCCAGACAGCGGCACTGGGCCTGATTCAATCGGGTTCGCTGGAGGATTCCAACGTGGACCTGTCGGAAGAGTTGGTCAACCTGATTATCGCCCAGCGCAACTACCAGTCCAATGCCAAGACCATTGAAACTGCAGACCAGGTTACGCAAACCATTTTGAATATTTGATGAGCTGAGGAGTAGGGCGATACAACTCTCGTCATTGCGAGGAGCAAAGCGCCGAAACAATCCATAAATGGCACAATGCCAAGCGCAACAATCGGAGTCTGTATGCAGTATTGTGCCAGCGATAGGTTGCCACGCTGCGCTCGCAATGACGTTACAAAGGATTCAGCACCGTCATTGCGAGAAGCGTAGCGCCGAAGCAATCCATAAATGGCACAATGCCAAGCGCAACAATCGGAGTCTGTATGCAGTATTGTGCCAGCGATAGGTTGCCACGCTGCGCTCGCAATGACGTTACAAAGGCTTCAGCACCGTCATTGCGAGAAGCGTAGCGCCGAAGCAATCCATAAATGACACAATGCCAAGCGCAACAATCGGAGTCTGTATGCAGTATTGTGCCAGCGATAGGTTGCCACGCTGCGCTCGCAATGACGTTACAAAGACTTCAGCACCGTCATTGCGAGAAGCGTAGCGCCGAAGCAATCCATAAATGGCACAATGCCAAGCGCAACAATCGGAGTCTGTATGCAGTATTGTGCCAGCGATAGGTTGCCACGCTGCGCTCGCAATGACGTTACAAAGGCTTCAGCACCGTCATTGCGAGAAGCGTAGCGCCGAAGCAATCCATAAATGGCACAATGCCAAGCGCAACAATCGGAGTCTGTATGCAGTATTGTGCCAGCGATAGGTTGCCACGCTGCGCTCGCAATGACGTGAATTTCTAATTTTGGCCCACTCCTTGCACTACCTCTGGTAACTCAGTGAAAGCGGCAAAGTCTGTCGCTTTTCAATAAATTACCAGAGGACGTGCGCAATGGATAAAGCCCTTTATATTTCCATGACCGGTGCCAAGCACAACATGCTGGCACAGACGGTCCACGCCAATAACCTGGCCAATGCCAACACCACCGGTTTTCGGGCAGACCTGGCTCAGGCTCGCAGCATGCCGGTGTATAACGGTGATGGCTATCCCAGTCGCGCCTACGCGTTGACAGAAAACCCCGCTACTGATTTCAGCCAGGGGCAGTTGATCGAAACTGGCCGCGATCTGGATTTCGCCATTGAAGGTGATGGTTTTGTGGCCGTGCAATCGCTGGATGGTCGAGAAGCCTATACCCGTTCCGCCTCTTTGCAGATTACGTCCCAGGGGCAGCTGGTCACAGGCAATGGTTTGCCGGTTCTGGGGGAGGGCGGTCCCATCTTCTTACCGCCTAACAGCAAGATCGAAATTGGCGCTGATGGAAGTATCAGTACGATTGGTGATGACGCCCTGGAATTGATTCAGCCCGATCGGATACGACTGGTCAATCCTGATTTGAGTCAACTGATCAAAAGTGAAGACGGCCTTTTCCGCCTGGAAAATGGCAACGCCGCGCCGGTGGATGGCGAAGTGCGATTGCAGTCAGGCTTTGTCGAAGGCAGTAACGTCAACACCATTCACGAATTCACCGAAGTCCTCTCTCTATCCCGTCAATATGAGCTCAGCGTCAAGCTGATGAAGAGCGTGGAAGGAAATTCCGAAGCTTCGGCCCGTTTATTGCAAAGCTCCTGATTGAGCGTCTAAACGTCAGAAAATTGTCTGCTAACAGGTAACCACAATGATTCAAGCACTGTATGTCAGTAAAACCGGTTTAAGCGCCCAGGATACTCAGCTGAGCACCATCTCCAATAACCTCGCCAATGCCTCGACCGTGGGTTACAAGCGTGATCGGGCGGTGTTTGAGGATCTGTTTTACCAGGTTCAGCGCCAGCCGGGGGCTCAGTCCACCCAGGATACGCAATTGCCTTCCGGGTTACAGGTGGGTACCGGTGTGCGGGTGGTGGGTACGCAAAAAGAATTTACCTCTGGCAGTTTGCAGGTTACCGGCAACAGCCTGGATGTGGCCATTAATGGCCGTGGTTTCTTTCAGGTACTGACACCGGATGGCGAACTGGCCTATACCCGCAACGGCCAGTTTCACCTGAACGCTGAGGGCGACATTGTCAATGCCAATGGTCTGTTGTTACAGCCGGGTATTAATGTGCCTGAGGGTACGCAACAGCTGACGATTGGTGATGATGGGGTTGTCAGTGCGACGGTCAGTGGCCAGGTGGAACCACAGGAGCTGGGCCAAATTGAGCTGGCGGATTTTATCAACCCGGCCGGCTTGCAGGCGGTGGGTGGCAACCTGTTCCGGCAGACGGCTGCCAGTGGCGATCCGATCAATGGCATTGCCGGTCTGGATGGGCTGGGCGCTATTGAGCAGGGCTCGTTGGAAAATTCCAACGTGGATATCGTCGAGGAGATGGTCAATATGATCACGACACAGCGCGTGTATGAACTCAACTCGAAAGTTATCTCAGCCTCCGACCAGATGTTGCAGTACATCAGCCAGAACCTGTAACCGGACTTTTGTAACGATCGTAAGTGGAAACGGATTATGCCTCAACTTGTTAAATTGCTGCTGTTGTCGAGCCTGAGCCTGGGCGGTTGCACTGTGGTGCAAACAGTTCAGCCGGGTGATCCGGCCTATGCGCCCATCGAGTCGACGCCCGCTGTCCGTGCCCACGAAGAAGGTTCCCTGTACCGTCCCGGTTACGGCCTGGAGCTGTTCGCCGATCGCAAGGCCCACCGGGTGGGGGACATCATTACTGTGGTGCTCAATGAGCGCACGGTGTCGCAAAAATCCAGCAACGTTTCCATCAGCAAGGACAGTGATACCTCGTTTGATGCCGGTCCCATCCTGGGTACCACGCCGACGTTTAAGAATCTCAGTCTCGACACCAGTATCGGCGCCGAGCGGGACTTTTCCGGCGAGTCCGACGCCGATCAAAGCAACAGTCTGCAGGGCAATATCACCGTTACCGTGGCCGAAGTGCTGGCCAACGGCAATATGAAAGTGCGCGGTGAAAAGTGGATGACGCTGAATCGCGGCGATGAGTATATCCGCATCACCGGCATTGTCCGCCCGGACGATGTCAGCCCTGAGAACACGGTGTTGTCTAACCGGTTGGCCAATGCCCGAATTTCCTACAGCGGCACCGGTGACCTGGCCAACAGCAGTAAAATGGGCTGGCTGAATCGATTTTTTAACAGCCCGGTCTGGCCCCTGTAATTGATACGGAGTAGCGCTGATATGAATTCAAATCAAACCCTGCTGCGTCTGTTGGCTGTGATCACTGCCCTGTGGCTGGCCAGTGCGCCGGTGCTGGCCGAGCGTATTAAGGACCTGGCCGATGTGGCCGGTGTGCGCTCGAATAAATTACTCGGCTATGGTTTGGTGGTGGGCCTTGACGGTACCGGCGATAAAGCCAATCAGGCCCCATTTACTACCCAGTCCTTTAACAGCATGCTCAAGCAGTTTGGTATTACCTTGCCCGAGGGTGTGCGTTACAACATGAAAAACGTGGCGGCGGTGATGGTGCATGGCGAGCTGCCGGCGTTTGCCAAGCCCGGCAAAAAAATCGATATCACGGTATCGTCCATTGGCGATTCCAAGAGTCTGCGCGGTGGTACTTTGTTGATGACCCCGTTGAAAGCCCTGGACGGTAACGTCTATGCAGTTGCCCAGGGCAATTTGGTGGTCGGGGGCTTTGGTGCCGAAGGTCGCGACGGTTCGAAAGTCACCGTTAACGTGCCCAGTGTCGGCCGTATCCCCAATGGCGCCACGGTCGAGCGCAGTGCGCCCAATAATTTTGCCGATGGCCAGCCCATCGTTTTCAACCTGCACCGGGCGGACTTCACCACGGCCCGTTACATCGCCAAGGCCATCAATGAGATGCTGGGCCCTGATGTGGCCCGTCCCCTTGACGCGTCTTCCATCAGTGTCGATTCACCGCTGGACCCGGCCCAGAAAGTCAATTTCCTGTCGCTGCTTGAAAATATTGAAGTGCAAACCGGGCGCGCACCGGCGCGGGTGGTGATCAACTCACGCACCGGCACCATTGTCGTGGGCCAGGATGTGCGTGTCGAGCCGGTCGCGGTTACCCACGGCAGCCTCACCGTCAGCATCGCCGAAAGCATTCAGGTCAGCCAGCCCAATCCATTCGGGGACGGCAAAACCGTGGTGGTACCAGAAACCCTGGAAGTGGCGGCAGAGCAGGATGTCAATCCCATGTTCAAGCTCAATGCCGGCACCAGTCTGGAGAGCATTGTCCGCGCTGTGAATATGGTGGGCGCAGCGCCGGGGGATTTGATGGCCATTCTCGAAGCCATGAAACAGGCCGGTGCGCTTAACGCCGACCTGATCGTGATTTAATTCCGCTGGAAGCCTGACATGACCATTTCAAATTCTTCATTGCCCATGGGACTGAGTGCTGCCGATGCCAGTGTCTATACCGATCTCAACAGCCTGCAGGGTATCAAGCAGCTGGGCAAGGGGCAGACCGCCGATCGCGAGCAGGCGCTGGAGCAAATTGCTAAGCAGTTTGAGTCGGTATTTCTCAACATGATGATGAAGTCCATGCGCGATGCCAATAAGGCGTTTGAAGATCCGGGAATGTCCGGCTCCAGTGACATGCAGTTTTACCAGCAGATGTTCGACCAGCAGTTGACCCTGAGCCTGTCCCAGCGAGGGGTTGGAATTGCCGATGCATTGGTACGACAGCTGAAACAGGGATTGCCGGAACAGGCTGTTCCTGAGCTAGGTACGCGAGAACAAAGTACGCCAGGGCAGGTCACGCCAGGGCAGGGCAAGGACATCGGCGAGTATTTCAATACACTGGTGAATCGGTTGGTAACTGGTTCCACTCAGGATGCAGAAGCGGCGACTGCCGAAACTCAAGCTGAATCGGCGGATCAGGATCTCTTGTCCATCGAGGATTTTAAGACCCATTTGATGCCGCTGGCGAAACAGGCCGCCGCCCAGTTGGGGATCGATCCGGCGGTGTTGTTATCACAGGCGGCCCTGGAGACCGGCTGGGGCCAACATATGATCAAAGGGCAGGATGGTCAAAACAGTTTCAACCTGTTTGGCATCAAGGCCTCCCAGGACTGGCAAGGGAATACCGCTGCTGTCTCCACCCTGGAATACCGTGATGGTTTGCCCCAGCGTGAAATTGCCCGCTTTCGCGCTTACGACTCTTACGCTGAGAGCTTTCAGGATTATGTGTCATTCATTAAAAACCAGGGCCGCTACCAGCAGGCACTGCAGGCCAGTGGCAGTGCCGATGCTTATGTGACCGAATTGCAGCGTGCTGGCTACGCCACCGACCCCCAATACGCCAACAAGATAATGGCGATTGCGGATCAGCACTTCGGCTTGTCGGATCGAGATAGAGGTTAAGGTTAGGTTTTATGGCAGGTTTATTAAGTTCAGCCATTTCCGGGTTAAGGGTCAGTCAAAATGCCCTGCAGACCACTGGGCACAATATTGCCAACGCCAATACCGCCGGTTACAGCCGCCAGCAAGTGACGATTGGCAGCAATCCGGGGCAGTTTACCGGCGCCGGTTTTCTGGGCAATGGTGCCAGTGTGTCAACGGTTGAGCGGGCCGTGGACGAGTTTTTGATTTCCCAGTTGCGGGGCGAAACCTCCTTGTCGGCTGGACTGAATGCGTTTAATGAGCAGATCGGTCAGTTGGATAGCTTGTTGTCTGACTCCACCACCGGTCTTTCCAACGGGCTTAACCAGTTTTACGCCGCGTTGGAAAACGCCGCCGATGACCCCAGCTCATTGGCTTCACGCCAGCAGTTGATCAGCCAGGCGGACAACCTGGCGGGACGATTTAACAGCCTGTATGACAATCTGGAAACCCTGCAGGATGGAGTAAACCAGAAAATGTCGGCGGCGGTGGAGCAGGTCAATGTACTGGCAAAATCCGTCGCCGAGTTGAACCTGAGTATCACCAAGGCCACCGGTGAGAGCGGTCATACTCCCAACGACCTGCTGGACAAGCGCGATGAACTGTTGCGACAGATGTCGGAGCTGGTCAATGTGGATGTGGTCGACCAGGGCGATGGCATGGTCAATGTCAGTATTGGCACTGGCCAGATGCTGGTGGTCGGTAGTAATTCACGCCAACTGGCTATGGTGAGCGGCAATCCCGATCCGCAGCAGTTGGACATCGCCTATGTGGACAGCAAGGGCTCCCAGGCCATCTCCAGCCATATCAATGGCGGTCAGCTGGGGGGGCTGCTGGACTTCCGCAATTCCACCTTGGCAGACGCCTATAATGATCTGGGTCGTCTGGCCATTGGTTTGAGTGAATCGATCAACGAAGCCCACCGTCAAGGGATCGATCTCAACAATCAATTTGGCGGTGATTTTTTCCGCGATATGAACGACCCGGCCTTGACCCGCAATCGTGTGATTGCCGACAGTGGCAATGCCTTGCCCGATGACCGGGTCATGAATGTCGCCATCACCGATGTTGGCCAGCTCACCAGCAGCGATTATGTGTTGCAGGTATCCCCGGGCGACACCGGCTACCGCATAACGCGGGAATCCGATGGTGAGGTGGTTTACACCGGCACTTTACCCGATGCCGCCAGCATGCCTGCCAGCATTGAATTTGACGGCATCAGTGTGGAATTCACTGAGGGCAGCTTCCAGGCTGGCGACCGCTTCCTGATCCAGCCCACCAAAACCGGTGCGCGGGATATCCATACGGCGATTTCCAGCCCTGATGAACTGGCCTTGGCCAGCCCCCTGGCCACAGCCAGCGATGACGGTAACATTGGCAATGGTCGTATCAGTCTGGGTGCAGTCAATCAGGTGACGGACACGAGCGGCAACACCTTACCGTTTTTTGCCAACGACGGCACTCTGAATACGCCTCTGGTGGTGAACTTTACCAGCGATAGCGACTACCAGATTCTGGACGCTGACAACAATCCTGTGACACTGACGGTGAATGGCACTCCAACCAGCACCTTCAGTTTTTTGCCGGGTCAAACCAATAACCTGCCGGTGGAAGAGCTGGGTATTTCGGTCAGTATCAGCGGCTCTCCGGCAGCGGGTGACCGTTTTAGCCTGAGCTTTAACAGCGACGCCACCACCGACAACCGCAACGGACTCAAGCTGATTGACGCCGCTTCCGCTGAAGTATTCGATGGCGGCAAGACCTCGTTGAGTGGTGCCTACAGTCACCTGGTGGAAGTGGTCGGCATTCAGACCAACGCCTCCAACATCAACCTGGAAGCCAGTCAGCAGATTCTGACCCAGACCCAGAGCCTGCGGGATTCCGTGTCCGGGGTAAACCTGGATGAAGAGGCGGCCAACCTGATCCAGTTTGAACAGATGTACAACGCCAATGCCCAGGTGATTTCGGTCGCTCGGGATTTGTTTGATCGCCTGACTAATATTTTTTAAGACAGATATTTTTTAAGAAGGTTGTTTGCCATGAGAATTTCGACCCTGCAGATTTTCAATATTGCCAATAACAGCATTCAAAATGCCAGCGGCGCCATCGCCAAAACCCAGCAGCAATTGTCCACCGGCGAGCGCATTCTGTCGGCGGCGGATGACCCGGTGGGGGCCGCCAAGGTGCTGGAGCTGGAACACAACCTGGCTCGCATCGAGCAGTATGGTAAAAACATCGACCTGGCAGAAAACAACCTGGCACTGGAAGAAACCGCCCTGGACGGCGTGCTGAACCTGGTGCAGCGGGTGCGCGAACTGGCGGTGCAGGCGGGTAACACCGCCACCTACACGCCGGAAGACTACGACAAAATGGCCACCGAAGTGAACGCCCGGCTGGACGAGCTGAAAGAGCTGATGAACACTCGCAACTCCGCCGGTGATTACATCTTTGCCGGCTACAAGGGCGGGCAGGCGCCATTTGTCGGTGATGCCCAGTCCGGGTTCGCGTTTCAGGGGACCGAGGGCGGTTTGCAGATGCGGGTGTCCGAATCAACCACGGTCGTGGCCAGCGATTCCGGCAAGGATATTTTCTGGTCGATTCCCTCGGCCGAGAACACCATGCGCACTTCAGCGGCCACCGCCAATGCCGGCAGTGGACAGATCAGCCTGGGCCAGATTGTGGATCAGGAGGCTTACGACGCATTTTATCCCGAGGATATGGTGCTAACCTATGACCAGGCTTCCAACAGCATAACGGTCACAGAGCGTTCTACCGGGGCAGTTGTCACCGATCCGGAGACCGGCTTGCCGATGCCTGCAATAGCCTACAGCCAGGGTGAGGAGATCTCAGTTCACGGTGTCAGTATTCGCCTCACTGGCCAACTTACTGATGGTGATCAGTTCACCATTGAGTCATCACCCAATCAGGATATTCTCACCACCCTGAGCCGCTTCAGCGAAGCCATGTCCAGCTACGACGGCACTGCCGAAGGGGGGGAAGAGCTGAAAGCCATGATTGCCAATACTCTGGATAACCTGGATAACGCTCGGGAGAACGTACTGGAAACCACCGCCAACCTGGGGGCGCGATTTAACACCCTCGACAGCATGCGCGAACAGCATCTGGATACTCAACTTTATACGCAAGAAGTGTTGTCGGAAATTCGCGACCTGGATTACGCCGAGGCGGCGACTCGCCTGTCGGCCCAGACCATGATTATGGAAGCAGCCCAGGCGAGTTTTATGCGGGTAAGTCAGTTGACGCTGTTCAGTCGGTTTTAATATGAAATAGTGCAAGCCTGGTTAGTCAAGGCTGCCTTCTCTGTCCACAGCAATCCATGTCTAGCACAAGGGCAACTCAAAACTCAACAATCCTAACCAGCACAGTTCCAGACATGGACGGCCCAGGCCGCTCTCTCTTGCCCTTTGGGCAATTCACCTTGTTGCTTCGCTACGCTCGCAATGACGAATCCTATCCTCACCCCGTCATTGCGAGGAGCACAGCGCCAAGTAGGTAACTAAAGGCAACGCGGCAATCCATGTTTGGCACGGCGCCTGTAGAATATCCAAACTCTCAGGCTTCAACCAATCCAAGATGTTTAACGAAGGGTTTAAAATCTTTATCTGAAAACAGAAGAGGGAGTT
Source organism: Cellvibrionaceae bacterium WSDTSA12 (assembly GCA_033283335.1). GTDB lineage: Bacteria > Pseudomonadota > Gammaproteobacteria > Pseudomonadales > Cellvibrionaceae > Pseudomaricurvus. The sequence continues at coordinate 733,316 of JAWMQP010000001.1, read as the reverse complement.
TCTGATCGATGCAAAATGTCGCGATAATGACATCAGCAGTTTTGCGAATGGTAATGCCTTTTTTGCGTAGAGCCCTAAAGTTTTCGGCGCTCTTTATTGCCATTTCAACACCAAGCATATTGAAAATGGTTACATCTTCAAAAACTTCGCGGGCAACCTTGTAGTCTTTGTCTTGCCTGAAACCCTGCAAAACCTCGGTTAAAATCAAATCGCCTATTGCTATGGGAGTCATTCCCAGGGCGTTGTCGAGTACCTCTGCCTGTGGTGTGTCCGCGCCGCTGAAATAGTCAATCCAAACGCTGGAGTCCACTACAATCACGAATTGGTCCTCATATCTTCAAGATCGCCTGTCCAGTGCAGTTTGCCACGCAGCTTCTTTATGTTTTCCTGTTTATTCAGACGTATCAGAGTCTTAAGCCCAAGTTCAACGGCATCTTTTTTGGTTTTCAGGCCTGTGGCTTTCAAAACGTCATCCATTAACTTGTCGTCTATATCAATATTGGTCCGCATGTCCAGAGTCTCTCTGTGATATTGCTGAATGTGTATAAAGTATCAAATATATACACAATGCAAGTCAAGCAAGCAAGACGCTATTGGTGATACCACTTGGCCCAGCCACTATTTACGTTATTTGATTTAATCGATACTTTTATACGCTTTAATCGACTGCGCCACCTTCTGTCGCTGTTGCAGCACTTCCCGAGCCTCACTCTGCAACTGTACAGCCTGGTCTTGCATGGCAGCATCCTGCAGCTGCATTTTCTCCAGTATTAACCGGGCATCCCCGTGATATTCAGTGGGTAAATCCGCTGTCAACGTCATTTCCGCCAGACGATTCCTTTCGGTTAACAGGCTTTCCACTTGTTCCCAATCTTGCTGCTGGAAAGCGTCTTCCAGCTTGGTCATCAGATTGTCAAGTTCAGCGAAAATATGCGGCTGTTTACTGCTCATGGAGTTGCCTGTTCTGAAAAAGAAACGGTCGGGTTTTGATGGGTGGCATGGTAAACCCATCACCGGAAAAAAGCGAACCGGCAAGCGGTAGTCTCTTGCCGCTTTTGACTTTGCCGTTTGCTTTTTAGTTTTCCTGCGCCACAAAAAATATAATAAAAACATATGGTTACAGGGTTTTTAAAAGTTGGCACAAGCGTTGCTATATTCACAGTGTCGAAAAACTTCGCGGTAAAACCGGCAAACAGGGTCCTCTGAAAAACTGCCCTTAACGAGCCTAGCCGCTGCCTGAGCAATGGCAGTTTTTCAGAGGATGCCTGGCCGCGATTACCAGGACACTACTTTGCATAGCTGAATAAGCTTCACAGGAGAAATGATTATGCCATTAGTCATTAACACCAATGTGGCATCGCTGAACTCACAACGTCAGTTGGTAAAATCCGGCGGTGAGTTGAACGAAGCCATGGAACGCCTGTCTTCCGGCAAGCGGGTTAACACCGCTGCGGATGATGCCGCGGGTCTGGCCATCGCCAACCGCATGACCTCACAGATTCGCGGCCTCGATCAGGCAGTGCGTAACGCCAACGACGGTATTTCGCTGGTGCAAACCGCCGAAGGCGCGCTGGATGAAACCACCAACATTCTGCAGCGTATGCGCGAGCTGTCCATCCAGTCTGCCAACGGCATCTATTCCGACGCCGATCGCTCAACCCTCGATGCGGAAGTGCAGCAGTTAAAGGCAGAAATTGACCGCATTGCTGAGACCACCACGTTTAACGGTCGCTCGTTGCTGGATGGTTCACTGGGGGTTGTGGATCTGCAGATCGGGCCTATGGCAAATCAGACCGTGTCAATGGAAATAGGGCAGTTGGATACCGATAACCTGGGTGGAGATTCTGCTGGGGATTTGGTGGGGACTCAGGCGGGGACTGGCACGGGTGGCATGGATTTGTCTACGGCATTAGCCGCGTTGAACGGTACTGCCACCATGAGCATCAACAACCAGGACGTTGGGAATTTAAGTGCGGCAGGCTTGACCTTGAGTGATCAGCTGGAACTGATGAACTCCAATATGTCGGGTGTGGAAGCGACTGCGTTTGTTGAGTTGGTGGCCAGCTCGGAAGGTGATGGCATCATCCGGGGTACGGATTACGTCCAGATTGCAATCCTTCAACAAGATGGCTCCACCAACACGCTGCAAATTTCTGACACCGGCAGCATGGAAGAATTTGTTGCGCGGGTGAATGAACTGGGTGGAGACAATTTGTCCGCATCACTGGATGATAACGGTAATCTGGTACTGAGCTCGACAACGGCTGAAAGTATTACTATCACTGAAAGTGGTGTTACTTCAGAAACCGCGATCGGTGTGGTCGGAACGGCCCCCGGAACAACGCAGCAAGCTCAACTGGCATTTAATATTACGGACTCAAATATCACCGATGTGGATGTGGCCTTTGGTGGTGGTATCACCGATACCGCGGTTCAGGATATCGGTATTCAAGCCCGTGTGGATAACGATATTACCGGTTTTGCTGCAGGGGCTACCGGGCCTGTTGCCTATGAGGAGGGTGATCTTACCATTAATGGGATTGCCATTGAGGAATTTACGGCCGATACAGGCGGGGCTGGCCCAGCGACTCAGATTGCTGATGTTGCGGCAGCAATCAATGCTCAATCCCATGAGCATGGAGTTATTGCAACGGTGACCGGTACGACACTCAAGCTGGATTCTGTATCCGGTGACGCCATTGCATTGGAGCTGAATGGTAATGCCGCAACCATCGCCAACACGGGACTGATTGAATCCGGCCTTTCTGTGACCCAGGGCGACACCGTAGCCAATATCAGCATTGACACCGCGGCTGGAGCCCAGAAGGCCATCGAGACCATCGACCGCGCTCTGGAAACCATCAACGATGTGCGCTCCGATATGGGTGCCATCACCAACCGCCTGGAGTTTACCGTTAACAACCTGATGAATGTGTCGGAAAACACATCCGCAGCCCGTTCCCGTATCCTGGATGCGGACTTCGCGGCAGAGACGGCCAAGTTGTCCCGCGCCCAGGTGCTGCAGCAGGCCTCCCAGGCCATGCTGGCCCAGGCTAATGCCGCGCCACAACAGGTGTTGCAGCTGCTTAACGGCTAAGTCTAAGTTCGTTAAAAGCCCGGCGGGTGATGTGCCCGCCGGGTATTTTTTATGAGGTCTTTTAACTTCTTTCCTTAATGGGTTATCATTTTTCCTGCCTTTCATGACGGCATTCTCGCTGTCAACCTTTTTCAAAAGTCATCGCTAAAGTTACCTAAACGTGTGCCGATAGATAGGCCAGAAGCGCTTGAAACAGAGGTTTTTTAAGCCGTTTCAACCCTGTTAAACGACTGGTCGGATTGACTGGCGTTGTCAATGGATACTTAAAGGAGCTTAAGATGGCTTTAGTTATTGGTACTAATACTGCATCGTTGAATGCACAACGTCAGTTGAATTCCTCCGCGGCCGATATGTCCCAGGCTATGGAGCGCCTGTCTTCCGGTAAGCGCATTAACAGCGCTGCCGACGACGCCGCCGGTCTGGCAATTTCCAACCGCATGACCTCACAGGTCAATGGTCTGGCCCGTGCTGTGGCCAACGCCAACGACGGTGTCTCCATGCTGCAAACCGCTGAGGGTGCGATGGATGAAACCACCAACATTCTGCAGCGCATGCGCGAACTGTCTATCCAGTCTGCGAACGGAATCTACAGCGATTCGGACCGTTCCACTCTGGATGCGGAAGTGCAGCAGCTGAAAGCGGAGATCGACCGGATTGCCGAAACCACCACCTTTAACGGCAAAAACCTGCTGGATGGCTCGCTGGGTGAAGTGAATTTGCAGGTCGGCTCCCAGGCCAATCAAACGGTCTCTATTGAGATCGGCCAGCTCGATACCGAGAGTCTGGGTGGAACCGCCAGTGCGGATGTGATTGGTACTACTATGAACCTAGATCCCGCTGCTGTTGGGGCTCTAGTTGATGGCGGATTAGGGGCTGGCATTACTAGCCTTAAGATCAATGACCAGGATGTCGGAGATTTGAGGGGCGCCACAACTATGGATGAATTGTTGGATACCATCAATAACGCCATTAGTGGAGTCGAGGTCAGTGCTTTCACCGAAGTTACCGCTCAGGCCGAGGGTACCGGTATCTTGAAAGGCACCGATACAATGACTCTGACCCTGCATGATACCGATGGCAGTACCTCTACTTATGAAATTACCAATACCGGATCCATGGAAGAACTGGCAGCGGCAATTAACAGTGAAACAGGCGGAGTGATCTCAGCATCCTTGAATGAAGACGGTCGACTTGTACTGGCTAATGACGCGGGTGCTGCAATCAGCGTGCAGTACAGCAATGATGCTTTGGTGGACAATACCGGCTTGGATTTTACCGCCGTAAGCACGGGAACTGTTTCAGAAGCAACCGCCAATCACGCGCAACTCTCTTTTGAAATCACAGATAACAGTATCGATTCAGTGGAGATAGCATTTTCCGGTTTGAATTCCGATGCGGCAGCAGCGGCTTTTGGTGTCAATAATCGTGTAGATGGTGATGTTACAGGAATGGCGGTCTCTGATGGTGATGGTCAATTGGCTGAAGGCGATCTTGTGATTAACGGTGTAGAGATTGGTGATGCAGCCGGTAATACTGTCCAAGAAAATGTTGATGCTATTAACGCCAAATCTGAGGAAACCGGTGTAGTTGCGTCTATTGTAAGTGGGGCTATTGAACTCAACTCTGTGGATGGAAGCGAAATTTCAATTGAGGCCAGCGCAGCTGCAACTACTGCTACCGGCTTAATGGAAACCAACAACTCCAGCACCCAGGGTGATTCCGTCGCCGATATTGATATCTCCACCCAGGCCGGCGCGCAAGAGGCCATCGAAACCATCGACGCTGCGCTGGAGCAAATCAACAGCACTCGCGCCGATATGGGCGCCATGACCAACCGCCTGAACAGCACCGTCAGCAACCTGATGAACGTCTCCGAGAACACGGCAGCAGCTCGTTCGCGGATTCAGGATGCCGACTTCGCTGCAGAAACCGCCAACCTGTCCAAGGCGCAAGTGCTGCAGCAAGCGTCCCAGGCCATGCTGGCCCAGGCCAATGCGGCGCCACAACAAGTACTGTCACTGCTGCGTTAATAACAGTCGATTAATGTTGGCGAGAGCCCCTTTTGCAGGGGCTCTCAGTTACGTTAAGAGGTTAACCCTATGAGTGATGTTGTTTTATCAGCAAACACGAGGGCTGGTGCAAAGCAGGTAGCTTCTGCCGAAACCGGAAAAACCTTGCCGCCTGAGGTTGCCGTTCTACGGGAAAATACCCAGGAGTCTGGAGTCAAAGCCTCCAAAGAGGGTGTCAGCAAGGCGGTGGCCGAGCTGAATGCCTATGTCCAGAATGAGCAGCGGGATCTGTTGTTCAGTGTGGACGAGGGCAGCGGTGACATGGTGGTACGGGTGGTGGATCGCCGCAGTGGGGACTTGATTCGTCAAATTCCCAACGAGGTGGTGCTGCACCTGGCGGCCAAGGCCCGTGACAATGAGCCTTTGCAATTGATCAGTATGCAAGGCTAGACCTTCTGCGGTCATTGTTGTCTGTGAAAGGCGCGCCATTGGCGCGCCTTTTGCATTTTACGACCTATCACATCTCGCTAAACCTTTTTGCTCGCCTGCCGTTAAGCAAGACGAGTGGTCAAAGGTATTTGGCGTCGGCGCACAGGTAGGTTTTATGAGTTCAATTGGCGGAAACATCATCAGCAGTCTGGGGGCGGGTTCGGGTCTCAACTCCACCTCGTTGGTGGAGCAGCTTACGGAAGTGGAGCGGGCGCCCAAGCAAACCCAGATTGACACCAAGCGCGAAACCTACGAAACCCAGTTGTCAGATTACGGCTTGATCCGCAGTGCTCTGTCGATTCTGCAGGAGTCGGCCGACAGTCTCGCCGATAGCGCCACCTTCAACAGCAAGACCGCCAGCTTTTCGGAAAGCAGCGCGTTTATTCCGGTATCCCTGGATGAAGAAGCGCCGGTCGGCAACTACGCCTTTGAAGTGCTGGAAGTGGCCCAGGCACAATCCCTGGCTACCGGTGTCAGCTTTGCCAATGCCACCGACGAGATCGGTCTGGGCTCCCTGACACTGGATTTTGGCAGCTGGGATGATGCCACGCCGCCCACCAGTTTCAGTGGCAATGCCGAGCGGGATTCAGTGGTGATTACCATTGATGAAACCAACAATTCCCTCAACGGCCTGCGCGATGCCATCAACAAGGCGGACGCGGGGGTTACGGCCAGTATCGTCAACGACGGCAACGGTTATCGCCTGCTGCTAACGGCGGAATCCGGTCAGTCGAACCAATTGCAAATTACCGCCACCGAGACGGCGGGTGCCGAAGGTTTGTCGGCCTTCAACTTTAACACCTCTGACCAGCAGATGAAGCAGACCCAGGCGGGGCAGGATGCCCATCTGCGGGTGAACGGCCTGGATGTGACCCGCAGCACCAACACCATCGACGATGTGTTGGACGGTTTTGAATTCAATCTGGCCAAGGCCGATCCCGGCAATATCGTCAATGTCTCCATCACCGAGGACAAGGCCGGCGGTGAGCAGGCGGTGCGGGATTTTGTCGACAGCTACAATGCCTTCCTGGAGGCCATTGAACCGGCCATTGGTTACAACAGCGAGACGGAATCCGACGGCAGTCTTAAGCGCGACCCGGCCGCCAGGTCGGTGATGACCCATATTCGAAACCTGCTGTCCAGCACTATCGGCGGTTTGGAAGATGGCTTTTCGGCATTGACCAATGTGGGCATTCGCACGGAAAAAGACGGCACCCTCAGTATCAATGAAGACGATTTCAGTCGCGCATTCAGTGATAACTACGATCTGGTCAAGGACCTGTTTACGCCCCAGGCCAGCAGCAGCTCCGATAAAATCATCATCAACAATTACCGCACGGAGGCCCAGCCCGGCAATTACGATGTGGTGATTACCCAGCAGCCGGAGAAGGGCACTTTGATTGGGACGGTGGCTTCGGGCAGTATGTTAACTGATCTTGCGGCCTCATCATCGGCGGGTTTTTTCACCGGTGCTGCCAGTAGTTTATCCACGGTTGATTGGTCGACGGCGTCGTCCGATGTGTACACCTTTGAGATCGAGGTGGATGGCAATACGGCTGTACCTGTTGAGCTACCCATTGAAAATTACACCAGCGATACAGAAATAGCTGCGGCCTTGCAGGCTGAGTTCGACAGCTTGGGTATCGAGGCTGACATTGCATTCAGTGATCCTGGCTATGTGGTGACATCGCGCAGCAGCGGTGATCAATCCTCGGTGGTAATCCGCAATGCCCACCCGGCGTTTGGTTTTGATACGGGTACAGAGACAGTCGGAACCGGGCCCAACAGCGACGACTACAGCTTTAAGATCAAAGTCGATGGGGTCAGCTCCGGAACCATTGAGCTTGCACTGGGCAATTACGCGGATATGGACGAGCTGGCGGACTACCTGCAAACCCAGATCAATAACGATGCAGCCCTAAAAGCCGCCGGCGCCGATGTGGATGTGGTCTGGAACGGCGATCACTTTGAAATGACGTCCCGCTCTTACGGCAGCAAGTCGGCCGTCAGTGTTACCCCGCTTGGCAGTCGCGCGGGTGAGTTGGGCCTGGACACCGGTGTCAGTACGGCGGGTAAAAACGTCGCCGGTACCATTAACGGTGAAGCGGGCTTTGGGTCCGGTGAAGTGTTGCTGCCGGCACTGGGCAATGATGCCTATGGCATTAACCTGATTGTTCAGCCGGGCGCGACGGAGGCAAGCATCAATTTCTCCCGTGGTTTTGGCACGGAACTGAGTCAGGTGATCGATACCTACCTGGCCAGCAACGGCATTCTGAACACCAGTGAAGAATCCCTGGAAACCAAAATTGACGAGCTGGACGATGATCAAAGTAAACTCGATAGTCGTATGGAAGCCTATTACAACCGCATGCTGGCGCAGTTTATGGCCATGGAAAGTATCATCAACGGCCTCAACAGTTCCAGCAGCGCGCTGGACGACCTGACCAGCCGTCTGCCGTTTACCGCCGACTCGTAAATATTATTTCGCCAGAATAAAACGCCATAAGTCGCTTTTGCTGATAAAGCTTTTTTCCGCTGTGCCGATACTCTGGTTAAGTTGGAATATCAGCAAAAGACTAGCCAAGGGGAATTCATGAACGCACAACTCGCCATGCAAAGCTACGGTCAGGTCCAGGTGAATGCCGGTGTCCAGGACGCCAGTTCGCATCGACTGATTGCCATGTTGTTTGAAGGTGTGTTGACTCGCATTGCTCAGGCCAAGGGCGCGCTGCAGCAAAACAGTATTGAAGCCAAGGGTCAAAAAATCACTGAGGCCATCAATATTGTGATTGGCCTGCGGGAGTTTCTCGACGTGGAGCAGGGCGGTGAGTTGGCCCAGAACCTGGACGCGCTCTACGACTATATTCAGCGCACGCTGTTGCAGGCGCATATGCAAAACGATGCCGGTAAACTGGATGAGTGCCGGGATCTGCTGATGGAAATCAACAGCGCCTGGGCAGAAATTGCCTGAGGCTCTCTCGTTAAACTCGCACTCAGCTTTCAATAAGTTTGGCATAGTCTGTGCTTTATCACTCTATAGAATGGATAGGGTGGCAAATAATTGCCACTTAACGCACTTATCTCTATGGAGAACAACAGCATGTCAATAGCGGTAACTCAGGCTGCCCTGCAGATGGAGCAGGCCGGCGATCAACTGACTCCCCACGAAGTGATTCAATTGTTGTTGGCGGGCGCCCTGGAGCGTCTCGACCAGGCGGCGCTGGAACTGCGTTGTGGTCGTGAAGATGAGGCGGGCCAATTAATGGTCAAAGCCATTGGTATCCTTAACGGTCTGCGTGAAAGCCTGGATTTTGATCGCGGCGGCGAAATGGCTGTGCGCCTGGATCGCCTCTACGGTTATCTGATTGAGCGCCTGGAGCAGGCGGAAGCGGATACCGGCGAGGTTATCCTGGCGGAGTCCAGTCGCATGCTGGGTGAACTGAAGTCCGGCTGGGATGAAATCGCCGCCTGACGGTTGCGGGCTTCGCCGGGCTAAAGAATTCCTTGTGATTGCCGTTAGTATCTCTGAGAGCGCAGTAACTGTATTGCTGCCGAACCTGGGAGAGACCGATGGCACTGATTCCGAACTCACACATGACACTGGGCCGCGAACGTAGATCTTTATCGCGGGCTCTGCGTGACGGTGACTGGCAGGCGATCCAGCAAGGCGATGCCACCCTGATCAAGGCGCTGGGCGAGGCCACCGAAGACCCCAACAGGGATCTGGCAAGCCTGCTGAAAGAAATGCGTGAGGTGATCGTCCTCTATCAGGACATTCTCGCCCAGTGTAACCACGGCGCTTTGTCCCTGGCGGATCAGGTGACTTCTTCCTAGAGCCTGATGCGGTATTGCGTAACAGCCCGACCTCCCTGCCGGGACGATATGCAATCGTCCCCGTTCTGCTCGTTCCATTCTTCAATCAAGCTAGGTTTCTCCTGAAGCTGCACTCCCATGGTTGCGTCAAACTTTTGAATAGTTATTCAGTTTCTGAATGGGTTCTGTTTCTTCAAATGATTTGCGTGCCATTGATGGATATCAAATGGCATCAAACGCTTCTTTGGTAGAGTGATAATTGCGTTTTTCAGCCGTTTGAAAACGATTCTTCCCGCATGACCTGCTGGTCATAGAAGGCGCAAATTGAAGAATATTTAGATATAAAAACAGTCTTTTCTTATAGGTTACGTTTCTATACACTGCGTCATAAATTTGACCCGTGTGACAAGGTTGGCCTGCAAAGTCTGACTGATGTCACATTAATAGAGGTTGGAGTGGGTCAAAGACGCTTGACATAACAATACGTAGTTTGGGTTTTAGGCCATATAACTTAATTAAAGCTGTCTTCGCCGGTTAGGGAAAGGGATAACAATTATGTGGCGCGAATTGAAGGTGCTGGTAGTGGACGACGATCATAAGCGTCGTCATGACCTGAAAGTAATACTTGATTTTCTTGGGGAACCGTCGATTGATGCCTGCTGTGACCAATGGCAGCAGGCAACCCGCTGTGACGATCAGTCGGATTCCGATTTTCTGGCAATCGTGCTGGGGGATAATTGCCAGCAGCAACCCCTGTTGCATCAGCTGCAAGCCTTTCGGGAGTGGAATCCGCAAGTTCCTGTTATTTTGCTGGGGGAGCGGGAGCCGTTGCCAGACGACGCTGATCCCTATCTCAAGCATATGGTGATCGCCACCCTTGCGGTACCACCCACCTTTAATAAAATGCTGGATACCATCCACCGCGCCCAGCGCTATCGTGAGGCCCAGGAGCTCAGTCGGCGCAAGCAGGGTACCCGTCCAAGTCACCTGTTTCGCAGCCTGGTGGGCGCCAGTCGGGAAATTCAGGGCGTTCGCGAGATGATGGCCCAGGTGGCCGACAAGGATGTGACGGTGCTGATCACCGGTGAATCCGGTACCGGCAAGGAAGTGGTTGCCCGCAACCTGCACTACAATTCTCCCCGCCGTGAGAAACCCTTTGTGCCCGTCAACTGTGGCGCTATTCCTGCTGAATTGCTGGAGAGCGAGCTGTTTGGTCACGAGAAGGGGGCTTTTACCGGCGCTATCAGTTCCCGTGCCGGACGCTTTGAGATGGCGGAAGGGGGCACCTTGTTCCTGGATGAAATTGGCGATATGCCGCTGAATATGCAGGTGAAAATTCTGCGGGTCCTGCAGGAGCGCTGTATTGAGCGGGTCGGTTCCAATAAGTCCCAGCCTGTGGATGTGCGAATCATTGCCGCCACCCATCGCAATCTCGAGGAGATGATCGAAGAGGGAAGCTTCCGTGAAGATCTCTATTATCGCCTGAATGTCTTTCCCATTGAGATGCCATCGCTGCGTGAGCGCACGGAAGACATTCCGCTGCTGTTGACTGAACTGGTGACGCGTCTGGAAGGCGAGGGGCGCGGATCTATCCGCTTTAATTCGGCCGCGATCATGTCGCTGTGCCAGCACCAGTGGTCCGGCAATGTCCGCGAGCTGGCCAACCTGGTGGAGCGCATGGCGATCATGAACCCCTACGGGGTGATCGGCGTGCAGGACTTGCCGAAAAAATACCGTCATGTGGACGTGGCCGATGAATCTTTTCCGGTTGCTGTTGAGGCCATTACGTCTGCACAACCGACCGTGGTCAGCATGAACGATACCGCGCTGTTGCCTGACAGCGGCATTGATCTGAAAGAATACCTGACGCAACTGGAACGCAATCTGATTCAGCAGGCGCTGGATGACTGTGGCGGCGTGGTGGCTCGGGCCGCCGAGCGCCTGTCGATCCGCCGCACGACCCTGGTGGAAAAAATGCGCAAGTATGATTTGCAGCGGGGGTAGGAGCTGCATTTAGCTGGAGTAATGTGCCGTGGCAGCCTGCAGTAGCTCTGGCCACGGCACGCCGTGAATACGTCCCTGTAGGCTCTCCAGCGGCGTCCTTGCCGCTGGAAGGCCGTGGCCAGAGCTACTGCAGTCTGCCTTCCGCCTGGGTGCCAATTTCTCTGTTTTTTCTGGGTTTTTCCTTGCTCTTGCAGTAGACTGCCTGCTCGATTTTTCGACTGGGCCAACCAAGCCGTGATTTTTCCATCCATCTTTAAACGTATTCCCGCGCCTAACGGCGTCGCCATGCCGCGATGCTGCTGGCTAGTGTGCGTGCGCCATATGCGCATTGCTGCGGGTGAGTGGAGAGGGAAGCGTCAGGGAAAATTTCAGTGTTGAATCCCTGAGTCATCGAAAACCCTTTTTCAAAAAGCCGCAGCGTCAAACCTGCGGCTTTTTTCGTTTCGGCCGTCGGTATTGACACTGATAACCAAGGAAGTAGGAAAATGCCTGTGCAATGGGTGTATTTACTGGTCATCGCCGTCTGGTCATCGACGCCCCTGGCCATCAAGTTAAGCAATGACAGTCTGACGCCATTGGCGTCGGTATCGCTGCGTATGCTGTTGGCTGTGATGGCGGCTATGTTGTTGGCGCTGGCGATTCGACCCTGGCTGGGGAATCGTCAAATTACATTGTTCAAGCGTCAGCACTGGCCGGTGTACGCTGTGGCATCCATCAGTGTGTTTCCGAATATGGCGATGGTGTACACCGCGACCCATTACATTCCGTCCGGCCTGGTGGCGATTATGCTGGGGCTGAATCCCTTCCTGACGGGGCTGTTTTCCGTGCCGCTGCTGGGAGAGCGATTCCTGACGCCGGCCAGGGTAGTGGCCTTGGGTGTGGCGCTGGGCGGTTTGGTGGTGGTGTTTATTGAGCAGTTGTCGCTGAATGATAAGGCCTACATCGGCGTTCTGTTGATGATGGTGTCGGCCTGTTTGTTCTCCTTCAGTACCGTCTGGGTCAAAAGGCTGACGCGCACTCGGGATGTGGCTCCCACCGAACAGGCTTTTGGCAGTATGTTGTTTGCATTGCCCGGCCTGCTGATCTGCTGGCGTTGGGTCATGGGCGATTGGCAGGTTGAGTTCAGTTCAACGTCTCTGTGGGCGCTGGGGTATCTGGTGGTGTTCGGTTCGCTGATCGGGTTTGTGGCCTACTATCACGTGCTGCGGCATATGATGTTGAGCACGGTGTCGTTGATTCCGCTGATCACACCGGTACTGGCGGTCATCCTTGGAGCGTTGTTGGCCGGTGAGTCCATCAGTTTGCGAACCCTGTTGGGCGGTGGCTGTATCCTGTTTGCCCTGGCGATATACCAGGGGCATTTATCGCCCCGGCGCTGGCGTCGTGTCAGCAGGGTGTAGCGGCTTAAAGGTTTGGTCAATAAGCTGGCCAATAACTTGGCATCCTGTTTGCACTGGTCCCTGTAGATTGTTCTGAGCGTTGACTCTTTGACGCTCGGAACCCAGTCAGGGATCAGGAGCCTTTTCATGACCAACGCCGTTTTATCGTTCCAGGATGCGCCTGTAAATGTGCCCGTAGTAAATGGTGCAGTAAATGGTGCAGTAAATGGCACGGAGGATCTGCGAGCAGCCTTTGAGATGTTCAATCAAATGTCTCGCCAGCTGACGGAATCCTATCAGCACCTGGAAACTCGCGTTGCCGATTTGACTCGCGAATTGAATACCGTTTCTGCCAAGCGTATGGAAGAGCTGGCGGAGAAGGAGCGCATCGCCGAGCGCCTGGAAAGCCTGCTCAATGTGTTGCCGGGTGGGGTGATTGTGCTGGATTCCCGCGGCATGATCAGCGAGGCCAACCCTGCCGCCAAAGAAATGTTGGGCGAGCCCCTTGAAGGTCTCAGCTGGCGGGACATTATTCGTCGCAGCTTCTGTCCGAAAGACGATGATGGTCATGAAATTTCCACCAAAGATGGCCGTCGCATCAGCATTGCGACCCGCTCCCTGGCCGAAGATGGCCAGATTATCCTGTTGACCGACCAGACGGAAACCCGTCGCCTGCAAAGTGAGCTCAGTCGTCATGAGCGCTTGTCGGCCCTGGGGCAGATGGTATCGGCCCTGGCTCACCAGATTCGCACCCCGTTATCGGCCGCGATGCTGTATGCCGGTCATCTCTGTGGCGGGGAATTGACGGCGGACAAGCAGCAGGTTTTCTCGGAAAAATTGCTCAAGCGACTCAATCATATGGAGCGCCAGGTGCAGGATATGCTGGTGTTTGTTAAAGGCGATATTCCTCTCAATGACCTGGTGACCTGTGCCGAATTGCAGCAGGGTATCGAAGAAGAAACCGAGGTGCTGTTGAGTACCAATGGCGTGACCTGCCAGTGGCTGAACGAATGTCCCACACATATGTTGCGCTGTCACAAGGACGCGCTGATTGGCGCAGTGCTGAACCTGATTAATAACGCTGTACAGGCCGGTGGCTCTTCCCTCAAGGTGGTGATTTCCATGTGTCTGGGGGATCGTCAGGATCTGCACCTGAGTGTGACCGACAATGGCCCCGGTATCGATGCCGAGTTGCTGACGTCGGTTAAGGATGTGTTTGTCACCACCAAGGCGCAGGGCACCGGTCTTGGTCTGGCCGTGGTTGACAGTGTGGCGCGTCGTCACGGCGGGCAATTTTTGTTGCATTCAGAAAAGGGGTGCGGCACTCGCGCCCAGCTGCAGTTGCCCCTGGCGCAACTGACCAATACCAAGATATACGAAGCGGGAGTATGACATGTTGGGCAATGTTTCGGGGCAGGGCAATGTTTCAGGGCAGGGAAAAGTTTCAGGGTTGAGTAAGGTATCGGGTATCCCTGTACTGATCGTGGAGGATGACCTGGATCTGCGTGAGGCGGTGGAAGATACACTGACTCTGGCCGGCTACAAGGTGTTTACTGCCGACAGTGGAGAGGCGGCTCTGGTGCTGCTGGGCGAACAGGCGGAAATCCAATGCGTCATTTCCGATGTTAATATGGGTGGTATGGACGGTCATCAATTGCTGAAGGAAATCAAGCAGCGCTACCCGCAGTTGCCGGTGATTCTCAACACGGCCTACGGCAGTATTGATCGCTCCGTCGACGCCATGCGTGAAGGTGCGGTGGATTATTTGGTTAAGCCTTTTGCCCCGCAGGTTCTGGTCGACACCGTGGCTCGCTATACCGGCGAGTCCCTGACGCCGGGTGACGATGCGCCAATTGCCCAGGATCCATCCAGTCAACAACTGTTGCAGCTGGCCCGGCGCGTGGCCGAGTCGGATTCAACCGCGTTGATTATTGGTGAGTCCGGTACCGGTAAAGAAGTGCTGGCGCGCTACATTCATGCTCATTCTCCCCGCAGCAACAAACCCTTTGTAGCGATCAATTGCGCGGCCATTCCAGAAAATATGCTGGAAGCCATGTTGTTTGGTCATGAGAAAGGCGCGTTTACCGGTGCTTACAGCAGTGCACCGGGTAAATTTGAACAGGCCAACGGCGGCACCCTGTTGCTGGATGAAATCTCGGAAATGGATTTGGGGCTGCAAGCCAAGCTGCTGCGTGTGTTGCAGGAAAAAGAAGTCGAGCGACTGGGTGGCCGCAAAACCATCCAGCTGGATGTGCGGGTTATTGCCACCTCCAACCGCGATATGCGTCGTCATGTGGCTGAAGGAAAATTTCGTGAAGACCTGTATTTCCGTTTGAGTGTCTTGCCGTTGCAGTGGGCTCCCTTGAGGGACCGTCCGGCGGATATTCTGCCGCTGGCAGAAAACCTGCTGGCCAAGCACGCCGCCAAACAGTACCGCAAGGGGGTGCACCTGGATGCGGGCGCGCGCCAGGCGTTGCAATCTTATCTGTGGCCGGGCAACGTTCGCGAGTTGGATAATGTGATGCAGCGGGCGCTGATTTTACAGCCCGGCGCGACCATTCACGCCCAGGACCTGGGTTTGATGGCGACGCAGCAATACAGTGAGAAACCCAGTTTGCTGATGGCATCTGGTGAGGTGCCCATAGAGCCAATACCAGTTCAGGCTGTGTCTTCGGCCAGCTACAACCCTGTGGCCTCCATGGCTGCAGGGGCGACGGCGTTTGCTGCCGCGAATGCTTCCGAATCGATGTTGATGCCGCCTACTGCTGATGAGGGGGCTGTGCTGGGGGACGACCTGAAGCAGCGCGAGTTCGAAATTATTGTCAATACCCTGCGTCAGGAGCGGGGCAGTAAAAAGAACACGGCAGAGCGACTCGGTATCAGTCCGCGGACACTGCGATACAAGATTGCGCGGTTAAAAGAAATGGGAATGGATATCAGTATGGCGTAAGCCCCGTAAACCCAACTGGGTGGGGTAGTGCGGGCAATGCCAACCATGGCGTCACGCTTTGCCCGCGATGACGCTGGAGGTTTCAGCAGTGTGCTCTGTTGATATCAGGCAGAATCTTTATTAATGCTGCCTGACACTTCTGGATCGGTCAGGCGTAATCAAAATCAAACTCAAGCAGTTCCTTTTCGAGTTTTTTGTCTTCCAGTTTGTCTTCGAGCCGACGACGAGCGTCAAGCTGGGCCTGGGTATCTTTGTTGCGGCGGCCCTTGCTGCGGCTGCTGGTGGATTGGTTGCTCACTTCTTTGGTCAAGACCTCACTGCTCATATCGAAATTCCTCCGTGTCGATAATCGTCGCTTGGTAAGTGTTATTGCATTTATTGTTAGGTCTGGATGAAAAATATACCGATTACTCTGGCAGGGTCAACCCCTTATGCGCGTAATCCTATGAAATCTCTATGACGCTTTCGAGACAGCTGGCCTGGCCGGTGTGCCATTGCAGGGGAAGCGGCAAATGACTGCCTGCGGCAAATGTTGGCCTGCTTTGTGCAGACACAGGGATAAGGGACTGATTCGGCAAATAAAAGCCAAAAAATTGTCACTAATACCTGACTCATCAGGCCCGTAATTCGAATGCGACCTTTGGAACTACGTCATGACAGATCGTGTGGATATCAATCGTCTTCTGGTGGAAATGCGCAGCCTGAAAAATCAGGCCCAGGCTTTCCAGCGTCCGGAGAACCTGGCAGCCAAGGATGTCAATCAACTGCGCCCGGGACAAGCGGGGCAGGTCAATGGGCTGGGCTCCACCGACAAGGTACCCTCATTTGGTGAAATGCTCGAACAGGCCGTCAATAAAGTGAATGATGTGCAGAACACGTCCAGTCAGATGGCCAAGGCGTATGAGTTGGGAGATCCCAATGTGGATGTCACCGATGTGATGGTGGCTTCGCAAAAAGCCAGTGTCTCTTTTCAATCGATGGTGCAGGTACGCAACAAGCTGATTGATGCCTACCGCGATGTTATGAATATGCCGGTCTGAGGTGGGGCGTTAAGTTATGGCGACCGCTGATGCGAGTAACACGGACCTGGCTCGGGATGTTGAGGCTACTGCCGGCAAGACAACATCCACCAGTGATTTGTTCGAAGGTTTCAACAGTCTCAACCTGATCCGTCAGGCTGGCCTCATGGTTGGCCTGGCGGCCAGTGTAGCGATTGGTTTTGCCGTGGTCCTCTGGACCCAGGGGGAGGACTATCGTCCCCTCTATGGCAGTCTCGACCGACTGGATTCCGCCGAGGTGGTGGAAATACTCGAGACCAATGAAATTCCCTTTAAGATCGACGGCGCCAGTGGTGCTATGCTGGTGGCGGCTGATGATATCCATCGGGCACGCCTGAAATTGGCGGAAGTGGGCTTGCCCGGCGACAAATCGGTGGGGTTTGAACTGCTGGACCAGGAGCAACCTCTCGGTACCAGTCAGTTTATGGAAGGGGCGCGTTTCCGTCGCAGCCTTGAAGGCGAACTGGCCCGGACCATTACCAGTATTAACAGTGTCCGCAGTGCGCGGGTGCACTTGGCCATTCCCACCCGTTCGGTATTTGTGCGCGATCCGCGTCGCCCGACCGCCTCCGTATTTGTTGAATTGTTCCCCGGTCGGGTCATTAAACCAGAACAGGTCAAGGCCATCGCCAATCTGGTTGCTTCCAGTATCCCGGAACTGTTGTTGGAAAATGTTACGGTGGTCGACCAGAAGGGCAACCTGTTGTCTACTGGGGAAGAAACCCAGGAAATGGTGGCGGCAAACCGTCAGCACCAATACACCCGCAAGCTCGAAAACGACATTATCCAGCGCATCAATCGCATTCTTGAGCCGGTGGTGGGGGGCAATAACTTTAAAGCCGAAGTCAGCGCGGATGTGGATTTTACCGAGGTTGAACAGGCCGAAGAAATTTACAACCCGGAATTGGCTGCCGTTCGCAGTGAGCAGACTCTGGAAGAAGCGCGCACTGGTAACTCAGCCATGGCGGGCATTCCCGGTGCCTTGAGCAACCAGCCGCCAGCCACCGGTGAAGTACCGGAACAGGTTGGTGAGGCCGGTACGGTGGAGACCAGGGTTCCGCAAAACAGCCGCAAACAGGCGACCCGCAATTATGAGTTGGATCGCACTGTCAGTTACACCAAGCACCAGACCGGTAAAGTCAGCCGCCTGTCTGTGGCCGTGGTGGTGGATGACCGGCAGCGGCTTGATCCACAAACCGGGCAGGAAGTGCGAGAGCCATGGAGTGAAAGCGAGCTGGACAGATTGGCCACACTGGTGCGTGATGCCGTGGGTTACTCCGCTGTCCGAGGCGATAGCGTCAATGTTTTGAACTCGCCTTTTGTGGAGCGTGAAGAACAGGTCATTGAACCCATTCCTTTCTGGCAATTGCCCTGGTTCCTGCAGCTGGCCAAACAGCTGGCCGGTCTGTTGATTATTCTGGCGCTGGTGGTGGGTTTACTGCGGCCGGTACTGAAAAGCCTGACCCGCAACGGCGCCAAGAACCGTGAAGAAGAACGGGATCGCGAGCTGGCAGTGCTGGAGTCCTCTGGGTTGAATAACTTTGAAGGTCTGTCCGACGAAACCGTCACCCTTACCGGAGGCGAGGCGCTGGCGTTGCCCAGCCCGGAAGAAAGTTACGAACAACAATTGAATGCGATCAAAGGACTGGTGGCGGAAGACCCCGGTCGGGTAGCGCAGGTGATCAAACGCTGGGTAAATGAAGATGAGTGAAACTCAGGAAGCGCAAGCGGCTAACAGCCTGCCGGCACTGAAAATTCCCAAGGTGGAACAGGCCGCGATTCTGTTGATGAGCATGGGGGAAGCGGATGCGGCGGAAGTGCTCAAGCACATGGGGCCAAAAGAGGTGCAACGCCTGGGCACGGCCATGTCGCAACTGTCCAATGTGCAACAGGGCACCGTCGAGGCCGTGCTGGGTGGTTTTCTTGATGAGGTCAGAACCCTGACCGGGTTGGGTATGGGGGCGGACAGCTATATTCGCAATATGCTGGTGACTGCCCTCGGTGAAGACAAGGCCAATGGCCTGATCGATCGAATCCTGCTGGGTGGCAACACCACGGGGCTCGATACCCTGAAATGGATGGAGGCGCGATCGGTGGCGGATATTATCCGCAACGAACACCCGCAGATCCAGGCCATTGTGATTGCCTACCTGGATCCCGATCAGTCGGCCGAGATCATGACCTACTTCACCGAGAAGGTGCGCCTCGACATCATGATGCGGGTGGCATCCCTGGATACGGTTCAACCCAGTGCCTTGCAGGAACTGAATGATATTCTGGAGAAACAATTCTCCGGTAATGCCTCTTCCCAGACCAAGGCCATGGGCGGCTACAAAGTGGCCGCCGAGATCATGAACCACCTGGAGAACGCGATCGAGTCCGGCCTGATGGAATCCATCAAGGATGTGGATGAGGATATGGGCAACCAGATCCAGGACCTGATGTTCGTGTTTGATAATCTGCGGGATGTGGATGATCGCGGTATTCAAGCACTGTTGCGAGAGGTGTCCTCGGAAGTGTTGATCATTGCCCTCAAGGGCGCCGACGACTACTTGCAGGACCGGATATTCCGCAATATGTCCCGCCGCGCCGCCGAATTGCTGCGTGACGACCTGGAGGCCAAAGGGCCGGTCAGGCTGCTGGAAGTGGAGGCGGCACAAAAAGAAATTCTCACCATTGCGCGACGCATGGCTGACGCCGGCGAAATTTCACTGGGTGGCAACGGCGAGCAAATGATTTAAGTGTGATGAAGACAAAACTTCCCAACCTGATATCCGCGGATGATGCAGAAGCCTACCAGGCCTGGGCTCTGCCTGAAGTGGGCGGCGCTCACAATGTTCCGGCTTCGGTGCGTAAAGCCAAGGCATTGATTGAGCGTCGTCGTGAAGAGGCTAAGGCCCGACAAGCGCCTGTGGCAACGACGCTGCCCGAGCCCGTATCAGGCCAGGCGACTGCAGAAGCCATTAACGGTGAAGTCATTGAAGATGTGGCTGAGTGTGATGGTATCGAGTTGTCTCCAATCACCGCCGAGCAGCTGCAAGAGATTACCGAGGCTGCCGCCGAAGAGGGTTACGCCGAGGGGCATGAGCGAGGCCTGCAGCAGGGGCAGGCGGAAGGTTATCAAAAAGGTTTTGAACGGGGCGAGGCAGAAGCCCGGCAGCAGGTTACGGCAACGCTGACGGCCCAGGCTGGCCAGCTGTTGCAGGTGGCCGAGGCATTGGTCAACCCCATAGGAGAACAGGAGCAACAGCTGAGCCAGCTGTTGCTGAACTATGTCACCACTTTGACCCGTCAAATTGTGGGGCGTGAGCTGTTGCTGGACTCTTCCCACATCCTGTCGGTGGTCGAACAGGCGCTGCAGGCGCTGCCGGTTGGCAGTGACCGTATTCAGATCTATTTGAATCCAGACGACCTGGCGGTGGTGGAAGCTTACGCTGAAGCGCGGGATAAACCGTGGGGTTTTCATGGCGCTGAAGAGTTGCTGCCAGGAGGCTGTCGGATAGAAAGCGCCCACAGCCTGGTCGACTTCAGTGTTGAATCCCGCCTGGAGGCGATGTTTGAACAATTCCTGGCCAAACAGCTGGCCGTGGCCAACACCGACGAGCTTCAGGCAGGAGAGCCGGTACCTAACTTGACGACAGGTACGACCTTGACGACAGGTGCGACGGCTGACCTGGTGACTGATCAGACCGAGGAGTCTGCGTGAGTTTGCTTGAGCGTTTGGGCGCCTACAATCCGCAAAAACACTTTGATTTTGCGCCTCAGGCCCAGGGGCGCCTGACTCGGCTGGTGGGCATGACTCTGGAGGCGGTCGGGCTCAACGTGTCGGTTGGTCACCAGTGCGAAGTGGTCAACCCTGACGGTCGGCGGGTCGAAGCGGAAGTGGTTGGCTTTGCCGATGACAAAGTGTTCCTGATGCCCATCCAGCATGTGGAAGGCTTGCGTCCCGGTGCTGTGGTGCGTCCCCTGGGGGCCAACAATGGCATGCGCATCGGTCCGCAATTGCTGGGAAGGGTGATCAACGGCCTGGGGCAACCCCTGGATGGCAAGCCCCTTTGGCAAGGCGATGATTTTCTGGATTTTTCGCCTCACACCATTAACCCTATGCACCGTCATCCCATCAGTGAGCCTCTGGATGTGGGTATCCGGGCGGTTAACGCCCTGTTAACCGTCGGCCGGGGGCAGCGACTGGGGCTGTTTGCCGGCAGTGGTGTGGGCAAGAGTATGTTGCTTGGCATGATGACTCGGTTTACTACGGCAGAAGTAGTGGTGGTGGGTCTGGTGGGAGAGCGAGGCAGGGAGGTCAAGGAGTTCATTGACCATATTCTCGGCGAGGAGGGATTGCGGCGCGCGGTGGTGGTCGCTTCGCCGGCCGATGATGCGCCCTTGATGCGACTGCGGGCTTCGCAATTGTGTACCCGTGTGGCGGAGTATTACCGGGATCAGGGTAAGAATGTCCTGTTGTTGATGGATTCACTGACCCGCTATGCTCAGGCACAGCGGGAAATCTCCCTGGCGATTGGGGAGCCGCCTGCCACCAAGGGGTATCCGCCGTCAGTGTTTGCCAAGCTGCCACAGTTGGTGGAGCGGGCTGGCAATGGCTTGGAAGGGGGCGGTTCCATTACCGCGCTCTATACGGTACTGACGGAGGGGGACGATTTACAGGATCCGATAGCCGATTCCGCCCGTGCCATTCTCGATGGGCATATCGTCCTGTCACGCCGACTGGCGGAAGAGGGCACTTATCCGGCGATTGATGTGGAAGCTTCTATCAGCCGTGCCATGCCGAACATCGTCCCGCCGGAGCACTTGCAATTGATGCAGAAGTTTAAACAGATGCAATCCCTGTATCAGGAAAACCGTGACCTGATTAATATCGGCGCCTATCGCGCCGGCAGTGATCCCGCCATTGACCAGGCCATCGAGCGGCATCCCCACATCCGGCAGTTTGTCTGTCAGGGGTTAACCGAAGCCCAGTCCTTTGAGCAAAGTTGCCAGTCATTGCTGGAATTGATGGCGCCGGTGCTGGCCCGGCAGCCTGCCAATGATCTTCGCACGGCCCCGGCGAGACAGCCTGCCGCAGTCAATAATCCGCCAGCTCGATGAGCCAGAAACGATCCCAGCGGATGTTGCTGGTCCAGCAGATGGCGGAGCGGGAGGAGGAGACCGCTGCCAGCCAGTTGCAGCTGAGCCGCCAGCAGGTGACCCAGGCTGAGCAACAGTTGCAGCAGATCGAATCCTACCAGCGGGATTACAAGGCTTCCCTCAATGAGCGACGGGGCGGGATCAGTATCCAGACCATGATGAATGACCGACTGTTCCTGCAGCAGCTCAATCAGGCCTTGAACGGCCAGCAAGCCCAGTTGAAACAACTCCAAAACAACGAAGAGAGGGCTCTCAATCACTGGCAGCAGTGTTATCATCGTCGTCGCAATATCGAACAGCTCATAGGGAAGCTTCGGCGACTGGAAGGTGAAGCCGAAGAAAAGCAGCTGCAAAAGCAAATGGATGAACTTACCAGTGTGATGATGGGACGCCGTGCGGTGTAGTCTTTATAACAACAGTTTATTAAACTAACCGCTATTAGGCCCAGAGAGAAAAGGCCGGAACATGCCGGCATTGCAAGGTACCCATATGATGAGTATTCAGTCTTGTGTTTCTGACGATGGCCAGCTTCTGGTGATCAGTATCCAGGGGCGATTTGATTTCAGCGCCCACCAGGAGTTTCGCAGTGCTTATGAATCCCTGCAGACAGCGCCTTCCGGGTATCGTATCGACATGCGAGAGACAACCTACCTGGACAGTTCCGCGTTAGGGATGTTGCTGCTGTTGCGTGACCACGCCGCCGGCCATGGAGCCAGCGTCGCCATTGTCAATTGCAACCAGGATGTGAAAAAAATCCTCGCCATCTCCAATTTTGAACAGCTTTTCAAAATATCCTGATGCCTCTTTCTATAGACCGGCGATTTCACTGAGCGCTTATTTATGTCTGACAATGGCATTATCACTATCCTCATTGCCGATGATACTGATTCAGATCGGATGATTCTGGAAAGCATTGTCAGGAAAAGTGGCCACAAGGTGGTCACCGTACGCGATGGCCTGGAAGCGGTGGAAGCTTTTGCCGAACTGAGGCCGGACCTGGTGCTCATGGACGCCTTGATGCCGCGTCTGGACGGTCTCGAAGCCGCCCGACGTATTAAGGCATTGGCCGGGAATGAGCTGGTGCCCATTATCTTTCTGACGTCACTGTCCGATACCGAGTCGCTGGTGCAATGCCTGGAAGCCGGTGGTGATGATTTTATCTCAAAGCCCTACAACCGGGTCATTCTGCAAGCCAAAATCAAATCGTTTATCCGTATGCGGGAGATGCAGCGGGTCGTGCAGGAGCAGCGGGACCAGATTGCCCGCCACAATCAGCAGCTGATCCAGGAGCAGACCATTGCCAAGCAGGTGTTCGATAATATCGCCCACCTCGGCGCCATGGATGCCCCGAACGTACGATATTTTTTGTCCCCGCTGGCGGTGTTCAACGGCGATGTGATCGTGGCGGCGGTTCGCCCCTCGGGCAGTCTGATGGTGCTGCTGGGGGATTTTACCGGCCATGGCTTACCGGCAGCTATTGGGGCCATGCCGCTGGCGTCGATTTTCTATGGCATGGTGCACAAGGGGTTTTCGCTGGAAGATATCCTGCGGGAAATCAACCAGAAGTTGAAACAGATCCTGCCCATCGGGGTCTTCTGTTGCGCCACCATTGTGGACATGAACTTTGCCAAGGGGCGGGTCCAGGTATGGAATGGCGGCTTGCCGGATGCTTATATCTTCCGGGCTGTCAGCGGTAAAGTGGACAGCGTCAGGTCCACCCACCTGCCGTTGGGGGTGCTGGACGATATGAACTTCAAGGCCGACTGCCAGCAGATAGAGATGGTGGCCGGAGATCGTCTCTATCTTTGGTCGGATGGCATTATCGAATCCCGCAATGAGGTGGGCGATATGTTCGGCGAAGAGCGGTTAATGTCCGTCTTTCGCCGTTCGGTCAGGGAAGGTCGGCAGGCTCATGTTTTTGACGCCATTTTGCGGTCGGTTGAAAACTATGCCGGCGGTGAGCGCAGTGATGACCTGTCATTGATTGAGCTGACTATGCTGGCACCCGGCGCGGCGCTCGACTGTCCCCGTGAATTCCAGGCTTCCACCAACTCCCGCCAGCGATACGGGGGGTTACTGGAGTGGTCCATGAAGCTGGAGCTGGAGCCATCCACGCTGCGGCTGTTTGATCCGTTACCTTTGTTGCTGAATATCCTGGTCGAGGTCCCTGGCCTGAAAAGCCACAGTGGCAGTCTTTACACCATCCTGGCGGAACTCTATTCCAACGCGCTGGAGCATGGGTTGTTGGATCTGCCCTCCAGCTGGAAAACCACGCCGGAAGGGTTTGAGCGCTATTACCGCGAACGCAGTCAGCGCCTTGAGGCTTTGCAAACCGGTTATATCCACTTTGAGCTGGTTCATCGGCTGGTCGAGCAGGGGGGGCGGCTAACCATTCGGGTCAAGGATTCCGGTAATGGCTTCGAGCATCAGCGCAATATCCAGGCGGCAGACGCTGTTCGGGATGAGGGCAAGCCGGATCTCTACAGTGGTCGAGGCATACCCCTGTTGCAGACGCTCTGCCATTCACTGCGTTTTCTGGCGGAGGGCAACCAGGTCGAAGCGGTGGTCCAGTGGGGAGAAGACGATTAACTGGGGCTGTTTCATCTTTCACCGGAATTCATTATTCTGTCGATAAATCACTGCCTGATCAATGACTGACGGGGCTCCGCTATGAATCAATCCGTTGATATTGAAACCCTCAGCATGCTGAAAGATGTCATGGAGGAGGATTTCCATTCCCTGATCGAAACCTTCCTGAACGATGCCCGAGAACGGATCCCGCTACTGAAGAGCCAGCTGGCCACCGCCGATGCCGAAGCTGTGCGTCAGACCGCCCATAGCCTGAAAGGCAGCAGTAGCAATCTGGGGGCGGTACCCATGTCGGAACTCTGTTTCCAGATAGAGTCGCGTGCCGGTCAACAGCGTCTCGACGGTTTGGAGCCCCTGTTGCAGCAGTTGCAGGCTGAATTCAGTCGGGTCGAGACCATTCTCCAGGATTTGTGATTTTAATTCGGCTTACCTTCTTGGCATCTTCTTTGCTGTTTCCAGATTAACTGTCCTAAAAGGTCGATCACACCCTTCCGGGGGTACAGTTTTGTCTCTAATTGCAGAGGCCGGCGGTAAATGTTTGCCGCTGTCGAACCTTTCGGGAAGCTGATTTGAAGTATCTGAGGTCTGGAGACACCCAATGAACGCCCAATCCGCATCGTTAGTTTCGATGTTATCCCCCCAACCGACGGGAAAATCCCAGTCCTCAACGGCTGCCCGGCAAAGTGGGGACAAATTCAGCGATCACCTCTCCCGTCAGGCTGAGCAAACACGGCGGACTGAAACTCGCCAGGCAGAAACTCGCCAGGCAGAAACTCGCCGGGAGGAAAAGCGGCAGACTGAAAAAGCACAGGAGCAGCGGCAATCGGAACAGGCCCAGGCGGACGAGCGTGTAAAGGCATCAAAAGCGGAGGCGACGGCCGATACAGACCACCGCTCAGAGAGTGATAACTCTATTGCGCAGCAGCCTGGCTGGCGAGCCGAGGAGCAAAGGGCGATGAACCCTGCTTCGACAGAAGAATCTGGAGAGGTATCAGAAGAGCTATCTGAGTTGGTTGCTAATACCAGTCTCGCGTCAGACTCGGTTATTACTGAGGACGTCAACTGGTCCCTGGTGGCCGGTCTACTTCCCGGGACTGAGGCATCGGAGTTCGATACACATGCAATGGCTGCTGTCACCACACTTCAGGTTGGCGATTTGCCGGCGGTAGGGTGGACGATGGTTGACGGGACAGGTGGTCCGGGGTTGCCCGTCGAGGTTGCCGCCCGCCTGACGGCAGGCGACACCCGCATCAGCAGCAAATCTGGTTTTTTGGCCGAGGCCGGCAGTCAGGGGCGTTTGACCGCCACAGCGGTGCAGGCGGCAGCAATGGGTTTGCAAGAGGTCTCGGCACATGCTGAGGCAAGCCTGGATCCAGAGCTGCCGGGAAGTCTCGCCAGGCAAGCGGATTTTCAGCCGCTTACCCTGGGGGGACGCACTGCAAGCACTGATGCCTTTGCTGAATTACTCAATCAGATGGAGACGCTGGATCAGCAAGCGACTGCGGGACGCGGTGTGGGGCAGGCTGATTCGGCGCTGTCCAGCAGTCAGCGAAGTGAGCTTCGCCCAGCCATAACCCAGCCCTCGACCCAGTTTCAGCTGCCCAGCCTGACAAAGGGCGCTGCGGATCAAACCCAGTGGCAAAATGCTGTATCGGAGCGGGTAGCGGTGATGGCCTCGCAGAGAATTCAATCGGCGGAAATACAGCTGGACCCTCCTGAGCTGGGGCAGTTGCAGGTGCGGGTGACGCTAAACCAGGAACAGGCCAGCGTCAGTTTTGCCAGTCAGCATGCGGTTGTGCGCGAGGCCCTGGATCAAACAGCCTTTCGCCTGAGAGAGATGTTTGAGGCTGACGGCATGACACTGGTGGACGTCGATGTGTCCGAGCACTCTTTCCAGCAACAGTCCGGTGAGCGGCAGGCGGAGGGTCAGAATTCTGGCGCACAGACTGGGACTGAAATGCTCTCTGACGAAGTCGATGACGGTGAGCTGATGGTAATGCGATCAACCAGTTTGATTGATCACTTTGTTTAAGGGCTGCAACAGCTCTCCAATCCGGCTTCCCCCCCCGTTAACAGGCCCAATTTCCTGGGCCTGGCATTTCAACTTTTCCTCACTTTCGCGCTGATCGGGTTTGTATTTCGCTGTATGGCATAGCTCTTGCTCCGGTAGGGCATATTCGCAAGAAAGTGCCTATGGTGACAGGATTTTGACATGGCCGAAGAAAACGATCAGGACGAATTGTTGCAAGTTCCGGTGAGTGACCAGCGCCGACTGCTGTTATTTGTAGCGATTGGGGTGGTGCTTATCGTGGTGTCTACCGCCGCAACCTTAATGGTATTAAAACTCCTGGGGGATCAAAACAGTGTCCCGGACAGTGAGCTTGCCGACGTGCAGGATGAAGGCCAGCCCCTGCAAGCTGCTGCGATTTACTACCCGCTTAAGCCCACCATTATCGTTAACTTTAATGACCGGGGGCGTCAGCGGTTTTTGCAGGCGGAAGTCAGCCTGATGGTGCGTGATGAGCAGGTACTGACGGCTATTGAAGAACACAGCACGATGTTGCAGCACAGCTTGCTGATGTTGTTCAGCGGTCAGGAGTACAGTGAGCTGCAAACGGCAGAAGGCAAAGAATTACTGCGGCAGCAAGCACTGATTGAGGTGCAGTTGAAGCTGGAACAAGAGACGGGTCAAACCGGTGTTGAACAAGTGTTGTTCACTAACCTGGTTATGCAGTAAGCATTGAAAATTCATTGATCAAAGGGTTGGCAGGTGCAGGACTTACTTTCGCAAGACGAAATTGATGCGCTTCTTCATGGAGTTGATGACGGCGATATTGACACGATCGCTGATGAGGATCCCGGTCAGGTCCGGCCCTATGACTTAACCAGTCAGGATCGAATCGTTCGCGGTCGGATGCCGACCCTCGAAATGATCAATGAGCGTTTCGCCCGCTATACCCGCATCAGTATGTTTAACCTGTTGCGCCGCTCGGCTGATGTGTCGCTGGGCGGAGTCCATATCCAGAAGTTTGGTGAATACGTCCATACTCTGTATGTACCCACCAGCCTCAATATGGTTAAGTTTCGACCTTTGCGAGGGACTGCGTTGCTGATCCTGGATGCCAAGCTGGTATTCAAGCTGGTGGACAATTTCTTTGGGGGTGATGGTCGTCACGCAAAGATTGAAGGACGTGAATTTACACCCACAGAACAGCGCGTTGTACAGATGGTGCTGCAACAGGCCTTTGTGGATTTATCGGAAGCCTGGAAGGCCGTCATGCCGATTGAGTTTGAGTTTATAAACTCAGAAGTGAATCCGTCGATGGCCAATATCGTCAGTCCCAGTGAGGTGGTGGTCGTCAGCACTTTTCATATTGAGCTGGATGGGGGTGGTGGCGATCTGCACATCACCATTCCCTACAGCATGATTGAACCCATTCGCGAAATGCTGGATGCCGGTTTGCAGTCGGACACCGATGAGCGCGATGACCGCTGGGTGACCGCGCTGCGCAATGATGTTATGGATGCGAAAGTTGAGTTGGAATGTGAATTGGCGCGGCGAGAAATTACCTTACGGGATATTGTCAACATGAAGCCTGGCGATATTGTGCCGATCGAAATGGGGGAGCACCAGATTATCACGGCAAACAAAGTCCCCATGTTTCGCAGTCAGATGGGGCAATCGAACGGCAATTTAGCGCTTAAAGTGTTTGATCTGGTGGATCGCGCAGTGTTCCAGAACAACACCGCATTGGATGCCCTGGGTAAACATAAATCCGCCGGTGACAACAACAAGGCGACGAAAAACTAACCTCTCAAGTACAAATAAACAGACCGAAGGTTTCTGACAGGCGGTATCGACTACTGGCTGGTGGCAAGCCTTGGCAATTTGACAGTGTTGACCGCTGAAGGGAGCGATCATGAGCGATGATGATTTGATGCAAGACAGTGCCGCTGATGTGGATCAGGACAGCATGGCGGCCGAGTGGGCTGCAGCTATGGCAGAGGCCGAAGCGGCAGAAGCCGATGATGATATTAATCAGGTGGAGTTGGACGATTTCTCACAGGATGCCCAACCCGTCCTGGCCAACAATAACCCGGACCTGGATGTCATTCTTGATATTCCGGTGACTATCTCGATGGAAGTGGGGGCAACCTCCATCACCATTCGAAATCTGCTGCAACTGAACCAGGGCTCCGTGATTGAGTTGGATCGGTTGGCGGGTGAGCCTTTGGATGTGTTGGTTAACGGAACTTTGATTGCCCATGGTGAAGTGGTCGTGGTCAATGAAAAATTCGGTATCCGCATGACCGATGTCATCAGTCCGGCTGAACGCATCAAGCGGTTGCGTTGAGTGCTGGTGGTATGAATACACAGGTTTTTCGCACGCCGCTCAGCTGCCTCTGGCAGAGTGCCGGTCTGCTGTTTTTGACCGTCGCTACGGGCCGTGTCTGGGCCGAGCTTGAAACATCGACTGTGGCTTCGGCTGTGGCATCGACTACAGCATCGACCACGGGCCAGGCTGTCGTTAAGACGGCGGCTGCCATGCCGGATCAGGGAGCCTACCTGGTTAAAGTCCTGTTGGGGCTTATGTTTGTGCTGGGGTTGGTGTTTGCGGCCGCGTGGCTGCTTAAGCGTGTCGGGCAGGGGACTTTGGTCGGCAGTCAACATATGAAAGTGCTGGCGACTTTACCGCTGGGAACCCGGGAGCGCATCGCGCTGGTGGATGTGGGCGGACAGCAGTTGTTACTGGGCATTACAGCCACCAGTATCAACACCCTGCACACGTTTTCGGAAGCGGTTGTCACTGCACAAGATAAGCCGGGAAGCTCAGAATTTGCCAGCAAGATCCGAGAGGTGATGAGCAAGGGAGTTGTTAAGCCCAAATGAACAAGTGGTATGGAGTAGTCTCGCGCTCCCGACTGATGTGGTTGTGTGGGGTGTTGGTTATTTTAGTGTTGCCGTTTATGGCCAATGCGCAAACGGCAGACAGTTTGGCAACCGCAGCGACGTCACAGGCTATCAAGGGCATCCCCGGGTTGCCGGCTGTAACCGTGCAGACCAACGCCGATGGCAGCCAGGATTACACGGTAACCTTGCAAATCCTCGCCATCATGACGGTGTTGTCGCTGCTGCCGGCATTGCTGATGATGATGACGTCCTTTACCCGCATCATCATTGTGTTTGCCATCTTGCGACAGGCGTTGGGGTTGCAGCAGTCACCTTCCAACCAAATCCTGATTGGACTGACACTGTTTCTAACGTTTTTTATTATGGCGCCGGTGTTCAATAAGGTGAATGAACAGGCCTTGCAGCCCTATATCAATGAGCAAATTACGGCCCGGCAAGCCTTTGATCTAACCACCCAGCCGTTTCACGAATTCATGCTGGCGCAAACCCGTGAGTCGGATATTGCGCTGTTTATGGAGATTGCCGATCGTCGCGATATCCAGACACCGCAAGACGTACCGTTGAACATACTGGTGCCGGCGTTTGTGACCTCCGAATTAAAAACCGCATTCCAGATCGGCTTTATCATTTTTATTCCGTTCCTGGTTATCGATATTGTGGTCGCCAGTGTGCTGATGGCCATGGGGATGATGATGCTGTCGCCCCTGATTATCTCGCTGCCATTTAAAATCATGCTGTTTGTGCTGGTGGATGGTTGGGCGCTCATTATCGGCACCCTGGCGGCCAGTTACGGCTAGTGTCTAGCAAAGGAACCCAGAGCGATGATGACTCCTGAAGTGGTAATGGATTTATTGGGCGGTGCGTTTCTGTTGACCGTGACCATGGTGGCCTTGATTGTCGGGCCGAGTTTGGCGGTGGGGCTGCTGGTCAGCATGTTCCAGGCAGCCACACAGATCAACGAACAGACTTTGAGTTTTCTGCCGCGATTGCTGATCACTTTGGGTACCATTATGGTAGCGGGTGGCTGGTTGCTGACCCAGTTTATGGATCTGTTTCGCGGTTTGATCATGCAGATCCCGCAACTGATAGGGTAGTGGTGTAGTCCCGGTGTGGTACTTGACCGATGCCCAGATAACCGAATTTGTCGGTCGCTATCTGTGGCCGTTGTTCCGTATTTCCGCGCTGTTTATGGCGATGCCGGTGATTGGTACCCGGGTGGTGACGGCGCGGGTTCGAATCGTCCTGGCCTTTACCCTGACCTTGCTGGTGGTGCCGCTTCTGCCTTCCATGCCGGCCCTTCCGGCACTTTCCCTCGACAGTTTGATGGTCGCCGTACAGCAGGTGATTATTGGTCTCAGCATCGGCTTTTTTCTGCAGGTGGTGTTTCACCTGTTTGTTCTGGCTGGTCAGTTTATGGCGATGAAGATGGGGTTGGGTTTTGCCTCGATGAATGACCCGGCCAATGGCATCACCGTCACGGTTTTGTCGCAGTACTATTTGATATTAACGACTTTATTATTTTTGAGCATGAACGGTCATCTGGTGGTAATGCAGATGATCGTCGAAAGCTTCAGCACCTTTCCTGTGTCTGACCAGGGTTTCGGAGCGGAAGTTTTTTGGCAGATTGCCAGCAGTGGCAGTTGGATGTTCAGTCGCGCCCTGTTGATCGCCTTACCGGTGTTAACCTCGTTGCTGATTGTCAACCTGGCGTTTGGGGTGATGAGTCGGGCGGCACCGCAAATGAATATTTTTTCGGTGGGATTTCCCATTACCTTGCTGTTTGGTCTGGTGATCATGTGGTACAGCATGCCGAGCTTTCTGCCAAATTATCAGCGCTTTATGGAAGAGGGTTATAACGTACTCTATAACCTGCTGAGGATTCCCTGATGGCGGACAACGACAGCAGTCAGGAAAAGACAGAAGAACCCACGGCCAAACGGTTGGAAAAAGCCCGTGAGGATGGGCAAATTCCCCGATCCCGTGAGCTGACCACCTCGGCCATGCTGGTGGCCGGCAGCATCGGTCTGTTTGCGCTGGCCCCGTTCATGGCACAACGGTTACAGGACATCCTGAGATTTAACTTTGCGTTCGAGCGTGAAGTGGCTTTCGATCCAGCGATGATGTTGCAGCACCTGGGGCATTCGTTTGGCGATGCGCTGCTGTCCTTGATGCCAATTTTCGCCATTTTGGTGGTGGTTGCCATCCTTGGGCCCATGGCCCTGGGCGGTTGGCTGTTCAGCAGCAAGGCGTTGGCACCGAAGGCAAGCCGGATGAACCCGATTGAGGGGTTAAAGCGGATGTTCGGTATCAAAGGCGTGATAGAGCTGGTAAAGGCGCTGGCCAAGGTGCTGCTGATTCTGACGCTGGCGGTCATGCTGCTGTTGGCCATGGAGCAGGATATGTTGGAGCTGGCCAATATGCCCGTAGTGCCTGCGATTACCGATTCTCTGACGTTATCCGGCTGGGCAGCGATTGCCTTCTCGGCCATTACCATTTTAATCGTTCTGGTGGATGTGCCTTTTCAGGTTTGGGATAACAACCGCAAGCTGAAAATGTCGATTCAGGATATCAAGGACGAAATGAAAGACTCCGAAGGTAAACCGGAGGTTAAGGGACGCATCCGTCAATTACAGCGGGAGATGGCGAACAATCGACAATTGGCTCAGGTTCCGGAAGCCGATGTGATTATTACCAACCCGACTCACTTTTCCATTGCGATAAAGTACAACCCGGAGACCATGGAAACCCCCATTGTCCTGGCCAAGGGGGTGGATTTCTTTGCCTTGAAAATCCGTGAGGTTGCCAAGGCCAATGAGGTACAGATTCTTGAGTCACCCGTGTTGGCGCGGGCGATATATCACACCACAGAAGTCGATCAGGAGATTCCGGCGGGGCTGTATATGGCCGTGGCCCAGGTGTTGGCCTATGTGTTCCAGCTGCGCAACTACCGTAAAGGCATGGGCGACCGGCCGGATTTTCCCCGTAATATCACGGTCCCCAAAGATATGCAGTTTGATCCCTGAGCGTCCGATATTCTATAAGAATGCTGGTGCTTTCTGGCACATGAGTGGGTCTGTCAGTACACTGCGTTTCCTGTTTCAATTGAATGCTGGAAATGAGTATGGCGCTGCGAATTTTGTCCATTTTACTGCTATCCCTGTTGGGTTACTTTTTATGGTGGCCTGTTCCTGTGGCGCCAGTGACCTGGCAAGCACCCGCAGCGCCAGCCTATGAAGGTAAGTTTTCCGTTAACCATGCACTCAAATCCTATACCCCGATGGTTCTTCCCGAGGGACAATCCGGGCCTGAAGGCGTGGTTGTGGACCCGCAAGGCCGGGTATACGCCACCACAGAACAGGGTTGGATTGTTCGCTGGAGTAACGGCAGCGCAATCGGAGAGAACTGGGTTCAGTTACCCGGGCGGCCACTGGGCATTGCCCTGGGTGCAGAGAATGACTTTTGGGTTGCGGATGCCTTTGAAGGCGTGTTCCATGTGGCGGCCGATGGAGCCTTGACGAAGGTGTTGACGGTTGCCGAAGGTCAACCGTTGCTGTATGCCAATGATCTTGTTGTGGCTCCTAATGGCAAGTTATACATCAGTGATTCCACGGTTCGATTTTCCGCCAAGGAGTATGGCAGTACCTATAAAGCCAGCCTGGTGGATATCATGGAGCACGGCAATAGCGGGCGTGTGATTGAATTTGATCCGCAGACTGGCGTTGCCAGCGTGGTGATGCGTGGGTTGAGCTTTGCCAATGGGGTCACGGTGGACCCGGCCGGACAATTTATACTGGTCAATGAAACTTCAGAATACCGCGTCTGGAAACACTGGATAGCGGGTGAGCGCAAGGGCGAGTCGGAAGTGATCATCGATAACTTGCCGGGCTTTCCCGACAATATTCTGGCAGGGCAGGAGGGGCGCTTCTGGTTGGGATTTACCTCACCGCGTATTGCGCTGCTGGATACATTGGCCAACAAGCCCTGGTTGCGCAAAGTGGTACAGCGCTTACCGCAATTTGTTCGGCCCGCAGCCAAGTACTATGGCCATATTTTGGCGATATCTGCCGACGGGGCGGTGCTGGCTAATCTGCAGGACCCCGAGGCTCATTATCCCCTGACCACCGGTGCCAGCGAGACTCAAGAGTATTTGTATGTCAGCAGCTTGGTCGCACCGGTGCTGGCGCGAATCAAAAAGTCCGACGTGTTACCGGATTCCTGAATGGTCTGAGTTCCCGATTGCTGAGTGGAGCAGTCGCCATCCCGGTGGGAAGAATGTAGATGCCGGGATGCGGCTGCTTATTTTAGATCTTAAATTATTAACGGGTCTAGTCTGCTGGAAAAAAATTCTCCAACCCTTTCGTGGAGTGAACAGGTCGGTACGGTTCTTGCGATGTCCATCTCACATTGCACTCAGCGTCAAGAAACCGTTTTCCATGGCCTCACAGTTTTCTGAATTCCGGCAGTTTGCCGGCAGCATTGATCGCAAGACCGCGGTTAGCCACATTTTGAGTATTGGGCAGGGCAATATGGGGATTCCCATTTTGCTGCTGATGCTGTTGGGCATGATGACCTTGCCACTGCCGCCGTTTCTGCTGGACATGTTTTTCTCCTTCAATATCGCACTGTCGATTGTGGTGCTGTTGGTGGGGGTTTATACGCTGCGGCCACTGGATTTCGCGTCCTTTCCCACCATCTTGTTGGTCGCGACCTTACTGCGTCTGGCTCTGAATGTGGCATCCACCCGTGTGGTGTTGCTGGAAGGGCACGAAGGTGGCGATGCCGCCGGCAAGGTGATCCAGGCTTTTGGTGAAGTGGTTATCGGTGGCAATTACGCCGTGGGTATCATCATTTTCATTATCCTCATGATCATCAATTTTGTGGTGGTCACCAAGGGCGCCGGCCGAATTTCGGAAGTGAGTGCGCGATTTACTCTGGATGCCATGCCCGGTAAACAAATGGCTATTGATGCGGACTTGAATGCCGGCTTGATCGATCAGGACGAAGCCAAAAAGCGCCGTGAAGATGTGGCTTCGGAAGCGGATTTCTACGGTGCCATGGACGGTGCCAGTAAATTTGTCCGCGGGGACGCCATGGCCGGCATCTTGATTCTGGTGCTGAATATTATTGGTGGGTTGATCGTGGGTATGGTCCAGCACCAGCTGGTATTTCAGGATGCGTTGGAAAAATACATTCTGCTGACCATAGGTGACGGCCTGGTGGCTCAAATACCATCACTGCTGCTATCAACGGCGGCGGCCATTATGGTAACCCGGGTTAACAGCGCCGAAGACATGCGCAACCAGGTTATGCGCCAGATGTTTGACTCTCCCAAGGCGCTCGGTGTGGCCGCGTTGGTCCTGTTTATCATGGGGGCCATTCCCGGCATGCCCCATGTGTCCTTCCTGGGTCTGGCATTTCTGTCTGCGGGCTTGGCGCTGTGGCTGTATTACCGGCAGCACCAGGCGGAGTTGCAATCCAGAGCCGACGGGGGTTCAGGTGTATCCCGCAGCCAGGCGCTGGTGCCGTCGGCCCCGCAACAGGGCGGTATGGCAAGACCGGTCAGTGTTGATGCCCTGGGTGCTGACGAAGCTTCGGCGCCAGTTGATATCAGCTGGGACGATGTACAGCCGGTTGACATTGTCGGTTTGGAAGTGGGTTATCGATTAATTCCGATGGTCGACAAAAATCAGGGTGGCGAATTACTGGGTCGAATCAAAGGTGTTCGTAAAAAGCTCTCTCAGGAAGTTGGCTTTTTGGTTCCCTCTGTCCATATTCGGGACAATCTCGACCTGATGCCCAACGCCTATCGAATCAGCCTGATGGGAGTAACCCTGGGCGAGGCGGAGGTACACCCGGATAAGGAGCTGGCCATTAATCCGGGACAGGTTTTCGGTTCTATTCAGGGTATTCCGACTACGGACCCGGCCTTTGGCCTGGAGGCGGTATGGATTGATACGGATAAAAAAGACAAGGCGCAAACCCTGGGTTACACCGTGGTGGATGCCAGTACGGTAGTGGCTACCCATATCAATCACATTTTGCAAAAGCACAGCTATGAATTGCTGGGCCATGAAGAAGTTCAGATGCTGCTGGATAAACTGGAAGAAACCTCTCCAAAACTGGTCGAGCAGTTGGTGCCTGGCGCCGTCAACCTGAACGTACTGTTGAAAGTCTTGCAGGGCTTGCTGAAAGAAAAAGTTTCAATTCGCGATATGCGAACCATTGCCGAAGCTTTGGCGTCAACGGCGGGGTCGAGTCAAGATCCCGACACTTTGATCGGCCACGCGCGGGTGGCGTTGGCCCGCCAAATCCTGCAATCCATCGTGGGACAGTCGGTTGACGTGCCGGTAATCACCCTTGAAGCAGGGTTGGAACAGTTATTGCTGCAGTCGGTTCAGCAAGCACAAAAAACTGGCGGTAGCGCGTTTATCGAACCGTCACTGGCTGAAAAGCTGCAGCGTTCTTTGATCGATGCGGCACAAAAGCAGGAAGTCCAGGGCAAGCCGGTGGTGTTACTGGTTGCCGCGCCGCTTCGAGCTTTGCTGTCGAAATTTATTCGCGGCAGTCAGTCTGATGTTCACGTGTTGGCTTATACAGAAATACCCGATAACAAACAGGTTACCATTGAGGCCTCGGTAGGGGTCGAGTAAGAGCGACGGTGTATACCGAGTGCTGGGGAAATGAAATATGTCAGTTAAACGTTTTGTGGCCAAGGATATGCGTCGGGCGTTGGAGTTGGTTCGCCAGCAGATGGGGCCAGAAGCCGTCATACTTTCCAGCCGTCGGGTTAAGGAGGGGGTAGAGATCCTGACCCGCGCCCAGCCGCAGTCTGAGTCATTGCCACAGCCGGTTTCCCCGGCTGACACCAGCGTTACCGGCATGGATGTGCCCATGGGCAGTGACGGAGCCTGGTCAGATCAGTTGGCGGTAGAAAGCGCGGTAAAACAAAATGCAGCCTTCAATCACGCCCGCCCTGAGCCCGTGGCCCAGGACAATACACAATTCATCCCCAACAATATCACGCCGGCGTTCCGCGGAGCGGCTTCAGGTAAGACCCCGGCAGAACTGGCCGACGAAATTGAACAGGCACGCCGTAAAATGCTGGCCGCTCGTCAGCAGCAGAGTCAGTCAAATCAACCTGTCGGACAATTGACGTCTCTGCAAGACTACCGTCAGCCAGCCAGCGCCACTCAGGACGAAATGCCTCTGTCGTCCGTTCCAGCCTCTCAGTTCAGACAGCAGGAATTTTCATACCAGCAACAAGAGTCTCAACGGTTTGAACATGAGTCTCAACGGTTTGAACAAGAGTCTCAACGGTTTGAACAAGAGTCTCAACGGTTTGAACAAGAGTCTCAACGGTTTGAACAAAAGTCTCAACGACGGGAACAGGAACTGCAGTTACAGGCGATGCAGTCTGAGCTGGCGGATATGCGCTTGCTGCTGGAAGAGCAGCTCAGTCGCATGGCCAATATCCCGCAGATGAGCAGTCCCCAGCATTCAGGACTGATGCGACGCCTAAAGCACATGGGGTTAACCGATGTCCCCGCTGAAAGCATTGTAAAGCGTGTCAAGAACCACAGCACCATGCAGGAAGCCTGGGCGGATGCACTGGCCGTGTTATCCCGCCAGATTCCCACCGTGCAGGAGGATCGGGTGATGCAGGGTGGGGTGTTTGCGTTTGTCGGCCCAACCGGAGCTGGCAAGACCACCACCATCGCCAAGCTTGCGGCCCGCTATGTGCTGGAGCACGGCGCCGAGAATGTGGCTTTGATTACTACCGATACCTACCGTATCGCAGCTCACGATCAGTTGCGCTCGCTGGGTCGAATTCTCAATGTGCAGGTGAAAGTTGTCGATGACAACCAGGACCTGCCCGCTGTATTGCGCAGCCTGAAAGGCTGTCCGTTGGTTCTGATTGATACTGCAGGCTTCCGTTTGGGGGATGGGCAACTGAAAGAGCAGCTGCAGGCTCTGGATACCAGCCCCAATATTCAAACCTTGCTGGTTATGGCGAGTAACTCACAGTTGCAGATGATGAAAGCCACCATTCACGCCCATCAGGCGGGTCGTATTCAGGGCTGTGTTCTCACCAAACTAGACGAAACTGGCAGCCTCGGCGAGGCGATCAGTGTCGTACTTGAGCACCAACTGCCGCTTTACTACACCACCAACGGACAGGAAATTCCCCAGGACCTGGAAGTGGCCAAGGGCCATCGGTTGGTGTCGCGAGCGGTATCCTTGCTGAAATCCGGTATGAGCAGCCTGGCGGTCAATCAATAAACATATTTAGTTAAACCAAACTCAGAGTTACTTGTTTAAGTTTTAGGAGCACGGATCAGATGTCCACACGACCGGTTCAAGTCATCGCTGTCACTGGCGGTAAAGGCGGTGTAGGTAAAAGTAATATTTCGGTCAACCTGAGTATTGCACTGGCTGAATTACGTCGCCGTGTAGTGCTGTTGGATGCTGACCTGGGGCTGGCCAATATCGATGTTCTGCTGGGTTTGAAAGCAGACAAAAATTTGGCAGATGTTCTGCACGGGCAATGTGACCTAGCGGATATTTTGGTTCAAGGTCCAGCCGGAATTAAAGTGGTACCCGCATCTTCCGGCGTTCAACAAATGGCGTCTATGGGGCCGCAGGAACACGGTGCCTTGATTCAGGCGTTCAGCGACCTGGCGCATCAGATGGATGTGCTGGTGGTCGATACCGCGGCGGGTATTTCCGATACCGTAGTCAGTTTTGTACGGGCTTCCCAGGAGGTCCTGGTGGTGGTGTGTGATGAGCCATCATCAATTACCGACGCCTATGCCTTGATCAAATTGCTTAACAAAGAGCATGGGTTGTTTCGTTTCCGGGTGATTGCCAATATGACTCGCAGCGCTCAGGAAGGGCAGGGGTTGTTCAATAAGCTCAACGTGGTTTGTGAGCGCTTTCTGGATGTTTCACTGCAATACGTAGGCAACGTCCCATTTGATGAAAATGTGCGCAAGGCTGTGCAAAAGCAGCAGCCCTTATTGCAGTTTGCCCCCAGTTCAAGAGCGGCGCTGGCAATTCGTAAAATTGCCAGCCAGGTTGCCCAGTGGCCATTGCCAACCAATCCCAGGGGACATTTGGAATTTTTTGTAGAGCGTTTGTTGCAAGCCG
This sequence comes from Cellvibrionaceae bacterium WSDTSA12, assembly GCA_033283335.1. Taxonomy (GTDB): domain Bacteria; phylum Pseudomonadota; class Gammaproteobacteria; order Pseudomonadales; family Cellvibrionaceae; genus Pseudomaricurvus. The sequence continues at coordinate 694,724 of JAWMQP010000001.1, read as the reverse complement.
GCCAGGTGGAAGTTTGACGGCCGTTATTTCAGCATTCTGTATAGAAAAAACACAGGTACATCATCCATGGCAGCAGCAGACGGTTTAGCTATGTACGAAGGAACAGGTTACGACGGCACACACTATGACGAGACAGCGGGTGGTGCGAAAGCCATCCAGGTAGAAGAATATGCCAATCTGGTCAAACGTATTGCTCATCATATGATGATGCGTATGCCCGCTTGTGTGCAAGTTGAAGACCTGATCCAGGCTGGCATGCTTGGCTTGCTCGAGGCTGCCCAGAAATACGACGCTTCGAAAGGTGCCAGCTTTGAAACCTACGCGGGAATCAGAATCCGGGGCGCGATCGTGGATGAAATGCGCCGTGGCGACTGGGCCCCGCGCTCTGTCCATCGCAACAGCCGCCGGGTCAGTGAAGCTATCAGTCAGGTCGAGGCGCGCAAGGGCTCGGATGCGACGGATAAAGAGGTCGCCGAAGAGTTGGGTGTAGGGCTGGAAGAATACCACTCCATGCTCAATGACAGCGCATCCAGTCGACTGTTCAGCTTTGAAGAGAGCTACGGCGATGATGACAGTGGTATGGGGGCGGAGAGTGTCAGTATGGCATTTATCCCTCCGCAGGAAGGTTTTCAGAGAGAATCCCTAAAGCAATCGCTTTCTCAGGCGATAACCCAATTGCCAGAACGGGAAAGGCTTGTGCTGGCTTTGTATTATGACGAAGAGCTAAACCTGAAAGAGATTGGCCAGATTATCGGTGTCAGTGAGTCCCGGGTTAGTCAGATTCACTCACAGGCGGCACTGAGATTACGCACCAGGTTGTCTGAGTGGCAGGACAAAAACTGAGCGGTTCGATATCTGGATGATCTTGCAGGCAGATGGCGTTGACCTGTCGAAGCCGAGTCGGTATTTTCGCCGGGTTTTCCGGAAGCTTGTTTCTGGAGTATTTAGTTTATCCCCTTGCTGGGAATGATGGAGGTTGCATTGGACAAAAACATGAAGATTCTGATTGTCGACGACTTTTCGACTATGCGTCGCATTATTAAGAATCTGTTACGAGACTTGGGGTTTTCCAATACGCAGGAAGCCGATGATGGTTTGACTGCTTTGCCAATGTTGAAGAACGGTGACTTTGATTTTCTGGTTACCGATTGGAACATGCCGGGCATGTCAGGTATTGATCTGCTGAAAGCGGTCCGTTCTGATGCCAAGCTGTCTTCTCTGCCGGTGTTGATGGTAACCGCGGAAGCGAAACGGGATCAAATCATTGAGGCGGCACAGGCAGGGGTAAATGGCTATGTGGTGAAACCTTTCACCGCTGCGGCGTTAAAAGAAAAGATCGAGAAAATCTTCAATCGTGTGGATGCTTGATTCCGTCATTTGACGGACACATTTCCTTGAAATAACCCCGTCAATGTACAGGCGCGTCCACAGTTGGGACGGGTACCACGCACGAATGGCTAAAACTGCCACGAATGACTAAAACTGCAAGGTTGGACGATGGAATATCAACCCCCGCTGCACAATAACGAAGTATTTATCCAGGAGCTCAGAGAGTGTGCCAAATTACTCTGTGACAAGCTCAGTGGTGATGACCTTGAAGGCGCATCACATTTAATCGAACAACTGGTCAAGGTGCGTGATGATAATATCTACAACGCGGTTGGCCAGCTGACGCGCGGTCTGCACAGCGCTATTGTCAACTTTCACGTTGATGGCGACCTCACTTCAACGCCACCTGATATTGAATCCTCAGAGATTCAGGACGCTTCAGATCGTCTGAATTACGTCATTGAGATGACCCAGAATGCTGCCGACAAGACCATGGACATGGTGGAGGCTTCGGCGCCTATTGCCCTGAATCTGGGTGAAGAGGCCGCCGCACTGCAGGCAGAATGGGCGCGTTTAAAGCGACGGGAAATGACGGCAGATGAATTCCGCGGACTTTACAGTCGGATCGATCGGTTTTTCGGTGACATGCGTGGCGGCACTGATGAGTTAAACAAGAATCTGCAGGACATTATTCTGGAGCAGGGTTTCCAGGACCTGACCGGCCAGGTGTTAAAGCGAGTCATTGGCTTGATTGTGGATGTGGAGCGCAACCTGGTGGATTTGGTGCGCATCGCCAGTCAGGTTGAGGAGATTACAGGTTTATCTGTGCAGGCCGATACAGAGGCCGGCGCAGTGAAAAAGCCAAAAATCGCGGCCGAAGGCCCCCAGATTCACAGCGCAGAACGCGAAGATGTGGTTTGCGGGCAAGATGAAGTGGATGACCTGTTATCCAGTCTGGGTTTTTAAATCTGAGGATCGGTAAATGTTCGGTGACGACGAAGAGATTTTACAAGACTTTCTGGTTGAGGCGGGGGAGATTCTCGAGCTTCTCAGCGAACAATTGGTCGATCTTGAACAGCGTCCGGATGATGCGGATCTGTTAAATGCCATCTTTCGCGGTTTTCATACGGTCAAAGGCGGGGCCGGTTTTCTTCAATTAAATGCGATGGTTGAGTGTTGCCACGTAACTGAAAACCTGTTTGATATCCTCCGCAATGGCAAGCGCCGGGTTACTCCCGAGCTGATGGATGTGGTCTTGCAGGCCCTCGATACGGTCAATCACCAGTTCCGCCAGGTCTCCCAGCGGGTAGACGCGGAACCTGCGTCTCCCGAACTGATCGCTCAACTAGAACGGCTGGTTTCCTGCGAAGACATGGCCGAGAGCTCTGCCTCTGTGACCCAGCTGCCAACCGTGACGGCTGCGGCCTCAGCAGTGGGTGATAAGCCCTCGACCCTGGGCGCGGGAGGCGGCAGCGGTGATATCACCGATTCAGAATTTGAAGAATTGCTCAATGCACTTGCCCCTGAGGTTTCACAGCCAGCAGCTTCAGCGGCCCTCGTCAGTAACCAGACGGCAGCCAGTAACCAGACTGCAACCAGTGCCGAACCGGTCAGTTCCGGGGATATCACCGATGACGAATTTGAGGCGTTGTTGGACGAGTTGCATGGCAAGGGCAAGGGACCGGGTACTCCCGCTGGCGATGTGCCGGCCACCCATCCGCCGGCCAGTTCTGGTAACGACATCAGCGATGATGAATTCGAGGACTTGCTGGATCAGCTGCACGGCAAGGGAAAAGGGCCTGGAGCGAAACCAGCAAATCATGCTGCCGGGGACTCTGTCTCTGAGTCCTCCGCCGGGTCTTCGATAATCTCTGATGATGAATTTGAAAGCCTGCTTGATGAGTTGCACGGTAAAGGCAAAGGGCCAACTACCCGGGCCATCGACACTGCCGCAAACGTTGACACTGCCAAAAACGTTGACACTGCCGCAACCATAGCTAAGCCCCCAAGCTCCCCTGAGGTTGTCAAACCGGAAATTAAGGCCGCCGCGGCTGCTGAAACCACGGTTAGGGTCGATACCCAGCGACTTGATGACATCATGAACATGGTGGGAGAGCTGGTGTTGGTGCGCAACCGACTGGTTCGCCTGGGCGCCAAAGCCAATGATGAGGTTCTGGCCAAGGCGGTTGCCAATCTGGATGTGGTGACGGCTGACTTGCAAAGTTCGGTCATGAAAACCCGCATGCAGCCCATCAAAAAAGTCTTTGGTCGCTTCCCTCGGGTGGTGCGCGACCTGGCTCGCAACTTGAAAAAAGAAATCAACCTGGAGCTGGTTGGCGAAGACACCGATCTGGATAAAAACCTGGTGGAGGCGTTGGCTGACCCGCTGGTCCACCTGGTTCGCAACTCGGTGGATCACGGTATTGAATTGCCCGCCGATCGTGAGGCCAAGGGTAAGCCCCGAGTCGGTAAAGTAATTTTGGCCGCTGAACAGGAAGGTGATCATATTCTGTTGTCCATCACCGATGACGGTGGCGGTATGGACCCGAATAAGTTGCGGGGAATCGCCGTAGAAAAGGGCCTTATGGATGAAGATGCGGCTGCTCGGTTGTCTGATGCCGAGGCATTTTCGCTGATATTTGCCCCGGGCTTTTCCACCAAAAAAGAAATATCCGACGTCTCAGGTCGTGGCGTTGGAATGGATGTTGTGAAAACCAAAATTACCCAGTTGAACGGTTCTATCGAGATTCAATCGACGCTGGGTGAGGGGACTCGCATTAACATCAAGGTGCCTCTGACGCTGGCGATCATGCCTACCCTGATGATCATGCTGGAGAGGCAGACTTTTGCCTTACCGTTGGTCAGCGTTAATGAAATATTCCACATGGACTTGACCAAAGCTCATGTGGTGGATGGGCAGGAGTGTGTGACCGTACGTGATAAGGCAGTACCCATCTTTCACCTCAAACGCTGGCTCGTTAACGGGGCCGTCAATGACGCTGCGCCGGCCGATGCGCACGTTGTGATCGTTACCGTCGGTACTCGACGGGTAGGGTTCGTGGTAGATCAGTTGATTGGTCAGGAAGAAGTGGTCATCAAGCCGTTGGGCAAGATGCTGCATGGGACTCCTGGTATGGCCGGGGCAACCATTACTGGCGATGGCACAATCGCTTTGATTTTGGATGTGCCCAGTATGCTGAACCGCTATGCGGGTCACGCTTGAGCTGAGTAGTATCCAATGTCGATTAAAGTTCTGGTGGTGGATGATTCGAATTTTTTCCAGCATCGCTTAAAGGAGATGCTGGATGCGCATCCCCAGTTACAGGTGATTGGGCATGCCACCAATGGCCGGGAGGCGGTGGAGAAAACCAAAAGTCTTCGCCCTGATGTCATTACCATGGATTATGAAATGCCCATTATGGATGGGGTCAGTGCGGTGCGCCAGATCATGGCTGAACAGCCGACACCCATCCTGATGTTTTCTTCGCTCACTTATGAAGGCGCGCGCACGACGCTGGATGCTCTGGACGCTGGCGCCGTGGACTTCCTGCCAAAGAATTTTTCAGAAATATCCCGTGATTCCGCCGCGTTAAAGCAAAAGCTGCACAGTCGTTTGCTGGCCATTGCCAAACCTGAGCGTGTTTCTTCCCAGGCCAGCCTGGCTGAGACCAGGTCGGGCAGAAACCCGCTTGCTGCCAGGCTGGCTCCGGCTCGGCTGTCACCGACCCCTGCAGCCAGGCGTTCACTCAAAGGTCAGGTCAAGTTGCTGCTCATCGGTGCCTCGACCGGCGGGCCAGTGGCTCTGGCCGAGGTGCTGACCAAATTGCCGGCCAACTTCCCACTGCCGGTGGTATTGGTTCAGCACATGCCGGAAAACTTTACCAAGGCCTTCGCCGAGCGCCTGAACCGGCAGTGCAATATTCAAGTGCGTGAAGCCGTGGATGGTGATGTGCTGCGACCGGGGCTGGCGTTGTTGGCTCCGGGGGGTAAGCAGCTTATGGTGGATAAGCGCGGTGGAGTGCGAGTATTGCCCGGTGATGATCGTGTCAATTACAAACCGTCATTGGACGTCACGTTTGGTTCTGCAGCCAATGCCTATGGCAAGCAGAGCCTGGCGGTGGTGTTGACCGGGATGGGTTCGGACGGTTGTGATGGTGCCCGTTTGATCAAACAGCGTGGTGGGACTGTCTGGAGCCAGGATGAGGCCAGTTGCGTGATATACGGAATGCCGATGGCCGTTGCCCGTGCTCGACTTACGGATCGGGTATTGCCGCTGCAGGAGATAGGTCCCGAATTGGTGAAGGAGCTGTGAAGGTGGCCTTTCCAGCCAGGCGGCAACCGCTGGTTGTTTTGCCGATATATTGTACCGATTTGTTGTCACTGGATTGTTTGCCAGCCAGGAAGGGGGTAGTCGTTTGCTCACGTGGACCATAGCCAATCAAAAAGGTGGGGTGGGCAAGACCACCACAACCGTGGCCCTGGGAGGGTTGTGTGCTGAACAGGGCAGGCGGGTATTGCTGCTGGATCTTGATCCTCACGGGTCGCTCAGCAGCTATTTCAAACACGAGCCGGAACAGATTGAACGGGGGACCTTCACCCTGTTTCAGCAGCGTCAGGAATTGGACTCCGCACTGGTGCGCAGCTGTATCGTTGAAACCGGCTTCAACAATATCTCGTTGATGCCCGCTTCTATGGCGCTGGCGACGTTGGAGCGACAAGCCATTACCCAGGAGGGGATGGGGCTGGTGATCAGCCGGGCACTGAGCACAATTCGTAAGGATTACGATATCGTCTTGATCGACTGCCCGCCGTTGCTGGGTGTGCTGATGATCAATGCACTGGCTGCGTGTCAGCAATTGCTGGTGCCGGTACAGACCGAGTTCCTGGCGTTGAAGGGGCTAGAGCGAATGGTGCAAACCCTGGGTATGATGACCAAATCCCGCCAACAGCCGCTGCCATTCTGGGTGATCCCGACGCTGTTTGATCGCCGCACCCAGGCGTCAGTGAACAGTTTGCGAACTATCCGTCATCAGTATGGTGACCGTGTCTGGCCGGGTAAGGTGCCGGTTGATACCAAGTTGCGTGATGCCAGTAAGGCGGGTATACCACCGCATCAATTTCAACCGGACAGTCGTGCCGTTGAAGCCTATCGCTCTTTGTTGAAGTGGCAACTGCAGCGAAGTGCAAGCGCTGCCGCACCATCAGCGTCGCGCGTCAGGCAAGAGGAGTCGATGGCGTGAAAGCCACAACCCAGGAAGTGTTGCAGGGGTATTTTGACGAGCTGTTGTGCCCGTCGCAGCCGAGTGCTGTCACGGTACCGAAACCGGCCCTGAAGCTCGAGATGGATAGTGCTTCACTGCCGTTTCAGGACCCGGAGCCCGAAGCGGCCTCAGCCCCCAGTGACCAGGCACGGGAAAAACTGGTCAAGCTGTTGAGCTCATCGGCTCTGTCAGAGCCAGCGGTGGTCGTCGCCAGCGAGGAGGATGAGCCCCCAGTTCTGGTGCAGCCTCAAGACACAACACCGGTCTCCCTTGTGCAGGAAGAATCCACTGTGGCTGCAGCGCTTGAACAGGCCGTGGAAGAGGAGGGGGCTGCAGCTTCGACCATTCCGGCTGCTGATGCCGATAGCCAGGGCAGTGATCAAAGCCTTGTTGGATGGCTTGAGAATGGCAGGCCCAGCTGGGCCCAGGAGCGGTTTGAGGTTTTATTATTTGAAGTTGCTGGCTTGACCCTGGCGGTCCCCCTGGTGGCTTTGGGGCAGATTCAGCCGTTGACGGAGGAGTTGACGCCATTGTTTGGCCAGGCGGACTGGTTTATGGGGCTGCAGCCCACCCCGGTGGGGAAAATTCGCACCATCAATACCGCCCGTTTTGTGATGCCAGAACGCTACCAGGATTCGTTTGTTGAGGGGGCCAAATATGTGGTTTCCATCGACGGATTACCCTGGGGACTGGCGGTTGATCAGGTTAACCAGCCGATCACCCTGGCGCCGGAAGATGTCAAATGGCGTGGGGAGCGAAGCAAGCGGCCGTGGTTGGCTGGGACGGTCAAGCAACATATGTGTGCCTTGTTGGACATTCACACCATGGGGGCCATGTTGCAGCACGCCGATGCGGATCGGTCCCGGCGTGACCCCCTGAAAGCTGGATAACGTTCTACAAAGAGAGTACTTCAAAGAAAGTACCTCAAAGAAAGTCGGCAATAGCCGATACACTGGCATAGAAGCTGCAATTCATTGTTATAACGTGTGGCTTGCGATGTTTTTTTGACGCCCCGGTGGGGGCGTTCAGCTCCGCAAGCTGACAGTACCTGATTAAGGACAGATTTATGGCACATAGCGCGGTAAACCAAACCAGTGATGATCCGATGCTGCAGTGGGTGACGTTCAAGCTGGCTGGCGAAACCTACGGCATCAATGTAATGCAAGTGCAAGAGGTGTTGCGTTACTCCGAAATTGCCCCGGTTCCCGGTGCGCCAACTTACGTACTCGGCATTATCAACCTGCGTGGTAATGTGGTTACCGTGATCGATACTCGCCACCGGTTTGGATTGCTGCCGGGGGATGTGACGGATCAAACCCGTATTGTGATTATTGAGGCTGATAATCACGTTATTGGTATTCTCGTCGACAGTGTGGCGGAAGTGGTTTACCTGCGCGCATCGGAAGTGGAAACGGCACCGAATGTCGGCAATGACGAGAGTGCAAAGTTCATCCAGGGGGTGTGCCACAAAAATGGCGAGCTGCTGATTCTGGTGGAGCTGGATAAATTGCTGACTGAGGATGAATGGGCAGATCTGGCAAATATTTGACCCCGATCATGAAGCCCGTCCAGTTGCGGCGGCTTCTCATCAAAGGCTGAAGGGAGTTTGGAAATGCTGTCTGACAATATGCTGACCATGGGGTTACTAGTGGCTTCCGGTTTTTTCAGTGTGCTGTCTCTTGGTGTGGCTGCCGTGTGCATTGTGCGAATGCGTCAACAAGCTGCCCAGATGACAAAGCTTTTCCAAAACCTGGAAAGAAACCTGCAGGTTGCCAGCAGTACCTCGGTGGGTATGGGTAAGCGATTGCTGGCGCTGGAGCACAAACTTCTGCAGCCGACACCGTCAAACCGTGCGTCATTGCCGGAAGAATCTGCCCAGGCGGACAAGCCAGCGAGTCCGATTGATTCTGATTTGAAAGACGCGCTATCACTGTTGAACGCCGGGTTGCAGCCGGAAGAGGTTGCCCGCCGCTGTGGTATTTCCCGGGCCGAAGCGTCGTTGATGAAATTCATGGCGACGCAGGAGCCTGGCTCCCATGCGGCCTGATGGCGGCTTCCTGAGCTTATAGCTCTGCTGTATCGAAGGCGGATTCAATAATGGCTGACTATGCCAGAAGCTTTCGGCCAGCTACTCCCAGCTACTCCTTGTCAGTGTCCTCGTTAGTTAAAAATCTCTGGATGTAACTTCTCTTTTTAGAATAAATCACACTAAGAAACGCATCAGATCTTGCCTAAGCTTGAATCAGGGGTCGGCTAAACGTCCGGGTCCCTGACAAAGCGTTGATGTGTAGTCCCACCCCGTTTTTCACCTCTGATCCCTGCGCAGTTTCATATCGCGGTGTCATATCACGCTTTGACGAACTGTTGGCCTTGTTAACAGCGTTGGAGGTGATATGAGTCTTTGCGAGATGCGCACTTACAGGTGGTGGTCACTGGCACTGTTGCTGTTGGTGCTGCTGCCAAGCACAAAGGGGTATGCCGACTCGTCGCCGGTGGCTGTCAGTGGCGCCAAGACAGTTGATGTCTTTACCGCCAAGCGTCTCTATGATCGCGGGGCGGTCTTTATCGATGTTCGAAGTCAGGAGGAGTGGTCTATAGGCCATGTTGAGGGAGCCATTCACCTGGATTTTCAAAAGGATTTTGCCAAGCTGTATGAGGCCAAAGGTATAACCCGGGACACGCCCCTGGTGATTTATTGCAACAGCTCCAACTGCCTGCGCAGTGCTTATGCTACAGCGGTTAGCGTCTATTGGGGGTTCAAGGATGTGCATTACTTCCGGGACGGTTACTTTGCCTGGATGCTGGAAGACTTTCCGACCATTATGAGTCATGTTGCCAAGCGCTGAGCTGGCGCCTGATTGACCATTGCTTATCCCCTGTGGGAGAATTTTGATCTACTACGAAACGGCAAACCGGGAGTAATTCCGGGACGCAAAGCCAGTGCCCTCAGTCAGGGTCGAACGGTTACCGACAGTAAGGTCAACATATGTTTTCTTCTTTGGGTCATAACCTGCTCGCCGGTGTCGGGCTTTTCTCCGTCACCGTAGGATCCTCTCTGCTAACGCTGTATATCGCCAAGTCCAATCCCAGCTGGATGAATTCGGGCTCTGCCAAGGATTCTGCCCTTCGCTACGATCTCCAATTTGATGGGATGCAGGCTGTCTCAAACTGCCAGGAAAAGGCTTTTCAAAAGTTCAGTGGCACACTGTTGCGTAGCGAAGTGGACTGGCGGTCTACCCGCTATCAGGAAGAGCAAGATCAGTTTGTGGTGTTGCTGAACGGCAGCACGGGTAACTTGCAGCACCATGAGCCGGTGACGATTTACTGTTACATTGATCCAGACAGTGAAGAAGTGAGTTATTTCAGAGCTTACGACTCAAACAACAGCTCGATCTTTTCAAATGGCCTGAGTTTGGACGATATGGTGCGGGGGCTGCGCACTGATTAATTGAGTTTTCCCGCCGACCGCATATGGCCGACGGGAAATACTACAGCTCGAACTCTGACGCCTAGCAGTGGCGCCAGGCCGTGTGTCTGTCAGAGCTTGAACTTGATCATCAGGCTATACATTTTCTCAAACATGGGGCCGAAGGGGGGCGCCATGCTGTGCACACCACTGATGGGTGCCTGCTTGAAAATGGGTCGCAGTTTGGAAAACTCGATGAAGCCTTCCTGGCCGTGGTAGTGACCCATACCGCTGTTGCCGATACCACCAAATGGCATATCGTGTTGAGCCACATGGAAGATGCTGTCGTTAATGCACATGCCGCCTGACAAGGTGTTATAGGTAACTTTTTCCTGCAGTCGCTTGTCGTTGCTGTATAGGTAAAGCGCCAGCGGCCGTTCATGGGCATTGATGTAGGCAATGACTTCATCGATATGATCGTAAGGCTTGACTGGCAACAGGGGACCAAAGATTTCATCCTGCATGATCAGCATATCCTCATTGGTATCCAGTACCACGTGAGGAGGGATCTTGCGCTTGTCGGCATCCAGGGCGTCATTACCCAGCAAGTTAATGGCTTTGGCGCCTTTCTGGGCGGCGTCTTCCAGCGTTTGGCTCAGGCGGGTAAAGGCCTTGTGATCGATAATGGAGGTGTAGTCCTGGGTCTGGGCGCTGGGATAGCGTTTGCTGACAATGGCCTTGGCCGCTTCGACAAATTCCTCGATTTTGCTGCGCGGTACAAACACATAGTCGGGCGCCACACAGGTCTGGCCGGCGTTCAGAAACTTGCCGAACAGCATGCGTTCAGCGGCAGCGGATACGTCGTAATCCTCACCCAGGATGGTGGGGGATTTGCCACCCAGCTCAAGCGTTACCGGGGTCAGGGTTTTAGCGGCTGTTTCCATCACAGTTTTGGCGGTGGCGGCCGAGCCTGTGAAAACCAGGTGATCCCAGGGTTGATGGGTAAACTCCGTGGCAGAGATGCCGGGAATGACGGACAGCACATCCGCGTCAAAACGCTCGCTGATCAGTCGGTCCAGCAGGCGCGCCAATGTCTGGGAGTTAGCGGCCAGCTTGATAATGCAGCGATTACCTGCGGCCAGGGCGCTGGTCACGGGACTCAAGGCCAGAAATAGCGGGTAGTTCCAGGGGGTGACAATACCGATCACGCCTTTAGGCTGCGGTAAAACCGTGTTTTTTGCTCCCAGGAAGGCCAGGCCCACATGGCGCTTCTGGGGCTTGATCCACTTTTTCAACCGCTTTTTGGTGTAGTTGATGCCACTGATCAGGCCAAAAATCTCCAGCATGCGGGTTTCCTGGCTGGAGCGGTTGCCATAGTCCTCACAAATGGCGTCGGCAATAGCGTCCTGGTTTTTAATCAACATGTCTTCCAGCTGGTTAAGTCGGTTCATCCGCTCTTTTAGACTGGGGTAGGGGCTCAGTCGTGAGGCCTGACGTTGTTGTTGGAACACCTGTTGGAAGCGAGTAGACGCATCCATGGTGTGATTGACCTCTGTGGCGGCAATATTCATATCTCTCTCCGGCGGAAATGGTTTTTGCACAGGCGTGCAAATTTACAGAAACTTTAGGCAATAGGGAAGTGCTTGCAGGCTAAAAAGTGATCAACTTTCGTAAAGTCTACATTCGTGCCAGCGGTATCGGCTCGATGGCGACGAAAATGGCCAATTCCCTGTGCGTTTTAGCGCAATCTGGGGGGATCGTCGCGGTTGGAACCCGTCGCCAGAGTATCCCTGTGGTAGAATCCGGGCATGCCAAACCATCATGCAAAACAGTTTTGAAAAAACAGTTTTCAAAAACATTGAGGAATCGAGTTCATGAAGTTCGAAGGTACTGAAAGTTACGTCGCCACAGACGACTTGAGAATGGCAGTGGATGCCGCCGTCGCCCTGCAGCGACCCTTGCTGGTGAAAGGTGAACCCGGCACCGGCAAAACCATGCTGGCGGAGCAGGTGGCCTCAGCCATGGGCAAGCGCCTGATTCAGTGGCACATCAAATCGACTACCAAGGCGCAACAGGGGCTCTATGAATACGATGCGGTTTCCCGCCTGCGGGATTCACAGCTGGGTAATGACAAGGTCAATGACATTGCCAACTACCTGAAAAAGGGCAAGCTGTGGGAGGCCTTTGAAGCTGACGAGCAGGTGGTGTTGTTGATTGATGAAATCGACAAAGCCGACATCGAATTCCCCAACGACCTGTTGGTTGAACTCGACAAGATGGAATTCTTTGTGTATGAGACTGGTGAGGTTATCAAGGCCAGACAGCGCCCCATCGTGATCATCACCAGTAACAATGAGAAGGAACTGCCTGACGCATTTTTACGTCGCTGTTTTTTCCATTACATCAGCTTCCCGGATCGCGAGACCATGAAGCAGATTATTGATGTCCATTTTCCCAGCATTCAGAAAGAGTTGGTACGCGATGCGTTGGATGTGTTCTTTGACGTACGCCAAGTGCCCGGTTTGAAGAAAAAGCCGTCTACTTCGGAGCTGGTGGACTGGCTTAAGCTGTTGATGGCCGATGACATACCCGATGAAGTGTTGCAGAGCCGCGATCCCCGTCAGGCGATTCCGCCGCTGTACGGTGCCTTGTTGAAAAACGAACAGGATGTGCAGTTGCTGGAGCGACTGGCCTTTATGACTCGCCGTAAAAACGCCTAACTGATCTGGGTTTAACCGCTCAGGAAGGAGTATTAGATGCTGGTCAATTTTTTTTATGGCTTGCGCAAAGCCGAAGTGCCGGTTTCCCTGAAAGAACTGCTGGTGTTGCTGGAGGCCATGGAAAAGCACCTGGCCTTCGGCAGTGTGGATGACTTCTATCTGCTGTCGCGCACCTGTTTGATTAAGGACGAGAAGTACTTTGACAAGTTTGATCGAGCTTTTGGCGCTTACTTCAAAGGCCTGGAGAATCTGGAGGGCATCGTTGAAGCCCTGATCCCGGATGAGTGGACCCGGGCAGAATTTATGAAAAGCCTGACTGACGAAGAGAAGGCCAAGATTGAATCCCTGGGAGGGCTGGAGAAGCTGATCGAGGAATTCAACAAGCGTCTCGAAGAGCAGAAAAAGCGACATCAGGGCGGCAATAAGTGGATTGGTACCGGGGGCACCTCGCCGTTTGGCAACAGTGGCTACAATCCTGAAGGTATACGTGTCGGCGGGGAGAGCCGCAATAAGTCAGCGGTAAAGGTGTGGGATAAGCGCGAGTTTAAAAACCTGGCCGACGATGTCGAGTTGGGCACGCGCAACATCAAGATGGCGTTGCGCAAACTGCGCAAGTTTGCCCGCAGCGGTGCTGCGGAAGAGCTGGATCTTGACGACACCATCCGCTCAACCGCCAATAATGCCGGCTTTCTCGACATCAAAATGGTGCCTGAGCGCCACAATGCGGTAAAAATCCTGCTGTTTTTTGACGTGGGTGGGTCGATGGATCCCTATGTGAGGGTGTGTGAAGAGCTGTTTTCAGCCTGTAAGACTGAGTTCAAGCACATGGAGTACTTTTACTTTCACAACTTTGTCTATGAGTATCTGTGGAAGGACAACCGCCGTCGCAATACGGATGTTACCTCCATGTACGATATTCTTCATACCTACGCCAGCGACTACAAAGTCATTTTTGTGGGCGATGCCTCCATGGCACCCTATGAAATCAGCAGTCAGTACGGCAGTGTCGAATATATGAACGAAGAGCCTGGCTACGTCTGGATGAAGCGTTTGACCGATACCTTTAGCAAGGTGATATGGCTGAATCCCACACCGGAAAAATATTGGCCACACACTCAGTCCATTGATATGGCCCGTAAACTGGTGGATGGTCATATGTATTCGCTGACTCTGGAGGGGCTGGATCAGGGCATTCAGTACCTGACCAAGTAACGCCTGGTTTTTCAATGCAGGTCAATGCTGGTCCGTGACATGGTTTGTCTATCGATGCTGATAAGCAATCAGGATTGTTGCGGTGCCAGTCATAAACATTTCACAAAAACCCTGAAAAAAGCCCGGAAAAACTGGTTGAATATTTGAAGGGGTGTCTATAATCTAGGCAGCCTATTTTTTTGAGCTCTGGCAAACGCACGAGCTTGATCAAACACACAAGGTATTTATCAAACACACAAGGTATTTGATAGTCATCATGAACACGTTTACGACCTACAACATTCACGCCAATGCGTATCGCCGCATGAAGCCCTGTGCTTCCGTGCTGCGTATTGTGGTGTTCTAGCGTCTTTCGTGTCATCGGAAGGCGTTAAGGCCTTCCGGTAAGTATTTCTGAAAACCCGGTGGGCCAATGGCTGACCGGGTTTTTTTATGTCGGTCAGTTTGGGCCGAAGCAGTAGGGTTTCGGAGTTTATTGGTTTTAGCCGGGAGAAGGACAATGGAGTACGAAGAAGAACTCGAAAAAATTGTTGTATTAAGCAATAACTGAAGCGCGACGTCATTGAACATTGCGCGCAGAGTGACTGACTGTTTTGTCTAAATCATGCTGTGATTTATGAAAACCGTCAGCGGTTTCTGCGACGTTTTCACCAAGTGTTGGCGGCGTGGCTGTGGGTTTTAAGGAGTCGGAGAGATGTGGTCTCTGTTTAGAACGGATAAAAAAACATTCAGCCTGTTGATTGGTATTGCCTTGCCAATGGTGGTTTCCCAGGGCACCTACGCGGTCATGATTTTTACCGACCGCTTTTTTATGTCGACAATCAGCCCCACCCATGTTGCCGCAACTCTGGGAGGCGGAGTGGCGGCGTTTATGTGTTTGTCCCTGTGGGTAGGCCTGCTGTCTTACGGCAACGCCCTGGTGGCGCAACACCTGGGCGCGGATAGCAAGCCGTTATGTACGCGCACGGTCACCCAGGGAGTGCTGATTGCGCTGTTGAGTCTGCCGCTGTTATTGCTCATGGGCTATGGCGTCTATGTCAGTTTCGATTGGCTTGGCCATGAAGCCCAGCAGCTGCATCTGGAAAAGCAGTACTTCCAAGTGCTGCTTACGGGGGGCGTGCTGACGCTGCTGAAAGCCTGTTTTTCTTCCTATTTTGCCGGGCTGGGGAAAACGCGGGTGATCATGGTGGTGGATGTGTTCGCCATGCTGGTGAATGTGCCATTAACCTATGCTCTGGTTTTCGGTGTTTGGGGTGCTCCGCAGCTGGGTATTGTTGGGGCCGCTTGCGGCACTGTATTGAGTAACCTGCTGGGATTGTTGTTGTTTTTGTGGGTTTATTTTTCGGCGGCAAATCGTCGCGAGTTTGCAGTTGGTCAATCCTTCCGCTATGACGCGTTATTATTTAAGCGTTATTGGCGGCTGGGCTTTCCCTCCGGGCTGGAGATGTTTTTGAATGTAGCGGCATTCAACGCCTTTATATTGCTGTTCCAATCCTACGGAGTCGGTGAGGGGGCAGCGGCGGCGATCGTCCTCAACTGGGATCTATTGTCATTTGTCCCTATGGTGGGTTTGCACATTGCCGTGATCAGTCTGGTGGGGCGATGTGTGGGAGCCAAAGACTACCAGCGTCTGAACTCGGTGATCAGTGCCGGGTTTTTGATGGGGCTCATGTACTCGGGCACGCTGGCGATACTGTTTATCTCCTTTCGTGAATCGCTGGTGGGGTTCTTTATTACCGATGCCACACAAGATGCCGCCATTATGGAGCTGGCCAGCTGGATGATGTTCGGTATGGCCAGCTATGTCATGGCTGATGCTGTCATTCTGATCGCGGGAGGGGTCCTGCGCGGTGCTGGCGACACTCGCTGGCTGATGATCGTGTCCACGTTTTTGCACTGGTTAATGGTGCTGGCCCAGTATCTGGTCATTGTGGTCTGGGATTTGAGTCCCAAGGTGGCCTGGATGGTCTTCGTGGCCCTGATACTATCGCTGGCCCTGTGTTTTACCCTGCGTCTGGCCTCGTCGGCCTGGCGCCGGCATATGGTGTCAGAGTGGACGCCAGGGAACGCCGCCTTGCCGGAAATACCGCTCAGTCAGCCCTGACCTTGTAAGCTGGGCCTTTAAAGCTGAGCTCTTACAGTTGAGCCGCCATAATGATTAAAAAATCAATCATTGTGGCGGTTTTTTTGTTTAATGATAAGAATATTGATCATTGATGTTATTTATTTTTGATAAGATATTTTATCATTGTGTGCTATATTTTGAATAATGATTAGTTATATTGTCACTACTTTGGTGAAGGCAATGAGTTTCCAACACATGTCGGACGAGGCAATTGCGGCCGAGATTGGCTCGAGAATAGAGCAGCTGCGACTGGAAAAGAACCTGACCCAGCAACAGGTGGCCGATGCCGTCGGGTTATCGCGGGTCAGTTATGGCAACCTGGTGCGGGGGCAGGGTAAGTTTGTCAATGTTATCGCCGTGTTGCGGGCCCTGGATCAGTTGGGCTTGGTTGAGCAGTTTGTGCCCGAGCTGGGTTTCAGTCCTATGGAGTTGCTGAAATTGAAAGGCAGACAGCGCCAGCGCGCCAGCTCGCCACGGGATAACGATGTCTCTCAAGAGGAAAGCAAGGGGGAGAGTCGCGATAACAATACAGGGATGGATTGGTGATGCAGAACCTGGCGGAAGTGAGTCTTTGGGGCAAGCGGGTCGGTGCGCTGGCTTACAACCCGGGGACTCAGCTGACATTATTTGAATACTCACCGGAGTGGTTGGCAAGCGGTGTGGAAATAGCACCAATCAGAATGCCCCTGGCGACCGGCAAGTTCCAGTTCGCGGGATTGAGCCGGGAGACCTATCGCGGCTTGCCGGCTGTATTTGCCGATACCCTGCCAGATGATTTTGGCAATGCGGTGATCGATGCCTGGCTGGCTCGCCAGGGGCGCCGGGGAGAAGACTTCTCGGCTCTGGAGCGGCTGCTGTACACCGGGCAGCGGGGAATGGGCGCACTGGAGTATGCCCCTGCCATTCAGGCGGGGCAAACCGGTCAGGAAAAGCTGGAGCTGTCGTCCCTGGTGACGATGGCGCAGGCGGTTCTGGATCAGCGGGCGAACCTGGGCGTGTCTCTGTCATCGCTGGCGATGTCAGAAAATGAGGCCGCCATGTCGGCCATTCTGCAGGTGGGAACCTCCGCCGGCGGGGCGCGACCGAAGGCCGTCATCGCCATCAATAAGGCACGTACGGAGGTGCGTTCGGGGCAGCTGCAAGCTCCCGAGGGATTTGAACATTACTTGCTGAAGTTTGACGGTGTGGAAGAGCACAAACTGCAAAGTGAGGTGTTTGGCGATCCACAGGGGTTTGGCCGTATGGAGTACGCTTATTACCTGATGGCCTGTGATGCAGGCTTGAACATGTCGCCGTCCGAGTTGTTGTTCGAGGGTGAGCGAGCGCACTTTATGACCCGCCGATTTGATCGCGAGGGAAATCGCAAGTTGCACTATGCGTCCCTGTGTGCAATGGACCATGCCGATTATAAACGGCCGGGCAGCTACAGTTATGAACAGTTGTTGACGGTGGCCCGCCAGTTGAAGCTGCCGCGTGAGGATGCCATCGAGGTGTTTCGCCGTATGGTGTTCAACGTGGTGGCCCGCAATCACGATGATCACAGCAAAAACTTCGGCTTTCTTCTGGCATCACCCGGGGCGAACTGGCGTCTGGCGCCGGCGTTCGATGTGGCTTACAGCTACAAAGCCGATTCTCCCTGGGTCAACAGTCACCAGTTGTCACTCAATGGCAAACGAGATCAGTTTGAAAGAGAGGACTTGCTGGCCATCGCGTCACTGATCGGCAATTTTAGCCGCGAGGCCCGGCAGATCATTGAGCGTGTGACCGAAGTGGTGTCCCAATGGTCCCATTACGCGGAACAAGCTGGAGTCTTCCCGTCCTTGCGCAGTCAGATTCAGTCACACCTGAGGTTGAATCTGCGCGCCTAACTCTCGGCATATTCCTGGATTACATCGAGGAAGGCCTCCCCGTATTTGTCCAGTTTGCTGGCGCCGACGCCGTGCAGGAAGCTGAGCGCATCCAAACTGTCTGGACGCTCTTCCATCATCTGCATCAGGGTAGCGTCATGGAAAATCATGTAAGGTGCCAGGTCATTCTCCTGCGCGAGTTGTTTGCGACATTCGCGCAGGGCATCCCAGAGGGCGCGATCAGAGTCGCTGACACCATTATTGCTGGAGGGTTTCTTGCGGCTGGGGGCTTCCGCCAGCTGCTCGCGATAGTGAAAGTCCTTTTCACTGCGCAATAATGCCCGGCTGCTTTCCGTCAGAGTAAGAGCACCAAAATGCTCGAAGTCGTTAATCAGGTAACCCTGCACCAGCAGTTGGCGGGCAATGGATTGCCAGTGATTATTACTCAGCTCCTGGCCAATGCCATAAGTACTCAGTTGCTGATGGCCATGTTGTCTGATTTTCTCGGTATCGGCACCGCGCAGCACATCAATGATGTGGGCTGTGCCGAAACGCTGACCGGTGCGGTATACAGTCGACAGAAACTTTTGCGCTTCCACGGTTCCTTCCCGGGTTTGGGGCGGCGACAGGCAGATGTCACAGTTGCCGCAAAACGCCGGCGCTTCCTCTTCAAAATAATTCAGCAGTCCCTGGCGACGGCAGTGGGTGATTTCGCACCAGCCCAGAAGGGCATTGAGTTTGTGGCGTTCCACTCGCTTTTGTTGTTCTTCCATAGCGGAGTCGTTGAGCATCTGGGTCAGTCGCACCACATCCTGCAGGCCGTAAATCATATGGGCCTCGGCGGCTTGACCATCGCGGCCGGCGCGGCCGGTCTCCTGGTAATAGGCTTCCAGGCTTTTGGGCAGGTCCATATGAAACACAAAGCGTACGTCGGGCTTGTCAATGCCCATGCCAAAGGCGATGGTGGCCACCATCACCACATCGTCTTCGCGCAAAAACCGCTGCTGGTGAGTCTGCCGTAAGGCGGCGGGTAAACCAGCGTGATAGGGCAGTGCGTTGACGCCTCGACTGACCAGCCACTCGGCGGTGCTCTCTACTTTTTTGCGTGACAGGCAATAAATGATGCCGGCTTCCTGTTTGTGCTGGGCCAGAAAGCGGATCAGCTGTTTGCGGGCATCCTGGCGCACGCTGACGTGGTAGCGAATGTTGGGGCGGTCGAAACTGCTGTTCAATCGCACCGGGTCCGACAACTGCAGGCGCTGTTCGATTTCAGTTTGGGTGCGCTGGTCGGCGGTCGCGGTCAGGGCCATCAGTGGCGTGGCAGGGAAGTGCTGTTTGAGCACGCCGAGGCCGAGGTAGTCCTGGCGGAAGTCATGCCCCCACTGGGACACGCAATGGGCTTCGTCAATGGCAATCAGCGAGATGGGCTGCTGGGACAGGTAAGCCAGGGTTTTGGGCTGCAGCAATCGCTCCGGAGCGATATAGAGCAGCTGCAATTGCCCCGAGGCAAATTGTCGGGTGATATCCCGCTGCTCGTCATGGCTCAGAGTGGAGTTCAGGTAGGCCGCGGCAATGCCCAGTTCTCTCAGGGCTGTGACCTGGTCCTGCATCAGGGCAATCAGGGGCGAAATAACCAGGCCGGTGCCCGGCCGCAATTGTGCCGGAATCTGGTAGCAAAGTGACTTGCCACCCCCGGTCGGCATCAATACCAGGCAATCCTGACCGTTGAGCGCGGCGTTGATGGCCTGTTGTTGCTGGCCACGAAACTGCTCGTAACCGTAGGTGTTTTGCAGCAGCGAGAGTGCCGCCTCTAAGGTCGTGGTTGTCATGCTTTGGTTGGTTTCCATCGAATTGGGGCATTGTACCAGTCGGGAACTGGTCTTTGGGGGTCGAGTTTGACCATTGTGGTCGTTACGCTGTCATGCATCACTGGAGTTTCATACCAAGGAAGGAGGGCCATGAGATGGCAAAGGTAGGCCGTTATTCATCATTAGCGTTGATATCGCTGATCGCGTCGGCGATTAAAGCCTCAGCAACCGCTGTGGGCTTGGCTACATTGACCGCGGTATTGTGGGCACACGGGAATCATGCAGCCCAGGCTGCAACGGTGTATCGCTGGGTGGACGAGCAGGGCCGCGTGCACTTCAGCGATGTGCCCAGACGTACTGGTGGGGTACCGGCGTTGGAGGTAATGACGGTGACAGGTCCCCAGCGCCAGCCAAACGCTGACGCCAATGAGCAACAGCATCGGCGCAACCGCGCCTGGTTTGAACAGCGCACCCGCGAGCGTCAGTCAGAGGAAGCCAAGCGCGCGCGGGAACAGGCGCAACTGCATCGCCAGCGGCAGAAGTGGCAGCAACAATGCGCCAGGGCGCGCCAGCGTTTGCTGGATGCCGAGGCGGCGCTGAGGCACAAAAAACGCACCGGTTTCGGCATTACCCCCAAGGAGGAAAGAAAGCTGCAAGGCAAGATCGACATACTGCACACTCATGCCGAGCAAACGTGTTCCTGAGCCAGCTCGCTACAGCTCTCCAGTCAGCATCCCGGCTCTCAAGTCGGCATTCCGGTAATGGCGCGCAGGCAAAACTGTTTCAGGTCACTGATCAGCGCTTCTGCGGGATACTCCTGAACCTGTCCAGAGGCCTGGTTGCGGCCCAGTGGGCTGATCAGGGTTTCGGCAACCACCCCCACCAAAGCAGCGGCGGCCAACCTGGCATTTTGTTGCGGGAATTCTTTTTTCTCGATGCCTTCCTGAATCAGGCGGCCATAGATGTCGGCGTAGGCCTGCCGGTACACTAATCGTTCTGATTCCACCATGGGGTCGACCGGTTCGGCAATCAGGGCGTAGGCCAGGCGTCTGGCTTGAATCGCACGCTGGGCAAAGATGACGATGGCGTTGATCAGGCGCTGGCGACAGGGCACAGCGGTCTCACCAGCGGTCAGCTTGGGGAATGCCGCTTGTTGAACCTTGTCCACTTCCCGCTCAGTGGCCAGGCGAAACACGTCGGCACACAATACGGCTTTCGACTCAAAATATTTGTAGACGGTGCCTGTGGCCAGATTGGCCTGCTGGGCCACCGCTGTGATGGTCAGCCCCTGAAAGCCATGTCGGGATACCACCGCGAGTGCGGCTTGCAGCAGCAGTTGGCGCTGGGCCGAGCGGTGTGCTTCGGTTTTTTCCGTGGGGCGATAGGCCATGCAATGTATCCAGGCAATGTATCCAGGCAGTTACCGAGCAGCGCCTCGGGAGTGAGTATTGATCGACTATTCTAGCGGGAGAGATGCCAATTGACTATAAGTGTGAATAGTGATTCACTTTATTAAAGGTGTGAACCCAGGTTCATACTATGGACGATAAGAGGTGTTCTATGGCTGAACTCGCCGATTTTACTCCCAGCACCCGTTACTGGGCGGAAACCCACGAAGTGCAGAACCAGCCGTCCGCGCTGGAAAATTACAATTTGTACAGCAGTGATGCTGCGCTTCAAGCGCTGGTGCAGTCCCAGGGGGCTGACTGGTGTCAGTCGGATCTGCAGCGCCTGGGCGCCTTACTGGGAACAGCCGAAGTGCTGGAATGGGGCTTTCAGGCCAATGAAAATAAACCGATCCTGCACACCCACAATCGCCATGGAGCTCGCATCGATGAGGTGAAATTCCATCCGGCCTACCATCTGCTGATGAGCCTGGCGGTTAAAGAAGGCATTCATGCCTCCCATTGGCGGGAAAGCAGGCCCGGTGGCCAGGTAGCCCGTGCGGCCAAGTATTATATGATCAGTCAGATTGAGGCCGGTCATGGTTGTCCCATCACCATGACTTCGGCCGCCATTCCGGCGTTAAGGCACCAGCCGGACCTGTACGAACGCTGGGCACCGAAAATCCTGGCCAGCAGTTATGACCCCCGAAATATTCCCGATACCGAGAAAGCCGGTGTCACCATTGGCATGGCCATGACGGAAAAACAGGGCGGCTCGGATGTTCGTTCCAACAGCACACGGGCCTATCCGGTTGCTGACGCTGGTCCCGGCAAAGCCTATGAGCTGGTTGGTCATAAATACTTTGTCTCGGCGCCGATGAGTGACGCCTATTTGGTGTTGGCTCAAGCAGAGCAAGGCATTTCCTGTTTTCTGGTGCCGCGCTGGCGTCCAGATGGCAGCAAAAATCCGCTGCAGATTCAAAAGTTGAAAAACAAGATGGGCAATGTCTCCAACGCCTCCAGTGAGACCGAACTGCGCGGTGCGCTGGGCTGGATGGTGGGTGAGGAAGGGCGCGGTATCGCCACCATTTTGGAAATGGTCGCCATGACCCGCTTTGACTGCATGATTGGCTCATCGGCAGGTATGCGACAGGCTGTGGCACAGGTGACTCACCACTGTTCGCAGCGATCAGCGTTTGGCAGGCTGCTGATCGACCAGCCATTGATGCAAAACGTGCTGGCGGATCTGATCATCGAGCAGGAAGCCGCCCTGGCGCTTACCATGCGCATCGCTCGCGCGCTTGATAATCCCCAGGATGAGCAGGAAAGACTGCTGGTGCGGATGGGAACTGCCGTGGGCAAATACTGGATCTGCAAACGCACACCAGGCCACGCTTATGAGGCAATGGAATGCATCGGGGGGATGGGCGTAATGGAAGATGGCATCATGCCGCGTCTCTACCGCGAAGCTCCTATTAACGCCATCTGGGAAGGCAGTGGCAATGTCCAGTGCCTGGATATGATACGGGCCATGCTGAAAAGCCCCGGTTCCCTGGAGGCTTTTTTGGTTGAGATCAGGCGGGCTGCTGATTGCCACGCCAATCTGGATCGGGCTATCGAGGAGCTGCAGCGGTGTTTTGCCGAGCCGGATACGCTTGAGTATCGCGCTCGTTCGGTGGTGGGGAAGATGGCCTTGGCAATACAGGCGTCGACCCTGCTGCAATTTGGCGATCCAGCGGTGGCCGAGGCCTTCTGCCTGTCCCGGCTGGGGCGAGACAATCAGGGCTGGGTTTACGGCACCTTGCCGGAAGGCATCGATTGCAAGGCCATTATCCGGCGAGCCACGCCCAGCCTTGTCTAGGATTACTCTTCGGATTCGATGGTCTGTTGTGGTGTTGCAGGCAGGCTATTGGCGTCCTGAAACTCTTCGTCATCGGCAGGCACCGGTGCCTCCTCGTCGATAAGGTCCTGCGGCGCCGGCGATGGGTTCTGGGACAGGTCTACATTGGGGGGGATGTCTTCAGTTTCTGGAAGATTCGGCCCGGCAGGGACGGCATTTTTTTCATCCGGGGCTGCAATGCCGATATGGTAAGCGGCGTAGCCGGGCAGCATTACCTGATTGAGCGCCATTCCCAGAACTCGGCCACGGTGGGGTGAGACGATGTCGTGGCTGACATTGGTGATGGGGTCGGTCACCGTGCCGAGCACGGCGCCTGCCTTAATGGTTTGTCCCAACTCCACATTGCTGAACAGGATTCCACCCTGATCGGCCCGAATCCAGTTGGACTGGTAGTAGACCGGTTCCGGGGCTCCCCAGAGACGAAATTTCTTGATCATGCCCAGCCCATTGAGCAGCGTTTGAATGCCGGCCACTCCGTGACTGACGGCCTCTTCCTGCAGGCGCATGGGACCGCCAGCTTCCAGCGTCACCGCAGGAATGCCTCGCTCGACAGCAGCGCGGCGCAGGGTGCCTTCGGCGCCCTCACTGTGCAGTACCACGGTTGCGCCAAAATTGTGGGTCAGTTTGGCAATCTCTTTATTGCGCAAGTCGGCGCGCAATTGGGGCAGGTTGGTACGATCGAACGAACCGGTGTGCAAATCCACCAGTGCGTCACAGTGGCTGATGACATTATTGAAAAATGAATTCGCGATGCGCGAAGCGGCGCTGCCGGTGGCATTGCCCGGGAAAAACCGGTTCAGGTCACGACGGTCCGCCAGATAGCGGGAATTGCGCCGAAACCCTTGCAAGTTAACTATGGGTACACCGATCACGGCACCCGACAATTCCTCCGGGTTCAGGCTGTAGAGGGCGCGTCTTACGATTTCAATACCGTTCAGCTCATCGCCGTGTATGGCGGCGGTCAGGCACAGGGTGGGGCCGTCGCCGGCACCGTTGACAACCAGTACCGGCGTTGGTTGTGACAGGCCCTCGAACGACTGGCTGGGAGACCAGGCCAGGCGGGTGGAGGTGGCTGGCGGTACCTTGGTGCCAAGGATCTGCAGGCTTTTGGCAACTTTCGCCGCATCGGCAGTCGGATGATCGCCGGCTTTGCTCTCTACCGGGACATCAGTAGCGGTATCGGCATCTGCCACAGGGGTGGCGTCTGGCTGCTGCGCTGTCTCACTGGCGGCACTTTCCTGTACTCCGGCAGGCTTGCTGTCCTTGGCCATCTTATTGGACGGTTGATTGGCTTGTCGCTTTTCTGCCGAGTTGTCCGGGACCTTGGCACTGTTCGGGGAGGGCTTTTTCGAGCCGTTGGCGGCCTCATTCTGGACTGCTGCCTCCTCCGATTTGGCGGCTTGCTGGGCAACTTTCTCCGCCTCCATCAGCTCTTCATTGCTGATCGGTTCAGCCAGGTCGACGCTCTTGGCCTGCGGCAGGTCTTCAGCCGTGTCGTTGTCACCGGTAGTATTTCCAGCAGGGTTTGCGGCAGGCTCCTCCGGGGCTGTAGCGTCTGATTTGGGCTTAGCCGATGTCGGTGTTTTGGAGGACTGTTGGGATACAGGCTCCGGCAGCGAAACCATGGCTGCGGACTCTTCCTGAAAACTGGACGCCACAATTTCATTGGCCACAGCACTGCTACTGAGCAGGCTGACCAGTAGCAAGGACGCTACTGATTGGCAATGAACATGACGATACAGTTTGGAAAAGTTCAGCAGCATGAAATACAACCCGGTGGCACTTGGCCACGTTTCAGTGTGACGATCAAAAACCTATTTGCGACAGGCTGATTGGCACTCTCCCTAACCTGTCTACTTCAAATAAGTTATATGTTTTAGGTCAGATTATACCTAAACTGATCAATATAATTACAGCGGGTTTCAACACGCCAGGGTGTTTTTCAGATCAATTTTTTGAGAAGTGCTTAAAAAAACTGCCATAACTGTATAACGGCATCAGATTCATTGAAAAATTGACACGCTTAATCACAGATAGGCTCACGATAGCTGTTCCAGAACTGAGACTTTCAGCATTCCGCGACAATCGAGAAGTAGCGCGACTGTCCAGAACCACCGCGACTGTCCAGAACCACCGCGACTGTCCAGAAACACCATGACTAGTAACACAGTCCCGCCGATCGGCGGGACGAGAGGAAAAGGCGCAGGGATGCGCAGGTTGAAAGGTATGGTTAAAAGTTATGAGTGCACAGTCCTGGGCTGACTGCCTTTCAAACCGTAATAGGCAATGTACAGGTAGCACACCAGGGGCAGGAGATAGGCGGGCTGGAGACCAAAGTTATCGGCCAGTATACCGTGCAGAACGGGAACGATTGCTCCACCGACAATGGCGCAGCAGAGAATGCCGGATCCATGACTGGTCGCCGAGCCCAGCTTGTTCAGGGCAAGACTGAAAATGGCCGGAAACATAAAAGAGTTGCACAGGCCCACGGCCAATATGCTCCACATAGCCAGCGGACCACTACTGAACACCGCCGTGGCAACCAGCACTACGGCCATTAGGGCATTAAAGGTCAGGGCTTTACCCGCTGGTACTTGTTGCATAATCACTGCGCCGGCAAATCGACCCACCATGGCCCCTCCCCAGTAGTAGGTAATGTATTTGGCGGCCTGGGGTTCCGGCATGCCGGCAATATTGGGTTCGCCCAAAAAACTCACCAGAAAACTGCCCACGGACACTTCGGCACCAACATAGGCAAAAATGCCTATTGCGCCCAACAGCAGATGGGGATGGTTCCAGGCGGATTCGTTGGAATCGGGTTTGGCTTCAATGTGGCTGAGGCGAGGCAGTTTTATAAAATAAAAAATGAATGCCAGCGCAGCCAGGGTCAAAGCCAGAAACAAATAGGGTCCCTTGACACTTTCTGCGCCGTTGCTGTTGGTGGCCGCAGCCAGGATTAAGAGAGCCCCAAACCAGGGGGCTACGGTCGTACCCAGCGAGTTAAAGGCCTGGGTCATGGTCAGCCGGCTGGAGGCAGTTTTCTCCGGTCCCAGGGCTGTGACAAAGGGATTGGCGGACACCTGCAGCAGGGTAATGCCCGAGGCCAGAATAAACAGGGCCAGCAAAAACAGTGGATAGGTATGGAGACTGGCGGCCGGTAAAAATAAAAAGCAGCCAACGCTGGCGACGGCCAGACCGGCCACAATGCCATGTTGATAGCCGATGCGCTTGACCAGAGCTCCCGCCGGTAGGGAGACGACAAAATAGGCCCCGAAGAAACAAAACTGGATCAGCATCGCCTGAGTGTAATTGAGGTCAAATGCAGCTTTTAAGTGGGGGATCAGGATGTCATTGAGGCAGGTGAGAAACCCCCACATAAAGAACAGGCTGGTCAGTGTCACCAGAGCAAAACGGTAATTTTGTGAGCTGGTGCTGCTGTCCATACGGGCTTCTCGGTTGGCAAATATTTCGGCCATATGGTACTCCGACGTGGTGAATTATGATTGTTGTTGTGTCATTTAAAGCATGAAACTGTGAGACGCACCTGACTATCAAATCCAACCTGGCGAGCATACCACAAGATGGCGGGTGCGGATTGCACTCTGCTTGGCGTCTTATCAGGAATGAATGCTAAAACCATAAGATGGGGGCGCAATGAAACGTTTTGGGCAGGCTTTATTGGTCAGTGTAGTCGTGGTTTGTGGCGGGGGGATGAGTTTGGCGCTGACGGGCTGTCAGCCCGATGAAATCATGGAAGCTGCGCCTGCCTCCGCCCACACCGACCAGCCAGGAAAACCGCTTGAATCCCGTGAAAGCCAGGTCCGTTGGCCAAGGCTGACCTCGGTCATTGTGCCGGATCCTGAGATAGAAGCGCGAGTGGCGACGCTGTTGGCGAAATTGAGCCTGGAAGAAAAAATCGGGCAAATGATTCAGCCGGAAATCAAATTCATTACCCCCGAGCAGGTGCGTGAGTACCATATTGGGTCGGTGTTAAATGGCGGCGGCACGGCACCTAACAACAATAAATTTGCTCCGGTGTCGGAGTGGGTTGCGCTGGCCGATGCCTACTATCACGCGTCGGTTGCCGGCAACAGTGCCGGTATTCCGGCCATTTGGGGCAGCGATGCGGTTCACGGTCACAACAATGTGGTTGGCGCGACGCTGTTTCCCCACAACATAGGCCTGGGGGCTGCACGAGATGCGGAGTTGTTGCGCCGTATTGGCGAGGCGACGGCCGCCGAAGTGGCGGTAACCGGGATCGATTGGACCTTTGCGCCCACGGTGGCGGTGGTCAGGGATGACCGCTGGGGCAGAACCTACGAGAGTTATTCCGAGGATCCGGCGATTGTGCGCGATTACGCCCGGGTGATGGTCGAGGGCCTGCAGGGTAAGGGCGCCAGCTTACTGGACGAACGGCACGTGGTGGCCACAGCCAAACATTTCGTTGGTGATGGTGGCACCCATCGCGGTATTGATCGGGGTGATACCCAGGTCACAGAACAGGAGTTACTGGATATTCACGCCGCCGGTTTTATCGCTGCGCTGGAAGCGGGTGTGCAAACGGTGATGGCCTCCTTCAACAGTTGGAATGGCGTCAAGATGCACGGCAATCACTACCTGTTGACCGAAGTGTTAAAACAGCAGATGGGCTTTGACGGCTTTGTGGTGGGGGATTGGAACGGTCATCGTCAAATACCAGGCTGCACTGTGACCAGTTGTGCGCAGGCGATCAACGCCGGTCTCGATATGTTTATGGTGCCCAGTGATTGGCAGGCTCTCTATGACAATACCCTGGCCCAGGCCCGCTCCGGTGAAATTCCATTGCTGCGGATTGACGATGCCGTTAGCCGCATTTTGCGAGTGAAAATCCGCGCTGGGATGTTAGATCGGGGACCGGCATCAACCCGACCGCTGGCCGGCAAACAGAATCTGATGGGAGGGCAAAACCACCGGCAACTGGCCCGTGAAGCGGTGCGAAAATCCCTGGTGTTGCTGAAAAATAACGGCAAGTTACTGCCTTTAGACCCCACTCAACACATTCTTGTGGCGGGCAATGGCGCTGATGACGTGGGCAAACAAAGTGGCGGATGGACCCTGTCCTGGCAGGGCACTGGCAATACCCCGGCGGACTTTCCCGGCGCGACGTCAATATTTGCCGGCATTGAAGCGGTGGTTAAGGCCGCCGGTGGCCGTGTGAGCTTGAGTGTGGATGGCCGTTATGACGCCAGGCCCGATGTGGCGGTGGTGGTGATTGGCGAAAATCCCTACGCCGAATGGCACGGCGATATAGCCTCCATTGAATATGAATACGGGGTCAAAGACGATCTCAAGCTGCTGCAAAAACTGCGTGCAGACAAAATCCCGGTGGTGACGGTGTTTTTATCCGGCCGACCGCTGTGGATTAACAAGGAGTTGAATGCGTCCGATGCGTTTGTAGCCGCCTGGCTGCCTGGCTCGGAAGGCGATGGCGTGGCCGACGTCTTGCTCGCCGATGCAAACGGCCAGGCTCGTCATGACTTTGTCGGCAAACTGTCGTTCAGTTGGCCCAAGTTTGTCCATCAAACTCCCCTTAACCGCGATGACCAGAGTTACGAACCACTGTTCACTTATGGTTATGGACTGAATTATCAGGATCAGGTCAGTCTGGCAAATGATTTGCCAGAGGAGTACACCTTGCCTGAGGATGGTCAGCTGGATGATGCCTGGTTGTTTGTGTCCCGCACTTTGTCACCGTGGAGTTTGTACGTGGCCAGTGGCAATCAATCCCCGGTTGAAGTGACCGGCAATCGTCACAGCAGCGGTGAGGCCGATAATGTCACCATCGCCTCAATCGACAAGGAATCCCAGGAGGATGCGCGGGAAATACACTGGGCGGGGCTGGAGCGGGGACGGGCCTATTTACAGGCCAAAGCCCCGCAGGATCTGTCGGTCTTTGTTGAGCGCAATGGTTACCTGCAGCTGGACATGCAGTTGCAGCAGTCACCCACCAGTTCCGTGTTTGCCACCATGGGTTGTGGCGCGGGTTGTTCTGCGGCCACCGGGTTGGATGGGATCCTGCGAGAGTGGCCGCTGGGCAAGTGGCGCTCGGTTTCTATTGACCTGCAGTGTTTCCAAAACGAAGGCGCGGACTTCTCTCACATCAATGTGCCTTTTTCCCTGAGTACCGACGGCGAACTGAAACTGGCTGTCGCCAATATCAAAATATTGCCGCGCTCCCAGCCAGCTGCCGAGACAACTCGCCTGGTCGGCTCAACGGAGCGGGTGGTTTTAAGTTGCAGTGGGGCCTGACTGGTGACTCTTGCCAGAGTCGGCTTCCTGATACTCGGTTGTTTGAGCATTGGCCACAGTGCGCTAGTCTGGTCAAATGCATCTGTGGAGCTGCCCGCCGGGGAAATGGTGCTGGAGGCGATAGAGCTTAAGGGCAGAGGCCTGACACTGAAGGTGGAACCCCAGATCGGAGCGCGTGTATCGTCATTCGCCTGGAAGGACAGGGAATTATTCTATACCGGTGCTGAGGCTCGTCAGGCTGGCAATAACTGGGGGTCGACCTTTTGGCTTAGCCCTCAGAGCCTTTGGGGTTGGCCACCGGTGGCGGCACACGATCAGCAGCCTTACCGGGTGACGGAATTCAGCGAGCAGACCCTTCGACTGCAAGGGCGGCCAGGGCTGGGGGCGGCTGTTGTCAAGGCGGTCCGCTTTCCTCTCACTGAGCCCGTTTCAGAACAGGACAATCCCACAGAACAGGACAATCCCACAGAACAGGACAATCCCACAGAACAGGGCAATCCCACAGAACAGAGCCTGCAGTCAGCTTACGTGGATTGGCACTATCAGATTCTGCCTCAACAGGGGTTTGACCAGATCGCGGCCTGGGAGGTCACGCGGGTACCCCGTCAGGGCTTGGTGCTGTTTCCGGCGCGCAGCGAATCCCTGGCGATTACCATGGGGCAGGTCGCCTATGAGGTGACGCCAGAATTGCAAATGGTCTGGTTGGAGATAGGGCAGCAGCGGCCGATGCCAGAGGGCAAGTTGATCGCCAACGGCCTCGAAGGCTGGTTGGCCTGGGTCGACCAGGGCATCCTTTACGCCAAAATTTACCCGCCCGTTGCGGCCTCTCGGATGGCTGCCGGGGAGGGGGATATCGAAATATACATCAGTGATCGTCACCCCTATATGGAGCTTGAGGTACAAAGTGCTGCCCGGGCCTTGGCAGCAGAGCAACCGCTGCAGTGGCGTGTGCGCTGGTTGGTGGCGGATGTCCCGGCTGGAATGGTGGTCGAAGCCGGCAACCGGGCCCTGTCCGACTGGGTGCGGCAACGAGTTGCCGAACATCGCTAGGCGAAGTGGGTATCTTCAGATGATAATCCGGCCATGAGCTGTTAAATTACTAATAATCATAACGATAAAGCGGTTGCTGGTTGAAAGCCGCCATTGACGAGTTCGAGTTTTGCGAACTATGCCTGGATATGCAGCCATTGCTACTGCGCCCCTGAAAGTATGGACGTGCTTGAAAGTATGGCCATGCTTGAAAGTATGGCCATGCTTGAAAATATGGACGTGGGTGGCAGCCATCTCTATGACATTCCTGCCGGTGTTGGCCACTGCCGCGAAGGAATCCGCCCCTGAGGCAATCGCTGTCCGCTACGTCGAAGCCGGTCAAACGGGTGGTTTGCAGCGTCGTTTGCGGGTCGACCTCAAGGCTCAGCCTCTGTCTCAATCACTGCTCGACATTTCCAATCAGTCCGGTATGGCTATCCTGATGTCGTCGGAGCT
This sequence comes from Cellvibrionaceae bacterium WSDTSA12, assembly GCA_033283335.1. GTDB lineage: Bacteria > Pseudomonadota > Gammaproteobacteria > Pseudomonadales > Cellvibrionaceae > Pseudomaricurvus. Next base: position 663,958 of record JAWMQP010000001.1, on the reverse strand, counting down.
GGGCCAGCGCCTTGTAGACCCGGCACCCTCATTATTCGGCGTCATGACCCTGGAAGAGGGGTTGCGGCAGTTGCTGGCCGACACAGGCCTTACCTTTGAAGTGGTAAACGAGCAAAGTCTCATCATTGTGCCGCTGCCAAGCCCGGTATCGGAAACCCGAATCGTTGACGTTCCTGTGGCAGCGCCGGCGGTGTTGGAGGAAGTCACCGTCACGGCGAGTAAGCGCCTGACCCGATTGCAGGATACGCCGATGGCAGTCACGGCCATCAATCACCAGATGCTGGTCGATAACCGGGTTTCCAGCCTGTTTGATTTCATCAGCCTGGTGCCGAGTCTGCAGGTGGCCCGTCGTGGCGATCACTCGGCATCCATGCTGTATCTCCGTGGTGTGGGTTCCGATAATCCCACCGAAGCGGGGGATTCAGGGGTCACTACCCATGTGGATGGAATCTACAGCAGTCGCAGCCAGGGTACCTCGGTGCTGCTCTATGACCTGGCACAGATTGAAGTGCTGCGTGGTCCCCAGGGCAGTTTGTTTGGTCGCAATTCCACCAGCGGGGTGGTGAACTACCATACACAAAAACCCGTTGCCGATTGGCAGAGTGAGCTGCAGGTGACGCTGGGCGATTACGATTTTCAGGCGGCTGAGGTCATGCTGAACGTGCCGGTGAATGATCGCTGGGCACTGCGGCTGGCTGGAGCGCTGGAACGCCATGACGGACAGCTGGAATTTGCCGACGGCTCCATTTCCAATAATCGCGAGCAGCAATACAACAACAGCGACCTGGCCGGTTACCGACTGAGTTCCAGCTGGCAAATCCGTGACGATCTCAGCTGGTGGCTGAGCGGTGAACAGTTTTTCGACCAGGGCAACGGCAACTTGCCGGCGGAAGATTACGACACCCCGGTGCTGATAGACACCCTGGGTTGGACCGACCTGACGCTGAACAGTCTGCGCAGCCGGGTGGATTGGCAGTTGGCAGGCGGACTGCAGTTATCCTACATTGCCGGTTACACGGACATGGAACGCAGTCAGAACTGGGACGGCGATGGCATCAGCGCCGTCGGCAGTGAAACAGACCCGAACCAGTATCATCAAAATAATTACACCGCCTGGTCAGACTACCAGTCCCGTCAGCACGAACTGCAACTGAAAAATGCCGATGATGCCCGTCTGCGCTGGCTCCTGGCGGCTTTCTATTTTGAGGAAGAAACCGATATCCGTTTCGATCTGGAACACCAGTCAACCAGCGGAGTGGACTGGGGCGGCGCACCGGCACACAGTTTTCAGCAACCCCATCGTGGATCAGCCTTTCAGGCGCTCTATGGGCAGTTCAGTTACGATTGGAATGACCAGTGGACCTTATCACTCGGAGCTCGCAGTGGTCGCGATCGCCGCTACGATAAAGGTGGCCGAAATATAGGCTGTCCGGACTTGATCCGTTCCGATCGTCAGGGGCTGTTGGGACCCATTGCGGTAAATCAGGCCTCCGCGGCCGCAGATCAATGTTTTGTGGTCAGCTACAACGACGTCGATCAGCACTGGTATAACACCACCTACATGGCCCGCCTGGAATTTCGACCACTGGATCACGCCCTGTTTTACTTGATGTACGCCGAGGGCTTTAAACCGGGGATCGTGGAGGATGGCAGCGGCGTGAATGGGGTGTTTAGCGGCGCCGATGACCCGGCTTTTCAGCTCGCCCTGGCGCAGACGCTGGCGCAAAACAATGGCAAAGCCGGCAGTGATCCTGCCTTTATTGAACCTGAACAGAGTCGCAACCTGGAGTTGGGGTTCAAATTGTTGCTGTTCGACAGCAGTCTCAGCCTTCACGGGGCCTTATTCTCGACAGCCTATGAGGATTTGCAGGTTTCCAGTGTGACCATTGACGATGCCGGCACGGAAGTGTTTCGCAGCAATAACGCCGCGTCGGCCACCATCAACGGCCTTGAACTGGAAGCCAGCTGGGCCATCACGGAAGGGGGGCTGTTGAGCGCCCAGTTGTCCTGGCTGGATGCTCGTTACGATGAGTATCTAGCCGTGGACAGCAGCTTTCCGGGTTTTGGGCAGACCTGGAATGCCAGCGCCAACAATCCTCAGATACCGGATTTGGTTGATTTCAGTGGCAACAGGATGAAGCAGGCACCTGAATATCGACTGGGACTCGCTTACCGGCATCAATTCCGACTCGATAACGGTTCCACTTTGACGCCATATGTATTGTTGACCTATTCCGATGAGGTCTTTTTCAGTGAGGCCAATCGCCGCAATCGAACCGGTCTGCTGAAAGACAACCAGTCCGGTCAGTGGCTGGCGGATCCCAATGGCGCGGCCAGCGACATTGACCTGCAACCCGCTTACTGGATGCTGGACCTTAGCCTGAAATACCGCCCGGCGGGCCGATCCTGGTGGCTGGAAGGGTTTATCGACAATGTCACCGACGAGCGGGTGGCCTATGATGTTTATACCCCCGAGGCCGAACAGCCGCACTTTTATCTTGCCAGTCCCCGTATGCTCGGCCTGCGTTTGGGCGCCAGCTTTCATTGATAACGGCTTTCTCGCCGAAATGGTATTTTCTTCGCCAGGGGGGGGGCGGATTGGGGTTGCTGGTCCGTCTTAAAGTTTCAGAGAGAATAAGTGCTTTAAAAGTGGCAGTGCTTAAAGAGCAAGAGAGCTTTGAGAATGACATTGTCTTGAGAGTGGCATTGTTTTGAGAGTGGCATTGTTTTGAGAGTGGCATTGTTTTGAGAGTGACAATGACAGCCAATAAATACAATCAAAAAGGGGCGATCCATTGACGGCAACCAGCAGTGCGGTGACAGCCAAATCCAGACTGGATCTGGCTAAACCAATGGATCTGGATTACTACTACGGTGAATACCGTCAGGAACTGTGTCGCTATGCCACTCAAAAATTCGGTATGGCATACAGTGAAGCGGAAGATGTTGTGCAGTCGGCCTATACCCGTTTGGCGTCCATGCTTGATGGCAGCAAAATCGACAATGTCCGGGCGTTTTTGTATCGCACGGTACACAACGCGTGTATTGACCAGATTCGACGACGGCAGGTCCGGGAAAACTATTCCCAGGCCCGGCAACATGAAGATGTGGAACAACAGGCTCCGGGCCCTGAACGCACGGCCCTGAGCCAGCAATTTTTACAGATACTGTCCCGTGCATTGACTTTGATGCCGGGCACACGCAGGAAATTTTTGTTGATGAATCGTATAGATGGCTTGTCCTATGCGGAAATTGCCCGTCGGGAAGGCCTATCGGAAACCGTGGTCAGAAAACACGTCTCCAAAGCTCTGGCGGATTGCCAGAAGGCTTTGCGATCTGATTCGGGAGCATCGAAATGAGCCAGTCAGATCGTCAACTCCAGTCAGAACGTCCTAACACTGAGGCGGATTGGGAGCGCATTGAAGGCGAGGCCCGCAGCTGGTTTATGCGGCAGCAGGACGACGGGCAGTTAACGGCGGAAGAAACACAGCGCTTTTCACAGTGGATGCAGCATGACGTTCATCGACGCAGCTACGAACAATTGCAGAATATCTGGCAGGGATTACAGCAACTGCACAGCGAAAGTCCTGCAGATATCGAGCTTCAATCGGTGGCTGCCAATACAAGTCTGGGGCATCGGTCAGCGGCAGGTCAGCGCAGCGTATTTCATCAGTGCTGGGCCTGGCTCCAATCTGGTTGGCAAGCACCTTTGGTATCTTCTGCCGCACTGGTTGCGCTGCTGGTGTCTGTGGTGTGGCTCAATCAAGCCTATTGGACCTCCCAGCCGACAACACAGGTCTATAGTACCGGTATTCGTGAGAGCCAGACGTTGACCCTGGATGACGGCAGTGTGGTGACACTGGGTGCAGACTCGGTATTGTCCATTGATTTTGAATCGGCCCGGCGCCTGGTGGAGTTGAAAAAGGGCCAGGTGTTTTTCGATGTGGCCAAGGATGCCCAGCGGCCGTTTTTTGTCTCCACCAGCCAGGCCACCGTCAAGGTGGTGGGAACGCGCTTTGAAGTGTATCAACACTCAGGACGGGTCAAGGTGTCGGTAGAAGAGGGGGTGGTGGAAGTCACTCACAAACCTTCACAACAGCGTCCAGCTGGTACCGCAAATACCCGGCTTTCCGACGATCAGGATGGACGGGCTGTGTTGACCGCTGGCCAGCAAGTGAGGGCAAACAACCGCTCCCTGAGCGAAGTGGTGGATCTGCAGGGTCAACAAGTTGCCGCTTGGCGTGAAGGTCGCCTGGTGTATCAGGACGCGCCCCTGGCGGAGGTGATTGCCGACGTCAATCGCTATCGCGATAGTGAGATTCTGTTAGGTACCGAGCCGCTGAAACAGGTGCGTATAACTACCTCGTTTCGCACCGACCAGGTGGACTCGGTTATTTCCATGCTGGAAAAATCACTGCCGGTGGCAGTACATCAGGAAGCGGATGGTCGGGTTCTGATTCTGCCCAAGACAACCACACCCTGACAGCTCAGAGTTTTAACCCACAGCTCGATACAAGTTTGTTAATGGCAATGTGTCTGTTCTCTTGTGAGGCCTGATTTCAGGCCTTTTTTTTGCCTGAAATTTTATTCAGTGATTTGACCGGCAGGGGGGCGGTATTCACTCACCATCCGTCTTATGTAGAGCGTGGCAAACAATTGACGAGGTTTTCTCACGACGTTTGTGATGCCTGTTAATTCCTGCATGAAGCGCTGCACTACAACAAAGTTCGGAGGAGTAACAATGCATAAGAAATATAAATTGAAAGCGTTGTCGGCGGTAATTTCGGCTACGGTAGCCTTGCCGGCTATCACAACGCAAGCCGCTTACGAATTGGAAGAGGTGATCGTTACGGCCACCAAACGGGCCACCAATTTGCAGGATACAGCACTGGCCATTTCCGCCTTTGACAACAACACCCTCACCGAGAATCACGTCACCAATATTTACGATCTGCGAGGCATGGCACCGAGTTTACAAATTCGCGCCAATGGCGACCATGGTGTGCCTCTGATTTTTATCCGCGGACAGGGCACCATTGATCAGACCGAGGCGGGCGATCAGGCGGTGGCTTTTTACACCGATGGCATTTTTTCGGCTCGCTCGCAAGGTTCCATTGCGTTGATGTATGACATGGAACGGGTGGAGGTCCTACGCGGTCCACAGGGCACCTTGTTTGGACGTAACTCAACCGCTGGAGCGGTATCCCTGGTCACCGCCAAACCGGTTGATAATCTGGAAGGTAATGTCAGCCTGACTATGGGCAGCCGTGATCGCCAGGAAATTCGGTTTATGGTGAATGTGCCGGTGACTGACAGTTGGGCGCTGCGTTTCGCCGGAGTATCGGATGAACAGGATGGCGAGACCGACATTATTGCCCCCAGTGCGTTCACCGGTGCTGACAACTACGGCACCAAGGATCTTATGTCCTACCGTGCCAGTTCACTGTTCCGACCCACTGAAAATCTGGAATGGTTTCTCTCCTACGAAAAATTCCTCAACAAGGGTACTGGCGACGTGACCAGCCCGGATGGTGATGACCGTGAAAACGTCGCCACCGCGGCGGGTGATATGGACCTGGATACGGATAATATCCGTACTCGTCTGGATTTCACTTTTGCCAATGACATGATGTTAAGTTATATCGGTGGCTACACGGACTTTTCCCAGACCCAAATGTACGGCAATGAGGCTCAGGGCGATACCCGCCAAACCGTGTCGTCTGGTCATGAAGCCACGCAGCACGAACTGCAACTGAAAAACTCTGACGAAAGTCGCTTTCGCTGGACCGCGGGTCTGTTCTGGTTCGAAGAGGAAAACGATATTCGCTTTGATATGTTGCACAGCAGCTGGGGGTTTACTGGCGCTGATGCCGCTGTCAATCTGTCGTCGTTTAACCAGCCCAAACGCACTTTGGAATCGAAAAGTGGCTATGTTCAGGGTACCTTTGACATCACCGACGACTGGCGTTTTACCGCCGGTTGGCGTCGCACGGACGATACCCGCAAGGATGAAGGCGGGCGCAGTATTGATTGTAACTACGCCCACGGTCCCGGTCCTATCAGTATCGATTTCCCCAGTCGTGCGGAAGCCGATGCGTCTGGCTTAAGCAATATTTGTTATTACCGCCAGATCAATGACATGGAAGATTCCTGGGACAATGACACCTACCTGGCGCGCTTGGAGTGGGATCTGAGTGAAGACATCATGCTGTTCCTGTCTTACGCTACTGGCTGGAAGTCCGGGGTGCTGCAGGATGGCCTGGATGCGAATACCGACCCATCAGCAGGCCCGGTCAATACCAATGAAAATCCCAATAAGGCGACCAACAGCCTGTTGGTGCAGCAACCGGAAGAGAATGAAAGTATCGAGCTGGGCATTAAGTCGCGTCTGTTTGACGGCCGCATGACCTTCAATGCCAACCTCTTTTACATGGATTACACCGATATGCAGGTGACTTCTTCGGTGATCCATCCGGTCACCGGTGAATCCACTCTGACCAAAACCAACGCCGGCCAGGCAACGATTCAAGGGCTGGAGTTCACCATGAACTATGCCCTGTTTGAAAACGGTTTGTTAACCTTGACTGGATCATTGTTGGATGCCACCTACGATGATTATGTGGGACAGGAATCCAATTTCAATAATGCCAATGGTCGCCTGTGGAATGACTGTGCCTTTGGTGTTGATGGATCGGGCGGTTGTGTCGATGGGGCTTGGGATTTTTCTGGCAATACACTGCCCAATGCACCGGAGGTCATGTTATCGCTGTCCTATCGGCATGATGTGGTACTGGATAATGGCGGTATGATTACCCCTCGGATACGACTGACCTATCAGGATGAGACCTACTTGACCTATGAAAACCGCGGCGATCGCCCGGCTGGGACCTTCGATGCGGGTGATCCGGGTGAAAACGATATGGACGTGCAGGAGGCTTATACAAAAATAGACGCCAGTATTGCCTATACCAGTCCCGGTGGCAGTTGGAATGTCGAGGCATATGTGAACAACCTCACCGATGAGCAGATCAAACAGGAAATGAACATCGGAGGTTACCAGACTTTCTTTGGCTGGGCTCCGTCCCGGGAGAGTGGCATCCGTGTGTCTTACAGCTTTGACTAGTCTCTGTGGCAGAGCGGGGCGATGATGCCCCCCCGTGCTGGAAAAAGCTGACCTCTTGGGCTTGCCTTGGCTAAGGCGAGCCCTTTTTTCTTTGTCGCTGGAGAGAGTTTACGATGAACAATAATAATCCCATTCAGAGGATCGTCATCGTCGGTGGTGGTACAGCCGGCTGGTTGGCCGCCAGTGCGCTGTCACGGGTATTGCCTCGAAAGGGCTACAACATCACCTTGGTGGAATCGGATGCTATTGGCATTATCGGCGTTGGCGAGGCCACCATCCCGCCGATTCGTGACCTGCACCAGATGTTGGGCGTAAAGGAGGTGGATTTTATCCGCAGCACCCAGGCCACCTTTAAACTGGGCATCGAGTTTCACAATTGGCATCAGGAAGGGAAACGCTATTTTCACCCCTTCGGCCAATACGGTCGCGAATTCGACTCGGTGTCATTTCATCAATATTGGAAGCGCGCCAGCCACCTCGCTGATGTCGGGGATCTGTCCGAATATTCACTCTGCACCCTGGCGGCGGCTGCAGGTAAATTTGTACCCAGCAACCAGGATCCGAATTCGATTCTGTCAAGCATGGGCTATGCCTACCATTTTGATGCATCCCTGTACGCCAAATTCCTGCGTCACTTTGCGGAGGGGCAGGGTGTCCAGCGCATTGAGGGCAAGGTGGTGGATGTGCGTCAGCACCCGCACAGTGGTTTTATCGACAGCATTTTTCTGGAGTCGCGCCAACAGGTCGCTGGCGATTTGTTTATTGATTGCACTGGTTTTGCCAGTCTGTTGCTGGGACAAACCCTGAATGTCCCCTTCGAGGACTGGTCACACTGGCTACCCGCCAACCGGGCTGTGGCAGTGCCGACCGACAATGTTGGCCCCACCCGGTCCTATACCCAATCTATCGCCCGGGATGCCGGCTGGCAGTGGCGTATACCGTTGCAACACCGCACCGGTAACGGCTTTGTGTATTGCAGCGATTACCTTTCCGAAGACGAGGCGGTAGACACGTTAATGTCCAATCTGGAAGGGCCGGCGCTGGCCGAGCCGCGCGTGTTGCGCTTCCGCACTGGTCGCCGGCAACAGGCCTGGAGTAAAAACTGCATTGCCATTGGCCTGGCAGCGGGCTTTCTGGAGCCGCTGGAGTCCACCGCCATTCACTTGGTGCAATCCTCGGTGTCAAGGTTGTTGCAGATCTTCCCCGGTGCGGAATTCAACCCGGCGGAAATTCGCGAATTCAATCACCAGACCGCGCGGGAATATGAGATGGTGCGGGATTTTATTGTTCTGCATTATCACGCCAATGAACGCAAGGCACCGCTGTGGCAGTACACCCGCGAGATGGAAATACCACAGGCTCTGGCCGACAAAATTTCATTGTTCGAACACCGGGGTCGCTTTTTTGAACGCCAGGATGACTTGTTTAAGAAGGCCAGCTGGTTAGCGGTGATGCGCGGCCAGGGTGTAGAGCCTGCGCTGTACGATCCGGTAGCCGACAACAAATCCCGCGAGCGACTGCTGGAAGTGATGCATGAGTTGCGTCAACTTTTCCGCCAGAGTGTCACCGCCATGCCCAGCCACGATGAGTTTATCGCCCAGCACTGCCGTGCGCCTCAGCCTCAATAGTTCAGGTTCAGGTTTCAAGGTCAGGAATAGAGCGGCGGCAGGGTCGAACTGGAAGTGGTGGAAGATTGACGGCTGTCGACACCGTGGCGGCGAAGGTTGACCAGAGCTTGCTCCAAAGCCTGGGTATCCAGAGTGTCCTGGCCAGCTTGACCGTAGAGTGTGGCTTCCAGTTGGTTTACCCCGTCGGCCAGGGGCGGCAGGCTGCGTCCCACTTGCTGCAGCGAGCTGATTGAAGCGTCGCCGGTGTAGCACTGTGCCCAGGCCAGCAATTGGCTGCGGATGCTGGAAGGGTCCGCTTGTTGCAAGCTGTTACGTAACTGCTTGTAGAGTTGTTTCTCGTTGCTGGCGGTTTCCGACCTGGCCGCTCGTGGAAGCTGTCGGGCCGGAACAGGCGCTGATCGACTGCGCCACCACAACAGGGCGAACAGCAGGCTGCTGACAGCCAGTGCCAGGGTGCTGTAAAACCAGGGACCGCGGTAGGCCAGAGGGGAGACGGCAGCGGGAGATAGCGTCTCGCTGGCGAGGTCCTCCGAAGTTGTCGCGGGCATCGGTGCAGTGTTGCTGCCAGCGGCAACATGAATGGTTTGCACCGGCAGGCTGGCTTCGCGCATACGCTTGGCCTGGGTGTCCCACCAGGTCAGGGTGACGCCCGGCAGGGTGATCTCGCCGCTGCGGCCGGGCACGATGGCGTAGCTTTCTGTCTTCACCGTCATAATACCGTCAGACGACACCGTTTCGTTGGACTGGGGCTGGTCCGGGTAATACTTCACGCCACTGATTTCCTCCAGACTCAGAGGCGGCAGTTGTGAGGCCATCAAACCTTTGGCTTTTACCGTGATCGTTCTGGTAATGGGTTCACCCACCTTAAAGCTGTCTGGATCCGTGCTCCAACTCTGGCTGAGTTCAATGTCGCTGGCCGGCAGCCAGAAGGATCCGCTGTAATTTCCGGGTTTGGGCAGCACATTGAGGGACTTGCTGTCGGTGCGTAAACGGAATCGCTGACTGCCGCGATTAAGAAAGGGATCGTAGCTATACCCGGCTTGGGTTTGGGCGGCTACGGTCCATAGGGAGGTGGGAATTTCAAGTTCACCGCTTTGCTGGGGAAAGATGGCGTAGGTGGTTTCCAGCACGGCATAGGGCTTGCCGTTAACGCTGCGTTGATACTGGCTCTCTGCCACCGGTTTCACCAGCGCGTTGGCGACAGTAACTTCACCCCGGTCCAGTGCATTGATATCGACCGAGGTAAACAGGCGAATGGTATACAACACCTGCTCCTGAACGTAAGCCTGCGACTGGCTGATCTCGGTCTCCAAAAACAGGGGTTGATCGGCGCTTTTGCCGGAGAGCGCGGGTGTCTGCTTGACGGTAATTTCTATGGCTTCGCTGAAACTGCCTTCAAATTCGAACGAGGGAATTAACAATTTTCCCTCTTTTTTCGGCGCCAGGGTCAGGCTCCATTGGGTCCAGGACTCTGCCCGACCGTTGACGCTTCGAAACTGATTGCTGCGATGACTGCCGAGAATATCAAAGTCCTGCTTGACCGCCGTAAAGTCCGGTTCGTCGAACATCACCTGTTCGTTATAGCGCACCTCCAGCTTCAGAGTCTCTTCCAGGCCAATTTGAGTCCGGTCCGTTTTGGCACTCAGTTGACCCTGCGCCAGGGCTGTATCGGCCAGTAGAAAAACCAGGCACAGGCTCAGTAACTGCCAGGCAAGGGCAGGGGAGAATTGTCGAAATCGTTTCGTGTGAGTCATGGTCACGATAGTTTTTTCTCTTGGCATGGGATTACCAGCGTTGATTGGCATCGTTGGATGGTGGTTGCCAGTCACCCTGGCGGTAATGGACGCGCCGTTGGCGATGTTCGTATTCAAACTTCTTGCGCATCAGCCCGCTGGGGTCGTCGGGGATTTTACGCAGCCATTGTTCCATGGCCTGGCGCTCTTCTTCCGATAAATTGTCTTCAGCCATGGCCACGCCAGCATCAGCATCGCTGGCCTGGCCATCGGGCTCTTGCATGGGCTGGACGCTGGCCGATGGTTCCGCATTGCCTTGCTGACGCTGCATATCCGGTGTCCTGGCCTGTTGGTCAGCGCCCTCAGCGTCTTGAGACTGAGAGCCCTCAGCGTTTTCCTGGGATTGAGAACCCTCAGCGTTTTCCTGGGATTGAGAGCCCTCAGCGTTTTCCTGGGATTGAGAGCCCTCAGCGTCTTGAGATTGAGAACCCCCGGCGTTGTCTTGAGATTGAGAACCCCCGGCGTTGTCTTGAGATTGAGAGCCCCCGGCGTTTTCCTGGGATTGAGAGCCGTCTGACTGCGACTGTTGGCCCCCAGCTCCTTGATTCGAGCCGTTAGCGTCGTCCTGGCCCGAGCTGGGGTCCTGGTTTTGCTGGTCGTCCTGGCCCTGGCCAGAGGGCTGTGGCTGGTTCTGACTCAGCAGTTGTTCAACCAGGGTTTTATTGGCACTGGCATCTTCAAAGTCCGGCTGTCTCTGCAGAGCCTGATCATAGGCTTGGACGGCTTCCGCCAGTTTGCCGGCGCGGGCCAGGGCATTGCCGCGGTTATAGTGGCCGGTGGCACTGTCGTCCTGGGCGTAGGTTTCAGCAGCTGCTTCGTAATCCTGGGCCCGGTATTGGGCGGTGGCTTTCCAGTCCTGGCGTTTAAACGCCTGCGCCGCTTCAGCAGGTTTATCCTGCTGCAGGAGTTCACGTCCCTGCTGGTCGGGGGTCAGCCAGAGATCGTTCCAGCCAAACGCGTAACCCGGTTCCGGCAAGACCAGGCACAGGGGGATCAGCAACAACCAGCCACGTCGGAAGGCCGCCGCCACAAACGGGATGAGTAACAGGCTTAACCAGGCTCCACGATCAAGCCAGGTGTCGAAGTCCCTCTGCAGCTGTCGGGTTTGCTCGCCGAGTAACTGTGGCTGTTGCAGAAATGCCGCAATATCGCGATCACTGTGACTGAGGGTTCGATATTCGCCCCCCTTGTCACGGGCCAGGTCTGCCAGTTCCTTGCTGTTGAGTTTGGCCAGTACAATTCCACCCTGATTGTTTTTGGCAAAGCCACCGTAATCCACCGGAATAGGTGCCCCGGCTTCGGTACCCACCCCAAGAATGGACAGACGGAAGCCGGGGGGCAGCTTGCGACGCAGGTATTCCTGGGCATCGTAGGTGACGCCATCGGTCACCAGTAAAATGTCCCCCTGCTGTTGGCCGCCATCTTTAAACAGCTTCAACGCCTGATCCAGTGCCATTTCAGTGTTGCTGCCACTCAACGGTACGACGTCCGGCGATAGGGCGGGCAGTAAACTGATGATGGTATCTGTGTCATCGGTTAAGGGGGTCACGGTATACGCTTCACCGGCATAAGCTACCAGCGCGGTTAAACCCTCTTGCCGCTGTTGCAGCAGGTCGATCAGTTTTAATCGGGCCCGTACCAGGCGCGAGGGCTTGATGTCCTCCGCCCGCATGGACGGCGACAGATCGAGCAGGATCACCATGGCGTTATCGGTTTTATGAACGGGTTGTGGCAACTTCTCCCAGCTGGGGCCGGCCATGGCCAGACTGGCGATGATGAGTGCGCCGGTCAACAGCCATAACGGCCAGCGCTGCGGGCGGCCAAGGCTGCCCTGCAAAAGATACGGCAGCAGATCCGGGTTGATGTAGGTTCGCCACTGGCTATTGCGGGCTGAACCTCGCAGCAGTAACAGGCAGCTCAGCAGGACCAGGGGGATCGCTAACAGCCAGAGTGGACGCAGCCAGTGGAAGTCCTGTAGTAAGCTCGATTCAACCACGCTCAGCCTCCTGTGGTTGCAAATGTTGTTGCAAACGTCCAGTGATATTGGCCAGCAGCCGCGACAGCAGCATCAGACCCGTTAGCGCAAGGGCGATACCCAGAGGCCATTGAAACAGGGATTGGGTGGGTCGAAAGACTTCTTCCTCCTGTTCGATGGGCTCGAGTTTATCCAGTTGTTGATAGATCAGCTCCAGATCCTTAGGGGAACGTGCCCGGAAATACTGGCCGCCGGTTTGCTCGGCGATGGCTTTGAGGGTGGTCTCATCCAGATCGGCCGAGGGATTGATGCGGCGTGAGCCAAAGCTGCTACCGAATAAACCGGGAGTGACCATTTCGTCGGCGCCAACCCCAACGGTGTAAATTTTGACACCGGCTTTGGTCGCCAGTTCGGCCGCTTTCAGGGGAGTAACCTGGCCGGCGGTATTGGCACCGTCAGTGAGCAGAATCATGACACGACTGTCTTGGGGCCGGTCACGCAGGCGTTTGACGCCCAGACCAATGGCATCCCCTATGGCGGTCTTTTCACCGGCAAACCCCAGCTGCGCTTCCTGCAGTAACTGGTTGACCGTGATGCGATCAAAGGTCAGAGGCGCCTGCAGATAGGCGCGGGTGCCAAACAGAATCAGGCCCAGTCGATCACTTTCCCGCCGCTCGACAAAATCGCCAACCACCGCTTTGACAATGGTCAGCCGGTCAAAGCTGTCGCCCTGCCATTGCATGTCCCGGGTTTCCATGCTGCCGGAAATGTCCACGCCCAACAGCAAATCGCGGCCGCTGGCCGGCAGGGCAATGGGATCACCGACCCACATTGGACGAGCGGCGGCGGTCAGGGTGGCCAGCCAGATCAGGCACAGTGCCAACAGGCGCAGCCAGCGCCGGCCATTGGGTTTGGCCGTGAGGCCACTTGCCGCCGGCAAGCGATCAAAAAAAGGCACCAGTAACGCAGCGTCTTCTTGCTTTGCCGCTGGCCAGAATCGGTAAACCATCCAGGGCAGGGGCAGCAGGATAAAGACCCAGGGCCATTCAAGATGCAGCATGAAGGGTCTCCGCTTGGGTCAGCAACCTGGCTTCCGGCTGGTGTTTTTCGATCCAGAGGCGGCTGTAGCAATAACAGTCGTCCAGGCTGTCGGTGTCCGCTGCCAGCGACTGCGGAGAACGGTAAGGCCCGGTCTGCAGTAGTTCGGCCACAGCCGGCGGTTGATGCAGCTGGGGAGCAGAACTTTGCAGAAAATCGGTCCAGCGCTGGCCGTGACAGCCGGCCAGATCTTTATGGGGGTAAGCGTGCAGCGCCACTCGCTTTAACAGGGCATTGATCGCCTGCACCTGTTTGTCGACAGATTGTTGTTTGATTTCCATTGAGTTTAACAACTGGCAGGCTTGCCGACGGTAAAGCTGGCGTTTGTACTTTCGGTAGCACCACCAGCCAACACCCACTAAAAGGGCCAGCAGGGCCAGGCCTAGCAGCCACCAGCCGGGTGCCAGGGGAAGGCCGGACACCTCCCCTGGCAGGTGGATATCCTGCAGGTTGGCCAGCGGGTCGTGAGTATTATTTAACGTCGGCATACGTGCTTTCCGAACAGGGTTTGCAGCTGCAGCAGGGGAGAATTACCTGTGCTGAGATTCAAAAGCGGCAGACCAAGTTGATTGGTCAGGGCCTGCAGGTGTTGCAAATGGTGGGCGAATTCCTGTTGATAGGCCTGATTGAGTTGGGCGTTGCCGGTGTCGAGTGTACGCCGTTGCTGACCGTCGCTGACGGTCAAGCGCACATCCTCTGGCAGCTGCATCTCCAGTGGGTCAGACACGTGCAAGAGGGTGACGTCTGCATGACGAGCCAATTGATAGAGCTGTTCATCGCAGGTCCGGTCGAGATCGTGAAAATCACTCAGAATCATGATGGCACTGCCCGGCTTGACGATCCGGCGCAGATCACTCAAGCGCTGGGACAGGGGGACGGCGTCCACCGGCGGCAGAGGGGAATTCAGCTCCTGGTTAAATTGTTGGATCGCCCGTAGGACACTGAGTAGGGTATGACGACTGCGTTTGGGGCGGATGTCCTGTTCCTCTCGGTCATTGAACACCAGCGCCCCGATGCGATCATTGTTATTGAGTGCGGCCCAGCCCATCAGCGCGGCGGCGTGGGCCGCAGTGACGGATTTAAAGCAGTGCTGTCCTCCAAAGAACATGGAGGCGCGCTGGTCCAACATAACAATCACCGGCCGTTCTCTTTCTTCGCGAAACAGCTTGGTGTGAGCGACCTGGGTGCGGGCCGTGACCCGCCAATCAATACTGCGTATATCATCACCCGGCTGATAGTGCCGAACTTCTTCGAATTCCATGCCCCTGCCACGAAAGCGGGTGCGGGCTCCGCCGCTCATCAGTGAGCGACTCATTTGACGCGGGGTAATTTGCAGTTCCCTGGCCGCCAAACGCAAGGCCAGCAGGTCCTCCAGCTGGCTGTAGGCGCCGCGCGCAGGTTGACGAAAGTCCAGAGTAGGCCGGCCAGAGTGTTCGGGTCGCTGGTAACCGTTTCGCTCCATCAGGCGACTGGGACCTTCAGCAGCAGTTCTTCAATGGCGCGGTCAGCGTCTATACCCATGGCTTCTGCTTCAAAACTCATCAGCAACCGATGACGGAAGACATCCGGCAGTATCGCCTGGACATCATCGGGACTGACAAAGTCGCGGCCGTTTAACCAGGCATGGGCTCGGGCACATCGATCCAGCGCAATCGTACCGCGTGGGCTCACGCCAAATTCGATCCATTTGGCCAGCTGCTCGCTGTACTTTTCCGGCTGGCGGCTGGCAATGGTCAGGTTAACAATATAATCCTCCACACTGTCGGCCATATGCAGGGTCAATACCTGTTCGCGCATGGCAAACAGTTCGGCCTGAGTGACCACAGGTGGCTGTTCCGCAGACACTTGAGCGGCTTCATTGCGAGCCAGCCGCAGGATCTTGCGCTCCGCTTCAGCGTCCGGGTAATTCACCGTGACATGCATCAAAAAGCGATCCAGTTGAGCTTCTGGCAACGGGTAAGTGCCTTCCTGTTCAATCGGGTTTTGGGTGGCCATGACCAGGAACAGTTCGGGCAGGGGATAGGTGGCTTTACCCACACTGATTTGTCGCTCGGCCATGGCTTCAAGCAGCGCTGATTGCACCTTAGCCGGCGCGCGGTTGATCTCGTCGGCCAGTACCAGGTTATGAAAAATGGGGCCGGACTGAAACTCAAAGGTGCTGGTTTCCGGCCGATAGATATCGGTGCCGGTGACATCAGATGGCAGTAAATCCGGGGTAAATTGAATTCGATGAAAATCGCCATCAATACCGTCAGACAGGGTTTTGATGGCTTTGGTTTTGGCCAGACCCGGAGCCCCCTCTACCAGCAGGTGGCCATCGGCAAGCAACGCGATCAACAGGCTTTCGACCAGATGACTTTGGCCGATAATCTGAGATTGCAACCACTGTTTTAAGGCAAAGAGTGAAGATTGTGAGTTCATCATGCGTTTGGCTGGTCCCCGGGTGCCCGCCAAAAGAGCGGGCTTAAGTTACTGAATTAGCATGGGATTCTACTGCCTGAGAATTTCGAATCAAGAGCATTTCCCACCAGAATGTGAGTAGACCACAAGAGCCTGATGTGGTTCCGTTAGCACTGGCTTACAATGCGGGGCTGGCACAGCCTGATGGTCTATGCTTGGCATGGGATCATGCGTTTGACAGGCAGTTCGTCTATTGAATAAAGGTATTGCAGGGCGAGGGATATAACGTGGATATCAGTTTGGTTACCGCCGGCACCAAGGCTGCTTTTTTTCAGCAGTTGTCGGCCTGTATTGATGAAAAGTTGAGCGGTGAACAGGCGGCAAAGCTGAATGACTTTGCCCGGATCTACTATTCACAGCACGATCTGGAGGAGCTGGAGGGAACAGCCCTTAACGATATCTTTGGTAGCGCCTTTAGCTGGTGGAATTTTGTCCAGCACTACAGCTCGAATGCGCCCAAAGTGCGTGTTTATAACCCGAGCCTGGAAGAGGATGGCTGGCTCTGTGGCCACACGGTGGTGGCAGTCCTGCAAAAGGATATGCCGTTCCTGGTGGATTCCATCCGCATTGAGGTCAATCGACGCAATATCACCATCCATGAAATTCGCAGTACCGTGGTGTCTGTGGCCCGGGATCAACAGGGGCAGTTGCAGGATCTGATTGCCAGAGGCAATGGTGAACCACAAGCCAAACCCAAAGAAAGAACCTATCACCAGGAGGCCATGATTTATCTGGAGATCAATCTCCACACCGACGAATCGGCCATGCAGGATCTGGCAGACAGTTTGCGGTCGGTGCTGAGAGATGTGGATGTGGTGGTGGCGGATTATCCGTTACTGTTGGAACAGCTGGCCGATACCCGAAATACCCTGGCCAACGTCAAGGAAAAGGTCCTTGAGGACATGGCCCGGGAAGCAGATGCCTTCCTGCAGTGGTTAGCCGATGGCTATTTTACCATCCTTGGCTATGTGGAATACGAATTTCAGGGCAGTGGCAAGAACCGCTGCCTGCAGGAAAAAGCAGATTCCCGGCTGGGGTTGTTTCGCCTGCATGGAAGCCAACCGGAACGTCTTAACGAGTCGGATTTTAATGAGGGTATGTGTCGCTTTCATTTGAGTCCGCAGGTGATTTCCTTTACCAAGTCCTCGGTGCGCTCAAGGGTACATCGCCAGGCCTATTCCGATTATGTGGTGGTTAAACGCTATGATGCACAGGGTAAAGTCTGTGGTGAGAGCCGTTTTATGGGGCTGTATACCTCACCGGTTTACACCCTGTCGCCGACTAAAATCCCCCTGATCAAGCAGAAGGTCAACAATGTCTTACTGCGTTCAGGGCTTGACCTTACCTCGCACGATGGCAAGGCGTTGATTCAGGTGTTGGAAACCTTTCCCCGCGATGAGCTGTTTCAAAGCAGCGAATCGGAGTTGTTTGAAACGGTTATGGGGGTTGCGCGCATCAAAGAGCGGCATAAGGTGAAGTTGTTTATGCGCCGAGATCCTTACGGCAAGTTTGTAAACTGCATTATCTATGTGCCGCGTGACGAATTCAGTACCCAGATTCGGATCCGTATTCAGGACTTGATTGGCAGCGCCATTCACGCGCAAGAACACGAATTTACCACGCACTTTTCCGAATCGGTATTGGCTCGCTGTCATATTGTCTTCCGGGTCGACCCCAATGATCCGGTGGAATTTGATATCGAGCGGCTACAGCGACAGATTGTTGATATCACCCGCTCATGGAGTGATCGATTGCACGAGTCGCTGTGCGATTACTATGGCGAGGAGCAGGGCTCTCGTCTGTATCACATTTATGGCGATGCCTTTGCCTCCAGTTATAAAGAGAGCTATGAAGCTCGCTCGGCAGTGCAGGATATTGAAGTGATCGGCCAACTCAGCGCCGACAACACCCTGGCCATGAGTTTCTACCAGCCAATTGGCGCCGACAACCGGGATATGCGCTTTAAAGTCTTTCACTGGAATCACCTGCTGGAATTGTCTGACGTTATTCCGGTGTTGGAAAATCTTGGCCTGCGTGTCATCGGTGAACACCCTTACCGGATTCGGGGTAAGGGCAGGAATATGGTGTGCATGCAGGACTTTGCCCTGCGTTTTGACCTTAACGTTGAGGTGGACGTGCACGCAGTGCGGCACAATTTCCAGGATGCCTTCGCGGCGATTTGGAATAAGCGCACGGACAGCGATGCTTTTAACCGCCTGGTGCTGGGGGCCAGGTTAAGCTGGCGGGAAGTGGCTTTGCTGCGTACATACGCCTGTTACATGAAGCAGACGATGTTCAATTTCAGCCTGACTTACATTGCTAACACCCTGGCTCACCATCTGGATATTACCCGCAATCTGGTGGCTCTGTTTAAATCTTATTTCGATCCCAGGGTGAATCAAAAATCCTACAATGAAAATCGTCGTATTGAACGGCTCTCACAAAAAATCATTGATGGGCTGGACAGGGTCAACAACCTCAGTGAAGACCGGATTATTCGCCGTTACCTGGATCTGATTCAAGGTACCCTGAGAACCAATTTTTTTCAGGTGGACGCCACCGGTGGGGCGAAATCCTATATTTCGCTGAAGTTCAGTCCTCAATCAATCGCCAATATCCCTGAACCCCGGCCCATGTATGAGATCTTTGTGTATTCGCCGAGGATTGAAGGCGTGCACTTACGCGGTGGGGCCGTGGCGCGAGGTGGCTTGCGCTGGTCGGATCGGCTGCAGGATTATCGCACCGAGGTGCTGGGCCTGGTGAAAGCCCAGCAGGTAAAAAATGCCGTGATTGTGCCCAACGGTGCCAAGGGCGGTTTTGTGGCCAAAAAACTGCCCGTCAATGGTGGTCGCGAAGCGTATTTGAAAGAGGGCATCGCCTGTTATCAAACGTTTATCCGGGGGTTGCTGGATATCACCGACAACATCATTGATGGTGAGATCCGGGTACCTCCACAAGTCATTCGCCGGGATGGTGACGATCCTTACCTGGTGGTGGCGGCGGACAAGGGCACGGCGACCTTTTCCGACATCGCCAACGAAATATCCCGCGAGTACGGTCACTGGCTGGGGGATGCGTTTGCCTCTGGCGGGAGTCAGGGCTATGACCACAAGGGTATGGGCATTACCGCGCGCGGTGCCTGGGTATCGGTACAGCGGCACTTTAAAGAAAAGGGGCTGAACGTCCAGGACCAGGATTTCACCGTCATTGGTATTGGCGATATGGCTGGGGATGTGTTTGGCAACGGCATGTTGATGTCGGAGCATATTCGCCTGCAGGCGGCCTTCAACCATCTGCACATCTTTGTCGACCCCACGCCGGAGGCAGCGTCCAGCTTTGTTGAGCGTCAGCGGTTGTTCAATACCCCAGGTGCCAGTTGGGAGGATTACAACAAGGCTTTGATCTCTGCGGGTGGGGGCATCTTTTCCCGGGCGGCGAAGTCCATCCCCATCAGCCAGGCGATGAAAGACAGTTTTCAGATTGATGCGGATAAGTTGACGCCAAACGAGTTGATCAACGCGCTGCTCAAGGCACCCGTGGACCTGATCTGGAACGGCGGCATTGGCACCTATGTGAAGAGTATGGAGGAAAGCCATGCCGAAGTGGGGGATAAAGCCAACGATGGTTTGAGGGTCAATGGCCGGGAGCTGCGTTGCCGGGTTTTTGGCGAGGGCGGCAATCTCGGTATGACCCAGCTTGGGCGGATTGAGTTCTGCCTCGCCGGCGGCAGTTGCAATACCGATTTTATCGATAACGCTGCGGGGGTGGATTGTTCCGACCACGAGGTAAACATCAAAATACTCCTCGATGGCATTGTTGCCAACGGTGATATGACCGGCAAGCAGCGCAACAAGCTGCTGGAGGAGATGACCGATACGGTGGCAGAGCTGGTATTGAGCAATAACTACAAACAGACCCAGGCCATCTCCCTGGCGGAATACCAGGCAATAACCCGGGTGAGTGAATACCGCCGCTTTATTAACTCTATGGTGGATAGCGGCCGCTTGAATCGGGAGCTGGAATTTCTGCCCACTGATGAGCAAATTGTCGAACGTCAACAGCTGGGCAAATCTCTGACTCGGCCGGAATTGTCGGTACTGATCTCCTACGCCAAGGTGCAGCTGAAAGAGTTGCTGGCCGATGAGGCCCTCACCAATGACGAGTATATGGTGAAGGCAGTGGAATCGGCTTTCCCGCCGGTGTTGCGGCAGAAATACCGCAGCGAAATATACCATCACCGCTTGCGCAAGGAGATTGTCGCCACCCAGATTGCCAATGATATGGTCAATTACATGGGCATTAATTTCTGTCACCGGTTGGTGGAGGCCACCGGTTCCAGTGCCGTGGATGTGGCCAAAGCCTATGTGACCGCGCGCGATATCTATGAATTGCACGACTTTTTCAATCAGGTTGAGCGCCTGGATTTCGTCATTGACACCGAATTGCAACATCAAATCCTGTCGAAGATGATGCGGCGAATGCGCCGTGCCACGCGCTGGTTCTTGCGAAATCGACGCGGTTTTTTGTCTCCGGCGCAGGAGGTGGAAACCTTTGCCGCAGCGGTGCAAACCCTGATTGGCAGGTTGCCTGACGTCATGTGCGGTGCGCCAAAAGACGACTGGCAGCGAGAATCCTCCCGCCTGATGGCCAAGGGATTGCCTGAACAGCTGGCTTCCTGGGCCGCTTTGCCGGCGACGCTGTATTCAGCCCTCAATATTGTCGAAGCCGCCAGGGTTACCAGTGCTGACCCTGTGGATGTGGCCGGCGTCTATTTTGCCTTGGGGGACAGGTTGGGGTTGCACTGGTTTGCCCATCAGGTATCGGAGGTCAAAGTTGAAACCTTCTGGCAGGCCATGGCGCGAGAAACGTTTATGGATGATGTTGAATCCCAGATCCGAACTCTGGCCATCTCCATCATTCGTCTGGCGGGTGAAAGTATGGATATCGCAGAAACGCTGGATCGCTGGATTAAACAGCACCAGCTTCTGGTCGATCGTTGGCGCTCCATGGTGAATGAGTTGCAAGGCAGCTCCGGTACCGATTTCGCCATGTTTTCCGTGGCATTGCGGGAATTACTGGACTTGGCGCAGGCGAGTCAGTATTGCACGTCGCTGGATGATGACAGTACAGCCTGTGCTCTGGGTTACAGGTTGGGCAGCTGATGCAGGCATTGGTTGTCAATCTGTCTATCTCACCGGAAGCCTACCAGCGCCTCTACGCGGGTATGGCAAAGCATGTAACTGCGACGGCGGTGGATGGCCGGCGGGTGCAATTCCCAGCCAATATTCTGCGCCCTTATGTTACCCATCAGGGGATACGTGGGCGTTTCCGGATTCAGTTCAGTGACGACAACCGGTTTGAATCTATTCTTAAACTGGACTAGTCGCAAAAACCACCTTGATGCAGTATCCTTGCGGCCTCTTTTTACCCCCCCTGACCGGAAGCAATCGACATGTATCAGTTAGCTCGCAAGGCACTGTTCCAGCTGGACCCAGAAACCGCCCACGAATTAACCATTGATATGTTAGGCGCAGGTGAGCGTCTGGGGCTGATCAAGCCATTTATGAAGACCGTGGTCAGTCAGCCGGTGGAAGTGATGGGGCTGACCTTCCCCAATCCGGTGGGGATGGCCGCTGGCCTGGATAAAAATGGCGACTGTTTTAACGCCTTGGGTGACCTGGGCTTTGGTTTCGTGGAAATCGGTACCATCACGCCGCGACCACAACCTGGTAACCCCAAGCCGCGTCTGTTTCGGCTGCCGGAATATCAGGGCATCATCAATCGCATGGGCTTCAACAACAAAGGTGTGGCCCATCTGGTCAGCCGGGTACAGCACCGTCGTTATCAAGGTGTTCTCGGCATTAACATCGGCAAAAATTTTGACACGCCGGTTGAAAATGCACTGGACGATTATCGTTTGTGCATGCAGGCCGTCTACACCTACGCCGACTATATTACAGTGAACATTTCCTCGCCCAATACCCCAGGACTGCGGGATTTGCAATTTGGCGAAAGTTTGAAATCCTTGCTGGTGGGCATCAAAGCTGAGCAGTTGGCGCTCGAACAACAGCACCAGCGCTATGTGCCAGTGGCTGTTAAAATTGCGCCGGATATGGATGAGGTCGCCGTTAAACAAGTGGCCGAGGTGCTGCTCAGCAGCGGCCTTGATGGCGTAATCGCAACCAATACCACCATTTCCCGGGAAGGGGTTGAAGCCTCGCCAGTCAGTAAGGAGGCAGGCGGTTTGAGCGGTGCGCCGGTGCGGGATAAATCCACCCAGGTGATCCGGCTGTTGGCGGAAGCCCTGCAGGGCAAGTTACCGATCATTGGTGTGGGAGGGATTACTTGTGGTGCCGATGCCGTGGAAAAAATCGAGGCTGGCGCGAGTCTGGTTCAGATCTACAGTGGGTTTATCTACCGTGGTCCAGAACTGATCAATGAGTGTGCCGAGGCTATTCGGGGTCTGCAGGGTTGATACCCTGCAGCCGCAGTTAAAAGCGAGTGCCGCTAGAGGTTGAGGTTGCTGAGTTTTTGAGCCTGAGCGGCTTTGGTGAAACCGTCCCAGTTATCGGAGCGGCCTTCTCGCCAACCGCTGAGCCAGGTTTGTCGGATGGTTGCGTTACCCTGAGGGCAGAGACTGCGTGAACGGCCTTCAATACCTGCTTGATAGCCTTTGTTGAAGGCGCGAGCGCTTTGACTGCGTTTTTGGGTTTTCATACGGGAGAGTACCTCTCAGTGTGGTTTTGTTGTCTGATCTATCTACCTGAATCGAATGCCACCAATCAAAACTGGCGCGATTCGTCCCTGATAAGTCCATGTCTGAGATGGAGTTCTGCTCGGGTCCGGAGGAGAAAGTTCTGGACCGCGAGCCCGCAGTACACCAAAAGAGTGACAGTCTTGTGAATGATTTATTTCTTATATCCGGGACAAGTTTTATCGCAGTCAGGTCTAAAATTCATCGGCCAATCCTGTAAGTTATTGAAATTATAAGCCTTTTAAGTCTGCTATTTTTGTAATTAATAGCGGTATTTTGAAACCCTCACGTTGTATCCCAGAGGATTTATGAGAGATCAATCATTTTTTGCCACCTGCCCCAAAGGGCTGGAAGGCCTGCTTCTCCAGGAGCTCAAAGAGCTGGGATGTGACGAGCTTCGCGAAACTGTCGCCGGTGTTTACTTCTCTACCAGCCAGCAGGGCGCTTACCGAGTCTGCCTCTGGAGTCGCATCGCCAACAAGGTTTTTCTGCCGTTGGGACGATTTGAAATCAACACTGCAGACGACCTCTATGATGCGGTAAAGGCACTCGACTGGCAGCAGCACATGAGTCCATCAGGGACACTGCTGGTGGATTTCAGCGGAACCAGTGGCGCCATTCGCAACACTCAGTTTGGGGCGGTGCGAGTGAAGGACGCACTGGTGGATTATTTCCGCGAGACTTGCGGCGTACGACCGACGGTGGCAAAAAAAGACCCGGATCTGCGCATCAATGCGCGACTCAGTCGGGGCCATGTCACGCTCAGCCTGGATTTGTGTGGTGACAGTTTGCACAGGCGCGGTTACCGGACCCAGCAGGGAGCGGCGCCGTTAAAAGAGAACCTGGCAGCGGCGCTGTTATTGCGCTCCGGTTGGCCGGAGATTGCTGCCGGGGGCGGCGCACTGATCGACCCGATGTGTGGTTCGGGCACCATCTTGATTGAAGCAGCGATGATGGCGCTCGATTATGCGCCGGGCCTGGATCGCCCCTGTTTCGGCTTTGAGCGCTGGTTGAACCACCAGAATGACATTTGGCTGGAATTGAGACAGGAGGCGTTGCAGCGGTTAAGGGAAGGGCGCCAGCGCGGTGTGGGGGAGATTCGTGGCTACGATGCCGATCGCAAGGTCTTGCTCGCCGCCGAGTCCAATATCCGCCGTGCAGGGCTCGAAGAGTATGTCCGGGTCGTACATAAGTCGTTGGCAGAACTGGTGAAGCCGACGCACACCAGTCTCGAAACAGGACTGATTCTCTCCAATCCACCCTACGGTGAACGGCTGGGGGAACAAGAAGCCCTGAAAAGCCTCTACAGAACACTGGGAGATAAGTGCCGGGAGCATTTTGCGGGTTGGAAATTGGGGGTTTTTACCGGCAACCCGAACCTGGGCAAGTGCATGGGCCTTCGTGCCCATAAACGCTACAAATTGTTCAACGGGGCACTGCCCAGTGAGTTGCTGCTGATCGATATTCAGCCGGAAAACTATGTGGATGCGCCCCCCATAGATTTGCAGGCGGCTGCCAGGGTCTCGCCGGATTCACTGTCTGAAGGGGCAAAAATGCTCGTCAATCGACTGCAGAAAAACCGCAAGCAGCTGGCCAAGTGGGTTAAAAACAACGACATACACTGCTACCGTCTTTACGATGCCGATATGCCGGAATACGCAGCAGCCATAGATGTCTACGGCGACTATGTGCACGTGCAGGAGTACGCTGCACCGAAGAGCATTGATGAAGACAAGGCGGCGGCGCGATTTGCGGAAATTCAGTCCGCCGTGCCGGTGGCGCTGGACATTGCGCCGGATCATATCAGTTTCAAGCAGCGCCGTCGCAACCGCGGGCGTGAACAGTATGAGCGCCAAACGGAACAGCGTTACCCGTTGATTCCTGTGCAAGAAGGGCCTGCGACCCTGATGGTGAATCTGTGGGAATACCTGGACACCGGTCTGTTTCTGGATCACCGTCCGGTGCGGCAAAAGATCGCATCCATGGCTCGCGGCAAACGCTTCTTGAATCTGTTTTGCTACACCGCTACTGCCACTGTACACGCCGCCCTGGGTGGGGCTGTCTCGTCGGTGAGTGTGGATATGTCGCGCACTTACCTGAAATGGGCGGAGAAAAATTTTACCGCAAATAACCTGTCTACCGACAAGCACCAGCTGGTGCAGGCCGATTGCCTGCAATGGTTAAAAGACTGCCGGCAGGGTTTTGACTTGATCATGCTGGATCCGCCCAGCTTCTCTAATTCCAAACGTATGGAAGGGGTGCTGGATGTACAGCGGGATCATGTCGCAATGGTGCAGCGCTGCATGGAATTACTGGCGCCGGGTGGTTGCCTGGTATTTTCCAATAACCTGCGTACCTTCAAGTTGGCCCCCGAGTTGTCGGAGCGTTATCAGGTGGAAAATATTACCCAGCAGACACTGGATCCGGATTTTAAGCGCAATGCCAAGATTCATCAGTGTTGGTTGATTCGGGAAAGT
Organism: Cellvibrionaceae bacterium WSDTSA12; assembly: GCA_033283335.1. Classification (GTDB taxonomy): domain Bacteria; phylum Pseudomonadota; class Gammaproteobacteria; order Pseudomonadales; family Cellvibrionaceae; genus Pseudomaricurvus. The sequence continues at coordinate 638,650 of JAWMQP010000001.1, read as the reverse complement.
GATTAGTCGCCGGTGCTGAAGTAGGCGCTCGTCAGTGCCAGCAGCAATCCGGTACTTCTCGCCATGGCACGCCGTAAACCCATCCCTGGGGGCTCTACAGCGGCATCCATGCCGCTGAAGGCCATGGCGAGAAGTACCGGATTACTGCCTCAACCTTTGTGCCAGGAATATTGAAAGAGTAATTTTTTTAGAACTCCGTTGGTGGAGATGGGGGCGGGGGTGGCTTCCACGGCCTTCGACAGCATGGATGCTGTCGGAGAGCCCCCAGGGATGGGTTTACGGCGTGCCGTGGAAGCCACCGCTGCCCCCATCAATGTCTCCGATTTAATTAAAAACTGAGGCTTGCCGCTTTAGAATCAAAAATGCGACCATATTTGGCTCGACTAAGGCCTTAGCAAATGAGTGGTAGTGGCAATGAGCAAACCCTTTCAAGTCAGCAGTCCCTTCAAGCCCTCCGGTGATCAGCCAAGCGCCATCAAGGGGCTGGTCACGGGCATCGAGGCGGGACTTGCCCACCAGACTCTGCTGGGGGTTACCGGCTCGGGCAAGACGTTCACCATTGCCAATGTGGTCGAGCAGGTGCAGCGTCCGACCATGATCATGGCGCCGAATAAAACCTTGGCGGCACAGCTTTACGGTGAATTCAAAGAGTTTTTCCCCAACAACGCCGTCGAATATTTCGTCTCTTACTACGACTACTACCAGCCTGAAGCCTACGTCCCGTCGTCGGATACCTTTATTGAGAAAGACGCGTCGGTGAACGAGCACATTGAGCAGATGCGCTTATCCGCCACCAAGGCCCTGATGGAGCGCAAAGATGCCATTGTGGTGGCCACCGTGTCGGCCATTTACGGTCTGGGTGATCCCGATGCTTACCTGAAGATGGTGTTGCACCTGGTGCGCGGTGACCAGATTGACCAACGCCAGCTTCTGCGCAGGCTGGCGGAGTTGCAATACACCCGCAACGATATGGATTTTCATCGGGCCACTTATCGAGTGCGGGGTGATGTCATTGATATTTTTCCGGCGGATTCCGACAGCCAGGCGTTGAGGGTAGAGCTGTTTGACGATGAAGTGGATCAGCTGTCGCTGTTCGATCCCCTCACCGGTGAAGTGCAACAGAAAGTTTCCCGCTTTACCGTCTACCCCAAGTCTCACTATGTGACCCCGCGGCAGACGATTCTGGATGCGGTTGACCAGATCAAGGACGAGTTGCAGGAGCGTTTGAAGCAACTGCGTGACAACGACAAGCTGGTGGAGGCTCAGCGACTGGAGCAGCGAGTCAAGTACGATATCGAAATGATGCAGGAGCTGGGGTATTGCACCGGCATTGAAAACTATTCCCGCTATTTGTCCGGTCGCAAGCCAGGGGAGGCACCGCCCACCTTGTTCGATTATCTGCCGGCCGATGCGCTGCTGGTGATTGATGAGTCCCACGTCGGGGTGCCGCAGATTGGTGGTATGTACCGGGGCGACCGTTCGCGCAAGGAGACGCTGGTGGAATACGGTTTCCGCTTGCCATCAGCCCTGGATAATCGTCCCATGCGCTTTGATGAGTGGGAGCGGCTGGCTCCGCAAACCATTTTTGTCTCGGCCACGCCTGGGCCCTACGAAGAGGAACACGCCGGCCAGGTGGTGGAGCAGGTAGTAAGGCCTACCGGTCTGGTGGACCCACAGGTGGAGGTGCGCCCGGCGGGGACACAGGTGGACGATTGCCTGTCTGAGATTCATCGCTGTGTCGAGAAGGATGAGCGGGTGTTGATCACCGTGCTGACCAAACGCATGGCTGAAGACCTGACCGATTACCTGCAGGAGCACGGGGTGCGTGTGCGCTATCTGCACTCGGATATCGATACGGTGGAGCGGGTGGAAATCATCCGCGATCTGCGTTTGGGGGAGTTCGATGTACTGGTCGGCATCAACCTGTTGCGCGAGGGTTTGGATATGCCCGAGGTCTCGCTGGTGGCGATTTTTGATGCGGATAAAGAAGGCTTTTTGCGGTCAGATCGCTCCCTGATCCAGACCATCGGCCGGGCAGCGCGCAACGTTAATGGTCGGGCAATTCTCTACGCGGACAAAATCACCGGTTCCATGCGTCGCTCCATTGATGAAACGGAACGTCGCCGCGCCAAGCAGGTGGCCCACAATGAGAAACACGGTATTACGCCGCAGGGCATTCGCAAGAATGTCACAGACATTCTGGAAGGGTCTTCGGTGCCTGGCGCTCGCGGCAAATCGAAAAAAGTTGCGGAGAAAAAGGGCAAGTACGAAGTCGAATTGGCGACTGGCGATATCTGGCAGCATGTGGCCGAGCTGGAACAGAAAATGTTCCAGGCCGCCAAGGATCTGGAGTTCGAGGAGGCGGCCCGGCTGCGGGATCAAATCAGCCGCTTAAAGGCGTCGCAGGCTTAGGCCTGCCCGGCTGCTCCAGCCTCTCTAATACAACTCTACTACTACCCGAAAACCCACATCTTCATAGCCCATGAGCGGGTCGCGCTTGTCGCGGGTGTAATTGGTGATTTCCTCTTCGGGGCTGCGGTTTGAGCCGCCACGGACACTGCGCAGGCTGCAGTTTTCAACTTCGACCTGGCTGCCGTCTTTGGGGGCACCGAGATAGTGTTCCTGATAGCAGTCATTGACCCATTCGGCGACATTGCCCGAGGTATCAAAGACGTTAAACGGATTGGCGGGGTAGGTGCCAACAGGAGCGGTCTTGGCGCGGAAGAAGTTGCTGAATTCACTGTCGCAACCGCGCCGGCAATTGGCCTTGCCCCTGGCGCTGCCTTTCCACCAATAGGGACCTTCGGTACCGGCACGGGCAATGTATTCCCACTCCGCTTCGGTTGGCAGGCGGTATTTCCGGTCAGTGGTTTTACGCAGCCAGTCGACATAATCCCTGGCATCCTGCCAGCTGATATTGATCACCGGGCGACTGCCTTTGCCCCAGCGATTGTCGTTGGGCATTGGGCGCTTAGTGGCCTTGGCAAACAGTTGATAGTCAGCGAATGTGATTTCGTATTGACTGATGGCAAACGGCTTTTCAAACCTGACCTGGCGGGTTGGTGACGTTACCGGATTGCCAGCATGTCCCATCGTAAAACGGCCGGCGGGAACGATCACCATAGACGGGCCTTTTTCACCATTGGCCAGTACGTTGTGAAAGGTCGCGCCGGGGACAGGGGTTTTACGCAGGGATACTGTCAGATCCAGGTTGTCGTCCAGCAGCTCTACCCACTCTTCTTGGGCGTCGTAACCTTTGCTGGTGATTTCAATATGATAGCGACCGGGCAGCAGTGGAATGCCCGGGTAATAGCGCTCGCGGATATTCAGGATGCGTACCCGGGCGTCCATCGGTGCCGCATTCACCGTCAGCTGGTAGCGGGGAGGGGGAGGGGTAACCAGCACCTCGGCTTCCGGCTCGGGCTCTGTCAGCGGCGGGGCCGGTTTGGGGGTTACCGTGATTGTTTCCTCCACCTCTGTCTCTGGTTCGGGCAGGGGGTCACTCATCGACACTTGGGGAGAGTCATCCGCGGCCGCCTCTGCAGTCTCTGTATCATCATCCAGCAAATAATGTTGAACCAGTTGGTCTGTGGCTTCACTGGCGTTGATGATTTGAACCGGCAACTTGTGCTTGAAAGGAACATCAAAACGAGTGATGGCCATGCTGGTGGCGACCCAGATAAGCCCCAGTAACGTTGCCAGGGAAAGGCCGCGCAGCACCTGGCTGAGGCGTCGGCTTTGAACTGACTGGTAGTGGGCGGCCTTTTGTACACGGGTAGACACAATCGTGGCCCGTTCGTCTTCGGAGGTGGCCGCGGTGGTGCGGATCTCTGTGATGGTGACTTTCGGGTGCCGGTAAATGCCCCGTCTGGGGGTCCAGCGCCAGCCAAAGATCCAGCCGAAGAGGGCTTGAAACTGGCTGGAAATGGCGGCATAGCTGGTGAGAATCAGGGCCTTAAACAGGGAGAAAACCTGGATCGCGGTAGGCTCGGTCTCGGTTAAATAGCGCGGGTTGGCACTGTTTCGGTTACCTTGAAGGGCCTGAATGGCTTCCACCACTTCGCGACCGCGCTGGTAACGATCATCCGGTTCTTTCGCCAGCATTCGGTTCAGCAGTGGCTGGAACAGGGAGAACTGGGGGGGAAGCTTGGGAATCGGAGCAGTCAGGTGCTTGATGGCAATGGCCACCGCCTCATCGGCCTGAAAGGGGACAGTGCCTGTCAGCATCTCATAAAAGACTACCCCAAGACTGTAAAGGTCTGAGCGGCCATCGATGGGTTTGCCGCGGGCCTGTTCCGGACTCATGTAGTGGGGGGTCCCCACGACAGTGCCAGCGTTGGTCATGCGTGAGGCGCTGCTGACGGTTTTGGCAACCCCAAAGTCAGTCAGTACCGAGGTGTCGTCATCTCGGAAGAGGATGTTTTCCGGTTTGATGTCGCGATGGATGTAGCCTTTTTCGTGGGCGTGGTCCAGAGCCGTGGCTATTTCGCTGGTGATTCTCAGTGCTTCATTGGCGCTTAAGCCGGAGGCCATCTTGTCGTGCACGGAACCGCCCGACAGATAGTCCATGGCGATGTAGTTCAGGTTCTTGAAGCGGCCAATATCGTAAATTGAGACAATATTCGGGTGGGATAGCTGACCGACAATGTTGGCTTCCCGTTGAAAACGCTCACTGAACACCGGGTCGGCATTGAGGACAGGCGACATGACCTTGAGAGCCACTTCACGGCCAACGCTCAGCTGAATAGCCAGGTAGACAGTGGACATTCCTCCCTGGTTGATTTTGCGAATAATTCGATAGCCGGGTATTTGCATGTGTCTTGGCGTATGACCTTGATCCAGATCTATCGGAAAGTCCAGTAACTAATCAGCAGGGCACTAAACAGTGCCAGGCCATAAAGGCTGAAATCCAGCCAGTCATTACCGGTGACTCGCGGCAACCATTCCCGCAATCTGAACAGTAAATTTCGGGTAAACAGGGGGGATTCGATCACCTGAATGGTGATGTTGTCGTGTCCGCCATTCTCCAGCGCTTTATTTAACAGGGCCTGGGAGGCTTCTTTGGGCGTGCGGGCATCGCAAAGAATCTGGGCGATGGTGGTATTGTCCACTTCATCGGTCAAGCCGTCGCTGCAGAGTATGATCCACTGCTGTTTTTGCCATTGGCCGCGAACGGTATCCACTTTGATCTGCGGTGTTTCCCGCGAACCAATACACTGGGTAATGATGTTCTTGTCCGGGTGGTGCTCCACCTCGTCGGCGCTGATGGCTCCCGAAGAGAGCAGCATCTGCACATAGGAGTGATCAACGGTTAGCTGTTCCAGTCGACCCCCGTCCCGTTCCACCGACCACAGATAAGCTCGACTATCACCAACCCAGGATACCTGGTAGTCGTCATCTTTGCTGTTCAGGGCCACAACGGTAGAGCCCATACCGGAAGCCCCTTCACCGTGTTTGGCGGCATTGAGCACGGCCTTGTGGGAGGAGAGAATCGCGTCTTCGAGCGTACGGCCACGACCACTGGCTTCATCCAGGGTGCGTTTGACAATCGCGCTGGCGACTTCGCCGGCTTCATGACCGCCCATGCCGTCGGCCACAGCCCACAACCCCAACTCAGGCTTGCTCAAAAAGCAGTCCTCGTTGTTGTCCCGGCAGTGTCCTTTGTCGGTGACTGAGTGGGATTGAAGTGGTGGCATAAACATCCAGTCCGTTATTTCCTGTGCAACATCGTATATTACTGGTTAATGCTTGGGAAGAAAGTGAAATATTTCACCTAACCTATTGATCGAATAAAGGCTTTTATGCATTATCAGTGGTTATTTGGGTTTTTGGTTACTTGGGGACGATACGCCTATGCTCAAACTCCGCTCTAAAAATAGCGCAAATAATGCGGTGTGGCTGGTGGAACCTAAAGTCACGATTGGTCGTGATTCGGGTTGTGACCTGGTGTTGGATCATGCGGATATCCAAGCCAGGCACGCGGAAATACGCGTAAATCATGAACAACTGCATTTTCTCCTATTGATAGACACTGACTCGACCTTTATCAATGGGAAACGAGTGCCAAAAGGCAAGTTAATCCCCCTTAAACCCCAGTATACGATTCGTCTGGCGGACACGGAGTTCCAGGTCATTGACCCGAAGCAGGAAACCCGGTCTTCACCAACCCTCCCGCGCCAGGACGAGAGTACCGGTTGGGCCCTGAAGGCGAATCATTCTGCCTTGGCCAATCGCATTTTTACCGTCAAATCCCAAACCCTGGTGGGCCGCTCGAACGAGTGTGATGTCACTCTGGCGGCGGCGCATTTGTCACGCCGTCACGCCGAGTTGTCGGTCAGGGAAGGGCTGTTGTTTGTGCGGGATCTGGGCTCGGCCAATGGCACGTTTGTCAATGGCAAGCGGGTCGAAGCAGAGGTTCGGGTCAAGCGTGGCGATGACCTGCGCTTTGATACCTTGAGTTTTGGCGTGATTGGTCCAACTGAGGACCTGGATAAAACGACCGTCCGCACCGTGACCAAGCGGACCGCTGCGCCGTCAGCCGCTGCAGCACATCCGAAGCCGGCGCGCAGTGGCAGCGTGCCGGTCAAGCCCCAGCGTTCACGCCCTGAGCCCAAGCCCCAGGTGGCCGCCGCCAGTACAGCGGTGGAGACAGTGGCGCCGAGTAATGCTGCCGGGCGGACGTTGGTTTTGGGCGCCGGATTACTGGTGGTCATCGCCATGGGCGGCTACTTGCTCTGGCAGAATGCCGGATTTTAACAGGGCATAGAATCCCCGATTTTTTCTACAGTTTTACCTCTTCGAGTCGATAGCAGGGACGAACGATTGATTTTCAGAGGTAAACACTTTGGCCGAGGTAATTTCTTCATCGATGGCTTTGCCCACAACGGCAGCCCACAAGCCATTGGACTCACGCCTCAGCGATTCTCAGGCGGTTGATCAACCACTCAAGGCCGACATGTCTCTAAAGTCCACGTCGGCTCAACCCTCCGCCTTTTTTACTCCGTCCGAGCGCTATCTGCAGCTGGCTGCCAGCCCTGATGCTGAGCCTGTATCTGAAACAGGTTCGAGCGATGCGACTCGGCCCCATGCCGGTGAAGGCTCTGCCATCGAGCAAAGGGTAGCTGACTCGGCTGCAGTGATTTTGGGTTTTCTGGAAGATCAGTTGCAGCGTGATCAAGCTCAGGACGCCTCTGTTGAGCAGCTGCAGGCGCGTCTTCAAGCCGGTGTCGAAGGCATTTATCAGGGCTTCAGCCAGGCCAGCGAAGAGCTGTCGGCCATGGGCTTGATGACGGATGCCTTTAGCGATGAGCTGCAACAGACCCTGGATCAAGTGCTGCAGGGTGTGACCGAGCTGCAGCAGGCTATGAAAATAGACGGATCCGCTACCAAGTCGTCCGGGCCTGACGGGTTGGCAGCGGGGGAGACCGCTGCAGGTGCGTCGGCAAGTGTAGATGTCAGTACTCTCAAGGCTCAGGTTGCGAGGCAGGTTATGTCGCAAACCGGACTGGAATCTCTGTTGCAATACCTCGAAGATGTAGCGCAAGATCAAGCTGACACGGGTAACTCCCCTGCGAACAAGTTATCCGATCCTCTGCACGTGGGCCAGTTTTACGGGCAGGTTGCGGATGCGGAACCCCGTTTGGAAATTTCACGGCGAGTTTAGCGGGGCTGTGCTTTGGCAGGGAACAGGTGGCAGGGATGAGCAGGGATGGCCTGCTCGCCGGGGCGGCCGGGATTTGCTAAGCTTGGTTGCGGGAGCTCTCCCCAACGCTAGACGATGTGCTGTAGGATTTGTATGAAAACCCTGTTTCTCTATACCACCCTGGGTTGCCACCTGTGTGAAAAAGCCAAAGCCCTTGCCTGGCCGCTTCTCCAGTACCACGGTTATCGTTTGCAAGAAATTGAAATTGCGGATGATAACTTCCTCTTGGAAGAATACGCCCTGCGCATTCCAGTTATGCGAATCGAGCACGGCACCACAGAGCTGGGCTGGCCGTTTGATCAGCAAGCGCTGGAGGAATATCTGCAATCAGTTTCTGCACCGCCGTCGTTGCCGGGCTAGCTCTGTCTCGTCCCTTAAAGTTCGCACTGACCCCGCCGATAGACTTCACAAGACTTCCTATTCGCTGCAGGGTAACTCTCTATGTCCAAACTGCTGGAAACTGTGGACCAAAGAACACAGCTAGTGGGCGAAAATCGCCTTGAGCTGCTGACGTTCAGACTCGCGGGGCGGCAGCTGTTTGCGCTCAATGTGTTCAAGATTCAGGAGGTAGTGACGCTGCCCAAGCTAACGGTTCTGCCGCACAGTGCCCCGCATGTTGTCGGCGTTACCCATCTGCGTAACCAGACCATCTCCGTCATCGATCTCAGCTCCGCTATTGGCGGACGTCCGCTGAAGGACCTGCAAAACTGCAACCTGATCGTCACAGAATACAATCGCAGCGTCCAGGCATTTCTGGTGGGGCCGGTGGATCGCATTGTTAATCTCAATTGGGAGTTGGTGTTGCCGCCACCCAAGGGGGCGGGGCGCAGCCATTTTCTGACAGCCATTACTCGCCTAGAAGAGGAAATTATCGAAATTTTGGATGTCGAGCGGGTGTTGGCAGATATTGTGCCTTACGAAACCTCGGTGTCCGATGAAATTCTGGATTGCGAGCTGGCAGAGTTTGCCCGTACACGCGGGTTAAAGGTGCTGATGGCAGACGATTCACAAACAGCTTATCGCCAGGCCAGTTCAACCCTGGAAAACCTGGGTATACAAACCGTGTATTGTCCTGACGGCCTTAGTGCTTTGCGCCTTTTAAAGCAGCAGGTATCGGCAGGGGTGGATATTTTGCAAGAGTACCTGATGCTGGTGACGGATGCTGAAATGCCGGAAATGGACGGTTATCGTCTGACCCATGAAGTAAGGCAGGACCCTGCCTTGCGAAAGTTGCACGTCATCTTACACACCTCCCTTTCTGGCCAGTTTAATCGGGCTCTGGTAGAGAAGGTGGGATGTGATGATTTTCTGTCCAAGTTTCAACCGGATGAGCTGGCGTTAAAAGTTCAGGCCCATTTGCGTCAACGTATTGAAGCCGGCACCCTGGTCTGAGTGCCGGCCGGACCGGTTGTAAATGACATTACAGTGTTTCTTGCAACTCATCGGGCGATAACATAGCCGGTGTGGTACCGGTACGGTATCCGTAAATAACCTGATAGGCGAGAACGTTTTGCACGTATTTGCGTGTTTCCTTGAAGGGGATAACCTCGATCCAGATGTCCGCCGGTAATTGTTGCCTGGTTTCCGACAGCCAGCGCTTAACCCGGTGGGGGCCGGCGTTGTAGGCCGCGGTCGCCAGTATGCGGTTACCGTTGAACTCATCTAACAATTCCGTGATGTAGGCACTGCCCAGATGAATGTTTTTCTCTGGTTGGTAGAGATCGCTGAGTTGGTAGCGAACCCCGGCTTTACGAGCAGTCTGTTTTGCCGTGCCAGGCATCAATTGCATTAAGCCCCTGGCGCCGGCGGGTGAATGGGCGCTGGCTGAAAAGGCACTTTCCTGACGGGCAATCGCAAACAATAGCAAAGGTGATACCTGATTTTTTTGGGCGGCCTGTAAAAACTGTTTGTTGTACGCCAGTGGGAAGCGCACTCGCAAATCATCCCAGTATTTGGCGGAGGCCATGGAAATGATCCCTTTTTGGTGCCAGCCCCACTGATTGGCCAGCTTGGCCGCTGCGATATGCTCATCCTCGCTTTGAAAGCGCTTGCTCAAATGCAGCCACTCGCGGGTGGCATTGAGGTTGTCTTTAACAGCGAGCAGTTCCCGCGCCCGCACGCTGGCGGGGTTGTTGGCGATGGAGAGCAAAACGTCTTTTGGCGGGCTGGCAGGTGAATCTACCAGTTGGTATTGACGACCGAGGCGATCTGCCGCCAAAAAAGCGTAAAAGCTTCTCTGCATGGCCAGCTGGGTGTAGAGATCCCGTGAGCGAATTTCGCCTTCGGCAAGGTCTTTTTCTTTCGGCTGTTGCTTAGCTTCCTGTTCTTCCAGGGCGCGAGCATGCCAGTAGAGCCAGCGCTCTTCCTGTTGCGTATCGGCGGGCAGTCGGCTGATAAAGTGACTCACCTTGACCCAGTCCTGTTGTTTCAGTGCCTCCCGGATCATCAGTTCGGTGACATAGCTGTCATTAAAGCGCGGTGCTGAACTGAGTAATTCTTCCGCCTTCTCGGGCAGGTCCTTGTACACCAGGCGAATGGCCAGTTGTTGCTGGATTTGCAGACGCTGATCGTCGTCGAACAGCTGCTGGGCGTCGTAGCGATTCCACTCTTCCAGGGCGCGCAGCGGGTTGCTGCGGGCATAGCGTTTCAAGCCCAGCAGAATGATGTGTTTCATTTCCGGAGTCTGATCCCGAAAACGCTGTTGCTGACCGATACGGTGCGGGTTGCTATAGACTTCCAGAGTCAGGTCGGCCAGCGACTTGTAGGGCGAGGTCAGTTTTTTGCCGATGTAGCGGGCCAGGGAAGGGTTGTCGGCTTCTATGGCTTTGTTGAACCGCTGCCAGGCGACTTCCTGTGTCAGGCCTCCGGCCTGCATCCACAGCCCGAAGAGCGGGTCGCACTCATCCGGTTGCGAATTACCCACATTCCAAAGTTCAGTGACATGACTGAGCGCGGTGGAGTCCCCGGTTCGATGGCGTGCTTCGAGGGCCTGGCAGGTCAGGGCCGTATATGTCACTGCGTCGGCATCGTAAAAGCCCATAAAATCCTGCCAACGACCTTTGTCAGCCAGGGTGCTTAACCAGCGGCGTCTTAAGCGCTCACCCAGCTGAGTATCGCTGTTGTCCTCTAAAAACTGACTTACCTCTTCAAAGGGGAGACGGCGCAGCCGACGGCTGAGCTCATAGTAGTCAAGGTAAGGTGTGAGCGGGTAGCCATGCAGACGCTGGCGAATTTGTTTAAAACGCGATAATTGGCCCTGCCGTAGCGCCTCGCGAGCGGCCAGATAGTGCTGTCTCTGTTCCTGCAGGTTTGCCTGGGGAAAGGAGGCCGCCGAGGTGAGAGTGGTCACGGTGCTGCGGGTTAGGGCGTCACTGGCCTGGGTCCCGCTGAGAGGGAGCAGACACAGCAGCACGGCCATCCATAGGCTCTTGTTGTTTTGCCGTTTGGCGGTGAAGAAATGGCGGTGATTTATCATATTGGCTCTCTGACTCTGGCCTAGGTGAGCATGATAACGTCTTAGTGGGGGATTTTTAACCACCATTTCATCTATTGGGGCGGAATTTTGAGTCCGATTAAGCATTGATGCGCCACTTTTTATTCTATGAATTTTATCTGGCCAATATTCACTGCTTAGCAAGTCACTGCTGAGAAAAGTCAACACTGAGCATGGCTGTGACTTTTGTTGATGTCAAAGCATGGGCAGTGTTGGGTATTACAGGTACCATATGTGCCCGGTTTTTGGCAGCACTTATTTGGTATTAGGTTATTGGTATGTCTCTGGTTGAATTAAAAAAAGCCTGTTTGAATTATGGCACGCAAGTCCTGCTTGACCAGGTGGATCTGGTTATCGAAAAGGGCCAGCGAGTGTGCCTGATCGGTCGTAATGGCGCCGGCAAGTCCAGTTTGCTTAAAGTGTTGTCTGGCCATGTCCAATTGGACGATGGCAGTGTCTGGCGGCAGCCGACCCTCAAAGTGGCCCGTTTGGAGCAGGATTTGCCCGAGGCGGATTCTCTCAGCGTCTACGATGTGGTGGCCAGTGGCCTCAATGAAATTGGTGAATTACTGGCCCGTTATCACCACTTGCTGGAACAGGCCCATGATGAAAAAGGCCTGCAGGCTCTAGCAAACGTACAGCAGGCCATTGACAGTCAGGATGGTTGGAGTTTGCAGCAACGGGTAGAGACGGTTATCACCCGATTGGAGCTGCCGATGGATAAAACCATGGCTGAATTGTCGGGCGGCTGGCGCCGCCGGGTGGCCCTGGCAAAGGCGCTGGTGCTGGAGCCGGACCTGCTGTTACTGGACGAGCCCACCAACCATTTGGATGTGCTGGCGATCGAGTGGCTGGAAAAACAGGTGTTGGATTTCCGCGGCGCTGTTGTGTTTATTACCCACGACCGCAGTTTGTTGCAAAACCTGGCCACCCACATCGTCGAACTCGATCGCGGTCAAATCCGTTGCTGGAACGGTGATTACCGCAGTTTCCTGGAATACCGTGAGCAACAACTGGCAGAAGAAGAGCGTCACAATGCACTCTTTGACAAGCGATTGGCAGAGGAAGAGGTTTGGATTCGCCAGGGAATTAAGGCCAGGCGTACTCGCAACGAAGGGCGGGTGCGAGCCCTGAAAGCCATGCGGGAGGAGCGTTCCGAACGCCGAGAGCAGCAGGGTACGGCCCGGATTGAAGTCAATGCGGGAGGCTTGTCAGGTAAGCTGGTGGCTCAGCTTGAAGATGTGGGCCACTGTTATACATCCCAGCCCGATCAGGGCAGCCCCTGGATTTTGCGTCACTTTACTTCAACCGTTATTCGCGGTGACCGGATTGGTCTGATCGGTCCCAATGGTGCCGGCAAAAGCACCTTATTAAAATTGATTTTGGGCCAGCTGACCCCGGTAGAGGGGCGGGTTCAGTGCGGAACCAATCTCGAAGTGGCCTATTTTGACCAGCTGCGTAACCAGCTGGATCTGGAAAAAAATGCCGTCGACAATGTGTCAGAGGGCCGTGACAGCATCACCATCGGTAATCGCAGTCGCCATATCATCAGTTACCTGAGTGATTTCCTGTTTACCGGTGACCGAGCCCGCACGCCACTGAAAGCCTTATCGGGTGGCGAACGCAACCGGGTACTGCTGGCCAAACTGTTCAGCAAGCCCAGTAATTTACTGGTGCTGGACGAGCCGACCAATGATCTGGACGTAGAAACCCTGGAATTACTGGAAGAAATTCTGGGGCAATATGAGGGTACAATTCTGCTGGTCAGCCACGATCGGGCCTTTCTCGACAATGTGGTGACCAGCACCATTGCCTTCGAGGGGCAGGGTGACGTGCGCGAATACGTGGGCGGCTACGAAGACTGGTTGCGGCAGGGAGGGCGCTGGCATCGGCAGCCTGCTGGCGGTGGGGAATCCAGCTCGAAAGCGTCGTCATTGCCCACAGCTGAGCAGTCCGAGCCGGCCACGGCGAAAAAGGCCAAGCTGAGCTATAAATTGCAGCGTGAACTGGACCGGTTGCCGGCAGAAATTGAAAGGCTTGAGGAAGAGCTGTCCAGCCTGGAAGCCGCGATGTCTGAGCCAGGATTTTATCAGCAGGACCATCAGCAGGTTGAGAAGGTCATGGCCCAGCTGGGCGAGCTGCAAAGTCAATTAGAGGCTTGCTATGCCCGCTGGGATGAGCTTGAAGCGATGGGTTAAAAGGGCACGTTAATCCAGTACCCGCACAGCCAGTACGTCCCGTTTGGCTCCATGAAGAACGCCGTTGGCAGTGGAGCCAAGCAACAAAGCAAGGCCTTTGCGGCCATGGCTGCCGACGACGATCAGGTCGATTTTCAGGTCTTCGGCCAGGTCGTGAATTTCCGCCACTGGCTGTCCGACCAGAATATGCCGATCGGCTTCAGCCACTTGGTAGGGGTCGGCCAGGGCCTTGAGTTGTTCGGTGGCTTGTTTATGCAGTTGCTCCTGAATTTCCGTCAGGTCTACGGGAATGTCACCGCCGTAGGCAAAGGTCAAAGGCTCTACGACGTGCACCATCGACAGCTTGGCTTGTGTCATTTTTGCCAGGGCCGCAGCTTTTTCCATAACCTGTTTTGATTCATCGCTCAGGTCCAGGCCCACCAGTATATGAGAATAGCTGGTCATGGGAATCTCCTTATTGTTGGTAGATACGTTGGTAGATACGTTTTGTTGGTAAATACAACCTTTCCTAAGACATTGCTGTAACATTGGCGCGGCGACAGAGTGTGGTATGGGCCGCTTCAGGTGCAACAATGACAGCAGGGTGTTTATTGATCAACAGACTAAACCAATACTAGCCCTTCTGAGTCACTCTGCCCAGTCTGCCCGGAATACCTGTCCTGGCGATTGATGTGCATCAAAATGACCGGAGATTGTGAATTTATGTGGTTACCCATCATTATTTGCCTGGCAGCAGTGGCACTGTTACTCGGGCCAATTTTGCTGATGCAGCCTTCCGCCAGCCAAAGGCGTCAGGCCAAACTGAGACAGTTGGCCCAGAGTCGTGGTCTGAGGGTTCACCTGCAGCGTCCACCTGAGGGCGCCAATGTGGACGACCCGAATATGATGCCCATGTACTGTTTGCCCTGGAATGAACAAAAGGATGTGCGAAATGTTTGGAGTCTGGTGAAAAAACCCTACACTCACGAGTTGCATGCCAGTGGTTACTGGGATTGGGCGAAAGCACCAGAACATTACTCTGAACAACAGTATTGGTCGAGTTTCTGGCCGTTGCTGGATCAGCTGCCCCAGCGAGTTGTCGCCCTCAGCAGTGGTCCCCAGGGGTTGTGCTGTTACTGGTCTGAGCTGGGTGGAGAAGGCCTGGTTGACGACATTGCGCAATGGCTGGAGCAGGCCTCTGCGACCATAAAACGGCATTCCTGACACTACTTTGGTCAATAAGCAGCCGTCTGTTCGAGGCCTTCCTTCTCCTGTTTTTGGGTGTGCTGTTCGGCAAGCCGCGGATCCTCATCACTGAGTTTGGCCAGGTTGTCCTGAATGTTGTTGGAGGATGGGTTGAATTGACTTTCTGGCATCAAATCCAGGGAAATATTGCGGCGTTTATTGTTCAGAATTTCAGAGACTTCTTTGATAAATTGATGGCGGCGCTTGTCGGGGTTGGTGGAGTTCATCAGCAGCTGTTGTGCTTTTCGGTAGAAGGCGTAAGCCGATAAACTGTCGAAGCGTCGTATTGCTTTGTGTCCCTGGCCAATGTGGGAGATGACCTCTACCATCAGCTGGGACCAGTTCAAACTTTTGACTAGCTCATTGAGCTCTTCCAGGCTGATTTTCCCCTGTGCTTGTTGTCGGCGTAAAATTGTTGCGGCTTCTTGCAACATGCGTTTGCTTTTCGCAATTTGCATATCACTCTCTTTCAAGCGATCCAGATTGGTCAACTCACCGTCATCAAGCAGTAAGTCGTTGCGCACCAGCGCGGTTTGCAAATTGGCATCAAGGTAGTGTGCCTCTGGGTGGGTTTGCCTGAGGTGTGTTAGTGATTCCAGGATGTCTTCGTTCAATAACTTGGGGATGGTGCGGTTTTCCACCAGTTGTTCTAACGCCAGCACCAGTTCTTCCTGCTCCTGAATGCGAAGTCGAATCTGGCGCAGGCGACGTTGTTGCAACTGGCGTCTTTTCTCCCTTTGATTGACAAAATTGACGGCCGTCAACGACAGGGCAGCGAGTGCGCAAAAAATAATCAGACTGATGGGCGTGGACATATCAGCATTGTTTTTTTAGAAGCCTGTAAATTTTATAAACCTGTCCTGATAACGGCTATTTTTTAGGAAGCTTGAGTCCCCAAGTTCGTTAATCGACGAACGGTTGCACGGGCAATATTGAAAACAGGTAAAGATTGCGGGGTTTTCAACTCCCCTGAATCTGTGCTATCTGTAGAAAGGTGTAATGAATCCTGTCATCGTTTTTTTGGCGTTTTTGGACATTTTGCACTTAAATCCACTAGATAGCTTGACCCTGGGCTAACGAGCCTTTATACATGCGCATCTTCGACGGCGCTGGAACTGGAAGTAGCTGGAACTGGTTAAAGGTTATTGGGTCACATTGACGATGTGACTGACAGACCGCGGCAAATGAATATATAGAAGGAAGATATGGGTAAATCTTTAGTCATTGTTGAATCACCTGCAAAGGCGAAGACGATCAACAAATACCTCGGCAGTGACTTTATTGTGAAGTCGAGCGTTGGCCATATCCGTGATTTGCCCACCAGTGGCGGCGGGAAAGCATCGGTAGACCCCAAAGAGCGTGCCCGTCAGGCGGCAATCACTCGCAAGATGTCTCCGGAAGAGAAGGTCACCCACAAACGTAAAAAAGCCAAAGAGCAGCTGATCAAGAGAATGGGGATCGACCCGGAAAATGGCTGGGAGGCCCATTACGAAATCCTGCCAGGCAAAGAAAAGGTGGTTGATGAACTGCGTAAACTGGCGGAAAAAGCCGACACCATTTATCTCGCGACGGATTTGGACCGAGAGGGAGAGGCGATTGCCTGGCATCTGCAACAGGCGATCGGTGGTGATACGTCTCGCTATCGGCGTGTGGTTTTTAATGAAATTACCAAAAGTGCGATTCAGGAAGCCTTTAAACAGCCTGGCCCGATTGATCAAAACCGTGTAAACGCCCAGCAGGCTCGACGCTTTCTTGATCGAGTGGTGGGGTACATGGTCTCACCCTTGCTGTGGGAAAAAATTGCCCGCGGTCTGTCCGCAGGTCGTGTGCAGTCTGTGGCCGTACGCTTGGTGGTGGAGCGTGAGCGCGAAATCCGGGCATTTATCCCTGAAGAATACTGGGATGTGTTTGCCAACTTGAATACCCACGCCGGTGAACAAGTCCGTTTCGAAGTTAAACGCTGTCAGGGTGAGGCGTTTAAACCTCTGAATGAATCACAGGCAATGGCCGCGGTAAATGCATTGCAACACGCCGCTTTCAGTATCAGCCAGCGGGAAGACAAACCCACCAGTTCTAAACCCACTGCGCCTTACATAACCTCTACCTTGCAGCAGGCCGCGAGTACCCGGCTTGGCTTCAGCGTGAAGAAGACCATGATGCTGGCTCAACGTTTGTATGAGGCCGGCTACATCACTTACATGCGGACAGATTCCACCAATTTAAGTCAGGAAGCCGTGGCGGCCTGTCGGGAATTTATCGTCGAACAGTTTGGCAAGCCTTACTTGCCGGAAACGCCCAACAGCTACAGCAGCAAAGAGGGCGCTCAGGAAGCTCATGAGGCCATTCGTCCGTCTTCAGTGACGACTCGGCCAACTCAGCTAGCCGGTATGGAGCGCGATGCCGAGCGCTTGTACACATTAATTTGGCAGCAATTTGTTGCCTGCCAGATGACACCGGCTCAGTTCACCAGCACCTCGTTGACCGTGGTGGCCGGGGATTACGAACTGAAAACCCGTGGGCGGGTGATTCGCTTTGACGGATACCTGAAAGTACAGCCAACAGCGGGTAAAAAAGATGAAGATGTGGTTTTGCCTGAGCTGGCGGTCGGCGATAGCCTGACTTTAAAGGATCTGGAACCCAATCAGCATTTCACCAAACCCCCTGCGCGATTCACTGAAGCCAGTTTGGTCAAAGAATTGGAGAAGCGGGGCATTGGTCGTCCCTCAACCTATGCTTCCATCATCTCCACCATTCAGGATCGGGGCTATGTGCATATTGATAAGCGCCGTTTCTATGCCGATAAAATGGGCGATATTGTGACTGAGCGGCTGACAGAAAGTTTTGCCGATCTGATGAACTACAGTTTTACGGCAAACATGGAAGAGTCGCTGGATGAAGTGGCTGATGGTAACGTGGAATGGCATGCGTTGCTGGATAAATTCTATCAGAATTTTTCTTCAACTTTGTTGAATGCCCAGAACGATGACGGCGGTATGCGCCCCAACGAGCCCACCGAGACGGATATCTTGTGTCCAACTTGTGGTCGGCCCATGCAAATTCGCACTGGTACTACCGGAGTTTTTCTGGGTTGTTCAGGCTATGCGCTACCACCGAAAGAGCGCTGCAAAACCACCATGAACCTGGTCTCTGGTGACGAGGCCGTCAATGTGGATGAGGATGAAGAGGCTGAATCCAAACAATTGCGCAGCAAGCGCCGCTGCCAGCTGTGTAATACGGCGATGGACAGCTATCTCTTGGATGAGGCTCGTAAACTCCATATCTGTGGCAATAACCCCGATTGTTCCGGTTTCGAGGTAGAGCAGGGCAGCTTCAAACTGAAAGGCTATGACGGCCCGGTTATCGAGTGCGATAAGTGCGGCAAGGATATGCAATTGAAAACCGGTCGCTTTGGCAAATATTTTGGGTGTACCGGAGAGGATTGTAAAAATACTCGCAAATTGCTGAAAAACGGTGAGCCCGCGCCTCCCAAAATGGATCCGGTGCCGATGCCGGAGTTGGCCTGTGAAAAGGTTGATGACCACTACATTCTGAGAGACGGGGCATCGGGATTGTTCCTGGCCGCCAGCCAGTTCCCGAAAAATCGCGAGACACGCGCGCCGTTGGTTTCGGAACTGTTGCCCCATAAGGCCGAGATTGATCCCAAGTACAGCTTTTTGTTTTCGGCCCCTACCGAAGATGATGAGGGCAACCCAACCCTGGTCCGCTTCAGTCGGAAAACCAAAGAGCAGTATGTGCAATCCGAAATAGAGGGTAAGGCGACAGGCTGGAAAGCCTTCTATGAAAATGGCGGCTGGGTTATTCAGGCCAAATCCGGCAAGGTACCGGTCAAGAAAAAAGCGCCGGCGAAGAAAAAAGCCACGGCTAAAAAGAAAGCGCCTGCCAAAAAAGCGGTTGTTACTGATAAATGACCAACCCCTATCAAGCACGTGTGCAACAAAAGCGCGCCCACTGTCGCATGATGCTGCGGTGGGTGGAGCAGCATTCAGAGGTTGCCCGGCAAGAGCGAGAAGCCTTGCTTCAGGGAGCTCTGATACATTTGGCGGTAGCTTGTCGCTTATATCTTCGTGAGATTGCCAATCGTCTGGCGTTGAAGCAAGTGGATGCGATATTCAGTGTCCCGGAGTTGCTGCAGGCTCTGCCCGCGGGTGAGAGTATCCATGAGAGCGTTTCGGAATTGCAGTCACAGATTTGGCTGTCAGAGATCTTTGCTGCTGAGCGGAAGCTGCTCAACCCCCTGCCGCCAATCGATACGCCGGCTTCGGTTGTCTCCAGCCAGGCCAGTGGGTTGATTGCCGTGGACTCCGGGCCGCTGACAAATCGCGAACCTGAAGGCCTTGAATTACGGGATCTGCATCGCTGGTTTACCGAGTTCGAAGACCTGGTTGAGCGTCATCGCCAAGTCTATCAAGAGTTCTAGTTCCTCCTGCGTCCGTTCCTCAGTGGAATAATCGGCTATGAACGTGTAGAATAGGCACCGTAATCTACACGTTTTTTGCTCTTGTGCCAGAGTTGACACAGCCTAGCCCGTGTTGCGTGTGAAACCACCAAACTTTGGAGTCACTATGTCATCCTCCCTGTACGAAATTGTTGAGCTGACCGACGGATGCGTTGGGCTGCGTCGCGCAGGTGAAGACGACAGCGAGCCGCTGGTGATGATTAAGTTCTCCAAAGAGGCTGAGGGATTTCTTAAGGATGCCCGTTTCGAGGTGGTCAAAGCCATGATTGAGGCCGGGCTTGAGGCGGTAGGGGATCTGGCTGAAGAATCAGCTTCCACAGAGTTTGAATTGGAGTCGGAGCAGCGTACTCTCCACTAGGCTTTATATTAGTGGGCTTAAACTCTAAGCCTTAAACTCTAGACCTTAAATTCTAAGTCTTAAACTCTAGGCCTTAAATTCTAAGCCTTAAATTCTAGACCCGGTCTTTCAGGTCGCTGGGTTGTATCATGTGATTCTGATAATTATTTCTTGCAGTATGCGTTTTATATCGGGCCGCGAGAAGTATGCCTCAGGGTTAAGATTGTCTCAGGGGCTTCAGCGGTATCGAATCAGCAGGCCGTGACTACTCCCTTCGTTCGCGGCTTTTTCCAGCAGTATCAGGTGCTCTTCGTTTAATTCATTCAGTGTGGCGATGACCGTGTGGCTGGTGCCAGTGCTTAATGCTTCCCACAGAAGCCAGCGAGTGCATTCATCGCTGTCAGTGTGAATAAAGCGAATTTTACCGGTATCAACGCCATAGGTGTTCAGCAGCTTACGGTCAACCGGCGTGTCATAAATCCAGGTTACCCAGCGTTGGGTATCGCGGCTCAAGTGTGCCAGCATGGGCAATAGTAAGCGCTCGGCATCGGGGCTGTGTTTGGTTAAGACCAGCTCGGTCATAGAGGAAGATCGTGCCTCTGCAGGGGCAGGAGTTCGCTGCTGCTGGCCAGATACGGATGCCTTGAACGCCGCGCTAAAATCCGTGGGGTGCTTGTTGTAAGCCGGTGAGGGCACAGGGTAGGGGCTACCGCTGTGGTTGTGGGCTGTTTCGGCTGTGGTCATGTAACGATACATCGTGCACTCCTCGGATTTTATCGGGTTGATATCCCTTCAAGTTGCGATCGACGAAGGCTCAATTTCTGCGTAAAACACCCACGCTTAGGCCTTCAATGGCAAAATTCTCATCTCGTAAATCGACTTCAATAACTTGGAAGTCTTCATTTTCGGGCAGCAATTCCACCAGGTGGGAGCTGCGTTTACGCTGGTAGCGTTTGACGGTCACCTCGTCTTCGATGCGCGCCACGACAATGTCACCATTGCGGACAGTTTCGGTTTTGTGAACCGCAAGCAGGTCGCCATCCAGAATGCCAATGTCTTTCATGCTTTCGCCGCTGACCCGCAAAAAATAATCAGCAGACGGCGAAAAGAAAGAGTTGGGCAAGCTGCAGTAATCTTCAATATGCTCAGCGGCAAGAATTGGACTGCCTGCGGCTACACGTCCAACAATAGGGATGCCGGTCATTTCCTCTGGTAAGCGTATGCCCCGGGATGCACCTGCAACCATTTCGATGGCGCCTTTGCGAGCCAGGGCTTTCAAATGTTCCTCCGCAGCATTGGCGGAGCGAAAGCCCAGTTCTTTGGCGATCTCGGCACGAGTCGGCGGGTAGCCGGTTTCCTCAATCTTGCTCTTGATAAGGTTGAGCACTTCTTGCTGCCTGGCGGTAAGCTTGATCATGTGCAGATTGTCTTCCTGATTTTTTATACAGTACATGTGATTATATACAGTAAAGTGGCCGGTGCAAGCGCGGTTGGCATTTTTTTTAACAAAGCTCGCCTATACTTAGGATGGGACTTTAATAAGTTGTTGTTTTAAGGAGGTTTTATGCTAGATGCTAAAATGCCTGAAGCTTGGCGTGTACTGCGTATTCAGTCAGAAGTGGTGGATGGTATAGAGCAGTTGATCAAGTTAAAGGGGGCCGTCACCATCTTTGGTGGTGCGCGTTTTTCCAAGGAGGATCACTACTACCATGTGGCCAGGGAGATCGGCCAGCTACTGGCGGCCGAAGGGATTCCGGTGATCACCGGCGGCGGGCCGGGTATCATGGAAGCCGCTAATCGAGGGGCCTTTGAAAGCGGTGGGGCGTCGGTTGGACTGAATATTACTTTGCCGCATGAGCAAAGTGCCAATCCTTATCAAAGTATCAGCCTGACGTTTCGTTACTTCTTTGTGCGAAAATTCATGTTCATCAAGAATGCGGTCGGCTTCGCCATTTTCCCGGGTGGGTTTGGCACTATGGATGAATTGTTTGAAGCCCTGACCCTGGTGCAAACAAAAAAAGTGGAACCCTTTCCAATAGTCCTTATCGGTAAGGACTATTGGCGGGGCTTGGTGGAGTGGATGACCCATACCATGCTGGAGCAGGGTTGTATCGACGAGAAAGAGTTGTCTCTTTTTACTGTTGTGGAAACAGCGGCGGAGGCGAGGGATATAATTGCCAGCCACGTCAGACACAGGCACAGCTAACGGCGCTTCTTCCGGCATTCTTTAGCTCAATGAATTAATAAGGTTAGGTTCGGATGACGGTTTTAGAAGTCTTCCGAGCCCTGAAACAAATCCGGCTCAATCTGGTTGAGGGGATTATTCCAGTTATTACTGGCTGTAGTGTCGCTGTTCCAGTTGTCATCTGGCATAGACATTTCGAAGGCGGCACTGGCATCTTCCGGAGGTGATGCAGGCTGCAGCGCCATTTCTGGCCAATACTCCTGATCTATTTCACTGACCTCTCCGTCGAGGTATTGTATTTCAATCGTCCCAGACTGGGCGTCAACGGCTACAACTTCAAAATAATGGTTTTCGACAAGATCCTGGTACCACTCACCAATCACTGCGGGTGGAGGGGGTAAAACAGCTGCCATGACTTTATCCTTTTATATTATGCTGTTGTCTGTGTTCAGCTCTCTAGCTCGCCAACATACCCGCTAATAAGCGCCAATAAAAGGCGCATTTTTTTGGCCGTTTCCGACTGATGTGAAGTTGTTTGAAAGTATGACGAGGTAACTCTTTCATTTTGAGTGTGTTTTTTATCCGATTGCCAATGTGTTTCTTTGTTTTTACTTCAAAGCGCTATTCCAGAGGGCAAGCAGATAAAAAAACAATCTAAATGTTGAGGCTGTGTGTCACCTTTTATTGTTAAATGGTGGACCGGTAGCTGACTTGACAACAAATTGTTCTAAACGTATGTTCCAAAACCTTGTATGAATTGGTGAGTAGAGCAAAAATGGCGCAAACGGACACAATAGAAAGGATATTGGATGCAGCTGGAGTGTTATTCTCCGAGCGGGGTTACGCTGAGACGTCTCTGCGCACTATTACAAGTTCCGCCAATGTTAACCTGGCCGCGGTAAACTACCATTTTGGCTCCAAGAAGGCGTTAATTCAGGCCGTCTTTGCGCGCTTTTTGACCCCTTTCTGTCAGTCCCTGGATGCGGAAATTGATCGCCGTTTGGCCAGTAAGCACGGCGAGGCTTTAACGGTGGACGAATTGATCGATTTGTTGTTTGCCACCCTGTTAAGCTCCATGGAAAAGCTCGGAGAAACACCGGACAAATTCATGCGCTTGCTGGGCCTGGCTTATACCCAGTCCCAGGAGCATTTGCGTCATTTTATCATTGCTGAGTTCGGCAGCTATTACTCCCGTTTTACAGGGCTGCTGTTAGAGGCCATGCCTGAAATAAAACCCGAAGTATTCTATTGGCGATTGTATTTTATGTTGGGTGCCTCAGTCTTTACCTTGTCCAGCTTTGATTCCATCAGCAGTATCCTTAAGGCTGATTTTGACAAGGAGAGTTCGGTCAATGATGTGGTTGATTTGCTGGTGCCGGCGCTCACCAGCATGTTGAACAGCGCAGACGTTTGAAGAGTGATGCGTGAGGTAAAATTATGACTCTTGGCCCTGTAATTCTTGATTTGCTGGATACTGTCCTCGATGTTGAGGAGCGGGATCTGCTCATGCACCCAGCCGTGGGTGGCGTCATCCTGTTCTCGCGCAACATAGAAGATTATTCGCAGTTACAGCAGTTGGTACGAAGCATACGCAAAGTGCGCCCTGAGCTGCTGATTTGTGTGGATCAGGAGGGCGGGCGTGTCCAGCGCTGCAAGGAAGGCTTTACTCGTATTCCTCCCATGCAGGTATTTGACAAGTTGTATGCTGAGAATCCTCAGCAGGCACTGCAGCTGGCCCGGGATTGTGGCTGGTTGCTGGCAGCCGAAGTGCTGGCCATTGGGATGGATTTTAGTTTTACGCCGGTGCTTGATGTTGATGATGATTTTTGCAGTGTTATTGGCAACCGTGCCTTTTCTTCTGATCCCGAGTGTGTCAAAGCGCTGGCGGAAGCGTTTATTGACGGTGCTCACGAAGCGGGGATGGCCGTAACCGGAAAACATTTCCCGGGTCATGGCAGTGTTCGCGGCGACAGCCACCTGGAGTTACCGATTGATGATCGACCGCTCGAGGCCGTGCGCAGTCGGGATCTGTATCCTTTTGCCCGGTTGTCGTCAAAGTTGGATGCGGTTATGCCGGCCCACATCCTGTTCCCTCAGGTTGATCCCGATTTTGCGGTTGGGTTTTCCGAGCGCTGGCTGCAGTCCATACTTCGAGGGGAGTTGGCTTACCAGGGTGTGATTTTCAGTGATGATCTGACCATGGCCGGTGCCGTTACGGTGGGTGATTATACGCAGCGGGCGGAAGCCGCACTGCGCGCCGGCTGCGACATGGTTTTAGTGTGTAACAACAGGGATGGTGCCAGGTCTATTCTCGAAAATCTCGATCGTTCACTGTATTTTGGTTGCGCGACGACGTCCGCTGACGGCGGCACTGGGATTGCTCGTCGAGACAGCATGAGGGCGAAGCCAGCCATTGACCGTGGCAAGCTGGAGGCAACCTGCCGCTGGCAACAAACTGCCCGTCAGTTACAGCAGTATATAGATTAAGGGCCGTAAATTAAGGGGCGGCGTCCGGTTTTTATCGGGCATTGAATTCTAGCGAATGGAAAAGTTTATGGAATATGTAGCGCCTGTGGCCGAGTGGTTGGGAGCTGGTAACTATTGGATTGGGCAAGTATTTGCTGTTGTGCTGGCGACACTGGTCGCCGCACTGTTGATCAAGGTCGTTCTGGATCGGCTGATGATCAAAGCGGAAAAGACACAAAACCTGTGGGATGACGCCGTGCTTGGGGCCTCCCGCAAACCATTGCATTTCCTCGCCTGGTTGATGGGCTTGAGTTTCGCGGCGGAGCTGGCGGCGCAGGTCTCGAACACCGAGTGGCTGCAGTTTATTCACCCGGTACGTAAAATCGGTGTGATTTTGCTGTTGACCTGGTTTCTGGTGATGCTCGTGCGCCGCATTGAGCAGAACTTAATGAATCCGCGCTATACCCAGAAACCGATGGATGAAACCACGGTGCTGGCTATTGGCAAGCTTTTGCGCATGTCAGTGATTATTACCGCGGTGCTGGTGATGCTGCAATCCATGGGATACAGCATTTCCGGTGTGCTGGCGTTTGGCGGAGTTGGTGGTATTGCCGTTGGTTTTGCGGCGAAAGACTTGCTGGCGAACTTTTTCGGCGGTTTGATGGTGTATCTGGACAGGCCGTTCAGTGTGGGGGACTGGATTCGTTCTCCGGATCAGGATATTGAAGGTACCGTCGAGGAAATCGGCTGGAGGGTTACCCGCATTCGTACCTTTGACAAGCGTCCACTGTATGTGCCTAATTCCACGTTCACACATATATCCCTGGAAAACCCTTCGCGGATGACCCATCGGCGGATTTTCGAAACCATCGGGGTGCGCTATGACGATGGCGCGGTGTTGGCGGACATCATCGCCAAGGTAAAACATTATCTGCAGACACACCCGGAAATTGATTCCGAGCAAACGCTGATTGTGAACTTTAACAAGTTCGCTGCCAGTTCCCTGGAGTTCTTTATTTACACCTTTACCAAGACCACCGATTGGGTTCACTACCACGAGGTCAAGCAGGAAGTCTTACTGGGCATTCTGGAGATTGTGGAGTCGTGCGGCGCGGAATGCGCTTTCCCTACCACCACCATGCATGTGCCTGAAGGCTTGAGTCTTCAGTATGCGACAGAGCGGGAGAGCGATACTCGGGTTGCTGAAGAGGCGTCAACAGTGGGTCAGGCCGGCCGGCGATAGCCGGGGTCAATACCAGTCAGGAAATACAGCATTATGGGTACACTGTGCAGCCAGTCTGCCCCGGTTGTCGCAATCATTGGCGGTACCGGGTTATCCACTTTTGAAGGTGTTGAATGCGTCGTGGAAGAGCATCCGGCCACCCCATTCGGTCCTGCGTCTGCAAGCATACAGCGAGTGTTAAACCCAGCGGGGGACATTTATTTTCTGCCTCGTCACGGCGGTGATCACACCATCGCGCCACATCTCATCAACTACCGGGCCAATATTGCCCTGTTGCAATATCTGAATGTCAGTCATGTCCTGGCGGTGAATGCGGTGGGTGGCCTTGGTGCCACAATGGGGCCGGGTGCGCTGGTCGTGCCCGATCAGATTATCGATTACACCGTGGGGCGGGACAGCTCATTCTTTGACGGGGTCGTGGGACCGCTGGATCATATCGATTTTACCGAACCTTATGGGCCCGAAGGGCGTCGCAGTTTATTCCACGCTGCCCAGCAGCATGGCATAGCTTGTCATGACGGAGCTGTGTATGGCTGTACCCAGGGGCCGAGACTGGAAACGGCGGCGGAAATCCGGCGCTGTCAGCGCGACGGCTGCGATCTGGTGGGTATGACGGGTATGCCGGAAGCTGCTCTCGCCCGTGAGGCCGGGATGGATTACGCGAGCCTGTGTCTGGTGGTTAATTGGGGGGCGGGCTTATCAGCCGAGCCGATCACCCTGGAGGATATCCGTAAAGTGGTCAGTGCCGGAATGGTAGACATCAAACAGCTGCTGTTAACGGCCGCAGTGGACATTCTGCAGGCCAGCCGCTAGTCGAGAAACTTGACGGTGGGGGAAGTGCCAGCACAAGGTGCTGAGCAAATCCAGTTTTTCCTAAACTATTTTCAGCTTTTTACTGGACACTGGACCAAATATCACTTAAAAATGTAAACGCTGCCAAACTGGACGGCTTCTGATGTGGTTAACCGGCTGACTGGTCGGTGGCTGCTGGAGTGAGCCGGGTCCGGTTGGTATCAAAAAACAACAGCATAAATGGGTGTATGCTCGTGGGGCCAGGGGATTGATTAACCGCAATCGAGTTCCTGTCGAGCGCTAAAGCAGTTTATAAAAATAAAGAGGTGGAAAATATGGCAACTCGTGAAGTTGGCACAGTGAAATGGTTTAATAACGCTCGTGGCTATGGCTTTATCACTCGCGGTGAAAACAGCGACGACGTTTTCGTTCACTATCGCAACATTCAGGGTGAAGGTTACCGCTCCCTGTCCGAAGGGCAGTCGGTTGAATTCGATATTTTGGAAGGTGATAAAGGTCTGCAGGCTGAAAACGTTAGCGCCCTTTAACACGCGTCAAACATTTTATACCCGTTCATACCCGTCGTTCAGCATTCGTTCCTGAGCCGCTTCAGGACGGGTGTTCATGTCTGAACTCTTTGCTTTCCAGCACGCCGGACACTCCGGCGTGCTGGGGTCCGACTTCAAGGTTGGGAGGCGTCCAGGCTTGCCTGTGGCCTGCCTGTGCCCAGTACTGTCTGGCCTGTAGGCTCGCTGCCTGATGTGGTGTCAGCCATTGCTGAATCTGTCTGCTCAGGCACATCGTAAGGTGTAATCAAAATCAACAGTCCCAGGTAGGGGTGGTCGATATAGTGAGTTTCACCGCTGCGCATGCGACGCTTTTGTTGCATCAGGACAATTTGTCGAGGCTTGAATGGCTGGTTGATCAGGCGCTCATAAGCTTCATTGCCTGGTAGTTGACTGAGAAGTATATCGATGGAGGAACCCGAAATCGGTTGTTCCGGCTGGCTGTTGGGCCAGGCTTCACTAACTGCAGCCTGCGATTCCGAACTGTGTGATGGGACAGGCAGCTCCACTCCCAATGTCCCGTTAGCCGCCAGGGTCAGTGCTTGTGCGGACTGATGCTCGTCTTCCGATTGCACCAGTGACAGGCTCTGCGCAGGGGTGTTGGTCTTGAAGGCATCGGGCCGCAGGGGCAGGTCCGGCCAGTAATCTTCCTGTTGGCCGTTGTTCATGGCGAATTCCGTAAACCACAAATTGGTATTGACATGCAGGTAGCGGGATACACTGAGGGTCAGGCTACCTTCCAGTTCGAAATGATCGCCATACTGTTCGCCGCCACTTAGGAGAATACCGGGGGCTTCGGTCTGGTTTTTGATCGGTTGGCGCCAGGCTTCGTGAAACAATAGGCGATAGGCCTTTGACCAGCGGATCGCTTGTGCCTGGGGATTGAGCTCTCGCATCTCGTCTGGCAGACGATAAAAGGGATCCCGGGCAAGATCAGCCGCTCGGCTGGCGTCTGCCAGTACCAGGTTGTTGCCGGAGCTGGCCAGCAGGGGATAACCGCTATTGACCGGATTCTGATTGAGAGAGCTGACCGTATCGCCCATCAGTTGCGGAGCTTCACCAGAATTGATGCTGGCAGGCTCCGGAATTCCGGGCAGTTCAACAGGTTCATCCGCGTTTTTCAGGGATTGCCAGGCTTCCGGGTAGCGAAGGCTTGGGTTGTTATACCAGATTTCACTGGATTGCGGTTGCTGTTGGGCAAAGACAATCACCTCTACCTGGTACCAGCGCTCATGCAGGCCTTCGCCTTCCGTCGGTTGAGCGTGGCTCAGGCTTGAGGCTCCGTATAGCAATGTGCCAACAATGGCGGCTGGGCAAGGGGACATTTGCCGAAGCTGGCGTGTGAGTTCATTGATCCTTGTCAACATGGGATTCCTGTCGTGGCCCAATCAGGCAGCGCTGAGTTGTTGCAGCAGGTCACTCACCCGCTGCAGACGTGTGTCATTATTATCCATATCAAGGCTGAATTTTAAATGACTGGCGCCTTCCAGGCGGTATTTTTGTGGTTGAGTTTGCACCATTTTCACTATGGCCATGGGGTCTACCTGGGGGCTGGAGTTGAATTCAATGCGCCCGCCAGTTGGGCCGGCTTCCAGCTTTTTGATGCCCAGGGTCTGGGCCTTGAGCTTCAGGCTGCTGATGCGAAACAGGCTTTTGGTGGCCTCGGGCAGAAGCCCAAAGCGGTCGATCATCTCGACTTGCAGTTCGCGCAGCGAGTCATCGGTTTCGGCATTGGCGATACGCTTGTACATCATTAGGCGGGTATGCACGTCGGGTAGATAGTCGTCTGGAATCAGGGCAGGCAGCCGCAGATTGATATCGATTCCCGTATCCAGGGCCTCTTCGATATTGGGGGTTTTACCTTCCTTAATAGCTTTTACGGCTCGATCCAGCATCTCCATATAGAGCGTGAAGCCAACGGCGTGCATTTGACCGCTTTGTTCTTCGCCCAGCAGTTCACCGGCGCCGCGAATTTCCAGATCGTGGGTGGCGAGGGTAAAACCTGCGCCCAGATCGGTGGTCTGGGCAATGGCCTCAAGTCGCTTTTGGGCGTCGGCAGTCATGGTCTTCGGGTGTGGTGTCAGTAAATAGGCGTAGGCCTGGTGGTGTGAACGACCGACACGGCCCCGCAACTGGTGTAATTGTGCCAGGCCGAATTTGTCGGCCCTGTCGATGATGATGGTGTTGGCGTTGGGGACATCGATACCGGTTTCAATAATGGTGGTGGAAACCAGAACGTTAAAGCGTTTGTGGTAGAAGTCGGACATCACCTGTTCCAGTTGCCGCTCACGCATTTGACCGTGACCGATGGTGACCCTGGCTTCTGGAATCAGCTCTTCCAGTTCACGGGCGGTCTTTTCAATAGTTTTGACTTCGTTGTGCAAATAGTAAACCTGGCCGCCCCGCAGAATTTCCCGCAAGACCGCTTCTTTGATCAGGTTGTTGTCGCTCTGGCGCACAAATGTTTTCACCGACAGGCGTTTGGCGGGTGGGGTGGCAATGATGGACAGGTCGCGAATGCCGGACATGGCCATGTTGAGGGTGCGTGGAATGGGGGTTGCGGTGAGTGTCAGTATATCGACTTCAGAGCGCAGTGACTTGAGTTTTTCTTTCTGTCGCACACCAAAACGGTGCTCTTCATCAATGATCAGTAGGCCGAGGTTTTTGTAATTCAGATCCGACTGCAGCAGTTTGTGGGTGCCGATGACGATATCGACTTTACCTTCGGCCAGCTTTTGTTGGACGCTTTCAATGTCCTTGCCTGAGCGGAAGCGTGAGATCAGATCGACATGGATGGGCCAGTCCGCGAATCGATCGCGAAAGTTTTCAAAGTGCTGCTGCGCCAGCAGGGTGGTGGGGACCAGCACCGCGACCTGTTTGCCGCTGTGGGCCGCAATAAAGGCGGCTCGCATGGCGACTTCGGTTTTGCCAAAGCCCACATCGCCGCAGACCAGGCGGTCCATGGGTTGTTTCGACACCATATCCTTATGCACCGCTTCAATTGCTGACTGCTGGTCCGGGGTTTCCTCAAACGGGAAGCCGCTGCAGAAGCGGCGATAGGCGTCTTTTGGATCCTCGAAGGCGAAGCCCACTCGGGCCGCACGGCGGGCGTAGATGTCCAGCAGTTCGGCGGCGGCATCGCGCACCTGTTCGGCGGCTTTCTTTTTGGCCTTTTGCCACTGTTCGCTGCCCAGCTTGTGCAGCGGGGCCAGTTCGTCATCGGCACCGGAGTAGCGGCTGATCAGGTGCAGGCTGGCAACGGGGACATAGAGTTTCGCCTGGCTGGCGTATTCGAGGGTTAGAAATTCGTTCTGCTGACCGTCAATCTCCAGCGTCTCCATGCCGCGATAGCGGCCAACGCCGTGATCGATATGCACCACCGGCGCACCGGCTCGCAGCTCGGTCAGGTTGCGAATGGCCAGCTCTCCCTGGTCCTGCTGTTGTTTCCTGCGCCGACGTTGCTGAATGCGCTCACCCAGTAGCTCGGTTTCGGTCAGCAGCACCAGGCGTGAGTCGGTCAGTGACAGTCCTGCTTCCAAAGGGGCTGTGGTGATGGCCATGCTGCTCTCGCCATTGACGAACTGCCCCCAGCTGTCGATTGAATCGGGCTTGACATCAATGCGTGACAGCACCTCCAGCAGGCTTTCCCGACGACCTGCGGATTCGGCACTGAAGAGAACGCGGTAGTCTGTTTCCAGCAGGAAGTGTTCAATCCGCTGCAGGGGGTTGTCCAGCCTGGAGTTGATGGTGACATCCGGTTGTGGGGCGCAGGCGAAATTATGCACACCGGCTCCGGCGGGGACAGGCTGGGGTGAAAGGGAGGTGCGCGGATAGGTGTTGAGATAGCCAAACACTTCGCCAGTCGACAGAAACATTTCCGAGGGTTTCAGTATCGGGCGCTCCAGGTCCCCACAGCGGCTGTCATAGCGATTGCTGAGGTCTCGCCAGAACTGTTCGGCGGCATCGTCAATGGGGGCGTACAAGTAAACCTGGCTGTCCGTTGGCAGGTAGTCAAACAGGGTGCTGCAGACATCGAAGAACAGTGGCAGATAATATTCAATCCCAGCCGGGCTGATGCCATTGCTGATGTCCTGGTAGATGGGGCAGGCTTTGTGGTCGATATCAAAGCGTTGGTGCCAGTTGTCCCGAAAGCGGGAAATGCCGGCTTTGTCCAACGGGTATTCCTTGGCGGGGAGTAACTCAATGGCATCCACTTGATCTACGGACAATTGCGTTTCCGGATCAAAGGTACGCAGGGTTTCAACTTCGTCGTCGAACAGATCGATGCGAAAGGGGTGATTGCAACCCATTGGGAAGATGTCCACCAGCGCGCCACGGATGGCGAACTCCCCGTGTTCGTACACTGTATCGACGTAGTGGTAGCCGGCGTTTTCCAGTTGCAGGCGCATTTCGTCAATCGCAAACCGCTGCCCAGGTTTCACCATCAGGCTGTTGGCGCGAAGAAAAGCCGCTGGCGGCAAGCGATGCATGAGGGTGCTGACCGGCACCACGAGAATGCCTTTTTGTGTTTGTGGCAATTGGTAAAGGGTCTGCAGGCGCTCGGATATAATGTCCTGATGGGGAGAAAAGTTGTCGTAGGGGAGGGTCTCCCAGTCCGGTAGATGCAAGATGGACAGATTGGAGTCCTGGCGGAAAAAACGCAATTCGTTTTCCAGGGTCCGGGCCGATTCGGTGTTGGGTGTGACTACCAGGCTCAGGCTGGAGTGTTGTTGAGCGGCCGAAATGAGTGCCAGTGCCCGGGCGCTGCCGGATAAATTCCCCCACTGCTGTTTATTGCCCGGTTTGCTGTTCAGTGACGGGGACAGGGGGGATGACATGGGGGGCATTGGGGCTTGCTGGGACATGTTCTCTTGCTCTAAGGTAAATCGGCGGCGCTTATTGTAGCGGTGTTTCCAAGGCTTTGCAGGACAGACTTGTCTGTGCGGTGGCAGAAAGGTGGCAGGGATGATTGAGGCATCTGGGAATAGGTTTGGGGTAAGGTTTCGGTGGCTTCACTGGTGGCGGCTGTTGCTCTCCGGTGCTCTGCTCTGTGGTGCTGTGCTTTGTGGCTGTACGGCCAGTCCTGAGCGTTTTGATGTTAAATCGCTGGCCAAGACCGATATTGATTTGGTGGCGGATGTCCACCGCAGCGCCACGCAGGCGTTACTGCAACAGCTGCATCAGAAGCTGTATCTGCGCAATCCCCGTCAACTGCATCGTGCGCCGGGCGAGTCGATAGAGACTCGCTGGCAGCAGGTGAGCAAGTTGGCTCTGGCCGATCACGGGGCGGCCGAGCTGGGTGGGGTTCGCAGCATTGAGGCCATGCGGTTGGCGTTTGACGAGGGTTTCCAGGGGGATCGGGTGTTTGCGCTGATGGTTGGCTTGGCCACCATGCTCAGCGAAGCCTACGGCTACAAGCAAGAATTTTACTGGATGGATAATCTCGATCAGCAGGCGCTCTACAACAGCGCCCGCAACATCGAGGTTATGGTCTGGCTGTTGCGCACATCAAAAGGCCCCGCAGGAGCCCCCTTGATCCTGACCGACAGTGTCATCGAGGGTGGCGTCAACCTTAGTTTTGAACGTTTGTTTGGAAAGCTGATTGCGCATCAGGATGCCCTGTCAGAGGTGATGCAGGGCAAAACCCAGAGGGCTGTCAATCGGGTGGCGCATGGCTTGGTCAGCATGACGTTTTTGCCTCTGTGACGATTTTGCCAGAAAGAGGGTGGTGAACGTGACAAACTGGCCACTTTCGTTAATTTAATTAACTTTTGATGCCAGTCTTCAGGGGTGTGCTGTAACTGACTTAGATTTCCTTCGCAGACTTGCGTGGCTGTCAGTGAATCACGATAATAGCGCTCCCTTTAAATAGGCTGGCAACCTCGCTCTGCGCAAGTGCGCATAGTGGTTACCCGCTTCCCCCATCATGACTTTTAAGGTGACGACTCGTGAACCGACCTAAGCCAGACGACTTTTTCAAGGATTGGAAAGAGCGTGAAGCCCTCGCTGAGGCAATGATTCCGATGATTGGCAAGCTGAACCGTGAGCGCAATGTCAGTGTTTACATGTATGGCCGCTCATTGGTGAACCGCTCTGTGATCGACCTGATGAAGGCGCATCGCCGTGTGCGCCAGATTGAGGCCAACGAGTTGTCCGAATTCGAAACCTATCCAATCCTGGAAGAGCTGTCCAAGATGGATTTGGGGCCTGCCCACATTGATCTGGGTAAAATTGCTGTTAAGAACATGAAAGAAGGCAATGGCGGCAGTCTGGCCGATTTTGTCGCTGCTGAAGTGGCCGGTGCTGTTGGCAGTTCCAAAAAACCATTGCCTCAGCCACAGGACGTGGTGCTGTATGGTTTTGGTCGCATTGGTCGACTGGTTGCGCGCCTGCTGGTTGAAAAGGCGGGCAGTGGGGACGTGCTGCGCCTGCGTGCTATCGTTGTTCGCAAGGGCAAGGCTGAGGACGATCTGGTTAAGCGTGCCAGCCTGTTGCGTCGCGACTCGGTTCACGGTTCCTTCAAGGGCACCATTCGTGTCGACGAGGAGACCAATACCCTGGTGCTTAACGGCAATGAAGTGAAGGTGATCTACGCCAACTCCCCGGCGGAAGTGGATTACACCGACTACGGTATCAATAACGCCATCATCGTCGATAACACCGGTGTCTGGCGCGATGAGGACGGTCTGGGTCAGCACTTGAAGTGTCCAGGCGCCAGTAAGGTTATTCTGACCGCTCCGGGTAAAGGCGATATCAAGAACATTGTTTACGGTATCAATAACGGCGATATCACACCGGAAGACACCATTTTGTCGGCAGCTTCCTGTACCACCAACGCTATTACCCCTGTGCTGAAGGCGATGATGGACAAGTACGGCGTGAACCACGGTCACGTTGAAACCGTTCATGCTTACACCAACGATCAAAACCTGATCGATAACTACCACAAGGGTGAGCGTCGCGGACGCAGTGCGCCGTTGAACATGGTGATTACCGAGACCGGTGCGGCCAAGGCTGTGGCCAAAGCGCTGCCAGAGCTAAAAGGTAAGCTGACAGGCAATGCCATTCGTGTGCCCACCCCGAACGTCTCCATGGCGATTCTGAACCTGCAGCTGGGCGCTGAGACTACCGCCGAAGAACTGAACAACTACATGCGTGAAACTGCACTGTATTCTTCTCTGCAGCAGCAGATTGATTACACCAATTCGCCTGAAGTGGTTTCCTCTGATTTTGTCGGTTCCCGACACGCTTGTGTGTTTGACGCGCGCGCGACCATTGTCGAAGGTAACAGTGCGGTGCTGTACTGCTGGTACGACAACGAGTTTGGTTACAGTTGTCAGGTGGTGCGCTGTCTGGAAGATATGTGTGGCGTCAGCTACGACATGTACCCCAAGGCATAAGCCACACACTTAACCCGGTTAACGAGTTGTGCCGGTGTTGGTCGTGATGCGGTAGCGGTGAGCCCGCTGATCGACAGAAAAGGCTGCGATAGAAATGTCGCGGCTTTTTTTATGTCTGCGACGGGGGTTGAGTGTTTTTTGATCAACCGGGCGCGTTTTTGCAATTAATGCTGCTAACACCTTGAGATAGCGTTGGTTTTTCAGGAGAAATTCAGCTTATCTATCACTTCGCTCTGGTCACAAAGAGCTGTCATCTTTATAATTGCGGCGGTTTATTTTTGGGGTTCCTCGGTCAGGCGACAAATTTTTTGCGTCTGAGCGGATTCGGCTGTGTGGTCAATGGGGTCATTGGCACAAGTTTCGACACATAGGTGCCCCTTTGCAGCAGCGTGTGCGCATAGAAATTGACTTTTACTACACTAGAAGTGGCCATTCTTAGAGCCATTGCCCGTCTTTTGGCGCCAAAGTGCGGTTTTCTTCGTTTTTTCGTTGTATGCAGCTGCTGGATAAAGACATTAGGTCGCGCATTCGCGCAGCCCACACTTATTTAAACAAGTGACTAGGCAGAGACGTATGATAAAGATCCGTCGGGGTTTGGATTTACCCATATCCGGAGCTCCCGAGCAGGCCATCGTCGATGGGCCGAAGATCCGCTCTGTCGCCGTAATCGGTGCTGATTACCATGGTATGAAGCCCACGATGGCCGTAAAGGTTGGCGACAAGGTGAAGCTCGGGCAGTTATTATTCACCGATAAAAAGACTGAAGGCGTGCGTTATACCTCGCCTGCCAGTGGTACTGTGGCGGCGATTAATCGCGGGGCCAAGCGTGTACTGCAGTCGGTGGTCATTGATGTCGAGGGTGACGAAGCCGAAAGTTTCGCTCAGTACCCGGCAGAGCAGTTGGTCTCGCTGACCGACGAACAGGTCAGGGAAAACCTGATCAGTTCCGGTTTGTGGACAGCCTTGCGTACGCGCCCGTACAGTAAGGTTCCTGCACTGGATGGCACCGCTAATTCCATTTTTGTGACAGCCATGGATACCAATCCATTGGCCGCCAAGGCGGAACTGATCATCCGTGAGCGACGCGATGATTTCGTCAATGGCCTGGCCGTTCTGTCGCGCCTGACCTCCGGTCAGGTGTACGTGTGCAAGGAAGAGGGCGCTGAGGTCCTGACGGGCAATAACAGCCAGGTCAGAACTGAAGAGTTCTCTGGGGTTCATCCCGCTGGCAACGTGGGCACTCACATCCATCACCTGGATCCGGTCAGTGTCAACAAGACTGTGTGGACCATTGGTTACCAGGATGTGATTGCCGTTGGTCAGCTGTTCACCACTGGACGCTTGCCAGTAGAGCGCGTGATTTCCCTGGCCGGCCCTCAAGTCGAGCAGCCACGTCTGGTACGTACTCGCGTTGGTGCCAGCCTGGAAGAGTTGACTGCCGGTCAGTTGAAGTCGGGTGACAACCGGGTTATCTCCGGATCTGTGTTTGGTGGTCGTACTGCCAGTGGGCCGTTTGCCTTCCTGGGCCGTTACCATCAGCAGATCACTGTGCTGACTGAAGGTCGCGACCGTCCCCTCCTGCATTACCTGAGAGCCGGTACTGACCGTTTCTCGGCTTTAAGTATCTATATTTCCAGCCTGTTCTCCGGCAAGAAATATGACTTTGATACCTCCACCCAGGGCAGTGAGCGTGCCATGGTGCCAATCGGTGCCTACGAGCGCATCATGCCACTGGACATACTGCCAACTCAGCTGTTGCGGGCGTTGATCGTCGGCGATACCGATATGGCCCAAAAACTGGGCTGTCTGGAGTTGGATGAAGAGGATCTGGCGCTGTGTACGTTTGTTTGCCCCGGTAAATACGAGTATGGCCCCATCCTGCGCAACAACCTGACTCGCATCGAGAAGGAGGGTTAAGGCATGGGTTTACGCACATTCCTGGACAACATTGAGCCGCACTTTCACAAGGGCGGTAAATACGAGAAGTTTTACGCTCTCTACGAAGCTATTGATACCGGTTTGTACCGTCCCAATGAGGTGACCAAGTCCAATGCCCACGTTCGTGATGGTATTGACCTGAAGCGCATCATGATCACGGTGTGGATCTGTACCTTCCCAGCCATGTTCTACGGCATGTACAACGTCGGTTGGCAGGCCAATACCATCATGGCGGATATGGGTCTGACCCAGATCGGTAACTGGCGTGACCTGTTTATCGGCAGCTTTAATGCAGCCAGCTGGTTCGACAACCTGTGGCACGGTGCTCTGTACTTCCTGCCTATTTACGCTACCACCTTCATTGTGGGCGGCTTCTGGGAAGTTTTGTTCGCAGCCAAGCGTGGTCACGAGGTCAACGAAGGTTTCTTTGTGACTTCTGTGCTGTTCGCCCTGATCTGTCCACCAGACGTACCTCTTTGGCAGGTCGCGCTGGGCATCAGCTTCGGTGTGGTGATTGCCAAGGAAGTCTTCGGTGGTACCGGTAAAAACTTCCTCAACCCGGCATTGGCGGGTCGTGCCTTCCTGTTCTTTGCTTACCCGGCCGAAATGTCCGGTGATGCGGTGTGGACGGCTGTCGACGGTTACACAGGCGCAACCGCGCTGTCTGTAGCTGCTTCTCAGGGCATGGAAGCACTGCAGGGTCAGCTGACCTGGATGGACGCGTTCTTTGGTCATATGCAAGGTTCCATTGGTGAAGTGTCTACTCTGGCTATCCTGATCGGCGGTGTGGTGCTGGTGGCCATGAAGATTGCTTCCCTGCGTATCATCCTGGGCGTGATGGCCGGCATGATCCTGACCTCGCTGCTGTTCAATGTTATCGGTGATGCGACCAGCAACCCCATGATGGCCATGCCCTGGCACTGGCATCTGGTGATTGGCGGTTTTGCATTCGGCATGATTTTCATGGCGACTGATCCGGTTTCGGCTTCCATGACCAACGCCGGTAAATGGTGGTTTGGTGGTCTGATCGGATTTATGGTGGTACTGATTCGTGTGGTAAACCCGGCCTTCCCGGAAGGTATGATGCTGGCAATTCTGTTTGCCAACCTGTTTGCCCCTCTGATCGACCACTTTGTTGTTCAGTCGAACATTAAGCGGAGGTTGGCACGTGGCTAGTAACGATTCTATAGGTAAAACGATTGGCGTTGCTCTGGCTCTGTGTGTCGTCTGCTCGGTGGTGGTATCCACTGCGGCGGTGATGCTGAAGCCTGCGCAGGTTGCCAACAAACAACTGGACTTCAAGCGCAATGTACTGGCTGCCGCGGGTATGCTGGATGCTGGACGTAAAGTCGAAGAGCAGTTTAACGAGCAGATCACCACCAAATGGGTGGACATGAACACCGGTAAGTTCACCGAGCAGCCGGGCGGTTCACGCTATGATCAGCGCAAGGCATCCAAGGATCCTGCCCAGTCAACCAAGCTGGACGGCGATCAGGACATCGCCAAGATTGGCCGTCGTGTGGATGTGACCGAAGTCTACGTCGTTGAGAAGAACGGACAGGTTGAATCCATCATTCTGCCTGTCAAAGGCTACGGTCTGTGGTCGACTCTGTACGGCTTCCTGGCTCTGGGCTCAGATCTGAACACAGTTAAAGGTCTGGGCTTTTACGAACACGGCGAAACTCCAGGGCTGGGTGGTGAAGTTGACAACCCCAAGTGGAAAGGACTGTTTGAAGGTAAAAAAGCTTACACGCCCAGTGGCGAAGTGGGTCTGACCGTCATTAAGGGCGCTGCACCTCAGGGCTCAGAGTACGAAATTGACGGTCTGTCTGGCGCTACCTTGACCAGTAAGGGTGTCGATAACCTGCTGCAGTTCTGGTTGGGTGAAAATGGCTATGCCGGTTTCCTGAACAACCTGAAAAATGGGGAGGCTTAATCATGAAAGTGAAAGAGCTACTGTTAAAACCGATTTTTGAGAACAACCCCATTGCGTTGCAGATCCTCGGTATCTGTTCAGCACTGGCGGTAACCAGCTCACTGAAAGTGACCCTGGTAATGTGTGTGGCACTGACTGTGGTCACTGCATTTTCCAACCTGTTTGTGTCGCTGGTTCGCAACCATGCGCCTGGCAGCATCCGGATTATTATCCAGATGACCATCATTGCCTCTCTGGTAATCGTGGTGGACCAGGTGCTGAAAGCGGTGGCGTATGACATCAGCAAGCAATTGTCGGTGTTCGTGGGTCTGATCATCACCAACTGTATTGTGATGGGCCGAGCGGAAGCCTTCGCCATGAAAAATCCGCCGCTGCCAAGCTTCCTTGACGGTATCGGCAACGGTCTGGGCTACAGTGCCATGTTGATTGCCCTGGGCTTTATTCGTGAACTGTTTGGTTCCGGTAAGCTGCTGGGTTACGAAATCCTGCCATTGGTTACCGATGGTGGCTGGTACGTCTCCAACGGCATGCTGCTGTTGCCGCCAAGTGCGTTCTTCCTGATCGGCCTGATCATCTGGGCGATCCGTTCCTGGAAAACTGACCAGGTGGAAGAGGAAGAGTTTAAGATTTGTCCTAACACCGTGAAGGAGGCTTAAGCGATGGAACATTATTTAAGCCTGTTCGTGCGGGCGATCTTTATCGATAACATGGCTCTGGCGTTCTTCCTGGGTATGTGTACCTTCCTGGCGATCTCCAAGAAAGTGGACGCAGCTCTGGGTCTGGGTATTGCGGTGGTTGTGGTGCTGGGGATTACGGTTCCGGTCAACAACCTGCTGTATACCTACCTGCTGGCGGATGGTGCACTGGCCTGGGCTGGTCTGCCGGATGTGGATCTGAGCTTCCTGGGCCTGATTACCTATATCGGTGTAATTGCCGCCATCGTACAGATCATGGAGATGGTGCTGGATAAATATGTGCCAGCGCTGTACAACGCCCTGGGCGTGTTCCTGCCACTGATTACCGTAAACTGCGCCATCATGGGTGGTTCTCTGTTCATGGTTGAGCGTGACTACAACCTGGCTGAGTCCACTGTGTTTGGTGTGGGTGCCGGCGTGGGCTGGGCTCTGGCGATTACCGCTCTGGCCGGTATCCGCGAGAAGATGAAGTACAGTGATGTGCCTGCCGGTCTGCGTGGCCTGGGTATCACCTTTATTACTGTGGGTCTGATGTCACTTGGCTTTATGTCATTTGGCGGCATTGACCTGTAATCAGCGAGGTAAGTATGGATATTACAATCGTATTAGGTGTCGTGATGTTCACCGGCATCGTACTTGCGCTGGTGGCAGTGATCCTCAGTGCGCGTGCGAAGCTGGTTAGCAGCGGCGACGTCAATATTGAAATCAACGGTGAGAAAACCCTCACCGTCCCAGCCGGTGGCAAGCTGCTGCAAACCCTGGCCGAAGGCGGTCTGTTCCTGCCTTCAGCCTGTGGTGGTGGCGGTAGTTGTGCCCAGTGTAAGTGTATTGTGAACTCCGGTGGCGGCTCCATGCTGCCTACTGAAGAAGGTCACTTCACCAAGCGCGATGCCGCCGAAGGCTGGCGTTTGTCCTGCCAGGTACCTGTTAAGCAGGACATGGTCATTGAAGTGCCGGAAGATGTGTTTGGTGTTAAACAGTGGGAATGTACTGTTGAATCGAACCCCAACATGGCGACTTTCATTAAGGAATTGACCCTGAAACTGCCAGAAGGCGAGAACGTCGACTTCCGTGCGGGTGGTTATGTACAGCTGGAAGCGCCGGCGCATCACGTTAAATTCTCCGACTTCGATGTTGAAGAAGAGTACCGTGGCGACTGGGAACGTTTTGGCTTCTTTAATCTGGAATCCAAGGTTACTGAGCCGGTAATTCGTGCTTACTCCATGGCGAACTATCCGGAAGAGAAAGGTTTGGTGAAGTTCAATATCCGTATTGCTACACCACCTCCTGGCTCGAAAGGCATTCCACCGGGTCAGATGTCGTCCTTCGTGTTCAGCCTGAAGCCTGGTGACAAGGTCACTGTATACGGTCCATTTGGTGAGTTCTTCGCTAAGGATACCGACAACGAGATGGTGTTTATCGGCGGTGGTGCCGGTATGGCACCCATGCGTTCACACATCTTCGACCAGCTGAAGCGCCTGAAATCCAGCCGCAAGATGTCTTTCTGGTACGGTGCCCGCTCGCTGCGTGAACTGTTCTACCAGGACGAGTACGATCAGCTGGCGGCGGAAAATGAGAACTTTACCTGGCACGTGGCCATGTCCGATCCTCAGCCTGAGGACAACTGGACGGGTTTGACCGGATTCATTCATAACGTACTCTACGATGAATATCTGAAGGACCATCCGGCGCCTGAAGATTGTGAGTACTACATGTGTGGGCCGCCAATGATGAACGCCGCGGTCATCAAGATGCTCAAGGATCTGGGTGTCGAGGACGATAATATCTTACTGGATGACTTTGGTGGGTAATCGTCCCCTCAAAACGAGGTCAGCACTGCTGGCCTCGTTTTTGTTTGTAGCGTCTGTTTTTCTCTGTGCTTGTTCGGACAACTCTGAATCCACCTCAGATTCTGAATACCAGGTCACCCGGCTAGAGGGGCAGACCATGGGCACCACTTACCATGTGACCCTGGTGACCGATACTTCACTGGAGGGGCCTGAGGTTTTGCAGGCAAAAATCGACGCGGCGCTGGCTGAACTCAATCAACAGATGTCGACTTACATTCCGGACTCTGAGATTAACAGCCTGAAGCAAGCGCCAGTCGGCCAGTGGCAGGACATCTCGAAGCCGTTGATGGAGGTCCTCAAGATCAGCCAGGCGGTGTCAGGCATGACCTCTGGAGCTTTTGATGTCACGGTCAGGCCGTTGATTGATTTGTGGGGTTTTGGCCCTGAGGAAAGCCTCGACAGGGTACCTCCGCCGGAAGCGTTATCTCAAGTGATGGCTCAGATGGGTTATCAGTCTTTGCAGCTGGATGTTGACGCTAATCGACTCAAGCGCCAGAAGTTGGTGGATCTTGATTTAAGTGCGGTGGCTAAGGGTTACGGTGTCGATCTGGTGGCCAAGTTGCTCGAAACCAGCGGTATTTCCGACTATTTGGTGGAAATTGGTGGAGAAATGCGCCTCAGTGGCCACAATCCCAAGGGACAGTCCTGGCGAGTGGCCATCGAAAAACCTGATGCTGGCCTGGTGCAAAGCGTGTATCGCATCATCACCCTGAGCGACAGTGCCGTTGCCACGTCTGGGGATTATCGCAACTTCTTCGTCAAAGATGGTGTGCGTTACAGTCACACCGTTGATCCTCGTACCGGATACCCGATTACCCATAATCTGGTCTCTGTGACAGTGTTGCACCCTGAGGCAGCCTGGGCGGATGCCCTGGCGACGGCGTTCAATGTCATGGGCGCTGACGATGCCCTACGTTTGGCGAATAGCGAAGGGATTGCCGCTTTGTTTATAATCAAGCGCAATGATGGCATTCACGAGTTGGTGTCAGAGGCGTTTAAACCATTTTTACAGGGTTAACCCGTAAACCCTAATCCAGGATTCGGCTGCGACGAATCCTGGCGAAGTAATCCCCCTCGGCCCGATGGGCGCGCTTATGGGGAAGGAGTTATCTATGCAAGTTTTTGTATTGACCCTTGTGGTGTTGCTGGCGTTTGTACTGGCGATGTCCGTGGGTGTGATTATGGGGCGTAAACCCCTGAAAGGTTCCTGTGGTGGGGTTGGTGCCGCACTGAAGGAAGAAGATTATGTCTGCGACCTCTGCGGTGGGGATCCCAACAAGTGTGAGGAAGAGCAGCAAAAGACAGCTCAAGTGACTAAAACGGTTACCACAAAACCGGCTGACCTGGCTTACGAAGCTACGCGCAAACCATAAGCGACCAGCTGGTTGCTCATTAACAGTACCCAATAGGAGAACTTAACGAATGGCGGAATACACCTACGATTTACTGGTCCTTGGAACCGGACCAGCGGGTGAGGGCGCAACTATGTCAGCGGTGAAGGCCGGTTTGCGGGTCGGTATCGTTGAACGGCATGAAATGATTGGTGGTAATTGCGCTCACAAAGGCACAATTCCGTCAAAATCCCTGCGACAT
Organism: Cellvibrionaceae bacterium WSDTSA12; assembly: GCA_033283335.1. Taxonomy (GTDB): domain Bacteria; phylum Pseudomonadota; class Gammaproteobacteria; order Pseudomonadales; family Cellvibrionaceae; genus Pseudomaricurvus. The sequence goes on along the minus strand of JAWMQP010000001.1, from coordinate 596,555 downwards.
GCCGTTAAGCAGGTCATTCGTTACAATACTCATGCGTTGTTTCGCACCATTGGTGAGCCCACCTGGGTTTCTTACCCCAAAGTGCTGGAGGCTGCCAACAAGGTCATTCCCCAGCAAGTTGATATGTTGACCAAACGCTATGCCAGAAATCGCGTGCATGTGCATGTGGGGGAAGCCGCCTTTGTTGAGCCAAACCGCGTACAGGTAACTCTGGCGGATGGAGCCAAGGAATACATCAATGCCAAGCATGTGATTATTGCTACCGGTTCGCGCCCTTACCGCCCGGGCAATGTGAACTTCAATCACCCGCGTATTTACGACAGCGATACGATTCTGAATATGCAGCACACGCCGCGTACCATGATTATCTATGGGGCCGGAGTTATTGGTTGTGAATACGCGTCGATTTTCTCTGGCCTGGGCATCAAGGTGGATTTGATCAACAGCCGTGAGCAGTTGCTGTCCTTCCTGGATGATGAGATTTCGGACGCCTTGAGTTATCACCTGCGTGATGGCGGGGTGATGGTTCGTCACTGCGAAGAATACGAGTCTGTAGAAGCCGATAATCGCTGTGTCACCATGCGCTTGAAATCCGGCAAGACACTGCGGGCAGATGCCTTATTGTGGTGTAACGGACGCACCGGCAATACCGATACACTGAATCTTGAGGCGATTGGTCTGGAGTCCAATCATCGAGGTCAATTAACCGTCTCAGACCGCTATGAAACTGACGTCGAAGGGGTTTACGCAGCCGGTGATGTGATTGGCTGGCCAAGCCTGGCGAGCGCCTCATTTGATCAGGGGCGAGCCTGTGCCCGTGGTATCTGCGGTTTATCTGTTCGGTTTGTTTCGGATGCCCCAACCGGCATTTATACGCTACCGGAAATCAGTTCCATTGGTCAAACCGAGCGGGAGTTGACCGAAGCCAAGGTGCCTTATGAAGTAGGGCGTGCGTTTTTCAAGAACACCGCTCGGGCGCAGATCAGTGGTGAAGACGTCGGCATGCTGAAGCTGCTGTTTCGTATTGATACCCTGGAAATTCTCGGTATTCACTGCTTCGGTGCGGAAGCGTCCGAGATTATTCACATTGGTCAGGCGATTATGAGCCAAAAGGGCGAGGGCAACAGCATCAAGTTCTTTGTCAAGAACACCTTTAACTATCCGACCATGGCAGAAGCCTATCGAATCGCTGCGCTTAATGGGTTGAACCGATTGCAGCGTTTTTGATCGGCCTGATCGGTAGCTGAATTTGAAAAGCGCTCACTGAGCGCTTTTTTGATGCTTGATCACACTGTGAATAACGGTTTTGTTTTCAATGTAGACAACGAACCGTTCAAAGTCCCAGCGGGTGATGGCAGGTTCTCCCTTACTGGGAAAGCGTTTGGCGGGCTCGCCAAACCGATTCACGACCTGATCCATGGTCATGCCGGTATTGGGCGTGGTGACGGCCAGACCAGCGCTTTGTTGGCCTACTGGGATCTTGATGGTTTCTGCTGTTGCGCTCCAGGCCAGACTGCTCAGCAGGAAGGCGATAAAGCAGCTGGGAAGGGTTAGGCGATTGCACAGGGGGCGACGGTTGAGCCGGGGCATAACGATTCCTTTGGTAGGCTGTCCTGAGTTTCGAGTCTACCATCGGACATAATAATATCGCTATGCAACGTTCTGTAATTGCGCGAAAACTGTGCTCCAGTGAACGCTTGTCTCAGCTAATGTGGCTGTCAGAACTTGAGATGTCTGACATCCTTGGGTTTAAATGCGGAACATGAATCGACTAATGCCTTTGCAGTTACCATTACCCCTGTTTATCGGTTTGCGTTATACACGCAGCAAACGCCGAAATCAGTTTATCTCCTTTGTCAGCGGTTTTTCCCTGCTGGGTATGACCCTGGGCACCATTGCCCTGATTGTGGTGATGTCGGTGATGAATGGCTTTGACCGGGAAATCAAACAGCGCCTGTTGCAGGTGATACCCCATATTGAATTGATCGCTCGAGATGGAGTCGACGATTGGCAGGCTCTGCAAACCGCCGCACAACAACAAGAGGACGTCGTTGCCGCCGCACCCTATGTGCATGGCGATGCCATGGTCAGCTATGAGCGGGGTATGAAGGGGGTTCAGTTAAGAGGTTTATTGCCGGCCGATATTCATCAAATGACGCGCTTGGCGGACAACATGGTCCTGGGCAGCGTTGATGACCTGCGAGCGGGCGAATACAACATCCTGCTCGGTCGCCTGCTGGCCCGTTACCTGGGTGTCAATATTGGCGATAAGGTCAATCTAACCTTGCCTCAGTTGACGGTGACTCCGATGGGAGTTTACCCGCGTGTTAAACGTTTTACTGTGGTTGGGGTATTTGAGGTTGGAGCACAGGTTGACCAAAGTCTTGTCATTACCCACCTGCAGGATGCGAGCAAGCTCCTGCGCCTGGGGGCGGCGGTCAGTGGGGTAGAGCTAAAAACCCGTGACATGTACGATGTTGACAGAGTGGGGCAGCAATTGTGGCACAGTCTTGATCCCGATCAGCGAGAGGGCCTGAACCTGCGCAACTGGAGTGAAACCCAGGCCAGCTTGTTCTCTGCAGTCAAAATGGAAAAAACCGTTGTGTCTGTGCTGTTGATGATCATTATTGCCGTGGCTGCCTTCAATATCATTTCAAGTTTGGTGTTGATGGTGGCTGACAAGCGTTTTGATATTGCAGTGTTGCGAACTTTGGGCCTCACCCGGCGTCAAATCATGTCGGTATTTGTGGTGCAGGGTGCGGCCATCGGCTGGATAGGCGTCATACTGGGCAGTGTCCTGGGAGCCATCATCGCGGTCAATGTTGGTAAGATTGTGGCATTCCTGGAACAGCTGACCGGGCTGCGGATTTTTGACCCCAATGTCTATTTTATCAGCCACATGCCTTCAGAATTGATGTGGAGTGATGTGCTGATTGTGGTAGTGGTGGGTGCTGTTATGAGTGTGCTGTCGACACTCTATCCGGCTTATCGTGCCTCAAAAGTTGAACCTGCCGAAGCGCTGCGTTATGAATAAACCTTCTGACTATTCTCACTCCAATTCTATGATTCCACAGGCAATGAACTCAGCGGATAACACCCTCGAAAACACCATCGCCTTGACGTGTCGTAACCTTTGCAAGCATTACGATCAGGGACCGGCGGTGGTGGATGTCCTGAAAGGGGTTAACCTGACCTTGCGGCGTGGTGAACGACTGGCCATTGTTGGCAGCTCCGGCTCCGGTAAATCCACTTTGTTAAACCTGGTTGGGGGGCTGGATACTCCCGACAGTGGTGAAGTGCAGTTGCTGGGCCGTGACTTTTCAAACTGTGATGACAACCAGCGTGGCCGGTTGCGCAACCAGCACCTGGGATTTGTCTACCAATTTCATCATCTACTGGGTGAGTTTACGGCGCAGGAAAATGTGGCCATGCCTCAGTTGATTGCCGGAACCTCCAAGCGGGAGGCGATGGAAAGGGCCCGTCTTTGGCTGGAAAAAGTCGGTCTGGCTCAGCGTCTTAATCACAAACCTTCTGAGCTGTCTGGCGGTGAGCGTCAACGGGTTGCGATTGCCAGGGCTCTGGTCAATACGCCGGCCTGCGTGTTGATGGATGAACCCACGGGCAACCTGGACCGGCAAACAGCCGACTCTATTCAGGCGTTACTGCTGGAACTGAGCCAGACGCTATCGACCAGCTTTATCATCGTCACTCATGATGAGCGCATGGCAAGCTCCATGGATCGAATCCTTGAGTTGCGCGATGGGTTACTGACGGAGCGGGATCAAACCTGATGGGGATATTGCGCGTGTTCAGCCTGTTTGTGGGGCTGCGGTATGCCGGAGCCAGGCGACGTACTCAGCTGGTGTCCTTTATTTCCGGCATCTCGATTCTGGGGTTGATGCTGGGGGTTGGTTTGTTGCTGACGGTGTTGTCTGTGATGAATGGCTTTGAAAAGGAGCTGCGCGAGCGGATTCTCGGCATTATGCCCCACGGAGCCATCTATCACCGCTACGGCATTGAGGACTGGCAAGGGGTTCGTCGAAACTTGTTGGCAAACCCGGATATAGAGGCCGCAGCGCCGTTTGTAGAACTGCCGGCGATGCTGTCGGTGGGCAAGCAGGTACAGCCGTCGGTGTTGTATGGCATTGACCTGGCAAGTGAGCAGTCGGTATCGGTTATTCACGAATTTATTCCGGCTGAGGTATTACAGCAGCTGGAAGCTACAGAGAATCCGCAGTCAAGCATTGTGATGGGGGCCGGGCTGGCCGACAATCTGGGGGTATCGGTGGGGGATCGCATTACGGTGTTGGTACCCAATAGCCATAACCCCCGCGAACTGCCCAAATTTCGTCCCATGGTCTTGCAAGGGCTTGTACACTCTGGCACTGAACTGGATTTCAGTCTGGCCCTGACCAATCTGCAGGTAGCCAGTGAGCTGTCGGAATACCCCGGTAAAGTGTCCGGCTTGAGAGTGAAAACCCAGGATCTGTATGCTGCGCCAGACATTATTTATCGGCAAATACGACAGATGGACTATGGCTTTTATGGCTCGGACTGGACCCGTACCCACGGCAATTTATTTCACGCCATCCAAATGTCGAAAAACCTGGTGGGCTTGCTGTTATTTTTAATTGTCGCCATTGCCGCATTTAACGTGGTGTCGACACTGGTGATGGTGGTGGTGGATAAACAGACGGATATCGCCATTCTCAAAACGCTGGGGGCCAGCCGCGGAGATATTCTGTCGGTATTTGTGGTGCAGGGTGCGGTGATTGGAGCCTTGGGAACCCTGTTGGGGCTGGTGTTTGGGCTGTTTGGTTCGCTGGCCGCCCAGGATGTGGTGGCGGCCCTGGAGCGGGTATTTCACGTGCAGTTTCTGAACGCAGAAATCTACCCGGTCAGTTATCTGCCGTCCCAGATTCAGTGGCAGGATTTTCTGCTGGTTGCGCTGGTTTCCCTGGCGATGAGCCTGTTGGCCACCTTATACCCGGCGTGGCGGGCCAGCCGGGTCGCTCCTGCGGAAGCCCTGCGGTTTGAGTGACTGACAGGTGTCAGGGGCTGGTCTAGGAACAAGCCCCTTATTGGCTGGCCAGCAGCTGTTCCAGATTGATCTGATCCTTGACGAAGTTACGGATACCTTCGGCAAGTTTTTCCGTAGCCATCGCATCCTCATTCATGGCATAGCGAAAGCCGGCTTCATTGTAGTGAAGTTTGTCGGAGGCTGGAGCTTGTTTGATGGCAAATTCCGCAGACAGCCGTTGTGGCAAAGGGCCTTCACTGCTGTCGAGTTCGGCCAGCAGCTGCGGACTGATGGTGAGTCGATCACAGCCCGCAAGACCTTCAATCTCATCCAGGTTGCGGAAGCTGGCACCCATGACGATGGTGGGATAGCCATGCTGCTTGTAATAGTTATAAATACGGCTGACCGAAATCACGCCCGGATCGGTTTCGGCGGTGTAGGTTTGTACGTCGGAATTGGCCTTGTGCCAATCAAGGATACGACCGACAAAGGGGGAAATCAGCGTAACACCCGCCTCAGCACAGGCGACAGCCTGGGCAAAGCTGAACAGCAGTGTCAAATTGCAGTTGATGCCTTCTTTTTCCAGGATTTCCGCCGCCCGGATGCCTTCCCAGGTAGAGGCGATTTTGATCAGAATGCGGCTGCGGTCGATGCCCTGTTGGGCATACAGGCCGATCAGGTGATGGGCTTTGTCGATCGTGGCCTGGGTGTCAAATGACAGGCGGGCATCCACTTCCGTGGAGACACGTCCGGGGATCAGTTGAAGGATTTCAGTACCGATGGCGACGGCCAGGTGGTCGCTGGCGGCCTGGATATTGCCCTGACCCTGGTCGAGGGACGTTTGCAGCAGGTGAGCGTACTGGGGCAGTTGCGCAGCCTTAAACAACAGAGAGGGATTGGTCGTTGCGTCCAGTGGCTGATAAAGCCGTATGGCTTCGATGTCACCGGTATCGGCGACCACGTCCGTTATGGATTTTAATTGCGCCAGTTTACTGCTCATAGTTACTCTCTCTCCTGTCGTCGAGACGACTGCTTCCGGATTTGTGCTGCGTTTCAAAAATGGCTGTTTGAGGGCTATTTAAGCATGGAAATTCCCATAGAAACAGCCCAATTCCGGCTTTTGATTGGGTACAATGCTGAGCGTGATTTATTACGGTTTTATCAATGAAATGGAGAACACTATGCGTTTGATTGTCGCGTTGCCAATTATAGCCTTGTCGGCATGCACCTGGGTCAAAACGGATCCGGGCGCCGAATCTGTGGCGGTAAAAACGGCCAGCGAAGTGGTGGCCTGCGACTATCTGGGTAAGGCGAGTGCGGTTACCAAAGATCGCTTGTTATGGGGGCGCAATGCCGCCAAAGTCCAGACCGAATTGCTCACTCTGGCTCGCAATGAGGCGGTTAAAATGGAGGGTAATACCGTTGTGCCTCAGGCCGACATGGCCGAAGGTCGCCAGTCATTTGCCGTCTACCGTTGTCCCTGACCGGAACGATAATTTGCTGGCAAAGGGTTTGAAGAGCAGGGGTTTGAAGAGCAGGGGGCTGAAGAGCAGGCAGCTGCAGACATGAATACGGCAACCATTTCCGGCTTCATTCTGACTCGCCACTGGGATGATGCCCCCTTGGCATCCCGGTTTGGCAGTCTCAAACAGCTGCAGTTGACCTTTTGGCTGACCAGTGAAGGCGGGCCGCTGAAACTGGTGTTTGATCAACAGACCGCAGTGTTTTTTCTGCCTGCCTCCCAGCTTGCGCAAGCCGAGACCATCTTGCAGCGACAGCTGGGGCAGTCGGCTCGTCATCCTTCCATCAGTCCCGTGTGGGAAGCCAGGCCCCTGGCTTTACAGGATTTTGATCATCAGCCGGTGGTGGGCATGTATTTTCGTGAGCAGCGCACCTTGTACCGGGCTCGAGAGGCGTTAAGCCGCCAGGGACTGACGCCAATGGAGGCGGATGTTCATCCCACCGATCGCTTTTTGATGGAGCGTTTTATCACCGGTGATGTGCAGGTTCAGGGCGAGCCTGAGAATGACGACGGCATCACGGTATTTCGCAACCCCAGGCTGATGCCGGGACACTACTCGCCCCGGTATCGGGTCTTGTCGCTGGATATTGAAACGTCCATGAGTGGCGATGCGCTTTATTCCATAGGCGCACTGGTGTGTCATACGGACTCTGATCTGCAGGAGTCTGTGGTCTTTATGGTGGGTGAGGGCGATCCGCCATCCAGCCAGCCGTACCTGCATTACTGCGAGGATGAAAAATCCTTGCTGCGGCAGTTTATGGAATGGTTTGAAGGACAGGATGCCGACATCCTGATCGGCTGGAATGTCATCAATTTTGACCTGCGCTTCCTCCAGAACAAGGCCGATGAGCTCGGTTTGCGCCTGCGGCTGGGACGTGCAGGTGAAAGGCTGGATTGGCGTCAGTCGCGGGGTGATGATGAACACTTTACCCTGTTGGTACCAGGGCGACTGGTCATGGATGGTATCGATACCCTGCGATCGGCCACTTACAATTTCGAAAGCTTTTCCCTGGAAGCGGTGGCTCAGGAGCTGCTGCAGCGGGGGAAGCTGACCGATGATGTGGATCATCGCGGCGATACCATCACAGAGCAATTCCTGCATGACAAGCCGGCCCTGGCCGCCTATAACCTGGAAGATTGTCAGCTGGTGTGGGACATCTTTGTGAAAGCCCAGCTGATTGACTTCGGGGTGGAGCGGGCGCGTTTAACGGGGTTGGCGATGGATCGCTTTGGCGGTTCCGTGGCTTCGTTTGATAACCGCTATCTGCCCAGGTTGCACCGTCAGGGTTTTGTCGCCCCCATGCTCAATGATAACCCCGAAGGGGTAGGCAGTCCAGGTGGCTATGTGATGGATTCGGTTCCGGGCGTGTACGAGCACGTGCTCGTGCTGGATTTCAAGTCTCTGTACCCGAGCATCATTCGCACTTTCAAAATTGACCCGCTGGCCCGCATTTGTGGGCGGCAATACGAAACTCAAACGTTGAATCTGGAACGGCCGGCTCGCTGGGATCGGCAGGAGACGGCTGAAGTGGATTGCAGCCTGCTGGTGCCAGGCTTCAATGGCGCTGTTTTCCTCAAAGAAAAAGCGCTGTTGCCCAACATCATTGGCGAGCTCTGGTCGGCTCGGGACCGGGCCAAACAGCAAAAGAACACGGCCATGTCGCAGGCCATTAAAATCATTATGAACTCCTTTTACGGGGTTCTGGGCACACCCGGCTGTCGTTTTTTTGATTATCGCCTGCCGAGCTCTATCACTCTGCGCGGCCATGAAGTCCTGACCCGCTCACGACAGTTGATCGAAGAGCAGGGGCACAAGGTCATCTACGGGGACACGGATTCAGTGTTTGTGTGCCTCAGCGGTGTTAAGAATGACACGCTGGAAGCCATTGATGCCAAGGGCAAAGCCCTGGCGGCGTCGCTAAACCGGTGGTGGCGGGATTATCTGCAACGGCAGTATCAGCTCGACAGCGCATTGGAAATCGAATACGAAACACACTATAGCCGCTTTGTCATGCCCACCATCCGTGGTGCCGACACGGGCAGTAAAAAGCGCTATGCAGGCTTGGTTGAGCGCGCCGGCGAGCCCCCCGAGCTGGTGTTTAAAGGTCTGGAGGCGGTGCGCACAGACTGGACGCAGTTGGCACGGGAATTTCAACGTGAACTCTATAGACGGGTGTTTCTGGGGGAGCCATTTGAGGCTTATATCCTGCAGATGGTGGAACAGGTCAGAAGCGGTCAGCTGGACCAGAAACTGGTGTATCGTAAGCGTATACGGCGCCACCTGGCCGAGTATGTGCGCAATGTGCCTCCGCACGTACAGGCGGCCCGGCGAGCCGATGAATGGTTGCAATCCCAGGGGCGAGGGGCTCGTTATCAGCGCGGCGGCTGGATTCGATATATGCTTACCGTAAACGGCCCTGAACCACTTGAGCATCTGACGTCGGCACTGGATTATGAACTGTATCTCGAGCGGCAAATTGCACCAGTGGCCGACGGTATTTTGCACTTTCTGGATACCTCATTTGAGGCGATTATCGATCAGCAGTTAGGTTTGTTTTAAGGGACTGAAAATAATGAATGCGATGAAGTTATTGATGTTTCGCAACCTCTGGCAACAACCAGTGGTGTGGCTGCAGTGGTGCGTGTATTTGTTGATCGGCTTGCTGGTGTCCAGCTGTGCGACCATATCTCCCAATTTTGAACAACCGGATGTAAAGGTGTTATCTATTGAGCGTCTGCCGCCTGAGGGGATGGATCCACGTTTTGCCGTGCACTTGAAGGTGACCAATCCCAATGACACCACCCTTTACATCAAAGGCATGAGCTACAGCCTGAGCATTGAAAGTTACGAAGTAGCCAGCGGGGTGACGGCTAAAGTGCCGGCCCTGGAGCCCTACAGTGAAGCCAATTTTACGGTGCCCATGTCCACCAGCCTGATTAACAGTATCCGTCTGTTAAAACATCTGATTGAGCTGAATAAGTCCTCGCTCAATTACCGGCTGGAAGCTAAATTGGACCTGGGCATACCGATGATGCCGAAGTTGTCCGTGGTTGAAGAAGGGGACGTCCAGCTGGGGAATCTGCAATAGTGACCACCCGGCTTGATATATCACCAATGGATCTCAGTTTGTGTTTCATTAAAGCCTTTTGATCGTATGAGAAAGAATTGGTACAACTAATCTAGGCTATAACTAAGAGTGTTAACAGAGTCTATTGCTGTTAACACATCCGAATGGAGTTTTAGCGTCTGAGTCCCAAGCGGGAGGATTAATACCATGGAACTCAATGAGTCAAACGAACAGCTACGGGCATCCATTGCCGAAATACGAAAGCTGATGCAGACGGCCCTGGACAGTAAACAGCGGGATCTGCTGGGTGGGATTCTGACCTCCATCGGCAGTCACCCCGATACGGATACCGTGGGTATTGCTGAACAGCTGGACGAACAGGCGGTGGAGTTTGAATCTGAACACCCAAAGCTGGCACGAGCCATTAGGGAAGTGATGGACTCGTTAAACAAAATGGGGGTTTAGGACAAACCCTCTGGATTCCGGAGCGGGGCATTGCTCCGGGACGTTTGTTCACTTTACTTAGTCTTTGTTATTGATCGTAGCTGTTATTGCTCCTGGCTGTTATTGACCGGTGGAGTTTTTGTCGGATGCAGCTGTCGACTGGTGCTGCTCGTCAATGTGACTGACCACTAAGCCCGCCAGTCCTTCAGCCTTGCCAAAATAATCAAGAAGCACCACGGATTTATCTGGCAGGGCTTCCATCACTTCGGCCACTAACGCCGGCAAGTCTTTACCGACATGTCGACCCTGGTTAAAAAACAGAGGGTAGACATCGATCTCGGTAATATCCGCCGGCAGCCCCTGGCAGGCCAGTAACAGGCTGGGTGGGGCCTGTTCCAGCAGGGCGGGCTTTACCACAGAATAGCGTGGCTGGCTCGAGTGGCCTATGGCCTGGGCCACCGCTTCCACCAGAGTAAAAAACTCGTCATTGGCCTCAGCCCGACGGCTGCCGTGGGCCATGATGATGAGGCCGCGTTTGATGGTATCAACTTCTTTCATGATCAGGTTTGGTCAGTCTGTGATGCGATTAGTTTGATGCCGCTGCTTCACAGGACATCATCCGGATGAAATTGGTAGTTGCCCTGACTTGCGCTCCGCTGGAGACGAACCTTCTGGATGGCTTTTTGTACCTGGATGTCCCAAATGCTATGGCCTTCACACTGATAAAAGCCTTTGCTTTCCAGCTGCCTGGCTATGGCCATGCGGGCGGCCAGCCCCTGTTCCAGGGTTTGATAGGGGCCTTGCAATTTACTCAACTCAGCTGGCTGCGATGCGATTCCCGATAGGGCTATCAGGGTATAAGTATCATCTTCATTGCCCCTGAGAGTCATCTCAATCCGCCAGTGGCTGGAGTTTTCCAAAATCAGGGTTTGCCGATCGGAAGCGGGAGCGTATTGCAGTTTCATGGTGTCAGTATAGCGCTTCCGGTTGCGGCTGTTGACTGTCGCAGAGGTCAGCAGGTGCCAGCCTGAGGTGCGCCGCCAACTGAGCTGGAGGACGGTTCATGCGGGTGGCGACGTAATGTTCGTTAAAGATGCTGAAATAATCCAGGAGACGCTGGGCGTTGTCTTCTTCTTCGGCCGCCTGCAAGCACAGGGCCGCCGCCTCAGCTGTGGCTACGCGACCGCTTTCACAGGCCTGGCGGACGGCATAATGCCCCGTATCCAGCTGCTGCAAGGCTTGACTGAGGTTGATGCAGGGCAAACTCTGAAGCCACGAGGCCTTGGACATTTTTCGGGCCTGCTTCCATGTGCCATCGAGCAGGACCGCGGTCAGAATTTTTGCCGGTGTCCCTTGGTTTTGAGCAGCTTGAACATTTAACACGGGTCGCACGCCATCGTCCGGAAATACCAGGACACACTGTCGGTTCGGCGCTTGCAACAGATCCAGCAGCGCCGGTTCCGGCCGGGTTCGATCCCACAGAAAAGCCTGCACCTGATGGGGAAAGAGGTCCGCTATCAGGCGCCCGGTGTTGGTGGGCTTGTAGACCTCATCCCGGTGCATCAGCAGAACAAATTCCATGTGGCTGTTTGTACTGTGTCGCCAGTGGCAGATACAGGTTGCCAGCCCGAGCATGCATTGCGGGCAACGTTTGAGGGCAATGCCGCGGGCCTTGAAGTGGCGGGTGGACTGAGACTCACAAAAAAGCCGCAAGCGATCCACAGCCTGGGGCGAAAAGCGTGGCGGTGTATTCAAGCCATGGCTTCCATCAGATCCGGGTACTGTTGACGCCACAATTCTACGCCACCATCCACACTGTGCACTTGGGTAAAGCCTTCTTGATGCAGGAAATGTGCGGCCTGTTGACTGCTATTGCCGTGATAGCAAAAGACGAGCGTGGTTTGCTCGCGGTTGGCGCGTTGCAGAAAGTTCGCCAGGGTGCTGTTATCCAGTGGTTCAGCACCGCTTGGGTGACCGAGCAGGTAGGACTGCGCATCGCGAATGTCCACCACCTGGCAGGGGCCAGCTGTCAGCAGTTCACGAGCCTTTTCACAGCTAATACGGGAAATTGCGCCTGGTGTACTCATTACCTCAGTCTCCAAAGCAAGAATGGTAGGGGCCATATTAAGGTCGGTAAGAGGGCTAAGTGTATCATGAGCTAAGGGTTGGAATTGGCCAAATTCAACCTATTTATTTGGTCTAAAGCTATTACAATGTTTGATCAATAGCCTATAACAATAAAATTCTGGAGTTTATCGATGCCGCAGGCCGTCAAAGTTCTTTTTTACAAATTCTTGATGATACTGACCCGTTTGGTGATGGCGCTGTTGCCCGACATGAAACCAATGGTGATTTTAGGCTCCGGATCGTCTTTGCGACTTGCCGATACCATCGGCCAGTTTGGGCTGAAGAAAGTCCAGATTGTGACCGACAAAATGCTGGTGGAACTGGGCATGATTGACTCCGTGACCGAGCGGCTGAAGGCGCAGGGCATTGAGACGATTGTGTTTGATGGGGTTGAGCCAGATCCCTCATTTGAGGTGGTGGAAGCCGGCCTGAACTCTCTTAAGCAACAGCATTGCGATGCGGTGTTGGCGATAGGTGGTGGCTCTTCCATTGATGCCGCCAAGGTTATGGCCCTGGCCGCTGGCAGCAATAAGACACCGCGAGAACTGTTGAATCGATGGGCGCGGCGCAAACAAGCCTTGCCTCTTTTCGCCATTCCCACCACCGCTGGTACCGGTTCCGAGGTGACTGTGGCTGCGGTAATTTCCGATCCGCAAATGGGGCGTAAAAAGTTGATTGCCGATCCCAAAATGGTTCCGCTTGCCGCCGCCTTGGACCCGGATTTGATGGCCGGGATGCCGCCACACATCACGGCGGCAACCGGCATGGACGCTTTGACTCATGCGATTGAAGCTTACATCTCCGATTTTGCCTCAGCGAGTACCGATGTGTATGCGCTGGCGGCCGTGCGTTTGATTATGGAAAATTTGGAGCAGGCTTATAACCACGGGGATAATCGCTCGGCCCGTGAGGCCATGGCACTGGCTGCATTTTATGCGGGCCAGGCGTTTACCAAGGCATTTGTGGGCTATGTGCATGCCATCGCCCATCAGTTCGGGGCCCGCTATCATACCCCTCACGGACTCGCCAATGCGCTGGTGCTACCGCATATCCTGGAGTTCTCGAAGGATAAGGTCGCCAAGCGCTTGGCAGAGCTGGCCGTAGAGTGTGGCCTGGGGCAGGGGCATGAAGAACAGAATCTGTTGGCACAAAGGTTTATTGACCAGGTAAGGTCGCTGAACGACTCCGTCGGCATTCCTGAAACACTGGAGGACTTGCAGGCAGACGATATTCCCGCCTTGGCTGAAGCCGCCCTGCAGGAGGGCAATCACACCTACCCAGTTCCCAAGTACATGGAGATGGATGAGTGTCAGGCCTTGTTGCAGAAATTATTACCAGTGTGACAGACACTCCTGTTTAGAAGGGTTAAGGCCGTATTCGAGTTCGGAGTGGGACGGTATGCTTGGGCCAAAAGCTCGGATACAAGGCCGGAGAATAAGATGATCAGTTTTCAACTCAATGGGCAGACGGTGACGACCGATGTGCCTGGAGACACACCGCTGCTGTGGGTGGTGCGCGAACATTTTCGCCTGACGGGCTCCAAGTTTGGCTGCGGTATGGGTTTGTGCGGTGCCTGTACCATGCATTTGAACGGCACTGCGGTCAAAACCTGTGTGTTGCCGGTAGCGGCGGTTGCCGATGCGGCCATTACCACCATTGAAGGTTTGGGCACGGTCGATCAGTTACACATACTTCAGCAAGCCTGGATCAAACACAATGTGCCGCAATGCGGTTATTGTCAGTCGGGACAGTTGATGGCCGCTGCTTCCTTGCTATCACAAATACCGGACCCCAGCGATGAGGATATTGATAATGCGATGAGTGGCAATATCTGTCGCTGTGGCACCTATCCTCGAATCAAACAGGCCATTCAGTCGGCTGCGCAAGCACAGGGCCGGGGAGTGGTGCTGTTTGATCCGGCTGATGCCGAAGGAGTGTCGCTATGAAGCAGGGATTTAGCACGGATCGGCGCGATTTTTTGAAGTTACTGGGGTTGACGGGAGGGGGGCTGGTATTGGGGGTACCTTTGATCGTCAATGGCGAATCTCTCTACCCCGATAGCCGAGCGGATGCCTGGCAAGCGGATGCGTTTATACAGGTTACCGATCAAGGTCGCGTTCGTCTGTTAATGCCGCAGGCCGAAATGGGGCAGGGGGTTTCCATGGGGTTGGCGACGCTGGTCGCCGAAGAGCTGAATATGAGCCCGGCCCAGATTGAAGTGCAGGTCGCCGGGGTGCACAAAGCCTATGCGATGAAAGGCATTGGCACACAGCTGACTGGCGGCAGCGCCAGTATCCGCGAGCGTTATTTGCAGTTAAGACAGTCGGCAGCCACCGTTAAGCACCTGTTGCTGCAGGCAGCGGCTCAGCAGACTCAGGTTCCGGTGCAGGATTTACGCTTACGCAACGGCTTCGTGGAGTGGGGGACTGAACGTGTCCCTGTGTCTGAACTGGTGGCCACAGCGGCTGTGTTACCAGTGCCTGAGGCGGTGACTTTAACACAACCCGATCAATTCCTTTGGATTGGTCACGATCGAACCCCCAGGGTAGATGCCCTGGCGAAGGTGACCGGCACTGCAGTCTTTGGCATTGATGTAGAGATTCCTGATGTTAAGCGCGCTGCCATTAAACGGTGTCCGGTCATAGGCGGTCGTCTTAAGGATTTCAATGCGAACGGCGCGGAGCAATTGCCAGGTGTGTTTCAGGTGATCGGCTTGGACCATGGTGTGGCTGTGCTGGCACAACACTTTTGGCAAGCCAAACAGGCCATACAACAGATTGAGGTCGAGTGGGATCTGTCGATGAGCAAGCTGGCCAATGTTTCCTCTGCATCGCTGGAGGCGGATTTAGCCACGGCTTTGCAACAGCAAGAAGGTGACGAGGCTTTCAAGCTGGGCGACGGTGAGAAAGCGCTGGCGAGCAGTGCAACCACATTGACCGCGCAGTACTATGCGCCGTACCTGGCCCATGCCACGATGGAGCCAATGAACTGTACCGTTCATCTCCAGCCTCGGCAGGCCGAAGTGTGGGTTGGCACTCAGGCGCCGGGGATTGTGCAGGACATTGTTGCAGAGATCAGCGGGATAAACCGCGACAACATTCAAGTGCACACACCTTACCTGGGTGGCGGGTTTGGACGCAGGGGGTTTCACGACTTTGTGGCTGAAGCAGCAACGCTGGCGAAGGCCGCAGGGGTTCCGGTTCAACTTGTCTGGACCCGCGAAGATGATACTCAAAATGACTATTACCGACCGGCTGCACTGGTAGACCTGCAGGCGGGACTGGATGAACAGGGGCAATTACAATGTTGGAGTGCCAAACGTGCCGGCGCCAACATCATGCCCTATATGATGGACGAAGCCATGGGCGTGATGATGCCCGGTTTTATGCCGCGCAGTCTCGTCAACTGGTTTGGCAAGCGTGGGTATGGTTTGTTTGATGGCTGGGTTGTTGACCCAACCAGCGTTGAAGGTCTACATGAAGATTACAGCGTACCCCATAAGGAAGTCCGGCATGTGACTGTCGATCCGGGCTTGCGCTGCGGCTTCTGGCGTTCGGTGGGACACTCGTTCAGCGGTTTTTTTGTCGAGAGTTTTATGGATGAGCTGGCGCACGCCGGTGGGCAAGATACGCTGGCGTTTCGCTTGCGCCATTTGCAGGACAACCCCCGGCTGAAGCAGGCATTGCAACAGGCCGCCAACAAAGCGGGTTGGGGCAAACCAAAACCAGGACGCTTCCTGGGCTTGGCCGCAGTCAGTAGCTTTGAAAGCCATGTCGCGGAAGTGGCAGAGGTCTCCGTCGTTGGTCGACAGATCCAGGTACACCGCGTTGTGTGTGTGGTAGATTGTGGCCGGGTAATCAATCCAGATATTGTCCGCACGCAGATGGAAAGCAGCATTATCTACGGTTTGAGTGCTGCCCTCTATGGCGAGATTACCTTGGAAGATGGGGTGGTGCAGCAGACCAACTTCCACAATTACCCTGTGGTTACCATGCGCGATGCGCCGGTGATTGACGTATATTTGATCGACAGCGAAGCACACCCAACGGGTGCGGGTGAACCCGGGCTGCCACCGATAGCAGCCGCGGTGGGCAATGCGGTGTTCTCGGCAACCGGACAGCGGTTGCGACGTCTGCCACTCACGTTAGAGGTTTGACTCTCCGGCATGCAAAGTTCTCAATTGGAAGTATTACAAGCGGCCTTGGCCGGCATCAAAAATGGCCTGCAGGTCACACTGGTGTCTGTGGTAAAAACCTTTGGTACTTCACCCCGTCCTGTAGGCTCTTTGCTTGCGGTCAGTAGCGATGGCAGTTTTACCGGTTCGGTGTCCGGAGGTTGTGTGGAAGAGGATTTGCTGCGGCGGCTGGTGGAAAAGACGCCGCAGCAATGCGAGCTGATTCGTTACGGAGAGAGCGAAAGAGAACGCCACCATTTTGGGTTGCCCTGTGGCGGCACCCTCGACCTGATGCTAGAGCCTCTCGCCGGAAAATTGGTTGAAATACAACAGCTGGTGGATGCATTGCAGGCGCGCCGAACGTTAACGCGCAGGGTCTCTCTGGACACCTCTGAAGCAGAGGTGGTGGATTGGCAAGCTGCTCATCAGCCGCAACTGATTGGGGAGGTATGGCAAAACATTTTCGGTCCGGTATGGCGCTTACTGATCATCGGTGGCGGTGAAACCTCCCGCTACCTGGCGGAGCTGGGCAACGCTTTGGGCTACCGTATTCTGGTGTGTGATCCGAGACCGGAGTACCGCGAAGGCTGGACACTGGACAGTGTGATATGGCATACGGAGTATCCGGACGATGTGGTGAGGGGGATTCATGTCGATGAGCGTACCGCTATCGTGGCGTTGACCCACGACCCCAAGCTGGACGATCTGGCTTTAATGGAAGGGTTGCGTTCACCCGCTTTTTACGTCGGAGCGCTGGGCTCTTTCAATACCAATCGCAACCGGCGACAGCGTATGCGTGAGCATTTTGATTTCTCTGAGCAGGAGCTGATGCGTTTAAAAGGTCCGGTGGGTTTGCCGATTGGCAGCAAAACACCTCCGGAAATTGCGTTGGCGGTAATGGCCGAACTGACCGCCTTGCGCAACGGCATTGATATTCGCGCACAGCTCGACAGGGCATCGGCCTAGGTTGTTGTTATGGGGCAGGAGTCGATAGCCACCATTGTGCTCGCTGCGGGTCAGGGGCGGCGTTTTGGCGGTGATAAATTACTGACCACCTTACCCTGTGGCCAGGCTGTCATTGTTCAAACATTGCAGACATTGTTACCCGAGGTGGAGCGTCTGGTCTGTGTGGTGCGCCGTGATGACTTCAAACTGCGCGACTTACTGGATCAGATGTCTCTCTGCCATAAGCATTTGGAGTGTCTGCCCATCGACAATGCCGATCAGGGTATGAGCGCCAGTTTGCAGGCCGGCATAGAACATTGTCACAAGGCTGAGGGCTGGTTGATCGCGCTGGGGGATATGCCCTATGTCAAACCGGAGACACTGCGTTTACTTCACTCCGCTTTCCAGCGAGAGTTGAGTCGCGGCAGAGCGACTTGCATTCTCCGTCCGCGTCATAAACGGCGACAACAGTGGGGGCAGCCCGTCCTGTTCACACGTTACTATTACCCGGAGTTGCAGAACATTTCCGGCGATAAAGGTGCCAGGGACATACTGACCCAATTCGCTCATCAGGTAATCGCTGTTGACGTGAACGATGATGGCGTGCTGGTGGATATTGATCGTCCGGCCGATCTGATCTAACCCTAAAAAATTCCAACCTGTCTCGATTCTCGGGAAATGTGTCAATTTTCCAGCGAATTCCTATCCTTGTGCTATAGCTAGTTAAGTAAATATAAAACCAGAGCTACTTAAGTAAGTATAAAAACAGCTGCATAAGTACATAAAAAACAGCCAGGTCAGCCACAGATACAACGGGTTGATGGATCTATACCAATCTTGGTCTCACAAAGGAGGGGAGAGATGCTGAAAGTATCAAAAGCACCCGCTGTACTCACTGCACCCACATTTCAATCGATGCATAGTGTGCAGGTACTGCCTGCAGGTCAGAACCCACGTTCACTCGGTAAATTGTTGTTGTCAGCGGTCATGCCGTTGCCCCTGGCCATAGCCTGCGTATGCGCCAGCGCTCAGGAGGGGCAAGAGCAAGAAGAAAAGGATGTGTTGATAGAAGAGGTGGTGACCATCGGTACGCGAACCAAAGGCCGAACCAGCGAGGATTTGCCGGTGCCGGTGGATGTGTTGAACGCCGAAGCCATGGCCAATACCGGTCAAACGGAAGTGGGACGAATGCTGCAAAGTCTGGCGCCATCTTTCAACTTTTCCTCTTCCTCCATCAGCGATGGTACCGATGCCTTGCGGCCTGCAACCTTACGCGGCCTGGGGCCGGATCAAACGCTGGTGCTCATCAATGGCAAGCGGCGTCATCAGGCGTCGCTGATTCACATCAACACCTCGGTAGGACGCGGTACAGCCGGTGTCGATATGAACGCAATTCCCGCTGCGGCGATCAAGCGAATTGAAGTCTTGCGCGATGGCGCAGCCGCGCAATATGGGTCGGACGCTATCGCTGGTGTGATTAATATTGTTCTGAAAGACGATAACGCAGCGGGACGAGTCAGTGCCTCCTATGGTGAATATGAAGAGGGTGATGGCGAAACCGTCAATGTGGATCTCAATAAAGGCTTCGAGATCGGAGAATACAGTTTTATCAACGCGACCTTGAATTATCGCGATCGCGGGCGAACCAATCGGGCAGGATTGCAGGGCGCCTGTGCATACGGCGGCTGTGCTGACACGGATGGCAATGGAATTGACGAAATCGGCGATCCGCGTGAGTTGGGTTTTGATCGGGGTTCGTTTCGAATTGGCGATGCCGACTCTGAGCAAATTGCGATTGTGTTGAATGGCGCCATCAATCTGGGAGATGGTGAATTTTATGGTTTTGTGACCTACTCAGAGCGTGAAAATGAATCCGGTGCCTTTTATCGTAACCCGGACTCCGGTTTTGATGCTGCCCTCGACGATGGTGACAATGTTATACCCGCTGGTTTTTTGCCGATCATTCATTCCCAGATTGACGATTACTCGGTGGATCTAGGCTACCGGATGGAACTGGACAATGGCTTGAGCTTTGATATTTCCTACACTTACGGTCGAAATGAGATTGATTACACCACCAAAAACTCCATCAACTATTCCTATGTCAACTTCCTGAACTTTGGTGAAGGTTTATCCGATGCGGATATCCGCAGCAGCATTCCCCGCGAAGCCGATGCTTACGGTCTCGAGTTGGGGCTGGAAACCTTTAATATTGACATCACTCACAGCATTGGCAACCTGGGACTTGCGGCCGGCTTTGAATATCGCATCGACGATTACAAAATCAATCCCGGCGAACCCTATGCCTACGATGATTTTGATTCGGTCAATGGCGCTGCTATCTATCCCCAGGACGCTGGCGGTGGCATTCAGGGATTTCCAGGCATCGCCCCGGTATCGGCGGTTGATGAGGACCGCAGTGTGGTCTCTGGCTATGTGGATCTGGAGTATCAGTTGACCGACTCGTTTTTGCTCAGTGGTGCCATCCGCTATGATGATTACGAAGATTTTGGTGATACCACCAATTTCAAATTGGCGGCCAACTGGGAACTCGCTGACTGGATTCGATTGCGCGCTGCGGCCAGCACCGGTTTCCGGGCTCCCTCCATGCAACAGCAATACTTCAACAACATCGGCACCCAGTTTGTCACGAATCCCGCGGATCCAACAGGGCCGCAGATTGCGGTTCAGGTAGGGACCTTTCGCAATGACAGTGAGTTAGCCCGAGAGCTGGGTATTCCTCAGTTGAAAGAAGAGGAGTCCACCAACCTGAGCATGGGCATTGTGCTGCTTCCGATGGATCAGTTGTCGATTACCCTGGACTTTTACTCCATTGATATTGATGACCGTATTGTCATCAGTAACCGTCTGGATGCCTCCAATGATTCCTCTGGCACCCTGGGTAATGCACTGGATGCCGTCGGCGCGGGCGCAGGCCAGTTTTTCCTCAACGGTGCCAATACCGAAACCCGTGGCTGGGACCTGGTGGCGACCTATCAGGGGATTGAGCTGTTTGGCGGTGTGCTGGATCTGACGTTGGCGGCCAACAAAACGGAAACTGAAGTCGTGGATATTTTCACTTCCCAAGGCGGCAGTTTGGCACAATTGGATCCGTCCGTGGTGTTCAGTGAGCAGGACATATCCATCATCGAGGAATGGCAGCCAGAGGATCGTGTCAGTGTGACTGCCAATTACCTGTGGGATAATTTGTCCGTGAACCTGGCCTTCAATCGCTATGGGGAGTACACCGTGTTGGATGGCGACCGGCAAACCTATGGCGCGGAGTGGCTGACGGATCTTAACGTTACCTATGCCTTCAACAGCGGTCTGAGTCTGTCGGTAGGTGGCAATAATATCTTCGATGCCTACCCGGATAAAAATGAAATCGGCAACAGCCGTGGCGGAATCCTCGAAAATGGTCCCGGGGGAGAAGTGATTGTTAACAGTCCCGGTGTTTTTACCTATTCCCGTCGCTCTGCGCCATTTGGTTTTAATGGCGCCTATTGGTACGGACGCATAGCTTACGATTTTTAGCCACGGCTAGTAAGCGTGATTGTGCTGGTAAGAGCGTGCTGGCAATTAGATTATTGCCGGGCTCTTGATGCACGGTCAGTGTTGTTCGGTTACTTCTGATGTTACGGCCTCTGTGGCTTTGGCGGCTTCCTGTTGCAGCGGCTTCACCAACTGGTCAAAGTGTCGCGGCGCGACGTACTGAATCAATTCTTTGGCCTTTTCGTTCAGCGCAATATCAACTCCGATATTGGGGTAGAGGAAATGTTCGCTTCCATGCTGTGTGGTGATCCGTTGTGCCGGTTGCCCAAAGCGGGAAAGAACAATCTCCTCATCCAGGTTGGCAGCGGGAATCAGGCTCAGACTATTGATGGTCCAGGACTGGATCTGAGCCAGGTCAGTGGCGTTCAGCATGAATTTACGTGAACCGGAACTGGTGTAGCTGGAGCTGCTGGCACGGGCTTGCATGGCTTCCAGTTCATTGTGATCAGCACTCACCTGAGCAATCAATTTGCCCTTGATGGGACCTGCAGAAAAGTAGCTGTAATAGATTTCCAGACCATTTCTGTCATTGGAGTCGCTGATGATGGCCAGCTCATACTCTATGCCCAGAGCTTCAATCAATTCGTCAACCCGGGTGTGTTCCAGTTGGATGCCGAAAACTGAAGAGGTCTCGTCGCTGTGTAGCTCGACTTGCCAGGGAAGGTTAACCGCCGCAGTGGGGACAGAATTGGTGGATGGTTTCATCAGCACATAGCCAATCGCGGCAGCGACGACGATGCCAATCACAAGAAGTTTATTCATAGGCTTAACGACGTTTTTTCGGATTGCGTTTAGGTGAGCTGGGCTTGGTGCCCGATCTGGACTTTTTGGAGCTGGGGGCAGGGTTTTCAGACAGCACTGAATCCCGTTTGCCGACTTTGAAGCGCTCTTTACGGGCTTCTTTTTCGGCTTCCTTGGCTGCCAGGGCTGCTGCTACCTCTAACTTCTCCTGCTCAATCATCTCAGGGGTTTCCAGCGTAATGCGTCCCAGGGTGCCGGATCGCAGTTCGTTGATGAGCACCTCGCAGATTTTGTGCAGGTTCACGCGTCCACCGGCGGCCAAAGCTCCACGGCGGGCGGCGGCCAACTCCAGGAACTCCAGTTCTGTGGAGGGCAGGGCATCCAGCTGGAAGCGCTGCTTGAGCAGTTCCGGGTAGTGTTTGAGTAAAAACTCCGCCGTGAAAAAACCGACGTCGTCATACTCCATTGCCGTATCTTTGATGGCGCCCGTGGCGGCCAGGCGATAGCTGCTTTTCGGATTTTCCACTTTGGGCCAGAGAATACCTGGGGTATCCAGCAGGATAATACCGCTGCCGAGGTTAATGCGTTGCTGGCTTTTGGTGACCGCCGGTTCGTTGCCGGTTTTGGCAATGGTTTTGCCGGCCAGGGTATTGATCAGTGTGGATTTGCCCACATTGGGAATTCCCACGATCATGGTGTGGATGGTTTTCACACTGGCGTCTTTTTCAGGCAGCATCTTGCGGCACAAATCCACCAGTTGTCGCATTTTACCCGGTTGTTCGGTGCTTATGGAGAGGCTTTTCACCCCTTTTTCCTGCTCCAGATAGGCTTGCCAGGCGAGGGTGGTGTCGGGATCCGCCAGATCGCTTTTGCTGAGCACCTTGATGCAGGGTTTATCCCCGCGCAGCTCGGCAATGGCCGGGTTCTCGCTGGAAAAGGGAATGCGGGCGTCGAGCACTTCGATCAGCAGGTCGACCTGAGGCAGCACTTCTTTGATCTGCTTCTGGGCCTTGTGCATATGCCCGGGATACCAGTGTATGGCCATAACGTCGATATTCTTTTGCTGGCTGCAGGCTGACGAGCCTGAGGGGGTTAGGTCAATGGGGGGCTATTGTACTGGCATGAGGCCCTTATGTTAATGACAAGGGACAATGATGTGGTGTTAACGGATTTCCGGATGGATATGAGGATGAAGTGAGTCTGGCGGTCACAGTGGCGGCTGTTATAATGCGGACCCCGCAGACGAGGTCCCCATGAACGCTATCGGATTCGGCAGTCCCGATTACGACCTGGCGATATGCATTGCCAATCGCCCCAACTTGGATGATTACCCCAGTCTGGGTCAGCTACAACCGCTGACTCCGGGTGAGATCGGGCACATTGTGGCCAACACCAGCAATCACTGGCGCAAGGCGTTCAATGTCTATGCGAAGTTTTTGTATGCGCTGCAACCCGGCTGGCTGGCGGGCAAGGCGGCCAGTTGGCAGGTCTATCGCGATGATCATTTACTGCAGCCAGGGAGTCGGGAGGCGTTACTTTTCAGCGCGCCCGAGTGGCAATCGGCGTCTGAATCAGGACGCATCCATATCGTCGCCGGAAAAACCTACGCCGCTGCCCTCAATCTGCCGCCTTTGATCTGGTTGGATGCCTATTTCGCGGTTAATCGGCAATATCGGGTACTGGTCAGTCCTTACCTGGACTATCGACAGTTAAGCAATGAACGCATTGATCAGATGGTGCTGATGGTGCAGCAAATATGGGGTCAAACATGACGCCGGCAAGCAGCTATCAGGTTCCAGCCCAGATGGTGGAAGTGGTCTACGAGATCAAAAAAAGCCGTTTTATTGCCCGAGGCTACCGGGCGGATTCACGCCAAGTGGCAATGTCCGTATTGGAGCAGGCGCGAATGGATTACCCGGATGCTCGTCATCATTGTTGGGCGTATTTGATTGGGAGCCCTTCTGCGCCATCAACTGTGGCCATGTCCGATGATGGTGAGCCCTCGGGTACTGCGGGCAAACCTATTTTGAATGTGCTGCAGCATAAAGACGTTGGCAACATCATGCTGGTGGTTATTCGATATTTCGGCGGCATTAAGCTAGGTGCCGGAGGTCTGGTAAGAGCATACAGCCAGGCGGCGCAAATGCTGATGGATGAATTGCCTCGGGAAACCCTGGTGCCTAAGCTGGAGCAATGGGTAAGTGGCGACTTTTCCCTGGAACAACCTTTGCGACATTGGTTGGAGCAAAGTGGGGGGGAGGTGCTGCAGGTTGACTATGGTGAGACTATCCGCTGCCAGGTCTGTGTGCCTGAAGCAGAAATGCACGCACTGGTTGGCTTTGTCACGGCACAGGGCGGCCGAGTGTTGGCGGATAAATAAACTGTCTGGCACGGTGATCTTGATTCTGGCGGTGGCGGCCACCGGATATTGCGCAAGAGCACCGAAATGCGCATACTGCCCCGAATTTAGCGATTACCCTACAGAATCAAGCAAAGAGTTACCCCTATATGTCTGATACACAAACCATGAACATCGACAACGACAAAGTGGTTTCCTTTCACTATCGCCTGAAAGAAGAGGGTGGTGAGATCTTTGAGGATTCTCACGAAGGCCATCCTGTCATGTACCTGCACGGTCACAAGGGGATGTTGCCAGGTCTGGAAGAGGCGATGAACGGCAAGGTCGCCGGTGACAGTTTTGAGGTGACCGTAACGCCGGAAAAAGGCTACGGCCAGCGTCAGGAAGGTGCGGTTCAACGAATCCCTAAGAAGCATTTGCTGACCAAGGGCAAAATTGTTGCGGGTCAGCTGGTGCAGGTCAATACTGAGCACGGCGCCCAGGAAGCCATCGTTGTCAAAGTTGGCCTGAAAAACGTGGATATTGATTCCAATCACCCCCTGGCCGGTAAAACCCTGGTGTTTGCTGTCGAAGTTGTTGATGTGCGGGAGGCAACGGCCGAAGAGTTGTCCCATGGCCATGCTCACGGTGTTGGTGGCCATCAGCATTAATACACCTCGGAGCCTCAAATCCCTTATCTGGTCACTGAGTGGTGGTAGGGATAATGGCGCAGGCACCACATGCTGAAACGTTATACCTTAATATCGGTTGGCTGGATCAGCATTGTACTGGGTGTGGTGGGCATTTTTTTGCCCATCATGCCCACCACACCGTTTATCCTCCTGGCGGCCTGGTGTTTCGCTCGCTCCAGCCCGCGATTTCATCGCTGGTTGCGTAATCATCGGCACCTGGGGCATATCGTCCGCTCCTGGGAAGATGACAACGGGTTGCCGCGCAAGGCCCGCAACCGAATCCTGATGCTGCTGTGGTTCAGTCTGGCTTGCTCTTCATTGATCATAGGAATCTGGTGGGTGGCCCTGGTGTTCTTGCTGGGGGGCGTTGCCGTCACCATTTATATGTTGCGAATGCCCGTCATTGAGGCACCGACCACCAAGGGCGGTGGTCGTTAGCGCGAAGCGATTTAACGTTGACGAGCCGATTTGCGGATGGACTGAGCGAGGTCCAGGCTCTGTTCATCGTTGCTGATGTTCAGGATTCCATCTTCAATATTGCAGTGCAGGATCATGCTGCGTTGCGCCATGTTGCCCAGCTTCTCGATGGCATCGCCGTCCAGTTGAATCACGCTGAGGTTGTCAAATCGCTGCAGAGTGTTTTGCATCGATTCCCACCAGACATCAGCTGCCTTGTCGGTGTAGCAATATACTTTCACTTCATCAGCTTTGCCACATGCGCGCCGCAGCCGTTTTTCATCCGGTTGACCCAGCTCGATCCATTGCTCAATTCGCTGGCTGTCATCTTTGCGCCACAAGTCCGGTTCGTCATCGGTGCTCAGGCCTTTGGTAAAGTTCAGTCCGGGTTCAGCATTGAGCGCAAATACTGCCACCCGTGCCATCATGCGAACATCGGTCTCCGAGGGGTGGCGAGCCAGGGTCAGGCTGTGGGCCTGGTAATAATGCCGGTCCATATCGGCAATATGCAGTTGCGCTTTGAAAATGGTTGCTTTAAGGGCCATGCTGTTGTCAATCCGGTTTCCGTAAGACCGGGACTATACCGTTTTCAAGCGTGTAAGTGGTATCTTTCAAGGAGTGTGTTTGTGAAAAAAATTATTGCTGCTGTGGCGTTGTGTTGTGTGTGTGTCAACAGCTGGTCGGATACTGCCCCGATGGTATCCACATCCGCGACGGGTTCAATTGAGGCAATGCCGGATATTGCTGTTGTCAGCGGCCGGGTAATGGTGAAAGGGGATTCTCCAGCTGACGCCGTCAAAGAAGTGCGGGCTAAGCTCGACAGCCTGATTCACTACATGCTTTCGGAACAGATTGAAACAGCGGATTTTCAGGCGGCTCAAATTGTTGTCAATCCGAGCTGGCATTATCCGCGGGACAAACCTCGGGAACTGGTGGGCTATCAGGCCAGTGCCGACTTCCACGCGAAGGTTCGCGATATCAGTAAGCTTTCAGAGCTCTACGGTGGCATGATCCAGGCGGGCGCCACCGATTTAATGCCGACCACCTTTGATTTTTCAAATCGTCAAGAGTTGGAGTTAGAGGCCATTAGCAAAGCAGTGATTATGGCCAAGCGTAAAGCCGAAGCCGGGTTGCAGGCTGTGGGTCAAGAGGTGGGGGATGTGGTCAAGATGGAGGTGGATACGCGCTGGCAGCAGCCGCCTGTGTTTAAAGGCCAGATGTCGATCATGCGTGCCGAAATGGCGGATTCAGCGGCTCCTGAAGTGAACGTGGGCCATCAAACCATAGAGTCCACGGTGTCAATCGCGTTTGAAATTGATTAACTGCAGGTGTTAAAAGCCAGGGCTGGTGTCGCAAGCGGTTGCCAGCCCTGAGCGTTATCAGTACTGAGAGGCGGGCAGGTGTACGGTAAAACCATCCATATCGTCAGTCACAATGACCTGGCAACTGAGACGGCTGTTCTCCTTCGGATCAACCACAGCTTCCAGCAGATCCTTTTCCATATCTGAAGGAGCGGGAATTTTGCTGATCCAGGCTTCATCCACGTAGCAGTGACAGGTGGCGCAAGCGCAGGCGCCGCCACATTCTGCCAAAATTCCGTCGATCATATTATCGACGGCGCCTTGCATAACGCTGTCGCCGACGGCGACGTCGGCTTCGTATTGGTTACCGTTGGCTTCAATGTAGTTGATCAGGGGCATGACTAACCTCGTAATAGTCTTGGTAAAAATATCTGTCAATAACAGGCAGGTGTTTATTCAGGCGCCTATCATACCCGGCTCTGAGGCAAGTGTGAATTTACCTCGCCCTTGAATTGGAATCGCCCTCGATAAGCTCTGGGAGTAAGGCCGGTTTTGCGCTGAAAGAGGCGGCTGAAAGAACTCAGGTCGTTATAGCCGACCTGTAACATGACACCCTCAATGGTTTTATCGCTAGTTTCCAGCAAGCGCTTGGCGGTATCAATACGCAAATTTTGCAGGTAGCGGTTGGGTGTTACATCCATAACGTGCTTAAAGCGGCGGATAAGGGTGCGGGAACTTACCTTTAAATGTTCCGCCAGCTTATCCAGGGCGCCGGGCTCTCGCATGTGTACCTGCAACCAGGTCTGCGCATCCGCTACCAGGGAGTCATTATGTTGCAGCTGCTGTTGCAGGGTGAGGTAGGGGGTCTGTTCTACCTGATTGCTGTCGACCAGCATCAGTTTGGAGGTGAGCGAGGCGATCTGTTGACCCATATAGCGTTCAATCAGCTTCAGCGCCATCAGCGCGTCGGTATTGCCGGCTCCGGCAATCAGGAAGTCCTTGCTGTCAATCAGTAACTGCTCCACGTGCAGGTCCACCTGAGGGTAACGGGCGCGGAATAAGTCCGCCAGCCACCAGGTGGTGGTGGCTTGCTGATGATCGAGTAAGCCAGTCTCGGCTAGCAGAAAAGTTCCCGTACAAAGAGACAGGATCAAAGCGCCGTTGTCTCCGCGCCGCTTGAGCCAATTCACCAGGGGTTGCTGAGCCTGCAAAACGCTGGGGAAATCCTGTTTGTTGCTGTACTGAGCGGCGGCCACCATGACGATATCGGTGTCAGGGGCTGCCTGCAGGGAAGAATCCACCGCCATGCGAATGTGTGTGGCGGTACGAATTGGCTGGCCGTCAATGGAAGCGAGTTGCCAGCGAAACAGGGTATCGGTGGTGCCATAGCGCTTTTGCCACTGCAGGTTGGCAATGTCCAGCATATCCAGCAAATTGGTAAAGCTGGAGCTGCGGCAGCCATTGAATACGGCAATCGTGATGTTGGGCATGACAGTGTGGTATCAGCTCGGGAGTGGGAACCGAAATTTTAGCCCGAACGCCGGCAGGGCTTATAGGTGTAAAATGGACAAAGCTGTCGCTATTTGTGCACTAAATGCTAAAACTGACAGTCAGGGGGTGAGGCTTAGAAAACTGCAGCGCACACAGGGTCGGCCAGGGCCAACCCTGTGTCATCGGGAGGGTTACTCAAACATCTCAGGCTGCTCGGCGCTGATCACGCTCAGCAGCGGCTGAAAACTAAACCAGCCCGCCAGTTCCGAGCCTACCGTTTCGCGGGTGGTCAAGGCGCAGTCATGGGAGATGAGCTTAGGGGTGCCAGCCGCTTCAGCCATCAGCTGTGCCTGGCAGCTTCGCTCCATAGTGATAAACCACCAGACAGCCGATTCAACACTCTCGCCAACCGTCAGCAGGCCATGATTTTGCAGAATGGCAGCTTTTTTCGAGCCCAGTGCGGCGGCAATACGCTCGCCCTCATCCATTTCCAGCACCACGCCGGAAAAGTCATCAAACAGCACATGGTCCTCGTAGAAGGCACAGGCGTCCTGTGTGATGGGGTCCAGTTGTCGTCCCAGGCTGGACCAGCTTTTGCCGTACACGGAATGGGAATGTGCGGCAGCTGTGACATCCGGGCGGGCTTTATGGATGTGGGAGTGAATGGTGAAGGCGGCCCCGTTCAATAAGCCTTGCCCCTCGACCACCTCGCCGGCGTGATTGACCAGCAGCAAGTCGGACATTTTCATCTGCTTGAACGACACCCCCATCGGGTTGACCCAGAAATGGTCGCTGTGCTCCGGATCCCTCACCGTAATATGGCCGGCTACGCCCTCATCGAAGCCAAACTTGCCAAACAGCCGGAAGCCGGCGGTTAACATGCGTTTGCGGTGCAGGCGTTGCGCTTCGGGGGAGTCCCCGGCGTTCATGTTCGGGGTGTTGCCTTCCGTGTTCATGACGATGTTGTTGACGGCGTCGCTCATGGGACCTCCTGAGTATTATGGGTATTATTTGCTCTTGTCATGCCATGTTGTATGAAAGCTTTATGAATGGCTATGTGAATCTGGGCTCCGTTTTTGGAGTGCCAGTTGAACCCAAATAGCCGTATTCCCGCGTTTCAGTGTTCTGAGTCTAGACCTGACGGTGAACGCAATTCCGTAACCTGGGTGACAATGCTGGCTTTATTTTGTGCTCTATGGCTCCAAAATGCATCCCAAATGGTAGAATCGCCAACCTGTATTGCATTCTTAAAGAGGTTTTATGGGACAGTTAAAGGCCGGTGTTTACCGTCACTACAAGGGTCAGAACTATCAGGTGTATCAAGTTGCCCGCCACAGCGAAACGGAAGAATTGCTGGTCGTTTACCGTTGCCTCTACGGTGATTACAGCTGGTGGGTGAGACCCCTGTCCATGTTCTCCGAAACAGTCACTATTGACGGAGAGGATATTCCCCGCTTTGTTTACGCCGGCGACTTCCGCGCAGGCGACTTTCCGGATGCACCCTAATGGTTGGGCAAGCTGTAGGCGTAAGTAGTCAGTGTCGATGAATCACTCAATCTGGGCTTGTCCCCTGTGTCAGGCGCCACTGGCATTGTCTGACAGCAGTGCCAAGTGTAGCGCCAATCACCGCTTTGATCAGGCGCGACAGGGTTATCTGCCGCTCTTGCCGGCCCATCACAAGCGCTCACAGGCGCCGGGCGATGACCGGCAAATGTTGACTCAGCGACGGGAGTTTTTGCACGCGGGCTATTATCGCCCCCTGGCTGAGCAACTCTGCCAGCTATGGTCTCAGCGTCTGTCGAGCGAGGACGGACAGACTTTGCTGGACAGTGGTTGTGGCGAGGGTTACTACCTTTCCCAGCTGCAGCAAGTGAGCGCGGACAGGGGGGAAGGGCACAGTGGCGATGCCGCACTCTATGGCATTGATATCTCCAAAGAGGCCACCAAACTGGCCGCCAGAGTTCTGCCGCCTGCCCGTGTCGCCGTGGCAAGTGGCTTTCAGTTGCCGGTGCTGGACCGCAGTGTGGATGTGTTGCTGCGGGTATTCTCACCGGGAGATGCGGGCGAAGTGAGCCGAGTGCTGAAGCCCACCGGTGAGTTTTGGCGGGTGGTGCCGGGAGCTGAGCACCTGCTGGAGCTGAAGCGGGCGCTGTACAGCCAGGTGAAGCCGCACCAGCTGCCCGATACGCCGGCTGGATTCAGGCTGAAAGCCGCCGAGTCGGTCCAGTTCAGGCTCGAGCTGCAGGGGCAGGCGATTGCGCAATTGTTGCAGATGACCCCGTTTGTCTGGCGAGCCCGGCCTGAAGCCCGACAGGCCCTGGAGCTGCAGCAGCAGTTGTCGCTGCAAGTGGATTTTGTGATTCAGCAATATCAGCTGGCTCACCCAGAAAGGACAGATTGATGAGTTCGGATCACCCCAGCAGTGTCACGGATGCCTCCCACCCTGATGACCGGCAGTGGATGTTGCAGGCGCTTGCCTTGGCGCAGCGTGCTGAAGTGTTGGGCGAAGTCCCAGTGGGTGCCCTGGTTGTCCTGGAGGGCGAGGTTATTGGCGAGGGGTGGAACCAGCCAATCAGTGGTTGTGACCCCACCGCGCATGCGGAAATTGTGGCATTGCGGCAGGCGGCGCAGCACCAGCAAAACTACCGTCTACCAGGGGCTACTCTCTATGTAACCATCGAACCCTGTACCATGTGTGCTGGAGCCATTGTCCATAGCCGGGTAGGGCGAGTGGTGTTTGGCGCCCCGGAGCCCAAGGCGGGCGCGGTTATCAGCAATGACAAGGTGTTCGACCAGCCGCATATGAATCACCGGGTTTACTACCTAGGTGGGGTGTGTGAGGAAGAGGCGGTGGCGGCCATTCAGGCCTTTTTCCGACGCCGTCGGGCTGAGGCCAAGGCGAGGCGGTTAATTAGTAAGGATGCTGCGGTCTAGGGTTAATAGCGCTGCTTACAGCAGTGAAGTGGTGTCGTTGTTGCGGGCGCTTTCCTTCAAGCTGGCCTGAATCAGTCCTCTGTCCTTTTCGGCGGCTGCCAGGCGGCGCTGCTGGATCTGTTGATGCCAGGCGATGGTGTTATAAAAACTGCGGATATTTTGCACATACTCCACCGGTTCCCAGCCGCGGGCATAGCCATGCTTGAGGGTGCGGTAATACTTACTTTTTGCCAGTAGCGGCAGGTGCTGGCTGATATCGTCCCACTTGTTGGGGTCGCCACCCATGCGCTCAGTCAATGTGCGGGCATCTTCCAGGTGGCCAAAACCGACGTTGTAGGCAGCCAGCGCCAGCCAGGTGCGGTCGGCTCCCTGCACCTCAGCAGGAATGCGGTCAAAAATCTTGCGGTAGTACCCGGCGCCGCCCTGAATGCTCTGCTCGGGATCGAGCCGGTTTCTTACCCCCATTTCCTTGGCGGTTGTCTGGGTCAGCATCATCAGGCCGCGAACCCCGGTGTGGGACTTGGCTTTGGGATTCCAATGGGATTCCTGATAGCTGATGGCGGCCAGCAGCTGCCAGTCGAGATCGTGTGCTTCGGCAGCCGTTTGCATGACGGCCTGCCAGCGCGGGAGTCGACTATTCAGACGCCTGGCAAAGGTGGTGGCGCTGCCAGCGTCCATCACATTGTCTTTGCCGTAGTATTGCTCCCGAATAGCGGCCAGAAAACCATTGCTGCGGGCTTCAGACAGAAATTGATTGGCCTCATCCAGCAGGCTGTTATCGCCGTTTATAGGAAAGGCCCAGGCCAAAGCGCGCGGTGAGTCAGAGATGGTAAAGGCAGATGTCGCCCTGGGGTAGAGATTTCGGTTTTGGGTATAGGCGTTGGAGTCGACAATGGCGTAATCAATGGTGCCTGTATGAACCATTTCGATCAGGTCAATCATTTCCAGATCAGATTGTTCGTGCCAGCGTAGCTGCGGGTGCTCCAGTTGCAGCTGCCTTAGGCGTTCGGCATGAGCACTGTTGGAGATCACCATCAGGGTTTTGTCGTAAAGGTCTTCAATCGAGTCGGGGCGTTTACTGCCACTGCGATACAGAAGTTCCTGGCTAACCTCCATATAAGTTGCGCTGTAGCGAACCGAATCGGTCCGCTCGGCAGAAACGCTCAGTCCGGCTGCCGCAAAATCGCCCTGTTGAGCCCCCAGGGAAGCAAAGATACTGCTGAAGTTCTCTTCTTCAATAATGGAGAGCTCAACGCCCAGATGATCTGCAAATGCTTTGGCCAGGGTGTATTCGTAGCCATCTAGTCCCTGGCGGCCTTCAAAGTAGGTGGTTGGGCCATTGCGGGAGATGATTCGAAGCTCCCCTTTATCCAAAACCGTTTCCAGCAGAGTCGGAGTATGGCTGGCAGAAAGTAACAGTGGGAGGCTGCCAGCCAGCGCCAGCAAAGCTAGGCTGCGAGGCTTGCAAAGGCTCAGCTTGCGTAGTGGCATTCGAGTCTCCCATTGACTTTGTTGTGCTTTGACCTTCCAGGATTGGCCAAATACGAAATTCGTCTGGATGATCCTTTAAAAGAGTCATCCTTATATTCTCACTATAGTGAGGTTACAACCATAAGGCGTACAAAATTCGCGCGATTTTATACGCTAAAGCTGTGAAGGGCTAGCTTGTTTTCCTGCTCTAAGTGTAGTAGGGCTGTCGCTGATTTTGTGGCGACAGGATGAAATTTACTCAGTTGAGCAGGTTTCAGTGTAGTTATGGGCTCAAGGCCCTCGGCAATAAGGGGGTTTCGGGTTAGTTATTACTTCAGGTAAATATGGATTATTTATTCATATCTATAGGTTTTTACTTAAAAAATGAGCGTGAGGAAGTTGGGGACTTAGTTGCTGCCATAATCGGGGATATCCAGTACAATGGCCGCCTTTTCAAATACCCCCGATATACCCAAAACCAAAGAGGTTTTTACCGATTATGCTGACCCTCCGCGGCGCTCCGGCACACTCTGATTTTCGCACCCAAAAGCTTCTCGCCTCTCTGCAGCAGGTAGACAGCTCGGTCAAGTCCGTATATGCGGAGTTTGTACACTTCGCCGACCTGGCCCGAGAGTTGGATGGCAGTGAGCTGGAAGTGCTGAGTCAATTGCTGGTCTACGGGCCAAAGGCCGAGTCTCAATCAAGCCCGAAGGGCAGTTTGTATTTGGTGGTTCCCCGTCCTGGCACCATTTCACCCTGGTCTTCAAAGGCCACAGATATTGCCCACAATGCGGGACTTGATGCTGTTTTGCGTTTGGAGCGCGGGGTGGCCTATTACGTTGATGGCGGCGACAACTCGGCTGCCATCTCCGAACTGCTGCATGATCGTATGGTGGAGGCGGTGTTTGGTCAGCTGGAGGAGGCCGAGCAGCTGTTTCGCCACGAAGAGCCGCGTCCACAAGCTTCCGTGGATATTCTCGGCGGTGGTCGTGCGGCACTGGCGGCAGCCAACACACAGCTGGGATTGGCCCTGGCCGATGACGAAATTGACTACCTTTTGAAGAGCTTTACCGATCTGGGGCGAAACCCGGTCGATGTCGAGCTGATGATGTTTGCCCAGGCCAACTCAGAGCACTGCCGTCACAAAATCTTCAATGCCAGCTGGACCCTGGATGGTGACGACATGCCCAAGTCCCTGTTTGGCATGATTAAAAACACCTTCGAGCAGGGGGGGGATAACGTCTTATCCGCCTACGCGGATAACGCCTCAGTGATTGTTGGTAACAAGGCTGGTCGATTCTATCCCGATCCAGAAACCAAAAGCTACGGTTACCACCAGGAAGATATTCACATATTGATGAAGGTGGAAACACACAATCACCCGACCGCCATTGCGCCTTTTCCGGGGGCGGGTACCGGTGCCGGTGGTGAAATTCGCGATGAGGGGGCTGTTGGGCGTGGTTCCAAGCCGAAGGTGGGGCTGACCGGCTTCACGGTTTCCAATCTGCAGATCCCAGGCTACCAGCAGCCCTGGGAGCAGGATTACGGCAAGCCCAATCGCATTGTCACTCCGCTGGATATTATGATCGAAGGCCCAATCGGTGGTGCAGCCTTTAACAATGAATTTGGCCGCCCGAACATCTGTGGTTACTTCCGTACCTTCGAAGAAAATTTCGATGGTGAGCGCCGCGGTTACCACAAGCCGATTATGTTGGCGGGTGGCTACGGCAATATCAAGGCTGAACACGTCGATCAGAATGAATTCGAACCTGGCGCCAAGCTGGTGGCTTTGGGTGGCCCGGCCATGTTGATTGGCTTGGGTGGTGGTGCGGCTTCATCGATGACGTCAGGCTCCAGTTCCGAAGATCTGGACTTTGCCTCGGTGCAGCGTCAGAACCCCGAAATTGAGCGCCGTTGCCAGGAGGTGATAGATCAGTGCTGGCAGCTGGGCGAGCGCAACCCCATTGCCTTTATTCACGATGTGGGTGCTGGTGGTTTTTCCAATGCCTTCCCAGAGTTGGCTAAAGACGGCGGTTGTGGTGCCAACTTTGAGCTGCGCAAGATTCACAATGACGAGCCCGGTATGAGCCCGCTGGAAATCTGGTGTAATGAGGCTCAGGAACGCTATGTGATGGCCATCATGCCGGCCGACCTGGCTCGTTTTGAGGCCATTTGCCAGCGTGAGCGCTGTCCTTATGCCGTAGTCGGCGAGGCAACCGCTGAGCACCATATTGTGCTCAATGATACCCATTTTGATACCAAGCCGGTGGATTTGCCCATGTCGGTGTTGTTTGGCAAGCCGCCCAAAATGCACCGCACAGCAGAAACTCGTGAGTATCAAACCGAAGTTTTCAGTACCCAGGGACTGAGCTTTTACGATGCGGCTGAGCGGGTGATTCAGCACCCGTCTGTGGCCAGCAAGAGTTTCCTGATCACCATCGGTGACCGCTCGGTAACTGGCCAGGTCGTGCGCGACCAGTTTGTTGGGCCCTGGCAGATTCCGGTGGCCGACTGTGCCATTACCACCCAGGCTTACGATACTTACGCCGGTGAGGCTATGAGTATGGGAGAGCGCACACCGACGGCTTTGCTGGACGGGCCAGCTTCCGGTCGTATGGCCATTGGTGAGGCGATTACCAACATTGCTGCAGCGCCGATTGAGAAGCTGTCGGATGTGAAATTGTCCGCTAACTGGATGTGTGCCGCTGGCCATCCGGGTGAAGATGAAAAACTGTACCGCACCGTCGAAGCAATCGGTATGGAATTGTGCCCCGAGCTGGGCATTACCATTCCTGTGGGCAAAGATTCCATGTCCATGCGCACCGCGTGGCAGGAGGATGGCCAGGACAAGTCTGTGACGGCCCCCTTGTCGCTGGTGATATCAGCCTTTGCGCCGGTTACCGATGTGCGTCGACACGTTACCCCGCAACTGCGTACCGATGAGGAGTCCACCGAACTCTTGTTCCTGGATCTGGCGAACGGTGAGCAGCGCCTGGGTGCTTCCATTCTGGCGCAGGTCTACAATCAGTTGGGCCAGCAGCCAGCCGATCTGGTTGAGGCCGGCGTGCTGAAAGGTTTCTTTGCGGCGATGCAGGAAAGCCTGGCGGCCAGGCAGATTCTCGCTTACCACGATCGTGGTGACGGTGGTTTGTTTGCCACGATTGCTGAAATGGCGTTTGCCGGTCACGTTGGTGTTGATATTAATATTGATGGCTTGGGCGCTGATCCCTTGGCGGTGATGTTTAACGAAGAGCTGGGGGCAGTGGTTCAGGTCGGCTCAGCGGCTGTGGACGTTGTCATTGAGCGCTTTGAGAAAGCCGGCGTAAAGGTCACCAAGTTGGGCTGGCTAAACACTCACGACAGTTTCCGTATCGAAGCCAACGGCGAGATCATCTATGAAGAGTCCCGTTCTGAATTGCAGCGTATGTGGACTGAAACCAGTTATCGCATCGCTGCTCTGCGCGACAATGCGGAGTGCGCTAAGGATGAGTTTGAAGGCATCACCCAGCCTAATCCGGGGTTAACTGCCGAACTGTCCTTTGATATCAATGAGGATGTTGCAGCTCCCTTTATTAACACGGGGGTGCGTCCACGCTTGGCGGTGCTGAGGGAGCAGGGGGTTAACGGTCATGTGGAGATGGCCGCAGCTTTTGACCGGGCAGGCTTTGACGCCGTGGATGTGCACATGAGCGATGTGCTGAGCGGCCGTGTTGCGCTGAAAGATTTTAAAGGTTTGGTAGCCTGTGGCGGCTTCTCTTACGGTGACGTACTTGGGGCCGGTGAGGGTTGGGCGAAAAGCATTTTGTTTAATGCCCGTGCCCGCGATCAGTTCCAGGCCTTTTTCCATCGGGCCGACACCTTCAGTCTGGGAGTTTGTAATGGCTGCCAGATGATGTCGAACCTGAAAGACTTGATTCCCGGAGCCGATCACTGGCCGCGGTTCGTTCGCAATGTGTCTGAGCAGTTTGAGGCGCGCTTCAGTATGGTAGGTATCGAGCAGTCGCCATCGGTGTTGTTTGCCGGCATGGCGGGTACCAAGATGCCGGTAGCGGTAGCGCACGGCGAGGGTCGAGCTGAGTTTGCTTCCGGCGAGGCCTTGGATGCCTGTCACAACAGTGGACTGGTTTCCATGCGTTATCTGGATAATCACCAGCAGTACAGTGAGGATTACCCATTTAACCCTAATGGTTCGCCCAAGGGCATCACCAGTGTAACCACGGAAGATGGTCGGGCAACCATTATGATGCCTCACCCCGAGCGCGTGTTCCGGACCGTCAGCAACTCCTGGCACCCAGACGACTGGGATGAGCATAGTGGCTGGATGCGCCTGTTCCGCAATGCCCGGGTGTTTGTTGATTGATGGGGTTGAGCAATAGGTAACCTCTGCTAATGAAGTTTTTCGATGGGGGACGTAAACAGCGTTCCCCGTCGTCAAATTGATGAGCGGTTCGACTAAAGTTGTCTTTGCAGCTGCAGAGTGAACCGTTAACATTTTCACTCACAATAATCGATCAGCCTCCTGGCTGGGTTGATGAGACTTCTCATCTTTGGGCGATTATCCCTATCGCTACTGGCGACCTTGTCGCTTTCTCTCTGTGCGGATTTCTCCGCCATCGCTAAACAATCGGTACATTACGCAGTAGGGTGAGAAAAGCGCATGGGTGTGTGCTCTTTTGACCATGCTGATTCGGACTGCCAAAAACTTGATCGGAACTCAGAGTGCATGTTTGAAACTTTTTTAATGTCGCTGGCAGTGATCGCGCTGCTGTCTATCGTTTTTGAAGAAGTCATCCATATCAATAAGGCCAAGACAACCCTGTTTCTGGGGTGTTTTTCCTGGTTGTGCCTGTTTGCCCACGCCGCTGGCAAGGAGGGGCAGCTGCTGGTGAGTGAACAGCTGGATGAAAACCTGCTGGAAATCGCTTCCTTGTGGCTGTTCCTGATGTCGACCATGACGTTTGTGGCCTACCTCAATGCCAAGGGGATGATCCAGAATGTTGTGCGACGGGTCTTTCCCCAGCAGCTGTCGACCAAGGCCTTGCTGTTTCAGGTGGCTTTTTTTGCGTTGTTGCTGTCG
The DNA here is from genome assembly GCA_033283335.1 of Cellvibrionaceae bacterium WSDTSA12. GTDB lineage: Bacteria > Pseudomonadota > Gammaproteobacteria > Pseudomonadales > Cellvibrionaceae > Pseudomaricurvus. Next base: position 559,203 of record JAWMQP010000001.1, on the reverse strand, counting down.
GCAATTTGTGACAATGTCACTGCGACTCTGGTCAGCCTGGGTTTGGTGCAGGCTTTTAAATTGCCAAAGGCGGATAAGTTGAAAATGGCGGCGCTGGTGGTGTTTGCCGTGAACTCCGGGGGGGTGGCGTTGATCACCGGTGATGTCACCACGCTGATGATTTTCCTCGATGGCCACGTCACCATGTCGCAGCTACTGCTGTTGTTGCTGCCGTCGTCGCTGGGTGTTATCACGCTGGCCATCCTGTTGAGTGTTGGAATGAAGGGCACCATTTCCCTGGAACCCGCCAAAGAGAACTTTCGCTCCCTGGATGTGGTTATTGCGGCGGTGTTTTTCAGCACCATCATTGCGACCATGCTGTTTAATGTGTTTTTTGGTGTGCCGCCGGTGCTTACCTTTCTGTTTGGTTTGTCGATTATGTTTCTGGTGGGTGCGTTTGCGCGAACTGAAAAAGAAGAAATCAAAATCCTCGACTACATTCGTCGGGTGGAATACGACACGCTGTTATTTTTCCTCGGTATTTTATTGCTGGTGGGCATGCTCAAGGAGATCGGCGTGCTGGAAACCCTGGCCGCCGCTTATACCAGCATCAACCCGGATATTGCCAATTTTGTGGCGGGTGCCGTCTCAGCCTTGCTTGATAACGTCCCCTTAACCGCAGCCTTACTTAAGGCGGAACCCAGCTTGACCACGCCGCAGTGGCTGGCGTTGACTTACGCGGTAGGGGTGGGCGGTTCGCTGCTGTCCATTGGTTCGGCAGCGGGAATTCTTGCCATGAGCAAAGTCAAAGGCCTGACGTTTGGCGCGTATCTGCGTTATGTTCCTGCGCTGCTGGTGGCTTACGCGGTGGGTTACAGTGTGTCGCTTTGGTTGTCACATGTTCTCCACTAAGTGAGAGGGTATCTGTGCCAATTCGGTGATCAGTACTGCGCTGTGGTAGACTGCCACGCTCATTTTTCCTGTACACAGACTCATTGAGACTTTTATGACTGATTCTTACGCATCAACCGAGCAGCGCGCCAGTTACGGCGTAGGTCGCCAGCTGGGTGACCAAGTGGCCAATGCGCCGTTTGAAGGCTTTGATATTGAGGCCGCGCTGGCGGGCTTTACCGATGCCATTCGTGGCGCTGATTTCCAGGTTCAACCTGAGGACATCAACAGCGCGTTCCGTGAAATTCAGGCGCGTTTGCAAGCTGCTGAAGCGGAAAAGGCCAAGACCCTGTCCGCTGAAGGCCAGGCGTACCTGGAAAAGAATGCGCAGAAAGACGGGGTTGTGGTCACTGAATCCGGCCTGCAATATGAAATCCTGCAAGAGGGTAGTGGTGACACGCCAACGGCAAGTTCCACCGTCCGCACCCATTATCATGGCACCCTGGTAGATGGCACCGTTTTCGATAGCTCTGTCCAGCGTGGCCAGCCGGCAGAGTTTCCGGTAAACGGCGTTATCGCAGGCTGGACTGAAGCTTTGCAAATGATGCCTGTGGGTTCCAAGTGGCGGTTGACCGTGCCATACAACCTGGCCTACGGTGAGCGTGGCGCCGGCGGCGCAATTGGGCCTTACGCCACCCTGGTATTTGAAGTCGAGTTGCTGGACATCGTCTAAGTTATCTGGCTGCTGGTGTTGCCCGCCCCTTGGCGGGTGACACGTTGCTTTCTTTGTACTAATTGCCCCTGATCAGTCTTCTTTTCCGGCAGTAATTGATAAGCTTTTTCAGTCTTCTAAAGCGGTTTGTGAACTGCTGTTCCAAGCTTTTAATTGAATAATAATTCGGTTTATAATGATTTTAATTCATTGGTCCGACAGTGATCTGTGCCGTTAGCACCTGTCAGGCTAGACTTTCTGATATTAATTTCATGTATTCGAGTGATGATTTTATGACGCCAGTTGAGCATACCAGTTCTTATTATGCAGCCAGTGCGAACCCGAGTCCGCGCCGTGAGGCTTTGCAGGAATCGGTCCGGGCGGATGTAGCCATTATTGGAGCCGGTTTTTCCGGTATTTCCTCGGCCTTACATTTGGCGGAAAAGGGATTCAAGGTGGTGGTGCTGGAGAGTGCTCGGGTTGGCTGGGGGGCTTCCGGTCGCAACGGTGGCCAGATCGTCAACAGTTACAGCCGTGACATGGACGTGATTGAGAAGGCTTATGGGGTCGATACCGCTCGTGCCCTGGGGGCCATGGCATTTGAAGGCGGCGACATCATCCGCCAGCGTATCGAGCAATACGATATCGATTGCGACCTCAAGCATGGGGGCATTTTCGCGGCCATTACCACCAAGCAGTTAAAGGGTCTGGAAGAACATAAAGCCCTGTGGGAGCGCTACGGTCACACAGAGCTTACCATGCTGGACAAACGTGCCATTGCCGATGAGATCCAGACTGATCGATATGAGGGCGGCTTGCTGGATATGCGCAGCGGCCACATTCACCCGCTCAATCTGGTGCTGGGACAGGCAGCGGCGGTCGAATCGCTGGGTGGTAAAATTTACGAGCAATCCAAAGTGGAGCGGGTGGAAGAGGGCGAGCAGGTTAAGCTCTATACCGCCAGTGGGGATGTTACCGCGGATTATGTGGTGGTGACCGGCAATGCGTATCTGGGCAACTTGATTCCCAAACTTTCAGCACGCTCCATGCCCTGCGGTACGCAGATGATTGCCACCGCCCCATTGAGTGATGAGCAGGCCAAGTCGCTGATCCCGGCCAATTATTGCGTTGAAGACTGCAACTACCTGTTGGATTACTTCCGCTTAACCGGCGACAACCGCTTAATCTATGGTGGTGGTGTGAACTACGGTGGTGGTGATCCGGCAGACATCAAACAGTTTATTCGTAAAAAAATGCTGGCGACTTTTCCTCAGCTGAAAGATGTAGATATCGAATTTGGCTGGGGCGGTGACTTCCTGCTGACCATGAGTCGATTGCCTCAATTTGGCCGGATTGGCAGCAATATTTATTACATGCAGGGCTATAGCGGCCACGGCGTGTGTTCAACTCATCTGGCGGGTCGATTGCTGAGTGAGGCGCTGACCCAGCAGGCGGAGCGCTTTGACGCCTTTGCCAACCTGCCGCATTTGCCGTTCCCGGGCGGTCATACATTCCGTGTACCGTTTACGGCCATGGGCGCCTGGTTTTACGCGCTGCGCGACAAGCTGGGAATATAAGCGATGTCGGCCAATATTTTTGCCTATGGTTTGTTGCAGCACCCAGCGGTGTTGCAACAGTTATTGCCGAGGCTACCAGACTTGCAGCCAGCGTATATAGAGGGGTATGTGCGTCGGACCCTGAATTACCCGGGCTTTAATCCATGCGCCATGGCTGTCGAACAAGCGGGACAGCGATTACAGGGCGTATTGTTGGGCGGTGTGGATGAGGAGGCACTGGCGATCCTGGATAAGTTCGAAGCGCTGGAGCAGGGCATCTACCGGCGAGAGACCATTGAGGCCGTCACCGAAGGTGGGGCGCGGGTCTGTGAGCTTTACACAGTCGGACATGCCTTAACGGACGAGCATGTGGGAGAGCTGTGGTGTGAGCAGAATTTTTTGCGTGAGCATCTGCAGGACTACATTGACCGGGTGGTGCCAGCGGTCAAGGTCGAGATGAATTTGTAGGGGGCTGCACAAGGTTCACTTGCGCACCCCCTCACTCGGCTTACTTTTTTTTGATGGGAGCCGGGGCAAAACCGTCGCCAAAGCTTGCATTAGCCGCGGCGGCTGAGTCACCACTGGGTTTGCGTCGTTTGCCAATGTTCTTGGTGTCCCGGTGACGCTTTTTAGCCTTGTCCTTAGACTCAGTTTTCTTTTTAGTGTCACCGTCGCGTTTTTTGGTGCCAGCTTTCTTGCCGGAGCTTTTTACCTTTTTCGGGCCTTTGAATTTGGCCTCCAGCCCCGGCACCTTGAGCTGTTCAAATTTCAGTTCCAATTCACGTTCAAATCGCGCCATCAGGTCCCAGTCACGGTGAGTGATGAGGGAGATGGCGAGGCCGTCATTGCCGGCACGACCGGTTCGGCCTGTGCGGTGAATAAAGTCTTCGCTGTTGCGGGCCAGGTCGTAATTGATCACCAGGTCCATGCCCTGTACATCCAGGCCGCGAGCGGCCACATCCGTTGCCACCATGATCTTGACGCGTCCGCGTCGCAGGCGATTCATTTCCTGGTTGCGGGCATCCTGATCCATATCGCCGTGCAGGGCGCCAACGTCGAGTTTCATGTAGCGCAACCACCCCACCAAACGGCTGGCCTGCGCCTTGGTATTGGTGAAGATGACGGTCTTGTCGTATTCCTGGGTTTCCAGCAGTTTAAACAGCAGTTTGTTCTTATGCTTCTCGTCATCGGTAAGCACGATTTTTTGCACTACCTTGGCATTGGCTTGACGAGGGGCTGCCAGGGCAACTGTTTCCGGATTGCGCAGCAGCGTGTCGGTCAGGTATTGCTGGCCATCCAGGGTGGCGGAATACAGCAGGGTTTGTCGGTCGGGGTTACAGTGGGACGCAATTTCCATCACATCATCCAGAAACCCCATGTCCAGCATGCGATCGGCTTCATCAAGGACCAGCACTTCCAGATCCTGAAAATCCGGAGAACCGCGCTCAATGTGTTCTTTCAGGCGCCCTGGGGTGGCCACCAGGATTTCCGGGTTCTTGCGGAAAACGGCGCGTTGATATTTAAAATCGTGTCCGCCGGTGATGGCATTCACTTCCAGGTGAGTGAAAGTAGCCAGGTTTTTACACTGTTTCACCACCTGGCGGCACAGTTCACGAGTGGGGGTCAGAATCAGGGCGCGGGTGCCACTGTTACGAGCGTCCTTTTGCAGCAGCTTATGCAGCGTGGGCAGCAGGAAGGCTGCAGTTTTGCCACTGCCGGTTTCTGAGCTGACCAACAGGTCCTTACCGGCCATGGCCAGCGGGATACTGTTCACCTGAACATCCGTTGGCTGTTGGTACTGCAATGCCTCTACAGCCTTTAACAGTTGCTCGTGAAGTTCAAATTGGGAAAAGGGGGTTTCTGCCGACAAGGGAAGCATCTCATTCAGGATGGGGTACGGCGCGCACTGTACCAAAATACCCCGTTGCTGTCTGCTTAATGTACGCCTCGAAAGGTCTAGGTGCGGCCTGCGAGGTAGGCGTCGTAGTCGGGGATCTGGCGCTGGTAAGGAACCGAGAGCAGGCTGGAGGTAACCATCATGTCGGCGGTACTGCGATTGCATGCCACCGGCACGTTCCACACAGCCGCCAGTCGCAACAGGGCTTTGACGTCCGGATCATGAGGCTGGGCGGCGAGGGGATCCCAGAAGAAAATCAGCATATCGATCTTCTGTTCCGTGATCAGCGCACCAATTTGCTGATCACCACCGAGAGGACCACTGATTAATTTCTGGATGGGTAAGCCGGTCTCGCGTTCAATCAGGTTGCCAGTGGTGCCGGTGGCGTAAAAATCGTGTTCTTTCAGCTGGCTGAGATGTGTCTGGCACCAGTCGAGCAGATCAGCCTTTTTGTGGTCGTGGGCTACCAGGGCAATGGTCTTGCGGGCCTTGCTGGTAATGGCTTTCAGTTCCATATGGGCAGCTCCAGGATATACAGTTTTATTCGCTGAACAGTTGAATGGCAAAGCCGGTTTTAAGCGCTTCACGCAGGCCTTTATCCGCTTCCACAATACGGGGGTCCTGGCACTTCTCCGGAGTCAGCCACTGGCGCTTGTCGATTTCCACGTCTTTAAAACCCTCGCGCATTACCAGCACTTTGCACAGGGTTTCAGCGCCAAACAGATCCTGAAAGTTAATGTAGACAATAAAAGGTGCTTTCTGGCCCGGGCTGATACCGTCAAACTCTTTGGTGGCTACCGCAGTAGCGGAGAATACATACATGGGAAGTCCTCTATTTAATCGGGGCGATTAGGCATTATTTTGCATCAAACTGCAAATTGAGCTTTGCAATTGCAAATCTTGCCCGAGTATGGATAGATGGCCCTTTTCGACAGTTCAAGGAGAGAATCGATGACCCGTAAATACTTGATCAATATTCCCAATAGTATCCGCAACCTGGCTGTGGCAGTGGCAGTGGCAGTGGCTGTTTCGCTGCCCTTGACGACGGTGGCCCAGGATTTCAGCCAGGTGGAGTTTCGCCAGGTGCCGGTTATGGATGGGTTGGTGATGCTGCAAGGCGCTGGGGGCAATATTGCCGCTTCGGGCGGTGCCGACGGTCTGCTGATTATTGATGATGATTATGAGGGGTTGGGTGACAAGTTGCTGACCAGCCTCAAAACCCTGAACCCTGAGGGGCCTGAGTTTGTGCTCAACACCCATTGGCATTTCGATCACGCGGGGAATAACCGACTGCTTGGTCGCACGGGCGCAATTATTGTTGCCCATGAGAAGGTGCGTGAGCGTCTGCAGGCCGGAGGCATGATCAAGGCGCTCAACACGAAAGTCGAGCCCGCCGACAAGTCAGCCTTGCCGGTGGTGACCTATGAGAATGCCATGACCGTTCACTGGAATGGTTGGAAACTGTCGTTGGAACACGCCAGCCAAGCCCACACCGATGGCGATACCGTTGTCTACTTCTATCAGGGCGCTGACCTTAAAGCCGTACACACCGGTGATCTGTTCTTTAATGGTTTTTACCCGTTTATCGATGCCAGCAGTGGCGGCTCGGCTAGAGGTATGGTTGATGGCGTGGCGGCGATTTTGGCGCGAATTGATAATGACACTCGGGTGATTCCGGGGCATGGCCCCCTGGCCAGCAAAGCGGATTTGCAGGTGTATTACGACTTCCTGAAAACCGTGGTGGATCGTATTGAATCCCTCAAGCGGCAGGGCAAGTCCATCGAGCAGGTTATTGAAGCTGAGCCTCTGGCCGAGTTCGAAGCCGAGTGGGGCGATGGATTCCTGAAAACCAAGGATTGGATCCAGATCGTTTACGGTTCGCTCTGATCGCTGTGCTACAATCGCGCACCATCCCCCGTGGAATCGGACAGAGTTTAAATCGGAGAAGTGTATGAACCCGTTTATTGTCGACGTGACGCTCGAAAACGCGCAGCAGGTGTTGATCGAAGAATCTCGCCAGCGTCTGGTGGTCATCGACTTTTGGGCCGATTGGTGTGAGCCCTGCAAGAACTTGATGCCCATCCTGGAAAAACTGGCCAATGAGTATCAGGGCCAGTTTTTGCTCGCTAAACTGAATGCCGATGAGCACCAGGCCATCGCTCAGCAGTTTGGGGTTCGCAGTTTGCCCACCGTGATGATCATGAAAGACGGTCAGCCGGTGGATGGTTTCGCCGGTTTGCAGCCTGAAGTAGAAATTCGCAACATTCTGCAGAAACACTTGCCTGCTCCCTGGGAGGCGCTGATCGAGCAGGCCAACCAGTTGATGCAGGAAGAAAATTTCAATGCGGCTTTACCGCTGCTGCTGCAGGCTTACAAGGATTCCGGTGAGCAGGCATCCATTGGGGTGGGGTTGGCTCAGGTGTACCTGCACCTCAATCGGCTCGATGAAGCCGAGGCCTTGCTGGATAAGGTAACCATGGTGGATCAGGACGCTGCCTATGAGCAGGCCCGGGCTCAGCTGGAGCTGAAACGGGAAGCGGCTTGCTCGCCTGAGCTACAAGCCTTGCAGGCAGAGTGGGACGCCAATCCGGAAAACAGCGAAATCGCTTATAAGCTGGCAATTCAGTACAGTCAAAATGGCCAGGCGCGTGAAGCGTTGGAAATCTTGATGGGGTTATTGCGCAAAAACATCAACTTTGATGATGGAGCTGCCAAGAAAACCTTTATGGATATTTTGGCGAGTCTGGGTAAAGGCGACCCGTTGGCGGCCGAGTTCCAGCGTAAGATCTATACGTTGCTGTATTAATTCGTATGAAGACCTAGAGGCGGCCTGCTGTCTCTAGGGATCTAAGTCCTCATTGGTTTGCAGACGTTTTTGTTTGCGTCTTTCCCAATTGCGTACCACATGCCAGCGCCAAAACAGCTGGATAAAGATATACCCCAGCCCACCAACGATAAAGCCTGTCAGCAAGCTGCCTACCAGCAAGGGTTTCCAGAGCCGGGTAAATTCGTTATTTAGCCAATCCCAGGATAGCTCAATGGAAAAAGCGATTGCCGGGCTGTCGAGAATCCAGCGTCCGAGTTCGTAAGTGGCGAAGAATATTGGGGGCATGGTCAACGGGTTGGATATCCACACCAGGGCAACGGCAATGGGTAAGTTGACACGGAACAGCAGGGCCAGCAGGGCGGCAATGGGCATTTGTCCAATGGTGGGCAGGAAAGCCACAAACAGCCCAATAAAAAACGCCCCGGAAACAGAGTGGCGGTTGAGATGAAACAGATTCGGATCGTGTAACAGATGACTAATAAAGCTCAAACCCGGCCGCGCTTTAAATTCGGCAGGGTCTGGTAGCCAGCGTTTAAAGATCTTCTTTGCCATTCAACTGAATCGCCATGGTTGCGAGGCGCAACATTATGCCCTGATTGGCTGGTGAATCCTAGGCATAGTTTCTTGGCAACTGATTGAAAAACAATCGTTTTCCCCCCAATAAACGGCCAGTTTACAGAAGGTCGACGATTTTGCGCGCGGCCTTATAGGGGGTGGTGGTGTTTTCTATGACGCCACGGTGCAATCCCGGCATTTCTTGTTGCACCGCAGGGCTCTGTTTCAGACGCAATTCCAGCATTTCATGGATCAATTTGCCGAGCCACTCGGCGTTCTGGCGCGAGCGCTTTTCATAGAAGGCGTGGTGCTCTAATGCCAGCTGCTGATACTCGCAAATCATGTCCCAGACTTCTGAAATTCGCTCTTTTTGCAGGGCTGAACAGGTCTCCACTCGGGGTGTCCAAAAGCTGCCGTGTTTGATCAGGTGAAAGGCGTTCTGGTAATGCTGCTTGGTGCGCATCGCCAGGTTAACGCTTTCGCCATCGGCTTTGTTGATCACCAGGGCGTCAGCCAGTTCCATGATGCCACGCTTGATACCTTGCAGTTCATCGCCGGCATTGGGAATCATCAGCACCAGGAAAAAGTCCACCATGGCAGCCACTTCGTATTCGGACTGGCCGACACCGACGGTTTCCACCAGAATCACATCGTAGCCGGCGGCTTCACACAAGAGCATGGTTTCCCGGGTTTTCTGGGCAACGCCACCGAGAGCACCTTCCGAGGGGGAGGGGCGGATGAAAGCGTTGTCTTCCCGAGATAGCTCTTCCATGCGGGTTTTGTCGCCCAGAATACTGCCGCCGCGCACGGGGGAGCTGGGGTCGACAGCTAATACGGCGACCCTTTTGCCCTGGCTGATCAAGTACTTACCAAAAGCTTCGATAAAGGTGGATTTACCCACTCCCGGAATACCACTGATGCCAATACGAATGCTGTTGCCGGTATCGGGCAGGATGTCTTCGAGGATCTCCTGGGCTTCAGCGCGATGCTTGTCGAGTTTGCTTTCCACCAGGGTGATGGCTTTGGCCAGTGCACGGCGGTTACCCTGGCGCAGTAAGTTCAGATCAATATTGGGCATAGCACTCTCATTAACATTGAAGGTTGGCACACTGTTTGGGGCTGGGAGCGGTGCTTGTCCTCGTGACCGTCTGCCGCCAGGGATGGCGGCAGCGAGCCTACAGGGATGTATTTACGGCGTGTCACGAGGACAAGCACCGCTTTCAGCCTGGCACTTAATATAATCCGCTTCATGTGTGCCACGAGAACGGGTAAAACCTTTGCTGGCACGCTCGAGCGCATCCATGCGACGCTCCGCAACGGCCGTCCTGGCCGTTGAGGGCCAGCAAAGGCTTTACCCGTCCTCTCCCAATACATCGTGCCAACGTCTCATAAATAGAGCATAAAAAATGCCCCCAGAGGGGGCAAGCTTAGTACAGCAACTGTTTTGGGTTCTGGGCTAAACCCGGAATCCATTGTCTGTATGTGCCAGATTAGCTACTGGCTTTACGGACTTCGTCCAATACTTTGCGGGCCGAGACCGGAATTTTAGTGCCAGGACCAAAAATGCCTTTGACGCCAGCGTTGTAGAGGTAGTCGTAGTCTTGTTTGGGAATCACGCCCCCGGCAACCACGATAATGTCATCAGCACCTTGTTTCTTCAGCTCCTGAATCAGCTCGGGCACCAGCGTCTTGTGACCCGCGGCTTGGGAAGAAACGCCCACCACGTGCACGTCATTCTCAACCGCTTGTTTGGCCACTTCTTCCGGCGTCGAGAACATGGGGGAGAGGTCGATATCAAAGCCCACATCGGCAAAGGCGGTGGCGATCACTTTCGCGCCACGGTCATGTCCGTCCTGGCCCATTTTGCAGACCAGCATGCGCGGGCGACGGCCTTGCTCGCTTTCGAACGCTTCGATGTCAGACTTGATGGCCTGCCAGTCGGCATCGTCTTCATAGGGGGCACCATAGACCCCGGAAATGGTGCGGGCTTCGGCATTGTAGCGACCAAAGATTTCTTCCATGGCGTCCGAGATCTCCCCAACGGTAGCGCGAAGGCGTGCGGCTTTGACGGACAGGTCCAACAGGTTGCCTTCGCCGGAGCGGGCAGCTTCAGTAATGTCGGCCAGGGCTTGCTTAACCGCGTCATTGTCGCGCTCAGCTCGCAATTTTTGCAGGTGCGCGATCTGGGCGTCGCGGACACGGACGTTGTCCACCTCCAGGATATCCAGATCGTCTTCCTTGTCGAGCACGTATTTGTTGACGCCGACGATCACATCTTCGCCGCGATCAATACGAGCCTGTTTCTTGGCGGCGGATTCTTCGATGCGCAGTTTCGGCAGGCCGGCTTCAATGGCTTTGGCCATGCCGCCGTTCTCTTCAATTTCCTCGATCAGTTCCCAGGCCTTGTCGGCGATTTCCTGAGTCAGGGATTCCATCATATAGGAGCCACCCCAGGGATCAGCCACCTGAGTAATGCCGGTTTCTTCCTGGATGATGATCTGGGTGTTACGGGCAATACGGGCTGAGAACTCGGTCGGCAGGGCCACCGCTTCGTCGAGGGCATTGGTGTGCAGCGACTGGGTACCGCCGAAGACCGCTGCCATGGCTTCGATGGTGGTGCGCACCACGTTGTTGTAGGGATCCTGCTCGGTCAGTGACCAGCCGGAAGTTTGCGAGTGGGTGCGCAGCATAGACGATTTCGGGTTCTTGGGTCCGAACTCGCTCATGATGCGGTTCCACAGCAGTCGACCCGCACGCAGCTTGGCGATTTCCATGTAGAAGTTCATGGAAATGCCCCAGAAGAACGACAGGCGTGGGGCGAAGGCGTCCACGTCCAGGCCAGCGGCCAGCGCGGTACGCACGTATTCGCGGCCGTCGGACAGGGTGTAGGCCAGTTCCAAAGCCGCATCGGCACCGGCTTCCTGGATGTGGTAGCCAGAGATGGAAATGGAGTTGAACTTCGGCATGTGCTGCGAGGTGTAGCCAATGATGTCGCCGATGATTTTCATGGAGGGCGCAGGTGGGTAGATATAGGTGTTGCGCACCATGAACTCTTTCAGGATGTCGTTCTGGATGGTGCCGGCCAGCTTGTCCTGGCTGACGCCTTGCTCTTCAGCGGCAATGATGTAGTTGGCCAGGATGGGCAGTACCGCGCCGTTCATGGTCATGGAGACGGAGACCTGATCCAGTGGAATGCCGTCGAACAGGATCTTCATGTCTTCCACGGAATCAATTGCCACACCGGCCTTGCCCACGTCGCCAGAGACGCGGGGATGATCCGAGTCGTAACCCCGGTGAGTGGCCAGGTCAAATGCCACGGAAACACCCTGGGCGCCAGCGGCCAGGTTCTTGCGATAGAAGGCGTTGGATTCCTCGGCGGTGGAAAAGCCGGCGTACTGACGAATGGTCCAGGGACGACCGGCGTACATGGTGGCCATGGGGCCGCGCACGTAAGGGGCCATACCCGGGAAGGTGTCGGTGTTTTCCAGATTTTCCACATCGGCCTTGGTGTACAGCGGCTTGATGTCGATACCTTCGGGCGTGTGCCAGGTCAGGTCCTCGGGGGTCAGGCCTTTGGTTTGCTTGGTGGCCAGGTCAGCCCACTCGGCGTAAGTCGGTTTTTTGTCAGACATAGTGTTTTCTCGTCGTCATCCAGTGGCCAGTGATCAACTGGCCTTGCTGTCTACAGTCTTTCAACTCAAATAAAGTGTATTAACTTTAATGGTCTTCCTGAGGCTCATTCAGTTCGATCAGTACGCCATCACAACTTTTCGGGTGAATGAAAATCACCTTGCAGTTATGAGCACCCAGCGTCGGTGCTTCTGACAGGAATTGATAGCCTTTTTCCTTCAGGCGGGCCACATCGGCTTCGATGTCATCGGTGCGGAAACACAGGTGATGGAGACCGCCACCTTTCTTTTCCAGGTAACCGGCAATCGGGCCTTCACCGCGCAACGGGTGAACCAGCTCGATGCTGGTTTCCGGCAGCGGGAAAAAAGCCGTGCTGGTTTTGGCAGCTTCCACATCTTCGCTGCCCTTGTAGGGCAGGCCGAAGTCTTCCATGAATCGCTTGATGGCCTTTTCCAGATCCGGAACGGCAATGGCGATATGATCCAGTGCAACAATCATGTGTTTATCCTCTTAGGCTTCGGCGGCGACTTTGGCTTTACCAGCACTGCTGGGAGCCAGGCTTGCCAGAAACTGATCGGTGCTGGCCTGACGGCGAGCCTGAATTTCTTCTTCAGATTCCACCACCACTTTTTCATCCGGTGTGATTTTGTACAGCGGCTGGCCTTTCTTGATGATGGCGCCGTCGTCGCCCACCAGAATTTCGTCAATGGTGCCGGAGAAGGGTGCATTGATTTTGTTGAACATCTTCATCACTTCGATGATGTACAGCGGTTGACCGGCGTCAAAGTGGCTGCCGACTTCAACAAATGGCGGCATACCGGGTGCTTCACAGGAGTAGAACATGCCGCCGGTAGGCGCCAGAATTTCATCGGACTTGGCCACCGGTGGTGGCACCAGCACTTTGGACATGGTGGTCTGCAGGTCACCGTCGAGCAGTTTTTCAGGAATATGGATGCTCAGGTCTTCGTTCACTTTCAGATCGAAGAAGTCAGTGCTGTTGGCGATGAAGGGCAGCAGGCTGAGAATGTCGCTGCCGGCCTGGTAGCCGACGTGAGCCGCACGTGCCGCTTGCCATTGTTCGTCTGTGACGCCCGCTGGTGCACTTCCCTCAAGTGCCGTTTCGATCGCGGCGAAGTCGTGAGTACCCAGCTTGTCTTCCAGGGTGTCGTAAAAAGAGATGGCCTGGGACAGGATCTCATTGTCGTGATCCCAGATCATGCTGGCGGCAGGCTTTTGCTCACAGTAGTCCATATTGAGGAAGTGATAAGTCTCGGCCAGGATGCGAACCGGGTTGGCTTTCCAGCTGACCTGCTCACTGTCGACAGTGAAATTGTGCCGATTAATGCTGAGCCAACCGGCCAGGATGTGGGGCTCGGCCAGCAGGATTTCGACCGGTCTGGTGAGCAGCAGTTGTTTGCGCTGCAGCACGGCTTGCAGGGCGGGTCTGGCGTCCTCCTCTACCGCTGCCAGAGCGCGCTTGCACACCTGCTGGTAGGCATAATCCAGGTTCAGGTTGTTGGCGGTTTGCTTCAGCAGACCGACCGCGGTCAGGTAGGGCACGATAAAGCGAGTGGTCGGGCGTGCATTGATGTTGTTGCCGAGGAACCAGTTCACCAGGCCATAGTGGAATTCCAGGTTGGTGGCCAGGTCTTTGCCGCGCAGTTCGGTGACGCGCAGGATTTCGGCCATGCGCTCGTAGGTGGTGGTGCGGTCGTTGCCAATGGTCAGCAGCAGGGCGATGTTGGAGTCATAGGCACCGGCCAGATGGTACTTCATGAACACATCGGTGTCCGGGTTGTGCATACTGATGCCCTGGTCGTCACGGATTTCACCTTCAATCGCGTTGGACCAGTTTTCAATCACGCCGCCGGCGTGTGGTTGCAACGCCTGGTTGGTGGCGTTCATGCGCGCTTCTACGGAGCTGACGGAGCGAACCTGGCGTTCGGGCTTGGGCAGGCGCGGACCGTGCGCGGCCAGCAATACCATGACTTCCACCAGCGATTCGGCGACAAAAAAGTCATCGACGTTGTCGGGGTTGGTGAACTTCAGGTTGTAGCACAGTTCGGTAACCCGGTGTTCCACCTGAATACGGGTATTCATTTCCATGAAATAGTGGGATTCGCCATCCACAATACATTCAAAAGTGCCGACAGAGTCCAGTTTTACCGCCTCGCCGAATACGGCGCCTTCGTGTTCCATGCGCTGCAGGATCACCAGGTCCTGTTGCAGCTGCTTGGCTTCTGCGGTTTTGCCCGCTTGGGTAGCAACCTCAATGGCTGCCTGCAGCTCTTCTTCGGTGACGGAAACTTCCAGCAGCTTCTGTTCGTGCATCTGCAGGGAACAGTCACGACCGCCCATGGTCATGCACCATTCACCATTACCCACTACCTGGATTTCCTGGTGGCGGGTGGTTTCGATGTTCATTTCGATGAGGACGTTTTTGTTGTCGCCGACACCGTTGGTTTTCAGTTCGATCAAGCATTCCAGTACCAGCGAGGGCACTTTAGCCGCGGCTTTTTCCACTTTTTCTTCGAGGCTGGCACCGTCGTAAGAGTTGGCAGATTGCAGAATGCGCTGACCTTTACCGCCACCACCGGCAATGGCTTTCAGACGGAAGCGGTTGTTGGGTTTTTCCGTCAGCATGCGCTTGGCTTCAACCTGCAGCGCCGCGCCAATGTCACTGGCGTCAATAATGTCGATACCGGCATCGTAGGAGGCAGCCAGTAGCGCCAGGGCTTTTTCTTCATCGTCTTTGCAGGCGGTAAAGTCAACGTTCAGATTGTTGTCCTTGGCGCATTGCTCCAGACCGTCTTTGCCGTATTTGGCAAACAGGGCCAGGCTGGTAGCGTTGTTGACACCGGGGGTGACGGAAACGCCGGTTTCCAGCGCGGTGCGCTTGGCCTGGTCTTTCATGCCGGCGGATTTCTGGGTGAAGGAGCAGGGGCCGATAAAGTTAAGTCCAGCTTCTTCCATGGCCTCAACCATTTCGGCGTCTTCCGACATAAAGCCATAGCCGGCAAAAATGGAATTGTAGCCATTGCTTTTGGCAATGTTGACGATCTGCTTGATGCGCTGGGCACGCTCTTCTTTGTTGGCGCCGGTGTAGTCGGGCACCCGGTGCACACGGTTGGGATCGGTCAGTTTGCGCAGCTCGGGGGCCAGCGCATTCTGGTAAACGATGGAGTCTTTTTCCGACAGCAGAATGCCGTAGCTGTCGATGCCCATCTCATCGAACACATCCATGGCTTCTTTGCGAATCGGGCCACGGCAGATAATGAGGGGGCGCATGTGGGTGCAGTCAAAACTTTTCACCCACTCGGAGCTGGTGTCGCCCAGACGACGATCGCTGTGAATCAACGGGTTGTTCAGGTAATAGGTGTTGCTCTGTGTCACGGCTCTAGCCTCTTAAAATTTGTTTGATTCTATGCCTAATCGGGCAGCGCTTAGTGGAACTCACGCTGCGGTCCGGCGAATGGCTCAGGTGTGTAATGGCTCAAGTGGAAATCCATTTGTTTACACAGCACGTCGCGCAGATCAGAAGGCATCACAATTTGAGAAATAGAGCCCAGGCTCAGGGCTTCGTTGGGGTTCATCAGTTCCGCTTCGTAGCGGTCTTTCAGCGCTTTATCCTGAGCGGCTTGCCAAGCCAGCACCTCGGCTTCAGGTTCGCCGGCTGCCAGGCGTTTTTTGACGCTGGCACGAATTTTTTTGACTTCGTCTTTGTAGACAAATTCCACTCCCGCCGGTCCCATCACCGCCGCACGTGTCGAGGGCAGGGCACAGACGAAATCAGCGCCAGTGGGGTAGTTGTTGTAGGAGGCGTAGGCGCCACCAAAGGCGTTGCGGATGATCACCAGGAAGCGCGGCGTACGCAGGTCAATAATGGCATCCAGCATGGCGCGGCCAGCCTGGACAATCCCGCCAGCTTCCTGTTCACGGCCGGGCAGGAAGCCGGTGGTGTCTTCCATAAAAATGATGGGAATGTTGTACAGGTTGCAGAAGCGGATAAAGCGGGCATTTTTCAGAGCTGCATCGATATCGATCTGGCCCGAGGAAACCGCAGAGTTATTGGCCACAAAACCCACCACATTGCCGCCCATGCGACCCAGGGCGCAAACGGTGTTGCGGGCTCTGTCCGGCTGAATTTCCATGAAGTCGCCGTGGTCGCAGATCTGCTGAATGATGATGCTGACATCCAGTGGGGTGTTGAAACCGCTGGGCGAGTTAAAGGCTTTCTTCAACAGAATGTCCACATCCCAGGTCTTGCGGTCCAGTGGATCCGAGGTGGGTTGGAATGGGGCCAGTTCGGCATTGTTGTTCGGCAGGTAGTTCAGCAGGGATTTCACTTTGCGCAACGCCGCCACTTCGTCCGGCACGACAAAGTCAGTGACACCGGATTGGCTGTGAACCCCGGGACCGCCCAGCTCGTCGGGGGTCACATCTTCACCCAGTACCGATTTCACCACGCCGGGACCGGTCAGGCCAAAGAATGTCTCGTTCGGTTGAATCAGGAAACTGCCTTGACGCGGCAGATAGGAGCCACCGCCGGCGTTAAAGCCAAACATGCACATAATGGAAGGTACTACACCACTGATTTTCCGCAGCGCGGTAAATGCCTCGGCGTAGCCGTCCAGACCGCCGACGCCGGCTGGGACAAAAGCACCGGCCGAATCGTTCATGCCCACCAGCGGGATGCGGCGCTTGCCAGCCAGCTCGAACAGGCGCGCCAGTTTTTTGCCGTTAGTGGCGTCCATGGAACCGGCGCGGACAGTGAAGTCGTGGCCGTATACGGCCACGTCGCGACCATTGATTTTGACCACTGCAGTGACGATAGAGGCGCCGTCGAGGTTTTTACCCCAGTTCTGGAACAGAACGGTAGGCTCTTCGTCGGTGAGGATGGCGAGACGCTCCCAGATGGTCATCCGCTTTTTGGCGTGTTGCCGCTCAATGCTCTGAACGCCTGCAGCCTTGCGGGGGCGTTGAATCAGGTCATAGCCGCTTTTCAGGTTCTCTTCGTACAGACCCGGCTCGTAAGAGGCCTGACCCGGTACGCTGAATTCTACTTCTGCAGTATCGTCGAAGGGATTGACGAGAGATGCCTCTGGCTTGGTCGCGTTCGTCATACTTATTTTCCAGCTTTATCAATTTAAGGCTTCACTTGGTGCCTGCCACATGGCTGAACTATGGTCTGGCATGAGTGTGAAATCCGTGTGTCTATTGTGGACCTGGTATGGATCCTGGTCTCTGAGCTTGTGCCAACTTAAAAGCCCTTTAAAACAGGACTTTATAAGGTGGTCGTATGGTAATGTCTAATGTCTATCTTTGAAACACTGACACAGGTGTGGCAAAAAATCATAAAAACCATCTAACATACTGATATATATAGAAATAAAATTATTATATGCTGGCTTTTGGTAACAAAAAAATATAACAGGAATAGACATAAACGAACTTGCCTAGTCTGCTGTGGTGATTTTTTGTGATGATAATTGTCTATTTGTGCAACGTCCGGCCTGTTCCATGTGCTGACCGTGCCCACAGCATATTAGTGTAGTAATCAACTGAAATCCGACACAGGCCTGCGCAGGGAGGTCCACAAAGGCTTGTCAGGTGGAGTTTAAATTACTTTGCTGCGGGCGAGGCGCTGTGCTCGGTAATCCTTGGGGGTCATGCCCGACCATTGACGGAAGGCCCGGGTAAATGCGCGGGGTTCGCTGAAATCCAGTAAGCGGGCGACTTCGGCAATATTTAGGCTGCGATTGGAGAGCAACTTGTTAGCCAGGTCGCTGCGCAGGTTGTCTTTTATTTGTTGATAGCTGGTGCCTTCGGCATTGAGCTTGCGGCGCAGGGTTTGTTCACTGATGCCGAGCTGGTGGGCAACCTGATGGGACTTGGGCAGGCATAACACGGTACCGGGTTTTGGTTGCAGCATTTGATTGATGCGCGCGGTCAGGCTGGTGTCTTCTCCGGGTATGGTGAGCAGGTCAATGGGCGCGCGCCGTAAAAAGACCTGCAGTTCCCGCTGGCTTTTCACCAGCGGCTGATGCAGATAGTTGCGATGAAAAACCAGCCGGTTGAATTTGCTTTTGGCGTATGTGGGGCAGCGGTACAGGACACGGAATTCATCGGCATCGAGTGGGGTATAGTTGATGTAGGCGCCGAGCAGTTTGATGGGCTTGCCGATATACCAGCTGGCAAATCGATGCCAGATGACGTGCCAGTACTCGATATAGAAGTGTTCGAAATCCAGTTCCGGCCGCCGGAACACGGTGGTCAGGTAAACATGATCGCCTTCGTACTCCAGGGTCATCTGCAGCTCATCGGTGATCTGATTGTAAAATCGAATGCCCTTTTGCAGCAGTTCCTCCAGAGTCTCGGCGCTGGATACCCACTCGGCCATCAGGGCAAAGGTGCCGTATTTGCAGGGGTATTCGGTAAACCCCATGAATTCATCGTTCAGAGCTCGACCGATGTCCGCGTAAAGTTTGGCCACCAAATCGACGTGAATACGGGCTTTGGGGTCTTTTAACGGTTTTTCCGGGATGCGAGCCTGACGTAACAGGACCTTGGGATCGAGCCCTTTGGCGACTGCGCCTCCCAGAGCACTTTTGATGTAGTGTACGCCGATGGTTGCCATACTGCGGATCTGAAGCTTGATTGATTGGCATATATTGTCGTTTTTTTAATGTGCTGTCGAATTCCCTACAATAGTGTTAATCCATGAGTGCTTGAAATGAAACACCTGCTGATTCTCTATCACACCCAAAGCGGAAATACCGGTAAGCTGGCTGAGGCGGTATACAAGGGCGCCTGCCTGGAGGCCGAGGCCGTGGAATCCCGCCTGCTGAAGGCAGCCGATGGCACCCTGGATGATCTGTTATGGTGTGACGGGGTGTTATTTGGTACGCCAGAAAACTTTGGCTACATGAGTGGCATGTTAAAAGATTTTTTCGATCGGACCTTTTATCCGGCTGAGCCTTACGAATTGAACCGACCCTATGGCTTGTTCGTCTCCGCCGGTAATGATGGTTCCGGCGCGGTGAGGGAATGCGATCGGATTTTGCTGGGCTATCCGATGAAAAAAGCACTAGAACCTCTTGTCGTCCGGGGTGAAATAACGCCTGAAGCGCTGGCCGAGGCAGAAGAATTGGGTCAGACCCTGGCTTGCGGTTTGAGTATGGGGGTCTTTTAAGCGTTTCAGCACAGTCTATGAGTTTCAACACAATCTTCAAGGATGAAGTATGTGGTGTTTATTGCTGTCGGTGGCGGCCTTTGTGGCAGTGGCCATGTTGCCGGCATTACCTTCCCAGGGGCTGTCCCTGACCCTGCTATTGCTTAACTCCCTGGCCTTAATGCTCGCTAGTCTCTGCTGGCAACGAGGCCGGCCTAGGGGGTTGCTGCTGATTCGATCTTTGCTGGTTTTGTGGTTTGCGTGCTGGGCCATGAACTGGGGAAGCTGGCAGCTAGCCACTCGTTTGCCCCCGCCTCTGGAGGGCGTGGATATTACCGTCGAAGGTATTGTTGATGGCTTGGTGTCAGAAGCGGGGAATGCCGATGACAGGCACATTCAGCGATTCGATTTCCGGGTTCACAGAGTGTATCTGGCCGGAGCATGGCATTCGGTAAACGCCTTATCCGGTTTGCCGGTGTTGCAGGGGCAACGGTTTCCTCGCCGGCTGCGTCTATCTGTCTATCACGGCTCAAAGGTAAGTGGAGGCGAGGGATGGCAGTGGGTGGTGAGGTTGAAAAGACCGCACGGTTTTGCCAATCCGGGAGGCTTTGACTACGAGCGCTGGCTTCTCAGTCGTGGCCTGGGGGCCACAGGTTATGTGCGGCGCTCAGCCGAGAACGAGTTATCTAGCTGGAAGCGACTGCCGGAGATAGATGACCCGTTACAGCGATGGCGCTCGACGATGAAGGTGCGAATTGGCTCGCTGCTGGGTCAGGATCGATCTGCGGCCGTCATTCAAGCTCTGGCTCTGGGGGAGCGCTCGCAGCTGGACGACATCAGCACCGATCGAATTCAGCAGTTGGGGCTTAGTCACCTGCTGGCGATTTCCGGCCTGCACATCGGGCTTGCTGGGGCTTGCGGTTGGTGGCTCGGGCGTACCCTGGGTGGATTTCTGGCGATCGGCTTGCCGCACCGTTTAGCGGGTCCAAACCTGGGGTGGTTGATGTCGGTTGCCGTGGCGATTGGCTACGGCAGTCTGGCGGGCTTTTCTCTGGCAACCCAGCGCGCCTTGATTATGTTGCTGGTGGCGGCGATCTGGTATCTGGGAGGTCGCCGTTACAGCGCCTGGCTGGGCTGGTGGCTGTCGATGTTGATTGTGCTGTGCCTGCAGCCTCTGGCCATTTTAGAGGCCGGTTTCTGGTTTTCCTTTCTGGCGGTAGCGGTGTTGATGGTCTCTCTGGCGGTTCCGGCAACTCACTGGCGCGCCAGGCTCTGGCAGCTGTGTAAAGTTCAGCTCGGTCTGTTTGTGTTTGTTGGAGGGTTACAGCTGTTCTGGGGGATGCCGGTCAGTGCTTTGTCGCCGCTGGCCAATTGGCTGGCCATTCCCTACATCAGTGTGCTGGCAGTGCCTTTGATACTGCTGGCCTTGGCATTGAACCTGTTGTCGGATGGGCTCACAGGCTCGTTCGATGGAGGGATGATTGGCAGCTTGGCTGACAAGGTTTGGCTGCTCAGTGGATTATTCCTTGACGGTTTCTGGTGGATGCTGGACCAGTTGGCCTCTTTGCCAGCGTGGTTGTTGCTTAAGCCCTGGCAATCAATAGCGCCGGCTGCGCTGTTGTTGGCCTTGCTGGGCTTCGCGCTGCTGTTGCTGCCGTTTAATCGATGGTCCCGTGTGCTGGGTTTAATGATGGCCTCCACACTGATTTGGCCAGTAGTCGGCACGGATTGGCTGCCGGCTGAGGATCGCGGTAAGCGAACCATCCAGTTAACGGTACTGGATGTGGGGCAGGGGCTGGCCGTGGTAGCCGGTGATGGGAAAGAGTGGCTGCTGTACGACACGGGGCCGCGTTACTCTGAACACTTTAATGCCGGTGAAGCCATCCTGTTACCGTTTATGCGCAATAAAGCCATTGAGCGTTTCCGCTGGGGAGTGATCAGTCACTGGGATACCGATCACAGTGGTGGGTTTCCGGCCCTGTCTGGTCAGGGTAAAGTCGTGCGCTGGCTGATGAGTGAGGCTCGCGGCAGTCAATTGGATCGCGCCTGTGAACCGGGAAGCTGGCAGGTGGGGGCATGGCAGGTCGAGGTGCTGGGGGCAGGGTCCGGTCAGGGCAATAACGAGTCATGTGTGCTGCTGCTCCAGTCCAGGGGTATCCGCGTGTTGTTGCCTGGTGATATCGAGCGGGAGCGGGAAGCCGCTTTGCTCTTGCACCCGGCCTTGCAGACGCCTGTCGACATTCTACTGGCACCTCATCATGGCAGCATCACCTCATCAACCCCAGGCTTTGTGACTCAGCTATCGCCCCGCTGGGTTGTGTTCAGCGCTGGATATCGCAACCGCTACCGGCATCCGCACCCCATTGTGGTCGAGCGTTATCGCCGGTCACAAGCTCGATTATTTATGACTGCGGAGGAGGGGGCTGTTCACTTTCAAATCAATGCCGATGACGAAGAAAATGCAGACGTTGCCGTGAGTTCGTATCGCCGTCGCTCTCCGGGCTATTGGCGGCGAAGTTTGATACAGGAAAATTGAGGCAAGCGTCAAATCTGTAAGTCGAGGGAGTTCTAAAGGGCGGGGAGTGTGATAAAGTCCGGTTCTTGAATTACAACAGCTTTACCTTTGGGGGCGAGAAGTGCTGGAAATTGTGTCTGCCGGCGGCTGGTTAATGTTGCCGATTATTTTGTGTTCAATTGCGGTTATCGCCATCAGTGTTGAGCGATACTGGACTCTTAACGCCCAAAAAATCGCACCGAAACATTTGTTGGCCCAGGTCTGGGGATGGATCAAAAATAACCAGCTGGATGCCGCCAAGCTGAAAGAGCTTAAGCAAACTTCCGAGCTGGGCCAGATTCTGGCGGCGGGTTTGAGCAATTCCCGTCACGGCCGGGAAGTCATGAAAGACAGTATTGAAGAAGCGGCCAGCAAAGTGGTGCACGATCTTGAGCGCTACCTCGGTGCGCTTGGAACCATTGCGGCGGTTGCGCCGCTTATCGGCCTGTTGGGTACCGTTTTGGGCATGATCAAAGTATTTACTGCCATCATGATGGAGGGCACGGGCAATGCGGGTGTTTTGGCGGGGGGGATTTCTGAAGCCCTGATCACCACGGCAGCCGGTTTGTGTGTGGCTATTCCGGCGATGATGCTGCATCGTTTCTTCAGCCGCAAAGTAGACGGTCTGGTTGTCACCATGGAGCAGGAAGCGGTCAAGTTGGTGGATGCACTCCACAGTGAGCGTCGAGTAGACGTGAAATCCGCTGCTTAAGGGGGCTGCCGTGAAGTTTAAACGCCAGCGCCAGGGGGAAGATTCGGTTAATTTGACGCCCCTGATTGATGTGGTTTTTCTGCTGCTCATTTTCTTTATGGTGTCGACCACCTTTACCAAGGAAACCCACCTGAGTGTCGATTTACCCGAGGCTACGGGGGCTCCGAGCCTGAACCAGGATCGTCAGTTGGACATTCTGGTGGCTGCAGATGGCAGCTACTCGGTCAATGGCCAGGCGTTGGTGAATAACAAAATGGACACCCTCAAGAGCGCCATTTTAAAGCTTTCGGACGGTGATAGCAGTACCCCCATGACCATTACTGCCGATGCCAAGGCCACCCATCAGGCGGTGGTGACCGCGATGGACGCCGCTGGCCAGCTCGGGTTTGTGCATTTGAGTATTACTACCCGCAAGCCCAGTGACAAAGAAGGCGCATAGCCGTGCCCAGCCGTCGTGGTGGGGCTTCACCAACCTCCATGGGGCCTTCTGCTGAAGAACCGCTGACCAATTCGGTATCGATTGAAACCTTTTGGGTCAACGCCTGGTATCAGGGGAGCTGGTGGTTGTGGCTGTTGTGGCCTGTGAGTCTGCTGATGCGAGCCCTGGCGGCCTGTCGCCGCCGCTACCTGAGCTCCCGTTGCGAACCACTACCTGCGCCGGTTGTGGTGATTGGCAATATCTCGCTCGGTGGCACGGGAAAAACGCCTCTGATTATTGCCCTGGTCCGGTACCTTCAATCTCTCGGCCTCAAGCCGGGGGTGATCAGCCGTGGGTATGGCGGCCAGGCTCCGCATTATCCTTACCTGGTGACGCCGAACTCGCCAGTGGCTGCCAGCGGTGACGAGCCTCTCTTGATTGCCATTGAGGCTCAGTGTCCTGTGGCCATTGGTGCTGATCGGGTCGCGTCTGTACGGGAACTGGCCGACAAGCACCAGTGCAATATCATCCTCAGTGACGATGGCCTGCAGCATTATCGCCTGGCCCGACAGTGGGAAATCTGCTTGCTGGACGGCAAGCGCTGGCTGGGCAATGGCCTGTGCCTTCCGGCGGGCCCGTTGCGGGAGCCGCCGCAGCGATTACGGCAGGTGGATTGCGTACTGATCAACGGCCAGTTTTCAACTGAGCGCGCCCTGCCTAAGGGGGTTGAAGCCCAGACTTTTACGCTGGAGGCGACTTGCTGGGTCAACGTATTAAGTGGCGCAAGACTGCCTCTGGACCAGTTGCAATGCGTGAAGGATCCGGTGGTCAATGCGGTCACCGGCATTGGTAATCCCCAGCGCTTTTTTGACAGCCTGCGGCAGTTGGGCGTGTCTGTCCGAGGACGGGCTTTTCCTGATCATTATGCGTTTCAGGCTGAGGATCTCGCCTACGTGGGCAGCAAACCTCTTCTGATGACCGCTAAAGACGCGGTAAAATGTCAGTCATTCGCCAGGGAAAACTGGTGGTATTTGTCGGTTGAAGCCCGCTGGTCGGATGCTTTTGAGGAGCTTCTGTCACGGTTCCTGCAGGAGCAGGGCTTGCAGCGAGCCACTTCCGACTGACCCTATCCGACCATAAATACTCTCTATGACGCTTGAGACGTGCCGATGAAATTTACCGTTGTAATACCCGCTCGCTATGCCTCCACCCGCTTGCCCGGTAAACCCCTGAAGAACATTGGCGGCAAGCCCATGGTGCAATGGGTTTATGAGCAGGCGACACGCAGCGAGGCCGAGCGGGTGATTGTGGCCACCGACGACAGTCGCATTGAAGCCGCCGTCAAAGCTTTTGGCGGTGAGGTTTGTATGACGTCGGATCGGCATGAATCCGGTACCGACAGGTTGCAGGAGGTCGCCGCCAGCCTGGGGCTGGAAGCCGATGCAATCGTGGTGAATGTGCAGGGTGATGA
Organism: Cellvibrionaceae bacterium WSDTSA12; assembly: GCA_033283335.1. Taxonomy (GTDB): domain Bacteria; phylum Pseudomonadota; class Gammaproteobacteria; order Pseudomonadales; family Cellvibrionaceae; genus Pseudomaricurvus. Next base: position 534,830 of record JAWMQP010000001.1, on the reverse strand, counting down.
GCCTTTGATTCCACCGGCGGTGATCAATCAGGTCGCCGCCAATCTGGCAGCGGCCAACCTGGCCAGTGTATCCACATTGAGTGAGCCGATCCTTGCGAAGGAAGATTTTCTCAACCCCAATGTGGTTAAGGTGGTGTCGGACAAAATGGGCATGGCACTGTATTTCAGTCGCGCATCCATGCCCTGGCCCCGCGATGCCATGGCGACCAATGCCGACGCAGCGCTGCCCTTGAGCCCACTGTTCCAGCGCCATATCGGTATCTATGCTTACCGGGTCAGCCTTCTCGACCAGTTTATTCAGTGGCCGGCGGCTCCTCTGGAATCACTGGAGTGCCTGGAGCAACTGCGGGTCCTGTGGAATGGCCATCGTATTCATGTGCAGGAAGCGGTTACGGCTGTGCCTGGCGGGGTTGATACTGAAGCCGATTTACAGCGGGTTCGGGATCTATTGGCCAGCCGATGAATCAGTCGATCAAAGTGCGAATTCTGTTTGTGTGTCTGGGGAATATCTGTCGTTCGCCCACCGCTCACGCAATTTTTTCCGGCCTGGTGAAGGCTGAAGGTCTGCAGGAGCGTATTCTGGTCAATTCCGCGGGTACGGGAGGCTGGCATGTCGGCAACCCCCCGGATCCGCGGTCGATTGCTGCGGCTCAACAGCGCGGAGTGGATTTGTCGCACTTGCGGGCGAGCCAGGTGCAGCGTGAAGATTTTGAAGTTTACGACTATATACTGGCCATGGACCGTCAAAACCTGCAGGATTTGCAGGCTTTGGCGCCATCTGGCTATCAGGGGCAGCTCGATTTGTTGTTAAACTTTGATACCGCAGTCAGCACCGACGAGGTTCCCGATCCCTATTATGGCGGTCAGCAGGGATTCATCAGGGTGGTGGAGTTGATTGAATCAGCTTCGCAGGGCCTGCTGCAAGCCATTCGCTCACAACATCGACTGTAACAAGTATATGATCGCGGCCCCCGGGCTGTTTTCCCCACCTCCGGAGTATCAATTTGCTTAACCCCAAGCCCATGCCGATCATGATTCCAGATGTCCAGTTGCAGACCTTGAATACCCTGGCAATCCCTGCCAGGGCGGCGTGCCTGGCTCGAGTGGATGCTGTTGAGAAACTGGCGGCCGTCTTGTCTTGGTTGCGACAGCAGCGCAAACTTGGTGTGTCGCAGCCGTTGCTGGTTCTGGGTGGCGGCAGTAATCTGGTCCTGTCTTCGAGCTGGCCTGGGCTGGTGCTGCAAATGGCAATTCCCGGGATCGAAGTCGTCGCTGAAAACGACGAGCATGTTTGGTTGAAGGTCGGGGCGGGAGAGAGTTGGCACGGCCTGGTCGAACATTGCATGAAGTTCCACTATTGGGGACTGGAAAACCTGGCCCTGATTCCCGGATCCGTGGGTGCAGCTCCCATCCAGAATATTGGCGCCTACGGTGTTGAGTTGAAGGATTATTTTGCTGAACTGGGTGCGATTGAGGTTGAAAGTGGGCTGGACGTGACGTTCGATAAGGATGCGTGTCACTTTGGTTATCGGGACAGCGTCTTCAAGCAGGCTCTGCGAGATCGCTATATCATTACCTCGGTGACTTTTCGCTTGCGCAAGACACCCCGCGTCGTGTGTGAATACCCGGCTCTGCGTGACTTTTTCAGTGAGCGTGATATACAGCATCCTTCCCCGCAGCAGGTGTTCAAGGCGGTATGCGCGATTCGCAGCAGCAAGCTGCCGTCACCGGGGCAATTGCCCAATGCCGGCAGCTTTTTCAAAAATCCTTTGGTGAGCGCCGAGCAATTTGAGTCTCTGCAGCGGCAGCATGAAGGGTTGGTGGGTTACTCCCAAGCCGACGGCCAAGTCAAACTTGCCGCAGGCTGGCTTATTGATCGGGCCGGCTGGCGTGGATATCGTCAGGGAGCGGTCGGGGTGCATGAGCAGCAAGCGCTGGTGCTGGTGAATCCGGGTCAGGGTACAGGTAGGGAATTATTGGCTCTGGCTAAGTTGATTCAGGACGATGTGAAAGCGCGCTATGGCGTAGAGCTTGAAATAGAGCCGCGAGTTTACTGAAGATGGATGGACGGACTTACTGAGTGAGTGGCTGTCACACAATCGTAACCGCGTTGATTTTTAATGGCGCAGGTATCCTATGCAACAGAACTCTCTCTTTCCAGAATTTAGCCCACCTCAAGTGCAGACCTTTTCGTTACCGGATGGTCAATTAACTTTGCATCATGGTTGGCTGCCAGCTAAGCAATCTGATCACTTATTCGCTCAGCTGCTGAGTCGGGTTGCCTGGGAACAATCTATTATTCAGGTATACGGGCGGGAAGTGGCTATACCCCGCCTGAACGCCTGGTTTGGCGATCGGGATTGTGATTATGCCTATTCCGGCCACCGGCTACAGCGCCATGACTGGATTCAACCGCTGGCTATCATGAGGCTGCGTTTGCAGAAGGAACTGAGCAGTTCATTCAATTCGGTTTTGGCGAATTACTATCGCACTGGTGAAGACAGTGTGGGGTGGCACAGTGATAACGAACCTGAGTTGGGGCGCAATCCTACCATTGCTTCGGTTAGTCTGGGGGTCGAGCGCCGGTTTTGTCTAAAGCATCGCCACCGTAGGGATATCGAGCCGATTCAACTGCTGTTGCCATCCGGCTCCCTGCTGGTAATGGCCGGCAGCCTGCAACATCATTGGTATCATGCGCTGCCCAAGCAGCGTAAAGTGCTTGAGCCACGCATTAACCTGACCTTTCGTCGGGTTTGGCCAAAATCGTCCACCGCTACTTGAGCGTCCACGACTGTTTGAGAATGCCAGTCGGCGAGCGAATGTAGCTATTTTCATTTGCCGGGCAGAATACTTGGACGGATTGGTCCAGATAAGCCCTTTTGGTCGTTGCCGCTAGTAGCTAAAATAGCTTTTTGTGACTGGGGAGTCGCAGGGGACTATTAACTTGTGCCGGTGAGCGCTTTTTTGTGTCGTCACCCCCTAGGATTCATGGATGCCTGGTGGTACATTTTACTCTTCAAGGAATATGTCTCGTTAGTAAGGAAAACAACAAATCCAACCTTGGACTTGAGGGGCTTTGAACAAGTCACCAAGACCTTATGAATACCCTGAACAATGGGGTGCTGGAGACACTACTTTGATTAAGATATTGGTGGTCGATGATCACGAACTGGTGCGCATGGGCCTGGTCCGAATGCTTTCGGACGTGGACGAATTTCATGTGGTAGGTGAGGCCTGTTGTGGGGAAGAGGCCTTAAGCTTGACCCGGGATCTGTCGCCGGATGTGGTTCTGATGGATGTCAAGATGCCCGGTATTGGCGGTGTCGAAGCGACCAAAAAGCTTTTGGCAGTACACGATTATGTCAAGATCATTGCGGTTACCGCCTGCGATGACGATCTCTATCCCACTCGCCTGTTGCAGGCGGGAGCCATGGGGTATGTGACCAAAGGGGCTGACCTTAACGAGATGATCAAGGCCATCCGCTCGGTGTGCGCGGGTGATCTTTATATGAGCAACAGTGTGGCTCAACAGCTGGCCCTGAAAAACTTTCCCGGCAACAAGGCCAAATCGTCTCCTTTCGAGAGCCTGTCAGAACGCGAGTTGCAGACGGCCATGCTGATTGCCAATGGCAAGAAGGCTCAGGAAATTGCCGATACCTTTTGCGTCAGCCCGAAAACGGTTAACAGTTATCGCTACCGTATTTTTGACAAGCTGAGCATCAACAGCGATGTGGAATTAACGCTGCTGGCGGTCAAACACAATATTCTGGATGTGGAGACGGTGGTCTGATCGACCTGGTTGTTTTGTGGCCAGGCTGGAAACATTGTTGCCTTAGAAACCTATGAGCAGTACCTCACCTTCGCTTAATGATGAATTTGATGCCAAAACCTTTCTCCAGCAGGTGACCCGTCAGGCCGGGGTTTATCAAATGTACGACGCAGAGGGCAAAATCCTCTACGTTGGCAAAGCCAAAAATCTCAAAAGCCGCTTGTCCAGTTACTTCCAGTCGGGTGCCGCCCTGGCACCGAAAACCCGTGCCTTGGTATCCCGTATCCGGCAGGTGGAAGTGACGGTCACCCCGACCGAGGCTGAGGCGCTGTTGCTTGAGCAAAATCTCATCAAACAACAGCGCCCTCCCTACAACATCCTGTTGCGTGACGACAAGTCCTATCCCTACATCATGTTCACCAGCGGCGATGAGTTTCCCAGGTTGGCGATGCATCGGGGCGTGAAACGCAAAGGGGTCAGTTATTTTGGTCCCTTTCCCAATGTGGGGGCAGTGAAGTCCAGTCTTGGCTTTTTGCAAAAAACCTTTCGCCTGCGCCAGTGTGAAGACAGTGTGTTCAACAACCGTACCCGGCCCTGTCTGCAACACCAGATCGATCGCTGTACAGCACCCTGTGTCGACCTCATCAGCAGTGAAGAATACCGGGAAGATATTCGTCATGCCGAGATGTTCCTGCTGGGCAAGAATGACGATCTGGTTAAAGAGCTGGCCGACCTGATGGATGCGGCTTCCGCAGAACTGCACTTTGAAAAAGCCGCTGAGTATCGCGATCAAATCGCAGCTCTGAAGCGCGTACAGGCCCAGCAGATTGTCGAAAGTGGTTCAGCGGATGTCGATGTGATCGCATTGCATATGCAGGCTGGGGTTGCCTGCGTCCATGTGTTGTATATTCGCCAGGGGCGGATTCTGGGTAGTAAGAGCCATTATCCCAAAGGACAAATGCTGGGGGACGAGTCCGAGGTGTTGCAGGCTTTTCTGGGGCAGTTTTACCTGCAGTCCCTGGAGCGGGATTTTCCCAAGGTGGTTTTGATCAGTCACGAGGTGGAAGATCAGGCGGTTTTGAGTGAAGCGGTACAGGCCCAGTGCGGTCATCAGATTCTTTTTCAGAGTCAGTATCGAGGACAGCGGCAATTGTGGATGAACCTGGCGATCTCGGCGGCTAAGGAAAACCTGCTATCCCAGTTGGCCAGCAAACAAAATTCTCTGCAGAGGTTTGAAGCACTACAGGATGTGTTGGGGCTCGATGCCATGCCGGAGCGACTCGAGTGTTTCGATATCAGTCACAGCCATGGCGAGCTTACCGTTGCATCCTGCGTTGTGTTTGATCAAAACGGTCCTCTCAAAAGCGATTACCGGCGCTTTAATATTGAAGGCATTAGCGCGGGAGACGATTACGCCGCGATGGAGCAGGCTTTGCGGCGACGTTATATGCGCTTGCAGAAAGGTGAGGGGGTGTTGCCGGATATTTTGTTGATCGACGGCGGCAAGGGTCAGCTCAATCGGGCCCAGTCAGTCCTGGCGGAGTTGGCGGTGTCGGATGTGCTGGTACTTGGTGTGGCCAAGGGCACGACTCGAAAGGCGGGATTTGAAACACTGATTTTGCCTGACGCTGGCGGTGAGATGACGCTGGCCTCCGACTCGCCGGCCCTGCATCTGATTCAGCATATCCGTGACGAGTCCCATCGCTTTGCCATCACCGGCCATAAGCAGCGACGGGATAAGCGTCGTAAAACTTCGCGGCTGGAGGACATTCCGGGCATCGGGGCCAAGCGGCGTCGCGAGTTGCTGAGACACTTTGGCGGCTTGCAGGAGGTTCAAAAGGCTAGTGTGGCGGACTTGGCTAAGGTGCCACTCATCAGTAAGAAAATGGCTGAAGACATCTATAACGCCCTCAATAGTGGATAAATTCCCCGTTAGCCATTCATTTCCTTGACGCTGAGGGCCGGCTCTTTTTTAATGGCAGCCTTGGCCTGCCTGATCCTGACCAGCCCCGGGTTGGTCGCATTCCCGCAGTCACAATCGAGTACTCACAATCGAGTACTCACAATTGAGTAGTCACATTCGACCAGTCACCATTGAGTAGTTATGACCTTAGCCAACCAATTGACGTTATTCCGCATTGTCCTGATCCCCTTGTTAGTGGTGGTTTTCTATTTGCCGTTCAGTTGGAGTTACCCGGTCTCTGCCATGATCTTTACTCTGGCCGCGATCACGGATTGGCTGGATGGTTATGTGGCCCGCCGCTACGATCAGAGCACACCGTTTGGGGCTTTTCTGGATCCAGTAGCGGACAAATTGATGGTCGCAGTAGCCTTGGTGGTGCTGGTTGGCGTGCATGCAAACCCATGGTTTGCCGTGCCAGCTGTGGTGATTGTCGGCCGGGAGATTGTGATTTCAGCCCTGCGCGAGTGGATGGCGGAGCTGGGCAAGCGAGCCAGCGTGGCGGTTTCGTATGTTGGCAAGGTGAAAACCACCCTGCAGATGATAGCGATCATTATCCTGTTGGCTTTTAATCCCGAGCAATACCCTTTCTGGAAGATGTTGGGCTATGTTGCCTTGTATGCGGCGGCGGCCTTGACGCTGTGGTCGATGATTGTGTACCTGCGGGCAGCCTGGCCGGAAATGCGGGCAACAGAAGGGGAGTAAAGAAAGACTATTAACTCCTTGACTCGAAAGGAGATATCCGTACAATGCCTCCCACCTTACCGACAGGCAAGGTTAGTGCAGGGCGTTTTAAGATCCTTTAAAAAAATCCTGACAAAAGGCGCGGTGGCAGAGTGGTCATGCAGCGGACTGCAACTCCGTGTACGCCGGTTCGATTCCGACCCGCGCCTCCACTTCAAATTTCCAGCTTTACGTCTTAATCATCGAGGCGTTCAGTTTTAGACATCCCGTTCCTGGGAAAAATCACCATCCATGGCTTTTCGGTCATATTGACCCCCAGCGTTTGCCGATGCCGGCATCACTCCTTGTCGCGGTTAATTCTTACTCCCTTGACGGTGTTGGATACGACTTCAATCCCAAAGTTGGCAGCGCCATGGCGCTTTTTCACCAGCACGTCTTCGCCATCATCGCGTTCCACCTTGTAGCCATCTTCTGGTAGTTGCTCTTTCAGGGATTCTGTCAGGGTCTTGGCCACCATGTTTTCGCGAGTTCCATCACTGACCATGGTTGTCGTTTCAAACGCTGTACCGCCTTCGGGGGTGAAGCGCAGCACGATGGTGCCGTCCGAATCGGCCGAACCACTGATCTCCAATCGCCACTTATTTGAACTGCCGGCGAGTGCCATCTGGCTGAAAACAAGCAGCAGGGCAGTAAATAGGGTGGCAGAAAAAAACGGGTGTCTGGCATTCATATTATTCTCCAGTGTGTTTTGTAGCTGACAGGTTTGAGGTTGCGTGGAACATGTTCAATATAGGAATGGAACACGTGGGATTCCAACCAGATAGGGCGAGACGGTGACAGAAAAGCAGTTTTGTGGGGTGTTGCGGTTCGAACGCGGATAAAAAAGGGGGCTTAATGCCCCCGTAAAACAGATAAGTCAGGTGCGGCTGTTAAATATTCTCAGTGCGCTTGATCCAGTCTTTGATGTTGGCTTCCAGTACGGGCAGCGGCACAGAGCCGTGGATCAGGACTTCGTCATTGAACTCGCGCAGGACAAATTTATCCCCTAAGGCTTTCTGTGCCATGTCGCGTAATTCCAGAATCCGGATTTGTCCCAGCTTGTAGGAGGTGGCCTGTCCAGGCCAGACGGAGTAGCGCTCCACTTCCCGGGTGACCGATGGCACGGTTTCGCCCGTGTTTTTATGCATCCAGTCAATAGCTTCTGCTCGACTCCAGCGCTTGTAATGCAGGCCTGTATCAACCACCAGACGGCCGGCTCGGAACAGTTCTGCCTGCAGTCGTCCCAAGTCGCCAAGTGGATCGGTTTCATACAATCCCATTTCTTTGGCCAGGCGCTCTGCGTACAGTGCCCAGCCTTCACCGTACTGGCTGTACCACATCATGTTACGCAACATTGGCATGTCTTCAATTTCCTGCGCGATGGCGATCTGCAGGTGATGGCCAGGGCTGGCTTCGTGGTAGGTGAGTGTGGGCAGTGTGAATTTAGCCCAGTCGGCTGTGTCTTTCAGGTTGATCCAGAAAATACCTGGGCGGCTGCCGTCCAGAGTGGGCGAGGTGTAGTAGCCACCGGGTGCGCTGTCCTGTTCGTAGGTGGGGATGCGACGCACCTCCACCGGGGCCTTAGGCAGGGTCTTAAGAATTTCCGGCAGGCGATGATCGACAGTCTTTACCAGGACATTCAGGTCGTCGATCAATGCTTCCCGGCCGTCATCGGTGTTGGGATAAAGGTATTGCTTGTCTTCGCTGAGGGCGATGTAGCGCTCCATTACCGGGCCTTCAGTGAGGCCTTCGGCTCGCAAGATGGCATCCATTTCCCGGTGAATGCGCTTCACTTCATCCAGGCCAAGCTGGTGAACCTGCTCTGGTGTTTTACCGGCAGCGCCGTAGGTTTCCAACATCAATTCATAGAGGTGTTCACCGTTGGGTATGGCCCAGATGCCCGGCTCGGTACGAGCGGTTTGTGCCGCGGTGCCGAGTGCGGTTTTTAAGGTGTTGTAACCTGGGTAAACCTGCTGGGCAACGATTTGGGTGGCGCGTTCAACCAATTCGCCTCTCTGCTGCGCTGTGAGGCTGTCAATGTCGGCCAGCTTGTTGGCATAAACCGTGACCAGCGGGTTGTCAGCGGGGGAGGGCTCGGTCATACGATTGATGACGTTGATAGAGCCTTCCAGCGCAAAGCGAGGCGGGGTAAGGCCATGACTGGTCTCGAGTGTCACCACCTCGGCGGTATCCGTAAAGACCTTGCGCAGCCCTTCGAGGCGACTGAGATAATCTTCCGCTTCTTGCTGGTTGGTCAGAGGTTGTTCGGTTTGCAGGGCGCGGGGCAGCTCAATGTGGGGACCTGAAATTTGCGTGACGGTAAATGGCGTAAAAATACCCAACGGATAGTAGGCGCCATAGAGCAAGTCCGTGAACTCAGCTGTGCGCGCCAGGCTGGTAGCCATCACGTCATAAGTTGTGGCGGCCGTTCCTTCAAGCAGGTTGCGATCAAACTGTGCCAGATCGCTGGTCAACTGGACGTTCAGCTGTTTGGTTTTATCAATCTGCCCGACGGAATAGTCTGGCATCAGGTGATTGAATTTCATGCCCAGATAGTCTTCGGAGAGGCCGAGGCTGGTGGCAAACGTTGGCTGGGTTCGCAGGATGGCTTTCGCTTGGGTTTCCGTATATTGAAGAAACTCTGCGGATGGGCTGCTGGTTTCTGTCGAGCTGGGCTGGTCTGCACAGCCGGAGAGAAGAAGCAGTGCGCTGCAGGCGCCGATGAAAAACGATTTGTTCATCTTCTTATCCTTGGGGCAATGGGTGAAGGCAAGAAAACCAGATTCAAGCCTTGCTGGTGATTGTCAGAAATACTGACGAGCAAGGATCTTTTTTCCTCAATGCTGACCGAATTGATCGCCGCCGGGGCGAGTAGTCGGCTAGAAAGAGATCAAATAAAAAAGAATATAAAAAAGGGGAGAAAGCGCAAGTTTGCAATGGTGCCCGGAGCCGGACTTGAACCGGCACGATATTGCTATCGGGAGATTTTAAGTCTCCTGTGTCTACCAATTCCACCATCCGGGCAGGAGGGGGGAGGCTTGTAGAAAGCGGGGCAAATCCTAACTCAGCCGGTTTCGTAACGCAACCAAAAAGTCTTGTAAATCCTACCGAAAAACAAGGCGTTAGGCATTTCAGCGATTTTCCAGGCGATTGAAGTCGAGCAGGCCGTAGGTGATGGGATCTTGTTGCCGGTAGATCTGGTGAACCTTGTCCGCATGATGCCAGAAGTCAGGGTTGGTGCGACGAACGCCGAAGCGGTCCATAAGTCGTTGATAGTCTTTTTCCGATGTCAGGGTGCTCAGGTCTGCCACAAGAGCCGGCAGCTGCTTGGAGGTAACGTGCCAAAAGGCGCCAGGGTAGGCGGCCACAATGCCGTTGGCCACGGTCAGGCTGTCTCGCTCCGGGAGTCGGTTGGAAGCTTCCTGCAGTAAGCTGGTGATATTGCTGTGGGCATTGTTGTGAAGCAGCGTAAAAAGATGCATGTCATTGTTCTGATCGGTGACGCTGAGAACGACCACTTGAGGCAGATATGATATTGACAGGCCAGTCAGGCGGTTAATTTGTTGGAGCGTTTCAAGAGAAGCCTTATTCAGCTGACTTCGGTTCAGTGCGTGGCGCTGGCTGAGAATTGGGGTCAGGCGCTGTTGTAAGCGCTTGTACAATTCCAGTTTGGGGTTGTCGGTGTAATACTTGATTCGTGAGGCTTCAAAAAAACGTTCACTGCTATCTTTCACAAAATCCCTGACATGCTTGTCGGTGCCCTGGTACCAGTCAGACCATTCCTGTTTTTGTGTTTCGGGTGGTAGCAGGGTGAGGAAGTTCATTTCTCCTTCCATGCGTAAAAAATCCATGTACAAGCGGGTAATGAGCTGATGCCCAATATTGCCGTAGACATCAAAGCCGGCGACCAGCAGATAATGAATACGCTCCAGTAATGGGTAGTTAATGATCCATGCGGTTTTGGGGGCTTGGCCGACCAATCCTTTTATCACGCTGGCGCTGTCAAAATGACGGAAAACTGTGAGGGCGGCATTGCTGTTTGATCCATCGCCGTTCCAGACGGTCGATTCGTCCAGAGTAATGTGGCTGCTTTCATAAAAGGTCTTTCGGGCTTTGTGCTGCGCCTGCAAATAGTTTTTGTGCAGTGATGAATATTTCAGCCAACGCGTCAGAGGCCTCAATGTGCTGCCAACTTCTGACGGCAGACGCAGATGGGCGCTCTGGGAGGCGAGAAAGGCGCTGGTCTCTACGGGGTCAAGCAGGTCTGGGTTTGAGAAAAACACCCAAAAATGGTCATTGATGACATTGAGGGCAACCTGTCCACGGCAAACCGGTCCTTTGATAAAGCCCATGATGGTGTACTCCGCCTCATCCAGCATAAATCGATAGCGTGATTGCACGGGAAGTTGCTGATACACCTCAAAGGGGTTGCCGGTGATGCTTGGCTGGTAACTGGGCAGTTCGGTCACCTGGTAGTCGTCTTGGTAGAACCACTGTCGCCATTTCTGTAATCGTTGTTGGTTCAGGGCGTAGGGCATATGGGTTTTCGATAGGCGGGTGCTGTTGATGGGTTGCAGTCGGTAATAAAACGTCTTTACCTTGGGGTCTTCATAGGGGCGACGGGTAGGGATGGGTTGGATTGGCTGGCCGGGGCGTGAATAGGATCGAACCAGGCGGAAGAAGTGTCGCGTTGAAACCTCATCAAAATAGAGGGCACCAATGAATAAGTGCTCGTACAAATAGCGATTCACCAATTGGGCTTTCATGCCGTTCTGATTAAAGAATGATTCCCAGTGCTTGATCTGCTTATGAACATCTTCAGGTAGCGGGCGAGTCGCCGGCAAGGGGGCCCCTAGGGTCAGCCAGTCGACGATAAGCTCGTGTTCGGAGTCTGTCAGTGGCGGGAGTCCATAGGGCATCCCCCAGTTAGGGTGCTGCCTGGCATAACTGTCAAACTCGTCTGGCCGAGGGCACTGATACTCGCGATCGATATTGATTGTTACATCACTGGGCAGGTGTTTGTTTTTATAGTCAGGTTGTTGCTGCTTTAAGTTCAGCATTCGATAGAGCAGGCTGGCATCCAGATTGCCTCGAGTGGTTTGTTGGTGTTCATCTAGTACAGGGTGAAAGCCGTGATGGCGCCACTCGGCAAGGCTCTGGTGGTCAATTTCAAGGCGGCTGGGTTTCGCTTGTATGAGCCGGGTGCCGTCGTAAATCAGCTCTTTGCTGGCGCCGCGCTCAAGCCCTTCGGTAGAGGTGAGTTTAAGTTGGCAGGGGGCGTCGTAACAGCCGTGGCAGACAGCGCAGCGATGTTCAAAAATTGGTTTGATGACCTGGTTGTAGTGCTGTCCCCGTGGGGAGTCAGAAGCAGTCTGGCGGTTGTAGTGTGCAATGAGGGGGGACGCTTGAGTCGAAAATACGCTGAAGTGTATCAGTCCTAAGATCAGTATGGTCCCAAAAACATTTCGAACTGTCATGCCCTGCTCTTGTCAGTTGGTGGCGCCGTATACATTTTAGTATAGCCACACAGCCGGACAGGGTTGAAAGTGATAAAGCTTGTACTGTTGGGTTAGGGGTCGTGCAAAGTTGAGTTGAGCACGTTGAACAGGGTTGTCTGATCGGGCTTAGGGGGCCTGAGCTGGGCTAACCGAGCCGTTAGTTGCAGGCTGCTTAATCTGAAGCTGCCTAGCGATATTCGCACAAGCGTCCAGATAATCACCGCCTTTTAGACGGCGAATTGACTGTTTGTGAGTCTCGAGCCAGTCGGCTTCAAAAGCGACCTCAATCATATCGTACGTTAATAAGCGTGCAGGAGGCTGGTCGTGGTTAATCAGTGCCCAGTGGATGATGTTGTCGTTCTGGCGATATTCAAGGCCCTGGTCGAGCAGCGCTTCGTGGATGTTGCGCAGGGTTGGGTCGCGCTTCTCCATGGCATAGTTTTCCACTTGAATGCCGTGCGATTCCAGAAAGTCCTTTGCGGTAGTGGCCGATTTGGCACGTACCGCAAGGTAGATCAATTGCGGACCATCCGCCTCAGTTGGCGAACCGTCTTCTGGTTGGTTAGCTTGTTCAGCCATTGTGGTTTCGGGCTTGCTGTCCATGTTCTCAGGCTCAATTTTCGGCATTGCTGAGTTGTTTGACGTTTCCTGCGCAGGAAGGTCGAGCAGATCCTGAGTTGCCGGGGTTTGTGGAAAAGCCTGCTTGGCGGGCTTGCTTGACGCGACCTTACGTTTTTTGGTGTTGCGGCCGGATTTGCCGTAAGGGGCGCTTTGTGCGCCAATCGGGGTTGTGTCGTCTTCAGGTTGAAGCTCGCCAAACAGGTCAAGATTTTCTTGCAGGACATGAATTTCGTTGCGGGTGAGTGGCTTGGCCATAGACGTTATTTGATTGCCTCGGTGCTTCTTTAGGAACTGCTGGAATCCAGTGTGGGAGCAGGGCGTGGGATTCTACTGAAATCTCTTTCCGCTACCAACTGTCTAGCGTGAATAATGTTCAAGGACGGTTACCCGTTATTGCTGTCTGAAAAGGTTTTTATTTTGGCGTTTCTTTTCTTGAGTCATATTTGGGATCAGGACGGAGGTTGCAACAGGTCGATCCCTTGATTTAGGAGCATGCGAGTCAGCTCAATCAGTGGTAACCCAATCAGGCTGTTGGGGTCATCACCGCGGATGTATTCGAACAGGGTTATCCCCAAGCCTTCCGATTTAAAGCTGCCCGCGCAGTCGTAAGGTGCTTCCTGTTTTAGATAATAGTCAATTTGCCGGTTATTTAGAGCACGAAATTTAACTTCGTAATGGCAGGTGGCTACTTGCAGGTGATTGGTGTGGCTATTGAGCAGGGCAATAGCGGTGTAAAAATACATGGCTCGCCCGCTGGCGCGGCGTAATTGTTCGGTGGCCGCCTGGTGTGAGCCGGGCTTGCCAAGTACGTTGCCGTCGAGACTGGCCACCTGATCGGAGCCAATGATCAGGTGGTTTTTGAAGTGCTCGGCGACGGCCTGGGCTTTACTGGTCGCCAGGCGTTCACACAGTTCTTTGGGGTTTTCATGGGGCAGAGGGGTTTCGTCGATATTGGGACTGGCCGATTGGACAGAAATGTTAAGCTTCTCAATGAGTTGTTTTCGGTATTTAGAGCTTGATGCAAGGATAATCGGAAGTGTCATATGAGTTTCCAAGAGGTATAAATCCATGATTGTCAGGGTTAAAGTCCAGTCGGAGTGGGGGCGTGAAAGGGAAGAGAGTCCGCTATATTTTGGGGTGGCCCGGCTGGATTTTAACGTTGTGGCGACACTTTTGCTTTGTCATTTAAAATCATCATTTAAAAACACCGAAAATTCATAGGCTTAAGCGGCTAATTTCCTTTGACAGCCGCCGGTCAAGTCCCTAGAATTGCGCGCTTATGTCAAGTGCCCCCTCAAATACTCGTTTACCGCGCCATATTGATCCGCGGAAGTTCGCTCAGCAAGGGCTTAGTCTGGAAGGACGGCTGGCTGTTTCCGAGCTTGCCCGGTTGGCGGAAGTCGCACTGGAACCCAGTGATGAGGTTCAGGTGGCACTGCACTTTGATGTCGATGAGGAACGTCATCGCCTGATTACCGGAACTGCCAAGTGCAGGCTTACGGTAACCTGCCAGCGCTGTCTTGAGCCAGCTGATGTCAACCTGGATGCCGACTTTATGTTGGCGATTGTCTGGGATGAAGATCAGGCCAAGCAGTTGCCCAGGGCTCTGGATCCCTTGATTCTGGAGGAGGGTGTGGCGGACATGTATCGCATCATTGAAGACGAATTGCTACTGAATCTGCCTATGGTTTCTTATCACGACAGAGACTGTATTGAGCAGACCAGTTTTGGTGATGGTGACGCTGAAAATGCGGAACCGGAAACCAAAAACAACCCGTTTCAAGTGCTGGAACAACTCAAGGGCTCGCCGAAATCCTGAGGCGCCCCGGTTTCAGCAAACTTTGCGTAATAGGAGCTAAAGATGGCTGTTCAACAAAACAAGAAAACTCGTTCCAAGCGTGGCATGCGTCGTTCGCACGACTCACTGTCTGGACCGACTTTGTCCGTTGATCCGACTAGCGGCGAGAAGCACCTGCGTCACCATGTGACTGCTGACGGTTTCTACAAAGGCCGTAAAGTTGTTGAAACTGGTAACGACGACTGATCGTTTGCCAGTTACACTGACTATTGCTGTCGATCTTATGGGCGGGGACTTAGGTCCCCGTTCTGCGTTACCTGCCGCTCTAAATTTTGCTCATCAATACCCAGATGTGAATCTGTTGTTGGTGGGATCCCCCTCCCTGAATCCCTCTGATCTGCCCTCTAACGTCCGTTTCCTGCCTGCTGAACAAGTGGTGGCAATGGATGATCGGCCCGCTCAAGCTCTGCGCAACAAACAAGACTCTTCCATGTGGAAGGCCATTGAGTGTGTGGCAGCTGGTGAGGCTGATGCCTGCGTCAGTGCTGGCAATACCGGGGCATTGATGGCTATGGGCAGGTTTTTATTAAAAACCTTTCCCGGCATTGATCGTCCGGCCATCTGTAAGCCTGTACCGACGGCCCGCGAGGCCTGTTATGTGCTGGATTTGGGCGCCAATGTGGATTGCACTTCTGAGCAGCTGGTGCAATTTGCTTTGATGGGGAGTGTGCTGGCAGAGACCTCGGGCATTGCTCGCCCACGGGTTGCCCTGTTGAATATCGGGTCGGAAGAGATCAAGGGCAATGAACAGATTCGCCTGGCGGCATCCATTCTGGAGGCATCGTCGTCGCTGAACTACATCGGTTATATCGAGGGCGATGGCATTTTTGCCGGTCAGGCCGATGTGGTGGTGTGCGACGGTTTTGTGGGGAATGTGGCGCTAAAAGTCAGTGAGGGTGCTGCTCGGTTGCTGTCATCGTATTTGCGAGAATTGTTGAAAGATCACAAGCTCAGTTGGTTGATTGGCCAGATTGCCGGTCCTTTGTTGCGAAAATGGCATACCAAATTTGATCCTGCCCGCTATAATGGCGCAAGCTTCCTTGGTTTGCAGGGGGTGGTGGTGAAGAGTCACGGGGCAGCCGATATTGCAGGTTTTGAATCGGCCCTGGCGGTTGCCAGGGATCAGGCACAGCGAGGCATGGCGCAAAAAATCAATCAGCAAGTGGCAGATTATTTGTTGTGAAATTCATTCAGTTTCAGTGCTGTTGCCGGGTGTTTTTACAGGTCATTTTTTTCAAATTTGAATCCCATTGGAATTCCTTGTTAATAGCTGAGCGATTTTAGCTCTAGGTTATTGAATGTCCGGTTAGCTCAATGAGCTATGTTATCAATGAGCTATGTTATCAAAGGGCTATGTTATCAATGGACTATGTTATCAAGGGTCATGTTTTCAAGGGGCCATGTTTAGGAAGTAAAGTTTAAGAGGCTATGAAAGTGAGTGCGGAATTAGGTTTTGTGTTTCCGGGACAAGGGTCTCAAAAGGTGGGCATGCTGGCGGAAATGGCCAGTGAATACCCCGTCGTGGAGGAGACCTTTGCCGAAGCGTCCAGTGTGCTGGGTTACGATCTCTGGGAGCTGGTGCAAACGGGGCCTCAAGAAGAGTTGAATTTGACCGAGCGTACTCAGCCCATGCTGCTGACGGCCAGTGTGGCCCTGTGGCGTATCTGGGAGCAAAAAGGGGGAGCAAAACCCGCCTTGATGGCTGGTCACAGTTTGGGAGAGTGGTCAGCACTGGTGTGTTCCGGGGTAGTGGCGTTTGCCGATGCGGTTAAGCTGGTGCAGCTTCGCGGTAAATATATGCAGCAAGCGGTGCCGGCCGGTGAGGGGGCAATGGCGGCAATTATTGGTCTGGAAGACGATGCCATTAATCAGGCTTGCAGTGCGGCGGCCCAGGGTGAAGTGGTCGCTGCAGTTAACTTCAACTCGCCAGGCCAAGTGGTTATTGCCGGGCATGCGGGTGCCGTTGAGCGTGCTATAGAGGCCTGCAAGGAAGCTGGTGCCAAGCGTGCCATGCCACTGCCTGTGAGCGCACCTTTCCATACTTCACTGATGAAGCCGGCGGCAGATAATCTGGCCGAACAGATTCAGGCTACGAATTTCTCTGCGCCGCAAATACCTGTGGTGCATAACGTGAATGCGAAAACTGAAGCTGATCCCGAGCACATCAAGGCGCTCATGATCGAGCAGATCTACACCCCGGTACTGTGGGTGGATTGCACTCGGGCGCTGGTTGATGCCGGTATTGGCAAGCTGGTGGAGTGTGGGCCAGGCAAGGTGCTATCGGGCCTGTGTCGTCGCATTGATAAAAGTTTGGCGGCTTACGCGACAGAAACACCGTCCGATCTGGACAGTGCCCTGTCAGAGTTGGCGTGAATTCTACGAATTCGTGAATACAGGGGTTTAGGATTTGCTTATGAGTATTGTTGAAAAAGTGGCCCTGGTGACGGGAGCCAGTCGAGGCATAGGTGCAGCCATCGCAGATCATCTGGGTGCTGAGGGAGCTGTTGTCATAGGTACCGCCACCTCAGAGTCTGGTGCCGAAAAAATCACAGCCCGATTTGCGGAGAAAGGCATTAAGGGGGCAGGCAAGGTCCTGAATGTGACCGATGCCGACTCGGTGGCGGCGCTGCTGAAAGATATCCAGGCTGAGTACGGGGCTCCGGCCATTCTGGTGAACAATGCCGGCATCACCAAGGATAATCTGCTTATGCGCATGAGCGATGATGAGTGGTTTGATGTTATTAATACTAACTTGAGTGCCATTTATCGTTTGAGCAAGGCCTGTCTGAGAGGCATGATGAAAGCCCGTTGGGGCCGCATCATCAATATCAGCTCTGTCGTCGGCTCAATGGGCAATGCTGGACAGTCCAACTACGCTGCGACCAAAGCTGGAGTTGGCGGTTTTGCCCGTGCCCTGGCGAAGGAAGTGGGTTCTCGCGGGATCACGGTCAACACGGTCGCTCCGGGCTTTATTGATACGGACATGACCAAGGAGTTGACGGAAGAGCAGAAAGCGTTAATGTTGTCGCAGATTGCCCTGGGGCGTTTGGGTCAACCTGAAGAGATTGCAGCGGTCGTTGGCTTCCTGGCCAGCGATGCCGGTGGTTATATTACCGGCGATACACTGCATGTAAACGGTGGTATGTATATGTCCTAACTCTTTGTTTTTGCGAGCGTTTTCTCGTAATGGCGAAGATTTTTTTGTGGATACGTTACAACTCGGGAAATTCGATGTAGAATGCGCCTTTGAGTTGGCCGTACCCTTAGTGAGTCGTTTTCTGGGGTTTGGGAGAGCGGCTCAAACTGCGAACTATTTATTTCAATTAGGAGTTGAAACCTACTATGAGCAGCATTGAAGAGCGCGTTAAAAAGATCGTTGCTGAGCAACTGGGCGTTAAAGAAGAAGAAGTAAAAAACGAAGCCTCCTTCGTTGAGGATCTGGGCGCTGACTCTCTGGACACCGTAGAGCTGGTTATGGCTCTTGAAGAAGAATTCGAAACTGAAATCCCCGATGAAGAAGCTGAAAAGATCACTACTGTTCAGCTGGCGATTGATTACGTAAACGCTAACCTGGGTTAATCCTGTTTAGCGGCTTTACGCAAAAAAGCCAATCGCTTCGGGGTGCTGAAGCGTTTTTTGAAAAGCCGTTCTATTGCAAAATAGCGCGGCTTTTCTGTATTTGTCTTGAGTAAATATCTAGCCCAATAGAATAGAGATTACGGTTTTCCAGCCGCGGAGGGTGGCGGCAATTCCTGTGTGGAGCATTCTGGGAAATCGTTATAGGAGGCAGTGTGTCGCGTCGTAGAGTAGTTGTAACCGGTATCGGAATGGTAACGCCACTTGGCAATGATGTTAAATCCACGTGGGAGGGCATTCTGGCAGGTCGCAGTGGAGCTGCACCGATTGAAACATTTGATACCTCTGCGTTCACCACGCGCTTCAGTGCTTCCGTTAAGAACTTTGATCCTGAGCCATTTTTGCCCATAAAAGATGCGCGCAAGATGGATCCGTTTATTCAGTACGGGATGGTAGCCGGAATCCAGGCCATGGAAGACTCCGGCCTGGAAATCACAGAAGAAAATGCACCGCGTATTGGTGCTGCGATCGGAGCCGGTATCGGTGGTATTGGCTCTATTGAAGATGGCACTCACCTGATTGATGCCAAGGGCCCGAGACGGATTTCCCCATTTTTTGTTCCCGGGGCCATTATCAATATGATTGCGGGTAACCTCAGTATTAAGTACGGCTTTAAAGGGCCGAATATTTCCGTAGTAACTGCCTGCACAACGGGAACTCATAATATTGGTTTGGCAGCCCGCATGATTCAGCATGGTGAGGCTGATGCGATGATCGCCGGCGGCGCCGAAATGGCCTGTACACCTGTTGGTTTGGGGGGGTTCGCAGCAGCTCGTGCGCTGTCTACCCGCAATGACAATCCTCAGGCCGCCAGCCGACCATGGGATAAAGACCGCGATGGATTTGTGCTTGGTGATGGCGCCGGTGTGCTGGTGCTGGAAGAGTATGAAATGGCCAAGGCCCGTGGAGCCAAGATCTATGCGGAGCTGTGTGGCTTTGGCATGAGCGGTGATGCTTATCATATGACCTCTCCACCGGAAAACGGGGAGGGTGCTGCCATGTCGATGCAAAACGCCATCAATGATGCCCAGATCGATGTGGCCAATATCAATTACATCAACGCCCACGGCACCTCGACGCCAGCGGGAGATATTGCCGAGTGCAAAGCGGTGAAATCGGTAATGGGCAGTGCCGTGGATCAAGTGGCCGTCAGCTCGACAAAATCGATGATTGGACATCTTTTGGGCGCGGCGGGCAGTGTCGAAGCCATTTTTACGGTACTGGCAATCCGCGATCAGGTGGCTCCACCAACCATCAATCTGGATAATCCAGAGGAAGGTTGTGATATCAATCTGGTACCCCATATTGCCCAGGAGCGTGCCATTGATGCCGCATTAAGCAATTCATTTGGCTTTGGTGGAACCAACGGCTCCTTGCTTTTCCGTAAGCT
The DNA here is from genome assembly GCA_033283335.1 of Cellvibrionaceae bacterium WSDTSA12. Classification (GTDB taxonomy): domain Bacteria; phylum Pseudomonadota; class Gammaproteobacteria; order Pseudomonadales; family Cellvibrionaceae; genus Pseudomaricurvus. The sequence goes on along the minus strand of JAWMQP010000001.1, from coordinate 515,375 downwards.
TTCCTAAGCTTTTCTCCCCGAGAGTTCAGCGCCGACCTGTTCGGCGCTAATCCCGATGAAAAAACATTCTCACCCTTTTATCTCAGTAAATGGTCAGATTACCGACCAAGTTTCGGCCCTCGACCGAGGTCTTGCCTATGGTGATGGGGTATTTGAAACGGCCAAGGTCAGGTCTGGCAGCTTGCCTTTGTGGAACTACCACAAGGCCCGTTTGCTCGAAGGCTGTCAGCGTCTGCACATTCCTCTGGATATCGCGGAGTTGGACAGCTGGGTCGAGGCGCTGTTACAACAGGTATTTTCTAGCCCTGAGAATCCTGCGGCAGACCATTCAGTGTCCAGCGATGCCATATTGAAAGTGGTTGTCAGTCGTGGCGTGGGTGGCAGGGGCTATGACGTCGACGCCTCTCTTGAGCCCACGGTAATATGTAGTCTTCAGCCATTAGTGCAACAGGAGCTGGTCAAGCCAGTGGACCTGCACCTCTGTCAGCATCGCTTACCGCTCAATTCATTGCTGGCCGGAATCAAGCATCTGAATCGGCTGGACAATGTGATGTTGAAATACGAGTGTCAGCAAATGGGCCTGGAAGATGGGCTTGTGCTGGACGAGCGTGGCTGTGTGATTGAGGCCACCAGCAGTAATGTCTTCTTTCAGCGGGGTGAGATAATCTATACCCCGGCCATCATCAGCAGTGGTGTCAGTGGTGTGATGAGGCGTTTGCTTCTTGAGGAAGTGTTGCCCGGACTGGGTATTACCTGCATAGTTGAAAATATCAGTGAGGCGGATCTGGCTCGATTCGAGCAGGGTTTTCTCTGTAACAGCGTGCGTGGCTTGACAGAAATTGCCAGTGTTGCAGGGCGTCGTTTTTCCTCGGCTCAACATTTTGCAGCCATTAACTCCGCATTGGGGAGCAGCCGGTTTTATACCCCATGAAACAATTTTTCTTATCCAAAAGCTTCAGGCTTATAGTCACACTCGGATTGCTCAGTGTGTTACTGCTGAGCCTGTATGTGTGGCGCTGGCTGCACACCCCACAGGAATTGCCTGAACACGTTACCCACATCGAGCTGTTGCCGGGTGATTCCCTGTTAAAAGTAGCCAATCGTCTGCGCGCTGAAATCGGCCTGCGTCACCCTCGGGTGCTGGTCGCCTACGCGAAATTGGTGAACAAGACCAATATCAAACTTGGCGAATACGACATACCTTCGTCTATGACCCCCGTCGAATTGTTGAATCTGTTGCACGGCGGTAAGGTCAAATTGCGTGCCTTAACCCTTGTCGAGGGGATCACCTTTCGCGATGCCCTGGGGCTGATAAGCTCGCAGGGTTCCATGCAGCACACCTTGCAGGGCGAGAGCTTGCAGGCGGTCAGGGACCGCCTGGGTATCGAATATGAAAACCCTGAAGGCTGGTTGTTTCCCGACACCTACATGTTCAGCAAATACACCACAGACTGGAATTTGATACAGCAGGCTCATCAGCGAATGCGCGATGTCTTGCAGCAGGAATGGCTACAGCGTGCTGAAGGATTACCCTATGAGTCGCCCTATGAGGCCTTGATCATGGCGTCCATCATAGAGAAAGAGACGGGCGCGCCGCAGGAGCGGGCCGAGATCGCCGGGGTATTTGTTCGACGTCTGCAGAAAGGCATGCGTTTGCAAACGGATCCTACCGTGATTTATGGCATGGGTGATGCGTATCAGGGCAAAATCAGTCGCAAACACTTGCGTCAAAAAACGCCTTACAATACCTACACGATTCGCGGATTACCACCTACACCAATCGCGTTACCCGGTCGTGAGGCGATCCATGCGGCGCTGCACCCGGCTGCGGGCGAGAGTTTGTATTTTGTCGCTAAAGGTGATGGAACTCATTACTTCTCCTCAACTCTGGAAGAGCATCAGCGGGCCGTGAAAAAATACCAGTTGCAGCGTGCCGAAAACTATCGTTCCACGTTACAGTAGAGACGCTTTTTGCCATTCGTGGCAGGCATTCACTCCAATTCAACACAGGAGCCACACTTGGCAGCAGGCAAATTTATTACCCTTGAAGGTACTGAGGGGGTAGGAAAAACCACCAACCTGAAATTCATTCAGGATTATTTGCAGAAACGTGGGGTGCCTTTGCGAGTAACCCGTGAGCCGGGTGGTACACCCCTGGCGGAACAGGTACGTGAGCTGCTGCTGGCGCGTCGTGAAGAAGCGGTGGATGAAAAGGCCGAGTTACTGCTGGTGTTTGCGGCTCGAGCGCAACATTTACACCAGGTGATTTTGCCGGCACTGGCAAACGGCGAATGGGTATTGAGTGATCGTTTCACGGATGCCACTTACGCCTATCAGGGGGCGGGCAGGGGGCTGTCTCTGGAGTTAATTGAAACTTTGGAAAACCTGGTGCAGGGCAGTTTGCGCCCAGACCTGACCATTGTCCTGGATATCGATGTGGAAACGGGCTTAACCCGAGCGGGGCAGCGGGCTGAGCTGGATCGTTTTGAAACGGAAGCGGTGGGCTTTTTTGAGCGGGTACGCTCTGGGTATCAGCAACGGATTCAGGCCTGCCCGCAACGCTACCGGGTAGTCGATGCAGGACAGGATTTGCCGGCAGTGCAGGCTGATATAGAGCGTATTCTGGAGGCGTTACTGGCGGATTGATTCCCGCTAAAACTCCGCTGCTGACTGGACTTCAATCAACGTCCCGGTCAGGGGCTGTTGCAGACGCAAGTGGCTGGCATGTAGCAACAGTCGGCTTGAGGCTGTGCGGGCCTGGCCGCTGGCGTAAAATTCATCGCCGAGGATGGCGTGACCCAGTGACAGCATATGTACCCGCAGCTGATGAGATCGGCCGGTGATTGGTTTTAACTTTAGCCGGCTGTGTTGGCGCTGCGTATCCCGCGCCAGCACTTGAAATCGGGTGAGGGCGTGTTTACCGGTCTCATGGCAGACTTTCTGCAACGGGCGGTTGGGCCAGTCACAAATCAGGGGCAGGTTCACTTCTCCTGCATCGGGTTCGACCAGACCGGTCACTACCGCGGTGTATTCTTTGTCGATCTGGCGCTGTTCAAACTGCCGACTCAAGGCGCGCAAAGCGTGAATATTTTGGGCAATGATAACGAGGCCGGATGTGGCCATGTCCAGCCGGTGAACGATTCGACTGTTGGGGTGACTGGGCAGTAGCCGGTTGATCAGGCAGTCCTGCTTGTCGGTCCCCCGTCCAGGTACCGTCAGCAGGCCTGCAGGTTTGTCGACGATCAGCAGGTCTGAATCCTGGTAATGCACCTTGATGGTAGGTGTCACAATGGTCTTGCCTGTGGCTAGTTCTGTTGAAAGGACTGTCAAAATCTTGCCCTGCGAAAGTAGCGTGAAAAAGAAGGTTGGCTGGAAAGTAGAAATTATCGCAAAAAGTGAGGTCGGTTGGTAAGCTTGCGCTGTCGTGGTACACGCAAACTGGGCACTGGTCATTATATGAGTAACGAAGACGAAACACCCCCCAACAGCCTGGCATTTGCCTACAGCTGGCAAAACTCCCAGTGGCAGCGCCTGTGCCAGCAGGTCGCCGATCAAAAATTGCCTCACGCGTTGTTGTTGGCGGGACCCAAAGGAATCGGGAAAACCCACTTTGCCCGTGCACTGGGTCATTATTTGTTGTGCCTGTCGCCCGTAAACAGAGTGCCCTGTGGCCGCTGCAAGGGGTGTGAGCTGAACCTGGCCACGACTCACCCGGATTTTGCGGTGTTGCAGCCCGAGTCCGGCAGTCGAGTGATAAAAATCGACCAGGTTCGGGGGCTGACAGAATTTATTGCCAAGACCTCCCAGCAGGGTGGACGTAAAGTGGTCTTGATTGAACCGGCTGAAAACCTCAATATCAATGCCGCCAACGCCCTCTTGAAATCCCTCGAGGAACCCTCAGGTAACAGCTTGTTGATACTTGTCAGCCATGCTCCCAGCCAAGTCATGGCCACCATTCGCAGCCGTTGCCAGCTGCTGGAGTTCGCTCTTCCTGAGCGGGGACAAAGCCTCGCCTGGTTGACGCCGCTGGCGGTGGGGCAGGACCCCGATTACTTGCTGGAGTGCGCATCTGGTGCGCCCTTGAAAGCGCTGGAACTGCTCAATGGCGACTTGCTGGAGCAGCGGCAGAGCCTGGCCAGCGGGTTGCTGGCGGTCGCCTATGGCAAACAATCCCCGCTCGAGCTGGCGAACGATGTTCAGCGAGGTGAGCCTCTGCTGGTACTTGAAGCGTTAATGCAATGGCTGCAGCAAGCCATGCGTCAGCAATTGGCAGGGCTGGAAGTTCAGGCAGGCCAGGATGAACACCCGGAAAAACAGGTGCAGTACCTGCTGGCAGGTACCCCGTCTGCCATCGCCTATCGCTTTTGGGACAAGCTGGTAGCGGTAAAACGACAGCTTTTGAGCAATGCCAATCCCAACAAGCAATTGTTGCTTGAGGAGCTGATGCTGGATTGTCACGCATTGCTGCGCCAGTCTGCCGTACTTACCCAGAGTAGACAGCAGATGGTGAATGGATTAGTTTAGTCCTTTGGAGATGGACTCATAAATACTTAAAGGTTGGCCAGTATGCAAGGTATAGGCGGTGGGATGCGCAATGGCATCCTGTCATTGACCATCAAGGATAAAGCGGTACTCTACGCGGCGTATATGCCGTTTGTGCAAAATGGTGGCCTGTTTATTCCGACCAGCAAAAATTACAAGCTGGGGGATGAGGTGTTCATGCTTTTGAACCTGATGGATGAACCGGAAAAAATTCCGGTTGCGGGCAAAGTGGTGTGGGTCACTCCCAAGGGGGCTCAGGGAAATCGGGCTGCCGGGGTAGGCGTACAATTCAGTGACCAGGATGATACTGCAGCCAAGAAAATTGAGACTTATCTGGCTGGGTCACTGGAGTCGGATCGGCCAACCCATACCATGTAAACATCAGCCCTTACGGAAGGCGTTATATCAACTGCGGTGTAAACAGCCGTGTGCGCCATCAAGTCAAAGGCCAGGATTACCTGGCCTTTTTCGTTAGTTCAAATGGAGTTTGTTCTGCCGAAAACCATCGAATTGTTTAGAGGTTTAATATGCTCGTTGACTCACATTGCCACCTGGATCGCTTAAAACTGGATAAATACCAGGGGGATCTTTCCGCTGCATTGGCGGCGGCACAGGAGCGAGGAGTAGGTAAGATGCTGTGTGTCGGTATCAGTGTCGACAATCGCGAAGCGGTCATGGCCATCGCCGAGAAATTTGACGATGTGGTTGCTTCGGTTGGTGTGCATCCGCTGGATGTAGAGCGGGGGCTGGTCACTGAGCAGCAGTTGCAGGACTGGGGATCCCACCCGAAAGTGGTTGCTCTGGGGGAAACCGGACTCGATTACTACTACAGCGACGAAAGCAAAGCTGTGCAGCAAGAAAGCTTCGCTACACATCTGCGAGCAGCTGCCAATGCCAGCTTGCCTGTGATTGTGCACACCCGTGATGCGCGGCAGGATACTCTGGACTTGATCAGGGAATTCGGCGGTCAGGAATCCGCCGGTGTCTTGCACTGCTTTACCGAAAGTTGGGAGATGGCTGCGGCGGCCATGGATATGAATTATTACATTTCACTGTCTGGGATTGTGACCTTCAAAAATGCCGAGGAGCTACGGGAAGTGGCTCGCAAGATGCCTCTCGATCGATTGCTGGTAGAAACAGACTCGCCGTACCTGGCGCCAGTACCTTATCGAGGCAAACCCAATGAGCCAGCTTTTGTCCGGGAGGTGGCTGAATTTATTGCCGACCTAAAAGGCATCAGTTTTGAAAAATTGTGTGGAATCACCGGCGAAAACTTCCATCGGCTGTTTCATAAAGCCTGATGGAAGCGGGGGAGTCGTCAGCAAGAAAAGTTGCTCTGGGAGCGGCCGACGACTTTGGCTTGTTGCCAAAGACTGTTGGCGAGATCTTTGACCGATCCCCGCTCGTGACTGGTTAGCCAGTCGACAATAGCCTTGGCCACATCGGGGTAATGACAGTGCGGAGCGGAGGGCACTTTTAGCCATTCCTCGATGGCTGCAGCGGACAATTGCTGCATTCGACTGCCGAGATCCAGTTGCTCCAGCGCCAGGGCATTGGAAAGTTGTTCCATTTGCCCATGCAAGGGTTTTACCAGTAAACGCTTGCCCAGCTGCAGAGCTTCGCTGGCCAGCTCAAAGCCCGCATTACAGATGACGCCCTGACAGCAGTGCAAATCCCGCCGAAAACCGCTAACACTTAAGGGTCTTAAACTGACATTTTGTTGTTCACTGGGCGCATCGAATTCACCGTAATAGACAAACTGAACTGTAGGGAATTGTTGCAGTAATGGAATTACCTGGTCAGGATTCTCAAATCCCAGATAGACCAGAATCATATCTTGTGTCGATTTTTCATAAACGTCTGACAAGTCGAGAATGGGGGGCAGGATGGGCTGGTCAAAATGATGCCAGTGCAAACCCAGTTGTTCCTGGCCGGGAGCAAAGTGGCGAATCACTGCTTTCGATAGCCAGGAGGCACCTTCGATGGGAATGTTGTGCTGGAACGCGTACTGATGCCCGAGGGTAATGCAGGGAATGCGCTGGAGTTTGGCGGCCCAGGCTGAAATGGGCTCAAAATCTGACAGCACCAAATCGTAAGTGGAAAGATCCAGCTGGCGGATATCCCGTATAAGTCGCCTCAGGCTGTTGCGTTTTAGGGTTGAAAGAGCATCGATTTTGCCGGCATGGGTTACAAAGCTGAAGCCTTCATGGCATTGCCAGTTGCCAAAGCAGTCCATATCGAAGTAGAGGTCCCGCTGGCGACCAGAGAAGAGGTAATCTACTTCGAGGTCTGTGTTGATCAAGTGATGATTCATGGCTCGGGCTCGGCTTATGTGACCATTTCCGGTCCCTTGAACGCCATAAAGTAGCTTCATAAAACTCCTGAGGTTTCCATTAAGGTAATGCTCACCAAAGCCAGGCTGTGCCCCAGCAGGGCTCCGGCAACGGTGTCGGTGGGGAAATGAACCCCGAGCAGTACGCGGGAAGCTCCCACGCTGGTAGCCCACGGGTACAGCAACCAACCGCTGCCAGGCAGAAGCTGATGAGACAGGGTTGCTATCAGGAACGCCGCTGATGTGTGACCTGACGGAAAGCTGAACTGGTCACTGGGTTGCACCACGCTCTGAAAACCCGGTATGGCCTGAGGCGGTCGGTTGCGTCGGAAGTGAGATTTCAGCAAAAAGTAACAGCTGCGCTCAATCCCAAAAGCGGTCAGTAGCAGAATGCAAACCGCATAGAGTTCATACATAAACAAAATCAGAGCGGCCAATAGGTACAGGTGACCGTCAGCCGTGCGGGATACCCAGCGACTGGCCTTTGTCATTTGCTGCCGGTGGCGACGTCGCAAGCACCAATCAAAGGTGTACAAATCGTAATTGTGCAAATTTTGTAAGAGTTTCATAAGCAATACCCTCGGTATAACTCAGTGCCAGACTAGGTTGCGCATATGACGGACATATGATGCTTTCGTGACCATTGTGTTGCACGCTGATTGGTTTTTGACCAGGGAGGTCTCGTTGGCAATAGCCGCTGGAAGCTGCCACGGGGCGCCAGGTTTGGTAATATGCGCGGCTGACAACGTCATTGCAGATCAATCACAGACAAAGAGGCTGGCGAATGCGGCAACAAATAATGACCATGCTCGACTTACAGGACAGCATGAACACCAAAGTTCATGCCCAGTGGCAGGAACAGGGTTTTGAGTGGTATCGGGCTATTTGGATTGAGTGTGGCGAGTTGCTTGACCATTACGGCTGGAAGTGGTGGAAAAAGCAGACGCCTGATGTAGAGCAGGTACAACTGGAATTGATTGATATCTGGCATTTTGGTCTCAGCATTTTGCTGCAATCGGGCCTGGAAAGATCTGAAATTGCCGCTCAAGTGGAACAACAATTGGTTGTTGCGACAGACGAGGCTGACTTTCGCCGGGATCTGGAGCGGTTTGCCGCCGACGTGCTGACTCGGCAGAGCTTTTCGGTGGCCGAGTTCGGTCGCTTGATGGCCGGCATTGCCATGGATTTTGATACCCTGTTTAAAGGCTACGTGGGAAAGAACGTCCTTAACTTTTTCCGTCAAGATCACGGTTATCAAGACGGCTCCTATGTGAAACTCTGGGGGGGTAAAGAGGATAATGAGCATCTGGTGGAAGCTGTTGCAGCACTGGATGCCGGAAGCCCGGACTTCCAAAATGAACTGTACCGTGTCCTGAGCGAGCGCTACCAGGCTCAGGCTGTTTAAGGACTTGAACCCATTCGCGGCGGGCAGGGAATCGTTTATGATGCAATTTTCTGCTGATTGCCTATAATGGCCCACCGCCTGACAGGCGTTTCATCTCGCCTGTCGTCACTTTTTTCACATAGAGCGTAAACGGAGATTTATCGTGAAAGCACCCGTACGTGTTGCCGTGACTGGCGCAGCCGGTCAAATCAGCTACTCCCTGTTGTTCCGCATTGCCGCTGGCGAAATGCTGGGCAAAGACCAGCCTGTAATTCTGCAAATGCTGGAAATCACCCCCGCTCTGGACGCCCTGAAAGGTGTCGCCATGGAGCTGGATGACTGCGCCTTCCCACTGTTGGCGGGTATGGTATGCACTGACGACCCCAATGTAGCCTTCAAAGATGCCGATTACGCTCTGCTGGTGGGTGCTCGTCCTCGCGGTCCTGGCATGGAGCGTAAAGACCTGCTGGAAGCCAATGCCGCCATTTTCTCTGTTCAGGGTAAAGCGATCAACGACCATGCTTCCCGTGACATCAAGGTTCTGGTTGTCGGTAACCCTGCCAACACCAACGCCCTGATTGCTCAGCGTAACGCTCCAGACATCAATCCACGTCAATTCACCGCCATGATGCGTCTGGACCACAACCGTGCCATGAGCCAGCTGGCTGAGAAAACCGGCAAGACCATCAATGACGTTAAAAACGTTATTATTTGGGGTAATCACTCTGCCACCCAGTATCCAGACATTCACAACACCAAGGTTGACGGTGCAGATGCGATGGGTTTGATCGACCAGGCCTGGTACGAGAACGATTTCATCCCGACTGTACAGCAGCGTGGTGCGGCCATCATTCAGGCTCGCGGAGCCTCTTCTGCGGCTTCTGCAGCCAACGCCGCCATTTTCCACATGCGCGACTGGGCGCTGGGTACTCCTGAAGGTGATTACGTCACCATGGGCGTCTTCTCCGATGGTTCTTACGGCATCGAAGAGGGCCTGATCTACGGTTACCCATGTGTGTGCAAAAATGGCGATTGGGAAATCGTTCAGGGTATCGAGCTGAATGACTTCTCCAAGTCCAAGATGCAAGCTACCGAGCAGGAGTTGAAAGAAGAGCGTGATGCGGTAGCCAGCCTGCTGCCTTAATTCGCTTTCACTCGTTGTTCTCAAAAAGCGCGGCCAGTCCGCGCTTTTTTTTTAAATCAGGGAAATGATTAACCACTTGGGTAGTTATTCGGATAAATAGCAGCAACAGCAGGACAGGGTGCTAGCCTAAAAAATAGTCAGGCCAGCCAACGGGAGAGTGCCATGATCCGGATTTTACGTGAACAGGGTGAGAGCATGTCACTGTTGCTCGAACCGAATCACTCGTTGCCTCCTCAGATCCATGCCATGCTGGTCGGCGTAGCCCTGTTTCTCACCACCGGCGCTAGCTTGCTGTTCATTGTCATTGGGGCCTGGCTGGTAGTGCCTTTTATTCTTCTGGAGGCAGTGTTTCTTGTCGGTGTGCTTTACCTTGTCCAAAGCCGCTGTCAGGCCAGTGAGCGATTGTTGATTGGGCGCCGCTGGGTGTCCGTGCAAAAACTCCACGGGCAAAACCGGAGAGTGTGGCGATTTAATCGCGATCACCTATCCATTTTACTGGGCGCTGATGAGTCTCAGCTGATATGTCACATCACCCTGTGTGGCGATGGTGGCTTGCTGGAAATTGGCGATTTTCTAAACCAGGACGATATGAAGCTACTGGTTCGCCAGCTCAGCCAACGCGGGCTGAGATCGCATAAACACTGTGACTGGGCGCTACTGGCCTGTTGAGTCTGACATTAGACTGATTCACAACCCTCCCTCCGCGCAGCTGAAGCAATGGTATTGCGTTCCAGTGATAGCCTTTTTTCTTTTGGAACCGATATAATTGCGACTTTATTTCAAAGCGCGAGGACAAGACGCAATGGTATACCCCAAAATTGGAAATTTAGCCCCTGCATTTACCTTGCTGAACCAGGAGGGCTTGAAGGTCTCGTTGAAAGACTTTCGTGGGGAGAAAAATGTCGTGCTGTATTTTTACCCCAAAGCCATGACCCCGGGATGTACAACCCAGGCCTGCGGCTTGCGCGACAGTGCGGATGCGTTGAAAAAACTGGATACCATCGTACTCGGTGTCAGTATTGATCCTTACCCCAGACTCGCAAAGTTCATTGAGAAAGAGAGTTTGAATTTCGATCTGCTATCGGATGAAGATCATGCAGTTGCTGAAAAATATGGAGTCTGGGGGCTTAAAAAGAACTACGGCAAGGAATACATGGGCCTGATTCGTACCACGTTCATCATCGGCAAAGACGGGCGTTTGAAGGCTGTGATGGATAATTTCAAAACGAAAACTCATCACGAAGACTTAATTCAAAAGCTGGAAGAGCTGGATTTCTAGCGTGCAGCCCCAATTGTTGGTTGGAAAGCGATCTTTTTGGTCGCAATTTGATCAATTTGGGCCTGCCCGCGATCAAGTGTGCGCTCTGTAAAGCCACTAACCTTGGCGTCAGCACCATAAAATATGGGTGTTAACCCCTACGTGTTAACAATAATGAAGTATTGTCATCAAAAGCCACTTCTTGGCGCGTATCAGTCTGGTTTAATTTCTTTATAACGAATAGTTTTGACCACTCAGTTTTATTACCCTTTTGTTAGGGCAGCTAGGTTGTAATCAAGGTATGGTAAAAGACAGAGATGTACTCGCTTACCAGCAATCAACTGGAAAGCAGGGCGCCGACACTAAAAACGAAGTCAACACCGTTGGACAAACAAGTCTGGTACAGCGCCTGCGGGTTTTGCATCACTTACTAACCGATCCACACGAAAGCTTAGCCATTCACTGCGAAGCCTACTTAAAAGCCGGCCGGCATATGTTCTCGGCCGATGAAGCGTTTTTGCTAAAGTTGCGTTTTTTGCAGGATGATGCGGTTGTTGAAGCCTACAGTGGAACCGCCTTTAAAACTCTGGAAGCCGTCTCTCAGGATGAGGTTTGGTGCTCTCAAGTTATTGAACAAAAAAGCACAGTTTTTCACAGTAATTCGTGTGTGAACTCAGATCCCTTGACCTATACTGATGTAGTTATCAGGGGATACCTGTGTTCTCCGGTATTTGTAATGGGCCAATTGTACGGCGTCCTGTGTTTTTTGCAGAGTACGACAGAATCGATTGACTATACTAATGAAGATATCGAAACCATTGAGTTGATGGCAAAAGGAGTGGCCAAGATGATTGAGCTTCAGCGGGTACAACCTGTTGACCAAAGTAAGCTGCGGGCAGGCTTTGCTACGGAAGGCGTTAAGACATTCGAAGAGTATGTCGAGCAAGCTCGCTTACCTGAGGTCTACGGTGTTCCGGGACGAGTAGTCGAAGTGCTGCAGAAGCGCATTGGCAAATGCTCCTTGTCCATTGATCACATAGCTGAGGAGATGAATCTCTCCAAACGCACCCTTCAAAGGCGGTTGCAACAGCAAGGTATCAGCTTTGCGCAGTTACGGGATCAGGTTCGTTTCCACCATTCAATAAATTATCTGGTGGAGCAGACAATGAGCATTGACAGCATTTCTGCCTCCTTGGATTTCTCGGACCGAACCAGTTTTACCAATGCTTTCAAGCGCTGGACCGGTCTGTCGCCGAGCACTTTCCGTAAGCTGTTCCGCGACTATGCCTAAAAGTCTGCCCCAGGAATCCTAAAGGCTCCTGGGGCAAACTTTATCGAGTTTATTTCACAGGTCATTCGTCATCTGGTGGTAGACTCCTCTTTATTTATGCTATTCAGTTCTGCTTAACCCTCCTTTTCATTCCTTTCCAATGCATTTACCCACTAGACTCATTGCCTGCCTTGGGTAAACAGGGTAGAGTTTCGCCCTTGGAATTGCCCGGAGAGCTTGCTCTCCAGCAGATTATTGGTATTGCTTAACTGTCTCTTTAGGTCTCCAGCAAGGAGAGGGAGCGGCAGAATGTATTTTGAACGAGGAACGTAGATGGAATTTTTCATCCCCGCCGCAATGGCTCAGGCTGAAGCACCGGCCCCCCAGGGTAACCCGATTATTACGCTGATTATGTTCGGTGGCCTGTTTGTGTTTATGTATTTCTTTATGATTCGCCCTCAGCGCAAGCGTCAAAAAGAGCACCAGGAGCTGGTGACAGGCCTGAGCAAAGGCGATGAAGTGGTTATGAACAGCGGCATGCTGGGCAAAATTATTAAGGTCGATGAAAATTATATCGTTCTGGAAACCGGCAATAACGTTGAATTGAAGTTCCAGAAAGTTGCGGTGCACGCGGTTCTGCCAAAAGGCACTATTAAATCCATTTAATGGTGCTTCTTCTGTTTCGCAACAGAAAAGATAAAAGGGCAGCCCATGGGCTGCCTTTTTTGTATTTAATTCACCCGGGGATGATTACAGGGGCGAGCAGCCATGATGCCAAATTTACCTGAGCGGCTTCAGCTTGCTCAGTTGCCAACACCATTACAGAAGTTGACTCGAGTATCAGATGCGTTGGGGGTCAACCTTTGGATAAAAAGAGACGACCTGACTGGCAGTGTCCTGAGTGGTAACAAGGTGCGAAAGCTGGAATTTACTATCGCGCAAGCATTGCTTGAAGGTTGCGATAGCCTGGTTACCTGTGGCGGATTGCAGTCCAACCACTGTCGGGCTACAGCCTTGTTGGGGGCGCAATTGGGGTTGAAAGTTAGTCTTGTGTTGCGCGGCGAGCCAGAGCCAGTGGCCGATGGCAACTTGCTACTCGACCAGTTGGCAGGAGCTCATATCCAATGTTTCCCAGCCAGGGAGTACGGGCCCGGACTGACCGGCCTGCTGGATAAAGCCGCAGAACAGTTGCGGCAACAAGGGCATAGGCCTTTTATCATTCCGACCGGCGCCAGTGACGGTATAGGCATCTGGGGCTATATGGCGGCGATTCAAGAGCTCGAGGTGGACTTTCATCGCCACCGGATTGTTCCCAGCCATATTGTCACAGCGACGGGCTCGGGCGGCACTCAAGCCGGGCTCACTCTGGGCGCCTATTTATTAGGCTGGCAGACACAGGTTTTGGGTATGGCAGTCTGTGATGATGCGGCCTATTTTCATCACAAAGTGAAACAGGATATGCAGCAGTGGCAACGACGATACGCCCCGAATACTGACATAGACGGTTGCCAGGTGCATGTGAATGACCAGTATATCGGTCCGGGGTATGGCAAGGCCGATGAAGAAGTCTTTGACACCATCCGCTGGCTTGCCCGGACAGAGGGTGTGGTGCTCGACCCGGTGTATACCGGTAAAGCCTTTCACGGACTGGTAGAGGACATTAAAGCAGGACGCTTGCCGGCGGCTCAGGACGTGGTGTTTTTACACTCGGGCGGAATCTTTGGTTGTTTTCCCCATAAACGTCAGTTGGGTGATAGTCTGACCTGAATGTCTGGTAATACCATCAACCAATAATCAACCAATAATCAACCAATAATCAACCAATAACCCGATAAAACAGTGATAATTAAGAGGTAGCTCAGCATGGGTATAAAAGGTTTTCTAGTTTCGAAGAATGGTGGCCCAGAGGTGTTGGAATGGGCCGATCTTCCGGTAGCGGAACCCGGCCCCGGTGAGGTGTTGGTCCGTCATCGCGCAGTTGGTGTGAACTTTATCGATATTTATTTTCGAGAAGGCTTGTATCCTATTCCTTTGCCAACCCGGCTGGGGACGGAAGCTGCCGGCGTTGTAGAAGCCATTGGCGAAGGGGTAACCGAAGTCGCTGTGGGAGATCGGGTCACCTACTGTATGGCCCCTATGGGGGCTTATGCGGAAACTCACGTGGTGCCGGCGCAACAATTGATTCCCCTGCCGGACTCGGTCAGTGAGACCGTAGCCGCTGCAGCGACTTTAAAAGGCTTGACCGCAGCTTTTTTGCTGTACAGCCTGCGTCCCATGTCTGCCGGTGAAACAGTCCTGGTTCACGCGGCTGCCGGTGGAGTGGGGCAGTTATTATGTCAGTGGGCCAAAATTTTGGGGTTGACGGTCATTGGCAGTGTAGGCAGTCAGGCCAAGGTAGAGATTGCCAAGGAGCGAGGTTGTGATCACGTCGTGTTAAGCGATGCACCGGACTTTGCCCAGCAAGTCAGGGCACTAACAGATGGGAAGGGGGTTCAGGTTGTGTACGATTCGGTCGGCGCGGCAACCTTTGAAGCTTCTTTGGACTCGTTGGCAAAGCGGGGTTGGATGGTAAGCTACGGCAATGCTTCAGGGCCGGCCCCGGAAATTGCACCGCTGACGCTGTTGCAAAAAGGCTCTTTGGTATTGACCCGTCCCAGCCTGGCAGACTTTGTCGCTGACCGAGAAGAAATGCTGACATTGGCTAAGCGCCTGTTTGACCTGATTGAGTCTGGCCAGCTGTATGTGCCAATCGGCTGTGAACTGCCACTGCAGTCTGCGCCTGAAGCGCATCGACGCCTGCAGGCCCGTGAAACCCAGGGCTCCACGGTTCTGGTAGTGTAAACTTCAGTCCGGGGGCACAGGACTACGGGCTTTTATCTTGGTGGACACCTGTGGTATATCTGCATCTTACCCTCAGGTGTTCACTCGAAAACCCTCACAGGAGCTCGCATGACGACAACAACAAGAAAACTGGTGTTGGCGATTTCATCTCGGGCGCTGTTTGACCTCAGCGACAGTCATAAGGTGTTCGAGCATGAGGGGCTGGAATCTTACTCCCAGTACCAGATTGAGCATGAAAATGACGTGCTCAATCCTGGCGATGCTTTCACTGTTGTGCAGAAGCTGCTGCACTTGAACAGCCTGCTGGAAGGTGAGCCCAGAGTTGAAGTTATTCTGTTGTCACGTAACAGTGCCGATACCGGCCTGAGGGTGTTCAACTCCATTGAGCATTATGGCTTGAAGATCTCCCGTGCTGCATTCTGTGGTGGTGAAAGCCCATACCGCTATGTGTCTCCCTTTGGTTGTCATTTGTTCTTGTCAACCGATGCCGATGATGTTCGGCACGCATTGGATCACGGCATTGCTGCCGCTACCCTTATGGCTTCCAAGTCAAAATCAGAGCACGGCGATCAGCTCCGCTTTGCCTTTGATGGCGATGCGGTATTGTTTTCTGACGAATCCGAAAGGATCTTCAAGCAAGAGGGGCTGGAGGCGTTTACCCAGCGCGAAAAGGCCGAGGCCAGAAACCCGTTGACTGGCGGCCCCTTCAAGTCTTTCCTGTCAGCCCTGCAGGGGCTGCAAAAAGAGTTCATTGCCCAGGAAGTGCCCCCCATTCGCACGGCCCTGGTTACGGCTCGTTCTGCGCCCGCCCATGAGCGGGTGATACGGACACTGAGGGCCTGGGATATCCGCATTGATGAGTCGTTATTCTTGGGAGGGATGGACAAAGGGGCGTTTCTCAAGGCCTATGGAGCCGACGTCTTCTTCGATGACCAGAAATCCCACTGCGACTCGGCGCGCGGCCACGTAGCCACTGGGCATGTTCCTCATGGCGTGGCCAATGAACTCTTGCGAGAGGCCGATTGACAGGCGTCACAAGCAATCTGGGGTGGATGGCGTTGGCCGCAGAACTAGAAAAAGGCGAATTTGGTACCCAGGCCGAGCAGGATAAAGGCCAACACGGGCTGTAATACTTTATTCGGCAAGCGGCTGCCCAATCGTGAACCCAGGCTGACGGCTGGCAATGACCCTATCAGCAAACACGCCAGAAGCACAAAATCCACATTTCCCAGAAATAGCATATGACCCAGGCCTGCAATCAGGGTAAGGGGGACGGCATGGGCAATATCGCTGCCGACGATCTCTCTGGCTTTGAGGGCTGGGTAAAGCAGTAACAGTATTGCCGTGCCAATGGCCCCGGCGCCTACAGAGCTGAGGGTTACAAAGATACCCAGCAAGACACCCATTACCACCGTCACTGGCAAAGCATGGCGCTGGAGCAGATTGCGGGATGTCTGATCCTGGGGTGTCAGTTTTGAGCGAAATAACAAGACCAGCGAGGTCAGTACCAGCATAACGCCCAGGCTGGTGGTCAGAATATGCTCGTATTCTCCCGCGTCAGAAAAGACGGTTTTCAGCAGGAATGAGGTGGCAATGGCGGCGGGGATGCTGCCAGCACCGAGAGCCAGCACGATGGACCAGCGAATGTTGCCGTGACGTTGGTGTGAGACCATGCCGCCAGCTTTGGTGATTGAGGCGTACAAAAGGTCAGTCCCAATCGCGACATGGTAGGGAAACCCAAAAAGAATCAGTAGGGGGGTCATCAGGGAGCCGCCACCCACACCGGTTATGCCTACGGCCAGTCCTACACCGGCTCCAGCAAGAATATAGAGCAAGATTTCCATAAATATATAGTCTATGGTTATGTATAACGCTGCTGGCTATAAGCAAATGGCTCAAATGACACGACCGGCAGGAATTTACTTATTCCTAAATGAACGGTACAACGAGCCCCAGATGAAAATATCGTTGGCAAATATACGCTTTTGTTACTATTCTGGAAAAGAATATTTTTTCATATTTTTATAATTAATTTTAAGTGTCAGGCCAATTGGAGGGCTTATGAAACTGCAGCAACTGCGATACATTTGGGAGGTCGCTCACCATGACCTGAATGTATCCGCAACCGCCCAGAGCCTCTATACGTCCCAGCCAGGAATCAGTAAGCAAATTCGCCTGTTAGAGGATGAACTCGGGGTGGAGGTGTTTTCCCGCAGTGGTAAGCACTTGACGCGGATTACTCCGGCCGGCGAGGCCATTTTGAAGACTGCGGGTGAAATTCTACGCAAAGTGGAAAGCATCAAGCAGGTTGCCCAGGAGTTCAGTAATGAGAAAAAGGGCAGTTTATCGCTGGCGACAACCCACACTCAGGCCCGATACGCGCTGCCGAAAGTGATCGAGACCTTTATCGGTCGTTATCCTGAGGTTTCCCTGCATATGCACCAGGGAACCCCGATGCAGATATCGGAGATGGCGGCGGATGGTACGGTCGATTTTGCCGTTGCGACTGAAGCCCTGGAATTGTTCAGCGACCTGATTATGATGCCTTGCTACCGCTGGAACCGCTGTATTGTTGTCCCCAAAAACCACCCTTTGTGCCAGGTATCCCAGCTGACCCTGGAAGACGTGGCCAAGCACCCCATTGTCACCTATGTATTTGGCTTTACCGGCCGCTCGAAACTGGATGAGGCCTTTATTGAACGAGGCCTGGCGCCTAAAGTCGTGTTTACTGCTGCAGATGCCGACGTCATCAAAACCTACGTCAGGCTGGGGCTGGGGGTTGGCATTATCGCCAAGATGGCGTTCGATGAAGAGCTGGATAGTGATTTGGTGGCCTTGGATGCGAGCCACTTGTTTCAGTCCAGTATTACCAAGATCGGTTTCCGCCGCGGCACCTTTTTGCGCGGGTATATGTACGAGTTTATTGAGCTGTTTGCCCCTCACTTGAGCCGGGAGGTAGTGTCAGAGGCTTACAGTAGGCATTCCAAAGCTGAGGTCGAAGAGCTGTTCTCCACTATTGAGTTGCCTACATACTGATGCCGCAACTACCTCAGCATCAATCATCACGCACTGAAAGTATCACCCACTAAAAAAGGAGGCCTTGCCTCCTTTTTTAGTGGTCAGCTTTGGGGGCAAGGCGAGTGGGTGCTCATGCCAGTTGGCAATGCCTGCCTGCCGCCATAACACCGACAAGGCAGCCGATCAGATAAAGTCGAGATCCGGATTGTCGTTCATGATCTCTTTCAGCTCTTCTTTTTCACTGGTTTTGCTGTCCAGCACTTCTTTGACGAACTTGAAGTAGACCGTATAGACCACGGGATCCTGACCGTCTTTTTCAACCACAAAGAAGGGGGCGCGATTGACCTTGAGTTTGGCGGCCAATAACATGCCAGGGCTGTCAGCATCACGTTCATCGGCGACCAGCACTTCGTCGATGTATTGCATCTGGTTGCCGCTTTCCAGCTTCTCCAGAACATCACCACACTTTTTGCAGGGTGAGCCGTCTGCCAGAATTTTCTTTACCAGAGTAATCTTCACGTCAACCTCACTTCTATCCTTTTGAGTTTCTGTATCTGCCCGTTACCAGGCGCTGAACAGGTTTTAACTACACTCACAGCGGTCAATCAACATTGCTGGCGTGGAGGCCGCATTCTTTCTTGGTGGCTTCCTCCCACCACCAGCGTCCCTCGCGTTCATGCTGGCCTGGTCCGACGGGGCGGGTGCAGGGCTCACAGCCAATGGAGACAAACCCGCGATCGTGCAGCTCATTATAAGGTACCTGGTTGTTGCGGATATAGTCCCAAACCTGTTTTGAGGTCCAGTTGGCCAGGGGGTTGAACTTGGTAAGGCTACCGCCGTCCCGGGCAAATACCTTGTCATCCTGAATGACGGGGATCTGTGCGCGTGTGCCTGGACTCTGGTCCCGGCGCTGGCCTGTGACCCAGGCTTCCAGCTCAATCAGTTTCTTGCGCAGGGGGGCGATTTTTCGTATGCCACAGCATTCTTGGTGGTTGTCCTGATAAAAGCTGAATAATCCCTTTTCCTGAACCAGCTCACGCACGGCATCACCATCCGGGCTGAGGATATCAATGTAAAGGCCGTAATGGTTGCGAACCTTTTCGATGAACTGATAGGTTTCAGGGTGCAGGCGCCCGGTATCCAGACAGAATACTTCGATATCCGGATCTATCTTATGGGCCATATCCACCAGGACCACATCCTCGGCACCACTGAAAGAGATGGCGATATTGCCATAGTGCTCAATGGCGTATTGGAGGATTTCCTGCGGACTTTGTTGCTGCAGGGTGTTGTCGAGGTCGACCAAATCAACAAGTTGTTGTGACATGTTTCTGTCCTAGCTAACAGGCTTATCAGTGCTTTTGGTATGTTGTGAAATCCGGCGCGAAGCATACCAGAGCCGCTGATAACTTAAAAATAATGTCGAGCAATACTTTTATAACCAATCCATGTATGGCAAACCCCGGGATTAACCCGACACCAGGTTAACCTAAGTTCTGATGCTGATGATATGGCCGCGGGTTAGCTGATGTTTTCAGCCTTGCCAGTTGAGGATCCGACGTACCTATTGGTGTGTGAATTGTCGATTTATTGCTCGATGGGGTCAAAACGTTATCTGGAGAGGGGTAAAAAAGCATCTAATAAGTTACTTTAACTAAGTCCTGTAAGTCTCAGAAAATTAAATTGGTGAAGGCAGTTTCAATAGGATAAGCCACACTTTGGCCTGGACGGTAACGAGTTCCACGTGAAAAGTCGTGCATTTCAGTTCCGTTAGGACAGTTATCCCGCTGCAAGTGTTTGTCTGTTCGTGATTTAGGACATGTGTTTTGATTGGAGGGTCATGCGGATTGCGCTCAGGGTAGGAAACAGGTAGATTCCCTGCGCCGATCGGGGGTGCTTAGCGGATTGTATTTCTGAGCGGTTCATATGAATTCTGGTAATTTCGAGAGGAGAAAGTTGTGGAACTGGCCTGTTTGGATCTGGAGGGGGTGTTGATCCCTGAAATCTGGATCAAGTTTGCGGAAAAGACCGGCATTGATGCGTTGAAAGCCACCACCCGGGACATACCGGATTACGATGAGCTGATGACCATGAGGTTGGCTGAGTTGGACAAGCACAAGCTCGGCCTGAATGAAATTCAGGAGGTGATCGCAACCCTGAGTCCGCTGGACGGAGCGAAAGAATTTATTGATTGGCTGCGCGAGCGCTTTCAGGTCATTATTTTGTCCGATACCTTCTATGAGTTCGCCGGTCCGCTGATGAAGCAGCTGGGTTACCCCACCTTGTTGTGCCACAAGCTGACCGTCGATGGCAATGGCCGAGTGACCGATTACAATATCCGTCAGGCCAATCCCAAACGTCAGTCGATCGTTGCGTTAAAGTCTCTGTACTACCGCACTATTGCGGCAGGTGATTCCTACAACGATACGACCATGCTGGCAGAAGCGGATGCGGGTATCCTGTTTAAGGCTCCGCAAAACGTTATTGAGGAGTTTCCTCAATATCCCGCCGTTCATACCTATGCGGAGTTGCAGCAAGAGTTTATTAAAGCCAGCGAGCGCCCACTGGTTCTTTGAAGCAAAGACCGGTCAGTACAAGCACCAACCTGACCTGCCCGAACGGGCAGGCCGAGTCGGGCTTCTTGTTGGCTTTGTTGCTTTTCAGGCTGAAGCAAGCTCTTGCAGTGCCTCCAGGATGCGGCCGACTTTGGTCAGTGTTTCCTGGTACTCGCTTTCGGGATCTGAATCGGAAACGATGCCACCGCCTCCCCAGACAAACAGTTCGCGGTCATTCGCCGCGACGGTGCGGATGGCAATGTTGGTGTCCATTTGACCATCAAAACCAATGTAGCCAATGCTGCCGCAATAGGCAGAGCGGCGACTGTTCTCCAGCTCTTCGATTATTTCCATGGCACGTATTTTCGGGGCCCCAGTGATTGATCCACCGGGAAAGCAAGCTGCCAGGATATCGGCCGGATGATGGTCAGGCAGCAGGGTGCCCGTCACTGTGCTGACCAGGTGGTGCACATTGGCATAACTTTCCAGGTCAAAGAGTTTGGGGGTATGAACACTGCCGGGAGTGCACACTTTGCTTAAATCGTTGCGCAACAGGTCAACGATCATCAAATTCTCGGCCTGATCTTTTTCGCTGCTCAGGAGTTGCTGTGCCAGGCGTGTGTCCTCGGCCGGTGTGCTTCCTCTTTCAATGGTGCCTTTGATCGGCTGTGTCAACAGGTTGCGGCCGTCACTGTGAATGAAACGCTCAGGCGATACGCTCAACAGACTGCCGAATTCGGTTTCAAAAAAGCAGGAAAAAGGTGAAGGCAGCGCTTTGCGCAGGTGGCGATAAGCCTGAAACAGATCGCCGCTATAGCTGGCCTGGAAGCGCTGGGCAAAATTTACCTGATAACAGTCTCCAGCCCGAATATAGGCTTTGATAGAAGCCAGTTTTTCCAGATAAAGTGATTTATCAGTATTTGATTGTAATTTGCTGATAAAAAAGGAATTTTCTTTTTCATTTGACGGTTCGGCAATAGCCTCGATTCGCTCAGTTAAGGCTGCAATAGAGGGCTCGTCGTAAGCTTGACCAAGATTGCCCGGATAAACCAGGGTAGTCCGCTGTCGCGCATGGTCCTGAATAATGGCCCAGCGGTAGATACCCATTAACAACAGTGGCAGGCCTGTGTCGTCAGTGATGCGATCAGTAAACTGCTCGTTGAGACGGCCTACATCATAGCCCAGGTAGCCCAGGGCTCCGCCTGTAAATGGGAGTTCATGGCCATAAGAGTCTGCGACGTGGCTGGAGCTGGTCGGTATGGCTTGCTTGAGCAGATGCCAGACGTCTGAAGCTTTGGCCTGCTGCCGTAAACAACCCAGTTCGTCGCGGGCTTCCAGGCGTATACCCGAGTTGTCGGCTATCAGCCTCTGGCAGGGACCGGCGCTGAGAATGTCATAGCGACCGCGATGTGGGTTACCTTCGGCACCACCGCTGTCGAGCCAAACAGGCCAGGGGTAGTCGCGGAGTGCCGAGAAGTAGTCTCCGCTGTCATTGCGGTAGGGTAACTCTTTGAGTATAAGGTTGCTGACATTGAGAGCGATGTCGCTCATGACGGTATCCGGCTGTATAGCAATTAAACACGCTTGAGGGAAGGCGCGGCATTGTAGAGGGTTTGCCGTTAGATATCTATTGTCGAGTGTAGCCCTAGGCGGGGCAAATGGATTGGCTCAAATTGCAGGGGGCAGCTAACCTTAAAGACAGTAGCCTGGACATGGGTCATTTTGACCGCCCAGACGCTTCCCCAAGGCTCTTTATAGGAAGTGTGTTGTCGTGAAAAGTAGCAGTCGTTTGTTTCCCGCACGTTTAATGAGTGCCGAGGTGCAGCAAGGTCTGGCGGAAGATGTGTACCTGCTCAAGCCCAATAACAGCCCGGATCGTACCGTTGAGTTGGCCTTAACCCATCTGTCCGATCTTGATACGACCGACGAATCCGGTCGGGCCGCCAATGATTTTCCAACCCTTTTTCCCTCTCTGGTTCTGGTGCACAGCTGTTATCAAAATCGCCGTATGTGGTGGAGCGATTCCGGCGCCTGTCTGGCTCGAGCTTTGATCAAGCGGGGGGTGGATGTGTGGCTGTTGGAGTTGCGTGGCCATGGCCTGTCACCGGCGAATCAGCGCTTCGAAGAAAATTCTCTGGCAGCGTATGCGCGTTATGATTTGCCGGCTGTGGCCGAATTTGTGGCGGAGCATACTGGCAGGCCAGTCAATTGGCTTGGTTGTGGTACGGGTGCAGGAGTTATTCTGGCGGCGGCAGGGTTGAGGGTGCTGCCGCAAGCCAGCGGTGGAGAAATTTTAGGAATGGGAGTTCCCTTTATGCGCGCTGGCTGGTCGCGTATCCCCGGAGTTTCCACGCTGGTGGCGGCAGGCCGGGGTTGTTCGAACCCTGCGCTGGGGCCCGAGGATGAACCCAGGGCTTTTGTACAGGGGCTGGCAAAAGAGAATCAGTGGTTTGTTCGGCGTGGCGAGAGCTTGGGGATCGATTTGTGGCAGACACTGATCGATTCCGGTAAGCCCATTTACTGGCTGAGCTCTGAAGCCGAGTTAAGTCAGCTGGATGATGGCTTTAGTGCTTTGCAGGCACAGGGGGTTGTCCGACCTGTGCTTGAGGTTGATCAGTGGCAGGGCCTGGATGCGCCCGAGACAATTTATAGTGTCTTGACGGATGAACAAAAAATCGACAGTCTATCGCGGAAAATTTCCCGATTGCTGGAGCCTAGGGAGGCTTGTGTCGATGTTTCATCCGCTGGAAAAACTTCATCTGTTGCATGACGGTTACCAGAAGTCGTTTCGAGTGGGCCGCTTGGATTTGTTGCTGATTCAATCGGAAGGCCGCACCTTTTTAATTGAAAACCGTTGTCCGCATATGGATGCCCCCCTGACGCGCGCCAGCGTGATTCAGGGCGTGATCCGTTGTCCTTTGCATGGCTTGCAGTTCAATCTACGTACTGGCCAGACAGAAGGTTCTGTGTGCTCAACCCCCCTTAAAATCCACGTTCCGGTATACGAAGGCAATATGATTGGGATTGTGGTATAACGCGTCTAAATTTCATTGGATTTAAGGTGGATGTATGGATATTTTGACTCCGGATTTGTGCGATGCCTACCCGAATTTAGTGCGCGTATTGTATCCTGGCTACAACAACTACGGCGGCCGACGCTCCTTTGGTGGCGAGGTGGTTACCATCAAGTGTTTTGAGGACAACTCGCTGGTGCGTGAGCAGGTGGCGCAGCCGGGTAAGGGCAAGGTGCTGGTGGTTGATGCCGGAGGGTCCCTGCGTCGAGCTTGTTTAGGGGACATGCTGGCTGAAAAAGCCGTAGCCAATGGCTGGGAAGGGATCATCATGTACGGCTGCATTCGTGATGTGGATGCCATAGGGGCTTTAGATTTAGGTGTGCAGGCCTTGAATACTCATCCCATGAAAACCGACAAAAAGGGTATTGGCGAGTTGAATGTGGTAGTGACCTTCAGTGGTGTAACCATCGCGCCTGGCGAGTACATTTACGCAGACAATAACGGTATTATCGTTGCCTCAGAACCTTTGTCGATGCCGGAATAGCGAGGTCTGGTGTGCTACGGGTTGAGGTGAAAACACCAGGCAAGGGATTGCACGATGTGACGGCTCTGGTACGTCAAAAAGTGAAGCAGTCCGGTGTCGAAGAGGGGCTATGCACTTTGTATATCCGCCACACTTCCGCCAGCTTGTTGATTCAGGAAAATTACGACCCGTCCGCCCGCCGAGATCTTGAAGCTTGGTTTGAGCGCTTGGTGCCAGAAGGCGACGCTATTTACACTCACACTATTGAAGGGCCGGACGATATGCCGGCTCACATCAAGGCCGCATTAACGGCGTCATCACTGTCAATTCCAGTCGAATATGGCGAGCTGATGCTGGGCACCTGGCAGGGGATCTTTCTGTGGGAGCATCGCCGTCAACATCACGATCGTGAAATCCTCATTCACGTAAGCCGCTAACCTTTCTCTATGCAATGCAGGGTTTACCAGCTGATAATCGGTTGGTGGCTTTCGCACAGCGTGATAAAGCCTTCCATATCTGTCCACTGGGCTGGAGCTTCTTCAGTGGGTTTCAGGCCCAATTCAACAGCGTCTTCCGTGAGGGCGTAGAGGTTCAGATTTCGACCGCCAGTAATGTGCATCAATTCCAGGCAGTTATCTGCCAGCGTCAGTACGGCAGCCTCAATCAGCAGAAGGGAATCGTCGTCTGCAATGTGTTGTAGAGCGTGTTCAAGGCTGTTTCGTGTGTTGACAATATGCAGAGGCATAGCAGGCCTTAAAATCGAAACACGGCGTGCTGTTCACGCAGCAGTTGTTGAATGGCTTGCGCTGAAAGGGGGCGAAGACGTTCACGGTCTATGAGCAAAGATGAGATGCTCTGTTCATGTTGTTTCTGTTCAAGCGCATCGGCAGCGACATAAACTGAGTCAATGCCGTAAAGGGGTAGCATGGCAAGCTTTTCCTGCACCTGTGCCCCACCGTCAAACAATAGGGCAGTGCCCTGTGCCAGGAGCAGTATCGAGGTTTGTTGTCCCATGGCCGCACAAGTCAAAGCTGCATCCAGGTTGTCCAGGGTGTTATCGGGCTGGGCGTTTTGTAAGATAAATAGAATGTTTTTCATCGCTTAATGGTAAACATTATAATCTGGCGGTAAGCATTGCTTAACGAAAAGTGACAACGCGATCGCTGCAGACAGTGGCATCCACCAGTTGGCCCAGTCCGGAAAGACTGTAGCCTGGAAGCAGTGGGTCTGGATTTGAGTTGCGCGCTTCTGACTCAGTCAACAGCTTGCGCTTGCAAGCGGCGGTGACGCAAATTACGGCATCCAGTTGGTGTTCGCTGATTAGCTGGCTCCATTGGTCCAGAATGTCCCCGGTCGCTGAGTCAATCCTAAAACCATGCCGACAGCCGTCGCCGTAAAAGAAAATTCTGTATATCGGATGCCCGTGTCTCAAAAGAGCCGTGGCAAAGCGTAATGCGCTGCGACTCCCTGCCTGGGAGGGGGATGCATAGACGACCAGGGAGACGTTCATCGTTACCTTCTTGCCAGAGATAGAGCCAGAGCTTAACCCTAACAGCCAGCTGGAGTGGTGAGCAATACGATGGTCAATAAAAAAGCCCCTGGCGGGGCTTTTTGTGGTTATGTGTAACCTGACTGACGGTGTGATGGCAATCAATCGTCGCTGGTTGCGCCGATCAGATGCAGCAGGCTGACAAACAGGTTGTAGATGTTCAGGTACAGCGATACGGTGGCCAGCACATAATTGGTTTCGCCGCCGTTAATAATCCGGCTGGTGTCATACAGGATAAAGCCAGACATGAGGAACACAATGGCCGCGCTCAGAGCCAGGTGAACACCGGCAATGTTGACACCAAAGAAGCCGGCAACCATGACACCCACGGCACACAAGAGCACCACGATCAGGCCGGTCATCAGGAAGCCGCGCATGAAGCTAAAATCCTTTTTGGTGGTCAGGGCATAACCGGACAGTCCAAAAAATACCGCAGCGGTGCCAGCCAGGGCCTGCAGCACAATTTGAGAGCCGTTGGACATTTGCAGATAGTGGTTGATGGTGGGGCCGAGTGAAGCACCCAGCAGGGCTGTAAACGCAAAAACAACATAAATACCGTTGGTGCTGTGGGCGGTTCTGGGCAGCGCAAACCACACCAGACCCAGGGCAGCCAAGTTCATCACCAGGGCAAGCCCCTGACCGATGCCCACCGCCATGGAAATGCCACAGGCGACAGCGCTGACACCCATAGTCATGGCCAGCAGCATGTATGTATTCTTTAAGACCTTGTTCGTAGATACCGCGCTCTGCGCGTGTGTCTGTGTATAGATCTCTTGCATGGTCAATCTCCGTTGAGAGTGGATTCCGGTAACTTCACTAATAATATAGTCGAGGTCGCTAAAATCAAGGTACTTAACACAACTAAGCAATGAATTAAGCAGTTGATTTCAAATAAAAAATAGGATTCTAGAGAGGGTTTTGAAGAAAAATCAGTGATTGTCTTGGTTGGCAAGCTTGCCAAAAAGAGAAGGAGTGGCGGTGGGGCAGGGATTCGAACCCTGGGAGCTGTTACACTCAACGGTTTTCAAGACCGCCGCTTTCGACCACTCAGCCACCCCACCGGAACGAAGCGCATTATACATGGCTTAGCTTTCACAGCAACCGGTAACTTCTTATTTTTTAAGGAAAATGGCGATGCCGCTCAGACACTGTTCAAGCTGCGTGCAGTTTAACCCAAGAGGCTGGCCGGAATGACATTAAATACCGTTCAGCTGTCCTGGCCAGACACAAAAAAAGGCCCTGAGATTGCTCTCAGGGCCTTTGTCAGCTCCGGCAGGCCGAGTATCAGCTGCGCTTGTGGCGCGGATCGTTAGCCGGCCGCGCCAGCGGTCTTGGGTTGTGGGCGATATTAGCCGCTTTAGAGGTGTCGAGAGGGTTGCTCAACTGAATTTCAACGCTCTTGCTGCTGATTTCCAGGTTGACGATCGGCTTGGGGTTGATGCGTGGATCGTTGGCTGGACGGCTATGACCCACAGTTTGCTCTGGGCCATTTTCTGCGACAGGCGCGGTCTCTGGCTGTGCGGCCGCAATGGTTGCTGCTGCAATGGGCTCTTCAGTGTTGGAGGAGTCTGCTGAGGCCGGTGTTTCGCTGGCCGCTACATCCTGCTCTGTTGCTGGCTGAATGGGTGCTGCTGGCTCCGCCTTGGCAGGGGTAGCGTCTTCGGTGGCTTCAGCCATGGTTTGCGATGAGGGTTCTTCTTGAGCAATCGCTGAAGGCTCCTCAACAACCGCTGAAGGCTCCTCAACAACCGCTGAAGGCTCCTCAACAACCGCTGAAGGCTCCTCAACAACCGCTGAAGGCTCTTCTGTTCCCGCTGATGGCTGGATCTCAGTTGCAGGCGCCACATTGGCCACAGGGCTGGCTTGTTGATCGGCGGCTGTAGTTTCTGGGGCGGCAGTTTCAGCAGCTTGATCTCTGGCTACAGCTGGTTCCACCGGGGTGGTTTCCCGGGTAACCCGCGGTGTGCTATCAGGACGGCGGCCTTGGTCGGCATCGTTAGTCTCCCGGCGGCGCGGCTTCTGAGCTGCCTTGCTGTGTTCACCAGCATCAAGGGCATCGCTCACCTGACTGTCGAGGGCGGCGACTTCCTGATCGGCTTGCTCGACTGTAGTGGCTTCTGAGACATTGCTGTCCTGGCCGTCATCCCGGCGTCCTCGACGGCGGGGTTGTGGACGAGCACGCTTGTTGGCAGGGCGCTTGGCCGGACGATCACTGGTATCTGCAGTGGAGGTTTGCGCCTCGCTCTGTTGTGCGCGGTTATCCGAGTCGGCATCACTGGGGCGATCATCGCGTCGGCGTTTCGGGCGGTCGCTGCGTTTTTCGCTCTGATTTTCGTCGGACTTGTTGCGGCGGCGATCCGGACGCTCCTCATCGCTGCGACGCTTGTCAGCGCGGACGGGCTTGTCCTCGCGGCGATCTTTATCGTCGCGCTTGGATTTTTCTTTACGCTTGCTGGAATCTTCGTCGCGCTTGTTTTGAGGCTCGCGCTCACCTTGGCGTTCATCGCGGCGGCGGTTGCGGTTGCCACCACGACGGTTGCGCTGATTGCGGCGCTGCTGTTGTTTCTGACGCTTTTCTTCCTCTTCTTTCTGGCGCGCTTTTTCCTCCGGGTCGCCGAACAGGGCGTTCATGATCCGAGTGAGTAAGCCAGGCTGTTTCGGTTCTGGTTTTTCCACTGGAGTGGGAGCTGGCGCCAGATCCGTTGGTTTTAACTGCTGGACAACCGGTTGCGGCGCAGGCGCGGAGGCCTGGGTTGTGTGCAGATCTTCAGTGTGGCTGTCATCAACCGGAGTGACGATCTTGTAGCTTGTTTCCGCTTCGTTGGCTTCGTCATCTCGCAGGCGCTGAACTTCAAAGTGCGGGGTGACCATCTGCTCATTTGGAACGATCAAAACGCGGGTTTTGTTGCGAGTCTCAATACTGGAGATTGCCTTGCGTTTTTCGTTCAGCAGGTAGGTGGCGACAGCCACCGGGGTGATGGCGCGAATCTCAGCGCTACGCTCTTTCTGTGCTTCCTCTTCAACCAGGCGCAGAATCGACAGGGCGATGGATTTGGTGCTGCGAATTGTGCCTTGACCGCTACAGCGAGGACAAACCTTGGACGTGGTCTCGCCAAGGGATGGACGCAGCCGTTGACGAGACATCTCCAGCAGGCCAAAGCGTGAAATCCGACCAACCTGGACCCGGGCGCGGTCCATGGAGAGGGCATCGCGCATGCGATTTTCCACTTCGCGCTGGTTGCGAACCGGCTGCATATCAATAAAGTCGATGACCACCAGGCCGCCCATGTCGCGCAGGCGCAGCTGGCGGGCAATTTCGTCAGCGGCTTCAAGGTTGGTGCGCAGGGCGGTCTCTTCGATGTCGCTGCCCTTGGTGGCGCGCGCTGAGTTGATGTCGATGGAGACCAGGGCCTCAGTGACATCAATAACGATGGATCCACCGGAGGGCAGCTTCACTTCACGCTCGTAGGCGGTCTCGATCTGGCTTTCGATCTGGTAGCGGTTAAACAGGGGAGTGTCATCCTGATACAGCTTCACCTTGTTGGTGCTGCCGGGCATCATCTGGGTGATCAGTGCCTGAACCAGGTCGTAAGATTCTTTGCGGTCAACAATGATTTCACCGATATCCAGGCGCAGATAATCCCGGATAGCACGGTACAAAACATTGCTTTCCTGAAACAGGAAAGTGGGGGCTGTAGAGGCGTCGGCGGCACTCTGGATGGAGTCCCAGAGCTTCAGCAGGTTGTCCAGATCCCACTGCAGTTCCTCAGCGGTACGGCCAACACCGGCGGTGCGGACAATAACTCCCATGCCCGAGGGTACTTCGATTTTGCTCAGGGCTTCGCGCAATTCGGCGCGATCTTCCCCGTCAATGCGGCGAGAGATGCCGCCGGCGCGAGGGTTGTTGGGCATTAAGACCAGATAGCGACCCGCCAGGCTGATGAAGGTCGTCAAAGCCGCGCCTTTGTTGCCGCGCTCTTCTTTGTCGACCTGAACAACCAGTTCCTGACCTTCCTTGAGGACATCCTTGATGCGAATGCGACCGTCATTGTCTCCGGAAGATTTGTTGAAATACTGGCGAGAAATTTCTTTGAGGGGGAGGAAGCCGTGCCGCTCAGCACCGTAATCTACAAATGCGGCCTCGAGGCTGGGCTCGATGCGGGTGATTTTACCCTTGTAGATATTGGCTTTCTTTTGTTCGCGAGTGCGATTTTCGATGTCGAGATCGTACAGCCATTGGCCATCGACCAGTGCTACGCGCAACTCTTCGGGTTGAGTTGCATTGATGAGCATTCTTTTCATGCGTTACCTGAATGGTTGGCACGCAAAGAACGGGATCCGCGAGAGTTGTGGAGATCAGCCTCTTTATCTCCTTTCGCTGCTTAAGCAACTATTGGTTTGTCATAACAAACCAGCATTGCCACTGCTCGAAAGGGCGGCTGTTGGGCAAATCGGCCAAACAACGGTCACAGACTGATGCGCCAGCCTTCTAAATTAAGGCAGCGCCAGTGTTCATGCCGTCACTTGGTATCCGTTACCATGGACTCTGATTGTTACCCCGGGGCGGCGTTGTGCCCGCACTTTTTAGTGAACTTGACCACTTCTGGTCAGGGTTGGTGCGGCCCTGAAGTCTTGAATGCAGACGTGGTATTCAGGGGCATGTGTGGCACTAAAGCCATGAAAGGGCGCCAGCCTGAATAATTGAAATCTGCATCCGCATGAGCATCTCTTATCACGATCTTTACGGATGACCCGCTACAATGGGTGCGGTTATCATCAGACACCTGAGTTGAGCGGCCTATGAATTGTCTTTCGGCAAGCTGGTCAGAGGTGTCATTTGTCTTGTGGAGCTGGTCAGAAGGAGGGGTGGCCATCGGCTTGTCGGAATCAGCCACCCGGCCTCTGTTGGTACCGAGCCCTGTCCGTCAGCGGTATTTCCTTGCAACACGCCTTACTTTGCTGTGTCCGGAAACCTGCCTGAAAAGACTCATTGACTATAGCAATATTCGTGCTTCGCATCAATTGCCGTTGCTATTTATCTGAATTAACAGGGCTTTTTTGGCGGAATTTAACCCAATTTGAAGCTGCTGATTATGAAAGTGGGTATAATGTGGCGATGACAGAGTTAACCCAAACCCAAAACCCATCCCCAAAAGTCCAGCTTGTTGAAATTGGCGACGATCGCGCCGGTCAACGCATAGACAACTTCCTGCTAGGACAGTTAAAAGGCGTGCCGAAAACCCTGGTGTATCGCATCCTGCGAAAAGGCGAGGTTCGAGTCAACAAGGGGCGTATCAAGGCAGACTATAAGCTGAAAAGCGGTGATCTGGTGCGCATACCTCCGGTCAGGCTGCCAGACGCCAAACGCCCACCCAATGCCAGTGAACAGCTGAAAGCGCTTTTGTCTGAATCAGTCCTGTTTGAAAATAAGGGCCTGCTGATCCTTAACAAGCCCGCAGGCCTGGCGGTTCATGGGGGCAGTGGCATCAATCTTGGCATGATTGAGGTGCTGCGCCAGATGCGTCCGGATGCTCATTATCTGGAATTGGTGCATCGCCTCGATCGCGATACCTCCGGCTGCATAATGGTGGCCAAAAAGCGCAGTATGTTGCGGTATTTGCACCAACAGCTGCGAGATGGGCATGTGCAAAAGTACTATCAGGCTTTGGTTGAGGGGCGCTGGCCCCAGCGCTGCCGGCAGGTAAATGCACCACTGAAAAAGAATGAGCTCAGCAGTGGTGAGCGCATGGTCAGAGTTGATGCTGAGGGCAAGCCCTCGCTGACCGAATTCAAAGTGCTGCAACGGTTTCAGGATTGCACCCTGGTAGAGGCCAAGCCAATTACGGGGCGGACCCACCAGATTCGGGTTCATGCCCAGCACCAGGGCCACCCGCTGGTCGGCGACCCCAAATACGGCCAGGATGAGTTTAATAAGCAGATGAAGGGCAAAGGTTTTGGTCGTCTATTTTTACACGCGGCAGCATTGACCCTGCAACTTCCCGATAGTGAGGAATGGTTGCGGGTCGAGGCTCCACTGGACGAGCGGCTAGCAGTGCCTTTGGCGCAACTGGAGACGGTGGACCGCTGATGTTGTTCGTGTTTGACTGGGATGGCACGCTGTGTGACTCGACCGACAAAATTGTTGGGTGTATGCATCAGGCCGCGGACGCAGTGGGCTTGCCCGCGTTACCGGATGAGACGGTGAAAAACATCATTGGCCTCGGTTTGCCAGAGGCCATTCAAACCCTCTATCCGGAGCTGGATGACCGTGGTGTGCAGGCGATGCGCGTCGCTTACGCTGACCACTTTGTCGCTTCAGACCATCAACCTTCAGACTTATTCCCCAATGTGCTCGAAACCCTGGATCAGCTATTACGGGGAGGGCACCGGATCGCGGTGGCTACGGGAAAAAGCCGAGCGGGACTGGATCGGGTGCTGGGGGCGATGGGGTTGGCCACGTTGTTTCACGGTAGTCGCTGTTCCGATGAAACCGCCTCCAAACCAGACCCGCGGATGCTGCACGAATTGTTGCGGGAGTTTGGCGCTTCCGCGGAGCAGGCCATTATGGTTGGCGACACCGAGTTTGATATGGAGATGGCGCGTCGGGCAGCCATGCCTCGTATCGCTGTGGATTATGGCGCCCATCATATCAGTCGCCTCGAACCCTACGCGCCACTGGGATGCGTCTCGGACATAGCCTCAATCCTGGAGTGGGCCGACGACTAGGTATTATTGGTTAGTCAGAATCAGCCGCTTCAAAGCATCAATTGCCGGAGCTCAACAACCTCGACCGATTGGCGCTGCCACAATTCGTCAAATTCTTCCAGCAGTTGCTTGCATTGGGCTGCGGCGTTGGTATTGCTGTAACCCTCAAATAAACCCTCTTTGTGCTGAAACAACAGCAGTTTCCCATCGGCCATCACATAGCCCATATTGTCGTTGCGGGGTGAGAGCCTCAGTTGCCGCAGTAAAATCTTGCTGGGCAGCCGTTGTTGCAGGTTTATCAGGCTGTGATTGCGTCCAAACAAAGGTTTCGGGTCTTTGATCAGGATCCGTACCTGTGTCTGGCGATGTCGTCGCGCCAGTCGGCTCAGTAGGTGGCTAGCCTCGCTACTGGAAAACAGCTGTGGGTCGAGATGGCTGGTCAGAATCTCGACCGAGCGTTGAGCGCGGGACAGAAGCGATTGTAACTGTTTTTCAAAAGCGGTTGGGCCGTGCAGCGGCGTCAGGCTGTCATCACTGGTTGTAAGAGAGGCATTGGATGGCACTTCGTTATCGGTTTTGGTGGCGGTCATGCTGCGGGCAAGTGATATTCCTGTAGGTGGGGGCCAGCATGCCACGAATCGGGCTGATGGTCATGCGATTCAGGCCAAATCTGGCCTCGGTCGCGGTCATTCGAACTCAATGCTTTGCTGATTGACCAGCGTCTGGAAAACTTCCGCGTCATGCCGATCCCGCATGGCGTCTATGACCTCTACACCAGAGAATTCGGTTCGGTTGGCGACCAGTTGGGCCATTGTGGCGCTGACGTTGTAGCGACAGTTGTCCACGAAGAGATGTGCTTGCGAAGGGGAGTCGTGATTAAGCGTGTAGGCAAAACGCGAAGCCGGGTGGCGCCGAAACTGATCCTGTGAATCCCAGCGGGATGGCTCTGTCAGCTCCTCTGCCTCCTCATTGGGGCCGTATTTGGGGGTCGTCATATAGCGGCCGAACCAGTCCTCAACGATGGACGGCGTTATCGCCTGTTGCCAAATGGTTTCAATTTGTTGGCGGGCCTCTAGGCTGATTTCGCCCGCATGGGTTTGCGGCGAAAAGGCTGGATCCTCGAAGCGGTCGTCTTCGGTCAGCCGGCTCAGGGCTTCCTGCAGCAGTTCTTCCAGAATCTCTGCTTTGGAAGGGGCCCGAAAGCCGATGGAGTAGGTGATGCAGTCATTGTCCAGGGCTTTGCCCCAGTGCGCCAGCTGCGGCGGCAGGTAGAGCATATCCCCCGGCTCCAGCACAAACTCTTGCTGTAACTCGAAATCCTTCAAAATATGTAATTCGGTGTCGTCACGCCTGGGTGTGCGATGGCTGCAGTGCTGGCCAATTTGCCAGTGGCGCTGTCCACCCGCCTGTAGCAGGAATACATCGTATTGGTCGTAATGAGGGCCCACGCTGCCACCTTTAGTGGCATAACTGATCATGATGTCATCCAGGCGCCAACTGGGAATAAAGCGGAAGCGTTCCAGCAAATCAGCCACCTCGGGTACCAGCTGGTCGGCGGCCTGGATCAGCAGGGTCCAGTGATCTGCGGGCAGGGCGCTGAAGCTGTCCTCACCGAAAGGGCCTCGACGCAACTCCCAGGGGTGTTTGCCGTGTTCCAGTATCAGGCGCGATTCCACATCGTCTTCCAGCGCCAGTCCGGCCAGTTCATCTGGGCTCAACGGGCTGTCGAAGTTTGGAATTGCCTGGCGAACCAGCAGGGGCTTTTGCTGCCAGTAATTGCGGATAAACTCCTCGGTAGAGAGTTCTCCAAGCTGCGTTAACGGGGCTGGTAAGGTGGGGTTCGGCATGATAACGGCGATAAAAAAAGGCCAGTGCGAGACTGGCCTATTGACGAATTACAGGTCTTTTGCCTGAGAGACGGCATTGCCAATGTAGTTGGATGGCGTCAGCTCACGCATCGCCTGCTTGGCCTCTTCCGGGATGTCGAGGGTTTCCACAAACGCCGCCAGCACGTCTTGGTTGATGGTCTGGCCACGAGTCAACGCTTTCAGTTTCTCGTAGGGCTCGGGAACATCGTATCGACGCATGATGGTCTGGATCGGCTCTGCCAGGACTTCCCAGCTGTTGTTCAAGTCCTCTACCAGGCGGGCACGATTGATTTCCAGTTTGCCAATGCCTTTCATGGTAGAGGCATAGGCAATGCTGGAGTAGCCAAAACCAACCCCCATATTGCGCAACACGGTGGAGTCGGTCAGATCGCGCTGCCAGCGCGAGACAGGCAATTTCGCCGACAGATGGCCAAATACCGCGTTAGCCAGACCGAGGTTGCCTTCGGAGTTTTCAAAATCGATGGGATTCACTTTGTGCGGCATGGTGGAAGAGCCCACCTCGCCGGCAATGGTCTTCTGCTTGAAGTAACCCAGTGAAATATACCCCCACACATCGCGATCAAAATCGATCAGGATGGTGTTGAATCGGCAAATGGCATCAAACAGCTCTGCGATATAGTCGTGCGGTTCGATTTGAGTGGTGTAGGGGTTCCAGCTCAGGCCTAGGCTTTCCACAAAGGTTT
This sequence comes from Cellvibrionaceae bacterium WSDTSA12, assembly GCA_033283335.1. GTDB lineage: Bacteria > Pseudomonadota > Gammaproteobacteria > Pseudomonadales > Cellvibrionaceae > Pseudomaricurvus. The sequence continues at coordinate 480,668 of JAWMQP010000001.1, read as the reverse complement.
CGGCGTTGGCCTGCCAGTCGACATTGGGGTAGGCCGACAGGTGGGCGTTGTAGTTGCCCACGGCGCCATTGATTTTGCCCAGCAGCTCCACTTGTTCTATCTGTTTCAGCTGGCGACGCAGGCGAGCGACTACGTTGGCCATTTCCTTGCCCACGGTGGTTGGTGATGCCGTTTGGCCATGGGTGCGGGACAACATGGGGTCGGCTGCGTAATCCGCAGCCAGCTTGGCAATGGCTGCGACAATCTCACGAGCCTGAGGCAACAGCACCTGGTCGCGACCATCTCGCAGCATCAAGGCGTGGGATAAGTTGTTGATGTCTTCCGAGGTGCAGGCAAAGTGTACAAATTCCATCACTTTTTGCAGTTCAGCATTATCGGCGAACTGCTCTTTGATGAAGTATTCCACCGCTTTAACATCGTGATTGGTGGTGCTCTCGATGGTTTTGATGCGGTTGGCGTGCTCTTCATTGAAGTTGGTGACAATGTCGTTGAGCAGTTGGTTGGCCTCGGCGCTGAAGGCTGGAACCTCAGCAATGCCCTCATGACTGGCCAGTTGTTGCAGCCAGCGGATTTCCACTTCCACGCGGCAGCGGATCAGGCCAAATTCACTGAAAATAGTACGATAATCGATGGTTTTACTGCCGTAGCGGCCATCAATAGGCGATACAGCGGTCAGGGCAGAGAGGTTCATAGCGTTCAAACCGTTTTGTCGTTCGGGATAGGAAAAATCAGGCCGGCATCATACCGGAAAATGACCGCTTCGGCCCGACTATTTATCACCGGGCAATTTATCACTGGGCAATGGCTGGCCGAAAACAGCGCCATTGCCGGTATAAAGTGAGGTCCAGAATTTTTCAGGTGCCAGGATGTTGTTTGAGCAGCTGGTCGGCGCACTTGGACAGCCGACGGCGCTGAAACACCACTTGCAAGCGGTTACCGCCCACCTGACGCCAGAGGGTGGCAGAGCGAATGCCGGCAAACAGCAGGGCTCTTACCTGGTTGGCAACCCGGGTTTGCTGGAGGTAGCTGAAGTCTCCCATGACCTGAATGCGAAATTTGAAGGTGCTGATGGTGTCGCCATACAGACCGCCGAGGCTGGAGAGGACATTTTCGTGCGTGGTATCAAAGTGTTCGGCCTGGCGGGCGCACTGGGACAGGCGCTGGCCGATTACGTTGACCATATCCTTGCGGGACATCATCTTTTTTTGCAGATGCAGTATGCCTAGCACATAGCGCAAGGTGTCGGGGTAGTCGCGATTCTGGTGGTGGTGAAGCAGGTCACTCATGATTTTCAGTCCCAGCTCCAGGTTCGCCGGTGAGCCGCCGTAGACGTCCAGTGTGGACTCAGGGTTCTGGACAAACAGACTGTTAATAGAGGTGGCCTGGGCTGCGGAGGGCACATAGCCGGTTTTCGCCAGCTGCTCTACCAGTCCTGCGGCCTGAAATACACCCGCCAGGGCCAGGGTAATGTCGTTCCAGTTTTTACTCAAAATCGGTTCCTTGAGGCAAATGTCTCATCGTTTTTCATATGTGCTTCGATAGCGTTGGAGTCTGGTTCACTTAGCGCGCAGCGGTCTCAATGACCGCACCGCCAAGACAGGTTTCACCTTGATAAAACACCACCGATTGACCAGGGGTAACCGCACGCTGCGGTTCATCAAACACCACTCGCAATCGCTCACCGGGTGTGCCCGTGTGAAGCCGGCTGACCTGACAAGGTTGGTCGGGTTGACGGTAGCGGGTTTTAGCCATGCAGCGGAAAGTCGTGTCCGCTGGTTGGCCGTTGATCCAGTGAGGTTGTCCCGCTTCCAGAGAAGAGCTGTACAACAGTGGGTGGTCAGTTCCCTGCACCGCTAGCAGGCGGTTGTTGGCCAGGTCTTTGCCGGCAACATACCAGGGCGCATCATTAGCACCTTTGAGTCCGCCAATTCCTAAGCCCTGACGCTGACCAATAGTGTGGTACATGAGACCACTGTGACGACCGATCACAGTACCTTGATCGTCGATAATATCACCGGGTTGCGCGGGCAGATATTGCTGCAGAAAATCTTTAAAGCGGCGCTCACCTATAAAGCAAATACCAGTGCTGTCCTTTTTGTTGTGGGTGATCAGGTCGTGCTCTTCAGCCAGTTGACGGACCGTCTGCTTATCGAGTTCCCCCACTGGAAACAGCGATCTGGAAAATTCGGCTTCGCCCACCGCGTGCAGGAAATAACTTTGATCCTTGTTGTTGTCCAGGCCTTTGAGCAGGTAAGTGTGGCTGTCGTGCTCGGATCGGCGCACGTAATGGCCGGTGGCGATCAGGTCGGCGCCAAGCACCTCGGCGTACTCGAGAAAGACCTTGAATTTGATTTCACGGTTGCAGAGGATGTCGGGGTTGGGTGTGCGCCCTGCCTGATATTCCTGGAGGAAATGTTCAAACACATTGTCCCAGTATTCAGCGGCAAAGTTAGCGGTGTGCAAGCGAATACCAAGCTTGTCACAGACGGCCTGCGCGTCATTCAAATCATCTTTGGCAGTACAGTATTCAGTGCCGTCATCCTCGTCCCAGTTTTTCATGAACAGGCCTTCCACCTGATACCCCTGCTGCATCAGGAGCAGGGCGGATACGGATGAATCCACTCCGCCGGACATGCCCACAATGACTTTGAGGTGGCTGTTAGCGGCGCTTGAGGGGGGGAGGGAAGTTGGCATGGGCAATTGGAGTCGTCTAAAGGTGCTGGTGGGTTAAAGGGCGGCCATTTTACCGTTGCTCGTACACGATATCCAATGGGTAGCGAATGCCCAGGCGATAGTCGTCAATAACTTTCTTGACAACGGGGCTGCGCAATTGGGGTTCAAGCGACAAGATCTCTTCATAGCTTAGCCACACTGCCTCCAGAATGCCTTCATCTAACTGCTGTTCAGAAACTGGACGTATGGCGTCGGCAATCAATGTTGAGCGCAGGTAGCTGATGCCGTTGGGGGCGTGATAGATCGAGAGTCCACCGAAAAACCGGGGAGACACTTCCCAGCCGGTTTCTTCCAGGGTCTCCCGGATGGCCGCTGCGACGATGGACTCACCGGCTTCAATATGGCCGGCCGGCTGATTGTAGACGACGCGACCATCACGCAACTCTTTAACCATCAAATAGAGGCCGTCCCGCTCGATCAGCGTGGCGACGGTGGCGTGGGGGCGTTCCTGTGACATGGGTGCTTCCTGTGGCTGCTCTTATCAGTTGAGATGAAGGGTGGTTATGTAGTTTTACAACAATTATGGAGTTTGGTAGTGAAACTACATTCTTTTTGTGTTGCTGGATTTCGTTGGTCGGCGACGGTTGCGAGGAGCGCTAGCTTTGCTGGCAACATGGACAACGTCAATTCGGTGCTCGCCAGGCTTTAAACTCCCCAGTTGCCAGCTCCCAATTGCGGCTCGGATCAAGCGCAGTGTCGGGTGGCCCACCGCAGCAGTCATACGTCTGACCTGGCGGTTGCGTCCTTCCTGAATGGTGATGCTAAGCCACTGGGTGGGGGCATTTTTGCGCTCCCTTATGGGAGGGGTGCGGGGCCAGAGGTTTCTGGGCTCGGCAATGGCTTGCACCTTGGCGGGCTTGGTAAGGCCGTCATTAAGCGCAACTCCCTGCCGCAGCAGATTCAAAGCCCCTTGGTCGGGCACGCCTTCAACCTGCACCCAATAGGTTTTTGGCAGCTTGTGTTTGGGGTGACTGATCTGGTTCTGCAGTTGGCCGTTATCGGTCAGCAGAAGCAGCCCTTCGGAATCGTAGTCCAGCCTGCCTGCAGGATAAAAGCCCTCGTATTGGGGCAGGTATTGTTTCAGCGTGGTGCGCCCCTCGCTGTCGCTAAACTGGCTCAGTACCTGGTAAGGCTTATTGAGCAATAGGATATGACTCATAATGAAACTGATTCTTGTCTTTGATGTAATTTTACTACCTAAATGGGGGCTCGTCTGCTAATATGCGCCGCAAAAATGGGACGTCGTAATGGCCAAAAGCCTAACGGTAATTGCCTCATTGACGTTAATGATCTGACGTATGGGAGATAAAATGTCTGAAGAAACACCGAAAATTATCTATACACTGACGGACGAAGCACCGGCGCTGGCCACGCATTCACTGTTGCCCATTGTCCAGGCATTTGCCCAAAAAGCCGGTGTCGAGGTGGAAACCCGGGACATTTCCCTGGCTGGCCGCATTTTGGCCAACTTATCTGAATTCCTGCCCGAAGACAAACGTGTCGCCGACGACCTGGCTGAGCTGGGTGCCTTAACGGAACTGCCGGCAGCCAACATTGTAAAATTGCCCAATATCAGCGCTTCGGTACCTCAGCTGAAAGCAGCCATTAAGGAATTGCAAGGTCAGGGGTACAGTATACCCAATTATCCCGATGAGCCGGCCAATAAAGAAGAAGAACATATTAAGGCTCTCTATGACCAGGTGAAGGGCAGTGCCGTCAACCCGGTTCTGCGTGAAGGCAACTCTGACCGTCGGGCCGCGGCTTCTGTAAAAGCCTATGCCAAGAAAAACAGCCACCGTATGGGCAAGTGGACCCCAGACTCAAAATCCCATGTGGCCCATATGACTTATGGCGACTTCTATGGTAGTGAGAAATCCACCGTTGTCGAGAAGAAGGGCAATGTGGTTATCAAATACGTAGGCGATGATGGCAAAGTCCTGATTCTTCGCAAAAAGACCCCTGTGCTGGAAGGGGAAGTCATTGATTCTGCAGTCATGAATGTTCGCGCCCTGAATAATTTCCTGGAGCGTGAAATAGAAGATGCCAAGCAGCAAGAAGTACTGTTTTCTCTACACTTGAAAGCCACCATGATGAAGGTTTCCGACCCTATTATGTTTGGCCACGCTGTGCGTCAGTTCTATAAGCCCGTGTTTGAAAAACATGGCAAAATTTTGGCCAACCTCGGCGTTGATCCCAGTAATGGCATTGGCGATCTGTACGATAAGATTGTTGAGCTGCGTGAAAGCAAGCAGGCAGAAATCAAAGCCGACATACTGGCGTGTTACAAGAAGCGTCCGGAGATGGCCATGGTCAACTCCGACAAGGGAATCACGAACCTGCATGTGCCAAGCGATATCATCGTCGATGCTTCCATGCCGGCCATGATCCGTGATTCCGGTAAAATGTGGGGTCCGGATGGTCAGCTGCATGATACCAAGGCCCTGATCCCTGATCGCTGTTACGCCGGTATTTACCAGGCCGTGATTGAAGATTGTAAAATCAACGGCGCCTTTGACCCCTCCACCATGGGTAGCGTTTCCAACGTTGGCTTGATGGCCAAAAAAGCGGAAGAGTATGGCTCCCACAACAAGACGTTTCTGTCGCCTGGACGTGGTCGAATCCTGGTGGTGGATGAAGACAATCAGGTGCTGCTGGAACAGGATGTCGACAAAAACGATATCTTCCGCATGTGTAAGGTCAAGGATGCGCCTATCCGTGACTGGGTCAAGCTGGCAGTCAATCGCGCCCGTGCAACCAACACGCCGGCGGTTTTCTGGCTTGATAAAAACCGTGCCCATGACACTCAGTTGATCAAGAAAGTTGAAGTGTATTTGCAGGAGCATGATATTCAAGACCTGCAGATATATATCATGTCGCCGGTTGAGGCCACCAAGTTCTCCCTTGAGCGTATACGCCGGGGTGAAGACACCATCTCAGTGACCGGCAATGTGCTGCGTGATTATCTGACTGACCTCTATCCGATTCTTGAGCTGGGTACCAGTGCGAAAATGCTGTCCATCGTACCGCTGATGAACGGCGGCGGTCTGTTTGAAACCGGTGCCGGTGGTTCTGCACCGAAACACGTGCAACAGTTTGTTGCGGAAGGGCATCTGCGCTGGGATTCTCTGGGGGAGTTTCTGGCACTGTCAGAGTCGCTTACACACCTGGCGGGCAGCTTTAAGATCCCGCGTGCGAAAGTACTGGCTGACACACTCGACAAGGCCAATGGGCGCTTCCTGGACAACAACAAGTCACCTTCTCGCAAGGTTAAGGAACTGGACAACCGAGGCAGTCACTTTTATCTGACTCTCTACTGGGCGCAAGCTTTGGCGGAGCAGGATGAGGATGCCGAGCTGAAGGAAGTCTTTGCTGTTCTGGCTCAGGAGCTGGCGGCGAATGAAATCACCATCGTCGAAGAGTTGAATGATGCGCAGGGCGCGTCTGTTGATTTGGGAGGCTATTACCGATTTGATCCCGCCAAGGCGGATCAGGCTATGCGCCCCAGCCAGACTTTCAATGCGGCGCTGGCCAAGTTGTTAAGTTGAGCCGTAGTTAATTGCATCGCATGTCGAAAAGCCCCGGTATTTCCGGGGCTTTTTTGTTTGGTTTCCTATACTCAGGTTGGCTTGTCAATGTTCATGGCTGGCTATAATCTAGGGGACTATTTGGGACGTCCTGCAAGGAGACTGTTTTACTGGCTCTTCGCATGGCCCGTAAACGATCATCAAGAATTGGAGTAGCGCAATGGAATATCAGCATATCAAGGTCCCTTCCAGTGGCACAAAAATCAGCGTAAACAGCGATATGTCGTTGAATGTTCCCGACAACCCAATCATTCCCTACATTGAGGGGGACGGTATTGGGGTCGACATTACCCCGGTGATGATTAAGGTCACCGATGCGGCGGTAGAAAGGGCCTACGCCGGTTCGAAAAAGATTGAGTGGATGGAAGTTTTCTGTGGCGAAAAGGCGGCAGAACAATATGAAGGTGATTGGTTTCCGGCAGAAACCCTCGCGGCCATCAAAGACTATGTCGTTGGTATCAAAGGGCCATTGACCACGCCTGTTGGAGGCGGATTTCGCTCACTGAATGTCGCTTTGCGGCAGGAAATGGATCTGTATGTGTGCCAGCGGCCTGTGCGCTGGTTCACCGGTGTGCCTTCACCGGTGAAAGAGCCTCACAAAACCAACATGGTCATTTTTCGTGAGAACTCTGAAGATATTTACGCCGGCATTGAGTACCGTGCGGGCACACCGGAAGCGACCAAGGTTATCAGTTTTCTGACGGGTGAAATGGGCGTAACCAAAATTCGCTTTACGGAAAACTGCGGCATTGGCATCAAGCCTGTCTCGGAAGAGGGCACCAAGCGCCTTGTACGTAAGGCTTTGCAATATACCATTGATCAGGATTTGCCATCCCTGACCCTGGTCCACAAGGGCAACATCATGAAGTTCACTGAAGGGGCCTTTTGTGATTGGGGTTATGAGCTGGCTCGTGATGAGTTCGGGGCAACACCTATTGATGGCGGTCCCTGGTGCAGCATGAAAAACCCGAATTCAGGAAAAGAGATCATTATCAAAGACGTCATTGCGGATGCTATGTTGCAGCAAGTGTTGTTGCGCCCCGATGAGTACAGTGTGATTGCCACCCTCAACCTCAATGGTGATTACCTGTCGGATGCATTGGCCGCGCAAGTGGGTGGAATCGGCATTGCTCCAGGCGCCAATCTTTCAGATGAGGTTGCCCTGTTTGAAGCCACCCATGGAACAGCGCCCAAATACGCTGGTCAGGATAAGGTCAACCCTGGCTCCTTGATTTTGTCCGCTGAAATGATGTTGCGTCATCTGGGTTGGAATGAGGCTGCCGACCTGATCATCAAGGGCATGGAAGGGGCTATCGGCGCCAAAACCGTTACCTATGACTTTGAGCGGCTGATGAATGATGCTGTTTTGAAGTCCTGCTCAGAATTTGGCGATGAGATGATTAAGCATATGGGGTAAGCGCCAGACGGCTAACCGCGCTGCCCGGCCATTGAGTTAGCGTGTTTAGCCGGGGCGTTAGGCGGCTGGGCAGTTGGGTGAAACGATGCACCCATCACAGCTCGCTCGACACTCAAGCACTGATGTCAGCGTGACCAGCTGAAGTTGAGAAGTTCTGCTGGTACCGAGTGGTCTGCCGCTTTTGAGAGGTATTGCTGTAATCAAAATGAACTACAGCAATGAAAAAGCACTGCGCCAATCAAGACGTGCTTTAGCAAGCAAAAAGTACTAAGCCAGACGAAAAGCACTATGCTTAAGGAGAAGTTCCAGGGAAGCGGTAAACCCTCAGCTAAACGAGGCCTCAGTCTTTCCTGTGCTGCTCTCCGTGGGGGCGGCCTGCTTGGGTCTCTCGGGTGCAATGGCTGACGGTTGCGTGGCAACCTTGTGCTTGTCGGGCAGCTGTATGTTGGTGGCATGCAGCCCTTTAGCGCCTTCAATTACGTCAAAAGACACTGGCTGTCCGGCTTTAAGGGTTTTATAACCTTCCATTTCGATGGAGGAGTAGTGGGCAAATAAGTCTTCTCCACCACTGTCTGGAAGTATGAAACCGTATCCTTTGGCGTTATTGAACCACTTAACTGTACCTGTTGGCATGGCAGATTCCTTAACTGTTAGCCTGAGTTGCACTGGTGGCAGTTGCTTTGCGAGATATTATTGCTGGCGTAAACGGCTCGAAAAACGCACCTCCCGTTGTGAATACTTAGAACGGATCAGAGCGGCCAATATCTCCATGGGTGCTTGATAATCCCTTTGCACCTCATATATCTGTCGAGCCGATAGCGTTATACTTCTGGACTTCCGGGGGAAGTTTGTCCTCTTATATCGAAGTCAAATTTTTAAGTCAAGTAAAAAAACATACGAAATGCCGAAAAAGTGGCCAGTTTGTTGCATAATTGGCCGCTCAGAACGGGGTTGTTAATGGGTAATCTGGTGAAACATAAACTAAGATTAAGTGTAGATGATCAAGACGACGAATTCGGTGGTGACCTGGGCGTCGCAGTGGAGGCGTCCAAGCCACAGCTGAAGCGCCCGTCGATGTATAAGGTGGTGCTACTGAATGATGACTATACTCCAATGGAGTTCGTGGTAGAGACACTTGAGATCTTCTTTGGCATGAACCGGGAGCAGGCAACACACGTAATGCTGACAGTGCATACGAAAGGTAAAGCGGTTTGCGGCATCTTCACTCGAGATATTGCCGAAACCAAAGCGGCGCAAGTGAATCAATACGCGAAAGAAAATGAGCATCCGCTACTGTGTGAAATTGAAGCGGTTGAAGATGACGATGAGTGATTAATGGCGTTATCTTTACAGAGGGAGTTTTCAGGGGGTATGTTGCGAACACGCATGAACCCGTGCTGATTTATGCTTAACTAGCTGATTTTAAAAAGAAACTTATAAATCATTCCAGAGAGAGCTGGCGAGCAGGTAACAACTCGCGACTGCATCTGTCTAACTAGTTGAAATGTGTTTATATCGATATAGACAGTTAACCATGGGCCGGGTGTGTTTTAGGTTCACAAACAGGCGTTCAGAGCCTGTTCTGCATTGAACCAGTCACCGTTGCTTTAGAGGTAATACCAATGCTGAGCAAAGATTTAGAAGTTACCTTAAATCTTGCCTTTAAGGGTGCGCGCTCCAAGCGGCACGAATTCATGACCGTAGAGCACTTATTGCTGGCCCTGATTGATAACGATTCTGCTGCCAGCGTACTGCGTGCATGTGGTGCAGACCTGAATGTCCTGCGCAAAGATTTGATTGAGTTTGTAGACTCAACGACCCCGTTGATCCCGGAAAATGACACCGAGCGAGAAACCCAGCCAACACTGGGTTTTCAGCGTGTCTTGCAGCGTGCTGTTTTTCACGTTCAATCTTCTGGCAAAAAAGAAGTCACTGGCGCTAATGTGCTGGTCGCTATTTTCAGCGAACAGGAAAGTCAGGCGGTTTATTATCTGAAGCAACAAAGTATTGCGCGCATCGATGTTGTCAACTTCATAACCCACGGTATTTCCAAGGTGGCAGGTCACGATGAGCACCACGATGAGGCCAGTCAGGAAATGAGCGATGAAACCAGCCTCGGCGGTGAGTCTTCCTCTCAGAGTCCGCTGGAAGCTTACGCCACAAACCTTAACGAAGAGGCCATGGTGGGCCGTATCGACCCCTTGGTTGGGCGTGAGGATGAAGTTGAGCGGGTGTGTCAGATTTTGACCCGGCGGCGTAAAAATAACCCATTGCTGGTCGGTGAGTCCGGGGTTGGTAAAACCGCCATCGCCGAGGGGCTGGCAAAACGAATCGTCGATGGTGAAGTGCCTGAGGTGTTGTCGAGCAGTGTGGTGTACTCGCTGGATTTGGGCTCTCTGTTGGCGGGCACCAAATATCGCGGGGATTTTGAAAAACGCTTCAAGGGCCTGTTGGCCGAGCTGAAGAAACAGGATCACGCCATTCTTTTTATTGATGAAATCCACACCATCATTGGTGCCGGGGCAGCTTCCGGCGGGGTAATGGATGCCTCTAACTTGCTCAAGCCGTTGCTGACATCCGGTGACTTGCGTTGCGTCGGCTCTACGACATTCCAGGAGTACCGTGGTATTTTTGAGAAAGATCGAGCCCTGTCACGACGCTTTCAGAAAGTGGATGTCAATGAGCCCAATGTGGAAGATACCTACCAGATCCTCAAGGGGTTGAAGAGCCGGTTTGAAGACCACCACAACCTGCGCTATACCGATACCGCGCTGAAGGCCGCCGCCGAGCTGTCCGAGCGCTATATCACCGAGCGCTTTATGCCGGATAAAGCCATTGATGTGATTGATGAAGCTGGCGCTTATCAGCAGTTGCTGCCGGTTTCCAAGCGCAAAAAAGTCATTGGTGTACAAGATATCGAGGCCGTGGTTGCCAAGATCGCCCGTATTCCTCCCAAGAGTGTTTCGTCCTCAGATCGCGATCAGCTGCGGCAGCTGGATGAAAACCTGAAGTTGACGGTGTTTGGTCAGGACGAGGCCATAGATGCCTTGAGTACGTCTATCAAGTTGTCACGAGCCGGGCTCAATGTTGCCGATAAGCCCATCGGCAGCTTTCTCTTTGCCGGTCCCACTGGTGTGGGTAAAACCGAATTGTGCAAGCAGTTGGCAACGTCTCTCGGGGTGGAACTGTTGCGCTTTGATATGTCTGAATACATGGAGCGGCATACGGTTTCCAGGTTGATCGGCGCACCACCCGGCTATGTGGGCTTTGACCAGGGTGGCCTGTTAACTGATGCGGTCACGAAACACCCGCACAGTGTGGTGTTGCTGGATGAAATTGAAAAAGCCCATCCGGAAGTCTTCAACTTGTTGTTACAGGTAATGGATCATGGCACTCTGACGGACAACAATGGCCGCAAAGCCGATTTCCGCAATGTGATTTTGGTTATGACTACCAACGCTGGGGCCGAAGAGATGAGTCGGGCTTCCATTGGTTTTACGCGCCAGGACCACTCCACCGATGGTATGGAAATCATTAAGAAGATGTTCACTCCGGAATTCCGCAATCGACTGGATGCCATTATTCAGTTTGCTGCGTTGAGCCTGGATGTGATCAAAACGGTGGTGGATAAATTCCTGGTCCAGTTGCAATCTCAGCTGGATGAAAAACGCGTTACTCTCAATGTGACGGAAGAGGCTCGTGAGTGGTTGGCCGTACATGGTTATGACCAAAAGATGGGTGCTCGCCCTATGGCTCGTTTGATTCAGGAAAAACTCAAAAAGCCGCTGGCTGAAGAGGTTCTTTTTGGTGATCTGGCGACCAATGGAGGAGTGGTGGATGTTGTCGTGGAAAACGATGATCTACAGGTTCACACCAAGGTGCCAGCAACGGTTTAAGCTGGCTTTGGTGGGGCTTACCATTAAGCCTCAGGCACGAGCAGCAGCGGGCAGCCATAGGCTGCCCGCTGCTTTTAGGGGGTGTGCAAAGCCTTTGCTGGGCGAGGGTGTCAGGCTTCTCGCCGCAATCAGCGGGCGCGGTAGGTAATGCGACCTTTGCTCAGGTCGTAAGGGGTCAGCTCAACCTTTACCTTGTCGCCGGTCAGGATGCGAATATAGTTTTTGCGCATTTTGCCGGAAATGTGTGCGGTTACAACGTGGCCGTTTTCCAATTTGACTCGGAAGGTCGTGTTTGGCAGGGTGTCAATGACTTCCCCTTCCATTTCAAAATTGTCTTCTTTTGCCATTCGGCAAGATCCTCAACTGCTGAAAAGTGCTGGATTATACAGGAAATTTCGAGGCTCGGTTTTGAGCAGGCGTGAATTGTGCCTGAAAACACACTTTGAGCCAAGGGCCAGGTGGCCAGCTGAGGAATTAATTTAGTCTAACCCAGCGATGGTCTATAAGCAGTTCCAGCGGTCGATACTGGGTTTTGTAGTTCATTTTATCACAGGCTTTGATCCAGTAGCCCAGATACACACTCTCCAGCCCCAACTGGCGGGTTAACTCAATCTGCCAAAGAATGGCATAAGAGCCCAGGCTGCGTCGTTCCTCGCGGGGGTCAAAAAAGGTATAAACCGCTGAGTAGCCATTGTCCATGCGGTCACAGACGGCCACAGCGAGCAGGCGACCCTGCAGGCGAAACTCGAGATATTCCGTGACACCCCATTCACTGGTTAGAAAGCTGGTAAACTGCTCCCTGGAGGGAGGGTACATGTCGCCATCTGCATGTCTTTGCTCAATGTAAGAGGCGTAGAGTTTGTAATGTTCATCGGTATCAATATTGAGGCTGCTGGAGACGCTCAGGTCACGGTTGCGATTCCAGCAGCGGCGTTGCTTTCGGTTTGGTGCAAAAGCCAGAGCGGGGACACGCGCGGCAATACAGGCGTTACACTGTTCGCAGTGGGGGCGATAGATGTGTCGGCCACTGCGGCGGAAACCATTCTCCGATAAGCGGCTGTAGAGTGGAGCGTCGATCTTGTGATTGGGATCGACAAACACGGTGACGGCCTCTTCCTGAGGCAGATAGCTGCAACCGTGTGGGTGAGTGGCAAATAGTCGAATGTTGGCTAGATCAGTCATGCCTAAACCTTAATGGCAGCGATTAATCCAGAGATTCTGGCCAACTGGCCATCGGTGCTCTCCTGTTAATACAGTTTAACAGGTAATTCTCAAAAGTTTGCCTGTCAATTTCCCGTGCTCCCATGCTTGCCAGGTGCCCCGTGTGAACCTGGCAATCAATAAGGGCAAAATCCAGTCGCTGCAGGGCCGTTACCAGATGAATAAAGCCCACCTTACTGGCATTGCTGCGGCGGCTGAACATCGACTCGCCAAAGAAAATGCGTCCCATGGCAATACCGTAGAGTCCGCCGACCAGCTGGTCATCCTGCCAAACTTCCACAGAGTGGGCGTAACCTAAATCATGCAGCTGTGTGTACGCATTGATGATGTCCTGTGTAATCCAGGTGCCATCCTGGCCGGGACGGGCCTCCGCGCAAGCGTGCAGCACCCGCAGAAAGGCCTTGTCGGTGCTGACGCTGAAGGTCTTGCGGCGCAGCAGCTTGGCCATACTTTTGGATATGTGCAGTTCGTTGGGGAAAAGCACCAGGCGAGGGTCCGGGCTCCACCACAAAATCGGTTGGCTGTCGTCAAACCAAGGGAATATGCCACGTTGATAAGCGGCGATCAGTTGCGCGGGACTCAAGTCGCCGCCAGCAGCCAGCAGGCCGTTGGGTTCTTGAAACGCCAATTCAGTGGGCGGGAACTCCGTGCTGCCGGGCAGTAGCCAGTGAAGTTGAGTCATAGAAGGTTAGGGTTGCAGGGGCGGCTCGCCCCTGACATTAGCTAGTCAATAAGGTCTGGGCGGCAATCAGTGTTGGTCGTCGAGGAACTTTTCAGCATCCAGTGCAGCCATACAGCCGGCTCCGGCTGAGGTAATGGCCTGGCGATAGACTTGATCGGCCACATCGCCAGCGGCAAATACGCCGGGCACGCTGGTGCTGGTGGCTTCGCCGTTGGTGCCACTTTTTACCGTGATATAGCCATCTTTCATTTCCAGCTGGCCAGCAAAGATATCGGTGTTTGGCTTATGGCCAATGGCAATGAACACGCCGGCAACATCCACTTCCTGAGTGCTGTCGTCCTTGGTGCTTTTCAACCGCAGGCCGGTCACCCCGGACTCGTCGCCCAGCACTTCATCGAGGGTATGATCCCACACAATATTGACATTGCCGTTTTCGGCCTTGGCAAGCAGTTTGTCCTGCAGAATCTTTTCTGAGCGGAGCTTGTCGCGACGGTGGATTAGGGTCACTTCCGAGGCAATGTTGGACAGATAAAGAGCCTCTTCAACAGCGGTATTGCCGCCGCCGACAACAGCAACTTTTTTGCCGCGGTAGAAAAAGCCATCGCAGGTGGCGCAGGCGCTGACGCCTTTGCCCATAAAGGCTTCTTCGGATGGCAGGCCAAGGTACTGGGCAGAAGCACCAGTAGCGATAATTAGTGCGTCACAGGTGTAAGTGTTGCTGCCTTTCAAGGTGAAAGGGCGTTGAGACAGGTCAGCTTCGTGAATGTGGTCAAAAATGATCTCGGTGTCGAAGCGCTCCGCGTGTTGTTGCATTTGTACCATCAAGTCAGGGCCCTGGAGGTCAGCGACGCCACCGGGCCAGTTCTCTACTTCAGTGGTGGTGGTCAGCTGGCCACCCTGTTGCATGCCTGTAATGACAACCGGTTTGAGGTTGGCACGCGCGGCGTAAATGGCGGCGGTATAGCCGGCAGGGCCGGAGCCGAGAACGATAATCTGGTGGTGCTGAGCGTCACTCATGGAGAAAATCCTACATTTGCAAATCAAAAGTTGTGCATGGTGATAACAGAGTCTAATGATAGGGAAAAGTCGCGTTTGCGACCAGTAGACTGCTGCAATAAGAGTTATTAGTTGACGCTATTCATTATTGCTTGCCAGCTGGCCAGAGTGTGGCTTGGGCAGCCTGTTTGAGTGAATAGTAACCGCCAGAGGGGCATTTTTTTTACATTGGGCCTGGGGAAGTGTGATGAAATCAGCCGAAATGGAGAAATCAGGCTTCTACGGGGGAAAATCACGTCAACAATGATAGAATGGCTCAAATTTTAAAGAAGCCAGATGGACGGGTGACTGTTTGAAATCTTCCGAGAACACTGCGGTACAGAAAGCCGAAAGCGCCGGCGCTATGCCATTGCGGGTATTAAAAGAGGGGGCCCTGATTGGGCTGGTGTCTCTGTGTCTGTTTCTGATGATGGCCCTGGTCACTTATTCACCCACCGATCCCGGCTGGTCACGCACTGCCAGCGGAGAACGCCTGCAAAATGCCGGTGGTATGTTTGGTGCCTGGTTGGCAGACGTGTTTTATTCCCTGTTTGGTTATATGGCGTTTCTGTTCCCGCTGCTTATCGCCTATCGCGCCTGGTTGGTGTTTCGGGATCGTAGCCGCCATGTCCCGTTTGATGCTTTTATGGCGGGTTTACGCTTTATCGGTTTTGTTCTGGTTATGCTTGCAGCCACAGCCTTGGCAACGCTCTACTATGGCCTCGATTCATCCAGTTTGCCATTTTCCAACGGTGGAATCCTGGGAACCAGTGTTGCTGGTGGGGTAGAAGCTGCCTTCAGTTATACCGGCGGTACCTTGTTGTTGCTGGCAGTCTTTCTGTTTGGTTTGACGGTCTTTACCGACTTGTCGTGGTTGGCACTGATGGATAATACCGGCCGTATGACACTGCAAATGCTTGCAGGAATTGCCAGCTGGTGGCGTAAACGATCCCAGCAACGGCAAGAGAAGCAGAAGGTTGAGAAGGTTCAGCAAGAGCGTCGAATCGCGATTGAAAAGCAGGTGGAAAAACAGAAAGTACGGATTCCTCCAAAGATCGCAGAGCCGGTGAAAAAAGCCAAGCCCAGCCCCCGGGTCGAAAAGGAAAAGCAGACCTCCCTGTTCGATACTTCTGTGGTGGGCGAGTTGCCGCCCATCAGTTTGCTCGATCCGGCTGACAAGAGTAACGATAAAGGTTATTCCAAAGAATCCCTGGAAGCCATGTCGCGATTGTTGGAGCTCAAGCTGAAGGATTTCAACGTCGAGGCCGAAGTGGTTTCCGTTTTACCGGGACCGGTGGTCACGCGTTTTGAATTACAGCCGGCCCCGGGTGTAAAGGCAAGTCGCATCACCAATCTGGCAAAGGACCTGGCGCGTTCACTGGCGGTCATCAGTGTGCGGGTAGTGGAAGTGATACCCGGAAAGTCTGTTGTCGGTATCGAAATTCCCAATGAGCATCGACAGATGGTTCGCCTCAGTGAAGTGCTGGCATCCGATGTGTATGAGAACTCCAAATCCCCATTGACCATGGCGCTGGGGCACGACATCGAGGGTGAGCCGGTAGTGGCGGATCTGGCCAAGATGCCGCACCTGCTGGTAGCCGGAACGACAGGCTCAGGTAAATCGGTTGGCGTGAACGTGATGCTGCTGAGCCTGCTGTACAAATCAACCCCCAAGCAGGTGCGCTTGATTCTGGTCGACCCGAAGATGCTGGAACTGTCGATCTATGAAGGCATTCCGCACCTGTTAACCCCGGTGATCACCGATATGAAAGACGCGGCCAATGGCCTGCGCTGGAGTGTGGGTGAGATGGAACGCCGTTATAAACTGATGGCCGCGCTTGGGGTGAGAAACCTGGCGGGCTTTAACCGCAAGGTTGAGGAGGCCAACAAAAAAGGCGAGCCTATTGCCGACCCTCTGTGGAAGCCGGATGAACATTTTGAAGCTGGTCAGGATGAGGCCACGCCTCCCAATTTGGAAACCTTACCTGCCATTGTGGTGGTGATTGATGAATTCGCCGATATGATGATGATTGTCGGCAAGAAGGTGGAGCAATTGATTGCCCGTATTGCGCAAAAAGCCCGGGCTGCGGGTATTCACCTGATCCTGGCTACACAGCGTCCCTCGGTGGATGTGATTACCGGTTTGATCAAGGCCAACGTACCGACCCGCATTGGCTTTCAGGTATCGTCTAAAATCGATTCACGCACGATACTGGATCAGGGTGGTGCTGAGCAGTTGTTGGGCCACGGTGACATGCTCTATCTGCCCCCGGGTACCAGTGTGCCGCAGCGCGTGCACGGCGCCTTCGTCGATGACCACGAAGTGCACAAGGTCGTGGATGATTGGAAGCGGCGGGGGGAACCGGATTACCTGGAAGGGGTCATTGATGACAGTGCCAACAGCATTCCGGTACCGGGGTTGGCTTCTGAAGGCGAAGAGGGTGGGGATGATGAGTCCGATCCGCTTTACGATGAGGCGGTCGAATTTGTCACCAAAACACGCAAAGCCTCGATTTCTTCCGTCCAGAGAAAGTTGCGGGTTGGCTACAACCGGGCCGCGCGATTGATAGAAACTATGGAGTCGGCAGGTGTCGTCAGTGAAATGGGGGCCAACGGCAACCGAGAAGTGCTGGCCCCGCCACCGCCGGAACGATGACAGTGAGCGTTTGATGAAATTTATATGCACCCTTGTTTCAAGTGTACTGTTGACATTCGTGGCCTGCCTTAGCTGGGCTGACGATGCATCGTCAGGGAGCGTGGCGGCGGCGCTGATCGCTCAGTTGCAACCCATTAGCGCCTTGAAAGGTGAATTTCACCAGGTGCAGACGGATGCCAGGGGCGAGGAACTCTCTCACTCCCGCGGTCACTTTGTTATGCAGCGTCCAGGTTTGTTGCGCTGGGAAACCACAGCGCCTTTTCCGCAGCTGCTAATGACCGACGGCCAGCAGGTCTGGCTTTACGACCCAGACCTGGAGCAGGTCACCATCAGTCCGGTTTCTGACCAAATTAATCAGACGCCCGCGGTGATTTTTTCTGGTGATCTACAGCAAATTGACAATCAATTTGCCGTGAGTCGAATTGCAACACCGGATAACGACAGCACCACTTACAGTCTGCGTCCTCGGCAAAAGGATGCGGTGTACCAGCAGCTGGAAGTGCGGTTTGAAAACAACGTGTTAGCCTCTATGCGCATCCTTGATGGCTTTGGTCAAACCACACAATTCACCCTGTCACACGTTGTCGTCACGCCGGAGATGAGCGTAAACAGCTTTCGCTTTGTGCCACCGCCGGGAACCGATGTCCTTAGAAATGAGTGACCTGTTTTCCCACGCCGTCTACCAACCCCTGGCGGCGAGAATGCGGCCGCGACACCCCGATGAATATGTGGGGCAGGAGCATTTGTTTACGCCGGGCAAAACCCTGCGCGAGGCCATCGTTCGCAAACAGTTGCACTCTATGGTGTTGTGGGGGCCACCAGGTGTGGGTAAAACCTCAATGGCGAAAATGATTGCCGACATCAGTGATGCTCACTTCGAGACCCTGTCAGCGGTATTGGCAGGGGTCAAGGATATTCGCTCCGCGGTTGCCAAGGCACAGCAGCTGCAGAATCAATCCGGCCAGAAAACCATTTTGTTTGTCGATGAAGTGCACCGCTTCAATAAGGCTCAGCAGGACGCTTTCCTGCCGTTTGTCGAGGATGGCACGGTGATCTTTATCGGCGCCACCACTGAAAACCCGTCCTTTTCTCTCAATAATGCCTTGCTGTCCCGTTCGAGGGTGTACGTTCTGCGCGGCCTGGAGCATAAGCATTTGTTGCAGATGCTGCGCAATGCCCTGCAGGATGACGAGCGGGGATTGGGCAAGATCGACATTCGCATTGACGACGAGTTGCTCAGCACACTGGCTCATGCGGCGGATGGGGATGGCCGTAAGGCGTTAAACCTGCTGGAAGTGGCCGCGGATTTGGCGGAAGAGCAGGATGGCACCAAACACATTACGGCCGCAGTGGTCGCGGAAATTTTGGCCAATGACGTGCGCCGTTTTGATAAAGGAGGGGATTTGTTTTACGAACAGATCTCCGCACTGCACAAATCGGTGCGCGGATCGTCCGCCGATGGGGCACTTTACTGGCTTGCCCGGATGCTGGATGGGGGTTGTGATCCCCTTTATATCGCCCGTCGAGTGGTGCGCATGGCCAGTGAGGATATCGGCAATGCCGACCCCAGGGCGCTGCAAATCTGCCTCAATGCCTGGGAGACACAGGAGCGCCTGGGCAGTCCGGAAGGGGAGCTGGCCATCGCCCAGGCTTTGGTGTATCTGGCGGCCGCGCCCAAAAGCAATGCCGTCTATAAGGCTTTCAACGAGGCAATGGCAGATGTAAAATCGCAGCCGAGTTATGATGTGCCCGTACATCTGCGCAACGCACCGACTCAGTTGATGAAATCACTGGATTACGGCGCCGAATACCGCTATGCACACGATGAGCCAGGCGCTTATGCCGCCGGCGAGTGCTATTTCCCTGAAGAACTGGAACCGAGGCAGTATTACCGCCCAGTGGAACGCGGCCTGGAGCAAAAAATTGGCGAAAAGCTGCGTTATCTGAGTGAGTGTGATCGACTGAGTACGTGGAAGCGATACCAGGACAGCGAAAAATCAACAAAAGGATAGGTTATGACATGGTTGGCCGTTGCGATCGGTGGGGCTCTGGGAGCGATGGGGCGGTATGGCGTCACCACGTATATGTTTCCCGTTATGGCCAATCGCTTTCCTCTGGGAACGTTGACCGTTAATGTTCTCGGGTCATTGTTGATGGGTGTATTTTATGTGCTGATCATCGAAAAATCGGTGCTCGGTGCGGAGTGGCGCAATTGGGCTATGGCGGGTTTTCTCGGCGCCTTTACGACCTTTTCAACGTTTGCCCTGGATGCCGTCACCCTCTGGCAGAACGGACACGGGACATTGGCACTGAGTTACCTTCTGTTGAGTGTCGTTGCGTGTGTGATCGCAGTGGCCCTTGCCATAGAAGGCACCTCAAGGTTGGTTTGATTTTTTACGCGGGTTTTCGCGGCGGTTGACGCCTAACCTGCACGGTAATTCACAGTTTTAGGATGATTGGTTAGCACTATGCTCGATCCCAAATTTATTCGCACTAATCCCCAGGAAATCGCTCAGGCGCTGGCCAAAAAAGGTTTCCAGCTGGATGTCGAGGCCTTGGTGCAGCTGGAAGAAGAGCGCAAAGCGATTCAGGTAAAAACCGAAAACCTGCAACAAACCCGCAACAGTCGCTCCAAGAGTATTGGCAAGGCCAAGGCATCCGGAGAGGACATCGCGCCCTTGCTGCAAGAGGTAGATGAGTTGAAACAGCAGCTGGCGGAGGCGGAAGCCCAGCTTAATCAGGTGCAGAGTAACCTGGAACTGCTGCTGAGTGGCATCCCCAATGTGCCAGCCGAAGAAGTGCCCGCGGGCGCGACTGAAGACGATAACGTGGAAATTCGTCGCTGGGGTGAGCCAAAGGCTTTCGACTTTGAGATTAAAGATCACGTTGATCTGGGAGCTTCCCTGAACGGCCTGGATTTTGAAGCCGCTGCCAAGCTGACCGGTTCCCGTTTTGCCGTCATGCAGGGTGGCATCGCCCGTCTGCATCGCGCGCTGACACAGTTTATGCTCAATACCCATATTGCGGAACACGGCTATCAGGAGGTCTATGTACCCTATGTCGTCAATCGGGATTCCCTGTATGGCACCGGTCAGTTGCCCAAGTTTGAGGATGACTTGTTCAAACTCAATGACGAGCGGGAATTTTACCTGATCCCCACCGCCGAAGTGCCTGTTACAAATTTGCTGCGCAATGAAATTATCCGCGATGCCGACAGTCTGCCGATCAAATACGTTTGCCATACTCCGTGCTTTCGGTCCGAAGCGGGGAGCCATGGTCGCGATACCCGTGGCATGATTCGCCAGCACCAGTTTGAAAAAGTGGAGCTGGTACAGTTTGTGAAGCCCCAGTATTCCGATGCAGCACTCGAAGCGCTGACCGGTCATGCCGAAGCCATTTTGCAAGCGCTGCAATTACCCTATCGTACAGTCATTCTGTGCGGCGGTGATCTCGGTTTCTCAGCGGCCAAAACTTACGACATTGAAGTCTGGATTCCTTCCCAGCAGAAGTATCGGGAAATTTCTTCCTGCAGCAGTTTCCGTGACTTTCAAGCGCGCCGCATGAAAGCACGATTCCGCAATCCTGAAACCGGCAAGCCCGAACTGCTGCACACGCTCAATGGCTCCGGTCTGGCCGTGGGACGCACCTTGATTGCCGTACTGGAAAATTACCAGCAGGCCGATGGCACGGTGCTGGTGCCGGAGGTATTAAAACCCTATATGGGAGGCCTGGAGACCATTGGCTAGGCATTGTTGAGCCATGGAATACTTTCCACTGTTCCTCAAGCTTTCCGGTCGAGAGTGTCTTATCGTGGGGGGCGGCGAAATCGCTGCCCGCAAAGCCCAGTGGCTGTTAAAGGCCGGCGCCCGGATCAAGGTGCTGGCCCCTCAGGTATGTGACACTCTGCTGTCCATGGCAGCGGACACTGATCAACTGGAACTGGAACTGGAACTGGAACTGGAATTTAAAACTCTTCCGCCACCGGACACACTGGCTGTGCAGGATTATTTCCTGGTTGTTGCGGCCACTGCAGATTCCAGCTTGAATCGCCGCTTGGCTCAACATTGTCATAGGTATCGCGTGCACTGCAATGTCGCCAGTGACGCCGAACAGGGCGATGTAATTTTGCCGGCCATCATTGATCGTTCACCGGTAGTTCTGGCAGTTCACAGTGGTGCCAAATCACCCACCATCACCCGCTACCTGAAGCGGCAGCTGGAGGCGTTTGTGCCGCGCAAGTTGCCAATATTGGTGACCTGGGCGGAGCGGTGGCGGTCTCGCGTCAAACTGAGTTTGCCCTCCCTGTCCACCCGTCAACGTCTGTGGGATCGTGTGCTGTCGGGCATGGCTGCCGAACATCTCTACGATGGCCAGCCTCAGTGTGCCGATGAACTCATGCAGCGTCATCTTGCCGAAGCCGAGCAAGGCGCGCTGGCGGGGGAGGTGTTTCTGGTCGGGGCCGGCCCCGGTGATCCCGAATTATTGACCCTCAAGGCTCTGCGCCTGATTCAGCAGGCAGAGGTTGCCCTGTACGACCGACTCGTCTCGCCAGCCATTATGGATTTATTGCCGCGGGACTGTGAACGGATTTATGTCGGCAAGCGTCAATCCGAACACTCGGTACCACAAGATCAAATCAACCAGCATCTGGTGGACCTGGCCAAACAAGGGCGTCGTGTACTGCGCCTCAAGGGCGGTGACCCATTCATATTTGGTCGTGGTGGTGAGGAAATTGAGCTGCTGGCGGAAGCGGGTATTTCATTCCAGGTGGTTCCGGGCATTACGGCCGCTTCCGGCTGTGCCAGCTACGCCGGTATACCGCTCACCCACCGGGACTATTCACAGTCGGTTCGTTTTATCACGGGTCATCTAAAAAGCAACCAGGTCAATTTACCCTGGCCTGAGTTGGCCGAGCCACAGCAGACCCTGGTGTTTTATATGGGGCTGTCCGGGCTGGCGGAAATCTGCCAGTCGTTGATCGCCCACGGACGTTCACCAGAAACACCGGCAGCCATCGTCGAAAAGGGGACAACCCCGGAGCAGCGTGTCATCAGCTCGTCTCTGCATGAGTTGCCCCAGCTGGTAGTGCAGGAGCAAGTGTCGGCTCCGACGCTGTTGATCATTGGCGATGTGGTGCAGCTGCAGGGCAAATTGTCCTGGTTCAAGCGCAGCTATGTTTAAGTGAATAAGTTAACTACGTTTAAGCTTTAAGTTAACACCATTTGAGGTTTAAGCTCTGCTGCGAGTAAGACCACTTGCCTGTAACAAGCCCGCCAATGTGCCGAAGCCGCAGTCACCAGTGAAAAGGTCTTGAGTGCTGTGGGGGTTCGGGGCATCATATTGGAAAAGCAAAAATTAGATTCCACGCGGAATGGATCCAGAGCGAGCGTCGGAGAGAGCCGAGTTACGATGCGGATACCAGCAGGAGAGCTGAACTATGATCAACATTGGAAGTACACCGATCACTACGCCGGTGAAAACAACGAAAAAGACGGCAACGACCGAAGTGTCATCCACTCAACCCGTCACTCCCACGCCTAAAGATATAACCCACGATGCCCAACACTTGATATACGACCGGCGCTCACCGCCGAAGCAGCGTCCAGCAGAGGAATCCAGCGAAATGCCAAGTCCACATTCCGGCGAGCAGCGTCGACGCTCTGACCCTCCGTTTGTGGATGCTGAGGCCTGACCGGTAATCGATCATCGACATTTTAACTTTCACTATCAGCCTAATTGAAACTATTGGACATGGCTATTATCAACAGGCTCGATCTTTTCCTATAAAATGATGACCTGTTTGTAATTCCTGCCTTGCGCGGCAGGTCTACAGCCAACAATCCAGAATGTATTCAGGGGGCAGTGTGGCTAAGTACGATTTTGATCTGTTTGTGATAGGTGCAGGTTCCGGCGGCGTCAGGGCCAGCCGTATGGCATCCGCTTTTGGTGCTCGAGTGGCAGTCGCGGAAGATACCTTTCTGGGTGGAACCTGCGTCAATGTGGGTTGTGTGCCCAAAAAGTTGTTTGTTTACGGCTCCCACGTGCCGGAAGAGGTGGAAGGGGCAGCAGGCTATGGCTGGACCATCGATCATCCCCGCTTTGATTGGGCTACTTTACGTGACAACAAAAGCCGTGAAATTGAACGCCTTAACGGTGTCTATGGCAATATTCTCGCCAATGCGGGCGTGGAGCTGATCGAGGGTCGGGCCACCATCGTGGACCCCCACACCGTTTCCGTGGCAGGTAAATCCTACACCACCGAACGCATTTTGATTGCCACCGGTGGATGGCCGAAGATCCCGGACATTCCCGGTAAAGAGCACATTATCAGCTCGAATGAAGCCTTTTACCTGGAAGAATTCCCACGTCGGGCGCTGGTCCTTGGTGGAGGTTATATTGCTGTAGAGTTCGCTGGTATTTTCAATGGTCTGGGGGCCGAAACAGAACTGGTCTACCGTGGACCTTTGTTTCTACGCGGTTTCGATCGGGAAGTGCGTGAATTTACTGCTGAACAGGTAGCGCAGAAAGGGGTACAGCTGACGTTCGACACCAATATTGAGGCTGTAGAAAAGCTGGATTCCGGTGAGCTCAAGGTGGCGCTGACCGATGGCAGTGAACGTATTGTTGACTGCGTTATGGCGGCCACCGGGCGAGCCCCCAAAATTGACAGCTTGGGGCTTGAGCACACCGCTGTTGAGCTGACTGACAAAGGCTACGTGGCGGTGAATGACGATTACCAAACCCACGAGCCGAGCATTTATGCGGTTGGCGACGTCATTGGTCGAATGGAGCTGACCCCAGTTGCCCTGGCCGAAGGGATGGCGCTGGCGAAAACTCTCTATAACAACCAACCGTCAAGGGTGGATTACGACAACATCGCGACGGCAGTATTTTGTCAGCCGAATATTGCCACGGTAGGCCTGACAGAAGAGCAGGCGCAGGAGCGAGGCTTGAAGCTGCGTGTCTATACCACCAGCTTCAAGCACATGAAGCACACCCTGTCCGGATTGCCGGAACGAACCTTTATGAAGCTCATTGTGGAAGACCGCAGTGACAAGGTGATCGGCTGCCACATGGTCGGTCAGGATGCCGGAGAAATCATTCAGGGGATCGCCGTGGCCATTAAGTCCGGTGCAACCAAGGCAGATTTTGATGCGACCATTGGCATTCATCCAACCGCTGCCGAAGAGTTCGTTACTATGCGCGAGCCCACACGATACGTGGGTTGATGTTGTGGGTGAGTCGGTGAAATGCCACTGGCTCACCACCCAGGCCCGACAATACTCTTTTGGCCGGGCTTTCTGAATCGTAAACGCTGTGTCTATACTGCTTAAAGGGCGTGGAATTTTCCACGCTGGTCAGAGGTAGCGGGGTGTTTATGCTGAAAGCATGGTTGGAGTTCTACTGGGGCCTATATCGTCAGTACACGTGGCAGCCCATATGGTTGGACGTTCGCTCTCCGGACGAATATCACTTTCATCGCCGGCGCTTTACCCGTAAATACCGCAATAAACAGCGTATTGTTCGCAGCTTGTGGTTTTCCATGTCGCTGGTGGTGCTGGCTTTCCCGCTCATGCACTTTGCCGTGTTTGTTTCACTTCTCACCACTTTTGTCTCGTTTTGCATCCTGGATGAAACGGAATAGCTTCCTTCAGTCCCGCCGCAACCGATCACTGACGGCGATGGGGTTGGGCAGATTAAAGATCACAATGTAGCTCGATACCAGGAAGGTAATTATGGCCGTGGCCTGGATCAGCACAGAGGCTTTCTCCCCAATCAGCGCCGCATTCGTTGCAACAAACACGATCAGCAGTGAAAACTCGCTGATTTGCCCGAGCCGAAATCCGATATCCCAGGCCAGGCCATTGGATTCACTTTGGTGGTGAAGCAGGTAGCGAAATACCAGGGGTTTGATCACCAACATGGCCGTTGCCAATACCACGCTGGCCCACAGCACCTCGGGTAATAATCCCAAATCAAATCGGGCGCCCAAAGAAAAGAAAAACAAAATCAAAAAGAAATCCCGCAAAGGTTTCAGGCTGATGGCGATGTACTGGGAGATCGGGCTGGTGGCAAGAGTAATTCCGGCGATAAAAGCCCCGATCTCCGCCGACAGGCCCAGTAGTTCGGCCAATTCGGCGCATCCCAGGCACCAGCCTATCGCCAGCAGAAAGATGTACTCGTGAAAGCGATCAAATTTATGGATCAGCTTTAACAGCCCGTAACGGACAAACACATAAGCAAACAAACCCAGCAATGGCAGGGTTACCAAGGTTATTCCAAACTGAGACAGCTGAATTTCTCCAACATCCCCGCTGTAGAGAACCATCAAGCAAAGGATGGCAATAAAATCCTGCAACAGCAGCAAGCCGATCATCAGCTCCCCGGTATGCCGATGGTGCAGTACTGTGGTGGGCAACAACTTGATACCAATGATGGTGCTGGAAAACATCATGGCCATCCCGATGATGAGGTTTTCCGTGTGGCTGAAACCAAACACATGACCAATTCCATAACCGGTAAGTGCAAACAGGGCCGAGCTCACCAGCGCAATGCTGGTGGCTTTTTTCAGCACCGCAAACAGCGCTTTGGGCTGCATGTCCAGCCCCAGTAAAAACAACAAAAAAATGATGCCGATGTGCGACATCTCGGTGACAAGGGTCAGGTTGGTGATAAAACCGGCGCCATAGGGTCCCAGTAAAGCCCCCAGGGCGATGTAAGCCACGAGCAGGGGTTGGCGGGTATAGAGCGCAATGGAGGCAAACAGCGCAGCTCCGGCGAAGATCAGAACAAACGACTGGAAGAGGGATTCGTGCATATCCCTGCGCGCCTCCTTACAGCAATACGGTTACATGGCTAGTAGGGCATCTGCAGCTGGAACCAGAATTCGATTCAGCGAGATGTTCACCGGGTTACTGGACCAGTTACAGTTGTACCTGATTCGAAGCAAAAACGAAATACAAGGCGGTATGAAAAACGCCCCAGGGCGGGGCGTTTGGCGGGGTTGGCCAGGTTTAGACCATTTCCGTGTCAGGCACGACGACGGAACAGCGGCAAAGGCTGATCAACAGCTGCCTGATAGGAGTCGGTGAAGTCTTCCAATGAATCGATGGCCTGCTCCAGATTGATGTCTTCTGGCATGCTGAAGCTGTTAAAGCCACAGCGTGACAGATAGAAGAGCTGGTCGCGAATGATGTGGCCCATGGCTCGCAGCTCACCCTGAAAACCATAGCGCTCCCGCAGCAGACGGGCGGTGGAGAACCCCCGGCCATCCATAAAGCCTGGGAAATTAATCGCAATCAGCGCGAACCCTTGTGCCTCTTCGGCCAGCGAATCGGCCAGCTCATCGCTGTTGAGCCATACTCCCAGCTCGGCCTTGCGTGCCGACAGAGAAGCTTTCTGAGCTTGCCAGACTGCCAGGGGAACGATGACCGAACCATCCGCAACCGCCACTGTCTCGGGGGACTCCGTGGCATCGACGACTTGCCAGCTATCCTCAACCAGGGTTTTGTCTTTAATCAGCTTTGGCATACACCTGCTCCTTAAATGGCGTTAAACCGATGCGGCGGTAGGTATCAATAAACTGCTCGCCCTCAACCCTTTGCTTGACGTACACATCAATCAGGGTCTGTACTACCTGTGGCATGTCTTCAGCGCTGAAAGCCGGCCCCAACACCTTGCCAAGGCTGGCATCGTTGCCGGCATGACCGCCAAGTTGCACCTGATAGAATTCTTCACCTTTCTTGTCGACGCCGAGAATCCCGATATGGCCAACATGGTGGTGACCACAGGCGTTCATGCAGCCTGAAATATTGAGATCCAGGTTGCCCAGATCATACAGGTAATCCAGGTCATCAAACTGGCGCTGGATTGATTCGGCAATAGGAATTGATTTGGCGTTGGCCAGCGAACAGAAGTCGCCGCCAGGGCAGCAGATGATATCCGTCAAGGTACCGATGTTCGGGGTGGCGAAGCCCAGGGGCTTGGCTACTTGCCAAAGTTCAAACAGCTGATCCTTGCGCACTTCACCCAGCACAATATTTTGTTCGTGGGTGGTGCGAACTTCACTGAAGCTGAATTTGTCAGCCAGATCGGCAATGGCTTCCAACTGAGCGTCGGTGATATCCCCGGGGGCCACTCCCGTAGGTTTTAATGACAGGGTGACGGCAGCATAGCCTGGCTGGCGATGCTCGCGAACATTGCGGCTCAGCCATTTGCCGAACGCCGCAGACTCAGCGGCTTGTTGAGTCAGTAGGCTCTGGGCCTGCTGATCGTCCAGGGCAGCATAAGGCAGTGCAGTGAAGTGTGAGCTGGCGCGATCAATTTCTTCCTGGGTCAGGGTGGTTGGTCCATCTTTCAGGTGCGCAAACTCGGTGTTAACCTTATCCGCAAACTTGTCGGCCCCCAGGGCTTTGACCAGGATCTTGATCCGTGCCTTATATTTGTTGTCGCGACGCCCGAGCTGGTTGTAGACACGCAGAATTGCATCCAGGTAGGACAGCAAGTATTTCTCAGGCAGAAATTCATGAATCACAGAACCAATCACCGGCGTGCGCCCCAGACCACCGCCGACCAGCACTTTAAAGCCGACTTCGCCGGCTTCGTTCTTGAGAATTTCAAGGCCGATATCATGTACCTGGACAGCAGCGCGATCACTCTCTGCTCCAGTTACCGCAATTTTAAATTTGCGGGGTAGGAAGGCAAACTCTGGGTGAAAGGTTGACCACTGGCGAATAATCTCGCAGTAGGGGCGTGGATCCACGATTTCATCGCTGCTGATGGCAGCAAACTGATCGGATGTAACATTGCGAATGCAATTGCCGCTGGACTGTGTTGCATGCATCTCAACTTCAGCAAGTTCTGCCAGAATATCAGGAACTTCGGCCAGTTCCGGCCAGTTGTACTGAATGTTTTGACGAGTACTGACGTGACAGTAGCCTTTATCATAATGGCGGGCAATATGTGCCAGTTTGCGCAATTGGGTGGTATTGAGCATGCCATAGGGCACATTTACACGCAGCATAGGCGCCAAGCGCTGGATATAGAGGCCGTTTTGCAGTCGCAGGGGCAGAAACTCTTCTTCCTTTAACTCGCCGGCCAGGTAGCGCTCAGTTTGGCCACGGAATTGAGCAACCCGCTCACGCACGATCTTTTGATCATACTCGTCGTATTTGTACATTGAGAAGTACACCTGGTGTCTGTAGGTTAATCACGCCTGATTGAAGGAGTTCTCTTTATAGATCAGAGACTTGTGCCACCAGTCAGGGGTGAGGAAGTCTACACCCATTGGCAGGTGAATGCGAGATGGGCAGCTGTGAGGAAAAGTAACATCTGGGTAACTAAAATGACCTAAGGTGTTGATCTTTGAAACAATTTAAGAGCTTATGGGAATAACTGATATTTTTAACTTGAAAGACCGATTTGGTGTGTGCCTATAATTAACTCAGCTAAGCACTATTAGCTCTTCTTAACACTCTTTCATACGTTAACGGAGAATAAAAATAATGTACGACGAACTGGAAATGCAGGAACCTGGTGATAGCACCGCAGATGCGATTGCAGCCATTGCTCTAATTGCGATCTTCGTGTCCACATGTATCTTTTGGATCAGCGGGCAGTAAGAGCAGACAGTTAGTATGAAAAGACAGACTCTCAAGGTCGGGTCAACAAGCTCACAGAGAGAGAGTGAGAGAAAACAAGAAGCATCACAACACTAAGATAACAATAAAACATAATAACTATAGAAGAAGTCGTTAATAAAAAAGAGAGATGTAGCAAAGCTTCTTTAGACACAGCCAGGACACCCAAAACACAATAAGTCCTTAGGTTTGATTGTGATTTTAATTGAAGCAAATTAAGAGCAGTACCAACCTTTAAACATCGAGTCCGGCAGGACTCGATGTTCAATTCTCCTTCTTTCCGCAGTCTTCATTACCCCGTCAGCGCAATCTCTTACCCGCAAATTGTCAAGACATTCTCCGAGGCTAAGTTTGTCTTGACAAATATTGATTGGTCAATAATATTGCTTAAAACTATACCCTTGCCACCCACTGATAACAGCGCATTGCCTGGATACACGGAGTCAAAGATGTCTTTCCAATTGCACAACAGTTACACATTTTGGATCTCCAGGCTGGCCAGTGTCATGCAGGATAAATTCAACAAAGACCTTGATGCCATGGACGTTACCTGGCCGCAGTGGATGGTCATGAACGTTCTCAGCAATAACCTGGCAAACACCCCGGCCCACATCGCCGAGCAGATAGGTGTGGACCGATCAGCCATTACCCGGCTGGTCGATCGATTGGAGAAAAAGGGACTGGTGATGCGTGAGCATGATGGCCTGGACAGACGCTCAGTGAAAGTGCAAATCACGGATCCTGGCCAAATGATGGTGAGCCACCTGAACGAGGCAGCTGAAAAGCATCAGCAAAAGTTCCTGGCTGAGTTACACCCAACCGAGCACAGGGTGCTGAAAAGCAACATACAGAAACTGCTGCGAGCGGGCGGTATCGAATCGGCCAGCCTCTGGCGCCATACGTGAAGCAGGGTGGGGCTTAAGTAATCTTCAGTACCCACTGAACCAGACCGTAGAGGCTGGCAATAAACAGCAGGGTAAAGGCAACGCCGGCAATAATATAAGACCAGATGTTACCGTGCTGGAAATCCCGTTCCTGGGCGCGACGGCTTTGCACACCAAATGCCGCTGCCAGGGTGCTGGTAACCACGGCCCAAAATCCGGGCTTGGGGGAGTCGGCCATCTCATGGTCTCCACGGTAGTAGCGCTCGATTGAAGTGGAACACCCTGTAACCGTGCCGTCAGTTTGGCCAACCACTCTAGCGGTCGGCCACCTGATTGCCTGAATGCACGCGTATACCAAACCGGGATAAGGTTTTTCGGGCTTCTTTGTAGTCCCACAGTCCCACTTTAAGGCGGTAATAGCACATTTGTCGAGCATGCTCCTCAACATCCGCGCAACTGCTGCGCAGTTGACGATAGCTGTTAACTATCTCCAGCGCCAGGTTGACCTGCGCTTGCTGTTCCTCGGTGTATTCCGTCGCGCTGGCGCTGATGGCACCAGCCAGAAACATTGCCTGCAGTGCTGACCTGAAGCTGACCCCAGACACCGACCGGCTGCTCTTTTGTCGCATCATTACCTTCCTCCATGGCTGTAGAAGGTAATATATGCGTCAAAAGTGACAGAAAGATGATGCCCGTTTCAGTCCTCGTAACCGAGCACCGGTTGCAGCCAGCGCTCCAGCGTGGCCAGCTCCATGCCTTTGCGTTTTGCCAGGGACTCCACCTGATCCTTCTGAATCTTGCCGGTAGGGAAATAATACGAATCCGGGTGCGAGAAATACCAGCCTGATACGGCCGCGGCGGGCAGCATGGCAAAGGATTCCGTCAACTCGACTCCGATGTTTGTCTCCGCTTGCAAAAGCCGGAACAGTGTGGCTTTCTCGGTGTGATCCGGGCAGGCGGGGTAACCGGGCGCCGGGCGGATACCGGTATAGCGCTCTTTAATCAGGGCGTCATTATCCAGTTGTTCATCCGGCGCATAACCCCAGAGTTCTTTGCGCACCTTCATGTGCATATGCTCGGCAAAGGCTTCCGCCAGGCGATCGGCCAGGGCCTTGACCATAATCGCACTGTAGTCATCGTTGTTGTCGACATATTCCTGCGCCAATTCTTCGGCACCGATGCCCGCCGTCACCACGAAGCCACCGAGGTAATCCGGCTTGCCGGTGTCTTTCGGTGCGACAAAGTCGGCCAGCGAGGTGTTGGGCTTGGTGTTGCCGGGCTTCTGTACCTGCTGGCGAATATGGTGCAGGGTCGCCAGTGGTTGTTGGCGGGATTCGTCCTCATACAGGGCGATGTCGTCGTGCTGGACCGTATTGGCAGGCCAGAAGCCAACCACGGCCCTCGCGGTCAGCAACTTTTCATCGATGATGCGTTTTAGCATCGCCTGGGCGTCGGCAAACAGGTTGCGGGCCGCTTCTCCCACTACCTCGTCATCAAAGATTTTCGGGTATTTACCCACTAGGTCCCAGGAGATGAAAAACGGCGTCCAGTCGATGGTATCGACCAGCGCTTGCAAGGGATAATCATCAAAGACGCGGGTGCCGGTAAAGCTGGGTGCCGGTGGAGTGTAGTTGTCCCAATCCAGTTTCAGGCCACGGCTGATGGCCTCGGGGTAGGTGCGGACCGTACCGCGCGCTTTGCGACCGGCATTGCGCTCACGCACTACTTCATATTCAGCTTGCAGTTCGCGCACAAATTTCGGCCGCAACTCATCGGACAGGAAGCGAGTGGCGACCCCCACGGCACGGGAGGCATCGGCCACATAGGCAACCTGGTTGATCTTCAACTGCGGATCAATTTTTACGGCTGTATGGGCTTTGGACGTGGTCGCACCGCCAATCAACAGTGGCTTGTTGATACCTTGGCGCTCCATTTCCTTCGCCACCGTGACCATTTCATCCAGTGAGGGCGTGATCAGACCCGACAAACCGATAATGTCGCAATTTTCTTCCTGGGCAACCTGTAGGATTTTTTCGCAGGCGACCATCACACCCAGATCCAGCACCTCAAAGTTATTGCATTGCAGTACCACGCCGACAATATTCTTCCCGATGTCGTGCACATCGCCTTTCACCGTCGCCATCAGAATCTTGCCGTTGGACTTGGTGGCTTCCGTTTTTTCCGCCTCAATGTAGGGGTTCAGATAGGCAACTGCCTGCTTCATGACCCGAGCCGACTTAACCACCTGGGGTAGGAACATTTTGCCCGCACCGAACAGGTCACCCACCACATTCATGCCGTCCATCAAGGGTCCTTCGATTACATCCAGCGGGCGAGTGGCCGCCTGGCGCGCCGCCTCGGTGTCTTCTTCAATGAACGTGGAGATACCTTTTACCAGGGCGTGCTCCAGGCGTTTGTTGACCTCCCAGCTGCGCCATTGCAGATCTTCTTTTTTCTCGCCCGTACTGCCATCTCCACGGTATTTGTCGGCAATCTCCAGCAGGGCTTCGGTGGCGCCATCGTTACGGTTGAGAATGACATCTTCAACCCGATCTTTCAGCTCAGCGGGCAGGTCGTCGTAGAGGGCCAGCTGACCGGCGTTGACAATACCCATATTGAGGCCGGCTTGAATGGCGTAGTAGAGAAACACCGAGTGAATGGCTTCACGTACGGGGTTGTTGCCACGAAACGAGAAGGACACGTTGGATACGCCACCGGAAATGCCGGCGTGTGGAAGGTTGGCCTTGATCCAGCGCGTGGCTTCGATAAAGTCGACCGCGTAATTGTTGTGCTCGTCAATGCCTGTTGCCACCGCAAAGATGTTGGGGTCGAAAATGATATCGGCCGGGTTGAATCCCACCTTGTCGACCAGGACCCGATAAGAGCGCTCGCAAATATCTAACTTGCGCTGCAGGGTGTCGGCCTGACCGGTTTCATCAAACGCCATGACCACCACCGCGGCGCCGTAACGTTGACATAATCGTGCTTTTTGGATGAATTCCTGTTCGCCTTCCTTGAGACTGATTGAATTGACGATGGACTTGCCCTGAATGCATTTCAGGCCCGCCTCGATCACTTCCCATTTGGACGAGTCGACCATGATGGGCACCCGTGCAATGTCCGGTTCGCCGGCAATCAGGTTGAGAAACCGCACAATGGCCGCCTCGGCGTCCAGCATGCCTTCGTCCATATTGATGTCGATGACCTGGGCCCCGTTTTCAACCTGTTCCAGGGCGACCTCTAGGGCGGTGTCGTAATCGCCCTCAACAATCAGGCGCTTGAAACGGGCCGAGCCCGTGACGTTACAGCGCTCACCGACGTTGACAAACAGGGAGTCAGCGGTGATGTTGAAAGGTTCGAGTCCAGACAGGCGGCACGCGGGCTCAATGGTCGGCAGGGGACGGGGCTGATGTTTGGCCATCTCGTCGGCGATGGCTTTGATGTGACTGGGTGTGGTGCCACAGCAGCCGCCGATGATGTTAATCAGACCACTGCTGGCAAACTCTTTGACAATTTCCACCATTTCCTTGGCGGACTGGTCGTATTCGCCAAACTCATTAGGCAGTCCTGCGTTGGGATGAGCGGAAACTCGACACTCAGCCACCCGTGACAATTCCGCCACATATTGGCGCAGCTCACTGGCACCCAGAGCGCAGTTGAGACCAATGGACAGGGGTTTGGCGTGTGCCAGGGAATTGTAGAACGCCTCCGTGGTCTGGCCAGACAGGGTGCGCCCGGAAGCATCGGTAATGGTGCCGGAGATCATGATCGGCAACTCAAAACCTTCACGCTCAAAATACTCCTGCACGGCAAAGATAGCCGCCTTGGCGTTGAGGGTGTCAAAAATGGTTTCGATCAAAATCAGGTCTGCGCCGCCTTGGACCAGGCCATCCACGGATTCCAGGTAATTTTCCACCAGCTCGTCGAAAGTGACATTGCGGGCGCCGGGGTCGTTCACATCCGGGGAAATGGAGCAGGTGCGACTGGTCGGACCGATTACCCCGGCCACAAAACGGGGCTTCTCGGGGGTTTGGGTCGTCATCTCGTCAGCCACTTCGCGAGCCAGTCGAGCCGCGGCAACATTGATCTCATGGGCCGTGGACTCCATTTCATAGTCGGCCATGGAGATGCGGGTGGCATTGAAAGTGTTGGTCTCGATGATATCCGCACCAGCTTCCAGGTAGGCGCGATGTATATCGCGGATAATTTGAGGCTGGGTGATCGACAGCAGGTCATTGTTACCGGCAATATCCAAGTGGTAATCGGCAAAGCGTTCGCCGCGGTAGTCTTTCTCTTCCAGGTGGTAGCTCTGGATCAGGGTGCCCATGCCACCATCAAGAATCAAAATGCGGTCCTGAATGGCGGAAAAGAGGGCGGTATGACGAGAATTGCGATCAGACATCTGGAAAAACCTGTTTGACTAATAATCCTGCGATAAACACCGCGTCACTGACCGGTATTCACCATTACATTGGCTACAAGCTATGCAGCCTCCAATCGATTTTACAATCTATATCAAAATATTTTGATGTAGATTGCGATTCTAGCAGGAATCTGTTGTCTTCCCAAACTGAAATGGTTCCTGGGCTAACCTGAAAGTATGGTTGTAGACTCTTATTTGGGGCATACCAAGATTGGCCTTACTATTTCGGTGGTTTTTATAGCGACTTATTTTCCGTAAAATGGACATTCAAAGTGATGAGGTTGTTTAGATGGTCAATGTAACAATTACCGATTCGGCGCAGGAATACCTGGCTGAACTGCTGTCCAAGCAAAACTGCGAGGGTATTGCCATCCGTATGTTTGTCGCCAACCCCGGTACCCCCCAGGCAGAGACCTGCATTGCCTACTGTCGTCCCGGTGAAGAGCAAGAAGGCGACATTAAACTGGATTTGGACAAGATTTCCGCCTTTTTCGAAGAGCGCAGCGTACCATTTCTTGAAGACGCCAAGGTGGATTATTCACCGGACCGGATGGGTGGCCAGCTGACCATTCGCGCGCCCAATTCCAAAATGCCTCAGGTAACCGATGACAGCCCCATCGAAGACCGCATCAACTATGTGCTCTACAACGATATCAATCCCGGCTTGGCTTCCCACGGGGGCAATGTCAGTCTGGTGGAATATACCGAAGACCAATACGCGGTTTTGAAATTTGGCGGCGGCTGCCAGGGCTGCAGCGCTGTGGACCTGACCTTGAAAGAAGGGGTCGAGAAAACCCTTATGGAAAAAATCCCCGGCCTGGCGGGTGTCAGGGACATGACGGATCACTCGGACACTTCGCAGGCCTATTTCAACTGAGTCCAGCTCATTTTCAGCCTGCATGGCTGTGCCCAGTCCCCTGTCAGGACCGTAAATGAATTCCTAAAAAGCCGCTGTTTGCGGCTTTTTTCTTTTAGCGATAACAGAATAACCAATAAGACAAGCGAGGAAGATAATGGATTATTCAACACTCAACTATGACCTCAACAACCAGATCCTGACCATCACACTCAACCGCCCGGATCAGCTCAACGCCTTTACCGTAACCATGGCCAAAGAATTGGTCGATGCCATTGAGCGAGCTGGGCAGGACGATGACGTGCGCGTGATTGTCTTTACCGGTGCCGGCCGCGCCTATTGCGCCGGCATGGATTTGAATACGGAAGGCAACGTGTTCGGCCTCAATGAAGCTTTTGAGCCGACCATGGAGGATATGGTTGGGCAGTTTGACGACCCGGAGTTCAAGGAGGGTGTCAGGGATACGGGCGGTCAGGTGGCTCTGGCGCTGTTTGATTGCTGCAAGCCCGTGATCGCGGCCATCAATGGGCCGGCTGTGGGAATTGGCGCCACCATGACCTTGCCCATGGATATACGGTTAGCATCTTCTAATGCGCGTATTGGCTTTGTTTTCAATAAAATAGGGATTGTTCCTGAAGCTTGTTCTAGCTGGTTTTTGCCACGCATTGTGGGCTTGCCGCAGGCGCTGGAGTGGACTTATACCGCCGAAATACTGACTGCCGAACAGGCCAGGCTGGGCGGACTGCTCAAGGCGGTGTATGAGCCGGACCAGTTACTGCCGGAAGCTTACAAGCTGGCCCGCCAGATCGCTGACAACAGCTCGCCGGTGGCCATCGCGATCACGCGCCAGATGATGTACCGCAATGCCGCGCTGGCACATCCGAAAGAGGCGCACAAAGTGGATTCACTGGGGGTTTTCTATACCAGCCAGAAAGATGGTAAGGAGGGGGTGTCCGCATTTCTGGAGAAGCGAAAAGCGACGTTCACGGAGACGACGCCGTCGCAGTTACCACCATTCTACCCCTGGTGGGATTGACCGGTAGGGCTGTGGGGGAGGTGGGTGCCAGCAGCGGCTGGCACCCATACAGTGTCGAATTAACTTTGCCGGCGTGCCCGCAGGGGCTCGCGCAGGTTTGCTGCCATCGACTTCAGGGTCTGTTCGGTGGTGTCCCAGTCGATACAGGCATCGGTGACAGACACGCCGTATTCAAGGTCTGCCAGATTGCTGGAAATTTTCTGGTTGCCAGCGCCGAGGTTACTTTCCACCATGATGCCAATAATGGATTGATTGCCCTCAATAATCTGGTTGGCAATATTTTCCATGACCAGGGGTTGCAACTCATGGTTTTTGTTGGAATTGGCATGACTGCAATCGACCATGATGTTGGTGGACAGCCCGGCCTTGATCAGTTCCTGTTCGCACACGGCAATGCTGACAGAATCGTAATTGGGTTTGCCGCCACCGCCACGCAACACCACGTGGCCGTAGGGGTTGCCCTTGGTGTGGGTGATGGCCACCTGGCCATTGCCGTTAATGCCCAGGAAGCGGTGTGGGCTGGAGACGGACTCCAGGGCGTTGATGGCAACCGTCAAGCCCCCATCGGTGCCGTTTTTAAAGCCTACGGCGGATGACAGGCCGCTGGCCATTTCTCGGTGAGTCTGGGATTCAGTGGTGCGAGCACCAACCGCAGACCAGGCGATCAGGTCCTGAATGTACTGCGGCGAAATCGGGTCCAGCGCCTCAGTCGCGGCGGGCAGGCCCAGCTCAGCAATATCCAGCAGCAGTTTGCGACCGATATGCAGGCCCTCTTCAATTTTGAAAGAGTCGTCCAGGTAGGGGTCGTTGATCAGGCCTTTCCAGCCTACCGTGGTACGAGGCTTCTCGAAGTAGACCCGCATCACAATGAACAAGGTGTCCTGCACTTCGTCTGAAAGCTGTTTCAGGCGCTTGGCATAATCCAGGGCGGCATCCACATCGTGGATGGAGCAGGGACCGACAACGACCATCAGGCGGTGATCCTTGCCTTCCAAAATATTGCGAACGATTTCACGGCCTTGGGTAACCACAGTACCGGCGGCATCACTGAGTGGTAAGGCTTGTTTTATAGCCGCAGGAGAAATCAGGATCTCTTGCGAGACGATGTTCAAATCGTCTACGGCGAACTCTGTCATTGCACTTCCTAAACCTGGCTAATTCACTTATGGGCCGGCTATTCTACTGAAAAACAACGCCGTTTGTGAAACTATTGAGGTATTCTGCCCGTCAATCGTCAAAATGGGTTTTGTTGGCGTTTGTCGAGCGGGACTCGGCGTCACTATCAGCCTCATCAGGTCACCCGTTCAAGACGTGCCAACAACGGAAAGTACAGGGCTGCCTGCGCTGTTATCGCATCGGCCTCGAACAGCTGGCTGTAACCCAGAAGTTGGTCGCGGTAGGCTTCGACTTCACTGGCGACAAAAACCTCCAGGGTTTGTTCGCCAGTCGGCTCGCTGGATTTGTAATCGATGATCCAGCGCACCCCCTGATCCACAAAGGTGCGATCAATAATCAGGTTTTTCGGCGATTGGCGACCGCTCCAGAAACCCTGTTCGCAGGCCGAGCAGGCGTGTTGCGGATCCAGAATCCAGCGCCCGGTGGGGTCAGCCAGCATACGCCGCAAGCCCAGTTCAACCTTATTGAGGGCCTCGTTAAGGCTTGTGCCGAACAGTCCTAGCTGGCGCAATTGGGCTCGCCAGTATGCTTGCTGGTGTCTGATTCTAGCGTCATCCCAGTGGTCCGGGCCATCCTGCACCACCTGGCACAGGGTGCGATGCAGGACCGTACCGGTATAGCGCGCGGCCCGGTGGCGCAAATACTCATCGCTGACCAGATTCTCCCCTTCACCAAATTCGCGCCCGCGGTAGGCGGCCAACAAGCTGGAGGGTACCAGGGTAGGGCGCTGCCAATCCGCCGTCAGGCGCTGCAGCATGGCGAGAGGGCTATTGGTGTTTGGTGCAGCTTCGGGCTCTGTTCCAACGCAATATACATGGGCAGTCGGCTGCACAACCGGCCACAGGGGAGCCAGTAAAGAGCCGGCCGAAGGGGGTTTGGGGTGTGGCTGGGCATCACCGGAGCCGTCGTTACCGGCAGCGGTCGGGGCCGAATCCAGTTGAGCTAGAAGGTGCAGCTTGTTGATGGCTCGCGTACAGCCGACATACAGCAAGCGAGTGGCTTCCAGGGAGTTTTTGATCTTCTGTTCCTGTCGCAGAAAGTGGTAGAGTGGATCATCGTCATCGCCGGTGGCTGACAGCGGGCCCAGCAACAGCTGTTTGGTGTGGTTTTGACCAATGCGTTCCTGCCACATTAACAGCTGTTTGTCATCGCTGCGCTGACTTCTGTCCAGGCCCGGGATGATCACGGTTTCGAATTCCAGACCTTTGGATTTGTGAATGGTCATTACCTGGATGCGCGCATCGGCGTCTCTGGCCGGACGGGCGTAAAGTTGTCGGACAGCGCGGGAAAATTCATCCCACAAATCAATTTTTCCACCCAGATCAAAACGATCCAGCAGCGCGAAAAAATCACCCGCGTTCACCAGATCGATGTCGTCATGCAGGCACGCCGGGCCACCCAGCGCCACCCACAGCCCCTCAACCCATTGACGCAAACTCTTGCGGCGTCGCTGCAGCCAGGCGGTTTTTATCAGCGGCACGCTGCGTTCGAGTATTTGCCAGGCGTCTTTGCTCAAACCATCGATCTGTTGAAAGCGATACAGGTTGGTGGGGATAGGGGGGAAATCCCGACCCGCTTTACCGAATTGAGCCAGTTTAAGCAGGTCGTAGTTATCCAGTCCCAGCCAAGGGCTACGCAGCACCGCCAGCCAGGCATTGCGATCAGCCGGGTTTAACATGGCGCGAGTCAGGCTGAGCAAATCGACAATGGCCATGCGACTGGACAGGGGGTCAATGTCTGTTGCCTGCCAGCGCAAGCCCGCGCGCTGCAATGCCGGGATGATGTGCGACAGGTGCGAGCGGTTGCGGACCAGGATTGCCACCCGGCCCTCGGGATCCGTTGCCAGAGAGTGCTGAACCAGTTCGACCACCTTGTCGGCCTCCGGCTGGCGACTGGTGGCATTGAGAAACAGGTGAGTTTCAACCGCTGATCCATCCTGGGCGGGTTTGAACCCAGTGGAGCTGGCGTAGGTCACTGCGCCGCGAGAAATGTCGTCGGCATCCGGGAACGCCTGTTGAAAAGCCTCATTCACCCAATTCACCACACCCGCCTGGGAGCGGAAATTGACGGTTAATTCCAGCGGTGTTAAGTGGACCTCACCAATGCCACTGTCGCGGGCATCAAGGAAAATACCCACATTGGCATCGCGAAAACCGTAACAGGATTGCATGCCGTCACCAACGATAAACAGAGTGCGGCCATCATCGGCTTGCCAGCCAGCGGTCAGGCGTTGAAGCAGTTGCAGCTGAGGACTGGCGGTATCCTGAAACTCATCCACCAGGATGTGCTTGATCTGGTAATCAAGCATCAGGCCCAGGTCAGTAGGCGCGTCCTCATCCCCCAGTGCCAGCAGCGCCCCCTGGGTAATTTCACTGAAGTCGGTGGCATTCAGGGCGCGAAAGGCCAGTTTCAATTGAACCACGGCGTAGGGCATGATGCGGGTCAGGCCATCGAGCAGGCGCCACTGCTGATGCGGGTAGTGTACAGGCGGCAACAGGCGCACGCGCTGCAGTAAATCCCGCAATTTGGGTGTTTCCGCCAGCACCCCTAACAGCTCTGCCATGGCGGTCTTTTTTTCTTTAGCCAGGCCTTTGCTCTGGGCATCTGTACCGGCGGGGAAGCCACAGTTTTTATTCAACCCCCGGGCAGAACGCCAGTCGCCCTTCAGGGTCATCAGCAGATCGCTCAGGGAGCGCCACAGCGGCAGTTGATCTGGCTCAGGGTCTGGCAGCCCGGTGATGCCGGTCAAATCACACAGCGTTGCTTGCGGGTTGTCTTCGCGGCAGTTGCTGCCGGCGTAATCGGCCAACAGGCACAGGTCGCTGGCATGGGGCAGCAACAGCTCTGCCGTTTCCTGCAGGCATTCACACACCAGGTCGTGCAACACATCTTCAAGGTATTGGCGTGCATCGCGAGCGCTCATCAAGGGCAACAGCCACTGGTCACGCTTGCCCAGCAAGCCGACCAGTAAACCGGTAACCGCCTCGAGGTTGTTGTCTAGATGGACAAACAACTCCTGTAGATCGTGCTGTAATTGTCCGGGCTGTTCCAGAGCGGCCAGTGTCTGCTCAATTGCCTGGCGGTACACCAGTTGTGGGTGCTCGAGCAGTTGACTGCTTCCACCTATACCGCTACTGATCGGGTTGTACTGAGTCAGAGAGCGGCACAGCCCGTCGATGGTCTGTACCCGCAGGCGATTGGGGTTCTTGAGTAATTGCCAGTTTTTCTCCGCATCACGGGCAATGACGCTACGCGCCAGGTCCCAGGTAAGCTGCTCGTGCGCAATCGCAGGACGAGGCTCAGTGGCGGCAAACTCAATGGCCTTGTAGATACGCTCCTGCATTTCAGCTGCGGCTTTGCGAGTGAAAGTGATGGAGACTACTTCTTCCGGGTGATCGCACAGGGGCAGCAGGGTTAAAACCCGCTGGGTCAGCAAGCCGGTTTTTCCAGAACCCGCCGGCGCGGTGACGGCAAAGGATTCTCCAGGGGTAAGGGCTCTGCTGCGGGCCTGGTGATCCTCGGGCAGGTTTACAGTTGTTCCATTCACTGGGAGTCTGCTCCTTGGGGATCATGGCTGGTTAACATGCTGCTTTGAATCCTTTGCTCATCGGGCCAGCGCATAATGGGCGACAAGTCCTCATAAAAGCGCTTAAACGATGGGTTTTTAAAATCGACGGAGCAGTCACCCTGGAGAAAATTTTGCGCCAGGGTCTTCAATTGCAGCAGCCAGTGTTGTTTTATGGAATGCCATTCTTCAGGCAGATCAAGATTGCCAGCCTGGCTGGCGGCCAATATGTTCGGGTGTTCGGATTGCAGGCCGCCAAGTCCTTTAATCGCCACCTCGCGAGCATTGATTTGGGCAAACAGAATGGCGTCTACGTCGCGGTTATAACACAGGCAGTAAAGTGGCAGCTGTGGCTCGTCTGGCCGCTCACCGCCCCAGCTTTTCGGCTGTGGCGTACCGGTTTTGTAGTCAATCAGCAGCAGCTCACCCGTCTGCAGCTGATCCATTCGATCAAGCCTGAGCGTCAGCGGCAAACCGGCAAAATCCACCTGGATAGCTTCTTCGTTCGCGTACACGGAAAAGGCTGGGCGTTGTTTTTCCAGATCAAGCCAGCGCAGTATCAAGCGCTTCTGCCGTTGTGCTTCCAGTGCAATGTAGGTTTCACCCAGCAGATCGGGTTCGCGACGCCGAAAGTTTTGCAGATGCCGTTCCAGGTGCATGGTAACTTGCGCATCGAGTTCGTCATCGGTTTTCGCTAATAGCCTGGCTTGATCCTTGAGCTCACGCCATAAATCCGACAAGGTATCATGGAGAATTTGGCCTCGCTGGGCCGGGCTCAATCCCTGAACCGGTGCTTGTGATTGCACTGCTCCCAGCCGATGTTGCAAAAAAGCGGCATATGGCGCAATGGCCTGGTTTTTCAATATCTGGCTGCCACCGCGAAGGCTGTGCTTTTCCTGGTCCGTGACTTCCGGACCACTGGCGGTGTTGAGCCACTGCAAACGGCTGCTCTGCTTGATCGCGGCGATGTAATCGGTCCAGCCATCTGCTTCTTTATCTTCCAGGTCTGCTTGCGGAATATCCCGGATTAAACTGCTCGGTAACAGGTGAGTGTCGCCGTCGTAGACCGGGTAGCTGAATACAACCTCGGGCGCACAGCGTCGGTATCCCTCTGTCAGACGCTCGGCAAAGGCCAGCTCCCGGTCCGCATCGGCGTGTGGCATGGCCAATCGACGTTGCATGCTGAGGGGCAGCAGGGGGTTGGGTTGCGGAGCGGGTGGCCAGTTATGCTGTCCCATCCCAAGCACCCAGCAGTGGCTGAACTGCAATCCAGCGCCTTCAAGTACACCGAGGATTTGAATCGGTGAGTCCGGAGTTTGCGCTTGAAAATGTTCACTGTCAGCCAACTGCCGAAGTAATGACAGGGCTTCCTGACAAGTAAGGGTTGCGCCAATGCCATCGAGGTGACAAAACTTTTCCTGCAGTTGATACCACTGGTTCATCTGCTGATATTCATTACTGTCCAGTCGCCGGGTGCCAGGCCAGCCGAGCCTCCGTAACTGGCTCTCAAACAGAGTCAGCCAGCGGCTTGCGGTCTGTTGACGGGGTTGCTGGCGCCTTAATGATTCAATGTGTTGCAGACTGTGGTCCAGCCACTCCCACAATTCACGGACTTCAGCGGGCAGGTCTTCAGCCTGCTGCACTTGCTGGTGACACAGTTGGCGCACATGACTGGTTTTGATCTTGTGGCGCTGTAGACTGGTCAGCTGTTGAAGCAGCGGTTCGGTAATGTCGATATGATCTCCAAGCCGCCAGAAAGGGGAGGTAAAGCTCTGGCCAACCTTCTCCACCTCCAGCCAGCGATGATTCAATTGCAGTAAAGCAAGCGTATCCTGAATCAATGCTGTGCTGCCCAGGGGGATGCCGGCCGAAAAGTTAAACGGCAGGGTGTAGCGCGGGGTTTCCGGCAGTGTATAGTGAGGTTCCATCACCTCAGTAAAAACCGCTTCAACAGTACGGCGAATTTGTCCCAGATTGGGTGAAATAATCCCTATCGTGGCAGTGGGGTGTTGTTTGAGTATGGCTTGGGACCAGAGTGCCGCACGACGTATCTCGTCGGTCGCATCGGCACAGCTGACACGAAGCAGGTTCGCCTCGACGCTCTCCTCAACGCTTTTGCGGTAGTGGATACGATGGGCCATTGCCTCAAACAGGGTTTGCTGCAGGGGCGGAATATCATCAAAACCCAGCAGGATTAGCTCATTTTCGAGCGCCAGTGCGCCCGTGCTGAAACCGTTGATCAGTTGCTGCTGGAGTTGCTCCAAGGTGCACAGGCCATGGGTTGCCAAGAGTGTTTCAAACTCTCCCCCCCAGCGTACCAGGGGCCACTGCTCTGAATCGCCGAAATCTGACAGGCTCGACAGGGGCAAGTCCCAGCGTTGCAAGGACCGGTAAGCCGAATGGGCATCACTGGCCAGGCGCATGGGATTTATGAGTTCGGCACCCAGGCTGTCGTTGTCAATGATAGTAAGCCACAGCCTTTGCTGGACAAACTCACTGGCCAAATTGTGGGGCGGGTTCAACTGGCCTCGATCACACAGCAGTTGATACTGTTCAAGCAGCCATTCGTTGAGGGAGTATGCCCTGGGAGACTCCCAGCGAAGCCGACCTTGCGCCTGGCAGTACTGGTTGTACGCGGCCAGCAGTTTATTGTTCAAGCGACTGTTGGGGGTCAAAATCAAGCAGCCGGATTCAATGGGCGTCAGCAGTGGCGTAATATCAAACAGGTTGATTGGCATAGGACTGTGGAGCAGAGCGGGAAGTTTTAGATGATCTCACAGGCGCTGGCGGCTGTCACGGTTACCCATTAACGACGACGTTTAAAACCCGTTGAGCAGGCAGTCACAGGGAAAAGGCAAAAGTAAAGAAAGGGAAGGGGCGTTAATGGCCCGGCCTCAGCCGAGGAGCTGAAGTCGGGCGGCAGGCGTTTAACCAGCCATACGGGCTTTATAGGCGCGTATAATTTCGTTGAAGTCATCGGCGACCGATTTCATCTCATCCACCATGGCATTGTGCTGATTGGTGGTGATGTT
Organism: Cellvibrionaceae bacterium WSDTSA12; assembly: GCA_033283335.1. GTDB lineage: Bacteria > Pseudomonadota > Gammaproteobacteria > Pseudomonadales > Cellvibrionaceae > Pseudomaricurvus. The sequence continues at coordinate 436,833 of JAWMQP010000001.1, read as the reverse complement.
GCACTTCAAATAGGACTCGGCATTGGACAGAAATTCTTTGATGTCATTCTTGGCCTTCACCATCTGTGGAGTAACCGCAGTCTGCGGGTCTGGCAGGGCGGGAGCGGAGGGTTTCGAGCAAGCCAGGGACAGAGGGGCAATGGTCGCCAGCACGAGTGCAGGCAGCAAACGGGTTTTCAACTTCATTGGGCGTATTCCTTGAACTTAGATAGGCTGAACTTGGATAGGGTTGTGTCTTGACCTCTACACAGCAGATATCGGCGGTCCGGGCCGAGACTTGAATCTTGCCCAAGGATTTTTTGAAATGGAACACCAAAAGAGTGAAAAAAGCAGTTTTTTTCAGGTTTTTTCCTGCGCCACACAGCAGCGCGTCAGCACTTCGTCACTGGCCTGCCGACCGCAAGAAATGCTGCAGAAAACGTCAAAATTAAGGGCAGGTGCTGACCAGTTCTTTAATCTGTTTTAAGTAAACGGGATCTTCCTTCGAAAACAGTTCTTTGCCTCCAGCTTCATAGGCTTTCAGCAAGTGATGGCGAGCCGAAGAGCGCTCACCAATCTGGTACAAACACTGACCCAGCCGCAGATGAATGAAGGGATTATCGCGTACCTGGGGGCAATGATTGGCAGAACGCAGTGCCTCACAGCCGGGTATAAACTGACGCTGGCGAAAATAGCTGTCGCCAATGCCGGTCAGTAACCAGCCGGCTTCGACATATTCAGTTTGAGGCTTGGGTAGCAGAACCCAACCTTGATAGAATAGACGCAAAGCTTTCTTATAATCGCCTTGATCATAAGCCTCGTAGGCTTCTGCGCACAGTGTTCGAATCTGTTCGGTAGAGTCTTCAGAAAGCTGCTTTTCAAGATCGATCATTATTTAATCAGTCCATTGGTGTGATGCGCAAATAATAGCGGTCTACCACGGCAAAGCAAGGCCTAACCATCGCCAGGGAATGTGGAACTATTAATGACACTTGAAACCATACTCCAGCTGGAGCGCTTACCCCCTGAAAGTCTAGTCTGGATTTTGACGGTCAGTGGAATTACTGCCTTGATTATGGCAATCATTATGCGACGGCACTCCCGCGCCTGTCATGCACAGCAATCCCTGTGGCAACAGCAGCAGCGAGACCTGGAGTTGCAACTCAGCCTCAGCCAACAGCAATTGCATCAATCTTACGAAGCTGAAGCAAGACTGAAAGGCGAGCTGGAAAAGCTTCAGCACCACAGCCAGCAGCTGGCTACCAATCTGTCTGAGCGGGAGGCTCGCTTGGCGGTACTGGCGAGCAAGGCCGATGAGCTTGAGCGCCTGAAACTTGTACTGGAGAGTAAGCAACAGGAATTGCGCAGATTGGATGCAGAGTATCAGGGCCAACTGGCGAAAAGTGCTGCCGAAAAGCACAGCCTTGAAGACAAATTGGTACTGTTAAAGGACGCCCGTGAACAATTGAGTGCTGAGTTCAGTGTTCTGGCTAACAGGATATTCGACGATAAGCAGCAACACTTCACCACTCAAAGCCAGGCCAGCCTGAAGGCCAGTGTCGACCCACTGAAGGAGCAGCTGGAGGCTTTTCGTAAAAAGGTTGAGGATGTGTATGACAAGGAAAATGCCGAGCGCAACAAGCTTTTCGGGCAGATCGTCGAGCTGCAAAAGCAGACCAAACAGATTGGTGAGGATGCCATCAATCTGACCAATGCCCTCAAAGGTGACAATAAGGCTCAGGGCAACTGGGGCGAAATCATCCTTGAGCGATTGCTGGAACAATCCGGTTTGCAGAAAGGTCGTGAATATGACGTGCAGGTGGCCCTGAAAGATGAAAATGGCCGCCGTCGTAACCCGGACGTCATCATTCACCTGCCGGAAGGCAAAGACGTGGTGATCGACTCAAAAGTGTCGCTGTTGAGTTATGAGCACTATGTTTCGGCCAGCGATAACGAAACCCGCCAGCAGTCATTGAAGCAGCACATCGCCTCCGTGCGCAGCCATGTACAGCAACTGAGTGCCAAGTCGTATGAAAAGCTTGAGGGCCTACGCAGCCTTGACTTTGTTTTCCTGTTTATTCCGGTTGAGGCGGCCTTTATGACCGCATTGCAGGCGGATCAAGCACTGTTCCAGGAGGCCTACAGTAAGCACATTATCCTGGTCAGCCCTACCACCTTGTTGGCCAGCTTACGCACCGTGGAAAACATCTGGCGGTATGAAAAACAGAACCGTAATGCGGAAGAGATAGCCCGACAGGCGGGTGGATTGCATGATCAATTTGCGTTGCTGTTCGAAGCCTTTGAGGACATGGGCAAACAAATTGATAAAGCGGCTGACGCTTACAGTTTGACACGCAAGCGACTGGTTAGCGGTCGCGGTAATTTGATGCGTAGAATTGATGGCCTGCGTGAACTGGGGGCGAAAACCAAAAAGCAGTTGCCAGTCGACGACAGTGACGACTGCGATTCGGCGGCTGAACAGGTCAGTCATACTACCCAGCCACCGCTAAAGACGCATCGGCTGACTGATCAATTGGACGTGAATTAACGGTGTTCAGTGAAGTATTGCGTTTCACGTTGTCGGTAACCACACCGGTTTTTTTGTGGCTGTCTTTGGGGCTCATCTTACGTCGACTGGGGCTTCTGTCAGACAAGTGGATTAACCGCGGCTCCTGGTTTGTGTTTTATGTCAGCCTGCCGGTATTGATGTTCACCAGCATGATCCGACAGCCCATCAATCAGGTGTTTCAGGCCGACCTGGTCGTTATTTGCGCCCTGGTTACTGTCCTGATCATGCTGGCAGCACGCCTGCTAACACGACTTAAGGGCCTTGACCCCATGGATGCTACTGTGATGCAACAGGGGGCCTTGCGGGGCAACCTGGGCATTATCGGCCTGCTGTTGTGCATTAATGCCTATGGTGAGCAGGTGTTGACGCAAGCATCGTTATTGATGGCCTTGCTGACGATCCTGTTTAATGTGCTCAGCGTCTACATTTTTGTCGATGGCCTCAGGGAGGGGCAATTCAGTTTTAAGGTGCTGGCTTGGAACCTGCTTAAAAATCCGTTGATTGCAGCCATCTTTCTGGCACTGCCGCTGGCGTTTCTGGACTTTCAGCTACCCCCTGTGCTGATGGATTACAGCGATCAATTTGTATCCTCAACACTGCCCATTGCCCTGGTCTGCATAGGTGCCACTCTCAGCTACCACAGCCTGAAACGCGACTTTGACAAATTGCTCAGCACGGCCTCACTGAAGCTGCTTGCCACACCGCTACTGGCAACGACTCTGGCTCTGATCTGGGGATTGCGGGGGCAGGAACTGGGCATTGTGTTTCTATTAATGGCGAGTCCTACCGCGGCGGCCAGCTTCGTCATGACCAAAGCCTATGGGGGCAATGCCAATCTGGCGGCAAATATTGTGGTTTTCACAACCCTGGCGGCATTGATATCCACCAGTGCTGGGGTGTTTCTGTTAAGCTATTGGCAATTGATGTAAGCCTGTTTTTCGTCGTAATCCCGTTTTAAGAGAAATTCCCATGCCCACCTCCTTTTATCTGCTGCTTTTCGCGTGCCTTGTCGTTGTTGTGTTGGCTTCTGTGGCTGGGTATTACCTGCTGCAGGTGCGCGCCATGCAAAAGCGCCAGGCCCAACAGTTGGCTCAACTTCAGGCAGAGGGGGAAGCACAGAGACAGCGTGTAAATCGCAGCATTCAGATCATTGCCCAGGGGTTGCTGGATGACCAGTTAACACTCACCGAGGGTGCCATTCGCATCAAGGTATTGCTTGACGGCCTATCCGTTGAAGACGAGGTGCAGGCGCGTTATGCGGCCTTTTACCAACTCGCCAAAGCGACAGATCACATTCCCATCCTGGAAGCCTGGAAGGCTTTAAGCACCAGGCAAAAACTGGCCTTTGACCGCGAACGGGAGCAATTGGAGAGCGACCATCGTGAGTTCATCATCGACGCCGCTCAGAGGATAAAAGGGGAACAGTTTTAAACCTTGTTCAGTCGGCTCTGCGGGATAACAGGGCCCCACACTCCACGTGGTGGGTGTAGGGAAACTGGTCAAATAATGCCAGTTTTTCAAGTTTGTGGGTCTCGGTAATAGAAGCCAAATCCCGAGCCAGGGTGTCCGGATTGCAGGAAATATAAAGTATGTTGTCGAAGCCCTTGACGATGTCCGTGGTGTGCTCATCCAGGCCAGCCCGCGGCGGATCGACAAACACGGTAGTGAAGTGGTAATCGTCAAGCGACACCTCTTTCAGGCGGCGAAAACTGCGCTGGCGGTCCATGGCCTGAGAAAACTCTTCACTGGACATGCGTACCACAGTGACATTGTTGATGTTATTGGCACCAAGGTTATAGTTTGCCGAATTGACCGAAGTTTTGGAGATTTCAGTCGCCAGCACCTTGTCGAACTCCCTGGACAGGGGCAGGGTGAAATTGCCATTCCCGCAATACAATTCGAGTAGGTCACCCGATAGGGGTTGTGCCGCCTTCACCGCCCAGCCAAGCATGCTCTCACACACTTTGGCGTTGGGCTGGGTAAAACCACTTTCAACTTGTTGATACTGGAAGGGCTGGCCGTTGACCATTAGGGATTCCAGCACATAATCCCGACCAATCACCCGCTTTTGTTTCCGGCTGCGGCCGATCAGATCAACCCCCAGCTTTTCGGCCAGCTGTTGCGCAGCGACCTCCCAGTTGTCATCGAGAGGTCGGTGATAGATCAAAGTGACGACCGCCTGCCGGCTCAGGGTTGTGAGAAACTCCACCTGGAACAGGCGTTTCGAGAGGATCTCACTGGTATTAATAGCGGCCAGCAAGTGCGGCATCAGGTCATTGATTAATGGGCTCCCGACCGGGAAGTCTTCAATGATAAACGGTTTTTTGTACTCGCCGGGCTCATACATGGCGTAGTGAGCAACGCCATTCTCGTGCCAGATTTTGAATTCGGCGCGCATGCGGAAGTGGCTTGGGGGAGAGGGGAACACCTCCAGGGCGGGCGGCTCAAAGGCTTCGAATTGTTGCTGAATCCGCTCCACCTTGTCGTCGAGCTGGGATTGGTATTGATCAGGGTATACGCGGTTGATGGCCATGAATTGTCCGGTTTGCAGGTGGTGCGACATGAAAAGGGCGGCATTATATAGCCTCTTGTCGATGCTGGCACGGAACAGATAACACCCTTACAGGGGTTTTCATCGGCTACAGCTTTATAACCCTCACGGTTATAGGCTACAATCGATCTCTTGTCATTATTATCATTGTTTACAAAAGCATTCGGGAAGAGAGGCGTTCATGCAGTCAGTGGAAATGGGTCTCGCCATGAAAGAGGGAATGAGACGTCTCGCTTCTGGCGTGTGTGTAATAACCACTCAGAGTGCTGATGGCACACCCTATGCCATGACGGCCACTTCGGTTACCTCCGTATCCGACTCGCCTGCCTCTCTGCTGGTATGCATCAATCGCAATGCACGCATGTACGAAGCCATAAGCACTGGCGGCCGCTTTTGTGTGAATCTGCTGCGACAGGGGCAGGAAGGGATTTCCAATCGCTGTGCTAGTGGTGACCAGGGAAGCAGTCGATTTGACGTGGGCTCCTGGACCATGGATGACGGCCTGCCATACGTCAAAGATGGGCTGGCCGCTTTTTTTTGTCGGCAGGACCAAGCCATTGAATACGGAACCCACCGCATTGTGATTGGTGTGATCGACAAAGTATTGGTCAATGATGGCGCTGATATAGAGCCACTGCTCTACCTCAACGGAGGTTACCACGGCGTCGTTTGAGATTGACTGTCTTACAAGTCAACACCCTTTAAGATTATTTAGCAACAAGTTCCAGCCCTTCTAATGCTGAAGGCTATAAGCGCAACCACTTCTCCTTTTGTGTTACCTCGTCCGGGACTCTGTATTGCTTAAGGCTGCCTCGCAAGCACCCGCTTACCACGTCACCATTCCACACACTTCCTAGATCGCGTGAGTATCCATACGGTTATCTGTAGCCCTGCGTAAGTGGCTCTATACTTTGTGGCAGGATTCTTCCAGTGGCGGTTACAGACAAGCATTTCTGTTGTCGCTGGTACCCAAGCCGTAGGACGGGCATGTGGTTGGGAATGGAGAGTGGTGGGTTCATTATGTGGCGAACAGTAAAGTGGGTCCTCGGAGTAACAGGGGTTGGGTTGATTCTCAGCCTTGCCGTTGGTGGGCTGTATTTCTGGGGAGAGATGTCGTCACTGAACGACACTCCAGACAATATCATTCGAGCAATGCCGGCTTCCTATACAGACAAGTCCGGCAAACCTCAGCGAGCCTATTCCGGACAGCATCCGCGTCTGGCACACAGGCCAGACGAAACTTTTCAGTTTCCTATAGGCGCTGGGCAAGTCGGCCCGGCAACACCGTTGTTTGCCGGTGAAAATACTTACCCATTCTGGTGTGGCAGCAATAAAATCACTGGTTCCCAGCCCCTGGTCGATAACCACGATGGGGTCGGCATCCCCGTTTTTGCAGAAGACGAAGAGGGCGAGCGGTTAACCGACATCGTCGGTTACAGCAAGGATTGCCTGCACCCAACCGCTGTGACATATTTCTACCTCAGTGCAGAAGACAACCGTTTTCATGAACTTGATGTCGACGAGGAACCCAATCCCGCCATAGAAACGATAGAGATTGGCGGGGTTGATCGGGAGTTTGTGGTTCGCGTCGAAACCGGCACTATCAACCGTCACTTTTATGCCATAGCGGTTTTGCGAGGGGAGGGCGAGAGCCTGGGCCAGCCCAGGGGTAACTTGTGGAATGGCCGCTTAATTTACCAGTTTCGAGGCGGTGTGGGGATCGGTCGCAGGCAGGGAAACATAAAAGAGGGGGATATACTTAAGCGTCGAAAAAACCAGTTGCAACAAGGCTATGCGGTCGTCTATTCATCCGCCAACCAGACCAGCAACCATTACAATATGTGGCTCGCTGAAGACACTGCCTTAAGACTGAAAAAACAGTTCACAAGCTTATATGGCGATCCAATTTATACGGTTGGCATTGGCGGTTCTGGTGGGGCGATTCAACAGTACTTGCTGGCCCAAAACAGCCCGGGCTTGTTGGATGGTATCATCCCGCTGTACTCCTATCCTGACATGGTCACTCAAACCATTTATGTAATGGATTGTGAGCCCCTGGAATATTTTTTTGATGTTCAGGACAGCCATAACCCTCGCTGGGTTGACTGGTCGCAACGGGTGCAGATTGAGGGCCTGAGTTCAGCCGATACTGGCATCAATTATTTTCAGGCCATGGCGTCCATGGCCAGTGTATTGCAAGGTAATATTGGCGATTTAAACCCCGACCTTCGCGGCAGCAGCGAATGCGTACAATCCTGGCGGGGCCTGACGCCTCTCATTAACAATCCCAACTTTGTGCACTTCTCCCGCAACTTCAGCCCGGAAGTGAATAGCCAGACACACTGGACACACTGGGAAGACTTGTACCAATTTTACGGCCGTGATCAAAGAGGTTTTGCCCAGAGCACCTGGGACAATGTTGGGGTGCAATACGGCTTAAAGGCACTGCAAGAGCAGCGTATCAGCGTTGAGGAATTTCTGCGTATCAATGCCAGCGTGGGAGGCTGGAAGCCGGCCGAGAAACTGAAACCGGAACGTTATTGGTTTTTACAGGGACAGTGGTTTCCCGTTCAGCTGTCAATTTGGAGCCATCAAAACCTGAGCTTACCTGCCAACGCCGAACAGCCGGCTCCCCGCACGGAGGCCTCACTCGATGCGATTGAAGGCATATTTCGCTCCGGCCATGTTTTCCTCGGCCAGCTGCAGATCCCCATACTTGACGTTCGCCACTATCTTGATCGAGACCTGGATATGCATCACGCCTCGGCGTCGTTTATGACCAGGGCTCGCATGCTTAAGTCCCAGGGCAGTGCGGACAATCAAGTTATCTGGATCAGCAACGCCAAATACAATCCCGTCGAACATGCTTTTGCGGTGATGGATGAGTGGCTGATAAACCTGCGTATGTACCCTGACCGTGGCGTCGTTAAGAACCGTCCAGAGTTTGCCATTGACAGCTGCTTTGATGAGGAGGGACTGGTCATTGCCCGGGGATCTGATGTCTGGGATGGTGAGTGGAACCAACGGCCCAATGGAGTCTGCATGGAAGTCTACCCCAGCTTTCCGACGTCCAGGGAAATAGCCGGTGCGCCTGTCAGCGGCGATATTTTCAAGTGCGAGCTGCAACCGGTTAATCAGGCCATTGCCCGCGGTCTGTACGGTGGAGTGGATATGAACCCTTACCGGGAACAGTTAAATACCATTTTCCCTCAAGGTGTGTGTGATTACAGTCGGCCGGGGTTGGGCGAGCCCGCCAACCTTCTTAAACCGGCGATAGTGGCCGAAACTGAGTTGCCACCCAAAAGTGATGCTCCCGCCACAAAGGCTGAACGTTTGGATAAAGACCCGCAGCCTGTTGAAGACGCGCAGCAAGTGAAACAAGGTACGGTGACCCTGTCAAAATTTGATAATCAGGAGAGCACCCTGCGCTGATCAACGCAGGGGCAGGGTGATGATGAAAGTAGTGCCCTTGCCGGGCTGTGATTCAACTTCAATTGTGCCGTCGTGATGTTCGGTCACAATAAAGTAGGTAACAGACAGGCCGAGCCCGGTTCCCTTGCCCACCTCTTTGGTGGTAAAAAATGGCTCGAAAATGTGGCGGCTAACCGCTTCCACCATGCCCGGCCCGTTGTCTTCCACTTCAAGACTTATGCTGTCCTCGTGATGCCGCAAACGCAAAATGATTTTGGGGTGCAAGGGAACGCCGTACTCATCATTGCTGAACGCCTGGCAGGCATTGCGCAACAGATTCAGAATCACCTGCTGCATCTCTGTCGCAGAACACAGCACCAGGGGTATATCCGCGTCAAATTCTTTAACAATTTCCAGTTGCTCTGAGCCCTCAGGGGTTTTCAGCTCAAAAGAGTTTTTTGCCAGTTCCAGGCTGTGGTCAACCAGCTCCGCCAGATCGGTTTTTTGGTGAGAGCGGGTACTGCTGCGAGAAAATTCCAGCATATTCGATACTATTCGGGCAGAGCGTTCGCCGGCCTCACGAATAGCATCCAGGAATTTAAAAATATCCCGTTGTTGAAGATAGTCATGGATTTGTTCAACCCGCACACCCAGCGATTGGGCCGTGCGATGATTCGCTTCGAGCTCAGGTGAAGTGCGTCGGGTTATATTTTGAATGCCGTGAAGTATTGCGCTAAGCGGGTTGTTGATTTCATGGGCCATGCCGGCCGCCAACTCGCCGAGAGACATCATCTTTTCATTTTGGATCATCATGCTTTCAAAGCGAACTTTCATAGTCACATCATCCAGGCGGATCACAGCACCGGTCACTTCCGAGGAGACCAGGGGGTAAACCGTAAGGTCACTGTGGCGGGCATTGCTTCCCGTGCCGTGTTGAATGTTCTCATTCACCTGGGGGATGCCTTTATCGATGGTTTCTTGAATGAGTTCGATGCTGACCGGCAAATCCGGGTATACCGATTTTAACGCCTGCCCCAGTGCGGCTTGAGCCGTAATGTCAGTGGCCCTGGCAGCTGCGGTGTTCCAGTGAGTGATGATTCCCTGGCGGGTAATACCTATCAAAATAGAAGGCATGGAATTAATGATACTGTTGAGGTAGTCCTGGGTTTCCCTTAGCAGCTCTTCGGTAATTTCGTGCTTGGCAATTTCATCGTAAAGCTGGTTGTTGATATTGCGAAGTTTGTTGGTTCGCTCAATCACCCGTTGTTCCAGGTCCCTTTGTGATTCCTTCAATTCTGCTTTGGTTTTTATGTACTTTTTTCGGCTTAAGGAGATGACCACCAGAATAATGGTTTGAAGAATGACCACCAGGCAGAGCAGATAAATGATCACGGAACGGCCAAGACCCGATGTGATTCCGGCGCCGGCAGCGTGAACATCGGCCGCCGCTAGCCCGCACAACAGCAGCACAACGATTACTAGGCGGCTTGGTGAGAGCTTCAGGCTTGAGTGCCAGGAGAGGGGGGGAAGGCAGCGTCCAGGCAAGTCATTGATCTCCAGTTCTGGCCCACAAATCCCAATGATTTGTTCATTAAATCAGCAAGTTAGCAGTAATGTAGAGATTTTGTCAAAAAGGTTTGACACTCCCCGCGGATTCTGTAGAATGCGCCTCTCTTGCAAGCGGGGGTGGATAGCTCAGCTGGGAGAGCATCGCCCTTACAAGGCGAGGGTCGGGGGTTCGATCCCCTCTCCACCCACCAAGCAAGAGCTGGTTATACAGCGGACCGGTAGTTCAGTTGGTTAGAATGCCGGCCTGTCACGCCGGAGGTCGCGGGTTCGAGTCCCGTCCGGTCCGCCAATAACCCCCAGACTTCTAAAGGCTGCCTTATGGCGGCCTTTTTCGTTTTCAGGCAGCAATTTCCTCTTTTTTCCGTCATCATGCACTTTTTATAACCGATTGGTCTAGCTGTTTCATTGAAATGTCATTTAGGTTACCTATCTTTATTTATTAAGACCTTGAACACGAGGTCGATTACCTAAACGCACAAGGCTATGGAGCTGCTTATGCAAGACTATCTGGAAGAGCTTCTGGAGGACGCCTTCGAAGAGTTCGATGACGACTTCGGGTCAGAAGACTATTGCGATGTTTAATCTGTGCTAACGATAAGGTCTGGGGACTTTTCCCCGGCCTTTGAATGACAGGATACACTGTCCCAATCCCTCACCCCACAACCCCAGACACTCCCCCCTTACTTAATCTGAGTATCAAACCCCACCGCAGGTTTGGCTTGCCTGTCACGGGATTTCTGCCTATTGTGTGGCGAATGCTTCCTGTCGCGAAAAACGTCGTGTCTTTTGCTGACAGGTTCACAGATGATCACCTGACATACAACGATAATTGTGACTGACCCAATACAGCATCCAGCCCAGGATTGACAGTTTCCCTATGAAGCAGCCCCCCATCGAAGCTGAAGCGGTGTTTGTTTTTGACGGCAAAACCCTGACTCGAGAACTCCTTTATTCCGAATTCGAAGCCGTGCTCGATGGTTTTGTGCCCCTGCCTGAACAGGCGAGCCAACAGGTCACCGCCGTCTACTTGCGGATTACTCACGGCTACCGGGCCCTGGCAGCCGTGTTTTTCACCATAGACTTTGATCGGCAGGGGTATCCCGACAAACGCTGGAATGTGCCACTGCAACAGCTGGCCGACACAGGGGCAGATGGCCCCAACCTCGGCGCAGGTCCCATCAGACTGGCATGTCGAAGCCAGTGCCCTATAGCCTGGCATCAGGAACAGCTTTGGGATCCTCAACTGACAGCAGAAACCAATCATCTTGCCATCATTAAGAAAGCCCTGAAGCGTAATCGCTTGCGGCTGCAGCTGCACAAGCCGTCTGAGACACAGACACAGGTTGACGCCCTGTCAGAACCGGGCGGAAATGATGAGCGCTGGCGAAAAAAGCTGGCGCAAGCCATCAAAGAGCAGCGACTGCGGGTTGCCACCCTGCAGGAGCAGCATCGCCAGCAGCTGCAACAGGAACAAGCTGCGCATCTGGCTCAGGCCCAGCAATACCTCCAGCAAATTAGCCTGCTGAATGCCGAGCTGGATAACACCCGCATCGGCATGTTTGAGCAGGCGCAGACGATAGAAAGCCAGGAGCGGAAAATTCATGGACTAAGGGAATACTTTGAGCACAAGTTGAGTTCCTTGAAGCATCTCGATGCCGCCGCCCTAACCAGCATGCAGGCCAAGCTGGAGGCAGAAAAAACTGCTGAACTGGAAGCGATAAGCAACAGCCTGCAGGATCAATTGCAAATACGCGATATTGAATTAATGTATCGCGAGTCGCAGATTGCCAACCTGCAAGAAGAAATTGACCGCTTGCACACAGAAAAACAGGAGTTGCTCGCCAGCGGCGGTAACCATTTGCTGGAAGAAATGCACAAGAGCGGAATCAGCTTCGTTACTTTCCAGCCCGGTGCGGGCCATATGACAATACCCCTGATCGATGTGGCCAAGTTTATTGACGATGTGGATGGTTACACGGCCCAGCGTTGCGGTGTTGAAAAACCGCTTTTCGATCAGTGGCGCCGGCATTACCAGTTACCTCGCTGTACCCACGAGTCACTAACGGCAGCAGGCACAGGCCAGCAAACTTGCGGCCGGTCGGTAGAGCGGGTGGACCGTCCAACCGAGTTTTTACCCGGTGAAAGCGATCGCTGTGAAGAACATGGTATTTCCCGGATGCTGGCCTCCAGCGAGGCACGGGCTTCTTCTGAATGCTGAACCAGCCACTGGTCGAGACCTCATCGCTCGCTCGTTTGTTATCCCTCGAACCTCAACAGTGGGCCAAACAGCAGCCTCTGCAATCGGTCACCTTTGCGCCCATTACCTCTCACGGGATTGAGCTGCTCATCAAGCGGGAAGACTTGTTGCATCCACAGCTTTCCGGCAACAAGCTCTACAAATTGCACGGTCATTTACAGGCGGCCAGGACTGCCTCAGCAAGATGCCTACTGAGTTTCGGCGGCTATTATTCCAATCACCTGCACGCTTTGTCCTATGCTGCTGCGGCCCTGCAGTGGTCCAGCATTGGATTAATTCGTGGCCATCGCCCGCAACAATTATCCGCCACGCTCTCGGATTGTGAGCGTCAAGGCATGAAGCTGGTGTTTCTCAGCCGCCGGGAATATGACGAGTACAAAGCGTTGGCTTTATCCTCGACCGAGCTGCCTGCGAGCCTGGAGACAAGTCTTGGACAGCCTCTGTTTGACATCTATGTGGTGCCGGAAGGTGGTGGGGATGCTCCCGGCCTGGCGGGTTGCGGGGCCATGATGAACAGCCTGCGTCAACAGGTAAATCTTGCCCAAGCGACAGTCTGCCTGGCCTGTGGGACAGGTACCACTCTGGCAGGAATGCTCACTGCCAGTCGCCCCGGCGAACAATTTCTAGGCGTGTCGGCGCTAAAGCTGGGTGATCAACTGACGTCCTACAGGCAATCGGTCGAACAGCAGATTGATATTGAGATCCCGGCCAGATGGGATATTATTGACGATTCGTTTTTTGGCGGCTTTGCCCGAACTACGGCGGAGTTGTTCGATTTTATTGGCGAGTTTGAAACACATACCGGCATATTGCTGGAACCTGTGTACACCGCCAAACTGTTGTATCAGCTAGCCGGACTTGCAGGCCGGGGATACTGGCCCACCGGACATAAACTGGTGGTCATACACACTGGGGGGCTGCAGGGTAGAAGGGGATATCCGGACCTGACACCCCCTCAAAGTTAACAGCCTTTTGGGAAAAAGGGAGGAAGCTTTCCCGATGACTGTAGCAAATGCCATTGGCCCGGAATTCTTAACACCGTTAATACCATTGCGGCAGTTGATGGACGCCCATCGCCAGGAACTGTTAAACAACCCGGAATATAGCCAGGTAGTCTACCGGTTTACGGGCGACACCTTGTTTGAAAGTGGCCAGTTTGACCGATTTCACTATTACCTGTTGAGTGGTGACATCAAACTAGTCAACGCTGTCGGGGATACCACTTGCGTGCAGGGGCGGGGCAGCTTTTCCCCGATTGACCCGCAGCAGCCTCGCAGCTGCACAGCTGTAGCCGCCAGTGACATTACCCTGTTGAAAGTCCATCGCGAGCGCTTAGAGCAGTTGCTGTGCTGGAGTCAGGCTGCGGAGCATTTGTTTGTCGATCTTGCCTCCCAGCGGGAACGGGATGAAGACGCAGTGTGGCTGGATACGGTGTTACATTCCAATTTATTTTTAAAAGTACCGCCGACCAATGTCGGTAAGATTCTTCAGCAGTTAACCACCCGAGTGGTTAATGCCGGCGAGACGATTATTCGCCAGGGAGAGACAGGGGACTGTTGTTATTTCATCAAGGAAGGCGAGGCTGAGGTCAGTCGCACGTTGCTCGACGGTAACATTGTTCATGTTGCGGATATTGCCGAGGGGCGTTGTTTCGGTGAGGACGCGTTAATTAAATCCACGGTTCGCAACGCCCATGTCACTATGAAGCGGGATGGCGTCTTGCTGGTTCTCAGTAAAGATGACTTTTTACCGTTACTGAAGGAGCTGCCAGTAGAGCGTATTGATTTCGAGCAAGTCCAGAAAACCCCAAGGATATTGCTGGATGTCCGCACAGAACCAGAATACAGCCAGGAGCACCTTCAAGAAGCGGTCAATCTTCCGCTGCATCTGATTCACCTAAAGCACCGCCTGCTGTCGGACAGGCAGGCCTATGTAACCTGCTGCAATACCGGGGTGAGGGCGCGAACCGCCTGTTATTTTCTCCAGCAACTGGGCTATAACGTCGTTGCCCTGGAAGAAGGACTGGAAACCCTCATGCCCGAGCTGGACAGTGCGCACTGGACCCAAGAAGACTTTATCCTGCGTCAGGGCACGGTGCTGCCAGGCCAGTGATCCGGCACCACAAAACATCGGATACGCTCACACCAATGAGTCTCACAGAACTCCAGCAGGGCAAACTGCAGCGGTTGCCGGTAGTGTTTGAAATGTGCGCTGAGCTGGACAAGCAGTTGTTCCTGATTTGCCAGGAGCTTCGAAGGGGTTTGGCTAAAAAGCTCGCGACTGACCCTGAGCGATGCAAACCACTGGTCTCGCTCCAAAATGACCCACGCCAACGGCCGTTTACCGCCTGGAACCCCTGTGCTCAGGCATGCCTGAAGGTCGAGCTCGGCCAGCTGGCGCAGAGACAGCCAGTAGCCAGACAGGTGATTCGGGTTGAGGTAGTCCGGAGCCAGCAGGCTCCAGTCGCCCAACCGGTTATCCAGCAGGTAGTGCAGCGGAAAGTACAGGCGACCGCGGACAATCGCCTGGGTCTGCAGGCGCTCCCAGTGCCAGTGCGAGGGCAGCAGCTGCTGGGCAGCCGAATCCCGCAAGCGGGTCAGCTGTCGCTGTTCCAGCTGTTGCCATTTCAGGTCCAGGCGGTCCTGAATACCAGGGCCCACCCAACTCAACCTGTCTGTCGAGCGTCGCTCGGGGGGTAACTGGGCACTGTCGATGCCCAGGTAGAACTTCACTGCCAGCTCGGTATGCACAACGGTCCGACGCTGCGGATACCAGCTGATGGCATCCAGCTCGCCCGCCGTCTTCCCCCCCAGATTAAGCTGGAAATTGTAGAGGCACTCGTCACATTCTGTCTGCCGCTGTGACCACCAGAAGTGCCAGAAATGCTCAAACCGAAAGCCCAGGCGGCGACTTGCACAGGTGGCCATCCACTCTTGCAGGCTGGTTGGGTTGCGGTCGAGACGGGACAGAGTTGCGATGGCGTCAGCAGGAGCTGGGCGGGCATCTGGCGCATAGCGGCTGAAACTGGGGGCGATCAGTGAGGGGCTGAACAGACACCAGGCCAGATCACGCACACAAGTATGCTCAAAACCGGACCACGGTAGAGCGTCCTGATTGACGAGATTGGGCGGCTGCATCAACAGAGTCTCCCTGACGGCGTCATTGTAAACCGTTATAATAGCGAACTTTCCCTTCAAAGAGCTCGTATATGTCGGAATTTAATCGAATTGGCCTGGTCGGGCGTCCTGGCAGTGATATGGCCCTGCACACGCTCAAACGACTGATTCGCTTCCTGCAGGATCGCGGGCTGGATATTGTCCTGGAAAAGGACACCGCCAGCGGATTGCCCGGGCATCAACTGGAAGAGTCCGACAACGAGACCCTGGGTAAAACCTGTGATCTGGCCATTGTGGTGGGCGGCGATGGCAGCCTGCTTGGAGCCGCCCGGGCGCTGGCCAAATACCGGGTACCCCTGCTGGGCGTAAACCGCGGCCGGCTGGGTTTCCTGACCGACATTTCACCCGACGAGATTGAAACCCGGGTCGAAGATGTACTGGCCGGGAAATACATGATGGAAACACGCTTTCTGCTGGATGCCTCCGTACTGCGGGGCGGGGCCTTGATTGGTGGCGGGGATGCGCTGAATGACGTGGTGATCCATCCCGGGCGATTGATCCGGATGATTGAATTTGAGCTCTATATCGATGGACAGTTTGTCTACAGCCAGCGCTCTGATGGACTGATTATTTCAACGCCAACAGGTTCTACTGCTTATGCCTTGAGTGGCGGCGGCCCGATCATGCACCCCAAGCTAGATGCCATCGTGATAGTGCCAATGAATCCCCACACCTTAAGCAGCCGACCTATTGTGGTGGATGGCAACAGCGAAATCAAAATTGTGGTTGGCGAAGACAACACCGCTTATCCTCACGTTACCTGTGATGGCCAGAACCATGTAGTTACCAATCCCGGTGATGAAATTCATGTCCACAAAAAGCCTCACAAGCTGCATCTTATTCATCCGTTGAATCATAATTTCTACGAAACCTGCCGCACCAAGCTGGGGTGGGGCAGTCATTTGGGCAATTAAACCAACGGGGACTATTGAGAGGTCGTACAGCTCGAATATGTTCAGTCATCCTGCTTTGGAAGTGGCTTCAGGCCATCATACGGGAATCGATGTTATTGGTGACGTGCATGGGTGCTACGATGCACTGATTAAGTTGTTGTCAAGATTAGGCTACCAGTCGGTTGACGGCATCTATCAGCACTCTGAACGTATCGCCGTGTTTGTCGGTGATCTGATCGATCGAGGACCGGGCATTCGTGAAACACTGGAATTGGTGCACAGCATGCACCAACACGGCAAAGCCCTGGTGGTGCTGGGTAATCACGAGTACAACGCCGTTCGCTTTCAACAGCAGATCCTGGAACTGTTGCGGGGCCGACCTCACCAGCTGCCGCAACGCTTGCAGACATTGATGCGGGAAACCCTGCGTCAGTTTTCGGCATCTCCGGAACTCTGGCAGCTTTATACCGACTGGTTCGCACGCTTGCCCCTGTTTATTGATACACCCGTGTTTCGTGCTGTACACGCCTGCTGGGATGAAGATCTGATTTCAGCCTATCGGCAACGGTATCCGGAAGAGGGCATTACCCGTGAATTCATCGAGGCATCCCAGCAAAAAGGCAGCCTTGAAAGCCGCATCGTTGATCGCCTGACCCGCGGCACGAGCATGCCCCTGCCTGACGGTATGCAACTGCACGGTCAAGATGGGTTTATCCGCCGTTTTTTTCGGACTAAATTCTGGGAGGAAAGCCCGAAGACCTATGGTGATGTGGTGTTTCAACCGGATCCATTACCCTATGATTTAGCCGAGCACCCGATTAAACAGCAGCACAAGGAACGTCTGCTCCAGTATGACGTCAACGCCGTGCCGGTGTTCTTTGGCCATTACTGGTTAACAGGCCGTCCCAAACCGCTTCAGCACAATGTGGCCTGTCTGGATTACAGTGCCGTGAACTTTGGTCGCCTGACCGCTTACCGGTTTGATGGAGAGCCCCGGCTTAAGGAAGACCACTTTCAGTGGGTATATGTTAAACGCAACGAGCAACTGCTATGAACTGGTATAAGGTCGACCATTTTCCACTTTCCCTGAATCTGGGGCCGCTGCTGAAAAGTCTGAAACAACAGGGTGTGGCATGCCGGGTAACCGAAGAGTCGGCCGGGCAGTGCCTTTGGCTGACGGATAAGCAGCAGGCCTATGAGCTACAACAGATCATTCGTCATCAGGGCATGGAGACCGTAATCAGCAAGCTGACCCAACCGGAATCGGAGCTAGACATGCATGTTCAATCTGCCGGGCGCCACTTTTTTTGGAGGAAATTGTTCCAATTCCACAACCTAGGCAGAGCTTATCCTGTGACACTACTGACGCTGGTCTTGGGAGTCATCGGGGCGATGTTAATCCACTATGACCACCAGTTGATGTGGGTCAGCCAACTTACTTTTCAGCCTGTCCGGGTCATTGGCCACCAGCTCGAATTGTCTGTTGCCGGCGCAGGTTTTAGCCACGGCGAATACTGGCGACTGTTAACGCCCATATTTCTCCATTTTGGCTTGTTTCACATTTTGTTTAATGGCTTGTGGATCTGGGAATTTGGCCGGCGTATTGAGCACGCCTTCGGCAGTGGGGTATTGCTGGCTCTAATCGTCGTTATTGGGGTGTTAAGCAATACCGCACAATACGCCTGGAATGGTCCGAGCTTGTTTGGCGGCCTGTCAGGGGTGTTGTACGGCCTGTTAGGTTTTTTGTGGATTTACTGCAAATTCAAACCCCACCCGACTCTGGCTCTACCCCCGGGGATAGTCGGTTTCATGCTTATCTGGCTGGCCTTGGGCATGACAGGGGCCATTGACTTTTTTATTGACGGCAGCATCGCCAATGCCGCCCATTTTGGCGGCCTGGTTGCCGGTATGCTGCTGGCGTTTGTGCTGGCCAGATCAAACCAGCTGGCGATAAGAGCGGCGCGCTAATTTTCATAAAGCAGGCACCTGCTGCCTGCGTTCAACCGAGACTTTGCCATGAATTTTGACGAAATCCTAAATGCCATCACTCCCGAGGTGTATGAAAACCTGAAAAGAGCCGTCGAACTGGGTAAGTGGCCCGATGGCAGAGTGTTATCACAAGATCAAAAAGAACACTGCATGCAGGCCGTAATCGCCTATGAATTAACGAATCTGCCTGCCGAAGAGCGCACCGGCTATGTGCCCCCGAAGCCTCACAGCCATTGCGGTGGTGACGGTGAGGTAGCCGAAGCCGAAGACAAACCATTAAAGTGGCAGTAACCCAAAGAGTAATACCCCATGAGTTTGACGCTGTTGGCCAGTGGACACCTGGCCAAAATGAAAACCGAGCATGCCCAACCTATCCAGTACCAGATACCTCTGGATGACACTCTTGTCGACCTGAACCCCTTGCTTGGACGGCAATTGACCATTCGTTATCAGGGCGAAATTCACTGTCACCACTGCGGCCGTAAAACCAAAAAGAGTTTTAACCAGGGCTACTGTTACCCATGTTTCAAATCCCTGGCTCAGTGTGACAGCTGCATTATGAGCCCCGAGAAATGTCACTACGACGCCGGCACCTGCCGCGAACCGGAGTGGGGCGAAACCTTCTGTATGACCGACCACATAGTTTATCTGGCCAACTCCTCCGGGATTAAGGTGGGTATCACGCGTCTATCCCAGGTGCCCACCCGCTGGATGGACCAGGGCGCCATTCAGGCTTTGCCGATTCTGAGAGTCGCCACCCGCCAGCAGTCAGGCCTGGTGGAGGACATTCTGCGACAACAGGTTGCGGACAAAACCAACTGGCGAAAAATGCTGAAGGGGGAAGTGGAATACCTCGACCTGGCCGGCATCCGCGACCAGTTGCTGGACAACGCCTGGAACGATATCGTCGCTTTGCAAAAACGCTTCGGAGTACAAGCCATCCAGGTTATTGACGACGGCGAGCAATATGAATTCGACTACCCTGTAGAGACCTATCCCCACAAAGTGGCCACTCATAATTTGGACAAAACCCCGGAAGTGAGCGGGGTATTACAGGGCATAAAGGGTCAGTACCTGATTCTCGATAGCGGCGTAATCAACATCCGTAAGTTCGGCGCCTACCACGTAGAACTGTATTCACAAACTTAAAGAGCTGTTCACGCAAGATTAGACAGCACCGCAACTCTTGAGGTTTTTATGAAAGACGCACAACCCAAAAGCATTTACCTGAAAGATTACAAAAAGCCAGATTTCCTGATCGACAAAACCGAACTGGTTTTCCAGCTGGACCCACAGACCACGCAGGTTCGCTCCAAACTGGCGATTCGTCGCAATCCAGAGGCCAACACCCCTGATGCGCCCCTGCGTCTGCATGGGCAGGAGCTGGAACTCCGCAGGGTTGCGATAGATGGCGTTGCCTTAACCCCGCCTCAATACCAGCTCACGACAGAAGAGCTGATTGTCACCAGCGTACCCGACCAGTTTGTGCTTGAGACTGAGGTCAATATCAACCCGGAAGCCAACACCAGTCTGGAAGGCCTGTACAAATCCCGCACCATGTATTGTACCCAATGTGAAGCCGAGGGTTTCCGGAAGATCACCTACTACCTGGACCGGCCCGATGTCATGAGTGAGTTCACCACCACCATTGAAGCCAGTCAGGATACTTTCCCGGTGCTGCTGTCCAATGGCAACCTCATCGACAGCGGCACCCGTGACAATGGTCTGCACTTTGCCAGCTGGCACGATCCATTTAAAAAACCAGCCTACCTGTTTGCCCTGGTGGCGGGTGATCTTGCTTGTGTCGAAGACACCTTCACCACCATGAGCGGTCGCCAGGTTGACTTGAAAATCTTTGTGGAAAGCAAAGATCTCGACAAGTGCGAGCACGCCATGACCTCGCTGAAAAAATCCATGCGCTGGGACGAAGAAGTTTATGGCCGTGAATATGACCTGGATATCTTTATGATCGTGGCGGTGGACGACTTCAACATGGGGGCGATGGAAAACAAAGGCCTCAATATTTTCAACACATCCTGTGTGCTGGCCAAACCCGAAACCACCACCGATGCCACCTTCCAGCGTGTCGAGGCCATCGTTGCTCACGAATACTTCCACAACTGGTCGGGCAACCGTGTAACCTGTCGTGACTGGTTCCAGCTGAGTCTGAAAGAGGGCTTTACCGTCTTCCGTGATGCCGAGTTTTCCGCCGACATGAATTCCCGCACGGTCAAGCGAGTAGAGGATGTCAGTCTGCTGCGGACGCTGCAGTTTGCTGAAGACAACGGCCCCATGGCCCACCCGGTACGGCCGCCATCGTTTATCGAAATCTCCAATTTCTACACCCTGACCGTGTATGAAAAAGGTGCCGAAGTTGTCCGCATGATCCACACCTTGCTGGGTCCGCAACTGTTCCGCAAAGGCAGCGATCTCTACTTTGAGCGACACGATGGTGAGGCGGCAACCATTGAAAACTTTGTCACAGCCATGGAAGATGCTTCCGGACGAGACCTGAGTCAGTTCACCCGCTGGTACAGTCAGGCGGGGACTCCACGCCTGACTGCCAAAGATTCTTATGATGCAGAGCAGGGCACTTACCAGCTGACCATCAGCCAATCTACCCCGGACACCCCGGAAGCCAAGTCCGTCGACAAGTTGCCACTCCATATTCCTATCGCCCTGGGACTACTGGGGGATGCCGGTAACCTGGCCATTAAACAGGCAGGCAAGGAGCCTGACCCAGATACGGCGGACAATACCCACACAGTGCTGGAACTGACTGAGGCTGAGCAAACCTTTGTTTTTGAAGGTCTGCCTGAAAAACCCACGCCGGTGTTGCTGCGAGGTTTCTCGGCGCCGGTCAAACTGCATTATCCCTACAGTCGCAGCCAGTTACAGGCCATTATGAGCCGTGACAGTGACGGCTTCAGCCGCTGGGACGCATCGCAGAAACTGGCGGTGGAAGTGATTCAGGACAACATTGCTGCCTTCCGCAACAAGCAGTCTTACCAGGTAGACCCGATGCTGGTGGAAGCATACCGCGCTGTACTCGCCGACACGTCTCTCGATCCTGCCATGGTAGCACTGATGCTGCAGCTGCCCACGGAGGCCTATCTCAGTGAAATCGCAATTGAAATCAATGTGGAGGCTATTCACGCTGCTCGTCAGGTTGTCCGCGAAACCCTGGCTCAGGAGCTGGAGAATGATTTCATGGCCGCCTATGAGCGCAATTTGCTCACAGGCCCTTTCTCCGCCGCCGCCGAAGATATGGCCAAGCGCAGCCTGAAAAACGTCGCTCTGGCGTATCTGGTGCAAACCGGCAAGAACGAACACCTGCAGCTGGCAAAGGCACAACTGGATTCCGCCACCAATATGACCGACGAACTGGCAGCACTGACCACGATCATTAATTGTGAAGCGGTGGCAGCGGAAAGTTTGAGGGCACAAGTGCTGGTCGACTTTTATCAGAAGTGGTCAGAAGAAACGCTGGTGGTTAATCAATGGTTAACGGCCCAGGCGGGTTGTCAGTTACCTGGTGGTCTGGAGCGGGTTAAAGCGTTGATGGAGCATGAGGCGTTTGATGTCAAAAACCCCAACAAGGTGCGCTCATTGATCGGTGCTTTTAGTAATAACGCCATCAATTTTCACAGCGCAGACGGCAGCGGCTATGACTTTTTGGCCGAGCAGATTCTGGTGCTTAACAAACTGAACCCGCAAATTGCCTCTCGCCTGTTAAGCCCGTTGACGAAATGGAAGCGTTACGACTCAGCTCGTCAGCAGTTGATGCAGACGGCCCTGAAACATATTTTGGCGGAAGAACACCTGTCCAAAGATGTGTATGAGGTGGTCAGTAAAAGCCTGGCTTGAGGCTGAATATACACGTCAAAAAGTTACCCTCCGTGTCGAAGAGGGTAACTTTACGCCTCTGGCTGCTAGCCATATTCAGTCTGCTGGTCGACGATAAGAGGTTTTCTTAAGCTGCTGCTGGTAAGCTTTTTCCTGCGCCTCCTCGGCGCTCAAGAAAAGATCCTCATCCAGTTGATGCATGTGAGACAGCCGCTGCTCAAGGGCCGTCTGATCTTCCAGTTCGCCGTTATGCGTTATATGCCATAACGTCATGCCCAATGTCCTTTGCAGGTCATAACCAATCAGCAAGCTGCGGTGGCAGTTAGCCGGATCTTTCTCAGCGCACATCAGGGCGATGGTATAGTCCCGTTGTATGCCGGTTTTCAGTCGCTCCACGCCTTGTTTGTAGAGGCTGGAATGTCGCAGCCGATCAAATTGAACCTGGCCACAGGCATCGTAGTGATGGGGCTCTTTGGAGCGGGGGCCAAGCTCCTCCCCCAGGTACACGTAACGAATTCCAGCCCTGACCAAATGCCCTTGAATAGCGCCCTGGTGGTAATCGTGAAAGGTCTTGCTGAAGGGAACGGAACGAATATCCGCTACCACATTGATGTGGTAGCGGTTTAACTGTTCGATAAATGTTGGAATGGGCTTGGTGGCATAGCCTATGGAGTAGAGCCTTGAGCTCATCATTGCCTTAGCCCGTCACTTGCTGTACGCACTCGGCGGCAATATCCTTGTTGTAATAAGCCATCGCCAGTTTGTTAAGGTACTCCAGACGATCCGCCTTCATCAGATCAATGGATGGCGCTGGCAGGTCGGCAGCCTCATAAAGACCCGCAATAAATGCCAGGTAGTGCTCACCTTCTTTCACCATCAACAAGCTGGCAGCTCCCACATCGGGTTTTACACCGTCCCGCAACGACTCAGGTAATGTAACGGCGACAACCACCGGTGTTTCTTCGCCCTCGAAACGCACACTGCGATTGCGAACGGTTTGCTCTGCCCAATAGTAGGCCACTTGCCGGCTTTGAGTCAGAAACACGGGCTCGATGGACTCAGTGTAACTGTTGCCAATAGTGGCCATGGTTTGCTTGGCTGCCTGCTTCATGGCTTTGTCGCCGGAGCGTTTCAGACCTTGCTCAAGAATGGAGGGCAACAGGGCAGAAGAAGTACCGTGATACCAGACATCACCGGGTTGGAACCCCTCAGGCGTTAATACTTGCTTAGCATCCTGTAAATAAGAAGGAATAGTGCTCATGACGGCCCTCGAAAAATCTGGAAAAAACTTTGCAATTCTAACAAAAAAGGCGGCCGAGGCCGCCTTTTTCAAACACTTTAGCGTGTCAGCAACAATTATTAGATGTTGTTGAACTGGTTAGAAGTGTTTTTCGCGCCGCCGGCTTTCAGAGCGAGCTCACCAGCGTAGTATTCTTTATGGTCATCACCGATGTCAGAACCAGCCATGTTTTGGTGCTTAACGCACGCAATACCTTGACGGATTTCTTTACGCTGAACACCAGCAACGTAGCCCAACATACCCGCTTCACCGAAGTACTCTTTCGCCAGGTTGTCAACAGACAGGGCAGTGGTGTGGTAAGTCGGCAGAGTGATCAGGTGGTGGAAGACGTTCGCTTCACGTGAACAGTCAGCCTGGAAGGTCTTGACGCGCTCGTCAGCGGCAGCAGCCAGCTCAGAGTCGTCATAGTCTGCAGACATCAAACGGTCACGGTCGTAAGCGGATACGTCTTTACCTTCAGCAGCCCACGCATCGTAAGTTTGCTGACGGAAGCTCAGAGTCCAGTTGAAAGAAGGTGAGTTGTTGTACACCAGCTTCGCATCTGGGTGAACTTTGCGAACTTCATCCATCATGTCCTTGATTTCGTGGACAGTTGGAACAGCAGTTTCGATCCACAGCAGGTCAGCGCCAGCGTTGATGGCTTCGATACAGTCGAAGACGCAACGCTCGTGGCCAGTGCCTTGACGGAACTGGTACAGACCGGAAGGCAGGCGCTTAGGACGAACCAGCTTGCCGTCGCGGCTGATCAGGACATCGCCTTCAGCAGTGTCTTCTGGTGCAACTTCTTCGCAATCCAGGTAAGAGTTGTAAACGTCGCCCTGATCGCCTTTTTCGCGAACAACAGCGATTTCTTTGGTCAGGCCAGCACCTTCAGAGTCGGTACGGGCAACGATCAGACCGTCGTCAACACCCAGCTCCAGGAAGGCGTAACGCAGTGCGCGCAGCTTGGCGTGGAAGTCAGCGTGAGGAACAGTTACTTTACCGTCCTGGTGGCCACATTGCTTCTCGTCAGCAACCTGGTTTTCGATTTGCAGGCAGCAAGCACCGGCTTCAATCATTTGCTTGGCCATCAGGTAAGTGGCTTCAGCGTTACCGAAACCAGCGTCGATGTCAGCAATAATAGGCACAACGTGAGTTTCGTGATTGTCGATCTTGGACTGGATTTCAGCTTCTTTAGCCGCATCGCCAGCTTCACGAGCAGCGTCCAGCTCACGGAACAGACCACCCAGCTCACGCGCGTCAGCCTGGCGCAGGAAGGTGTACAGCTCTTCAACCAGGCCAGCAACAGCAGTTTTCTCGTGCATGGACTGGTCAGGCAGAGGACCAAAATCAGAACGCAGAGCAGCAACCATCCAGCCGGACAGGTACAGGTACTTACGCTCAGTAGAACCGAAGTGCTTCTTGATAGAGATCAGCTTTTGCTGACCCACAAAACCGTGCCAGCAGCCCAGAGACTGGGTGTACTTGGTTTTGTCTTTATCGAACTCAGCCATGTCACGACGCATGATGCCAGCGGTGTACTTAGCGATGTCCAGGCCAGTTTTGAATTTGTTCTGAGCGCGCATGCGAGCAGCGGACTCTGGGTTGATAGCATCCCAAGGGCTGCCAGCGGCTGCCTTCAGACCTGCAACGGCTTCGATGTCCTGAGTGTAAGTAGACATGATCGATCCTTTACTTAACAACGGTGTGGGTGAAATTGTTACCTGACAAAGTTTAGAGACTCTGGCAGAATTTAACTAATTTATAGTTTCTATATTCGGTATTTCCTAAATGAATATTGCTCGAATTGACTTGAATTTGCTGGTCTATCTGGATGTGTTGCTGCGTGAACGCAATGTCACCAAGGCCGCCAACCAGCTCGGCATCAGTCAACCGGCCATGAGCAATGGCCTTAAAAGACTGCGGGATTTGTTTGACGACCCCCTGTTGATTCGAACCAGTGAGGGCATGACACCCACGGAACGCGCAAAAGAACTGGAACCGCAAATTCGTAGCATTCTCGTTGACCTCGAAAAAACAGTGCAGCCACGAACGGAGTTTAACGCATTGGAGAGTCGTCGAGTGTTCCGCATTATGGCTAGCGATTATGCCGAGTGCACATTAATACCGGCTTTACTGCGTCGCCTGAGAACCCTGGCTCCCGAAGTGGCGTTGGATATTATGACGCCGAGCGATGTCAGCTTCCTTGATGTGGAGCAAGGCAGGGTGGATATGGTGATCAATCGCTTCGACACTATGCCATCATCGTTCCATCAAAAGACTTTATGGCTGGATAGCTTTAGCTGTATTTTGAGCAAAGATAACCCGGTATTGGCCTCATTTAATCTCGACAGCTACCTGGAAGCTCAGCATGTGTGGGTGAGTAAAACCGGTATGGGTATCGGCGTTGGCGTTAACCCTTCCGATGTACAACGACTGGGTTGGGTTGACGAGGTATTAAAGTCCCTGGGCAAAAAGCGACAGATCACTGTGTTCACCCGTCACTACCAGGCAGCGGTATTACTGGCGGAACAAAAAGACCTGATCGTTACCGTACCATCGAAATTGGCGCGCTTGCAGCTATCCAATAACCGCGTCAGCATCATGCCGCCGCCGTTTGATATCCCTCCGCTGGAGCTAAAAATGGCCTGGAGTCCGTTGCTGCAAAATAACCCGGCCCACCAGTGGATGCGGCGCCTCATCTCGGAAACTGCAGAGACGCTTGATCAAACGTAAAATGGCCGCCCATACAATAAAAATACATTTCATGAATAGTGAAAATAAAAACGATAAATTCGCTAAATTATGCCTCGCTACGCTAAACTTTCCGAAACGTTTTGCGGCCTAAATCAGCTCAAAACCCACTATGAATCAGGGCAAACACTTATTCCCCTGGCCAACAGCACACTATCCAACGGTTCGGTCACCGCTAGATCGGCTACACGCGATCAAGCTACAAACCAGAGGCCGTTGCGATGTTCTTGTCACTCCCGGATCAAAAGGCGGATTGAAATGACAACACGTATCCAGAAAGGCGGTCTTCAGATCGCAGAAGAACTCTACAATCTGGTCGAACAAAAAATCGCACCTGGCACCGGCGTCGATGTCGATCACTTCTGGACCGAATTTGAAAATATCCTCAACGATCTAGCGCCTAAGAATAAAGCGTTGCTGGCTAAACGCGATGATCTGCAAACCCAAATTGACAGCTGGCATAAAGAGCGTGCAGGCCAGGCGCACAACGCAGCTGAGTACAAAGCGTTCCTGCAAGACATTGGCTATCTGCTGCCCGAAGGTGCTGACTTTAAAATCACCACCCAGAATGTTGACCCGGAAATCGCCGAGCAAGCCGGTCCGCAGTTGGTCGTCCCTGTCAAAAATGCCCGTTTTGCCTTAAACGCTGCCAACGCCCGCTGGGGCAGTCTCTATGACGCGCTTTATGGCACCGATGCCATCTCTGAAGAAGATGGCGCCGAGAAAGGCAAGGGCTACAACCCTGTGCGTGGCGCCAAGGTTATCGCCTTCGCCCGCAACCACCTGGACATAGCTGCACCTCTGGTACAGGGTTCACACGCCGACTCCACACAGTACAGCGTCAGAGATGGTCAACTGGTTATCGCCCTGGTGAATGGCACTGAGACCAGCTTGGCCCAGCCGGAAAAATTTGTGGGTTTCAACGGCTCGGCGGAAGCACCCAGCGCCGTGTTGCTGAAAAACAACGGCCTGCACATCGAAATCCAGATCGACCGCAATGGCAGCATTGGTGCCACCGACGCGGCCGGCGTGCAGGATCTACTGGTAGAAGCCGCGGTCACCACCATCATGGATTGCGAAGACTCTGTCGCTGCCGTTGATGCTGAAGACAAAGTTGAGGTCTACAGCAACTGGCTGGGGTTGATGAAAGGCGATCTGTCCGAATCGTTTGAAAAGGGTGGCCAGACCGTCACTCGCGCCATGAATGCCGATCGCATTTATCAAGCTCCCACTGGTGGTGAACTGAGCCTGCACGGCCGCAGCCTGTTGTTCGTCCGTAACGTGGGCCACCTGATGACCAATCCGGCCATCCTCGACAAAGACGGCAATGAAGTACCGGAAGGAATCATGGATGCCATGGTCACTGTCTTGGCCGCCATGCACGACTTGAATGGCAGCACCAGCCGTAAGAACAGCCGCTCTGGCAGCGTCAACATCGTCAAACCAAAAATGCACGGACCGGAAGAGGTGGCATTCGCGGTTGAACTGTTTGAGCGGGTTGAACAAGCCCTGGGTCTGGAGAAAAACACCCTGAAAATGGGTATCATGGACGAAGAGCGTCGCACTACCATCAACCTGAAAGAGTGTATCCGCGCTGCCCAGGAACGCGTTGTGTTTATCAATACCGGCTTCCTCGATCGGACCGGTGATGAAATTCATACCTCCATGTTCGCTGGCCCCATGGTGGCCAAATCTGTAATGAAGCAACAGGCGTGGATCGGCGCTTACGAAGACTGGAACGTCGACATCGGTATCGAGTGCGGCCTGCCGGGTAAATCCCAAATTGGTAAAGGCATGTGGGCCATGCCCGATGAAATGGCAGCCATGCTGGAGCAGAAAATCTGTCATCCAAAATCCGGCGCCAATACCGCTTGGGTGCCTTCACCCAACGGCGCCACCTTGCACAGCACTCACTATCATCAGATCAATGTGTTTGAGCGCCAGCAGGAATTGGCTTCACGTGCCCGTGCGAGCCTGGATGATATTCTGCACATTCCACTGCTGGAAGATCGTGCCAGCCTGACCGATGAGCAAATTAAATTTGAGCTCGACAACAATGCCCAGGGTATTCTTGGCTATGTTGTGCGCTGGATTGACCAGGGCGTTGGCTGTTCTAAAGTGCCTGACATCAACAACGTGGGCTTGATGGAAGATCGCGCAACACTGCGTATCTCCTCCCAGCATTTGGCCAACTGGCTGGAGCATGGCATCTGTACTGAAGAGCAGGTAATGGAAGCGTTTCAACGCATGGCCGCGGTTGTGGATGAGCAAAACGCTGGTGATCCTCTCTACAACAACATGGCGCCAGGTTTTGACGGCATTGCATTCAAGGCTGCCTGCGATCTGGTGTTCAAAGGTAAAGAGCAGCCTGCAGGTTACACCGAGCCATTGCTGCACGCCTACCGCATTCAATACAAAGCGCAGTAATACGTTACCGAACTAAACAGCGCTGTACACTTCTTTCCACCTTATACGCCCGGCTTAGCCGGGCTTTTTTGTGAATCGACTTTCACCTTTTTCTACATAGTTTTATGACAAGGTGATATTTGTCTAATGAAGTTTTTATGACTACGCCACTTCAGAGGTTAACGCGCACTAACGTTTTATGCACATAATCCCTGATTGACCCAATTAACACATTTTGATCTCTAAGTTTTCGGCAGAAAACTCCACAAACTCACTAACTTATTGAATATTAAAGGCATTTATTGAGAGGTTAAAAAGTGATCAAATTGAGTCGAGGCCGCTGGATACAGGGTAACAGCGTTTTTTTAGTTACTTACTCACAAACTTATCCACCGTTTTAGTGGATAAATCTGAGTGTGAATTTTTAATGAATTCCTACTTGAAAAACGTTACTTTTCGTTACCGGATTTTGACAGCGATTGATGAGCTCCACTATGACCCCCGAAAGATTTCAAACCATTAAAGCCGTATTGGCTCGACGACAACCGGACCTGACGGTCATCACCGATGAAGTGCACAAGGGGCGAAATCTATCAGCCATCGTAAGAACCTGTGATGCCGTTGGTATTCAAGAATTTCACTGCGTGGAACCGCAAAAGGGATACCGAGCCTTTCGCGGTACAGCTCTGGGCAGTCATAAATGGGTTGACACGGTCTTGCACAACGAGGTCAGTTCCGCCATTGGCTCACTCAAGGCCCGTGGATTTCAAATTGTGGCTGCGCATTTGTCAGACCAGGCAGTTGATTTTCGCGAAGTGGATTATACCCGTCCGACGGCTTTATTAATGGGCACGGAAAAGGAGGGGGTGAGTGACGAGGCGTTGACCCACGTGGATCAAGAGGTGGTAATTCCCATGATGGGCATGGTTGAGTCATTCAATGTGTCTGTGGCCTGTGCCATTATCCTGACAGAGGTGCAGCGGCAACGGCAGCTGGCAGGCCTGTACGATAGCAGGCGGCTGCCCGACGAGGAATACCAGACCAAGTTGTTCCAGTGGTGCCAGCCGCTCGTGCGGGAATTTTGCGATGCCAGGGGGCTGGACTACCCAGCCCTGGATGATGAAGGGGAGATCATAAACCCAGCCGACTGGTATCGACAGGTGAGAGAGGGTGCATAAGCCAAAAACTGGCACATTTGTCTCAGCTGCTATACTTCCCCCTATGGCGACCTGCCAGTTGTTTTTCAGGTTCGAAACGGACGCTGTCCAGACCTGTGTGTCTGGTCTCAGCTTGACAGGGGGAAAGCGCCAATGTTGCCTGTACCATCTCGATACCAGCAACAGGTTACATTCGCTGTATTTTCTGTCTGCTGCGCTGGAATATCGAGCTGCAGCAGTGTCTCTATTGAATACCCGCCTATTCCTGTCAGCTGCTCATACGCACAGCAACAATACCCACCGCCGGCCACAGGCCAATACCAACTGACACTGATCGTAGTGGAAGATCGCGACCTTATCATTGACGCTTGCAGGCTGGGTGACGATGTCGTCGCTTGTGCCTGGCCAGACAAAGGACTGATTATGGTGCACCGGGACGATTGGCAGTGCCACATCAATCACGAAGTTGGCCACATCCTGAAGGTGAATCAACATCCCTAAAAAAAACCCCGATACCTGGGGGAGGACATCGGGGTAAGACCATTAGGAGTGAAACATTTTAAAGGTGTCCTAAAAGGCATACCTTTAACAGAGCCTTCAGTTCATCTTCCGGCTCAACCGGTGTTTACGAACACTTGGGGGATGTGTGTCACCAGTTAATTTAAGTATCGACCAGGCTGGAGAAACTTCCAGCTAAGCAGAACCTATTCTTAAACAGATTCGTAATATCTTAATAATGCTATGGTTCTTAAATGCTATAACATATGGCAATAAATCGACCTCAATCCTCTTGCGAATCCTGTTTCCGGCTAGAATTTTCGACGCCATGTTGCAGCAAAAGGTCCAGTTTGCGCTCGATCTTGTGCAGTTGGCGTTCAAGCTCCCGGGTTTTCAGTCGCTCCTGCCGACGCTCTGAAGCCTCGGATTGCTCAATGGCGAAAGCGGCAATACTGGCAGTAAGTAACGATATCAGGGCAACGCCCACCAGCATCAGGATGCCGGCAAAAAATCGCCCTAAATTGCTGCTGGGAACCAGATCGCCATAGCCTACGGTAGTAACGGTCACCCAGGCCCACCAGATGCCATCCGCGGGCGTCTCAATCCCCGGGTCAAGACCTGCGATCATAAAGCCGGCCATAACAACCACCACCAGTGAACCGATCACCGTGGGGCCCAATTCGTTGCGGGATAACAGGTTCATCAACAAACTGCCCATGTGAATCGACAGGCTCACCAAAATGAGCAGGCGCAGTAACCGCAAGGCTCCTGTATAGGTATCGATTCCCACCAGCAGGGGGAGGCCGGTGATGATGATGACCAGATTCATCCAGTTGCGCCGCAGATAGCGACGCTTGTCATCCACCAGCAGCAGTAACAGCGAGGTCTCCATCACGAACATAAGCCAGAGGGCCACATCCAGATGACCCGCTTTTTCCGGGATATTGCCACCAGTGTTGTAAAACCATAAACCCAGCATCCAGAATCCCGCAGCCAGCATCGGCCACTCAAGTATGCGCGACACCAGTGTGGCCCGTTCATTTTCTGCCGGGTGCAATCCCGCCAATCCCACATAGGGCAGAATCGTCATCCTTTATTCCTCATTTCAAATATTATCGTTACCAGCCAATGTATAAAATTGTGCCTAAGGATGCACACACAGGTTGCACCCTCAAATTACACTATAATCGCTGGCTGGCGCGTGCATGAGGTGCTCCACAGGATCACTGCCGTGACTGACTGTGCGCAACCACCTCTGATCGTGACCGAAAATTGGAAAATATTCACTATTCGATGCTTGGAAAATCGATTACCCTGTGACCTCCTCAAGGCTGTACAGTGCGCAGATCCGCTCTAGCAGTAAAACCTTTGAAAAACGACTTTCTGAACTGAGTAAAGGTGATGTAATGGATAAGGCGAAACAAAAGGTTCAGCAATTCCGGCAACGAGAGCAAGCCATCCTGGATACCGCGCTGGAACTGCTGATTGAGCATGGTGCTGATCGGGTTACCGTTGAGCAGATTGCGGCCAAGGTCGATATCGGCAAGGGCACCATCTATAAGCACTTTACTTCCAAGACTGAAATCTACGTGCGGCTGCTGTTTGATTATGAGCGACAGCTTAAAGACGATATGGATCAGGCCATCATAGATGCCGACAATGGGGATTACAGTGCACCGGCCCGGGTTTACTTCAGCAAGCGCATGTCCGACCCCATTCGCGCACGTTTATTCCAAAGGCTGGAAGAGAAAATGGTGAGCAATGGCGAAGAGGTTGAAAAGCTGGCCGAGCTGGAGAAACTGCGGCAGGAAACCCTGGAAAAGCTCAACCAATCCATCGCCAAGCGCATTGAGGAAGGGCGTCTGATCAAGAATGTGCCACCACATTACTACTATCTGGCTTACTGGGCTTTAACCCACGGAACCGTAGAGCTGTACCATAATCACTCTTTCCAAAGCCTGGTAGCAGATCAGCCTGACTTTAATAAATTTATTCTGGATCTCGGTGTGCACATGGGAGTGAAACCATCAGATCAGGAGGCTTAAGATGAGCGATCTTCCGGCTACCCCTCTGTTTTCAAGCCTGCAAGCGATGCAGAAAGACTATCAAGATACGCTGCCTCCCGTTGATAAATGGAACCCAGAGCTCAATGGCGACCTGGATATGCGCATTGATCGAGAAGGGCGCTGGTTTTACCAGGGCGGTGAAATTACCCGGGCTGGGATGGTGAAAATGTTTGCCAGCATCCTGAAGCGTGAAGGCGATGAGTATTTCCTGCTGACGCCCGTTGAGAAGTGGCGCATCACTGTGGATGTGGCACCCTTTCTATTCGTTTCACTTCGGCTTGAGCAGGATCATCAAACCCAAGGTATTGTTCTAAAAACCAACGTCGGCAATGAAGTGTTGATTAGTGCTGACAATCCCTTCTGGATGGAGTCCGGGTGGGAATCGTCTCCGCTGCCGATGGTGATGGTGCGCAACCAGCTGCCGGGTCTACTGAGCAGGCCGGCATTCTATCAACTGGTCGACCTCTGCTACTCGGTCACAGACGAGCAGGGCGCGGAAAGCTGGCAGTTTGACAGTGCGGGCTGTCACTTCTCCGTAGGCTTGATGGAATAACAAAAAGCAAAGACAAAAAAAGGAGGCCTTGGCCTCCTTTTTTTATTTACCAGTGATTGCCGGTACATTCACATGTACATACTGAGAAAGTTTACATGTTGGGGTAGTTGGGGCCACCAGCTCCTTCAGGAACCACCCAGGTGATGTTTTGAGTCGGGTCCTTGATATCACAGGTTTTACAATGCACGCAGTTCTGTGCGTTGATCTGGAAGCGCTTATCGCCATTGTCCTCTTCAACCACTTCGTACACGCCGGCAGGGCAGTAGCGCTGCGCCGGTTCGGCATAGGTAGGCAGGTTGAAATTGATCGGCACATCCTTGTCTTTCAGGGTCAAATGACAAGGCTGATCTTCTTCGTGGTTGGTGTTGGACAAAAACACGGAAGACAATTTGTCAAAGCTCAGCTTGCCGTCAGGCTTGGGATAGTCAATGGGCGTGAACTCGGAAGCGGGCTTCAGTTGCGCGTAATCCGCTACAGAGTCAGACAGGGTCCAGGGCAGCTTGCCATTAAAGATATTGATATCGATAAAGGCGTAGGCGGAACCAATGATGTTGCCCCATTTGTGCTGTGCAGGACCAAAGTTACGCTGCGCCCAAAGCTCTTCATAAGCCCAGGATTTTTTGTAGGCGTCACCAAACTCAGTCAGATCGTCGCTGGCGCGCTCAGCCTTGATGGCTTCAACCACGCACTCAGCCGCGACCATGCCGGATTTCATGGCGGTATGGCTGCCTTTGATTTTGGCGAAGTTGAGGGTGCCGGCATCGTCACCAATTAACAGGCCGCCAGGGAAGTGCATTTTCGGTTGCGACTGAATACCACCTTTGGTGATCGCACGGGCGCCGTACACCAGGCGCTCACCGCCCTCAAGATACTGTTTGATCACCGGGTGATGCTTGTAACGCTGAAATTCGTCGAAGGGGCTCAGGTACGGGTTGCTGTAGGACAGGTCAGTGATCAGGCCACAAACCACCTGGTTGTCTTCGATATGGTACAGGAAGCTACCACCGGCAGCGCCGTTTTCTTCCAGGGGCCAGCCCGCAGTATGGACCACGAGACCTTGCTGATGCTGTTCAGCAGGGATCTTCCAGATTTCTTTAATGCCGATGCCGTAATGTTGAGGTTCTTTGCCGTCATCAAGCTTGAACTTCTCTATCAGCTGCTTGCCCAGGTGGCCGCGGCAACCTTCGGCAAACAGAGTGTACTTGCCGTGCAGCTCCATACCCGGCATGTAGGAGTCTTTCTGCTCACCGTCGTGACCAACACCCATGTCTCCAGTGGCAATACCTTTGACGCTACCATCTTCGTGGTACAGAACTTCAGCGGCAGCAAAGCAGGGGTAAATCTCTACCCCCAGAGCTTCGGCCTGCTCGGCCAGCCAGCGGCACAGGTTGCCCAGGCTGATGATGTAGTTACCTTCGTTGTGCATGGTCTTGGGCACAAAGAAGTTCGGCACTTTTTGGGCTTTTTCTGCATTTTTCAGGACATAGATGTCATCACCAGCCACTTCGGTGTTCAGTGGTGCACCTTTCTCTTTCCAGTCCGGGAAGAGTTCATTCAGGGCGCGAGGCTCAAAGACAGCACCTGATAGGATATGTGCGCCAACCTCAGAGCCTTTCTCAACCACACAGACACTGATTTCTTCGTTCAGCTGGCGAATACGGCAGGCAGCAGCCAAGCCGGAAGGGCCCGCACCGACGATGACGACATCGTATTCCATATATTCACGTTCCACAGTCTTCTTCTCCTGGCTGTTCATGAATCTTTTTACAAATCTTCAGGCCTCGGCTAATCTTAGGCCCATCACGGATGGTATTTTCCTGCGGCGGATTATATAGAAGCTAACTTCCTGATACCAATGGCAATTTCTACCATTTGGCCTCTAAAAATGGCAATTTGGGCTCTTCCTTGCCCCTTGCGGAGTCATTAGACTGCTTTCCACAAGTGAATGTGGTGGGTCTGTTAATGCAGCATCAAAACACTTACCACCCCCGAAATTCTCTTAAGTTATCGGCGGCTTAAAAGCTGCAGGTATTGATTTTGAAAGGCGAAACCGTCAGTATATCCGCCGCTCAAAAGACCGATAGAGCCTTTTTAAGGGGCCAGGTCAGGCTTACGAGCCATGGAAACGCTAGTGTATTGCCGTGGTGATGACTGGTTTTTATCCTTAACAGATAAGCGAATGGGAAATCCATGAAGATTCTTGTTGCAGTTAAACGCGTTGTTGATTACAACGTCAAGGTCCGTCCAAAAACCGACGGCACCGACGTAGACATTGCCAACGCTAAAATGTCCATCAACCCCTTCTGTGAAATTGCTGTTGAAGAAGCAGTTCGCCTGAAAGAGAAGGGTGTTGCTACCGAAATCGTGGCCGTTTCAATGGGCCCCAAGCAAGCTCAGGAGCAAATCCGTACAGCTATGGCTCTGGGTGCCGATCGCGGTATCCTGGTCGAGTCCGATACTGCTCTCGAGCCCCTGGCTGTGGCCAAGTGCCTGAAAGCCATTGTCGAGAAAGAGAGCCCCGATCTGGTCATTATGGGCAAGCAGTCCATCGATGGCGATAACAACCAGACCGGTCAAATGCTGGGCGCACTGACTTCCATGCCACAAGGTACCTTCGCTTCTGAAGTCGAAGTTGCTGATGGCAAAGTCAAAGTGACTCGTGAAATCGACGGTGGCCTGCAAACCGTTGAGCTGAACCTGCCTGCGATCGTGACCACTGACCTGCGTCTGAACGAGCCTCGCTACGCGTCTCTGCCAAACATCATGAAAGCCAAGAAGAAGCCTCTGGATACCACTACACCAGCGGATCTGGGTGTTGATGCTGCTCCTCGCGTGCAGATGCTGAAAGTTGAGCCGCCAGCCGAGCGTCAAGCCGGTATCAAGGTAGCCGACGTAGCCGAACTGGTCGACAAACTGAAAAACGAGGCGAAGGTAATCTCATGAGCATCTTAGTAATTGCTGAACACGACAACGCCAGCCTCAAAGGCGCCACTCTGAACACCGTTGCTGCGGCCAAGGCCATCGGTGGCGATATTGACGTTCTGGTTGCTGGCACCGACTGTGCTGCCGCTGCTGAAGCCGCTGCCAAAGTCGAAGGTGTGGCCAAGGTTTTGGTTGCCGACAACGCGGCTTACGGCCATCAGTTGGCTGAAAACGTTGCCTTGCTGGTTGCTGAAATTGGCAAAAACTACACCCACATTCTGGCGCCTTCCACCACCAACGGTAAGAACATGGCTCCTCGCGCTGCAGCTCTGCTGGATGTGCAGGCCATTTCCGACATCACGGCCGTAGAAAGTGCTGATACCTTCAAGCGCCCAATCTACGCTGGCAATGTGATTGCTACCGTACAAAGCTCCGACGCCATTAAGGTCATCACCGTACGTGGTACTGCATTTGACGCCGTTGCCGCTGAAGGTGGTTCAGCAGCTGTTGAAGCCCTGGGTTCCGCTACCGACGCTGGCATTTCCAGCTTTGTCGGCGAAGAACTGGCTGTTAGCGACCGTCCAGAGCTGACCGCTGCCAGCATCGTGATCTCCGGTGGTCGCGGCATGCAGAATGGCGACAACTTTGAGTTGCTGTACAAAGTTGCTGACAAGCTCGGCGCTGCCGTCGGCGCATCTCGTGCCGCTGTAGACGCCGGCTTCGTTCCCAACGATATGCAGGTTGGTCAGACTGGTAAAATCGTTGCACCTGATCTGTACATTGCCGTCGGTATCTCTGGTGCGATCCAGCACTTGGCAGGCATGAAAGACAGTAAAGTGATTGTGGCCATCAACAAAGACGAAGAAGCCCCAATCTTCCAGGTTGCTGACTACGGCCTGGTCGCTGACCTGTTTGAGGCTGTTCCTCAACTGGAAAGCAGTCTCTAATCCATCCCCGTATGGATTGATGAAAAAGCCGGCAGTTGCCGGCTTTTTTGTTTCATCATTGCCAGAGGTAATGCAGTGGATATCGATACATTTGAACATTGGTCTTTGATTTTGGGAGTAGGGGGACTCATCGCCTTTATGACCTTCATCATGTGGGACCTGGCTAAAGAGTCCAAGGCCGGGCGCTTTGGTACCTTTATTTTGTTTATTGCGCTCGGCTTGGGCCTGTTGGGCTTTCTGATAAAAACCGTGCTTGTGGAAGTTGTTAACAAATAGTCTAGCAAAACTTAATAACCATCTGAAAATTAAGCAAATAATTAAATATCTTAAGGTTATTTCGAGGCGCCCAATTACCGCTATACTGTTATAGACGGGGGCTTTTGTTAGAAATCAATCATCTCAAAGTAGCCATACAGACACGACCAATCATTGTACGGACCACTTGTGATCCTCTTTAACGCCGACAGTAAAGTACAGAAAGACCGAGCTATCATGCGTGAGACTGACTCGCGGATGGCCAAGTACAGTGGTCGGGGTCTGATCTTCAACGTGATGACTTACCTTCTGTGCCTCGCAACAGGACAAATGCTCAGTGAGTCGGCCATCACCGCCATGGTGCTGACCCTGGGCCTGATTATCTTCACGCTGGTTCGGGGCTTTATTCTGGTCCGCTTCGACGCCCTGTATGATCGTGGCCCCAGCCGCTGGCGGACGCTTTTTTTTATTGCCACTTTGCTCGGCGCCAGCTGGTGGAGCGTCATTCTGGTGGTGTTTACTCTGCGTCTTGGGCTGCATTACGAAACCCCTTTGCTGTGGTTCTATACCGTTGTGTTTTTCGCTTCAACGGTTCACGTCACCTCGCCATTCAAGCGTTTCAGCCGTATTTACTTAGTGGTTACCCTGTTGCCAGCCACTTGCGTTGCGCTGTATGTGGGGGAGGTGGAAGGCTATATGTACAGCCTGATGATGTTGATTTTTATCGCCATGCTGTACCAGATGATCAACAATTTGAGCGATGGCTATTGGGGCAAGCTGGAAGCGAATTACGCCCTCAAACAGAAAACCATCGCGTTGGAGATGGAGAAGAGAGACATCGATGCGTCGGTGGATCTGAATGCCGAATTTCTCACCAACCTGGGGCATGAATTCAGAACCTCCCTCAATGACATTCTTGGCGGGCTGGCCTTGTTAACAGACAGCCAGCTGGAACAGCATCAACAAGAACTGTTGAAACTGGCCCAGAAGGCGGGCGAACGCCAGCTGGATCTGGTTAACAACATTGTGGACTTCTCCCGCATCAGCAATCGCACACTGGTGCTTGATCACAGTGTCTTCAACCTTAGATCATACCTGGAGCAGTGGCTGAACGATCAGGCCGTTAACGCCCACCAGCAAGGGGTAGAGCTGGATTATGATATGCATCCTTCTGTCCCTTTACGGGCCAATGGAGATGTCCAGCGAATCGGTCAGGTGGTTAAAAACCTGCTCAGCAACGCCATTCAGTTTTCAGAACAAGGGGACGTTTTCGTCGACTTTGATTTCAAGCGTGAGAGTGAGCAGGGTGGTCATCTGGAAATGGTCATCATAGACCGACTACCGGAAAGTAGCTTGCAAGACCCCACTCGAGACATCAGTGATAGCGACTTTGCCAACCGTCAAACGGGCTTATGGTTCACCATCTGTAAGGGCCTGGCTGAGTGCATGGATGGGACGCTGGATATTGATCGCGTACCCGGACATGAGACCTATTTCCGCTTCCGATTACCCCTCAACGCTGCCGGCCAACAACCCATCTCGGTCAACAGCAATCCCCGCCTGCGTGGCAAGCGGGTTCTGGTAGTCTGCGATGCTTTATCCATCGGCGATTTTCACTGGCAGGCCATGCTGGAGTGGGGGTTATTGCTGGATCAGGTCGGTGATTTTGAGTCTGCGAGTCAAGCCCTCATTGATTTGCAGGCGAACGGTGATTCCTATGACCTGTTATTGATCAATTTGCTGCAGGACAACCAGTCAGCAATAGAGTTTTCGATGCGTCTGCTCAGCCAGGACATGGGGGCCATTCCTCAAATTTACATGCTGACCCACAACCATTTGAATGATCCCGACCTGCGTCAGCTGATTGATACGCACGACACCATCTCTTACCACTATCGCCCCATACTTCAACAGGAGTTTCATGACCTGCTGGCCCACAATGTGCTCGGCAAACCACTGCTGCAAGGCAAGTTTGAACAACCGGAGCAGGAAAGCGCTGGCGATCATCAAATATTGCTGGTGGACGATCACAGGGTGAATCAAATGGTTGCCGAAGGCATGTTAAAGAAACTTGGCTACCGGGTTCGACTGGCCAATAATGGCTTTGAAGCGCTCGAGGCCATAAGGCGGGGCGGCATTGACCTGATTTTGATGGACTGCCAGATGCCGGAAATGGATGGGTTTGAAGCGACGCGCAACATTCGTAAGATTGAGGACGAAGCGGGCAATGATGAACACATCCCCATCATTGCCATGACCGCCCATGCCACAGAAGGCGATCAATCCCAGTGTCTGGCCTGCGGCATGGATGACTATATGACCAAGCCTGTTCGCTACGATGCCTTACAAAGCCAGTTGTTACGCTGGCTTGGAGCGGAACCTCTTAACGAAATTCAGCCCAGATAGGCGCGTGATCTGAAGGCTTTTCCATGCCACGTATTGTGTAATCCACACCGGCATCGACACAGCGTGACAACAAACTCTTGGACGCCATAATCAAGTCAATTCGCAGGCCCCGCTTAGGTTCACGATCAAATCCTTTGCTGCGGTAATCAAACCAGCTGAACACCTGATCTTCCTGAGGGTTCAAGTGACGGAATGTATCGGTCAGGCCCCAGTTGCTCAAGCGTTGATACCATTCCCGCTCTTCCGGCTGAAAGCTGCACTTGCCAGAACGCAGCCAGCGCTTGCGATTATCCTCACCGATACCGATATCTCGGTCAGTCGGAGAGATGTTCAGGTCGCCCATAACGACCACCTGGTCTTCGGGCTTGTAGCGCTCAAGCAGAAATGCCTGTAAATCGTTGTAAAAAGCCCGTTTAGCCGGAAATTTGAGCGGGTGATCAATGGCTTCCCCCTGGGGGAAATAGCCATTGATCACAGCCACCTTGCCGCCAAAGGGCGACTCCAGTTCCGCCGCAACAAACCGTTTTTGAGCCTCATCGTCGTCGTGTGGGAAGCCCAGCTGGGTTTCCAGCATGGGTTTTTTAGAGAGCAGGGCGACACCGTAGTGGGTTTTCTGGCCGAGAAAAACGACTTCATAGCCCATCGCCTCAACCTCTTGGCGGGGGAAATCATGATCCTGCACTTTGGTTTCCTGCAAGCCAATCACATCGGGATTGTGACGATCTATAATCGCCTGCAGCTGGTGCAGGCGTTGGCGAATACTGTTGATGTTAAAGGATACGAGTTTCATACGGATTTCCGGTCTTAGGTGCTGCAACATGTTGAAACGAGGTTCTAGCTAAGAAAAAGACCAGCCTGGGCTGGTCTTTAATATGGGCTGGTAGAAAAGCCTGAACGTTAGAAATTGGCAACCTGGTCGGGCGAGCGCTTGTCCAGTAAATTGATCATATCAATCAGTACATAACCAGCTTCAGACAACAGGGCATCATTGTCCGTATTCAAATCATGAACGGTTTGCGCCTGTTCGATTTCTTTTTCAACCTCGTGTTCGCGCTCTTCTTCCATGGCATCGGCCGAGGCAAATTCATCGAGCCCCTTGGCCTTGCGACGCTCATTCTCGATCGCCAGGGAGCTCTTTTCAAGCTCTTCTCGCTGCTTTAACCGCTCCTGCTCGTTCAGCGACAGGCGGGTCCGGGATTTATTCGCCTTAATGGTTTCCAGTTGCTTGTTGAGGTAGACAAAATCCGGATCCCGGGTCACTCGTTCCTCATGTTTGCGCTCGATTTCGCCCACGATCGCGTCAATATTGTAATAGGCTTCATGGGGAACCGGGTGTATCTGATCCCAGGGCAGGGCAGTGTCATAGGAGCTTTCACCCACTTCTTCACTGTCCACCAGGAACGGGAATTTAATATCCGGAATCACCCCGCGGTGCTGAGTGCTGTCACCTGATACGCGGTAGAACTTAGATTCAGTAATTTTTAACTGACCGGAATACACCGGTGTCAGTGATTGCACCGTGCCTTTACCGAAAGACTGGGCACCCACTATTAAACCACGTCGATAATCCTGAATGGCGCCGGCAAAAATTTCTGAGGCCGAGGCGCTTAAACGGTTGGTCAGCACCACCAGCGGACCACGGTAAACAGCGCGATGACGAGAGCGGTAGTTTCTGGAAATGGTTTGACTGGTTTGACGAATCTGCACCACGGGCCCCTGATCAATAAACAAATCGGTCAGGGTGGTTGCCTCTTGTAACGAGCCGCCGCCATTGTTGCGCAAGTCAATGATCAAGCCGTCGATATTTTCTTCTTCCAGTTCTTTAAGCAGCTTATACACGTCCTTGGTTGTGCTTTTAAAATTGGGATCCCGGCGGCGATAGGCTTCAAAATCGATATAGAAAGCCGGGACGTTAATGACACCAATTTTGTACACCTTTTCTCCGTTGGTCAGGTTAATGGTGCCTTTTTTAGCCGCCTGTTCTTCCAGTTTGACCTTGGCGCGAGTAATACGAATTTCCTTTCGGGCACTGTCGCTGCCAGATTCGGAGGGGATCACCCGCAGGCGTACCACGGTGTTTTGCGGGCCGCGTATCAGCTTCACCACTTCATCCAGGCGCCAGCCGACCACATCCACCATTTCACCGTCTTCACCCTGACCTACAGCGATGATTTTATCCGTAGATTTCAGTTCGCCCTGTTTGAGGGCCGGGCCACCGGTAATCAACCGCACGACCTTGGTGTACTCGTCTTCTGTCTGTAATACCGCGCCAATACCTTCCAGCGACAGCGACATGGAGATATTGAAGTTTTCCAGGGTCCGCGGTGACAGATAACTGGTGTGGGGATCGTAGAGCAGGGTGAGTGCATTGATCAGCATCTCAAACACATCGTCTGAATCTTGTTGCTGCAGCCGGGTCAACTGGTTCTTATAACGACGCAGCAGGGTTTCCCGAGCCTTTTCAGTGCTTTCGTCAGCCAGCTTCAGGCTCAGCACATTGGCCTTGATGCGTTTGCGCCATTGCTCTGCGGCTTCCTTGTCATTTTTGGCCCAGTGCAGGCCTTCTTCACCAATTGGAATATATTCATCGCGGGAGAAGTCAAATTGGAAACCCTGCGGATCCTCAAGCTGCTCAACAACCCAGTTAAGACGTGCCTCAGCCCGCTCATGGTAAGTGTTAAAAATATCGTAGCCGGGCTTAAGGTCGCCTTGGGGTAAAGTATCGTCTAACCGATTGCCGTATTTCTTGTAGAAGCGATCCACATCGGATTGCAAAAAAAAGGCCTTGGCGGGGTCCAGACTGTCTATGTACTTGTCCAGCATGGCAGCAGACAACTGATCATCAAAGGTCTGGTTTCGATAATGCCGGGTAGAAAGCTTGTCGATAATATCAACCGCGGTTTTTTGTTGTTCATCCGTAAACTGAAATTCCACGCCCTTGGCAAAGCTGATCGAGGATAACGCTAGCAAGCCACTGGTCACAATGGGGATCAGCAGGCGCTGGAGTTTTATACGCATTAGGAGATCTCTATAAACTGTGTCGTCAACCCGGCAGCTGGTGCAGGGCGTGGATTCATTATTTGGGTTTGGCCATACAGTGAACCGTTTAACTATATCATAGCGGCTCTTCTGAGGGTGAGCGAGAGACTTGTCACAATGGGCTCGCAGAGCCAAAACTGGTTTTACTTAATAAAATCATTGGGTTGTTGGAATACTCTCAAACACACCTTAAGACAGAGCGGTACAGGAATAGTGCCTGCACAGCGGCCAATTCGCTACACTCAATTTAACATAATATACATTATGCGCACTTAATATCATTTCTACTGCTATGTCAACCTGGTGCTAGCCGCGAGATTTTCTGTTTATAGCCTGTCTCTATATACTGCTATCTGCGGAAAAAGTTCCTGCAACCCGCAATCACGGACCCTATACGTAACGGATACTACCCAGATCATGACCTCCAGTGGCAGCTCGATACAAACCAAGTCCCAACAACTGAAGCTAAATATTATTGGCCCAGGCCTGGTTGCCGCAGCCACCGGTGTTGGTGCCGGCGACCTGGTGGCGACACTGGTGGCCGGCAGCCACTATGGCTATCAATTGATTTGGGCGGCGATTGCCGGCTGCCTGTTGAAGATCATTTTGGTTGAAGGCGTTGGTCGCTGGACCCTGGCCAGCGGTCAAACCCTGTTTCATGGCTGGAACAGCCTCGGCCGCTGGGCATCCGTGTATTTCGGTGTTTATATTGTGCTTTGGGGGTTCGTCTACGGCGCCACAGCCATGAGTTCAACCGCTTTGCCTCTGGCGGCGCTGTTCCCATCCGTGGACCTGAAAGTGTTTGCCATAATTTCAGGCCTGCTGGGGTTGCTTCTGGTGTGGTTCGGCTCCTACGCCTTTTTCGAACGCCTGATTGCGATATTGGTAGGCATTATGTTTTTTGCTGTTGTCGGCTCAGCCCTGATGGTGTTGCCCAACATGCAGCAAATAGCCCTCGGCTTGATACCGACCGTCCCACCGGGCTCCCTGTTCTATGTCCTTGGATTGGCTGGCGGCGTCGGAGGCACCATCACCCTGGCCGCTTATGGCTACTGGATTCGGGAAAAAGGCTGGCGTCAAACGGGCTGGATGCGGGTGATGCGATTGGATAATAGCATTGCCTATATCATGACCGGCATTTTTGTCGTGGCGATGTTGATCGTCGGAGCCGAGCTGCTGCACTCAGCCAACATTGCCATCGCCACCGGTTCCCGCGGCCTTTTGGATTTGGCCGAGGTACTGGAGCAGCGCTATGGCTCTCACTGGTCGGTGGTGTTCTTGCTAGGGTTTTGGTCGTCTTCGTTTTCATCCCTGCTGGGTGTCTGGCATGGGGTCAGCCTGATGTTTGCCGATTTTCTCGCTCACCAGCTGCATGCCGACTCGGTCACCGCACCCTCTTCCAGCCGTCAACACGCAAGGTATTACATGTTATGGTTGACGTTTCCATCCATGTCACTGTTGTTCATGGACAGACCCTTTTTACTGATCATCGGCTACGGCGTGCTGGGTGCTTTGTTTATGCCGTTTTTAGCCGCGACTTTGCTGGTCTTGCTCAATCGCTCGACGCTTCCTTCGGACTGGCGCAACGGCTGGTTAAGCAACGGCTTGATGATGCTGACCTGTGGCATTTTTGCAGCCCTTGGGGTACAGCAATTAGCGAAGTTGTTTGGCTGAAACCTGAGTTGAGAAGGCGTCGCCACAGCGTAATTCCAGCGCCATGGCGACTCCAGTATGGCTGAACAATGTCAGCGCAGGTCAGGGAGCGGTGTTGATGGCTCCTGAATCGCGACGAACATCACTGATAGCACTGTTATCTTCCGTCACGGTGTTGTCGGTTTCCGGCCCCCAGAAGGC
Organism: Cellvibrionaceae bacterium WSDTSA12; assembly: GCA_033283335.1. Lineage (GTDB taxonomy): Bacteria > Pseudomonadota > Gammaproteobacteria > Pseudomonadales > Cellvibrionaceae > Pseudomaricurvus. Next base: position 392,457 of record JAWMQP010000001.1, on the reverse strand, counting down.
CCCGCGAAACTCGGTGCTGGTGGCAGGATCGTTACTCAGTTGGGCGATGTTGGCCATACGGAACATGGTACCAATGTCACCACCTCGACCAGTCGTTGGGGCGAAATGCCCTTCTCCCTGGGTTTCAACCTGAGTCAGGATAGATGAAGCACTTTGGACATTGCCGCGGTTGCTGTATGCCGGTGCCAGTGTATCGCTGCTCCCCCATAAAGTGATCACTTCCACATCGCTGTCGAGATCGTCGTAGATGCGGGTTGTGTATAAGGTATCGGGCTGCACCGGTATGACACAGTCTGCGTCCACACGATTGGCTGCGTTGAATGAACCACCACCACCCTGTGAATGACCCGCCGTACAGACGCGAGCGTTTGAGGCAATAATCGAGCTGTAGCGGGAACGGGCATCATTCAATGCGTCTTCCATTTCAGAACCCGTCCCTGAGTTGGCAGTATTTGCCGCTGCCACCAATATGCAATGGGACGCAACGGATTCAAGCATAGTGCTGTAGGTGCTGGATGTGCCGCCGGTACCATTACCCCAAACCAGAATATTGAAACGGGCGTTGCCATTGGTGGGATCAGTGGGTACATAATAGGTACTGCTTAAGCCGCTCACTCGAGTCACCCGACAACGTCCATCATCTTCAGCACGATCAAACAAATCGGCAAAGCCATCACCACTGCCACCGCCACTGGCCATGGATAACGCTGAGATACCGAGGCCGGTTGCCGTCAGGGCAAGTTTAAACCATTGTTTTTTGCAGTTTCTTAACATGTCGATTCCCTCTGGGTTGTTATTTGTTTTCCTCATCCCACGCTTCTTCCGAAAGATCATTTAACGCGGTGGGGGGAGTCTAAAGAGTTGTCCGCAGAGGAATCTATTACCCGAGAATCGATATTCTCCAAATTGTGGTAGTCGCCATCACTGTGTCCGGCCTAATCGGGATCAGTTAATTCAAGTCCGGTTGGTGGTAAATCGACCTGACACATAAAGCCTTATGTCGACAGTTTCAAGGATGTTCTTTACTATTTGCCCTTCGTGTTCAGGAGCGCTTATGGCAAGCAAAGGGAAAAGCTTAATCTTGATCGCTGATCTGGGATTATTCTTGGGTTTGCTGCAGTTCTTACCTTTTAGCGAAGACCTGAATAAAGGGTTAAGCCTGCTCATCTTCATCGCCATTTTATGGTTAACCGAAGCTTTGCCAATTGCCATCACGGCCCTGTTGGTACCGGTATTGGCCCTGTTATTGAAGATCCATACCACCCCTGCTGCCCTCTCTAATTTCGCCAACCCCATCATTTTTTTGTTTCTGGGTGGTTTTGCCCTCGCCACCGCACTGCATATGCAGGGACTGGACCGCATCATTGCCAACCAGGTTTTACGACTGTCCCAGGGTCGCTTAAAAGTCGCTGCGTTGTTGTTATTCGCTATTTCCGCCCTGCTTTCCATGTGGATCAGCAATACTGCGACAACCGCCATGATGCTGCCTTTGGCGCTGGGACTGCTTTCAGTTCTACCCTCAGATCAGCACCAGCCGACCTACAAATACCTTCTGCTTGGCATCGCCTACAGTGCCAGCATTGGTGGTATTGCCACCCTGGTCGGCAGCCCTCCCAATGCCATCGCGGCCGCTGAGGCCAATGTAGACTTTCACGACTGGATCTTAATTGGCTTGCCACTAGCCCTGCTGTTGCTGCCGCTGGCACTGGTGACACTCTATCTGACACTACGCCCCAACCTTAACGTTAATATTGATACACACTACGAAACCCATGCCTGGTCCATCAAACAGCGATTGACCTTAGCGTTGTTTTTGTTGGTAGTGTTTATGTGGGTGTTTTCCAAACCTTTATCGAAGGCTATGGGTGATATCAGCCAGTGGGACAGTGTGGTGGCACTGGTCGCGATTGTGATTATTGGTGCACTTGGGCTGGCAGACTGGAAGTCCATTGAAAAACACACCGACTGGGGAGTGTTGGTATTATTCGGCGGTGGCCTTACCTTGAGCAGTGTGTTGAAAGACACCGGAACCAGCGTCTACCTGGCAGACTATCTGGCATCCCTGCTCGCCTCTGCCCCACTCTTTTTGGTCCTGCTGAGTATCACCGTGTTTGTGATTTTCCTTACCGAAATAGCCAGCAATACTGCCAGTGCCGCTCTGTTGGTCCCAGTCTTTGCAGCTGTCGCGGAAGCGCTCGGGTTATCACCGGTTATCGCAGCCGTCGTAATTGCCGTGTCAGCCTCCTGTGCCTTTATGCTGCCAGTGGCAACCCCTCCCAATGCCATCGTGTTTGGCAGCGGTTATATCCAACAGCAAGACATGATCAAGGTAGGCTTGCGATTAAACCTGTTGTGCGCAGGATTGATCGCCACGTATTTTTATATATTTTAATGCCCCCCTATTCTCTATTTTCATCCCTGTGGATGGCAACAGGCTGTCAGCTATGATCAGGGTGGCACATTTCCTGAGTTTTCCGCAGTGCGAATCCACACATCACGTTGCGGGAAGGGGATCTCTATACCCTCTTTTCGCAACTCGGACTCCAGGGCTACATGCAACTCGTGCACGAGGGGCATAATGTCGAGCATGCCTGGCACAAACACTCGCAGTTCAAAATTGAGACTGCTATCGCCAAAACCCACAAAGAAAACTGCTGGCGGAGGATCAGAGACAATACGCGAATTATCCTCAATGACTTTGGTCAATATTCGGTGCACATGCTCAACATTGGAGCCATAGGCAACGCCAACCTTGATAATCTGTCGAGTAATCGGGTCGCTTAAGGTCCAATTGGTTAACTGCTCAGTGATAAAGGTTTTGTTGGGAATAATCTGCTCCTTGCGATCCCAGTCTGTCAGAGTGGTGGCCCGGATCCGGATCCGGGTCACTGTCCCGGTATGAGCACCCACGGTAACCGTGTCCCCGACACGAATTGGACGCTCAAACAGAATTAACAAGCCTGAGACAAAGTTGGCTACAATTTCCTGCAAGCCAAACCCCAATCCGACCCCCAAAGCCGCTATCAACCATTGCAGTTTGGACCATTGAATTCCAATAAGGTTTAGAGCAGTGACCAGGCCGATCAACACAATCAGATACTTGACGATGGTGACAACAGCATAACTGCCACCCGGCCCCAGATCCATGCGTTGCAGCAGAGAGATCTCCAGAATGCCCGGAATATTCCGAGTACCGTAGTAAGTCAGGAACAACATCACCAAAGCCAGTAACACGTCCGCCAAGGTAATGGTTATGACAGGATCATTGGGATCACTGGTACTGACAGACCATAACTGTATGTCATTGAGGACATTGATGGCCGGCAGCAGGTCTTTCCACAATTGCCACAACAAAAAAATACCGACCGCGGCAAGGGACACCCCGATAAAGCCGCGGGTTTGGCGGCTGACCTGCTCAAGATTAAATTCCGGAAGTTCAATCACATCAGGGATACCTTCTGCAGCGTCATCTGCGGCTTGCCGATTAGCCATCAGCACTTTTTCAGCTTTACGTTTTGCCTTCAAATGCTCTAGCGTAATACGCCGCTCTGACACTGAGGCGGCTCGCACAATAAGCGAATAAAATAACACCAAAATACCGATCAGGCAGGCGGTGTTAAATATACGGATCTGAATTTGCATCGCTGAATAATGGTAGCCCAGCCACGACAAGGCAATCAGCAGCAAAGGGACCAGTATCACCAGGCTGTAGAGTCCGTAGCGCCACAGTCGATCCTGACCAACTTTTACTTTAGCATCTGAAGCATAGAGCTTTCCCCGCGGCTTTAGAATTCGATGTGCCACCAACATCAAACTCAGCACCGCCACGGTAAAAATGACACGGCTTAAGGCCTCATAGGACTGTGCAGCGTATTGAGCCGCTGGCATCAGGGTAAGAGTGACACACAAGACCAGGGTCACCCACGGCAAGTTTTTTCGCACTAGCGCCAGGCTGTCGGCGCGCAAACGAAAATGGGCTTCAGCCAGCCCTTGCTTGCGTAAGATTTGATAAAACAAGGTAAGGATCAGCCACAAGCCCGCTGCGGGCAGTAACCCCAGCCCGATCAGACTGGATAGCCCACCTTTTTCTCTAAGACAGATGCCAATGGCTGCCAGCACAAGTGGAATGGGCAACGCCAGTGCAAACGATATCAATAGAGCCAGAAACGTATTGGAGGCATGGTCACGATACACCTTGCCAACATTAATCCCAGTTGTCTTTAAATGGGCGAGCAGTCGCCTCCGGGTTGACACCAGCAGCAAGGCAAGGAGGATCAATAACAACGCTACTATCGCAGTATGGAAGTTGATCGCTGCGGGTTCCGACTCGAAATCGGCCGGTGCTGCCCCCCCCAGCAAGCTGGCAATCTCTTGATTAAGTTGCGCTGGAAAATTTCTATCCAAAGGCAGTGTGCTGGGTATCCAGAATAATCGACTGGTCAGTAACTTTTGGTACTCTTCGATCTTATCATCCAGCGCCTGTTTTTCTGTCAAAGTTGTTGTAAGGGTGTCGGCATAGTGCCGATAGGCCTTGATGGTTTCCTGCACCAAGCTGCGCTGCTCGATTTTCAGATCATCGTATTCCTGCTGGTATTGAACATTAATCTCAGACTCACCCTTTGGATTAAAGGTGTCATCTAAAATATGCTGACGATCTTCCAGTCGCAACTGGTTTAATTGGGCACGAGTTAACTCCTGATCCAGGTTTTTTATTTGAATTACTGGCTTGGCATTATCTGCAAATTCTTTGCGCTGCGCCAATAGATCTATACTGAGGACTTCGAGTCTGTCTGCTCCTGCAACGGCCAGCTGCTGCGTCATACTGCTGTAATAACGGTCTACCCGTGAGCGCTGTCGTCGAATTTCAGCGAGTTTTTCCAGCAGAGCATCGGTTCGATGAGTTATTCGAGTTATTTCTTCGGCGAGTCTGGCATTTTCCCCCGCCAGCTCTTTGATATAAGGATCTGTCGCCGACAGTCTCTCCAGCTTTTCCTGGGCTTGCTTTTCCCGTTCAAGGGCCTGCTGACGACGGGTTTCGTTTAACGCATTCTGTAGGGCACTCACATGTCGGGCCGATAGCACCAACTGGTAATTCAGAAGTTGCTGTTCCATCTCCAGCAATTCCAGCCTGACATCACGGGATAACAGGCGTTCATTGAGCATTTCCACCTGAGCATCAGCGGCGGACATTTTACTGAGCTGCAGAACTCGATAAGCATTTTCAATTTCAACCGGAGCATCATCTGGCAAGCTCTCTGTTTCTGTGCGGGCGTTATTTTGATCCAGCAAAGCGGCTTCCAGCAACTTGGAAACGTTCTGCTGTGAAGACAGGTTGCGGGCGTTTAATTCACCCTGCTTGCCACGCAGCTTCAACAGTTCGGCTTGTTTTTTCAGCAGCTGCTGTTCCAGTTCCGCTTCGCCCAGGGGCTGTCCATTGGCTCCAAGCTGGTAGCCTTTCTCTGTTGGCTTCATGGCCTGTTGGACTTGTTCAAGGCTCTCCTGCAATTTTGCACGGCGTTCAGAAGCAGAATTGATGATGTCGATATATTGTTGTTCACGCTTTTGATAATCTGAAGTTAAATTCAGGTTTTCAATCGCTTGGGTGTAAAGACTTTCAGCTTGCTTGCGTTGATCCTCGGACAGAACATCCATGGTTTTGACGGCTTCCAACTTGCTTTGCAGTACATCGACTGCTGGCGCTGTCACCTGTTCCAGCGAAGATTGTTCAGCCAGACACCAACTGCCTAAGCCTCCCCAAAGCAATAAGATAAGCAGTAGTGATTTCGGGATATTTATCATTTTCATGGACATTCAATCAATTGACTCGTTGTCATCAGATAGATTCATGTCACAAGTATTGGCGTATTTAATCCAGCCGCCAAGCATTATGAACTCAAGCCAGTAAATTAAGCCTGACCAAACCCGGATATGGCCATTTGCGCCAAGTTTTGCGCCATTCTGGCAACGGTTTAGCGCTTTGCTTAGCCCATTAAAATCGCTATGATGCCGCTGTGAAATTTCCTGGATAGAGAAGTCCCAATGAAAAAAATTTTCGTTCAGCGCCGCCACAATCTGGGTAAAGACAGCTGTTTGGCGTTAGCCGATAAAATTACCGACAAGCTTATCGAAAGAATTGGTGGTACCAAATCGATTGAAGGCGATGTGATCCACTATAAGCACATCAGTGGCAGCAAGGGACGGTTGGTCAGCAGCCATGACTCCCTGGAAGTTGAAGTGTCTCTTGGCCTGCTAGTGCGATCTTTTGGAGGCTCCATTCAGCAGGAGATTGAACAAACCTGCGATGAATACCTGAAATCCTGAGTCAAGGCGTCAGCCTTACCAGATACCGGCCCAATGCGTGGCCATTGTATATCTGATTCAGATAAGTCGGGACCTGTTCGAGACTGATTTCTTCAGCCATAGCCCCCAACCGCTCAGGCTTCAGCTCCCCTGCCAATCTCTCCCAGCAAGCGATTTTCTCACTCACGGGTAGTTCGACACTGTCCACACCCAAAAGATTGACGTTGCGGAGAATAAAGGGCAGCACATTAGTCTGGAAGTCATGCGCCGAGGCTTGGCCACAAGCGGCGACGCTACCACCGTAACGGAGAGTCTTGATCAACGCCGACAAATACTCCCCGCCAAGGGTATCAATGGCGTGAGCCCACTGAGGCTTGGCCAGTGCTTTGGCGCCAAGCTCCTCAAGGCTGGAGCGGTCGATAACCTTCGAGGCCCCCAGGTGGGTCAAGGTTTTATTGGCCTGCAACTTGCCGGTAATGGCAGCCACAGTAAAACCCAGTTTCGCCAACATGGCGATGGCTAAGGTACCCACCCCCCCTGTGGCTCCGGTCACAGCAACCTCGCCATCGGCCGGGGCAGCCCCCATTTGTTGCAATTTGCTGATGCAGAGGGCGGCGGTGAGTCCTGCGCTGCCCAAGATCATGGTTTCACGAAGGCTGAGACCCCAAGGGCATGGCAGGGCCCATTGTGAAGGGATGCGAATATATTCAGCCAGCCCACCGGCGGTATTAATACCCAGGTCATAGCCGGTGACAATGACCTGATCGCCAGGTTGAAAGCGGCCACTACCATCTTCGACAACCGTCCCCGCGGCATCAACACCCGGGGTATGAGGGTATTGTCGAGTCAACCCCCTATTTCCATGGGCGCACATGGCGTCCTTGTAATTCAGGGATGAATAGGCCACTTTGACCAGGAGCGGGTGATCCGGGAGCTCAGCCAGCAAGCGCTCCGTCAGCCGGGTCTCGTAGTTGCCCGCGCCATTGTCACAGACCCACAAAGCTTTAAATGTCGCATTCATGGCCAACCTGCTCTCAGTTTTACACCCCAGTTTCGCCTGAGATGAAGTCATTACTCAGGAGAAAAAACGGGACTGCTGCATGCGACTGATCCAGGACAACAGCAAACGATCAATGACCCCCTCTGCGGCTATGCCCAGCTTTTCCTGAATGCTCTTCTTGAAAATATACTCCACTTCGAAAACATCGGCATCCTGAATGCGCTGATGAATATACTCATCACTGGTCATCAACTCATCGATCAGCTGTTTTTCCAGGGCCCGGCGTCCAAACCAGACATCGCCATTGGCAACCTCGTCAATATTCATTACAGAGCGGTGTTCAGTGACAAACTCTTTGAATAAGGTGTGAGTATCCTCAAGATCTTCCTTGAATTTGGCCCGGTCTTTTTCGGTATTTTCACCAAACATGGTTAATGTACGCTTGTATTCACCGGCGGTCAGCATTTCGAAATCGACATAGTTTTTCTTTAGCAGACGGTGAAAGTTCGGCAGTTGCGCAACCACCCCGATGGAGCCCATAACAGCAAATGGAGCAGCCAGAATCTTATCGGCAACACAAGCCATCATATAACCACCGCTGGCAGCTACCTTGTCGACACAGACAGTCAAAGGGATACCTTTTTTCTTGATGCGATCGAGCTGACTGGAAGCCAGCCCATAACTGTGGACCATGCCCCCGCCGCTCTCCAAACGAACGACAACTTCATCGGTATCGCGTGCAAGGCTTAAAATACAATTGATTTCTTCACGCAGATGTTCGACTGCAGAAGCTTTAATATCGCCATCAAAATCCAGCACATAAACCCGGGGCCTGGCGTTCTCTGTCTCACCCTTTTTAACCGCTTTTTTTCGGGCTTTGGCGGCTTCTTTCTCCTGCTTGTCCTGTTGCTTAAGGTCCAGTTTGCGCTGTTCATGATCCATGACTGCATCCTTCAGCGAATTCTGGGCGGCTTCAAATTTGTCATTGAGACGGGTCACTTCAAAGTGCCCTTTCTCATGCCCTTTGTGCTTTTGCCCCATGGCAACAATAAACCCAACAATCAGCAGTATCGTAACCAAAACGGTAATGGATTTAGCCAAAAACAGGCCATAGTCACTGAGAAATTCCACAGATTCTCCAAAAAGATATAAAGTTAATTCTGTTTACTGCCAGCGCCGCGTCGCCACTTTGGCAGGTTCATTCAGAGGGCGAGATAACAAACCCGTATTCGATAAGCTGACTTCAAACAAGGCACCATCGTTCATGGGCACAAAGGTAGCGCTGCCATACAAGGCATCCAGCCACGGTACATTATGATCTATCGCCTTAAACCAGCGCCACACATCTACCCCCTGCTGGCTGTGACTGAGAGCGTAGACAGTCCGCTCTCCAAATCGTTCTTCTTCCAAAGAATAGTAGCGTCCGGCAAGTCGATCCAGACGATAGCCGGGTTTGAAACCGATTTTCGCCAGGGTTGGACTCCATTTGAATATACGGGCATCCAGTTGCCACTGGTCACCGCGCAATTCATACTGCTGCTCAACACCATCTGCACTCACCAACACCGCTCGATAGCGCTGCTCTTCCAGCTTCTCAAAACTGATCGTGGCTACAGAAGATTCCTCCAACAACTCGGTATAGCTGAAAACATCGAGAGCCATAAACCCGACAATGGCCGCCAGCATCAGAGTCACTATTCCGAGTGAGCCTTTAAGCCAACTCAGCAACCAGCCACGACGAAACAAGGTTTTCAAAGCCGCAATTAACAGCAGCCCACCAATCACTGCAACCGCTATGGCTATGCCATCATAAAGCATGATCATTCATCCTTTTTGTTTTCACCTTGATTGTGGAGCTGCCGTTGCTGGACAAAATGGCGAATTAATTGACCCGATAAAGTCGCGGCCGGAGGTATCAGGGGCAAATCGTCATATCGATACCAGTTGGCCTCCTCTATCTCAATGCCATCCACTTTGATATCACCACTGCCGTACTCGGCCAGAAAGCCAATCATAAGCTGGCCTGGGAAAGGCCAGGCTTGACTGCCAAAGTATTCCAGCCCGGCGACTGTCACACCCACCTCTTCCTGCACTTCCCGGCGCAATGCTGATTCGATCGTTTCACCGGCTTCAATAAATCCAGCCAGAGCGCTGAAGTAACGCTGGGGAAACGCCGGATTGTGAGCCAACAAGATGTCATCTCCCCGAGTCACAACGGTAATTACGCAGGGTGTTATTTTCGGGTAGAACAACAGTTCGCAGCTGGTGCAATGTTTGGCCAGCTCTTTGGGATGGGATACGACCGGCACACCACAGCGACCACAATATTGATGCTGGTTCTGCCAGGTCACAATCTGTAAGGCTCTGGCTGCGACTTCATACTGAATGTCATCCAGCATGCCGAGCAGAGCTCGTAATGTTAACCAGTGATGCTCTAACACCTCGGGCTGCTGGTCCAGCAGGACCACGTAGCAATTTTTCTGGTACAGGCGCCCTATGAACACAGTCGCTGCCTCGGGCTGTGGATTGGCAAAACGCCAAACATTGGCATCAATCGGCTGCCAGCCCTGTGTGTCTGAACACAGCAATAAGCCATTGGATACCGGGACGAAACATTTTTCGCAATTCTCGTCCTGGGCTATATGGTCAGGAACAAACATAATGGCTATCTCAGACTCGGTGGCCGAGGGCAAGCAAGCTCTCTTCAGCAATGGCCAACACTGAGTCATCGGTGTTTTTGTCTTCTCTTACCGCATTTAGATAGTAGTCCAAACCAATAATGGCATCGGCAAAAGTTTCCAACAGTTGCAGTATTGCCACCGGCTGATCATTCATCAACAAGCTTTCCTCGATAAACTCTACACAACCGGTGACCACTCGCGCGGCTCGCTGTAAACCCAGAACGTGCATTCCACCCCGCACGGAGTTCAGCGTTGCGCTAACATTTTTGATGTGACCATGGTCATAATTGGACTCGGCAAAAGCGCTCAAGGCCCTTTTCACCAGAGCCAGTCCTGACTCGGCCTCTTGTATCACCAAGAGTTCGGCCTCGGCCAGTTGGGATGAAGCTATCACTTCCTGCCTGGCCAGGGTATTGGCCCTGGTTAGTTTTTCATCGGACAAGTTCAGCGATTCAATCCCGCTGACAGTACTTTCTACGTACAATAGAGCATCGGCTATTTCGATCAGTTCCTGATGGTCTGCGGGCCTGTTGGCGGCGGCCCAGGTATCGATCTTACCCGCCTCATCCTTGAGGGTGTTACTGGCTGAAACCAATCCCACAACCGCAAGAATATCCGCCACCTTGTTCAGATGCCCGGCCAACTCGGAGTATTCACCGATGCCTTTATCTTCCGCCTGTGCCGACACTTCCAGAATCTCTTTGATACTGTGTAATTCATCCTTTATCACCGCTGTGACCGAAGCTACGGTATTCATGCTGGGCCCTTTGAGGGCTTCGCCTTCACTCAACAACTCACTTTCACTGTATGGCAGGGATGAGATATTGAAAGCAGTGAGAACTTCCTGGGCCCTATTGCCGGGTTTCTTGGCCAGAGCAACGACAAATAGCAGAGGCTTAAGCAGCGTTTCTGCAGGCTCCTGATCAAATGCCTTGAGCCCGGAATCCTGCAGAGCTTTAATTTGACGGTCAATGGTGGTCAGACACAATTTTCGGGATTTGTTGAGCTCCATATTATTTGTGCTCATGGCTTCCAGGGCCGCACTGCCCAGCCACCACAACTTGGTGATGGGGCGATTGCCGGAGATGATTTCCAGGCGTTCCAGGGCTCTCTGCATTATCCCCAGGGCAGAGCGAACCTGCTTGCCTTGCAAGGCATTCAACAACCCCACCTGAAACATATGCCGCAGCCGTCGAATCAGTGCAGGCAGCCCCTCTACCTCCAGGGCCGATCCGGCGGACTTGACTGGAACGCGCACCGCCAAATCCACATCAAAAAAGTAGCTCTCACTCACCGGTGGACGCCCGCCCAGCTGGCGCAACTCATTGATATAGGGAATGAGTAATTCCGGCACGCCGCGCCGTGTTTGCTGCGCATACTCCAGATAACGGGGCAAAATAAAAAACGAACTGGTCAGCACAGATAGCAGTTCATCAAGCCCTTCGGTTTCCCCGGGTTTGATAGTCTTAGCCAGGGAGAGGATCTCATCGGCAAGCATATCAGCGCCATAGAGCTGGATCAGGCGGAAAGTCCCACGGATCTGTTCCATGCTTCCGAGGCTGTTATTTAGCAGTTCAATATTGGTAGGCAGCGCAACAAATTGTTCCAGCTGATTGGCAGCCTGTTCAATAGTCGCCACCAGTTCGTTACTGACCAGATTGAGGGAGGTTACATTGACCTGATTTTTGAGCACCGCACACGCTTCCTTATTACGTCGTCTTATCAGTTTACAGGCAGATGTTTTATCAGTTTTTCAACGGCAACGGCAACCCGGAAAAAATTGCTGACTGACGCCACTGGTGAGCCCCCAAAGATCAAATATCCTACAATCTGCTCAAGCGGCAGACTGCAGATGCCAATCTTTATCTACCTGCAACACCTCATCGCACTATAATGTCAAAAAAAACATGAAAATACAGTGAGATATTATTGAAATACTTGAATTTTTTCACGATAAGGGTACTTTCTTCTGCGCGGTCAGAAGTTGATCCCCTTCTCTCCTGATAATGAGCCCTAAAATGGGCCCCGCTGACTTCGCAAACAACGTTAAGATGGTACTCGCAGTAATGCGACCTAGGGACGATGAACATGGCACAAACCTTTTCTCAGGCGCTTGGCAAAAATTTTCTAGGCCAGGCACCGACTTGGTACAAACAGGCAATTGTCCTCTTTTTGATCCTTAACCCGATTCTTCTTTACACCGCAGGCCCATTTGTTACCGGGTGGCTGTTGATCGGCGAGTTCATTTTTACACTCGCGATGGCCTTGAAGTGCTACCCCCTGCAACCCGGTGGGCTACTTGCGATTCAGGCAGTCGCGCTGGGTATGACCAGCCCAGACTCTGTCTATCACGAAGTTGAGGCAAATCTGGAAGTAATTCTGCTGCTGGTGTTCATGGTGGCAGGCATCTACTTCATGAAGAATCTGTTGCTGTTTGTGTTTACCAAGATTCTGATTAATGTCCGCTCAAAAATGCTGCTTTCCCTTTTGTTTTCCCTGGTTGCAGCCGTTCTTTCCGCTTTTCTCGACGCTCTTACGGTTACAGCCGTTCTTATTACCGTCGCCGTTGGCTTCTACTCTGTTTACCACAAGGTGGCATCCGGCAAGGGCTCCCAACACCTTGAACATGATCACTCGGATGACCAGAGTGTCACTGATCTACACCGCAACGATCTGGATGCCTTTCGAGCCTTCCTGCGCAGCCTGGTTATGCACGGTGCTGTCGGTACGGCGCTGGGAGGCGTATGCACCCTTGTGGGAGAGCCCCAAAACCTGTTGATTGCCCAGACCGCGGACTGGGATTTCGTCCAGTTTTTCACCATCATGGCACCCATTACCATGCCAGTACTGGCTGCGGGCCTGATCACCTGTGCGCTTCTTGAAAAGACGAAAATCATGGGTTATGGCATTGAGTTACCCGTAGCTGTTCGCTCGGTTTTGGAAGACTTTGCCAAGAATGAAGAGAAAAAACGAACCTCTCGTGATACCGCCCAACTGGTGGTGCAAGGCATAATTGCCCTGCTGCTGGTTGTTGCGCTGGCGACGCACATTGCCGAAGTGGGCCTGATTGGCCTGATGATCATTGTGCTCTTGACCACATTCAACGGCATTATTGAAGAGCACCAGATCGGTCACGCTTTCGAAGAAGCCCTGCCCTTTACCGCTCTACTGGTTGTATTTTTTGCGGTCGTGGCCGTCATTCATGACCAGCACCTGTTTACGCCGATTATCAACTCTGTTTTGAGCATGGACGAGTCGGTGCAACCCAGTATGTTTTTCCTGGCCAATGGAGTCCTCTCCATGATCAGTGACAATGTGTTTGTTGCCACGGTCTACATCAATGAGGTCAAAAGCGCCCTGGAAGCTGGCACAATCAGTCGTGAGCACTTTGACAAACTGGCAGTGGCCATCAACACCGGGACCAACCTGCCCAGTGTCGCGACCCCCAATGGCCAGGCAGCGTTCCTGTTTCTGCTGACTTCCGCATTGGCGCCATTAATCAGGCTTTCCTATGGCAAAATGGTAACAATGGCGCTGCCTTATACCATTGTCCTTGGGGGCGTAGGCTTACTGATGGTAAACCTCGTGCTATAAAACGTCTCAATACAGAGCCTTGCCCAGGCAAGGCTCTGTATTCTTCAGCGGCGCCAGAGGCACTCCTCCCCCAGCTGATCCAGCTTGGCCTCATGGGCCGCCAGTTCCTCACCGGAAGCCGGAATCACTACCAAGGGACTGCGCCCGGCAGCCAGGCGTTTGATACCACTGATCGAGCTGTCACCGGTATCATTTTCACTGGCTTCACTGCCCAGCAACAAGTTGGTTTGTCCACCGGTCATCAGCAGATACACATCCGCCAGAATTTCGGCATCCAACAAGGCTCCGTGCAGGTCTCGCTGGGAATTGTCTACCCCGTAACGCTTACACAGGGCATCCAGGTTGTTTTTCTGACCTGGGTGTTTCTGGCGAGCCATCACCAGCGTATCAATCACCCCACAGTAATCGGCGACCTTCCCCGGTGCCGAAGCCAACATGGCAAATTCGTGATTGATAAAGCCGACGTCAAACGGCGCGTTGTGGATCACCAGCTCTGCACCGCGGATAAAATCGAGAAATTCACCAGCGATTTGCTCGAACAGCGGCTTGTCGTGAAGGAATTCATTGGTGATACCATGTACCTCCATGGCGCCTTCATCCACCAGCCGGTTGGGCTGAATGTACTGGTGATAGTGGCGCCCGGTGAGTCGACGATTGACCAGCTCCACACAGCCTATTTCAATAATCCGGTGCCCTTGTGAAGGCTCTAAACCGGTTGTTTCTGTATCTAAAACGATTTGTCGCATGGTTACTCCATAGATTCCCGCAGCGCCTGAATGCCCAGATTGGCCAGTTCATCGGCTATTTCATTTTCCCGATGACCGCTGTGTCCCTTCACCCAGGACCAGGTCACCTGATGGCGACTGACCTCATCGTCCAATTGTCGCCATAAATCTTCATTTTTGACGGGTTTACGGGCTGAGGTTTTCCAGCCGTTACGCTTCCAGCCTTTTAACCAGGAGGTAATACCCTGGCGGACGTATTGGGAATCTGTCGTCAGATGAACATTGCAGCTTTCCTTTAAGGCCCTCAAACCCTCAATGGCGGCCATCAGTTCCATGCGGTTGTTGGTGGTGTTCGCCTCCCCGCCGTACAGGCTCCGTTCAACCTCACCATAGCGCAATAGAGCGCCCCACCCGCCTGGGCCGGGATTGCCTTTACAGGCGCCATCCGTAAATATTTCTACCTGTTTCACTCATGCCTCAAACGTCTAAATAACAACTGAACATTAAAAAATGTCTTTTCCACTTGCCGGTTACATCCTACGTATTAATCACGCTTTTCTTCACCGTGGGCGAAGGCTTGGCCCGCCCATCCTGTTTTACAGCTAAATCACCACGGTGATTTTGACGCATGGATTCCGGCATTCTGGGTGTAGGTTTGCCCATGACCAAGCCTGCCACCGGGTTCAAGCTGCTCCATACAGGCTTTACCGGTGTCATACATAATCGGTCTTTACTGGCCAGCATGACGTAATATCCGCCAAACGGGAGCCCCAGGCGCCGACAAAAACGTTCCCAGAAACTAAATTGCCGCAAGACCCCGGCGTGATTCACGGGCAACCCGTAAAATCCCCACTCAACGTGCAGCGGCTCACAATCAAGCAGTCTCAGCCAGTCCATTACACGACCGGGCCGAAGGGAACGTCGCCGCCAAAAGCTACCTGCCCCCAACCACTGCGCAAGTATTTTATAACCTCCCTGCAAACTCCACGGGTTAAACCCCACGACCACCAAATGCCCGCGGGCAATCAACACTCGATTTGCTTCGCGCAAAATCTGGTGCGGATGAGTGCTGTACTCCAACACATGGTGAAGAATCACCACATCGATGGATTCTGAAGCCAACGGTAGAGACTCATAGTCTGCCAGCGCACCAGCATCTGGATTGTTGACAGGGGATAGCCGAAAACGATGATTAATACGACTGCTGCGACTTAACCCGGGACAATCAAAACAACTCATCTCCAACAGATGGTAGCCAAACAGCTCACTCAATACCTGGTCTAACTGCCCCTGCTGAGCCTCAAAAATACTGCTGGCCAGAGGGGTGATTTCCCACCCTCTAAGAGCACGAATCGTCTGTGACAGAGAGCGTGGGCCATGTCGCCCTTCAGCCCACAGTCGTAGGTTGGAGCCTAAATTTGACAACCGATTTAGCAAACCCATGGCATCCTCACAGGCCGACATGGCCGTTATTCAACCAATATGCATTCTGGAAGTGAATTGAGTATTATGCCGTCATAATCGAAAAATCACTATGTTGACGCACTGTCGGTGGATAGATATATGTTACAGATCATTGCCGTTCCCGCTTTTAATGACAATTACCTCTGGCTGTTCCACCTGCCGGGTAGCCAGCAAGCCTATGTCGTGGATCCCGGTGACGCCCAACCTGTCGAAGCGGCGTTAACCCGCCATGACCTGCAGCTGGCCGGCATCCTGGTAACTCACCACCACCTCGATCATACCGGCGGCATAGCCCATCTGTTGGCCGAGCGGGATATTCCCGTCTACGGGCCATTATCCGACAAGATCCCGGCCATCACCCACCCCCTGCATGAAGGTCAACGCCTCAGCCTGGATAGCGGACTGGATTTCGACATCCTCGAGGTGCCGGGCCATACCCTGGATCACATTGCCTACTTTTCCGCGGCACACCAAACATTATTTTGCGGCGATACCCTGTTCGCTGGCGGTTGTGGCCGAATGTTTGAAGGTCAACCCCGGCAAATGCAGGCATCGCTGTCCAAACTCGCCCAATTGCCAGTCGACACCCGAGTCTACTGTGCACATGAATACACCCAGGCCAATCTGGAGTTTGCTGTCGCCGTGGAACCCGACAACGCCCAATTACAACAGCGCGTCCAGCGGGTCAAGGGGCTGCGCAGCGAACACAAAGCCACCGTTCCCTCGACCATTCAGCAGGAACTGCAGACCAATCCATTCTTGCGCGTTGCCGAACAGAGCGTGATTGAGGCCGCAAAAAACCACAATCACAGCGGAAGCCTTGAACCCTGGGAAGTTTTTGCGGTCTTGAGACGCTGGAAAGACAATTTCTAGCGCCAGTACATCGCCCCGACAGCAAACCTTTTCGGGCGCTTTTGTCCTGTCTCTGGTTTGAGCTCTCTGTCCATTTTGCGAACGGTCTCTTCTGGCCGTTTATTGACCAACAGGAAACGCCTCCGTAGAATCTGCAGTTTTTGACGCCAATTAGTCTATTGGCTTACCGAGAGCAACCGAGATCCTGTCCGCAACGGAAGCAAACAGATACCAACCCAAAGAACAACCACTTATGCTGACCCGACGAAGAACTCTCGCCCTGACCCTGTGCGCCCTATCTCTGGGAGGTTGCGAGTCCTCCCCCAGATCCAACCTGACCACCACAGCCAAACCGCAACAGGTGGTTATTGATACCAAAACAGCCGACAAGCTATGCGACAGTGCCTCGGCAGACAGCGATTATAGCGGGCCTGCTTATCAGGATATCTGGACGCGGATGCGGGCCGGTTACCAGCTGGGGGAAATCAACAACCCGCGCGTTGAAAAACACCTTCAGTACTACTTGAAACACCCCTCCTATATGGCCCGGGTAACGGAACGCGGCAGCTTGTACCTGTATCACATCGTCAGTGAGCTGGATAAACGAGGCATGCCTCTGGAACTGGCCTTGCTGCCGATTGTCGAGAGTGCGTTCGACCCGTTTGCCTATTCCCACGGGCGCGCGTCGGGCATGTGGCAGTTTATACCGGGTACTGGCCTGCACTATGGACTGAAACAAAACTGGTGGTATGACGGTCGCCGCGATGTGCTTGCCTCAACCGAAGCGGCTGTAAACTTTTTGTCGGACCTTCACCGCCAGATGGATGGCGACTGGTTACTGGCCCTGGCGGCGTACAATTCCGGAGGCGGTAATGTCCGCAAAGCCATTCGGAAGAACAAGGAAAAGGGCAAGCCCACTGATTTCTGGTCATTGAACCTGCCGCGGGAAACCCGTGAATACGTTCCGCAGCTGATCGCACTCAGTAAAATTATTATGCACGCCGACGATTACAAGGTCAGCCTGACGCCGGTTAAAAACGAGCCCTACTTCGCTGCCGTGGACATTGGCTCGCAAATTGATTTGGCACAAGCCGCCAGTATGGCCGATATCCCCTTAGGGGATCTGTATAAGCTCAACGCTGGTTTTAACCGCTGGGCCACTGATCCAGACGGTCCTCACCGCCTGCTGGTGCCCACTGAAAATGCCGACATCTTCCGCCAGCAGCTCGCTCAGCTGCCCGCCAGCTCCCGGGTTGGCTGGGAGCGCTATAAAGTTCGCTCCGGTGATTCGCTGCTGGCCATTTCCAAGCGTTTCAACACCACGGTGGATGTTTTGCGTGAACACAATAACATTCGTGGCAACCTGATCCGTCAGGGGCAGATGATGTTGATACCGAAGGCCACTCTACCCGCCAATCAATACGCCCAAACCCAGACTCAGCGCGTCAAGAGAATCCAGGCCAATTCCCGTGGCAACAACGGCTCACGCAAGCTTGACTACACGGTGCGCAGCGGCGACTCGCTCTGGAGCATTGCCCGGGAGCATGACGTCAGTGTCCGACAACTGGCCAAGTGGAATGCCATGGCCCCCAAGGATACCTTGAGAGCTAACCAGAAGCTGGTGATCTGGTCCGACAACCCCAGTACATCGAAAAAGGATGGCATTATCCGAAAAGTCGCATATAAAGTCCGCAGCGGTGATTCCCTGGCCCGCATTGCTGGCAAGTTCAACCTGTCGGTCAACGATATTGTGCGCTGGAACTCAGTCAGCAAATCCGGCTATATTCACCCGGGTCAGTCGCTGACCCTGTTTGTCGACGTAACTCGCACCAATTAACCGCCCCAATCGGCTCGAAGCCCCTGCTTCGAGCCCTCCTCTATACTGAATAGAAATTGGCATTCTCAAAAAAAAATCGTACCCTAGATACAGTATCGACACTGGCCATCAACACAACACCGGACTGAATTTGTTATGACGGTAAAAGGATTTTTGGGTACCTTGTCTTCTCGGCTAACTCTGACGTTCAGCCTGCTCCTGTCGCTGACAACCGTTGCCAGCCTATCGCTGGCCGACCAAGCACAGACCATCATCAAAAGCCACGCAATCGCCATGCACGGGCAACCCAAATACCCCTCGGACTTTGAGCGCTTTGAGTATACCTCCCCAGCCGCGGTGAAAGGCGGCAGCCTCAAACTACACAGTCTCGGTACTTACGACAGCCTGAATGCCTTTGTCGCCAAAGGGAATCCCGCGGCCTATATCAATCTGCTTTATGACACACTCACTGTGGACTCTGCCGATGAACCATTTACCCAGTACGGCCTGCTGGCACAGCAGATGGAATATCCCGTAGATCGCTCCTGGATCATCTACCATTTAAACCCCGCTGCCCGTTTCCATGACGGTGAGCCGGTAACTGCGGAAGATGTGGCCTTTACGTTCAACTTGCTGATCGAGCAAGGCAATCCGTTTTACAGTTATTACTACGCCGACATCACCGATGTACAGGTGTTGGACAAACACCGGGTCAAATTTGTACTTAAAGATGGCGCCAGCCACGAGACCGTATTAATTATTGGCCAGTTAGCCATCCTGCCAAAGCACTTCTGGAAGGATAAAGACTTCCAGCAGGCCTCCCTTGAACGTCCTCTAGGCAGCGGCCCTTACCGGATAGCAAAGGTGGATCCTGGCAGATCCATTACCTACGAACGGGTCAGTGACTATTGGGCCGTGCAACACCCGACGCAAAGAGGCCTGTATAACTTTGACGAGATCCAGGTGGACTACTACCGCGATCAATCCGTTGCGCTGGAAGCCTTTAAAGCGGGTGAATACGATTTTCGTCACGAACGTACAGCCAAAAACTGGGCCACGGCCTACACTGGCGAAGCCATTACCCAAGGCCGGATGCTGAAACAGGAAATTCGCCATCACAACCCCACCGGCATGCAGGCCTTTATTTTCAACCTGCGCAAACCACTGTTCCAGGATCCTGTTTTACGCGAGGCCATAGGTTTGGCCTTTAATTTTGAATGGACCAATGACAACCTGTTTTACGGCGCCTATACCCGCACAAACAGCTATTTCTCCAATTCAGACCTGGCCTCCTCCGGCCTGCCCAGCCAGGCGGAAGTAAACTTGCTGGAGCCCTGGCGCAAGCAGCTGCCCGCCAGTGTCTTTGACAGTGAATATTCCGCCCCGGTCGCCACGGACAGTCGTAACCGCCACAATCTTCGAACGGCCAAGAAGATGTTGGACGAAGCGGGCTATCGGATCGTCAATGGGCAATTACAGTCACCCAGTGGAGAGGCCGTCAGGTTTGAAATTCTGTTATACGACAGCGCCTTTGAGCGCATTGCCAATCCCTTTGTACAGGCGCTAAAGCGCTTGGGTATTGAGGCACAGGTCAGCAAAGTCGACACCTCCCAATACATTAACCGCAGACGGGACTTTGACTTTGACATGATCACCCATGTGTTCGGCCAATCGCTCAGCCCGGGCAATGAACAGCGGGATTTTTGGTCCTCGGAAGCCGCCAACACACCGGGCAGCCGCAATCTGATCGGAATTGCCAATCCGGTGATTGATGACCTGATTGATAAAGTCATTCAGGCGAAAACCCGCCAACAGCTGCTGACCGCCAGCCACGCTCTCGACCGGGTACTCCTGCACATGCACTATGTAATTCCCCAGTGGCACACCCGCGACCACAAGCTTGCCTATTGGAATAAATTTGACCAGCCCGACACAAGCCCCGACTACGACATTGGCTACAACACCGGATTGATGACCTGGTGGGTTAAGCCTGACTTGCTCGGACAGGATTAAGCGTAGCGCTATGGGCCAATATATTCTGCGCCGTGTCTTGTTGATGGTACCAACGCTGCTGGGTATTTTGGTGATCAATTTTTTAATCGTTCAAGCGGCACCTGGTGGACCGGTTGAACAGATGATTTTCCAGCTGGAGAACCACGGTGACGGTGAAGGCGGCGAAAGCTATTCCGGTGATTCCTACAAGGGTTCCCAAGGGCTGTCGCCTGAGGTGATCGCCAAGATTGAAGCCATGTACGGCTTTGACAAGCCTGCCAGCGAACGCTTTTTCGGCATGCTAAAAAATTACGTCCACTTGGACTTTGGCGATAGCTTTTTCCGCAATGCCAGTGTGCTTGAACTTATGGCAGAGAAATTACCCGTCTCCATCTCCCTGGGGCTTTGGAGTACCCTGCTGGTTTATCTTATCTGTATCCCGCTGGGGATCAACAAAGCCGTGCGTCACGGCACCCGCTTTGATGTTTGGACCAGTGCTGCCATCATCGTTGGCTATGCCATTCCAGGCTTCCTGTTTGGTATTATCCTGATCGTTTTGTTTGCCGGTGGCAGCTACTGGGACTGGTTTCCCTTGCGCGGACTGACGTCAAGTAACTTTGACGAGCTATCCCTGATCGGAAAAATTACCGACTATTTCTGGCACCTAACGTTGCCATTAATTGCCTATACGGTGGGAGGCTTTGCCACACTGACCATGTTGACCAAAAATTCTTTTCTCGATGAGATCAACAAGCAATACGTGCAGACAGCGCGGGCAAAAGGTCTAACCGAAAAGCGGGTGCTCTACGGGCATGTGTTCCGCAACGCCATGCTGATTATCATATCCGGTTTTCCCGCTGCGTTTATTGGCATTTTCTTTACCGGTGCACTGCTGATCGAAGTCATTTTTTCCCTCGACGGCTTAGGTCTGCTCGGCTTTGAGGCGGTACAATCGCGGGATTATCCTGTAATTTTTGGTACCTTGTTTATTTTCACGCTGGTAGGTCTGTTCATAAAACTGCTGTCCGACTTGGCCTATGTACTGGTCGACCCAAGAATTCATTTCGACACACAAAGCCATTAGCCACTATATAAAATTAGCCATTAGCCACTATATAAACTAAGCCATTAGCCACGACATGATTGATGCCCCCTTCCAGTTAAGTCCCATAAACCAGCGGCGTGTTCACGCCTTTCTGGCTAACCGACGGGCTAAATGGAGCCTGTGGGCTTTTTTGATCCTCTTTACCCTATCTCTGTTTGCCGAGCTGATTGCCAACAGCAAACCCTTACTGGTGGTGCACGATGGACAACTCTACACTCCATTTCTGAAAGCCTATCCGGAAACCGCCTTCGGTGGCGATTTTGATACTGAAGCCGATTACCGTGATGAATTTGTTCGCGAATTGATCGAAGAAAATGGCTGGATCCTCTGGCCGCCAGTGCCCTTCAGCTACAACACCCACATCAGTGGGCTCGATCATCCCGCACCGTCCCCTCCCAGCTCGCACAACTGGCTGGGCACAGACGATCAGGCTCGGGATGTTGTCGCCAGGGTAATCTATGGTTTCCGGACCTCCATCCTGTTTGCCTTGTTTTTAACCGCTGGCAGCTGTCTTATTGGCGTTACCGTGGGGGCTCTGCAAGGCTATTTTGGCGGCAAGGTAGACCTTATAGGACAACGCCTGCTTGAGATCTGGGGCGGCTTACCGGTGCTGTTCCTGCTGATCATTATGGCCAATATTGTGACTCCCAATTTCTGGTGGCTACTGGGCATTATGCTGCTCTTCAGCTGGACTTCGCTGGTGGATGTGGTCCGAGCTGAATTTCTTCGAGGCCGAAATCTCGACTATGTGCGGGCGGCCAAAGCTCTGGGTGTACCCGACCGTAAAGTGATGACTCGCCATATCCTGCCCAACGCCATGGTAGCCACCATGACACTGACCCCGTTCTTACTCACTGGCGCGGTCACCACTTTGACCTCGCTGGACTTTCTTGGCTTTGGCATGCCACCTGGCTCCCCGTCATTGGGTGAACTGGTAGCCCAGGGCAAAAATAACCTACAGGCCCCCTGGCTGGCCATTACCGCGTTTGGAGTCCTGTCGGTGCTGCTGACACTACTGGTTTTTATTGGCGAAGGGCTCCGAGATGCGTTTGACCCACGCCTGGTGACCCGGACCTAGCCATGAAGCATTTGATCGACATCAGGGATCTGTCGGTGGTATTTCACCACAACGGCCAGCAACAAGCCGTCGTTAACCACATCGACCTGCACATTGATGCCGGTGAAACCCTGGCCCTGGTCGGGGAGTCCGGATCCGGTAAATCAATAACCGCCCAGAGTATTCTCAAGCTGCTGCCCTACCCCCTGGCAGAACACCCCAACGGTGAAATCTGGTTTCAGGGTAATAACCTTCTCAGCTATTCCGAGCGGCAAATGCAGGCAATCAGGGGGCGTCAGATCGGCATGATTTTTCAGGAGCCGATGACAGCCCTCAACCCTTTACACACCATCGAGAAACAAATTGGCGAGTGCATCTCCCTGCACCGGGGATTACGTGCCAGAGAAGTGCGCAGCGAAGTCCTGAAGCTGCTCGACAAGGTCCAGATTGCCAATGCCGCTGACCGCTTAAACGCCTACCCCCACGAGTTATCAGGTGGCCAGCGTCAGCGTGTAATGATTGCCATGGCTCTCGCCAACAGCCCACAACTCCTGATTGCTGACGAACCGACCACGGCCCTCGATGTCACTGTCCAAAAAGAAATTCTGGCACTGCTGAAACAACTGCAAATTGAACACGATCTGGCGCTATTGCTGATCACACACGATTTGAATGTTGTCCGCCATATGGCAGACCGGGTTGCCGTGATGAAAGAGGGGCGCATCGTTGAAACCGGGCCGCGCCAATCGCTGTTTGCCAACCCTCAACACCCCTATACCCAGCAGCTGTTAAATGCCTCATTCGATGAGCACCCAACACCCCTTGCCCCTACACCACAGCTCCTACAGGTAAATAATCTGCGAGTCAGCTTTGCCATCCAAAAGTCACTGTTCGGCCGTATCCTGAAGCAATTTGATGCGGTAAAAGACGTTTCCCTTGAAGTCAGGAAAGGCGCCACACTGGGCATTGTGGGTGAAAGTGGCTCGGGCAAGTCGACCCTGGCGATGGCCATTCTGCGCCTGCTGCCGTCAACCGGCAGCATTGAGCTCAATGGCCAACTGCTATCGAGCTTGCCAGAAAAGCATTTACGCCCCTTAAGACAAAAATTCCAGGTCGTTTTTCAAGACCCGTTTGCGAGTTTAAGTCCCCGCATGACCGCAGCAGAAATCATCAGTGAAGGTCTCGATATCCATACGACCCTGAGTGAAAAAGAACAGCAGTATTGCGTTGATAAGGTCATGGAAGAAGTGGGACTGATGCCAGACTGGAAACACCGATACCCACATGAATTTTCCGGTGGACAGCGCCAGCGTATAGCCATTGCCAGAGCTTTGATCCTGAATCCAGAGCTCTTAATTCTGGATGAGCCCACCTCGGCACTGGATAAATCGGTCCAGATACAAATTATTCATCTTCTGCGAGACCTGCAGCAGCAGCGCCAATTGACGTACATATTCATCAGCCATGACCTTCAGGTAATCAAGGCACTCAGCCACCACATTGTGGTCATGAAGGATGGTCAAATCGTTGAGCACGGACAGGCGCAAACAGTGATGACCACACCCAGCGAGCATTACACCCAGGCATTAATGGCAGCCAGCCTGAGCTAAGCGGCCAAAAAAAAGCCCTTCAACCAGAGGCCGAAGGGCTTTTCAGGTGGTGGGTTACCCCGCCTTACTGAAAGATTTCAACGTCCGCCGAATCATTCAGTGCACTCTGGTAGGTAGCCATTTCTGCAGCACCCAAGTCCTGTGCAAGACGTAGCTTCAACATGGTTCTCTGGCTCTCGTCCAGTTGCGGCAGAGTACCAGGTTTAACAACGGTCAGCTGTGCAACCACCACATCGCCCCCCTCCAAAGTCACCCGGGTATTTACCGGCTGCTGGGATGACGGTTTGGGCAGCTGGAAAATTTCAGCCAAAAGCGAGCGATCAACTTGTTCGTTATTGCGTGTACTGTCCATCTGCACTTGCCATTCCAGCTGCTGCTCTTCGGCTACAGACTGCAGGCTTTCACCGGACTGCAGACGGTTGATCAGACTTTGAGCCTTTTCCTCCAGCAGAGCGGCAACCTTATCACCAGTAATGATCTCTTTAACCTGAGCGGCAACTTCCTGCAGGGGCTTCACTTCAGCTGCATGGTGCTCTACCAGCTTGACCACCACGATGTGATTGTCTGAAACCTCAATCACAGGGCTTGCCAGGCCTTCGGACAGAACATCATCACTGAAGACTGCGGACAAAACCTGATTGTTGCTGAGAATACCTTCACCGCCACGACGATCAAACAAACCCGAAGTGTGAACCTCGACCCCCAGAGAGTTGCCAGCGTCTTTCAAATCGGTGGCATTGTAGGTAGCATCCGGGATGTCCTGCAGCAACTCAACAAACTCTGCGTCGGCGCGAGCCATCGCCAGACTCTCACGGATTGAGTCGGTAGATTCCTCCAGCGTTGGCGGACTGGCCCGCTCGATATCCAGCAGTTTGATAAAGTGAATCCCTGAATCTGTTTCAACTGGAGCCGACACCTGACCGACTTCCAGTTCTGCCAGGGCATCCTCGAAGGCCTGGGGAAAAGCCGTTCCGTCAGTCATGCCCAGGTCTCCACCAACCTGACTGGAACCCAGGTCATCTGACGCATCCTTGGCAACTTCGGCAAAGTCTTCGCCATTGTTCAGGCGCTCTTGTACCTCGGCTACTTTGTCGGCATCCGCATCTTCTATCAAAATATGGGCAGCATGACGCTGAGTGGCCGCTTCAAACGTCTCCAGATTGGCCTCATATTGTGCCTTGATGTCCTGCGGATCAACATCCACTTTGGCGGCGAGGTCGTTCAAGTTCAGGTCAATATAGTCCACAGCAACCTGCTCGGGACGCATAAACTGAGCTTGATTATTGTTGTAGTATTCCTGAATTTCGGCCTCGCTGACCTGTACCTGATCAGCAACGCCAGCATGAGGAAGGGTCAGGTAGTAAAAACTGCGAGTTTGCTGGGTCAGCGCAGTAATGGTTTTAATGTCACCCTCAGTGGCAAAGGCGCTGCTGTTGAGGCCACCGGCCAACTGATTAACCAGAATATCTTCCTCCAGCAACGCCTTGTAGCTGGCAGGTGTATAGCCCATATTACGCAGCAGCATGGTGTACAGCTCAGGACTGAACTCGCCATCCTGCTGGAATTGAGGGGTTGAAACTATCAACTGGTTCAGGTCGCCATCACTGACGGCCATATCGCCTTTATCCGCCGCCTGACGAAGCAGTTCGCGGTTGATCAGGCGGGTTAAAACCGGTGCACGCAGCTGCTCTTCACTGATAAGGTCCGCAGGCGCCTGCTCACCGAGGCGCTCCAGCAACTGCTGCTTTTGAATTCGAACAGCCCGGGTTAATTCCATCTCAGAGATGGCTTCACCATTTACATCCGCCGCCTTACCGGCAGAGGAATCCTGCAAAAACAGGGAGTCAACACCAAAGAAGGCGAATGGCAGGATCATCAAACCCACGATGATTATGGCCATTGTGCCTTTCAGGTTGTCTCGAAATGCTTGTAGCATAATAAGACCTCAAATAATCTTGCTAGTAACGGCGTTCATCCTGAACCCCTTATTTTATGTCCATTAAAAAAGGCGCATCAATTGATGCGCCTTTTTCAAACTCTGCTCCGCCATTTTTGTTTCAATTCCTTGCTTTTTGGGAACTGGCCAAACAAATTGGCAGGGAGCCGCAGGAGGTTATCCTACTGGACGCGTCAACTTAGTTAACAGCGTCTTTCAATGCCTTACCCGCTTTGAAGCTGGGAATTTTGGCTGCGGCGATTTCGATAGGATCACCTGTCTGAGGGTTGCGACCAGTGCGAGCTGCACGCTCCTTAACAGAAAAAGTACCAAAACCAACCAGAACCACTTGGTCATCAGCTTTCAGAGCTCCCGTGATAGCTTCGACCATAGCATCGACGGCACGTCCTGCTGCAGCTTTTGGAATGTCAGCAGAAGCGGCAACCGCCTCAATCAGTTCAGATTTGTTCACACTAAACCCCTTAATAATCGGATTGATTCAAAATTTTTTTCGGGAAGGATATGGAAAGGATATTATACCCTGCTATTTCCTTTGTATGCCCCCAACCCTGATAAATGCCAGGAATGACGATTTATACCAACTGGCTAGAAGGGGGTCAAGGTAAGAATGATAGAAATCAGTAGCAACTCTGATTACTGCTCAGTTTCCACTCAACCCGTATGAAAACCGCGCCACACAAGGGCTGGCGCAGTTTTTATACTCTCAAAATCAATGAGTACTTATTCGAGTTTTGGATGCCTCTCCTTCTTTTGTTTCTGCCTGTAAAGCAGCGTATTCTTCATCGGTGAATGGTGTTGGCATATGTTGCAGTGCCACCTCCAACACCTGGTCAATCCATTTAACCGGAATAATTTTCAGGTCGGCCTTGATGTTGTCCGGGATCTCTTTCAGGTCCCTTTCATTTTCCTGTGGAATCAGTACCGTTTTAATGCCACCGCGATGAGCAGCCAACAGCTTTTCTTTCAAGCCACCGATTTTCAGGACTTCGCCCCGCAGGGTAATCTCTCCCGTCATGGCCACATCGGCACGAACAGGAATACCGGTCAGCACTGACACCAGCGCTGTGCACATGGCGATACCGGCACTGGGGCCATCCTTCGGCGTAGCACCCTCTGGCACATGGATATGGATATCGGTTTTGTCGACAAAATCCGGAGCCACACCCAGAATCTGCGAACGTGACCTCACTACCGTCATAGCGGCCTGAATCGACTCCTGCATGACATCGCCCAGAGAACCGGTTTTAACAATTCTGCCCTTGCCTTTTACCGCAGACGATTCAATGGTTAACAGTTCACCACCTACCTGTGTCCAGGCGAGGCCGGTAACCTGACCAATCTGGTTTTCTTCTTCGGCAACGCCATAATCAAATTTGCGCACTCCCAGGAAATCTTCCAGCATGGAAGCGGCTATCACTTCCTTCTCGGTTTGCTTCTCTTTGACGTGGCGGGTAACCACTTTACGACACAGTTTGGCCACTTCGCGATCCAGACCGCGCACGCCGGCTTCCCGGGTGTAATAACGCACTATGTCACGGATTGCAGTCTCTTCGATTTCCAGCTCCGAGGCCTTAAGACCGTTATTTTTCATCTGCTTGGGAATCAAATAACGTGTAGCAATATTTACCTTCTCGTCTTCTGTGTAACCCGGAATACGGATCACCTCCATACGATCGAGAAGCGGTCCCGGAATATTCATGGAGTTGGAAGTACAGATGAACATCACATCGGACAGGTCGTAATCAACCTCAAGGTAGTGATCGTTAAAGGTACTGTTCTGCTCAGGGTCAAGCACTTCCAGCAATGCTGACGCTGGATCACCGCGATTGTCCATGCCCATTTTGTCAATTTCATCGAGCAGGAACAGTGGGTTTTTCACACCGGCTTTTGACATTTTCTGCACCAGCTTACCCGGCAGAGAACCAATGTACGTTCGACGATGCCCGCGAATCTCGGCTTCATCACGAACCCCACCCAGAGCCATCCGAATGAACTCCCGATTGGTCGCTCGTGCAATAGATTCGCCGAGGGATGTCTTACCTACCCCAGGCGGCCCTACCAGGCACAGCACAGGACCCTTGACCTTTTTCACCCGTTTTTGTACCGCCAGGTATTCGAGGATACGCTCTTTGACCTCTTCCAGACCATAATGATCCTCTTCCAGAACTTTTTCTGCCCGGATGAGGTCGTGGCGAACTTTGCTGCGCTTGCTCCAGGGAACACTTACCATCCAATCTATGTAGGCACGCACCACTGACGCCTCAGCCGACATGGGAGACATCATTTTTAATTTGTTCAATTCAGCGCGGGTTTTTTTCTCCGCTTCTTCGGGCATTTTGGCGTTAACTATTTTTTGCTCAAGCTCTTCCATTTCATTGGGTTCATCGCCAATTTCACCCAACTCTTTTTGAATCGCTTTCATTTGCTCGTTCAGGTAGTACTCGCGCTGGCTTTTTTCCATCTGCTTCTTAACGCGACCGCGAATACGCTTCTCAACTTGAAACAGATCTATTTCAGCCTCAATCAGACCCAGAAGATGCTCAAGTCGTTCCCGGATATCAATCATCTCAAGGATTTCTTGTTTCTGTTCCAGATCCAGACTCATGTGAGCGGCAACGGTATCGGCCAGACGTCCGGGCTCATCAATCCCTGACAGGGATGTCATAACCTCAGACGGAACTTTTTTACTCAAGTTCACATACTGTTCGAATTGATTCATTGCTGAACGCAGCAAGGCATCCGCTTCACCAGACGGAATTTCACCACTGTCCATTTGCTCAACTTCAGCGGTGAAGAAATCTCCATCTTCATGAATTTCCTCGACCCTGGCCCGCTCGCCACCCTCTACCAACACCTTGACGGTGCCGTCGGGCAATTTCAGCAGCTGCAGAATGTTAGATATAGTGCCAATGCTGTAGAGGTCATCCTTACCAGGATCGTCATCGGATGCATTGCGTTGAGCCAACAGCATGACCTGCTTATCGGTAGCCATTGCCTGCTCAAGCGCCTTAATGGATTTTTCACGCCCAACAAACAATGGAATCACCATGTGGGGATAAACCACTACATCACGCAATGGCAGCAAGGGAAGTTCGATCGTGTTCATATCAGTCAATGTCATCCTGCCTTTTCGTCGAATACGTATTGCTTAAAGAATGAGGGCAAGGTACCCGAATTACAACTTCCCAGACGTCAAAAAAACAAAAAAAGGAGCCGTATGGCTCCTTTTTCATCTCTTAGACAGAGAATTTCACGTTTGTCGGGCGGCCAGGTTACCAGCTTGCCCTCTGCATGGGATCAGTCTTCAGGAGCGGCCTTTTGGCGCTCAGCACCGCTGGCGTCCGATTCTACATCAGCACTTTCATAGACCAGCAAAGGCTCGGACTCACCGCGAATGACCGAGTCATCCACTACCACCTTGCTGACACCTTCCTCAGACGGAATTTTGTACATGGTGTCGAGCAGAACGGACTCCATGATCGAGCGCAAACCCCGGGCACCAGTCTTGCGTTCCATGGCTTTCTTGGCAACCGCCTCCAGCGCATCTTTACGGAAGTCAACTTCAACCCCTTCCATTTCAAACAGCTTACCGTACTGTTTGGTAAGCGAGTTTTTAGGCTCGGTCAGGATTTGCACCAGGGCTTCCAGATCCAGCTCTTCAAGAGTTGCGATGACTGGCAGTCGACCGACAAACTCAGGAATCAAGCCATAACGAACCAGATCTTCGGGCTCCAGCTCCCTGAAGGTTTCACCAACATCTTTAGCCGTATCTTTGCTCTTAACCTGAGCACTGAAACCAATGCCACCCTTTTCAGAACGATCCCGAATAATCTTGTCCAGACCGGCAAAAGCACCGCCACAGATAAACAGAATATTAGAGGTGTCGACCTGCAAAAACTCTTGCTGCGGATGCTTGCGACCGCCCTGAGGAGGTACTGAGGCCACAGTTCCTTCGATCAGTTTCAGCAGCGCCTGCTGAACACCTTCACCGGAAACATCTCGGGTGATTGAAGGGTTATCAGATTTGCGCGAAATCTTGTCAATTTCGTCAATATAAACAATCCCCTGCTGAGCCTTTTCAACATCGTAGTCACACTTCTGCAACAGCTTTTGAATGATGTTTTCGACGTCCTCGCCTACATAACCGGCTTCGGTCAAGGTGGTGGCGTCGGCAATGGTGAAAGGTACATTCAGCAAGCGGGCCAGGGTTTCAGCCAACAGGGTTTTACCACTGCCGGTAGGCCCTACCATCAGGATGTTGCTCTTGCCCAGCTCAACATCGTCCTTGTCTTTTTTCTTGTCATCGGCGCGCAAACGCTTGTAGTGGTTATAAACCGCCACAGCCAGGACTTTTTTGGCACGTTTCTGACCAATGACATAGTCATCCAGAATCGCCGAAATCTCTTGTGGGGTTGGCAGGCGATCGCTGCTGCCCTCACTGGAGCTCTCCTGGATCTCTTCACGGATGATGTCGTTGCATAAGTCCACGCATTCATCACAGATGAAGACCGAGGGGCCAGCGATCAACTTACGTACTTCATGCTGGCTTTTACCGCAAAAGGAGCAGTAAAGCAGCTTGCCGTTGTCTTCGCCGCTGTCAGTGGTGTCGGTCATTAAACCTCTCCATCATATCTTTTCTGAGCACATCTTAAGCCTAACAATGCGTCCTCCGGCTCGTTTTTTCAAGAGCAAAACACAGATGATGCCAAATTTTGTTACCTAACGGGCCGGCATGTCATTCTGGAGTCCGCCCCCAATAATGATTTATATGCCAGAAACCTCAACATACCCGTATTTTACTGGTCGCGCCAGTCCAGAATGCCAGCGCGAACCGCAGGGATAGGTATTAAGCGCTGTGGTTATTCAATCACCGCGCGTTGAGACAGAACTTCATCAACCAGGCCGTAAGCTTTGGACTCTTCGGCACTCATAAAGTTGTCACGCTCGGTATCCACAGCAACTTTTTCTACGTCATTTCCCGTGTGGAAGGCCATGATTTCATTCAGCCTCTGGCGAGTTTTAAGGATTTCCTGAGCGTGGATATGAATATCCGAGGCCTGCCCCTGGGCACCACCGCTGGGCTGATGAATCATGGTGCGGGCATTTGGCAAACAAAAACGCTTACCTTTAGCGCCAGCCGTCAACAGAAACGCCCCCATACTGCACGCCTGACCAATGCACATAGTGCTGACATCCGGCTTGATAAACTGCATGGTGTCATAGATGGACATACCCGCAGTAACCGAGCCACCGGGAGAGTTTATGTACAGATGGATATCTTTATCTGGGTTCTCGGCCTCCAGAAACAGCAACTGCGCCACCACCAGATTGGCCATATGGTCTTCGACCTGACCCACCAGGAAAATCACCCGCTCTTTCAGCAAGCGGGAATAGATGTCAAATGAACGTTCTCCTCTGGCGGTTTGCTCAATAACCATTGGCACCAGGCCAGAGTTTTGAATAAGGGATGACTGAGAATGTATATCGAAGTTTGCCATGAGCTGTATATGCTTCCTTTTTACCAATTCACACAATTTGCCATAACCAAGGCCGGTGATGGAAACCTTGCCACACCTGTCCGCGCCCAGACAAGGCATCGGCAGAAATAGGCTTTCTCAAAGAGGGGTAGAGGGCGTTAAATGTATCATTCACTCTTCACATGGAATCCCCTGGCAGGAAACACTGCGGTCAGCGGACCTAACAAGAGAGACATGAAAGAATAATCTGAGCTTAAACCCTGCCGGGCAGATATGCTAGCCCAAAGACTTGATTGAAGAGGAAATGGCCGCGAAGCGAGTGCTTCGCGGCGCTTGTTCGCTCAGAAAGCGACCAAATAGACTGCTTTTTGCAAGCTGTTACTCGGCGTCTTGCTGGGCAGGCTTGATCACATCTTCGTAGCTGCTTGCGGTCTCGGTGACCTTGGCACCACCCAGAATGTGATCGACAACCTGATCTTCCAGCACAACGGACTCAACGCTGGCCAGCAGCTCGCGGTTGCTGTAGTAGTAGTTAACGACCTCTTCCGGGTCCTGGTAGGTGGAGGCCATTTCCTCAACCATTTCACGGACACGATCAGCGTCCACTTTGATCTCAGCGGCTTTAACCAGCTCACCGACAATCAAACCCAAAGATACGCGACGCTCGGCCTGCTCTTTGAACATTTCATTCGGCAGCAGGGATTTCAGGTCCAAATTGGGCTGAGCACCACCAAACTGTTGCATCATCTGGTTGCGCAATGCCTCGATTTCACCCTCAACCAGGGCTTTCGGCAATTCGACTTCGTGCGCTTCAACCAGCTTGTCCATCACTTGGTTTTTCAGTTTGGACTTGGCAGCGTTTTTGAGCTCACGCTCCATGTTTTTGCGCACATCAGCACGGAACTGCTCGACGTCGTCGCTTTCCACACCGTATTTGGCGAAGAATTCACCATTCAGTTCTGGCAACTCCTGCTCGGAAACTGCATTAACCTTAACGGCGAACTCTACCGCAGCGCCTTTCAGCTCTTCGGCGTGATAATCTTCAGGGAAGGACAAAGACAATACTTTTTCCTCGCCCGCTTTCATGCCGACAATACCGTCTTCAAAGCCAGGAATCATGGAACCAGAGCCCAGCACCAAATTCTGACCTTCGGCCTTACCACCTTCAAACTCTTCACCGTCTTTGGTACCAGTAAAGTCGATGTTGACCTGATCATCAGTGGCAGCAGCACGCTCTACTTCTTTCCATGTGGCCTGCTGTTTGCGCAACACGTCAATCATGTTGTCAACATCAGCATCCTGAACCTCGGCAACCAGTTTCTCGATTTCAAAACCGCTGGTGTCGCCTAAAGCAACTTCAGGGTAAACCTCAAAGGTGGCAATAAACTCGACATCCTTGCCCTCTTCCATCTCTTTCGGCTCGATGGCAGGCTGACCGGCAGGTTTAACATCTTCTTGTTGAACCGCCTCATAGAAGGAACGGCTCATGAATTCACCCAGCACTTCTTGACGAACACCGGCGCCAAAACGCTGCTTCACCACCTTCAGAGGAACCTTACCCTTACGGAAACCGTTCAGACGAACGGTTTTTGCCGCCTGCTGCAGGCGCTTGGTAACTTCAGATTCTACTTGCTCAGCTGGAATGCCAACGGTCATACGACGCTCCAGACCGCTGGTTGTCTCGATTGAAACCTGCATGGTGTTCCTCATGAAATTCAGGTCAATACCTATTTGGTATGTCGGGTGATTTGGATTCGAAGACGGCCATGGCCGCTTATGTGCTGATCAGTCATCAGTACGCTCGAATATGGTGCGGACGGGGAGACTTGAACTCCCACAGATATAATCCACCAGAACCTAAACCTGGCGCGTCTACCAATTCCGCCACGTCCGCAAAACTTTTAAAAACAAGCGCAACTCTTTGATTTTCGGAGGTTATTTACACTCCATACAAAGGCTACTCATTTAAGGGGAGCTGATTCTGCCACAGTCCACAGCGGGGTTCAATAGGTTGCCCCTTCGATTCAGGGCAAAACCGCCGTTTTAAAGCAATTCCGAAGTGTCTCAAGCGTCTCTGCTGCTGCCTCAACTCATGCCAAGTTAAGGGTGGAGCTGGCGAACCTGGTAACCTTCCCGCTCAAAGATGAACTTAATGCCATCTTTGCCAACCACATGGCCGGCGCCCACCACAACAAACAACTCTTCACCCAGCCGCATCCGCTCGGCTATGCGAGCCTGCATGGACTCGTTTCGATCAACAAACATACTCTGGTAGAGAAGGTTGTTGAGCCTGGCATCAGGCCCTTTCTGAAAAGAGCCCGCGATCAGCCCTTCGAGAGCATCGCCGTCCCCCTCCTGCCATGCCGACATAATCGAACGCAGTGATTCCTGGGCAAACTGAAACTCGTCGAGGGCCTGCCCCAGGAAAGCGATCTGTTGCGCTTCGTCCAGTGCATCAAACAGCTTCATCTGCATGGCGAAACTTTCCAGCTCCAGCACCGGCAAAGGGGGCTCCATCGCCCTGGCCGCATCCAGCAGATATCGATCCACCCCGAGCTGCTCATCGTAGCCGGCGCGTCGCATTTGGGCCGCCGTCAACTTTATCGCCACCAACCAGGGCTTGAGCCGCTGAAAAGAGGCCACAGAAACCCCCACACCCTGACTAACTCGCTCAAGCTGTTGCCACTGGGCCTCCGTCAGCTTGTCCTGTAAGCTTTCGCCTTCTGGCAGCCGGCCGTGTACTGCAAGAATGTAGCCGGCTTCCACCGGGTCAAGTGATGACAGATCCAGCTCGACCACCAGCGAATCACTGCCAGCAAAGGCCTCTTGCACATAGTCCGGCAGCGGATACAAATCGGACACGCCGAAGTGTATGGAGCCGAACAAATAGGCTCTGCCACCAGTTTCAGGGTCGTCCACCTGCCACAACAAGGGGTCCGCATTCAGCCAGCCTGGAAGCCACAAAACAGCGGACAAAAGCAGCCGTACTACGCACGCACACAGGGAAAGAGATTTCAATACAACTCACTCAACATCAGAAATAACAGAGAGCGTGACACCAGCTACCTGGGAAAGGACACCAGCACCACACCGTCTTGGCCACCTACATTATGCAGTGTCTTTTGTGCGGCCTCGGCAGGGATGAAAGCTGCCTGCTCATTAACCAGTGGCAACCCCAGCACTTCAACCTCGCCCGACACACCAATGACCAGGCTATAGCTGCTGACGGTGAGATTGAACCTGGCAGCCTGCTGTAAACGAATGCGCCACACCTGAAAATCGGAAAACGACACCACCTCTTCAACCAATACACCATCTGCGTGCAGCACTTCCGGAAGGGGCTCCAACTGGTGTTGCTGCAAAGACATGCACGCCAAGGCCTTATCGGTATCCCAGTGATCCTGGGTAAGCACCTTTTGTGCAAATGACAGAATCTGTCGTTCATAGACCGGCGTTTGAAACTCTATGGTTCTCACACCATGAAGCAGAGAATGAGGGGTATAACACGGGACCTTCAGCACATCACCCACCTGCAGCGGCAAAGTGGCCTTGAACGCATCCATACGCTTGCGCAGCTTTTCCTCTTCCAGGCGCAGTGGCTCAGGCACCAGCGCTAACCACTGCTTGGTCTGGGCTGCACTGACTGGCTCATTTAAACCCACTCCCGCCTGTTGGCGACAGCCATCGAGAATCTGGTCGATCTTGCGCCGAACGCTCTCATAAGTTTTTACCGACTCCCCAAATGCGGCTGCAAAAGCCTCATCAGAGTCATACCGTGAACGCTGGAGAGGATCAAAGCCAATGCGGATTCCCCCCACACCGTCGGGCCAGGCTGCATCGTCCACGTGAGTGACGACATACACTTCCTGCTTTTGTTCGTGCAACTCAAAATAGAGATCGCCAAACACTTCCTCTGGCAGAGGATCGAGAATTTTCAGTAAGTTGAGCTGTTTTTCCCGGCCACCCGCCAAAAAACGGGGCAATATCGACAGCAACCAGGGCAGCGGTATGGAATGCACCCCATCACTGACCAATGACTGACCGCGGGCTTCGATACCGGTAAACCAGATTTCCCGCCCCCAGGGCTTGGCAATAGCAACAGGCTGTAACTGAATGGCCTGCTGCGGGCGAAACACAGGCAACCCTTGACGCAGGGCCCATGCCGACACCTCAGCCGCCTCATCCAGAAGGGCAAGCTGCTCCCAGAGCGCATCCGAATAAGCCCCTACCAGCAGCTGTTCAACGGTTTGAGCTGTGATTGTCACTGACACCAGAAGCTCAACCCCTGGTGAATTCGGAAGATAGTATTGGGCAAAACAGTGACGGAAAGAGAAAGTGACCACCTGGTCGCCAACCAGTTCAGCCTGACGCTCCCGAATCGCACTCTCCGGGCAATCAACCACCAGACAATTCACCAAGCTCACTCCACACCCACGGAACACAGAAAAAGCGGCAGTCTACCAGAAACGAAAAAGGCCGGACATAGAGCCCGGCCTTTTTCAGTTACAAGCGGAAAACCATAAAGGTTAAACCCGCTCAATCACCGTGGTAATGCCCTGACCCAGACCGATACACATGGTGGAAATACCGACGTTCCAGTCTTTTTCCTGCATTACTGTCAGCAAAGAACCACTGATACGCACGCCGGAACAACCGAACGGGTGTCCCAGGGCAATAGCGCCACCATTGAGGTTCACTTTCGCATCCATGTCTTGCAGCAGATCTAGATCCTTCAAAACTGGCAACGCCTGGGCAGCGAAGGCCTCATTCAGCTCGACATAATCAATATCTTTGATGTTCATGCCCAGCTGCTTGAGTGCTTTCTGGGTGGAAGGCACAGGACCGTATCCCATAATGGAAGGATCCACGCCCGCCAGAGTGGCGGCCGAAATCTTAGCGATCGGAGTCAAACCCAGTTCTTTCGCCTTTTCTGCTGACATGATCAACATGGCGGAAGCACCATCGGTAATCTGCGAGGAAGAGCCAGCCGTGACAGTACCACCGTTAGGGTTGAAAGCCGGACGCAGCTGTGCCAACCCTTCAACGGTAGTTTCCGGGCGAATGGTTTCGTCTTGAGTCACCATGAAAGGCACGCCCAGCTCATCGTGACCAAGCACCGGAATGATTTCGCGATCAAACTTGCCTGCTTCACGCGCAGCCGCCGCCAAGCGGTGTGAACGCGCAGAAAACTCGTCCATTTGCTCACGCTGAATACCGTGCATCATTGACAGCATTTCGGCGGTCATTCCCATGCTGCCCGCCGCTTTCGCCACGGACAATCCCATCAGTGGGTTGGCATCAACACCTTGCATCATGTTGATGTGGCCCATGTGCTCTACACCACCCACCAGATACACATCGCCCAGGCCAGCCATTACATTGGCAGCGGCAGTGTGCATCGCCGACATGGAAGAGCCACACAGGCGGTTAACCGTCTGTGCAGGAATGGTATGCGGAAGGCCGGCACGCAACACGATCATGCGGGCGATGTTCATGCCCTGCTCTTCGCGCTGCATAACACAACCCCAGATCACATCATCAATGCTGGCTGCGTCCAGTCCTGGGTTGCGGGCCAACAGCCCTTTGATGACCTCAGCACTGAGGTCATCGGCGCGCACATTACGAAAACAGCCATTTTTTGAGCGGCCCATCGCACTGCGAGCGTAATCGACAATAACCGCGTCTCTAGCATTTAAGCTCACGTTCTAATCTCCTGTATGGTTAGTTGGACCGCACTCAGGCGTAGTATTTCTTGCCGGCAGCTGCCATTTGACGCTGCGACTCAGTAGGCTCATACAGTTTGCCGAGTGCAGTGTACTTCTCACACTCTGCAACAAACTTGTCCATTCCGAGGCTGTCCAACCAACGGAAAATGCCACCGCGGAAGACCGGGAAGCCCAGACCGTATATCAGGGCCATATCCGCTTCGGCGGCTGTCTCCACAATGCCTTCGTCCAGACAACGCGCCATCTCGGTCGCCATTGGGATCATCATTCGGAAAATGATTTCTTCCTCGGTGAATTCCTTGCTGGCTTCGCTGACGGAGGCAATCAACTGATAAGACTCTTCAGTAGCCACTTTTTTCGGCTTGCCACGCTTGTCTTTCTCATAGCTGTAGAAGCCTTTGCCATTTTTCTGACCGTAACGCTCATTTTCAAACATGACGTCAGCGGCAGTCTTGTAGGACTTGGCCATACGATCCGGGAAGCCTTCTGCCATCACTTCTTCAGCGTGAGAGCCGGTATCAATACCCACAACATCCAGCAGATAAGCCGGGCCCATTGGCCAGCCCCACTTCTCCATCACCTTATCGACCTTCTGGAAGTCGGCGCCATCACGAACCAGGCCAGCAAAACCGGCAAAGTACGGAAACAGGACACGGTTCACCAGGAATCCGGGGCAGTCGTTGACAACGATGGCTTTTTTACCCATGGCGTTGGCATAGGCAACGGTACGGGCAACGGCTTTGTCAGAGGTTTTCTCACCACGAATAACCTCTACCAGAGGCATCGCATGTACCGGGTTAAAGAAGTGCATGCCGCAGAAATTCTCAGGGCGCTGCAAAGCTTCGGCCAGGTGAGAAATGGAAATAGTGGAGGTGTTGGAAGCAATAATGGTGTCTTCAGATACTTGCTTTTCTACATCGGCCAGCACTGCGTGTTTGACCTTGGGGTTTTCCACAACGGCTTCAACCACCATGTCCACATCAGAGAAGCTTTCATACGATAGAGTCGGTGTAATGGAAGCCAGTACTGCACCCATTTTATCCGGCGTCATTCGGCCACGTCCGACTTGCTTGCTCAGCAGCTTGTTGGCCTCTGACATCCCCAAATCAAGACCCGCTTGTGCGATGTCTTTCATCTTGATCGGAGTACCTTTCAAGGCAGACTGGTAGGCGATACCGCCACCCATAATACCAGCACCCAATACAGCGGCATTGGCAATTTTCTTGTCGGACTGTTTTTCCCAAACCTTGGCTTTTTTAGCAATCAACTGAT
Source organism: Cellvibrionaceae bacterium WSDTSA12 (assembly GCA_033283335.1). GTDB lineage: Bacteria > Pseudomonadota > Gammaproteobacteria > Pseudomonadales > Cellvibrionaceae > Pseudomaricurvus. The sequence continues at coordinate 353,829 of JAWMQP010000001.1, read as the reverse complement.
CACTGAGGAAAAGACCAACCAAGGATTTGGCAGCTTCCGTAGAAACCACTTTAACAAAGCCGTCTTTCTCTACGACCAATGCTTCATCGCGAGACATGCCAGCGGCTTTCTGCATGCACTTCACAGCAGTGACAGGTGCGGGCATGTTGGGGCCAGCCTGGGCGCCAACAAACGCTTTAGAAGTTTCAAAAGTCATCAACGATTCAATGTCGTTGAGTTGCAACGGCGCTTTTTTCTGTTCGCGACGAGCGCTGTAATCCAGCTTGCCATCAATGCATTGCTGCAGAACATTCAAGGCCGCTTCGCGCAATTGCTCAGGCGCTACAACGCCATCCACAACGCCGGCCTTGAGGGCCACATCAGCACGCTGATCCTTACCGGATGCAACCCACTCAATGGCGGTATCGCAACCAGCCAGACGCGGCAGACGCACAGTACCACCCCAACCCGGTATCAGGCCCAGCTTAACTTCGGGCAGACCCACTTTGGCCGCCGTGCTGGCGATACGGTAGTCACAGGCCAAACAAAATTCCAGACCGCCACCCAGGGCGAAACCGTTAATCGCCACCACAACCGGTACTTTCAGGTCTTCGAGACGATTAAGATTTTCAACGTTCTTGCTTAAATGCGCAGCCATGGCTTCGGCGGGAGCATCAAACAATGGGACAAACTCGGTGATATCCGCACCGACAATGAAAACACCCTTGCCACTGGTGGCCAGGACGCCCTTCAGTTCAGCGGTGTTTTCCAGCGCCGTCAGCGCCTGTTCCAATTCACTAACCGTGGCGGTGTCAAACTTGTTGACGGACTCGCCCTGTAAGTCAAAATTCAGCTCTGCGATGCCAGCATCAAGCATTTGCACCGTGACTGCATTACCTTTATATATCATGTTCGACCTCGTAAATTCCTTTCGATCACCTACGTAACCGGTACGGATAACTTATGTCCTAGTCTGGGGGACGCGGCAGTATACCATTTGAAACACTCGTTTGAACCACTTACCGATAATCAAGCGAGGTAAAACCCAAATAGTGAATCCAGAGCCAGGGTGACAGACGGGCACAATTGAGCCCAGGAAGACAAGCCCTGAGCCTAAAAAGTAGACGATATGCTGTTTTCCTGCCAGCTGAAGCGAGCCCGACTGACCGCGCAGATTAACTGTGCGGACTAGCCACTTGCCTTAACAACCAGCCTTAACCACCAATGGTAGCCACCGCCCAGCGCGTATCAGCCACCTGCGGTTCCAGCCGAAATGGAGTTACTGCCCTGAGTGACAGGCTGCTGCCCTGCTTGAGGTGATGATCTCCTGTCGGAGAGCGAAACATGGCCTCACCTTCAAGCAGCAAGACGACGGTTTGGCCGCGAGACATGAGATTAATAGTGGCTTCATCTGGCCCACCGACAAAGGATCTTAACGACAGATCCTGCATGCGCTGACCATAGAACGAGGTAAATCGAAGCTCACCCACAACCTCAGGCTCTTCATGAGTTACCTTGGCATTGAGGCGATCGACATTAATGGAAAAGAAATCAGCAAGGCTGAGAGGAAAACCTTTCAGAACCTTGGCAAGGGACGAGACCGATGGACTGACACTGCCCTGTTCAATCACAGAAATTGCACTGTTGGGTACCCCCGCCCTTTTGGCCAGTTCCCGCTGCGACCAACCGTGGAACTCACGCAGGCTTTTTAGCCTCACACCGACCAATTCTGCCATGAAAGCCCCTTTCTATTATTCCCTTAAGTTCTGCCATCCTAGAGGAGAATGGCTGCGGGAACAATCATAACCGGGGCGAAAGTGTGACCCAACCTATGAGGAGCCAAGCCCGCATTCATCGGGACTTTCGGGCTGAAGCCCGACTCGCCTGGGTGACCAGGCAGTCGGGTGAGCTGGCGTCAAAGCATATCCTGATAGCGGCGGTCAGCTTCAAAGGTCACGGATCGCGATAAACCGGGCACAGAAATATCATGATCTGAAAGCATCAACGCCTGATCATCAATCATGTTTTCACCAAAGTGATAGATGACATTAAAATCACCTCGCAAGGCAGCTTCATCATAGGCCTGGGCGATCGCCTGCACACCTTTCAGTCGCTTCTCATAGTGCGAATAGGCTGCTTCACCGTGACGCTTGCGCACCATCTTTTCAACCATAGCAGGCGACAAAACCACACCGGTTGCGTTATTACCACCGAAGCCCTTGGAGTTGATAAACGCCACATCCAGATCCGGCCGAGTCTGGTCGCAGGTGGAGATGCTCAATCGCTGCTGATGCACGTCATCGGCCACGCGATCAATGGTTTTTATGCCCGGCACCAAACCGTAGTGAAAACATCCCAGAGTCACCATCAACTGATCGCCACTGGCTGGCCCGAGCGAGTGTCCAACATAGGCCTTGATAGCGGCCACCGGCCAGTTGGTAATGCCAAAAGCTTCGGCCACTCGGTCCAACAGTTCTGATTCCGTTTGACGGTTGGCGGGCGTACTGGAGCCATGCGCCTGGATCATGCTGCGCTGCTGAACACCCTCTTCACCAACCAGCTCCCTAGCAGCGGCAACAGCCTTTGCCAAGGTAATATAGTTGCCTGGGCCAGGGGCTGAAATGGATTTTTTGAAACCGTCGGCATTGATAAAGACGTCAGTGACCGCCCCGTGGATCTGCGCCCCCAATTCCAGCACCAGCTCATCGTCCATCAAAATCACAAACTGACAGGACTCAGCAATGGTAAATCCGCAATTTTCCCCAAATGGACGACTGGAACGGCGTAAATCCGGATCCTCGGAGCCTTCGACTTTTTTCAGTCCCTCCACAGTTCCCAGCGCGCTCATGGCCGCAAATCCATCAATCACCTCCTGATTGATGGGGGCCTCACTGTTGCCGACTATAGCTACACGCGCCTTACCCGATTGAATAGCCTCGACGCCCAGCTTCAGGTTGTAGAGAAACGTGGCGCAAGCACCCGTCATACTGCCGGTGGTACCGACGTTACCAAGCACATAGGCATTGATAAAGTCGGCGGGCATGGTGTTGAGCCCCAGGGGTAATTGCTTGGCCGTAACGCGATTGCCTTTGAGACGTGCCTGCATCATGCCACCAAAGCCATTCTCGTCCATCTGGCACATCAAACTACCAGCGTAGACCGCAATCTGGTCCGGGTTGACCGCCTGCTTTACGGTTTCCCAGGCAACCCCCATCGAGTGCAAGGCATCGCTGATCCCGGCAACCGCCATTTGCAGGCCACGTGGATGGAAACGGGAGTTGTACAATTGACCGGGGTCAAAACCCGAGGGTAATTGACCTGCCGCCTTCACATCCATATTTCGGGTAGAGTCCACCTTAACCACACAGTTGTCAGCCAGATGGACGGTAACATGGGTGTCCGAATGATCACTGACGCTCCAGGATGCGGGTATTTTCTCAGGCAGTTGGCGACGAGACATGATAAACGAGGTGGTGCTACTGCCAGGTGCCACCAACAAGGATTGCTGCCAGGGCGCCGCATCCACATCAAAATAGCTGGCTTCAATGCGTCGGATCAAAGTGGCCTGGAGAATTTGCTCGCCAAACTGACGCTCAATCTCCGCCAAACTGAGGGGTTCGCCTTCGACAGAACTAAAGCCGCTGGCATCCGCCCGGATAATCTGGGTCATTACGCCAAGCCCAGCCAGGGTCTCTTGTCGCGAAATGTCATCTATACTTTCGATGACCATCCGTCGAAAACCATGGTGGAAAGAACTGCGGCCCGCAGCGTTATAACCGCCGAACCCACTGATAATTGGTAAACGTGACATGGCACTCCCCCTGCCCAGCCTGCAGTCGCTGATACCTTACCTATTAGACACTATTACTTAGAAACTAATACCAAGTAGATACTGATACCAAGGCACTGCTCTCAGGCTATCCGATGACAATTCAACTTATATGCACTCATTGTAGTGGTGGGAAAATCCGTCGATAACAGGTATTGTGGACATAATTGACGGCATTTAAGTCAAGGGATACTATGCTGTCTTACTGAACTGCAAATGCAGTCAACGGCACGCACACTACAAATTACAAGCACGTTACAATTTAAAAGACAAAGGCATATGAAAAAGCGTCTTGGCGCCAGCTTCCTTGTTATTGAAGACATGCTCGCTACCAGCATCACCCTACCCATCGAAATGATGAATGCGGCGGAAAGTGCAGCCATTGGTCGTGACCGGCACGCCATACGCCTTAACATAGCCACGGTTGCTGTCAGCAAGCAGCCCATCAGAACTCGCTCCGGCTTCCAACTGACCGCAGAACTGACGCCAGATGAGATCGGCAGCACCGATATGGTGATCATCCCATCCCTCTGGCGCAACCCCCGCCCCATCATTCGGCGCCACCCAGAGATCATTCGCTGGCTACAGAAATTAAACGAACAGGGCACAATGCTTATCGCCGTTGGAACAGGCTGCTGCTTTCTCGCCGAAGCAGGCCTGCTCAACGGCAAAGCCGCCACTACCCACTGGCACTATTTCGATCAGTTTGCCCGCGACTACCCGGAAGTGGAATTAAAGCGCCAGTACTTCATTACGCAATCCGGCAATATCTACTGTGCCGCCAGTGTCAATGCGGTTGCCGATCTTACTGTGCACTTCATTCACCGCACTTACGGACAGGAAATTGCCACCCACATTCAACGTAACTTCTCTCACGAAATTCGCCGCCCGTATGAATCCACCAGCTATTATGATGACAAGCACCGATACCATCCAGACGAGGATATTGTGCAAGCCCAAATCTGGCTGCAGGATAATTGCCAAAAAGAAGTTCTACTTAAAAATGTGGCCGAAAAATTCGACATGAGCGTCCGCACCTTTAATCGTCGATTTAAAAATGCGACTGGCAAAACCCCCTTGCAATACCTGCAGGAAATTCGTATCGACATGGCAAAAGACCTGCTACAAACCAGCAACCTGTCCGTCAGTGAGATAGCCTATAAAGTCGGCTATCAGGACATGGGGCACTTTTCCAGCCTGTTTAAAAAACTGCTGTCTACAACCCCCAGTGAATATCGGGCGACAGTGAGAGCCAAGTTGTTTACCGCCAATACCTAGCCTTCAACATCTAACTCTCGCAGTCTGTGTCGGGCTTGCTCAACAAGACCACATCATCTGCGGGGAATATCAACTTGCCGCCAAGATGATTGGCCAACCAGTGAAAACTTTGTTCGTGAAAGAACACGATATGAGTGGGGTCGTTCTTATAATGCCAACCCTTAAAGGCGTCTCTATTTTTCACCCGCTTCGTCATTAAACCCAATACCCCTCCCGAATTCAGAAGTGACCAAAGCTGCTGCAATACAGGCAGGGGCCGACGCAAGTGCTCGACCACTTCCGTCGCTGTAATGAAATCGTATTGCTGCTTTAGCGCCCGATCATCGGGGTGATAATACAGGTCGTACAAGGCCATTTCATGGCCGCACTCCTGCAGCATGGTCGCCAGTGCAGGCCCTGGGCCGCAGCCAAAATCCAACCCTTTCGAGGCCTCCGGCAATAACTGAAGCAGCGGATCGCTTAAACGACTGAGGAAGCGCCGATAGCCCGGGTCTTCAATCTCATTTTGATGCTTGTCGTATTCAGCTTTTTCCTGGGCGTGAGTCAGGTGAAATTTTGGGGGAACATGCACTGCCCTGCATCTAAGGCACTCGTGATAGGAGCGGCGCTTATCCTGCCAGAACGGCTCACTGACAGAATCACATATTGGGCAGCGGGAGGCCTGGATAAAGGACATTTGAAGGTGTATTGATAATGTTGACGGTCATCAGCCTGTTGACGGTCATCAGCCGTGTTTGCAGCTGATGACCGCACAAGAACAGTTTGAGTAATTTACCCGAACAGCCCGCTTAAGCGAGCTGCATCAAACACTCAAGCCACCTGGCTGGTAATGGGCGTCTCCACCACCGAATCACTAACGGCCTCCGCCGTGGCTTGGCTGCCAGACAGAACATCGGCGGTTTGAATTTCAATGCGACGCGGCTTCATGGCCTCGGGAATCTCTCGCACCAGATCAACATGCAGCAAACCATTTTCCAGCCGTGCACTGTCAACCCTGACATGATCCGCCAACTGAAAGCGGCGTTCGAAATTGCGGGCGGCGATGCCCTGATGGAGAAACTGTCGCCCCTCTTTCTCTTCGGCTTTCTTACCTGTAATGGTCAGGGTATTTTGCTCAGACTGTATATGCAGCTCAGACTCGGTAAAACCTGCCAAAGCCATGGTAATACGGTATTCATTTTCATCGATCAGTTCGATGTTATAGGGAGGATAACCGCCTTGCGCTTGCTCGTTGCGGCTCAGGTTATCCAGAATTGATGCCATACGGTCAAAACCGATAGCCGTGCGGTATAATGGAGAAAAGTCAGTAGTACGCATAGTCATACCCTTTTATCAAAGCAATATGTTGTCGGCGGTCTATCCCAATGATCAGACCAGAGTGAGTTAAAGCCACTTGTATCAAGCTGGCTCACTAAAGAAATAGGGGTAAAAAAATGGTTTTCAAGGGGGGGGACCCAGAAAATAACAACCAGGGTCTGCGGACATTCATAGCCATTGCCGTGGACCACCACGCCAGCTGCCAATTTGATAAGGCTCTGCACCGGCTGTCCATAAATCCGCAAGGCACACACACCAAACAATTTCGTTGGATACCAGCCCAAAACCGCCATATCACCCTGAACTTTCTTGGCGGAGTCAGCCAGCAATTGCGCGATCAAATACCCCAAGCGCTTACCTGGCTACTGGAGACCCCAGGCTTTCAGATACTCTTCTCACAACTGGACTGGTTCCCAAACCGCCACTCTAAAATTGTGGCAGCCCTGCCCGGGACCAACGAATCAGTCAGACAGCTTCTGACACTCCAGCAAAGACTGACAGCAAGCCTGCAACCCCTGCTCGAACAACACCGTCTGCATCTCAAAAGCTCCCCCTACCGTCCCCATATCAGTCTGGCCAAAAGCATCAAACATGATTCCGCCGTTGCCTTACCGCAGAAACTGCCTACCTGTGTAATACCTGTGAGATCTGTTGGCTTGTTTGACAGCCAGCTGACACAGCAAGGGAGTCTATATAGCTGCCTGCACCAATGGCCGCTGTTACGTTAGCAACAACTTCCGACGTCAACCCTGAACACCCAGAGCCTCTGCCAGAGCCGAGGAAAGCTCTGGGTAAACATATTCGAAGCCACTACGCACCAACCGCTCTGGAATAACACGCTGACCACTCAGCAATAACTCCTCTCCCATTTGCCCAAACAAAGACCTCACCACGACAGCCGGCAAAGGAAACAATGCCGGCCGATGAAGCAACTTGGCAAACACTCTAGTGAACTGGGCATTGGTCACCGGATTCGGCGAGGTCGCATTCAACGGCCCCTGCAAGGTTTCATGCTCCAACAAAAACAGGATCAGATTTATCAGGTCTTGCCGATGAATCCAGCTTATCCACTGCTCACCACTGCCAATGACTCCCCCCAGACCCAACTGAAATGGTCGATGCATGCGGGCGACAACACCTCCGCCGGCCCCAATCACCACCCCAATACGCAGGCGGCACAAGCTCGCCCCTAAAGACTCGAAAGACTGCGCGGCCTCTTCCCACTGCTGACACAACTCATGGGAAAAACCGGGGTGACAGCGCGCCTCTTCATTGAGCAATTCATTTTCATGACTGCCATAGTAACCCACGGCTGAACCGGATATGACACGTCGAGGTGCCTGGGCGGACTTTCGATAATGATCGACGAGGGCGAGAGTCAAGGCAACACGACTGTTGCGAAGGCGGATTTTGCGATGGGGGGTCCAGCGGTGTTCTGCAATGTTTTCGCCAGACAGATTAATCACCAGTGAAGGCAATTCTTCAGGTAACTCCCTGAGCCACTGAACGTAATGTGCTCCCTCTACCGACCCGCTTCCCCCGCCAGACTGCCGCGAAAGGACCCAGCACTCATAACCTGAGCGCAAAAGATGCTGCACCAGTGACTTTCCGATAAAGCCGGTACCTCCTGTTACCAGCACCGATTCTGCGCGGTTGGCGCCAAGCTCGTTCATGGATACCCCAGCTGAGGTTTCAACGAAGCATTCCCGTCATGCATTGGCAATAGGAATATCAGCAGTTTAGCAGCGAACGGGGTAGTCGTCCCCAAGAGAAGAGACTGCCGAAGCCTGCGCAAACAGGCCTCGACAGAGCACGGAATCAGAGCTGATCCAGTAAAGATTTCTTGAACATCACCAAACGGGGGCGGGATAGGTGCTTGGCATCGTAGATAAATACGTATTCCTCACCATTATCAGAAGTGGGGATAGTACGGCGGAACTTGTGTCGACCGATTTGAAAAATTTGGCGACCTTGCTCCACCTCAGTATCGACCCGATACTGGTCCTGCCCCAGAAATTCAAAAGAAGCTGTTTCTACCTTATTCCCACTCAGGGTCAAGCGCTTGTAGGTGGGACGATCCGACTTACCCTCATCCAGCAGCGCTTCCAGGCGAGCCAGCTCTTTACGAGCAAAATCCAGAGCCTCTTGATCCAGCTCACTCAGCTCAACCTGCTCTTCATCACTGAGCTCTTCCTCAGCGATACCACTCTCGGCAGCATCGTCCGCAATCGCGACCTCCTGAGCGCCAACAGCTACAGATGCCAGTGCCTCAGGTGCTGCAGGAGCCACGTTCGCTGACTCTACGGCAGCAACGGTTTTTTGTGCTTCTGCGAGACGCTGGGCGGCTTCTGCCTGACGGCGCTCCTCCTGCATGCGCTGCTGGGCTTCCTCACGGGCACGATTGGCGGCGTCAAGACGTTTGGCCGCGAGCAGTCTGGCTGTCTCAACACGCTGCTCCTGCAGCTTGATTCGCTTCTCACCTTCGGTTATTTGAGCCTTGAGAGTACTTTCAGAGGCTTTCAAGCCCGTCAGGTTTCCTTCCGCCCACTCAAGCCTTTTATTTCGGGTTCTGACCCCTCGCTCTGACATCTTTAAGGCGTGTTCAGCGAGCTTCAAGGCTCGCTGGTTATCCTCAGAGTTGTTGCTGGCCAGGGCCATCTTGGCGGCAGTGTGATCGGCCTGAGCCTGAGCCAGTTCGTCCTCAGCTTTTTTCAGGTCCTTCTGTGCTTGCTGGACCTTGTACTCGTAACCGGAAAGCTCATTTTCGACATCTTCGAGTTCAGCCGTACGGTTTTCAAGCGATTGGTAGTATCGATCAAGTTTATCCTGCTCCTGGCTGACGGTGGCCGAAAAAGACAGCTGGGAAAAACTCAGTAATAACGCGGAGACAACTAGACTTCTGATCATCATTTTTTGTACATCTTGGTGAATAAATAGTCTATGCAAATGCAGTGTTAAAGGATCGATTACCTTCAACATGCGAGAATCAAGCAGTTTTTACTCTACCAGTAACTGAGCTGATTACAAGACATTCAATGAGTTGCAAGCAAAATTTCACCAATTTTTTAGGCTTTTATAAACTGATCAAAGCCAGTATAAACTGATCAAAGCCAGTTTTACCGTTTTCAAGACCATTCATGGATAGTTGCGATATGCTTAATGAACCCCAAAGCAAGCCCCCCCTCCTCAACACAGGTATCGATTGTGAGTCATTATTACCAGCGAATCCTCTGCGCCATCGATCTGGATGACAACAGCAAAAAGCTGCTCGGCACAGCCCTGGCCATGGTCGACGGTGAAGCCTCCCGCCTGCATGTTTTGCATGTGTGCGAGCATCCAATCACCGGCTACGGCGAGCTAACGGGCAAGAATCTTCAGATCACTGAGACTCAAATCCGGCAAAAGGCTTATCCGATCCTGTGTGAGCATTTAAAAGAGGCCGGAATCGCGCCCGACCACGGCAGGATCGAGTTTGGGAAACCATCAGAAATCATTCACAAACAGGCAGCGAAGCTTAATTGCGACCTCATTGTCGTGGGCAGCCATGGGCGCTCTGGCTTGCAGCTGCTTTTGGGCTCAACCTCCAACAGCGTACTTCATGGCGCCAGCTGTGACGTTCTAACTGTGCGGATTGACGATTGAAAGGGAAGAAATCGAGGCGGGTAATCTAATAAATTTAGCACGCCCCCCGACGAGCGCCAAGACCTTTCTGGGGGATTGTTGATTTATCGTAAATTTACATAACAACAACAAAAAAACACTTGAAAATAATCCGTCCGAAGGCAATATAAATCTCGAAGGTGGCCGCCTGTTTAGAACATCTAGAAATTTTAGAACATCTAGAACATCTCAGATCCAAAGGAGCTACTTATGCACAACATGAATAACGTCGTTTATCGTGACCTGGACGCCTCTCCTGCACTGACCAGCACTATCGACAAAAAGCTCAAAAAGCTTAATCGGATCTCCCCCCAGATTCACAGCAGCCGAGTCGTACTCGATGCCCCCCACCAGCACAAGCACAAAGGCAAACTCTATCGGGCACAGATTGAACTGGGGCTAAAAGGAAACTCAATTACACTGCATCAGGACGATCCGTCTATTCATGTTGCCGTGCGAGATCTTTTCAAAACTGCAGAACGCAAACTGAAAGAAGTCTCCGGCAAACGAACTGCGTACAAACAGATCGGCAAACCCAGCACAACCGACTCCCTTGAAGCCGATACTGCTGAACTGCATTAATCCTTAAACATAACAAAAACCGACAGAGGTAGAGACTTGCGAGCTTTCAAGCTCGCAAGTCAGGTTTAATAATCAGACTTCGCTTATGGCAACTTACCTGCTCGCAATCGACCAGGGAACCACCAGCACCCGCGCCATTATCTTTAATGAGCTCGGCCTTCCTCTATGGCAAGCACAAGAAGAGTTTGAACAGATCTTCCCCGCCGACGGCTGGGTAGAACACGATCCCGAAGCCATCTGGCAATCCACCCTGAATGTATGTCATCGCGTTCTGAAAAAGTCACGCCTGCAGGCTGCGCAAATTAACAGCATTGGCATCACCAACCAGAGGGAAACCACCATCGTCTGGGATCGCCACACAGGCCTTCCGGTTTACAATGCCATTGTCTGGCAAGACCGACGCACCGCAGACACCTGCGAAGCACTCAAAATCCAAGGCCGCGAAAAATTTATCGTCAACAAAACCGGGCTTTTGATTGATCCCTACTTTTCATCCACCAAATTGAATTGGATTCTGAATAATGTGGAAGGCGCCCGACTCAAAGCCGAACGGGGCGACTTATTATTCGGCACGGTAGACAGCTTTTTATTGTGGCGGCTGAGCGGCAAGAAAAGCCATAAGACCGACGCAACCAATGCCTGCCGCACCCAATTGTTTAATATCCATAATCAGGACTGGGATCAGGAACTGCTTGAATTATTTAATATCCCGGCGATCATGCTGCCGGAAGTCTGCGATTGCAGCGCTGAATTTGGCTCAACTAGTAGCGAGCTTTTTGGCGCCGAAATACCCATAAACGGAATCGCCGGAGACCAGCAGGCGGCCCTGATTGGCCAGGCCTGTTTCACCCCGGGCATGTCAAAGAGCACTTACGGTACCGGATGCTTTCTTATCCTAAATACCGGCAAGAACGCGGTCCGCTCTCAAAACCGCTTGCTGACCACTGTGGCCTATCGACTGAATGGCGAAGTGAACTACGCTATTGAAGGCAGCATTTTTATCGCCGGCGCCACCATTCAGTGGCTAAGAGATGGGTTAAACCTGATCCAGGATGCGGCTGAAACTGAAGCGCTGGCCGCCAGCGCTGACCAGACCTCCAACGTCTACATGGTGCCCGCCTTCACCGGCCTTGGCGCCCCCTACTGGGATCCACATGCCCGCGGCGCCATTACCGGATTGACGCGGGACACCGGCATTCAGGAGATAGTAGCGGCTGGCTTGCGTTCCGTCTGCTACCAGACCCGAGATCTACTGGAAGCCATGGCAGACGATGGTGCCAGCCTGCCCTCTAACTTACGGGTCGATGGCGGCATGGTCAGAAACAACTGGCTGATGCAGTTTCTTGCCAACTTGCTCGATACCGATGTCGAGCGCCCCGAAATCACGGAAACTACAGCCCTTGGTGCCGCCTACCTGGCCGGACTGCACACCGGAGTGTTCAGCTCCACAGAACAGATTCAGCAAATGTGGGCCTGCGAGAAACACTTTGCCCCCAACATGAAAACCGAAGTCCGAGACCAGCTTTACTCAGGCTGGCTTGATGCCGTTCGGCGGGTGAGGAGTGAGACATAAAAAAAACCCGCAAGTCATAGACTTACGGGCTTATAAAATGGGGTGGACGATGGGACTTGAACCCACGACGACCGGAATCACAATCCGGGGCTCTACCAACTGAGCTACGCCCACCATTGATTGGTGCACCGGGAGTGCAAAATAGATGGCACGCCCGGCAGGATTCGAACCTGCGGCCATCCGCTTAGAAGGCGGATGCTCTATCCAACTGAGCTACGGGCGCACTGTGTGTTGCCTAGGGGCAATCGCTGAGCCCTGAACTCAAAGCCGTTAAGGCGCCTATGCAGGCTCGAATACAGAAAAATGGTCGGAGTGGAGGGATTCGAACCCCCGACCCTCTGGTCCCAAACCAGATGCGCTACCAAGCTGCGCTACACTCCGAGAACTCTCAATGACGTGTCGCCGTTGAAGTGGTGCGCATATTACCCATGCTCCCCTGCCTCGTCAACGGATTTTTTCAAAAAATATCCAATAGATGCAGGGACTTAGGAGAGTCTTTTTAAAACCCGTCCAACAACAGGATTTTGTCGCCCACACTTTCCAGCCTAAGACAGATAACCGCACTTCTCAAGCAGCAATTATTGGCGCAATCAAGCGGCTTATGGGAAAATACCGCTCAAATTTTCACCCATTAAGCTATGGAACCCCCGATGTCTGCACTGGTACTGGATGGCAAGGCGCTTGCCCAGAAAACTGAACAAGAACTCTCGGCCCGCGTGGCGGCCCTGAAAGAAAATAGCAATGGCCAAACACCGATTCTGGCCACCATTCTGGTTGGTGGTGACCCCGCCTCTGCCACATACGTAAAAATGAAGGGCAATGCCTGTACCCGCATCGGCATGGACTCTCTCAAGGTTGAGATGCCTGAAGAAACCACCACTGAAGAGCTGCTGGCCAAAATTGAAGAACTGAATGCCAACCCGAACGTCCACGGCATTTTATTACAGCACCCGGTACCAGCCCAGATCGATGAGCGCGCCTGTTTTGATGCCATCGCTCTGGAAAAAGACGTTGATGGGGTTACCTGCCTGGGCTTTGGCCGCATGAGCATGGGCGAAGACGCCTATGGCTGCGCTACCCCAAAAGGTATTATGCGCCTGCTGGAAGCTTACGATATTGAGATTACCGGCAAGCATGCGGTTGTCGTTGGCCGCAGCCCTATTCTCGGCAAGCCGATGGCAATGATGCTGCTGGGCGCCAATGCCACCGTTACTATTTGTCATTCTCGCACCCAGAACCTGGCTGACCACATTAGACAGGCGGACATCATTGTTGGCGCCGTGGGCAAGCCGGAGTTCATTAAAGCCGAGTGGATCAAGGATGGCGCGGTAGTTGTTGATGCCGGCTATCATCCCGGTGGCGTTGGCGATATCGAACTAGAACCGCTGAAAGAACGTGTCGCGGCCTACACGCCGGTTCCCGGAGGCGTAGGACCAATGACCATCAACACCCTGATCTATCAATCCGTAGATTCCGGCGAAAACAAAATCGCCCTATAAAACCACTTGGGGCCGTCTGTCTATTCGCCTTTTGCGCGAGCCTGCAGTCGGCGCCAGCCGTGAAATGCCTACTCAGCTGAGCCACGCCCTTGAGCAGTGATCACCTACCCATCCTCTATCGGGACGATGCCCTGGTGGCGGTCAATAAGCCTTCGGGGTTGCTGGTTCACCGCAGCGAAATCGACCGCCACGAAACCCGCTTCGCCTTGCAGCTGGTACGCGACCAGATTGGCCAAAAAGTCTACCCGGTTCACAGGCTCGACAAACCCACCTCCGGGGTGTTGTTGTTTGCCCTGTCTCCGACGGTGGCCAGGCGAGTCAGCCAGCAGATAGAGTCGCGCCAAGTTCACAAGCTCTATCATGCCGTGGTTCGAGGTTATGCACCGGATTCAGGTCACATTGACCACCCGCTGCGAGAAGAATTGGATAAATTCACCGATCGGCAGGCGCGGGACAATAAGCCAGCGCAGGAAGCGCAAACCGATTTTCGCTGTCTGGCCACGGTGGAGTTGCCAGTGGCAATTGAACGCTACCCGCAGAGCCGTTACTCCCTGGTTGAATGCCAGCCCCTCAGTGGCCGCAAGCACCAGATTCGTCGCCATATGAAGCATATCAACCACCCGGTTATTGGTGACGCCAAACACGGTCGCGGTCGACACAATCGGTATTTTAAGGAAGAGTTAGACGCCGGACGCCTGCTTTTGCATGCCAGCCGCCTGCAACTCCACCACCCTGAAAGCAACGAACTTCTGACTCTTGATGCCCGAGTGGATTCGACGTTGCATCAGTTATTTCATAAGTTTAACTGGTTGAAACATTTGCCAACCCAATGGCACCATCAACCTCAGACCATTGAGTTTTAGTCTGACCAGGATTACCAACATCATGAGACTGGATAAATACGTTAGTCAGGTTAGTGATCTGTCGCGAAAAGAAGTTAAGCGCCTGCTGCGCGCCGGCTACATCACCGTGGACGGAGAGCCGGTTAAAGATCCCTCGCTGCATATCAGCGACGACATGGAGGTCTGCGTCGATAATGAACCACTGACAGCGCCTCGTCCGCGATATTTCATGCTGAACAAACCGCAAGGTTATGTCTGTGTCACCAAGGATCAGGATCACCCTACCGTACTCGAGTTGCTGGACGAGCCCAATAAAGACAAGCTGCAAATTGCCGGACGACTCGATATCGATACCACCGGACTGGTACTGATAACCGATGACGGCAAATGGAACCATGCCGTGACCTCTCCGAAACGCGACTGTGAAAAAGTCTATGCCGTCACGACCATCCATGACATCAGTGAGGATACCGCTGGTGCCTTTGCCCTGGGCGTATTGCTTGACGGCGAGTTGAAACCCACGCTGCCGGCCAAACTGGAAGTGTTGTTTGCCAACGAAGCCAAACTGACAATACAGGAAGGCAAATACCATCAGGTAAAACGTATGTTTGCCGCACTAGGCAACCGCGTTGAGGAACTGCATCGCGAGCAGGTCGGGGATATTCGTCTGGACGAAAACCTCGCGCCCGGGGAATACCGCGAACTCACCGCTGATGAAATCAGCAGCGTTCGAGTCTGACCATGGATTCCAGCTATCGATTATTGCTTCCGTATTTGCAGGGCGCCGTTAACCGTCACGCCCGCACCCTATGGGTAGCCGACGAAAATGCTCTCGAGACCAGCCTGAGCCTGCCGGCTGACAATCAGCTTCAAGTAATCAGCAATCGTTTCGACGTCTATCAGAACTGCTTGAAACATTCACAAGCTTGCCAGTATAGCGACTACGATTTCTCCCAAATTCCAGAAGACACTATCGACACCATCATCTACCGGGTGTCTAAAGAACGACCGGTAGTTCATCACGTAATCAACGAAGCACTGCGCATCCTCAAACCGGACGGGCAACTGGTGCTCTGTGGAGAAAAACAGGAAGGAGCCAAGACCGCCATCGACAAAGCGGGCAAACTGTTTGGGCATAAGACTCGCGCCGAAAAACACGGCACCTGCTATCTGGCAAGCGTCTGCAAAAAAAGTCTCTATAACTCGGACAATAGACTGGACGATAAACACTACACCGAAATCCGCCAGATCTGCACGTTGAACGATATCCCGGTATTGAGCAAACCGGGTTTGTACGGCTGGGAAAAGCAGGATCAGGGCAGCGCTTTGCTGATGGATACGGCAGATAACTATTTCAATTTCAACTCAGGAGAGCATCTGCACAAGCCAACAGTTTACCCTTCCAGCCTGCTCGACCTGGGTTGCGGCTACGGCTATCTGACTTTGAGAACGGCGCACTGGCAGAGTGTCGAGCGGCGTGTTGCCACCGACAATAACGCCGCTGCCATCCATTGTGCAACCTTGAACTTTGCCGCGGCCAAGCTCGATGTGACCACGGTTGCCGACGACTGCGCAGCGAACATTGACGAAAGGTTTGACGCCATTCTCTGCAACCCCCCTTTTCACCAAGGCTTTTCTCTTGATGGCAGTCTGACGGATAAATTCCTGCGCAACAGTGCCAGGCACCTCAACAAACGAGGAGTCGCGCTGTTTGTGGTGAACCAATTTATTGCTCTTGAGAAAAAGGCCAATGCCTATTTTGACACCATCACTCTCCTGGCAAATGATCAACAATTCAAAGTGATTGCACTCTCAAACCCCAAAAGCTAGGCCCGGGTTACATCATTCATTACTCGAACGACCTGACGACGCGCCCCCCATTGCCCCGGGCGCTCTTCAAACACACCGGGTATGACAGCGCCGCAACTCTCACAGGCGCCATTCGCTAAACGCCACTGCCCCAATTCATACCAATCCCGCTCAATGACACAAGTGTGGCAGTTTGGGCAATAAGTACTGCTGCCACGACTGTCGTGGACATTACCGGTGTAGACAAAATGCAAGCCTTTGGAGAGGGCGATGTCGCGCGCCCTGGTTAAGGTTGCAGCGGGCGTACGGGCCTTGTCGTTCATCTTCCAATCCGGATGAAAGGCGGTAAAGTGCCAGGGAACCGCAGCCCCCAAGTGTTCCATAAACCACTCACTCATCGAGTGCAATTCTTGTTCACTGTCGTTTTCCCCGGGAATCAGCAACGTGGTCACTTCAAACCAAACGGAAGTTTCCCGCTTGAGGTACTCCAGGGTTTCCAGTACCGGCTGCATCTCGCCACCGCAGATTTTGCGATAAAAGCGTTCACTGAATCCTTTTAAGTCCACATTGGCGGCGTCCATGACCGCAAAAAAGTCATCTCTCGGTTGCTCGCAAATGTAGCCTGCTGTCACCGCAACGCTGTTCAGCGCACGTTCTTTTGCTGCCAGTGCCACATCGACGGCATACTCCAGAAAGGTCACCGGATCATTGTAGGTAAAGGCCAGGCTTCGGCAACCATAATGCAATGCCGTCTCCACCAGCGTTTTCGGTAGGGCCTGATCGGCCAGGGTATCCATTTGCCTGGATTTACTCATATCCCAGTTTTGACAGAATTTACAGGCAAGATTACACCCAGCGGTACCGAAAGAAAGGACAGATGTACCTGGAAGGAAGTGGTTAAGTGGTTTTTTTTCTATCGGGTCGATACAGAAGCCACTTGAACGACCATAACTGTAGAGAACAATTTTACCCTCTTCACAACCGCGTAAATAACAGAGTCCACGCTGCCCCTCTCGCAACTTACAGGCCCTGGGACAAAGGTCACATTGAATCTGTTCTCCATCATCCAGAGCATGCCAATATCGGGTGCTGACCGTTCGCGGCAAAGACGTTGACGAAGCTGAATAGTGAGAAAAAAGGGAACGAGACATCACAACCACCCACAAGAAAAGCCCGGTACATCCTCTATACTAACTGTATAAATATTACACTGAAATGAGACAGCAAAGTGATTCCTGAGGTTCCAAGATGTCAGCGCAACCTGCAAGTGAAACCATAACCCGGCCAGCCGCCGTTGCTGGTAGTTTTTATCCTGAAAAAGCCGCTTTATTGAGTCATTCTTTACAAGACATGTTGCAGCAGGTGAGGAGCTCGACCGACTTCAAGGAGTACGACGACAATCCCACTGCGTTGATTGTACCCCATGCGGGTTACGTCTATTCGGGTCGGGTGGCAGCTAATGCCTATGCTCGCATTCCCTCCCCGGAGACCATTAAGCGTGTACTCATCCTTGGCCCCGCCCACCGCGTTTCATTCCGTGGAGTGGCCGTACCGACCTGCAACTCGTTCGCCACGCCCTTGGGGATGGTGACAGTCGACAGCCTTGAGATCAGCCATCTGCTCAAGCTGGACCTGATTTTGGAGCATGACGGTGCCCATAGAGATGAACACAGTATTGAAGTGCAGTTGCCGTACCTGCAACAGGTCCTGCAGAACTTTGAAGTGTTGCCCTTGCTGGTTGGGGATGTTGCGCCACAATCGATTGCCCTATTGATCGATGAGATTATGGACAACTACCGCCTTCAAAATTTTAATGACGACGAAATATTGATTGTGATCAGCTCGGATCTCAGCCACTACCACGAATACGACACCGCCATACAAAAAGACCTGAACACCTGCAGAGCCATTTGTGAGCACAGCCACAACTTACACGGTGACGACGCCTGTGGCTGCCGGGCCATTAACGGTTTTATGCTGAGTCAAACGGCATGCGACCTGGATATTGCCTGTGTTGAACTTTGCAATTCCGGGGATACGGCTGGCGGCAAAGATCGGGTTGTTGGCTATGGCGCATTTGCGTTTACACCGACGGATCACCCACTGCCGTTCCTCAGTCATGAGGAAAAGAAAATGCTGATTCAGTTGGCGCGCCGGTCGATAGAAAACCATTTATCCTCTGCGCAGGCCCTGCAAGTCGATGAAGTGCCAGACTCTCTGCAAAGGCGCCATTGTTCTTTCGTCAGTCTGTACCGCCATGGGAAATTGCGCGGCTGTATGGGCGCCCTGAGAGCTTATCAGCCTCTGTACCTGGATGTTATTGAACATGCCCACGCTGCCGCTTTTCGTGACTATCGCTACCCCCCTTTAAAGGTAGAAGAGCTCAAGGGCCTGAACATTGAGATTGCGGTATTAACCCCTGAAGTTCCTATCGAGTTTTCTTCAGAACGGGATTTGCTGAAACAATTGCAGCCTGGGCTGGATGGTCTCAGCATACAAGCCGGCCATCATCAAGCAACCTTTTTACCGGTCGTA
Organism: Cellvibrionaceae bacterium WSDTSA12; assembly: GCA_033283335.1. Classification (GTDB taxonomy): domain Bacteria; phylum Pseudomonadota; class Gammaproteobacteria; order Pseudomonadales; family Cellvibrionaceae; genus Pseudomaricurvus. The sequence goes on along the minus strand of JAWMQP010000001.1, from coordinate 334,926 downwards.
TGGAAACAACTGGCAACCGCAGAAGAATTTCTATTGCATTTAAAACAAAAGGCCGGACTTACCGTCGGCGCCTGGCCTGAAGGCATCAAAGCCTGGCGCTACAGGACATTACACTTATCCGAAGATGAATTTCGCTAAGATTGCCGGCGACATGTCAACTCAGCTGTTTAGAGACAGATCGGCCAAACTGAAATTCAGCTTGCAGCTGGATCGCCTGCCATCCAGTTCCTTGAAGCACCGAAGGTTTTGCTGAAATTGAGACCGGCTGGTGGCCTGCCGGGTCAACAGCAGTACCGAATTTAAATACAGCGGGGTTGTGAATTGATACAGCTGCTCGCCAGCCATATTGCGGCGAGAGAGCCAGTAACTGTCATGCATTGCTTGAGGCGTATCAAAATTGGTAACAATGGAACCTGAGGGTGAAAGAGACTGCAACAGCATCTCTGCCCATGAGCGATTCACATCTACTGCCCGGCCTGGCTGACCATCTTGCTCGAAAAACAAATCATCAATTATCAAGTCAAATGCCGGTCCCCGGTAGTGCTTTACCCACTCTATCGCATCGGCGCGGATCAACGCGATGTCGTTGCCTTTCACCGAAAAAAACTGGCGGGCTACCTGCAAGTGAATCGGGTTTATTTCTACTCCAACAATTAAAGATGGCCGAATAAAGTATTGCAACTGCTTGATGACGGCGCCACCGCCAACGCCCAGTACCAACACCCGCTGCAATGAACCCATTGAATGGAAGAACGCAGGCAACAGCAATAAATCCCAGACAGAGCCGCTAACCGGGCAATTGGGGTTATATTGGGAGTGAAAAACACCGTCCGTATAGAGACGGCGACTGTGGCCGTGACGTCGAACTTCATAGAGCGTTTTATGTGCACCGTCCAGCACTTGTTTTCGCCAGATTACCGCCATACTTACCTACGCCCTCATGTTCGGTAATATCGTTTCAAGGTTTCAAAAGCACGGTTCAAACTGACCAGTTTTTCGTGACTGCCGCCGCGGTCCGGGTGCCAGGTCATGGCTAACTGGCGGTAGCGTCGCTGGATATCGGCAAAATTCACAGTAGAATCCAGCTCAAGCAGCTGCAGTGCCTCGCGTTGATCATCCGCCAGAAAGTACCTTTCCCAAAATTGGTTGAGCATATTGTCGACGGACTCTTCCGTCGCGCCGCTGAAATGTTGCCAATCCAGATAATAGGCATCCAGCCCAACACCCTCGCCCTCTGCTGGCAACCCCTGCAGGCTGGTGGAAGATGAATCCTCAAGCGGATGCAGGACAATGGACAGCGCTGAAACCGTCAGATAACCCCTTCCTTGCCGCCAAAAGTCCTTCTGCAGCTGGTAAAGGGCATTCATGACCAGAAAATGTGTTTGAAACAACCCCATTGAAGTACGGCCATAGTCATCCGCCACCCAATGTTCCGCCACCAACTGTTGAATGATCCGATATTCGTTCCACTCAATACCAGGGCTGGCGGATAAGATCTCTGCAATCGGTTGCAACAGCCGGTTAGCCCTCCCCTGGCCGATATTAATCACTTACAGACTCCAGCTCGTCATCCTTTGCGTCTGGCCAGTAATCTGTAGCCTGCGTATAATTGCCAGCCTTAACCAAGAGGTCAGCAACATGTTTAAAACCAATTCTTATTTTGATGGCAAGGTTACCTCCATTGCGTTTCAGACTGAAACCTTGCCCGCCACTATCGGTGTGATGGCTCAAGGTGAATACGAGTTCGGCACCAGCCAGAAGGAAACCATGACCGTAACCAGTGGCTCCCTCACGGTCAAGCTGCCCGGCAGCGACGAGTGGGCTACCTACACCCAGGGCCAGAGTTTCGTGGTTGAAGCGAACCAGAGCTTCCAGGTCAAGGCCGACGTAGAAAGCGCTTATTTGTGCTTGTACGAATAAGCCGGCCATGCAAGGGCGGCTGGCGCTTGCCAGTCCGCCACCGCCTGAATGAATGACGGCTCCAAAAAATACTCCCCCTGCAGGGGCAGCTGACAAAATATTCTCTCCTCGCCCTTCCACTCAAACCCGATCTGCCAGGCGTGCAAATAGCCCCGATCACTGACATTACCACCGTACCGCTCATCCCCCAAAATGGGCGCCCCCAAGGCTTTCATCGCCACCCTCAGCTGATGGGTTTTGCCAGTGAGGGGTTTAAGCAGATACGCTCGGCGGCCTGTGACCACCGACTTGCTGAAAAACTGAGTCACAGCCGGATTGTCTGTGGATGAAGCCAGTTTCCAGCTTCCCCCACGGCTCTTGACCATGTCCCCCCGGATCAACCCCTGTTTTTTACGACCTTTGCGGTCACTTAAGGCCAGGTAAAATTTATGAACCTGCTGCCGGGCAAACAAGCCAGATAAGGCTCGGTTAGCCTCCTCGTGCCTGGCCATAATCAGCATGCCTGAGGTCATCTTGTCGAGACGGTGAACGGGAAACAGTTTGGCCAGCGAGAGGTCCTGGGCTACCCGTTCGAGCAGACCGGCACTGTCGCCATCACGCTGAACGGTAACCCCTGGGAACTTGTTGACGACCACAAAATCCTGATTATTCTCAATCAGGTGATAGGCTTGCACCAGCCCGGAATCAGGATTCGTCATGAGAAAACCAGCCGTTTCTTGAAATACATCAAAATACTCAGTAGAAAGAACACTATGATATAACCAAGAGACATCAAGTGCTAACCGGTTTCAATCCAGAAAAGCTCTTGATCCAACTACCTCTCGACCCGGAAGTCTTCTCACCACAGAAGACTGCTTATCCAAAAACAAGGAAAGGCCATGCAATACGACCAATTTGTCGAACTCCATCAACGCTTTCCCTGCGGACGTTACGAAATCAACAGCTTTCAACTCCGCAACCTGCTCCTGCATGAGGAGTGTCTTGGAGTTGCAGTGCGGGTGTTACATGTGGGCACCCTGCAACTTGACCGCACCGAACTTATTGAACGCCTGCGACCGGAAAACCATCCGCGCCTGGATAACATCAAAATTACCTGCCTTGACGGCGAGGTGATTATTGATGAGCCTTCGCACGTCAGCTAAATTGGCTTCTGGCTTAGTCGGCCGCGTGCCTACTAATGCGGCAGCCCCTAGCAATGCCCGTGAAAGCTGGACAGAAGAACACCTTTTTGACCAGGGTGATGCTTTTTTTGATGCATTGATCCAGGACATTGATCAAGCCCACACCAGCATCGACCTGGAAGTCTATATTTTTGACGACGACAGCGTTGGGCGACGGGTGGTCAATGCCCTGATCCAGGCCAGGTCCAGGGGCGTTGCAATACGGGTATTGATTGATGGTATTGGCTCCTATGCTTCCAGCGTCAAACACTCTCAAACCTTGCGGCAGCACGGCGTTCCCGTACGGGTCTATCACCCGCTCCCCTGGCAGTGGCAGCTCTATTCCCACTCTCTAAAACAGGGTTATACCCTGGAAAAAGCCCTGTATTTTCTCAGTCGTATCAATCGTCGTGACCATCGGAAACTGTTCCTGATCGATCGCCAGCGCCTTTGGACCGGGAGTTTTAACTTGTCGAGGGTGCACTTACCGATTACCCAGGGAGGCGAAGGCTGGAGAGATTTTGGTGTGTGCATCAGCGGCCCTCGTTTACAACAGGTAGCCGATGACTTCGACCACTTCTGGCAACAACATCAGCACCTGAAACCCAGAAAGCGGCTTCCTTACTACTGGAGCACCTTCAGTTCAGGCGCCAGGCATCACAAAAATCGCTTGCTGATTAAAATGATAGATGACGCCCAGCGAAGAGTCTGGATTATGAGCGCCTATTTTGCCCCCAATCACAAAGTGGTTAACGCATTAAAACGGGCTGCTCACCGTCATGTGGACGTACGCATCATCTTACCCTCACGTTCAGATGTACGGCTCTTCCCACGGATAACAGCGACCTACTACACTGATCTATTGAAGGCCGGAATCAACATATACGAATATCAATCCAGCGTCCTGCATGCCAAGGTGTTTTTCGCTGACGACTCGGTGATTCTGGGCAGCACCAACTTTAACCACCGAAGCTTTCTCCATGACCTGGAACTGGATATAGGATTGTCAAAAGCCAACAGCAAACAACTTATGGAAACCTGGTTTTTGCAGGATCAAGATCAGTCGCGGCGGGTAACCTTTCAGCATCGCCACATCAGCGGCTGGGGCAATATGCTCGGCTGGTTTTCGCGACTTTTGCGCTATTGGCTATGACCGAGACATTTGCTTTTACCGAGATGTTGGCTTCACCATCAGTTTGATTGAGTAACCACCAAGTTATGAATTCACCACACAAATCGCCAGCTCAATCGTCGACAGAGTTATCCTGCTTAACTTACAACATCCACAAAGGTTTCACCTTCCGAAACCAACAGTATGTGCTGGAAGAAATTCGTCAAGCGATTCGTGCGACTCAGGTGGATCTGGTTGGCTTACAGGAAGTCGTAGGAGAGCATCAGGGCTTTGCCAATAGCATCAATGACTGGCACCCTGAAGGCCACTTCGAGTTTTTAGCCGACAGTGTATGGCCTCATTATGCCTACGGGAAAAACGCCATCTACCAACAGGGACATCACGGTAACGCTGTGTTGTCAAAGTACCCGTTCCTTCAACTTCGCAACACTGACATCTCTCATTCCAGATACTCTCAGCGCGGTCTGCTTCACGCCAGAATCCAACCAACAGGCCTGAACTCATTCGTCAACATAGCCTGCGTGCACATGGGGTTTATGCCCTTCGAACAGTATAAACAAAGTCGACAAATATCCGAGTGGATTGCAGGTTTGCCTCGCCATGAACCGATTATACTGATGGGCGATTTCAATGACTGGCATCTTCGAATTCATCGCTTCCTGCTGAGTCAGCACGGACTGCGAGAGGCAACCAGCTTGAATCAAAATCGGCCTCGCAACACCTACCCCGCGAAGAAACCTATCTTGGCTATGGATAGAATTTATTTTCGAGGTTTGAAATTAGTCAGAAGTGAAGTTCTTAAGCACGAAGATTGGGCGACTCTGTCTGATCACAACCCGGTTTACGCAAAATTTTTGCTAGAATTTTAGCCGGGCTTTACCCTATGCTGGGACTGCTATACTGGTTGCAGGTGCCCGCGTTACCGACCAGTTGAACAGGGGCAACCCCGAGAGTGCTTTAGAAGTACTCACTGCTAAGCGGCGGCTACGATTATCTACATATGATACGTATGCCAGATAAGCTCAATAGCAGACTTCCATGATCCGGTCGGTTCGCGGACACCGCTCTTCAGCAGAACGACTCCCCTCCTCCGCTTTCTTTTCCTGATGTTTACCGCCGTCAGTGTTACACTCGACACCGGCCACCCACAGACACTCACTTGCCCAGTTATGGATAAATACCGCGAACAGCACAAACGCCGCCTAAGCTATATGCCCTGGCTTTACTACACCCTGAAAGACAAGCATCGACAGTGGGCCAACGTCTGGCAAGAAGAACACCAGCGGTCATTGATGGAGTTGGAAACCATCATCATTGGTACAAACTGTTTTATTGCTCCCGAAGCCAACCTGTTTGCCGAACCTGGTCGTACCATTCAAATTGATGACCACAGTCACATCGCCGCTGACTGCTTCCTGCACGGCCCGATCCGCTTGGGACAGGGCGTCAGCATCAACACCTCGGTGACCATGGACGGTGGCCGAGCCGGTATCCGCATTGGGGACAACAGTCGCATAGCTGCCCACTGCAACCTGTTTGCCTTTAATCACGGCATGGACGCCGAGCGGCTGATCAAAGATCAACCGGTGACATCCAAAGGCATAGTCATTGGTGAAGATGTCTGGGTCGGCGCCAGCGTCTGTATCGTCGATGGCGTGCACATTGGTGATAAAGCCATTATTGGTATGGGTAGTGTCGTTACCCGGGATGTCCCAGCCGGCACCAAAGTCGCCGGCAATCCGGCCCGGGTGATTGGTCAACGCAGCTGACCCCACTTCTTTTTGAAGCGCTCATTTAGTCAATATTGACACTCTTTTGGTGAAAGAGTCCTCCGCGGCTATTGGGTCTGTAGAAATTCCCGGGTAACAGTGGGCAGCGTTTTTGTTCAATGCTATGCTCGCTCGACACAAGGTCTTTGCCGTTCGAGTCTTTGTAAAAATTTGGCAAAGCCTGTACATGACTGCACACTTGAATGCATCACTGTTGAATTGCTTTACTGTTGAATTGCTTTATCGTTGATAGGAATCATCATGGCCTTACCCGACACTCTAGCGAGTCGATTACGTTTACCACTGGTCGCCTCCCCCATGTTTATCGTTTCCAATCCCAACCTGGTCATAGAACAATGTAAGGCCGGAATTGTCGGCTCATTCCCCAGCCTCAACGCCCGCGGCGAAGGCATGTTTGAACAGTGGCTGCAGCAGATTAACGAAGCTCTGGAACAGTACAACCAACAGCATCCGGATTCCCCGGCTGCTCCTTATGCGGTCAACCTGATTGTTCACCAGTCCAACAACCGGCTGCAAGAAGACCTCGATCTGTGCGTCAAATACAAGGTGCCGGTGGTGATCACCTCTCTTGGCGCCAGGGAAGACGTCAACAATGCCATCCACGCCTACGGTGGCATCACCCTGCACGACATTATCAATGACAATTTTGCGCGTAAAGCTATTGAAAAAGGGGCCGACGGCTTAATCGCTGTCGCCACAGGTGCCGGCGGCCATGCCGGCACCCAATCTCCATTTGCCCTGATACAAGAAATTCGTGAGTGGTTCGATGGCCCGCTGTTACTGTCTGGCTGCATCGCCAGTGGCAGCTCCATTCTGGCGGCACAGGCCATGGGGGCTGACCTGGCTTACATGGGCTCGGCGTTTATCGCAACCCGCGAAGCCAATGCGGTCGACGAATACAAACAGATGATTGTCGACAGTCATGCCGATGACATTGTCTACACCAACTTGTTTACCGGTGTACACGGCAATTACCTGAAACCGTCAATCACGGCTGCAGGCCTGGATCCAGACAACCTGGCCGAAAGCGACCCCAGCAAGATGAATTTTGGCTCCGGAGGCAATCAGGCCAGTAAAGCCTGGAAAGATATCTGGGGCTGTGGCCAGGGCATTGGCGCCGTACAAAAGGTCCAGACGGTGGCGGAGTTTGTCGAACAGCTCAAGCAGCAGTATCAGGACGCCCGTGCCCGCCTGGCCCTGTAGGGAACACAAGCGGATAACCTTGACCACTAATCTGATAGCCTCACCAGTAAAAACAGGGCCCAAGGCCCTGTTTTTACTGGTGATATCCAGTTTTTGGAAGGTATAGGGACACAGCGGATGCCGTTATTTGTCGAAAAGGGATTTGAGGCGATTTAACTTTTCCTGATCGTCCTCATCCAAACTCTCTTTTAGTTTTTTCTCAACGGCGCCACGAGCCTCTTCCTTGGCCCGCTGCTTCAACTCATCTTCCAACACACGCTTGGCCTGATCAAGCAGTGGCTGAAGAATGGCCGATGCCATCTGTTCCGGGGTCAACCCATGTTCCTTATCACCCAGGTTCGACAGATAGATGGGCGGTACAGTTACCGTTCTTTCCCCCCACTGATCGCTCAGCAATCGCATATCAATAGCCTCCAGCGTCAGTTTTTCGATCGCCAGACGGATGGGTTCACCGTCACTGGTGGTTTGCTTTGGCTCCGACGCTGCCGCACTGGATTGCCCCTGCTGTTTGACATTCTGCAACAGCACATTGAGGTTGATACGGGTGAGGTCTTTCTGTTCGGCCAGTAAATGGGCGTCCGACACCAGCACTTCATTCAGCACAATCACGCCACTACCAAGACTTTTAAGCTCGATATCAACCGCCACTTCCCCCAGACTCAAGGCCGGAGATTGACTGAAGCCGGGAGGATTGGCGATTGTCAGTCCATGAAGCGCCGCGCGTCCTTCTTTCAAGCCGATAGCCGCTTCACTCAGGCGCACCTCTGTCTTCAACGTCTGGCTGCCGGCGTCTTCGATGACGGTTTTGACCAACCCATCGAGGTTCTTGACGAGGAATATCCCAGCCCCTATCGCCATAACAAGCAATACGACCATCAGGCCGGCCAGTATTTTAAACGCTTTCATTCATACATCCTTATATCAGCTAAAGAAACAGGTTAATGACAGGTGAAAAAGTCAGACAATAGTAACATCATGTTTGACAGTAACATCATGTTCGATCTGTGCCATCCGGCGACTCAAACTGGCCAGGCGGTATTGATGGTTGCTGTTGGGGTGGCGCTGGTGATTGATTCGAGGAGCCGCCAGCGGCTTTTTCCCGCGCTTTTTTCAACTCCTCCTCGACTGTGCTGACCAATGATTCCCAGCCCTGCAATATTGCCTGATTGGCCTCTCGCACAATACCCTCGACGCTGTTTTTATCAAGCGTTGACACCCGTTGATTGAGGCGGACGACCTCAGCGTGCAACAACTCCAACTGTTGTTGCTGTTGAGTATTCAGCTCACTGGCAAGCGCCAGCTGTTGACGGGATTCCTGCAGCATTTGCCGGGTATCGTAATTGGTCCAGCCCATCGCTATCACCATCAACAGCAAAATCGCCCATATCAGTTTTTGCATGCCTCTACTCCTTTATCAAGTAGTAATCCACCAGCTTCAGACTTACTCGCCACTTTTCAGGTGCTTAATTAACCTTAGCTTAAGCGGCGCCGGGATGTTACGAATTGTCAGGCTGTCGCTGTCTTTATCGTAAACAATAGTTTCCCCCAGGCACTCAGCAGCAAAACTCATACTGAGCTGGTCGTTGCGGCCACTGATGCGAACATATTGTTTCAGCTGCCGCTTGTCGGGAATCAATTGAGCCGGCGCTTCTTCCTTTCGCGTTTCCATAAATTGGGCAAACCGATCAGGCTGTTTGTCATCCACATGTTCTGAGAGTTCGCGGATTACCACCGGTTCCCCACGCTTGTCCTGATCGAGGCAATAATCGACTATTTTATTCCGATAGACCTGAGCTTCTTCAGTGTCCATGGTTTCACTGAAGGCACTCACCACTTCCAGAAAAGCGCTGGTTTCCGCACTGATATCCCGCTGGTCGGCAAAGCCAATCCATTTCCAGAACTGGTCGGTTAAGTCTTTGTCGCCACGGGCGCGTAACACGCTCAAATAGCTACCGTCTTCTTCTGACAGCCAGGCGGTCATATCCACCTTGGCACCAAGCATAACACCACGCACGTCGAGAAAACGGGATGTCTGCAAGCTCAAATCGCCATCCAGGTAGACACCCTCATTGTGCAACAGCAAAAAGACATAGAGGGAATCCGCATCAGCCAGGGAATCCACCGCAAACAACAGATGGCCATCGACGACAATGTCGGTGTCGCTTAACAGGGATTGAAAATGCTCGGTGGCCTTGATGGTAAAACGTTCAAAACTCAGCTTCTCATCCCGAAATTCTCGCAACCATTGCGCCACCAGAGACACCGACAAATCCGTATGGAACTGACCATACTGTTTACCGGCCTTGCCGACATAGGCATGTTTAAGTTCCCTGACCAACTCTTCCAGGTAACTGCTAGTGGGCAGACCTTTGTCACGCAGGGACAATTCGACAGGGCTTTCAGTCCCGGAACGGCGGATGGCGTGGGCAATACAATGGGTTAACGGCATGATCTCTCCTGTCCGCACGTCGATTCAAAGGTCTGCATTATAGTCCTCCATCGACTGAATCCCAGCCCTGTGAAAGCAAAACCCCCTGCGGCCAGGAAACTCATGGCAGACCATGGAGTCAGATCTTATCACTGCTATAATGACGCCCCCTTAACATTGTGATTGTCGGATTTGACCCCACCCAAGCCTGGAGTTTGTGTACATGCTGCGAATTGTTGTCTGTTTTTTGATCAGCCTAACCAGTTATTTCCCCCTGGCACAGGCTGACGATGGCGATGTGACCATTTCAGACCTAAGCTGGCTTGAGCAACAGCACCTGGACCAACAGGTCGAAAAGATCGATGAACTGGCCAGAAGCAACTTTGGCATGCAGGTACACGGTACCCAACAGGACCTGGAGCTGCTCCAGCGGATTATCAACCGAGGTGTGATCGCCCGTGACGACCATTTGACACAGCAAGCCCTCGGTGCGGTTCTGGGCAACTTGATGGTGAATGACTTTGGGCTTGAGTGGAAACGCTACGAGGACAAACAGGGCCGCAGTCGCGCGACCTGTGTGGGCGAGACCGATAAATGCCTGTTCCCGATTACCATGTTGTCACGGCGTATGGCTGTAGGCCTGTTACCGAACGTTCACAACCTGTACCAGGAAACCCGTGAAATGATTACCCCGTTCCTGCCGAAGAACCCCTACGATGCCGCCCTGGAACGGGCTCAGGAGAAAGTACGACTTCAGGAGAAATTACGGGCCCTGCGGACCGAGGCTCTGGAACAGTAATTCACACCTGCGCCACCCCGGGTGGCGGACGTCTCCCGCCTACATCCCCGCCCTTCATCCCTGCAGCTTTAGCGGTATGCGATGGGCTTTTGTAAGAAAAAACAGTAGGATAGTCACTGCTTCTATACTCAATATAACTCTAATCCCTGCGCTAGAACGCTCGATAGGACTCGGCTTTGATCATTCAGCATCAAGACAAGATTCGCTCCCCCCAGGAAATACAACACCACTTTGAGCAACTCGGCTACATCTGCAGTGACGCCATTGCCACCGCGGTCTACCTGGCCTGTCAGTTGCAAAAGCCCATCCTCGTCGAAGGCCCACCCGGTGTGGGTAAAACGGAACTGGCCAAGAAAACCGCCGAATACCTCAATGCGCCCCTGATTCGCATGCAGTGCTATGAGGGGCTGGATGAAGCCAAGGCCTTGTATGAGTGGAAGTACGGTAAACAACTGCTCTACACCCAACTGCTCAAAGATCAACTGGGGGATGTGATGCGGGGAGCGAAAGGCCTGGATGAATCGGTGGAGCGACTGCATCAGTTTGGCGATATTTTTTATTCCGAAGCCTTTCTGGAAACCCGCCCGCTGCTGCAGGCTCTACGGGAAAAAGATGGCGCCATTCTGCTGATTGATGAAATAGACAAAGCCGACCAGGAATTTGAAGCCTTCCTGCTGGAATTGCTGTCCGACTATCAGGTCTCTATTCCGGAAATTGGTACCGTCAAAGCCCTATCTCGGCCCATCGTGTTTCTGACCAGCAACAATACCCGGGAGCTGGGAGATGCCCTCAAGCGTCGTTGCCTGCATCTCTATATCCCCTTCCCCGACCCCAAACTGGAGCAGCAAATCATCGCCAGCCAGGTGCCTGAACTGGGCGAGCAATTGCGCCAACAGGTGGTTTCCTTCGTCAAACAATTACGTCAGATGGCGTTGAAGAAGGTACCGGCGGTCAGCGAAAGCATTGATTGGGCTCGGGCGTTGTTACTGCTGAACGTCGACAGCTTGGATCGGGAGTGGATTCACAATACTCTCAATTTGCTGCTGAAATACCAGGACGATATTGAAGCCGTGCAACCCGAGATCAACCAGCTGCTGAGCAATATGCGACAAGCTGGTGCCGATCACCGCTAGACCAACGGACAACTGGGATCATGGCTATGCAGCAAGCTCTTGGCGACTTTATACAGGCATTGCGACACCATGGACTCCCCATTTCCACGGCTGAAACCCTGGACGCCCTGAAAGCGGCTCAATGGGTGGGGATGGACAGTCCGGAGCTGTTGAAAAGCGCCCTCGGTATGACCCTGGCCAAAACTCTCCCTCACCGGATGCAACTGGAAACCCTGTTCGACCAGTTTTTTCAAGCCCATCAACGTTTCGAGACAGAGGATGCAGCCGCTGGGGATTCTCAACCTCCCGCTGAAGGCTCTCTACCTCAAGCTGAAGGCTCTCAACCTACCGCTGAAGGCTCTCTACCTCCCGCTGAAGGCTCTCCACCTCAACCTGAAGGCTCTGCGGTGGCGTCGCCCCTGGCTCAGCAGCTGCTAAGCAACGACCAGGCCAGCCTGCAGACTGCGATTGTCGCTGCCGCACAGGCCGCCAATGCCAATCAAATGCAGATGTTTACCCAGAAGGGGCCGGTCAGTTATCGAATCATGAAGCAACTGGGCGACCAGCAGTTGAGCCAGGAACTGACACAACTGGCGCAGGAAGACAGTCAGTCAATGCTGGTGGAACTGTTACAACACCGACGCCAGCAACTGCTGGAACAGGTGAAAGACTATGTTGAGCAGCAATACCTTCTGTTCAGTCAACACAAAGGCCAGCAACTGCGGGAACAAAACCTGCAGAAAATCAAACTGACCAATATTGATCACAGCGCTTACCGGCAGATGACCCGTCTGGTTCAAAAAGCCGCCAAACAACTGGCCTCCCTCCACAGCCGCAGACGCCGGGTGACCAAGCGCGGTTTGCTGGATGTACGCAAAACCCTCGCCGCCAATGCTGCCTATGACGGTTACCTGTTCCATACCCGCTGGAAATCCACCCGCGTGGATCGCCCCAAGGTCATGGTACTCTGCGATGTCAGCGGTTCCTGCAGTCGCGTCGCCCGGTTCCTGCTGCTGTTCCTCTACAGCCTGCAGGATGTGCTGCCGCGGGTTCGCTCCTTTGTCTTTGCTTCCAGCCTGGGAGAGGTTACCCAGCTGTTTCAACAGCATGACATTGAGCAGGCGCTGGCCCAAATCATGAGCGACTGGGCCAATCGCCCCACGGATTACGGTCGCGCCCTGACAGATTTTGCGGAACTGGCGCTTAACGACATCGACAATAAAACCACCGTTATCATGCTGGGCGATGCCCGCAACAACCACAGCGATGGCAAGGCGGAGCTATGGCAAAAAGTTTACCAGCGCAGCCAGCGAGTACTTTGGTTAAACCCCGAAAGCCGTTACAGCTGGAACAGCGGCGACTCCATCATGAATGAGTACGCCCCCTACTGCTCACTGGTGGATAGCTGCAATTCCCTGCGCGACCTCAACCGCATACTCGGCAGTTTGTTAAAATATTCCTAGAACCGGCCATCACAAGGCCATTGAGGAGTCATATCCATGGAAGAAAACCTTCAGAAAGAACTGGATCAGTTTCAGGAAATTTACCAGATGGTGATCGAGTTCTTTGTGCAATACAGCTTCCAGCTGTTCGGCGCTCTGATCATTTTGTTTATCGGACTGCTGGTAGCCCGCAAAGCCGCTAATGCGGTATTCAAACTGTGTGAAAAGAAACAGCTCGACATCACTCTCAGTCGATTCATCGCCTCCACCGTTAAGCTGCTGGTCATCGTCATGGTGGCGATCATCGCCCTGGGCAAACTGGGCATCAGCGTCACCCCGTTCCTGGCGGCGGTAGGTGCTCTGTCACTGGGGGCCGGTCTGGCCGTTCAAGGTCTGCTGTCCAACTACGGAGCTGGCTTGAACATCATTCTCACCCGGCCGTATGTCGTCGGCGACACCATCAGCGTGCAAGGGGTCACCGGTAAGGTGGACGAAGTCCATTTGGCGTTCACCATCCTGACCAACGAAGACGGCACACGCATTAATATTCCCAACCGGCACATCATCGGCGAAATTCTGCACAATTCTTTCAGCTACACCATCGCCGAACTGTCCATCGGTATTGCCTACGACGAGGATCCGGACCGGGCCATCCACCTGATCGAACAAGCCCTGAGCAAAGTGGACGCAATCGATGCGCACAAGGCCCCTCAAGTGGGTATCGAGGCCTTTGCCGACAGCTGTGTCAATCTCGGTATCCGGGTATGGTTGCCGACCGAGCACTACTACGAGCAGCTGTATCGGGTCAATCGCCTGATTTATGCCGCCCTTAAAGACAACGGCATCACCATTCCCTTCCCGCAGCGGGAGGTACGGTTGTTGCAATAACACCCTGATTTCAAGCTAATGACACCACCGAGCTTGCTGCAGCCAAACACCGCTGCACACCGTTGGTACAACCTCATGTCATAATCTAAGCATAATAACGACCAATTTTATGAGTGATCTTAAACCTGCCCTGCCCGCCTCCACCCTGATTTTGCTGCGCGCCTGTGGCCAACACTTTGAGGTGCTGCTGCTGAAACGTGCCAATACCCTGCAGTTCGCCGGTGGCAGCTGGGTATTTCCAGGAGGCCGGGTCGAAGCGGACGACGCGGCGGATGGCGACCTCCATAGCTTATCTGCCAACCGCATCGCCGCCGCCCGCGAGTGTGAAGAAGAAGCTGGCCTACAATTAAAGCCCGACAACTTTATTCCCTATTCTCACTGGACCACACCCCGTCAAAAAGGCAAGCGCTTTGCCACCAGTTTCCTGCTCGGGGTGCTGGATGAGTTTCAGGCGGTCCGGGTCGATGACAGTGAAATTGTGGAATTCCAGTGGCTCACTCCCGCTCAGGGATTGGAACAACACCGTCGGGGAAAGCTGCCCATCCTGCCGCCAGCATTCATTACCTTGTTGGAGTTGTCGCGGGTCAATACTATTGAAGATGCCATTACCTTTGCCCAATCACGCCAGCCGCCTCGATTCTTTCCGCGACTGGTGCACCTGGATGAGGGGTTTGTCTCACTTTACGAGGATGACATTGCCTATGAAAGCGGCAATCTGGATCTGGAAGGACGCCGCCACAGGGTTATCCTGGGCGGCAAAGGCTGGGAATATCTGTATCTTCCCTAGGAGGTCAGTTGGAGACAGTCTCTTTCGAAGTGGATTCCACTTGTTGGCGCAACAGCGATTTCAGCTCCTGGATCTCCAGCTGCAGGTCTTTCAAGGTTGGTTCGCCTGCGGCTTCCGCCTCTTCGTTGGCGACACGTCGGTGCTCCTCTTCCAACACATTGACCACAATACCAATGATCATGTTGAGGAAGGCAAAGGCGGTAAAAAAGATAAAGGAAATGTAGTAGATCCAGCTGAGCGGATAGGTACCCATTGTCTCGTACATGACATCCGTCCAATCTTCAAACGTCATCACCCGGAACAGGGTCAGCAAGCTCAGCGCAATATCACCCCACAAATCCTTGTTGATGCTGGCAAAGAAAGTGCTGCCGATCGCGGCATAGATGTAAAAAATAATGAACATCATCAGCACCACGTAACCTAACTGCGGCAGCGCCTTCATTAGAGAGTTCAGCAGCATACGCAGTTCCGGGATGATCGACACCATCCGCAAGACGCGGAAAATACGCACCAGTCGACCAATCAACGCCATATCGCTGTTGTCGATGGGCACCAGGCTCACCACCACAATCAGCGTATCGAAAATGTTCCAGCCATTGCGGAAAAAGCGCTTCTTATCCGGTTCCCCCAGAAAACGAATGACGATTTCCACCAGAAAAATCACGGTGATGGCCCAGTCCAACACCGCCACCGACTTTAGCAAAGAGTCTGGTAACGGATAGGTTTTCACACCGATCACCAGTGCCGAAAAAACAATAATGCCAATCACAAACAACTCAAACACCTTGTTGGAGCGCAGGCGGAAAAATGCTTCCTGCCAGCGGGTGTTCGGCGAGGGATCGGGCTGAGCGTTATTACTCAAAGCGGTCATTAATGGTTACCTCATAACAGACGGCAGCATAACCAGGCTGGCCATTGTTGAAATTAAAAAGTGATAAAAAAGAGTTAGTGGACTTCATCCAGGAAATCGAGGGAAGCCTGCTGACGAATGGTACGCCGGTGATTGGCCATCAATTCGGCAATTTTTTCCTTGTCGCACTGCTGGCGGTCCACCAGCACCCGAGTGTTAAGCTCACCCACAGGTTCGGTGGTTGGGCATTTGCTGAACACAAACTGGTTGCTGATCAGGTCCATAAACGGACCGGACTTGCTCGACGGCATAATAAACATCAACTGTAACCCCAGGCTTTCAGTCAGGTAATTGATGACTTCCTTGGAGCGGTGCTCGTCCATTTTTGAGAAAGCCTCGTCCACCAGCACCATCCGCAAATGGGATTTTCCCTCGTTGAACCGGAAGGCCGAGGTAATCGCAGCACTGCGGATGATGTAGGCCGGGGTTTCCAACTGCCCACCGGAACCAGTGCCATACTGGCTGAGCGCAATTGGTGCTTTGCCCTCAGGTTTTTTGTAGATTTCGTAGCGACGATAATTGCGGTAATCGGCGATACGAGCCAATTCCCGCAGCGCCTTGTTTTCGTCCTCGTCCAACAGCATGGCCATAAGCCGGTTGCGCACCTTTTCGTGCTTGCTGCTGAGACTCATGTCAAACAGGGTTTCACCATCACCCAGGCTCGGGTTGTCAATCACCGCTTTAAAGAACTGCCAGTACTCCCGGAACTCCGGCAGCCACTCCCAGCCAAACTCAAAGCTTTCCCGATCGGCACCAAATCGGTGATGCTGCAATTCGTCATTCAACGTAGTGAGCGTTTTTTCCCCATCGTTAATGGCCTGATAAATAGAGTGGCAGAGGTTAGTGACAAAGGCGTTATTGAAGCTCTCCCGCAAGCTGCTGAGCTCTTCATGCCGGCGGGCAAGGATGTTATTTTTGTAGCGGTTGTAGAGGCTGTCCAGTTGACGCCGTAGATCACAAACCCGCTGAAAATTCCGGCGTCCGAGACTGTCACTGAAATCCAGTTCAAAGGCCAGCGCATCGGCCCCCTGACACAGTTGATTGTGTTCCAGTATGCGCTTTTGCAAGGCGTGCAGCTCACCATTCAATTCGCCTTGAAGAGTGGCCGAGCTGTTTTCAAAGTACTCGGGCGAATGAATATCCACCCGCTCATCGGCAACGGTAAGCTGTTGTTCCACATCGAAGTCGGCCCAGATACGCGCCAACGAGCGCAGATTCTCTTCCGCGGTTTCCAGGCGTTCCAGATTGCCATCCTGCTCTTCGTTGAACTGGCGGCAGCGAGCATCGGCACGTTCCAGTTTGGCCCGGATATCCACCCGGCTATTTTCCAGTTCTGTTAAACGCGTCTCCTGGGATTGTTCATCCGATTTAAGCTGATCCAGCTGCCCTTGCAACTCATCGAAGCCAGACACATCCAGCTGCTTCACACTCTGCTCGGCGTTGAGCAACTTGCGCTGGATCGTCAACATGGCCTGCAGCTCATCGGCGTAGCTGACCACCTTGAAGCGGTCAACCGACTGCAGCAGACGGTGGCACTCTTCAGCAAAATCGGCACTCTTTTGCCATTCCACCTGCAGCGCCTGCAATTCGTGTTGTTTTGCCAGCAGAGCTTTTTCCCGCGCAGCCTGGCCGAACACCAGCTCGCTGTCGTCCAGATCACAGCGGAACATGGCGTAATTGCCCGACCCCATACAGTCTTTGGTCACCCCACGGCGAGTATTGCGCAAGCCCTCGGCGTCGTCGACTCGCAACACCTGACCATAACTGGCCTGGATATAGGCTTCGGCGGTGGCATGACCAAAGGCCATAACCTGCAAAATAGAATCGTTGGCCAGTGAACCGAGTTTTTCTGCGTCGCGACGGGCCTTGTGCCCCTGAATCACCCGCGCCCGGCTGCCACCGGCCATCTGCCGCACCAGTCGAATCGCTTCGGCTTCGCAATCTTCCTCAACGATAATGCCAAACCGGGCACCGCCAATGTAGCCCTCGATGGCCGACTGCCAGTCAGTGTCCGTGACTTCGACGTAATCACACAGCACCCGCGCATCGGCTTGCGGCAATTGACGATGTAACAGCTCCAGCGCCTGGCGAACGGCCGACGGGTAAACAGCCTGCCGCTGCTCTAACAACTGGATCTCAGCGTCTTTGGCAGCCACCTGTTTTTTCAGCCGCTCAGTGGCCTGACGCCGTTTGTCCCGTTCCTGGGCCAACTGATCCCTCAGGCTGGTCCCGTCGCCACAATCCAGCCAAGATTGCACCAGGCGATTGTGGGATTGCTGCTGCGCCATGGCCTCATCCAAATGACTTTCCAGTGGCGAGATATCAATCCAGTCACGGGTGAACAGCGCCTGAAAATCAACCGTAGGTTTTTCCCCGGCGATCGCCGCGGTGGTTTTTGCTAGCGACTTGTCGGCCAGTGCCGCAATGGATAGGGAAAGTGACGTCTGCTGTAACGCTTTTTGAATGTCCGAGGCCGCCTGGCGATTGCGTCGCAGCTGTTCATCCTGGGCCAACAATGGAGGCGCTGAGCGCGTTAACTGTGAACTCAGCTCTTCCACCGTTTTTTCCAGCTGATCCTTATCTCGCAGCGCCGGCACCTGCAGGCGATTGACCTCCACCTCCAACAAGCGGTCGCGAATGTCGCGGCGGCGTGACTCGCACAGTTCTTTCTCGCGTTCGTTGTTTTGCAACTGCTCACGCAGGCTCTGTTGCAGACTTTTTTCTTTCAAGTATCGTGACTGGCACTGGGTATATCGACTGCGGGCCAGGCTGTAATCCAATAACTGGTATTCCAGCCATTGGTCGATAAACTGGGTCGAGGTATTCCGGGCCAACGACAAGCGTTCGGTGGCCTCTCGCAGTTGACGGGCATCCGACTCCATCGCGTGAATGCGCTTGAGCATCGCGGACACATCGCGAATCGCATCACCCAGATCGCGAGGTTCCAGCACTTCCTGAGCGACAAACTCATCGATACCTTTAATGGGTTTGTAGGCCATAAAGCGGGAAAAAGCCCGCGCCGCATTCAAGGCTTCACGTTCAGAAATGGCGTCCCGGCGCCCCCGCAAAATGCCGTAAAGACGACACAAATAAGCTTTTTTCTTGTCGTACTTCTCTACAGCGGCCTGGCCAAACTGCTTGCGCAGATTGCTGTAAATACGATCCATGGGCACCACATAGCGGCCTCCCACGTCCTCTTTGACCAAATCCCCCAGCGACAGGCTTACATCCGGCAGGATATAAAACTGGCTGTCGTCCAGCCGGGCAACTTTCTGCTGTTGGGCAGAGTGCTGCCCGCTGCGTTCAACAAACGCCCGCATGGCCAGCAATGCAGTGAAAGCTTCACCGTCCTCCCCCGGCGTCGGCTGAAACACCGCCGCCAGATAGCCGTCGCAGGCCTCGGGGCGGGCGTAAGCGCCATCGTCACAACCGAGCACGTACGAGGCCAGGGTACGGACCTGTTTGCCGCCTCGGCCCCGCTGGGTGGATTCATCCTGGCCGGGGTTAAAATGAAACAGGTTGTCGTGGGCTGCGGTCATGACCGTCTGGATCGCATCCGCCGCGGTAGTTTTGCCCGAGCCATTGCCTCCAGAAAACAGGTTGACGGGTCCGAAGTCAAATTCAGCGTGAGGGATATTGCCCCAGTTGACGTAAATAAATTTCTTTAAATACATCGTTATATGGTCTCCTCTTCGGCCGTAAACAAAGACTCGCCACCGACATGAGCCAACTCGCTGTCGCGTGGCTCAATGCTGAAGTTCCTCTCATTGTCTTCAGCAGCGGTGTCTTCTGTCGCACTGGTATCGCTCGTCGCCAGCGATGACAAAAGCTGTTCAACCAGCTCATTGGTCACCAGATTCACCACCATCGGTCGGACTTTTAGCCAGGTATCACCGTGCAATAAATCGGCATCAGCGCCATAGCGGATAACCCGCAATTGACGCAGCCGTTTGAACAGCTGTTTACGCTCCAGCTGATTTTCCGGCAGCGAGCGTCCCAGCAGGTTTTTCAGTGCCAACGCCAGGGTTTCAATCGACAGGCTCACACAGCCCGCTTCATCAATTTTGCCTTCCCGCAGCGATTTATCGTATTCGGTGCGTAAGGTCAGAATCACTGCCACTTCATGTTGATTGAGCTTGCTGCGGAAGCCGCCGTTAAACGGCGTGTCAGTTTCGTCTTCAAGCCCCGGCACCCGTGCTCCGGGTGGGATCAAGCGCACATACTCAAAGCGGCTATCGTGGTGCAAGCGCAACCCCATGAGAGATAGATAGTCATCCACCAGGGATTCAATGCGCACAAAGCGATCGTACAAGTCCGCTTCCACACGGCTTTCATCGCGGCACAGCACGCCATAGTCGAGCAGCCGCTGAATCAATTCCAGCCAATCACTGTCGCGCAGATTCTCAGCATTCAGTTGTTCGAACAAAAGCTCCTGTAAACTAGGCACTCGGGTCGACCTCTATCAGTTCAATCACAAATTCATCCCGACGGCACAGATAGTCACCCTCGGCGATACCGGCGTCGGCAGGAAGCCACTGGCGACCTCCGTCATCTTGACTCTCGGGAGTAACCACAAAACGGTACCCACTGGCGGGATGATCCGCCGATCCAACTTGGATGGCATGGGCCAGCGCCAGCAAATCGCGAGCGTTGGCAATGGGCAGCTGGCCAGTATTGATACGACCTTGCTCACACAGTGCATTCTGGATATAGCGACGAATATCATCACCCTGGATACTGAAGGCCCGATCTAACGCCTGCTGAACAAACAGTTCGCGGCGGGCATCGGCATCCACCGCCTGACCCTCAATGACCCGACTTTGAACCACACGTCTGCCTGACCGACTGCGCAGGCTAAGTTGAGCCGGGTCGATATAGCCCAGCCCTACCCCGGCCAACCCTTCTCCCGCTTGCAACAGCAACCGGTTCTGCTCAGCCGGGTTCCGCTGCATAAGCTGCTGACAGGCATCCAGCAGCCCATCGTCGCCCTGTGCATGCAGGTAACTGAGTTGACGCATGATGATATCGGCGCGCTGGGTAAAGCTGTTGAGGGAACGACGTAATGCCGGCAGCATGCCTTCACAGGCCGTGCGCAACCTCTCTTCAATGGCAGTCAGCAGGTTTTCCAGTATCGACTGGCCCTCCACCACACGTCCGGGCAGCAAACGCCGCAGGCGAATTTCCATCACCGCCCGCCAATCTTTGTCGGCATCTTCGCCATTACCACCGTACTTGCGTTTGCGGCGGATCTGTTTGATCAAGGCGGCAATCTGATCCCGGTATTTCTCCACGCTGTCAGCGGACAGCCGCACTTCCAGATCCGGCTTGAAGGTATTCTCCATAAAGTCGAAGAACTGATCGGTTGCCTGCTGGATCAATTGCCGGGCTTCCACTTCGCGCACCAATTGACGTTTGCGATCTTCCAATTCAGAGATCACATCGGTGAAATCGCTGATGATTCGCTCAGAGTACTCGTAGGCGTCCAGCAGGTCGTGCACTTCACCCTGCTCCAGAAAGGCCTGCAAACTGTTGCGAGTATTGCGCGTATTACGATTGCGCGTTCGAAAATGGTTGCTGTGGGTTTCGATAAAAGGCTGGGTAAAAATCCGCCCTGTTTTGCTGAACGCGTAAGAGCTTTGCAGGGTGGCTTCATCCATCTGCTTTTCCAGCCAGCCGCAATCAATCAGGGTATTAAGAATAAACCCGGCCAGCTCGCGCTGATTGCGAAAGCGCCCTTCCTCCTCGCCCTCCGCCGTCTCGGTTTCGAGGATCGGAGCGCGGGCAATGGCTTCCTGAAAGATATCCATGACCTGGTCGCGGTTACGTACATGACCAAAATCGGTGAGATCGGTATACAGACGCTGGTACAACAGGCGCAGGCATTCCACCACCACTTCCCGGTATTTTCCGGTCAGCGGCTTGAAAAAGTGGGGGCGTGTTTCGGTAAAAAACATAGATTTCACAACAACCGTGAGCTTAACAACAACCGTGCGACCCTGACAGGAGCGTCAGTGCGTCAGTCGTAGAGACAGCTTTTGGCGAAGCTACGAGTTTCGGCGTCGGTCCATTCTCCGTTAGGCTTTTCCACCATCATCTCGCACCATTCTTCACCCACCAGTTCCTGTTCAGGCTTGCCCTGAATCAGGGTCAGGCCGAGCATAATGGCTACACAGCCGACCAGCAGCAGTATTAGCACACCCAAATATTTTTTCATCGCTCAGTCACAACCCTAGAATTTTATTTGAAAATACTGTTACTTAAAAATGCAGTGTTTGGTGAAATCCGCTGCGGCGTTGGCCGTCCACTCGCCTTTCGGTTTTTCTTTCATGCCGTCACACCAGGCCTGGCTACCCACTTCCGGGGCGCAAGCGTTTAACAGCACAGCGGTGGCAATAAGGGTGACCACTGTAAACAAACGAATCATGCAACTTCCTGGTTAATCTACTTTGAATCAATGGCGCAATTAGAGCCAGTCCATAATTTGTTCAGCGTAGTAGGTAATGATCAAATCGCAGCCCGCACGCTTAAACGCCATCATGGTTTCCATCACAATGGCCTGCTCATCAATCACACCGGCTTCGGCTCCGGCCTTGATCATGGCGTATTCACCGCTGACGTGATAGACCGCCAACGGGCGCTGACAGTGTGCACGAATATCGGCGATCACATCCAGATACGCCACCCCGGGTTTGACCATCAGAATATCGGCGCCTTCCAGCTCATCCTGCAGGGATTCCGCCAACGCCTCGCGACTGTTGGCCGGGTCCATCTGATAGGTCGAACGGGTGCCTTTGAAGGTGCTGTCCACGGCATCGCGGAACGGGCCATAGAACGCAGAAGCAAACTTGGTCGAATAGGACATGATGGGAATGTGCGGGAAACCCGCTGCATCCAGGCCTTCACGGATTGCCGCCACCATGCCATCAATCATGGTGGAGGGCGCAATCATATCAACACCGGCGCGGGCCGCCACCACCGCCTGCTTTTGCAGGTTGGCCAGGGTGAGGTCGTTATCGACATCCAGCCCTTCATGGGAACCCTCGCACAGGACGCCGCAGTGCCCATGATCAGTGTATTCACAGAAGCAGTTATCACTGATCACCACCATGTCCGGCTGTGCCTGTTTGGCAATCCGAATGCAGCGTGCCATCAAACCATCGTCGGCCCAGGTATCGGAGCCGACGTCGTCTTTATGGGTGGACACCCCGAACAGCAACACGGCCCGCACACCTTTCTGCCAGGCTCGCTGCACCACTTCTGCCAACTGGCTTTCCGGATGGCGCATGACGCCGGGCATGCTGCTGATGGCAACCGGCTCGGTGATATCCTCTTCCACAAATAAGGGCAGGATAAAATCCTCGGCACTGAGTCGATGCTGACGCACCAAGCTACGCAAGGTGGAGGTGCGACGCAGGCGGCGGAAACGGAAGTCGGGGGTTACAGTCATCGCTAATCAGTCATCCCAGTTGTCGATAATTTCACGGGCAGCGCGCATGGCTTCAATGGCGGAAGGAAAACCGCAATAGGCGGTTGCATGCAGAATCACTGCGCGGATTTCTTCCTTGCTGCAGCCGTTACGCAGAGCCCCACGCACATGCCCTTTCAACTCGTTCGGGGCTTTCAGGGCAATCAGCATGGCAATGGTGATCAGGCTGCGGGTGTCGCGTGGCAGGTCATCGCGGGTCCAGGGACCACCCCAGGCATTTTCCATCACCAGATCCTGCAACGGCTTGTCGAATTCGTTGGCGTTGTTCAGTGCCCGATCGACAAATTCGTCGCTCATGACTTCACGGCGAATGGCTTCACCGGCTTTTTGGTCTTCGATGCTCATACCCAATTCCTGTTATTTCATTACTTCTTTCACCCGCAGGGTGACAACTACAGCACTCTGAAATGCTCAATCTCGTTAGCACTTTAGCCTCGGCGCCAGAATTATTCACGACGCCATTTGGTGCCTTCGCGAGAGTCTTCCAGCACTACACCGTCAGCTTTGAGCTGCTCACGAATTTCGTCGGCGCGGGCGTAATCTTTATCCAGTTTGGCCTGCACCCGTGCGGCAATCAGTGTTTCAATGTCTTCGGCACTGATGCCCTGCTCACCGGCGGTGTCGGTGAACCACTGCTCCGGATCCTGTTGCAGCAACCCCAACAACTCGCCGGCCTTGAGCAACATAGACTTGTATTTTGGCTTGTCAGCGGCGTCCGCCTTATTTAATTCCCGCGCCAGTTGACGCAATTCACCGAACGCCACCGGTGTGTTCAAATCATCCAGCAAGGCGGCGTAGAAAGGTTCGGCTTTGACGTCCACCTCAATAACGGCGACGTCTTTGGCGTCGCGCAGGGCACTGTAAAAGGCATCCAGGCGGGCTTTGGTCTCGTCCAGCAGTTCTCCGGAGAAATCCATTTCGGAACGGTACTGGGCAGATAACAGCGCACAGCGAATCACTTCGCCTTTGTATTGCTCCAACAGCTCGCGCACGGTGCGGAAGTTACCCAGTGATTTGGACATTTTCTCGCCACCGATGTTGATGTAGCCGTTGTGCATCCAGTAACGCACATACTGCTTGCCATCGTGGGCGCAGCAGCTCTGGGCCGTTTCGTTCTCGTGGTGCGGGAACACCAGGTCGCGACCACCACCGTGAATATCGATGGTCTCCCCCAGATGGGTTTCGATCATCGCGCTGCACTCCAGGTGCCAGCCGGGACGACCATAGCCCCAGGGGCTGTTCCAGCCGGGCTCAGTCTCACTGGAAGGCTTCCACAGCACGAAATCACCGGCGTACTTCTTGTAGGGCGCAACTTCCACCCGAGCGCCGTCCAGCATGTCTTCCAAGGAACGGTTGGAGAGCTTGCCGTAAGCCTCCATGGACTGCACCGCAAACAGCACGTGGCCTTCCGCCTCGTAGGCATGGCCTTTATCGATCAGGCGCTGGACCATATCGATCATCTGCGGTACATGGTCGGTGGCGTAAGGCACAACCGTTGGCGACAAATTGTTCAAGTGACCCATGTCCGCCTCGAATTCCTTGGCGTAGCGCGCTGCCAGCTGGCTGATGGGTTCACCGTTCTCCGCGGCCGCTTTCATGATTTTGTCGTCGATGTCGGTGATATTACGGGCGTAGGTCACCTCGTCGTATTCACTTTGCAGCAGACGAAACAGCGTATCGAACACCACCACCGGACGGGCGTTACCGATATGCACCAGGTTGTAGACGGTCGGGCCACAGACGTACATCTTGACCTTGTTCGGCTCCAGTGGCTGGAACAGTTCTTTTTGTCGGGTTTGGGTGTTGTATACGTATAAAGACATAGGGCAATACAATTCTGTTGTCAGGGCATCAAAGCGTAGGCGTGCAGAGTCCGCCAAAGGCGGACTGAGATGTTGTTAAACATTGTTAGCGCGCAGCTATCACACTTTATTGGCCCAGTTATCTTTTAAACCAATGGTGCGGTTAAACACCGGCTTGTCGGCTGTGGAGAGTTTACTGTCGAGGCAGAAATAGCCTTCCCGCTCAAACTGGTAAGCCTGTTCAGGCTGGGCCTGAGAAAGGCTTTTCTCCGCTTTACAACCCGTCAGGATCGTCAGCGACTGAGGATTCAGAGCATCCAGGAAGTTCTTATCACCGGCATCCGGGGCCGCATCGTTAAACAAGCGATCGTAGAGGCGCACTTCACAATCGACGCTTTCAGAAGCGGACACCCAGTGGATCACTCCGCGGGGCTTGATGCCTTCGGGCGGGTTTTCACCCACGGTACCTTCCACCAGGGTAGCAATGACTTCGACAATATTGCCCTGCTCGTCCTTGATCGACTCTTCAGCCTTGATCACATAGGCGCCGCGCAGACGCACATAGTCCCCCAGCACTAGGCGCTTGAACTTCTTGCGTGACAGACTGGTGTCTTCGGTAAAATCTTCCCGGTCGATGTAAATCTCGCGGGTAAACGGCAACTCGCGTTCGCCCATCTCTTCTCGGTTGGGATGCACAGGTTGGCTCATGCTCTGCACTTCGCCGGCAGGCATATTGCTGATGGTGATTTTCAACGGATCGAGCACACACATGGCGCGCGGCGCGGTGTTGTTAAGGTCATCGCGCACACAGAACTCCAGCTGGCCTACGTCGATGGTGCTGCCGGACTTGGTGACGCCAATCATGTCACAGAACTGACGCAACGATGCCGGGGTATAGCCGCGTCGACGCATACCGGAAATAGTAGGCATACGCGGGTCATTCCAGCCGTCCACATGCCCCTCGTCCACCAGCTGTTTCAGCTTGCGCTTGGACGTCACCGTGTAGTTCAGTTCCAAACGGGCAAATTCGTACTGAGTCGGCTCAGCCGGCACCGGCAGATTGTTGATAAACCACTCGTATAATGGGCGGTGATCGGCAAACTCCAGAGTACAGATGGAATGGGTCACCCCCTCAATGGCGTCTTCCTGACCGTGGGCGAAGTCGTAGGTGGGATAAATACACCATTTGTCACCGGTCTGGTGATGCGACTGCTTGCGGATACGGTACAGCATCGGATCGCGCAGGTTCATATTGGGGCTGGCCATATCGATTTTAGCCCGCAGGGAACAGGCACCCTCGTCGTACTCACCGGCGCGCATTTTTTCAAATTCGGCCAGGTTGTCTTCCACACTGCGGTTGCGGTAGGGGCTGTCTTTACCCGGCTTGGTGGCCCAACCTCGATATTCCTTGGTCTCCTCCGGACTCAGGTGACAGACGTAAGCCTTACCCTCTTTGATCAAATGCACCGCCCAGCCGTAAAA
The DNA here is from genome assembly GCA_033283335.1 of Cellvibrionaceae bacterium WSDTSA12. Classification (GTDB taxonomy): domain Bacteria; phylum Pseudomonadota; class Gammaproteobacteria; order Pseudomonadales; family Cellvibrionaceae; genus Pseudomaricurvus. Next base: position 308,585 of record JAWMQP010000001.1, on the reverse strand, counting down.
CTGGTCGAAATAGCTGGAGGCATAACGGACATCGCCCGCCCAGGTAAAACCGAGCCAGCGGACGTCTTCCATAATGGACTCGACATACTCCTGCTCTTCTTTGGCCGGGTTGGTGTCATCAAAGCGCAGATTGCACTCACCACCAAACTTTTCGGCCAGACCAAAGTTCAGGCAGATGGACTTGGCGTGACCAATGTGCAGGTAGCCGTTGGGCTCAGGCGGAAAGCGGGTAATGACCTTCGGGGTCTTGCCGCTTTCCAGGTCCTGGGTGATGATTTGCTCAAGAAAATTCAATGGCTTGCTGGTGGCGTCGCTCATGCTGCTTTGCTGATCCCCTAATCGCTGAATCCTGTAACTTCGAGATGCCTGGGAAAGGTACGGCAGCAAAAGGCCGCCCCAGGGCAGGAAATCGTGTATTATAGCCGCCTCAGCGTGCTCTAAGCACCTATCGGATAAAGATTTTTTGAACCCACCGGTTCTCACAAAGCTTCACAGGAGCCCTCATGATTACTTTGCATACAAATTACGGCGACATCACTCTGGAATTGGACTTTGACAAGGCTCCCAAGACTGCCGCCAACTTCAAGCAATACGCTGAAGACGGCTTTTACGACGGTACTATTTTCCACCGCGTCATTGACGGTTTCATGATCCAGGGTGGTGGCTTTACCGAAGATATGGCCCAAAAATCAACCCGCGACGCCATCGAAAACGAAGCCGACAACGGTCTGAAAAACGACTGCTACACCGTTGCCATGGCCCGCACAATGGACCCTCACAGCGCCACTGCGCAGTTTTTCATCAACGTTAAGGACAATGACTTCCTCAACCACAGCGGCAAGAACATGCAGGGCTGGGGTTACTGTGTATTTGGCAAGGTGACCGAGGGCACCGAGGTTGTCGACAAGATCAAAGGTGTGAAAACCACTATGGCTGCGGGTCATCAAGACGTTCCTGCCGATGCCGTGGTGATCACCAAGGTGACGGTCGCCTGATATCTGCTCTGAGGCAAGATACTCGTCTCTATGACCAGCCTGTTTATCTCCGATTTACACCTGGAAAACGCCCGGCCAGACATCACCCGGGCGTTTCAGCGTTTTATGGCGCAAATCGCCCCCACGGCCGAAGCCCTCTACATCCTGGGGGACTTTTTTGAGGTCTGGATTGGCGACGACGACGACAACCCGTTCAACCGGGAAATCATTGAGTTGTTGAAGCGCTACAGCCACCAGGGCGGCCAGCTGTTTGTGATGGTGGGCAACCGGGATTTCCTGCTGGGCGAGCGATTTGGCCAGCAGACCGGAGCTGTGTTACTGCCTGACCCCACGGTGATTGACCTTTACGGCACACCAACCTTGCTGATGCACGGGGACAGCCTCTGCACCCAGGATCTCGAGTATATGGCGTTTCGCCTGCAGGCGCGCTCCGCGGAATGGCAACAACAGCTGCTCAGCCAACCACTGGAAGCCCGGCGTCAGTTCGCCCGCCAGGTCCGGGAGCAAAGCCAGGCCATGAACAGTCTCAAGGCCGAGGACATTATGGATGTCACACCTGAAGCCGTCATTGAGGCCCTGCAAAACCACGGGGTGCAGCGGCTTGTTCACGGCCACACTCACCGCCCCGCCCGCCACTCGCTTACGCTGGACTCGGGCGACGCGGAACGCATCGTTCTGGGTGACTGGCACGATCAGCTATGGTGGCTGCAAGCCCAAGACGACGGCACTTTGACCCAGCATCACCGCCCCATTGATCAAACCACACTGACCCTCTGATCGCCACGATGGACTACACCTTTGAGCCCGTGGGCGTAATTCATACCCCCTACAAAGAGAAGTTTGCCATCCCCCGACAACCCGGATTGGCCAGCGCCGCACAGGCCCATATAAGCTTGCTTGGCCCGTGTAACCGGGAGGAAATAGTTCGGGGACTGGAGGGCTTCAGCCACCTGTGGCTGGTGTTCGTGTTTCACGATGTCTTCAGTAGTGGGCCATATCAGTGGAAACCAATGGTGCGACCACCGCGCCTGGGCGGCAACCAGAAAGTCGGTGTTTTTGCCAGCCGCAGCCCTTTTCGCCCCAACCCTATTGGCCTGTCAGTAGTCACCCTGGAGGACATTCGCCACCAGGCCGGGCAGTGGCAGATTCATGTAGGTGGGGCAGACCTGCTGGACCAAACCCCCATACTCGACATCAAACCCTACGTGCCTTACGCCGACGCCCACCCCATGGCCACGGGCAACTACGCCGAAGAGCCACCGCCCACCCTGACGGAGATTACGTTTAGCCATGACGCCGAAGTGGCGGTAAAACACTGGGAAAACACCTATCCCGATTTGCGGGTGCTGATTACCCAGGTTGTCAGCCAGCAGCCGCAGCCCGCTTACCACAAAGACACCGGCCGTACCTATGGCATGCGCTTGTACGACCTCAACATCCAATGGCGACAGCAGGATAAACAACTGCAGGTTATTGCTATAGAGGAACACTCAACCAAGGCCTGAGGCCTTACAAGCTTAGAAACCCAATCAGGTTATTCCATTAACCTATTGTTTTCCTTGAAGCCTCACAATTAAGACTCAACACCAGTTCAGCCTTGATTGTTGATAGCCTTAGCGATGGCCAAGGTACGGCGGGCTTCCTCCACATGCAGGTTCTCCACCAGTTTGCCATCAACCACCACAACCCCTTTGCCGGCACGCTCCGCTTCGGCAAACGCCTCAATAATACGTCCCGCACGCTCGACATCTTCCTTCGCCGGACCAAACACTTCATTGGTGACGTCGATCTGACTGGGATGGATTAAAGTCTTTCCGTCAAACCCCAGATTGCGGCCCTGCTGGCAAACGGCTCTCAGGCTATCCTGATCATGGATGTCGAGATGCACCCCATCGAGAATATCCAGACCATTGGCACGTGCCGCCAGCACACACAGACTCAATGACGGCACAAATCCGATACGATCAGGGGTGTGCGGCATGCGCATTTCCTTGGCCAGATCGGAAGTGCCCATCATCAACAGGCTTAAACGCGGATGGGCACTGGCGATGGCCTGCACATTCAACACCCCTTTGGGCGTTTCAATCATTACCCACACCTGCACCGATTCCGTCGCACCGCCCTGGTCCAGCAGCGCCACCACTCGCAACACCTGCTCGGGCGTTTCCACTTTGGGCACACACACGGCCGCCACCGGGGCCTTGGCGACAGCCAGAATATCCGCTTCGGCCCACTCGGTATCGAGACCATTCACCCGGATTACCATCTCCCGATAGCCATAGCCCCCCACCTGCACCGCCTGTACAACCTGCTCACGAGCCGCCTTTTTCATGTCGGGTGCTACCGCATCCTCCAGATCCAGCACCAAGCTGTCCGCAGGCAGGCTTTTGGCCTTTTCCAACGCCCGCGCATTGGAGCCTGGCATGTATAACACGGAACGACGTGGCCTTAATTCCATAACACAAATCCTTAAATAACAATCTATTACACCGGCTTAATAAAGCCAGTTCTTGATCAAATTAACTGATTGTTGGAGCTGAATCCACGGCCTGCGTATCGCTGACGCGTAAAATTTGCTGCCGCAGCCAGCGCTGGGCGGCATCACCCTCGCTCAACGGATGCCATAACATATCAATGGTAAACCGCCCCGGATCAAAGCCTAACTCCACTTTGCGAAGCGGCAGTCGCTGACAGAAATAATCCGCGTAACTGCCAGCCACCACCATGGCGAATTGGCTCTCAGCCACCAACATGGCGCCAGACGTGTAGGTGCTGACAACGACCTTGATATCACGCTGGACATTCTGCTGGTCCAGCCAGTGATCCACCATCCCCCGTCGGCCACTGTTGCTGACCCAGACAAACTGCAATGCCAGAAACGCTTCCAACGTCAGACTGCTTTCCTGGAAAGCGTGATCGTTCGACATCAAACACACCAGCCGTTCGGAGCGCAGCGACTGGCGTTGAAAGCGCGAAGGCACATCGAGGAAGCGGCCAATGGCCAGATCCACTTTGCCCTGTTCCAGACCTTTTTCCGGGGTCTCCGGCCCCAAATGGCTGACCGTCACCTTCACATGGGGCGCCTCGGTCTGCCAGCGTGACAACAGACGGCTCAACAACTCTACGGCAATCAAGTCCGGCGCCGCCAGGGTAAAACGCCGCTGACTGGTCGACGCGTCAAACGCCGCAGTGGGGAGGATGGCCGACTCCAATTGCCGCAACCCTTCTTTGATTGGCACCTTCAAAGCCAGGGCCCGCTCAGTCGGCTCCATGCCGTGGCGGGTCCGCACCAACAGAGGGTCGTCCAGCAAGCGCCTCAGGCGAGCCAGGGCATTGCTGACAGCCGGCTGGGTCAATGACAGCTGTTGAGCGGTCAACGACACACTGCCGGTCTCCATCAAACTGTCGAAAGTCTTTAGAAGATTGAGGTCAAACGATTGCAGGGACATGTTCATAGCGGACGTCATTTTGCTGTCTCAAGTTACAGCCACCGGTGTTGTTATGATTTAGCCTTCATTCACTCAAATGATGGCCTTATTTGCAATATAAATTTTCTATATAATTAACCGCATAGCACAATAGTGGATTACCCTGATTCACACCGGATTTACAGAAACTTTTCAGGATTGCAGCCATGAACAGCTTCAGCTTTACCACCACCAAAACCCTGCTCAATGAAGCCGGCAGTCTCAGCGCCCTGCCAACTCACTGCGAGACACTGGGCATCAAACGCCCCCTGATCGTCACTGACCAGGGTATTGTCAGCGCAGGCCTACTGCAAAAGCTGGAGACTGTCTTAGCAAGCAGCGATCTGGTTTACACCACTTATGCAGACGTGGTCGCCGATCCTCCCGAAGCCATTGTCCTGCAGGCACTCGAACAGGCCAAACAGCATCAGGCCGACGGCATTATTGGCTTTGGCGGTGGCAGCTCGATGGATACTGCCAAAGTTATCGCACTGCTGACCAATTCCGATGAACAGCTGGGCGATATATACGGCGTCGATCAGGTCAAAGGCCAACGCCTGCCCCTGGTGTTGATTCCAACCACCGCTGGAACCGGCTCAGAAGTGACTGCCGTCGCCATTATCACCACCGGTGAAACCACCAAAGCGGGGGTGGTGTCGCCGGTGTTGCTGCCAGACGTGGCCCTGCTGGATGCGGAATTAACGCTGGGCCTACCGCCCCACGTCACCGCCGCCACTGGTATTGACGCCATGGTTCACGCCATTGAGGCCTACACCAGCGTTCACAAGAAGAACCCCTACTCCGACATGCTGGCGCGGGAATCCCTTCGCTTGATGGGTGCCAATCTCGTGACAGCAGTCAAAGACGGCAGCAACCTGGAAGCTCGCCAGAACATGCTGCTGGGGGCCTGCATGGCCGGACAGGCCTTTGCCAATGCCCCCGTTGCGGCGGTGCATGCCCTGGCCTACCCCCTCGGCGGACACTTTCATATTCCCCACGGACTCAGCAATTCCCTGGTGCTCCCTCATGTGCTGCGCTTTAACGCCGCGGCCGCGGCCGCGCTCTACGCGGAACTGTGTGATGTCCTGCTGCCAGACAATACTTTTACCTGTGTCACGGACAAAACCGAAGCGCTGATCGATTATCTGGAACAGTTGATCGACACAGTGGGCTTGCCATCACGTCTCCGCGACGCCAAGGTCACAGAAAGCAGCCTGTCGACACTGGCCAGCGATGCCATGCTGCAGCAGCGGCTACTGGTCAACAACCCGCGTCCGGTCACCGAAGCTGACGCCCTCGCCATTTACCAGTCCGCTTTCTGACCATTCAGCTTGGGAACGCAGACTGACAGCACAGCTTAATCCGCTTATTCTTTCAGCAAGAACTCACAGGAACCCATAATGAGTGATGAAACCCCAGCAACAGGCCGCTTGAACCGCGACGACTCCAGCCGCAGCAGTTATGGCTTTTTTCTTCCAATCACCACCCGCTGGATGGATAACGACCTCTACGGTCACGTCAATAACGTGACCTATTACTCTTACTTTGACACGGTGGCCAACACCTACCTGATTGAACAAGGCGGCTTGGACATCCATAACGGCGACACCATTGGGTTTGTGGTCAATTCCCAATGTAACTACCACAGCGCCATCGCCTACCCCGATCAGCTGGAAGGAGCCCTGCGGGTAAACCGACTGGGCAACAGCTCGGTGGAATACGGCATCGGCATTTTCAAACAAGGTGAGCAGCAAGCCAGTGCCAACGGCACCTTCACCCATGTATTTGTGAAACGCGACAGTCAGCGACCAACCCCCATCCCCGACTCGATTCGCCAGGCGCTGGAAAAGCTGGCCTGCTGACCCCAAAAACACAAGATTTGGTTGTTAAAGCACTACCTTCTATCTCAATAACGTCTCAACCCGGTTAAACAGTGGTGGCACGGGCGATCTAAAATTAACAGTAATGTGCCTTTTGGAGACGCGCCATGACCCTCTGGGAACTTCACGGCACCGCTTTCACCAATTGCAATTGTGATTACGGTTGCCCCTGTCAGTTCAACGCCCTGCCCACCCACGGCCGCTGTGAAGCCATTCATTCGATGGAAATTACTTCCGGCCACTTTGGTGATACCGACCTGAGTGGCGTCAAAGCCGTCACCACGCTCTGGTGGCCGGGCGCCATTCATGAGGGCGGCGGTAAAGCCTTTATCATCCTTGACGACGCCACCACCGAGCAACAGCGCCAGGCCTTACTGACGATCATGAGCGGCCAGGAAACCGAACCGGGAGCTACCATCTGGAATGTATTTGCCGCAACCCTGGAAGAGATGTTTGAACCCGCCTTCCTGCCCATTGAGTTTTCCGTCGACATGCCAAAGCGGCAGGCGGAGATCAAAGTCGGTGATCGGGTAAAAGTAAAGGCTGAACCCATTCGTAACCCAGTGACTGGCGAAGAGCATCGAGCCCAAATACGACTGGAGAATGGTTTTGAATACCTGGTGGCGGAAATGGGCAGTGGTACCAGCCGAGTGGATGGCCCGATTACGCTGTCCCTGGATGGCAGCTATGGGCAGTTTAACGAAGTGCATATCGGCAATCGGGGCGTCATCAAACACTAACACAGCAGGCCTCCGTGGATACCTCGCACAGCCCTCTGGAAAAAGCCCTCAAACAACCGCAATGGTTAACCTCTGCAGCCCTGCTACTGGTGATCTTGTGCAGCTGGGGGTACCTCTACAATGGTGCGGGTACCGGCATGAGCGCCCGTGCCATGAGCGATTGGCACTTCCCTCCAGCTCAGTTGCGCAGCTCTGGCAGCAGTTTGTGGAGCCCGGGTTACTGCTTGCTGATGTTCTTGATGTGGTGGATCATGATGATCGCCATGATGCTGCCCAGTGCCGCCCCCATGATTCTCCTGCATGGACGCCTGACTCGCCACTATGCCACGGTTCCACACCCTGCCCTCGCCAGCGCCCTGTTCACCACCGGCTATTGTATGGCCTGGGCAGGCTTCAGCCTGCTGGCGGTCTGTATCCATGCGCTGCTGGAATACGGCGGTATGGTGCACGCCATGATGATGTGGATTACAGTACCTGAACTCTCTGCCGCACTGCTGATCGGTGCTGGCTTGTATCAACTTTCTCCCTGGAAACAGGCCTGCCTCAAACACTGCCAGTCGCCGGCAGCGTTTATCAGCAATCACTGGCAATCCGGCTATCTGGGAAGTTTTCAGATGGGTACCCTGCACGGGCTGTTTTGCCTGGGATGCTGCTGGATGTTGATGCTGCTGTTGTTTGTTGGGGGTGCCATGAATCTCTACTGGATCATTGGCCTGGCCCTGTGGGTTCTATTCGAAAAATTGCTACCGGCCAATCGAATACTGCTTCCTATCTCCGCACTCCTGCTATTCATCAGCGCTATAGCTCTACTGAAATAGTGTTCGTATCAATACTGTTCAGGCCATGACTGAGACAAAGTTGCCAGTGCAGTTACGATAACTGATCGCTAAAAACTGCATGCCCATACGAAAACTGGCACCCTGGGGGCTGCAGCGCGCCACCTCAACCACTGCCAAAAACTCATCATTGGTGATACGGGCAATGCTTCCCTCCACCAAGGGCCTGCTGAAATCAATGCGTAAACCGGTGGCCGAGATATCGCCAATCAAAACCTGATGTGACACTTCAGGATTGGTCGACAATTGCAGTACACAACGTTTTTGACACTCGATGCGACTGGAATCCCGCTGCTGCCTTTGCGCCGGGATGCCGGGATTGATGCACAACGGGCTGCGACACTGCTGGCAGAATTGCTCAACAGTATGGTAGGAGGTCATGCTCGGCACAGGCCTTGGGTATCGGCAAAACGCACAATGTGATGCCGGGGGTTTGACATTGCCGGCCAGGTAAAGCTGGTCACCTGCTGCAGGAGGGCTCGTGTCATTCCGAGCCGCCGTGGATTTGGTCATCACCTCATCCGCAACCTTCGAGTCATTCGAAACCCTCGATCCCCGGGACTGCGCTAACCGCATGTGATCGTACTCGGCCTTCAAGGAGGGATTGGAGAGGACTCGATAAGCTTCATTCAAACGTGCCGCCATGAATTCGCACCCTCCCACATCGGGGTGGTGCTTTTGCATCAGGGCGCGGTAACTGGCTTTAATCACTTCCTGGCCGGCTAGCGTGTGGACCTGCAAAAGGTGGTAGTAGTCGTCGCTGGCTTCCATGTACTGGCATCCATGTTTTTACAACAGTGCTCTTACAACCGTGATTTACATCCGTGATCTACATCCGTGCTCTAGCTAACATGCTCGTCTTACAGGCTCGCTCACTCTACCGCGATACTCACAACCGGCACAATCCCTTTAAAGGTCAAACTAGTTTTAGTTAGGGTTTTGCAGGCGGATAGGTTTCATCAACAATGGGACTACGGCAATGACGAAAATCAACACCGCCATGGCATAGAAGTTATTCAGGTAGGATATCATCATGGCCTGTCGATTGAGTTCCAAATCCAGAAACTGCAATAGGGTTTCCCCGTGCTGACCCAGACTACTGATTATCTGGCTGGCATCCGCGCCCTGCAAACTGTTGGCTGTCACATGCTCACTCAACCCCGAGTGACTGATCTGATGATTGCGAGACAACAACGTGAAGATGGCGGAAATCCCAAAACTGCCACCCAAATTACGCATCAGATTTAACAAGCTGGAACCGTCCGGCCGATCTTCTGGCGATACCGTGGCGAAAGCGGCCACATTCATGGGCATAAATATCAATCCAAGCCCCATCCCCTGCATAAAGCCGGTCATCAGAATGTGTGCTGAGCCCATTTCCATTGACCATTGCGACATCAAAACCAGCGCCGTGGCTGCCACTAAATAGCCAAAGGACACCATGTAGCGCACATCCATCCGCTGCATCAGCTTACCCGCCAGCATCATGGTGAACATTACCCCAAGACCGCGCGGCATCATCAGCATGCCGGTATCGAAAGCGGTGTAGCCATAGATGTTCTGGAACATGGTGGGCAAAATGGAAGCGATGGCAATATTGGCAACACCCAACATAAACATAACACCCATAGCCCCCAGGAAATTCGAGTTTTTCAGTAAGCCCGCTGAAAATAAGGGGGTACGCGTGGTGGCATTGTGGACAAAGAAAATCCAGAAGGCCGAGAGAGTCACCAACAACTCAACGATAATTTCCCACGAGTTAAACCAGTCCAAATGATTGCCCCGATCCAACATCAGCTGCAGCGCTACCAGCCCTATGGCCAATACCATAAAGCCAAAACGATCCAAAACCCGAGTAACAATGGGTCGCGACGGCAACAGCCAGATCAACAAAACCAGGGTTGGGATTCCAATGGGTAAGTTGATGTAGAACACCCAACGCCAATTCAGGGTATCGGTTAACAATCCACCCAGCATAGGGCCGGTAATCGGGCCGATCATGATCACCATCCCCCACAGCGACATGGCCGAGGCCAGCTTACTGGGGCGCGTCGTATCAAACAGAATCGTCTGTGACATGGGACCAATAAACGCCGCACTGATCCCCTGCAAAGCACGAAACATGACCATTTGGGTCAGTGAAGTCGCCGCTCCACACAACATGGACGAGAGCAAAAAACCTGCTGTTGCCCATAAAAACACAGTGCGGGAGCCGAGCCGATCCGACATCCAGCCAACCGCGGGAGTCACCAATACACCGGCAATGATGTAACTGGTCAGCACCCAACTGATGGTGTCCTGGGTCGCCCCCAGGCTGGCCTGCATATGAGGCAGCGCCACATTGGCAATGGTGACATCCAGGATCTGGATCAGGGAAACTCCCATCACCGCCAGCATCAGCAACCTTGGATGCCGACATTCGAGTGAGGCCTTATCCGGCCCCTCATTGTCCGCCCCTTCGCTGCGGCTGGCTTCAGCTGCGGGTATCGACTCGGACATAGGCCGATAACCCTGTAATCAATGGTCGTGAAAGATTTTCCTCAATGGCAATACGCACAGGCACCCGCTGAGTGATCTTGACCCAGTTGCCATTGGAATTCTGGGCCGGCAGCAATGAAAACTCCGACCCAGTACCCGCACCGATGCTCTCCACTCGGCCGCTCAGGATCACGCCAGGAAAGGAATCCACCTCAATGGAAACGGGCTGCCCAACTCGCATGTTTTCGAGATCGGTCTCCTTAAAGTTCGCCTCAATCCAGCTCTTCTCATCTTTGACGAGACTGACCGCAGACAACCCCTGCATCATGAACTGCCCTACCTGTAAGCGATCCGCTTGACTGACAATACCGCTGGCCGGCGCTCGCACCTCGGTATGGGCCAGATTCAGCCGAGCCTTACTCAGCTGCACCTGCGCCGACAAAATCATAGGATGAATTCCCGACTTGGTTCCCCCCGACGACAAAGCCACCTTGGCTTCCAGAGCATCGGCCCGGGCCTTTTCCAGACGTGATTTGGCCGTCACTAAACTGTGTTCTGCAGCCTTCACCGCTGCATCGGTGGTGACCCGGGTTTTCAACAGCGCCTTTTGCCGCTGAAATTCATTTTCGTAGTAGTCGATATCTTCCTGTGCGCTCGCTATATCCACGCTGGAGTTGGCATAAACGACTTCCAGCTCTTCAATGTGACTGCGTGCTTTCGCCAGGGCGGCCTCAGCTTCATCGACCGCCAGCCGAAAAGGTTCTGGATCGATACGAAACAACAGCTCACCGGCCTCAACGTGCTGGTTTTCATGGACGGCCACATTCACAACGCGACCACCAACCTCTGCACTGATGGAGATCTTGTGCTGTTTCACATAGGCATTGTCGGTAGCCACTTGATTCTGGGATGTAAAAAAATAGGACAGGCCACCGGCAATCAGCAGAGCCGGTACCGACACCATCAAAGCCAAGCTGCGGGTAGATTTGGACACAGTAATTACTCCGTTTGTGTGGAGGAAGGATGGCTGACAGGAGCACCAGCCCCCTGAATGGAACCAATATCTTCGGGATCTTCGGGCAATTGGCGGGACAAGTTTTGACGCACCTGGGATAACCCCTCCTCCAGCGACTGCAGCTGCTGTGAAGACAGACCGCTCATGGCATCCCGCAAGAAATCTTCGGCCAGCGGTCTTAACTCCCGCGACAGACTGTGGGCTTTGGGCGTTAGATACAGGCGCCAGACTCGACGATCACTGGGATCTCGACGGCGCTCAATCAGATCAGCCTGCTGCAGTCGGTCAACCATGCGGCACAAAGTGATGGGTTCCACTTCCATCATTTCCGCCAGGCCACCCTGATTGATGCCTTCGTGACGCAACAGGGAAGACAACAAACGCCACTGAGGACGAGTGACACCGATGGTCCTGGCTCGCTCATCGAAACCCCGCCTGAGCATGCGCGACACATCGGACAGTAATACCGCGATATTTTCTTCGCTCATAATTATTGATTGCTTAACGTTTATTGATTTATTAAATAAGCAGACATTTAGTAACTATGCTTATAGTAATACGCCTGATTATGTGGACGTCAAGAGCTTCAGAAGAAATTTAAGGCACAAAAAAGCCAGCGACCCGATATCGGTGTGCTGGCTTTGGGGCTTATGAGCGGGTTTGGTGGTCGGGCGGAAGCTTGCTTAACTGACTGCCGCTGCCCCCTGCGCCACCGGCACGCCGGAATGAAAACGAAACAAGGGATCTGGCGAGGTAATGGTCTCCTGCTCCAGCCCCAAAAAGAAATCGACCCGGGGCTGTATCTCTTCATCCGCATACTGACGCGCCAGCTTCAGGTAGTCTTGAAAGTGGCGCGCCTCAGATTTCAGCAGCGATAAGTAGAACTTTTTCAGCTCTTCATCCAAATGAGGTGCCAGAGCCGCAAATCGCTCACAGGAACGGGCCTCAATAATGGAGCCAACGATCAGCGTATCGACAAAGTTTTCACGCTGACCCTTGCGGATATGCCGAGCCATGTGGGCAGCATAACGACTGGCCTTGATCGCCCGGTATTCGATACCGCGCTTTTTCAGGATCTTCAGTACGCTTTCAAAGTGCACCAGCTCTTCCCGGGCCAGCCGGCTCATTTTGTTGAGCAAATCAATTTTGGTGGGGTTCTTCGACATCAGAGTCATGGCCGATTGCGCCGCCTTCATCTCGTTAGCGGCGTGATCCAGCAAGATGATGTCCTGCTCCTGCAAAGCCCGTTCGATCCAAGCCTCAGGGGTGCGGCAGCGCAGGTACGCCAGGATGGGATCAATAGAAACAACACGCATAATGGGTATTCCGAATACTTAGGGTAAAAGCGGCAGCGCTGGCCTTCAGGCTGCGGGGAAGTAACGCTCGTAGTGGGCACAGGACAAGGTGTAATAATCCTGGTCAATGGCGTGCTTGATCTCGACCAGCGGCACCCCTTGCCAATCAGGCTGATAACTCAAGCCGTAAACACTCAACTCGGTGATCTGGCTGGCGCCAGCCTTGAGCAGGTCAAATACCCAACAATAGGGATTATGGGCTTCATTAAAACGAATCTGCTGGTGCCGAACGGCCTTTGTCAGCTGTGCCTCATCCGTGATGACGAGCTTATTGCTCACCACTTGTACCAGAAAACTTTCCAGTCGACTGGCAATAAGAAAACGCTGCTCATTGGAATAGGCGTTCCAGTTAACCACTTCGTGAACATAGCGCTTACACCCACGACACACCTGATCCCCAATGCCCGTGGAGCAGACCCCAACACAGGGTGTTTTGACCCGATTAAACATGCACCCTCAAAAATTACGCTCAATTCATCTAACTGGACTCAATTCGCAGATTATATGATATACATCAACAGATAACAGCCATGGATGAGTATTCTGAATCTGTTACCACTCATAAGCTGATTAAGGAATATCCCATGGCTGGCGAATTCTCCATAGCTCAAAAGTGCGTCCAACAGGCCCTCGGCACGGCCGATCTAAGTCCCTGTATGAACCGCGATGCCATGAGCCGGGCATTGCTGTCAGAATTATTGTCCATATTGGCCACCCAGCATTCGCAGGCAGACCTTAAGGCCCTGCTGGACTATCAATTGGACAACCTTGACGAAGATCAGTTTGTCATTACCCGCGGCTGCTGAACCGATGCCTGCCAACCCCATGTCTGCCATCCCAAGGTCCACCGCACTGTCATAAATCGCTGCTACGCTTAAAGTGTGACGGGACATAACACCCCTGTCACACACCAGCTAATGCCCTCCTCAGCACCTGTCGCCACGATCACTATTTGCCCTGCAAATAATGATTATAAGTAGCTCAATTTCAGGAATTCTTAACTAGAGCGGGGCTTTCGTGTACAATTCGCGCCCCGTTGAGGTGTATTTTTGTAGCAAAATTACACTGCCAACCCATCGATGTGGGCCATCGATACCCTCACTGGCCAGAGATCCTGGTGGTGTGAGTAACCCATGACATATTAGAGGAACTAACCGTGCTAGAAGCTTACCGTAAACACGTCGAAGAGCGTGCGGCTGAGGGTGTACCCCCTAAGCCCCTGAACGCTGAACAAGTTGCAGGCCTGGTGGAATTGCTGAAAAATCCACCAGCCGGTGAAGAAGACGCCATTCTGGATCTGATCACCAACCGTGTTCCCCCCGGCGTTGACGAAGCCGCTTACGTAAAAGCCGGATTCCTGTCCGCCATTGTCAAAGGCGAAGCCACCTCTCCCCTGATTTCCAAGCAAGATGCCATCAAACTGCTGGGCAATATGCACGGCGGTTACAACATCGAGACTCTGGTTGCTGCTCTGGATGACGCAGACCTGGGCACCCTGGCTGCCGAAGAGCTCAAGCACACCCTGCTGATGTTTGATGCGTTCCATGACGTGGAAGAAAAAGCAAAAGCCGGTAACGAAAACGCCAAGGCTGTGATGCAGTCCTGGGCCGATGGCGAGTGGTTCACCAAGCGTGACAAGGTCGCTGACAGCATCAAAATGTCTGTATTTAAAGTCACCGGTGAGATCAACACCGATGATCTGTCCCCCGCCCCAGACGCCTGGAGCCGTCCCGACATCCCATTGCACGCTCGCGCTGCGTTCAAGATGACCCGCGACGGTCTGACACCTGAAGAGCACGGCGTTACTGGCCCGATGCAACAAATCGAAGACATCAAGGCCAAGGGCCTGCCAGTTGCCTTCGTAGGCGATGTTGTGGGTACCGGTTCTTCCCGTAAGTCCGCCACCAACTCCGTACTGTGGTTCTTCGGCGAGGACATGCCTGGCGTACCGAACAAGCGCGGTGGCGGTGTGTGTATCGGCGGCAAAGTAGCGCCTATCTTCTACAACACGATGGAAGATGCCGGCGCGCTGGTATTCGAAGCCCCGGTAGACAACCTGAACATGGGCGATGTGATTGATATCCGTCCATACGAAGGCAAAATCCTGAACGAAGCTGGCGAAGTTATCAGCGAGTTCGAACTGAAATCCGACGTACTGCTGGACGAAGTCCAGGCTGGCGGTCGTATCAACCTGATTATCGGTCGCGGTTTGACCACCAAGGCTCGCGAATCACTGGGTCTGCCCGCTACTGACCTGTTCCGCGTACCCGAAGCCCCCGCCGACTCTGGCAAAGGTTTCTCCCTGGCTCAGAAAATGGTCGGTCGTGCCTGCGGTCTGGCCGAAGGCCAGGGTATCCGTCCCGGCACTTACTGTGAGCCTAAGATGACCACAGTTGGCTCCCAGGACACCACTGGCCCAATGACCCGTGACGAACTGAAAGACCTGGCTTGCCTGGGCTTCTCCGCCGACCTGACCATGCAGTCTTTCTGTCACACTGCGGCCTACCCCAAGCCTGTGGACATTGACACCCAGCACACCCTGCCCGACTTCATCATGACCCGTGGCGGTGTATCCCTGCGCCCAGGCGACGGCATCATTCACTCCTGGTTGAACCGTATGCTGCTGCCTGACACCGTTGGTACCGGCGGTGATTCCCACACCCGTTTCCCCATGGGCATCTCTTTCCCTGCGGGCTCTGGTCTGGTGGCTTTTGCTGCAGCCACCGGCGTTATGCCGTTGGATATGCCTGAGTCTGTACTGGTTCGTTTCAAGGGCGAAATGCAGCCTGGTATCACCTTGCGCGATCTGGTTCACGCCATTCCTTATCAAGCCATTCAGGATGGTCTGCTGACCGTTGAGAAGAAAGGCAAGAAAAATATCTTCTCCGGCCGCATCCTCGAAATTGAAGGCCTGAAAGGCCTGACTGCCGAGCAGGCGTTCGAGCTGTCTGATGCCTCTGCTGAGCGTTCCGCTGCCGGCTGTACCATTGAGCTGGAACAGGCTGCGATCGAGGAATACCTGCGCTCCAACATCACCCTGCTGCGCTCCATGATCGCCGACGGTTACGGCGATCCTCGCACCCTGGAGCGTCGCGCTCGCAAGATGGAAGAGTGGCTGGCCAGCCCAGAACTGCTCAAAGGTGACAAAGACGCCGAGTACGCGGCAGTCATCGAAATCGACCTGAACGAGCTGAAAGAGCCTGTGGTTTGCTGTCCAAACGATCCGGACGACGCCAAACTGCTGTCCGAAGTGGCTGGTGACAAGGTTGACGAAGTGTTCATCGGTTCCTGCATGACCAACATTGGTCACTTCCGTGCCGCAGGTAAACTGCTGGAACAACACAAAGGTGGCATCTCTACCCGCCTGTGGCTGTCTCCGCCCACCAAGATGGACGAGCATCAGCTGATGGAAGAAGGTTATTACAACATCTTCGGTCGCGCTGGCGCCCGCATGGAAATGCCAGGCTGCTCTCTCTGTATGGGTAACCAGGCACGTGTGGCTCCGAACAGCACCGTTCTGTCCACTTCCACCCGTAACTTCCCCAACCGTCTGGGTGATGGTGCCAATGTGTACCTGACTTCTGCGGAACTGGCGTCTGTGGGTGCGATTCTGGGCAAACTGCCAACTCCTGCGGAGTACATGGAATTCGCCAAGGACCTGAACTCCATGTCCAGCGAAATCTACCGCTACCTGAACTTCGATCAAATCGCCGAGTTCCAGGCCAAGCACGACGAAGGCAAGCAAATCGCCGCCGTTCAGATCGAGGAAGTACAGGCTTAACGCCAAGCTTCTTTCCATCGAAAAACCCGCCTCGTGCGGGTTTTTTTATGTCTTATAAAACCGCATTTTCAGCTCATGTCGGAAAAAGCCTCTTACAGGGGCTTAACCCGCCTTTCCCAAGACTTTTTTGACAAAAAAAATTACCGAACCAACCCTCAACTTAAACTGAAACATAACTCAGTATTCCCCCCCTTTTCTGAACAGGATCAGGCACTTAGAAATTGATATCCTCATGGCCTGAAAAAGCATATTAAGTTTTTCAGACAACTCGTTGATAAACCGAAAGTTTTCATCAAAATATCTCTGGTATGGGCATTTTTTTTACTTCAGAATTGCGCGCCTTTCGAGTCCACCCAACGGGTGGTTTTCACCAAAATTGCTGTTACAGGAGAATAGGAGATTGTCTCAGCGATTTGACGATACCTGGTCAGTCGGCCAGTCATCACAGCTCTACGGTATCGACCGTTGGGGCAACGATTACTTTGGCGTAAATGCCCGTGGCGAAGTTGTCGCCCGCACATTGAATGCCCGTGTCTCCCTGATGGACATTGTTCAGGGCATGACCGAGCGCGATCTGCAAATGCCGGTGCTGCTGCGCATTGAAAACATCCTTGACGCGCAATTGTTCCGCCTCAACGAAGCCTTTCGCCAGGCCATTGCCAGCTCTGACTATCAGGGTGCCTACCGTGGTGTTTACCCCATCAAGGTGAACCAGCAAGCCCAGGTTGTCGAAGAGATTGCCGGCTTTGGCGCGCGTTATCACCACGGCTTTGAAGTTGGCAGCAAACCGGAAATGATCGCTGCCCTGGCCACGCTGCAGAACACCGACAGCCTGCTGATATGCAACGGCTATAAAGACCGCGAGTTTTTTGACCTAGGCCTCAACGCCATTAAACTGGGCTATCAATGCTTCTTCGTCATTGAAACCCCGGCCGAACTGCCAATTGTTATTGAGCGCAGCCGAGCACTGGGGATTCGCCCGAACATTGGCGTGCGCATTAAAATGAGCACTCAAGTCAGCGGTCACTGGAACTCCACCAGCGGCGATCGCAGTGTCTTTGGTCTCACCACTCGTCAGGTGATTGATGTGGTCGACACCCTTAAACGGGAGCAGATGCTCGACTGCTTGAAGCTGCTGCACTGCCACTTGGGCTCACAGATCCCAAACATTCGCGACATTCGCAATGGCATTGTCGAAGCCTGCCGTTACTACGCAGACCTGGTCAGCGAAGGTGCGCCACTGACTCACATTGACTTAGGCGGTGGCCTCGCCGTGGACTATACCGGCAGTTGCGGCAACGACGACCAGAGTCGCAACTATAGCCTGGAAGAGTACTGCCTGGATGTGGTGGAAACCCTGAAAGACACCCTGGATACCTACCAGATCGCTCACCCGACGATTGTGACGGAATCCGGTCGTGCAACCGTGGCCTACTCGTCGGTATTGCTGTTTAACATCCTCGACGTTAACCACTTTGAGCCGACGAGCGAGCCCCTTGAAGAGGCAAGCAGCGATTTGCCGCAGCAGTTATTGGATCTGCAAACCGTACTCCAGGACTTGCAAGCTGGCCGGGAACAGGAGTGTTTTAACGACGCTCACTTCTATCGCAATGAAGTGCGCGAGCTGTTTAAGCGTGGACAGGCAACCCTGCGGCAGCGGGCCATGGCGGACAACCTGTTCTATGCCATTTTGCACGAAATTGCTGCACGTCTGGATTCCATGGAGCGGGTTCCGGTTGAGTTGACGGGGCTGAAGTTGTCGTTGTCCGATATTTATTACGGCAATTTCAGTCTGTTCCAGTCACTGCCAGACATCTGGGCTATCAACCAGCTGTTTCCGATTATGCCGATTCACCGACTGGAAGAACAACCAACTCGGCAGGCAGTGCTGGCCGATATTACCTGTGATTGTGACGGCAAGATCGATCGGTTTATCGATCCTGGCAATACACAAAGCGTGGACGGTTTCAGCAAAACGCTGCCCTTACACACCTTGAAAGCCGGTGAAGAATATTACCTGGGCGTATTCCTGGTGGGGGCCTACCAGGAAACCCTGGGCGATCTTCACAACCTGTTTGGCGATACCAATGTGGTCAGCGTCCGCATCAACCATGACAACAGCTTTGAATTTGTTAAAGAGATCCACGGCGACACCATAGCCGATGTTCTGACGTACGTGGAATACGACCCGAAAGAACTGATGCTCCGTTACCGTAACACTGCGGAAAAAGCGGTACGGGAAGGACGCATCAACGCCCGTGAACGCCAACAAATCATTCAGGCGTTTAATGAAAGCCTGCGGGGTTACACCTACTATGAACACGAGTAAGTACGAACACGAGTAAGTACGAACACCAGTAGACAACCCAATCGTCAACGACTCAACGACTGAACGACTGAACAACCAGAAGTCGTAAGAACAATCGCCCACAAGGCAAGGTTATAAAGGAGCTATCCATGGCTAAAGTGATTATTATTGGCGCCGGCGGTGTTGGTCAGGTGGTAACCCACAAGTGCGCCCAGCTTCCAGATGTGTTTTCAGAAATTATTCTCGCCAGCCGTAACGAAGACAAGTGCAAGCACATTGCCGCTCAGCTCGAGCGGCCTATTCGTACAGCGCAGGTGGATGCCGACCATGTCGATGAACTGATCGCGCTGTTCGAAAAAGAAAAACCCTTTATGGTCATTAACGTCGCCCTGCCCTATCAGGACCTGACCATCATGGATGCCTGCCTGGCTACTGGCGTACACTATCTCGACACAGCTAACTACGAGCCGCTGGATACCGCCAAGTTCGAATACCACTGGCAGTGGGCTTATCAGGAGCGCTTCAAGGAAGCGGGCCTGATGGCCTTGCTTGGCTCAGGTTTTGATCCCGGCGCGACCAATATGTTTACCGCCTACGCGGCCAAACATTACTTCGATGAAATCCACACGCTGGACATCATCGACGTCAACGGTGGCGACCACGGCTATCCATTTGCCACCAACTTCAATCCGGAAATCAATATCCGCGAAGTGACGGCCGAGTGCCGCCACTGGCAAGACGGTGAGTTTGTGACAACCCCGGCCATGTCACTGAAGCAGTCTTTCACCTGCCCGGATGAAGTCGGTACTTTTAACATCTATCGCATGTACCACGAGGAGCTGGAGTCACTGACCAAGCATTTCCCGAGCCTGAAAAAAGCTCAGTTCTGGATGAGTTTTGGTGACAATTACCTGAAGCACCTGGAAGTCCTGGGCAATGTCGGCATGACCGGCATAGAACCGGTGAACTTCAATGGTACTGAGATTGTCCCCATTCAGTTCCTCAAACAGCTGCTGCCGGATCCGTCTACCCTGGGCCCCCGCACCAAGGGCAAGACCTGCATTGGCTGTGTCGTTACTGGCGTCAAAGATGGCGAGGAAAAAACCGTATACATCTATCAGGTCAAAGACCATCAGGATTGCTACCGGGAAGTACAGTCACAGGCCATCTCTTACACCACCGGTGTACCCGCTATGATCGGAGCCAAAATGATGGTTGAAGGCAAGTGGATGCAGGCTGGCGTATGGAATATGGAGCAATTGGATCCGGATCCGTTTATGGACGACCTGAACCAATACGGTCTGCCCTGGCAAGTGGTGGAAGAGCCCGGTTATCAGCTGGTCTAAGATCAACGACCGGTTCTGTGGCGTCGGCAACAGATCCCAGGCGAAGCTGTCACCTTGGCAGCTTCCCACTCTCCCCACTCCCGCAGTTTTTAATTTTGAGCCCTCATGATGACCTCCGTGAACAGCAAAACCTTCCAACACTTTGATGCCACTCGGGTTCCCTCTCCCTGCTATGTCGTGGATGAGGTCGCCATTCGTCGCAACCTGGAAATCCTGCAACGGGTCCAACAGGAATCCGGCGCCAAAATTCTGTTAGCGCTAAAAGCCTTCTCCATGTTCAGTCTAGCGCCATTGATCAGCCAGTACCTGTGCGGTACTTGCGCCAGTGGCTTGTACGAAGCCCGGCTGGGACGAGAAGAGTTTGGCGGCGAAGTGCACACCTTCAGTGCGGCTTACACAGAGCAGGATTTACCAGAAATTCTCACCATTTCTGACCATGTAGTGTTTAACTCTTTTAATCAGTGGCAACGCTTCCAGCCATTGATCCAAGTCGCCAAACAGCAGCGCCCACAGCTTCAATTCGGCTTGCGCATCAACCCACAGCACTCCGAGGGGGCTACCCCCATCTACGATCCCTGCGCCCCAGGCTCGCGCCTCGGCATTCCCAAATCAGCGTTTGAAGGCCAGTCACTAAAAGGCATCAGCGGTTTGCATTTTCACACGCTGTGTGAGCAAGGCTTTGCCCCCCTTGATCGCACCCTGGCGGCCGTAGAGGAAAAGTTTGCTGAGTATTTACCCCAGCTGGAATGGTTGAACTTTGGTGGCGGACACCATATTACTGCAGAAGGATACGACGTCGAGGGCTTGATTGAACGTATCAAAGCCTTCCAGAAGCGCTATCAGGTTCAAGTCTATCTGGAGCCGGGTGAAGCAATCGCCATCTGTTCCGGCGTTTTAGTAAGTGAAGTGCTGGACGTCCTGGATTACGAACAGCCTTTGGCGATCCTCGACACCTCCGCCACCTGCCATATGCCCGACACCCTGGAGATGCCCTACCGGGCGGAAATCTTTGGTGCTGGAACCAGCGGTGAAAAAGCCATCAGCTACCGTCTTGGAGGGCAGACGTGCCTGGCTGGAGATGTGATGGGGGATTACAGCTTTGATCAACCGCTGGTCGTTGGGCAGCGGTTGATATTTGATGACATGTCCCATTACACCATGGTCAAAACCACCACCTTCAACGGTATCGGCCTGCCGGCCATCGCCCTGTGGAATTCAGAGACCAACGACCTCCGGCTGGTTAAGGAATTTGGTTACCAGGACTTTAAGGAAAGACTGTCCTAGGGGTTGCGCAAGACGCTATCGGTGATTATTGCTGCCCCAGCAATTGCTGATAGCGACCACTGCCCTGAATCTGCAGTAGCCCCTGATCCAACAAACGTGCGTAACTCAGGGCATCCGGATTTTTTCGTGAAAACACCATATAGATATCACTGATATGGTTGCGGCTGCCCTTGCGCAAGGCGGTGGAGGGCAACCCCATGGAAGTGAGAGTGAAATTCGCCACCTCATCAAACATGATCGCCACATCGACCCGTCCTGCCAACAACATCTTTACAATCTGTTGCTGGCGGGCCACCTGAAACTCCTGAAAACGATAACGCTGGCGTTCGTAGGCATCTCCATATTCGTACCCCAGTATCAGCGCAATACGGGTTTTGTCTGGCATGTCTTCAATGGAGTGGTAGTTATATGCGGTGTCCGCTGCATAGAAGAATGAAGCCTGGACCTGCAATAAGGGCCGTTCACCAAAAATAAATCGGGACTCCGTACTGACCTGACGGCTGACGTTGAAACCGGCCCCCAGCACACCTGATTCCACATCCCTCAACACCCTGGCGTAGGGTTTCACATGCAAGTGGTAGTCCTGCCCAACGGCCTCAAGAGCTGCACGAACAATGTCCACACTGATCCCTTCGCCATGGGCATTCGCAAACGGCGGCCAACTGTTCTCGACACCGATTTCAAGTGTCGGCAATTTTTCGGCATTGACGGAAAATGGCCAACACATGAGTGTCAGCAGGATGAAAATGAGACACTTGAGCTTCATCATTACACCTGAAAAAACGCCTGGATATGATCTTTTTCCCACATGGCATCCTGATACCCCAGATCCATCAGTTCATCCAGATACGGCTTTTCGAACAGCAGGTAACTGGTGGTTGCGGCCCCTCCACCTTTATTGGTGGCGCCTGTGGATCGCAGAAAAAAGCGTACACTTGTGGGCATATAGCGAATTTTTCGTCCCGCCAGTTTATCCAGTGCCTTACTCGGTGAAATAACCAGAGTCTCCACCGGACGCAGGCGGGTCTTGCTTTCTTCAAGTACCTCTTCGGGAATCAGCTTTAATAACGCATTAACACGCTCTAAATGCTCTATATCTCCCTCCAGGCTGTCGATAAAGGCACTGTTGAATAACTGCCCAAACACCTGGGCAATGGATGGTGAATGACGGGTCCTGAGGGATTCATTGGCCCGGCTCAGGGGATCGCGGTTGTTGGACACCCCAATCACAAAGATTCGATCAGCTCCCATATGCAAGGCAGGACTGATCGGTGCCATTTGCCGCAGGGCGCCATCGCCATAGAAATGTTCACCCACTTTTACAGCCGGGAAAATACCTGGAATCGCAGCCGAAGCCATCAGGTGCTCCAAGGTCAGGCGCGTGGACACACCAATGCGGCGGTAGCGGCGCCAGTTCTTAACGGTGGCATCACCCTGGAAAAAGCTGACCGACTCTCCCGTTGAGTAGTTCATCGCGGTAGCGCACACGGCTTTTAAATCACCTCGCTGTATACCAGCTTCCAGCTGCTCAAAATCAATATAATCCAGCAAAAAGCTGCGCAGTGGTTCGTTGTCCAACAGAGCCAGCGACTTTTTGCGGCTGACACCTTCATTCATCAAGGACATTAACAGACGACCGCCACCGCCTATCAGATCGCCCCAGCCGGTTTTGAAGACTTTGTCGGTTCGCAGATGACTCCATATCTGATTCAGGTCATCCACCGCCTCATAGAAATGCCCCGTATGTGAAGCCAAAGCCAGAGCATTAATTGCACCTGCTGAAGTGCCACAGATAATCGGAAACGGATTGCGGGTGGACCTGGGTAACAGTTCATTAATGGCAGTCAGAACCCCCACCTGATAGGCCGCTCGCGCGCCTCCTCCCGATAAAATCAGGGCATTTGTCGACATCCAGAACTCCTTTTTTCCCTGCTCGCTTATATCAGCCAGCGTCTAAGCATATCAGGGTTCTGGTTAACATGATGAGTTTGAAGACAAAATTTCTGACTTTATCAAGGCCGCTTTTTCCATCAACTCTGGCAGGCGCTTGGCTTGCATCTTGGTCATCACCCGGCTGCGATGGATTTCCACAGTTTTGATACTGATCCCCAACTGTTCCGCAATTTCGCGGTTCGCCAGCCCGTTGATCACCAGCCTGGCCACATCTGCTTCACGCCGGCTGAGTTCCCGCCAACAAGCCAGCACATCCGCCTTGAGACGCTGTTCCACAAAACGCTCTTCGCTTCTCGCCAGGGTATCCTCGATCAAGGCCAGCATGGCAGTGTCTTCAAACGGCTTTTCAATGAAATCAACAGCGTGATTTTTCATTGCCTGGACGGCAACAGGCACATCGCCATGACCGGTGATGATGATGACAGGAATGACTTCACCTCGACGGATCAGTTCCTGCTGAAGAGCCAGGCCGCTCATGCCAGACATCCGCACATCAAGCAACAAACAGCCAGGCTGCTGCTGGTAGCCCAGCAAGAAATCCTCGGCACTCTCATACGCTTTGACGTGATATCCTGCGCCCTCCAACAACCAGGCGAGGGATTCGCGAAAGTCCTGGTTATCATCAACAACAAAGACGGTGTGTTGCGCTGTGTTCACGGTGTTTCCTTATTCTGTAGCATTAAATTTTCCTGGCAGTTTCGCGGTAACAGGATAATAAAGCGAGCGGATCCCGGTTCGCTGCTGTCGATGGAGATTTGTCCGCCGTGGGCTTCGATAATACTGCGGGAAATGGATAACCCCATGCCCAAGCCTTTTGTCTTGGAAGTTACATAGGGCTCGAATAAGCTGTCACGCAGTGACGGTTGAACACCGCCGGCAAAGTCCTGCAGCGTCAACTCCACTTGATCTTCACTCAGTTTCACCTGAATCAGTACCCGTCGCTGCTGCACCGGCAGCTCTTGATAAGCGTCCATACTATTGCGCAACAAATTGAACAGAACCTGTTGGATCTGCACTCGGTCACCGATCACTTTGGCGTCTTCGTCCGGCAGTTCGTACTCGACGCTCATGCTGTTACTCCACAGATCATGCCCCAACAGCTGCTCAACCTCCTGCAACACCTGTTGCAAGCTGAACTCGCTGCGCTGGTAAGGGGCCTTGCGCACCAAACTGCGCAGTCGTTTGACGATATCTGCCGCCAGTTGCGTCTGTTTTACAATCTGGTCGAACACCTGCCGCAGGCGGTCCCCGCTTAAGCGTTCCCCCTCTTCCAGCTTGCGCACTGCCCCGCGCGCATAATTCAAGGTGGTTGCCAGTGGCTGATTGATCTCATGGGCCAGCCCGGTCGCCATCTCGCCTAACGTCAACACCCTGGAAGCATGTATAAGCTCAGACTGCTGGTCACGCACCTGCCGCTCGATCAGTTTTTGCTCAGTACTGTCGCGCACAATCAGCGAGAAGTAATTCCCTTCCTTGCCCAATTCCTGACGGGAGTGGGCAATAACCTCTTCCAGCAGTAGGTAACGCCCCTGTGCCTGGGGTGGCTTGATTCTCAAGACCCCATTCCAACTTCCATCCACTGCCGCTTTGGCAAAGGCTTCATTCACCACCTGCTGGTAATTGTCCTCCCCCAGCAACTCGTTAAGGTGCAACCTGACCTCTGGGTCTGCTTTGCCTGCCCAAAGTACATCACGGGCCGCCTGGTTCATATAGCTCACCCGCTGGTGACGATCACAAAAGAGAATCAATGCAAAGGAGGCTTCCACTACGGACGCCAGGCGCTTGGTGGCCTCTTCAATTTTTACCTGCTCGGATATGTCTCGGGTAATGGCAATGATTTCCAGCAGATTGCCATCCTCATCACGCACGGAACTGTGAGTGGATTCCATCCAGCTGTAGCTGCCATCTTTGTCTCGACTGCGATAACGAAACGTCCTTGCGCCATGATGGTAGATAGCCGGAATCAGCTTGTTCTTCATCGCCTCAGCATCATCCGGGTGAAACAGCTCGTAAGCCGGTACCCCCAGCAATTCATCCACGGTAAAGCCGGACATGC
This sequence comes from Cellvibrionaceae bacterium WSDTSA12, assembly GCA_033283335.1. GTDB lineage: Bacteria > Pseudomonadota > Gammaproteobacteria > Pseudomonadales > Cellvibrionaceae > Pseudomaricurvus. Next base: position 283,091 of record JAWMQP010000001.1, on the reverse strand, counting down.
GTTCCAAGGCTGGATTCAACGAGGTATAAGCCCAGTCACCAGGGCGGTGGGTACTGATAATATCTCCGGATCGCTCAACCAGAAGGCGGTAGCGAGCATCGCTGCTCAGGGCATCCTGCATGTTGGCTGGGCCCCTGCCTGGATCCCGGGAAGGCCCGGAAAGAGACGACTTATCAGGTGTGTGCTTCATGTTGACGCTATCAACTGGCTTCAGTACCCCTAGGTAAACCCCTAATTTACCCCTGCAAGGGCTCACATTCAATGACTGTGCGGTCGAACAAACTTGTTTTATTCCGCTATGTTATGACTCCCAATGAGATTATTAAACGCAACCACATAAGCAGATACCCGTATTTTCGGCTTGTGCCGCAGTCGGGGTTTCCGCTAGAGTTCTGTGCCCCTACAGGCGTGAAAAAACATATTCAGATGAGAGAAAGACGATGAATCCAACAGCTTTTAGCCTAGATCAATTCAGCTTGCGCGATCGCATTGCCCTGGTAACAGGTGCCTCAAGTGGTATTGGGGCTGAGGTCGCCCGAGGCCTGGCGGCCGCAGGAGCCACGGTAGCCGTGGCAGCCCGCCGAGTGGACCGATTGGAAAACCTGGTCTCATCCATCGAGTCTGCCGGTGGCAAGGCGCTGGCCGTTAGCATGGACGTGACCGATCGAACCAGTATCTGCGCTGCGTTTGAATGCATTGAAAACAGCCTGGGCTGTGTAGAGCTGCTGGTCAACAACGCCGGTGTTGCCGATCCCAAGAATTTCGTCCGCATCAACGACGAAGAGCGGGATTTTGTCATGAACACCAATTTTAACGGGGTTTGGAATGTAGCTCAGGAGGCAGCTCAACGGCTCATTAAGGCAGAAAAAGCCGGCAGCATTGTCAATATCGCCTCTGTTCTGGGACTGACCGCTAAAGCTGGTCAAACTTCCTATTGCGCTTCCAAAGGCGCCGTGATCCAACTGACCCGCGCCATGGCACTGGATTTGATGAAGTACAACATCCGCGTCAATGCCATCGCGCCTGGCTGGTTTAAAACCGAGATCAATGCCGATTATTTTGACTCCGAAGCGGGACAAGCCTACGTGCAAGCCATGCCAGCTCGCCGACTGGGCCAACTGTCCGAACTGGTGGCTCCCATCGTGATGCTGTGCAGTGATGCCGGCTCCTTTATCACCGGGGCCACCCTGCCCGTCGATGGCGCCATATCGGTGACTGGTCTGTAGTTACCACGACAGTTTGCAAAATGCGGTCAGGCACAGATTTCCTCTAACAACTGCCGCATAAACTGGCTGGCCTTGTCATGGTCTGAGCTGGTGTGCCAATACAAATGCAGATCCAGCGGCGGCAAATTAAAGGGTAGTTCCAGCACTTTAAGATCGTATTTCCTGGCCATGCTCATGGGGATGGTCAACGCCAGATCGGTTTGCCCCACCAGCAAAGGGGCTACCTGATAATGCTGCACCCGGGTTTTGACACGTCGCTGGCGTCCCAGCCGATTCAAGCTCATATCCACATAACTGGCACCCTTGCGACGGGAAGACACCTGGATATGATCAAGAGCCAGGTAATCGTCCAGTGTCAGGCTGTCGCCAACCTGAGGATGGTCATGGCGGACGACGCAGGCATAGCGCTGGCGAACCATGGGCTTGGTGCATATCTGCGCCCCGGAAATCAGGGGCGCATCGAAGGCGAAATCCAGAGTGCCCGCCGACAGCTCCCGCTCGGCGTTCTCTCTCGGCACATAATACGATTCAATGCCAATATTGGGGGCAACCGTCTGCAATCGCTCCAGCAGCGCCGGCAGGATCATGGCCTCCGCCATATCATTCATGCTCAACCGAAACACTTTGTCCGTTTCTTGCGGATTAAACAGCTCCCCCTCGGACACACTGGAATTCAGCAGCTGCAGGGCTTCCTGCACCCGCCCGACAATGTTCTCGGCCAACGGAGTTGGGCTCATGCCCTGAGAGGTGCGAACAAACAGAGGGTCGTCCAGCGAGGTGCGCAAGCGGCTGAGGGCATTACTCACAGCTGGCTGGGTAATACACAGCACTTCCGCCGCACGGGTCAGATTGCGCTGCTGATAAATAGCATCAAAGACAATAAACAGATTCAGATCAATCTGGCTTAAGCGCATAACATGTCCTTAACTCATACCACGGGCTGAATTGCTCATTTATTGGTCTGCTGAGGTGGCACCCAGCCATAAACCTCGTGAATATAAGGCAATTCAAATAATAAATTTTCAATATGGTTGCGCCAAGACTATGCTCTATTTCCATTGAAATCAAGGGTAAACCACTACTCTCAGGAGCCAATGGCATGGCCGAATTGTTCCTTGTCCGTCATGGACAGGCCTCTTTCCGATCCGACAATTACGACAAGCTTTCCCCCCTCGGGCATCAGCAGGCTGAATGGCTGGGTGAATACTTTCATGACCGCGGCCATGAATTTGACACCATCCTTATCGGTGAGCTGGTCAGACACCGTGAAACCGCAGAAGGTATTGCCCGCGGACTTCAACTCAAAGAGCCGGATTTCAGCGTTTTTCCAGGCCTGAACGAATTTGATTTTCACGGCCTGCTGGATGCTTACATCACCCAATATCCCGATGAAGCCCTGCCCGCCGACGCGCCAGCGTCAGCCTTTTATAAACTGTTGAAAAAGAGCATGCAGCGCTGGCATGAAGGCGAGCTGACCGGTCAGCTGCCGGAGACCTGGGAGAACTTTGAGGATCGGGTTCAGCGGGTAATGACCCACATCCAACATAACTTGCATGGACAAAAAGTCCTGGCAGTCAGCTCTGGAGGTGCAATTGCAATGGCCCTGCGCCAGATTCTGCAGGCGCCAAACCAAACCGTGATTGAGCTGAACCTGCAAATCAAAAACACTGCGTTGGCTCATTGCTTTTTCAACCCCAAAGCCCTGCGCATGACCAGTTTTAATCACACTCCACATATGGACAGCAAAGGCCGCAGCGACAGTATCACGTTTAGCTAGACCCTGTTTTACAAACCAAACACCAATAATACCCAACGTCAAACAAGTGCAGAGGGAGAACTCATGGATTTTGAATACACCGATAAAGTCAATGGACTGATTGAACAAGTCCGCAGTTTTATCAATACCGAGGCACTGCCCAATGAAAAGCTCTACTACGAGCAACTGCAGGCCAATCGCTGGGAAACCCCGGCCATTCTCGATGAACTGAAAGAGAAAGCCAAAGCCCAGGGTTTGTGGAATTTCTTTTTACCCCCCACCTATGGCGAATACAGCCCCGGCTTAACCAATCTCGAATACGCTCCCTTGGCAGAAGAAATGGGACGTTATGGCTGGGTCTCTGAAATCTTCAACTGTGCCGCCCCCGACACCGGCAATATGGAAGTGCTGGCTCGCTATGGCTCAGAAGAACAGAAAAAACGCTGGCTGGAGCCCCTGTTAGCGGGCAAGATTCGCTCGGCCTTTGCCATGACCGAGCCCGATGTTGCCTCCAGCGATGCGACCAACATTGAAACCAGTATCGTCCGTGATGGTGACGAATATGTCATCAACGGTCGCAAGTTTTACATCAGCGGCGCCTGCCGCAAAACCTGTGAAATCATGATCGTGATGGGTAAAACCGATCCCGATAACCCCAACCGTCACCTGCAACAGTCGCAGGTGCTGGTGCCTACCAATACGCCTGGCGTCAATATTGTTCGTCCTATGACCGTCTTCGGCTACGACGATGCGCCGGAAGGCCATGCCGAAGTGGTCTTTGATAATGTCCGTGTACCGGTGGAGAATATCATTCTGGGTGAAGGCCGCGGCTTCGAAATCGCTCAGGGCCGTCTCGGTCCTGGCCGTATTCACCACTGCATGCGTTCCATCGGTGCGGCACAACGCGCGCTGGAATTGATGTGTAAGCGTGCCAATGAGCGTGTCGTTTTTGGGCAGCCGATGATCAAACAACAGTCGGTGCGCGAAGACATCGCCAAATCCGCCTGCCAGATTGAACAGGCTCGCTTGATGACCCTGAAAGCCGCCCAGAAAATGGACACCGCTGGCAACAAGGAAGCCAAGGACCTGATCGCCATGATCAAGATTGTGGCTCCCAATGTGGCTCTGGACGTTATTGACCGCGCGATTCAGATCCACGGTGCAACCGGGGTCAGCCAGGACACGTTCCTGGCGCATATGTTCGCCGGTCAGCGAACCCTGCGATTGGCCGATGGCCCAGACCAGGTACACATGATGCAACTGGGTCGCAACCTGGCCAAGCAGTACGAAGCCTGATTGCTTGATTGCTTCATCTGCGCCAATACCCTGCACTTATGACGAGTGCGGGGTTTTTACAATAATGACAATTCTCAACGGAGACTCTTATGACCAGCGCTGTTGACACTCTGGATACCGAACAACTCTGTGCCTATCTGGAACAACATGTCGAAGGTTTTCAAGGCCCGATGACCGCCACCAAATTCGCCGGAGGCCAGTCCAACCCCACCTTTAAAATCTCTGCTGCATCCGGCGTATACGTTTTACGGCGTCAACCGCCCGGCAAGCTCCTGAAATCGGCTCATGCTGTCGATCGTGAATACCGTGTACTGGATGCCCTCAAAGATACAGATGTTCCTGTGGCGAAGGTCTATCACTTGTGTGAAGACCGGGATGTCATCGGATCCATGTTTTACATCATGGAGTTTTGCGACGGCCATATCTATTGGGGGGCCGCTCTGCCGGAAATCACCAACAGTGAGCAACGCGGCAAGATGTACGACGAAATGAACCGGGTGCTGGCCGCCCTGCACAGTGTCGACATTGAAGCAGTGGGACTGTCCGATTACGGCAAGCCTGGCAACTATTTTGAGCGTCAGCTGGGTCGCTGGAGCTCACAGTATAAGGCTTCCGAGCTGGAACCAATTCCTGAAATGGACCAGCTGATCGCCTGGCTGGAGACGCATTTGCCGGCTGACGACGGCAAAGTCTCACTCACCCATGGCGACTACCGGCTCGACAATGTGATGTTCTCCCAGGACAACAGCAAAATCATTGCCGTCCTGGATTGGGAACTGTCGACCTTGGGTCACCCTTACGCAGACCTCGCCTATCAGTGCATGCAGTTGCGACTGCCCACCAGTGACTCCAAGGAAAGCATGTCAGGCTTATTAGGTGTTGATCCTGTAGCACTCGGCATCCCCACTGAGGAAGAATATGTGGCCGCCTATTGCCAGCGTATGGGCATCGACAGGATCGACAATTGGGCGTTCTACTTAAGCTTCAGCTTCTTCCGCCTCGCTGCCATCTGCCAGGGCGTGGCGAAACGAGCTGCCGACGGCAACGCTTCCAACAAACGTGCGGCACAAGTCGGGGCCATGGTCAAACCCTTGGCCCAAATGGCGCTCGGTGTCATTGAGGAACAATAACAACTTCGCGCATCTTGAGATAGCGAGCAGGAGAAAACATATGAAAGCCATAGTCTGTGAAAAGTTCGCTCCGGTTGAGGAGCTCCTCTATAAGGAAGTTGACGATCCGATTGCCGCGAAAGGACAGGTGCTGATCGACATCTCCGCCATTGGCGTAAACTACCCGGATGGCCTACTGGTTCAAGGCCTGTACCAAATGAAGCCCCCCTTCCCCTTCATACCCGGTATGGAAGTCGCCGGCGTCATCAGCGCGGTGGGTGAAGGTGTGCAGCATTTGCAAGTCGGTCAGCGCGTCATCGGTCTGGCCGGACTCAGTGGTTACGCCGAGAAAGTGGCCGTCGATGCAATGACTGTAATGCCGATCCCCGATGGCATTCCCGATGAAGAAGCCGCCGGCCTGATCACAGCCCACGCCACCGCCCATCACGCCTTAAAGCAGCGCGCCAATCTGCAGCCCGGTGAAATCCTGGTGGTAACCGGTGCCGCTGGCGGCACTGGACTGGCAGCCGTACAGATTGGCAAGGCCATGGGCGCCACGGTGGTTGCCGTGTGCTCATCCCAGGACAAACTCGACATCGCCAAGGCCAATGGTGCCGATGTGCTGATCAATTACAGCGAATCGGACCTGAAAACCGAACTGAAAAAACTCAACGATGGCAAAGGCGTTGACGTTGTCTACGACGTGGTGGGTGGCGAGGCGTTTGACGCCTGTTCACGGGCCATGGCCTGGAACGGCCGTTTACTGGTAATTGGTTTTGCCTCGGGCACCATCCCGCAGTTCCCGGTCAACTTATCGCTGGTCAAAGGCTATTCCGTAGTCGGCGTCTTCTGGGGCAGTTTCACCAAACACGAGCCGCAGGCATTTTTCGATAATATGCAGGAATTAATGACCTGGTATGTGGAGGGCAAGGTGAAAGTTCATGTGGACGAAGTCTTTCCTTTAGCTGACACAGCCAAAGCACTACACAAGGTGCTCAATCGCGGCGTGAAAGGCAAGGTCATTTTAAAACCTTAAATGGCTCGATAAAGCAGCTGTACTACAGCTGAAACAATAATCGCTTAAAAATTTCATGAGGTGAAAATTAATATGACAACTAACCTATTCGACCTGTCTGGAAAAATTGCCCTGGTCAGTGGCGCGAGCCGCGGCATCGGTGAAGAGATTGCCAAGCTACTGGCCGAGCAAGGCGCAAAAGTAATCGTGTCGAGCCGCAAACTGGAAGATTGTGCAAGGGTCGCCGAAGAGATCAATGCCAGTGGCGGCAGTGCCGAGGCCGTAGCCTGTAACATCGGCAGTATGGATGATATTACCGCCATCTTTGAACATATCCGCAACAACTATGGCAAGCTCGACATTCTGATTAATAACGCCGCAGCCAACCCCTATTTTGGCCACATTCTCGATACTGATCTGGGCGCGTTTCAGAAGACCGTGGACGTTAATATTCGCGGTTATTTCTTTATGTCCATTGAAGGCGGCAAGTTGATGCGCGAACACGGTGGCGGCGCGATCCTCAATACCGCTTCCGTCAATGGCCTGAAACCCGGTATGGGCCAGGGCATTTATTCCATCACCAAAGCCGCGGTGATCAATATGACCAAAGCGTTTGCCAAGGAATGCGCCCAATTCGGCATTCGCTGCAACGCTCTGTTGCCAGGTTTGACCAAAACCAAATTTGCCGGTGCCCTGTTCACCAACGACGATATTTATAAAGCCGCCGTGTCCGCCATTCCTATGGGCCGTCACGCCGAGCCCAAAGAAATGGCCGGTACCGTGTTGTACCTGGTGTCTGACGCCAGCAGCTACACCAACGGCGAGTGCATTGTGGTTGATGGCGGCATGACTATTTAAGCGGGACGGGCTGGAATGAACAGATTTCAGGATCAAGTGGTATTGATCACTGGCGCTGCCGGGGGCCTCGGGCAGGAGGCTGCCCGACAGTTTGCAGCCCAGGGCGCCCGCCTGGCACTTACCGATGTCCATGCGGACTCATTGCAAACCGTTGCTCAAGCACTGGCTGATGCAGGCACCGACGTCTATTGGTTAGCGGGCGATGTCCGTCAGGAAGACCAGGTAAAGGGTTTTATTGATGGCTGCATCGCGCATTACGGCCGGCTGGATGCCGCCATCAACAATGCCGGTGTTGATCCCGATCATCACTTAATGGCCGATATTCCTCTGGAAGATTTTCAGCGCACAATGGACATCAACGTTAAGGGGGTGTTTCTGTGCATGAAATATCAGATTCCGCACATGTTAAACCAGGGAGGTGGAGCCATATGCAATATTGCCTCGGTAGCTGGCGTGGGGGGCGCGCCTTACATGTCAGCCTACGCCGCCAGCAAACACGCCGTTATCGGCCTGACCAAATCCGCAGCCTATGAATATGGTACACGCGGTATTCGCATCAACGCCGTATGCCCCTTCATTACCAAAACCGAGATGTTTGAACAAACGCTGAGGACCATGCCGGACCGCGAATTGGCGGAAAAGAAACTGACCTGGAGTGCGGCCTTGAAACGTGCCGCCGAGCCTGCCGAAATTGTTCAGGGCATGCTCTTTGCGTGCGACAAAAATAATTCATACATGACCGGTCACGAATTGGTCATCGATGGCGGCATGACCGCCATTTAAAGGAGAATGTTATGGATCCATTACTCGATTTTACCGACAAAGTTGTTTTGATCACTGGCGCCGCCAGTGGCTTTGGCAAACTGCTGGCCAATGACTTTTCCCAGCGTGGCGCCAAGCTGGTACTGGGTGACATTAACGAAGAAGGTGTTGAGGCGGTTGCCGCAAGTTTGCCAGGCCCCGCGACGGCGATGCGCTGCGATGTAGCCAGCGAAGCCAACTGCCAGGCTATGGTCGAGGCAGCTTTGGAAATCTACGGCCGGCTTGATATTGCCGTCAACAATGCCGGTGTCGCGCAAGGGTTTACCGCCTTTACTGACATTACCGATGAAGACATTGATCGACAGTTTGATATTAATGTCAAAGGTGTGATGTATGGCATGAAACATCAACTGCTTGCCATGCAAAATCAGGACGAAGGCGTGATCCTCAATGTCAGTTCCATGGCCGGTCTCGGAGGCGCACCGAAAATAGCCGCCTATTCGGCCGCTAAACATGCAGTCATTGGACTGACAAAAACCGCGGCGGTGGAATACGCCAAGGTGGGTATCCGAGTGAATGCCATTTGCCCGTTTTTCAGTCTCACCCCGCTGGTTACCAGTGGCGCGGATAAAATGGGTGGTACCGAGGCCATGGAGGCTTTCCTGAGTCGAGGTGCCCCCATGAAACGCCTTGCTGAGCCACAGGAAATCGCCAACATGATGCTGATGGTATGCTCACCTGGCTCCAGCTATCTGACTGGCCAGGCCATTGCGGTGGACGGTGGCGTATCAGCGCTCTGAGGAATTACGACCGCAACATTGATCACAATACAACGATAACAGGAGTCTGTATGAGCACTTATCAAAACCGAAAAGTGATTCTCAGCAAACGCCCACAGGGAGAAATTCAGGACGGCGACCTGACGCTGGTCAGCGAGCCGGTTCGAGAACTGCAAGCGGGAGAGTTCCTTGTCCAGACCTTGTGGTTGTCCCTGGACCCCTATATGCGACCACGCATGAATGATGCGGAAAGCTATATGGATCCCGTCCCTCTGGGTGAGGTGATAGTGGGAGAAAGTGTCGGTCGGGTAATCTCGTCTAAGACTGACAAGTACGCTGTAGGCGATGTGGTCACCTGCTATTCCGGCTGGCAGGAGTTCTATATCGCCCAGGAAGACGAAGCCATGATTTACAAGGTCAACGCCGAAGGTATTCCACTGCAGGCCTATCTTGGTGTCGCCGGGATGCCTGGTCGCACCGGTTATTGCGGACTGACCTTTGTAGGTAAACCCAAGGCTGGTGAAACTGTGGTTGTGGCTGCGGCTTCAGGGCCAGTGGGAACCGTCGTTGGCCAGACCGCCAAGCAACTGGGATGTCGGGCCATCGGCATTGCCGGAGGTGATGACAAATGCCGCTATGTGGTCGAAGAACTTGGCTTTGACGATTGCATCGATTACAAAAGCGGCAACCTGGCCGAGAAACTCAAAGCGGCCTGCCCTGAGGGTATTGATGTGTACTTCGAAAACGTCGGCGGCGAAGTCACCAAAGCGGTTGCCCCGCTGCTGAACAAGGGTTCTCGTGCGCCCATTTGCGGCTATGTGTCTGCCTACAACGCCGACAACCTGGCCAACGTAGAAACCCCTTTCCACATCTTCGGCGCATTGCCAGAGCCACCAGAACACCGTTTTTTCCTGGTGACGGAATGGCAACAGCAACACCAGGAAATCACTCAATTACTGGCTGACCGAGTCAAGTCCGGGGAGCTGAAGTACCGTGAAAGCGTGGCTGAGGGACTCGATAATGCCGTAGAGGCCTTCAAAGGCATGCTCAAGGGAAAAAACTTTGGCAAGCAGTTGGTTCACATTGCCGATTAGCCTTCATTAGCCCAGCAGGCCTATTAAACAGGCCGACTGGGTCTCTCAAACAAACCAGCTGGTGGCCCTCTCAAACTAACCAGCTGGTGGCCCTCTCAAACTAACCAGCTGGTGGCCCTCTCAAACTAACCAGCTGGTGGCCCCCTCCTCTCAACCTCTGTAAAACAAAAAAGGCGTGAATGTTATGTTCACGCCTTTTTAGACCCGTTAATTAAAACGGCATCGCATCAACGGCCCAAAGGGTCAGGCCGCTTTACCGCTATTTTTTGCCACTTCTTCGTCTTTGAGTTCACGTCGTAAAATCTTACCGACATTGGACTTAGGCAAATCGTCGCGGAACTCGATGTGACGAGGCACTTTATAGGCCGTCATTTGTTGACGACAGAAAGCGATGACCTCTTCGGCGCTCAAGGATGGATCGCTCTTGACCACAAACAGTTTCACCGCTTCGCCAGATTTGTCATCGGGAATACCAATGGCCGCCGCCTCAATCACCCCGGGATGCTTACAAATCTCATCCTCAATTTCGTTGGGGTAAACATTAAAGCCAGAGACGATGATCATGTCTTTTTTACGGTCGACAATTTTGACATAGCCATCATCGGTAATGACCGCCATATCACCGGTTTTTAACCAGCCGTCCTCACTCAGGACTTCGGCCGTCGCCTCAGGGCGCTGCCAGTACCCCTTCATGACTTGTGGACCACGAACCAGCAACTCTCCCGATTCGCCTTTGCCCAATTCGTTGTCTTCTTCGTCCACCACCTTCACTTCTGTGTTTATCACCGGTGTACCCACAGTACCGGCCCGAATGTCGTCAGGTGGATTGACGGTAATCACCGGTGAGGTTTCAGTCATGCCATAACCTTCGGAGACCTCGCAACCGGTTACATTTTTCCACAACTTACCCACTTCCGAAGTGAGTGCCATACCACCGGAAGCAGTGGTTTTTAAATGGGAAAAATCCAGTGCTTTAAAACCTTCGTGATGAGCCAGGCCGTTGAACAGGGTATTCAAGCCAACAAAACCGGTTATGTTAAACGGCTTCATAGCACCGACAAAACTGTCCAGATCGCGGGGATTCGGAATCAAAACACTGTGATTTCCAGTGCCCACCAGCATCATACAATGGATGGTAAATGCGTAAATGTGGTACAGAGGCAAAGGTGCCACATAGATTTCCTTACCCCGCTCAGTGATCGAACCCAGGCGATCATCCAGCTGCTGCATATTGGCAACAATATTGCTTTGCATCAGCATTGCACCTTTCGCCACCCCCGTGGTTCCACCAGTGTATTGCAGAATAGCCACGTCCGAGGGTTGCACATCGACCGCTACTGGTTCTTTACTGGCTCCAAGTTTTAATGCCTGACGAAAAGCCACTTGGTTAGGAAATGAAAACTCGGGCACCAGTTTTTTAACATAGCGCGCGACGAAATTAATGATCGGTCCCATAGGGAAACCATGCAGATCCGCTGCCTCGGTAACAATCACCTGTTCAACCGATGTGTTCTGAATAACACGAGCCGCTGTGTCTGCCAGGTTGGCCATGACCACCAGCAACTTTGCTCCGGAATCGTTTAACTGGTGCTCAACTTCACGCTCGGTATAAAGCGGGTTGGTATTGACCAGAATCATACCTGCACGCAAGACTCCAAACATAACCACAGGGTATTGCAGTACGTTGGCCAGCTGGACCGCCACTCGGTCACCCGGTTTGAGATTGGTGTGATTCTGCAGGTAACTGGCAAATTGGGCGCTGTAGCGATCAATCTCGCCATAGGTCAGGGTTTTACCCAAACAGGTAAACGCGGGGTTGTCTTTATACTCTTTAAAAGCCCCCAGAAAGACTTCTGGAATGGTTTGCAACTTATTGATGTCCATTCTTCCTCCCCGGTAAGAATTTCAATTCTCTCATACTGGCTGCAACTGCCTACCCCCGGCATTTACAGCACTGGAATTTGCTTATCTTTGTCACCTATTCCTGGTGAGCTTTGCTACCACCAAGGACACTTAAATGCCCTGACAGATAATAACTGTAAGATTTTCATAACCTTACTATCAGCGCTTATTGTACGCATTCATTTACCAATGCAACACTGATTCCCATGATCCTCTCACAAATAATGGGAACTTTACGCGTGCTTTTCGAGTGGAAACAGTTCAGATAAGCGCGTTGCGTGGGTCATATTGCCAGCAGCTTTGATACGCCCAAACATGAAAGCCTGCATACCGTTGAGTGTTCCATTTAAGACTTCAATCAGGGTTTGCAGATCCATGCTCAAACAAGCTGTAGGCTCAGGGCTGATACCTTCGTGCAAAAAGCACTGGCCATCAGACACCAGCAGATAACAATCCCCGGCATCGGGGATTGAAAACTGAATGCTTGCCTCCAGACCCGCAGCCGCTTGCTGGTCGAAGCGATCGCGAGCCTGAAGAAAAACCTCTTTTAGCGTTGCCATAAATCAGAAGGCGAATGCGTCGACATCCATCTCCATCAGGTTGGCAGCACCGGAAGTCATGGTCACAGCCAAACCTTCGGTGCGAGGCAAAATGCGGCCAAAGTAGAAGTTTGCAGTCTGAACTTTAGCCGTGTAGAAAGCCGCTTCGCCGCGACCTTCATCCAGGGCAGCCTGGGCTTTAACCGCAGCCAGCGCCCAGAAATAGGCCAGTACGACATAACCGGAGAACATCAGGTAGTCAACAGATGCTGCCCCCACTTCATCCGGGTTCTCCATGGCGGCCATGCCCACTTTCATGGTCAGCTCGCCCCACTGCTTATTCATTTCTGCCAGTTTGGCAGCCAGAGGATTACCTTCATTGGCCTGACAGAATTTGTGCACTTCTTTGGTAAATGGCTTCATGATGTCGCCCTGAGTCATCAGGACTTTACGGCCCAGCAGATCCAGCGCCTGGATACCCGTGGTGCCTTCATACAGCATGGAGATGCGACAATCACGAACGTTTTGCTCAGCACCCCACTCGGAAATAAAGCCGTGGCCACCGAAACACTGAACGCCATGGTTGGCCGCTTCAAAGCCCACTTCGGTCAGGAACGCCTTGGCGATCGGCGTCAGGAAGGCCAGTTTGCCATCCGCTTCTTTAGCCGCTTCTTCCTCGCCAACGCCGATAATGTCAACCAGTTTGCCACAGTAGGCCATCAGCATACGACCACCTTCGGCAAAGGCTTTCTGGGTCAACAACATACGACGTACATCGGGGTGAACGATGATTGGATCTGCGGGGCCGTCGGGGTTTTTCACACCGCTCAAAGAGCGCATTTGCAGACGATCACGGGCGTAATCCAAAGACTTCTGGAAACCCAGCTCGGCGTGAGCAACACCCTGCATGGCGGTACCCAGACGAGCGGTATTCATAAAGGTGAACATGCAGTTCAGGCCACGGTTTGGAGGCCCAATCAGGAAGCCCTTAGCGGCATCAAAATTCATGACACAGGTGGCACTGGCCTTGATGCCCATCTTATGCTCAATAGAGCCACAGCTAACGCCATTGCGCTCGCCTACAGAACCGTCCTCGTTGACATTGAACTTGGGTACGATAAACAGCGAGATACCTTTGGTGCCACCCGGAGCATCCGGCAGGCGTGCCAACACAATGTGGACAATGTTGTCCGCCATATCGTGATCGCCGGCGGAAATGAAGATTTTAGTACCGGAAATAGCGTAGGAGCCGTCAGCATTGAGCTCGGCCTTGGTACGCAACAAGCCCAGGTCGGTACCACAGTGAGGCTCAGTCAGGCACATGGTACCGGTCCACTCACCGCTGACCAGTTTGGTCAGGTAAACTTCTTTCTGCTCTTCGGTACCGTGGGCTTCAATGGTGTTCATGGCACCGTGTGACAGACCGGGGTACATGCTCCAGGACCAGTTGGCGGTTCCGGTCATTTCGTTCAGGACCAGTCCCAGAGAGTGCGGCAGGCCTTGACCACCGTGTTCAGGAGCATGGGTCATGGAAGGCCAGCCGGCCTCCACAAACTGCTTATAGGCTTCTTTAAAGCCTTTTGGCGTGGTGACCTCACCGTCATTCCACTGACAGCCTTCCGCGTCGCCGGACTGGTTCAAGGGGGCCAGCACGTTCTCACAGAACTTGGCGTTCTCGTCCATGATTGCATTGGCGATATCCGCGCCAGTCTCCGCGTAGGCGGGAAGACTCTGCCAGTGCTGTTCATAGTCCAGCAGTTCGTACATGGTGAATTGCATGTCACGTATGGGCGCTTTGTACTCAGCCATCCTGATAACCTCTATTGTGTGACGTACTGATGCAGTACGGATCGGTGTTGAAACTTGAGTGTTGAAACGGTCGTTAGAATCGTCAATTCGTCAAGCTCTCTCAATAGCAAAAATGACTACATTCACTAACAAATATGACTATAGACCAGCATTTAATCGGAACCTCGCAATGACCACACAGTCACGCACCCTGCTGTGAAGACACAGGGAATTGATACGGGGATACAGGACAGATCACGGGGAGCGACTTATCCGCCCTGCTCCAAAGCCATTTGCTTGCGATATTCGCCAGGAGTTAAACCTGTCCATTTCTTGAATGCCCGGAAAAACGCACTGGTCTCGTCAAACCCAAGACGCTCGGCAATGACGCTGTTAGTGAGATCCTTACAGCCCAGGTAATGGATGGCCGCTTCCAGCCGGCACTCATCCTTGATTTTCTGAAACGACGTGTTTTCCTGTTGCAGGTGGCGACGCAAGGTTGTCACGGACAGGTTCAGTTGCGAAGCCACTGCTTCCGCACCGGGCATGGACTCACTGACATCTTTGGATAGGATGGTACGGACTTTGGATTTGAGGGTGCTGCGGGCACTGTTATTGATCACCAGATGGTAAGGTGCCATGCGGATGAAATCATCCAGCGTTTGCGGGTTCTGGATGACACGCGCCTCCAGGTATTCACGCCGCAGTTCAAAGCCGTTATAGGGCTGGTTAAAGTGAATTTGAGCGGGGTAGGATTCCGCCAAAGCGCGAAAGGATTCAGGACAGGAAAAACTGAAACTTACCGACTCCAGGGGTATTTCCTGGCCGATCAGCCAGCAGTGAAACCGGTGCCAAACGGCCAGGGAGGTACGGATACGGTCGGCGTTGTTCACCGACATCATTTGCTGAAATTCCGACTCGGACAGGGATTCGATTCCGGCCATACGGATTGACGCCAGTTCACCGTCATCTTCAACCAGTATGGAACGAACCCGAAAGCCACGACAGATCTCGCTGAACTCGCCCGCTCGGATCACCGCCTGACGCAGGTTTTCACAGTGAATCAGGGTCAGGCACAGCAACCGGAATGAACCCCAGCGCACCTTGCCACCCGCCATCATGCCGAAGCACTCATCCTGCATCAGCCACATGATGCGCTGATACAATTTGCCGTATTTCACCGCTGAAAAATAGCGCCCCTCCTGAATATCTTCAGGCTGAATACCCAGCTCGCGCAGCAGGGCCGAAGTGTCACAGCCCTGCTCCTCCGCAGCTAACAACAGGGAGCGGGCATATTCTACCGGAACGTGGCTATCAAATATGGTCATAGGCAAATATGGTCATAGGGGATTAGCCATATAGGTGAATAGAGTCGTGACTATTTTGACAATATTGGTCAGAGCTTTCAATCACGGTGTCGCAGCTTGCTGACCGCTCTCAACAACAGCACCATAACAATCGCTGCCAGCATCACCGCACCGATCAGCAACAAGGAGATCACAAAATAGCGTCCCACTGTAGCCAGTGGCACCTCCCAGCCCCAGACTGCTAATGCCAGAAACGCCAGTGATGCCAATATAGCTACGGCGGTGGCTGAGCGGGGTGTGCGTTTTTTAAAAGTAAACATCTGAGAACCAACCTAACTGCGGTCCAACCCAAACATATTGATCGGACGCTTTTGTCATTTACTGGAAACTGTTTTGGCCCTGCAACCCTCGATGGTCCCTGCATGCCCCTTTATACCTCTCGAATGGCACACTGTTGAGTAATAGGAATCCAAGGGGTCAACGTCGCTCCAGCCAGCCTTCGAGGACCTGTGCCACTCCGTCTTCCCAAACCGGGGCAGTGACCAGGTCTGCCATCTGTTTAACGTCTTCACTGGCATTACCCATCGCCACGCCTACACCGGCCAGCTGCAGAAACACCTTGTCCGATTGGGCATCGCCAAAGGCGATTACCTGATCGGCAGACACCTCATGATAATCCAGTAATTGCGTAAATGCCTGCTGCTTACAGGCCGCGTCACTGATCACACTGACAAACAACCAATCCGGTTTAGCGGCCATACGGGCATAGGCAAAGATCGCTTCCGGGAAGCCAGCTTCCAGATCGTACAACAATTGATGCTGTTGGGCAGTTTGTACGGCAAACAATAATTTGATGACCGGCTCACGCCCCAGCACGTCGTCAAAGCAAACCTTAAGCGGTTTAGCCCGCAGGTGCTTACTGTGTAAAAGCCCCAGCTCGTTGACATGTTCTACGTAAAAGCGGTCGCGGCCACAGACCTCGACATACAGCCCCAGGTCGCGAGCGGCTTGCACCAGGCGCTGTACCAGGTCATCGTCCAGGGCATGCTGTGCGAGGGTGTGCTGAGCCATGGGATCGTGCACCAGGGCACCGGTATAGAACAGACCGGCATCGGTTAATCCCAACTCCTGCACCAGGAACTCAGCGGCAAACAACGGCCTGCCAGAAGCCACAGCGGTTTTCACACCTGCTTCACGCACGGCCTCAATTGCCCGCCGGACTCGCTGGCTGTAGTGCCCATCCAGGCCCAGTAAAGTGCCATCGATATCAAAGAAGGCCAGTCGCAAGTCCCGCTGCTGCAGTTCGAACGGATGTTGTTCTGAGGGTAATTCCCGATCCATACTATGCACTTACAATCTCAGAGAGCCTTCATGGCTCCACTCACAGCGCACCTGCATATCTCCCGAACCTGGAATATGACAGTTGCCGTTAGACTCCCAGATAAAAGTGTGGGTACCTGACAATTCGGTTTCCAGGTGAACAGTGGCGGATACCCAATACATCTTGCTAAGAAGTTCTTCAAAGTGCTGGATCCACTGCTCCCACTCATACTCCACGGCCTTGTATGAAGCGCCAAAGTGCATCACTTCCGTTTGATAGTTACCCTGCTCCACTTCAATGCGGGGAATAGCAAACATTTCCTGGCAGAGAAACGGCCACTCATCCGCTTTGGGCAAACCCAGCATGGCCTGACGGTTGATCCGCCGCCGCGAGGAATCCATATCAAAGAAAGACGCATCCTTGATACAACCGTAGACTATCGATTCCTGATCCATACCTTTCCTCTGTTAATCGCTACCGATTTTAAAAGAACCACCAGCCATCACTTTCCAGACGCTTACGACAACCAGCCAACTGGCGGGAGTATTGTGCCGATCGCGATGAAACCTTTTTGGCCACGGATTTTAACCAGGCCTTTTTACGAAAACTGCGACGATTGAATCCCCCCTGCCCCTCGTGATACGCCAGGTACAGGTGATAGGGATCGTTCAGAGCAATATTACAGCGTTTGCGACTGACGCTATTGTACCAGCCCACAAAATCCACGGAATCACCAAAATCATCCCGGTCGGCGCCCCATGAACCCGCTTCTTGCCGGTACCAGTCCCAGGTTGAGTCCTTCGCTTGGGAAAAACCATAGGCACTGCTTTTGCGCGGTCCAGGCAGCACCCACAGGAGACGGGTACGCGGTGGTTTGGCCTTGGGTTGAAAACGCGATTCCTGGTGCAGGAATGCCATCAGGGTCGGGATGGGTGTACCCCATTTTTTCTCCGCCGCGCGCGCGTCATCATACCAACCACTCTTTTCTTCAAAGATATGGCAGACATTGTCGACGTACCGGGGTGGCGAAGTGACACAACCAGCCAAGAAAGCTGTCGACAAAAACAGCAATACAATTCGCTTGAGTTTGGTTTTAAGACGGCTCAATACCATGCGATTTGAGCAGTTCCACCAGTTCCTCCTCGGTCATGGTGTCTATGCCCAACTCCTGTGCCTTGAGATATTTTGAGTTATTTTCCGCTCCCCCACCCACAACCACACAATGGGTTTTGGCCGAGACAGAACCCGCCACTTTCGCTCCAAGTTCCTGCAGCCACTTTTTGGCATCGTTACGCTTGATGATCGAAAACGAGCCTGTCACCACAAAAGTCTGGCTGGCAAACGGCTCCAACTTTTCTTCAACAGCCACATCCTGCCAGTGAATACCGGCCGCCTGCAGAGCCTCAATGGCCTCCAGGTTGTGTTCCTGACGGAAAAACTCAGCCACAAAATGGGCGACAACCGGGCCCACGTCAGCCACCTGCTGCAACGCCTCTTCGTCGGCGGCTATCAGAGCCGGAAGGCTACCGAAGTGTCGACTCAGCGCCCGGGCAGTGGCCTCACCTACTTCGCGAATTCCCAGCGCGTAGAGAAAACGCTCTAGCGAGGTGTGCTTACTGATATTGAGGGCGGCGACAAGGTTGTCCGCCGACTTTTGCCCCATCCGCTCCAGAGCCGCAATGTCAGCAGCCTGCAATGAGTAGAGATCCGCGACCGAGTGCACCAGCCCGGCATCAACCAGCTGTTCTACCAGCTTATCTCCCAGGCCATCAATATCCATGGCCTTGCGGGAGGCAAAGTGCTTTATGGCTTCCTTGCGCTGGGCACCGCAAATCAGCCCCCCTGTGCAACGCGCCACCGCCTCACCGGGCACCGTTTCCACCGGCGAGTCGCACACCGGGCAGGTTGCCGGGAAGACGATGTCCTGGGCGGTGTCAGGACGTTTTGCCTTAACCACCGACACCACTTGCGGAATCACATCACCGGCACGGCGAATGACGACGGTATCACCCACCTTGACTCCCAGTCGCTGGATCTCATCGCGATTGTGAAGAGTGGCATTGGACACCGTGACACCACCCACAAATACCGGTTCCAGCCGCGCCACCGGCGTCACAGCACCGGTGCGCCCCACCTGGAACTCGACACTTTGCAGCAGCGTCATTTCTTCCTGGGCTGGAAATTTATAAGCAATGGCCCAGCGCGGCGCACGTGAAACAAAACCCAGCTTTTGCTGCAAATCAAGGCTGTTAACCTTAAACACAATGCCATCGATATCGTAGGGCAGCTGCATGCGTTTTTCGCCGAGTTGTTGATAATAAGCCAGACAGCCCTCGATATTGTGAACACTGGCCATTTCCGGATTGATGCGAAAACCCCACTCATGCAGCTTTTGCAAAACTTCCGTGTGCCTTGCTGGCAGATTACCGCCCTCTACCCGGCCAACACTGTAAGCGCACATCTCCAGCGGTCGCGAGGCGGTAATTTTGGAATCCAACTGACGCAGGCTGCCGGCAGCGGCATTGCGTGGATTAACGAACGTTTTCTCGCCTGCCGCACGGGCCTTTTCATTGAGAGCCTCAAAGCCCTGTTTTGGCATATAGATTTCACCGCGGACTTCCAGTAACGCGGGGTAGCCTTCACCCATCAGCCGCAGGGGGATTGATTCGATGGTTCGGACATTTTGGGTGATATTTTCACCGGTGGTGCCATCGCCGCGGGTAGCTCCCCGCTCCAACACTCCCTGCCGGTACAGCAAGCTCACTGCGATACCATCAAGCTTGGGTTCACAGGCAAATTCGATATCGTCGGGGTTTTTCAGGCGCTCTTGCAGCCGGCGGTTAAAACCCAGCAGATCGTCATCACTGAAAGCATTATCTAGGGACAACATGGGCATCTCATGAGCCACGGTTTCGAACGCGCTCAAGGGCGCATCGCCCACCCGCTGGGTTGGCGAATCCGGAGTTATCCACTCGGGATGTTCAGCCTCCAGGTCTTTTAACTGCTGCAGTAAGCGGTCGTATTCACTGTCTGGCACGGTGGGATCGTCCAGCACATAATAGCGATAATTGTGGTAATTCAGCTGCTGTTTCAGCTCGTCAAGCTGGGCCTGAAGGTCGATATTCTTGGGCATTCGTGAGGGTCTTCCGGGATCTCGGTTCACGCAGGACAGGTGTCAGGCGCCAGCCTGTATGACTCCTGCCCTGCAGTGAGGTAGCGTGTAATCGGGTTTAGCCAGCCGGCCATTAAACCCGTGACAGCTGTTTGCGCTCAAACTCACGTATGCGCTGGCGGCAATGCTCCAGCGTTTGCGAGGTCATAACGCTGCGGTTTTCATCTTTCAACTCACCACCCAGGTGCTCAGCCAGCGACATGGCAGTTCTGGCCATCAAATTGAAAGCATCCAGGCTGTTACTGCGCATCGGCAACGTCATGAAAAAGCTAACGCCCGGTGTTTCAAAACGGCTCATGGTATTGAGGTCGAAAGTTCCCGGCACCACCATATTGACCATGCTGAACAGCAATTCGCCGGCACCGTCTTCGTCCTCATGGCGGTGGAAAATTTTCATATCGCCATAGCGCATGCCACACTCCAGCAGCACGGTCAGCAGTGGTTCACCGTGAAAACGCTGGCCTTCCGGAGCCATCACATTGATGACTAATACCTCTTCCGGCTCGACATCCTGGTCAGCGTCCTCTTCCGCCATATCGCTTTGCGGGGCACTGGAGCGGGATGGCAAATCCTGTTCTGGTTCATCCACTGCGTCTTCGTAAAAACTGTCCATCGAGGGCTCACGCCGACCACTGGCAGAAGCCTCACCCATAAGCACATCGTCCAAGTCGTCGTCAAAGGATTGGGAGGGCATGTCATTGTCAGGGTGACTGTCGTGCAGCAACTCATCCCCGGAAGCAGGGTCCAGATCCGTCTCATTATGGACGGACTCCATCAGCATCGGCACTTCTTCATCCAGGTTCAGAGCGACCTGCTCCGGAATTCGATGGCGCAGAGTCGTTTTGGTTTTTTCAAAATTTTCCTGCAGGTTTCGGGTCAACTCTCGAGTATCCTTTTCATTGCGTTGAGCGATTACCCGAGCGCCGCCATTGGGCAGTTCACTACCGAACTCCTCACCACCCTCTGCGGCCTCGACTTTACTGCCCCGCGGGATGCTGGAAGACATTTTGATGGAGTGTCGCTTGGAGGTACGCATGCGCCGCCAGCCATCGAGCAGCACACCCATTATCAACAATACAATAATGACCGTCAGCCATTCACGCATCGCGAAATCCATTCGTAACCACACCTCTCTTGTGTGCCATAAATTGTTGGTTTGCCATTAACTTGCGGCCAGTTCGGCTGCCTCTTCTACATCCACCGTTACCAGACGGGAAACACCCGGCTCATGCATGGTGACACCCAACAACTGATGCGCCATTTCCATCGCAATCTTATTGTGGGTAATGTAAATAAACTGAACGTGTTCACTCATCTGCTCGACCATACGAGCATAGCGGCCGACGTTGGCATCATCCAATGGAGCATCCACCTCATCCAACATACAGAAAGGCGCCGGATTCAAACGGAAAATGGAGAACACCAACGCAATCGCGGTCAACGCCTTTTCACCACCCGACAACAGGTGGATGGTACTGTTTCGCTTACCCGGTGGGCGCGCCATGATCGCAATACCGGTATCGAGCATGTCCTCACCTGTCAGTTCCAAATAGGCATGACCTCCACCAAACACTTTCGGGAATAACTCCTGCAGGCCACTATTGACCTGATCGAAGGTTTCCTTGAAGCGGGTGCGGGTTTCACGATCGATTTTCTTAATGGCATTTTCCAGTGTTTCCAGAGCATCCTGCAATTCACTGTTTTGCGTATCGAGGTAGTTTTTTCGCTCCGATTCGGTTTTGTATTCGTCAATGGCGGCCAGGTTAATCGGGCCCAGGCGGGTAATTCGATTGGCGATCTTTTCCAGCTCTTCCTGCATGGGCTGTTCAGCAGCATCTTCCGGCAACTGTTCCAGCAAGGTTTGCAGATGGAAGTTCTCCTCTTCCAACTGTTGCTGCAAATTCTTGCGCTGTACCTCAAGGGTTTGCGCTTCCAGCCTGGCCTGCTCCAACCTGGCTCGAACCGCTTGCACTTCCTGTTCGGAACGGTTGCGGTCCTGCTCGGCTTTGCGCAGGTCGTGCTCTACCTGTTCTACCGCGCGACGGGCTTCGGCCAATTCTTCTTCAACCGACAAGCGCTTGTCCAATAACGCCTCCAACTCCAGCTGATGATCTTCGCCGGGGCTGCGCGCCTCTTCCAGCTGGTCGCGCAACAGGTCACGCCGCTCTTGCAGGCGCTGGGTCTGCTCTCGCAAACGCCCCAGGCCAGACTTGATGGAATCCACCTGGGTTTTGAGGGCCTGATGACGCATGGCCAACTGATGACCTCGGTCCTTATCATGCCGGGCACGCTGGCGGGCATCTTCCAGTTGTGCGCGGATATCATCCCGCTTGGCCAGCAGCGTTTCACGGGCATCGGTATCCCGCTCCATCGCCTCAATGGCTTCCTGCAAAATCATGCGCGCTTCAGCCAGGCTTTCATTCTCGGCGTCCATCTGCTCGCGGGCTTCACGGATTTCCGTGTTGGCGCGATCACGACGCACGGAAATTTGCTCGACCCGGACCTGTTTGGCACTTAACTGGGAACGCAACTCGCTGTATTTGCGGCTGTGAACCTCAGCCTCGCGACGTTCGGTTTCGCGCTGCAGCTCCAGGGACTTCACCTGTTCTCGACCGGCTTCTAACTGATGACCCAACTCTTCAACACGCGTCTCGGCCTCTTCCAACTGGGCCGTCAGCTCTTCCAGCTCCTGTTTGCGGGCAATAACACCTGAAGTCGCGTCAGAATCACGGGCAACGCGCAACCAGTTGCTGCCCAGCCACAAGCCATCTTTGGTCACCACGGACTCGTGTGCCTGTAACTGGGAGCGAATCTTCAGCGCGGCGGGCAAGTCCTCGACTGCATAAATGCCACCCAGCAAGCCAGCCAGGTTACTGTTTGAATCCACTTTGCCCAAAAGGCTGTCGGCCAAACTACCCACCTGCCCGGTGACCGTGGCCTGGTTATCAAGCAGCACCAATTCACCTTGGGTCAACTGCTCGACGAAACCTGATACCCCGTCCAGGCCATCGACACACACAGCCTGCAAGCTGTTGCCCAGCACGGTTTCTACGGCGATGTCCCAGCCGTCACGCACCTCAATGCCGTCAGCCAGGCGCGGATTGCCCACCAGATCCTGTTGCTTCAACCACTCGCTGACCGCCGCACTCTTTTCACCCATGGCCGCTTGTTGCAGCGCTTCCAATGAGGCATGACGGCCACGCATGGTTTGCAGCTGGCTGCGCATTTGATCAAGCTCTGACCCTGTCTGGTCATTGCTGTCGCGAAGGGCATTAATTTCGTCAGTGATTTGTTCAACCCGACTGCGCTTTTCATCCGCTGATAGATCCAACTCGGCCAGCTGTTCAGTCAGCTGGCCAATTTCTTCTTCCGCTTCATCGGGGACGAGGTTTTTCTTTTCCTCATCCAGTTTACGAATGCGCTCGAGCAAGCGCGACTGCACCTGTTCCAGGTGTTGAATACGGGATTGCTGTACTTCGGCCCGTTGACGAGGTTCCGACGCCGTCTGGTTAAACCCATCCCACTCCTGCTGCCAGGTTTGCATCGCCTCTTCAGCTTCGTGCAGTTCATCACCGGAGCCCTCCTCGGCGGCCTTAACCATTTCCAGCTCAGGCTCCAGCTCCATCAGCTCCTCTTCCCACTCCTCGGCTTTGGCCTTATCGGCCACCAAGTGCTCCTCGGCTTCTTTGCAATCGCGTTCGGTCTGGTCCAAATCTGCCTGCAACTGCCGACCGCGTTCCTGGGAGTGTTGAATGGTCTGTTCAATTCGAGCAATATCAGCCCCAATGGCGTAGAAACGCCCCTGAACGTCGTTAAACTTGTCGCCAAGTTCGGTGTATTGAGTGCGGTATTTCTCGATTGACGTGTCGGTTTGAATCTGGTCGGTAACAAACGACTCCACTTTCAATTCCAGCTCGGTGATCGCCTCTTTTTTCACCTGTGCCTGGTCATCCAGTATTTTGTAGCGCAACGTCTGCAGCTGGGCCTTCAGCTGACGTTCTTCTTTCTTGTACTCGGTGTATTTTTCGGCCGCCTGGGACTGGCGGTGCAGGCGTGACAACTGACGTTCCAGCTCATCCCGGATATCGGTGAGGCGCTCGAGGTTTTCATGGGTACGGCGCATGCGGTTTTCCGTATCCCGGCGGCGCTCTTTGTATTTGGAAATGCCTGCGGCTTCCTCAATATACACCCGCAGCTCTTCCGGCTTGGCCTCAATCAGGCGAGAAATCATGCCCTGTTCGATAATGGCGTAACTGCGGGGACCGAGACCGGTTCCCAGGAAAATGTCAGTAATATCGCGGCGGCGGCACTTGGTACCATTGAGGTAATAGCTGTTTTGGGCGTCGCGAGTCACCTTACGCTTGACCGAGATCTCCGAAAAGCTGGCGTATTCACCCACCAAGGTGCCATCGCTGTTGTCGAACACCAGCTCAATGGAGGCCTGCCCCACCGGCTTGCGACCGCCAGAACCGTTAAAAATAACGTCGGTCATGGACTCACCGCGCAGATTCTTGGCCGAGGACTCCCCCATCACCCAGCGTACGGCGTCAATAATGTTCGACTTACCACAACCGTTCGGGCCGACAACAGCCCCCAGATTACTGGGAAAGTTAACGGTGGTTGGATCCACAAACGATTTAAAACCTGCCAGCTTAATGCACTTTAGCCGCATAGAAACGCTTCACTCAAATGGTAGCTCATTGATTTTGTTATGATTTTGGACCCCCTCAAGCCCCAGGAGCGCTTGACCGGCCAAATCCAGAATTTTACACACTTGACCGGGGTATTACAGCCAATAAGCGCCGCCAATTTCGATTGACCGACAATGACTACGGATATCACCGATCACCCAGCTTATGGAAGCTGCTGATTGACGGTGATTTCCACAGCTTTATCCTGCTCCGCCAGAACCACAGGACCGAAAGCCCCCTGCCAATCCCCTGATTGTGGCACGGGCTGGCCTGATTTTGAAATACGCGCCACGATTTCCAGCTCCTGCGCACTGGCAATCGTCATGCCTGGCGCCATTGCCATGGATTCGTCCAGCGTAATCGATGCCGGCAGGTCTGAAACCGACAACTTCTGTATCGCCAGTGGCATTTTGGCCCCCTGCCATGCCCGAGCGTAAACAAAGACGGTGTCGTCAGGATCCGTAACCACTCCCTCTCCCAGGGCCACTCGCACGCTTAGACGCGCAGTGAGGGCTTTTTGATCGACCACCGGGGTGTCCGCCTGGGTCGATGGGGCACGCTCCAAAGCTTCACTCGGATGTGCCGCTATCAACTGTCTGGCTCTGGCGATACCCGACTGCAATGACTGGGCCGCGGGGGTAAAGGGCCCCAGCAACTGCACAGCTCGCTGCCAGAAATCCACAGCCTGGTCATATTGACCAGCTTCAAATGCTGCAATTCCCGCCAACCCCAATGACGTGGTTTCGTTGCCATCCTGCTGCAAGGCACGATCAACCAGCGCCTGCACTTCTGGCGTTACCCGGTTGCCCGCCGCCAAAAATATTGCCTGCGCCAGCTCCCCCAGAATATGAGATGGCACCTGGCCACCGCCGGGCACATCACTGAGTCGGACGATATGCGTGTATTGGGCAACCGCGTTGAGATAATCCCCCTGCTGCATATAGGAACGGGCAAGCAGGTAACGATTGCCGATATTATCCGGCTTCTTTTCCAGCCGTGCACTGAGGCTATCGATCATCTCTTCCAGCGCTGCGCCGGCCTGCTCAGGATCAGCCAGCCCCTGATTAAAAAAGGCCTCGCGCTGCTGAGCGATCTGAACGTCCTCAACCGCACCTCTCTGCCAGTAAAAGCTCAACGCCAGCAGCGGGATTGCCAAAACCGCCAGGTACATGACCCAGCGGGAGCCAGCTCGACGCTGATCACCAACTTTCTGCATGTCTTCCAGCAGCGACAGCTCCAGCTCTTTTTTCAGCTGCTCAAACTGGCTCTGCTCCAGCTCACCGGCTTCCAGTTGCTGCTGCAGTCCAAGTAAATGCTCGTTAAACAAATCCAGTACCAGGGCCTCTCGGCTTGCACTGTCGGATTGCGAGGCGTTAACCGACAAGTTGTCGCCGGCCGTACGCCAGACCGGCCACAATAAAAACACCATTGCAAGTGCGGTCATCAAGGCCAGCACCAGCCAAAAAAGTCCCATTCATTTCACCCCAGGTCAATGATCTTAACGTGTATGCAGTATGTGTATGCAGGAGAGGCCAAAGCTCCACCTGATTGTCGATTGCGCGCTCAAGGCTTCTCTTTCGAGCCCTGCCCGGATTGACGTCGAGCCGCCGCTGCCAGCAACTCATCCAGCCTGGCCTGCTCAGCCGCGGACAATTCACTGGACTGACCCAACTTCTGTTGACGTTGCCTCAAGGTTAACCCCACCAGCACGCCCCCGATTAATAAAAGCCCGGCAGGTAGACCCCAGAGCAGCGCCGTATTGGTTTTCACCCGCGGCCGATAAAGCACATACTCTCCGTAGCGATCGACCATAAAATCAACAATTTCCTTATCGCTTTTACCCTCTTCCAACAGGCGATGGAGCTCGCGGCGCAGATCGGCGGCAATCGGCGAATCGGAGCCGGCCAGATTCTGATTTTGGCATTTGGGACAGCGCATCTCTTCAATAAAAGACAGATAGCGCTGGCGGGTCACGTCATCCTCGAACTTATACACATCGATAACCGCGTGGGAATGCGCTGACCACAGCAATAGGAGTGCCAGCGCCAGTTGACACCTGAATCCAATAAGCTGCTGCCAAAATGACTGCTGACCGACCATACTTGCCCCCTGAAAATCAATCGCCAGATTATAGCAATGGCAGCTACAGCACTCTAGCGATCAGGAGCAAGAAGTCGGGTAAAGAAAAATCAGTAGGATTTTGAAATTACTGGAAAAAAACGTTGACCGTCACCGAAATATCATTACTATACGCATCCACTGACAGCGCGGGTGGATAGCTCAGCTGGGAGAGCATCGCCCTTACAAGGCGAGGGTCGGGGGTTCGATCCCCTCTCCACCCACCAATTCCCTCAAGCGTGATAGAGGGTTGCTCAAAAAAGCAATTGGAAGCGTCAGTTATCGCGGACCGGTAGTTCAGTTGGTTAGAATGCCGGCCTGTCACGCCGGAGGTCGCGGGTTCGAGTCCCGTCCGGTCCGCCATTATTTCAAAAGAGCTGCTTAATCGGCAGCTTTTTTTATGCAAGCTTTCTGTTGCGTGACACAGGAATGCTGAAAAAAAATTTGGTAACCGAAGCATTGCTCTGGCAATCCAAATGGTCGCGGACCGGTAGTTCAGTTGGTTAGAATGCCGGCCTGTCACGCCGGAGGTCGCGGGTTCGAGTCCCGTCCGGTCCGCCATTTTTCAAAAAGCCGCTTTCGAGCGGCTTTTTTTGTGCCTGCCATTTATACTCGCTCTTTATATCCGCTTCTTGACCTCACCTGGCCGAAACGAAAAAACCGGGTAATCGGACACTTTCCCGACCCCGGCACAAGCTCAGTCAGTTTTTTTCATCCAGGCAACTGCTATATCAAAACAGTTGTTACAGGGTGAAGGTTTACCCCTTGCCCTCAGTGCGGGCAATATCCTGCTTGATATGCCGGTAGGCATAATAGCCCACATACCCGATGACCACGCAGGTCAGCCCCACAATCACCAATCCAGAAGCCACATAGCTGTCAATGTACATAGCGTATCTCCTTACAAGCACACCGAGTTTGAAAATGCTTTACTGTAAGGCCATGCTACGCCCCTGACTGGAAGACATATTGATCTCAGTCAACTAACAATTCATTGCACTTCCTTGCAAACAACAACCCAAACAAGCTGACATCAATCTCAGTTTCAGCTGTAGCTTATGCCGTGGCGTTCAAATATGGTTTTAACGGGCTGTAGCCAGGGCTCGTAGTTGCGCCAGCGATTCACTGCTCGACGGTAGACCGGCTCACGCACCTGCACGGAACTTGCCGTGGCAACAGGCGTGGCATTTTGATGGAAAGCCAGACACTCACTTTCCCAGGGCAAGCCGCAATACGCCAGTAATTGTTCCGCTTGCCGCTCCGGCTGATACACCAGCTGCTCATAGTGGACCTGGTACAAACGCGCACCCAGGGCCTGCTGAAAGGCGCTGATGACCCGATCAAACCCCACGAAAAACTCTGCCGTATGCTCCAGGCTGTAGGCATACTGATAATAGGCGTTCTCGGTGGAAAACAACTGCCGGAAATTGCTCAAACAGGTATCCATCGGGTTGCGCCGCAGGCAAATGATCTTCGCTTTTGGCAGCGCCTGGGCAATGAGGGGGATATACATGAAGTTGAGCGGCATCTTGTCAATGAAGTGCGGGCGATACCCCGTTAATGGCCGAGTCGACTCGATATAATCACGGCCTAACTGCTCAAAGTTCAATTGACCGGCGCGGGCCAGTGTTTCCGGGTCCAACACCCAGGCCGATGGGGTTTCCAGCGACCGCTTTACCAGCAGGGAGAAATTGGCCAACTCCCCGGCCGAGCTCACCGCGCTGTGACTGGCCAGGATGCGCTCCACTAACGTTGTTCCTGTACGTGGCATACCGACCACAAAGATGGGCTCCGACGACTCAAACCCACCGCCCCCAGACGGCCATTGCAAATTGCCTGGCAAATTGCCCGCCAGCGTTTCCAGGGCGTAAAAAATTGCCTGGTCACGAGCCGGATTAGTATCAATTTGCGTCCGTTTTCGGGCTTTGGCTGCTTGCCAATAAGCCATGGCCTGCTGGTATTCCTGCAGATCTTCATGCTCTTTGGCGAGGGCGTGACCGATATGCAATGACGCGTTGGGATCACCGTCGAGCTTATCCCACAGCACCTGCAGGCGCGGCAAATGATTAGCCGATCGGGTTTGCCGCCTTAATTGCGACAACGAGGAATGGCTTCGGTAGTGATCGGGCTGCAGGGCAATGGCGCGTTCGTACGCTGCCTCAGCCCCGTCAAACTGACCACTGAACTGCAAGCAGGAACCCAGGTTGTAGTGATAGTTGGCCTGCTCAGGCTGCAGTGAAGTTGCTCGCTGAAAAAACGCCAACGCCTGATGGTGCTCCCCCAAGCGGGAAAACAACACACCAACTGAATCAGACTGAAAGGCCGAGGTTAAACGCGATATCTCCAGGGTCGCCAGAATTTCGCGAGTTTCCGCCTGTCGATTGAGCCCCAACAGGCAGCGAGCACGCAGCAACAGACTGTCCAGATGATCGGGGGCGAACCTCAGTGCACGCCGCACCACCTCTTCCGCTTTGGAGTATTTGCCATGGTCATGGGCAATCCAGGCCATGACAAAATACGCCTCGGCCGTTTCTGGCGCCCGCTGTAAAACCTGCATGGCCAGCTGATGGGCGGAGGCGTATTCACCGGCCTGCAAAGCCGAGAGTGCACGCTTCAACCAAACTGGATCCGTCACTGTATTTCCTTCCGTCGATAGACTCACACGCTGCGCCAAGCCAGGTTTTTTTTATCGGCCATTCGAATCCGCGATCCCGTCAACGTCGACGATTAAAGATCGAAGCGGTAGCTGGCCCGAACACCCACCGCTCGGGGCGCAAGCACATTATTGTAATAACGTCGGAGATAAACCGGATCACCATTGATGTCGGTCACCGTTTGCAGATAACTCGTGTCCTCACGTACGCCGGTCTCCGCGTATTTATCAAACAGATTATTGGCGTACAAAGTTACATCCCAGTTATCCATCGACAGCGACGCCGAAAGATTGTGGACGGCGTAACCGGATAGCGCTTCCGCGTTCCCCCGTTCCCCCGTCTTGGTGAGCACGTCACTGACGGCAGCAACACCATAATTCAGTTTCAATTCCATCTGGTCCAGCGGTATGAAATAGGTTGCGTACAGGTTGGCCTGATGCTCTGGCGAACCCGGCAGTCGATCACCATCTTCACCATCCAAAGTGACACGCGCAAACCCTGGAGGCGTCACTGTCGAAATCAAATCGGGTGCCACGTCGGTCAACTCGGCCTTGGTGTAGGAATAACTGCCCCGAATCGAAAAATTGTCCGTCAGCAACCAGTTAAACGACATCTCCAGGCCGGTGGACTCCGCCCCCTTACCATTGACCGTTATCGGCAAAGACGCATTGACGGTTGTGGAGGCCAGTTGCGGCTGGTTCCAGTCTACAAAAAATATGGCGCCATTCAGCGTCAACTGATTGTCCAGCCAGGTGGTGCGCACACCAACTTCATAGTTCTGTGTCTCATCGGGCTCGTAATCCAGTTCGTCTGGCTGGGCGCAAGCGAACTGCTGATTGGGATCCAGAAACTCAGGACACAGCGCGATGCCATTACCTGCCCCAAGTCGGTAGCCTTCCGAATAGGTGAAATAGCCCATGATGTCATCGGTAAACTGATAAGAGGTATTGAATTTAAATAAGGAGCCATTTTCTTCCTGAGAATTGTCCTCGAAGTCCAGCACCAGGCTGTTGGGGTCTTCGCCATCGTAAACGGTGCGGAAAATTGGGAAGTCAACTGCGTCGCGGCTGGTGAATTCGTAATCGTAATAACGGGCTCCCAAGGTGATATCCCAGAGGTCGGTAATGGCAAACGTGACCTCGCCATAGAGCGCCCATTCCTTCAATTCTTCCTCTCCCAATTCATAGTACTCGAGCGAATCAGGACGCAGTTGAACCCCGCCCAGATTGTCCACGGCAAACTGATCAAAGCCCGGGGTAAACTCCCTCGACAAGCGGTCGGCTTCAAATTTGTTGTAGAAACCACCGGCAATCCATTGAATGGGTCCCTCGTGTGTCGACACCAGGCGAATTTCCTGATTGAAACGCTCTTCACTGGAATCATCACGGGTATAGGCACTGAAGGCCGGGAACGCCTCGTAACTGTACTCCAGTGTGATCAACAAATCGGTCTGGTCCCGCTGCCCTTCCTCCTCAAATTCGGAATAACCCGTAGCCGATGTCAATTCGGCAAACCCCAGGTCAGCGGTCAACTCCAGAGCCAGCAATTCATTCTTGCGCTCATTTGGCTCCTCAAAGCGCAAACCGGATTCGTATTTACCAATTCCCAGCGCATCCTTGGAATTGATGTTACGGCCACCACTGTCCTGATCCTGCAAGTAATAAGACAAGGTCATGTCCAGACTGTCGGTAGGTGTCCAACGCAGTGCAAGTCGGCCCGACAACGTCTGCTCGTCATTGACGTCATCAACAGATTTTAAATTCGCCGCCACATCAGCGGGATTGGAAAAATCCGGATCGGGGTTGGACACTCCCGCCTCGCGCACGGTGTAGACGTAATCAATAAACCCGGAGTCATCCAGATAATCCAGATTCATTCGCACTGCCAGGTTGTCGGTGATAGGCAGGTTGAATGTGAAACCCACATCGGTACTCAGATCGTCGGCTTCCGAGTACTGGTAGAAGTTGCCGCGCACTTCCAGCTCGGTCGCATCAAATTGTGGTTTTACAGGAATATAGCGGATAGCCCCTCCCAAAGTTCCCGCCCCATAGAGGGTTCCCTGAGGCCCCAACAAGACTTCCACCCGCTCCATATCGTTCAGCTTTAGATCCATATACAGCGGAATTTCCCCAACGTAGGTGGCAACCGTACCGCCACCGCCGTTGTTCAAGGCTTCCGAGGAACTGATGGGGTTGGCATTCAGGCCGCGCACCACAATCTGATCGGAAGAGCGAGAGCCCTGATCGACTATGTGAATGCCCGGCACCCACTTGGTGACATCGGAGAGACTGGTCAAGCCCTGGGAACGAATAGCATCACCGCTTACCGCGGAAATATTCAGCGGGATATCCTGAATACTTTCTGCACGCCGGGTAGCGGTTACCACCACCTCTTCCAGACTGTAGGACTGCTGTTGCGCCAAAACTGGAGCAACCCAAAACGGCCATGTTATCGCACTGATGGCACCCACCAAGGGTTTTAACAACAGGTTGGCAGATGAGAGGCTAGCTGGGTGTTGAGTGTTCATGAAACTAAATTCCTGAGACCGCTTGGGAAGGCAAATAAAAAAGGGGCGCAAGATTAGCCACCCTGCTACACCGATGCAATAGCTGACAGTTTCAACTGTCATATTCCACCAGGACGGCACTCTTTCCCACTCGACGCCATCATGGCAAATCTACATCAGGTAAAGTTAATAATAGATGCATATTTTCCAAAACACCGTTAATAGATAGGAGGAATAATGCACGGCTTGGTTAATACTTTTTTCATGATTTTTATACAATCTAGTGAGACTCAACGGGTTCAAACACAGCAGACACCCGCAAACACACAACCTCAAATTTTCAGCCCTTAATCGTTCATCCATCCAAGGAGCATCCTCAATGTGTATCTTTTGCGCTAAAGTGCTAAAGACCAAAATGCTTCTAATAAGCCGACACGTTTATCAAGACCCGTTTAACTTGAACAAAGGATGCCACTTGCATTCAATTTCATCGATTCACCCAAACTGCAGAAGCCTGTTGACCCTATGCTGACAAACACAGAAAAAACCTATGGCCTGATCAGCAAGTTGTTGCATTGGCTTATTGCCCTGGCGGTGTTTGGGTTATTTGGACTGGGGTTATGGATGGTGGAGCTGGATTACTACGATAGCTGGTATCAAAAAGCGCCACATTGGCACAAAAGCCTGGGGGTACTCCTGGCCGTCACCCTGCTGATACGATCGCTCTGGCGCTGGACGAATCCAATCCCTCAAGCCCTGGCCAGTCATCGCCGTTGGGAAGTGCGGCTGGCAAGGTTGACGCACATTACTCTCTATGGGGTGTTGTTCGCCCTGGTTGTCAGCGGTTACCTTATTTCCACCGCCGACGGACGCGGCATTGAGGTGTTTAACTGGTTCACACTGCCCTCGGCAGGTGAATTTTTCGAGCGCCAGGAAGACCTGGCCGGCAGCATACACTACTGGCTGGCCATCTCGGTGATTGCCCTCGCCTGCCTGCACGCCACTGCTGCCCTCAAGCACCACTTTATTGATAGGGACGGCACGCTCAGACGCATGCTGTAGACCCTGCAACTCACGCACCAGATCACACTTGCTATCAAGATACTCAAAGACGTTTTAAGACACATGGACAAGGAGACAACATGCTGAACACCCCCTGGTTACAACGTAAATTTTTTACGCCGCTCGTGGCTGCCGCGCTTCTGAATGGCGTCTTGATCAGTTCACCGGCCAGCGCCGCCAAATACAAAATTGACACCAAGGGCGCACACGCCTTCATACAATTCAAAATTCCCCATCTGGGGTATTCCTGGCTGCTGGGTCGGTTCAACAGCTTTGAAGGGCACTTCACCTACGATAACAAGGATATAGAGGCCTCCTCCGTAGAAGTGAGCGTGAACACCGCCAGCATCGACTCCAATCACGCCGAAAGGGACAAGCATTTGCGAGGTGACGACTACCTGGATACGGACCGCTATGGCAGCGCCACATTTGTCAGTACCCGGGTCACGGACAAAGGCAATGGCAAGTTTCAGGTGGACGGAGATCTTACCCTGCACGGCGTCACCAAATCGATCTCCATTGACGCCTACAAGGTCGGCGAAGGACCCGACCCCTGGCTGGGGTATCGGGCGGGGTTTGCCGGCACCACCAGCCTGCGGCTGAAAGACTTTGGCATCCCGGAAAAGTTGGGACCAGCCTCAAGCCGGGTTGAACTGGAATTATTTATCGAGGGCATTCGTCAATAACGACGACTATCACTCAGGAGTTCTGGGTCAACTCTGTCCAGAACATCCTTGAGGCGTTGTCACACACCGGCTCGATAGCAGCCTGATCAACGTAGATCCCGTCAATCAACAAGCGGCTCATACCATGCAGGGTGCTCCAGCTCACCTGACAATACCGCAGCGGATCAACACCCGGCAAAACCAACCCTCTCTCCTGCCACTGGCGAATCCGCTCCACATAACGCTTGAAGGAGGCGTGCGCCTCGTGCGTCAGGGAATCCGTCAGCTGCTGGTTTTTCCACAGGTGACCGCCGAACATGAGGTCATAATACTCGGCATTCTCAACCGCAAACTGCACATAATTGTGAACGAACTTCTGCAGCACCGAATAAGCCAGCCTGCCGGAGGCCGGGTCCAGCTCCTCGGGGCAATCAAACAACTGAAAGCGCTTAAACCCCTCTTCCGCCACCGCGCACAACAACGACTGCTTGTCGGGAAAATGATGATACGGCGCCATCCGGGACACTCCCACCCGGGCGGCCAGCTTGCGCATCGACAAGGCCTGCTCACCCTCCTCGCGAATCATTTTTGCCGCCGCATCCAGCAGCACATGGCGCAAGTCGCCATGGTGGTAAGAAGTCTTTATTGGGGATTCACTGTTCATGGGCGGCATTTATCAAGGGTCATGAACGGCAATTTATCAAGCAATCTTGACACTGTCAAAATAGCCATTTATGGTGTCCCCCATAAACTTGACAGCGTCCAGATAACCCCTGTTGTCCACCTGACAAACTAACTTGTAACGTACAGACTGGTTTCCACCCCTACAGAGAGGCCCCGCCATGAGCTACGAAAGCTTCACCCTGGAAATTGAAGACAAGATCGCGCACCTCCAGTTCAGCCGTCCTGACGCCCTGAACAGCATGAATCCAGCTTTCTGGCGTGAACTGCCCCAGGCCGTCAGAGCCATCGACGAAGAGGCCTCAGCCCGGGTCATCGTCATCTCCTCTACCGGCAAGCATTTCTCTGCCGGCATGGATCTGGCTGTCTTCACAGGAGGTGGACTGCAGGCGCAAACCGAAGAACCGGGTCGCAAGCACGAAAACCTGCGCCGTACCGTGTTGCAGCTTCAGGACTGTCTCAGTCAACTGGAAAAAGTGCGCATGCCGGTACTGGCGGCCATCCAGGGTGGCTGCATCGGCGGCGCGGTGGATATGGTGACTGCCTGTGACAGCCGTTACTGCACGGAAGATGCCTTTTTCAGCATTGAAGAAACCAAGCTGGGCATGACCGCCGATGTCGGCACCCTGCAGCGCCTGCCCCAGCTGATACCCCAGGGTTTGATGCGAGAACTGGCCTACACCGGCCGCCGCCTGTACGCCGATGAAGCCAAAGCGGCCGGTCTGGTCAACAAGGTTTACGCCGATCAGGAGGCCATGCTCAATGATGTCATGGATATCGCCGGGCAAATTGCCGCCCGCTCTCCGCTGGCCGTAGCCGGCTGTAAAGAAATGATCAATTACAGCCGTGACCACAGTGTGGCCGACAGCCTGAATTACATGTCCGTATGGCAGAGCGGCATGTTTCAGCCCCAGGTCGATATGATGGAAACTATTATGGCAAAGGCCGAAAAGCGTCAGCCTCAATTTGAAGAGCTGTGCAAAGTAAAAGATCCTTTCAAATAAAAATCGCCCGTCAAGAAACCTACACCAAGAAACTTACACATTGGCACTGAGGTCGGCAGGGGTTTCCCTTGCAGGACCGTCGGAGGCATGGATGCCGACGCCGAGGGCACACGGACGTGTTTACAGCGTGTCCAGCAAGGGAAGCCCCTGTCGACCGTTCTGATTAAATACTTCGCATGCTTCGGAGATAGCCATGACCAGTAGCCAATACCCCAATTTACTCAAGCCCTTGGACCTGGGATTCACCACCTTGAAAAACCGGGTCCTGATGGGCTCTATGCACACCGGCCTCGAAGAAGCACCCGACGGCCACGAGCGCATGGCCGCATTTTTTGCCGAGCGCGCCCGCGGCGGTGTAGGCCTAATTGTGACTGGCGGCTTCGGGCCCAACAAGCGCGCCGCCACTCACGAGCACACCAAAATGCTGTGGAGTGAAGAGGACTGCGCCGATCACCAGATCATTACCCAGGCGGTGCACGAGGCCGGCGGCAAAATTTGCATGCAGATTCTGCACACAGGACGCTACGCCTTTAATGAAAATCCCATCGCGCCATCCGCGATCAAAGCGCCCATCAATCCGTTCAAACCCCAGGCTGCCTCTGCCGACGAAATCGAGCAACAAATTGAAGACTTCGTACGCACCGCCAAGCTGGCTCAAATGAGCGGCTACGACGGCGTCGAGATCATGGGGTCGGAAGGCTATTTCCTCAATCAGTTTCTCGCCCAGCGCACCAACCAGCGCGACGACGACTGGGGCGGCAGCTACGCCAACCGCATGCGCCTGCCGGTTGAAGTGGTTCGCCGCGTACGACAAGCCGTGGGAGAAAACTTCATCATTATCTATCGCTTATCAATGCTGGACCTGGTGGAAGGCGGCAGCGACTTTGAGGAAATCGTACAGCTGGGTAAAGCGGTCGAGAAAGCTGGCGCAAGCATCATCAATACCGGTATTGGCTGGCACGAAGCCCGCATTCCCACCATCGCCACCAAAGTGCCACGCGCAGCCTTTACCTGGGTAACGGCGAAATTCCGCGAGCATTTCGCCATTCCAGTGATAACGTCCAACCGCATCAACACCCCGGAAAAAGCCGAAGAAGTGCTGGCCAGAGGCGATGCGGATATGGTGTCGATGGCTCGCCCTTTCCTCGCTGACGCGGACTTTGTCAACAAAGCCGCCGCCGGCAAAAGCGATGAAATCAATACCTGCATTGGCTGTAACCAGGCCTGCCTGGATCATATTTTCAGCGGCATAATGACCAGCTGCCTGGTCAACCCTCGCGCCTGCCACGAAACGGAATTGAATCTGCTGCCCACCACACAAGTGAAAAAACTGGCGGTGATTGGCGCAGGACCAGCGGGACTGGCCTTTGCCACCTCGGCGGCGGAACGGGGCCACCAGGTGACTCTGTTTGATGCGGCCAGCGAAATTGGGGGGCAATTTAACGTTGCCAAACAAATACCTGGCAAGGAAGAGTTTTACGAAACACTGCGCTATTTCCTCAAGCGCATTGAACAGACTGGTGTCGAGTTAAAGCTGAACTCACCGGTGACCGTGGCACAACTGAATGACAGCGAGTTTGATGAAATCGTGCTCGCCACCGGCATCTCCCCTCGCCTGCCGGCCATTCCAGGAATCGGGCACAGCAAGGTGTTGGGTTATCTGGACGTCCTCAGGGACAAGAAACCGGTGGGCCGTAAAGTCGCCGTGATTGGTGCTGGCGGCATTGGTTTTGATGTGTCCGAGTACCTGACCCACAGTGGCGAAGCCACCAGCCAGAATATTGAGGCGTTTATGCGCGAATGGGGTGTGGATATGAGCCTGAATGCACGCGGCGGCATTGAAGGCGTTGAGGCGCAGGTCGAAGCCTCCCCGCGGGAAGTGTTCCTGCTGCAGCGCAAGGCTGCCAAAGTGGGTGGCGGACTGGGCAAGACCACCGGCTGGATTCACCGCAGCGGACTGATCAACAAAGGCGTGAAAATGATTCCCGGCTGCGAATACCTGAAGATTGATGATCGGGGCCTGCACTTGCGGGTCGGCACAGAGGAAAAGCTGTTGGAGGTGGACAATGTCATTATCTGCGCAGGCCAGGAATCCCAACGGGCCCTTACCGACGGCCTGACCAAACCGTATCACCTGATTGGCGGCGCGGACCTGGCATCGGAACTGGATGCCAAACGGGCGATTGACCAGGGGACTCGACTGGCAGCGGCCATTTAAGTCTCCGGCCCCCGCCAACTCAGCGGCCAGAGACCACCTTACAGGATGGTGGTCACTTTATGGGCTAGCTGCAGTTTGGCGGGCTGATCGGCATGTTATGGGTCAATTGCCAATTCATGAGCCAGCTGCCAGTTCATGAGCCAATTGAAAGGTACGCTGTATCCGCAGCGCATCGGTACTGGCCCGGTGCCTCTCCCCCTGGGACTCCCCCAGCGCCTGGGTTTTGGCCTCCTCCCAGTGCTCGATCATTTCTTCATTAAGGATCATTTCGAGGGGCGAGACCCAGAAGCTCATCGGCCGACGGGCACGATCAAACAACTTGATCAGCCAAGGCTTATCCACCACCCAGCCATCGCTATAAACGGTGCGATTTTGCAGAATCTCATTCAGCTCCCTCGTCACCACATCACCAGGCTTGCCGTACTTTTGCAGGTCAGTTCGGCTGATGCCATGTAACGCCTCCGCCTCTTCACACCAGTAGTCCCAATTGGGGTATGGCTGAATCAGGGAGGAATAGCGCAGGCCCTCCTGTGTGACAACACCCACTTCAATGGGATAGCTCAAGGCATGGAACCCGGTGGCTTCAATATCAATGATGGCCGGCTTGGTGGTGCGCTTTCGGCGAGGCTGAAGTTTCATCAAAATCAACGAATTCCTGTGCTGTTATTTGAGCCTGCCAACATGCTAGCCCCCAAAGGTTTCTCTGCTATCATCCCACGTTATCTATTCGTATAAGCGCCAGGGGCGCAGATTACAAGGGTTGAACATGGATTGGCTGACGAATGTTATCTCGGGATTTTTACAACTCTTTGCACTGCTGCTGATTTTAGCGATCGCAGCTGGAGTGCTTTGGCTTATCTCCCTATATTGGGACGATGTCCACCAAACCAAGCACACCATTCGCAGAAATTACCCTGTTATCGGCCGCTTTCGCTACTTTTTTGAGCATTTAGGTGAGTTTTTCCGCCAATACTTCTTCGCCTTGGATCGCGAGGAGCTGCCATTTAACCGCGCCCAGCGCAGCTGGGTGTATCGAGCGTCCAAGAATATCGACTCCACCATCGCCTTTGGCTCCACCCGCCCGCTGAACCAGCCAGGTGATTATATGCTGCTTAACAGCCTGTTCCCGGTGCAGAAATACGACGCCCAGCCACCGTCGGCCATTACCCTGGGAGAGGGATTTGCTCGTCAGCCTTACATCACCCATTCGATTTATAACATCTCAGGCATGAGTTTCGGTGCCCTCTCCGTGCCCGCCATACAGGCCCTGTCCCACGGCGCTCACAAGGCTGGCATCTGGCTGAACACCGGCGAAGGCGGACTGTCACCCTATCACCTGCAGGGCGGCTGTGATCTGGTGTTTCAGATTGGCACCGCCAAGTACGGCGTGCGGAATGAAGACGGTACGCTCAACGAGGAGAAGCTGAAAGCGGTTGCCGACAACCCGCAGGTCAAGATGGTGGAAATCAAACTCAGTCAAGGTGCGAAACCGGGTAAAGGCGGTATGCTGCCCGGGGAAAAGGTTACCCCACTGATTGCTTCCACGCGCGGCATCCCGGTGGGAATGGACTCCATCAGCCCCAATGGTCACACCGAAATCCGTTCCATCAATGAACTGCTGGAGTTCATTCATCGGGTGCGGGAGCTGACCGGCAAGCCCACGGGCTTTAAAGCCGTTGTCGGCGACAGTCGCTGGTTAAACGAATTCTGCCTGGCCATTCACAATCGCGGGCTGGCGTACGCGCCGGACTTTATTACCATCGACAGCGCCGACGGTGGTACTGGTGCAGCGCCGCAAAGCCTGATGGATTATGTCGGGCTACCCCTGCGACGCAGCCTGCCACTGGTGATCGACAAACTGAACGAATATGGCCTGCGGCAACGAATCAAGGTGATCTGTTCGGGCAAAATGGTCACCCCCGCCGATGTCGCCTGGGCGCTTTGCGTGGGCACGGACATTGTGGTTAGCGCGCGAGGCTTTATGTTTGCGCTTGGTTGCATCCAAGCCTTGCAGTGCAACAAGAACACCTGTCCGACGGGTATTACCACCCATGATCCGGATCTGCAAAAAGGCCTCAACCCAGCCGATAAAGCCCAGAGGGTTGAACATTTCGCCAGGAACATGGTGCATGAAGTGAGCATGATTGCCAGCTCTTGCGGGGTCAAGGAGCCACGCCTGTTGCGCCGCCGTCACGCCCTGGTCGTTAACGGTGAAGGTATACCCACACCGCTGGATGAACTCTATCCCGATGTGGAACCCCAGGGCAGCTGGC
Organism: Cellvibrionaceae bacterium WSDTSA12; assembly: GCA_033283335.1. Classification (GTDB taxonomy): domain Bacteria; phylum Pseudomonadota; class Gammaproteobacteria; order Pseudomonadales; family Cellvibrionaceae; genus Pseudomaricurvus. The sequence goes on along the minus strand of JAWMQP010000001.1, from coordinate 243,295 downwards.
AACCCGCCCCCCAACCCTATCGCCAGGAAAACATGACCAACTAAACGGCCATACGCCCGATTTATAGACAAATATTCACCAGGCGGATAGTGGTAAAAAAGCGCAAATAAGGGTTTTCCCTCAGAAAAAGCTCTGTTATGTTTTATGCACTACAACGATAACAGAGCGGTAAAGAGAGCCCCTATGACGAATCTCACCCCACCTCCAGCGTCTCTGCGCAAAGAGCAACTGTCGACCACCCCAGACGCTTCCGAACAAGCCCCTGCATTTTCACCTCGCTATCGCACCTATGTCCTGGTCGTCTTGACGCTGGTGTACGCCTTTAACTTTATCGATCGCCAGATCCTGGTCATTCTGCAGGAATCCATAAAAGCGGATATGGGTCTGTCGGATACCCAGCTGGGCCTGCTGACCGGGTTTGCCTTTGCGATATTTTATGTCAGTGTCGGCATCCCCATTGCCCGCTGGGCCGATGTGGGCAACCGGCGCAATATTGTGTCATTAGCGATTGCGGTCTGGAGCGGGATGACCGCCCTATCTGGTGCCACCCAGAACTTCTTTCAATTATTGCTGGCGCGCATAGGCGTGGGGGTCGGCGAGGCTGGTGGCAGTCCTCCCGCCCACTCAATGATTTCCGATTATTACCCGCCGGAAAAGCGCGGCGCCGCCCTGTCGTTCTACTCTACCGGCGTCTACTTCGGCATCCTGATGGGCTTTTTGCTGGGCGGCTGGATCAATCATACCTTTGGCTGGCGCTGGGCCTTTTTCGTGGTGGGGATTCCGGGAATTCTGGTGGCCTTACTGGTGCGCTTTACCGTGAAAGAACCCGTTCGGGGCCAATCGGATCCGAGCAGCAACGCTGCCCACAAAGGCACTGACTTCAAGGAAGCCCTGGCCACTCTCTGGGCACTGCGCTCGTTTCGTTTTTTTGCCATTGGTGCCGGTCTGGCGGCCTTTACCAGTTACGGTGTCGGCAACTTCCTGCCCTCGTTCCTGATTCGCTCGCACGGATTTAACGAACTTCAGGCCGGTACCTCACTGGCGTTGACATCCGGCATTGGTGGCGCCATAGGCACCTTTCTGGGCGGCTACCTGGCGGACAAACTGGGAGCCAGCGATCAACGCTGGTACTTGTGGATTTCGGCGATTCCCGCCCTCATCAGTCTGCCGATGATGCTGGGAACGCTGTTTCACCCTGACAGCAACCTGATTCTGGGTTTCCTGTTTTTCTCCACCATGACCGGTGCTTTCTATCTGGGGCCAACCATTGCAGTGACTCACTCCCTGTTACCGCCGATGATGCGAGCAATGGGATCGGCGGTGCTGTTTTTTATCCTCAACCTGATCGGCCTGGGTCTTGGACCGTTGTTCGCCGGCGTGTTGAGTGACAGCTTAGCCCCAAGCCTGGGGCAAGACTCCTTGCGTTACGCGCTGGCAGCCACAGCCTCAGTCGGATTGGCCTCGGCCATTTGCTATGCCATTGCCGCCCAGAAGCTGCCGGGGGACCATCAACGCAAGCAGGCAATACAATCGGAGTTGAACGTTAAACCGGTTTAAGGCTGGCAGATTGCAGACTTTACTTTAGGATAGAGCGAGCTTAAGGACAGGTCGCGTTCAAGGACGCGGCTTGCTGTAATCGACGGTGTGATCACAGCTGCCGTCATTTTCGCAGTCATTAATACCGTCCCCATCCCGGTCCCAACTTGGGTGCATGCCGGCTGCGGCCTTCGGCTCTCGATTCAGGTCAACTACCGCTCTGGCGCCGCGGACGATCAATTGAAAGTTGGCGGCTTCGTTTCTTCGAGCCGCACTGCGCATAAGATACACCAGCAGTTCGTAAGTCCCAGGCTGATCGAACTGTTGCCTGAATTGCTGCCCGGCTATGGAACCAATGAAAATGGCGCTGGGATTGCTCGCAGGTGTGACATTGAAATAGTTACTGCTGTTATCGGTGACCATTTGAATATAGACATGATCACCGGCAGCCACATCAAACCCATAACGCCGGGTTTCACTGCCCTGCAAACTTCCTGTCACCGATTCAAGCGATTTACCGATGGGTTCGTCTGCAGAGCCAACCGCTGCATCCTCTGCGGTGGTTATTGCTGAAGTGTCAGGAGCGGAATTCTGTGTGGTACAACCAGCCAACAGGACTGCCACAGACATCAGCAGAATGACTCGCCTCATCCGAACTGAGTCCAGCTGTGAGAAACTCCACCTCCCGTTGCTTATCCCCTTCATAACGCACGCTCTCCATGGAATGCCTTAACCAATGCACTCAGAGTATAAGCAGTCGCAATAGCGGTGTCGAAATTAACCAGATGCGAGTGAGTTAAACTGATTCACACAGGATTGACAGATGCAGGCTTTACCGCGCAACTCTGGCGCGAGGGAGTCGAGCAGTTCCAGCGGAATGGTTTGCTGCAGGCACCAACAGTCCAGCTCACTGGACGCCAGCTCGTTGGACTTGTGTGGGTTATTCAAATTACCACAATGGTTAAACTGCTGACACAGAGGACAGCGCTGGCCGGGCTGCAACAACGAGTCCGGCTTCACTGCACCGCTCCCGTCACAATCCTGATAGTTGACCATTTGCTCGTTAACCATTGGATCGTTAACCATTGCTCAGCTGATCAACGATGGGCTTAATGGTTTGCGTCCAGACCTTTTCGTCCACCACACCCACATGCTTGTAGCGAATCACACCCTGACGATCCAGAACGTAGGTTTCCGGTGCGCCAAAGACCCCCAGGTCGATGCCCAGCCGGCCGTCGGCATCGACGATACTATAGACATAGGGATCGTGAAGATCTTGCAGCCATTTACGCGCAGCCACCTGATCGTCCTTGTAATTCACACCGACAATTTTTATCCCCTGTTGTGCCAGCTGCACCAGGAAAGGGTGCTCGACTCGACAGGAAATACACCAGGTCGCCCACACATTCAACAGCGTCACCTCGCCTTTCAAATCGTCCTGGGTAATCTGTTTTTCCGGTTCTCTGACGGTGGGTAGATTAAACACCGGCATGGACTTGTCGATCAGGGCCGAAGGCATGGCGGTGGGATCAAGGCTTAACCCGCGCCAGAACAACAGGGCCAGCACCACAAATACCGCCAGCGGGATAAACAGTTTAAAACGTGACATATCAGTTCCTATGCATTGGGAAATAGCCGGACCACGTAGGCCATCATGAGGTGGCTTCACCCGACTTGCCAGCGACCTCTTGAGCTTCGTTGCGAGCGGATAAACGGTAGCGCTTATCCAGTATCGCCAGCCCACCACCAATAGACATGAGGATCGCACCCAGCCAGATCCAGCGCACAAAAGGCTTGAAATGAATGCGAACGGCCCAGGCGCCCGTATCCCCCAGGGGCTCTCCCAAGGCGACGTACAGGTCGCGCCAGAAACCGGGATTGATGCCCACTTCGGTCATCAGATTCCCACCGGACAGATAGCGTCGTTTTTCGGGCGTCAGCTCGTCGTAGAGTTTGCCATTGCGATAGACTTCGATCGTGCCTCGATCAGCCAGGTAGTTGGGACCTCGGACCTGTTCCACGCCTTTGAAGAGGTACTCATAACCGCCCTGCTCCAATCGCTGCCCCGGTGCCATACGCAGATCCTGGTGATCGGAATAGATGGTGTTAAGGCTTGCCCCCAACAGCGTGAAAGCCACGCCGATATGGGCAATAACCATGCCCTTGTAGCTCAATGAGAGCTTGTTAAAGCCTGCCAGCAGCCCCTGCCGATGACGCAGCCGGTAGACAATATCGGTAACGGTTGCCAGCACAATCCAACTGCCCAGGCTAATGGCGATAGCCGCTGTCCAGGCGTAGTGATCGCCAATAAAAAACGGCAGCGCCAGCCCCAACACAACACTGACGATAATGGGCTTTTTCAGCCACTGCAGCAGAGTCTGCAGGTTGCTGCGTTTCCAGTTCACCATGGCCGCCCACCCCATCAGGAGTGCCACCATGGCCATCAGCGGAATAAAAAAGAAATTGAAATACGGCGGCCCCACTGAAATTTTGCCCCAGTTCAAGGCATCGGCAATCAGCGGGTACAAGGTACCAAGCAGAATGGTACCGGTAGCAACCACCAGCAGCACATTGTTGCCCAGCAAAAACGCCTCGCGTGACAGCCACTCAAAGCTCGCCGCCGCTTTGACCGCTGGCGCCCGCAGAGCATAGAGGGTCAGGGAGCCACCCACCACCAGAGCCAGGAAACCAAGAATAAACACACCCCGCTCCGGATCAGCGGCAAACGCATGCACGGAAGTCAGCACCCCGGACCGAACCAGGAAGGTGCCCAGCAAGCTCAGGGAAAAGGCGAAAATCGCCAGCAGCAGCGTCCAGCTTTTAAATACTCCGCGCTTTTCAGTCACCGCCAGCGAATGGATCAAGGCTGTGCCCACCAACCAGGGCATAAAGGAGGCGTTTTCTACCGGATCCCAGAACCACCAGCCGCCCCAGCCCAGCTCGTAGTAAGCCCACCAGCTGCCCAGGGCAATGCCCAGCGTCAGAAACGCCCAGGCCACTGTTGTCCAGGGACGCGACCAGCGAGCCCAGGCGGCATCCAGTCGACCGGACAAGAGAGCGGCAATGGCAAACGCAAACACCACGGAGAAACCCACATACCCCATGTACAACATCGGCGGGTGAATGATCAGCCCCGGGTCCTGCAGCAGCGGGTTCAGATCACCGCCATCAGCCGGCGTATTGGGCAGCAGCCGGTCAAACGGGTTGGACGTCAACAGCACAAAAGCACAGAATCCCACCGCAATCATGCCCATCACCGACAACACCCGCGCAACCATATCCAGTGGCATATCTTTACTGAATAGCGATACCGCCAGAGTCCAGCCCGCCAGAATCAGCACCCACAGCAACAGGGAACCTTCGTGACCGCCCCAGACAGCACTGACCTTGTATTGCACCGGCAATAAGCTGTTGGATTGATTGGCCACATAGGCCACGGAAAAATCGTCTTGCAGAAATGCCACCACCAGACAGGCAAAGGCCAGGCTGACAAACACAAACAGCCCCAGGGACAGGCTTCGCGCGCTGTTCATCATAACGCCATTGCCGGTGTGCGCTCCCCACAGGGGAATCACCGATAATATTATCGACAGGCAAAACGCCAGAATTAAGGCGAAATGCCCAAGCTCAGGAATCATAGCTCATCCCTTCACAGGTCTTCTGGTGTTCACCGGCGTTTTGCATGGCCTCGGCCACCTCCGGTGGGGTGTAAGTTTCATCGTGCTTGGCCAACACTTCCGTGGCCATAAACACCTTGTCGCTGTTGAGCTGGCCATTGACCACCACCGCCTCACCTTCAGCAAACAAATCCGGCAGGATACCGCTGTAATGCACTTTGACTCTGGCGGCGCCATCAGTGATCAAAAAGTTCACATCGAGACTGTCTTCTGCCCGCTTGACCTCACCTGGCAGAACACAACCACCGGCGCGGATACGCTTATTGATCGGCGCCTCGCCCGAGACAATCTTACTCGGTGGGTAGAACAGATTGATATTTTCCCGCAGCGCATAGCTCATCAGGCCTACCGCAGCGGTGGCAAAAACCACGATAAATAACACCATGATCAAACGCTGTTTACGAACTGGGTGCATTGACAACTTCTCTCTCTTCAACAACTTTTTTGAATAACTTCAATTTTTTACCGATTGACTCTGGGCCGTCTGCTGCCGCAGTTCGTGCTCCGTAATCCGCGCCTGGCGTTTTAACTCGGCCATCAATTTGCGCCGTTTGCTCAACGGTGACACGCACAGATAGATCAGGCAGGCGGCCGTCAGGGCGTAACAGGCCCAGACGTAAGGCCCATGGCCGGACATCTGTAAAAAATCGGTCAGATTCTCGAACTGAAACTTCATGCTTGCCCCCTCTCGTTGCTTGCGCCGTTGTTCACGGCCAACTCACGCACCCAGCGGGTTTTCTTTTCCCGCGCCAGGATTTCGGTACGCGTCCGCAGCAGCAGAACCAGGGCATAAAAGACATAAAAGCCAATCACCATCACCAGCAAGGGGTACAGCATCGAGGGGTGGATGGTGGACTCGGAGGTAAACTTGATAGTAGCCGGCTGATGCAGGGTGTACCACCAGTCAACAGACTTGTAGATAATGGGAATGTTGACCGTCCCGACCAGCGCCAGAATAGCACTGGCCTTATTGGCCGTGTCCTGATGTTGATACGCCTCTTGCAGGGCAATCACTCCCAAGTACAAAAAGAACAGGATCAGCATGGAGGTAATACGGGCATCCCATACCCACCAGGTACCCCAGGTGGGCTTACCCCATACCGCTCCGGTGAACAGAGCCACGAACGTCAGCACCGCACCAATGGGCGCGGCGCATTTCATCACCATATCCGCCAGTTTCATTTTCCAGATCAGACCGATTGCACCGCTGACAGCCATGATGTAGTAGCCGGCCAGTGCCAAAAATGCCGCCGGCACATGCAGATAGATAATGCGGTAGCTGTTACCCTGCTTCATGTCCGCCGGGGCAAACGCCAGCCCCCACACGGCACCAGTAATCAAAAGCGCCGCACTCAATACCGCCAGCCAGGGAATCCAGGCACTGGTTTTCTCGTAAAACCAGCGCGGCGATCCCAGTCGATGAAACCATTGCCAACCCACGTTTATCTCTCGCCTCGCTTGTAATCTTTCATTGTCAGTATCAATTCCCTTAGCCATTCACACTGATTCGCAGTGCTCCAGCGGCGGCCAGTGGCGCCAGAATCACAGCCAGGGCCAAAAAGGCCCCCAAAATCGCCATCTGTCCTCCCATGGGAAAACCATCAATGGCGCTTCCCACCGCACTGGAACCGAAGATCAGTACGGGTACGTACAGTGGCATAATAATGAGGGAAATCAATAATCCCCCCTTGCGCAGCGCGACCGTCAGGGCCGCACCAATGGCACCGATCAAACTCAAACTGGCTGTACCCAGCAGCAGAGAGCCCATCAGCGGCCAGTAACCCGCCGCCGGCAGCGATAACATCACCCCCATCAGCGGCGACATCAGGGTGAGCGGCAAGCCGGTTACCAGCCAGTGCACCAACACCTTCGCCAGCACCTGAAAAAACAGCGGTTGCGGTGACATCAACAACTGCTCCAGGCTGCCATCCTCATAATCACTGCGGAACAAACCGTCGAGGGACAATAAGGTTGCCAGCAGCGCCACCACCCAGATCATCCCCGGCGCCAGGGTCGCCAGCACAGCACTTTCCGGGCTGATGCCCAGCGGCACCATGGTTATGACCATCAATAAAAACATGATCGGGTTGGCCATCTCGCCACGGTGACGAAACGCTACCAGCAGATCCCGGCGCAGGGTGGCCATAAACCCCGCACCAACACCTGGCACCTGCGGCGCTGCGGTAGCGAACTGTTGTTGTTCAAATACCGTCATTGCAGCGCCCCCCGGTAATCCTGTAACTGTACTTTGCGAACCCGCTGCAGATTCATATCCTGGTGGGTGGTCAAGAGCACGCAACCACCGCCGGCCGCATGTTCCGCCATCAGTCGCTCCAGGTTTTTGACGCCCTGCTTATCGATTGCGGTAAAAGGCTCATCCAGGATCCACACCCGCGCTGGCGTCAGAAACAATCTTGCCAGCGCCACCCGCCGCAGCTGCCCGGCCGACAGATGGTGGCAGGGTACGTCCTCGAAACCAAACAGTCCCACTTCGTCCAGCGCGTTTTCAATGCTGGTGCGTTGGTGCCCCTGATTCAGACCGCAAAACCAGTTAAGATTTTCCCTGGGTGTGAGGGCTTTTTTTACGCCGGGCAAATGCCCAACAAACAGCAATTGATTCAAATAATCAACCCGGTTGCTTTTGACCGGTGCCCCTTGCCAGAGAATTTCGCCCGTATAATCCGCCGATGTGGTGCTCAAAATCCGCAGCAGCGAGGTTTTGCCGCTGCCGTTGGGGCCTTCAATCTGCACCACGTCACCCGCGTTCACCGTCAAGCTCAGGTGTTCAAACAGCACTCGTTCATCGCGCTCACAACGAAGGTCTGTCAACTCCAACAGAGGCTGTTCCATAAATAACCCTGTACGCTTGTCAAAAGCGGCCGATAGCTTAAAACGCCGTTGCTGACGGGTCGACCGCAAGCCCCGAAAAGTAAAGCAAAGTTAAGTAAAATCAATGCGTTAAGATAACCGGCCATTTTACTGGCAAAACACATAAATTTCATTGGGATTTTACCTTCAGATGGCCATTGACCTACCGGTAAGCAGTCAGTTAGCCCCGCGCGGGAATCAGAACCCCGTAAACCAACTGGTGAACCAGCGCCAGGACACCCTGCAGGCAGCCCTCAAAGCCTTGAATCTCAAAGCCGGAGAGACGGTCGAGGCGCTGGTTAAAACGGTGCGCCAGGTCGACCCGCAATTGCGCTCACGACTGCTTCAGTTTACTACCCCTGTCACCGATACGGTGTCTAACAGCGCCCCTCGCAACCCTACAGCCCAGCAACAGCTGGTGCTCGCGCCCAAATTGTCACTGGCAGAACTGAACGTCAGGGGCCAAAGCCTGCTGGTGTACACGGATAAACCCTTAAAGCCGCAGCAGAGCTTTGTCCTGCAACTTGGCCAGGACGGCTTTTTTACCGCTACAACCACCCCCGGGCCACAGGCCAAGAACACCAATGAACCCCAGGGCCTGCTGACTCCAGCCCAGAAACAAACCCTGCTGGCAGCCCTGCGCGATCAGCTGCCCCGCACCCCCACAGCCGCAACGCATCGAGCGAGTCTTCAGGCGACAGCTGCGGCAAATCAGGGCTACCCGCCGTCGCCCTGCAATCAGGGACAGACCGATTTGAGCGACAACTTGCTCGGCATCCGACGTTTCTCGCAATGGCTGCAGACCCCGGCAAACATCGGCTTAAAGCATCAATTTCCGCTGACTCTGCAAGACAGCCTGAGGCACCTGGCGACCATGTTGCGAAGTCCCGACCAGCTCTCCCAGCCAGGGCAATTGAAGTCTGCGCTGCTAAACAGCGGTCTGCTGCTGGAGAGCAAGCTGGCCAAGGCAACCAACCTGCCAGATCCGGCTCACCGACCAAAGCTACTGCAACAGGATTTGAAAGCGGCTTTGCTGCATACCCTGCAGCAGCTCAAGCAGAGCATGCACGCCCCCCCCTCCACGGACCCTGCAATCACGACCACTCTGGCGCCACTGCTGAAACAACTTAAGCAATCACACCAGAATACGGGACGCCCGCCGGACATCAGGGTTCAGCAATGGTTAGCGCTGTTGCACTCTGCCGTATCAAGGTCCCTCGACAGCCTGCAGCTGTGCCAGCTGCAGTCTCTGCAACACGCTCTGGAGACTTCAGCTCAGACAGCCCATTTGGACTTGGAGATTCCCATCCGCTACGGCCACGAATTACAGCAAATGACGCTCAAAATTGAAGAAGACTGGCTTACCCAGTACCCGGACGACCCCGAGAAGACCAGCGAACAAGTCCGGCAATGGAAAGTAAAGCTGGCCTTTGAATTGCCGGATGCCGGCTCTTTCAACGCCCATATGACCGTGTGTGGCGCAGCCCTAAGTGCCAGCCTGTGGCTTGAAGATCCTGCCACCTATGCCAGGACCCGCGCATCCCTGGACCAGTTAGCGACAAAACTGGCAAAGGATGGCTGCCAGGTCCGCTCTATCGAATGCCTGCTGGGACGCCCGCCAGAAGCGGCGACGCGCTTAAGCTATGCTCTGGTGGATACCCAGGCATGAACGATCAGTCCACACCTCAAGACATAAGCGACCAACAACTGCAAAAGGCCGTTGCCCTGTTTTATGACGGCGAAAACGCCCCCCGAGTCAGCGCCAGGGGCATAGGCACTGAGGCGCAAGCCATCATGGCGTTGGCGCGGGAGTTCGATATTCCCCTGTGCGACAATGCCGCCCTGGTTGATTTGTTGATTCAACTGGAACTGGGCGAGGAGATTCCTGAAGCCCTGTATGTTGCTGTCGCTCATATCATTGCATTTGCCTATGAGCTGCAGGGTAAGCCACCACCGCAATAAATAATGTATTATGCGCCAAGAACCACCATCGACCCGTTCAAAAATGAAAATTTGCGCCAACTTGTCGTTACTGTTTACCGAATACTCATTGCCGGACCGCTTCCTGGCCGCCCGGGACAGTGGCTTTGTCGGTGTTGAAATCCAGTTTCCCTACGACACCCCACTGATCGAACTGATTGATGCAGGCCAACAGAGTGATCTGCCGGTGGTATTGATCAATGTGCCCGCTGGCGACCTGATGAGCGGCGGGCTTGGACTGGCCTGCCAATATCGACAGCGCGATGCCTTTAAACGCGCCATTGATCAATGCCTGGTTTACGCTCAGGCCCTCAACGTAGACTGCGTGAACGTCCTGGCCGGCCGCAGTGAATCCTCGCAACACTGGCGGCGGGATTACGACACTTTTCTGGGTAACCTCGATTATGCCGCCGACCAGCTTCGGGAGATTGGCGTCAAAGCCGTGTTTGAGGCCATCAACACCCACGACATGCCCGGCTTTCTGATTCACTCCACGGCGCATATGCAACAGGTGATCCTCGACCTCAATCACACCAATGTCGCCATGCAATACGATGTGTATCATATGGCGCGCATGGGCGAACCCGTCACAGCGCAACTGCCTGAGCTGATTCACCAGGTCGGGCATATGCAAATTGCCGACACACCCAACCGACACCAACCTGGCAGCGGTGATATCCGCTGGCAAGAGTTGTTCGCCACGCTCCACAAACTTGACTACCGCCAGTGGATTGGGGCCGAATATAAACCCACAGGCAAGACCCAGGATACGCTGCAGTGGCTGCAGCAGGACTGGCTGCAAGGCAACACCGGATACCATTAGAGATTTCGACCGACAGCAACTGACCGATTCATCAAATCACGAGTGACCAGGGAATGAGCACTGACATGTCCGACTGTATTATCGAAGTAAACGATCTTATCCATTCGCCAAGCAAATTGGTGCTGCTGGATTGCCGATTTTCCCTGGCCGATGTCGACGAAGGCCAACGCCAGTATCGTGAAGGTCACATCCCAGGCGCTCACTACTGTCACCTCGAAAGCCACCTGTCCGGCCCGGCTCAGCAACACGGTGGTCGCCACCCGCTTCCCGACTGGCAGGCTTTCACCCGCCAATTGCAGCAGTGGCACATTCACAAGTTTACCCAAGTGGTGGTTTATGACGATCAAAAAATGGCCTTTGCAGCGCGTGCCTGGTGGCTGCTGAAAGCGGCAGGTATCGACAATGTGCGGATACTCAACGGCGGCTATCAGGCGTGGCTGGCGGCCAATCGCCCACGGGACCGTCGCACCCCGCCTCTGCCACCGACGACGGACACCGCTGGCTCAAGCGCGCTTCTCAGGAACGGTATTGTCGATTTTCAGGCTTGCCCCCAGGTGTCCGTGTCACGCCTGAAACAACTGATCGAACAGTCAGGACAACACAACTCCCCGTGGTTGATTGACAGCCGAGAACCAGCCCGTTTCCGCGGAGAAGTGGAACCGATTGATCCCGTGGCGGGCCACATACCGGGAGCGGTCAACAAACCCTGGACAGAAATCACCGACGATCAGGGCTATATTAAGCCACAGGAATTTCATCGCCAGCGCTGGCAAGCCGTTGAAAATGATCAAGCCGTGGTCTATTGCGGCTCCGGCGTTACCGCCTGCGTCAACCTGCTGTCACTGCATTTGGCTGGCAAACAGGCCAACCTCTACCCGGGCAGCTGGAGTGACTGGTGCAGCTACAGCGAACACCCGGTCGCTGTTGGCGACTGATTCAAAAACTTTGGAAGTATTGAGGTTACCTTTGACAACCCCCACTGAAAAACTATGCAACCTGCTCCACGTTGAAGAGCTGGACACCTTGTTATTTCGCGGCGTGACACCGGCGGAAAACCAGCTACCCCGTGTTTTTGGTGGGCAGGTACTGGCTCAATCCCTCAACGCCGCCATACGCACGGTGCCCGAAAAGCGCCTGATGCACTCACTACACGCATATTTTTTACGCCCCGGCGACATCAACCGCCCGATCCTGTTTGAGGTGGACCCCATCCGTGATGGTGGCTCTTTCACCACTCGCCGAGTAGTGGCGAAACAAAACGGCAAGGCCATTTTCAACACAGCCATTTCATTTAAAGAAGATGAGGATGGCCTGGAGCATCAAATGGCCATGCCCACGATCCCCGCCCCCGAGGAGTTACAGCCCGATCGGGAGCGACTGCAACAATTTCTCGACCATCATCCCGATATGGAAGCCCCCAGTCACGCCGATGCGTTCGGCTGCTTTGAAACTCGCAGTACCGGTGAGATTCCGTTCCTGCGCTCCCGCAAGGACGAACCGGTGCAGGGTCTCTGGCTGAAAACCCGACAGCCACTGCCGACGTCTCAGCCGCTCCATCACGCCCTGTTAGCCTACGCCTCAGATTTTCGCTTGATGTCCACCGCCTTGCTGCCCCATGGTGTAATCTACCAACAGACCAATCTGCAAGCGGCCAGCCTGGATCATGCCATGTGGGTACACGCCCCCTTCCGCATTGACGACTGGCTCTACTACCACATGGAGGCGCCGGTGGCTTCCGGCGGCCGCGGCCTCAACACAGGCCGGTTTTACAATCGCGAGGGGCATTTGGTGGCCACCGTTACCCAGGAGGGATTGATGCGTCTGCGCTGACCCAACTGTGCCGCTCTGACCTGACTTTGCCACTACAGAGCGCAAGTCACGCCGGTTCCCCCCAACCCGCAATAACCATTCGGGTTTTTATCCAGGTATTGTTGATGGTATTCCTCGGCGTAATAAAATTCAGACACCGGCTGGATTTCCGTAGTGATCGCATCCTCAATGCCCTGCTCTAGAAGCGCCTGACCATAGCTGTCCCGCGATGTCTGCGCCAACTCTGCCTGCTGTTCTGAAAAGGTGTAAATGGCCGAGCGGTATTGAGTCCCCAGATCATTGCCCTGGCGCATGCCCTGGGTGGGGTTGTGGGACTCCCAGAACGCGGCCAGCAGTTGGTTGTAGGTAATTTTGTCTGGATCAAACACCACCAACACCACTTCGTTATGCCCGGTCATGCCGCTGCAGACTTCTTCGTAGGTCGGGTTGGCGGTGTAGCCACCGCTGTATCCCACAGCAGTGGTATAAACACCGTCCATTTGCCAGAACTTCCGCTCCGCCCCCCAGAAACACCCCATCCCAAACACCGCCTGCTGCAGGGAGTCGGGAAACGGTGGTCGCAAGGAAGTCCCCAGAACCGTGTGCTTGTTGCTCAATGGCACCACGTCATCACGCCCAGGCAGTGCGTCCTCCTGGGCCGGCAACTCAGATTTTTTCGTAAACATGGGCATCTACCTCTCAAGATGGATTCAGCCAGCAGCAGGTTACTTTTCATGGCTTTGCTTTACAATCCACCTTTGGATTTTTTAATCCCAGACCGGCCTCATTGCCCATCCCACAAAACGCACCACTGGCGATACCGAAGCAAATTATATGACTGCCACACCCTTAACCTCCCACTATGTCGCGGCCCTGGACCTGGGTTCGAACAGCTTTCATTTACTGATTTGCCAATGGGACGGCGACACACCGGGGTCTCTGGAGGAGAGAGAGCGTCACAAGGAAATGGTGCAGTTAGCACGAGATCGGGATACTCAGGGCAACTTATCACCCCAGGCCCTGCAACGCGCCCGCAATTGCCTGACACGGTTTGGCGAACGTCTGCAGGCTTATCCCGAAGTGCGCCTGAGTGTTGTCGGCACTGAAGCTCTCAGGCAATGCACCAACCTGGACGAATTCCTGGCCATGGCTCACCCCCTGCTCGGGCAGGCCGTGGACGTTATCAATGCCGACCGGGAGGCGCACCTGACCTATCGCGGCGTGCAGTTTACGCTTCCCGCTCGCCAGGCGAATGACCGTGTTCTGGTAGTGGATATCGGTGGCGCCAGCACTGAGCTGATTTTGGGAAAGGGCAAACAGCTGCACAAGTCCCACAGCTTTTCTCTGGGATGTGTGGATCTGGTCAACCGCTTTTTTACCGACCCGCAAGACTCCATGACCCGCAAACTGGAACAGGCCTATCACTACTGCCAGGATCAACTGTTGAGTCAGCGCTATCATTTCCACCGCCAGCACTGGGATATGGCCCTCGGCGCCTCGGGCACAATGCGGGTGCTATTGGACCTGATCAAGCAGGACACATCTGCCAGCATCATCCACCGGCATCATCTCGAAAAACTGCTGCAGGCCGTGAAGCATCAAGGCAGTATGCCAGCCAGTGTCCCAGAAACTATGCGACATGACGTGCTGCCGGCAGGGCTTGTCCTGATGCAAGCGATATTCGATGTCTTTTCGCTGGACAGCCTGACGGTATCCAAGGGCAGCATCAAAGAAGGCATGCTACTGGAAATGTTGACGTGAATCCGGCGGGGACTGCAGGCTTTTAGCTATACTTCCCCTAAGGCAATTACGCCAACGCCCAATAGCAGTGGAGCCCGGCCATGCCCACCATGACGTTTCGATTTACCACTGAGTGCGAATTAACTCTTGATGGTGATTCCTACGAAGAAGCCTATTTACGCTTCAAAGACCTGTGCCAACAGCACCGTCCTATCTGCCAATCTCCCACCCTGAAAGTCTATCCACCCGAAGAAAGCACTATCTACTTTGAAGTGGACGAACAGAACTCTTTCAGCGAAATGGGCATGATAAAAGGCGATTTCAAACAGGACATTCTCGACAACCTGCCTGAAAACTGGAAGCTCCGAATACAGTCGCAGCGCCGGCATTGATTGCAACTCCACCCGTTCTGCAACGCCTGCACACCCGCTAATGGGTGTGCCACGCCCTGAATACACACCGGCACGAAAGGTATAGCTTGACCCACAGCTTATTCCCAAACAGGTCGGACCAGAAAAGTTCGATACAAAAATAGAATAAGTAATTAAGTGCCATTCACCGATGAGATGGGTAGTATATTTGGGACATACGTCACACTTTAACCCGCTGCTGCAGGGATCGCGGTTTGTTATGAGCGTATAAATTGGGCAACAACTTGTTGGGTAATTACGCATTGGGTAACTACACATTGGTCAATTACGTGCTTTTCTCCAGGCCCCAGGCTTTAACATTCAGCAAGACCTTCATCTGTCTGATAGTCGCATCTCTGAGCACGCCAGCTCTGGCATCGGCAACGCAAGAAGTTGCAAGCCAAGTCCTGCCCACCGTACCCGCATTGATTACCCTAACCCTGGCTCTCAATATGATCATTCAGTTATGGATGCATCCCGAGGCGAATCAGAGGCCTTATCGAGACAGAGCGCTACTTTACTTTGCCCTCAGCGTGGGAGCCTGCCTGATCTGGTCATGCCTGACGACTGTACCCACACCACTCAGCCTGCTTGGATACGGCGTGATTCAAGTGGCAGGCCAGATTGCGATCAACCGCCAGGTTCGGCTGGCTAGCTTTGAAGAACTACGCGGGCTGCTGTTGCACGAAGTGGCCCAGAAAACCACCAGCCTGGAAGAAAAAAACCGGCAACTGAAAAGTGCGAAAAACGCCTTGAACCAGGCCAATCGGGAACTAAAAAACCTTTCCTTTACCGACTCCCTGACCGGCACCTTTAACCGATTGTATTTCGATCGGCAATTTTTAACCGCCTGGCAAAGGGCCCGACGGGAACAGGAACCACTGTCACTGATTCTGGTCGACCTGGATCATTTCAAGGAACTCAATGACAGGCATGGCCACCTGTTTGGTGACCGGGCGCTGAAATTTGCAGCTCGCGGGTTAAAAGAAGGGTTTCAACGAAGCAGCGACACCGTTTGCCGCTATGGCGGTGAAGAGTTTGTCGTCCTGCTGCCAAATACCCTGCCCGAACAAGCGCTGACGATGGCTGAAAAGGTACGCCAGACCTTGGAAGGCCGCACCCTGCAGCACGAGGGACAGGTGATTCAGATTACCGCCAGCTTTGGTGTTGGCGGCGTTGTGCCGCTGCCCCATGATGAACCTTTGGGGCTGTTACACGCTGTCGATCAAGCGCTCTACCAGGTAAAACGCAACGGTCGCAACGACTGTCGCCTGGCAACCTTTAAGCGCTACAGCAGTATTTCCAAGATGGTGTAACAGCGCAGAAGGCGCCCTCCCGGCTTACGACAGCTCGCTGACGTCCACCCCCAGTGCGCGAGCAATATTGCGCAGAATGGGCTCACTGGGCTGGCGCTCGCCATCTTCGATCTGCTTCAGATAAACCGGACTGATACCAATTTCACGGGCAACATAGGCGTCATCCATCCCTTTTTGCTTTCGCAGAATGGTCATTTTAGCGCCATTGAACTTGCCGGAATCCGCCACCTGCCCCGCCTGTTTTAATTGCTCCAACAAGTTATTTCGCAGCGTTTTACGATCTTGAGACTCCGAGGTTTCTCGCCGGGGAGATGAGTGCCGACTCGGTGAATGCGTGTCTTGATTGCCAGACCCGTTCCGGACAGAGGTTTCGCCTGGCTGGGCGTAGCCGGAATTGACAGTGCGGGAATCATCACGGCGACAGTCTTTATCGGCACTCGCCTCCAGCGATTCCAGTTTAGCCAACAGGGCCTCGTATTCAGCATATGGCATGACGGCCCACTCCGGGCGCCCCTCTTTCATGATGACTTGCACGCTCACTCTCGATACCTCAGTATTCATTACAGCCTCTATGATAGCAGTACCCACCTGAGTCGCTCGACTGATTTTATCGCCAATGGTGTTCCCCTTCGCCCGCTCTTATAATGTCGTCACATTTACCTGAAGGACAAAAGGATAAGCCGTGTTTTTTCGCCTGATTTTCCTGGTCACCGTATTACTCCTGATCTATTACGGCTACAACAACTTCAAGCGCCAAACGCCTGAAAACCGCAAAAACCTGCTGTGGAAATACGCTGTCTATGGGTTAATTCTGACCATCATTGGCCTGGTGGTTACCGGCCGCCTGCACTGGCTTGGCGGGCTGATTGCGGCATTAATCCCCATAGCCCGACAATTTGGCCCACTGGCTCTGCGCTGGCTGCCGGGTACCACCTGGTTTCAACAGTCCCGCTTTGCCAACCCCGTGATTACCACGCGCTTCCTGCGCATGAGCTTTGATTTACGCACCGGGGTGATGAGCGGTGAAATACTGGCCGGCACCTTTCAGGGACGCACGCTCGACAGCCTCAGCCCACAAGAGCTGAATGAGTTAAAAAGTCAGTATGAGCAACAGGACAAAGAGTCAGCCCGCCTGCTAAACGCTTATATATTGCGTCATTTCAAACAGGCCGGAGACAATGGCCGCCACAGCTCCTCCAACAACAGATCCTCCAACAACAGATCCTCCAACAACGGCTCCTCGGCATCAGGCTCAATGGGGCGACAAGAGGCTTTACAGATTCTGGGGTTGCAGGACAATGCCAGCGAAAGGGACATCATTCAGGCCCACCGGAGACTGATGCAAAAGGTACATCCCGACCGTGGCGGGAGTGATTACCTGGCGGCCAAAATCAATCAGGCCAAAGACTTTCTGCTCAAAACGTGAATATAACGTCCTAACGAACGCCAGGGTTCCTGCCGGGACAAGCGCAACTCAAGCAATTGCTGCTGCTGTGGTGATTGCAGCCGCTGTTCCGGATCCAGAATGTAATCATGAAAACAGCGTATGCCACTGTGGCACAAGGTCTCCAGTGGCATCTGTGCCAACCAGCTATAGACCTCTTCCGGTTGCCTTGGGTAGGTGGGGGTCAGGCTACCCCGGTAACCTCGGTAATTGTCGTCAATCACTTTTTGGAAGTTGGTCCGCAGCAGGTTTTTCATCTTAATGCTGTTGACGTTATAGAACGTCAGGGAAAAGTAGCCTCCGGGTTGCAATTGCGTCATCAATGCCTGCAACAGACTTAGCGGCTCAACCACCCACTCCAGCACCGCATGGCACAAGACCAGGTCAAAAGGCTCCGCGCTTGACTCCGCGTAATCCTGAATAGAGCCCTGAAAAAAACTGACTCGATGGCCGACCCCCGCCTGCTCATAATTTTCCCTTGCCAGCTTGAGCATTTCTGCTGACAAATCGCACAACACCACTTCGTGGCCCAGCAGGGCCAGCTGCACACTGAATTGGCCCTGACCACCACCCGCATCCAGAATACGCAGAGGTCGTTCACTGGCCTCGAGAAGGTTGTCTGGAATAAACTCGTGCAGGTCCCGCTGCAAAATGGCCAGACGAATGTCACCCTTAAGCCGATCGTAGACATTGCGCTTAAATCGATGGGCCAGATCGTCGAAGTTTCGGTCTTCGTCGGGGTGTTGTTTACGGCCAGGCAGCGGCCGGACAGAAGAGTCAGGTACAGAACGTTTTTTCATGGTGCGTTTGCTTTACAATAACAAGAGATTTGGACACAGGCAGCATTGGTATTTCCATGGCAAACACTGACTCACAAGAACAGCTCCCGGATAACCAGTGGTGCCTTTATATCATTCTCAGCTCTGATAACCGCCTCTATACCGGCATAACCAATAATGTTGAGCGGCGCTGGCATGCCCATCTTAATACGCCTCGAGGAGCCAAATTCTTTCGCGGGCGCAGCCCACAAAAACTGCTGTATCTGGAACAGGGCTTCGATCGCTCCAGCGCCAGCCGCCGGGAAGCGGAAATCAAAAAGCTGACCCGCTCCCAGAAGCTCGCACTAATTGCCCGACAAGACGCCATCGACTGGCACAGTCAGTTGAACCTGCCCCAGTCCTCATCCACTTCAACCAGAGCCCGTAGCGTACTCGAATGAAATTCGCGGCGATAGAGAATCACCACCACCAAAGCCACCGCCAGCACAAACGCCAGTGGATGAACAAACCAGGCTAAGGTGGCCATGGAAAAATAGTAGGCGCGCAAACCGAAGTTGTAACTGTGTGCCGCCTGGTCCATGACTTTGCCACAGTGACGAGCATAGACATCCCGTTGCGAGTCGGTCATTTCATCGGGCTTGAACACCGGAGTTGCGCCCACCAGCACGGAGCAGAAACCAAATTGCCGCATCGACCAGGTTAACGTGAAAAAGGCGTAAATAAAAATACACACCAGCAGCAACAACTTGAATTGCAATTGTTCCGGCGAGGTATAGGCCACAAAAGGCAACTGCACCAACAAGCGATAAATTTGGTCCGACGACGCCAGCACAGTCACGATACCTGCCAGCACCAGAATGGTGGTCGAGGCAAGGAAAGACACGCTGCGCTCCAAATTGGCAATGATCGAGGAGTCGGCAACACGCTGTTCACGAAACAGCAATTCCCGCATCCAGGCCAGGCGGAAACGGTGCATGACGGATGATAAGCAATTGGTTCTTTTGGCCATACGTTTAGCGAATCGGCTGTAGCCAATCCAGCTGCCCAAAAACCAAATCAGGCAAGCCAGGTTGATCCAATCAGTCAAGTGCGTGGCAAAGTAACTGCCCAAGTGGGGTGTCTCCTAGAAGTTTGAAAGTAGAGGTTTGAATGGTCGTAGAGGATTAAAAGTGCGCTAGTGTATCATGCCAGTATGAGCCGTCCCTACTGTCCCCAATGTCAAAACCCTGTACCACGCTGCTTTTGCAAGTGGATCACACAGGTGACTTCTGCAGTGGAAGTGATTTTTTGGCAACACCCCAGTGAAATGAACCATCCCAAGGGCACCCTGCCACTGTTGAAGGCATGTCTGCCCAATAGCCAGGTCGTTTGCACCGAGACGCTGACTCGGGAAGAGTTCGACACTGTTCTGGACAGGTCATGCCCGAAACGGCAATTGCAATTGTTATTTCCATCCAGCGACGGCCACCCGCCGCCCAGCATGCCGCCCCTGGAAACCCGGCCCACTCACATCAGCCTGCTGGTACTGGACGGCACCTGGCGAAAAGCCCGCAAGCTGGCGCACCTGAACCCCTGGCTGCTCCATCTGCCACGGCGCTCTCTGAGCGGGGGCATCGACAGCCGCTACCTGATCCGCAAGGCCGAGAAGGCCGGTCAACTCTCCACTCTGGAGGCCACTTGCGCCGCCTTGGGCCAGATAGAGAGCGATCCACGGCTGACTCAGCCGATACTGACTGCTTTTGATCAGTATATGAACCAATTGAACCGCTTTCGCCCGCCACGGTAATAGCCCACGCCTATCAATGGCCTCATTCCGCGCACTTCAAGGGGATTACCGTGACCGGGCTTGACTATGTGCGTTACACTTATACTTCTTACGTTCAATCCGAAGCGGGCTACAGCCAGGCCCCGACTTCAACACCCCGCGTTTAATTCTGAGGTTTTCGAATGACAGCAGCACACCCGGCTTTTGAGAAACTGCGCAGCCAGCCCATTGCATCGCTACAGGTTACGGTCGAGGAATACCGCCACCGCAAAACCGGCGCGCAGCACATTCACATCGCCTCGGACAACAACGAAAACGTCTTTTTGGTGGCATTACGTACTGTGCCTCACGACTCCACCGGGGTGGCTCACATTCTGGAGCACACCGCCCTTTGTGGCAGTGAAAAATACCCAGTGCGCGACCCCTTCTTCATGATGATCCGTCGCTCCCTGAACACCTTTATGAACGCCTTTACCAGTTCCGACTGGACCGCGTACCCATTTGCCAGCCAGAACCGCAAGGACTTCAACAATTTACTGGATGTCTATCTGGACGCCGTGTTTTTCTCCCGCCTGGATCCGCTGGATTTTGCCCAGGAGGGCCATCGTTTCGATTTTGCCGAAGCCGGCAACCCGGATTCCGACCTGGTCTATAAAGGCGTGGTGTTCAATGAAATGAAAGGCGCCATGAGCTCGGTGCCCTCGCAGCTCTGGCAAACCCTGTGTAAATACGTCTTTCCCACCAACACCTACCACTTCAACAGCGGCGGTGAACCGGAAGCCATTCCCGACTTGTCCTATGAGCAACTGAAACGCTTTTACGAAACCCATTACCATCCCAGCAATGCCGTCTTTATGACTTACGGCGATATTTCGGCGGAAGAACACCAGGCCAAGTTTGAAGCCCAGGCCCTGAGCCGCTTCGACAAACTGGAGGCCTGTATTTCAGTGCCCGACGAACGTCGCTACCTGTCGCCGGTGCGGGTGGAGGAAGCCTACCCACTGGAAGACGACGGCGATTTAGCCGGCAAGACCCATATCGTTCTGGGCTGGCTGCTGGGTAAAAGCACCAACCTGCAAGAAACCCTGGAAGCGCAACTGCTGGCCAGCATTTTGCTCGACAACAGCGCTTCCCCACTGCAGCATGCGCTCGAGACCACCGAGCTGGGATCCGCCCCTTCCCCCCTGTGTGGGCTTGATGACTCCCAGAAAGAGTTGACGTTTGTCTGTGGCCTCGAAGGCAGCGACGTCGACAAAGCCGATGCGGTGGAACAGATGATTCTCGACGTGATCACCAAGGTGGCCGAGGAAGGTATCGACTACGAAGAACTGAAAGCGGCCCTGCAACAACTGGAGCTGCACCAGCGCGAGGTGGGTGGTGACTCCTACCCCTATGGCCTGCAGATCATCATGACAGCCCTGACCTCCACCACCCATCGCGGCGACCCCATCGGCCTGCTGAACCTGGATCCGGCGCTTGAAAAACTGCACGAAGACATCCAGGATCCCGACTATATCAAGCGTCTGGCCCGTGAGCTGCTGCTCAACAACCAGCACCGTGTGCGCCTGACCTTGCGCCCCGACACCGAGTTGGCAAAGCGCAAAGTTGCCGCTGAAACCGCCCGCTTGGCCGCGATCAAAGCCTCACTGAGCGATGAAGATAAGCAGGCCATTATCCAACAGGCCGAAGCCCTGCAGCAGCGTCAACACCAAGTGGATGACGACAGCATCCTGCCTAAAGTTGACCTGGATGACATTCCGGTGGACATGCACTACACCCCACATCACAGCGTCAAACAATTACCGACACCTCTGACCAACTACGCCGCCGGCACCAATGGCCTGGTGTACCAGCAAATCATCGTCGAGCTGCCCAAACTCAGCGACGAACAACTGCAGACCCTGTCCTACTACGGCATGTTCCTCACCGAGTTGGGCATCGGCGACAAAACCTACCTCGATGTCCAGCGCTGGCAGGCCCAGGTGGCCGGCTCCATTTCCGCCTACACCACCATCCGCGGTGCCAGCGATGACGTCCAGCAAATCAAGGCCAACCTGACCCTGTCCGCCAAAGCACTGCGCGACCAGCAGCAAGGCCTGTGCGAACTGATGTGGGCCACCCTGCACGATGTCCGCTTTGATGAAACCGCTCGACTGAAGGAGCTGGTATCACAGGTGCGCGCCCGCCGCGAGCAAAGCGTCACCGGCAACGGTCATTCACTGGCCATGGCCGCCGCCAGCGCCGGCATGAGCCCCTCGGCTCGGATCACTCACCAGCTCAATGGCCTGGCCGGTATTCAGGCCATCAAGCAGCTGGACAACGCGCTCAAAGACCCCGCCCAGTTGCAGGCCTTTGCCGATCAACTGGACGAAATCCATCAATTGATCCTGAAAGCCCCTCGCCAGTATCTGCTGGTGGCCGAAGAAGAGGCACTCGCCTCTTACCAGGAGTCGATTGAACGCTGCTGGCCCACCGCCCAGCCGGAAGACACCGCGCCCTTCAGCCTGGAGCCAGTCGAAGAACAAATCCGCCAGGGCTGGATTGCCAACACCCAGGTAAATTTCTGCGCCAAGGCTTTCCCCACGGTGCCCATGGAGCACCCGGACGCAGCCGCACTGACGGTTCTGGGCGGCTTTTTGCGCAACGGTTACCTGCACCGCGCCATCCGCGAGCAAGGCGGCGCTTACGGTGGCGGCGCCACCCAGGACAGCAACATTGCCGCGTTCCGCATGTTCTCCTACCGCGACCCGCGTCTTGAGGAAACCCTGAAGGACTTTGACCAGTCCATTGAGTGGCTATTAAGCACAGAGCATGACTACCAGCCACTGGAAGAAGCCATCCTCGGCGTAATTGGTTCACTGGACAAACCCAGCTCCCCCGCCGGCGAAGCCAAGCAGACCTTCCACGCGGAGTTGTTTGGCCGCACCAAAGAAAAACGCGAAGCGTTCCGCAAGCAGGTTCTGGCCGTCACCATCGACGACCTGAAACGGGTGGCACACACCTACCTGCAACCGGAAAAAGCCAGTATTGCGGTGATTACCGGCTCAGGAAAGCTGGACAACATCAAGGCTCTCGAACTGGAACAAGTGACCCTCTAACAAGTGCCCCTCTAACCTGCCCCCAAACCTTGTGCCAGGCTGATCCAATAAAAACCTGGCACACTGGTTGAGACTGAGAGGTTTATGTCTCTTGGAATCATTCAGGGCGCGTTTATAGCTCAGGGAGGAGCCGGAAAAAAGCGACGGGTGTCTGAGCGCACCCCGTGCGCGAGTTCCGGAGCGTCCGGCTCACCCCTGAGCTATGCGACCGATTCCAAGAGGCATAAACCTCTCAAGCCTGGCTCCAACAGACCCCCCCAAACCGACATCCCATGTCCTTGCCCTACCTTCATCGGAATGCCACCATCCCGACGAAGATAACAGCAAGGATTCACACCACCATGGCCATCCAGCGTCTCCTGATCGCCAACCGCGGCGAAATCGCCATCCGTATCGCCCAAGCCGCCGCCGATCTCGGTATCACCGCCATTGCCCTCTACAGCGAAGACGACCACAACGCCCTCCATACCCGCAAAGCCGATGAAGCCCTGGCGCTAGAAGGTAAAGGCGTCAAAGCGTATCTCGATATCCCACAGATCCTGCAGCTGGCCCAGCAACATCGCTGCGATGCGATACACCCCGGCTATGGCTTCCTCAGCGAAAACGCCGACTTTGCCGCCGCCTGTGAGCAGGCCGACATAGTCTTTGTCGGACCCACTGTCGAGACCCTCAACACCTTCGGCAATAAGGCCAGCGCCAGGGAACTGGCAATGCGCTGCGACATCCCGCTACTGCCCGGCACCCAACAGGCCACCAGCCTGACAGAAGCGAAACACTTTTACGCCGATTTGGGCGATCAGGCAGCCGTTATGATTAAGGCCATTGCCGGTGGCGGAGGCCGTGGCATGCGAGCGGTCGAACACCCCAACCAGCTGGAAGCGGAGTTCCAGCGCTGCCAGTCCGAAGCGGAAGCCGCCTTTGGGGTAGCTGATGTCTATCTCGAGCAAAAGGTGAACAATGCCCGCCATATTGAAATCCAGGTACTGGGCGACGGCCAGGGCCATGTCACCCATTTCGGCGAACGCGAGTGCAGTTTGCAGCGCCGCCACCAGAAAGTCATCGAAATCGCACCCAGCCCAAGCCTGTCCGATCAACTGCGAACCCGCTTATGCGATGCTGCCCTGGTGCTGGCCAACGCCGTTAATTATCGCGGTCTGGGCACCTTTGAGTTTTTGTTGGATGAGGACCGACAGCAATTCTATTTTATGGAAGCCAACCCGCGAGTGCAGGTTGAACACACCATCACCGAAGCGGTCTACCAAACCGATCTGGTGCAGGCCCAATTGCAGGTGGCGGCCGGTTGCGATCTGCCGACCCTGAATCTGAGGCAAGCCGATATCAACAGGCCCCAGGGTTTTGCCATCCAGGCCCGCATCAACACCGAGACCTTTACCGCCGACGGTCAGTTATTGCCCAGCGGCGGCTGCCTGACCCGGTTTGAGTTGCCCAGTGGCCCTGGTATACGGGTGGACAGCTGTGGCTTTAGCGGGTTTGTCAGCAGCCCCTACTACGACTCGCTGCTGGCCAAACTGGTCGTCCACTCCCGTTCAAGCGACTACTCTGCCGCGGTGAACAAAGCCCGACGCTGCCTGCGGGAATGCGCCATTGAGGGCATAGACACCAACCTGCCATTCCTGCATGCGTTGCTGTCTTCGCCGGCCGTCAAAGAAAACCGCGTTAACACCCGTTTTATCGATGAGCATGGGATGCAGTTAATGCGGGAGAGCGAACCCTTTAAGGCCCTGAATGAGACCCTCACCACAACCACAAGCACCGTCATCAGCCAGGTTGCCGACCTTCCCAGCCACTGGGTAATGGCGCCAGCACCGATGCAATCCATCGTGGTGGAGTTATCGGTTGAAGAAGGAGACCGAGTCCTGGCCGGACAAGCACTGGCGGTTGTGGAGGCCATGAAAATGGAACACGTGATTACCGCACCGGTGAGCGGTATGGTGCAGCGCCTGGCCGTTCAGGCGGGCGAATCCATTCAGGCCAACAGCCCACTGCTCTACCTGGAAGAAGATCACAACCATGCCGGTCAATTGAGTGAGGAGACCCAGTTCAACCTGGAGTCCATTCGCCCGGACCTGCAGGAATTCCTGCAGCGCAAAGCCAAAACCTGCGACAGTGCACGCCCAGTAGCCGTTGCCAAGCGCCATCATAAGGGCTTGCGGATGGCACGGGAAAATATCGATGACCTGGTGGATGCCGGCAGTTTTCAGGAATACGGTTCGCTGACCATTGCCGCCCAGCGCAAGCGTCGCAGCCTGGAGGAACTGATTGACATCAGTCCCGCCGACGGCCTGATCGCCGGCACCGCCAGCATCAACGGCCACCTGTTTGGCGAGGATAAAAGCCGTTGCATGGTCATGTCCTACGATTACACCGTGTTTGCCGGTACCCAGGGCGCCATGAACCACATGAAAACCGACCGCATGCTGCGCCTCGCCAACCAGCAAAAGCTGCCGCTGGTGTTCTTTACCGAAGGCGGCGGCGGCCGCCCCGGCGATACCGATTATCCCGTCGTTGCAGGTCTGGATCTGGACACCTGGAGTTCACTGGCCACCCTCTCTGGCCAGGTACCCATTATCGGCATCACCGCCGGTCGGTGCTTTGCTGGCAATGCCGCCATCCTCGGCTGCAGCGATGTCATTATTGCCACCCGCGACGCCAACATCGGCATGGCCGGACCCGCCATGATCGAAGGCGGTGGCCTGGGTGTGTTTGATGCCAGTGAGGTGGGGCCCAGTCATGTACAGTCGGAAAACGGGGTCATCGATATCCTGGTCGAGAACGAAGCCGAGGCGGTCGCTGCCGCGCAACAGTACCTGTCCTACTTTCAGGGCTCGACGGTCGACTGGAACGCTGACGATCAGCGCCAATTGCGCCATCTGATTCCGGAAAACCGGCTGCGCAGCTACGATGTGCGCAAGGTGATTGAGACCCTGGCCGATCACGACTCAGTGCTGGAACTGCGCAAGGAATTCGGGGTGGGCATTATTACCAGCCTGATACGCATAGAAGGTCGCTCCTTTGGCCTGATCGCCAACAACTCCCGTCACCTGGGGGGGGCGATTGATTCTCCGGCCGCCGATAAGGCCGCTCGCTTTATCAAACTGTGTGACGCCTTTGACCTGCCATTGATCAGCCTGTGTGACACGCCTGGGTTTATGGTCGGCCCCGAGGCGGAAAAGTCGGCGCAGGTGCGTCATTTTTCCCGCCTGTTTGTCAGCGCCGCCAACATGACCACGCCACTGTTCAGCCTGGTATTGCGCAAAGGCTATGGGCTTGGCGCTATGGCCATGACCGGTGGTAACTTCCACGCCGGGGTATTTACCGTCGCCTGGCCAACGGGTGAGTTCGGTGCCATGGGGCTGGAAGGTGCCATTCGCCTCGGCTTTAAAAACGAACTGGCGGCGGTTAAAGACCCCGAAGAACGTCAGGCGTTGTTCGACAAGCTGGTGGCCCGCTCTTACGAGAAAGGCAAAGCCATCAATATGGCCAGCACCCTGGAGCTGGATGAAGTGATCGACCCGGCCGACTCACGTCTGTGGATCATCCGTGGCCTGAAGAGCAGCGCCCCGCCGCAACCACGCAGCGGTAAAAAGCTGCATTACATCGACACCTGGTGATCGGTGGTTTACTCACGGAGGTCCCGGCCTTACACTGCACGCCTTCGAGTCAGTGATACCGTTTTCGGGAGCCTCCATGGTAAAAATCGGACAGACCAACCGCTTGCCGGTAGCCCGCATTGTCGATTTCGGCGTTCTGCTGGAGGGCGGCAAATTCGGCAATATCCTGTTGCCGAAACGCTATGCCCCGCCACAGTGTTCGGTGGGCGATCAGCTGGATGTGTTTGTCTACCTGGACTCGGAAGATGAAATCATCGCCACCACCGAAACCCCGAAGGTCAAAGTGGGTGAATGCGCCTACCTGAAAGTCATTGATGTCAATGACGCCGGAGCGTTCCTTGACTGGGGGCTGTCCAAGGACCTGCTGGTGCCATACAAGGAACAGCACAAGCCAATGGAGCTGGGTCGCTCCTACGTGGTGTATGTCTACCTCGACCCCTACACCCAGCGCATAGTCGCCAGCAGTCGTCTCAGTCGACACCTGCAGGAAGAGTCCCGCTACTTTAAACCCCAGCAAGCGGTTGACCTGCTGATCTGTGGCAAGTCCGACATGGGCTACAAAGCGGTGATCAATCACAGCCACCTGGGGCTGCTGTTCAAAGACGATGCCTTTAAACCGTTGAAATACGGGGCCTCCCTCAAAGGCTACATCAAAGATATCCGCCAGGACCGCAAAATCGACCTGAGCCTGCAACTGCCACCCGTGCAGCAGCGCCAGCATTTAACCGAGCAGATTATCGCTTACTTGCGCGCCAATAACGGTGAATCGACACTGACTGACAAGAGTGCTCCCGACGACATTTACAAACAGTACAACGTCAGTAAAGGCAGCTACAAAAAGGCCCTCGGCAGCCTCTATAAAGACCGCCGGATTGTGATTGAGGCCGATCGTATCACCCTGGTGAAGTAATCAGTTGGCGCGGAACAAGTAGCCAAACAAGCGCTGAATCTGCGCTTCACTCAGCTCATTCATGGTGGCGATATTCCGTTCAGGAATCTGATCTGAATCTGGATAACGAGCCAGCATGGCTTCCAGACTTTGCTCTCGCAACAGATGCAAAATCGGATAGGGTGCGCGATTGGTCAGGTTCTCAGCATCATCCGGCTCCGTACCGGCAAACTGATAGTGCGGATGAAAGCTGGCGACCTGAAACTGCCCTTCCCAACCGCCGCGCAGGATGAGCTGGTCGACCCATTCCAGAAACTGATTGTAGTCGTAAAAATCTTCCAACAGGGTGGGCACAATCAGCAGTGTGGTTTCCCGCTCCCCGGCACTGGTTGCCTCCAGCGCTTGCAGCTCTGCCTGCAGCTCCTGCAATAACTGCTCCTCATCTTCAGCTTCGGAGACCGAGTAATGCACCTGACCCAGACGCGCAGGACGGGAGGCGAAAGGACACAGGTTCAAGCCAATCACCACGTCGTCCAGCCAGGCCCGAACCTCGGCGACAGCCTTTTCAACTGCCGTTTTGGCAACAGCGTTAGCAACAGGTCTATTTTGGGCATCTGACATAACAAAAAGGATGGTCTCAACAGTTGGCGTGCGGGGTAACAGTGGTAAACTCACGGCTACCCATTATAACGATAAAGGTACCCGCAATGCGCTTAAAACCTTTCACTCACCTGGCCGGCGTATTTTCTGCAATCCTGCTGAGCAGCTCGGCTGTGGCCGGCAATGATAACGTCCTGGGACAATGGCAAACCCTGAATGATGACGGACAGCCGGAGTCTTTGGTAGAGATCTATCGGGCGGAAGATGAAGTTCAGGGGCGTATCGTCAAACTCTACGATCCAGCCAAACAGGATGCGGTTTGCACTCAATGCGAAGGTGAACAGCTGAACCAACCCATCGCCGGGCTGGTGATCATCACCGGCTTACAAGCCGAGGAAGAGCGCTGGGTGGACGGCCAGGTGCTGGATCCGGAAACCGGCAGCGAATACGGCTGCAGCCTGTGGGTGGAAAACGGTGTACTGAAACTTAAGGCGGGCATCGGCTTTCTCACCCAGACGCGGGAGTGGGTTCGCCCTGACGTTTAGTGCTGGCACACTCAACCGCGCCAGCACTGACTGTCCGACATCAACTGATGTCGGACAACCGCTGTTCGATTTCATCCACGCAGCTGACATCATCAATTGTGGACGGCACCGAATACTCCTGCTTATCGGCAATTTGACGAAGCAGTTTGCGAAGAATCTTACCGGAGCGGGTTTTTGGCAATCGCTTCACCACCAAAGCCGTCTTGAAACACGCCAGCGCACCAATCCGCTGGCGAACCGACTGCACCAATTCTTTCTGCAAGTCATCTTCATCGATAGTAACACCGTCCTTGAGGATCACCAGTCCGACCGGCAACTGCCCTTTCAATTCGCAGTGAACACCGATGACGGCGCATTCCGCCACCGCCGGATGACTCGCCAGCACCTCCTCCATCTCACCCGTGGATAAACGATGACCGGCAACATTAATAACGTCATCGGTGCGCCCCATTATAAAAACATAGCCGTCTTCATCCTTGTAACCGCCATCCCCGGAAGCGTAATAGCCTTCAAACGTCGACAGGTAGCCGGTTTTAAAGCGCTCAAAATCCTGCCAGATGGTCGGCAGACAACTGGGCGGCAACGGCAGCTTGATGGCGACACTGCCCTGCTGATTGGGCCCCAACGGGCGGCCTTCAGCATCAAGAATCTGCACATCGAAACCCGGCGACGGCAGGGTCGCCGAACCGGCTTTGCAGGGCATGGCCTCAATACCCATGGGGTTGCCACAGATTGCCCAACCCGTTTCCGTCTGCCACCAGTGGTCGATGACCGGAACCGACAACAGATCCTTAACCCAGTGGTAAGTGGGCGGGTCCAGCCGCTCGCCCGCCATAAAGACCGTCTGCAGGCAACTCAAGTCGTAGCCCTTTAACAAATGGGATTCCGGGTCTTCCTTCTTGATGGCCCGAAACGCTGTCGGAGCGGAAAATAACGCCTTCACTTTATATTCACTCACGACCCGCCAGAAGGCTCCGGCGTCGGGCGTCTTCACCGGTTTGCCTTCGTACAACACTGTCGATAAGCCGGTCAGCAGCGGGCCGTAAACAATGTACGAATGGCCGACAACCCACCCCACATCGGAGGCTGCCCAAAACACCTCTCCAGGATTCATGTCATAGATCGCTTTCATGCTGTAACGCATTGCCACGGCATGGCCGCCATTGTCCCGGACTACCCCCTTGGGTTTACCGGTGGTGCCCGAGGTATAGAGGATGTAAAGGGGATCGGTCGCCAGTACCGCGACGCATTCAACCGCCGTCGACGCAGCCACCAGCTTTTGCCAATCCAGGTCGCGCCCACCCTGCAACTCCGCCACAGCCTGGGGCCGCTGCAACACCACACAGTGATCGGGTTGATGATCCGCCAACCGGATCGCTTCATCCAGCAAAGGTTTGTAGGCAATAACCCGATCCACCTCGATACCGCAGGAGGCGGTGACCACGACTTTCGGCTGGGCATCGTCGATACGGACTGCCAGCTCGTTGGCCGCAAACCCACCAAACACGACCGAGTGGATAGCCCCGAGTCTTGCACAAGCCAGCATGGCAATCACCGCTTCGGGCACCATCGGCATATAAATCAATACACGGTCACCCTTGCCAACCCCCTGGGATCTGAGACCGCCGGCAAAGCTTGCCACCCTATCGCGCAGCTGCTCATAGGTGATCTGGTCCTTGGTGGCGGTAACCGGCGAATCGTAATAGATCGCCACCTGTTCGCCCCGGCCCTGATCCACATGGTAATCCAGCGCCATATAGCAAGTATTCATCTCCCCATCGGCAAACCAGCGGTCCATATTATTCTCATCTTTGCTGAGGATATGGGTCGGTTTTTTAAACCAATTCAGCAGCTCCGCCTGCTTGCCCCAAAAGTTTTTGGGCTGACGAATAGACGCCTCATACTCACTCTGGTAACTCATCATTTCACCTGTGGCATATTATTAACATCGGGTTAAACCATAGGCTGAAACCATTCGCTGGACCATTCGACCTAAGTAGAAGTACTGGCTGCCACAGGCATCAGAGCATGCCGGCCCAATACCCACCAACCACAAAAAAAGGCCCTGGAAGGGCCTTTTTTCATGAGTTCCTTCTACACCATTAAATCCTGCGGCGCTTGTGAAGTCCTGCTGTGTGATAGAGGGTTCAGAGGTAAGAGTTCAGCTCTTTGATATAGGCCTGCAGCTTTTCGCGGTTTTCCGGACCCATCCGCCATAGCGCCTTCTCCAGCGGGGAAAGCGACTCCAAAGACTCATCCTCAAACTCATAAAATACATGGGGTCGAACCAGGGTGACATCCTCTCCCATCTCCTGCGCCGCCAGAACCCGTTCAAACGCGGCATCCACTCGCTGCTGGAAACTGCCGGTCTTACCCATTTCAGCATAGGCCTCGTCCATCAAGGGAAGCCAGGCCTGGTAGTAACGAGCCAGTGTCTTCGGCGGAATGGTGGTCACAGCCCCAATCAAGGCTGTTACCCGATCGTCATTACTGCCTTTTGCCTTGAATTCGTCATCACTGAGCGTCTCCACTAAAAACTTGGGCATTGGGTACTCAATAGGCTTATGCCGCAGCGGCAGCTTGCCCTCAGCCAGCAGATCCACAGCCAGAACCCACTTGCGTACCTGCTCATCCGGCACCAGCCACTGCACCAGCGTCGGCGACAAAGACTCCGCAATCGCCAGCGCCTCGTCGTCACTGCCCTCCAAACGCGGCGGTGTTGGCAATAAAGGCTCCTCCTGGGGGCGCGGTTCAGACGGTGCTTCCACCACCTCCGGCTCCGGCTCCGGCACCTGCACAGGCGGCGGCTTGGGCGGCTCAACTTTGACAGCCTCGACAGGTTGCGGCTGCGGTTCCTCCTTGCCGCCAAACAGCAAATAGCCCCCCACCAGCGCCACGATGGCGATCGGCAGACCGAATTTAATCCCGTTATTCATATCTTCCCCCAAATTCACATGGATAAGCGTTCAAAGGTGCTGCGCTCAGACAGACCTGGAGGCCGCTTTCACGATAGTTTCAAAAAGACTCAACAGGTCACAATAACTACTTGATTCCTAAAGCCTAGCAACTACCGATGAAAACACCTAATTCACGGGATTTTGACGCCAGCAACGCTTGAAAGTTTCTGCCCACTGAGAATGAACCTGGCAACTGATTCAACAGTTTATGATTTGCATCAATAGTTACCCACTTTCCTTGTCTACACTAGAAATCGACCCGCTACTGGCTCCAATGGAGGAAACAACTCATGGCCACACTAAAAGAAAAACTGGCAGAGGCCCTAAGCAAACTGGACGATCTCGAAGACCGCCTCGAAGATGTCGCGGAAGACTGGTCAGATGAAACCGAAGAGGCCTGGGTGAAAACCCGTCAGCAGTTAAAAAGCCTGGGCCAAAAGCTGAAATCCGCATCCAAAGACTTGGAACCCAAAACTGACGAACTGTCCTTGCAGGCCCACCTGGCGACCATGGATGCCCGCGACCACTGGAACGAACTCAGCCACACCGTCGATCAGTTTTATCGACAAATCAGCCGCCACGGGCAAACCCAGCTGGATCAGGCCCGGGTGCAAGCTTACCTGGCCAAAATGGAAAGCCGGGATTTTATGGCGACCCAGGGCAAAGCCCTGTCGGAACAATACCAGCAATCAAAGCAGTCCCTGGAAAAGTCCTCCCTGAAAGCTGCTACGGAGTTGAAGGAAGCCTTTGAAGGACTGATTGGCGGCTTACCCAAATAACCTGATTCTTCGACTGGGCATCAACCTCCCGGGACGGACCTGCCCTTGAGCCGTCCCGGACTCACTCATACAATACGACCTGTTTTCTTCGGGTCTGCCAATGCCATTTCAATTACGCCCTTACCAGCAGGAAGCGGTTACCGCTACCCTGCAGTATTTCCGCCGCACTGACGAAGCTGCCGTACTGGTGTTGCCCACCGGCGCGGGCAAGAGCCTGGTGATTGCAGAGCTTGCGCGCCTTGCCAATCGCCGCATTCTGGTGCTGGCGCACGTCAAGGAGCTGGTGGAACAAAATCACCAGAAATACGAAAGTTTCGGGCTTCAGGCGAGCATTTTTGCCGCAGGCCTCAGTCGTCGCGAATCAAGTGCCCAGGTCACCTTCGGCAGCGTGCAGTCGGTTGCCCGCAACCTGAAGCAGTTTGAAAAGGACTACTCCCTACTGATCATTGATGAATGCCATCGGGTTTCGCTGGAGGAAACATCGGAATACCAGGCCATTATTCGACACTTGAAAACCCACAACCCCAACCTCAAGGTGCTCGGCTTTACCGCCACCCCCTATCGACTGGACAGCGGCTGGGTCTACCAGCAACACCTCTCCCGCCGGCTTCAGGTCAGCACCGAGCCGACGCCGTTTAAGGCCTGCATTTACGAACTGGGCTTACAGAGCCTGATCAAAGACGGCCACCTCACCCCGCCGACCCTGCTGGACGCCCCGGTGGCTCTCTACGACTTTGAAAAACTGCGGCCAACACCCCAGGGACACTATCGTGAGGAAGACCTGAATCGGCTTCTGAACCAATCGAAACGGGCCACCGCCAGCATCATTGAGCAGGTCATCAGCCTGGCCCGCGATCGTCACGGGGTCATGATCTACGCCGCCACAGTGGCCCACGCCCGGGAGATCATGACCTACCTGCCGGCCGACAGATCAGCCTTGATCATCGGCGATATGCGGGCCAAAGCCCGGGATAGCGTGATCTCAGCGTTTAAACAACAGCAGATCAAATTTCTCGTCAATGTCTCGGTCTTGACGACCGGTTTTGATGCCCCCCACGTGGACATCATTGCCATATTACGCCCCACCGAATCCGTCAGTCTTTATCAGCAAATCGTCGGCCGCGGCCTGCGCCTGAGCCCAGGCAAGCATGACTGCCTGATCCTGGACTATGCCGGAAACACCCATGACCTGTATCGGCCGCAGATCAGCGACCCCAAGCCGGACAGCAACAGCGAG
The DNA here is from genome assembly GCA_033283335.1 of Cellvibrionaceae bacterium WSDTSA12. GTDB lineage: Bacteria > Pseudomonadota > Gammaproteobacteria > Pseudomonadales > Cellvibrionaceae > Pseudomaricurvus. Next base: position 209,411 of record JAWMQP010000001.1, on the reverse strand, counting down.
CAAGTGCAAATTCCCTGCCCCCTGTGCCAGCACGTCAATCTGTTCTGGGGCAAGGTGGATGCCGATGGCGATATCATCGAACACTACGGCCGGCGCTGTCAGGGCCTGACTGAGACCGACCCACAGCCAGTGCAGTGCGATTTTCGCTACCGCTTCAAAGAGTGTGATCAGTGTGGGGCGGAGAATGATATTGCCGCGCGTCACTGCCACCAGTGCCAGTCGCAACTGGTGGACCCGGATCGCAAACTGAAAGAGTTACTGCAACTCAAGGACGTCAAGGTACTACGCTGCAGTGGCCTGAGCCTGGACAGCATTACCAATCGCCAGCAGCAGCCTCGCCTGAAAGTAATTTATCACGATGAAGATGGCGCAGAATTGAGTGAGCAGTTCGCCCTGCAGACCCCCGCGCAACGGGGAGCCTTTTACCACCAGTTTGTCCGCCAGCATTTGAAACGGCCCGAACAGCCATTTACCCCCCATCACCCGGATGAGGTGGTTCGGGCCAGTGAACTGTTTCGGCATCCGGATTTTGTCGTTGCTCGAAAACGCGATCGCCATTGGGTGATCCGCGAGCGTATCTTTGACTACCAAGGGCGCTATCGCCGCGCCCACGAAATGGTTTAAAGCCTTCAGGTGTGGGAAATTTCCACGCCTCCCAGGCTTGCGGCCAGCTCATCCAGGTCAGCACAGGTGGAATCAAACCCCTGCCCCTGTAACGAATAATTCACCTGAACGGTATTAGCCCCCTTATGCAATTTGGCGACGACATCTGGCACATCCCCCGTCTTTAGGCGATTCAGGAATCTATTTGCGGTTTGACCGGAGTCAAACTGGTAAACAATTTGCGCATTCATAAGACTAACTATTCCATAAATATCATAAGGTTATAACGTATACTTAAAGCACGGACTAACCTAATTTCAGCACCACGTTAACCACCGGCACTGTTTTTTTCCACCCCCCTTCTACAAGCCCCAAAATACCTGTAAACTACCGCGCTTATTTTGGCCCTGGCTATCGAGAACCACTTAAATGACAGATCTAGCAAAGTACAGAAATATCGGTATCTTCGCTCACGTTGACGCCGGTAAAACCACAACGACTGAACGTATCCTGAAACTGACCGGTAAAATCCACAAAATCGGTGACGTGCACGACGGTGAAGCCACCACTGACTTTATGGAGCAGGAAGCCGAGCGCGGTATTACCATTCAGTCCGCTGCGACTACCTGTTACTGGAACGATCACCGCATGAACATCATCGATACCCCAGGGCACGTTGACTTCACCGTTGAAGTTTACCGCTCCCTGAAAGTATTGGATGGCGGTATTGGTGTGTTCTGTGGCTCCGGTGGTGTTGAACCCCAGTCCGAAACCAACTGGCGCTATGCCAACGAATCCGAAGTATCCCGTCTGATCTTCGTTAACAAGCTGGACCGCATGGGTGCCGACTTCTACCGCGTCGTTGGCCAGGTTAAGAAAGTTCTGGGCGCCACCCCTCTGGTCATGACCCTGCCTATCGGTATCGAAGACGACTTCAAAGGCGTGGTCGACATCCTGAGCCAAAAGGCTTACATCTGGGACGATTCCGGCCTGCCCGAGAACTACGAAGTTACCGACATCCCAGAAGATCTGGTTGAAAAAGCGGCAGAATACCGCGAGATGCTGATCGAAACTGCTGTCGAGCAGGACGACGATCTGATGATGGCCTACATGGAAGGTGAAGAGCCCTCCATCGAAGACATCAAGCGCTGCATCCGCAAAGGTACCCGCGACCTGGCCTTCTTCCCCACTTACTGTGGCTCAGCCTATAAAAACAAAGGCATCCAGCTGGTTCTGGACGCGGTTGTTGACTACCTGCCGAGCCCAACCGAAGTGGACCCACAGGATCTGACTGACGAAGAAACCGGTGAGCCTACTGGTGAAGTGGCCACCGTTTCTGCCGACGAGCCCCTGCGCGCGCTGGCGTTTAAGATCATGGACGACCGTTTCGGCGCCCTGACCTTTATCCGTATTTACTCCGGCAAGCTGAACAAAGGCGACACCGTCCTGAACTCTTACACCGGCAAAACCGAGCGTATCGGCCGCATGGTTGAGATGCACGCAAACGATCGCACCGAAATCACCTCTGCTCAGGCGGGTGACATCATCGCGGTTGTGGGCATGAAGAACGTTCAGACTGGTCACACCCTGTGTGATCCAAACAACCCATGTACCCTGGAACCCATGATCTTCCCTGAGCCCGTAATTTCTATTGCGGTGAAACCAAAAGATAAGGGTGCCACCGAGAAGATGGGTATTGCCATCGGCAAACTGGTTGCAGAAGACCCCTCTTTCGTTGTTGAAACCGATCAGGACTCCGGCGAGACCATTCTGAAAGGTATGGGCGAACTGCACCTGGACATTAAAGTCGACATCCTGAAACGTACTTACGGCGTTGAGCTGGAAGTAGGTCAGCCTCAGGTGGCTTACCGCGAAACCATCACCAAAGCGATCGAAGACAGCTACACCCACAAGAAACAGTCTGGTGGTTCCGGTCAGTTCGGTAAAATCGACTACCGCATCCGTCCCGGTGAGGTTGGCACTGGCTTCACCTTCGAATCCACTGTTGTGGGCGGTAACGTTCCGAAGGAATTCTTCCCTGCGATCGAGAAGGGCTTCAAGAACATGATGGGCGAAGGCCCTCTGGCTGGCTTCCCCGTGCTGGATGTCCATGTTGAGCTGTTCGACGGTGGCTACCACGCGGTTGACTCCTCTGCGGTTGCGTTTGAAATCGCTGCCAAAGGCGCTTACCGTCAGTCCATGCCTAAAGCCGGCCCACAAATGCTGGAGCCTATCATGAAGGTTGACGTGTTCTCTCCAGAGGACAACGTGGGTGACGTAATCGGTGACCTGAACCGTCGTCGCGGCATGATCAAAGACCAGGAAGCCGGTGTTACTGGCGTTCGCATCAAGGCAGACGTACCTCTGTCCGAGATGTTCGGTTACATTGGCCAGCTGCGCACCATGACTTCCGGCCGTGGTCAGTTCTCCATGGAGTTCAGCCACTACATGCCTTGCCCAGCGAACGTAGCTGAAGAAGTCATCGCCAAGGAGAAAGAAAAGAAAGCTGCCAAGTAATCTTTTCCGCTCTTAGCGACACGAAAGCCCTGCCAGCCCCGCTGGCGGGGCTTTTTATTTTTTGCACAACCCGCCGGCCATCGCTCTTCGCCCCTCACTTTCAGTCCGGCACCCCATACAGCACCTAGCATTCAAGCCTGAACTCATCCCTCCACAGCCGGACAGCGGCCCACCCCTCTCCCCCTTAACAAGTAACAACATGACTGCAAGCAACAATGTAATCGCGTTAACTGTTATCAAAGGTAACAAAATGTGGCGGCCAACGTGTAAAGAAGTATCACTACACGTTACTTTACGCACACCTCTTGTAGTAAACTTGATTCAGATCAAACCGACCCCCCACCTGACACACGGAGGTATCCCCCTTGAGGTCCCTTTCATTGCCAATTGCTGCCCTGGCCACCATGGTCCTGATGCTGACCAGCTGCAGCGATGAAGTCCGCAAGCCAGAACAGGAATCCGCCGTTGCTGTGGGCGTCTATACAGTTGAGCCTCAACCTCTTGAAATCACCACCGACTTGCCCGGTCGCACGGTGGCCTATCGACTCGCTGAAGTCCGCCCTCAAGTGGACGGCATTATTGAGCAGCGCCAGCTGACCGAAGGGGCCAATGTAACCGTCGGGCAGCAGCTGTACCAGATTGAAGATGACAAATACCAGGCCACCTACAACCGCGCCCTCGCCAACCTGCGCAACGCCGAACGATTGAAGCTGCGTTACAGCGAATTGCTGCAATCAAACTCCGTCAGCAAACAACAATACGACGATGCGCTGGCCGCCTGGGAACTCGCCAAAGCCGAGACCGAACTGGCCAAAATCGATGTGGAATACACCAAGGTGGTAGCGCCGGTGACCGGCCGCATTGGTCGATCAGCGGTCAGCGAGGGCGCTTTGGTGACTCGCGGCCAGACCCAGGCACTCGCCACCATCCAGCAAATCGATCCCATCTACGTCGATATTCTGCAGCCTGTCAGCGAGCTGCTGCACCTGCAAAAAGCCATGAACAACGGTCAAATTCAGCGCGCTGAAGATGGCACCGCCAAAATCACGCTGTTTCTGGAAGACGGCACCGCTTACGAATACCAGGGCAAATTACGATTTTCCGAAGTCAGCGTCGACCAGGGGACCGGCTCGGTGACACTGAGGGCCGTCTTTCCCAATCCAGACTGGCTGCTGTTGCCCGGCATGTTTGTACACGGTCGTCTGAGCCTTGGCTTTAACGACAGTGTCATCCTGGTACCACAACAAGCGGTGCAGCGGGATGCGACCGGCAAGCCGGCTGTTTGGGTGGTCAATGATGACAACACCGCCCAGTTGCGCACCATCGAAACCGTGCGCACCGTGGGCAATATGTGGCTGGTCAATCAGGGTCTGCAAGGCGGTGAAAAGATCGTTACCGAAGGCTTATTGAAATTACGCCCCGGCATTGAAGTGGCCGCCACACCGGCCTCCAATGTCCACCCAGTGCTTGAGTTCACTGCCGCCAGCCGTTAATCCCGAGGTATTTCATGTCCAGTTTTTTCATTGACCGCCCGGTCTTTGCCTGGGTGCTGGCCATTGTCATTATGTTGGGTGGCAGCCTGGCGGTGACTCAACTGCCTATCAGCCATTACCCCAACATCGCCCCGCCCACCATTTCCATCAGCGTGACCTACCCAGGCGCCTCGGCCAAAACCGTTCAGGACACGGTGGTGCAGGTGATTGAGCAACAGCTCAACGGGCTGGACGGTCTGCGTTACATCTCCTCCACCAGCGAGGCCGATGGCAGCATGAACATCCTGGTGACATTTGAGCAGGGAATTGATTCCGACATTGCCCAGGTGCAGGTGCAAAACAAGCTGCAACTGGCCAACCCGCTGCTGCCGGAAGAGGTTCAACGTCAGGGCATTCGCGTGGCCAAGTACCAACGCAACTTCATGCTGGTGATCGGCCTGATTGACGAAAGTGGCAAACTCACCAACTTCGATCTCGGTAACTACATCGCTTCCAACCTGCGCGACCCGATCTCCCGGGTTCAAGGTGTGGGTGACTTCCTGCTGTTTGGCTCCCAATACGCCATGCGTATCTGGCTCGATCCTGGCAAGCTGCACAGCTACCAGCTGACACCTAGCGATGTGGCCAGCGCCATTCGCTCACAGAACGTGCAAATCTCAGCCGGTCAGATCGGTGGCCTGCCAACCCGCAAAGGGGTTGAGCTGAACGCAACAGTAATCGGCAAAACCCGCCTGGAAACGCCACAGGAGTTTGAAAAAATCATCCTCAAGGCTCAGGCAGACGGTTCCCAGGTACGTCTAGCCGACGTGGCCGAGGTAGAGCTGAGCGCGGAAAACTTTTCCATCAGCTCCCAATACAATGGCCACCCGGCTGCCGGCCTGGCGTTGCGACTGGCCACCGGCGGCAACGTTCTGGAAACGGTTGAGCGGGTGAAAGAATTGATTGACGACCTCGCCCCCTATTTCCCGGAAGGCGTCAAGGCCGTCTACCCCTATGAAACGGCACCGGTGGTCGCCGCCTCTATTGAGTCGGTCATTCACACGCTGATAGAAGCCTTTGTGCTGGTGTTTCTGGTGATGTTTCTGTTTTTGCAGAATCTCCGCGCCACCATCATTCCCACTCTGGCAGTACCGGTCGTACTGCTCGGAACATTGGGTGTTTTGCTGGCCTTTGGTTTCAACATCAATGTCTTGACCATGTACGCCATGGTATTGGCCATCGGCCTGCTCGTGGATGACGCCATTGTGGTGGTGGAAAACGTCGAGCGGGTGATGAACGAGGAAGGCCTGTCCGCTAAAGAGGCCACCCGCAAGTCCATGCACCAGATTCAGGGAGCCCTGGTCGGTATTGGTCTGGTATTGTCAGCGGTGTTTGTGCCCATGGCGTTTTTCAGTGGCTCGGCCGGCGTCATCTACCGTCAATTCTCCATCACTATTGTGGCCGCCATGGCGCTGTCAGTACTGGTGGCCCTGATTTTCACGCCGGCCTTGTGTGCAATGCTGCTGAAGCCCGGCCAACATGAAATTCGCACGGGTTTCTTCGGCTGGTTTAACCGCGTTTTTGCCCGCAGTACGGGTCAGTACGAACGCAGTGTAATCGGTATATTGCATCGCCCGCGCCGTTACCTGTTGGCATTCGGCTTGCTGGTGGTTGGTCTCGGGGTACTGTTTAAACAATTGCCAGGCTCTTACATCGCCGAGGAAGACCAGGGTATTTTATTTGTGTCGGCACAACTTCCCGCCAATGCCAGCGCTGAGGCTACGGGAGAAGTCATGAACCAGATTCGTGAAACGCTGTTTGCGGAAGAACCCGGCATCATCGAATCGGTGTTTACCGTGACCGGTTTTAACTTTGCCGGCCGCGGCCAGAGTCAGGGGATGGCATTCGTAAAACTCAAGCACTGGGACCAGCGCACTGGCACCGACACCGATATTTTCAGTGTCCAGAGCCGAGTGAAAAATGCGCTGTCTCACATCAAAAGTGCCGACATTATTGCCGCTGTACCGCCAGCCATTATGGAAATGGGCAACGCCACGGGAGTGAACGTGTTCCTGCAGGATCAAGCAGCCCTTGGACACGAAGCCTTGCGCAGCAGCATGGACCAGTTTCTACGCGAACTGCAACAAGACCCGCGAATCATGTTTGCGTCCCACAACGGCATGCCGGATTCACCTCAATACCAGATTGTGCTGGACGATGAAAAAGCCTCCGCCTACCAGGTACGACTGTCGGACATCAACGACACCATGGCGGCTGCCTGGGGATCCATGTACGTCAACGACTTTATCGATCAGGGCCGGGTAAAGAAGGTCTATATCCAGGGAGACCATAACTCGCGCCTGTCACCGGAGGACCTGAGCAAATGGTTTGTACGCAACGCCAATGGTGAGATGGTGCCCTTTGCGTCTTTCAGCGAAGGACGCTGGACTCACGGGCCCAGCAAGCTGGAACGCTACAACGGCGTGTCAGCAGTCGAAATTCGCGGCAGTGCCAATCCCGGTTTTACCAGCAGCGATGTGATGCAGGCGTTTGAACAGGCCGCCAGCAAATTGCCACCCGGCATTGATATGGTCTACACCGGCATGTCCTATGAAGAGCGTAAAACCGGCTCCATGACCACCATTCTCTACGCACTGTCCTTGCTGGTGGTTTTCCTATGCCTGGCAGCGCTGTACGAGAGCTGGTCCATCCCATTTGCGGTCTTACTGGTGGTGCCTCTGGGCGTCCTCGGTGCGGTGGTCGCTACCCTGGCCCGGGACCTGAGCAATGACATTTTCTTCCAGGTCGGCTTGTTGACCACCATCGGATTGACGGCCAAAAATGCCATCTTGATTGTGGAATTTGCCCGGGCCCTGCATCAACAAGGCCGATCACTCAGAGAAGCCGCCGCGGAAGCGGCACGCCTGCGTTTACGTCCTATCGTGATGACCTCACTGGCGTTCACCTTTGGCGTCCTGCCCATGGCCCTGGCCACTGGCGCTGGCCAAGGCAGTCAGCACGCGATTGGTACTGGCGTTGTGGGTGGCATGCTCAGCGCCACCTTCCTGGCCATCTTTTTTATTCCGCTGTTTTTTGTGGTGGTGGCAGCGGCGGCGCAACGACTGCGTAAACCAGCTTCTGCCACCCCCCAGGAAGCACTGTCGGACCCGGGGCTGTAACAGCCCCATTCCTGGCCTTAATAATCCACCTTGGCCCGCATCTTTTTGACGTTGCCGCGCAGCGTCTTACCGTCCATGCGCTTTTTCTGTGACGATTTGCTGGGCTTGGTGGCTCTTCTCGCCTTGGGCACAACAGCCACCGAACAGATCAACTCCTGCAGACGTTGCAGGGCGTCCTGGCGGTTTTTCTCCTGAGTGCGAAATTGCTGCGCCTTAATCACCACCACACCATCGCGACTGATGCGCTTATCCGAGAGCGACAGCAAGCGCTGCTTGTAAAAATCCGGCAAAGATGACGCAGGAATGTCGAAACGTAAATGAATAGCCGAAGAGACCTTGTTGACGTTCTGGCCACCCGACCCCTGCGCCCGAATGGCACTCAACTCGATTTCATCCTCCGGCAGCTCCACCGCATTGGAAATTTTCATCATCTTCCCCCACTCTTCACTGGCGCCATACTAAACAAATCAACATCAACTGGACAGCGAATACCAGCTGAACTGCCCCGTAATTCAAGCGGTAAGCATCGTCAATATAATACACTTCATTGCAATTGATAACGTTTATCATTAAGATTAGCTTTCGTTAAAATTACAAACCATGCACGGAAGTCACCATGAAACTATCAAGACCCTCCCCCCTGTCCCTGGCCATCTGCCTGGTGATGTCTCAGCAGGTTGCGGCTGAAGAAGCTGCCAACCGCAAGGTATTTACCCTGGACAAAGTCACCGTCGCCGCCACCCTGAGCGAAGAGTCGCTCCAGGATGTACCTAACAGCGTCAGTGTACTCAGCAATGAAGACATCTCGCGGATCAGCGCGACCGACATCAAAGACATGGTGCGCTATGAAACGGGTGTCTCCGTAGGCTCCGAAGGAGGACAGGGTTCCCGTTTCGGCCTCAAGGGTTTCAATATTCGCGGTATTGATGAAAATCGGGTCAAGATCATGGTGGATGGTGTGGATCTAGCTGACTCCTTTACTCCAAGTGGCAGCCCCTACCAGCGCTCAGGCCGGAATTACATAGATATTGACGCCATGAAACAGGTGGAAATCCTGAAGGGTCCAGCTTCCAGCCTCTACGGCAGCGATGCCCTCGGTGGTGCCGTCGCCTTTACCACCAAGGATCCCTCCGATTACCTCGCGTCACAGGGCAATGACACCGCCATCAGCCTCAAGGGCTTGTACACCAGCGTCGATGAAGGCTTTGCCGAAACCCTGACCCTGGCAAATCGCACTGGTAATATGGAATCCATGTTAGTCTACACCCACAGAGATGCCCACGAGCGGGAAAACTTTGACAAAAATCTGGTGGGCGGCAGCGGTGATGATCGCACCAAGCCAGACCCAGTGGATTACGACAGCGACAACCTGCTGGTCAAACTGCAATACCAACTGAATGAACAACACCGCCTGGGATTGGTTGTGGAAGATTTTGAGTCCTACACCGAAACCGACGTGCAATCCAAACTGAGCGGCAGCTACAGCGATTATTACGTCGGTAACGACACCGTCAGTCGCCAACGCGTCGGCATTTTCCATGAGTGGCAGGCTGACAACGCCCTGTTTGACAATTTACGCTGGGATATCAACCAACAAACCAGCAAGTCAGACCAGGACACCCACCACGTGTACCGCGGTGCCCGCCGGGTGAAAGCTTACGAGCAGGAAGAGGAAAGCTTCTCTTTCACAGCCGCTTTTGACAAAACCGCTGGCCTGCATCAGCTGACCTATGGGCTGAATTACGAAGAGGTTGACACCACTAACGCCACCGACACGCTCTATCGGGACTCACCCACCAGCAATACCTATGAGCGCTACATTCCCCTGGTTCAAAGTCAGTCAGTTGGCCTTTTCCTGCAGGATCAGATCACCCTGCTCGACGGCAAATTGCAGCTCATCCCCGGCCTACGCTATGACAAATTTGAAGCCCAGGCCAGCCTCGACAATCAATTCGAGCCAGAAGCCGCTATCAGCCGTGAAATGACCGATCATGACAGCGATAAATTCACCTTCCGCCTGGGCACTGTGTACAAGCTGACCGATGTTTACAGCGTCTTCGGTAACTACAGCCAGGGCTTCAAATCCCCGGAAGAGATTGATCTCTACTACGGCAGTTACCGGGACTATTCCGGCTATGGTCTGGGTGTGTACCTGGGACTGCCCAACCCCGAACTGGAACCTGAGGAAAGTGATTCTTTTGAAGTCGGCTTCCGCGCCAATGCCTCCAAAGGCAGCCTGCAAATCAGCGCCTTCTACAACAAATACGATAACTTTATCGATTCCACCATCCTCGATCCTGAATATCAAGGGGTAACCTATTACCAGGTCAGTCAGCAAGTGAACATTGAAAAGGTGACCATTAAAGGTGTCGAATTACAGGGTTCTCTGTGGCTGGATGAAGTCATTGGTGCTCCCCTGGGTACCGCTTTGCAGGCGTCCATTGCGTATGCCGACGGTGAAAATGACAGCACCGACGCCCCCCTCGACAGCATTGCTCCACTGAAAGCCGTGTTTGGCCTCAGTTATGACGCTCCCTCCAACACCTGGGGCAGCACACTCAACTGGACCCTGGTTGCCGCCAAAGAGCAAAGCGACCTGGCCGACGAGGACGATGTGACGACTGCGGGTTATGGTGCGCTGGACCTGACGGTTTATTACAACCTGAACGACAAGCTGGCCATTCAAGGCGGCATCTTTAACCTTACCAACAAGAAGTATACGGACTGGGAAGATGTGCGCGGTCTGTCTGCCAGCACCTCCTACCTGGATCGATACACCCAGCCGGGGCGGAACTTTAGTGTGAGTGCGACTTATAGTTTCTAAACTGAGGCGATCCAGGTATTGCACACTGTCGATATGCGCTGCCGTCATGGATTGCCTTGTTGCCTTTAGGTACCTCACTCCTCGCAATGACGTAGCGAGAAAGATATAAACTTCGAGCCGGGCATCTTACCCGGCTTTTTTATGCCCACCAAATTAGCACACAGGTAGCTTTTCCCTACACTGGCCCTGGCTGACCATTCAGGCCATGCGTATGTCTTGTGCTGAATCCGGAGCGGCCGGATTCAGCACAAGGCATATGGCCGGTCAGACAGGGCCTGTGTAGGGAAAAGCGGTGCAAGGAAACGTAACTCAATAGCAGCCCACACAAAAAAACGCCCACTGAAGTTCTCAGCAGGCGTCCCTTGGGAAGTTTCTTTTTAGGGAATTTAATTAAACAGCTACCCTAAGCGGTCGAAACTGCTTCAACACACCAGCCAGCATAATCAGCAGACACGTTACCAAACTGCCAAGCAACATCGTATCCCAATCCTGCTCGGTAGCGACCTGCTCCACTTTTTCCAGCTTCTGACCTTCCACTTGCTCGGCTTGCTGCTGAACCATTTCGGAAGCCTGCTCACTGGTCGACATTGCGGCAGCCGGATCCAGTTCGGGCAATGCCACGTTCAAGCCAAAACCAACAGCCTGGACTGACACATACTCACGCAGTTTTTCATTGTCGACGTACAAATCGTATTCATCGGCCAGCTGTGTGAAACGTTCAATCATTTTCTTCAGCGTTTCCTCATCCGCCTGCCAGTAGTCTTTGCGATTGGCTTCCAGCATGCGCTCCAGCATATTAGCCTGGGACTGCGGGTTAACTTGCTCAAACCACTCGCTGATGCCAACCTCAAGCTTATCCTCCACATAGACCTCAAAAAACTCCTGCCATTGATCGTCGCGCACCAGGTTCGGGTCCATCACATTCCAGCCCCAAAAGTTGGTCAGGTTGGCCGACATAGTGGTGGCACCGCTGTAGCCTTCCTTCATCATCTCCTCAACCCAGCGCTTGTGAAAATTGCGTGAACGCAGCTCCTTGGCCAGGAAAGTGGCCGCATTTTCCGCTTTGGGATTGTTGGCATCGCGCAGGTTGCTGATCATCATCTCCGGGCTTTGCCCGTCGATATTGCGCACTGCCAAGGCCAGCGAGCCAAAGTACTCGTAGGGGTCGTCCGAGGTGATCATGCCGTAGACATTGGAGGAACGGGAAAACAGCGCCACATCGGTGCCGGATAACTGTTGGGCATAGAGATTAACCTCTTGCTCCTGACCATCAGGCCCGGTCACAGTGCCGACTTTTTTACCCCAGCGACTGTTGTCCGAGCCAAAGTAGAAACCCATGGTGGCCAGATAATTATCTGCGATCTTGGAGTCGTCTTCCCAGCTATCGCTGGCCTCCACCGGACCGCTGACACCACTGCCGTATTCACCGGAGGAGTTGGAGAAGAGACGCACCGTCGACAGATAATCCGCCTCTTCGGCTTCGATCCCCTGCTGTTTCAATTGCGCGGCAATTCGCTGGCTGTTTTGCCAGACGGAGTTGTTGTCTTCCTTCAGCTGAGCCACAGACTCAATCGCTTTGGCCAGACGCTGCATCACATCCGGGAATGCATCGCGGTACAAGCCCGTCGCCGACAGCACCACATCCACCCGCGGACGCTTCAATTCACTGGCGGGTACGATTTCAGTCCCCACCACTCGACCGGCGTCATTCCATACCGGCTTGACCCCCATGGCATAGAGCGCCTGTGACTCCAGCACACCGTAGTGACGCATGGTCTCAATCGACCAGAGGGAAAACGCCAGCTTGTCGGGGTACTTGCCGTGCTGCTGGTAGTAATCGGCAATCACGTTATCGACCAGCTCCTTACCCTGCTCGAAAGCCGCTTCAGTTGGCACCCGGGAAGGATCAAAGCCGTACAGGTTGTAACCGGTGGGAATGGTGTCCGGGCTGCGCACCGGGTCTCCACCGTTCTTGACTGGCACATATTGACCTGACAGTCCCATCACCAGATGGTCCAGCTCCTTGATGGCCTGCATATTGGCGTAGATCTGTTGCGCCTTTTGTACCATGTCGATCGCGGCCTCGCTGAGACCGGCATCGTCCATCGCTTCTGCACTGGCAGTTTGTTCTGTCACGAACGTCTGAAGGGTTTTAAAACCCACCAGATTGATCAGCTCATCACCGGATACCTGGGTAATCACACGCTCAAAGTCACCTTCCTTTTGCTTCTTATTATCCTGACGGTGTGACGCTTCCTCAGCGGTGTGATCATGGCCAGCGTGGGCGGGATGGCCTTGACCGTCGAAATAGGCCTGTTCAAACTCATAGATTTCGCTGACAAACGATCGATCCAGCATCTGCAACAAGGTGGAAGTCACCAGTTCCTGCTCGGGCAATTCACCGAAACTGTGCAAACCCAATGGCTGGTTCTGTGCTGACAGGTCTTCCATAAAGTCGTGCAGCGCAGTCAGAAAACCTTCGAAATCCTGGTCAATGGCCGTACGACTCCAGCCAAAATCATCGCAAATATTGTTGCCAATGCAGTCTTCTACGATCAGCTGCGCGGTCTTCTCTTTTACCCCACCGCTGTCCAGCGACTTGTACTGGTGCATCAACTCGTGCAGGTCCGCCACATCACCCTGTAATCCGGCAGCGGCAAACGGCGGAGTCATATGGGCCAGCACGGTGGCACTGCCACGGCGCTTGGTCTGCATGGCCTCGCCCACATCATCGACAATAAACGGATACAGTACCGGCGTATCCCACACCGCCAGATTGCCCTGATCATAACGGGACAGGCCCCGTTCCTTGCCGCTTAAGTATTCCTGTGAGCCGTGAGTTCCCAAATGAATCAGGGCATCACTGTTCCAGTATTGGCGTGAGTAATAGTAGGCCGCCAGGTAAAAATGATTCATCGGCACCGTCCCTTTATGGTAGATGCGCTGATCCTCATCCTTGTCATCGGAACGAGGCGGCTGCCGCATCACCAGCAGATTGCCATTGCGAATGCGGGGTATGACAAAGTAGTGCTTACCCTGACGCTTGACCACCATAAAGCCGGTTTCAGCGCTGCCCCAGTATTCGTTGATGGGCCCGGTTATCTCGTCCGGCAACGTGTTAAACCAAGACAGGTAGTCGTCGACCGGCATCAATTCCGCCAGGTCGTCCTTCAGTAGCTGCTCCAGCTCAAACTCACGGTAGAACGGCTCCAGAATCGGCTTGATGCGATCGGTAAAGTAATCACTGTTCACCTGGTCAACCGAGTATCCCTCATTGTTCAATCGGGTGCTGATGGAACGCAGAGTGTCAGGGATATTGAGGAACGACGCCCCCACATCAATGCTACCCCACACCATCACCGTCATACGCTTGTCGGCATTGGGTTTGTGCTTCAGGCTGGCGTAATTCAATGCCTTGTTAACGAAGTGTTCCAGCTGGTAATCAATGGGTTCGGCACGACCACTTGCCTGATCCACCGCCGCCACAATCATCGGGTCGACCACCCCGGCCGCTTCCGGCAACACCAGCACAAACGGTGTCATATTGGCGCTGATACCCTGGCTGTCGGCCTCCCAAGCCTGCTGGTCACCAGTGCTATACGTGAGCCCCTGCAGCACCGGTACACCCAGCTTTTCGAACTCGGCCTTGCGCTTGCTGGCCCAGTGAATATTGCGGAAATTGACGATCACATCCACAAAGGTTTTGTCATCTCGACGGATCAAGTGACTGTAGTCTGAACTCATGGGGCTGAGCTCAAAGAAAAACGGCACCACCAAAGCACCTTTGTCTTCCAATTGAGCGATGGCAGAGTCAACCACCTGAGTTTGGGCCGATTCAATCAAGGCCCGTTGCAGCAACACACCCACCACCTTCTGTGAAGATACTTGCTCCGGTGAGACTTGTTTCCAGGCCAGATAGTCATCGAGCGAGTCAAACACCAGCTGATTGGCTTGCGGATGGTAAATACCAATTTGCGGATAAATGATTGGCGCCTGAACCGATTTATCGGGCCGATTCTCAAGCACCCGATATCGCAGGTACTGAGCCATGCGGACGATGTTCTTCACCCCGCCGTTGTCGTAGTAGGCCTGCAGCGTTCGAGCCTGCTCAACACTAACACCCTGGATCAGGTCAGCTTGCTCAAGCCAGTTAATCGCCACAAACGCTATCTTCTGCTCAGTGGCCAGTTGTTGCACCAGAGGAATATACTTGGCGTAAGTCTGGTCCGATTCCCGTTTGGATACCCCGTCCAACACCACCAGGTCGTATCGCTGAAACAGGGCTGCCGCCTTACCCAGATCACCGAGGCTGCGCTCCGCTTGCTGGTCAATCTCCAGCCCCGTACCGGCCAGACTTTCTTTCAGCAGACTCACCTTGGCCTTATTGCTGTGGGCCGCACTGACAAACAGTATTTTTTTTACGGTGTCGCTGCTGGAAGTCTCGCTGTCGTCCGCAGCAACCTGCAGGGCCAGTCCCCCAAAGAACATTCCCAATATTAGTGTTAAAAGACGCATTACTTATCCCAAGTTGCTATCAAACTTAAACGCTTAGAGCTGTTGTTTATGATTTCGCAATGAACTGCCAGCAGCGCTGTTGTGTTAATGATTAAGCCGGAAATTACTGAGAATCCCCTTCCGGCACATAGACGATGGAACCATCGGCCATGCGGTACGCCACCCCCGCCTTGACCCCGTCACCAGATCCGATTTCTCCGCTGGACTCATAGGTCTCGATGGTTTCACCTTTCTTGATGATCATTTCCATATTGGGCTTGCCGGCATTTTTAATGACGGTTACATCCTCGGCCAAAAACGGGTTCATCGGGTTCTGGGCAATGGCAATCAACAACGCGGCCACCAGCACCAGAAATACATCCACCAGATTCACTACCGACAATGCCGGGTTGATGCCCTCATCCTCATCAAGCAACCTCACGAGGCGCCTCCTGTTTTTTGATCACAGCGACTTCCGGTTTGCGACCTTCCTGTAACAGGGGCGTCAGAGCCACCAGCTCGGCGGCCAACCACCGACGTTTGACACTGGCAATCCAGAAGGTGATTGACGCAATCACCAAACCGAAGATCACGGCCGAAAAAGCCACAATCAGATTCTCACTGATGCCCTGTACATTGCCGTCGGCCAAGCTTTTCAGAGCCGGTCCCATAGGGACCATTGTGGCGATCAATCCCAACATGGGCGCCAGTCGACTGGCGGTTCGCACACCCTCCATATCTTCCAGGGCAGCGACATCCAACTGGTCTTTGGTAATGGTCGGTAACTGCTGTGCCAGTGTCACTAGCGGATAGCCCTGCAGCTGCTGCTGAGGTGCCTCTCCCAATGGAAACTGCAGAGCCTGGCGATAGCCGCTGCGCTGTTGGCGCCGCTGCCACCATTGAGCGGCAAACCGACCCAGCGCATACAGGCTGTAGCCGAACATCAACACCAAAATAATCAATACCGGCGCCATAAAAAAATCGGACATCTGGTACATCAATTCTTCAAGGGTACGAATCATGGGTTACTCCGAGAACAACAAAAAGAGAACAACAAAAACAAAATAACGTGGAAAAGGGTTATTCAGACTGCATCATGACCTGGGCCGCCTGGAGATCGTGGCCTTGCAACCATGCAAAGATGCGCAATACATTTTCCAGGGACGCCCGCTTGTCACCGGCAATAACTATTTGCGGCGACTCCCCCTGATTGATCGCCGCCAGTAAAGCGGTTTCAAACTGGTTCCAGTCACGATATTGGTCATCGTTAAGGCCCCATTGATTGGCATCGGCAAACAGCGTAATGGTGACCGGTTCAGCCATCTCCAAATTGTGGGTTTCTTCCACCCCTTTCCCGGGCAAATCCACATCCAGTACTTTCGGCACCACATTGGCCGTCAACAACAAAAACACCAACAGGATAAAAATCACATCCAGCAGCGCCGTCATATCGGGAAAAGATACCTGCGCTGAGGCAGATGAAGAGGTCTTAAGCTGGATCATGCGATCTGCACCTTGGCGAGAGGTGTTGACACTTCGACGCTGTCCGACACCGGTGTTTGATGCAACTCCAACCAGAGCGAATTTTGGTTGAGCACCTTGCCGATTTTCTCCAGCCGATGATCCCCCCAGATGGCAAACGCCTGACCACAGCCCAGCGCCGGAATGGCAATCACCAGCCCCATGGCCGTGGTGGCCATGGCTTCCCACATCCCGGCCGCCAACAACGCAGGTGTCACCGGGCCGGCTTGATGAGCCACCTCCTGAAACATACTGATAATACCCAGCACTGTACCCAACAACCCCAACAGAGGGGCCAGTGTTCCTACCAGGGTCAGCCAACGAATGCGGCCGTGAAGCACCTGTTGTTGTTCGGCCAGCCAGGTACTCAACAGCTCATCGCGCAGCGATTTGTTCTGCCCACGATAGCGCGCCAGCAGTATCAATCCCTGACGTGCACCTTTTGCCTCGGGAGCCTCAGTCAGGGTGCCAGCCTGGAAGGCCTGTACATCGGCCGCCGGTAACATCGCCGGATAAAACAGCAATACCAACAGCCGCTCAAGCACCAGCGCCAATGCCAGCAGTGAACAGAACAACAAGGGGTAAATCACCGGTCCGGATGTGAAAATGTAATGTTCTAACATGGCTATGCTTTCTGTAGTAAATGGTTATCTTTGACTAATGGAAAAATTCACCGGCACTTCCACCCAGCTGATGACGGGCTCCCCATCTTCGGCAGACGCTTCGAATTGCCATTTGGATACCGCCGCTACTGCCGACTCATCCAGTAAGGGATAACCGGAAGAACGCCTGACATGCACTTCAAGTGTCTGTCCGGCACGGTCAACCAGGGCCCGGATCAGCACCTCCCCCTGCCAGCGTCGCTTAAGCGCCAGCATTGGGTAGACCGGTGCTACCGGTGCCGCTCGGAAACTGGGTTGCCGCACAACCCGGATAGCAGCCGGTTCCGCAATGCGTGGGGTTACCTCAGGCTCCTGCATAGTGACAGGTTTCGGCTCGTCAATAGGCGTTGGCTTTTGTTGTTCTTCGCGCCTGACTGTTGGCGGTTCAACGGGTTGAGGTGCTTTATGAATAACTGGTTGAGATTCTTTTTTAACTACCGGCTCAGGCTGTCGATTAACTATTGGCTGAAGCTCGTGTTTGATAATTGGCTGAGCCTCTTCTTCAACAACTGGCGGATGCTCTCGATCTATCGGCCGGACTGCCTGGGGGGGGCGAGCCTGGGAAAAGGACACTGACACCACTTGCTGTTGACTGCTGGTCAGGGAAAACTCAACAACATCGTCTTGCTGCCAGACAAGCGCCCACAACAAATGAGCGACCAGTGAAATCCCAATCGCTGCCCACAAGAATTTTTCGCGCCAAATCCCTTCGTCTCCGGCGGTTTGATCCATTACCCATACGCTCATATGCAAATGTTAATGCTTCTCAACCTTATTAGCAATATACTCTTGAGGCATGTATGCATTAACGAAGCACGGCGATGGTTGTCGGTACCCCTGCGGCAAGATAAAATTGCGCTCTTTACGCGGTTCACCGGCATGTCCAGTCACAATACCCACTCCCCCGATACCATATACGCCAACCCACTCGGCCAAGTGGCGGGATTCAGCTTTGATCAAACCGTGGTCAATGTCTTTCCCGACATGATCAAGCGCTCAGTGCCCGGCTACACCACCATCATCAGCATGATAGGCACCCTGGCAGAGCGCTACGCCACCGCCAACAGCCACTGTTACGACCTCGGCTGCTCCCTGGGGGCCGCCAGTCTGGCCATGCGCCATCGTATTCAGGCGGCCGATTGCCGGATTATCGGGGTGGACAATTCAGAAGCCATGATCAAGCGCTGTCAGGCCGTGATTGACGCCGACTGTGGTGAAGTGCCGGTGGAGCTGGTATGTGACAATCTGCAGAGCGTTCCGATTCAACGCGCCTCGGTGGTGGTGCTGAACTTCACCCTGCAGTTCATTGCCCCGAAACAGCGACACGCCATTTTGAGTCAGATATACCAGGGCCTGAATCCTGGCGGTGTACTGATCCTGTCTGAAAAAGTGACCTTTGGCGACCAGCAGCACGACCAGCTGATGATCGACCTGCATCACAACTTCAAACGCGCCAATGGCTACAGTGATCTGGAAATTGCCCAAAAGCGCACAGCCCTGGAAAACGTCCTAATTCCCGAGACCCTGGACTGCCATCGCCAGCGCCTGAAAGAAGTCGGCTTTCAGAGTTGCGACGTGTGGTTCCAGTGTTTCAACTTCGCCTCCATGATTGCCATTAAATCCCATTGAGCCTGACAGCCAGCCGTTGCCCTGACAGTTCCGGAGTTTTCGCCAGACCCTTGCCCATGAAAATCCACGATCGTATTGATTACACCCCACTGCTGCAGAGCTTTAAAGGCACCCGCCTGGAACCCTGGCTGGCGCAGTTGCCCGAACAAATACAACAGGGCCTCAGCAGCCAGCGATTTGGTGATCTGCCTGCCTGGCTCAATGCCCTGGAACAACTGCCAGACCTTCAAACCGATCAGGTTGAGTTGCAAACGGCGGTGGAACTCGGCTCCTCGACGGCGCTGCCGGCGGACCTGACGGAGCAAGTTCGCGCGGCACTGGCGGCACTGATACCCTGGCGCAAGGGTCCGTTTCGAATTCACGGCACCGACATTGATACGGAATGGCGATCTGACTGGAAGTGGGATCGGGTCTTGCCCCATCTGGCGCCCTTGCAAAACCGCACAGTATTGGATGTGGGCTGCGGCAACGGCTATCACTGCTGGCGCACTTACGGCGCTGGAGCCCGGCAGGTAATCGGCATCGACCCCTCACCTCGCTTTGTGGTGCAGTTCCATATGCTTAAGCACTTTATCGGTCAGGTGCCGGTGGACCTGCTGCCGGTCGGCATCGAAGCCCTGCCCGATGAGCTGCAGGCGTTCGACACCACCTTTTCCATGGGCGTGCTCTACCATCGTCGCTCGCCCATGGATCATTTACGCGAGCTGCGTGCCACCCTCAAGCCCGGCGGCCAACTGGTGCTGGAAACCCTCGTGATTGAAGGCAAATTGGGAGAGGTGCTGGTGCCGGAGGGACGTTACGCCAAGATGAACAACGTCTGGTTTTTACCCAGTTGCGATACCCTGGTGTCATGGTTGCGCAAGTGCGGCTTCCGCAACCCCAGAGTGGTGGACATAAACCGCACCTCCACTGAGGAACAGCGCTCCACGGACTGGATGCGGTTTCATTCACTGCCGGAGTTTCTGGATCCTGATAATCCCATGCTGACCGCAGAGGGTCATCCGGCTCCCGTGCGGGCTGTGTTTGTGGCCGAAGCTCCCTGACTGCAGCCCCGCTTACTGCAGCGGGTAGCTGCAGCAAAGCTTATCAGTCATCGAGGGATTCGACCTCGATATCCAGTCCAAATTCCCGCACAACCTGTTCACACCAGGCGTTCAGGCGCTGGGCGGTTAATTCCTCCTGCTGATCTTCGTCGATGGCCAGTCCGACAAAGTACTTGCCATCAGGGGTCAGCGCTTTTGACGCGTCGAACTCGTAACCTTCTACCGGCCAGTGACCGACAATGGCTGCGCCCTGCTCTACAATCACATCGTGCAGCATGCCCATGGCGTCGAGAAAATAGTCGCCATAACCAAACTGGTCACCCAGGCCAAACAGGGCCACAGTTTTGCCGGTGAAATCAATCTCGCTGACATCTTCCCAAAATTCTTCCCAGTCCGACTGGATCTGGCCAAAGTCCCAAGTGGGGATGCCCAGCAAGATTTTGTCGTATTCGGCAAACTCCAACTGGGTGATGTCGGCGATGTCGTGAACATCCACTAGCTCCTCACCCAATCGCTGCTGTATACGCTGAGCAACACTTTCGGTATTGCCCTCATCACTGCCGAAAAACAGGCCAATTACTGCCACAGATTTGCCTCGGTTTAAAGTTGCTGAAAACGGGAATAGGATTTTCCCAGTATTCTTTATACGAAGCAACAAAAGCCCCCGCGCTTTCGGGCTGGGCAAGTTGACAGATGGGCTCCAGCAGAGGTTTACGTTAAGAAGGGTTATTGCCTTTCACTAAGGTCGTGACAGGCCCGTCTCGCTCATGCAAACTCTGACACATAAATACGCGCTAATAACCAACGAGGTTCAACGACCCGATCATGAGTAAGCTGCTACTAGTCGATGACGACCAGGAATTGTGCCTGTTGCTAAAAGAGTACCTGGAAACGGAAGGGTTTGAGGTTTCCCTCGCTCACAACGGTGAAGAAGGTGTCAAACAGGCGCTTGCCCAGGATTTTGATGCAATTGTGCTGGATGTCATGATGCCGATCATGAACGGTCTCGACGCCCTGCGTAAAATTCGCGACAGCAAGCGCACACCGGTGTTGATGTTGACCGCTAAAGGGGAAACCGTGGATCGTATCGTCGGCCTGGAAATGGGTTCTGATGACTACCTTTCCAAGCCCTGCAATCCCCGCGAACTGGTGGCCCGCATTCGCGCCATCCTGCGTCGGGTGAGCGACAACGACAATGAATCACCGATGGCTGATGAAATCCGTGTCGACGACCTTTTTATTCAGGTCAAGAGCCACGCCGCCTTTTATCAGGAAACCCCTGTCACCCTGACGGGTGCCGAGTTTACCGTGCTGGAACTGTTGATGCGCTCTGCCGGTGATGTCATCAGCAAAGAGGTTCTGACCGAGAAGGCCCTCAACCGCAAACTCACTCCCTATGATCGCAGCATTGATGTCCACGTCAGTAATATTCGCAAGAAACTGGCGGCACTGGGAGCCAGCAAAGAACTCATCATTAATATCCGCGGTGCCGGCTACATGCTTACGCGCCAATAAGTCGGGATTTTTCAACCCTTTATGAAACTCAAGCCCCTCGCTGTCGGACGTCTGTACATCAAGATTTTTCTTGGTTTCTGGCTGGTCATGATCGCCATGCTGCTGGGCTCCAGCATCATTACCCACTTTTTCGATCTCGGACCGGACAAGCACCTGTCGAGCCAGGAACAGGAACTCTACACCGGCCCTGGTGGGCGCCTGTTGCGCGAAGTCGTGCGCAACGTCATCAACAGCAGCTATGACCGGGTACAGGAGGGCGTCGCAGAAATGCCCGCCTGGGCGATGAACCACGTGTACCTGATCAATGACAATGGCGACGACATTCTTGAGCGGGGGATCCCAGCTGACGTTCAGGAATTTGGCGCCAAGTTGACCGGCACAGCGCCCTTTTTCCGTAAAAAACTCGGAGAAACCCAGTTTTATGGCCGTCAGGTGGGGTTAATTGATGGCCATCAATTACGTCTGATCGTGACCGCGGACCCCAGCCCGATGCTGGGCTGGCGCCTGTTTTTGCACAACTTCTGGTCGGTGCTGCTGTTGGACATTTTGATCAGCGGTGCCGCCTGCTACTACATGGCCCGTTTCATCACCCGCGACCTGCAAACCTTCAAGCAGGCCACCCAAAAAATTGCCAAGGGTGACTGGAACGTGCGTATCGGAGAGGAGTTTTGCAACCGGCCGGGGGAAATGGCGGAACTGGCGCAAGCGTTTGACAATATGGTGGTCAAACTGCAAAAAAGCATGCTGGAACAAAAGCGTTTGATTAAGGACGTCTCCCACGAGCTGCGCTCCCCCCTGGCACGTCTGCAGGTGGCGCTGGCCATTGCCCAACAGCGCGCCAACAGTGAAATCACCGGCGAACTGGAACGCATCAAGGACGCTGCGGACTACCTCAACGGCGTGATTTCCGAAATCCTGTCGCTACCGGTAACAGAGCAAGGCGCCTGGGAACTGAACGATGTAGTGGAGTTAACCAGCCTGGTGACCACTGCAGTGGACAACTGCCGGGATGAAGCCCGTCAGAACGGCATTGCATTGAAGGTTGGCAACCATCTGCCGGAAGTGCTGGTGCAAACCCGTGGCAGCACCCTGGTGGGGGTTTTCGACAACATTGTCCGCAATGCCATTCGCTACACCGCCCCCAATACCAGCGTCACCATTAATCTGCAGCGGGCCCAGGATCACAAAGCGCGCATTACCGTCAGCGACTGCGGTCCCGGTGTGGCGGAAGAACATCTCGACGATATCTTTGAACCCTTTTTTCGCACCGATGAAGCCCGCGATAGGAAGAGTGGCGGTTACGGTCTCGGACTGGCGATTGCCAAACGTACGGTACTCCATCACGGCGGCAGCGTGGTCGCCCGCAACAATCCGGTGAGGGGACTGACCATCGAGATCAACCTGCCGGAGACGGCCGACTTTTAACTGTCATCCCAGTTGCTAATTGTCATCCAGGTAACGGTGGTCATCGTAGGTTTTCACCAGTTCCGGTGCCAGTACGGTCAGTGTGGACACCACCGCGCCATTGATAAAACCCTCCGGAAACATCATCAGCAACGTCAGGTAATAGTGGTCAGAGACGATCACCAACAGCGGCTCCGGCCCGAACAAGCGCACGTACAACCAGCTGGCGGCAGCCATGGCCTGCACGGTTACCATGGCACCGATAAAGCCGCCACCCAGTATATAGACAAACAGATTGCGTATTGGCAGCCGCTCAATCAACTTCAGTATTGCCACAGCCGTTAAGCCTGGAACCAGCACATTCAGGAAATACTGGACGGCCAGATTACTGATTGGCTGTAGGTGGCCCAACGGCAAAGCCAACTGCATCAATTGGCCAACACACAGCCCCAGGGCACCTACCCACAACGCCAGGGGGCAGCCGAACACCATCACCAGCAACATCATCAACAGCGGGTGCAGGGCCAGCAGCTCCCGAACCTCCACCTGCAGCTGCCAAAACAACCCAACCGCCAGGCTCGCCGCCCACACCATATGCTGGCGCAGGGGCCTGACCCGCAGAGCTTGCCAGGGCAGCCACCAGAGACTGACCAGCAGTGCCACGGCCGACAGCAACATGGCCGGCCCCCAAAACCCTGGCGCAAGTAACGCTGGAAAGATCATAGAACGACACCGTCAAAGTCTTGTCGGCGGCAAGAAACTGCCTTCCGGATTGCCGCTCTCAACGACAACAAATCGACTCTCGCCCAACTCTGCTCCCTCATCAACCATTAACTCATTGATATTTATAGAAATATTAAACTTATCGGATTATGGCACGGTTTTCGCTAATTCACAGAAACTATAGTCTCCCTGCCAAGTTCAGGCCGGGCAATCTCGCGTAGTCAGAGTGAAACCAGGATTTCATTATGCCTAACAATATCGGCAATCATCGTTCAGCCAGCGTCAAGGAACTGCCCCTGAGCAGCCACTTTCCGGTCCAGCAATCGGATCTGGTGGAGTTGCGCATGCTTATGCTCCAGAGTCTGCAAACCAGTCTCGATCCCGAGCGTATCCTGACGCTGTTTTGTCAGCATTTACAATCCCTGCTACCACTGCAGGGATTGCGCTATCACAATCAGGCTTCAGCCTGTGAGCTGCTTGTGGGCCGTGAAGCCAGTCATAAAGTCAGCTACCGCCTGAAAACCACCGACGACGATCTCGGTGAACTGGTCTTCAGTCGCAGCAAGCGCTTCAGCAATGGTGACATGGCGCTGCTGGAGAGCCTGATGGGGCTGCTGATCTGTCCACTGCGCAATGCCCTGCAATATCGCAACGCCCTGCAATCCGCCCTGATCGACCCCCTAACACAGGTGGGCAATCGCATCGCCCTGGAGCGCTCGTTACAACGCGAGCTGCTGATTGCCGAACGCCAGCAGCAACCCCTGTCTTTATTGGCCATAGATATTGATCACTTCAAACGCATCAATGACAACTACGGTCACGCCTGTGGCGATCAGGTGCTGCAGGCTGTCACCTCCAGCATCACTTCAGTAATTCGCGGTTCAGACATGATTTTCCGCTATGGCGGCGAGGAGTTTGTCGTACTCCTGACCAACACACCTGCCGAGGGCGCCATGATCATCGCCCAGCGTATTCGTCAGTTTATTGAAAACAAGTCCTTTGTGAACCGGGGAAATACCTTGAAAACCACCGTCAGCATCGGTATCAGCAGCCTGGATCGTGACGACTGCAACCAATCACTGTTTGATCGAGCCGATGCGGCCCTGTACAAAGCCAAGAAACACGGCCGCAATCGAGTGGAGTCCAGTAACTGAGCCGGGTTAGAAATGATCGCTATTTTTCAGGGCTCAACCTGGACGACTCGTGATTTACTCCAAAACCACAGTGGCAGTGGCGTAGTCCTGCTCATCGGACACACTGACATGAATCCGCTCCCCGCCCAGGGAGTGCAGACGCTGTAATGCTCCGGCGTCAAAACACAAGCGAGGAGCCCCGTCTTCATTGTGTTCCACCCACATGTGTTGCCAGGATACACCGCGCCCGATGCCGGTTCCCAGGGCCTTGGCAGCGGCCTCTTTGATACAGAAACGCTTTGCCAGAAAGGCTGTTTTGCGCTTGCTGTCGCAGAAATCACGCCATTCCTGTTCAGCCAGAATGCGACGAGCAAAGGCATCTCCCTGACGCTCCAGGGCACTAGCTATGCGGGCCAGAGCCACCACATCCGTCCCCAATCCAACAATCATTGCTAACCTTCCTCTGAGCGATTTACTTTTGAAACAGCTTTCGGCTTTCCAGTGGCCGATTGCCCAACAGGGGCTGATACATCATACGTGAGAGTTGCTTGGCCACTCGTCGGGTTTCCGCCGCGCGATAGTCTTCCATCGCCATGGCCAACAGCGCCTCACCGGGGAAACCGTCACGGCAGCCCTGCGCCGCCCCCATCTCCCCTGACAGCGCCAGCCAGCCGTGTTCAGGTTGCCAGCGGTAGTTCTGTTGCGCATCCAGCTCAATCCCATCCGCATCGCGGTACAAATTGATGCGGTACCCCAGCTCCTCCAGCAGACCAAATTCAAACTTTCGCAACACCGGTTCCAAATCTTCCTGTTGCGCCAGGGACTGCAGGGTCTGCCGATAGCGATCAAAAATCTCCGGGCAGCTGTCCTGCTCCGGCAACAGTCGAATCAGCAATTCATTAAGGTAGAAGCCACTGAACAGGTGATTACCTGTCAGTCGCAAAGGCAGCTCGCAACTCTCCAGTTGAATCAGGGTTTTCAGGTTCGATTTGCCCTGCCAGGACAGCAACAGGGCCATAAACGGTTGGCATAGTTGTCGCTGGCGGGATTTTGCCGAACGGGCGCCTTTGGCCACCAGGGACAGGCGACCATAATCCCGGGTGAAACAATCAAGAATAAGACTGCTGTCGCGAAATGGTCGACTGTGAAGCACAAATCCCGGCTGCAGCTCGACTCGCATCAGATATCATCGTAGCCCAGGCTGCGCAGTGCTCGCTCATCGTCTGACCAGCCAGATTTTACTTTAACCCAGGTTTTGAGCATCACCTTACAGTCAAACAGGGTTTCCATATCCAGACGCGCTTCGCGCCCGATTTGTTTAATCTTCGCGCCTTTATCACCAATCAGGATGCGCTTCTGACCATCCCGCTCAACCAGGATCAGGGCACCAATGTGAATGGTCTTGCCATCGTGGGAAAACTCTTCGATTTCGACGGTCATCTGGTAGGGAAGCTCGTCCCCCAGCTGGCGGGTAATTTTCTCACGAACAATTTCGGCAGCGAGAAAGCGGGAGCTGCGATCCGTAATCTGATCTTCCGGGAAGAAATGCATCGCCTCCGGCAGTCGCTTTTCCACCTCTTCTTCCAGACGGTCCAAATTGGTCTCCCGCAGGGCGGAAATGGGCACAATTTCCGCCACATTGAGTTTCTTGGCCAGCGCGTCCAGATGTGGCAGCAGTACCGATTTATCCTCCAGCTTGTCCACCTTATTGATGGCCAGGATGATCGGGCATTCAAGGTTCTGCAGTCGCTTGACCACCATCTCGTCTTCGTCGGTCCAGGCCAGGCGGTCGACAATAAACACCACCACATCCACGTCTCG
Organism: Cellvibrionaceae bacterium WSDTSA12; assembly: GCA_033283335.1. Lineage (GTDB taxonomy): Bacteria > Pseudomonadota > Gammaproteobacteria > Pseudomonadales > Cellvibrionaceae > Pseudomaricurvus. Next base: position 182,871 of record JAWMQP010000001.1, on the reverse strand, counting down.
CAAAGCCGTAGTCGCGGCCTTGTTCATGTAGCGGTTAATGGCCTTGGCATGCTCAAGGTGCAGTCCCGGCGTGTCCACATAGATTGCCTGAATGGAACCTTCCGTCTTGATACCCAGCATGTTGTGCCGGGTCGTTTGCGGCTTGCGGGAAGTAATGCTGATCTTTTGCTTGAGAATGTGGTTCAGCAGCGTTGATTTGCCTACATTGGGGCGACCTACAATCGCCACATAACCACAGCGTGACACCCCGTCGCGAACACTGCTCATTGACCACCTCCAAGCAGCTGGTGTAACGCTGCGGCTGCTGCCTTCTTCTCCGCGCCCCGGCGACTGCTGGCGGTAGCTACTGTCGGTTCAGACAACAGGGAGGAATGGCATTCCACGGTAAACTGTTGGGCATGGGCTTCTCCACCGACGTCCACAACCTTGTACTCGGGCAACGACACCTTTCTTGCCTGCAGGTATTCCTGCAACTCGGTTTTGGGGTCCTTGCGGTTGGTTTCCAATTGCAACGCCTGTATGCGACTGCCGTACCATACACGAATACGCTCTCTGGCCGCATCCATACCCCGATCAAGGTAGATAGCCCCTATGATCGCCTCGACGGCATCGGCCAAAATCGAATCGCGACGAAAACCACCGCTTTTCATCTCCCCCTCGCCCAGGTTAAGGCAGGGACCCAGATCAAATTCACGGGCAATTTCAGCCAGGGTCTCGCCCTTGACCATCTGCGCCCGCAGACGGCTCAACTGCCCTTCCCTGGCTTCGGGAAATCGTTCAAACAAGGCCTCACCAACAGCGAAATTGAGTATGGAATCCCCCAAAAACTCCAGCCGTTCGTTGTTCTGAGCTCCGCAGCTGCGGTGGGTCAGGGCAAGGTCAAACAGCTTTTCATCCTGAAAATCATATCCTAGTCGGTGCAGCAATCGCTGCCGGGAAATACTAGTCACAAAATAATTCACACCTTGGGGTAACAAACCAGAAGAGCATCAATCACCGCCGCCAGACGATAAGTTTCGAGATTTACAGCAATCCAGCGGATGCTGACTATCCCACACATTGTTAAATGTCATCACCACATCCACATTGTAGATAATGGGCACACGGACTTCGTAATTGGCCGACACCAGTACCGCATCACGAGTGCGCTCGATTTCAATAATTTTAGGCGATTGGCTGCGGATATTGTTCATAACGAAGAAATGACCAACCTTTTTGCGAATCTCCTCATTGGACATCTCGTCGACTTTGTTGACATCTTCAGTCAGGCTCTTTAACGCTTCCTGAATGAAGCGATCGTCCACATATGCGGGCACCATGCGAAACAGGCATAAGAGTGTAAAACCGAGGACCAACAACACCAGTAACCAGCCGATGCTGGACATGCCTTTTTGTGTGTGTGCTAATTTCACGGATTGTATTCCCCCAATGGATACCGAAATAAAAGAGTTGTCATCTTTGGTTGAAACAAAGAAATTATTATAAAAAGCTCTATCTAACAAACACTATTATGAATAAACGTCCGACTGACCGCTGGAACAAGTTAACTTTTTACGCCGCCAGCCCTATTCAGCCAGCCTACCGCAACTATTGAATCGAGCCGACACGACTGAAACTGGGCAGGCTGAACAGGGAATCCCAGTGCATCCAGACCGCAAACGCCTTGCCGACAATTGCCTCTTCAGACACAGGCCCCCAGGCACGGCTGTCGGAACTGTCGTCGCGGTTATCACCCATCATAAAATAATGCCCTTCAGGCACAACCCACTCCCCCTGGCGACTCAGCGGCCCCGGCACTACATGCTTGCGCATATCGTGCTCAACCCCACCCAGGTTTTCCTTCATCAACTGAAACTCAGGCCGGCCGGGAGGTAAAGCCGCCACCAATTGCTGTGGCTGCTTCTCGCCATTGACGTAGAGCACGTTGTTTATGTAACGAATTTCATCGCCAGGCAAGCCGACCACCCGCTTAATAAAGTAGGTATCCGGCCGGTGAGGAGGAAAAAACACCATCACGTCGCCTCGCTCCGGTTCATTCATGTCCACGACCTTGGTGCGGACAACCGGCAAGCGAATGCCATAGGTAAACTTATTCACCAGAATAAAGTCGCCGACTTTCAGGGTGGGAATCATTGAACCGGAGGGAATCTGGAACGGCTCCACCAGAAAAGAACGCAGGACAAAAACCACAAACAGCACTGGAAAAAAGGATTTGGCGTATTCGACCAAGAGGGGTTCTTTGCTGGCTGCCGCCTTCGCCTGGGCGTACACATCCTGCTGTCGAGCGCTGTCCAGTTCGGCACCGGCAAACTGTTGATCAACCGCTGTCACCGCAGCACGACGCTTGGGGGCCCACAACAGGGCATCCAATAACCAGATAATTCCGCTGCCGAACACCAGCAACACCAACACCAGGGGAAAATTAATGTCCATATAGATCTATCAGTTTTTATTGAGAATTGAATGGTTGGTGTTTACCACCGACAACTTAGGCCCTCGCTCACCGGTCGAGGGCCTGCCTGCGATGGCCGTTATTCGTCCACCTTCAGTACCGCCAGGAACGCCTCTTGTGGAATCTCCACACGGCCCACCTGCTTCATGCGCTTCTTACCTTCTTTCTGTTTCTGCAGCAGCTTTTTCTTGCGCGACACATCGCCACCATAACACTTGGCGGTGACGTTCTTGCGCAGCGCCTTGACGGTGGTTCGGGCAACAATTTGACCGCCGATAGCCGCCTGGATGGCCACATCAAACATCTGCCGGGGGATCAGCTCTTTCATCTTGTCGGCCAGGGCCCGCCCCTTATACTGGGCGTTATCGCGATGCACAATCAACGCCAGCGCATCCACTTTCTCGCCATTGATCAACACGTCCAGGCGCACCAGGCGGGAAGCCTCAAAGCGATCAAAGCTGTAATCCAGTGACGCAAAACCGCGGCTGACCGATTTCAGGCGATCAAAGAAGTCCAACACCACCTCGTTCATGGGCAATTCATAGGTCACGGATACCTGCGACCCCATGTACTGCATGTCTTTCTGCACGCCGCGTTTTTCGATACACAGGGTGATAACCGCCCCCAAATGCTCCTGCGGCACCAGTATGTTGGCCTGCACAATGGGTTCGCGCATCTCGTCGATCAAGGCCGGATCCGGCAGCTTGGACGGGTTATCGACGTAGATGACCTCGCCATCGGTCTTCAGCACCTCATACACCACCGTGGGTGCGGTGGTGATCAAATCCAGATCGTATTCACGCTCCAGTCGCTCCTGAATGATTTCCATGTGCAGCATTCCCAGGAAGCCGCAGCGGAAACCAAAACCGAGTGCATCGGAACTTTCCGGCTCGAAAAACAGTGACGCATCGTTCAGCGTCAGTTTCTGCAATGCCTCACGGAAGGCTTCATAGTCATCAGAACTGACCGGGAACAGACCGGCGTAGACTTGAGGCTTGACCTTCTGGAATCCCGGCACCGCTTCCACGTCCTGAGTGGTCACATGAGTCAGGGTATCTCCCACCGGGGCACCGTGAATATCTTTCACGCCAGCCACGACAAAGCCCACCTCGCCCGCTCGCAGTACACCAGTTTCCTTGCGCTTGGGCGTGAACACACCAATGCTGTCGACCACATGGGAGCGACCAATGGATTTGGTGACAATCTTGTCTTTGACTTTGAGAGTGCCCTGCTTGACCCGCACCAGCGAGACAACGCCGAGGTAATTATCAAACCAGGAGTCGATGATCAAAGCCTGCAGTGGCGCATTCACATCACCAACAGGCGGCGGCACCAGACGAACCAATTCTTCGAGCACGTCTTCCACACCAATACCAGACTTGGCACTGCACTGCACCGCCTCGGTGGCATCAATGCCAATAATTTCTTCAATTTCCTGTGCCACACGGTCCGGCTCGGCCTGGGGCAAATCGATCTTATTCAGGACAGGAATCACCTCCAGTCCCTGCTCGATTGCCGTGTAGCAGTTGGCCACAGACTGGGCTTCCACTCCTTGCGCCGCATCCACCACTAACAGGGCGCCCTCACAGGCAGACAGGGAGCGTGACACCTCATAGGAAAAGTCCACATGCCCCGGGGTATCAATAAAGTTGAGCTGATAGGTTTTACCATCGCGGGCATGGTAGTCGAGAGTAACGCTCTGGGCCTTGATGGTAATCCCCCGTTCGCGCTCGATATCCATGGAATCGAGCACCTGGGCTGCCATTTCCCGCTCAGACAAGCCACCACAAATCTGGATGAACCTGTCAGCAATGGTGGATTTACCGTGGTCAATATGTGCGATGATGGAGAAATTTCGAATATGGCTAAGATCGGTCACAGTCTGTACAACTACCCATAAAGTAAGTGTCATGTCACCTTTTTGAAATAGGCGCGCAGGACAGTTGGCAAACGGGAGTCAACAAGCAGCTCCCGGCCCGCTAAAAAGGCTGGGAAGTCTACCGTATTTACGCATGGGGCGCCATGAGGGCACCCCAAAACAACCCACTTATTCCGGAATGGAAATGGTGCGGAATAAGGCCCGCCCCTGACGGTAAAACCGAATCGGCAGGAGGCTGTTGGCTGGTAATTCCCGCACCACGTTTTCGTACTCTTCCAGGCTGTTGACGGCGTTGAAACCCAACTGGACAATCACATCCCCCGGCCGTAGCCCCGCTTTCGCGCCGGGCATGTCGCGCGCCACATTGCGGACCATGACCCCGCCCTGCAACTGCCACTCCTGGATCAACTGCTCATCAAGGGGCTCTACCAACAGCCCCAATCGACCGCCCTGCTGCAGCTCTTCGCCGGCGCTGGCCTCGGCCACCTCTCCACCCAAAGTGCCAACCTGCACCGGAATTACCGTTTTCTTGCTTTCCCGAATCACGGTGACATCCACCGTGTCGCCGGGGGTCGTGGCACCTACCGCATGGGGCAAATCGCCCGAAGTCATAATGCGGGAGCGGCCAAAACGGGTGATCACATCCCCCACCTGCAAGCCGGCCTTCGCTGCCGGACCGGTGGGTTCCAGCTGCGCCACCAGGGCCCCCATGGGCTTATCCAGGCCAAACGACGCCGCCAGATCTCTATCCACCTCCTGGATCACCACGCCCAGCCAACCCCGATCAACCCGGCCCTTTTCCTTCAACTGATCAACCACTACCCGGGCCACGCTCACTGGAATGGCAAAGGACAGCCCGATGGAACCGCCGGAGCGGGTATAAATCTGGGAGTTGATCCCCACCACCTCTCCGTCCATATTGAACAGAGGGCCACCGGAGTTACCAGGATTAATGGCGACATCGGTCTGAATAAAGGGCACATAATTTTCGTTGCGTTCACTGGGTATGCTCCGACCAATAGCGCTGACTATGCCAGCGCTGGCGGAGAACTCCAGGCCAAACGGCGAGCCAATGGCCACTACCCACTCACCCACTTTCAACTCGTCATCGCGGGCGAACTTCAGGGTCGGCAACCCGTCGGCATCGATTTTTAACAACGCCAGATCAGAGCGCTCGTCCATACCAATGACCCTGGCAGAATACTCACGTCGGTCAATAAGGCGCACCTGGATTTCATCGGCATCTTCAACCACATGGTTATTGGTCAGGATATAACCGTCCTCGGACACGATAAAACCAGACCCCATGGACTGAACATTGCGCTCCGGTCTCTGCTGGGGTTCAAACAGGTGCCGAAAGATATCGGGAATATCCTGGCGCCCCTGAGGCAACTGCAACTGGCTGCGACGCTTAACCTTTTCCACCGTGTTTATTTTCACCACCGCCGGTGAAGTCTCTTCAATCAGATCGGTAAAATCAGGCAATCCGTTGCGGGCCTGGGCAGCAAAACTCACTGCCAACAGCACCATCGGGACACAATACTTCAAAAGCTTCATTCTTGATCAGTTCCTCATCACCAGATTGAACATATTTTTCACCTGAAGGCCGTCACGCTGCCCTGCACCCAGGCAGTGGCACTCAGCGGGTTGACCTCGGCATAACCGCTGAAGCGTCCGCCGAAGCCCAGGAGATCGCCTCCTCACCATCCAACAACACTGGCTGAACACGGCGGTCATTGCGGTAGCGATGGCTGTGCCAGCGCACCAAGCCTGCGCCGAGCACAAAGCCGAGAGCTGCCAGCGACATCACAACGCCCTCGCCGCCTGCCAGCCACTCGGCCAGTAACACACCTGCCAGCAAGCCGAGCAGGGGCGTCAGATAAACCAACATGGAGCCCCGGGCAATCACTTCCTCAGGGATACCCACTGTGACACTGTCGTACAAACGGTAACTGGAGGGATCTCGCCCCTCCAGTAACACCCGAATAAAACTGGTGGGCCCACCCCATTTAGCCACCATGCTCTGGCCACAGCCTTTTTCGGCAGCACAGGACTCACAGGTGGAACGCTGTATGGTTTCCACCCACAGGCAATCCGGGTCTATGGCGACTATTCGCCCCGTCTCAGTAATCACGCATCACCCTTCTGCTCTGACCAGGCCACCATCAGCCACCAGCATTGGATTCCAAGCGCAGCGATGCGGCGATACGCTGGGCGGTACGAGCCGGAATTTCACCCACGACAGTCACCGTATAAGGCTCTTCGTTGAGCTGCAACTGTTGCATATAAGCCACCGTCGCCCCCCGCTGGGCACGCCCCTGGGCTGCCACTTCCTTGCCCATTGGGCGCAGGAACACCGAAAAAACCGACAGCCCATCGGTATATACTCGACTTTCACCCACCTCAGCCTGACGGTAACTGCTCGCCGCGACAAACCCGCTGGGCACCCAACCCACCTGCCAATTGAGTGTTTCATTGCGCTGCTCACAGTCCCCCCAATGACTGCGACTCACCTCAGCCGCTCCCACAACGCTGACCCACTCGTCACTGGGCTCAAGCTCGAGATCGGCAAACTGTAAACGCTCGAGCACCTTGCGGTTTGTACTGACGGTCATCGCCGCCAGAGGCAGGAAGGTTTGCTTATCAATGGATAAGCTGTAGCCGTAGCGGTATTCATCGCGGGGCATGATCTGCAGAACCGACACCGGTCGACCGGCGATTCGCTCGTCGTCCTGCATAAAAAAACGGTAGTGTTGCGCCAACCCGTGATAATCCCCCTGCAGGACGGGCATCACGCCACGCAACACTTGATCGGCCGGAGACAGGCACTCGATATTGCGACCGGAACGCTCAATGCGTCTCGACGGTCCATTCAGGTATTCCAGATGCTCATACTCATTGCCATCCACCACCCGATGAGTGACCCGCAATGTTTGCAATGCCCCGCCGAATTCGTAGGTAAACAAGCCACGATAGTCGCGTTCGCGTAGGGCTTGGGACATTTTACCCAGCAGTGTCTGAACCGATTGCTGGGGCTCCTTAGCCTGTACCGCAGCCACATCGATAACAAGGCTGAGCACCAGCCAGACGGTAAACCACAGCCCCTTACGTCCCAGCGACAACGCTGGCCCAGGGGTTTCAGGAAAAAAAACAGGGCTGGTCATTTGTTTGGATGGCACAGATTTCACTCTGGTTTGGACACTGTAGTTAAGATACGGAAGTTAAGATACGGAGATTCGGCACTAAGGTTAAAACACGGGCCACAATGACTCGACAGTGTACCAGATACAGACAAGGAACAGGCTCGATATCCTGAAAGTTACCTCAGATACAAGCCTGGTGCAAAGGACCCAGGAGCCCAGTCTCGGCAAGACAGCGTGCGACAGGGGCTCCAGCAATATGGCATTTCAGGTAACCGACCTCGAGCTCTCGAGCTAAGGCCGCACTGCCTGATCAAAAATCATTCCCTCTCGGCGGGAACCCTGGCATAAGGCATCATACCGTGACTGCTGTTCAAGGAGGCGTGGTCGGCGTGAATTTCCATCACTCGCTGCAGGTACTCCTGAACTTCCGGTGATGGCGCCTGAGCCGACACGGCCGACTGGGCTTTTGTCACCACTGGGTAGTAGTGAGGCTGGGCTTCTTGCACCGGCAAGCGCGGCGGATGGCTACTGACCGTGCGAGCACTTAACGACGGCGCACGAAAACCGGCCGGCAGCGCTGGATTAGGGGTTAACAGGTCTGCCGAGCCCCTCACTGGAGTGTCGCCCTGATCCGCAGCGACTTCAGGCTGTTGAGCGCCGTTATTGCCGTTCAGCCCTACCATCTGTGTGGTAACCACCATCACAGCTGCCACAGAGGCAGCAATAGCGAGTTTGGAAACAGTCTGCAGCCATCCCGGTTTCTTGACCTCCGACTCAACCACAACAGGATCTTCCGACTGCAAGGCATCACGAATAGCTCCCGACAAATCAATAGAGGGTGCTGTCGGAGCATCGTTGCGCATCACAGCAGCAATCAACTGATAGCGACCCCACGCCTGCCTGACACTGTCATCCGACTCGCTGGCTTTAAGGATGCGATGCAGCTCCATCTCAGACACTTCCCCATCGACCAGGGCCGAAATGGACTCATTCATGCCTGACGGCTGTAGCTTAGACTCTTCTGCCATGTTGACTCTTAAATCCTGTATCGTGTTCGATTGGGACGGTATAAACCAATTGCGTAACCTAAGACTTTTAAAGCTTGAGAAAGTTCACACGTCTTCCACCAAATTTAGCACCATCGGGTAAATAAATGGGCATTGATTCAGCACCTGTTCAGACACCCCCTACCTAAGGCTAGCTGTCCTGCTGGTCCAACAAGGGCCCTATGCGCTTGTCAATCGCATCCCGGGCACGAAAAATGCGCGACCGCACAGTCCCCACCGGGCAGTTCATCACCTCGGCAATCTCCTCATAACTCAAGCCTTCCAGCTCTCTCAAGGTGACCGCCGTGCGCAAGTCTTCTGGCAACTCGCGAATGGCCGCATCCACCTCAGCCTTGAGTTCATCGCGAAACAGGTTGTTTTCCGGCGTATCCACATCCCTGAGCATATCGCTGCCGGCATAGAACTCCGCATCGCCGACATCCACATCCGTGGATGGCGGGCGTCGTCCCCGGGACACCAGATAATTCTTGGCGGTGTTGATTGCAATCCGGTAGAGCCAGGTGTAAAACTGACTGTCGCCACGAAAGTTGCCCAGAGCGCGATAGGCCTTGATAAACGCTTCCTGCACCACATCGTAAACTTCGTGGGAATCGTGAATATAACGACCCACCACCGATATCATTTTGTGCTGATATTTCAATACCAGCAGGTCAAAAGCTCGTTTATCGCCTTTTTGGACCCGCTCGACCAGCTGTTGATCTGTTTCTGGCGCACGCTGCGCTGTCATTCCATTCTCCAAACGCTCTCATTTTTTGCCGAGTGTGACAAAAGGCCATGAACAGATTCTGAACGGCCCTATATCGGCGGGGTAACAACTTAGAGGCACCCCCATCAGGGCCTAAAATTAATACCCAATAGAGGACAGGGAAAAACTGGATAAGTTTCCCCTACCAGAAAAAAGAATTGAACGACAATGGAGCGCCGTTCAAAAGAGGCTCAAGTTGCTCGCATTTGAGCCAGACACATGCCATTTACGGGTTTTTTAACCACTTCAACGGTGAAAATGGCAATACCGCCACACAAACAGCATGTATATACTACCCGCCTTTGACGGGCAAGCTTAATGCCGCATCATTACGGCTTAGCTGACTCAAGAATTGCTTCGTAATTGATCCACCATTGCTCCACCAGATAGTCTCAAAATCGAAACTAGTCTAAAAATCGAAACAACCGTTGTAAAAACAACAGCTTTATAAACAGGCTTAGAATATGCAAAGTCGTCACCACCAGTACGATGTTTTGATCGTTGGCAGCGGAGCTGCCGGGCTCACCTTGGCACTGAATCTCGCAGACCACGGGCAGGTCGCCGTACTCAGCAAGGGCGCATTGAATGAGGGCTCCACATGGTACGCCCAGGGCGGTATAGCCGCTGTACTTGATGACAAGGATTCTACCGAAGCCCACGTGGCCGACACCCTCAATGCCGGTGCCGGCCTGTGCCATGAAAGCAGCGTCCGGTTTACGGTTGAACGGGGCAAGGCGGCCATTCAATGGCTGATTGATCAAGGGGTGGAGTTCACCAAACTGCAAGACAGTGAAGATGACGACCTGCATAACTATCACCTCACCAAGGAAGGCGGCCACAGTCATCGCCGCATCATTCACAGTGCCGATGCCACGGGCAGAGCGGTGCATAGCACCCTGATCAACAAAGTCAAAAATCACGACCAGCTGGACATTTTCGAATACCACATCGCCGTCGATCTGATCAGTCAACCCGACATTCACTCTGGCAAATACCGCTGCACGGGGGCCTACGTCTACAACCGTGAGCGCAACTGTGTGGATGTCTTCCAGGCCAAAGCCGTGATCCTGGCGACCGGCGGAGCCAGCAAGGTGTACCTGTATTCCAGTAACCCCGACAGCGCCAGTGGTGATGGCATCGCCATGGCCTGGCGAGCGGGCTGCCGTATCGCCAATATGGAGTTCAACCAGTTTCACCCCACCTGCCTGTACCACCCCAAAGCCGGCTCGTTTCTGGTCACTGAGGCCCTGCGCGGCGAAGGCGCCCACTTGAAACTGCCAAACGGTGAGCGCTTTATGGAGCAGTTTGATCCCCGGGGTGAATTGGCCCCCAGGGATATCGTGGCGCGCGCCATTGACCATGAAATGAAGCGCCTGGGCAGCGACTGCCTGTACCTGGACATCAGCCACAAACCCGCCAAGTTCATCAGCGAACATTTCCCCACGGTCAAAGCCCGCTGCCTGGAGTTTGGCATCGACATTACCAAGCAGGCCATTCCGGTGGTGCCCGCCGCTCACTACACCTGCGGCGGCGTGGTGGTCAACCACCAGGGCCAGACTGACCTGGATCAACTCTACGCCATTGGCGAGACCTCGTTTACCGGTCTGCACGGCGCCAACCGCATGGCCAGCAACTCCCTGCTGGAGTGCATTGTGTTCGCCCAGTCAGCCGCCGAGCACATTCGCAATACCATTGACCTGATTGACACCCCTGAACCAGCCCCGGCCTGGGACGCCTCACGGGTGACCAATTCGGATGAAGACGTGGTTATTTCCCACAACTGGGATGAATTGCGTCGCTTTATGTGGGACTACGTGGGTATTGTGCGCACCCGCAAACGGCTGGAGCGCGCCACCCACCGCATCAAGTTGCTGCAAAAAGAGATCCAGGAGTACTACAGCAATTACCAGGTCGGCAATGACCTGATTGAGTTGCGCAACCTGGCTATGATCGCCGAACTGATTATCCGCTCAGCCATGGAACGAAAAGAGAGTCGCGGCCTGCATTACTCCCTGGACCACCCGAACCCGTCGGCCATCGCCAGAGACACCATCCTGGTACCCACCAACTTTGCCGGCCAGGAAATCTTTGTCCGCAACTAGACCTGCTGGCCAGATTGCAACCGGCCAGCCATTGTGGCCCGCAAGCGCCGATGGCCCTCGCCGTCGGTGGTGTCGGGCCACAACAGCACTCCCCGCCGACGCCCACCCGGCTCGAGGCAAATCAGCCACTGCAACCAGGTGCCCAAATGCCAGGCGCGCCATACCTGCATCGGATAGCGATGACCGGATGACCTAAGAAGGAAACAACGACCCGACTGCAACACCCAGGTCTCACAGGGGACACTGCGCAACTGCCACCATCCGAGGATACCGAACAGCAGCACCAGCGCCAGCCACGGCGCTATAGCCTCAGACGGCAAGGGAGAGAGTAAACCTGCCAGCGCCGCCAGAGCGGCTGCCAGCCAGTGACAGCGAATCGCCAGCCGCGAGGGCTGAAGGCGGATCAGCTGAGAGGTGGCGGAATGCTCAGCGCTGCATTCCGGTGTGGCTGCGGACAATATCAACAATCCTTTTGATTTCAGGGTCCTCGGGATCCTGGCGGTGCAGGAACCAGGCGAACATATCCTGATCCTCACACTCCATCAGATCCCAATAACGCTCCTTGTCGTCCTGAGGCAGGGTGTCATAGACATTTTCCAGAAACGGCAACAACACCAGATCCAACTCCAGCATGCCGCGCCGACTGGCCCAAAAGAGACGATTTTTGTCCATGAGATTACAACCCGACCCTACGTCTTGATTCAGAAAAGTGGCGGCATTATACAGACAGTGTCGGCATCTCGCGAGCCTGGGACATTCATGGTTCCAAACATAGCGGTTACAAACATAGCCCTTACAAACATTGCACTTACATACATTGTGGTAAGCTTTTAACGTTCAGTGTATTTTCAGCTTTACTTACAGCTCGATTACATGGCCCCACCGACGGTGCCATAACGGAGCACTCAACAAGGATTTTGACACATTGGAAAAGCCAAGCCTAACCCCACTCCCCCACCTTGGAATTTTACGCATTCACGGGCCGGACACGTTGAAATTTCTGCAGGGTCAGATCACCAACGACATTGTCAAAGCCCCGGTACTGCAGTGGCTGCACGCTGCCCACTGCACCCCCAAGGGCCGCATGGTGGCGAACTTCGACGCCATCAAAACAGACGATCAAAGCGTGTTCTTGCGCCTGCCGGCTGACGCACAAGACAAGCTGCAAACGGCTCTGGGGAAATACATCGTGTTTTCCAAGGCTCAATTGCAAGACTGCAGTGGTGATTACCGGCTACTGGGCCTGGTCGGCGAGTCGGCAGCGTCCTGGCTGCAACAACAGATGGGCATTGAGTTTGACGAGGACACCAACACTGTGATCGATAATAAGGCCCTGTACCTGAAACTGGATGACCAGCGCATCGAATGCTGGCTGCCAAACACTCAGGACGTGCCCGAGTCATGGTCACAACTGCAACCAGCCGATTCGGCCATCTGGCAACTGCGCGATATCGAGCTGGGGCGAGGCTGGGTGCAGCAGGACACCTGCGAAGAGTTTCTGCCACAACTTCTCAACCTGCAAACCCCCGCCATCAACGGCATCAACTTCAAAAAAGGCTGCTACACCGGCCAGGAAATCGTGGCCCGCATGCACTATAAGGGCAAATTAAAACGACACATGTACCGCTTTTCCGTCAATTCTTCGGAACCTGGCGCTCAAGAAATTGTTCCTGGCGCCGATCTCTACATTGGAGATGCTGCTCAAAGTGTCGGCAATGTAGTAAACGCCGTAGTGACAGGTGATCTCACCCATTTCCTGGCCGTGCTGACCGGCGAAGTGGCTGAAAATGAGATTGAAAAACTGCACCTGACGACGATGGCCCCCGGCAAGCTGATACGTAAACCCCTGCCCTACTCCGTCGACGACGCCTGAGACGCACTCCTTCGCTCATAACTAGTTTGTATAAAAACACCAGACTGCCACCGGCAGGCAGTCTGCGGCCCAGCACGCTCGGCAAGCGCTGATTTGTTTGCCGGTCCGGGCCACAAACACTTTACAGGAATACCTTATGAATCAGGTTGTTGATACCGTCCGTCTAGAGCTGCTGAACGCCATACAGTCCGATCAACTGGTGCTACCTACCCTGCCCGAAGTGGCTTTGCAGGTACGTGAAATCGCCGAAGATCCGGATGCCACCCTGGATCAACTGGCTGCTGTTATCGGCAACGACGCTGGCCTCACCGCGCGTATCATCAAGGTAGCCAACAGCCCTTTGCTGCGCGCGCCCCGCAAAATTGAAGACCTGAAGATGGCACTGATGCGCCTCGGCATTGAATACACCTGCAACCTGGCCATAGGCCTGGCCATGGAACAGATGTTTCAGGCCACCTCGGACATGGTCGATAAGCGCCTGCGGGAAATCTGGAGTCGCTCCAGTGAGATTGCCGGGATCTGTCATGTCCTCTGCAAACACTACACCCGCCTGCGCCCAGACCAGGCTACCTTGGCCGGCCTGATCCATAAGATCGGCGCCCTACCCATCCTGACGTATGCCGAGTCTCACCCACACCTGCTGAAAGACAGCATTACCCTGGATCGGGTGGTAGACTCCCTGCACAGTGAAATCGGTGACCAGATCCTGGAGAAATGGGAATTCCCCGCAGAATTACGCCAACTCCCGAGTCGTCACCTGCAATTTCAGCGCCAGCAGGATGAGGCGGACTATGCCGACATTGTGACGGTTGCCCTGCTGCAGAGCCATATGGGCAGCAATAGCCCCCTGGCCCAGGTGGACTACAACAGCGTCACCGCTTTTTCCCGCCTGGGCCTCGACCCGGATATGCACGAGGAAAACATTGAGGATCTGAGCGAAGAAATGGAAGCGGCCATGCAGCTGCTGGCCCAATAAGTCAGATCACGAGGCCAACGGGGGGACAGACCAATCCACCCCCCCAACGCCAAGCTGCTCCAGGTAGGCATTGGCCTGGGAAAAGTGCCGATTGCCCAAAAAGCCGCGGTGGGCCGAAAGCGGTGACGGGTGCGGCGATTGCAGAACGCAGTGCTTGCTGCGATCAATGACCCGACCTTTTTTCTGGGCATAACTGCCCCACAACATAAACACCAGGCCTGAGCGCTGTTCACTCAATGCCTGCACCACCCGATCGGTGAAGGCCTCCCAGCCCTTCCCCTGATGCGAGCCCGCCTGGGCCTGCTCAACCGTCAAGGTTGCATTGAGCAACAGCACCCCCTGCTCGGCCCAGCTTTGCAGATAACCATGATTGGGAGCCGGAATACCCAGGTCCTGCTCAATTTCCTGATAGATATTGCGCAGCGACGGCGGAATACGCACCCCCGGCTGCACCGAAAAACACAGGCCATGAGCCTGGCCGGGGCCGTGGTAAGGGTCCTGACCGAGAATCACCACCTTGACCGAGTCAAAAGGGGTGGAGTCCAGGGCGCTGAAGATTTGCGGACCCGGCGGGTAGATCACCTTGCCAGCCCGCTTCTCCTGCTGCAGAAACTCCTTCAAAGTGAACATATAAGGCTGCTCAAATTCGCCGGCCAGCACCCTCAACCAGGAGGGATGCAATTGAATGGTGGATTCGTTCATAAGGAAATGGCTGTCCAGTCGTCGATTTATGCGGCTAAAAACCGCCACATACTAACATGCCACAAGACTGGCGGCCTCGGGTCGGGTAAAATACCCCGCCTCTTTTTCAGCACAGCGAAGTTTCATGCACTTATTTGTCGACAATCTCACCAATGTGGATTTCAGCTACCTGCACCCACAACGCGGGCTGCTTGGCGAGACCTGGCTGGCCAGCACTCAACTGGACGGCCATTTGGACCAACAGGGCATGGTGTGCGATTTCGGGGTGGTGAAAAAAACACTGCGCGACTGGTTGGACGAAGAAATCGACCATCGACTGGCGGTACCGACTCAATCACCCAACTTGCGCCTGCAACAGAACAACGGGGTGATAGAACTGGAGTGGAAATTTGGCGGACAGCAGTTATTCTGCCGAGCACCAGCGCAAGCCATTGCCCTGGTAGACGCCGAGCAGATAACCCCTGACAGCGTCAGCCGCTGGAGCAAAAACCAACTGCGGCCGCTGCTGCCCAACAGCATTGATCAGCTGGGCCTGGACTTCGAAGCCGAAGCCATTGACGGCAGTTTCTACCATTACAGTCATGGGCTGAAAAAGCACAACGGCAACTGCCAGCGCATAGCCCACGGCCACCGCTCCCGGATTCATATCTGGCAAAACGGGCTACCGGCTCCCCAGCTGGAAGCCCAGTGGTCAAAAACCTTTACCGACATTTACATTGGCACCCGTGAAGACATTATCGAGCAACAGGGTGATCGCACACGCTTTGCATACCGCACTTCCCAGGGCGAATTCGAACTGACACTGCCCGACCACTGTTGCTATATGATTGACACCGATTCCACTGTTGAGCTGATTGCCCAACATCTCGCCGACGAACTGAAACGGCAATACCCCGCAGACTCCATTAAAGTCAAAGCTTTTGAAGGGATTGGCAAAGGCGCCATTGTTGTTCGCTGACGATTTACTTCTCGTCGCATTGCGTCTATCCCTTACATACAGACTCCACGCTTAAGCTCACTGACTCTTACACACAGCAATTATCAAGATTGAGGTAACCTTTTGTCCGACGTTACATCCGCAAACTTTACACCTGGCCAGCGCTGGATCAGCAACACCGAAGCCGAGCTGGGATTGGGGATAGTCACAGACACCGATCATCGCTTTGTGACCCTCAGCTTTCCCGCTGCCGGTGAGCAGCGAGTTTACGCCAAAAACAACGCCCCCATTACCCGAGTGCAATACCGTATTGGCGACACCGTAAAAGACCTGGACGGCAATAGCCTGCTGATTGAGAGCATCAGTGAAGATGACGGCTACCTCACCTACCACGGCCTCGACAACCTGCAGTCCTCGGTTGACTGGGGCGAGGTGGAACTCGACTGTTTTGTGCAATTCAGCAAGCCCCAGGATCGACTGTTTGCCGGACAGATTGACCGTGTGCGCGACTTTCGCCTGCGTCAGGATACGCTCAGGCACCAACAGCGCCTGGCCACCCTGAAAACCACTGGCCTGATAGGACCAAGAGTACAACTGCTGAAGCATCAGCTGTATATCGCTCATGAAGTGGGCGAACGCTTTAATCCGCGAGTGTTATTGGCCGACGAAGTCGGATTGGGCAAAACCATTGAAGCGGGCCTGATTATTCACCAGCAATTGCTCAAGGGCCTGAGCCAACGCGTGCTGATTGCCGTACCGGAATCCCTCACCCACCAGTGGCTGGTGGAAATGCTGCGGCGCTTTAACCTGTCCTTCACCCTGTTGGACGAGGCGCGCTGTCAGGCACTGGAAGCGAGCGGTGAAGATCTCGAGGACGACGAATTTGACCTGACGGACGAAGCGCCACCGAATCCGTTTGATTCGGCCCAACTGGTGCTGTGCAGCCTGCCCCTGCTGACAGAAAACCCCAAGCGACTGCAACAGGCCCTGGACTGCAAATGGGATCTGCTGGTCGTGGACGAAGCCCATCATCTGCACTGGGAACCGGATCATCGCTGCCCCGCCTACGACAGCATTGAACAGCTGGCGCGCATCACCCGCGGCCTGCTGCTGTTAACAGCCACGCCGGAACAATTGGGCATCGACAGTCACTTTGCCCGCCTGCGCCTGCTGGACCCCGACCGCTACTATGACCTCGAAGCCTTCAAACAAGAGCAGCAACAGCTTCAGCCGGTGAATACGCTGGTCCAGCAATTGCTCTCGCCGGCAACCACAGAGTCACTGCTGGCCGACAAGGACTTCTGCCACGAGGTTGAAACCCGGCTGGGGCCAGAGGGCCTGCTGAGCCTTAAACAAGATTCCCCCAACCAACGCGACACAATGATCAGCCAGTTACTGGATCGGCATGGCACCGGCCGGGTTCTGTTCCGCAATACACGCGCCGGCGTAAGCGGCTTTCCAGCTCGTCAGCTGCACGCCCACGAACTCGCCTCGCCGACCGACAACAGCAGCGAACCAGATCGCTATACAGCTCGGTTGGCGTGGTTAAGCCAGTGGCTAAAAGAGCATCGACGGGAAAAAATCCTGGTCATCTGTTCCAGACCTGAGACCGCACTGGACCTGGAAACCCATCTCAATTTACGTGGTGGCGTCCGCAGCGCGGTCTTCCACGAAGGCTTGAGTTTATTGGAGCGCGATCGCGCTGCCGCCTACTTTGCCGACCTGGAAGACGGCGCTCAGGTACTGGTGTGTTCCGAGATCGGCAGCGAGGGACGAAACTTTCAATTTGCCCGCCACCTGGTCATGTTTGATCTGCCACTGAATCCGGATTTGATTGAACAGCGCATTGGCCGACTGGATCGTATCGGCCAGACAGAGACCGTGCAGATTCATATCCCCTATCTAAACAACGACCCTGAGCACGCCCTGCTGCGCTGGTATCACGAAGGCCTGAACTGTTTTGAACGTGTTTGCCCCATTGGCCAGGCGGTGTTCGAAGAGTTTGAGTGCGAACTGCAGACCTGCCTCAACAATGAAGACCCGAACAGTTTGCAAGCACTGATTGAAGCCACTCGCGCTCGTACCGAGGGGCTACTTGAGGACATGAAACATGGTCGCGACCGCTTGCTGGAACTGAACTCCTGCAAGCCGGCGGTGGCCGAAGTGCTGGTTGAAGAGCTGCAATCCCTGGACGAGGATCTGGAGCTGATTACCTACATGGATAATGTGTTCGACATTTATGGTGTGGATCACGAACGCCACAGCGCTCACGCCTTTGTCGCACACCCCTCCGACCATATGCAGACAGCTCATTTTCCCGGTCTGCCGGACGATGGCATTACTGCCACCTACCAGCGACAGCAGGCCCTCAGCCGGGAAGACATGCATTACCTGACTTGGGAACACCCCATGGTGACCGGTGTAATGGACATGGTGATGAGCAGTGAGCGCGGCAACAACTCACTCTGTACCATTAAACTCCCGCCACTTAAACCCGGCAGCCTGTTGATTGAAGCCCTATTCCAGTTCAACTGTCCCGCTCCCCGGGCACTGCAGCTGCAACGATTTTTACCTTCCACCTGTACTCGACTGGTGGCGGACAATCACTTGAAGGCACTGGAAGGCATCATCACCCCCGATCATTTCAACAGACTGGGGCAATCGGTAAAACGTCCCATGGCCAAACAGCTGGTGCAACACGCCCGCAACGATATTGAAGCGATTGTTGCCCACCTGGAAGCAAAAGCCGAAAGCCTGCAAGCCGACCTGATTGCCGAAGCCGTGTCAGCCATGACCCGGCATTTCGATGATGAGCTGTCGCGCCTGCAGGCGCTGGCAAAGATCAACCCCAACATCCGTCAGGAAGAAATTCTCTTCCTGCAGGAATTGAAAGACAGCAGCCAGCACTTTTTACAGACGGCGCAGCTGCGACTCGATGCGATCCGGGTGGCCATCGTTACCGATTAACCTGACTCGCTCACCCGCGCGGACGATCTGGCTTTAGGGCCTAGCTCTCAAGCCAGACGTCGCGCACCCAGTACCAGATATTCTCCCACTCCTCATCGTCAAAGCCCGAGGGGTTCCACAGCTTAACCTCCCCATCAGGCCCAACACAGTAGTAGCCCTGGCGATACTCGCAGAGGGCAATCATATGTCGCGGCATACCCACGGACCAGGCTGTCGCCGTCACTTCCGGCAGATAGGTATGAGACTGCGGATCAGCCACAGTAACAGGCTCCAAGGTTCCGTAGACTACATCCGTACAGGTCATCAGAAATTCCCGGAAATCTGCTGGCAACGGCATGAGGATCTCTTCCTGCGCCTGCACGACCTGATCGTGCTCCGGTAACTCAAGGGGAACAGGCACAACTTCAGCGACTGAGTGCAGCTCCTCTATCAACTCTTCCATCACTTGCTCCCCAGCAATCCGTCTTTCAAATGCACAATTTTCTCTCCGCTGTCATCAATGCGGAAGAAATCGTCCTGATCTTCATACTCAGGCCCCGGATCGCACTGCACCGGCAACCCGAAAGCCGCAAAGGCGGCCCGCGCGCAGTCAACATCGCTCTGCCAGGGGGTGCAGTCCGAATCAAACCAGACCCCCACATAGGGACCGCCCTCAACACCGGTCTGGATCAGAATGGGAATGGGTTTGGGATGCTGCGCAGTGCATTCGGTGGTGCGAAACATTCGCACACCCTTTTGGCCTTTCTTAACCTCTACCTCTTCAAGCGGACCCAACTCACTCTGGATCCAGCCCAATACCCGCTTAAGTACCGGCTCGCGAATATATATTTCGATGTCCTGCATAACCTGGTGTCAACCTTTCTTTGGAAACGCCAATTATAGATCCTCAGCCGCTAAAGCCACCAGCAACCGTTCAATTTTTCACCATTCCCTGCTAGAATCCGCCCCCGTTTTAACTGGCCGCGAAAAGACCCTATGCAATTAGAGCAGTATTTTACCCCCGAAGAACCTTTTTTCAGTTTCAGTCGCAGCCAGGCCTGCCGATTTGCCAAACAGATAGCCAACGATTTCAACCCCATCCACGATGAGGATGCCAGTCGTTTTTGCGTACCGGGCGACCTGCTGTTTTCCGTCGCCCTGGCAAAGCTGGGATTGCAGCAAAGTATGCACATCACCTTTTCCGACATGGTCAGCGACGGTGTCCTACTGCATTTTGAGCATGGCGACGCTGGTCATATCGACATTCAGGACGAAAGTGGCAAGGTCTATTTATCGATTCGTGCCGAGGGTGAAGTCAGTCACGATGAAGCCATGATTTCCCGCCTGAGCCAAGAGTATGTAGCCTTTTCCGGCAAAACCTTCCCTCATGTGCTGGTGCCCCTCTGGCAGGACCAGGGCGTTATGGTGAACCCCGCCCGGCCACTGGTCATTTACCAGTCCATGAGCCTGCAGCTGGACACTCTGGATTTCCAACAACCCAGTTTGGAATTGACCGAATCCTCCCTGGAAGTGAACGGCAAGCGTGGCAACGCCCGCTTGCGGTTCGACTTTAAGGAAGGAGATCGGGTACTGGGTCATGGCGAGAAGCACATGGTATTAAGCGGGCTGAAACCCTTTGAACAATCCGCCATCGACAATCTGATCGAGTTTTACAATCAGCGCAAACTGCAGCTGGGTTAACGCCAGCAACAACTATCAGGGGGTGGCCAGTGACTGGTTGATGACAGGCCAGTTGGCCACCTTGTCATTATAAAAACCAGCATCCTGATAGGCCTTGGCAATTCGCCCTTGCTTTTGCAGGATCACAAGCCCCTTTTCCAGAGATCTTTTTAACCGTCCGGCCTGTGGTGCTACCCGGCTAACGGGGAAATGCCTGCTGCCCTTTAACTCGACTCTCACCTGTTGTATCGGCATTAATTGATATTGACCCACCTGGATTTTCAAGTCTGCGCCCGAAGGAAATGGAGCCAGGGTGATATCGGCACGCCCCAGGCACAGCATGCGCACGATAGCCGGCCAGTCATCCACGGTTTCCATACGGGAAAAACCCAGCTGCTTGAGGGTATTCCAATCCACACTCCACTGGCGATTGGAGATAACGCGCAAACGGGTAAGCTCTTGATAATGGCTGACTTCCTGCAGATCGCTTTGGCAGGTGTATACACCAACCCGGAACTGGCCATTGTCGATAAGCGCCTGACTGATGGCAATTTTCGATCCGAAACGCTCGACATCGGCCTTCCACACAGTCGTACCACTCATGGCTGCACGACCTGAAACAAGCTCTCGAAACGTGTGCGCGTAATCGGGACTGCTGCGCAGAGTGATATCCTGTAAATAACCACCAAGATGCAGAGCCTGAAGTAAAAACACCACTTCAACCACATCTCGCCTGGCGTCCGGGCCGGAATAGTCCTCAATAATATCCACTTCCCGACCCGCAACAAAACGCTGGTAATCTTCCAACACATCTTCTGGCACCAACACCACGGCACTGCCCATCGCCAATCGAGGCAGCAACAACAAAAACACCAGCAGACAACCACATTCTATCGAGCAACGGCGCAACAGCTTGCCAGTCATCAATAAGGTTTGAGTCATTATCGAACCTGCGAGTCCATCAATTGCCTCGCCCGAACAGAGGGGCATAGAACGGCATAGGGGTTTGCACCAATTTTTCACTCCAACACGACAACCAGGTTTTCGATACGGGGCAACCAGCTCCGAGCGAACTCTCAACAACATCCGCTGCTCCCGGATTTTGGCACGAAAAACCAAACTTTGGCAGTATTTCAATCTCCAGTATAGGATTCACAATGTTTTAGCCATAGATCAATACCGTGCCCCCGGTACTTTTGCTTGTGGAGAATGATATAAAAGCTGCGATGAAAGTTCCGGTGAGGCACCTGTAAAGGGACCAGACTGCCGCGCCTGAAAGCATCGCGCAGGGCAATTTCCGAGAGACACCCCACCCCCAGACCGGCTTCAACCGCTCGCTTAATCGCTTCCGTATGTTGCAGCTCATGGCGGATTTTCAAATCCCCCAAAATGCCTTGCATGGCCCGTTCAAAAGCCTGACGGGTACCTGAGCCGGATTCTCGCACGACCCATTGCACGCCCTTGAGATCCTCATCGGAAACCAACTGCAGGCGGGCCAGCGGGTGCTCCGGGGCACTGAAAACCACCAGTTCGTCTTGCCGCCAGTGAATCACTTCGAGATCCGGGTGCTGCAACTCCCCTTCTATTAAGCCCACATCCAACTCGTAGTTTTCCACCATGCGGGCAATGGTCGCGGTATTGGCCACTTTTAACTGAACATCTGATCCGTCGTGTTCATTCATAAAGCTGGCCATCATCTCCACCCCCAGATAATTGCCAATGGTGAGAGTGGCCCCCACCTTCAACAATCCCAGATCCTGATGCCGAGTCAAATCCCGCTCAAAGGCCTGAGCCTGCTCCAGCAAGGCCTCGGCCTTGGGACGGAGCGCTCGCCCCAATTCGTTCAATTGCAGCCGTTTGCCAACTCGGTCAAACAGCTGGATATCGAATTGCTGCTCCAGATCCCTGAGCGAGCTGCTGGCCGCCGATTGCGACATGGCCAGGCTTTCCGCCGCGCGAGTGATGTTTTCAAAGTGAGCGGCAGCCAAAAACACCTTTAGCTGCCTGAGTGAATAGCGCATTACGGATCCCATCAGTGACTGACACGCTTAAAATCGGAAAATGTGATAAGTATTTTCTGATTTATCTGTTTTACAGATATATTAAACGAGCATTAGACTGATCGCAACTTGAACAGATCAAGCGGTCTAAGCCAACACCCCTGACAGATCGCCACACCTGGAAACAGCCTGGGAACGTCCAGGAACAACTCAGGAACAACTCAGGAACAACAGGAGCCACACATGGCAAAAGTCATTACCGAGTCCGTAACCAGCGTTCACCACTGGAACGACAATCTTTTCAGCTTTCGCACCAGCCGCAATCCAGGCATGCGGTTTGAAAATGGGCACTTTGTCATGTTGGGTCTTGAAGTGGAAGGCAAGCCTTTGATGCGCGCCTACAGCATCGCCAGTGCCAACTATGACAGTGAGCTGGAGTTTTTCAGCATAAAAGTGCCAAACGGACCACTGACATCTCGCCTGCAAAACATTCAGGTGGGCGATGAAGTTCTGGTCAGTACCAAACCCACCGGCACCCTGATAGCGGATCATTTACTGCCCGGCAAACACTTATACCTGATCAGTACCGGCACTGGTCTGGCGCCATTTATGAGCATTATCCGCGACCCCGAGGTCTATGATCGCTTTGATCGGGTGATTCTGACCCACGGCGTTCGCACTGCCTCGGAGCTGGCTTACCAGAATGTGATTCTCAATGAGTTGCCTAACGACGAGTATCTGGGGGAAGTGATCAAGGAAAAACTGTTGTATTACCCCACCGTTACCCGTGAGCCCTACCTTAACCAGGGCCGCCTGACCGATGCGTTGGCATCCGGCCAGCTGGCAAAAACTGTGGGCCTACCGCCGATCAACATCGACAATGACCGCTTTATGGTGTGCGGCAGCCCAGCCATGCTCAAAGACACATGCGCCTGGCTGGATTCTCAGGGCTTTACCGAATCGCGTCACGGCCACCAGGCGCATTACGTGATTGAACGCGCCTTCGTTGAAAAGTAAACGCGCCTTTGCTAAGAAAAAGTTGCTAAGAAACAGATCCGCAGAAAAGGCAGGTGGTTAACTGTCCCAGCTGAGGAACTCGGAATCGTTTGAACTGGGCTGGGAAGAGAGTGATTGCCGTGGCTGGCCAACGTTCTTCGGCTTATGGCTGGCCAGGTATTCATGAGCCACTTTTTCCGCGTGTGATGCCTGCAACCACGGGTGCGAAAACTCGATAAACCGATCCATTTTCAGGGCCAAAAGAGAGCGTAACTGTTCCGCCAGCACCACATCGGCCTCAAATAATTTGTTAAAGTCCAGTTCGAACATCTGCAGACAGGCGATGTCCTTAACGTAGTGCAAGCCCTTCAGGGTCGAAAGCTTCACCACCGGCAGCACAAAGCCAGTTTGGCGCTGATCCTGAAGATTGAGGTTTTCATAGTCAAAAGGGATAAAGACACTGTCATCGGGGCGGTAATAGGCCAACTCCGGGATGTCGGCGTCACTGGACGGGTCATAATACAAGTAGAGATCGCTGGGCTTCAGCCAGGCTTCCGGAATGCGAAAGCTGACACCGGTTTTAGGATTTACTTTGGGCAGATAGCGGCGAGATCCTGTATCGGTGAGGCGGAATTCCACCAGCAGGCGGTCTGAATGGCAGGTGTGAATCGCAAAGCCGCGCTCCAGAACCATGCAAAACAGCTCGAAATGCTCATCTTGTGTTTTGTAGGGCACGAGACTGTTTTCATCCCCTACCCGGTCATAACCCCACATGTAGATTCCTCTCAGGCAGCGCAGAGGTTGCTGATACCGCCCTGTAAATTACACCGATTAAGCCTCAACCACTGACACCCCTCGCCAGGTGCCCGCCAAACAAGGGGGCTAACGCGGCAAACGGAATTTGGCGGTTTGACGGCTGATCGCCACCAACTTGCCCTCACTGTCCCACAGAATACCATCTTCTTCAGTAAGACCATTGGTCATCATACGGGAAACAAACTGGCATTGAATAGGCCCTGGCGCCGGTCTGGCTCGAACCTGTACGGACAACTCGACCGTTGGGACCCACCCGGTTGGGCCGTAGTAGCCAAACACCGGAGGAGGAAAAGCGTCTGTAAAGTATAGCAGGGCGAACAAATCTATTGGGCAATTATCCCGAAAATCGATCCATCCATCCCACCGGCCTACACCTTGAGGATTGCCCTTCAAGTTTTCTTCCTGGCCCGGAGTGACCCATTGGTAGATTTGCCGCCCCATTTTGATGTGGGGCAGCGGCGTCAGCAACGTGCACTCGTCGGGAACCAGCTGGTTGGCCGGCTGCACATGCACTTGGGTTTCACCATTCAGCGCATCCACATCACAATAGGCTGCCGTCACCTGCACCTTGAGCTCACCATTCTGGTACAGACGCACCATGGCGAAGGAGGTGGAGCCGCCCTGACGCAGTGGTTCCACTTCGCAAATGACGGGCCCCACCGTTGTGGGAGCCAGATAGAACGCATTGACACTCATAGGGTCTTTGTGCGGCAAAGCCGCACTCAGAGCCTTGCCCGCAATGGCCAGGACATAACCGCCATTGGGCACATCGCCGATACACCAGTTATCGGTCAATTCACCCTGCCAGCTATTTTCCCCTAAAGACTCAATGGCTGTGTCCCGCTGGAATAAGCCCATCCTTTGACTCCGTGTGAAGGTTATTCTGGACGCATGGCCGGGAACAGCAGCACATCGCGAATGGACGGAGAATCAGTCAGCAGCATCACCAGACGGTCAATACCGATACCCTGCCCCGCAGTCGGTGGCAAACCGTACTCCAATGCACGGACGTAATCGGCATCGTAGTGCATCGCCTCATCATCACCGGCATCCTTTTCCGCCACCTGCTCACGAAAGCGTTCAGCCTGATCCTCAGCATCGTTCAACTCCGAGAAACCATTGGCAATCTCACGCCCACCGACAAAGAACTCAAAGCGATCCGTCACGTGTGGGTTATCGTCGTTACGACGGGCCAGCGGCGACACTTCGGTCGGGTATTCGGTGATAAAGGTGGGATCATCCAGGCGGTGCTCAACGGTTTTCTCGAAGATCTCGATCTGTACCTTACCCAGGCCCCAGCTGTCTTTCAACGGGATATCCAAATGCTCGGCGATCTGACGAGCACCCTGCTCATCGGCCAGCGCTTCGGCCTTGATGTCAGGATTGAAGTGCAAAATGGAGTCGAACACACTCATGCGGCAGAACGGCTTGGTGAAATCGTAGACGGTCTCTTGCACCACCTCACCATCGGCGTTCTTGACGGTGCTGCGTATCTCAGTCGTACCGATCACCTGTTCGCACAACTGGCGCAACATGTCTTCCGTCAGGTCCATCAGGTCGTGGTAGTCCGCGTAAGCCTGGTAGAACTCCAGCATGGTGAACTCGGGATTGTGACGAGTCGACAGCCCCTCGTTACGGAAGTTGCGGTTAATCTCGTACACGCGATCAAAACCGCCCACCACCAAACGCTTCAGGTAAAGCTCAGGAGCGATACGCAGGTACATGTCAATGTCCAGCGCATTGTGATGGGTGACAAACGGACGCGCACTGGCACCGCCGGGAATCGCCTGCAGCATTGGCGTTTCCACCTCCAGAAACTCTTTGTTGTTCAGATAATTGCGAATGAATGCCACAATTTTGGAGCGCATTTTGAAGGTATCGCGCACATCCGGATTGGCAATCAGGTCCACATAGCGCTGACGGTAGCGCATTTCCTGGTCGGCCAGACCATGGTACTTGTCTGGCAACGGACGCAGCGCCTTGGTCAACAACTGGTATTCATCCAACTGCACATACAGATCACCCTTTCCGGATTTGTGCAGCACACCCTTAACACCAATGATATCCCCCAGGTCCAGGGATTTAGCAAAGGCGCGAGCCTCTTTGGTGACGTACAGTTGAATGCGACCAGTGGCGTCCTGAATCTCCATAAAGGCACCGCGGTTGCGAATCAGGCGACCGGCAACACTGACAATTTTGTTCAGTTCTTCCAGTTGTGCCTTTTCTTCCTCACCGTAACTGTCCTGCAGCTCGTGAGTCTTGCTGTCAGGGCGAAAGTTATTGGGAAACGGGTTGCCCGCCTCGCGCAGCGTCGCCAGTTTGGCGCGGCGCTCGGCAATCAGCTTGTTGTCGTCTTGAGGTTGTTGATTGTCAGTCATAAGTCAGCGTCTCGTTTACAAACCGGCTTTTAAGCTCGCTTCAATAAATTGATCCAGATCTCCATCCAGCACAGCATTGCAGTTGCTGGTTTGCACACTGGTGCGCAGGTCCTTGATGCGCTGGTCATCCAGCACATAGGAGCGAATCTGGCTGCCCCAGCCGATATCGGCCTTGTTATCTTCCAAAGCCTGTTTTTCTTCGTTGCGTTTGAGCACTTCACGCTCATAGATTTTCGCCCGCAACATTTTCCAGGCCTGATCGCGGTTCTTGTGCTGCGAGCGTTCGCTCTGGCACTGCACGACAATGCCGGTGGGTTCGTGGGTCAGACGCACCGCGGAATCGGTTTTGTTAACGTGCTGACCACCTGCCCCGGATGCCCGGTAGGTGTCGGTGCGGACATCGGCCGGGTTGATATCGATGTCGATATTGTCGTCAATTTCCGGCGACACAAACACCGAGCAGAAAGAGGTATGTCGACGGTTTCCAGAATCGAAAGGCGACTTGCGCACTAACCGGTGCACCCCGGTTTCGGTTCTCAACCAGCCGAAGGCGTACTCACCTTCAAAGCGAATGGTGGCACTCTTGATACCCGCGACCTCACCGGCAGAGGCCTCTTCCAGGGTAGTTTTGAAGCCCTTGGCCTCCCCCCAGCGCAGGTACATACGCAGCACCATTTCCGCCCAGTCCTGAGCCTCGGTACCGCCAGAGCCTGCCTGGATATCCAGAAACGCATTGTTTGGATCCATCTCACCGGAGAACATACGGCGGAATTCCAGGGTAGCCAGATGGCCCTCAAGGTTCTCGATTTCAGACTCCACTTCAGCCACGCTGTCGGCGTCGTCTTCTTCGACGGCCATATCCAACAGTTCGCGGCAGTCCTCTACCCCTTGATCCAGGTCTTCGATGGTCTTGACCACCGTCTCCAGGCTGGCGCGCTCACGCCCCAGCTCCTGCGCTCGCTCGGGCTTGTCCCAGACTGAGGGCTCGGCCAGCTCCAGTTCGACTTCCGTCAGCCGCTCTTTCTTAAGAGCGTAGTCAAAGATACCCCCTAAGAACGTCAGTGCGCTCTTGCAGGTCTTTTAAGGCGTTAACTAATGGGGCGATTTCCATGAAAACCCTATTTAATTCGGTGGTGGAAGGGAAAAAATCAGGCGCGAATTGTACAGTAGCCGCAGCCCGAACTCTAGCAGCCCCGGCGGCAGACAGGCCCGCAGGCGGAAATAACCAGAAAGCTGTCGTTTTAGGGGCTTTCCCCTACTCAAGAAAACTGCAATAGTGATGGCCTTTTGCAAACGACCAGTGCCTGCAAGCTGACGCAGTCACTCAACAACACCAAAAAATTCGCAATCACGCAATAGAGAGAATCCACTATGACCGTTGCTGACGCCTTGACGCGCCGGGTTTCCACCCGCGCCTTTCTCGACCAACCGGTACCGGAAGAAACACTGAAGGACATCTTTACCCGCGCCCAGCAATCCCCCTCCAACTGCAATGTCCAGCCATGGCAAACCTATGTGGTCTCCGGTGCCGCCAAGGACAAACTGAAAGACGCCTTGCTCACCACCCTGGTCAGCGGCGTGCAACCCAACCCCGACTTCGACTGGAAAGTCTATTACGAAGGCGCCCACCGCGACCGCCAGTTTGGCGCCGCCTTTGCCCTGTACGACTCAATGAATATTGCCCGGGAAGACAAACAGGCCCGCATGATGGCCATGGCTCGCAACTGGGAGTTCTTCAACGCCCCCCATGTGGCCTTTTTCACCATGGACAAGTATTTAAACATCATGGGAGCGGTGGATCTGGGCATTTACGCTCAATCGCTGGCGCTGCTGATGACGGAACAGGGTATCAGCAGCTGCATGCAAGGCGCTCTGGGTCAGTACCCGGACCCGGTCCGCGAAGCCCTGGATTTACCGGAAAACCGCGGTGTGTTGTTTGGTATGTCATTTGGGTATGCGGATGAAGAGGCTGACGTAAACCGCGCTCGCACTGAACGCGTTGACCTGACCGAAGCAGTCACCTTTATCAGCTGAACTAAAGGCTTCCCAGCTCGGCCATAACTCGATTACGGCCAGCTTGTTTGGCTTGCAGCAGTGCCCGGTCAGCGCGCTGCAGCAAGTCCCCCAACGCCTCCTGGGTTTGCACTGGTGAGCGAGGCCGCTCGAACAACTCCTGTTCGCTGGCGGCTACACCAAAACTGGCGGTCAGGAAGATGCTGTCGCCGTCCGCGACCACAGCTCGTCTGGCAATGGCCTGGCGGAGACGATCCGCCAGGGCGAAGGCCGCTGCCGCATCGGTATCAGGCAGGAAGACAGCAAACTCCTCGCCCCCCAGGCGCGCGACCACGTCAGAGGCCCTGGCTGTGTCCAGCGACACGTCCGCCAATGCCTTGAGGGCCTTATCCCCAATCGGGTGTCCCCAGTGGTCGTTCACACGCTTAAAATGATCAACATCGAACATAATCACAGCGACCGGTCTGGCGTTTCTCAATGACTGCTGATACGCCTTGCCCGCATAACTGAAAAAGGCCCGCCGATTGTAGAGACCGGTCAACTCATCGGTATCCGCGAGGCGCTCAGCTCGGCCTTTCGCCTCCTCCAGCTCGCTTTCGAGCAGTTTCAGGTCGGTGATGTCCGTGGCGATTTCCATCCGCACCAAACGCCCGTCGATCCAGCGAATAGCCTGATCCCGGCACTGGTACCAGCGGCCGTTACGAGTGTTCTGGAACTCCCAGACGTAGACTCCGGCAGGCTCACCCTGGGCATTCAGCAATTTATCGTTGGTGCAAAAAGCACAGGGAGAGTCCTGTCCCTGCTGCAACACCTGATAGCACTTCCGCCCTTCGGGCTCCCCCCAGACCGAGCGGCCATAGTCGTTGAAGAACAACAGCTCGTGGGTCTGCATGTCGGCGACATACACCAGGGCGTCCAGGCTGTTAAGAATGGTCGCAATGGCTTCATAACTCTGTTCAGCTGCTTGAGCTATTTTGCCAGAGGAATTGCCGGAGTTATTGTTTGAGCGGCTCATGGAATACTCATAGCCTCAAGGGCTTCTGCACTAGGCGTGTGCCACATCATAGCACCCCTGCAAGTCACCGGTTAACCCTACAGGCTACTCTGAGGATTCATCGCAGCTTCGTCTCAATTCCCTGACCTGGATGGCATCCACGCCGCTGCCAGAGACGGTCAAGGCATCGGAAATCACCACCACCTGATCTCCTTCGTGGAATCCCTCTTCGTCCAACAAGGTGGTAAACGCTTTGCCCAGGGTTTTTTCAGGATCCCGGCTGAACTGTAACTTGTGGGCATAGACACTGCGGTTAAGCCCCAGTTGACGACGGGTGCGACCATCGTTGGTAAACGCATGAATGGTGGAAGAGACCGGATGGCAATTGGTGACATAGTTAGCCATACGGCCCCGGCGGGTAATCACCACTATCGCTTTGGCCTTCAAGGATTCCGCCAGGTGCACCGCGCTTGCCGCCAGATCTTGTTTCGGCAGTTTGGCCACCAGTTTATCGGTAAATCTCAGGCCGCGGTGACGCTCGATACTGGTAGCGATTTTGGCCAGATTCTCAACGCATTTGATCGGGTACTTACCGACGGTGGTTTCCCCCGACAACATGATGCCGTCGGCCTCCTCGTAGACCGCATTGGCCACATCTGTTACCTCAGCGCGAGTGGGCATGGGGTTGTCGATCATGGATTCCAGCAAGTGAGTCGCGACAATGACGCGCTTGCCCTGGTGCGCGCATTTGCGCACAATCCGCCGCTGGATATTCGGCAGCTCCCAGAAATCCACTTCCACCCCCAGATCCCCTCGGGCAACCATGATGCCATCGGCTTTTTCGATGATGTCATCAATATTGCGAACCCCTTCCTGATCCTCGATCTTGGCAATCACCTTGACCTTACCCTGCTTGTCCCCCAACAGCTCATGCAACTGGGCAATGTCGTCCGCCTCACGCACAAACGACAAGGCGATATAATCCACATCCATCGACAGGCCGAACAGGATGTCGGCCCGGTCCTTGTCGGTAATGGCGGGTAAATTCACTCGAATACCGGGCAGGTTCACGTGTCGTTTACTTTTCAGCACGCCGCCATCAATCACCTTGCAGCGCATCACCCGCTGATCCTTCTCGAGGATTTCCAGGTTGATCAAGCCATTATCGACCGTTAGCTTGTCGCCCACCTGCATATCGGTGATGAGGTTTTCGTAGTTCACCATCAGTGAGTTTTCTTCCACATCTTCCGACGAACGCGCGACCACCGAGATCACATCGCCCTCCTTCAGATTCAGGTTACTGTCCCGCTCACCGGTACGGATTTCCGGACCCTGCGTATCCAACAGAATGGCCACGGGGTATTTCAATTTGGTATTGAGGCTCTGAATACGTTTGATCACTTCGGCATGGGACTCATGGCTGCCATGGGACATGTTCAATCGAGCCACATTCATCCCCGCTTCAGCCAACTTCTCCAGCATTTCATAACTGTCTGTAGCCGGTCCGATGGTACAAATAATCTTGGTCTTGCGCATAAAGGCCTCTGAAAAAAGTATTCGTTATGAAATAGCCACAGTATTCTGCCACACCCATCCGCCCCCGTCAGGGACGGACTCGCCATCACGACTCAGAGCCGATTCTTGGTTTTGCTGGTAGCCTGCGCCTGCAGAGGATTATCTGGCCAGGGGTGCTTTGGGTATCGGCCTTTCATTTCCTTCTTCACCTGTTCGTAACTGCCACGCCAGAAGCCGGCAAGATCCTGGGTAACCTGCAGCGGCCTCTGCGCGGGTGACAGCAGGTGAACCATCAGGGAAACCTGACCACGCGCAACCGTCGGTGTCGCTTCACAGCCAAACATTTCCTGCAATTTTACCGCCAGCACCGGTGGAGTTTGGGTGTAATCAATTGCGATCTGAGAACCGGAAGGCACAACCATTTTGGCCGGCGCCTCTTCATCCAGACGCTGCGGCAAGGGCCACGGCAACAGACCTTTGAGCATAGACGCCAAATCCAGACTTTTGAAATGCGACAGCTTCGTCACACCGGACAAATAGGGTTGCAGCCACAATGCCAGACTGTCCAATAAGCCCTGTTCACTCATGTCCGGCCACGGCGGATCCGTATCAGGGGATGAGTGAGCGCGCAACAGCTCGATGCGTGCCCGCCATTGCGTTAATTCCGGCGTCCAGCTGAACAGTTCCAACCCTCGCCGTCGCACCAAGCCCAGCAGAGCCGCGTGCCGCTGCTGATCGGACAAATCCGAAGCCGGCTCTCGCTCCAGCACCAGCTTGCCGAGACAGAGACGGCGCTCGGCCACCAGTTTTTCACTCTGTTCGTCCCACTCGACCACCACATCCCGAGTCAGCAGATCCGCCAGAAACAGCTCAATCAACTTTTGCTGCAAGGGGGCCGCCAAAAAAATCTGGTCACTGCGATTGCCTTGCTGACCACCGATGGCGGCAATGGCAAGCCAGGCGTGTTTGCACAGCGAGTCCTGCTCGCGAAAAACAGCCCCGCGACCATTGCTGAGCTGGTAGTGGGTGAGGTTTTGCGGGCGTTGGCGGGCGATGCGATCGGGATAGGCGAACGCCAACAATACCCCCGTGACAGCCTCCCGGTCCGACAGGACAACTGCATCGCCAGCGTTATTGTTGCTGCCATCATTGATGTTATTGCCATTGCCAGCAGCCGAGGCTGCCGAGGTCGGCTCCAGCGCTGACAACAACCGCTGTAAGTGTTTTTGCTGTTGGCGGATGCGCGACAGTGCAGCCTGTTGCGTGCGCGCCGGCTGCCGCTCACCGCGCAGGTATTCGAGCCGTCGTTCCAAATCAGCCCCAGAGCCAGCACCCAGAAAATCCCGCTCTGACAACAGGGCCGCCAATTCACACGCGGCAGCCCCCTTGCCGATGGCTTGCGCCCGTACCATCATATGCGCCAGACGCGGGTGTGTGGGCAAACGCATCATGCTCTGCCCCAAGGCAGTAATACGCCACTGCACAGCCCCGCTCGGTGTGGACTGAGAAGCCGCCGCCTGCAATTGCTGCAGCAATTCCAGCGCCTGCTGGTAAGCCGCTCGGGGAGGCGACTCCAACCAGTCCAGTTCACTCAGTTCGCCGATACCCCAGTGCAACAGCTGTAACGCCAGTGGAGACAGATCCACCTGCTGGATTTCGGGAGCGGTAAATTGAGGCAGTTCATCCTGCTGGGAAGCACTCCACAAGCGATAACAAACACCGGGTTCCAGTCGACCTGCTCGCCCGGCCCTTTGTGTGGCCGAAGCCCGGGATACCCGCTGGGTGGTCAGCCGGGTCATGCCGGTATTGGGATCGAATACCGGCAGGCGGCTTAGCCCAGCATCCACCACCACCCGGATTCCCTCAATGGTCAAGCTGGTTTCCGCAATGCTGGTGGCCAACACCACCTTGCGCATACCGTTTGCGGCCGGCTCAATGGCTCGACGCTGCTCGGCCAGACTCAGATCACCAAACAGGGGGCACAGCTGAATAGGATCGGCCTGGCCGACCCGCCGTTGGAGCTGATCCTGCAGCATTTGACAGGCCTGACGAATCTCCCCCTGGCCAGGCAAAAACACCAGCACACTGCCAGACTCATCGGCCAGCGCCTGCAAAGTCGTATCGACTACGCGCTCAACAATACGCTCACCGTAACGGTAGGCCCGCCCATAGCGGATATCCACCGGGTGCATCTTGCCTTCACTGCGTACCACCGGAGCACTGTTCAGAAACTCGCTCACTGCTCCACCATCCAGGGTGGCGGACATCACCAGAATTTTCAGCGGCTGCTCACGCAAATCGCCGTACAGGCTTCGCCCTTGACGCGCCAGTGCCAACCCCAGATCGGCATCCAGACTGCGCTCGTGAAACTCATCGAAGATCAGCAGTCCCACCCCCTCCAGCGACGGGTCATCCTGCAGCATGCGTGTCAGTATTCCCTCGGTCACCACTTCGATACGGGTGTTGTGACCGACCCTGGAATCGAGCCGAACCCGGTAACCAACGGTCTCCCCCACAGGCTCTGCCAGGGTTTGGGCCATGCGCTCGGCTGCCGCTCGCGCCGCCAGGCGGCGTGGTTCCAGCATGAGAATCTTTTGGCCGGTCAACCAGTGCTCCTGCAGCAATGACAGCGGCACCTGAGTGGTTTTACCGGCACCGGGAGGTGCCTCAAGAACCAGTTCATCACGCCCCTGCAAGACAGCCCGAATCTCGGGAATAACAGCAAAAATCGGCAGCTCGACCATCAACTCCTCAACCATATCGAGACGGAAAACGGCGCCTAGTGTACGACACTCCACCCATCGACAGGCAGTGTGAATGAAAAGATGTGCTAAGCACTGTGTTCCACTATTTCCGAGCGTAATAGAATTCGAAGATTCAAATGAAAATTGAAACGACAACAAACGACAAATAGAACAGGGAACGCTATGCCATCTTTTCGTTATTTGACGACCACGGGAATGACCACTCTGGCCCTCGCCGTCAGCCTGATCATGCCGGTTCATTCCGAAACGGTAGAGGCCCCAGAGACTCCACACACCGCAAGCGAAACGCAAGAAAAGCGCAACGTTATCCTGATTATTGGTGACGGCATGGACGATCAACAAATCACCATGGCTCGCAACTACCTGAAAGGGGCCACCGGCAACCTGCTGCTGGACGACCTGCCCCTGCGCAGCACCTCGCAGGTGTTAACAGTTGATAATGATGCGCCAGACACAGCCGTCTACGTCGCCGATTCAGCCAACAGCGCCACCTCCATGGCCACCGGCATGATCACCAGCCGCGGCCGCATTGGCACCAGTGCCGGAGATGACCGGGATTTGACCACCATCGCTGAGCTGGCAAAAGCGGCTGGTTACAGCACAGGCATTGTCACCACCTCCAGCGTCACCGATGCAACCCCCTCCTCCTTTATTGCCCACGTCGCCTTTCGGATGTGCGAAAGCCCCCTGCAAACGGTTCCCCGGGAAGAGGAAACCTACCGTTTTGACACCCGCCTGTGTACCGTCGACAGCCTCGCGAAGGGTGGCCAAGGCTCAATTGCCCAGCAAATAGCCGGTGGCAACCACGATATTATTCTGGGTGGTGGTCTGGCTCACTTTGTATATCAGGCGGAAAACAGTGAGGACAGCGTGCTGCAGCTGGCACAATCGTCAGGTTATCAGGTGGTCCAGAATAGCGGGGATCTGGCTAGCCTGGATCCACAACGTAAGGTGCTGGGACTGTTTGCAGACAAAAACCTTCCCGTGCGCCTGCAAGGCGAGAATGGACGTCAAG
Organism: Cellvibrionaceae bacterium WSDTSA12; assembly: GCA_033283335.1. Lineage (GTDB taxonomy): Bacteria > Pseudomonadota > Gammaproteobacteria > Pseudomonadales > Cellvibrionaceae > Pseudomaricurvus. Next base: position 147,877 of record JAWMQP010000001.1, on the reverse strand, counting down.
CCGAAAAGCCCGAGCCCAGTTTACTGCGCAAGATCGACTGGCGAGTGGGCAGCGTAGAATTACCCGCACCGATGAACTGCGAAGCCAACCCCGCTTACGGCGATACCCCCAGCCTGCAAGCGATGACCGAATCCGCACTGGAACATCTGGCGGCGCAGGACAGCAAGGGCTTTTTCCTGATGATCGAATCAGCTTCCATTGATAAGCAATCCCACTATCGTAACCCCTGCGGTAGCATCGGTGAACTGGAACAGCTGAACGAGTCCCTGGCCACCGCCCTGGCGTTTGCTGAAAAGCAACCCAACACCCTGATCCTGGTCACCGCCGATCACGGCCAGGCAGCACAGATCATACCCGACGGCAGCATGTTTTCGGATTACGGCCTGGCGGTCTACACCCCCGGACATGTGGCCCGCATCCGCACTCTGGAAAACCAGATCATGTCGGTCAACTACGCCACCAATGACTTTATGATTGAGGAGCATACCGGCACCAGTGTCCCTCTGTTCAGCAACCGGGAAGGCATTGGCCGAGTGCCTGCGAAAGTGACTCAACCGGAAATCTTTACCATTATGAAAGACTATTTATTGGCTGACTAACTGTTGGCTGACTAATGTCGGCCTTCCCCTCTCAGCCAAGAGTTCTTCCTCACATTTCTTCAGCACAAACAAAAACACCGCCCGGAGGCGGTGTTTTTGTCAACAACGAGTGGCTGTCATCTACAGTACTTCAAACAGTCCGGCCGCGCCCATGCCACCACCCACGCACATGGTTACGACCACGTATTTCACGCCGCGGCGCTTACCTTCCAGCAGCGCGTGCATCACCATGCGAGCACCGCTCATACCGTAGGGGTGGCCAATGGAAATGGCTCCACCATTAACGTTCAAACGGTCATTGGGAATGCCCAGCTTATCGCGGCAGTAGATCACCTGCACCGCAAAGGCTTCATTCAATTCCCACAGACCGATATCGTCCATTTTCAAACCTGTGCGCTGTAATAGCTTGGGAATGGCAAACACCGGCCCGATACCCATTTCATCGGGCTCACAGCCCGCAACGGCCATGCCACGGTATACGCCCAGCGGCGCCAACCCGCGTTGCTCTGCCAACTTGCTGTCCATCATGACCACAGCAGCAGCACCGTCGGACAACTGGGATGCGTTGCCGGCGGTAATGGAGCCACCTTCGCGCACCGAATTCAGTCCGTTCAGGCTTTCCAGGGTGGTGGACGGACGGTTACCTTCGTCCTTACTCAAGGTCACCTGCTCTTCCGAGGCTTCACCGGTTTCCTTGTTGTACACCAGCTTGGTGGCTGTAACCGACACAATTTCGTCATCAAACTTGCCCGCTTCCTGCGCGGCAGCGGTACGCTGCTGCGACTGCAGGGCGTACTCGTCCTGGGCTTCGCGGGAAACGCTGTAGCGGTTGGCAACGACCTCAGCGGTATCCAGCATCGGCATGTGAATGTTCGGCGCGTGGGCAATGGCTTTCGGATCCACCATGCGACTGACGTTCATTTTATCGGTTTGCACCAGACTGATGGACTCACAACCTCCGGCCAGCACTACGGGTGCACCGTCCATAACAATTTGCTTGGCGGCCGTGGCGATCGACATCAGACCGGAAGAGCACTGGCGATCCAGACTCATGCCTGAAACAGTGACCGGCAGACCGGAAGCCATCACCACTTGACGACCAATGTTATAGCCTTGAGACCCTTGCTGCAGCGCAGCCCCCCAGACACAATCGTCGATTTCCGCAGGATCGACACCGGCGCGCTCCACAGCGGCCTGGATGGCAAAAGATGACAAGCTGGGGGATTCCAGGTTGTTGAACGCACCCCGGTAGGCTTTGCCAATGGGCGTGCGCGCGACAGAAACGATCACTGCTTCTTTCATAATTGCGTCCTTCTTTCTCTCTTGTAGTTAGATTTAGGCAATAGTCGGATTTAGGTTTATTGTTGCGACTGTACGTAGGCCATGGCCTTGGTCAGGAATTTTTCCGTTTGCTTGGAACCGGACTCCAATTCACTTTGGTTGCTGGTATCGGCAACACCATCCCACTGAGCCAGAACCGCTTCCGGTGACTGCTGATCTTCAGGGATAAACACCCCATCGGTTTCAAAAATGTGCGTCGAGGCAAAACCGCCGGCACCGGCGCACAGAATAAAGCGGTTGGGCGCGTCTTCATGCACCAGCGTCAAGGCTCCGGCGGTTACCGCCTCCGGCTTGAGCATGGCCAGAATTTCCGGCGGCATCAGGTCTTCGGTCATACGGGTACCGGCAGTCGGAGCCAGGGCGTTAACACGGATATCAAACTTGGCCCCTTCCAGAACCAGGGTATTCATAAAACCCAGTACCGCCATTTTGGCTGCGCCATAGTTGCTCTGACCAAAGTTGCCGTACATGCCCGACGATGAGGTGGTCATGACAATGCGGCCATAGTTCTGCTCGCGCATGATGTCCCACACCGCTTTGGTGCAGTTGACGCTGCCCATAACGTGCACGTCCATGACCAATTTAAAATCGGCCAATTCCATTTTCGCGAAAGTTTTATCCCGCAAAATGCCGGCGTTATTGATCAGAATGTCAACCCGGCCCCACTTGTCCATGGTTTGTTTGACCATGTCTTCCACTTCGTCGTAGTTGGCGACGTTGGCGCCATGAGCCAGAGCTTCCCCACCCATGTCTTCAATCAACTTCACCACTTCCAGTGCGGCATCGGAAGAAGCGCCACTGCCATCGCGGGCGCCGCCCAGATCATTGACGACCACTTTGGCACCACGACGGGCCAACTCCAGAGCGTGGGAACGACCCAGGCCATTGCCTGCGCCAGTGACAATCGCAACGCGACCCTCAAAACTAACTGTCATAACGATTTCCTTCTGATGATTCAGTCATACACGGTTGCTCAGGCAACCATTTGCATTCCAATCCAAACGGCTTTGAGTGCGGGTTTTTCTTCGCCTTCAATTTCAACCGTCACCTCGGTTTTGGTGACAAACTGGCCAGGATTTTTTTCGGTAATCTCCAGGGTTTTGGCATGGGCACGAATACGGCTATTGACCTTGACCGGCGCAATAAAACGCACGGAGTCAAAGCCGTAGTTGATGCTCATATAAACACCGTCAATTACCAGAGAGAATTCTGCCGCAAAATGGGACAGCATGGACAGTGATAAGAAACCGTGAGCGATGGTGGTGCCAAAGGGGGTTTCCTTGGCTTTTTCCGGATCCACATGAATAAACTGGTGATCGTGTGTGCAATCGGCGAACTGATTGATTTGCTCTTGAGTAACCTGAAACCACTCAGTAGGTTCGGATTCACGGCCTACATACTCAGCAATGTCTTCTTTTTTAATCACTTTCATCCGTATTCTCTCCAGTACGTTTTAATTTAGTTGTTAAAACCAGGCTTCCTGCATATCAAAGCTGGTGGAATCGAAATCGCAAAGAATTTTGGCCCAAACCCGGATCTCCGGCAGCTCAAAGTGGAAAAAGTACTGCATAGCCTGCAACTTACCCAGGTAGAAATGTCGATCATCCTCATGGGGATCCGCCGCCAGCGCCTGGCTGGCCACAACACCCTGCTTCAACCAGATCCAGGCAATCACCACATTGCCGAACAGCTCCAGATATTTGACCGAGTTGGACAGCACCAGGTCGATATTCTTTTCACCCATGGCCGTCAACAGCGTATTGGTGGTCTGCTGCAAGGTATCGATGGCCTGGTCAAGTTGAGCCGCAAACGCTGCGGTCTTGTCGTCATCCCGCGCGACTACCAGAGTTTCCTGCATGGCCGCCAGGCACGCCTGATAACCGGCCATGCCATTCATCGGCACCTTGCGAGCCAGCAGGTCCAGTGACTGCACCCCGTAAGTTCCTTCATGGATGGGGTTTAACCGGTTATCACGATAGAACATTTCCACCGGATGCTCATTGATGTAGCCATGCCCACCCAGCACCTGAATCGCCAGACTGTTGGCACGCGGGCCATATTCCGAAGGCCAGGATTTGATGATCGGGGTGAGAAAATCTAGCAATAAATGGGCCTTCTCGCGCTCGGCCTGGGTCGGTGCAGTATGTTCGTCATCGGACAACTGCGCCCCCAGTAAACACAGCGCATAGGCACCTTCCGCGTAGGCTTTTTGAGCCAGCAACATGCGCTTCACATCGGCGTGCTGGATAATATTAACCGGTGCAGAATGGGGATCCTTGGAGGAAGGTAAACGTCCCTGGGGACGCTCTTTGGCGTAATCCAGCGAGTACTGATAGCCCGTCAAGGCCAGCACCGAAGCGCTGGTGCCCACCATAACCCGAGCCTCGTTCATCATATGGAACATGTAGCGCAAGCCCTGGTTTTCCTCGCCCACCAGATAACCGACCGCTCCGCCTTTTTCACCAAAACTCAAGGCGCAGGACGTCTGGCCACGGCCGCCCATTTTATGAAACAGTCCGGCCAACCAGACATCGTTGCGCTCGCCCAGACTGCCGTCGTCGTTGACCAGAAACTTAGGCACAATGAACAGGGAAATGCCTTTGATACCCTTCGGAGCCCCTTTCACCCGTGCCAGCACCAGGTGGACAATGTTTTCATTCAGGTCATGATCACCACCGGAAATAAAGATTTTATTGCCGCTGATGCGATAACTGCCATCCTCTTCCCGAATGGCGGTTGTGGTCAGGTCCGCCAGACCGGAACCGGCGCCCGGCTCTGTCATCGCCATGGTGCCGGCAAAGCGTCCTGCACGCATCGGAGTCACCCACTTATCGATCTGTGCCTGGGTGCCGTGGGCCTCAATCAGGTTGCAGTTGGCGTTGGTGAGGCCGGTATAACCCAGTGTGGTGGAACCGCTGGCGGTCAAAAATGCGCTCACCGCACTGGCAACGATACGTGGCAGCTGCATGCCGCCCATCTCATAGCTGGCCGTGGTACACGCCAGACCGGACTCAATCACCGCATCGACGGCGGTTTTGATCTCCGGCAGCATGGTGACTTTTTCGCCGTCAAAGGTGGGTTCGTTGGTATCGATTTTTTGACGGATGGGCAGGAAATACTTTTCCGCCACCGTTTGGGCGGTGTCCATGGCTGCGCGAAACGTTTCGCGGCTGTGATCGGCATAACGCTCACGCTGAGTGAGACCCTCGGCATCGAACAGCTCATAGAGCATAAATTCCAGGTCGCGGGTGTTGAGGATTGGAGCCGCCATAAGGGATTACCTCGTTATTGTCTGTTATCGGCACGGTCTGTTGGCTGACTTGCCTGTCAAAACCATGGCCGACATTGTGCCGAGGACCATTCAGGCCTGCCACGACATGGCATGTCAGGTTAAACCCCTATACAATACCCTGCCAAGACGACCTCTAATAACCTACGACAAACTGGCCGATTGACAATATGGCAGACAACTCCAATGATCTGACTTTTGGGCGCTTCCTGCGCTTTTGGCGCAACGTCCATCACATCAGTCAGGAAGAACTCGCCCATCGGCTCGACAGCTCCCCCCGCCATATCAGTCGCCTGGAAAACGGCTCCAGTCGCCCCAGTGAAAAGATCATTGAAGAAATCGCCCTGGCGCTGGAACTTGGCGAACGGGATCGCAATCACCTGCGTATCGCCGCTGGCTTCAGCCCGCAACAGGAAAAAGTCGACTTCCACGGCACCGAACTCAAATGGCTGCGCAAGGCCATGCGCCTTACATTAAAGGCCATGGACCCGTACCCCACCACTCTAACCGACAGCGCCGGCAATATCCTGATGGTGAATCGGGCCTGGGTAGGCTTTTACAGCGCCACAATTCCCGCCGCGCAGCTGGAAAGGGTCAGCAACCAGTTTGACTTCCTCTTCAGTCGCCAGGGCGCCGGAACGATCATTACCGGTTGGGAAGACACCCTGTCGATGATCATTATGAGCTTGACGCAGGAGGCCATGCTCAAAGGCAACGCCGACGGGGATGAGACGCTGAACAAATTGCTGCGCTACCCCAATGTGCCGGAGGACTGGGCACAGCGCGCCGCCAAGCTGGAGCCCATGGCCAGCTTCCGGGTACAGGCGAGCTTCCAGGGCTGCTTGCGGCGCTTTTACAGCGTCAGCCAAGTCGTCGGCAGCCTGGGTCCGGCAGCCTACATTTCCGAGCCCAGACTCACCGTCAGCACCCTGTATCCGGAAGACGACAGCCTGGATCTGTCTGGACTGGCCGAAGGAACACAGCCGCATCCATTGCTGCCCTATTGACCCTCTCCAGTTGCAGTCCTGCGGATGACTTGGCAGCACGGCAAACGCCATGATTCAATATGGACGTGTATAACCGCTGATCATTTTAAGGAACACTGCAGATGGACCCAGTCACTCAAGGGGTATTGGGCGGCCTGATCGCTCAGACTAAAGCCCAGCCCAAAGACTTGGTTAAAGCAACCGTTATCGGCGCGCTGGCCGGCATGGCTCCGGATCTGGATGTGTTCATTCGCTCTTCCAGTGATCCGTTACTGGCGCTGGAGTTTCACCGCCATTTTACCCACTCCCTGTTTTTTGTGCCTTTTGGCGGTCTGATCTGTGGCCTGGTGTTCTTTGCCTTGCTGGGCAAACGCTGGCAATTGTCGTTTCGCCAGATTCTGATCTGGTGCTGGCTCGGTTATGGAACTCATGGCCTGTTGGATGCCTGCACCAGTTACGGCACGCAGCTATTGTGGCCATTCAGCACCCAGCGTTTCGCCTGGGACACAATTTCGGTGATTGATCCCCTGTTTACGCTCCCCCTGTTGGCGCTGGTGATCTTTGCCGCCCGCCAGGACCGCCGAATCTGGACTGTCGGTGGCATCATCTGGGGCACATTCTATTTAGGTCTGGGTGCCGTGCAGCACGAACGGGCTATCGACCTGGGTCAGCAGCTGGCCGCTGAGCGAGGGCACCAGCCACTGCGCCTTGAAGCCAAACCCAGCTTTGCCAATCTGGTGGTCTGGAAGCTGGTGTACGAAACCGATTCACAATATTACGTTGACGCCATCAAGCCCGGCCTCCTCAGCCCGACCATCTGGGCTGGCGACCGGATTGACAAGCTCGACATAGCCCGCGACCTGCCGTGGCTGACCCCGGAGACCCAGCAGGCACAGGACATCGAGCGTTTCCGCTGGTTTTCCGCGGGCTATATCGCCCAGGACAAGAACGACCCACTGCGCATTGTCGATATTCGCTATTCCATGTTGCCACAGGAGATACAGCCCCTGTGGGGCATTCACCTGTCACCACAGGCCACTGAATCCAGCTATGCCAACTTCTACAGCCAGCGGGATAACAGCCAGCAAGCGATCAAGCGACTCTGGCAAATGATCTTTCACGATCCCCGCTAACGAATCGCTGGCAGCTTCCATCGCCCTCATTGACAAGGTAAAATCCCCGGCTCGCATCAGAACCGGAAACGATTTTCATGGGTAGAGCTTACCAAAACCGCAAAGATTCAATGGCCAAAACGTCAGACCAGAAGTCCAAGGTCTACAGTAAATACGGCCGTGAGATTTACGTCTGTGCCAAGAAAGGCGGTATTGACCCCGATGGCAACCTGGCCCTGCGCGGCCTGATTGAGCGCGCCAAGAAAGACCAGGTCCCTGCCCACGTGATTGAGAAAGCCATCGATAAAGCCAAGGGTGGTGGTGGCGAAGATTTCGACACAGCCCGCTACGAGGGGTTTGGCCCGGGTAACTGCATGGTGATCGTTGAATGCCTGACCGACAACCCCAACCGCACCTTCGGTGATGTGCGCCAGTGCTTCACCAAAACCAAATGCAAGATTGGCACCCAGGGCTCTGTCAGCCATATGTTTGATCACGCCGCCATCCTGGCCTTTGCCGGTGACGACGAAGAAGCGGCGCTGGAAGCCCTGATGATGGACGACGTGGATGTCACCGACATCGAGAATGAAGGCGGTATGATCACCGTCTTTGCCCCTCATACCGAGTTCTTTAAAGCCAAACAGGCGTTGACCAATGCTCTGGGTGAGATCGATTTTGAGGTGGCGGAAATCCAGTTTGTGCCCCAAACCACCGCCCCGATTGCCGCTGACGATCTTGAAATGTTCGAAAAGTTTCTCGATATGCTCAATGACGTGGACGACGTACAGCGGGTTTACCACAACGCTGAGTACTGATAGCTCAACTAGAGTCGCGACAGGCAGCCCTGAACAGGGCCAGCCTGCCCAAGGCTCATCAGCTTTGGCGCATAATGGGCCGGAAGACCTGGATGACCTCCGCCCCATCAACTTAACGTGCCGAACCAGCTTATTTGGCTTTGTTGCGCGGCCCCTTGGCTTTTAATCGCTTGACGTGGCGATCGCGCTCCTGGTCTTTTTTCCGCGAGGTCGGAGTTGGTCGGGGCGGCTTCACACCGGCAGTCAAACACAGATCGGCAATTTCCTTGTGAGTGAGCTCAATCCACTGCCCAACGCGCACGTGAGAGGGGATAAAGATATTGCCGTAGCGAACCCGCTTCAAGCGACTGACTTTGACGCCCTGGGATTCCCACAAACGTCGCACCTCGCGATTGCGCCCTTCCATCACCACACAATAAAACCAGCGGTTGCTGCCATCACTGGAGCCATCCACGATATCCGTGAAGCGGGCCGTACCATCCTCCAGCAATACCCCTTCGCGCAGCCGCTGCTTCATATCATTGTCTACATCACCCTGAATCCGAACCAGGTATTCCCTGTCGATCATTGAGGAGGGATGCATCAGCTTGTTGGCCAGTTCGCCGTCATTGGTAAATAACAGCAGACCACTGGTGTTAAAATCCAGCCGCCCTACTGAAATCCAGCGTTCGTTTTTCACTTCCGGCAGACGATCGTAGACCGTGCGTCGACCTTCGGGATCAGAACGGGAGCAAATTTCACCTTCAGGTTTGTTGTATAACAATACCCGCAGACGGTTATTCTGGGGAGGACTCAACTTGATACGGCGACCGTCCAGAAAGATTTTGTCGTCGAGACTGACCCGATCGCCCAGCTGAGCGACCTTACCATTGACCTGAATCCGCCCGGCTGCAATCACCTTTTCCATCTCACGACGGGAGCCCACACCTTCGCGGGCCAGCACTTTCTGCAGCTTCTCACCTTGCAACTTGTCATTCAAAGGCTTGTCAGCCTGCCGTTTATCGTCTTGCGACATAGTGTCTTTTTGCATAACTCACTTACATAAAGCCCCAGCAATGCCGGGGCCTGGATTTTCCAAACTAATCCAGGTTAATCGGTTTCATCGAAAACAGACATGGCTTCAGTGGGCTCAAACAGACTACCGGCCGTTTTCGGCGGCTCCTGCTCCAACTCCTCATCAGCCTCTTCTTCAATGTTCTCGCCAGCGGGCAACTGCGCCAACTGTTCTTCGGTTAATCCATCCTCTTGAAAAGCGGACTCTTCCGCCTGTCCCTCTTCGATAGGTGTGGGATGCAGGATATCGTCAGGGTCCAGCTCAGGCTCGGCTGCAGCGACTGGCGCTTCAGCCTTATCTGCTTCATCTTCCTTACCTGCTTCATCTGCCACGACACGGGTCTCGTCCGAAGTCTGCTCAGCAGCTGATTCAGTAGACTCCACGGCCGCTGGTGGATTGGCTGACGCGTCACCCCAGTCCAGCTCATTGTTGAGACTGTCCAGATCCTGCAACTCACCCAGTGAAGGCAGCTCCTCCAGACTCTTTAAATTAAAGTAGTCGAGAAATTGCCGGGTTGTGGCGTAGAGCGATGGACGACCAGGGACATCCCTGTGCCCCACCACCTTAATCCAGTCGCGCTCAGACAGTGTCTTAATGATATGAGAGCTGACCGCCACACCGCGGATTTCCTCAATATCCCCGCGGGTAATGGGCTGCCGATAAGCAATCAATGCCAGGGTTTCAAGCAGCGCCCTGGAGTACTTTTGCGGCTTCTCATCCCACAAGCGATTGACCCAGGGGGCCGTGTGGCTGCGGACCTGAAAGCGCCAGCCACTGCCAACTTCCTGTAGTTCAAAGCCCCGGCCTTCACAATCGGCCTGAATCTCTTCCAGTGCCGCCTGAATATCCTCCTTTTCCGGGCCGCTTTCGTCCTCGGCAAACAGGGACAGGAGCTTGTCTCGGGAAAGTGGCTGACCTGCAGCCAACAACGCGCCCTCGATGACTTGACGCAGTAATTGTTTATCAAGACTCATGTAAAGACTCAGAATACTGTTTGATGTTTAGGGTTAAGTGAACGCAGAAGGAGTCACCCGATCACAGACTGCTTTAAGGCCTCCTTCACGAACGCGCTTTTACATGTATCGGGCCGAATGACTCAGTCTGAACAATTTCCACCAATTGCTCTTTGATCAACTCCATCACCGCCAGGAAAGTCACAACAACCCCCAGGCGACCCTCCTCAACCTTAAACAAACTGACAAAAGGCATGAAATGATTACCGCTCAAGCGGTCCAGCACCTGGGTCATTCGCTCACGGGTTGACAGCTTCTCACGCTCAATATGATGGCTCTCAAACATATCCGCCCGTCGCAACACCTCGGCAAGGGCGAGTAAAAGCTCTTTCATATCCACATCAGGCTCAGGCCTGGTGAGGTTGCGGTCCGGAGCCTGGGCACTGGCCTGAAACACATCGCGCCCTATGCGTGGAATTTCATCCAGGTCTTCGGCGGCCGTCTTGAAGCGCTCGTATTCCTGCAAACGACGAATCAATTGCGCCCGGGGATCTTCCTCATCCTCTTCTTCTTCCGTGCTGCGCGGCAGCAGCATGCGCGATTTGATTTCCGCCAGCATGGCAGCCATTACCAGATACTCAGCCGCCAATTCGAAGTGCATGGCTTCCATCATTTCAACATACTGCACATACTGATGGGTAATATCAGCCACATTGATTTGCAGTATGTCGAGGTTTTGACGGCGAATCAGATACAGCAGCAAGTCCAGCGGGCCTTCAAAGGCCTCCAGAATTACTTCCAGCGCATCCGGCGGAATATAGAGGTCCTTGGGTAGCTGGGTATAGGCCTGCCCCTGAACAATGGCAAAGGGCATTTCCGATTGTTCAGGCCCCGGTGCCACACGGTTTCTGAGGCTTTCCAGCACGCTTTCTTTTGCCCTGACGGCTGCGGTACTGGCCTGGCTGGTAGCATCAATGTGCTCAGGGACAGATGTCGCTTCGGCGTTGTTCTCTAACGAGGTCGCGAGCTCCGTCGCTGAGGGCGCTGGCTGCGACTCTGCCCACTCTTCCACCCGCTCCTCGGCTATCGCTTCAACGTCACTGCTCACACATCACCCTTAAATTTGTTGCAGGCAAACCCTGAGTTATTAAAAGAATTAGCCGACCCATCCTGTTTGCAGCAAAGCCGGCGACCTGCCCGTAATAAGAGCCGGATTATACCGACTATTGGCCACGGTAACAGCCACACTACCGGCCTTTTTAAACATCGCCAACCTTAATTGCCGCCTTATTCAATGATATTACTGACGTCCCCGCAACCCTGACGCAGAAGCTCCGGGGCCTCCCCGGTCATGTCTATCACCGAAGTGGCTTCCATACCGCAGAAGCCGCCATCGATCACCAGCTCCAGATGATGCTCCAGAGTGTCGCGAATATCATAGGGGTCGGTTAACGGCACAGTTTCATTGGGCAGAATCAATGAACTGGACATAATCGGCTCACCCAGCTCCTCCAGCAAAGCCAGGGCAATGGCGTTATCCGGCACGCGCATACCGATGGTTTTACGCTTGGGGTGCATCAGGCGCTTGGGCACCTCGGATGTGGCCTCCAGGATAAACGTATAGGGCCCCGGCGTATGGGCCTTTAACAACCTGAAGGTTTGATTATCCACGCGGGCATAGGTGGCCAGTTCGGACAGGTCGCGGCACATCAGGGTGAAGTTATGGTGCTTGTCGAGTTGCCGGATGGAACGAATACGGTCCAGGGCAAATTTGTCGCCAATATGACAACCCAGGGCATAAGCCGAGTCAGTTGGGTAGGCCACCAGGCCACCGCCCCGGATGATCTCCACCGCCTGTTTGATCAGGCGGGACTGCGGATTCTCGGGATGAATTTGAAAAAACTGCGCCACAGAACTCCCCTTCTGTTGAAAACTTTACCGCTGCATCATACCAATGTTGATGATTGCGCTGCCAGAGCGACTGATTCATCCCGCCCCGCCCAAAGCTCCCATACCGGCCGGCAGTCCGCTGGCAGATCATTGAATTGCCCCAACTCCTGCCAGGGCTGATCGGGCACATGGAAGTCACTGCCGCAGGAGGCGAAGAGCCCAAATTTATTAGCCAGCCGGCTCATATCCTCCGTAACACGGGGCTCCTGGCGCCCACTGATGACTTCGAGCGCCTGCCCACCGGCCTCAACAAACTCTTCCAGCAGACGCCCCAACTTGGTTCTGGTCATCTTGTATTTATCGGGGTGTGCCAGAACAGCGACCCCACCAGCGGCCAAAATCCAGCCAACCGCCTGATCGATCGTCGGCCACACCTGTTTGACATCGCCGATTTTACCCGCCCCCAAATAGCGTTTAAACGCCGCGCTCATGCTGCTGACACGGCCTGTATCGACCAGGAATTTGGCAAAATGCGGCCGTCCAATCACCCCTTCACCCGCCCGCTGACGCGCGCCCTCCAGCGCCCCGGGAATCCCAGCCTTGGCCAGCTTGGCAGCTATTTGTTCGGCCCGTTGATTGCGATTACAGGTTTGCTGCTCTACCGCCGCAATGAGTTGCGGATGCAGTGGATCAATGTTCAGACCCACAATATGAATACCGGTCCCCTGCCACAGGCATGAGAACTCAATGCCAGGCAGCAATACAATGCCTTCCTCGGCGGCGGCAGCCTGAGCCTCGACAATTCCGGCCACAGTATCATGATCTGTGAGCGCCAAAACACTCACCCCTTGTGCTTTGGCTCTCGACACCACCGCCTGAGGCCGTAAAATACCGTCTGAACACAGGCTGTGGCTATGTAAATCGTACAAGTGAACTCCTTAACTGTTCGCTACAGCCCCCATTATCTCTGAGACAGACCATGACACAAGCTGTAAATGAAGCCAAACCAGAGCCAAAACGCGAAAGCCTGCTGCTCAACCTGCTGCTCAATATCGTCATTCCCACGCTGGTTCTTACCAAACTCAGTGGCGAAGAGTACCTGGGCACCCAATTAGCCATTGTCGTTGCACTGGCCTTCCCGATTATTTATGGGCTCAATGACTTTCGCCGGTCTCATAAGGTCAACCTATTTTCCGCCCTGGGCGTACTGAGCATCTTCCTGACCGGCGGCATCAGCCTGCTGGAACTGGATCCGAAGTATATCGCCATCAAGGAAGCTGGTATTCCTGCCCTGTTTGGCCTGGCCACCCTGATTTCCCTGAAAACCCGCTACCCGCTGGTCCGGACCTTTTTGTACAACGATAAAATACTGCAGGTGGACAAAGTGGCCCAGGCGCTGGACAACACCGGCAATCAAGCCGCGTTCAACCAGGTCCTGGTGAATGCCTCGTACCTGGTCGCGTCGTCCTTTTTCCTGTCGTCAGCTCTGAATTACGGCCTGGCCAAATACCTTCTGGTGAGCCCGCCAGGCACCGAAGCCTTTAACGCCGAACTGGGCAAAATGACGGCCCTGAGCTTTCCGGTCATCGCCGTACCCGCGACACTGGTAATGATGGGCGCCCTGCTGTACCTGTTCAGTCGCATCAAGTCACTGACGCAATTGGAACTGGAAGATATCCTGATCCAGCAATAACAGGCACGCCCACACCGGATACGCAGTCGCTGGTTTTATACATGCCGCTTATATACAAGAAATTAAGGACCTAAGAATGTTTTACGCCATTATCAGTGAAGATATCCCCAACAGCCTGCCACTGCGCAAACAGGCACGGGGGGCGCATATCGCCCGCCTTGAAGACCTGAAAGCCCAGGGCCGACTTCTGATCGCCGGCCCTCACCCCGCCATCGACACGGAAGAACCCGGCGAAGCAGGTTTCACCGGCAGCCTGGTGGTGGCAGAATTCGGCTCCCTGGAAGAAGCGCAGACCTGGGCCGATGCCGACCCCTACATAGAAGCCGGTGTATACGCCAACGTGGTTGTAAAACCCTACAAGAAGGTACTGCCCTAAGCTCTCTAATACCGTTAGTTGCTTGAACAAACCGTTAGCTGCTTGAACAAACAGTAGTGTGAGCAAGTTGACAGGCATTCAGACCAATTTGCAGTAGGCTGTCGCCTCCCTGAAACCGGCCCCCAGTGAGCATTGACTGGGCACTGGCCTCCAGCGAAAGACATTATGACCGGAATTGTGAAAAAGCCCTTAAAAACCATCGTTAACGTTATTGCCTGCGGAGCAGTCGCCTTCAGCGTCTCAACGCCCACCCTGGCTGAGGATTACCGCTGGGTATCGGACGTCCTGTACGTACCCCTGCGCGGCGGCAAAGGCAACCAGTACCGCATCCTCGACAAAGGCCTGAAGAGCGGGACACGCCTGACCGTGCTGTCGGAAGATGGCGAGTGGACCGAAGTGCGCACCGCCAGTGGCGAAGTGGGTTTTATGCGCAGCCAATTCCTGGTCAAAACGCCCACTGCAGCGCTGAAGGTCAGTGCGGCGGAAGCGCAGCTGAGTAAAATCCAAAAAGAGTACAGCGAACTCAAGCAACAATTGGGTGATGCCCGCTCCAGTGGCAGTGAATTAAGCCAGGAGCTGCAGGCTGCCAACAGCCGCGCCGATCAGCTGCAGGCCGAGCTGGATGAGTTAAAACGCATTTCAGCCAACGCCGTCAGCTTGAACCAGCGCCACCAGCAATTGATGCACGATCACCAGATCATGCAGACGGATATGGACATCCTCAAGGCGGAAAAAGAACGCCTGCAAGACGATGCCCGCAACACCTTTTTCCTGTACGGTGCCGGGGCCGTTCTGCTGGGCGTCATCATCACGCTGATTGTTCCCACCCTGCGACGTCGCAAGCGCTATTCCGAGTGGGCCTGAGTTCGATGATATCAATCCCCCCCCGTCGCTTACCCTCCCTCCTGAAAGGTTTTGCCTGCACGGCCATACTGCTGGCCGGCACTGGTCTGGCTAACGCCGAATCTCTACCACAGGTGACCCTGGAGACAGATCTGGGACCCATTGCCCTGGAACTGTTCCCGCAGAAATCCCCGGCGACTGTCAGCAACTTCCTGCGCTACTGCCAGGAGGGGTTTTACGTAGGTACCATTTTCCACCGGGTAATCCCCGGCTTTGTGGTCCAGGGTGGCGGGCTGACCTTTGACTATGTCAAGAAAGACACTCACGAGCCAGTGATCAATGAATCCGCCAACGGATTGCGCAATCGACCGGGCTCTGTGGCGATGGCACGCCTACCCGACCCGGACAGCGCCACCTCCCAGTTCTTTATCAACCTGAACCACAATACCCACCTCGACCCCAGGCAAGATGCCCCTGGCTATACGGTGTTTGGCCAGGTCGTTGCTGGCATGGACGTGGTGGAGAAAATCACACTTGAGCCACAGGGGAAATACCGTCCCCAGGCGCCGGACCTGCCGGTGCGGATATTGAGCTGTAACACAGCACAGGCCCCTGTCGGGGCGGATACCTTATAGCCTTTGGACCCAGATATGAGCAAGACTGCCCTGAGCGTCAACCTGAATAAAATCGCCCTGCTGCGCAATTCCCGCGAAGGCAATTACCCCTCTGTGGTTGAGCACGCCAAAATTTGCCTGGAGGCGGGTGCCGACGGTATCACCGTCCACCCGCGACCGGATCAACGCCACATCCGGCCTGGCGATGTGCTCGATCTGTCAGCCTTGGTCGCGCCGTTGCCAGGCATTGAATTCAATGTCGAAGGCAACCCCAATGCCGGCGCTGTGGGGAGCTATCCCGGCTTTTTGGCCCTGGTTGAGCAAAGTCGTCCAGATCAATGCACACTGGTACCGGACAGCGATGACCAACTGACTTCCGACCACGGCTTTGACCTGAAAACCTGCGCTTCCAGTCTCGAACCGATCATCCGCCAACTGAAAGACTGGGGCTGCCGCATCAGCCTGTTTATGGACCCGGACCGCGAGCAGATCAAACTGGCTCGGGATGTGGGTGCCGATCGGATCGAGCTGTATACCGGCCCCTATGCGGAGGCCTACCGCACCGGCGCCAACAACCTCGACACCTTGTTTGAACAATACGTGCGTGCCGCCGAGGCTGCGGCCGAGGTCGGACTGGGACTCAATGCCGGCCACGACCTGGACCTCGACAACCTGCCCCGCTTCTGCCAGATCCCCAATTTGCTGGAGGTGTCTATTGGCCACGCCCTGACTGTGGACTCAATTGCCATGGGCATGAGTGAAGCGGTCAGGCGCTATGTGGCAATCTGCCACAACTAGAAGGGAAGATTGGTGGCCGCACAGCCAGCGGCCAGCGTCAATTTCTGCCCGCAGCCCGATACGCAGAAATCAACCTCTTGATCTAAGCTTTAGGCAAAGACAGGAGTAGACGTCCGATGCATTCAATTTTGGTGAAAGACTACATGGACCACAACCCCCATGCGATTCCTGACAGCGCCAACGTCAAGGATGCGGTGGAACTGATGGTCCGCGACCGGGTCATCGGTGCGCCAGTGATTGACCACAACAAGTACCTGGTCGGCTATGTCTCGGAACAGGACTGCATGAAAGACATGCTCAACAACACCTTCTTCTGTGAAGAGCCTCCGCAGGTAACCGCGGTTATGAGTCGTGACGTGCTCACCGTCACTCCCGACACCTCCATCGTCGAAATTGCCCAGAGCATGCTGGACCGACGGCCAAAAAACTATCCAGTGGTACTGGAAGGCAAGCTGGTGGGCATCATCAGTCGGTCTCACATTTTACGTGCCCTGCTGGAAAACGATCAGGATTGTTATCTTAAGCACAAAGCCTGAAGCGACGCCCATGCCAGCTTCCCCCTTTAACCCGTCAATTCCCCGAGACCTTTGTCGGCCTGGCTTTTATACTGCCCCTTTACGACGCCTGACAGGCCAGACGATCGCCTTCCAGCAATCGGGCTAAATTACGGGAAATTGCAGTGAAAACACTGAATATTGTGGGTGCCGGCCGACTGGGCCGCACACTTGGACGCCTGTGGCGGGAACTGGGACAGTTTCAGATTCAACAGGTGCACAATCGCTCCAGCGCGGTCTCTGCCTGTGCCTTTATCGGAGCCGGGCAGGCGGTGGATTCCGTCGCCAGCATGAAGCCCGCCGATGTGTGGCTGATTGCCACGCCGGACGCCGACATTGCCAGCCAGATACCGAAGTTAAGCCCCCTTCTCTCCCCCGCCAGCATTGTATTTCACTGCAGTGGAGCCCTCGGCAGTCAGGTACTGAAAAATACCATCACTCCGCATACAGCCAGCATCCACCCCATCCACAGCTTTGCCAACCCCGAAACCTCGCTGCACACCTTTGCCGGCAGCTTCTGTGGTTTTGAAGGTGACGCTGAGGCCCTCAACACCCTGCTGCCGACCTTTGAAGCCCTGGGTGCGCAGACCTTTGCCGTAGACGGTTCGCACAAGACGCTGTATCACGCAGCCTCAGTGATGGCCTGCAACTACCTGGTTGCACTCATGGACGCCAGCCTGGAATGCTTTGAGCTGGCGGGCGTGTCTCGCGCCCAGGCGCAACAAATGCTGCTGCCCATTACCCAGCAAACCCTGACCAATTGCCTGCAAGCCTCCCCAGAATACGCCCTCACCGGCCCCGTTGCCCGCGGCGATTTACCGACCGTCAAACGGCAGCTTGAGGATCTTGAGGCCGAGCCGCTGCTGGCGCAAATCTATAAAAACCTGGGCCAACAGGCCGTCAAGGTGGCCGCACGGCAAGACGCTGAAAACCCGTCCCGTCTGGAGCAATTAAACAGTCTGCTCAGCCGCGTGAATCCCGTATAATTGCGGCTTTTACACGCCGCCAACAGGAAATCCCCGTGCCCGCTAATGACAGTGACAGCTACCGCAAGAAGAAGCAGTTTTTTAACCAAATGCTGACCGTCTATGGGCGCAAACCGGTCCTGGAAGCCTTGCAGGATCCGGCCACCCGGGTGTATCGCCTGCACCTGGCCGAATCCAATCGTCCCGGCGGCATCATCGACGATATTCTGCAGTGGGCTGAAAAGAAACAGGCGGAAGTGGTCTACCACGACCGCCAGTCACTGTCTCGTATCTCCCGCAACAGCAAGCAGGACCAGGGGGTCGCGGTCGATCTTATCTGCGAGGGATACCAGGATTACCGGGACTATCTATCATCTCAGGAGACGCTATCATCTCAGGACACGCAAGGGGACATTATCGCCCTGGATCGCATCACCAACCCCCAAAATTTGGGCATGATCATTCGCTCGGTTTGTGCCAGCGGAGCCCGAGCCCTGCTGCTACCGGAAAAAGGCTGCGCCAAGCTCGACGCACTGGTTATTAAGGCCAGTGCCGGCACACTGTTTAAAGCCACCATTTTACGCTGTGAAGATCTTGCCGATGCGCTGGCGGATTTTCGCCAGCACGGCTGCAACATTTACGGGCTGTCCTCGCACGCTCCTATGACGCTGGCCGACGTGCCCGCAGAGGGCCACAAGGTGTTCGTACTCGGCAACGAGACCGACGGTGTTTCCCAGCCGGTGGCGCAACAATGCAATGGCCTCGTCAGAATCCCCATGAACAATGGCGTGGAATCACTGAATGTCGCCGTCACCGCCAGTCTGATTGCGTTCAGGTCCCAGCTCTAAGTCGATTTCCACATGGAACGACTGCACAAATACAGTCCGAACAAGACCAGGGACATCCCCCCTCCCACTTTGAACAACATCAGGGCGCCCCAATAGTGCATGGCGTAACCACAGGCCAGGGCTCCAAGTGGAGCGGCACCAAACAGAGCCAACTGGTATATCGACAGCGCCCGTCCACGGAAGCGCTCTTCGACCTGTTGTTGCAGCAGGGACTTGCCCAGACTCGAAGAAATACCAGCCACCACCCCCCAGGCAAAGACCAGCATAAACAGTCCAGTCGAGGTGGGCTTTGCCCCAATGGCCACCATGATAATACCGGCATACAACAAGCAGAAGAGCACCGAGCGGCCGGGATATTCCACCTGCCCGCGCTTCAACAGCGCCAGGGTCGCGGTGACATTACCCACCACAAACAGCAATTGCAGACTGGAAAAATAGAGGGCGTCCTGCTGGTATATATCCCGCGCCAACAGCGGTAAGGCCACCACGAAGACGCCTATATGCATAAAGCCATTAAAACCGACCAACAGGATCAGGTGGCGCAATACCCGGTGGCGCATGACAAACCCGAAACCACTGCCTATGGCGTTGCCCACGCTCTCCCCAGCCACCGCCTCATTGTCGGCTGGCTGAGTTGCGGGCGGGGATACACGCAGCAGTTGCCAAAACACGCCAGCGCACACCAACAGCGCTGAAGCCTGAATGGCCAGCACACCGGCGACACCCAGGCGACTCAACTGCCCGGCAATCGCCACCCCCAAAGCCTGGGCAATGTAGACACACAAGCTGACTTGCACCACAGAGCTCTGCAGGCTGCCGCTTGTGCCCATAAACCGCGGCAGCACTTTATCGCGCAATGGCTGGATAAACGCCTGACAGACCCCCAGGGTCAAGGCATAGAGCAGCAAAACCGGAAGCATTAATGCCTCCCGCGCGACCAGCCATAACATGCAAACATGGCACAGCATGACAGTCGCGTAGAGCCATGGCAGAAACGTCATGGCGCCGCGACGATCGGCCAGTGCCCCACCCACCAACATCAACACAACACCTGGCAGCAGTACCGCCGATTGAACCCATCCAACCTGGCTGGCAGACAGGTGCAACTCACCCACGGCCAGCCATGGCAACAGGACAATCTGGCTGCCCATGGCCAAGGCCGCGCAACCTATGGCCAGTAGATATCGTAAGAAATAACCCAAACCGTCAAGCATCCTGCAGAAAAACAGCCATTCTACCGGATTAGACCAATGGATCGTATCTCGTCAACCACTCCGCCTACAGCAACCGTGAGAAAAACCCATCGTCATAATTCATCGATAATGTATAATTAGCCGCCTGAAAAGCCCACTTCGAACTTGAGCGCTGAGCTCGCAGGCTATCCGACCGCTTTCCCCGCGCGATCATGATAATGAGAAATGAAAAGGATGTGATATGGCCTCAGGCCACCAGCAGCTGTTCCTGAAAGGCTCCATTCCCCGCGCACTTTACACCTTGGCAGTTCCCATCATTCTGGCAAACGTGTTACAGGCTGGCTATCAACTTACCGATGCGTTTTGGGTTGGCAGGCTCGGCGCTTCAGCCGTTGCGGCCGTATCCATCAGTATGCCCGTCACGTTTCTGGTGATCGCCATGGGGGCCGGCCTGTCAATGGCCGGGGCCACACTGACCGCTCAGTACATGGGCGCTGGTCGAACGGAAATGGTCAACCATGTGGCCGGCCAGACCCTGCTGATGGTGGCTCTCACCTCGGTTGTCCTGAGTCTGCTCGGCGTCTTCCTTGCCCCCCATTTGCTGAGCCTGCTGGGTGTTGCTCCGGAAGTCTACCAGGGGGCCCTGGGCTTTATGCGGGTATCCTTTGTCGGGATGATTTTTGTGTTTCTGTTCGCCATGTTTCAATCCCTCATGCGCGGCATCGGTCATACTCGCATCCCCTTACTGATTGTTCTTGGAACCGTTATCCTTAATTTTGTCCTCGATCCACTGTTTATTTTTGGCTACGGACCCGTAGAAGGTGTCGGAGTGATGGGCGCGGCTATCGCCACACTGGTCACCCAGTCGCTGGCCGCGGTTGTGGGGATCGCGGTTTTGATCCGGGGCAAACACGGCATCCATTTGTACTGGCGGGAACTTAAACCCGATTTCAGTTACATCAAGAAAGCCTTCTTCCTGGGGTTTCCCTGTTCCGTGGAACTGTCCGCCCGCTGTCTGGGCCTGATGATCATGACGTTTTTGATCGCCAGCTTTGGCACTCTGCCGATGGCGGCCTACGGTATTGGCTCCAATGTATTGCAGGTGGTGACCATTCCCGCCATGGGGCTGTCCATGGCCCTGTCCACACTGGTGGGACAGAATATCGGCGCCGGCAATATCGGTCGCGCCGCACAGATTACCCATCTGGGGACTTTTTATGGCTTTGTCGCGCTGACACTGGCCGGCGTACTGGCTTTTTTCGCGGCTGAACCGATTGTGGCGTTCTTCGTTCCGCAAGATCCGGATGTGATTCGCGAAGGCGGTAATTTTATTCGCATCATGAGCCTGGCCTGGGGCGGCTTAGGCATTCAACTGTCCATCATTTCCGCCTTCCGCGCCTCGGGTAACATGATGAATGCCATGGTCATAGCCCTGGTATCCCAGTGGATGATCCAGTTTCCCCTGGCCTACATACTGTCCAAGCACACCGAACTGAGTTACACAGGTATTTGGTGGTCCTTCCCGATCACCAATGTGCTGGTTGCGCTGATCTCAATGGCCTGGTTTGCCCGCGGCAGCTGGAAGAAAACCCGCATCACCGAAGAGGATCAGCAGGCGGTGGAAGTCATCAACAAAGGCTGGAGCGAAGAAGGCTACCACTAGAGTACTTGCTACCACTAGAGGCTACTTAATTAAGTGCTACTGTCATTAAGCCCTACTCTAAGCCTGCTGTCCCTAGCCTGCTTCAGACGGGACACCGCTTCGACAAGATCCGCCTCGCCGTACAGGGCAAAACACAATCGAAGATAGCCGCTCCAATGTGGGCTGGTCGAGAACAGGTTGGCTGGCATAAACGCCATGCCCGAACCTCTGGCCAGCTCCAATAGCGATTGGCTGTTTGACACACCGTCCAGCCTGAGCCACAAAAAATAGCCTCCGGCAGGCTCCGCAAAATGTACCCCATCACCAAACTCGCGCCGCAAAGCAGCGACCAGAGTTCGACAGCGATTGCTATAGCTTTTGCGCAGGCCTGACAAGTAAGCATGGAAGTCTCCCTGCTCCAGCAACGGCCTCACCCAGGCGGACGTCATCGGTGCCAGACCACCACCACTTTTCAGTAAAGGCGCCGAGATCAACTGCTGCAAACTGCTGTGGCGAGACTGGATCCAGCCCAAGCGCAAGCCGGGCGCCAGAATTTTGGAAAAGGTATGGACGGACAGTACCGGCGCTTCCGCATACCAACAGGCCAACGGCTTGGGTGGTGGCTGCTGAAAGTACAGGTGCTGGTAGACTTCATCAGCCACCAGCAGACACTGATATTTTTTGGCCAGCGCCGCCAGCGCCTGCCGCTTTGCCGCTGAGTAAGTGATCCCGGTGGGATTGTGAAAACTGGGAATGCAATAAAAGAACGCCGGCTTGCTGCTGGCCAGCAGCGCCTCCAGCTGCGCCAAATCGACCCCATCGGCCTCCATCGGCACCGACTGCACGTTCAACCCGCGTCCGGCAAACAGCTGTCGGGCGATAAAATAGGTGGGGTCCTCCACCAGCACCGTCTGACCCGCCTCCGAAAATTGACTGCAGATCATATCCAGCGCATTGGAAGCCCCATTGGTGATCATCAACTCGTCCGGCCCCACGGGCTGTTGGTACGCTGCTGTCAACCAGCTACTGAGCGCCGTTCTGAACACCTCATCCCCCGCCTGTTCGCCGTAAGCCAGGTCCTGCCAATGACACTGCCCCTGCTGAAACAGCCCCTCAGGCAATAGACGTGGGTCGGGCTGGCCTATGCCCAAGTGAATCATATTGGCGTCCAGAGTTATCTGTGTGGTCATGGCAGGCGGAGCAATCGAAAAATTAAGGCCTCACCTTATCACAGGGAAAGTTCCTGGGCAGCGTACTCACAATGCTTGGTCATCGGGGCCTACCCCTCAAAAATATAACACTATTGATAATTGTTATCATTACCATATAATTTACAGTAACGCCGGGCGCGACCTGCCCCATACATGATGACAAGAAAAGGGAACTGCACCATGAATATCTCCGCCACTTCAACATACCCACGTCAACTGTTGGTTGTTGCGATCGCTCTGTCCAGTACTGGTGGCTATGCCGCCGAAGGCCGCGCCAACAACGCGGCCAATAATATGGAAATCGTGGAAGTGACAGGTCAGCACCTGCAGGACAGCTACACCGTGGAAAGCATGAACACCGCCACCAAGTTTGGACTTTCCGCGTTTGAAACCCCTCAATCGGTATCTGTGGTCACGTCGGCACAAATCAAAGACTTCAACCTCACCAGCCTGAACGATGTGCTAATGAGCTCGACCGGCATCAATGCCGAAGAAATCGAAACCGACCGTGTTTACTACACGGCCCGGGGATTTGATATCACCAATTTCCAATACGATGGCATGGGTTTGCAAATCCCCGATGGCAACATCAGTGGCGATATCGACACCTATGTTTACCAACGGGTGGAAGTGGTCCGTGGTCCCAACGGGTTAATGTCTGGCGCCGGCAACCCTTCGGCTACCATTAACATGGTGCGCAAACGTCCAACCGACGAGTTTACGGCCCAAGTGGGTGCCAGTGCCGGCTCCTACAATCAATTCCGCCTGCAAGGTGATGTATCCGGCCAGCTCAATGATCGCGTACGCGGACGCCTGGTGGTTGCTGCCGAAGATAAAGACTCTCACCTCGACCGCTACAGCCATGACAAGAAGGTGGCCTATGGCGTCATAGATGTTGCCCTGACGGATTCCACCCTGCTGACCACCGGCTATACCTGGCAAGAAAACCAGGCCGACAGCCCTCTGTGGGGAGCGGTTCCCCTGCTCTATACCGATGGCAGCCAAACGGACTTTGACCGCTCTACCAGTACCGCCGCCGACTGGTCTTTTTGGAATTCCACAGAAGTGCAGGCATTTGTTGAACTGACTCATGATCTGGGCAACGGCTGGAACCTTAAGGGCACTTACACCTACATCGACCATGAAGAAGACGGTGAAATGCTCTATTACTACGGTAGTCCTGACAAAGTCACCGGGCTGGGCGGACGTGCCTACGGCAGTGCCTACACCGAAGACAATGGCATGGACCTGTTCGATCTTTATGCCACCGGTACCTTTGCAGTGGCCGGTCGTGAACACGAACTGGTGCTGGGCTACAGCTGGTCGGAAAGCACCGTCGACAACTTTTCATTTTACGACAACACCTTTCCGTTGCTGCCCGAAGACTTTCGCACCTGGCACGGCGGCGGCGTTGAGCTGGATTTACGACGTGCTATCCGAGGTGGTGCCGAGTACAAGGATGAACAGGAATCCCTCTATGCCGCAACCCGCCTGAATCTGACGGATAGCATAAAAGTCCTGCTGGGCGCTCGAATCAGCGACTGGCAAACCAGCGGCCAATCATATGCGCGGGCAAAAGATACGGAATATTCCGGCGTAACGACACCTTATGCCGGTATTGTTTACACCCTCAATGACACGCTGTCTTTTTATACAAGCTATACCGACATTTTTACCCAACAAACCGCCGAAGACATCAATGGCAGTCGACTCGACCCACTCGAGGGGCGCAGCTACGAAGCGGGTGTAAAAGCCCAACTGGCCGGTGGAAAACTGCTACTCACCGTGGCCGCCTTTGATATCGAACAGACCAACCTCGCCATATCCGGGCCCGGCAACAGTCCCGTGACCGGCACCTCCTATTCCATAGCTGCCGACGGTATTTCCAGTGAGGGCTTTGAAGTGGAACTGGCTGGCCAGATCAGCGAAGGGTTTGAACTCAGCGTCGGCTATACCAATCTGGATATGGATGCCAATGACCAACAGGATAAGAATGCCTTGCTGTTCACACCGGATCAAACCCTGCGACTGGCCTCCAGCTACCGCTTACAAAGCTTGCCGGCGTTGAAGTTGGGAGTCAGCGTAAAGTGGCAAGACGATACCTCACGCATGGATTCTGGTTTTGAAGTGACACAAGACAATTATGCCCTGGTTGACCTGTTCGCCAGTTACGACTTGAGCGAACAGGTCAACCTGAGCGTCAACGTAAAGAACCTGACCAATGAGAAATACCTGACCAGCCTGTACAGCAGCCAGGGCTATTACGGCGCGCCTACGACGGCGACCGCATCCGTCAATTACCATTTCTGAGCCAGCCATATAAGGCCGGCGCAAAAAAAGCCCGCAGCTCAGCGGGCTTTAAATGTCTGCGACAACGCAGCGTTAAAACTTGTAGCCGGACTCCTCGTGAGACACCAAATCCAATCCCGCAGTCTCGTCTTCGGCACTGACACGGATACCACTGGTCAGCACTCCGGTTAACTTGAGCAGAGCCCAACTCACCACGGCGGTATAGACAAAAGTCGCCACCACACCAATCAACTGCACTTTAAACTGCGACACAATGGAATAGCCTGCGCCCGGCTCGGCGCCAAAGCCACTGAACAGGCCCAGATCCGGAGACGCGAACACTGCCACCAACAAACTGCCCAGAATACCGCCCACGCCGTGCACCGGAAACACATCCAGGGAATCATCAATTTTCCAGGTTTTCTTGATCGCCTGGGTCATGAAAAAGCAGATGATGCCGGCACTGATACCTATCACCAATGCGCCCGCCGGCCCAACAAACCCTGACGCCGGGGTGATGGTGCCCAACCCGGCCACCATCCCGGTCACAATTCCCAGCACACTGGGTTTGCCAAACTTGATCCACTCCATCGCCACCCAGGCCAGGGAACCGGCGGCAGCCGAGATATGGGTCACGGTCATGGCCATGGCAGCATCACCGTTAGCGGCCAGGGCACTGCCCGCATTAAAGCCAAACCAGCCGACCCACAACATCCCCGCCCCGGTTACGGTCATGGTCAGGTTGTGAGGAGGCATAGCGGTGGTTGGAAAACCGCGACGATTACCAATCACCAGGGCCGCCACCAGGGCCGCCACACCGGCGGTAATGTGAACCACAATACCGCCGGCAAAGTCCATGACACCCATATCCGCCAGCCAGCCGCCGCCCCACACCCAGTGGCACACCGGAAAATAGACAGCCACCAGCCAGAAAATACTGAACAGCAGCACTGAAGAAAACTTCATACGCTCAGCAAAGGCGCCGACAATTAAGGCGGGAGTGATGATGGCGAACGTCATTTGGAACATGAAGAACAGCGACTCGGGAATATCGCCAGCGAGGCTGTCGCGACTCATGCCCTGCATGAATACACGACTGAAATCCCCCAGCCAATTACTGCCTTCACCAAAGCTGAGGCTGTAACCGAAAACCAACCAGATCAGAGATGCTACGCAAGCGATGGCAAAACACTGCATCAACACGGACAAAACGTTTTTGGTCCGCACCAGGCCGCCGTAGAATAACGACAAACCAGGCAGAGTCATAAACAATACCAGCGCCGTGGCCATCAGCATCCAAGCCGTGTTGGCACCACTCAATCCATCATCAGCCAGGGCCGCTGACGACATTCCTGCAATAGCAAACAGAGCTACCAAGCGTTTCATGGGGATTACCTTTGAAATTGTTCATGCGCCAAAGAATTCAACGCACCAAATAAAACACAGAAGGCACCATCTTATTACCTTATATTTCAATGCGTTACAAAGTACGCACTATTTTGACGCCATTTAAAGGCCAATATTGTGCACAGGCAACTATTTCCACACAAGGCAAAATCGAGAAACGCAAACCGAATTTGAAAAAAAACTTTATATTTGCACCATCAGGGGTCATTTTTGAGAAGCGGGCACCATTTTGGCGCCCTGATTTTGCAGGTATTTACGCCTGTGAACGCCTTTTTTCGCGGCCAGGTAAATTGGGATACTTTAGATTGCGAAGCGCTCGACGGATCGACTTTAAGGCCTGTACCCACTCCTCAGCAGCCACCGCTTCGCCACTGTATTGCTGCCGCTCAAACAGCGCTGTAAACCCCTGCAGGGGCAGCGCCAGCTCAGTCTGACGCTCACTGATACGACCGGCGAAGTCCCGTGGTGTTTCACCCGCACCCCTGACCCAGCCAAGACGCTTCAGCAAGCGCTCAACGCGTCGGAATTCACGCACAGCACGGGTAACCGGCTCAGGTCGGCTCTGCCACCACAAATGCGCCATCATCATGCCGATGACGGCCCCGCCTCCCAGCAAGACAAACAGCACCAGCTTGAGCGGGCTTACCCCGCCCAACAAATTTTCCAGCAGATCTGACTGGGCATCCCGGTCAAATCCGATCACCACCTTGTGCCAGCGATAATTCCAGGCATCCCAGCGCATTCGCAGTGATGCCACCAGCGGCAGGTGGCGATAGCGTCCGAGGGAGACGGTCTCTTCCACCAGACTGGTTTGCCACTCACCCAGGCTTTGACGAATACGCTCAGGCGCCACGGCCGCCGTTGGATCCACCCGCACCCAGCCCCGGCCCGGAATCCATACCTCAGCCCAGGCATGAGCATCGTACTGATGCACCACAAGGTAATTCTCCAGTTCGTTGTACTCCCCCCCCAGGTAGCCAGCCACCACACGGGCGGGAATGCCCGCAGCTCGCATCATCACCACAAAACTGCTGGCAAAATGCTCACAGAACCCCTGCTGTGTTTGCCAGAGGAATTCATCAACGCTGTGATCACCCAACAAGGGCGGCTCCAACGTATAGGTAAAACGGTCCCTGAAGTGTTGAAGCACCCGTTCAATATACGCCTGCTCCGAGTCCGCTTCGCCCCGCCATTGCCGGGCCTGTCGCAGGGACTGGGGATTAAAGCCCCCGGGCAACTGCAACTCCTGCTGTAGTCGCCACTCTGGCATGGGTTCCGCTTCCAGGGTGTAATCAAGCTGCGAAGTCACCGAGTATTGCAGACGTTGATGGATCGGCTGACGGCGCAACAAACGGTAATCCCGCGCCAGGCCAAAGTCCTTGCCACGCTCAAACTCCACCGGCAAGGTCAGACTGAACAACCAGCGCTGGTGGGTAGGCTCCAGGATAATGCTGTAGCTCAGCGTGTCCCCCTGCCCTCGTGCCTGCTGTCGCCAGGCCGGGGATGAGTCTCCCTGCCACATCACACTGGGACCATCCCGGTTTTGCCAGCGTTGCGCCTGCTGCCAGGTGCGGCCATCGAAGCGGGAGAACACCAGTCCGCGCCAATACAACTGATCCGCTGGTGGGATTTCATGGTCAAATTCAACCCGAAACGCCACCCCTCCAGACCGTGATAAGCGCGAGAAATCACCCGGTGACATACGATCACTGACACCGGTTTTAGCTGATTGTGAAGGGCTTGGCACCGACCAAAGAGAACCGATTCGCGGCATCACCAGAAACAACAGGATCATCAACGGAATCGTGTGCAGCAATAGCCTGCCCGCCAGTTTCAGGCTGCGGCCCGGATACAGATGACCCACAGGCTGGTTCATGCTCAGCAGCGAACACAAGGCGCACCATAGGCAAACCACGCCATAAACAGAGGCCAGCAGTGTCTGACTGAACAGAAACTGCACCCCAATCAGGAAAAACGTCAGATAGCTCAGCAACAAGGCATCTTTACGGCGCTGCATTTCCAGCTGTTTCAGCAACAGCGCACAGATGAGCATGGCCACCATGGGCTCCAGTCCCAGGAAACGACCAAACGAGGCAAACAGACCGGCGACGGACACGGCCACTAGCAAGGCCTTGATCCAGCGACCCGGCATGGGCCAGTGACCGCGAAACTCCTGCAATCGCCAGAACAGTACCAGTCCCCAGACGCCGGTTAACCACAAGGGCAACTGCCACAACAGCGGTACAATCGCCAACCCCTGGGCCGTCACCATCCACAGCAAGCTATTGCGCGGCAACAGATAGCGTTCGCTCATACGCCAGTGTCCTTGCCAGCGCCCCTGCCAGCGCCCCTGCCAAACAAGGCCAACGCTTTTAATACCCGCTGTTTGTGTTCCAGTCCGGTTGATGGTGCCACCGAGACCCCTGGTAACCTGAGGCCATAGGGCTGCTGAGTAGCACTTAATTTCAGCGCCCAGTAGCACAATCGCGACAGGCGCGACTCCTGTCCCAACCCTTCAAGGGCATCCCAATCGAGCCACACCCGTGGTTCTCGATAACTGCTGTACTCTTTGGTAAACAATCCCTGGCCTCGGGCATAGTGCTTCCAGGCAATATGGCGGGGAGAGGCACCCAACTGATAGCGCTTGAATCCATCAAAGTCCTCCGCCCCAGGATCGGCAAGCCGCTCACCGTCCTGGCCGGCAGCAGGTACAACCGGCAGCTCCCCACCGGCAATGGGCTTGGGATAGACCAGAATCGGCTGATCAATCACCAGCCAGCTCCAACAGCGCACAATGCCGAGGGGAAAATGACTTTCCACTTTCAACCGTGGCGGCTGGTACCAGCCTCGTTCAAGCGTCTTTACAAACAACTTAACGGTCACTGTGGAGTGCTCGATCAGATCGACCGTGATCGCCTGATCGGCAGCAAAGCTCAACTGAATATTTTCTCTGGCCACTGGCCGCTTGAGCGCGGAGGGGCTTGATAGCTGCATTTCCAGCTCGCCATCGTCGCCGACAAAGCAGGGGGACGACTTGATGGCCTCGATCAACAGGCCGGACATATTAAAAAACGTGTGGTAGATGCAGACCACAAAC
Organism: Cellvibrionaceae bacterium WSDTSA12; assembly: GCA_033283335.1. Lineage (GTDB taxonomy): Bacteria > Pseudomonadota > Gammaproteobacteria > Pseudomonadales > Cellvibrionaceae > Pseudomaricurvus. The sequence goes on along the minus strand of JAWMQP010000001.1, from coordinate 118,308 downwards.
AAAGCCGTCAGGAAAAACGCCAGTCCCAAAATCAGGTTGTTTTCGTAATTGGTACCCGTCAACCACAACAAAACCACCACCGACAAAAAGCCGGCACCGGCCTTGGAGGGCATAATAAAAAGGCGCTTATTGGTTAAACGATGGCTTCGAGCTGGCTGCAGTCGCTTTTGCAACCAGGTATCAAAGCGCTGTTGCCATGGCCGATAGACCAGCTTTCCCAGCGCTGACCTTAGACGGTTATCCTGCCGGGAGAATGGCGAGCCAGATATTCGAAAAGATGAATTTGAAGACATCGCCGCACTATACCGTATTTGCTAACATACCCCTACCACCGACTGATTAAAGACATCGAGTAAGACGCTATGGCAGTTCATTCTGGCGACCGTGCCCACTGGGAAAAAATTGCGTTTATTGCGGGCTTGAGCGAACGCCATTACCCCAACTACGCCCTTTTTAGCGAAACGATATCCAGGCCGCAGCAGGCAGATGTGCTGCGCAAAGTCCTGAACAAAGTGTGGGAGTACCTGGCCGGGCAGCTCAACTCCATGAAAAATCTGGAGAAGGCGCTGCAAGAGGTTGAACAGCTGACCCCGGAACCCGGGCCTGAGGATGGGTATGGCATTTATCCGGCGCTGGATTTCTGTCTGTTATTAACCAGTGCGCTGCAGATGATCCTCGACAACAGCATTGATGACACCGAGACTGCGGCGGGGCTGTCACGTGAGACCGTAAGCCAGTTCATTGCTCTCAGTGAGGACCTGGAAGAGTTTGACCCGCAACTTCAGCAACACGACCTCTACGATCAGGAACTGGCCTATCAACAATGGCTGCAAGACTGTCTGTCGGAGCAGCGGCCGACGAACCTTATTATCAAGCAACTGCGCCGGGAGTTAGCGCAGCTGCCTGCCAGCAACCTGGGCATTGAGATTTAAGTTGAGCCAGGCACAGTAGCCGGCAGCTTATTCATATTCAGTGTATTTTTTACGGCTGCCGCGCACCTTGTCGGCCGGATATTTGCGTTCATTCTGCCGGCTCTTGTCAGCCACAGCCTCGTCGATGCAAATATCCAACTTATCCGCCAGATGGGCCAGGTAAAGTTGCACATCGGCGATTTCATCCCTGACGGCGGCCAATTGAGTCTCGTTCAAATTGCGGGACTCTTCCTCAGTCAGCCACTGGAAACACTCCACCAGTTCCGCCACTTCCACACTCAGGGCCATCGCCAGGTTTTTCGGCGAATGGAACTGATCCCAGTCCCGAGCGACCGCAAACTCACGCAAATAGGCCTGTAATTCCTTCATATCCGGCATCATCCCGTTCCTTTTGTTTCAACAACCAATTTATTCTAGCGCCCCTATTGCCTGACGCGCACTGTTTTCCACTGTCGAAAGCCATTCTTCTAAATTTTTGAACATTTCATTTAAATATCACCTCTTATTGCCATACAGCTACCGACCTACAATAGCTTCACAGTTTGATGATTTACAAAACAACCTTCTAGTGACACAACTTTCTACTGACATAAGGATTCGCGACATGGCAACCACACAAGCTTCAACACTCAAAACTTCCATCATTCAGCCTGTACTGGCCACTCAAGCCGGACTTGGCGCCCTGGTGCTGAGAGTACCGGTAGGATTGATTTTAGCCGCCCATGGCTCACAAAAGTTATTTGGCTGGCTAGGCGGCTATGGCCTGGAAGGCACCGGCCAGTGGATGGCATCCATTGGCTTTGAACCTGGAGTTCTGATGGCTTTTCTGGCCGGCAGCGCGGAGTTTTTCGGCGGTATCCTCCTGGCTCTGGGACTTCTGACCCGACCAGCTGCTCTGGTTACCGCCTTTACCATGCTCATGGCCATCACTTTCCACTGGCCTAACGGCCTGTTTGCCAGCAATGGCGGTTATGAATTCGCCTTGACGCTGTTTGCCGCCACCCTGTCCCTGCTGTTTTCCGGTGGAGGTCGTTTGAGCCTGGATCAACAGCTGGCCAGTCGCGTTTAACCAACCTTTTTCCCCACTCCTGGGCCAGGCGATCCAGGAGTGGGACTGCCAATTTTCCTCAGCCACTTTCTCTCAGGAGGTCCCGCAAATGGGTTTATTAGTCAAAGGCCAATGGCATGATGAGTGGTACGACACCGACAGTCACGGTGGAGAGTTTATCCGCAGCGATTCCCAGTTTCGTCACTGGATACAAGCCGACAACAGCACTGAAGCCAACGAGGATGCCACTTATCCCGCTGAAGCAGGACGCTATCACCTGTTCGTCTCTCTGGCCTGCCCCTGGGCCCATCGGACCCTGATCCTGCGCAAATTGAAGCAGCTTGAAGATGTTATTGGTGTCAGCGTGGTCAAACCCGAAATGCTGAACCATGGCTGGGAACTGCTACCCATGAACGATCCAGCCGCTATGGATCCAAGTCCTGTGGCAGACATTGGCTATTTGCATGAGCTCTATACCACTCAGCAGGCCGACTACAGCGGTCGAGTAACGGTGCCTGTCCTGTGGGACAAGCACACACAAACCATCGTCAACAATGAATCCGCGGACATTATTCGCATGCTCAATCGCAGTTTTGATGCCTTCACCCCGGTGACTCAGGACTTTTACCCTGAACCGCTGCAGGAAGACATTGATGCCATGAACCAATTTGTTTACGACAGCATCAACAACGGGGTCTATAAGGCCGGATTTGCGACGTCCCAGATGGCCTATAACAAGGCGTTTAATCAGCTGTTTGATGCTCTGGATGAGCTGGAACAACGGCTGCAGGAACAACGCTACCTGATGGGCTCACAGCCAACCGAAGCGGATTGGCGACTGTTTACCACCCTGATTCGCTTTGACAGTGTCTATTATGGCCACTTTAAAACCAATAAGCGGCGCATTGAGGATTACCCCAGCCTGTCCAACTACTTGCGGGATCTGTATCAAACCCCGGGGGTCGCCGACACCGTCAATTTCGACCACATCAAGACCCACTATTACTACAGCCACGACACCATCAACCCGAGCCGGGTCATTCCCCTGGGGCCTGACCTTGATTATCTGCGGCCACACAATCGCGACCGCCTCAGTTAGGAGAATGTTATGAACCGGCAAGTGCACGCAATTTACCCAGCCAGACCGGCCGTAGACGGCGATGGCGTCAAGATTCAGCGAATCAGCACACAACAGCGCTACCCGCAATTTGACCCCTTCCTGATGCTTGATGAATTCAAAGGTGGACACGACGGCAAACCGGTAAGAGGCTTTCCGGAACACCCGCACCGTGGTTTTGAAACCGTCAGCTACATGCTCGACGGTGCCATTGAACATCGGGATCATATGGGAAATGTTGGACGATTGGTCAGCGGTGGCGTCCAGTGGATGACGGCTGGACGCGGCGTCATCCACTCCGAAATGCCCATTGCCGATGACTCGCATTTTCACGGTTTTCAGCTGTGGGTGAACCTGCCTGCGGCGGAGAAAATGACCGCGGCCCGTTACCGCGAGTTTGGCCCGGAATCCATCCCAGTGGTGCAACTAGAACACGGCCATGCGGTGAAAGTCATCGCCGGCACCCTGGAAGTGAACGGCCAGACAGTGACCGGACCTGTTCAGGATGTGGCGACCCATCCGGATTACTGGGACATCACTGTCGGCTCGCAAGCTCCACTGACCCTGGCCGTTGCCAGCCGCAAAACCCTGTTGCTGTATGTCTACCAGGGCAGCGCGAGTATCGGTGAGCGAGTGGTATCCAGCCACCATATGGCCGTACTGAGCCAGGGTGAAACCCTGGAGATTGGGACTGAAAATGGGGCACGCCTGTTGCTGCTAGCCGCTGAACCCATTGGCGAACCGGTGGCCAGTTACGGGCCTTTTGTGATGAACACCCACGAGGAAATCGAACAGGCGATCCGCGATTACAATCACGGCACGTTGATTTAGCCCATGCGGTGAAACACCGCGCGGCATCCTCAGCCGTGCTCAATCAATAAGGTGGGGATACCCAGCTGGTGACTTTTCACAGTGGCCACCTGGGTCCCAGGCTTGCGACCGGTACGCACGGAGGACAGCTCGACACCGGCCTGACTCAGGCGCTGATGCACAGATTCCAGTTGCGTTACCTCCAGCGCCAAACCCCAGAAGTAATCCGCTCCGGCAAACGGTTTATTGGGCTGAATCACTTCCAGGGTGAACTTTCCCGCGCGGAAAAACAGCATCCGCCCACCCCACTCCGGCGCTCGCTTGTCCAGCGCCAATCGCAGGCCCAAGCCCGGCTCGGAAGTCTCAGGATCGGCCGCAAACGTTGCAATGCAGGCATCGGCGTCGTTGGAATACAACACCAGATGATCCACGCGAGGCATGTCTGGCTCAGGCATTGATGGCAAAAGTGAAGCAGCGGCAAGGTTAGGAGAAGCCAACGTTTCCAGTATCAGCCACAAACCGCGGCTGCTGGAGCTCGGTACGGGATATTCACTCCAGCGATGCTGATCCTTGACGGACCGGTATTTAAGCTCGCTCAATTGGTCCACAGTAAGCGGATCGAATCGATCACACCCCAGCACCAGGCCGCCGATCCTGGGATTGGCAACCTGCGCTTGCAGCAATTCGATCACACAGTTGTGAAAGACAAACCAGGCCGAAGCACAATGAGGCCCAACCCACGCCTGGGTTTGAGGCTGAGCTTGGGTCAGCTCACCCTGCCAATCGGCAGCTCGCCCCAGCAACAATTCGTACTCCGACACCGCCCTCGCAAGATCGGGGCAGAGTACACGTATCCGTTTGAAACACTGGGCCGCAGGCAATACCGTCATCCGTTCCAACTAACCTAAGCCGGTTTATTTTTTGCTCTTTTGCTTTTTCTTTTGCTTTTGGTAGTGCTGGGTCAAACGCGCCTTTTTCTGCAGCTGCCGATCAGTTAACTTGTTCTTCCGACCTTCATAGGGATTTTCGGTGGTTTTGAACACGATTCGAACCGGCGTACCGTGCAGATCCAGAGCCCGTCGGAAGGTTTTTTCCAGGTATTTGGTGTAATGCCCGGGAATGCGATCCGTCTGATTACCGTGAATGACAATAATCGGCGGGTTCTGCCCACCGGCATGGGCGTAGCGCAATTTAATCCGACGACCATTGATCATCGGTGGCTGGTGCACCACCACCGCATCCTCCAGAATACGAGTCAAATGATGAGTCGACAGTTTATCAGTGGCCGAGTGGAAGGCTTTCTCTATCGACTCGTACAGATGACCAACACCGGTACCGTGCAACGCGGAAATAAAGTGTACATCGGCAAAATCAATAAAGCGTAAACGTCGATCCAATTCGGTTTTGATGTAGTCCCGCTGTTCCGGCTGCAGGCCATCCCACTTGTTCAGCGCCACCACCAGCGCGCGGCCGCTGTCGATCACCTGTCCCATCAAGTGCAGATCCTGGTCCACAATACCCTCGCGGGCATCCATGACCAACACCACCACATTCGCATCTTCAATGGCCTGCAGGGTTTTCACGATGGAGAATTTTTCCACCGTCAGCTTGACGTTCTTACGCCGCCGCACGCCCGCGGTATCAATGATGGTATAGGGCTTGCCATCGCGTTCATAATCAATATAGATACTGTCGCGGGTCGTACCGGGCATATCAAACACGATCACCCGCTCCTCACCCAGCAGACGGTTTACCAAGGTGGATTTGCCCACGTTCGGACGGCCGACAATGGCCATTTTAATGCCGCGCTCCTCGTCCTTTTCCTGCTCTTCATAGGGCGGGAACTGTGACAAGACATCCTGCATCAACGCTTTCACGCCGCGACCATGACTGGCGGTCGTCGGGTAAACCTCACCCAGGCCCATTTCGTAAAATGGCGCAATAGCCACTTCGTGATGCTCGCCATCCACCTTGTTGGCAACCACATAGGTGGTCTTGTTATGCACCCGTAAGTGCTTGGCAATCATTTCGTCCGCAGGGGTCAGGCCATCGCGGCAATCGACCAGAAACAGCACTGCATCAGCTTCATCCACGGCCTGCAGAGACTGGCCCGCCATGACCTCATCGATGCCTTCTTCATCGCCACTGATACCGCCGGTGTCAATCAAGATAAATTTGTGATCAAGCATTTCTGCTTCACCGTACTTGCGGTCGCGGGTTAAGCCCGCGTAATCGGCCACAATTGCGTCCCGGGTTTTGGTCAGCCGGTTAAACAGTGTGGATTTGCCCACATTGGGGCGGCCCACCAGGGCAATTACAGGAATCATCAATAATCTCGTCACTAATAGCGTACACCGCCCCTCACTTCCTGAGTTTACGAACGGTTGTACCTTGAACAGCAAAGGCCAGAGCGACAGCGCCGCTCTGGCCTTTCAGTATACCTCAAGTCCGCCTGGGCAGCCCGAGGTCCGGGAGCTGTCGCCCAGCCCCTTATTCGGCTTTCAGAGCTTCCAGCTCGCCACTGTTGCCGTACACATACAAAATGTCATCGACACCCAGCATCGGCGTGCGGATACCATCACCATCAACCTTGCGACGGGCAACGAACTCGCCATCGGATTGGTTCATGATATGCACATAGCCTTCAAAATCCGCCACCGCGACATAGTCTCCAAAGGTTTGGGGAGCACCGATCTGGCGCCGCAACAGCTTGTCATTTTCCCAGATCAAGTTGCCACTGCGGGCATCGTAGGCTTTGACATGATCGTCAGCATCACTGATAAAAACATACCCCCTACCCGCAGCCAAACCATTGTAGGTGGATTCCTGCTTGGCCCACAGACCCTGTCCGGTACCGCGATTCAGGGCCACCAGACGCCCCTGGTAACTGGCACTATAAAGGATATCGCCTACCAACAGGGGCGCGGCATTGATATCCACCACCCGCTCCAACTCAGAGCGGCCCTGGGGAATGGCCACGCGCTGTTCCCACTGGACGGCGCCGTCTTTAATGTCCAAAGCAACCAGTTTGCCGGTGGAGAAGGCGACATAGGCCGAGGTAAAGTTCACCACCGGAGTAGCAGTACCACGCAAGGTCAAAGCCGGAATCGCAGTATCATGCATCCACAATTGATTGCCGGTGGACGCACTGAGACCGTAAATACGCCCGTCCAATGTTTGTACCACCAGCTCGGAACCATTGCTTTGCGGCGGGGCCAACACTTCGCCGGAAACACTGGCGCGCCATTGTTCCTCTCCAGTGACGGCGTCCAGGGCAATAACCTTGCCCTTGAGGGTACCGACAAACACCTGTCCGTTGGCCGCACCCACACCGCTGGAAACCGACTCTTCCAGTTCAACTTCCCAGTTTTCACGCCCCGTATTTCGATCAAGAGCAACCACCAATCCCTTGACATCGGCAGCGAAAATTTGATCCTGCAAGCTCGCGGTGGGTAACAGGGTGTAGGTCTTGCCCGCACCGGCCCCAACATTCTCGGACCAGAGTCGATCCAGCTCGACCACTTCGTCAAAATCAACCAGCTCGGCAGGCTTGAGATCCACCTCGTCATTCGAGGAACATGCGGCCAGGACAGAGACCAGGCCAATCAACATCAAACGTTTCATCAGGCCTCTCCCTCCTGCCCAGCTTCAACAGCCTTGTCTTCCGCAGGCGCAGGTGCCTGCAAATCGCTGATTTTCATCTCCAGTAGCGGTCTGCGAGCAGCCTGATCCGCCAGCAGTGCGCCCAATGCCATCTGGTAGGCTTCGCGAGCCTTGGCCTTATCGCCCTTGACCAACAGCACATCGCCTCGAATCTCTGCAAATAACGCTTTGAAGCTACCGCTGCCTTGATCGGACACCGTCTCCAGCGCGGCGTCGAGCTGGCCCTGGTCCAGCTGTACCCGTGCCAGTCGAGAACGCGCCAACAGAGTCAGCGCCGGCTCTACATCTTGCTCAACCACCCATTGCAGTGCATCGGCAGCCGTATCCAGGTCGCCGATATTGACCGCCAATTTGGCCTTCATCAAGGACGCCTGACTGGCATACAAACTGGATGAGTAAGAACCGATAAGCTGATCCGCCAGGTGCTTGGCTGTTGCCGTTTGCTCTTCGCTCAGGTTTTCCCCTGGAGTGACTGTGGTTGCCTGTTGTAATTCCTGGAAGATGGCAGAGGCCGCTTCAGCGTCAGCCTGCTGTTTGTCCTGCCAGGCTCCCCAGCCCAAATAGCCAGCCACAGCCAGGGCCACACCAACAATGGTGGATTTGCCATTTTCAGCCCACCACCGTTTTAGGCTTTCAATTTGTTCTTCTTCGGTTAAATGTGCAGTCACAAAAACTCCTAAGGGTTCTTTATCTTGGTGGATTCCTGCAGGAATCACTTATTGTCTGTAAATGACCAGACCAGCGCTGGCGGTTCATATTACTGCCGGGCGTTAATCTTGCAATGCTGACAACAGTTCTTCAACCGCTAATGTCTGCTGCGGCTGGTCAACGCGTAAATATTTCAGCGTGGCCTGGCCTGCTGCCGCCTCATCCTCACCAATAATGACGGCAAAGTCGGCGCCGCTGGCATCAGCCTTTTTCATCTGCTTCTTGAAATTACCGCCGCCACAGTGGCTGACAACTCGCAAATGGGGTAAACGGTTGCGAATTTGCTCGGCCATGGCAAACGCCTGTGGTAGAACATCCCCCATGGCCACCACATACACATCGGCAGTTTGAGTCAGACCTTCCGGAAGCACATTCAGTTCCTGCAACAGCAGAATCAGGCGCTCCACACCCATGGCAAAACCAACAGCCGGAGTGGGTTTCCCACCCAATTGCTCCACCAGTCCGTCGTAACGACCGCCGGCACACACTGTGCCCTGGGCACCCAGTTTGTCGGTGACCCACTCAAACACGGTTTTGCTGTAATAGTCGAGGCCACGCACCAGACGCGGATTGATAACATAGTCCACCCCGGCCGCATCCAGCAGCGCTTTCAGCTGGTCAAAATGCAGTCTGGACTCGTCATCCAGGTAGTCGTGCAGCGCCGGAGCATCGTTTAACAAGGCCTGAGTATTCGAATCCTTGCTGTCGAGAATGCGCAGGGGGTTACTGTCGAGGCGACGCAGGCTGTCTTCATCCAGCTGCTCTTTGCGAGCCGACAGATAGTCGACCAGTGCCTGCCGGTATTGGGCCCGCGCTTCGGCTGATCCAAGTGTATTGAGCTGCAGTGATACCGACTCGTAAATGCCCAGCTGTTTCCACAGTCGGGCCGTCATCAACAGCAGCTCAGCGTCAATATCCGGCCCTTGCATGCCAAAAGTTTCAATGCCTATCTGGTGAAACTGGCGCAGACGCCCCTTCTGCGGACGCTCGTAGCGGAACATGGGGCCTTGATACCACAGACGCTGGGTTTGATTGTACAGCAAGCCGTGCTCTTCACAGGCACGAACGCAGCAAGCGGTGCCTTCGGGACGCATGGTGACACTATCACCATTGCGGTCATCGAAGGTGTACATTTCCTTTTCAACGATATCCGTCACTTCACCAATGGAGCGCTTGAACAGCTCGGTGGGCTCAAGAATGGGAAAACGGATTTCCTGATAGCCGTAGCTCTGTACTACATCTGCCACAGTGGATTCAAGGTATTGCCAGGCGGTTGAATCACCGGGAAGCAGGTCATTCATGCCGCGAATGGCTTGCAACTTTTTCAAAACTTCTTCCTTTTCAATAATGTCCGGGCACACGGGCCCAGACAGTTCCCCTGATTACGCCTTGGCAATCAGGTCTTTTTCCGCAGCTTCTTTGGCGGAGGCTTTCTCACGGATCAGCCGCTCAAGATCGTCCACCAAATTGTCCTGTTTCAATTTTTGATTGGGCTCGCCATCCACATAGATCAAGTTATTCGGCGTGCCGCCGGCCAGGCCGATATCGGCTTCTTTGGCTTCACCAGGACCGTTAACCACACAGCCAATCACTGCCACATCCATTGGCGTGGTAATGTCTTCCAGTCGGGTTTCCAGCTCATTCATGGTTTTGATGACATCAAAGTTCTGACGCGAGCAACTCGGGCAGGCAATAAAGTTAATGCCTTTGCTGCGTAGCTTCAGGCTTTTGAGCAAATCCCAACCGACTTTAACCTCCTCGACGGGATCCGCTGCCAGGGAAATGCGCAGGGTATCGCCAATGCCATCCATCAACAACGCGCCCAACCCCACAGCGGATTTAACGGTCCCCGCACGAAAGCCACCGGCTTCCGTAATCCCCAGGTGCAGAGGCTGCTCAATTTGCTGGGCCAGACCGCGATAGGCGGCAACCGCCATAAACACGTCCGATGCTTTTACACTGACTTTGAAATCCTGGAAGTCCAGCGCATCAAGAATTTCCACATGACGCAATGCGGACTCCACCAGCGCCTCCGGAGTCGGCTCGCCATACTTCTTCTGCAGGTCCTTTTCCAGCGAGCCAGCATTCACACCAATGCGAATAGGGATATTCATATCCCTGGCTTTATCAACCACTGCGCGGATGCGTTTTTCCCGGCCGATATTGCCCGGGTTAATACGCAGACAATCCACGCCCAAATCCGCCACCCGCAGGGCAATGCGGTAATCAAAATGTATATCGGCCACCAATGGCAGGGTCACTTGCTTGCGAATTTCACCAAAGGCCTCTGCCGCATCCATGTTTGGCACCGAAACCCTGACGATATCCGCGCCGGCATTTTGTAACCGCTGTATTTGCGCTACAGTGGCCGCCACGTCAGTGGTTTCGGTGTTGGTCATACTCTGCACAGAAATGGGGGCATCGCCACCCACAGGTACATCACCCACCATAATCTGGCGGGATTTACGGCGTTTTATCGGGGATTCAAAGTGCATGGTGTTAGTCCTGGAATCTGGATTCCTAGTTAATTGCCAACCACAAAAGTATTAAATCGACGCATCAATGGTCATGCGCAAGGTCTTGCGTGAACCACGCGGAGTGACCTCCACAGGCTGCCCATTCATTTCCACCGAAATGGCACGCACATTACCAAACATGACGTCAAACGGTGCCAAACCCTGCAATTCGGCACGGTCGCCCGCCTGGTACAATTCTGCGGCAATCACATCACCCTGTGAATCGGTAACCTCAACCCAGCATTCGGCAGTGAACAGCAGGGATAAGGTATCCAGACTGTTCGCCGTAATCGCAGAAGGCTGAGTGACACCCGAGGTCTGAGTGACATTAACCGCTGCATCGCTGTTTTCAGCTGCCCCAGTGCTATCAGTGATATCGACGCTGTCCGCTGTATCAGTATTTTCAGCTGCGTCAGTGTTATCAACTGTGTCAATACTTTCAGCTGTGTCAGTGTTTTCGACTGTGTCAATGCTTTCAGCTGTGTCAGTGTTTTCAACTACAGCCTCGCTCAAAGTCGAATCATTCATGGACTCGACGCTCTGCCGGTAATCGCCCTGCTCAACTGGTGTTTCAGAAGCCCCACTTCCACTGCCAGCCTCCTCATGATCTGCGGAGCCCGCCACCAGTTCAGCCGAAGAACTGGGGACACTGGCAACTTCGCTTGGCGCAGCCTTATCCTGCTGGGATAGCAGCGAGACAGCAACCCAGGTTGCCGCCAGCGCCACCCCTATCAGCAGATAAAACCGACCGCCAGGACCACGATTGTGAGCAGCAGTTTGCGGACTGCGCTGGGAACCAGCCACCTGCTCAAAGGTGGAATCCAGTTGTTGGCGATAATCTCGGTAACCCTGTATCAGTTGATCTGCCGGAATGTTTAATAGCCGGGCGTAAGCTCGATAATAGCCGAGCACAAAGGGTTCAGCCGGCAGTTTTTCAAATTCATCACGCTCCAGATAAAGAACGTAATTGTCTGTGAGACGCAGCTGTTCAGCCACGTAACCCACACTGTAACCAGCCTGCTCACGTTTTTGTTGCAGCAAGGCTCCCGGTGTCATTTCTTGCGTATGCGTTCCCTGAATACCGCGTTCCAAAGTAACTTCACTCATAGCTTACCTTTACTCAGCGAATGCTTTGTTTGTACTGAAGATATTCTTCAGAGTAGGGATGCAGATTTTTTAACGCCAGTGCATAGCTGGCTTCCTTGTCCTTGTTGCCAAAAATCCGCTCCAAGCGAATCCCCAGCCAAAGACTGCGAGCCGATTGTCGTGACAATCGGCCAAACTGATCCAGATACTGTTTGGCCAAGGCAAAATCCTGCCTTTGGAAATAAATATCAGCCAACTCCAAATAGGCGCCGGCGGATCGTGCGTTGACGCTGATAACCTGTTTGAAGGTGCGCTCAGCGTCGTCGACCTTGCCCTGCTTAAGCTGAGTCAGCCCCAGATTCTGTAAGGCACTGTGGCGACCTTCATAACTGTAATCCCGGGCGACCCTCTCAAACTGTTCTGCAGCGTCCTGGTAACGTCCCTGGCTGTATAAAAAAGAGCCATAATTGGTGCGCGCCTGGGACATATCCGGGTCAATCGACAGCGCTTTACGAAAATCCTTATCCGCCAGCTCAGGCTCTTTTTCCATCCAGTACAACAGCGCCAGGCCGTTGTAGGCACCGGCTGAGTCACTGTTGATTTTCAGCGCTTTGTAGAAATGACGCCGGGCGGACTCTTTGTCTTTTTGCCGCAGGTACCCCAAACCCGCCTGCACATGGGTGTTTTCAGCCTTATCCAGGTTCACGGGTTGTGGCGGACTGTCCAGGGTCGTTACGCAGCCAGTCAACAGCATGGCAGCGAGCCACAGGGTGCAACTTTTTACCGCCAAACGACGTGCGGCAAATGAAAACTGTGTTTTGCACTCCGGAATGTCAAAGCTTTTCATCAAGCGTCCTATTGGTCACAAACGGTCTTTATTCTGTCATGTCAGGGTTGAAACTATTTCAGTTTCGAAGACTGTCGTCCAGTGTCGAATTATGCGTCATGATCGGGAAGACTACCGTCTATCGGCACAAGTCACAACGCACTAGCGCTGCTCTGCCGCCTGCGCACAGTCATTGCCTCAGGGATTGAGCAAGCGGACTGGCTCTTCGATTTCCCCCTGGGCACGACGGTAGCGCTCACTGCGACGGGTGCGATCATTGACGGTCCCTGCCAACTGGCCACAGGCCGCATCAATATCATCACCGCGCGTGGTGCGTACCGTGGTGGTAAAACCCGCCTGGATCAAAATATCCTGGAACGCCCTCAAGGCATTATTGCTTACGCGCCGGTAATCCGATTGATCAAAGGGGTTAAACGGTATCAGATTGATTTTGACCGGAATGTCCCGCAACAGCTGAGCCAGCTCATGAGCGTGATGGGGACGGTCATTCACCTGATTGATCAAGGTGTACTCAATGGTAATTTTGCGATGATTGTCCGGCAGGCTCTCGATATAACGCTGGGCCGATTCCAGCAACATGGCAATGGGGTATTTTTTGTTGATGGGTACCAACTCATTGCGCAGCTCGTCATTGGGCGCGTGCAGAGAAATGGCCAGACACACATCGGTGAGGCCGCGCAGCCGATCGAGGGCGGGAACCACACCGGAGGTACTCAATGTGACCCGTCGCTTGGACAGGCCATAGCAGTTGTCGTGCAGCATCAGATTCATGGCATCGACAACATTGTCAAAATTCAATAAAGGCTCACCCATCCCCATCATCACCACATTGGTGACGGTACGAGGTGATTTGGTCCCAAACTGGCCATAAGACTTACACGCCAGCCACACCTGGCCAATGATTTCCGCCGCCGTCAGGTCGCGATTGAAGCCCTGCTTACCGGTAGAACAGAAACTGCAATCCAGTGAACAGCCAACCTGGGATGAGACACACAAGGTGCCGCGATCGCCGTCGGGGATTAAGACCGTCTCAATGGCATTGCCACCACTGACACGGATTAAAAATTTGCGTGTGCCATCCGCCGAATCCAGCTGCTGCAGGACTTCGGGCGGGCGTACCTCCGCGAGCCGCTGGAGCTTCTCGCGGAGGGATTTGCTGATATTGGTCATTTCATCGAAATCATCGACGCCCATCTGGTGTATCCACTTCAACACCTGGGTTGCACGAAACTTCTGCTCGCCAATGGACTCGAAAAACGCTTCCATTTTGGCCTGGCTCAGGCCCAGCAAGTTGACCTTAGTAGCGGTCTCAGCGGCGTCCGTGCTTGCGATGACAGGGTCAGTCATGTTCTTTACCTAACAATATGCGATGAAATGCCACTGCCACTTAGCGTGGGCAGATTTCGCCGTCAGCGAAGAAGTAAGCCACTTCGCGAGCGGCGGACTCAGGGGAGTCAGAACCGTGGACTGCATTGGCGTCGATGGTTTCAGCGAAATCGGCGCGGATAGTGCCAGGAGCCGCTTCCTGAGGGTTGGTGGCACCCATCAGCTCACGATTTTTGGCAATAGCGTCTTCACCTTCCAGAACCTGAACAACCACAGGACCAGAAGTCATAAAACCAACCAGGTCAGCGAAGAAAGGACGCTCTTTATGCTCCGCGTAGAAGCCGCCAGCCTTCTCATCATCCAGATGCAGCATTTTCATGGCAACAATGTTCAGGCCAGCTTTTTCAAAGCGTGCAGCGATTTCACCGATTGCGTTCTTGGCAACGGCGTCGGGTTTGATGATAGACAGAGTACGTTCAACGGCCATTTGGGTCTCCAAAACAGTTGAAATTGAGATTACAGATATGCCCCAATGGGGCCCTAAATACTGGAAAGGCGTGTTTGACGGAATAAAGGCCAATTTCTGCCTTAACCCCCGCCAAATACGCCTTCCCGAATAGCGAAACGCGCGAATTATACGCGCAATTCCATGAATTTAATATGGAATAACAGACAAAAACCGGGCATTCCTGCCCCGGTCTTCAAGAGTCGCTGTTTACCAGCTCAGAACTGCGGGCGATGGACTGGATTCTTGCCACAATAGCCCTCAAACCATTGCCGCGGGTGGGGCTCAGATGCCGCTCCAAATCCAGCGACGTAAAGTAGCCATCCACATCAAAGGCCAGAATTTGATCCGGGGTCTTATTGTGGTAGGCGGCCATAACAATGGCGAGCAGACCTCTGACGATCATGGCGTCTGAATCAACTATAAACTGCAGCCGGTCATCCGCTCTGCCCACTTCAATCCAGACGTTGCTCTGGCACCCTTTGACCAGTCGTTCCGGTGTGTGCAGGTCATCATTCATCTCCGGCAGGTCTTTGCCCAGATCAATGATGTATTTGTAGCGCTCTTCCCAATCGTCAAAAAAGGACAGATCGTCGAGAATTTCATCGGTAGTCGGCAATGCCATAATTTCAATTCACCTGCTGTGAGTGTTTGAATGCAGTTTGCGCTTAGAAAAATAAACCCGCTTCCAGTTGAGCCTCTTCGCTCATCATGTCGCGGGACCAGGGCGGATCAAATACCAGCTCCACGCTGACCTTGCGAACATTGGGCACCTTGGCCACCCGGTATTCCACATCGCTCACCAGCACCGGACCCATGCCACATCCGGGTGCCGTGAGGGTCATTTGCACTTTCACCTCGCCAGCCTGCTGGTCAATCGCCAGCTTGTAGATCAATCCCAGTTCCACCAGGCTGATGGGGATTTCGGGATCATACACCGAGTCCAGCGCAGCCCACACCTGGCCTTCATTGATTTGACCACTGCCGTCATCACTGAAATCCGGCAGTTCAACCTGTTGGCCAATGGCATCGGCATCAGTACCGTCGATGCGGTACATATTACCCTGGAAGGTGACGGTAAAGTTGCCTCCCAGACTCTGGTTGATGGTGAGAAATTGCCCTTCGCTGATGACAGCCGGCTCACCTGAGGGCACTCGCCGCGCGGGACAATCGCGCAGAGTCACCACCATACTTTGTTGCATACCGCTCAATCCGCCTTTCCGTAAATGGGTTTACACCGATAACGAGATCAACTGACGCTGAAGCTTTCGCCACAGCCACATTCAGCCACCACATTGGGGTTATTAAACTTCACAACCTGGTTAACACCTTCAGTCACCAGGTCAATCTCGGTACCGCGTAGCAAAGCCATTGCCTGCGGATCCACTGCCAACACAATCTTGTCGCTGGGCTGCAGCACTTCGTCGCCCTCAATGGCGGCATCGGCAAAATCCAGTACGTAGGCGTAGCCGGTACAGCCGCTGGTTTCGGTACTCAGGCGAATAATTTTGCCGGTATTGGCGGCCAGCTTTTTCTCAAAGTGACTGATCGCCGCTGCGGTCATAGTCACCGCCGGAGCCTTGGGATCAAACACTTCTGGAGTTTTAACTTCTGTCATCATGCATCCTCACGCTCTCATCCTTACGCCAGCATCATGCGGACTTTTTTCAGCGCCTCAAACAACACATCGACCTCGTCTAATGTGTTGTAAATGGAGAAAGAAGCCCGTGCCGTGCCAGGCACTTTTAAACGATTCATCAACGGCTCTGCGCAGTGGTGACCGGTACGGATGGCAATACCCTGCCGGTCCAGCAGGAAACCAATGTCCGCCGGATGACCGGCATCCATCACAAAACTCAACACCCCGGTCTTGTTGCGGGCACTGCCGACGACAGTCAAACCCTCAAAGGCTTCCGCCTGCTCCGTTGCGCGCTGCATCAACGCCGCTTCATGCACCTGCAGAGCCTTCAGGTCGAGACTGGAAAACCAGCGAATCGCCTCACCCAGGCCAATCACGCCGGCAATGTGCGGTGTGCCCGCCTCAAGCCGATACGGCAACACATTCCAGCGCGCATCCTGATAGGTCACTTCAGCGATCATCTCGCCGCCGGTCTGCCACACAGGCCAATCCTGCAGCAACTCACTTCGGCCCCAAAGCACGCCGGTACCCGTAGGACCGAACAACTTGTGACCGGAAAAGGCGTAGAAATCACAGCCGATGTCCTGCACGTCCACAGAACCATGCGCCACACCCTGGGCACCATCCACCAGCACCATGGCGCCGACGGCCTTGGCTTTTTCCGTCAACCACTTGACCGGGTTGATCGTCCCCAGCGAGTTGGACACCTGCGGAAAAGCCACCAGCTTGGTATTGGAACTCAACAGCGCCGCAAAGGCCTCCAGATCCAGCTCACCATTATCTATAATAGGCGCCACCACCAAAGTGGCACCAGAGGCCTTGCACGCCTGCTGCCAGGTCACCAGATTGGCATGATGCTCCATCTCGGTCACCAGAATTTCATCGCCCGGCTGCAATAACTGACCCGCACCGTGGGCCACAATATTTATGGCCTCGGTGGTGCCGCTGGTCCAGATGACCTCCTCACGACTGTAGGCGTTTACAAAGTCGGCGACGATATCGCGGGCACCCTCATAGCGCTGGGTCGCCTCATCCGCCAGACGGTGAGCCCCGCGATGCACATTGGAATTGCAGGTGCTGTAATAATCGACAATGGCATCGATCACACACTGCGGCTTTTGTGTCGTCGCCGCATTATCCAGGTACACCAGCGGCTTGCCGTCGATTTGTCGCGACAAGATGGGAAACTGCTGCCGGATAGCCGCCACATCAAACACAGCCAGCTCCGGAGAACCTACATCACAGGTCATTTGACCTCCATCTGGGCAAAACGCTCACGCAACTGTGGGCGCAACCAGTCGGCCAGGGACGCATTGGGCATCTGGTCCACCAGCTCATTGATAAAGCCGAAGTTGAGCATCACCTGGGCCTGAGAACGGCTGACACCGCGGGTCTGCAGATAATACAGTGCCTTCTTGTCGATCTCGGCCACCGTGGCGCCATGGGCACAACGCACATCATCCGCGTAGATTTCCAGCTCCGGTTTGGTATTGATCTCCGCGCGATCGGACATCAGCAGGTTGCGGTTGTTCAGTTCGGCCAGGGTCTTCTGGGCATCGCGATGAATATGAATGCGACCATTGAAGACCGCTCGCGAATTGTCCGCCACAATACCGCGCACATTTTCTTCGGTGGTGCCGTTGGGCACCGCATGCTCAATGGTGCTGTGCAAGTCGAACAGCTCTTTGCCATCGAGTAGATAAATCGCGTTCAACTTGGCAAATGCGTGGGGGCCGGCGTGGGTCACATCCACATCCACCCGCGACAACTTGCTGCCAAACCCAACCAGCGTGCTGTTCAATTCCGAGCGCTCGGCCAGCTCAAAGTGGCTGCCGCCCACACTCAGGGACTCTCCGCCCTGCAAGGCAAAACGGTAGTGTTCCAGCTTAGCCTGCTCACCGACCTGATACTCGGCAACACCGGTGTTGCGGCTCACCTCATCGCCCAGGTATTGCTCGACGATGGTGGCTTTGGCCTGCTTGCCCAAGCGCACCAGCACCCGGGTATGGGCTTCAGCCCCTGCGGTGAATACATTGACGATACGGACAGGCTGTTCAATGGCGACTTCATCATCGACATCGATCAATACACCCTGAGTCGCCAGCACGTCGTTTACCAGGCCGAACAGATGGCGACTGGGCTTGACGGAAGCAAAGGCTTCCAGCGCCCACTGCTGGTCTTCCGCAGCGGCCTCGGCCATTGAGGCAATGCGCAACCCCTGAGGCAGCTCAGCTGGAACCGCTTGTAGCTGACCGTTGATAAAGACCAAATCCAGACTGTTCAGGCCTTCAATCACCGGGGCGGTAACGGCTGGTGCATTTGCGCTCTCTGGCAAGGATAACTCGGCCCGCTCCCACACATTGATGGGCACGTATTTCCAGGCTTCGGTCTTGCGCGTCGGCCACGGAGTTTCGCGCAACAGGGTCAGCGACGCCTGCCGCTTTGGTGCCAGCCAGTCGCTGACCGCTTCGGCGCGAGTGACGGCTGTGTTCAACCACTGACTCATGGGCTTACCCCTCCGCCAGTTCGTCGGCAGTGGGCTGCTCTTTCAACCAGGCATATCCCTGGGCTTCCAGCTCCAGCGCCAGAGAAGCATCACCACTTTTCACGATCTTGCCATCGGACAACACATGCACATAATCAGGCTTGATGTAATCCAGCAAGCGCTGGTAATGGGTCACCACAATAAAACTGCGCTCGGCGGAACGCTGGCTGTTGACACCTTCGGCTACCACTTGCAGGGCATCGATATCCAGACCGGAATCGGTTTCATCGAGAATGCACAGCTTGGGCTGCAACAACAGCATCTGCATCAATTCGTTGCGTTTCTTCTCACCGCCGGAGAAGCCTTCGTTGACGCCACGCTTGAGGAAGTCGGCAGGCAGATTGACTTGCTTGCAGGCCTCACGGGCCATTTTCAGAAAATCCTTGGAACTCAGGGCCTCTTCGCCACGCGCCTGACGCTGGGCATCCACCGCCGCTTTCAGGAATTCCAGATTGCTGACGCCGGGGATTTCCACCGGGTACTGGAACGCCAGAAACAGTCCGGCACGGGCTCGCTCTTCGGGCTCAAGATCCAGCAGATCTACCCCGTCCAGAGTTACACCACCTTCATCCACCGTGTAACCGTCACGTCCAGACAACACATACCCCAGGGTACTTTTTCCGGCACCGTTAGGCCCCATAATGGCATGAACCTCACCGGGCTTGATGTCCAGATTCAGGCCTTTCAGAATCTGCTTTTCTTCGACGCTGGCGTGCAAGTTTTTAATCGACAACATAGGGTTTCTTTCCTCAAATTCGCTTTCAGTCTTCTGGGTGGATGCCATGGGGTTAGCCCACAGATCCCTCAAGACTGATTTCGAGCAACTTGCCCGCTTCGACGGCAAATTCCATCGGTAATTCTTTGAACACTTCCTTACAGAAACCGTTCACAATCATGGAAACGGCCTTTTCAGGGTCCAGTCCCCGCTGCTGACACAGGAACAGTTGATCGTCGGACACTTTGGAGGTGGTCGCCTCATGCTCGACAATCGCGCTGGGGTTGCGGCTCTCCACGTACGGGAAAGTATGGGCACCGCACTGATCGCCGATCAGCAGCGAATCACACTGGGTGAAGTTGCGAGCCCCGGAGGCACTGGCATTCATCCGCACCAGACCGCGGTAACTGTTATTACTGCGACCGGCTGAAATACCCTTGGAGATAATGGTGGAGCGGGTATTTTTGCCCAGGTGGATCATCTTGGTGCCGGTATCCGCCTGCTGCTTGCCACGGGTCAGGGCCACGGAATAGAACTCACCAATGCTGTTATCGCCTTTCAGGATACAGCTCGGGTATTTCCAGGTCACCGCTGAACCGGTTTCCACCTGGGTCCAGGAAATTTTGGCGTTGGTGTGGCAGATACCACGCTTGGTGACAAAGTTGTAGATACCACCACGCCCCTCTTCATCACCCGGGTACCAGTTCTGCACCGTGGAATACTTGATCTCGGCATCATCCAGGGCCACCAGCTCTACCACGGCAGCGTGCAGCTGGTTTTCATCCCGCTGCGGGGCCGTGCAGCCTTCCAGATAGCTCACATAGCTGCCTTCGTCAGCAACAATCAAGGTGCGCTCAAACTGGCCGGTGTTCTGTTCGTTAATCCGGAAATAGGTAGACAATTCCATCGGGCAGCGAGTGCCCTTGGGAATGTAGACAAACGAGCCATCGGTAAATACCGCACAGTTCAAAGCGGCGAAATAGTTATCACGCTGCGGTACCACACTGCCCAGGTATTGCTTCACCAGATCCGGGTACTTGTGCAACGCCTCACTGATGGAGCAGAAGATCACGCCCGCCTCTTCCAGCTTGTCGCGGAAAGTCGTCACCACCGACACGGAGTCGAAGACTGCGTCTACCGCCACGCCGGCCAGCATCATCTGCTCATGCAGAGGGATGCCCAGCTTTTCATAGGTCTTCAACAGCTCCGGATCCACTTCATCCAGCGACTTGGGCTTATCTTTCATGCTCTTTGGCGCGGAGTAATAAGAAATCGCCTGATAATCGATTTTTGGGTAGTCCACGTGGGCCCAGTCGGGCTCTTCCATTTCCAGCCAGCTGCGGAAGGCCTTCAGGCGCCACTCCAGCATCCACTCCGGCTCGTCCTTCATGGCGGAGATACGGCGTATTACGTCTTCATCCAGACCGGGTTCAAACGTATCGGATTCAATGTCCGACACGAAACCCGCCTCGTACTCACGCCCCAGCGCTTTTTCGATCTGCTCAGTCATGTCTAAAACTCGCTTTTCACGGTTATGACGTCCATTTTCATGAACGGACCCAGTTCCTCGGTCCGGTTCGGTGACAGATTTCAGTTCCGCCACCGTCGTCATTCAATTGGCGCTCTGTGGGCGCTTTGTATTTTTTTGCCTCAAGCTGCTTGCAGCTGCTGCACCACCGACCGAATATGGTCAATGGCTCGTATCACATCCTCTTCGCGGGTAAATCGTCCCAGCGAAAAGCGCAATGAACTGTGGGCATCTGTATCGCTGATGCCCATAGCCTTCAACACATAGGAAGGCTCGATACTGGCCGATGTGCAGGCCGAACCGGAAGACACCGCCAGCTCACGCAAGGACAATTGCAGCGACTCGCCGTCAACACCTGCAAAACACACGTTCAGGTGATTGGGACTGACCTGCACAATCGGGCCATTCCGACGAACCCCAGCCAAGTCGGCAATGCCTGACCAGAGATGATCCCGCAAAGCCGCAATTCTGGCGGACTCCTCGACCATCTGTTCACGACACAGACGCGCCGCCTCGCCCATACCCACCAGCTGATGGGTCGCCAGGGTACCTGAGCGCATGCCCCGTTCATGGCCACCCCCCAGGGTCTGCGGCGCCACTTGCGATTGCACTGGACGTCGCACATAAAGCGCACCTACACCCTTGGGCCCGTAAAATTTGTGCGCGGACATGCTCAGCAAATCCACCGGCATCGCCCCCAGATCGATCGGCAATTTTCCTGCCGATTGCGCCGCATCGACATGCAGCAACACCTTGCGCTGACGACACAGAGCGCCAATATCAGTTATCGGGGCCACGGCTCCGGTCTCATTATTGACATGCATAAGGCTGACCAAGCGGGTATCTTCCCGCAGGCTGGCCTCAACCTGCTGCAGGCTGATCAGCCCCTCCGCATCAGGCACCAGCCAGGTTACCTCAACCCCCTGACGCTCCAGCCATTTGGCAGGATCCACCACCGCCTTGTGCTCAGTGACCGAGGTGATGAGATGCCCTTTAAAACCCAAGGCTTCAAAGATGCCTTTCAAAGCCAGGTTGTTGGATTCGGTCGCCCCACTGGTCCACACCACTTCGCGCGGATCACAGCCCAGCAGATCGGCCACCTGGCCCCGCGCCTGCTCAACCTTCTCTTCGGCCTGCCAGCCATAGAGGTGGGAGCGGGAGGCCGGATTGGCAAAAATACCATCCATAGTCAGGCAGCGGCCCATGGCCTCAGCCACCACCGGATCCACCGGAGTGGTGGCTGCATAATCCAGGTAGATGGGCGGCTTCATGCAGAGCCTGCCTCAATTAATTCCAGATGCTGATCCAGGTTTTGTCGCTCAGAGACATCACGCACCTCCTGACGCGCAACCAAACTGGCGAGGCTAATGCCACTGAGAAACGCGTGTATCTGGTCACTGAGATCGCACCAAAGGTAGTGCGTCAGGCACACCTGGCCATGCTGACACGTGCCTGAACCACCACAACTGGTGGCATCAATAGACTCATTCACCGCATCGATAATCTGCGCCACAGAGATTTCTTCACTGGAGCGGCTCAGCTTATAGCCACCACCTGGCCCCCGCACACTGGTGACCAGAGTCTGCTGGCGCAACTTGGAAAACAACTGCTCCAGATAGGACAGGGAAATTTCCTGCCGCTTGGAGATGTCCGCCAGGCTGATAGGCCCCCTCTCGGCATTGAGGGCCAAGTCCAACATCGCGGTTACAGCGTATCGACCTTTGGTTGTGAGGCGCATAGACCTATCCTGCAGAGTTTATCAGGGCGCGAATTATGGTAAAACCAACCACTTTGGTCAAGTATATAACCTAGTAATTTAGTCTGGTATTTAGCAGCCCAATGATATTGGGTGATATATCCCGCTATTTCTCCTCAGACAGGCTTTTTATCTTCTTATCCGTATGAAAGATGTAGTTTTGAACTGAAGTTAGCACGCCGCGAAGGATGCTCAGCTCCATTTTGTCGAGACGGATGCGGTTGTACAGACGACGCAGGCGCGTCATGGTCTGGCGCGGGTTGCCAGGCTCCAGGAATCCCAGCTTTTCCAGGGTTTCCTGCAGGTGCTGATAGTAGAGTTCAAGCGCCTGATTGTCGGCCGGGGGCTGATCCCAGTCGTCAAAATGCGGCAATTTACCTTCTTTGGCTGTCAGCCATGCCATTCGCATTTCGTAGCACAATACCTGCACCGCCGTGGCCAGGTTCAGGGCACTGTAGTCTGGATTGGCAGGAATGTGGACGTGATAGTTGCACTTGTGCAGTTCTTCGTTGGTGAGGCCACGATCCTCCCGACCAAACACAATCGCCACGTCGTGATGCCGGGTCTCGGCGATGGCACGCTCACCGCACTCGCGCGGCGTCACCAGAGGCCAGGGAATGCGCCGTTCACGGGCACTGGTGCCAACCACCAGCCCACAATCACCGATGGCATCCTCCAGCGAGTCCACCACAATGGCGCCATCGAGCACATCCAGTGCCCCAGCTGCTCGCCAAACCGCCTTGTCCGCCGGATATTCCTTGGGCGCCACCAGATACAACTGGGACAACCCCATATTCTTCATGGCGCGGGCAGCGCCGCCAATGTTGCCAGGATGACTGGTGTTGACCAGCACAATGCGGATTTTTTGCAGCAGGGAGTCAGACATGGTGTAGCTCTATGAGAATGGCAAATGGACAGTAATCGTAAAAGCCGCGCAGTGTATCAAATTGGCTTCTATCCTAGTAGTGAGCAAAACACCGAGCAATGAGCAAAAGAGTGGAGATACGACCCCCAAGGCTGCTATACTCCCGCCCCCGCATATTGAGGCGTTGCGGACTCGCAGCGCCAGTTCTTTATACATTTATTGCTGTCTTACGGTTGGTGCCCTATGGAACCCATGCTGAATATTGCCCTGCGCGCGGCGCGCAAGGCTGGCGAGCTGATTGAGCGCGCCCTGGAACGTGTCGACGTTGTTGCCTTTGAAGAGAAGGGTCGCAACGATTTTGTAACGGATATCGACAAGGCTTCCGAAAAGGAAATCATCTACCATCTCCGCAAAGCCTACCCCGATCACACCATCTGGGGCGAAGAAACAGGCCACAGTGCCGGCAAGGACAGCGATTACGAGTGGATTATTGACCCGCTCGATGGCACCACCAATTTCATCCACGGCATCCCCCACTTTGCCATCTCCATCGCCTGCCTGTACAAGGGCCAGATTGAGCACGCCGTGGTTCTAAACCCCATAACCCGTGAAGAATTCACCGCCAGTCGCGGCAAGGGCGCTGCCCTGAACGGTCGCCGTATTCGCGTCTCCCAACGCCAGGGCCTGAAAGGCGCATTGATAGGTACCGGCATCCCTTTTAACGGTTACGCCTTGGAAAACATAACGCCGTACCTGGCCGCCCTGCAGGAAATCGCGGGCCAGACTGCTGGCATTCGACGCCCTGGTGCTGCCTCCCTGGATCTGGCTTATGTGGCTGCGGGACGTTTTGACGGATTTTGGGAGATGAACCTGAAAGCCTGGGATATCGCAGCCGGCATCCTGCTGGTGAAAGAAGCCGGCGGACTGGTCAGTGACTTCAAAGGGGGAAACAGCTCAATGGATAGCGGCAATATAGTCTGCGCCCCACCCAAAGTCTTTAAACCGCTGCTGCAGGTTGTTGGCAAACACATGACCAACATCTGACGAGCACTAAAAAATTGGCCCTGTCTTTAGGGCCATAAGCTCGGAGAAACTGTCAGTTGGAAAAAAGAGAAAAGAGCCCTGCATAGCAGGGCAACAAGCTCAGAGAGAGTCATTCAGGGCTTCGCACTCCTCCTCAAATGGTAGTGAGCACAACCCAGATTCGATAAGTTGCCGTTTGTCGGCAAACTGGCTTGAAAAAATAGCCCTGCTTGGCAGGGCAACAAGCTCAGAGAGAGTCGTTAAGTGCGCCAGCCTGCCAATCGCAGAAAGAGCGCTCAAATTCGTTCACATGCCAAATTCTGGCAGTCTGGCTTGAAAAAAAAGAGCCCCGCTTGGCAGGGCAACAAGCTCAGAGAGAGTCGTTAAGAGCGTCAACCTGCCAACCGCAGTAAGAGCGCCCAAATTCGTTCATATGCCTACGTCAGGCAGTCTGGCTTGAAAAAAGAGCCCCGCTTGGCAGGGCAACAAGCTCAGAGAGAGTCGTCAAGAGCGCCAACCTGTCAATCACAGAATGAGCACCCAAATTCGTTCACATGCCTACTTTCGTTCACACGCCTAATTCTGGCAGTCTGGCTTGAAAAAAGAGCCCCGCTTGGCAGGGCAACAAGCTCAGAGAGAGTCGGTTGCGCACGTTCAGACTTGGTCTGAACGTCACTTTTTAAAATACCCGCAGTTTGAAAAAAGAGCCCTGCTTGGCAGGGCAACAAGCTCAGAGAGAGACGGTTTACTGCAAAGCCACTCGGCATCTACAGTACTGATCCATTGCGGTGGATACTTTAAAAAGTGCCCTGAATTTGTCCTTATCCGGGACCGCCACAGGGCTAAGCTCAGAGAATCTATCAGTTTGTCTTAACTCAAGCGGCAACACTTGCCTCGCCGGAGCTGGCACCGTGCGGGACAGGTTTACCATCCTCACCCATTGCCACAAAAACCATCTTTTCAATTTCGATAATGGACTCCTGGGTTGCCTTATTTCGGACAACACAGGCAACAGTCAGAGAAGTCGTACCAACATCTGCAACCTTGAGCCCAAACTCGATCACATCACCACTTCTGGCAGAACTGGTGAAATTAATTTCCGATATAAATTTGGTTACCAGGCGCTGGGTTTTCATCTGACAAGCCGCGAAAATTGCAGCCTCCTCATCAATCCAACTCAGCAAGGCACCCCCAAACAAGACGTTGGACGGGTTCAAATCCGTCGGCTTAATAATACGTCTCGAGTAAAACTTCATAACATTTCTCCAAATACTTCATGCAAATAGGTCGGGGTTCTCACTCCCACTTTATCCATCTCAACCAGGTCGAGATTTGCTCTCGGTGAAACGTTGTTTTTATATATTTACTATTTAGCAAGCAGCGTGCCAAAAAACACAGCCGGTTTTCGCGGCCTGCAGGGACTCAAAATGCGTCAAACGCACCATTTCGGACACAGGCCCCAAGTAAGGGCGCGCAAACGCACCACCGTGATGCAACGCGTAAATCCCCTGGTCTCAGTGCAAAACCTTATGAGGCGTGAGCAATTGTATGTTTGGCTGGCACTGGAGGCGGCATGGCAGAACTATCGGGTGTCAGTTTCGCACCAGATTATTTGTGCGCCCAATTTGGGGCACAGACTCCGGGATGAGAGGTTTTAATGCTATTTTGAGCGGTTGTTTAGCTAGAACTTTTAACTAGAAAAATTTGGCTATGGGGCTAGAGGCTAGGGAGAATAGCCAGAACAGATACAGCGAGCGTATTTGAAAGGAAAGCATAGGAGCAGCGGGATTATGGCCAGCTGGCCATAATCCCGCAGATTGTCAGTCGGACTGCCCTGCCCTGGCAACACAACTCAATCGTGCTGCTCAATCAGGGCACTACCTAATCAGGGTACTACCTAATCAGGGCACTTCGTCGAATTCTTCGCCCTCTTTCACTGCGGGCATTAAGTCTTCCTTGCTGATATCCATCGACAACAGCACATTGCTGGCCACGTAGATCGACGAGTAGGTACCTACAACCACACCGATGAGAAGCGCAGTGGCGAACCCGTGAATCATTTCTCCACCGAAGTAGAACAGGGCCACCAACACCAGAATGGTCGTTAAGGAGGTAATCAAAGTCCGCCCCAACGTTTGAGTGAGAGAGACATTCACAACCTCCTCAGAAGTCATACCCCGCAGCTTGCGGAAGTTCTCACGGATTCGATCCGACACCACAATGGTGTCATTCAAGGAGTATCCGATGACCGCCAGCACCGCCGCCAACACTGTCAAGTCAAAGGGCAGATGGAACAGCGAAAAACAGCCCAACACGATAATAACGTCGTGAATCAGAGCCGCCACGGCCCCTACCGAGAACTTGAACTGGAAGCGCATGGCAACGTAGATCATGACCACAGCCAAGGCAAACAACATACCGATGCCGCCCTCATCACGCAGCTCTTCACCGACCTGGGGACCAACAAACTCCACCCGTCGCAGGGACACCGACGCCTCCTCTCCGGCATTCAACGCAGCCAGAACCTCATCCCCAAGACCAGGCTCGAATCCACGCTGCATACGGATCAGGACGTCCGTTTCAGCGCCGAAGTACACCACCACGGCATCCTCGAAGCCGGCCGTTTTAAGCTGCTGGCGCACCTGATTGAGGTTTGCCGGCTGCTCGTAGCCCACTTCAATCTGGGTGCCGCCAGTGAAGTCCAAACCAAACTCCAGACCATTGACCGTCAGCGAAGCAATGGAGGCGATCAACAGCAAAATTGAAAAGGCGGCCGCTAACTTGCGCTGCCCCATGAAATTAATGACTTTCTCAATTTGTGACATATTCTGTTATCCGTTCTTCAGTTCGCGGTTAAATCCACAGTTTCTCGACACGGCGACCGCCATACATCAAGTTCACGATAGCGCGAGTGCCCATAATCGCCGTGAACATGGAGGTCAGGATGCCGATAGACAGGGTTACAGCAAAACCCTGCACCGGGCCGGAACCGATCGCATAAAGAATGACCGCCACAATCAAGGTGGTGATGTTGGCGTCCAGGATGGTAGTAAAGGCTCGATCATAGCCCGAGTTAATGGCCGACTGAGGCGGCAAACCGTTAGCCAGCTCCTCCCGAATACGGGAGAAAATCAGCACGTTGGCGTCTACCGCCATACCCACGGTCAGGACGATACCGGCAATCCCCGGCAAGGTCAGTGTCGCTCCCAGAATCGACATACAGGCCACCAGCAAGACAAGGTTGATGGTCAGGGCAATATTCGCTGCCAGACCGAACATCTTGTAATACAGCAGCATAAAGATCAGCACCAGCCCCAGACCAATCTGCACGGACTTGATACCTACTTCAATGTTTTCCGCCCCCAGCGAAGGACCAATGGTGCGCTCCTCCACAAAGTACATAGGTGCTGCCAGCGCACCGGCGCGCAACAGCAATGCCAGCTCGGAAGCCTCAGCAACATTATCCAGTCCGGTGATGCGGAACTGCACCCCCAGTGCGCTCTGAATGGTGGCCAGACTGATGATTTTCTTTTCCACTATCTGGGTGGGGATGGCCTTCTGCTCGCCACTCTCATCCACCACATAATCCATCTGGGTTTTGTACTCGATAAACAACACCCCCATGCGACGCCCCACATTGTTACGCGTCGCGCGGTGCATCTTGGTACCACCGGCACTGTCGAGGGTGATGTTTACTTGTGGTTGGCTGGTTTGACTGTCAAAACTCGACTGGGCATTGGCCACATGGTCACCGGAGATGATCAGGCTCTTCTCCAGAAAGGCGTCCCCCCAGCGGCGCTGATCCAGTTCACTGCGGAAGCTGAACGCCTCCTTGCGGGTCACCAGCTCACTGGCCTTGGCCTCCAGGCGAAACTCCAGATTGGCGGTTTTACCAATGATACGCTTGGCCTCAGCGGTGTCCTGCACACCTGGCAGCTCTACCACCACCCGATTTCGACCCTGGCGCTGCACAATGGGCTCAGACACCCCCAACTCATTCACCCGATTGCGCAGTGTGGTCAGGTTCTGTGCCACAGCGTAGTCTTCAATCTCAGCGATCGCCTGCTCTGACATCTGCAGTTTGATTAGGAAGCGGCCGTCTTCATCGATGGACTCACGCTGCAATTGCGGAAATTCAGAGCGTAGCTCGTCTTCTGCCTGGTCCCGAAGCTCAGCATCGCGGAAGGCGGCGGTAACGACATTGTCTTCATCCAGTCTCACCGACTGATAACGCAATTTGGCTTTGCGCAGGCTTGCTTTCATCTCATCGACCGTTGATTCCAGCCGTTTGGCCACGGCCGTCTTGGTATCGACTTCCAGCAAGAAGTGCACCCCCCCGGCCAGATCCAGTCCGAGCTTCATGGGTTCAGCGCCGAAACTGCGCAGCCATTGCGGAGTGGTCGGTGCCAGGTTCAACGCCACCACATAGTCATACCCCAGCTTTTGCTGGATCACCTTCTTTGCCAGCAGCTGATCCTCAACACCTTTCAGGCGCAGCAGTGCACTCTTGCCTGTGGCCTGCTCACCAAAATAGGCAATACCCGCCTCATCCAGGGCTTTGGTGGCCAAAGACAAAGTGCGTTCATCAATCACCGTGGCGCCTGAGCTGCCGGACAGCTGTACGGCAGGATCCGGTGCATACAGGTTGGGCGCTGCATAGATAAAGCCCAAAACGGCTAAAAACAGAACCAGCAAATACTTCCAAAGGGGGTAGCGATTTAACATACAAGATTCCAGCTTGGCCCGAGGCCTTTGATTTGTTGTTCTAAGTTACGATTAATAGTCTACGTTGGCATATGGGCTCATAAAGGCGGTACTTCAAGCCCCTGCTTGGCATAAAAAGCCTGAACAAAGTCCTCCAGACGATGTTCGGCAATGGCCGAGCGCAACCCTGCCATCACATTCTGGTAAAAACGCAGGTTGTGAATGGTGTTCAACTGGGCGCCGAGGATTTCACCGCATTTATCCAAATGATGCAAATAGCTGCGGCTAAAGTTGGTACAGGTGTGACAATCGCACTCTGCATCCAAAGGGCCGGTGTCATGACGGTGCTTGGCGTTACGGATCTTGATCACACCCTCGCTGGTGAATAAATGACCGTTACGGGCATTGCGCGTCGGCATCACACAGTCAAACATATCCACCCCGCGCCGCACGGCTTCGACAATATCCGCCGGCTTACCGACTCCCATCAGATAACGAGGCTTGTCGGCGGGCATCTGATCGGCCAGGTGGTCCAGAATCCGGATCATATCTTCTTTCGGTTCCCCAACAGACAGACCACCAATGGCATAGCCATCAAAATCAATGTCCGTCAGGCCCTGCAGAGATTCGTCGCGCAAATGCTCGTACATCCCCCCTTGCACAATACCAAACAAGGCCGAGGGACTGTCACCGTGGGCATCTTTACTGCGCTTGGCCCAGCGCAGCGACAGCTCCATTGAGTCGCGGGCCTCTTTTTCGGTCGCGGGATAGGGCGTGCACTCATCGAAAATCATCACAATGTCAGAGCCCAGATCCCTCTGCACCTGCATGGCAATTTCCGGGTTAAGTTCCACCTTACTGCCATTGATCGGCGACTGGAAGGTCACGCCTTGCTCGGTAATCTTGCGCATTTTGCCCAGGCTGAACACCTGAAAGCCGCCGGAATCCGTCAGGATCGGCCCCTGCCACTGCATAAAGTCGTGCAAGTCACCATGAGCTTTGACCACTTCGGTGCCCGGGCGCAGCATCAGATGAAAGGTGTTGCCCAATATGATATGTGCGCCGATCTCTTCGATGTCGCGGGGCAGCATGCCTTTGACCGTGCCGTAGGTTCCCACCGGCATAAACGCCGGAGTCTCAACCACGCCACGGGGAAACTTCAGGCGTCCACGACGGGCTTTGCCCTGGGTAGTGTCCAGCTCGAACTCCATAAAACAGGTGCGCTTCTCACCTGATGGTTGCACATCACTCACTGCAAATTTCCTCGGCGCTGGCATTGGGGTTTCGGGTAATAAACATGGCATCACCATAGCTGAAGAAACGGTAGCGCTCGGCCACTGCTTCATCGTAAGCCGCCATGGTGTGACGGTAGCCGGCAAACGCCGACACCAGCATCAACAAGGTGGATTCCGGCAAGTGAAAGTTAGTCACCAGAGCATCCACCACCTGATATTGGTAACTGGGGTAAATAAAGATATTGGTTTCCCCCTGATATGGCGTTAACTCACCATTTTGTGCCGCCGTCTCCAGGCAGCGCACACTGGTGGTCCCCACCGCAATGACACGTCCGCCGGAGGCCTTGGTCTGTTTGACCTGCTCACACACCTCGGCATCCAGCTCCATGATCTCACTGTGCATG
Source organism: Cellvibrionaceae bacterium WSDTSA12 (assembly GCA_033283335.1). GTDB lineage: Bacteria > Pseudomonadota > Gammaproteobacteria > Pseudomonadales > Cellvibrionaceae > Pseudomaricurvus. The sequence goes on along the minus strand of JAWMQP010000001.1, from coordinate 87,336 downwards.
CGATGCTGCTTGATATCATCGACACGCACCGGCTGAAAGGTTCCAGCCCCCACATGCAGGGTGACAAAGGCAATTTTTACGCCTTTGGCTTTCAACTGTTCCAGCAGATGCTCATCAAAGTGCAAGCCCGCCGTTGGTGCGGCCACCGCGCCTTTCTTGCTCTCATCACTGTAGACGGTCTGATAGCGTTCACGGTCTTCATCGACGTCATCACGATCAATATAGGGCGGTAGCGGCATATGGCCAATGCGCTCCAGTACTTCCAGGACGGGCTGATCAGGAGGGAACGCCAGTTGAAACAAGGCATCCTGTCGGTCTTCAACCGTCAGAGTGGTGCCATCCTCCAGGATAATCTCGCTACCGACCTTGGGCGACTTACTGGCGCGGGTATGGGCCAGCACCCGGTGGCTGTCGATCACACGTTCCACCAACACCTCGACTTGACCACCACTGGCTTTGCGGCCAAACACCCGGGCCGGAATCACTCGGGTGTTATTGAAGATCATCAGATCTCCAGGTTGCAGCCAGTGCAGCAGATCCGGAAACTGGCCATGCTGAATGGAACCGGTTTCACCATCAAGACGCAACAAGCGGCTGCCACGGCGTTCCGATGCGGGCTGGCGGGCAATCAACTCATCGGGGAGTTGGTAGAAAAAATCCTGACGACGCATAGTGGGGAAATACTTAGAACTAGAGTTAACAAATTCAGGGGGGAACCACTGAAATTAAGGGGTGCAAGGGTATAGGAAAACCGCCTCTGAGGCCAGAAACTCGGGGCCAGAGGCCCCTTAACTGAACCGCCCCTTATGCTGCAGGCTAGGACTGATTGAGCAGCGCGGCATTACCACCTATGGCCGCCGTGTTGATCGTGATCGTCTTTTCACAGGTCAGTCGCAACAGACGCTGTCGCAAAGAGTCAGAAACTATCACGGGAATCATTCCGCCTTCGCGGTGAACCAACCACCGATTCACCGTCTCCACCAAGTCATCTGAGGCCACCACCATCACAGCCTGGACGACCGGGTCCAGACACAGACATTGCAGTTCAGACATGGGTTTCAACTCCAGCTGCAGAGCTGGCGTGACTTTCGGCGTCAACCAGCATTGCATCAGGGCCTGCAAATGCTCCTGATGGGCTGTGTCCGTGACAAACACCACCTCATTGCCACTCAGCAGCGCGGCAAATCCGTCCACCACTGCCTGCGACAGCCGCACGGATTCCGACACCACAATCGCTACCCGCCCGCGAGGTTCCAGTTGTAAGCAATTGTGCTCGCCGGTGGGTCCCGGTAGTGATCTAACGTTCAGAGCCCCGCGACCAATCCACGCCATCAACTGCCGAATCTGCGGAAGCGCTTCCGACAGCATTTCCTGCACCCAGGTATCTCGCCAGCCCAGTAATTCATTGATGGCCTGCCGGCAAACCACCATGCGACTGGCCCACAGGGGGCCTTCCACACAACAGCTGCCATCGGCCTGCAACCGGTCCAGCTCTCCCAGTCGATCCCACTCCGGTACCGCTCCCAGCTCATCCAATGACAGGTGCACCAACCTCAACAAATAGTGAGGTCCACCCGCCTTGGGTCCGGTGCCGGATAAACCGCGCCCGCCAAACGGCTGAGCGCCGACCACGGCTCCAATCATGTTGCGATTGATATACACATTGCCCACCTTTGCGCGCGAGGCAATGGTCTCGGCCAAGGTTTCATTGCGGCTGTGCACCCCCAATGTGAGGCCATAGCCGAGCGAGTTCACCTGATCGATAACCGCATCCAGTTCACTGGCCCGATAACGAACCAGGTGCAATACTGGCCCAAACACCTCCTCTGCCAATACTTCAATACCAGACAACTCGAACAACTGCGGTGGCCAATAGTCACCGTGGCTCAAATCCGTATCGATCTGGCACTGATACAACAGTCGGGCCCAGGCGTTGGAGGTAGAACCGTTTTTGGCGGCGGTAAATGCCCGAGCGTCACTACCCTCGCCGGTATCGGACACGACTCTCTGCCGAATCGATCTCGGAAGCTCGTAACACTGGCTTTCTTTGCTGAAACTGTTGAGGAATTCACTGTGCCTCTGCAGACGAATACGAGCCGGCTCGTCGATGACCGGGCCAATATCCGTGGCCAATAAAGCCGGATCCCCCACCACCAACTCTTGCATCGCCCACTGCAGCATCCGGATCAAGTCGTCCGCAATTTCCTCCTGCACAAACACCACCCGCAGGGCCGAACAGCGTTGGCCCGCGCTTTGAAATGCTGACACCACAACATCATCAACCACCTGCTCAAGCAAGGCGGTGGAATCGACGATCATCACATTCTGACCGCCGGTCTCGGCCACCAGCGGCACACTCGTGCCGCGTCGCTCCGACAACAAGCCGGCTAAATGACGCGCGGTGGCGACAGCGCCGGTGAACAACACGGCCTGGATACGATCATCCTCCCGAATGCTGTCCCCCAGCGCCTCCCCCGGCAGCAGGGCTAACTGCATCGCCGACTCCGGAAACCCACACTCTTGCATCAACTGCTTGACCTTAAGGGCGATACAACGAGTTTGCTGAGCCGGCTTGGCCAGCACACAGTTACCCGCCACCAGCGCAGCGCTCACCTGTCCCAGAAAGATGGCGAGGGGGAAATTCCAGGGACTGATACACACCACCAGGCCTCGCGATCGAATGCCCGGACGCCGCAGCGTGAGCTCGGCCTGGTCGGCATAATAGCGACAGAAATCCACGGCCTCTCGCACTTCGGCCAGAGCGTCCGGCAAGGTTTTGCCCGCTTCCTTCACGCACAACCCCATGATCGCCACTCGATGTTGCTCCAGGGAATCGGCAAGCAACCGCAATAAGCGGGCGCGTTCCTTAACCGGACGGGAAGCCCAGGTCTCAGCACCTGCGGCTATCATATCCAACTTTTCATGCAGGGACTCAACGGTGTCCAATGGCACCCAGCCCACCCGCTGCCGACGATCCGCCGGGTTTAACTGCCATTGGCCGGCAGGACTGTCTGCTTCAACCGCCTCACCTTCCGTCGCCTCCATCCCTTGGACTTGAGCCTGCTGCCACCAGTCTTTCAACTGTTGCTGTAGATGAGAGAGTGTCAGCCGATCACTGAAGTCCAATCCAGCCGAGTTTTTGCGCGCGCTGCCCAGCAGATGCCGAGCTTCATCACCCGCGGTGGATTCATGGCGAAACAGGTCCTCCGGCAACGGGATCACACCATTGCGCTTGAGCGTAAACGCCTGCATCACTTCGACGGGGTCCTCCAGCAGTCGTTCAGTGGCGACATTTTCGTCGAGTACGCGATTGACGAAGGAACTATTTGCCCCGTTTTCCAGCAGGCGCCTGACCAGATAGGCCAGCAGATCGGCGTAGTGCCCAACCGGTGCATACACCCGACAGGCGACAGGTTCACATTTCATCACCTGCTGATACAGGGCTTCCCCCATACCGTGCAACCGCTGGAATTCGTACCCCTGACGCGGGGTTAAAGCCGTGCACTCATCATCCATCGCCAAAATAGTGGCCACCGTGTAGGCATTGTGAGTGGCGAACTGCGGGTAGAGATACTCGCGATTGGCCAGCAACTTGCGGACACAGGCCTGATAAGACACATCCGTGGCCGCCTTGCGGGTAAATACCGGGTAGTCCGTCAATCCCTGCTCTTGGCTCCATTTGATTTCCGAATCCCAGTAAGCGCCTTTGACCAAACGAACGTTGATTTTGCAACGGACCTTGCGAGCCAGGGCCAACACCCAGTCCACCAGATCCAGAGCACGCTTTTGATAGGCCTGCACCGCCAACCCAAAACCATCCCAGCCCGCTAACGACCCATCCTGCAGGACTCTCTCCATGACATCGAGTGACAGATCCAGGCGCTCGGCCTCCTCGGCATCCACCGTCAATGGGATGCCGCGCTGCCTGGCCAGGCGAGCCAATTGCAACAAGCGCGGTCCCAGTTCCGACATCACCCTCGACTGCTGGCTGATCTCATAGCGGGGGTGTAAGGCTGACAACTTGATGGAAATACCCTCCCGCTCATACAACTTGCGCTGCTTGTTCGCCTGAGCACCAATGGCCTTAATGGCTTCGCAATAACGTTTAAAATATCGATCCGCATCCGCTTGGGTTCTGGCCCCCTCCCCCAACATATCAAACGAATAACGGTATTCAATCCGACCCTCACGCCGGGCTTTACGCTGGCTGCTAGCAGCCCGCTTCAAGGCCGACTCAATCCCATCGCCCAAGACGAAATGCCTGCCGATGGCATGCATTCCTGTGCGCACAGAAGCGCGAATAATGGGCTCCGCCAACTGCCGTAACCAGACCTGCCAGAAGGCGGCGTCATCCTCCCGCAATACCCACTGACCGGCCCGCAACCCGCTACGACAAAGCCCAACGAACCATGGATTACGCTGGCGACGGCTTATTGACCAGTTGCCCGCCAGCAGTTTATCGCGAATCAGTGCATCCGCTGAGAATTTGTCGGGTACCCGCAACAGAGCTTCGGCCAGACACATCAGCGTCACCCCCTCGTGGGTCGACAGGGAATATTCGTTCAACAGGGCATCGATTATCGAATCCGGCTTCGACGGTGCCCGCAGTCCCTCGACAAACTGCCGGGCCTGGGCGTGAATGCGTGATCGCAGGGTGTCCGTTAGCTGGGCCTCCAGCAGCAGACGTTCGAGCACCTGTTGCTCTGGCGCCCGAAAAGCGCGATGCAGGTTCTGACGTCGTTCGAGTGAGCGTCGCCAGACCTGGTCTTCACTCGACTGGAGAACAAAAGCCGTCTCATGCGCATCGCCCGACAGTGACGTAGGCAATTGAGGCCCTGAAGAAAGTGTCGCCATAATCCCATTCGTCCGCGCAACCCGGTGTTTTACCCCCTATCTATGCTGTAATATAGCCAAGTCTTACTGAATACGACCCGCCCATGAAACCCAATCTGTACCCGACCCAGCCTGCCCATTTGTGGCAGCACTTTTATCAATTCACCCAAATTCCACGCCCCTCCAAGCATGAACAGCAGATTCTCCAGTACTTAATTGACCTGGCGAACACCCATGGCCATTCCTGGAAACAGGACGCCATCGGCAATCTAGTGATTTATGTGCCAGCTTCGCCAGGCTGCGAACAGCAGCCCACCACCATCATTCAGAATCACGTGGATATGGTGACGGTGAAGACGGAGGATAAAGACCACGATTTCCATACCGACAGCCTGCAGTTGCGGATAGAAGACGGCTGGTTGCTGGCAGATCGCACCACCCTTGGCGCCGATAATGGCCTCGGCTGTGCAGCGGCACTGGCGCTGATGACCGACCCCGAGGTTCAGCACCCCGCCCTGGAGCTGCTGTTTACCATCGATGAAGAAACCGGACTCGGTGGCGCCATCAATTTGGATGCCTCTCTGTTAACGGGCACCAAGCTGTTGAACCTGGATACGGAAGACTGGGGGGAGCTGTTTGTCGGTTGCGCCGGCGGCCGTGACTGGGAATTAACACGCTCGCTGAGTCACGAAACGATTACTTCCTCTTACGTGACTCGTCGCTATTGGCTGCGCGGTCTGGCCGGCGGCCATTCCGGTATCCAGATCCACCAACAACTGGGCAACGCCAACAAACTGGTGGCCCAGTGGCTGCGCCAGGCGGATCAACTGGGCGTGAGGCTCTGTTCGATGAGCGGCGGTGTGGCTCACAATGTGATTCCCCGCTCTGCCAGTTTTGAAGTGGCGATTCCTGCGGACAAACTGGCTCAAGTCGACGAATTGACCGAATCGCTGCTGGCACGCTGGAAAGCCTATTTACCACCTGCCGATGCCGGCCTGGAATTGACCCAGGAAGCTGTCGACATTGAGCAGATGCTGACAAAAGAAGCTCAACAAGCGGTCTATCGCCTGCTGCTGGCCCTGCCTCATGGCGCCCAGAGCTACAACGCCGAACACCCGGCGGATCTGGTGGATTTGAGCATCAACATGGCGGTGGTGAAGGTGACACCCGAGTCGCTGTTTGTCGAAACCAGCCTGCGTTACTTCAACGCCATGGAAGCCGAAGGCCTGGCCGACAGCCTGCTGTCGATCAGCGAGGCGTTTGGTCTGCAGGCCAAGGAAACCATCGCCTATCCGGGGTGGTTACCGGACTTTAACAGCCAGTTACTGCAAACTGTCAAAGACACCTATCAGGACTTGCATCAAACGCTGCCGGAAGTGAAAGCCATCCACGCGGGACTCGAATGCGGGATCTTGTTGGATAAGATGGAAGGTGTTGAGGCGATCTCTTTCGGCCCCACCATTCGCGGCGCTCACTCACCTCGCGAACGCCTGGAAATCTCAACAGTGGAGCCTTTTTGGCAATTGTTGCTGGCGGTGTTGAAGCGCCTGTAAACGCAAAACACGGCTTATCAAAGCCAAACATTGATAGACGCATCAGCCACCCCCACTCAACCGGAGATAGCTCCGGTTGAGTGGGGTAACACGCCTTAAACGAGTTTATCGAGGGCGTCGCTCAGGTAGCTGACCGTGCGATCCACATTGCCCAGCTTGTCCAGACCGAACAAACCGATGCGGAATGTCTGGTAATCGGCCGGCTCATCACACTGCAACGGCACCCCGGCAGCCACCTGTAAACCTTCCTGCAGGAATTTCTTACCGGTGTGGATATCGGCATCGGCGGTATAGCTCACCACCACACCCGGCGCTTCAAAGCCTTCGGCGGCAACGCTGTTAAAGCCTTTGCTGGCGAGTAACGCCCGCACCTTCTGACCCAGCTCAATCTGTTGCTGACGCAGGGTGTCAAAACCCAATATCGCCATTTCGTTCATGGTGTCACGGAATTTGACCAGGGCATCCGTCGGCATGGTGGCATGGTAGGCGTGGCCACCATTTTCGTAGGCCTGCATGATTTGCAGCCACTTTTTCAGGTCACAGGCAAAGCTGCTGCTGGTGGTCTGCTCCAAGCGCGCCAACGCCGTTTCGTTCATCATCACCAGACCGGCACAGGGGGAAGCACTCCAGCCTTTCTGCGGTGCGCTGATCAGTACATCAACGCCCAGGGTTTTCATGTCCACCCACAAAGCGCCTGAAGCAATACAATCCAGCACAAACAGTCCGCCAACGCCATGAACGGCAGCGGCGACCGCCTTGATGTAGTCATCAGGCAATAACATGCCAGACGCCGTCTCGACGTGGGGGGCAAACACCACCTGGGGCTTTTCAGTTTCGATGATTTTCACCACCTCCTCAACCGGCACCGGGGCAAACGCGGCCTGAGGTTGATCGCTGACAGGACCGGCCTTCAGCACGGTAATGTCGGAAGTAATCTGGCCCATTTCCAGAATTTGGCTCCAGCGAAAGCTGAACCAGCCGTTGCGAATCACCAGGCACTTTTGCCCAGTAGCAAATTGACGCGCCACTGACTCCATGCCATAGGTGCCACCACCGGGAATAACCGCCACGGCGTCAGCATTGTAGACACTTCTCAGAGTGCTGGAGATATCACGCATCACCTGCTGGAAAGTCTGCGACATGTGATTGAGGGAACGGTCCGTAAACACCACGGAGTATTCCAGCAATCCTTCAGGATCAATATCGGCACGTAAACCAGGCATAGTCTTCTCTCTGCGAAAATAAACCGGCACAGTATAGTGATTTACCGCCTTACAACAAGCGTGGATCCAAGACTGGGCCCGCGCTATTCCAGAGAAAAGGCGTCGGCGTCCAGGTGGGCCGGAAATTTTTCCCGATAGCCGTTGAGGGCTTGCGCAGATAAAGTGGCCGAAAACACCCCGGCAGCCGAACCGGGCTCCGCCAGCGGCAATCCCTGGGCATCGAGAATGATGCTGTCACCACTGTAATCAAAACCCTTGCCATCCTGGCCGACACGGTTGACGCCCACCACACAGGCCAGGTTCTCAATAGCCCGGGCCTTGAGCAGTTGCGACCAGTGATAGGCCCTGGCTGCTGGCCAATTGGCGACAAACAGCAGCAGATCGTAGGCCTGTTCCGAGGTGTTTCGGCACCACACCGGAAAACGCAGGTCGTAGCACACCATCGGACAAATGCGCCAACCGTGCAGCTCGACCAACAACTTGTCCCGCCCCGACTGGTAGCGCTCGTGTTCACCGGCCATGCGAAACAGATGCCGTTTGTCGTAGCAGTCATAGTCACCATTGGGACGCATCCACACCAGCCGGTTAAACGGCGGCCTGTCGGGATTGGCCTCATCCCTGACGGCGTAGCTACCGGTGATCACCGCCCCGCTCTCGGCGGCCAGGCTCTTCATCCAGGCCAGGGTTGGGCCGTCGGCAGCTTCGGCTACATGTTGGGTTTCCATACTGAAGCCAGCGGTAAACATTTCCGGCAGGACCACCAGGTCCGCCGGACTCTCCTGTTCGCGGATCAGTTTGGCAAAGCGCTGCCGATTGGCCTCGCCATCCTGCCATACCAGTGACTGTTGTATCAGTGAAACCTGTAAATCCTGCTGCGGCATCGCCAGCTTGCTCCCAAGTGATGAATGGATGAGATAGATTAAGCCTAACGTATTCAGCTCAGTCGCGACTAGTTGCCTTACCGCGACATTACTAGGACCTTAACACGACAGAGAGTACGGCATAGCCAATCGGCCTAAACGACTCGTGCAGCCTGCAAATGGGTGATGGTGTCAGCATCCAACCCCATCTCTTGCAACAACATCTCGGTATGTTCGCCCGGTTCCGGGCAGGCTTTTACCTGCGGCTGGTAATTGCTGAGTTTCGGTGCAGGTGCCGGTTGAGGAATACCATTGACATCAATAAACGTTCCCCGGGCGACGTTATGGGGATGCTGACGGGCCTCGGCAAAATTGAGAACCGGCGCAAAACAGACATCTGTGCCTTCGAGCAGTTCACACCACTGATCTCGGGTTTTTCCCAAAAATATGGACGCCAGGCACTCACGCCCCTCAGCCCAGGTCGTGGTATCCCACTGTTGCGCGAACAGGGGGTTATCGGTCAGCTCCAGGCGCGACAGCAACTCCTGATAAAACTGTGGCTCAAGCGCACAGACTGTGATGTAACCGCCATCGGCACATTGATAGGTATCGCTCCAGGGCGCGGCACCATCGACCCAACCGGTTTGCAATTGATCCTGCACCTGGCCAGTGTTGCGCATCATCATCAACAGGGTTGAGATATAGGCCGAACCGTCAGTGATGGCGGCATCCACCACCTGCCCCTGGCCGCTGCGCTGGGCTTCAAACAACGCGCACATGATGCCCCACACCAGCATCATGGTACCGCCCCCAAGGTCACCCACCAGGGTCAGGGGGGCGGTCGGTGGATGGTTTTGACGTCCGCCGTAATAGAGTGCGCCACTCAGCGCTATGTAATTGGGGTCGTGACCTGCGGCTTTCGCCAGCGGTCCGGTCTGGCCCCAGCCCGTCATACGCCCATACACCAGCCGGGGATTACTTTCCAGGCACACTTCCGGCCCCAACCCCAAACGCTCCATCACGCCGGGTCGAAAGCCTTCAATCAACACATCGGCACTGGCCACCAGCTTATGAACCAACTCAAGGCCTTGCGGGCTCTTTAAGTCCACCGCGATGGATTTCTTGCCCCGGTTAAAAAAGGCGTTCTGACTGGGGTTATCCCCCGGCACAATAGGCGCGGCATTGGCGTTGGCCACCTTGCGGTCCACAAGGATCACCTCCGCCCCCATGTCGGCCAGCATCATGCCTGCACACGGGCCCGGTCCAATCCCTGCAATTTCAACCACCTTGATGCCTGCTAGAGGTCCTGACATAAACGCATCCCCTGAGATGTATTCTGAAGTATTCGAGTTATGTATGAATCGAGCGATTGAGACATCATAACAGCCAACTGCCTGCCGTATAGGGCATCAACCGCACTATCCTGGAAGCCACTGCCTTCACAGACAAGACGGATAACAGGCGACACACCGGCCAAATCTGGTAACTGAGGCCATCAGGTTGAGCCTTCATCCATGTTACAATCCGCCCCGAATTATCTCTGTTCTAGCGCTTGGTTGTACTACTGATGAAACTCTCCGCTTTCGGTCAAAAATTTGCCGGTGACTCCGGCATTGTGGAATTGATGGACGATCTGGGCACCGCCCTTAATGAAAACCCTGACATGATCTTTATGGGCGGTGGCAACCCCGGTCGCCTGCAGGAAGTGGAAGCCATTTTTCAGCAGCGCCTGGAACACATTCTGGCCGACCCACAGCAGCGCCACAGCCTGTTCGGGATTTACCAGTCACCCCAGGGCGATAAAGACTTTCGCGATCAACTGGCGGCGTTTCTTAACCGTCAGTTTGGCTGGCACCTTACCGGTAACAACATCGCCGTCTCCAACGGCAGCCAATCTGCATTTTTTGTGCTCTACAACATGTTCGCCGGGGCGATGCCCGATGGCAGCCAGCGCTCCATTCACTTACCCCTGGCGCCGGAGTACCTGGGCTATGGCGATGTGGGGCTGAGCGATAACTTTTTTACTGCCACCCGCCCCGGCATTGAACACCTGGATGATCGACTGTTTAAGTACCATGTGGATTTTTCTCGACTGACGCTGACCGAGCAGACGGCTGCCCTGTGCGTCTCGCGCCCCACCAATCCCACCGGCAATGTGCTCACGGACGATGAAGTTCTGCACCTGGATGAGCTGGCCCGGGCCCGGGATGTGCCCTTTATTATTGATGGCGCCTACGGCCTGCCGTTTCCCGGCATTGTGTTTACCGAAGCCCAACCCCACTGGAACGACAACACCATTCTTGCGTTAAGCCTGTCGAAATTGGGCCTGCCCGGTGTCCGCACCGGCATCATCGTGGCCAACGAAGAGATCATTCACGCCTTCACTAACGCCAACACCATTGTCAGCCTGGCGTGCGGCACCCTGGGACCTGCGTTAGCGAAAGAACTGTTTCGCACCGGTGAAATTCTGTCGCTCTCACAACAACATGTCGCCCCCTTCTATCGCGAGGGTGCACAGCGAACAGTCCAGTGGTTTAAACAGTCCCTGGGCGACCTGCCCTTTCATATTCACAAACCCGAGGGCGCCATCTTCCTGTGGCTGTGGTTTGAAGGCCTGCCCATCACCAGCCAGCAGCTCTACCAGCGCCTCAAGCAACGGGGCGTGCTGGTAGTACCCGGCCATAATTTCTTTATTGGTATTGATGACGACTGGCCCCACAAGCACGAGTGCATCCGGGTCTCCTATGCCCAGGACGCAAGCGCAGTGAAACAGGGCGTGGAAATCATCGCCGAAGAAGTCAGGCGCGCTTACGCCGAGGGCTAGATCAACAGCCCTGTAGTACTAGCCAGTAGCACTAGCCAGTAGCACTAGCCAGCATGCACTGAACGCAAACACTCCAGCATCGTCGCGACGATACGCGAAGGCTTGGGGGAAACCCGGTGAATGGCCACAAAGTCGCATTGGTATTGATAGCGGTCGGGACAGATCGGCCGTATCAACCCCTGCCGGACAAAGGTCTCGGCGTAGTGGTCCGGCAAATAACCGATATATCGACCGGAACGCAAGCAGTGGACGATGGCCTCCTGATCGTTGACGGTGATATCCCGCTGCAACCCCAACCGGTTGCCCACTTCCATATTGGGTGAGTGATAGCCCAGGCCAGCGTATTTCGAGGCCCGTATCGCCTCGTCGTTGATGCTGATATCTGCAGTGTCGTAGAGCGGATGTCGATAGCCACAATACAGATACATCTGTTCGTAGAATAAATGCTGGTAGGCAAGACTGGGCGAGGTGCGGTGGGTAGGAATCACCGCCAATTGAAAACGCCCTTCCATCACCCCCCGCTCAATCTCATTGATGGGTTCTACATTGATATCCAGACTCACCTCCGGCGCCAAGCCATCAAACCTGGCCAGGGCCTCATGGATTTTCGACTCGGGGTTGGTGGCGGTTTTATCGAACAGCGCCATGGCGATATGACCGGTCATGCGCTTGTGAATATCCGCCACCTCCCCACGAAAACTGTCCAGGGACGCCAACAGACGCAAGGTGGACTGGTAGATCTGTCGCCCCTCATCCGTGAGGGCAAACCCACCCCGACCACGCCGACACAGTGTCACGCCCAGGCGGATTTCCAGATCTTTAATATGTCGACTGATGGTCGAGCGACCAATGTTCAATTCCAGCTCCGCGGCGGCAAAACCGCCGGATTCGGCCACTGCCCGAAAAACCCGCAGCAAGCGTAAATCCACATCGCTGAGCTGCCCTAACAGAGCGGTTTGGCGGCTTCCCATAAGGCTTACCTACTTTGGATGCGTATGTTTCAGAAAAATGAAACTTTACCACCAAAGAAGAAGCTCTGCGAAACAATCAACAGTCGGATCAGGTGACGGAACTCAATTCAGGCAAGGTGACTTCTAGACTGTCACGACAATCGCTGGGAGAGATTCCCTTATGCTTCTTAAACAACCTGGTGAAGTAGGAAGGGTCTCGAAACCCCACCTGATGAGCCACATCCACCACCAGGACATTGGGGTTAAGCAATAACTGGGACGCCTTGTCCAACCGCTGGGAGATCACATACTCCTGAAAGGTTCGACCGTAACAGCGCTTAAAGGCCCGGCTGAACTTGAAAGGTGACATATTACAAAGTCGGGCCACCTCCTCTTCGCGGATTTTTTCATGCAGGTGGGCATTGACGTAATTCAGGGCCGGAGCGACGCTGGCCTGCGGTGACTTGCGATTATTCAGGTAGCGACAATCCACCGGCACAGCCGAGCGCCTCTGATCGAACAGACTGTGCAGCACCGGCGATTCAGCTCGAGTCATACCCAGCAAGGATTCAGCCACCGCCTTGACTTCCTTGCTGTCCACCGGCGCCACCAAATACTCCCAAACCTGCATTCGCAAAGCCCAAATGGCCAGCTCGGCGGAGTTCACCATAGACACCATCATCACCGGCACATGGGGAAACTTTCGTCGAGCCTGTTTGAGGAAATCAAGGCTGGATATATCTGGGAAATCGAATTCAAAACACAGCAAATCAGCCTGGTTTATCTGTTCAGCTGCCACCCCAGTGGCGTAATTTTCTACACAAACATGAACGTGCTTGTTGAACTCGTCAGCCAGATTCGTACGGTTTTCGTTCGCGGAGAAGTTGAACCACAAAATAGACGCCGTCATTGCTATTCCCTGTAACTGTAACGGACTTCCTAAATTCCCTTTTTCAGCACCTTAACTTAACTACCGCTTAATTACCCCGTAGTACGAACCTAGTCATTCTGGCGCCAAGCCGTGAGTTGAAAAGAATTAATAGCCTACAGACCTATAAAGCTGAACTTCTTATATCTAAAGCCTAATGGAGTTGGCGCGGAATACATTAGATTTTATGGTAATAAAAGTGCCATTCAGACAGCGCAAATGAGACATATGTCACACAAATAAACAAGTAGGACATTTGTCTAAATTTAGCAGTACTACGACAAATGTCCAACATTGAACCTGAAATATTGGCGCCAAAGTGATTTGTAAGCGTTTTTGTTAAATCACCACTCCAGTTTTAAGACCCGATCTTCCGCCAATAAACACCTACAGCCGATCAAAATAATCCGGGTCGTTTGCAAAATGATCCTAACCCCCTCAGAAAGCGGCGCCTAAATTTAGCTTCAGAGACCGGGCGGTTTCTGACGTAAGGAATATTTTAATCATAAATTTTTGGAGTTAACCAATGAAGGATTTTAAACAAAAGGTGATTGCCTTTCTGAAGGATGAGGAAGGTTTGGAAACTGTTGAGTATGCGGTGGCTGGGAGTTTGATTGTGGCGGGATCCATTGCAGCATTCACCACCCTAGGAGAGGAAGTTGCAGTTTCCATTGGATTCCTTGGAGATAAGTTGGGAGAAGGCAACGCTACCTCTGGAGCTACAGCTGCAGCTGCAGCTGCAGGAGGCGGTTAGTAAAAGCACACCCATCAAATAAAGGCACTTAATCAAGTTGGCAGCTTGCTGCCAACTTTAAGAGTTAAATTTAATCCATGAATAATGTTTTAACATCCATCGAAGAAAGCCCAGAATATGTTTTTCTAATCTCATTACTTTTTATAGCGTCTGCCATAGATATAAAAACAAAAAAAATACCAAACCAATTGTCATTAATAATTTTTATTGCCGGTATTTCATGGCAAATTACCAATAACGGACTTGGTGGGTTTTTTCATGGAATTGCGGCAAGCTCTATTGCTTTTGGTATTTTTTTGGCATTACACATGATTGGCGCAATGGGTGCTGGCGACGTAAAACTTATTGGTGCAACCGCAGTTTTCATGAATGAAAATGAAGCAGTATTAGCTGCCCTTCTCAGCCTGGCAATTGGTTCACTAATAGGCTTAGCAATTCTAATTGTTAAAGGCGGATTGCCGGATTACATAAAGCGCTATTTTATGATACTCAAAACCTACATCCTGACAAAACAATGGGTGTACCTAGCTCCCGCCAGCGACGAAGTCGCCGGACAGAAATTTGCCTTTGCAATTGCCATTTCAGCTGGATGCAGCTTAGTGCTTTTAAAAGAGCCTTTAGAACTTTTAACAGGATTAAAAATTCTAGTGGACTTATGAAAACTTCCTTTCCAGACCAATATGTTAATCTCGATGGTTACGAGTCTAGCCAACAACGCTTAACCAATTCGCACGCATTGATTTTAGCGCCCAAAACTATTTCTGACACCGGACTTTCTGAATCTCTTCTCAGAGATTTAACTTGCAAACATTTATATGCCTCTGGATCGCTAACCACCCACAACCTGAGCCAAAAGTTAGCGCTGGCAGGCCCGGTGATTAATGAAATCCTACAGTCATTAAGGAGGGACTCTCTTATTGAGGTTAAGCCCAGCCAGGGTTCCAAAACAACTTTGGCCTATGGATTCACAGAAAGAGGTCGAACCCATGGGGTTGAAGCCATCGCCAAAAGTGGCTATATAGGACCAGCACCTGTACCAGCAGCTGCATACCAAACATATATAAAAGAGAATTCAATCCATAAAAACACCATTGGCAGAGATGATATTGACGAAGCTTTCAAAGAGTTTGTAATTCACCCGGTCGTAAAGGATCGACTGGGCATGGCGGTCAATTCAGGCAGAGCCATATTCATATACGGCCCGGCAGGTTCAGGTAAGACTTACACAATTTCAAAACTCACATCGGCGTTTAGTGATTATTGCCTGATTCCTTACTCCATTGCGGTAGGCGATACCATCATAGAAGTATTCGACCCGTTAATTCACCAGGTAAAGCCTAAACAATTAGACAAGCAAACAGGCAGCTTGAGAGCAAATCTCCACCAGGACCCGAGATGGTTGGAATGCAAAAGGCCCATTGTGGTTTGCGGCGGCGAATTAACCATGGATATGCTGGAAATTCGATATAATCCAGAACACCGTCAATATCAAGCCCCCTTACAACTTAAAGCCAACGGTGGAATCTTTATCATCGATGACATGGGACGTCAAAAGCCATCACCGGCAGAAATTTTCAATCGCTGGATTGTCCCTATGGAAGAAAAGGTGGACTACCTTTCCTTAGGTACCGGCCGACATTTCGAAATCCCTTTCGACCAGATTTTGATTTTCTCATCCAATATCAACCCACTGGATCTTGCCGACGAAGCCTTTCTGAGGCGCATTGGCTACAAAATCAAATTTGAATTCTTGCAAGAAAAATCATACGAGAAATTATGGCGAAAACAATGCCAAGAACATGATGTAGAGTTTAATGTGGATACATTTTTTTATCTCACCAATGAACTGCATAAGAAAAGCCAAACCCCACTGCTACCCTGCCATCCCCGTGATCTTTTCAGCATTGCACACGATCATGCTCGCTACCTGGGCCAAAACAATGTTATGACGCGAGAAAGGATTCATTGGGCATGGAGGACCTATTTTGTAGATTTTTCCGAACACGATAGAAGACCAGAAGTTACACTCAACCAGGAGCACTACGAATGAAACCTAGAACCACTCTGCTATTGGGTCTATCCGCTTTTCTGGCAATAGGCGCTGCCTGGATGGCAAATAACTGGGCTCAGAATAAAAATAGAGTCGTCACCGAAGAGCAGATTGGCGTAGTCATGGCCGCAACTGATATTCCCTTCGGCCACAAGATTGAGTCAATAAACCTGAAACTGTCCCCAATGCCAAAAAAAATGGTGCCAGAAGACGTATTTACCTCGCTG
The DNA here is from genome assembly GCA_033283335.1 of Cellvibrionaceae bacterium WSDTSA12. Taxonomy (GTDB): domain Bacteria; phylum Pseudomonadota; class Gammaproteobacteria; order Pseudomonadales; family Cellvibrionaceae; genus Pseudomaricurvus. Next base: position 71,134 of record JAWMQP010000001.1, on the reverse strand, counting down.
GAAGAAGTTGAAGGAAAAATTGCAACGGCTGAAGTTCTTGAAGGGGATATCTTGCGCAAACAACGTCTTTCCGAGCATTTAACAGGGTCCACACTGGCTTCTATTATATCGCCCAAAAAACGGGCCATTACCATAAGAGTTGACGATGTTATCGGGGTTGCTGGGTTTTTATTGCCTGGCAATATGGTGGATATTCTGGCGGCGAAACGGGGTCAAAAAGGCACCTCGACAGACACCATCTTAAAGAACATAAAAGTGTTAGCCGTGGACCAGACACAAAGCACCAACAAAAATGACCCGGTCATTGTACGGGCCGTCACACTGGAAACCACCCCTTCTCAAGCCGAAACCATTTTTAAAGCTCGCCAGGAAGGCAACATCCAGCTGACCTTGCGCAATCCATTAGATGAAGAGGAGCCACAACTGGAACCCAAGGTTGTAAAACCCAAAAGGACCTACACGCCCTACCACACCGCATATGTAACCGTTATCAGGGGCACCAATACTGAATTAAAAAAAGTTACTTACAAGAACTAAGGGGGCAGCATGTCATTAGTGGCCATATGGAAGCCATCCGCTTTGCGGTCATCAAAATTTCCAAGGAAATTTGGAATCTTACTTGGATTAACACTTGCCTTTCTAACCACGGCCAGTAGGGCAGAGTTAACAAGCCTTGGCCCAGAAAGCGTCTACAATGAAAATCTTGAAGTTGCCCTGTATAAATCAAAGGTTTTGGACATCCATGTGCCTATTCAGAAAGTCTCCATGGGCAATCCTGAAATTTCTGACATTCTGGTACTAAGGAATGGCCAACTGTATGTCTTAGGCAAGAAACTGGGAACCACCAACGTATTACTGTGGGACAAAAACAGTCGTCTGATCAAGGCTATTAACATTGAGGTTACCCACGATTTAAACACCCTAAAAGCCAAACTTTACAAGCTATTGCCAGATGAAAAAATAGAAATATACAGCTCCCAAGGGGCCCTGGTTTTATCCGGACAAGTCTCATCTACAGCAAAGATGAACACGGCCCTGAAAGTTGCGCAAAGTTATTCCGCAGCAAGTGAAGGATCCAAAATTGGGGCTGGCTCCGAAGAAAAGAGTGAAACCAAGATTGTAAACCTGATGAGTGTTGGCGGTGCGCAACAGGTCATGCTAAAAGTGACTGTTGCTGAAATGAACCGCAACAGCATGAAGAAAATTGGGGTTAAATTCAATGCGTTCAGTATTGGAGACAACAACTGGAACCTGGGCGGTGTCAATGGTGGCGCTTCATTTCCTGATGCAGTTTTCACCGACGGTGGTCGTGATCCTATATTTTTTCGATCCCCGGTTGTGGGCCCTGTAGTTGATGAATTTTTACCCAACGACCTATCCATTGCTGACAAGGGTCTATTTGGCAGTTTTTTAAGTGATGACTTTATCTTTAACATGACCTTGGAAGCGGCAAAAGAAAACGGCTCCGCCAAAATTCTTGCTGAACCAACCTTGACCACATTGACAGGACAAGAAGCCAAGTTTTTATCCGGCGGTGAGTTCCCAATCCCCATTCCACGAGGCGACAGGGGCACTGCGATTGATTTTAAAGAGTTTGGTGTCGGAGTAAACTTTGTACCGGTTGTTCTGGATTCAGGCCGTATTAACTTGACCCTAGATGTGAGCGTTAGCGAACTAACCAATTCCAATACGGTATTTGTTCAATCTGATGATTCTTCCAGCACATTTTTAATTCCCAGCCTCACCAAGCGCAGTGCCCAGTCAACCGTTGAGCTTGCCGACGGGGAAACCATCGGTATTGCCGGCTTAATCAGCGAAAACATGCGCGAGGTGATCAACAAATTCCCTGGTCTGGGCGACATCCCGATTCTGGGACACCTATTCCGCAGCCAGGAATTTGAATCCGGTGAAACTGAATTGGTTATTCTGGTTACCCCGGTTCTGGCCAAGCCCTTTAAAGACAAACCAGCCCTGCCAACCGATCATTTTGTAGCCCCTAACGATTGGCAGTTTTACCTGCTGGGCCGTAACTATGGATCAGCACCTCACGCAAGCACTTCGACAACCACCCAGGTAAGACCAGCACCTGCAAATAGCGGTGGTACCGAACAAGAATTTGGTCACAGCCTTTATTGAGTGGAGTCAAATATTATGAGCACCATAAAACCTGTTTCTCTATTGATAATAACTGCACTGGCCATATCACTTGGCGCCTGCAGCCAGTATCGCAATTACCCCATGGGCAACAGCGTCGCATCTATCGAAGCTAAACAAACTGCCTACCCTGGTGGCCATACAGGACCCAAGGAAGGGCTGGATGCCTACAAGGCTGAAAGTGCTATCCGTGTTTACCGGAGTGATGTCAGCAATCCCACTAAAGTCGAAGCTGCTGCAGACGCCCGTAAAATAGACTAATCAACCAGAAAAATTTAGCTCACTGTGGTCAAGCCAATGAAACAACGAACTCTACCCCCCCAAAAAAACCAGGAAGGAGTAATCTTGATTGCTACGGCAATCGCGATGTTGGCGTTGTTGCTGGTTGCTGGCTATGCCCTAAACAGTGGGCATATGCTGCTTAACAAAACTCGACTGCAAAACATTGCCGATGCGGCCGCCCTATCCGCAGCTAAAGTTTTAGATTCAACCCATGATACCTTACTCGCCCAACAGGCTGGCTTTAATACATTAATCACCAATCTCGCTGAAGCTGGCTATAAAGACCTGGCTGAAGGAATCAACCAAGACAGTATTGCTTTTACAGCTGAATTTTCTGACACGCTGAACAGTCCTTTTCCTTCAGGTGGCAGCGATCCTCGCTTCGTACGCATCAGCTTTTCCGCTAACGTCCCCCTGCAGGATTTACTGATCAATATGGGCATTCAAAAAGCCGTACATGCATCAGCTATTGCAGGGCCGTCCCCACCATTATCAGGCAGTGCCTGTGACATCGCCCCAATGATGGTTTGTGGCGAGAACACCTTGGAGTGTGAAGGTGAAAGCTGTACCAGCTTCTACGGATTTGCCGAAAATGACTATATCGCCTTAAGCCTTGCCGCAGGCGATACTGATGCCGAAAAAGGCAACTTCCACTTAATCCGACTTGATAGTCCCGGCGGAGCAGAAGTTCGTGAAAATATGGCAGGAGCTTATGAGGGCTGTGTTTCCACCAACGAACAGGCACAAACCGAAACAGGGGTTAAAACTGGCCCGGTAGTACATGGCCTAAATACCCGATTTGGTATCAATGGCGGCGGTCCTTCGATGCCGGAATACCAAGCTGACTTTGTTACAGATTCCGTCGAAGATGATGGAAAAAGCTTCTCACTGAATGATTCTGGCGAAGTCGTTCCTCCTGAAGGCGACATTTTTGATTATGAGGACTATCAAAGGGAATATTCTCCAGCTGGTAGTGGTTATGACACCTACTGCCCGGGCGATGGAAGATGTCATCGACGAATGCTTACGATACCAATTGTCAACTGCAGTGGGCTACAAGGGCAAAGCACAGTTGATATCTATGGATTCGGTTGTTTTTTCCTTTTGCAACCAGCTGATCAACAAGGTAATGAACGGCAAGTCTATGGGCAATTTGTTCGGGGATGCACCAATTACGGAAGCTTCTCGAAAACCCCAACAACTGGTCCAGAACCAACGCGGATATTCCTCTACAAAGATCCCGACAAGGAAGATTCCTAGTGAACAATAATTTTAGCAAATTCGGTCACAGCAAAAAGCAAAGTGGCCTGGCAATGGTCGAAACCACGATTGTCTTGCCGATATTATTGCTTTTATTGTTGGCCATCAGTGAATTTGGTCGTGCATTTTACACCTATAACTCTTTAAATAAATTCATTCAAAGTGGAGCCAGGCATTTATCTTCCTTTGCCACGCCAGGGGGAGGAAATAACATCGTACTGGACACCACCGCACCCAATGGTAACGCCTACCTCACCAGCAACCTGATTGTCTATGGCTCTGTAAACTCAACGGGAGAACCACTGCTACAAGGTTTTAGCAGCAATGACCTCACCTTTACAAACCCTGCTTTCAGCATGATTAAAGTGTCAGCAGACTACAATTATGTTCCTATGGTAGGTGAATTTTTATCACTCTTCGGTTTCGGCGACCCCATTGATTTGAGATTCACAATGAATGCCAGTGTTACCATGCGAGTATTGCAATGAAATATCTTCGGTATCAAAAGATGAACGGCGGCACACTGGTAGAGTTTTCAATAGTCGCCACAGTATTTTTTATGGTCTTGTTTGGCGTAATTGAATTTGGCCGCCTGATGTTCACCTGGAACGTATTAGACGAGGTTACACGACGGGGAGCAAGACTTGCTGCTGTCTGTCCGGTGGAAGATCAAACTGGTATTGCAGATCGAGCCATCCTGGGTAACTTGCTTTCTGGCTTTGGGCCTGAGAATTTACTTATAGAGTATTTAGATGGAGACTCGGTGCCAATAGAAGATTTGGAAACCAACTTTATTGACATCCGTTACGTTCGATCCTCCATAATCAACTTCCAATTTCAAGGTTTTATCCCGTTTATTAATTTCATCATTTCAGCACCTGACTTTAGGACCATTTTGCCCAGCGAAAGCCTCGGCATTGTGCCAGTGGGGGCAGGCAGTGTTAGCTGTTAGGAGAAGGTAATGCAAATGGAACAACACTTCAGCAACGCAACATCTGTTTATCCTTCTTCAATTGCCAAGGAAAAAACACTCGACATTCTGATTGCAGGTCATAATCGCAAACAGCTTCAACAGTTAAAAGATGCATTGTCCAACCTGAGTGGTTATCGTATTACAGCACGGTTAATGACCAATGGGGAAAACAACCCGTTGGAGGGGATAAAAATAATACCTGACATATTGGTGTTTAATGCCAGCGATAGATGGTCAAGAGAGCTTCAGGAGCTTCCACGATTTCTGAACAGCCTTAAACTGGAATTGATTATCGTGAGTGATTGTGAAAACAGAGATTGCATGCGAATGGCCTTGCAGATTGGCGCCAGGGATTTTATCTATCCACCTCTAAGCACAAAAGAATTGATTGCATCCATCAAACGGATTAGAGGTGAACTGGGAAGTTTTCACCGACAAGGGCAATTGATAAGCACCATCAACGCCAAAGGTGGTTGTGGCTCTACGGTTTTGGCCTGCAACCTGGCTCACACCCTGGCAGCTGTTCGCAAACTCGATACGGTGGTCGTCGATTTGGACCTGCAATTCGGCACACTGTGTCATTACCTGAATCTTCAGCCCAACCATGGGATACGCGCAGCTCTGGAACATATCGACGAACTGGATGAATTGGCCCTGCGTGCTTATCTTTTGAACCATTCCAGCGGCTTAAAAGTATTGGAAACCCACCCCAAGGATATTGCCCTGGCCGAGGACATTTCGGATCATGCACTCAACCAACTGCTGGATTTATTGCTGGTCTGCCACGATTCCGTCATTATTGACCTACCACGCCAGATTGATCTTTTGACCAGCACCGTCCTGGAACGCTCCGACCACATTTTGGTCACTCTGCAGCAGGACATTTCAGCCTTGCGATATGCAACCCGCTTGCTGGAGATTTTGCGCAAGAATATAGGCATCGACAACGATAATATCGAAATCATCGTCAATCGTTACAATAAAAACGCCAGCATCGACCTCAAGGATATTTGTTCAACACTTTCAGTCGATCGCTGTCACACCATTCCCAACGACTTTACCAATATCCACCAGAGTGTTGAAACCGGCATACCACTGTATGAGCTGAACCGAAAATCCGGGGCCAGCAAGGCCATTATTGAACTGGAGCATCAACTGTTTGGGCAACCCACCCATCAGAAAGGAATCTTTAACAAATTGAGCCGTTATCTCAAGGGAGCCTGAGCATGTTATTCCAAACCACTAAAGCCAAGTCCAAACCGGCGTCAGCTGCCAAATCGGCGACAACATCGGCCAAAAGTGACAAAACGAATGAGGCTTATGAGGCTGGCAATCAAGTCTTACCTTCAGTTTCGGAAAGCAACACGACCATTAGACAGTACCGGATTCTTAACAAGCAGGAGTTTCACTTTAAACACCTGATTCATCAAAAACTGCTGGACGTGGTAGATCTATCGGCACTTGACACACTTGCCGATGATGAAGCTCGCAGGCAGTTACGGGAAATTTGCAAAAGTTTGATACAGGAAGAACAAATTCCCGTTACCCAGACCGGCCGCAATCAGATCATTCGTGAAATCGAAGATGAAATTCTGGGCTTGGGTCCCCTGGAAAGTTTGCTCGCCGATAAGCAGGTTTCCGACATACTGGTGAATGGTCCGAACTCGATTTTCGTTGAACGGGAGGGCAAACTGCAAGCGACCGATGTCCGCTTTAATGACAACCAGCATTTGCTGGGCATTATTGATCGCATTATTTCCAGCGTTGGACGTCGTATTGATGAATCATCCCCCCTTGTGGATGCCCGCCTGAAAGACGGTTCGCGGGTAAACGTGATTATCCCGCCTCTCGCACTGGATGGCCCCTGCATGTCCATCCGCCGTTTTTCCGTCGAAATGCTCACAATCCAACACCTTATCGATATTGGCTCAGTTCCTCCCGTCATTGCGCCTGTGCTCGAGGGTATCGTCAAATCCCGCCTCAATGTATTGATATCCGGAGGTACTGGATCCGGTAAAACTACCATGCTCAATATCTTGTCCGGGTTTATTCCCCATCAAGAGCGGGTTATCACTATTGAGGACTCTGCCGAGCTGCAGTTGCAGCAACCTCATGTCGTCAGACTGGAAACTCGCCCCGCCAACGTCGAAGGCAAGGGCCAGATCAGTCAACGGGACCTGGTGCGCAACAGTTTACGGATGCGGCCCGAACGTATTGTGATTGGCGAAGTAAGGGGCGAGGAAGCCCTGGATATGCTACAAGCCATGAACACCGGTCACGATGGCTCACTTACCACCATTCATGCTAACACGCCGCGTGATGCTCTGGCGCGTATTGAAAACATGGTATCTATGGGGAGCGTGAATATTCAAGAGCGAGCCTTACGGGCCCAGATATGCTCGGCCATTGATGTGGTCTTACAGATTGAACGTATGGAAGATGGGCGTCGGCGCATGGTCAGTATGGCCGAGATCACCGGCATGGAGGGCGACATCATTACCCTAGCGGAAATCTACCGCTTCGAACGTCGGGGAATTGATGCCGAAGGCAACGTACTGGGTGAGTATAAAGCCACAGGAATCGTACCCACTTTTTATGATCGCCTGAGCAAGCGCGGGCTGGATATTCCCATGAGTTTGTTTTCTAACCTCTAGATCAACTCACTGATCGGATAGGAACCTCGAATGTCGCAAAATTACCTGTTTTTTGCCGGCTTGATTGCCTCCGCCGTGTTTCTGCTCAGCTTTGCCCTGACCACCCCTGTATTTGGTGAATCGAAAAAAAATCGATCTCGTCTACAACAGCGCCTTCGAGCAGTCAGGGAACAAAACGAGCTGCAGACATCAGCGCAACTTTTGCGGGACAACTACCTGAAAAACCTGAGCCCTTGGGAAAGACAACTGGAACAATCCAGCTGGGTCAGGCCATTAACCCCCCTATTGCAACAGGCAGGTTATAAAGTCCCCGCCTATCAACTGGTGGTGCGGGCGGTGTTGCTTGGCTTATCTGCGGCCATGATTACTGTCTGGTTAACTCAAATCCCCTGGCTCCCCATAATCACCGGTATCGTTGGTCTGGTTGCCCCCTTTATTAAGCTGAACCTCGACCGCAATAAACGCCTGGAACATTTTGAGGAACAACTCCCCGAAGCTTTGGACATTATGAAACGTGCGCTGCAAGCTGGCCACCCGCTGGTAGAAACCATGCACGCCGTAGGCACAGAAATGGATGGGCCTGTTGCCCAGGAATTTGAAACTACCTTTATGGATATCAACTATGGCAATAGCATGCGCAATGCATTAATGGGCCTGCTAGAACGAATTCCCAGTGTCACGGTGATGGCGATGGTCACCTCCATCATTATCCAAAAAGAAACCGGGGGTAATATGGCAGAAATTTTTGACAAACTTGCCCGACTCATCCGCGGGCGATACCGCTTTCAGCGTCGGGTAAAAACTCTGTCCGCTGAAGGCAGGATTTCAGCCTGGGTCTTATGCCTGGTACCTTTCGTGTTGTTTGGCATTATTTCTATCACAACCCCTAGCTACCTTCCGATCCTGATCGACACCCCCACAGGCCGAACCTTACTGGTCACAGCAGGTATTGGCATGGTGATTGGCATCTTTGTGATCCGGAAAATCATCCGTATTGAGGTGTAAATTATGCAGTATATCCTGGACTTGATTAACAGCATGGTGGGCAATACTCAAGCGTCACAATGGATTTTTGTCGGCATGACAGCCGCCGCCGCCTTTGCAGCGGTTTTAAGCATCGGATTTCTGGTCAGTGCTTTCAGTGATCCAACCCGAAAACGCCTGGCTGCTATCAATGAAAATAACCCTGAAATACCTTCCCGGGATCAGAGTGAGTTTATTAAACAAGTGCTAGGTAATGCCGCCAGCGCCTTAATGCCGGGGGCCAGTGATGAACGTAGCCGAATTCAACAGCAACTGATTATTGCCGGCTATAGGAACAGCAACGCCTTAACGAATTTTTATGCCTATAAGACCATACTGGCCATTGGATTACCGATTTTGGTTTTATTGGGAGTTCAGTTGTTGCCCAGCATGCCCACGGGGAAAGTCATTTTTGTCAGTATTGTGGCCATGAGCATTGGACTGTTTGGCCCCAATTATGTGCTTAAAAAACGGGTGCAGAGCCGGCAGAGAAAATTACGAACCGCTTTCCCTGATGCGCTGGACTTACTGGTTGTGTGTGTGGAATCTGGACTGGGGCTGACCAGTGCCATCTCCCGAGTCGCCCAGGAATTGGAAATTACCCACCCCGAACTGGCCACAGATCTGGCGTTGATCAACAAAGAAATCATGGTGGGTGTACCGCGGAGTAAAGCCTTCAAAAACCTGGCCTATCGTACCGGACTGGATGAAGTCAAGGGGTTAACCACACTGCTGGATCAGAGCATGAAATTCGGCACCAGTGTCGCCGATGCGCTGCGCATATATGCCGAGGAATTTCGTGATAAACGCATGCAATCAGCCGAAGAGGCCGCCGCCAAAATCAGTACCAAACTGATTTTCCCTTTGACATTTTTTATGTGGCCTGCATTTTTTGTTATCGCTGTGGGCCCGGCCATTTTACAAGTCATGGAAGCCTTTAAATAACAACAATGTTGTCACTATTAGGAGAACACCCTATGGCCATTCACTCGACTCGCAGCAAACCCCTGACAGGCTTGTTATTGAGCATCTGCATTGGTTTAGCCGGCTGTAGTAGCACACAAACCATCAGCCAAACCGACAACAGCGACCTCTACAATGGCCAGAGAGCTCTGGCATATCAAAGCAAAACCGACCGCGCCTCGATCCTTGAGCTTAACCAGGAGGCCGAGCTGGCCCTGCGATCTGGCAATACCGACCAGGCTACTTTTTACCTGATCCAGTCGCTAGCCAAGGACCCGAGCCAATACGAACTCTACAACCGCATTGGCCAGATCCACCTGAACATGAAAAGTTACGCGCTGGCGCAAACCGCGTTTGAACGGGCTTTAACCGGTTTACCTGACAATATCGATACCCTTACCGGCTTGGGCCTGGTGCATTTCCATCAAAAGCAACGTCAGCAAGCCCGCGCATTCTTCTTGAAAGCCCTTGCGCAGGATATGGAAAGATTCCCAAAATTACTTGCCGCCAAGCCTTCAAACAAAAATGAATCCATGACCACTGAAACCGATGAAGAAACGATGGCTCTCTCGGCACCCAAGACGCCACTACGGGTCGACAGCCAATCGCCCTATCCTACCTACAACAGCTTGGGCATTATCGCTGATTTGGATCAGCGACCCGAGGATGCAGAGCGGTATTACTATCTGGCCATTCGAATCCAACCCAAGAACCCTTCTGCCTACAACAACCTGGGATACTCCTATTACCTGAATGACGACTGGGCCAAAGCGGAGTCCTATTATCTCAAGGCGCTGGATCAAAACAATGACTACAAACAAGCCTGGCGCAACCTGGGATTACTGTATGTCCGTCAGGAGCAATACATACGCGCGGTGGATGCCTTCTCCCGCCTAATGACTGACGCAGAAGCTTACAATACTGTCGGCTACCTGTGCATGGTCAGCCATCGCTATCAAATTGCCGAACAGTACCTGCAAAAGGCTATTGACGTTTCGCCAGCCTATTTTGCCAAGGCACGGGAGAACCTGAAACAGAACCGGCAATACCTGGAACAGGAACTGGCCAGCGCTCCCTAGCCCTCCAAAATCCTTTATGTTGATGCACCCAGCCACCTGGAAATCCGGGTGGCAGTAGATAACGCGCAAACCTGCTATTAGTTTCATAAATATGAACATTAAAATTCATATACCGCAATTTATGAAACTTTAACCCTCCCCTACACTGCCCCCATCAAAAACACCAATAACCATGTATTGATAGACGTTTTGTCGTTCCGGGAGGTAAGACATGAGTGACAAACTAGCCGGGCTGACCCAGGCGCAACTGGATGCCCACTGGATGGCCTATACCGGCAATCGCCAGTTCAAGAAAGACCCTCGCATTATTACTGAGGCCAAGGGCTGCTATTACACCAGTGCCGACGGTCGCCAGATCTTTGATGGCCTGTCCGGTTTGTGGACCTGTGGCGCCGGTCACAGCCGTCCGGAGATTGCTGAAGCCGTCAGCAAGCAGATTTCCACCCTGGATTACGCCCCGGCGTTCCAGTTTGGTCACCCGAAGGCGTTTGAGCTGGCTGAGCGTATCACCCAATTTATGCCAGAAGGCCTGAATCGCGTGTTCTTTACCGGTTCCGGCTCTGAATCCGCCGAAACCTCCCTGAAAATCGCCCGCGCCTACTGGCGCAAGAAAGGCCTGCCCACCAAAACCAAGCTGATTGGCCGCGCCAAGGGCTATCACGGCGTCAACTTTGGCGGCATCAGTGTTGGTGGTATCGGTGCTAACCGCGCTCTCTATGGCACCGCGGTAGATGCCGATCACCTGCCCCACACCATGCTGCCACAAAACAAATTCGTCAAAGGCATGCCGGAAGAAGGCGCCGAATTGGCCAACGAAATGCTGGAACTGATCGCCCTGCACGATGCGTCCAACATTGCCGCCGTGATCGTTGAGCCTATGGCGGGCTCCGCCGGTGTACTGCCACCGCCCCAAGGCTACTTGCAGCGCCTGCGTGAGATCTGCGACCAGCACAATATCCTGCTGATCTTTGACGAAGTGATTACCGGTTTTGGTCGTATGGGTGCGAAAACGGGCGCAGAGGCCTTCGGTGTGACTCCGGATATCATTAACACCGCCAAGCAGCTGACCAACGGTGCCATTCCAATGGGTGCCGTCATCGCCAAGCAGGAAATTTACGACACTTTTATGGAACAAGGTGGTCCGGAATACGCCCTGGAGCTGCCCCACGGCTACACCTATTCTGCTCACCCAGTAGCTTGTGCAGCGGCTCTGGCGGCTCTGGATATCCTGGAAAATGATCAACTTATCCAGCGTGCGGCCGAATTGGCGACTATTCTGGAAGATCGTGTGCACCAGTTGAAAGGCACCCCCCTGATCACCGACATCCGCAACTGTGGTGTGGCGGCGGCACTGACCCTGGAAGCGGCTCCTGGCGAACCCATGCTGCACCCTTATCAAGTGGCCATGAAGATGTGGGACAAGGGTTATTACGTCCGCTACGGTGGCGACACCATCCAGATGGGTATGCCGTTCGTGTCGCAGCCTGAAGAAGTGGACAGCCTGATCAGTGCACTGGGTGACTCTATTCAGGAAGTCGCCAAGGGCTAATCTACCAGCCGAATAAAGAGCTTAGATAGCGTCATTGTGAGGCGTAAAGCGCCGACGCAACAAGGAGAATTGCTCGTAGAGCAAGAGAAGGTAGCCTGGGCTATCCATTATTAGCACTATGCCAGCCCCTACTCCGGGGTCCGAATACAGCATTTTGCCAGACATGGATTGCCGCTGCGCTCGCAATGACGGTAAACATACTGAACTTGAACGTCGTCATTGCGAGGAACAACGTGCCAACAGTAGGGGCTTTAGGCCACGAAGCAATCCATTATTAGCACTATGCCAGCCCCTGTATTGGGACATGAATTGAGCATTTTGCCAGACATGGATTGCCGCGCTGCGCTCGCAATGACACATACGAAATTTTGAGATTTAAAAGAGGTATAGATACATGAGCATTGTAGGCCATTTGATTAACGGACAAATGAGTGAAGCCGCCGAGCGCACTCAGGATGTGTACAATCCCGCTACCGGCGAAGTCACCAAGCAAGTCGCTCTGGCTGCCAAGGAAACCGTTGAAGAAGCCATTGCTTCTGCCCAGGCCGCCTATCCCGCCTGGCGTAACACGCCAGTGGCCAAGCGCGCCAAAATCATGTTCCGCTTCAAGCAACTGCTGGAAGACAACGCTGAGAAGATCTGCGAGCTGATCGGTGAAGAGCACGGTAAAATCTCCCACGACGCCATGGGCGAACTGACCCGCGGCATCGAAAACGTTGAATACGCCTGCTACGCGCCCGAACTGCTGAAAGGCGAGCACAGCCGTAACGTTGGCCCCAACATCGACTCCTGGAGCGAAATGCAGCCACTGGGCGTGGTTGCCGGTATCACGCCATTTAATTTCCCCGCCATGGTACCCCTGTGGATGTATCCACTGGCCATCGTCTGCGGCAACACCTTCGTCCTGAAGCCCTCCGAGCGTGATCCCTCGTCCACCCTATACCTGGCGCAGCTGATGCAGGAAGCTGGCCTGCCTGATGGCGTGCTGAACGTTGTTAATGGTGACAAGGTGGCGGTAGACACCCTGCTGACCGATGAGCGCGTGAAAGCGGTAAGTTTTGTCGGCTCCACCCCCATCGCGGAATACGTTTACGCCACCGCCAGCGCCCACGGTAAACGCTGCCAGGCCCTCGGCGGTGCCAAGAACCACGCCATCATCATGCCCGATGCGGATATGGACAACGCCGTAGCTGCCATGACCGGAGCCGCCTTTGGTTCTTCCGGTGAGCGTTGCATGGCCCTGTCTGTGGCTGTCTGTGTCGGTGACGAAGCGGCCGATGCGTTGATCGAGAAAATGACCGCGGCCATGAAGGACCTGAAGGTTGGCGCCTACGACAACGCCAAAAACGATTTCGGTCCCGTCATTACCGAAGCACACATGAACAAGGTCAACGGCTACATCGCCAGTGCCGAAGAGCAAGGTGCCACCATTGTGGTTGACGGCCGTAACCCACAAGTGGCTGGTTTCGAAAACGGTTTCTTTGTTGGCGGCACCCTGATCGACAATGTTAAGCCGGGTATGAAGTGCTACGACGAAGAGATTTTCGGCCCGGTACTGCTGGTGGTTCGCGCCCAGAGTCAGGACGAAGCCATGAAGTTGATCAACGATCACGAGTACGGCAACGGTACCTGCATCTTTACCCGCGACGGTGAAGCCGCTCGCTACTTCAGCGACAATATCCTGGTGGGCATGGTCGGCATCAACGTGCCCCTGCCTGTACCGGTGTCCTACCACAGCTTCGGCGGCTGGAAACGCTCTCTGTTTGGCAGCCTGAGCGCCTACGGTCCCGATGGTGTTCGCTTCTACACCAACCGCAAGACCATCACCCAGCGCTGGCCTTCCAGTGGTGTGCGTGAGGGGGTTCAGTTCTCATTCCCGAGTAACTGATTCTGAGAAGCGACACACGAAAAAGGGCTGCATGTGCAGCCCTTTTTTTATGACTTTGTCTCGTCATCGCGAGCGTAGCGCGGCGACAAGGAGAATTGCCCAAAGGGCAAGAGAGTGCAGCCTGGGCTGTCCATTTCCGGCACACTCTAGCCAACACTTCTACAGCAAAAAAATACCCTTGTATTAACTTGACGCTCTACTCGCAGCAGCAACCATCAATTCAGGGTCATCACATCCTGCTTCAGGCGGCTCATGACCTGCTCGGAGGTATTGCCGCGCATGGCCAGCATCACGCCACGACGCTTGAGCGTGCCAATCACAATGATGTCAGCGTGAATCTCTTCGGCCACTTCAGCCACCACTTCTTCCGGCGGCCCTTGGCGCACGTGAATTTTCTCCGAATCAATACTGAGCTTGCGCATCATGGCACCCCGATCCGGGTAACTAAGGGAGTCGGTATAAGCGTTAACCACCTGGAAATCAGCCCCATAACGTTCCGCCATCCATTTGCCACGCTGGATGATCTTTTCGTTCAGGTCAACGTACTGAGGGGCACTGTCCTGCATCTTCACCGCCGCCAAAACCACCTTGCGCTGGCTGTTGGCACCGGGGCGACAGATCAATACCGGGCAGTCCGCATAGCGCAAGACCTGCCATTTGGCGTCTGAGAAACGGTTACGGCTCTGCTTCGCCGAATAGTCAGGCATCAAAATCAGGGTCGCCTCGGTCTTGCGTGCCGCCTGTAACACAGCCTCGTGCCACTGGGTGGACCAGCAGATGACCAGGGTGTAATCCAGGCCCTCTTCAATAATCGGTTTTTTCAGGTTTTCAAACCATTCCGTGTCGCGATAGATATCGGGATTATCCGCATCCAGAGAGACCGCCGCTGAATCCACCGCCACAAACACCTTGAGTTTCGGCGGCACATCGCGCAGACGTGAGGTGATAATCGCTCGCTCCAAGGCGACATGATCATTCTGGGTGGGATCAACGACAACAAACAATGTATCCTGATTAGACATGATTTATATTTCCTAATAGTAACGAGCTACTGGTGTAGCCGATAAAAACGCACAAAAGAACAACCCCAATAAAGTCGTCATAAAGGCCTTACCTATCGCCATAAAGGCCCTGTTCAGGGTAAGTTTAGTCGCTGGAAACCAACTGCAGACCACGGCTGTCCCTGAACCTATAACCTCAGCAGAGGCTTTACCTATTCCCGGGCCTGTAGGACAATGGCGCCTTATTAGCGCCAAACCACGCGGTAAATCAGCCGAATATGGCCCCACAGGGAATGGCGAGTATATTTCGGGATGCTTATGACCAATCGTATTGCCAGCAGTAGCGACTCAACACTCACCAGCGACAAAAAATGTCACCAAAACCCCCTGGTGTCCTGTGGAGACTGCCGCCTGAACGCCATCTGCCTGCCTATCAGCTTGCACGTGCAGGATATCGAAAAGCTGGATGACATCATTCAGCGTGGCCGCCCGCTGCAAAAAGGGGAATACCTCTATCGAGCGGGACAAGCCTTCCAGTCCGTCTATGCGGTCAGGTCCGGCACCATCAAGTCCCTTAATATCACCAATGACGGCCAGGAACAGGTCACCGGTTTTTACCTGCCCGGTGAGGTGCTGGGAATGGATGGCATTGGCCAAAACCGCTATACCAACTCTGCTATTGCCCTGGAAACCTCTGCGGTCTGCGAAATTCCATTTTCCCGACTGGAAGAGCTCAGTCTGAAACTGCCGAGTCTGCAGCGCCACTTTTTCCAGTTGATGAGCCGTGAAATCACCTCCGATCAACAACTGATAACCCTGTTAAGCAAAAACAGCGCTGATGAGCGTATTGCTTCTCTACTGCTGAGCATCTCCACGCGCAACCACCATCGCCAGCTATCCGCCACCTCCTTCCGTCTGCCCATGTCCCGCTCGGATATGGGCAATTACCTGGGGCTGACCATTGAGACCGTCAGCCGGGTATTGAGTCGATTGCAGAAAAGCAACCTGATTCAAGTGGATAAAAAAGAAATCCACATCCTGGACATGGATGCTTTAAAAGCCGTCGCGAATGTCGAACATAACTGCTGAATAAGCCCGGCCGAGACCATGTTCAGGCCAGACTTATCCGGGGTTCAGGCCGGACTTATCCGGGTTCAGAATCGCCCAACCTTAGAAGCGATAGCCCACTGACAGGGTGTAGACAAAAGGATCCACTTCCACTCCCGCGGAGACCTTATCACCGCTGTCAAAGGTAATTTCGGCCTCGGTATCAATGTCGATCCAGCGCATGGACGCGTTCAACAGCCACTTATCATTCAAGTGGTAATCCACGCCCGCCTGAAATGAGGCACCCCAGGAATCGTCCAGTTCAACATCCCCACCGGTTAAACCCAGGCCGGCAAAGGCGGCATCCGCTTTACTGGTCAGATCTTCATCGAAGAAGACGGTGTAGTTGATACCGGCCCCGATATAAGGGTTCAGGCGGCTGCCGGTATTAAAGTGGTAGACGAACATCAAGGTCGGCGGCAAATGCTTGATATCGGCCGTATCCAGACCCTGCAGGGCACTGGCGTTGGTCACAGTTGCGGTATGGCTAAACGGTGTGGCCGCCAGTAATTCGATCCCCCAGTTATCCGTCAGCATGTATTCCAGTGTCAACCCCAACTGGGTATCACTGTCTACGCCCAGCTCACCATTCAGGGGGTCGGTCAAGACGGTACCGTTCAGTTCCAGCGGATCACCGGATTCCTGCGGGTCCACCATGGTCGCACCGGCACGCACAACCCAGTCCCCTGCTTCATAGGCCATCGCATTGGAAGCGACAAAACCTGATGCCAGGATGGCAAAGGTCAACGGCTTTAAAACTGGTTTTAGAGTCTTGACAGACAGCGGGCCCAGTTCAGAGATTGTTTTCAGGACAGGTTGCATAATTTTCCCTCTTTTTCATCAGTGTTCCTGTTCAGTGACCACATTAAACCCGAAGGCCCCATGCATTTTATTGATCTGGATTAAGTAACAATTGTTTTACAAACCAAACTATTCTTTACCCGGCCTTTTACATTCGACCTTAAAGCCTTAACAATACAGCTTTTAAACAATCACCCCCTACCCAAAGTCGAAGCGGATGGTTATATGACTCAGTATGAGCGTTTAGCGAATATTTTTGATGCCATTGACAGGCATAATGATCAGGACCCCAATCAGGTAGAACACAATGGCCAACCGATTGCGAAAGAGCTGTTGTACGGCCAGCGTATGAGCGCATGCCTGAATCAATTTCAAACCGATGCCTCTGAGCTGCTGCAAATTGCTTGCCGCGCACAGCATATTCAGCGCTGGAGTATTCCCCGCAAGGACTACCCCATGGACCGGGCTGGCTATAAACGCTGGCGCACGGACCTGGCAAAATTTCACGCTGAACTGACCGCCCAACTGATGGGCGACTGTGGTTACACCAGCGAAGAACAGCAACGGGTTCAAAGCCTGCTGCAGAAGAAACAGCTGAAACGCGACCCGGAAGCCCAGACACTGGAGGATGTCGCCTGCCTGGTGTTTCTCGAACACCATCTTGAGGATTTTGCGGCGCCCCATGATGATGACAAGGTCATCGATATTATTCAAAAGACCTGGAATAAGATGTCAGAGAGCGGCCATCAAGCCGCTCTGAAACTGCCCCTATCGGCATCCATGTCCGCGCTGGTCGGCAAAGCCCTGCAGGCCTGATGCAGGTGCGACTTACTCAATAGATGGCAGTGACGGAACATTATGGATTGATCAAGCACTTGCATGTTGCCCTGGCCGCAACAACCCTGGGTTTGTTCCTACTTCGAGCCTGGTGGGCACAACGTGGACTGCTGGCGCGACAAGGCGCTTGGGTAAAGCGCCTGCCTCATGTCATCGACACTGCGCTGCTGTTGAGCGGTCTGGCCTTAATTGTCACCACTGGCTTTACTCCCGCCAACAGTCACTGGCTTGCCATCAAGCTGCTTCTACTGATGGGCTACATCGTGTGTGGAGCGCTCGGGCTTCACTATGCAGCACCCAACCGTCAAGGTCTTTTCAGGTCGGCGGCGATAGCCCTGTTTGCCGGTATCATACTGTTAGCCCATTACAAGCCCGCGCTTTGGTAACCTGACCTGAAGCGTGAGCTGGGCGCTTGAGACTGGCCAACCGCTGGGCCATAATGCGCGACCTTTCGAGCGCCCATGAGTAGACATTTCTCCGCGGCCTTACAACAACTCACAACTCTTCAAGACAGGCATTATGTGGTTTAAGAATCTTCTGTTGTACCGTTTTACCAGCCCATTCGACACAGATATAGATCAGCTTGCCGAGCAACTGCAAGCTCAGGCATTTACCCCTTGTGGACGCCAGGACACCAGTCGATACGGCTGGGTCAGTCCGATGGGTGACCACAGCGACCAACTGTTTCACAGTGCCAATGGCTGCATTATGTTATGCGCTCGCAAAGAAGAAAAAGTGCTGCCCGCCTCCGTCATCCGGGACAAGCTGGACGAAAAAGTCAAAGCTATTGAATTGCAGGAAGATCGCCGCATTTACCGTAAAGAAAAGGAATCACTGAAGGAAGAAATCATCTTTGACTGCCTGCCCCAGGCCTTCACCAAATCCCAGCGCACATTTGGCTATATCGACCCTAAAAATGGCTGGCTGTGCATCGACAGCGGCTCTTACAACAAAGCCGAAGAGTGGATGAAACTGCTGCGTGAATCGCTCGGCAGCCTGCCCGTGGTGCCGGTGCAAGTCACGGAATCCCCCGCTGTCGTGATGACCAGCTGGCTGCGTGGTGACGCTCTGCCCCAACACCTGCAGCTGGGTGATGAATGCGAACTGCGAGAGCAAAAGGAGGACGGCAGCGTGGTGCGCTGTAAGAAGCAGGAGCTTCTCAGCGAGGAAATCGAGCTGCACCTGAATGCAGGCAAACAGGCCGTCAAGCTCGCTTTGCACTGGGACGAGTGCCTTCAGCTCATGCTGGCTGACGATCTCAGCATCAAACGCCTGAAGTTCGGCGACACTCTTCTCAGTGAAGCCCAGGACAGCGCAGGTGGCGATAAGGCAGCCCAATTCGATGCGGATTTTGCGCTAATGACCGGTACATTCCAGCGCTTTATTCCCGAGCTGCTGAACTACTTTGGCAGCTACCGAAAAGATCCCGTATAAAGATCCCGTATAGCGCCCTCTCTGCCAGGATGGCGCCTGAATTAACACACATAAAGTCGGTTCAGGTGCCATACCCACATCAACAACACACCCAAAACACAAGAATAATGGTCTTTTTAGGCCGCATGTCGCCAAATATCTCATATAACTCTTGACACTAAAGCAACAAGTGACTTATATCACAATTGTAGCGTGACACTCCGCTCCCTGTTTTATGCACTGTTTTAAATCCGGATCTGTCCAGTGTGGCTCTATCAGCAGGCGCGGTACCGACAAGAACAAACAGAAATCAGGCGGCCCAATATGAATATAAAACCCAGCTCAGCCCGGTCCCGAATCATTTGCGCACTGTTTTTTACTCTGGGGATGTGTAGCAGCCAGGCAGCGGAGGAATTTCCGAGCTATCTGAATGAGAAATACTGTGAGGACATCAAACTGGACTTTATGACCAGTGCCATAAAAAGCCTGCAGCGGTATCGGGAGCAGCAACTGGTTTCCCAGCACCGCGGCGGCATGAACAATATCCGCAAATACCTTATACAGCGCAAAGAGTGGCTTCTGGAGTGCGACAGCTACCTGGATGCGGCTGAAAACGATCGCCTGTTCAAGGACAAGCAAACTACAGACGGTATCTTCTCCGCGATTGATTCCGTCTCGGAAGAACTCCAGTCGCTGATCAGTGGCATCACCTATTCCGTCGATCAAGGCCAAAGCCCAACCGCTGTCGCTGGCGAAAAGTTTGACAAGCTGTTCAAACTGGTTGATGACCACCAGACTATGCTGTTGCTTAAGGGCCAGGTGGTTTACCGCTAAGGAACTCAGGGCTCAACGCTAGGGCTCAAACCGGGCCCTTAATTCCTGTACCTGTACCTGTACCTGTACTTGCAGCGACAGCAATAGCCTCAGCCATTATCAGGATCTGAAGAGGACTTTTTCAGCGACAATGTGGTGCGCTTAGGCTTGTTGGCAGGAGCCACGTAAGGACGTTTCTTGGCCGCCGGCTTGGCCCCGGAGGCCGCATGCCCGCCTTTTTTCGCCGCCGCCGTAATGGCTTCAACACCCGTACGAACCAAACGGACCTGATCAATACTGCTCAAACCCGCCGGGAATTTCCCCGGATGCACAGCACTGGGGTCTTTGGGGTTACCTTCAACCTCAAGGCGAAAACCCGTAGCATGAGTTGCAGACAAGGTCTTTAAATCAACGGTCCAATCTTCAAAATTCATACTTCAAATCTACATGATCTATTGGCATATAAAGCAACAAATTAGACCATTAAGTCACTCACGGGTACAGCACAAACGTCTGACTTTCTTGAAAAAAATTCAGAAAGCGACAATCTTGCGTTATTCCACCTCGCTTGAAGATACCTTTGCCACTTTTTGCCGCTGGGGTGGCTGCGCTCCAATGTGTAATTCCTGGCGTTGACGCGCGAGCTCCATTTGTTTCTGTCGCTCCAGAAAGCGCGCTCTCTGCTCAGGAGTTTGACGGTCGTGACAGCGCGGGCAAGCCACCCCCTCAATATAGAGATCTGAGGCCTTATCGGCCTGGGTGATCGGTTCACGGCAGCCATGGCAAAGCTCATAAGTACCGGGATTTAACCCGTGATCAACACTGACCCGGTTATCGA
This sequence comes from Cellvibrionaceae bacterium WSDTSA12, assembly GCA_033283335.1. Taxonomy (GTDB): domain Bacteria; phylum Pseudomonadota; class Gammaproteobacteria; order Pseudomonadales; family Cellvibrionaceae; genus Pseudomaricurvus. The sequence goes on along the minus strand of JAWMQP010000001.1, from coordinate 50,499 downwards.
ACACAAAACACTCGCCCTGCCACAAACTCTCTTCCGAGGGCACATCCTCCAAGTACTGGAGAATGCCGCCATGCAGATGATAGACCTCTTCAAAACCCTGCTCTTTCATATACGCAGTGGACTTCTCACAGCGAATACCGCCGGTACAGAACATGGCTACCTTTTTGTGTTTGGCCGGATCCAGGTTGTCCGCAACATACTGAGGAAATTCCCGGAAAGTCTTGGTGTTCGGGTTCAACGCCCCCTTGAACGTCCCCAATTCGAATTCGTAGTCATTGCGGGTATCCACCACCACCACGTCCGGATCGGCGATAAGCTGGTTCCAGTCTTTTGGCGACACATAGGTGCCGACCACCTGACGCGGATCAATCCCTTCAACCCCCATGGTGACGATTTCTTTCTTCAGCTTCACCTTCATGCGGTAAAACGGCATTTCGTCATCAAAAGACTCTTTATGACTCAGGTCTTTCAGGCGATCGTCCTGTTTCAGGTAGGCCAGCACGCTGTCAATGCCTTCTCGAGAGCCAGCAATGGTGCCGTTTACCCCCTCACTGGCAAGCAGCAAGGTGCCCTTGATGCCTGCCTGTTGGCAGTGAGCCAGCAGCGGCTCACGCAGGGCCTCATAGTCCGGCAGGGCGGTAAATTTGTACAGGGCGGCAATCACAAACTGACTCATAGGGAATACATTAACTCGAACTTATCGGGGATGAACGTGTGTCGCCCCGGTGTTACCAGCGGGGCAATTGAAAAAGGCGGCCATTTTAGCTGCCTGGTGATTTTTTGAACAGAGCCTTGAGCGACTAGAACAGGCCTTGTGCGCTAGTGGTCCTGCTTGGAACCACCCAGGCACTGGGGAGATTCAGGCGCCAGACCAGCGTTTTGCCATTCACCGGGCGTGTAGGTGTGCAACGCCAGTGCATGCACATCGCCGGCCATTTCATCGCTCAGCAGCTGATAGACCTGCTGGTGTCTGGGTACCTGCCGCAAGCCTTCAAACGCCTGGGCAACCAACACAACCTTGAAGTGTGATTCGGAACCAGCCGGCACATTGTGCATATGGCTCTCGTTAACCACTTCCAGGTGGCTGGGTGAAAAACGCTCTTCAAGTTTGGTGACAATGGATGACTGGATTTTCATAATTCCTCGGCATCTGGGTTCAATCTCGGGCCATTATACAGCAATCTCAAGCCTGGTCGTGCCGCTCCAATGGAATTGTCACTTTAACTGAGCATTGAATTTGCTATCATGCCGCCTTCAGAAACCCCGCCCAGGCGGCCTTTTCACGCGGTAAAAGACGACTTCCATGCTCGATGCCAACGCTCTGTCTCAACTCAGTCAACTGAAGCAAACCATTCGCTCGGAAAAAAACCTCAGTCACGGCACCGTTCGTGGCAGCCAGGGCCGCTTTGGATTTGTAGTACTCGATGATGGCCGCGAGGCTTTCCTGCCTCCCGATGAGATGGCAAAAGTACTGCCTGGTGACCGAGTTGAAGTCAGTGTGCAGGAGAAGGAAGGCAGCGACAGCGGCAAAATCGATGCCGAACTGGACAAGCTGCTGTCCTCAAACACCAAAACCCTGGTCGGCCAGTACGTCATTCGCGGCAAAGGCCATTTTGTCGCCGTGGACATGCCCCAGCTCAACCGTTGGGTATTTATTCCCCCCAAGGCGCGCGGCAAAGCTCAGGAAGGCGACTACCTGCTGTGCCGCCTGACTCGCCATCCGTTTGAAGACGGCAAGGGACAGGCCAAGGTGGTGGAAGTTCTCGGTCAACCCGGAACCGCGGGCATAGAGCATCAGGTTGTGCGCCTGAAACACAATCTGCCTGTTGACTGGAACAAGAGTGAACAGGTCCAGCAGGACGAGCTGGCGTCACTGGCGCTTTCCGACCTGCCCGACTTTAACGGGCGAGTTAAACTGCAGAATCTGGCCTTTGTGACTATTGATTCGGAAACCACCAAGGATATGGACGATGCGCTTTACGCCGAGCCCCTGGACAACGGCTGGAAACTCAGTGTCGCCATTGCCGATCCCACCAGCAGTATTGCCCCAGGCAGCCCGCTGGACAAAGCCGCCCTGAAGCGGGCCAATACCGCCTACCTCCCGGGCCAGGCGGTAACCATGCTGCCGGAAGCGCTCTCCAACCACCACTATTCCCTGGTGCCGGATGAAGATCGTCCAGCCCTGCTGTGCCATATGATCATCCGTGACAACGGCGCAATTGAGTCGGCTGAGTTTGAATTTGGTGTTGTCCGCTCCGCCCATAAGCTCAGCTATGAAGGCGTCGCGGCTCACCTGGAGCAGGGCCAACAGGATGCGACTCCCGAATCCTGTCATGCCCTGCTGAAAACCCTGGCCGACTGCAGCCAGGCGTTGAACAATTACCGCCGTGAGCACATGCTGTTGATGGAAGAGCGGGATGATTACGATCTGGTGCTGAATGAGCAATGCCATATTGCGGACATCAAACGCCAGAGCCGCAATCTGGCCCAGCAAATCGTTGAAGAATCCATGCTGGCCACCAACCGCTCTGCCGGCGATCTGTTTGCCCGGCATGCCAACAGCGGAGTCTTTTCCTCGCACCAGGGATTCCGCCCAGAGCGACTGGACAACATCCGCAAGGTATTGAGTGAAGATTTTCCCGACTTGGCGGAACTGGACCTGACTCAACTCAGTGGCTACCAGCAACTGATCCGCGCCCTGCATGAAAGACCCGAAGCCGCACAACACCTGGCGGCGTTCCGACTGATGCTGCAGGCTGGCGTACTGACTACCGAGCCGTTACCGCACCTGGGGCTGGCCATGCCCTACTACGCCACCATCACCTCACCGATTCGTCGTTACAACGATTTTTACAACCATCGGGCACTGCGTGCGATTCTTGAAGGCCACAACCCAACTGCACCTTCCACCGAGGAGCTGGCCGAGCTGCAACAGCGTATCGGCACCACCCGAGCCGCCAGCCGGGACCTGGAGCAGTGGCTCTACTGCCTGTTTATGGAACAGCACAAGGGCAAAACCCTGGATGCCAAAGTATTCCGGGTCACCTCACAGGGCATAACCGTCAAGCTGTGCGACTGGGGCATTAACGGCTTTGTTAAGCTCGATCCCAAGGCGTTCAAGTTCGACCCGGATCGCATGACTCTGAAAGGCGAAGAACAACAGTTTGTGCTGGATCAGCCACTGCAGGTAGAGGTTGAGAAAGTGGATCTGGACAAGAAACGGATCAATTTCAAGCTGGCCACTCAGGGCTAAAAACCATTCACTCTGACGCCGTATTCGCAGGAGGCTGTTGCAGCAGCTTGCGGACGGCGGGCTCAAGTCCGGTTAACCCCCAGGCTTTCCCGGTAGTGATGGCGGCCTCAACGTCTTTGCCCTTTAACCAGCCCTCGCGCAAGGCGGCCAGAGCCCCCACCCGGTTGCCACTGGCGCAGTGCAGGAAAACAGTTTCACTGCCCGCCTGTTGCAACAGTGCGTCCAGCTGGCGAACATTCTCAAGGGTCATATCCTCGGTAGAGGCGATGGGAATCTGGTAGTAAGCCATATTCAGGTCTTGCACCGCCTGCCCTTCATCCCAGGTCATTTCCGCATTGGGACGCAAGTTAATCACCGCCGTCACCCCGGCCTCGGCCAGTTTCACCAGATTCTCGTGACTGGGTTGTCCCGAGACAATGATGGATGGGGATGGATGCCTGCCATAGTCAGACATACTGGTCTGCTCGGCATGACCTGCACCGACCCAGCCAAACTGCAACACCAACAACCCGGCCAGGCCGAATAGCCATTGTGGAATTGATCTCATCTTTTTTCCTCACTCTCGCTTATTCTTTTAAACATTGCTCTTTTAAACATTGTTCTTTTAAAAACAGTTGCAACACGATTTTCTAACCGACCCTGGGTTGCGTCAGCCACTTCATGCCGCCTCATGCTCATCGTCTTTAATAAAGAAAGACAACACCCATACAAGCAGGGAACCTACGACCAGCCCCAACAACAGCTGCAAGCTGATGACGCCCAGCTGACTTAACCAGCCCTGATGAATCAACTCGTGCAACCAGTGCTCAATACCATGGGAAAATGCCGGCACACCATGAAACAAAATGCCACCGCCCACCAGAAACATCGCCAGGGTTCCTACCACCGTCAAAGTCTTCATCAGCCAGGGACATATTCGCAAAATACCTTGTCCCAAACGCTCTCGAAAAGACACCACCCCCGCCGTCTTTTCGGCAGACTCGATCAAATACATGCCCACATCATCGAGCTTCACAATGGCGGCCACGGCACTGTAGACACCAGCGGTCATCATAAAAGCCACCAACACAACGACAATGATCGAGCCGATCAAATCCATACCCTGCACTAACCCCAGCGAGATCACAATAATCTCGGCCGACAAAATAAAATCCGTGCGAATCGCGCCTTTGATTTTCTTTTTTTCGAACGCCAACAATTCTTCTCTGGTAACATGCAGTTGCCGCATCGTTTGGGCTTTGTGTCTGGCGGTATGAGCATCCTGTCGATGCAATATCCAATGCCACACCTTTTCCGCACCCTCGTAACACAGGAACGCCCCCCCCAGCATCAGCAACGGCTGTATTAACCAGGGAATAAACGCCGAGATTAAAAAGGCGAGTGGCAACAGGATGCATTTATTAAGTATTGAGCCTTTGGCCACAGCCCATACCACCGGCAATTCACGCTCGGCCCGAAGTCCGGTAAGCTGGTTGGCATTTACCGCCAGATCATCGCCCAGTAAGCCTGTGGTTTTACCCGCCGTAACCTTGGTCATGGCGGAAATATCATCCAGCATGCTGGCAATATCATCCAGCAAAGCCAGTAAACTTGCACCGGCCATAATCGTGTCTCTGTCGTATTAATCGTCGCTAGGCAATGCCCGCCCTGCTCTGAAATCTAGCAGACACTATACTCACAATACAGCCCTTTGTTGGAGGCAATCGCCGCAACGATGTCCCGCCCTTCGTTTCAATCCGCTTCTCAATCAAGTACGCAGAAAAGATGGTATGCCCGTTACGCTGAAGCGTTACCCGCCGGGAAATTGGTATGGATTGGCCTTCGTCCTGCCCGCAAACAACCCTTGCAGGTCGTCTCCAGCTGCCAGGCCATTGCCAATCTGGGCCTTGAAGGCGATCACCGGGTGCACAAAACCCCAGGATCTGGCCGGCAAGTCACCCTCATCAGTGCAGAGTTTATTCACTCCATTGCCGGCTATCTAAAGCAGCCCCAAATTGATCCTGCATTGCTGCGGCGCAACCTGGTTGTCCAGGGCATTAATCTCAATGCACTGCGTTACCAACGCTTTCGCATTGGCGAGGCAGTCTTTGAAGCCAACGCCCAGTGCCACCCGTGCGCTCGAATGGAGGAGGCTCTTGGCTTGGGCGGTGTTAGCGCCATGCTTGGCTATGGAGGCCTGTGCTGTAAAGTGATAGAGAGTGGCAACCTCACCCTTGGCGATACGGTTGAAGTCATTCCACTGCAGCTTTAATCGATCAGTCTTATTAAGCATTTGACTGCGTTGACATAATTGGGAGCGGTTGTTTAACTAAGGGCACAATAATAATCATAGGATGAGCTGCGCTATGGCCATTCACTATGACAACCTGCAATTACAAAGTCCCTTCTACACCGAGTCCCGCCAGCAATGGCGGCAACAACTGCGCAAGTTTGTCGAACGGGAAATCACTCCGTTTATTGACGCTTGTGAACCAGCCCAGTTGGCATTGGCCGGCAACATATCGGTAGCCTCCACGTCCGCAAAGGCTCGGGACGCCTCCAGCGTCAGGTCGTTGCTGACCTGGATCGACTGGCCATCCAAAGACACGATTTCCCACTCAAAGACCGTTTCTTCTTTAATGCGGTTGGCCCAGCGCAAAGGATCGACCATTGATGTCACACCCAGCATGGAATAGCCCGGGATTAACAGAAACGTGATGTTCAGGGGCAAGCGGGCGGGAGGTTCATTAAACACAATAAAACAAACACCTTATAACAACTGGCCTAAAACGAGGGCTTGTCGGAAACGTGCAAATTATAGTCGAACAAGCGCAACCTTTGCAGCCGCAGAGGCTTACCATGAACGGGTTTCATTCCAAATGACAGCATTCCTAGTGCAAACAACAAGGTTAAATGCCCACTATGATAACGTCTGAGATATTGGCCCACACGTATGAGGGCCCGGTAAAACCCGAGTGGATTGACTACAACGGCCACATGAGTGAGGCTTTTTACGTACTCGTGTTTGGCTACGAAACCGACACCGGTCGCACCCAGCCCTTCCCCTCCGGTATTCGCGATAACATCGAGAGCATGCTTAATCAGCACATCGACATTGCCATACCTGAGCTGGTGCTGCGTCGTGTTGGACAGCGCTAAAGGCTCTTTTGGACACTAGCGCTAAAGGCTCTATTGGACACTACTGACCAAAACAGGTTGTGACTCAGCAGTCCAGCGACTACAATGGCAGCCTTTCCTAAGGGGTGGTGCTTACCTGAGATGCAGTTCCACTGCAGACCCTTTGAACCTGATCCGGACAATACCGGCGTAGGGATAGGAGCAGCCAGTGGAAGGTAGCAACCTGACAATACGCAATTCATCCGGGTCTCTGACTATTTTGGAGACCGAGTATGCACAACAAAAAATCCTTTACCGTGGCTCTGAGCCCCCTGACTCTGGCCCCCCTCGTGCTCAACCTAAGCCTCGCCAGCTTGCCATTATCAGCCCAAGCTGAAACGCCCAGCGCCTCTTCAAGCGACGCTTTACTGCCCGAAGTTAAGGTGACAGCGGATTTCCGCGATGCCGAGATTAATGACATCGCCTCCAGCGTCTCGGTGATTGGCGAGTACGCCATCGAACAGCGCAACGCCCAGCACCTGGAAGAAATTCTCAACCTGGCCCCGAACGTCAATTATGCCAGTGGTGCTTCAAGAGCCCGCTTCTACCAAATTCGCGGCATTGGTGAACGCAGCCAGTTTGTGGAACCGCTGAACCCATCAGTTGGGGTATTGATTGATGACATCGACTTCAGTGGATTGGGCACCGCCGGCACCTTACTGGATGTAGATCAAGTGGAAGTCCTACGCGGCCCGCAGGGAACCCGCTTTGGCGCCAACGCTCTGGCCGGCCTGATCAATATCAAAAGCAAGGATCCCACCGACACTGCAGAAGCTCGCCTGGAAGCCAGCCTGGCGGAATACGACACCTATATTCTGAACGCGATTGCCAGCGGCCCATTAACCGACACACTCAGCTACCGTGTTGCAGTGCAACAACAGAGCAGTGACGGTTACGTCGAAAACGATTACCTCAACCGCGACGACACCAGCAATCGCGACGAGCAAACCCTGCGCGGTAAACTGCGCTGGAACGCCACAGACAAGCTCACCATCGACACCACGCTGGTCTACAGCGATATCGACAACGGGTACGATGATTTTTCCCTGGACAACACTCGCCACACCTTGTCGGATGAGCCGGGACACGATCGCCAGGAAACCGCCGCCCTTGGCATAAACGCCACCTACTCCGTCAACCCCGCGTTCGATCTGGAACTGACAACCAGTTACGTCAACAGCAATATCGAGTACGGCTATGATGAGGACTGGGCCAATCCGGGTATCTGTGATGGCTTAGCCTGCGATTCTAGCTTGTGGGGCTATGACTGGTGGTATTCGAGCATCGATAATTATCTTCGCGATCGCCAAATCAGTACCATTGATTTGCGCCTGGTATCACAAGCCGACGGCCGCTGGTTTGGCGACACCACCGACTGGTTGATTGGGGTTTACTACCAAGACCAGAACGAAGATCTGAAGCGGGAATACACTTACCAAAGTCAGGACTTTATCAGCGATTACGCCACTCAACGCAGCGCTGTCTATGGGCAACTGGAAACCCAGCTCACGCCACAGCTAACCCTGATCAGCGGTTTACGCCTGGAACGTTACCGCAGCGACTACCAGGATAATGACGCAATAGACTTTAGCCATGACGAAGACTTGTGGGGCGGACGAACCGCCTTGCAATATCAAGTCAGTGACAACGGCATGCTCTACGGATTGATGTCTCGCGGGTTTAAAACCGGTGGCATCAACAGCAATCCGGCCCTGCCGGAAAGTCGCCGCAGTTACGACACCGAGCATATGCTGAATTACGAAATCGGCACCAAATGGAGTTTGCTGGATAACAGCCTGCAAACTCAGGTAGCACTGTTTTACCAACAACGGGACGATGTCCAGGTTAAACAATCCATTCTGGTTACCAATAGCGATCTGTCGACGGAGTTTATCGATTCGTTTGACAATGCTGCCAAAGGAAACAACTACGGTCTGGAAGCCCAGGTGCTGTGGCGTGCGAGCGAGCACTGGCAGTTTGACGGCAGCTTGGGGCTACTGGACACGGAATTGAAAGACTTCGTCAATGCCGAAGGCGAAGACCTGGATGGCCGAGAACAGGCTCACGCCCCCAACTATCAGTTCAGCCTGGCAAGCACCTACTATTTTACCCCGAGGTTGAGCGCACGACTGGAAGTGGAAGGCAAGGACGAGTTTTATTTTTCTGACAGCCACGCCGAGCGCTCCGATGCCTATGAGCTTTGGAATGCCAACCTGAGCTATACCGAAGACAACTGGCAAGTGGCCCTGTGGGGCCGCAACCTGCTGGACGAGGAGTATCAGGTCAGGGGCTTCAGCTTCCCCAACGATCCACGTAAGTTTTACATCTCTGAGGCCTACTACCAGTACGGTGAGCCTCGTATCATTGGTGTCCGTGGCAGCTATTCTTTTTAATTAGAGGAGTCACCATGCAACTCAGTGTCGATATCAGTCTCTACCCTAACAACGAAGACTTTGTCCCGCCAATTCTGGACTTTATTGCTCAGTTGAATCAGTACGAGGATATCCAGATACAAACCTTTCCCACTTCCACGGTGGTGATGGGCGAGTTTGATCGAGTGATGGACATCCTTAAAGTCGAGATGAAGGCGTATCGGGAAAAACATGGCATGGGGATTTTTGTCACCAAGTTCCTGCCGGGTTATTCCGCGTTATAATTTCACAAACCTGAAAACCGTCATTGCGCGGAGCAAGGCGACGAAGCAATCCATAATTAGCACTTTGCCAGACCGAACACCCTGGCTTATCCCCCAACATTGTGCCAAACATGGATTGCCACGCTGCGCTCGCAATGACATGAAACCTACAGTACTTTGACACCGTCATTGCGAGGAACAACGTGACGAAGCAATCCATAATTAGCACTTTGCCAGACCGAACACACTGGCTTTTACCCCAATATTTTTCCAAACATGGATTGCTAAGCTGCGCTCGCAATGACATGAAACCTACAGTACTTTGACACCGTCATTGCGAGGAACAACGTGACGAAGCAATCCATGATTAGCACTTTGCCAGACCGAACACACTGGCTTTTACCCCAATATTTTGCCAAAAATGGATTGCCACGCTCCGCTCGCAATGACGATCAACGAGAACAATAGTATTTTTATGCTGGATTCAAATTCACCAACCAGCTTCACCAAGGCCCTGATCGAAACAGCGCAATCCATGTCCGGCTGGGAAGTGATTGCCGTGATCCTGGCCATCGCCTATCTGTTGCTGGCCATGAAGGAAAGCCTATGGTGCTGGTACGCCGCTTTTATCAGCACCGCTATCTACCTGTTCCTGTTCTGGGATGTCAGTCTATTAATGGAATCCGGCCTGCAGGTGTATTACCTGGTGATGGCTGTATATGGCTGGTACCAGTGGAAATTTGGCGCAGCGGATCATCACGGCGTTCACATCCACAACTGGAGCCTGCATCAACACGTCGTGGCCATCGGTGGCATACTGATCGCTTCTCTGGTGAGTGGATTTTTACTGGCCAATAACAGTTCCGCCGCCTGGCCCTATGTGGACTCATTCACCACCTGGGGCAGCATTCTCACCACCTGGATGGTTACTCGGAAAATACTGGAAAATTGGCTCTATTGGCTGGTGATCGACAGTGTTTCCATCCTGCTGTACTTCGACCGAGAACTCTATCTCACCGCCCTGCTGTTTGCGGTGTATCTGGTGATTTGTGTGTTTGGCTTTTTCAACTGGCAGCGCCAATGGCGAGAGCAACAACCAGTGCCTTCTATCAGCACATGAACGACATCGTTACCCGACTGCAAACCGCGCTGGCCTCTTGGCAAGAATGGTCAGCAACACTTTCCAAGCCGCCTCTACTGGTAGATCAACTGGATGGTGGCCTCAGCCACAACAGCTATCTGCTGGATGCCGGCGGCCAGAAACTGGTGTTGCGGCTAGAGGATCCCCAAAGCCGAGCCCTTGCCATGGCCAGGGAATGGGAACTGCAAGCCATGAAAGCTGCGGCAAACACAGCCCATCCCTCACTGGCTCCAAGAATACTCTGGAATGATGAATTCACCCTGGTAACGGAGTTTATTCACGGTCAACACTGGATGCCTATGAATGACCTGGAAGGGTTGTGCCAGTCCCTCAAAACATTGCATGAGCTGCCCATAGCCTTGCCAACGTTTGACCTGCTGGGTCACTGCGATTCCTACTGGCGTGAAATCCAGTTACAACAAGCTTCATCGACACAAGACCAGGCTTTGTATTTAGAATGTCGACAGCAATTGGCGAAGACTCTGGAAAATTATCCGGAACAATGTCTCTGCCATAACGATTTAAACCCGGCCAATATATTTTGCCATACAGACGGATTCACCTTTATCGATTGGGAGTACGCCTGCTTCAACTCCCCCTATTTTGAGCTGGCTACCCTGGTGGAATTTTTTGCTTTGGACGACCGACAACGCCAACAACTTTCCGATGCTTACTGGCGGCTACAACCACAAAGCTACCAGAATCACCTGGCTGCCTTAACAGAATTCCAATTGGTTGTACGGCTGGTGGAATGGCTCTGGCTGAGCTTAAAACAACCCCATCTGCGTCAAGGGTGTGAGGCGCGATTGCTACAGTTGCTCGCATTTTGAATGCGACTACTGCCCTGCTGAGATCAACAACCGACTGCGCCAGCAGTCAATTATTTTCATCAAAACACTTGCCACCTGAAACACAACTGGTTTAGTCTGAGCACCACTTGTCGGGGTGCCGATGGCAACATTGCCATTGGCTGAGATCCAGAAAGCATGGAAACCCGCTGCACCTGATCAGGTTAGCACCTGCGTAGGAATCAAGTTATTTGCCTCCTTCCCTGCTGAAAAATGCGCCAGGGATAGAACCTTGAGGCGAAAGTTGGTCGCAGCCACCCCGACGTTTTTTTAATAAAAAACAACGACGGGGATTCACCATGACAACACTGGCCAACCAAGCATCCAAATTGAGTGAAACCGCTCAGGTCGATGCCATATCCACAGCCCCCTTTCCTGCTTCACGCAAAATTTACCTGGAAGGCACACGTCCTGATATCCAGGTGCCCATGCGTGAAATCAGTTTGTCCCCGACCCTGTTGCAAGATGGCAGCAAGGAAGCAAACCCTTCGATTCGCATCTACGATACTTCAGGCCCCTACACCGACCCCAACATCGAGATCGATGTACGTAAAGGCTTGCCCAAAATGCGGCAACAGTGGATTCTGGAGCGCAATGACACGGAAGTGCTGACCAACCCCAGCTCCAAATACACCCAGATACGCGAACAGAATATTGCGCTGGAAAACCTGCGTTTTAACGGCCATCACGAACCTCGTATTGCTCAAAGCGGACGCAATGTCACTCAGCTCCACTACGCTCGCCGAGGCATGATCACCCCGGAAATGGAATACATCGCCATTCGGGAAAACATCGCCCGCGCTCAGTTGCAGCAGGATAGCGTGATTCAACAGCAGCACCCAGGCCAAACCTGGGGCGCCAATATGACCAACGACATCACGCCGGAATTTGTCCGCCGTGAAGTGGCTGAAGGTCGCGCCATTATCCCGGCCAACATCAATCACCCGGAACTGGAGCCGATGATCATCGGCCGCAACTTCCACATCAAGATCAACGGCAATATTGGCAACTCCGCTGTTACCTCCTCCATCGAAGAAGAAGTGGAAAAGCTGGTGTGGGGCACACGCTGGGGCGCGGATACGGTGATGGACCTGTCCACCGGCAAGCACATCCATGAAACCCGCGAGTGGATTTTGCGCAACGCTTCGGTGCCCATAGGTACCGTGCCCATCTACCAGGCGCTGGAAAAAGTCGACGGTGTTGCCGAAGACCTGACCTGGGAAATTTTTCGCGACACTTTGATTGAACAGGCCGAACAAGGGGTGGATTATTTCACCATTCACGCGGGTGTTTTACTGCGATATGTACCTATGACGGCCAAGCGCTTGACCGGCATTGTGTCTCGCGGCGGCTCTATCATGGCCAAATGGTGTCTCGCGCACCATCAGGAAAACTTCCTCTACACCCACTTTGAAGACATCTGCGAAATCATGAAAGCTTACGATGTCTCCTTTTCACTGGGTGACGGTCTGCGTCCTGGCTGCTTACAAGACGCCAACGATGAAGCCCAGTTTTCAGAATTGCGCACCCTGGGTGAACTGACCAAAATCGCCTGGAAGCACGACGTTCAGGTAATGATTGAAGGCCCTGGCCATGTGCCCATGCACATGGTCAAAGAGAACATGGACGAGCAACTGAAACACTGTCACGAAGCACCTTTCTACACCCTGGGCCCGCTGATCACCGACATCAGTCCCGGCTACGATCATTTCTCCTCGGGTATTGGTGCCGCCATGATCGGCTGGTTCGGTTGCGCCATGCTGTGCTACGTTACCCCCAAAGAACACCTGGGCCTGCCCAACCGCGAAGACGTTAAACAGGGCATCATTACCTACAAGATAGCCGCACACGCCGGCGATCTGGCAAAAGGTATGCCCGGCGCTCAGGTTCGCGATAACGCCCTGTCCAAGGCCCGCTTTGAATTCCGCTGGGAAGACCAGTTCAACCTCAGCCTGGATCCGGATACGGCGCGGGCATTTCACGACGAGACCCTGCCCAAGGATTCCGCCAAGGTGGCGCACTTCTGCTCCATGTGCGGACCGAAATTCTGCTCTATGAAGATCACTCAGGAAGTCCGTGATTATGCCGCCACTGAAGAAGGTATGCGGGCCATGTCCCAGCAGTTTAAAGACATGGGCAGCGAGCTCTACAAAGAAGTGTGATGGCTGAAGCATGAGCACCTACACCATTGGTATTGCTGGCGGCGGTCTACTCGGGCGACTTTGCGCCTGGCGCCTGGCCCGTAACGGTCACCGTGTCAGCCTGTTTGAAGCCGGCTCCTTCCGTCACTGTGCAGGCGCCGCCCGCACAGCGGCTGCCATGATTTCCCCGCTATCGGAATTGGTCGACAGCGAACGATTGATTTTTGAGATGGGCTTGGCGGGCCTACCTTTGTGGCGTCAGTGGGTGCAGGAACTCAACCGCCCCGAGCTCTACCGGCAGACCGGCTCCCTGGTCGTGGCTCACCAACAGGATCTGGGGTTGTTGCGCCAATTTTCCGACAAATTGCGCTTTCAGCTCGGTAACACCTTCGCGCATGATTCATCAGCGCCCTGTGGCTGGCTGGATCAGTGGGACATTGTCGAGCGTGAACCGGATCTAGCGGGCTTTCAACGAGCCCTGTACCTGCCCAATGAGGCCTACCTGGATAACCGTCAGTTTTTAGACCTGTTAATAGAAACTTTGCAACAACTGCCGGTGAAACTGCACGATCACCAACGCGTTGAAAAGATAAGCCCAGGCACCATTACCACCGACAAGGATCGCTATCAATTTGACTGGGCTATCGATTGTCGTGGCATGGGCGCCAAACCGGAACTTGCTAAATTGCGCGGAGTCCGCGGCGAAGTCCTGTGGGTCGAAACCCCCGAAGTCAGCCTCAACCACCCCGTTCGCTTTATGCACCCAAAATACAAACTGTATGTGGTGCCAAAACCAGGACAGCAGTTCATTATTGGGGCGACGGAAATCGAATCCGAGGATTGCTCCCCCATTAGCGTGCGCTCAACTCTGGAACTGACCAGCGCACTCTACGCCCTGAACCCTGCCTTTGCAGAAGCGCGTATTCTCGAAACCGACGTCAACCTGCGACCCGCCCTGCAAGACAACCTACCGCACATTCAACATCAGCATGGCTTGCTGCGCGCTAACGGCCTCTATCGACATGGTTACTTATTGGCTCCGATAATGGTCGAGACTCTGGTTGGCCTTGTGGAACGAGCACCGGACAATGCTTTCACTCACTCCCTGCTTGGCGACTCACTAGCATGTTAATCATCAGCCTGAACAACACCTCCAGACAACTGGACAAACCCATGTCGTTACAACAAGCCTTGGAGCACTGGCAAGAGGACAGCGGCCGGTTTGCCATTGCCGTGAATGGAGAGTTTGTGCCGCGCAGTCAATACGACACGTTTCAATTGAACGATAGGGACCAGATTGATTTGGTTAAACCCGTCGGCGGGGGATGATTTAACTGCACAAGTTTGTAGGTGTGAGCGCTGTGTTCTCTGTCACGACCGTCGGCAGCATGGATGCTGCCGTCGAGCTCCCATGGATGGGTTTACAGCGTGTCGGGACAGAGGACACAGAGCTCGCACCTGGCACCCACCCCGGAAGTAACCCTTTTTACAGCAGAGACAAGAAGCATGCAACGTTCAAACTTCACACTCTACGGTGAAACACTGCAAAGTCGTTTTATCCTGGGGACGGCCCTCTACCCCTCTCCTCAGGTCATGCTCGACAGCATAAAGGCCGCTGGTACCAGCCTGGTAACCCTGTCCCTGCGCCGGCAAAATCCGCAACAGAGTGCGGACAACACCTTCTGGGACTGCATCCGCGAATCCGGCTGTCGCCTGCTGCCCAACACCGCCGGCTGTAAAACCCCCAAAGAAGCCATCAACCTCGCTGAGATGAGCCGTGAAATTTTTGCTACCGACTGGCTCAAACTGGAAGTGGTCGGCGACGATTACAACCTGCAACCCTGCCCGTTCGGGTTAGTGGAGGCAGCCGCCGAACTGGTAAAACGCGGTTTCAAAGTCCTGCCCTACACCACCGACGACCTGGTATTGGCCCAACGACTTCTCGATGTCGGCTGCGAAGTACTGATGCCCTGGGGCGCTCCCATTGGCACCGGCCAGGGGCTGCTCAATCGCTATAACCTGCGCACTCTCAGAGAGCGGCTGCCCCAGGTACCGCTGATTGTGGATGCCGGACTCGGTGCCCCCTCACAGGCTGCGGAAGCCATGGAAATGGGATACGACGGTATTTTGCTGAATACTGCTGTGGCCAAAGCCCATAATCCAGCTCGTATGGCCAGCGCATTTGCCAGCGCTATTGACGCAGGACGGGAAGCCTACCTGGCCGGTCTGATCGAAAAAAGCCAGACGGCATCCCCCTCCACCCCCACACTCGGTCAACCTTTCTGGCATCAATCATGAGCAAAAGCCGTAAACCCATTGTCTGCGCCATCTCCGCGTCGGACAACAGCGCCCACGCCGGCCACCAATGCGATTTACGGGTGATCCAGGATCTCGACTGTCACGGGGTGGGGATTATCAGTGGCCTGACCGCACAAAACTCCCTCAGGGTTCTGCAAGTCGAAGCCACCAGCGACGAATTGTTTACCGCCCAGATTCAGGCTCTACAAGAGGATGTCAGACCCGACGCGATTAAAACCGGGCTGTTGTTATCGAAAAGGCAAATGGATCAAACGCTAAAACTGGCTGAAGCACTGGGGTGTCCATTGATTGTCGATCCAGTGCTGGCCTCCAGTTCTGGTTGTGACTTCAGTAAACAAGAGGTTCTAGAAGCCTACCCCCAACTGCTTGCCCATGCCAGCGTGATAACCCCCAACCTGCCAGAAGCTGAACTACTTACCGGCATGCGTTTACTCAGTCATGACGACATCGCCGCCGCCGCACAACGGCTGCGCCAACAGGGGGCTAAAACGGTTTTGATCAAAGGCGGCCACCAACATCCCCCCACGGACTATCTGTTTGACTACTACGATGATGGTCAGCAACAGCTCTGGCTTCGGCAGACTCGTCAAAACAGCCAGCATACCCGCGGCACAGGCTGCACCCTCGCATCGGCCATCGCCAGCTTTATGGCTCAGGGTAAATCGACCCTGGATGCGGTGGTGCTGGCCAGCGCCTATGTTCAACAGGGCATTCAAGCCGGCTTTGCTGTCGGCCATGGCCCCGGACTGCTGGCCAATGGCGGCTGGCCAAAACAGTTGAGTGACTTCCCAACGCCTTCACCTGAGCCGCAGATTGCCAACCCGGTCCCATTTGCCAGCTGCGATACCCATGAGCTGGGTCTCTATCCCATTGTGGATTCCCTGGACTGGCTGCAGAGACTGCTGGAGCTGGGTGTAAAAACCTTACAGTTGCGTCTTAAAGACATCGATTCAGTGGATCAACTCAACAACGGCATTCAGGCCGCTGTGGACCTTGGCGAGCGCTACCAGGCCCGGTTGTTTATCAATGATCACTGGCAGCTGGCCATACAGCATAAGGCCTACGGCGTGCATTTGGGACAGGAGGATCTGAACGAAGCGTGCCTGGACAGCTTGCGGTCCAGTGGACTGCGATTGGGCTTGAGCGCTCACAGCGAATACGAGTGGTTGCGAGCGGCCCGCCTGCAACCCAGCTACATTGCACTGGGCTCAGTGTTCCCAACCGCCACCAAGAGCGTGAAAACCATTGGGCTGGACAACCTGCGCAGCTGGGCCGAGATACTCAGCCCACATTTTCCCCTGGTGGCCATTGGCGGTATCGACGCGAATAACATCAATACAGTGCGGCAGTGCGGAGTGGGCTCCACAGCGGTCATCAGTGCCATCACACAAGCCGATGATGCCGCCGAGACAGTCACCTTGCTGCTGCAGGGCTGACTACAGGGCTGACTACAGGGCCGATACCCGCACCGGCACACCATTGAGTGCGGCGTTACCACTAACGGCATCAACACGGGTTTGATCCGTGAGATCGTTACAGCTGACACCGTCCTGCTCCGCAGCAATAGCCAACCTGACACCTTTGCGCTGATGCCCCCAGCCATGAGGCAGACTCACCACGCCGGGCATTACTTCGTCACTGGATTGTACCCGTGTAATCACCTCGCCAACCCTGGAGCTGACCCGCACTTCTGCATTGTCCTGCAGCTGATAGCGGTGCAGATCCTGGGGATGCATCAACAACTGCCAGCGGGGTTTGCCTTTTACCAGTCGCTGGTAGTTGTGCATCCAGGAGTTGTTGCTGCGCACGTGTCGGCGGCCAATCAGCAACAATTCATCGTCGGCCAGATCAACCTGTGAGTCCCGCAAACGCTCTACATCCACAATCAAATAGTCAACATCCAGGCTTATACGACCGGACTCTGTACACAAACGTTCAGCCAAACCTGTCTGCAATGGCCCAAGATCAATGCCGTGCGGGTGCTGTTTTAATTTGCCCAGCGACAACGCCTGCTCAGCCCCGGCAGATTCGCCGTAATGCCCAAACTTCAATGCCATATCCAGGATCAGATGCGGTGCGGGCAGAGGTTTGAATTCTTCCTCTTTGAGGTTGGCGATTTCCTGGGACAACTCATTGAGAATTTGCCAATCGTGCAGGGCCCCTTTTTGCGGTTCGAATACCGGCTCGTTGTAACGAGTGGTATTGCGTACCGCCAAGCGATGAAACGCAATGTCATAGTGATCGTGCTCCAGCGGACCCGTGGGTGGCAAAATGATGTCCGCATGACGTGTGGTCTCATTGATGTAGAGATCGATCGACACCATAAAGTCCAGATTTTCCAATGCTCGATCCATCTCCCGCCCATTGGGTGCCGACAGCACTGGATTGCCCGCCATGGTGACCAGGCCGCGAATTTGTCCCTCTCCAGGCGTGAGAATTTCTTCCGCCAGTACCGCGCTGGGGAATTCGCCACTGAACTCTGGCAGCTGACTGACACGTGAATTCCAGCGGCCAAAGCTGCCAGCGCCCTTCTCACCCGGCTTGATGTAGCCAAATGCCGGTGACGTGACCAGCGCGCCACCGCGCACATCCAGCGAGCCCGACAGTATATTGATGACCTGAATGGCCCACTGGCACAGGGAGCCGAACATCTGCACCGACACCCCCATACGGCCATAACACACTGAACCTTCGGTAAGCGCCATGTCCCGGGCAAGCTGCCGGATGCTGTCCGCAGCAATTCCGGTTTTCTCTGCCGCCAATTCTGGAGTAAAACCACTGACCGCTTTCTGAACCTGTTCCACACCCTCCAACACGTCCGTCAGATGCCCGGTCCTGACCAGCCCTTCATCAAACAAGGTGAAGATAATCGCCAGCAACAAATAGGCATCACTGCCGGGACGGATAAAGTAATGTTTATCGGCAATAGCCGCGGTCTCTGTGCGACGGGGATCGATCACCACAAATTTGCCACCACGTTGCTGAATCGCTTTCAGGCGTTTGGTTACGTCCGGCACCGTCATAATGCTGCCGTTGGACGCCAGCGGGTTGCCGCCAATAATCAACATGAACTGGGTGTGATCAATATCAGGAATCGGAATAAGTGACTGATGTCCGTACATCGCATAGGACACCAGTTGATGGGGCAGCTGATCCAGTGACGTCGCCGAGTAGGTATTGCGGGTTTTCAACGCCTTGCGAAGGGTACTCGCGTGCGTCATGCTGCCGTAGTTGTGTACGTTGGGGTTGCCCGCATAAATCGCGACGGAATCGTTCCCCCCCGCCTTCTGGATACGCACGAGATTTTCCGCCACTGTCTCAAAGGCTTCATCCCAACTGATGTCCTCCCAGCCGTCACCAACACGTTTAACCGGGCCTTTCAAACGATCGGGATCCAGATGCAAATCCTGCAGAGCCGTCGCTTTCGGGCAAATATGCCCGCGACTGAACGGATCGGCTTTATCCCCCTTGATGGAAATAATCTGCTCACCCTGGGTTTTGATTTCCAGGCCACAAATGGCTTCGCACAAGTGGCAGGCGCGGTAGTGAACTTGGGTCTCTTCCGTCATGATGACCTCTCTCGGCTGAATTCCGGATAGCTGATAGGTTTGCCCTGCGGGCTTTATTGTTTGGATTTTTAAACTACAGTGAGCGTATTACAAACGCCCGATAACAAGATGCTTGCTGTCGTTAAAACACTGTCATTAAAACAATGTAGTCAAAACACTGTAGCCAAAACACAGGCCGTATCTAAGCACAGCGCTCAGACAGGTGTAAGTTTTTTTGAGTTATAGTGAAGTATCACGCCAATCAATACCAATGGCCGTCTTACGACCTCCGGAAAATGGCTTCAGCTGAGAATTGCCACCCAGCATTCAAGGCAGCAATTCTCGGACAAGGGATTAACCAAGTGCTGACATGGAGTCCTGGTAATCCGTATCAATGGCCTGATCCAGGGTGGCCAGTAACGGCGCCCGGGCTTTGAGCTTGGTAGCGGTATGCGCGGGCAGGTTCAAGCCACCCAGACGTTTGGCCTCAGCCAGGGCTGCGGCCATCAGGTCTTCAGGCGCGACAACTTTATCCAGGAAGCCAGCTGTTACGGCAGTTGCCGGATCATACATTTCTGCATTAATGACAGAACGCTGGAAGAAGGCTGGCGTCAGACGCGCCTTGGGCAACTCAATTCCTACGTGGTGCATGGTCATACCAATCTGGACTTCGTTCAAGCCCAACTGGAATGGCCCATCCACACCGATGCGATAATCACAGGACATCAGCAGAAAACAGCCTTGGGCAATGGCGTGACCGGTACAAACACCCACCACAGGCATCGGGAAGGACAGCAGGCGACGGCACAACTGCGAGCCCATCTTGACCATTTCCACCCCTTCCTTGGCATCATTCTGAAACACTTTCAGGTCAAAACCGGCCGAGAAGATACCCGGTTGGCCCACCAGCATCACTACCGCTCCAGCTTCCTCGGCTTTGTCGAGAGCGGCGTTAATCGCCTCCATATGGGCAGGTGACATGGCATTTACCTTGCCGTTCTGGAAAGTGATTGTGGCGATATTGTCATCGAGTGTGTAATTAACCAATTCGGTCATGATACTTCCTTACTATGAATCCAGAGTTATCGTGTAGATAGTGTAGCCATTATGACAGATTCTAAACAATCGTTTGAAAGTATTATTCAAGGCGGCGTCTGCCGCAGTGACCGAATCTGTCAAGTTGATGGCAAAAGCAACCTTTACTCCTGCCCTGTGTAACCATACGAATACGGGGATGACTTTGACGTGATCCCTGCGCTCAACGCAGAGGGGCGCTATTATTACCGTTAGCAGCAGGAAGTCAGTGCCATCGTCTTGCGGCCCCCGTCTTACCACAGACACAGGCCCGATCTTGTGACAAACACGTTATGGAATGATGAACAACAATCCTGAAGAGAGCTATTGGTTAGCGGCCGACAACCTTGACCACCTGATTCAAGCCCTGCGACAGACCGGTCGCCAGGTGATTGGCCCGACGCTGACTGATGGCGCCATAGTCTATGATCGGATTGATGCGGCTGAGGACTTACCACAGGGCTGGACAGACCAGCAAGATAAGGGCTCCTACCGCGTAGCACGCCGATCTGACAACGCCTATTTCGGCTACAATGCCGGCCCCCATTCCTGGAAAAAATACCTGCACCCGCCTCGCCGCCAGGTCTTTCGGGCCGTCCAATCAAACGATGCCCTGCAATTTGTGGCCGTTGACGAACCCGCACAAGCCATGGCTTTTCTGGGGGTACGCAGTTGTGAACTGCACGCCATGACCATTCAGGGACGCGTCTTCGGCGCGGAGTCGGACTATCAGAACCGGCGCCAGCACAGTTTTATTGTCGCAGTGACCTGTACCGTCGCCGCACCGACGTGTTTTTGCACCGCCATGCACACGGGACCGGAGGTGACCCTCGCCTACGATCTGGAACTGACAGAAGTGATTGATGCCCAGCAACATTATTTTCTGGTCCGCAGTGGCAGTGATGAAGGCGAGAGGATACTGTCGCAGCTGCCACTGACAGCCTCTACGGCTCAACATCACGCCCAACGTCAGGAGGCTGTCGATCGAGTTCGGCAGCAACTGGAAACCGGCCCTCGGCACTTTGACAGCAGCGACTTGCAAAGCCTGCTGTACCGCAATTACGACAGCGAGGCCTGGGACGCGATCGCCGAACGCTGCCTGTCCTGTGCCAATTGCACCCTGGTCTGCCCCACCTGTTTTTGCACCACCGAGATCGACACCACCGACCTGAGCGGACAGCACGCCGAACGTTGGCAGCAGTGGGATTCCTGTTTCAATGCGGATTTCAGTTATCTCCATGGCGGTTCTGTGCGCACGTCTACCCGCTCCCGCTACCGCCAGTGGATGACCCACAAGCTGGCGACCTGGCACGACCAGTTTGGCACATCCGGCTGTGTCGGTTGTGGGCGTTGTATCAGCTGGTGTCCGGTGGGCATCGATATCACAGAAGAAATCAACGCCATCCGCAAACAGGAGTCGTCGTAATGGCGCTTGTCGGCAGCCTCACTCAACACCCGTTTTTTCGGGGAATGACGATGGCCGATCTGCAATTGATCGCCGCCTGCGGTGCCCGCAAATCCTTTGCTGCCGGAGACTACCTGGGGCGAGAAGGTCACAGCGCCGACCACTTTTACCTGATACTCCGTGGCCAGGTATCCATTGAGATCTATTTCCCCGAGCGAGGCGCCCTGCGTCTGCAAACCCTCAGCGATGGCGATATCGCAGGCTGGTCCTGGCTATTCCCGCCTTATCGCTGGCGTTTTGACCTGCGTGCCCAAACCTCGGTTGATACCATCGCGCTCGACGGCTGTCGTCTGCGAGCCGAGTGCGACAGGGATCCCCGACTGGGTTACGACCTGATGCAGCGCTTTGCCGCCATCATGACCGACCGGCTACAGGCCACCCGGTTGCAGCTGGTGGATCTGTACAGCCATCACGCGGGGGCTGGTTCATGATGCCGAGGCCCCTGTCGGTTCTGCACCGGGTTGAGGAATACCCGGGCACCGTTACCCTGCAACTGGGAGCCGCAGACAATCAGCCATTGCCGGCTTTTCTGCCGGGTCAGTTCAATATGCTCTATGCCTTTGGCTGCGGTGAAGTACCCATTTCTTTCAGCAGTATGGCGCCGGCGGATGGCCGATATTGTCACACCATCAAAACCCTGGGGGCGGCCACGGGCGCTCTGACAAAATTACGCCCAGGCGATAGCGTCGGGGTCCGCGGTCCTTTTGGTCACGGCTGGCCAGTCGCAAAGATGGCAGGCCGCGACGTGATCATCATCGCCGGCGGCCTGGGCCTGGCACCACTGCGGCCCGTGATTCAGGCGTTGCTGAATGAGCTTAATACAACCGGCAACATGCGGCTGTTTTACGGTGCCCGCCAGCCCTCTGAACTGTTGTACCGTGACGAGCTGGCCCAATGGTCGAAACTCTTTGCGGTGCAAACCACGGTGGATATGGCGGATGCCCGTTGGCGTGGTCATATTGGCAACGTCAACAGCGTATTGACTCCCTCCATGTTCCCCAGCAACAGCATCGCATTGGTCTGTGGCCCCGAAGTCATGATGCGCTATGCCATCGGCGAGTTACTGAAAAAACAATTGCCCCCGGAGGCCATTTACCTGTCCATGGAACGCAATATGAAATGCGCTACGGGTCACTGTGGTCACTGTCAGTGGGGACCGCAGTTTGTCTGCAAAGACGGACCGGTGTTCTGCTATCGGGACATTCAAGACTGGTTTCACATCCGGGAGCTTTGAGAATGACTTCCGACGTGCAACCACATCGACATCGCCCGCGGCTTGCCGTCTGGAAGTTTACCTCCTGTGATGGCTGTCAGCTCAGTTTACTGGACTGCGAGGATGAACTGCTGACCGTCGCCGAGCATGTGGACATCGCCTACTTTATGGAGGCCTCCAGTCGACAAATGGAAGGCCCCTACGACCTGTCCCTGGTCGAGGGCTCCATTACCACCGAAGCAGAAGCCGAACGCATACAAACCATCCGACAACAATCACATCACCTGGTGACCATTGGCGCCTGCGCCACTGCCGGCGGGATCCAGGCGCTGCGTAACTTCGCCGACATCAACGACTTTATCCAGGCGGTCTATGCGCATCCCGACTATATCGCCACCCTCGAACACTCTACCAGCATCAGTGATCATGTCCCGGTGGACTTTGAACTGCACGGCTGCCCGGTCAACAAGCAGCAGCTAATGGAAGTGATCAATGCGTTTCTCAATCGGCGTCGGCCTGCCATCGCCGCCCACTCGGTGTGTGTGGAATGCAAACTCAACGGCCATGTCTGTGTGATGGTGGCCCATGGCACCGCCTGTATGGGACCGGTGACTCATGCCGGCTGTAATGCCATCTGTCCGGGCTACCTGCGGGGCTGCTACGGTTGTTATGGCCCTCAGGAAAACCCCAATACTCGATCGTTAAGCCATTGGTGGCGGGACCAACTGGGTTGCGAAGCGTCCCAACGGATCGAGAACTTTCGCAACTTCAACGCCGCCGCTCCCGTGTTTGCCCAACAAAGTCAGGATGATGAAAAAGACCAAAACCCTTAAAGTGGATTATCTGGCACGGGTCGAAGGCGAAGGTGCGTTGACGATCCACTACGACGCCGATGAGGTCAAAGAGGTCCAGCTGAGGATCTTCGAGCCGCCGCGATTTTTCGAGGGCTTGCTGCGGGGTCGGGATTATCGGGAGGCGCCTGACATCACGGCACGCATCTGTGGTATCTGTCCGGTCGCTTACCAGATGAGTTCGGTGCACGCCATGGAGAACGCGCTGGGCGTCAGTGTTTCAGAGGGGCTGAAGGCCCTGCGCCGCCTGCTCTACTGTGGCGAGTGGATCGAAAGTCACGCCCTGCATATTTACATGCTGCACGCGCCGGACTTTCTCGGTTACAACAGCGCCATTGAGATGGCCAAAGACCATCCGCATCTGGTGCAATCCGGGTTGCAGTTGAAAAAGGCCGGCAATGCCATCCTGCAACTGCTGGGGGGTCGCGAAGTTCATCCCATCAATGTGCGGGTTGGCGGCTTCTACCGGGTACCGACCCAGCGGCAGCTCAACCGTTTACGGGATCAGCTGTTGCTGGGGCGAGATAGCGCGGCGGAGACGGTGCGCTGGTCCGCTTTATTGCCCTTCCCGGAATTTCCGAGACCGCCATCCCATAGCTATGACTACGTGGCTCTGTCACACCCGCACGAATACCCGATGAATGCGGGCCGCATAGTGTCCTCAAATGGCCTCGACATTGCTCCCGAAGACTTCGAGCAATACTTTGTCGAACAGCAGGTGCCCCACAGCAATGCCCTCCACTGCCTGTTAAAAACGTCCGACAATGAAGCTGGCAAGGCTTACCTGGTGGGCCCGATGGCCCGCTTCACGCTCAATTACCCACAGCTCTCCGCTGACACACACAACCTGGCTGCCGATATCGGTTTCTGCCATTTCGACGGCAATCCCTTCCACAGCATTGTGATTCGCAGTCTGGAAATGTTCTACGCTTTCGATGAGGCCCTGCGTCTTCTCGACAGCTATGAACCACCCGAGTCTGCCAGTTGTCACTCTGAACCCAGTTGTCATCCTGAACCTCTGGTCTCACAGGGCTGTGCCGCCACGGAGGCTCCCAGAGGCTTGCTCTACCATCGCTATAACCTCGATGAACATGGAAAAATTACAGAGGCCAAAATTGTCGCTCCGACTTCACAAAACCAGAAAACCATTGAAAACGATCTGCGTGATCTGTTGCCAGGCAAACTGCACCTGCCCCCAGAGGACTTGCAACCGCTGTGTGAACAGGCCATCCGCAACCACGATCCCTGTATTTCCTGTGCGGCCCACTTCCTCAAGTTGACACTCGAAAACAGTAAATGACAACGGTGATAAGGCTCAAAGGTATTCATGAAACCCCTGATTATTGGCATTGGCAACCCACACCGCAGCGATGACGGCATAGGCCCGGCGGTGCTGGAACATCTGCAACCTGCCTTGTGTGCCTATGCCGATGTGAAGACCTGCCAAAGCGACCCCTCCGGACTTCTGGATGAATGGAAGGGTCGCGAACATGTGATCATCATCGACAGCTGTTGCCACGATAGCGTCACGCCTGGCACCATTTTTCGCCTCGATGGCCTGCGTGAATCGATACCGGCAGATGCTGTCACCACCTCCAGCCACGCCTTTAGCCTTGCCGATGCCATTGCCCTGGGCAGACAACTCAACAGCCTGCCAACATCACTCACCCTGTACGCCGTTGTCGGTCAGGACTTTCATTTTGGCACGGCGCTGAGCGAAAACGTTGAAGCCGCCATCGAGACACTCTGTGAACAGATTTATTCAGACCTTAACCCGCGAGAATCGCCATGCACGAACTCTCCCTGCTGAACAGTCTGCTCAGTAAAATAGAACAGATGAGTGCCGTGGAAAACAAAACCCCAATAGCCATTCATCTACAACTGGGCCCCCTTGCTCACATCTCCCCCGCTCATCTGCGCGAGCACTGGCAACACGCCGTCGCCGGCACGGCGCTGGCATCTGCGGCCTTACACATTGTGGAACTCGAAGACATCAACCATCCCCATGCCCAGGATATGGTGCTGGAAAGCCTGGAGTTTGCCTGCGACACGATGGATGACTGCAGCCAGGAGGATCGTGAAAAAAATGATGACTGAATGCCACCACATTCGTGTCGAAGGTCGGGTACAGGGCGTCGGTTTTCGCCCCTTTGTCTACCAACTGGCCCGGGAACTGTCACTGGACGGCTGGGTGCACAACTGCGGTGGCTGTGTGGAAATTGCCATCCAGGGTAAATCGCCGCAACTACAGTATTTCTTACAACAACTCAGTGATCGAAAACCGGCCCAGGCACAGATCAACCGGTTGCAATGCCACCCGGTTACCTGGCGACTTGAACAGCCCGGGTTTGAGATCCGACACAGCAACTCTGAGACCCAGGTTACCTGCGGTGATATCGCCGTCGATCTAGCTCCCTGCGCCGCCTGCTTGCAAGAGCTGTTTGATCCTGACAATCGCCGCTACGCCTACCCCTTCAGTCACTGTACCGATTGCGGCCCACGCTACAGTGTGATCCAAGGGCTGCCCTACGATCGCGACAACACCACCCTGCAGGCTTTCCCCCTGTGCTCACAGTGCCAGGCAGAATACCGCAATCCCTACGATCGGCGTTTTCACGCGGAAACCATCGCCTGCCCCGACTGCGGGCCTCAATTGCAACTGTTAACCCCAACCGGTCAGCCACTGGCCCATGCCAGTGAAGCTTTGGAGCTGGCGGCCAATGCCATTGTTCGAGGACAGATCGTAGCGATGAAAAGTGTCGGTGGTTTTCAACTGCTGGCCGATGCCGGTAACAGCAAAGCACTGGCCACCTTAAGACAGCGCAAACGTCGACCCACCAAGCCGTTTGCACTGCTTTGCTCCGACATATCCCAGGTCCATCGGTATGGCGACCTGTCTCCGCTGGAACAGCAACTGCTGTGCTCCCCACAGCGCCCCATTGTTTTACTCGCCAAGAAACGTCACAAGGCGACTATCGATATAGTGGACGATGTTGCCACGGGCGTACCCTGCTGGGGCATAATGCTGCCCTGTTCGCCCCTCCACTCTCTGTTGATGGCCCGCCTTAAGCGACCACTGGTCGCCACCAGTGGAAATCTGGCCGGCGAGCCTATCTGTATTGATGATAAAGACGCGGTCGAGCGGCTGGGTCGCCTTGCCGATTGTGTGTTAACTCACAACCGCCCCATTGCACGTCAACTGGATGATGCCATTATCCGGGTGATCAACCAGCAGCCTTGTGTGTTGCGGCTGGGGCGAGGCTTTGCGCCTCTATCCCTGCCATTACCGCCAGCCGGTTCAAACGCCGATTCAATAAAAGACGCCGCCCCCCCAGCCATGCTGGCAACAGGAGGCCAGGTAAAAAACAGTCTGGCCCTCTACGCGGCGGGACGGGTCCATGTAAGCCAGCACATCGGCGACTTGCACAGTCGCCAGGCGTTGGCGGTGTTTGAGCAGACTGCGGATGACCTGTGCCGCTTTTACCAGGTGGCCCCCCGGATCATTGTTCACGATCAACATCCCGACTATGCCGCCACCCAATGGGCCCGAGCCCGGTCTCAGAGGTACAACATACGGAGCCTGGAAGTACAGCACCACGTGGCGCACTTCTTTTCCTGTATGGCCGAACACGGATACCGGGGGCCGGCACTCGGCATTTGTTGGGATGGCAGCGGCTACAGTCATGACGGCGTGATCCGTGGGGGCGAGAGCCTCTGCTGGGACGGCGCCCAATCCGTGACCCCGCTGGCAAGCCTGAGAGCCTTTCCCCTGCCCGGCGGAGAGCAGGCCATTCGCGAACCGCGCCGACAGGCAGCGGCTTTGCTCTATGCCCTGCTGGGGGAAGTGGCCTTTGGCGTGTGCCCATCACTGTGGCAACAGTTCTCAGTCAGTGAGCGACGCAATTTACAGAGAATGCTGGAACGAGGCCTGAACACCCCCATGTGCAGCAGCGTCGGCCGGCTGTTTGACGCGGTAGCCGCGCTGCTGGGGCTCGCACCCCGCAGTCAGTTTGAAGGGCAGGCCGCCATGGCACTGGAAGCCTGCGCGAACACCTCAGCGGTACAGTGGCAACTGCCATTTGCGCTGACAAAGGCCCCAGCCGCTCCGGCCACCTGGATCCTTGACTGGCACCCCACGCTGATGGCACTGATCGAGGCGATTGGGTGCAACACCCCCACAGCCGATGTGGCCGCGGCCTTCCACAACACCCTGGCGCAGATGATTGTGGAGATCAGCCACAAAGCCCCTGACGTGCCGATTTTTCTGTCCGGCGGCGTGTTTCAAAACAAGCGCCTGACAGAAACGGCAACCGGGCTGTTGCGATCACGCGCTTCCATCAGGAGCCATCCACCCGTATGGACTCATCAACAGGTCCCCCCCAATGACGCTGGCTTAAGCCTCGGGCAACTCTATTTTGCCCAGGCCTGCGCCCAACCTGTCGATGAGCTGAACAGCGTAGCGAAGGAGTCAGCCAATGTGTCTGGCCATACCCGGAAGAATTGAACGCATCGACACGCCGCAGGCAGAGCTGCGTTGCGGCATGGTCAGTTTTGGTGGCATTCGCAAATCGATCAACTTGGCCTTTGTACCGGAAGCAGAGCCCGGTGACTATGTGATTGTGCACGCTGGCTGCGCCATTGCCCGCATCAATGAGCAAGAGGCGCAGCAGGCTCTAGAACTGCTGTCCGAATCTCCCAGCCCTCCCGCACTCAAACCATGAAATATCTGTACGAATACCGCCAACCCGAACCGGTCGAACGACTGATCGACAGAATTCACCGGATCACCACTCGTCCTTGGTCGTTAATGGAGATCTGTGGGGGCCAGACCCATGCCATCGTCAAACACGGCTTGCAACAGCGGCTTCCCAAGCAGATCAGACTGATCCATGGTCCAGGCTGCCCGGTGTGCGTGACTCCGATCGACGTGATCGACCAGGCCATTGAGCTGGCAGCCCAGCCCGAGATCCTGTTTTGCAGCTTTGGCGATATGCTGCGCGTGCCGGGCAGCCACAGTGATCTGCTCAATGTCCGGACCCAGGGCGGCGATGTCAGAGTCGTCTACTCGCCCCTGGACGCGGTGACACTGGCCGAACAACATCCGCACCGGGAGGTGGTTTTTTTCGCCATCGGTTTTGAAACCACCACCGCAGCCAATGCCATGGCCGTCTACCACGCCCAACAAAAAGGACTGCCTAATTTTTCCATGTTGGTCTCGCAGTTTCAGGTGCCGCCGGCGATTGAAGCCCTGTGCACGTCCTCGCAATGCCAGGTGCAGGCGCTGCTCGCCGCCGGTCACGTGTGCACGGTGATGGGCTATCATCAGTATCCAGCCCTGGCCCGACAATTCCAGTTGCCGATTGTGATCACCGGTTTCGAACCGGTGGATATCCTTGATGGTATTTACTGCGCAGTGCGTCAATTAGAAACGGGCCAGGCGGAAGTCGAAAACCGCTATCAACGGGCGGTGACCGAAGCCGGAAACCTGCCTGCGCAAGCCTTGATCGAGGAGATCTTTGAGGCCTGTGATCAGCAATGGCGCGGTATGGGCAGTCTGGCCAAGAGCGGTTTCAAACTGAAAAACAGCTATCGACGTTTCGATGCCAGCGTGAAGTTCAACCTGTCTGCAATCACGATTGTGACAGACCAGTCGCCCTGCATCAGTGGGGAGATTATGCAGGGTTTCAAAAAGCCCTGCGATTGTCCTTACTTTGCTCAGCAATGCCGTCCGGACTCCCCCCTGGGGGCGCCGATGGTCTCAGCAGAAGGTGCCTGTGCGGCCTACTTTCAATTTTCTTCGACCGACCAACCCTTGTCCTTGCACGGTGACCTCTCCCCATGAGCCATTTCACAAGCCTGACACACTGCCCCACCCCTCACTCAGCGACGGAGCGAATCAGCCTCGGCCATGGCAGCGGTGGCCTGCTCAGTCAACGTTTGTTGGACCAGGTCGTTTATCCTCAGTTTGACAACCCCATTCTGCGCCAGGGGCATGACAGCGCCCTGTTATCACTGGCCGGTGGACGACTGGCTTTTACCACCGACTCCTACGTGGTCAGTCCCTTGTTTTTCCCCGGCGGCGATATTGGCAAACTGGCCGTATGCGGTACCGTCAATGATCTCGCCATGGCCGGGGCAACCCCTCGTTATCTCAGTTGCAGTCTGATTCTGGAAGAAGGGCTGCCGATAAGCACCTTGCAGAGGGTGCTGGCCTCCATGGCGCAGTCGGCGGCGCAATCCGGAGTAGAGCTGGTCACGGGCGATAGCAAGGTTGTCGAACGCGGTCAATGCGACCAGCTCTATATCAACACAGCCGGTATCGGTGTGATTGAGCACGACCTCAATATCGCTCCCCAGTCCATTGCTGAAGGCGATGTCATCATTCTCTCCGGCGATATCGGTCGACATGGCATGGCCGTCATGGCCCATCGCGAAGGACTGGAATTTGACACCCCGCTCAACAGCGATTGCAACAATCTGTGGGATTCGGTTAAGGCGTTACTCGCGGCCGGCATTGACATTCACTGCCTGCGAGACCTGACCCGCGGGGGCCTGGCGAGCGCGCTGGTGGAACTGGCGGACACCTCGGGCTTGTCGTTTACCGTGGATGAAGCCACTATTCCGGTCAGTGAGGCCGTCAGCGGGGCCTGTGAAATGTTGGGACTGAGTCCGGATTACATCGCCAATGAGGGCCGCTTTGTCGCCTTTATTCCCGCAGCACAGGCCGATCAGGCACTGTCAATTTTACGGACTACGGCGGTTTCAGAGGCCAGCTGCATCATCGGTCAAGTGAGTCTAGACAGTCGATCTGAGGTGATCTACCGCAACCCGTTCGGCAATGAACGCTTGCTGCAGCGACTGACGGGCGAACAATTGCCACGAATTTGTTAACGTTTATCTGCAATAGTACAAACACAATGGATGTGTATGCATAAGGACGCTTTATGAGTAAGGCCTGGCCCCAGTCGCTGTTGGACGCTTCCGTCTATCCCCACGCAGTGGATGAACTGAAACTGATTGAAACCCACATCTCCTGGGTAATATTAACCGGTGAATTCGCTTACAAAATCAAGAAACCGGTGAATCTGGGCTTCCTGGATTTCAGCAGCCTGGCCCTGCGCCAGCACTATTGCCAACGGGAACTGGAGCTCAACCGTCGTTTTTCCCGGGACCTGTATCTGGAAACCGTTGCGATCACCGGCAGTGAGCAACAACCTCGTATCGATGGGGACGGCGAGGCGATTGATTACGCGGTGAAAATGCGGCAATTCGATAACCGATTTCTGGCCGATAACCTGGCCCGCAACGGCCAATTGACGGACGACCTGGTCAGACAAATGGCGACGACACTGGCCCGTATTCATACCCAATTGCCGTCCATCGATGACGACTCGCCCTACGGTTCGGCGGAGGACTTTTACGCGGGGGCCTCGGAGAATTTTACCCAGATTCGGGCTTACACCGTACCGCCGGCCTCGCAGCAGACTCTCATCGGCCTGCAACAGTGGACGGATAAGGCTTACCAGGGCCATCAGACGCTACTGCAACAGCGCCGCCAGCAAGGCTTCGTCAAAGACTGTCACGGTGACTGTCATCTGGGAAACATCGTCGTGCTGAACAACGAGGTCACCCTGTTTGATTGTATTGAGTTCAACGACAGCTTTCGCATACGGGATACCCTGGCAGAGGCGGCGTTTTTAAGCATGGACCTGTGTGCCCGGAATCTGGCCGGGCAATCACAACGCTTTATCAATACCTATCTGGAACACCGGGGTGACTACGAAGGCTTGTCACTGTTCAACCTGTACCGCTGCTACTACGCCATGGTCCGCGCCAAAGTGAATGCCCTGCAGCATTCCGCGCAACAACACCCCACATTAACCCACGCATCTGACGACAAATTTTTCCACTATGTTGCCCTGGCTGAACGCTTTACCCGCTCCCCGACGCCAGGCTTAGTTCTCATGCACGGCCTGTCCGGTTCGGGCAAATCCTGGCTGGCAGAGCGCTTGATGACTCAGTTCAACGCCATTCGTATTCGCTCTGACGTTGAACGTAAACGCCTGTTCCAGCAGCTACCAGAAGCCCTTGAGAATGACGCAACCGAACTCTATGGCAAACCGATGTCGAGAAAAACCTTTGAACGACTGCTGGTCCTGAGCCAGGCCATCATCCGCGCGGGCTATTGCTGTTTTGTCGATGCCACCTTTTTATCCCGTTCCACCAGAGAGCCCTTTATTGACTGGGCCCTCAACACTCAAGTACCGCTGGCGATCGTGCACTGTGAAGCCGACGAGGCCGTTATCAAACACCGGCTGGACACGCGAAAAGCACAAGGCAACGATCCATCAGACGCCGACTACGCCATTTATCAACGGCAAAAAGACAACGCAGAGCCTTTTCTGACGGAAGAGATACCCTATTTGATCAGGGTCGACACAGACAGCCAGGAGAGCATTGATGACGCGGTGTCAAAACTGCGACAGCGTCTAGCTTCGTGAGCGTCTAAATGAGTAAGCCAGCAGAGCCGCAGCCCTAACCCTTCATTCAGCTCCCCGATGCAAGTTGGTTTCGACAACCGCGATCCGTTCAATGGTCCTGAGCAAAGCATCTGGCGTCAAGCTGATGGAATCAATACCCAGTTTAACCAGATACTCGGCCACTTCCGGGTAATCCGAAGGCGCCTGCCCACAAATGCCGGCCGGGATATGGTTGCGATGCGCGCCCTCCACCGCCATGGCAATCATTTTCAGTACCCCGGGGTCCCGCTCATCAAAGTCGAAGGCCACGATATCGGAGTCCCGGTCAACGCCCAGTGTCAATTGGGTTAAATCGTTGGAGCCAATAGAGATGCCATCAAACAACTGACTGAAGGCATCGATCTCAATGACGTTATTGGGGATTTCACACATGACATAGATTTCAAGATGATTTTCACCCTGACGCAATCCGTGCTCGGCCATTGCCTGAATCACTCTTTGACCTTCTTCCACTCGTCGGCAAAAAGGTATCATCAACTTGATGTTGTTCAGCCCCATGGGTTCGCGAGCCCGCAACACCGCTGCGCACTCAAGCCCGAAACCTGCCGCATAGGCTTCATGGGTATATCGGGATGCACCGCGAAAACCGATCATCGGATTTTCTTCTTTGGGTTCGAAGTGACTGCCGCCAATCAACTTGGCGTACTCGTTGGTCTTGAAGTCCGACATGCGCACAATCACCGGCCGGGGATAAAACGCCGCCGCGATGGTACCAATGCCCTCGGACAACTTTTCAATAAAATAATCGGCACCACTGCCATAGTGGTTGATCAGGGCTTCAATCTGTTCACGCTCAAGGCTGCTGTCGATCTGATCGGGATACAACAGGGCCATGGGATGGGCTTTGATGTACTCATTGACGATAAATTCCATCCGCGCCAGCCCCACACCGTCACAGGGCAGGCCGCTGAGACCAAAGGCTTGCTCCGGGCTGCCCAGATTGATCATCATTTTCGTATGCGGCTTTTTCAATGCCTGCAGTTCGGTGGTGACAACCTCAAACGGTATATCACCGTCATAGATCCGGCCTGTGTCACCCTCGGCGCAGCTCACCGTTACCTGCTCCCCCTCTTGCAGATGGCCGACACTGCCGATACCCACAACTGCGGGGATGCCAAACTCCCGGGCCACAATAGCCGCATGGCAAGTGCGGCCACCGCGCAGGGTGATCATACCTGCCGCACGCCGCATCGCGGGCCCCCAGTCGGGACTGGTGCTGTCAGCCAACAAGACATCGCCCGCCTGGAAGGCAGCCAGCTGCTCCACCGAGTCAATCCTGCGCAGAGTACCGGTGGCAATCCCATTGCCAATGGCACGACCGCTGGCCAAAAGGTTGCCCTTTCCCTTGAGGCGATAGCGTTTCAAGACATTTTGCGGTTTTTGGGAGGCTACCGTTTCTGGCCTGGCCTGTACCAGATAGAGACGCCCATCGATCCCGTCTTTTGCCCACTCGATATCCATGGGACATGGGCTGCCTTTTTGCTGACTGTAGTGATCTTCCGTTTTGATGGCATAGTCGGCCAGCGTGAGGACATCCTCATCAGTGAGACAATATCGACTGCTGAGTTCAGCCGACGTTTCCACATTACTGACAAGCTCTCCCTTGGCCGCATCTCCGCAGACCATGGTGAGCTGCTTGCTGCCCAGCTGCCGACGTAAAACGCAGCGCTTGCCCTGAGTGAACGTCGGTTTGTGCACGTAAAACTCATCGGGATCCACACAGCCCTGAACGATATTTTCCCCCAGCCCATAGGCGCCGTTAATAAACACCACATCGCGAAAGCCACTGTCGGTATCGAGGGTAAACATCACGCCGCTGGCCCCCACATCAGCGCGCACCATTTTCATGACGGCAATGGTCAGAGCCACCTTGAAGTGATCGAAACCATGGTGGATGCGATAACTGATGGCGCGATCGGTAAACAATGAGGCAAAACAGCGACGACAGGCATCCAACAAGGCCTCGTCACCCTGTACATGCAAATAGGTATCATGCTGACCGGCAAAACTGGCATCGGGTAAATCTTCGGCGGTGGCCGAACTGCGCACGGCCACTGTCAGCGACTCACCGTATTCATCCTTGAGCTGACCATAAGCCTTAAGAATTTGTACTTTGAGCGCATCCGGTAATCCGGCTTGATAAACAATATCCCGCGCTTTGGCAGCCACGCCGGCCAGAGCCTCATCATCCTTCGGGGTAAACTCTGCCAGTAACTCATGCAAGGCGGATTCGGCGCCAGCCTGTTTTAACAGTGCCCGATAGGCATCACTGGTAATGGCAAAGCCATTGGGAATGGGAATGCCTTTTGCTCCCAGGGAGCTGTACATTTCACCCAGTGAAGCGGTTTTACCGCCCACCTGATCGATGTCGCCAAGGTGAATATCGTCGAACCAGCGGACATAGGATGGACTGGTCATACTGTACCCTCATAGTGACATCGGTGAAGAACTTCAATGACTCTTATCTCGACTCTATATCTCCCATAAACCACCGGGAAACCCATTGCATCGGCAAAGGATATGGTAAGAAGCATAGCCAAAAGTCTCCGGCTCTGAACGGCTGACATGCCGATACCTCTTGGGGTGGGAAACTCGACTATTCTTAGGCAAAGCAACCGACTTGATTCTCCGCCACGTTTGCCCTATTCCATGGACGACCTAGACGCCCTTGCCTCTTCCACCTGGCACTCAATATCGCCGCAACACGCCCGTCACGTACTGGCTGTGAGCGAGGACGGACTCAGCCGCCAACAGGTTCAACAACGCCAGGCCCGTTTTGGCCCCAATGCCCTGCCCAGCCCCAGAGCGATGCACTTTGGCATTTTTCTGCTGCATCAGCTGCGCAGTCCATTGATCTATGTCTTGCTCCTGGCGCTGGTGGTTTCCCTGCTGGTTGGACATCTCTCCGATGCTGTCTTCATCGGTGCCATCGTCGTCTTCAATGCGTTGATTGGCGCGGTACAAGAATTTCACGCTCGCCGCAGTGCCGATGCCCTGCGCAATATGGTGAGCGATAGCGCCATGGTGTTGCGCGAAGGACAGTGGCTCCAGCTGCCAACCCAAGAGCTGGTGCCCGGAGACTGGGTGGAGCTGGCTTCCGGCAATCGCGTACCGGCAGATCTGCGTCTGATGCGTGACGATCAACTGCAAATTGACGAGTCCCTGCTGACCGGCGAATCCGTCCCGGTCGATAAGAACAGTACCTTGACTTTACCGGCTGACACACCCGTGATGGAACGTCAGAACATTGCCTTTGCCGGTAGCCTGGTGCATTCCGGTCGCGGGGTTGGCCTGGTCACGCAAACGGGCAGTGATACTGAAATCGGCCAGCTGGCGCGAGGTCTCATCGCCGCGGAGTCTGCCCGCCCGCCCCTGCTGCAACGCATCGAACGCTTCAGTAAGAACCTCACCGTTGCCCTGCTGGTGGTGGTGACCACCCTGGCACTGGTGGAACTGGCCCGCAATACACCGCCACTGACGGTGTTCATGACCGTAGTCGCGCTGGCCGTTTCCGCCATACCCGAGG
This sequence comes from Cellvibrionaceae bacterium WSDTSA12, assembly GCA_033283335.1. Classification (GTDB taxonomy): domain Bacteria; phylum Pseudomonadota; class Gammaproteobacteria; order Pseudomonadales; family Cellvibrionaceae; genus Pseudomaricurvus. Next base: position 14,789 of record JAWMQP010000001.1, on the reverse strand, counting down.
GCTTACCCGTGGCACTGACCGTGGTGTTATCGGTCAGTATGCGTCGCATGGTGAAACAGCATGTCATTGTCCGCAAGCTGGTGGCGGTGGAAAGTCTGGGTTCCTGCACCGTGATAGCCGCCGATAAAACCGGTACCTTGACCTTAAATGAATTAACCGCCGACGCCATCACTTTTGTCGACGGTCAAACTTGGCCCGTTGCCAGCTCCAACGTCAACACCAACGCCGAACAGGATTCGCGTCTGCTGAGGTGTGCCCGGGTAGCCACTCTCTGTAATGAAGCAAAATGGCAATGGGACAGCGACAGCCGGAGTTGGCTTGCCAATGGTGACACCGTGGATATCGCGTTTCTGCATATGTCCGACAGACTGGGGCTTGCACCCGCTGAGGTCCGAATGCAATACCCGCAGCTCGAGCAAATCCCCTATGAACCCCGTCGCGGCTTTGCCGCCAGCCTGCATGAAGTGCCTCACAATGATTCAGCGGACAGCGCCCTGATCTGTGTTAAGGGGGCTCTGGAAACACTCCTGCCCATGTGTGACACCATGGCCACGGCGCAGGGTGATCAGGCAATCGATAGCCAGCTGCTGGTCAAGCTCATGCATCAGCAAGCCTCTCAAGGTGCTCGGGTTTTGGCGGTGGCTGACCGAATCGGTCGCCCAGCCAATTCATTGGACGTGGATTCGTTACACAGCCTTTGCTTACTGGGGCTGGTGGCAATGATCGACCCGCTGCGCCCGGAGGCCCAACAGGCCATCGCCGATTGCCAGCGAGCCGGCATTGAGGTGTGCATACTGACCGGGGACCACCCCCGCACCGCCAGTGCCAATGCCAAACGACTAGGGCTGATCAGCGATGACAGCCAGGTGATTACCGGTGCGCAACTCGCCTCTGCCCAGGCCCAGCATGAAACCGAGTTCGACGACCTGGTGCACAGCAGCTCGGTGTTCGCGCGAGTTACACCGGAGCAAAAACTCGCCATTGTGCGCTCACTGATTCGCCAGGGTGAGTTTGTTGCCGTCACCGGTGATGGCGCCAATGATGCCCCAGCTCTCACCGCGGCTCATGTTGGGGTGGCGATGGCCAAACGCGGCACCGATGTGGCCAGGGAAGCCGCGGATTTGCTGGTCACTGACGACAACTTTGCCTCGCTGGTGGCCGGTATCCGTGAAGGCCGCATTGCGTATGCCAACGTGCGCAAGACGGTCTTCTTTCTCGTCTCCACCGGTGTTGCGGAAATCGTTTTGTTTATTCTTGCCGCCATATTCGCCATGCCGCTGCCACTGACACCCATACAGCTGTTATGGCTGAACCTGGTCACCAATGGCGCGCAAAACCTGGGGCTCGCCGTGGAACCCGGCGAAGGCGATGAAATGCAAAAACCACCACGTTCACCGCAGGAAGGCCTTTTTAACTCGTTAATGATCAGCCGTATCCTGCTGGCAGGTTTGGTGATGGGAACACTGGCCTTTGGCTGTTTCAGCTGGCTGCTGCAACAGGGAATGACAGAAACCCTCGCTCGCAGCTACACCTTGCTGCTGATGGTGTTGTTTGAAAATGCCCAGGTCTTCAACAGCCGTTCTGAAACGCGCTCCGTATTTTCCCATTCACTGTGGCGGAACCCGCTACTGATTGCCAGTGTCCTGCTCGCGCAGGCACTGCATCTCGGCGCCATGTACTGGCCACCGATGGCCGAGGTACTTGGGATCACTGCAGTCAGTTTCGGGGACTGGCTGCCTCTGCTGGGCTTTGCCGCGCTCATCATTGTGACCGGCGAAATGCAGAAGTTGTATTATCACTGGCGAAACAATAGCCATTACCTGGATTTCCACTCAGCGACATAGGTCGAAGGCGTCAGCCAGCACAGGGGCCTGGTTGGACACAAACCTGATAGACACAAAAAAGGCCGCAACCCCTAGAGGTTACAGCCTTTTCTGGACGTTCCGGGACTTCCCGGAACTGAATAATGGCGGAGAAGGAGGGATTCGAACCCTCGATACCGTTTCCGATATATACCCTTAGCAGGGGCACGCCTTCAGCCACTCGGCCACTTCTCCACGTACACTGTTAACTAGCTTTGGTTTTGGCCTCACCTCGTCAACAACGGCGGGCATAATACCATATTCATCAGAGAATCAAAGACTTGCCGGTAAATAATTTACCTTTTTCAAGCTCGACTGCATAAAGGCTGGCCGGCTTGCGCATTTGTTGCCCGCTCCAGAGCTGCCTATCAGTCAGGCACAAAAAACCCGCTGGAAATGCGGGTCTTTTGCATGATCAGTGGGACTGGGGATAGTCAGTCCTGTTGCTCCTGATCTTCCTTCTCTCGTTGAATCCGCTGATAGATTTCTTCGCGGTGAACCGCAATCTCTTTCGGGGCATTGACACCGATACGGACCTGATTGCCTTTGACACCCAGCACCGTGACGGTTACTTCGTCACCGACCATCAGTGTCTCGCCAATTCGGCGGGTTAAAATTAACATTGTCTATCTCCTTCAAGCATCCTGTGAGTACAACGGACAATTACACTGGTGATACCGTTGTCGGTTTCTTACCCTAACCCTTACCGCCTCTTTTCATCAGCGATATCACTATTCGTGTAAGTATTGTCCAGCCTGAGAGAAAAGAAAATTCTTCATGGCACTTTAGGCTACAAAACCACCAGAAAGTGGCTGATAAATAGTCTAAATTGGCGCAGCGCCGTCCAAGTGCCAGCTTTTCTTTTCAATCAAGCTTAGTTTTCAATCGCATCCAGTTCAAAGGCCTTGTGCAAACTGCGTACGGCCAGTTCCAGATAACGCTCTTCTATAATGACAGCGATCTTGATTTCAGACGTGGTGATCATCTGAATATTGATATTATCCGCTGCCAGTGCATCAAACATTTTTGATGCCACACCGGCGTGAGAGCGCATACCTACACCCACAATAGATACCTTGGCGATCTTATCGTCGGTAATAATTTCACGCGCCTTTACTTCGGTGCATACGGGTCCCAAGACCTCTTTAGCTTTCTCCACATCGTTCCGGTGAACGGTGAAGGTCATATCAGTAGTGCCATCCGCCGAGGCGTTTTGCACAATCACATCGATTTCGATGTTGGCGGCACCGATGGGCGCCAGAATACGCGCGGCAACGCCCGGCATATCAGGCACACCGGCTACGGTGACTTTGGCTTCATCGCGGTTAAACGCAATACCGGAAACTACAGGCTGTTCCATATCGGAAAGATCCTCATCGAGGGTAATCAGGGTTCCAGGGCCTTCCTGGAAGCTGTGCAAAACTCGCAGCGGGACATTGTATTTGCCCGCAAATTCTACGGAGCGGATTTGCAGAACCTTGGAGCCCTGACTCGCCATCTCCAGCATTTCTTCAAAGGTGATCTTGTCCAGTCGACGCGCACCTTCACACACCCGTGGATCGGTGGTGTAAACGCCATCCACATCGGTATAAATCTGGCATTCATCAGCCTTTAACGCCGCCGCCAGGGCAACACCTGTGGTGTCTGAACCGCCGCGTCCCAGCGTCGTGATATTGCCGTGCTCATCAACGCCCTGGAAACCGGCAACCACGACCACCCGGCCCTCATCCAGGTCCTTGCGCATGTTTTCGACAGCAATATCCTGAATTCGTGCCTTGGTATGGGCACTGTCGGTCAGGATTTTCACCTGTGAACCGGTATAGGATCGCGCATCAACACCACGCTTTTTCAGAGCCATGGACAATAAAGCGATAGTGACCTGCTCACCGGTTGACACCAGCACATCCATTTCACGCGCGTCGGGCTTGTCCTGGATTTGCTTGGCCAGGTCAATCAGGCGATTGGTTTCACCGCTCATGGCGGATACCACCACCACCATATCGTGACCTTGCTGGCGGAAGCCCGCCACTTTATCGGCAACGGCCTCAATGCGCTCCACCGTGCCGACGGAGGTGCCACCGTATTTTTGTACAAATAAGCTCATCTAGCTTGCAATCCTTCAAGCGGCCTGCCAAGACCAGTAAATCTGACAGGCCAGTACCTAAAAATGCTTCCCATAAAAATGGGCGCCAATTAAACACCAAACTGGATCAAATGTTAATCAGCGGAAGCCCTCAAATGACCTTTTATTGGTAATTTCGATCGTTTCCCCACAGGAAACAACATTCAGCTTAGCTGACTTGCTCTTTCACCCAGTCCTGCACGGTTTTCAAGGCTTCTGGCAGGGCTGAGACATCGGTACCCGCGCCTTTGGCTTTATCGGGCTTGCCGCCGCCTTTGCCTCCCACCAGGGGGGCGAAGTATTTAATCAGATTACCGGCAGCCACCTTGTCCTGCACATCGCTGGACACAGTGGCAATCAGGTTGATTTTCTCCCCAGCCGGACTGGCTAGCAGAATGACACAAGTGCCAAGCTTGTCTTTCAGCTGGGCGATAGCCGAATCCAGTGCCTTCATATCGGCACCGTCCAGCTGGCTCGCCAGAACCTTAACGCCGGCAACCTCAACAGCCTGGGAAACCAGATCACCACTGGCTGCCGAAGCCAATTTCGCTTTCAACTGCTCCAGCTCTTTTTCCAGTGTCCGATTCTGGCTGACCAGTTGTGACACCTTGTCACTGAGGGTGTCGGGACGTGCTTTAACCTGCTGGCAGACTGACTCGACCAGAGCTTCGGTGGCATCAAACAGCTGCAGCGCTTTGGGGCCGGTGATCGCTTCGATCCGGCGTACCCCGGACGCTACACCCGACTCAGACACAATTCGAATCTGGCCAATATCACCTGTGCGTTGGACGTGAGTTCCACCACACAGTTCCACGGAAAAGCCATTACCCATGCTCAAAACACGCACTTCGTCGCCGTATTTTTCACCAAACAGAGCCATGGCCCCCTTGGCTTTGGCGGCTTCCATATCACACAGGTCAGTTTCCACAGCCGTATTGGCCAGGATTTGCTGGTTTACCCGCGCCTCAATCGCTTTGATTTCTTCCGGTTTCAGCGCCTCGAAATGCGAAAAGTCGAACCGCAGGCGTTCAGAATCCACCAGCGACCCCTTCTGGGTCACATGCTCACCCAGGATTTCGCGCAGGGCCGCATGCAGCAAGTGAGTGGCGGAATGGTTGAGGGCGGTGGCGTGGCGAACCTCGCTATCCACCTCGGTGGAGACGGTATCGCCAAGACTCAGGGTTCCTTGCAGGACCACACCGATATGCAGGTGATTGTCACTCTGCTTGGTGCAGTCACGCACCTCAAAACGACCAGCACCAGTGCTCAGATAACCACTGTCACCAACCTGACCACCGGATTCGGCATAAAAAGGTGTACGGTCAAGCACCACCAGCCCTTCTTCGCCTTCGCCGAGGGAATCCACGGCCTCACCATCGCGATATAGCCCAACAACCTTACTGTTGTCAGCCTTGAGCTCGGTATAACCAGTGAACTCCGTTTCGCCTTCCAGCTGCAAGCTGGCGCTATAGTCAACCTTAAAGGCCCCGGCGGCACGGGCGCGGGCACGTTGCTCCGCCATGGCGGCGTCATAACCCGCCTCATCAACTCCCAGATCTCGCTCACGAGCAATATCGGCGGTCAAATCCAGCGGGAAGCCATAAGTGTCGTACAGGGTAAACAGCACTTCCCCAGGAATGACGTTGCTTTCAAGCCCTTTCAGAGCGTCTTCCAGAACGGCCATGCCCTTATCGAGGGTTTTTTCAAACTGCTGCTCTTCGCTCAGAAGTACCTTTTCAATTTGAGCCTGTTGGGTGCGCAATTCCGGGTAGGCATCACCCATTTGTGCAGCCAGACCCGCCACCAGTTTGTGGAAGAAGGCTTCTTTTTGACCCAACTTGTGCCCATGACGAATCGCGCGGCGAATGATGCGACGCAACACGTAGCCCCGCCCTTCGTTGGACGGCAACACGCCATCGACCACCAAAAAGGCACAGGAGCGAATATGGTCGGCAATCACGCGCAGTGATTTGTTTTCCATATCACTGGTTGCGGTCTTATCGGCAGCGTCTTTCAACAGTGCCTGGAACATGTCAATTTCGTAGTTGGAGTGGACGTTTTGCATCACAGCCGCAATGCGCTCCAGGCCCATACCCGTATCCACCGAGGGCTTGGGCAATGGCGCCATGGTGCCATCGGGACTGCGGTTGAACTGCATAAACACCACATTCCAGATTTCGATAAAGCGATCCCCATCCTCTTCCGGTGAGCCAGGAGGGCCACCCCAGATGTCCTCGCCATGGTCGTAGAAGATTTCCGTACAAGGTCCGCAAGGGCCGGTATCACCCATGGCCCAGAAGTTGTCAGACTGGTATCGACCACCCTTGTCACCGATGCGGATAATACGCTCGACCGGCACACCGATCTGGTCCTTCCAAATGCCATAGGCCTCATCATCCTCGTCATAGACAGTGACGGTCAGCTTGTCAGCCGGAATATTGAGCCAGTTGGACGAGGTCAGAAACTCCCAGGCATAGGCAATGGCATCTTGCTTGAAGTAGTCGCCAAAGCTGAAGTTACCCAGCATTTCAAAGAATGTGTGGTGGCGGGCAGTGTAGCCCACATTTTCGAGATCATTGTGTTTGCCGCCAGCGCGCACACAGCGCTGGGAGCTGGTCGCGCGGGTATAGCTGCGCTTGTCATCACCCAGAAACACGTCCTTGAACTGGACCATACCGGCGTTGGTGAACAACAAGGTGGGATCATTACCCGGCACCAGGGAGCTGCTGGGAACAATTTCGTGTCCCTTGCTCTTGAAAAACTGCAAGTAGGCGTCGCGAATTTCTGCGCTCTTCATAAAGTCTCGATCCAATGGCTGGCAAACTAAAAGCGGCTAAGTATATAAGATGCCAGCCAAAACACCGAGACCTGAGCGAGACTTTTCGGGGTTTCTCGGCGATTCTGCCGTAAGAAACAACAGAATTCGACGCCTGCCCTGCCCTCAAGCAGCTATTTACTGGTTTCAGGACTCAACGAGCAGGAATTTCGCGATGGGACAATTATTGAGCTGCCAACAAGCCCCTGGGCGGCGCCAGGCGATAGAACAGGTTAGGCTCACTCAGGATATAGAGATGTCCGTCATTATCCATGGTTACGCCCTCGGCCTGGGGGACGCTGTCTTTGAAGCCGGCGGTACCACTGCGCAACGACAGGCGTGAAATTACCTGCCCCTGCAAATTGGTCTCTGTCAGAGCCTTGGATTCATCGCTCAACAGCAGCAAATTGCCGGTTGCCGAACTGAAGTGCAAGCCTGACAAATCCCGATTGCCCAATGGCTTGCTCTCCAGCTTCCAGGGGCTCGCTATGACCAGGTTAAGGGCACCCTCTTCCACTGCCCCCTGGATGTGATACAGCTCACGGGGGGATTGCTCATTGACCACAAACAGGCTCTGATCCACGGGATTAAAGGCCACGCCTTCGAAACCCTTATTGTTTTTATGGGTAAAGGCAAAGGACAGGGCTTTACCCTCGGCCCGCTGTAATTTCTGAGTTCCATCATCAATAGTGACCGTCACAACGGTGCGTCTATCCTCTTCCACCAGGGCGAAACGGCTATCGCCCAAATACACAAGCCCCTCGGTATCGTCGAAGCCAGCAAGCGGAATTTTTCGCAGCTCTTCGCCCAACTTGGTGAGTTCAACAATGTAAGTGGGGTTGTTGGCAATCGCGAACAGGGTATCGGTGTCTGGGTTATAGGTCAGGCCGGAAGCGTTGTGGCTCATTATTTCCAGCTGTACTGGCTCACCCAACAACTGATATTCCTCCAGCCCAAGGCTCAGGGAGTTAGCAGGTACAGAATGAGTCAGGCTGTTGAGCCAGTAGGAAACTGTTGTCCAGCGAGCGCTCACCAGGACTACAACGACCATAAACACGGCCAACAAAAGGTGAATAGAATTCGGTTGATAGGCCATCAATAGCCGTTTTACTAACCAGGCTTTCCCTTGCCGGCGAGCATAAGTTGCAGCCGTCATAAAGCGATTTCAGATCAGATTGTTATTAATAAGGGGTCATTGTACGGAGAGAAGCTTGACGATTTTGTGACTGAATCTATAAGCAAATCAGTTATTAATAATTTTCTGTTTATTCTGACAACCACTTGGCATCAAATTCACCAACCAGCGCAAACTTGGCCACAAAAAACCACACCTAAAAAGTGTAGGAGACGATAAGCCGGCCAGGCTAGACATACCGTTGATCAATGACCAAAAGCCTAGCAACCGCTTGAGTTCTGAGGATCGTATAAGGGGGGGCACGAACCCAGATCTGACAAGGGTTCGTGGGAATAGACTGGAATAGACGAATTAGAAGCCGAGGGCAGCTTCTGAAAAGGCTTTGCCGCCCAGAATGTGCAAATGCAGATGAAAGACCGTTTGGCCGGCCTCGGCACCATTGTTGACAATTAACCGAAAGGCATCACCGACGCCCTGCTCACGCGCGATTTCTCCGGCCTTGAGCATCAATTGCCCCAACAATGCCTGGTCTTCCGGGGTTGCATCCACCAGTCGCGGGATAGGTTTGCGAGGAATAAGTAACAAATGTACCGGTGCTTTCGGGGCGATATCCTTAATGCAGATGCAGGTATCGTCTTCATACACTTTTTCGGCGGGAATTTCACCGTTGATAATTCGGGTAAAAATGGACTCTTCTGCCATGAATTTGGTTCCTTTATAAGCTTAAACTCGCTATCAGTTCTAACTTTATTTGGATTCGTGTGCTTCTTTCTCTTCCAGAGTAAGTTGACGGGCCTCGCCTTCAAGCATAACGGGTATACCATCACGAATTGGGTACGCCAAACCACTGGCCCAACAGACCAGCTCCTGTTTTTCCCTATCGTACTCCAGCGGTGCTTTACTGACCGGGCAAACCAGCAAACTCAATAACTTTTTATCAATCATATCCACTACCTTAAAACTGTCTATCTGCCGGTATCGTTCTAATTGCCAGAATCATTCTATCTGACAGAAACTCTCTACCTGTTGGAAACTTTCCTGTTGGAAACTTTCGCTGCTTGCCTGAAATACATCCCGCCTGGACGGGGTGATTATCTTACTCAACTGCCTGTGACTTGTCATTGGACCCTGTGACTTGTCATTGGACCTGGTTTTTGGAGCTGCTCAACGCCTCCTCCATAGGAGGTACCAGCAACGCCGGATCAACCCGTTGATCGAACCAGTTCATACGCCAGTCCAAATGCGGTCCGGTTACCCGACCTGTCGCGCCGACCTCAGCGATAATGTCACCCTGTTTAACCCTATCGCCCACCTTGACCAAGATCTTGCTTAAATGGATGAATGAAGAGGATAACCCCTGGCCATGATCCACAATCAACGTGCCACCTGAGAAGAACATTTCCTTATGCGCCAGAGTTACCACACCATCCACTGGAGCCACTATCGGTGTGCCCGTGGGCGCTGCCACGTCGACACCAAAATGAGGGCGTCGAGGCTCGCCATTGTAGTACCGCTGGCTGCCGTACACACCAGTAACCGGACCCAGCAACGGCCATTGAAACGATTGCCGGTAGGCCTGCAACGGACTGATTATCTTGCGGGCAGCTCTGGCCTGGGCAGCTTCATCACGAATACGGGCCAGGTGCTCAGGGTCAGGATTGACCGTGCGAGACGGCACACCTTCGACGCGCTGAATTTGATACTCCCGTTGATCGACGGGATAGGTATAAACGGCCTCCCTACCCTGCCCGTCAACGACCTTCAGGTGCGCCTCATCAGGAAAGTCTCGCCCCAGACCCAGCACAAAATACCCATCCTCACTGACAGGTACCTCTCGGTCCAGAAAAAACAATGTATGACCTGAAGGTATTTGCCCAACCAGCACCGCACCTTGCTGCCATTCTCCACGAATCATGGGACCGTCCTGGCCAGAAGCAGTAGAATCTGCGAGCAAAGCTCCGGCAAATAGTGCCAATATAGCCATTGACAGCGTGATCGCCATAGACTTTACCAATACTGCTTTGCGTCTCAAATTGGACACTTTCTCCCTCCCCCTGTTCTTTGGACCTCACTCCAGTTAGAGTAACACAGCTCACTAAAACCGGACGACCCATCCCCAGCCTAATGACCGAATCAACTCCCAAACCTGTTCTCAAGCCAGTACCTAAGCCAGTACCTAAGACAGAGCCCAGCTTCACACCACCACGTGGCTTACGCAATGCCCACGTCCAAAATCTGGTCTCCAGTGCGGGCCTGAGAAAATGGATGGTACAACGACGAACCCTGGCCTTGCAGCGAGCTTCACAGGAAATCATTCTGGACAGTCATCACCGGGCCCGTCTGCAAGGTTTCTACACACCACAAGCCAAGGCAAAATCACTGGTGATTCTCCTGCACGGCTGGGAAGGCAGCAGCGATTCCGCCTACATGCTCTCTGCCGCACAGGCTCTGTATGAGCAAGGTCACGCCATCTTCAGGCTTAATTTCCGCGACCATGGCAACAGCCACCACCTGAACAAAGAATTGTTCAATTCCACACGATTGACGGATATCACCGGCGCCCTGGAAGATTTACAGCAACGCTATCCCCATGAGCACTACTTCCTGGCAGGCTTTTCCCTGGGTGGCAATTTCACCCTGCGCACGACCATCGCCCAAACTCAAAATGACTATCGCATTGATCGGGCGGTGGCCGTGTGCCCAGTGATTTGCCCCCAGGACACCATGAAGGCCCTGAGCCAGGGCCCTTATGAACGCTATTTCGTCCACAAATGGAAACAGTCGCTACTGAAAAAAACCCAACACCACCCGGAATACACCTACCAGTCACAACTGAAACGGGTCAAAACCCTGAAGGAAATGAATGAGTTTTTTATCCCGGGTTACACCCCCTACCGGGATACAGACAGCTATTTTGACGCTTATCATCTTCGCGAAGGCCGTTTGAGCCAATTGCCAGTTCCCACCACCATTATTACCAGCGAGGATGACCCCATTGTGCGGGCACAAATGCTACCGCGCGAACCCTTGACGGAACACCTCTCGCTGGAAGTGACCCGCTATGGTTCGCACTGTGCGTTTTTGAAAAATTACAAAATGCAGAGTTGGGTGGATGATCGGTTGGTGGAGCTTTTTTCCACTCCGATTACCTAATATCAATCACTCAACATCAACCGAAAATTGGTAACTGGCCACTGCGGGCCAGTTACTATCAGCTATTATCAACAACCAAGTTACCATTGTTGAGCAATTGCAGGAGAATCTCCTGGTCAGTTCCTGACAACACCACACTTTCCAGAACCACCTGCTGATCAGTGCCAACGCCATCACCATCCACATCGATACTTATGGTGGTGTTGGTGCCGTCATTACTGAATGTCAGGTAGTTGTCCAGGGATTCTGCCGTTGCCTCTTCGCCCTGCAGCAAGTCAGTAAAGTCCAGAACATCGCCACCGCTCCCAGTAGTAAAATCCAGTACAGTGTCTACTGCACCAGGGTCTTCTACACGCCATGCGAAGGTGTCAGTGCCGTCTTCACCCGATAGGAAATCTGAGCCTTTACCTCCATAGATAACATCATTTCCTTCACCTGCCAGGATAGTATCATGGCCTTCTCCACCATCCATCCAGTCACTTTCATCTGTCCCAAAGAACGTTGATCCTTCTGTACCGCCAACAACAGTTTTCGCCTGGCTATCACCGTCAGTGACAGTTAATTCTAAGTTCGGGCTGTAGCCTGATGGCAACGTTTCAGAAGTGATTAAGTAGATTTTATCTGTACCTTGCGATGAAGTATCAGTCACCAGCAAATCAGCAAACACACTGAGATCATAGCGTCCATTTTCGTCAGGTGTTACTTCCGTATAACTCCCACTGGCATCAACTACAGTCAGTGACAGCACTGTGTCAGGAAAACCACTCAACAACAATTCCGTTATACTTTCCGGCTCCCCCACCTGATCCCGTATCGCAGCGTAGATATCAATTGGGTAAGTCCAGGTGTCTGCACCTGTTTCACTGACATTGACAGACACGTAGGAAATTTGGTAGCCGTTATTCACCTTCTTACTTGAAAACGTATCGTCTGAGTCGCCACCAAAGGTTATTGAGGTAATATCAACTCCATAACTAAGGTTTACGGTATCGCCGCCATTACTAATCAAATCCCCATCAATTAGGGATACTACCCATGCATCAACGACGCTACTCATATCAATATCGCTGTAATCAACCTCCCAGGTACCATTAGCAACATCGATAACTGCCTCCCTTTTAATTTCTTCTTTTTCAGAGCCGTTTTGCACTTCAAAAACGACTGTAACTTTAAGATTTGATGTCGAAATTACTTCATTCGTTTCCGTATAGACCTTCCCAGTCAATGATCCAGCCCCCAATTCCGACACATCGAGTTTTGAAGTGATCCGAGGCGTGTCATCAGCTACATTCTTCAGTTGCATAGAAATCAATTGCATTCCTGTGGGAAATGCAATTTGAATTTCTTCTTCCGACTCAATACGGAAACTGGAGTCTCCCGGGGTCTCCACTCCCAGCCCATTACCTGAATTGTAGCTAAAACTTCCACCCCCCACTGTCGTCAACGTAAACCCATTGGGAAAGCCGTACTCACTCTTATTCTCAAGCGTACTGCCATCTGTTCCAGCAAGATTCAATTCTGATGCTACAGGATCGCCAATTACCACTGAGACATCTTCAGCTGGTATAAGGTCTGCAACCGGTTGAATATCAATCATCATGGTATAGTCGGATGACTGAACTTGACCTCCTCCGACGGTAGAGCCATCATCCACGACTCTGAATGTAAAATTGCTGTCTGGCACAACACTAACGTCCGCCTCAGGCTGATACACCAGGTAACCAGAATTGATTTCAGTAACTGACACGGTGGTCTCAGAGGTTATTGCAATCCCGTTTAAGTACAAAGTACCTGACTGAGGCTCTGTCACAATCACGCTGATAAAATTATCACCATCCTGGTCACTAAAACCAAAGTCAGCCACGTTGAAGGTATAATTTTGATCTTCAAGTATCGTCACTAGCTGATCAGCACTGTCTGGGGACCGACTAATCGCAGCTTCATTCACAGTCACCACAATGTCGTCAGTAGTTACAGCACTTGAACCATTCGCCAACTCTTTAGCTACAGCTGACACAGTCAAATTGAAAGTATCTGTGACGGAGTCAATATAGGCTGTAACAGTAAGATCTGTCAGTGACCAATCTGTGACAACAACTGTTGAATTATCTACAGTCGCAGTAAAACTGTTTACCCCATCTGACAACACAGCACCAACCGGAATATTGGAAATACTAACAATCAGACTCTCAGATCCATCTATATCATTCAGCGATGCATTAATATCAGGTAGATGTATTGGCGCACCTTCAATACCTTCTGCCAAGCGCACTGGATAATAGCCACCGTCTCCAGCATTGTCTTCATACGCACTGTGCTGCCCCCCGGCCGCCTCTACCGCATTAAGATCTGAATAGGTAGCATACGCAGAGAGATCTTGCGGCGAACCCTCACCATCAGACACCAGAAGACTGACCTTGCCCTCTCCCTCTCCATTGTATGCATATACTTCAAGCGTGTAATAACCAGATTCAAGCGGTATAAAGGGAACAGATTCATACTCACCCCAGCTATTATAATCCTGTGATTCAAGTTCAACGCCTCCCACTTCCAAATGGAAGGTGTCATCTTGGTATCCACTAAAGGTGTATTCATGGCCCGCCTCTAAATAGATAAGGCCTTCGAGAAACAGCGCGCTGTTTTCTGGGACATTTACTGACTCTGCGGCAGAATCACCTGCTCCTAAATTGGACACAACAGAAGTTGAACTGGGAGTATGCCCGGACAACTCTTGCTCAAGTCCGCTTGCATCATAGAAATTATTTTTTTCCCACCATATGGTTGGCAAATTACTGTAAACGGTCAATTGCAGACCGTCACCCGACGGAGGAGTATAACTGTCGTCCTGACCGGTTTGCCCCCCAACAATCAGAGTACCAATGGTCAAATTGGGCGTATCAGCGACTGGAGTGACATCAATTTGCATGTTGACCGAAGCACTATCGAACGTCCCATCTGAAACACTGTAACCGAAACTTGACGCCGCACTGCCGTCACCATCCCCTGTAGGCGCATTTACTTCCGGCTGATAACGTAGATTTGAGGCCTCCAACTGACTTACGGTGAACACTGACCCTGCGACTACCGCGTTCCATGAGGTACCGTCGTAGAATTGCAATTCACCGGAACCAGGCAAGGTTGTGATTGTTATTGATTGCAGACTATCGCCTGAGTCTTGATCGGAAAAATTAAAGTCGGTGGTGTTGAAGATATAAGGTTCGTCTTCATTCGTTGATACTATGGCGTCGGTTGTAGTCGGCGCTTCGTTAACGTCGCTGACGCTGATCGACAACGCCGCCGTGTCATCCGGCGTGCTGCCCACCGTCGCATCGTCAACATTGACCACCACGTCCAGCTGGCCGTTGGTTTCGTGATCCAGCGTCTCACCCGCTTTCAGGTGCAACTCCAGGTTGCCGCCGTTATCGACGATCTCGAACTTGGAAGCATCCGCGCCTGTCAGCGTCAGATCATTGGTGCCCAGCGCATCGTCGCTCACGGTGATGTCCGCGACCTTCACGCTGCTGCTCGTATCCAGGTCTTCCGCCACGCTCGTGGTGGTATTGCTCAGCGCAACCGTCGGCGCTTCGTTAACGTCGCTGACGCTGATCGACAACGCCGCCGTGTCATCCGGCGTGCTGCCCACCGTCGCATCGTCAACATTGACCACCACGTCCAGCTGGCCGTTGGTTTCGTGATCCAGCG